>NZ_LQCI01000017.1 GCF_001613935.1 Amycolatopsis regifaucium
GTCTTCGCCTTACGCCGCATCGCCGACTTCGACGCCACCCGCCGGATCTGCCAGCGCGACGCCACACCGCCATTACGGCGCGACCGCCGCGACCACTTCCCGATCAGCCCCGCCGAACCACTCCGGCCACGCAAACTCACGAATGCCGCGACCGCCAGCACCGGGCCACCGATCAGCAGGCCCCACGGCCACACCTCGTAGCCCGGCGTCTCCTCAGGAACCCAGCCCGCGAACCACACCGACAACCCGGTCAACCCGGCCGCGACCGTCACCAGCCGCGCCGCGTTTCCCTTCACCAGCTCCGCCAGACCAAACACGCCGGCGAAGACACCCGCGACCACAAACCAGGGCCACACCACAGCGGCCTTCACGTCCCAGTCGCTCAACAGATTTCCCAGCGCGATCAGCATCGCGCCCGTCAGAAACGCTCCGAAGGTGCGCATCAGGCCGCACCCCCAGCCGCGAACCCAGCTTCATCCTGGTCTTCGCGCTCAGCCCTTGTTGCCGCGGCGGACTCGCATGCGGCGATGTACTGCTCGATGGCCGCGCCCGGGATCCGAACCGCGCCCCTCCCGGTGCCAATCCGGATTGCACGTAGCGCTCCGGATTCGACCGCTCGATAGATCGTGGCCACTGAGACGTCGAAGCTGTCCGCGACCGTCCGAACCCGGTACAGCCGGGTACGTTCCACCTGCATCGTTACTCCCAAGGTTCCGGTGCAAGCCCCGGTCGGTGTGCCAGCACTGGCCGGGGCATCTGCTTTTGCTGCGGTCGCAACCCCCTCTGGAGTCGCTGTGATCGCAGCGTATACGCAACTGTGTATGCACAACAGTCCTGGTTATGCACAGTTGGATATACACAGGGCCGAGGCATCCGTTTTGCAGCCCTCACCTGGGAAAACCTTTAAAAGTAACGATCAGGCAACGGCCAAATCCACCGAGGTCGGGCTGAGAGTTCGGGCAGGCGACGTCTGTCCCCAAGGGGGACTGGCGTCGCGATGCGGCAACCCATCAACGGAACGCTATGTATACGCAGCTGTGTATACTCTGCGAAATGTCCGCTCGCCCCAATGCATGGAAGGAAACAAATGCCCGAGCCAGCGTACGTTTCCATCGCAGGTAAATACGCTCGAAAAATTCGAAGCGGGCAGCTTCCTCCGGGCGTTCAGCTGCCAAGTCTCACTGAGATTTCCGCAGAGAACGGTGTCTCAAAGATCGTTGCAAGAAAGGCGATCGAGCTTCTACAGAACCAGGGTCTCGTTCGAACAGTTCAACGTCGAGGGGTCTTCGTTTCGAGTCGAACAAACCTCGTTCGGGTGGCCTTGGAGCGACAGTTCGAAGATGCGGAAACAACCTTTGGTCATGAATCGGCCGAAGAGGCACATGTGGAGCGGGACACCGAGGAAATTCCTGCACCCCCGGAAGTAGCCGAAGCATTAAACGTGCCAGTCGGCGAGATAGTGACTCATGTTGTTACGAGAGCAACTGAAGAGCGGCTGCCGATCTCCATATCTGACACCTATCAGCCGCTCGGGATCACCGGGGTCTCTACCGCAAAGTACCTTGAGGAAACCCACGCCGACCGGCTTCCTGTTCCAGAACACGCCCAATGGCTGAAGGTTGAACCCGGAGAAATCGTGAAGACCGTGCATCAAAAATTCACCACAGAAGACGGCGACGTGGTGATGATTTCTGACATCTCCTACCCCCGGGACAGGTATGATGCATTTGTCTTCAAGATGACCCTTCGGTGAGATCGACCGTCGATTAACCCTCAAATGCGGGCCCGGCTTTCGAAGCCTGGCCCGCATTTGTTCGTTGATTAGCTCCGCTCCCAAATCTGGGCAACGTCGTTCAGGTTCCACCACGACACAAATCGATCATCTTCGGCGACAAGACTCCAGCGCGTTGCTAGAGCATCGAAAAATGACTCATCGCCTGTCTTTCCGCCACGTGGCTCACCAATGAACAAGAGTCGATGACCGCCGGACGCTTCGAATTTGGCCAACGACTCTGAAGCCATCGAGTTGCCCCACCCTGGCGGCCAACACAGGAAGAGCGCACTTTTGCCGCCGTCCCAGACGTCCGGCTGCAATTCCTCAACGCTCCGGACGGAATGCCACACGGCTTGCCGCCCCACTGCATGGTCAAATGACGCGTTCACAGTCGCGTCGGGCGGTGCGATATCGAACGCACGAACGTCGAGGCCCGACTGGCTCAGCTGGGCAGCCCAGTAGCCGCGGCCCGCACCTACCTCGACCACTGCGAACCCCGAACAGGCCAATGCAACCCACTCCAGGGTTTCCGGCGACGGAATGGCGTAGGCGAAGCTCGACTGCAAGATCGTGGCAGCGAACGCGAGCCGACTGCTGCCCGAAGGCCGGCCGCCATCGACGACTCGGCGACCGGCGCGCTCAGAAACGAGCGGCGCAACGATCTCCCAGTACGGATTGCCACTGGCCGACTCGCTGGCTGTCAGGTAGTGGACCATCCGCAAGTCGAAGGCTGCGTCAAGCTGGTCGTCACCGGTCCCTGGCAAGCCTGGTGCGATGTCCAGGTACTCGGCGAGTTTTGGGTACTCCCTTTGGAGACGTTCCTGATCGTCAAGCAGCGCGACCAACTCACTGCGGCGATTGTCTGTCAGCACAAGTTCGACCACGTCCAACAGTCTGACGCATCCCCTTCGAGCCCAACACTGCCCGCACGCCAACGAGCGAGCGTCGTTGACGTGTGTCGCGAGGCGGTGTCCGTCTCAGATTCCGTCTCAGTTCGTACCCCGTCGGGGCACTTCACGAGTCGCACAAATCGCGCTGACCTGCGCTTAAGCAACTTGGGCTAGCCCAGGAAACCGCTCCCCCGGGTCTTTGGGAGCGGAGGGTCGCAGGTTCAAATCCTGTCATCCCGACCATAGGTCTTCGACCTGCGGATTTTCGCCGACCGCTTTAATGGGAGGCATGGAGATCCGCCACGCTCACAGCGCAGACGCCCCCGCCGTGACCGGGCTGCTCGCCCAGCTGGGCTACCCGGACAACGAAGTGGAAGACGTGCGCCGCCGGCTCGAACGCTGGGAGCGTCATCCCGAAGGTGCCGCGTTCGTCGCCATGGCGGGCGAAGGCGTGGTCGGTGTCATCGCGGTGGTCGCGATCCCGCTTCTCGAGCGAGAGGGTTCCGTGGGGCGGATCGTGGCCCTGGTGGTGGACGAGACCCAGCGCGGTACCGGGGTGGGACGTGAACTGGTCGCCACCGCCGAAGCGGAGGCACTGCGGTGGGGCTGTGGTGGCATGGAGGTCAGCAGTTCCCGCCGCCGGACCGGTGCGCACGCCTTCTACCGGGCGCGGGGGTACGAGGACCGCTGTGAGCGCAGCGCCAAGTTCTTCCGTGAGCTGACCGCCTGACTTCGCCCCTGGGAGGGTGCCGCGAGCGGCTCCCGGATGCTGAGAGCTCTAGGTCCGTCAGCACCCGCTTGCGAACATCGGCACCGTGACCGGCAGGCGGAGCGCCAGTGCCAGTGCGGTGCTCCGCGCGGTGCTGGACGAAGGGGCGATAGCGCGCAGCACCATCGCGCGCCGCACCGGGCTGTCCGCGGCGGCCGTCACGGGGCATGTGGCGGAGCTGATGCGCCGCGGGTTCCTCACCGAGCTGCCCGAGGTGGCCGGCGCGGTCGGCAGGCCACATGTGCCGCTGGACCTCGACACGGAACGGTTCGTGGTGTGCGGAGCGCACATCGCGGTCGAACACCTCACAGTCGGACTCCTCGACCTGCGTGGAAAGGTGCTGGCCCAACTGGAGGCACCGCATCACGGAGCCGAGCCCGCCGTGCAGGCCGCACAGCTAGCGGAACTGCTCGACGACCTCCTCATCGGACACGCACCGGAACGCATCCCGCTCGGCTTGGGCGTCGCGACCGGTGGATGGGTCGACGAAGCGTCGGGGACGGTGGTGGAGCACGGCCTGCTCGGCTGGCGAGGGGTCCCGTTGCGCGATCTGCTGACGGAGGTCACCGGTCTCGACGTCCGGGTCGACGGGCATTCCCGTGCGCTGATTCACGCCGAAAGGCTGCTGGGGCAACCGAGAGCGCGCAGCAGTGTCGTGCAGTTGTTCACCGGTAACGTGGTCGACGCCGCCTTCGCGACCGGTGACACCGTCCATCATGGACCGCGGTCCGCCGCGGGCGCCGTGGCGCATCTGCGGGTCGACGACAGCGATGAGCCTTGCCGCTGTGGGCGTTCGGGCTGCTTGGAGGCCACCGTGTCCGAACGAACGGTCGCCCGCAAAGCCGTCGAAGCAGGGCTTCTCGAAGAACCGAGTTTCACCGCAGTACTCCACTTGGCGGCATCGGGAAACAAAGGCGCCGTCGCCCTTTTCCATGAGCGCGGGCGAATTATCGGACAGGCTGCTGCTTTGCTCTTCGACGTTCTCAATCCGGAAATCCTCATCGTGCTCGACCAGAGTGTACGCGACGTCGAAGGCTGCCTTTCCACGATTCGGGACGAGGTCTCCCAGCGTTCTTGGATCTGCCAAGACGCGGCGAAGAACGTTGTGGCGTCGAGCTTTCCGGGAAACGAGCTGGCGACGGCCGGCGGGGCGGTCATGTTGAACGCCCTCTACGAAGATCCGCTTTTCACCCGGCTCGCCAACGTCTCTTGAGGCCGGGATTACTTCATTAAATCGCAAAATTGACGCTCTCCACCGGGCCTGCGAAGAATCTTCTTCATCGACGCGAACTCGAACGAAAGAGCCCACCGTGAAGAAACCAGTGCCCTTGATCGCCGCGCTCCTCGCCGGATTGGCGCTGTCGGGCTGCGGCGCCTCCGCGACTCCGGCGGGCGTGGCCGGGCAGCCCGAAGAACTCGAACTCCGCTACCAAGGGTCGGCGAACAACGTCACCTTCCCTGAACTCGCCGAAGACCTCGGATACTTCGGCCCCGTCAAACTCAAGTGGGTCGGCAACACGATCAGCGGACCGCAGGACATCCAGTCCGCCGCGACCGACCAGACCGACTTCGGCGGCGCCTTCACCGGCGCGGTCGCCAAACTCGTCGACGCCGGGGCCCCGATCAAGGCGGTCGTCAACTACTACGGTTCCGACGCGAAGACCTTTTTGGGCTTTTACGTCAAGGAAGACAGCCCGATCCGCCACCCCCGCGACCTCATCGGCAAGAAGGTCGGCGTCAACACCGTCGGCGCGAACCTGGAGGCCGCCCTCGACACCTGGCTCAAACGCAGCGGCCTGACCGACGCCGAGATCGACCAGGTGCAGCTGGTCGTCCTTCCGCCGATCAATACCGAACAAGCCCTGCGCAACGGCCAGATCGACGTCGCCGCGCTCAACGGTGTTCTCCAGGACCGCGCCCTCGCCGGGGGCGGCGTGCGCGCCATCGTGAAGGACGTCGAGGCCTTCGGCCCCTACAACGGAGGGCCGTACGTGCTGCGGACCGACTTCATCAAGAAGTACCCGGAGACCACGAAGACCTTCGTCACCGGGGTCGCCAAGGCGATCGAATGGGCACGCACCACGCCCCGCGACGAGGTCGTCGCCCGGTTCACCAAGATCATCCAAACCCGCGGCCGCAACGAGAACACCGAAACGCTCAAGTACTGGAAGAGCACCGGCGTCACCAAGGGCGGGCTGATCTCCGACAACGACTACACGCTCTGGACCGACTGGCTCAAGCAATCCGGGTTCATCAAGAACGACCAAGTCGACCTGAAGAGGATCTACACCAACGAGTTCAACCCGTTCCGCGAAGGCGGTGGCGCGTGACCGCCAAGATCAGCCTCCGCTCGGTCACCAAGACCTTCGGCGCCTTGACCGCGCTGGACGACGTCTCCCTCGACATCGAGGACGGCACGTTCCTGTCGCTCGTCGGGCCCAGCGGTTCCGGCAAGTCCACGCTGCTCGATCTGCTCGGCGGGCTCGCGAAACCCACCTCCGGCGAGGTGCTGATCGACGGGAAGCCCGTCACCGGACCGGGGCTGGATCGCGGGGTCGTGTTCCAGCAGTACGCGCTGTTCCCCTGGCGCACCGCACGCGCCAACGTCGAATTCGGTCTCGAAGGCGGCACGCTGACCAAACGGCAGCGTGCGGAACGGGCACGGGAATTCCTCGACCTTGTCGGGCTTTCCGGGTTCGAAGACCATCTCCCCCACCAGCTTTCCGGTGGAATGAAGCAACGCGTCGCGATCGCGAGGAGCCTCGCCTACGACCCGGACGTGCTGCTGATGGACGAACCGTACGCCGCCTTGGACTCCCAGACCCGCGAACTCCTGCAAGAGGAACTGCGGCGGATCTGGAAGCGCACGGGCAAGACCATCGTCTTCATCACCCACAGCATCGAAGAAGCCGTCTACCTGGGACAGAAGGTCGCGGTGCTCACCTCGCGGCCGGGCAGGCTCAAGGAGGTGGTCGACATCGACCTCGGCGACCGCTCGAACGCCGACCTTCGCTCGGCGCCCGCGTTCGTGGCCCATCGCCATCGGCTGTGGGAACTCCTGCACGACGAGATCCGGAGGGCCGCCTGATGACCGCCACCCTCGAAGCACTCAAGGTCCACAATGGACCAAAGGTGGTCGAAAACCCCCGCAAGAAGAACCCGCTGCGCAAGGTGTTCCGCAGTTCGGCGGCGATCCTGCTGTTCCTGGCGATTTGGGAACTCGCTCCCCGGTACCTTCTCGACGAAGGCACGAGGACCTTCCTTCCGCCGCTGTCGGAAGACCTCGTCGCGCTGTGGGGACTGATCCTGAACGGGCAGCTGGCCGACCATCTGCTGGCGAGTCTCGGCCGGTCCGCGGCCGGATTCGTGATCGCCGTGGGTGTCGCGGTGCCGCTCGGACTGCTGATCGCCTGGTATCGCCCGCTCTCGGAGTTCTTGAACCCGCTGCTGGAGCTGGCCCGCAACACCGCCGCACTGGCCCTGCTGCCGGTGTTCACGCTCCTGCTCGGCATCGGCGAGGTGTCCAAGATCGCGCTGATCGTCTACGCCTGCGTCTGGCCGGTGCTGCTCAACACGATCGCCGGGGTCAACACCGTGGACCCCCTGCTGGTCAAGGCCGCGCGGTCCCTCGGGCTGTCCAATCCGAGCCTCTTCCGGAAGGTGATCCTGCCGTCCGCGGTGCCGACCATCTTCACCGGCATCCGGATGGCGGCGGCGTACTCGATCCTCATCCTGATCGCCGCCGAGATGGTCGGCGCCAAGGCCGGGCTCGGTTATCTGATCAACAACTCCCAGGTCAACTTCCAGCTCCAGCAGATGTACGCCGCGATCATCACGGTGTCGGTGCTCGGCCTGGCCATCAACGCGGGTTTCGTCGCGCTGGAGCGACGGTTCTCCACCTGGCGTGTCAAGGAGAAGGCATGACCTCGGTCAAGAAACAGCTGCACCTCAACGCGTTCATCATGCCGAACGGTCATCACGAGGCGGCATGGCGGCATCCGAGCACCGATCCGCGCCGTGCGGCCACGTTGAAGCACTATGTCGACATCGCGCGCACAGCGGAGCGCGGCAAGCTGGATTCGCTGTTCCTCGCCGACGGCGTCGCCTTGTGGGGCAACGTCCGCTACAACTCGCACACCCTGTTCGAGCCGCTGACGCTGCTTTCCGCGCTGGCCGGGGCCACCGAGCACATCGGCCTGATCGCGACCGCGTCGACGACCTACAACGAGCCGTACCACCTGGCCCGGAAGTTCGCGTCGCTCGACCATCTCAGCGGTGGCCGCGCGGGCTGGAACATCGTGACGTCGGCGGGCGAGGACGAAGCCCGCAACTTCAACCGCGACGCCCGGCCTGCGCATTCCCTGCGCTATGAACGGGCCACCGAATTCGTCGAAGTGGCCAGGAAACTCTGGGACAGCTGGGACGACGACGCGGCCGTGATCGACAAGGCGAGCGGGGTCTACGCCGATACCGACCGCATCCACCCGATCGACCACACCGGGCCGCATTTCCAGGTCCGCGGCCCGCTGAACATCCCGCGTCCGGTGCAGGGACATCCCTTGCTGGTCCAGGCCGGTTCGTCGGAGACAGGCAAGGAGTACGCGGCCCGCTTCGCCGAGGCGGTGTTCACCGCGCAGCAGACTTTCGCGGAGGGCAAGGCTTTCTACGACGACGTGAAGGGCAGGCTCGCGAAATACGGGCGCTCGCCCGACGAGATCAAGATCCTGCCCGGGATCAGCCCGATCCTCGGCCGCACCGAGGCCGAAGCGAAGGAACGTGAAGCCGAGCTCAACGCCCTCATCACCCCCGAGTACGGCGTGCGGCAGCTGTCGAACATGCTCGACCACGACCTGACGCCGTACCCGCTCGACGGGCCGCTGCCCGACGTCGGCACGTTCACCGAAGGCGCGCAGAGCCGGTTCGACCTGGTCACCGGCCTGGCCAGGCGTGAGAACCTGACCATCCGCCAGCTCATCGAACGGCTGGCGGGTGGCCGCGGCCATCGCGTCTTCGCCGGCACCGCCATCCAGGTCGCCGACCAGCTGGAGCATTGGTTCACCGAAGGCGCCGCCGACGGCTTCAACGTCATGCCGCCCACCCTGCCCGAAGGACTCGTCGACTTCGTCGACCTCGTCGTCCCGGAACTGCGGCGGCGCGGCCTGTTCCGCACCGAATACACCGCCACGACCCTGCGCGGCCACTACGGCCTCGCCCGGCCCGTCACCCGCACCACCACAGTGAAGGAGCACGCCGCATGACCGCCCTCAACACCCAGGTCGAGGTCCGCAAGATCACCGGCCGGATCGGCGCCGAGGTGATCGGTGTCGATCCCGCCGCGGAACTGGACGCGCCGACCGTCGCCTTCCTCACCGACGCCCTGCACGAGCACAAGGCGCTCGTCTTCCGGGACGTCGACCTCGACGACGCGGGCCAGCAGCGCTTCGCCGCGTACTTCGGGGAGTTGACGAAGGCGCACCCGACCGTCCCCTCGGTCGAAGGCGAGCCCGCGATCCTGCCGGTCGACAGCGAACGGGGCCGCGCGAACCAGTGGCACACCGACGTCACCTTCGTGCACAACCCGCCGAAGGCCAGCACACTGCGCAGCCTGGTCGTGCCGCCATACGGTGGCGAGACGCTGATCGCCAACTCGGCCACCGCCTACCGCGATCTGCCCGGACCGCTCCGGGCGTTCGCGGACACGCTGCGCGCCGAGCACACCAACGACTACGACTACGCGAAGCCGCCGGAGTCCCTTGACGAGGCGGAGGAGGAACGCCGTCAGGTCTTCATTTCGCAGAAGTTCCGCTCGGTGCATCCGGTGGTGCGCGTCCACCCGGTTACCGGCGAGCGCGGGCTGTACATCGGCGGGTTCGCGCAGCGGATCATCGGCCTGTCCAAGGGCGAGTCGCGGGACATCCTCCAGTTGCTGCAGTCGTACGTGACGCGGCCGGAGAACGTCGTCCGGGTGACCTGGGCGCCGAACCAGCTGGTGCTGTTCGACAACCGCATCACCCAGCACTACGCCGTCGACAACTACGACGACCTGCCCCGTCGCCTGAACCGGGTGACCGTGGCGGGTGACGTCCCGGTGGGCATCGACGGGGTGCCGAGCGAATCCCGCGAAGGCGACGCTTCGCACTACTCCCCCGTCGCCTGACGCCCCGCGTTTAGTCCTCTGGATGCGGTAGGTACGCGTTCAGAGGACCAAATGCGGTAAGACTGGCGTCGTGAATGTGGAACGCCAGGTGGAAGCGCTGCTCAGGGAGCTGGCGCCGCAGGTCATCGGTCTGCTGGCACGGCGGCACGGGCAGTTCGACGCCTGCGAGGACGCCGTCCAGGAGGCCCTGCTTTCGGCCGCGCAGCAGTGGCCGGAGCAGGGCATCCCGGACAGCCCGAAGTCCTGGCTCGCGACAGTGGCTTCACGGCGGCTGGTGGACGAGTGGCGCAGCGAGAGCGCGCGGCGGCGGCGCGAGGAGAACTCCGCGCTGATGGACCTGTCCGGCCCGGGCGAAGCGTCCACTGTGTCCGAATCGGACGACACCCTCACCGTGCTCTTCCTGTGCTGCCACCCTTCCTTGTCCGCGCCGTCGCAACTCGCGCTCACGCTGCGCGCGGTCGGCGGCCTGACCACCGGCGAGATCGCGAGCGCGTTCCTGGTCGGAGAATCGACGCTGGCTCAGCGCGTCAGCCGCGCGAAACAGACCATCAAGAAGGCGGGCGCGGAGTTCGTCCTGCCGCCGCCCGCCGAACTCGCCGAACGTCTCCGCGTCGTCCTCCACGTGCTGTATCTGATGTTCAACGAGGGCTACACGACCAGCGGCGGCCCCGAGCTGCACCGCGCCGACCTGACCGCCGAGGCCGTGCGGCTGACCCGCCTGCTGCACCGGCTGATGCCCGACGAGGACGAGGTCACCGGCCTGCTCGCGCTCATGCTGCTGACCGACGCCCGCCGCGCCGCCCGTGCCGGTGACGACGGCTCGCTCATCCCCCTCGCCGATCAGGACCGCTCACGGTGGGACGCCGGGATGATCGCCGAAGGGGTCTCGCTGGTGAGCGGGGCGCTCGAAGCCGGGCCTGTCGGGCCCTATCAGGTGCAGGCCGCGATCGCCGCCGTCCATGACGAAGCGGCCACCGCGGCCGACACCGACTGGTCTCAGATCCTCGCGCTCTACGACGTCCTCGAGAAGGTCTCGCCGGGACCGGTCGTCACGCTCAACCGCGCCGTCGCGGTCGCCGAGGTCCACGGCCCGGAAGCGGGTCTCGAACTGCTCGCCACCCTCGACGGCGACGCCCGGATGGACCAGACCCACCGGGTCGATTCGGTCCGCGGGCATCTGCTGGAACTGGCCGGTGACACCGGCGCCGCGCGTGAGGCCTATCTGCGGGCCGCCGGGAAGACCGCGAGCGAACCGGAGAAGCGGTATCTGAGGCTTCGGGCGCAGCGGCTCGGCTGAGCTTCACACGCGCAGGTGCGGCAGCAGGCGGCCCATCACCGCGGTGTAGTCGGACCGGGCTTCGATGGCGCGGGGCACGTCGTCGAACGTCGTCACCGAGTCCGGGCACACCCGGACCCCGGGCAGGACGAAGGTGTCGAGCAGGCGTTTGCTTTCGGCGTCGTAGGCCTTGTAGGTGTATTGGACACCGGTGACGGCGACGGAGAGGGGCGGCCTCCCCTGCCGTTCGTACCCGTCACAGGTGCCGATGGGCTTGTCCGTCGGCTTCGGGTACTCACACACCACCACCTGGACCCACCCCTCCTGGGAAGTCCCCATCGGCAGATGCTGGGCGGCGGTGCCGGTGAAGTCATGCATGCCCTTGTCGTCGATCACGAAGTAGGCCAGCCGATGCGGACCGGAAGGGGTGCGCGGTCCCGTCTTCCCGTCGAGACCGGACGGGGAGCGTACGCGATCCGATTCCGCGGTCTCCGGGCAGAAGGCCACGGGTGGTGCCGCCGTCGTCGTCGCCGGAGGCGGCGGGCTGGGTGCCGCCTCCGGAAGCGGTTTCTCCCGGGAGGTCACCACGACGGCGGCGACCACCCCCGCGGCCACGACGGCCAAGAGCGTGATCATGACCCGCCGCCGCATGCTCAGCCCTCTTGGCGAGCCGTGGCCATCGCGCGTTCGGTCTCCCAAAACGCCCGCATCGACACGATCAGCCCGTCCTCGCGGACCCGGTAGACGAACACGCCGTCGGTGTCGACGCGATAGCCACCGGGCAGGTACGTGGTGATCGTGCCGACGTTCGCGACCTCGTCACCGGCCGCGTGGGAGTCGCGGATGGTGAACTGGAAGCGTTCGACGTTCGCGATCGTCTTGTCCCAGAAGGCACTGATGCCGTCGTGCCCGTGGTGTCCTTTGCCTTCTTCGTCGAACATGGAGGGGCCGATCGGGTCCTCGACGACGGCATCCCCGGCGAAGAGTTCCAGCCACGCGGCCTTGTCCCCGGCGGTGACGGCGGTCATCGAACGAAACGCGGCCCGGCGTGCGGGCGGCTGCGCGGCGGCCGGATCCCAGCAGACGTCGACACCCATGGCTCAGTCTCCGATCTTGACGATGATCTCGTCACCGAACTTCTTGATGGAGTCCAGCTTCGGGCCGACTTCGGCGTCGAACCCGAGGCCGTCGAACACCCACGGCATGGTGATGATGTCGGTGACGCCGATGTCGCCCTGCTCGCGGTAACCGTCGAGGCCGAACTTGTCGATGCAGACGGCCTGGTACTCGAACGGGTCTTCAGCGCGGTCTTGTTCGGCCAGCAGCGCACGCAACCGGGCGATGGTGTCGCGGAGGTCGTCGAACTTCATCATCGCCGACGACCAGCCGTCGCCGACGCGCGCGGCCCGGCGCAACGCGACCTCGGTGTGCCCGCCGATGTAGAACGGCACCCGCGACGGCGGCGTCGGGCTCATCCGGAGCTTGTCGAAGTCGAAGAACTCGCCGTGGAACTCGACCATCCCGCCGTCGAGGATCAGGCGCAGCACGTCGATGGCCTCGTCCACGCGCTTGCCGCGCTTCTCATACGGCGCGCCGCACCAGCGGAACTCCTCCGGCGACCAGCCGACGCCGAGCCCGAGGCCGAAGCGGCCTCCGGTCAGCGCCGCGACCGTGTTGACCTGGCGCGCCAGCAGCACCGGATTGCGGGAGCCGAGTTTGAGCACGGAGGTGTAGAAAGTGAGCCGTTCGGTGACCGCGCCCATCGACGCCGCCGCCACCAGTGGATCGGCCCAGGGCGTCTCTTCGGTCCAGAACCGGCTGCCGTCGGGGGTATACGGATAGTCGGCGGAAACGGTTTCGGAATAGAACAGGGAATCCGGGAGCGCGATCGAGGAGAATCCGGCCTCTTCGGCCGCGCGGGCGAGCTCGCCCAGCTGATCGAGCGGATTCATCGCGATCGACAGGGTGAACTTCATGGGGTCGAACTATAACGTGTTCTAGTTTCGCCCGCCAGTGTTCGCGGTGACCGGGAGCACTGGCGGGAACCCCCGGTACACCGGCCGCGTTGTCCGGGCAAAGGGCCGAACGATTCCTGGAGTGAACCCATGGGCACCGCGATCTTCCTGATCGTGCTCCTCGCCGTCGTGGTCGGCGGCGGTATCTACTTCGCGAAATCCCAGGCGGCGGCCAAAAAGCGCCAGCTGGACGACGCGAAGGCGGACGCACGGCGCCTCGTCGAGCGACTCGGCGGTCAGGTCATGAACATCACCGGCACGGACACCGCCTCCCAGCAGGCGATGGCGGACGCGTCCGAACGCTTCACCGCGGCGGGTTCCCAGATGGAACAGGCACAGACCGTCGAGCAGGCCCGGCTGGTGCGTGAAACCGCCATCGAGGGCCTCTACTACGTCCGCGCGGCCAGGATCGCGATGGGCATGGACCCCGGTCCGGAACTGCCCGGCAGCGAAGAGCGCGACCGCGCCGGCAAGGTCACCGAGTACCGCTCGGTCGACGTCGAGGGCGAGCACTACGAGGCCTCGCCGGATCCGAGCCAGCGGACGCCGCACTACTACCCCGGTGGCCGCGTGGCGGGCCGTCCGGTGCCGCAGGGCTGGTACAGCGAGCCATGGTGGAAGCCCGCGCTCGTCGCCGGTGCCTGGGGTCTCGGATCGATGCTGCTGTTCAGCGCGATGTTCTCCGGGATGGCCGGGGTCGCGAGCGCGTCGGCCTGGGAGTCCGGCTACGACGCGGGCCAGGAGGACGCGGCCGCGGACGCGGGTGGCGACGCCGGTGGCGACCTGGGCGGGGACGCCGGTGGGTTCGACGGCGGCGGCTTCGATGGCGGCGGTTTTGACGGTGGCGGCTTCGACGGTGGCGGGTTCGACTTCTAGCCCGCTTAGGCTCCCGAGCATGAGATGAAGGGGCCTTTCATCGCAAATTTCGCGATGAAAGGCCCCTTCATTGCAGTTGGGGAAGCGCGTCAAGCGGGCTGGCAGGTCGGGCACCAGAAGAGGTTCCGCGCGGCCAGGTCGCTGCGCAGCACCGCCGTCCCGCAGACCAGGCACGGCAGCCCTTCGCGGCGGTAGACGTAGACCTCGCCCCCGTGCCGGTCCTGCCGCGGCGCGCGGCCGGTGACCTCGGGCAGATGTTCCGGCGCGACCGTGTCGATCCGTCCCACCCGGACACCGTGCCGCATGAGCGTCACGAGATCCGCCCACAGGTCTTCCCACAGCCCGCGATCGAGCGCGCGGCCGGGCAGGAGCGGGGCGACACCGTGCCGGAACAGCACTTCGGCGCGGTACACGTTGCCGACCCCGGCCAGCACCGACTGATCCATCAGCAACGCCGCGATCGAGGTCTTGGACCGCGAGATCCGCTCCCACGCCATGTCCGGCTTCGCGTCACGGCGCAGCGGATCCGGTCCCAGCCGGGCCTTGATCGCGTCGACCTGGGGCGTGTCGAGCAGTTCGCACCGGGTCGGCCCGCGCAGGTCGGCGGAATGGGTCGGGCCGATCAGCCGCATCCGCACCTGTCCCACCGGCTCCGAGACCGGCAAGGGGTCGTCGGAGAACGAGCCGTAGAGGCCGAGGTGGACGTGCACCGTCCCGTGTGGACCGTAGTCGTGGAACAGGTGTTTCCCGTACGCCTCGGCCTTCACCAGCACCCGGCCGTCCAAACGGGACGCTTCGGCGGCGAACCGCCCCTGCGGGCTGCTCACTTCGACCGGATGACCGGCGAAACGGCGTTTGTGCAGGCGTGCCAGCCGATGGAGCGTGTGCCCCTCGGGCATGTCAGTGCTCGGGCAGCGGCGGCGGCCAGCCGGTGTTCTCGTAGTCGACGATCTGCTGGACCCGGCGGCCGTGCCGCTCGTCCGGGCTCGGCGGGGTCGCGAGGAAGGCGTCGACGATTTCGGTCGCTTCTTCGGCGGTGTGCATCCGCGCGCCGACGCCGATCAGCTGGGCGTGGTTGTGCTCGCGGGTGAGCTTCGCGGTCTCGACGCTCCACGCGAGGCCGGCGCGAGCGCCCTTCACCTTGTTGGCCGCGATCTGCTCGCCGTTGCCGGAACCGCCGACGACGATGCCGAGGCTGCCCTCGTCCGCGACGACCCGGCGGGCCGCCTCGATGCAGAAGGCCGGGTAGTCGTCCGCCGCGTCGTAGACGAAGGGACCGACGTCCTCGACGTCGTGACCCTGCTCCTTGAGATGGGCCACGAGGTGGTTCTTCAGTTCGAAACCGGCATGGTCAGAGCCAAGGTAAACACGCACGGTGCGGAGTCTGCCATCACGTTCCGGCGCGGGCATGCTGTGGGGGTGGACATCAGGCTCGAATGGGGACCCGAAGGTGTCACCGCCTTGGGCGCGGACTGCGCCGTGCTCGTCGTCGTCGACGTGCTTTCCTTCTGCACCACAACGGATCTCGTGCTGGGAAACGGTGGCCGGGTGCTGCCCGTCCGCTGGCACGATCGCCGCGGCGAGGAGGCCGCGAAAGCGCGCGGTGCCATCCTCGCGGGTGAAAGCGAATGGACTTTGCGACCTTCGTCTGTGACGGAAATCCCTTCCGGCACACTCCTGGCGCTGCCGTCCCCCAACGGCGCCACGCTCTGCGACGCCGCCGCCACGACCGGTACCGAAGTCTTGGCGGGCTGCCTGCGCAACGCGACCGCCGTCGCCACCCGTGCGGCGGAACTCGCGGACGGGCGACCGATCGGCGTCATCCCGGCCGGGGAACGCTGGGGCATCGACATCCGTACCGAAGCCAAGACGTTCGGACCACTGAGGCCGTGTGTGGAGGACCAACTCGGCGCTGGAGCGATCGTCGCGGCACTGGAGGGCTACGGCCGCCTGTCCGCTGAAGCCAGTCTGGCGGCCGTCGCGGCAAAAGCGATCGACATCGCCGAAGCACTGACAGAGTGTTCTTCAGGGCGCGAGCTCGTCGCGGCCGGGCACGCGAACGACGTGAGGCTGGCCGCGAAGCTCGACATCAGCGGCACGGTGCCTGTGCTGCGCAACGGAATTCTGGAGGATTCGTGACTTGGCTCGAACTCGCGGACGGCGTGTACGCCCGTCGCTACGAGGAGCTGGACTTGACGGTCGGCCTGGTCGTCGGAAGTGAACGCTGCCTGGTCGTCGACGTCCGGGGCGACGTCGACCAGGGCGCCGAACTCGCCGCGGCGGTCCGGGAGATCACCCCGCTGCCGTGGTCGGTCGTCTACACGCACGCGCATTTCGATCATGCCTTCGGCACGACGGCGTTCCTGCCGTGCGACGTCTGGGCGCACGAAGGGTGCCTGACCGAGCTGACCACCTACGGCGACGGCGCGCGGCTCAAATGGATCCAGCACTATCTCGGCGAAAACCGCCCGGAGATGGCGGAGGCGCTGGAACGCACCGAGATCACCCTGCCGGACAAACCGGTCGTCGACACCGCCGAGATCGACCTCGGCGGCCGCGTCGTCGTGCTGCGGTTCCTCGGCCACGCCCACACCGACCACGATCTGTTCGTGCACGTCCCCGACGCCGGTGTCCTCTACGCGGGCGACGCCGTCGAGAACGCCGAAGCGGGCTTCAGCGCGTTCTCCTTCAACGACGGCACCTCGCTGGCCGAATGGCCCGGCGTGATGGACGCGATCCTCGCGCTGGAACCGAAGATCATCGTCGCCGGGCACGGAGACCCGGTCGACACCGCGTTCATCGCGAAGCACCGCGACGGGCTGCGCGAACTCGTCGCGCTCAAGACGCGGATCAAGGCAGGAGACCTCACGACGGACGAAGCCGTCGCGAAGTCCCCCTACCCCGACGATGTCACCAGGGCCGCCCTGGAGACCCCTTAATCGAAGTTCAGATCCCCGGTCCGGGTGCGCTTCAGTTCGAAGAAGTCCGGGTAGCTCGCGAGCGCGCGGGCGCCGTCGAAGATCTTGACGGCGTCCTCGCCACGCGGGATCGAGCTGAGCACCGGGCCGAAGAAGGCGACACCGTCGATATGGATGGTCGGGGTACCGACGTCCATTCCGACGGGGTTCATACCTTCGTAGTGACTCTTTTTCAGCGCCTCGTCGTACTCGGCCGACTCCGCGGCCGCGGCCAGTTCGGCCGGGGCGCCGATGGCCTCGAGGGTCTCCTTGATGACCTGCGGGATGTCCTTGTTGCCCTGATTGTGGTGGCGCGTGCCGAACTCGGTGTAGAACTCGCGCAGGGCCTCCTCGCCGTTCTTCTGCGCCAGCGCGGTCGCGACGCGGACCGGGCCCCAGCCCTGGCTCAAGAGCTCCTTGTACTGCTCAGGCAGGTCCTCGCGGCCGCTGTTGAGCTCGGAAAGGCTCATGATCCGGAAGCGCAGATCGAGCGAGCGGTGCTTTTCCACTTCGAGGATCCAGCGCGAGCTGATCCAGGCGAAGGGACAGATCGGGTCGAAGTAGAAGTCGACCTTGGTCGTCTCGGACGGGGCGGTCATCAAGTTCTCCCAATGCCATCGTCTGGTGGAGCGGTGCCTACGGAGTGCTACACAGCGAGCCAACATCGCGGCCGTCGGTGTTGTTCCCGTCGTCAGCACCACCCCGGACATGATTGGATGCCAGTAGTTGGAAACCAAAACCGATACCGATGACCAGAGGTGCCAGTGCCCGCCCCCAACCTGACCCGAGACCAAGCCAAGCTGCGCGCGGAGCTGCTCGACGTCGAGTCCTACGACATCGAGCTGGATCTGACCGACGGCCGCGGCGGTCCCGGTGAGAAGACCTTCACGTCGAAGACGACGATCAAGTTCGCGAGCGCCAGGAGCGGCGAAGCGTCGTGGGTCGACATCGTCGCCGAGGGGATCGAGTCGGCCGTCCTCAACGGGACGGAGCTCGACGTCAGCGGGTACGTCGAGGACAAGGGCGTCGAACTGCCGTCGCTCGCCGAGTCCAACGAACTCGTCGTGGACGCGGTCTGCCGGTACATGAACACCGGCGAGGGCCTGCACCGCTTCGTCGACCCGGTCGACGACGGCGTCTACCTCTACACGCAGTTCGAGACCGCCGACGCCAAGCGCATGTTCGCCTGCTTCGACCAGCCCGACCTCAAGTCGGTCTACCGGCTCACCGTGCTCGCGCCGAAGGACTGGAAGGTCATCTCCAACGCGCTGGTCGAGTCGACGGAAGAGACCCCGGAAGGCGCCGTCCGCACCGTTTTCGCCGTGTCCGAGCGGATCTCGACCTACCTGGTCGCGCTCATCGCGGGCCCGTACAGCGAGTGGAGCGACGAGTACTCCGACGACCACCGCACGATCCCGCTCGGCATCTACTGCCGCGCTTCGCTCGCCGAGCACATGGACGCGGACAGGCTGTTCACCGAGACCAAGCAGGGTTTCGCCTTCTACCACGAGAAGTTCGCCACCCCCTACCCGTTCTCCAAGTACGACCAGCTGTTCGTGCCGGAGTTCAACGCGGGCGCGATGGAGAACGCGGGCGCCGTCACCTTCCTGGAGGACTACGTCTTCCGCAGCCGCGTCACGCGCTACGCCTACGAGCGCCGCGCCGAGACGCTGCTGCACGAGATGGCGCACATGTGGTTCGGCGACCTGGTCACCATGCGCTGGTGGGACGACCTGTGGCTGAACGAGTCGTTCGCGACCTTCGCGAGCGTGCTCGCGCAGGCCGAGGCGACCGAGTACAAGAACGCCTGGACCAGCTTCGCGAACATCGAGAAGTCGTGGGCGTACCGGCAGGACCAGCTGCCCTCGACGCATCCGATCGCCGCGGACATCGTCGACCTGCACGCGGTCGAGGTGAACTTCGACGGCATCACCTACGCCAAGGGCGCGAGCGTGCTCAAGCAGCTCGTCGCCTACGTCGGGCTCGACCACTTCCTCGAAGGCCTGAAGGTCTACTTCGGCAAGCACGCCTGGGGCAACGCGACCCTGGCGGATCTGCTGGGCGCGCTGGAAGAGGCCTCGGGCCGCGACCTGTCGTGGTGGAGCGCGCAGTGGCTGGAGACCACCGGTCTCAACTCGCTGAGCCCGCGCTACGAGGTCGGCGCGGACGGCGCGTACACCTCCTTCGCGGTCACGCAGACCGGCGCCAAGCCGGGTGCCGGTGAGCTGCGGACGCACCGCGTCGCGGTCGGCGTCTACGACGAGGACGAGAACGGCAAGATCGTGCGCAAGCACCGCGTCGAACTCGACGTCGACGGCGAACGCACCGACGTGCCGGAGCTGGTCGGTCTCCCGGCAGGCAAGCTCGTGCTGGTCAACGACGACGACCTGACCTACTGCACGATGCGGCTCGACCCGGCGTCGCTGACCACGCTGATCGACCGCATCGCCGACATCACCGATCCGCTGCCCCGCACGCTGTGCTGGTCGGCGGCCTGGGAGATGACGCGGGAGGCCGAGCTCAAGGCCCGCGACTTCGTCACGCTGGTCCAGCGCGGCGTGCACACCGAGACCGAGGTCGGCGTCGTGCAGCGGCTGCTGCTGCAGGCGCAGACGGCGCTGAACTCGTACGCGAACCCGGCTTGGGCGGCGGACAAGGGCTGGCCGGAGTTCTCCGGACGGCTGCTGGAGCTGGCACAGGGCGCCGAGGCCGGTTCGGACCACCAGCTCGCGTTCGTGAACTCGCTCGCCGGATGCGTGCTCGACGAAAAGACGCTGGCGATCATCGCGGGCTGGCTCGACGGCACGGCACCGCTGGAGGGCCTGACCGTCGACACCGACCTGCGCTGGCGGCTGCTGCAGGCGCTGGTCGCGCACGGCAAGGCGGAGAACGCCGAGATCGACGCGGAACTCACCAAGGACGACACCGCCGCGGGGCGGCGGCAGGCGGAGCGCTCGCGGGCGCTCCGGCCGACCAGCGAGGCGAAGGCCGACGCGTGGCAGCGGGCGGTGTACGACGACGAGCTGCCCAACGCGGTCAGCGACTCGCTGATCACCGGGTTCTCCCACCCCGGTCAGAAGCATCTGCTCGGCGACTACGTGACACGCTACTTCGACGTCGTCGACGAGGTGTGGCAGCGGCGCTCCAGCGAGCGGGCGCAGCCGACCGTCGTCGGGCTGTACCCGTCGTGGGCGGTCGAACCGTCGACCGTTGAGGCGTCGGACACGTGGCTGGCCGGGGAGCACCCGGCGGCGCTGCGCCGTCTCGTTTCGGAAGGCCGGGCCGGGATCGTCCGCGCGCTGGCCGCCCGTGAGTTCGACTCGCAGGCCGACGCCTAGTCCGGTGAGGCGGTCGGTCCCGTAACGCAATGAAGGGGCCTTTCATCGCAAATTTTGCGATGAAAGGCCCCTTCATTGCACTTGAAAGTGCTTGAAGCGAGCGTCAGTGCCGAGGCGAGCCGGCCTGGTCGCTGAGCATGCGCAGGGCGTTCACGAGGCCGCCGATGAGGTCGCCTTCCTTGAAGGAGGCCACCATGCTGGCCACGGCGAGCTTCGCGCCGCGGTCGGGCAGGCGGTACCGGGCCTGCGAGCCCGTAACGATCTCGATGACCCGCTGGCCGGGCGACACGGCGACGACCACGGCGTCGGCCGGGTTGTCGGTCGAGGCCAGCAGGCCTTCGGCGGCCGCGCGGGTGTCGTCGCCGAGCTCGCCGAGGTACACACTGAAGTCGAGGCCGGTCTCACGGCTGGCCAGCGTCAGCGCCTCGTCCAGCCGGGCAAGCTGCTGGGTCGAGAATGGGCTGTTCGGCCCAGCCGGTTCGTACATCCTGGCAGCGGAAATCCGGCCGCTGGAGGTAACGGCGGCGCCGTAACCGGGCTCTTCGTCAACAGCTGCGGACGCGTGGGTCAGTTCACCAGTTGCCACGAGCGCCTCCCGTCACCGAAGTTCCGTCCGTCGCACCGACGGCGGTCGCACCGCCCACGCTCGCGTGCGAATGCCTGGCGCCGACCCCCTCGGGGTTGGCGCTCCACCACATGGCCGGGTACTCCCACGGCTGCCCCGGCCGGTACCGGGCGTTGCCCGCGCCCTTCGACCGCAGCGTGGCCACCCCGCAAAGCGCGTAGATGGCCAGAGGGATCACCGCGAAGACCAGGATCGTCTCGACAAGGTTCACGCGCGTGAGCGTATCCGACCCGGGTACGGAACGCCGTGCCGCACCCGGTCCCGTGACGCGCTCCGTGCCGCTCACCACTCGCCGTCCGGGAGGGGCCGTCCGCCGCTTGCCGCGAAAGCGCTCCCACGTTGAGCCGAAGCCCTCAAGGCCGAAAGGTTGCAACTCAACGTACGGGCGGCCGCACCGGGCGCTGTCGTCTTGTCGCGGCCTTGAAATCCTCGTAGCTTTTTCACCTGTACGGGCCTTGCGCCCAGCTTCCCCACCCCAGCAGGTAACGCACCGGTCGCAGGAGGATATGTCATGCAGAGCACCCAGACACCCGGCCAGGCGATCAACGACGACATTTCGTCACTCTTCGAAACTGAATTCTTCACCGGCACGCGTGTGACGGCGGGCACACGGGTTACGCGGGGTACTCGTGTCACTCGCGGTACCCGGGTCACCGCCGGCACCCGCGTCACCCGTGGCACCCGGGTGACCCGAGGCACCCGCGTCACCGCCGGCACTCGCGTCACCTGTGGAACCCGCGTCACCCGGGGTACGCGCGTCACACGCGGCACCCGCGTCACGGCCGGCACTCGTGTCACCTGCGGAACCCGGGTCACCCGTGGCACGCGCGTCACTCGCGGCACCCGCGTGACCTGCAAGAACGACTTCGCGCTGGCCGCCTGAGCCCGAGCACGACCGGCCGGACGGCGAGACGCGGCAGTAGGAGATTGCGTGATTTTCAGCGGTACCGAGCAGCACGACGGCATCATCGGCCCGCCCCGGCCGCCGGAAGGCAGCCGGGGCGCCGACGTTTCTTCAGGCCCCGGTCAGGCCGCCGTTCCCAGGTACGGCCGCCACAACGGGTCCGCTTCCTTCGAGTGGGCGAGCAGCCGCCAGTGCGGCCCGTGCGGGGCCCTCGGCACGACGCGCAGCCGCCAGCCGATCTCGGACAGCAGCTTGTCCGCCTTCCGATGGTTGCATTTGGCGCAGCAGGCCACGCAGTTCGTCCAGCTGTGGGGACCGCCACGGCTGCGCGGGACGACGTGGTCGATCGTCTCGGCCCTTCCCCCGCAGTAGGCGCAGCGGTACCGGTCGCGGTGCATCAGCCCGGCCCGGGTCAGCGGCACCTGCGCGCGGTAGGGCACGCGTACGTAGGTACTCAGCCGGATCACCGAAGGCACGGGCAGTGAAACCGTGGCGGCGTGCAGTTCGAGCCCTCCGGGGTCGCCATGCACCACCTCGGCCTTGCCGCACATCACCAGCACCACCGCGCGCCGCAACGGCAGCGCCGTGAGCGGCTCGAACGTGGCGTTCAACAGCAATACCCGTCTGCGACCCCACGAAGTCGTCGTGGGTGCCGCCGTAGGCGACGGATCCCGCCCTCTACGCTGTCCGGGCGGGCGGGCAACACCCCCTGGCCGGGTTCCCGGCCCGCCCGGTAGGGCCCCGTGCGAGGGGGCACCTCCCGGATGAGCGCGCAACACGACCTCCGGCGCCTGTCCGGCCAAGGCTTGGCTCGGGACGCCGAGGGGGATGGGTTGTCGGTCTGGCACTCGACCACCTCCACCGGTGCAGGCATAGTCGACCACAGATCAGCCCCAAAGTGCACGTGTGTTACAAGACGTGTCACATGCGCGCGACCCCGCGTCCACCTGAAGATGGGTGTTTCGCATCCGCGGGGGCTCCCGCCGCGCCCAGCAGCGCGAACGGTCCCCGCCGAGCTGGAAAGGACAATTCTTCTCCGTGAACCTGCTGCCCACCGAACCTCCGGCCTGCGTCAAGGACGCCAGCACCTTCTGCGGCCAGGTGTTCCAGGTCACAAACAACGAATGGCTCTCCGCGTCGGCCGGCTGGCTGCTGACGAAGCCGATCAAGATCCTGCTGATCATGGCCGTGGCGTTCCTGCTGCGGTACCTGGTCCGTCGCCTGATCAACCGCGTGACGCGGATGCCGAGCGGCTCCAAGAAGCTGCCCGCCCTGTTGAGACCGCTGCGGGAGAAGGCTCCCGAAGTGCTCGGGTCGGCGGTCATGGAACGACGCCGTCAGCGCGCCGCCACGATCGGCTCGGTGCTGAAGTCGATGGCGACGTTCTTCATCTACGGCCTCGCGTTCATCCTCGTCCTGGGCGAACTGGGCATCGACCTGGCACCGATCATCGCCTCCGCCGGCATCGTCGGGGTGGCGCTCGGTTTCGGCGCGCAGAACCTGGTCAAGGACTTCCTCTCCGGCATCTTCATGATGATCGAAGACCAGTACGGCGTCGGTGACGTCGTCGACGTCGGCGAGGCGTCCGGCACCGTCGAGGCCGTCGGCCTCCGGATCACCACCCTGCGTGACATCAACGGCACCGTTTGGTACGTCCGTAACGGCGAGGTGCTGCGGGTCGGCAACTCGAGCCAGGGCTTCGCGGTGGCCGTCGTCGACGTTCCGCTGAGCTACTCCGCCGACGTCGAAAAGGCCATCGAATTGATGGCCGAGAAGTCGACCGCGCTGCTGGAGAGCGAGGCGCTGGCCCCCAACGTGCTGGAGCCGCCCGAGATGCTCGGTGTGGAGACCGTCACGCCCGAAGGCATCAAGGTCCGCATGACAGTGAAGGTCCGCCCGGGCAAGCAGTGGTCCGTGCAGCGCGCGCTGCGGGCGCACCTGCTCGCCGCACTCGACGAGGCGGGCTTCGAACCCCCTCTGGGGCGCTTTATGTCGACCGGCCCCGCCGCCCAGTAGGACAAGGGCAGAATGGAAGTGTGCCCGTGAGCGAACCAGACCCCACGACCTTGTACGAGGCGATCGGCGGTGAACCGGCCTTCACCCGGATCATCGCGCGGTTCTACGCCGAGGTGGCCGTCGACGAAGTCCTTCGCCCGCTGTACCCCGAGGAAGACCTCGGGCCGGCGGAGGAACGCTTCCGGCTGTTCCTCATGCAGTACTGGGGCGGCCCGCACACCTACTCGGATCAGCGCGGCCACCCTCGGCTGCGGATGCGGCACGCGCCGTTCAAGATCGGCCCGATCGAACGCGACGCCTGGCTGCGCTGCATCAAGATCGCGGTCGACGAGGAGCGCATCGAGGAGCCGTACCGCTCCCAGCTGTGGGCGTACCTGGAGATGGCGGCCAACAGCATGATGAACAGTTTCGTGTGATGGAGCGCGACGTGGCTTGGTGGGACCAGGCGGTCTTCTACCAGGTCTACGTGCGCTCGTTCGCCGATTCCGACGGGGACGGCGTCGGTGACCTCGAAGGCATCCGCGGCAAGCTCGGGTACCTGGAGCTTCTCGGGGTCGACGCACTGTGGCTGACGCCGTTCTACCGCTCGCCCATGGCCGACCACGGGTACGACGTCGCCGATCCACGCGATGTCGACCCGATGTTCGGCACCCTGGGCGATTTCGACGTCCTGCTGACCGAGGCGCACAAACGCGGCATCAAGGTCACCGTCGACGTCGTCCCCAACCACACCAGCAACACCCACGCCTGGTTCAAATCGGCGATGGCGGCGCCGCCGGGCAGCCCGGAACGGGACCGCTACATCTTCCGTGACGGGCTCGGCCCGCACGGCGACCAGCCGCCGAACAACTGGGTCAGCGCGTTCGGCGGCCCGGCGTGGACCCGGGTCCCGGACGGCCAGTGGTACCTGCACCTGTTCTCGCCGCAGCAGCCGGATCTGAACTGGACCAACCACGAGGTGGCCGCCGATCTGGAGCGGACCCTGCGGTTCTGGCTGGACCACGGGGTGGACGGTTTCCGCATCGACGTCGCGCACGGCATGGCGAAACCGCCGGGCCTGCCGGACATGGACCCGCGGGTGAACCCGCTCGGGCCGAGCGAGTTCTACGACCCGCGATTCGACAACGACCGGGTCCACGAGATCCACCAGATGATCCGCAAGGTCCTCGACGAGTACCCGCACGCGATGGCCGTCGGCGAGATCTGGGTGACCGACGAGGAACGCCTCGCGCGGTATCTGCGGCCGGACGAACTGCATCTGGCGTTCAACTTCCGGCTCGTGCTCACGCATTTCGACGCCGACGCGCTGCGGACGGCCATCGAGCGGTCGCTGGCGGTGCCGAAGTCCGCCGGGGCCTCCGCCACCTGGACGCTGGGCAACCACGACGTCTGGCGGCAGGTCAGCCGGTACGGCGGTGGCGAGCGGGGCGTGCGGCGGGCGCGGGCGATGGCGCTGGTCGAACTCGCGCTGCCCGGGACGATCTACCTGTACAACGGCGAAGAACTGGGCCTCGGCAACGTCGACCTCCCAGCCGAGGCGCTCGCCGACCCGCGCGCGAAGATCTCCGGCGCCGAATTCGGCCGCGACGCGTCGCGGGTGCCGCTGCCGTGGGAGGGCGACCGTCCGCCGTTCGGTTTCTCGCGCAATCCGCGCACGTGGCTGCCGATGCCCGCGTCCTGGGCGTCGGTGACGGTGGAAGCGCAGCTGGAGGATCCCGCGTCGACGCTGTCGCTGTACCGGCGGGCGATCGAGCTCCGGAAGTCGCACCGGGCTTTCCGCGGCGACGACCTCGAGTGGTACGGCGCCCCGGCGGGCTGTTTCGCGTTCCGGCGCCGAGGTGGCGGGCTGGTCTGCGCGCTGAACACCTCCGCGAGCCCGATCGCGTTGCCGCCGGGCGAGGTGCTGCTCTCCAGCGCGGGGCTGGTGGACGGGAAACTGCCACCGGACGCGGCCGTTTGGCTCGTCTGAGCGCCCCCGGGAATGCAATGAAAGGTCCTTTCCTTGCAAAATTTGCAAGGAAAGGACCTTTCATAGCGCGCTACGGGATCAGTTCATGCCCGGGTGCAGCTTGTACTGCGTCTGGGCGTTGAACTGGTTCTGCCGGACGAACTTCGCCGGGAAGGTCCGCCAGTCGTTCAGTTCGAGGACGTCGAGTCCCTTCACGATGTCGGACGAGAAGATGTAGCCGTTGTACCAGTACGCCGACCACGTGCCGCCGCCGACGAGCTTCTCGTTCGAGAGCGGGCCCCGCTCCCAGTACGCGATCTCCTTCGGCTTCGCCGAGTCGGTGAAGTCCCACACCGAGACGCCGCCCTGGTACCAGGACTGGACCATGATGTCCTTGCCCGGCACCGGGATCAGCGAGCCGTTGTGCGCCACGCAGTTCTCGGTCTCGGACTGGAGCCGCGGGATCTTGTAGTAGCTGCGGAACTCCAGCTTGCGGTTGTCGCCGCGGCCGGTGATCTCGTAGATGCCGTTGGCACCGCGGGTGGAGCCGAACTTCTCCAGGCAGGTCGCCATGCCACCGCCGCCGAGTTCGTCGGTGAAGACGACCTTGTTGGCGTCGTTGTTGAAGGTGGCGGAGTGCCAGAACGCGAAGTTCACGTTGTCCTGGACCCGGCTGAGGACCCGCGGCTTGAGGCGGTCGGAGATGTCGAACAGGACGCCGTCACCCATGCAGGCACCGGCCATCAGGTCCTTCTCCGGGAGCGCCGTCAGGTCGTGGCAACCGGTGGTCGGCGAGCGGCGGGTGCCGTCGGGGTTGTCGCCGCCGGCGTTGCCGCCGTCCGGGAACAGCACCGGGGTCGCGACGAGCGCGGCCTTCGCCGGGTCCTTGACGGGGACCTTGATGATCGAGATCTTGTCGTGCGGCGGCTGGCAGTCGGGCAGGTTCGCCGCCGGCGCGTACGACGAGACGTACACGTAGACGTTCTTGCCGTTCTTGTCCGGCACCATCGTGTTGGTGTGCGAACCGCAGTCGGTCTCGACCGCCGCGACGTACTTCGGTGCCGCGAGGTTCGAGATGTCGAAGATCTTGATGCCTTCCCACGCCGACTTCTCCGACGCGGGCTTCGACACGCTGTTGCACGAGTTGTCGCTGCGCGAGGAGTCGGTCGACAGGAAGAGCAGGTCGCCGGAGATCGACACGTCGTTCTGCCCACCGGGGCAGAGGACCTGGCTGACGATCTTCGGGCGGTAGGGGTTGCGGACGTCGAAGACGTTGAAACCGTCGTAGGTGCCGACGATCGCGTGTCCCTTGGTGAACGCGATGTCCGTTCCGGTCGAGTCCTTGGTGAACGGTCCCTGCTGCGGGACGTTCGCGATCGACCGGAGGTTCGGGCTGTGGACGATCTCGTCCACCCCGGGGATCGTGGTCGCCGACGGTTCGGCGATGACGGCCGGCGCGACGAGCGCGCTCGAGGCGCCAAGGGCGGCGACTGCGGCCGCCGACACGAAGACCCTGGTCAAGCGGCGTTTCAGCCCAGGCTGCAGCACGATATGGCTCTCCTTCCACCCAGCTTTACGCGCACCTTATTCCTTATTTAGGCTCAGCAGATACCGACCAATGGAGGATCTCCCGGGATGAAAAAGAGTTTGACATCGGCGCTCTTCGTCGCCGCGTTCCTCGTCTCGGGCTGCACCGGCGACGAAACCCCCGCCGCGCCGGCGTCCAGCGCCCCGGTGATCGTCCCCGGAAAGCCGGGTGAGCAGGCGGGCACCGTCGCTCCCGGCCCGGTGAACCGCGATCAGCCCAACCAGGCCGACGTCGACTACATCACCATGATGATCCCCCACCACCAGCAGGCGAAGGTGATGACCGAGCTGGTGCCGGGCAAGACGGCGAACGAGCGGATCCGGGCGATCGCGAGCCGGATCTCGGTCGCCCAGGACGGTGAGATCACGATGATGAGGACGTGGCTCACCGACCGCGGCAAGCCGGTGCCCGGGGAGGGTCACGACGGGCACGGCGGGCACCACGATCACGCGCTCATGCCCGGGATGGCGACGGAGGCGCAGCTGGCCGAGCTGCGCGCGGCCTCCGGCACGGCCTTCGAGAAGCTGTTCCTCGACCTGATGATCGCGCACCACCAGGGCGCGCTGACGATGGCCGAAGCCCAGCTCGGCAAGGGAGTGGAGATCAAGGCCCAGGAGATGGCGCAGGAGGTCATCACCGGCCAGTCCGCCGAGATCGAGCGCATGAAGGCGATGCGGGCGACGCTCTAGCCGTCCATGCGTTTCGTCCTCTGAACGCGGTAGTCGGCGACACGAACCACCGCGTTCAGAGGACTGAATGCGGGAGGTTCGAGGGGGTCAGGCGTCGTTGGAGGCGCCGAAGTCGCCGGCGTCCGAGCCGGAGTCGTCGAGGGTGCCCGACACGATCCAGGTCGCCAGCGCGGCGGCCTGGACATAGGGAGCCGCCTTCGCCGCGGCCCGTCCGGCCGATTTGGCCCGGCCCCACTTCTCCGGGCGCTCGGCCCGTTCCGGCGCCTCCTCACCCGGCGGCCGCTCGGTCCGCCACGGGGTCTCCTCCGGCCGGACCTCGGCGAGGAAGTCCGCGGTCGGATCCTCCCCGTCCTTGCCGGCGTCCTTATCGCTCATGGGGACAGCCTGACACCGCGGGCGGCCGGAAGCCACCCGCGGCGTGCGGCGGTAAGAAACCCGTCAGAACAGCAGGGGCAGGAGGGCGTGGCGGCGCTTGAGGACGGCGCCGTAACGCGCGTCGATGCGCATCCACGAATCCGTCGCGGTCACGCGGACGACGTCGTCGGCGATCGACGAGTCGAGGAAGCCCATCCCGGACAACGCGAACAGGCACCGCATCTGGACCTTGATCTCCAGCTCACCGCCGGTGACGGTGAGCACCGCCTGGTCCATCAGCGACGCGGGCGGGTTGCCGTGCGGGCCGACGTTGTCGCGGGCGAGCGCCACCCCGCGATCGGCGAGCTCCGAGATCACCGTCGCCGGCAGTTCGTCCACCAGCTGCCAGCGCCCCGGCGCGGGCAGCTCCGAATGCCACATCAGGTCCCTGGCCGGCCCCGGATCCATCCGCTCGCCGCCCGCCACGGTCAGCGCGGCGAGCAGCTCGTTGCCGGACACCGTGACGTCCGACGGTGTGATGTCGCCGGCGACGGCCCTGGTCGCGAGGACGTCGAACGGGGTCGCGCTCCACGCCTCGACGACACCGTCGCCGCGCTGACGCAAGCGCACCAGGGTGTTCTGGTCGAGCCGGACCGCCCTGGCCACGAACGCGCCGAGCGTTTCGCGGTCACCCGCGTCCGGGATGACGAGCTCAGGCATCCGCGAACCCCTTCTCCAGGAAGGCGCGTTCGTCCTCGGTCAGCCGCCGCGGCCGCTCCGTCACCGTGTCGTACGGCGCGAGCACCGTCTCCGCGGTGACCGCGACCTTGTCGACCTCGGCGGGCCCGGCGTGCACCCGGTAGCCAAGGGTGAAGCTGGCGTGCTTCAAGTCCTTCAACGAGATCTCCACCCGGATGTCCTGATCGGACACCACGATCGGCGAACGGTAATGGACGGCCAGCTTCACCACCACGATGCCCTTGGGCAGTTCGGTGAGCCCGGCCCGGACGGCGTCCCCGAACAGCAGGGGAATCCGCGCCTCCTCGAGCAGGGTCACCAGATTCGCGTGGTTGACGTGCCCGTAGACGTCCATATCCGACCAGCGTGGCCGGATGAGGGAAATGTAGCTCACTACCTCACCGTGCTCCGGATCTGCCTCGCGGCCACCGACAGCGTCGCCAGGTCGAGCTTGCCGGACTTGCCGATCTCGTCCAGCGCCACCCTGGCGCGCTGCAGCCGCGACGCGTTGGTCTTCTCCCAGTGCGCGATCTTCTCATCCGGGTCGGTGCCCGAATCGCTGTGCCGCAACGCGTCCAGCGTGATCGCCCGCAGTGAGCCGTACACGTCGTCCCGCAGCGCCAGCCGCGCGAGCGCGTGCCAGCGGTTGCCGCGTTCGAGACCGCTGATCGAGGTCAGCATCTTGTCGACGCTGAGATGATCGGACAGCGCGTAGTACAGCGCCGCGGTCTCCGCCGGGCTGTGCACCGCGTCGATCCCGACCTGCTGCTCGGCCATCTCCGCGACGTCGGTGACGTCGAGCAGGCCGAAGGTGTGCAGCAGGAGCGCCACGCGCTGGGCCAGTTCGGCCGGGACACCGTGCTGGACCAGCCGCTCGGCGTTGTCGTCGACGGACGCGCATTCGACACCGCGGAGCAGTTCGTGCGCCCGCGGGGCCAGTTCGCCGACGACCCGGCCGAACCGGTTGATCTCGGCGAGCGGGGCCAGCGGCTGCGGCCGGTTGGTGAGGAACCAGCGGGCCGCCCGGTCGAGCAGCCTGCGGGTCTCCAGCATCATCTCGTCCGCGACCTCGGTCGGCACGACGTTGTCGAGCGCGTCGATCTGCGCCCACAGCGAGGGCAGGTCGTACACCTGGGTGACCACGGCGTACGCGCGGACGGCGTCGGTCGCGGTGGCGTTCATCTCCTCCATCAGGCGGAAGACGTAGGAGATCCCGGCACCGTCGACGACCTCGTTGGCCACCATCGTGGTGATGATCTCGCGCTTCAGCGGGTGCTGGAAGATCGCCTCGCCGAACTGTTCGCGCAGCGGCTTCGGGAAGTACTCCGGCAGGCGCCGCGAGAACACTTCCGAATCCGGGAGTTCGCTCGCCAGCAGCTCGTCCTTGAGGTCGAGCTTCACGTGCGCCATGAGCGTCGCCAGCTCCGGTGAGGTGAGGCCCTCGTTCGCCTTCTCCAGCGCGCGGAACTCCGCCGAACTCGGCAGGGCTTCGAGCTTGCGGTCGAAGGCGCCCTTCGCGACCAGCGCCGCGACGAGCCGCTGGTGCACCGAGACCATCGGCCCGGCGTGCGCCCGGCTGACCCCGAGCACGGCGTTCTGCCGGTAGTTGTCGGCCAGCACCAGCTCGCCGACCTCGTCGGTCATCAGCTCCAGCAGCTCGTTGCGCTGCTCGGCGCCCAGCGATCCGGTCGAGACCAGGTGATCCAGCAGGATCTTGATGTTGACCTCGTGGTCGGAGCAGTCGACGCCGGCGGAGTTGTCGAGCGCGTCGGTGTTGATCTTGCCGCCCGCGCGGGCGAATTCGATCCGGCCGAGCTGGGTCAAGCCCAGATTGCCGCCCTCGCCGACGACTCTGACGCGGAGCTGGTTCCCGTTGACGCGCAAGGCGTCGTTGGCCTTGTCGCCCGCGTCGGCGTGGGTCTCGTTCTCGGCCTTGACGTAGGTGCCGATACCGCCGTTCCACAGCAACTCGACCGGCGCCAGCAGGATCGCCTGCATGAGGTCGTTCGGCGCCAGCTTCGTGACGTCCTCGCCGAGCCCGAGCGCCTCGCGGACCTGCGGGCTGATCGGGATCGTCTTCGCCGACCGCGAGTAGACGCCACCGCCCTCGCTGATCAGCGAGCGGTCGTAGTCCTCCCACGAGGACCGCGGCAGGTCGAACAGCCGCCGCCGCTCGGCGAACGAGGTCGCCGAGTCCGGGTTCGGGTCGAGGAAGATGTGCAGGTGGTTGAAGGCGGCCACGAGCCGGATGTGCTCCGAGAGCAGCATCCCGTTGCCGAAGACGTCACCCATCATGTCGCCGATGCCGACGACGGTGAAGTCCTCGGTCTGGGTGTCCTTGCCCAGCTCGCGGAAGTGGCGCTTGACGCTCTCCCAGGCACCCTTCGCGGTGATGCCCATGGCCTTGTGGTCGTAGCCGACCGATCCACCCGAGGCGAAGGCGTCGCCGAGCCAGAACCCGTAGTTCGCCGAAACCTCGTTCGCGATGTCGGAGAACTTCGCGGTGCCCTTGTCGGCCGCGACCACGAGGTAGCTGTCGTCGCCGTCGTGACGGACCACGCCCGGTGCCGGGACGGTCTTGCCCTCGACGCGGTTGTCGGTCACGTCCAGCAGGCCGGAGATGAACATCCGGTAGCAGGCGATGCCCTCGTTCAGCTGAGCGTCACGGTCCAGGCCCGGGTCACCGGTGGCCGTCGGCGGGCGCTTCACGACGAAGCCGCCCTTCGCGCCGACAGGCACGATGACCGCGTTCTTGACCGCCTGCGCCTTGACCAGGCCGAGGATCTCCGTGCGGAAGTCCTCCCGGCGGTCGGACCACCGCAGGCCACCGCGCGCGACGTCGCCGAAGCGCAGGTGCACGCCCTCGACCCGCGGCGAGTACACGAAGATCTCGTACTTCGGCCGCGGCTCGGGCAGTTCGGGCACCGCGCTCGGATCGAGCTTGAGCGCCAGGTACTGCCGGGGACTCCCCTCCGCGTCGGTGACGTGGTAGTTCGTGCGCAGCGTGGCGAGGATGACCGCCATCAGGCGCCGCAGGATCCGGTCCTCGTCGAGGCTGGTCACCTCGTCGACGAGCTCGCCGATCTCGGCGGTGAGCTGATCGGCCTGCGACGCGCGGGCCTCGGCGCTGATCGAGAGGTCGAAGCGGGTCTCGAACAGCCGCACCAGCGCGGTGGCGATGTCGGTGTGCGCGAGCACGGTGTTCTCGATGTACTCCTGCGAGAACGGGATCTTCGTCTGGCGCAGGTACCGCGAATAGGCCCGCAGGATGGCCGCCTGACGCCAGGTCAGCCCGGCGCGCAGGACGAGCCCGTTGAAGCCGTCGACCTCGCAGTCGCCGCGCCAGGCGGCGTGGAACGCGTCCTGGAAGCGGACGCGCAGGTCGGTGTCCGCGTGGTCGAGGACCTGCGGGTCGATCCGCAGGCCGAAGTCGTAGATCCACGACCGGCCGCCGTCTTCGCGGCGCAGTTCGTAGGGCCGCTCGTCGACGACCTCCACGCCCATCCGCTGCAGGACCGGGAGCACCTTCGAGAGGGTGACGCCCTCGCCGCGCAGGTACAGCTTGAAGCGCCGCTCCCCCGCCTCGGCGTCGGCGGGCAGGTAGAACGACATCGACAGGTCACCCTCGTCGGTCAGCGACTCCAGGGCACGGAGGTCGGCGAGCGCTTCGAGCGCGCTGAAGTCCTCCTTGTAGCCCTCGGGGAACACCGCGGCGAACCGCTGCCCCTGTTCACCCGCGGACTCCTCCCCCAGCAAGCCGATCGCGACACCGCTGTCCCCGGCACGCTCGCGGCGTTCGGCGAGGATCGCCTCGACCATCCGGTCGTCCCAGCTGCGGACGGCTTCGTTGAGCCGTTCCTGGATGCGCAGGGTGTCCGGTTCCGACCGCTGCGAGGGGTCGGTGTGCACGATGAAGTGCACCTGCGCGAGCACGGTCTCCCCGATGCGCGCGCTGTACTCCAGTTGCGTGCCTTCGAGTTCTTCGAGCAGCACCTCCTGCATCGCGAGCCGCGAACGGGTCGTGTAGCGATCGCGCGGGAGGTACACGAGGCAGGAGTAGAAGCGCCCGTACGGGTCGCGGCGCAGGAACAGCCGCAGCCGCCGTCGATCCGACAACGTGATCGCGCCGGTCGTCGTGGAGTACAGCGAATCGGTGTCGGCCGAGAACAGGTCGGCCCGCGGCCAGTTCTGCAGCACTTCGAGCATCCGCTGGCCGGAGAAGGACTCCATCGGGAAGCCCGCGCGGTGGATGACCTCGCGAACCCTGTTGCACACCACGGGGATGTCCAGCACGTTCTCGTGCAGGGCGGTGGTGGTGAACATGCCGAGGAAGCGGTGTTCGCCGGTGACGTTTCCGTTGTCGTCGAACGTTTTCACGCCGACGTAGTACGGATAGACCGGACGGTGCACGGTGGACGGCGCGCTTGCCTGGGTCAGCACCAGCAGCGTCGGCGCGAGCGCGGACACCGCCGTGTCGGGCCCCGCGGTGAGGCTGCGCGCGGCCAGGCTGTCCTGGCGCAGCACGCCCAGCCCGGTCGCGAGCACCGCGCGCAAGGCGGGCTCGTCGTTGCCGGGATGCGGGTTGTCGATCAGCTCGTAGCGGCGGTAGCCGAGGAAGGTGAAGTGCCCGTCGGCGAGCCAGCGCAGCAGGCGGGCGCCTTCGGCGACCTCACCGGTGGGCAGGTTCGGCGGGTTCTCGTCCAGCTCGTCGGCGAGACGGCGCGCCTGTTCCGCCATCTTGTCGGTGTCCTCGACGACCTCGCGCACGTCGCCCAGCACCGAAGAGAGCCGGTTGTCCAGCTCGCGGGCGCGGTTCGGGTCCGTCACCAGGTCGATCTCGATGTACATCCACGATTCGGCCGCCGAATTCGACGGCGGCTCGGCCGGGTCGGCGTCCGGGTGGACCGCCAGCAGTTCACCGGTCAGATCACGGCTGACCACGACGATCGGGTGCACGATGCGCTGCACCTGCACGCCGTCGCGGGCGAACTCGGCCGCGACGGAATCCACGAGATAGGGCATGTCGTCCGTGACGACCTGCACGACGGTGGCCTCACGCGTCCAGCCGTCTTCGGGGCCGGTCGGGTTCAGCAGGCGCACCGCGGGACGGCCGGGCATCCGGTCCTTGGCCAGCTGCAGATGCGAGCGGACGGCGCCGACGAGGTCGACCGGGTCGTCACCGAGAATCTCTTCGGCGGGGATGTGCCGGTAGTACAGGCGGATCAGGTCGCCGATCTCCGGGGCGTACGCCGCGGCGGCGTCGATCAGGTCGTCCCGGATCTGCTCCGGGTTCACCGACCGGCGCCGGGCGCCGTCTTCGGTGCCGACATCTGTTCCGGGCGGGGACGAGACTCCCGTCGAGCTCATTTGAGACAACTCTCCACTGTGCGAGATTGACACCGCGACCGGCACGACTCTGTACCGGCCCAGACCCCAACCTACAGCTCCGGACTGACGGCACCACACGGCCGGGTCATTCCCGTCCGTCGAAGATTTCCCTGCTCAGCTACCGGAATCGCCGTGATCGGTTCAGCTACTGGCCGGTCACATCGACGGTCTGTCCGGCCCTTCGCCCGCCCCGTCGCACCGGGGGTGACCAGCACCCATTCCCGTTCACCGGACCGGCGCACAGCCTCACCCGGCCGACTGAATCGTTCCAGTGAGACCTGCTCCGACCGAGGTGCAGCAAGGGACCTTTGCTATCGCCGGGTCAGTCGCTCCCGTTGGCGCGGTGCCGGTCGCGGCCGTTGACCGGACGCTTTCCCGAGTCCTGGGAACCGAGTTGTTTCACGAGCGCGGCGGCGCTCGCGGTGCCGGCCTGATGCTCGGCGAGTGCGCGGGCGAGCAGGTCGGCGAGACCGGCGTCCGGCGGCGGCTCGTCTTCCGCGATGGCGCGGGCGTAGCTTTCGGGGAACGGCGTGATCGGCCGCCAGGAACCGGTGTCGGTCAAGGGGTCCAGCGCCGGCGGCATCCGCAGCCGGGGCAACCACGGCTCCACGACCTCTTCCTTGGCGCTTTGCGAAGAACTTTCCCGGGCACCTTCCCGGACGTCTTCCTGGGTGTTGCCGGGGAACGACGGCGCCGGGTCTTCCCGAGGCGGCGGCGCGAGCGGGACGGCGGGTTCGGCGTACTCCACCGGCGCCTGCTCCCGGCGGACGTGTCCGGTTTCGGCGCGTTCTTCGGGGGCAGGGCCGGGATGCGCGTCCGCGGTGTTGTCCGCACGACGGCGGCCACCACCCTGCCCGCCGGTGCTGGAGATCCCGAGCCGGTCCAGCACCGATTTCGCCGCCACGGAACCGTGTTCGGCGTCGTGCCTGGTCGTCCGCGAGACGGGGGTGGTCGACCGGCGGGCGCGTTCTTCGGCCGCCCATTCGTCGCTCTCCCACAACGGGGCGGCGGTCCCCGGGGGACGCGGTGGTTCGGTTTCCGCCGCGATCCGCGGCCGGGGTTCGGCGGCGGGTTCGGGAGCCAGGAGCAGTTCCGGGATCACCGGTTCCGGCGACGGCTCCTCGTACCGCACGGGCGGCTCAGGCCGGTGCCGCGCGGCCGGAACCGGGGTTTCCGACCGGGTGACCGTGGGGCCGGGTGCCGCGGAGGCGACCTGCTCGCGAGCGGGAGGAGGTTCCGGACGACTGCGCCGCCCGGGCTCCGGCTCCGGTCGCGGTGCCGGTTTCGGCGGCGGCTTCAGTGTCGGCGCGGCCGGTTCGGCCTTGGGCTCGAACCTGATCGACGGCTTGGGTTCCTGGGGTTTCTTCGGTACCCGGCGACGCCAGTCGCCGGCGGACGCCGCGGCTTCGCGCGGCGGCTCCGGGCGGGACGGCGGCTTCAACACCGGCGCTTCGGTCTTTTCCGCGGCAGGTGACTCCTCCGGACGCGGAGGGACGACGGGACGGGGAGGCTGGGCCGGCGTGTGCCGCGACGGCTCGGGCGCCGCATGGCTGTTCTGCCGCACGGGCCGCGGCGGTTCACGGCGGACCGGCGGTTCGGCGGCCGCCCGCTTCGGCGGCGCCACGTCGATCGGCGCCATCACCGCGGTCACCTCGGCCGGGGCGGGCTCGGGTACCGCGGTGGCGGCCGGACGCGTGGTGACGGCCCGCAGGACGTCGTCGAGATCGACCGCGGTGTTCTCGGCCGCGCCGAACTCGCCGACCAGGACGTTGCACGCCTGCCTGCGCGCGCGGGCGTGCAGGTGTTCGGCGGCACGCGAACGGTGCAGGCAGCCGATGGCCTCCTCGGGACGGCCGAGCCGTTCCTCGATCTGCGCGAGTTCCAGCCACAACCGGGCGGTGACAGCGTGCAGGCCGTGATCCTCGGTCCCGGCGACCGCTTCGCGCACGAGCATGCCCGCGGCTTCCCCGGAGCCCGCGGGTAGCAGGACGCGGGTGGCCACCGCCAGCCGCAACCACGCGGCAGGCGAGATCCCGGCGGCGCGGACGGGCGCGTCGAGGACCGGCTGGGCGAGCTCCAGCGCCATCTCCGTGTCGCCCCGGTCCAGCAACGTGCAGACGAGTTGCAGGATCAGCCGGATCCGGACGAGACCGCCGTCGTCATCGGGGTTCGCGAGCTTTTCGAGCATGCCCAGCCCGGTCCGCGCGGCGTCCGCCGCCGCCGTCAGATCGCCGTGCCGACGACGATGCGCCGACACCCCGACCCGCAGCATCGCGCGGATCAGCAGCTGCGAATCCGCCGTCATCGAGCCGTCGCCGAGCACGAGCTTGTCCGCTTCGGCGAGCACGCGGTCCAGCTCCGTCTTCCGGCCGAACTGCGCCAGGCAGCCGACGAGATGGCACAACGCCTCGGCCCGGTGCACCGGCGAGACCGCCGGATCCGCCAGCAGCGGACGCAAGGCGGCCAGCCCGGTCAGCGGAATGCCGACACTGCGCGCGCAGACCGCGAGGTCGATCCTCAACCGGGCCGCGATGTCGCCGTAGCCCGCGTGTTCGGCGGCGCGCAAGGCGGCCACCGCCCGGCCGACCGTCCGGGGACGGCCACCGAGCCGCACCCGAGCGGTCACCACGAGACTCTCCGCGCGGATCCACTGCTCGTCGGCACCGGCCGCCTCGGCGAGCGCGGCCGCGCGCTCCCCGAGGACCAGTGCGAGTTCAGGCGCCCTCAAGTGCAGGGCGTCCGCTCGTTCGATCAGCCTTCCGACAGCGGACAAGGTTCCCCCGGTGGCAGCCGTCCGCCCACCCACCATGGTGGTGGGCGGGCCCGGCCGTTGGCGCTTGCTGGCTTCCACGGGGAACCCCCGGCCCTCAGTCGCGGGTCAGCTTGCGATGGGTGACGCGGTGCGGACGAGCGGCCTCGGCACCGAGACGCTCGACCTTGTTCTTCTCGTAGCCCTCGAAGTTACCTTCGAACCAGAACCATTGCGAGGGGTTCTCGTCGGTGCCTTCCCAGGCGAGGATGTGCGTCGCGACCCGGTCGAGGAACCACCGGTCGTGCGAGATGACCACGGCGCAGCCGGGGAACTGCTCGAGAGCGTTCTCCAGCGACCCCAGGGTCTCGACGTCCAGGTCGTTCGTCGGCTCGTCGAGCAGGATCAGGTTCCCGCCCTGCTTGAGGGTCAGCGCCAGGTTCAGCCGGTTGCGCTCACCACCGGAGAGCACGCCCGCCGGCTTCTGCTGGTCCGGGCCCTTGAAACCGAACGCGCTGACGTAGGCACGCGAGGGCATTTCGGTCTGCCCGACGTGGATGTAGTCCAGCTTGTCCGAAACCACCTCCCATACCGTCTTCTTCGGGTCGATCCCGCCGCGGTTCTGGTCCACATAGGACAGTTTGACCGTCTCGCCGATCTTGACCTGTCCGGCGTCCGGCTCTTCGAGCCCGACGATCGTCTTGAACAGGGTCGTCTTGCCGACACCGTTCGGCCCGATCACCCCGACGATGCCGTTGCGCGGCAGGTCGAACGACAGACCGTCGATCAGCACGCGGTCGTCGAAACCCTTGCGCAGCTTCTCGACCTCGACGACCACGCTGCCCAGCCGGGGCCCCGGCGGGATCTGGATCTCTTCGAAGTCGAGCTTGCGGTGCTTGTCCGCCTCCGCGGCCATCTCCTCGTAGCGGTCGAGCCGGGACCGCGACTTGGTCTGGCGCGCCTTGGCGTTGGACCGGACCCATTCGAGTTCGGACTTCAGTCGCTTGGCGAGCTTGGCGTCCTTCTTGCCCTGGACTTCGAGCCGCTCGCGCTTCTTCTCCAGGTACGTCGAGTAGTTGCCCTCGTAGCCGACGACGCGGCCGCGGTCGAGCTCCATGATCCACTCGGCCACGTTGTCCAGGAAGTACCGGTCGTGGGTGACGGCGAGGACGGCGCCGGCGTAGTTCGCGAGGAACTGCTCCAGCCACAGCACGCTTTCGGCGTCCAGGTGGTTGGTGGGCTCGTCGAGGAGCAGCAGGTCCGGCGCGGACAGGAGGAGCTTGCACAGCGCGACCCGGCGGCGCTCACCACCGGAGAGGTGGGTGACCGGCTCGTCCGGCGGCGGACAGCGCAAGGCGTCCATCGCCTGCTCCACCGCGGAGTCGATCTCCCACGCGTCGGCGTGGTCGAGGTCCTCCTGGAGCTTGCCCATCTCCTCCATCAGCTCGTCGCTGTAGTCGGTCGCCATCAGCTCGGCGACCTCGTTGAAGCGGTTGAGCTTGACCTTGATGTCGCCCAACCCCTCCTCGACGTTCTCGCGGACGGTCTTTTCCTCGTTGAGCTCCGGCTCCTGCATGAGGATGCCGACGCTGGCGCCAGGCTGGAGGAAGGCTTCGCCGTTGCTGGCCTGCTCGATCCCCGCCATGATCTTCAGAACGGTGGACTTACCCGCGCCGTTGGGCCCCACCACGCCGATCTTGGCGCCGGGGTAGAACGCGGTGCTGACGTCGTCGAGGATGACCTTGTCCCCGACGGTCTTGCGCACCTTCTTCATGGTGTAGATGAACTCGGCCATACAAGCGATCGTAGAGCGAGCCGATCGCGGCCTTGACGGCGGTCACCATCGAACTACCGACAGTCAGCCCGATATCACTGAAAGAGCATCGGACCCCTCATCCCACGGGTGCCTCCTCCAGTGCGGTGACCATGGGATTCCCCGGGGGTGGCGACGGCATCGGGATCGCCTTCGGCCGGTCACGCCCGATCCGCCGGATCTCGGCCGAACAGCGCGCGAGGTTGGGGCCGATGGAGAAGGCCTCAAGCTCAGGTAGACCGAGAGGGGCCGGGATCTCCTCCGCGGTCTCGGCGCCGCGCAGCCGCCCGGCCACGATCACCGGATCGCCCTTGCTGAGGCACGAGAAGGCCGCCATCGCCAGCTTTCGCCAGCAGGTGACCCGGACCGCGAGCTGCCGCCCGTCGCCCCACTCCCCTTTTTCCTTGTCGTACCGGCGTTCGACACTCCGCAAACCGAACGACACGACGTCGTGCCCGTGCACCCGCTCCGGATGGTGGACCGGTTCACTGGTCAGGTTGCCGATCATGGTCACCCAGGTCTCGCCCATCGCCATCACATCCGCCTTTCGCCTCGATCCGGGCCGCTCCCGGTGCTTCCCTCGAACACAGCCTGCCTCGGATCAAGGGGCGAAACCGGGCGCGAACCGAGTCTGTGGACAACTCCGGGTGAGACGGGCTTCCTGTGGACAACTCGGGCCGAGAAACGGGGAGAGCCGACGAAGATGTGGTACGAGACCTACCGGTCCCGCCCTGACCGCCCGGTTGTCCTAGTGCTGCCACCCGGATCGGCTATCGAGGGAAAGGTCACACAGAGCCGGAACCCGGACCCCGGCCCTGATCCGCGAGTTTCTTCAGCATCGCGTTGTAGGCGTTCAAATCCTCGTCGCCCGAGGCGTCCTCGCGTCGATCCCGCCGCCGGGCCTCCCGCTCGTCCTGCCGCGCCCACTGCACCAGCAGCGCGACCAGCACCAGCAACACCGGCAGTTCACCGGACGCCCACGCGATCCCGCCGCCGAGCCGCTGATCGGTCAGCAGGTCGGTGACCCACGACAGCTTCAGCGACCGGTAGAAGTCCTGGCCGAGCACGGTCTGCATGCTCATCAGCGCGATCCCGAAGAACGCGTGGAACGGCATGGCGGCGAACATCATCCCCAGTCGTCCCAGATGCGGGAGCCGGCGCGGCGCCGGGTCGACACCGATCACGGGCCAGTAGAAGACGTAGCCGGCGAGCAGGAAATGCGCGTTCATCGCCAGATGCGCCCAGTGGTAGTTCAGCGCGGCGTCGAACAGGCCCGAGAAATACAGGCCGTAGAAGGAACCCACGAACAAAAGCAGGGCCACGATCGGATGCGTCAGGAACCGCGAAATCGGCGAATGCACGAAGGCGAGCAGCCATTCACGCGGTCCGGGCGGCGCGTCCTTGCCCGCAGCGGGCAGGGCGCGCAGCGCGAGCGTCACGGGTCCGCCGAGGACGAACAGCACGGGCGCCACCATGGACAGCAGCATGTGGTTGCCCATGTGCACGCTGAACATCGCGGGCGCGTACCGCCCGATACCGGACGACGTCGCGATCAGCAGCACGAAGCAGCCCGCGAGCCACGCGACGATCCGGCCGGTCGCCCAGGTGTCGCCGCGGCGCCGCAGCCGACGGACACCGGCGAGGTACAGCCCGGCGAGAACGATCGCGAGGGTGCCGTAGACGAGGTCGAACCGCCAGTCCGTGAGCAGCCGGAAAACGGTCGGCGGACCGGAAAGGTCGTAGCCGATCAGCAGTTCAGTCGTGGACGGCTGAGTGAACGATTCCTGCGGCGGCGGGGTCTTCGCGAGTCCGGTGGCGATGCCGATGGTGACGAACATGATCAGCACCTCGACCGCGGCGAGCCGCAGCAACTGCCCGCCGCCGGCGCCGTTCACCAGCCCGGCGACCCCCTTCTGCCGCTGCTGATGGCCGAAGACGCCGAGCAGCAGCAACGCGACGATCTTCGCGAGCACGAGCAGGCCGTAGTCGGTGGTGAACAGGTCGGCGATCTCGATCCGCACCAGCGCGTTGACGAGGCCGGAGACCGCCATCACCAACCAGCAGACCAGCGCCAGCTTGGAAAACCGCGTCGCGGCGAGGGTGAGGTTCTGGCCACGGCGCCAGCCGAGCGCGAGCAACGCCACCAGGCCGCCGACCCACAACGCGGCGGCGATCAGGTGGTAGAGCAGGCTGTTGGTCGCCAGGTCGTGCGAGCCGCCGCTCGCGGAATGCCCGGTGACCGCGACCGGGATCAGCCCGCCGACGGACAGGAAGAAGACCACCGTCGTCCAGCCCCAGGTCAGCGCGAGACGGCAGCCGAGGGCGACCAGCAGCGCGATCAACGCGGTGAACAGCCAGGCCTTGGGCTGCTCGATGGCGTCCACGAGGTCGATCAGAACCTGCGGTGAAAGCACCTCGGTGAACGGGCGGCCCGCGCCGTCCGCGGCGGAGAAGAAGATCGACGCGGCGGCGGCGAAGAACCAGACCCACGCGGCGGCGCCCGCGACGCGGATGGCCGCGTAGCCGTCCGCCGCGAGCGTGCCGGACTTCTGCGGCGGGACGAGGAACGCGGCGAGCAGCAGTGAACCGACGCACAGCACCGAGGACGCCTCGGCCAGCACCCTGACGACGGTGATGCCGTAGCGCGTCACCAGGCCCGGATCCGGCAGGCCCGCGATGACGTAACCGGCGCCACCGGTCAGCGCGACCAGTCCGACGGCCACCACCGCGGCCAGCAGCGCCCCGATCGACACGAGCGGCAGGACACCGGCCTTCCGCGCGGATGGGGCCGGTTTCGTCTCGGGGTCTGAAGGCACGTCACGAGGGTATGCCTGGTACGCAAGGGGCAAGATGGCGGCGTGCGGATCATCCTGCTGAGGCACGCCGAGTCGCTCGGCAACGTCGACGAGCTCGCCTACACCCGGATTCCCGACCACGCCCTCCCGCTCACCGAGGCAGGCCGTGAGCAGGCGCGGCTGGCGGGCCCGGAGATCGAAGCGCTCCTCGACGGGGAGCGGCCGGCGGTGTACGTCAGCCCGTATCTGAGGACGCGGGAAACGTTGCGGCTATTGGACATCAGTGACTGCTACGAACGGGTCGTGCCGGAGCCCCGGCTACGGGAACAGGACTGGGGCAACCTCCAGGATCCGCTGGAGCAGGAGGTACAGAAGCAACGCCGTCACGAGTTCGGGCACTTCTTCTATCGCCTCCCGTTCGGTGAATCCGGGGCGGACGTCGACGACCGGGTGGCGGCGTTCCTCAGCGAACTGGCGGCTTGCGGCGAAAATCACCCCAAGACCGTGCTGGTCGTCTCACACGGCTTGACCATCCGGTTGCTGTGCCGACGGCTCTTCGGGTGGAGCATCGAGCTGTTCGAGTCGTTGTCGAATCCGACGACCTGCGAATACCGCGTCCTCGAACGCGACGGCGACAAGTGGACGCTGGACCGCCCGTTCCGTCAGTGGCGGGACTCACCCGACGGGGAGACTCAGGACTGAAGGTGCGAGAAGCACCACCCGCGTCCCCAGACCGGGGCTGGATTCGATGCGGGCGAAGCCGCCGATCTCCGCCATCCGCGCGATGATCGAGTTCTCGAGCCCGAATCCGCGCCGTCTGTCGCCGACGTCGAAACCGGCGCCGTGATCCCGCACGGTCAGGGAAACGCCGCCGTCGATCTCTTCGACACTGACGACGGCCCGCCTGGTCCCGGAGTGCTTGAGGGTGTTGCGCAAGGCCTCCCGCGCCGCGTCGTGCAGCGCGACGGCCACCTCCTCCGAGAGGTCGGGACCACAGTCGTCCTGGATGACGACTTCGGCCCGCAAACCTTCCGCGGCCATCTCGGCGGCGAGCAGCCGGAGCCGCTGGTGCAGTCCGAGCGGCCCGGTCTGTTCGTGTTCGAGGCTGATCCGGATGCGCATCGCCTGCGCGCGGGCGGTCCGGCGGACCCGGTCGAGGCTGGCCGCCGGGTCGAGTTCGTCGGCGGGCGCGGGGATCGCGAACGACTCCATCACCTGCAGGACGGTGTCGTGGACGTCACGGCGGTGCCGTTCGCGTTCCGCCGCCCTGCCCTGCTGCTCCCCGAATCCGAGCGCGAACCGCATCGAGGCGCCGACCAGGCCGACGATCGCGAGTGACGCGACCAACGCCGTTCCGAGGGTGAGGAAGAGACCGAGCGAGGACCCCGGGTACACGGTGGAATGCAGCACCACCGCGCCCACGCTGACCAGCGCACCCGCGAGCGCGCCGCGCAGGAGGGTCCAGATCATCACCGTGCCCATCAGCTGGGTCCAGACGATCGACAGGATCGCGGTGTCCGGTCCGGTCAGCGCGGCCCCCAGGGTGAGTACCAGGGCGGACGCGGCGTCGGCCATGGGGACCGGCCGGGTATCCGCAGAAGCTCGGAAGACCCAGGCGGCCTCGGCGACGTTCGGCACCAGGTGCAGCGCCGCGATCGTCCACAGCGTCGACGAGCCGCCGTCACCCGCCGCCCACAGCGCCTGCACCAGCATTGCCAGCCGGAACACCACCGGGACCAGCACGAGCCGGGGCAAGGTGGTCCGCACCAGCCGCGGCGGGATTCCGCCTCCGCGCATCAGCACCCTCACGCCGCTCCTCCCCGGATCAGCCGTCCTGAAACAGCGAGCGAGTCGCATTCATTTCAGTTTACGAGCAATCAGCTTGCCCGCGGCGCGGCGAGGATGTCAACGGGCGACCGGTTCGGCGACCTCCTCCCGTTTCCCCGCCCGTGCCGCGGCCAGCGCGGACGGGACGATGAGGGCGGCGGTCAGGCCGACGAACAGGAACGACACCGAAAGCGACGTCACCTGCGCGATTCCGCCGATCAGGGGTGGTCCGGCGAGGAAGCCGGTGTAGGCGATCGCGGTGACGAAGGCCAGCTCCCGTTCCCCGCCCGTGCCGTCGGCGCGTTTACCCGACGCCCCCGCGAGGCTCAACGCGATCGGGAAGGCGGCGGCCAGCCCGGCGCCCGCCAGCGCGAAGCCGGCGAACCCGAACACCGGCACGCGGGCCAGCGCGGCGAGCACGAGTCCGGCCGCGGCGATCCCGGCACCCACCGCCAGCGCGCGAGTCGCGCCGAAGCGGTTCTGGAGCCAGGCTCCTGCGAGCCTGGCGATCGCCATGGCCAGGGAGAACCCGGAGTAGGCGAACGCCGCGGCGCCGTCCCCGACGCCGTGCGCGGAGGTCAGCAGCAGCGCGGACCAGTCCGAACTCGCGCCTTCCGCGATCGCCGAGAACAGCGCGATGGCGGCGAGCAGCCAGAGGACAGGACGCTTGATCGGCGCCACCCGCGGTTTCTCGACGGGAGCGGTGCGCACGGGCCGAGCACCGGGCACGGCCACGATGACGAGGGCGAGCACGACCAAGGCCGCCACCGCGGCGAAGGTGAGATGCCTGCCCGGCGACCACTGATGGGACGCGGCGAAACCGGCGGCGACCGAACCCGCCAGCGCGCCGAAACTGAATCCCGCGTGCAGGACCGGCATGATGGCGCGCCCGGTCCGGCGCTCGACCTCCACGCCGGCGACGTTCATCGCGACGTCCAGCGCGCCGACGCTCCCACCGAGGACGAACAACGCCCCGGCGAGCAAGGGCACCGACGTCGAGAAGCCGATCATCGGCAGTGCCGCGCAGGCGATAACCGTGCTGCCCGCGACCACCGCGCGGGCACCGTGCCGCTCGATCAGCCGCCCGGACACCGACGCGGCGATCAGCATGCCGACGCTGGCCCCCAGCAGCGCGAGGCCGAAAACACCCGGCGAGGCGTGGACTCTTTCCGACAGCGCCGGAGTCCGCGGCGCCCAGGAGCCGAGGGCGGCACCGTTGAGCGCGAACACCACGAAAACGGCCGTACGGTCACGCATAGACCCCAGTCTCCTTCCGATTCCTGTTTCCTCAGAATGACTTAAGCGCTTCAGAAAGTCTACCGGTCCCGCCCCGGACTAGACTGCGGCCGTGACCAGCACGCGACGGCGAAGGCCGACGTTGGACGATGTCGCCGACGCCGTCGGGGTGTCGCGCGCGACCGTTTCCAACGCGTACAACCGGCCCGATCAGCTGTCCGCCCAGCTGCGGGACGAAGTGCTGCGCGCGGCCAAGAAGATCGGGTACGCGGGGCCGAACCCCACCGCGCGCAGCCTTGCCACCAGCCGCACCGGCGCGATCGCGGTCATGCTGGACACGAACCTCTCGCTCGCGTTCTCCGACCCCGCCCTTTCGGTCACCCTCGACGCGCTCGCTTCCGTGGTCGACCCCGGGGGGCACGCCCTCCTGCTGCTGCCGGGAGACGGCGAGAGCGGTGGCCCGCGCGCGGAACGCGTCTTGACCGCGCAGGCCGACATCGCGGTGGCGTGCTCCCTGGCGGACGGCGCGCCGGCGCTCGACGCGATCCGCGACCGGAGGATGCCGTTGGTGGTGATCGACCAGCCGCACGTCCGCGGGTCGGCGAGGATCGGCGTGGAGGACAGGGCGGGCGCGGCCGCGGCGGCCCGGCATCTGCTCGACCTCGGGCACCGGCGGATCGGCATCTTCTCGGCGCAATGCCTGTCCTCGCCGCGCGGTGGCGAGATGACCCCGGAACACGCCGCGGACACGCGTTTCCACGACACGCGCGAACGACTCGCCGGATACCTGGACACGCTGGCCGAGGCCGGTATCCCGGCGGCGGACGTGCCGATCTGGGAGGCGTCCGGGATTTCTGTCGAGGGCGCCGTCCCGAGCGCCTTCGGCCTGCTCGACCGGGATCCGCGGCCGACGGCACTGCTGTGCATGTCGGACCAGCTCGCGCTGGCCGCGATCTCCGCGGCGGGGCATCTGGGCCTGTCCGTACCCGCGGATCTCTCGGTCGTCGGATTCGACGACGTCCCACCGGCGCGGTGGTCCGAACCTCCACTGACGACGGTGCGGCAAGACCTTTCGGCCAAGGGGCGGATCGCCGGAGAACTGGTGCTCGGCCTGCTTCGCGGCGACAAGACGCCCGCGCCCGCCCAACTCCCCGTCGAACTGGTCGTCCGCGGCTCGACCGCGCGCGCTTAGCACCTGTTTCCGGACCGCACAACGCGGTCGGGCGATCTGTGGACAACTCGCCCCGATCGAGCGGCGCGCGACTACTTATCCACAGAAGTAGAAATGCGGGCAGACAAAGCCTTTCCGCCGGGTCATCGTGGAATCACACATTCGACGACGGCGATCGAACCGCCGATTCACGGGGGAGAACCCAGCCATGACACGACGTTTGACGAACCTGCGCGTCCGCCTCCCGCACGTGCTCCTGTTGGCCGTCTTCGGCCTGCTGACCAGCACCGGAGTCGCGAGCGCCACCACCGCGCCGCCCGCACCCGCCTGTCAGAAGGGCGAGTTCTGCGTATGGGGCGAAGAATCATTCGGCGGCACAGCGCACAAATTCGACCTGCGCACCTCGAATCCCGAGGAATGCATTCCGCTGCCCGCGGGCTTCGCCGGGCATTCGTTCGTCAACCGGCTGAGCCGGGATGTGACGATTTATCAGAGCGAAGAGTGCACGACCGAAGGAGATTTCATCACCTACCCGGGTGGCGGCACCTACGTACCCCAAGGACCGTTCGTGATCCGCGCCCTCAAGATCTGGGACTGACCACCCCGGCGGTTCGCGCGCGTCGCTTGCGGAGGAGTCGACTCGCGACCTGCGCGAACCCTGGGGCCGCTCCCCCGAAGCGGCCCCGGCCCGTGAGCGCGTCACCCCGCGTCGCGACGCGCTCACGGGCGTTCCAAAAAAACGGTGGGCTCGACCTGAAACGATCTGGCGGTGTCGAACGATCGACAGGTTGGCGACGGCTAAGCTGCCGATGCTGGGCGACACCCAACGTCGCCGACGTTGGCCCTCGTAGCTCAGCTGGATAGAGCAAGAGCCTTCTAATCTCTAGGTCGCAGGTTCAAGTCCTGCCGGGGGCACTACCAGGGGAAACCCTGGTGAGGTCAGCGTGTACGTCGCTTGCGCAGCAAGAGATTGCTTGCCGACGATCCGGCCATGTCGAGCACTTACGGCATGGCCGGGTCGGAACTTTTCGGCGAGCTGTCGCCGGACCGGGTCCGGTCGCTCGAGTCCAAGCGAGTCTCACAATGCCCGTTCGAACTCTGTCGAGACAGCTTCGTTACCTCGGCTTCGATCGACGTCGAGGCCGACCGCGATCGATGGAACCGATCGAGCTTGTGTGACATCCTACCCCCAAGTGCCACATCGACCCGGCCGGCGACGGCCGGGAGCAAGGGGGTGGATCGATGGTGCCAGCCGGAGCGGGGTTCTTCGTACGGCCGGAAGCGGTGGAGGGGCTCGCCGGTCTGGTCCGTAAGCAGGGAGATGGGGCAGGCGACTTCCAGCTGGCGTTCCGCAACACCATCGTGCGCGGCGACGACGGCGAGGGGCTGCTCGCGCTGATCTGGCCGAAGCTGGACGAGTGGCGGGACAACATGAGAAATCACCTCGGTATCGCGTTCAACTGGGGTGTCTCCGCCGGTGACGCACTCCATTGCGCGGCCGTCTGGTATCGCGGCACCGACCGCGCCAAGGCGGCCGAACTGGACTTGCAGCTCCGGGAGCTGGGAGTCGAGCGCGTCGGACGGGACGAGGTCCGCGATCCCGCCTCCGCGGGAACGTTCCGGGAGGTGGCGCCCGTGGACTATCCGGGCCCGGACCCGGCGAAGCTCACCGACCCGGCCTGGTGGCCGGTCAGAGCCGAGGAAGCGGTCGAAGAGGTCGTCGGCCTCGGCGGCGCCTTGGGCGACGTGGCCGGGTTCGTCAAAGACCTCACGGGGGTGGACATCTTCCACGTGGCCGCCAGCGCCGTGATCGGCGATTGGAAAGCCTTACAGGAGCGGGCGGTCCTGTTTCGCGACGCTGAATCCGGGTTCGCCGACATCGCCGCCAACATCCACCAAGGTCAATACGGCATCCAGGACCAATGGACCGGCCGGGCGGCCGACGCCGCCATGGATTGGCTCGACAAGTACCGCACGGCGTGCCTGGACCTGTCCGAATACTGCGGTGCGGCAGGGGATGCCATCGAGGGCCTGGCCAAAGCGGCGTACCACCTGATGCAGGACCTGAAGCACGGCTTGGGCGCTCTGATCGACATCCTGCTGCTGCTCTACACCCGAGGGTCGGCGGCGGCCGCGAGGGCAGGCAAGAAAAACGTCGAGTTCATTCTCGAGATCATCAGCATCATCGCCGATGGCAAAAACCTGTGGAAAGTCATGATCGACGGCGAAGCCAAGCAGCTCGTCGCCCTCGCCGTGGCCGCCATAGACCAAACCGGCGCCCTCCGCGCCATCGTCAGCGCCATCCTGGCGCTGGCGCACCAATGGGAACTCGGCCGGGCCATCGGCGAGGCGACCGGCGCCACCGCGCGCAACATCGAACTCCCCAGCTGGCCCTTCACCTACGACCATCCGCACGCGGATTGCGGACAGGAGGTCCGGGCATGACCCTCATCGATCCCGCGGACGACCCGAACTGGCCGACCGCCCGGCACAACATGCTGCGGCTGCTGGCCGCGTCCGGAGCGGGGGCCGGTGCCGATTTCGCCAAGGACGTCCTGGCGGGCAACCGGCAACCGCGCGAACTGCTGTCACACCGGCCCGTCGCCGACGAACTCACCGAGCAGGGCGCGGCCTTCCGACGGCTGCTGGACAAGATCCCACCGGCCGAGCTGCGGGAGTTGCGGACGCATGCCCAAGAGGCGGTGCGTCGCGAGGTCGACGAGCTGGCGAACCTGGACATCGAAGCCGCCGAGGCGGAACTGCGTGCCGCGGCCGAGCCGCCGAGAGCACCCCGGCCGTCGGAACGGCGCGACGAGGACGACGACTGGTTCGACCGGCCGGTCATGGAGGAACTCTGACGCAGGACACCGCCGCAAGGGCCACCGAGATTCTGACGCCTCGCTGCCGCTCGGCTTGGCGTTGTTACGTTCCCATCATGTCTTCATAGAAGGACGACCATGTCCTGCTCGCATGCTCATCCGCATGAGCAGCGAAACCCGTTTCCGCGTATTCCCTTCCCGGTGGCCTGCCGCGTTGATCGCGCTCCCGTTGCTGCTTTCGGCGGCTTGTGGTGGTGAACCGAAGGAAGCGGACATCGCCTCGGCCGGTCCCCCGTCGGCGGGCACCTCGTCCGTGTCCGCCACCGCACCGGGTTCCCCGGGAAAAAGCGCCTTCTACGACGCGCAACTCGCCTACACCCAATGCATGCGTAAGGAGGGTTTGAAGGACTGGCCGGATCCCAAGCTCTCCGGCTACCCCGACCTGACCAAGGTCGAACAGATCCAGCAAGAGGAGGAACGGAAGGACAGGCAGACGAAACTCAGCGCCGCGCTGGAGGCGTGCAAGGAGCCGATGCAGAAGGCGATGTCGCTGGAGCCGGAGAAGGACCAGCAGAAGGTGTACGAGTCGCTGCTGGCACACGCCCAGTGCATGCGGGCCAACGGCGTCAGCAAGTTCACCAATCCGACCATGCAGAACGGGATGGCGCAGCCGGGTGGCGACCCGACTCCGGGGTCACCGCAGATCGATCCGGGCTCTCCGGGCTACAAGCAGGCGCAGAACGCATGCCGGGACAAGCTCATCGAACAAGCGCAAGGCATGCAGTGAACCGGCGGACGGGCTTGGTGCTGGGCGCGGTCGTTGTGGCGGTGGTCGGCGTGGGTGCGTTCGTCGTGGTCGGCAGCGGGGACTCCGGTGGCACCGCCGGCACCGTGGCCATGCCGCCTGCGACAGCGGAGATCACCCGCGCTGATCTGATCCGGAGCAAGACGGTCGACGGCCACTTCGACTACGCGAACCGCCGCGCGGTGAAGTCACCGGTCGAAGGAACGGTGACGCAGGCCGCCGAGCCGGGGAAGACCGTCGAGCGTGGTCAGGTCCTCTATAAACGGGACGCCCGGCCGGTCGTCCTGCTCTACGGGGCGACACCGATGTTCCGGGACATGACGGTCGGCACGCTGGGACCGGACGTCCAGCAGCTGAAGCGCAATCTCCGGGACCTCGGGCGGGGTAAAGGACTGCCTGCCGACAACAAGTACGACGAAGCCACCCAGGCCGCGGTGAAGTCCTGGCAGAAGGCGCTCGGTGTGCTGGAGCCGACCGGCGACCTCGGCAAGGGCGACCTGGTGTTCCAGCCCGGGGCCGTGCGGGTGGTGGCCGCCGACGCGGCCTTGGCCGACCAGATCGGCGCGGACAAACCCGTGCTGACGATCGCCTCCCCCAAGCCGGTCGTGCGAGCCAAGCTCGACCGGGAGGACCAGGTGCTGGCCAAGCCGGGTACCAGGGTCGAGGTCTCACTGCCCGACGGCGCCACGGCGGGCGGCCAGGTGACCGGGACGGTCAAGGCGGAGGCCGGGAACGGTGCCGAGGCCACACCCGGCACGACCGGCGTCGAAGTGGAGATCACCCTGGACGACGCGAACGCCGGCTCGGGGGACACCACCGGCACGTCCAGCGTCAAATTCATCCAAGAGAGCCGGAAGGGGGTGCTGACCGTCCCTGTCGAAGCCATCGTCGCGCTGCGCGAAGGTGGCTACGGCCTGCAGATAGTCCGAGATACCGCGACCACGACCGTGCGGGTCGAGACCGGTATGAGCGCCGACGGCCGGATCGAGATCACCGGTGACGGACTGGCCGAGGGCATGAAGGTGGGTGCTGCCAAACCATGACGGCGGTGATCGAACTGGCCGCGGCCACGAAGTCCTATCCCGGTGGTGTGTCCGCGCTGCGCGGGGTCGACGTCCGGATCGACCAGGGCGAACTGGTGGCCATCGTCGGGCCGTCGGGGTCGGGAAAATCCACGCTGCTCAACCTCATCGGCACGCTCGACCGCGCGACCTCGGGCACGGTGCGGGTGGCGGGCTATGACGTCGGCGGGCTGACGGACGCGCGGCTGTCGGCGTTGCGTGCCCGGCACATCGGGTTCGTGTTCCAGCAGTTCCACCTGGCGCCTGGCCGCGATGCCGTGGCCAACGTCGCCGACGGCCTGCTGTACGCGGGCGTGCCGGCGAAACAGCGCCGCGACCGGGCCCGGGAAGCGCTGGGAAGGGTCGGGCTCGGCCACCGGCTGGCCCACACCCCCGAGGAGTTGTCCGGTGGGGAGAAGCAGCGCGTCGCCATCGCGCGGGCACTGGTCGGCGAGCCCGGCCTGCTCCTGGCCGACGAGCCGACGGGAGCGCTGGACACCGCGTCCGGTGAGGTGGTGATGAACCTGATCCACGCCTTGAACGCGAGCGGGACGACGATCTGCGTCATCACCCACGACACCGAGATCGCCGGGCGTCTCCCCCGGCGCGTCGGGCTTCGGGACGGCGAGATCGTCTACGACACCCGGGCGGCGGTGACGACGCCGTGAGCGCGCCCGTGAAGCCCGCCCGGCTCTCGCCCGCCGACATCCTCCGGCTGGGGGTGACCGGCCTGCGGGCCCGCCGGACCCGGGTGGCGCTGTCCGCGCTCGGGATCGCCATCGGGATCGCGACGATGGTCGCGGTGGTCGGGCTGTCCACGTCCAGCCGGGCCGATTTGATGGCGCAGCTGGACCGGCTCGGCACGAACCTGCTGACCGTCGAGGCCGGCAAGGACGCCGACGACAAACCGGTGAAGCTCCCCAAGGCCGCGGTCGCGATGGTCGAACGGATCGGCCCGGTCGAGAAGGTCACCGCGACCGCCGAAGTCGACGCGCGAGTACGGCGGAGTGACGCGGTGCCCGAGGAACTCGCTCCGGGTGTCACCACACAGGCCACCCGCACCGACCTGCTCGACGCGCTGGGTGCGCGGGTCGACCGGGGACGCTGGCTGGATCCGGCGAGCGAGCGCGTGCCCACGGTCGTGCTCGGGGCGATCGCGGCCGGACGGCTGGGGGTGACCGAGCCAGGCGCCAAGATCCTGATGAACGACGAGTGGTTCGTGGTCATCGGGATACTGGCACCGGTCGAGCTCGTGCCGACCCTCGACCGTGTCGCGCTGGTCGGTTTTCCCGCCGCGGAGCGGTTCTTCGGCTTCGACGGGCATCCGACCACGATCTTCGAGCGGTCTTCCGACGCGTCGGTGGAAGCCGTCCGGGGTGTGCTGGCCCGCACGGTCAATCCGGGTGACGAGTACTCCGTGAAGGTGTCCCGGCCGTCCGACGCCCTGGTGGCCAAGGCCGCCACGGACAAGGGTCTGACCACCCTCATGCTGGGCCTGGGCGCGGTCGCCCTGCTGGTCGGCGGGGTCGGGGTCGCCAACACGATGGTCGTCTCGGTGCTGGAGCGACGCCGGGAGATCGGGCTCCGGCGAGCCCTCGGCGCCACCAAGAACACCATCCTGCTGCAGTTCCTCACCGAATCGCTGCTGCTTTCGGCGCTCGGCGGGGTGGCGGGGGCGCTGCTCGGCGCCATCGCGACCTTCGGATTCGCCCAGGCACAGGGCTGGAGCGCGGTCATCCCACCCTGGGCACTGGGTGCGGGGCTGGGCGCGACTCTGGTGATCGGCGTCGTCGCGGGGCTGTATCCCGCTGTCCGGGCTTCGCGGCTACATCCCACCGTCGCGCTCAATGCCACTTAGCCGGTCAAGAACTGGGAGCACTGGTACGGCCCGACGGCACCGCCTTGGGCCACGATGGTCACTCGCACGGCGTCGGGCCGGGTTCCGTGCAGCAGGGACTCGGCACGGGAGAGGCTGCAGACCAGCTGGCCGGCGGCCATCCCGGCGACGCCGCCGAGCACGGTCCGCGGGATGCGCAACGTCACCCGGCCATCGGTGGCGGTGGCGGACAACTCGCCGGTGATGGCGGTGAGATTGGTGAGGCCGGCGGCGAGTTCCGCCTCGTTGGGCCCGGCCATGACGAGTTTGACGACGGCGGCGAGTTCCGTGATCTGGGTGCCGGGGCGGGAAACACCGCGCAGTCCCCGGTCGGAGGCGAAGTAGATCCGCACTCCTTCAGGGATTCCCGCGGCGGGCGCGCCGCCGTCGAGCACCTCGGTCGGTCGCACGCCACAGCCGCCGAGCAGCGCGATCGCGGTCAGCGTGACGACCGTGCGTCTCATCTGCCGGGCTCCTTTTCGTCGCGAGGCAAGCGGAGACCGAAGACGGCGCCACCGCCCTCGCGGCCGTCGACGGTGATGACGCCACCGTGCAGCCGCGCGTTCTCCTGGGCGATGGCCATCCCGAGGCCGCTCCCTTCGGACCGGGTGCGGGCGGTGTCCGCCTTGTAGAACCGTTCGAACACCCGCTCCATGGCCTCCGGGGTGAGGCCGGGGCCGCGGTCGGCCACCTCGACGAGCACGTCGGCCGCCGTCGATCGCAGCACCACCGTCACCGGCGGCGCGCCGTGCCGCAGGGCGTTCCCGACGAGGTTGGCGACGATGACGTCCAGTCGCCGCCGGTCGAGCCGGGCCCGCACTCCGGTGGGGAACCGGGTCTCGACCCGGTCCGTCCAGCCGCGGGTGGACAGCGTCGCGCGGAGCACCTCGGCGACGTCGATGTCCTGTCGGGTGAGGGTGGCGGCCTGGGCGTCGAAGCGGGAGATCTCGATGAGGTCGTCGACGAGCCGGGCGAGTTCGGCGGTTTCGGCGCTCACCGTGCGCGCGGCGTGCGCCGTGTCCGGGGGCAGCTCGTCGGCGTCCTCGTCGAGCACGGACGACACCATCGTCATCGCGGCGAGCGGCGTCCGGAGTTCGTGCGAGACGTCGGCGACGAACCGCCGCGCGCGGGCTTCCTGCTCCCGCAGTTCGGCGACGGAAGCCTGGAGCGCGTCGGCCGTTTCGTTGAAATCCCTGGCGAGATCGGCGAGTTCGTCGCGGCCCTTGACCGGGACGCGGGTCTCCAGGCGGCCACCGGCCAGCCGCCGGGTGGCCCGCGCGAGCCGGCGTACGGGCCGCAGCACCGTTCCGGCGGCGAGCAGGGCGAGCACGGCGGTGAAGGCCACGACCGGGACGACGCCGTCGCGAACGGACGTCAGCAGGGCGGCGATGTCGTCCTGCTCGTCCTGGAGCGAACTCACCTCGAACACCTCCACCCCGGACAGCCGTCCGGAACCGGCGAAAGCGACCGGTGTACCCACCACCAACCACGGCGCGCCGTTCCACTCGACGCGTTGAAAGCTCGACCGGCTCTCCGCCCGAACCCGGTCCCGCAGCCCGGCCGTGATCGCGCTCCGGCCGTCCGCTCCTCCGGCGGTCGCCACGAGGTCCTGGTAGCGGACGACGATCTTCGCGTCGCGGGCACCGGAGACGATGACCTCGGCGAGCCGGTTCAGCGCGAGCTGATCGGGCGGCACGACGAATTCCCCGACGGCCACGCTCACCCGGTCGTGGAAGTTCCGGACGGCCGAAGTGCTGGCGCGTTCGAGAATCGCCTCCCGGGCTTGGTCGTAGGCCAGTACCGTGGCCGTGGCCGCACTGAGCAGGGACACCAGCACGAACGTCACGACGAGACGGCTGCGGAGCTTCACAGCGGTCCGAAGCGATAGCCGAAACCGCGCACGGTCTGCACATAGCGCGGCCGGGAAGCGACGTCTTCGATCTTGGCGCGCAACCGCCCCACGGCGGCGTCGACCAACCGCACGTCGGCGAAATAGTCGTGTTCCCAGACCAGTTCCAGCAGCCGTTCCCGCGTGAAGACCCGCCCTGGCGAAGCGGAAAGTTCCAGCAGCAAACGAAGTTCGGTCGGCGGGATGGCGAGCGGGGCACCGTTCTTGGTGACGGTGAGGCCCGCCCGGTCGAGGACGAGTGCGCCGAAGGTCTCGGGGGCCCGCGTCGCCGGGGTGACCCGGCGGACGGCCGCGCGGATCCTCGCTTCGAGCACCCGCGCGGTCACCGGCTTCACCACGTAGTCGTCGGCACCGGCTTCCAGACCGCCGACGATGTCGAAGTCGTCGCCGCGCGAGGTGACCATGATGATCGGCATCGTGCTGAGCGCGCGGATCCGGCGGCACACCTCGAAACCGTCCATCCCCGGCAGCATCAGGTCCAGCACGACCACCTCGATGCCGCCCGCGCCGGGACGTCGCAGCAGGTCGAGTCCGTCTTCGCCGCTACCGGCGGCATCGACGTCGTGACCGTGGCGCCGCAGGACGAGTTCCATCGCGTCGCGAATGGACACATCGTCTTCGATCAGCAGGACATGCGGCATGATCGTGATTATGGCGACCCGGTTCGGGCGCCGAGCCTCCGGAGCGCCCCGAGCACCTCGTCCGGCACACCGAGATCGGCTTCGACCTCGCTCACCTTCACCGCCACCCGCCGGTGTGTCGCCCGGCCGCGCGCGCTGAGGTGGACGAGCACACGGCGCCGGTCGGCGGCGTCGACCTCGCGATAGGCCTGCGCGGTGGTCACCAGTTTGTCGACCACTCTCGTCAGGGTCGGCCCGGTGGTCAGCGTCCGGTCGGCGAGATCGGCCATGGCCAGGCCGCCGTTACCGCTCAGCGCGTCCAGCACCAGCCATTGGTCCAGGGTGAGACCTTCTTTGGCGAGCACCTGCTCCACCCTGGTGGCGACGGCCCGCGCGGCACGGGTGAGCGAGCCGGTGAGCGACAGTCCTGTGGTCGCGACGCCGCGTGGCCCCATATCCCGTCCCCTTGCCAAAACCGGACACCCTCGCAATACTTCCAGGTGAAAGCAATTTGACCTTACCGGGCCACCGCACGGAGCGCCATGCCCCCACGCCTCGCCACGCGGACCCGCGGCGACACCTGGCGGGTGGCCATGGTGGTCCCGTTGCGGGGGCCTGCCGGGCTGTTCGGCCCGTCCTGCGAGGCGATCACCGACCTGGCCGTCCACGAACTCAACGAATCCGGCGGCATCCTCGGCAGGCAGGTCGAGACCGAGGTGGTCGACGGCGGCGGCAGCCCGGCGCAGGTGGCCGACGATTTGCGACGGCTGGTGGACAATGGCCGGGTCGACGCGGTGAGCGGCTGGCACATCTCGTCGATCCGGCACGCGCTCGCGCCGGTGGTGGCCGACAGGGTGCCGTATGTGTACACCTCGCTCTACGAAGGCGGCGAACGCCGGTCGGGCATCTTCTGCACCGGCGAGACGCCGCGCTGCCAGATCGAACCGGCGCTGCGCTGGCTGCGCGATCACCTCGGTGTCCGGCGCTGGTTCGTCGTCGGCGACGACTACGTCTGGCCACGGCGGTCGACGCGGGCGATCCGGCAGTACGCCAGAGATCTCGGCCTGCGCATCACGGGCGAGGCGTTCGTCGGGCTCGGCACGGGCGATATGTCCACTGTGGTCCGCTCGGTGGAGCGGTCCACAAGCGACGGTGTGCTCATGCTGCTGGTCGGACAGGACGCGGTGCGGTTCAACCGCGCCTTCGCCGCGCGCGGGCTCAGTGACCGGCTGGTCCGCTTCAGCCCGCTGATGGAGGAGAACATGCTTCTCGCGAGCGACGCGGACGCCACCGGCAACCTCTACGTCTCCGCCGCCTACTTCCGGTCCATGGTCACCGCCGACGCGATGGACCTGCTCGGCCGCTACGTCGACCGCAACGGCCCCGGCGCCCCCGCCCTCAACAACGCCGCCGAATCCTGTTACGAGGGACTGCACACGCTGGCGGAACTCGTCCGCCGGGCGGGTACGGCCGATCTGCCCGCGCTCAACGCGGCGATCGACGGCGTCGCCTATCACGGCCCGCGCGGCACGGTCGAGTTCCGTGGGCGGCAGGCCGACCAGCACGTCCATCTCGCGGTCGCCGACGGCTACGACTTCGAAGTCCTCGCCCGGCTCTGAAATCCGCCCCTTGACTCGCCCCGGTACCCCACATACTTTCATGTGAAAATATTCCAGGTGAATACGTCGACATAGCCTTCGGCCCGAGAGAAGGAGCCTTCATGCGACACGGTGACATTTCCGCCAGCCCCGACACGGTCGGCGTCGCGGTGGTCAACTACAAGATGCCGCGGCTGCACACCAAGGCCGAGGTCCTCGCCAACGCCCGCGAGATCGCCGAAATGGTGGTGGGCATGAAGTCCGGGCTTCCCGGCATGGATCTCGTGGTGTTCCCCGAGTACTCGACGCAGGGCATCATGTACGACCCGGAGGAGATGTACGAGACCGCCGCGACGATCCCCGGGGAGGAGACCGAAATCTTCGCCGCCGCTTGCCGGGAGGCGCGGACCTGGGGTGTCTTCTCCATCACCGGTGAGCGGCACGAGGACCACCCGCACAAGCCGCCGTACAACACTCTCGTGCTCATCGACGACCGGGGCGAGATCGTCCAGAAGTACCGCAAGATCCTGCCGTGGTGCCCGATCGAAGGCTGGTACCCCGGCGACGAGACCTACGTCAGCGACGGCCCCAAGGGGTTGAAGATCTCGCTGATCATCTGCGACGACGGGAACTATCCGGAGATCTGGCGGGACTGCGCGATGAAGGGCGCCGAACTGATCGTGCGCTGCCAGGGCTACATGTATCCGGCCAAGGAGCAGCAGGTGCTCATGGCCAAGGCGATGGCGTGGGCCAACAACTGTTACGTGGCCGTGGCGAACGCCGCCGGTTTCGACGGCGTGTACTCGTACTTCGGCCATTCCGCGATCATCGGTTTCGACGGCCGCACCCTCGGCGAGACCGGCGAGGAGGAATACGGGATCCAGTACGCGCAATTGTCCGTCTCGGCGATCCGGGACGCGCGCGCCTACGACCAGTCGCAGAACCACATCTTCAAACTGCTGCACCGCGGCTACACCGGCGTCCAGGACGCGGACGAAGGCGACCAGGGCGTGGCGGACTGCCCGTTCGACTTCTACCGGCTCTGGGTCACCGACGCCAAGAAGGCACAGGAGAAGGTCGAGTCGATCACCCGCGACACGATCACTCCTCGTCACCCGGGCTGAGGACGTCACCGGATCGAACACTGGGATCCGCGGCCCGGTGGCGGCTCACGAGGCCGGGATCGCCTCGTCGCTGGCCAACCTGGCGTCCTTCGTCGAACCGCGCTGACGCCCGGTTCCGGTGATGATCGCCGCGAGGACGGCCATCACCAGCGGCACCACCAACGCCGCGCGGAACCCGCCGAGCGCGGCTTCTCGCGACCCGTCCCCGAGGGCGGCGACGTTGACGGCGGTCACCGTGGACAGCCCGAGCGCCGCGCCGAACTGGAAGGCCGTGTACAGCAGGCCGCCCGCCAGGCCTTGCTCGTCTTCGGCGATCCCCTCGGTGGCGACGATGGTGAGCGGTCCGTAGGCGAGTGCGAACCCCAGTCCCAGGGTGATCATCGACGGGAACATCGCCGCGTACGTCCAATCCAGGCCCAGTGGCAGGAAAAGCGCGTACGCCCCGGCGGCGAGCACGAGGCCGGCGAAGATCACCCTCGTGTGGCCGAATTTCGCCACCAGCCGCGGCGTCACCGTCGGCGCGAGGACGGCGTCGACCCCGACGGCCAGGAGAGCCAAGCTCGTCTCGAGTGTCGACCAGCCTCGGAGTTCCTGCAGGTACAGGGTGACGAGGAACTGGAACCCGAAGAACGACCCCGCGAAGAGCAGCGCACTGGCGTTGGCCCGGACCAGCGGCCCCGATTTCAGGATCCCCAGCCGCACCAGTGGTGCGGGCAAGCGGCGTTCGATGGCCACGAAGGCCACGAGCGCGGCCGCTCCCCCGGCGAAGGACGCGACGGTCCAGCCCCAGCCTTGTCCGGGGTGCTCCAGCCGGACCACCGCGTAGGCGATCAGCAACATCGCCGCGGTGACGGTGACCGCTCCGGCGAAGTCCGCGCGCCGCGGAACACGTTCCCGCACCACGGGTTCCTTGATGAGCCAGAGCGCGGCGAGCAGGATGACGGCGGACAGGAGCACCGGCGTGAAGAACACCCAGCGCCAGTCGATCCTGGTCAGCAGCCCGCCGATGACCAGGCCGAGCGTGAAACCGCCCGCGGCCGTGCCGGCGTAGAACAGCAAGGCCTTGTCGCGCTTCGGGCCCTCCTCGAAGCTCGTGGTGATGATCGACAGGCCCGCCGGGGTCATGAAGGCCGCGGCGACGCCGGTGACGAAGCGGGCGAGCAGCAACGTCCAGCCTTCGGTGGCGAACCCGCCGAGTCCGGAAAAGACGAGGAACACCACCAGCCAGGTGAGGAACGTGCGGCGGCGGCCGTACAGGTCGGCGGCGCGCCCGCCCAGCAGCATGAATCCGCCGTAGCCGAGCACATAGGCGCTCACCACGCCGCTCAGCATGGCGGTCGACAGGCCGAGTTCGGCCCGGATGGACGGCAACGCCACGTTCAGCATGGCGACGTCGATGCCCTCCAGGAAGATGGCGCCGCACAGCACCAGAAGCACACCCCGGGCCCGCCCGCTCATCTTCTCGGGGACGCGCGACGGTGTTCTTGTCGTGGTCAAGATCGGTTCTCCCTCAGTGCGCGAGGTCCGACGGTTACTCGTCAGCCGGTCGGTTCCCTCTTGTAACCAAAGGGATCTTCCGTCACCATCGATGCCCATGGAAGAAGGCACTTTGAACTCACCCAGTCGTTGTGAACTCACCGAGGCCGACTACGAAGCCTTCCAGTGGGACACGCGTGAGGACTGCGAGGTCCGGCAGATCCTGGACCGCGTGGCGGATAAATGGTCACTTCTGGTCATCGCGCTGCTCGACCGGAACACCCTCCGGTTCACCGAACTGAAGTACAAGATCGACGGCATCAGCCAGCGCATGCTCACTACCACGCTGCGTCATCTCGAACGCGACGGTCTGGTCCACCGGACGGTCTATCCGGTCGTGCCACCCCGCGTCGACTACGCGCTGACACCGCTGGGCATGACCCTGCTCCAGACCATCCAGTCGCTGGTCACCTGGACCGAGGACCACCAAAGCGAGATCGCCGCCGCGCGCGCCCGGTACGACCAGCGTGTCACCGTCTAGGGAGCCGCATGGCGAAGCTGTCGGGCGGGGATCCGTCACTGCTGCGGCGGCTCAACGCCATAGCGGTCCTGCGGGCGCTGTACGCGGCCGAAGAACTCACCCTCGCCGAACTGGTCAAGGCGAGCGAGGTCTCCCGGCCGACGGTCGAGGAGATCGCCACCGACCTCGGTGAGCAGGGCCTGGTCGAGGAGGTCCCCCTCTCCCCCGACGCGCCGAGGCCGGTGGGCAGGCCGGCCAAGCGGTACCGCTTCCGTGCCGAAGCCGGGCACGTCGCCGGCCTCGAGATCGGTCCGCACAAGGCCTTGTGCCTGGTCGCCGACCTTCGTGGCGACGTCGTCGGCCGGGCGAGGACCGACCTCATCCCGGAGATGGCCGCGGCCGACCGCCTCGGCATCGCTCATCGGGTACTCGGTGCCGCGGTCGAGGGCCGTTCGAACCTGCGCGCGCTCGGCGTCGGCACCATCGGGGTGGTGTCCGGCGGCAAGGTCGTCCGCGGCGAACGCCTTCCCGGCTGGACCGGTCTCGACCTGCCCGCGGAGTTCGGCGGCGCCTGCCCGGTACTGGCGGCCGACGACACCAAGCTGGCGACGCTGGCCGAGCACTGGCGCGGAGTCGCGCACGGCGTCGACGACGTCGTCTACGTGCGGGCCGGGCGGACCGTGTCACTCGGCCTGCTGCTCGGCGGGAAGCTGCACGCTGGGCACCACGGCGCGGCAGGCGAGATCGGCGCCCTGCGCGAGTTCGCGGCATCCGGCAGGTTCGTCGAGCTCGTCGCCGCCACCGTGCTCACCGTGGACCCGCAACTGGTGGTGATCGGCGGGACGGATGCCCCGACGGCGGCACCGCTGCGGACCGAATTGGCCAGACTGTGCCTGTTCCCGGTACGCGTCGAGACGTCGACGCTCGGGGACGACTCGGTGGCGCTCGGCGCGGTGCGGCTGGCGCTCACCCGGGTGGAGCGGGAGTTGTTCAGCGTCGCGGACGTCGCCTGAGCAGGCTGATCACCACGATCAGCACGGCGACCGCGCCACTGGTGAACAGCTGCGTCCGCGCGTCGGCGTCGGTCCACATGAGGATCAGCACGCCCGCCATCGCGAGCAGCGCGACCCAGCTGAGCCACGGGAAACCCCACATCCGCACCGGCAGGTCCGCGGCCGTGCCGTCGCGTTCCGCCGCTTTCCGCAGCCGCAGCTGGGAGACGGCGACGAAGATCCACACCAGCAGGATGTTCGCGCCGATGGCGTTGAGCAGGAACGGCAGGACGCGGTCCGGGGCGAGGAAGTTCAGCAGGACGGCCACGAAACCGAAGGCGACCGACGCCAGCACCGCCGTCCGTGGCACCCCGGCGCCGGAGAGCCGCAGCATCGCGCGCGGTGCCTCACCTCGCGAAGCCAGCGAGAAGACCATCCGCGAAGCGCCGTAAAGGTTCGCGTTGAGTGCCGAGAGCAGCGAGGTCAGCACGACGAAGCTCATCAGGAGCGCCGCCGACGGGACCCCGACCTGCTCCAGCACCGTCACGAACGGACTGCTGTTGGCCGAAGCGGACTCCCACGGCAGCAACAGCACCATCAGCGCGACCGAACCGACGTAGAACAGCAGCAGCCGGACGATCACCGTCCGTGTGGTGCGGCGGATCGAATCCGCCGGATCGTCGGATTCCGCCGCGGCGATGGTGACCAGTTCCATGCCACCGAAGGAGAACGCGACCGCTAGCAGCCCGGTCAGCACTCCTTGCAGACCGTTGGGCAGGAATCCGCCGTGCCCGGTGAGGTTGCTCAGGCCGACCGGCGACGTCCCCGGCAGGATCCCGAAGACCGCCAGCGTGCCGAGCACGAGGAAGGCCACCACCGCGGTCACCTTGATCGCGCCGAACCAGAACTCGAACTCCCCGAACGAGCGCACGGCGAACAGGTTCACCACGGTGAGCACGGCCATGAACGCCAGCACCCAGGTCCACTGTGGAATCACCGGAAGCAGCCCGTTCGCGATCCCGGCCGCCGCGGTGGCTTCGGCGGCCACCACGACCACCAGCAGCGACCAGTACAGCCAGCCGACGGTGAACCCCGCCCAGCGCCCGAGCGCCTTCTCCGCGTACACCGAGAACGAACCGCTGCTCGGCTCGGCGGCCGCCATCTCGCCCAGCATGCGCATGACCAGCACCATCAGCAGCCCGGCGACCACATAGGACAGCAGGATGCCGGGGCCGGCGGTCTTGATCCCCGCGCCGGTGCCGACGAACAGGCCGGCGCCGATAGCCCCGCTGATGGCCAGCATGGTGACGTGCCGCCGCCGGAAACCGGTGCCGAGTGACCGGGTCTCCGGTGCGGTCACGGGTTCGGCGGGACCTGGTGCGGGCATGGTGGATCCATTCGTCTGCGGCGGTACGCGGCGCTCAACCGCGGGACAACTCTTCCAGCCGCTCATGGAGCCGGTCGACGTGGTCCTCGCTTTCGGGCTTCATCAGCACGCTACGCAGGATCCTCGCGGCGTCGGCGTCCGCCTCGGCTCCGGTGTGACGCAGGCCGAACTGCCGGTCGCTCACCCGCAGGGTGCTGAGGTACACCGGATCCTTCGCCGCGGCCATGCCGTTGCGCAGGATCCGCGCGCTCTCCGCGTCGATCTTCGACAAGGAAAGCGGTTCCGTACGCGGGAAGTACGCGACGATGTCGAGTTCCGGCGGCTGGTACAGGTCGAACCGCTCGGAGTCCTTCAGCAGTTTCGCCCACCGCAACGCCGCGCGGCGCCCAGCCGCGAGCACCCGGCCCAACCCGTCGGGAGTGGGCGGCAGCACCCGGAAGGTGAGCCACAACGCGGCGGCGGCCGCACCCGCCCGGGAGCATTCCAGGCTGATCTCGCCGAGGTGCAGATCTTCGGAGGTGAAGTAGGTGTACGGCGAATCGTGCAGGTAGAAGCGTCCCACTCGGGGATCCTTGAACAGCACCGCCCCGCAACCGTAGGGCTGGAGACCGTGCTTGTGCGGATCGATGACGATCGAATCGGCCTCGGCGATGGCGAGCCACGGCGCCTCGGGCAGCCCTTCCGGACCGTCCAAACCGGACAGAAGCCGGAAGAACCCACCGTAGGCGGCGTCGACGTGTACGCGGACGCCGTATCGCTCGCGCAGCGCCAGCGCCTCGTGGACCGGTTCCACCGCGCCGAGCGCCGTCGTGCCCGCGGTGAGCACCACGGTGCCGATCTTCCCGGTACGCAGCAGGTCTTCGAGCGCGTCGAGATCCATCGCGCCGCGAGCGTCCACGGGGACCGTGTGGCCCTCGACGCCGAGCACGCCGCACATCCGGCCGTGCGTGTAGTGCGCCTCGGCGCTGTAGGCGATCCCCTTGCCGGGATGCGATTCCCGGGCCACGAACAGCGCTTCGAGGTTCGCCACCGTGCCACTGGTGGTCAGATGCCCAAGATGCTCCGTATAGCCGAACATCGTGGCCAGCTGCCGGACTACCTCGCGTTCCATCTCGGCCGTCGCCGGACCGCCGTCTAGCGCGTGGTTGTTGGGATTGACCAGCATCGCGGTCAGATAGCCGACCACCGCGGCCGGATGCGGCGGTTTGAGCATCTGGCCCGCGTAGGACGGGTGGAAGAACGGGTAGTTGTCCTTCAACCGCTCGGTGAGCTCCTCGAACGCGGTCTCGAACCGCCCGTCGGGGATCTCCAGCGAAGGATGCGGTCGCACGGGAGTGAACGTCTCCGCCCACGCCTCGTTCGACGTCAACGCCTGACCGAGCCAGTACCGGAAGTCCATCGGGCGCCCTTCGATCGTTCGGCTCCGAAAAACGTAGGAGCCGCGGGAGGGCCCGCGCAACCGCCTTCGGTAGGGCTCAGCTCCCCTGGATCACCGTTAGCCGACGCCGCTCCTCGCCCTTCTCCTCCAATTGCTTGACGATCTCCCGCAAGGAGCCGGCCAGTTCGGTGCACTCCGCGGGGCTGAGCCGCTCGGTGACGAACGCCTCTTCCTGGTTGAATTCCGGGAACAGCTCCCGCATGAGCCGCTCACCCTCCGGCGTCAACGCGAGCAGCACCAACCGGCCGTCGCCCGGGTGTCTGCGCCGGGTGACCAGGCCATGGGCCTCCAGCGTCTTCATGACCCCGGTCAGCGTTCCCTTGGTGATCCCGGATTCGGCGGCGACGTGCCGGGTCTCCTTCTCACCGAAGATCCAGACGACCCAGAGCACCACGAACGCGGTCCAGGTGAGGCCCGCCTTCCGCAGGACCGAGTTCTCGAAGTGCAGCCGGACCGCCGTGGCCGCGCGGTGGAGGTTGGCCACCGCCTCCATCCGCTCCCACAGCAAGGGGATTCCGCCCAGCTTGGCGTGCACGGCGTTCTCGGTCTCGGCCAGCGTGTGATACCCGGTCAACAGCCACATCCTCACCGGCCCCGGAGGTACCCGTACGGTGGCGCGCACCCCCGCGCGCCCGTTCCGCCGATCGTATGCGGAACGGACCGGAGTCCACAGTGGTCTTTTCCGGGTGAGTTCCTCCTCAGGCGGCCGGCACCAAGGGTGCCACCAGCGCTTGTCCTGTTTCGGACAACTTCGCGGGCACCCGCCCGCCCGGCATCCCGTCACGGGCGGGCCGGATCAGCCCCGCGTGGGCGAGCAGATGGGCGGTGATCTGGTCACTGCACGGCAGGCCGTCGACGTAGAGATCCGGTTCCTGACTGACGGTGATTTCGGCTCTGTCCTGTGCCACCGCGCGCAGCATGGCCAGTGCGCGGTAGGACAGGCCTTCGGGATCCTTGCTGTTCTCGGTCATTCGGGGTCACTCCTCTGACCTGGGAGTTTCCCGTTCTCCGGGGCTTAAACATCACCGAGCGGGCACGGCGGCGCGGTGCTCGGTGATGTCGCCGAACAGGTCGCCCATCTCCTCGACGCGCTCGATCACCTGCTCGGCGGTGAACAGCAGATCGGCGGCCTTGCGGCAGGCCTCGACCTCCTCCCAGGTCACCGGGGTCGACACGGTGGGGATGGCGCGGCCGCGCAGGGAGTAGGGCGCGATGGTGGTCTTGGCGGTGTTGTTCTGGCTCCAGTCGATGAACACGCGGCCGGGGCGGATCGCCTTCGCCATCCGGGCCACCACGGTTTCCGGTGACCGGCGCGCCAGCTCCTCCGCGACGGCCTTGGCGTATTCGGAGGTGCGTTCGTCGGACCGGGTCCGCACCGGGCAGTACAGCTGCATCCCCTTGTTGCCACTGGTCTTCGCGTACACGGTCAGTCCGTCGTCGGTGAGCAGTTCGCTGAGCGTCTCGGCGACCCGGCAGCAGTCGACGACGTCCGCCGGCGGTCCGGGGTCGAGGTCGAACACCAGCAGGTCGGGTGGTTTCCGCGCCCCTCGCGGGCCGACCGTCCACTGTGGAATGTGCAGCTCCAGCGCGGCGAGGTTGGCCGCCCACATCAGCGTCGGGAGGTCGCCGACCACCGGGTAGTCGAGCGTCTCTTCCCCGCCCCGCCTGCCGCGGTTGGTCAGCCGCGCGGTGCGCACCCAATCGGGCGCGTGCCGGGAAACGTTCTTCTCGTAGAACGGTTCGCCGTCGACACCGTCCGGGAATCGGCGGAACGTGGCGGCGCGGTCGCGCAGATGCGGAAGCAGGACGGGGGCGATGCGACGGTAGTAGTCGAGCACCTCGCGTTTGGTGAAACCGTGTGCCGGATAGAGCACCTTGTCCAGATTGGACAGCGCCAGCCGCCGTCCCTCGACCTCGACCGTTATCCGCTCAGGCACCCTTCGACGATAGATCACCGGCGGGGTTTCCGGGGTACCGTGGGGCATGAGTACCGTTCCGGACGCGATCGCCCCCATGCTGGCGACCGACGGTGACCTGCCCACCGGCGGGTGGGGGTACGAATACAAATGGGACGGCTACCGCTGCTGCCTGCGCGTCGCCCGCGACGGCGAGACGCGCCTGACCAGCCGCCGAGGCCTGGACGTCACCGCGACGTATCCCGACGTGACCGGCGAAGCCCTCGACGGCCGTGAAGCCGTCCTCGACGGCGAGATCGTGGTCCTCGACGACCAGGGACGGCCGAGTTTTCCGCTGCTGCAGACCCGGCACCTGCGCACACCGGACGCGTCGCTGCTGGAGCGCAGCCCGGTGCACTTCTTCGCCTTCGACGTCCTGCTTCTCGACGGCACCGTCCTGCTCGACGAGCCTTACGCCGCTCGTCGTGAACTCTTGACGTCGTTGGGCGGCGGCGGCCGCGTCGTCATCCCGCCGGGCTACACCGACTACGACATCGCGCCCGATCAGCTCCTCGAAGTCGTCCGGCAGCACGGCCTCGAAGGGCTGATCGCGAAGAAGCTCGACAGCCACTATCACCCCGGCAAGCGGTCACGCCAATGGATCAAACGGGCGCTGTGGCTCACCCAAGAAGTCGTGATCGGCGGCTGGCGTCCCGGCGAAGGGCGCCGCTCGGGGACGCTCGGCGCCCTGTTGCTCGGCGCGCACGACGAATCCGGCGAGCTGCGGTACATCGGCGACGTCGGGACCGGGTTCAGCGAAAAGGTCCTCGAAGACCTGCGCGCCCGGCTCGCGCCGTTGGCACGGAAGAAATCGCCGTTCGCCTCCGAGGTCCCGCGCGACCGGGCCCGGGGCGCGCGCTGGGTGTCGCCGGAACTCGTCGGCGAGGTCATGCACCGGAACTGGACGCCGGACGGGCGCTTGCGGCATACGACCTGGCGGGGGTTGCGGGCCGACAAGGCACCCGGGGACGTCGAACTGCCTACCGCTCAGCCTGGTCGACGGCTCACCTGATAGCGCAGGTGAAGCACCCGGTCGCCCTGAACGACCACGTCAGGATCCTCCAGAAGATGCTGCGCGTCGACCGACCCGAAGTAACGCTTGCCGGACCCGAACACCACGGGTACGACGTCCATGCGCACCTCGTCGATCAGGCCCGCGGCGAACATCTGGCCACCGACGTCGCCGGCGGCGACCTCGACCACGCGGTCGCCCGCGAGTTCCCGCGCCTTGGCCATGGCCGCCTCGATGCCGTCGACGAAGTGGAACGGCGCCTGCGGGTCCCAGCCCTCGGGCGACGGCCGGTGTGTCACGACGACCACGTGGTCGATCCCGCCCGGAGGCTTCCCCTCCCAGCCGTCCGTGAGGTCGAAGACGTGGCGGCCGACGATGGTCACCCCGATCTGGTCCCAGTACGGCCGGGTGTAGTCGTAGGACGTCCGCGACACCGTTATCCCGCCGCTCTCGTCCAGCGGGACCTCACCATTGGTCAACCAGTCGAACAGGGGCCCTGGCTGGTCATTCTCGTCCGCGACGAAGCCGTCCACCGACACCGAGCTGTACATGACCACCTTGCCCACGGGGCTCTCCTCTGCTTGGGGGTGCCGCCAAACTAGCGTGTCGGGAGCCGTCGCTCTTGTAAGAAATCAAGCGGCGGGCAACGGCCAGCTGTCCAGCACGTGGCCGGGATGTTCGCGCAGGAACCGCCGCCGGACTTCGAGATACCGGGTCGGCGTGAGCCCGGTGAACGCCCGGAACTCGTGCCCGAAATGGGCCTGGTCGAAGTAGCCCGCGGCACCGGCGAGTTCGCCCCAGTCGATCGGCCCGGCGGGGTCGATCGCGAACACGGTGGTGGCGAAGCGGTAAGTGCGGGCCAGCCGCTTCGGCGTGACGCCGACGAGCTCCTTGAACCGCTGCGCCAGATGCGTGCCGCTGACCCCGGCCGCCTCGCTCAGGTCGCCGATCGCCACCGCCCCGCGGGTCGCCGCGATGACGCCGCTCGCATGGCGGACCAGTCCCATGCCGTCGGCTTCGCTCAGCCGCCGCAACAGTTCCACTTCGAGCAGCGCCAGCATCTCGCGCGGTCCGGGCGCCGCGGCGAGCCACTCTCGCAGCTGCGCGACGGCCGGCCTGCCCCAGACCTGCTCCACCGTCACCGGCCGGTCACGCAGCTCGGCCGCGGGCATCGGCAGGAACGGCGCCAGCCCCCACGGCTTGAAGTGCACGCCGACGGACCGGGTCCGAAGCGGGTAGCCGAACTCCACCGCGCGCGTGGGCGTGGTGACCACGCAACCGTCGACGTACTCGGCCGTCTCGAGGTCGGCGCCGGCGCGGATGCGGAACGGCGCCCCGAGGTTGACGATGAGCAATGCCGCGGGCATCGGCGGCAACGTCAGCCGGGCGTACGGCGGGGTGCCCTCCAGGTAGTAGAGGTCGTCGATCAGCCCGGCCAGGGGTGGCGGCGGCAGTCTGGACACGTACTCCACGGTCACAGCATCGCGGAGGTGGGGCTTGAGGTCCAGGTGGTCTTCGGGTGTCTCGGCAGAGCCGCCCTCGGTGTGTCCTTTGTGGACAAAATACGTATCGAACCGTCGACCTTTGAAGTGTCGGCTATTTTACTTAGAGGTCCTAACAGAATGATCGTGGGTGCGGTTTGATGCCGCGCCTTGGTGATCTTTCGTAAGGGTGAGCTGGGTGGGGCAGCTGCTGCTGGCGGAGCTGCGCGGGGCGAACCTGCTGGACTGGTCGCGTGCGGCGGTCGACGGGTCGCATGTGCGGGCGTTAAAAGAGGGCCGCCTTGTCCGCACCGCGGGAATCACCCCGGTCATCGACCGCCGCGGCGAGCAGCACGGCTCCGGCCTCGGTATACACCGCTGGGTCGTCGAAGGCGCCTTCGCCCTGCTGCCCTGGTTCCGCCGCCTGCGCATCCACTGGGAGATCCGCGACGACATCCACAAAGGCTTCCTCACCCTCCGACTGTGCCGGCGCAGACTCAAAGCCCACTCATTCCGTTAGGACCCCTTAGAGCATTCCCTTCGCGGACTCTCGCCCCCTATCGGATGAAATGGCCGACTTGCGTCCGCTACGCAAATCGCAGTAGCACAGGTGTTCGATATCCGGTATCGTTGAGGGCGTGGCCAGCGAAAACAGTCCCCAGGGGGTGCGCTCCGAATGGTGGCGCACAGATACTGCGACGCTGCATGCCCGCAAGCAGGAAATCGAAATCTTGAAGCGCCAATTGGACGCGGAGCAGAACGCGATCCTCGCGGAAATCAACAANNGGAAGCCGGTCGTCGTGCCGACCGGGTGCTGGCGCTGCATCCCGCGGTGGTGGTGGGCGGCGAGATCGTGCCGCCTCTGGCGCCCTTGACCGCCGAAGCCGCCGCGGAGGGCGCGATCGGGGGCGGGCAGATCGACGCGATCATCCGCACCCTCACCCGCATCCCCTCCACCGTCCCGGAAGAAGACGTGCGAAGCGGAGAGAAGATCCTGGTCGACCTCGCCCGGCACGCCGGACCCCGGCAGATCGCCCGCGCCGGACGACGCCTCCTCGACAAACTCGACCCGGACGGGAAAGAGCCCCGCAACGAGGACCCGAAGGATGTGCGGCCGGAGTTGCGGTTCGTCCAGCACCGTGACGGCACCCTCGGCCTCAAAGCCACCCTGGACCTCGAAACGTATGCGCGGTTGAAGTCCGACCTCGACCCGATGGCCAAACCGCACAAAGCCATCGCCGGGGTCCGGGACTCCCGCAGCCAAGATGAGCGTTACGGAGATGCCTTCACCGACTACGTGCGACTCAAGACCACCAGCCGAAACCTTCCGGGACAGGCAGGCGAGGCGACCCACATCCTCGTGACCATGTCCTACGAGGACCTCATCCGAGACATCGGCGAGGCGCACCTGGACCTCGTCGGGCCGATCAGCGCCACCGACGCCCGCATCCTCGCCTGCGACGCCCGCGTCCGACCCGGCGTCCTCGGCACCGCGGGCGAACCGCTGGACATCGGCCGCTCCAAACGCACCGTGTCGTTGGCCCAGAAGTACGCGTTAACCATCCGCGACGGCGGATGCGCCTTTCCGGGTTGCGATATGCCCGTACCGCGCTGCACCGCACATCACATCGTCTTCTGGCGGCACCACGGCGAAACGAAGATCGACAACCTCGTGCTCCTGTGCACCAAACACCACCGGCTCATCCACCACAGCGAATGGAAAGTCCAAATCGCCCAAGACGGACTACCCGAATTCACTCCACCCTCCTATCTGGACCCGTCAGGAGAGCCGAGACGCAACACCATGCACCTCAGGACATAGACAAACGCGTCTGTTCCTGAAGCTCATGGCGTTCCGGGACAATGCTCTGAGCGCAGCAGACCGTAGACGAGCACATCGACATACTCGCCGTGCTGGAAGGACCTGCCGTGCATGACCCCTTCCCGGCGGAACCCCAGGCGTTCGAGGGCTTTCTGCTCGCCTAGGTTACCGCCATTGGTGAGGGCTTCGATTCTGTTCGCAGTCGTGCGGCCGAACAGGTAGTCCACGAGCAGCCTCTGCGCCATTGTGCCCACCCCCTGTCCACGATGCTCGGGTAGCACCCCCACGCCGATCTCGTAGGTGACACCCAAGGGGAAGCCGCGGGGCTTCCAGGTGGCGATGCCGATCACCGTGTCGTCGGCCCGCGCGATCGCAACCGCCGCGGACTCGGCGGAGATGTACCCGTCGATCTCCCATCGCTTGCGGCGTGCCCTCGGATCACCGAATCCGGGCCACTCGAACTCGCCGAGCGCATCGGGATCCGTGCAGAGGCGGTCGAGAAAGGCGAGATCGGCCTCGGTGAACGCCCTCAAGTGGACTTTGTCCGGGCGGTTCGCTGGAGTCATGAAGCCAGTATCGCGCCCGGAACAGCATCCGCCAGCCAGTGAGCACTTCCCGACCTTGTTGCGGCAGGCTGGAGTTTGTCGGTCCCCAGGTGCTGAAGGTGACGAAGGGATCGGCGTGGCCACGGTGTGCCGCTACCTGCACGAAGCCGTCGACCTGCTCGCCCAGCGCGCCCCGCCCCTGACCGCCGCGCTGGGGCAACTCGCTGGTCAGCGTGGGTGCCGAGGCGGCGAGTAGTTCGGTGGTCTCGCGGACATACCGGAACGCGGTGGCCACGCCGATGCCGAACGCCGCCGCGAGCCGGGCATAGGTGTCACCGTTGCGCAGATGCGCCAGCACCAGCAACGCCTGCCGATGCGGCGCCAGCCGCCGCCAGGGCGATCCGATCCGCTTCAGATGAGCACGGATGACCTTCACGACATACCGCAGCGTGGTGGTGGACAAGTCGATCGCCGAGGGATAGCACAGCACGCGAAGCTTGGAAATCCGACGCCCCAAGGAATCCGAGCCTAACCCGACCGAGAACCGAAGCGCGCCAACGCCTCCAGCTTCCAGGCCCGTTTCACATCACTGCCCCGATGCCCCGACCCGTCATCGATCAGCAACTCCGCACCGGGCCAGGCCCGGGCGAGTTCCCAAGCGGTGTCCGCCGGGCAGCTCAGGTCCCGGCGTCCGTGGATCAGCACACCGGGAATGTCTCGCAACAGCCCGGCGTCGCGGATCACCGCGCCGGGTTCCAGCCAAGCCTCATGGGAGTAGTAATGCGTGACAATGCGCGCGAAAGCCAGTTCCCATTCGCCGATCGGACCATTGTGGACGGTCACGCCGGGTTCCAGTGACAGCACCGTGTCCTCCCAGGCGCACCACGCGCGGGCGGCCTCGGTTCGCTCGTGCGGGTCGGGGTCTTCCATGAGCCGCGCGTAGGCCGCGACCAGGTCACCGGAGAGATCACCGCGGAAACGGGCCCACTCTTCGGGGAAGAACCGGCCTGCGCCGCGATACAGCCAATCGATCTCGGAACGTCGTGTGGTGCTGATGGCGCTGACGATGATCTCCGTGACCCGTTCCGGATATCGTTCGGCGTAGACGAGCGCGAGCGTCGTGCCCCATGAGCCGCCGGTGACGAGCCAGCGTTCGATTCCCAGGTGTTCCCGGAGCCGTTCCATGTCGGCGACGAGATGATCCGTCGTGTTGTGCCGCATGTCGGTCGACGGGTCGCTCGCATGCGGGGTGCTGCGGCCGCAGCCGCGCTGGTCGAACAGCACCGCGCGGTAGCGGGCGGGGTCGAACATGCGCCGCATTCCCGGCGTGCACCCCTGGCCGGGACCGCCGTGCAGCATTACCGCGGGTTTCCCGTCCGGGTTCCCGCAGGTCTCCCAGTAGACGGCATTGTCGTCACCTACCTCGAGCAGCCCCGCGTCGTAAGGCTCGATGGGTGGATACAGGTCGACCATTCCCTCAGCGTAGCCGAGCTGATCAAGACTTTCCGTGATGCCGCGAAACACTTTCGCCGCAACGAAGTTCAGCACACCGGCCCTTTCCCCACCGCGTCAGGAGGGGGAGATTCATCGGTACCGGCGAAAACCACCAGAGACGGGGAGCCATGGCGGTTTGCGGCACGAACTTCACCCTTGGCGTGGAAGAAGAGTTCGTCCTTCTCGATCCGCTGGACGGCTCGGTCGCGTTGCGCGCGCCCGATCTTCTCGAACACCTCGGCCCCGAGCCGGACGTCACCGGGGAGCTGATGCGGTTCCAGATCGAGACCGCCACCGGCATCTGCCGCGATCTCGACGAGGTGCGCTCGGAATTGACCCGGTTACGGCGGATCGTCGCGAAGGCCGCGGAAGCCGACGGCTGCCTGGTGGTGGCGTCCGGAATTCCGCCCGGTGCTCTCCGGGTGGACGCAATCACGCCCGAACCGCGGTACCGGCGGATGGCGCAGGCGTTCCCCGACTTGATCGACGACGCGGGGACGTGCGCCTGTCATGTGCACGTCGGCTTGCCGTCGCGGGATCTCGGGGTGCGGGTCCTCGCCGGCCTGCGGCCGTGGCTCGCTCCGTTGCTGGCGCTCAGCGCCAATTCCCCGATCGTGAGCGGCGTGGATTCCGGGTGGGCGAGCAGGCGCTTCCCGATCTGGGACCGGTGGCCGACGGCGAAACTTCCCGAAGAATGGACCGGCGCGGCCGCGTACGACCGTAGCGTCGAGGAGGCACTGCGCCAGGGTGCCGCCCTAGACACGGCAGGGGTGTATTACTACGCCCGGCTCTCCCCCCGCCATCCCACGGTGGAGGTACGGATCGCCGACGTCTGCCTGTCGGTCGAGGACGCCGTCCTCCTCGCGGCGCTGGTGCGCGGACTGGTCACGACCTGCGCCGGGACGACCACGCCGCCGCGTGCCCACAGCGCCAGGATCGGCGCGGCACTCACGGCCGCCGCGCGCCGGGGCCTCGACGGGCCGGGAATCGACGTCTTCACCGGCCGGGAGGCCGATCAGCGCGGACTTCTCGGTGAGCTCGTCGATTTCATCTCACCCGCGCTCAGGGCCGCCGGTGACCTCGACGACGTCGAGCAGGGGCTGCACTCCCTTTTCGAGCGCGGCACCGGCGCGACCCGGCAACGCCGCCTGCTCACGGAAGCGGCTTCGCCTGGTGCGTTCGCCACGGATCTCGCCCTCGCGACGACGGGAGTCCCGGCGCGGTGAGCCGAGGCTCCCGTCACAGCCAGCCGGACTCGCGCGCGATCCGGACCGCGTCGACCCGGTTGCGGGCGCCGAGCTTCGACACGATCGTCGTCAGGTAGTTCCGCACGGTCCCGGCGGAGAGGAACAGTTCGGCCGCGATCTCGGTCGGTTCGGAGCCGACCGAGGCCAGCCGGAGTACTTCGATCTCCCGGGCGCTGAGCGGGCATTCCTCGCTGTCCCACGCCGCGAGCGCCAGATCGCCGTCGACGACGCGCCGTCCGGCGGCGACCCCGCGGATCGCGTTGGCCAGCCTGTCGGCGGGGGCGTCCTTGCGCAGGAAGCCGTTGACCTTCGCGGCCAGGGCTCGTCGAAGGGTGCCGGGACTGCCGAGCGAGGTGAGGATCAGCGTGCGCACCCCTGGCAGCTGTTCGTGCAGTTCGGCGGCCGCGGTGAGCCCGTCCTTGCCGGGGAGATCGATGTCGATGAGCGCGATGTCGGGTCGCGCGGACCGGGCGAGCGGGAGGATCTCCTCACCGCTGGCGCATTCGGCGACGACCTCGATATCGGCTTCCAGCCCGAGCAGCGCGACCAGGGCCCCACGGACAATGTGCATGTCCTCCGCCACCAGGACCTTGATCATCGCCCCATCTGCCTTTCCCCTGCGCCTCGCCCCGAGCCGACAATACTATCCTCACACACCCGTCCCACGAAATGGAAACCGGCCCTTGACCGTCGCGGGGGACACGGTCAAGGGCCGGTTCTGTGTTGCCGCGGGAATACTTTCTTCGGACCGCACCAACACGGCCGGGGTGGGTCCGGCATGCCTGCGCTACCAGGAATTCTGCGGCCATCGAGCGTGGAGATCCAGTGCGCGCACCACCGCCGGCCTGTGGTTTTCGCATGTGAGATTTTCACGTCGGCGCGCACATGAATCCATATGCGGCGGTGAATCAAGCACTTCAGGAGAAGCGGCGGCGAACACTACTGTCGAAACCGTAAAGCACGCCAGAATTCCTCGATCGAAAGGACGGTACAATGGATGAGACTGTCCGGCGAGCCGTGGAGCGAGCCATTGGGGCCATGAACGAGAAACTGGGGGAAGAGCTCACTATCGACGACATCGCCCGCGCCGCGACGTTCAGCAAATTCCATTTCACCAGGGTGTTCCAGCAGGCCACCGGGGTCTCGCCCGGCCGGTTCCTGTCCGCGCTGCGGCTCGACGAGGCCAAACGCCTGCTGCTGACGACCTCGATCACGGTCGCCGACATCAGCCACCGCGTCGGTTACAACAGTGTCGGCACCTTCAGCACGCGGTTCAGCAGCCGCGTCGGCCTCTCCCCCTCCGCGTACCGCCAGCAGGGCGGTTTCCAGCACCGGCTGGCCGGTGAACCCCGTCCCGGCGCGCAGCCGGCGATCGTCCGCGGTTTCGTTTCGGCGCCGCCGGAGATCTCGCCCGGCCTCGTCTTCGTCGGTCTCTTCCCGACGCGCATCCCGGAAGGCGCGCCTGTGCGCTACGCGGTCATCGAGGCCCCCGGCCCCTATCAGCTGGCCGAGGTCCCGGAAGGCACCTGGCATCTCGTCGCGCACTGTGTGACCGGACCGCTCACGCGTCGCGGCGCTGGATTCACCGGTCACCACGGCCCGATCACCGTCGAACCCGGGGTCACCGCGCGGCTGGCCGACCTGCGGGTACGGCCGAAGCGCCTGTTCGACCCGCCGGTACTGCTCGCGCTGCCCGACCTGCGGCACCGGCCGAGGCCGTTCAAGCACGCGGCCTGATCCTCACCTGGTGTCATGAGGGGTCCCCAACGGACGAAAGATGTCCGATGGGGACCCCTCATGACGTTCACGGGACCTCAGGCGGAGAGGCGGCCAGCAGAAGGAGCGAAGGCCTCGCGGATGTTCCGCCGCCACAGTTCGTAGGCCGGGGTGCCGTCCGCGGCGTTCTCGGCCACTTCGGTCCGGTCGGCGAGGTCGACGGCCTCCTCGATGCTCAGCCCGGCGAGCGTCCGCGCGGCGCGACGGGTGTGCGGCGGGACGAACGACGAGAACGTCCTCGCCTTCACCGCGAAGACGACGCCGAGGCCGAGTTCGTCCTGGTGCTCCCCCGCCGCCTCGTGCAGCACGGTCAGTCCCCGCTGGTCGCAGCCGCCGGCGAAGGTCGAGGCCAGCCCGACACCGCTCCACAGGTCGGGGCGGCGCCCGGCGGGGAAGCGGTTCACCGCGGCGGCGACCTTCCCCGGATCGGCACCGTTGATGAACCACAGCGCACGCCCGACGCCCTGGTCGCAGGCGCGGGCGAAGTACGACGGCCCGCCCGCCCACGCGTACGGGGCGGGGACGAACTGCTCGTCGACCCATTTGCGGGTGTCGAAGTACGCGCGGTCGAAGCCGTAGCCGTCGACGGCCAGCCAGCTCATCGTCGGGTGGTACGGCACGCCGTCCAGCTCCGGCAGCACCTTCTTCCACAGCGGCCGGGGCAGCCGCGCCATGGCGAAGCCGATGCCGATGTAGGTCAGGAACAGATGCGGACGGCCGGGACCGCTCATCAGTTCGGCCGTACGGTCCTTACGTCCGCCGGGCATGACGTCCAGGATGGTGAACGCCATCGCCGCGCCCTCGTAGGCGAACCCGCGCATCTCCGGCTCCACCATGTCCAGCCGCCGCTCGGCCTCCCACAGCGCCGGAGCGTCGATCCCCCATTCGAACCCGCACACCACCGCCTGCGGGATCGACTCCAGCCTGGCGGTCGCCGTCGTCGGCGGGATCCCGAAGCCGCGTCCCTCGAAGCCGACCGAAGCCAGCGAGGGCGCGAACAGGACCTTGCGCAGGGCACCCAGCAATGAAGTCATCACGTACGTCCTTTGTGGATAGTGTCGGCTTCGCGCGCGAACTCGGCTCCCGCCGAGGAGACCACGCCGTGCTCGCCGTGCGCTCGATGGCCGATCGAGGTCTCGGCCGGTACCTCCGAACAGTCCACACCCCGTCGGCAAGAATGGCGAATTCACCCGTTCGCCGGATGAATTCACCACAGCCGACCGTACTCACCGGCGAATGAAAAGCACTTATGGCGGAAATTTTACCGTCTTCTGACCTGACACCGAGTAATCGATCGATCGCTCATCAGCGATCCGCCCATGATCGTCCGATCTTCGCCATCTCCGCAGCTCACCCGGGCCCTGAAGCCGCCGACCAGAGCGCCGGAAATAGTACAACCTTGAATCGTGCGTTTTATATTCACTCTTCCGGGTTTGCTGGCTACACTGAGAGTTAGCACTTCTGGGGGAAAGAGGAGGTCGGAGTGATCCGAGTCCTATTGGCCGAGGATATGCACATGGTTCGCGGCGCCTTGGTCGCACTGCTGAACCTCGAACAGGACATAGCGGTCGTCGCCGAGGTCTGCTCTGGCGACAAGATCCTTCCGATGGCCGCGGAGTACCTCCCGGACGTCGCGATCATCGACATCGACCTGCCGGCCAAAGACGGCCTCTCCGCCGCTTCCGAGCTCTACCAGCAACTCCCGTGCGTCCGCACGCTCATCCTCACCTCGCTCGGCCGTCCGGGCACCGTGCGCCGCGCGCTCGACGCGAAGGTCAACGGCTTCCTGCTCAAGGACGCGCCGGCCGACAAGCTCGCCAACGCGGTCCGCTCCGTCGCCCTCGGGCGCCGCGTCATCGACAGCGAACTCGCGTTGTCCGCCTGGGAAACGGAAGATTGCCCGCTGACCCCGCGGGAAGCGGAGATCCTGCGCCTCGCCGCGAACGGGTACACGGTCGCCGACATCGCGGCCGAGCTGTTCCTGTCGCCCGGCACGGTGCGGAACTATCTCGCCACGGTGGTCACGAAACTCAACGCCCGCAACCGGGTCGACGCCATCCGCATCGCCACCGATTCCGACTGGCTCTGACCGCGCGCGTCTTCTCGTTTGCCACAACCGGTTCCGCGCGCCAAGTCATGACGATCGCATGCGGGACAACGAAAAAATCATGGTTTGCCCGGTATTTCCGGCACTGTTCCGAAGGTTCCCCCTCTGTCATCGTCACAGAGGGGGAGTTCGGCGGAGGGGGCAGGGATGCACGGGACGAGTACCGAACCGGACGAAGTGACGGTACGCGCGCGACTCCTCGGCCCGCTCGAACTGCACTCCGGCGGGGCCGATCGCGCGCCGACCACGCCGAAACTCCTGCAACTGCTGGCGATGCTGCTCATCCGGCCCGGCAAGACGGTCCACGTCGATTCGCTGGTCCACGAGCTGTGGAACGACACACCCCCGCGCAGCGTCCGCCGCACGCTGCACACCTATGTCCACCACCTTCGCCGTCACCTCGACCCTGACGGCGAAGGCGGTCTGCTGGTCACCAGCCCGCCCGGCTACCGGCTCGACCTCGACCCGGCCATGGTCGACGTGTCGGAGTTCCAGCGCCTGCACCGGCTCGGCCGCGAACTGCTGACCGGAGGCGACGACGCGGCGGCCGCGCACGCGTTCCGTACCGCGTTGGACCTGTGGTCCGGCCCACCCCTGGCCAGCGTCCACTGTGGACCGACACTGGCCGCGTACACCGTCTATCTGCTGGAGCATCGGCGCAATGCCCGTGACCTGTGGATCGAGGCCGAGATCCGGTCCGGACGGCACCGGGAGATGCTCGGCGTACTGCGCTCGCTGACCACCGCGGACCCGCTCGACGAGACCCTGCACGCCCAGCTGATCCGCGCGCTGTGCCTCAGCGGACGGCGTAGCGACGCGCTCGCGTCCTTCCACTGGCTGCGGGCGAGGCTCGAAGACGAACTGGGGGTGGAACCCTGCGCCGAACTGCGAGAGCTGCACCGCGAACTGCTCTCCGAGGGAAACCCGGTCCGCTGAGCACGCCGACCGGTGAACGAACACCACCCCGTCACCAGAGTCAGGAAGTTGAGGAGTAAAGCATGACCGCTCGCACCTACGGCCAGTTCTGTGGCCTCGCCCGCGCGCTCGAGATCATCGGGGAACGCTGGTCCCTGCTCGTGATCCGCGACCTGGTGCTCGGCCCGAAACGGTTCGACGAACTCCAGCAAGGCCTGCCGAAGATCCCGACGAGCATCCTGTCGACCCGGCTGAACGAACTCGAACAGCACGGCGTCGTCCAGCGCCGGGTGCTTTCGCAGCTCGACGCCGGAGTGGTCTACGAGCTGACCGAGTACGGCAACGACCTCGACCAGATCCTGCTGCAGCTGGGCCTGTGGGGTGCGCGGTCGCTCACCGAGCCCGCCGCGAACGACCTGTTCACCCTCGACGCCGCCATCCTTTCGCTGTACACGACGTTCCAGCCGCACGAGGCCCACGGCGTCCGTGGCGCGTTCGAGCTGCATTACGGCGACCAGATGATCGTTCACGCCGTGGTCGAGGACGGCGCGGTGACGGCGGGTGAGGGCCCGCATCCGGATCCGGACCTCGTCATCGAACCGCGCGGGCCGCTCATGCTCAAGCTGCTGAACGGCGAACTGGACGCCGCGAGCTCGCTCACCTGCGGCGCGGTGGCCATCAAGGGCGACGCGGCCTACCTGGAGCTGTTCACACGGCTCTTCCACATCCCCTCGGCCCCGTCGAAGGCCGAAGGGCTCGTCACGCACTGACGAGAACGGAACCGCGCGCGGGCCGGCACCACGACCGGGGTGCCGGCTCGCGGTCATTCGAAGCGCGAGGGATCGCCGGCGCCGCGCCGCACGATCTCCGGTTCCCCCGACGAGAAGTCGATCACCGTGGTGGGCTCGACCCCGCATTCGCCGGAATCGATCACCGCGTCCACCACGTGCTCCAGCCGCTCCTTGATGTCCCAGCCCTGGGTCATCGGCTCCTCCTGGTCGGGCAGCAGCAGCGTGCTCGACAGCAGTGGTTCGCCGAGTTCGCCCAGCAGCGCCTGGGTGACCACGTGGTCCGGGATGCGCACACCGACCGTCTTCTTCTTGGCGTGCATCAGGCGGCGCGGGACCTCCTTGGTCGCCGGGAGAATGAACGTGTAACTGCCCGGTGTGGACGCCTTGACCGCGCGGAAGACCGCGTTGTCCACGTGCACGAACTGGCCCAGCTGGGCGAAGTCCTGACACACCAGGGTGAAATGGTGTCGGTCGTCGAGTTTGCGGATACTCCGGATGCGGTCGATCCCGTCCCTGTTCCCCAGCTGGCAGCCGAGCGCGAAGCAGGAGTCCGTCGGGTAGGCGATCAGCCCGTCCTCGCGCAGGATGTCGACGACCTGTCCGATCGCGCGTCGTTGCGGATTTTCCGGATGCACGTCGAAATACCTGGCCATGCGCCGAGCTTAAGGCCACCGGTCCCCCGGCGCCGCGACAGGCCGTCCCGGCGTGGCGTACACAGTGGAACCGGAGGATTCGGCGCACGTCTTCCATCGTGGCGTGTCACGGGATCGTCCGCATGGTCCGAACGCCCCACACCCGCCCGGGTGACCGACGGGATTTTCTTGTCCCCAGGCGGGAAACGTCCTCTTGTCCGCCGTTCTCCCTTACCCGGAAAGACCAACCGGGGTAACGAGGATGGGTTAGGATCCGAATACACCGCGATGGAAGGTCGCGCGGCGGCCGTCCTTGGCCGTCGTGAGGGCGAAACACGACAAAGTTGAGACGTCTCCTCCTATCACTGGGGTGCCTGTGCCGGAACAGCTCGCGGTGACCGCCGAGCCGCTGGGGACCGCCGGGATCGACCGGCGCCCCCGGCGGGCGCTGTTCCTCGCCGGGTTGATCATCACCGTCGTCTTCGTCAACTCGTGCCTGTTCGGTCTGCTCTCGGTGCTGCTGCAGCCCGGGTTGGACTTCTGGCAGGGCATGCTCGCCGTGCTCTACGTCGGCCCCGTGCTCGCGATCCAGCTCCTGTACTTCAGCCGCCCGGCCGTCCGCCTGGACACCAGGCTCGCGAAGGTCATGCTGGTGGTCCAGGCGTGCCTGGCCTATCTGCCGACCCTGCACTTCGAGGCCGCGCTGAGCTCGTTGACCACCCTCGCGGCGGGCAGCGCGCTGCTGCTCTTCCGGCCGCGGACGGGCTGGACGGTGTTCACCGTCCTCATGGCGGGGACGATGTGGATCCTGTGGGCCTACGACGACACCTGGCTCGGCGCGGTGTTCGACAGCGTCACCGCGCTCTTCTACGCGCTGGTCGTGTACCTGCTGACCTGGCTCGCGCGGCTGGTGACCGAGCTGCACCAGGCCAGGACCGAACTGGCCGGGCGCGCGGTGGCCGAGCAACGGCTGGCGTTCGCGAGGGACCTGCACGACCTGCTCGGGCTCAGCCTTTCGGCGATCGCGCTCAAGGGTGAACTGGTGCACCGGCTGCTGCGCAAATCGCTGGACCGGGCGCGCGGGGAACTCGCCGAGATCACCGGGATCGCCCAGCGCACGCTGTCGGACGTGCGGTCGGTGGCCAGGGGCTACCGGGAGCTGTCGCTCGACAAGGAATCACGGACCGCGGTGTCGCTGCTCTCCGCGTCGAACGTCGCGGTGCGGCTCGACGTCGAGCAGGTCGAACTCCCGGTCAAGCTGCGCACCTTGCTGGCGAAGGTGCTGCGGGAGGGCGTCACGAACGTGCTCCGCTACACCGGCGTCGAGCACTGCGAGATCACCGTGCGCGCGCACGAGGGGCGGGTCGCGCTGGAGATCGTCCACGACGGCACGGCGCACGAGGACGTCCCGGCGGAAACGGCCGAGAGCCTGTGCGGGGTGGCCCAGGAGGTCGACGGGCACGGCGGCACGCTCAGCGCGGGCCCGGACGCGGCCGGCCGGTGGCGGCTGCGCGCGGAACTCCCGGTGCCCGACCAGGTCGAACCCACCGAGACGGCGCTGGCACAGGCCCCAGAGCACTGGTCGAGCATCGACGCCAGGAACGTCCAGTGGACGCTGACGGTGGTCTTCATCCTCTTCGGTCTCTCCGCGATGACGCGGGCCTTCATGCTGACCGACGACGGCTGGTACCTCACGCTCACCGCCGGCTATCTCACCGCGCTGATCACCCTGCAGCTGTCCTATTTCGCCCGGCCGAACGTCCGGCTGCGCTCGCGGCAGAGCTACGCGCTGCTCTTCGTCCAGGCCTGCCTGATCTTCCTGCCCCTGATCCCGCTCGGGAACGCCTGGGTGAGCCTGCCGAGCCTGTTCGCCGGCACCGCGCTGCTGGTGCTGCCGCCGCTGGCAGGCTGGACGGCGTTCGCCGCGACCTCGGCCGGTGTCCTGCTGATCCGGATCGAATACGGCACCGACTTCATCGGCGGCTTCTACAGCGTCGCGTCCATCCTGAACACCGGGCTGATGGTCTTCGGGCTCATCTGGCTGATCCGGCTGGTGACCGAGCTCGGCGAGACCAGGAAACGCCTCGCCGAGGTCGCGGTCGCCGAGGAACGGCTGCGCTTCGCCCGCGATCTGCACGACCTGCTCGGAATGAGCCTTTCGGCGATCGCGCTGAAGAGCGAGCTGACCAGCCGGATCATGGACATCGACACCACCCGGGCCTCCGACGAGCTGCTGGAGATCCTCGGGCTGACCCGGCAGGCGCTGACCGACGTCCGCTCCGTGGCGAGCGGTTACCGGGAGCTGTCGCTGGACCAGGAGTCCCGCTCGGCCCAGGCGGTGCTGACGGCCGCCGACGTCCAGGTGCGGCTGGAGTTCGAGCACGGGGACCTGCCCTCGACGGTGCGGACGGTGCTGGCCGTGGTGCTGCGCGAGGGGGTGACGAACGTCTTGCGGCACAGCAAGGTCGAACGCTGTGAGATCGCGGTGCGGCGGGTCGGCGGCGGCGTCGCGCTGGACATCGTCAACGACGGCGTCCAGAACGGGCAGGCGACGCCGGAGAAGCCGGTCCGGGTCGAGGCGCCGGGCAGCGGCATCACGAACATGTCCGACCGTGTCGCCGGGCTGGGCGGCGAACTGACCGCCGGGGTCGAACCCGACGGGCGGTTCCGGTTGCGCGCGGTGGTCCCGGTCTAGATCCAGCCGGACTCCCTGGCGATCCGGATCGCGTCGACCCGGTTGCGCGCGTTGAGCTTCGAAACGATCGTGGTCAGGTAGTTGCGTACGGTCCCGGTGGAGAGAAAGGCCTTCGCCGCGACCTCCAGGGTGTCGCGGCCTTCCGCGGTCAGCCGCAGGACGTCGATCTCGCGCGGTGTCAGCGGGCAGTCCACGGTGTCCCAGGCGGCCAGCGCCAGATCGCCGTCGACCATCCGCCGCCCGGCCGCCACCCCGCGTACGGCGTTGGCGAGTTTCTCCGCGGGGGCGTCCTTCAACAGGAACCCGTTGACCTTGGCGGCCAGTGCGCGGCGGAGTGTGCCGGGTTTGCCGAGGCTGGTCAGGATCAGCGTTCTGACCTCGGGAAGCTGCTCGTGCAGTTCGGTGGCCGCGGTGAGGCCGTCCTTGCCGGGAAGATCGATGTCGATGACCGCGACCTGGATGCGCGAGGTGCGCGCGGCGGTGAGGATCTCGTCACCGGAGGCCACTTCGGACACCACCTCGATATCCGGTTCCAGTCGCAGCAACGCCACGAGCGCCCCCCTGACGATGTGCATGTCCTCGGCCACCAGAACCCTGATCACCATCGCGCCGCCCCTCCGACCACGGCCCCCGTGACCCAAGATAAACACGGTCGGACAGAACGCGTTCCACCGTTCGGGTGGCGAGTGGTATCGGTCAAGTGGCATCCACATCGTGGACGCTACGACGATCGGGTTATGCGGCCACCGGGCTGGTAAGTGGTCGGTGACTTTCCGTCGCCCCTGACCATGGTGGTGCGCACCCGGAACCGGCCGTCTCTCGCGTTCGGGGTGCGAGAGACGGCCGGTGGGGTGCGCTCAGCTCGCCTCGGCCAGGGGCGGGGCGGTGCAACAGGCGCCGGTGAAGCAATCGAAGACCTGACCACTCGGCCGGTTGGTCCAGTTGTCGAACCGGTCGATCACGAGCTCGACCTGATTCCCGGCCGAACCGGTATCGATTCCCCGTACGGCGAAAAGCGAGCGGACGTTGTCGGTCACAGCGTTCTTCATCGAGTGGCTCCCAGACGTTTCGGAGGTGATCGGGGTGTTCCTTCGATGAAGAGATGGTGCTGCCCGGGGCCGGTCGTCGACCAGTGCCATGCATCATCGCGAAGTCGTGCTTTTCGCCTACGCCAGAAGGTTCTCTTCGAATGCGCCATTTCCGCGCGGGTGGCTATCCAATGGAGTAATCGGGGGAGATTCCGTGACTGAGCGCGATCAGGCACTCCCATCAGGCGACAATGACGGGCTGTGGTCATTCAGGCCTCGGGTGACCACGAATGGCGTAGTCATTTGCCGGACCGGCTTGGGCCGCGCCCGGCTCAGGAATCGAGCAGCCGCGCCAGACCCGCGTAACCGCCGTCCTTCAGCCGCACACCCGAGGTCTTCGCGTAGGCGGCGTCGGCGCGGATCCCGAGCCCCTCGACCATCCGGTTCATGAAGTTGAACAGCGCGCACACGAGGACGGCGTCGTGCAGCGCGGCCTCGTCCCAGCCTGCCGCGAACACGGCTTCGGCGTCGGCATCGGTCATCTTCGACGGCGATCGCGTCAGCTTGCCCACGTAGGCCAGCACGGGCTTCATCCGCCCGTCCACGGGAGAAGAGTCCAAATCGGCCAGTGCGGCGGCCAGAAGCCCCTCCGGTACACCGAAAGCCTCGGCGGTGACGGTGTGGACCCCGTGGCAGTACTGGCAATCGTTGACACCGGAGACGTACGCCGCGATCAGCTCCCGTTCGCCGGCATCGAACGCCGACGGCGCCCGCATGACGAGTTCGTGCAAGTCCAGCAGCCGCGACGCCGGAGCCGGGAACTTCTGGAACACCTGCAGCAGCGTGGCGTCAGTCGGCAAAGATTCGAGATAGGACATCGCGTGCACTCCCCTTTTCCGGCGTCCGCCCGGGTTCGGCGAACTTGTCGACGTCTTCGCGGCGCAGCCAGCAGGCGGCGAGGCAGGCGACCGACGCCGGCCCCAGCCCGGCCACCGTGGCGGTGACCCTGGCCGTGGCCTGCTCCCATTCCTTGCGCAGCGAACCGGCCGTGGTCATCTCCGGCCCCGCCTCGATCAGCGGGCGGACCGCGCGCCAGCGGGTGATGCCCGCTTCGATCAGCGCGCCGGTGTCCAGGTTGAGTGCGTCGTGCCTCGCCTGGTCCACGGCGAGCGCGACCAGCCCGGGCTCGTCGGCGATCCGCGCGAGCCCGACGCCGGCGAGCAGTCGTTCGGCGTCCAGTCCCATCAGGATCACCCCCGCCTCCGTCGACGGGGCGTCGTCGACGGAGGGAAGGGTGAACCGGGAGTCGTAGGGCTCAGACACGGGCGACGTCCTTCGTGGCGACCCGCGGCGAGGTTCCCGTGCGCAGGTTTTCCGCGACCGTGGCCGCGACCCTGGCGGTGGCGACGCGGTGGCCGTCGATGTTGCGGGCGGCCGGGCCGAGTGCCATCCCCGCGGCCGCGCCGACGGCGAAGACCCGGGGCGCGCCGACGTAGGCGAAAGTGCGCTCGTCCAGGCTCGGCCAGCCGCCCCGGTCGAGCACGGCCTCGTCGGGCAGCAGACCGTCGCCGATCGACGGCACCGTGCCCAAGGCCAGGACGGCGTGGTCGACGGCGACCGTCTCGCCGTCTTCGAGGTGCAGGCGTACCCCTGGCCGTACCTTTGTGATCGCCTTGCCGCGGTGCACGATCAGCCGTCCCTCGGCTTCGGCGGCTTCGAGCATCGGCCGGAACTCGAACATGATCGACGCGCGCCGGAAGCGGCCCATCAGTTCGAGGCGGTCGGACCAGCTCACGCCGTCGAAGCGGGCGCGGCCTTCGGGGCGGAAGAACGACGAATTGACGTCGGCGCATTGATAGCGCTCGCCTGCTTCACGGACCACCCAGTGCACCTCGTGGCCCTGGGCGAGCCCGGTGGAGAGCAAATGCGCGGCGGTGAGGCCCGCGCCGACGACGGCGAGCCGCTTTCCGCCGCCGGGTACGGGTTCGTCCCAGTAGCTCACGCCGGGCGGCGGATGGCCGCCGCCCCACCAGGTGTCCGGAGCGGGCCGTCGTTCCTCGCCGAGGCACAGCACCACCTGGCGGGCGGTGACGGAGAACCGGTCGGCGCGCACGGTGACCGCGTCCGTGGTCGGCAGCACCTCGCGGACCGAACCGCGCCAGGTCCGTTCGGTGACGTGGTGACTCGCGGCGAGATGCGCGCAGTAGGCCTCGAAGACGTCGACGGGGACGACCGAGCGGTGCCCGGCCTGCGCCATCCGGATCTCCCGGCGTTCCACCGGGGTCAGCACCGACCAGTGCAGCCGGGCGAAGTCCAGCAACTCGCAGTCGCGGTAGCCCTCGACGCCGGGATGGTGTTCGTACGGCGAACGCAGCACCCGCTGGCCGAGCAGGTCGACGCGGTCGAAGAACCGGCGGCAAGGGCGGCCGTCGCGGTCGACGACGACGAGGTCGCGCACGCCGTGGTGCCACAACGCGGAAGCGACCGCGAGCCCGGCCGGGCCTGCCCCGACGATGACGACGTCGGCGCCGGACGGCGGGGCGGGGGTGACGGCGGCGCGGGTGGCCGGAAGAGCAGGCCACTCGCGCCCGCGCGGTGATTCCAGCAGGTGGGGCTTCGGGACGAAGGTGATCACCGGCGTGCTCAGCCGATCACGGTCACCGGGACGATCAGCTCGATCACGGGACGCTGTTTCATCCCGTTGCTGATCAGTTCTTCCAGTGTCTGCTGCGACTGCTCGGCGGTGTCGGTCGCGATCGGGCTGTAGCGGGAGTAGGAGTAGGTCGGCTTCCGGCCGCCGGCGTCCAGCGAGTACACCTTCAACACGGCCTCGCCAGGGCGGACTTCACCGTCGTAGAAGGTGAGGCGGCGCTGATCCGGCGTCATGAAGGATTTCGAGAACTGGCGGGAAAGCACGAGGGTGTCGGCGTCGTTGACGAACGTCGAATCCTCGTCGGTGACGACCTGCATCGCGACCCAGGTCTTGTCGGTCAGGTTGGTCTCGGACTTGATCACCTGCCAACGGCCCGGTTCCGGCAGGTTGACACTGACCGAGACGTCGTGGTCGGTGGTGTCGATGGCGCCGGAGATCATCAGCACCCGGCGGCGGACATCGGCGACCCCCGCCATTTGAATGTCACGTGCGCGTACCCGCGTGGAAACGTCCAGTCCTGGGAATTCGGGTGACGACATTTTCGTGCCTCCATACCTCGATGACCCGCGCCCAGTCGGCTACCTGCTCAGCTGCGCCGCACTACTGCACCGGTCGGCAGAATTCCCCCATCCGCAAACACCGGAAGAATTTCACGGTGACCCGGATGGTGTCAAGATGAGGAACGCACGACGCACTGGTGCGAAAGGCTGCCGGTAACGCGGTTTCGGACTGGTCCGTTCAGCGGTACCAGGTCAGGACTCGTCCGCGTCCTCGGCCCAGGCCGCGGCGGGTGTGCCGTGCTCCAAGGCACCGATATAGACGATCTCGAACGAGGAATCGGTCCGCTTGAGCCCTATCCTGATGACGAGGTCGTGTTTCACCAGAATGATGAACTGATGCGGATCCCGGCCATCTCCGAAAATGTCGTAGATGAGAAAAGCGGATCCGTCGGCTACCGCGAAGAGGGCTTCGTAGATAACATTGCGATCGGCCTGCGGAGCGTTGATCGCCCATTCTTCCAGCACCTGCAAACCCGACGTGAGCTGGAGGCGCATAGCCATCCGAAGGCCTCCTCGAGGTCTCGCCGGGTCGCGGACGATCTTCATTCTCCCGTCCGCGGTACCCGGTGGTCTTCTCTGTTCGTGCTGTACGTACTGGTCGCCGCTCAGGTCCGCTAGTTGTAACCGAGGACGATGTGTTCGGCCGGTGACTCGTCTTCGGCGGCCCGCCGTGGTTCCGGGACCGACACCGTCTCGTCGGCCCCGGCTGTCCCGCGCGGGTCGAAATCATCGGTCACGACCCAAATTCGCACCTGTGCCGTCATGACGTTCCTCCCGGCCTTCGATGAACCGCTCACTTGACAACCAAGGATGGACCGCACCGATCGGGGTGCGATCGCGGCGGACTCGAAGCCGGTTGGAGGTCGCGATGAGCAAATAACGAGTCGACGGTGAGGGGGTACCGGTAGTGCTCTGGTAGTACACGGAAAACCCAAGGAGCCCGCCATGACCGAACGCCTAGACCCGTACGAAATCTACGCCGACGACGAACTGGACGTCGAGCTGCTGGGCCTGTCCTGGCCCGACCCGGGCGCACCCGAACAAAGGGACCGGTCGTGAGCGCCGTGGAGCGGCAGCGGACCTGTGCGGCCTGCGGCGGCCCGTTCGAGGCCGGGGAGCGAACGGGCCTGGAGACGGTGGTGGCGGGCGGGATCCTCTACGTCGCCGTGCACAGCCACCACAGCACGTATCCGCCGCGGCGGGAATCCGAGGCGGCACACCGGCTCGCGACCGCCCGCGCCGCGTGAGCGGGTCCGAGCACGAAACGGGTCGCGAGTGGGGTTCGGGGGTTATGAGGGGGGCAGAAAATGTGGTGTGTCCTGAAGGGCCTCCCTTGAGCCGTTGAAGGTCTCAAGGGAGGCCCTTCAGGACATCATGCCTCGACGCAGGGCAGCAGTGTTCCCACGGAGACCGGCGACCATCAGAGTCCGCAAGGGACACTCCTCGGCACCCGAGCGTCCGATTGATCCCGGACGACCCCTCAACGCAAGACGGAAGTGCGCCAATCCGCCCGCCCCCGCGCGGACCACGCCGACCACACGGGGACGGCGGGTGGCACCGCCGCGGAAGCGAGCGCGCCGAAGACGGCGACGAGTGCCGCCAGTTCGAGGTCTTCCGGATCCCCCCGCAGGATCCGGAACACCGGCACCGAAAAGTCCTTTTCGGATGGTGGCATGCTTTCCCCGTTCAGATCGGGTGGTTGCCGTGCTTGCGCTGGGGTGCCGCCTTTCGCTTGTCCTGCAGCATCTCCAACGCCCGCGCGACGGCGGAACGGGTGTCCGCCGGGTCGATGATGTCGTCGACGAGACCCCGTTCGGCGGCGTACTGCGGGTTCATGAACTCTTCGGTGTAGTCGGCGACCAGGTGGGCGCGCAACGCGGCCGGGTCGGCCGCGGCGGCGAGGTCCTTGCGGAACAGGACGTTGACCGCGCCCTCCGCGCCCATTACGGCGATCTGGTTGGTCGGCCAGGCCAGCGACAGGTCGGTCCCGATGGACCGCGAGTCCATCACGATGTACGCGCCGCCGTAGGCCTTGCGCAGGATGACCTGGATCCGGGGCACGGTCGCCTCGCAGTAGGCGTGCAGCAGCTGTGCTCCGTGCCGGATGATCCCGGAATGCTCCTGCTCGACACCGGGCAGGAATCCGGGGACGTCCACGAGCGTCACCAGCGGGATGCTGAAGGCGTCGCAGAACCGCACGAACCGTGCCGCCTTCTGCGAAGCCGGTCCGTCGAGCACGCCGGCGAACACCACGGGCTGGTTGCCGACCAGGCCGACCACGCGGCCGTCGATCCGCGCGAGCGCGCACAGCACGTTCCGCGCCCACCGCTCGTGCAGTTCGAAGAACTCGCCGTCGTCGGCCAGTTCCGCGAACACGTCCCGCATGTCGTAGGGCTGGTTCGGCTCGACGGGGACGAGTTCGGCGAACCGGGGGCGCCGGTCCTTGCCCGCGTCCTGCGACGGCTCCCGCGGCGGCGGGTCGAGGTAGTTCGACGGCAGCAGCGACACCAGATAGCGGACGTCGGCCAGGCAGGATTCCTCGTCGTCGTGCACCACGGTCGCGACGCCGGAGGACGCGCCGTGCACGTCCGCGCCGCCCAGTTCGTCGTGGCTGACCCGTTCTCCGGTCACGGTCTCGACGACGTCCGGTCCGGTCAGGTACATCCGCGCGGTGTCCCGCACCATGAAGACGAAGTCCGCGAGCGCGGGCGAATAAGCCGCCCCGCCGGCGCACGGCCCCAGCACCACACTGATCTGCGGGATGACGCCGGACGCCTCGACCTGGCGACGGAAGATGCCGCCGTAGCCGTTGAGCGCCATGACGCCTTCCTGGATCCGCGCTCCCCCGCTGTCGTTGAGCCCGATCAGCGGGGAACCGGTGGCGATGGCCAGGTCCATCACCTTGTGGATCTTCGCCGCGTGCGCCTCGCCGAGCGAACCACCGAAGACGGTGAAGTCCTGCGCGTAGACGAACACACGCCGTCCGTCGATGGTGCCCGAGCCCGCGATGACGCCGTCGGTGTACGGTCGGTTCTCCGCCAGCCCGAGACCGCTCGCCTGATGCCGCCGGTACAGCTCGACCTCGGTGAAGGAATCGGGGTCCAGCAACAGTTCCAGCCGTTCGCGCGCGGTGTGCTTGCCGAGCGAGTGCTGCCGCCGGATGCCGTCGAGCCGTCCGTCGACGATGTGCTCGCGCAGTTCGTCGCGCTGGCCGCGCAGCAACGGCATCGTCGGTTCCGGTGGGTGCACCGGTTCGGCGCCGCGGGCGAGCGGGATCACCTGCCCGTCGGTCGCCCTCGGGATCCGGGGGCGCCGCAGCCGGTCCTCCGGCAGCGGCACCACCTCGGAATCCTCCGTGCGCTGAGCGCCCGGATCGCCTTGCAGGGTCACGCCGCCTCCTTCATCCGGGTCTCGCGCTCGAGCTCGTCGAGTTCGATCTCGCGCACGATGTCGCGCCAGCACACCCCCCGTCCGAGCCGAGGCATCGTGGTCACCACCGGCGCCCGGTCGAGCGAGTGCACCGACGCCGGTGTCTCGTCCGGCCGGGCGGTGGCGGATTCGTTGGTGGTCATGATGTTTTCCTTCCTCTCAAGCCTTTCGCGTCAGGCCGAGGCGCGGATACGGCCGTCGATCTGGTGGTAGCCGCCGCTGTAGAAGACCAGTGAGTCCTGCGCGGTGCCACGGCTGGACGCGACCACCCGGCCGAGGAAGATCGAGTGGTCGCCGCCTTCGTAGACCTCGGCGAGTTCGCATTCCAGCCACGCCAGCGCGCCGTCGAGCAGCGGGGAACCGGTCTGCGGGCCGGCCGTCCAGTCCACCGAATCGAACTGCGCGAGCCCGGCCGGGCGGCGCCAGTCGGCGAAGTACTTCGCGAGGTCTTTCTGGTCCGACGCGAGCACGGTGACGGCGTAGGAACCCGCCGTCACGATCGCGTCGTGCATCCGGGCCGCGCGGGAGACGCAGCACAGCACCATCGGCGGTTCCAGCGACACCGAGGTGACGGCGTTGGCGGTCATCCCGTGTGCCCGTTCGCCGCCGGCGGTCAGCACGGTGACCCCGGTGGCGAACTGGCCCATCACCTCCCGCAGCCCGGCCTGCGCCGACAACCGGCGCCTCGCGGCCGGCGTCGGCAGGCGTTTCAGCACCGGCCGCGAGGGTTCCTGAGCATCCGTTGCCGGCTCCACAGTGCCCACGTCACTCCCCCTTGCCGTTGACCGCGTACGGGGCCAGCGCTTCCCGCAGCTGCTCGGGCACCCGGCTGGGCACCGTCGCCGTGTTCGGTCCGCGCATGCACGCGATCCGCTGCCGTCCGCGCGCCACCAGGCGCTCCCCCTCGTCGGTGAGGTGGACGTAGTCGAAGGTGAACTGGATCTGGGTCTGGGTGAGTTCCTCCAGCCGCAGCCGGATGGACAGCTCGTCGAACGCGGTGATCTCCGCGTAGAACTCGCAATCGACCTTGAGGGTGAACAGTTTGAGGTCGCGGCGGACCTCTTCGAGTACCGCGGGTGCCTTGTCCTTCAGGAACATCTCGCGGCACCGGCCCTGCCAGCGCACGTAGTTCACGTAGTAGACGTTGCCAACCAGGTTGGTCTCTTCGAATCCGACCGTGTGCAGGATCTCGTAGTAGTCGGCCATGTCAGTCTTCCTCTCCCTGGAGCACCGCGAAGACGACGGGATCGGTCCGGTCGTTGACGGTCGTCGCCCAGGTGGCGATGCGGGCATTGCCGTGGGAAAGCACCGCCCAGCCGTCCGGATCGACCCGGTGCACGGTGAGCGCCTGTGTCATGTCGCCGGTCTTGCGCACGCATTCCAGCGCGCTCCAGACCCGGGTGTGCGCGACCGAGAGCGGTTCGCGGGCGTCGGCGGCGAGCAGTTCCCCGACGGAGAGGAGATCCTCGCCGAGCAAACCCGCCCAATCCTCCGGTGTCCGCTCGATCGCGGTTTCGACGTCGCACGCGATCCGGCCGCTACCGGCGATCGCCAGGGTGAGGTCGGCGCTGTGCGACGCGCTCACCTCGACGCCGTCGGCCTCCGGTTTCCCGTCGGGGCGGTAGCGGATCTCCAGCGGGGCGTCGACCGCGCGGCCGGCGGCCAGTGCCGTCTGTGCTCGCCGTTCCGGAGTGGTCTCGACCGGAACACCCACCGGGTCCGGTTCGACGACGATCGCCCGGGACGAACCGAGCAGCCGTTCGGCGGAACGCTCCAAATAGGACCCGAGCATCGACGGAACCCAGGGTCCCGCACCGTCACGCTTGCGGACCGCGCGCAGTTTAAGCCCTTCCCACCGCTCGACGAGCTTCCCGTCGGGGTTGCGGACGTCGAGGTCGTAGAGGTAGCTGTCGCCGTCCTGCGACCGCTCGCGGGCGTCGAGGAGCACGTATTCCGGATGCTGTTCGCCGGGTTCGGCGAGGTACAGCCGCTCGATCCCTTGCGGCAGCAGCGTCGCGTCCGGGACGCAGCACTGGATCGCGTGCATCATCGCGTCGCGGGTGCCCGGATCGGCCAGCAGCTGTTCCTGCGGGAGGAACGGCGCGAACCAGTCGACCTCGGCGCCGGTCGCGATCTCCGCGACCGCGTGCCGCGCACTGGCCCGGTGGTAGCCGGTGACCCGCTGGAACCGCTTGCCCTGGAAGAGAACCGTGCCGTAGAGCTCGGTCGTCGGGTCGACCGGGACCGGCGGCAGCGCGACGTCGCGGACCACCGGCTCACCGAGCGGATCCGGACGGCTGAAGCGCAGCCGGGCGCGGAAGTGGTCGGCGCTGAACCCGGTTTCCCCGCTGCGCAGCACCACGTCCACCGTTTCGGCGTCCCTGGCCAGCGCGGCGAGCCGGATGGTGGTCGACCCGCCTGGCGAGACGATGATCGGCCGCAGGAATTCGACGTCGGAGAACACCGGCGCCGGCAGGCTTTCCGCCGCCAGGGTGGCCTTGGCGACCTGGGTCATCGCCTCCATCCCGATCACCGCCGGGAACAGCAGCTGACCGTCGAGCAGGTGGTCGGCCAGATACGGGTCACTGCCCGCGGAAAGGTCGGCTTCGGTGATGAGCTCGACACCCGGGTAGTGGACCACGGCACGGTCCACGAAGCGGTTCAGCGGCAGTTCGCGCTTCTCCACCGGCAGGGTGGCCAGCCCCGCGGTCCGGCCGCAGACGACCAGTACCGACGGGGCCGCCGGATCCCCGACGACCTGGCGGAGGATCTCGATGCCCTCCTCGGTCGGGATGGGGGTGATGCCGTCGCGCATCAACGCGCTGACCACACCGAGCTTTTCACCCATCCCGGTACCGGACCAGACCGACCATTCGAGCGCGATCGCCCGCGCCTGGGGGTGTTCGCGGCCGAAGCGCACGGTCAGTTCGGTCATCCAGTCGTTGGCCGTGGCGTAATGCGCCTCACCGCGCAGGCCCGCCCGTCCGATGATGCTGCCGAAGGTCACCAGCAGCTTGATCTTGTCCTTGTCGACCGCGTCGAGGACGGCGTTGAGACCGCCGATCTTCGGTGCGAGCGTCTTGCGGAAGGTCTCCTCGGTCAGGGAGAACAACGCGGCGGGCTCGTTGCGGCCCGCGCCGTGCAGGACCGCGGTGACCGGGCCGAATTCGGCCTGGATCCGGCCGATCGCGTCCGCCACCTGCCGGTCGTCGGTGACGTCGGCGCGTTCGTAGCGGTAGGTGATGCCCGCCGCCGCCATCCGGCCGAGGTTCTCCGACAGTTCGGCGTCGTCGGCCGGATCGCTCCGGCCCAGCAGCGCCAGTTTCGCGCCGGAGTCCTTGGCCAGCGCCAACGCGCTCTCCGCGGTGATGCCCTTGCCGCCACCGGTGACGAGCAGGACGTCGTCGGTACCCAGCGGGGTCCCTTCGGACTCCGACGGCTTCAGCGCGCCGAGCTTCGGCACCGTCCGGACACCGGCGGAGTCGTAGCGGACTTCGCTGAAGTCGTTCGTCGCCGCGACCTCGGTGACCACAGTGGACACCGCGGCGCCGATGGCTCCGGGATCGACCGGGTCGACGTCGGCGAGATCGACGATCGTGGTGCGGGCCGACGGGTCTTCCAGTCGCAGTGTCTTCGCCAGCCCGGAAGCGCCGAGGCCGTGCTGCACCACGACGAACCGCGTGCCGTTGGGCGCGGCCAGTACCGCGCGGCCCGCGTCCAGGAACAGCCCGACGTCGTCGGCGTCGCTGTCCTCGTTCAGGCAGAGGAGGACACCGTCGCCGACACCCGCGTTGGCCAGCGCCGCGCGCAGCGGCTCCGCCAGCGGGTGACCGGCCGGGGCGAACGCCGTCCACTCGGCGGTGGAGATGCCCGGCGTGAGATCGGGTGCCGGTTTCGGCGCGACCACGTACTCGACCGCGAACGGCCGGACCCATGGTCCGACCCCCGCCACCTCGGCCTGGTTGCTGTCGGCGGGTTTGGCGGTCTGCGCGAGTTCGTCGATCATCTCGGCGAGTTCACCGAGACAGACGGTCGCGAAGTTCGGCATGCCCTCCAGCGCCGGACGGCCGAGCGCACGGGTCACGTCGTTGACCAGCTGGCCCACGGTGATCGACGAAAGATGCAGGTCGTCGAGCGGATGCGTATCGGCGGTGACCGCTTCGAGCGGCAGTTCGACCCGTTCGGAGGCGAGTTTGCGCAGCAGATCGAGGGTGCTGCTGCCCCCGTTCTCCGAGGCCTCCCCCGCAGCGGCCGCCTCGGCGGGTTCGGCGACGCGGTCGCGGGCCAGTTCCGCGCCGATCGACGGCGCGGCCTCGCACGGGCTGGCGAGGAAGGAGAACTCGCCGTCCACCGGCAGTGACCGCACGACACGACCGGCGAACAGCGCCGATGTCTCCAGCGGAGCACCGAAGGCGAACGCGGCACCGGCGACCTTCAGCACCGCGGCCAGCGTCGGGCTGTCGGTGTCGATCGCGAGTACCGGGATGCCGGGCGCGATCTCGCCGAAGAGCCCGGTGAGCACCCGGCCGGGACCGACCTCGATCACCAGGTCGCTGCGTTCGGCGACCTTCGCGGCAGCCTCACGGAAACGGACCGGCAGGACCACCTGGTCGCGCAGCAGATCGCGGAGATCCTCGGCGGCGTGCAGGACGTCGCCGGTCACCGTCGACACCACGGGCCGGTCGAGCCGGGCGAAGTCGAACGCGGCGAGTTCCTCGGTCATCGCTTCGGCAGCCGGTTCGACCGCGGGTGAGTGGAAGGCGTGCGAGACGTTGATCCGGGTGGCGGTGACGCCCTCGGCGCGGGCCGAGGCGACCACCCGCTCGATCGCGTCCGCCGGTCCGGAAAGGACGGTCTGCTCGGGCGCGTTGTACCCGGCGATGACGACGTCCTCCCCGTCGGCGATCCGCTCGACGACGTTCGGCGCGGCCGCGATCCCCGCCATGGCACCGTTGCCGGCGCTCGCGGTCGCCATCACCTTGCCGCGGATCTTGGCCAGTTTGAGGACTTCGCGTTCGGTGAGCGCGCCGCCCCAGTGCAGTGCGGTCAGCTCACCGAGGCTGTGGCCCGCGGCCGTCTGCGCCTCGATCCCCAGGCTCTTGAGCACGCGGAGCCCGACGAGCGAACCGGTGACGATGCGCGGCTGGGCGACGTCGGTGCTCACCTGGTCGGCGCCGGTGGACAGGCCCGCGGCGCGGTAGATGTCGTCGGCGCCCGCGAAGCGTTTCCGCACCGCGCCGACCGTGCCGTGCCCGGAACCCTGGCCGGGGAACAGGAACCCGATCTTCGGTCCCTTGGCACGTGAACCGGCGAAGATGCCTTCACCGGCGGAGAAAACCTCCGGTTCGCCCTCGCCGAGGAGGTCGAGCAGCTTGGCCAGCTTGCGCTCGGCGTCCTCCGGATTGGTCGCGACGACCGCCGCCCGCACCGGTTTTCCGGACAGTTCCGCGGAAAGCGTGCCGGCGAGGTCGGACAGTTCCGCGAACGACAGCTTCGGCACGACCTCCAGCAGCCCGCTGACCCGGCCGCGCAGCGAAGCGGCGTCATCGGCGTCCAGCAGCAGCAGCTCGCTGTCCTGCCGTCCGGCGACGAGTGAGCGGGTCTTCTCGTCGAGTTCCTTGCGCCGGGCCGCGCCCGGCGCCTCGGTGACGGTGACGTGCGAGTTGATGCCGCCGAACCCCATCGCGGAAACCCCCGCGCGGACCGGGTGGTCCGAGGGCCACAGCCCCGCGTCGGCCGGGACGTACATCCGCGCGGAGTCGCCGACCAGCGACTCGTGCGGGTCGAAATGGCCGGTCGCGGGCGGGATGACCTGGTGATAGACCGCCAGCGTCGCCTTGATCAGCCCGGCGACCCCCGCCGCGGCCTTGGTGTGCCCGATGTTGCCCTTGATCGTGCTCAGCGCGGCACGGTCGGCGAGCGGATCGGCGTCGCGGCGGGCGGTGGACAGCGCCTCGATCTCGGTGGCGTCGCCCAGCGCGGTCCCGGTGCCGTGGCCTTCGAAGTAGGAGACGGTCTCGACGCCGTACCCGGCTTTGTCGTAGGCCCGCTTCAGCGCGAGCCGATGCCCCGACGCCTCGGGCCGGGTGATGCCGCCCTTGCCGTCGGAGGAGACACCCCAGCCGCCGATGGAGGCGTAGATCCGCTTGCCCTGCGCGATCGCGTCGTCCTCACGCATCAGCACGAGCATGCCGGAACCCTCGCCGGGCCAGAAACCGTTGGAGTCGGCGTCGTAGACCTTCATCTCGCGCTTGGCGAGCGCGCCGGTCTTGGCGAAACCGATCACCTCGAACGGGTCGATCGACAGGTCGACCCCACCGGCGATGGCGACGTCGAGGTCGCCCTCCGAAAGCGCGTTCGCCGCGGTGACCACGGAAAGCAGCGACGAGGAGCAGGCACCGTCCACAGTGAACCCGCCGCCGCCGAAGTCGAAGAAGTTGCAGACCCGGCCGGCGATCGTGTTGGCCAGCCCGCCGGCGAGCGTGTCCTCGTCGATCTCCGGGAACGGCGCCTTGTACTGCGCCTCGAGATCGTGGAGGAACTCGGCGGTGTCCCCGTCGGCCCAGCCGCGCTCGGCGAGCGCCGCCGCGATCGTGCGGCGCACGTAGGGCCAGCGCAGCCGCATGATGTTGGCTCGCGAGAACTCACCGGTCAGGCTGTTGCCGATGACCACGCCGGTCGCGGACCTCGGGAGTCCCTCGCCCTCGGGGAAACCGGCGTCGGCCAAGGCCTGCGCGGCGACGTCGAGGGCGAGCCAGTGCGTGGTGTCGGTCGAGCGGAACGTGCTGCCGGCCACCTTGTACTTGATCCGGTCGAACTCGTAGTCACGCAGGACCGCGGCCTTCTTGGCGTAGAAGCGGTCTGGCGCTCCTGCGTCGGGTGAGTAGTAGTCCTCAAGGTTCATCCGCTCGTCGGGCAGTCTCCGGAACGCCCGACGGCCGGCGAGGACGTTCTCCCACAGTTCATCCGGGGAACCGGCGTCCGGGTATCGGAGACCGATACCGACAATCGAAATCCGCTCAACGCTCATGCCACCGCACTCCCCTAGCTCTCAACCACTCAAGTCATGGAATCCGGCCTCGGCGCCGGGCCGCTGTCCCCAGAAGCACTGCCGCCGTCCGCATCTGCAGTCCGGTCAAGCATGAACCGCAGCCGGGTGGCGGGTCTTCTCTCAGGTTGTTGAAGGCGGACCGGCGAATCCGCATTTAGTCCTCTGAATGCGCGGACGTGGTCACACACCGTTGCGCGGCAACGAAACTCGCCCACCCGACCAGCTCGATCAGCTCTCGATCGCCCAGCCCCGCCGCGGCGACCAGGGCGTCGTCGACCTGGTAGGGCGCTTTCGCGACCACCAAGGCCAGCCGAGCGGCCGGATCGTCGGTGACGTCCACCCACGAACGGCTCAAGCCGGGCGGTAAGCTGTCCCATGTGGACATTTCGCGCGACACGACATCCCGCACGACGGGAGAGATCTCCAGCGCCGAAAACGCGGCTTCGGCACGGGAGAAGGCATCCTCGACGACCGGATTACCCTCAGCCCAGGCGAAATCCCGGGAACCGGCACGCAGGAACTCCAGTGAGTCACCGGGCGGCGCGTCTTCGACAGGTTTCAGGAACCGGCCGAGCACCGCCTTCGCCTTCGCCCGTGCGGAATCCGGCACGGACGGAGGCAATGGCGACGGTCCGAGGAACACGCTCACCACCCGGTTCAGGTAGTGGAACGCGAACGCGACCGCGGTCAGCTCCGAGTGGGCCGCCCCCGACAACGTCGCCGAAGAGCGTGGATCCGCCACGGGACGACCGGCGGCGATCGCCGAAGCCACCGAAGAGTGGCCGAGCGAATCCAGCGCCATGCCGTGCACCTCGACGCAAAAGGGGCACGAATTCGCCTGCGACACCAGCGTGGCGACGACCTCCCGGTCCGCCCGGCTCGTCGCCCCCGTCGCCACCAGCGATTCCCGCAGCATCAGCCAGCTCGCCGCGAGAACCGGTGGTGACGGCGATTGCAGCGCCACCGGCGGGGCCAGCATGCCGAAGTCCCGCTCGAGTTGACGATAGACGTCACGGACGAGCCCGGTCGCCCGGCCGTAGGACACCGGCCGGACGTACCGGACGTCGCGCAATGCCCGCCGCAAAGCCAGTTTCACCGGCGTGGGGGCCATGATCAGCTGCCGGCTACCAGTGACAGCTTGCTGACCGCCCGGCGGCCGGTGATCGAACCGTCCGGCGCCGGAGCGCCGTAGGTGACGTCGACCCCGCGTGCCTGCAGCGCCCGCACGATTCCCGGCACCGAACGCTCGGCCAGCGCCGCGATCGTCATCGCCGGGTTCACCGTCAGCGCGCCCGGCACGGAAGCGCTGTCGGTCACGAAGATCCCCGGATGGTCGCGGAGTTCGTGGTTCGGGTGCAACGCCGAGGTCTCCGGGTCGTCACCGATCCGGCACGAGGCCAGCGGGTGCACGGTGTACGCGCCGACGACGTCGTTGGTCCACGGCGAGACCTTCGCCAGGCCGTCCTTCTCCAGGATCTCCTTGCACTCCGCGTCGGCCAGGGACCAGCCGTGCAGGGTGTTCGGCGTGGGATCGTACTTCAGCGGTCCTCGGCCCAGCATCTGCTGCGAGATGCGGTAGGCGTTGCCGGTGGGCGGCGGAGCGCCGAAGACACCCTCGTTGTCGTCCTCGGTCATCAGGAAGATCGTGAGCCAGGAGGCCCACTTCTTCAGGATCTCCTTCTTCTGCGCCCCGAACCAGCGCGGTTCGTCGCCGTCGGGCACCTGCGCGAGGATCGTGCCCAGCCCCGGCGGGAAGTACAGCTGCTCCAGCGAGTACCGCTCGTACTCCGGCAGCGAACCGTCGAGTTTGTCCCAGTTCGCCACGGTCGGGCCCTTGCCGATGTGGTTGGCCTCGTAGACCTTTCCGTCCTCACGGGACAGTCCGAGCACCTCGCGGACCCGCTCCTCGTCGATGATCGCGGTGTTGAGCCGCTCACCGTTGCCCGAGAAGTACCGGCCGACCGCGTGCGGCATGGTGCCCAGCGCGGACTCCGAACGCTGCAGGATCACCGGCGTCGCACCGGCACCGGCGGCGATGATGACGATCTTCGCGTCGATCGTCCCGCCGCCGGAGTGCACGCGGTAGTCCTCGTCGTCCACGATGTTGAAGTGCACGCGGTAGTCGCCGTCGTCGATCCGCTCGATGCGCTGGACCTCGTGCAGCGGCCGGATCTTCGCACCGTGCGCGAGGGCGGCGGGCAGGTAGTTGGTCAGCAGGGAGCGCTTCGCGTCGAAGCGGCAGCCCGCCATCATGAAGTTGCAGTTGACGCAGCGGTCGTTGTCCACCGCGACCGGCGCGGGGTTCGCGGTACGGCCGGAGTGGTTACAGAACGCGGCCCACAGCCCACCGGCGTAGGACACGTCGTTCCAGTCCTGTTTGGACACCGGCAGCGAATCCGAAACGCGGTCGTACCAAGGCTCCAGCGAGTCCCGCGTGATCGCCGAAGGCCACATCCGGCGGCCGATGCTGCCGTGCCGCTCGAAGACGAACTTCGGCGCCCGCGGCATCGCGGCGAAGTACACCACACTGCCACCGCCGACGCAGTTGCCGCCCAGCACGCTCATCCCGTCGCCGACGACGAAATCGAACGCCCGGGTGTAGGACGAACCGAGCAGGTAGTCGTGCTCGAAGTCCTTGGTCTCCAGCCACGGCCCGCGCTCCAGCACGGTGACCTTCGCCCCGCCCGCGGCCAGATGGTAGGCGGGGATCGAACCACCGAACCCGCTGCCGACGATGACGACGTCGGTCTTGTCGTAGGCAGTCATGCGGGGCTCCCGGATGGCGTGGTGTCAGGGTGGAGTTTCGCCAGTTCGCGGCGATACGAGAACTTCGGGAACCGCCAGAGGCCGTCTTCGTCCGGCGCGGTGTATCCCATCGCCAGCAGCCCGGGGTGGCCCTCGGCGATGGCCTCGGCGGTGTGCTTGTGCGCCGCGCTGTCGAAGGACATGTTGCAGAACAAGGCGAGGCTGACCCAGCCGTCCTTCTCCGGATGTCCCGGCGCGGTCAGCGACCGCACGAGCGCCGTCCTGTCCGCGAAGGACAGCGCGACGAACGGAGGCAGCTCCTCGGCGAGCGTGAGGTCGTGTTCCTTGGCGTAGACCTTCGCGTGCTCGTTGAGGGACTGCGCGAGATACGGCAACCCGACCGTCACCCCGGTCGCCTCGGTGTGCAGCAGGTCGAGCGCGCCCGCCACGACCGCGCCCGGCCCCGGCGCCGCGCCGGCGATCGCGTGGTCGCCGGGAAACCGCTTCTCCCCCGGCAAGATCGTGTCCGCGTAGGCCTCCAAAGTGGACACCTTGGCCTGTTCGTCCGCTTCCACGGAACCTACCTCCTGTTCCTGGTGTGCACGGTCATCGGCAGCCCACCGCGCACCCGCAGCGACAGCATCGCCTCGGGAACCACGTCGTAGCCCGGGAGTTTCCTGAGCTCGAGGTCGCGCAGGACCATCGTCAGCACGAAAACGGCCTCCATCACGCCGAGGCTGTTGCCGATGCAGAACCGCGGCCCGGCGCCGAACGGGATGTAGGCGTACCGGGGCCGCCCGCTCGGCCGGTCCGGGTCGAACCGGTCCGGGTCGAACTTCTCCGGCTCCGGCCAGAAGGCCGGATGCCGGTGCAGCGTGTACGGCACGACGACGACGTCGGAACCGGCCGGAATGTGGTAGCCGCCGATCTCGTCGTCGGCCTGGGCCACCCTCGGCAGCAGCCACACCGGCGGGTACAGCCGCATGACCTCTTCGACGACGCGCGCCGTGTAGGGCAGGCGGTGCAGATCCTCGTGGGTCGGCAGCTGGTCGCCCAGTACCGAATCCGCCTCGGCACGAAGTTTCGCCGCGACGTCGGGATGTTCGTCGAGCAGGTGGAACGCCCAGCCGAGCGTGCTCGCCGTCGTCTCGTGCCCGGCCAGCAGCAGGGTGATCAGCTCGTCCCGCATCTGCTCGCGCGTCCCCGCCGAGTCGATGAGGCGGGACAAGACGTCCTCACCGTTCTCGACGGGGTTCGCGAACCGCTGCTCGACGAGTTCTTCGGCGATCCGGCGCAGGTCGTCCCGCGACTCCCGGAACCGCAGCTGTTTCTTCAGCGGCGCCCACTGCGGGACCATGCTCAGCGTCACCGCTTCGAACATCGCCTGGTCCTGCACGGCCTCGAAGGAGTGCCCCAATGAGGCGAACCCGCCGAGATCCGCGTCGAGCAGTGTCTTGCCGAGCACACCGAGGGTCAGCCCGGTCATCTCGTGCAGGATCTCCACCGGCCCGGTCGTGTCCCGGAGGCGTTTCACCAGGACTTCGACCTCGTTCGCGACGACGGAGGCCTGCCGCGCGATCCGTTTCGGCTGGAACACCGGCTGGATCGTGCGACGCTGCTTCTTCCAGATCTCGCCGTCGCTGGTGAGCAGCCCGTCGCCGAGCGCCCGCCTCGCCTCCTGGAGGCCGATGCCCTTGTGGTAGTTGGCCGCGTTGTCGGCGAGCACGTGTTTCGCCAGCTCGGGGTGGTTCACCAGGTACATCGTCTTGGGACCGATCGCGATCCGGACGACGTCCCCGTGCACCTGGGCCGACTCCGACATGAGCGCCAGCCGGTCGGTGAACAGCTTCTTCAGCAGCCCGAAGGTCGCTCGGCGCGGCGGCCCCGGCGGCACCGCCCTTGGCGTACTCACCTGCCGGGTCATGCCGCCACGGCCCCGGTTTCCGTTTCCGGCTTCTCGGCCGGCTTGGGCAGGGTCGTGATTTCGGCCGACTTCGCCTGCTCGGCTTCCCACTTCTCGGTCGCCTTCTTGGAGAAGTGCAGGCCCCACAGGAACATGCCGCGGATCAGGCAGACCAGTGCGGTGGCGAGGAACAGGCCGTAGGCCACGTGGACCACCATGAAGAACCCGTAGGCCAGCGCCACCCCCGAACCGAACAGGATCTGCGACGCGGGCTTCGACGGCGTCGTCCCCGGGTCGGTGACCATGTAGTTCGTGTAGAGCACGAACGCCACGCCGGTCATCATCCCGAGCGCGCCGGGGATCGCGGTGTCGAACACCAGCCCCCGGATGATCGCCTGGAGCGCGAAGGTGATGAGCCACGCGCCGATCAGCCACATCCGCTGGGTCAGCATCGCGTTGAGCACGGTGCCCGACACGAGGATGATGCCGACGATCAGCCAGCCGACCCACGAGTCGACCTGCTCGGTGAAGTGGTACGGCGGCGCGATGCTCGCCCAGGGGAACACCAGCAGGATGATGGTGATGCCGAAGTTCGACGGGTTCATGTAGTGCCGGAGCCTGCCGCGCACCGGTGCCTGCAGCACCCACTTGGCGCCGACGGCGACCACCACGCCGAACATCATCACCAGTACCTGGTCGTTGACGTAGGTCAGCATGTTGAGCGCGAGACCGGTGATGTGGGCCGGGAAGAGGAACTCGACCAGGCCCTTGAACCCGTTGCCCCGGAAGCGGACCGGACGGCCCTGTGCCCGGGCGCCGATGATCTCCAGCAGGATTTCCGTGGTGTACGCGGTCGCCAGTGCGATGAACGGGTAGGTCCACGGCTGCTCGAAGCCGAGCACGGTGTAGCCGATGATGTTGAAGACCGTGATCGAGATCGCGAACCGGCGAAGGGCCGTGATCGTCTTGTTGCTCTTCGGTGCGGCGAGTGTCTGCTCTGCCATGACGGTTACTTCTCCTTCGCCTGGGTGCCGAGCTGGAGCGTGTGGCTGCCCGGGGTCAGCTGGATCTCCTGCGTACGGATCTGCCCGGTCAGGTCGCGCCACTGCAGACGCGCCTTCACCGGCCCGGTGACCTTGCCGAGTCCGATCTGGATCTCGTGACTGCGCTTGCCGGAGTGGCCGCTGCCACCGTCGACGCGGTCCATGTACTTCTTGCCGTCGGGGGTGATGACGGTGACCTGCGCGCCGATCGCCGCGGTGCCTGCCGCCTTCAGCGCGCCGTCCGGGGACTGCTTGTCGTGGACCAGCTTCAGGTTCAGGTACGAACCCGCGTCGGGGCTGACATTGCGGTAGAAGATCGGCTGCTCCCACTGGCGGGCCACGGCGAAGTCGAGCTTGCCGTCACCGTCGGCGTCACCGGTGGCGATACCGCGGGTGGGCACCGGGACCGCGAGACCGAGGCGCGGGGCCAGGTCGGTGTAGCGGCCGTCGGCGCTCTTGGCCCAGAAGTGCAGGGTGTGGTCGCCACCGACGTCGTCACCGGCGACCATGTTCGGCCAGAAGTACGGGTGCTTCAGCAGTTCGTCGTTGGAGGTCGCCAGTTCCTGCAGCTGCGGCCAGCGGTTGACGTCACCCTTGACGAAACCGGTCGCCTGGGTGATCACCGATTCGCCGCTGTTGTTGTAGTCGGCGATCTTGACGTCCCAGCCCCAGCCGGACCACGCGGTGCCCGCCTGCGCGCTGCGGTCCACCCACGGTGCCTCGCCGCCCTGCAGACGGCCGCGCAGATCCGCGGTGTCCTTGGCGGTGTTCATGAACTGGAAGTGGCTTTCCTCGATGCCCCATGACGTCGTGATGTTGCTGACGTACATGTCGTAGAGGCCGTCGTGGTCGAGGTCGGCGAAGTCGACGCCCATGCCCTTGAAGGAGTCGTTACCGACCACTTTGGACTTCGGCTCGTTGGCGCCGCGGACGCCCTTCACCTCGGCGAAGGAGGTCTTTCCCGCCGTGGACTTGTTGTACAGCAGGCGGTCGTGACCGAAGTCGTTGCCGATGTAGAGCTCCGGCAGGTTGTCGCCGTCGACGTCGGTGGCGCTGGCCGCCAGCGACCAGCCGCCGCGGGCGTCGGCCGGGATGGCCTGGTCGTCGCATTGGAAGGTGACCGAGGGCCGGTCGCCCTGGGTGGTGGCACCGGTGAACCGGAAGATGTACTTGCCTCCGGCGTTGTCGGCGTGCGACATCGACTTGTTCATCTCGACCCCGCCGTCGACCCGGTCGTCCAGCACCGCGCTGTCGGGGAAGTAGTTGCCGATGAAGATGTCCTGGTGGCCGTCGCCGTCGAAGTCACCGACGGTCGCGGCGTTGGTGTTCCACAGTGGACCGGCGTACTCGCCGTTCTTGACGTTGTTGCCGGGGAGCAATTCCACCGGCACGTAGGACTTCGTGGCGAGCGTCGTCGCGGAAGGGTTGGCGAGGAACACGATCGGTGTGCGGCCCCAGTAGTAGGCCAGCAGGTCGACCCGGCCGTCCTCGTTGAAGTCGCCGGGCACACAGCCCATGGGCGCGATGTACTTGCCCATCGGCAGCGGCGCGGCGTCGAGGGCGAACGGCGCGTACCGGTCGCCGCCCTTGCCCGGCGTCGGGGTGACGACCACCTGGTCGCTGCGCGGGTCCACGAAGCACAGGTCGTTGGCGAGCTGGTCGCCGTCGAGGTCGTTGACCGCCACCGCGGCACCGACCGAGGAGATCCAGGCGCGGATGTGCTCGTATTCCTTGTTCACCGTCCGGATCGACTGGCTCTTCGCCGCCTCCGGCAAGGCGATCGTCAGGGGTTCGAACGCGTACTTCGAGGCCATGGTGTCCGCCTCGGCGGTCGAGACCGTGGGCAGCTGTGCCACCACGAACAGTCCCGCCATCAGCAACAGCGCCACGATGCCCGCAAGCTGCTTGCGGAGCCAGCCCAAGGTCGCGGTCATTTGCCTGCACCTCCGTGTTGTCCGGTCAGCGCGCTACCGCGATCACGTCGCCAGGGCGCCACTTCTCGATGAACCTGCGGTTGTGTTGCCGGGCGCCCTGCCGCCGTGATCGCGGGGCCTCCGGCCAAGAGCGCGCCGATACGGTCGGATGATCTCTGCATCTTCAGCTCCGCTTCTCAGCCGAAGTGAGTACCTCGGTGGCGATGCGCTGTCGCCAGGTTTCGAAAGCCGGGAGTTCGCCGTCGACCACCACGGCCGGGCGGACCTCCTGGGTGATGGCCGCGGCGCGCTCGGCAGGCAGCCCGCAGATCGCCTGCGTGGCGACCTCGGTCTCGGGGATCAGCAGCCCGGCGCGGATGCGGGCCTCGGCGGCGAACGCGCTGCCCTGTGCGAGGTTCCCGCGATACTCACCGGCGAATTCCGCCAGCTTCAGCAGTTCATCGCCGGTGACGCCGCACGCGTAGGTCGAGGCGAGCCCGACTCCGGCGTAAAGATCTCCGTGCCGCCGCTTGGGGAATCGCGCGATCGTGTCGGCGACCAGATCGACGTCGGTGCCGCAGATGAACCACAGCGCCCGGCCGATGCCCTGGTCGATCGCCCGCAACGCGTAACCGTCGTTGCCGGCGGGCCAGGTGAAGTTCGGGTCCTGGAACTGACCGTCGATGTATTTCGCGGTCTTGAAGTAAGCCTGGTGGAAGCCGTACCCGTCGAGCACCAGCCAGCGCAGCAACGGATCGAAGTCCTCGGCCGACGGCCAGCGGAACCGCGGCAACCGCGCCATCGCCCAGCCGACGCCGACGTAGATGATGTAGTCGTGCTTCTCGGCCGGGCCGTCGAGGAAGTCCGCGATATGCCCGCGGCCTCCGCCCGGCAGACCGTCCAGCATTCCGTAACCCATTCCGGCGCCTTCGTAGGCGAAGCCACGGAATTTGACCGGAATGCGTTCCAGCCATTCTTCTGCCTGCCCGGTGTCACGCGCTTCGACCGCGTGCGCGTAACCGAGCAGGAATTTCTCCCCCACGGTCTCCAGCAGTTCTTGAGCGGCTGGGCTCTTCTTGTGGAAACCCCGCTTTTCCAGCGACGTCTCGGAGACGTCCGGTGTGATCATGCGACGTCTTAACGTGCGCCAACCATTGCCCAACGCACTCTCCCCCTATCGGGTGGATTCGAATTCTGCGGACTGGTTAAAGGCTCACATGCGCGGCGATGCCCCAGCTACTCCACGGTTGCGCCCGCGGTTCTCCCGGTTTGCGTGACCGGGAGAACCGGGGAATAGGCCTCAGGCCACCGCGCGGAGGTACTCCGTGGCAGGCATGGTCATGCGATTACCGGTCGAGGTCGGGCCACCGGCGAGGGTGATCGCCATCGGCGCGTCGGTCGGCTGCGGGGTGCGCATCGGCATCCGCAGGTGGACCCGGCCGTAGCGGGTGATGTCGACGCGGCCGGGCAGTGTGCCCATCGAGAACGACGACGCCGCGGTGCCCGCCGCGTGCTCGGCGACCGCGATGACGGTCCACCGGCCCTCGGGAACGTTCTGGATCTCGATGTCGGCCGAAAGGACGTTCGCCCGGCCGCCGAACGCGACCGGCCCGCACTGCGGGATCGATTCGGCGAACAGTCCGATCAGGACACAGGCCGGGCCCGCCCCGCGCGGGGTCTCGACCCGCACGCTGATCGTGCCGGTGCCGGCGCGCATCGAGGCAAAGCCCATTCCGGCGCTGTGCAGCGCTTCCAGCGACGGCAGCCGCTGGAAATGCGGCGCGAGCGCCACCAGCAGCTCGCCGACCTCGGGATCGCGGTACTGGGTCGGGGTCATCCCGACCGCACGGGTGAAGCGGCTGGTGAACGTGCCGACGCTGCTGTAGCCGACACTGCACACGATGTCCGACACCGTCAGCGATGTCGTGAGCAGCAGTCGTTTCGCTTCGAAGAGCCGGATCGCGGTGAGATACCGGCCCGGCGTCACGCCGGTCGCCTTGGTGAAGATCCGGGAGAAATGGAACGGGCTGACGAAGACTTCCGATGCCAGGTCGCCCAGGGTGATCGGGTCGAAGTACCTCGCGTGCATCGACGAGATGGCCTGCAGCACCGCGGGTTGCAGGGGGGACGCCGGCTCGGGGAGCCGACCGGGTTCGATGGCGCCTTTCTCGTTCGCCGCCGTGGCGACTGTTCGTAGCTGCATCAAGACCAACCTCGGATTCGCTGTCGCTTTTCCTCTGCTGTCAGCAAACGCGTCGGCTGTTTCGAAGCACTCGACACGCGATCGAGGATGCTCAGGCAGGGAAGTCGAGTACGCATTCCCCGACGCCCACCTCGGCGGGCCAGTCGAGTTTGAGGGCGCGGTCGACGCGGTCGCCGGCGTCGACCGGGACGGCGTGCGCGGCCAGCCCCATGGCGCGGGCGACGAGGTAGAGCGTCTGCTGCAGCGCCCCGACATGCGCCAGTGTCGTGGCGTAGGCGCCACCGCCGAGCACCGACGCCATCCGCGGCATCCGCGCGGTCACCGAGATCAGCGCCGAGGGCCACCGATGGTTGCCGCCGCCGATCATCGCCATGTCGAGCATCGCGTCGAGATCGGCCTCGTCGTCATTGACCAGGCCGAGCCGATGGTCGAGGGGGTCGTAGTGATAGATCCCGCGATCCAGCCCCGCGCAGCGGTTCACCGACACGTACAGCTCGAGTTCGTACAGGCAGGCGACACTGAAGTAAGGCCGCTGCGAGGCACTGTGGACCGGCCCGTCGGAACTGTGACCGCTGGGGAAATGCGCGGGCCCGATCGACCGGATCCGCGCGCCACGGAACAGGAATTCGCCGATCTGCTCGGCGGACAACACGCTCTCGGTGAACTCGGGGCAGGTGTGATCGTGCTCCAGCAACGCCGTCAGCGTCGGATCGGTCTCCGCCCTGGCGGTCAGATCCGGCCGATAGAGCGCGTAGATCAGCCCATCGCCGATGGCGGCCTTGACCACCGGCGGCTTCCCGAGCCCGGGCAGATCGGCGGGCCCGCCGGGTCTCCAGGTCCGGCTCGTGGTGTGGAACAGCAGCTCGTCCGGCGACCACAGCCCCAGTTCGGGGTCTTCGTCTTCGGCGAACCGGCCGTGCTCCCCGGCGAGCTGGACGACACCCGCGGCGACCAGATACGACACGATCGCGCCGACCACCCCGGCCTCGATCCCCGTGGTGGTCACGATCTCCCCCACCGATTTCGCCGTCGCCAGCGTCGCCGCGACGTGCACCGCCCACGGCTGGTACAGCACGACGCGGTACCGCGCCGACGGCGACTCCAGCCCCATCCCGTAGGCGTCGGAGCGCAGAGAACAGAAGCGGGACAACCGGATCGGCCGGGAGGCAGGGACCTGCTCCGTGTCGAACACCGGCGCCAGCGCCACCGGGATCACCGACAGCAGCGGTCCCCGCCCGTCGGCGAGCCCGAGCGAGTGCACCACGGAACCCCCGAGTTCCTTGAGCACCTGTCGCAGCGCGTCGGCGCCCTCGGCCGTCCAGCTCAGTTCGCCTTCGAGGTCGGGTTCCCGCTCGACCGGCTCCCAAGAGGACGTCACGTTCGCCAGTGAGATCGGCCCCAAGGCCATCCGCCGCAACGATTCCCGGACCAGCGGTCCGGCGTGGTCGAAGTCGAACTCCCCCCACCGTGTGACGACCACCAGCGAGCCGTCCTCACCGATTTCGACAAGGCTGTCGTCGGTGAGCGACCACAGGGGAATCGTCTCGGCCGCACCGCCGGGGGAATCTGTCCTCAACTGTCGCTCCAGCCGGGTCTATAAGAACATGGGGAAGGGATTCAATCTGTCGTACGGGGTCGCCTCGGCGAGCCTGCCCAGCCGCACCGGGACGTCGAACAGCCGTCCCGGGGCGAAGCGGCTCCAGAAGGGCCGCAATCCCGGAACGACGACCCGGACCACCGGGAGGTCGATGTCGGGCCTGGTCTGATCGAGCACCAGCGTCTCCATTCCGAGCGCGGAAAGCTTGCGCACCAACGATTCCACGTCGTCCCGCACGTCGGACCGCCGGACGAACTTGAAGTCCGCGGCCCGTTTCGCCGACCGTCCAGGCGCCGGCAGCAGATACGGCTGGTTCGCGACCGTAGCGTGCCGGAGCCACCGCGCCGCGTCGGGATCGTCGAGCTCGACGTCGTTCTCGAGCACCGCCGGGATCATCTGGTTGAGCTCGCTGACCGCCCTCCGCAGCGCCGTCCTGGGATCCAGGTGGGCGCCGAAGCCCATCATGACGTTCTCTCGCGGCCCGGCGATACTCCTGGACAGCGCGACCATCACCGGGACACCGAGATCCGCGGTCAGGTCGAGGACCCACAGTTCCCGGCCTGCCCGCGCGTACTGGCCTGCCATCTCCACGGCCCACGGGTCGTCGAACGAGGCGATGTCGACGCCGGGCACGGGAAGCCGGTTGTACCACCACATCGCGACGGCGTCGCGTTCGACGAGTTCGAGCAGTCCCTGCAGGATCGCGTCCTCGAGGCTGCTGCCCGCCGCGCATCCGTTGGAGTCGGCGCGCATCCCGCGGATCCCGCACTCCGGCGGCACGCCGTAGTAGAGGTACGCCGTCGGCATCAGCTTCCGTCGCTGCCGCGACAGCGACCACAACGGCGTCCAGTCGACGGCGGCCTTGTCGTCGAACCGTTCGGGGACATGCTGGAAGATCGCGTGCTTGGCGTTCCATTCGTCACGGCCCGCGTACTGGCGCTCGTCGAAGAGCATGCACGAGTTCGGATGGACGGCGTCGTCGCCGAGCGCGCGGAAGGTGTCGTGGATGCGCAGTTCGTCGCCCTGGTAGTTCGCCGAGAACCGTTCGAGCGCTTCACACAGCGCGCCGACCTCCGCGTCGAGCGGGCTCGCGCCCTTGCCGCCGTTGTCCCCGCGCAGCCCGGCCTGCAGCCCCGCCTCACCGCGTACCCGGCGGGCGACGTTGAGCCCGGACCGGTAGGCGTTCACGAACGCCGGCGCCCTCGGGTCACGGGCGATCTCCTTGATGATGCCGGTGACCGGGCTGACCAGGTGGCCGTAGCGGTCGAGCACCTCGACCGGGGTGAGCGTGCGGTGCCCGCCGCCGCCCGACGTCGCCTTCTTGGCTTCCCGCAACACGACCGGCTCGGCTGTCCGTGTCGCGATGATCGCCTCGTCGCCGCATTCCGGGCACTGCGGGCGGCGGCGCAGTTCGTGCAGCCGTCCCTGCAGGTCGAGACTGTCCAGGATCCAGACCGCCTGCTGACCCGGATACCGGTGTCCCGCCAGCCATTTGGACGCTTCAAGGGAAATCAGATGCGACGCGGCCGCGGTCAGCGCCGGCACGGCGGGCATCGGGAACGACGCCGGGCCGTCGTGCCCCAGCACCTCCTGTACGCAGGCCTCCGCGTGCCGGTGCCCCCACAGCCGGTTGGTCAGGCAGTGCCAGCAGCCGGACCGGCCGGGCTGCAGGATCGGGCCGATCCATACCTGCGAACCCGAGGGCCGGGCCAGCAGCCACGGCTTCCCGGTGCGCCGGTGCTCCGCGTCGATTTCGGCCAGCCTCGGATCGAGGTAGTCGTCGCACAGCACGATCGCCAGTTCCGACGCCGTCGCGACCACCTCGATACCGCTCGCGCCGAGCGCGTTCTCCACCTGCGAGGTGTCCACACCGCGGCCGATCGCGGTCAGGCTCGCGGTCGCGGGCTTCTGGCGGGAGGCCACCGCGGACGCGTCGAGACCGCACGCGTCCCAGTACGCGAGCGCGCGCTCGTCGCCGCTGACCTCCTCCGGGACATGGACGGTGACCAGGCCCGCCTCGACCAGCCTGGCCAGCACGCCGGTGACCTGTTCGGCGCTCATCCCCTCCGGGCAGGCGGACAGGAGCCCGTCGAGGTCACGGGTGCCGTCGAGCAGGGCCGCCACCGAGGCGACCTGCGCGCCGCGCATCGCGATGACCCCCTGTTCCGAGAACAGGTAGGCGCCGTTCCCTTCGCTGATCTCCGCACGCAGGTGACGCTTGAACCCCAGGCCACCGTTGATCGAGCCGGACGTCGACGATGCCTCGCGCATGAAGAACCCCCATGGTCGGTTCGGTCCCCCGAATCCTGCTGGGCGGGGACGGGCACCGGCCAGTGCGCTTTTCACGGGTCGGATGTGAAAAACCCATGTTTTTCCGGGACGCACGCACGCGGGACCTGGTGGACGGCTCACTGGCCCGGTGCCCCGCCGCTCTGTCACTGTCGACGTACTGGAAAACGGGACACGACGCGTATCGAGCCGGAGGGCGCTTGCGATGTACGCCGGATCAGAAGTATCGGACACGCCCCACGGCTCGGCACCCAACCCGAATCCGGGCCTGTCCGCAAGCCCCGTCCACTTCACCCTGCTCGGTCCGCTCGAATTGGTGCGGGACGAGATCGATTACGCGCCGACGACGCCGAAGCTGCTGCAGGTGCTCGCCATGCTGGTGATGAGCCCGGGGAAGATCGTGCACATCGACACGATCGTGCAGGAACTGTGGGCCAACGACCCGCCACGCAGCGTCCGCACCACCATGCACACCTACATCTACCAGCTGCGCCGGTGCATCGACGAGAACGACCTCGCCCCGTACGGCGAAGCCATGCTGGCGACGAAACCGCCGGGGTACGTGTTCAGGATCGCCCCGGAGCAGGTGGACGTCTTCGAGTTCCAGGCGCTGCAGAAGAGAGGCCGGGAACTCCAGCTGCGGGACGAGCACGTCGAAGCGGCGAAAGCCTTCCGGTCGGCGCTCGACCTGTGGTCCGGCCCGCCACTGGCGAACGTCCACTGTGGACAGGTGCTGTCGGCGTACGCGGTCGACCTGGTCGAACAGCGGCGCAGCACCCTGCACCTGCGCATCGAGGCGGACATCGCGGCCGGGATGCGGCACGAGCTGATCGGCGAGCTGCGCTCACTGGTCAGCGTGAACCCGCTCGACGAGGCCCTGCACGGCCAGCTGATCCGCGTACTCGGCCGCAGCGGACGGCGATCCGACGCCCTCGCGACCTATCGCCAGGTACGCGCGAGGCTCAACAATGAACTCGGCGTGGAACCCTGCGACGAACTGCAGGTCCTGCATCACGGCCTGCTTTCCGAGGGTGAACCGGCGTGAACGCGCAGCACTCCCGGCACGGAACGAAAGTGAGGATCGGCGGATGAGCAGTCGTACCTATGGACAGTTCTGCGGTCTGGCCCGCGCGCTGGAGATCATCGGCGAACGCTGGTCGCTGCTGATCGTCCGTGACCTCGTCCTCGGCCCGAAGCGGTTCACCGAGTTGCAGGCCGGTCTGCCCAAGATCCCGGCGAGCACCCTGTCCGCGCGGCTCAACGAACTCGAACAGTCCGGTGTGCTCCGTCGCCGCCTGCTCCCCCAGCTCGACGCCGCGGTGGTCTACGAACTCACCGAGTACGGCGGCGAACTCGACCAGATCGTGCTGGACCTCGGCCTGTGGGGCGCGCGTTCGCTCGGGCAGCCCACCCCCGAGGACGTCTTCACCCTGGACGCGGCGATCCTCTCGCTGTACACGACCTTCCAGAGCGAGAAGGCCAAGGGCACCCACGCCACCTACGAACTGCACTACCCGGGCGGGATGGTCCTGCACGCGATCATCGAGGACGGCGCGCTCAAGGTCGCCGACGGCGCGCATCCGGGCGCCGACGCGATGATCGAGCCACTGGGCCCGTTCATCAAGGATCTGCTGAGCGGCGAGCTGTCTCCGGCCGAAGCGCTCCGGACCGGCAAGGTCCGGATCGAAGGCGCCCCGGAGTACCTGCAGCTGTTCACCGAGCTGTTCCACATCCCGGCCGCGCCGAAGGTGCCGTCCGGGATCGTCGTGCGCTGAACGGCCCAATCCGCAGGTAGTTCCGCAATTCAGAGTAACGGAAACCGCCGATACGGCGGATATCGTCGGTATCCGTCACCGGTCGGTCTTTCCCCAAGGAGCCCCTTCATGGCCGCACTCGATTCCGCACGTCCAGGCCTGCTCGCGTCGCTCAACGGGAAGTACCACCGCGCGGCGCTCGCCGTCTTCGCGGTGGTCGTCGTGGCCCACTGGGCGGAACATCTCGTGCAGGCGTTCCAGATCTACGTCCTGGGCTGGAAGACACCGGACGCCCGTGGCGTGCTCGGTATCCCGTTCCCGAAACTGATCAGTTCCGAGTGGCTGCACTACGGCTACGCCATCGTCATGCTGATCGCGCTGTTCGCGCTGCGGAAGGGCTTCGCCGGCCGTTCGCGGCAGTGGTGGAACCTGGCCCTCGGCCTGCAGTTCTGGCACCACATCGAACACCTGCTCCTGCTGGTCCAGGCGCAGACCGGCTGGCGGCTCGGCGGCGGCACCGCGCCGAGCAGCATTATCCAGCTGTTCATCCCGCGGGTGGAACTGCACCTGTTCTACAACACGATCGTCACCATCCCGATGATCATCGCGATGATCGTGCACCGGAAGGCGTCCGCCGTCGAACGGGAGCTGACCGGCTGCACGTGCTCGCCCGAAAGCCGGCGTGAGCTGGCGACCGCGGCGTCGTGACCAGGAGACTCTTCGCGCTCCTCGCCCTCGTGGCGGCGTGGTTCGGGGTCGCGGTGCTCGCCGCGGCCCCGGCCTCGGCCCACGTCGAACTCCTCTCCTCGAATCCCGCCGACGGCGCCCGGCTCACCTCGGCGCCCGCACAGGTCTCCCTCACGCTGTCGGAGAACATCGGCATCCAGCCGAACTCGATCAAGGTCGTCGACACCAACGGCACGAACGTCGTCACCGGACCGGTGTTCCAGCCGGGCGACATCGCCGAACAGGTAGCCGTCAAGCTGGAACCCGACCTCCCCGAAGGCAGCTACCTCGTCGAGTACGCCTTCGTCTCCACCGACTCGCATCCGGTACGCGGCACGATCGCGTTCGTCGTCGGCACCGGTCCCCTGATCACCTCGGCCGGCGCGGTGTCCGCCTCGACCGGCACGGACCCGGTGACCGACGCGCTGTTCACCACGTTCCGCTGGGGCTCGTTCGGCGGCGTCGCACTGCTCGGCGGGCTCGTGTTCGTGCTGGTCTGCCGCCCGGCCGGCCGGACCGACCCGGCGGCGCGGAAGCTGATCACCGTCGGCGTCGGGCTCTCGGCCGTCACGGCCGTCGCCGGCTTCCTGCTGCAAGGCCCGTACGTCGCGGGGCGCGGGGTGGACGCCGTCTTCGACCCGGCCCTGATCGAAGCCACCTTACGGGTGGCATACGGGAAACTGCTGCTCCTGCGCCTGGCCGCGATCGTCGCCCTCGCCGTGATCGCGCGCCGGCTGCTGACGGTCGACCTGCCGGAACGATCCCGCTCGCGCTACGAGAACCTCGGCATCGCGGCCGGGTTCCTCGTGCTGCTCAGTTTCTCCGCGACCGGGCACGCGGTGGCCGACAAGATCATGTTCCTCTCGGTCAGCGCCGACCTCGCGCATTTCGGCGCGATGGCCGTCTGGGTCGGCGGGCTGATCCAGCTGGCCGTGCTCCTGCGCGGCCGGTATCCGGCGGAGGAGGCCGAGCCGTCGCTGGCACGGTTCCACTCGATCGCGACCGTCTCGATCGTGATCATGGTGGTCAGCGGCGCCTACCTGGGCTTCCGGCTCGTCCCGTCGGTGGAGGCGCTCTGGACGTCGTCCTACGGCATCGTCTTCCTGCTCAAGCTCACCGGGTTCGCCGCGTTGCTGCTGGTGGCGAACGTGAGCCGGACCGCGGTGCGGCGCGGGATCGCCGGCCGCGGCGACTCCGGCGTCGTGACCGCCGACCTGAGACGACTGCGGGTCAGCGTCGGGGTCGAGGTGCTGATCGTGGCCGTGGTGCTCGCACTGGCCGCGGCGCTGTCGTCGATGTCACCGACCGGCTGATCGGCCGGTTCGGTTCCGGCGATTCAGGCCACTTGCCGTCCACTGTGGACAGGTCGGGGCGGGCCACCTCCCGTGGGGAAAACGATGACCGCCACCGCTTCGAGGATCACCCTTCTCGCCGCTTGTGCGGACCGTTCGGCGCAGAGATCACCCACCCGCGACACAAGTCGCGATCGCATCAGGCACACTGGAGGAGAGAAAGCCCCGTGTGGCAAAGAAAAGCGCCCACCGGTGACGGATCGCCCACTGTGGAGGTGACTAATGGAGCTGCCCGGCTTCGATCTGGCTTGGCGTGGTTTCAATCGCGCTCAGGTCCGGGAATTCGTTCGTGAGGTGGAAACGGAACTACGACGTGTGGCCGCCGAACGCGACGAAGCGATCCGTCGCGGAGAGGCTCTCGCCGCGAAGCTCACCGCCGCGCAAGAGGAAAACCGTGAACTGAAAGCGACCGTCGACCGGATCAGCCGGGTACCGATCGCGCCGGACGCGCTGCAGGAGCGTTCGCGCCGCATGCTCGAACTCACCCGCGAAGAGGCCGAAGAGATCACCGCGCGCGCCACCGAGGAGGCCGCCAAGGCCGAGGCGGAGCGGAAGCGGATCACCGAAGACTTCGAGCGCGCCATGACCCTGCGCCGGGCCGAAGCCATGCGCGCGCTCGCCGCACAGGACGAAGCGGCCCAAGCGCGGGCAAGAAAACTCCTCGACGACGCCGCCGAAGAAGGCGAGCGTCTCGTCGCCGAAGCGCGGCAGAAGGCCGACGTGGCCCTCCGCCTGCGCGACGACGTGCTGAAACAGCTGGTCGGCTGCCGTGAACTGCTCGCGGAGGCCGGCACGGCGCTGACGATCACCGACGAACCGAAACCGGAAGTGCCCGTTCAGCGCCGGAGCAGGTCAGCGGCCCGCGCCGGCGCCGAAGCGGCGGCGACCACCTAGGCGTTGTCACCAGAAGAAAAGACCACCGGCCGGATCTCCATCGCGTTGACGTGCGCGTCCGGAATCTGGCCGGCGATCTCGATCGCGCGCTCCTTGCTTTCGCATTCGACCAGGTAGAAGCCCGCGAGATACTCCTTCGACTCCGCGTACGGGCCGTCGGTGACCACCGGGACGCCGTCACGCACCCGGACCACCGTGCTCTCCTTCGGCTCCGCCAGCGCCTGGGTCCCGAGCAGTTCGCCGCTCTCGGACAACTTCTTCATGAAAGGGTCGATCCGGGCGACCACCTCGTTGCGCTCCTCCTCGGGAAGGGCGTCCCACGCGGTGGGGTTCATCGTGATCATGATCATGTACTTCATCGCTGTTCCTCCTGGTCATCCGGCCGGTGCCCGGCCACTCACGCAGGAGTCGGAGCCGCCGGATCGTCCTCGACATCCTGGCATCGACGAATTTCGCCGTCCCGGGGTGGATACATGGGGAGGGTATACTGGGCGATGGCCGGGGAACCACGAGAGAACGGGTGCGAGATGACGGGCTACGGCAGCGAGCGAGAGGCCTATCTCAAGCGCCTGCGCCGGATCGAGGGGCAGATCCGCGGCTTGCAGCGGATGGTCGAAGAGGACAAGTACTGCATCGACATCCTGACGCAGGTGTCCGCGGCCACCAAGGCACTGCAGTCGTTCTCCCTCGAGCTGCTGGACGAGCACCTCGCCACCTGCGTGGTCCAGGCCGCGGCGGCGGGCGGCGAAGAGGCCGACCTCAAGGTCCGGGAAGCCTCCGACGCCATTGCCCGGCTCGTCCGTTCCTGATCACGCGGCGCGGGCGAACCGTCGTAGCCGCAAGCTGTTGGTGACCACGAAGACCGAGGAGAACGCCATCGCGGCCCCGGCGATCATGGGGTTGAGCAGGCCGAGCGCGGCCAGTGGCAGCGCGGCGACGTTGTAGGCGAACGCCCAGAACAGGTTGCCTTTGATCGTGGCGAGCGTGCGGCGCGAGAGCCGGATGGCGTCCACGGCGGCACGCAGGTCACCGCGCACGAGCGTCAGGTCACCCGCCTCGATGGCGGCGTCCGTCCCGGTCCCCATGGACAGGCCGAGGTCGGCCTGCGCGAGCGCGGCCGCGTCGTTGACGCCGTCGCCGACCATGGCGACCACCCGGCCTTCGGCCTGCAGACGCTTGACGACCTCGACCTTGTCCGCGGGCAGCACCTCGGCGACGACCTCGTCGATTCCCACCTCGGCCGCGACCGCTTTCGCGGAACCGGTGTTGTCGCCGGTCAGCAGGACCGGCCGGAGCCCGAGCGCCCGCAGCTCCTTCACCGCCTGCTTGGAGGTCGGCTTGACCGTGTCCGCGACGACGACCACACCGCGCGCCTCACCGTCCCACGCGACGACGACAGCGGTCGCGCCACGTTCCTCGGCGGCCGTCTTGGCCTGGGAAAACTCCTCGCCGAGGGTGATGCCGTGCTGTTCGAGGAGGCTCGTGCGGCCGGCCAGGACGGTCTTGCCCTCCACCTCGCCGAGGACACCCAGGCCCTCGACGTTGCGGAACCTCTCGACCGGCGGCAGGTCACCGAGCCGCTCTTGGGCGGCTTCGACGATCGCGCGGGCGATCGGATGCTCGGAAGCGTGCTCGACCGCCGCGGCGAGCCGGAGGACGTCGGTCTCGTCCGCGCCGTACAGATCGGTGAGGCTCATCTTCCCGGCGGTCACGGTGCCGGTTTTGTCCAGGACGACGGTGTCGACCTCCCGGGTGGATTCGAGCACCTCCGGGCCCTTGATGAGGATGCCCAGTTGCGCGCCACGGCCGGTGCCGACCAGCAACGCCGTCGGCGTGGCCAGGCCCAGCGCGCACGGGCAGGCGATGATCAGGACCGCGACGGCGGCGGTGAAGGCGGCGTCCGCCCCGCTGCCCGCCCCGAGCCAGAAGCCGAGCGTGCCGACCGCGAGCGCGATCACCACCGGGACGAATACGGCCGACACGCGATCCGCGAGCCGCTGAACCCGCGCTTTGCCGTTCTGCGCGTCCTCGACCAGCCGCGCCATCTGCGCGAGCCGGGTGTCCGCGCCGATCCGGGTGGCGCGGACGACGAGCCTTCCGCCCACGTCGACCGTCCCGCCCACGACGACGTCGCCGGCGGTCACCTCGACCGGGAGTGCCTCCCCCGTCAGCATGCTCAGGTCGACCGCCGACCCGCCGTCGATCACGACACCGTCGGTGGCGATCTTCTCCCCCGGCCGCACGACGAACTCGTCCCCGACTTTCAGGTCACCGATCGGGACCCGGCTCTCGACGCCGCCTTCGAGCACGGCGACGTCCTTCGCGCCGAGTTCGAGCAGTGCCCGCAGAGCGGCGCCGGAGCGGCGTTTGGACCGGGCTTCGAAGTAACGTCCGGCCAGGAGGAACGTGGTCACCCCGGCGGCGACCTCGAGGTAGAGGTTGCCCGCGCCGGACCCGCGTTCCATGGTCAGTTCGAAGCCGTGCCGCATACCGGGTGTCCCGGCGGTGCCGAACAGCAGCGCGTACAGCGACCAGAGCGTGGCGGCCGCGACGCCGAGGGAGATCAGGGTGTCCATGGTGGCGGCGCCGTGGCGGAAATTCGTCCAGGCCGGCCGATGGAACGGCCACGCGCCCCAGGTGACGACCGGTGCCGCCAAGGCCAGCGAAACCCACTGCCAGTAGGTGAACTGCCAGGCCGGGACCATCGCCAGCACGATCACCGGGACGGCGAGCGCGGCGGAGACGACGAGCCGGATTCGAAGCCCGTCGGCCTGCTCCGCGTCCTCGTCCGGTTGGGGTGGCTCGGCCGTGTAACCCGCGGACTCGACGACACCGACGAGGTCGTCCACCGAGACCGCGGCCGGGAAATCGACCTGCGCCTTCTCGGTGGCGTAATTGACCGTCGCGGAGACGCCGTCGACCTTGTTCAGCTTGCGTTCGACCCTGGCGGCGCAGGAGGCGCAGGTCATCCCGCCGATGGCCAGCTCGACGCGCTGGGATGTGCCGGCGTTCACCGTGTGCCTCCCGGGTGGTGCCCTGCGTGCTCGCTGGTCGGGGCGGGCGGGCTCGGCGCCTCGTTCAGCGGCCCGACCGCGTCGCCGATCGCCCAGGCGACGACGAACACCGCGACCAGAGCCGCGGCGAACGCCGACACCTTGACGGGGGTGCTCACGAGACGAGCTGGTAACCGGCCTCGGTCACGGCCGCGTCGACGGCCTGGACGTCGAGCGGGGCCTCGCTGGTGACGGTGACCTTTCCGCCGGCCACGTCCACGTTCACGGCGCTGACGCCGTCGATCCCGCTGACCTCCTCGGTGACCGAGGCGGCGCAGTGCCCGCAGGACATGCCCTTGACGATGTAGGTGGTTTCGGCCATCGGTACGAACTCCTCTACAGGACAAACGAAGCGATCACCATCATTTATACCCCATGGGGGTAGGGGTGTGCCGAACGGGGGCGGGCACACTGCGGCGATGAGGAAGATCTCCGCGATCGGCATCGGCGCCGGCGACCCGGCACACCTGACCGTCCAGGCCATCGAGCGACTGAACGACACCGACGTCTTCTTCGTCCTCGACAAGGGATCGGAGAAGCAGGACCTGGTGGGCCTTCGCCAGGAGATCCTCGACCGGTTCGTCGAGCGGCCCGGCTACCGCGTGGTGCGGGCGCAGGACCCCGAACGCGACCGTACTCCCGCCGACTATCGGAAGGCCGTCGCGGACTGGCACCGGCTGCGCACCGACGTCTACGAGGACATGATCCGCGAGCTGGGCCCCGACGAGCGGGGCGCGTTCCTCGTCTGGGGCGACCCGGCGCTCTACGACTCGACCCTGACGCTGCTGGACGCCGTGCTCGCGCGGGGGAACGTCGAGTTCGAGTACGAAGTCGTCCCGGGCGTGAGCAGCGTGGCCGCGCTGACGGCGCGGCACCGGACCACGATGAACCAGATCGGACGGCCGGTGCTGATCACGACCGGCCGTCGTCTCGAAGCCGGCTGGCCCGCGCACGTGGACGACGTCTTCGTGATGCTGGACGCCCAGTGCACGTTCTCGCGGCTCGTCGACGAGGGACTGGAGATCTACTGGGGCGCCTACCTCGGCACGCCCGACGAACTCCTGCTGTCCGGCCCCTTGACGACCGAGCTGGCCGCCCAGATCCGCTCGACGCGCTCCGCGGCCCGGGAACGAAAGGGCTGGATCATGGACATCTACCACCTACGCCGCCCCACCACCTGACCCCTCACGCATTTAGAGGACTAAACGCGCGCGTCCCGGCCCCCTGCATTTAGAGGGCTGGATGCGTGGGGGTGGGTATGAGAAAAGGCCCAGGTCGGGAGAACCCGGTGGGGTTCTCG
>NZ_LQCI01000018.1 GCF_001613935.1 Amycolatopsis regifaucium
AAGTTCACCATGGGCGACGTGCTGGCCTTCCGGATGAAGCAGCGTCCGGTGCGGGCCGCGGCGGCGACGTCCACCCTGGCCGTCTCGTTCTTCTACCTGCTGGCGCAGATGGCCGGCGCCGGTGGCCTCGTCGCGCTGCTGCTCGGGATCGAGAGTAAGGCCGGGCAGGCCGCGATCATCGTGATCGTCGGCATCATCATGATCGCCTACGTGCTCATCGGCGGCATGAAGGGCACCACGTGGGTCCAGATCATCAAGGCCGCGCTGCTGATCGCCGGTGCGCTGGCGATGACGATCTGGGTGCTCGCGATGTACGGCTTCAACTTCTCCGGGCTGCTGCAGGGCGCCGTGGACAAGGCAGGCAAGGCCGGGGAAGCGCTGCTCGGACCGGGTAACCAGTACGGGAAGACCGGCACGACCAAACTGGACTTCCTCTCCCTCGGCATCGCGCTGGTGCTCGGTACCGCGGGGCTGCCGCACGTCCTGATGCGCTTTTACACCGTGCCGACCGCGAAGGAAGCCCGTCGCTCGGTGGTCTGGGCGATCGCGCTGATCGGCATCTTCTACCTGTTCACCCTCGTACTCGGCTACGGTGCCGGCGCGCTCGTCGGGTCGGACAAGATCAAGGCCGCCCCCGGCGGGGTGAACTCGGCGGCACCGCTGCTGGCGCTCGAACTCGGCGGGCCGATCCTGCTCGGCCTGATCGCGGCGATCGCCTTCGCGACGATCCTCGCGGTGGTCGCGGGCCTGACGATCACGGCGTCGGCGTCGTTCGCGCACGACGTCTACGCCAACGTGATCAAGAAGGGCAAGGCGTCCCCGGCTTCGGAGGTGAAGGTCGCCCGGATCACCGCGCTGGTGATCGGCGCGGTCGCGATCCTCGGCGGCATCCTCGCCAACGGACAGAACATCGCCTTCTTGGTGGCGCTGGCGTTCGCGGTGGCGGCGTCGGCGAACCTGCCGACGATCCTGTACTCGCTGTTCTGGAAACGCTTCAACACCCAGGGCGCGCTGTGGAGCATCTACGGCGGACTCGCGGTCTGCGTCCTGCTGATCGTCTTCTCACCAGCGGTCTCGGGCAAGCCAGTAGACCCGAAGACGGGCAAGAGCGCCTCGATGCTCCAGGGCGTCGACTTCCACTGGTTCCCGCTCGACAACCCCGGCATCGTGTCCATCCCGGTCGCGTTCTTCCTCGGCTGGCTCGGCACGGTCCTGTCCAAGGAGCACAACCAGGAGAAGTACGCCGAGATGGAGGTCCGCTCCCTCACCGGCGCGGGCGCCGAAAAGGCGATCTCCCATTAGTCGCCGGGGCGTGCGGCCGGGCATCCACGCCCCCCGGCCGCACGCCCCGGTTCCCCTTTTCCTCAGTACGGCAGCTTTCCCGCCGTCAGTTCGGTCAGTTTCGCCCGCAGGTCGGCGCGGACCGACTTCCACAGCCCCGTGCCCAGCGAGATCCGCGCCACCCCCAGTGTGGCGAGCGCGGAGAGATCGGGGCCGCCGGGAAGCGGCATGGCGTTGACCGCACCGGGCGCGACCGCCTTCACGAAGTCGCCCAGCACTTCCGGCGTCTTCGCCAGGATCGGGTAGACGCAGTCCGCGCCCGCCTCGAAATACGCCTTGGCCCGCACGATGGCGTCGTCCAGTACGGCGCGCTCGTCGGAGGCGCCCACGAAGACGTCGACACGGGCGTTGATCACCAGCGCGTCTCCGGCGGCCTCACGCAGTTTCGCGATCTGTTCCGCCTGTCGCTCCAGTGAGCGAAGTCCACCCGCGACGTAGTCGGTGTCTTCGTAGTTGCAGCCGACCGCACCCGCCTCGGCCAGCCTCGCCGCGAGGTCTCCCGCTTCGAGGCCGTAACCGGCTTCCACGTCGACCGTCACCGGAACCGAGACCGCTCGCGCGATTCTCGCGGCCGCCGCGAACATCTCCTTCACGGGCGCGGCCTCCCCGTCGTCATACCCGAGAGTTTTGGCGATGGCGAAGGAACTCGTCGCGACGACAGGGAACCCGGCGGCTTCCACGAGACGCGCGCTGTCGGCGTCCCACGCGTTCGGCAGGAGCAGCGGGGTGCCCGCGACATGCAGTTCCCGCAGGCGCGCCGCCGTCATTCGGCGCGCTCGGGCAGCGGCGCGTGGCTGGTCACGCACATCCGGTTCCAGCTGTTGATCGCGATGGCCTCCCAGACGATGGCGCGGTACTGATCCTCGGTGAAGACGCGGGTGGCCTCGTCGTAGACGTCGTCCGGGACGTCGTGCAGGGTCGCGACGTTCGTGATCGCCTCGGTGAGCGCGAGCGCCGCCCGCTCCTGCTCGGTGAACAGCTCGGTCTCGCGCCAGCCCTGCAGCACGAACAGCCGCCGCGGCGACTCGCCCATCTGCAGCGCGTCGTGGGAGTGCATGTCGAGGCAGAACGCGCAGTGGTTGATCTGCGAGGAACGCATCTTCACCAGTTCGAGGATCTTCTGGTCCACACCGGCGTTGGCGGCGGCCTTCTCGACTTCGGCCTGCAGTGCGGCCATGGCCTGGTAGATCTCGGGCACTCGTTTGCCCACGTGGATTCGGTTGGTCATACCTCGAATCTAGCGACAACTGGCCTACGAGTATGGTCCAGTCATATGGCGAATTCGTGGTCCAGTTCGGGAATGGACGTCCATCTGGACTGGCGCCCGGAAAGCGGCAGGACCGGGCTCGCCGCGGCCATCCGCGCGGCCATCCGGGAAGGACGCTGGCAGGCGGGCGCGGCGGTCCCTTCGACCAGGGCCTTGGCGCAGGACCTCGGGGTGGCCAGGGGAACGGTCACCCGGGTCTACGCCGACCTCGCCGCCGAGGGCTATCTGCGGACCTCGCAAGGCGCGCCGACCCGCGTCGCGACGGCGGGCGCGCTGCCCGCGTCACCACCGAGGCCCATCCCTCGCGACCCGGCGCCGCGCTGGGACCTGCGCCCCGGCAGGCCGAACCTGTCCGCGTTCCCCAGGACGGCCTGGCTCGCGGCGACCCGGCGCGCGCTGCACCGGGCGCCGATGTCGGCGTTCGACTACACGGCCGAGTCCGGCGCGGCCGAACTGCGGGAGACACTCGCCGGATACCTGGCCCGCAGCCGCGGTGTCGTCGCCGATCCCGAGCGCATCCTGGTGTGCGCGGGGTTCTCGCACGCGATCGCGATACTGGCGCGGGTGCTGCACGCGCGCGGGGCGGACGAGATCGCGTTCGAAAACCCGTCACTGCACATCTATCGGGACATCGCCGCGGCCAACGGTCCGCGGGTGGTCGGCGTCGGAGTCGACGACGACGGGATCGCGGTGTCCGCTTTGGACAGTCCCGCGGTGGTGGTCACCCCGGCGCACCAGTACCCGCTGGGCGTCACCCTGGCCCCCGGACGGCGAGCGGAACTCACCCGGTGGGCGGCGGAAACCGGCGCCGTCGTCATCGAGGACGACTACGACGGCGAATTCCGGTTCGACCATCAGCAGGTCGGCGCGTTGCAGGCGCTGGCACCCGAACGGGTCGTGTACGTGGGGACGACAAGCAAGACCCTCGCGCCGTCGTTGCGCCTGGGGTGGATGGTGCTGCCGAGGTTCCTGGTCGAACCGGTGCGCGCGGAGATGGCCGCGAGCGGGGCCCGGCCCGCGCTGCTGGACCAGCTCGCGATGGCCGAACTGATCGAGTCGGGTGCCTACGACCAGCACATCCGCCGCTGCCGCGCCGAGTACCGCTCCCGCCGCGACCGGCTGCTGGCGGCGCTACCGGATTCCGTGCTGCCGCAAGGGATCTCGGCCGGGCTGCACCTGGTGCTCCAGTTCCCGGGCGAGGAGCCACGGGAGATGGAGGTGCTGGCCGCCTGCCGCCGTCGCGCGATCGGGCTCGAAGGACTCAGCGACTACTGGATCGGCGAACCTCAGCGCGAAGGGCTCGTCATCGGGTACGGCGCCGCCGCGAAACACGCCTTCAACGGCGCCACCGAGGCCCTGCGCGAGGCCATCTTCGAGGTGACCTGACGCCCTTGCGTTTCGTCCTCTGAATGCGGTCGTTCGTGGTGCCGACTACCGCATTCAGAGGACGAAACGCGTAGAGAGAGGGGGTCAGCAGTACCAGGGGCGGGCGCGCAGGATGTCGGTCTTCAGTACCGGAGCGCCGTCGACCGGGGCGGGGTTCTCCGGCGTGGGCTGGATGCCGCCCGCGGCGACCTTGTCGAGGGTTTCGAGGCCGTCGGAGCCCACAGTGCCGAAGATCGTGTAGTTCGGGCGCAACGCGGAATCGCCGTACACCACGAAGAACTGGCTGCCGTTCGTCGCCGGGCCCGCGTTGGCCATCGCGAGGACGCCGCGGGAGTACACCTTCCGCGCGCCGGTCGGGTCGGTCGGCGCGGGCGGCAGGCCGACGGGCAGCTCGTCCTTGTACTTGTAGCCGGGGCCGCCCTCACCGGTGCCGCTCGGGTCGCCGCACTGCAGCACCTTCAGCGTCGGATACGACGTCAGCCGGTGACACGTGGTGCGGTCGTAGAACCGGTGCACCGCCAGATGCAGGAAACTCTGCACCGTGCACGGCGCCTTCGCCCGATCGAGGGTCAGGTCGATCTTGCCCTGGTTCGTCTTCAGCCGCACCGGCACCGTGCCCCGGCTCGGTGTGCGCCGCGGGTCCGGCGGCAGCGGCACCGGCCGCGCGGCCGGCTCGTCCGGAGTCTCCGTGTACTGGCAGGGCCCCTTCGTGACCTTCGGCGGAGCGGCTTCCGCCGACGCCGTCCCGGTACCGGCCGCGAGCATCAGCCCGGCACCCAGCACGCTCACAACGACCTTCGCGATCCTCTGCACGGTTCCTGCCTCCCAGCCGTGGACGAAGAAGAGAGCATAGGGTGAATCCCCGCCGTTTCCACAGGTCCAGAAGTAGGTCCGCGGTTAGGGTCGAAGCCGTGGAGATCGCCGAACGACACCAATGGCAGCTGAACGCGTTGACCTTCCTCTACGCGTACACGCAGTACGTCCTGGTGCACGAGAGGGTCATGGCCGGGCTGCCGCCGGACAAGCCCGCCGAGCTCGACAAACCGCGGATCCTCCGGCTCGCCAAGGTGGTCGACGACATGATCCTCGACTTCCGCAAGGAGGACGGGCTGACCGACCTCGAACGGCGCCGGGTCATCCGCCTCGCCAGGGAGATCAAGTCGCACGTCCGCGAGAAGTGGCCGCCTCGCGACCCTTCGCTGACCGAGTGGATCGCCTCGGCCGCGGCGCATTTCTACTGCGAGGAGCACATCAACAACGGCTACGTGCGGATGGGTCGCGTCTTCGACCCCGACATGGCGGACAGGTTCCTGGAGCGAGTCGAGTTCTGCCGGGGGCAGACGGTCACGATCACGAACTACGCCAACAAGGTCGCCGACGGCGAACAGCTCACCTTCGGCGAGGCGAACCAGCTCGAGGTCTGGAAAGAGGACGCCATCGCCCATCTGGACAACCTCGACAGCGACTTCGGCGACATCAAAATGTACGTCGAATTCTAACCGGGTAGGCCATCTGGGGCAGAGGCTCTGCTGCTTCGAGGTGTCGAGGAGGGCGTCGCGACGGGTTCCGGCCTGGCCACGGATTCGACGTCTACCGGCAGGTAGCAAACGTGGCGTGACAAAGCCCCGTGGCGCGAGGCTCCCCAGTACATGCCCGGACGGACAGACTTGGTTGTCCATCCGGTTCCGCGCAACAGTGGGCAAATTGACAACCGTCGCCCGCGATCGCGATGCTCGGTGGCGAAGCTCCTTTTTTCGGATTCCACCGAAGGAGAACCTGTGATCCCGAGCAAGAAGAAAGCCGGCCGGATCGCGACCATGGCGGCCGCCGCTGCCGCCGTGTTCACCATGCTCACGCCGACCGGAACCTCGTTCGCCATCGACCACATTCCCTGCAAGGACGGGGAGAACTTCCTGAAGATCTGGTCACACCTGGGCGGGAGCACCAGCGTCGACTGCTACGCCAACCGCGGGAGGATCAGCTTCGGGGGTTGGTGGATCGACCGGATCTACACCGGGAACAACGACCTGATCTACTACGACAGCAATGGCGCTGACGTGAGAATCAACCGATGGACCGATATCAGTTTTCCGAATCGTCCGCCGAAGGTCCGCGTCATCGAAATCCTCTGAATCCTCGTGACCGGTAATGACGGCTCCAACCGTCATTACCGGTCACGTGCGGAGGTCGGCTATCAGTTCGGCGGCCGCCGCGAACGGGTCGATCTTCCGCGCGACCACGCGCTCCGCCAGTTCGGCGAGCCGGTCGCCGTGGCGCAGGTCGACGATCTCCGCGCGCAACCGCTGGACGGCGATCGCCTCGACCTCGTCCTTGGCCCGCGCCGCCCGTCGCCGGGGCAGTTCTTCCCGCTGGACCAGCCAAGCGTGGTGGTCGGACAGCGCGCGGACGACGTCGTCGACACCTTCACCGCGTGAGGCCACCGTTCGCACGATCGGCTGACGCCAGCTCGGGCCGCGGATCTCCCGGCGTACCAAGGAGATCATCTGCTTGAGGTCGTGCACGGTCGCGTCCGCGCCCTCGCGGTCGGCCTTGTTGACCACGAACACGTCCGCGATTTCCAGCACTCCCGCCTTCGCGGCCTGGATACCGTCGCCCATCCCGGGCGCGAGCAGGACCACCGTGGTGTCGGCCAGTTTCACGACGTCCACTTCGGACTGCCCGACGCCCACGGTCTCGATCAGCACGACGTCGAAGCCCGCCGCGTCGAGTACGCGGACCGCCTGCGGGGTCGCCCACGACAGTCCACCGAGATGCCCGCGGGTGGCCATCGACCGGATGAACACGCCGGGATCGGTGGCGTGCTCGGTCATCCGGATCCGGTCGCCGAGCAGCGCCCCGCCGGAGAACGGCGACGACGGGTCGATCGCCAGCACCCCGACCCGCAGCCCCCGCGCCCGCAGGGCCGTGAGCAGCGCGGACGTCGATGTCGACTTGCCGACGCCGGGTGGGCCGGTCAGCCCGACGACACGTGCGTTGCCCGTATACGGCGTCAGCTTCGCCGCGACCTCGGGCAACCGCGGATGGGCGTCCTCGACCAGCGACAGCAACCGGGCGATCGCGCGGGGAACGCCGTCCCGCGCGCGACCGACCAGTTCGTCGATGTCCAGCTGTACCGGCAAGGGCTTTACGGGACCCGGAGCAGCAGGGCGTCGCCCTGACCGCCGCCACCGCAGAGCGCGGCCGCGCCGAGCCCGCCACCACGACGGCGGAGCTCGTGGATCAGGTGCACGGCCAGCCGGGCACCGGAAGCACCGATCGGGTGGCCGAGCGCGATGGCGCCGCCGTCGACGTTGACCTTGTCCACGTCGACGCCGAGCTTGTCGGCCGACACCAGGCCGACGGCGGCGAACGCCTCGTTGATCTCGATCAGGTCGAGCGCGTCCGCGGTCAGCTTCTCCTTGGCCAGCGCGGCCAGGATCGCGTTCGACGGCTGCTCGTGGAGGCTGGCGTCCGGACCGGAGACCACGCCGTGCGCGCCGATCTCGGCGAGCGCGGTCAGGCCCAGTTCCTCGGCCTTGGCCTTGCTGGCCACGACGACCGCGGCGGCGCCGTCGGAGATCTGCGAGGCCGAACCGGCGGTTATGGTGCCGTCGGAGGCGAACGCCGGGCGCAGCTTCGCGAGGCTTTCCGCGGTGGTGTCGGCGCGAACGCCCTCGTCCTTCGAGAAGACGACCGGGTCGCCCTTGCGCTGCGGGATCGACACCGGCGCGATCTCGGCGTCGAAGCGGCCCTCCGCGATGGCGGCGGCGGCGCGCTGGTGCGAACGCGCGGAGAACTCGTCCTGCTGTTCCCGGGTCACGCCGTAGCGGTTGTTGTACTTCTCCGTCGACGCGCCCATCGCGACCTGGTCGAAGGCGCAGAACAGGCCGTCGTAGGCCATGTGGTCGACGAGCGTGGTGTCGCCGTATTTGAAGCCGGAGCGGGACTTCGGCAGCAGATGCGGCGCCTGGGTCATCGATTCCTGGCCACCGGCGACGATCAGGTCGAACTCACCCGCGCGGATGAGCTGGTCGGCGAGCGCGATGGCGTCGAGACCGGAGAGGCAGACCTTGTTGATGGTCAGCGCCGGGACGGTCATCGGGATGCCGGCGGCGACGGCGGCCTGACGGGCCGGGATCTGGCCCGCGCCCGCGGTGAGCACCTGGCCCATGATCGTGTACTGGACCGCGTCCGGCGAGACGCCCGCCTGCTCCAGCGCCGCCTTGATCGCGAATCCGCCCAGTTGCGCACCCGAGAAATCCTTCAGGGAACCGAGCAATCGCCCGATCGGTGTACGGGCGGCACCCAGGATCACGGAACCGGACACGGCGTCCTCCAAGCATCGGCGCAAGGGCAATAGGCGGTCTTCGCGACCATACCCGCGTCATGGCCTTCTTGATGGAGCCAGTGTGAGGCGGCGCACGCCGGATCGCCCGCCTGCGGACCTATCCTGCTTCGCATGAACCAGGCGCTGAAACCGTTCGTGACCGCCATCGACCACGTCGGCATCGCGGTGCCCGACCTCGACGCCGCGATCGCCTTCCACGCCGAGCATTTCGGCCTGGAGGTCGCGCACGAGGAGGTCAACGAGGAGCAGGGCGTCCGCGAGGCGATGCTGCGCGCGCCCGGCACCGCCGGCACCGAGACCGCGATCCAGCTCCTCGCGCCGCTGCGCGAAGACTCGGCGATCGGCAAGTTCCTCGCGAAGAGCGGCCCCGGGCTGCAGCAGCTGGCGTATCGAGTGTCCGATGTGGACGCCGCCGCGGCGGCACTGCGCGCACAGGGACTCCGGTTGCTCTACGCCGAGGCCAAACGCGGCACGTCCAACAGCCGGGTGAACTTCGTCCACCCCAAGGACGCCGGTGGCGTGCTCGTGGAGTTGGTCGAACCCGCGGCGGACGGTCACTGACCGCGCGTCAACGCTTCGGCGATGAAGAGGACCTCGCGATCGATCTCGGCGGGGTCCCCGTCATCGCTGTGCCGTGCCGTCGCGTGCCGATGACTGACCGCCCTCGCGAGCAGCCCCGACGCCGAATCGATGTCGGCGACCGGGAGTTTGCCGCCGGTCGCGGCGACGATCACCGCCTTCACCTGGCGGACGAGTTGCTGGAACCGGTCGGCCAGCGCGTCACGGACCGCGCGATGCGTGTCGGCCTCGCGCCACAGCAGATGTGACAGCGCCAAGGACCGGTTGAACCGCCTGTCGAGTTCCACGACGAGGCCGCGAAGGCTGCCCGCCAGGTCGCCGGGAACCACCACGACGGCCGGTTCGATCCGGGCGTCCGGCAGTTCGGCGACCAGCGCCGCCAGCAGGTCCGACTTGCGCCGGAAGTAGTAGTGCACCAGCCCTTTGGGCACACCCGCCCGTTCCGCGATCCGCGACGTGGGTGTCGCGTCGAAACCGGATTCGGCGAAGAGCGCCTCCGCGGCTCGCAGAATGCGCTGTTTCGCCGAATCCTCTTTCACGCTGTCTCCTCCGGGGTCAGTGCTGTCCCGCTGTCCGGTGGGTCGCCTGTGCGATCGGCATCGCCGCCGCGCCGGCCACCACGGTCAAGACGCCGCCGACCCAGGCCGTCCAGGACGCGCCCACGAGGTCGGCGTATCCCATCACCCACGGCGAAATGAACAGCAGCGCGCCCAGCACGATCTGGATGCCTTCGCCGTAGACCATGCCAGGCATCGCGAGCGAGGCGAGGCCGTCGAGCGCGATCAGCGCGCCGAGGACGACGAGCGTCCACATGGCGGTGTTGTCCGTGGTCATCCAGAGGGGTGAAAGCGCGACGACGACACCGATGACCACCTCCGCCCAGTCATGGGGACGGGTCCAAGGGCGCGTCGTGGGTTCATTCATGCGTGCTCACCTCCGAGAATCGACGAAATCTGCAGGTCGGAGAGATCTCCACGGCCCATGGTCCACTTGGTTGGCCGGCCGGTCAAGACCGGTCGATAACACTTCGGGATGGGTACGTGCTCCACGTCTCGTACAGTTGTGGACTTGGTTACCGGTGAGTAATTTATGCCGCTAACGCCGTCCCCCTTTTTTCGCGGAGGTTCCGATGTCGCAGCTCGGCGAGATCCAGCAGGCCATTCTGAACGATGACCTCGGCGCCGTGGCGTCGCTCGACGTGCCGGAGACCTATCGCGGGGTGACCGTGCACAAGGACGAGGCCGGCATGTTCGAAGGCCTCGAAAGCCGGGACAAGGACCCGCGCAAGTCGCTGCACGTGGACGAGGTCCCCACCCCGGAACTCGGCCCCGGCGAGGCGCTGGTCGCGGTCATGGCGAGCGCCATCAACTACAACACCGTCTGGACCTCGATCTTCGAACCGGTCTCGACCTTCAAGTTCCTGGAGCGCTACGGGCGGCTCTCACCGCTGTCGAAGCGGCACGACCTGCCCTATCACGTCGTCGGCTCGGACCTGTCCGGCGTCGTGCTGCGCACCGGCCCCGGCGTGCACAACTGGAAGCCGGGCGACGAGGTCGTCGCGCACTGCCTCAACGTCGAACTCGAGGGCCCGGACGGGCACAACGACACGATGCTCGACAGCGAGCAGCGGATCTGGGGTTTCGAGACGAACTTCGGCGGGCTCGCCGAAATCGCGCTCGTCAAGGCGAACCAGCTGATGCCGAAGCCCGGCCACCTCACCTGGGAGGAGGCCGCCTCGCCCGGCCTCGTGAACTCCACGGCCTACCGGCAGCTCGTGTCGCGCAACGGCGCGGACATGAAGCAGGGCGACGTCGTCCTGATCTGGGGCGCTTCGGGCGGTCTCGGTTCCTACGCGACGCAGTACGCGATCAACGGCGGAGCGATCCCGGTGTGCGTGGTCTCCAGCCCCGAAAAGGCGGAAATCTGCCGGAAGCTCGGCGCGGAGCTGATCATCGACCGCAACGCCGAGGGCTACCGGTTCTGGAAGGACGAGCACAACCAGGACCCGAAGGAATGGCAGCGGTTCGGCAAGAAGATCCGCGAGCTGACCGGCGGCGAGGACCCCGACATCGTGTTCGAGCACCCGGGCCGGGAAACCTTCGGCGCTTCGGTCTACGCCGCGCGCAAGGGCGGGACGATCGTCACTTGCGCGTCGACGTCCGGATTCATGCACCAGTACGACAACCGCTACCTGTGGATGAACCTGAAGCGGATCATCGGCAGCCACTTCGCGAACTACCGCGAATCGTGGGAGGCGAACCGGCTGATCGCGAAAGGTCTGATCCACCCGACGCTGTCGAAGACCTACTCGCTCGAAGACACCGGACAGGCCGCGCTGGACGTGCATCGCAACGCGCACCAGGGCAAGGTCGGCGTGCTCGCCCTTGCGCCGGAAGAAGGTCTGGGCGTCCGGAACCACGAATTGCGCGAGAAGCACATCGACGGGATCAACGCGTTCAGGAACGTTTAGCGCACCAGAACGCGCTTTCGCCGCGCGTTGGAGTGGGTGCTCACCCTTCCGTGACTCCAGCTCGACTACGGTAGAAGGATGAGCCTTGGCGAGGAACGGGAGCTAGTGCCGCTGGGAGCCGGCTTCGACGTGGCGAAGCGCGGTTACAGCCGTGCACAGGTCGACGAACATCTCGAACGGCTGGACGCCGATCTCAAGATGCTCACCGCCGATCGCGATGCCGCCATCGCACAGGCGGGCGACCTGGCACGGCAGCTGGAGATCGCGCGCGGCGAGATCGCCGACCTGCGCGGCCAGGTCGACAGGCTGGCCCAGCCGCCGACGAGCGTCGAAGGCCTTTCCGAGCGCCTGCAGCGCATGCTGCGGCTCGCGCAGGACGAGGCCGCCGACACCAAGGCACGTGCCGAAGCCGAAGCCGGGCACATCCGCGCCAAGGCGGAGACCGACGCGAGCGCCATGCGGGCCCGCTACGAGCAGCTGCTCAACGAGCTCGACCTCCGCCGCAAGGAGATGGAGGCCGAGCACCGCGGCGTGCTCGAGAAGGCGCGCGCCGAGGCCAAGGAGATCACCGACAAGGCGAAGGCGGAGCGGGACAAGCTCGACGCCGAGTCGCAGCAGCGCCGCACTCAGGTCGAAGAGGACTTCGAGATCGCGATGGCGTCGCGGCGCACCGAAGCCATGCACGCGCTGGCGGAGCAGGAGGCCGCGAGCAAGGCCGAGGCCGCCCGCCGCGTCCGCGAGGCCACCGAGGACGCCGCCGCCATCCGCGCGAAGGTGCTCGAAGAGGAGACCGCGGCCAAGGCCGAGATCGAACGCCGTCAGCGCGAGTCCGTCGCCGACGCCAACAAGCGCAAGCAGGACTCGATCACCGAGGCCAACGCCCGGCTCGCCGAAGCGGCCGACGAGGCCCGCCGCCGCGTCCGGCAGGCCACCGAGGAATCCAACCGGCGGATCACCCAGGCCACCGAACGGGTCGAAGCGCTCCGCAAGGTGCGCTCCAGCCTGGCCGAGCAGGTCCGCACCGCGCGGACCGCGCTCGCCGAGGCGACCCATGTCCTCGGCGACGAACCGCAGATCCCGGCGGATCTGAAGGCGAAGCCGTCACCCGATTCGGAGGCCACCGTGCAGCTCCGGACGGCCGATGTGCCGAAGGCCACATCGGGTGCGAAGCCTTCACCCCGACCTGCGGCAGCGCAGAAACCGACTGGCGAGTAACCTTTCCATCCGACCAAGCTCACGACGGCCTGCGAAGCCGCCGACGAGCGGTTATCGTCGCTGCTCGCACGCTGGTGCGGCAGACAGATCGGTGGAGGTTGCGGATGGCTGCATATCGGACCGTGGTCGTGGGCACGGACGGATCGGATTCCTCGTTCGCCGCGGTCGACAAGGCCGCGGGGGTCGCCGGGGACTCCGGAGCGACCCTGGTCATCGTGTGCGCCTACTACCCCGCCGGCAAGGGCGCCGTGGAGAAGGCGCAGGACGTCCTCGGCGACGAGGCGTACCAGGTCGTCGGCTCGGCCCCGGCCGAAGACACCCTGCTCTCCGCCCGTGACCGCGCCGCGAAGGCCGGGGCGAAGAGCATCGAGACCGCCGCCGTCGTCGGCGACCCGGTCGACTCGCTGCGCAAGGTCGTCGCCGACCGCTCCGCGGACCTGCTGGTGGTCGGCAACCGCGGACTGAACACGCTCGCGGGCCGCATCCTGGGCTCGGTGCCGTCCGAAGTCGCCCGGAAGTCGGGCGTGGACGTGCTCATCGTCCACACCACCTAATGGCCGATACCGGCGAGCCCGCGCCCGACGCGCTTCAGCAGCGTCTCGAACGGATCCTGCTCGGCGGCAGACGCAAGTACACCCGGCTCGAAGTCGCCGAGAAGGCAGGCGTTCCCGAAGAGCGTTCTCGGCGGCTTTGGCGTGCGCTGGGCTTCGCGACCGTCGACGACGACGAGGTCGTTTTCACCGACGCCGACATCGAAGCCATCCGCACGGCCGACCAGCTGATGCACTCGGGCCTGATCGATCCGAGCATCGAACTGGCGGTGACGCGCGCACTGGGCCAGCATCTTTCGCGGCTCGCGGAATGGCAGGTCCACATGCTGTGGACGATGATCACCGAGAACAAGGACGTCGGCACCAGCGAACGGCAGATCGCGCGGCTGGTCGACCGGCTGCTGCCCGAGCTGGAACAGGTACAGAACTTCGTCTGGCGGCGGCATCTCGCGGCCTACGCCGGACGCGCGTTCGCGGCCACGGACGAAGATCTCGGGGCCAGGACCGAGGTCGTCGGGTTCGTCGACATGGTCGGCTACACCCGGCTGACCAGGCAAGTCGGCGAAGACGAGCTGAGCGCCGTCCTCGACCGGTTCGAATCCCTCGCCACCGAGCTGGTCGCCGAACACCACGGGCGGATCGTGAAAATGATCGGCGACGAAGTGCTGTTCGTCGCCGATTCCGCCGTCGACGCCGCCGAGATCGCGCTGACGCTGTCCGAACGCGCCGACGCCGACGAGACCTTGCCCGGCGTGCGGGCGGGCATGGCCTCGGGCCGGATCCTCAGCCGGTTCGGCGACGTCTACGGCTCGGTCGTGAACATCGCCGCCCGCCTCACCTCGACCGCGCGGCCGGGCACCATCCTGGTCGACAAGGAACTCGCCACCGAGCTGGCCGGCTTCGACACCTACGAGGTGCGGGCCCGGCGACCGGTGTCGGTGCGGGGCTACAACCGGCTGCGGCCTTCGTCCCTGCGGCGAGCGCGGGAGCGGCCTTCCGGCATGTTCGCCTCCTCGCAGCAGCTCGCCGCGGAGATGCTGGGACTGGTGCCCGGCATCCCTCCCGCTCCGGACGCCTCGGCCACGCCCGAGCCCGAGAGCGTCGAGGACGCCACGGCGGACTCGTTACCGCCTCGGCCGCGCCCCAAGCGACGCCGACGGCGCTGACGCCCTCGCGTTTAGTCCTCTGAATGCGGAGGTCAGGCGGGGAGCACGGCGTACTGCCGCACGTAGAGGTCGGTGTAGGTCACCGGACCGCGCGGGCCGGGGACCTTGTCCAGGTTGATGCCGGTCTCGGGGACGGCCAGAAGCTTGAAGCCGTCGAGCAACCGGGTCGGGGCGTTCCAGAAGACGCCGGTGCCGGTATAGGCGTCGAAGAACGCGTCGGCGGCTTCGTGGCTTTCGGTGGCGATGCCCGCGGCCAGGCCCGAGGTCTGCTCGTTGGCGATCTCGACCGCTTCGGGCAGGCTGGCGACCTTCGCGACAGTGACGGTCGCTTCGCGGTCGGAGTCGAGGGCCCATTCGTAGCCGATGGCGTGCTCGTGCGGGGCGAGCGACGGCGTGACGCCACGCTCGGCCAGCGCGCCGGAAATGCCGGGCCAGACGCGGTCGTGCGCGCCCTCGTGGATCAGCAGCAGGTTCAGCCGGTTGCAGACGCCGAGCCGGTCGAGGCTGGTGAAGACCAGGTCGCGCACCTTGTCGGTGTCGGCCGCTTCGTCGACGTACAGTACGCCGCCACCGTCGGCGTGGGCGAGCGTGCGGACGCCGTGGACGGCCGCTTCCGTGGCCAGCGCCCGGGTGCTGTCACCGCTGCCCCGCAGGATCACCAGCGGCACGAGCGCGGGGAAACGCACCAGCGCGGAAGCCGCTTCGCGCTCGGCGCGCGGCACCAGCTGGATGACGTCCGGATCGATACCCGCGTCGGCGAGTGCGGGGGCGATCACGGTCTCGCGCAGGCGCTGGGCCGAACCGAGCGCGGCGGAACCGGTGCGGAGCACGCCGCCGTTACGGGACTTCACCAGCTGCGAAGCGACATCGACGGTGACGTTCGGGCGCGCCTCGTAGTTCGCGCCGATCACGCCGACCGGACGACGCCGTTCGACCAGTTTCAGTCCGCCGTCCAAAGTGGACACGTCGACGGACCGTTCCTGGTGCGGCGCACCGGCGAGGAGGCGGAGCTGCTCGGCCATGCCGGTCAGCCGCTCGGGCGTGATGGTGAGCCGGTCAAGAAGCCCGGCGCTCATGCCGTCCTCGCGCGCCTTGGCGATGTCGGCCTGATTCGCCTCCAGTACCGCGTCGGCGTGCTCGACCAGCTTGTCCGCCATGGCGTTCAGCGCGGCGTCGATCGCTTCCGCGGACGCGGCGGCCAATGACGGCGCGGCCCGTTTCGCCGATCGAGCGCATTCCTCGACGGCCTTGGCGACCTCGTCCATCTGGTGACTCCTTCCGCGCGGAACGAGCCACCAGTCTGCCGTACCGCCCCGGTCAGGCGACGGTCGGCTCCAGCAGCCACAACCCGCCCGCGAAGAGACAGCTCACCGTCAGCACGGCCATCACCAGCACCCACAGCACCGCGGGCATTCCGGTGAGCCTGCCGAGCTGATCGGCGTCCGAATCCCTCGCCGCACCCCGGCGCCGCTTGATCTGCAGCTCGAACACCGGCCGGACGCCACCGAACAGCAGGAACCACGTCAGCAGGTAGACGAAGATCGCCTGAAACCACGACGGCGCCGCGAGCGCGACCAGCCCGAGCACCACCGAGCTACTGACCACCGCGAACACGCCGTAGGTGTTGCGCACCATCACCAGCACACCCAGCAACATCAGGGCCATCACGATCAGCACGACGGTGATCAGATCCGACGACAGCAGCCCGGCGAACACCAGTCCGAGCACCGCGGCCGCCGGGTACCCGGCCAGCGCGGTGAACGCCATCCCCGGCCCTTCGGGCTTGCCACGGGAGACGGTGACGCCGGAGGTGTCCGAATGCAGTTTGATGCCCTGCAGCCGTCGGCCGACCAGCACCGCCGCCAGCGCGTGGCCTGCCTCGTGGACGAGCGTGATGAGGTTGCGGGCGATCCGCCAAGGCCTGCCGGAGAGCACCACGAGCAGTGCGAGGCCACCGGTGACCAGGGTGATCGTGCCGGGCGGGGTGGACTGGGCGATGTCGGAAACCGTTTCGGCGGGAGACGAGCTCACCGCGTCAGCTCACCACAAGCCGGATACGTCCCGTGTCAGGCGGTCATCGAACCCCCGATCCCGCGCATGCGAAACTCCCGGTCGTTGCGCAGCGCGAAGGCGACCCAACTGCGGAACGGCCGCCACGCCGTCGAGAGTTCTTCCAGCTCTTCGGGCGGGGCCAGCGGTAGGTCGTACGCGGTCCGCATGGCTTCCTGCAGCCGGGGCTCGTCACGGGGGAAGACGTCCGGATGCCCGGCTCCCCGGATCAGGATCAGCTGCGCCGAGAACGGACCGATCCCCGGCAACCGCTGCAGCCAGCGCAACGCGTCCGGCACCGGCATGGCGCGTAGATACGCGGCGTCGAGCAGACCGTCCTTGGCGGCGTTGGCCACCGCCCGCAGCCGCTCGGCCTTCACCTCCGGCAGGTCGCGCCCGGCCTCCGGCCCGGCCAGGACGTCCGGCGCCGGGAACGACCTGAGGATCTTCCCGCCGACATCCACCGGCCTGCCGAACTCCTCGGCGAGCCGCCGTTTCACCACGGCGGCCTGCGACATCCGGGCCCGGTGGCTCAAGATCGCCCAGCAGGCCGCTTCGTACGGCGAATGGAACAGGACCGGCCGAAACCCGGGGAAGGTCTGCTGGAGGCGGCGCACCACGGGGTCCGCGCTGCCGACCTTCGCGAAACCGACGCCGTCGATGTCAACCGAGAGAATTCGCCGCACCTGGGCGCCGACCTCGACGGCGAGCCCTTCTTCGGCGAAGACCTCCACCTCGATCGAGCCTGGCGATCTCTGTCTGACGGCCGCGCCGACGTGCTCCCAGCCCGCTTCGACGGGGAAGGCGAGGCGCAGGATGCCGGGTTCGGTTGCGGCGTCAGTGCGGCACGCCGGCGGGAAATCGGTCAGGAACCGGATGGACTTGTCAAGATCGAACGGGCCGCGCACCGGGATGCGAAGCGTGGTCGTGGCGGTGTGCTGCAGGATCGAGCCGGTCATTTTCGGGCTCCTTCGGCTGGGAACGACGACTCCCTCCGACGTTAGAGACGGCCACCGACAGTTTCGGGCCGCGGCGCCGCGAATGTCGCGAACGGGCCGGTCATGGCAGATTCTCGGATGAGACCGTGAAGGGAGCAGCCATGCCGGACCATCGCGAACGTCTTGTCGGCCTGCTGCGGCCGGGCACCACGCCCACCGGAGCAGCGGAAGGTTTTCTCGATCTGCTCGGGGAAATCACACAGGCGGGGCCGCCGACCGGCCTCGCGCAACGGCTGATGAGCACCTCCGCCGTACCGATGATCTACGAGCGGTACTGGCGTCCGGTGCTCGGCAGGGTCGCGAAAGGACTGAACTGCCCGAGCATGGCGGGCGAGGTCCGGATCGCGATCGAAGCGCTCGGCCTGCGCCCGGGACAGATCTCGCTGGACGTCGCCTGTGGCACCGGCCGGTTCACCCGCGCGTTCGGCGAAGCCGTCGGCCCGGACGGGCTGTCGATCGGACTGGACGGTTCGGTCACCATGCTGGAGAAGGCACTCGCCGAGCCCAATCCGGCTTCGGTGGCTTATCTGCGCGCCGACGCCGTCGATCTCCCGCTCGCCGATTCCACTGTGGACGGTGTCTGCTGCTTCGCCGCACTGCACATGTTCGCCGATCCGGACGCCGCGCTGGACTCCTTCGCCCGTGTGCTGAAACCGGGTGGCTCACTGGTGTTGCTGACCAGCGCCCGGCACAGCGATCAGCCGATGCGGCTGGCGGACACCTTCCTCGGCAGGTTGAGCGGACAACGGATGTTCGACCGCGGCGAGATCTCCAGGAAACTGTTCCGGCGCGGATTCGACCACGTGGAGGAGCGGTTCTCCGGTGTCACGCAAATCGTCACGGGCGCGCTACCGGTTAACATCCGACCATGATCCGCTCTGAGCACGCTTCGCCGATTCCGCCCGACGACAGCTATCTCCGTTCGCTGGTCGAAGCGACCGCGGACGCCGTCGCCGCGGCCGAACCCCTCGGCTCGCCACATGACGGCGCGGATTCCGCCACGCGGGACGCCGTCAGTGCCGAGCTCCGCGCGCTGGCGACGGAATTGGTGGCACTGAGCCAAGACCTGCACGCTCACCCCGAAGAAGGATTCGCCGAGCACCGCTCGGTCCGCGCGCTCGGGGAGCTGCTCACCCGCCACGGCCACGAGGTGACGATCGGCGCGGGCGGGCTGGACACCGCCCTGGTCGCGAGCACCCCCGGAAGCGGCCCGCATATCGCGGTCCTCTCCGAATACGACGCGCTTCCCGGCCTCGGCCACGGCTGCGGCCACAACATCATCTGCACCGCGGGCGCCGGCGGATTCCTCGGCGCGGCGGCGGTCGCCGAACGGCTGGGCGGCCGGGTCTCCTTGATCGGCACCCCGGCGGAGGAAGGCGGCGGTGGCAAGGAAACCCTGGCTCGCGCGGGTGTCTTCGACGACGTCGACGCCGTGCTCATGCTGCACCCGTTCAGCCACGACATCGCCATGCACCCGTTCCTCGGCAGGCGTCAGCTGGAAATGGTGTTCCACGGCGTCGGCGCGCACGCCTCGGCTCAGCCGTTCATGGGGCGCAACGCCCTCGACGCCGCCGTCGCCGCGTACCAGGGCGTCGCGGCACTTCGGCAGCATCTGCCCTCCAGTGACCGCGTCCACGGCGTCTTCACCGACGGTGGCGCCCGGCCGAACGTCGTCCCCGAACGCGCGGCCCTGCTGTTCTACCTGCGCTCCTCGCAACCGGACACGCTGCGCGACCTCGCCGACCGGATCTCGGCGATCGCGCGCGGCGCGGCGGAGATGACCGGCTGCGGCGTGGAACTGCATTGGGACGGCCAGCCCGCGTACCTCCCGATCCGGTTCAACACCACGCTCGCCGGACGTTGGTCGGTGCATCAGGTCGACGCCGGCCGCAAACCGCTGCCGCCGGGGATCGTGCCCGACTTCCTCACCGGCTCGACCGACCTCGGCAACCTCTCCTACCGGATGCCGGCGATCCATCCGATGATCGCCATCGCCGGGCCGACGACCGCCTTGCACACCAAGGAGTTCGCGGCCGCGGCCGGTTCGCCGGACGGTGATCGGGCGGTTGTCGACGGTGCGCTGGGCCTGGCACTGACCGCCGTCGACTACCTGGCCGACGCGAAACTCCGCACGGCGGTGCACGAGGAGTTCGAGGCGTCGGGCGGCGCACTGGACGTACCGGCGTTCTTCGACTGACCTTCTCAGGAGATTCTTCTCAGGAAAGCGCAGGGGGTATCCACAGGCGGCTCACAAGTACGGGCGCGAATCTGGTGCCATGACCGAGAACGAGAGTCGGCCCGGCCCCGCCTCCACCGGTGGGCACCAGCCGCCGCAGCACCCCGGATACAGCACCCCTTGGCAGGCCGCGCCGAATCCGCTCTTCACCCCGGCTCGCGCGCCACGAAAGAAGGCGAGCCGCCTCGCCGTCCTCGTCAGCGCGACGGCACTCGGTGCCGCCCTCGTCGGCGGGATCGGTGGCGCGGCGATCGCCGGCCTCGGATCGACGCCGTCCCCGTCGGGTACTGGTACCTCCGCGGTCGCCAACGGGCAACCGGTCGGGAACACCGCTTCGGGTGACGTCAGCGCGGTCGCCGCGAAGGTGACGCCGAGTGTCGTCCAGGTGAACGTGACCACCGCGCAGGGTGAGGCCGTCGGTTCCGGCGTCATCCTGACGTCGGACGGACGCATCCTCACCAACGCCCACGTGGTGGCCGATGCCGAGGGCGATGTCACCATCACGCTTTCGGACGGCAAGCAGTACAAGGCGAGCGTGGTCGGCGCCGACACCAAGGCCGACATCGCCGTCCTTCAGGCGAAAGACGCGAGCGGGCTGACCGCCGCGTCGCTCGGGGATTCCGGCAAACTCGTCACCGGCCAGCAGGTCGTCGCGATCGGTTCGCCCGGCGGACTGCAGAACACCGTGACCACCGGGATCGTGAGCGCGCTGAACCGCAAGCTCGACGAGTTGAGCAGCGGCCAGGAGCGGCGTTCGCCCTACAGCCGCACGACGAACGAGAGCGGGCCGAGCTACACCGCGATCCAGACCGACGCCCCGATCAACCAGGGCAACTCGGGCGGGGCGCTGGTGGACGCGCAGGGGAACGTCATCGGCATCAACTCGGCGCTGTACAACCCGGCATCGACCGGCAGCATCGGCATCGGCTTCGCGATCCCCATCAACGACGCGAAGAAGATCGTCGAGCAGATCGTCGGCTGATCCTCACCGGCTGGACCGCGTCAGGGGGCGGCCCAGCCGGTGAACGCGCGTTCAGAGTTCGTAGTTCAGGGTGAGGGTGTGGTTGCCTTCGTCGTCCTGGGTGATCGTGGCAGTGCCGGTGATGCCGGACAGTTCGCCGTGACCGGAGCCCGGCAAGACGATCAGGTGGTGGCCGCTCTCCCCCGCCGAGTGATGCAGGACGAAGCCGCCCTTACGCCCGTCGACGGACACGGCCAGGCGCTCGAAGGCGACGTACGCGGACGACGTCTCGTTCACCGCCGTGAGCATCTCCACGGTGCTGGTGCCCTCGACACCGCCGGTGAAGGTCTTGCCGAGCAAGACGCGGGAGAACTCGGTGCCTTCGGCCTTCTCGGTGGACTGCGGGTCCCAGCCGTCCACAGTGAACGAGGCTGTCGCGGTGTTGTTCATGACGTCGACCTTGCCAGCGATACCTGACAGAACGCGTCAGGTATCTCTCAGCGCCGCCGGTTTCCGAACAAACCACGCGTGATCTCCCGGCCGAGCGCGCTCGCCGCCGAGCGGAGGAACGACTTCACCGCCGGATTCTTCATGGCCTGTTCGACCATGCCCGGCTCTTCCTTCTCCGGCTTCGGGGCGGGCACTTCGGGGGCGGGCGGCCCGGCCACCTTCGCGGCGAGCTTCTCGTAAGCCGACTCGCGATCGATCGTCTCGGAGTATTTCGCGTGCAGGTCCGACGACGTCGTCGCCGCGGAGATCGCTTCGGCACCGATGGACCCCATCTTCGAGCGCGGCGCGCGCAGACGCGTCCACGCGACCGGCGTCGGCGCGCCTCGCTCGGACAGCACGGTGACGATCGCTTCGCCGATACCGAGCGACGTCAGCGCCGAATCCAGTTCGTAGTGCTTCGTTTTCGGGTATGTCTTCACCGTCTTCGTGAGCGCCGCCTGGTCCTCGGGGGTGAACGCGCGCAACGCGTGCTGGACCCGCGCGCCCAGTTGCGACAGGACGTTGTTCGGGATGTCCGTCGGAAGCTGCGTGCAGAAGAACACCCCGACGCCCTTCGACCGGATCAGCTTCACGGTCTGCTCGATGCGCTCCAGGAACGCCTTCGACGCGTCGTTGAAGAGCAAATGCGCTTCGTCGAAGAAGAACACCAGCTTCGGCTTGTCGAGATCGCCCTCCTCGGGCAGCTCTTCGAACAACTCGGCCAAAAGCCACATCAGGAAGGTCGAGAACAGCGCGGGCTTCGACTGGAGATTGTCCAGTTCCAGCAAGGTCACCATCGCCTTGCCGTCGACCTGGCGCATCAGATCGTGGACGTCCAGCTCGGGTTCACCGAAGAAGTCCTCGCCGCCCTGAGCCTCCAGATTGGACAACGCCCGCAGGATCACCCCGGCCGTCGCCGCCGAGACGCCACCGATGCCCTTCAGGTCGTCCTTGCCCTCGTCACTGGTCAAATGCGTGATGACCGAACGGAGGTCCTTGGTGTCCAGGAGTGCCAGGCCGCGCTGATCGGCCCAGTGGAAGATCAGCCCGAGCGTCGACTCCTGGGTTTCGTTGAGTCCCAGCACCTTCGACAGCAGAATCGGGCCGAAACTCGTGATCGTCGCCCGGATCGGCGAGCCCGTGCCACCCGTGCCCAGCGACAGGAACTGCACCGGGAACGCGGCGGGCTCCCACTGGTCACCCAGTTCCTCCGCGCGTTTGGCGATCTTGCCGTTGCTCTCACCCTGCGCGGCGAGCCCCGACAGGTCGCCCTTCACGTCCGCCAGCACCACCGGAACCCCGGCGGCCGACAGCTGCTCGGCGATCAGCTGCAAGGTCTTCGTCTTGCCGGTACCGGTGGCGCCCGCGACCAGCCCGTGCCGGTTCAGCGTCGCCAACGGCAGCCGGACCGCCGCGCCCGCGTCGGCCTTGCCGTCGATCACGACGGCGCCGAGCTCGACCGCGGCGCCCTCGCTCACGTAACCCTGCGCGATCTCCTGGGCTGGACCCTGTTCGGCCACTGTCGCTCCCCGATCTGTGAGATGGCTCACCTGAGGATGCACACGCTGCCAGTAAGGCGCTCGACCCGCACGTCGCGCGCCCTGAATCCCCGGGTCGGGTTAGGGTTCCGGGGTGAACGACCGCCTAGTCTGGATCGACTGCGAGATGACGGGGCTCGACCTCGGCAAGGACGCGTTGATCGAAATAGCCGCGCTGGTGACCGACGCCGAACTCAACGTCCTCGGCGAAGGCGTCGACATCGTCATCCACACCGACGACGAAACCCTCGACGGTATGCCGGAGATCGTCCGGGAGATGCACGCGCGATCCGGCCTCACCGAAGAGGTCCGGCGCTCCACCGTCACCCTGGAAGAGGCCGAGCAGCGCGTCCTCGAGTACATCCGCGAGTACGTGCCCGAGGCCAACGTCGCCCCGCTCGCCGGCAACTCCATCGGCACCGACCGCGGCTTCATCACGCGCGACATGCCCAGCCTCGACGGGCACCTGCACTACCGCATGGTCGACGTCTCCTCGATCAAGGAACTCGTCCGGCGCTGGTACCCGCGGATCTACTACGCCAAGCCCGAGAAGGGCCTCGCGCACCGCGCGCTCGCCGACATCAAGGAGTCCATCGGCGAACTCGACTACTACCGCCGCGTCGCCTTCGTCCCGCAGCCCGGCCCGACCACCGAACAGGCCAAGGCCGCAGCCGCTGAAGTGCGGGAACGCCACGAACAGTAACCCGTTGCGAGCCCCGAAAACGGGCACGCTAATATAGTGCGGCCGAGGTGATGGGGAAGCTTCCCGAGCCCGGCGATGGTGGGCGTAGCTCAGCTGGTAGAGCACCTGGTTGTGGTCCAGGAGGTCGCGGGTTCGAAACCCGTCGCTCACCCCATCACCCCAGTTTGGTCGGGCCCTGGCGGGCCCTCCACCAAGCTGGGGTTTCGCTTTTTCGGGGCACCGGTAACGCGGCGTGCCGTTCGCGCGCGTTCGGAGCGAAGTCCGCCGGGCCCAGCACCCGCTTCGCCGACGGCGCCCATATCTGTCACGACCGTGACCGCCCCACCGTCCACCTCGACGGTGCTGCCGGTAACGGTCACGGTGGCCCCTGCTCCTCCACCCTTCGCAGAGGTGCCGCTACGAAACCAGCGGCGGAACGCAAGTGGGAGTACCTCAACGGCACCTCTCCACCCGAACCGCCATGAGGGGTCCCCATAGGACGGATTTCGTCCTATGGGGACCCCTCAGGACATCAGGTCAGTTCCGGTCGCCGCCGGTCTTCCAGTCGTCCCACGACATCTGCCACACCGACCAGCCGTCGGTCGGCTCCAGCACCTGCGGCCCCGAGTTGGTGACCGTGATGATGTCGCCCTTCTTCGAGGTGTCCATCAGCCACTTCGCGTTCTCGGTCGACAGGTTGATGCAGCCGTGGCTCACGTTCCGCTTCCCCTGTGAACCGACCGACCACGGCGCCGAGTGGTAGAAAATGCCGCTGTTCGACATCCGCACGGCGTACTTCACGAACGTCCGGTAGCCCGCCTTGCTGTCCGACGGGACGCCGTAGGTGCTCGAGTCCATCGTGTACCCGGTGTGCTCACTCATCACCGTGTAGGTCCCGGCCGGGGTACTGCTCGACGGCTTGCCCATCGAGATCGGCATCTGCTTGACCTCTTGGTCGTTCACCACGACCTTCATCTGGTGTGTGCCACCGTCGGCGGTCGCGACCAGTTTGTCGCCGACGACCACGTTGGCGGGCTTGTCCTCACGGCCGAAGGTGTTGTTGCCGAGGTTCTTGCCGTAGATCGCCGCGTTGACCGAGATCTTCGTGCCCGCCTTGAAGTACTCCTTGGGCCGCCACATCACGGTCTTCTCGCCGAACCAGTGGAACGCGCCCTCGGCCTGCGGCTCGGTGACGATCTTCAGCATCTTCTCGGTCGCCGCCTTGTCCGGCACGTTGCCGGTGAAGGTGAAGATCAGCGGGAGGCCGACGCCGACCGTCTCACCCTCGACGAGGTTGATCGAGACACCGATCTGACGGCCCGGCTTGGCCGTGGAGAACGTCGAGGTCGCGGTGACCGGCTTGCCGTCGGTCCCGGTCGCGGCCGCGGTGACGGTGTAGGTCTTGCCGAAGCCGAGCGGTTCCGCCGACTCCCAGCCGGAACCGTCCTCCTTCGGCTTGCCCGCGACGACCTTGCCGTCGGCACCGGTGACTTTGACCTCGCCCACCTTGCCGTCGGCGACGGCGACCGTGACCGGCTCGCCGGGCGCCACGTTCGCCGCGCCCTGCGCCGGCGTCAGTGTCATCACGGCGGGCTTCGGGGCCGAAGCGGCCGCACTGCTCTGCTGCGAACCACCGGGAGCACCACCCGGCGACGGAGATTCGCTCGATGGTGTACTGCTGCACGCCGCGAGTGTGAACCCGGCCACCACAGCCACCAACCCCACCCGCGACCGCCCCGTCGCTCCCCAGACCCTCATGCACACCGCCCGTTTCGCGTGGTACCAACCCCAACGTCTGGCTATAGTCTGCCTGACCGGCCCCTACGCCCGCGGCCGGATGGCCGAATACGCCCAGGCCCGCCGCTAGGGGACCCCCCTGAAACGGGGGTCAGCAACCCTGTGTTAATGTTTTCCACGTCGCCGAGGGGAACACCAAAGCGGCAGGAACAAGCAGGCGCCATTAGCTCAATTGGCAGAGCAGCTGGCTCTTAACCAGCGGGTTCGGGGTTCGAGTCCCTGATGGCGCACATTCAAGCCCCACGTTTTCGGTTTCGGCAACGTGGGGCTTTGTGCTATGTAGACCCATTTCTTCCCCTCCTTTGCAGACGGATGGGCGACTCTCCGGCTTGACGGGCGTCTCGTTGAACCGCTCCGATCACCGGCGGTCCGGATCGTTCACCCGGCGAATCAGCCCGGCAACCCTCGGCGTGTGAAGGAGCCGTCTCTTTCCCGTGGTCGGTTTCGCCTCGGCCGCCAGCGGTAATCCCCGCGCCGAGCGGAAAGGACCTGTTGATGCTTCACGACTCGCGCGCGGTTGTCCGCGAACGGTGGGACACCGTCCGCGGACGTCGGGTACGCAGTCTCGAGGCCGGGTTCGACCGCGCCGGAGGTCCCGTGGTGGTGCTGGTACCGGGTTTGGGCGCGCCTCGCTACTTGGAGGACACCCTTGCCCGTTGCGCGGCCTGGGCCCACGCCTTCTTGCTCGACGTCCCCGGCTTCGGGCACGTCGGCGCGAACGCCTGCGAACCCGCGTTGTCGGCGGTCGCCGAGACGGTCGCCGCGTGGCTGTCCGAGGTCCCAGGCCCCTCTGTCTTACTGGCGGGGCACTCGACCGGTGCGCAGGCGGCGTTGCACGCGACGCTCGCGCGGCCGGACCGCGTGCACCGCTTGGTGCTGCTTGGGCCCACTTTCCCGCCCGAACTCCGCCGTTTCCGTGGACTGGGGGCCGCCTTTGTCCGTAACGCTCTCCACGAGCCGCCGGGACTGGTCGGAGCGCTCGGACCGGACTACCTCCGGGCGGGCCCGGAGGCGTTGGCACGTTTCGTGCGCTCGGCACAGCATGACGAACCCGAAAAGCTGATCAAGTCGGTGGAATGCCCGGTGTTCTTCGGCCGAGGCCGACATGATGCCTTCGCACCACGATCCTGGATGGATCGGTTGGCCGCGTCGGCGAACCATGGCGGGTCGTGGACGGTGGAGGGCGCGCACACCTTTCCCTACCATCGCGGTGTCCTCACCGCGCATCTTCTCGCCCGCGCCGGTTCGTGAGGACACGTCGCCGGACTCCAGGCGCGAGCTACCCGGGTGTAGACGGCTTCGCGACGGGTAGCCCCAGCACATGAAACCTCGCGAACTTCTCCGCGCAGCGGAATCCTTCCGTGCCGCGGACTCCCCTTCCGCGGCCGTGGGCACGATGGTCCGGCGCGCACTTCATGCGACGCGGACCGACGGACTGCTGCGAGGAGCTTGGCTCGGGCATCCCTTGCATCCGCTGGTCGTCACCGTCCCCCTGGGCGCCTGGATCTCCTCCGCGATCTTCGATCTCGGCACCCGGAACGAGGACGCGGCCCGGAAACTGGTCGCCATCGGACTGGCTGCCACTCCACCGGCGATCATCGCGGGCTTGGCCGACTACGCCGATCTCGACGCACGTCAGCGCCGGATCGGCACCCTGCACGCGGTGACGAACACGGTCGCCACGGCCGTCTTCGCCGCTTCCTATCTCGTGCGCCGACAGGGGAAACACCGCGAGGGGGCCACGCTGGGGCTCCTCGCGCTCGCCGTCGTGAGCGCCGGCGGCGCGCTCGGCGGGCATCTGTCCTACGCCCAAGGTGCGGGGGTACGCCGCTGGCCGGAAGCGACCGGCTCCAGTCCCCGGATCGCCGGAGAAAAGAGCTGACCATGGACCGATTCCTGAGCATCTACCTCAACGACCAGCTCGCCATGGGCATCGCCTGGCGCGAGCTGGCCCGGCGATCCCAGAAGGCCAACAAGGGGACCGAGGCAGGCGACGCGCTGGCCCGCGTCGCGACGGGCATCGCCGAAGACGTCGAGACGTTCCAGCTCATCATGCGCAGGCTGGATATCCGGCGTAATCCCGTCAAAAGCGTCCTGACTGGGCTGGCGGAACGCGCCGGGCGGCTCAAACCCAATGGGAGGTTGACCAGCTATTCCCCACTCAGTCGCTTCGAAGAACTCGAATTCCTGATCATGGGCATCGAGGGCAAGAAACAATTGTGGGACACGCTCGGCAGGCTCGCCGGCCTGAGTTCGCGCCTGCCCGATATCGACTTCGCGCGGTTGATCGAGCGGGCCTCCGAGCAGCGTGCCCTCCTCGAACCCCACCGCGTCCGAGCCGGAGCCGACGCTTTCCATGAATGAGCCGATTCCGACTTCTGCCGGCTGGTGCGGACCAACCCCGGTCGATGCCGGAGCCGTCGCCCGATCGGAGACGGCGTGCCCGTCCATTCGGCAGCACTCCGTCCGTGGCGTTCGTCAGCCGACCCTCGTGTCTCGAGCATTCAGGTCACCACTACCCCGACCTCACCATGTCGAGGCGACCATGACCGGACCATCTTCCCCGCTCCACCCCGAAGCCATCCGCTTTCGTCGCCACAACCACTTGAGGTGAAACGGCCTGATCCGCGATGACCTCATGGCGATCACCGGGTCCGGGGAAGGTGATGCCGGACAAGTCCAGCACGGTCAGGGCGGGGCAGTGTGGCACCGGTCGACGCGGTCATCCCGACGTCATGCCGCCCTGATCGCCTCCGTCGCCCTCGTTCGCCGGACCTTCGTCCGGGCGGGGTCGCTGATCACGGAACGTCGGCTCCGTGTGCTCCTCCGCGAAATCCGCGTCCTCCTCCATGCTCTCGGCGGTCACCGGGTCGATCTCGGGTGTGCTCATCGCTTGCCCTCCTGACTACGCCATCTCCACCTGCGGCCGGGTTCCCGGCCGGACCGAGTTGAACCATGGAAAGCACGGCTCCGCTTTGAAAGCCCGGAATCGCTGGTGCTCACCAAGACCGACGTCGCCCGCCGGAGTCAGGGGATGGACGTCACACAGTCGGGACTCCGCGACTGGAACACCTGGACCGCTGGAGCGTTGTAACAAGTGTCGGTACGGCGGTGTCCCCGGGCCTCACCCCTTGCCTTCACGGAATACCGGTCACGCTGGAGCCGTGTCGCGCCACTCGCCGAGAGGCGACCCCCGTACCGGCCTTCAGTCTCCCGTTTCCGCTCGCAGGTCGACCCCCCTGAGACCTTCGCTGGACGGAAGCGGGACCGAAACGGCCGGCGGCGTTTCCGGGGCCGCCGAAGTGGTACGCGGTGAGCCAGGCGCGGGCCGATCGCCCCCGTGCGGCCACTCACCTTTCCGAGGAAGGAACCGCCATGACGACGACCGGCGCCGCACCTGTGCTGATCACGGGTGCCGCACCTTCGTACGAGGACCAGCTCGCCGCCCGCAAGCGCCGGTACCTGCTGCTGATGTCGTGCCGCCTCCCGTGCCTCATCCTCGCTGGGGTGCTTCAGGACATTTGGTGGCTGGCACTGGCCGTACTCGCCGTTTCCGTGCCGCTGCCATGGATGGCGGTGCTGATCGCCAACGACCGACCACCCCGCAAGACCGAGAAGGTCAGCACGCTGGACCGGGCCCCGAAGCAGGGGAGCCACGTTTCGGGTGCTTACCGGGGGATATACCCCAGCCTGGAAACCACAGGAAAGGCGCGAGCCATGGACGGCCCCACCCAGCCCCTCAGCCCTGACCAGCCGATCTCACCCGGCACCCCAGAGGTCCCGGACCTCGACGTCGATCCGGGACAATTCCTCGACGAAGACCCCCGGCACCCCAGCGCCTCACCGCGCGAAGAGCCTCCGGACTGATCGGTGGATGCTCATCTTCACGGAACATCTTCTTCACCTGCATCCTGCCGGCCTTCTCTATCCTCACCGCCGCCTTGTGGCGCACGTCTTCGACCCGGCCGGCTTTGGCCGCCTCTACCGGTGAACTCTGTCGACATGTCGGCTGATCAGCCGCGGCGATCTTCGGGTTTGGGGCGCCGTGTACGCGGTAACCACCGGGCAGCGCCATCAAGGTCTCCGGCTGGCGGCACGTGACCAAGCGCGTCGTCCACGACCGTCGGTGGTTGCTCGGCTTCGCCACCCTGGCCGCTTGCGCGGCACTTCAGATCACCGCGCTGGCCGGTCACCATCGTCGCCCCGATCGTGGTGCCGGCCTTGCCGGCGACCGCCGTTCTCAACGCCCGCATGACCTGTCCGCGGCTGGATCGTACGGCCACCACGGCCATCGCGATGAGCACCCTCGGGGTCGCTGCTCGCGCCCGGCGCGGGCGCGAGTTACGGCCTGCTGTCGGTACTGGTTCGCGACGTCGCGTACGCCTTCCAGACCGACGGAACAGGTCCACCAGGCCACGGGTTTCCTCGCCGTCAAGCTCGACATCACCCCTGCCGAGGCACTCGTCCGGATACACGCACACGCCCTCGGCCACGGCCGCGCCCTGATCGACCGCGCCCGCGACATCCTCACCCATCACCTGCGCCTCGACGACCACCACCGCTAGGCGGCGGGTCAACGATCGCGACGTCATGGACTGTGCCGACTCGCGCGGCGTGCGACACTGCTGTCGAGGGTTGTGTTCAGAACCAGAGCGCGGTCCGGGGCCTGTCGGTTCCAGCAGCGGGGCCGGCAGGGGTATTTCCCCGACATTCAGCTTCCGACGCGCTGATCCAGGACGCGCCGATCGTCAAAAGCGAATTGTCCTCAGCGAGGGCTTCGTCGTCCCGGCATGACGGTGGCGCCGCGTCGGATCCCGCTCCATCGGCACACCCCGCAGGAAGAGCAGACAATGAAACAGTCCCACGACGGGCCCTGGCCGGCGGTGCTCGACGAGGTCACCGGCGCGCTGGAAACACTCACGTCCATCCTGGCCACCGAGGAAGACTTCACAGTCCTGCTGCACCGGATGTGCGACCAGGTCGTCCACGCCGTGCCCCATGTCGACGAAGCCACCATCACCCTGCTGCGCGACCACCACCCGACCACGGCAGCAAGCACCAGCGAGGTCGTCACCGCACTCGACCACGACCAGTACGACCTCGGCGAAGGGCCCTGCATCCAGGCCGCCGGAAACGGCAAGCTCATGCGGGTGTCGATCACCGATGCGGCCGAGAAATGGCCGAAATTCGCCCGGGACGCCGACACGGCCGGGTTCGGCAGCTTCCTGTCCGCGCCCCTCGTGATCGGAGACGGACATTCCGGTGCGGTCAACTGCTACAGCGGCCACCTCGGTGGCTTCGCCGAACTGGACGAGAAGCTGCTCGACCTCTACACCAGCGCCACCACCGCACTGCTGCGCGTCTACACCCGCTACCAGCGCGCCCGCGACACCGCCGACCAACTCCGTACGGCGATGAACAACCGCGCGGTGATCGATCAGGCCAAAGGCATCCTCATGGCCTCGCGCCAGATCAGCGCCGACGACGCCTTCACCCTGCTCGTCGAGCAATCCCAGCGCGAGAACACCAAACTCCGCGACGTCGCCATCCGGTTCGTCGCCCACGCCACCGGCCCCATCCCGGCCTGACCACCGCGAACGACCATCTACGAAGCCGCCGAGACGGTCGTGCGCACGGTATCCGCAGACAGCCGGAATCAGTGCCCTCGGCTCCGCGAGCACCCGCGCCCTCTATGGCACCCACGACGCGGTCCAGGACAAGCTCGCCGGATAAGACCTCAAGGCCGCCTCGAGAAATCCGGTGTTTTCTCGAGACGGCCTTGGTCACGCAGGGATCAAGGGCGGAAGACCGCGCGCACGCAGTCGTCCTTTTTGTTCTTGAACAGGTCGTAGCCGCGGGGCGCGTCGTCCAGTGGCAGCACGTGTGTGGCGAGATGGCCGGTCGAAAGTTCTCCCTTGGCGATGCGGTCCAGCAACATGGGGATGTAGCGCTGGCCGTGTTGCTGGGCGCCACGCAGGGTGAGGCCTTTGTTCATGACGGCGCCGAGGGGGAACTTGTCGACGAAGCCGGCGAAAACCCCGAGGACGAAGACGGTGCCGCCCTTGCGGCAGTTGTGGATGGCTTCGCGGACGGCGATGGGCCGGTCGGTCTCCAGCTTCAGTTTGCTCTTGACCTGGTCGTAGATGTGTTGTGGGCCGGGGCTGTGGGCTTCGCAGCCGACCGCTTCGATGCACACGTCCGGGCCGCGGCCGCCGGTCGCTTCGCGCAACGCGGCGCCGACGTCGGTGTTCTCGTAGTTCAAGGTCTCCACGCCGAAGGTCCGTGCGGCCTGGTCGAGCCGATAGCCGAACCGGTCGATGACGAAAACCCGCTCCGCGCCCAGGAGCTGGGCCGCCCGGGCGGCCATCTGGCCGACCGCGCCGCAGCCCCAGACGGCGACCACGTCACCGGGCTGGACCCCACCGAGATCGGCGCCCATCCAGCCCGTCGGCACCGAATCCGAGGCGAACAACGCGCTCAGGTCGTCGACGCCTTCCGGGATCGGGATGGCGGTGTGGTCGGCGAAGGGCACACGGACGTATTCGGCGTGGCTGCCCTTGAACCCGCCCATCGCGTGGGAGTACCCGAAGATGCCGCCGGGGTCGGCGCCCCAGAGGCCTTGCGTGATTCCCGGGTTGGTGTTGGTGTTGTCGCACAACGACCACAGGCCCCGGCCGCAGTACCAGCATTCACCGCAGCCGATGAACGAGCACACCACCACCCGGTCACCGACCTTGTGGCGGGTCACGCCCGGGCCGGTTTCGACGACCTCACCCATGAACTCGTGCCCGATCACGTCACCGGCCTGCATGAAGGGGATATGCCCGGTCAGCAGATGCAGATCGGAGCCGCACGACGTGCTGAGCCCGACCTTCAGGATGAGATCCTTGTCGTTCTGGATGCGGGGGTCCGGGACGTTCTGCACCCGGACGTCGTTGACACCTTCCCAGCACAGTGCCTTCACAGCCGTCCACCTTTCTGCGCGTTGCGGGTCACCTTCCGCAGGACCTTGCCCAGGGGGCCGGGATGAGCGGACGGAGGATCCGCCTCGAGCACGATCCCCGTTTCGATGAGCGACTTCGCCTTGCGGAGAGCGGAACGCAGATCTCCGCGCGACACCTCGGTCCCGGCCGGGCGGGCGCGTAATTCGGTGCCCTTGTCCCCGGCGGCGGGCACGATGCGCAGTTCGATCTCGTCGCCCAGCCGTGCCAGAGGTCCCGGCAGTGAGCCCGCCGATCCCACCTCTTCGGGTGCCCGATTGACGGTCACCGCGAGCCATCGCTCGTCATGGTCGTCCGCCGGGCCGTGCGCTGCCCGGCGCAGTCCACGGATGACGGCGAAGGCGGCCACGCCGGCACCTCCCACGGCGGCCACGGTGGCTGTTCGTGCTGTCGTCATTCGTCTGCCTTTCCTCGCGGTGCCGCTCGGTGGGCTCGATCAGTCCGTCGGTGGTGGGGTGCGGATCTCGTCGGGCACGGAACCGCCGGCGAAATCGGCCGCGATCCCGAGGCTTTCGGCGTAGTCGACGCTGCCCGGTCCGATGTCGTCCGCACGCTCCTTCCGCTCGCGGTCGGCGGCCTCCGCCGTTTCGTCGACGTCCGGGCGTTCTTCGGCCAGCCGCTCACCGAGAGGGGCGGGATGCGCCTGCTCCCAGGGGGTCATGCCGTACTTGGTCACCCCGCTCCAATGCTCGGGCGGGTCCATACCCTCTTCGAGCGGGTCGACGCGCAAGCGGTCTTCGTCGAGGTCCTCGGCGCTGGACAGTGCCGCCGGATCGGTCTCGACCTGGTCGGGGGCGCCGGTGTCCTGTGGGGCGTCGTAAGACTGGTCATTATCGGGCATGGTTTCCTTCTCTCGCTCGTGGATCAGCGGCCGAGGGCGGCACGGATGGCGTCACGGGCCCGGTCCATGATCGCGACGGGCGGGCCGAGCAAAAGGTTCGCCGTCGCGCTTTCGACCCCGGGATGGGGGCGGGTCGGCGCGATCGCCTCCGCCACCCGCACCGTCGCGGCCATGGCACGCAACCGCTCAGGCCCGTGTGCGGCGCGCAGCAGCGGGAACTCTTCCCGTTCTTCGTGTTCGGCGTGCGCGAGAACGTCCTCCCGCAGCTGGACGAGCAGGGTGTCGAAGCCCTCGGCCTCCGGCCCCATCTCGGTCAAGGTGACGAGTAGCCGTTTGGCACGGTGTTCCTCCCCGATACGGGCTTCCACAACGTGTTCACCGCCACGGAGGCCACGCACTTCGGGATGGACCACCTCTTCTTCCGCGGTCTCGTGCACCGCGAGCAGGCGGATCAGAGCACGGAACAGGTCCCGGCGCCGGTCACCTTCGGCGGTCTCCAGTTCGGTGAACAGCAGGCGGATCTCGCCGTGCTGGCGCTGCAACAGGTCGATGACGTCTTCGTTTTCGTTGTCGGCCACGAGTTTCCCTTCTCTTGCCCGGAGCAGTGTTCGGTTGGCAGTAGGTTCCCGTATCGCCGTGCTTCACACCTCGCCGCCGAGGTGTGAGAACCGAGAAGCCGGGTACACGCCTGCGACGTCCCCGGAAGAACAGGCAGCGCGATGACCCAGATGCGGGCACGGCCATTACCGGTTCCTCACGCCCCTCGCCAGGTAGGCAAGCGAGGAAGCGCACTGCTGAAGCTGATGAGGACGACGGATCCGAAGACGATCGGCGTGATGTACATGACCACGTCGTTCGGGTTCTTCCTGGTCGGCGGCCTGACCGCGTTGCTGATGCGCGGGGAACTGGCGCGTCCCGGTCTTCAGTTCCTGTCGCCGGAGCAGTACAACCAGCTCTTCACGATGCACGGCACGATCATGCTGCTGCTCTACGCGACGCCGAACGTGTTCGCCTTCGCGAACTTCCTGGTTCCGTTGCAGATCGGATCACCCGATGTGGCGTTTCCGCGCTTGAACGCGTTCTCGTATTGGCTCTACCTGTTCGGCGCGATGATCGTGCTCGGCGGCTACCTGACGCCCGGCGGGCCGCCTGACTTCGGCTGGACGGCCTATACGCCTTTGTCGACGGCCGTGCATTCACCCGGCGTCGGCGGGGACCTGTGGATCGCGGGCTTGATCGTGACCGGGCTCGGGACGATCCTCGGGGCGGTCAACATGATCACCACGATCGTGTGCCTGCGCTGTCCGGGGATGCTGATGTGGCGGATGCCCATCTTCACCTGGAACATCTTCTTCACCAGCATCCTGATCCTGCTGGCCTTCCCGATCCTCACCGCCGCTTTGTTCGGGCTGATGGCCGACCGGCATCTCGGGGCGCACGTCTTCGACCCGGCCAACGGCGGCGCGATCCTGTGGCAACACCTGTTCTGGTTCTTCGGCCACCCCGAGGTCTACATCATCGCCCTGCCCTATTTCGGCATCGTCAGCGAGATCATCCCGGTGTTCAGCCGGAAACCCCTCTTCGGCTACAAGACCATGGTGTTCGCCACGATCGCGATCACCGCCCTGTCGGTCGCGGTGTGGGCACACCACATGTTCGCCACCGGCGCGGTGCTGTTGCCGTTNNTTCAACTGGATCGGCACCATGTGGAAAGGGCAGCTGACCTTCGAGTCACCGATGCTGTGGTCGGTCGGGTTCATGGTGACGTTCCTGCTCGGCGGGCTGACCGGGATCATCCTCGCCTCGCCGCCGCTGGACTTCCACATCCACGACACCTACTTCGTGGTGGCGCATTTCCACTACGTCCTGTTCGGCACCATCGTCTTCGCCACCTTCGCCGGCATCTACTTCTGGTTCCCCAAGATCACCGGCCGGATGATGGACGAGCGGCTCGCGAAATGGCATTTCTGGACCACGTTCATCGGCTTCCACGTCACCTTCCTGGTCCAGCACTGGCTCGGTAACGCCGGTATGCCCCGCCGCTATGCGGATTACCTGCACAGCGACCAGTTCACCGGCATGCACATGGTCTCGACGATCGGTGCCTTCCTGCTGGGTCTGTCCGTGCTGCCCTTCATTGGAACGTGTTCAAAAGCTACCGCTACGGCGAACCGGTCGACGTCGACGATCCCTGGGGCTTCGGGAACTCACTGGAATGGGCCACCACCAGCCCGCCGCCCAGGCACAACTTCCTGGAACTGCCCCGCATCCGCTCCGAACGCCCGGCCTTCGAACTCCACTACCCCCACATGATCGGACGTATCCGCGACGAAGCACATCGCACGACGGGACACCCCAAGGGCGTCGCCGATCCCGCCGAACTCGCCGCCTCCGCCACCCAGCCCGACGACCAAGGCCCCAGCAACGACCCGCGCGGACGCTGACCCGCGAACCATGACCACAGGACAGAAGGCCCCGCCGGGCTCTTCACGCCGATTCGGTGACCAGCTCTCGATCGGTCCCGTGCCGCAAGCGCCCGCGTAGTTCGGGGACGAAGGAGGGATCGGCGTAGGCCAACGTCTCGAGGTCGACCTCTCGCGGTATCGGCGTCTCGGCCGGGAGCAGCGAGTCGAGGACCAGCCCGGCCGCGCACAGCGCCAGTGCGTCGTCCTCCGCCGACAGGTCCACCGCCGCGCGCAGCCACGGTGTCAGCACCACCTCGAACGTCCCGGCGCCCGAACCTCGGCAGCAGTACTCCACCCGGTACCGGGACCGCTCGACGAACCGAACCTGCCAAACCGCTCCCGCCGTGCTCCGCGTCATGCCTGCCCATACCCCGTCACACGGCCGTCAAACAGACGGCGTCACGACGGACCACGCCGCCGCGCGAGTTCGACCATCTTCTCGGCGCCTTCGGTCCAGGCCGGGCCATGCCCGACGAGGACCGTGCGCGCGCCCGTCCTCGCGATCAAATCCAGCGATTCGAGTGCCCGTTCCTCGTCCACGGTCGCGGCGCCGGACACGATCCGCGGCCCGGTCGCCGCGCGGTACGGGTCGAAGGTGACGACGGCGTCTCCGGCGATGACGGCGTCGCGGTCGGGGAAATGCAGGGCACAGTGCCCGAGCGTGTGGCCGGGGGTGAACAGCACCCGCGGACTGCCCGGAACCGGCAGGACTTCCGTCCGGATCCGCTCGACCTTCCGCACCGGCTTCGGCCACCACGCCCGGCGGGCGAGCAGACCCGCCACGACCGGCAGGGCCTGTACCTGGGTCAGCAGATACGCGATCAGCGGCCGCGCGCGGCCGTACTGCCGGGGATGCCGGGTCAGCGGCACGTCGTTCTCGTGGATGTACACCGGCACACCGAGTTCGGCTCGGACGCGCTCGGCGATGCCGAGATGGTCGAAGTGCCCGTGGGTCAGCACCAGTGCCTCGATGTCGCCAAGACGGCGGCCCAGTTCGCTCAACGCCGCCTCGAGTACTCGCCAGGACGTGGGGAGCCCGGCATCGACGAGCAGCAGCCTGCCTTCGTCCTCGACGAGGAAGAAATTAGTGTGCGACTCGGTGACGCAATGGATTCCCGGCGCGACGTTCGGAATCAGCATGGACGGCGGATACCCCGGCTTCTCCCGTCCATACCCGCACCGGACGAGACCTGTCGCGACTTTCCGCGCAGCGAGGCGACCGAATGAGCGGCGACCCGGAGCCTGCCGTCCCGATAGGCGACACCACCACGCAGCACCCGCGTGGCCACCGCGAGCCAGCTACAGATTCCTCGCTCGACGAGCCACACCGGCACCCACAGCGCGCTGTCGGCCGGGAACACCTCCGCTCCCCCGGCGCGCCGTCGTCCTGCCTCCCCCAGCAGGATCGCCGCGAGCACCAGCCCACCGAGAGCGCTACGGCTCCGGCGGGCCGCTGCCATGGTTACCGGGACGATCGCCAGCTCGGCGACCAGCCGCCATGGCTGGGCGAGACTGTCATAGGCCTGCCTGATCCGCTGCGACGCGAAAGTGCCCGCCTCCGGCGGCAGGCGCCGGACCAGCGGCGAGCGAAGACAGCGGACGACGCCACCACGCGCACGCACCGTCCGGATCAGCTCGAGGTTCTCGAACAGCACATCACCGTCGTAACAACCGAACCGGTAGAACGCTTCACGGCGAACGGCGAGCGTTCCGGGGTAATCGTGCCCGACAGCCCGGTTGAGCAGGCTCCGGGCGGTGTCCCACCGGCAATGCCAAGGCAGGGGCCGGAAGTAATTCTGGGGTACCACGAGGTCGGCGTCGTCGAGTGCTCTGGTCACCTCGGCGAGCGTGACGGCGTCGTACCGCACGTCGTCGTCGGCGATGATCACCCGGCTCGCCCGCACCTGGCGCAAGCCGGTGCGCACACCGGCCACCTTTCCGTTCGCGCACCGCAGCGCCGGATCCGGCCGCAGATGCCCGACCCATTCACTCCAGGCGCGCCGGTGCCGTTCGAACCACGGCGACGCGGAGCCATCGACGACCATGACCTCCGCACGGGCCGAAAGCCACCGCAGATACCCCGTCAGCTCGGTGAGATCCGTGTCGCGGTCGCACCGCAACGGCAGGACGTAAGCCGGCTTGTCCGTCGGTGTGGTCACACCACGGGATATCCCGCGGTGCCCCGCTTACACCCGCCGCGGGTTTGCCCGGCGATCACCCGGGCACCCCAACGCCAGGCCACGAGAGCGTCGGCACGGCGACCGCGGCCGAGGGGAGCCAGCCGCTCCGGCACGGAGTCGCCGAGCAGACGCCGAATCGCGCTCTGCGTTGAACTCGCCCTGACCGAGGAGCCTTCACGCACGAGCTGCGCCGGTTCTACCCGTTCGCACCGTTCATCGGTGGCCGCGCGGTGAAGAAGCTGACCTGGAACGGCGACCTCCTCCCGGAACACGCGATGGTCCTCCTCGACCTGGGGGCAGAACCACGACGAAGAGCTGTGGGGAGATCCGTACACATTCCTCCCCGATCGGTTCCTCGGCCACGACATCGGCTCCTTCGAACTCGTGCCGCAGGGCGCCGGTGCCTCAGCAGGACCTGGACATCTCCCTGCGGCGGATCCCGGCACGGCCCGAAGAGCGGGCTCGTCCTGGAATTTTCGCTCGAGGAAGTCCGCGAACCTGGGGGTTGGGCGCTTCCTTGTGTTCCCTGGAAAACACGTTTACCCGCCGCCGCCCGGGGCATCCGTCGCTCATGCCGGCCTGGTGGAAGCGTGCGACCTCGAAGTCGTACGGCAGAACGATTCTGTTCCTGGGCGACCGAACCGCCCTCGGAGAGATCATCAGCGCCGTGACGGCTCGGGGCTTCGGGACCGTCGAGATCCCTCATCCCGCGCTGATCTGCGCTGTGGCCGACGACGTCGTGCTCAGCGGTCGTGGCAGCCGAGCCGATACCTCGAAACTCCTTCGAGTGCGCGAGCTGGACATACCGTGCCTGACCCCAGAGCAAGCTTTGGTCTGGCTCGACGAGCTCCGCGCTGGTGGCCATCTGGCGTCGGCCTGAGATCCGGCGCACCTTCGTACCGAAGATTTCCCACGGGAACGTGTCGCTCGTGGAGGCCGGGGTATCCATCACCGGTCGGCTAGACAGAACGAGTTCAGGAGGTATACATGGCCACCGGTGAAACCGGTTTCGACGACGTCAGCTTCGACCTCGTCTCCGTGCAGTACCACGCGTTGAAGGCAGGACACGATTACGGCCAATACGTCCGGGACGCCGAAAACGCGGGACGCCAGGACATCGCCGATTTCTTCCGAAAGGTCATGGAAGAGGATTCGGCACGCGCGAAGCAGTGTCACGAATACTTGAAGGATCTGTCCGGCACTTCGGCCTCCGGACCCGCGGTCTCCTGACAGCGCCGGGTCTGAGCGCGTCGAGGAACGATTTCGCCGTGCTCAAGACCTCGGGGAGGCACACCGGCCCTCGGCGCGGTTTGGGCCGATCCAGAGCGGGTAGCCGCTCATCGAGTCCCGACAGCGGTGGGCGGTGTGCACAGCACGTACCCCACGGCCCCTCAGGACGGCCGGCTTTCCGTTGGCGAGGGTAGAACTCCCCGGCGGAGAGCCGGCCGTTCGCCGCGACCAGCGGCGATCATCGACAGTGGCGACTTGCGTCAAACTCCGCGACCGCGAGCAGATCCGTCCCGATCTCGGTGATCAGGCGCAGCACGGAGGAATTGTCCGGGGGTGTTGACCAATTGGGCGGTGATGGCGGCCGACGCACCTCCTCGGCGTGCGAACCACCCCGCAACGCCAGAATCGCCGCGTCCACCTGGTCAAGGGTCTCCACGCAGGCGAGACAAACGGTCTGTGCCCAGCTGTCACGGCGACCGGCCACGTCCTCAGCGGAGGTGATGGCCCGCCACAAGGGTCCCCGATGCCGCCCATCCGCCGCCGTGCTCCCTTGTCCGCCGTGGCAGCTTCATCCCGATGGCACTTCAACGCCGGGAGAGCACTCGCTTCGCCAGCCACCCGGCGTAAACGGCCAGCCCGGCGGCGCCGGCCTTCCGCGTGGGCCGGGCCGCGATCGCCAGTCCGATGGCGAGTTCGGTGGCACCGTTGCGATAGGTCCAGTTGCGGACGTCGTCCGCGAACGCCATCCGCGTCACGGGTTCGAAGGCCGCCGGGGCGGCGAAGTGGGCGAGACCGGTCGCGGCGATGGTGAGGCCGAGGACCTGGCCGGTGCGTGCGGACATGGGGTTGCCTTCCTGGGTATTCGTTCAGTCGAGGACGCCTGCGCGGCGCCACAGCCGACGGCTGGGGCCGCCGATGAGGCCGATTTCGGTGAAGTGGTCGACGGCCTTGGCCGCCCACGTCGCCTTGGTCCGGCGCCAATGCGGGTTCGCGGCGGCGACCTGGCGGGCTTCGCGGGGGTCCAGTCCGACAGCGGTGTAGGCCTTGGGGTGCAACAACTCCGACGTCGCGACATAGGCCATGGCGGCGATCGCCCATCGGATCAGCTCGCGGCCGATCCGCCCGTGGCGGGCCCAGGCCCGGCCCAGTTCGTCCTTGGCGAAGCTGATGTGGCGCGCCTCTTCGATGACGTGGATGCGGGAGATCATCCGGATCATCGGTTGGAGGCTGGAGTCGCGCATCATCTCGCGCTGCATGCCGTCGGCGAGTTCTTCGACGTAGATGGCTCCGGCGAACAGCAGCGCCGGGCCGCAGATCGCGCCGAAGACCTTGCCCGCGCGGTGCGCCGAGCGGCTCGGGCGCCGGACGACGCCGCCGGTCTTCGCGATCGAGCGGGCGAACATGGTGCTGTGACGGCATTCGTCGGCGATCTCGGTCAGCGCGTACTGGGCGTTGTGCGTGGTCGGATCGCTGTTGTAGACGTGGCGCACGAGGCCTTGCATCAGGATCAGCTCGAACCAGATACCCGACGCCGCCGCGGCCGCGGCCTCCTGACGGCTCAGTTCACCGCGCTGGGCTTCGTCGAGGCGTTCCCACAATTCGGTGCCGTACAAGGAACAACGTTCCGGCGCCTTGCCGTACGCGCCCTCGACCAGCGGGGCCAGCCAGTCGACGTCGACGTCCGGGTCGTAGGAAAGCCGCGCGGAGGAACGTTGCAGGCGTTCGGCGACTCGTTCGCTTTCGGTGTTCGCGGTCATGACGACCTCCTCGAATCGGTGCTGTCCGGCAGCGGTCCGCCGCCGTCCGGGATGACCTGTCCGGAATCGCGATAGGCCACCGCCTCGTGGAAACCGTCGCGTTCGGCGAACTCGCGGAACCAGCGGCCTTCCGGGGTGTGCCGGGTGATGCCGTCGAAAAAGGTCGCGAGGGTCTGGGTGCCGGAGAGGCCCATGTTGTCGTAGGCCTGGTTGATCATCAGCTTCTGCATCACCAGCTGGTTCGTCGGCACGCCCGCCATCCGGTCGGCGAGTTCTTCGACAGCGGCTTCGAGCCGATCGGGTTCCACCGCGTCGAGCGCGAGTCCCCAGTCCGCCGCGGTAACGCCGTCGATGGTGTCGCCGGTGAGCAGCATCCGCTTCGCGCGCTGGGCACCGACGCGGTAGACCCACATCGCGGTCGTCGGGCAGCCCCACACCCGTGCGGGCGGATAACCGATGCGCGCGTCGGACGCCATGATCAGCACGTCGCACGAGAGCGCGATGTCACTGCCACCGGCGATCGCGTGTCCCTGAACCTGGCAGATCGTGGGTTTCAGCGACCGCCACAGGCTGAAGAAGTCGTCGGTGTTGCGCTTCATCACCCGGTAGTCCTTGACCGGGTCCCAGACCGGGCCCTGGTTCCAGCGGCCTTCGCCGTCTCCCTCGGCGAACTGCTTGAGGTCGTAGCCGGCGCAGAACGACCGTCCCTCGCCGCGCACGACGATGACCCGGACCGCGTCGTCCTCGTTCGCCCGTTCCACGGCTCGGCGGATCTCGCCGGGCATGACGTCGTTGATCGCGTTGAGCCGCTCGGGGCGGTTCAACGTCAGGTAGGCCTTCCGGTCCTCGACGCGATAAGTGAGCGTCTCAAAGGCCATCGAAACCTCCCAGCGCGCGGAGGGTGAACGTGACCAGGTGCGGGATCGTGTCCGGGCCGCCGTCCCCGGCCAGCGGGCCGACCAGCATTTCGGCACCCGCGCCGACCAGCGCCGCCGCGGTCGCCTCCGCGTCCTGTGAAGGCAAGAGTCCCCTGGCGACGCCATCGGCGATATTCCTCGCGATGACCTCGCGGAACGCGCGGCGGAACACCAGCCGTTCGGCCTCCACCTCGGCGTCGACGGGTTCGGCCAGCAACGCGTACGCCAGCCGCGGGGCCTTCAACGCCCGGCCGGCGAACGTCTCGATCACCGCGACCACCCGTTCCCGGACGTCGCCCCGGGACGCTGCCGCCTCGACGGCGGCGACCTCCCGGGAGACCACTTCGCGGAAGACCTCGACGACCAGCTCGGCCTTGGACGGGAACTGCCGGTACACGCTGCCCGTGCCGACGCCCGCCCGCGCGGCGACCGCGGCCATGGAGCACCCCGCGTATCCGGTTTCGGCCAGCAACGCGATGGCTGCGGCCAGGATCTCTCCGCGCTGAGAGTCCAGTCGCGCCTGCGTCTTCGGAGTACGTCGGTACGGCACGCAAGGAGTGAAGCACGGATTCCGCACTTCAGCAATGCCCGGCTCAGGTCGCCGCGAAGGGGCGGTTTCGCCCCATCACTCCAGTTCCTCCATGAAGAGTTCGTGATCCACCGCGGTGGCCGCCACGAAGCCCATGGCCGCCGCGGTCACCACGAACGTCATGCCCGACGGGCTCGATTCACGCCGCGCCAGGTCACCGACCGCGTAGACCCCCGGTACGTCGGTCGATCCGACGTCGTCGATCCGGACACTGCCGTCCTCCAGCAGCACACAGCCCAGTTTCCGGGCGAGCGGGTCGGCCTGCTGCGTGGTGGCGTGCAGGAACACCGCCGCGCACGCCACCGGCTCGCCGTCGCGGAACGTCACCCGTTCGACCGCGTCGTCGGGTCCTTCCACGGCGAGCACCGGCTCCGTACGCACGCGGACGGCACGTTTGACCAGGATGGCCTCGTCCTCGCCGGACAACGGGATTCCGTTGGTGCACAAAGTGACTTCCGAACTCCATCCGGTCAGCTGAGCGGCGAACAACACGTCCTGGGATCCCTCGGTGGCCAGGACGGCCAAGGGTTGATCCCGGACTTCCCAGGCGTGGCAGTACGGGCAGCCGAGCACGCTCTTTCCCCAGCGTTCGGCCAGCCCCGCGATCCCGGGCAGGTCTTCGATCACTCCGGTGGCCAGCACGATCCGGCGCGCGTGTACCGAGTCGCCGTCCTCGAATCCGACGGTGAATCCGCCGCGTTCGCCACCGACGGCCCGGACCCGGGCCTCGCGCAGGTGGACCGTCGGATATTCCCGCAGTTGCTCGCGACCGACCGTCCGCAGCGCGTCCGGGGTCATCCCGTCGCAGGCCAAGAGGCCGTGTACCCCCATGGCGGAGGAATTACGGCCCGCCCCGCCGTCGATCACCAGCGCGCTGCGCCGGGACCGGCCGAGCACCAGCGCGGCGCTCAGCCCGGCGGGTCCGGCTCCGATGATCACCGCGTCATATCCGGCATCGCGCACGACATGGCCTCTCTGTCCGGGAAGTCGGGCGCTCCCGCATACCCGCTCCGCGCCCGTTCACACCGGCACCTGGGCTTTCGTTTCATCGCACGCGAACGGGGTAATGAGAGAGTGAGGTGAGGCGAGTGGACACCGGCCAGGCGTTCGATGCCGTCGCGAAACTGCTGGAGTCCAGCCACTTGATGACGGCTGATCAGCTTCCGGCCAGTGTCGCCGAGCACGCCGCCCATGCGGGTTTTCGCGACACACGTATCTATCTGGCGGACGTGCGCCAGGAGAAGCTGGTGCGGCTTTCCGGGTCCGGCGAGACGCTGTCGGTCGACACCACCCTCGCCGGCCGCGCGTTCCGCAACGCCGAAACGGTCACCGTCGGCCGGACACCACGGACACATACGTGGACCCCGCTGCTGGACGGCACCGAACGACTCGGGGTCCTGCGGGCCACGACCACGACGATGGACGAAGCAGCCGCCACCGTGTTGCGCGCGCTGGCCGCCTCCGTGGCGTTGATGGTCGTCAGCAAACGGCCGTACAGCGACACCATCGTCCGCCTGACGCGCTCACGTCCGCTGTCGGTGGAGGCGGAGATCGTGACGTCCATGCTGCCACCGCTGACTTTCGCCACCACCGACGTGGTCGTGGCCGCGGTGGTGGAACCCGCCTACGACGTCGGCGGGGACGCGATCGATTACGCGGTCCACGAGGACATCCTGTTCCTGTCCATCTTCGACGCGATGGGGCACGACCTCTCCGCGGGACTGACCGCGACCCTCGCGACGGCGACCTGGAGACGTTGCCGTCGTGCCGATGCCGACCTGGTGACGGCGAGCGGCGTCATCGACCGGGTGATCAGGGACCAGTTCGACCGGCAGCGGTTCGTCACCGGCGTCCTCGCTTGGCTGGACCGCCGGTCCGGTGTGCTGCGATGGGTCAATCGTGGCCATCCGCCACCGTTACTCCTCCGCGAAGGTCGGCGGCCCGCCGAACTGCGTTGTCCGCCCGCGCCACCGATGGGACTGGGTCTCGGCGACGCGCCGATCCCGTGCGATATCCGGCTTCGAGCCGGAGACCGGGTGCTGTTCTACACCGACGGGATCGTCGAAGCGCGCGACGAAGCGGACCGGGAATTCGGGCTGGACCGGTTCGCCGACTTCGTCATCCGGCACGAAGCGGACGGTTACTCGCCGCCGGAGACACTGCGACGGCTGATGCGGTCGATCCTGCGGCACCAGAACGACCGCCTGCAGGACGACGCCACCGTGATGCTGCTGGAGTGGCGCGGCCGGCGTGAAGCCCGCATGGTGCCCACCCACCCGGAAGAACCGTGACGCGTTTAGTCCTCTGAATGCGGTCTTCAACGCTCCGTCGATAAATCGCGTGACCGGCCGGAAACACGCTGCTAACGTCCGGCCCGGCCAGGTGTTTTCCGAGAGAAGGAGAACGGCGTGCGGTGCGCTGTCGAGTCCCCGAGTCGTACGGACCTTTCGACAGCCCTGGAGCCGTTCATCCATGGAACACCTGAACATCGGAATTCTCGCCCATGTCGACGCCGGTAAGACGAGCCTGACGGAGCGCCTGCTCCATCACACCGGGGCCATCGGCACCCTCGGCCGCGTCGACGCCGGGGACACGCGTACCGACACGATGGAACTGGAACGCCGCCGCGGCATCACCATCCGCTCGGCCGTCGTCGCCTTTCGCGTCGGTGACCTGCGGGTCAACCTGATCGACACCCCCGGCCACCCGGATTTCATCGCCGAGGTCGAGCGCGCGCTGCGGGTGCTCGACGCCGTCGTCCTCGTCGTCTCAGCCGTCGAGGGCGTGCAAGCACAGACGCGAGTACTCATGCGCGCCCTCACCCGGCTGCGGATCCCCGTGGTGATCTTCGCCAACAAGATCGACCGCGCCGGCGCCCGCTTCGACGGGCTCCTCGCCGACCTCACCGAACGCCTCGGCGTCGCGTGCGTGCCGATGTCCGGCGTCGACGACCTCGGCACGGCGGACGCGAAGGTGCGGCCGCGCCCGGTCTCGCCGTCGGCCGCGCTCGCCGAAACGCTGGCCGAGCACAGCGACGACTTCCTGGCCGCGTACCTCGATGGCATGCCGACCGCCGAGGATTACCGAGCCGAAGTCGTCCGCCAGACCCGGTGCGGTGTCGTCTCCCCGGTCTTCTTCGGATCCGCGCACAGTGGCGAGGGGATCGCCGGCCTGACCGACGGCATCCGCGAATTCCTCGCCGGGACGGCGAAACCAGTGATCGACGACCAGCTGCGGGCCGCCGTGTTCAAGATCGAACGCGGCCGCGCCCACGAGAAGATCGCCTACCTCCGCGTGTTCTCCGGTGAGATCGGCGCGCGAGACGTCGTCAGGTTCCATCGCCGGGGACCGGGCGGGCCGGTCACGACGGAGGCGAAGGTGAGCGCGGTGCGCGTCTTCGAGGTCGGCGACGGCACCGTGGAGGCCCGCGCCCGGGCCGGGCAGATCGCCAAGGTCACCGGCCTCAAGGAGATCCGGATCGGTGACCAGGTCGGGGTCTTCGACGCCGAAGGGGCAGCGGCCCGGTTCCCGCCGCCCGCGTTGGAGACCGTGGTCGTTCCCGGCCGGTCCGAGGAAACGCCTTCGGTCTTCGCCGCCCTGCGGGAACTGGCGGAACAGGACCCGCTGATCTCCGCCGCGCAGGACGACGAGACCCGTCAGATCTCCGTACGGCTCTACGGCGAGGTGCAGAAGGAGATCATCGCGGAAACGCTCGCCGGGGAACACGGCCTCGACGTCGGGTTCGCCGCCACGCGGACGATCTGTGTCGAGCGGCCGATCGGCACCGGATCCTCACTGTGGGAGATCACCGAACCGCGGAACCCGTACTTCGCGACACTCGGCCTCCGTGTGGAGCCCGGCGCTCCCGGATCGGGACTGAACTTCGGCCTCGACGTCGAACTCGGCTCCCTCCCCCTCGCCTTCCACAAGGCCATCGAGGAGGCGGTCGAGGCGGCACTGCGGCACGGACCGTCCGGCTGGGAGGTCGTCGACTGCGTGGTGACCATCACCCACACCGGCTACTTCAGCCCGGTCAGCGCGGCGGGCGACTTCCGCAAGGTCGCCCCGCTCGCGTTACGGGAGGCACTGGAGGCGGCGGGGACGGAGATACTGGAACCGATCAGCCGCGTCGAACTGGAGTTGCCCGCCGACGTGGTGAACGTGACGCTGTCCCGGTTGATCGAACTCGGCGGGATCGTCACCGGTTCGGTGCTCCGCGGCGACCGGGCCGAACTGACCGGCACCCTGCCAACCGGGCAGGTCACCGGGTTCGAACGGCGGCTTCCCGGCCTCTCCCGCGGCGAGGGGCTGCTGACCAGTGAGCCGGGCGGCCACCGGCCGATGGTTAGTCCGAATCGTCCAACGTCCCCGAACCCGGACCGAGTAAGTTCGGAAGGTCGGCGCAACCAGGCCGGCCATGGGAAAGGGACATGATGGATCAGTTTCGCGACACCACCTCGGCGTTGCGAGAGCTCACCGAGTCGATCCGGCTCGACGAGTCCCGCGACGAGCTGCTGGTGCGGGTGGCGAAGAAGGTGGTCGGCCTGCTGCCTCAAGCGGACGCGGCCACCGTCACGCTCTACGAAAACGACGAACCGAGCACCGTCGCCGCCACCGACGAGTCCCTGCTTCCCTTGGACAAGACCCAGTACAGCGCCGACGAGGGCCCGTGCTTGACGGCGGCCCGAACCGGGACGATCGTCCGGACCCGGCTGGAGACCGCGTCCGTCCGCTGGCCCGATTTCGCGGCCGCCGCCGAGCAACTGGGTGTCCGGACCGCGCTGGCCTGCCCGTTGTTCCTCCCTGACGACGGGCACGGCTACCGGCGCCGCGACACCGAGCCGCTGGCAGGCGCGCTCAACGTCTGGAGCTACTCCGAGAACGCCTTCGACCCGGTCGAGTCGGCGCTGATCGCGATGTTCACCTCGGCGATCTCGGCGATCGTCCTGACCGCGTCCCGCTGGGCCGCCGCCGAAAAGCAGGCGGAGTCCCTGGTCGCCGCGCTGGAGACCAGGGACTCCATCGCCACCGCGAAGGGCATCGTGATGGCACGTCTGGAACTGAACGCCGACGAGGCGTTCCGGTGGCTCACGGAGGCGTCACAGCACACGAACCGGAAGATCCGGGAGATCTCGGTGCTGATCGCCGAAGACCCGAAAGCCGTGTTCGGGCGCTAGCCCAGCGAGATCCGTCGGTTCTCCCGTGACGACTCGAGGCCTGCCTCCGCGAGCCGGATGCCGCGGACACCCGCCATGAAGTCGTAGGGGTGCGGCGCGTCCTCCACGACGTGCCGGATGAACTGGTCCCACTGGGCGCGGAAGCCGTTGCCGAACTCCTCGTTGTCCGGCACCTCCTGCCACTGGGCGCGGTAGGACCGGGTCTCGGCCAGATCGGGGTTCCACACCGGCTTCGGCGTGGCCTCCCTCGGCTGGATGACGCACCGGTGCAGACCCGCGACCGCGCTCCCGCGCGTGCCGTCGACCTGGAACTCCACCAGTTCGTCGCGATGGACCCGCACGCACCAGGACGAGTTGAGCTGGGCGATGACACCGCCTTCGAGCTCGAAGATCGCGTACGCGGCGTCGTCGGCGGTGGCCGGGTAGCGCTCACCCTTCTCGTCGACGCGCTCCGGGATGTGGGTGACGGCCTTCGCGGTCACGGCGTTGACGGCGCCGAAGAGGTTCTCCAGCACGTAGTTCCAGTGGCAGAACATGTCGACGACGATGCCGCCGCCGTCTTCGGCACGATAGTTCCAGCTCGGGCGCTGCGCGCTCTGCCAGTCACCCTCGAAGACCCAGTAGCCGAACTCGCCGCGCACGGAGAGCACCTGCCCGAAGAAGCCGCTGTCGAGCAGCCGCTTCAGCTTGAGCAGGCCGGGCAGGTACAGCTTGTCGTGGACGACGCCGTTCTTGACCCCGGCCGCCTCCGCGTGCCGCGCCAGGGCGAGCGCGCCTTCGACCGACTCCGCGACCGGCTTTTCGGTGTAGATGTGCTTGCCCGCGTCGATGGCGCGGACGATCGACTTCTCCCGGACGGCGGTCAGCTGCGCGTCGAAGTAGAGCGGGAGGTCGTCGTCGCCGAGCGCCGCGTCGAGGTCGGTGGTCCAGCGGGTCAGCCCGTGCCGCGTGGCGATTTCTTCGAGCTTGTCCGCGTTACGGCCCACCAGGACCGGCTCCAGCAGGACCCGTGACCCGTCGGACAGTTCGACCCCACCCGCCTCGTTGATCGCCAGGACCGAGCGCACCAGGTGCTGCCGGTAGCCCATCCGCCCGGTGACGCCGTTCATCACGACGCCGAGTGTCCGCGTGGTCATCCGTTCTCCTTTGAAAGCGCTTTCTCAGTATCGAGACTCAAGAATCAGGCGGCGGCCGCGCGCAACCCCGACCGGTGCCGCCCAATCTTGAAAGCGCTTTCTCGCGGTGTCAAGTAGCCGGGAGACGATGGGGACTTTCCCCACAGGACACCACTTCCGCAATTCGTCCTCTGGATGCGGTAGTTGCACGTGCATGTACCGCCTCCAGAGGACCAACGATGGTGCGTCAAGAAACGGCGGGGTCGTAGGCGCGGACGGCGTGGAGGTACTCGGTGATGGCGTCCCGGTTGCGGAGCAGGCATTCGGCGCGCCGGGTCATCCGGTCACGTTCACTCTCCAGGGTCTGGAGCATTTCCGGGGTCGCGTCCGGGAAGTAGATCTGCCGGGGCTTGTCCAGGCACGGCAGGATCTGCTTGATGATCCGCGTCGGCAGCCCGGCGTCGAGCAGACCGCGAACCTGGATGACCCTGTCGACCGACGACTCGTCGTAATCCCGGTAGCCGTTGGCCTGCCGTCGCGAGACGATGAGACCCTGCTCTTCGTAGTACCGCAGCAGACGACGCGACGTCCCCGTCCGCTCGGACAGCTCTCCGATCCGCATGTGCGCCACCTCACCCTGGCCGACTTGACCTTCACATCTATGTGATGGTTCGAGCATACGGAGCATGACTCCGAAACTCCCACTCGGCGCGCTCCTCGCGCTGACCACCGCGGCGTTCGTCACCGTCCTCACCGAAGCCCTGCCCGCGGGCGTGCTGCCCGCGATGAGCGCCGGTCTCGGCGTGAGCGAAGCCGCGACCGGGCAACTCGTGACGGTGTACGCGATCGGCACCGCGCTCACCGCGATCCCCCTGTCCGCGGCCACGTCCGGCTGGCGGCGCAAACGCTTGCTGCTGGCCGGCGTCACCGGTTTCGCCGTCGCCAACACGGTCACGGCGCTGTCCACGAACTACCCGCTCACGCTCGGCGCGCGCTTCGTCGCCGGTGTCGCCGCGGGTGTCGTCTGGGCACTGCTGGCCGGTTACGCGCGGCGGCTGGCGCCGGAGCCGGTGCAGGGCAAGGCGATCGCCGTCGTGATGACCGGTATCCCGCTCGCGCTTTCGCTCGGCATCCCCGCGGGCACGTTCCTGGGTGGCGCCTTCGGCTGGCAAGTGACGTTCTCGCTCATGTCGCTGATCGCACTCGGCCTCCTCGGCTGGATCGCGCTGGCCGTCCCCGACTTCCCGGGACAGGACAAGGGCGGCAGGCTCCCCGTGCGGGCGACCCTCGCCGTGCCCGGCGTGACCGCGGTTCTCTTCGTGACGCTGACCTTCGTGTTGGCGCACAACGTCCTCTACACCTACATCGCCACCTTCCTCGAATCCGTGTCGATGGGCGGCGCGGTCGAGGAGATCCTGCTGGTGTTCGGACTGGCATCGATGGTCAGTATCTGGATCGTCGGTCACTTCATCGACCGGCGACTGCGCTTCCTGAGCGTCGCGAGCACCCTTCTCGTCGCCCTTGGCGCGACGATTCTGGCTCTGCTGGGCGAAAGTCCGGTAATGGTCTACCTGGCGGCGACCTTGTGGGGGCTCGGCTGGGGCGGCGTCCCGACGCTGCTGCAGACCGCCGCCGCGCGGGCGGGCGACAAAGGCGGCGCGGCGGACATCGCGCAGGCCATGCTCGTCACGCTGTGGAACGCCGCGATGGCGGGCGGCGGGATCGCCGGCGGCGTCCTCCTCGACGGCTTCGGCCCCGGGTCGTTCCCCTGGAGCGTGCTGGTATTGCTGGTACCGACGCTGGCCGTGGTCCTGCTGGCCCGGCGGAACGGGTTCACAACGGCAACTCCGGATGACTCCGGATCGCCTCGAGAACCAGGTCGACAGCGGCGCGAGGCGCGGACCCGCGCCTGATCGCCGCGGTGATGGAGCGGGTGACCGGCGTCGCGAGTTCGCGCGTGGCGACGTGGTAGCGCTTGTCGACGGCGAGGCCGGGCAGCAACGCGATCGCGAGCCCGGCCTCGACGTGCTGCAACGTCATCATGTAGTTGCTGAACCGGCACACCACTCGCGGTTCGAACCCGGCTTCACGGCAGAGCCGGGTGGCGAGGTTCGCCATGTACGACTGGGGGACGTCGAACGCCCAGGGCTCGTTCGCGTAGGCGGAAAGGTCGGCGGGGCCACGGCCGGCGGCCGGATGACCGGGTGGGACCACGAGGACGATCGGGTCGGTCGCGATCGGCACGAGATCGACGTCCGGCCCCAGCGGCTGCTCGACGAAATCCGTGGTGGTGATGATGACGTCGGCGTCGCCGACCCGGAGCGCGGGCAGGCTGGCGTGCGGTTCGAGTTCGAGCAGTTCGATGTCCAGTTGCGGATGCGAGCGGGCCAGCCGGGTCACCGCGGGGACGGCGATGGTGTGGATCGCGCTCTGGAAGGCGCCGAGGCGGACCAGCCCCGCCGGTGCTTCGCCGAGGCTGCGTAACTCGGCCTCGACGGTCTCCATGTGATCGAGGATCGCTCTCGCCCGGCGGGCCAGCATCGACCCGGCCGGGGTCAGCCGGACACGCCGCCCGGTGCGCTCCAGCAACCGCGTCCGCGTTTCGGCCTCGAGGACCGCGAGCTGCTGGGACACGCTGGACGCGCTCAAGTTGGCCGCCTTCGCGACCGCGCGGACCGTGCCGAGGGTGTCCAGCCGGCTCAGCAGGCTGAGCCTCCAGGGGTTGAGCATGACCTCATTGTTGTACGGATCAGCCGAACAGCACAGCCGGAATTGTGAGCTGGACGTGTCGCTCGGCAGCGCCTTACCGTCGGGGCATGGCTGCTCCGACCACTGACCTGACCTCCGCGGACCGTTTCTGGGCCGACGCCGACCGGCACCTCGTGCGCTACGCCGGGGCCGGCGACTTCACCCGCGAGATCATCGACCACGCCGCCGGGAGCTATCTGTTCACCGAATCCGGGCGGCGGATCCTCGACTTCACCTCCGGGCAGATGAGCGCGATCCTCGGCCATTCGCATCCCGAGATCGTCGCCACCGTACGGCGCCAGATCGGTTCGCTCGATCACCTCTTCAGCGGGATGCTGAGCCGTCCCGTCGTCGACCTCGCCCGGCGGCTCGCCGAGACTTTGCCGTCACCGCTGGAAAAAGCGCTACTGCTGACCACCGGCGCGGAGTCGAACGAAGCCGCGATCCGGATGGCCAAATTGGTGACCGGGAAACACGAGATCGTGTCGTTCGCCCGGTCGTGGCACGGGATGACGCACGCGGCGGCGAGCGCGACCTACAGCGCGGGGCGCAAGGGTTACGGCCCGTCGGCGCCGGGCAACTTCGCCATCCCCGCGCCGAATTCCTATCGGCCGGACTTCCTCGACAGTGCAGGCGAACTGGACTGGCGGCGCCAACTGGACTTCGGGTTCGAGATGATCGACGCCCAGTCCGTGGGCAGCCTCGCGGCGTGCGTCGTCGAACCGATCCTCAGCTCGGGCGGGATCGTCGAACCGCCTGTGGGGTATTTCGCCGCTCTGCGGGAGAAGTGCCGAGAACGCGGAATGCTCCTGATCCTCGACGAAGCCCAGACCGGCTTGTGCCGCACGGGAAACTGGTACGCCTTCGAACGCGACGGCGTCGTCCCCGACATCCTGACCCTGTCCAAAACGCTCGGCGCCGGGCTCCCGCTGGCGGCGGTGATCACGAGCGCGGAACTCGAACAGGAGGCACACGACCGCGGCTACCTGTTCTTCACCACGCACGTCGCGGACCCGCTGGTGGCGGCCGTCGGGAACACCGTGCTCGACGTCCTCACCCGCGACCGTCTCGACGAACGCGCCACCGAACTGGGCGCCTTCCTTCGTCGAGGCCTCGACGACCTCGCCGTCCGTCATCCCGTCATCGGCGACGTCCGCGGGCGAGGCCTGCTGGTCGGCGTCGAACTCGTCGTGGACCGCGAGACGAAGCGGAGTTCGGACGAGCTGGGCGCGCTGGTCACGCGACGGTGCCTGGAACTGGGGCTGCACATGAACATCGTGCAGCTGCCGGGGATGGGCGGGGTGTTCCGGATCGCTCCGCCGTTGACGGCGACGGAGGAGGAACTGGCGGAAGGGATCGCCGTGCTGGATGAGGCGATCGGGGACGCTTGCGTTCAGTTCGGGCTCTGAGTCGTGAGCCAGGTGAGTCGTGATCGGCAATGAGCTTGATCAACGGAAGATTGGGGACGTTGAGTGTCCCGGATCCTCCGTTGATCAAGGTCTGAGACCGGGCGACCCGTCCGACTTTGCCGTTCGCGGGCATGAACCTACGACACCCTCCGCACTTAGTCGGCTAATGGCTATCCCTTACAAGAGGCCGAGAACTCCCCCAGCAACCGAGCCACCTTTCCCGGCCGCTCCAGAAACGGTGAATGCCCCGCACCCTCCACGATCTCCACCCGCCATGCCCAGCAGATCCACCCGGATCACGTGATGCTCCGAAGACAGCTCCGCGTAAGGCTGTCGAACCAGTGCACCGAGCCGCAATACCCGTGCAGCAGTACCAGCGGCGCGCCCGCTCCGTCCTGTCTGACATGGACGGCGACGCCGTTCACGTCGAGGATGTCGCCGATGGGAACACGTCGCACCCCAGCAAAGTAGCTCAGGCCGGTGCGCGCTCCTGGCTGCGGGACAACAGGAAGGCGGCGATCCCGGCGGGGAAGAACATGAGCACGCCGTAGATCCCGGCGGGGACGGCCATCGTCTCGTCGCCGAGCACGGAGATCGCCACCGCGATCGCGAGGGTGGCGTTGTGGATGCCGATCTCCATGGCGGACGCGATCGACTGCCCTCGGTCCACTCGGAACAGACGGGGCACGAAGTACCCGATCGTGAGACTGAGCACGGACAACGCCAGCGCCACCGGCCCGAGTGTCCCGATATTGTCCAGCAGGGTCTGGAATTCCTGCGTGATCGCGGCCGCGATCACCAGTACGAGCACGACGGCGGAGGCGATCTTGACCGGTTCGCGCATCCGCTCCGCCCAGTCGGTGAACCGGCCGCGTACCGCCATTCCGAGCACGACCGGGATCAGCACGATCGCGAACACCTGCACGAACTTCGCCGGTTGAAGGCCGAGCGACGCGTCGCCGTCGAGGAACTCCGCCATCGACAGACCGACCACGAGCGGCAGGGTGAACACGGCCAGCACGGAGTTGATCGCCGTGAGCGTGACGTTGAGGGCGACGTCGCCGCCCGCCAGGTGACTGAACAGGTTCGCCGACGTCCCGCCGGGTGAGGCGACGAGCAGCATCATCCCGACCGCGAGCACCCCGTCGAGGCCGAACAGCAGGATGAGGCCGACGCAGCCGGCCGGCAGCAAGATCATTTGGCACACCAGCGCGATGACGGCGGCCTTCGGGTATTTCAGCACCCGGGTGAAGTCGCCGACGGTCAAGGTCAGCCCCAGTCCGAACATGACCAGTGCCAGCGCTATCGGCAGGAGGATCGAAAACATCGCCGAACCCATCGAGGGGCCTCCGTCCGATATGCCGTTTTTCAGAGCGGCAATCGTGTCAAGCGGCACCAACCCGGTCAAGGCACCGAAACCCAGCCGTGACCCCGCTTGACATTACCGAGAGCAGCGCTCACTATGGTTACATACTATAACATCCGCTATATCCCCTTAAGAGGTTCGTGATGAGCAAGCTGACCGAGGTAGTGCTGCCGGGCAAGGTCGAACCGGAAGGCCTGGAGCTGCGGGAACGTCCGCTTCCCGAGCCCGGCCCCGGTCAGGTCGTGATCGCGATGGAGGCGACCGGGGTCTCGTTCGCCGAACAGCAGATGCGCCGCGGCAAGTACTACGACCAGCCGCCGTTCCCCTTCGTGCCCGGCTACGACCTGGTTGGCAGGGTGCTGACCACCGGCGACGGAGTCGACCGCGCGCTGACCGGCCGCCGGGTCGCCGCGCTGACGAAGGTCGGGAGCTGGGCCAGCCACGTACTCCTCGACGCCGCCGACGTCGTCGAAGTCCCGGACGGACTCGGTGCCGCGGAAGCCGAGACCGCCGTGATCAACGGGATCACCGCCTGGCAGATGCTGCACCGCAAGGCCGGCGTGCGCGCCGGGCAGACGATCCTGGTCCACGGCGCGAACGGCGGGGTCGGTTCACTGCTGGTGCAACTCGCCACCCAGACCGGGGTGAAGGTGCTCGGCACCGCCTCGAAGCGGCACCACGAAGTGTTGCGGCGCATGGGAGTCACGCCGATCGACTACCGCACCGAGGACGTCCCCGCCCGCGTCCGCGAACTCGCGCCCGAGGGCGTGCACGCCATCTTCGACCACGTCGGTGGCGACAGTGTGGTCGCGTCGTGGCGGTTGCTCGCCCGCGGCGGCACGCTCGTCTCCTACGGCAGCGCCGCCACCCGCGACGTCGAAGGCTCCAAGCAGCTGCCGGTGCTCAAGATCCTCGCCCGGGTCCTGTGGTGGAACAGCCTGCCCAATGGCCGCAGCGCGTACTTCTTCAACGTCTGGGCAGGCCGCTCCTTCGCCAAGAACCGCTTCCGCACCCGCCTGCGCGCCGACCTCACCCAGGTTTTCGCGGCGCTGCGGAACGGCACGATCACGGCGCAGGTCGCGGCGCGGCTGCCGTTGAGCCGGGTCGCGGAGGCGATGCGGCTGGCCGAATCCGGCACGGTCACGGGCAAGGTGGTGCTGACACCGTAAGAGATCGGTAAGCGCGCCGACCCGGCATTCCGGACACCGCTCGCGGTTGAATGACGCCATGAATCGCAAGCGGGTGCTCACCGTCCTGGCGGCCGGGCTGGTAGTGGCGGTGGCGGCGGGACTGTACTGGTTCCAGCCTTGGCAGCTCTGGGTGAACGAGACGGTCCAGGAGGCGCTGCCCGCCGTCCAGACCTCCGCCCCGCCTTCCGGGAGCGCCGCTTCCGCGAGTGCCGCTCCCGCACCGAAAGAGCCCGCCGTAGTGGCGACCGGCGAACTGATCAGTCACGAGCACACGACCAGCGGCAGCGTCCGGATCCTGCGTGCGGCCGACGGATCACTGGTGCTGCGCCTGGAGAACCTCGACACGAGCAACGGCCCCGATCTGCGGGTCTGGCTCACCGACGCGCCGGTCCTGCCGGGCAAGGACGGCTGGTTCGTGTTCGACGACGGCGCCCACATGAGCGCCGGGAAACTCAAGGGCAACAAGGGAAGCCAGAACTACACCCTGCCGGCGGGCACCGATCTGGCGCGCTATTCGAGCGTGACCATCTGGTGCGAGCGGTTCAGCGTCTCCTTCGGTGCGGCGTCGCTGGCCAAGAAGGTCTAGGTCGCGAGCCGGTCCACGGCGTATTCCAGTTCCGCGCGGACGGCGCGCAGGTCGATGCCGCCCGGATCGATGATCGCCGCCACCGCGATTCCCCGCAGCTGCCCGACCATCGCCGCCGCGTAGGCGTCGGGATCACGGACACCCGAGATGGACCCGTCCGCGATCCCGGCGGCCACGGTCTGCGCGATCGCGAACCGGTACCGGCGATCGGCCACGGTCATCGCCGACCGCACCGCCGGATCGCCGACGGTCGCGTCCGTCCACAGCACCACGAACGCCCGGTTCAGCGGCGGCATGTCGGTGAGCAGCTCGAAGAAGATGTCCAGCAGCGCGCGCAGCATGTCCATCGGACTGGGCGTCAGGCCACCGGTCCTGGTGGCCACGGCGGCGCCGAAAGCGTCGGCGAACTTCTCCGCCGCGAACTCGACCAGCCGCTGCACCAGCGTCTCCTTGGAGCCGAACAGCTGGTAGACGACGCCGCTGGGATAACCGGTCCTGGCGCAGATCATGCCGATTTTCAGCCGGGCGAAGCCGCCCTCGCCGATGAGGCGGGCGGCGGTGTCGAGAATCCGCTTCCTCGCCATCTCCTGATCGCGCTGGACCTGGCGCTCCTCGGCAGACGAGTCCACGCCGCGATCCTCCCACGAGTTCCGGCTCGTCACCTGTCGGCGCGGCGTACGATTCGGGCATGAAGATCGCCTTCGCGGCCGACGACCGGAATTCGACCACGGACGCCGTCCGGGCCTTCCTCGCCGAAGCCGGTCACGAGGTGCTCCTCCCGGTGACGTCGGAAGCCTGGCCGGAGCTCGGCGCGGCGGTGGGCAAGGCGGTCGCCGACGGCGAGGCCGACTACGGCGTCGTCATGTGCTGGACGGGGACGGGCACGGCCATCGCGGCCAACAAGGTCCCCGGCGTCCGCGCGGCGCTGGCCTGGGACACCTGGATCGCCGCGGGCGCGCGGAAATGGAACGACGCCAATGTGCTGGCGCTGAGCCTCAAACGGCTCGCCCCCGACGTGGCCGTCGAAATCACCGACGTGTTCCTTTCCGGTATCGCAGCGGACCCCGATGAATCCGCGAATATCGCCCGGCTCGGCGAAATGGACGAACCTCGCCGATAACGGCACCGGACCAGTGAACGACTAACGCTGTCGAACGTATTAGGCCGTTCGCAGGAAAATCACCACTCTGCGTAATGACGCTTCCCATATTGGTCCAGACCACGTACCGTCTCCCGCAACAAAGCGTTCCCCCGTGGAGGTGGTCGATGAAGACACATCCCCGCCTGCCCGGCTTCCGCCGAGGCAACGCGATGTCGCTGATTTCGCTTTGACGGAATCCTCTCCAAGATCATTTCCCTGCACCGGGTTGTAAGGAGTGAAATGTCGAGAAAAAGATGGCATCTGATCGGCCTGTTCACGGCCGTCGCCGCGCTGGCCGTCGGTCTGGTGACCGTCCCGGCGAACGCGGCGGGCGGGGTCGGCGCCTCGCTGACCAAGGGGTCGGACTGGGGGTCCGGCTGGGAAGGTAAGTACACGATCACCAACAACTCGGGGGCGGCCCTCACCTCCTGGACCCTGGAGTTCGACCTCGCCAACGGGCACTCGATCGCTTCGCTGTGGGACGGTAGCTACACCGTCTCAGGCCAGCACGTGACGGTGAAGAACACCTGGAACGGCAACCTTTCCAACGGCGCCTCCACCAGCTTCGGCTTCAACGTCAAGTACTCCGGCACCTACACCGCGCCCGCCAACTGCAAGATCAACGGCGGCTCCTGCGACCCAGGTGGCGGCAACCCGACCACGACGCCGACCAGCCCGACCACCACGACGTCGAATCCCCCGACGTCGACCAGCACGAGCAACCCGCCGACCACGACGACGACTTCGAACCCGAACCCGGGCGCGAAGAAGAACCTCGGCTACTTCGTGCAGTGGGGCGTCTACGGGCGCAACTACCACGTGAAGAACATTCACACTTCTGGTTCCGCGGCCAAGCTGACGCACATCAACTACGCGTTCGGCAACGTCACCAACGGCTCCTGCACCGCGAATGACGACACCTACGCCGACTACGACAAGTTCTACGACGCCGGGTCCAGTGTGGACGGTGTCGCGGACAGCTGGGACGCGGGCGCGCTGCGCGGTAACTTCAACCAGCTGCGCAAGCTGAAGAAGATGTACCCGGGCCTGAAGGTGCTGTGGTCGTTCGGTGGCTGGACCTGGTCCGGCGGCTTCGGCCAGGCGTCGAAGAACCCGGCCGCCTTCGCGGAATCCTGCTACAAGCTGATCAAGGACCCGCGCTGGGCCGACGTGTTCGACGGCATCGACATCGACTGGGAATACCCGAACGCCTGCGGGCTCACCTGTGACACCAGCGGTCCCGCCGCGATCAAGAACGTGGCACAGGCGCTGCGTACCAAGTTCGGCTCCTCGTTCCTGGTCACCGCCGCGATCACCGCGGACGCCAGCAGCGGCGGCAAGATCGACGCCGCCGACTACGGCCCCGCGTCGGCGTACTTCGACTGGTACAACGTGATGACGTACGACTTCTTCGGCGCGTGGGCGGCGCAAGGACCGACGGCCCCGCACTCGCCGCTGACCTCGTACCCCGGTATCCCGCAGCAGGGCTTCAACTCCGACGAAGCCATCCAGAAGCTCAAGGCCAAGGGTGTCCCGGCGAACAAACTGTTGCTGGGCATCGGTTTCTACGGCCGCGGCTGGACCGGCGTCACGCAGGACGCCCCGGGCGGCACCGCGACCGGCGCGGCACCGGGCACCTACGAGGCGGGCATCGAGGATTACAAGATCCTCAAGAACAGCTGCCCGTCGACCGGCACGATCGCGGGCACGGCGTACGCGAAGTGCGGCAACAACTGGTGGAGCTATGACACTCCCGCGACCATCAACGGAAAGATGGGCTGGACCAAGAACCAGGGTCTCGGCGGCGCGTTCTTCTGGGAGCTCAGTGGTGACACCTCCAACGGTGAACTCGTAACGGCCATGCGCAACGGCCTGAACTGAGAGGTTTGACAGTGGGCAAGCGGACTTGGATCCAGGCCGTGGGCCTGGCCGCCGCTGCCGCAACGGCCGGCGCGGTCCTCGTGATCGCGCCGGCCTCCGCGGCCGGCGGCATCGGCGCCGCCTTCAGCAAGGGCTCCGATTGGGGCTCCGGCTGGGAAGGCAAGTACACGATCAGCAACAACTCGGGCTCATCCCTTCCCACGTGGACGGTCGAATTCGATCTTCCCTCCGGACATTCGATCGCTTCACTGTGGGACGGCAGCTATTCCGTCTCCGGCCAGCACGTGACCGTGAAGAACACCTGGAACGGCAACCTTTCCAACGGCGGCAGCACCAGTTTCGGGTTCAACGTCAAGTACTCCGGGGGCTACGTCGCCCCGGCGAACTGCAAGCTCAACGGTGGGTCCTGTGACCCGGGTGGCGGCACCCCGACCACGACGCCGACCACTCCGACCACCACGACGTCGAATCCGCCCACGACGACCACGAGCAATCCGCCGCTGCCCGGCGGCCGTGGGGCGCCGTATCTGTACCTGGGCTGGGGCAGCCCGCCGAACCCGCAGACGGTCATGAACGCGACCGGGATCAAGTGGTTCACGATGGCGTTCATCCTGTCCTCCGGTGGGTGCAATCCCGCGTGGGACGGCAGCAGGCCGTTGCAGGGTGGCGTCGACGCGAACGCGATCGCGCAGATCAAGGCAGCGGGCGGGCAGATCGTGCCGTCCTTCGGCGGGTGGAGCGGCAACAAGCTCGGCCCGAACTGCTCGACGCCGGAAGCGCTCGCCGGGGCCTACCAGAAGGTGATCGACGCCTACGGGCTCAAGGCGATCGACATCGACATCGAGAACACCGACGAGTTCGAGAACGCGGTCGTGCAGGACCGGGTCCTGAACGCGCTGAAGATCGTGAAGGCGAACAACCCCGGTATCCAGACCATCCTCACCTTCGGCACGACGACCAGCGGCCCGAACTCCTGGGGCCAGCGGCTGATCGACCAGTCGAAGGCGCTGAACGCCGGGATCGACGTCTACACGATCATGCCGTTCGACTTCGGTGGTGGCGCGGACATGTACGGCAACACCATCAGTGCCGCGAACGGCCTGCGGGACAAGCTGAAGTCGACGTTCGGGTGGAACGACGCCACGGCGTACGGCCACCTGGGCATCAGCGGCATGAACGGTCTCTCGGACCAGCGGGAACTGACGAGCCTCGACACCTGGACCCGGATCACCAACTGGGCCAAGACCAACAAGATCGCCAGGCTCGCGTTCTGGTCGACCAACCGTGACCGGGGCTGCCCTAACGGCGGCGTCGCCGAGAACTGCAGTGGCATCGCGCAGAACGACTGGGACTTCACGCGGATCACCGCCGGCTTCTGACGTCCCTCTCCCTGAAGTATCCCCGAACTGCGGGCCCGCACCGAAGCTGCACGGTGCGGGCCCGCTCCACGTTCCTCTCTCCCCGCGTTTCGTCCTCTAAACGCGGTAGATGCGCACGCAAGTACCGCATTCAGAGGACGAAACGCGTTTCAGGGCAGGGCGTTCAGAAAGGGTTCGTGGGCGTTCTGGAATTCCCAGCCGTAGTACCGGTCCCAGTTGATCGACCAGGTCATGAGCCCGCGCAGCGCGGGGGACGCACCGCCGCGCAACGTGTACGACCCACATCCGGAGTTCTTCACGAGGCAGTTCAGCGCCGAGTGCACCGCGGCGGGCGCGGTGTGCCCGTTGCCGGCGCTCACCGCCGCGGGAAGGCCGAACGCGATCTGGTCCTCCCGCAGCCCTGGGAACCGGAACCCGGTCGACGCCACGGTGAACCCGGCCTTGACCATGTCCGTCATCGCGATGTGGAAGTCCGCGCCACCCATGAAGTGGTACTGGTTGTCCAGGCCCATCACCGGACCGGAGTTGTAGTCCTGGACGTGCAGCACGGTCAGCGCGTCGCGCATCGCGTGGATGACCGGCAGGTACGAACCGGTGCGGTTGTCGGCACCGCCGAGGCCGCCGTAGTACTGGTATCCGGTCTGCACGAAAAACGTCTCGGGCGCCATCGTGAGCACGAATCCCGCGCCGTATTTGGCTTTCAGCGTCTTCAGCGCCGAAATGAGATTGACGATGACCGGCGTGGTCGGGTTGCGGAAATCGTTGTCACCGGAATTGAGGTACAGCGAGTGTCCCTCGAAGTCGATGTCGAGCCCGTTCAGCCCGTACCGGTCGATGATCGCGGACACCGAGCTGACGAACGCGTCCCGCGCGGCGGTCGTGGTCAACTGGACCTGGCCGTTCTGGCCGCCGATGGAGATCAGGACCTTCTTGCCCTGCGCCTGCTTCGCGCGGATCGCCGCGGTGAAGTCCGCGTCGCTTTCCACCGTCGGGCATTCCGCCACCGGGCACCTCGTGAACCGGATGTCGCCGGAGGTCACCGAAGTCGGCTCACCGAAGGCGAGGTTGATGATGTCCCAGGCGGGCGGAACGTCCGCCATCCGCGTGTAGCCGGAGCCGTTGGCGAAACTCGCGTGCAGGTAACCGATCAGCGCGTGCTTCGGCAGGCCGGTGTCGACGCAGCCGCCGGTCGTCGCGCCGACCTCCGTGGTCTTCGGCGATTCGCCCGCGCTGTTGTACGCGGCCACCGAGTAACTGTGCGAGGAACAGGCCGCCAGCCCCGAAAGGGTGGCCGCGGTCCCGGTCACCGTAGCGACCACCTTGCCGCCCTCGTACACGCGATACCCGGTCACCGTGCCTGCCGACGCTCCCCACGAGAGTGCGATCGACGAGTTCGTCACCGTGCCCACGGCCGGATTTCCCGGCGCGGGTGGCGCGCCCGGGGTGCCACCGCCCGGGCCGTCGAGGCTGATGTCGTCCGCGTAGAAGGTGCCCGACCCGAACCAGCCGTGGACGTACACCTCGGCCGTCGTCTGCGTCGACGACGTCGTGAACGACAGCGAAAGCTGCGTGTAGGAGGTCGCGGCGGTCCAGGTCGACGGTCCGCCGGTGACCCCGAGGTACACCGGGTTCCCGTTCACCCAGGCCGACACCGCGTAGGTCGTGTTCGGCTGGACGGACACCGTCTGTGCGCATTTCCCGGTCGTCGAGCCCGGTGTCACCGAGACGGCGTAACCGCCCGAACGAATCGGTGTGGTGACGGCCGCGCCCGCCGCGCAGGACCAGCCGGACGTCGAACCGGCTTCGAAGCCGGGGTTGATCAGCAGGTTGGCCGCGCTCGCGGTGCCGCCTCCCGCTATCAGCCCCGCGAAGGTGAGCACTAAAACAGCCAGAAAAGCCAGGGATCTGGAACGCCTCATCGCGATTCCTCTCCGGATCATGGGCGGCCGACTGCCGCGTCCGGTTAATTGTCTAGACCAATATGGCGAAAGTCCAGAGCCGGAGCACGCCAGGGCCGAAAGACCCGACTACTCCGGGCTGCTTTACCGGTGTGACGCGCGTACGTCCCTCCGTAACGTCTGGAGGATCAAGCAGGACTGGGGTTTCAGGGAGGTGGGGACGATGGGAACGCACAGGTACACACCGAGAACGACCCATCCGGCGCGATGACCGTGTCCGAGGCCGTGCGTCCGACCTATTCGCCTCGTCCGGGAGAACCGGACGGCGCACTGATCCGCGCGGCCATCAGTGGCGACCGGCCGGCCATCGGGAGCCTGCTGAGCCTTCTCCGGCCGATCGTCTTCCGCTACTGCGTGGGTAAACTGGGCGTGACGACGCGCGGGGTCTCCAGTGCCGACGACTGCGCGCAAGAAGTCCTCATGGCCGTCCTTGTCGCCTTGCCGCGCTACAGCTATCAGAACGACAGTTTCCTGCCGTACGTGTTCGGTATCGCCGCGCACAAGGTCGCCGACGTCCGGCGGAACCTCGCCCGTGACCCGTCCGCACCGGTGCCCGACCCGGAACCGGAACAGCACGGGCCGTGGAACCCGACCTTCGAAGAGGTCGAGAAGGCAGACCGTGGCCGCCGGCTCGCGCGGCTGTTCAAGGTGCTCACCCCGAAACAGCGGGACGTGCTGGTGTTCCGCGTGATCCTCGGGTTCAGCGCCGAGGAGACCGCCGCCGCGCTCGGGGTGGCGAGCGCGGGCGCGGTGCGCGTCACCCAGCACCGGGCGCTCAACGAACTGCGCCGCGTACTGCGTCAGAACCCGGGTTTCGCCGACGGGCTCGCGCTCTTCTAGGTCGTGAGCGGCGATTCGGGTTAGAGCGGGGTAAGGCAAAGGGGGCGTGTCGCGTGCCGGAGACCGGGCTGCCGGACTGAGGCGCCCACTGTCCACAGGGAACACTAAGACGCGACCTTGTGCCCGATTCGGGCGTTTTGTGCGGGGTCGCGAGTGGCGATGAGCGTTCCAACCCTCTTTGCCACACGATCCCGTGCAATAACCGGACATCAGTACATCATCGGGCGAATAGGCGGCGCGCAGTGTCCTTATGGACACTCCACATCGAGGGTGGCCTGTAAGTCAGTCCTGAACCCTGCCGAACCCCTCAATAGAACCCTACTCGGGGCCTGCGTCTTTGTCTGCGTGAAGTACATGATGGCCCCCTTCCTTGCGCTAGGCGCAAGGAAGGGGGCCATCATGTACTGAGGAAGACCTCCCGGGCCGGTCAGGGGACTCTGAGTCCCTCGATGAGTCCTTCATGGCCAGGCGGCTACCGGGCTCACCGTAGGTACCTAAAACACCCTTGGCCAGAACCCGAATCACCAACTCACGACGTGGGCTTGCGGCGCTGAGAGGCGTAGACCGCGGCGGCGGTGCGGCGTTCGAAGCCGAGCTTGTGCAGCAGGGACGACACGTAGTTCTTGACCGTCTTCTCCGCCAGGTACAGCTTTTCCGCGATCTGGCGGTTGGTCAGCCCGTCGGCGATGTGGTCGAGCACCCGCCGCTCCTGCGGGCTCAACTGTTCGTAGCGCGGGTCCGGCAGCGCACTCTCGCCGCGCAGGCGGTTCATCACCGACGCCGTCAGCGTGCTGTCCAAGAGCGATCCGCCCGTCGCGACCGTGCGGACGGCCTTGACCAGCGCGCCACCGGAGACCTGCTTGAGCATGTATCCCGCCGCACCGGCCATGATCGCGCCGAACAACGCGTCGTCGTCCGAATAGGACGTCAGCATCAGGCAGGCGGGCGGCGGGTCGACGGACGAGCGGATCTCGCGGCAGACGCTGACCCCGTCCCCGTCCGGCAGCCGGACGTCGAGCACCGCGACCTGCGGTTTGACCGCGGGGATCCGGACGAACGCCTCGGCGGCCGTGGACGCCTCACCGACCACCGTGAGATCGTCTTCGGCCTCGAAGACGGTCTTCAGCCCGGTGCGCACGAGTTCGTGATCGTCCAGCAGGAACACCGAAATCGTCATCCCACACTCCCCTGTCGGACCGGCAGTGCCACCGACCAGTCGAGCCTAGTCCCGCCCTCCGGCCTCGCTTCGACGCTGAACGACCCGTTCCAGCGGGCCGCGCGTTCGGCGAGGTTCGCCACCCCGCTGCGATGGCCGGGTTCGGCGGGCATGCCGACGCCGTCGTCCACCACCGAAAGCCTCAGCCACCGTCCGTCGCGGTCGACCGAGACGTCGACCGAGACCACCGTCGCCGCGGCGTGCCTGACCACATTGGACAGTGCTTCGCGCAGGGTCGCGAGCAGATCCGAACGAACCGTGTCCGGCACGGTCGAATCCAGCGGCCCCTCGAACCCTACCCTCGGTTCGGACGCGCAGCCCGCGTCGAGCGCGACGCGCAGTAGCTCCGACCGCAGGCTGCCCTGCGCCTCGGCGGGTTCCTGCAACGAAAAGATGCTGTTGCGGATCTCGCGGATCGTGCGGTCGATCTCGTGCGCGAAGCCGGTCACGCGGTCGGCGACGGTGGGTTCCCCCGCGAGCCTGCCGAGTCCTTCCAGGCCGAGCCCGATCGCGAACAGCCGCTGGATCACCAGGTCGTGCAGGTCGCGGGCGATCCGGTCGCGGTCCTCGAAGACGGCGAGCCGCTGGCGGTCCTGTTGCGCGCGGGCGAATTCGACCGCGAGCGCGGCGTGCGCGGCGAAAGTCTCGGCGAGCTGGACGTCGTAGGCGGAGAACGGGGTCTTGTCGCGGAACTTCGCCACCAGGAGCACGCCGAGTTTCTCTTCGCCGACGATCAGCGGGACGGCCACCGTGGAGTCCAGGTCCTTGATCACCGCGGGCATCGAGGCGGCGCGGTCACCTTGATACTCAAGCACCTTCTCGCCGTAATCCCGGACGACGACGGGCTTGCCCGACGTGAACGCCATCCCGGTCGCGGTGCCTTCGGCCGGCACCGTGATCCCGGCGAGTTTGTCGGCGTCGGGACCCGGCGGCTCGACGATCTCGAAGACCAGCAAGCCGTCGCCACGAGGACGGGCCACCGCACCCGCGGTGCCGCCGGCCACGACGCGGGCACGTTCGGCGATCAGGCGCAGGGTCGCGGTCAGATCCTGGTCGGCCAGCAGTGCGCCGGTGACGTGGTAGGAGGCTTCGAGCCAGCGTTCGCGCCGATGCACCTGGTCGAACAGCGCGGCGTTCTCGATCACCACACCGGCCGCCGCGGTGAGCGCGACGAGCAAGTCTTCCTCGGCTTCGGTGAATTCCTCGCCCTCCGGCTTGGGGGCGAGGTACAGCATCCCGAAGATGCGGCCGCGCATGCGGACGGGCATCACGCGGGCCTCGCCCTCCGGCGGCGGGGACGCCCACGCGTCCCCGAAGCGGATGAACTCGTCCGAATCGAGCACGCTCAGCGCGCCGAACGGCGCACCGGTCAGCTCGCAGGCGGATTCGACCATCCGCCGCAGGACGTCGGGAAGACTGAGATCGTGGGCGATCCCGGCCACCGCGTCCAGGATTCTGGGCGCCTCGGCGTCACTCGCCGCACTCACCCGCCGCACTGGCGTCACCGTCCCGAGGTAACTCCCCGGGCAGTGGGGTCAGGAATGACAAACGCGCCCGGACAGCTCATCTGATGCGTCGATCACGGACTGTGCTTCGTTACCGCGAGCGCCGAGGATCCTCCGACCGGTGACCGATTCGATCGGGATCCGGAGATACCGGGCGTCCGGCTGACCAGTCCAGCAGTCCAGCGGCAGGGTGGCGAGCTCGTCGATCACGATCGGGTCACGCACCTCGGAAGCGCGGCCGAGGACGGTGACGTACCAGCCGGATTCCAGGTCGGGCGCGAACTCGTCGACGGCGAACGCGACCACACTGTCGAGTACTCCGGCGAACAACGCGCTCTGTGACGGCGTCCGGAGCACGATCGCACCGTGGTGGAGGACGAACCGCGTCGGCTGGATCACCGGAAGGGCACGGGAGGTGAACACCACCCGGCCCAACCCCGTACCCGCGAGCAGCGCGACGCACTGCTCGCGATCGAGCGTCTCGAGACCCAAGGTGTCTGACATCGGCATCCCCGCGTTCTCGTGGCCAGTTGGCTTCGAGGTCCACGCTCCCCGGCTTACCGACTCGCCGGTAGGGCCGATGGACCCGGCCCACGCGGGGGATGCCGCGCGTTACGCCTTCGGCGTCAGCAGGACGACGGGGATCTCCCGCACGGTCTTGGTCTGGTACTGCGCGTAGTTCTTGTAGTCGGCGGTGATCTTGGGCCACAGGCGGGCGCGCTGCTCGCTGTCGGCGACGCTCGCGACCATCGGCCGCGCGGTCTCACCCTTCAGCGTGACCTGGACATCGGGGTTGTCGCGGAGGTTGAGGAACCACGCCGGGTGCTGGTCGTCGCCGCCTCGGGAGGCCACGATGACGTACGCGTCGCCCTCGCGCAGCGGCGAAGTCAGCAGCACCGTGCGCGGCTGACCGGATTTGCGGCCGATGGTGGTCAGTTCGAGCACGGTCATTCCGGCGAACTCCCAGCCGGCGCGGCCGCCACTGACCTTCTGGATGACGCGGTGGACGGCGTTCATGGTCTTCAAGGCGAAATCACTGGGCATGCGGAGAAGGCTACTCCGCTTTCATCGCGACTTCGATCCCGTCCAGGAGGACGGCCAGTGAGATCTCGAAGGCCTCCCTCGCCTCCTGCTCCAGATACGACACCGTCTCGTCCTCCATCCGGAACGCCTGCTCGCTCTCCATCCAGGTCAGCGTCGGGAACCGCTCGGCGAAGTCCGGCGACACCTCTTGCAGGAGCGCCGAGCGGGCATACCACCATTCGTCGTCGGTCTGCCCGGTGACCTTTTCCGCGGACCGGGATTCGGCGGCCGTCCTGGCTGGCTCGCGGACACACGAGTACAGCGCGCTGATCAGCCGTCGCAGCACCACCGGCGGCAGTCCGGTCCGGCGCAGGATCTTCACCAGGGACTCCAGCACGACGTATTCGTGCGGCCCCAGCACCGGCCGCGCCTGCGAGACCTGCAGAACCCAGGGGTGCCGCAGATAGAAGTCCCACAGGTCGTACGCCCACCGCGTGGCGTCGGCCCGCCAATCGGCTCCGTCATGAGAGGTCGGCAGTTCGGCGAGCGCCTTGTCGTACATGAGGTCGAGCAGTTCGCTCTTGCTCGGGACGTAGGTGTAGAGCGCCATGGCCGTCCGGCCCAGCCGGTCGCCGACCGCGCGCATCGAAAGGCCCGTCATGCCTTCGGCGTCGGCGATCGCGATGGCGGCGTCGACGATCAGGTCCACCGAAAGCGCCGGTTTCGGCCCCGGCCGCTCGGCGTCCGCCTGCTCCGTCCGCCACAGCAGGGCCATCGACTTCCGGGGGTCTCCCTGCGCCGCGTAGACGACCACTTGCAAACTCCTTACAGGATAAACTAACCTCTGCTACCCTCACTTTACAGGCTAAAGAGTTCCAATCAGGGGAGAGCCATGCCTTCGGCCGCCGACAGCCACGACATGATCCAGGTGCGCGGAGCCAGAGAGAACAACCTCGCCGACGTCTCGGTCGACATCCCCAAACGCCGTCTCACCGTCTTCACCGGTGTTTCCGGCTCCGGCAAGTCGTCCTTGGTGTTCGGCACCATCGCCGCGGAATCGCAGCGGCTGATCAACGAGACCTACACCGCCTTCATCCAGTCCTTCATGGCCCCCGTCGGACGGCCGGACGTGGACGCGCTGCGGAACCTGAGCGCCGCGATCGTGGTCGACCAGGAGCGGATGGGGGCCAATTCCCGGTCAACGGTCGGCACCGCGACCGACGCGCACACGATGCTGCGGATCGTCTTCAGCAGGCTGGGACAGCCGCACATCGGGACGTCGGGAGCGTTCAGCTTCAACCTGCCCGAGGGGATGTGCCCGGAATGCGAGGGCCTCGGGAAGGTGTCCAGCATCGACGTCGACCAGCTGGTCGACAAAGAGCTTTCGCTCGACGAAGGGGCGATCACCGTCCCGAACTTCGCGCCGGGCAGCTGGTATTGGAAGGGACTCGCCGAGTCCGGGTTCGTCGACCCCGCCGTCAAGCTGAAGGACTACACGCCTCAGCAGTGGGAAGACTTCATGTACAAACCCGCCACCAAGGTGAAGATCGGCGGGATGAACACCACCTACGAAGGCCTTCTGGTGAAGGTCCAGCGGCTGTTCCTGGCCAAGGACAAGGAGGCGACGCAGGCCCACATCCGCGCGTTCGTCGACCGGGCCGTCACCTTCCAGCGGTGCCCGGCCTGTGACGGCGCCCGGCTCAACCAGGCGGCGCTGTCGTCGAAGATCGACGGGCTGAACATCGCGGACTGTTCGGCGATGCAGATCAGCGATCTGGCCGACTTCGTCCGCAAACTCGACGATCCCTCGGTCGGCCCGCTGATGCAGACCCTGCGCGGCACCCTCGACTCGCTGGTGGAGATCGGCCTCGGCTACCTGAGCCTCGATCGCGAATCCGGGACGCTGTCGGGCGGCGAGGCCCAGCGCGTGAAAATGGTGCGGCACCTGGGTTCCAGCCTCACCGATGTCACCTACGTCTTCGACGAGCCGACCGTCGGCCTGCACCCGCACGACATCCAGCGCATGAACGGGCTGCTGCTGCTCTTGAAGGACAAGGGGAACACGGTCCTCGTCGTCGAGCACAAACCGGAGACGATCGAGATCGCCGACCACGTCGTCGATCTCGGCCCGGGCGCCGGGCCGAACGGCGGCCAGATCTGCTACACCGGCGACGTCGCCGGGCTGCGCGCGTCGGGCACGCTGACCGGGCGGCATTTGGACCACCGCGCGCGCTTGCGCACCGACGTCCGCACGCCGACCGGCCAGCTCCCGATCCGGAACGCGACCCGGCACAACCTCAAGGACGTCAGCGTCGACATCCCGCTCGGGGTGCTGACCGTGGTCACCGGGGTCGCCGGATCGGGCAAGAGCTCGCTCATCCACGGCTCACTGTCCACAAGGGACGACGTGGTGGTGCTCGACCAGTCGGCCATCCGCGGCTCGCGGCGGAGCAACCCGGCGACCTACACCGGCCTGCTCGACCCGATCCGCGCCGCGTTCGCCAAGGCCAACGGCGTCAAAGCGGCACTGTTCAGCGCGAACTCCGAGGGCGCGTGCCCGAAGTGCAAGGGCATCGGGCTGATCTACACCGACCTGGCGATGATGGCCGGCGTGGCGACGGTCTGTGAAGAGTGCGAGGGCAAGCGTTTCACCGCGGAGGTGCTGACGTACAAGCTGCGGGGCAAGAACATCAGCGAGGTCCTCGCGATGCCGGTGGCCGAGGCGCGCGAATTCTTCCCCTCGGGGCAGGCACGGACGATCCTGGACCGGCTTTCCGACGTCGGACTGGGCTACCTCGGGCTCGGGCAGCCGCTCACGACGCTGTCCGGCGGGGAACGGCAGCGGATCAAACTGGCCATCCGGATGGCGGAGAAGTCGGCGACCTACGTCCTCGACGAGCCGACCACCGGACTGCACCTCGCCGACGTCGACCAGCTGCTGGCACTGCTGGACAGGCTGGTCGACGACGGGAACACGGTGGTGGTCATCGAGCATCACCAGGCCGTGATGGCGCACGCCGACTGGATCGTCGACCTCGGCCCCGGCGCCGGGGTGGACGGCGGGGAGGTCGTGTTCACCGGCACTCCGGCCGAACTGGTCGCTTCCGGTGCCACCCTCACGGCACAGCACCTGCGCGCTTACGTGGGCAAGTAACGCGGTAACGCACGCTATGAAAGGCCCCTTCATTGCAAATTTTGCAATGAAGGGGCCTTTCATAGCACTCGGGAGCGCTTACGAACCGCTTCACGAAGGGCCGCTGCACCGGTCAGCCCCAGCACCCCCAAAGCGACCCCCGAGGTCACCATCTCGACAGCCGAAGCCGCCAGCGGCGAAACCCCGGTCACCGATTCCACCCCCACCACGGCGGTCAGCACCGCGTAAGCCCCGATCGCGGTCCACACCCACCGCACGCGCCGCCGTTCCGTCCAGTCGGCGAACCGCAGCAGCCAGGCGAGCCCCGGCAGGATGAGGATCGCGTGCATCGCCACGGCGTGCAGCGGCTTCAGCGCGCCGGCGGTGGTGTACGCGGCCTGCGGATTCCCGCCCCTCGCCTCGACGACGCCGCTCGCGATCATCGCCGCGCCCGCGCCGAGTGCCACCAGCAGCGCGACCAGCCCGGCCCGGACCGCGAGCCGCATGCTGGCCGTGGTCTCCCCTTCGCCATGCATCGCCGCGGCCGTGAACGAGACGGCCGTCAGGATGAGCACGCCGCCACCCGCCGCGAGCGTCGTCGACACCGCGTTGTCGAAGCCGGTCTCGAAGTTGAAGTGCGAGGGCACCCCTCGCCAGGCCTGCATGCTCACCAGCGCCGTCTCGAGGACGCTCGCCACGGTGAAGACGCCGAGCAGCGGGTCGCGCACCCGTGGCCGCACCGCGACGTACGACGTCGCCCACGCGACGGTGGCCAGCGTCAGCCCGAACGACAGGCCGAAGGTCACCGCCTTGCGCATCGACAGCGGCCCGGTCCACGAACCATCCGAGGCGATCAGGACGACCGCGTGCACTATGCCGCTGAGGAACAGGAACGCCCCGGTCGCGTAGGCGACTCGCTCGATCGGTCGTAATTCCTTCATGCCGAAGAGTGTCTTCCGAGGCGCCGCGAAAAGCGTCGGCCAGGAAGCGACATCGCGCGTACGCCCGCCTGCGTACCTGAGACACCCCTCAGCGAGAACGGCGGTAGAGACCAATGGGCTGTTAGTCTGGCCGACATCATGCCCCGCATCCTTGTCCGCGTTCTCACGCTGGTCGCCGCCCTCGCCCTCCTGTTCGGTGTGCCGTGGTGGACGGTGGTCGGCGCCCCCGGACTCCCGGCCGCGCTCGAGTACCTCGGCACGACCGTCTTCGCCGTCGCGGTGCTCACCATGCCCGCGTGCATGGTCCTCGGCCACGGTCCGTGGCAACGCGACCTCGCGGCGAAGATCGGTGACCTCACCCTCGGCCTGATCTGGCTCCTGTTCTCCCTGTCCGTACTCGGTAACGTGCTGCGGCTCGTCCTTGAGTTGTCCGGAGTGGACAGTGCGGCGGAGATCGTGTCGGGTGTCGTCTTGGTGGCCTTCGTGGCACTGGCGGTGTACGGAATGGCCGAGGCCAGGCGCGTTCCGCGACTCAAGGAACTCGACGTCGTCCTCCCCCGGCTCGGCGCCGGGCTCGACGGTCTTCGGTTCGCGATCATCACCGACACGCATTTCGGCCCGCTGGACCGGACGAGGTGGTCGGAGAAGGTCGTCGAGGTGGTGAACGAACTCGACGCCGACGTCGTGGCTCACGCGGGCGACCTCGCGGACGGTTCGGTCGCCGAACGCGCGGGCCAGGTCGCGCCACTGGGGAAGGTGCGCGCCAAATTCGGCAAGTTCTACATCACCGGCAACCACGAGTACTTCGGCGAGGCGCAGGCCTGGCTCGACCACATGCGCGACCTCGGCTGGGAGCCGCTGCACAACCGGCACGTGCCGGTGCGCCAGGGCGGGGACACGCTCGTCTTCGCCGGGATCGACGACCCGACGGGCGCCGCTTCCGGCCTCCCGGGTCACGGCCCGGACCTGCCGGCCGCGCTCGACGGCGTCCCCGCGAGCACGCCGGTCGTCCTGCTCGCCCATCAGCCGAAGCAGGTCAAGCAGGCCGCCGAGGCGGGTATCGACCTCCAGATCTCCGGGCACACCCACGGTGGCCAGATCTGGCCGTTCCATCTCCTGGTCCGGCTCGACCAACCGGTTCTGGCCGGTTTGTCGCGCCACGGCGAGCGCACCCAGCTGTACACGAGCCGGGGCACAGGCTTCTGGGGACCGCCGCTGCGCGTCTTCGCGCCCAGCGAGATCACCCTTTTGACCTTGCGAAACCGCGTTTAGTCCTCTAAGTGCGACGTCCTCGGGCATCATGTCAGGCCGCACCGACAATTTTTTTTGTCTTGACAACTTCAGCCTTCGGAACCAGAGTGGTGCCCAACGAACCCCGCTTCGAAAGGCCGAGACGATGACCATCGCCGTCACCCGAACCGCCCTCGCGATCCCGACCCGCGCCCTGCTCGCCTGCGGCGCCGTCTCGGGCCCGCTGTACTTCGTCACCGCGCTCACGCAGGCCGCCGTCCGCGACGGCTTCGACCTCACCAAGCACCCGGCGAGCATGTTGAGCAACGGCGACGCCGGGTGGATCCAGGTGACGAACTTCCTGGTCACCGGAGTCCTGATGCTCGCGGGCGCCGCCGGACTGCGCCGGGCACTGGAGCCGGGGAGAGGGAGCGTCTGGGGACCACGGCTGCTGGGCGTCTTCGGCGCCAGCCTGCTCTTCGCCGCGGTCTTCAAGGCCGACCCGGGTAACGGCTTTCCCGTCGGCACCGGCCCGGCGACGATCAGCACCGCGGGAATCCTGCACATGGCCGCCGGCTCGGTCGGCTTCCTGTCGCTGATCGTGGCGACCTTCGTGTTCGCGAGCCGCTTCTCACGCGAGGGACACCGCGGCTGGGCCGTCTACTCCCGCGCCACCGGCATCGCGTTCTTCGCCACCTTCGCCGGGATCAGTTCCGGCAACGCGAACGCCGTCGTGATGCTCGCCTTCTGGGCCGCCGTGCTGCTGGCCTGGGGCTGGGTCACCGCCGTCATCCTCCGTACCACCCGCTGACCCGAACCAGGAGAATCCTCGCCATGAGCACCGTGACCTCGCAAGACGGCACCACCATCGCCTACACGCGCACCGGCTCCGGTCCCGCCGTCATCCTCGTCGACGGCGCCATGTGCCACCGCGAGTTCGGCCCGGCCACCCCGCTGGCCGCCGAACTGGCCGGCCACTTCACCGTCTACACCTACGACCGCCGCGGCCGAGGCGAGAGCACGGACACCGAACCGTTCTCGATCGCCCGCGAAGTCGAAGACCTCGACGCGCTGATCAAGGAAGCGGGCGGCACCGCCTACGTCTACGGGATCTCCTCCGGTGCCGCGCTCGCCCTCGAAGCCGCGAACGCCGGGCTCCCGATCACGAAACTGGCGGTGTACGAATTCCCGCTGGTCGTCGACGACACCCGGCCGCCGGTGCCGTCCGACTACGCGGAGCGGCTGGAGAAGGCCATCGCCACCGGACGTCCCGGCAGCGCGATCAAGACGTTCATGCGCGAAGGCGTCCGCGTCCCCGCGCCGGTCGTTTTCATGATGCAGTTCATGCCCACCTGGCCGAAGCTGAAGAAAGTCGCGCCGACCCTGCGCTACGACGCCGCGCTCTTCGACGGCCTGCACGACGGCACCCCGCTGCCCGAGGAGCGCTGGGCGGGCGTCTCCATGCCGACACTGGTCATGGACGGCGGCAAAAGCCCGGCGTGGATCCGCAACGGTGTCGCCGCCCTCGCCAAGGCCGTCCCAGGCGCCGAACACCGGACGATCGCAGGCCAAACGCATATGCTCAAGCCGAAAGCGGTGGCCCCGGTCCTGATCGAGTACTTCACCAGCTGAGACCCGATCCGTGCAGGCCCCCTTCCCAGTACATGATGGCCCCCTTCCTTGCGCCTAGCGCAAGGAAGGGGGCCATCATGTACTTCAGGCCAGCAAGGCCGCAGACCACACCACCTTGCCTTACCCCTCGATAGAACGACCCACGCCACTCACGAGCCCATTACACGCCCGCCGGCGAACTAGCGCTTTGTACCAGCAGCTTCGCCGAGCCGCTGCCGTCGGCGGGAACCGCCCAGATCCCCGAATCCACCCCGTACGCGACGGTCCGGTCGTCGAGCCAAGCTGCCTGGTCGTCGATGCTGCGCGTCTCGGCCAGCAAGGTCTCCTGGCCGGAAGCCAGGTCGAGGACGGCCAGCCGCCACGGCGCCGCGGGATCGGCGGAAACCCGCTTCTTGAAAGCGATCCGCTTCCCGTCCGGGGAAAGGGCCGGGCATTCGACGTTCTCCCGGATCATCCTCGCGACGAGCTTCTCGTAATCCGCCTCGACGAGGTAGGTCTTCCCCTTCGTCCCCACGGTCGCGTAGAACCGCTTGCCGTCCGGGGCGAAGGTGATCCCCCAGTAGTTCACGTCGGACGAGTAGTACGGCTTGCCGTCGAGTAGGAGCCCCATCTCCTCGATGCTCTTCATCAGGTTCCCGGTCCTCAGGTCGAGAATCCCGGCCCTGGTCGAAAACCCGGTCTCCGCATAGGAATCCCCGTTGACGAACAGCGTCCAGTAGACGAGCTTCCCGTCCGGCGAGACCCGGCCGCGGCTGGGGGTGCCGGGCAGTTCGACCCGTCGGAGCTCGGCGAGGTCCTTGTCCAGCACGATGACGTCGGTCATCGGCGGCAGCACTCCCGGCTGCGCGGCCAGGCACAGCGCGGTCCCCGCCGAAGCGGCGAACCGGTCGCAGCTGAGGCCGGCCACCTTCCGGGGTTCGCCCGGCCGGTCGGCCGGGACGGTGGCGAGATGGCCGAAGTCGGGGCCTTCGGCGGTGTTGCGGAACAGCAACTGCCCCTTCGCCTGCACCGAAACCGGCTGACCGGTGACGACGGCGACGGAGTTGACGGCCGGGCCGCGATCCCGCGAGTAGAGGCCGTAGCCGACGGCGGCCGCGATCAGGAGGACGACCGCCCCGGCCACTCCCACGATCCGCGCCGTCATGCGTAAGTCCGCAAAGGACGGATGACGGCGGCCGCGACGATCACGACGGCCAGCGCTCCGACGGCGACCAAGACCGCCGCGTGCAGGTCCCACGCGGTCCAAGCGAGTCCGAAAAGGACGGACGCGAGCATCCGCGTCGTCGCCTGCCCGGTCTGCACGAGCGCGAGCCCGCTCGCCCGCTGGTGCTCGGGCAGCAGCGGTCCGGCCGCGGCCATCAGCACCCCGTCGGTGGCGGCGTAGAAGACACCGTGCAGCACCAGCGCCAGCACCGCGAGGACGCCGCCGTCCACCGGTCCGAGCAGTGCCAGCAGCGCGACGACCAGCGCGACATGCCCGCCGAGGAACACCTTCCAGCGGCCGACCCGGTCCGAAAGCCTGCCCAGCGGTACGGCGAGCAGCAGGTACACACCCGCGGTTCCCAGCGGCAGCAAGGGAAAGAAGACCGCGCCGAGATCCCATCGGCGCTGCAGGACGAGATAGAGGAACGAGTCGCTGAGGGTGACCAGGCCCAGCAACGCCGCCCAGACACAGATCCGGCGGAACGACGCCTGCCGGATCAATCCCGCGGTCTCCCGCAAGGAGACCTTGGGCCGTGCGGCGCCCGGCTTCGGCTGGTGGTCCTTGACCAGCACCAGCAGAATGATCACGCCGATCGCCGCGATACAGAAGCTCGTGAAGAACACCGAGTCGTAGCTGCCGAGGCTGAGCCACAGCACGGCCATCGCGACCAGCGGGCCGAGGAACGCGCCGAAGGTGTCCATCGCGCGGTGCACACCGAACGCGCGGCCGAGATGTTCGGGATCGCTGCTCAACGTGATCAGCGCGTCCCGCGGCGCGGTCCGGACGCCTTTGCCGGTACGGTCGGCCGCCAGGACGGCACCGATCGCGACGGTGGACGAGCCCGCCAGCATCAGGCCGATCTTGCCCAGCGCCGAAAGCCCGTAACCGAAGCAGGCGACGGCTTTGAGCCGCTGCCACCGGTCGGCGAGATGCCCGCCGACGAGCCGGACGACGGCGGTGACGCCGGAGTACAGGCCGTCGAGCACGCCGAACTGCAGCGGGCTGAGGCCGAGACCGAGGACGAGGTAGAGCGGGAGCACCGCGGTCACCATCTCCGACGAGATGTCGGTGACGAGGCTGACCAGGCCGAGCGCGACGACGTTCCCGGTGACGGCCCGCTTCACACCGCTCTTCGGGACCTCCGCCGCGGCGTCCGCGCCACGACTGGTGGCTATGTACATGCGAGACCTCCAACGCCGCGAGGAGGTGCCGGGCCGCGGTGCACACGAGCCGCGACCCGGCACCTGATCACGGGGATCAGTGGCAGGTGTAGGTGGGAGACGAGTCGATGGTCTTGCCGTCGAGCCCGACGAACTGGGTCGAGAAGGCGTTGTCCGACATGTTGAGCTTGAGCACGCCGTAGGTCGAGATCGCCTTCGCCGTGGCCGCGTGTTCCGTCTTCACCGGGTACAGGGTCGCCCCGCCGCCACCGCCGATGATCTGCACCGGGCCGTTCGGATCCTTGGCCCCGCTGGCGTTCTGCGGGTAGAACCGTTCATAGTGGTGGTCGTGCCCGTTGAGCACGAGGTCGACCTTGTTCTGCACCATGGTCTCCCAGAGGGTGGCCATCTTGCCGTTGTCTCCGTGGTCACCCGAGGTGTAGCGCGGGTGGTGGTAGTACGCGGCGACACAGGGCTTGGTGTTGCTCTTCAGGTCCTGCTTGATCCAGTTCAGCTGCTCGTCGCTGATCGCGTTCGCGGCGAGGCCGGGCGAGAACTCCGTGCTGTCGATGGCGACGAAGTGCCAGTTGCCCATTTCCCAGCTGTAGTAGGTCTTTCCGTTCGGCGTCGCGATCTTGCCGAAGTACTGCTTGTACGCGCCGAGCGGCGTGTGGTCGTAGGTCTCGTGGTTGCCCGGGATCGGGTGCATGATGCTCTTGTACTTGCCCCAGGTCTTGTCGAAGTAGCTCGTGAAGTCTTCGATGTGGGCGTCGTCGTACTGGTTGTCGCCCATGGTGATCACCGCGGCCGGGTTCATCTGGCCGACCAGCGCGGCGGTCTTCGGGTGCACGCAGGAGGACGAGGACGCGGTGCACTGTTCGGCGATGTCGCCGGAGGCGGCGAGGACGAACGACGAACCGCCGGCTTGCGTGGTGGCCTGGATCTGGTTGCTGGCCGCCGAGGTGTTGCCGGCGGCGTCCTTGGCGCGGACGGTGTAGGCGTACGCGGTGGACGCGCTCAGCCCGCTGTCGGTGTAGGACGCGGTTTCGGTCGTGCCGACGACCTGGCCGTTGCGCAGCACCTCGTAGCCGGTGACCCCGACGTTGTCCGTCGAACCGGTCCACGTCAGGTCCACAGTGGACGCTGTGATCGCGCCCGCCTTGAGGTTCGTCGGCGCGGTGGGCGCCTGTGTGTCACCGGAGGAGTCCGACGTACCGTAAACCTGCATCTCCCAAAGGGAGTAGCCGTAACTGGTGGCCCGTTTGGTGCCGACGAGGCGCAGGTACCGGCCGCGGCCGGACAGCCCGGTGAGATCGTCGGTTCCGCCGTTGCCGTTGGTGACGGATTTGATCGAGGTCCACGCCGAGCCGTCGTTCGAGACTTCCAGCCGGTACGCGGTGGCGTAAGCCGCTTCCCAGTTCAGCTTGACCCGGTTGATGGCGGAGGGACCGCCGAGGTCGACGCGGATGAACTGCGGGTCCACGCCTTCGGCACTCGCCCAGCGGGTGGTGGTCTTCCCGTCGACGGCGAGCGGTCCGCCGTAGCTGGAGGACTCCACCGAGGAGACGAGGACGGGTTTTCCTTGGGACAGAAGCACGTCAGCGGCTTGAGCGTTCCCGCTGAGCAGGGTGGGCAGCAGGATGAGTGCCGCGCCTAAGGGCAGTAGTCGGGTTCGGGCCTTCACATCGATCTCCCCGGGAATCCGTGGCGGCGGGTTGAGAGGGACGGGTGCGCGGCGTGGTACTCGAAGCAGTGTTCGTTTGGTAACTTTCCTAACGAATGCGTACGGTAATCCGTACCACTCAGTGAGTCAAGACATAGACTCGTCCCATGACCGGTGCCTTGATCTTCGACTTCGACGGAACGCTGGTCGACACCGAGGCAGCCGTCCTCACCGCCTGGCAGGAGATCTTCCGCGAACGTGGCGGCGAGCTTCCCCTCGACGTCTGGCACACCGTGATCGGCACGCAGAACACCGCGGTCGCGATGTTCGAACTGCTCGAGAAGAACGACGAGAACCTCGACCGGATCGCGGTCCGCACCGGCGTGCGCGCCCGGGTCACCGCGCTGCTGGAATCCGAGGGGCCGCGCCCCGGCGTACAGGAATACCTCGCCGAGGCGGAGGAGCAGGGTCTGCGGCTGGCCATCGCGTCCAGCTCGACCGGCGACTGGGTCACCACGCAGCTGAACCGGCTGGGCCTCGCGGACGCGTTCGAGGCCGTCCTCACCGGCGACCTCCACGAGGCGAAGCCGAGTCCGGACCTTTACCTGGCCGCCCTCACGGCCTTGGACCTGCCGGCGTCCGAAGCGATCGCGTTCGAGGACTCACCCCACGGCGTCACCGCGGCGAAGGCCGCCGGACTGCGGTGCGTCGCGGTACCGAACGCGATCACCGCGGTACTGAACTTCGACCACGCCGATCTCGTGCTGGGATCGCTGGCCGACAAGCCACTGAGCGAGTTGCTCAGCCGCTGAGCGCCTCCGCCAGCCTGGCGAGGAACGGACGCTGGCCTTTGAGGAGCTTCTCTTCGGCTTCGGCGAGCCCGAACCAGGCGACCCTGTCGACCTCGGGGAACTCCTGGGTCCGGCCCGACCGTGGCGGCCACTCCATCTCGAAGGTGCCGGGGACCACCTGAGCGGGATCGAGGTCCCCCTCCACCGCCCAGACCGTGACGACCTTGCCGCCGGACTGCTTCACCTCACCGAGCGGGAGGTACTCCCCCTCCGGCGCCGGCAGCCCCAGTTCCTCCTGGAACTCGCGCCGCGCCGCGGCCTCCGGCGTCTCGTCCGGTTCGTACTCGCCCTTGGGCACCGACCAGCCGCCCGCGTCCTTCTTCGCCCAGAACGGTCCGCCCATATGCCCGAGCAGTACTTCGGTCAGCTCGCCCGACCTGCGGAAAAGCAGGATCCCGGCACTCGTTTTACCCGCCACGGCCACCAGTGTGCCCTTGCGCCGATCGGGTGATGTGACCGCCTCGCGAAAAAACTTTCCGCACGCATGTCGAATCGCGTCGTGCCCGTCCGACGCGTTGTCAGAAGCCGCCACACAGACTCTCCTGGAAGGACCAGAACGATGACGCAGACCACCACCCCCGCCGAGACCACCACCGCCACCACGGACGCCGCCACCGGCCGGGCCGCCAAGGCACAGGGCGCGATCCAGTCGGCCGTCCGGATCGTCGTCTCGTTCCTCTTCCTCTGCCACGGCTTGCAGGGATTCGGCTTCTTCGGTGGGGTCGACGGCGCGGGCGGCTCCGTCGAACTCGGCTCCTGGCCCGGCTGGTACGGCAGCGTGATCGAGGTCGTCGGCGCCGCGCTCGTGCTCGTCGGCCTGTTCACCCGGCCGGTCGCCGTGCTGCTTTCCGGCGTCATGGCTTACGCCTACTTCACCGTCCACGCGCCGGAAGGCCTGCTGCCGCTGCAGAACATGGGCGAGCTTTCGACCCTCTACTGCTGGATCTTCCTGTTGATCGCCGCGATCGGCCCCGGCACCTTCGCGCTCGACACGCTGCGCCGCCGCCGCTGAACGGAAATCGAAAGGCCTCTTTCCTGGAATGATTCCAGGAAAGAGGCCTTTACCGCGTTCTCATTCATTGCGGCGTTGTTGAATCAAGCCATAACAGGAAATTACCCCCCGAAAGCAAGTACCGCGCACATCGGCTATCCGGCATCCTCAGGGTTATCAATGGTTTAGACCACCTTGAGCCGGAAGGATGCGTCATGACCCAGACCGCCGCCGCCACGAACGCCGAGGCCGGGCCGACCACCGCCAAATGGCAAGGCCTGACCCTCTCCGTCGTCCGCGTCGTGATCTCGTTCCTGTTCCTCTGCCACGGTCTGCAGAAGATGGGCTTCTTCGACAAGCCCGCCGTCCCCGTCGGCACCTGGCCGGGCTGGTACGCCGGAGTGATCGAACTGGTCGGCTCCGTGCTGCTCCTGCTCGGGCTGTTCACCCGGCCGGTCGCGGTGCTTCTCTCGGGCACCATGGCCTACGCGTACTTCGCCGTCCACCAGCCGGACGCGTTGCTGCCCTTGCAGAACAAGGGTGAGACGGCCGCGCTGTACTCTTGGATCTTCCTGCTGTTCGCGGTGGTGGGGCCGGGCATCTACGCGCTCGACACCCTGCTTCGGCGCCGCAGGTCCTGAGCGCTCAGTCTCCCCCCACACCCCGCCCCGAATGCTATGAAGGACGCTTTCCTTGCGAAATTTGCAAGGAAAGCGTCCTTCATAGCGCGCGAGACGCGAGACGTGAGGCGTCAGCGACCCTGTGGCAACCCGGCCGCCAAGTCGGAAAGCGCCAGAACGTGCTCCATCAGCACCGTCAGTACCTGCTTCGTCGACTCGCGTTCCCGCGCGTCACACAGCAGCAGCGGGACGTCCATGCCGACGTCGAGCGCCTGCCGGACCTCCTCGGTGCCGTAGCGGTACGCGTTGTCGAAGCAGTTGACGGCGACGACGAAAGGCAGTCCCCGACGCTCGAAGAAGTCGACAGCCGCGAAGCAACTGTCAAGTCGTCGCGTGTCGGCCAGCACGACGGCGCCGAGCGCGCCTTCGGCCAGTTCGTCCCACATGAACCAGAACCGGTCCTGCCCCGGCGTGCCGAACAGGTAGAGGATCAGCTCGGGGTTGATGGTGATCCGGCCGAAGTCGAGGGCGACCGTGGTGGTCGTCTTCTTCTCGACACCGGTGAGGTCGTCGACGCCCTCGGACGCCGCGGTGATGACCTCCTCGGTGCGCAGCGGGGGAACCTCGCTGACCGAACCGACCATCGTGGTCTTACCGACCCCGAACCCGCCGGCGATGAGGACCTTGACCGCGTTCGCGGTCAAGGATCGCCGGGGCTCAGAGTTTCCGGATGCCATCAAGAACCGCCTGGAGTACGTGTTTGTTGGGGGTGTCGGTGACCGGTGTCGCGGTGCGGAACAGCACGAGGTTCTGTTCGATGAGATCGCTCAGCAGCACCTTCACCACCGGCAACGGCAGATCTATGCGCGCGGCGACCTCCGCGACCGAGGTCGGTCTCTGGCACAGGGTGAGGATCCGCCCGTACTCCGGCTCGAAGCCGGCGACCTCGTGCGCACTGCGCATGGCGACCACCAGGGTGATCAGGTCGAGGCCGATCGTGTCCGAGCGGGTGCGCCCGCCCGTGACGGCGTACGACCGGACCAGCGGCCCGGCCTCGTCCTCGAACCACGACTCGTGCCGCCCGCTCATGGCGACGTGGGTGTCGCGGCGCGGGGCGCCGAAGTGAGCACCGCGCCGACCCGTTTGACCATCAGATTCATCTCATAGGCCACGAGGCCCATGTCCGCGTCCTCCGTGGCCAGCAGCGCGAGGCACGCGCCGCGACCGGCCGCGGTGACGAAGAGGAACGCGTGGTCCATCTCCACCATGGTCTGGCGGACGTTGCCGCCGCCGAAGTGCCGTCCCGTGCCCCGCGCGAGGCTCTGGAACGCCGACGCGACCGCGGACAGGTGCTCGCCGTCCTGCTCCGACAGGTTGCCGGACCGTCCGATGAGCAGGCCGTCCGAGGAGAGGACTACCGCCCTGTCGGCACCGCTGACCCGCTTGACCAGGTCATCCAGCAACCAGTCGAGTTCACTGACTCCCGCGTTGGCCATCTAGTCACGATCTCCGTACATGTCGAGGTCGGTGTAGTCGTCGGTGGGTTCGGTGTCCCTGGCCCGCCGGGTTCCCTGCTGGAACGCGGCGAGACGGTTCCTGGCCAGCTCGGGGGTGTCCTCGCGGACCTCCTCCTGCTGTGCGGCAGGCCGGTCCTCCATCAGCTGGGGGACCAGGTTCGTCTGACGTCGGCGCTGCGGCAGCGGTGGCCTGCCGGGCGCCTCGGGGCCGGGTCGCCGGGTCTGCGGCGGACGGCCGTCCTGCGGTCGGGATTCGGCGGGCGGCCAGGCAGGCGGCTGCACCGGCTGCGGCCGTGCCTCGGCACGCGCGGGCTCGGGCCGGATCGGCTCGGGGCGCGGTGTCTCGGGCCGGGGTACCCGCGGCATGCGCGGGGGAAGCGGCGGCAGCGCGGCACCCGGCGAGTCGGGTCCCGGGGGCTGATGCGCGGGCGACTGCGAGACCGGGGCCGGCGGCGCGACCGGCATCGGCACCGGGAGCTCCGGCCGTTCCGCGGGGAGTTCGGTGCGGTGCCGGGCACGACGGCCCGGGCGCAGCGGTGCGGAGTCCGGCACCTCGGTGCTCTCGGGGTCCACCTCGTCCTCCGGCTGATCAGACGGGACCGGCGCGAGCAGGTCGGTGCGGACGAGCACGATGGCCCTGGTGCCGCCGTACGCGGATTCGCGCAGGTGCACGGAGATCCCGTGGCGGGCGGCGAGCCGCGCGACCACGAACAGGCCCAGCCGTGGCTCGGCTGACAGGGCCATGATGCCGAAGTCCGGCGGATCGGCCAACATCGCGTTCAGCTCGGCGGCCTGTTCGGGCTCGATGCCGAGACCCTGGTCCTCGACCTCGATCACGACACCCTTGCCGACGACGTTGCCGCGCAGCTCGACCCGCGACTGCGGGGGCGAGAACGAGGTCGCGTTGTCGATCAGCTCCGCGAGCAGGTGCACGAGGTCGCCGACGACCGGGCCCTGCACCGCGATCGCGGGCATCTTCGCCGTCTTGACCCTGGCGAAGTCCTCGGTCTCCGCCGAGGCGCCACGGGTCAGCTCGGCGAGGGTGACCGGCTTGCGCCACTGACGGCCGGGCTGACCGCCACCGAGAATGATCAGGTTCTCCGCGTTGCGGCGGGCGCGGGTGGAGAGGTGGTCCAGCTGGAACAGCGTTTCCAGCTGCTCCGGGTCCTCCTGCTTGCGCTCGGCCTGGTCGAGCACCTTGAGCTGACGGTGCACGATGACCTGGCTGCGGTGCGCGATGTTGAGGAACACCGCCTTGGTGCCCTCACGGGTCCTCGCCTCTTCGACGGCGGCCGCGATGGCGGTCTGCTGCGCCTTGTTGAACGCCTCGGCGACCTGGCCGATCTCGTCGTCGCCGTGGTCGAGGAAGTGACCCTTGTCGTCGAGGTCGACGGGTTCGCCCGCCCGCACCCGGTCCACCAGTTCCGGCAGCCGGATCTCGGCGACGTCGAGGGTGTCCTCGCGCAGCCGGGCCAGCCTGCCGATGAGCCGGTTGGACAGCCGCAGCGCGACGAAGAACACGCCGATGGCCACCAGCAGCGCGATGGCCGCGGCGATGGCCGAGGTGATCAGCGTCCGGTCGGCCTCGTCGATGGCTTCCGTCGTGGCCGCGCCACTCTGTTCGACGAAGCCGCGCATCATCGCGTCACCGACGCCGCGGGCGGACTGCAGCCAAAGCTGCTCGGGCACCGGGAGCGTGGCCTTGCTGTTCTGCAGGAACGTGTTCTCGACCGTGGTGACGGCCTTCCACGGGTCGCTCGCGACGAGCTGGTCGAACTTCGCCTTCACGCCCGGGGACATCCGTGTCACGGACGACTCGAGCAGTGACCGGTACGAACCGACCTGGGTGACGTACGCGCGGTAGGTCTCGTCGGTGAAGCCGCCACCCGCCACGGCCGCGGCGGCGAGGGAGTTCGACCGCTGCAACTGGTCGATCGCGGTGAACAGCGGCACCGCGGTGATCCGCTGGTAGGCGTTCTCCGCGTTCGGCGCGTCCTGGGCGAAACCGGTGAGACCTTCGACGAACTGGTCGAGGATCTGGTTGTAGTAGGTGAAGGCGTCGAGAAGCGGCAACTGACCGGAGTCTGCCGACTGCCGGATCTGCGGCATCTTCTGGAAGAGTCCGTTCACCGTGGCGATGTTGCGCTGCACGCTGTCGGGCGAGTTGCCGACCAAGGTCTGGAGATAGCTGACGACGCCCTGGGTGGCGACGTCGGTCTTGGCGCGCTGCTCCACGAGCGCTGCGTGCTGTGAACGGTCGCCCGCGAGCTCGCGCAGCGTCAGCCGGCGCTCCTCCTGGATCTGACCGAAGAACGGGACCGTGGGCGCTTCCGCGGCCCGGATCCGCTGCGCGTAGTCACGTCCGTCGACCGCGTCGAAGATCAGATAGCCGCCGATAGCGAGACCGACGAGCATCAGCGCGACACTCGGAATGAGCGCGATCGTCAGAACGCGCGAACGAATCGATGAGCCGCGGCCTCGTCGAAGGGGAATTTGCTTCACCGTGGTCCGTTTTCCTTCCGGCAGTTTGGTGTCGGGTCGCCGGGGATCTCTTCACCCGCGGGATCCGATAGCCGGATCAACACAGCGTGGTCCGCTCCGCCCGCGAAGACGCTAGGAGACCCAAACGGGTGAGTCAAGTCCAGACGCGAAGAGTAGTCGCGTTACTGCGGTGACTCCCTGACCAGAGGGTTGCGAACCTGGTGAGTCCACCACGCGGACCAGGGCACCTGCCATGTGACTCACCAGTAGGTCACCTGGCGGTTTACCGCAGGCAGCGGCTTGATGGACCCTCTCCGGCTCCGATCATGTCACAGTGCGTCGCGCTCGCTTCACCGTGAAAAATCCGTGGAAAAACACTGGCCGTGACGTCGCTCACGCTTTCGGACCAGTGCTCCACATACCGTTTGGTTTGCGAACGACATCCCCGCGGAGGAACGCCGTCGTAACGCCCCTCGCGCCGCGAAATGGAGAATTACGGACACTTATCGCCGCCGATTCGGCGAAATGATCTTCGTCGGTGTCGCCGAGCTCGTCATCGAGGAGGGCGTCGACCTTCCCGGAGGAGTCCCGGAGCATCCGGACGCCCGCCCAGCACAGGGTCGCCACCCCGCAGATCAGGATCACGACGAGCACCGTCTCGACCGGATATCGGGAGCCGAATTCGCTGAGCAGGAAACCGGAGGCGACACCGGCGACGGCGACGGTGATATAGGTGAACGACACGATCCCCTCCTTCTCCAGGCGCCGGGCCCGCGCCTCGCCATCAAGACGCGTGACGCGGGTTTCCCTTACGCCACAGGGGGAAGGATCTGCGTCACACGCGCGGCGAGCGAATACAGAGATTAACAGCGAATTCGCGAAAGATCGTCCGTTCTCCCCCGAGGGGGCGAGGTGATCACCTATTTGCCATCGATTCCCGAATGAAATTCATTGTTTCGGCTCCGGAGCTCTTGAAGCGTGGTGACGGCGCGGAGCACCTCGCCGTAGGTGGTGTAGAGCGGCGCCAGCCCGAACCGCAGCACGTTGGGCGGGCGGAAGTCCCCGATCACCCCGCGCTCGATCAAGGCCGCCATGGTCTTGGCCGCGTCGTCGTCGACGACCGAGATCTGGTGCCCGCGATCGTTCCCGCGCGGGGTCAGGATCCGCGCGCCGTCGAGGAGTTCGTCCGCGCACCGGAAGAAGAACTCGCCGAGCGCGAGGCCCTTCTCCCGCAGCAGAGCGCGATCCACGCCGTCCCAGACGTCGAGGGCCGCGTCCAGCGCGAGCAGCGAAAGGATGTCGGGAGTGCCTGAGCGGCCACGCTCGATCCCGGCGTGCGCCTCGTACGCGCCGCGCATCGCGAACGGGTCGCGATCCCCCGCCCAGCCCGCCAGCGGCTGCTCGAACCGGTCCAGCCACTTCGTTGCCACGTAGAGGAAAGCGGGCGCGCCCGGTCCACCGTTGAGGAATTTGTAGGTACAGCCGACGGCGAGGTCGACACCGGCCGCGTCCAGTTCGACCGGGAGCGCGCCGACGCTGTGGCAGAGGTCCCAGAGCGCCAGCGCCCCGGCGCGGTGCAGCGCTTCGGTCAGCGCGGGCAGGTCGTGGGCGCGTCCGGTGACATAGTCGACATGATTGAGCAACGCGACGGCCGTCCGTTCGCTCACCTCGCCCGGCATGTCCTCGGCGACGACCCGGCGTACCGTCCGGCCCGTCAGCCCGGCGACCTCGTCGGCGATGTAGCCGTCGGTCGGGAAGGTGTCCGCGTCGACGAGGATCTCGTCGCGGCCGGGCTTGAGCCGGGTCGCGGCGACCAGCGCCTTGAACAGGTTCACGCTCGTCGAATCCGCCACGACGACCTGCCCCGGCGCGGCCCCCACGAGCGGCGCGATCCGCTCGCCGACCCGCGCCGGCGCCTCCCACCAGCCCTCCGACCAGGACCGGATGAGCCGTCCGCCCCATTCCTCGCGGACGACCGACGCGACCCGCTCCGCCACCTGCTTGGGCGGCGCGCCCAGCGAGTTCCCGTCGAAGTAGGCGATCTCCTGGTCAAGGTCGAACGAGTTCCGTTTATGCGCCAAGGGGTCGGCCGCGTCCAGCGCCGCGGCCTCGGCTACGAGGTCAGTCACGGCGGTAATCGTCGGCGAGGGTGTTCCAGAAGTCCAGCTCGTATGCCTGGAACAGTCGCGCGTGCGTACGAGCGTCCTTTTCGGACAGTCGCCCGGCGTCGAGCGCGGCCTGCACGGCCTTGACGGCCAGCTCCTCCAGCTCCGGCGACGGAGCGCCGAAGAAGTCGAAGAAGGCGCACGCCTCGTCGTCGAAGCCGTACCGCTCGCGCATCGCGGCGGCGATCGCGGCGCAGTACCGGCCGAAGGCGGCGAAGTTGGCCACGATCGCCACGATGACGTCCGCCGGTTCGCCGTTGAGCGCCAACCAGGCGACGAACGCCGGATACGCCTGGCATCCCGCGCGCGGCTCGAAATCGGGCGACTCCCCGGCGAGGGCGGGCAGCTTGCCGAGCGCGAGCCCTTCACCCGAGGCCAGCGTCGCGAAAAACTCCTGTGCGCCCTGCTCCTGCGAGCGCGACGCGAGCATGAGGAAGCTGCGCCGATCACTGCGGACGATCCGGTACTCCTCCGCGGCGATCGCGGCGAAGACCTCCCGCGCCGCCTCGCCCTCCGCCACCAGCGGGACGAGCCGGTTGCCGTCGTCGTGTGGCGCGAGTTCCGCCTGCACCGCGTCGATCAACTCACGTGCCGAACCGGTCATCGTCGAGAGTCCTCCTTGTGCGGAACTGACTCGGTGAAAACGGAAAAGGTGGACATTTCGCAGACGGCGACCGTGGCCGCGATTCTCTATCCAGCACCGCCGGCAGCCCTTACAGTGTGCCTGATCAGGCAGCATCGAGGAGGCCAGCGTTGACCACCCAGCCGACCGTCGCCGAGCAGATCGAAGGCCAGACCATCCCCGCCCTGCTTCACCGCAACGCCGAAGAATTCGGTGAACTGCCGGCGGTCACGTCACTCGACATCGAGGGCAAGCCGACCCTGAACTGGCGTGACTTCCGCACCGCCATCGCCGAGGTGTCACGCGGCCTCGCCGGGCTCGGGCTCGGCACCCGCGACCGGATGCTGATCATGGCGCCGAGCAGTCCCGAACACCTGATCGCCGACCTCGCCGCGGCCCATCTCGGCGCGATCCCTTGCACCGCCTACGCGACGCTCAGCCCGGAGCAGATCGGGTTCGTCGCCCGGCACAGCGCCGCCGGTGTCGTCGTGCTCGCCGGCGCCGACGAACTCGGCCGCTGGTCTCAGGTCCTCGACGACCTGCCCGCGTTGCGGCACATCGTCGTACTCGACGCGTCCGTGGTCCCCCAGGACGACAAGAGGTTCCTGTCCTTCGCCGACCTGCGCGCGGCCGGTGCCGAACAGCACGCGGCCGATCCCTCGGCATTCGAGACGACGTGGTCCGCGATCGCTCCGGACGATCCGCTGTCGATGATCTACACCTCCGGCACCACGGGCGATCCCAAGGGTGTCGTGCTGTCCCACCGCAACGCCATCCACCAGGCCGTCGCGGTCCAGCGACTGCACGATTCGCCGATGCACGCCACGAACATCGCGTACCTGCCACTCGCGCACATCGCCGAACGCGAACTGTCGATCTACATGCCGATCGTGTGGGCCGGGCACGTGCACACCGTCGGCGACCCGAGCGGCGTCGTCGGCGCACTGGGCCAAGTGCACCCGGAAAGCTTCTTCGGCGTCCCGCGGGTGTGGGAAAAAATGGTGGCGGGACTGAAGAACCTGCTCGGCTCGGTGCCCGAGGACAAGCGCGCCGCGCTGCTCGGCGCCAACGAACTGTTGCAGCAGGGCTACAAACTGCGCAGTGACGGCAAGGAAGTGCCGCCGGAACTGGCGGAGAAGATCGCGCGGACCGACGCCGCCGCGCTCGCCCCGGTGCGGGCCATGCTCGGCCTGGACCAGATCGAAGTCGCCTCCAGCGGTGCCGCCGCGCTGCCGGTGGAGATCCTGTACTTCATCGCCGGGCTCGGCGTCGAGATCCAGGAGGTCTGGGGACTGTCCGAGACCACCGGTGCGGTCACCTCCAACACGCACTCGGCGTTCAAGGCGGGTTCGGTGGGCCGTCCGCTGGAAGGCATCGAAGTGAAGGTCGCCGAGGACGGCGAACTCCTCGTCCGCGGCCCGATCGTGTTCCTCGGCTACCTGCAGGAAGACGGCTCGATCAAACCGGACGTCGACGCCGACGGCTGGCTCGCCACCGGCGACATCGGCACGATCGACGAACGCGGCTTCGTCACGATCACCGACCGCAAGAAGGAACTGATCATCACCTCGAGCGGCAAGAACATCGCCCCGACGAAGATCGAGGGCCTGCTCAAGGAACACCCGCTGATCGGACAGGCCGTCGCGATCGGCGACGACCGGCCCTACGTCACCGCGCTGATCGTCGTCGACGACGAGATCGCACCGGGCTGGGCGACCGCGAACGGCATCGAGCTCACCGAAGGCGAATCGCTCGCCGACAACGCGCAGGTGCTCGCGGAGATCGAGAAGGCCGTCGAGTCGGCGAACTCGCGGCTGGCGCGGATCGAGCAGATCAAGCGCTACCACGTCATCCCGAAGGCGTGGACGCCGGAAAGCGGCGAGGTGACGCCGACGCTGAAGCTGAAGCGGCGGATCATCAACGACCGGTACGCGCCCGCGATCGCCGATCTCTACGCGGCCGCTCCGGAACCCGCTCCCGCCGCCGGCTCCTGAGGCCCGCCGACGCCACGGACAGTCGGGCGTCGGTCCCGGTGATCGTGAGTGGAGATGAAGGTTAGAGCGAAGCCTTGGCCTGCGTCTTTGCCGGCGTGAAGTACATGATGGCCCCCTTCCTTGCGCCTAGCGCAAGGAAGGGGGCCATCATGTACTGAGAAGGTGCGAAGGTCGAGTGTCCCTTGTGGACGGTCAAGACCGCATCAGAACGTCCGGTGCCCCGTCGCACTCGCTCACCGAAGCACCTGAAAGAGGCCCTTCGCGCGGTTCAGTCCCGAAAAGGGTCGCCACCCACGGCGCCGCGCTGCTAACTTGCCGCCGTGGATCTCTTCTCCCGCTCTTGGGCGGCACTCCTCGCCGCCGTCGCCGAAACCCCCGACGAAGACTTCGCCAAACCGTCCGGCTGCGCCGGGTGGCTGGTCCAGGACCTGGTGTGTCACCTGGTGATCGACGCCCAGGACGTCCTGATCACCCTCGCCACCCCCGCCGAAACCGAGCCGACGCGCAACGCCGTCACCTACTGGGAGCTCTCCGACAAACCGCCGACCGGCGAAGACGACCTCGACGCGCTGATCGTCCGGCTCGCGGCCGCCTACCAGGAGCCCCGGCTGCTCAAGTTCCACCTCGACGACGTCGGTTCCGCCGCCGGCCGGGCCGCCGACCTCGCCGACCCCGGGATGCGGGTCGCCACCCGGGACATCGTCCTGTCCGCGGGCGACTTCCTCTCCGCGTACGTCCTCGAGTGGACGCTGCACCACCTGGACCTCGTCGCGCACCTGCCGCACATCAAGGGTCCTGCCGACGACAGCCTCGCCAAGACGCGGCAGATCCTGGAGCAGCGGACCGGGGAGAGGTTCCCCGAGTCGTTCTCCGACACGGACGCGCTGCTGATCGGCACCGGGCGTCGTGAGCCGAGCGACGCGGAGAAGGCGAAACTCGGCGACCTGGCCGCGAAGCTGCCGTTCGTCGTCGGCTGAGGCGGCTAAGCGGTCCGGGTCGACTCCGTCCACTTGCGCAACCGGGGCGGGACACGCTTTTCGAGGCCGTAGTTCTCCAAGTGCGCGCTGAAGACCTCGTCGAAGGCGCGCTGCACGGTCTCGGTGTCCCACACCGGGCGCTCCAGGATGGGTTCCTTCAGGTACGGCTGCCCCATCACGTGCAGTTGCGGCCCGTTGCAGCGGATCATCTGCCCGGTGATCCCGTCGGACCCGGCGCCGAGCAGGAACAGCACCACCGGTGCGATCCGTGACGGCGTCCGGTCCGGCGGGCACGCCCGCAGTGATCGTTCGGACTTCCACACCATCCGGGTGTGCGCCAGCGGGCAGACCGCGTTCACGCGGATCCCGCTTTCCTCCAGGTCGAGTGCCCAGGAGTAGGTGAGCGAGGCGACGGCGCCCTTGCTGGCGGCGTACACGCCGAGTTTGCGCTGGCCGAGCGACGCACCGGACGAGATGTTGACGATGGAGCCCGGCGTGCCGCGCGCGACCATCGCCTTGATCGCGGCGAGGCCGGTGTACACGACGCCGAGGACGTTCACCTCGACCAGTTCACGGGCCTGCTCGACGTCGTCCTCCCACGGAAGCGCCTCGTAGTTCAGGCCGGCGTTGTTGACCAGCCCGTCGATGGCGCCGAACTCGGCGAGGCAGAGGTCGACGATCTCCTGTGCCTGCTTCGGATCCGCGACGCTGTGTCCGCTGGCGACCGCCCGGCCGCCGAACCGGCGGATGTTCTCCGCCGTCCGCTCGGCCAGCGCGGCGTCGACGTCGTTGACCACGACGGCTCCGCCCGCCCTCGCCACGTGCACCGCGAACGCCTCGCCGAGGCCCCGCCCCGCCCCGGTCACGACGACGGCCTTGTCGTCGAGCAAACCGTTCATGGCCCTCACCCCTTTAGTACCCGCCCGGCCTGCGCCTCCCGGCCGGTCTCCCCTCAGTGTTGGCCCATTCAGCCCAACCGGAACGCGGGCGGCGGCGAGCGGCGCCCGGGTTGCGCCGAGCGAGTGCCGGGTGATCGGCGCACAGATACCCGCGCACGAGTCGGGTCGCCGTCACTCGCCCATCGGACGGCGTAGCCCGATCGGCCCAACGGGGTAAGGATTCACTGGTCTTCTGTTCGTCTCCCTGTAGCCGGAGGCATACTGAATGTTGTCCGGCCGGCCCTCCACTGTGACTCCCTCGTCCGCCACGTAACAGGGCAGGCAAGAATGCGAGGGAGTTGAGTTCACCCGATCGGGGGGAGGTGGTCACGTAGTGGGGACGAACGCGGCGCCGCGGATGACCGCCGCCCTGGCGAACCGCGAGTTCCGCGCACTCTGGCTCGCCGAGGTGCAGTCCCTGATCGGGGATCAGCTCACCATCGTCGCGCTGGCGATCCTCGTCTACGATCGCACCGGCTCGGCGCTGCTCTCCGCGGTGGTCTACTCCCTGACCTTCCTGCCCGCGCTGGCGGGCGGTCTCGGCCTCTCCCAGCTGGCCGACCGCTACCCGAGGCGCACCGTTCTGGTCTTCTCCTCGCTGATCCAGGCGGTCCTGATCGCCATCATGGCGATTCCCGGCACCCCGCTCGCCCTGTTGTGCGGGCTGGTGGTGCTGGCGCGGCTCGCGAACGCGCCAGGCAACGCGGCACAGAACGCGTTGACGCGCGAGGTGTTCACCGACGACGACCTCTATCTCAAGAGCCAGGACATCCGCGGTATCTCGACCAACACCGCCATGCTGCTCGGTCTGGCGGGCGGCGGGCTGCTGGTGTCGCAGGTCGGGGCGAGCTGGGCACTCGCGCTGGACGCGGCGACGTTCCTGCTGAGCGCGGCCGTCGTCCGGTTCTCCGTATCCCGGCGGGCGGCCGCGTCCGACGGCACCGGAAGCTGGTTCGGCGCGGTGAAGCAGGTCTTCGGCAACCGTCACCTGCGGGTACTGGTCTGGTTCTCGTGGCTGGTCGGCCTCGCCGTCATCCCCGAAGGATTGGCCGCACCGCTCGCCGCGGAGATGGGCGTGGGGAAACAAGCCGTCGGCTGGCTGCTGGCCGCCGATCCGCTGGGCTTCGTCGTCGGCGCGTTCCTGCTGTCGCGGTTCGTCTCCGCGGAACATCGGCGGAAGCTGCTCGGCGTGCTGGCGGCACTGCCGATGGTCGCCCTGATCGCCTTCGCGCTCAAACCGGGGCTGATCCCGGCGTTGCTGCTGCTGGCGGCGGCGGGTGCGGCTGGGGCGTACCTGATCACGGTGAGCGCCACGTTCATCACCTGGGTCCCGAACGAGCTTCGGGGCGGTGCGGGCGGGGTGTACCGCACGGGGTTGCGGGTGGCTCAGGGCGTAGGGGCGGGACTCGGCGGGCTCGCCGCCGATCGGCTCGGGGCCGCGACCTCGGCCATCGCACTGGCCGGCGTGGTCGGCCTGTTGCTGGCGGTCCTGGTCGCGGTCAGCTGGGGGCACATCAACGGAACCAGCCCGGAACCGCTGTTGTCATGAGGAATCCACACTGGACGACCCCTGGGGCGGCACGGCCGCCCGGCGGGTTCGTACTCGAAAATCTCGACGGGACACTGCTGGGGCACCTCGGTCTGAAACAATCATCCGACCTGAAACGGCTCTGGATCAGAAGTCACGGCTCGACACGGTCACTCACCTCCGGCACACCTCGCTGGGAACTAATACCTTGTCCGGGCTCAGAAGTCACGGCTCGACACTATCGGTCACCCCTTCCACACCGCGTCTCGAAAAACATTCAGCAAGCAAGATCAGAAATCACGGGACACGATTGCCACCTCCAGTCCGTGTTCGCGGGCAAGGCGAGTCAGTGGCACACGGCTGCCGCCGCCCTTGCCGGTGTCGAACAACTGATGCGATGGGATGATACCGGCCGTGGAATACGAACGGTGTATCAGTCGGTACCGGTGAGATTACTCAGCCGTGCCGTCCGCGCGGAAAAGAGGTAGCAATTGCCAGCCGAGACCGGCGATCGCCGCCAGCACGGCGACGATGCCGGCGACCTTGACGATGCGGCGGCGACAGCCGCCGCCGCGAGCGATGTCCCGGTGACCGAACGGGGGCGGACAAGTCCGGAAGGTGACCAGGCCGAACCGCCGCAACGGCATCCCTACGACCCCAGGGCGTGGGCGCTGTGGCAGCGGCCGAAGCGCTTCATCGCGTTCCTTTTCGCCATGGAGGCGATCGGAATCGCGATCATGTTCGTCGCGACGATGAATTCGACGGCACCGGGAAAAATCGACTTGGTTCGATTCGCGATTCTCGCCGTCGGCGCCACGGCGCATATTCAGCTGACCCAGCGGCAAGAGGAAAGGCGCCGCGATCGCAGCCATACCGTTCTCATCGACCTCACGGCCGTATGGACATTCCCGGCCGCGGTGATCCTGCCGCTTTCGCTGACCCTTTCCATCATCGCGCTCGTCCGGATCCAGCATTGGTTCATCGCCCGGCGGCCGGCGCACAACTTCGTGTTCTCCTCGGTCACCCACGGCGTTTCGGTGACTTTGGCGTCGCTCACCTTCGCCGCGTTCGGCCCGCATGAATGGGGACGGATTTCCGGCTGGGGCACACTCGGCGAATTCGGCGTCCTGATCATCACCGGGATGGTCTTCGAGGCGGTGCAGATCGCCTACATCGGCGGCATCCTCACCCTCGGCTCGCCGAAGCGGCCGTCGGTGTCGACCGTACTGGGCAATGCGGCGGACAACCTGCTGGAGGCCATCACGATCGGCCTCGGCGCGGTCACCGCGGTACTGCTGTTGATCATGCCGCCGATGGTGATCGTGATGGCCGTGGTGACGGTGGTGTTCAATCGCCTCGCCGAGATCGACCAACTGCAAAACGACGCGCGGACGGACCCGAAAACCGGTGTTCTCAACATGCGCGGATGGTCGGAGTCGGCCGAACGGGCACTCGGAAGGACTGCCCGATCGGACGACAACCTGGCCCTTCTGATGATTGATCTCGACCACTTCAAGTGGATTAACGACACATATGGGCATCCCGCGGGCGACGACGTGCTGCGCGATGTGGCGCGGAAATTGGACGAGGTCACCCGGCCCGCCGACGTCATCGGCCGGTTCGGCGGCGAGGAATTCCTTGTCCTTCTCCCGGATATCGACGAAACGGCCGCGAAACTCGCCGCCGAGCGAGTGCGCAGCGCAATCGCCGAACTGCATATAGTGACTACCGACAAACGAGGCAGCCGAGTGACCATCGCCGGTCGTACTACCTCGATCGGGGCGGCACTGTTCCCTCGTCACGGTGATTCCCTGGAGGAACTCCTGCACGCCGCCGACGCCGCCGTCTACGTCGCCAAGGAGAACGGCCGGAACCAGGTGCGGTTCGCCCAGGACGTGGAACGACCCGCTCCTCCCGAAGACCGCGCCACGCATTTAGAGGACTGAACGCGGTCGGTGGGCGCCCGTGCTCAGGGATACCAGAGGGTGAACCCGGGGGTTATCCGGATGTCGGCCCCGATCGGCGGATGGCACCCTGGACGCCATGCCAGCGACAGCCGACGCCGACCTCCCTCCCGCCAGAATCCGGCGGCCATGGTCGACGTCCGGCTGGTTGCTGCTGGTCACGGTCCTGGTTTTCGGCTTCGGCCTGATCGCGTCGCGACCGGCGTCGCCGCCGGACCAAGGGCCACCGACGGGTGACATCCTCGCCGCGCAGAACGCCGTCGACGCGCTGGTGCGCCCGGGCCCGGTCGAAGGCGCCATCGCGAAGCTGCCCGCCGACTTCACCGCGGTCAGCGGCATCACCCCTGGTGTGATGACGGCGCGGGACGGCACCGTGCGCGCCGTCCACACCGACGGCGGCTGCTCGGCACCGTGGGGTGACGACAACACCAAGTGGGACTACGCCGTCCCCTGCAAGGCCCACGACCTCGGTTACGACATCCTCCGCTACGCCGAACGCAAAGGTCACCCGCTCGGCCAGGAGGCGCGGACCGCGCTGGACGACCGGCTCTCGGCCGACATGCACACCGCCTGCGTCATCAACCCGATGGACTCGCGCGGCACCTGCGAGGTCGTCGCCTCCCTCTATACCGCCGGTCTCGTGCTCAATTCCTGGCACCAGCGCTGGGGACCGCCGGTCGGCGGCGACCCGCTCGGCCCGATGATCGTCGGCGTGCTGGTGATCGGCGCGCTGCTGGTGTTCCGCCTTCGCGGCTGGGCCCGGACCCGCCGGACCGCCGTCACGCTCCCCCGCGAGCCGCGGCCGGTGGTCCCGATCGGCCGATGGGCGTTGCTCGGTGTCGCCGGGGTCGTGCTGATGCTGCTCGGTGAGTCCGCCGTCGCGCTCGTGCATTGGGCCGGCGTGCCGGAGCGGTCGTTGTGGCCGTTCACCTGGCTCGCGCAGCTCTGTCCGCTGATCTTCTTCGCGGTGGGACGGATCAACGAAGCCGGCTGGCACTCCATCCGCGCGACCGGCGGCCGCTATTCGCAGTATCTCGCCGACCGCGCGAGTCCATTGCTGCGCCCAGCGCTGATCTTCGCCGTCGTCGCGCTGGTCGTCCCGCTCGCGCTGGAGGTGCTGGGGATCCCGACGGGCACGAACGCCACCGTCATGCGGATCGCGCTGCACCCGCTCTGGCTGCTCGGCGTCTTCCTGCTGACCGTCGTCCTCGCGCCGGCCCTGCTGTGCCTGTACCGCCGGACGCGAACGGCCTCCGTCGCCGCGCTGCTCGCCTTGACCCTGGCGAGCGAGGTCGCGGCGCAGTGGTCGGGCTCGGCCATCCCGCGCTACGCGGAAACGTTGTTCCTCGCGCTGTTCGTCCAGCAGCTCGCGTTCGCCCACGCCGACGGCGTCCGGCCGCCGCGCGGTGTCCTCCTGGCGACGGCGTTCACCGGTGCCGCCGGACTGGGCCTGGCGATCGCCGTCCGCGGTGAAGGGGTGATGCTGCTCGGCGGCCCCGGCGCCCCGGCCGCGCTGTCGGGTGCGCCGTGGGGTGTGCTCCTGCTCGGTCTCGTCCAGCTCGCGCTGCTCGGCCTCCTCGCGCGGCCGCTGGCCAGGCTTGGAAACCGTCCCGCGGTCGCCGCCACCGCGCGCCTCATCCTCCGCGCTCCGATGAGCCTCTACCTCGGCTTCCTGTCCGCGATGCTGCTGCTCGTGGCCGTCGTCTACCTGCCGGCCCCGTTCGTGGACGGCCTCAGCTGGCTGGCCCGGCCGCGGGTCCTGCTCGCGCTCGCCCTGCTGGCCGTCCCCGCCGTGCTGGTCTTCTGGTGGTTCGAGCGCCATTCAGGACCGCGACAGCGGGCGGTCGACGAGCCGGGCCTGCGCGCCGCGGTGTTCTGCCGCGCCGCGGCGACGGTCGGGATGGCGTACGCGATGCTCGGCGTCTTCGGCTTCGCGCTGGCCCGCTTCGGTGGCGCCTCCGCCGACGCCGACCTCCTCGGGCTGCGACTCGGGCCAGTGCAGAGCCTGGTCAACCTGCTGCTCGGGGTGTACCTCCTCCACACCGTGCGCAACGGCACGAGCCGGATGACCGGGACGTGGCTGGTGTGCGCGGTCGCGTGCGCGCCGCCGCTGATGGGGGCTCTCGACGGGACGCAGGTGAGTGCCGCGGCCGTCGCGCTGCCCGTCGCGACGATCGTCGTCGCGATGCTCGCCGCCGCCGCCAGCCTGGTCCCGGCACGCGCCGCCCGCCGCGTTCTCTCCTGACCCAACCGCGAGTCACACAGCGCTGACCAGGCCTTCTCCGTACCATTGAACGCAAACCGGTGGTGCGTGCCACATCTCCGGGGGGATGTGTAATCCTGCGACAACCCTCAACAGGCACCATGCGTCCCTTGAGAAGACCGTCGACCGGTACCGAAAAGAAGGAGCAGACCGCGTGGAGTACCCGCCTCGGAATGGGCATGGGGACCGACGTCCCGCCCGGCCTAGGCAGGACGCGCCCGGACGCGTTCCTCCCCGTCCGGCCCCGCCCCGTGGCTCCCGCCCGGCACCGGCCCGTCAAGCGGCGGGAGCGCCGGCCCGGCGCCCCGATCCCCGGCGCACGCCCCGGCGGTCCTTCCGCGGGCCCAAAATCGCGCTGGGACTCGTCTCGCTGCTGGTGGTGGGCCTGACCGGCTACGCGTGGGCCGCGATGGACGGCCTGACCTTCGCGAACGTCGGCATCGGCTCCGACGAAAGTGACAAGCCCGCCGACGGTGCCCGCGACATCCTGCTGGTCGGCCTTGACAGCCGTACGGACGCGCAGGGCAACCCGCTGTCCAAGGAAGTCCTCGCGCAGCTGCGCGCCGGGGTCGCCGACGGCGAGCTGAACACCGACTCGCTGATCTTCGTGCACATCCCGAACGACGGCTCCAAGGCCGTCGCGATCTCTCTGCCGCGTGACTCCTACGTCGACATCCCCGGCGGCTTCGGCAAGCACAAGATCAATTCCGCCTACGCCCGCGCGATGGTCAGCGAGCGCAGGAAACTGCAGGAAGACGGCGTTTCCGACCCGAAGGAGATCGATCAGAAGGCCAATGAGGCCGGGGCGAAGACGCTGATCAAGACGGTCGAGAAGCTGACCGGCTCGACCATCGACAACTACGCCGCGATCAACCTGCTCGGTTTCAGCGAGATCACCCAGGCCATCGGCGGGGTGGACGTCTGCCTCAACGACGACGTCAACGACCAGTTCTCCGGCGCGAAGTTCACCAAGGGCCCGCACACCATCTCGGGTGTCGAAGCGCTCGGTTTCGTCCGGCAGCGCCACGGTCTCCCGCGCGGCGACCTCGACCGGGTGGTCCGCCAGCAGGTGTTCATGGCCGGGATGGCGCGGAAGGTGCTCTCGGCGGGCACGCTCGCGAACCCCGGCAGGCTCAACGACCTGATCGCGGCCATCAAGAAGTCGGTCGTGCTCAACCAGAACTGGGACATCTTCGGCTTCGCGCAGCAGATGAAGGGGCTTACCGGCGGTCAGCTCGAATTCCGGACGATCCCGATCGTCAACATCGAGTACAAGACCCCCGAGGACGGCGTCGCCATCCAGGTCGACCCGAAACAGGTCAAGGACTTCGTCCAGGACCTCGCCGGCCCGCAGCCCGGCGAGCAGCCGCCGTCACAAACCGAGTCGCCCAACAAGGCGACCACGGTCGACGTCCGCAACTCCACGAGCAAGGACGGACTGGCCGCGACGGTGCTGAAGCAACTCGTCGACAAGGGCTTCACCGCGGGCGACACGGCCACGGCCAGCGCGCGCAAGAAGACGGTGATCTGGGTCGCCAAGGGACAGCAGGAGGCGGGCAAGGCGGTCGCCGCCGAACTCGGGGGCAACCCGACCGTCCAGGAGGACAAGAGCGTCGAAGCCGGACACGTCATGGTCTTCCTCGGCTCGGACTACAAGCCGGCGAGCGGCGCACCGGTCTCCGGTTCCTCACAGAACGTGGCCGGTTCGTCGGCCGCGGCCCCGCCGCCCGAGCAGTCCGACGAGAAGCCGATCACGGCCGAAGGCGTCCCCTGCGTCAACTGAAGCGCCTGTTCGGCCGCTCAGGATTAACCCGGTTGGCGCAAGCCGACAAAATTGCCACGAAAAGCACCCCCGAAACCGCGTAAGAGCGGACCTCCTGCCGACTTTCCTTCACGTGAGTGCGCTCGCCTGGTCAGTCACTCGGGGTGAGCGGTGGAGAAGGTTGGCAAGGCAGGGGATGGGGAGTGCTGATCGACGCTGAGAACTACCAGCGGATACTCGGAGACGAGCTCCGCAAGCTCCGTCGTAAGCGTGGCTGGACACGCAAGGAGCTGAACCAGCGTCTGCAGAGCGAGATCTCGCTCCAGACGCTGGCCACCTACGAGCTGGGCACCCGGCACTGTTCCGTGGTGCGGCTGGTCGAACTGTGCGTCGCGATGGACGAGCTGCCACAGGATCTGCTGGCCAAGGTGCATCGTCGCGTGTTCGTGGACGAACCCGGCCGGGTCCGGATCGACCTGCGCCTGGTGATCAAGGACGACCAGGAAGAACTGCTCCCACTGAGACGGTGGGCGGACGACCGGCTCAACCGGTCGGGCGACGCCGGGAGCGCCGAGGTCCACCTCGACTTTTCGGCACTGGAGCGGATGGCCGAACTGTGCGGCATCTCCACCGTCGATCTCATCGGAAGGCTTCGCCGGCTCAACCCCTCATGAGCGCGGCGCTCCCTGGTCCGTGAAGGCCTTGCCCCCATCCTGGCCCTCACGGACCTCCCCTTTCCGGCGGTTCAACCGAGGAGTTCGTAGTCCTCGCGCCGCACCTTGCGCGTGTCCAGCCAGTACCGCCAGGTGAAGCCGGGCCAGATCGTCCGGTTGACGCCCTTCGCGTCCAGGTACCAGCTCTTGCAGCCGCCCTGGGTCCAGATGCCCTTGGCGAGTTTGCGCTGGATGTCGCCGTTGAACCGCTCCTGCGCCTCCGGCCGCGGGTCGATGGCCTTGCCGCGGGCGAGCCGCAGCGCCTGCGCGACGTAGGAGATCTGCGCTTCGATCATGAACACCACGGAGTTGTGCCCCAGTCCGGTGTTCGGGCCGAGCAGGAAGAACAGGTTCGGGAACCCGGACACGGTGATGCCCTGGTAGGTCCGCATCCCTTCGGTCGCCCACTCCTTGCCGAGGTTGCGCCCGTCCCGGCCGATGATCTCCAGGTCGTCGAAGGCGTCGGTGACGTGGAATCCGGTGCCGTAGATGATCGCGTCGACCTCGTGCTCGACCCCGGCGCCGTCGACGATGCTGTGTTCGCGCACCTCCGTGACACCCTCGGTGACGACGTCGACGTTGTCGCGCGCGAGTGCCGGGTAGTAGTCGTTGGAGACCAGGACCCGCTTGCAGCCCATGGTGTAGTCCGGCGTCAGCTTCCGGCGCAGCTCCGGATCCTTGACGCTCTTGTGGATGTTGTGCTTCGCGATGCGCTGGCCGATCTTCATCACCCACGGATGTCCGTTGAAGCCGATCGCGCGGGCTTCGAGTCCCCAGTAGAGGACGTCGCGGAAGGCGCGCTGCAGCAGCGGTACCGAGCGGAACGCCTTCCGCAGGGCGGACGGCATCTCGCGGTCCGGTTTCGGCATGATCCACGGCGGCGTCCGCTGGAAGAGCGTCAGCTCCTCTACGTCCTCCGCGATCCGCGGGACGAACTGGATCGCGCTCGCGCCGGTGCCGACCACGGCGACCCGCTTGCCGGTCAGGTCGTAGTCATGCTCCCACCGCGCGGAGTGGAACGCGCGGCCCTTGAAGTTCTCGATACCCGGCAGCTTCGGGATCTGGGGCAGGTGCAGCGCGCCGACCCCGGCGACGAGCGCGGGCGCGACGAACTCGTCCCCCGACTTCGACGCGACGTGCCAGCGGTTCTCGTCTGCGTCCCAGCGGGCGCCGGTCATCTCCTGGCCGAAGCGGATGAAGCGGCGGAGCTCGTACTTGTCGGCGACGTCGCGCATGTAGCGCCAGATCTCCGGCTGCGGCGAGTACGCGCGGGACCAGTCGGGGTTCTGCTCGAACGAGAACGAGTACATATGCGAGGGGATGTCGCAGGCGCAGCCGGGGTAGGTGTTGTCCCGCCACGTGCCGCCCACGTCGTCGGCCTTCTCCAGGATGACGAAGTCCTCGCGGCCCTCTTTCCGCAGCTGGATGGCCATGCCCAGACCGGAGAAGCCGGTCCCGACGATGACGACCCCGGTCTCGGTGCGGTTGCCCATGCCCCGACCTCTCGTTCGCATTACCTGTTACCGGAAGTTCACCTTACTCGAAGTAGGTTACCTTCGGTAGAGTGTTGTGGTGACGACGGCGAAGCGCAAACGCATGCCACGGGCAGAGCGCGAACGACAGATGATCGAGATCGCCGAAGAAGTCTTCTCCGAACGCGGCTACACCGCGGCCTCGATGGACGAGATCGCCGAACGCGTCGGCGTCTCCAAGCCCATGCTCTACGAGTACTTCAATTCGAAAGAGGGACTGCTGCTGGCCTGCATCCAGCAGTCGCGGGCGGCGCTGCGCGAGGTCACCGAACGCGCGACCGTGGGCGCCACCACCGCCGAGGAAGCGCTGCGGCGGGGCCTGCTCGCCTTCTTCGTCTTCATCCGGGAACGACGACAGGCCTGGTCGCTCCTCCGGCACGAGATGGCCCTCATCGGCACCCCGGCCGCCGACGAGATCGAGCAGACCCGGCGCCAGCAGACCGACCTGATCGCCGCGCTGATGAGCGACTACATCGAATCGGACGACGACTTCCGCGCCGAAGCCTCCGCGGAGTTCGTCGTCGGCGCGTGCGAACGACTCGCGATCTGGTGCGAGCGGCACGAGGACGTCAGCCCCGAGATGGCCACCGGCTACGCGATGGACATCCTCTGGGCGGGCCTGTCGGCGAGGACCCGCTGAGGCGACTGTGAAGATGCGCGTGCATTAGGCCATTCGGTCGTCACTCAGTGCACATCGCCACCAGTGTCTTGTGACACAGAGTTGTCCTACTGTATCGATGACACTGTAGAAACTCTGATGGACAGTCACGAGCTCCACCAGGAGGGGGCGTCGCTTGCCGAAAGCGGCGTCATGGTGGCGGAGTGGCGAAGTCCACAGTAGTGACGCATGCTCGCGAGGGAGAGGGGTGAGGCGGATGACCGAACCGATCACCGCGTCGTACGTCCAGGAGGACGACGACTGGAAAGTCACGGTCAGCGGCTCCGGTAAGGAACTGACCGGTCGCGCGCCGGGCATCATCGCGGCACGGGACCGGGCCGACCAGCTGGTCGAGAAACTGTCCCCGCCGGAGCGGTCGACCGTGGTGCACCTGCTGAACGGCAGTGCGCTCGAGTTCACCGCCGCCTACATGACGGCGAGGCTCACGCTCCCGGAGATCGAGCCCCTCGAGGTTCCTCCCCCGGCGAACGGCAAGGCCAAGGAGAAGGCCGCCGGCAAACCGCCGGTGCCGCAGGGCAAGGAACTCCCCAAGGCCGTCGACGAGGCGAAGGCCAAGAAGGACGAGCCCGCCAAGACACCGGCCAAGGCGGCCCAGACCTCCTGAGACCTACTTCAGGAGCTTGCGGATCAGCAGCAGGCCGATCAGCACCGCGCCGCCGATGAGCGGGTACTTCACCTTGGGCTCGTCCAGCTTCGCGCGCAGGCCGCTCTTCGCGGAATCCACCAGCTTCGCGGGGTTCGCCTTCGTGCCCAGCTGGTCGAGCGTGGCGACCAGCGCGTTCCTGGCCTGCTCGATCTCACGCTCGATGGTCTCCGGATCGCGGGCCACGTGTCCTCCTCGCCGCTACGTACCTGCCGGGGCCCCACGTTAGAGGACGTCACCCCCTCCGGCGGCACCGGCCACGCCGAGAAACGCCGATCGTGTCGCACGCTACGATTTCAAGGCGGTACTGGGGCCCGTAGCCCAATTGGCAGAGGCACACGGTTTAGGTCCGTGCCAGTGAGAGTTCGAGTCTCTCCGGGCCCACCCCAGACATCGGCATTGCCACACGCGGCAGCGCGTGTGGAGGATCCGTCGAGTCCTCAACAGACGTTCGTTGCCCGACGAGCCGTTTCGACCAGCGTCTCAGCCGCCCGGCCCGCGCGCTTGAACTCGTCCGCGGTGACAGGTGTATGGCTGTAACCCGCTTTGGTCTTCAGCTTGAGCAAGGTCCTCAAGTGTTTCGCGACGTCGTTGTCCGCCTTGGCCAGCAAGCCGATCGCTTCGTCATGACTTTCACCCAGCGCGTGCTTCCCCAGCCTGGCGCAGCAAATGACGTCGGACGCCGCGATGCCCGCGTGCACACACAAGGTCACATACGCGTCGGTCACGTCTTCGTGCTCGCAGGCAAGTTCGCGAATCGTGTCGGCTGCCTCGAGGAACTGATTTGCCTTACCCAGGCGCCCGCGTTGGACGCTCACGTCACACTGCCGAGTTCGCACGTCAGCCTTTTCTCTTTCTCAAGTGACTGGCCAGCCAAGCCCGGCTCCCGGCCACGGTCAACCCGTCCCGCACCACATCCCGCAGGACGACCTCGTCGTATGCGCGGTCGACGAGTTCGGCTTCCGTGAATTCCAGGGGACGAGTGTCGTTGCCGACCCAGCGGGTCACCTCGACCGCCAGTTCGTGAACCTGCGTTTCCCACAGATCGTCTTCGACGTCATCCGGCCGGATCAGCAGAAGGTCCACATCGCTGTCTTCCGTCATCTCGCCGCGTGCCACCGAGCCGAATACAGCGGCGTACACCGGCGGGATCTCCCACGACTCCAGACGGTCCTCGATGCGCTCCAGGAGTGTCTTGCGCATTCGGGCGAGCCCGACGATGTGCTCCGCCGCGAGGTGCTCACGATTGAGCCGGTACGCGAAGGCGTTTCCGACCCTGTCAGACAGCACGACACCCTGCTTCGTCAGGCGACGCAGCACCTTCCGGATGCCCTCCTCCGAATGCCGCGCCAGCAGCCGATGCAACTGCCCGGTGGTGAAGATGCCGTCGTGGTTGGCGAGTACGACGAGGACGTCCCCGTCGAGCGTGGGGGTGACCGTCATCAACGGCCGGCTCAAGTCCATGGCACGACTCCGTACTGCCGCTCTGACAGGTTTCACTAATAGTACCGATACCACAACTATAATACAGGTAACCGGCTTATAGTTGCCTTGCCCGCGTGGAGTACATGAAGGCCCCCATGCTTGCGCTAGACGCAAGCATGGGGGCCTTCATGTACCGGGGAAGTGCCGCCACCCGAAGATCAGCGAACGCGGTCGTAGACCACGGCCATCTCCCCCAGCTCCCCGACCTCCTGATAGGTCAGCTTCCACTTCGACGCGGGCAGGCCGTCGACGAACAGCCGCTCCCCGCCGCCGGTGATCTCGGGGCAGATCATCAGGTACAGCCGGTCCATCAGGTCGTCCGCGAGCAGTGCCTTGATGACGCTCGCGCTGCTGTTGACCAGGATGTCGCCCTCGCCGCTCGCCTTGAGTTCGGCGACGACCTCCGAGGCGGGGGCGTTCACCACGCGGGTCCGGCCCCAGGGGGACTCGGTCAGCGTCGTGGAGAGGACCACCTTTTCCGCGTCCACCAGCCACTTCGCGTAGGCACGGTCTCGCGGGTCGGCGTTCTCGTCGGCGGCGACGGTCGGCCAGAAGCCCAGGAAACCCTCGGCGTTCTTTCTGCCGAGCAGCGCCGTCGTCGCGTTCTCGTGGATGCGGGCGAGGTGACCGCGGGCGACATCGGTGGTCGCGTACGAAACGATCGCGCCCATGTCTCTAGGGCCGCCGGGGCCGCTGTAGTGACCGTCGAGACTGAGGCTGATGTTCGCGGTGACGCGGCGGCCGGTCGAGTTCGTCATGTCGTTCATTCCTTTTCGTGAGTGGTGAGTCGGGTCGCGAGGTTGTCGAGCACCTGGCCCCAGCCGGTTTCGATCCCGGCGATGAAGGGGACGGCCTCGACGGTGGTCTCGGTGATGCGCAGATCCAGCCGGAGCCGGGTCCCGTCGGGCGCATCGGTGAACTTCAGGTCGTAGTGACCGGTGAAGAAGGTTTCTCCCTTGCCGTCCAGCACCGAGAGAGCGAACTCGAGATGTTCGAGTTCCTTCGCGGCGTGGACCTTTCCTTCGGAGCGATACCGCCCCTCGGCGTCGCGATAGTCGAGGACGACACGTCCGCCCTTCCTCGGTTCGACGACGCAGTCGGTGACGGTCATCGACGGCGGCGCCCACCAGGACGCGAGCAGGGCGGGCTCGGTCCAATGCCGCCAGACGACGTCGCGCGGCGCGGCGAGCGAGCGGTCGAACGAGAACGCGCGCCCGTCCGCCCACCGAGCACGGTCCGCGGCGGCGGAATCCGCGCCGATCGCGGCCTGATAGCGCGTGAGGACATCTCGCTCGCCCTCGTTCGCCTGGATGGTCGCGATCAGCTCCCCCAGCCGGCTTTCGAATTCCTTCAGCGGAGCCGCCTCGACCGCGTAGACGCGACGCTGCCCGAGCGGGAAGACCGTCACGAGACCGACGCGGGCGAGGGTCTGGAGATGTTTGGTGGTCTGCGGCTGCCGCAGGCCGGTCAGCTCGGCGAGCTCACCCACGGACCGGGGCCGCTCGGCGAGAAGCTCGACGATGCGCCACCTCGCTCCGTCTCCCAGTGCTGCTGCGATCTGCTCCATGCCGAGAAGTATTCACTGAAGGGAATATTCTTGTCAAGGAATATCTTTGCGGAACTCCAGCAGGCTGCGCTGCTCGGTCAGCGTGGTGAGGGAGTCGAAGGCCAGGCCGTGGGCGAAGGCGAGTTCACGCAACTCGTCGAGACGCCGCTCGCGGCCGCCGTAGAGCACGAGCATGACCAGGTCCCACTCGGTCTGGGCCCCGAGTCCGCCGACCGCCTCGATGACGAGGACGCGGCCTCCCGGCTGCACGGCCTCGGCGCAGCGGGCCAGGATGCGATGCGCGTGCTCGTCGTCCCAGTCGTGGAGGATGTCGGACAGCAGATACGCGTCCGCCCCGGCGGGGAGCGGGTCGAAGAAGCTGCCCGCGGTCACCTCGATCCGGTCTCCGAGGCCCTGCGCACGCAGTTCCTTTTCGGCGGCGGCCGCGGTGGGCGCGAGATCGACGAGGTGACCGCGCATCGAGGGGTTGGCCGTGAGGATGGCGGCGAGCAGGCTGCCGTGCCCCCCGCCGACGTCGACGATCGTGGAGAACCGGGACCAGTCGAATCCCGCGACGAAGCTCGGTACCTGCGCCAGGAACCGCTGGGTCATCTGCCGGTCGAACGTCTCCCGCAGCTGCGGGTGTTCGGCGAGATCGGCCCAGAAGTCCTGGCCGTAGCGGCGGATGTAGCCCGCCTGACCGGTGGCGACGCTGTGCGCGAGTTCGACGAACGCCAGTTCGCCTCGTCCGCCGGCGGCTTCCATGTCCAGGAGTCCGGCGAGGCCGTTTCCGGCGTCGGCGCGGAGATTCGCGCCGTATTCGGTGGTGCGGTAGCCGCTCGACGTCCGTTCCAGGACGCCCAAGGTCGTGAGATGACCGAGCAGCAGATCGAGCGCGAGCGGGGACTGGCCGAGTTCCGCCGCGAGTTCGCTGGCGTTCGCGCCGTCACCGGACAACCGGTCCGGCAACCGGAGGGTGACCGCGACCCGCAGCGCCATCGGCGTCGCCAGCCCGGCCAGTCGGAGGAGTTCGTTTCTGTCGTCGTCATGGTTCGCCACGAAGATCCACTGTGGCAGGGCGGTCAAGCGAAATCGCGGCCGTTCGGCTTACGGTGTGAGCGTCCGCCCGGTGAGGTTCGCGCTCTCCACTGCCTCGACGTAGCACCGTGCGACTTCCGCCGCCGGGGTGCCGCCGTCCGGTTCGCCGAGCGCGGCCAGCGTTTCGCTCACCCAGCCCGGACTGACGGCGTTGACGCGGAGGCCGCGGGGCAGTTCGCGGGCCGCCGCGGCGACGAACGCTTCGAGGCCGACGTTCGTCAGGACACCGAACGCGCTGCCGCGCAACGTCTCCGGGATCCGGCCCGCGGTCACCGTGACCGAACCACCGTCCGGCAGCCGCGGGATCGCGTGCCGCAGCAGGAACACCTGGCCGAGCAGTTTCCCGTGCAGTCCTTGGACGAACTCTTCGTCGGTGCCGCCGTCGACCGGGACGAGTGAGCCACTCCCCGCGCAGCACACGACGTGCCCGATCCCCGGCTCGGTGTCGAAAACCGCGTCGAGGGTGGCGGGCTGCCCGACGTCGACCCGTATCTCACCGGAGCGGGACGCGGGCAGCACTTCGTGCCCGCGCGCGGTGAGGGCTTCGGAGACCGCGGTCCCGATCGTCCCGGTGGCGCCGACCAAGAGGATCTTCGACTTCATGCCCGCCACGGTAATCAGGTTGCGCCCTTCACGGCCACGCGGGGAAGATCCGCCGGGTGCCCGCTTCCCGTTCCGAATTGTCGCGTTGGCAGTTCGAGCTGACCTGGTCGCTGTTCGAGTACCATCTGGCCGAGCTGAAGCCGGGGGATTTCCTCTGGGAACCCGCGGATCTCTGCTGGACCGTGCACCGGGACGACGACGGCGCCTGGCGGCCCGACTGGGCCGACTCCGAACCGGACCCCGTTCCCGTCCCCACGATCGCCTGGCTCACCTGGCATATCGGCTGGTGGTGGAGCGTCGCCCTCGACCACGCGAACCGGCGGACGCCGCGCGGGCGCGAGGACATCACGTGGCCCGGCGGGGACTCCGCCGTCGAATGGCTGCGAGGACTCCGCGAAGAATGGCTGGCCGTCCTCGATGGCCTGACCGACGCCGACCTGGACGCTCCCTCCGCCTACCCGTGGGGCGAAGAAGCCGGCCTCACCTTCGCCCACACCGTCGCCTGGGTGAACTCCGAGCTGATGAAGAACGTGTCCGAGATCGGGCAGCTCCGGTTGATCCGGGTCAGCGCGGCGTGATGCCGATACCGAGCCGCTGAGCGTCGGCGAACAGCGGCGCGATCGACACGCCGCAGTCGACAGCCGGAAGTTGTGGGGAGTGCCGGGTTGCAGGGAGTACACAGTGGAGCTGGATCTCGGCGCGGTCCGCGCGTTCGTCGCGGTGGCCGAAGACCGGTACTTCGGCGAGGCGGCGATCCGGCTGGAGGTGAGTCAGCAGGCGATCTCCAAGCGGATCGCGAAGCTGGAAGCGGATCTCGGCGTGCGGCTGCTGTCACGGACGCGTGGTGGGGCTGAGCTGACCGAAGACGGCGAGGAGTTCCTCAATCACGCCCGTGCGTTGATCAGCCTCGCGGATCAGGCTGTCGAACGTCTCCAGGGCAGGCGCCGCCCGCTGCGCGTCGACGTCCTCGGTACGCGGCTGGCGACCATGGAAGTCATCCGGGCGTTCCACGCCGACCACGACGACGAACTGGAACTCGTCACGCCCGGTCTGGGCGCGGAGCGACGGTCGCCGCTGCCCGACTCGGTCGATGCCGCCTTCGCCCGCGTCAACACCGTGCCGGACCCCGCGATCGACCGCACGCCCGCCTACCTGGAGCCCGCGAACCTGCTGGTCGGCCGACGGCACCCGCTCGCGCGGCGACGCCGGGTCGCCATGGCGGAACTCGCCGGCCTGACGGCCTGGATGCCGTACAACGCGCGCGCCGGCGAATGGGCGGAGTTCTGGCAGGAGCTGTGCCCCGCGTTCGGCATCCTCGTCGACACCGATGGCCCGAACTTCGGGCTCGAACACCACATCGAGGTGATCGGCGAGTCGAAGGACCGACTCGGTTTCGTCGGCGCGAAGATGCACGTGCCCTGGCGTCCGGACGTCGTCCAGATCCCGCTCGTCGATCCGACGCCGGTGTACCCGTTCTCCCTGCTGTGGCGGCGCGAGAACCGGCACCCCACGCTGGCGCTGCTGATCGAGCACGTGCGGTCCGGTTATCGCCCCTTCGACCCGGCGCGGCAATGGCTTCCGGAGGCCGACCGGGCCGCCATGAGCATTTAGAGGACTAAATGCGTGCCTGGCGCGCCCTCGGGAGTGACCCATGTGCACGATGCGCGAAAGGCCGTCGGTGCGCGAAAGTGAGCTCATGGGCGAGGGGCTGATCGGCGCGAGGGTGACCCGGCAGGAGGACGTCCGGCTGCTGACCGGCCGGGCTCGGTACATCGACGACGTCCAGGTGCCGGGGATGCTGGAGGCCGCGGTCCTCCGCAGTCCCCTGCCGCATGCGCGGATCGTGCGCGTCGACGTCACGGAGGCGAGCACCCATCCCGGCGTGTTCGCGGTTATCACCGGCGAAGACGTGCTCTCGAGTACGAAGGCACCGCAACCGGTGATCTGGTCGAACCTGCCGGACATGCGGACGTCCGAGCACCACGCCCTCGCCGTCGGCAAGGTGCGGTATCCCGGCCAGGCCGTCGCGGCTGTCGCGGCGAAGGACCGGGCCACCGCCGAAGACGCGCTGGAACTGATCGAGGTCGAGTACGAGGAACTCCCGGCCGTCAGCACCCTCGAACAGGCGCTGGCGGACGGCGCGTCGAAGCTTTACGAGGACTGGCCGGACAACATCGCCGGTACCGGCACGATCCCGATGGGTGACGTGAGCGCCGCGTTCGCCGAGGCCGACGTGGTGCTCACCGAATCGTTCCGCTTCGCCCGCCAGATGGGCGCACCGATCGAAACGCGCGGCGTGGTGGCGACCTGGGACCCGTTCGCCGACCGGCTCGACGTCTGGCTTTCGACGCAGGCGCCCAACCTCGCGCGTGAGTTGTTCGGCGAGGTCTTCGGGCTCTCGATGGACCGGATCCGCGTGCGCACCCCCGACGTCGGCGGCGGCTTCGGGAACAAGTTCGACTTCTACGCCGAAGAGGTCGTCGCGGCGATCCTCTCGCGGCGCACGGGGAAGCCGGTCAAGCTCATCGAGGACCGCGCGGAGAGCTTCGTCGCCAACGCGCACTCACGCGAGCAGAAGATCGACGTCGAACTGGCCGCCAAGGACGACGGCACGATCACCGCGCTGCGTGCCACGGTGTACGGCGTCCTCGGCGGTGTCCTCGGTTCCGCCGGCGCCAGCCCGTGCTGGACGACGACCGCGCTGCTGACCGGGCCGTACGCCATCCCGAACGTGGAGCTGAACCTCGTCGCCGTGATGACCAACCGATCGCCGTACGGGTCGTTCCGCGGTTACGGGTTGCCGAAAGCGAACTTCGTGCACGAACATCTCGTGGAACAGCTGGCGAAACGCCTCGGCGTGGACGCGCACACGGTGCGGCGCAAGAACTTCATCCCACCGGAGGCGTTTCCCTATCAGAGCCCGGTGTTCGTCTACGACAACGGCCGCTACGAAGACTGCCTGGATCTTTGCCTGAAGGCGGTCGAAGCCGCGGGCTGGGCGGAGCGCCGCGGAAACGGTGTCGGCATCGGGTATTCGTTCCACAACGAACTGACCGGATTCGGGCCGAGCCGGATCGTCAACCTCGCCGGACTCGGTCATTCCGGCTTCGACGAGGAGGTCGTGCGGGTCGACTCGACCGGGCACGTGACCATCCACACGGGAATGTCCGCGATCGGCCAGGGCATTCACACGACACTGGCGCAGGTGGCCGCGCAGACCCTCGGTGTCCCGCTCGACCACGTCACCGTGCTTTCCGGGGACACCGACAGCTGCCCGTACACCGGATACGGCACGGCGGCGAGCCGCGGGGCGGCCGTCGGCGGCGCGGCCGTGCTGAACGCGTCGACCCGGTTACGGGCGAAGATCCTGCGCGTGGCGGGTCACCTGCTGGAGGTATCGCCAGACGATCTGTCCATCGAGGACGGAGTGGTCTCGGTGAACGGGGTACCGGGCAAAGAGATCACCCTCGCCGCGATCGGCGACGCGGCATACCGGCGGCTGAACGGCGCCTGGCCCGAGGACGAGACGCCGACGCTGGAAGAGCGCGAGGTCTACGACCCGGTCAACGTCGCGACCTCGTTCGGCTGTACCGCCGTCCTCGCCGAAGTCGACCGGGAGACCGGCGTGGTGACGCTGCTGGACTACCTGATCGCGCACGACTGCGGCACCGTGATCAACCCGATGATCGTGGACGGGCAGTTGCACGGCGGTGCGGCGCAGGCGATCGGTGGGGCGCTGTACGAAGAACTGGTCTACGGCGCCGACGGGCGGATGGAGACCACCTCGTTCACCGGATACCTGCTGCCGACCGCGACCGAGATCCCGCCGTTCTCCGTGTCCCATATGACGACGCCCGCCGACCACGTTCCCGGCGGGTTCAAGGGCATGGGGGAAGCGGGCGTGATCGGCGGCGGCGCGGCGATCGCGCACGCGGTCGAAGACGCTCTGCGCGAGTACGACGTCGACATCACCGCGCTGCCGATCACCCCGCCCCGGCTGCTGGCCGCGATGAAGCGGGGAGCACGCCGGTGAAGGCCGCGCCGTTCGACTATCTCCGGGCCTCGTCGCTGGACGAGGCCGCCGAAGCGCTGGCGGGTACGCCGGACGCGCGGGTGCTGGCGGGCGGGCAGAGCCTGGTACCGCTGCTGAACCTGCGGCAGATCCGGCCTCCGCTGGTGGTCGACATCAACCGCCTCGACGGGCTTTCCTTTTTGCGCACGGACAACGGACGGCTGGAGATCGGCGCGCTCACCCGGCACCGCGTCGTAGAGATGTCCGAAGCCGTACGCTCCGACGTCCCTCTGCTGGCCGAGGCGATCGGCTACGTGGGGCACGCGGCGATCCGGAACCGGGGCACGATCGGCGGCAGTCTCGCGCACGCCGAGCCCGCCGCGGAACTGCCCGCGGTGATGGTCGCGCTCGACGCCGAATTCGGCGTCCACGGTCCCGGCGGTGAGCGGCTGGTCGCCGCCCGCGACTTCTTCCTCGGCCCGCACCGGACGGCGCTGGGTCCCGGCGAACTGCTGACCCGGATTTCGGTGCCGGCGCGTCAAGGCGGTCACGCGGTCGAGGAACTGAGCCGCCGCAGCCGCGAGCTGCCGCTGGTCGCCGTCTTCGCCGCCGTGACGATGTCGGGCGACGTCTGCGAAGCCGCGCGGATCGCCGTCGGGGGCGCGGGCCCCACGCCGATCCGGGCCACCACCGCGGAGGAATCACTCGTCGGCAGCGCGCTGACGGCCGACGCGATCGCCGTCGCGGCCGAACTCGCCGCCGCCGCGACGGATCCACCGTCCGACCTCCACGCCCCGCCCGGCTACCGGCGCGAGATGACCGCGGTCCTCACCCGGCGGGCGATCGCGCGAGCGAAGGAGCGCGCATGATCACGGTCACCCTGACGGTGAACGGACGGACCTACCGCGCGGACTGCGAACCGCGGCGGACGCTGGCCGACTTCCTGCGCCACGACCTGGGGTTCACCGGCGTCCACGTCGGCTGCGAACACGGCGTCTGCGGCTCGTGCACGATCACCCTCGACGGCGCGAGCGCGCGTTCGTGCTGCCTGCTGGCCGTCCAGGTGGACGGGGCGGAGATCGTCACGATCGAAGGACTCGCGTCGGACGGCGAACTGTCCCCGCTGCAGGAGTCGTTCCGGAAGCACCACGGCCTGCAATGCGGATTCTGCACGCCGGGGATGCTGGCCACGGCGGTGGAACTGCTGAAGGAGAACCCCGACCCGACAGACGCCGAGATCCGGCAGGGGATCTCGGGGAACCTGTGCCGGTGCACGGGCTACCAGTTCATCGTGGACGCCATCCGGGACGCGGCCCGGGCCACAACTGACGGTCCGTGAAGGCCTCCTTCCCTACTCTGAAGGTAGGGAAGGAGGCCTTCACGGATCTTTGAGCCGCTCAGCCGACAATGTCGATCTCGAAATCCGCGTTCGAGCTGTATTCGAAATCGGCCCATACCGCACCCGGCAGGTGGTACCGGCGGTGCGAAACCGTTTTCGGATCGAATCCGGGCGTTTTCAACGGATTCCCGCCGATACCGACCTTGTCGCTGCCCCAGGCGTAGATATTGCCCTGCCAAACGGGCGCGTCGGTGACGCCGTCGCCGTCGACGCGGGGACGGACGATGATCGCGGCCGTCTCGCTGCCGGAGAGCAGCAACCGCACGGATGTGACGTTCGGGCTTGCCGGAATGGTCCTTCGTTCCATGAGTTCCGTCGTCGCCTTCCGTTTCGGGGCGGCGCCGCCGCCGCCGGTCAAGTGGGCGTTCGTGTAGGACTCGTTGAGGTCGACACTGCTCGCGCGGATACCGGGGATCTGGCCGGCGTCCGAGTACTGATGCACGTCGTAGCGGCCCGCGGCGGCGTCGGGTTTGGCGCCGTAGCGCGCGATCCAGATCACCAGGTCGGGCACGCCGAAGCGATCCGGCCGCAGCATTTTCGCGAGTGAGTTGTTCAGGTAGATACCCGGCCGGAAACCGTGCTCCGCCACGCGGTTGCAGAATCTGATCGAGAAGTCCCGCTTGCGCCCGTCCGGGATGTTCGGCGCGCTCGAACCCGGCGGGTTGTCTTCGAGGTCGAGCATCGGGACGCAGCCGGTCGCCCCTAGCCGTCGGACCTGCGCGATGAACAAGTCGGCCTGTGCCTCAGGCGACGGACTCGCCTGAGCGAAATGGTAACCACCTACCGGAATACCCGCAGTCCTCGCTCCGGCCACCAAGGCGTCGCCGGTATTACGCCCCCCATTCGGGAGACCACCGCCGTCCGTGAGCTTGACGAACACGAAAGTCACGCCGTGCCTCTTGACGGCTTGCCAGTCAGTAACAGTCTGAAAGCGGCTGTAGACATCTATTCCCAGCGCCATTGTTACAGCCTGACGGGCGAATGCGATGGACAAAAGGGCCTAGCGGGCGACAACTGGTACGTCCGATTCGCCCTTTTGGGCGGTGCCTCCCCAGCCGACCGGGTTCACCCGTGCCCGTACTGTGACAGCCATGGCGTCACGAAGCCCCATTCGTTGGCTGACCCGGTGGGTGGACTGGTTCGAAGAGCGCGGTGTCTACGTCCCCGGCGAGGAGAGCCGCGCCGTCGACCCGATGCGCGATTTCGGCTGGCTGATCGTGGCCTGGGTGTCCGGTCTGGCGATCTTCATCCTGTTCTTCGCCTTCGCCGTTTGAGCGTGGCCGATGTGCCATCGAGGTGACGACTGTCACTAGCCGTACCTTTCCGATCACGGAACGGCCACGGGTGTACACCAGGTGCGCCTCAACCCGGCGGATCCGCTCCTCTCAGCTGACGAAGACCGTCACTCTGGACTCTTCGGCACTAATACCTACCTCGAACGGCCCATCCGACCCGCCGACTGGAGTAACCGCACATGGCGCCCCCGCGCACCCCGAAGCTCTTGATCGCCGCCTGCTCGTTGCTGCTGGCGACCGCGTGCGGGGTTCCGGCACCGGAAAAAGGGGCCGCCGCCCTCGGCGCGGACGCCCCGGCGCAGGGGCCGGCCGCGACGCGCGCGGAACGCGACCTCGCCTTCGGTGCCCCGCACCGGTTCGCGACCGGGGTCACCATCTCCGTGTCCGCGCCGAAGTCGTTCCGCCCCAGCACGTCGGCGTACCCGCAGAGCCCGCGCGCGGTGGCGTTCGGCATCGACGTGACCAACGCCGGCGACGGGGTCTACCGGCTCTCCGGGCTGTCCGTGACAGGTGAGGTCGACGGCGAAAGCTCGTCGGTCAAACAGGTCGTCGACGCGGTGCAGGGCTACAACGGCATCGCGGACGCGGGCAAGGACGTGGCACCCGGCCGGTCGGTACACCTCAACCTGGCGTTCGCCGTTCCGGACAAGCCGGTGAGGCTGCGCCTGCAGGTCCGGCCGAACCCCGCGGAGCCGGTCGCGGCGACCTACTGCGGGAAGGTCTGACGCCTCCGGTTCGCTACCGTGTGCGTCATGACCGAGCAGCGACTCTCCCCCGGCGACACCGCGCCCGATTTCACCCTCCCCGATCACGAGGGCAACGACGTCTCGCTCAGCGACTTCCACGGCAAGTCGGTCGTCGTGTACTTCTACCCGAACGCGGGAACGCCGGGCTGCACGAAGCAGGCCTGCGACTTCCGTGACAGCCTCGCGCAGCTCAACGACGCCGGCTATCAGGTACTCGGCATCTCACCGGACAAGCCCGCGAAGCTCGCGAAGTTCGTCGAGGCGGAAAAGCTGACCTTCCCGCTGCTCTCCGACACGGAGAAGACGGTCCTCAAGGCGTACAGCGCCTTCGGCGAGAAGAAGAACTACGGCAAGGTCTACGAGGGCGTCATCCGCTCGACCTTCGTCGTCGACGCGGACGGCAAGATCGCCGTGGCGCAGTACAACGTGCGCGCGACGGGGCACGTCGCGAAGCTGCTGCGGGACCTCTCCCTGGCGTAAGCCTCGTGCGGGGGTGATGACGATCAGGGCGAACCCTCTCTTAGGTACCTACTCGTCACCTGCGGTGTTGCTCGCGTGAAGTACATGATGGCCCCCTTCCTTGCGCCAGGCGCAAGGAAGGGGGCCATCATGTACTGGGGGAGGTGTGACCTGAAACGACCTCGGTCAGAACCGTCATCACCACTCACGAGACTCAGCCGGCCAGCTTCCGCAGTTCTCCCGCCAACGCCCGCAACGCCTTCCCCCGGTGCGAAGCCGCGTCCTTTTCGGACGGTGCCAGCTCCGCGGAAGTCCGCGTCTCCCCTTCCGGCACGAAGATCGGGTCATAACCGAATCCGTTGGCACCACGGCGTTCCCGGATCAGTGAGCCCCGCCATTCCCCGCGCACCACGGTCTCGTCACCACCGGGGACGACCAGCGCCGCCGCGCAGACGAAGGCCGCGCCCATCCGCTCGTCGGGGGTGTCGGACAGCTGCGCCAGCACGAGGTCCAGGTTCGCCTCGTCGTCGCCGTGCTTGCCGGACCAGCGGGCGGACAGCACACCGGGCATGCCGTTGAGCGCGTCGACGGCGATCCCCGAGTCGTCGGCGATGGCCGGGAGACCGGTCGCGGCGGCCGCGTCCCGCGCCTTCGCGAGCGCGTTGCCCTCGAAGTCGGGCGCGGTCTCGGGCGCTTCGGGGAATTCCGGGACGTCGGCGAGACCGACGACCTCGACGCCTTCGATCCCCTCCGCCACCAGGATGCGCCGGAGCTCGCCGAGCTTCTTCGCGTTGCGGGTGGCAAGGAGCAGCTTGGTCACTTCGCACCCTTCTTCTTGTCCGTACGCGGCTCGGGCAGTTCACCGGGGTACGGCAGCGCGAGCGCCTCGGTCTGCAGGCGGGTCAGCTCCTCGCAGCCCGCGAGCGCCATGTCCAGCATCGTGTCCAAAGTGGACCGCGCGAAGGTGGCACCCTCACCGGTGCCCTGCACCTCGATCAGCGTGCCGGCGTCGGTGGCGACGACGTTCATGTCGACCTCCGCGCGCGAATCCTCCTCATACGGCAGGTCGAGGCGTACGCGGCCGTCGACGACGCCCACGCTGACCGCCGCGACCGAGGACGAAAGCGGCTGCGGGTCGGCGAGGCGACCTGCCGCGCCGAGCCAGGTGACGGCGTCGGCGAGCGCGACGTAACCGCCGGTCACCGCGGCCGTGCGGGTACCGCCGTCGGCCTGGATGACGTCGCAGTCGATGACGATCGTGTTCTCCCCCAGCGCCGCCAGGTCGATGCAGGCACGCAGGGAACGGCCGATCAGCCGGGAGATCTCGTGGGTGCGGCCGCCGACGCGGCCCTTGATGGACTCGCGGTCGCTGCGGGTGTTGGTCGCCGACGGCAGCATCGCGTACTCGGCGGTGACCCAGCCGAGGCCGGAACCGGCCCGCCAGCGGGGGACGCCTTCCGTGACGCTCGCCGCGCACAGCACCCGGGTGTCGCCGAACTCGATCAACACCGAGCCCGCGGGCCACCGCTGGAAGCCTCGGGTGATCTTGATGTCGCGAAGCTGGTCGTCGTTCCTGCCGTCTTTTCTCGCCACGGCCGTCACTCTAGAACCCCGCGTCAGACCTCGTAGACGGCGCCCTGCTCGACCAGCTCGGCCGCGGGGAACGCGATGGCCGCCTCGGCGAGGACGGCGGCGCGGTCGGTCCAGGGCGCGACATGGGTGAGCAGCAGGCGCCCCACCCCCGCCTTGCGGCCGAGTTCCCCCGCTTCCTTACCGGACAGGTGGACGCCGGGGGGCCGGGTGGGCGAGTCGGTCCAGGACGCCTCGGAAAGCAGGACGTCGACGCCGTCGGCGAGTTCGGTCAGGGCGTCGCAGATGCCCGTGTCGCCGGTGTAGGCGAGTGTCCGGCCGCCATGGGTGACCCGCAGGCCGAACGCCGGCGTCGGGTGGTCGACCGGGACGGCGGTGACTTCGAACGGTCCGATCCCCATGGGCTCGGTTCGCAGGGCGTTGAAGGCGTAGACGTCGGAGAGATCGGTGGTCGCCCGCTCCTCCTCGTTCGCCGCGTAGGCGTACGAGAGCCGCTCGTGCACGTCAGACGGCCCGTAGACCGGCAGCCGGCGCGGCCTTTCGGGATACGGCAGGGCCGGGTGGTAGCGCCGCATGACGGTCAGTGCGCTGACGTCGGCGCAGTGATCGGGGTGCAGATGCGAAAGGATCAGCGCGTCCAGATCGAACGGGTCGCGCAGGGCCTGCAGCCGCGCGAGCGTCCCGTTGCCGAGTTCCAGGCCCAGGACGAACCCGTCCGCCTCGATCAGATAGCCGGACGCGGCGGCGTTGGGCCCGGGGATGCTGCCGCAGCAGCCGAGGATCGTGAGACGCACTGTGACACCTTAAGCGCGGAATCGGCTTTTTTAGGCGCTGGTGGGAGCCAGCACACCCGGAGCGAAACCCATGAACCGCTGAGCGAGTCTGGTGAACGGCTCGGCGGATCCGGTGGCGACGAACTCGTGCCGCGGCGGGGTGTCGCGTTCGGCGAGGAGGTCGTTCTCGGTGAGGACGCGCACGAGGTCCCGCGCGGTCTCTTCGGCACTCGACACCAGTGTGACGTCCTGGCCCATGACGATCTGCAGGACCCCGGACAGCAGCGGGTAGTGCGTGCAGCCCATGACCAGGGTGTCGACCTGGGCATCGAGCAAGGGTTCGAGATAGCCCTGTGCGAGCCCGAGCACCTGGCGGCCGGTGGTGATCCCGCGTTCGACGAAGTCCACGAACCGAGGGCAGGCGACGCTGGTGATCTCGACGTCTTGGGCGGCGGTGAAGGCGTCGTCGTAGGCACGGGACCGGACAGTGCCCTCGGTGCCGATCACGCCGATCCGGCCGGAGCGCGTGGCGGAGACGGCCCGTCGCGCCGCCGGAAGAACGACCTCGATCACGGGAACGTCGTAGCGCTCCCTCGCGTCGCGAAGGCAGGCGGCGGAGGCGGTGTTGCAGGCGATGACCAGTGCCTTCACCCCGCCGTCGACGATGTCGTCCAGCGTTTCCAGCGCGTACTGGCGTGCCGTCGCGATGGGAAGGGGACCGTACGGGTTACGGGCGGTGTCGCCGACGTAGCGCAACTGCTCACCGGGCAGCTGTTCCAGGATCGACCTGGCGACGGTGAGCCCGCCCACTCCGGAATCGAAGACGCCGATCGGGGCGTCGGCGCTCGGCTTGGTCACACGGCGAGGCTACCGGGACCGCCCGCGACCGTCTTCCGGGCTCGGGTCTTGTCCATCCTCGCCACCACCCAGGCCGCGAAGACCCCGGACAGCGCGCCGAACAGGTGCCCCTGCCACGAGACGCCCGGATCACCCGGAAGCAGTCCCCAGAGCATTCCGCTCCAGATCCCCAGCAGCAGCACGGCCACCAGGATTTGGCCGGCGGCCCGGTTGAAGATGCCCCTGACCAGCAAGAACGCCAGCCAGCCGAAAGCGACGCCGGAGGCGCCCACGGTCACCGTGTCGTCCGGCGCGATCAGCCAGACCCCCAGGCCGGAGAGCACCCAGATGATCGCGGTCACCAGCACCCACCTGCCGATCCCCGACGCCATCGCGAGGAAGGCGAACACCAGGACCGGGACGGTGTTGGAGAACAGATGCCCCCAGCCCGCGTGCAGCAACGGCGCCCACAGCACGCCGTCGAGCCCGGAGACGTCGCGGGCGAGGATGCCACCCTGGTCGAGGTCGGCGGGCAGCACGACGTCGACCAGCTCGACCAGGTAGAGCAGCACGGTGAAGGCCAGCGCCACGATCGCGGCCGCCTTCGGGCTCGGCGGCAGGACGCGTTTGGCCGGATCCGTACCGGACGACTCGCTCGCCGGGACCGGCTGGGGAGGCAAAGTGGTCACCTCCCCAGGCTACGACCGGAACGGACGAGGTCGCCTCGGTGAGAACCCTGATTTGTCGGTGGGTGCCGCTACGGTCGTCGGCATGGGGTCACTTTCTTCCGAGCACGTCGACGTGCCCGCTTACCTCGCGCGACTCGGCCTCGAGCACGAGCCGCCGAGCCTCGACGCGCTCTTCCGGCTGCACAAGGCCCATGTGGAGCGGGTGCCGTACGAGGATCTCGAAGTCCAGCTTGGCCGGGTCACGTCGCTGGATCCGGCGGTGTCGTTCGGCCGGATCGCCGCCGGGCGGGGCGGTTACTGCTATCACCTCAACGGCGCGCTCTCGGCGCTGCTCCTGGCGCTGGGCTACCAGGTCACCCGGCATCCGGGCGGGGTGCAGGGCCATGGCGAGACGGCCGGGATCCACCTCAACCACCTGGCGTTGACGGTGACCGGGCTGCCGGAGACGCCCGAAGTCGGCTGGATGGTGGACGTGGGGCTCGGCGACGGCATCCACGAGCCGCTCCCGCTGCGTGAAGGCGAGTACAAGCAGGGGCCGCTGGTGTTCCGCATGCGGCCCTCGGAGATCACGCCGGGCGGCTGGCGGTTCGACCACGATCCGCAGGGCAGTTTCGTCGGCATGGATTTCGCGCCCGAGACGGCCGTGATGCAGGACTTCGCCGAGAAACACGTCGAACTGTCCACGTCCGAGACCTCCGGGTTCGTCCGCACGGTCGTCCTGCAGCGGCGGGCCGCCGAAAGCCTCGATACGTTGCGCGCGCTGACGCTCTCCCGGCTGCCGGGCGGCAAGACGGTGCTGGAATCACCGGCCGAGTGGTGGACGGCGATCGAGGACGTCTTCGGGATACCGCGTCGCGTGTTCACCGATGAGGAACGCGACAGGCTGTGGCGGCAGGCCGTCTCCCAGCACGAGCGTCACCTCGCCGGAGCGGAAGGGAGCGCGGTCTCGCCGAGCGCGTAGTCCACGGCCGCTTCGGCGTGCAGCCTGGTGGTGGGGAAGGTGGGCACCGGACTGTCTTCCGGGCCGACGAGCAGTTCGATCTCGGTGCACCCGTAGATCACGCCCTCCGCGCCCGCGTCGACGATCCGCGCGATGACCTCGCGGTACCGCTCGCGCGATTCGGCGGTGACGACGCCGTGGACGAGTTCGCCGTAGATGATCCGGTGCACGGTCTCGCGGTCGGCCTCGTCCGGGACGAGCACGTCGAGGCCGTGCGCGGCAAGGCGTTCGCGGTAGAACGGCTGGGCCATGGTGAACCCGGTGCCCAGGAGCCCGACTCGGTGCACCTTCTCGGCCTTGATCGCGGCGGCCGTGGTGTCGGCGAGGTGCAGCAGCGGGACGCCGAGGCCGTCGGTGAGCTGCCCGGCGACCTTGTGCATCGTGTTGGTGCAGAGGACGACGAAGTCCGCTCCGGCGGCTTCGAGAGCGAGGGCGGCACGGTTCAGTTCGCGTCCGGCGTCGTCCCAGCGGCCTTCGGCCTGCATCGCCTCGATTTCGGCGAAGTCCACGGAGTAGAGCACGGTGTGCGCGGAGTGATAGCCGCCGCGAAGCTCACGGACGCGCGCGTTGACCAGCCGGTAGTACTCGGCCGACGATTCCCAGCTCATCCCGCCCAGCAACCCGATGGTCTTCATGCTCGCCATCGTGCCAGCGCCGCGCGTGCAATGAAGGGGCCTTTCATTGCAAAATTTGCGATGAAAGGCCCCTTCATTGCATGTGGAGTCAGGCCCAGAGCTGCCCGTCAAGCCTTTCGGCCGCTTCGTCGAGCGAGCCGGAGTAGGCGCCCGTCGAGAGGTACTTCCACCCGGCGTCCGCGACCACGAAGGCGACGTCGGCGGGCTTCCCCGAAGCGGCGGCCTTCTCGGCGACCGCCAGGGCCGCGTGCAGCACGGCACCGGTCGAAATGCCCGCGAAGATGCCTTCGTGCTCCAGCAGCTCACGTGTCCGGCGAAGCGCGTCGTAAGCGCCGACGGAGAAGCGGCCGTTCAGCACGCTCGCGTCGTAAAGCTCCGGGACGAAACCCTCATCGAGGTTCCGCAGGCCGTACACCAGCTCGCCATAGCGCGGTTCGGCCGCGATGATCTGCACGTCCGGTTTCGTCTCGTGCAGGTAGCGCCCGACACCGACCAGGGTCCCGGTGGTGCCGAGGCCGCCGACGAAATGCGTCAGCGTCGGCAGGTCCTTGAGCAGTTCGGGCCCGGTGCCGCGATAGTGCGCGTCGGCGTTCGCCGGGTTGCCGTACTGGTAGAGCATCACCCAGTCCGGGTTGGCCTCGGCCAGTTCCTTCGCCCGGCGCACGGCCTCGTTGGAGCCGCCCGCGGCCGGCGAGTAGACGATCCGCGCGCCGTACGCCTGCAACAGCTGCTTGCGTTCGGTGGAGGTGTTCTCCGGCATGACGCACACCAGGCCGTAGCCCTTGAGCTTCGCGGCCATGGCGAGCGCGATCCCGGTGTTGCCCGACGTCGGCTCCAAGATCGTGGAGCCACGCCGGAGGGTGCCTTCACGCTCGGCGGCCTCGATCATCGCCAGCGCGGGGCGATCCTTGATCGAACCGGTCGGGTTGCGGTCCTCCAGCTTCGCCCACAACCGCACGTCATGGGTGGGCGAAAGCCGGGGCAGGCCGACCAGCGGGGTGCCGCCGAGCGTGTCGAGCAGCGACTCGAAGCGAGCCATGGATCAGCCTCCGGCCACGGCGGGCAGGATGGTCAGGGTGTCGCCGTCCTTGACCTCGGCCTCGAGACCACCGGAGAAGCGGACGTCCTCGTCGTTCACATAGACGTTGACGAAGCGGTGCAGCTTCTCTTCCTTGACCAGACGGGCCTTGAGGCCGCCGTGGCGGGACTCGATGTCGTCGATCACCTCGAGCACGGTCTTGCCGGTCGCCTCGACGGACTTCTCGCCGCCGGTGTGCGTACGCAGGATGGTCGGGATGGACACGGTCACGGCCATGGTTTCTACCTCCGGTGGGTTCTCTGCTACGCAGACGTTCTGGTCGGGCCGGGTTATTCCCGGGCCCGGTTCAGCCGATGATCTCGACGGGCTCCTCGGTGATCTCCCCGTCCACGATCCGGTACGACCGGAACTGGTGCGAATCGGGGTCCTTGGTGGAAACGAGCACATAGTGCGCGTCGGGTTCCGAGGCGTACGAGACATCGGTGCGGGACGGATAGGCGTCGGTCGCGGTGTGCGAGTGGTAGATGACCACCGGGACCTCGTCGTTGGCGTCCATCTCGCGGTAGAGCTTGAGCAGATCGCCCGAGTCGAATTCGTAGAACGTCGGCGAGCGCGCCGCGTTCAGCATGGGGATGTATCGCTCGGGGCTGTCCGATCCCTCGGGACCGGCGATCACCCCGCACGCCTCATCGGGATGGTCACGACGGGCATGGGCGACGATCTCGTCGACGAGTTCACGGCGGATCCGGAGCACATCGCACATCTTAGGTGCTGGAAAGGACCGGTCCACACTCTGAGATCGCCGCCACTCGATCCCCGCGTTTCGTCCTCTGGATGCGGTCCTTGCACACGCAACTACCGCATCCAGAGGACGAAACGCGGAGATCAGGCGAAGGCTTCGGGCCAGACGTCGCGATAAGCGCGCATGCCGCCCGCCGAAGTGGCGTTCAGCACTCCGTGCACCATCGCCCGGCCGAACACCCGCGCGGCCGCCGAGCACAGCGTGTCCAGCACCGCCGCACGTGCCGTCACCGCGACGGGGCACGCACCACCGGGAAGTTCCCGGTCGCCGGTGGCCAGGGCGAACACCGTGTCGCCGTCGAACATCGTGTGCGCCGGCCGCACGGCCCTGGCGAGACCGTCCTGCGCGGCCACCGCGAGCCGCCGGGCCTCCGCTTTGGACAACGCCGCGTCGACCGCGACCACGCCGATGGTCGTGTTCAGTCCGGTCGCCTTCGCCTCGACGTCGCCGGGCCGGTCCGGCCAGCGGACGCCGAACTCGCCATCGACCTCGTGATCCGCCGCGAACGCGCGGCCGGTCGAGAGGTCGACCGCCTCACCGGCGGCGTTCACCGCGGCCACGACGCCGACCGTGAACTCCCCGACGCGCTCCGAGGCCGTCCCGATCCCACCTTTGAGTGATCCTGCTTTCGCACCCGCGCCGGCGCCCACCGTGCCCAACGGCACAGGACCGGCCGCCGCGGCTTCACAGGCCGCGTAGCCGAACGACGCGTCAGGACGGTTGCCCCACTCACTGCGCGGCAGGTCAAACAACACCGCGGCGGGCACGATCGGCACCACTTCGTGCGGCCGCGTCCCGACCGGGATCCCCAGGTTTCGCTCGGCGAGCCAGCGCATGACGCCGTCCGCCGCGGCCAGGCCGTACGCGCTCCCACCGGACAGGCAGATCGCGTTCACGTGCTGGACCAGGTTCTCCGGCTCCAGCAGATTGGTCTCGCGGGTACCGGGCGCGCCGCCGCGCTGGTCGACGGCCCCGACGGCACCGCCGGGGACCAGTACGACCGTCGTCCCGGTCGACCAGCCGTCACCGACCCGCTCGTGGTGCCCGATCAGCACCCCCGGAACGTCGGTGATCATGAGGTCAGCGACTGGATGAGGGTTTCCTGCACCCAGGTCAGCCAGTGATACACACCCAGATGCGGCGCGCGGGGGTCGTCCTCGGGCAGCTCGTCCGGCATGTCCTCGGTGACGTCGAGCGCGGTCCCCAGCGCGAGCCGGACGTCGTTGAGCGCGCCCAGCCACGCGTCGGCCTGTTCGAAGGTCAGCCGCACGTTCCCGCCGTCCCTCGGCAGCGTGTCCAGCACGATCTTGGCGACGCCGACCTTCTTGTCCAGCAGATCCGGCTCGTGGATCGAGCGCATCGCGGCGGCCGAGTCGATGTCCTCGCGCGTCGGGTTGTCCGGGTCCAGCTTGTGGAAGTCCGGCAACAGGCGCGAGAGCACGGGATCGTCCGGCGACTCCGTCGGACCCGTGCGGATCCCGGTCAGCTCGGCCAGCTCGTCCTGCGGCGCCTCTTCGGCGCGCGCGGTGAGCATGTCCTCCAGCTGGCTGACCAGACCGCGCAGTACCGCGGCCTCCTGCTGCTCGAACCCGGCGACGATGGTCTCGCCTTTACGGCGCCATCCGTTCACGACGGCTGTTCCATCGTCGCCCAGAGGCCGGCCGCGTGCAGTTTCGCGACGTCGGTCTCCACCTTCTCCTTCGAACCGGAGGACACGATCGCCTTGCCCTTCTGGTGTACGTCGAGCATCAGCTTCGTGGCGTGGTCCCGGCTGTAACCGAACAGCTTCTGGAACACGTACGTCACGTACGACATGAGGTTCACCGGATCGTTCCAGACGACCGTCCGCCAGGGCTTGTCCTCAGAGACGACTTCTACTCCCTGTGGATCAACCTGCGTCTGCTCGGATGCGACAGGCGTGGACATGCACTCCATGGTGTCACGGGCCCGACCCGGTATGGGTTGGCAGGTCCGGCCGTGTGGGTGAATAGGCTGACACCATGGGTTTCCCCGAGGCGGCCACTGGCGCCAGCACCGCGCTGCTCACCGACCACTACGAGCTGACCATGCTGGCCAGCGCGCTCTCCGACGGGACCGCGGACCGGCCGTGCGTCTTCGAGGTCTTCGCACGTCGTCTGCCCGACGGCCGCCGCTACGGCGTCGTCGCGGGCACGGGGCGGGTCCTCGACTCGATCGCGGACTTCCGGTTCACCGAAGCCGAGCTGAGCCAGCTCGAGGCCACGGCCGTCGTCGACGACGCCACCCTTTCGTGGCTCGCGGACTACTCCTTCTCCGGCAACATCGACGGCTACGCCGAGGGCGAGCTCTACTTCCCCGGCTCCCCGATCCTGACCGTCACCGGCTCGTTCGGCGAGGCCGTCGTCCTGGAGACGCTGATCCTCTCGATCCTCAACCACGACAGCGCGATCGCGTCCGCGGCGGCGCGGATGTCCGGCGCCGCGCACGGCAGGCCGATCATCGAGATGGGCGGCCGCCGCACCCACGAGTACGCCGCCGTCGCCGCCGCGCGGGCCGCGTACCTCGCCGGTTTCGCCACGACCTCCAACCTCGAGGCCGGTCGGCGCTACGGGATCCCCACGCGGGGCACCGTCGCGCACGCGTTCATGTTGCTGCACGACAGCGAAGAGGCCGCCTTCCGCGCGCAGGTGGACAAGATGGGCACCGACACCACACTCCTGGTGGACACCTACGACATCACCAAGGGGATCGAAACAGCCGTCCGGGTGGCCGGGACCGAGCTCGGCGCGATCCGCATCGACTCCGGTGACGTGGGTCCGCTGGCCCGCAAGGCCCGCGAGCAGCTGGACTCCCTCGGCGCCAAGGACACCCGCATCGTGGTGTCCGGCGACCTCGACGAACACGCCATCGCGGCACTGCGGGCGGAACCGGTCGACGCGTACGGCGTCGGCACCTCGGTCGTCACCGGTTCCGGCGCGCCGACCGCGGGCATGGTCTACAAGCTCGTCGAGGTCGACGGCAAGCCGGTGGCCAAGCGCAGCGCGCACAAGGAGTCCCGCGGCGGGCGGAAGTCCGCGCTGCGACGGCACCGCGACACCGGCACCGCCGTCGAAGAGGTGATCTGGACCGCCGCCTCGGCGGTACCGGAACGGGAACCGAACGACCACGAATTGCAGATTCCGCTGGTCCGGGACGGCCGGACGGTGGATGATCTGCCCACGCTGGACGACGCGCGCCAGCGGCTTCGGCGTGCGCTGGTGAGCCTGCCGTGGGAGGGCCTCAAGCTCTCGCACGGGGAGCCGGCCATCCCGACCGTATTCGTCTAAAGAGAGTTCAGGAGCAACACATGGGGACCGCCCTGATCGTGGTCGATGTGCAGAACGACTTCTGCGAAGGCGGGTCGCTCGGCCTGCCGGGCGGCGCCGCGGCCGCCGAAGGGATTTCGAAGCTGGCCGCCGAGGGCGGCTACGCGCACGTCGTCGCCACCCGTGACTACCACATCGACCCGGGCGACCACTTCAGCGAGACGCCGGACTTCAAGGACAGCTGGCCGCGGCACTGCGTCGCGGGCACCTCCGGCGCGTCGTTCCACCCCGCGCTCGACGTCGTCCCGATCGCCGAAGTCTTCTCCAAGGGCGAGTACACCGCCGCGTACTCGGGTTTCGAGGGCAACGCGCGCGACGGCAAGACGCTCGAAGCTTGGCTGAAGGAGCACGACGTCACCGAGGTCGACGTCGTCGGCATCGCGACCGACTTCTGCGTACGCGCCACAGCGCTCGACGCGGCGAAGGCGGGCTTCACCGTCCGGGTGCTGCTGGATCTCACCGTCGGCGGTTCGCAGCCGACGGTCGACGCCGCGCTCAAGGACTTCGACGAGGCAGGCGTGACCTACACCGGAAAGGCGCCGGTTCCCTCCGCATGATCCAGCACCACCTTCAGGACACCTTGATCGAAAACCGGCTCGTCGCGATTCTGCGAGCGGCCGACGCGAGCCGCTTCGCCGACGCCGCCACGGTGCTGCACGCGGCGGGCGTCCGGGTGCTCGAAGCGGCGTTGACCACGCCGGGCGCCACGGACGCCATCGCGGCCATCCGCAAGAAACTCGGCGACGACGCGCACGTCGGCGCCGGGAGCGTCCGAGAAGTGTCCGATGTGGACATCGCGGCGGACGCGGGCGCGACGTTCCTGGTCACGCCGACGGTGAACCCGCTGGTGCTGGAGCGCGCGCACGAACGCGGGCTGCCGGTGATCTGCGGCGCGCTGACCCCGACCGAGATCGACCAGGCGTGGCGCCTCGGCGCGGCCGCGGTGAAGGTGTTCCCGGTCGCCGCCGTCGGCGGGATCGCCTACCTGCGGGCGATCCGGGCGCCGATGCCGGACATCCCGCTGGTGCCGACCGGTGGCGTCCACCTCGCCGACGTCGCGAAGTACCTCGAGTCGGGTTCGATCGCCGTCGCGGCCGCGACACCGCTGCTGGGCGACGCGCTCACCTCCAGCGGGTCGCTGACGGACCTCGCGACCCGGGCGAGCGAGTTCGTCGCCGCGGCCGCCAAGTACGTCTCACGCGCCTGACCCCCCTTGTGCATTTCGTCCTCTAGTTGCGGTCCTTGCACACGCAAGTACCGCGTTCAGAGGACGAAATGCGGGGTCCTCGCCGGGTGCTAAGGGGTGGGTTTCTTGCCGTACGGGTCGCAGCGCGCGGTGCCGAGGTAGATGTCACCCTTCGCCGGTCCGCCCTGCGGGAACAGCTTGATGTGCAGCATGTGCGTCACCAGGCTCCCGTCGGGCGGCTTCGGCGTGACGGTCTCGTTGACCGTGAGCGAGGCCAGCGCCGTCCCGCCCTTGCCGCCGGCGATGGTCAGGCGGTAGTTCTGCGGGATGGTCTCCGGCAGCGTGAACCCGGTGACGTCGCCGAACTCGACGTAGCCGAGGCTGCCGTCCTTGGTGGTGCTGCACTTCGCCAGGAACGTGCGGACCGTGAGCACCGGTCCGCCGTAGCGTTTGAGCAGGGTGGTCTCGAACCGCCGCCCGGACGCCTCCCCGACCGCCACCGCGCCGGTTCGGCCGCAGTTCGAGTCGCCGCCGGTGAACCGGGCGAAGTCGCCGATGAGCCCGCCGGCGGTGTGCGCGGTTAGGGGCCCGTCGACGTCGCACGGCGCCATCTCGCCGGTGACGACGTGTTCGTCGCCGATCTCCACGTCGACCGACCCGACCGACGCCGACGCCCACGCGGGTCCCGGTTCGGCCGACGCCGCCGTGCCTCCCGCCACCAGCGCCCCGGTCAGCATGGTCACCGAGAGCAGCCTTCCCGCCGTCCTGGTCTTCTTCATGACTGGCAGCTTCCAGCAAGAGCCTGACCGGCGCAGGACCACACCACCCGGTCGAGTGGACCGAGCCGGACCGTGAGGTGGCCGACATTCGGTCCGCGACCCGTCTTCTGACGTTAACCTCGGTTCACATTCGTGTACTCATAGGAGGTCTGAGTGTCTTCGCTGTCCGTGGCCGGCCACCGTCCGGTCCTCGCCGACCTCGTTCCCGGCGCCCTCGTCCGCGACGCGATCCTGGTCGCCGGTGGTGCCGCCCTCACCGGCGCGGCCGCACAGATCGTCATCCCGGTGCCGGGCTCTCCGGTGCCGATGACCGGCCAGACGTTCGCCGCCCTCCTGGTCGGCGCGGCGCTCGGCTGGAAGCGCGGCGCGCTGTCGATGGCGCTGTACCTCGCCGTCGGCGCCGCCGGTGTCGGCTGGTTCCAGAGTGGCTCGTCGGGTCTGTTCGGCCCCAGCGCGGGCTACATCGTCGGGTTCGTGTTCGCCGGAGCCCTGGTGGGCGCGCTCGCCGGCCGCGGCGGTGACCGCACGCCCCTGCGCATGGCGGGCACGATGGTGCTCGGCAACCTCGTCATCTACTCCTTCGGCGTGCCGTGGCTGATGGCCTCGACCGGCTCCGGCCTGTCGACCGCGCTGCAGCACGGCGTCGTCCCGTTCCTCGTCGGTGACGCGCTGAAGATCGCCGTCGCGGCGGCCCTGCTTCCGGGCACCTGGGCACTGATTTCCCGCTTCCGCAAGGACGCGTGACCGGCCCTTTCACCGCCGTCCCGCGTGTTATGAACGGGACTTTCCTGGCGAAATTTGCCATGAAAGTCCCGTTCATAACACCGTGCGGACGATCTTGACGGTGGTCCCGGCTATCGTCTTGTCCCGTGCCCAACCGTGCTGATTTCCCCGGCGTCCTCGAACTCCTGACCCACGCGGTCGAGTCCGTGGGTGGTGCCGAGCGCGAGGGCCAGGTCCGGATGGCGGACGCCGTCGGCCGCGCCATCCGCACCGGCGAGCACCTGGCCGTCCAGGCGGGCACCGGTACCGGGAAGTCGTTGGCCTACCTCGTTCCCGCGATCCGGCACGCGGTCGAGAAGGAGGCCACGGTCGTGGTCTCCACGGCCACCATCGCGCTGCAGCGCCAGCTGGTCGACCGTGACCTTCCTCGGCTGGCGAAGGCGCTGAAGAAGCCCCTCGGCCGTGAACCCACCTTCGCGATCCTCAAGGGCCGTCGCAACTATCTCTGCCTTCACCGGCTCGATTCCGGCGCGCCGGACGAGCCGGAGGACCAGCAGTTGTTCGACCCGTTCGCGGTCTCCCGGCTGGGCAAGGAGGTCACGCGGCTGCGGGAATGGTCGTCCGACACCGAAACCGGCGACCGCGACGAACTGGTCCCCGGTGTCTCGGATCAGGCGTGGCGCCAGGTGTCCGTCACGGCCAAGGAATGCCTTGGCGCCTCACGCTGTCCCATCGGCACCGACTGTTTCGCGGAACGGTCCCGTGCCGAGGCGGGCAAGGCCGACGTCGTCGTCACCAACCATGCGCTGCTGGCGATCGACGCGCTGCAGGGCTACCAGGTGCTCCCCGAGCACGACCTGGTGATCATCGACGAGGCACACGACCTGGTCGACCGTGTGACATCCGTGGCGACCGGCGAACTGACGAGCGGCATGGTGTCCGCCGCCGCCCGGCGCTGCGGGAAGCTGGTCGACGAGGAAGTCGCGGACCAGTTGCTGGAGGCGAGCGACGGGCTGGCCCTGATCCTCGATGACCTGCCGTCCGGCCGGATGGACTCGCTGCCGCAGGCGCTCACCGGCGCGATCCCCGCGGTCCGTGACGCCGCGCAGCGCTGCCTCACCGCGCTCGGCAAGGACAGGAAGGAAGAGGTCGACGAGGCCACGGCCCGCAAACTGGCACGGTCGCTGCTCGAAGAGGTCCACGACACCGCGGTCCGGCTGCTGGAAGCCTTCGACGACGACAAGGCACAGCAACGCGACGTCGTCTGGCTGACCGGCGACCGGTTCTCCACGAACCCGCGTCCGCCCGCGCTGAAGGTCGCGCCGCTCGGCGTGGCGGGACTGCTGCGTGAACGCGTGTTCAACCAGCACACGACGGTGCTCACGTCGGCGACCCTGACCCTGGGTGGCACGTTCGACACCATGGCCAGGCAATGGGGGCTCCCACCCGGCGGGGCCAGGGTCGAGAAGGCCGCGGGCGCGGCGACCGACAAGGCCGCTCCGGCCGACAGCGACGACCTCGATGGCCCGAAGTGGACCGGTCTCGACGTCGGCTCGCCGTTCGACCACAAACGCAACGGCATCCTCTATCTGGCCAAACACCTGCCGCCGCCCGGCAGGGACGGGCTGCAGCCCTCCACCATGGACGAGCTTGCCGAGCTGATCGAGGCCGCGGGCGGACGCACGCTCGGCCTGTTCTCCTCGATGCGCGCGGCGAAACAGGCGACCGAGGAGATGCGGGAGCGGCTCGACCTGCCGATTCTCTGCCAGGGCGACGATTCCACCGGCCTGCTGGTGCAGAAGTTCTCCGAGGACGCGCGCACCTGTCTGTTCGGCACGCTGTCGCTGTGGCAGGGCGTCGACGTGCCCGGTCCGTCGCTGCAGCTCGTCGTGGTCGACCGGATCCCCTTCCCGCGTCCGGACGATCCGGTCTCGTCCGCGCGGCAGCGAGCCGTGGAAGCCAGAGGCGGCAACGGTTTCCTCACTGTCGCCGCCACACACGCCGCGCTGCTGCTCGCGCAGGGCACCGGGCGGCTGCACCGCTCGGTCACCGACCGCGGCGTCGTGGCGATCCTGGACTCGCGGCTGGCCACGGCCCGCTACGGCGGATTCCTGCGTGCCTCGCTGCCGCCGTTCTGGCCGACCATGGACCCGAAGGTCGCCCGCGACGCGCTGCGCCGCCTCGACGCCGCCGCCCCGGCCTGAGTGGTCTGGGACACGGCCGAGTACCGTTAACTGAACGCCGAAGACAGGGAGAACCGGTTGTCCCAGGAGTCGCCCAACGCACAATCCCGGACCGTCAGCGTCGATGACACCGGAGTGCGGCGTCAGCTCGCGGACGGCAGCGAGGAAGCCGTCACGTGGTCGGAGCTGTCCGCGGTGGTGGTCAGAGTGATCCCTGAAGGCCCGTGGAAAGAAGATGTCTTCTTCATGCTCGCCGGCACCGATGGGAAGGGCACTGCGATCCCCAGCGGCGACCCGGCCGCCGACGCGCTGATCGAGCGTCTTCAGACGCTGCCCGGCTTCGACAACGAGAAGTTCATCGAGGCCATGACCACTGACGCCGACGAGGCGTACGTGGTCTGGAGCGCGGAAGGCCACGCCGCCAAACACTAGCCCCAAGTGCAATGAAGGGGCCTTTCATCGCAAATTTTGCGATGAAAGGCCCCTTCATTGCGCGCGAGGGTGGACCTACTCGACCGGGAAGCTTTCGGTCACGGAGATGCCCTTCTTCAGCGTCCGGCTCACCGTGCACAGCCGCTCGATCGCGCGGTCCACCGCCGCCGCGAGCGCCTCCCGGTCCTCCCCGCTGAGCGAGGACACGTCGACGTCGAAGGCGACGTGGACGCCGTCGAGTTCTGAAGCGTCTTCACGCCGATCCGCGGTCACACTGACCCGGAAGGTCGAGTCCTCCCCGATCCGGCGCGTGATGAGGTTCTCGGCGGTGACGGCCGAGCAGCCCGCCGCCGCGATCTGCAGCAGCTCGGCCGGGGAGAAGGCGCCCTCGGCACCTTTGCGCCCGATCCGGACTTCGGCACCACGTTCGTTGCGGCCGACGAAGCGATGCTCGCCGTCACGCTGGACTTCCAAGGACACGGCTTTCCTTTCATACGGAACGACTGAGAGCCCGATTGACATCCGCGGCGGAGAAACCCTGGGGGTCGAACTCGTCGCCCGAGTCCAAGCCCAGCCATTCGAGCATGTCGTCGTGCTCCTCGGCGTCCGGATCGGCCAGGATCTCCTTCAACCGCTCGTATCCCCCCACACCACCACAGTCTTCGGGCGGGCACGCACCCTTGCCCCCGGTGCAGAGCGCGCCGGTGACCCCGGGAGCCGGGGGAAGGATCTTCTCCAGCGTGATCTGGTGCTCCCAGTCGTCGCCGAAGTCGTAGGTATACCCGAGCCGATCACCGACCTCGACCAGGACGTGGGAGAGGCGGACGTCCCGCTCGTTCCGATGACCGAGTCCGGGATCCGGGAGCCCGTACTCGCTCCGGCCGTCGTCGAAAACGTGCATGTGGGAGTCATCCCAGCCCATGGCGCGCTGGATGACGCCGTGGAACTCGCCGAGATCGAGGTCGGCGGGCACCTCGATGCGCCGCCACACCGGCGGTTTCGTCACACCACGGAGTTGGACCTTGATCCCGTATCGGGTGCCCGCGGGCAAGGCCGAGGGCACGCGTGAAACCACCGGCATCGACTGACCCGCGCCGAGCAGCGACATCAGGTGAGGGGCGGCCGGATGGCCACTGCGTTCCAGCAACGGCAGGACTTCGGCCAGTTCGCTGCCCGCCTGCACCCGCAGGATGCCGGTGAGCACGTAGGCCGGTATCTCTGGAGGGATCGCGTCCAGTGTGGCGGCGAGCGTGTCGACGGTGATCCACGCGTCGTCGTCTTCGGCCGGATCGGTACCGGCCTCCTCGGCCAGCCAGACGCGGGCATAAGCGCCGAATCCGTCCTTGGCCGCCCACTCACGCCATGCGGCGTCGGCTTCCGGACCACATTGTCCGGCCAAGGCGAGGGCGATGACCCGCAGTTGCCCGGACGCGTTTTCCCCGGCGGCGAGTAGTTCGCGGGCGGCGACGACCGGAGTACGGGCGGACAGCCAAGGCCGGGCCATCATCACGCCGATCTTCGGCGGCAGGTGTGCCACCCCGTCAAGCAGCGTCGCCGCGTCCACTTCGGCAGCGGGAGCGCTGTGCCGGAACAGGAAATCCGTGTACCAGCGGCCAAGGGGCGTCAGCTCGGCACTGTCGCCCCGGAGGACGGCGATGCCGAACTCAGCCAGTGTCTCCACCACGCTCTCGGGGGGCCATATCTCCTCCGCCACGCAGTCGGGGCAGTCGCAGATCGGAGCACTCCCCTCCATCTCCATGATGGCTTCGCCCAAGTCGCTGAGCGACGCGGAGCCGTCGCGTTCGTGAAGCTCCGCCAGGACGGCGACATGCTCCAGATCCACCGCGGTGTCACCGGCCAGCCCCAGGCATTCCGTCGTACAAGCCGCCCAGATGGTCAGCACGGGATCCGGCTTCTCTGCCACCCACAGCTCGAGTGCCTTGCCCGCCCTCACTTTGCCCGAGCTGATTTCGAGGAACCTGGCCGCCAAGGCCGTCGACCACACCAGCATCAGTTCGTCGATGTCCATCGCGCTGCGTGGTTTACGCGAGGCCAACTCGATCCCCAGCAGGTCGCACACTTCGACCGCCTCAGCGGGTTTCAGCACATTTCGGGTGGTGAGCGAACGGCCGGCCCCGACCCATTCGGCCAGTTTCCGCGCCGCAACGAGGGCGGGAGAGGTGACGGCGGCCTCTACCAGTTCTCGGATCTTCCGATCCGGAAGTTCCGTGCCGAAAGGAAAAGACATGCGGGAACCCTACGCGGGCCTACCCGCGCTGTGCGATGACGGTGACCGTCCCCGGGTCCACCTCGGTGAAACCCGCGTCCCTGACCGCGACGACACCGTCGCGCCGCCAAGAACCCTCCGGATCCTCGATCGGGCACAGCGCCTTCCAGACCGCGACCGGCGGCGTCCGCACCGAGCACCGGAACCCGGTCTCGGCCCAAGCGGCTCGTTCGGCTTCGTCCAGCAGCGAGGCCAGGATCATCGTCGCGTGCCCGACCTGGGCGGCGCCCTTGCCCACGGTCATCGAGACCTCGGGGTTCAGCAGCAACCGCGGGACCCCCTCCGGCGCGGGTCCCGGCTCGTCGGCCGGGAGTTCGCTGCCGGAGATCTGCAGCCGCGAGACCTCTTTCGGGGCGTCGGTGACCCGGCCGGGCAGCAACGCCCGCGCCTCGGCGCCGTCGACCTCGATCGTGATGCCCGGCAGTTCCTGGACGGCTTGCCAGTGCGCGCCCCGCGCGCGACGGGCTACCTTGCGGATCCGGCCGTCGACCCACGCCTTGAGCGGCTCGTGCCATTCGCCTTCGGGTTCGGCGCGCTCGTCGAGACAGACCGCGATCGCGGCCGCCGCGGCGGCTTCCAGCAACGCGGTCCGGGACGGCGGTTCGGCGCGTTCCATCCGCAGGATCACCGGCATGGCGCGGACTTCGGCGGGATCCTCGTCGGAGGTGTCCACCGTGCTTTCCGCGGGGAGACCGAGCCAGTACGCGTAGCGCGCCGCCAGCGGCTCCAGGACGCTCATGCCTACTCCTCGTAGTGGGTCGCTTTGCGTCGCATGAGCGGCCCTGTGTTGAATGATTCGCTCGCAAGCTCGCTCATGGCCTGGAAAGCTCGAGACCGTCGGCCGCGTCGGCCGCTTCGATCTCGGCCCTCGTGACCCCGAGCAGGAACAGCACGGCGTCGAGGTACGGGTGCGAAAGCGCGGTGTCGGCGACCTCGCGCAGCGCGGGCTTCGCGTTGAAGGCGACACCCATCCCGGCGACCGAGAGCATGTCGATGTCGTTCGCCCCGTCACCGACCGCGACGCACTGCTGCAGCGAGATCTCGTACTCCTCGGCGAATCGGCGCAACGCCGTCGCCTTGCCCGCGCGGTCGACGATCTCCCCGACCACCCGGCCGGTGAGCTTGCCGTCGACCACTTCGAGTTCGTTCGCGGCGGCGAAGTCGAGGCCGAGATCGTCGACCAGGGACTGGATGATCTTGGTGAATCCGCCGGAAACGACGCCGCAGCGGAAGCCCATCCGCTTCAGCGTGCGGATGGTCGTGCGCGCGCCGGGGGTGAGCTCGATCGACGCGGCGACCTCGTCGAGGACCGTCTCCGGGAGGCCTTCCAGCAGCGCGACCCGGCGCTCCAGCGACTCGCCGAAGTTCAGCTCACCGCGCATCGCGGCTTCGGTGATTTCGCGGACCTGGGGTTCGACGCCGGCGTGCGCGCCGAGCATCTCGATGACCTCGCCCTGGATGAGCGTGGAATCGACGTCGAAGACGACCAGCCGCTTGGCCCGGCGGGCGAGTCCGGCCCGCTCGACCGAGATGTCGATCCCGGCCTCCACGGCGGCGTCGGCCAGCGCGGTCCGCAAGGCCGCGTCGGCTTCCGGCGTGTCCTGGGCGAGCGAGGCGTACAACTCCAGCCCGGTGACCGGGTAGTCGGCGACGCTGCGGATCGAGTCGATGTTGACGTCCAGCGCGGCGAGGCGGCGCGCGACGTCGGAGAACGCCCGCGCGGTCACCGGACGGCCTAGCATCAGCAGCACATGCGTGGAGTCCTTCTGGCCGCTCGCGAACGGGTCCGCGCCGATGGCCGAGCCGATCTTCACCTCGACCTGCATCCCGACCGAAGCCATCGCCTGCTCGACGTATTCCTGCAGGCCTTCGGGGTCGCGGTACACCCCGGCGAGCACGCCGAGCACCAGCTGACCGCGGATGACCACCTGCTCGACGTCGAGGATGTCGACGTCGTGGCGGGACAGCACCGCGAACAGGACCGAGGACACCCCCGGCTTGTCGGGGCCGGTGGTGGTGATGAGAACTGGTGTCTGCGTCACGGGCTCAGTCTCTCTCAACAGGACATGAAAAAGGCGCGTGCCGTACCTCGATGTGAGGCAGGGCACGCGCCATTTCCGCTTATCGGGTCATCGCTCGCTGGCGTTGTCCTTGGAGTGGTCACCCGGGATGGCCGCCTCGGTGAGCACCTGGGACGGCGCGCGGTGGGTGTTGGCCTTCTGCTGTCCGAAGAAGCCGATCTCACCCTCCTTGTGCATGCGCTCGACCATGTGCGGGTAGTGCAGTTCGAACGCCGGGCGCTCGGAACGGATCCGCGGCAGCTCGGTGAAGTTGTGCCGCGGCGGCGGGCAGGACGTCGCCCATTCGAGCGAGTTGCCGTAGCCCCACGGGTCGTCCACCGTGACGATCTCGCCGTACCGGTAGCTCTTGAAGACGTTCCAGATGAACGGCAGCGTCGAGGCACCGAGGATGTACGCGCCGATCGTGGAGATCGTGTTCAGCGTGGTGAAGCCGTCGGACTGCAGGTAGTCCGCGTACCGCCGCGGCATGCCTTCGGCGCCCAGCCAGTGCTGCACCAGGAACGTGGCGTGGAAGCCGATGAACGTGGTCCAGAAGTGCCACTTGCCGAGCTTCTCGTCCATCATGCGGCCGGTGATCTTCGGGAACCAGAAGTAGATCCCGGCGAAGGTGGCGAACACGATCGTGCCGTAGAGCACGTAGTGGAAGTGCGCGACGACGAAGTAGCTGTCGGACACGTGGAAGTCGATCGCCGGCGCGGCCAGCATGATGCCGGTCAGACCGCCGAAGAGGAACGTGACGATGAAGCCCATCGAGAAGATCATCGGCGTCTCGAAGGACAGCTGGCCCTTCCACATCGTGCCGATCCAGTTGAAGAACTTCACGCCGGTCGGGACCGCGATCAGGAAGGTCATGAAGGAGAAGAAGGGCAGCAGCACGGCGCCGGTCGCGTACATGTGGTGCGCCCACACCGCCACCGACAGCGCGGCGATCGCCAGCGTCGCCCAGACCAGGCCCTTGTAACCGAAGATCGGCTTGCGGCTGAAGACCGGGAAGATCTCCGACACGATCCCGAAGAACGGCAGGGCGACGATATAGACCTCTGGATGGCCGAAGAACCAGAACAGGTGCTGCCAGAGGATCACGCCGCCGTTCGCGGGGTCGAACACATGTGCCCCGAGATGCCGGTCCGCCAGCAGGCCCATCAGGGCCGCGGTCAGGATCGGGAACGCCAGCAGGATCAGGATGCTGGTGACCAGGATGTTCCAGGTGAAGATCGGCATCCGGTACATCGTCATACCGGGGGCGCGCAGGCAGACCACCGTGGTGATCATGTTGACGCCACCGAGGATGGTGCCGAGACCGGACACGACCAGACCGGAGATCCACAGGTCGGCGCCGACGCCGGGCGAGTGGATGGCGTCCGACAGCGGGGTGTAGGCGAACCAGCCGAAGTCGGCGGCGCCACCCGGGGTCAGGAAGCCGGACATCACGATCAGGCCGCCGAAGAGGTACAGCCAGTACGAGAACGCGTTCAGCCGCGGGAAGGCGACGTCGGGCGAACCGATCTGCAGCGGCAGCACGAAGTTCGCGAATCCGAAGAGGATCGGCGTCGCGTACAGCAGCAGCATGATCGTGCCGTGCATCGTGAACAGCTGGTTGTACTGCTCCTGCGAAAGGAACTGCTGCCCGGGACGCGCCAGCTCGGAGCGGATCAGCATCGCCATCGCGCCGCCCACCATGAAGAAGGCGAACGACGTGACCAGATACATGATGCCGATTTGCTTGTGGTCCGTCGTGCGGAACAACCGCAGCAGGTACGAACCCTTGACCGACTCCCGCGCGGGATACGGGCGCGTGGCGATCGGCTTGGGGGCTACGGCCGTCACTCCTGCCTCCAACACTCAAACCTTGTGGTGGTCAATGTTCTGCCGTCGGCCGGGGCTCGAGACCCATTCCGGCGGCTAGTGGGGATCGTAGCCCTCACTACCGACAGTCGCGCGCACCGGCTGGCAAGATCGCGCCGTGGCCGACGAACACACGCGGGCGGGGGTCGCCGCGGCGATCGCGGTGGGTGACCGATTCGGCTTGCCGACCGGCGATCCCGGCGTCCTGCATTTCAAGTCGAACGTGCTGGTGAGACTGGGTCCTGTGGTGGCGAGGGTGCCGGGTACGACCCGCTTCGCACGGCCGGATCCGGCGGAGTGGCTGGCGCGGGACGTCGCACTGTCGAAGCACCTCACGGAACGTGATGTGCTCGTCGTCTCACCGACCACGGATCCCCCGGCCGGACCGCATTTCGCGAACGGCCTTCCGGTCACCCTCTGGCACTACACGCACCATGAGCCGGGAGACACCCTGTCGCCACGGGAGGTGGCGACGTCGCTCGCCCGGGTGCACGCCGCGCTCGCCGACTATCCCGGCGGGCTGCCCGAACTCGGGCCGGTCCATGACCTCCGGGTCTTGCTCGACCGGCATGGTCCCTCGATGGGCGACGCGGCGCCCCGGCTGCGCAAAGAACTCGAACGGGTCGCGGCGGTCCTTCCGGCGGACGAGCCCCGGCCGCTGCACGGTGACGCCCATCGGGGGAACGTGATCGCGACAGCGGCCGGACCGTGCTGGCTCGACTTCGAGGACACCTGGCGCGGACCGCTCGGCTGGGACCTCGCCGTCCTCTACGCGGACCTCGGCGCTTCGGCTCTCTCCGCGTACCCGGCCGACGTCGCGCCTTCGTCGCTTGAGCCCTTCCTCGCGTTGCGCCGGTTGTTCGAGGTTCCCTGGCGGTTCGTGATCGCCCAGCGCTTCCCCGAGCGGCGCGGGGAGGCCGAGGCGGCTCTGGAGCGCTACCTCCAGCGCATCTAGTCCTCTGGATGCGGTAGTTCGCGCTACCAACCACCGCGTTTAGAGGACTAAATGCGGGAGGGGGCTAGACGGCCGCCATCAGTGAGCGCGCCGCGACGTCGGCCCCGTCGACCCGCACCTCACCACCGACCTGGCGCGCTCGCTCGGCCACCTCCGGCCGCAGCACCTCGGAGAGCGCGAGGGTCAGCGACTCCGCGCTCGGCTCCCCGGTGATCGAAGTCCCGATCCCGAGGTCGCGGACGCGCTGCGCGAAATAGGGCTGGTCGAACATCCGCGGAACGAGCACCTGCGGCACCCCCGCCCTGGTGGCCGCCGTGGTCGTGCCGGCACCGCCGTGCTGCACGACCGCCGCGACCCTTGGGAAGAGCGCCTGCTGATTGACCTCTCCGATGGCGAGGCAGTCGGGTTCGTCGTCGATCAGCGACAGCCCGGTCCAGCCGCGGAACACGATCACCCGCCGTCCGTGCGCCCTCGCCGCGCCGATCATCGCCTTCGCGATCTCTTCCGGCGCGCGGATGCTCCCGAATCCGAAGTAGACCGGCGGTTCCCCGGCGTCGAGGAACGCCTCCAGTTCCGGGGACAACGGACGGTGGTCCGGCAGGATCCAGGCACCGGTCTGGTGCACGTCCAGCGCCGACGGTCCCCGCCACGGAGCCAGCACCGAATCGGCGGCCAGCCACGGCTCCTCGGTGAAGACATGCCCGCGGACGTCGTCGACCGGCGGCAGGCCGAGCACTTTCCGCCGCGCGTCGAGCACCCCGCCCCATTGCTCGTTCCACCGCTCCGCGTCGTCGGCCCACAAGACGGGATTGGCGGCGTCGGGATTCTTCGGTGCCCATCCCGGGAAAGCGGGCGGACGATGGTGCAGCGAAGGCAGCGTTATCGGGCAATAAGCGGTGAAGAAATAAGGAATCCCTTTCCATTCGGCCACCGAATGGGCGGCGATGTTCAAGGCCATTCCCCCGACGACGACGTCACAACCCTCGGCCGCCTCCGGCATGGTCTCGAACTGGTTCACGACCATGGCCTCGGCCATCGCGCGCCGTCCCTCGGGCGAAGCCATCGCCTTGGTCATCGCGGAATCCGGTTTCGCGGTCGACCGCAGCTCAGGTCCGAGCGGCACGAACGAGATCCCGAGTCTTTCGGCCCATTCACGGAAATCCGGCGGCGCGCAGAGCCGGACGTCCTGGCCGAGTTCCCGCAACCGCGTCGCCAACGCCACCAGCGGTTGCACCTCGCCCCTTGTCCCGATCGTGGACAGGAGTACGCGCATGGGAATCCCCCTTCGGCAAAAACGTGAAGGCCGAATTGTGCACCGGGAATGGGGACTTGCCGCAAGTCCCCCTGTCCGCTATACCTTTGAAGGGGCGAGGGAAACGCTTTATGCGGGGTACCAGCCCAAGATCGCTTCGACGACTCCGGCCGGATCCTCCAGCGGCGTCAGATGTCCGGCCTCCGGCAAGACCACCAGTGTCGCGTCCGGCAGCGTCTCCACCAGGGTGTTCGCCGCGTCCGGCGGGGTCAGGCCGTCCTCTTCGCCGACCACGACCAGCGCCGGCACGTCCGCCCATCGCAGGGTTTCCACCGAATCGGGCCGCGCCGCCATCGCGCGCGCCGCCCACGCGATCCCGGACGGCGGCTGCGTGGCGATCAGTGCACGAAGCCGTTCCGCGACTTCCGGACGGTCCGCGCGGGTCTTCTCGGCGAGCAGGCCCGGCGTGACGGTTTCGGCGAGCCGGCCGGCACCTTCCGCCTCGACCCGGGCCGCGAGGTCGTGCCGGGCCTGCGCGGCCTCGGGTGTGTCGGCCGTCGCCTTCGTGTCGATGAACACGAGCCCGCCCACGCGTTCCGGAGCGGCACGCAGCACCGCCATCGTCAGATAGCCGCCCATCGAACAGCCACCGAGCACGACCTTGTCGAGTTCGAGCCGATCGAGCAGCGCCACGACGTCGCGGGCGGCGTCGTCCAGGCTCGGTTCCCGGTCGGTTTCCGGCAACGGGCTGCGGCCGAGGCCGCGCTGGTCGGGGGTGATCAGCCGGAGGCGCTCCGAGAGCGGCGCGCGCACCGCGTCCCACATGCGGGCGTCGACCGGGAAGGCGTGCAGCAGTACCAGCGGGAGATCCGTCATGGCGATAATTCTGTCGCACCCCGGCGCTACCGTCGGAGGTGTGCTGACAGAGATCAAAACGGAAAGGCTGCTGTTGCGGCGGCTGCGCGAGGCGGACCGCGAGAACATCGTCGCGCTGCAGGCCGATCCGGAGACGAACAAGTTCAACGTCGTACCGCACACCGTCGAGGGCGCGCGGGAACTGTACGACGCCTGGATGAAGCAATGGGACGAGCACGGGTTCGGCTATCTCGCGGTGTCCGCTTTGGACGATCCGGAGGTGATCGTCGGCTTCGGCGGCGTCCGCTATCACGAATGGAACGGCGAGCGCGTGCTGAACCTCGCGTACCGCTTCTGGCCGTTCGCCTGGGGCAAGGGCTACGCGACGGAGATGGCGGCCGCCGTCGTCGAATGGGCGGAACGGGAGATCCCGGAGGTCCCGGTGATCGCCAACATCATGGTCGCCAACGAACCGTCGATCCGGGTCGCCGAGCGGCTCGGGTTCAAGATCCACACGGAGGAGGAATTCGAGGGAGCGCCGTCACTGCACCTACGACGCTGAGCGCTGTCGGCGAACCCGCGTCCGCTCCGCCGGTAGGCGCTGATCACCAGCGGCCGGGGCGGCGCCGGGCCCGCGCGTCCCAACAGGGCTTGTGCCAATGGCGGCGGTCGGCGACCCCGCCGGTGTCGTCGGCCGGCCAGACGACCAGATGCGGGGTCCCCGGCCGGATCTCGTGGTCGCAGCCGGGACAGCGGTAGTCCTTGGTGGCTTGCGCGCCGGGCACGGTGCGGACGAGCCATTCGCCGTCCTTGGCCGACTCGGAGCGCGCCCAGCCGGTCGACGCGCCGAGGTCTGGGCGTCCACCGCGATCGGGCCGGTTACGTCGAGGCACGCCGAAACGGTATCCGGAACCCTGGCTCAGCCGCCGAAGTAGGCGCCCGGCGTCACACCGACAGCCCGCCGGAAGGCGACGACGAACGCGCTCGGCGAGGAGTAGCCGATCCGGCGGGAGACCGCGGTCAGCGGCATGCCCTCGGCCAGCAGCGGCAGTGAAGCGCGCAGCCTGGCCTGCACCCGCCACGCGCCGAACGTCGTCCGGCACTCGGTGAGGAACAGCCGCGCGAGCGTCCGTTCACTCGCGCCCGCGTCACGGGCGAGCTCCGTCAGGCCGCGCCGGTCGGCCGGATCGGCGATCACCGCCCGGGCGACGGTCAGCGCGCGCTCGTCGGACGGCATCGGCACGCTGATCGGCACGACGCCGACCGCTTCGAGCAGGTCGAAAGCGACGGCTTCGGCCCGGCGGCGCGCGTCGTCGCCGAGGTCGGCCGAGCCGAGATGTTCCAGCAGTTCCCGCAGCAACGGCCGGACGGCGACGAGGGTCGGCGACGGCCAGTGCACCGGGCACCGCTCCGGCGCGGCGTAGATTCCCCGCAGCACCGTGCGAGCGGTGGCGCCCGTGCGGTGCCGGACCCCTGCCGGGATCCACAACGCCCTGGTCGGCGGCAGCACCCAATACTGCTCGCCGACGTTCACGCTCAGGATTCCCCGCGCCGCCCAGGCGAGCTGGTGGCCGTCGTGCTCGTGCCACGGGAACCAGGTGCCGGCGGGCAGATCCATCTCGCCGAGCACCATCGCCGTCGACATCGGGGGCAGGAGTCCGATTTTCGACATCGGTTGGCAGCCTATCGCCTATCGGTCACGGCTAGCTTCGGATTCATGCCGATGAACCTGGTGCACCGCAAACTCTGCAGTTCCGCGTGGTGGGCGAAAGCCGTCGCCGCTGAGATGCCGGGCAACGTCGCCGGTTTCGACCTCGGCGACTCGGTACTCGAGATCGGCCCCGGTTACGGCGCCACCACCCGGGCGCTCGCCCGGCTCGTCCCCCGGCTCACCGCCATCGAGATCGACGAGACGTCGGCGGAGCTCCTCAATCGGGAGTTCGACGGCCGCGTGCGGATCGTCCAGGGAGACGGCGCCGCGATGCCCTTCGAGGACGGCGAGTTCTCGGCTGTCGTGTGCTTCACGATGCTGCATCACGTGCCGACGACCGCGTCGCAAGACGCGATCTTCGCCGAAGCGTTCCGCGTCCTTCGCCCCGGCGGTGTCCTGCGCGCGATCGACAGCCTGACGAACGCGCCGTTCCGCCTCCTCCACCTCGGCGACACCCTGAACGCGCTGGACCCGGTTTCCGTCTGGCCCCGGCTCACCGGCGCCGGGTTCACCGACATCCAGGTCGATCACGTCCCGAAGCGAAGCGTGAAGTTCTCCGCGCGCAAGCCCACGTGACGCGTTTCGTCCTCTAAACGCGGTAGTTGCCCGCGCAAGGAACGCGTTCAGAGGACGAAACGCGGGGGTCAGCCGCGCGCGAGGACCAGAGGGACGAGCTGTTCGGCCGGGGTCAGGGAGCCGTGCTGTCCGACCAAAGAGGACTCGACGGCCTCGGCCAGTTCCCGCACGAGGCCGAAGCGTCCCTTCGACGCGGCGACGACGTCGCCGATCCGCGGCCGGACACGCTCGGAAACCGGCCCGAACCAGCCAGCCTCGACCGCCTCGTCGCGCGAAAGGACCCATGCCCGGTCGTCGATCACCTCGCGCCAGGCCGCGAGCACGTCGCCCTCGGCACCCGGCTCGCTGTAGACGTGCCGCGCCCGGACCTCGCCCCCGATCGCCCGCACGCCACCGAGCAGCGCGGGCGTGTCGTCGATGTCGAGCGCACCCTCGACGGTCACCATGCCGTGATCGGCCACGACCGCGAGGAGCGCACCGGACGGCAACCCGTCCACGATCGACTCGACCAGCCTGTCGACGTGCCGCAGCTGCATCCGCCATGGCGAAGAACCCGGCCCGTAGACATGGCCGAGCATGTCGAGTTCGCTGTGATAGCCCCAGCAGAACGCCGGCCGCGTCTGGAGGCACTGCAGGATGCAGGCGGCCAGGTCGCCGAGCGCGTGGACGCCGACGTACCGGGCGCCGGACTGGGTCGCGCGGGTGAGCGCGGTGTCGGCGAACTTCGCCGAGGAGACCACGCTGGTGGTGATGCCCGCGGCCGCCGCGCGCTCGAACGTCGTCGGCAGGGGCTGTACCTCGCGCGGTGGCAGCTTCCCCCGGAGGTCACCGCCGTCCTCGTGGCTGGTCCAGCGCAAGGCGTTCAGCACGCCCGCGCCCGGAACCTCGAAGCTGTAGCCGATCAGCCCGTGCTCCCCCGAGGCCAGCCCCGTGCCGATCGCGCCGAGCCCGGCCGCGGTCGTCGACGGGAAGCCGACCCGCAGCGGTGACTTCGCCAGCTGCGTGAGCACGGGCGCGTCGGCGGCGTGCTCGGCGAGCAGTTCCCAGCCGAGACCGTCGATGAGCAGGACACACGCGCTGGACGCCTCGGCGAGGCTCAGCGAGTCGGCGAACTCGGCGGCGCCGAGGGCGGAAAGGACGGACGGGACGACTTGGCCGAGATGCGGCACTTGCGCCGCGACAGGCAGCTCCACCCGGACAGCTTGCCATCCCGGATGGCGAACGGAGATGGATAATGCGGGTATGCCGACTTACGCCTACCGCTGCCGCGAATGCGCCGGGACCTTCGAACTGCTGCGGCCGATGAGCGAGTCCGGCGCGCCCGCGCCGTGCCCGGAGGGCCACGAGGACACCGTCAAACTGCTGACGACCGTCGCGCTGACCGGATCGGCGGCCGGTCCGGCCGCTGTTCCCGCAGGTGGGGGCGGTGGCTGCTGCGGAGGCGGCTGCTGCGGCTGACCCACCCGATCGGGTGGGTGCACGTGTGACGAAGTAGTCATCGGGTACCCCCCTTCCACCAGTCTGGAGCCTCCAGTGGTGGAAGGGAGCAAGTCCAGTGGCCACATCAGCACTGGCGGCCGTCGATTTCGGTCAAGGCGTGTCCAGCGCCTGGAGTTCGGTCGCCACCTTCGTCCCCAAACTGCTCGCGTTCCTGGTCATCCTGTTCATCGGCTGGCTGATCGCCAAGGCGCTCGCCAAAGCCGTGAGCATGGTGCTCGAAAAGGTCGGGTTCAACCGCCTCATCGACCGAGGCGGCTTCAAACAGATGATGGCGCGAAGCCAGTTCGACGCGTCGAACATCATCAGCAAGATCGTCTACTACGCCATCCTGCTGATCGCCCTGCAGTTCGCGTTCGGCGTGTTCGGCCCGAACCCGGTGAGCTCGCTGCTCAACGAGATCGTCGCCTGGCTGCCGCGCGCCATCGTCGCGATCATCATCGTGGTGATCGCCGGTGCGATCGCCAAGGCGGTCAAGGACCTGGTCGGCAACGCGCTGAGCGGCGTTTCCTACGGCAAGGTGCTCGCCACCATCGCCTCGGTGTTCATCTGGGGCCTCGGCGCGATCGCCGCGCTGAACCAGATCGGGGTGGCCACCGCGGTCACGCTGCCGGTGCTGATCACCGTGCTCGCCACGATCGGCGGGATCGCCGTCGTCGGTGTCGGCGGTGGTCTGATCAAGCCGATGCAGCAGCGCTGGGAGACGTGGCTCGGCCGGGCCGAGGCGGAGATCCCCGCCGCGAAGGCGCAGGCCGAGGCCTACCAGCGAGGGCGGGAAGACGCCCGCCGTTCGGGTGACGTCCCGACCGAGCAGACCACCGTCCACCAGCCGGTGTCGGCCGGGCACCACGCCGCCGATCCGACCAGGACGCAGCAGGCCGGTGGCGGAACGCAGACCGGTGGCGGTGCGCCCACTCCGCATCAGCAGTTCCCGACGAGCCAGGGCCAGGTGCCTCCGCACCAGGATCCCGGCCAGCGGCCGCCCGGTGGGTCAATGCCCCCTCCGCCGGAGTACCGCTGACCTGAATCGGGAACGGATAGGGTGTCCGGCCGCCCTATCCGTTCCCCGTCGGCCGCGGTCGCCGGTCGTCCATCGTGGCGGCCAGCGAACACACGCCGACCAGGCGAGCGGTCAGCCAGTCGCTGGTGTTCCAGGCCGTCAGATCGGCCGGAGCGCGAAACGTCCAGCCTTTGGTCCTGGCCTCGTCGAGCAGGCCTCGCGTGTACCCCGCGAGAAGCACCACCCCGGCGACAGCCGCCGAACTTTCGACTCCCGCCGCGAGGATGTCCCGCACCGCGGCGGAGTGCTGATCGAAGACGGCCGACAGCCCGGGAAGGGCCGCCGCAGCGGCTAGTCCGGCGACGCCGATCTGCTCGTGGAGCCGCGAAAGCGTGCTACGAGCCGAAGATTCCACCCAGGACGAAACCAGATCTTTCACCCGACCAGGTTAGCCACGCGGGGCGATTTGTCGACATCCTCGTGACCACGATCTCGCTCAGCAAGCCTTGAGCGCCTGGTCGAGGTCGTGCCACAGATCCTCGACGTCCTCCAGTCCCACCGACATCCGGATGAGCCGGTCGGTGACGCCCGCACCGCGCCGGTCGTCCTCGGCGACGATCCGGTGGCTGATCGACGCGGGATGCTGGATGAGCGAGTCCACACTGCCGAGGCTGACGGCCGGGGTGATCAGCCGGACCGCGCCGATGAGCGCGTGCGGGTCGCCGTCGACCTCGAACGCGATCAGCGGACCGCCGAGACTCGGATAGTGCACCGCGCCGACGTTGGCGTGCCCGCGCAGCCGCTCGACGAGTTCGGCGGCCGTCGCGGACGCGGCGTTGACCCGCAGCGGAAGGGTCGAGAGGCCGCGAAGCAGCATGTATCCGGCCAGCGGGTGCAGCACGCCGCCGGTGGCGAAGCGGATCTGCCGCAGCATCCCGGCGTCTTCGGCGCCGCACGCGATCACGCCACCCATGACGTCGCCGTGGCCACCGAGGAATTTGGTCGCGCTGTGCAGGACGAACCGGGCGCCGTGCCGTCCCGGGCGCTGGAGCACGGGTGTCGCGAAGGTGTTGTCGACCAGGACCGGAACCTCGCCCGCGGCCCGCACGATCTCCGCGATGTCGACCTCGCGCAGGGTCGGGTTCGCGGGTGTTTCGAGCAACACCAGACCGGTGTCGGGGCGCAGCGCCGAGGCGACCTCTTCCGGATCGGCCCAGGTCACCTCGGTGCCGAGCAGACCGGACGTGAGCATGTGGTCGGTGCAGCCGTAAACCGGGCGGACGGCGACGATGTGCCGCTTGCCCCGCGCGACGGCCACGAGCAGCGAAGCCGACACCGCGGCCATGCCGGTGGCGAACGCGACGGCGTCGTCGAAACCTTCGAGTTCGGCCAGCGCCTTCTCGAATCGTTCAACGGTCGGGTTGCTCAGCCGTCCGTAGACCGGCAGGCCCGACAGTGCGCCCGTGGAGGCGAATTCGTCGATGCGGCTTGCCTCTTCGACGCTGTCGCGCGACGGGTAGGTCGTGGACAGGTCGAGCGGGGCGGCGTGGACGCCGAGGTCCGTGAGATCGTCACGGCCGGCGTGGACGGCTCGGGTGCGCAGCGTTGCGGTCATCTCCAGATGGTGCGATTTTCTCCGGATCGGAAGCAACATCCTCGGATATCATTCGCTGATGTCGGATTCTGTCGAACTGAGTACGGTGGACCTGCGGATTCTGCGGCTGCTGCAGAACGACGCCCGGATCTCGAACAAGGATCTGGCCGCCGCGGTCGGCATCGCGCCCTCGACCTGCCTCGACCGGGTCAACCGGCTTCGCGAGACCGGCGTGATCATCGGCCAGCGCGCGGAGGTGGACGCCGCCAAACTCGGCCGCCCGCTGGAGGCGCTCCTGTTCGTCCAGGTCCGCCCGCACCGGCGGGCGCTGGTGGACTCGTTCGTCGAGCATCTGCTCGCCCTGCCCGAGGTCCGCGCCGTCTACCACCTGACCGGACCGGACGATTTCCTCGCGCACGTCGCCACCGCTTCCGCGACCGAACTGCAGCGGCTCGTGCTCGACGAGCTGACCGCCCGCGACGAGGTCGCCCGGGTGCACACGAATCTGGTCTTCCAGCACTGGAGCGGGGGACCTTTGCTCCCGCCCGGCTGAGCCGGCCACCGGTCAGTCGATGCGGACCTTGAACGGATGCGTGACGTCGGCCGGGCAGGTGAAGACGTTCAGCACCCCCTGCGCCCCGAAGGACCAGCCGGCCGGTCCGTCTTCGGTGACCTCGCAGCCGCAGCCGACCTCGTGCTCCTCCGTGGCCAGTGCGATCGTCTGCCGCAGGTCCGCGCCGCATTCACGGCAGCCCAGGTCAGCGCGATCGTTGGCGGCCCAGGCCGTCCAGCCGCCGATCTTCGAGTACTGCCCCAGCTCCGGCCAGCCGTCCGGATCGTCGCCCGCGCCTTCGGGGATGCCGAGCGCGGCACGGGTCTCGGCCGGGAAGTCGCAGAGCCGCGGCAGCTCGTCGATCGAGCACGGCTCGAACACACACGGCCGCGGCAGGAATCCGGCCTCGGCGCCTTCGGGGGCCGGTGGCGGATCCGCGATGTCCCCCACCTCGCCGGAATCGCGCCACACCAGCCGGACCGCGGGCCCCTGGTGATGCGGGCTGTCGTGCTCCAGCGGGCAGAACAGGATCTGCAGGACGTCGGCGCCCTCCGGGAAGTGCAGCTCCGGGAAGTCGTCGCGGAAGAGCTGCGCCGCGCTGACCATCACCGGGACCGAACCGTCGAGCGGATGCCCGCTTTTCCAGGCGTCGTCGGACGCGTCCGGATCGGGCGGCCAGGTCACCGGGCACTCCGGCCACGGTTCGTCCGACGGCCAGTGCAACGGGCCGCCGAGATGGCTCTCGTCCGGGCGGGGTTCGCCCGGCGCGGGGTGCAGGCGGATCGCGGTCCGGACCAGATCGTTGAGGCCGGGGATGGGCACCCCGTCGTAAGTCAGCTGACGCACCCCGGGGAGCTTAGAGGTCCGGCAGCGGATCTTCAGGTTTTGCCGCGTCCCGCCTGATCTCCGCGTCGGCGGCGCGTACGACCGAGACGTACTCGTCGTCGATCTCATAGTCGACTCCATTGAACTTGAACCACGGGCCGGTCGACGTCTCGACCGGCCCGATCCGCTGGTTGCGCGGCGTCGCCGAGACGACGCTTTTCGGCGACTTCCGGCTCAGATATCCGGTCGTCATGATCGTGATCGACTTGCGGGTCACCGCGAAGAACACGCTGGGATTGGTACTGCCGACGATGTCGGCGGGGAACACGTACTGGAGCTCGTCGTCCGGATCGAGGAATTCCCTGATCCGCTTCCTGACCCCCGAGGAAACCGGCATACCGCTCAAGTTACCGCCGGTCACCACTACCTGACCGAGTAGTCCTTGAAGCCCTTCCCCGTCTTCCGGCCGAGCCGCCCCGCCGTCACGAGGTGCTCCAGCAGCGGCGCGGGCGCGAAGCCCTCTTCCCGGAACTCGTTGAACAGCGTCCGCTGGATCGCCAGCGAGACGTCCAGCCCGACGACGTCGAGCAGTTCGAACGGGCCCATCGGCAGTCCGCAGCCCACCTTCATCGCGGTGTCGATGTCGTCGGCCTCGGCGTAGTGGGCCTCGAGCATCTTCACCGCGTCGTTGAGATACGGGAACAGCAGCGCGTTGACGATGAACCCGGCCCGGTCGCCGCAGTGCACGGGGTGCTTGCCCACCGCCGCGCAAACGGCGTCCACGGTCGCGACGACGTCCGGCGCGGTGGCGATCGTCGAGACGACCTCGACGAGTTTCATCACCGGAGCCGGATTGAAGAAGTGCACGCCGACCACGTCCGACGGCCGCGAGGTGGCGGCCGCGCATTCGATCACCGGCAACGACGAGGTGGTCGTCGCCAACACCGCGCCCGGCTTCACGACGTCGTCGAGCGCGGCGAAGACGGCCTGCTTGACGGCCAGATCCTCGGCCACGGCCTCGACGACGAGGTCGACGTCGGCCAATTCGTCGAAGTCCACGGCGGGCGAGATGCGGCCGAGCGCGGCGGCGGCGTCCTCTTCGGACAGTTTGCCCTTGACGACCGCCTTGTCCAGAGACTTCTTCACCCGCGCGACCGACACCGCGGCCTTCTCGGCGCTTCGCGCCCGCAGGATCACCTCGTAACCGCGTTTCGCGAACACCTCGACGATCCCGGTCGCCATGGTCCCGGTTCCGACGACGCCGACCTTGCGCACCTCTCGTGGCACTACAGTGTCCACTGTGGACGCCGCGACCACGTCGGTCACCGTCGGCGAATCGGGTTCGTCATAGGTGTAGAAACCCTGCCCCGTCTTCCGGCCGAGCAGCCCCGCGGTGATCATCTGCTTCAGCAGCGGCGCCGGCGCGTGGAGCCGGTTGCGCGACTGGTGGTACATCGTGTCGAGGATCTCGTACGCGGTATCCAACCCGATGAGATCGAGCAAAGCCAAGGGCCCCATGGGATATCCGCAACCGAACCGCATCGCCGCGTCGAGATCCTCACGCGTGGCGTAGCGCTGCTCGTACATCCGCACGGCGTGGTTGAGATACCCGAAGAGCAGGGCGTTCGCGATGAACCCGGCGCGGTCGCCGATCACCACCGGTGTCTTGCCGAGCCGTTCGGCGAACGCGACGACGTCGGTGACGACGTCGGGCTCGGTGACCACGGTGCGGACGATCTCGACCAGTTTGAGGATCGGCGCCGGGTTGAAGAAGTGCATCCCGACGACCTTGCCCGGCCGCGCGGTGTGCACCCCGATCTCGGTGATCGACAGCGAGGAGGTGTTGGACACGAAAATCGTGTCCGGGCCGGTGATCTTGTCCAGCGCCGCGAACACGTCGGTTTTGGCTTCGAGGTTCTCCGGGATCGCCTCGATCACCAAGTCCACATCGGACAGTTCGGACAGCGACGTCGTGTACCGGATCCGGTCCAGCAGCGCGCCCCGGCCCTCGGCGTCGAGCTTGCCGCCGGACACCGCCCGTTCGGTCGAATGCTCCAGATGACCCCGGCCCCGGTTCACCCCGTCGTCGTCGATCTCCACCGCGACCACGGACACCCCGCTTCGCGCGAGCACCTCGGCGATCCCGGCACCCATGGTGCCGAGACCGATGACTCCCACACTCGAGATTTCCCGCGCCACAACCGGCCTCCGGAGGTTACTCGCTGGTAGTTTTTCCGATCGTGTCATGCCGGGGCGCGGAAAGCAGCGGCTGTCACCCTCCTGATCGAGTAAGTGTCACTCGCGGACGAGATCCGGCGGAGGCTTTCCCCCACCGCACGAGACCCTCAGCTCACTCGCCGAAGTTCTGGTCGACGAGGTCTTTGACCTTGGCGAGCGCTTCTTCGGCCTGCGCTCCCCGCGCGCGGACCTCGATCCGGTCGCCCTGACGTGCGCCGAGGGCCATCAACGCGAGCACACTGTTGGCGTCCGCGGTCTCCTCGCCGAGCCGCACGGTGACCTCGGCGTCCAGCCCCGCGATGCTCCGGACCAGTACCGCGGCGGGCCGCGCGTGCAGCCCGACGTCGTTCCGCAGCGTGAGTTCGACACTGCGCTCGCCGTCCTGCGCCCCGCTGTCGAACGCCAGATCCGGCGGGGCTCCGGCCGACGCGGCGGCTTCGGCGACGGCCTTGCGGTCCGCGCCGCCCTGGGCCGCGACGGCGGCCGCGATCGCGCCCTCGACGAGCGGCGCGTCCACGACGACCGCCGCCGAGGGGTCGGCGAGCGATTCGACCGCCAGTTCCGCGGTCATCTGCGCACTGCCGAGGTCGTAGAGCAGGACGACGCCCGCACCCGAGTCGGCGCGCTGCGTCGCCGCGACGACCTCGTCGTAATCCGTCCCGATCCCGCCTTCGGCCAGCCCGCCCGCCGCCGTGATGGTGACGTCCGGCGCCATCTGCGCGGCGAGTTCCGCGAGCCCTTCGGCGAGTTTGGCGCTGTGGGAGACCAGCACGATTCCGACGCTCACTTGGCGGCCTCCGCGAAGGCACGCAGCAGCAGCGCCGTCGAGCGGGCGCCGGGATCCATATGCCCCTTCGCGCGCTCGCCGAGGTAGGACGCGCGTCCCTTACGCGGCACGAGGTCCACAGTGGACTCCGCGCCCTTGTCGGCGGCGTCGGCCGCCGCGGTCAGGATCGTCGCGATCTCCGCATCCCCGGCCTCCTCGGCGGCGGACACGGCGGGAATCAGCGCGTCGACCATGGTCGCGTCGCCCCCGACGGCCTTGCCACGCGCCTGCACTCCTTCGAGCGCCGCGCGCAGCGCCTCGACGAGCAGCCGGCCGTCCACTTCGGCCGCGTCACCCAGCTTGGCCGACGCGCGCAGAAAAGCCGTGCCGTACAGCGGGCCCGCGGCCCCACCGACCTTCGAGATCAACGTCGTGGCGGCGAGTTTCGCGACCGCGGCCGGGGTTTCGGGTGTCGCGGTGTCCAAAGCGGACACGATCGCGGTGAACCCCCGGTCCATGTTCTCGCCGTGGTCGGCGTCACCGATGGCACGGTCGAGGTCGATCAGCTCGACACGATGCTCGGCGATCACCGCGGCCGCCGCCCGCAAGGCGGCGGCGAGCGTCTCGGCGGTGCAGGTCTCACCTTGTGCACCCCTCATCTCAGACTCCCCACCTCAGTGCCGGGGTGTTCACCGGCGCGTCCCACAACTCGGTCAGCTCGTCGTCCAGTTTCAGCAAAGTCAGGCTCATCCCCTGCATCTCGAGACTGGTGATGTACGGCCCCACCAGGCGCCGTTCGACCACGATCCCACGCTCGGCCAGCAGCCGCTCGGCGATGCCGTGCGCCAGATACAGCTCGACCAGCGGCGTGCCACCCATCGAGTTCGTGAACAGCAGGACCTTGTCGCCCTCGGCGAACGGCAGATCCGTCACCACCGCTTCGACCATGCGCGCGACGAGTTCGTCGGCCGTCACCACGGCCGTCCGCTCGATACCGGGTTCGCCGTGGATCCCGATGCCGAACTCGATCTCGTCTTCGGCGAGGTCGAAACTCGGCTCGGCCGCGTGCGGCACGGTCGGCGCGGTGAGCGCGGCACCGATCGAGCGGACCTGGCCGATCACCTTGCGCGCCAAGGCCTCCACCGCGTCGAGCGAGTCGCCGCGTTCGGCGGCGGCGCCGGTGATCTTCTCCAGCAGCACCGTGCCGCCGACACCGCGGCGGCCGGCGGTGTAGGTCGAGTCCTTGACCGCGACGTCGTCGTCGATGACCACGCTGCGCACGTCCAGCCCCTCGGCGGCGGCGAGTTCCGCGGCGGTCTCGAAGTTGAGCACGTCCCCGGTGTAGTTCTTCACGATCAGCAGGGCGCCCGCGTCCCCGGTGGTGGCCTTGACCGCGGCCTCGACCGCGTCCGGCGTCGGCGAGGTGAACACCGCGCCGGGCACGGCGGCCGTCAGCATGCCGTGCCCGACGAAGCCGCCGTGCAGGGGTTCGTGCCCGGAACCGCCGCCCGAGATCACCGCGACCCTGCCCGCCACGGGTGCGTCCACCCGCACCACGATCGCGGGATCGTCCTCCACGCGCAGGACGTCCGCGTGCGCCGCGGCGAGTCCGCGCAAGGATTCCGCGACCACCGTCTTCGGGTCGTTGATGATCTTCTTCAAGGTGGCCTCCGACACGTCGGCGGGTGAGGTGTCCCCTTCCTACCGCCCGCGGCCGGATGCCGCCAGGGTCAGGCCCCCGGCTAGGGCTTCGGCAGCTTGGAAAGCACCGATTTGGCGACCTTGGCGGCCTTCTCGCAGGAGGCCGCTTCGTCCTTCTTCTCGTCGTAGTTCTTGTAGATCACGCCGACGATCTCGACATCTTCGTCGACCCACGCCTTGTGCTGCCACTCGATCTTGCACTCGGCGCTGCTGCCGCTGCCGACCTTCTGGTAGACGGCGACGCCGTCGATCTCGACCTTCTTGGTCCCGTCGCGCTCCTCGGGCGGCAGGCCGGTGCGGAAACCGATGGAGATCCGCGGGTTGGAGCCCGGGGTCCAGTCGCAGCTGTGGAAGCTGGTCAGCATGGTGGCGCCATGCGGCACGACTTCACCGAGCACGGCGGGGTCGGCGGCGGTGCACGGATCGACGGCCGTCAACGTGCCCGGGCTGGAGGGATACTTCGCGGGCGACGAGTGCAGGCTCTTCACGGCCTTCGCGGCCACGGCGCGAGCGGCCGCGCACGGGTCGCCGCCGTCGTAGGTGACCGAGATGCCGACCCCGCGCTCCGGCTTGCGCAGCGTCATGATGCCGACGTCGCAGCTCTTGCCGTCCTTGCTCTTCCGCTCCACCTGCGGAAGGCCCTCGACCGTCGTCACCGTCACGCCTTGGCTGGAGACATAGGTCGACGCGCCGATCTCGACGCCGACCGAGAGCTGCTTGCCACCGGCGTCGGTCACCCTCGTCCGGCACGAGCCGAACGAGGTCGACGACGGCCGCGGGTCCTCCGGCGTGCCGAGGCTGCTCAAGGCCTCCTTGCCCACCAGCGGGCACGGGTCGATCGTGCGCATCACGGCGGGGGTGACCGCCGGATCGTTGATGTCCCCGCTCGGCACGTCACCGCCGGAACCGGCTTCGACGGCGACGGTGGTACGGGCGAAGTTGGACTTGCCGAGGTTCTGTCCGCAGGCAGGCAGCGCGCCGAGCACGGCGACCAGGGCCAGCGCGGACGCGATCCGGCGACGTCGAGCGTTGAGCAGCACGACGTGCACGGTAGCCGGACCGCCTCGCCGCTGTCCGGACAACCCGGCTATTCGCCGACCTCGCCGGTTTCCGGGGTGGACGGCACCACGATGGGCCGCAGCTTCGCCCACAGCATGAACAGGGCCGCGGCCACCAGCATGCCGATGCCCGCCCACAGGTTGATGTTGACGTCGGCGGCCTTGGCCAACTCCTCGGCGGTGGTGAACCAAATGCCCATGATCGTGAGCACCAGGCCGTAGCCGCCGATGAGCAGGGCGATGATCAGCCGGATGTCGAAGACGCCGGCCTTCTTGGGAGCTTGGGAAGCAGCCATCTCCGGCCTCCTAGAAGATGATGTTGAGCGCGATGGTCAGGATCAGCACGATGCCGGCGAGCAGGCCCGGCTTGCGGTACCAGCCCGCGTCGTCGCCGGTTTCGTCGTGCTTCAGCGACTCCTTCGGCGTGAGGGAGTAGACGAGGCCGACCAGCTGGGCTTCCGGCTTCGGCGTGGTCGCGAGCGAGACACCGACGCTGACCGCGATGTCGACGACGAACGCCGTACCGGCCGCCACGAAGCTGATGCCCTGCCCGGTGAGCCCGAGGACCCCGGCCTGCGACAGCAGCCACACGGTGATCGCGGACGCGGTACCGGACACCAGGCCGACCCAGCCCGCCGTCGGCGTCATCCGCTTCCAGAACATGCCGAGGATGAAGGTGGCGAACAGCGGCGCGTTGAAGAAGGAGAACAGGTCCTGCAGATAGGTCAGGATGTTCCCGGAATTCGACGCGATGAACGCGGTGCCGATCGCGAGCACGGTGCCGATCGCGGTGACCATGCGGCCGAGGCGGAGGTAATAGCCGTCCGACTCGTTCTTCTTCACGTACGACTGCCAGATGTCGTAGGTGAACACGGTGTTGAAGGAACTCAGGTTCGCGGCCATACCGGCCATGAAGGACGCGAGCAGACCGGCGAGCGCGACCCCGAGCATGCCGTTGGGCAGCAGGTCGCGCATCAGCAGCAGGATCGCGTTGTTCGCGGTGACCCCGCTGGGCGCGTCGCCGCCTTCGAGCAGGACCTGCTTGTCCTGGACGTACTCGGACACGGTGACCGCGGCGATCATGCCGGGGATGATCACGATGAACGGCACCAGCATCTTCGGGAACGCGCCGATGATCGGCGTCCGCCGCGCGGCCGACATGCTCTTCGACGCCATGGCGCGCTGGACCTCGACGAAGTTCGTCGTCCAGTAGCCGAAGGACAGCACGAAACCGAGGCCGAACACGAGACCGAGGATTGAAAGGAAGCTGTTGCCGAAGCCGGTGAGGTTGTCACCGGGCCACGAGTGGAGCTGCGCCTCGCCGCCGGGGCTCGCGGTGACCTTGTCGACCAGGCCCTGCCAGCCGCCGACCTTCACCAGGCCGACGATGGTCAGCGGCAGCAGCGCCGCGACGATCACGAAGAACTGCAGGACCTCGTTGTAGATCGCGGCGGACAGGCCGCCGAGCGCGGTGTAGGAGAGCACGACCGCGGCCGCGACGATGATCGACACCCACAGCGGCCAGCCGAGCAGGAGATTCACCACGCTCGCGAGCAGGAACAGGTTCGCGCCCGCGATGAGGATCTGCGCGCTCGCGAAGCTGATGCCGTTGACCAGGTGCGCGGGTTTGCCGAACCGGCGGAGCATGAACTCGGGGACACTACGGACCTTCGAGCCGTAATAGAACGGCATCATCACGATGCCGAGGAACAGCATCGCCGGGATCGCGCCGATCCAGAAGTAATGGACGGTCGGCAGGCCGTAGAGCACGCCGTTGGCCGACATGCCCATGATCTCGACCGCACCGAGGTTCGCCGAGATGAAGGCGAGGCCGGTGACCCAAGCGGGCAGTGAGCGGCCGGAGAGGAAGAAGTCCAGGCTGCTCGAAACCGACCTTCGCGCCATGTACCCGATGCCGAGTACCAGTGCGAAATAGAAGGCGAGCAGGACGTAGTCGATAGGACTTGCGTCCAGCCGCAGGTTCGCATCGGCCAGCACGTGCAACCGACCCACCTCCATAGTGAAAATGTCCACGAGAAACGCCGGTAACGCGTCAATCGCGGACCATACTGCATGGATTCAGCAACGGCAGCGCGGGTGGGCGAGGTCGGGCCGGAAGTGTCCGAACGGGCAGCTTTTTGACAATTCCTGTCCTGCGGAGCAAGAAAGGGCCGCTCCGGCTTCCGCCTGGAACGGCCCTTCCCGCGACCGGTGGGGGTTTACCGGTCCGTCGGCAGGCCGACTTCGCCGTCCTCCTTGATCAACCGGGCGAGGACGTCGTCCGGCAGGTACGTGCGGTGCGGGTAGCTCGAGCCCCACGAGTTGAGGAACGGGACCGCGCCGAGTTCGTCGGCGCGCGGGTTGCCCAGTACCTCGTGCACCTCGTCGACGGTCTTCGCCCAGCGGAAGGCCTGGATGCCGTTCTTCACGTCGGGCGTGTAGGCGGCCCGCTTGACGTGGTCGTCGTCGGCGTAGGTCTCCGACCACGGGACATGACCCAGTTCGAGAAGGACCTCGGCGGCGGCGCGGCACGAGGTGCCGTTGTTGTCACCGGGGTTGGTCTCGTCCCATTCGTCGCGCATCTTCGCCTGATCCCACAGCCAGCGCGCGGCGTAGAGCTCGTTGTTGAACATCGTCATGCAGCGCGACCAGCCGAAGCCGACGCAGGCACCCTCTCTGCCCTGGTCGTAGAAGGCGTACTGGGTCTCGCCGTCGGTCGATTCGCCGGGTTCGAGGCAGACGCAGTGCCCGCCGCGGATCCGGGTGAGCGATTTCGCGCCGCCCTTCGCGACGAAGAACTCGCCGGACTTCTCGTCCTTTTCCGGGACGTCGAATTCCTTGTACCAGTTGACACCGATGACGACCGGTGACCGGGTGGGCCGGTCCTCGGTGGCCAGCGCGGTCAGCGGATAGCGCTCGACGTGACGCCAGTCGTCCGGGATGAACCGGCCGAGGCGATCATCCGCCGGTTCGCTGCCGATCGGGCGATAACGCATGGGATCCTCCTATCCCTCATCCCACCGGAATGGCGCCGGCGAGTTCATTGCGGCACGATCTTTTCCAGAAACCGCCGCGCGGCCTCCCGCCCGCTTTCGAAGAGGCGCTTCTTCTCCTCTTCGCCGAGCCCGAAGTCGACGGCGGAAACACCGGTCGTATCGACGTACACCGTCCGCCGGTTCACACCTTCCTCGTGCAAGCGGTAACGATTCCAGTCCGACATCAGGGTTTCGAGTGAACTGATGGCGATCCGCAACGCACTCTTCACCGGTTTGTCCCGGCCGCCGACCGGTTCCCCGGAAAGCTTCACGCCCCAGGTCGGCCAGCGCGCGGGCTTCGAGTCGGTCCGGTCGAAGACGGTGATCGGGAAGTTCGACAGCAGGCCGCCGTCGACCCAGGTGACCGCGCCCCCGGGGCGGACGTCGAAGTGCACCGGCCGGAAGTAGAACGGAATGGACATCGAGGCGCGGACGGCGTCGACGATCTTTTCCGCGCCGGGATCGCGGCCGTACTGAGAATAATCCCAAGGCAACCGCACGAGCACGCGGCGGGTCAGGTCGCTGACGTGGACGACGAGGGAATACCGTTGGTACGAAAGCAAAGTACCTTCGGGATCGTCGATGGCGAGATCGCCGAAAGTGCGCACGCCGGCGTCGTCCAGCAACGGCGTGAGCCATTCGGCGAGATAGTCACCGGTGTGCATCCCCTCGTGCAGGACCAGATCGACGCCGTCGTCGATCGGGCCGGTGACCTTGTCGAGCAGGGACTGATCCTGGAAGCGGCGGCAGTCCATGTCGTTCATCACCGCTTCGAGTTCGCCGAGATCCTTCCCGGCTTTCTGATAAGCGGCGACCAGGGTCGCGACGATCGCGCCCGCGCTCGTCCCGGCGATCCGGGGGAACGAGTAGCCGGCTTCGTGCAACTCGAGCACCGCGCCCAGCAACCCGATGCCTTTGACGCCGCCGCCTTCCAGCACCAGATCGACGCGCTTGCCGGAATCAGCCATGTCCATCACCCCTGCACCCGCGACCACCGAGTTTTCGGCGGTTCCCCTCGCGGAAATCGAGTGTGACACAGCGCGAGACCGAGGATTCCGGGGTTCACCCGAATGACTCAGAAATAGCTGGTTCTTTTGCGAGCCGATTCGAGTTCGTTAATTTCCCGCGCCGTTTCGGGCATTCCGAGGCACCGGAAAGAATGCAGATACCGATTCAAGGACTCGATTGGATATCGGCCTTTCAACGCTCCGCACGCCACGCATTTAGTCCTCTGGATGCGGTACTTGCGCGCGCAACTACCGCATCCAGAGGACTAAATGCGACGGTCGGGGGCGTCAGAAGAGGCGGAACTCGTCCGACTCGATACCGCGCAGCGCGTCGTAGTCCAGCGTGAGGCACCGGATCCCCCGGTCCTCGGCCAGCACTCGCGCCTGGGGCTTGATGATCTGCGCCGCGAAGACGCCCTGCACCGGCGCCAGCAGCGGGTCGCGGTTGAGCAGTTCGAGGTACCGCGTCAGCTGCTCGACACCGTCGATCTCTCCGCGTCGCTTGATCTCCACGGCGACGCTGGCGCCGTCGGCGTCACGCGCCATGATGTCGACCGGCCCGATCGCGGTCGGGAACTCCCGCCGGACCAGCGTGTAGCCCTCACCGAGGGTCTTGATGTGCTCGGCGAGCAGTTCCTGCAGGTGCGCCTCGACGCCGTCCTTCTGCAGCCCCGGCTCCGCGCCGAGTTCCTGGGCGTGGTCGTGGAAGATCTCGTCGATCGTGATGACGAGCTTCTCCCCCTGCTTGTTCTCGACGATCCACAGCTTGCCGTCCTCGATCAGCCAGCACGGCGGGCTCATCCAGTTCAGCGGCTTGTAGGCACGGTCGTCCGAGTGCACGGACACCGACCCGTCGGCCTTCACGAGCAGCAGCCGCGTGGCCATCGGCAGATGGGCGGTCAGACGGCCGGCGTAGTCGACCTGGCAACGAGCGATCACTAGGCGCACCCCGCGAGGGTAGGACAAGCGTCGCCATACTGGTCGCATGGACCCCATTCAGCGTGTCAGCTCGCGTGAGGTGTACCGGAACAACTGGATGACCGTGCGCGAAGACGCCATCAGGCGGCCCGATGGTTCCGAGGGGATCTACGCCGTCGTCGACAAACCCACCTGCGCCGTGGTGATCCCGTTCGACGGCGCCCGATTTCACCTGGTCGAGCAGTTCCGCTACCCGCTGGGCCGGCGGCGCTGGGAGTTCCCCATGGGCACCGCACCCGACCGCGCCGACGTCCCGGCGCCCGAACTCGCCGCTCGCGAACTGCGCGAGGAGACCGGCCTGATCGCCGGGTCGATGGTCGATCTCGGCCACACCGACCTCGCGTCCGGGATATCGAGCCAGCGCGGTCGCGTGTTCCTCGCCACGGACCTCACGCAAGGTGAAGCCCAGCGCGAGATCGAGGAGCAGGACATGCGTACGGCGTGGTTCGATCGCGACGAGTTCGAAAAGATGATCGCTTCGGGTGACATCACCGACGCGCAGACGCTGGCCGCTTACACGCTCCTGCTGCTGCGCGAACGCTCCTGATGCCGCTCACGCGCGTGAGATGAAGGACGCTTTCATTGCGAAATTTGCTATGAAAGCGTCCTTCATCTCACTTGAGGGGCCTCAATCCGGCCAGACCGGGGAGCGCTTCTCCAGGAACGCCGCCATGCCCTCACGCGCACCGGGCAGCTGCGACGCCGACGCCATCACTTCCAGCGCCAGCGCGTAGGCGTCCGCCTCGGGCCGGTCCAACTGTGCGTAGAGCGTCTGCTTCCCCATCGCCTTGCTCGCCCGGCTGCCCCGCGTCGCACGCTCCAACAGCGAAGCGACGGCTTCGTCCAGCGAGTCGTCCGGGACGACGCGGTTCACCAGGCCCCAGTCCAGCGCGGTCGCCGCGTCGACGACGTCGCCGGTGAGCGCCAGTTCCATCAGCCGTTTCCGCCCGATCGAGCGAGCCACCGGTACCGCGGGGGTGTGGCAGAACCAGCCGCCCTTGCCACCCGGCAGGGCGAACCCGGCGGATTCGGCGGCGACGGCTAGGTCGCACGAGGCCACCAGCTGGCAGCCGGCGGCGGTCGCGAGGCCGTGCACCCGCGCGACGACGACCTGCGGCACCGACTGCATCGTCCCCATCAGGTCCGTGCACAGCCGCAGCAGCTCGCGCACGGCCGTCAGGTCGCGCGCGGCGACGTCGCCGAAGTCGTGTCCCGCGGAGAACACCGGCCCGGCGCCGGCCAGGACGATGCCGGTGGCGTCGGTCTGCCCGGTCTCGCGGAACGCCGCGAGCAGTTCGGCGAGGTGGTCCGCCGACAGCGAGTTTCGCCGCGCGGCGCGGTTCATGGTGACGGTGACGGTGTCGCCGTCCCGCTTCACGAGGATGTGCTCGTACTCGGCCATGCTTCGACGGTAACCGACCGGAACGTCCGGCGATACGGGTCCAGGGCTCGTACCGACGCCTTCCCGCGGCTCCCTCAGGCGCGGTCGATCACGGCCTTGAGGAACCGCCGCGTCCGATCGTGATCGGGGTCGTTGAACAGCTTCTCCGGCGTGGCGTCCTCCAGCACCTGCCCCTGGTCGAACATCATCACCCGATCCGAAACGTCCCGCGCGAACTGCATTTCGTGCGTGACGCAGAGGATCGTGATGTCGGTCGACGCGGCGATCTCGCGCAGTACGCGCAGGACGTCCGCGACCAGTTCCGGGTCCAGCGCCGAGGTGACCTCGTCCAGCAGCAGCACGTCCGGCCGCATCGCGAGCGCGCGGGCGATCGCGACGCGCTGCTGCTGGCCACCGGAAAGCCGCGTGGGGTGCGCGTCCTTCTTGTCCGTGAGCCCCACCATTTCCAGCAGTTCGACGGCTCGTGCCTCGGCCTCGTCCCGGGGAACGCCGAGCGAGTGGATCGGCGCCTCGGTGATGTTGCGCAACACGTTCATGGTGGGGAACAGGTTGAACTGCTGGAACACCATGCCGATCCGCTTGCGCACGGCCCGCAGGTACTTCTCGTCGGCGGGCACCAGTTTCTCGCCCCGCTTCATGTGACTGAGGTAGTCGCCGCAGACCTCGATGGTGCCGCCGTCGACCCGCTCCAAGGTCATCAGCAACCGCAGGATGGTCGTCTTCCCGGACCCGCTCGGCCCGATCAGCGAGACGAACTCCCCTGGCGCGACGGTGAAATCGAGGTCCCGCAGCACCACGTGGTCGCCGTAGGACTTGACCACCTGCGAGAACCGGATCATCGGGGAATCAACTGTGGGCGGCACGTCGCTCCAACCTTCTCACCAGAATCGAAGCCGGCAGGCTCACCAGCAGGAACAGCACCCCGGCCAGGGTGTAGGGCTCGACGACACGGAACGTGTCGGCACCGACCTCCTTCGCCCTCGCCAGGACGTCGACGACGCCGATCGCCAGCAGCAAGGGGGTTTCCTTGAACATCGAGATCGTGTAGTTGCCGAGCGCGGGCAGCACCCGCGGGACGGCTTGCGGCAGCACGACCGCGGTCCACATGCGCGTCCTCGGCAGATTCAGCGCGGTCGCGGCCTCCCACTGTCCTTTCGGGACGGCTTCGATCCCGGCACGGTAGACCTCGGCGGCGTAAGTCGCGTAATGCACGCCGAGTGCCACCACCCCGGTGACGAACGGCGACATCGTGAACCCCGTCAACGGTGGCACGACATAGAAGATCGCGAACACCTGGATCAGTAACGGGGTGCTGCGGACGAACTCGATGAACAGCCGGACCGCCTGTGACAGCACGGGAATCCCCGTCCGGCGGAGCAGCGCGAAAACCAGGCCGAGCGCGTAGGCGACGACGGAGGCGAGCAGGGTGATCTCGACGGTGACGAGAAGTCCTTCCAGCAGCAGCGGAATCGAATCGAAGGCCGCTTCCCAGCTCCAGTCCATCACACACCCCCCGCGGTGGCCGTCATCTTGGCCGGAGCCCGGCCGAGGCGCCGCGCCGCGATCCGTTCCAGCAGCCGCATCCCACTGGTGATCATGAGCGCGAGCAGCAGATAGAGCACGAGTTCCGTGCCGTAGATCCAGCCGATTTCGGCGCTGAACACCGGCCGCAGCAATTCACCTTGGCGCGCCATCTCCGGAACGCCGATGAACGACAGCAGCGCGGTGCTCTTCAGCAACTGGATGAAGAGATTGTTGAACGGCGGCAGCATTTCCGCGAACGCCTGCGGCAGGATCACCCGCCGCATCCGCTGGGCGGGGGTCAGGTTGAGCGCGATGGCGCCTTCGAACTGCGCGCGTGGGACCGAGTTCACCGCGCCTCGGACGATTTCCGCGCCGTAGGCCCCGTGGTTGAGCCCCAGCACCAGGATCCCCGCGAACAGCGGGACCAGTTGCAGGCCGACCAGTACCGGAAGCACGAAGTACAGCCAGAACAACTGGACGACTTCCGAGGTGCCACGGAAGATCTCGACGTAGCCGCGGGAAATCCCCCGCACCGTCCGGGACGGCGATCTCAGCGCGAGCCCGGCGAGAAGGGAGAGCACCACGGTGAGCGCGATACCGCCGAGCGCGGCGGTGACGGTCGCTGTAAGTCCACTGAGGACAGTCGTGATGATATGCGATACCGACGACGACATGACGTCAGCCCCGTCACACCGCGCAGAGTTTTTCGGTGGTGACGTCGGCCTTCGGCAGGTTGTCCGCCGAGAAACCGAACGGCGTCACGATCTTGGTCCATTCGCCGCTGTCGTGCAGTTTCTTGAGCTCGGCGTTGAACGCCTCGCGCAAGGGGTTGTCGTCCTTGCGGAAGACGAAGGCGCCGGCGGAGATCACCGGCTTGCCGTCCTTCATCGGATCGAAGCCGGGGGTTACTTCGGCTGCCGCGCCAGGACTCTTGCTCAGCACGTCCTTGAGGGAGATGTCGGTGAGCGCGGCGCAGTAGACCCGGCCGTCGGTGACCGCGCGGAGCATGTTGTCCTGCGAATCGAGCGTGACGATCTGGTCTTCGGCGACACCGGAATCGATGGCGTAGCCCTTCTCGACAGCGGCCGAGAGCACGGCGACCTTGACCTTCTTCGCGGCGATGTCCTCGAACTTCATGACCTGCTGCGGGTTTCCCTTCGGCACCAGCAAAGCGGTCAGCGCCGAGTAGTCGGGGATCGAGAAGGCCGCGGCGTCGCACCGTTCCTTTTTGATGTTCATCCCGGCCGCGACGACGTCGTACTTCCTGGCGTTGAGCGCGGGGATCAGCTGGTCGAAGGAGACCGCTTCGGCTTCGACGTTGTCGATACCCATGGCCTTGAAGACGGCGCGGGCGACTTCGGGCGCCTCGCCGGTCACCTTGCCACTCTGATCGGTGAAGCCGTAAGGCGCTTCGTTCGCGATTCCGATCTTGATCTTCTTCGCGCTCTTGGCCGCCTGTAACGCGTCTCCGGAAGACGTCGACGTGCACGCCGCCAACAGCACCGGACCGCCGATCGTCACCGCCCCCAGGACCGCGGACCGCCGGAAGAACTCCCGCCTCGACCACTCGCCGTGCACCATAGCGGCACCTCGTTTCGATCAATCGGTTTAATCGAAACGTAGGTGGGTACCTTTGTCCGGGCAGCGTGAGCGGCTCACTCACCATCCGCCGTTACGGTACCGAGATTTACGGTGACTTTAGGTGCTCAGACCGTGGCGCTCACGCACCAATCCGACAATTCCGTCCATGATGTCGGTGAGTTCGTAGTCCTTGGGCGTGAAGACCCGCGCGATCCCGCGCTCCAGAAGGAGTTTCTCGTCGTCGGGCGGGATGATGCCGCCGACGATGACCGGGATGTCGCCCGCGCCCGCGGCTCGCAGCCCGTCCACGACCTGCGGCACGACCTCGAGATGCGAACCCGAGAGCACCGAAAGCCCGACCACGTGCACGCCCTCCTGGACGGCGGCCGCGACGATCTGTTCCGGGGTGAGCCGGATCCCCTGGTACACCACCTCGAAACCGACGTCACGCGCCCGCACGGCCACCTGCTCGGCGCCGTTGGAATGCCCGTCGAGACCGGGTTTGCCGACCAGGATCCGCAGCCGCTCGCCGATCTCGGTGCTCGTCGCCTTGACCCGGTCACGCACGCGGCGGATCTCCTCGTTGCCCTCGCCCGCCGCCGCGGACGCGGAAACCCCGGTGGGAGCGCGGTATTCGCCGAACACCTCGCGCAGCGCCCCCGACCATTCACCGGTGGTGACGCCGGCGCGGGCGCAGTCGATCGTGGCCTCGAACAGATTCTCCGAAGTTTTCGCGACGGCCTTCAGCTTCTCCAGCGAAGACTCGACGGCCGCGTTGTCGCGGCGCGCCCGCCATTCCTCGATCGCGCTGACGGCCTGCTTCTCGACGGCCGGGTCGATCGTTTCGATCGCCTTGGCACCTTCGGCCTGCAGTGGCGACGGCTCGGTGGTGTCGAATTTGTTGACCCCGACCAGGATCCGCTCGCCGTTCTCCATACCGCGCCGGTACTCGGCGAGCGAGGCGACGAGTTGCGACTTCATGTAGCCGCTCTCGACGGCCGCGACCGCGCCGCCGAGATCCCGCACCCGCGCGATCTCCTCCCGTGCGCCCGCCATGATCTCGTCGACCTTGGCCTGGATGACGTGCGAGCCGTCGAAGATGTCCTCGTATTCCAGGAGGTCAGTTTCGAAGGCCAGCACCTGCTGCATCCGCAACGCCCACTGCTGGTCCCACGGCCGGGGCAGGCCGAGCGCCTCGTTCCAGGCGGGCAGCTGGATCGCGCGAGCCCTGGCGCCGCGGGAAAGCGAGACCGCGAGCATTTCCAGCACGATGCGCTGGACGTTGTTCTCCGGCTGAGCCTCGGTGAGTCCCAGCGAGTTGACCTGGACGCCGTAGCGCAGCCGCCGCGCCTTCGGATCCGTTACGCCGTAACGATCACGGGTGATCTCGTCCCAGAGCGCGGTGAAGGCGCGCATCTTCGACATCTCTTCGACGAACCGCACCCCGGCGTTGACGAAGAAGGAGATCCGCGCGACCACCTTGGCCATGTCGGCCTCTTCGACCTGGCCGGAATCCCGGACGGCGTCGAGGACGGCGATGGCGGTGCACAGCGCGTACGCGACCTCTTGCGTCGGCGTCGCACCGGCTTCCTGCAGGTGGTAGCTGCAGATGTTGATCGGGTTCCACTTCGGCACGTGGTGCACCGTCCACGCGATCATGTCGGTGATCAGGCGGAGGCTCGGGCCCGGCGGGAAGATGTAGGTGCCGCGGGAGAGGTATTCCTTGATGATGTCGTTCTGGGTGGTGCCGGTGAGCTTGGCCAGCACCTCGTCCACGTCGCGGCCCTCGGCTTCGGCCTGCTCGCGCGCCACGGAGACGTAGAGCGCCAGCAGCCACATGGCGGGCGCGTTGATCGTCATCGACGTGTTGGCCTCGGCGAGCGGGATGCCGTCGAACAGGCGCCGCATGTCCCCGAGATGCGAGATCGGGACGCCGACCTTGCCGACCTCACCCTTGGAGAGCTGGTGATCCGGGTCGTAACCGGTCTGCGTCGGCAGATCGAAGGCGACCGAGAGACCCGTCTGTCCCTTGGCGAGGTTGCGTCGGTAAAGCTCGTTGGACGCGGCCGCGGACGAGTGACCGGCGTAGGTCCGCATCACCCAGGGTCGGTCCCGTTCACGGTCCGTGGGATAGGGCACGGTGCACCTCCGGCGCTGGACGACCCACCGAGTGTACCGGCCGGTAACATCGGCCGCGCAGTTGTATCGAACACAGTCGAGTCATTCTCGGTGGCTGAATCGAACACAGTCGGGTCATTCTCCGACGGCGTGGACCTCTGGCGGCTTGTTGCGCTGCCGCGCCTCTTCGACGGCCTTCGCCAGCTTCTCGCGCACCTTGCCGACCTCGCTGACCCCCACCAGGATGACCGGCGCCTGCCTGCCCTTGCCGTGGCCGGTGCCGTAATTCGCCGACGCCCACGCCAGCACGCCGAGCCTGCCGAACGTGATCGTCCCGGTCTTGCCGGGTCCCGGTGTGACGACGGGGTCGTCCAACTCCGCCAGCGACGCGGACTCGTCCTTGCGGCGCACCAGGGAACTGGTCGCGAGGACCCGGCCGTCCGTCACCGCGTAAGTTGTCGAGGCGAGCCGGAGATAGCGGATGAGCGGCCTGCCGGCGAGATGGAAGACGCCCGCCACGGTGAGCACCGACCAGGCGATCACAAGGAACGCCGTTTCGTGGTGGTGGAAGAAGAACACGGTGACGCCGCCCAGCCAGAGCAAACCGAACGGGACGTTGAAGTAGTCACCGGGGTTGAAGAGGGGCCTGCGCACCGGGTGCCCGGCCCAGATGACCCGTTCGCCCGGCAGGAGGTCGATCTGCCCCTCATGCATGCCAAGGCACACTACCCGCGACTCTCCCGGGTGACAGTGTCCGATCGTCGGTCTCTCGCTGCATCGTCCGGGGGAAGAACGCCCCGCCACCTCGCCGGGCACTGTGACCGAAATCCGCGAGACTCGTCCGCGCGCGGCGTCTAGCGTGTGCCACTGTGACCTGGAGTTCGTACAGCAGCTATTTGCTCATCGTCGTCCTGATCGTCCTCGCCCCCGGCCCGGACACGATGGTGATGCTCAAGAATTCGCTGTCCGGCGGCAGCCACGGGGGATTCCTCGCCACAGCCGGCATCTTCGTGGGCAACGTCGTCCAGGGCACCGCCGCCGCACTCGGCCTCGGGGTCGTGATCGCGCAGTCGCAGCCCGTGTTCGTGACGCTCAAGTGGCTCGGCGCGGCCTACCTGGTCTTCCTCGGTTTCCAGGCGCTGCGCGGCGCGTGGCGGGGTGACTACTCCGGCGTCGAGGCGGTGAAACACCAACGGGCGGGCGGATTCCGCCGCTTCCGCGAAGGTTTCGTCTCCAACATCACCAATCCGAAGGTCCTCGTCCTGTATCTGTCGGTCCTCCCGCAGTTCCTCGACCCCGCGACGACGTCCGCGTGGCACGCGCTGCTGCTCGCCTACACCGTCGCGGTACTGGGCTTCATCTGGCTGATGGTGCTGCTGTTCTTCGTGCACCGGGTGCGGACCTGGCTGGAACGCCGCAAGGTCCGCCGCGCGCTCGACGGCGTCACCGGCACCGCGCTGGTCGGTTTCGGCGCCGCGCTCGTGTTCGAGTAACCCCTACGGTCGTTCACGCGATACTCCATATGTCGCAATGGGCGCGACTTAGGAGGCTTCGATGAACAAGAAGACCTACGGCGTTATCGCCGGAGCCGCCTTCTCCCTCGTTCTTTTCGGCGCGGGCGTGGCCGACGCCGTCGAGCACGGCAACGGCGGCACCCCGCCCGGTCACGCTCAGGACACCACCAAACCGCAGCCGCCGTCCAAAGCGGACTTCTCCGGGCACGGCGCGAACAAGCACGGGCCGTACGACTCCACGCGGGACGGATCGCCGTCCGCCAACGGCAACGGCGGTGGCGAAGCCGTCGGGAAGCCTTGCGCGGGCTGCGTCGGCAAGGCGGACAACAAGAACCCGCGCGGCCAGCTGCCCGGCGGCTCGGACGCCAACGCGGGCTACGAATGCGACCGCAACCACGGTGTCGGCCGCGGCAACCCGGCGCATACCGCCTGCGTACCGGACCGGACACCGCCCGCCACGAACCCGCCGGTCGAGACTCCCCCACCCGGGGGACCGCGCGCCGAGGTCGTCGTTCCCGCTGTCGTGCCGGTGGCGGCCCCCGTCGCCGCGGCCGCCGCACCCCGCGCCGACGTCGCCGTCGCGAGCTCTCCTTCGCTGGCCAAGACCGGTTTCGAGTTCGAACCCGCGCTGCTGACCGGGCTGGGCTTGCTGACCGCGGGCGGTGCCGCGGTGTTCGCGGGAACCCGGCGGCGCCGGGACGCGTGACTACTTTCGGCGGCTGACTTTCGGGCCGTCCACCACGTTGAATGCCGTCTCCGGAAGCACTCAGCCGAGGAGGCCGTTCGTGAGGTTCACCCCCGCCGCCACCGTCGCGGCGCTGGCCGCCGCCCTGCTACTGGGCGGCGCCAACGCCGCGCCCGCCATCAACTCCTACCACGCCACCCCGGCACCGGAACGCACGGAAGTCGGCGCGCTCATCGCCACCTGGGACAACGACGGCGACCCGGCGACGCCCGACCGGGTCGACTGGGTGTGCTCCGGCACCATGGTCGACGCCGACACGTTCCTCACCGCCGCGCACTGCACCACCGACTGGCCGTCCGACGTGCGGTTCTACGTCTCGCTCGACCAGGACGTACAGGCGGGCTTGGACGCGGCCGCGAAGAAGTACCCAGGCAACCCGACCGCGATCGCGAAGGCCGTCGCCGTGGCGGGTGTCGCGCACAGCGAGCCCGGCTATCCCGGCAACTCCGCCGACTCGCACGACATCGCCGTCGTCCAGCTGCCTGCCGAACAGGTCGCCGCACACTGGACCTTCACCCCCGCCAAGCTGCCCCGAATGGGCCAGCTCGACGCACTCGGTCCGCAGGGCCTGAACTCGACGCCGTTCGTGGTCGCGGGCTACGGCACGCAGGAAGCCGTGAACGGCCCTGGCGGGCACACTCACCCTGGCGGTGGCGTCCGGATGAAGGCGCCCGTCACCTTCAACGCGCTGAACAACACGTGGGTGCGGCTCGCGATGACGGCGCCCCAGGGCAACGGCGGCGCCTGCTACGGCGATTCGGGCGGGCCGAACTTCGCCACCATCGGCGGCGAGCGCGTCCTCGTGTCGACGACCATCACCGGTGACGGCCCCTGCTACGCCACCAACGTCACCTACCGGCTGGACTCGCCGACGTCGCGGGACTTCCTCGCGGCGTTCGTCGCCCTGCCCTGATCGCGACTCGGGCGTAGAGGCCCACGGCTGAGCCGCAAGCACCTCGAAAGTGTCCTCTTTGGTCACTTCGCGCGGTTCCGCCGGAAGTCGTGAGTGCTGAATAGGGGTCAGAACGCGCGTTGAGTCATGCTCGCTCGGGTTCCCCCGCGACGCGCTCGATGCGGGCGCCGAGCCGGTTGAGGTTCTCCACGAAATGCGGGTAGCCGCGGTCGATGTGGAAGACGTCCCAGACCTCGGTGACGCCGTCGGCGCACAGCCCGGCGAGCACCAGCCCGGCGCCCGCCCGGATGTCCGACGCCCACACCGGCGCGCTGGAAAGCCGCTCCACGCCACGGACGACGGCGTGGTGCCCGTCGGTGCGCGCGTCGCCGGAGAGCCGCATCATCTCCTCGATGAACCGGAACCGAGCCTCGTAGATGTTCTCGGTGATCATCGACGTCCCGTCGGCCACCGCCGAGAGCGCCACCGCGAACGGCTGCAGGTCGGTCGCGAAGCCGGGGTACGGCAGCGTCACCCAGTCGACCGCCTTCGGCCGCTCGGGCTGAACGATCCGGAAGCCTTTGCCGTCGAACGTCTCGACCTCGGCGCCCGCCAGGCGGAGCTTGTCGAGGACCAGGTCCAGGTGGTGCGGGTTGACGCCGCGGACGGTCAGGTCGCCCCGGGTCATCGCGGCGGCGAACGCCCACGTCGCGCCGACGATCCGGTCGCCGATCACGCGGTGCTCGGTCGGGTTCAGCTTCTCGACGCCCTCGACGGTGAGGGTCGAGGTGCCCGCGCCCTCGATCTTCGCGCCCATGTCGGTGAGCATCGTGCAGATGTCGACGATCTCGGGCTCGCGCGCGGCGTTGTCGATGACCGTGGTGCCCTCGGCGAGGACGGCGGCCATCAGGATGTTCTCGGTGGCGCCGACACTCGGGAAGTCCAGCCAGATCTGCGCGCCCCGCAGGCCGTCGGCCTTCGCCACGACGCAGCCGTGCTCGATGGTGCTGGTGGCGCCCAGCTTGCGGAGGCCGTTCTGGTGCATGTCCAGCGGCCGCGAGCCGATCGCGTCACCACCCGGTAGCGCCACGACGGCCTGCTTGAGCCTGCCGACCAACGGCCCCAATACGCAGACGGACGCGCGCAGCTTGCCCATCGCGGCCGAATCGGCGCGGTGCGACAGCTCGGCGGGGGTGGTGATCTTCGCGGTGTCACCGTCGATGACGACGTCGCAACCCACACTGCGGAGGACGTCGCCCATCAGCGGGACGTCCAGGATCTGGGGGCAGTTCGTGATGGTGGTGGTGCCCTCGGCCAGCAGGGCCGCGGCCATCAATTTCAGGACACTGTTCTTCGCCCCGACCACGTCGACCTCGCCGACCAGCCGTGCTCCGCCGTGCACGTCGAAGTGCTCACTCATGGGCGCCAATCATGCCCTCTCGTCCCGATTTGCCTTACGCCGGGCCGGTAGAGTCGGTTTCATGGTCGTTCGCATCAACCGCGTGTACACGAAGGTCGGCGACAACGGAACCACGGCGCTCGGCGACGGCTCACGGGTGCCGAAGACGTCGCCGCGGCTGGCCGCGTACGCCGATGTCGACGAAGCCAATTCCGTCATCGGGCTCGCCCTCGCGATGGGCGGTCTGACGGCGGAGATCGCCGAGGTCCTGCGTGCGCTGCAGAACGATCTCTTCGACGTCGGCGCGGATCTGTGCGCGCCGATCGTGGAGAACCCGCCGTACGAACCGCTGCGCATCACCGAGCGGTACATCGAGCGGCTCGAAGGCTGGTGCGACGAATTCAACGAGCGCGTGCCGAAGCTGACGTCGTTCATCCTGCCGGGTGGCACCCCGGGCGCGGCCTTCCTGCATCAGGCCCGCACGGTCGCCCGGCGGGCCGAGCGCTCCGGCTGGGCGCTGTACGAGGCCGAGCAGGCCACGACGAACCAGCTGGCGATCAAGTACCTGAACCGGCTTTCGGATCTGCTGTTCATCCTGTCCCGGCTGGCGAACCCGGACGGCGACATCCTGTGGCAGCCCGGCGGCGCGAGCTGAAGCGGACTTTCTCCGCGTAAGAAGCGGTGAAGGACGCTTTCCCCGCATCGGCTGCGGGGAAAGCGTCCTTCAGCTCACAATCGGCCCTGTTCCTGTGCTGCCCAATAGCGCTCGAGGTCGACTTCGGGTGTGCCGTCCTTGCCCGGGTCGATCGCCTTCATCGTGATCGTGTCCTCCAGGGACACGGGCTCGGGAAGGTGGCTCCAGCGGTTCGCGTCCTCGCTCTGAGTCATAAGCCGAGAATAGACGGGTATCACGTCGGGAACCCGGTAGAAATGCCGCTTCGTGATGATCCCATGTTTCTTCGGTGCATTTAGCGGACTAAGACCTGGTCTCAAAACTCAAGGGTGTGTCACTGCGTAACCTGCCGGTCCTGGTCGTCGATCGTGGGCAGTCGTGGCGAAGACGACGCAGCAGCGGCGGGTCGAAGACCGGTTGTGGGAGCTGATCGAACCCCTGATCCCGTCCCGACCAGCGCCGCGCGGTCCGGGTGGGCGGCCCCGGGTCGATGACCGTGCCGCGCTAGAGGGGATTTTGTTCGTGCTCGACACCGGCTGCCGCTGGCGAGACCTACCCGAGCAGCTCGGATGCGGTTCCGGGCACACCGACAGGCGGCCCTCGGTAGGGCCGCCTCTTCAGAGGCGTTCGATGCGGTCGGCCTGCGGGCCCCGGTCGCTCTGACGCACCGCGTACCGGACCCGGTCACCCTTCTGCAGCGGCTCCGACCCCATGATCACGGACACGTGGACGAAGAGATCGTCGCCGCCTGCGTCCGGGGTGATGAAGCCGAAGCCGCGGTCGTCGTCGTAGCGCGCGACAACACCCTCCCCGCCTCGTACGGGCACGTCCCGCGCCGCCGGCCCTGCGGCCGCGGCAGGCGCCGACCGCTGCGGCGCCGTCTGGGGCTCGGCGCCCCGGACCAGGTGCACGTCGCGGGCCTGCGGGCCCTTGTCTCCACTAGCCACCTCGTAGGCGACGCGGTCGCCCTCCGCGAGCCACGTCAGCCCCTCGGCCAGGGCCCGGGCGTGAACGAAGACGTCCCCGGCGCCGGAGTCGGGGTTGATGAAGCCGAAGCCCTTGTCCTCGTCGTACCAGGCCACCGTGCCGTCGGCACCGTCCGCGATACCAGCCGCAGCGGGTGAGCCGGCCCCTGCTCCCAGCGGGATCACGTGCCCGGCCTGCGGGCCGCGCTCGCCTTCGACGATCAGGAAGGCCACCCGCTGCCCCTCGGTGACCACGCCGCCGGTCACGATGGCGGAGCTGTGCACGAAGATATCGGCGCCGCCGCCGTCCGGCGACGCGAAGCCGTACCCCTTGCCCGGCTCGTACCAGTTGACGGTGCCGAGCAGGCCCACGGCGCTGCCGGTGGCCGCATCGGCGGTGACGCGAACGCTCAGCGCCTGGGGCCCGCGGTCGTTCTCGCCGACCTCGAACACGACGGCCTGACCCTCGCGGAGCACTTTCGCGCCGCCGTCCCCGACGATCTCGGAGGCGTGCACGAACACGTCCGGCGAGCCGTCCTCGGGCGCGAGGAAGCCGAAACCCCGTTCGGCGTCGAACCAACGGACGGTCCCTTGCGGCATCAAAGACTCCAGGTCGAGAGGGCGGGCACTGGCCCCCAGTCTCCCTGACAGGCCTCCGGTCCGTCGGGCCGGGTCCACAGGCAGGCGGTGCGGAGCCAGGGGCGGGCCGTTGGTCGCCTAGCGACACGCCGAGTTTCGAGACCAGGTCTAAAGGCCCCAGGAAGCCCGGAGTGTGGCGAGGGCGTCATGGAAGCCGGGGAACGTCTTCTTCACGCAACCCGGATCGTCCAGTGTGATCCCCGCGGTACGCAGCCCCGTGACGCTGAACGCCATCGCGATCCGGTGATCCCGGCGGCACTTCACGAGCGTCCCCGTCGGCGCGCCCGGCTGGATCTCGATCCAGTCCCGCCCCGTTTCGACCGCGACGCCCATCGCGCGCAGGTTCTCCTCGCAGGCGGCCAGCCGGTCGCATTCCTTGATCCGGGTGTTGTAGACGTCCTCGATCCGCATCGGCCCGTCCGCGAACGGCGCGATGGCCGCGAGCGTCGGCACGGTGTCGGAGATGTCGCGCATGTTCACCGTGACTCCGCGCAACCCGCCCGTTCCGGTCACGGTGACCGCGTCCGAACCCACCTCGACGTCCGCGCCCATCTGCCGCAGGACCTCGACGAACTGAAGATCCCCTTGCAACGCGCCCGCGCCCAGTCCCGGAATCGTCACGGAACGCCCGGTCAGCGCGGCGGCGGCGAAGAAGTAGCTCGACGTCGAAGCGTCGGGCTCGATCTCGTAGCGGCAGGCCCGATACGGCGTGGGCGGCACGACGAACGTGTCACCGTCCCGGACGACCTCGACGCCGAAACGCCGCATCATCGCGATGGTGATCTCGACATACGGCACCGAAACGAGGTCGGTCACGGTGATCCGCAGTCCCTCTGCGGTCAGCGGGCCGACCAGCAGCAACGCGGTCAGGAACTGTGACGACAGCCCCGCGTCCAGCGTGAGCGCCCCGCCCCTGATCCCGGCGGCCCGTACCGCCAGCGGATGGTGTCCTGGCGAGCCTTCGAAGGTGAGATCAACCCCCAGTTCGAGCAGCGCGTCGGTGAGCGGCCCCAGCGGGCGGGCACGCATCTGCTCGGAAGCGTCGAACCGGAAGGTCCCGTGGCCGGCGGCGGCCAGCGCGGGGAGAAAACGCGCGGTGGTGGCGCCGTCGCGGCAGAAGACGTCGGCGCTGTCGACGGCGGGGCCTTCGGGACGGCCCTCGATGGTCCACTCCTCATCGGAGCGGGTGACCTGGTAGCCGAGCTTGAGCAGCCCCTCGGCGAAGCCCTCGGAGTCGTCCGAGCGCAGTGGCCTGCTCAGCACCGTCGTGCCGGGCGCGGCGGCCGCGAGGAACAGGCCTCGGGCGGTGATCGACTTCGAACCGGGGATGTCGACGATGGTCACGCCGCGAGCATACGACGTCTCGGCGGAACCGATTCAGGAAGCGCGCGGAAGCCGACGTCCGGGCGGGGCCGACTCAAGCCAGGAGAGGAAGCCGGTGAGAGCGCCGGGGCCCATCGCGATCTCGATCGCCTCCTGCGTGGCGGACTCACACCGCAGGACGATCGAACCTTCGGGGACGGCGTACGCCTCGGTACCGGACGGGTCGCGCCTGTCCGCTACCTCCATGCTCACGCGCTCGAACACGCGGTCAGGGCCGGTCCGCAGGCTCCAGACGCGGAACCAGACGAACTGCTCGCCCTCGTAGCGGCCCAGCCCCAGATGCCAGCTGGACCGCGCCTCGTCCGGACGCCACCGCAGCGCGACGCTCACGCCGCCACCGCGGCGCATCCGGACCCATCGCAACGAATACCAGGCCGCGAGCACGGCCAGGATGGTCAGGGCCCCGAGAACACCCACGGCGATTTCCACGGCCCGGCCCCTGTCCTTCGCCCGGTCAGACTGACTGACCGGCCGCGCGGAGCTGGGCGGTCGCCCTAGCCCGCTCTTGCTCGTCTTCGCCGCTCAGCGCCCTCTTGGCCGCGTCGACGTCGATCTCGTCCGAAAGCTCCGCGCTCTCGGCGAGGATGCTCACGCCGGTCGCGGTGACCGACAGGAAACCGCCGTGCACCGCGGCGGTCACGGTCTCGCCGTCCGTGGTGGTCACCTTGACGACGCCACCCTCGACGAGCTGCCCGAGTACAGGCTCGTGACCGGCCATGATGCCGATCTCGCCCTCGGTGGTCTGCGCCACCACGAACGTGGCGGTACCGGACCAGAGACGGCGCTCGACGGCTACCAGCTCGACAGAAATCTCAGCCACGTAGCTTCCCTTCACCTCAGGTGCTGCCACCGAGTCTAATAGTCAAAGTTCCAACTATGCGAACGGCGGGACCAGCGTCCACAGTAGACACTGATCCCGCCGCTCATCGGAACATCACTTCTTGGTGATTTCCTTGTACTTCTTCTCGAGGTCTTCGAGGCCACCGATACCCAGGAACGCCTGCTCCGGGTAGTGGTCGAAGTCGCCCTTGGTGATGCGGTCGAACGACTCGATGGTCTCCGCCAGCGGCACCGTCGAGCCCGGGATCTGCGTGAACGCCTCGGCGACCAGCATGTTCTGCGACAGGAACCGCTCGATGCGGCGCGCGCGCTGAACGGTGAGCTTGTCCTCTTCCGAGAGCTCGTCCATACCGAGGATCGCGATGATGTCCTGCAGCTCCTTGTACTTCTGCAGGATCCGGATGACCTCGGAGGCCACGCGGTAGTGGTCCTCACCGACGATGGCCGGGTCGAGAATGGTCGACGTCGACGCCAGCGGGTCCACCGCCGGGAAGATGCCCTTCTGGAACACGCCACGCGAAAGCTCCGTGGTGGCGTCCAGGTGGGCGAACGTCGTCGCCGGGGCCGGGTCGGTGTAGTCGTCCGCGGGGACGTAGATCGCCTGCATCGAGGTGATCGAACGACCACGGGTCGAGGTGATCCGCTCCTGGAGCTGACCCATCTCGTCGGCCAGCGTCGGCTGGTAACCCACGGCCGAAGGCATGCGGCCCAGCAGGGTCGACACCTCGGAACCGGCCTGGGTGAACCGGAAGATGTTGTCGATGAAGAGCAGCACGTCCTGGTTCTGCACATCGCGGAAGTACTCCGCCATGGTCAGCGCGGACAGCGCGACCCGCATACGGGTGCCCGGCGGCTCGTCCATCTGACCGAAGACGAGGGCGGTGTCGTTGATGACGCCGTCCTCGGACATCTCCAGGAAGAGGTCGTTGCCCTCACGGGTGCGCTCACCGACACCGGCGAACACCGAGGTACCACCGAAGTTCCGGGCGACACGGGTGATCATCTCCTTGATGAGCACCGTCTTGCCGACGCCGGCACCGCCGAACAGGCCGATCTTGCCACCCTCGACGTACGGGGTCAGCAGGTCGACGACCTTGAGGCCGGTCTCCAGCATCTTCGTCTTGCCTTCGAGCTGGTCGAAGGAAGGCGGGTTACGGTGGATGCCCCAGCGCTCGAGGTCGTCGCCGTAACCGGGCTCGTCGAGGCACTCGCCGAGCGCGTTGTAGACGTGGCCCTTGACCTTGTCGCCGACCGGCACCGTGATGGGGCCGCCGGTGTCGGTGACCTCGGCGCCACGGACGAGGCCGTCCTGCGGCTGGAGCGAGATGGTGCGGACGAGGTTGTCACCGAGGTGGCTGGCGACCTCGAGCGTCACCGTCTTGCGGAGCTGCTCGAACTCGATTTCGACCTTGAGCGCGTTGAACTGGTCGGGAACGGAACCGCGCGGGAATTCGACGTCGACGACCGGGCCGGTCACCGAGACGATGCGCCCCTTGGCACGGGCTTCAGTACTGGTCATCAGTCATCACTTCCTGCTGCGGTGAGAGCGTTCGCCCCACCGACGATTTCGGAGATCTCCTGGGTGATCTGCGCCTGGCGGGCCTGGTTCGCCTCCCGCGTCAACGTGTTCACCAGTTCGTTCGCGTTGTCCGACGCCGCCTTCATCGCGGTGCGGCGGGCGGCGAGTTCGGACGCGGCCGACTCGAGCATCGCCGCGAAGATCCGCGTGTTGATGTACTTCGGCAGCAACGCGCCGAGCAGCTTCTCGGCACTGGGCTCGAACTCGTAGCTCGGGAGCAGGCTCTCGGGCTTCTCCTCTTCGCCCTCGGTGTACTCGACCTCCAGCGGCGCGACGCGCTTGGCGGTCGGACGCTGGGTGAGCATCGAGACGAACTCGGTGTAGACGACGTGGATCTCGTCGACACCCAGGATGCCGTCGGCGTTGCCCGCCTCGTCGTCGGCGCCGTTCAGGAACGACTCGACGATGAGCTCACCGGCCTCCGCGGCGTTGACGTAACCGGGCTGGTCGGAGAAACCCGTCCAGCTTTCGGTCACCTCGCGGCCGCGGAACCGGTAGTAGCTCAGGCCCTTGTTGCCGGTGACGTACAGCACCGGCTCCTTGCCCTGCTCACGCAGCAGCGTGAGGAGCTCCTCGGTCGCCTTCAGCACGTTGGAGTTGTACCCACCGCACTGACCCTTGTCGCTGGTGATCACGAGGACCGCCGCGCGCTTCGGGTTCGGGCGCTCGACCAGCAACGGGTGGTCGAGGTTGGCCGAGGCGCCGGCCAGGGCCGAGAGCACGTTCGTGATCTCGTCCGAGTAGGGCCGGGACGCCGCGACCTTCGCCCGCGCCTTGGTGATGCGCGCGGTGGCGATGAGCTCCATCGCCTTGGTGATCTTGCCGATGGACTTGGTCGCCTTGATACGCGACCGGAGTTCTCGGAGTTGTGCGGCCATGAGCTATCAGCTCACTTCTTCGGTGCGGGCTTGTTGACCTTGACGGTCTCCTGCCCGACCTTCTCGGCGTCCATCGCGTCGGAGACCTCTACGAGGCTCTTGCCCTCGGCGGTGGTGAACTCCTTCTTGAACTCGTTCACCGCGTCGACCAGCCCGGCGGCGGTCTCGTCGGAGAACTTGCCCGACTCGCGGATGTCCTTGAGGAGCTCGCCGTGCTTACGACGGGCGGATTCGATGAACTCGTGGTTGAAGCGGCGCACGTCCTCGGTCGGGACCGTGTCGTAGTGCCCGTTCGTGCCGAGGTAAACCGTGACGACCTGCTCCTCGACCGGGATCGGGGAGTACTGGGGCTGCTTCAGCACCTCGTACAGGCGCGCACCGCGCTCGAGCTGCGCCTTCGACGCGTCGTCGAGGTCCGAGGCGAAAGCCGCGAAGGCCTCCAGCTCGCGGTACTGCGACAGGTCGATACGGAGCGAACCCGAAACCGACTTCATCGCCTTCACCTGCGCGGCACCACCCACGCGGGAAACCGAGATACCCACGTCGATGGCCGGACGCTGGCCGGCGTTGAACAGGTCCGACTGGAAGAAGCACTGACCGTCGGTGATCGAGATGACGTTGGTCGGGATGTAGGCCGACACGTCGTTCGCCTTGGTCTCGATGATCGGGAGACCGGTCAGCGAGCCCGCGCCCAGCTCGTCCGAGAGCTTGGCGCACCGCTCGAGGAGGCGGGAGTGCAAGTAGAAGACATCGCCGGGGAAGGCTTCACGGCCCGGCGGGCGACGCAGCAGCAGCGAGATCGCGCGGTAGGCGTCGGCCTGCTTGGTCAGGTCGTCGAACACGATGAGGACGTGCTTGCCCTCGTACATCCAGTGCTGGCCGATGGCCGAACCGGTGTACGGCGCGATCCACTTGAAGCCGGCGGAGTCCGACGCGGGGGCCGCGACGATGGTGGTGTACTCCATCGCGCCGGCGTCCTCGAGGGACTTCTTGACCGCGGCGATCGTGGAGCCCTTCTGGCCGACCGCGACGTAGATGCAGCGAACCTGCTTCTTCGGGTCGCCGGTCTCCCAGTTGGCCTTCTGGTTGATGATCGTGTCCACCGCGACGGCCGTCTTACCGGTCTTGCGGTCACCGATGATCAGCTGACGCTGGCCACGGCCGATCGGGGTCATCGCGTCGATCGCGGTGATACCGGTCTGCAGCGGCTCCGACACCGGCTGGCGCTCGACCACCGAAGCGGCCTTGACCTCCAGCGGGCGGCGGTCGGTGGTCTCGATCTCGCCGAGGCCGTCGATCGGGGCGCCCAACGGGTTCACGACCCGGCCGAGGTAACCCTCGCCGACCGGAACCGAGAGGACCTGACCGGTCCGCTTGACTTCCTGGCCTTCGACGACGGTCTCGAAGTCACCGAGGATCGCGGCACCGATGGAGCGCGCGTCCAGGTTCAGCGCCACGCCGAGGACCCCGCCGGGGAACTCGAGCAGCTCGTTGGCCATCGCCGAGGGAAGACCCTCGATGTGGGCGATACCGTCACCGGCGTCGACGACGACGCCGACTTCTTCCCGGCTCACGTCCGGGGCGTAACTCGAGACGTAGTTCTCGATCGCGCTACGGATCTCATCCGAGGAGATCGTCAGCTCCGCCATTTCAATCCCGCTCTCGCTTCGTTCGTGCCAGTGTGCAAAGTCGTTGTTGTGGGTCAGCCAGCCAACCGGCGACGCAGGGCGTCGATGCGCCCCGCGGTGCTGCCGTCGATGACCTCGTCGCCGACGCGGACGACGAGTCCGCCGCCCAGTGACGGGTCGACCTCGACGTGCAGCGCGAGCTGCCGCCCGTAAAGGGCGTTGAGCTTCTCGCTCAGCCGAGCCTGCTGCTCGTCGGACAGCGCGCTCGCGCTGGTCACCTGGGCGACCGAGCGTTCACGGCGTGCCGCGGCCAGCTGGACCAACCGCTCGAGGGCGTTGGCGACCCCACGGCCCTTGGCGCGCAGGACGACCTGCTCGACGAGGGTCTCGGTGACCACGTCCACCTTGTCGGCGAACAGGTTGCGGACGAGAGTCCGCTTCGCCTCCGCTGGGGCGGTCAGGTCGGACAGTGCCCTTTCGAGCTCCGGCGCACCCGCAACGATACGGGTGACCCGGAACAGCTGGTCTTCGACAGCGTCGATGTTCCCGGACTTCTCCGCACTGGTGAGCAGCGCTGAGCGGCCGAGGGCCTCGAGCCCGTCGGTCAGTTCTCGCGGGCTCGACCAGCGGCTGCCGGCCACGGAGTCGAGCACCTGCAGGGCCGGCTCGGAAACCTTGCCCGCGAGGATCCCGCGAACGAGGCCGATCCGGGCTTCGGGCGTGGCCGAACCGTCGGCGACGGCCCGGCGCAGGCCGATCTCCCGGTCCAGCAGGGCGACGACCGAAAGCAGCTCGTCGCCGACCGTCGCCGGGTCGGTGCCCGCGGCGGCCAGTACCTCGCCGAGACGATTCTCGGCGAGGTCGAGCGCTTCACGGCTCGCAGCATGCAGCGTCATTCTGGTCTACTTTCCCGCTCCGTTGGAGGCACCGGTGGTCTCCAGCTCGGCGAGGAACCGGTCCACGGTGCCGTGACGGCGCGCGTCGTCCGCGAGCGACTCGCCGACGATGCGGCTGGCCAGCTCGACGGAGTTACGGCCGAGTTCGGCGCGCAGCTCGGCGATGATCTGCGCCTTCTGGGCCTGCAGCTGAGCCTGGCCCTGGGCGACGATGCGCTGGGACTCGGACTCCGCCTCGGCCCGCAGCTCCGCCTTGATCTGCTCGGCTTCGAGCCGGGCGTCGTCGCGGATCTTCGCGGCCTCGGAACGGGCTTCCGCCAGCTGCGCCTTGTACTGCGCAAGGTTCTCTTCGGCTTCGGCCTGCGCCTTCTCGGCCCGCTCGATGCCACCCTCGATCAGCTTGGTCCGCTCTTCGTAGGTCGCCTCGAAACGGGGGACGACGTACTTCTTCAGAACGAACAGCAGCAGAAGGAAGGCGACGAATCCGAGGATGAGCTCGGGAATGTGCGGCAGGATCGGGTTGGGCGCTTCTTCGGCGGCCAACACCAATTCGGTCTTCAGCACAACGTCTCCTTAAAGCGAGATGAGTCGGAAGAACTCAGGCGCCGGAGGCGAGGAAGTAGATGACGATACCGATCAGCGCGAGCACCTCGGTCAGCACGAAGGTCGAGAAGGCGATGCCCTGAAGCTTGCCCTGCGCCTCCGGCTGACGGGCGGTGCCGTTGATGACCGCGGCGAAGATCAGACCCACACCGATACCGGGGCCGATGGCGCCGAGGCCGTAACCGATGGCGGCGAGACCCGGGTTGATGTTGCCAGCGGCCTCGGCAGCCTGCGCAAGAACGATGTTGCTCACGTGCGTTTCCCTTCAAACTCGGTCCGCGCGACTCACGCGGATCGGGGGCTTTTGGTGTTCTCAGTGCTCCGACGCCAGCGCGGCGCCGATGTACCCTGCGGACAGCAGCGCGAAGATGTACGCCTGCAGGATCTGGATGAAGGCCTCCAGGAACGTCATCGCGATGGCGAACAGGAACGCCACCGGCGACGCGACCTTCACGATGCCTTCGCCCTCGGTCAGCAGGAAACTCCCGCCGAGCGTGAAGACCATGATGATGAGGTGCCCGGCGAACATCGCCGCGAAGACCCGGATGGCCAGCGTGGCCGGCGCGATGAAGAACTTCTGCGCGAACTCGATGGTGGAGTACAGCGGCAGAACGAATCCGGGAATGCCCGACGGTGCCAGTTCCTTCTTGAGGTAACCCTTGAAGCCGTGGCGCTTGAACCCGACGTAGTGGTACACCGGGTAAACGACAAGGAACGCGAGAGCGACCGGGAAGCCGATTCGCGCCATGGTCGGGAACTGGAAGAACGGGATGATCCCGAACAGGTTGTTCACCAGCACGAAGCTGAAGAGGCCGAGTACGAGCGGAATGAACGGCTTGAAGTCGGCAGAGCCGATCTGTTCCCGCGCGATGTTGTTGCGGCCGAAGTTGTAGAGCGATTCGGCGATGAACTGTCCCTTACCCGGGACGACCTTCAACCGGCGCGAAGACACCATGAAGTAGGTGACGATGATGATCAGGGAGATGACCACCAGCAACATCGGCTTGGTGAAGCTCAACCAATAGCCGGAGCCGAACAACGGCGGTAGGTTGAAGTCTTTGACGCCAGGCGGCGTGAACTCCGCACCCCCGGCTAGTACCAGCGCGCCCACTGGGCTCCTTCCGGTTCTCCCGGCCGGCGTTCACTCCGCCGGGGGAATCGTCACGATCTGGACTTAACGTACCCGACACGTATCGGGCCGTCGGAGGCGGCCACCCCACGATGCGCTGAACACGGTTTCACGTTCCGCACACGAGGATTCTCGATGCAGTGCTCCCGGGAGACAGACGCCTACCAGCGGGTAAGAGGGGACGCTTCAACACCGTCGCCACACTGCTGTTCGGGGTTCGTCATCGGGAGCCGGCAGCCGAGGCCGCCGCCCATACGCGGACCATATCAGCAGGTTCGCCCGCGCCGTACAGGCGTACTACATTGGCCCCGATCGGCCGAGGACCTAGGTCCCGTCCCAGGTCAGGACCTCGGTCCCGGGATCAGCGGGAAGCGGGGATGATCGTCGGGATCTTGGTCTTGCGGAAGGCCGCGAACTCCGCGCCCGCGGCCAGCAGGATGGCCACGATCATGGTGACACCGAGCGACATCGGGTGCAGCCAGGCGACCCCTCGCAAGAGGGTCAGCGCGCCGAACAGGACGAGGATCTTGAGGACGTAACCACCGAGAGCGATCACCATCACGAACATCGGGTCCATGCCCGCGCTGAAGCGCATCATGCCCAGCGTCGCGAGCGAAGACAGGATGGCGAGCACGCCACCGATGACCGAACCCACGAGTCCGGGCATTCCATTGAGGACGGTGAACAGCACGATGCACACGAGGACCGCGGGCGGGGTGATGAGCAGTGACGCCTTCGTCATCGCGTTGGCCGCCTGCAGAACCACCTTGGCGTGGGGGTTCTCCTCCCCCTCGACGGTCTTCTCGGTCTCGCTCACAGAAAGCTCCCTGGTCGTCTCAGCCCGCCAGTGTAGGCCCGTGCCGGTTTCGGGGTTCAGGCAGTCCGGTTCCGCGAACGCAGCCTCGGGATGACCGACACCAAGGTCGCCAGCAGGAAGCCGAATCCGACGATCCAGAAGACCGCGGCACTGTCGAACAACGTCACCGAAACCGCGCCGAACGCGAGCAGGCCCGCCCACAGATAGATGAGCAGCACCGCGCGGCGCTGCGAATGGCCGATCTCCAGCAGGCGGTGGTGGAGGTGCATCTTGTCCGCGGCGAACGGGCTCTCACCGCGACGGGTACGGCGGACGACCGCCATGATCAGGTCGAGCAGCGGCACGAACAGCACCGCGGCGACCACGACGAGCGGCGAGAGCAGCGCGAGCGCGTCCTTACCGCTGAACTGCGGGTAAGGCACGCGGCCCGACGCGGACGTCGTCGCACCGGCCAGCATGAGCCCGATCATCATCGAGCCCGAGTCGCCCATGAAGATCTTCGCGGGCTGGAAGTTGTAGGGCAGGAAGCCGAGACAGGCCCCGGCGAGCGTGGCCGCGATGAGGGCGGGCGGGTACGCGCCGACATCGCCACCCGACGAGTCGAGCAGGCCGAGGGAGAACGAGCACGTAGCCGCGGCGGCGATGAAACCGAGGCCGCCGGCGAGCCCGTCGAGGCCGTCGACGAAGTTCATCGCGTTGACCATGACGACCACCAGCACCACGGTGAGCAGCGCGCCCTGGTTCTTGTCCAGCACCAGCACCTGGCCGAAGGAATCGCCGCCACCACCCCACGGCACCCAGAACGACACCCACTGCACCCCGAAGATCACCAGGATCCCGGCGCACATGACCTGGCCTGCCAGTTTCGTCCAGGCGTCCAGTTCGAACCGGTCGTCGAGCGCGCCGATCAGGGAGATCACCCCGGCGGCGAGCAGGACACCCAGCGAGTCGAAGGAGAAGTCGAAGCCCCGGCTCAACGCGGGCAGCTGGTGCGCGAGCCCCATCGCGGCGGCGACGCCGAGGAAGATGCCGATCCCGCCCATCCGCGGGATCGGGGTGACGTGGACGTCACGGGCCCGCGGGTTGGCGATCGCCCCGATCCGGATGGCGACCCGGCGCACCACACCGGTGAGCAGGAAGGTAACGGCCGCCGCGGTGAGGGCGACGAGGAGGTATTCCCGGATCGGGAGGCCTTGCGTAGGAGGCATGGTGCGTTACGCCGCCGAGGTCCAAGTCACTCGAACACGCTACCGCGCTGGAGGGATACGGCGGCCAACGGTACTGACACCCGGTGGATCAGGCGAGTGACTCCGCGGGCACACCCAGTACTTCCGCGACCGCGGCGCGGCTGACCGCGCCCTCCCGCAGGATGACCGGTTCGTCGCCGGTGAGATCGACCATCGTGGACGGAACGGGCGCGCCGGTGGATCCGCCGTCGAGGTACACCGCGACACTGTCACCGAGCTGGTCGACCGCTTCCTGCGCGGTGGAGGCGGGCGGCTGACCGGAGACGTTGGCGCTGGAGACCGCCATCGGGCCGACGTCACGCAGCAGCTCCAGCGCGACCGGGTGCAGCGGCATGCGCAACATCACCGTTCCGCGTGACTGGCCCAGATCCCACTGCAGGCTCGGCGCGTGCGGCAGGACGATGGAGAGGTCGCCCGGCCAGAAGGCCTCCATGAGCGCGCGGGCCTGCGGCGGGGTACCGAGCACCAGTCCGTCCACAGTGGACCAGGAGCCGACGAGGACGCCGACCGGCATGTCCGGGCCGCGGTTCTTGGCCCGCAGGAGGGACTGGACGGCGCCGCCGTCGAAGGCGTCCGCGCCGATGCCGTAGACCGTGTCGGTCGGAAGGACGACGAGGCGGCTGGAGCGCACCGCGCTCGCCGCCGCGGCGAGCCCGTCGGCCCGCGTTTCACGCTTGCTGCAGTCGTACACCGCGCTCATGGCGCCTGAGCCTAGCGCTGCGGACTCGTGCGGGGTGATGACGGTCGGAACCTTCGCACGGGTCAGCCCTGCACCGAACGCCTCGCGTTGGTCGTGAATGGTGAGTGTCGTTCTAGCCAAGGGTGTTCTAGCTGCCTACGGCGGCGCGTAAAGGCCTCCTTGCCCTCGGTTCAGCCGAGCAACCCGACCTTCACACCTTCTCCAGTACATGATGGCCCCCTTCCTTGCGCTAGACGCAAGGAAGGGGGCCATCATGTACTGGACGCCGGCAAAGGCGCAGGCCCCGCCAACGACACTTCTCACTCACGAGCCGCGCTGGGTCAGAAGGCGAAAGCGGTGCAGAACGACGTCGCCGTCTTGCCGGGGTCGGCGATCGACGTCGCGGTCAGCTTGATGTGCGCGACGTGGTCACCGCCCGCGGCCCGTTTGGCGTGCGCCGTCGCCGACGACCGCCCGCCGAACGGGACGGTGGACAGCTCGTTCGGCAGCCGGACCTCCCAGCCCTTCGCGCTGGTCGACGCGCTCAGACGGTAGGTGTCGGTGTCGAAAGGTGCGGCCGCGCCCTTCGCGTCGCCCGTGTTGAACACCGGGAACGAGCAGCTCGCGAGCCCCTGCTTGGCGAACGCCGGGGCCGACGGCCACAGCGAAACACCCCTGGCCTGTGTGCCGGCTCCGTCGAGCGAGGCCACCGTGACCACGTAGGACAGAACGCCCTTGCGGTCGCGTTCGACGTCCGAGACCAGGAACTTAAGCCGGTTCGCCTCGTCGGTGTACTCGTACTTGCTCGCCGAACCGGTGCCCGCCTTGAACGCGGCGTCGTTGAGCTGGCGGTAGTCGCCGATGGTGATCGGCACCGCGGTGCCGTCCGGCTTCTTGTAGTCGGTCATGCCGATGTCGGCCGGATTCGCGTCGACGATCCATTCGAACGGGGCGTTGTCCTGGTTCTTGGTCTTCGCGATGATGACGCCGGAATCGGGGGCGAAGGAATCGCTGCCCATCCGGTCGACGACCTCGACGGTGTAATTGTCGTATCCGCCGCCGTCGCAGAACGGGTCCTTCGAGCGATCGCATTTCGGCGAACGGTCCCCGCCGGTGAGCGCGATGTTGATCCCGGTGTAGGCGCCCTGCCCAGGCAGTACCGAACGCGCCGTGATCCGCGCCGAAACCGGGCCGGACTTCGCGAGCTGGTCACGGTCGAGCTTGAGTACGTCTTCGGGATCGACGATGTCGAGCTTCATCTTGGTGCGCAGCATGTGATGCGCCCCCATCGAACCGCCCTGCGTCGCCGGGATCTGCCAGCGGGTGTGCGGTCCGCCAGGGCCGTTGAAGGTGCCGCGGGACATCATTTCCCACGGTCCGGTGTAGGCGCGGGACGGCGGATTGCCGAACGGGTTGTTGTAGTTGTCGCCGATACCGAGAATGTGGCTGAATTCGTGCGCGTAAACCGCCTGACCCGAGCTTTCCGCCTGGGTCGACGAGCCGGTGACCGCGTTCGGCCAGATGCTCGCCGCCGATTTCCACGAGGTCCACGGAACGTAGCGGGTGGCCGCGGCGTTCGGCATGCCCGCGACACCGGGGCCGAATTCGTCGGGCACGTTGCCCGGCTCGCCGAATTTCATCACGCCGAATTCCTGCCAGGTCGCGCTCTCGTCCTGACCGGCGGAAAGGTAGAAGATGAAGTCGAACTGCTTGGCGACGTCACCCACGTCCGCGCGCCACGCCGCACCCGCGTCGGTGCGCAGGTCACGCTTGCAGTTCGCACCCGGCGGACAGGCGTCGGGCTGGAACTCCATGCCGTATTCGAAGGACTTGCCCGGCAGCCGGTACGGGCCGAACGCGGTCAGTTCGACGCCCAGCCTGCCGCCGGAGTCCTCCATCCAGTACTCGTTGATCGTGTGGCCGCGGTTGAGCGTCTGCGGCTTGTTGAGGAAGTCCTGATAGAACTTGGCGACGTTCGCGCGGGGGATGTTGCTGGCGGCGGGGCCGGGGTTGCCGAACACCGTCGAATGCGGGGCCTGCGTGACGGCGAATTCCTGGTCCGGGTAGTCCGCGAGGACCACGGCGCCCTTGAACATCCGTTTGGTCGGCTTCAGCGCGGGATCGGCCCAGTTGGTGCCGGGCGGCTTGCGGTAGTCGTCCCACGTCATGTGGTCCTGGTTCTCCCAGGTCGACCCGTCGATCGGGGCGGGCCAGCCTTGCACCGGCGCGGCGGCGGACGCGGGCTGCGCGACCAGACCCGGCAGCAGTACGACGGTGGCGAGGACGGCGAGTGTTCTGAGTGGGGCTCGTCGGAGAGACGATCGCATCGGGGTACACCTCCCAGTCGGACCGCCGATCAGGCGGCCTTGTCCGACGTTAGGAGGTGGCCTTTGCCCTGGGCACCGCCGGAAGTCGTGAGTCCCGCTAACTACCCGGCCCGGCTCTCCCGCGTTTCGTCCTCTGGGTGCGGTAGTTGCACGCGCAACTACCGCATCCAGAGGACGAAACGCGAGGAAGACGTCAGGAGACGCGCAAAGCGGTGACGAACCGCGGCCGTCCGGCGAGGTCGAGGTGGCCCTGTACGTCGGTCAGCACCCGACGCGCGCGCACCAGCGCCGGGACGGCGGAGCCGTGCGTGTCGTCGTGCTCGATCGCCATCCCGCCGGTGGGCCGCAGCAACCGCGCGGCCGCGGCGATCGCGTGCCGGATCACGGCCAGCCCGCTCTCCTCCGCGAACACCGCCCGCGGCGGGTCGTGCTCGGCGACCTCCGCCGGCACGGGCGTGCCTTCCGGCACATACGGCGGGTTGCACAGGACGAGGTCGACGAGCCCGTCGAGCTCGGCGAACATCGTGCTGTCCGCGACGTCGCCGGAGTACAGCCGGATGGGCGTGTCCCCCGCGTCGGCGTGGACGTCGGCGTTGTGCCGGGCCCAGGCGAGCGCCTGTGCGTCGATGTCGACGGCGTAGACGACGGCGTCCGGGCGCGCGTGCTGCACGGCCAGCGCCAGCGCGCCGGAACCGGTGCACAGATCGACCACCACCGGGTACTCGCGCCCGTGCAGCAGCTTGAGGCCCCATTCGAGGAGCAGTTCGGTCTCCGGGCGGGGGACGAACACCCCGGCGCCGACATTGACCGTGATGTCGCCGAGCGCGGCCCAGCCGGTGAGGTACTGCAGCGGGATCCGTTTGGCGCGCTGGTTCACCAGCTGGCCGATCGCGTCGATGACCGGCGGGTCCACCAGCGGCACCATCGGGAGGCGGCCGCGTTCGACGCCGAGGACATGGGAGGCGATGATCTCCGCGTCCGAGCGCGGTGACGCCACCCCGGCCTCGGTGAGAATCCGGGTCGCTTCCATGATGGCGAGGCGCAACGGCTGCCGGTTCACTGGTGTTCCTTCACAGAGTCAAGCCTGACACACAAGGCATGCGTGCCGGGGGCGATACACGCGGGCTCAGGGTATCGATTCCCTTCAGCGCACCCGCCACGAGAGCGACGACAACGTCAGCGCCGCTTCGGCCACTCGCCGCGCGAGGTCCGTCTGGAGGCTCTTCGTCGCCGAAGCGATCCACTCGTCGACGTTCCGTACGCCGATATCGCGGTACTCGACGGCCTGGAGCAGCATCTCGAGCTTGTCCGCGTCGCGCGCGTACAGCGCCTCCGGGCTCTCCGCGGTTTCGTACTCATCGACGGCTTCGCGCACCGAGTCCCGAGCGGCGCCGGGAAGCGCCGACGTCTGCGCGGCCGTGATCGCCCGCGGGTCCGGCTTCTCGACGAAGCCCTTGATCGTGTGCGGGAGGTCGCCTGTCCGTGTCTCCTGCGTGTCGTGCCAGAGCGCGAGGTACGCCGCCCGCGCGGGGTCGGCACCGCCCTCGGCCGCCAGCAGCCCGGCCAGTTGCGCGACCCGGGTCGTGTGCTCGGCGACCGATTCGGGATCGCGGACCCCCGCCTGCCACCACCCGGCCCGCCGGATCCGCTTGAGCACACCCAGTTCGAACCCGAATCTGGCCAGGGCTTCCACGCTGCTCCTCTATGCGTCGACGACGAGATATCCGGCCAGTGTCCCCCGTCGCCGCCGGAGCGTGTCGATCCGGTCGTCCATCTCGGCCAGTTCGCGGCGGATCTCCGCCACCACCGTCGGGCACAGGTCCAGTTCCGGGAGTTCGCCGTTCGCGCACGGCAGCATCCTGGCGATGACCTGGGTGCTCAGCCCGGCCGCGAGCAACGCGCGGATCTGCCGGACGGTGGTGACCGCGTCGTCGTCGAACGTGCGGTAGCCGTTGCCGTCGCGCCGGGAGACCAGCAACCCCTGTTCCTCGTAATAGCGCAGCAGCCGGTGACTCACGCCGGTCCGCCGGGCGAGCTCGCCGATCAGCATGTGACCCCCATCATCCGCGATTGACCTTCACATCGATGTCAGTACCTAACGTCGGCGGCATGACGAATCATTTCGCCCACCTCGTCCGCGGTTCCGGTCCTGGCCTGTTGCTCGCCCACGGTGGCGGCGGCAGCGTCGAGGGCAACTTCGGCGGCATCATCGACGAACTCGCCCGTACCCACACCGTCGTCGGGCCCGACTACCCCGGCGCCGGAGCCACCCCGCGCGCCACCGGCCCGCTGGACCTCGACACCGTCGCCGACGAACTCGTCGCCATCGCCGTCGACGCCGGGCTGGAGCGCTTCGCGATCCTCGGGTACTCCCTGGGCACCGGCGTCGCCGTGCGCATCGCGACCCGGCATCCGGAGCGGGTCACCGGACTGATCCTGACCGCGGGGTTCACGAAGCCGGACAACCGGCTGCTGCTGGCCGTCGACATCTGGCGTGAGCTGCTCGACGGCGACCGCGGGCTGCTGGCGAAGTTCCTCACCTTCGCCGCCACCGGCGAGACGTACCTGAACGCCCTCACCCCGGCCGAACTCGAAGCCGCCATCGACGGACTCGCCGAGTTCATCCCGGCGGGCAGCCCCGAGCACGTCGGACTGGTCGCGAGCGTCGACACCCGCGCCGAACTCGCGGGGATCTCGGTACCGGCGCTGGTCATCGCCACGACGCAAGACGGCCTCGCCCCGCCCGCCCATTCCCGCGAACTCGCGGCCGGGATCCCCGGCGCCGAACTGGTCGAGATCGAGGCGGGGCACGGTATCGGCGTGGAGGCCCGCGACGAATGGCTCGGCGTGATCCAGAAGTTCCTCGCCACCACGCCGAGCGAGGGCGGCAACTGATCGCCGTCCGGTTCGGCGAATCCGCCCCGGCCCATTTCTTCCCGCTCAACGGGGTACCGGTACCCCGTTGAGCGGGGCGGGGTCAACCCCTGTAGTAATTCAGCCATGACCGGCATCATCACCGGGGGTGTCTCCACAACTCCCGAGGACTCGATCGATCGAAGAACCGGCCGCGAAAAGGTATCCGGGTGGCTGGCCGGCGACTACGGCAAAGTCCTTCTGGCCGTCCTGGCGTTCAACGTCGCACTGACCGCTGTGGCCTGGCTGTTCGGCCCGTCCACCCCGGCGAGTGAGGGCATTCCCAAAACCGGTATCGGCTCGACGTTGAGCCCGCTCTCCCACACCTACCGCTGGGACGCCGGCAACTACGGTGAGATCGCCGAACACGCGTACACGGGCAGCTTCGTGCCGGTACGCGCGTTCTACCCGGTGTTCCCGATCTGCGTATGGCTGGTCAAGACCCTCAGTTTCGGCACTCTCGGCCTGCTCGCGGCCGGGTTCATCGTCAACCTGATCGCCACCTGGCTGGCCTGCGTCGCCCTGCTCAAGATCTCCCGGTTCTTCCTCACCGCCACTCGCTCGCACTGGCTGGTGGTCGCCGCTTTCCTGACCGCGCCCGCCGCCTTCTTCCTGCACTCGTTCTACAGCGAGGCGGTGTTCTGCGCCCTCGGCTTCTGGGCTTACCTGTTCGCGTTACGGCGCCAATGGCTGTGGATGGGACTGTGCCTGATCCCGCTCACCGCGTCGCGTATCACGGCCGCGGTGTTCATCGGGCTGTGCTTCCTCGAATTCTGGCGCTCCGTCGACTGGAAGCCGCGCGGCCTGCTGTCCTGGAAGATCCTCTTGTTCCCGGTCGCCTATCTCGGCCTCGGCGCGCACATGCTGTACATGAAGCTCCAGACCGGCAGCGCGACCGCGAGCTTCACCGCGCTCGAAAGTGCCAGCACCTGGTCGTACCACAAGTTCAACCCGAACATCCTCGCCACGGCGCTGACGGAACTGAAGGTCACCGCGAGCGCCCTTCTCGGACACAGTCCGATGACGGCGTGGACGCTGATGAGCCACGTGCTGCCGACCCTCGGCCTGGTCCTGCTCTTCGCGGCTTCCGTCTACTTCTTCGTCGCATTGCGGTCGGACGGCCTGCCGCTGGCGCTGTTCGGGATCGCCTCACTCGTGATGCTGACGATCAACAACAACGTCGTCTCGGTGCACCGGTACCTGCTCCCCTGTCTGGTCATGTACCTCGCCTTGGTGCTCTTGGCCGAACGGCGGCCGAAACTGCGCGGCGTGGTTTACGCGACGGTGTACCTCAATTCGTTGATCTGCGGCGCGATCTTCATCCGTTTCACGGCGGGCCACTGGGCGGGCTGAGCAGTCACGGGCCGAGGGAAATGACCTTCCGCCGGTCTTCTAGAATCAGCTCCGTTCTGGCCGTGAGACCCACTCGCCGCCTTGTCTCGAAAAACGTCGCAGGGGGTATTCCGTGCCCGCGGATCACAACAGACGCCGGATCGCGTTCATCTTCCCCATCTACAACGAGGAAGAGAACATCGAACTTCTCCACCGCACGGTGGCGGAGACGATCACGCCGCTCGCCGACGAATACGACTTCAGCTTCATCTACATCGACGACGGCAGCAGCGATCACTCGATGGATCTGCTCACCGCGCTGAGCGAGCGCGACGACCGGGTCACCGTGATCGAGCTTTCCCGCAACTTCGGCCACCAGCTGGCGGTCACCGCCGGGCTCGACCTGGTGGACGCGGATGCCGCGATCATCATGGACAGCGACATGCAGGACCCCCCGCGGGTGGCGCTGGAGCTGATCGAGAAGTGGGAAGAGGGCTTCGACGTCGTCTACGCGCAGCGTCGCTCGCGCCAGGATTCGGTGTTCAAGAGGCTCACCGCCGGCGCCTTCTACTGGTTGCTCCGGAAGGTGGCGTCGGTCGACATCCCCCGCAACACCGGCGACTTCCGGCTGATCGACCGCAAGGTCGTCGACGAGCTGCGGAAGTACCGCGAACGGGATCGATTCCTGCGCGGGCTGGTCAGCTACATCGGCTTCAAGCAGACAGCCGTCCTGTTCGACCGCGACAAGCGGCACGCGGGCGTGACCGGGTATCCCCTGCGGAAGATGCTCCGCTTCGCCGCGGACGGCATACTCGGCTTCTCCGTCGCGCCGCTGCGGATGATCAGCCGGCTCGGGTACCTGATCTCGCTGCTCAGCTTCCTCGGCATCCTCTACGTGCTCGGCGTCAAGCTCTTCGCACCCGCCACCGCCGTTCCGGGCTGGGCCTTCATCACCGCCGCGATGTTCTTCCTCGGTGGTATCCAGATCATCATGCTCGGCGTGCTCGGCAGCTACATCGGCCGGACGTACTCACAGGTACAGAACCGGCCGCTCTACGGCGTCGCGTCGGTCCGCACCGGCTCGCTCGATCTCGCGTCCGCCGAGGCCGGAAACACCGCACGGTGAAGCCGATCAACGGCACCCAGGTGCGCTTCGGCGTCGTCGGGATCCTCAACACGGCGATCGACGCGCTCGGATACGCCTTGCTGGCGACACTCGGCGTCCCGATTTTCGTCGCGAACTTCATCTCGACCACGGCGGGCATGCTCCTGAGCTTCACACTCAACCGGAACTTCACTTTCCGCGCGAAGGACGGCGATATTCGCCGCCAGGCCATCCTGTTCTTCGCCGTGACCGCGTTCGGCCTGTGGGTCGTGCACGCCGCGGTGATCTTCGCGGTCACCAAGCTGTTCCCCGGAATCAACGTGTTCATCCCGAAACTGGGCGCGATCGCGGTGGGCATGGTGTGGAACTACGTGTTGTACAAGAAGGTCGTCTTCCGGCAGGGAACACCCGAACCCACCGCGGTGGTTCAGCCCCGGTCGCCGGGCTGAACCACCGGGGAGCTCAGCGGCGAGGCGCCCAGAAGCCGACGAAACTCCCGCAGCCGACCCTGGCTCCGTTCAGCGTCTGACGCACTCGCTCCACCACAGGGGTGTAGTCGAAGGTGTGCGCGTCGGGGGCCACGGCGGCGGGAACGGGATTGGCATCGATCAGCGAAGCCGTCAGGACGGTTTGGAAGAGAATGAGGTAGTCGCCTTCCCCATTGAGGCGTTCCGCCGCCTCGACCATCCTCAGTGGAGCGTCTCCGGTCATCTCGATCGGGACGGGCCAGTCCATCGGCAAGGGATTCCGCACCCCGAACACGGGCGCGACGAACGCGTTGTCGGGCAGGACAGCCACCCGTGAGGCCGGATAGCGGTCGATGCACTCGCGGATCTGCGCGACGTAGGTGTGGACACTGGGGTTCGTTCGTACCCCGCGCATCGTCGGTACCACGTCCCCGAGAGCGCGGGTCAGCTCGCCCTGCGGCCGGTCGGCGTACGGCGCCTTGTCATGTGCCGCGACGACCTGCACCGCGACGAGGCCCAGCACGATCGCGCCGATCGCGCCGCCGGCGATTCCCCGGATCTTCGGCAGCTCATCGCGTACCGCCAGAGCCACCACCTCCAGCGTGCCGAGCACGAGAGCACCGGTGATCAATCCCGGCAGCGGATAACCCCAGGACAGGCTGGCCATCCACCCCAGCAGCGCGACGAGCAGGTACTGCCACGGCAGCCGTCTGCGGATCACCGCGTCCAGCACGGCGGCGGCGGCGAAGATCCAGAGCAGTTTGAGCTGCCAGGCACCGGCATGCGCGAAAGCGCCGTCGATCAGCACGAACACGACCACCGCCACCACGCAGGCCGCTGTCACGAGGCGCAGCGCCAGCCCGGGGATGCCCAGCCGAGCGCGCAGCGACCAGGCGACCCCGAGTACCACCATGCCCACGAGGACCGGCAGCACATAGGTCCGCGGGTCGGCGCGCAGCCCGCCGAGATCCGCCGTCCAGAACTGGAAGAGCCCTTCTCCCCACGCCCCGGTGCTCCCGGTCAGCTGAGCGATCGCCGAGGGCAGCCCGCCGGCGAGCGTGATCATGCCGAAGTACAGCAACGGCGCCGAACCGAGCACGAGGACGTCGACGACCATCCGGCGCCAGCGGCCACCGTCCTGCGACCGTCGCGCCGGGTGGAAGAACAGGATCAGCAGCCCCACCGGAACGGCGAACATGAAGCTCTGCTTGACGATGACCGCGAATCCCAGGCAGAACAGTCCGAGCCAGCGCTGCCACCTCGTACCGGAGCGCAGGCCCGCGTCGAGCAGCCACAGACCGACGGCGACCAGGAAGACGCCGTCGACGGTATGCCACGCCATCGTCGGGTAGGTGTTCAGGCTGATCAGCGCCGCGGCGAAGACGAAACCGAGCCGAAGCGGGCCCCAGTCCAGCGGCGATGTCCCGGTCATGAAGGCGACGAGCGCGAAGGTCGAGACGGTCAGCTGGACCATCATCACCCAGCTGGACCCGATCATCAGCGGCGCCGGAACGAGATAGTCCACCAGATGCAGGTATGCCGACCCGAAGGGACGCGGCGCCATGACGTCCACCTGGGGAATCTCACCGTGGAGAACACGCCAGCTCTGCGCCAGGATGAAGCCCTGGTCGCTCGGGTTGAACCCGAACCGGCCGATCCTGGCGACGACGGCGGCGCTCAGCAGGAAGATCCCGCCGACGATCACGACCGCACGCGGCCATCGCCTTCGTTCGACAGGAGGAGACTTCGCCGCCTCGCTCCCGACAACCTCAGTCAGCAAAGAGGCCCCCACTAAAGAATGTCCGGCAAGGTGCGGTCCCCGGCTCTGCGCGAATCCGCCGATTCAGTACCCGGCAACCGTACTGGACCGGCGCGGATGCCCAACGTCCGGATGACCGGATTCGGCGACAAGGACAAAGCGAGGTTCCCGGCGAAACCGCGTGTGCGAAGTCCCGGCACGCGCACCACCGGTAGGCTGAACGCACCTGTTGTCGCCGAAGGGCCCGCGAAATAGTCATGGATCTCCGGGAAACAGTGGTCGTCACGCTGGTGTCCGTGAATATCGAAACGGACGATTACGCGGCGGCCACGGCCGTCGGTGAACGCCTCATCGACGAGTTCGAGGCCACCGAACTGGAGATCTGCCGGGCGGATCCGGCGGGCGGCTGGACGGGCTACACGCTCTCCGTCGGCTATCGCACTCCGCCCGCGGACGGCGAGGAACTCACCGACACCCTGCACCGGGCCGCGCTGCCCGCGATGTTCCATTTCGGACTGAACGCGGAATTCTTCGAAATCCACGGGACACCGCGAACAGGGCTTTACGGAAGCTATACCGCCTTCGAAACGCAAGCCGACGACTTCACCCTCTATTCGCTCATGGCGACCGTCGGCGGTACCGATCCCCGAGAACCGACGTACGTTCCCCGGCACGACTTCACCCCGCGCGCGGCGACCGATGTCATCTCACGAGTGCACCTTTATGTCCCCACCGGCGACTTGCGCGCCGCGGTGCGCCTGTGCGACGGACCCGCGACGGACCTCGCGGCTTCACTGGTCAGGATCACGACGGCCGCGGGCCCCTGCGAAGCGGTGCTGTTGTCGGCATTCCCGGCCATAGCCGGAGAAAGCGGTGAAGAAGCCCTGAGCCGGGTCACGAACGAAGTGAACGGTCAGCTCTCCGGCGTGGGCATGTCCGTCCGGGCCGTGCACACCGGCCTGGAAGACGACCCGTTCCACACCGAACCCGGCTAGCGACCTCAGCCGCCGTGGGCGGCGAGTCGTTCTTCGCGGTCCGCGGTGATGAGCGCGTCCAGGACGTTGTCGAGGTCGCCGTCGAGGACCTGGTCCAGGTTGTAGGCCTTGTAGTTCACCCGGTGGTCGGCGATGCGGTTCTCGGCGAAGTTGTAGGTGCGGATCCGCTCGGAGCGGTCAACGGTGCGGACCTGCGAGCGGCGCGCGTCCGACGCCTTCGCGGCGGCCTCCTCCTCGGCGATCGCCTGCAGCCGGGCCTGCAGCACCTGCAGGGCGCGGGCCCGGTTCTGGATCTGCGACTTCTCGTTCTGGCACGAGACGACCACCCCGGTCGGGAGATGCGTGATGCGCACCGCCGAGTCGGTCGTGTTCACGCTCTGGCCACCCGGGCCGGACGAACGGTAGACGTCGATACGCAGGTCGTTCGGGTCGATCTCGACCTCGACGTCCTCGGGTTCGGGGTAGATGAGCACGCCGGACGCGGAGGTGTGGATGCGGCCCTGCGATTCGGTGGCGGGCACGCGCTGCACGCGGTGCACCCCGCCCTCGAACTTCAGCCGGGCCCAGACGCCGTCGACGTCGGCCGAGCGGCTCTTGATGGACACGGTGACGTCCTTGAAACCCCCGAGGTCCGAGTCGACCGAGTCGAGGACCTCGGCTTTCCAGCCGTGACGCTCGGCGTAGCGCAGGTACATGCGCAGCAGGTCGCCGGCGAACAGCGCCGACTCCTCGCCGCCTTCACCCGATTTGATCTCCATGACCACGTCGGAACCGTCGTACGGGTCGCGCGGCACGAGAAGTTCGGAGAGCCTGGCCTCGAGAGCGGGGATCTTGGCGGTGATCTCCTCGGCCTCGGCCGCGAAGGCAGCGTCTTCCGAGGCGAGTTCCTTCGCCGCTTCGAGGTCTTCGCGGGCGGCGTCGAGCTCGCGGATCGTCTTCACGACCGGGCTCAGCTCCGCGTAGCGGCGGCCGAGCTTGCGTGCCCTCGCCTGGTCGGCGTGCACGGACGGGTCGGCCAGCTGCTTCTCCAGCTGGGCGTGCTCCTCGAGCAGACCCTTCAGCGAACTCGAATCCACCACTCCACCTCTCTACGGCCGTCGGACAAGGCGAACGCCTGCGAAACCATGAAAAACGGCGCCTACCCGGACATGCGGGTAGGCGCCGTCGTTCAAGCTACTTGGCGTCTTCGGCCTTCTTGCGCTTGCCGTAGCGAGCCTCGAAGCGCGCGACGCGGCCGCCGGTGTCCATGAGCTTCTGCTTGCCGGTGTAGAACGGGTGGCAGTTCGAGCAGATCTCGACGTGGAGGTTGCCGGAGGTCTTGGTGCTGCGCGTGGTGAATTCGTTGCCGCAGTCACAGTTCACGTGCGTGACAACGTACTCGGGGTGAATACCGCTCTTCATGGTGTCCTCTCTCGTTGGCCCCGGGTCCCCAGTGTGGGGTGAACCGGTGCCGGACTTCAGCGGATGATTTTGCCAGATGCGCTGGCAGTGAGGTTAACGCACCCCTCCCCCGCCATATTCCAACACGTTGAGTCATCAACTATCGACATCGAGTTGTACGAAATTTGTACTTGATCACGCGAAGGTCCTCATGTTGGTAATTCCTCAACAGGAGGTACTGCTCATGCGCACCATCCTTGCCAAGGTGGCGAAGCCGGCGTCCGTCGCCGCGCTGGCCATCGCGGCTCTCGCCATGGCCCCGGTGGCCGGAGCCGCTCCGGCCACTCACGATGCGGGCGCCACCATCAGCGCGGCCGACATCAACCCGGCGGCCGGCACCTTCACCACGGTGCCCGAGGGCGACCTCTCGATCCAGGGCGCCGGGGACGGCACGCCCGCCGGCGCCGTCCAGTGGTTCAAGAACCACGCCGGCTCCACCGCGTACCAGGGCCTCTGCGAGAAGGCCGTCGAGAACGCCTACGGCACCACCGGCGTCTGGGCCTCGGCCAACGCGCACTGGAACGGCGCGAGCCCGAAGCACACGACCGGGACGCCGCCGAAGGGCGCCTTCGTCTACTGGAACATCAGCCAGTGGGGCCACGTCGGCATCGCGGACGGCTCCGGCGGGATCTACGCCTCCAGCATCGGCGGCAAGATCGGCCACGCTTCGAGCGTGCACTACTTCAACAACTACCGCGGCTGGACTCCTGCCGCGGTTCCGCACCGCTGAGCCTCAAGTACATGAAGGCCCCCTTCCTTGCGCCTGGCGCAAGGAAGGGGGCCTTCATGTACTTACCAGATCGAAAAGATCAGTCGTCGTCGTTCGAGCCGAGGGCCGTCTTCGAGACCTGCATGAGGAACTCGATGTTGGTCTTCGTCTTGCGCAGTCGCGAGATGAGCAGGTCTATGGCCTGCTGCGAGTCCAGCGCGTGCAGCACCCGGTGCAGCTTGTGGGTGACCGCGAGCTCGTCCGGCGAGAGCAGCAGGTCTTCCTTGCGGGTACCGGACGGGTTGACGTCCACCGCGGGGAACACCCGGCGCTCGGCGATCTTCCGGTCGAGCTTGAGCTCCGCGTTACCGGTGCCCTTGAACTCCTCGAAGATGACCGTGTCACCGGTGGACCCGGTCTCGACCATCGCCGTGGCGAAGATCGTGAGCGAGCCGCCGTTCTCGATGTTGCGCGCCGCGCCGAGGAAACGCTTCGGCGGGAAGAGCGCGGTCGAGTCGACACCACCGGAGAGGATCCGGCCGGAAGCCGGGGCCGCGAGGTTGTACGCACGGCCGAGGCGGGTGATCGAGTCGAGCAGCACGACGACGTCGTGGCCCATTTCGACCAGGCGCTTCGCCCGTTCGATCGACAGCTCCGCGACCGACGTGTGGTCGGACGGCGGACGGTCGAAGGTCGAGGCGATGACCTCTCCCTTCACCGACCGCTGCATGTCGGTGACCTCTTCCGGACGCTCGTCGACGAGGACGACCATCAGGTGGCACTCGGGGTTGTTCGTGGAGATCGCGTTCGCGATGTCCTGCATGATCGTGGTCTTACCGGCCTTCGGCGGCGACACGATCAGCGCACGCTGTCCCTTGCCGACCGGCATCACCAGGTCGATGACGCGGGTGGTGAGCTTGTGCGACTCGGTCTCGAGGCGCAGCCGCTCGTTCGGGTACAGCGGGGTCAGCTTCGTGAAGTCGGGGCGGCGCTTGGCCTCGTCCGGCTCCAGTCCGTTGATCGAGTCGACGCGCACCAGCGGGTTGAACTTCTGCCGCTGCTGCTCGCCGTCACGCGGCTGGCGCACGACACCGGTGATGGCGTCACCGCGGCGCAGGCCGTACTTGCGGACCAGCGAAAGCGAGACGTACACGTCGTTCGGCCCGGCGAGGTAGCCCGAGGTACGCACGAACGCGTAGTTGTCGAGCACGTCCAGGATGCCCGCGACGGGCAGCAGGACGTCGTCCTCGCGGATCTCGGTGTCGGGCGAACCGCCCTGTTCACGGCCACCGCCGGAACCCCGGCGGCGACGGTCGCGGAAGCGACGGCCGCGACGGCCGCCTTCCTCGTCGTCGTCGCTCTGCTGGCCCTGGCCCTGGCGCTGGCTGTTGTCCTGGCCGCCCTGCTGGTTGCGCTGGCCCCGGTTCTCCCGGTTGCCGTCGCGGTTGCCCTGACGGTTGCCGCCCTGCTCACCCCGGTCGCCACGCTCATTGCGGTCGTTGCGGTCACCACGCTCACCACGGTCGCCGCGCTCGTTGCGGTCCCCGCGCTCACGCTGCTCGCCACGCTCACGCTGTTCACCGCGTTCACGCGGCTGACCACCCTGCTCGGGGGAACCCGCGGCGCGGTTGGAACCGCGACGACGACGGCTGCGGCCGCCCTCTTCCTGCTGCGGCTGACCGTCCTGCTGACCGGTCTCCTGCTGCGCGGGCCGCTCGGCGGCCGGCGCGGAGCCGTTCTCCGAGACCTTCTCCGCCTTTTCGACGCGCGGGGCTTCGGCCGGGGCGGCTTCCGCCTTCGGCGCTTCGGCCTTGGGGGCCTCCTGCTTCGGGGCCGCCTTGGGCGCTTCGGCCTTCGGAGCCTTTCGTGGTGCATCGATCCCCTCGAGCGGAAGCGTTTCGCTCGCCGCGGCGGGGGACTTGCGCTTGGTCTTGCCCTGACGCTCGCGGATGGCCGCGATCAGGTCGCCTTTACGCATACCCGTGGTCTCGCCGATGCCAAGGTCCCCAGCGATCGAGCGCAGTTCGGCGACGGTCTTGCCGGTCAATCCGCCGACCGTGCGCTTGGGAGCGACGACGCCGTTCGACTCGGCGGCGCCACCTTCGACGTCGCTCAAAAGATCGGTGTTGCTCACAAATGTCCTTCCTGACCGATCCACGCCTCCAGGTGGATCAGCGGACCGCCGTTCGCGTCCGATTGCGAAACGGCGTATCTGGCCCCCAATACGGGCGATCAGCTCCTCGGCCGTGTTGAACACAGCTAGAAGGCCTCCAGCACAGGGGTTTGCGTCCTCCAAACGGAGGAAGCGGAATTCGGCACCGCCGGAACCGGGAACCCGCCTGCGTCCATCCGCCACTCCCGCTTGCCAGACGGAGTACGGAACTGGCGGATCAACGAAGGATGCGGGCCAGGGATGTCACTGGTCACCTGGACCGGCACCGGGTGCGGAAACGCACGGTGATCGAACGCCCCCGAGGGTAGACCGCGCCACCGCCGGGTGCAACAACCACCCCCCGCGTGGCGGGCTGGCGCTCCTGCACGTGACCGAGGCTTTACTGAGCCGCAACCTGAACGCCGCCCGGATCGATCGGCAGCTCGGTGACGTCGAAAGATGTAACGTCGACAGCGGCGGGGAGTATTCCGTCGGCGGTCAGCGCGAGCACGGTCGGACCGGCGCCGGAGATGGCCGCGGCCACCCCTTCGGCCCGCAGCGCGCGCACCAGTTCGCTGCTCGCCGGGTACGCGGACGCGCGGTACCGCTGATGGAGCCGATCTTCGGTCGCGGAGAGCAACAGGTCCGGGCGTGCGGTGAGCGCGTGGACCGCGAGTGCCGCGCGGCCCGCCGTGAACGCCGCGTCGGCGTGCGGGACCCGGTCGGGCAGCAGCCCGCGCGTCGCGTCCGTCGAGGAGCGCGACGCCGGGATCGCCACCACGGGCCGGATGTCGTGATGCGGCTGGAGCCGTTCGGCGCGGAACCGTTCACCCTCCTGCCAGGCGACCACGAAGCCGCCCAGCAGGCTCGCCGCGGCGTTGTCGGCGTGTCCCTCGAACGCGGCCGCCAACTGCAGCGCGTCGTCGTCCAAAGCCTTCTCGGCCAGCGCATACGCGGCCACGACCCCGGTGACGACGGCGGCCGCCGACGAGCCGAGGCCGCGGGCGTGCGGGATGGCGTTGAAGCACCGCAGGTGCAGGCCGGGCGGCCGGAGGCCGAGCTGTTCGCAACCACGCCGGAAGGCCCGCACGACCAGGTGCGTTTCGTCGGTCGGGACGTCGTCCACGCCGCCGGCGCCATCGTCGATCACTTCGATCTTGAGCCCGGCGTCGGCGATCCGGAGTTCGACCCTGTCGTACAGCGCCAGCGCCAGCCCCAGCGTGTCGAAGCCCGGGCCGAGGTTCGCCGACGACGCCGGGACCTTGACCTCGATCAGCGTCATCGCAGGTCCAGCGCGGCGGCGACGGCCGTCGGGTCGACGGCGAGCGGCTCGACCTCGACGTTGCCCTCCAGCGCCGTGGCCGGATCCTTGAGGCCGTGCCCGGTGACGGTGCACACGACGACCGAGCCCTTCGGCAGGCGGCCGTCGGCGGCCGTGGCGAGCAGGCCCGCGACGCTGGTCGCCGAGGCCGGCTCGACGAACACGCCCTCCTTGCGGGCGAGCAGCCGGTACGCCTCCAGGATCTTCCCGTCGGTGACGGCCTCGAAGAGCCCGGCGGAGGCGTTCTTCGCCTTCACCGCGGCGTCCCACGACGCCGGGCTGCCGATGCGGATCGCGGTCGCGATCGTGTCCGGATCGGCCACCGGTTCGCCGTGCACGAGCGGCGCGGCACCGGCCGCCTGGAAGCCGAACATCCGCGGCGTGTTCTTCACCACACCGTCCCCGGCGTACTCGGAATATCCCGCCCAGTAAGCGGTGATGTTCCCCGCGTTACCGACCGGGAGGCAGTGGATGTCGGGCGCCCGGCCGAGCGCGTCGCAGATTTCGAACGCGGCCGACTTCTGGCCGGCGATGCGCACTGGGTTGACCGAGTTGACCAGCGTCACCGGATAGTCGATCGCGGTCTTGCGCGCGAGTTCGAGGCAGTCGTCGAAGTTGCCGTCCACCTGCAGGATCCGCGCGCCGTGCACGACCGCCTGGGCGAGCTTGCCCATCGCGATCTTGCCCTGCGGGACCAGCACCGCGCAGGTGAGCCCGGCACGCGCCGCGTAGGCCGCGGCCGACGCCGAGGTGTTGCCGGTGGAGGCGCAGATGACCGCCTGCAGCCCGCTGGCGAGCGCGTGCGTGATGGCGACGGTCATCCCGCGGTCCTTGAACGACCCGGTCGGGTTCACCCCTTCGACCTTGAGGAAGACCTCGCAGCCGGTGAGTTCCGAAAGGTGCGGCGCGGGCAGCAACGGGGTGTTGCCTTCGCCGAGGGTGATCACCTTCGCGCCGGACGGGACCGGGATCCGGTCCGGGTAGGCCTGGATGATTCCTGGCCATGGTTGGGGAATCACTGGTCTTCGCCTTCCACCCGCATCACACTGACGACCTGGTTCACCACATCGAGTTCGGCAATGTCGTCCACAGTGGACCGCAATGCCGCGTCCGGCGCCAGATGGGTGACGACGACCAGGCTGGCCGTGTCGTTGGCGTCCCGCTGCCGCACCGCGGCGATGCTGACCCCGTGCCCGGCGAACGCCTGCGCCACCTGAGCGAGCACGCCCGCTCGATCGGCGACGTCGAGACTGACGTGGTATCGCGTCGGCGTCTGGCCCATCGGCCTGACCGGGAGCGCGGCGTGCGCGGATTCGCGCGGGCCACGGCCGCCGACGACCCGGTTCCGAGCCACCGCGACGAGGTCGCCGAGCACGGCACTCGCGGTCGGCGCGCCACCGGCGCCCTGACCGTAGAACATCAGCTCACCGGCGGCGTCGGCCTCGACGTAGACGGCGTTGTACGCGCCGCCGACCCCGGCGAGCTGGTGGTCACGCGGGATCATCACCGGATGCACGCGCGCCGAAACGGATTCGGTGCCGTCGTCGGAGGTGACGCGTTCGCAGATGGCGAGCAGTTTCACCGTGCGGCCCAGCACCTTCGCCGCGGCGAGGTCCGACGCGGTGACGTCGGCGATGCCCTCGCGGTGCACGTCGGAGGCGGTGACCCTGGTGTGGAACGCGAGCGAGGCGAGGATCGCGGCCTTGGAGGCGGCGTCGTAGCCGTCGACGTCGGCCGTCGGGTCCGCCTCGGCGTATCCGAGCCTGCTGGCCTCTTCGAGCGTTTCCGCGTAGCCCGCGCCGGTGGAGTCCATCGCGGAGAGGATGAAGTTGGTGGTGCCGTTGACGATGCCCATCACGCGGGTGATGCGGTCACCGGCCAGCGATTCGCGCAGCGGGCGCAGCAGCGGGATCGCCCCGGCCACGGCCGCTTCGAAGTACAAATCCACGCCGGACGCGTCTGCGGCCTCGAACAATTCCGCGGAATGTTCGGCCATCAGCGCCTTGTTCGCCGTGACAACGGATTTCCCGGCCTTGAGCGCGTCGAGCAGCCACTGCCGCACCGGTTCGATCCCGCCGACCAGTTCGACGACGACGTCGACCTCGCCGGAGGTGACGAGCTTCGTCACGTCGGAGGTCACCAGTTCCGGCGGCAGCTCGGGGTGCTTGTCGGGGCGCCGGACCGCGATACCCGCCAGCTCCACCCGGGCGCCGGCCCTGGCGGCGAGCTCGTCGGCCTGCTCGGTGAGCAGCCGGACGACCTCGCCACCGACCGTCCCGCAACCGAGCAGGGCGACCCTGATCACACGTCCGTCCACAGTAGACACTTGCTAGACCTCCAGGCGCAGCATGTCGTCCGTCGTCTCCCGCCGCAGCAGCACCCGGGCGCCGCCGTTGCGCACGGCCACCACCGCGGGCCGCGGCTGCCGGTTGTAGCCGCTGGCCATCGAGTAGCAGTACGCCCCGGTGGCCGCCACGGCGAGCAGGTCGCCGGGAGCAAGAGTGTCGGGGAGCCAGCAGTCCCGGACGACGATGTCGCCGGACTCACAGTGTTTTCCCACGACCCGGGACAGCGCGGCGGCGGCCTGGCCGTCCCCGTCGTCGTCGGCGGAGCGGGAAACGAGACGGCAGTCGTACACCGCGTCGTAGAGCGCGGTGCGGATGTTGTCGCTCATCCCGCCGTCCACGCTGACGTAGCGCCGGGCGGCCTTGTCGCCGAGCGAGACGTCCTTGATGGTGCCGACCTCGTACAGGGTGATCGTGCCGGGACCGGCGATGGCGCGGCCCGGTTCCCCGGCGATCTTCGGCACCGGAAGGCCCGCGTACTCGCATTCCTTGCGGACGATCTCGCGGATCTGCGTGATCATCTGCGCGGGCGGCGGCGGGTTGTCCTTGTCGGTGTAGGCGATACCGAAACCGCCGCCGAGGTCGACGATCGCCAGCTGGTCGAGCAGATCGGTGCCGTGCTCCTTGGCGAGTTCGGCCAGCAGGCCGACCACGCGGCGGGCCGCCACCTCGAAACCGTCGGCGTCGAAGATCTGCGAACCGATGTGGCTGTGCAGGCCGATCAGCTTGAGCGACGGCGCGTTGAGCACCCGGCGCACGGCCTCGGCCGCGTCGCCGGAAGCCAGCGAGAAACCGAACTTCTGGTCCTCGTGCGCGGTCGCGATGAATTCGTGGGTGTGCGCTTCGACGCCGACCGTGACCCGGATCAGCACGTTCTGGACGATGTCGTGCCGGGCGGCGACATCGGCGAGCCGCGCGATCTCGTAATAGGAGTCGACCACGACCGTGCCGACACCGGCCTCGACGGCGGCTTCGAGTTCCGCGACCGATTTGTTGTTGCCGTGGAAGGTGATCCGCTCGGCCGGGAAGTTCGCGCGCTGCGCCACGGCGAGTTCGCCGCCGCTGCAGACGTCCAGGCTCAGTCCCTGCTCGGCCACCCAGCGGGCGATCTCGATGGACAGGAACGCCTTGGACGCGTAGTGCACGAGCGCCGGGTCGTCGAAGGCTTCGGCGTAGTCGGCGCAACGGGACTTGAAGTCGGCCTCGTCGACCACGAACAGCGGCGTGCCGTACTTCTCGGCGAGTTCGCGGACGTCGACGCCCGCGATGCGCACGACACCGTCGCCGCCGCGAAAAGTGTTGCGGGGCCAGACTTTCGGGTACAGCCTGTCGAGTTCCTCCGGTGTCGAAGGCGGGAAACCCGAGGCGTCGGCGTGCGGGTAGACGTCGGCGTGGCGGGGGCCGGCGGGGTGAGCCATCGATTACATCCGTTCCGGAGCAGAGACACCGAGCACGGTGAGGCCGTTCGCCAGCACCTGGCGGGTCGCCTCACAGAGCGCGAGCCGGGAAAACGTGAGGGGGGTGGTCTCCTCGTCGCCCTTCGGGAGAACCCGGCCGACGGCGTTCCACTTGTGATAGGCGCCGGCGAGTTCTTCGAGGTACCGGGCGACGCGGTGCGGTTCGCGCAGCTGCGCCGCTCGGCGGAGGACGGTCGGGAATTCGCCGATCGTGCGGATCAGATCGCCCTCGGCCGGCAGCGTAAGCAGACCGAAGTCCACGTCGCCATCGAATTTGAGCCCGAGGTCGGAAGCGTTGCGCTGCAAGGAGGCCAGCCGCGCGTGGGCGTACTGGACGTAGTAGACCGGGTTGTCGTTCGAATGCTTGCGCAGCAGGTCGAGGTCGATGTCCAAAGTGGAATCGACCGAATACCGGATCAGCTCGTAGCGGGCCGCGTCCACCCCGACGGTGCCGACCAGGTCCTCCATGGTGATCACGGTGCCCGCGCGCTTGCTCATCCGGACCGGCTTGCCGTCGGAGACCAGGTTGACCATCTGGCCGATCAGGACCTCGACCACGGCCGGGTCGTCACCGAAGGCGGCCGCGGCGGCCTTGAGGCGGGCGATATAGCCGTGGTGGTCCGCGCCGAGCATGTAGATGCAGAGGTCGAAGCCGCGTTTGCGCTTGTCCTGGAAGTAGGCGAGGTCACCGGCGATGTAGGCCGGGTTGCCGTCCTTCTTGATGACGACGCGGTCCTTGTCGTCGCCGTGCTCCTTGGACTTGAGCCACCAGGCGCCGTCTTCGAAGTAGAGGTTCCCGGAGTCCTTCAGCCGCTGGACCGACGACGAGACGGCGCCGGACTCGTGCAGCGAGTTCTCGTGGAAGTAGACGTCGAAGTCGGTGCCGAAATCGTGCAGGCTCTGCTTGATCTCGGTGAACATCAGCTCGATGCCGACCCGGCGGAACGTCTCGGCGCGTTCGTCGTCCGGCAGCGACAGCGCGCTCGGTTCCTGGCGGATGACCTCGGCGGCGATGTCGTTGATGTAGCCGCCCGCGTAGCCGTCCTCCGGGGCGGGCTCGCCCTTGGCGGCCGCGATCAGGGAGCGGACGAAACGGTCGATCTGCGCGCCGTGGTCGTTGAAGTAGTACTCGCGGGTGACCAGGGCGCCCTGCGCGGACAGCACGCGGCCCAGCGCGTCGCCGACCGCGGCCCAGCGGGTGCCGCCGAGGTGGATCGGGCCGGTCGGGTTCGCCGAGACGAACTCGAGGTTGATCTTGACCCCGGCCATCGCGTCACCGAGGCCGTACTTCTCGCCGGCGTCGAGGACCTGCTGGACGATCTGGCCCTGCGCGTCGGCGGCGAGCCGCAGGTTGAGGAAGCCCGGCCCGGCGACCTCGGCCGAGTCGATACCGTCCGCGGCCGCGAGCGCCTCGGCCAGCGCGTCGGCGAAGTCCCGGGGCTTCATGCCCGCCTTCTTGGCCACCTGCAGCGCCAGGTTGGTCGCGTAGTCGCCGTGCTCGGGGTTGCGGGGACGCTCGATCGTCACCTTCTCCGGCAGCACGGAATCGTCGAGGCCGCGCGCGGTGAGAACCTGCACGGCGGAGTTACGGACCAGTTCGGCGAGAGCTGCGGGAGTCACTCGCGGAATTCTAGGTGTCAGCAGGTCCGGGCCTCGCAGCGACCGCCGGAAGGTGTGAGCCAAGCCGGTGATCAAGCGGTGCGTTCACGGTGATCAGACGCGCGGTCTCTACACTGGCCCGCGCAGGGACCACCCCCTTTGGAGAACGCAGGAGCCATGGCTAACGGGACAACCAGAAAAAAGGGCGCGCCGAAGAACGCCATGAAGGCAGCCCGCAGTTCCGTCGTGTCCAAGAAGGGCACGCCCTGGGGCACGATCATCGCGGTCGTCGCGATCGTCGCCCTGGCGGCCTCGGTGGTCACCTACTACATGGTCGCCTCGGCGCCGAAGCGCGAGCAGAAGACCCGCGAAGAAGCCGCGGCCGCCTTCGCGCCTTCGCAGCAGGACCCGGATCCCTCCAAGCGGATCAACGGCGTGACCACCACGAAGTACGAAGGCTCCGTGCACGTCACGGCCGCCGAGCGCGTCGCCTACGACAAGACCCCGCCCTACGGCGGCCCGCACGACCAGGCCTGGGCCGCGTGCAACGGCGTCGTCTACGAAAAGGCCGTCCGCAACGAGAACATGGTCCACGGTCTCGAGCACGGCGCGGTCTGGATCGCCTACAACCCGGCCCAGATCTCCGGCGAGGCGCTCGACCTGCTGAAGGTGCGCGTCGAGGGCAAGCCGTACACCGTGATGTCGCCGTACCCGAACCTGGACAAGCCGATTTCCGTGCAGTCCTGGGGCCACCAGTTGAAGCTGGACTCCGCCTCCGACGAGCGGATCGACCAGTTCATCGCCGCGCTGCGCACCAACCCGTACGGGGCGTACCCCGAGCGTGACGCCACCTGCGACGCGCAGATCGAGCCGGGCGACTTCGACCCGACCCCGCCGGGGCCGGACGCGAAGCCGATGGACTACAAGGGCACCGCGGGAACGCAGCAGGACGGCCAGCCCGGCGCCGGCCAGCCCTCGCAGCCGCCCGCCAGCCTGCCTTCGGCGCCCGCGACCAAGTAATGAGCCAGATGGACCCCGAACCCCAGTACGTCGACGAACCGGACGACACTTCGCGGTCGACCAAGAGCCGATGGCTGGTAGTCGGGGCCGCCCTGGTCGTCATGCTGATCCTCGGCTTCGGCCTCGGGGCACTGACGACCAGGCTGATCGACGCCGACCCCGCGCCCACCACCCCGGGGGCGGGCTCGGTCGAGGTCGGCTTCGCGCAGGACATGTCGGTGCACCACCTCCAGGCCGTCACCATGGCGGGCTGGGCGCGGGACCACACGACCGATCCGGCGATCAAGACCCTCGCGTTCGACATCGAGCGCACGCAGACCGGCCAGGTCGGCCGGATGAAGGGCTGGCTGGGCCTGTGGGGCCGGCCGGAGCAGACGACCGGCGCCTACATGACCTGGATGACCGAACCGATGTCCGGCCACGCCGGACACGGGGGCGCCGGGATGAAGCCGTCGAACGGCGCGCCGATGCCGGGGATGGCGACGTCGGCCGAACTGGCCAAACTGCGGTCGCTGACCGGCAAGGAGATGGACGTCTTCTTCCTGCAGCTGATGCTTCGGCACCATATGGGCGGGACGGCGATGGCGCAGTACGGCCACGACCACACCTCCGTGCCGGACGTGAAGTCGCTGACGCAGAGCATGCTGGTCTCGCAGGGCGCCGAAGTCACCCTGATGAAGGGGCTGCTTCAGGAGCGCGGCGCCGCCCCCCTCCCCGACTGACGCTCTCCCCCTCACGCATTTCGTCCTCTAAACGCGGTAGTTCGTGTTGCCAACTACCGCGTTTAGAGGACGAAATGCGTTCTAGGCAGGGGCGGGTTACCAGGAAAGTTCTCGGCAGCGTCGCGCGCATTGGGGTACTTCGATCTGCAGCGTCGCGTGCTCGATCGAGTAGCGGTTCGCCAGGAGGTTCTGCGCCTCGGTCAACACCGTGGACTGCTCGACGCTCGGCGCGATGGTGAGATGCGCCGAAGCGACCTCCATCCCCGAAGTCAGCGTCCAGACGTGCAGGTCGTGGACGTCCTCGACGCCCTTCAGCGCGCCCAGTTCGGTCTGGATCCCGGCGACGTCGACGCCCTTCGGCGCGTGCTGGAACAGGATCCGCAGCGCGCGGCGGGCGAGGGCATAGGTGCGGGGCAGGACGAACAAGCCGATCGCGACACCGATGATCGGGTCGGCGTAGCGCCACCCGGTCAGCAGCGTGATCGCGCCGCTCAGCAGCACGCCGACGGAACCGATCAGGTCGGCGAGGACCTCGAGATACGCGCCCCGGACGTTGATGCTCTCCTCGGCGCCCTTGCGCAGGACCAGGAACGAGACGATGTTCGCGACGAGACCCGCGGCGGCCGCGAGCAGCACGGGCAGCCCGGGCACGGCGGGCGGGTCGCTCATCCGGCCGACGGCCTCGAACAGGACGTAGCCCGCGACGCCGAACAACAGGATCGCGTTACCCAGCGCCGCGAGCACCTCGGCCCGGTAGAACCCGAACGTGCGGGTGTGGGTCGGACCGCTGCGCCGGGCGAGCATGATCGCCGCCAGCGCCATCCCGACCCCGAGGACGTCGGTGAACATGTGCGCGGCGTCGGAGATCAGTGCGAGCGAGCCGGTGGCGAACCCGACGACGAACTCCATGACCATGAAGCCGGCGCCGATGAACAGGGCGATCGTCAGGCTCTTGAGGTAGCGGCCTGACGCGCTCGACGGCGAGGCCGTTCCATGCCCGTGCCCGTGACCCATTGCTCCGCCTCTCGTGAAGTCGACAGGCCGAATATATTGTCACATGCGCATATGTGCAATACAGGTGAGCCTAAGTTCACCCTGTCTTAAGCCGCACAAGGAAGCCATCCCCCAGGAGGGCCTTCCCGAAACCTGGAACCGACACGCACCGCTACCGAGCGGCCGGAAGAACCCCTCAGCCAGCCGACGAAGATCGTCGATCGCCTGCTTCTCGGCCGCCGTCGGATCAGCCGTTCGGGGTCAAGCTTGGCGAGCACAGCGGCCCGAGCACGCCGAGGAACTCGACCACCGAACCCGGTCCGCCAGACCGAAGTCGCAATCCTGGCCCAGTACCGGCACAGCTCCCGCGGACACCCTGCGACCAATCGTCCACAGTGGCCGGTTCCGTCCAGTGCGTGGCGCGCGACCCTTGGATCACCTGGTCAGCGTCTTCCTCACGCCACTGGACCCCGCCGAACGGGGGCAGCGGGGCCGTCTTGTGGACCATCCCCACGGTTAACGACCACCTCGCGGAAGGAGCCCGGACGGGGTGCGCTAAGCTTTCGAAGTCGCTCAGGCGGCAACGCCCTCGTAGCTCAGGGGATAGAGCACTGCCCTCCGGAGGCAGGTGTCGCAGGTTCGAATCCTGCCGAGGGCACACTTCCGACCGAGTCGAATGCCGGCTCCAATCAAGCCATAACACTGTCCTCTCCCCTGTCCGCGGGCTGAATTGATCGGTTCTGCGACCGCGTTCGCAACGGCCTCTCGAACCTGAGCGAAGCGCGCTGGAGACGCGTAGACAAAACTGGAGATGCCGGAAGGGTTTCCCTGCGGTATCCCGGCAAGGAACCGAGAAGCGGCCGAACTCTTTGCTCGCGGGTCTTGATGTGCTTTCATCGAAAGCGGCCTGACATGAGAGCGCTCCCAGAGCGCGTTCCCCGCACAACGAGGTGGAGGCGGCACGTGAAACTGAAGCACGCCCTGTCCGCATTGGCACTGGTCACGACCGGGCTCGTGGCACCGGCCGTCGACACACCGCCGCCCGCCCACGCGGACACACTCATCTGCGACCAGTACGGATCGACCACCATCGGCGGCCGGTACGTCGTCATGAACAACCGGTGGGGCAGCAGCGCGACACAGTGCATCAACGTCACCGGCAGCGGGTTCCGGATCCAGACCCAGCAGGGCTCCACCAGCGGCGGAGCGCCGTTGTCGTATCCGGCGATCTACCTTGGCTGTCACTACGGGAACTGCTCACCCGGCACGAACCTGCCACGGCAGCTGAGCAGGATCGGCAACGCGCCGTCGTCGATCTCCTACACCTACGTCGGCGGTTCTACGTTCAACGCCTCCTACGACATCTGGCTGGACCCGACCGCCAAGCCGACGGGGGTCAACCAGATGGAGCTGATGATCTGGTTCAACCGCACCGGCGGCGTGCAACCGATCGGCGGCCGGGTCGGCACCACGAGCATCGGCGGCCGGGGCTGGGAAGTGTGGCAAGGCAACAACGGCGGGAACGACGTGGTCTCCTACGTCGCCCAGTCCTCGATCGCGAGCTGGTCGTTCAACGTCATGGACTTCGTGAACGACGTCGACTCTCGCACCCGCGTCGACCGCTCCTGGTATTTGACCAGCGTTCAGGCCGGATTCGAGCCATGGAGCGGCGGAGTCGGCCTCGCGGTGAACTCGTTCTCGGCCAACGTCAACTGAAGCCTCGGGGCGCAAGCGGCGAACCGGGTGAAGGCCGTCGATGAAGGAATTGGGACGTTGAGTGTCCCAATTCCTTCATCGACGCAGGGGCACGCCGGAAGCACCCTCAGGACAGGGCGGCCGACCCTTCCCCGGTTGACAAGTACGACCGGTTAGCTATAGCTTCTAACTGTAGTTAGATGCACTAACCAGCCGGAGGAGCCCGCCATGTCCTGTAAACGTTTCACGACCTCTCGTCGCCGGGCCGGAGCCCGCGCCGCACTGCTCGCCGTACCGCTGGCCCTCGCCGGAATCCTCGGCACCACGGCGCCCGCGCAGGCCGCTCCAGCTCACGACAGCAGACCGGCTTCGCTTACCTGCCAAGGCAAAGGCATCGACCCGGCCGCCAAGGTGCACTACCGGACCGAGACGTTCATCAAGGCGCCGCTGCGCACCATCTGGAATCTGCAGACCGACGTGGAAGCGTGGCCGTCCTGGCAGCACCCGGTCATCCCCATCACCATGAAACGCCTGGACCACGGCCCGCTGCGCAAGCACTCCCAGTTCCAGTGGACCATTCCCGTCCCGCCCGGCACCCCCTACCCGCCCGGCGACGTCGTCATCGTCTCCACCGTGCGGCAACTCCAATCCGGCAAGTGCATCCGCTGGACCGGCCCGCTCGACGGTCCCGGCGGAATGCGTATCGACGGCGTGCACGTCTGGAACTTCGTCAAGGTTCCCGGCGGCGTCATCGTCCGCACCGAAGAGAGCCACACCGGTCCGCAGGTCGACAAGGACGTGCCCAACTCCACCGAGATGCTCGGCCAAGGCCTCGAAATCTGGTTGAAGGACCTCAAGACCGCGGCCGAAGCCGATCCGTGCCGCTGACCGATTGGGCGGCGGCCTGGAGCTGCCGACGGGGAAGGGGTGGGTCCCGCCGGATCGGGGAAGTCGACGCTGGCGCGAACCCTGTGCGAGCGCATGGGGTTGCCGTTCGTGGAGTTCGAATCCTTCTTCCGCGGACCGAATCGGACGGTGCGGGAGACCTGGCAGACCGATGTCCTCAAGTTCCTCGACGGTGACGAGTGGGCCATCGAATGGCAGGGCGAAGAGGTCAGGGACCGGATGACCGAACGACTGGACGCGCTCGTCTGGCTCGATCACCCACGAATCATGACCATGACGCGCGTCATCGTCCGGACGCTGAAACGTCGGGTCGGGCGGGGCTCGAAGATCGCCGGTGGCAACGTCGAGGGTCCGTTGCGCACGTTCTTCACCGATCCCGGCCACATCGTCAAACTCACTTGGCGTTACCACCCGATCATGCGGGCTCGCGTGCACAAGGTCATCCGGGAGAACCGTTTCCGGACCTCGCCATCGTCCGCCTGCGTGGCCGGCGTCAGGTCGATCGCTGGCTCGACGGGGCCTTCGCCCGGAATCTTCGCTAGCGGGAATTCCGGGACCGTCACGACCAGTCCCAGCATGCTCCGTAGGCCAAGCCCGGGGTGAGCATGCCGAAGCGGAGGTGTACCTCGTCCGTCGGGTTTGGCTGGCAACGTTCACCACGACGGCGGCGACCGGCAAGTTCCTCCTGGAACACCCCGTCAAGCTTGAAAACCGCCTCGGGCGCTTCGCCAAAGCGGATTCTGAGGTCGAATCGCTCGCACATCCTGCTTGGGACGTATGTCAGTTGCCCACTCAGCCGGCGCGGGCGGAACAGCATGGCGAACTCGTGGGACTCTCCTTGGGACAACGGTTTCGGCAACGCCAGGCGGACGCCCCCGTGACGGGTGGTGGTCAGTGTGCCGCCGTGGAAGAGCGTTGCTTCATCGGGTGGGACCGAGGTCGACAGGTCCAGCTCACGCAGGCCGTCCTGGCCGGCGGTGACGCGGTGACGCTCGAACACCTCCGGACGCGGGCCGCCCAGGACCACCGCCACGTTCAGATCCCTCGTGTGCCAGCCGGCCGTTCGCTCGCCGCTTTCGTCGCCTGCCGAGGCCAGGTCGGCGAGCATCATGATCGCCTCGTCCACTCGGCGGCGCACTGTACGCGGTTCGCGGTCCACCCTTGTCGCCGTCCACCGGAGGCGATCCTTGTAAAGTGGCTGGTCCGCGTCCGCGTAGATCGCGAACGCCGCCAGCGCCGCCAGGCGGAGGTCATCCGGCAGTTGCTCCGCCAACTCCACCAGCCGGGCCGTGACCTTGTTACGGATGGCGGTGAGCCCGTCACCATCCACTACCGCGCAAGCGGATCGCAAGGTCGGACCGACCCGCTCCTCGATCCTGCCCGCGAGCAGACCACGCCCTTTGCGGAGCGACTTCAACTCCTGGATCAGCTCCACCCGCCCGCTCATAGTCCTGCCCCCTTCTCGTTTCGGGACATGGTGCGAGCGGTGTGTGGACGGGAAGTGGACAGATCGTGCACGCTCCGGGCACGGTCAGCATCGGGCAGCGCCCGCATCACCGACGCGATCAGCGCGGGGCCCAGCCTTACGCCGTCACGGGCCAAGAACGTGCGGAACGTACCGATCCGGCCGAGGGTGTCCTCGTCGGCATCGCCCACTCCGAAAGCCACTACCCGCGGCCGGCTCGCCCAGGCCGGGTCCGTCAACTCGGCGAACGCGGCAGGCCAGGTCGTCGGGTCGGTCGCGCACCCGTCGGACAGGAAGAACATCAGCGGACGGTGCACCCTCAGCCGGTGGGCCTCGAGGGCGCGTAGGTCACCGGCGATGGTCTCCCGCAAAAAGAGGAACGCGGGCCCAAAACCAGTTCCCACGGACTCACCCCGTTCCGGCAGTGGGGCGAGGTCGTCCATCAGATAGAGCGGTTGCAACTCGTACGCCGTCTCCGCGAAGCACACCACACAGCAGAGCACCCGCTCGGCGACCGACGAATCGGCGTGGATTCCCCCACGGAATTCACGCAATCCGGCGTTCAGCGCATCGAGATGGTCGGTCATCGAAAGCGAGACATCACAAGCCACATAACACGGCAACACATCGGACTCCACCCAGTCACTCCTTCACGTCCCAAGTCGATCGGCGGAGTTTGTCCGACAGGTGTGCATCGAACGTGGAAGAAAAGCACATCGACCGAACCCGGAAGGGCGATTGCGCGAGGGCGATTGCACCCACCAAGGTGCATCCGGGAGGCCAAATGGAGTTTCGGATGCTCGGCCCGCTGGAGGCGTGGCACGACGGCGCACCCGTCTCACTGGGGGACCAGCAGCAGCGATTCGTCCTCGTCGTGCTTCTCCTGCACGCCAACCGACCGGTATCCCCCTCCCGGCTCGCCCAGATTGTCTGGGCCGGCCGGGAAACCCGGCCGAATCTGGTGCGCTCCTACATAAAACGGTTGCGCGGCGTGCTGCCGGACTCCGGTGACGTCAGCATCGAGACGACTGCCACCGGTTACCTCCTGCGACTCGACGAAGACCGGCTGGACACCGTTCGGTTCGAGCGGCTACGCGCCGAAGCCGGACAGGTGCGGGCCAGCGATCCACGCCGGGCCATCGAATTGCTGCGGGAGGCCGTGGGACTGTGGCGCGGGCGCTTCCTCGAGGACATCGACATCGACCGGGTGGGCGGTACAGAGGTGCTCTTGCCCGATGAAAGCCGCACCGACACCATCGGCGACCTTGCCGAGCTGGAACTGACCACTGGCGACCACCGCTCGGCCCGCGATCGGCTGCGGCCACTGGTCCACTCCGATCCGGCGGACCAAAAGCACGCCGAGCTTCTCATGCGCGCGCTACTCGCCGGGGGCGACCGGATGGCGGCGCTACGCGTCTTCCGCACCACCCGCGCCGCGCTCGCCGAGCACGGCGTCGAACCGGGCACTGTGTTGCGGAATCTCGCCGCACGGGCGGAGCAAGGTGAACCGCCGAGCTCGCTGCCGTCCCGGCCCGGTGAGTTCACCGGCCGCGCCGCCGAGCTGGCGGCAATCGAGAAGGCCGCGGCGTCCGGCACCCGGGCGGTCTGGATCAGTGGGGCGCCGGGCGTGGGCAAGACCGGTCTGGCCGTCGAAGCCGCACACCGGCTTCGTTCCCGGTTTCCCGACGGGCAGCTCGTGGCCCGCCTGAACGGCTTCACGCCAGGCCTCCCCGCCACGAGCGTGTCGGAGGCGCTCACCGAGCTGCTGATCGAACTGGGTGTGCCCGTCGAGCAGATTCCGGCCACGGTCGGCCGGAAGGTCACGCTCTACCAGACGACGCTGTACGGCACGCGCACCCTGGTGGTCTTGGACAACGCGGCGACGCCGGAGCAGGTACGGCCGCTGTTGCCGGAGGCGGACGGTTGCCTTGCCGTGGTCACCAGCCGACGGATGGGAGACGCTGACTCGGGCGAGCCCGTCCGGCTCGCCCCGCTGTCGCCGGACGAAGCAGCCGAACTGTTCCACGCGCTGGTCGGTCCGGCCCGGCTGCGTGGCCGCGCGGCCGGAGTCGCCGCGGTAGTCGCCCGGTGCGGCTGTCTGCCGATGCCTATCCGGGTGACCGCCGCGATGTTCCGGCGGCACGACCGGTGGCCGCTGGAGCATCTGCTGAGCCTGCTCGAGGACAACGGGCCGTGGGGCGAGGCCGACGGCACGGCCGCGATCCGGACGTCCTATCGGCAGCTCGGCGAACGGCAACGCGCTCTGTTACGCCTACTCGGCCACCTTCCCGGTCCCGACGTCGGCGTCGCCGGTGGTGCGGCGCTCGCCGGGTGCGAAGTCGGTGAGGCACGGCAGCTACTCGACGACCTGCACGAAGTGAGCCTCCTGGAGGAAACCGCACTGGAGCGGTACCGGATGCTGGATCCGCTCAAGGAGTTCGCGGCAGGCGAGCAGCAGCCGGACCGCGCGACCGCGTTGGCGCGGTTGCTCGACTTCTACCTGGTGACACTGGCGGCGGCGGTCGGCACCGCCTACCCGTTCGACCGCGCACAGCTGCCCTCGGTGGACCACACCGGCCTGGAGGCACCCGAATTCGCCGACGCGGAAGCCGGCTTGCGGTGGATCGCCGTCGAACGGGACAACCTCGTCGCCGCGATCCGTTACGCGGCCACGAACGGTCTGCCCGAACACACCTGGCGATCGGCCGTACTGCTGTGGCGCTACTTCAACACGGCGAACCAGTTCGAGGACTGGATCGACACACTCGAACTCGCTTGGCGGACCGTGTCCACGGAAGCGGGAAACGATTACGGGCAGGCGCACGTACTGCTCCGGCTGGCCATCGCGCGCGACCGGCGCGGGCAGCACGCGGAAGCGATGGAGCTGGCCTCGAAAGCGCTGCCGAAGTGGCGGCGCCTCGGTGACGTGCGCGGCGAAGCGGCGACGTTGTGCGCCCTCGCCATCCCCACGATGGAGCTCGGCCGACATGACCAGGCCATGGCGCACCTCACCGCCGCACTGGCCAAATACGAGCAGACCGACGACCCGCGCGGCGAAGCACACGCGTTGAGCATGCTCGGCTATCTCAACGAATATCGCGGGGACCTCGACGTCGCACTGCGCCAGCACGAGTCCTCGGCCCGGATGCTGACCGAGATCGGTCACGTCCAAGGGGTGGCGCACGCCCTGAACAACCTCGGATCCGTGCAGGAGAAACTCGGACTGCTCTCCGAGGCGCTGACCAGTTACACCGGCGCGCACGGGCACGCGGCCGAAGTGGGCGACCGTTGCGTCGAGGCCTACGCGTTGAACAACATCGGCAACGTGCACCGGCAGCGCGGCCGGCTCACCGAAGCGGTGCGCTACCACGAAGAGGCGCGGGTAGTGGCGGCGGACGTGCCGGACGCGGACCTGTTGACCCAGCTCTACCTCGACCGTGGCGCCACCGCGCTCGCCCGCGGTGCGCGACACGAGGCGCTGACGGCCTGCAAAGCGGCACTGGATTTGGCCGACGGCAACGGAAATCGAGCGTATCGTGCCCGGGCTCACCACGGGATCGCCAAGACCCGGCACGCGATGGGCGACCACGAGGGTGCCCTCTCCCACTGGGCCGCGGCGGAAAGCGAGTTCGCCGCGCTCGGGCTGCCGGAGGCCGGTGAAACCCGGGATGCCCGCGCGCTGCTCGGGTGCGCCTGCTCAGCGCCGGTGTAACACCCGGCTCAGTTCCGGGTAAACCTCCCGGACCGTGTGGTGCCCGCGCCACCGGCTCAGGCACCTGGACAGCTCCCGCAGGTCGGTCCGCACCGTCGCCGAATCGACGCGCGCCGCGTCATCGAGCGTCTCGGGCAACGTCCGGCAACTCTCGTCGATTTCCCCGTTCAGCGCGTGGGCGAGTGACCGGCGTACCCCGAATCGGGCCCGCGACCGGCGGTTGGCCAACGGCACCTTCGGGACCTCGACGTCCAAGATGGCCGCCGCCGCACCGGCCTGGCCCAGGTCGGCCAGTGACCAACCGCGAGCGAGCGCCAGCGGATTCGACACGGTCGAACCGAGCGCGGGGTAATCGGCGGTGTGCGCGAACCACGTTTCACCCGCCCGATCCAGCGCGCGCTCGAACGCGTCCTGGTCACCGGCCAGCGCGTGTCCTTGGGCTTCCCGCCGGGCCGCGAGACCGAACGTCCGCGTTCCGGGCCGGTCCAGCCGCTGGGCCTGCCGGGCGAGGTCGATCGTGCTGACCGGGTCTTGGCGGTACAGAGCCAGTCCTGCTTCACGGACGAACGCGTAACTCGCGATCTCTTGGTCACCGCCTGCCCTGGCCAATTCCGCGGCGTGCCGTGTCCACGACAGCGCGTCCGGTTCACTCCCGGCTTCCTGACTCAGCCATCCGACGTACTCCGCCATGCGGGCGGCGAGCAGCAGTAGCCGGGATCGGACGGGTTCGGGGTTCCCGAGGGCGAGCGTGTGGACCGTGTGCGTCTGGGTGACGAGCGGTTCGAGGACCACCGTCGGGCTGGTCTGCATACCGAGCCCCCGCAGTTGCTCGAACGACGTCCGCAGGCCGTTGACCACGCCCTCGTCGAGGATCGGGCGTGACCCGCCTGCCAGGACGACGCCGAGCACCGCTCCCGCACCGGCAAGGACTTGACGGCGCCCGAGGGCGCCCTCGCGGGCGGAGCGCGCCGACTCGATCAAGGTGCCGCCGGCGTCCAAGACGCCGTCGCAGATACGAGCGAGCGTCGCGTTCGGGGGTTTGAGATCGTTCTCGATTTTGCTCAGGTAGCTCTTGCTGTAGTTGACCAGCTTCGCGAGTTGACCCATCGAGATGCCGGCGGCATTCCGTTGTTCCCGCAACAAGGCACCGAATGTTTCGGCCACGCCGACCTCCATTCCGAGTTTCGAGTACATCATTCCGGCGGAGGCGGCGCAATTGCCGGGCCGACGTGCGCCGGCCCGGCGCGCCGAGCTCATCCGTGCCAGGGATTGCCGTCGGAGCCCGCGGTCGTCGGCACCGACGTGACAGTGCTGGACGGCGGGGTTTCGCCGTCGTCACCGGCGTACGCGGCGGTGGAACCGAGCATCGGCAGCGCCAGGACGGCGCAGATCGCGAGGACGGGAGCACCGTATTCGGCCAGCTTCTTGTACATGACGAATCCTCCAAGGAAAGGTGATTGATTTGAGCGCTTTCCGTAATTCCGGCGCCCTGCAATCAGGATTCGTGATCCAGGATGCGCCGACAAGGAGTTGACCGTTGACCGAAACCGGCGGGCAACGGGACACCGGCATCCACACCTTGTGCACATCTGGTCCACACGCCACGTCGATGCTGCGCCGATCCGACCAAGGAGACCGGCGGCAAGCCGGTGACGAGCAGAAAGGCGCGCCTGTGGAAGAGATCCCGAGCTATGACCTGGCGATATCGTTCGCCGAAGACCGGCAGTCAGGTACGCACGAACTGGAGGACGCGAGCCGGCAGCGGGGTCTGACCGTGCTGCACGATCCCGAGCGAACCCACGAGTGGTGGGCCCGCAAGAGCGCGGGCGATCTCCCCGACGTCCACGTCCGGTTCTTCGTCCCGGTCATCTCGGCCCTGGACGACTTCACCACGGCCATGCTGCGCGCGGTCGCGACCGGCGACCGGCACGTGCTCCCGGTACTGGCCGACGACGTCGTCGTGCCGCCGGAGTTACTGCATCCGCACGTGTCCTACCTGCGCGACGGCGACCACTTGATCGAGGAACTGGCAGGCCGGGTAGAGCGGGCGGAGGCCGCCGGATGGGAGCGCGGCAGGCTCGCCGACGTGGTGACCCGGGCACGGGAGATCGCACCGCCCGCGGCGGTGCCGGTCACCTTCAGCCGGTACGTCGAACAGGACGCGGCCCTGCGCTACCTGGGCGAGCAGTTCGCCGCGGCCATCCCGAGGCTGCGAAGCCGCGGGTTCGCGGGCACCACGCATCACGGTGACGAGCGGATCGGCCTGCGGATCGAGCGCGCGGGCGACATCGTCTACGCGCTGGACGTCCAACGTGGCGGCATCGGCGGCGACGAAACGCTGAACTTCGTCGTCGGCTTGCATGACGCCGCGAGTGCTTGCACGAACGGCTGGGCGCGCCCGATCTACGACACCGACACCGGCGCGGCCAAGCTCGAACTGCACGACCAGTCGGTATTCGGCCGCGACCGCACCGAACCCCGGACGCTGACGAGGGAGGAGTTGTTCACCGCACTCTGGCAGCGGATCGACACCGTGCTGACGGCCACCGCCGGTTGAGCAGCGCGAAGGCCGCGTCCCGTTTCGGGACGCGGCCTTCGGGTCAGCGGGCGTCGCGGGCCCTGTCGAGCACCTCTTCCAGCCGCAGTGGGCTCGGCGGGTGATAACTCAAGCAGAGCGGCGCCCGCAAGCGCCGGAAGCCGAACGTCTCTCCGGTGACGTAGAACTGCCCACGTTCGAGCTGCGAAATATCCCCGACGGCGCTTCCCTTGGCCCGCGCCATGTCCTTCGCGGCCGCCACCTGAGCCGGACTGTTCAACCGGCCGAAGAACTGCGTCGTGGCGTTGCCGGTGATCTGGTTGTGCAACCCCTTCGGCGCTTGGGTCGCGAGCAGAAGACCGAGCCCGTACTTTCGGGCCTGCGAGGCGAGCATGATCGTGCTCTGAGTGCTCGCCGTCCAAGCCCCGGAAGGCGCGATCGTCTGCGCTTCGTCCATCACGAACAACCCACCCAACGGCCGGTCTCCCGCCGGATTGCGCTTGATCCAGGCGAAAACTTCCAGCTGGAGCTGGCTGACGAACCCCTGACGCTGCGCTTCCGACGGCAGGCCGATGAAACTGATCACCGAGATCCGCGCCCGCCTGCCGGGCGCCGGGGTGAGCAAGGCCGCCGGATCGACCGGCGTACCGGTGCCACCGAGCAGCGGATCGTTGACCATGGCCGCCCTCAGGGTCTCGGCGAGGTCCGCCGCCATCTTGGTGGCGGTGCTGAGCCTGCTGACGCCCTCCGGCAGCTCCGCGAGGACGTCGACAAAGCCGGACAAGCTGCGTGACTCCTTCCGCGCGTAATGCGTCAGGGCCTCCCTCAGCACGGCCTTCCCGCGAACCGCGGCCTTCGTGCCACCGGCGACCCTGGCATACGGCACCAGCCGCGCGACGGCGGCCTCGACAGCGGCGGTGAACTCGTCGGCATCGTCACGTACCCCGGCGAAGTCCGGCAATGGGTGGAAACTGAGCGGCCGCCCGCTGGAACGTCCCGGAGTCCAGACGATCACCTCGGTGTCGGCGATGTACTCGGCAGCGCTCTCCGCATCGCCAGGCCCCCAGTCATCCGGCGGGTCCGGCCACGCGTCCCCGAGCCGGGCGAGGTCGTTGTTCGGATCGAGCACGATGGCCGAAACCCCCCGTAGGGCGCATTCCTCGACAATCCGGCGCAGCAGCACGGTCTTGCCGGAACCGGAACCGGCGAAGATGACTGCGTGCTTGCGGAGGGACTCGAGTTCGATGTGGATCTCATGATCCGCGCCCAAGGTGATTTCGTCCTCGTTCGCAGGTCTCGACGGCGACGGCGGCGGGCGGGTTTCCCGCTGGTTGCCGCGTGGCTGGCCATGATCGGGCAAGAGCTTCCTCAGCAAGCTCGTCCGGCTGGCCGGCTTCCTGGCGACGAGCCAGTTCAACAGCCGGTAGCTCTGCTGGGTGAGCAGCTGACTCAGAGCCCGGAACGTCTTGACGTCGTCCTTACTGATCTCGACCCGGAGGCCTCCATTGCGCTCGACCTGTTTGAGTTCCCTGGTCGTCACGGCGCCGGTCCAACCGCCGAGGCCATGGTGGACCAGCACCAGGTGCCGGTTGCGTACGCCGTCGCCGATCCCGGCCGCCTTCCTCGCGTCCCGCATCCGCCGCAGCACCCGGTTACCGTGCTGGTTCGGTCCGAACACGCGGAACATCCACCGTTCCTTGACGTCCGTTTCCTCGTCCAGCACCCGCAGTAGCCCGACGTGCAGGTTCCGGCCGCCATCCGGCGGCTCGGTCTCCCATGCGCGGTCGTCGTTCCCGACTTCGGTGATCCAGCACCGCAACGCGGCCTGCATCAGGTCCGGCATCACCTCGTCTTCGGTGTGATAGTTCAAGATGGTGTCGACGTCGGTGCTCTCGCGCAGTTCGGCGAACCGGCGGTCGAAGTCGGCGAAGTAGTCCGGTTCCATGCCGGGCTCCGCCGGTGGCGGCGGTTCCTTGTCGACGGCTTCACGTGGCTCTGCCTCGAACGAAGTGAGTTCTCGAATCCCGCTGTGAAGGCACGCTTCGGCGTGTGTCTGGATGCGCCGGAGTAGCTGTCGCGGGGTGTAACCCGGCCAAGGCTCGGCGAACGTCGCCGCGGCCACGGGCCAGGCCGGATGCGGTGGAGTGAAGTCGATGCCCCGGTAGATCACGCCCAGCCACTTCTCGACCAGTGTCCGCGCGAGTTCCGGATTCGTGATGACCCCGAGTTGCGGCGTGTCTGTGAAGCGATCGTCGAACGAATCGGTGGCCGCACCACACAGTTGTTCCCAGGTGGTCGGCAAGCAGGCGACGATGGTGACCGTTCGCCGCGCCCGCTGCCGCAACTGGATCAAGCCGTCCGCGATGAGCGACAGTTCGCTTTTTTCCACCGGAGGTTCGTCGGTCGCCTTGTTGATCAGCGAGTCGAGCTGGTCTATCGCGGCCACGCTCGGGCCGGTAAGCGCGAGTACCCGGGATATCTCCGCGGCCAGCTCGAGAGACGGCTTCGCCTCGACAGGCAGGCCCCACGCCCGGCGAGCCTTCCTCTTGGTGTCGTCGTCCGCCGCGCCGGACAGGTAGTCCTTGCCGATGTCGGCCAGGTCGATATCGGCCGCCCCGTATAAAACCAGCGCGCGAATGGTGTCGGCACACTCCACGGCGACCTGTGCGTCGACCGGTCGCAGCGCGCCCAGGAACCCGTTGAGGGCATCTGTGGTGATCCGCGTGCGCCCCAGCACCGCGTTCACCACCGGCTCTGACGGTTTCGCCAAGGCACACAGCCGCCGCAGCAGGTTGTTCAGCTGTAGCCGGGAATCGGCTCCCTTGCGCAACAGTTCGCTGCGCATGGACCGCACGACATCATCCCAGAACGCGGGTCCGGTCGTGATTTCGATCAGGAAGAAGTAGCCCGCCTCATCCTGGACAGTTCGCCGGACCCCACCGAGCAGGTGGGTCTTACCGGCACCTTTCTGCCCTGTCATCGTGAGCCCGATGGGGCTCGACCCCCGGCTGTTCTTGGCGTCGGCCACGCTCGCACGGATCCGGGCTTCGACGCGCGTGTGCAGACCCTCGACGTGGAACGGCGAATCACCCCAGACATCGTCCGGGGTCTCGGCGGAGTTGAACCGGACCGCGGCGAGCGCTTGCTGTTGCTGGTCCTCGGTCATAATTCCTCGATCGCCACGAAGTGTTTGTCCTCGGTGCCGATTCGGATGGCCGCGGCACGGTCGGCGTCGGTGAGATTCCGCCGGTCGGAATCCGGGGAGAGGTGGACGAGACCGGTCTTCGTCATGGCGAACAGGGTCTGATCCACCTCTTCCCGCTCCGCGCCATCAAGCTTGGGACGAAGATGCGCCAAGCGAACCTGCGCCGAAGGCCTGGGGGCGAGCTCGTGGTAAACGCGGCGGATCAGCTCTTCGAGAGTCTCGTCTCCGGAGATCAGGTCGGCGATCGAGATGCCGTGCTTCCGTGCGTGACGGGCGAGGTGCCGCAGGAATTCGAAGCCGATCCGGACGAGACCGCCGGACCGCTCCGGAGGTTCGAGGTCGGCGAGTGCCCGCTCGCACCAGTCCTTTCCGGCCGGCGTGATCCGGTGTACGTAGGGCCGCTTGGCGGTCTCGGTCACCAGCAAGCCCGCCTTGATCAACTTCGCCCTGCCGACGGGCTTGAGGTCGACCCCGTGCTTGTTCTTGAGGTCGGGATTGGTCAATTCCCCGTGGTTGAGCATCAGCACGAACAAAGCCGCGCGCGCATAGGGTTCATACTTCTCCGGCATTCCCTCTCCCTCACTTGGTCGAAACTCTGATCCGACGGTCGACCCGATCGAGCAGGTCAGCGATCCGGGCATGCAGACCGTCGGAAGCCGTGACGCGATCACCGGTCGAGCGCACCTGGTTCAGCTGGGCCAGATCCACCGTCAGGTCTTTGAGCAATCTCAGATCGTCGTTCTGCAGTGCGACCGCCAGGTCATCGACGGTCTGCTCGATGAGCGCCCAGCGACCGGCATGTGACACCTCGGCCGGGACGGTGCGCAGTACGGCGGCGACGTCTTCGAGCGTGGCGAGGTCAGATCCGTCATGACCTGGTGGTTCTTCGGTGACGATGGCGTGCAGCTGTCGGGCCACCTGGAGCGGCAGCAACTTCTCGCCCAGCCGGAAGAGACGCAGGTTGAGGAGGAACGGCGGCAGGGCCTCGGGATCGGTCCGGCTGGTGAGCACGCAGAACAACTGCCGATCACCGTCGGCGTCCAGGGTCTGCCGGAGAAACCGCTCCGCCTCCACGGCCTGCCAACGGCTCAGCGTGCCGTCCACGACGAGACACAGGTGCTTTGCCGGGAAGCTGCTTTGCTCGAACTCCAGATCGCCGGACTGTGACCGGTCCACCCGGAGTCCGAGTGCCGCCATGGTCCTGATCAGCTCGTCGGCGACGCGCGATTCCAGTCTGGGCACCGACACCAACAGATCCAGGCTGTACGACTGCTGGTGCGTTCGTGCCACCGCGACGTAGGCGTCCCGGTTGTCCGCGAGCAGGTCGGTGCGGTCGAACTGCTGCGCGATGATCGCGGCCACAGTCTCCAGGGCGAACGAAACCTGGTCCGACGAAGGCGTCTTCTCCTCGTGGACCGGTAGTTGCTCGCCAAAGCTCCAGTAGGAGACGTAGGGCACGGTCGTGTGACGCAGCATCAGTTGCTGCGTCACGTTTTTATCGAGCCAGTTGCCGAACAGGACTGCCGTCGATTCAGCGGCCTGCCGCCGCCAAAACTCGGCTCGCTCGTACTCCACCCGGTTGTCCAGCCGGGAGAGGATCGGGAGCACGAAGTGCGGCGGGCGGTCATAGGGCAGCCGGTCCCGCGCGGCGTTCGCCTGTTTCGCGATCCGGACCACGCCGTCGATGCTCTGCTGGTTGGCGGTGAACACCACCACGAGACGGTCCGGCAGATGGGCGGTACAGATCCCGGCGATGTCCGAGATCCCGGTACGGCTGTCGATCAGGACGAAGTCGTAGTCACCGGTCCACTTGGCCCGGCACCGCTCCAGGAAGTCGGCGAAACCCTGCGCGTACAGGTCTTCCCAGTTGATGCCTTGGACCCGCCGCGAATAGTCGTCGTCCTCCCGGCCCGCGGCGAGCAGCGCGAGATGACCGCCCTCGATGTTGAGGCGGACCGCGTGAGCCGACGGCCCTTTGGCACCGTTGAGGAAGTCGTACGCGAGATCGATGACCCCGCCTTTCGGCCGACGGCGCAGCAACGGGCCGAAGTAGTGCTGAAGGCCGGGTGCTTCCAGATCCCAGTCGATGGCCAGTACCCGGTAACCCCACCGGGCCAAAAGCACCGCGACGTTGGCCAACGTGAAACTGCGCCCCACGCCGCCCTTGTAGGAATAGAACGTGACCACTGTGCCGGTACTGGTCATGGGTCGAACCTCGGCATGGGTGGCGGCGGGACCAGCACGGGGTTCGGCTCTTTGATGATGGGCCAGTCGGGCTGCCAGGGAGGCACCTGCCGCAGCAGTTCAGCGAGGTCCCGGGCACAATCCCGGACCTTCAACTGGAACGCGTGCCAGTCCTTGCTCCCGTGAAACGCCCTGTCCGCGCCATCGAGTCCCTTGAAGTCCCACCATGACCGCAGGCGGCCTTCGTTTTCGAAATGGACCGAGTCCGAGTAGCGAACGGGATAGATCAGCCCCTGCGGGCGATCGTCACTGGCCAGTCCGAGCATTTTCTCGCGGGCCGCCATACTCCCCCATTCGGCCATACACCAGTTCGAACCGAAGTAGGGCGCGGACAGCACGGCGATCATGATCTTGCTGTATCGCAGGGCGGACTTCAACTCCGGAGACCAGGCCACGCCTCGAGACATGCCCTTGTCAATGAAAATTTTCGGACTCGGATAAACCTCATCGATGAGGTATTCCTCAAGCTTCGGATAGAAGTGGTTGAGCAGCCATTTCGGCGCACTTCCGTGCCGACTGTAACTGATGAACACGTCGTACTTGTAATCGGACACGCGCTCGATCATAAGCAGGCAGAATGCCGTAGCGCCAGAAAAATAAGTTGCCAAAAAAGCGAAATTGTCCAAAAAAATGACAAAAAGTGGACAGTCGGCCAAGGCCGACGCGGCGTGGTCACAGTGGCTGACGTCGTCGTGGCGCTCCGCTAGCGGAGGTTCCGGGCGCGCCAGACCACGCCGAGACCGGGGTCCGGCGTGGAACTCGGTTCGATTCGCTCCACCGTGAAGCCCTCGCGCTCATAAAAGGCGCCCGCGCGCTCGTTGGCCACGAAATGCTCGATGTACAGCCGCTCGGCGTCCGGCGGCAGCTGCCCGATGAGAGCGTCGAGCAGCCGCGGACCCAGCCCGGCGCCACGACACTCAGGGTGCACGTAAAGCTTGTAGATCACGTGGGCGTCGCCGTCGCGTCCGCGCTGCCCGACGCCGACCAGTCGCGCACCGTCCTCGGCGACCACGACCGCACCGCGGGCCACCGCCCCGCCGATGTTCGTCTCGTGCCACCACATCCGGACCTGCTTGTCCGCGGCTTCCGCGCCGATCAACGGCGTGTAGTGGGCCCGGACGTGCTCCTCTCCGAACCGACAGATGGCCATGACGTCGTCGCGTCGGGCGTTCCGCACAACCGGTTCGGTTCCCATCACGCCGCCTTTCCGCGCCTTCGGCCTGATCGGCCGCTCCCGGAGGACCTTTCGGGCAGTCCCTGATCACCGGGGTTGTCCGGGTCCACACCCGGTGGTACCGATACGGAGCGAACCAGCTTGCGGCCGATCGCGAAAGTTTGGCAGGGGTTCGCTGCGGACCGGAACCGGCTGGTCTACCTTCCCGAAGTGGAAGCTGGGTGTTCCGCGGCGGCTTCGACGAGCAAGTGCCGACCGCTCACGAACCCCCATCCTTCGTGCCCGATCCGAACCGAGCCAAGGCGACGCATGCAACCCAATTTCGACGCAGGTGAGGACTTCGCTCTCCTTCTGGAGCGAGAGGCCAAGAAACTCGAGGAGAAAGCCAAGGCCCTGACCGCGGCGTTCACCGCCTCGGCGGCCACGGTCCAATCCCCCGACGGTTCGGTGAAGGTGACCGTCGAGGCCAACGGCTCGCTCAGCGCCATCGAGTTCGGCAACCGGGCGACCTCGCTGGGACCGGCCCGGCTCTCCTCGCTCGTCATGCAGACGGTGCGGCAGGCGCAGCGCCAGACCGTCGAGAAGGTCACGGAGTCGTACACCGAGATCAACGGCGAGGACGAAGCCGCTCGGTTGGTCCGCACCTTCCTGCCGAAGGTGGAGGAAGAAGAAGGCGCCCCGGAGAACCCCGAACAGAACAAATGGGCCCCGGAGGCACACGACGAGGACCCACGTTCGCAGGCCGGGTACCGGACGCCGCCGCCACCGGCCGGGTACCGGCCCCCGCCGCCGTCGGGCTTCCCGCCGCCACCACACCCGGGCCGTCCCGTACAGCCGCCGCACCCCCCGGCGTCCCGGCCGCGGCGGCCTGCCACCCCCGACGACGATGAGATGAGCCCCTGGTGAGCGGATTCGGTGTCGACACAGAGGCCATGGCGGAGTTCGCCAGTCACCTCGACAAGCTCGAGGACGCGCTGCGGAAGAGCGCCGACATGGTGGGCAGCTGCGTGGCGGACCCCGGCATCTTCGGCATCTTCGGCGGCCAGATCTACGGCGCCGGCGCGAGCATGCACTGCGGGAAGGCGCGGGACCAGCTGAACAAGTATTCGGAAAACGTGAAGGAGTTCTCCGACAGGATGCGCGAGGCCGCGAAGAAGTACGACGCCAACGAAGCGGAAACGGAGAAGCTGATCAACGCGGCGGGCGACGGCATCGAGGAGGTGAAGGTCAAGTGAGCGACGAGTACCACCGGGGCGACTTCGGGAACGGCAGCGGCACCAAGGCCGAAGACTTCAAGGACGAGAAGAACAACTTCCTCGCGGGCAGTGGCGACACCGCGGGAGCGGGCTTCTTCGATTCGGCGTTCGCGCTGAAAAAAGCCGTCGACTCCGGCGACCAACTCAGCGTCGGCCTGGCCTCGGCCGGGATGGCGATCGAAATCCTCGGCATGGTCGTCGATCCGATCGGGTCGTTGCTCACCGCCGGGATCGGCTGGCTGATCGAGCACATCGTCATCTTCCGCTGGCCGCTGGACTTCCTGCTGGGTGACCCGAAGGGCATCGAGGCGGCCAAGACGGCGATCTACAACGAGGGCAAGGCCGTGAAGGAATGGTCGGACGACCACGCGGCCGCCACCAAGAGGTTCATGGAGAAGTGGGACGGCGAGGCCGCCGACCGCTTCCGCTCCGACATGGAGGGCGTCACCGCACAGATCGACACGCTGTCGGAGTACCTGAATCTCGCCGGCAAGCAGATGGGGATCGCCGGTGCCGTCATCGGCGCCGTCCGCGGGATCGTCCGCGACATCATCGCCATGACCTTGGCGGGCATCCTCAAGGCCGCGATCGTGGCGGTGGCGCTCGCGCCCGTCACCTTCGGCGGTTCGATCATCGCGGCGATCACCTCCATCATGACCACGGTCGGCGTGGCGATCGCCAAGATCGCCAAGGCCATCGCCGACTGCGCCAAGAGGCTCGGCGAGATGATCAAGATTCTCGCCAAGACGCGCGGGGCGGCCGACGACGTCGTCAAGCTGACGCTCGGTGGCGGCAAGGTCAAGCTGCCCCAGCCGAAACCCAAGCCCCACCCCGGCGCGCACCCGATGCCCGGCGGCAAGAAGCCGATCGAAGGGCCGCCCGGCAAACCGGCCGACGGCACTCCGGACGGCGGGAAGCCCGAGGTTCCACCGGCCGGCAAGCCGGAGAAGCTCAGCGACATGCCCCTCAGGGTCGTGCGCGAGAAGCTGACGAAGTCGCTGGAGAAACTGTCCAAAGAAGACCGAGAAGCCGTTCTGAAGAAATTCGACTACTGGAACGCCTTCCCGATCGGCGACCTGCACAGGAAGTACCCCAAGGTCGCGGACGCTCTCGAGAAGACCGTCAAGGTGCTCAGTGACCCGACTTACGGCGCGTCGGGCATGGCCGGGAAGACCATCGTCGAGCTGACGAAGAACATCCCTCCGGCCGCGAACGAAAAGCCGCCCGAGGGCGAAGAGTGAACCGGTAGGCGGCGGCCGACTACCTCCCGAACGAGCCGACCAGCGCTTCGGGAGCCTCGCGGGTGGCGTAGAGCTTCCAGAAGGCGTCGGCGAAGACGTCCGGGTGGATCACCTCCGGTTCGAAATCCAGCGGGCCCGCCGTCAGCGTCCGATGTGGAACGCTGCCCTCGATCAACGCGCCGACATTGACGGCTCCCACGTAAACGCCCTTCTCGGTGAGCACCGAGTTCAGGTTGTGGAAGTAGTTCCGCAGCGCGGCTTGCGCCATTCCCGCGTTGCCGAGGAACGGCGCCGGGTGAAGCCCGGATTGCCCCGCGGTGAACAGGATCGCGCCGTCGCCGCGCTCGGTCATTTCCGGCAGTACGGCCCGCACCAGCGCCACGGCGGACACCACGAACCGGTCGAGGATCAGCCGCAGGTTGCCGGGATCGACGTCGAGCACCGACGCGATGCCCTCGCCCATGTTCCCGCCGCCGGGGTTGAAGGCGACCGCGTCGATCCGGCCGATGGCGGCGACGGCGGTCGCGATCTGAGCGGGTTCGTAGACGTCGGCGACGAACCCGCTCGCTTCGATGCCGTCACGACCGAGTTCGGCGACGAGCGCGTCGAGGTTTTCGGTGGTCCGCGCGACGAGGGCGACGCGGAAACCCTCGCGGCCGAAGCGGCGGGCGAGCGAGAGCCCCAGCGCCGGTCCGGCGCCGAAGATCGCGAGCGTCTTGGTCATGTGTCCTCCCAGAAGCATCAAGTTGAGGGCGCCCTCAACTTCTTCGAAGGTACACGTAACTTGAGACCACCTTCAACTTGGCTAGGATGCCGAAATGCCCAAACCCCTGCGGAAGGACGCCCAACGCAACCGGGATCTGCTGATCGAGGCCGCCAGGGGGCTCTACGCGGTGCGCGGCCTCGACGTCGCGCTCGAAGAGATCGCCAAGACCGCCGGGGTCAGCATCGGCACGCTGTACAACCACTTCCCCCAGCGCGCGGATCTGGTGAGCGCCGTGTTCGCCGACCGGACCGAGACCGTCGTGAGCATCGCCGAACACGCGCTCGGCCTCGACGACGCGTGGGCCGGGTTGACGTCCTTCGTGGAACGGATCTGCGAACTGCAGGCCGCCGATCGCGGCTACAACGAGCTGGCTTCCACCCGGCCGCCACAGACCGGCGATCACGAACGCGGGTATGAGCTGATGACCCGCGTCGTCGAGCGCGCCAAGGCGAGCGGGGCACTGCGCCCCGACTTCACCCTCGAGGACCTGGCCTTCGTGACCTGGGGGATCGCGCGCACCGTGGAGGCGACCGCGGCCGTCCGGCCGGAGGTCTGGCGCCGTCATCTCGCCCTGCTGTTCGACGGGATGCGCGGTTCCGCCGCGAGCCCGTTGCCGGAGCCGCCACTGGGCCGTGAAGAGCTGGCGCGGCTCATGGGAAATTGCGACTGAACGGCCGGGCAACCTCCAGCCCCTCCGGGACGTGTTCACGCGAGAGGGGAGATTCGATGAAGACGAAACTGCTGCTTGTTTCCCTGGCGGGAGCCCTGTTCGCGACGGCGGCCTGTGCCGGGGAGCCGCCACCGGCACCGGCCACGGTCACCGTCATGCCACCGTCCTCGGCTGCGGTCTCGGGACCGGCGTCGCTCGCCGCGCCGGACACCAAGACCGTCGCGTGGCTCGACGGGGTGTGCGGCGCGGTGTACGGCTACCTGAAGACCAGCAACGACTACGCGACCGAACAGCGGTCGGGCACCGAGGTGACCCGCGCCTCGCTGAAGGAAGAGCTCGGGATCCGCGCCGGATTCGCGGGCAAGGCCGTCGACGAGCTGATCGCGCTGCCGCCGTCACCGATTCCCGACGGCGACGCGGTGAGAAAGTCCCTTGTGGACCGATTCACCGCGGCGAGGGACGCGGCGGCCGCCGGGAAGCAGCGACTGGAGAAGTCCGGGAACCAAGCGGCCATGGACGCGGCGATCCAGGCGATGAACGCTACCCAGAAGCCGCTCTCGGAAAGCCTGGACCTGCTGCCCACGCTCAAGCTCGAGACGCCGGGACTGGCGGCGGCCGCCGCGGCCGCCAAGAAGTGCGTTCCCGCCTGAACTCAGCCGGGCGGGGTGAACCCGGGCGGCATCACCATCGGCCGCCCGGCGTTCGCCGGATCTCCACCGGCCGCCGCGGCGCCCATAGTCCCTCCAGATGGATAGTTCTATGGGGGAAAGCGAACGTGGCGGGTTGCGAAAGAAGCTTTCGCAACGTCAGTGGCGGCGTGAAGGGTGTGTGGTCAGCTCAGACGGTAGTGAAAGCGAGCTGACCGCACACCACGCCCGACACCTTCGCCTTATACCTCGAATGCTTCTCTCAAGAACCGGGGAAGGGCTCGATCACCGGCGTGATCCCGCCGGCCGCGGCGAGTGCGCGATGCAGCGCGAGTTCCGCCGTCGGCCCCTCGGCCAGCACGATCCCGGTGCAGGATCGCTGATCCGTGAGGTGCCGGATCTCGTCGCCGGGGCTCGCCGTCGGATACCACTCCGGCGCGCCGGGCAGGCTTGACAATCGGTCGAGCCCGGCCCAGCCCTTCAGCACGCCTTCCGACGCCGGGTACGCCAGAACGAACCCGATACCCGGTCCGTCGCCGAAGTTTTGGGTGAGCAACGCGGGTTCCTCACCCAGCGCCATGGAGATCATCGCGGAATAGACGTTGGTGCCCAGGGACCGGCACAACGCCTCACCGAGCATCGCCCCGCCGATCCGGATGTTGATCTCGACGACCTCCGGCCCGTCGGCGGTGAGGACGAATTCGGTGTGCGCGAAACCCTGCCCGTGTCCGGCGGCCTTGAGCACCTGGCCGATCCAGTCGGCCAGTCCGGCCTGCTCGGCGTGCGGGAAGGCCACCGGGAACGCGGCGGCCTCCTCGCGGCGCACGGGTTCCGGCGACAACTGACGGGACAGGATCCCGAGCAGCCTGGTCCGTCCTTGCCACGTGACGGTTTCCGCGCTGTACAGCGGTCCGGCGAAATAGGGCTCGGCGATCAGATGCCCCTTGAGCGGTGTGTCCTTCGCTTCCAGCCTGGCTAGCGCGAGTTCGTCCGCGTCGCGGACGAGCCACACTCCGCGTGACGACGTCCCCGACGAATCCTTGACCACCAAGGGAAATCCGAGTTCTTCCGCGACCATGACCGGCACCGGACGGCCGCGGGTGAGACCGTGCTCGTACAGCAGATCGCGCACCGCGCCCTTGTCCCGCAGCACGCGGACGGCCGCCGCGTCGGGACCGGGCAGGCCGAGCCGGGCGGTGAGTTCCGCGCCCGGCAGTGCCCAGGTGTCGGTCGAGTTGATGATCCCGGCGAGATCCGGGATGGCACGCAACGCGGCCTCGCAGGCGGCGATGTCGGTGGTGTCGATGTCGACGACCTCGACCCTGCCCGGCGCGAGCGTGCCGAGTTCGTAGCGGTAGATGTCCCGGTTTCCGGTGAACAGCACCAGCTTCCGCCCGGCTTCCGCCGCCGCGTCGGCCAGCCTGCCGAGGCCGAAGGTGAGGGCTTCCAACAGGACGACACTCATGACGCCCGCTCCTTCCCGTAGAGCGGCTGTGTGGGGATGCCGAATCGGCGGCGGCACCAGTCCATCGCCGACCACGGAGGTGCCAGGTCGTCCAGTGACGCGATTTCGCGCGGCGCGAGCCCCGCTGGGTCGAGTGCCTCGCGATGCCGGGCGAAGACCCTTGCCGTGTAACGATGTCCGGTGTCGGCGCCGATCACGACATGCGTGCGGCCCGGCTCCCGGGCGGCCTCCCAGCCCGCGACGAGATACGCCGCACCGGTGGAGAGCCCGGCGAATACGGCGTGTTCCCGCATCAGGCCGATGGTCGCGGCCATCGCGTGCACGAAGTCCAGCCAATGGATCCGGTCGTACAGTTCGTGATCGACGTTGTCGAACGGGATGGCCGAACCGATACCGGCGATGATCGCGTCCGGATCGGTGAACCGTTCGCTGCCGAAGGTGACGCTGCCGAACGGCTGGACCCCGGTCAGGCGGACGTCCGGATCGCGTTCCCGCAGCGACCGCGCGATCCCGCCGGTCGAGGCGCCGGTGCCGACGCTGCCGACGACGGCCAGCGGCCCGGACGGCAACGCGCGGGCGACGAGTCCGGCGACCTCGCCGTAACCCAGGTAATGCACGGGATCGTGGTACTGACGCATCCAATGCATGTCCGGATGGCGCTCCAGCAGTTCGTGCACGCGCGCGACGCGGCGGCGCTGGTCGAGCCGGAGATCCTCCGACGGCGGCATCTGGTCCACGGTCGCGCCCAGGATCTCCAGCTGGGCACGCATGGTGAGATCGACGGTGGTGGACGCGACGATATGGCAGCGCAGACCGTGGCGGTGACAGGCCATCGCCAGCGCGAGCGCGTAGATCCCGCTGGAACTGTCGATCAGCGTCTGTCCTTTTCGGACGGTTCCGTCGGCGAGCAGCGAGCGGACCGCGCCGAGGGCCGCGTAGACCTTGAGGGTTTCGAACCGGAGAAGTACGAGGTTGGGTGTGAGCCGGATCAGTGCCGGGGTCTTGATCGCGTCCGTGACGTGCTCGTGGATCAGCGGTGCCGTCTCGACGGGCATCACGTTCACCGGCCGATCGACCGCAGATAGGCGGCCAGCGACTCGGCGCCTCGCGCGTTGCGCGGGCCGCTCACGAGGTCGCCGTAGGAGATGACGTGGAACCGGTTGTCCCGCACTGCCGGCGTGTTCTTCAACTGGGGCGCGGATTTGATGAAGGCGATCTTGTCCTGGGCCGGCTGATCGGCGTAGTCCACCACGACGATCACCTCGGGCTCGGCCTTCACCACCGCTTCCCAGCCGACGCTGCCCCACCCGTCCGCGAGTTCGCGGAAGACGTTCGTGCCGCCCGCCGCGTCGATGATGTCGTTGGGAGCGGCGTGTTTCCCGGAGGTGAAAGGCTGGTCAGTGCCGGAGTCATAAACGAACACCTTGGCGGGCGGCGTCTTCGGCGCTCCGGCGCGGACCTTGTCGAAGCGGCCCTTGAGTTCCGCTACCAGTTCGTCGGCCCGCTGCCGTACGCCGAAGATGTCGCCGAGGTTGCGCAGATCGGTGTAGAGCGCTTCGAGCGGGGTCACCTCGGCCCTCGCGGCCGGGTATTCCCAACAGCTCTCGGTGTGCAGATAGCTGCGGATCCCGACCTGGTCGAGCAGCTTCGGGGTGATCCCGCGTTCTTCGCTGAACCCCGAATTCCAGCCCGCGATCACCCAGTCCGCCTTGGCGTTGACGAGGATCTCGCGTGTGATCCGCGAGGTGCCGAGCCGTTCGACCCGCCCGTAGTCGTCCTTCCACGGCGATCCGGCGATCGACGGGTCGCCGAGCGAGTTCATGACGTAACCCCGCATCCGGCCGGCGAGCCCGAGCGCGAACATCTTCTCGGCACCGGAGACGTCGTAGGCCACCGGACGCTGCGGCGCCGGGAAGGTGACCTGCGCGCCGCAGTTGGTCACCGCGGCCTGCGCGGCCGCGGCCGGCCCGGCCTCGACCTGGGCACCGCAGGCGGTCAAAAGCAGTGCCGCGGCGAAGAGCGCGGTCACCCTGGACGGCTTCATCGTGAGATCCCCTCGGTTTCTTCGGCGGGAAGGTCGTAAAGCAGCTGGAGCGCACCGGTCACGGGATGGGTCACCTGGGTGACCTCGACGCCGAACACCGCGCGGACCGTTTCGGGCGTGAGCACTTCGGCCGGGGTACCGCAGGCGGCGAGGGAGCCGTCATGCAATAACGCGATCCGGTGACAGACGGCGGCGGCGAGGTTCAGGTCGTGCAGCGCGACGAGCACGGTGAGCCCGCAATCGCGCAGGAACTTCAGCAGTTCCACCTGGTGGCGGACGTCGAGATGGTTGGTCGGCTCGTCGAGGACCAGCATCTCGGGTTCCTGCACGAGCGCCCTCGCCACCAGGGTTCGCTGACGCTCGCCGCCCGAAAGCGTCAGCACGCTGCGCTGGGCGAGGTGGGTGATGTCCAGGCGCCGCAACGCTTCCCGGCACAACGCGCGTTCGCGGGCCGAGAGCCGCAGATTGCCGCGCTGATGCGGCGACCGGCCGAGCGCGACGACCTCCTCGACGGTGAAGTCCAGGTCCGCGCGGCTGTCCTGGGTGAGCGCGGCGATCCGGCGGGCGGTGTCGCGCAGGCCCTGCTCCGCGAGGTCGGCTCCGTCGAGCAGGACCGCGCCGCCGGACGGCGTCAAGGCCCGGTAGACACAGCGCAACACGGTCGACTTGCCGCTGCCGTTGGGTCCGAGCAGGCCCACGACCTCGCCCGCGCCGACGTCCAGGTTCAGCGCGCGGATCAACGTCGACCCGGCGACCTCGACCGACAGGCTACGCAGCGACAACATCAGCGGCCCCCGAACGCGTAGCCGCGGCGCCGCATCACCACGAGGAAGACCGGGACGCCGATCAGCGCGGTGATCACGCCGAGCGGCAGTTCCTCCGGCGCGACGAGGGTGCGGGCCAGCAGATCGACCCACACCAGGAAGACCGCGCCCACCAGCGGCGCGAGCGCGAGCACGCGGCGGTGCCCCGAACCGGCGACCATCCGCACCACATGCGGCAGGACCAGGCCGACGAACCCGATCGATCCGCTCACCGCCACCAGCAACCCGGTGACGATCGCGGTGAGCAGGAAGAGCCATCGGCGCACCGCGGCCGCGTCGGTGCCGAGGCTCATCGCGGTCTCGTCACCCATGGACAGGACGTCGAGCGCGGTGCCGTAACGCAGCAGGACCACGATCGCGACGGCCACCCCCAGCGCGGCCAGCGGCAAGGACGCCCAGGTCGCCGCGCCGAGGCTGCCGAGCAGCCAGAACAGCACGGTTTGCGCGGCCTGACCGTTCGGCGAAAGGTAGACGAGCACGCTCATCACCGCCTGGAAGGCGTAGGTGAGCGCGACCCCGGTGAGCACGAGACGCAACGGCGTCAGGCCGAATTTGCCGCGCGCGGCGAGGTAGACCAGCGCGGTCGCGCCCAGTGCTCCGAGGAACGCCGCCGTCGACAGCGCCAGCACGCCGAGCCCGGCGAACAGGCCGAACACCACGACCGCGGCGGCACCGACCGAAGCGCCGGAGGAGATCCCGAGGACGAACGGGTCGGCGAGGGCGTTGCGCACCAGCGCCTGTACCGCGACCCCGACCACCGCGAGTCCCGCGCCGACCACGGCCGCGAGCAGCACGCGCGGGGTGCGGACCTGCCAGACGATCGAGTACCCGGTGACCTCGTCACCGGAAATGGTGCCGCCGGCGATCGCCTTCCCCAGGAAGCGCAGCACATCCGGGAGGGCGACGGTGGTCGGGCCGAGCGCGATGCCCGCGATCAGGGAAAGCAGGAGCGCCGCCGACAGCAGGATCACCGGACCCGTGAGCCGGAGCGGACGGACGGTCACGTCGTCGGGCTCCGCGAAGAGGCGAAGAGGCTCAGCCGGCACGTTCACCACGCACGATCAGGCGGCGCGCGCGGTCGTCGTACGGCGAGCCGTCGAAGTCACCGAAGCACTCGACGCCGGTGAAACCCGCCGCCTCGAACAGCGCTTTCAGTTCCGCGGCGCTGTAGAGGAAGGACAGGATCGACGCCTGCTTGGCTTCGCCGCCGCGGACCAGCGTCCAGTCGGTCCTGAGGCGGGTCCAGTCGTCGAGAATCGTGTCGCGCATGAACACCGTCCCGCCGTCGATGTCCACCGCTTGGGGGCGCCCGACCCAACCGGCCAGCACCTCCTTGCCGAGCACGTCGATCAAGAGCCTGCCGCCGGGCGCGAGACTGGTGAAGGCGTTGCGCAGCACCGTGAGGTTGTCGCCGGGTTCGGTGAAGTAGCCGAACGACGTGTACATGTTGATGATCAGGTCGTACGCGCCCGGCTCGACGTACTCGCGCATGTCGGCCTGGATCAGCTTCGCGGCGACTCCCGCGGCTTCGCAGGCCTCGCGCGCGCGTTCGAGCATGGCCGGGCTGAGGTCGACACCGGTCACGTCGGCGCCCTTCCTCGCCAGCGGTACGACGTGGATCGCCGGACCGCAGGCCAGATCGAGCACCTTCGTGCCGCCGGTGACCTTGAGCAGCGGCGACGTGGCCGTCAGGCGCTCGGCCTCTTCCGCCCGGCTGGCCGGGAACATCACGTCCGCGAAGCCGACCCACAGGTCGTCGTCCTCGTACCAGTGCATCTCTCTCCGCTCGCCCGGCCGCATGATTCAGCCCCACAAGTCGTCGAGAGGTGGTCCTCGGTTCCCGGTGTCTCGACCTTTCTCGTGGAGTGATCACGGGAGGGTGGTTCGCCACGCTGCGTGCACGACTGTCGGCGGGCCTGGTTTCGCCACGGCGATGCCTTTGCCGAGGGTGACGATTCGGCCTAGAACCGACCCCTCGCATGAAGTACATGATGGCCCCCTTCCTTGCGCCTAACGCAAGGAAGGGGGCCATCATGTACTGGCAAAGGTGTGAAGGGGACCTTCACGCGGCAAGCCGACCGGGAGTCCTTTGTGGACACTTAATCGCCTCTGCGCCGCGACCGACCTGCCTACTGGCAGGGCGGCCCGGCCGTGGCTCCCGATCGCGCGGCTCGCCACCGGAAATTGTCGGACCGGCTCGCTAACATGCCACCCATGCCCATCAAACTCGAGAACGTCGGCGTCACCGTTCACGACCTCGAAGCAGCCATCTCCTTCTTCACCGACCTCGGTCTCACGGTCATCGGCCGCGACACGGTCAGTGGCGAGTGGACCGACACCGCCGTCGGCCTTGACGGCAACCACGCCAAAATCGCGATGCTCCAGACGCCGGACGGGCACGGCCGCCTGGAGCTCTTCGAGTACATCCACCCCCAAGCGATCGACACGGAGCCCACTCGCCCCCACGAGATCGGCATGCACCGCGTCGCTTTCTCGGTCGACGACATCGACAAGGCCCTTGAGGTAGCCGCGAAACACGGATGCCATCCGCTTCGCGGCGTCGCCAACTATGAGGACATCTACAAGCTCACTTACCTCCGCGGTCCCAGCGGCATTCTCGTGATGCTCGCCGAGGAGGTGAAGAAGAACTGAACAAGGAGAATCGTCAGACAGGTGCCGGAAGAGTCAGAGGCTCCCCTCCTCGGACTCCTCCGGCACCAGAGCCGCCAGCTCCCGAGCGACGCCCTCCACCGTCGGCGCCGCGAACAGCGAACGCAGCGGCAGCACGACGTCGTAGCGCTGCCGCAGCGTCTCCAGCATCCGGGTCGCGCGCAGGCTGTCCCCGCCGAGCGTGAAGAAGTTCTGCCGCCGTCCGACGGTCTCCACGTCCAGCAGTTCCCGCCACAGCGCCGCCACGGTCAGCTCCCACTCCCCTCTCGGCCCCTCCGTGGCCTCGACAGGAGCCGGTGCCGCCAGCGAAGCGACTGCCGCCCGGTCGAGTTTCCCGTTGGCACTCAACGGGATCCGGTCCACCACCACGAGCCGGTCCGGGACCATGTGCGCGGGCAGCCGGGTGGCTGCGTCGGCGAGCGCACCGTCCACGCCGGACTCGCCGGTGATCGCCGCGACCAGTCGCCGGTCCGCGCCCGTGCCATGGACGGCGGCGACGGCCTGCGTGACGCCGGGGACTTCGAGCAGCGCGGCCTCGACCTCGCCCAGTTCGATGCGGTAGCCGCGGATCTTCACCTGCTGATCCCGCCGTCCCAGGAACTCCAGGGTGCCGTCTGGCCAGTATCGGCCGAGGTCGCCGGTCCGGTACCAGCGCGCGCCGCCGACCTCGACGAACCGGTCGGCGGTCAGGTCCGGGGCGCCGCGGTAGCCGCGGGCGACTCCGGCGCCGCCGATCCACAGTTCGCCGGGTACCCAGTCCGGGCAGTCGCGGCCGAGGTCGTCGACCACGCGGAAAGCCTGGTTGCGCAACGGCTTCCCGTACGGGATGGACCGCCAGTCCGGATCGACCTCGGTCACCTCGGTGAAGTTCGACCAGATCGACGCCTCGGTCGCCCCGCCCAACGCGACGAACCGGAGGTGGCCCGCCCGGCCGGGCAGATCGAGACCGACCCAGTCACCGGAGACCAGCACGAGCCGCAGCGAAGGGACCGAAGGCGCCACGACCAGCAACATGTCCAGTAGCGCGGGCACGGTGTTCCAGATCGTCACCCCGTGCTCGGTCACCAGCTCGTGCCAGCGCCGCGCGTCGCGGCGAGCGTCCTCATCGATCGTGACAAGGGCGCCACCCGCCGAAAGCAGGCCGAAAACGTCGTACACCGACAGATCGAAGTCCAGCGCGGACACCGCGAGCACCCGATCGTCCCGGCCGACGTCGAAGCGCGCGTTGATGTCGTCGATGGTGTTCAATGCCGCCCGATGGGTGATCTCGACCCCCTTCGGCTCACCGGTCGAGCCCGACGTGAAGATCACATAGGCCAGCTCGTCCGGATCGGGGATCGCCGGGGTGGTGAGCGGCGCGAAGGACATCGCGGCCGCCGGCACGACGGCGACGGCCGTGCCCGCCCGGGAGGTGTCGTCGGTGATCGCCAGCCGCGCGCCCGCCAGTTTCAGGATGCGGTTGCGCCTCGCGGGCGGCTGGTCGACGCCGACCGGCACGTACGCGCAGCCCGCGGCGAGCACGCCGAGAACGGCGACGACCTGCTCCGGGCCCTTCGGCAGGACGACCGCGATCCGGTCGCCGGGTTTCGCCCCCTGAGACATCAGCGCGGACGCCATCCGCAGGGCGCGGTCGGCGAGTTCGCCGTACGTCAGGCTCCCCACCAGCGCCACCCGGCCGGGGTCCGAAGCCGCGAGCCGGAAGAAGTCCGCGTGCAGCGCGCGAGCCGGCAGCGGACCTTCCGTGGCGTTGACCGCCTCCCGCACCGACGCCTGCGCGGCGGGCAGCAGATCCGCCACCGGGGCACGCCAGTCCTCGGTCACCAGCAGGTCGATGAGCTTCAGGTAGGCCTCGAACATCGCGTCGAGCAGCCCCGGCGGGAACAGTTCGTCGACGGCGTCCCAGTTGATCGCGATTCCGCCGTCGACCTCGGTGACCTGATGGTCGAGCCACACCTGTGGCGTCTGTGAGACACCCCAGACCTGGTCGGCGAACAACCCGTCGGCATCGGCGGTGGCGAAGCCGAGCGCGCTCGTGAACACCACCGGCATGACGACCTCGGGTTCCCCCGTGGTCCGCGCGAGTTCCCGCCGCAGGTGCACGGCCGAGACGTCGCGGTGGTCCAGCGCCGCCCACAGTTCCTCCTGCACCCGCCGGACGCGATCCAGCCAGCCGTCGCCGCGTTCGGGCCGGTAGCCGACGAGCAGCAGCGACGTGAAGTCGCCCATCACCCGGCCGATGTCCGGATGCACCGCGCGGCGGTCGAACAGCGTGAGGTTCAGGGTGAGGTCGGCGCGGGCGCTCCAGCGGCCGACCACCTCGGAGAACGCGCTCAGCAGTACCGCGGACGGCGTCACGCCGTGCTCCCGCGCCAGGTCGGTGATCCTCGTCCACCGGCCTGCCTCGATGACGGCGGCGCGACGGCTGAAGCGCGGAACGCCGACCTCGGCCGGTTCCTTGGCCAGCGGCAGCCGCGGCGCGGGCGGCAGGGTCGGCAGCCGCTCGCTCCAATACCGTTCCGCGGCCTCGGACGGCGGCGGTGTGGAGAGAACGTAGTCGCGGAACGACATGTCGACAGGCGGGAGCTCGACGTCCGGATTCTCGTACAGGGCGGAGAGTTCGGCGTAGAAGGTCAGAATGCTCAACGCGTCGAGCACCAGGTTGTCCATGCCGATCGCGAGCCTGGTCCGGGCACCTCGCCGCACCCCGCGAACCGTGAACAGCGGCCAGGAAGACGGGTCGAACACCTGGTGCGACAACGACTCCCGCAGTGCCTCGGGCGGCTCGTCGGTCACTTCCACCGGCAGCCACGGCACTTCCGCCAGGATCCGCTGGTCGCCGCGCTCGTCGAAGACCGCGCGGAGCATCTCGTGCCGCCGGATCAGCTTGTCGAGCGCGATCTCCAGCCGCGAAACGTCGAGATCGTCGACGTCGTACTCACGATAGAAGTGACAGCCGATTCCGCCGAGGGTGAACCCGCTGTCCCGGCCGAGCCAGTAGGCGCGCTGCACCGGCGTCGGCGGGAACGGTTCGTGCCGGTTCTCCGGGTCCGCGACCAGCACCCCTCTGTCCACAACAGACTTGTCGAGTTGAAGGGACGCCGCGAAGTCCGCGAGGACCGGGGCGGCGAACAACGCGCTCAGCGAGACTCCGGTCAGCCCTTCGGACCGAAGTCTGCCGATCAACCGCGTGGCCAGTAGCGAATCCCCGCCCAGCACAAAGAAATCGTGCTCACGGCCGATCTCGGACACGGGCAGGATTTCGGCCCACGCGGCGGCGACCAGTCGTTCGATCTCGCCTTCCGGCGCCGTGACCGAACGCTCGTCACGGTGCTCGGCCAGCATCCGCCGCAATGCCGTGCGGTCGATCTTTCCGTTGGCGGTCAGCGGAAAGGCGTCGAGCGCGACGACGACGTCCGGCAGCATCGGCATGGGCAGCCGTCGCGGGAGGAAGTCCGTGAGCCCTTCCGTCGCGCCGACCACCGCGACGGCCAGCCGCCCGTCCTCGGTCACGACGGCGACGGCTTGGGACGCTTCGGGGTGTTCGGTCACCGCGGCTTCGATCTCGCCCAACTCGATCCGGTGGCCGCGAAGCTTGACCTGATGATCGGCGCGGCCGAGGAAGTCCAGCGTGCCGTCCGGCAGGTACCGGGCGAGGTCGCCCGTGCGATACCAGCGTGTGCCGTCGACCTCGACGAAGCGATCCGCCGTGCGGTCCGGATCACCCCGGTAGCCGAGTGCGACACCGGCGCCGCCGATCCACAACTCGCCGGGGACCCAGTCCGGCCTGTCCCGGCCGAGACCGTCCACCACCCGGCAGACGACGTTGTCCAGCGGTGTCCCGTACGGCACGCAAGTCCACTGTGGATCGACGGCCTCGACTTCGAGCACCGTCGAGTGGATCGCGGTCTCCGTCGTCCCGCCGAGGCCGGCGAACCGGCAGCCCGGGGCGCGGGCGGCGAGCCTGCCGGGAAGATCCGTGGTGACGCGGTCTCCGCCGAGCAGCACCACTCGCAGCGGCAACTCGTCGCTCACCAGCATCAGCATGTCCAGTAGCGCGGGAACGCAGTTGAGCACCGTCGCGCGATGCCGCCGGGCCAGCTCGGCCCAGACGGTCGCGTCCCGGCGGCCGGTGTCGCGCGGGCAGATCACCGCGCCACCCACCGACAGCGGACCGAAGATGTCGTACACGGAGAGGTCGAATTCCAGCGCGGACAACGCCAGCGTGCGATCCTCCGCGCCGATTTCGAAGCGGGCGTTGAGGTCGTCGATGGTGTTCACCGCGGCGCGATGCGAGATCTCGACCCCCTTCGGCTCCCCGGTCGAGCCGGAGGTGTAGATGACGTACGCGAGTCCGGTCCCGGACTCCGGTCTCGCGAAAGGTGCCCTGGCCGACGGGAGCGAATCGAGCACGAACCGGACGCCCGCCGAGGAGAGAATGCGTTTCCGGCGCGCGGGCGGCTGGTCGACACCGATCGGCGCATACGCGCAACCCGCGGCGAGTACGCCGAGCACCGCGACGACCTGCTCCGGCCCCTTCGGCAACGACACCGCCACGAGGTCACCTGCCTCGACTCCGCACGAACGCAGAGACCCCGCGACCTCCAGCGCCCGCGCGGAAAGCTCGCCATAGCTCATTGCTCCGTCGGTCTCCCACAGCAACGCCGGTGCGTCGGGACGTTCGGCCGCCAAGGCGAAGAAAGGTTCGTGCAGCGTATGCGCCGGCCGCTCGACCGTGGTGTCGTTGGCGACCGCGCGCACCTCGGTCTGCGACGATGGCAGCAACGACGGAACCAGCGCCGACCAGGCCTCGGACCCGGCGAGCAGCCGGTCGAGCAACCGGCCGTAGGCGTCGAACATCGCCTGCGGCACCCCGGGGACGAACGCGTCCTCGCGGACGTCCCAGTTCACCAGCAGACCGCCGTCGAGTTCGGTGACCTGCGCGTCGAGCCACACCTGCGGGCCCTGCGAGATGATCCAGACGGCGTCACCGAAACACTCTCGGACTTCACGGGAGAACAACTCGCCCAGCCCGAGCGCGCTCGTGTAGACCACTGGCGCGAGCACCTGTTCCCCGTGCGCACGTGAAAGATCGCGCAACACCTCGACGCCGGAGTACCCGGTGTAGGCGACGTCGGTGTGGAACCGGTCCTGCAACCGGCGCGCGCGTTCGGCGAAGGTGCCCGGCACGCTGCCGTCCCATTCCAGCAGGACCGACGAGGTGAAGTCGCCGACGAGCGCGTCGACGTCCGGGTGCAGCGGATCGCGGTCGAACAGCGGCAGGTTGAGCAGGAACCGCGGCTCGGCGCTCCACGCCGTCAAGGTCTCGGCGAACACCGCGGCCAGCGCCATTGCGGTGGTCAGCCCGTGCCGCCGGGCGCCGTTCTCCAGCGTCCGGACGTCGTCCGCGGTGAGCTTCCGGTGGTGACGGGTCACCCGGGCGGTCTCCCCGAGCTGTCCGGCGACCGGCAACTGCGGGGCGCCGGGCATGGTCGGCAGCCGGTCCTGCCAGTACCCCGCTCCGGCGCCCGCCCGGCGGCGTTCGGCCAGGTAACGCGGGTAGCTGTACTCCAGCGGCGGCAACGGCTCGCCCCGGTAGGCACGGGCCAGGTCGGCGAGCAGAACCCGCAGGCTCAGCGCGTCGGCCGCGACCATGTCGAGGTTGACGTGCGTACGTGTGCGGCCTTCCGGCAGCAGCGACAACTGGACGTCGAAGACCTCGCCCGAGCCGATGTCCAGCCGCCGGTGCGACAGCCGATCGCGAAGATCGTCCAGCCCGGAGAGGTCGGTGGCCTCGCGGAAGTCGTGGACTCGCAGGCCCGGCCAGCCACCCGGTTCGGCGATGCGCTGGGTGCCGTCGTCGTTGATCACCACCCGCAGCATCCCGTGCCGCGCGAGCACGGCGCGTACCGCCGGTTCCAGCCTGCCCGGCTCGACGCCGACACCGTCGAACTCGTGGTAGAAGTGCGCCGCGACCCCGCCGAGTCGCTGCCCCGGCTCCCGGCCGACCCAGTAGGCGTGCTGCATCAGCGCCAGCGGGAAAGTACCCGACTCATCCACAATGGACTTCTGCGCGGATTCGGGTTCGGGAGTCTCGTCGGCGAGGAGTTTTTCCCACGCCGAGAGGGTCGGCGTGGTCACCAGGTCGGCGAACTTGACGTTCCTTCCGGCCTTCCGCCAGCCCCCGGCCAGCCGCATCATCGTGATCGAGTCCATTCCCAGCTCGATCAGGTTGTCATCGGCGCCGATCTCGTCCAGTTCGAGCAGTTCGGCGACCTGCCCGCGCAGCTCTTCGACAGCCAAGGAAAAGTCCTTTCTCACCAGGTGACGGGCATGGTCAGCGGCCCGCGGAAGAACGTCGCGGTCTTCCATTCGATCTTGCCGGCCTGCCGGAGCCCGGGCAGGCGGGTCAGCAAGGCGTGCAAGGCTTCCTGCAGTTCGATCCGGCCGAGTGGCGCGCCGACGCAGTGGTGGATCCCGTAGCCGAAGGCCAGATGTCCTTGGGCGTTCCGGTCCAGGTCGAGTTCTTCCGGTCCGGCGAAGCGCGCGGCGTCCCGATTGGCCGCGCCGATCGACACGAGCACCGGTTCTCCCTGGCGGACCACCGTTCCCCCCACTTCGACGTCCTCGGACGGGTAGTGCGCGAACATCGCGCTCGACGCCAGCGGGACGAACCTGAGCAGCTCCTCCACCGCGTTCGGGATCAGCTCCGGATCGGCGCGCAGCCGCGCGAGCTGCTCCGGGTTCCGAAACAGGACATGGAGGAAGTTCGGGATCTGCGACGCCGTCGCCTCGTATCCGGCGACGAGCAACGCGACACAGAGCAGGATGAGGTCCTTTTCGGACAGTTCGTCGTCGGCGTCGCACGCCTCGACCAGCGCCGAGATCAGATCCTCGGCCGGTTCTTCCCGGCGCCGCACGATGAGCCGCGTGAAGTAGCCCGCCAGCTCATCGAGATTGCGTCGCGCCTCCGCCGGCGGGAGATCGGTGGCGAGCAGGGCGTCGTTCCACAACCGGAACCGTTCGTGCTCGCACGCCGGTACCCCGAGCAGTTCGCAGATCACCGCGATCGGGATGGGCAGGGAGAAGTCCCTGACCAGATCCGCGGGCGCGCCGACGTCCACCATCAGGTCGATCAGTTCGTGCGCCAGCCGCCGGACGTGCGGCCGCAACCGTTCGACGCGCTGCGGGGTGAACGTCTTCACCGCCAGCCCGCGAATCCTCGTCAGCTCCGGCGGGTCCATGGTCACGATCCCGCCGGGAACACGGGACAACGCGCGCGGCGCGTCACGCCGATGCGCCTCCGCCCGGCTGAAGCGACGGTCGGCGAGGACCTGCTTGGCCTCCTCGTACCGGGTCACCAGCCAAGCGGGTTCGCCGAGTGGCGGTTTCACCCTGGTCAGTCCCGGCCGTTCGCGGGCGTCGGCGTAACCGTCCGCGAGTTCGAGGCCGATGAAGGAGTTGAAGGGATAGTCGTACGCCGTCATGAGCGGATCTCCTGCCCGAGCGCGCCGCGATCGACCTTGCCGAGGCCGGTGCGGGGGAAGGACTCCACGACACGGACCTTGTCGGGGATCTTGAACGCGGCCACGCCGAGTCCGGTCAGATGTGCGACAAGGTCGCGCCTGGTGGGCGGTGTGCCCTTGGGGATGACGAAGGCGCACGTGCGTTCGCCCATCACGTCGTCGGGGACGCCGACGATCGCGACGTCGTGCACACCGGGGTGGGTCAGCAGCAGGTTCTCGACCTCCTCGACCGGGACCTTGTCGCCGCCGCGGTTGATCACGTCCTTCACGCGCCCCTCGACGACGAGTTCGCCGCCGGGCAGCCGCCGGACGAGGTCGCCGGACCGGTAGAAACCGTCCTCGGTGAACGACTTCTCGTTGTGCTCGGCGGCCCGGTAGTAGCCGCGGATCGTGTACGGGCCGCGGACCAGCAGCTCCCCGGCCTCGCCGTCGGCGACCGGGTTCCCGTCGCGATCGACCACGCGGACCTCGTCGTCCGGGCTGAGCGGACGACCCTGGGTGCCGGTGATCAGCTCTTCGGGATCGTCGAGACCGGTGTAGTTGAGCAGGCCCTCGGCCATCCCGTACACCTGCTGGAGCACACAACCCAGGCCAGTGCGGACCCGGCGCGCGGCCTCGTCCTTGAGCCGCGCCCCGCCCGCCTGCACCAGCCGCAGACTGCTCAGCTCCGCGTGGCTTTCCTCCACCGTGTCCAGCCAGACCAGCACCAGTGGCGGTACGAGCGCGGTAGCGGTGATCTTCTCGCGCTCGATCAACCCGAACGACGTCTCGGGATCGGCCGTCGCGGTCAGTACCACCGTGCCGCCCGACCAGAGTGTGCCGAGGACGCCGGGGCAGGCGAAGGCGAAGTTGTGTGCGGCGGGCAACGCGGCCAAATACCGGGTCTCGCCATCGAATCCGGCCGCTTCGGCACTGGCGCGCAGGTTGTAGTGGTAGTCGTCGTGGGTGCGCGGGATCAGCTTGGGCAGCCCGGTGGTTCCACCCGACAGCAGGAGGACCGCGACATCCCCGGGTTCCGGTTCCGGAGTGTCCACAGTGGCCTCCAGAGCCAGCTCCTGAAACGCCGTGAACTCCTGCGGCTCTCCGACGATGAACACGTGCTCGACGCCGGTCAGCTTCCGCGCGAGCGGGCGATGGTCGAAGCCGCCGTGGACGTCCGGCGCGACATAGGCGACCGCTTCGGAGAGGTCCGCCAGATGCGTGATCTCGTTCTCCCGGTGTGGGGGAAGGGCCAGCACGGGAACGGCGCCGACGCGGAACAGGCCGAAGACCAGCGCCACGAATTCGGCGAAGTTCGGCAGGTGGACCAGGACCCGGTCACCCCGGCCGATTCCCCTGGTGTGGAGCCCGCTCGCCACTTGCCCCGCCCACGCGGCCAATTGTCGATAAGTCCACTTGCGATCACCGTCGACGAGTGCGACGCGGTCCGGCCACTTCGCGGCGCCGTCGGTGAGGATCGAGCCGAGCAGACGGCCTTGCCAGTACCCCTTCGCTCGGTAGCGGTCGGCGAATTCGGCGGGCCAGCCGGTGAAACCTTCCATGGTGGGTTCCTTTCAGGCGGGGAGTCGTGGCTTGCGCGCGGCGAATACGCGGTGACCCAGCACTTCGAGCGGATGTCCGGCAGCGGGCAGACCCTCCGCGCGGACGAGCCCGGCGCGGTCGAGCACGGCGTTCCATTGCGCCAGGGTGAGGAAGCTGGCGCGGTTCTCCGCGCGGTCGTCGGCGGCGTCGGTCATCAGGAACGCTTGCGACGTCAGGACCCAGAACTCTTCGACGGTCGGTTCGGTGAGCAGCAGCCAGCCACCCGGCACGAGGAGTTCGGTAAGCCGGGCGACGGAGGCGTCGGTGTCCTGGGCGGCGTTGAGCACACCGCCGCCGATGACGACGTCGAACGACTCCGGCGAGAAGCCCTGCTCCGCGATCGGCGCGTCGATGTCAAACCGTCCGAAGTGGACACGCGGGTCACCGCCCAGCCGCTCTTTCGCCTGGTCCAGGAAGTAGGCCGAGACGTCGGTGTACACGTACTCGACGTCGTCCAGCGCCGGGAGCACGTGGTCGGTGGTGGCACCGGTGCCCGCGCCGACCTCGAGGATCCGCACCCGCCGTCCGGCGGCGATCCCGGCGGCCAGCGCGCTGACCGCGTGGTGCTGGTAGCGGCCGGTCACGTTCTCGCGGTAAAGCGCCGCGGCGAGATCTGTCCGGCCCTCGGGGAACAGGAGGTTGACCGCCTGTTCACGCCCGGCAAGCAGCTCGGGCAGCTTCCGCGCGTTGGCCATGGCGTAGTCGACGGTGCCCGCCGAGCCGACGGTGTCCAGCCACGCCCGACGAGCCCGCTGCCAGGCGCTTTCCAGCGCCTCATCCGAGTATTCGGCCGGATCCGGCACCGGCTGGTGGTCCTCGGTCAGCAGGCCCTCGGCCTTCAGGACGTCGAGCCAGCGTTTGAGCAGTCGTCGATGACCGGTGGTGCCGGCCAGGATCTCGTCTTCCGGCCGCCCCAGGACCGGGCGGAGCACGTTGAGCATCGACAGCAGCGCCGTCCGGCCGAAATCCTGGACGGCGTCGACGGCCGCGGGAAGATCGATATGCGCCAACGCCCGATCGGCGGCGGCACCGGCCGCGGCGACGTCGACCCGCACTTCTGGTGCCGTATGCCGGACGACCTCGACGCCGAACGTCTCCCGCACGGCATCGGCTTCCGTGTCGGTGAGCCAGCCGGTGCTCTCGATCCGGCGTAGTCGCGGCAGGTCCGCGAGCAGCGCGGCTGGATGATCCGGCAGCTCCCGAAGCGTGGACGCGGGCAGTACGGCGTGCTCGGCACCCGTGCGTTCGAGGTGCGCGAGTACCTTCGCGGGACTCCAGTCGGGCGGGATCTCGTCGGTGGCCACAGCGACGAACAGGCGTTGCCCGGCTACGGCGAGCGGGGAATCCGGTTCCGGCAAGACCGTTTCCAAGGTGAACCCGGCCGCCGCGAGTTCGGCCCGCCAGCCGGATTCGTCGAGGAACGGCGCACCACCACGGCGATCGGCCGTCCCCGGCCTGAGCTTTCCCCCCGGGGCGGACAGCAGGAACGCCATGGACGTCAGGAGCGCGTGATTTTCGTGGCTCGACTCGGTGAACACCAGCTTGCCGCCGGGTTCGAGCACCCCGCGGATCCGGCGCAGGGTCCGGCCGAGGTGCGCCGCGTTGTGCAACGCGTTCCCCGCGAACACCGCGGTCGCCGCCGTGACGCCCTGCGCGCCGAAGTCCTGGTCCATGTCGAGTACCGCCGTGGTGAACCCGGCGCGGCCGCGGTACCGCTCGGCCGCGGCGACGGTGAACACGCGGGACACGTCGGTGAACAGGTACTTCCCCTTCACGACCGGAAGAAGCGCCGCGGTGGCGAAGCCTTCCCCGCCGCCGAGTTCGAGAACGTCGCGGCTGCCGCTGAGCACGTCCGCGGCGACCCCGTTGAGATACCGGGTGAACACGTTGTCCTGGTAGGCCGCCAGTGCGGCGACGTCGAACAGGCCGGGCAGCGTCACCCGGTCGGCCACCAGATCCGGCAGCCTGTCCAGCGTCACCCGGTGCAGCGCGGCCATCGCGGGCGGGAAACCCAGCGCGGCATAGGCCTCTTCGAATTCGGGGCCGGGCTCGACGGCTTCGGTCGACGTGGCTTCGGCCGCCAGTGCCGCACGCCAGCGTTCGGCCAGCCATTCGTGCCGGGGAGCCGGAACGCACACGGGCAGCGCCGCGGCCATCGCCCGCAGGCTGCTCTCCTCGAGCACCCGCAAGGCCTTGGGGATGTCTTCGCCGTTCACAGCGCGCCCTCTTCTTCCAGCACGAGACGGCTCAGCGGGAGGTCGAAGACGCGGCTGCCCGCGACGCCCAGCCCTGCCAGACCGTCCACAAGGGACTTCGGATTCAAGACCTCACCCGCGAAATAGGAGCCGGGTGGCACTTCGCCGCGTTCGAGTGCGGACACGGCCAGCGCGACGACGGCACCGGTCACCGCGCCGTTCCCCTTCGCCTGGAGTACGGCGGTGCGGCCGTCGGCTTCGGCGATCAGCACCACACGCGGCTCACGTCCGGCAAGGTCGAGACGGCTCGCCCGGCACAAGGCCGCCACCGCTTCCTCACGGCCGAGGCCGTGGACCCGGTCGAAGGCCCGGCCGACGTGCTCGCCGGACAGCACCGTGTACCAGTCGCCATGGGTGACCCGGAGCGCTCGCGCGAGCCGTTCGGACTCGGGCGCGAGGTAGGGCAACAGGGCCACCGGCTCCGGGAAGAACGGCAGCGTGACCCCGGTTTCCCGGGTCAGCGCCTTCGACCGCCGTTCCCCACGCCAGGCCGCCAAGGCCTCGCCGTGACCGGCGGCGGCCGCGTGCAGGTAGTCCTCGGCGGCCGACCGGCTGAACAGGTCGGACACGCCGAGCCAGACCTTGAGGGTGTGGACTTCGGCGTCACGGGCCAGCCAGCGGGGTAGCACCGCGGTGAGCCCCGGCTGGAGGCCGGCGGACAACAACGCCGTACGTCCATCGTGGACTCGCACTGGGTTGTCCCCGGACGCGCCGACGTAGTGCGCACCTGCCCGGCGGGCCGCCTCGGCGACGCTGTCACCGATGGCGTGCGCCGGCCCGGCGCAGTTGACCAGCACCTCGCATCCGGAGGCGAAGCGGTCCAGCGACACCGGGTCCCGGAAGTCCGCCGCGGCGGATCCACCAGAGCGCACCGGGCCGATCCCGAGCCGCTCCAGGAAGCCGGCCGCGTGCCGGCCGACGTCGCCGGTCGCGCCCAGTACCCCGATCACGCGCCGCCCACCAGACGCCAGCCCTGCGCGTCCCGGCGTTCCCGCCAGAAGCTCGTGTACCGGCCGTTCGCCGCCAGGAGTTCTTCGTGTGTCCCGGCTTCGGCGATCCTCCCGCCGTCGAGCACGACGATCTGGTCGGCCGCCATCACCGTGGGCAGCTTGTGCGCGATGACCAGCGACGTCGACCGGTCCTTCAACGAACGCAGCGCGTTCTGGACGAACCGCTCGTTCTCCGGGTCGAGCGCCGCGGTCGCCTCGTCGAGCAGCACGATCGGCGCGTTCTTGAGCAGGGCCCTGGCGATCGAGACCCGCTGACGTTCACCACCGGACAGCGAAGTACCGCCTTCACCGACCTTGCTCTGCCAGCCACGGGGCAGTCGTTCGACGATCTCGTCGACCCCGGCGAGTGTCGCCGCTTCGCGCACGTCCTCGTCGGAGGCGTCCGGCCTGCCGAGCCGGATGTTCGCCTCCAGGGTGTCGTCGAAAAGGTAGACGTCCTGCATCACCACGGACAGCTGCGCCATCAGATCCACAGTGGACAGGTCACGGACGTCCGCGCCGCCGACCGAGACCACGCCTTCGTCGACGTCGAAGAACCGCATGACCAGCCGCGTGATGGTGGTCTTGCCCGAACCGGAGGCGCCGACGATCGCGGTCATCGTGCCCGGCGGGATGCGCAACGAGACGTCACGCAAGACCGGCTCACCCGGCCGGTAGCCGAAGGTCACCCCCCGCAGCGCGACCTCGCCGGGTACGGCGCCCGGCCGGGATTCCGCCGGTTCCGCCAACGGTTTCTCGTCGAAGATCGCGGCAAGACGGCGCAGATCGTTGGCGGCCATGCGCAGCATCCCGCTCTGCCCGGCGAGTTCGCCGAGCGGACCGGTGAAGCGGGCCGCCAGCGCGAGCAACGCCACCAGCACCACCGGATCGATGGATCCGGTCGCGGCGAGCGACACCCCGACCGCGATCAGTGCGGCGAACGCCAGTTGCGCGGCGAGGCCGCTCGCGAGCAGCCGGGGCGCGGTCCTGGCGAGCATGCCGCCCCACTCCTTGCGCTGCGTTTCGATGGCGTCGTCGAGCGGGGCGTAGCCGTTGGCCGTCCGGCCGAAGGCACGCAACGCCTGTTGCGTTCGGGCGAACTCCACGACCCGGCTGCTGGCCACGCTGCTCGCCGCGTCGGTCCGCTCCTCGGACCGGCCGACCGAGGACGCCGCCCAGCGGTGGACGACGTACAACACCGGCGCGCACAGGATCGTGGCCACGGCGAGTCGCCAGTCGAAGAAGAACATCGCGACCGCGACGGTCGCCGGAGTCACGATCCCGGTGGCGACCGGCGTCAGCAGATGCGCGGTGACACTGGTGACCATCAGCGTGCCGCCGGTGGCACTGCGGGAAAGCCTGCCGACCTTCTCCGAGGAGAACCAGCCGAGCGGCAGGCTCGCGACGTGATCGCCGAGCCTGGTGTGCAGGCTGGTCAGCGTGACCAGCGACAGGGCGAACCCCTTCATCGCCTGCTGGTAGTGCGCGACACAGGCGAAGACGACGATCACCGCTGTCACCAGCAGCCTGCTCCACGCGTCGGCGGGGGTACCGCCCAGCAGCGCCTGGAGCACCGGCACGAGCGAGGCCATCGCGAGCCCTTGCAGCACGGCATACCCGGCCAGCCACGCGAAGTAGACGCGCAGCGAGCGGCGATGCTCCGGCCCCATGATCGCCTGCAGGTCCCTGATCATCGGACGCCCTCCTCGGCACCGGCGTGCGCGTGCCACATCCGGGCGTAGCGCCCGTCGGCGGTCAGTAGTTCTTCGTGGGTGCCGGATTCGGCGATCTTCCCGCCGTCGAGCACGGCGATCCGGTCGGCTCCGGCGATGGTGGCCAGCCGGTGCGCGATCACCAGCACCGTGCGGCCGCGGGCGAGGGTGGACAACGCCTGCTGGATCCGCGCCTCGGATTCCGCGTCGGCGTAGGCGGTCGCCTCGTCGAGCACGAGCACCGGGGTGTCGGCGAGCAAGGCCCGCGCGATCGAGATCCGCTGTGCCTCACCGCCGGAGAACACCGCGTCCTCCCCGACCACCGAGTCGTAACCCCGGGGCAGCGCGAGGATCCTGTCGTGGATCCGGGCCGCTTCGGCGGCGGCTTCGACTTCGGCGTCCGTCGCTTGTGGACGGCCGAGCCGCACGTTGTCGGCGACGCTGCCATGCAGCAGCTGGACGTCCTGCAGGACGAACCCGACCTTGCGGTACAGCACTTCCGGCGCGATCTTCCGGACGTCGACCCCGCCCAGCCGCACCGCTCCGCCGGTGACGTCGTAGAACCGGGGAACCAGTTTCGCGAGCGTCGACTTCCCCGCGCCCGAGCTGCCGACCAGCGCGGTCACCGTGCCGGGGTGGCAGATCAGGCTGACGTCCGCCAGCACTGTCTCGCCTTCGTTGTAGCCGAACGAAACGTGGTCGAACTCGACCAGATGTCCCTCCGGCTCCTCGGGTTTCTCCTCGACCGGCAACACCGGGGTGTCCAGCAGGGTAGTGATCCGTTCCGCGGCCGCCTCCGCCTTGCGCTGGGCGGTGAACCCGCTGTTGAGCGTGAGCAAAGTGGACGGGATGATCATCGCCACCAGCACCTCGGCGAGGACGTCGACCGGGCTCACCCAACCCTCGGAGACGAACCAGGTCCCGCCCGCCAGGCTCACCAACGCGATCACCGGCGCCGAAAGCGCCAGCGACGTCAGCGCTTCGAGTTTGAGGATCGGGCGGACCCAGCCGGCGTAACGCTCGCCGTAGTCGACGACGGCCCGCCGGTAGCCGCGATGTGCGCGCCCCGCCTGGCCGAACGCCTTGACCACGGTGATGCCGTGCACGAACTCGACGATCGCCGCGCTCACCTTCGCGAAACCCGAGTCGAGCTGCCGCATCTTGTCGGCGAACCCGCGCATCATCGAGGCGTAGGCGAACAGGTAGACGGGCAGCGTGACGATCGCGAGCAGCGCGAGCCGCCAGTCCAGCCAGCACAGGTAGGCGACCCCGCCGAGCGGCAGCACGATCGCGCCGGTCATCTCGACGTCGTGGTGCGCCACGAGATGGTGCAGCTCCTCGACGTCGTCCTGCGCGGCCTTGCGCACCTGCCCGGAGGTGACGTCGGTGTACCAGCCGAGCGGGACCGCGCCGAGCCGGTCCACCATGCGACGCCGCAGGAGTGCCTGCAGCCGCGCGTCGGCGACGTGGGTCAGCCCCAGCGCGAGCATGTTCAGCAGCGCTCCGGTGATCAGCGCCGCCACGATGACGACCGCGACCGTGGTGAGCCGCCCGGTGTCGGCCGGGGCCTCTTCCAGGAGGATCCGCCCGAATTCGGCAAGCCCGGCGAACGGGACGAGCGTGGTCAGCGAACCGACGGCACCGACGATCACCCCGAGCCGGGTCAACCCGGCGACGGGCTTCCGCAGTTCCTTCAGTGGGCTCACGCGGTCACTCCCGAGGTGATGGCGGCACCGAGATGCGCGACGACGACGTCGACGTTCGGCGGTTCGATGACGCTGAAGTGGTTGCCTGGCACGTCGAGCACGGTGAACTCGCCGAGACAGGTCTTCTCCCAGAACGGCGCCGCGAGATGTCCGACCCCGGCGGTGACGCCGAACGACTGCTGTTCGGTCGCCCGCAGGAAGGTCATGTCGCCGACGTACGGCTCGGGGTCGTACCTGGCCGCGCGCATGCTGTGGCGGCAGACGCGGAACAGCGCGGGAACCAGTTCGGGGTCGACCGGGATCCCGGCCTGTTTCGACGCCGCTTCGGCGTATTGCGCCAGCCGGGTCTCCTGGTCCAGCTCGTGCCGCCGCCGGACGGCCGCCGCGACCGCTTCCAGGCCGGGGTCGCCGGTGAGCGCGCCCATCGCCCCGGCGGGGACGTTCCGGTCGTGGTCGGTCATGAGCTTCTCGATCGCCCGGTAGACGTCCGCACTGTCCACATCGGACCCGAAGACGGCGGTGACCGGATCGAGGTCGAGGTTCGGGACGAAGATCGCCTCGAACGCCAGTTCTTCCCCGGTTTCCAGGAACATCGGGATGCTGTCGACGAGGGTCAGGTCGTCGACGGGCACGCCGCGTTCCAGCAGCCTGCGGGCGACCTCGGTGGCCAGCAGGCCGCCGAGGCAGTAGCCGATCAGCTGGAACCGTGTGTGCCCCGCCGCGAGAAGGCGGTCGGCGTAGTCGTCGGCGACCCGGCCGATCAGCTGTTTCGGGTCGATCTCGCAGTAGGCCTCCTGATCGGCGACGGCCACGCCGATCACCGGCCCGAGTTCCTGCGCCGCCAAGGCCTTCCCGAGCGACTGGAAGTAGTCGAGTGTGCCGAGCGCCGCGTGGAACAGCACCCGCGCCGGCCCCTCTTCCCCGCCACCGAAGGAGATCAGGAGCGCGTTACCCGACCTGTCGGAATCTTCCACAGGTGTGGACAACGGCTGTGTACGCAGGGCTCTGGCCAGCGCGGACACCGTCGGCTCGTTGAGCATCTGGCGCAGCAGCGTGTCGTAGGTGAACGGCCCCGCCTCCGGGATCTCCTCGCGCAGCCGCCCGGCGACCCTGGCGAGCACGAGTGAATCGGCACCTCGGTCGTAGAAGTTGTCGTCGCGGCCGATCCGCGGCAGGCCGAGCGCCGTCGCCCACAACGCGGTGAGCCTGCCCTCGAGTTCGTCCGGCGGCCCGTCCTCGGCGGCGAGGTCGTCGTCGGCCAGGATCGGCCTCCATCCGGCGAGTGTCCTGCGATCCACCTTGCCGTTGCCGGTGAGCGGCAGTTCGTCGATCACCTGGACGTGCGCGGGCACCATATGCGCGGGGAGGCGTTCGGCGAGGAACGCGGTGAGGTCGTCGGCGGTGACGTGCCGCCGGTCGGTCTTGACGCGGGTCGCGAACAACCGCATCCCCTGCGCGGCTTGCGGATGACCGTCGGCGGGGAGGACGACGTCGGCGTCGACCAGCCCCAGCCAGTCCTCAGTGGACAGGAGCGGGGTCGCACCCGTGCGGTGATCGCCCCCGGCGGGTTCCATCATGAACCCCTGGGTCAGCAGGATATGCGGGTGTTCCGCCGTCGGTTCGGTGAACACGAGCCAGCCGCCCGGCGCGAGGAGTTCGGTCGCCGCGGCGATCGCGGAGGCCGGGTCGCGGGTGCTGTTCAGGACTCCCGCGCAGAGGACGACGTCGAACGAGTTCGGCGCGTAGCCCTGCGCCCGGAATTCCTGGTCGAGGTCGAAAAGACCGAACCGGGCACGGGGGAACTCCTCGCGGGCCGGGGTGAGGAAGAACGGGGTGAGGTCGGTGAAGAGGTAATCGACGTCGAAGCCTTCGAGCATCGGCAGAACCGCCGACGTCGTCGCGCCGGTACCCGCGCCCGCTTCCAGGATCCGCAGCGGCCGGTCGCTCGCCGCCGCGAGCCGGTTCAGCAGCGCGGCGGCGCCGTGGTTGAGGTAGCGGGTGATCGTGTCGTCGCGGTAGATCGCCCGTGCGGTGTCCAGCCTTCCCTCGGGGAACAGCAGCTCGAACGGGTTCTGGTCGCCGTCCAGCAGGGCGTGGACATGCTCGACGTGGAGTTCGTGGTAGCGCACGAACTCCGGCGTCGCCAACCCCTGTTCGACCTGGCGCCAGGCTTCGGCGACCAGCTCGGAACCGGCGTCGGCGACCCGGGTGTAGCGACCGTCGAAGGCGAGTTTCCCCGCGTCGGCGAGGAGAGTGAGCCAGCGGCGGACCAGCCAGTGGTGCTGTTCGTGGATCCTCGCCGTTTCCAGTACGCCGTCGGCGTCTTGCGGGTTCTCGAACGCGCCGCGTTCGGTCAGCGCGCCGAGCATGGACAGCAGCGCGGCCTCGTGCAGCTTCGCGACGTGCTCGGTGATGTGATCTTCACCGATTCCGACCACCTGACGGTCGGCGAACTTGCGCACCGTTTCGGCCAGCCGGGGCGGGATCTCATCCATTTCGGACCGTCGGGCCGGTTCGGCGAAACCGAGCAGCGCGCGTTCACCGTGCCGCTCGCCGGTGAGCACGACGGCGGCGGCGCCGACGTCCTCGTGGGAAAGCAGCGCGGCCTCGACCTCGCCGAGTTCGATCCGATGTCCACGCAGCTTGACCTGATCGTCTTCGCGGCCCAGGAATTCGATCTCGCCACCGGGCAGGTACCGGCCGAGGTCGCCGGTGCGATAGAGGCGAATCCCCTCGTGCGTGAAGAACCTCGAAGCGGTCAGTTCTTCGTCCCCGAAGTAGCCGAGCGCGAGACCGGCCCCGGTGATGTACAGGTCACCAGCGGTCCACACGGGACAGTCCTGATAGGACTTGCCGAGAATGCGGAAGCCCTGATTGGCCAGCGGCCTTCCGTACGGAATGCTCGCCCACCGCGGATCGACCCGATCGATGGGGTGGAAGATGGACCAGATCGCCGCTTCGGTCGCGCCGCCAAGGCTGACCAGTTCGGCGTTCGCCAGCTTCGCCAGCTGCGCGGGCAGCGTGACCGGGATCCAGTCACCGGACGACAGCGCCAGGCGCAGGCTCGGGATCGCCAGCGGCTCGGATTCGAGATAGCCGGCCAGCATCTGCAGCTGGGCGGGCACCGAATTCCACACCGTGACGCCGTGGTCCGCGACCAGCCGCGCCCAATGCGACGGGTCACCGGGTCGTCCCGCCTCCGGCAGGACGAGGCTCGCGCCGACCGACAGCGTGCCGAAGATGTCATACACCGAGAGGTCGAACCCGAGGTGCGCGAGTCCGAGCACGCGGTCCTCGCCGGTGATCCCGAAGCGGCGGTTGATGTCCTCGATGGTGTTCAGCGCCGCGCGGTGCGTGATCATCACGCCCTTCGGCTCGCCGGTCGAACCGGAGGTGTAGATCACGTACGCCAGCGTGTCCGGATCACCCGGGGGCGCGACGGGGATCTCGTCGGCGGGCACGAGTGTGTCGACGTCGATGACCTCGACGCCCTCCGGACGGGCGACCCACGATTGACCGAGCACCACGCGGACACCGGCTGACGCAAGGACCTTTTCCCGGCGCAGCGCGGGTTGTGTGGTGTCCACCGGCAGGTAGGCACCGCCCGCCAGCAGGATGCCGAGTACGGCGGCGAGCTGCTCCGGTCCCTTGTCCATCACCACGGCGACACGGTCCAGTTCCTTGCCGCGCAACGCCGCCGCGACCGCACCCGCCTGGCGGGCGAGTTCTCCGTAGGTCAGGGTCCCGGCCGGGCCGGTGATCGCGGTCGCCCCGGGCTCGCGGGCGGCCCGGGCGAAGAACTCCGCGTGCAGCAACGCCTCGGGCAGCGGTGCCGCGGTGTCGTTCACCACCGCGCGCTCGGCGACCTGCCATTGCGGCAGCGGGACCGGACCAGTGCCTTCCCAGCCGTCGCCGGTCGCGGCGAGGTCGCGCAGGAGGGTTTCGAACGCGGCGAACATGTCGGCGACCAGACCGTCCGGGAAGATCCCCTGCCGGACGTCCCAGCTGATCGCGATCCCGCCGGCGTCGTCGGTCACCTGGCAGTCGAGGAACACCTGCGGCGTCTGGGTGATGCCGTATCCGGCGGGCCGGTCACTCGAACCGAGCCCGATGCCGCTGGTGAACACGACCGGCATCAGCGCGGCCTCGCGACCGCGGCGGCGGGCGATCTCCCGCACCACCTCGACCCCGGAGAACAGCCGGTGGTCCAGATCGGTGAACAGCTGCTCGGCGAGTCCGCGGGCGCGTTCGTGAAAAGCCTGCCCCGCCATGTTTTCCACCGCGAGCAGGGTCACCGAGGTGAAGTCGCCGACGAGCATCCCGACCTGCGGATGCGACGGCCGCCGGTTGAGCAGGGTCAGGTTGAGGCCGAACCGAGGACGGCGTGACCAGCGGCGGAGCACGTCGGTGTAGGCGGCGAGGACGACGTTCGACGGCGTGAGACCGTACTGCTTCGCCCGTTCGCACAATGTCGTCCAGGTCAAGGCGTCGAGCCGGGTGTGGTGCCGGTCGAACCGGACCGGACCGGCGCTCTCTCCCGGTTTCCTCGGGAGGTCGGGCGAGGCGGGCAGATCGTCGACGCGGGCCTGCCAGTAGTCGCGGTCGCGGCGGTACCGGTCGGTGTCACGCAAGGCCCGCTCCGCCAGCAAATGGTCGCGGAAGGTGACTTCGAGCGGCGGCAGCTCCGCGTGCGGGTCGGCGAGGAGCGTGTCGAGTTCGCCGAGCAGGATCCCGGCGCTCGCCCAGTCCGCGATCAGCGAATCCATGGAGATGTGCAGCGTGCCGGGGGTGACGTGCAGATCGAAAAGCGGCCAGCGAGTGGTCTCGTAGACGCGGTGGCCCAGTTCCGCGCGGACCGCGAGCGGATCCTCCGAGTACTCGACGCGGAACCGCGGGACCTCGGGCAGGACGTGCTGGTAGCCGTCGGGTTCGACGACCGCCCGGAGCATGTCGTGCCGGGCGATGAGGACGTTCCACGCGTCCTCGACCCGCTGGTGATCCAGTGCGGGGTAAGCGACTTCGAGGTAGCCGTGGCACGCGACCCCGCCGTAACCGAAGGAATCCTGCCTGCCGAGGAGGTACGCGGTCTGGACGTCGGTGAGCGGGAACGGCTCGTGGCGGGCTTCCGCGTCGTGGGTGATGGCCTTCTCGTCGGTTTGGAGAAGGGCGAGGATCGTGGCCTTGTTCGCTTTGAGGGCCGCCTTGTGCGCGTCGCTCAGGACACCGCGCGGGGCGCGGAACTTCAGCTGCCCGGCCTCGGCCCACAACCGGACGCCCAATGCGCGCAGCTCGTCGATGATCTGCTCGGTCATACCAGCGAAGCTCCTTGTTCGGTTCGGGACGGGTCGGTCAGCAGGCGGGTGATCACGCGGTCCGGATCAGCTCCTTCGGGCACCAGTCCGGCGGTCGGGGCGGTGAGCACGGAACGGCCCGCGTGCAACACCAGCAAACGGTCCGAAGTGGACACCGCGACACCGGCGTCGTGCGTGATCAGGACGACCGCGAGGCCGAGCCGGGCGCGGAGTTCGTTCAGCAAGGTGAGGACTTCCGCTTGGGTCTCGGCGTCGAGCGCGGAGGTGACCTCGTCGCAGATGAGGACTTCCGGTTCCGCGGCCAACGCTCTGGCCAGCGCGACACGCTGCCGTTGCCCACCGGAGAGTTCACCGGGCAACCTTTTGTCCATCGTGGAGTCGAGGCCGACCGCTTCGAGCAGTTCGGCGACCTTGGCGTCCTGCTCCTCGCGGGACTTGACTCCGCGCAGCAGCCGCATCGGGCGGACGAGGGCGGTGCGGACGTCCTGGCGCGGGTGCAGCGCCTCGGCCGGGTTTTGGGCCACGAGGGCGATCGCGGCCCTTTCCTTGGTCGTGCGGTCGCGGACGTCGGGCTTGAGGGGGTCTTCGTGGAGAGTGACGGTTCCGGTGCCGGGGCGGTGAAGTCCGGCGAGGCAGCGGGCGAGGGTGCTTTTTCCCGCTCCGGAGACGCCGAGGACGGCCAGGCACTCGCCTCGGGCGACGGTGAGGTCGACGCCGGTGAGGACGGGGGTTCCGCGGTATCCTGCGGTGAGCTTGTCGGCCCTGAGTGCTTTCTCGGCGCTGGCCCCCTCCCCGCGTGAGATGAAGGACGCTTTCATTGCGAAATTTGCTATGAAGGGGCCTTTCATTGCACTCTCCGGACCCGAAACCCGACCCTCGTCGAGCACCAGGACCCGGTCCACCAGTTCCCGCACCGTCGCCAGGTCGTGCGTGATCCACAGCAGCGAGACACCCTCCGCCCGCAGCCGTCCGATCTCGGCGAGCACCTCCGCCTTGGCCAACAGGTCCAGCGCCGTCGTCGGTTCGTCCAGCACCAGCAGCCGGGGCGAACGCGCCAGCGCGACGGCCAGCGCGACCCGTTGCTGCTGCCCGCCGGAAAGCTGGTGCGGGTAGCGGCGCGCGAGGCTCGCGGGCAGCGCGACCCGGTCCAGCAGGGTGTCGGCGAATGCGCGCGGCACCCGGCGCCCGGCGGCGGTCCGCAGGATCGACGCGACCCGCGCGTACGGGTTCAGCAGCGAACCCGGGTCTTGCCCCAGGTAGCCGACCGGGCCGGTGACCTCGACCGTTCCGGCGGTCCGCCGGACACCGGGCCGCTGGTGCCCGAGCACCGCCAGCGCCAACGACGTCTTGCCCGCGCCCGATGGTCCGGCCAGCGCGACGGCCTCGCCCTCGGCGATCGTCAGGTCGACACCGGCGAGGATCTCGGTGTCCCCCGCGGACAACCGGAGACCGGAGATGTGTACCAGGCTCATGTCAGTCGCTCCGCGGTCCGGTTGGCGGCCACGGCCAGGATCGCGATCCCGGCGACCGGGACGAGCAGCGCCCACGGTTGCAGCGCGGCGCCCGGCAGGGCCTCCACGATGAGCAATCCCCAATCCGAATCGGAGGTGCTGAGGCCGAGGAACCCCGCCGCCGCGACGAGGTAGACGGCGGTGACGAACCGGACGCCAAGGTCGGCGGCCAGCGGACCCGCCACCAGCGGCAGGATTTCGCGGCCCAGCAACCAGGTCCACCGCTCGCCCCTGGCGATCGCGGCTTCGACGTGTGCCCGGCCGCGGACCTGTTCGGCGGCCGCCCGCGCGACCCTGGCCGACAGCGGGATGCTCACCAGCGCGACCGCGAGGATCAGCCCGGCGCGGTTCGGCACGGCGGTCAGTACCAGCAGCGACAGCAGGATCGGCGGGACGGCGGCGAGCGTGTCGAGCGACCGCATGAGCACCGGCTCCACCCAGCGGCGGCGGGCCGGCGCGGTGGACAGGCCGATCGCGGCACCCAGACCCGCGCCCGCGAGCGCGGACACGAAGCTCGTCAGCAGGAGTGGCCTGCCGCCGTGGAGCACGCGGGACAGCACGTCACGGCCGAGGTGGTCGGTGCCGAAGAGCCCACCGGTGCCCGGCGGCGAGTAGGGCGGGGCGACCGGCGCGGTCGCGGAATGCGGGGTCAGCTCCGGTCCGAAAAGGACGATCCCGAGCAGCAGGATCCCCGCCGCGAGGAGAACACGACGGATCATCGCGCTCCTCCTGTCCGCAGGCGGGGCGTCAGCAGGACGACGGCGAGGTCGGCGAGCAGCAGCGCCAGCAGCATCAGCGCGCCCAGGACGAGGACGACGGCCTGCACCACCGGCAGGTCACCGGTCTGCACCGAGGACACGAGCAGTTCACCGATTCCCGGGTACCCGAACACCTTCTCCACCAGCACGGCCCCGCCGACGAGCGCGACGCCGGTGACGAGCCAGACCTGGACCGCGACCGGCAGTACCGCCGGGACGACGAGCCGCCGGGCCAGCACCGGCCAGCGCACCCCGTTGAGCCGCAGGAATTCCGCCTGCGGACCCGCAAGCGTTTGCGCCGCGGCACCGCGGATCACGCGGACCGCGTAGGCGGAGCCGACCAGCACCAGGCTCGCCACCGGGAGCACGAGCACTTCGGGGTACGCGAGCGGGCTCGCGCCGGCGGGCAGCAGGGACACCGCTGGGAACCACCGCAGCGTCACCGCGAACAGCAGCACCAGCCCACCCGCCACGACGAACTCCGGAACGGACACCATCAGCAGCGACCCCGTCGAGATCGTCTTGTCCGCGACCCGGCCGCGTCGCCAAGCCGCCCACAACCCGAGTCCCAGCGACAGCGGCGCCAGCAGCAGGACGGCCAGCCCGGCGAGCAACGCGGAGTTGCCGACGCGGTCCGAAAGCAGCTCTGTCACCGGCCTGCCGGTCGTCGACAGCCCGAGATTTCCGCTGAACAGGCCGGAAACCCACTCGGCGTACCGGGCCGGCAGCGGGCGGTCGAGGCCGAGCTGGGCGCGTAACGCCGCGGCTCGTTCCGGGGTCGCGGAAATCCCGAGCCTGCTCGTGACCGGGTCACCGGGCAGGAGATCCACCCCGGCGAACACCAGGATCGACAACGCCGCCAGCATGCCGAGCCGGGTCAGGAGTTCGCGCGCGAACCTGCTCACGCCATACCGGCCTTCCCCAGGTACGGGTACTTGGCCTGGTCCCGCACGGTGATCCCGGCGACGGATTCGCGCGCGAGGCTCAGCACATCCGCCTGTCCCCAGATGACCGTGTTGCCGCGGTCGTACATCACGTCCTGGACCTCGGCCCACGCCTTGGCGCGTGTGCCCTCGTCCGTACTGGCGATTCCCGTGCCGAACGCCGCCTTGAACCGCTCGTCGGGGAACGCGAGGCCGGGGAACCCGGCGAGCCTGCCGTACATCACCGCGAGCGGGACGGCGCCACTGGAGAACGAGACACCGTGCGCGGCGGCCACCGCCTCGGGCCGGAAGAACTCGGCCGGGCCGACGATCTGCGGCTTCACCACGAGCCCGATCGCCTTCAGTTGCTCGGCGAGCAGCTGGGTTGAGGCGTTGTAACCGATCTCGTACTCCGCCGTCCGGATGGTCACTTCCGCGCCCTCCGCCCCGGCCTCGCGGACAAGCGCGCGTGCCTTGTCGAGGTCGCGGGCGAGCGGTTCCTTGGCGGCGAAGTACTTGGCGCCCGCGCAGAGCAGGTCGTTGCCCACCGTCCCGTAGCCGAGCAGGATGGTGTCGACCAGCGCCTGCCGGTCGATCGCCAGCCGGACCGCCTTACGGACGCGGGGATCGTCGAACGGTTCGAGCGTGGGGTTGAGCACGAACCCGAACGCGGTGCGGTGGTCGTCCCCGGCCGTGCGGATCTCGAGATCGGCGCTCGCGACTCCGGCTTTGGCCGTGGTGAACGGAATGTCCCCGGCGAAGTCGGCCTGGCCGGTGACGACGGTGTTCACCTTGGCCTGCGGATCGGTGAGGCTCAGCAGCACCAGTTCGTCCGCCGGTGCGGCACCGCCCCAGTAGCCGTCGAACCTGGCGAGACGCGCTTCCCGGCCTGCCTCGAACGCCGTCACGCGATAGGCGCCGGTGCCGACGGCGGTGGCCGCGGTGAACGACGTCGCGCCGTCCTTGACGATCTTCGCCGGGAAGGCGGCGAGGAACAGCGCCGGGTCACCGAGTGCCTGCTTGGTGGGCACTTCCAGGGTCAGCGGATCCCGTACCCGTACCGCCGCCGAGTCCACAAAGGACGCCAACTGGCTCGGATAGGCCCGCTCCGGCGCGGACATGTACCGGAAGCTGTAGGCGACGTCCTGCGCGGTGAACGCCGACCCGTCGTGCCAGCGGACTCCCGCCCGCAGCCGCAGCACGAACGCACGGCCGTCCGCCGTGGGCTCGGCCGCCAACGCGAGCCCCGGCACGACCTCGGCCTTGTCCAAAGTGAACAGTGAGTCGAAGAGGATGTCGTGGCGGACGAAGTCGATCGGTGATCCGCCGGTATAGGGGTCGAGGCTCTCCCCCGCGCCACCACCGGTGAACACGGCCTTCAGCACTCCGCCACGCCGGGCGGCCGAGGTACCTGCCCCGGCGATGGGAGCACTCACCGGGCCGGAGGCGCCACAGGCGGCCAGCAGAAATCCGGCTCCGGCGACTCCGGCCGTCCGGAAAAGGTCGCGGCGGGTGAAGGGCATGGTCGTACTCCTGGTGTTCTGGGGGGGTGGATCAGTGGATTTCGGCGCCGTGCAGCAAAGCGGGATCGAGCGGACCGGACAGCCCTTCGAGTTCGACCGCGCGGACCCGCGTGACGACGCCTTCGGTGACGGCGAACGCCGGATCGCCGCCGGTGATCCGGTCGAAAGCCGGGCGGTCGGCCGCGGCGACGTCGATCACGACGGTGCGCAGGCTCTTCGCGCCGTTCGGATGCTCGACCTTCGGCGGATACTGCGGCGGGTCGTAGGGACTCACCAGGAACGGCAGCCGAGGTGCCCGGGGGTAGGCGAACTGGAACCTGGTCTGTTCGCCGTCCGGCTTCGTGCGGGTCCAGCGCACCGCCCGGCCCGTCTGGATCCCCTCCGCCCGCAACGTCTTCAGCGGACCGGCGAGATCCGGCTCGTCGATCAGCACGGCGACGTCGCAGAACCCTTCGTTCGCGAGTGCCCAGCGGGTCATCCGTACCCCCGAGCCGCGGCCGAAGGCGAACTCGATCGGCCACTTCAGCCGGTGCGCGCCCGGCGGTGTGGTCAGCAGTTCGATGATCGGCCCGTCTTCGAACCAGATGTGCGCGTGCTTGGCCTTTTCCTCCGCGCTGGCGTAGTCGACGACGAACCCCAGGTCACGGAAATCGCGAACGGCCTGGTGCAGGTCGTCGACCTTCAACAGCACATGACTGCAGCGGGCCATCAACACTCCTTTGTGGACAAATCAGCCAGGGCGATCTCGGCCGGGACACCGGGGTCGATCAACTCGGGCAACCCGATCGCCGCGGTGAGATCGCGCCAGGCGGTCGAGACACCGAGTGCCCATTGCCCGGCCGCGGCGCGGCGCGACGGTTCGTCGATGTCCCGGCACAACTCCCGCAGGCTTTCGGCGACCGCGTCCGGCCAGAGATCGGCGAAGACGTCGTGGTAGGTGCCGGGTTCCTCGTCGCCCAGCGGCACCGTGGTCGTGACGCCGAGACGTTCGGTCCCGGGCCCGGCCATCACCAGTCGTCCGGTCTCGTCGCGTCCGGCGTGCAACCTCGGATTCCACAGGACGGGTCCATGGGTGTCGGCGAGGGTGAGCACGCCGCCTTCGGCACCGAGCGAAATCCGGTGCAGCAGGAAGGAGTGGTTGTCCGCGTCTTCCGGGTCGACCTGGTTCTGCACGCGCAGGGTCACCGGGATTCCCCCGACGACGGCGTGCAGTGCCTGGAAGGGTTGCGGCGCGGCGAGATCGGCGAACGGGAACGGCTGGACCGCGCCGAAGGCCCATGGCCGCAGCCCGCCCGCGATGCGGCCGAGCACGTCGAGCAGCGGGTAGGCGACCTGGCTGTTGCAGGCGGCGTCGATGAAGGCGATCTCCTGCCGCTCGCGCAGCGCCCGCGCCGCGGCCAGGAACCGCCGCACCGGACGCAGCCGTGGGTACAGGGTGTTGACCGAGTACGCGACGTCACCGGCACGGGCGGCGCGCAGACAGTCGGCGATCTCCCCGGCGTGCACCGGATGTTCCTGCAACACCGGGATTCCCCGGCGCAGAAAGGTCTGCGCCAGCTCGGAGCCGTCGCCGCCCAGCGCTCCGGAGCGGACGACGACGCAGACGATGTCGACGTCCGGCACCTCGTCCGCCGAGGTGTACAGCGGCACCCCGTACCGGCGCGCGCATTCGGCGGAGTAAGCGCTCCCGCTCGCGAGAATGCCCTCCAGCTCGAAGGATTCCGGATCCGCTCGGACGGCGTCGAGATAGATCCGCCCGAACGCGGTACCCGCCACCACGACCTTGCGGCGGGTCACGCGAGTGCCGCCGTGGCGAGCGCTGGCACCAGGAACCGGGAGACACTGCGCAGTTTCTCGAGGGTTTCTTCGAGTTCCCTGTCCGGAGTGGACTGTGCGACGATGCCCGCACCCGCCCGCAACCAGGTGCGACCCTCGTACCGGAAGACGCTGCGCAGTACCAGAGCCGCGTCGAGCGAACCGTCGGCGTCGGCGGTCAGGACAGCGCCGCTGTAGAGCCCGCGCGGTCCGGATTCGAGACGGCCGATGACTTCGCACGCCGCCGCCTTCGGGATCCCGGAGGCGGTGACCGCCGGGAACAACGCGGTCAGCGCGTCCCAGGCCGTCTTGCCCGAAGCCAGCTCACCCACCACGTCCGAGCCGAGATGCTGAACACTGCCGCGTTCGCGGACCGACATGAATTCGCTGACCCGCACCGAATCCGGATCGCACACCTCGGCCAGTTCGGCCGAGGCCAACCGCACCGAGATGGCGTGCTCGAAGACTTCCTTGGAATCGCGGTACAGCTCCGCACGACGGGCGACGTCGAGCGCGTCGCCGTCGAGCGCCCTGGTCCCGGCCAGCGGCTGGGTCCTCGCCCGGCCGTCCGCGGTCACGTGCGCGACGATCTCCGGACTGAAGCCCGCCGCCTCCCACCCGCCGAGCCGCAGCAGGTAAGACCGCGCGGGATCGTTGCCACGTCGTCCCGCGGAATACGTGGCCGCGAGGTCGAGTTCGCCGTCGACCGGGACCACCCGGGACAGGATCACCTTGTCGAGTTTTCCCGCGCGGATGTCGCCCACCGCGGCGGCGACCATGGCGCGATACGCGGCCGCGTCATGGTCGAGATCGACCACGACCCGATCGTCCTCCGCCGGTTCGGGAACGGTGGCGACGGCCAGCCGCTCCGCGAGTTCGTCCACTTCGGACTCGGTGGCCGCCCGGAGCAACGCGCTCTTGCCGTCGAGCCGGATTTCCTTGCGCGGGATCATGAGGCAGGCCAACGGCCCTGCGGCCGAAGCGGTGTCGTGCAGGGCGTGCGCGAGTTCGAAACCCGCCCAGCCATAGGCCCGCCAGTCCGCGATCCCGGCCGCGGCGAGCGCCTCGCCCACGACGTCGAGCGGCTTTCCGGCGAACTCGGTTTCGCGGTCATCGGCGATCAGCCGGGCCCCTCCGACGTGCAGTTCGACCCTCGCCCACGGGTCCTCGGCCCAGGAAACCGTCCCTCGGTTCTCATAGCCGACCTGGTCGCCGGACCGGTCACGCGCCAGCGCGGCGAGCGTGGTGGCGGCGTCGGCGGCGAGCGGGATCCGCCGCTCGGCATAGCGGTATCGCGACAACACGGGAACTCCTTGTCAGAGAACGAAGGTCAGGCGGCCGCGGGAGTGGTGCAGGCCTCGACCAGGAGGGCGAGCACGGCCTTCTCCTGCGGTATCAGGTAGAAGTGGCCGCCGGGCAGGACATGCGCGGAGAACCCGGCGACGGCGTGCTCGGCCCAGCGTCCGGCGCGGCGGACGTCGACCTCCGTGTCCTCGTCGCCGACGATCACGGTGAGCGGACAGGACGGCTCGCGTCCGGGGAGCCGCCGGTAGTTCTCGGCGAGCCGGAAGTCGGCGCGGATGGCGGGCAGGAACACCGAACGGGCGTCCTCGCTCGCCAGCAGTCCGGGTTCCGTTCCGCCGAGGCGAAGCAGTTCACCGACCAGCTCGTCATCGGGCAAAAGATGTTTCGTGCCACCGGGCTCGTCGGCGGGCGCACGGCGTCCGGAGACGACCAGCCGCGCGGGCGGCACGTCACGACGGGTGAGTTCCCTGGCCACCTCGTAGGCGACGATCGCGCCGAGACTGTGTCCGAAAAGGACAGTGGGCCGATCGGCCAATGGTTCGAGCGCGCCGGCGATCTCGGTGACCATCGCCGGCATCGACGTCAGCGGCGGTTCGGCGAACCTGTCCGCACGGCCCGGATACCGCACCGCGGCGACGTCGATCTCCGCCGGGAGCTTCGTGCTCCACGGCGCGAAGAACGCGGCGGAACCGCCGGCGTGCGGGAAGCACACCAACCGCGCTCCGGCCCGCGGCCGCGGTCTCCACCGGTGCAGCCAGACATCACCCGTTCTCGCGTCCACTCCCCCAGACATCGTGCTCCTCCCATACCCGCGGTGACCGCTTCCCCTCAACCCCATCCCACGTTAGAGTAACGATAACGGTTTTCATAGTCGAATGAGTGAGGTGCGTCAGTGATCTGCGACGCGATTAGTTAAGGGGGAGTCCGTGCGCAAGACCATGGCGCCACTGCTGCTTGCGGTGTTGGTGGTTTTTTCGGCACAGCAACTGATCACACCGATCCTGGCGCCGCTCTCGCGGCGGTTGGAGCTCACGGAAAGCCAGCTGGGGCTGGTCATCACCACGGCGGCGATCGCGCTGACCATCGCCAGCACGCTCTGGGGACGGGCGCTGGACCGCGTCGGCGTCCGGAAGGTGCTGCTCGCCGGGCTGGTGCTGGCCACCCTCGGGCTGACCGGTTTCGCCGTGGCTTCGGCACTCGGCCTCGCGGAGGTCCTGTCGTCGTCCTCGGTGCTCGCCGTGATGCTGGCGACCCGCAGCCTGTTGTTCGGCGCGGGGATCGCGGCGCTTCCGGTCGCGGCACTCGCCGCGGCCAGCGCGGCGACGTCCGACGAGGCCGATCGGACCAAGGCCGTCGGCCTCGTCGGCGCGGTACAAGGGATCTCGCTCGTCCTCGGACCGGCCTTGGGCGGCGCGCTCGCCGTCGTTTCGCTGACCCTGCCGCTCTATCTGGCCCCGGCGCTGACCGCGTTGCTCGCGATCTGGGTGTTCGCGACGGCCAGCCGTACGCCGCACGTGCGCCCCGCCGGGCCACGCGCGGCCGGGGTGAAGCCGTGGGAGGCCCGGCTCTGGCCGTTCTTCGCGATCGGTTTCCTGCTCTACCTGTCGCTGGGGCTGGTCCAGGTGATCACCGGCTTCCTCATCGCGGACCGGCTGCGTCTCGCGGCGGAGGAGACCGCGGGCTCGGTCGGTGTCGCGCTGTTCGCGGCGGGTCTGGTCCTCGTGGCCGTGCAGGGCGCCGTGGTCCCGAAGCTCGCCTGGCCTGCCGTCCGGCTGATGCGGGCCGGCGCGCCGATCGCCGTCGCCGGGTTCGTCCTGCTCGCGCTCGCCGGTCAGCTGTGGTCGATCACCGCCGCGTTCGCCGTCCTCTCGCTCGGCCTCGGCCTGGCGCTGCCCGGTTTCGCCGCCGCGCCGACGCTGATGGTCGGGCCGGAACAGCAGGGTTCGGTCGCCGGCCTGGTCAACGCCACGACCGGGGCGACGTTCATCGTGGGACCGCTGCTGGGCACCGCGCTCTACGAGACCGACCCGGCGGTGCCGATCTTCGCCGCCGCCGGTGCCGCGGCCGGTGCGTTGCTGCTGGCGGTGTTCTCACCGGCGGCGCGACGGTTGGCGACGCGGGCGACCGAGGTGGCGGAAGCGGCCCCGGCCGGCTGACCGTGGCTGAGGGAGAATGCTCCCGGAAAAGTCGCGGACCGATGTCCGGTCCGGTCCGGCGGCTCCGACGTCTCCGGCAGAAGGGCACCGAGGCGGTGTCCGCCGAGAGGAGCAAGCCATGAAGTACATGATCATGATGATGGGGTCGCAGAAGGACCTGAACAGCATCAGCGGCAGCTGGAGCGCCGACGACATCACGGCCCTGCACGAGTTCATGGGCAACTGGAACAACGACCTGGTCGAGTCCGGCGAGTTCGTCGACGCGCAGGGCCTCTCCCAGCCGGCGCACGCCCGCCGGATCTCCCTGCGCGACGGCGCGCCCGTGGTGACCGACGGACCGTATGCCGAGACGCAGGAGGTCCTCGTCGGCTACACGACCGTCGACTGCGCGAGCTACGACCGCGCGACCGAGATCGCGGCCAAGCTGGCGAAAACCCCGTATCCGGAAGGCACCGACCTCGGCCGCGACTGGTACGTCGACATCCGGCCGTGCGCCGACAGCTTCGAAGAACTGGAGCTCTAGTGCCGGACAGTGGCCTCGAGGGCCTGCTGCGTGAGCTGTCGCCGCAGGTCCTCGGCGCCCTCGTCCGCCGCTACGGGCACTTCGACCTGGCAGAGGACGCGACGCAGGAAGCGCTGCTCGCGGCCGCGGCGCAATGGCCGGGCGAAGGGCTGCCGGACAATCCGCGGGCATGGCTCATCACCGTCGCCTCGCGACGGCTGACGGATCTCCTCCGCGCCGAGCAGGCGCGGCGCCGTCGCGAAGACACCGTCGTCCAGTGGACGTTACCGGAAGAACATCTCGCCCCCGCCGCGGACCGACTGGCGGCCGACAGCGACGACACGCTCATCCTGCTGTTCCTGTGCTGCCACCCGTCGCTGTCCCCGGCGTCGCAGATCGCGCTGACCCTGCGGGCGGTCGGAGGCCTCACCACGGCGGAGATCGCGCGGGCGTTCCTGGTCCCGGAGTCGACGATGACCCGGCGGATCAGCCGTGCGAAGACCGGCATCAAGACCAGCGGTGTCCCGTTCGGCATGCCGCCGGAGGCCGACCGCGCGGCGCGGCTCGACGCGGTGCTCCACGTGCTGTACCTCATCTTCAATGAGGGCTATGCCAGCACATCGGGCCCGGACCTGGTGCGAAGCGAGCTTTCCGCCGAAGCCATCAGGCTGGCCAGGATCGTCCACCGGCTCTTGCCCGACGACAGCGAGGTCACCGGACTGCTCGCGCTGATGCTGCTCACCGACGCCCGCCGTCCGGCGAGGACGGCTCCGGACGGAACGCCGGTCCCGATGTCCGAACAGGACCGAAGCCGCTGGAACAGCGAGTACATCGCCGAGGGGGTCGCGCTGTTGTCAGAAGCGCTGCCGCACGGGCCGACCGGGCAGTTCCAGATCCAGGCGGCGATCGCCGCGCTGCACGACGAGGCACCGCGTGCCGAGGAGACTGATTGGCCGCAGATCGAGGCCCTGTACGAGCTTCTGCTGCGGCTGTCCGACAATCCCGTGGTGTCGTTGAACCACGCCGTCGCCGTCGGGATGGCCCGAGGTGCGCGAGAAGGGCTGGCCGCGCTGGAAAAGCTCGACGACCGGATCTCCGGCGACCACCGGTTCCACGCCGCGAGAGCGCATCTGCTGGAAATGGCCGGTGAGGGCGCCGAGGCCGTCGAGTCCTATGTGGAGGCCGCGCGACGGGCGACCGGCCTGCCGCACCAGCGGTACCTCCACGGCCGCGCCGCCCGACTGCGCGAGTCGTGAGTGGCGATTCGGCCGCCTGGCCGTGAAGCCTCCTTGAGGGTAGTGCGTGATCGGCACGAGCTTGATCAACGGAGGATTCGGGACGTTGAGTGTCCCGGATCTTCCGTTGATCAAGGTGTGAGACCAGGCGATGATGCGCGCGGAACCACCACGCTCGGGCAGGCCCGCGAAAGCCAATGCCGGCCTCAGCAGCACCACCAGTCACCACGGCGGGGCGGGAAACTCGACCTCCACACCTTCCCCAGTACATGAAGGCCCCCTTCACTGCGCCTAGCGCAAGGAAGGGGGCCATCATGTACTGCACGCGAGCAAGACCGCAGGTGACCCGAATCGCCACTCACGACCGGTCTAGCAGCTGAGCAGAAGCCCGGTGACCGCGGTGCAGGTCGCCGACGCGGTGTTGTCGGCCGTGTTCGGGTCGGTGACGGAACTCTGCACGATCTTCGCGGTCGTCTTGACCGGCCCGAGGGTCAGCAGCCCGGCCGCCACCGTGAACTTCGCCGTAGCACCGGCTCCGACCGCGAGCGAAGAGAAGTCGCAATTGACGACCTTCGTGCCACCCGGGTTCGAGCAGGTGGACGAGCCGGTGAAGCGCAACCCGTTGCCGAGGGTCGAAGCCACCCGGATCCCGGACGCCGTCGCCGGGCCCGCGTTCGTGACCTTGACCGTGAACTCGACCGACGATGTCAGTATTCCGCGCGGGGACGCGGTCAGCGTGACCCCGAGGTTCGCGGTGCTCGGGACGTCGGTGATGGTCAGCACGGGACCGTCGAGGATCTCGAAACTGTAGTTGTCACCGACGAACTGGTGCTGCAGGGTGACGCCGCCCAGCGGCGCGTCCTCCTTGACCCGGAAGGTGAACAGCACGGTCTTGCTCTGACCGGGCGTCACGGTGCCGACCCCGCCGCGGATACTCCCGCCGAGCATGTCGCAGGCGAACGCCCCGGGGCAGGACACCAGGTCGACGATTCCGGGCAGCGGGGATTCCTTGCCGTAGAGCGTCGCCTTGCCACCTTCGATGGTCGACGTCGCGTCGGCGTTGTAGACGGTCTGCGAAACGGTGAATGTCTGTCCACGTTGGACAGTGGTCGGGGAGACCTCCACCGCGCTGGTCGGCGGGGCCGCGAGGGCGGAGGACGGCGCAACGAGCATGATCGCGGCCACAGCGGCCACCAGAGACAGCAGTGAGGCTTTTCGAAGCTTCATCGGTTCTCACTATTCCGGTCGGGGGCGTCGCGCCGATCGGTGCGGACAACGATCAGTCGCCCAGGAACGGACATTCGTTACCGCCGCCTCCCCCCAAGTGGCCCGCAAGTCTCACCCGCTCGGCGTAGGTGACCTGGTTGTCGGCGTAGGTACGACGTAGTCCAGTCATGCCTTGTATTCGTGACGCTGCCGGCTAGGAAATGCACGATGCCGCCCGGTCGCGGTCGCGGACCGGCCAGGTCGAGCACGGTCTTCGCCGAGCTGTACAGATCGCCGTCCACAGGCAGGAAATCGACGACGACTTCAGCGCCACCGGAGCCGGTTTCGTTGCGGTAACCGAGGGGTCCGCCCCTACCATCGCGTTCGCCGCCGGTGTTCGAGGTCCGGCGCGGAAAAGGAGCACCATGAGCAGGATCGTCATCTTCGGGGCAGGCGGACGTGGAGGACGCCGTGCCGTCGCCGAAGCCGTGAGCCGCGGGCACCAGGTGACCGCCGCCGTCCGGGAGCCCCGCCGCCACGCGGATCTCGCCGGGGACAACGTCACCCTGGTCGCCGCCGACGTCACGGTCGCGGACGACGTCGCCAAGGCCGCCGCCGGGCACGACGCCGCGATCAGTTCCATCTACCGCGCGGATCTCCCGTCCCAGGTGTACTACCCGGCCGCCGCGCACGCGCTGATCGACGGCCTCGGCCGGGCGGGGGTCGCGAGACTGGTCGTCGTCGGCGTCGGATCGGCGCTGGAGATCGCCCCGGGTGTCGCGTTCCACGACCAGCCGGACTGGCCGGCCGCGCACCGCGAGTTCTCCCTCGGGCACACGGCGGAACTGGAGGTCCTCCGTACGTCCGGCGACGGACTGGACTGGGTGGTCATCGCGCCGCCGCCCGCGATGATCGACGAACACGCCGATCGCACGGGCGAATACCGCACCGGGGACCACCGGGTGCTGCCGCGCGCGGAGGACGCGGGGCCGTTTTCCTACGCGGATCTCGCGGTCGCGCTGATCGACGAGATCGAACGGCCGGCACACTCGCGGGCGATGGTCGCCATCGACCACTGACCTGACGCGCTACCGCTCGGGCGTGTCGCCACCGTTCTGCTGCTCGGCGAGGAAGCGTTCGAACTGGGTGCCCAGCTCCTCCGCGGTCGGCATGTGCTCGACCGACTCCGCGAGCAGGCTCTCCTTGCCGGACGCCTCCATGAAGGTGTCGTACTGCCGCTCCAGCGCCCGCACCACGTCGGCGACCTTCTCCGACTCGGCGACCTGGCGGTCGATCTCGGCGTCCGCCTCGCGCGAGGCCTCCCGCAGGGCCTCGTCCGGCAGGTTCAGCCCGGTCGCCCGGGCGACCGCTTCGAGCAGGTGCAGCGCCGCGCTCGGGTACGTCGACTCCGCCAGGTAGTGCGGCACGTGCGCGGCGAACCCGGCGGCGTCGTGCCCCCACTCGCCGAAGCGGAACTCCAGCAACGCGGCGACGCTGCCCGGCACCTGCATCCGGTTGGGCAGCGGACGGTGCTCGCCGACCAGTTCGTCGCGGGTCGCGTGCGCGGTCACCCCGAGCGGGCGGGTGTGCGGCGCGCCCATCGGGATGCCGTGGAAACCGGTGGTGAGCCGGACGTCCCAGCGCTCCACCAGCCCGCGCACCGCCGCGCAGAACCGCTCCCAGTCGTGGTCCGGTTCCGGGCCGGTGAGCAGCAGGAACGGCACTCCGTCGGCGTCGTGCAGCAGGTGGACGACCAGTTCGGGGGCGTCGTAGGCCTCCCAGCGGTCGATGGCGTAGGTCATCAGCGGGCGCCGCGAGCGGTAGTCGATGAGGCGATCGACGTCGAAGCGCGCGATCACGCGGTGCTCGGAGGAGTTCAGGAGGTGCTCGGCGACGAGCTTGCCGGCCGAACCCGCGTCCATGAAACCGTCGAAGTAGTGCAGGAGCACGGCCCCGCCGAGGTCAGGGACGTCCGAGTCCACCTCGTACAGGTCTTCCGGGTCCAGCGCCACCAGATCCTCCAGCTTTCGTGGTTACAACCGTCTATGGGTGGCAACGCCCCGATAGGGGGCATCCATTCCGCCGTTGGTGGCCGAGATCCTATCCGGGCGTGACAGTTGTCGTGGGCGGACCACACGGCGGTGGTGCAGGCTGGAGTGGTGACAGAGGAGACGGCACCGCCCGAACGGCTCACCCTGCGCCCGCCCGCGAACCGGGTCAGCCGTCGCGCCATCGGGTACTGGACCGTGTGGGCCGCGGTCGGCTGGGCGGTGCTCATCGGCGTCCAAGCGGTGTTCGTGCTCACGAGTGACGACCCGCCGACGTGGCTCACGGTGACCTGGGCGATCTCGTGCGTGCTCGCCCCGCTGCATCTGCTGGTCATGCCGCAGTGGCGGTACCGGATCCACCGCTGGGAGGTCACCGGCGAGGCCGTGTACACCCAGGAAGGCTGGCTCAAACAGGACTGGCGGATCGCGCCGATCTCGCGGATCCAGACCGTCGACATCGAACGCGACCCGGTCGAGCAGCTGTTCCGGCTGGCGAAGATCACCGTGACCACGGCGTCGGCCGCGGGTCCGGTGAAGATCGCCGGTCTCGACCACACCGAAGCGCTGGCGTTGGCCGCCGAGCTCACGAAGACCACTCAAGCCACCCCTGGTGACGCGACATGACCGTCGACGTGGCCCCGGAAGCCGAGCTGGAGCAGTGGCATCGTCTCGACCGCCGGATGCTGTTGATCCGGCCGGTGCTCGACGTCGTCAAATCGCTGCCGGTGCTGATCGGGACGGTGCTGCTCGGCCGGGGCAACGGCTGGGAGTGGATCGGCCTCGGCATCACCGCGGTGACCGTGCTGGTCGGGATCTCGCACGTCCTCACGTCGCGGTATCGCGTGGCCGACGGCCAGGTGGAATGGACGACGGGCCTGCTGCTGCGCAAACATCGCGCGATCCCGCTGGACCGCGTGCGCACGGTGGACGTCACCTCGGAACCGAAGCACCGCCTGTTCTCCCTCAGTGCCGTACGGATCGGCACCGGGCGGCATTCGCCCGGTCAGGGCGCGGGCGGTGACCAACTGGTGCTCGATGCCGTCAGCGCGACCGAAGCGCACCGGCTGCGCACGGTCCTCCTGCACCGCAAGGAAGTCGTCACCGAATCCGAGTCCGCGCCACCGCCGGAGCAGGTCGTGGCGGAGGTGGACCGGAAATGGCTTCGGTACGCGCCGTTCACCCTGTCCGGGCTGGCCGTGGTGGGCGCGGTGTTCGCCACGGTCTGGCATTTCGCGCATCAGCTGAACATCGCCCCGGAGAACGTCGGCCCGCTGCGGAACCTCCTGGACGGGCTGGCCGACACCGCGGTCTGGCTGATCGTCGTCATCGCGGCGGTCGTCCTGCTGGTCGTCGTCTCGCTGCTGTCCGTGGGTGGCTACGTCCTCTCGTTCTGGAACTTCAAGCTCACCCGGGAGCCGGAGGGCACCCTGCACGTCCGGCGCGGGCTGATCACCACGCGTTCGGTGTCCATCGAAGAGGACCGTCTTCGCGGCGTCGAGGTGAAGGAACCGTTGCCGCTGCGGATCGCGGGCGGGGCGCGGCTCACCGCGATCGCGGGCGGGCTGCGCGAGGGCAAGGGCGAGGACAAGGGCGGCGGTCTCCTGCTGCCGCCCGCGCCGGTCGGACGGGTCCACGAGGTCGCGGCGGAGGTGCTGCGGGAGAACTTCGACCCGGCGACCGTGCCGCTGAACCGGCATCCGCGGCGCGCCCTGACCCGGCGGCTCACCCGGGCCGTCGGCGGCGTGCTGATCCTCGCGGCGGCGCTGGCCGGCCTGGCGTGGATCGATTTCCTGCCGGACTGGATGTGGCAGGTCGCGCTCGGCCTTGTCCCGTTCGCCGCGCTCGTCGGCTGGGACCGCTACCGCAATCTCGGCCACGCGATCGTCGGGCGGTATCTGGTCAGCCGCTCCGGTTCACTGGCGCGGGCGACGGTGGCGATCCGGCGTGAAGGAGTCACGGGGATCGTCGTCAGCCGCTCGTTCTTCCAACGCCGCGGCGGGTTGATCACCGTGACCGCCCCGATCGCGGCGGGCAGCGGCGGCTATCAGGTGGTCGACGTCGGCGAATCGGCCGGACTGGCGATGGCGGAGCAGGCGGCACCAGGCTTGCTCACGCCGTTCCTGCGGCGCACGGCTAGCGATAGCCGGTGACGTCCGCCGGCTTGCCCGGATCCTGGACCTCGACGAGATAGCGCCAGCAGTCGGGACGGCTGCCGTCGAGGTCGGTGAATCCGTATTCCTTCGCCAATTCGCCGCTGGAGACCGATTTCCCGTTCCAGCGGGCCACCTCCGGGTCACCGGCCAGCGCCGCGACCGCCCGGCCGACGAACGCCGGGCTTTCAGAAATGGCGAAATGCGGTTGCACCTTCGTGGCGTCCCGCCAATTCTCTTCGGTGACCTGATAAGCGTCGAGCATCGCCTCGGAACGCAACCAACCAGGCGTGACCGCCACCGCGGTACCGCCGTACGGTTCCACTTCGTGGCCGAGCGCGAACGCCATCCGGTTCACCGCGGTTTTGGCGAGGTCGTAGAAGAACGAAACCCGGTAGTTAGCCGAGTTGTACTCGGTGGTCCCGTCGTTGACCTCGACGACCAGCGCGCCCGGTTCCCTGATCATGAGCGGAAGCGCGAAATGACTGGTGATGGCGTGGGTGTCGATGGCGAGCCGCAAGGTCCGCAGTCCAGTGTCCAAAGTGGACTCCCAGACCGTTTTGTTCCATTCGATGGGTGCGCCGTAGATGTCGTTGACCAGGATGTGCAGCGCGCCCTGCTCGGCCTCGATCCTGGCCACCAGCTCACGGACTTCGGCCGCCGCCAAATGGTCCACCCCGACCGCGATCCCACGCCCGCCCGCTTCGTCCACGAGCGCCGCGGTCTCCTCGATCGTCTCCGGCCGGTTCATTTCCGATCTCCGGGAAGCGGTACTGCGACCGGTCACGTAAACGGTCGCACCGGCCTCCCCCAATCGGACCGCTATTCCCCGCCCCGCCCCGCGCGTCGCGCCGGCGACCAAGGCGATCTTGCCGTCCAATGGTTTTTCCATGGTGCGAACCTAGCAAGAAGTCCGCTTGTTCATGGACCAAAGACCCTGGTCCGCAATTCACACAATGTGCTACTTTCTTGACTCTTCGTGATTGCCCCGGCGAGAGGTCGAGATGACGACTGCCGCACGATCCCTGGACGCCACCACTCCCCCGAAACGCACTCCCGGCGCCAGCAGTTCACGCAAGGTCCTGCAACTGTTGCTTTCGTTCTCCGAACGCCGCTGTGACGCGAGCGTCGCCGAACTCGCCGCGAGGATCGGCACCCCGGTCGCGACGACGTACCGCTATGTCGCGCTGCTGAAGGAACTCCAGCTTCTGGAGGAGGGCAAGACCGGGCGCTATCACGTGACGAGCCAGGTGATGCCGCTCGCCCGCGCCGCACAGCTCGCCAACGACCTCGCGCGGCTGGCGCGGCCGGTGATGGAAGAGGCGGCGCGCGAACTGGGCGAGACGGTCCTGCTGTTCCAGCATTTCGGCGATTCGGCGGTCTGCGCGGACCGGGTCGAATGCGAACGCGCGATGCGGTTCACCTTCCAGCCCGGTCATTCCGTTCCGCTCGGCGCGGGCGCGTCGGGCAAGATGTTGCTCGCCATGTTGCCGGAAGGCGAACGGGAGAGGCGGCTTTCAGCGATCACTGAGCGGCGCGGTCCGAGGGTGCGGGAAGAGGTCAAACGCGCCGGCGTCCACCGGTACGCGGTCAGCTGGGGGGAGCTGGACGACGGCGTCTGGTCGTGTTCGGTGCCGATCCCGAGCGCCGGGCACCGGCCCGCGGTGCTGAGCCTCGCCGCCCCGGCCACCCGGATCGGCGACGACGCGAAACGCGCCGCCATCGTCGCGCTCCAGTCGTACGCGGGCAGGATCCATCAGGCCGTCGCGTCGTTTTCCCTCTGACGCGGCGGTAATTCGCGCGCGCCCGATGCCGGCGGCGGGGTAGAACTCGATCCGTGATCCGACTCGCCGTCGTCGAAGACCTGCCCGTGCTCCAGGACATCGAACGGGCCGCGGGCGAACCGTTCCGCGCGCTCGGCATGGCCGCGATCGCCGACGACGACCCGCCTTCGCTCGCGGATCTCGCGGCCTACCAGAACGACGGCCGGGCCTGGGTCTGCGACGACGGCGGCGGTCCGGTGGCGTATCTCCTCGCCGAGGTCGTCGATGGCCACGGCCATATCGAGCAGGTGTCCGTCCATCCGGACCATGCGCGGCAGGGCCTCGGACGGCGGCTAATCGAACACGCCGCGGACTGGGCGGCACGGAAAGGCCTGGCGGGACTGACGCTGACGACGTACGCCGAGGTGCCATGGAACGCGCCGTACTACTCCCGCCTCGGCTTCGTGACACTCGGCGAACAGGACCTCACCGAGGGGCTGCGAGCCATCCGCGCCCAGGAAATCGCCCGTGGGCTGAACGCTTGGCCGAGGGTGACCATGCGGCGATGACGGACCCACTTGTTCGACCTGGCGAACGGCCGGGAGGGGCGGCCGGGCGCCGACCCGTGGCTACCCCGGGCGGGGGACTCGATTGGCCGCATTCATCGAACGTGTGTTCTACTGTGCGCGCCGGCCCCGGAGGGGGAAGCTCCGTGGGCCGGCACCGGAGCAGAGGAGGCACGGATGGCGGTCAAAATCACCCATCTCACCAATGGTCAGCAGGTCCGCTTCGCGAACGCGGACGGCGCCCGGCGCTATGCCGAGATCATCGGTGGCGGGGTCGACAAGTGGCGGTTCACCGTGGTCGGCGCGCACGAGTTCCCCGAACTGTCGGGGCGGGTCGTCAATGTGCCGGTGTGGCGGATGACCTCCAGGTGAGGCCGTACCATCGCGCCTCCGCGTTTCGTCCTCTGGTTGCGGTACTTGCACACGCAAGGACCTGAGCGGGCCGGGGCGGACGTGACATGAAGGGGCCTTTCATTGCAAAATTTGCGATGAAAGGCCCCTTCATTGCGTCTCGGCCGAGGCTAAACCAGCCGGTCCAAAGCCCTCGGCAGAGCCGACGCGAGCAGGTCCAGTTCGGCCTCCCCCGCGATCAACGGCGGCGACACCGCGATCCCCTTCGCCAGGTTCCGCACGAGGACACCCTCCTCCCGCGCCGTCCGCTGCAGCCGGTTCGGCGCACCGGCGTCGGAGGAGAGGAAGTCACTTTTCAGTTCCACCGCGGCGAGGAAACCCAGCCCGGCCCGCACCTCCGCCACCAGCGGATGCGACGCCAGTCCGGACAGCGCGTCCGCCAGCGGTTTCTCCAGTTCCCGGCCGCGTGGGATGAGCCCGTCACGCTCGTAGATGTCCAGCGTCGCGTTCCCAGCGGCGCAGGCGACCGGATGCCCCGCATACGTCGCACCGTGCCGCAGCACCGGCGCGCCCGGCTTGCCGGTGAAGAACGGCTCCGCCACCCACGGCGCGACGATCAGCGCGCCCAGCGGGATCGTCCCGCCGGTGATGCCCTTGGCGGTCGTGATCATGTCCGGTTTCACGGCCCACCGGTCGATCCCGAACCAGGTCCCCAGCCGCCCGAAAGCGGCGATCACGCAGTCCGCGACGAACAGCACGCCGTGCTTGCGGCAGATTCCGGCGACCGACTCGATGTACCCCTCCGGCGGCAGCAGGACCCCGCCCGCGCCGATCACCGGTTCGCAGAAGAAGGCCGCGACCCGCTCCGGACCGACCCGCTGGATCTCGGCTTCGAGTGCTTCGGCGCTGTCGTACGGCACGTGCGAGATGTCACCCGGCAGTGGCCCGAAGCCCGCCGCGTTGGCGGCGATACCGCCGACGGCCGTGCCGAAACCGTGGGTGCCGTGGTACCCCTGCGTCCGCCCGATGACGTGCACCTTCTCCGGCCGCCCGGTGTGCGCGAAAGACGACCGGGCGATCTTGACCGCGGTGTCGATGACGTCGCCGCCTCCCGAACCGAAGAACACCTTCGACCCCGGTTCCGGCGCCAGCGCGGAAACCCGTTCGGCGAGTTTCAGCGCTGGTTCGTTGGCGTTGTAGCCGAACAGGTTGTACGAATCGAGCGTCCGCAACTGGTCCGCGACGGCGCGGGCGATCTCCTCGCGGCCGTGCCCGAAGTTCGCGTACCAGAGCGACGCGGTCGCGTCGAAGTACCGCTTCCCCTCGTCGTCCCAGACGTAGGAACCCTCACCGCGGGTGATGACCAGCCGGTCGCCGTCGACCGCTCCCATGTCCGCGAAAGGGTGCCACAGCGGATTGTGCGCGGCTGCCGACGCCACCATGTCTTCCTCCTTGTGTTCGTGCTCCCATCCTCACCCGGATCCGGCCGGGACGCGAACACTCCATCGTGCACACTTCGCGCCGCGAACCTGTCCGGTCTGTCACCGGCGGTCGTAAGCGGCCAGCAGCTGCTTCTCCGCGTCCCGCAGATACTTCTCCAGCGCCGTCTCGGCCGGCCCGAACCGGCCCCTTTCCAGATCACGCACGATCCGCTCGTGCCGATCCAGGAAAGGCTCGAAGAACGCCCGCGTGTTCTCCGCCAGCACGAAGAACAGCCGCGTCTCCGCGAGCACCTGACGCATCGTCGTGCTGATCCGCTCGCTACCGGCCAGATCCCCGAGCGCCTGATGGAACGCGATGCTCGCGGTCCCGACGGCCTGCCAATCACCTTCGGCCGCCGCGGCACGGCCTTGCCGTACCGCGTCCACGACGCCGGAAAGATCCACAGTGGACAGTTCGGCCGCGCGGCGCAGCGCACCGCATTCAGTGACCCGTCGCATGACGTAGAGATCGGAGATGTCCTGCGCGCTCAACTCCCGCACGAACACGCCGCGGTTGAGTTCGTGCACCGCGAGCCGTTCGTGGGCCAGCAGCTGGAACGACTCGCGCAAAGTGTTGCGCGAGATGCCGAGCGCGGCGCTGATCGACGGCTCGGAAAGCCTCGACCCCGGCGGGAAGACACCTTCGGTGATCCGCTGGCGCAGGATCTCGGCGACCCGTTCCGCCGTCCCGCTCCGTTCGAGCAGGGGCCGGTCGCGAGCCAGCGCCTCCTCGGCGGCAGGAGTGGGCATGGCGTTACCTGACACCGAGTTCGAAGTCGAGGCTGTACCGGTTGCCGGGCATGGCCCCGGCGGCCTTGGCGCCGTCGATCGGGAGCGCGACACCGTTGATGAACCGGGACTCGTCGCTCGCCAGGAAGACCACGGCCTTCGCGACCTCCCACGCCTCGCCGACCCGCGCGGCCGGGGTACTCGCGGTCAACTGGTGTTGTTTCGCCTCGAAATCCTCCGGCGAGGCAAGGGTTCCGCGCAGCATGTCGGTGTCGATGGCGCCCGGGTTGATCGTGTTCGCGCGGATCCCCTGATGCGCGTGCGCGACGGCGATCGATTTCATCATGCCGACCAGCGCGTGTTTGGTGGCGTTGTACACCGGGTCGCCGGGGCGGCCCATCACACCGCCGTTGGAGGACGTCGTGATGATGCTGCCCGCCTTCTGCTCGATCATCCGCGGCAGCACCGCTCGCGTGCCGAGGAACGCGGCGCGGACGTTCACCGCGAAGATGTTGTCGAATTCGGCGAGCGTGGTGTCGGTCAGGGACTTCCCGAGATGGCTGCCGACGTTGTTGAACAGCACGTCGATCCGGCCCGCCTCGGCGAGCACGCCGCGGACGAATTCGTCGACCTGTTCCTCGTCGGTGGCGTCCACAAGGGAATGCCGGACGCCTTCGACGGGCTCGGCGAGTTCGCGAAGGTCGCTGGAGAACACGGTCGCGCCTTCGGCGACGAACTCCTTCACGGTGGCGAGGCCGATTCCCCTCGCCCCGCCGAAGACGACCGCGACCTTGCCTGCCAGCCGGCCCATGCTCATTTCCTCCCTCTCGACGAAACCGCTGTGTAGTCCTCCGGAAGGCGCACGAGCGCCTCGGGATCTCCGTGATAGGTGACTTCGACGCCGTACAGTTCGCGCGCGGCTTCCACGGAGACGTAACCGTCGACGACGTCGGCGAGCACGGCCTCCGGCTCCCGTTCGAGTGGGTCGCCGTACCCACCGCCGCCGGGCAGGATCACGTCCACGGCGTCGTCCGGCCGCAAGTTCACCCGGCTCTTCGACGGCAGGTCGGCTCCACCGGAGAGCCCGAACCGGCCCGCGGCCCCATCCTGTCCCGAGTCCACTCCGGACGCCGGTCGAAGCACCCGGTCGACGTTTCCGTTGACACTCCAGGAGAGGTCACCGCGGGCGGCCATCGACGTGCACTGGCCGAGGCCGCCGCGCCACCGTCCGGCGCCGCCGGAGTCGGGGCGCAGCACGCGTTCACGCTGGATCAGCGGTGCCATCGTCTCGATGATCTCCGTCGGCGTGGACCGCAGGCCGCTCGGGAAACCGGTGGTGTTCAGTCCGTCCTTGGTGGCCCGTGCGCCGATGCCGCCGGTCTGGAAGACGTTGAGCATGAACTCTTCGCCCGACGAGTCGGCGCCGCGCCAGATGGTCATCCACACCGCGTCCGCGCTGTGCGCCAAGGCGTTACCGGGCAACGCTTCGTGCAGTGCGGTGATCAGCAGGGACGGCAGGAAATGCCCGAGCAGATGCCGGGACGCCACCGGAGCGGGCGGAGCGCAGTTGAGCACCGACCCCGCCGGCGCGGTGACGTGCACCGGCCGGAACGAACCCGCGTTGTGCGGCACTTCCGGGGAAATCGCCGCCTTGACCGCGAACGAGGCGTACGCCCGGGTGTAGTTGAGGACGACGTTGATCCCGCGACGGCTCTGTGGCGACGATCCACCGAAGTCGAGGTGGATGTCTTCGCCGTCGATGGTCACGGTGACCTTGAGGACGATCTCTTCGTCGTCGAAGCCGTCGGTCACCAGTTCGCTGGTATACGTCCCATCCGGCAATTTCGCCAGCGCGTCGCGCAGTGCCCGCTCGGAGCGGTTCATGATCTCCGCGGCGACGTCGTCGAGCGAATCGAGAGCGAATTCCTCCAGCAGCCGCACCAAACTCGCGGCGCCGACCTCGTTCCCGGTGATCTGCGCGTACAGGTCGCCGATGGTCTCCTCCGGGGTACGCACGTTCGCCCGGATCACCGCTTCGAGATCCGCGTTGACCTCGCCCGCGCGGAGGAATTTCATGATCGGCAGACGCAGGCCCTCTTCGAAGACCTCGTTGGCCTCGGCCGACACCAGCCGCCCGCCGATATCCGGGGCGTGGCAACAGGAAGCGAACCAGGCGACCAGCCGTCCACGCAGGAACACCGGCGTGGCCACGGTGATGTCGTTGAGCTGCCCGGCGGTCTGCCATGGATCGTTGGTGAGCAGGACGTCGCCCGGCTCCAGCGTCCCCGGTGGGCAGGCGGCGACGAAGTGGTGCATCCCGGTCGCCATCGCGTTGGTGTGTCCGGGGGTCCCGCCCACGGACTGTCCGATCATCTCGCCGCGTGAGTCGAACACCGCGCAGGCGAGGTCGAGTGACTCCCGCACCACCGAGGAGAACGCCGTGTTGACGAGCGCGTTCTGCTGTTCGGCCAGGATCGAATGCAGCCGGTTTCCCAGCACCCCCACGAGAATCGGGTCGACGCTCATACCGTCACCACCAGACTGGCGTCCTCGCCCACCACGCATCGAGCACCGGGCGGAACGACCACAGTGGACTCTCGCTCTTCGACGATGGCCGGCCCCTCCACGCTGTCACCGGGCTTGAGCCGGTACCGGTCGAACACCGCCGTGTCGACAAAGCCGCCGTTGGTGGGAAAGTATGCCGGACGACTGCCTTTGCGCGCATTGCCTTCGGCCACCGTGCCCGCGAGTTTCAAGGTGACTTCGGGTGCCGGGCCGGTGGAGACGACCCGCCAGCTGAGCACCTCGATCGCGACGTCCGGGCCGGTCCGCCGATACAGCTTCCGGTAGGTCTCGGTGAACGCGTCGATCAGGGACTCCGGCCAGTCCCCGTCCTCGACCGGTACGCGGATTTCATAGCCCTGCCCGGAATACCGCATCTCGGCGACCCGTCGATGCGTCACCTTCGCACCGTCCACACCGGACTTCTCCAGCAGTTCCGCGCCCTCGGCCTCCATCTCGGCGAACAGTGCTTCCACTTGTTCCCAAGAGAGATCGAGGACCGCCGCACGCGCCGTGCGTACGAAATCGAAAGCCAGTGGCGCGGTGAGGAAACCCGCCGCGCTCAGCACTCCGGCCGCCGGTGGCGCGACGACTTCCGGCGCACCGAGCGCTCGCGCCACGCCGACGCCGTGCACCGGTCCGGCACCACCGAACGTGAACATCGGCAGTTTCGCCGGATCCTTGCCTCGTTCGACGGCGTGCACGCGAGCCGCGTTCGCCATGTCCTCGTTGACGCTGGCGTGAATACCCCAGGCGGCTTCTTCGACGCTGACGCCGAGCGGTCCGGCGATCTTCGACCGGATGGCTTCGCGCGCGGCCTCGGCGTCCAGAGTCATCCCGCCGCCGAGGAAATACGCGGGATCCAGGTAGCCGAGCACGAGGTCGGCGTCGGTCACGGTGGGCTTTGTGCCGCCTCGCCCGTAGCAGACCGGGCCGGGTTCGGAGCCTGCCGAATCCGGGCCGACAGTGAGCAGGCCGAGCGCGTCGATCCGGGCGATCGAGCCGCCGCCGACACCGATCTCGATCATGTCGGTGACCGGGACCTTGACCGGCAGCCCGGAACCCGGCAGCAACCGGTACTTCCGGTCCACTTCGAACTCGTGCGTCACCAGCGGCGCGCCGCCGGAGATCAGGCACAACTTCGCCGTCGTGCCACCCATGTCGAAGGCCAGCAGATCCTCGACACCGGCCGCCGCACCGATGGCGGACGCGGCGAGCGCACCGCCGGCGGGACCGGATTCCAGGATGCGGATCGGGTAGCGCGCGGCGGTGTCGACGGTCGCGATCCCGCCGTTGGACAGCATGATGTGCGGTGACGGCCGCACCCCCGCGTCGTGCAGACGCCGTTCCAGGTCGCGAAGATAGCGCTCGGTGAGATCCTGGACGTAGACGTTCGCGACCGTGGTGGACGCGCGTTCGAACTCGCGGATCTCCGGGACGACCTCGCTGGACAGCGCGATCCGCAATCGCGGTGCGACGTCGTGGAGCACCTCGGCCGCGCGTCGTTCGTGCGCGGGGTTGGTGAAGGCGTGCAGGAAGCAGATCGCCACCGCGTCGATCCCGCGGGCGTCGAGTTCGCGGCCGAGGCGGGCGACACGCTCCTCATCGAGTCCAGTGTGGACGGTTCCGTCGGCGAGGATCCGCTCGGGGACGTCGAACCGCAGGTGTCGCGGGACCAGCGGGGCGGGGAGTTCGATGAGCAGGTCGTACAGCTCGTACCGATGTTCGCGCCGCATCTCCAGCACGTCACGGAAACCGGCGGTCGCCAGCAGCGCGGTACGCGATCCCTTGCGTTCGATCAGCGCGTTCGTGACGAGTGTGGTGCCGTGCACGAGCTGTTCGACGCCGACCGCGTCCAGCCCGGCGTCGGCGAGTGTCTTCTTCAGTCCCTCTTCGACCGCACGGGCGGGTTCGTCGTGCGTCGTCAGCACCTTGCCGACGGCGATGACACCGGACTCGTCGAGCACGCAGAGATCGGTGAACGTCCCGCCGATGTCCACGCCGACACGGAGCCCGGTCACGAAGATTCCTTGCGATACCAGCGAGGAGACGTGTTGAGCGGCGGCGCCATCTTCGCCCGGACGACCAGCACGTTCGGCTCGTCGGACTCGACGAACTCACCGAGCAGCCGCCGGAACGCGCGCCCGAACCCGGAGACGCGGTCCGCGTGGACCCCGAACGACCGGGCGAGACCGACGAAATCGGGGCTGTCCCAGTCGACGCCGCGTCGCGGCAGCCCGGCCCTGTCCTGGTCGTAGCGGAGCATCCCGTAGCCACCGTCGTCGACGATGATCACGGTGACCGGCAACTGTTCCTGCGCCAGCGTGGCGAGATCACCACAGGCGAACAGGAAACCGCCGTCCCCGCTGACACAGATGGCGCGCCCGGCACCCGCCACCCCGGCACCGAGCGCGGCCGGGAAACCGTAGCCGAGCGTGCCCCAGCCCATCGGATAGGCGAGCTTGCGTGGAGCACGGACGCGGTGGAACCCGCCGATCCAGTATCCGGCCACGCACATGTCCGCGACCACGACGGCATCCTGCGGCAACACCTCGTCCAAAGTGGACAGAAGATCCGCGGCCTGCGGCTCCTCTTCCTTGATCCGCCGCCGGATCCGCGCGGAGACTTTCGCGAGCCTGCCGACGAGGGCCGCGATACCGGGCCGTTCCTCGACTTTCAGCGCCTCGGTGAGCGCGCGGGCGTCGCCGACCAACGTGATGTCCGGCTGGTAGTTCTTGGCCGCGTCGTCGGGGTCGACGTTGATCGCGATGAGCTTCTTCGGCTTCGGCATCGCCCAGTTCTGCGTCATCAGCCCGTCGAAATCGGTGCCGATCGCGAGGACGACGTCCGCCTCGTCCCACAGGGCGCCGACCTCGGGCGCGTGCACCGGGTTCGGGGCGAGACAGGGATGATCGACCGACAGGAGCCCGCGAGCGCCGAACGTCGTGAGCACCGGCGCGGCCAGCCGTTCGGCGAGTTTGCCGATCACCTCACCGGCCTCGGCCCGCAACGCGCCGCCGCCCGCCCAGATCAGCGGCCGCTCCGCGGTGGCCAGCAACGCCTCCGCTTCGGTGAGATCCGGGATCTCGGGCGGTCGCGCGTGCGATCGCGGCGGGCGGCGGGCCGGTGTCCGCTGCGACAGGAAGTCGGTCGGGATGCCGACGTAGACCGGCCCGCTCTGCGGCTGAAGCGCGAGCCGGGCCGCGCGGTGGAGGGTGGCGGCGACCTGGTCGGCGCTCTGGACGGTGAACCCCGCCTTCGTGACCGGCGCGAACATCGCCTGCTGATCCGACGTCTCGTGCAGGACGCCGCGGACCACGCCGGGACGCCGCAGCGTGGACGGGATGTCGGTCGCGATGACCAGGATCGGCGCCGCGGAGGCCATCGCCTCGCCGACGGCGGCGAGCGTGTTCGCCGCGCCGGGCCCGGTGGTCACCAGCGCGACGCCGAGTTTCCCGGTCGCGCGGGCGTAACCGTCGGCCGCGTACCCGGCCGTCTGCTCGTGCCGGACCCCGACGAGCCGGATGTCCGTGTCGGCCAGCGCCTCCCATAACGGCAGGTTGTGCACCCCGGGGAGACCGAAGACGACTTCGGTCCCCAGAGCGGTCAGCGCGTCGGCGAGATGCTGGGCTCCGGTGGGTGAAGGCACCTCGCCGATAGTGCCAGATCGTTCAACGATCCAGCAACCATCTAGGTGGCCGCACGAAGTGAACCTCGGGCGCGTGGGCCATGCCGTAGCGCGCGCTGCCTCGCCGAGGTCACGCCAACGACGTAGTGAAGGACTCCTTTCCTGCTCTGAGGGTAGGGAAGGAGTCCTTCGCGGACATCCGGCGTCAGTACAAACCGGACGAGTAGGCGGCGGGAGCGTAATAGGCCTCCAGCTCGGCGATACTGTCCTCCGGGCGCTCGAACGTCTTCGAGATGGCCGCACGGGACGGCATCGCGTCCGGCGTCCACGTCTCGGGCTCCCACAGCTTCGACCGCATGAAGGCCTTCTGACAGTGGTGGAAAATCTCGTCGATGTCGACGACCAGCGCGAGCTTCGGTCGATTGCCCTGCACGATCAGGTCATCGAAGAACGGCGCCTCGCGCACGAGCCGCGCGCGACCGTTGATCCGCAGCGTGTCCCCTCGGCCGGGGATGAGGTAGATCAGCCCGACGTGCGGATTCGACAGCACGTTGCGGAAGCCGTCGGCGCGGCGGTTGCCGGGGCGCTCCGGGATCGCGATCCGCGTGTCGTCCAGTACCAGCGTGAACCCGGCCGGGTCGCCCTTCGGCGAGACGTCGCACGTGCCGTCCGCCGCCGACGTCGCGATCAGCACGAACGGCGACTCCGCCAGCCATCGCCGGTCCATCTCGTGCAGCTTCGGCCGCGCCTTGTCCGCGGTCCGCTCCAGCGGCGGCGGCAGGATCTCGCGCAGCTCCGCCTCGGTGGTGACCTCGACGATTCCCTCAGACAATGTTGTGCTCCCTCGTCACGGCCCGGTCGTCGGCGAAGCGCCGGACGTCGAGCTCGGTGATGTCGATACTCGGGGCCCTCCCCAGGTAGAGGTCCCGTACGAGCTCCCCCACGGCCGGGCCCATCTGGAAACCGTGCCCCGAAAACCCCGTCGCGTAGAAGAACCGCGACACCTGGACGCTTTCACCCACGATCTGGTTGCGGTCAGGCGTGACTTCGTACAGGCCCGCCCAGCCGCTGCGGATCCCCGCGTCGACGACGCCGGGCACCCGGCGCGCGGCGATCTCGGCGAGCTTCGGCAGCCAGTCACCCGGCTGGTACCGGGTGTCGAAGCCGGGGTCGCCGTCACCGTCGCAGAAGGACATCGCCAGGCCGAGGCCCTCGCGGTGGAAGTAGAACGCCGACGGCATCTCGATGGTCAGCGGTACGGACTCGGGCAGGTCCATGACCGGTCCGGTGAACACGACCTGCCGCCGGAACGGCCGGACCGGAAGCTCGACGCCGGCGAACTCGCCCACCCGCCCCGACCAGGCGCCCGCCGCGCAGACCACGGCGTTCGTCCGCACGAGACCGTCACTGGTCCGGACCCCGGTGATCTCGTCGCCGTCGCGTTCGATCCCGACCACCTCCACGCCGGTCCTGAGTACGGCACCGTGGCCGCGGGCCGCCCGCGCGTACCCCTGGACCGCGGAGTCTGGCGTGGCCTTCGCGTCCTCAGGCGACCACAGCGCCGCGACCACGCCTTCGGTGTCGATCAGCGGGGAGAACCGCCGCGCTTCGGCCGGTTCGACGAGCCTGCTGCGGACGCCGTAGGAATTCTGCAGGCCGACACAGCGCTCGAATCCGGGCAGGTCCGCGGGATCGGTGATCAGGTACAGGTAACCGTCGCGGCGGAAGTCGATCTCGGTCCCGTACGTCTCGGCGAAGGAGGCGTACTCGGCCAAGCCGCGTAGCCCGATCTCGATGTTGACCCTGGTCGTGAACGACGACCGGATCCCGCCCGCCGCCTTCGCCGTGGAACCCGCGCCCAGGCTGTCGCGTTCGAGCACGAGCACCGAGACCCCGGCGGCGGCGAGCCGGTACGCGCAGGCGACCCCGATGATGCCGCCGCCGATCACGACGACGTCGGTGCGTTCAGGAAGTGGCTCCATCCTTGGCCTCGATCCGTTCGTCCTCGGGCGGCGGTCCGGGCGGCGTGCCGTCGCCGAACGGGCGCCCGCCCAGCTGCTCCCGGTGATGCGGGGTCGTCCAGCCGGACAGCTCCGGTCCCAGTGGGACGATCCGCGTCGGGTTCACCTGCTCGTGCACCGCGTAGTAGTGCCGCTTGATGTGGTCGAAGTCGACGGTGTCACCGAAGCCCGGCGTTTGGAAGAGGTCGCGGGCGTAGGCCCACAACACCGGCATTTCGGCCAGTTTGTTCCGGTTGCACTTGAAATGCCCGTGATAGACCGGATCGAACCGGACGAGCGTGGTGAACAGCCGGATGTCCGCTTCGGTGATCGTGTCGCCGACGAGGTAACGCTGCCTTTCGAGTCGTTCGGAAAGCACGTCCAGCATGGTGAAGAGGCGATGGTACGCGTCTTCGTACGCGGATTGCCTGGTCGCGAAACCGGCCTGATAGACGGCGGCGTTGACATCGGCGTAGACGCCCGCGTTGACGGCGTCGATCTCGTCGCGCAGCCGCTCGGGATACAACTCCGGCGCGCCGGAGCGGTGCAGACTGGTCCATTCGGTGGAAAGATCCAAGGTGATCCGCGGATAGTCGTTCGTCACCAGCCGTCCACTCGGAATGTCCACAATGGCCGGAACGCTGATCCCGTCCAGGTAGTGCGGGTCGGCGGCGTGATAGGCCTCAGCCAGGTATTTGATGCCCAGTACCGGGTCCCGGCCACCGGGATCAAGGGTGAACCGCCAGCTCTTGTCGTCCTGGATCGGGTCGGCGACGGCCACACTCAGCGCGGATTCGAGGCCGAGGAGCCGCCGGACGACCAGCCCGCGGCTCGCCCAGGGGCACGCCCGGCTCACCACCAAGCGGTATCTTCCCGCCTCGACCGGCCAGCCGTCGCGGCCGTCGGCGGTGATGCGCGCGTCGAAATGGTTGGCGGATCGGCGGAACTCGCCCGTCTCCGGATCGGTCGGGATCGTCATGTAAGCCACCCTAAAGCGTGAGATGGTGGTTGCGGTGTGCGTAGACTCTCGCACCCGGCGTGCCCGCACGCCGCCGCGCGGAAGGTGGTCCCACGATGCCGTTGATGCCCGTGACCGACTCGATGTTCCTTCTTGTGGAGACGCGCGAACATCCGATGCACGTCGGCGGACTGCAACTGTTCAAGAAACCCGAGGACGCCGGGGACGACTATCTCCGTGACATCCGGCGGAAACTGCTCGATTCCGACAACATGCGCCCGGTGTTCCGGCGCCGTCCCGCCCGGCCGGTCAACACCGCGGGTCACCTCGCCTGGTCGACCGACACCGATCTCGAGCTCGATTACCACTTCCGCCATTCGGCACTGCCCCAGCCCGGCCGGATCCGCGAACTGCTGGAGCTGACCGGGCGCTGGCACAGCACCCTGCTCGACCGGCACCGCCCGCTCTGGGAGATCCACCTGGTGGAGGGTCTGCAAGACGGCCGGTTCGCGATCTACAGCAAGATCCACCACGCGCTGATGGACGGTGTTTCGGCACTGCGGCATCTGCAGGGCACGCTGTCGGACGACCCGTTCGACCTCGACTGCCCGCCGCCGTGGGGGTCCCGGCCCAAACCCGGCGGGAGCCGCAACGGCAAGGCGTCCCCCTCGATGTTCCGGACCGTCGGCAAGACGTTCAACCAGCTCGCCGGCATCGCGCCCGCCGCGGTGAAGGTGGCGCGCGAGGCGTTCCAGGAGCACACCCTGACGCTGCCGTCGCAGGCGCCGAAGACGATGTTCAACGTCCCGATCGGCGGTGCCCGGCGGTTCGCGGCGCAGTCGTGGTCGCTGGACAGGGTGCGCAAGATCGCCACCGCGGCCGGGGTGTCGCGCAACGACGTCGTCCTCGCGATGTGCTCGGGCGCGCTGCGCGACTACCTGATCGAACAGAACGCGCTTCCCGACGCGCCGCTGACCGCGATGGTCCCGGTGTCCTTGCGGCGTAAGGACAGTGGCGACGCGGCGGGCAACAACATCGGCGCGTTGCTGTGCAACCTCGCCACCCATCTGACCGATCCGGCCGCACGGCTCGCGGCGATCAACGCGTCGATGCGCAACGGGAAGAAGCTCTTCTCGGAACTGACGCCGCTGCAGACGCTGCTGCTGTCGGGGCTCAACGTCGCCCAGCTCGGCGTGTCCCCGATCCCGGGTTTCGTGAACAACACGAAACCGCCGTTCAACCTGGTGATCTCCAACGTGCCGGGGCCGCGCAAGCAGATGTACTGGAACGGCGCCTCACTCGACGGCATCTACCCGGCGTCGGTACTGCTCGACGGGCAGGCGCTGAACATCACGCTGACCAGCAACGGGGACGACCTCGACTTCGGCATCACCGGCTGCCGCCGGAGCGTCCCGCATCTGCAGCGCATCCTGACCCATCTCGACACCGCGCTCGCCGAGCTGGAACACGCGGTCGCCGTACCCCGCGTTTAGTCCTCTGAATGCGGTAGTTCGACACTGAACTACCGCATTCAGAGGACGAAATGCCCAGGGGCTAGCTGCCGTCGGAGACGTAGATGGCGCTCGGCGTGATCGTGTACAGCTGGCCGTCGGGACCCGCGACCTCGTCACGCGTGCGGCCGAGGTTGGTCCAGAGCTTGCCGCCGTTGCCGTTGAGGTCGAGCTTGTAGGTACCGCCCTTGAGCGAGGCCAGGTACAGCGAGCCCTTGTAGGCCGCGAGCCCGCTCGGCGTCGCCGAGGACGTCGGCCAGGCCTTGACCGGGTTGGTCATCCCCGCCGTGTTGCACGGGCCTTCGCAGGTGGGCCAGCCGTAGTTCTTGCCGGGCTCGATCTTGTTCAGCTCGTCGAGCTTGTTCGCGCCGATGTCGGAGTTGTACAGCTGGCCGTTCACCCAGGTCAGCCCCTGGACGTTGCGGTGGCCGTAGGAGTAGACGCGGCTGTTGAACGGGTTGCCCGGCGCGGGCGCGCCGTCGGTGGTCACCCGCAGGACCTTGCCGCCGAGGGAGTTCTTGTTCTGCGCGTTGGCGCCGTTCTGACCGTCGCCGGTGCCCGCGTAGAGGTACCCGTCCGGACCGAACCGGATCCGGCCGCCGTGGTGGTACTGCGAACCGCGCGGGATGCCGGTGACGATCGGTGTCGGCGTCTGCCCCAGCTTCAGCTTGGCGATGCGGTTGTCGGAACTGGTCGTGTAATAGATGAAGACCGTCTGGTCGGTGGCGTACTGAGGCGAGACCGCGATGCCGAGCAGGCCGGCCTCCGCCGTGACGCTCACCCCGGGAATGGTCTGTACCGTGGTGACCTTGCCCGCCTTGTCGATCTTGCTGATCGTCTTGGCGTCCTTCTGGGTGAAGAGGCCGGTGCCGTCAGGCAGGAAATCGATCGACCAGGCCTGGTTGAGCCCGCTCGCGAGCTGTCTGATCGCCTGGACGGACGGCGCTTCGGCCGCCGTCGCGGCCGGAACGGCGACGACCGCGGCGGCCGTCATGGCGGCGAACGTGGCGGCGAGAGTACGACATGAGGACATGGGACGCCTCCTTCAGCTACACCCCTGGAGCCCGGATGGCGGCGGATGACGGAGGGTCGGGTGCCCCCGTCGAGTTGGATACAAACACACCACAGGATGAAACGGACACCACTGGACGGGCTAAGGCAAGCGCTTTCCGTTAACCGTTGTGTGCGCCGAGCGTGACCGGCGGGACAACTCCATCCCCCATAGGTAGGCAACTTTACAAAACCCGCCCGGAACTTGGCTCTTACGTCTGGTCAGAATCGGCGGCCCGCTTCTAAGGTGACGGGGCTCGGCCCTGTTCGATCCCATGTGGACGTTAGGAGCGGAAATGATCGAAACCATCGAGGTATGGACCACGCCCGACTTCGTCGAGTACGAAACCCCCATGGAGGTCACCGCTTACGCGGCCCGCATGGAGGACTGATTTCGCATCCGGTGGTGGGGGCCGCCCCCCACCACCGCGCCGCCGTCCCGATCAGCCGGCCGTTGGAGGCAGCACGGTGTCCCTCATGTCGTCGTCGGATTTCATCGCGGCCTTGCGCGGGCTTTCGCACCGTTATTGGGGCACGCACCCGTTCCACGAGCGGATGCACCGCGGCGACCTGTCTGAGGACGAACTGAAGATCTGGGCCGCGAACCGCTGGTATTACCAGTGCGTCCTCCCGCAGAAGGACGCGGCGATCATCAGCAACTGCCCGCTGCCGGAAATCCGCCGCGAATGGCTGGACCGCATCGTCTATCACGACGGGGCGAGAACCGGAGAAGGCGGAACCGAGCGATGGCTCCGGTTGTGCACCGCTGTGGGACTCGACCGCGAAGAGGTTCTCGATCAGCGACACGTCGTACCGGGCGTGCGCTTCGCCGTCGACGCCTACGTGACTTTCGCGCGCACGAAACCTTGGCTCGAAGCGGTCGCTTCCGGGCTGACCGAAATGTTCGCCGGCCATCTCATGCAACGGCGGGTCGCCGACATGCTGGCGAACTACCCGTGGATCGCCAAGGAAGACCTCGCCTACTTCACCAATCGCATCGACAAGGTCTCCGGCGAAGGCAAAGGCACGCTCGACATCGTCGTGCGGCATGCGGTCACCCGTGAGCAACAGGAGAAGGCGATCGCCGCGCTGTCGTTCAAGACCGACGTACTCTGGTCCATGCTCGACGCCATCGAGCGCGCCGCGGCCAAGGAGTAGCGATGACCACCATCACGACCGGCTCCGTGCCGCGGCTGCGGCGCGGGGTCCGGCTGAGCTACGACCAGACCAGGGAAACGCACGTTCTGCTCTTCCCTGAAGGTGTGCTCGTCCCGAATCCGACGGCGGCCGCCGTGCTCGGGCTTTGCGACGGCGAGGCGGACGTCGCCGCGATCGCGGCCGCGCTGCGCGAGCGCTATTCCGGTGTCCGTGAGGAAGAGATCCTGGACGTCCTGTCCCGGCTGGGAGATCGGCGGATCGTCGAATGGACCTGAACACCGCCACCGCCGCGCCGCCGCTGGGGATGCTGGCTGAACTGACCCATCGCTGCCCGCTGCATTGCCCGTACTGCTCGAATCCGGTCGAACTGCTCGCCCGCGAAGACGAACTGTCCACAGAGGAATGGCTGTCCGTGCTCACGCAGGCCCGGGAGCTCGGCGTACTCCAGGTGCACATGTCCGGCGGCGAGCCACTCGCCCGGCCGGACTTGCCCATCCTGGTCGAGCACGCCACGAAACTGGGTTGTTACGTCAACCTGGTGACGTCCGGCCTCGGGCTCACCGAGTCCAGATTGGACGATCTCGTCGAACGCGGTATCGCGCACATCCAGCTGTCCGTCCAAGGCGCGACAGCCGAGCGCGCGAACCGGCTCGCCGGGGCGCGGGCCCACGACCGGAAACTGGTCGTCGCCGAACTGATCAAGAAGGCGGGTCTGCCGCTTTCGGTGAACGTCGTCCTGCACCGGCAGAACCACGACCAGCTGGCCGGGATCATCGAACTGGCCGAGAAAATGGGCGCGGACCGGCTCGAACTGGCCAACACGCAGTACTACGGCTGGGCACTGCGAAACCGCGACGCCCTGATGCCGACCAGGCGCCAGCTCGACGATGCCGAACCGATCGTGCGCGCGGCCACCGAACGGCTGCGCGGCAGCATGGAGATCATCTACGTCGTCGCCGACTACTACGAGCAGTACCCGAAGCCTTGCATGTACGGCTGGGGCGCGCGGCAGCTGACTGTGGCGCCCGACGGGAACGTGCTGCCGTGTCCGGCGTCGACCGCGATCGAGACACTGGAACTCGACAACGTGCGGACCATGCCGCTGGCCCGGATCTGGTACGAATCCAGTTCCTTCAACGCTTACCGCGGCGAGGACTGGATGCCGGAGACCTGCGGGACCTGCGAACGGCGCTCGATCGACTTCGGCGGCTGCCGGTGCCAGGCGTTCCAGCTCACCGGTGACGCCGCCGCGACGGACCCGGTGTGCTCTCGTTCGCCGCATCGCGACGTCGTCGATCTCATCCTCGCCACGCCGCCTCGCACGGACGAACTGGTCATGCGGGCGCCCCGATGAGAGTGATCCTGCTCGGCACCGCGGCGGGTGGCGGTTTCCCGCAATGGAACTGCGCCTGCGCACTGTGCACTTCGGACGCACCGCACCGGACGCAGGACTGTGTCGCGGTGAGCGCGGACGGCAAGGCCTGGTACCTGCTCAACGCGTCTCCGGACATTCGCGCCCAGATCCTCGCCACGCCGCCGCTCCGTGCCGGGCCGGGGCCGCGGGAGATCCCACTGCGCGGGGCGCTGCTCACCGACGCCGAACTCGATCATTCGCTCGGCCTGCTCATGTTGCGGGAAGCCGGCGGACTTCCGGTGTGGGCACCGGACGCGGCACTTCGCGCACTCTCCGAGCAATTCCCCGCGCGGTCGATCATCGACGGCTACGGCGGCTGGGACTGGCTGCCGACGTCGGGGATCGCCATCGACGGGCTCCGGGTGAGCGTGCTTCCGGTGAGTGACAAACGACCGAAGTACGCACGGTTGTCCACAGAGGACGGTCCATGGGTGGTGGCGTACCGGGTCGAGGACGTCCGGACCGGCGGTGTCTTCGTGTACGCGCCATGCCTGAAGAGCTGGCCGGAAGGGTTCGACGACTTCACTCGCGACGCGGGGCTGGTACTGCTGGACGGCACCTTCTACGCGCCGGACGAGATGTCAGGGGCCACCGAGGCCAAGGTCGGGGACGGCGCGCAACTGGCGATGGGGCATCTGCCGATCACCGGCAGTCTCGCGAAACTCCGGCCCGGACCGCGCTGGGCCTATACGCATCTGAACAACACGAACCCCGTCGTCGACCCGTCCTCACCGGAGCACGCCGCCGTACTGGACGGCGGCGCCTCGCTTCCCTTGGACGGTACGGAGTTCAAGCTCTAGGAGATGCCTTCCGGACTCGCGCCCGACACGGGGACGGCGTCGGCGGTGAGCCGGTCGATCTCCGCGAGGTCGTCCGCGGTCAGGTCGACATCGGCCGCGGCGAGACTGGCTTCGATGTTGGCCGCCTTGCGCGCGCCCACGATCGCGACGTGCACACCCGGCTGGGCGAGTGCCCACGCGATCGCGAGCTGACTGACCGAGATCCCGTTGTCCGCGGCGAATTCCTTGAGCCTGTCGACGACGGCGAGATTACGCCGGAAGTTCTCTCCGGTGAACGCCGAGGAGCGCGAACGCCAGTCGGTCTTCTCGAACGTCGTCTCCGGGGTGAAGGAGCCGGTGAGCAGGCCACTGCCCAGCGGGCTGTAGACGAGCACGCCGATGTCGTTCTCCCGCGCGTAGGGCAGCGGATCGGTCTCGATGTCACGGCGGAACAGGTGGTACGGCGGCTGCAGGGTTTCCACCGGACGGGTCTTGCCGAAGGCGGCGAGCTGCTCGGCGTCGTGGTTCGAAACGCCGATGTGCCGGATCTTCCCCGCGTCGACGAACTCCTGGAGGATCCCCGCGGTCTCCTCGGCGGGCGCGTCGGAATCGGGCCAATGGATCTGGTAGAGGTCGATGTGGTCGACGGCGAGGAAGCGGAGGCTGTCCTCGATTCCCCGCGTCAGCCACTCGCGCCGGGAGTCGCGTGGCCGTTCGGATCGCGGCTTGATACCGCCCTTCGTGGCGATGACGATGTTGTCGCGGTCGCGTTTGAGTTCCTCACGCAACGCCTTCCCGAGCAGCGCCTCGGATTTCCCGAAACCGTAGGCCTGGGCGGTGTCGAAGAAGTCGACCCCGAGTTCGCGGGCGTGGCGGATGGCGGCGATCGCCGCGTCCTCGTCGAACGAACCCCAGTCCCCGCCCAGCTGCCAGGTGCCGAAGGCGATCCTCGACACCTCGAGACCGCTCCTGCCCAATGTCGTCGTACGCATGTTTCCAGCACAGCACAGACGTCGGTGCACCGCACCGGATCTCCCGGCCAACGAAACCCCCAACCAACTGTTTGCCGGTGGATGTCCCGACGGTTGATACTCGTCCCCATGCCGGATTCGCCGACCCTCGAAGGACTTCGCGTCCTCGCCCATCCCGTACGGCTGCGCATTCTGTCGCTTTTGACCGGTGCCGCGATGAGCGCGGCCGAAGCCGCCCGCGAACTCGGCGAGACACAGGCGAACGTCAGCTACCACTTGCGGCGACTGCACGAGGCCGGACTGCTGGACGTCGCCGAGGAGGTCCGGATCCGGGGAGGGCTCGCGAAACGCTACCGGCACGATCCGGAGTCCGGCACGCGGTTCGACGACCGACGCGGAAATGTGGGCCGACCGCGAAGCCTGGGAAAAAGCGCTCGGGCACGCGCGTGAACTCCAGCAGGCTCCTGCACACGGCCACACGGCCGCCCCGGACTCGCGGCACGATCCCGGTCAGCGTGACGGTCGCGATGTTCGAGATGACGCCATCGTGACCTCACTGCGCGAGCCCCTGCGCCACCACAACTTCCGCTGGCTGATCGGCGGCCGTACGTTCGGCGAGTTCGGCAACGCCGTCGCCCCGCTCGCACTGGCGTTCGCGGTGATCGACCTGACCGGTTCGGCCGTCGACATCGGCATCGTCGTCGGCGCGCGGTCGGTGGCGAGCGTGCTGTTGCTGCTGTTCGGCGGGGTACTGGCGGACAGGCTACCGCGATCGGTGATCCTGCAGGGCACCGAACTCGCCGCGACGCTGACCCAGGCGACCATCGCGGCGAGTGTCCTTTGTGGATTCGCTTCCGTCCCGTTGCTGGTCGCGCTGAGCGTGGTCAACGGCGCGGTGGCCGCGATCTCCGCGCCCGCGTCGGCGTCACTCACGCCGTTGACGGTGCCCGTCGAACTACTGGCACCGGCCAACGCGCTGGGCAGGCTGCTCTCGAACTCCGGCCGGATCGCCGGCGCCGGACTCGGTGGCCTCCTGGTCACCGCGGTCGGCCCCGGCTGGGCACTCGGCGGGAACGCGCTGTTGTTCCTGGGCTCGGCCCTGTCCTACCGGCGGATCCGGCTCAACCGCCGGGAACGGATCCCCGGCAGCCGCCCACTGGCGGAACTCGCCGAAGGCTGGCGCGAGTTCCGGTCACGGACCTGGGTATGGGTCGTGGTCGTCCAGTTCATGGTGGTGAACGCCGTCATTGCCGGCGGGATCGCGGTGCTGGGCCCCGTCGTCGCCGACAACACCTTCGGCCGCTCCGGCTGGGGATTCGCCCTCGCGGCACAGACGATCGGCTCGCTGGTCGGCGGCGTCCTCGTCGCCCGCTGGCAACCCCGGCGCGCGTTGTTCGTCGGAGTCGCGGTGATCCTTTTCGAGGCTCCGCCCTTGATCCTGCTCGGCCAGGCGCCCTTGCTGCCGCTGCTGCTGGCGGCCATGTTCGTTTCCGGCCTGGCGATCGAGCAGTTCGTGGTGGCGTGGGACGTCTCGCTGCAGGAGAACGTGCCCGAGGACAAACTCGCGCGCGTCTACTCCTACGACATGCTCGGTTCCTTCATCGCCCTGCCGCTGGGGCAGATGGCGGCGGGACCGGCGGCGCAGCACTTCGGGATCGGCACGACGTTGCTCGCGTGCGCCGCGCTGGTCGTGGCCGCCACCTGCCTCGCCCTGTGCAGCGGGCAGGTGCGGGGCCTGGTCCGCAAGACCCACGTGGCCCGGCCCTGACCGCACGCCCTCGCGAGCGATAGCAAAGGTCCCTTGCTCCCTTTCCACAGGTCACGGCCAGGGACGGACCTCCTCGAGAAGCTTCGCGACCGCGAGCACCAGGTCGTCGGAGTGCCGGGGACCGACGATCTGCAGGCCGACCGGGAGACCGCTGGAGGTACGGCCCGCCGGAACGCTGATGGCGGGCTGCTGGGTCATGTTGAACGGGTAGGTGAACGGCGTCCAGTCCGGCCAGCCGCTCAGTCCACTGCCCGGCGGCACCTCGTGTCCGGCCTCGAAGGCGGGGATCGGGACGGTCGGCGTGATCAGCACGTCGTAACGCGTGTGGAACTCGCCCATCAGGATGCCCAGTGCGGCCCGCTCGGCGTTGGCACCGAGGTAGTCGCTCGCCGAGAAGGTCTTGCCCAACTCCCACACCTTCCGCAACCCCGGGTCGACCTTGGTCTCCGAACCGGCGGGGAAGGTGTCCAGCCATTTGGCCGCGCCGGTCGACCACAGGATGTCGAAGGCGGGTTTCGGGTCGCTGAAGCCGGGATCGGCCTCTTCGATGTGCAGGCCCGCGTCGCCCAGCGACTGGACCGCCGACTTGACGATCTCCGCGACCTCCGGGTCGACGTCGACGAAACCGAGCGTCGGCGAATAGGCGGCGATCAGCCCGCGCACGTCCCGGCGGACGGCTTCGCGGAAAGTCGAGACGGGCGGAGCGAGCGCGGCCGGGTCGCGGTAGTCGGGCATCGAGAGGACGTCGAGCAGCAGCGCGGTGTCGTCCACCGAACGCGCCATCGGACCGGCGTGTGACAGCGGGCCGAACGGGCTCGCCGGGAACAGCGGAATCCGGCCGTGTGTCGGTTTGAGGCCGACGATTCCGCAGAACGACGCCGGAATCCGGATCGAGCCACCGCCGTCGGTGCCGACGGAGAGGTCACCCATGCCCGCCGCGACGGCCGCGGCGCTCCCGCCACTGGATCCGCCCGCCGTCTTCGACAGGTCGACCGGATTGCGGGTGATCCCGGTCAGCGTGTTGTCGGTGACGCCTTTCCACGCGAGTTCCGGTGTCGTGGTCTTTCCCAGCAGTACCAGGCCGTTCTCGCGCAGGCGCGCGGTGACCGGGCTGTCGACGTCCCACGGCTGGTCGGGGTCGATGCACCGCGACCCGCGCAGCGTCGGCCAGCCCTGCGTCAGGAACATGTCCTTGATCGAAGCCGGGACACCGTCGAGCCAGCCGATCGGATTGCCGTCGCGCCAGCGGACCTCGGACGCTTTCGCCTGTTCGAGTGCGCGATCGGCGTCGACCAGGCAGAAGGCGTTGGTATCGCCGTCACGTTCTTCGATGGCGCGCAACGCGTTCTGCGTGGCCTCGACCGGCGACAGTTCTCCGGTGGCATACGCGGCGACCAGCTCGCTCGCGGTCGACTTGGTGTCGTTCATCCGGCCCCTAACCTTGGCGAAGCGTCTCCGACGGCACGTATCCGAGCCGCTTGTCCACGACGTTGCGCAGTGGCTCCCCCGCGCGCCAGCGACGGAAGTTGTCCGCGAACACCTCTACCAGAGTATTACGCCAGCCGACGAAGTCGCCCGACATATGCGGCGAGATCAGCACGTTCTCCATGGTCCACAAAGGACTTTCAGGAGGCAGCGGCTCGGTGTCGAAGACGTCGAGCGCCGCACCGCCGAGCGGCCCGTCCCGCAGCGCGCCGACCAGGTCGGCGGTGACGACCAGTTCACCGCGGCCGACGTTGACGAACCGTGCGCCGGGCTTCATCGCGGCGAAGGTTTCGGCTTCGAACATGCCTTTCGTCTGCTCGGTCAGGGGCGCGACCGCGACGACGTAGTCCGCCTCGGGAAGGTGGCGCGTCAGCTCCGAGGACGCGTACACGTCCCCGAAGTCGGGATCACCCGCACGAGCACGGCGTCCGACGCCGGCCACCGACATCCCGGCCGCCCGCAACAGCCGGGCGATCGACCGGCCGATGGGCCCGGTACCGACCACCAGCACCCGGCGGCCGTCGATCCGTTCAGTCTCCCGGTGCCGCCACTCCTTCCGCCGCTGCAGCTCCCACGACCGGACGAAATCCTTGGCGAAACCGAGGATGACGCCGAGGACGTACTCGGCGATCGCTCCGTCGAACACACCACGCGAATTGGTGAGCACGACGTCGCTCTCCTGCAGCCCGGGGAAGAGCACAGGGTCGACGCCCGCACTGGCGATGTGCAGCCAGCGCAGCCTGTCGGCCGCATGCCACGCTCCGGGAACCGCCGTCGAAAGGAAGTCGTAGACGAAGAGCGCGTCCGCTCCGGATAACGCATCAGCCAACCCGGCCTCGTCGGTGTAACGAACCACCGCTCCGGCTTCGATAGCGCGCATGTCCGGTGGGCGCGCGTCTCCGCAGAGCACCGCCAGCACTGGGGTCTCCGAGGCGATCACGTTGACACCGTAAAAGTGGCTCGTATGATTGTCAACAATCCGAGGAGCGACCCCCGGAGCGCCGGACTGTGACTGCAGAAGTTTCCGGAGGCTGAGACTTGGATTTCGACTTACTGGAGTTCGAAGGGCCCTTGGCGCAACGCGGCATCGGCGTGATCGCTCCCTTCGACCTGGCCCTGGAACGCGAGCTGTGGCGCTGGGTGCCCATGGAGGTCTCCCTCCATCTGGCACGGACGCCCTATGAGCCCGTGCCCGTCAGCATGGAGATGGCCCAGCTCGTCAGCGACAGCAGACACCTCGCCGCCGCCACGAGGGACGTACTCCACGTCGAGCCCGAAGTCGTCGCGTATCTGTGCACCTCCGGCAGTTTCGTCAACGGTGTGGACTACGAACGGTCCCTGACCAAGGCGATCTGCGACGCGGGCGCTCCGGACGCCGTCACCACCTCCGGAGCACTGGCCGAGGTCCTGCACCAGCTCGACCTCCACCGGGTCTCAGTACTGACGCCCTATGACGGCGACCTGACCGGGAAGCTGCACGACTTCCTGGACGAACTCGATGTGCACACCGTCTCGAGCGATCACCTCGGCCTGGGGGGCGGCATCTGGAAGGTCAGCTACCGCACCATCGCCGAACGCATCCTCGCCGCCGACCACGCCGACGCGGACGCCATTTTCGTCAGCTGCACCAACCTCCCCACCTACGATCTGATCGAGCCGCTCGAAAGCGCGCTCGGCAAACCCGTCCTCACCGCGAACCAGCTCACGATGTGGGCCTGTCTCCGGCGGATGAACCTGCCGATCGTCGGGCCCGGCAAGTGGCTCCGCGAGGTCGATTGACCTCTTCCCCTACGATTGTCGACAATCTGCCTCCGGAGGTCCCGTGCCCATCACGCCGCTCACCCCACCCGAGCCACCGTCCGAGACGACCACGATCGGGTTCATCTATCCCGATCACGCCGCCGAAGACGACTACCCACTCGCGGAACAGCTCCTCGGCGGGGACATGGCCGGGATCAAGCTGCCGGTCGAGCACATCTACGGGACCGATCTGCACGCCGTGCCAGAACTCCTGGACCTGGGCAGCGAAAGCCGTCTCGCCGATGGTGCCGCGCTATTGGCCAAGCACGAACCGGACGCGGTGGTGTGGGCGTGCACCAGCGGCAGCTTCGTCTACGGCTGGGAAGGCGCCAGGGACCAGGCCGACCGACTGGCCGCCGTCGCGGGTGTCCCGGCGTCGAGCACCTCCTTCGCCTTCGTCCACGCCGCTCAAGCGCTCGGCGTCCGGCGGGTCGCGGTCGCCGCCAGCTACCCGGACGACATCGCCCGCTTGTTCGTCGACTTCCTCGACGCCGGCGGGATCGAAGTGATCTCGATGGGCAGCGCGGACATCGACACCGCCGCCGAAGTCGGCGGACTCAGCCCGGAGGCCGTGGTCGAACTCGCGGTGAGCCGCGACCACCCGGACGCGGACGCCCTGCTCGTCCCCGACACCGCCATGCGCACCCTTGGTGAGATCAACACGCTCGAAACGCGCCTCGGCAAGCCGGTGCTGACCGCCAATCAGGTCACCGTCTGGGAGGGCCTGCGGCTCACCGGGAAATCCCCGCTCGTCCGCACGCTGGGCGCGCTGTTCGGGCAGAGAGGCAACTGAACCATGTCCTTGCCGGATATCGAGCCGGTCAGCCGGGAATCGACCGCCGGGATCATCGCGCGCCAGTTGCGGGACGCGATCATGACCGGCGCTCTCCCGCCCGGCACCCAGCTCGGCGAGACCGAGCTGGCCTCCCGTTTCCAGGTCTCGCGAGGGCCGTTGAGGGAGGCGATGCAGCATCTCGTCTCCGAAGGGCTCCTGCGCAGCGAACGCCACCGCGGCCTGTTCGTGATCGACCTCGAACCCGGCGACGTCTACGACATCTACTCGGCGCGCTCGGCCATCGAACGCGCCGCGATGCTGCGGGCGCTGCGCGGCGACCGGGAGAAGGTCGCCGCCGAACTCGAACAGGCCGTGAGCGCCATGGCCGTCGCCGCCGGCGACGACGACCCGACCGCGCTCTCCTGGGCCGACCTCCGCTTCCACGAAGCACTGATCGCGGCCTCCGGCAGCAAGCGGCTCGCGCGGATGGCGCGCACCCTGCTGATCGAGACGCGGATGTGCCTCACCGCGCTGCAGGGGACCTATCAGCGGGTCGAAGAACGGGTCACCGAACACACCCGGATCATCGAGGCCCTGCGAGCCGGTGACGAGGAGACCGCGCTTTCGCTGCTGGAAGCCCATATGGAGGACGCCGTCCAGCGGCTGGCGCCGGGGACCAGCCTGCGGGAAGGCGAAGCTCCCGCGGTGCCCTAGGGATTCAGCCACGGCCGCGCGCTCCCAGCACCGGCTGCCCGCCTGTCCCACCGCGGAATTCCCGGTCCCACGGCCAGTTTCCGTGCTCGTCCTCGTACACCAGTTGCAGAGCACGGAAATCGGGGCCGTACAGGAGGACGGCGGTGAGCAGGTGCGCCGACGGCGAACTGAGCGAGACGACCTCGAACGCCGGCCAGCCGACCTCCGCCGGCAGCACCTCACCGGGTTCCGGCGGGCCCGACCGGACCATCCGCTGAGCGAAATAGTTCAGCAGCTGTCCGGATCTTCGCTCTCTCAGCCCCGTGACGACGAGTTCCGGAATCCCGGCGTCGGTGAGCCCGACCGTGTACCCGAAGCCGGGTTGGGCGTAGCCGCGCTCGACGGTCTGCACCATCCAGCCGTACTTCCGGATCAGCGGACGGACCTCCTCGGTGAGGTAGTCATCGCGTGTCTTGCCGGGGTTGTCGCAATGCCAGCACATCGGCACTCCTCCAGTCGTCGAATTTCGGTGATCGACACTGTGCACCGGAGCACCGACAAAAACCGCTGGACGGTTTCAGCGTCCACAAGAGACATCTTCTGGCGATCGCGCGTCCGATTGATTTCTCTGTGTACGGCCCTACGTGGGGTCGCTCGTCGGGCCCGTGAAGGCCTCCTTGCCTACCCTGAAGGTAGCGAAGGGGCGGCGGATTCATGCGGTCGTCGCAACATGCTCTATTTAGGACAGT
>NZ_LQCI01000019.1 GCF_001613935.1 Amycolatopsis regifaucium
ATCTTGGTCCATCCGTGGCTTACACGGTTGTCATGACACGGCCGCGCGGCGGGCGGACCGAGGTTGGCCGGAAGACTCCTGCTGGGTGTTGGCCATGGTCCAGGCTAGGAAACTTGCCATCCACCCGTACGTCTGCAGCGTTCTGCAGATCTATGTCCATCTTACATTTTTCCAAGACCAGTACGCGGAGCATCGATTAGTGTTCCAACGACCAGCCGCGAGGTCCATCTCAGCCACCCGCGATCACCACACCGCTGTGGCAACTGGGGTAGGCAGCCTCTGCTGCGTTCTGTTGAGCGTCCAGTGACGCTGCGACGAGCGCTTACACAGTCACACCCATAAGGGATCGCCTCTGCTACGGGCCACGGCCACCATCTGGAGGACAAATGAAACCACGCAAAGCCACAACCGTCGCGGCGCTGGCGGCCGCTGCGCTCGTCTCTGTCCTGATGCTCAGCACACCCGCAGCGGCGTCGACCCTGGGCTCTGGCTATTCATGCAGCCCCAACGGATCCGCGAGCCCGCGGACCTGCGTGGCCTTCAGCGGTGACAGCACCAGGGGCTACCGGGCCATAGCTGTCGGAACCGACTACTTCGGCCATGTAGATCTATGGGGTCCGGGGGTCTCGTTCCGTAATAGTCCGACCAGTTCCGATCCCTACACGGATCAGGAAGGGGCGCTTGGTTCCGGCTGGCTGTGCGCTCACGGATGGGCGCACCTGTCCAACGGCAGCTACCTCGACATGGGAATGCCCTGCGTCTGGGTGCCCTAATTTCCGAATAACAGGAGACAGCATGAAACTACGCACCACGACGGCCGCACTCTCCATGATTCTGATGGCATCGGCGCTCGCTGCCCCGGCACACGCGGCCAGGCAAACCGTATTCGACGACTTCAGGTGTACCGGACCGGGAAGCGGTCTGACGACCTGTATCAGTTTTGTCGGTACGCGTAACAGTTACGCGGCCTTCGCCCGCGGAGCCGGGTACTTCGGCCACGTCGACTTGTGGGGGCCGGGAATCACCTTTAAGCAAACCGGCGACGAGAACAATCCCGTCATCCAGGGTGATGGCCTCGGTACCGGCTGGTTGTGTGCCCACGGATGGGCGCCAGTCGGCTCCGGGCACTACGTCGACATGGGCTTCCCGTGCGTCTTCGTCCCCTGAGGTCCCAGACTGACGTCGAGATCTCGCCAGAACGCATGAATCCGCAGTCATGATCAGACCGGGACCAGGTGACCGACCGTGCCAGGTTGCGATACGCGGCGATTATCCGCCGATCTCGTGCGACATCGAGCAATCTTCGCGAGCACGACCGCATCGTAACTGCATTTTCTCACTGGAATAACTTGCTTGGAGAAGCAGTGACAAATCACAGGAAAATCTACTTCGGCATAACCGTCCTTATGATCGCGATGGCGTCATTCGGTGCAAGCGCCACCGCGACTGCCACTCCTATGTCGGGATTCGCGACGCCATCTGTCTTGGGCGACAGGTCTCCCGGCGGGCTTACGACTGTCGATGATTGGAAAGAATCTACATACCATCATGAGATGGCAGAGTGCGTTCACTGGAAAACGATTCACGAGCAACTTGGAACCTGGGTGCAACCGGACGGAAAATACTGCTACAAGGCAGTCAATGGGCAATTCTTCTTTGAGTACTGGGAATGACCTATTGACGCTGGCCACTTGGCCGTCAGCGCTGACGAGCACACCTTCTTCGAGATGCCTCGCGCTCCTGAGAATAGCCCTGTTACAGCTTGAACGCGATCCGGCCGCAGTCCGCGCAGTCGACGGCTGAGGTCGAACGTTACCGGCACGCTGAAGCCGGTGAGATTGTCGCCGACGGGATCGATCTTGTAGCGCGGTCTTCCGCGTGCCCAAGCTGGTCCCGCTCCGTTCGGTCCTTTGCGCGAGCGGCCACAGTCGACAGGTCGTGTTCGTCGAACCCTTGGTGTACAGCCAACGGGTTATCAAGGCTATCAACGCGGTCTTCAGCAACGGTGAGGAGATCAGCTCTCGGCGATCGCCCGCGCCGCGGCCTTGATCTCGATCAGGCCCTTCGGTGTGCAGGCGAAGATGTCGCACAGCGCGGCGAACACATCCATCGACAGCCGCAGTGGCGGCGTCGTGGCGAGCGGTAGATCTGCTCGCGAGACAGCACAATCCCGCGTTCTGCCAAGGGCTTGACCAGATCCGAGGTCTGGAACACCCCACGCTCGGCCATCCGCATACGCAGATGCCACTGAAGGTGATTTTCTTGGTCACGGCGCTCTCCACATGAACGGCCCGAAGGCGCCAAGTCCTGTTGCATCAACCGGTTCCGGTACTCGTCCGACACATCGGTGTAGATCGAGGTCATACTGGGATATTGCGGAAGTCGGCGAAGCTGGTCTCAGCGCTGACTTCATTTTCTCCCGGCAACTTCGTCTCGGATGCATTGGTGAAGCGAGATCGAGACAGGGAGCCGAGCGACATCGCTCATTGGGCCTGCCTCGTTGATCAGCTACATGCGCGCGTCGGTCATGATGCCCGGCCGCCGAAGTACCAGCTGTGTACCTCGATGTCGGCGTACCGATCCGTAGTCAGGATGGAACGTGCCGTTGCCGGGTCCGGTGCCCGAACCAGCGCCGCCGTGCCCAGCCAGGTGACGCCGTCGTCGGACAACAACGGCCCATACGCGACCAGTTCATCCTCGTCGGGTGGTGCTGAGAGGTCGGCCGCCTGCCCCGTGCCGAGGCCGAGCACCAGGTACCGGTTGCCACTGACCGGGCCGCCGGGGAAGTCCCACATTGTGCGCCCCAGCATGTTGCGCCACCGGCGCAGCAGCACGTCCCGGTACACCCCAGCCTGATAGTTCGGCTCGTCGAAGGCGAACGCGCGGGCGGCAACGGGATCGGCCAGGTCGACGATGTGCACGCTGCCGGTTGGCGTGTCTCCATCGGCGGCGAGGGTCGGGCCACGGGCGATCATCTCCTGTGCATACCGGTCCATGTAGGACCAATGCTCTTCCCGCAGCTCGTCGCGCCGCGCAGCGGAGCCGGTCCGGTCGCGGTGGTAACAGAAGAACTCCATGCCCCAAGTCTGCCCCGCCAACGGATCGCCATGGTGATGTCGACGTGGTTGCCGACGCCTGGCGGCCTCGGGACTGCCACGAGCCTGAGACCGATCTTGGTGACGCCCTGTGAGACAACAGCCAGAACCGCCGAGCGCAGGGAGATCAACATGTCAGCGGCGATAAGACCCTGCACTGGCGCTGTAGGTTCCCATCCTCATGGCGCTCGTCGAGCGCAGCAACCGCCGTCATTCGAAGACGCGGTCGCACCAATGAATCAGCAGCGTCCGCTCGTGCCGATAGTGGGGGCTGGAAATACCGGCCGTTCCTGGTCGGCGGCTCGATCGTGATCACTGTCGGGTTAGCCTGCTGGACGCGAGTTCGACATCCTTCGTGGTCGCGCTCGACCTCGTCGTGCTCGGAATCGGTGTCGGCATGATCATGCAGCTTCTGTGACCGTCGCGCAGAACGCCGTGACCGAAGCCGACCTCGGGGCCGCTGTCGATTCGCGGCCTTGGCATGTCGCTCGGGGTAGCGGTTTACGGCAACATCCTCAGCCGCGAACTGGCGGGCAATCCCGTGACGCCCGCGACCACCGCTAACGCGGTCCCGGACATGCTGGTCTGGACCATCCCCCTGGCGGCGGTCCTGCTGCTGAACCTCTTCCTCCCCACACAGAACGCGGCCCGAGCCACCGCGGCGGCGGCCATCTTGGTCTCGAAAGCGCCTGAGCGTCCCTGTTGGGGCCATATCATGGGTTCTTCCCAGTCGGGCGCGTCGCTCGGCGATCTCTGGACAGCTCATACCCCGGACGTGCGCTCCTGACGGGGCTCCGCCACGACGTGGGCCTGTTCGCGCCGTCGATGCTTCCGGGCGGTGAGCCGCCGATCCAGCACCGTGGTGGCGACCGCCGTCAGCGTGATCGCGGCCGTGCAGATGAGAAGTGCGCGGCCCCCGAGTTCAGCCGCGGCGCCGGCGAGAGCCGCGCCCAGAGCGGCCATCGCGACCTTCAAGCCGGCGCTGGTGACGAATACTTGTGCCCGGGCGCCCGGTGGCGCGTAGCGGGTGCGAGCGGTGAGGGTGGCGGTGAACGATGTCGCGTTCACCAGTCCAAGCACGGCGAAGCCGGTAATAGCCGTCGGATAGCTCGTGGTGAGGGCACACAACACGGTGACCACGGCCAGGGAGGCGAACAGCCGCACCGCCAGGATCTCTGGTTCACCCCGCAACGGCCACGCGGTCACCAAGGCCGAGCCCGCAAGACCGCCCGCCCCGTAGGCGACGGTCAGCGCCGCGCCCGCGGTGGCGCTGTCGTACAGCTCATGCCCCAGTGCCACGGCCACGACCGGCAAAGCTCCCAACTGGACCGCGGACAGCAGCGTCAGCACCGTCACCCGCCGCAGTGGCGGCACAGCCACCAAACTCTTCAATCCCGCCCTCAGCCCCACCGGGTCCCGATGCGCTGGTGTGTCACCGAGAGGCAACGTCAAGATCAGCGCGGACGCGACGAGAGTCGCCGCGGCCAGGCCCAGAACGGCGGGGAGCGGGCCGGTCAGGCCGGCGAGCCCCGCGACCGCGGCGGGGCCCGCCGTTCCGCCGATTCCGTAGGAGAGCGCATCCCAGCCTTGGTTGCGTCTACTCGCGCCCAGATCGTCCAACACGCTACTCAGCCCGCCGGTCAGCAACGGCCCGCAGCAGCCCGCCACCCCGACCGCGAGAAGCGCCACGATCGCGGGCAACCGGGTGATCGCCAGCGCGCCACCCGACAAGGCGATTCCGTAGAGCAGATAAGCCCCCGCGAGTAGGCGGGGCCGCTGTATCGCCTTGTCCAACCGCGCCGCCAGCCAGGGACCCAGCAGGTGCGGCGCGTTGAGCGCGGCGATGAGCAGTCCGCCCATGACCGCAGGCAGACGCTGGTGCGCCGCGAGCAGGACGAGGCCGACCGTGGCGCCGCTGTCGGCACCGCGAACCAGCACCGCGGCCGTGAGATACCTGGCCAACCCGGACATTCCGCCTCCGTCACCCCATTAACAGGTGACGGCAACACTGGCACATGGCCAAGTCACCGGTCAATATGGTGACGTGTTCACCTTCCTCAGCGGCAGCCCGTGCCTGGATCTGACGACAACCCTGCAGGTCCGACACCAGAACAGCCCGCGAGAGCTGCTGGCCGCTCCCGCCGACGTCACCCGCTGGTTGGAGCAGGCCGGTCTCGGCGCCGGAATCGCCGTCGACACCGAAGGGCTCCGTCGAACCATCGCCCTGCGCGAAGTCGTCAATCGTCTTTGCCGGGGGACCGGCCGGGCCGGGGACCGCGCCGCTCTCAACGCCGCGGCGGCGTCTCCTCCGCTGATACCCCAGTGGACGGGTGACACCGTCGAGTTCCGAGGCGATCTTCAGCAGGCCCTTTCCACTCTCGCCCGCGACGCCATCACCCTGTTGGCAAACAGGAAAACGGGCCGGATCCGAGAGTGCGACCACCCCGACTGCAGCCGGCTCTTCCTGGACTCCTCCCGCTCCGGCCGCCGCCGCTGGTGCGGAATGAGCAGCTGCGGAACCAAAGCGAAATCAGCTGACTACCGACGCCGGAATAGCGACCGGGCCCGCCGAACCGGGGACCATCTCCGCGCGGAATGACTCTTCACCTGCCGGCCTTTTTCGCGGGTACATGCAGTACCGACCGCTAGCCGAGCCGCCGGGATCCGCGGTGCGGATCGCTGCCGCAGTCAGCGCGCCCCAGTCGGTGAGGTTGACGCGCATCAGCTCGTCTGGGTGGCCCCTGCTGCCGCCACCGAAACGGAGCCTGATCTTCGGCAATCCTGCCGGGCTGGCGCCAGGCCCGTGCCGACGCGTCCCGCGAGTGGCGGACGGCTGCTGGGCTCCGGGTCAGTCCGGCGACAGGAACACGACGATGTCGGTTTCCTTGCCCGGCCGGGGCTCGGGTTCACGCCATCCGATCCGGCGGTAGAAGGCGAGCGTGTCGTGGGCTTGATGCCAGGTCAGCAGCCAGGCGCGAGCGCCGGGTGCGGTGGCGGTGAGATCCGACAGCAGTCGCCGTCCGAGTCCGGTCCCGCGGGCGCGGGGACGCACCCCGAGTTCGTCGATCTCGAACGCTCCGACCAGCAGTTCACCGACCCGGTCGAGGCCGAGCCGCTCGGTGACCTTGGAGTAGGCGCGATCGGTCCGAAATGGAGCCGAGGTGGTCCATCCGGTAACGAAGCCGTCTACCTCGCCGGTGTCGGAAAACGCCAGGATGGCACGGAAGCCGGGACGCTGGGCATCTGCCTTCAGCCGCTCCCGAAACGCCGACCGGGTTTCGGCCGGGTCCTGGTGTTCCCACGGCGGAGTGGTGAAGACGTCGACGTAGGCGTCGACGAGCTTGTCCGCGACGGTCACGACATCGGAGCCGAAGTACCTCATGGTGACTGAAGATACCGACACAACCTGACTGATTCCCGCACGCCGGACGACATCGACTTCGAGTCCGTCGGCGGCCACGAGCGCACCGCGAGCCGGACACGCTCGATCCCGCTGTCACCGATTCCGCCAACCAGGTCCGGGCAACTTCGTCCGTTCGCGTCCGGATCTTTGCGACCCACAGCTCAGCGGATCGTTCTGCCCCAAAGTGCGAGCGGACAGGACAACCACCTTGATGTCGTTGGCCAAGCACCAGGTCCGGATAGGTGGTATTCCGGATCGGATATCGGGCCGTCTCGCTGACTGATACCGGGTCGGCGAGCAGGCCGTTCGAGCCAGCGTCTGCCGTGTTCCGGAAAGGAACATCCCTTGTGCTGAGGCCGTGGGTTGACGTCAGAGGGGTGGCGAGCTGGACGACGGTGGACCAGACGGGACGTCTGGGCCCGCGCTCGCAGCAGTTCTCACCCGCGAGTGCGGGTCGGCGTCGAACCCGGCACTGGCCGCGGAGGCGGTTCAGCCGGTGACGGTCACCCCCTCTGGCTGTTGCCCGACCGGTACGGTGAGAACCGGCTTCGAAGTGGCGGTGTCTATGACCGACATCGTGTTCGAGGCGGTATTGGTGATGTAGACGAAGCTGTTGTCGGGGGCGGCGGCGGCTCCCTCCGGCCTTCGGTTCACCGCTGCTGTGGTGGTGTTACTCGCGCTGGGGAAGTTGATGACCGAGATGGTGTCGGCACCGGCGTTCGCCACGTAGACGACCTCGCGTGGCGTCACCGACAGGCCCATGGGCGCGTCGCCGACGGGGATCGTGCCGATGGGGCGGCCGGTGGTGGTCCCGACGACGGTGACCGTGTCGTCACCGGTGTTCGCGACGAACAGCCGGTCCCCGCGCGGTCCGGCGGCGATGCCCGCCGGAAAACGGCCGACCGGGATCGTGCCGATGGGCTTGTTGATCCTTGTGTCGATCACCGTCACGCTGCCCGCGCCGTTGTTCGTGACATAAACGCGGCTGCCGTCCGGGCTGACGATCGGTGTATGCGGGAATCGGCCGACCGGGATTTCGCCGACCGGTTTCTGGGTGGTGATGTCCAGCACCGTGACCGAGTCGGAACCGAAGTTCGCGACGTAGGCGTAGGTGTCCGTGGCCGCCACGCCGAATGGTTTGTCCCCTACGGGGGTGGTGGCGATGACGAGCTGAGTGCGAGTGTCCAGAACGGACACGGAATCCGACTGCTCGTTGGTGACGTAGACACGGTCGCCGTCCGGCGTGGCGCCGACCCCCACCGGGCCGTCACCGACGCCGACGGTCGCGATCACCTCGCCCAGCCGGGTGTCGTACACGGTGACGTTGTCGGATCCGGTGTTGGCGACGAACACCAGAACCTGGGGCGGGTAGGCGGCGGCCGGCAGTTGAGCTGTCAGGGCGATGGTGACCACCAGTACCGTGGCTACGGTTCGGATGCGTGAAGTGAAGACCCGCCCAAAGTTGGGCGTACGCCTTCTCCGGAGAGCAGGCATGAAAAGGCTCCTCGATGACGGGACATGCGCGCGAACGGCGAAAAGTTCAGTCAGGCAGCCTGGTAGTGCGAGGCGGTGGCCACTGCACCCGGCACCAGGGACGCTGGTGAGCGTTCACAAGTGTCGCTGCGTTGTCACCCTAACGGCCTAGGGGGCGATGTCGCTGCGTGAAAGACGCAGGTCCCACACGTTGAGTGATGGCGGCATTACCTGTGCGTGACTACTTGGACGTTCTGTTACTCCTGACAACGTCTCATCTATTCGCAAGTCCGCATGAGCCGAGCACTGATCGTTCGTCCAGACCGGGATTCGACGCCTTCTGCGAGGTCGGCCAGTCGAAGCGGGCGCGACGGGGGAACACGTTGGTGGCTTGACATCAGGGCCGTGTCGTCACGGACTGTCAGCACGGCTGTTTCCGCGCTCGCGGGTAGCGGGCTCGTGGATGTCTACAGTGGACCTTCCCGAGTTCGACTCGCGTGTCGGCTGATTCGGTTCTGTCGCGTCGGCAACCCCACGTCCCACCCAGGTTTCGGCGGGCACCAGGCGGGCAACCGTAAACCATGCGGGTGATAATTCAGCCGTCGTATCGCACGAAAGAGGCGCGGCGGCATTGGGCGCAGACGCTGGAGCGGCCGGTGCCCTTCCGGCGACAGTGGTATGCCGAGGTGCTGAGCCCTGCGGAACGTACCGAACTGGACGCCGAGCACCCGGACGGGCAAGCCCGCTTCTGGGGCGCGACCGCACAGCACGACAAGAAAATGGACACGCTCGAGACAGGGGATTTCGTACTTCTCACCGGGCAGAAGCAGGTGCGCGGGATCGGGACGGTCGGTTGCTTCCTGCGCAACGACGAGCTCGCCCGTCGACTGTGGACCCCGGATCCGGCCCGCTGTTTGTGGCGCAATGTCTACACCTTCCGCGCCTTCCGCCCGGTCACGATCCCCTACGAGCGGGTGTGGGCGCTGCCGGGATTCACGGCTGGCGACAATTTCATGGGCTTGCGCTTCCTGGCCAAGGAGAAAAGCGTGACCATAGTCGCCGGGCTTGGCGTCACCGAGCTACTCGCGAGCGAGAGCGGCCAGGCGTCCCCAGCACGTGACCTCGCCGCTGGGGCCTAGCGAGGGTCAACGCCGAAGTAGACCCGACTCAGAAGCGTTCGAGTTCGAGCAGATTGTTCTTCCAGATCCCGTCCGCCCGCGTGCGGAGGAACTTGGGGCCGAAGGTCGGCTTGATGATCTCCACGCCCACCCGGTGGATCCCCTCGTCGACGTAGGCTTTCCCGTCCTCGTCCTCGATCCACGCCACGATCGCCGAGACCAGGCTCTCGCCGGTTTCGCCGTTGCCTGGGTTGACCCAGCGCAGCTTCGTGATGTTCTCGTGGAATCTCCCACCTTCGAGCCGCGATGCGATGATCTTGATGGCCATGGCGCTACCTCTTCGGCTGGGTGCCCTCGCAGTGAACAGGGGTAATGCTGTACTCGCCGCCCGTCCGCGCCTCGTTACGCCATCCGGGCGCCGGTGGTTCGAACGTTACGAGTTCGAGTACGGGCGTCCGTTCTGCGTCAGATGACGCAGACCGCGCCGGTTCCGGCGTGTCAAGGTCCTCTCCGCCGGTAGGGAACACCGACCGGTGGAAAGGGGAAACAGACATGTGCGCTGCCCACAAGACCTCGGCCGGGCTCCTGGGTGCGGCGGGAATCGTGATGATCCTGGCCGCTTGCGCGCCGGACCCGGCACCGCAGGCCGCTCCGGCACCCGCGCCGGTGACGTCTTCGTCGGCTGTCGCGGATTCGGCCGCGGCGGTGACCTGGATGAACGGATTCTGCGGTGCGGTCAAGGATTTCGTCGACGGCAACAACAAGATGCCGTCGGGGGGCGGGGAAACCATCGAGGCCATCAAGAAGAGCACGAGCGCTCAGCTCGGGCATTACGCGACCATTCTGGCCAAGACGGTCGACGGCCTCAGCGCTCTTCCCGCCGCGCCGGTTCCGGCCGGCGAGACGGCGAAGCAGGACTTCCTCGCGAAGTACACCGCGGCCCGCGACAAGACCGTAAAAGCGAAGGCGGACCTGGACGCGTCGGGTAAGAACGACACCGCGGCGCAAGGCCGCGCGGTCGAGGGGCTCATAGCCGCGCAGAAGGACACGCACGGCGCACTCGATCCGGTCGCGGCCATCCTGGGGGCCTCGGAGTTGAAGACGGCCGCGGCGACGGCCGAACGCTGCCGCCCCTGACTCGTGAGTGGTAATGACGGTTCTGACACCGTCATTACCACTCACGACACTTCCGTGAGGATCTTGCGGAGCCGCGTCAAAGCGCGGTGCTGAGCCACTCGCACCGCGCCCGCCGTCGAACCGACCACCGCGGCGGTCTCCTCCGCGGACAAGCCGACGACGATGCGCAGGACGACGATCTCCCGCTGCCTGTCCGGCAGGATCCGCAGCAACTCACCCATCCGGTCACTCAGTTCGTTGTGCAGCGCGTGCTGTTCCGGACCGGCGGACTCCGCGACGCCGTCGGGGACTTCGGCGACGGGGTCGGAGCGGTTGCGGGCGGCGGCGCGGCGGGCGTCGGCGACCTTGTGCTGGGCGATGCCGTAAACGAACGCGAGGAACGGCCGCCCCTGTTCGCGATAGGTCGGCAGCGCCCGGAGGATCGCCACACAGACCTCCTGCGCGACGTCGTCCGCCGAGGCGTAGGTCCGTTCCTGTCTGCCGATCCGCGCCCGGCAGTACCGGATCACGAGCGGCCGGACGGTGCTCAGGAGCGTCTCCAGCGCCCGCTGATCACCTCGGCCGGCGGCCGCGACGGGGGCGTCGAGGGCGTACCAGCGGGCGGGGGCCACCTGTTCCGGTTCCGCCGCCGCCGGGGAGCCCGGCTCCACCAAGGCGAGTTCCCGGATCATCGCGCGGTTCTTGATCCGGGACAGCGTGTCGTCGACGTCGAGCCCCATCCTCAGCGCGTCGACGAAGGCCGTGTTGGCGTTGTCCAGCCGGGACACGAACCCGGGGTCGTGCTCCTCCAGACGGCCGCGCGCGTGGCGCAGCGTCGTGCTGACGGACTCCTCCGCGATGCCGAGTATCCCGGCGATCTCCCGCGCCGTGAAACCGTCCAGTGCCCACGCCATACCGAGCTGCTGGCGTTTCGGGAGCCGCCCCAGCATGGTCAGGACGGCCGACGCCTCGTCGGCGAGGGCGGTGAGCTTGTCTTCCCTGCCCGCGTCCGGGCAGGCCCAGTCCGTCCGGGCCGCGGTCTGCTCTTTCGCCCGCCGATATCCGACGCGCCGGATCCAGGAGTGCGGGTGGGTGATGGTCCGCCAGTCCTCGTAGGCGTTGAGCATCGCTTCCGCCGCCGCGTCCCGCGCCGGATCGAGCGCGAACCCCGCCTTGCACAGGAAGCCGATGAGCAGCGGAAATTCGGCGTGGAAGAACTCGTCGAACTCGTCGTGGCCCATCACCCGCACTCACCGCTCTCAGCCGCCGGACGCGAATGCCCTCGTAGGACAGGTGCAGTGAGGGGGCCGCTGAGTGTAACGATTCGGTAAAGGTGAAGTTTACGTCGTGCACCGCAGTGGATACCCGGGTTCGAGCGGAAGTCGTTTGACGAGGAAGGGAAAATCGAAGAAAAGGAGGTGATAGGAAATGGAAACGAGGATGGCCGGCGAGCTGCGGAAGGCAGCTTGCCGCAGTGAGGATCCCGAACTGTTCTTTCCGGTCACCGAAATCGGTCCGGGTGCCCGGCAGGTGGCCAGGGCCAAGGCGGTCTGCGCGCGGTGCCCGGTGACTTCGGCCTGCCTGGCGTACGCCTTGGACAACGGACTGGACCATGGCGTTTTCGGCGGACTGACCGACAGCGAACGACGTCGCCCGATTCATGTGCGCAGCGCCGCCTGAATCCACCGAAAACGCAACCGGATTTTCTCGTGGGTTTTCGCGCGCGGGAAAAAGAGGTCCCCGGTTCGGTGAACCGGGGACCTCTTCGTGCGGGGAGGTCAGGCGACGGCGTCGGCGGCGGTCTCTTCGGTCAGCCGTTCGTTGCCCGACTGGGTCTTCAACGGCTTGCGCCTGAGGAAGGCGACCGCGACGATCACCAGCAGCGCGATCGGCGCGCTGATCAGGAACAACTCGCTGGTCGCTTCCCCGTACGCCGTACGGACCACCGTCGCGATCGGTTCGGGCAGCGTGGCGACGTTCGGCACCGTGCCGCCGTCCCCACCACCAGGCAGCGGGCCGATACCCTCGGTGATCAGCGCCGTCACCCGGTTCGCGAGCACCGCGCCCAGCGCGCTCACGCCGATCGAACCACCGAGACTGCGGAAGAACGACAGGGTGGACGTCGCCGTGCCGAGGTCGTGCGCGTCGACGTCGTTCTGCGCCACCAGCACCAGGTTCTGCATCAGCATGCCGACGCCGACCCCGAGCACCATCATGAACGCGCTGAGCACGACGAGGTTCGTGTGCGCGTCGATCATCCCCAGCAGGGCCAGACCCGCGGTCATCAGTGCCGAGCCGAGCAGCAGGTGGCTCTTCCACCTGCCGGTCCGGCTGATCACCTGTCCCGAGACCGTCGAGGAGACGAGGAGCCCGAAGATCATCGGCAGGCTGAGCAGTCCGGCCACCGTCGGCGACTTGCCGAGCGATAGCTGGAAGTACTGCGACAGGAACACCGTCCCGCCGAACAGCGCGACACCGACCAGGAAGCTCGCGAGGGTGGTCAGGGTGACCGTGTGGTTGCGGAACAGGCTCAGCGGCAGGATCGGCTCGGCCACCCGCGATTCGACGTAGACGGCGAGGGCGAGGATGACCACACCGGCGGTCACCAGGCCGACGGTCCACCACGAGCCCCAGGCGAACTGGTGCCCCGCCAGCGACGACCAGATCAGCAGCGTCGAGACACCGGTCATGATGAGGAACGCGCCGAGATAATCGACCTTCACCTCGCGCCTGATCGTCGGCAGATTCAGCGTGCGCTGCAGCAGCAGGATCGCCGCGATCGCGAACGGGACGCCGAGGAAGAAGCACCAGCGCCAGCCGAGCCAAGAGATGTCCACCATGACACCGCCGATCAGCGGTCCCCCGATGGTCCCGACGGCGAACACGGCGCCGAAGATCCCCGAGTACTTCCCGAGCTCACGCGGCGAAACAATGGCCGCCATGATCACCTGCGCGAGCGCGGTGAGCCCGCCCGCGCCGATGCCCTGCGCGACCCGGCTGCCGATGAGGAGTTCGATGTTGCCCGCGAAACCGGCGACCAGCGACCCGACCACGAACAGCCCGAGCGACAGCTGGATGAGCAGTTTCTTGTTGTACAGGTCGGAAAGTTTGCCCCAGAGCGGCACCGTCGCGGTCATCGCGAGCAGTTCGGTGGTGACCACCCAGGTGTAGGAGGACTGCGAGCCGCCGAGTTCGGAAACGATCCGCGGCAACGCGTTCGCGACCACCGTCGAGGCGAAGAGGGCGACGAAAATGCCCATCATCAGTCCCGACATCGCTTCGAGCACCTGTTTCCGGTTCATCGAACCGGGCGCGGCATCCGGTTCTCCTGGTCCGGTGGTGGATACGGACATGGTCCTCCCCCTTCGTGTTCCTGTGTCGCCGGGCGCGTCAGTGCGCGCGGCCGCCGGGCTCCGGGAGCCCGGCGAGAAGCGTTTCGGCGGCTTCGTCCAGCAGATCGAGCGCGGACATCTTCCCGTCGCGCTGGTACCAGAGGATCAGCGTGGCGTTGACCGCGGCGCCGATCGTGGTCAAGAGCAACGTGGGATAGAGGTCGGCCTCGGGATCGGTGCCGGTGCGGCGTGCGATCGCCTCGATCGTCGGAGCGATGGTCTGGTGGTTCATCGCCACCACACGCGAATGCAGCGAGGGATTTTCCTGGATCGCCCGCATCCGGCCGAGCCATTCTTCGCGATTCTCCTCCACGACGGCGAAGTCCTCCTTGATCGCGTCGATGAAGGCGCGTGGGGTGCGGACTTCCTTCGGCGCGGCGAGAAACCGCTCGATGGTGCGCCGCGACCGCTCCACGTGGTCGGCGTAGGCGATCACCACGGCGTCCTCTTTGGACGCGAAGTAGTTGAAGAACGTGCGCGACGAAACCCCCGCCGCCGCGCTGATGTCCTCGACCGTCACCTGGTCCAGACCACGTTCGGCGACGAGCCGGACGGCGGTGGTCGCCAGCGCGCGGTGGGTTTCCAGCCGCTTGCGCTCGCGGAGACCTTTGACGGTTTCGGGCACGAACACCACGATACGCCTGAAAATGCAGATACTGCAAAATTGCAGTCTGTGAAGCGCACCACCGGCGGCGAGGCACGGGCCGCCTGGCAGACTGCGGGGGTGAGCGGAACGGTGCTGGTACTGGGCGGACGCAGCGAAATCGGCCTCGCGGTCGCCGAGCGGTTCGCCAAGGGCGGGGCGCGGGAGATCGTGCTGGCCGCGCGGCGGAGCGCGGACCTCGGCGCGGAGTCGGAGCGGCTGCTGGCCGCGGGCGCGGAGAAGGTCGCCACGGTCGAGTTCGACGCGGACGACCTCGCCGGGCACGGTCCGTTCCTGGAGAAGGTCGTCGCGGAGCACGGCCCGCTGGACGTCGTCGTCACCGCTTTCGGGATCCTGGGCGATCAGGCGCGGGCCGAAGCGGATGCCGAGCACGCCGTCGCGATCGTGCACACCGACTACGTGGCTCATGTGAGTGTTCTGACGCACGTGGCCAAAGTGCTTCGTGAGCAAGGAAACGGGAGCCTCGTGGTGTTCTCGTCGGTCGCCGGGGTGCGCGTCCGGCGGGCGAACTACGTCTATGGCTCGGCCAAGGCCGGCCTCGACGGTTTCGCGAGCGGTCTGGCCGACGCCCTGCACGGCACGGGTGTCCACCTTCTGCTCGTCCGGCCTGGCTTCGTGATCGGCCGGATGACCGAAGGCATGGCGCCCGCGCCGTTCTCCAGTACTCCCGATCAGGTCGCCGACGCGGCCGTCGCCGCGCTCTCGCAACGCCGGGGTACGGTGTGGGTGCCGGGACTGCTGAGGCTGGTGTTTGCGGTGATGCGTGTGATGCCACGGGCGATCTGGCGCCGGATGCCCCGCTAGGGGAACGCAGCGCGGTCGTTCCGGCACGCGGTGTCGCGACCGGTTGTTCGCTTGATCACTTTCGCTGGTCCGAACGGGCTTTAAGACCCGTTCATGACACATTTCTCAGGTATTTCCCAGCTAACGCGGTGATCCTCGATTCCGGGGGATCATCACGGAAGCGGGGAGAAGGTCGTGCTGCTCACGTCGCGAGGACGGCGGATCGGCGGCCGCGTCGCATTGGGCCTGGTGTCGACGGCCGTACTGGGGGTCACGGGATACGCGTGGGCTCAGTTGAGCCGCTTGGACGGAGCGATCGTCACGGCCGACGTGATCGCGCCGTCGGCCCAGGTCCCCGCCGGCCCGGCGGGTGAACCGCTGAAGGTGGCGCAGAACATCCTGCTCGTCGGCATCGACTCGCGCACCGACGCCAACGGCAACCCGCTGCCGCAGAACGTTCTCGACGCGTTGCACGCCGGAAGCGGCGACGACGGCGGCGACACCACCGACACCATGATCGTGGTCCACATCCCGGCGGGCGGCGCCGCCGCGACCGCCATCTCCATTCCGCGCGATTCCTATGTGGACCTCGCGGGCGGGTTCGGCAAGCACAAGATCAATTCGGCATACAGCCGAGGCAAGAACGCCGCGATGAACACCCTGCGCGCGCAAGGGCTGACCGGTCCGCAGCTCGAGGTCAAGGCCAACGAGGCGGCCGCCAAACTCGCGATCCAGACGATCGAACAGTTCACCGGCCTGTCCATCAACCACTACGCCGCGGTCAACCTCGCCGGGTTCTCCGCGCTGAGCGAGGCCGTCGGCGGGGTCGAGGTCTGCCTCAAGGAACCGGTGCAGGACAAGTTCTCCGGGGCTGCCTTCCCGGCGGGGAAGCAGCTGCTTTCCGGGCCGCGGGCACTCGCCTTCGTGCGGCAGCGGCACGGACTGCCCAGCGATCTCGACCGCATCGCCCGGCAACAGGCGTTCCTTTCCAGTATGGCCAAGACCGTGCTGGACGCCGGGACGTTCACCGATCCGGCCCGGCTGAGCGCGCTGGTCGGCGCGATCCAGGGTTCGGTCGTGCTCGACCGCGGCTGGGATGTGGTGAGCTTCGCGCAGCAGTTGCGCGGGATGAGTTCGGGGGCGCTGAAGTTCCAGACGATCCCGGTCCAGAGCCTCGCGCTGCCGACGCCTTCCGACGGCCTCGCGGTGAAGGTCGACCCGGCCGAAGTGAAGGCCTTCGTGCAGACCACGCTGACGTCGACGTCCGTCGCCGCGGTGGGGGAGCCGACGAGCGGGATCGGGATCAAACCGGTGGCGGCGACTTCGTCCGCGGCCGCTCCGCCGTCGTCCACGGCTTCCGCGCCGCCCGGGATGGCCGGCTGCGTCGACTGACGTCGCATTCAGAGGACTAAACGCGCACCGGGCGCCTCGATGAGGCCATCGGCAAGAAGTACCGGTAGTCCGTGAAGGCCTCCTTCCCTACTTTGAGGGTAGGGAAGGAGGCCTTCACGGACTGACGTGATCGCTCACACGAAAGCGCTCTGGCCGGTGATGGCCTTGCCGACGATCAGCGTGTTCATCTCCCGGGTGCCTTCGAACGAGTAGATCGCCTCGGCGTCGGTGAAGAACCGCATGATGTCGTTGTCCAGCACGATCCCGTTGCCGCCGAAGATCTCGCGGCCCCAGGCGACGACCTCCCGCATCCGCGAGGTCACGAACGCCTTGGCGAGCGAGGAGTGCTCGTCCTTGAAGATCCCGGCGTCCTGCAGCCTGGCCAGCTGCGTCAGCATGCCCCACGACGCGGTGATGTTGCCGAGGCTCTTCACCAGCAGATCCTGCACCAGCTGGAAACGCGCGATCGGACGGCCGAACTGCTCACGCTCCTTGGCGTAGTCCAGCGCCAGCTCGTACGCGCCGATCATCACGCCCAGCGCCTGCCACGCCACGCCGCCGCGGGTCGCCCGCAAAATCTCCGCGACGTCACGGAAGGAGTTGATGCCCTGCAGCCGGTTGGCCTCCGGGACACGGACGTCGGTCAGCGTGATCTCCGCGTTCTCCACGATCCGGAACGCGAACTTGTTCTCGATCTTGACCGGCACGAACCCGGGGGAGTCCTTCTCGACCACGAAACCCTTGACGTGGTTGTCATCGACATCGCGGGCCCACACGATCACCAGGTCGGCGAAGGTCGCGTTGCCGATCCACTTCTTGGCGCCGTTCAGGATCCAGGTGTCACCGTCGCGCTTGGCCGTGGTGCGCATGCCGCCCGCGACGTCGGAACCGCCCAGCGGCTCGGTCATCGCGAACGCGCCGATCTTGTCCATCGCCGCCATCGAGGGGAGCCAGCGGTCACGCTGTTCCTGGTCGCCGCCCGAGTAGATGCTGTACATCGCGAGTCCGTTGTGGACACCGAAGAAGGTCGCCACGGAAGGGTCCGTGCGGGTCATCTCCATCGCCATCATGCCGCTGAGCAGGTGGCTGGTGGCCGGAAGGTGCTCGCCGTAGCCCTCGTAGGGCAGTCCGGCGAGGCCGAGTTCACGGAACTTCCCGACGAGTTCGTGTGGGAACTCGCCCTTGGCCCAGTACTCGTTCACGAGCGGCTTGACCTCGGTGCGCATGAAGTCGCGCACCCTGAGCAGCAGCTTGCGCTCCTCGTCGGGCAGCAGCGCCTCGTAGTCGTAGAAGTCGGCGGTCAGCTGGTCTTCCATCTCAGTTCTCCTCCTTGCCGGCCCTGTCCAGAGCGGACAGCACCGCGAGCTGCTTGCGGTCGCGCGCCTCGGCGAGTTCCGAGTACGTGGAGGAGCCGTAAGCGGATTCGACGGCTTCGATGAGCCGTTCCTGTTCTTCCGGGCTCTGTGAAGGCTGGCCGAGGCCCGCCCACATCTGCTTCATCGACTTGCCGATGTGCTCGGCCATGTGCCGGTAGCCGCCGGGGCCGCCGCCCAGATGCGAGCCGAGGAACGGCCCGACGGTCGACCAGCGGATGCCGAGCGAGTTCGTCATCACCGCGTCCAATTCGGACGGTGAAACGACGCCTTGCTCCACCAGGTAGATCGCCTCGCGGCTCAGCGCGTTCTGCAGCCGGTTGCCGACGAACCCCGGGATCTCCTTGCGTTCCACCACCGGGGTGCGGCCGACGAACCGGTAGAACTCGACGGCGCGGTCCACCGACTCGGCGCTGGTGCGCTCACCGGGGACGACCTCCACCAGCGGGATCAGGTGCGGCGGGTTGAACGGGTGTCCGATGAGGACGCGGGACGCGTCGTCGAGGTCCGCCGCGAACGCCGTCGAAGGGATCGCCGACGACGAGCTGAGCAGCAGCGCGTGCGACGGTGCCTCACGGACCAGGTTCGCGAACAGCTCTTGTTTGAACTCGACGTTCTCGGGCCCGTTCTCCTGCACGACATCCGCGTGCCGCACGGCTTCCGCGACGTCCGTGGCGAGGTGGACGCGAGGGGCGAGGTCCGCGGCGGTCCGGCCGAGGTGCGGGGCGAACGTCTCCAGTGCGCCGTCGACGGCGTCGGCGAGATCCGGCCGGGGGTCCGAAACCCAGACCTCCAGGTCGTGCGCGGCGAACAACGCCGTCCACGAGAGACCGATGGTGCCCGCGCCGATGACCGCGGCTGTCCGGAAAGTCATGACCGTGCTCCCTTCAAGTAGTCGAAGACCGGCTTGACCGGGGCGAGCGTCAGGTCGGTGAGGATGTGGCTGGCCGAAACGATCTCCAGCACCGGGAGATCGGCCAGCGGGGCCAGCACGTGCTGGAACAGCTGCAACCGGGCGGGGCCGGTCCACGCTTCCTTGACCACCACGTCGGTGATCTCGGTGCGGACCAGCTCGAAGACCCGCGGCGAACCGTCGTAGTGCGGGATGGTCTTGAGCATGAACGTCGGCACGGTGATCTGCGTTTCGGCCTCGCGCACGTCGAGACGGTGGTGCTTGTAGCCCATGGTCGCGGTCGCGACCCGCTGGCTGCCGTAGTCGAGTGTCCCGACGAGCGCGCCGTTCTCGGCGAACAGCTTCGGCGAGCCGATGGTCTTCGGGTAGGCGCTGATCTCGCGGCCGGAGGCGGTGGCCGGGAAGTTGTCGAGGTACATCGCGTGCAGATACTCGCCACGCTCGCCCTCGAAGCTCACCGGGATCGCCTGCCCGGACTCGGTGTAAGGGCCGTATCCGCTGACGTCGCCCATCTTCATCACCTCGAACCGCACCAGCGGCTCGTCGATTTCCAGCGGCTCCGGGACGACGGCACGCAGGGCGTCCGCATCGGTGCGGTAAACGATGTTCAGGTACTCGCGGTTCGTGAACCGGGGCACCACCGGCGCGTACGCCGGGTTCGTGAGCGGGGTGGTCACGTGCTGGAGAACTTCTTGCTGCTTCATCTCACTCACCAGTCCACTGTGGAGCGCGGCGCTCGGCGAAGGCCTGCATGCCTTCGCGGACGTCGGCCGACTTCATCAGCGACGGCATCTCCGTGCGCTGGGTGGCAAACGCTTGCGCGTCCGGGACGCCGTCGGCGGCGCGGACGATCTTCTTGACCAGTGCCAGCGCCAGCGGGGCGTTGGCGGCCACCTGTTCGGCGAGCTGCAGGGCGACCGCGGCGGCCTCACCGCTGGGGACGACCCGGTTCGCCAGGCCCAGCCGTCCGGCGCGCTGCGCGCTGATCGGCTCGCCGGTGAGCAGGAACTCCATCGCCAGGTGGTGCGGGATTCGCTTCGGCAGCCGGATCACCCCGCCGCCGGCGGCGATCAGCCCGCGCTTCACCTCGGGCAACCCGAACTTCGCGTCTTCGGCGGCGACGATCAGGTCGCAGGCCAGCGCCAGTTCGAACCCGCCGCCCATGGCCCAGCCTTCGACGGCCGCGATCAGGGGCTTCGACAGTTCGGCCTCGGTCAGCCCGCCGAAGCCGCGGCCGGGGATCTCGGGCGACTCGCCCCGCAATGCCGCCTTGAGGTCCATTCCGGCGCTGAACGAGCCGTCCGCGCCGGTCAGGACCCCGGCCCGCAGGCCGGGATCGGCTTCCAAGAGGTCGAGTGCTTCGGCGAGCCCGGCCGCGACGGCGGCGTTGACCGCGTTGCGCGCTTGTGGCCGGTCGATCGTGATCAGCAGGGTGCTGCCGATCCGTTCTGTCCTTACTTCGTTGCTGCTCATGGTCTTTCCTCAGTTCACCGTGGTGAGTTCGCGCAGGACGTCTTCGGTGTCCTGACCCGGCAGGGGAGCCAGGCGCCGGACGGAGCCGGGGGTCCGGGAGAACTTCACCGGGATGCCGATGGTGCGGATCGAGCCCTCGCTCGGGTGCTCGACGACGTCGAGCAGGTGACCGTCGCGGACGTATTCGTCGTCCTGCGCGGTGTCCAGTTCCAGCACCGGGGCCATCGGGATGCTGTACTTCGCGCAGATCTCGGTCCACTCTCCGGTGGTCAGCGCCGGGGCGCACTCGGCGATCATCTCGGCCAGTGCCTCGTGGTCTGCGCCGTCGATCGCGTCGCCGTTGACTCGCGGGTCGTCGGCCAGTTCCGGCCGCCCGGCGGCGTGGAAGAAGTCGCGGAAGTTCTGCGGGTTGTAGGGGATCACGCAGGCCATGCCGTCCTTGGTGTGCACGGCCTTGTGCCCGGGGTTCATCGACGGGCCGAAGCCGGTCGTGCCCTCCGCGGGCTCGAACGAGTGCCCGGCCAGGTGCTCGACGAGGTTGAACGCGATCAGCGTGTCGGTCATCGGGATCTCGACCCGCTGGCCCTCACCGGTCTTGTCGCGGTGCACGAGCGCCGCGAGGACGGTGTAGGCGATGGTCAGTGAGGAGACCTTGTCTCCGATGATCGTCGGCAGGTAGACCGGCTCGCCCAGCGCGCGGTTCGCGACGTCGACCAGGCCGGAGGCGGCCTGCACGGTCTCGTCGTAGGCGGCGTTGCCCGCGCGGTCGGAGTCGCTGCGGAAGCCTTGGGCGTGGGCGTAGACGATGCCGGGGTTGCGCGCGGCGACGTCGGCGTAGTTCAGGCCGAGCCTGCTCAGCGCGCCCGGGCGCATGTTCGTGATCAGCACGTCGGCGGTGTCGATCAGCTTGAGCGCCTGCTCGCGCTGCTCCTCGTCCTTCAGGTTGAGGGCGACGCTGCGCTTGTTGCGGTTGACGTTCAGGTTGAGCGCCGTCATGCCCGGCGTCGTCCGGAACTTGCCCACCCGCACGGTGTCGGCCGGGGACTCGATCTTGATGACGTCGGCGCCGAGGTCGCCGAGGATCTGCGCCGCGTACGGGCCCATGACCACCGTCGAGAGGTCGATCACGCGAACGCCGTCCAGCGGACCGGGGGCGGTGTGTGTCATTTTGCTTCCCTTCGCCGTTGTTCGCTCTACTGTCGAAGTTAGGCGCGAATGCCGGTAAAGGGAATGATCAAGAAAAGAAGAATGGTATGACCGGAGTGGTCACACCATTCTTTTGTCCGGATTGAGGGTTATGTCGAAAGCGGTTCGGCGAAGACGTCGCGGACCCCGGCGACGAGTTCGGCGAGGTCGCCCTCCTCGGCGCGGTCCCGGCGCCACACCAGGGCAGTCTCCAGCTGGGGCCGGAAATCCGCGAACGGCAGGACGGTGGCGCCGTCGACGAGGAACAGATGCATGGGGCTGGCCGGATCGAGCATCGTGATCGAGAACGACGAGCCGTTCGCCACCAATTCGGAGATGCCGGAATATTCGGCGCCGTCGACCTTGAGCCTTTTCTTGATTCCCGCGTTCGACAATTGGCGATCCATGTCTTCGGAATAGGCGGGAATGCTTTCCGACGCGGACGGAATGTAGGACAGGTCACTCAGTTCGGCGATGTTCACCGTGTCCCGTCCGGCGAACCGGTCGGCGGGCACGACCGCGCCGAGCCGCTCGACCTGCACCGGGATCATCTCCAGTGCGGGATCGGTCACCGGCATCCGGACCAGCGACAACGCGAGTTTGCCCTGGTGGACCGCGGCGACGAGATCGGGGGTCGTCCCCGGCCACCGTTTGAGTTCGAACCGGTCGTGACAGCGTTCTTCGAGTTGTTTGACCCGTTCACGCAGGGCGGGGTGCACGCCGCCGGGCATTCCGACGAACACGGTGCTCCGCCGCGGTTTCACCGCTTCCTGCAGCCGCCAGGGAATCGCGTTGACCTGTTCGAGGACGTCCCGCGCGATCGGGAGCAGCGCGGAGCCGGCCGCGGTGAGCGTGACGTGATGCGTGCTGCGGTCGAACAGTTTGTGGCCGAGTTCGTGTTCGAGGTCCTTGATGCGCTGGCTCAGCGGGGAGGCGGCCATATGCAGCTTTCTGGCCGCCTGGGAGAAGTTCAGTTCCTCGGCGACGGCCACGAAATACCGCAGGTGCAACATCTCCACGTGCTCACCCTAACCGGAACGCGACGGTGAACGCGGCGCCGCCCTCGGGCGCCGGACCGGCGGTCAGCGTCCCGCCCATGCGCGTGACCAGGCCATGGGCCAGCGCGAGCCCGATCCCCGAACCGACCGGACGGCGGTCGCGATACCGCTTGTTCAGCACGCCGCGGTCGAACGCGACCGGATAGTCCTCCGGCGCCAGACCCGGCCCGCCGTCGCGGACCGCCAGCCGTGCCCGGCCCGCCGCGGTCACCAGCGAGAACACGATCGGAGCACCCGCCGGAGTCACCCGCAGCGCGTTCTCGGCCAGCCCGTCCACCACCTGGCGAAGCCGCCGCGGATCGGCGATGACCGGGACCTCGCCGGACGGCCGCTCGACCCGCAGCGCGACGTTCTGCCGAGCGCACCGCAGCCGCCAGACGTCAGCGCATTCATCGACCAGCGCGGCGAGATCGAGCCCCGCCGGATCGAGCCGGAACTCGTCGGCGCCGAGCCTCGCCAGCTCCAGCAGATCGCTGACCAGGCGTTCCAGCCGGACGGCCTCGCGGTGGATGGTCTCCCCGGCCCGCCGCGCGTCCTCACCCTCGGCCACGCCGTCCCCGATGGCCTCGGCGAATCCGGTGACGGCGGTCAGCGGCGTCCGCAGCTCATGCGACACCGAAAGCAGGAACTCGCGTTGCCGCGCCTCGCTGTATTGAAGGGCGTCGGCCAGTTCGTTGACCGACTTCGCCACGTCCGCGACCTCGGACGGCCCCTCGACCGGAACGCGCAGGTCACGGCGTCCGGCGCGCATTCCGTTCGCCACCGAGGCGGCCCGGCGCAGCGGCCGCGACAGCATCCGGCTCAGCACGAGACCCGCGATCGCGGCGACCGCCAGCCCGGCGCCGAGGGCGAGCACGATGTTCCGCACCAGCGGCCGCCCTTGGGCTTCGCCGGTCTTGGTGGACTGGACGAGCGCGAACGCGGCACCCCTCGCGCCGACCGTGCGGATCTCGACGAGGTACTGCTGTCCGTCGACGAGCACCGTGTCCGAACCCGAGCGCGTGAGCCCCGCCTTGGCCGCGGCGATCGCGGCGACCGTCCCGCCGCCGTCGAGTGTCCCGTTCGGACGGCGGACGACGACGTCGATCCCTTGCCCGCGCACGACTTCCGCGACCTTGCCCACCCCGAGCCGGTTGCCGATGCCGGTCTCGTCGAGCTGGCTCGCGACCACGTCGGCCTGCGCCGAGAGCGATCGCCGGAGCACGTCGATCCCGGCGGTGCGGATCGACCGGGCCGCGACCAGCCCGGCCACCACCACCGCGACCGCGGCGATCGCCAGGCACACCACGGTGATCCGCAGCGCGAGCGAGGTCCGCCTCATCCGGCGTCCGCCGCGTAGCCGATGCCGCGGACCGTCCTGATCGGACTGTGGCCGCCCAGCTTCCCGCGCAGCTGGGCGATATGGACGTCGACGGTCCGCGTCCCCGCCGACGCCGCGTAACCCCAGACGGAACTGAGCAGCTGCTCGCGGCTGAACACCTGACCGGGCCGCCGCACCAGATGGGTCAGCAGGTCGAACTCCGTCGACGTCAGCACTATCTCGGTGTCGGCCGCCCAGACCCGGCGCTGGGTGAGGTCGACCCGGACCTGGCCCGCCGCGTACGTCTCGGCGGGCGGCGCGGATCCGGCGGCGCGCCGCAGCACCGTCCGGACCCTGGCGGAGAGTTCACGAGGGCTAAACGGTTTCGTCAGGTAGTCGTCCGCACCGATCTCCAGCCCCAGCAGGCGATCCAGTTCGTCGTCGCGGGCGGTGACGAACAACACCGGCGTCCAGTCACCGTCCGCGCGCAGCGTGCGGCAGATCTCGATACCGTCCATTCCGGACAGTCCGATGTCGAGCACGATCGCGACCGGGCGAAGTCGCCGGATCGTGGCGAGCGCCTGGCCGCCGTCCGCCTCGACCTGCACGCCGAACCCGTCCCGCCGCAGGTACAGCGAGGCGAGTTCGGCGATCGCGGGGTCGTCCTCGACGACCAGCACCAGCCCGCGTCCCGGTTGTGTCGTCACCGCCCGATCCTGTCACGGCGCCGGGTCACCGGCCATGTCCTGTTCGATCGCGTCGAGGGTGCGCTGGACGTCGCTCAGTTCACCGGGCGACGGGCTCGAAGCCGGCTCTGGATCGGTGCACGCGGCCACGCCGGTCAGCGCCAGCGCGGTCAGGGTCGCGGCCAGGAGGCGCCTCACTTGCCCGCCTTGCAGTGCGCGCCCGTGAAGGCGTCCAGCTTCTGCTTCGCCGCGTTGAGTTCGGGAAGCCGTCCGCTGCGTTTGTCGGCCCGCTTCTGAAGCCTGTCGGCCACGTCGTTGTGCCCCTTCTTGCGCTGGTCCTCGGCCCTGGCCTTGAGATTCGCGACGGACCCGCGGATCTCGGGGCCGCCGTTGACGCGGTCGGTGAGCTTCGCGGTGCGCTGGGTGAGCTTGGGCAGCCAGTCGGCGCACAGTTTCTGGGACTCTTCCGGGCTGAGGGTGATCGGATTCGATTGGGCCGAGGCGGCGGGGGCGAGGGCGATGAGACCTGCCGCGGTCAGGCAGGCGGCGATGGTGTGTTTCAGCATGCGGAGAGCTTCGCGCCGGCTGATACGAGGAATGTGGGCTCTGTGTTCGGGTTTTGTAAGCGATACTCGGCCGAGGGCGTTTCGTGGCTTGAGGCTGCCGGGGGGTGCACGCGAGATGGTCGTGAGTGGCGATTCGGGTTAGAACACGAATCGCCACTCACGACCACCTTGCGGCAGCTCAGCATTACCACTCGGAGATCACAAGCACTTCGGCCTATGTCCGGAGGTGCATGGTGTTGCGCCGGGGTTGGCCGGTGGGGTCGAGGTAGGCGGGCGGGGTGAACTCCGGTAGTCCGTCTTGGGCGATGGCGACTTTCCAGTCGCTGTGGTGGATGAGGCGGTGGTGTTTGGTGCAGAGCAGGACGAGGTTGTCGATTTTGGTTTCGCCGTGGTGTCGCCAGAAGACGATGTGGTGGGCGGTGCAGCGCGGTACGGGCATGTCGCAGCCGGGGAACGCGCACCCGCCGTCGCGGATGGTGAGGGCGTATTTCTGGGCGAGGGACACGGTGCGTTTCGACCGGCCGATGTCGAGTGGTTCGCCCGTGGTACCGAGGACGCCGGGTCGGACGCGCGCGTCGCAGGCGAGGATACGGGCGTCGGTTGCACTGATCGGCCCGACGAGGTCCAGGTGTGCTTCACCGAGATCGTTGATCAGGTCCTCGTAGGACATGGTGATGAGGATGTGGGTGGCTTCGCCTGCTTGGCCGGGGAGGTTCCGGCTGGTGGTCTTGAGTCGCACGTAGTCGGTGAAGGCATCCCCGTAGCGTTCGTCTTGGCTGCGGGAGTCGCGGACCCCGTCGATGGCTTTGTGGGGTTTCGCCATGGGGTCGAGGTCGGACTTCAACCGCGCATACGTCTCCAGGTCCAGGGTCGCCTTCAACCCAAGCGTGCCGTCGCGGTGTTTGACGAACCGCAACTCCGGCCGCACATCCTTCGGGTCCTCACTCCGCGGCTCTTTCCCATCGGGATCGAGCTTGTCCAGGAGGCGGCGTCCGGCCCGGGCGATCTGCCGCGGCCCGGCGTGCCGGGCGAGGTCGACGAGGATCTTCTCTCCGCCTCGCACGTCTTCTTCCGGGACGGTGGAGGGGATCCGGGCGAGGGTGCGGATGATCGCGTCGATCTGCCCGCCCCCGATCGCGCCCTCGGCGGTCAAGGGCGCCAGAGGCGGCACGACCTCGCCACCCACCACCACCCCGGGATGCAGCGCCAGGACCCGGTCGGCACGACGACCGGCTTCCTTGTCCGTGACACGGAAGTCCTCGAAAATCAGGGCTGCCAGTGTCGAATGGCCGGAACATCCACGGACACCTCGGTTATTGATTTCCGCCAGGATCGCGTTCTGCTCCGCGTCCAATTGCCGCTTCAAGATTTCGATTTCCTGCTTGCGGGCATGCAGCGTCGCCGTATCGGCACGCCACCACTCGGGGATACCGAAGACCGAACATACGTGCTAGATCAATTCGCGTAGCGGCAGATCGACGCTCAATTCACTCGACAGAGGTTAACGTCCTTAGAGAGAATACGTGCCGCCTACTCCGAGTCAACGCATTTAGTCCTCTAAACGCGGTAGCGAGGTGTCCGGCGGCCGCATTTAGAGGACTAAATGCGGTAGTCATCGCGCTGGAGCCCGGCAAGCGCTTCGGCTACACGTTGCGCAAGGGCCTGCCGCTGCGCGACTACCGCGCGTACGTCGACCTCACACCCGACCGAAAGGGCACCGACGTCCACTGGCATTCGACGTTCACCGCCAAGATCCCCGGCACCGGCTGGTTCTATCGCCGGTTCCTCGGCCGCTTCCTCGGGCGGATGGTCGAGAGCCTCGTGGCGGGCGCCTCGCGAGGCGCCCCATAAAGTAGGCGCATGGCAGCCCCACGACGCACGCAGGAGGAACGCAGCGCCGCGATGCGCGTGAGGCTGCTCGACGCCACGATCGACTGTCTCGTCGAGTACGGCTACGCGGGCACCACGACCACCCGTGTCGCGGACCGCGCCGGGGTGACCCGCGGCGCGCAGGTGCACCACTTCCCGACCAAGGCCGACCTCGTCACCTCCGCGATCCGGCATCTCGCGGCCAAGCGCACCGAGGTCGCGATGGCGGAGATCGACCGGCTCAAGGCGTCGGCCGACCCGGTCGGGGACGCGCTGCAGCTGATGTGGGAGATGCACCAGGGGCCGGTCTTCTCGGCGACCGTCGAGCTGTGGGTGGCTTCGCGCACCGACCCGGAACTGCGCGCGCAGATGGCGGTGGTGGAGCCGATCGCGACGAGCAGCCTGGTCGAGTTCGGCAAGGCGCTGCTGCCGGACCATGCCGCGCATCCGGAGTTCCTGCACGCGGTGTACACGGCGATGGACGTCGTCCGCGGCATCCTCATCGCCAGCTGGGCGACCCGTGACCAGGGCGAACTGGAGGCGCGCTGGGACCGCGGCCGCCGTCACCTCATTCTGCTGTTCGAGGCGTTGATGCAGCCCAGTCCCTCTCGCTAGGCATGTTACTCTCCCTCGGAGAGTGAGGAGGTCACGTGCTCGGAAACCCGTACGATCCCGACTGTCCCACCCGCGCGCTGCTCGACCGCATCGGCGACCAGTGGACCGTGCTGATCGTCGGCGTGCTCGGCGACGGGCCGCTCCGGTTCACCGAAATCGGCAAACGCGTGCGCGGCATCTCGCAAAAGGTCCTCACCCAGACGCTGCGCAGCCTCGTCCGCGACGGCATCCTGACCCGCACCGCGTATCCGGAGATCCCGCCGCACGTCGAGTACGAGCTGACCGACCTCGGCCGCAATCTGGCCGAACCGCTCGACATGCTCGACAAGTGGGCCCGCGTGCACATGGGCGAGGTCCTCGACGCCCGCAAGAGCTACGACGGCGCCAGTCTGTCGCGCGCTGACGGAAACGTTTCACAGGGCACCGGAGCGCAGGCGCCTCGCGCCGCCGTTTAAGGCGCCCCTGCAGAACGTTTCCGTGGCCTTCGGCCAAGAAAGGTGCGCGACGGTAGAGTTTCCGCCGGGCGCAGGGCGCCCTGGAGGAGACAGCTCAGCGCTTCACCAGACCGGCCTCGTGCGCCAACAGCCCGGCCTGGGTCCGGTTCGCGCAGTCCAGTTTGACCAGCATCCGCGACACGTAACTCTTCACCGTCGCCTCCGCCAGATGCAGCCGTGCCGCGATGTCCGCATTGGACAGTCCTTCGCCGAGGCAGGCGAGGACATCCGTTTCCCGCTCGGTGAGTCCCTCGGTCTTCCGTCGCGCGTCGTCACCGCGACGCCGTCCGTCGGCGGACATCGCCACCAGCCGCCGCGCGGCTTCGGGAGACAGCACGGTGTGCCCGTCGGCGGCGACGCGGACCAGTCCGATGAGGTCCTCCGGCGGCGTCGACTTCACCAGGAACCCGGCCGCGCCTGCCCGCAGCGCGCGGATGACGTAGGTGTCCGCGTCGAACGTCGTCAGCGCGACCACCGCGGGCGGCTCCGGGAGTTTCGCGATCCGTTCGATGGCGGTCAGCCCGTCGACGCCGGGCATCCGCAGGTCCATCAGCACCACCCGCGGCCGGTGCCGGACGACGGCTTCGACGGCTTCGGCGCCGTCCTGTGCCTGCGCCACCACCTCGATGTCGGCCGCGGAACCGAGGATCGTCCGCAGATGCGCGCAGACCATCGGTTCGTCATCGACGACGACCACCCGGATCACGCATCTCCTTCCGTCGTCGGGACGTAGGCGGGCAGTATCGCATCGACGCGGTACCCGCCGCCCGCGATCGGGCCCGCGTCGAATCGGCCACCGATCAGTTCGACGCGCTGCCGCAGCCCGGCCAGCCCGGCGCCGGATCCGCTGCCCGCCAGCGCGGGATCGGCGGGCGCCCCCGCCCGCGTGTTCGCCACGGCGATGTCCAGACCCTCCGCGTGGTAGCGGAGCGCGACGGTCGCCGTCGAGCCCGGCGCGTGCTTGCGGATGTTCGTCAGCGCTTCCTGCACGACGCGGTACGCCGTACGCGCGACGGTGGGGGAGATCCGCCCGGGATCGCCGTGCACGGTCAGCTCGGTGGGGATGCCGACCGACCGCGATTCCGCGACCAGTGTCGCCGGATCGCCCGCCGTACCGTCGGTGAGGGTGCGCGGCCCGGCGTTCGCGCCGTTGCGCAGCACCCCGACGAGGTCGCGCAGTTCGTCCAGCGCCAGCGCGCCTTCACGCCGGATGTCTTCGGCGGAGGTTCGCACCGCCTCGTCGGACGAGACGACGCCGAGCGCCCCGGCGTGCAGCACCATCAGGCTCAGGCGGTGGGTGACGACGTCGTGCATCTCCTCGGCCAGTTTCCGCCGCTCCTCGGCGCGGGCGCGTTCGGCGAGCAGATGCTGCTCGCGTTCGGCGCGTTCGGCCCGGTCCCGCAGTGAGCGCAGCAACTGGCGCCGCGCCTCGAAGTACAGCGAGATCGTGGTGGGCAGCGCCGTGCTCAGCAGGCCGAACGGGGTGGTGTTCCAGTGCGCGTCCCATGGTCGCGACGCGCAGACCACCAGGACCGCGGTCAGCCACAGCAGCGTCCGCCGGTCCATCAGGCGCGCCAGCTGGCTCAGCACGACCGGGGTGATCGACGGGACGGTCATCAACGTCAACTGCCGCTCCGGCACCAGCAGGCCGGGGGAGAGCAGATCGGAGGCGAGCATCAGCAGCGCGCCCGCCAGGACCAGGCCCGCGATCAGCCGCGGGAACCGGAACAACAACAGCAACGAGAGATCGAGCAGTACCTGCAGGGTGACCCCCGCCGCGGGACCCGCCCAGCCTGTCGTCGGGTCCCCGAACACGTACAGGGCGATGTCCAGGCCCACGAACGCGAGTGCCGCCACCGTGAGCCAGAAGGTGTCGGCCGGACCGGGCCGGAACGGCCTGCTTTTCTCCACCGGATCACGGTAGCCAGCCGGGACCGGGGTCGCCCGTGACCGGCGACCAACGGCAGGGGGACCCGCAACTTTCGGCTATCCGGTGATCCTCTTTACCCGGTTTCCTCCCTGGAGCCCTTTCCGGTGGACTGGAGATCATGAGCAACGCGACCCAGACCGTCCGAACAGGACCGGAACAGGCGTTCGCCCGCCTGCCGGTGTTCGTCGTCGCCGCACTGGCCGGAGCCGCGCTGCTGGCCACCAGCGGCCGGTACGCGCACGGCTTCGACGAGTTGTACTTCCTGATGGCCGGCCGGGAACACCTGGCGTGGGGCTACTTCGACCAGCCACCGTTGATCCCGGCGCTGGCCGGGGCGATGGACTCGCTGTTCCCCGGTTCGCTGGTGATGCTGCGCCTGCCGATGACGCTGGCCGCGGCGGCCGGCGTGGTCGTCACCGCGCTGATCGCCAGGGAACTGGGCGGCGGACGCGGCGCGCAGGTGCTCGCGGCCGGGCTCTACGCGACGTCCGGGGTGATCATCGTCAGCCACTGGATCGGCACGTACGTCCTCGATCCGTTCTTGTGGACGGTGATCGTCTGGCTGGTGGTCCGCTGGATACGCGTCCGTCGCGACGGGCTGCTGGTGTGGGCTGGCGTCGTGACCGCGATCTCCCTGCAGACGAAGTTCCTCATCCCCGCTTTCTGGGCGTTCGCCCTCGTCAGCGCGCTCGCGCTCGGGCCCCGTGAACTCTTGCGGCGACCGAAACTGTGGCTGGGCGCGGGAATCGCCGCCGTCGCGACTGTGCCGACCTTGAGCTGGCAGGCGAGAAACGGCTGGCCATACCGGCTCATGAACGACGTCGTGGCCGCGGAATTCCCCGGCACCTGGATCTTCCTGCGCGACGGGTTCCTCATGGCCGGTGTCGGCGCGGGTGTGCTCGCGTTCGTTTACGGCCTCGTCCGGCTGATCTTCTCACGGGAACTTCGCGGCTATCGCTTCTTGGGGGTAGCGATAGCCGCGCTCATCGTGGCGTTCCTGCTACTGCACGGCCGTTCCTACTACCTGATGAGCGTCTTCGCGCTGCCGTTCGCCGCCGCGGCGACCGGTTTCGTGAACCACGTTCCCCGGTGGCGGCCGGTGGCCTGGCCGGTGATGGTGCTTTCGGCGGTGATCACCCTGGTGGGCCTGCCGATCTTCCCGGCGACCATGGCACGGACCAGCATCGGCCCGATCGCGCTCGGCACCTCGTTCGCGGGCGGTGAGTTGCCGCAACAGGAGCTGGTCAAGGCGATCGGTGAGACTTACGCGGCCCTGCCACCGGAAAAGAAGGCACACACCGCCGTCTACGCCGAGATCTACCCGTTCGCCGCCGCGACCGAGTTCTACGGTCGCCAGTACGGCATCGAGCGTGTCTACAGTGGCCATCGCGGCTACTGGTATTTCGACCGCCCGCCGGACTCCGCGGACAGCGTGCTGTTCGCCGGATTCGATCCGGAACTGCTCAAGCCGTACTTCGCCGAGGTGACCCCGGTGGTGGAAGGGCTGCTGTGGCGGTACGACGGCAGGCGGGGTTCGTGGACCGGGATCTGGCCGAAGCTGGAGAGGCACTGATGACCGAACTTTCCCTACCCGCCAAGGCATATCTGCTCGCTTGCGACGTCATCCACGACAGCTTGCGGGACCGGCGCCGCGCGAGCCTGTTGATCCGTGGTGCCGCCATGACCGACCTGGTGCTGCGTGGCCGGGCCACCGACACGGATGGCCGGGTCACGTTGTCCGGCGCGGGGCCGACCGGCGATCTCGTCCTCGACGAGCTGCTCGCCGAAATCGCGGGGGAGCGGCCGCGCAAGTGGAAATGGTGGGTGCGCAAGGACGCGCGCGGCACCTTGGAGGCGCTGGAATCCCAGCTCGACGCGGCAGGCGTGCTCGAACTGCGGACGGGGCGGATTCTGGGCCTGTTCCCGTCGCGGCGGCCGACCGTGCGTGATCCCGCCGTCGTCGACCGGCTTCGCGCACGGGTCGACCAGGCGTTGCGCGGACCGTCGCCGGTGTCCGAAGTGGACGCGGGCGACGCCGCGCTCACCGCGCTGGCGGCCGCGGTCGAACTCCGGCAGGTGATCCCCGGCCGGGACAGGCGCCGGTACAAGGAGCGGATCGAGGGGCTGGCGGAGCGGGGCGGGGACGCGGTTCCCGCGCTGCGAAAGCTGTTCCGTGAGCTGCGCGCGGTGCGGGCGTCGGCGGCGGCCTCATCCGGCGGAAGCTGAACCAGCACCGAAAAGCCGGTCGAGGTGGTAGTCCACAGTGGACACCACCTCGTCCGGGGTGCGGTGCTTCATCACGATGTTGGTGCCCTGTGAATCGGCGATCGCCCAGAGGATTGCCGCTTCGTGCTCCGGGTCGGCCGACTTGTCGACCTCGCCCGCCTCCTGTCCCTGCCGGATCAGCACGGCGAACAGTTCGAACAACTGCGGCACGCCTTCGGTGTACGCGGCCGCGAACGACGGGTCGGAGATCGCGCGGATGAAGAACGCGACGCCCATCAGCCAGTCGCCCCGGCTGCGCTCGTCGAGAGGAAGGATCTCGGTCATGATGGCGCGAAGGATGGCCTTGGGTGCCGACGGCAGTTCGCCGGCCGCCAACCGGGCCTTCAAGCGCTCTTCGTACACCTGCGAGCGACGTTCGACGGCGAACAGCAGCATCTCGTCCTTGGTCTTGAAATAGTGCTGCACCAGGCCCATCGACATGCCCGCCTCCGCCGCGACGTGCCGGAGGCTGACACCTTCGAGGCCGCGTGTGGCCGTCAGCCGCGTCAGCGCCTCGGCGATCTCCGCCCGTCTCGCGGCGTGATCCACCTGCTTCGGCACGTTCACCATCCGTTCCGCCGAGGCCGTTTGCAATGCGATCGCATTGCCACTAATGTCCCACATTATTACGATGCGATCGCATTGTAAACGATCGTCAGGGGGGTGAACTCGGTGGAAGCCGATCGGGGGAAGGTGCGGCTGAGGCCGCCGCGGAACGCGCTGGACCGGCGCGTACTCGGCTGGTGGAGGTCGCAGGGGACGTTGATCTTCGGAGCGCCGGTGCTGGTCCTGGTGCTGCTCGGGCTGCTCATCCCGCCCGCGCGGACCTGGCTGCTGACACCGGCGGCGGTGATCGCGGCGCTGGGCCTGGTGTGGGTGATCGCGATGCCGGTGTGGTGGTTCAAGGTCCACCGCTGGGAGGTCACGGAGACCGCGGTGTACACGCGCTCGGGGTTCTTCTGGCAGGAGTGGCGCGTCGCGCCGATGTCGCGGATCCAGACCGTGGACACCCTGCGCGGGCCGCTGCAGCAGGTGTTCAAGCTCGCGACCGTCACGGTCACCACGGCGTCGGCGCGGGGCGCGGTCAAGATCCGCGGGCTCGACCACGAACTGGCGGCGAGCCTGGCGGAGCAGCTCACCGAGACGACGCAGGCGACGCCGGGGGACGCGACATGACCTCGGGCGAGTTCGAAGGCTGGAGCACACTCGACAAGCGCACGCTCGCCGTCACCGCGCTGACGATGGCGGGGGTGGCCTTCGGAGCCGCGATCCCCACCATGGCCGCGCTCGTCGGCGGCGGCATGCGGTTCTGGGGCGCACTCGCCTGGGTCGTGGCAGGCGGGCTGGTGCTCGTCGGCGGCGGCGTGCTGCTCGATCTGCTCTATTGGCAGGCGATGCGGTACCGGGTCACGCCGGAACGGCTGGAGACGGCGTTCACGTTGGTGGTCCGGTCGCGGAAATCCCTGCAGCGAGAACGGATCCGCAACGTCGACCTGACGGCCAACCCGCTGCACCGGCTGTTCGGCGTCGCGGTGGTGACCATCGGCACCGGCTCGCATGAATCGGGCGGCCAGGGCAGGCTCAAACTCAACCCGGTCTCGCGGGCCGAAGCCGACCGGCTGCGCGCGGAACTCCTGCGCCGGGACGAACTCACGGAGACCGACGAGAACGCGCCGCTCGCCACGCTGGACCCGCGGTGGATCCGCTACGCGCCGATGTCGTTCCTGACCCCGACGCTGGGGCTCGCCGCGGGTGGCGGTCTCATGCAGATCTCCGAGTGGGCGGGGCTGCGGAAGGGGCTGATCGACTGGGTGATCGCGCTGTTCCGCGGGATCCCGCTGGTGGTGGCGATCCTGATCCTGCTGGCGATCGCGATGGTCGCCGGCGTGGTCGGCGCGCTGGGCTTGTGGGTCGAGATGTGGTGGAACTACCGGCTCGACCGCGAATCCGGCGGCACCCTGCGGGTGCGTCGCGGGCTGTTCACCACTCGCTCGATCTCGATCGAAGAACGCCGTCTGCGCGGCATCGACCTCGTCGAGCCGCTCGGGAACCGGATCTCCGGCGCGGCACGCGTCGACGCGATCGCCACCGGCATGCGGCAGAGCGACGACAAGGACAAGACCGACTACCACACGCTCCTGCCCGCCGCGCCGGTCGCGACGGCCAACCGGATCGCCGCGGACGTGCTGCGCGAGCCGGTCTCGCCGACCGAAGCCGTCCGGCTCACCGCGCACCCGCGCGCCGCGCGGGGACGGCTGCTGCGCTGGTGGGCCGGTTCGGTGGTGGCGCTGCTGGCGATCTTCGCGATCCTCGGCTTCCTGCTGACCGACGTCCTGCTGGTGATCGGCGCCGCGCTCGGCGTGGTGCTGCTGCCGGTGTCGGTGCTGCTGGCGCTGGACGCCTACCGCAACCTCGGGCACGGGATCACCGGTCGCTACCTCGTCGGGCGGCACGGGACCGTGCGGCGGAGCACCTTCGCACTGGAACGCGACGGCGTGATCGGCTGGACGGTCAAGCAGTCGGTCTTCCAGCGGCGCAAGGGATTGCTGACCGTCGTCGCGACCACGGCCGCCGGTGCCGGGGCGTACTCGGTGTACGACGCGGGACAGGAGCAGGGCCTGCTGTTCGCCGAGGAATCGGTGCCGGAGCTGCTGACGCCGTTCCTGGAGCGGGCCTGACGTTTCGGCCGCCACCGAAGCGTCCGCTGGCTACCGTCAGGACATGACCGCTTTCGCCGCACTGCACGTTCCCGGTTCCCCGCTGCTCCTGCCGAACGTCTGGGAATTCGGCGTGGCCGCCTTCCTGGCCGCGCAAGGCTTCCCGGCACTCGGGACGACGAGCCTCGGGGTCTCGGCCGCCGAGGGCGAGCCGGACGGCGCACCGTCCTCCAAGGACGCCACCGTCCGGCTGGCGCGGCGCCTGACCGCGCTGGACACGCTCATCAGCGTCGACGTCGCCGAAGGCTTCAGTGACGACCCGGGCGAAGTGGGAGCGCTCGCCGCGGAACTCGCCGAAGCAGGCGTCGCGGGCATCAACCTCGAAGACGCCCTGGGCGACCCCGTGCGGCACGCGGCCAAGATCACCGCTGCCAAGGAACGCGCTCCCGGGCTTTTCGTCAACGCGCGCACCGACACCCATTGGCTGGGACAGTCCGACACCGAGGCCGCGATCGGCCGCGGTAAGTCCTATGTGGACGCTGGAGCCGACGGCGTGTTCGTGCCCGGTCTCGCCGACCCCGCCGACGTCGAGCGGCTGGTCGCGGCCGTCGGCGTACCGGTGAACCTGCTGTTGATTCCAGGCCGGGTCACCGTCGCGGGCCTGGCAGGCCTCGGCGTCGCGCGGATCAGCCTCGGTTCGCTGCCGTATCGGATGGCGCTGGCCGCCGCACTGCGCACGGTGGAGGCCGTCCGCGACGGCGGCGAGCTCCCGCTGGCCCCGCCGTCGTACGACGAGGTCGCGAGCCTGCTCCCCGAAAACCACTAATCTCTCCGGACATGCAGAGCTTCGGCGCCGAATTCGCCTGCCCGCCCGGCTACCTGAACACCCCCAGCATCGGCATCCCGCCGTCGCACGCGGCCGACGCGGTGGCGGAAGCGGTCGAGAAGTGGCGGCGCGGCGAGGCCCGCCCGTCGGACTTCGACGAGCCCGTCGCGCGCACCCGGGCGGGGTTCGGCGCGCTGATCGGGGTCCCGGCGGACCGGGTCGCGATCGGCGCGTCCGTCTCGCAGCTGATCGCGAACGTGGCGGCCGGGCTGCCCGACGGTGCGAGCGTGCTGGTCGCCGCGAACGATTTCACCAGCGTCACCTTCCCGTTCGCGGCCCAGGCGCATCGCGGGGTGAAGGTCACCGAAGTCCCGTTGGCCGAACTGACCGAACGCGTCGAAGGGCACGACCTCGTCGCGGTCAGCGTCGTCCAGTCGGCGGACGGCGCCCGGATCGACCTCGACAGGCTCCGCGCCGCGGCCGAGGCGGCGGACGCGGCGGTGCTGCTCGACGCCACCCAGGCCGCCGGCTGGCAGCCGCTCGAGCTGGACTGGGCCGACTGGGTCGTCGCCGCCGGGTACAAATGGCTGCTCGCGCCGCGCGGGGCGGCGTGGCTGGCCGCGCATCCGCGGGCGCTGGAGCGGGCACTGCCGGTCGCCGCGAACTGGTACGCCGGGGAAGACCGCTGGCACACCGTCTACGGGCTCCCGCTGAGGCTCGCCCAGGGCACCCGCTCGCTCGACCTGTCCCCGGCCTGGCTCGCGTTCGTCGGCGCCGCCGTCTCGCTGGACTATCTCGGCTCCTTGGACCTCGAAGCCGTCCGCGCGCACTGCGTGGGACTCGCCGACTCGCTCCTCGAAGCGCTCGGCTCACCCGGTCAGGGGAGCGCGATCGTCTCGCTCGACGCGGCCGCCGACCGGGTGAAGGAAGCCGGCATCGTGGCCGGTACCCGGGCCGGGCGGCAGCGATTCGGGTTCCATCTCTACAACACCGCTGACGACGTGGAACGGGTGATAAGCACGTTCGGGTGAACCGCCCGAGGCCGGTGAACTACCGTATGACCCCGTGGTTGGTGCGCAATTTACCCCGGGAGCGACGGAAACGGCCCGGCTTCAGCCGGTGCGACCGGCAGGGCCGAGTGGGTCCCCGCCCGCGCCGAAGCCGTCGAGGGACACCAAGGCCCTGGCGCTGAGAGGCGCCGCGCTGGTCGCGATCGCGGTCGTGTCGTCCCTGCTCTGGTGGCTGATCCGGCACGAGCCGGAGACGACCCCGGTCGCGGACACGCCGTCGAAGAGCGGCCAGTTCCAGTACACGCTGATCGAGGGCCCGCAGGTCACCTCCGACTGCGTGAGCAAGTCCTACGGCGACACCAAGGATTTCTTCACCCAGACGCCGTGCACGCGGCTGTCACGGGCGCTGTACACGACCGAGACCGGCGGGCAGAAGGCGCTGGTTTCGGTCGTCCTGGTCACCATGCCCGGCGAGGTCACCGCGACCCAGCTCAAGGCGCTCACCGACAAGGACGGCACGGGCAACGTGTCCGACCTGGTGCGCGACGGCACCTTCAAAGACCAAGGAGCCCCGAAGATCTCGGGACAGGACGCCGCTTACGACTCTCACGTCACCGGGCCGGAGGTGGCCATCGTGCTGGCGGGCTTCTACAACAAGCACAAGGACAAGCCGGTGCTGGAGCGGATCGCGACCGACGCTTTGCGGCTTTCGGGGGACCTGCGGCGCTGAGCCGGATTTTGCCAAACGCGTGAGATGAAAGGCCCCTTCATTGCAAATTTTGCATTGAGCCTTTTTCATCTTGGTGGTGGGGTGGGCGTGTTGGTG
>NZ_LQCI01000020.1 GCF_001613935.1 Amycolatopsis regifaucium
GCCCGCTGCAGCACCCACCGCGTCACCACCCTCACCAAAGCCATCCTCACCCTCGAACAAACACGATGAAAAAGGCTCATTGCAAATTTTGCTATGAAGGGGCCTTTCATTGCACTAGCGGACGGTGACCGACAAGCTCCGCGTCACCCCGTTGACGGTGACCGAAAGCCGCGCCACCCCCGGCCGCAGCGCGGTCAGGACCCCGGTCCCCGGGTCGAAGGACACGACGTCCCACGGCATCGCGGGCCGGAACCCGTCGGCGACGTGGGTGCCCCAGCCGCCCTCCCAGTCCGCGCTGACCGGGTACGACACCGGAACCTGACGCGTTCCCTGCGTCACCACCGCCCGGACGTCCGCCTTCTCCCCGCTTCCCAGCGACGAGGGCCCCGAAAGCGTGAGCGCGTCGACGTTCGGCCGCGTCTCGAACCGCACCGGCTGTGCCTTGTCCCCCGGCTCGAACCGGACCATCGTCCAGCCGACGAACCCGCCGTCACCGGGCGCGGCCGCGGGTGACTTCCCGGAGTTGCCGTTCACCAGATACGGCACGCCGTCCACCCGCGACAGGCTGAACACGCCCGCGTGCGAAGCGATCGCGGCCGCCTGCTTCCCCGATTCGCGCTCGAACGCGGTCAGCCAGCCGGTCAGCATCGCGGCCTCCTTGCGGTCGGCCAGTTGCGAATTCCCGGCGGGGCTCGGGTCCTTGACCGGGTGGTGCATCGCGACGGCCACCCCGCGGATCCCCCTGTCGGCCTTCGCGCCGTCCAGCGCCTCGCGCAGCAGCCGGATCTGGTCGAACCCGCCCGCGCGCAGGGAACCGCGGGAAGAGTCCAGCAGTACCAGGCGGATCCCGGCGACGTCGACGACGCGATGGGTCCGCCCGAACGCCGCCTGGAACTCCGTGAGCCCGTGCCCGCCGTCGGCTTCGTGGTTGCCGGGGACGTAGTACCAGGGTGCCTTGCCGACCAGTTCCGCGTCGATGATCGAGCGGGCCAGCGCGAAGTCGGCGGCCGTGCCGCGGTCGACGAAGTCGCCGTTGATCAGCACGAGATCCGGTTTCGCCGCCACCGCCTCGCGCAGCGCGCGCCGGGCCTGGGCGACCAGCGGGCCGTCCGGGGCGTCGGCGGTGAACTGGGCGTCGCCGACCACGGCGATCCGCAGGCCGCCGGTCGCGGTGCCGTCGGTGATCAGCGCCGGGTCACGCGGCGCCGGATCGGCCGGGACGCTCGCCGCGGGCGCGACCTCGAAGGTGAGGTCGTCGAAAACCAGCCGTCCTTCGTATTGCTGGTCCGGAACGTTCTCGACGGCGTAGAACTTCGTCAGCCGCTGCCCGTCGGGAAGACCCGCCGGGACCGCTGCCTTGACGTAGCGCCAGCCCGTCCAGTCCACACTCAGCGACAGGTCCACAATGGACGGAACGTTGGCCGCGTCGCGGAGTTCCGCCCGTAGCCAGGCGCCCTTCGCGTCGCCGTTGACCCACAACCCGATCCGCTGGGTGCCGGGCGGCAGCGTTATCGGCGCCGCCGAGTTGACGTAGGCCGCGCGCGTGGCGTTGGTCCCGTTCAGCCGGTAGTCCAGCGCCAGCCCGCGCCCGCCCTCACGGCCGGGAGCCTCGGACAGCGCGGCGCCGACGACGGCGGGGAAGACACTGGCCGTCCAGCCCGCCGGACCGTCCAAAGCCGCCGCCACGCGGGAGTCCGTGCCGACGGACGCCGCCAGATGCGTCGGCTTTCCGCCGACGGTGGCCGTGATCGCCGAAGCGCCCGACGCCTTCAACGCGGTGACCGCGAATCCGTCGTCCGACGGCTCGATCCGCACCACCGCGGGGTCGTAGTCGAGTTTGACGTCGTCGGGCTCGATCCATGTGCCGTAGCCGTCGGCGTCGTAGCCGTAGACCTTGAACGTGCTCCGCGCGCCCTCCCCCGACAACGCGACCTGCTCGGTGCTGGTGCCCAGCCGGACGGGTGGACCGAGCACGTTCAGCGTGGTCTTGCCCTGGACGCCGCCGCGCTTGGCGTAGACCTCGACGTTCGCGGGCGCGTCCGGCCGGAGCCGGTCGGCGTGCGCGGTGAAGACGCCGTCGGTCACGGTGCCGCGGAAGGGATTCATGCTGTGCCAGCGGGCTTCGCCGTCGACGGCGGCGCCGGTCTCGTCATGGCCTCCGGCGACGAGCTTCCGCGTCAGCCCGGAAAGTACGCGCGCCGCGTCGGCGGTGTCCTGCGCGGGACGGGGCGAAAACCCGCTCAGCCGACCGCTGCCGGGCACCGTGGCGACGCCGATGCCGTTGGGCACCAGACGTTCCCCGCCGTCCGACGGCGAATTGCGCACCAGCGGTGCCTTCTCGCCTTCCTCTCGGACGAGCATGGTCGAAGAACCGCCGCCGTCGAGGTTGATGGCGTCGTCCGCGCCGAGCGACTTCAGATGGCGGGCGAGTTCCAGTTCCGTCATGCCGCGGCTGTCGGCCTGACGGCCGTCGACCGTGGCCAGCCACATCTTCGTGCCGTCGGCGGAGAACCCGACCGCGGTCCGGGGGTGCATGGCGACGTTGTCGACCGGCTGGATCGCGCCATCACGCACCAGGACGACGTTGCCACCGACCGACACGGACAGCTTGCCCGCGTCGCTTTTCGGCGCGTAGGCGACGCCCACCCGGTCGCCGGTCTTCAAGGCGGACAACGTGTCCACGCCGCCATCACGGGCGAGCAGGACGGTGGCGCCCGCCGCGATCGGACCGTCCGCGGGCTGCGGACGCACCCGCGTGACGACGCCGTCGGAAACCTCGACCTCGATGACGCGCCGGGCCCCGGCGACCGAGGTCCGTCGCGAAGACGCGCCCCACAGCGGCGTGTAGACGCCGATCGCGTCGCCGCTCAGCACCGGGCTGTTGAAGTTCGACGCGGGGACGACGCGGCCATCGGGCAAGGTGACGGACGCGTCGAGGAAGACCTCCGCGAGGCGCGCCTTGCCTTCCTCGGTGATCGACGCGGTCAGGTTGTGCCCGCGCGCGGGCGCCGTCTGGAGTTTCCCGGCGTCGATGCCGACGCCGATCGGGGCGCCGCTGGCGTTGATGTCGAAGAAGTCGCCGTTCACCCCGGCGACCGCGCCACTCCTGGCGACCTGCTGCGAAAGCGGCGTCCGCGCGGAAACCGTGCCAGGGCTGAGATAAGTCGGTTTGAGGGTCTTGCTGGTGAGTTCGACGGCGAGGGTGTCGCCGCGGATCCAGCCCGCCGGGTCGTACCGGTCGAACTCGGTGAGGCTCAGCCCCGGTGCCACGCGCGAAGTCGCGCTGGTGGTGACGAGACCGTCGTCGGGCGCGGCCACGGCGTACGCGGACGGGCCCTCTTTCGCCGAGGACGCCGCCGGGGCGGCTTCGACGGGTGCGGGACCGAGCGGAGCGGCCAACGGATCGGCGGACACCGGCGCGGCGATCAGCGATCCGGGTAGCAGCAGGGCAGCGAGCAACAACAGGCGTGATTTTCTCACGAAGTACCCCACGATCGAGTGAGAGTCGGCTCAGCTCAGCACAGCGGACGCGAGCCGCCAGGAGAAGACCCGGAGGTGAACGTGAACCGAACGGCGTAGGGCGCTGAAGGTCAGGGCGTTAGAGGGCCGGCGAGGAAGGTCTCGGCCGCCGCGACGTCGCCGGTGATCTTCAGCCCCGATTCGGCGAGACCGACCCGCTGCCACAGCAGGAGGTCCAGTCCTTCGGCAGGCCCTTCGACGACGGCACCCGCGGTCTCGGCGGGATCGGCCGTTCGCGAACCGGGGACCTCACCTTCGCCCGGCGGTGTGATCAACCAGGCGTGTCCGGTGTCGGAGGTCTTCAGCAGCACCGGAACGGTGACCGCGGGCGGGGTGTGCCAGCGCTTCACCTTCGGCAGCATGCCGAGGAGGACCTCGTCCGCGCCATCGGCGGCGAGGTACGGGTCGAGGATGTATTCGGTTCCGGTCGCGCGGTGCGCGTCGAGCAGGTGCACCGCGGTCTCGTGAACCTGGCGGCGGAACCAGAAGGCCTTGGTCTTGGCCACGGCGGTGAAATTCCAGGCGCCGTCTTCCGGCGTCGCTTCGAGCAAGGCCTCGATCAAACCGCCCGCGGCCGCGCGGTACCAGGCGGCGAGATCCTCGTCCGGTTCGGTTTCGAAATCCTGCCGGGCGGGTTCACCGGTGCGCACGATCCCGGCCGCCCAGCGGTGGACGTTGCCGAGGTGGACGACGAGGTCACGCAGGTTCCAGTCGCCGCAGCACGGCACGGACGCCGCGTGGTCCCCGGTGCGCGCGATCTCCGCGAAACCGGTGGTGAGTTCCCGCAGTCGTGCCAGGTACTCGTCCGGTGTCATCGACCACCCCCAGATCCGTGGGTGGCGCGGTCTTCCCGCGCCACCCACGAGTGTGTCAGACCTCGGGGAACCAGAGCTTGAGCTCGCGCTCGGCCGACTCCGGGGAGTCCGAGCCGTGCACCAGGTTGTACTGGGTCTCCAGCGCGAAGTCGCCGCGCAGGGTGCCCGGCGTGGCCTTCTCGACCGGGTCGGTGCCGCCGGCGAGCTGACGGAAGGCGGCGATGGCGCGCGGCCCCTCGACGGCGATCGCGACCAGCGGGCCCGAGGTGATGAACTCGAGGAGATCGCCGAAGAACGGGCGCTCCTTGTGCTCGGCGTAGTGCTCCTCGGCGACCGAGCGCTCCACGGTGCGCAGTTCGAGGGCGGCGAGCTTCAGGCCCTTGCGCTCGATGCGCGAGATGACCTCGCCGACGAGGCCGCGCGCGACGCCATCGGGCTTGACGAGGACCAGCGTGCGTTCAGTCACGACGGTATTTCTCCTTGGGTGGGTTTCGTGCTATTCGCCCGGAGCCTACTGGGTGCTGCGCCACTCACTTCAGGTCGGACCAGGGAATGCCTTCGATGCGCTCGGGGTGCGCCTCGCCCCGCTCGCCGAGCGCGGCCATCGCGGTATTGAGCGCTCTGCGGTCACGCGGACGCGAAGCCGAGACCCTCCTGCCGTACGCCACCAAATGGTTCGAGCCGATCATCTCGGTGCTTCCGATGTACGCCAAGGAAATCGACAGCGGCGACTACTCGGATCCCGCGGCCTCGGTGGACCTCTTCCACACCGGCGCCGCCGACCTCGCCGTCTTGACGGAACTGCTCAGCGTTGGGGCTGAAGGGTCTTCGACCACAGCGAAGCGCCCGTAGCGTCCCTCAAGTCCACAGTGAGCGCACCGCTCCGTCCGTCGATGTTCACCTCGCCGAAGTGCTGGAACCCGTCGGCGGGCGACGTGTTCGCGGCGGGCGGGGCGTGCACGAAGACGGCCTCCGGCCCGAAGGTCGGGTCGAGCGTGTTCGGGCCGAACGCACCGGCGTTGAGCGGACCGGAGACGAACTCCCAGAACGGGTCGAAATCGGTGAACGACGCGCGATCCGGCGAGTAGTGGTGCGCCGCGGTGTAGTGCACGTCCGCGGTCAACCAGACGACGTTGCGTACCTTGCGCCGCGAGATCTCCCGCAGCACCCAGGCGAGTTCGGTCTCGCGGCCGCCGGGGGCGCCGGGCAGGCCGTTCGCGACGCCCTCGATGCCCTTGCCGTCCGGGACGGTCAATCCGATCGGAAGGTCGGCCTGGACGATCTTCCAGGTGGCCGTGCTGCGGTCGAGCGCGTCGACGAGCCAGCGCGCCTGGCGCTCGCCGAGGATCCGGCCGGGTTTGGTCTGGTCGGCGACGTTGGCGTCCTTGTAGGTCCGCATGTCCAGGACGAAGATCTCGGCGCGGGAACCGTGGCGGAAGTTGCGGTAGACCCGGCCGTCGACCGCCTGGCGCCGGTCGATCGGATGCCATTCGTGGAACGCCTGGAACGCGCGGGCGGCGAGCACGTCGACGCGTTTCTCGGTGTATTCGGGACGGTCGTCGAGGATTTCCCCCGGATACCAATTGTTGACTACTTCGTGGTCGTCCCACTGCACATAGGCGGGAACGTCCGCGGTGAACCGCTTGAGGTTGTCGTCGAGGAGGTTGTAGGCGAACTGACCGCGGTACTCGTCGAGCGTCTCGGCGACCTTCGCCTTCTCCGGCGTGACGATGTTGCGCCATACGCGGCCACCAGGGAGCGCGACGGTCTCGGTGAGCGGCGCGTCGGCGTACACCGTGTCGCCGCAGTGCAGGAACAGGTCCGGACGGCGGTCGGCCATCGCGCGATAGATCGTCATCCCGCCGCGTTCGGGGTTGATCCCCCAGTTCTGCCCGGCGACGTCGCCGGACCACACCAGGCGGACGTCCGAGCGGCCGACCGGCGCGGTGGCGAACCGGCCGGTGACCGGTTCGCTGCACGCGCGTCCGTCGAGGGCTTCGGCGGTCACACGGTAGTGGACCTCGGTCCCCGGTGCGAGCCCGGCGACGCGGACCTTGCCCGTGCCACCGGTGTCCGGGCTCATCACCGGCCCGCGCACACGGCGCGTGTGGCGGAAGGAGGAATCCCTGGAGATCTCGACGATCAGCCGCGAAGGCCGGTCGGCGCGAGACCAGACGATGCCGGAGCCGGTGGTGATGTCGCCGGATTGGACGCCGTGGGTCAGCACCGGGCGATCGCCGCGGATCAGCGGGGTTCCGGTGGCGCTCGCGGTGGCCGCCGCGGCCGTCGCGGGCAGGAGCAGTCCGCCCGCGACGGCCCCGGCGCCGGTGAGACCGGCTTTGAGCAGCGCGCGACGATTGTGGCGGGTTGCGGTCATGGCGCGGTTCTATCCCGTGGTGACGGCCGACGGGCCAACGGCGGTTTGCGCGGCGATGAACGAGTGGGCCATCAGAGGCTGTCCCGCAGCGGCACGGTGATCTGCTTGAGCCAGGTTCCGGTGGTGAAGTCGCGTGCCTTGATCACGACGGCGCGGTGGTACACCTCGATCTGGAGACCCTGGTTGAAGCCGCCGCCCAAAGATTTCTCGCCGCCCTTGCCGTCGTCCACCCAGCCGGTCTGCACGGCGCCGGTGTTGACCACCGTGAAGCCTTCGAGGTTGCCGCTGCCCGGAACGACCCGGCGGGTCACCCAGTCGGACAGGGTGAGGTCCCAATGGGTGTGCCCGGAGAACAGGAACACGTCGCGGTATTTGCCGAGAATAGCCAGCAGCCGGTCGGCCTGGAGGTAGTCGTTGAGGTAGAGCTTGTTGCGGGTGCCGGACACGGTGTTCGGCAACGGGTGATGGGTCAGCACCATCACCGGTTTGCGCCGGCGGTCCCAGTAGGCCAGCCGTTGTTCCAGCCACGCGAATTGCCGGTCGCTGAGCCACACCTCGTCCCACAGCTTCGGGTCGTGGTATTTGGCGTAGCGCTCGGTTCCGAGGCACAACACCGGAACCCCGCCGAACGACGTCTCCGAATAGACCGTGTTGCGCCCGGCGAAGTTGTAGAAACTGCGGAACAGCGAGTCCTCGGTAGTGCCGTTGGGCCAGCTCTCCTGAGCGAGCGTGTCGGGGTCCCGCCACTTCGGCACGTAGAACTCGTGGTTGCCGATGGCCCAGGCCACGGTTCTCGGATGCGGATGTTTGTCCAGCACCGAGCGCACCTGCGCGTACTCGAAGTCGTAGCCGCGCGGCGTGATGTCGCCCGCCACGCCGAGACCGGCGCCGTGCGGGTTGGTGGTCTCGATGTCGTCCAGGGCCTTGCCGAAATCGGCCAAGTCGCCCTGGATGTCGCTGATGATGTTGAACCGCACGGCCGGGCCGAGCGGGCCACGGCCGGGAGTGGCCTCCGCCGGGAGGCTCAGCGCGGCGGTCGCGGCCACCGCGCCACCCGTGGCCAGCATGAACGACCTGCGATCCATCGAACACCCACATTCAGTTACGCCGATATGAACGGGGCCAAAGGTAGGATGTTTAAGGTGATCACTGGTGACGTCGCGTGGGCCGGGGCGTGTACGCGTGGGGAATTTCGGGGTCCCGGCTGTACCCGGTACTCGGTCGAAGTACATGAAGGCCCCCTTCCTTGCGCCTGGCGCAAGAAGGGGGCCTTCATGTACTGGCGGAAGGTGTGAAGAGAGCCGGGGCGCCGGGCTCAGCCGTAGTGGCTACCCGGCCTGCTGCTGCTGACTCGGGAGCGTTCCGGCCGCCATCCGCCGCGCCACGTCCCGCCGCAGCCACAGCAGCCACAGCCAGATCCCGAGGAAGATCACCCCGAGGATCGCCACGGCGGGCAGCGCGACGAAGAACGCGATCAGCGCGACCTGCAGCACCAGCACCGCGGGCACCGCCCAGGGCTTCTTCAGGAAACCGCACAGCACGATCAGCGCGACCGCGATCACGATCACCGACCAGCCGGTGAGCGAACCGACGCCACCGCCGAGTTTCGCCACCACGGGCAGCGCGAGCGCGACGGTGATGCCCTCCATGATCAGGGAACCGGCCATCACGCCGCGGAAGGACTTCATGGGGTCCTTGGCCGGTGGCTTCGGGGTCTCGTCGCTCACGCCGGCTCCTTACCGAACATGGTCCTGGCTTCGCCCGCGGTGACGACCGAGCCGGTGACCAGCACGCCTCCGCCCGCGAGCGGTTCCTCGGGGTCGTCGCTCTGCTCGACGAGGCCGATGGCGGTTTCGATCGCGGAGTCGAGGCTCGCTTCGGCCACGACGCGGTCTTCGCCGAAGATCGAGATGGCGATGTCGTTGAGTTCGTCGAGCGGCATCGCGCGCGGGGACGAGTTCTTGGTGACGACGATCTCGGACACGACCGGTTCGAGGGCGTCCAGGATGCCGCGGGCGTCCTTCTCCGCCATCACGCCGACGACGGCGACGAGCCGCCGGAACGCGAACTCCTCGGCGACGGTGGTGGCGAGTGCCTTGGCGCCGTGCGGGTTGTGGGCGGCGTCGAGTAGCACGGTCGGTGCGGCGCGGACGCGCTCCAGCCTGCCGGGGGTCTCGACCTCCGCGAAGGCCTCGCGGACGGCTTCGACGACCAGCTGCCTGTCCTTGCCCGCGCCGAAGAACGCTTCGACGGCGGCCAGCGCGAGTGCGGCGTTGGCGGCTTGGTGCGCGCCGTGCAGCGGCAGGAAGATCTCTTCGTACACCCCGCCGAGGCCCTGCAGCTTCAGCATCTGCCCACCGACGGCGATTTCACGCTCCAGCACGCCGAATTCGCTGCCCGCGCGGGCGACGCTGGCGTCGACCTCGACGGCGCGTTCCAGCAGGATCTTCTGGACTTCGGGGTCCTGCTCGGCGATGACCGCGACGCTGCCGGATTTGATGATCCCGGACTTCTCCACCGCCGCCTTGGCCGGATCGCCGCCGAAGTACTCGACGTGGTCGACACCGATCGGGGTGATGACGGCGACGTCGCCGTCCGCGACGTTGGTGGCGTCCCAGGAGCCACCGAGGCCGGTTTCGATGACGGCGGCCTCGACGGGCGCGTCGGCGAAGGCCGCGAACGCCATCCCGGTGAGCACCTCGAACTTGCTCATCGGTACCGCGTCGGGTCCGCCCGCGTTGTCCACCATGGTCACGTACGGCGCGACGTCGCGGTACAGATCGACGTACGCGGCGGCGGAGATGGGGGCGCCGTCGAGCGCGATCCGCTCGGTGACCAGCTGCAGGTGCGGGCTCGTGTACCGGCCGACGCGCAGGCCCATGCGGGTCAGGAGCGCGTCGATCATCCTGGTGGTCGAGCCCTTGCCGTTGGTCCCGGCGACGTGCAGCACCGGGTACCCGCGGTGCGGCTCACCCATGAGGTTGACCAGCGCCGCGATGCGGGCGAGGGACGGCTCGATCTTGGTCTCGGGCCAGCGCAGGTTCAGCTCGGCCTCGACCGCGAGCAGTTCGCGGCGCGCCTGCTCGCCGTTCGGATCGGACGGGGCGGGTTCGTCGCCCGGATCGTCCAGTTCGTGCAGCTCCATCTCCTCGGGCGCGACAAGGTCGGGAACCGGGCCGAGCGCGAGGTTGTCCCCCAGCTGCCCGACTCCGCCGATGCCGCCGCCGGCACCGCCGCCCGCCTGGTACGCGGCGTCGGGTGCGTCCAGATCCGGGTCGGTGTCGTCGGACGGATCGTGGGCACGTGCCCCCAATTCGTCGACGCCGGCGAAACTGTCCAGATCTGCCAGGTCCGGGGATTCTGCGAATTCTTCGGAATCCCGGCCGTCACCTCGCGGCACGAACTCTCCTTTTGGCCTTACTCTCTGTCGAGCCGAGTCTACGTGCGGCTTTACTGGCACTCTCGACGCATGGGGTTCAACCACAACGATCACTACCACCCGCTGCTGCTCGACCAGCTTCCGCCCGGCCCGGGGATGGCGCTGGACGTCGGCTGCGGCGGCGGACGGTTCGCCCGGCGGCTCGCCGCGACCGGGATGCACGTCGAGGCGATCGACCGGTCCGGCCCGATGATCGACCTCGCGCGCGCGGCGGGCTCGCCGGGCCCCGGCACGATCTCCTACCGGCAGGCCGACGTCGTCACCGAGAAGCTGCCGGAGGGGGCGTACGACTTCATCTCCTGCCTCGCCTCGCTGCACCATGTCCCGTTCGACACGGTCACGAAGCTGCGGGACGCCCTGGTCCCCGGCGGGGTGCTCGCCGTGCTCGGCCTCGGCAGGCCCAGCACGCCCGCGGACTACGCCCGCGCCCTCGTCGCCTCGCCGATCAACGCGCTGGCCAGGGTGATCGTGTACGCGGGCGAGCGGCTGAACGGCGGGATCGATCCGCTGCCGACGGCGCCGATCGTGGAGACGTTCCCGCCGATGCACCGCATCCGGCGCGACGCGGCCCGGCTGCTGCCGGGGAGCGAAATCCGGAACCTGCTCTTCTACCGCTACCTCCTCGTGTACCGCAGGCGAGAAGACGATCACCTCATGTGACACCCCAAGCGGGTGAAGCCGGGGCCCGACCACCCGATCGGCGGCGCCGGACCGGCCGGATCCGGTTCATTTTTGAAAGGCCATCCAGTACGGAGATCGGGGTCCTCATGCGCTCAAGACGCGTCCTGTTCGCGGCCGTTTCGACCGTCGCCCTGCTGATCGTCTCCGCCACGGCGGCCACCGCCGCCGAGCGGTCTTACCGGAATTACGTCGCGCTGGGTGATTCCTACACCTCCGGCCCGCTCATCCCGCTCCCCCGGCTCGTTCCGCTCTTCTGCGGCAAATCGACCCAGAATTACCCGTCGCTCCTCGCCGCGGCGCTACGGGTGCGTTCCTTCACCGACATCAGCTGCGGCGGCGCCGACACCACCGACATGACACAGCGGCAGAACGTGACCCTCGGCAGCAATCCGCCCCAGTTCAGCGCCCTGCACGCGAACACCGACCTGGTCACCGTAGGCATCGGCGGCAACGACTACGGCGTCTTCGGCACGCTGGTCGGCACCTGTCCGGAACTGCGGGCGGGCGACCCCACCGGCAACCCTTGCCAGGACAGGTTCACCGTCGACGGCGTCGACACCGTCAAGGCCAAGATCGCCGCCACCGGCAAGAACGTCGAGAAGGTGCTGGCCGGGATCCACGCCCGCTCGCCGCGCGCCGACGTGCTCGTCATCGGCTACCCGCGGATCGCGCCCGAATCCGGCTACTGCCCGGACATCCTCCCCTTCGCCGAAGGCGACTACGCCTGGCTCAACGACGTCGAGAAGGCGTTGAATTCCGCGATCGAGAAGGCCGTCGCCGCCGACGGCAAGGCGTCCTTTGTGGACACCTTCGGTCCGTCCGCCGGACATGACGCGTGCGCGCCCCGCGGTGCCGCGTGGATCAACGGGCAGCACACGAAATTGCTCGCCGCGGCGGCGTATCACCCCTACCGGACCGGGATGGTGGGAGTGACCGGCGTGATCCTGCGTCACCTCCGCTGAGCCATCGCGCGTGCAATGAAGGGGCCTTTCATCGCGAATTTTGCGATGAAAGGCCCCTTCATTGCGCTCGTCAGGAGGCGGGCAGTGTCGCCAGCCGGGCGTTGATGCGCTCGATGTCGGCGACCGCGGTCTCCTTGCGGGCCCGGATCTTGCCGATCACCGGTTCCGGTGCCTTGTCGATGAAGGACTGGTTGCCGAGTTTGGCCTCGGCCTGCGCCAGTTCCTTCTCCGCCGCGCCGAGGTCCTTCCGCAGACGCTTGCGTTCCGCGGCGACGTCGATCGTGCCGGACAGGTCCAGCTCGACGGTGACGACACCGGTCGACAACCCGACCTCGATCGACGCGCTCGGCGCGAAGCCGTCCTCCGGCCGGGTGAGCCGGACCAGCGAGCGGATCGGCTCGTCGTGCCCGGTGATCTCGGCGAAGCCGTCACCCGACAGCCGCGCCGCCACCTTCTGGCTGGGCTTGAGGCCCTGGTCGGCGCGGAACCGGCGGACCTCGGTGACCAGTTTCCGCACGTCCGCGATCCGCTTGTCCGCCACCGCGTCGGCGTACGAGGAGTCCGCCACCGGCCACGGGGCGATCACCAGCGACTCGCGGCCGGTCAGTGCCGTCCACAGCTTCTCGGTGATGAACGGGATGAACGGGTGCAACAGCTTCAGCACCGTGTCGAACACGTGCCCCAGCACCGCGCGCGTCGCCGTCACGCGGGCCTCGTCACCCTGGAAGACCTGGACCTTCGACAGTTCCAGGTACCAGTCGCAGAGCTCGGTCCAGGTGAACTGGTAGAGCGTGTCGGTGGCCTTGGCGAACTGGTAATCCGCCAGGTACTCGGTCACGTCCTTCACGACGCCGCCGAGCCTGCCGAGGATCCAGCGGTCGGCCTCGGTGAGTTCCGCCGGGGCGGGCAGCGGGGCGTTCGCGTCCGCGCCGTTCATCATGGCGAATTTGCTGGCGTTCCAGAGCTTCGTGGTGAAGTTCCGGGAGCCCGCGACCCATTCCTCGCCGATCGGCACGTCGGTGCCCGGGTTGGCGCCACGCGTGAGGGTGAACCGCAGCGCGTCGGTGCCGTAGCGGTCCATCCACTCGATGGGGTCGACACCGTTGCCCGCGGTCTTCGACATCTTCTTGCCGTACTGGTCACGGACCATGCCGTGCAGCGCGATGGTCTTGAACGGCGCCTCACCGGTGGCGTAGAGGCCGAACATCATCATCCGCACGACCCAGAAGAACAGGATGTCGTAGCCGGTGACCAGCACCGACGTCGGATAGAACTTGGTGAGGTCCGGCGTCTTCTCCGGCCAGCCGAGGGTCGAGAAAGGCCACAGGCCCGAGGAGAACCAGGTGTCGAGGACGTCCGGGTCCTGGGTCCAGCCCTCGCCCGAGGGCGGCTCCTCGTCCGGTCCGACGCAGACGACTTCGCCGTCCGGGCCGTACCAGACCGGGATGCGGTGGCCCCACCACAGCTGGCGCGAGATGCACCAGTCGTGCAGGTTGTCGACCCAGTCGAAGTAGCGCTTCTCCATCTCCGGCGGGTGGACGTCCACCCGGCCGTCGCGCACCGCGTCGCCCGCCGCCTTCGCGAGCGGGCCGACCTTGACGAACCACTGCAGTGAAAGCCGCGGCTCGATCGGCTCCTTCGAGCGCTCGGAGTGCCCGACGCTGTGCAGGTACGGACGCTTCTCGGCGACGATGCGGCCCTGCTCGCGCAGCTTCTCCCGCACCGCGACACGGGCCTCGAAGCGGTCCATGCCGTCGAACTCGGTGCCGGTGCCCGCGATCCGGCCCTGCTCGTCCATGATCGTGATCATCGGCAGGTCGTGGCGCTGGCCGATCTCGAAGTCGTTCGGGTCGTGCGCGGGGGTCACCTTGACCGCGCCGGTGCCGAACTCCGGGTCGACGTGCTTGTCCGCGACGATCGGGATCCGGCGCCCGGTCAGCGGCAGTTCGACCTCGGTGCCGATGAGGTGCGTGTAGCGCTCGTCGTCCGGGTGGACCGCGACGGCGGTGTCGCCGAGCATCGTCTCCATCCGGGTGGTGGCCACGACGATCGCGTTCTCGCCGTCGCCGTAGCGCATGGAGACGAGTTCACCCTCGACCTCCTCGTGCTTCACCTCGGCGTCGGACAGCACCGACCGCAGCTCCGGCGACCAGTTGACCAGCCGCTCGGCGCGGTAGATGAGGCCATCGTCGAAGAGCTTCTTGAAGATCGTGTTGACGGCCTTGGACAGGCCGTCGTCCATGGTGAACCGCTCACGGGTCCAGTCGACACCCTCGCCGAGACGCTTCATCTGGGCGAGGATCCGGCCGCCGTGCTCCTGCTTCCACTGCCAGACGCGCTCGACGAAGGCCTCGCGGCCGAGCTCGCGGCGGCTGGTGCCTTCGGCGCGGAGCTGCTTCTCGACCAGGGCGTGGACCGCGATGCTCGCGTGGTCCATCCCCGGCAGGTACAGCGTCTCGTCGCCGAGCATGCGGTGGTAGCGGGTGATGGCGTCGATGAGGGTGTGCTCGAACGCGTGCCCGATGTGCAGCGAACCGGTCACGTTCGGGGGCGGGATGACTACCGTGAACGGCGGCTTGTCCGACGTGGGGTCGGCCGTGAAGTACCCGGCGTCTACCCAACGCTGGTAGAGCGAGGCTTCTTCGTCGGCCGGGTTCCAGGCACCCGGAAGGTCGGTCTGCTGCTGCTGGGCGTTCTCGGTCACAGTTGCCAAGTCTACGAACCCTCTCTGCCGAGTTCCTCACCGGCCGTGACGGGTGGCGGCCCGGGTAAGGTGGCCGGTGGAATTCGGCGACGAATCACGATCACCCGGGGGATCAGGGCCATATGGACGAAGAAGACCGGCGGATCGAGACCCATCCGGACTTGGTCGACCCGAACTGGCAGAAGCACGCGGAGCTGGACGCCTGGCTCGGTGCGAAAAAGGAACTCAAGAAGAAGCGCCGCAAGCAGCGGAAGGCGGGCGCGGCGGCGGGCGGTTACCGCGAGCCGGGTGCGAGCCGGTGGCCGGGGATCGCCGCGATCGTCGGCCTGATCGTGCTGGTCGTGGCCGCGGTGACGGTGAACGCGGTCCAGACCCGCGGGGTCAACGAGACGCCGTGGTTCCCCTATGACGAATCGCAGATCACCCGGCTCGTCACCGAGTCCTGACATTCCAGCGCGTTTCGTCCTCTGAATGCGGTACTTGCGTGTGCAAGTACCGCATTCAGAGGACGAAACGCGCCGTAGGCGGGGCCCTCGGTCGCGCTTGGGAACGTCTAGGCGCACGATGGAGCCATGACGCGCGAAGCACCCGCGAACGACGTTGACGAGACAGAGCTCGAAGTCGGGAAACCGAAGGGCTGGGCGGCCGGGATCCCCGGGGTCGCCGTCTCCTTGAAGCGCGGCATGGAGCAGATGGGTGCCGCGCGCACGGTGAAGACGCTGCGGCTGCTCAACCAGCGCGAGGGCTTCGACTGCCCCGGCTGTGCCTGGCCGGAGCCGCGCGAGGTCGACGGCGAGCACCGCAAGCTCGCGGAGTTCTGTGAGAACGGCGCGAAGGCGGTCGCCGAGGAGGCGACCAAGCGCCGGGTGGGCCGCGCGTTCTTCGCCGAGCACTCCATCCACGATCTGGCGGAGAAGACCGACTACTGGCTCGGCCAGCAGGGCCGGATCACCGAACCGTTCGTGTTGCGCGAGGGCGCGTCGCATTACGAGCCCATTTCCTGGGACGACGCGTTCACCCTGATCGCGGACGAACTGCGGGCGCTGGCAGACCCGAACGAGGCGATCTTCTACACCTCCGGCCGCACCAGCAACGAGGCCGCGTTCCTCTACCAGCTGCTCGTGCGCTCCTACGGCACCAACAACCTGCCGGACTGCTCCAACATGTGCCACGAGTCCTCCGGTGCCGCGCTCTCGGCCACCACCGGGATCGGCAAGGGCTCGGTGTCGCTCGCCGACATCCACAAGGCGGACCTGATCGTCGTGGTCGGCCAGAACCCGGGCACCAACCACCCGCGCATGCTGTCCGCGCTGGAGGAGGCCAAGGCCAACGGGGCCAAGATCATGGCGGTCAACCCGCTGCCCGAAGCCGGCCTGATGCGGTTCAAGAACCCGCAGAACGTCCGCGGCGTGATCGGCAAGGGCACCCCGCTCGCCGACGAGTTCGCGCAGATCCGGCTCGGCGGGGACCTCGCGCTGTTCCAGGCGATCGGGCACCTCTTGCTGCGATGGGAGCAGGAGACCCCGGGCACGATCGTCGACCGCGCCTTCGTCGAGTCGTCCACCGAAGGCTTCGAGAACTACGCGAAACACCTGCGGGAGATCGACTGGTCGGAGGTCGGCGCCGCGACCGGGCTGCCGCGCGAGCAGATCGAGCGGCTGGCACGGTTGATCGCGACCTCGGAGCGGACCATCTACTGCTGGGCGATGGGCCTGACCCAGCACAAGCACGCCGTGCAGACGATCTCCGAGATCGCCAACCTGGCGCTGGTCCGCGGCATGATCGGCGAACCGGGCGCGGGACTGTGCCCGGTGCGCGGGCACTCCAACGTCCAGGGCGACCGGACGATGGGCATCTGGGAGAAGATGCCGGAGTCGTTCATGGACAGCCTCGACGACGAGTTCGGCATCAAGGTCCCGCGCGAGCACGGCTACGACACCGTGGCCGCGATCCGCGCGATGCGGGACGGCAAGGGCAAGGTCTTCTTCGCCGTCGGCGGCAACTTCGCCTCCGCCACGCCGGACACCGAGCTGACCGAGAAGGCGCTCAAGTCGTGCTCGCTGACCGCGCACGTGTCGACGAAGCTCAACCGCTCGCACGTCGTCCCCGGCAAGACGGCCCTGATCCTGCCCACCCTCGGCCGCACCGAACGCGACACGCAGGCGTGCGGCGACCAGTTCGTCACCGTCGAGGACTCGATGTCGCAGGTGCACACCTCACGCGGGCGGCTGACCCCGGCCAGTGAGCATCTGCTGTCCGAAGTCGCGATCATCTGCCACCTCGCGGAGGCACTGCTGGGGGCCGGGCACGCCGTGCCGTGGCGGGACTTCCACCGCGACTACGACCTCATCCGCGAGCGGATCGCCCGCGTCGTCCCCGGTTGCCACGACTACAACGCCCGCGTCCGCGAGCCCGACGGGTTCGTCCTCCCGCACGCGCCGCGCGATTCCCGGCAGTTCAACGGAACGGCCAACGGCAAGGCGAACTTCACCGTCTCGGAACTCGAATATCCGCGAGTCCCCGAAGGCAGGCTGTTGCTGCAGACGATGCGCAGCCACGACCAGTACAACACCACGATCTACGGCCTTTCCGACCGCTACCGCGGGATCGAGGACGCCCGGCGCGTGGTGCTGGTCAACCCCGGCGATCTGGTCTCGCTCGGGCTGACCGACGGCGCGATGGTCGATCTGGTCTCGGAATGGCGCGACGGCGATCGCCGGGCCCCGCGGTTCCGGGTGGTTTCCTATCCGACCGCGCCCGGCTGCGCCGCGGCGTACTTCCCCGAGGCGAACGCCTTGGTGCCACTGGATTCGGTGGCGGACAAGTCGAACACCCCGGTGTCGAAGGCGATCGTGGTGCGGCTGGAACCGGCGACCGCACCTTAGGCCTGAACCCGGTACTGGCGCATTTCCCCACCGAGGAGGTCGTCATCACCGAGCCGGTTCAGCTGGGCCTTCCGGTCGCCAAGAACGGCGAGATCCCACCCGGGGAATGACCCTCAGTCGATACATCCCGCGGTGTCGGGGGTGATCGGCTGGTCGCCCTGACCGGGCGCTCCCCCGCCGCCCGAGGACGAACCCGGTCCTTTGTAGACCTGGCCCAGCACGACCTCGACATGGCCTGCCGCGACCGAATCGGCTTTCTGGACGTCCAGTCCGCCGAGCAGCTTCGCGATCTCCGCGGCGGGACCGGACGCGTCGCTGAACCGGACGACGGAAGTGCGGCGCCCGGCCTCGGCCTTGGTGTCCCCCCTGGTGAACCCCTTCTCCCCCACCACATCCGCGACGCGGGCGGCGAGGCCGTCCTTGCCGCTGGCGTTGACGACGTCGACCGTGGGCCCGGCGGGTGCCTGCGAGGTGGCGGCGGGCGGGGCGCCGATCAGCGAGGCGGCGAAGGCACGCACCTGGGCGGGATCCACCTGCACGGCGGTCCACGTGGGGTGCCTCGGGTCGTAGCGGTAGTCGGGGTTGACCACCGGGATCGTCTCGAACGCGATGCCGCCGCCGGAGACACCGCGCATCTGCCGTACGAAGTCGAGCAGATCCCACGAACCGTCGAGGATGACCGACCGCTTCACCGCGTCGATCAGTTCGGAGACCCGGGCGGGATTCGCCAGCGTCCCGCCCGACAGCACCTGCTTCGCCAGTCCGGCGAGGAACACCTGCTGACGGCGCACGCGGTCGAGGTCGCTGCGGGGCAGGTTCTTGCGCTGGCGGACGAAGGCGAGCGCGTCGGCGCCCTGGATCGTCTGCCGTCCGGCGGGGAAGTCCGCGCCGGAATCACGGTCCTTGGTGGCCTTGTTCAGGCACACCTCGACCCCGCCGACGGCCTTGCTGATCTCGTAGAAGCTCAGCAGGTTGACCTCGGCGAAGTGGTCGATCTTGAGCCCGGCGAGCTCCTCGACCGCCTTCAGGGTCGCCTTCCGCGCGGCGGTGATCGCCTGCTTGTCGATCTCGGCCTTGTCGGTTTTGCCCTGCTTGCGCAGTTCGCCCGCCACGGCGAACTTGGTCCGGCCGAAGATCTCGTTGATCTTGCTCTTGTCCTTCTCGCCCGGTTGCGCGACCCAGGAGTCGCGCGGGATGGAGAAGGCCTTCACCGCCTGTTGCCCGTTGGGGATGCGCAGCACGATGAGCGTGTCGGTCAGGTCGTCGCCGTTCGCGCCGGTCCGCAGCTCGCGCAGGATCTCCGGCGACAGCGGGTTGCCCTGGGCGTCGGTCCGCGAATCGCGGCCGACCAGCAGAATGTCCAGCGAACCGTCGGCGGGCCGCTCCCCTGGTTCCGGGGAATCGATGAGGTCCTCGCGGGTGACACCGTCCAGCGAGCTCATCGTCGTGTATCCGTACGCGGTCCCACCGAAAATGGCCACCGCGAGCGCGGCGACGAGGACCTTCCCCAGCTTGTGCACATTCCTAGGACGCACGAGAGGCCGCCGATGCTGCACAAGTGATCCACTTCACATCCGCAGATGCGAGGCCCCGTTCAGGTCGAGGATCGCCCCCGAAGCCCAGGTGGCCTCGGCGGAAGCGAGGTAGCGCACCGCGGCCGCGACCTCCTCCGGCGTCCCGACCCGGCCGAACGGGCTCTGCCCGCGCAGGGCCTCGCCGCTCTCGCCTTCGAGACGGCCGGCGACCCGGTCGGTGGCGGTGAACCCGGGCGCGACCGAGGTCACGGCGATGCCGTGCGGGGCGAGGGACACCGCGAGCGACTGCCCGAGCGAGTGCAGCGCGGCCTTGCTCGCCCCGTACGCCGGATGGTCGGGCTCGCCCTTGAAGGCGCCCCGCGACCCGATGTTGACGACCCGGCCGGGAGCGCCGCGCGCGATCATGTGCCGCGCGACGCAATAGGTCACGTTCGCGGTGCCGAGCAGGTTGACCTCGACCGTTCGCCGCCAGATCCGCTGCCAGTCCGCATAGGACACTTCGGCGACCGGATGGGCCGTCGCGGGCGACGTCGCGACGGCGGCGTTGTTCACCAGCACGTCGACTCCGTCCACAAGGGATTCGGCCTCGTCCGCGATCCGTTGCGCCACCTCGGGATCCGCGAGGTCGCCCCGTATGAGCCCGTGGCCATCGCCCGGAAGGCCACCGAAGGTCCGCTCGGCGTCCTCCCGGTTGCCGGCGTAGTGGACGACGACACGCTCGCCCTGTTCCGCGAAAGCACGGGCGATCGCCCGGCCGATGCCACGCGACGCCCCGGTCACCAGTACACCCACGGGCCGAACCCTACGCGGGTCAGCCACCGAAGAGCTGGACCACCTTCCGGAACAGTTCGTAGACGCCGTAGGCGAACGGGAGCGCCACCCACAGCCACGCCAGCACCATCAGGCCGGCGCGGCGGCGCTCGGGAGCCTGTTCGGTCATCGGGTCTCACTCCTCACGGCCGCGCCGGTCGAGCCGGGCTCGTGGAACTTCGGGTTCACCGGCCGCACCAGTTCGTTGGCCACGAAGCCGACGACCAGCAGGCCGATCATGATGAACAACGACGTCGTGTAGAGGTCGGGGCCGACCTTGCCCGCCGCCTGCTGGCTGTCGGCGATGGCGTTGACGATGAGCGGCCCGAGCACCCCGGCCATCGACCACGCGGTCAGCAGCCTGCCGTGGATCGCCCCCACCTGATAGGTGCCGAAAAGATCCTTCAGGTACGCCGGGACGGTCGCGAAACCGCCGCCGTAGAAGGACAGGATCAGCATGGCGCACAGGACGAACACGAGCTTCGAGGCGTTGGTGGTCAACGCGATCACGAGGTACAGCAGGGCGCCGGCGCCGAGGTAGAGCCGGTAGATGTTCTTGCGCCCCACCAGGTCCGAAGTGGACGACCAGACGAACCGGCCGAGCATGTTGGTCAGCGAGAGCAGGGCGACGAACCCGGCCGCGGCCGCGGTGCCGACCGGGGTCGGGGTCTCGCGGAAGAAGTCCGCGATCATCGGCGACGCCTTCTCCAGGATGCCGATCCCCGCGGTCACGTTGAAGCACAGGACCACCCAGAGACACCAGAACTGCGGTGTCCTGATGGCGTTGCGCGCCGACACGTTCGCGGTGGTGATCATCGCGTTGCCGTGCTCGGTCTTCGGCTCCCAGCCCTGGGGCTTCCAGTCGTCGGCGGGCACCCGGACCAGCAGGATCCCGAGACTCATGAAGACGGCGTAGACCAGGCCGTGCACCAGGAACGCGGTCGCGACCGTCCCGATCGACCACGGCGCCGCGCCCAGCATCTGCGCCGACCACGGGGAGGCGATCAGCGCGCCGCCACCGAAGCCCATGATCGCGATCCCGGTGGCCATCCCCGGGCGGTCCGGGAACCACTTGATCAGCGTCGACACCGGCGAGATGTAGCCGATCCCGAGCCCGATGCCGCCGATCCCGCCCCAGCCGAGGACGACGAGCCAGTACTGCGACGTCGCCACGCCGAGCGCGGAGAGCAGGAAGCCGGAGCTGAAGCAGACCATCGAGACGAACATCGCCCAGCGTGGACCGTTGCGCTCGACCAGCGTCCCGCCGAAGGCCGCCGAGAGCCCGAGCATCACGATGCCGAGCTGGAACGGGAGCGCGCTCTGCGTGCCGGTGAGACCGAGGGTCTTCTCCAGCGGGGGTTTGAAGACGCTCCACGCGTACGCCTGCCCGATGGACAGATGGACCGCCAGCGCGGCGGGCGGCACCAGCCAGCGGCTCCAGCCGGGTGGCGCGACGATGCGGGAACGGTCCAGGAAGCCGACAGCCATCCGGCGCCTCCGTACTCTGGGGATGTGCAGTGGGAATGTATTACTTAATTCCCGACGTTGCAGTAGCCAGGTGTGGAATGAACCGGCCAGAAGGGTGGACAAGTGGGCAGGGTGACGGTGCGCCGTCCGGTGCGGAAGATCTCCGCGAACCGTGACGTGCGACGGCCCGACGCGCTGGCGGCCGAAGAGCCGCTGGAGATCCGGGTCGGCGGCAAGGCACTCGCGGTCACCATGCGGACACCCGGCAACGACGTCGAATTGGCGCACGGGTTCCTGTTGTCCGAGGGCGTGCTCGCCTCCCGCGAGGACGTGGCGGTCGCCCGGTATTGCGACGGCGTCGACGATCAGGGCCGCAACACCTACAACGTGCTGGACGTCGCGCTGGCCGAGGGTGTCGCCCCGCCGGAGACCGGGGTCGAGCGCAACTTCTACACGACGTCATCGTGCGGCGTCTGCGGGAAGGCCGCGCTCGACGCGGTGAAGCTGCGAAGCCGGTTTTCCCCGGGGAAGTCCGAGTTCGCCGTGAGCACCGACGTCCTGTCCAAGCTCCCCGACACGCTGCGCACCCAGCAGAAGGTCTTCGCCAGCACCGGCGGGCTGCACGCGGCCGCCCTGTTCGACACCGAGGGGAACCTCGCCGTCGTCCGGGAGGACGTCGGCAGGCACAACGCCGTCGACAAGGTGCTCGGGTGGGCGTTGCAGGAAGGCCGGATCCCCGCGGGGGACACCGGTCTGCTGGTGTCCGGCCGCGCCTCGTTCGAACTGGTGCAGAAGGCGGCCATGGCCGGGATCGGCCTGCTCGCGGCCGTTTCCGCGCCGTCGTCGCTGGCCGCCGAACTGGCCGAGGAGAACGGCATGACCCTCATCGGTTTCCTGCGGGACGACAGCATGAACCTCTACACCGGCGAGCACCGCGTGCTCGGGCTCGGCTGACTTCAGGCGCCCACCCAGTTGCCGTGGAAGCCGTTCGGCACCCGGTCGGGCAGGTGCACGGCGCCGACGGTCTCCAGGGTTTCCGCGTCCAGGATCGTGAGATCGCTCTTCCGCGTCGCGGCGTCGTAGACGAACCCCATCAGCACGCCGTCGTCTTCGGCGGCGTCCACAGAGGACGGTACGAAGACGAACTCCCCGACCTGGGCGCCGTCGCCGAATTCCCGGCGCTGGACCGACCGCTTCCCCAGGTCGTGCTTCAGCAGTGCGCCGGAGGACGCCGATCCGTCCCCTGTGGACACCGAGTAACCGAACCGGTGCGGACGTCCGACCAGCCGCTCGTCCACGCGCGGGAACTCCTGCCCCTGGTCGTCGAGGCGTTCCTCGATCACCTTGCCCACGTTCAGGTCGACGGTCCAGCGATCCAGGGTCGGCGGTCCTTCGGCGGGCCCGCGCAGTTCGCTGTCGAACATCTTGGGATGCCGGACGATGTCGAGCACGACGCTGTCGCCGTCGTCGTAGGCGTTCATCGGATGGAACACGTAGCACGGCTCGACCTCGAACCAGCGGACGTCGCCGTTGCCGCCCTCCCTCGGCATGACACCGATCCGCGCCGGGTACTTCGGGTTCCACCGGTACGGGAAGTCCGCGTTGCCCCGGATGCGCTGGCGCAGCCTCGCGGTCACGGGGTCCGGCACCTTCACCTTGCCCAAGAGCGCGGACATCACCAGCCGGGCCGGGGTCCGCAGGAACGACGGGACGGACGCGGCGACGGCCTCTTCGACCTCGAAGGTGACCGGCAGGTCGTAGAAGACGACGTACTTCTCGGTCAGGGAGAAGTCGTGCATCATCGGTGATCCGGTGACCTCGATGTCGACCTTGCGCCGCGCGTGGCCCTCGGCGTCGATCACCGAGTACTGGACCTTGTTGCCCCAGCCGAAGAAGTAGGACACGGCGTGCAGTTCGCCGGTCTCCGGGTCGCGTTTGGGGTGGGCGGTGTAGCCGCCGGGCAGGGTGCCGTCGAAGTCGCAGGCGCCGACGGTGTCGAGTTCGTCGGTCAGTTCGAAGCTGGTGACGCCGCCCTCGATCAGCGCGAGGGTCTTGCCGGCATGGCCGATCACGCTGGTGTTGGCACCGAGGGAGGAGATCCCGGCAGCCGGCCCGCCCGCCCATCGCTCGCCGAGTCTCGCGGACATTCCGGGGGTGCGGACCCAGCGGTTGCGGTACCACTCGGCGCGCCCGTCGCGCAGCCGGACGCCGTGCACCATCCCGTCGCCCGTGAACCAGTGATAGGTCGCCGGGTCCACTTCGGACAGCGGGTTCGGCCCGTTCCGCAGGTACCGGCCGTCGAGGTACTCCGGGACGTGCCCGGTGACCGCCAGTTCGGTGATCGTGTGCTCCCGGTTGACCGGGGCGAAGTTGCCTTCGAGGAACTTGTTGCCCATCACGTGCCCCCTAGCGACGGATATAACGCGGTTATGCAGCCATTTATAACAGGGTTATGGAATACTGGCAAGCATGCCCCCGAAGCCCGCCGCCACCGAGGTCAAGGCCAAACTGATCGAAGCGGCCATCCGGCTGCTCTCGCACGGTGGCCCGGAGGCGCTCCAAGCCCGCAAGCTCGCGGCCGAAATCGGCGCGTCGACCATGGCCGTGTACACCCACTTCGGCGGGATGGGCGCGCTGGTGGACGAGGTCGCCCGCGAGGGATTCCGGCGGCTTTCGGCGAATCTGGCCAAGCTCCACGAGACCGACGACCCGGTGGCGGACATCCTCACGCTGGCCTTGGCGTACCGGCGGACCGTGGTGGAGAACCCGCAGCTGTACGCGGTGACCTTCGGCCAAAGCCAGCCGAACGGGCAGAAGGCGGCGCTGGGCGACATGACCGACGAGGAGACCCGGAAGCACCTCGGCGAGGAAGGCATCAAGGCCTTCAACTACCTTCTCCGCGCCGCGTCCCGGGTGATCGAGGCCGGCCGGTTCCGTCCCGCTCCGGAGTTCGCCGTCGCCGCGCAGCTCTGGAGTGCCCTGCACGGGTACATCACCCTGGAGGTCGCCGGTCATTTCGGCACCGACGACCATGGTGTGGACCACATCCTCGTGCCGCTGGCGGTCACGCTCGGGGTGGGCCTCGGCGACACCCTCGAAGCGGCGACCAGGTCCGCGCAGGTCTCGATCGAGTCATGGCGCGCGAAAGAAGGAAACGACGGCACCTGATCCGGCGATACCCCGGTCACAGGTCGGCGACACGTGCAACCTTCGAGCGGAAGCGCACGTCTGACCTGGTAGAAGAACAACGGGGAACGGGGACGGGTGAACGACGACGACCAGGGTCAGGCCACGCTGCCGGGGGTGCGGGACGCCCGACGGTGGCTGAGCCGTCGTTCCGTCCTGATCGCCGGCGCCTCCGGTCTCGGGGTCGCGGGTCTCGCCGCCGGGACGGCCAGCGGAGCCCTGCCGTTCAGCGAAGCGCTCCAGCGGGCACTCGGCGTCGCTTCGCCGACTCCGGCGACCCAACTGGGCAGCCCCCGTGTCGAACGCGTTTACTCCGAAGCCCGCGGCCGTGAAGTCGATCTCGTGCTGATGCTGCCGACCAAGGCGCCGCCCAAGGGCCTGCCGATGTCGCTGATGCTGCACGGCCTCCACGGCACCGCCCGGCACGCGGCCCCCACCGGGCTGCTCAAACAACTCGGCAGCGAGGTCGCCCGCAAGGCGGTGCCCCCGTTCGGGTTCGTCGCGGTCGACGGCGGGGACCACTACTGGCACGAGAACCAGCCCGGTGACAACCCGATGGCGATGCTGCTCGAAGAGGTCCCCCGCTGGCTGGCGGCCCGCGGCCTCGGCGGCCGGGACGGCCTGCCGTTCGCCGCCACCGGACTGTCGATGGGAGGCTTCGGCGCGCTGCTCTACACCCGCCGCCGGCTGGAACGCCGTCGCCCGCCCGCCGCGGTCGCGGCGCTCGCGCCCGCGCTGATCACGTCGTGGGCGGAGATGAGCAAACGGCGCGCGTTCCGGGACGCCGCCGACTGGAACTCGCTGGACCCGCTGCGCCACATCGACATCACCAAGAAGGTGCCGACCGGGATCTGGTGCGGCACCGAGGACCCGTTCATCGGCGGGGTGCGGAAGTTCATCTCCGAAGCGCGGCCCGTGGTCGCGCACACCGCGCGCGGCAAGCACGGCGACGCCTTCAACCGCACGGTCGTGCCGAGCCTGATCGCGTTCCTCGGCAAACACGTGCCGAAGAGCTAGGCTCAGGGGTCTGTCCACACAGGACACTTTTGGCAGGTAAGTGTCCGACTTGGGCAATATGCGTGGCCGCCGTGCGACTGGTGAACCACGGTCAGACGCGGAAGAAGATCCTCGTGACGGTGGAGCCCGGTCTGCGGTACTGCCGGACCAGATCGGCGACCTCGTTCACCAGCACCAGGCCGCGGCCGCCGATCTGCCCCGGTGTGGCGGGCCGCCTGCCCGCCAGCGGGTCGCTCAGCGTGCCTTCGTCGATGACCTCGCAGAGCAGGTAATCCCCGTCGCTCCAGACGCGGACGACACCGTGGCCCGAACCGTGCAGCACGCTGTTGGCGGACAGCTCCGCCACGGCGAGCACGAGATCCTCCACCCGGCCCGGTCCGAGTCCGTTCTCCTCGGCACAGATCTGCACGAAGTGGCGCACCGCGGAGAGCCTGCCGAGGTCGAACCGGAACGTGTCGGCCCGCCGCGGCTCGGGCAGCGGCAGGTTGTACTTGTCGACGACCGCGTCGGGGGCGTAGTCCTCGCTCGGACGATCCCCCTCGGTACCGGAGAGGATCGGATGGGTCCGTCGGGCGTCGGCCAAGACGTCGTCGTCGAGCCGGTTCCGGTCGTACGGGCACAGGATGCTGAGCTCACGGTCGCCGAAAGCGAAGTTGATCAGCGCTTCGTGCTGGGCGCACGCCGGGTATTCGACGGCCGACCGCCCGGCCCAGATCGGTTCGCCGATGATCCGGACCGGCCCCGGCCGGGTGTCGGCGAAGGCCAGGAGCACGCCGGGAAGGATGCGGCCCGGATTGCGGCCTGCTTGGGTCATGTCGATGAGTTCGACTTCGGCGGCCGCGTCACCCAACGCCTCTTCGATGAGGGTCAGGTTGGGGCCCGGAACGGCTACCGCGACGGGCTCGTCGAGCTTGAGCCCCTCGAGGATGTACGGAACCGTACCGTCCAAGTACTCGGAGTCACCGGAGTAGAGCAAACCCACATGCGAGAAGGGTCCCGCGGTGAGTGTCACTGACTCGTCTTACCCCGTTCGAAAGGTCTTGAAACCCTCCCAACGGAGGGAAATCCGAAAACGGGCCGGGCCGATCAGCCGAGCCAGCGTCCCGCCATTGAAATCAACCAGAATCCGGCGAGCGTCGCAGCGGCGAACAAGCCCGTCCAGGCGACGAGCACACGGTTCGTCTCCCCGCTCCGGGCGGCCTTGATCCGGATCAGGGCATAGCCCGATACGGCGAAGAACGGCAGCGGGATCAGCGGCAGCGGCGACAACCGGACGACGCCGGCCACCAGGCAGGTCGCCACCAGCACGCCCAGCGTGATCGTCAGCGCGCGCGGGATCCACGGGTGCCCGCGATAGGCCCCGATGACGATGCGTTCGGTGAGTTCGGTGAGTCCCCTGACCTCGCGCGGACTCGCGGCTGCCAGCTCGGGAGCCTCGTTCTCGTCCTTCGTGGAAGTCAGCGGCACCCTCGCATCCTATCCCGGTCGGCGTCCCCGACCGGACGCGACCGGAAAAACGATGCCCCGGCCGGAAAGCTCCGGCCGGGGCATCGATGACGACAGCGCGTCGTGCGGAGGCTCCGCCTCAGGCGGACTTCTCGCCGCGCTCGCTACTGCGACGACGGGACGGCTGACGCGCCACGATCGTCGGGTTCACGTTCTCGCGGACGGTCTGCTCGGTGATGACGACCTTCGCGACGTCGTCGCGGCTGGGGATGTCGTACATGACCGGCTGCAGGACCTCTTCCATGATCGCGCGCAGGCCGCGGGCGCCGGTGCCGCGAAGCACGGCCTGGTCGGCGATGGCCTCGAGCGCGTTCTTGGTGAACTCCAGCTCGACGTTGTCCATCTCGAAGAGCTTCTTGTACTGCTTCACCAGCGCGTTCCGGGGCGTGGTCAGGATGCTGACCAGCGATTCCTTGTCCAGGTGGGTCACCGTGGCCACGACCGGGAGCCGCCCGATGAACTCCGGGATCAACCCGAACTTGATCAGGTCCTCCGGCATCGTGTCGGAGAAGATGTCGCTCTCGTCGATCTCGGCCTTGGTGCGGATCTCCGCGCCGAAACCGAGGCCGCGCTTGCCGACCCGCTCGTTGATGATCTTCTCCAGCCCGGCGAACGCACCGGCCACGATGAACAGCACGTTCGTCGTGTCGATCTGGATGAACTCCTGGTGCGGGTGTTTGCGGCCGCCCTGCGGCGGCACCGAGGCGGTGGTGCCCTCGAGGATCTTCAGCAGCGCCTGCTGCACGCCCTCACCGGACACGTCGCGGGTGATCGACGGGTTCTCCGACTTCCGGGCGATCTTGTCGACCTCGTCGATGTAGATGATGCCCGTCTCGGCCCGCTTGACGTCGTAATCCGCCGCCTGGATCAGCTTGAGGAGGATGTTCTCGACGTCCTCGCCCACGTAACCGGCTTCGGTGAGCGCCGTGGCGTCCGCGATCGCGAACGGGACGTTCAGCATTTTCGCCAGCGTCTGCGCCAGGTAAGTCTTGCCGCAGCCCGTCGGCCCGAGCATGAGGATGTTGGACTTCGCCAGTTCGACGGTCTCGTCCTTGGAATCCTTCGGCCCGGCCTTGTCGTCGGACTGCACGCGCTTGTAGTGGTTGTACACCGCGACGGCCAGCGAACGCTTCGCGTCGTCCTGGCCGATGATGTACTGCTCGAGGAATTCGTGGATCTCGGCGGGTTTGGGCAGCTCGTCGAGCTTGACCTCACCGGCCTCGGCCAGTTCTTCCTCGATGATCTCGTTGCAGAGATCGATGCACTCATCGCAGATGTAGACCCCAGGGCCGGCAATGAGCTTCTTCACCTGCTTTTGGCTCTTGCCGCAGAAAGAACATTTCAGCAGGTCGCCGCCGTCACCGATCCGTGCCATGGCCGTTGACCTCGTCCCCTCCGGCGCACTCTTCACGCCTGAACTGCACGCCTGCGCTGGTGCGCCTGCACTGTTGCGCCTGACTCTCGTACCGCCCCGGTCACGGATGACCGCTCGGAGCCTCACTCATCGCCACTGACGGTACCCGCCCGATGCCGTCGGCGGGAGAACCAACGTCACATCTGAGCACGCCAGAAGCTGACCTTAGACCAGGGATCCGGTGCGTGTCGTCTCCCGACACGCACCGGTCCCGTCCACGATCAGCTGTTCGAAGCCTTCCGGTATTCGAGCACCTCGTCGACGATCCCGTACGCCTTGGCCTCATCGGCCGTCAGGATCTTGTCGCGCTCGATGTCCTTCTTGACATCGTCGGCGTCCTTGTTCGTGTGCTTGGCCAGGATGACCTCCATCTGGCGGCGCACCCGCTGGATCTCGTTGGCCTGGATCTCCAGGTCCGACACCTGGCCGTAGGTGCCCTCGGTGGCGGGCTGGTGGATCAGCACGCGCGAGTTCGGCAGCGTGAACCGCTTGCCGGGGGTACCGGCCGCCAGCAGCACAGCGGCAGCCGAAGCGGCCTGCCCGATGCACATGGTGACGATGTCGGGGCGGACGTACTGCATCGTGTCGTAGATCGCCATCAGCGCGGTGAACGAGCCACCGGGCGAGTTGATCAGGATCATGATGTCGCGGTCCGGGTCCTCGTGCTCGAGGTGCAGCAGCTGGACCATCACGTCGTTCGCCGACGCGTCGTCGATCTGCACGCCGAGCATGATCTGACGCTCTTCGTACAGCTTGTTGTACGGGTTCGACTCCTTGATGCCGTAGCTGGTGCGCTCGACATAGGAGGGCAGGACGTACCGCGACTGCGGCAGTTGGAGCCGCGACTGCGGCCCAGGCCCCTGCGACCCGATCGGAAGCTGGAAGTTGCTCATTGAAATTCTCCTGTGTGCCGGCGCGGATCAGCGGTTGGGAAGCGGGTTCTCGCGCGTGAGGACCTGGTCGACGAAGCCGTAGTCCTTCGCCTCCTGCGCGGTGAACCAGCGGTCGCGGTCGCCGTCCTTGACGATCTGCTCGACCGTCTGACCGGTCTGCTCGGCCGTGATCTTCGCCAGCTCCTGCTTCCACTTGCCGAACACCTCGGCCTGGATGGCGATGTCGGAGGCGGTACCGCCGACGCCCGCCGAGGGCTGGTGCATCAGGATGCGCGCGTGCTGCAGCGCGTACCGCTTGCCGGGCGTGCCGGAGGACAGCAGGAACTGCCCCATCGACGCGGCCAGGCCCATCGCGTAGGTCGCGACGTCCGGGCGGATCAGCTGCATGGTGTCGTAGATCGCGAAACCCGCGGTGACCGAGCCACCGGGCGAGTTGATGTAGAAGCGGATGTCCGACTCGGAGTCGTCTGCGTCGAGCAGCAACAACTGGGCGGTGATCCGGTTCGCGACCTCGTCGTTGACCTCGGAGCCGAGGACGACGATGCGTTCCTGGAGCAACCGCTCGAAGACCGAGTCGGTGAGGTTGAGCCCTGCGGTACCGGTCCGCGCCTCGGGCGTGTGCTGCGTCACGTCTGCCTGCCTTTTCGCCGACGGCGGCGTGGCCGTGCCTCGCCGCCGCTGTTGTGTCCAGATGCTGCGTGTCCAGATGCTGTTGCCGTCTCCAGATGCTGAAGATCTTGCAACCGACCCTAACGAACTTGGGCGGTGCAGAATGCCTGACACCGCCCAAGTTCGCTTACAGCTTTACGGTCCTTTTCACGAAGACCGGGTATTCCCTACTCGGCCGCAGTCTTCGCGGTCTCGTCGGTGACCTGCGTCTCCTCTTCTGCGGGGCCGAAGAGCTCTTCGAGGTCGACCTCGGCGCCGGAGGCGTCGGTCACGGTGGTCTTGCGGACCACCGAGGCCAGCGCCTTGCCGCGGCGGACGTCGGCGTAGATGGCGGTCAGCTGACCGGACTGCTGCGCCCGCTGGACGTATTCGTCCGGGCTGACGCCGAAGCGCTGCGCCTGGTAGATGATCCGCTCGGTGAGCTCGCCGTCGTTGACCGACGTCTGCTCGGCGTCGGCGATGCTGTCCAGCAGGAGCTGGGTGCGAACCGCCTTCTCCGACTCCTGGCGAACCTCGGTGTCGAACTCTTCGAGGGTGCGGCCTTCGGCTTCGAGAGCCTGGGCGAACTGCGCCTCGTCGTGGTCGAACGGGTGGATCGCGTCGTGCTTGCGATTCTCGATCTCGGCCTCGAGGACCTTCTCCGGGATCGCGACCTCGGTGCGCTCGAGCAGTTCCTCGAGGACCTTGTCACGGGCCTGAACGCCCTGCTGCATCTTCTTGACGCGGCCGAGCCGCTCGCGAAGGTCGGCCTTCAGCTCGTCGATCGTGTCGAACTCGCTCGCCATCTGGGCGAACTCGTCGTCCGCCTCCGGCAGCTCACGCTGCTTGATGGTCTGCACGGTGACGGTGACCTCGGCGTCCTTGCCCGCGTGCTCGCCGGCGACCAGCTTCGTGGTGAAGGTCTTGGTCTCGCCCGCGTTCGCGCCGATGATCGCCTCGTCGATGCCGTCGACGAGCTGGCCGGAGCCGATCTCGTAGGACAGCCCGGTGGTCGAAGCCTCCTCGACCTCCTGGCCGTCGACGGTGGCCGCGAGGTCGATCGAGACGAAGTCGCCGTTCTCGGCCGCGCGCTCGACACCGGTCAGGGTGCCGAAGCGGGCGCGCAGCTCGTCGAGCTGCTCGTCGACCTCGGCGTCGGTCAGTTCGACGTCGTCGACGCTGACCGAGAAGCCTTCGAGGTCGGGCAGCGAGATCTCCGGGCGGACGTCGACCTCGGCGGTGAACTCGAGCACCTCACGGTCCTCGAGCTTGGTCACCTCGAACTCGGGCTGGCCCAGCGTGCGGACCTCGCCCGCGCGCACGGCTTCCATGTACTTGGCCGGAATGACCTCGTTGACGACCTCGTCGAGCACCGGGGCTCGCCCGATCCGGCTTTCCAGCACGCGAGCCGGCGCCTTGCCCGGACGGAAGCCGGGAATGCGCACCTGCTGGGCGATCTTGCGGTAGGCGCGGTCGAAGTTCGGCTTGAGCTCGTCGAACGGCACCTCGACATTGATCTTGACTCGCGTCGGGCTGAGCTGCTCGACGGTGCTCTTCAACGTATTCTCCTCGAGCGGTAAACGATGTGATTGAGCATCCGCATGTGGTGCACAGCGGATGTCCCCTGGTCGCCTTGCAGACCGGGCTGTCCGAGTCTAGGCCCCGCGGATCGTCGGCCCGGGTCCGGGGCCGCCCCAGCGCCGTCGGACCCCTCGGCCCGCGCCCATCACAGGTTTCGGCCGCCGTCCGCCGAACCGGCCGTGGACCACCCGATCGGATCAGTTTCGGTTCTTCTCTGTTACGAAGCGGCCCTTTCCTGGACACGAATGCGGGCACGCTCCACCATCGGGCGCTTCCACGGGACGTTTCAGCAGGTCGTAGAAGTTTACAAACCAGTACTAATTGTCTACGGTGTGACAGCTTGTCCCGGTAGCCATCGACCGAGGGGACCGATCGATGACCGTCACCGCTACCCGGTCCGAGGACACGGGGGACCTCCCGGCGAGACCGGCGCGGCGTGGGGTGCCCACGCCGCGGATCCCGCTTCCGCTGGTCTCGGTGCCGACCGTCCTGCTCTTCACCGGCGGGGCCATGGTCTGGGCGGGCGCCACCTGGCTGGTGGTGAACGAGGCCGCGCCGCTGTCGGTGACCATCCCCCTGCACGCGCTGGTCACCTTCACGATGTTCACCGTGCTGCACGAGTCGACGCATCACGCGGCGGGACAGCTCACCTGGGTCAACGAACTGCTCGGCAGGCTCGCCATGCCGTTCGTGGCGACCTACGGCTCCTTTCCCCTGGTGCGCTACATCCATCTGGAGCACCACCGCAACACCAACGAGGACGCGCACACCGATCCCGACGCGTGGACCGCGCACGGCCCCTGGTGGCAGTTGCCGCTGCGGTGGCTGACCATCGATTTCTGGTACGCCCGCTTCTATGTGGCGCGGCAACGCACGCGGCCGCCGTCGGAACGGATCGAGACCGCCGCCGTCGTCGCGCTGAGCCTCGCGGTGTTCACCTGGCTGACCGCGACCGGCCACGGCTGGGAGCTGCTGGTGATCTACCTGATCCCGCAACGCGTCGGGCTGGCCGTGCTGGCCTGGTGGTTCGACTGGCTCCCGCATCACGACCTCGGCGCGCGGCGGCAGAACCGGTTCGGCGCCACCCGCGTCCGCGTCGGGCTCGAATGGCTGATGACGCCGATCATGCTGTGCCAGAACTACCACCTGGTGCACCATCTCCATCCGGCGATCCCGTTCTACCGGTACCTGCGGACGTGGAAGGACAACCGCGACGCCTACCTCGCCAGGGACGTCCCGATCGCGACAGCCTGGGGCCGCGAGCTGACGTCGTCGGAGTACCGCGAATGGCGTCAGCTGACCGGCGCGTTCACCGAAGAGCCGGCCATTGCCCAGCCCCCGCCCCGGCGGCCGAGCCGGTTCCACGCGCTGCGGGTCGCCGAGGTGCGGCCGCTGTGCGAAGGCGCCGTCACCGTGACGTTCGACGTGCCCGAACCGCTGCGGGAGACCTTCCGGTTCACCCCCGGCCAGCATCTCGTCGTCCGCGCGGAGGTCGACGGCGAAGAGGTCCGGCGCGCGTACTCGATCTGCTCGACGCCGGAATCCGGAGTACTGCGGATCGCGATCAAGCATCAGCTCGGCGGCGCGTTCTCGACGTTCGCCACCACCGAGCTGGAGGCGGGCGACGTGCTGGACGTCCTCCCCCCGCACGGCATGTTCACGCTACCCGCGGAACAGGGCCGCACCGGCCGGTACGTCGCGCTCGCCGCCGGCAGCGGGATCACACCGATCCTGTCGATCCTGACCGCGACCCTGCTGAACGAGCCGCACAGCCGGGCGACCCTCCTCTACGTCAACACCTCCGGCGCCAGCACGATGTTCGCCACCGAACTCGGCGACCTCGCGGCGCGGCTTGGCGGACGGTTGCACGTCGTGCACTACCGCACCGACGAGCGTGACCCGGATCTGCGCACGCACCGCGTCGAGAAGCCGTTCGACGCCGTCGGCGAAGCACTCGCGATCTCGCACGAGCGCTACCAGCGCGGCCGTCTCGACAGCACCCGGCTCCGCGCGCTGCTCCAGGCGCGGCTGCACCCGGCGAAGGTGGACGAGTGGTTCCTGTGTGGCCCGCGCGAACTGGTCGACATGGCCCGCCGGACGCTGGCCGACAAGGACGTCCCTGAGGAGAACGTCCACTTCGAACTCTTCCAGGGCGCGCTTCCCGTGCGTCCCTCACGGCGGCCGGGTTCGATGCTGATGGTGACCGCCGGCGGGAAGACCGTCGAAATTCCCGCGACCGTGGGCGAAACGGTGCTCAGCGCCGCGTTGCGGCACGGGGTCGACGCGCCGTACGCGTGTGTCGGTGGGGCTTGCGGGACGTGCCGGGCATCGGTGGTACGCGGCAGCGCGGGGATGGACGTGCACTACGCCCTCGGGGACGACGAGGTCGCGGCGGGCCGGATCCTGACCTGCCGCGCGGTGGCGACGTCGCCCGAACTGAGCGTGGACTACGACCGGCCGTGAGGGGTTTTGGGAGATCCAGGGTCCCCCCTCGGCAGCACCACCAAGTCACCACGGCGGCGCACGAAGGATCCCTTCACGCGACCCTTCCCGAAGTACATGATGGCCCCCTTCCTTGCGCCAGGCGCAAGGAAGGGGGCCATCATGTACTTCCCGCGCGCAACGCCTGAAGGTAGCGAAGGAGGCTTTCGCTACTGGGTTGCAGTCAATAGAACCCCACTTGGCACTCATCCGGTGGCACAGCGGGCTCACAGGTGGGACACACCGCGCGCATACGACCACGGCGCACGCTCGGGGGCATGGCAGCCGGATCGGTCTCCTCCACCGGCCCGCGCCGGTGGTCCCGGCCCGGGCGGCTTTCCCTGCGCGCCAAGCTGACCGGCTCGATGGTGCTGCTGCTCACCTTCGTCTGCCTGGTGATCGGCGTCGTCAGCGAGATCGCGCTGCGGTCGTTCCTCCTCGGTCAGATCGACGGCCGGCTCTCGGCCGCGTCGGCCCGCGCCCACGACTACGCGAACCAGCCGCCGGACGGCCTGCCCGGCCCGGGGCCTGATCCGCTCAACGCGCCCGGGCAGGCGTCGGGAACGCTGAGCGTGCGCTTCACCGGCGACCGGGTCATCTATGCCGGAGTGCTTTCGGTACAAGGACTTCCGCAGAGCCTCTCGGCCGAGCAGGAGGCCGGGCTGCGCTCCTTGCCCGCCGACCGGCCACCGACGACCCTGGTGCTCGGCGGCCTCGGTGACTACCGGGTGCGGGCCGTCTCGATTCCCGGCGGGGTCGTCGTCACCGGCCTTCCGCTCGAACCGGTGCAGGACACCTTGACGACCGTCGGCTGGATCCTGTTCGGGGTGGCGGCGGCCGGCGTCGTCGGCGCGGGGGTTCCTCGGCGCGGTCGCGATCCGGCGCACCCTGCGGCCGCTCGAACGGGTCGCGGCGACCGCGGGCCGCGTGTCGGCGATGCGGCTCGACCGCGGCCAGGTCGCGCTTTCCGTGCGGGTGCCCGAAACCGACACCGATCCGCGCACCGAGGTCGGCCAGGTCGGTTCGGCGCTGAATCTCATGCTCGGGCATGTCTTCCAGGCGCTGGAAGCCAGGCAGGCCAGCGAAACCCGCGTCCGCCGCTTCGTCGCGGACGCGAGTCACGAACTCCGCACCCCGCTCGCGGCGATCCGCGGCTACGCGGAACTCGCCGGCCGCGGGAGTGCGCTGGTGCCGCCGGAGGTGGCGCGGTCGATGTCCCGCATCCAAGCCGAGGCCGCCCGCATGACGACGCTGGTCGAGGACCTCCTGCTGCTGGCGAGACTCGACGCCGGACGGCCGCTTGAAGCGGGCCTCGCCGACCTCACCCGGCTGACCGCGGACGCCGTCGGCGACGCGCACGTCGCGGGCCCGGCTCATCGCTGGGAACTGCGGCTGCCGGACGGACCGCTGACCGTCCGCGGCGACGTCCAGCACCTGCACCAGGTGCTGGCGAACCTGCTGTCCAACGCGCGCACGCATACCCCGCCGGGTACCAGGGTGCGCACCACGCTGAGCCGCTCCCCCGGCGGGACCGCGGTGCTGACCGTGACCGACGACGGCCCCGGCATCGCGCCGGAGCTGCTGCCGAGTGTCTTCGAACGCTTCGCGCGCGGGGACTCCAGCCGCTCGCGCACGGCGGGCGGCACCGGACTCGGGTTGACGATCGCGTCGGCGATCGTGGTGGCCCACCACGGCACCATCGAGGTGCGCAGCCGTCCGGGACGCACGGAGTTCGCCGTGTGCCTGCCGGTGATCGAATCCCCACAGCGGGTACACAGCTCCGGCACAACCACACCCCAGGTCGGCATCCGACCCTGAGGCCATGACCCTCCTCGCCTCCCGCGACGCCGCCGACGAAGACACCGAAGACGCCGCCACGGCGGACAAGCCGTCCGATCCACGCTGGGTCCGGCCCTCCATCGCCGTGCTCTTGCTCGCCACGGCCGTCCTCTACCTCTGGAAGCTCGGCGAATCCGGCTGGGCCAACGCCTTCTACTCGGCGGCGGCACAGGCCGGATCGCTGAGCTGGAAGGCGTTGTTCTTCGGCTCGAGCGACGCCGCGAACGCGATCACGGTCGACAAGACACCGGCCGCGTTGTGGGTGATGAGCCTTTCCGCGCGCCTGTTCGGCGTCAGCGCGTGGAGCATCCTCGTGCCGCAGGCGCTGATGGGCGTCGGCTCGGTGGCGCTGCTGTACGCCACGGTGCGGCGGACGTCCGGTCCGGCCGCCGGCCTGCTGGCGGGCGCCGTCCTCGCGCTCACCCCGGCCGCCGCGCTGATGTTCCGGTTCAACAACCCCGACGCGCTGCTCGTGCTGCTTCTGATCGCGGGCGCCTACTGCGTCGTCCGCGCGCTGGAGAACGCGAGCCCCCGCTGGCTGGTGCTGGCCGGGGTCACCGTCGGATTCGGTTTCCTCGCCAAGATGCTGCAGGCGTTCCTGGTGCTGCCCGCGTTCGGGCTCGCCTACCTGATCGCCGCGCCGACATCGGCCCGGCGCCGCCTGCTGCACCTGTCCGGTGCTTTGACCGCGACGATCGTCGCGTCGGGCTGGTATCTCGCCGTCGTCGCGTTGTGGCCTGCCGATGACCGGCCGTACATCGGCGGCTCGCAGCGGAACAGCCTGTGGGAACTCGCTTTCGGCTACAACGGGTTCGGCCGCATCACCGGCGACGAGGTCGGCAGCGTCGGTGGTGGGGGGAACGGCGGCTGGGGCGGCACCGGCTGGGACCGGTTGTTCGGCACCGAGATGGCAGGCGGGATCGCCTGGCTGCTCCCGGCCGCCGTCGTCGCGCTGGCCGCCGGACTGTGGTTCACCCGCCATGCCCCGCGCACCGACCGCGGCCGGGCGGCGCTGATCCTGTGGGGCGGCTGGTTCGTGACGACCGCCGTGGTGTTCAGCTACATGAGCGGCATCATCCACGCGTACTACACGATCGCGCTCGCCCCCGCGATCGCGGCGCTCGTCGGGATCGCGGGCGCGCAGTTATGGCGCGCGCGAGGCAATCCAGCCGCGGCGGGCACCTTGAGCGCCGGGATCGGATTGACCGCACTGACCGCGTATCTCCTGCTGTCACGGCATTCCACGTGGTTGCCGGGACTGGCGATCGCGATCCTCGTGGCCGGGCTCCTGTTCGCGATCCTGGTCTTCGTCGCTTCGCGGCTGCCTGATGCCGTGAGGCGCCTGGTCGCCGTCGGCGCGCTGGTGACCGTTCTCGCGGGCACCGGCGCGTACACGGTCGCCACCGCGGCCACCCCGCATTCCGGCGCGTTGCCCTCGGCGGGCCCGGACACCGGACACGGTATGGGGCCGGGTGGTGACGGGATCGTCATCGGCGGGGCGGGCGGGCCGGTCGGACGCGGTGGAGCGGGCGGCGGCCTGCTCGGGACGAGCCTGCCCGGCGAAAACCTCGCCGCACTTCTTCGGAAGGACAGCGCGAACCACACCTGGACGGCCGCGACGGTGGGCTCCAACAACGCGGCGGGCTACCAGCTCGGCAGCGGGGCGCCCGTGCTGGCCGTCGGCGGTTTCAACGGCACGGATCCCGCGCCCACCCTGGAACAGTTCCAGGAGTATGTCCGAAGTGGACGGATACACTACTTCCTCGGTGACGGCATGATGATGCGCGGCGAGACCGGCAGCGACGCCGCCCAGCGCATCGCCGACTGGGTCGCGGAAAATTACCCGCCGACCACTGTGGACGGTGTTACCGTCTACGACCTGAGCCGGTGAATTCCGTGCCGGAACACAGCGACGGCACAGGCGGGACACAACCCGGCCTCAGCGCGATCCCCGAGATTGAAGCCATGACAGCCGCGATCCTCTCCGGCGCCGGCACCGGCCGCCGCCCCGCCATCACCCCGACCGGCTCCGCCGTGCTCGACGTCGTCATCCCGGTCTACAACGAGGAGACCGACCTCGAACCGTGCGTCCGCCGCCTCCGCGCTCACCTCGTCGAACAGTTCCCGTACCCGTTCCGGATCACCGTCGCGGACAACGCCAGCACGGACGGCACCCTCCATGTCGCGACGCGGCTGAGTCGCGAGTTCGACGACGTGGAAGTCCAGCATCTGGAGGAAAAGGGCCGTGGACGCGCGCTTCGCGCCGTTTGGTCCACTTCGGACGCTCCGGTGCTCGCCTACATGGATGTCGACCTCTCGACCGATCTGGCCGCGCTCGGCCCGCTCATCGCGCCGCTGCTGTCCGGGCATTCCGACCTCGCCATCGGCAGCAGGCTTGCCCGCGGCGCACGGGTGGTGCGCGGACCGAAGCGGGAGTTCATTTCCCGCTGCTACAACCTGATCCTCCGCGGCACGCTGGCGGCGAAGTTCAGCGACGCGCAATGCGGGTTCAAGGCGATCCGCGCCGACGTCGCCGAGCGGCTGCTCCCCCACGTGCGGGACACCGGCTGGTTCTTCGACACCGAACTGCTCGTGCTGGCGCAGAAAGCGGGGCTGCGGATCCACGAGGTCCCGGTCGACTGGGTCGACGACCCGGACTCGTCGGTGAACATCGTCGCCACGGCGACCGCCGACCTCAAAGGCATCGCGCGGCTGACCAAGGCGACCCTCACCGGCGAGATCCCGGTCAGCGGCCTGCGGGAGCAACTCGGCCGCGCGCCGATCCAGGTCCAGGCGCCGGGAGTGGCACCGAGCCTGGTACGGCAGCTGGTGCGGTTCGCGGCCGTCGGCGTCGCCAGCACCGTCGCGTACCTCGTGCTTTTCCTGCTGCTGCGGACGTTCACCGGCGCGCAGGCGGCGAACCTCGTCGCGCTGCTGGTGACCGCGATCGGCAACACCGCGCTGAACCGGCGGGTGACCTTCGGCATCCGCGGCCGGGAAGGCGCCGGACTGCACCAATTCCAGGGCCTCATCGTGTTCGGCCTCGGACTCGGGCTCACCAGCGGCGTGCTGGCGCTGCTGCACACGATGACGACGCCGGGACTGCCACTCGAGATCACCGCGCTCGTCCTCGCGAACCTCGCGGCCATCGTGCTGCGTTTCCTTCTGCTGCGCGGCTGGGTGTTCCGCTCCCGCCGTCAGCCCGCCACCGAGATGGAGAACTGAACCCATGACCACCGCGCTCGCTTCCCGGGCGGAACCCGGACCCGTCGAGGAAACCGCCGCGAAGCCACCGGACCGTTGGGTCCGCCCCGCCGTTTTCGGCCTGCTCGCCGCGACGGCGCTGCTGTACTTCTGGAACCTGACGGCCTCCGGTTACGGCAACTCGTTCTACGCCGCCGCGGTCCAATCCGGCACCCAGGACTGGAAGGCGTGGCTGTTCGGCTCCCTCGACTCGGGCAATGTGCTGACCGTCGACAAACCCCCGGCCGCGCTCTGGGTCACGACGGCGTTCGCACGGCTCTTCGGCTTTTCCAGTTTCACCGTGCTGGCCCCGCAGGCACTGATGGGCGTCGCCTCGGTGGGCCTGCTGTACCTGACGGTGAAGCGGACCTCCGGACCGGTCGCCGGCCTGTTCGCCGGTGCGGCGCTCGCCGTGACGCCGGTCGCCGCGCTCATGTTCAAGTTCAACAACCCCGACGCGCTGCTGACCCTGCTGCTGATCGTCGGCGGCTACTGCACGGTCCGCGCGATCGAGAAGGCGAGCCCGCGCTGGCTGGCGTTCGCCGGTGCCGCCGTCGGATTCGGCTTTCTGACGAAGATGATGCAGGCGTTCCTGGTGCTGCCCGCCTTCGGACTCGCGTACCTGATCGCCGCGCCTGCCTCGCTGGGCAAGCGGATGCTCCACTTGTTCGCGGCGGTCGTCTCGGTGATCGTCTCCGCGGGCTGGTTCATCGCACTGGTCGATCTGTGGCCGACCGATTCACGGCCGTACATCGGTGGTTCGTCCGACGACAGCCTGCTCGAACTGGCGCTGGGCTACAACGGTCTCGGGCGGATCTTCGGTATGGGCGGCGGCGTCATGGTCGGTGGTCCGGGCGGCGTCGTGAGCGGCAGCACGGGCGGCGGGAACGTCGGCTTCGGCGGCGAGAGCGGCCTGACCCGGATGTTCGGCGCCAGCTTCGGCGGTGAGGTGTCGTGGCTGCTGCCCGCCGCGCTGATCGGCCTGGTCGCGGGACTGTGGTTCACCCGGCGGGCCGCGAGGACCGACAAGACCCGGGCCGCGCTGATCGTGTGGGGCGGCTGGCTGCTCGTCACCTCACTGGTGTTCAGCTACATGAGCGGCATCGTGCACCCGTACTACGCCGTCGCGCTGGCGCCTTCGATCGCCGCCGTGGTGGCGGTCTCCGGGACCTCGCTGTGGCGCGGACGGGCGTATCTCGCGCCGCGGGTGTTCCTGTCGCTGATGATCGCGGCCGGCGCCGTCTGGGCCTGGATCCTGCTGGACCGCAACCCCGACTGGCTGCCCGCGCTGCGCTGGGTCATCGCCGGGCTGGGTCTGGTGACCGCGACGATCGTGCTCGTCGGTGTTCCGCCGATGCGCAAACTCGTCGCCGTCGTCGCGGTGATGGCCGTGCTGACGGTCGGCCTCGGCACCACCGCATACGCCATCGAAACCGCCTCACAGGCACATTCCGGCTCGATCCCGCTGTCCGGCCCGGTCACGAGCGACGCCACGGGGATGGGCCGGATGGACCTGGAAGAGGGCTCCTCGGCGGAGCTCGCCACCCTGCTCGCCGCGACCACGACGAAATGGGCAGCGGCGACGACGAGCTCGCAAGGGGCCGCGAGCCTGGAACTCGCGAGCGGGAAGGCGGTGATCGGCATCGGCGGCTGGAGCGGCCAGGACCCGGCGCCGACCCTGGCGGAGTTCCAGCAGTACGTGGCGAACGGTGAGATCGGCTACTACGTCGAGGGCGGCCGAGGCGCCGGTCCCGGCGGCGGGTCGGACGAAATCTCCGAATGGGTCGCCGCGAACTTCACCGCAACCACGATCGGCGAACAGACGGTGTACAAGCTGATCTCCTGACAATGGTCGGAGCGCGCGGGAACCTGGACGGCGTGAATCGGCCGTACCGCTGGGATCTCGTGCGCCCCGACCAACTCGGGACACTGCTGGAACGCGCCGAAAGGCCCTCGTCCGCGCCGGTGACGTGGAGCTGTACTTCGGCGGACACCGTGCACGACCTGTTGAGCGGAACGACATGGCGGGACCGGATCCACCAACTGCCGTTGTCGTTCGCCGGCATCTGCGACGACTTCCGCATTCAGTCGACTAAATGCGGTTCCCGTGGTTGCGCCGAGGAGTTCCGGCTTTGCGTTTGCAGTGCGAAGTGCGTCTGCCGGAAGGCAGTGCGATCCGAACCATGGTGCCGCGGTCGGCCTTGTGTAGTAGTGGGCCGGATCGAGATCGCCATGACCAGGGCCGAGCACGGGATGTCAGTTTCACGCACAATAACCGACCCACCTGACGAAATTACCCTTCAGGGTTTAATGTACACGGTTCATTGTTGCATAAAATTACGAACACAGGTTCGACCAGTTTTTGGTATTATCGGTGGTTTCAACTGGTGAGTGCACCACCTCTAGTCTAGCAACACTTTGCTGAACGCTTCGATCGGCTTAAGCCAGCCCAGCGTCTGCCGCGGCCGGTCGTTGAGTTCGTCTGCGATGGCATCGAGTTCGTCCTGTGAATACCCGGATAGGTCGGTTCCTTTAGGCAGGTACTGGCGCAGCAATCCATTGGTGTTCTCGTTGCTGCCGCGTTGCCACGGTGAGCGGGGATCGCAAAAATACACCGGCATTCCGGTGGCCATGGTGAACTTCCTGTGGCCGCCCATCTCGCCACCCTGGTCCCAGGTGACGCTGTTCTTGAAAACGTCAGGCAAGGTGGTCATCTTGGCGGCCAGCCGTGGGGCCACATTCTCGGCCGTGCGATCGTGAGGAATGCGCACCAGCATGACGAATCGAGTGCGTCGTTCGACCAAAGTCGCGATCTGCGATTGATTGTTCGCGCCGACGATCAGATCGCCTTCCCAGAATCCAGGCACGGCACGGTCCTCGGCCTCGGCCGGCCGCTCGCTGATCAGGACCATGTCCTTGATCTTGCCCCGCAGTTCCGCCCCTCGAGACCGGGCCCGTCGCTTGATCCTGCCTTGGCGTAACCCATCGGCCACCTCCGCCCGCAACGTCCCCTTCGCCTGCACGAACAACGCCTGGTAAATCGCTTCATGTGACACCCAGCGAGAATGATCCATCGGATGGTCGAGCCGCAACCTGTACGCGATCTGCATCGGCGACCACTTCTTCCGCAGCCCCTCATGCACCACGCGAGTCAGAAACGGCGATTTCAGCACCTTGCGTACCTTCGGGCGCTTCCGCAGACGATCAGCCCGGCGCTGCGCGACCAACGGCGAATATTTCTCCCGCCCACCGTTTCGATCAACCTCGCGGGACACCACCGAATGATCCCGCCCAATCCAAGCCCCGATCTCCCGAAACGACTTCCCCTGCCTCAACCCGAGCGCGATCAACTCGCGCTCCACCGACCGCAACGGAACACCACGCGACACGGAACACCCCTTCGCTACCCAGAACGATCATTATCCCCCCGCCGGTGCACTGACCATCTGAAGCCAAG
>NZ_LQCI01000021.1 GCF_001613935.1 Amycolatopsis regifaucium
GGTTTGCGGAAGCTGTTGCGGGACAAGGACTACCACGGCGACGTAACGGGTCCTTCCGGGCAGGCGCGGGTGTCCGAGGATGGGCGGGTCGAGTATCTCGATACCGAATCCCAGGTGGCCAGTGGCCGGCCGGCCCGGTTCGTCGATCTCGCCACGCCGGAAGCCGCGCTGATTCCGCTGCCTGAAGCCACGGGTCCGGAACCCGCGCGAGGGATCAGCAGGCCGGAGATTCCACGAGTGGTGAGCGCCTGGAGCGGCTGGATTTCGATCACTAATCCGTTGCAGCTTTCCGAGGCTCAGGAGGCGGAACTGTCGGCGTTCGCGGCTCGCTTCGCGGCGAACGTCAAGGTACTCGTCGCGCAGAATCGGGAAATGCCGGATGTGCGGCTGTATGTACACGACACCGTGAATCGGCACGCAGCGTACGGGCAGGCCCAGCATTGGTTACTCGAGGAGAGATTGCGCGCCGCACTCCGAAAGGAGGGAATGAGCGCGCGTGGGCTGGGCATCACCTTCGACCGGCACCTGCAAGGACCTACCCGGGGCAAGGAACTCGTCATCTCCATCGTCGAGTCACCGAACCGGTCGGCGCAGTCCTATCGGGCCACGCGTGAGTTGAACTTGCCGTTCAACCAAGCCAATGTCATCGAGCAGGCCTACCATGCCGACGTGTTGCCGAGTGCCGCGGTCCGGCGGTTGCGGTGGCTGGTGGAGGGCCTGGTCCGACGGGTCGGTGACAATCAGGATCCGAGCGTGCCACCGGTGCTCACCCTGCGGTTGGTGACGGCACCCACGATGGAGGAGACGCGGAGGAGCGGTGTCATCGCCAAGGTGAACGACGCGGTGCGGATGGCATTGTCGGGCGCCTCCGAGGAGGCGATCAGGCAGTTCATCGACAAGCACATCGAGTTGAGCGTACTCGTACGGCCGGGCCGCCCGTCGATACTCGCGCTCGATATCGCCGGCCCTCAGCATGCTTTGGACAGGACGCCCGCTGAGCCTCGGTTGATGTTGCCCTGGGGTGATGAAGCGCAGGCGACGGAGCCGCAAGCCGCGGTGCCGGAGGCAGGCCCTTCGGCCGTCGGCCCGGCGGGTGGCGTGGTTCCGCTTCCCCCTGCCACCGGTGCCCCGATCTGGTTCGAAGGGAGCGGTCGTGCACCGGATGCCGCTCCGGTGGCCATGTGGTTCGCCGCGGTGACACATTCCGTCCCGCCGAACATGGCCGAAACCGGCCGGAACGCGCTGCACGGTTTCCTGGATGTGTTGGCCCGCAACGTCAAGCTGCTCGAGCTGAATGGACGGGAGCCGCTGGACATCAGGCTGGAAGTGAACCTTCCGGTGGCAGAGCGAGCGATGTACGCGGCGGGCTTCTTCGCGACGATGGAAAACGACCTGCGGACCGGGCTCGCGCAGCGGGGCGTCCCCCCGCGAGCGATGACGTTCGCCTTCGATCACTTGGAGAACGACCACCGCGGGGAGAAGAGGCGTGGCGTCGGGATAGTCGTGCACCATTCGGCGAATCAGCCGGCGTGGGGTTACCAAGCCGCGAGAAGTCTCGACCTGGCGCTTTCTCCGCGAGGTCAGGTGTTACCGGTGGCGGTACGGCGGCGGTTGGGGTGGATGCTGGAGGGGCTCGCCACGCGGGTGAAGGACAATGACGATCCGGTTCGCCGACCCCGGCTGATCATCGATCTGCGTGCTTCGGCGCCGCTGCTTCGTCGGCAGGCGGAAGTGATCGAGCACGAGGTGAACGCCGCGGTCCGGGCGGTGCTGCGAGGAGCGCCCGAAGCGGAGATCAGCCGGTTCATCGGAGAGCACATCGAGTTCCGGCGAGCTCGCGGGGACAAGGTGACTGGCCTGTTCCTCGACCTCGAAGGGCCGGAACACCCACTGGACCGGGTCTCAGGTGCGCGCGAGCTGAAGTTGTCATGGTCGGCCGAGGGTGAGCGGGCGTCCACCGTGGATCGGAGGGAGACGGTGGCTCCACCGGTCGAAGCCGCGATTCCGTTGCCCGTCGTGCAAGCCGCTCTTCGACCCTCGCCGGTCGTCGGCGTGCCGGATCCCGTCGCCGAGGTGTCCTGGCGGGCCGAGTTGCCGATGAGCGGCCCGGTGCGGCTGTCACCGAGGGACGAGGCGTCGCTGGACGAGCTGGTCGAGCGCATCGCGCGGAACACCGTGGAGCTGGGGCGGTCCGGACGGGAGCCGTTGGACATCAGGCTGCGGGTGACCGACACCGTGGAACGCCGGGCGGCGGTGTTCGAGATGCTGGAGGAACGTCTGCGGGCCGCGTTGCGGGCTCGTGGTGTGGATGCGGACGCGGTGTGGTTCGCCTTCGATCGTCTGGATACCGGTCCTCATGACGGTGAGGCGCCCAGTGCGGAGGTATCGGTGCGCCGCTCACCGAATCGTCCGGTACGGGAGTACCGGGCCGCGAGGAACCTGACGCTGCCTTTTCTGCCGAACAGTGTGGCGTTCTCACAGGCCTCCTGGCGGCGGTTGGGGTGGTTGATCGAGGGGTTCGCCCGGCGGGCGGACGACAGCGACGAGCCGGGCCGGCGGCCTCGCCTGGTCCTGCAGCTCGGTTCCGCGCCGGAGATGCTCTCGATGCGGACGACCGCGGTCACCATCCAGGTGGAAGCCGCGGTGCGGGCCGCGTTGCCGTGGGCTTCGGACGAGCGGATCGGACGATTCGTCGAAGAGCACATCGAGTTCCGGCACGAGCCGTCGTCCGGGGATCCGGTGCTGACGCTGGAGGTCGAGGGACCGGTCCATGCCCTGGACCTGACTCAGGCCGAACACCCGGCGGCGTTGTCGTGGACCGATCCGGCCCCCGGGATCACCGAGCCGCCCGCACCGAATCCCGCTGGGACTCCCGGACCGCTCCCGCCGCCCGAGCCACCCGACCGGCTGTTCCCGTTGCCCCCTGCCCAGGGCCCCGTGCTTCGGACGAAGTTCAACGTGCACAAGGTCGGGTTGGACGCTCCGGCGGAATACAGCTGGTCCGCGGTGCTTTCGGCGACCGGTCCACCCCGGCTGTCCGCTGTGGACCGGCGCGCACTGGACGAGCTGGCGGATCGTCTCGTCCGGGACGGCAAAATTCCGACGCCAGGACACGAGACGTGGGATGTCAGGGTGCATGTGACCACGAAGTACGGTCGAAGCCCTCAGTACGGCCACACCCTGTTCGACCTGACGAAAGAAGCCCTGCGTTCCGCGTTACGGGACCGGGGTGTCGATCCGGAAGTACTGCGGCTCGACTTGGATCACCTTTCGCACCGGGCCACCAAGGGTAAACCCGAAGGTGTCGGGATCACCGTGCATCGGTCTCCGGATCTGTCCGAGGAGTCTTATCGGAACGCGCGTAGTCTCGACCTGCCCTTTCTGCCACGAAACGCGGCGCTGTCGCTGGCTTCCCGGCGCCGGCTGGGTTGGCTGGTGGATGGCCTGGTGCGGCGCGCCGAGCAGAGCAATGATCAGAGCCGGCTGGTTCTCGATCTCCGCAGTAAGGACTCGATGATCGAGGATCGGGTGCGGACGATCACGGCCGAGGTGAACGAGGCGGTGCGTGCGGCGCTTCCGGGTGCTTCCGACGAGCGGGTCAAGGCGTTCATCGACGATCGCATCGAGTTCAGGCAGGTTTCTTCCAATAAGTACAATCCGGTTCTGTTCATCGATGTGACGGAGCCCGCGCCTGTCGTGGAGACTCCGGTCGGTGAAACGCGCGCCGATGAGCTGATTCCCTTGCCCGCGGCCAGGAACGCGATCCGCCCCGCGGCGATCGCTCGTGTGCGGGATGCTGTCGTGCTGGTCGGCTGGCGGGCCGAACTTTCCGCGACCGAGACACCGCGGTTGTCCCCGGAAGACGACATCGCGCTGGGCGAGCTGGCGAGTCGCATCGCGCTGAACACCGTGGAACTGGAGCGGTCCGGCCGTGAGCCGGTGGATGTCAGGATGACCCTGACCGACACGCCCGAGCGGCGACGACAGTTCGGCCCGGAGCTGTTCGCCAAACTGGAAGACGCGCTGCGGGGTGCGCTGCGTGCGCAGGGGATCGATGCGGACGCGGCGCGCTTCTCCTTCGACCGGCTGGAAAGCACCGTGACGACGGACGCGTCGCCCAGTCTCGAGGTCACGGTGCACCGGTCATCGAACCGGACGGTGCGGAGTTATCAGGCCGCCAGGGACCTCCAGATACCTTTCCTGCCGCGTACCGCCGAGTTCTCGCAAGCCGCGCGTCGGCGGCTGGGATGGATGGTGGAGGGGCTGGCCGAGCGGGTGCGGGACAACACCGATCCGGGTGAGCGGCCTCGGCTGGTTCTCGATCTGCGTAGTTCGCCGAGGATGACCGAACCGCGGATGGGTGAGGTCACGGTCCAGCTGAACGCGGCGGTGCGAAAGGCCCTGCCAGGAGCCTCTCGGGAGACGATCGAGCAGTTCATCGAGAACCACATCGAGATCCGTTCGGAGCCATCGGATCGGAACGCGGTGCTGTACCTGGACATCCAAGGTCCCGAACATGCACTGGACAGGCTGCCGACTCAGCCCCGGCTGCAGGTCAAGTGGACTGACGCGGCGGTCGTATCGGCCGGCGCGGTGTACTCTTTGCCGCCCGCGGCGGGCACCTCGTCGTGGCCTCCGATGCCAGGGGCCCGGGCCGGACTGGATCCCGTCGCCGACCACAGCTGGTTCGCCGCGGTGGAGACGGATCCGCCGCGCTTGTCACCGGAAGATCAGGCGTCGTTGCGCGAGCTGGCGGATCGCATCGCGAGGGACTCCAGGGACCTGAACCTGTCTCAGCGGGAGCCGTTGGACGTCAGGCTGCATGTGACAGACGCCCCCGATCGACGGGAACGGTTGGCGGCGGTGCTGTTCGAGATGCTGGAGGACGCGCTGCGGACGGCGCTCGAGCAGCGCGGAGTGGCCCCGGAGGTGATGCGGCTGGTTTTCGATCACCTCGAGCACGATCTCCGCAAGGACAAGCCCCGGGGTGCCGGGATCACGGTGCACCGGTCACCGAACCTGTCCGTGCGGAGCTACCAGACCGGGAAAAAGCTCATCTTGCCCTTCCTCCCCCGTAATCCGGAGCTTTCGCAGGCTTCCCGCCGTCGGCTGGGGTGGATGGTGGAGGGGCTGGTCGAGCGGATACGGGACAACACCGATCCGAACGAGCGGCCACAGCTGATTCTCGAACTGCGTACGCCGCCGATGATGGGCACGCTGCGGGCGGAGGTGGTCGCGGCCCAGGTGACCGCGGCCGTGCGGTCGGCGTTGCCGGCCGCCTCCGAAGCCCAGGTCAAGCAGTTCATCGAGGACCACATCGGCTTCCGGCAGCGCCACTCGGAGCGGAAACCGGTACTGCTTTTGGAGATCGAAGCCCCCGAACACCCGATGGACGCAACACCGGTCGAAACCGAGCTGGCCGCCTCGCTGATCCCGCTGCCCGCCGTCGTGGACGTCCCGTCGCGGCCTCCGATGACCGATGACCACGCCGGGGCGGCTCCAGGGGTGGTCGCGGTGTGGCAAGCCGGCCTGACGACGACTCATCCCTCGCGATTGTCGCACTGGGATGAAACGTCGTTGGATGGGTTCGCGGCTCAGATCGCACGGAACAGCGTGGAACTGGAACGGCACAACCTGGAGCCACTGGACGTCAAGTTGACGGTGACGGACACCGCGGCGCGGTGGCGGGAGCACGGGCCGGCGTTGATCGAGCTGGTGAAGACGCGGTTGCGGGCGGCCTTGCCGGACGGGGGCACCGTCGGCCCCCTCGAAGTCGAGGTGAATGAAGGTGAACCGCCCAGTGCCGGGCTCGTGGTGTACCGGTCACCGAACCGATCCCGGCTCAGCTATCAGGCGGCGAGAAATCTCGATCTGACTTTCTCGTCCCTCGGCGCCGAGCTTCCTCGTGCTTCTCGTCGTCGGCTGGAGTGGATGGTGGAGGGGCTCGCCCAGCGTGTGCGGGACAGCACCGATGCCGCACAACGGGTACGGCTCGTCCTCGAGCTGCGTTCGACGAAACGCGATGTCGTGGCCCTTGAGCGGCCGGTGACCACGGCGGTGAACGAGGCGGTGCGGGCCGCGCTTCCTTCGGCGTCGGAAGAACAGATCAGGCAGTTCATCGAGGACCACATCGGGGTGCGGCGCGTCGTCACGGCCACCGGGGCCCCGGCCCTGCGGCTGGACATCGAGGGGCCGGACCACCCCCTGGACCTGACGCCTGCCGACCCGGAACCGCAACTGTACTGGTCCGAGTCGAATCCGGTGGTGGACACCACGAGATCAGGAATCACCGGTCTCTTCCACACGGTGAACGAAGAAGGTGCCCAGCTCTTTACGGGCGACGAATGGAAGTTCAGGACGTTCGGCACCTGGCTGGGCGAGAAGATCGTCGGCCAGGAACCGGACGTGGAACTCCCGGACGTGCGATTCACGGTACGGCTGCAGCGAGGCTCGGGTGACACGTCCCTTCAGACGAAGGTGCGGGAGTACCTCCTCGGCTTGGTGCAGGAGGGGATGCGGGAAGGAGGGATGTCCCCGGCCGCGGCACAGAACTTCACCTTCACCTGGTCGTGGGCCAAAGACGCCGGCGGTTATGACGGCCTGGTCTCCGTGCGGTCCCAGGGCACGCCGGGACGAATACCGGAGCACTACCGTCAAGCACGCGCACTCATAGATTCCTTCCTGAGCTCCCGTACACAGCTACCGGTGGCCGTAGAGCGGCGGCTCACCTGGGCACTGGAGGGTTTCTTCGGTCGGTTCGCGGCCGCGGCTGCCGAGCGACCGAGCTTGTTCTTCGACCTCACCGGTTCTCAAGCAGTCGCTGCAGAGCGGCTGAAGGCGTTCGAAGAGTTGACTTCGAAAGTGCTGACGGAGCTTTGGAACGCTCGTGGACGACGGTCCGGCGTGCCTCCGGTCGAGCAGATCATGCGCGAGCACGTACGGATGGAGTGGCGTCCGACGCTGAAACTCCCGCACAAGCACAGCTTCGCGCTTCGGGAGACGGTCCAGGGCGAGGCCGGTGGGCCGGTGGACGACGTCCTGCCGGAGGCGACAGCACCGGCAGCGGCGCGCCCGGCACAAGCGTCGAACGCCCCGGAAGAAGTGGTGGAGGTGGACTCGCCGGAAAGCACGGCCGTGACCCCGGTGGACGAATCGGGTGACGTGATCATGTCGGACGCGGGTGAACCCCCGATCGACCACGACTGGCTGGGTGCGGCGTGGGAGAACGCGAGAACCGCACCCTGGGAAGAGTCGACGCTTTTCCCCGCACAGCCGGTCTTCACGACTCCGTCGCCGTTGCGATGGCCCGAACAAGGGGAGGGATCGGGTGATCGACCGTCCGTGGACGACATCGACCCGGAAACCTTCGCGTCGATGGGATTCGATCCCGCGGACTTCGCCTACCTCGGTGATACGCCGGACAGCGTGACGTTGGATCGCCCGGTGGGGTCTGTCGGGGATCCGGTGTCGTTGGTGGATGTGGT
>NZ_LQCI01000022.1 GCF_001613935.1 Amycolatopsis regifaucium
GTTAGTCCGGCGGTGTCCTACTCTCCCACAACCCTTCGGTTGCAGTACCATCGGCGCTGTCAGGCTTAGCTTCCGGGTTCGGAATGGGACCGGGCGTTTCCCTGACGCTATAACCACCGAAACACTACGAAACAACACACACAGTTTGTTTCACACAAACGGTGTGGTGTTTCAGAGCTGTAGAGTGGATGCGTAACATCTTTGTGGGCAAGTCCTCGGCCTATTAGTACCAGTCAACTCGACAACACATTACTGTGCTTCCATTTCTGGCCTATCAACCCAATGGTCTGTTGGGGGCCTTAACCCACAAGGGGTGGGATACCTCATCTTGGAACAGGCTTCCCGCTTAGATGCCTTCAGCGGTTATCCCTTCCGAACGTGGCCAACCAGCCATGCCACTGGCGTGACAACTGGCATACCAGAGGTTCGTCCGTCCCGGTCCTCTCGTACTAGGGACAGCCTTCCTCAAGTATCCTACGCGCGCGGCGGATAGGGACCGAACTGTCTCACGACGTTCTAAACCCAGCTCGCGTGCCGCTTTAATGGGCGAACAGCCCAACCCTTGGGACCTACTCCGGCCCCAGGATGCGACGAGCCGACATCGAGGTGCCAAACCATGCCGTCGATATGGACTCTTGGGCAAGATCAGCCTGTTATCCCCGGGGTACCTTTTATCCGTTGAGCGACACCCCTTCCACCAGGTGGTGCCGGATCACTAGTCCCGACTTTCGTCCCTGCTCGACATGTCTGTCTCACAGTCAAGCTCCCTTGTGCACTTGCACTCAACACCTGATTGCCAACCAGGCTGAGGGAACCTTTGGGCGCCTCCGTTACTCTTTAGGAGGCAACCGCCCCAGTTAAACTACCCATCAGGCACTGTCCCTGAACCAGATCATGGTCCGAGGTTCAGATTCCCAATCCGACCAGAGTGGTATTTCAACAACGACTCCACCAACACTAGCGTGCCGGCTTCACAGTCTCCCACCTATCCTACACAAGCCGAACCGAAAACCAATACCAAACTATAGTAAAGGTCCCGGGGTCTTTCCGTCCTGCCGCGCGTAACGAGCATCTTTACTCGTAGTGCAATTTCGCCGGGCCTGTGGTTGAGACAGCCGGAAAGTCGTTACGCCATTCGTGCAGGTCGGAACTTACCCGACAAGGAATTTCGCTACCTTAGGATGGTTATAGTTACCACCGCCGTTTACTGGCGCTTAAATTCTCAGCTTCACCCCCGAAAGGGTTAACCGGTCCTCTTAACGTTCCAGCACCGGGCAGGCGTCAGTCCATATACATCGTCTTGCGACTTCGCATGGACCTGTGTTTTTAGTAAACAGTCGCTTTCCGCTGGTCTCTGCGGCCACCCATCCCTAGCCTGCAAGAAGCTTCAGGATGTTTGGCCCCCCTTCTCCCGAAGTTACGGGGGCATTTTGCCGAGTTCCTTAACCACAGTTCACCCGATCGCCTTAGTATTCTCTACCTGACCACCTGTGTTGGTTTGGGGTACGGGCCGTGCACGCACTCGCTAGAGGCTTTTCTCGGCAGCATAGGATCACTCTACTTCACCTCAATCGGCTACGCATCACGTCTCAGCCTCATGAAACACGGATTTACCTATGTTTCGGCCTACACGCTTACACCAGTACTACCACTCACTGGCGGAGCTACCTTCCTGCGTCACCCCATCACTCGACTACTACGGAATCAGATCCCACGCTCCACAACACCACGCCACCCCGAAGGGCTTTGCGATGCGCTTTGGGTGGTTAGTATCAACCGCCTCATCCTGGGCGCACGTGCTCGGGTACGGGAATATCAACCCGTTATCCATCGACTACGCCTGTCGGCCTCGCCTTAGGTCCCGACTTACCCTGGGCGGATTAGCCTGGCCCAGGAACCCTTGGTCATCCGGCGGCAGAGTTTCTCACTCTGCATTCGCTACTCATGCCTGCATTCTCACTCCCACACCCTCCACGACTGGCTTCCGCCGCCGCTTCCCTGGATGCAGGACGCTCCCCTACCCATCCGTGCGACTGGACACTCCTTCACGAGAAGAGTCGATCTATATGCACGAATGACACAGCTTCGGCGATGTGCTTAAGCCCCGCTACATTGTCGGCGCAGGACCACTTGACCAGTGAGCTATTACGCACTCTTTCAAGGGTGGCTGCTTCTAAGCCAACCTCCTGGTTGTCTGGGCAATCCCACATCCTTTCCCACTGAGCACACACTTGGGGGCCTTAGCTGGTGTTCTGGGCTGTTTCCCTCTCGACGACGAAGCTTATCCCCCGCCGTCTCACTGCCACACTCTCACACCACGGTATTCGGAGTTTGGTTGATTTCGGTAACCCGGTAAGGCCCCTAGACCATCCAGTAGCTCTACCCCCGTGGTGAAACATGTGACGCTGCACCTAAATGCATTTCGGGGAGAACCAGCTATCACGGAGTTTGATTGGCCTTTCACCCCTACCCACAGCTCATCCCCTCAGTTTTCAACCTAAGTGGGTTCGGCCCTCCACGTCGTCTTACCGACGCTTCAGCCTGGCCATGGGTAGATCACTCCGCTTCGGGTCTAGACCACGCGACTGGAGACGCCCTATTCAGACTCGCTTTCGCTACGGCTACCCCACACGGGTTAACCTCGCCACGCAGCACTAACTCGCAGGCTCATTCTTCAAAAGGCACGCCATCACCGTAAACATCAAAGATGTTGCTCGGGCTCTGACGGCTTGTAGGCACACGGTTTCAGGTACTCTTTCACTCCCCTCCCGGGGTACTTTTCATCTTTCCCTCACGGTACTAGTCCGCTATCGGTCTTCAGGAAGTATTTAGGCTTACCGGGTGGTCCCGGCAGATTCACAGCAAATTCCACGAGCTCGCTGCTACTCGGGAACACCAAACAAACAATCCACAACGTGTTTTCGCGTACGGGACTCTCACCCACTCCGGTCCACCATCCCAGATGGTTCCACTAACACGCGCGATCATTCCGAGGACTGTCAGATCCTCGACGCTGGGTCCCACAACACCACACACACAACGCCTGACAGCTTGACATGTGCATGGTTTAGCCTCTTCCGCTTTCGCTCGCCACTACTCACGGAATCACGGTTGTTTTCTCTTCCTACGGGTACTGAGATGTTTCACTTCCCCGCGTTCCCTCCACACACCCTATATATTCAGATGCGGGTAACACCACATAACTGGTGCTGGGTTTCCCCATTCGGAAATCCTCGGATCACAGCTCGGTTGACAGCTCCCCGAGGCATATCGCAGCCTCCCACGTCCTTCATCGGCTCCTGAAGCCAAGACATCCACCATGTGCCCTTAACAACTTGACCACAAAGATGCTCGCATCCACTCTACAGTTCTCAAACACCACACCAGAAACAAACAGCTCCCGGGACTGTGTCCAGCCCCTCGGCGTGTTGCCTCAGGACCCAACAGNNCCTGGCCACCCCATCGTTCTGGTTCCGGGTATCCCGGGAACGATGGATGTGTTGCTCCTTAGAAAGGAGGTGATCCAGCCGCACCTTCCGGTACGGCTACCTTGTTACGACTTCGTCCCAATCGCCAGTCCCACCTTCGACCACTCCCCCCGCTTACGCGGTTGGGCCATGGGCTTCGGGTGTTACCGACTTTCATGACGTGACGGGCGGTGTGTACAAGGCCCGGGAACGTATTCACCGCAGCGTTGCTGATCTGCGATTACTAGCGACTCCGACTTCACGCAGTCGAGTTGCAGACTGCGATCCGAACTGAGACCGGCTTTAAGGGATTCGCTCCACCTCGCGGTATCGCAGCCCTCTGTACCAGCCATTGTAGCATGTGTGAAGCCCTGGACATAAGGGGCATGATGACTTGACGTCATCCCCACCTTCCTCCGAGTTGACCCCGGCAGTCTCCCACGAGTCCCCGCCATGACGCGCTGGCAACGTAGGATAAGGGTTGCGCTCGTTGCGGGACTTAACCCAACATCTCACGACACGAGCTGACGACAGCCATGCACCACCTGTACACCAACCACAAGGGAAGCCCTATCTCTAGGGATGTCTGGCGCATGTCAAGCCCAGGTAAGGTTCTTCGCGTTGCATCGAATTAATCCACATGCTCCGCCGCTTGTGCGGGCCCCCGTCAATTCCTTTGAGTTTTAGCCTTGCGGCCGTACTCCCCAGGCGGGGCGCTTAATGCGTTAGCTACGGCACGGACAACGTGGATGTCGCCCACACCTAGCGCCCAACGTTTACAGCGTGGACTACCAGGGTATCTAATCCTGTTCGCTCCCCACGCTTTCGCTCCTCAGCGTCAGTATCGGCCCAGAGACCCGCCTTCGCCACCGGTGTTCCTCCTGATATCTGCGCATTTCACCGCTACACCAGGAATTCCAGTCTCCCCTACCGAACTCAAGTCTGCCCGTATCGCCCGCACGCTCCACGTTAAGCGTGGAGTTTTCACGAACGACGCGACAAACCGCCTACGAGCTCTTTACGCCCAATAATTCCGGACAACGCTCGCACCCTACGTATTACCGCGGCTGCTGGCACGTAGTTAGCCGGTGCTTCTTATCCAGGTACCGTCACTTGCGCTTCGTCCCTGGCGAAAGAGGTTTACAACCCGAAGGCCGTCATCCCTCACGCGGCGTCGCTGCATCAGGCTTGCGCCCATTGTGCAATATTCCCCACTGCTGCCTCCCGTAGGAGTCTGGGCCGTGTCTCAGTCCCAGTGTGGCCGGTCACCCTCTCAGGCCGGCTACCCGTCGTCGCCTTGGTAGGCCATTACCCCACCAACAAGCTGATAGGCCGCGGGCTCATCCTGTACCGCCGGAGCTTTCCACTTCCACAGATGCCTGCAAAAGTCATATCCGGTATTAGACCCAGTTTCCCAGGCTTATCCCAAAGTACAGGGCAGATTGCCCACGTGTTACTCACCCGTTCGCCACTAATCCACCCCGAAAGGCTTCATCGTTCGACTTGCATGTGTTAAGCACGCCGCCAGCGTTCGTCCTGAGCCAGGATCAAACTCTCCAACAATGTCAAATTTGATCGAGGCAAAT
>NZ_LQCI01000023.1 GCF_001613935.1 Amycolatopsis regifaucium
CACCAACACGCCCACCCCACCACCAAGATGAAAAAGGCTCAATGAAGGGGCCTTTCATGTCAGTCCGTGAAGGCCGCGTGACGCGTCAGCAGTAGCCCAGTCGCGCCAGCGTGTCGACGATGATCTCCGAGGGGTGGAACTTGTCGACCCAGGACTCACCGCGGCGGTTCTGGTAGGTGTCGAGGAAGTTCTGCAGCTTGTCCCCGCGCATCTCGGTCAGCACGACGGTCTCGCCGAGGTGCTGCGGCGTCTCGGTGCGCTCGCGGTGCACCGCGCACGGCAGGCCGAGGTAGTAGCACTCCGCGGACAGGCCGCCCGAGTCGGTGACGACGTACTCGGCGCGCGCGACCAGCGGCAGGAACTTCAGGTACCGCATCTTCGGCTGGATGATGAAGTTCTTCTCGTCGAAGAGGTTCGCCAGGCCCAGCGAGCGGATCTTCTCGCGCTCGGGCGCGCCTGCCATGTAGAGGATCGGCATCTGCTTGCTCTGCTCGCGCAGGATCTCCAGCGCCTCGCGGTACTTGTCCGCGCGCGAGACCAGCTCGAAGCGGTGCAGGGTGGCGAGACCGAACTTCTCCGGCAGCCCCTCGATGTCGAGCGGTCCGTTGATGGCCAGCCGCATCGCGTCGATCGCGGTGTTCGCCTCGGTGTCGACGACGACGCCGCGGGCGTTGCGGAGGTTGTCGACCTCACGCGCGCTCGGCGCGAAGTGCATGTCGACGATCTTCGCGGCGATCTTCCGGTTCAGCTCCTCCGGCAGCGGCGACATGATGCTGCCCGACCGCGCGCCCGCCTCGACGTGCCCGACGCGCGACTTGAGGATCCGCTTTCCGATGAGCGAGCCGTACGGCGTGGTGAAGGTGTCGCCGTGCACCAGCACCAGCGGCGGACGGCCGTCCTCGACCAGCGCGGCCTTCAGCTCGGCGCGGCGGCTCCACGCGGTGCGCAGCACCTGCGCGGCCCAGCCCGGCACCTGCGCGGGGGACTCCAGGTTGTGCGCCTTCTCCTTCGGCACCAGCCAGACGTCGGGCTCCGGGAGGTTCAGGTCGGCGAGAACGTCCGAGACCTCGTCGACGTGCTGCGCGGTGAACCAGATCTTCGGCCGGACCCCGCGTTCGAGGATGCCGTGGTAGACCGGCGCGATTTTGATCAGTTCCGCCGTGGTGCCGAGAATGAAGGAAATCACCGGAAGGGCCATTCTGTCGGGGTCTGCGGTGCCCGAAGGATACTGGTGGCCCGCGCAAGGTAGCCTCGCCGGGGTGAGTGCGAATTCGCTCCTCCCGGCCCTGTCCGTGGTGATCCCGGTCTACAACGAGCAGAACTGGATCGACCGCAGTGTGGGCGCGCTGATCGCGTCGGCACAGGCGGCGAACTGGCCGGTCGAGGTCGTCGTGGTCGACGACGGCAGCACCGACGGCACCGGCGACAAGCTCGCCGAGCTGCAGGAACTGTACGGCATCACGGTCCTCACCCAGCCGAACAGCGGCCGGTTCGAGGCGCGCCGGGCGGGGATCGCGAAGGCGTCCGGACAGCAGATCCTGCTGCTCGACAGCCGCGTGATCGTGGACCCGGGCTCGCTCACCTTCCTCCGCGACCAGCTCGTGGACCACCCCGAACGCACGGTGTGGAACGGTCACGTCAACGTCGCGTCCGAACACAATCCGTATGCGGGATTCATGGCGGGTCTGGTCAAGATCCCGTGGCGCCGTTATTGCGCGAACCCGCGCTTGATGTCCTTCGGTATCGAAGAGTTCGACGTCTTCCCGAAAGGCACCGGATTCTTTTCCGCGCCCAAGGACGTTCTCGAGGATTCGTCAAACGCGTTCGAGTCGCTCTTCGAAGACGTCCGTTTCGCGAGTGACGACACGGGTGTTCTGCGCTGGATCGCCGAACGGCACCGCATCTTCCTCTCCCCTGAGTTCTCCGCTACCTACCACGGCCGCGATTCGTTCAAGAAGTTCATCGGGCAGTCGTATTTCCGCGGTACCACGTTCGTCGATTCCTATCTCGCGTCGCCCGGCCCGGCACGCAACGGCCTGTTCGCCGCGATGGCAGTCGGTGTGCTCGGACTCGGAGTCGCCGCGAAGCGCCCGAAGACCGCCGTCGCGCTGGCCGCCGCCGGATCGACGGCCGCCGGGTTCGCGGTGACGAAGTTCGGCGCGACCAAGGCCGAGGCCAAGGCCGTCGCCCAGCTCGCGCCGGTGTTCGCCGCCGGTTTCGGCGCCGGAGCGCTCCGCGGCCTCTTCATGGCACTGCGGGCCAAGTCGCGTCGATGAGCAACGCGGTGAGCAGTGAAGAACTGGCCAAGGACACCGGGAAGTCCGCCGGCCGCATCGGCGTCTACCTGCTGATCGCCATCGCGCTCGGCTACGCGCTCACCGTGGTCTGGGGACGCGTCCTTCCTCCTGAGGACAACGCGGTCCTGCTCTCCTTCTGGGGCATGTTGATGGGGCTGGGCGCCGCCCTGTCCCCGCTCGAACAGGAGATCTCGCGCCAATCCGCGCACGCCGCGCTCGAAGGTCGCAAGGCCGGGCGCCCCGCGGTGATCGCCTTCGTCACCAGCGCGATCGCCGTGGCGGTCGTCGGGCTGGTCACGTTGCTCCCGCCGATCACCGGCAAGGTCTACGGCGGCCAGTTCGCGCTCGCGGTGATCGTGCTCGCCGGCGGCCTTTCGTTCGCCTTCCAGTTCGCCGCGCGCGGCCTGCTCATCGGCCAGAACCACGTCCGGTCCTACTCGTGGCTGATCCTCGTCGAGGCGGCCGTGCGGATCCTCGTGGTCGCCGCGCTGGTGGTCGCCGGGCTCACCCAGCTGTACTGGTTCGCCATCGCCGCCGCGACCGGCTCGTTCGCCTGGCTGCTGTTCGCCCGCGGCGCCGCCAAGCTGGTCGACCCCAAGCTGGACGCCGACGAGCCCGCGAAGCCGATCGTCACGAACATGCTGATGCTCCTCGCGGGCGCCGGGCTCACCGCGAGCGTCATCACCGGCTACCCGGCGCTGGTCAGCCTGCTCGCGCCCGGCGGCGACAAGGACAAGCTCGGCGTGCTCTTCCTCGCCCTGTTCGTGGCGAGGACGCCGCTGACCCTGATGGCGCCGGTCCAGGCGCTCGCGGTCCCGACCGTGGTGCGGCTGTCCAGCACCGAAGAGGGCAAGCACCGGCTCCGCAGGCTGCTCGCGCTCGGTTCGGCGGGCGCGCTGGCGCTCGCGGCCCTTGGCGCGCTGATCGGTTACCTGATCGGCCCGTGGGTGGTCCGCCTGGTCTACGGCGCCAAGAACGACCCCGAGGCCTGGTGGATGGCCGGGCTGGTCTGGTCGTCGGTGCTGCTGGCCGCGATGCAGCTGCTCGCCGCCGTCCTGGTCGCGCGGGCCAAGGCCACGAAGGTGCTGATCACCTGGGCCGCCGTCGTCGTCGCGACCGCACTGGTCCTGCTGTTCTTCCCCGGCGACACCGTCGTGCGCGCCGTCGTCGGTCTCGCCGCGGGGCCGACGGTCGGGTTGCTGGTCGTCATGGCGTTCGTGGTGCGGGGCACCCCGGAGACGGGCAACGCACGGCCGTCCGAAACGTCTCGATAGTGTGGCCGCGCCATCACGCGCCGCGAAACGCGATGGCGTTCATACGCCGAAATAGGGTTGGACAGCGAATTCGATGAACGTTCTTTTGGTGGTACTGGCGTTCTGGCTGCCGGGGCTCGTCTTCGGCGCCGCGATCAGGCTGCGCGGCTGGACCCTCGCCGCGGCGGCCCCGCTGCTGACCTTCGGCCTCGTCGCGATCGCCATCCCGATCCTCGGCCGCTTCGGTATCCGCTGGTCGATGCTCAACGTCGGGCTGTGGGTACTGGCGCTGTCCGTCGTCGGTTTCGGACTGTCGTTCCTCGTACTCCGGTTCACCGCGAAACGGCACCCCGACTGGGCTGAAGACGACGAGGCCCCGAAGAGTTCTTCACGTGACCACCTGCTGATCGGCGCGGGTGTGCTGGTCGGCGTCGGCGTCGGCGCGGTGACCTTCCTGCGCGGTTCGCATTCGCTGGACAACGTCCAGCAGGACTGGGACGCCCCCTTCCACGGCAACCTGGTGCGCTGGATCGCCGAGCACGGCGACGCGCGGCCGTCCACGGTCGGCGCCATCGCGAACCTGCCGAATCAGACCGACTACTTCTACCCGGACACCTACCACGCACTGCTCGCCCTGGTCTTCGGCAAGGGCGGCCTGACGATGATGCCGACGCTGAACCTGGCGGCGCTCATGGTCGTGCTGACCATCCCGCTCGGCGTCGCCGCGATGTGCCGCGCCTGGCGGATGCCGGTGCTCGGGGTCGCCGCCGCGGCGGCCGTGTCCACCTGGTTCACCGCGTTCCCGTACGACTCGCTGTGGCGCGGTCCGCTGTGGCCGTACGTCGCCGGTGTGGCCCTCGTCCCCGCCATGCTCGCGCTCGCCCACCTGCTGCTCAAGCCGCGCGGGATCGCCGGGCCGGTCGCGATCGGTGTCGGCGTCGCCGGGCTGGCGGGTCTGCACACCAGCCTGATCTTCGTCATCATGGTCTACTTCCTGCTGATCCTGCTCGCGGTGCTGTTCCGCCTCGAGAAGATCGGCTGGCGCCGCAGCGCGGCCTCCTTGGTGGCCACGATCGTGGCGGCCGTCGTGCTGGGTGTGCCGCAGGTCCTTCCGGCGCTCTACAACGCGGGCGGTGTGACCAGCGCGTATTGGGCGTCGGAGGCCACCGTCTCCGGCGCGTTCGGGCAGACGATCACCTTCTCCCCGATGGCGTCCTTCCCGCAGTGGTGGATCGGCGTACCGGCGATCATCGGCGTGTTCTTTCTGGTCCGGCACCGGCGGATGCTCTGGATGGTCGGGGCGTACGTCGTGCTCGGTGGCCTGTTCGCCGCGACGATCTCGATGGAGACCCCGCTCATCCACACCCTGACCGGGGTGTTCTACAACGACCACTGGCGGATCGGCGCGCTCGTGCCGCTCGCGGGCGCGGTCGCGTTCGGCGAGTTCGTGCACACCGCCTCCGGCAAGTTCGCCGAGAAGCTCGGCGAGCGCAAGCCGGACCTGAACCCGTTCACCGCCGCGATCGTCGGCGCGGTGCTGATCGGTCTCGTGGTCACGGCGCTGAGCAAGGGCGGCTACATCGGCCGGAACTCCTCGACGCTCGCGATGAAGTACGGCGACGGTCCCGCGGTCAGCAAAGCCGAGGAAGCCGCCTACACCTGGCTCGGCCAGCACGTCGTTCCCGGCGAACGGGTCATGAACGACAAGGCCGACGGCTCGGTGTGGATGTACGCCCTTTCCGGGGTTCAGCCGGTCGAGTGGACCAACTACGGCGCCGAGTTCACCACCAAGGCGGGCTGGCTCAGCGTGTTCCTGAACGACATCAACCGGGAGCCCCGGGTCCGGCAGGCGCTCGACGAACTCAAAGTGCGCTACGTGATCGTCGGCAAGGGCAAGGTGGCGCCCGCATCGAAGCCGGCGGTGGGACTCCAGCGCCTCGACATCACTCCGGGTTTCAAGCGCGTCTTCCACAACTCCGACGCGTCGATCTACGAAATCGAAGGTCAGCAAGGTGTGGTCGCCGCCGGCGCCGCCACCGGGTCCGACACCGCTCACGGCCAGTAAGAAGATAGAGTGATCCAGTGTCCAGTACGTCCGTGACCAGTCGTCGCGTACTCATCGTGATGCCTGCCTTGAACGAGCAGGCCAGCGTCGGCGCGGTCATTTCCCAGGTCAAGCAGTCCTTGCCGGGCATGGACGTGCTGGTGGTCGATGACGGTTCCTCCGACGACACCGCCAAGCTCGCCCGTGCCGCGGGCGCGGAGGTGGCCCGGTTGTCGGTCAACCTCGGCGTCGGCGGGGCCATGCGCACCGGCTTCCGGTACGCGGCCGCCCGCGGCTACGACGTCGTCGTCCAGGTGGACGCGGACGGCCAGCACGACCCGGAAGAGGTCGGCGCCCTGCTCGACGCGCTCGACGACGCCGACATCGCGATCGGATCGCGGTTCGCGGGCAAGGGTTCGTACAAGGCGAGCGGCCCGCGGAAATACGCGATGGTCGTGCTCTCGCTCGTTTTCTCCCGGCTCGGGAAGACCAAGCTCACCGACGTGACCTCCGGGTTCAAGGCGATGGGTCCGCGCGCGATCAAACTGTTCGCCGCGTACTACCCGGCCGAATACCTCGGCGACACGGTCGAATCGCTGGTGATGGCGATCCGGGCCGAACTGAAGATCAAGGAAATCCCGGTGATCATGCGCGAACGGGCGGCCGGAACGCCGAGCCATTCGCCGGTGAAATCGGCCGTCTACCTCGGCCGAGCCGGACTCGCCCTGCTGCTGGCGCTGGTGCGCCGCCGTCCCGCCGTCGACTCGTCGGATTCGGCGTAAAAGGAGCTGATTATGGCTGGCTGGCGCATTCTCAGCATCGTCGTCGCCTGTCTCGTGCTGTTCGTCGTCCTCGAGATGATGCGACGGCGGAAATTGCGTGAGAAGTACGCGGGTGTGTGGCTCGTCCTCGCCATCGGTGTGGTGGTCCTCGCTCTCGTTCCGCAGGCCGCCGACTTCCTGGCTCGCGTAACCGGCGTCCAGACGCCGTCGAACTTCGTATTCCTGTTGGCAGGCGTGGTTCTGGCGCTGGTCGCGTTGCATCTGTCGACCGAGGTCGGGCATCTCGAAGAAGAGGTCCGGACCTCTGTCGAGGAGATCGCGCTGCTCCGCTGCGAACTCGCCGACGCGCAGCGCGAACTGGAAGAACGCGTCGCCGCACTGGAAGCCAGGACGGCCACGCCCGACACCGTCAAAGGGCTCCCCGAAGTGAGCCCCGCACGCGCACGCTGATCGACGCCCTTCTGGCGGCTCCGCCGAGGCTGGGCGCCGTCCGCGTGCTCGCCGTCGACGGGCCTTCCGGCTCCGGGAAGTCCACGCTGGCAGGGAAGATCGTCGCGGAGCTCGCCGGCCGCGGGATCCGGACCGCGCTGGTCAGCACGGACGAATTCGCCACCTGGGACGAACCCGTTTCGTGGTGGCCACGGCTGGAAACCGGCGTTCTGGAGCCTTTGCGCGCGGGCAGGCCGGGCGGTTACCGGCGGGTGGCCTGGTCCCGTGGTGTCCCTCAGCCGGGTGAAGAAGTCGAGATCGAGGTCCCCGAGGTTCTGGTGCTGGAGGGCGTTTCCAGTGGCAGGGCACGGATCCGGCCGTCGTTGTCCCTGCTGGTCTGGCTGGACGGCGGAACCGAGACCGAACGCCTGGACCGCGGTGTCGGCCGCGATGGCCCGGAATCCCGGGAGCCCCTGCGCCGCTGGCAGCTGTTCGAACGAGGCTGGTTCTCCGTGGACGGGACCAGGGCGGCGGCGGATCGCGTGGTCACCACTCGTGAGTGGTAAAGAGGGTTTTCGCCGATGTCCTGTTTTGTCAGTGACCCGAAGAGCGTAGTGGTGGACACCCATTTGTGTTAGTGACCCGGCACTCTGCGCGTTAGTGGCCGAGAATTGATTACGCTCCGTCTGGAATTGCGGACACTTTGCGGTCGTATTGGCCTTCGCGTAGCGCGATCGTAACCTCACGTGCTTAAGTGCGGGCCGAGTTCCCGCTAGTGTCGGCGAGCACACCGATCGTCCGCGGAGTTCGAGTTTCCGACCGACCGGACGGTGACTAAAACACCGAAAATCTCCTCAAGGGGTGCCAGATGCAGCAACTGCGGGCGACCAGAGCGCGCCGTGTGGCCCTGATCGGGCTTGCCGGCGCACTCGCGGTCTCCATTTCCGCTTGTGCCGAGTCGAAGCGTGAAGAGGGCGCAGGAGGTGGCTCGGGAGGCACCATGGTCTTCGGCGCCGCCGGTAACCCGAAGACCTTCGACCCGCTGTTCAACGACGACGGTGAGACCTTCCGCATCATCCGCCAGATGTTCGACACCCTGATCATGAACAAGCCGGGGACCGCGGACCTCGAGCCCGGCCTGGCGGAGAAGTGGGAAGGCAGCAACGAAGGCAAGACGTGGACCTTCACCCTGAAGAAGGGCGTCAAGTTCCACGACGGCACCCCGTTCAACGCCGAAGCGGTCTGCTTCAACTTCAACCGCATGTTCAACATGAAGGGCGCCGCCGCCCAGAGCCAGATGATCTACTACGGCGACGTCTTCGAAGGCTTCGCCAAGAACGAGGGTGACGCCTCCGGCGCCCCGGTGTTCAAGGACTGCCAGGCCAAGGACGAGTCGACCGCCGTCCTGAACCTGAACAAGGCCAAGGGCGCCTTCCCGGCGGCCTTCACGCTGCCGTCGTTCTCGATCCAGAGCCCGGACGCGCTGAAGAAGTACAACGCCGACGCCGTCACCCAGAGCGGTGACTCGTTCTCCTACCCGGAGTACGCGCTGAAGCACCCGACCGGTACCGGCCCGTTCAAGTTCGAGAGCTGGGACCAGGCCAAGGGTGAGATCACGCTCTCCAAGGCCACCGACGCGCCGACCCAGACGGCCAAGCTCGACAAGCTGGTCTTCAAGGTCATCCCGGACGAGAACGCCCGCAAGCAGGCGCTCAAGGCCGGTGACATCCAGGGCTACGACTACCCGTCGCCCGCGGACTACGGTCTGCTGCGCAACGACGGCGAGCAGGTGCTCATCCGCCCGTCGTTCAACATCCTCTACCTGGGCATCAACCAGAAGAACAACCCGAAGCTGAAGGACCTCAAGGTCCGCCAGGCGCTGGCCTACGGCCTCAACCGTGAGCAGTTCGTGAAGTCGAAGCTCCCCGAGGGCGCCGAGACCGCGACCCAGTTCGTGCCGAAGGCGATCGACGGCTACAACGAGAACGTCACCAAGTACGACTACAACCTCCAGAAGGCGAAGGATCTCCTGAAGGAGGCCGGCGCCGAGGGCATGACGCTGAAGTTCTACTACCCGACCGAGGTCACCCGGCCGTACATGCCGAACCCGGCCGACATCTTCACGTCGCTGTCCGAGGACATGAAGGCCATGGGCATCAAGGTCGAGCCGATCGCGAAGCCGTGGAACGGTGGCTACAAGGACGACGTCCAGAAGGCGGGTAAGCAGGACGTGCACCTGCTCGGCTGGACCGGTGACTACAACGACGCCGGCAACTTCGTCGGTACCTTCTTCGGTCGCGAGAAGCCGGAGTTCGGCTTCAACAACCCGGAGCTGTTCTCGGCCATCGCGGCCGCGGACGCCGCACCCGCCGGTGAGACGCACACCAAGGCGTACCAGGACGTGAACCAGAAGATCATGGAATACCTGCCCGCCATCCCGATCTCCTACGGCCCCCCGGCGATCGTCGTCGGCCCGAAGGTGAAGGGCCTGGTGGCCAGCCCGCTGACCGACGAGCGTTTCTACACCGTCACGGTCAACTGATCCACCACCACTGAGGCACCAGGGGGTGGGCGCTACCGCGCCCGCCCCCTGTGGCCCATTCCCGGGCTGGCAACAAAGGAACGCACGTGCTCCGTTTTCTCGTGCGTCGGCTGCTACAAGCGATACCGACGCTCTTGATCCTGTCCATTTTGATCTTCGCCTGGCTCCGGTCCTTGCCCGGTGGCCCCGCCGGCGCCCTCCTGGGTGACAAGGCGACCCCGGAGAAGATCGCCGACCTGAACCGGATCCTCGGCCTCGACGATCCGATCTTCGTCCAGTACTTCAAGTTCCTCGGCCGGGCCATCACCGGCGACTTCGGCAACTCGCTGGTCTCCGCCCAGCCGGTCATGTCGGAGATCGGGAACTTCCTTCCCGCCACCATCGAACTCGGCTTCTTCGCGATGCTGATCGCGGTGGGTCTCGGTATCCCGTTCGGCTACCTGGCCGCCCGGTTCCGCGGCGGGGCCGTCGACAACGTGATCATCGTGCTCTCGCTGGTCGGCGTCGCCGTGCCGGTGTTCTTCCTCGGTTACATGATGCAGGACGTGCTGGCCGCCCCGCTGGGACTTCCGTCGCAGGGCCGTCAGATGGCCGGTCTCGACGCCACCAGCGTCACCGGTTTCGCGATCCTCGACGGCGTCATCACCCAGGAATGGGACGCCGCCTGGGACGCGATCACGCACCTGATCCTCCCGGCGTTCGCGCTCGCCACCATCCCGCTCGCGGTGATCGTCCGGATCACCCGCGCGTCGGTGCTGGACGTGCTGAACGAGGACTTCATCCGCACGGCCAACTCGAAGGGCCTCACCCAGCCGGTCGTCCGGCGCCGTCACGTGCTCCGCAACGGCCTGCTGCCGGTGGTCACCACCATCGGCCTGCAGACCGGCGCGCTGCTCGGTGGCGCCGTGCTGACCGAGCGGGTGTTCAACTTCCGCGGCCTCGGCTTCCTGCTCGCCGAAGGCATCGAACGGCGTGACTACCCGCGGCTGCAGGCGCTGCTGTTGTTCGGGGCGCTGGTCTACGTACTGGTGAACATGCTGGTCGACGTCTCGTACGGGCTCATCGACCCGAGGGTGCGTGTCCGATGAACACACTGCTGAACAAGAAGAAGGAGCCGATCGACAAGCTCGCCGCGTCATCGGCGAAGGGGCACAGCCTCGGTGGCGAGGCGCTCCGCCGGATGAGGCGCAGCCCGGTCGCGATCACCGGTGCGGTGATCACCGGGCTGTTCCTGCTGGTGGCGATCTTCGCGCCGCTGCTGGCGCCGAAGGATCCCTACGAGCGGTACCTGCAGAGCCAGGTCATCCTCGGCCAGGGCGTCATCCCCGGCGCGCAGCCCGGTTTCCCGCTCGGTGTCGACGACTTCGGCCGCGACTACCTCTCGCGGTTGCTCGTCGGCGCGCAGAACACCCTGCTGGTCGGTGTCCTCGCCACGATCATCGGGGTCGTGGTCGGCATGATCATCGGCGGGCTCGCCGGTGCCTTCGGCGGCTGGGTCGACACGGTGCTGATGCGCCTGGTCGACGTCATGCTGTCGGTGCCGTCGCTGCTGCTGGCGATCTCGGTCGCCGCGCTGTTCCAGAAGCCGAGCCAATGGACGGTGATCGTCGCGGTGTCGATGGTCGGCGTGCCGATCTTCGCGCGGCTGTTGCGCGGTTCGATGCTCGCGCAGCGCAACAGCGACCACGTGCTCGCGGCGACGTCGCTCGGCGTCAAACGCGGCGCGGTCGTGCTGCGGCACATGCTGCCGAACTCGCTCGGCCCGGTCATCGTGCAGGCCACGCTGACCTTGGCGACCGCGATCCTCGAAGCGGCCGCGCTGTCGTTCCTCGGTCTCGGTGACCCGGACCCGAACCGGGCGGAATGGGGCATCATGCTGAGCCGCAGCGCTCGGCAGTTCCTCGACATCCGCCCCGAGCTGGCGTACTACCCGGCCATCGCGATCATCGTGGTCGCGCTCGGCTTCACGCTGCTCGGCGAGTCCTTGCGGGAAGCCCTCGATCCGAAGAACAGGCGGTGATTTGAAGATGGCACTCCTCGAAGTCCGCGACCTCAAGGTCGTTTTCCAGCGGCGTGGTGAGAAGCCGTTCGCCGCGGTGGACGGGGTCAGTTTCGACGTCGAGCCCGGTCAGACGGTCGGCCTCGTCGGTGAGTCCGGTTGCGGTAAATCCGTGACGTCACTGGCGATCATGCGGCTGCTCGCGAAGCGCGGCAACCAGGTCAGCGGTTCGGTCTCGTTCGAAGGCACGGATCTGCTTCGCCTGTCGGACCGGGAAATGCGCGATCGCCGAGGTCGTGACCTCGGCATGGTGTTCCAGGACCCGCTGTCCTCGCTGAACCCGGTCATCCCGATCGGCCTGCAGATCACCGAGGTGCTGGAACGGCACCGCGGGATGTCGCGCAAGGCGGCGTCGGTGGAGGCGGCGGAACTGCTGGACAAGGTCGGCATCCCCGACCCGACACGGCGGCTTTCCGAGTACCCGCACCAGCTTTCCGGCGGAATGCGGCAGCGCGCGCTGATCGCGATCGCGCTGGCGTGCCGTCCCCGGCTGCTCATCGCCGACGAGCCGACCACCGCGCTCGACGTGACGATCCAGGCGCAGATCCTCGCGCTGCTGCGGGAACTGGTGCAGGAGACCGGGACCGCGCTGATCATGATCACGCACGACCTCGGCGTCGTCGCCGGTCTGTGCGACGAGGTCAACGTGCTCTACGGCGGCAGGATCGTCGAGCGCGCCGAACGGCACGCGCTGTTCGCCGAGCCGCGGCATCCGTACACGCACGGCCTGCTCGCGTCGATCCCGCGTCTCGACGCGGGACGCGGCGAGAAACTGATCCCGATCAAGGGTTCCGTGTCCGACAACATCCCATGGGACAACGGGTGCGCCTTCGCGCCCCGCTGCCCGAACGCTCTCGGCGTGTGCCGGGAGGTTTCACCGCGGCTGACGCCCGATCGCGGCGGACTGCTGCGCTGCCACAACCCGGTGGTCCCGGCCGTGGCCGCACGAGGAGGGGCCCGATGACGCACCCGGTAGCGCCGCAGGAAGTGCTGCTCGAGGTCAATGACCTCAAGGTGCACTTCCCGATCAAACGCGGCATCGTGTTCGACCGGACGGTCGGGCACGTGTACGCCGTCGACGGTGTCGACCTGGCCATCCGCAAGGGTGAAACCTACGGTTTGGTCGGGGAATCCGGCTGCGGCAAGTCCACTTTGGGCAGGGCCATCCTCCGGCTGACCGAGCTGACGAACGGCAACGTCGTCTTCGACGGCACGGATGTCGCCGGGCTCAAGGGCGAGGACCTGCGCAAGGCCCGCCGCCGGATGCAGATGATCTTCCAGGACCCGATGTCCAGTTTGGACCCCCGGCAGTCGGTGGAATCCATTCTGGTGGAAGGCATGAAGGCGCACGGCCTCGACAAGGACAAGGAAGCGACCGCCCGGCGGCTGCGTGAACTCCTTGCGGCCGTCGGTCTTCCCGAGTCCTCGCTGCGGAAGTACCCGCACGAGTTCTCGGGCGGTCAGCGTCAGCGCATCGGCATCGCGCGGGCGCTCGCCGTCGAGCCGGACCTGATCGTCGCCGACGAACCGGTGTCCGCACTGGACGTCTCGGTGCAGGCGCAGGTGGTCAACCTGCTGGAAGACCTGCAGCAGAAGCTCGGGCTGACGTATCTGGTGATCGCGCACGACCTCGCGGTGGTGCGGCACATCTCCGACCGCATCGGCGTGATGTACCTCGGCTCGCTGGTCGAGGAGGCGGGCGCCGACGCGCTGTACGAGAACCCGCTGCACCCGTACACGCGGGCGCTGCTCTCGGCGATCCCCGTGCCGGACCCGACGGTGGAGGACACCCGGGAGCAGATCCTGCTCGCCGGTGACCTGCCCTCGCCGGCGCGGCCGCCGTCCGGCTGCCGGTTCCACACGCGGTGCCCGTGGAAGCAGCAGAGCCTGTGCTCCACCGACCGCCCGCAGCTGCGGGAGATCGGCGCCGGGCACCGGGTGGCCTGCCACTACGCGGAGGACATCCGTGACGGGCGGATCAAGCCGCACGAGGTCAAGGCGGAACTCGTCGAGGCCGGGGAACTGAACCCCGACATCGGTGGCCTGCCGGACGTCGGCTCGGCGGCGGAGATCCTCTAGGTGGCAAGTACGTGAAGGCCCCCTTCATTGCGTCTAGCGCAATGAAGGGGGCCTTCACGTACTGCCGCATTTAGAGGACTAAATGCGTTCTAGTGATGACCCGGCATGGGCCGCCGCTTTCAGGCAGACTTCTGTTATGCGGGTCACAGTTCTGGGAGCGTCGGGGCGGACGGGGATTCACGTGGTCCGGCTGCTGCGGGGGCGGGGACATCAGGTGCGGGCGGGGCTGCGGAGTCGTCGCCGCGCCGAGGAGGTCGCCGGACTCGGCGCCGAAACCGTGGTCGCCGACGTCACCGCCGACGCGGACGACCTCGTCGAGGCGCTCGCCGGTTCCGAGGTCGTGCTCAGCGCGATCGGCGCGCCCGATCCGGATCCGGCGTCGGTGAACCTCGTCGACCGCGACGGCGTGATCACGGCGATCCGTGCCGCGGAGAAGGCGGGCGTCTCGCGGTTCGTGCAGCTTTCCGCGCAGTTCGCGGATTCGCCGGATCAAGGGGACAGGCTGGTGCGCTCGATCCTGATGGCGAAGCAGATCTCCGACAGCGTTCTCCGCCGCTCCAGCCTGAACTGGACGATCGTCCGCCCCGGCACGCTCACCGACGACCCGCCCAGCGGGCACGTCAAGGTCGCCGGTCACCTCGAACCCGGGCGCGTCTGTCGCGCCGACGTCGCCGCCGTCATGGTCGCCACCCTCGAAGAACCGCTGACCGAAAACCAGGGCTTCGACGTCATCGGCGGCGACATCCCGATCCCGTCGGCCTTGTCCTCGTTCAGCTGAGCGCTTTCTTTCGTTCCCGCGACGCCCGCAGGTTCGCGATGTTCCCGCAGGTGCGCACGTCGTGCCAGACGCCGCTGTTGTTGCGCGAGACATCGTAGAAGGCCGAGCGACAGCCGTCGAGACGGCACAGTTTCAGGCGCGGCCAGATCCCGGACTGCTGCGCGAGGAGCGTCTCCGTCCACAGCGCCGAAGTGAGCCACTGCCGTCCGGTGCCGGACGGGAACAGCCGGACGACGCCGTCCCGCAGGACCAGTTCCGCTTTGATCGGTCTCTCGACGGCCGCGTCCTGTCCGTCCACGAGCGAAACGAACGACTCCCGCAAGTCGCGAAGCGCGCGAAGGTCGCTCGAGCCCAGCGTGATGTCGGGCACTTCGGCTTCGCGTGCCCGCGACCATTCCGCCAGCGCCTCGGCTGCCCAAGGTCGCGCCAGGTCGGCGTCACTCAGCAGGTCCAGGCCGTAGGTCTGGATCGCCCTCGTGTTGAGGAAGTCCTGAACGAGCGCCAGTCCCGACGGGGCGGCGCGCAACCGGTATCGGTCCGTCGCGGTCCATGACATAGGTCAAGCCTACTTGACTCTGTCGAAACCGTCTCCATGCTGATGACAGAGGCAAAACCCGAACACTTCTGTCAGAGGAGAACTGTCATGACTGCCATCGAAGGCGCCGTCGTCCTGGTGACCGGCGGCCGGCGCGGGCTCGGCAAGGCGTTCGTCGCCGAACTGCTCGACCGTGGCGCCGCCAAGGTCTACGCCACGGCCAGGACGCCGCGGAGGAGACCGACCCGCGGATCGTCCCGCTCCCGCTCGACGTCACCGACCCGGAATCGGTCCGTGCGCTGGCCGAATAGGCGAGTGACGCCACGATCGTCTTCAACAACGCCGGCGTCCTCGGCCTCGGTTCGCTGCTGACCGACGACGTCGACGCGCATCGCCCGGTCTTCGAGACGAACGTCTTCGGTGCGCTGCGCATCGCGCAAGCGTTTGCGCCGCAGCTCAAGGACGGTGGTGCGCTGGTCAACGTCCACTCGGTCCTGTCGTGGGCGGCGGGCTCGGGTTCCTACGGCGCGTCGAAGGCGGCCTTCTGGTCGCTCACCAACTCGCTCCGCATCGAGTTCGCCGAACAGGGCACTCAGGTCGTCGGCGTCCACCTCGGCTACACCGACACCGACATGACCCAGGGCCTCGACATCCCCAAGAACGACCCGCGCGACGTCGCCCGGCAGGTCGTCGACGGGCTGGAAAAGGGAGAGACCGAGGTGCTCGCCGACGACCTCACCCGCCAGGTCAAGGCCGCGCTGTCCGGTCCGGTCGAGCATCTCGGCACCAGCCGGATCGGCGCGTAGTTCGCCCGTTCGAGAACCTCACCGCACACCAGTGGGCTGAGGCGTTTCGGCTTCGGCGAGGAACTCCGGCTCGCGCGTCCGGCGTTTTGTCGAACCGAACAGCACGCCGCCGATGACGACGGCCGCCGCGATGACTTCGAGCAGCGAAGGCCGCTCGTCGAGGACGAGGAACGCCATCGACAGCCCGACCACCGGCACGAGCAGGGAGAACGGCGCGACCACGCCCGCCGGATTGCGGCGCATCAGCGAGGTCCAGATCCCGGAGCCGACGATCGTGCCGAACAACACGACGTAGGCGAGCCCGCCGAGGCCGATCAGCCCGGTCGTGGTGCCGAGCGTGCTCAGCGAGTGGCCGATCTGGGCCGGTCCCTCCATGGCCAGCGACAGCGCGAACATCGGCAGCGGCGGCACCACGGACATCCAGAGGACGAAATTCAGCGGGTTGTCCGGTGCTGCCTGCCGGGTGCTCAGGTTGCCGAACGCCCAGCTCAGCGCGCCGAGCAGGGTCAGGATCACCGGCAGCAGGGCGGCGTTCCCGGCCTGCTGCCAGGCGATCGTCGCCATTCCGGCGACGGCGAGCAGGATTCCGGCGAGCTGTCGCCCGGACACGCGTTCCCGCAGGAAGACGGCGCCGAGCAGGACGGTGAACGGGGCCGACGCCTGCAGCACCAGCGAGGCGAGACCGGTCGGCATGCCGGTGTCCATCGCGATGAAGAGGAAGGCGAACTGCCCGGTGCCGAACCCGAGACCGTAGCCGAGCAGGTGGCGGATCTTCACCTTCGGCCACGGCACGAACAAGATCGTCGGGATCGCGATGACGGCGAAGCGCAGCCCGCCCGCGAAGACCGGCGGGAACTGGCCGAGGGTGGCGTGGATGGCGAGGAAGTTGCAGCCCCAGAGGACGGCGACGAACAGGGCGAGCAGACGGTCGCGGGCGGGCATACCTTCACTCTTACGGGTGCATATCGTGAAGGACAAGCGATAATATTTTCAGTGACCGTTCAGTTCGGCTTCACAGAGGTGGCGGGATGGACATCGGCCGGTTGCGGACCCTGCGGGAGTTCGCCGACCGTGGCAGCGTGACGGCGGCCGCGAAGGCGCTGCACTGCACCCCGTCCGCGGTTTCCCAGCAACTGCGCGCTTTGCAGAGCGACGTAGGGCTCGCGTTGACGGAACCGGCGGGCCGGGGGCTCCGGCTGACCGACGCGGGCCGCGCGCTGGTCGCCCGCGCCGACGACGTCCTCGCCGCCCTCGATCGCGCCGAGTCCGAATTGGACACTTACCGCAGCGCCCCGCGTGGCCGGGTCCGGATGGCGATCTTCCAGTCGGCCGGGTTGATGCTGCTGCCCGGATTGCTGAGTCGCACGGCGGAATTCGAGGGGCTGGACGTCATCGTGCGCGACGTCGACATGACGCCCCCGGAGGTGCCTGGGCTCGTCGCGGATTACGACATCGTGGTGGCGCACCGGGACGAGCACGCGCCGTCGCTCGGTTCGGAACGGCTGGAGACGCGGCATCTGCTGCGCGAACCGCTCGACGTCGCGCTCCCCGCGGGGCATCGGCTCGCGAAGAAGCGCCGTATCGAACTGGCCGAACTGGCCGACGAACGCTGGATCAGCGTCAACGCCGGTTTCCCGGTCGACGACATCCTCCAGTCGCTGATCATCCGCACCGGCGTTCGGCCGCAGGTCGTGCAGCGAATCAACGACTTCCGCATCACCGAACGACTGGTCGCCGCCGGGCACGGGATCGCGCTGCTGCCGAGGTACACCATGGACACGCGGCGCGGCAGCGGTCTGGTGTGCCGTCCGCTCGCCGGGATCAAGGCGGCGCGACACGTCGAAGCGGTCTACCGGCTCGGCGCGTCCTCGCGGCCCGCGGTGGCGAAGGTGCTCGACGCGCTCGCCGACGAGGTCGCCGCGCTCACGGGCGAGCGTGACCCTTCAGGTGCTCCAGCGCGATCTTGAGCGCGTCGGCGATCGGCGTGATGTCGTGCCGCAGGTGCGCCATCAGCAGACCGCCTTGGACGCAGGTCATCGCGGCCTGCGCGAGCCGGGCCGGGTCGGCGTCTTCGGCTAGCTTTCCCTTCTCCCGCAAGGATTCCAGTCCGCGCTGGAGATGGGACTCCCATTCGCGGTACGCGTTGTCGAGCAGCGGCGCGATCTTCGGGTCGTCCCCGAGTTCGCCGGTGAGGTTGCCGAGCGGGCAGGCGATCGGACCCTTCGGCGTGCTCTGGATGGCCAGGATCTCCTGGGTCCACTGCTCGAAGTCGGCCCATTCGTGTAGTTCGAAGATGGTCGGCTGGTTGCCGAGGATCGCTTCGAGGTAGCGCTTGATGACCGCCTCGACGAGTTGATCCTTGTTCTTGAAGTAGTGGTACATCTGCGATTTCCCGGCCCCGCTCGCCGCGAGCACCTTGTCGACGCTCGTGCCGGCCACGCCGTGGACGTACATCAGCTCCGCCGCCGCGTCGACGATCGCCTCCCGGGTCTGGCGTCCGCGAGGCGTCTTCGCCGGTTGACTGTCCATGTACCGAATAGTACAGTCAGCCGCACTGTACCGATCAGTACAATCAAGGGAGCTGACCATGGGGGATCTCAACACCGACCTCGCCGAGCTGCGGGCCGACGTCGCGAGCCACGTCCCGGCGGAAATCGCCGAGGTGCTCAAGGCCGACCGGGAAGGATTCGTCGGGGTGATCGCCGAGGCCGCCGCGAAGCCGGGGACCGCGATGCCGGACCTGACGCTGCCTGACGCTTCCGGCGGCCGGGTACCGGTCGCCGACGGTCCCGCGGTCGTGGTGTTCTATCGCGGGGCGTGGTGCCCGTACTGCAACCTGGCGCTGCGCACGTATCAGCGGGAAGTCTTGCCGGAGTTGGAGAATCTGGGGGCGAAGCTGATCGCGGTCAGTCCGCAGCTCCCGGACGACTCACTGTCCACAAAGGATCTCGAATTCACCGTGCTGTCCGATGTCGGCAACGAACTCGGGCGCGCGCTCGGCATCACGTTCCGCCTCGACCCCGCGACGAAACCGACGTTCGACACGCTCATCGGCGACGTCGAGAAGATCAACGGCGCGGAGGAATGGGAACTGCCGTATCCGACCGTCCTGGTGGTGGACGGCGAAGGCGTCATCCGGTTCATCGACGTCCACCCGGACTACACCACCCGCACCGACCCGGCCGACATCCTGGCCGCGGTCAAGGCCCTGTAGAAGGTCGCAGGGTCGTGATTGGCGGGCTTTAGGTATCTGCGGGTGAGTACATGATGGCCCCCTTCCTTGCGCCAGGCGCAAGGAAGGGGGCCATCATGTACTTCACCGCTGTCCGTGCGAAGCGAAAGCTACCGGTTCGCCCGGTTCACGGCGGACACGACGGCCCGCAGCGAAGCGGTCACGATCGACGGATCGATCCCGATGCCCCAGTACACCCGGTCGGAGATCGCGCACTCGATGTACGACGCCGCCCGCGCGTCGTCGCCGGGCGAGAGCGTGTGCTCGCTGTAGTCCAGCAGCCGCAGGTCGAACCCGACGGTCGACAGCGCGTCGAAGAACGCCGCGATCGGGCCGTTGCCGCGGCCGGTGACCTCGTGTTCGTCGCCTTCGACCCGCACGGTGGCGGTGATGTCGTACTCGCCGTCGCCGTTGTCCCTGACGTGCTGGCGGACCAGCTCCAGCGGCGTCTTCAGCTCCAGGTACTCGGCCGAGAACGCGTTCCACATCGTGGCGGGGTCGACCTCGCCGCCTTCGGTGTCGGTGTGCCGCTGGACGACCTTCGAGAACTCGATCTGCAGGCGCCGCGGCAGGTCGAGCTGGTGCTCGGCCTTCATGATGTAGGCGACGCCGCCCTTGCCGGACTGCGAGTTCACCCGGATCACGGCCTCGTAGTTGCGGCCGATGTCCTTCGGGTCGATCGGCAGGTACGGGACCTCCCACGGGTGCTCGTCGACCGGGGTCCCCGCCTTGTCGGCGGCGGCCTTCAGCGCGTCGAGACCCTTGTTGATCGCGTCCTGGTGGCTGCCGGAGAACGCGGTGAACACCAGGTCGCCGGCCCACGGGCTGCGTTCGGGCACCGGCAGCTGGTTGCAGTATTCGACGGTCCGCTTGATCTCGTCCATGTCGGAGAAGTCGATCTGCGGGTCGACGCCCTGGCTGTAGAGGTTCATGCCCAGCGCGACCAGGTCGACGTTGCCGGTGCGCTCGCCGTTGCCGAACAGGCAGCCTTCGATCCGGTCCGCGCCGGCCTGGTAACCGAGTTCGGCGGCGGCGATGCCGGTGCCGCGGTCGTTGTGCGGGTGCAGCGACAGGATCACCGAATCGCGGCGGTCCAGGTTGCGGTGCATCCATTCGATCGAGTCGGCGTAGACGTTGGGGGTCGCCATCTCGACGGTGGCCGGCAGGTTCAGGATGACCGGCTTCTCCGGCGTCGGCTGCCAGATCTCGGTGATCGTGTTGCAGACCTCGAGCGCGTAGGACAGCTCGGTGCCGGTGTAGGACTCCGGCGAGTACTGGAAGCGGAAGTCGGTGTCGGGCTGCTTCGCCGCGTAGTCGACGACGAGTTCAGCCGCCTGCGAAGCGATCTTCGTGATGCCGATGCGCTCCTCGCGGAACACCACGCGGCGCTGCAGGATCGACGTCGAGTTGTAGATGTGGACGATCGCGCGCGGCGCCCCTTCGAGTGCCTTGAAGGTGCGCTCGATCAGCTCGGGACGGCACTGGGTCAGCACCTGGATGCTGACGTCGTCCGGGATGGCGCCCTCGTCGATGATCTCGCGGACGAAGTCGAAGTCGGTCTGCGACGCCGCCGGGAAGCCGACCTCGATCTCCTTGTAGCCCATGCGGACCAGCAGGTCGAAGAACTTGCGCTTGCGCGCGGGCGACATCGGGTCGATCAGGGCCTGGTTGCCGTCGCGCAGGTCGACCGCGCACCACAGTGGCGCGGTGTCGATGCGCTTGTCCGGCCAGGTGCGGTCGGGCAGGTCGATGTCCTCGACCAGCTGGTACCAGGGGCGATAGCGATGTACGGGCATCGAAGTGCCGCGCTGGGTGTTCCACGGAGCCTGTCCGGACGGGGCCGGGCGCGTGGGCTTACGGATGCTCATGAGAAGACGGTTCTCCTGAAGAATCGGGTGCGACGACCGGCACCACGAAGCCCCGCGACGGGGAGCCGGTCAGATCAGGCCCCGTCGCGGCAGCGAAGCAGGAGAGCTCGAGCCACGACGTCACCTTAACCACGAGATCTCTCGAAAGGAAACCCGGGCCGCGATCGAACCGTGACCAGAGTGGCGCCCATTCGGGTTACTCGCGGGTAGCAATCGGCCCTGAGGCCGTGCCACACTGCCCGGCATGGGCGAGCACGCTGAAGAGAAGGAAACCGCAGATCAGGCGACCAGGCGCAAGATCGACTGGCGCGCGGGCGGCGGGCGCGCGGCCGGTCTGCTGGCCGGGATCGTCCGCTGGATCGGGCTGATCTTCGCGGCGATCCTGGTGCTGCACGTCGTCTTCGTGATCGGTGAGGCCAACCCCGACAACGGCATCGTCTCGTTCGTCCGCGGCTGGGCCGACGGGCTCCTGCTGGGCTTCAAGGACCTCTTCATGCCCGAGGACGCCAAGCTGCGCGTGCTGATCAACTACGGCGTCGCGGCGGTCTTCTGGATGGTCGTCTCGGCGATCCTCGCGAAGGTCATTCGCCGCGTCGGCGGTTCGAACTAGCCGCGTTTAGTCCTCTGAATGCGCTGCTTGCGCGTGCGACTACCGCATCCAGAGGACTAAACGCGGTCGACGCCGAGACGTTCGTATACCTCGACGGCGGCCTTCGGGTCGTCGGCGGTGAACTTCACGACGCGGACGGACTCGGTCTTCCCGAGCGGTCTGGTCACGGTGACCGGTTCACGCAGCTCGACGACCAGGTTGGTCTCGTAGTAGTTGTCGTGGCTGAGCCACGTTTCGTCGCGAAAGGCCTTCGCCTTGGCGGGATCGTGGCTCTCTTTCAGGTGGCGCAGGCTGACGATGTTCTCCCTGGGGATCCGCACGTCGTAGAACGAGCTGTAGCGAATCCGCACTTCTCGCGAGGAGATCACGTGCGGCCGGACGACGGTGCCCGCGTAGACCCCGAAGATCAGCAGCACCGAGTAGACGCCGAGGACGAGTAGCAGGAGATCGGCGAACGGGCCGAGGTCGATGAGCCAGAACAAGCCCGCTTCGACCAGGCTGACCATGGCGAAGACGATGAAGATCGCCTTGCCGTTCGATCCGTAGGGGACGGCGACCGCGTCGCCGTCGATACCGTCCTTGCGGCGCCTCAGGTACAGCCAGAGGCCGGCCAGCGTACGTGCCTCGTTCCGGAAATGACTTCGCAAAGCCCCCATATCCCCAGGCTAGCGATCGAACTGAGCCAGGATCTTCAGCGCGTCGGCGGAACCCGGATCCTTCGGTGTGTAGATCTCCAAGCGGTGATCGGGACTGTCCGGCTGAAGCCACACCTGGTAATCGACGCTCACCGCGCCGATCGTGGGATGCCGCAGGTGCATGGCGCCGACGGTGCAATCGGCGACGTCTCCGGTCGCCCAGAGCGCGGCGAAGTCGTCACTGCGCATGGTCAGTTCGCCGATGAGCCCGGCCAGCCGGGCGTCGGTGGGATGACGGCCCGCGGTCAGCCGCAGGTAGGCGACGTGGACGCGGGCGAGTTCGGCCCGGTTCCGGTACAGGTCGCGGGTGAGCGGGTCGAGGAAGAACATCCGCGGGAGGGACGGGCGCCGCTCCGGATCCCGCGGCGCGTCGAAAGCGACATGTTCGGCCATGAGCGCGTTCCCGGCGTGGTTCCACGCGAGCACGTCGCCGCGACGGCCGAAGACGAGCGCGGGCACGGCCTCACCGAGATTTTCCAGCAGCGCGACGACGCGGGGGTGCGGCTCCTCCGGCCCCGGGTCGGCCAACCGGGGGAGGGCGGGCTGCCGGGCGAGGTTGAGCAGATGGCCGGTCTCGACGTCGTCGAGCCGCAGCGCCCTGGCGAGCGCGTCGAGGACCTGGCGTGAAGCGGTCTCGGCCTGGCCCTGTTCCAGTCGCGTGTAATACCCGGCGCTCACCCCGGCGAGCTGGGCGAGTTCTTCCCGCCGAAGGCCGGGCACCCGACGTGCGGTGCCGTAGGTGCGCAGGCCCAGCTCGGCGGGCGTCACCCGATCCCGGCGGCTTTTCAAGAACGTCCCCAGGCTCTCCACGACTGCGAGCTTAAGCGCGCCCGGCCGGTCCGTGGGTATACCTGTCAGGGGTACCCAGGACAGGTGGCTGGCTGCCGGATGGGCGGTGTCGCACCGTCGGCGTCATGACACGAGAGAGCACACGGTCCTGGTTCGGCCTCCTGGTGATCCTCTGCCCGGTACTCCTGGTCTCCATGGACGGGTCGATCCTGTTCCTCGCGATGCCCAGGATCAGCCAGGCGCTGACCCCGACTGCCGATCAGCAGCTGTGGCTGCTGGACGTCTACGGGTTCGCCGTCGGTTCGCTGCTGATCGCGTTCGGCGCCATCGGCGACCGGTACGGCCGGTTGAAGCTGCTGATGATCGGCGCCACGGTGTTCGGTGCCGCGTCGGCAGGCGCGGCCTTCGCGCCAAGCCCGGAACTGCTGATCACGTTCCGCGCGGTGATGGGTCTGGCGGGTGCGACGCTGCTGCCGTCGGCGCTGGCGGTGCTGAGCGAAATCTTCACCGATCCCCGGCGCCGCGCCCAGGCCATCGGCGTCTTCGCGGCCGCGTTCGCCGCCGGTTTCGCGATCGGTCCGATCCTCGGCGGCGCGTTGCTGGACCGGTTCTGGTGGGGCTCGGTCTTCCTGGTCAACCTGCCGGTCATCGCGGTCTTCCTGCTGCTCGCGCCGGTGCTGCTCCGGGAGGTCCGGGCCGCCGGGACCGGCCGGGTCGACGTGCCGAGCGTGGTCCTGTCCGCCACCGGCCTGCTCCTCGCGATCTACGGCGTCAAGCACACCGCGGCGGAAGGGCTGTCCGCCGCCGGGGTGGCCGCGGGGATCGCCGGGATGGTCCTGCTGGGATGGTTCGCCCGCCGCCAGCGGACCCTCGACCAGCCGTTGATCGACTTCTCCTTGTTCCGCGACCGGATCTTCACCATCGCGATCGTCACCGGTCTGCTGCCGCTGGCGGCGTGGTCGGCGGCCGCCTACCTGGCGGGGATCCACTTGCAGTCCGTCCTCGGCCTGGCCGTTTCGGCCGCGGCGCTGCTGGCCCTGCCGGGGGCGGCGGTGCTGACGATCATGTGCGTCGTCACCCCGGCGTTGGTCGACCGGGTCGGCAAGAAGACGGCGCTGGTCCTCTGTCACTTCTCCATCGCCGTCGGCCTGCTGCTGTTGCTGATGACCGGTGTCTCGGGCGGGGCGGGCTGGTACGTCGCCTCGACAGTGGTCGCGGGCGTCGGCTACGGCATCTCGTTCAGCGTGGTGGCCGACACGGCAGTCGCCGCGGTGCCCGCCGAGCGGGCGGGAGCGGCGGGTGCGATCGCGGAGACCAGCAACGAGATCGGCAACGCGCTCGGGATCGCGCTCATGGGCTCGCTCGCCGCGGTGGTGTTCCGCGTGGCGGGGCCGGAGCTCGCTCCCACGCTCGACGAGACCCTCCAGCTGCCTGGAATCGCGCCAGCGGCCGCCGCTGGCGCGAAGAAGGCCTTCGTTTCGGGGCTGCACACGGCCGTGGTGGTGCTGAGCCTGCTGCACTTCGCCTTGGGAGCACTCGCGCTGCGCTGGCTCCCTCAGTCTCCGTCGGTGAAGGCGCTCGCGCCCCACGTGTCCGAGTAGGCGAACTCCGCCAGCGGCAGCCGCTCCCTCGGCGCCTTCTCCCGCTCGATGCGCCAGTCCTCTTCGAGCACCGACGGGTCCGCGGGCGAGCCGACGGCGATGGCGACCTTGGGGACGACGTCGTCCGGAAGGCCGAAGAAGTCCTTCGCCGCGTCGGCCGAGAATCCCGCCATCTGGTGCGCGATCAGGCCGAGGTCGACGGCCTGGAGCACGAGGTTCTCGGTCGCCAGGCCCAGCCCGTACTCGGCGTAAGGGACGGCGCCCTTCTCGTTCGTGGTCACCATCAAGCCCATCAGCAGGAGCCCGGCGCGGTGGGCCCACGCGCGGTTGCCCGAGTTGAGTGTCGCGAGGATCCGGTCGAACGACGGCGTACCCCGCAGGCCGACCAGGTAGCGGGCGGGTTGGGTGTTGCCGAACGAGGGCGCCCATCGGGCCGCTTCGAGCAGCGCGCGGAGCTGCTCTTCGGTGACGATGGCTGACTCGTCGTAGGCGCGAGGGCTCCACCTCGCGGCCAGGATTGACGCGATCGGGGTACTTGTCTCGGCTGGCTTGTGCACCGCCGGACCTTAACAAGGGGGTGCTCTCCGTCACTAAAGTGAAAGCCCTCCCACCATTTCGTTGGTGTCAAGGAAGATTTACTTCCTTGAGTCCTCGAAGCGGTGGTCAGGACCACTTACGAGGGTGGCAGGCGTGCGCGACCCCGGTAGGCTTTCGCCCAAATAAGGGACGCGGGGGCTCCTCGGTGCCCACCAGGAGCCGCCCGGCCCGTCGAGGAGGTTCGGGCGTGGCCCTCGTGGTCCAGAAGTACGGCGGTTCGTCGCTGGAAAGTGCCGACCGGATCAAACGCGTCGCGGAACGCATCGTCGCCACCAAGAAGGCGGGCAACGACGTCGTCGTCGTCTGCTCCGCCATGGGAGACACGACGGACGAGCTGCTCGACTTGGCTCAGCAGGTCAACCCGGCGCCGCCGGAGCGTGAGATGGACATGCTGCTCACGGCGGGTGAGCGGATCTCCAACTCGCTGGTGGCGATGGCGATCTCGGCGCAGGGTGCGGAGGCGTGGTCGTTCACCGGTTCGCAGGCCGGCGTGGTGACGACGTCGGTGCACGGCAACGCGCGGATCATCGACGTCAGCCCCAGCCGGGTCACCGAAGCCCTCGACCAGGGCTATATCGCGCTGGTGGCGGGCTTCCAGGGCGTGTCACAGGACACCAAGGACATCACCACGCTCGGCCGCGGCGGTTCGGACACCACCGCCGTCGCGCTGGCCGCGGCGCTGAACGCCGATGTCTGCGAGATCTATTCCGATGTGGACGGTGTGTACTCGGCCGACCCGCGGATCGTGCCGGACGCGAAGAAGCTCGAGACCATTCCGTACGAGGAGATGCTCGAACTCGCGGCCAGTGGTTCGAAGATCCTGCACCTGCGCTCGGTGGAGTACGCGCGCCGCTACGGCGTCCCGATCCGAGTCCGTTCTTCCTACAGTGACAAGCCGGGCACCACGGTGGCCGGTTCTATCGAGGAGATCCCCGTGGAACAAGCGTTGATCACCGGTGTGGCGCACGACCGCTCCGAAGCCAAGATCACGGTGACCGGCGTCCCGGACCACGCCGGTGCCGCCGCCAGGATCTTCCGGGTGATCGCCGACAACGAGATCGACATCGACATGGTGCTGCAGAACGTGTCCAGCACGGTGTCCGGCCGGACCGACATCACCTTCACGCTGTCGAAGGCCAACGGGGCGAAGGCCGTGCAGTCGCTGGAGAAGATCAAGGGCGAGATCGGCTTCGAGTCGGTCCTCTACGACGACCACGTCGGCAAGGTGTCGCTCGTCGGCGCGGGGATGCGTTCGCACCCCGGTGTCACGGCGACGTTCTGCGAGGCGCTCGCGCAGTCGGGCGTCAACATCGAAATCATCAACACCTCGGAGATCCGGATCTCGGTGCTGATCCGGGACGCGCAGCTCGACGACGCGGTGCGCGCGATCCACGAGGCGTTCGAGCTCGGCGGCGATGAAGAAGCCGTCGTCTACGCGGGGAGTGGTCGCTGATGCCGGAAGGTTTGCGGGTAGGAGTCGTCGGGGCGACCGGCCAGGTCGGTGGCGTGATGCGCCGTCTGCTGGCCGAACGGGGTTTCCCGGTCGCCGAAATGCGGTACTTCGCTTCGGCGCGGTCCGCCGGTTCGAAGCTTCCGTGGCGGGACGAGGAAATCGTCATCGAGGACGCGACGACCGCCGATCCGTCCGGTTTGGACATCGCGCTGTTCTCCGCCGGCGGCTCGACTTCCAAGGCGCAGGCCGAGCGGTTCGCCGCCGCCGGTGCCACGGTGATCGACAACTCGTCGGCCTGGCGCATGGACCCGGATGTCCCGCTGGTCGTCAGCGAGGTCAATCCGGAGGCGGTCAAGGAGGCACGGAAGGGGATCATCGCGAACCCCAACTGCACCACGATGGCCGCGATGCCGGTGCTCAAGCCGCTGCACGCCGAGGCGGGCCTGGTGCGGCTGGTCGCCAGCACCTACCAGGCGGTGTCCGGCAGCGGGCTCGCCGGTGTCGAGGAGCTGGAAGGCCAGCTCGCCGCGTCGGCGTCGAACGCGGGCGCGCTGACCCACGACGGCGCGGCGGTGACCTTCCCCGAGCCGAAGAAGTACGCGCGCACCATCGCGCACAACGTCCTCCCGCTCGCCGGGTCCATTGTGGACGACGGTGAGTTCGAGACGGACGAGGAGAAGAAGTTCCGCAACGAGAGCCGCAAGATCCTGAGCATCCCGGAGCTGCGTGTTTCGTGCACGTGTGTGCGGGTGCCGGTGTTCTCGGGGCATTCGATCTCGATCAACGCGGAGTTCTCGCAGCCGCTTTCCGTCGCGCGCGCGACGGAACTGCTGACCGGCGCTCCCGGCGTGGAGCTGTCGGAGATCCCGACCCCGCTGCAGGCCGCGGGCCAGGACCCGTCCTACGTCGGGCGGCTGCGGACGGATCCGGGCGTCGACGGTGGTCGCGGCCTGGTGCTGTTCCTGTCGAACGACAACCTGCGCAAGGGCGCGGCGCTCAACGCCGTCCAGATCGCCGAACTGGTCGCGCAGTCCTGACACCCGTCCCGCATTCAGAGGACGAAACGCGTTCTACCTCAGTGGCGTGAGAGGAAAGGTCCTTTCCTTGCAAATTTCGCAAGGAAAGGACCTTTCATTGCGCGCGCGCCCCGGTCCCAACCGCATTTAGAGGACTAAACGCGTCAGGGCTTCGCGGCCCCGAAGCAGGCCGCATACCGCGTCGCCAGGAACTCGGCCCGCGCGTCCCCGCTGTAGGCCCACATCCCGCCATCGGCCCGCGTCCCCAAGTGCCGGAACTGCTCGACGGCCTCGTCGAAGCGGCCGTTCTCGACGAGCGCCTTCGCCGCGTACGCCCGGTCCCCCCGCGTCGCCGGGTGGTCGCGGCCTTCGCCGTTGAGCCACGCGACGATCCCGTCGAGCGCGCCGGCGACGCGCGAGTCACGCCAAGCGGGCACGTCATGGAACTCGGATTCGTGCGCGGCGATCAGCAGCAGCGGCGCCAGCTTCGGCGACTTGGCCGCGGCGGTCTCGGCGAACTCCCACATCAGTTCGGCCGAGCCGAACCACTTCGGGCACCAGTACTGCAGTGCCCGCGTATGCGCTCCGCGGTGCTGAGGATCGCGCGCGACGAGTTCCGCCCAGACCCGCAGGTATTGGTCGTTTTCGTACTGCCGTCCCATCGCGATCGCGAGCATGGTCACCCACGGTGTCGGGTCGTCGGGAGCGAGTGCGGAAGCCTCGTTCGCCGCCTCCTCCGCCTGCTCCAGAATCCGGAAGAACGCGGCGAACTGCTCCTCGGTGACGTGTTTCGCCTGCAGCCCGCTGCGCACCTCCCACGCCACGTGCACCAGCGATTCCGCGTTGACCAGCGCCGCGCCCGGGTCGCCGGGGCGGGCCTTGCGCCACGCCCGCAGCCATTCGTCGTCCTTCGCGGCGGCCTCGCCGAGCGCGCCGTTCACCAGGTCGCGGCGATCCCAGGTCCCCCAGGTCGACGCCAGCAGCGCCGCGGCGTCCTCCCAATCGCCTCGCGCGGCCGACTCATGGACGGCGAGGATGTCCTCGTCGGTCCAGTACTCCTTGGTCGACACCTCACTGTCCGGCGGGAGACCCCAGCGTGTGACGTCCGGGATCTTGCCCTTGAACTTGGGCTTCACCGGCGGCAGCATCGCGGCGAGCTCTTCCGGCGTCATGACGTCGGTGAGTTCGTCGACGCTGATGCCGCGTCGCTTCGCCTCCTTCATCAGGGCGAAGACGGCCTTGCGTTCACGGGATTTGAGCAGCCAAAGCACTTCGGAACTCCTTCAAGAACGAACGAGCGTGACGGACGGCCGGTAACCGGTGGACACCCCGGCGGCCGTCAGCAGCGCGCGCAGTGGCGCGGTGTCGGCTTCGGCGGCGGTCGCCTTGCCGAGGGCGGACGGCAGCAGGTCTTCGAGCGAGCCGTCCACGGTGAACGGCGACGGGCCCGACCACGACAGCGACCACCGCGCGACCCCGACGTCGGCGAGCGCCGCGCGGACCACGACCTCCAGCCGCCCGCGGACGGAGACGGCGGCGAGCTCGCGCCGCGCGCGGGGCCCGGCGCCGGCGGGCGGCTTCTCCGCAGGGTCGGCGAGTTCTTCGTGCCTGCCCGCGTCGAGCAGGTCCAGCGCCGTGTCCAGGGTCCGTTCGCCCAAGACTTCGGCGGCCGCTTCGGCGGCGGCGTGGCGGCGGCCGATGGCGACCAAGGAGTGCCAGTCGGTACGCCGCTTCGCGCGCGCCTCGTCGGAGAAGACGGTGAAAAGTGCCTGGTCGAGCATCGCCTCGGCGCCGGTCAGCAGGTCGGTCGCCGGGCGCTCGCCGCGAGCACGGACCGGAACCGGCGCACCGGCTTCGAGCGTCGCGACGCGGTCGCGGGTGGCCGGATGCGTGTCATACCGCGAGGTCTTCTCCTCCGCCGGGTTCCGCCGCAGCTCCTCCATCTGCTCGGCCCTGGTCGGGTCGGTGAGCAGCGCGCGGTAACCCTCGCCGAACCGGTCGGGCAGATAGCCCGCGTCCCAGCCGATCGCGGCGTAGTTGTTCATGAAGAACTGCCAGGTGACGGCCAGCGGTTCGAGCTCGCGCAGTGCCGAGACGGCCGCTTCGGTACCGGCGAGCCGCGCCGAGACGGCGTCGGCCGCGAATTCCTGGGCACGGCAGACGCTCATCGAGACGGCGAAGTAGAGCTTCGCGTACTGCTTGAAGATCCAGCCGACGAAGCGCTCGAAGTAGTTTTCGCGGCTCAGGCTGTTGACCACCCGCGCGATCGACTTGCGCCCGCGATAGGTCAGCGCGGAGAACCGGGTGTCCTTGTTGCTGTAGTGCCCCAGTTCGTGCGCGAGCACCGCGCGGAACTGGTCCTGGCGCAGGCCCATGATCAGCGGGACACCGATGATCATCCGGCGGCGCAGGACCCTCAGCCCGAGCCAGGAGGTCCGCTCGGTCACCGCGGCGTTGAGGTCCGGATCGAGGTAGATCTCGTCCGGCGGCCGCGTGCCCGCCTCGCCCGCTAGCTCCCGGACCAGCGCCCAGAGCGCGGGCTGGGCTTCCGGCGTCACCAGGACGCCCGGTACCTCGTCATCGGTCGTCCGTTCGACCTTGAGCAGGGTTTTGAGCAGGATCCACGCGGCCGGGACCGTGATGATGCCGAGCTTCACCGCCGCGAAAACGTTGTGCTGCAGCGCGACCACTTCGAGCGCCACGATCCCGCCGACGAACGCCAGTACGAGCAGCGGAAACCCGGCGAGCAGGACGGCAGCGAGCAGCCCACGAAAAGACTTCACCGTGAAACGGACCTTCCCCAGAGTTGGTGTACCCCCGACACCGAGCGCTCATTGTGCCCGAATCACCCGCGACGGCCGATCACTTTTCGAATACGATCGAAGACTTCGCGATGAACATCACCTCGCTCCCCGGTGGTCGCGTGTGGACTGTCCACTGTGGAGACTGGTAATTGCCTTGTCCGGCTCGTCCGGCCAGTGCATTCTCGAAGGCGACAAACGTTTTCCACGAAGGGAAAGTCATGTACACGGCGGTCGAAGGCTCGCGGGTTCCGATCCGGATGTGGGCTGATCCCATCTCGGTCGAAGACCAGGCCATGCGACAGCTGCACAACGTCGCCAACCTGCCGTGGGTGCACGGCGTCGCGGTCATGCCCGACGTCCACTACGGCAAGGGCGCGACCGTCGGCAGCGTGATCGCGATGCGCGACGCCGTGTCCCCGGCCGCGGTCGGGGTGGACATCGGCTGCGGGATGAGCGCCGTGCGGACCTCGCTCACCGCCGCGGATCTGCCCGACGACCTGCTGAAGCTCCGCCGCCGGATCGAATCGGCCGTCCCGGTCGGCTTCGGCCTGCACAAATCGCCGGTGAATCCGGCGAAGGTGCACGGTGTCGGTGGCTGGGACGCGTTCTGGAAGTCCTTCGGTGACCTGCACGCCGGCGTCCAGGACCTGCACGACCGCGCGGCACGGCAGATCGGGAGCCTCGGTGGCGGCAACCACTTCATCGAGGTCTGCCTCGAACAGGGCGGCGACGACGAAGGCCGCGTATGGCTGATGCTGCACTCCGGCTCGCGCAACATCGGCAAGGAACTCGCGGAACGCCATATGGCCGTCGCGCGGAAGCTGCCGCACAACGCGGACCTGCCGGATCCTGACCTCGCGGTGTTCGTCGCGGGCACGCCGGAGATGCGGGCGTACCGGCGGGACCTGTTCTGGGCGCAGGACTACGCGGCACGCAACCGGGCCACCATGGTCGCGCTCGTCAAGCAGGCGCTGAAGGACGTCGTCCCCCAGACGACGTTCGACGACGCGATCTCGTGCCACCACAACTACGTCGCCGAAGAGACTTACGACGGCGTCGACCTGCTGGTGACCCGCAAGGGCGCGATCCGCGCGGGTTCGGGCGACCTCGGGATCATCCCGGGCAGCATGGGCACCGGTTCGTACATCGTGCGCGGTCTCGGCAACGAGTCGTCCTTCCAGTCCGCGTCGCACGGCGCGGGCCGCCGGATGTCGCGGAACAAGGCCAAGAAGCTGTTCACCGCCGACGACCTCGCCGCGCAGACCGCCGGGGTGGAATGCCGGAAGGACTCCGGCGTCGTGGACGAGATCCCGGCCGCGTACAAGGACATCGAAACGGTGATCAAGGCGCAGACCGACCTCGTCGAGGTGGTCGCGCACCTGAAGCAGGTCATCTGCGTCAAGGGGTGAAGCGTGGGTGGGTGCCGGGGAACCCGACATTCCACCCACGTTTCTCGCTACTGTGGTTTTCATGAAGAGGTTGGGAATCGCGGCGCTGCTGGTGGCCGCCGGACTCACGCTGGTGGGCTGCAGCGAGGTCACGAACGCGGTCGATCAGACGAACAAGGCCGCGACGAAGGTCGGCGCCTGCGCCGAGGCACTCAGCCTCGTCGACCTCAATCCGGACCCGGCGACCATCAAGGAGCGGGCCGCGGACAAGGAAAAGCGCCTGCGTGGGCTGGCGAACAGCGTCGGCGAGCAGAACGTGGCGGGTGCGCTCACCGGCATGGCCGACTCGTACCTGCAGGTCCAGAAGGAGAACCTCCAGGACGCGGGCAAGATCGCGGCCTGGACCAAGCGCAACCTCGACCGGGTGGACGCCCTCCGCCAGGTCTGCGCCTGACCAACCCTCGCAATTCGTCCTCTAAGTGCGGTGGGATGCGTGCGCAACTACCGCAATTAGAGGACGAAACGCGTCAGGACGAAGCCATCGCGGGCACCTTGGCGGGGGTGCGGGTGCGGCGCCAGAACAGGCCGGCCGACGCGATCACCAGGGCCCCGGCGGCCGAGGCGGCGAACCCCCAGCCCGGGCTGGAGTGGTCGATCACGAACCCGATGATCGGGCTCCCGATCGCCAGCCCGATCCGGCTGGCCGCGTCCAGCAGGCCCATCGCCTCGCCGCGCACCCGCGCCGGGGCCGCCGCGCTGACCGTCTCCGTGCTCGCCGCGAGCGTGGGCGCGCACAGCACGTTGCTCGGGAACAACACGATCGCCAGCAGCCACCACGGTTCGGCGATCAGCCCGACCGGCAGCGTGAGCACCGCGAGCAGCACCATCAGCGTGCCCTGCGAAAGCGAGCGCCGGACCACGCCGTGGATCGCCCCGCCGAGGACGGACGCGACGCACATCAGCGTGATCAGCAGTCCGGACCACGCGATGTCGCCGCTCGCGCGCAGGGTCGCCAGCGCCGCGAGTTCCATGCCGACCAGGCAGAACAGCGCGCCGGCGGCGATGAACATCGCCATCACGAGCCGCCCGGTGAGCCAGCTCCGCACCGGCGGCCGCTCCCCGGTGAACACCTCGGCGTCGGCCTCGGCGCGGATCGGCGGGTTCTGCCGGTAGATCAGCGTCGCCGAGATCGCGAAGCAGACCCCGATACCGGTGAGCGCGTAGACCGCGGGAAGCTGCGTGATCGCCATGATCCCGGCCGACGGCCCGATCATGAACGACGCCTCCACCAGGATCGTGTCGAGCGAGTAGGCCGCCCGGCGCTGCTCCAGCGGCACGAGCGCGGTGAGCACCAGTCGCGCGAGCGTCCCGGCGGGCACCGACAGCACACCCGCGGGGAGTGCGACCACCAGCAGCGCTTGATACGGCAGATGCGGCGCGCCGACCCAGAACGCCGTCGACGCCAGCCCGCAGATCGCGACCACCGGCCGCAGCCCGTAGCGGTCGACGTACCGGCCGACGAGTGGCGCCCCGATCGCGCTGCCGAGGGTGGTCGCCGCGCCGACCAGCCCGGCGGCGCCGTAGCCGCGGCCGAGGTCGTTGACCACGTACAGCGTCATCGTCACGCCCATGGCCGTCATCGGGAGCCGCGCCAGGAACATCAGCAGCATCGAGCTGGGAACCCCGGGCACGGCTAACACGCGACGGTACGGAGCGAGGGCCATACGTTGGATGAGAACGTAACTTGGTACGCGCGTGCAACTTTATTTCGTCGTGCTCCTCACCCGGCCTGAGAGAGTTTCTTGACTCATTCCAGAAAACGCGGGAGGGTGGTGGGACCACCACGAACCAGGAGGCACCGGCGTGACCCTGCCGACCACGAACAACGTGGGCATCCCCGTCGCGAGCGACAACGACTCGCTGACGCTGGGCGCCAACGGCCCGATCCTGCTCCAGGACCACTACCTCATCGAGAAGAACGCCCAGTTCAACCGTGAGCGCGTGCCCGAGCGCGTCGTGCACGCCAAGGGTGGCGGCGCCCACGGCTTCCTCGAGGTCACCGAAGACGTCAGCCAGTTCACCAAGGCCGCGCTCTTCCAGCCGGGGGTGCGCACCGAGAGCCTGATCCGCTTCTCGTCCGTGGCCGGGGAGAACGGTTCGCCCGACACCTGGCGCGACCCGCGCGGCTTCGCGGTGAAGTTTTACACCTCCGAGGGCAACTACGACCTCGTCGGCAACAACACTCCGGTGTTCTTCATCCGCGACCCGATCAAGTTCCCCGACTTCATCCACTCGCAGAAGCGCCGCGCCGACAACCATCTGCGCGACCACGACATCCAGTGGGACTTCTGGACCCTGCGTCCCGAGTCGGCGCACCAGGTCACCTGGCTGATGGGCGACCGCGGCATCCCGTCGAACTGGCGTGAGATGGACGGCTTCGGCTCGCACACCTACCTGTGGGAGAACGCGGGCGGCGAGAAGTTCTGGGTCAAGTACCACTTCAAGACCGACCAAGGCATCGGCTACCTGTCGCAGGCCGACGCGGACCGCATCGCGGGTGAGGACTCGGACTTCTACATCCGCGACCTGTTCAAGAACATCAAGCTGGGCAACCACCCCAGCTGGACGCTGCACGTACAGGTGATGCCCTACGCCGAAGCCGCGGACTACCGCTTCAACCCGTTCGACCTGACCAAGGTGTGGCCGAAGGGCGACTACCCGCTGATCAAGGTCGGCCGCTACGTGCTCGACCGCAATCCGGCGAACTACTTCGCGGAGATCGAGCAGGCCGCGTTCGAGCCGTCCAACCTGGTGCCGGGCATCGGCCCCTCACCGGACAAGATGCTGCAGGGCCGCCTGTTCGCCTACCCCGACGCGCACCGCTACCGGATCGGCGCGAACTACACCCAGCTGCCGGTCAACGCGCCGAAGTCCCCGGTGAACAGCTACTCGCGAGACGGCGCGATGCGCTACAACAACCCAGGCGACCCGGTGTACGCGCCGAACTCCTACGGCGGTCCGCACGCCGACGCGGAGATCGCCTCCGAGACCGCGTCGAGCTACGGCGTCGAGGACGAGGTCATCCGGTCGGCTTACAAGCTCCACGCGGAGGACGACGACTTCGGCCAGCCGGGCACACTCGTGCGCGAGGTGATGGACGATGAGCAGCGTGCGCGGCTCGCGAGCAACATCATCGGCCACGCCTCGAACGACGTTTCGCGGCCGGTGCTCGAGCGCGTCTTCGAGTACTGGCGAAACGTCGACAAGGACCTCGGCGACAAGGTCGCGGACGCCTTCCGCGAATAGAACGACCTCTCTTCGAGAGGCTGCTCCCACCACCGGAACGCACCCGGGGCGCGTCGTCCTCGCGCACCGGGTGCGTTTCCGTCTCCGCACTCACGTTTGCAACGCGTTGCGCCAAAACGCCCTGTTCTACCGTGTCGATCGGTCACGCATGGGAGCCGTCACTTGGGGGCGAGGCCCAGCCGCAGTGCGCCCGCCGCTTCGGCCGTCGCTTCACGGAACCGCTGACCGACGCCGATGAAGTTGATGTACCCGTGGATCAGGTCCGGCTGGCGGCTGAGCGCCACCGGAACCCCGGCCTTCCGCAATTTCTCCGCGTAGGCCTCGCCCTCGTCACGCAGCGGATCGAATCCGGCCGTCGCGATATACGCGGGCGGCAAACCGGAAACGTCGCCGTGCAGCGGGGAGAGTTTCGGGTTGTACAGATCCGTGCCCTTCGGCACGTAATGCCCCTCGAACCAGGTCATGTCCGAGTCGGTGAGGAAAAGATCCTCGGCGAACAATTCCCGGGAACGTCGGCGCACGGTGAAATCGGTCGCCGGATAGAACAGCAGTTGGAACGCGGGGACGCCACCGCCGCGTTTCACCGCCTGTTGCGCGGTCACCGCCGCGAGGTTTCCGCCCGCGCTGTCGCCGCCGACGGCGATGCGGGCCGGGTCGGCGCCCAGGTCCCGCGCCTTCGCATAGGCGTACTCGAAAGCCGCGATCGCGTCCTCGGTGGCGCCGGGGAACCGCGTCTCCGGCGCGAGCCGGTACTCCACCGAAAGAACCCGCACGCCCGCCTGCTTCGCCAGGTAGCGGACGGTGTTGTCGTGGGAGACGCGGCTGCCGACCACCCAGCCGCCGCCGTGGAAGAACACCAGCAGCGCGGACGGATCGGGCAGCCCGGCCGGGGTGTAGAGGGTGGCGGGCACGTCACCGTCACCCGTCGGGATCAGAAGCTCCCTCGTGGCGACCGCTTCGATGGTCTTGCCGCTGACCAGATGCCTGCTCGCCAGCAGGAGACTGCGCGACTCCTCGACGGTGTCTCGCACCAGCGACGCCTTCGCCAGCTTCTGCAGGCGAAGCAGGAGTTGGGCGTCCAGGGCGAGTTCCTGTCCGTCCAGGCGAAGCGGAGGTCCGGCGATGGCCCTTCTGACCGGCTTCGGGAGCCAGAACGCCAGCTGCGAGAACGCCGCCTCGGCACGGATCTGGAGCGGGATCGCCATACTTCCTCCTGAGGGCTTCCCGACAGGTTACTTATGAGTAGGTAGACCGTCCAGCGCGAGAAGGAGGCGTTGCGGCGAACGGGTGTGACACAGGCCTCCGTTCCAGATCCTGGTCCTCCACTTAAGTAGAGGGGTTAGCCTCGAAGCGTGACTTCGACGAACTCGGTTCATGTGCTTGGTATCGGCGGCTCCCTGCGGGAGGGATCGCAGTCCGAGCGCGCGGTACGCATCGCCTTGGCCGGTGCGGCCGAAGTCGGCGTCACCACCGAACTGATCGCCGGACCGGAACTGGTGCTGCCGTTCTACGACACCGCGTTGGAAGAGCGGCACGAAAAGGCCGTGCGGCTGGTCGAGGCGATTCGCCGCGCCGACGGCCTCATCGTCGTCTCGCCCGGCTACCACGGCGCGTTGTCCGGCCTGGTCAAGAACGCCTTGGACTATGTCGAAGACCTGCGCGACGACGCCCGCCCGTACCTCGACGGCCGCGCGGTCGGCCTCGCCGCCGTCGCTTTCGGCTGGCAGGCCGCGGTCACCACGCTGGAACAGCTGCGCACGATCACGCACGCGCTGCGCGGCTGGGCCACCCCATTGGGTGGTTCGATCAACACCGCGGAGACCAAGTTCGACGAAGCGGACGGCGCTTCCGACGAGAAGACCGTCCGCACCCTCCGGCTGATCGGAAGCCAGGTCGCGGAATTCGCGTTGAGTCGCGCCGGTCACTAGTCGTTTGCTCCGGTCGTCGTCCGGGTAATTTCCGGACGTGATGCCTGCCATGGGGTGGCAAGGTTTCGCGGTCGCGGGACGTTGACACAGAAGAGACGCTCACCGGGGGCGTGCCTTGAGACCAGGAGGTAGGCGAAGAATGACCCAGGCTCTGTACACCGCTGTGGCCACCGCTCGCGGCGACGGCCGCAATGGTGAGGTCACGTCCTCTGACGGCGTCATCGACGAGTCGCTGGCGATCCCGAAGGAGATGGGCGGACCGGGCGGTGACAAGACCAACCCCGAGCAGCTCTTCGCCGCCGGCTATTCCGCCTGCTTCCACTCCGCGCTGCAGCTCGTCGCGCGCCAGGCGAAAGTGAAGCTGGACGGCTCGACCGTCACCGCCGAGGTCAGCGTGCTCAAGCAGGGCGAGGGTTTCGGCCTCGGGGTGGCGCTCAAGGTTTCGCTGCCCGGCCTGGAGCAGGCGCAGGCCGATCAGCTCGTCGAGCAGGCGCACCAGGTGTGCCCCTACTCGAACGCGACCCGCGGGAACATCGAGGTCGCGCTGTCCGCGACGGTCTGATCCCGTCCACGACAGCTCCACTCGTACCGGCAATTTCTGAAAGGAAGACCGAAGATGGGCAAGTCCCCGATCCAGAGTCCGCTGAGCGAAGCCGACAAGGAGATCACCGGTAACGCCTTGCAGGCCACGCTGGTCGATCTCGTCGATCTGTCGCTGATCGCGAAGCAGGCGCACTGGAACGTCGTCGGCGCGAACTTCCGCAGCGCTCACCTGCAGCTCGACGAACTGGTCGCCACCGCGCGCCAGTACGTCGACGAGGTCGCCGAACGCGCCAACGCCATCGGCATCTCGCCGAACGGGCAGGCGAAGGCCGTCGTGGAAAGCTCCGGCCTGCCGGCCTATCCCGACAACTGGCAGTCCGTCGAGTCCACCGTCGCCGCGATCGTCGACATCCTCGCGGCGCTGATCGAGCGGCTCCGCAAGCGCATCGACGAGACCGACAAGAGCGACCTGGTCACCCAGGACCTCCTCATCGAGATCACCCAGGAGCTCGAAAAGGCGCACTGGATGTGGCAGGCGCAGCAGGCCTGACCCTCCTTTCGCGCGCCACCGGCGTGCAATGAAGGGGCCTTTCATTGCAAAATTTGCAATGAAAGGCCCCTTCATTGCATCGGTCGCGGCTGTCTCCACGTGCCGGTTCACCCGTGCCGGACTACCTTCGGGTCCATGGTGCTGCACAAGGGGAAAGCGACCGATCCGGACCGCAAGGGCGGGGCCAACCCGTTGCACGCCGGCGCGTACCCCGCGCTCGCCGCGAGAATCCGCCTCCCGCACGACAGCCTCGCCGAGGAACCGCTGCCGCCCGACACCGCGCTCCAGCTGGTCCGCGACGAACTCATGCTCGACGGCAATGCCCGGCTGAATCTCGCCACGTTCGTCACCACGTGGATGGAGCCGCAGGCCCGCGAGCTGATGGCCGAATGCGTCGACAAGAACATGATCGACAAGGACGAGTACCCGCAGACCGCGGAACTCGAGCGCCGCTGCGTGAACATCCTCGCCGATCTGTGGCACGCGCCCGACCCGCTCGCGATCATGGGCTGCTCCACCACTGGCTCCTCCGAGGCCTGCATGCTCGCCGGGATGGCGTTGAAGCGCCGCTGGTCGAAACTGGGGCGCGCCGGGAAACCGAACCTGGTGATGGGCGCGAACGTCCAGGTCTGCTGGGAGAAGTTCTGCGAATACTGGGAGGTAGAGCCGCGGCTGGTGCCGATGGACGGCGACCGCTTCCACCTCACCGCCGACGAGGCGATCGCCCGCTGCGACGAGAACACGATCGGCGTCGTCGCGATCCTCGGGTCCACTTTCGACGGTAGCTACGAGCCCGTCGCCGAGATCGCCGCGGCGCTCGACGGGCTCCAAGAACGATCCGGCTGGGACATTCCCGTGCACGTCGACGGTGCATCGGGGGCGATGATCGCGCCGTTCCTCGATCCGGAGCTGGTCTGGGACTTCCGGTTGCCGAGGGTGGCGTCGATCAACACCTCGGGGCACAAGTACGGGCTGGTCTACCCGGGTGTCGGCTGGGTGGTGTGGCGTGCCAAGGAGGCGTTGCCGGAGGAGCTGGTGTTCAACGTCAACTACCTCGGTGGTGACATGCCGACTTTCGCCTTGAACTTTTCGCGTCCCGGCGCGGAGGTGGCCGCGCAGTACTACACGTTCGTGCGGCTCGGGCGAGAAGGCTTCCGTGCCGTGCAACAGGCTTCGCGGGACGTGGCGACCCAGCTGGCGGATGGCATCGCCGAACTGGGTCCGTTCGAACTGCTGACGCGTGGTGATGAGCTGCCCGTGTTCGCCTTCACGACGAAGGCCGATGTCGACAGCTTCGACGTCTTTGACGTGTCGAGGCGGCTTCGCGAGCGCGGCTGGCTTGTCCCCGCGTACACGTTCCCCGAGAACCGGACCGATCTCGCGGTGCTGAGGATCGTGGTGCGCAACGGTTTCACGCACGATCTCGCCGATCTGCTGCTCGCCGACCTCCGGCGCCTGCTACCCGAGCTTGATCACGGCCCGCGACCGCGGACCGCGTTCCATCACTGAGCCGGGTGCCCTGCGTCACGCCGGATTTCCCCGCGCCCTACCGGCGCGTAACGTCGTGGGGTATGGGAGTCGCCGGAGACGAACGTCGTGCGTTGAGCGAGCTTTTCGAAGAGGTCGGCCCGGACGCGCCGACGCTGTGCGCGGGCTGGAAGACGCGGGATCTCGCGGCGCACCTGCTGGTCCGTGAGCGACGGCCGGACGCGGCGCCCGGGATCCTGGTGCCCGTGCTCGCCTCTTACACGCAGCGGGTGCAGGACTCCTATGCCGCGCGACCGTGGTCCGAGGTCGTCGGCAAGGTGCGGTCCGGTCCGGCCTGGTACTGGCCGACCACGATCGGCCCTCTCGACGAGCTGGTGAACGGCCCGGAGTTCCTGGTGCATCACGAGGACGTCCGCCGAGGTCAGCCCGGCTGGGAGCCGCGTCCGGCGGATCCCGCGCGGGACGCGGCCGCGTGGAAGTCGGCGAAGCAGGCGGCCAAGTTGAACCTGCGGAAATCACCGGTCGGCGTGATCCTGAAGACCCCCGAAGGCCGCGAGACGCTGGTGAAGGAAGGCCCGGACACGGTGACCGTGATCGGTGCGCCGGTCGAGCTGTTGCTGTTCGTCTTCGGCCGCGACGCCGTCCGCATCAGCTTCGAAGGTGACGCCTACGCGGTGGACAGGCTTCGGAAGCACGACCGCGGCCTTTAGAGTTCGGCCATGCCGATGATCAGCGTTTCGATGTTCCCGGGCCGCACGGCCGAACAGAAGCAGGCCCTCGTCCGCGAGGTGACCGACGCCTTCGTCCGCACCTGCGGCGGCAACCCCGAAGGCGTCTGGGTGACGATCAACGAGATCCCCGCCGAGCACTGGGCGGCCGGCGGAACCCTCTTCTCGGAGCGCTGAGCCATCCCGCGGCTGAGATGAAGGGGCCTTTCATCGCAAATTTTGCCATGAAAGGCCCCTTCATCTCACGTCAGCGGAGCCCGACGGCCCGCAGCGCGAAGAACACCTCGATCGCCGTCTGCTTGATCGTCTCGGCGATCACCAGTGAACCGTGCCCCGCGTCGAACCGGTAGAACTCGAACGGGATCTCCCGCTTCGCGAGCCTGTCGAGATAGTTCTCCACCTGCCGGATCGGGCATCGCGGGTCGTTGTCCCCGGCGAGCACCAGCACCGGCGCCGTCACGGCCTCGACGTAGGTGATCGGCGAGCATTCCCGGTACACTGCCGGCACCGTCTCCGGCGATCCGCCGAACAACGCCCGGTCGAACGAGCGGAGCTGCTCCATCTCGTCCTCGTACGCGGCGACGTAATCCGCGACCGGGACACCGGCGATTCCCGCCGCCCACCGCGCGGGCTGGGTGCCCAACGCCAGCAGGGACAGGTAACCGCCCCACGAAGCGCCGTTCACCACGCACTTCTCCGGATCAGAAAGTCCACTTTGGACCGCCCAATCGTGCACGGCGGCGACGTCCTCGAGTTCGGTCAGCCCGGGGCGGCCTTCGATGGCGTCGCGCCAGGCCGAGCCGTAGCCGGTCGAGCCGCGGTAGTTGACCTCGACGACGGCGAATCCGGCGTCCAGCCAGACGGCGCGATAGGCGGAGAACCGGTCCTCGTCGGCGGCATGCGGCCCGCCGTGCAAGGAGAAGACCGTCGGCAGCGGGCCTTCGGGCGCGTCGATCGGACGGGACACCAGCGCGTGGATCCGCCCGCCGACCCCGTCGACGAACGCGTCGGTGACCGGGGCGGATTCCGGAGCCCGCTCACCCGGCGGTTCGAGGAGCACCGAGTCGGCGCCGTCCGTGGTCCGCGCGCGTACCGCCGTCGGCTGCGCGGCACTGGACCACGAATACTCGACGGTCCCGTCCGGCCGCACCCCGGCGCCACCGATCCGGCCCGGCGGTGTGTCCAAAGAGGACAGTTCGTCGCGTGCGAGGTCGTACCGGTGCAGGGAACTGCGGCCTTGGTGGAAATGGACGACCAGGAGCGCTTGTGCGTCCGGGTACCAACCCGCGACCACCTCGCCCGGCAAATCGAGTTCGATCTCCCGCTCGGTGTCCGCGGCGGTGTCCCAGATCAGGAGTTCTTCGCGGCCGCGCCGCTCGTGCAGCACCAGGAGCCGCTGATCACCGGCGACCGGCGAGAACTCCAGCGCGCCGAGGCCCTTGCCTTCGCCGTCCCACTTGTCGGCGACGGTGGTGAAGCCGTCGGTCGACAGGACGCGCAGCGCGGGGTGTCGTGAATCACCGTGCTCGGAATGCGAGATCGCGAGCAAGGACTCGTCACGGGACAGCGACGCGATCCCGGCGTCGTCGTCATGGCGGTAGAAGCGGGTGGTCTCGCCGTCGATGTTGGCGAACAGTTCGCTGCCGTCGTCGGTCGAAACACCGACGGCGACCACGCGGGTGCCGATCTCGAGCCCGGCGGGGTAGCCGTCGTGGACGTCCGGCACCGCGCGTTCGGCGGCGGCCCCCGGGGTGAAGGGTTCGCGGACCCAGGAACCGAATTCGTCGCCGTCGGTGTCGTTGAACCACCAGATCCAGCGCCCGTCAGGGGACGGGGTCGCGTGCATGGTGCCGTTGGGCCGGTCGGTGACGCGGCGGTGCTCGCCGGTGGAGCGGTCCCAGGAGTAGACCTCCCAGACGCCGCTGGCGTTGGAGACGTAGATGTTCGCGTCCGGTGCGTCGATGGCCCACTCGGGAACCGAGATCCGCGGTGCGTGGAAACGGGCCCGCCACCTGGCCTCGGCTTCGGCGTCGTCGAACAGGCGGTCCGGGACCGCCGCGGACGGATATTTGTTGCCTGGCTGCGTGCTCACCCCTCGATCCTGCCACTCCGGAGCCGTACTGTGTGCGGGGTGCTGGAGGGAAACGCGCCACGCGCGCGGTCCGCGCGTCAGGCGGTCGAACGTGCCGTGTTCGCGCAACCGCTGTTCGGGCCGGGGATGGGGCTCGTCGACGTCGGCTGCGGCCCGGGTTCGATCACCCTCGGTATCGACGGCGGCCACAGAAAGTCCACAGTGGACTTTCTGGTCGCGGACGTGCGCGCGTTGCCGTTCGCCGAAGCTTCGGTGGACGTGCTCTTCGCGCACGCCGTCTTCGAGCAGCTGAAGGAACCCGGTGCCGCGCTCGCGGAAATGCGCCGCGTGCTCAAGCCGGGCGGAACGCTCGCACTGTCCACATCGGACTGGAGTCGGGCGCGTCTCCGGCCGAAGACGGCGAATGTCGACGCGGCCCTGCGAGGGCACTATTTGTTGTGCCGTCGTGCGGGTGGTGACCCGTTCGCCGGGCGTTCGATCCCCGCCGCGGTCACGGCCGCCGGTTTCCGGGACGTGCGAACGAAAACCCGTTACCGCACGGACGCGACATACCGGTCACTGGCGACGTACGTGGAGGCGCGGCTGGTGACGGCGCTGGAAACCGCGACGACCCCGGACCGCGACCAACTCGCCTCCGCCGCCCGCTCGGCATGGTCGTGGGCACGTTCCGGCGACGGTGACTTCGCCCAATGCTGGACCGAACTCCTCGCGACCCGCTGATCAAGAAAGGTCGTGAGTGGCGATTCGGGTTCTAACCCGAATCGCCACTCACGACCCAAGATGTCGGGAGCGATCAGGGGCACTCACGGCACCCCCACACGATCCGCGCCCCACGCACTCCGGGGGCGAAGCCCTCCCGGGCGGGGTCTGGGGGTTGCACCCCCAGAAACGCCGTTAGGGCCGGTGTGTTGGCGCTATCTGCCAACACACCGGCCCTAACGGACCTAACGTCGGGGTGGCGGGATTCGAACCCACGACCTCCTCGACCCGAACGAGGCACGCTACCAAGCTGCGCCACACCCCGGATACTTCTTAGCGGGTCGAGGAGAAGTTTAGCGGACGGTGTTTCGGGCTTTGCGGGGGGGCTGCTTTCCGGTGATTGTCGCTGGTCGTGCCCCGTGGGACGAGGGTCAGCAGGCTGGCCTCTGGAGGGCACGCGAAGCGCGCCGGGGCGTACGGAGAGGTGCCCAGACCGGCGGAGACGTGGAGCCACATCTGGGCGCCCCAGCGAGAGGCGCCGCGGGCCCGGGTGCGGTCGAGCTCGCAGTTGGTGACGAGCGCGCCGTAGCCCGGGATACGGAGCTGTCCGCCGTGCGTGTGCCCGGCGAGGACGAGGTCATAGCCGTCACCCGCGAATTCGTCCAGGACGCGCGGCTCCGGGGAGTGCGTGACGCCGATGCGGACGGCCGCCGCGGTGTCCACAGGGCCCGCGATGTCGGCGTAGCGGTCGCGTCGGAGGTGCGCGTCGTCGACGCCGGCGGTGAACACGTACTGGTCGGCGACCTCGATGGTGCGGCGCACGTGGGTGAGGTCGGTCCAGCCGTGCTCGATGAACGCGGCCCGGAGGTCGCGCCAGGGCAGATGCTCGCCGTGGATCCGCTTCTTCTTGCCCTTCGGCATGAGGTAGCGCGCGGGGTTCTTCGGTTTCGGCGCGTAGTAGTCGTTGCTGCCGAAGATGAACACGCCGGGCCTGTTCAACAGGGGGCCGAGTGCGCGCAGGACGGACGGGACCGCGTGCTGATGTGACAAATTGTCACCGGTGTTGACGACGAGATCCGGTTCGAGTTCGTCCAGCGCGGCTACCCAGCGTTGCTTGCTCACGTGGCCGGGGAGCATGTGCAGGTCCGAGATGTGGAGGATTGTGAAGGGCTTGGCCCCTGCCGCGAGGACCGGGAGCTCCGCGGTGCGAAGCGTCCACCGGCGCCTTTCGATGCCGACCGCGTAACCGAGGGTCGCGGCTCCCAGAGCGACGGTTCCCACGGCCAAGCGCCGTACCGTCGCCCTCGAAGTGTTGTTGTTACTGAGCGTGCTCACATTGTCCAGTTTACGTGCTCATCGCGGGTGGTCGTTCGCCCCCATTCCGGCGATGCCGGGAAATCGCTGGAATGGCCTCTTTTCTTTACTTTCCGTGGTCGACGCGGGGTGTGGCGATCAGGCGACATCGTTTCGTCGACCGCCGCTCCCCATTAGGCCGCCGGGTGCTCACTTAGAGTTAGAATACCGTGACTCTTTGTGATTTGCGCTGGTGAATGCAACTCTTCGTGGTCAGCGCCCGCCGCCCAGATACTTCGGGTCCGGCTGCGGCAACGGCGGTGCTTCCTGGCCTTCGAGGATCTTCGACATCGCCCCGAACCAGGTCTGCGCCGGCGTCTTGCCACCGAACATGTTTTCGCAGCCGCGAGTGGTGACGTTACCGGGGCCGAGGTAGCAGAGACCACCGCTGCCACCCTTCGGGCGGAACACCATCGCCGCGCCCGAGAGCTGCGGAGTGGCGCCGAGGTACGTACCCGAACCGTTGTTCTGCGTGGTCCCGGTCTTGCCCATCACCGGCCGGTTCCACCGGACGCCGTTCGCGGCGCCGAACGACGTGCCGCCGGGCTGGCTGTCCCGGCTCATGCCGACCGCGAGGGTGTTGGCGAGACCTTCCGGCACCACCTGTTCGCAAGCGGCTTCCTTGACCGGAACCGGCTTTCCGTCCCGGTCGGTGATCCCGGCCAGCGGGGTCGGCGGGCACCAGACGCCGCCGCTCATGATCGTGGCGCCGACGTTCGCCAGTTCCAGTCCGCTCAGCGGGGCGGGGCCGAGGGTGAACGAGGCGTTTCCGGCCCAACCGGGCCTGGGACCGAAGGCCTGCAGCTGACTGGCGTTTACGCCGGGGTTGCCGGACTTCGGGTCGACGGCGCCACCGCCGAGGTTGCTGGCCATGGTGTCGCGCATGCCGAGCTTGCGCGCCATCTCCACGATCGGTCCGGTGCTCCCGACCTTCTCCTCGAGGGCCACGAACGCGGTGTTCGGCGAGGTCGCGAGTGCCTGCTGCAGCGACATGGCCCCGCCGGCCGGGTTGTAGTCACCCGCGTTGCCGAGGCAGTACCACTTGCCACCAGGCCCGGCAGGCGGTCGCGGAGCCGGGGCACATCGGTTGCCACCACCCCCGAACACGCTGGAGGTGTAGAAGTCGGGCACCGGGAGCGGACTGTTGATCCCGGCCACGCCCGCTTCCAAAGCCGCGGCGGCGGTGAAGACCTTGTACGCCGAGCCCGCGCCGCCGGTGTTGTAGACGCCGGAAGGCAACGCGAACGTCGTCTGCCCTTGGTCTTCGTGAAGGCCGTAGTCGCGGTTCGCCGCCAGTGCCACCACTTCGTGCCGGTCCTTGCCCGGCTTCACCAGCGAAAGCGTGTTCGCGACGTTGTCCTGCGTCTTCTTGACCTGGGTTTCGGCCGACACCTTGGCTTCGTGGTTCGCCCGTTCGTCCAAAGTGGTCTTGATCTGATAGCCGCCGGTGTAGAGGTCGTCCAGCGTCATACCCGCCTTGAGGAGGTAGTCCTCCACGTACTGGCAGAAGAACCCGTTCTCCGGTCCGGCGCCGACGCAGTTCGCCGCGGGCTTCTGCGGCCCGCCTTCGACGACGCCGAGTGGCTCGGCCTTGAAGCGTTCCGCGTCCGCCTTCGCGAGCTTCTGGTTGTCGACCATGCGGTCCAGCACCAGGTTGCGGCGTTCGGTCGCCTTCGCCGGGTTCTTCCACGGGTCGTTGACGACCGGGTTGTTCACCAGGCCGGCCAGCAGCGCCGCCTGCGGCACCGTGAGCTTCTCGACGGGCGTGTTGAAGTACGCGTTCGCGGCCGCGCCGACGCCGTAGATCTCGCGCGAGAACTCGACGACGTTCAGGTAGCCGGTCAGGATCTGCATCTTGTTCAGCTTGGTTTCCAGCTGGATCGCGATGCGGGCTTCCTTCAGCTTCCGGGCGACCGACTGTTCCTGTGCGCGCTTCTGGCCCGGCTTGTCGTCCCGGTAGACGACGTTGATCAGGTAGTTCTTGACGTACTGCTGGGTCAGCGTCGACGCGCCCTGCGTGTCGCCGCCGGTGGTGTTGCTGACCGCGGCGCGCAGCGTGCCCTTCCAGTCCACCCCGTTGTGTTCGTAGAAGCGCTTGTCCTCGACCGAGATCAGCGCCCACTTCATGGCGTCGTTGATCTGGGTCTCGTTCGTCGGGATGCGGTACTGCTTGTACAGCGTCGCGATCTGCTTACCGGTGTTGTCCGTGATGGTGGTCACCAACGGCGGCGGAATGTCCGCGAGGTCCGAAGATGTCTTGTCGACGGTTTCGCTCGCCTGGTTGGAGAGGACTCCCGCGGCGCCGGCCACCGGGAACAACATCCCCGCGACCAGCACCCCCGCGAGCACACACAGGCCAATGAGCTTCAGCAGACCGTCTGTTTTGCGCACGCGGACCAGGGTACGCGGATGCCGTTAGCCCACCGTGACGTCACCTCGCTGTGTGTGCGAATCCGGTTACAAAACGGACCCCATGGGGTGACGTCTGGTAATGGGAGGCATTCTAGGGCTTGGCGGAGGGAACCGAGGGCCCTTACAGTCCGTCAACGTCTCACGTATGAAAAAGCCGACAGACGGGTGAGTGCGAGCGGCAGTCGCATTCGGCCGAACGGAGGCACCGGCACCGGGGAGGTGCCGGGAGGAACAGACGTGAGCACAAGGGAGACACGCTCATGGGGGCAGGAGCGCACGCTTTTCGTCCCCCCGTGGTGTGTCGAACACCAGGGTAGGGAGCTGGGGGTATGGAAACCAACCAGTCGAGCTGGCGAGTCAATGCGTCGTGCCGCGACACCGATCCGGACGGGTTGTTCGTCCGGGGAGCGGAACAGAACCGGGCCAAGGCGGTCTGCCTCGGTTGCCCGGTCAGGACGGAATGCCTCGCCGAAGCGCTCGATGGCCGGATCAACTTCGGTATCTGGGGAGGTATGACCGAACGGGAACGGCGGGCGCTGCTGCGGCGGCGGCCGGACGTGACCAGCTGGGCGGATCTGCTGGAAGAAGCGAAACGCAGGTTCGCCGGCATCGACGAAGAGGAAGACGTACGCGTCCGAGTCTCGTGATCATGATTCCGTGAAGGCCTCTTCCCTGAGTCCAAGGTAGGGAAGAGGTCCTTCACGGAGTCTCAGGATTGAGTGGCCAGCCGCGTGCCGATGTCGCGCAGGCCGTCGAGATCGTGCACGTCGCTGGGGAGCGCGGGCACCCGAACCAGCGGCACCTCGGGATGCGCCCGCGTGAACCTGGCGAGCAAGCGCGTCTCTCGATCGGCCAGCGCGACCCGGTCCGCGTGCAGGCGGAGGACGGCCTCGGCCAGTGGCGCGCTGTTCTCGCCCTTCGTCAGCTGCTCGGCGGCGGCGAGGGCCTCCGGGCCGGACAACGGAGCGAGCACCGGATGCGTCCGGTTCGCGACGAGCCCGGCCAGCGGCATGCTCTCTTCCGAAAGCCGCTCCACGAAGTAGGACGCCTCGCGCAGCGCGTCCGGCTCCGGCGCGGCCACCACGAGGAACGACGTGCCGCCGGACCGCAGCAGGTCGGAGGTCTTGCGCGCGCGTTCGCGGAAGCCGCCGAACATGCTGTCGAAGGCCTGCATGAACGCTGAAGCGTCGGTCAGCAACTGGCCGCCGATGATCGTCGAGACGGCCTTCGCGAACATCGAGAATCCGGCGTTGACGACCTTGCGCAGTCCCCAGCCGCCCGCCTTCGCGGGACCGGTGAGCAGCCGGATCATCCGGCCGTCCAGCGCGGTCGAAAGCCGGGTCGGCGCGTCGAGGAAGTCCAGCGCGGAGCGGCTCGGCGGCGTGTCGACGATGATCAGGTCCCACTCGTCGGTGGCCGCGAGCTGCCCCAGTTTCTCCATCGCCATGTACTCCTGCGTTCCGGAGAACGACGTGGAAATGGTCTGGTAGAAGGGGTTCTGCAGCAGCTGCTCGGCGCGTTCCGGGCCGGCGTGCACGCGCACCATGTCGTCGAAGGTGCGGCGCATGTCGAGCATCATCGCCCAGAGTTCGCCTTTGGGCTCGAAGCCTTCGACCTGCACCTGTTTCGGGTGATTGCCCAGTTCGCGCAGGCCGAGCGCCTGCGCCAGCCGCCGTGCCGGGTCGATGGTGAGCACCACCGTCTGCCGTCCGCGTTCGGCGGCGCGCAACGCCAGCGCCGCCGCGGTGGTCGTCTTGCCGACCCCGCCGGAACCACAGCATACGATGACCCGGCTTTCCGGATCGTCGATCAGCTTGTCGATTTCCAGGACGTCCGACATCAGCGCACCCCCTGCTCGGTCAGCGCTTCGGCGAGCTCGTAGAGCGCCGCGACGTCGACGCCGTCGGTCAGATCCGGCAGTTCCAGGCCCGGCAGATCGGCTTCGGCCAGTTGCTCGCGGGCGCGCTGTTCGGCCGCGACCCGGACGGCGTGTTCCACGGTCTCCTCGACCAGCGCGTCGAGGGTGCTCTCGGGCAGGTTCAACCCGGCCGACGCGAGGCCGGAACGGACACGGGAGGCGTCGACGCGGCCGTCCGCGGCGGCGGTGACCGAGCGCGCGGGCAGCCGCGGCGGGCGGACCCGGTTGACCAGCACCGCGCCGGGGCGCAGATCCGCGCCGTCGAGTTCGGCGACGGCCTCGACGGTTTCCCGCACCGGCATCTCCTCGAGCAGGGTCACCAGGTGCACGGCGGTCTCGCCGGAGTGCAGCAGCCGGACGACGCCGTCGGCCTGGCCGCGGATCGGGCCGGTCTTCGCGAGGTCGGTCAGCGCCTTGGTGACGTCGAGGAACTTCACGACCCGGCCGGTGGGCGGCGAGTCGACGACGACGGCGTCATAGGTGTGGCGGCCGTCGGATTCGGTCCGGCCGACGCATTCCTTGATCTTCCCGGTGAGCAGGACGTCGCGCAGACCCGGCGCGAGCGTGGTCGCGAACTCGATCGCGCCCATCCGCCGCAGCGTCCGCCCGGCGAAGCCGAGGTTGTAGAACATCTCGAAGTACTCGAGCAACGCGGCCTCGACGTCGATGTGCAGCGCGCGCAGCTCACCGCCGCCGGGGACGGCCGCGATGCGCTGCTCGGCGTAGGGCAGCGGCTCGGTGTCGAAGAGCTGGGCGATGCCCTGGCGGCCCTCGACCTCGATCAGCAGCACCCGGCGCCCGCCCTTCGCGAGCGCGAGGCCCAGCGAGGCGGCGAGCGTGGTCTTGCCCGTCCCGCCCTTACCGGTGACGAAATGCAGCCGTGCTCTCGCGAGTTCGTCGGTCCAGCCGGCAAGGGGAGTGCTCACCGGTCCCACCCTAATTGAGGGTTCAGCCTGCCAGCATCATGACGCCGAGCGCGGCGGCGACCAGACCCAGAACAATCCAGGTCAAAGCTCCGGGCAGCACCGTGAGCATCACCACACCGAGGATCAGGAGGACCACGAAGGCCACCGCGCCGGTGACCGCGACCGTCCCGGAGCTGTCCGTACGGTCCCGTGCCTTCGCCATCAGGACCAGCACCAGCGGCAGCCCCGCCGCGGCGAGCAGGACGGTCGCGACCACACGCCAGGTCTCCACGGAGATGACGGTATCGGAGCGGTACAGGTGGTCGTGAGTGGCGATTCGGGTTAGAACCCGAATCCTCTCTGAGGTACCTACTCGGGGCCTGCGTCTTTGTCGGAAGGTAGGCGCCGCCGTTGTGACTGGTGTTGCTACTGAGGTCCTTCACGGCCAGGCGGCTACCGGGGCTCACCGTAGGTACCTGAAACACCCTTGGCTAGAACCTGAATCGCCACTTACGGCCCACGCGCGGCGGGTCAGCTCCCGATCGGGGTGGCGGGCACGCACGGCACCGGCTTCGCGTGCGCCGGGTCGAGCGCGTTGAGGACGTGCCCGGCGGCGTTGCGGTCGGCGGCGACCCCGGCGTGCTCGGCGAGGTCCAGCACGCAGCTGTCCTGCAGCACGATGTTCTTCACATTCGGTCCCTTGCCCATGCCGCTCGTGTACGGACGACCGCTTCGTCGTAGCGGGTCATGATGTTCGTGTACGTCACGCCCGGCTGGAAGACGCCGTTGCCGCCACGCAGCTTCATGAGGAACTCCGAACCGCGCAGGAATTGGCGGCACGAGCCGCAGAGCGGGTCGAGGATCCCGTTGAACCCGGGCGCCAGGCCCAGTGCGCCGGCGAGCGCATACAAATGGGAAGCACCGAAGAGCGTGGTCCCGTCCCACAGTGGCGTCAGGCTGACATATTTGTCCACTTTGGACGCGCCATCGAGGAACTTCACATAATAAGAAGGCATCAGCGTGCCTTCGGAGTGTCCGAGAATGTCCACCTTGGACGCGCCGGTCGCGCCGAGCACCTTGTCGACGAACACCGACAGTTCCTTCGCGCTCTGTTCCATCGGGACGAGGCCACCCGGCTGGTAGATCGGCAGCGGTGGTCCGGGGACGCCGTAGGTGAGGGAGAAAACGCAGTACCCGTTGTTCTTGAGCAGCGGACCGAACGTCTGCCAGTTCACCGTCTGGTTGGCGCTGAGGCCGTGCGTGAGCACCACTGGATTCGGATGGGCGGTGCCGGGCCGGCAGCCGAAGTCGTTCGCACCCGGTGGCGGGCCGCCGGGGGTCGCCGCCTGCGCGGGCAAAGCCGCGGCGAGGGTCCACGGAACGGGGAGTTTCTCGTCGGCGTTCGCCGGTGAAGCGCAGATCAGGGCAAGTGCCGCGGCCACGCAAGCGGCGGCCAAAACCTCATTGTCCGCATGTCGATGTCCTATCTACTCCCGAGTAGGTGTGAAGTGAACCACATCCGCGGGAAATCGGCGAACCCCTCGCGAGAGGGTTTTCCGCATGTGTGTCGGGCGCGCTTGCCGGTTTGGCTACGCTCCCCGACATGAGCGCCACCAAGTGGGAGTACGCGACCGTCCCCCTGTTGATCCACGCCACCAAGCAGATCCTCGACCAGTGGGGCGAGGACGGCTGGGAGCTCGTCACCGTGCTCCCGAACCCGACCGGCGAACAGCACGTCGCCTACCTCAAACGAGCCAAGAACTAGGGGATTGAAGCCATGACCTGGACCGATCGGCTCGCCGAGCTCGGTATCGAACTCCCCGGCGTCGCCGCTCCGCTGGCGGCCTACGTGCCCGCCGTCCGCACCGGCTCGTATGTCTACACGGCCGGGCAGCTGCCCTTCGTCTCCGGTGAGCTCGAAGCGACCGGCAAGGTCGGTGCCGAGGTCAGCCCCGAAGAAGCGAAGAAATACGCGCGGACGTCGATCCTCAACGCCCTCGCCGCCGTCGACTCGGTCGTCGGGATCGACAACGTCGTGCGGGTGGTCAAGGTCGTCGGGTTCGTGGCGTCCGCGGAGGGCTTCACCGGTCAGCCCGCGGTGATCAACGGGGCGTCCGAGCTGCTCGGCGAGATCTTCGGCGAGGCGGGCATCCACGCCCGCTCGGCCGTCGGGGTCTCCGAGCTGCCGATCGGAGCGCCGGTCGAGATCGAATTGATCGTGGAGGTGAAGTGATGGACCCGGATATCGAGAAGTCCTCGCACGAGCTCCTGCTCCGGCTGGCCGGACGGCTGCCGGACCAACTCCTCTGGCGGTTCCGTGACTGGCTCGGAGAGGGCGCGATGGGCACCCTCGCGCGGACCTTGCCCAGGTCTTTGCTTAAGCACAGGATCGACCTGGACCAAACCGAGTATCGCCTGCTAGTCGCCGGGCTCATCCCGCATGGCGCCGATTGGCATCAAGTGAGTTCCACCCTGGGGGTAGACGACGTCACCGAGACCAGGTACACATTCACGCAGAGTGCGCCCGAATGGGTGAACTCGGTCGACTCAGTGTCCGTATTGATCCACGCAACGTTGCGGGGACGGCCGGATGTGGGTGAAGTGCGGCAAAGCTGGCGACACCTCGGTGTGGTCGGCGAGGGTGGGGCGAAACGAGTCCTCCTGGTCACGGCGCTCAACGGGCTGCCGAGGCTGACCGGCGAACTGCAGCGCGTCCTGCGCGTGCTGGGTGACGAGGAGCCCGGCGTCGAGGTTCTCCCGCCGAGCATCGACCTCACCGGCTATCACCGCACCGCGCTCGCCAACTCCGAGCTGGTCTGCGTGGGCGCGGTGGACACCGGAAGTCGGCTGGTCGCCGCTTAACGCTCGCACCACCAGGCGAGCCGGGAGGGAGCAGAGCAATGGTGGAGGTCCACGACGGCCCGCCCATGGACGGGTTCTCGGTGCCCCTGCGCCTGCACAACCTGTTACTGGCCCTGGCGGGTCGAATCGACGACAGTGCTTTGACCGAAGCGCGTGAGCTGATCGCGCGTGCGCACATCGACGAAGCGGTGGAGCTCACCACCGGCACCCTGATCGCGGGGAAGATCCCGGTGAGCTCGTCCGAACAGCGTGAACTGGCACTCGTCCTCGAAATGAGCCGGTCCGACGCCACCCTGGCGAACGACCTGCTGGTGGAGGAGGACGATCCGGTGCTCACCCACCGGTTCACCGGGGAGAACCAGCCCGAATTCGGCCTCGCCGAGGCGCTCGACCGCACCCTGCAGGTGCTGCCGGACGTCCGTTCGGTGCACGCGGTGTGGCGGAACACGCCCGCCGGAAGCGTGCCCGGCGCGCTGCCGCAGCGGGTCGTCCTGGTCGAGATCGGTCCGGAGGGCAACCCGCCCGCGGTCGCGTTCCGCGTGGACACCGCACTTCGCCGCGCGGGTATCCGGTCGGTGGTCGAGGTCGCGGGCCCCGGCGTCGCGCGGTCCGCGTACCACCAGGCCGCGTCGTCGGCCGCGAGTCCGGTCTGGGTCACGGGGAGTGCCCACTCCAGTGACTTTCGGTCCGAGCCGGTGACTCCGCCGCCCGCTCCGGCCCCGGCTGCCGAGCCGGTCAAGGAGCAGCCGAGCAGGCACGGGCTGCGGCCGGTCGGCGGTTCCGAGCCGATCGCGCCGGTGGTGCCGATCGTGCAGCAGGCGCCCGCTTCGTCGTCGTCGGCTACGACGTCGTCTTCGGAGCAGGCCACGCCGCGCAAGTCGCGGGCGGAGACCCGCGCCGAGCGCACGGCGGATCTGACCCCGGCCGAGGTGGCGCAGCTGCGGCAGGCGCTCAAGGAGGACCCCGAAAAGGGCCGCGAGATCGCCACGGGCAAGCCGAGCATGCACGAGGTCGTCGAGCTGCCCGCTCTCGACCTCGACGACCCGAGCCTGAGCGAGCGCGATCGCGCGCTTCTGCGCGAGCTGCACGCCGAGCTGGCCGAACGGGAGCGTGCCGAGGCGGCGAAGATCCGGCTGAACGGGGCTTCACGCAGCAGCGGCTGGTCTTCCTGACGAGTTCCCCGCGTTTCGTCCTCTGAATGCGGTAGTTGCACGCGCAACGATCGCAACCAGAGGACGAAACGCGATGTTAGGTTGCGGGTGTGGCTGAAGAACTGACATTCGACATCCCGGTGGGGGCCGGGGTGGGCACGCGCGCCAACGCCGGCGGCACGCCGGTGACGCCCAAGGACGCGGCGACCGTGATCCTCCTCCGCGACGGCGAGCAAGGCGTCGAGGTCTTCCTGCAACATCGCGTCAAGGGCATGCCGTTCGCGGGCGGGATGACCGTCTTTCCCGGCGGCGGCGTGGATTCCCGCGATGTCGACGCCTCGGTGAGCTGGGCGGGTCCGGAGCCCGCTTGGTGGGCGGAACGCTTCCGCTGTGCGGAATCGCTGGCCCGCGCCCTGGTGTGCGCGGCCGTGCGGGAGACCTTCGAGGAGTCGGGCGTCCTGCTCGCGAGCCTCGGGGACTCCGTCGTCACCGACGCGACTCGGTACCACGACGCCCGCGAGAAACTGGTCTCTCGTGAACTCTCACTCGCCGCGTTCCTTGAAGCGAACGGCCTGACGCTGCGCGCGGATCTCTTGCGCCCGTGGGCGAACTGGGTCACCCCGCCCGAGGAACCGCGCCGCTACGACACCTGTTTCTTCGTCGCCGTGCTGCCGGAGGGGCAGCAGGCCGACGGCGCCACCTCCGAAGCCGTCGCCTCCGGCTGGCAGCGGCCGGAGGACGCCCTCACCGACGCCAAGGAAGGGCGCCGCATGCTCATGCCACCGACCTGGCTCACGCTCGCGGAACTCGGTACGTTCGACACGGCGGCGACGGCGCAGGCCAGCGAGCGCGAGATTATCAAGATCATGCCGACGCTGATCCGCGACGGTGACAAGGTCCGCGTCGTTTTGGACCCGGCGTGAGCGCCCCCGCGTACGGCGTGCTGCGCCAGGTCACGCCGACGGCTTCGGTGCTGTTGGAGCACAACCCGTCGTCGATGACGTTGGAGGGCACCAATTCGTGGGTGCTGCGCGGGCCGGGAGCGTCCGGTTCCGTGGTCGTCGACCCCGGTCACGAGGACATCGAACACCTGACGCTGCTCGCCGAGACCGGCGCCGTCGAGCTGATCATCCTTACCCACCATCATCCCGATCACGCCGAGGGCGCCCCGTGGTTCGCCGACCGGGTCGGCGCTCCGGTGCGGGCCTTCGACGAGTCGCTGTGCGTCGGCGGCAAGCCCCTTGTGGACGGTGAAGTGATCGAGGCAGGCGGCCTGGAGATCTCAGTGCTGCACACGCCCGGGCACACCGGCGACTCGATCTGCCTGCGGTCCGAAGGGCAGCTCCTGACCGGCGACACCATCCTCGGCCGCGGCACCACGGTGCTGCACGACCTCGGCGATTACCTGCGCTCACTGCGGAAACTCGTCGAGTTACCCGAGGGCACCATCGGTCTCCCGGGGCACGGCCCCGAACTGCCCGATCTCACCGCGACCGCGCGCGAATACCTGGCACACCGGGAACAGCGGCTGGACCAGGTGCGTTCGGCACTGAAGGTCCTCGGCGCGGACGCGACGCCACGCCAGGTCGTCGAGGTCGTCTACGCCGACGTCGACAAGGCTTTGTGGGCGCCCGCGGAGTGGAGTGTGCAGGCACAATTGGACTACCTGAGGTCGGAGGACGGCGAATGAGTGACGTCGAGGTCGAGTTCTACTGGCGCCCCGGATGCGGATTCTGCGCCGCGCTGGAGCGGCCGCTGTCGAAGAGTGGCTTCAACGTGAAGCGGGTCAACATCTGGGAGGACCCGGCCGCCGCCGCGCGCGTGCGTTCGGTGGCTGACGGGAACGAGGTCGTGCCGACCGTGTTCGTGGGCTCGAAAGCGATGGTGAACCCTTCGTTCGCGGAGATCGAAGCCGCGGTGAAGGCCGCTTCCGCCTGACGTCAGCCTCCCGCCCGCGCAATGAAGGGGCCTTTCATCGCAAAATTTGCAATGAAAGGCCCCTTCATTGCATTTTTCAGCGGGGAAGCATCGGCATCACGTAGTACGTCAGGTCCACCTCGCCCGGGTTCACCGACCGGATGACGCAAGCCCGCATGCCGGGCTGGATATCGAGTCGGACCCGTTCTCCCGCGAAACCCTGCAGCGCGTCCAGCAGGTAGCGCGCCTGGAACGAGGGTGACGTCCGGCCGCCGGAGACCTCGGCTTTCAGAGTCTCCTCGGCTTCGCCGGTGTCCTGCTTCGAACTGGCGAGCCGCAGGTGCGCATCGCCGACCTCCAGCGTCAGCACGCGACGCTCATCCGCGTAGACGCCCACCCGGCGCACCGCGGCGGCCAGCGTGTCGGCGGCGACCTCGACCGTCGTGTCCACAGTGGACGACTCGATCAGCTTCTCCGACAGGAATCCCGCGTCGAGTACGGCGGTGGTGACGGCGACGTCCATCCAGCTCAGCCCGAACCGGGTCCCGTCGCCATGCAGGCCGACGATGCCCCGCGCCTGCTTCGCCGTCTCGGCCAGCAGACCGGCTGGGACGAGCGCGTCGATCGGCTCGCCTCCGGAGCGCAGCGGCAGGGTGGCCACGGCCATCCGGTACCGGTCGGACGCGGTCAGCCGCAGTTCACGGCTGAAGCCTTGGACACGGACGCCGGTGAACATCGGCAGCGCGTCGTCCTTGGCCGCCGTGCCGGCGACCGTGCGCAACGCGGTCACCAGAGCGTGACCGTCCACTTCGGACACCTTGGGTGGCATGTCCGGGAGCCGCAGTTCGCGGCTCAGCAGCGGAAGCGCGAAGCGGCCGCCTTCGACCCGTATGGCCAGTCGCGAGCCTTCGACGACCAGGCGCACCAGGTCGTCGTCGATCATGCGCAACGTCTCCGCGAGCGGCCCGGCCGGGACGATGACCTCACCGTCCGTGTGAACCGTGGCGGCACTGGTCAGGCGGACCGCTCGTTCGCTGTCGCTGCCGCCGACGGTCAGCCCGTCGCGCCCGGCGCGCAGAAGCAGGGCGGACCGGGCGGACAGCAGTTTCGCGGCGGCGGAAACGGCGGACGAGAGGGAGCGGGTGGCGGCGGTCAGGTCCATGCCCGCAAGCTAGCGGGCGGCACCGACAAGTTCCGGCGCCTCGGCGACGGCCTCGGGCGACCGCGGGCGGAAGGTGCCGCGCAGCAGCCAGACCACGGCGGCGAGCGCGAAGCCGACCCCGCCGGCGGCGAGGAACGCCGCTTCGGTGCCCGCGTGCTCGACGAGGTAACCGCTGATCGACTGCCCGAACGCGAGACCGAGGGTCACCGCGGTGAGCACCCAGCCGAACGCCTCGGCCGCCGTGCCCTTCGGCGCGGCGATCTCGATCGCTGCCGAATGCGTCGTCGACTGGGGCGTGATGAGCGCCCCTGCCGCGAGCATGGCGAGCGCGAGGCCCCAAAGCGACCCCGGCAGCGCGAGCAGCGCCACCAGCGCGCCGAACGCGGCCAGCAGCACCGGCAGGCGCAGACCCATCTGCCGTGGCCACGGGCGCAGGCTGTACGCGACGCCGAACGCGACCGAACTGACCGACCAGGCCGAAAGCAGCAGTCCGCCGATCGAGGTGTTCCCGGCCTCGGTGGCGGCCGCCGGGACGGCGACCTCGACGAAGCCGATCACGGCACCGAAGCCGAGCGCGGCGAGCGCGAGCGTGCGCATGCCGGGGCTGGCCAGCGCGCCGAGCAGCTTGCCGCCCGTCGACGGCGACGGACCCCAGGCGCGCACGGTCGGACTCAGCGCGAACAGCACCGCGCCCGCGATCATGGTCAGCGCGCCGGTCACGATGCCGGTGCCCGCCCACGGCGCGGCGATCAGCAGACCCGCGAAACCGGGGCCGAGGATGAAGAAGACCTCCATGCTGATCGCCTCGTAGGAAAACGCGGCGTTCCGCGTCGGCCCGGCGGGCAGGAGCCGTGTCCACAGCGCCCGCGAAGCCGAACCGACCATCGGCTCGGTGATCCCGGTGCCGAAGGCGAGCGGGACCAGCACGAGCGTCGGCGCGTGTGCCTCGATCGCGAACACCAGGGCGGTCATCGCCAGCGCGAAGAGCACCGTGGTCGTCAGCAGCGGCCGCGTCGGCCCGAAGCGGTCGATGAGCCGTCCCTGCACGACCGCGCCGACCGAGACGCCGACCAGTGACCCTGCCGACACCAGCCCGGCCGAAGCGAAGGAGCCCGTCTCGCGCTGGACGTAGAGCAACGCGGAAATGCCGATCATCGCGATCGGCAGGCGGGCGAGCAGGGACGCGATGACCGCCCCGCGGGACCCGGGCGCGGTCAGCGCGGCTCGGTAGTCGGCGAGGGAGGTGCGGTGGCTCTCGGAGTGTTCGGACACAGACTGGGACACGCGTACCAGTATGCTTACTTTGGTACGCGAGTACCAGTTATCTGGCGGTAAGGTTTGTCACCCCCGGGTTCTGGGTACCTCGCCCCTTGAGTCGCCTGGGTTCGTCTCGATCAGGTAACAGTCAGCCGATTCTGGGTCGTTCGGGGCAACAAATGACCCCGGATGGCGTCCTTGAGAGTGAAAGAACTTGAGTTCACGGCCGACGGCCGTGGATGGTTGTAGAACAGCACGCAGTCTCCAGCTCCCTCCGGCGTACGGGTCGGGGCCTTGTTCCGGAGGGCGGGGAGCGCGGATCGTCGGGGGATGGTCCGCGCACAGCGAAGAGCCGGTGCGCCACGTCGGGGGTGGCGCCCGGCTCTTCGTTGTGTCAGGTCACCAGTGCAATGAAGGGGCCTTTCATCGCAAAATTTGCGATGAAAGGCCCCTTCATTGCACTTGAAGTACGGGACTAACGGGCGCGGCGAGCCAAGCGCTCCGGGTCCAGGATCAGGACGCTCTTGCCTTCGAGCCGCAGCCAGCCACGGTGCGCGAAGTCGGCGAGAGCCTTGTTGACGGTCTCGCGCGAGGCGCCGACGTACTGGGCGATCTCTTCCTGCGTCAGGTCGTGGGTGACCCGCAGCAGACCGGCTTCCTGGCTGCCGAAGCGCTGCGCGAGCTGCAGCAGCGCGCGCGCCACGCGACCGGGGACGTCGGTGAAGATCAGCTCGGCGACCATGTTGTTCGTCCGGCGCAGCCTGCGGGCGACGACCCGCAGTAACTGCTCGGCGATCTCCGGGCGCGTGGAGATCCACTGCCGCAGCGCCGGGCGGTCCATCGTCACCGCACGGACCTCGGTCACGGTCGTCGCGCTGGACGTCCGCGGGCCGGGGTCGAAAATCGACAGCTCGCCGAACATGTCGGACGGGCCGAAGATGCCCAGCAGGTTCTCGCGGCCGTCAGGTGACTTGCGGCCGATCTTCACCTTGCCGGATTGGATGATGTAAAGCTTGTCGCCGGGTTCACCCTCGTTGAAGATGACATGCCCGCGAGGAAACTCCACGGATTCCAAGGTCTGTGCCAGCGCCTCGGCGGCTGCCGGCTCAACACCCTGGAAAATGCCCGCTCGGGCCAGGGTTTCGTCCACCTCGGGTGCCTCCTCATCGAGAAACGACGCCGACCCCCTCGTTTCCGGGGCTCGTGTCGCCGATCACTTTTCGCGTCAGTCTAGGGCGTGCAGGCAAGATCGCCCGTCGGCTCGCCGCAGGCGCGTCCGTGCCGAGAACGATCTCGCTCGAACGTGGAGCCTAACTCCGCACGCGCCGCGCGCGTAGCCTGGCCGCCTTCCCGCCCAGCCTGCGCAGCCGGAACAGCTCGAGCGCGCGCCCGATGCCGTGCCCGTACAGGGCCCTGACCTCGTTGGGCTGTGCCTGCTCGAGGAACTCCTCGACTTCGTTCTCCTGCACCGCGACGTGCTTGAGCCTGGTCTCCACGCGCTCCATGAACAGCGCGAAGAACATGATCACCAGCGGGACCAGGATGACGAACCAGACTGTCATGAGCCCTGCCCGGGGAATTCCGAAAAACTGTGCATTACTCCAGATCCTCGCTCATGGCGTCCTCGATCGAAGCGCCGAGGTGGTGCTCTGGCGTGTCGGGCGACGACCGGTGGGTGCTCCCACTGGCTCGTCCGATGGCGCCCGTAGGCTATCGGGGTGCCTCCTGCCCCCACCAATGCCCCCCGTGCGGGGGGTAAGGGTGAAAGCCGGCTCGCGTTGGTCAGACGTGCCAGGCGGATGAAGCGTTGCCTCGACGACGAGTTCCCGGACGCCCACTGCGAGCTTGACTTCACCACTCCGCTCGAACTGCTGGTCGCGGTCGTGCTGTCGGCGCAGACCACCGACGTCCGTGTGAATCAGGTCACTCCCGCGCTCTTCGCGCGCTATCGAACCGCCGCCGACTACGCCGCCGCCGATCGCGCCGAACTCGAGGAGTACCTCCGCCCGACGGGGTTCTTCCGGGCCAAGGCGAACTCGCTGATGGGGCTGGGCGCGGCGTTGGTGGAGCGCTACGACGGCGAAGTGCCCGGCAAGCTGAAGGACCTCGTCACGCTGCCCGGTGTCGGCCGCAAGACGGCCAACGTCGTGCTCGGTGACGCCTTCGGGGTCCCCGGGATCACCGTCGACACCCATTTCGGGCGCCTGGTCCGCCGCTGGGGCTGGACCGAGGAGGAAGACCCGGTCAAGGTCGAGCACGCCGTCGGCGAGCTGATCCCGCGCAAGGAGTGGACGCTCCTGTCGCATCGGACGATCTTCCACGGCCGCCGCGTCTGCCACGCCCGCAAACCGGCCTGTGGCGCCTGTCCGTTGGCGAAGCTGTGCCCCTCGTACGGAACCGGCCCGACCGAGTTCGAAGAAGCCGCGAAACTGGTCAAGGGCGAGGAGCGCGAGCACATCCTGGATCTGGCGGCGCGCCGGTGACCAAGGTCACCAAGCTGGCCCTCGGTGCCGCGGTGCTGGTGGTGGCCCTGATCGTCGCGCTGCTCACGGCCCGTGACGACCAAGGGCCGGTCAAGACGGCGGGGGACCTCACGGCGGCCCGTGCGAAAGCCGCGCTCGCCGCGTGCCCGCCGCCCGGACCGGGCGAGGTGGCGACGCTGCGCGGGGTCGACGTCGAATGCCTCGGCGACGGCTCCCGCGTCGACCTCGCCAAGGCGCTTTCGGGCGGTCCGGTGCTGGTCAACCTGTGGGCGTCGTGGTGCCGGCCGTGCCGCGGCGAGCTACCCCTGCTCCAGGAGTACGCGACTCGGCCCGGTGCCGCCCGTGTGCTTCTCGTCCAGGTCGCGAGTTCCGGGGCCGACGGGCTGGCGATGCTGGCCGAACTGGGTGTCCGGCTGCCTTCCGTGTTCGACGGTGACGGGCAGTCAGGGCCGGTGCGGACCGCACTGAAGGTCCCTTCCTCCCTTCCCGCGACGTATGTGGTCACGGCGGGCGGGGACGTCCGGCTCATCGAGAACCCACGCGTCTTCCTGAACACTGAGCAGGTGCGCGCCGCAGTGGAAGGGACACCATGACCGGCCCTCTCGTGGACCCGGAAGCAGTGCCGGCCTGGTTGCAACCGCTGGTCAAGATCAGCCGGGACGTCGGCGCCGAAACGTTCAGCCGGTTCAGCGTGCCGCCGGACGCGAGCTATCGCCCGGCATCCGTGCTGATGCTCTTCGGCGAAGGCCCGGAGGGACCGGACGTCCTGCTCCAGCGTCGCGCCGACACCCTCGGCTCACACGCCGGCCAGGTCTCCTTCCCCGGCGGAGGCGCCGAGCCCGGCGACGACGGACCGGTCGCCACCGCCCTGCGCGAGGCGGAGGAGGAGACCGGCGTCGAGCCATCGGGGGTGCTGCCGGTGGCGATCTTCCCCGAACTTTTCGTGCCGGTGTCCGGCTTCGCCGTGACGCCGGTGCTCGCCTACTGGCGGACGCCGTCCCCGGTGCACGCCGTCGACCCCGGCGAGACGGCCGCGGTGGCCAGGGTGCCGGTCGCCGAACTCACCGATCCGGCGAACCGGTTCCAGGTCGAACGCAAAGGATTCGGCTGGAAGGGGCCCGCCTTCGACGTCGGCGGGCTCTTCGTCTGGGGCTTCACGGGCGGGCTGCTCGCGATGACGTTGTCGCTCGGTGGCTGGGAACGCGAATGGGACCACGGCGACGTCCGGGACCTTGACGTAGCGTTGGCCGAACATCAGGCGCGGGTCGAGGGGCGGCAAGTGCCGGAGAAGGAGTAGGCGCCGTTGAACTGGGTTGACATACTGGTGATCCTGCTCGCCCTGCTGGCCGGGGTGTCCGGTGCTTTCCAAGGGGTGATCATCGCCCTCCCGTCGCTGGTCGGAGTGGTGCTGGGCGCGCTCGCGGGGATCAAGATCGCGCCACTGGTCGTCGAACTGTTCCAGCATCCGGCGGCGAAGGTCGCCTTCGCGGTCGCGACCGTGGTGTTCCTGGTCGCGCTCGGCGAGACCCTCGGCGTCTGGACCGGGCGGAAGCTGCGCCAGAAGATCAACCCTGACAAGCTTTCCGGCGTCGACAAGACCCTCGGCGCGGTGGTGCAGGCCGCGGTGGTGTTCGTGGTCGCGTGGCTGATCGCGACGCCGCTCACGGCGGTCTCCGGGGTGCCGGGGCTCGCGAAGTCGATCAACAGCTCGGTCGTGCTCGGCGAAGTGAACAACGTCATGCCCGAGGTGGCGCAGGGCTTCCCGAGCGAACTGCGCAAACTGCTGGACGCGTCCGGCTTCCCGTCCATTGTGGACCCGTTCCAGAAGCCGAACGTCGAGGACACCGGCCCGCCGGACACCGCGCTGCAGGCGAGCGAGATCGTCAAACAGGTGCACGGCAGCGTCGTGAAGATCCGGGGCAACGCGACTTCCTGCTCCCGTGCGCTGGAAGGCAGCGGATTCGTCATCGCGCCGCAGCGCGTGATGACGAACGCGCACGTCGTCGCGGGCACCGACGAGGTCGCCATCGAGTCCACCTCGGGCAAGTTCGCCGCACGCGTCGTCTACTTCGACCCCGAAGCCGACGTGGCCGTGCTCGCCGTGCCGAGGCTGCAGGCGGCCGTGCTCCCGCTGGCGCCGCGGGTCGCGCGGGCCGGCGACAACGCGATCGTGCTCGGCTATCCGCTCGACGGCCCGTACACCGCGACGCCGGCCAGAGTGCGTGGCCGGATCAACCTGCGCGGACCGGACATCTACGAGGCCAACACCGTGCAGCGCGACGTGTTCACCGTGCGCGGGCAGGTCCGCAGCGGTAACTCCGGCGGGCCGATGATCGACCCGGACGGGCAGGTCATCGGGGTGGTCTTCGGCGCGGCCGTCGAGGACCCGGAGACCGGCTTCACGCTGACTTCGGAACAGGTCAAGGCGGTGGTGGACACGGCTCCGGCGCTGAGCGCGAACACTTCGACCGGTCCCTGCGCGAGTTAGCCCCTTCTGTCCCGCTAGAGCGGGCTGCCGACGTGAGATGAAGGACGCTTTCATTGCAAAATTTGCAATGAAAGCGTCCTTCATCTCACGCGCGGGAGGGGAACCGGTCAGGAGGGCGAAGAGCGGCCCTCCCGCCACTCAGTCAGGACCTCCTCCACGTCCAGCGGCCGTGCCCGCAGCACCGGGCCACCCGCCGGACGCCGGTGCTCGGCGCGGATCCGTTCGTTCAGGTCTTCGACGATCTCCCGTACCCGCGCCTCGCGACGCACCTTCGCCAAGGTGTCCGGCAGGTCGTCGAGTTCCTTGGCGATCGCCAGCGACGGCGGCAGCAGCGCCGAAACGTCGTGGCCCTCACCGCGGACCTTGTTCACCACCCAGGCGAGCGCGGTGTCGTCGCCGTTGGACTTCGGCAGCGGTTTACCCGCTCCGGGCAGGTTGTCGAACTCGCCCTTCGCCTCGGCCGCACTGATCTGCCGGTCGACCCAGGACTCGAACGACACGCCCGTCGGTTTGCGTTCGGTCATGCCTCCAACATACGGAGGAAGTCCAGCAGAGCGCCCGAAGTACGCTCCGGCGCCTCCAGATGCGGGAAGTGCCCGATGCCGGGCCAGCGCTCGAGCCGTGCGTCGGGGGCCCAGCGGCGCGACGCAGCCGCGGTCGCGGGCAGGACGCATCGATCGTCTTCGCCGTGCAGTTGCAGCACTCGGGCGGCGAAGCGGCCTCGCAGTGCGTCGCTGAACCGGCGACCTTCACCGCGGAACTGGGCGCGGAACGCCCATCGGTAGTACTCGAGCGCGCTGTGCGGAACCCCTGGCACGAGCATCGCCTGCCGGAACGTCTCCACGGTGTCGGCGAAGTCCGATGTCTTCGTCCACTGTGGTCCGGACCAGGCGCGGAACAGCTCCTCGACGGCGAGCGCGTCGTCTTTGACCAGCCACTTTTCCGGGGCCATCGGGACCTGGAAACGCAAGAGATGTCCTGACGCGCGCAGCTGCGCCGGTCGTCGCACGGCGCGGCGCAGCGCCAGCGGATGCGCGCCGCCGAGCACGCTCACCGAGGAGACCAGCCGGGGATGCAACGCGCCCACGGTCCACGCGAGCATGCCGCCCCAGGCGTGTCCGACGAGGTGGGCCTTGCGCGCGCCCAACGACTTGATCAGCCCGCCGACGTCACCCGCCAGCGTCCAGGCGTCATAGCCGCGCGGAGGCTTGTCCGAGTCACCGTAGCCGCGCAGATCCACCGCGACCGCGCGGAAACCGGCGTCGGCGAGCGAGGGCAGCTGGTGGTGCCAGGTCCACCAGAACTCGGCGAACCCGTGCAGCAGCAGCACCATAGGTCCGTCGCCGAGTTCGGCGACGTGCAGCCGGATGCCGTTCGCCGAGACATCACGATGAGTCCACGGACCGTCGATCCGGACGATCGACGGATCCGGCGTCGCCTGCACCGCCTCGAAGACCCGTCAGCTGCGGTCGGCGGGCGAGTCGTCGTGCCGGGGCTTGAACGCGGCGGCCGTGTCCTTGAAGCTGTTGATCGTGCGCTCGGGCGCCTTGATCTTCTTCATCTTGCGGTAGCCGAGGAGGCCCGCGACGAACGCCGTGACGAGCATCAGCCCGAACACGATCGCGAACGCCGCCGGGCGCTTTAGCCACTCCGACAGCAGTTCGCCGAGGAAGAAAAAGAAGAAGAACGAGCTGTACAGCCCGATGACCAGCGCGACCAGGAAGAAGACGGCGCCCTTGAGGCCCTTCTTCGCCTCCGCGACGACCTCGGATTTGGCCAGCTCGACTTCGGCGCGGATCAGCGTCGAGACGTGCTGTGTGGCATCGCCGACGAGCTTCCCGAGGGACTGCTCGCTCGCTACCACGTCGTCATCGCTCGACAGGGGGAGGTAGGGCACGGCCCCCACGCCGTCGGGGCCGGTGCGTTCGTGCTTGGGGCTGCTCACACCGGTCATCGTGCCACGTGCCCTCATCCCGGGCGCGGCGGACCGGCGAGTGTCGCGATCTCAATCGTCCCGGGCGTGCACCCGGCTCCGGTGCACGAGCGTTCCGGCGGCCGCAAGCGAGGCGATGGCGGAAGCGATCAACACCGCCGTCTTCGCCAGTTCGACGGCGTCGTCGTCGAGCGCGAGGTCGGCGATCAGGAGGCTCACGGTGAACCCGACGCCGCCGAGCATCGACAACGCGCCGATGTCCCGCCAGCCCATCCCGCGAGGTTTCTCCGCGAGCTTGAACTTCACCGCGAGCAGGCTGGCGCCGAAGATCCCGACGAACTTCCCGCCGACCAGCCCGATCAGGACGGCCAGAGGCAACGCCGTGGTGAAGACGGCGCCGAGCGAGTCGGCGTTCACGGTGATCCCGGCGGCGAACAGCGCGAAGAGCGGCACGGCAACGGCGGCCGACCACGGCTGCAGCCGGTGTTCGAGCCGGATCGCGGGCGCGTGCTCCTCGCCTTCGTCGGCGCGGACGCGGGTGAGCAGGCCGAGCGCGACGCCGGCGATGGTGGCGTGGATGCCCGCCGAGTGGACCGCGACCCAGGTGATCAGCGCCAGCGGGACGTAGATCCAGGCACTGCGGACGCGGCGGTGCTGCAGGTAGGCGTAGAGCGAGAGGGCGAGGACGGCGACACCCGCGGCGACGAGGTCGAACTTCGTGGTGAACAGGATCGCGATGACGAGGATCGCGCCGAGGTCGTCGACCACCGCCAGCGAGAGCAGGAAGACCCGGGCGCTGCTCGGCAGGTTCGACGCGGTCAGCGCCAGCACCCCCAGTGCGAACGCGATGTCGGTGGCGACCGGGATGGCCCAGGCGCGGTCGATCCCCGGCGTCCCCCAGCCGACGGCGAGCGCGACCAGCGCCGGGACGATCATGCCGCCGATCGCGGCCACCACCGGCAGGATCGCCTGCTTGAACCGGGAAAGTTCGCCGACCACCAGTTCGCGTTTGAGTTCGAGGCCCGCGACGAAAAAGAACAGCGCGAGCAGGCCGTCTTTGGCCCAGTCGCCGATCGTCAGATCGAGGTGGAGGAATTCGGGGCCGAGCTCGAAATCGCGAATCCCGCGGTAAATGTCTTCGATGGGCGAATTCGCCCAGAGAAGGGCGAGCGCGGTGGCGCCGAGCAGGATCATCCCGCCGGTGGTTTCGGTGCGGAGATAGCGGGCGAAGTCGGCGACGACGGCTTTCGCGGGGCGGGTGGGACCGCTGGTCACGGCATCCTCCGGATTTTCGGCAACGACGAATACTGTTGCCGACCAGACTTCCCGGCGCACCTTGACGCGATTTTAACGCTCCCAGCTGGGGAAATCTCGCCTTCATGACTGGTGCCACAAGATCGCTACGGACGTCGGTGTCCGTTCCACATCATGGGCTTCTAGCATGTCAACGGAAAACGACAACGATGTCTTCGATAAGGACGGCATGGTGAGTACCTCTACCGAGGTCCAGCAAGACACGAGGTTCTTCGGGCACCCACGAGGACTGGCGAACCTCTTCGGCGTCGAGATGTGGGAGCGATTCTCGTTCTACGGGATGCTCGGCATCCTCCCCATCTACCTCTACTACGAAGTCAGCCAGGGCGGCCTCGCGTTGCCGAAGGCCTCCGCGCTCGGCATCGTCGGCGCGTACGGCGGCATGGTCTACCTCTCGGCGGTGATCGGCGCCTGGGTCGCGGACCGCGTGCTCGGCTCCGAACGGACACTGTTCTACAGCGCGATCCTGATCATGGTCGGGCACATCAGCCTCGCGCTGCTGCCGGGCCTCGCCGGTATCGGGGTCGGTCTCGTCTGTGTCGCCGTCGGCAGTGGCGGGCTGAAGTCCAACGCCACCGCCATCGTCGGCACGTTGTACGCGGAAGGCGACGAGCGTCGCGACGGCGGTTTCACCATCTTCTACATGGGCGTGAACGTCGGTGGCTTCGTCGGGCCGCTGCTGACCGGCCTCGCGCAGAGCGAGGTCGGCTTCCACGTCGGCTTCGGGCTCGCCGCCGTCGGGATGGCGCTCGGCCTGATCCAGTACACGATCGGCCGCAAGAACCTCGGCGACAAGGCGAGCGAGATCCCGAACCCGCTGCCCGCGTCGCAGCGCCCGGTGGTGTACGTCGCCACCGCCGTGGGTATCACGGCGATCGTGCTGCTGGTGGTCTTCGGCGTCATCAACCCGGCCAACCTGGTCGACATCGTCGTCGGTGCCGTCGCGGTCATCTCGGTCATCTACTTCGTCGTGATCATCAGCAGCAAGAAGATCAGCTCCGACGAACGCAGCCGGGTGTACTCGTTCATCCCGATGTTCATCGCGAGCGCGGCGTTCTTCTCGCTGTACCAGCAGCAGTTCACCGTCGTCGCGGCCTACACCGACGAGCGGCTGAACCGCACCATCTTCGGCTGGGAGATGCCGGTCGCCTGGGTCAACTCGATCAACCCGGTGTTCATCATCCTGTTCGCGCCGGTCATCGCGGCGATCTGGACGAAACTCGGCTCGCGGCAGCCGTCCTCGCCGATCAAGTTCGTGCTCGGCACCGTCGCGATGGGCTTGGCGTTCCTGCTGTTCCTCCCGATGGTCGGCAGCGGCAAGAACGCGAGCCCGCTGCTCGCGCTGGCCGGCATCCTGTTCGTGTTCACCATGGCGGAACTGATGCTTTCGCCGGTCGGTCTGTCGCTTTCGACCAAACTCGCGCCGGAGGCCTTCCGGACGCAGATGGTGGCGCTGAACTTCCTGTCCATTTCGCTAGGCACCGCGATGTCCGGAAAGCTCGCCGAGTACTACTCGGTGGACGACGAAGCGCCGTACTTCAGCGTCGTCGGCGGGGTGGCCATCGTGATCGGGGTGGCGCTGCTGGTCGCGACGCCGATGATCCGCAAGCTCATGAAGGGCGTGCACTGACGCGCTTCATGTCGCACTGACGAGCGATCCTCGAACGTGCCATGAAAGGCCCCTTCATCGCGAAATTCGCGATGAAGGGGCCTTTCATCTCAAGCTGGCACCTACGCCACCGTCGTCCCGAAGACCACACCGACGTAGTAGGTCACCAGCATCGTCAGCGCGCCGACCCCGACGTTCCGCGCGATCGCGCGGCCGATCCGGGCGGCGCCGAGTTTCGCGCTGACGAACCCGGTCAGCGCCAGCCCGACCACCACCGCCGCCGCGCACGCCCAGACCCGCGCCGAGGTCGACGTCCACAGGATCGACAGCAGCGGCAGGAGGGCACCGACGGTGAACGCCGCCAGCGACGCCCACGCCGCCTGCCACGGACTGGTCAGATTGTCCGGATCGATGCCGAGTTCGGCCTCCGCGTGTGCCTGCAGGGCGTCCTTTTCGGTCAGTTCGCGGGCGACCTCGGCGGCGAGTTCCGGGGAAAGGCCCTTCGACTCGTAGATTTCCGCGAGTTCGCGTTCTTCGGCCTCCGGCATCTCTTTCAGTTCGCGCTTTTCCAGCCGCAACTGCGCGCGCTCGGTATCGCGCTGAGTGCTCACCGAGACGTATTCGCCGCCCGCCATCGAAAGCGCGCCCGCGACCAGGCCCGCGATTCCCGCGGTCGCGATCGTGGTGGAGTCGGTGGTCGCGCCCGCGACGCCGACCACGATGCCGGCGACCGACACGATTCCGTCGTTCGCACCGAGTACCCCGGCACGCAGCCAGTTGAGCCTGCCGCCGAGGCCCGTGTGCGGTTCGTGCGGATGCGACGTCGATTCATCGGAGATGGTTTCGGTCACCTATTCAGTGAAACACGAAGAACGGCAATCGGCGAGCGGGAAATTCGTTGGTTGATGCTAGGCAAACCTTATTCATTATTGCCTTACCTAACTCGTCGGCTAAGTTGTGCCCATGGCCGACATGGTGGTCCTGATCGGGCTTCAGGCGTCCGGGAAGACGACGTTCTTCCGGCGGCTGTTCGCGGGCACACACGTCCACGTCAGCAAGGACACCTTCCCCAACGCCCGCCGACCGCAGGCGCGGCAACTGAGGATGCTGACCGAGGCACTCGGCGACGGCCGCTCGGTGGTGGTGGACAACACCAACCCTTCGCCGGAGGAGTGGGTGCCGTTGATCGAGGTGGCGAGGCGGCACGGCGCGAAAGTCGTCGGGTACTGGTTCCCGCCCGACCTCGCCGGGTCGCGACGGCGCAACGCGCTCAGGGCCGGCAAAACCCGGGTGCCGGACGTCGGTCTGTATGCGACGCTCAAGCGCCTGCGGCCACCTGGTGCCGAGGACGGGTTCGACGAGCTGTACACCGTCGGTTTCGACGGCGAGGGCGGTTTCGTCGTGGAGCGGAGGTGACTGTGGAGGCCGTCGGCTTCGAGGCGCGGCAGCGGGAACGGGAGTGGTTCCACGGTCTGACCGTGCCGCCGGGTTCGTGGACGGTGCTCCGCGTCGACGGCCGCGGCTTCTCCAAGTTCACCGAAGCGCGTTTCGAGAAGCCGTTCGATCCGCGGTTCGGCGCGGTCATGATCGAGACGGCTCAGGCGTTGATGGCGGAATTCGCCGCGCCTTACGTCTATACCGAGAGCGACGAGATCTCGATCTTGCTCGACCCCGTCGCCGACCTGTTCGGCCGCGGCGTCGAGAAGCTCGTGTCGATCTCCGCCGGGGTCGCGTCGGCGGCGTTCACGCACGCGGCCGGAGTGCCCGCCCACTTCGACGGGCGGATCTGGCTCGGCACGACGCCGGACGACGTCGTCGACTACTTCTCGTGGCGCCAGTCGGACGCGACGCAGTGTGCGCTCAACGGCTGGTGTTATTGGACCCTGCGCAAGGCCGGGAAATCCGCGCGGGAAGCGGGTGACGTCCTGGAGGGCGCGGGCATTCCGGAGAAGAACGAGCTGCTTTACGCGCACGGCGTCAACTTCACCGAACTGCCCGCGTGGCAGCGGCGCGGCGTCGGGCTGTACTGGGAGACCTACGAGCGCACGGGATTCGATCCGGTGCGCGAAAGGGAGGTCGCCGCGGCCCGCCGCCGCGTTCGCGTCGAGCGCGAGTTGCCGATGAAGGACGAGTACCGCGCCTTCCTCGGCGAACTGCTTCAGCCGATGGGTTCGGGCAACCGTCGCACCCGGTAGGCGAGATCGATCGTCTCGCCGGTCGCCGGGTCGCCCAGTTCCACGCGCCACGAGTCGGCGAACTGGTCGACGCCGGGCACCATCGGGATCGTTCCGGAGATCAGCACGGTGCCCGGGGCGTGCAGGTCGCGGTCGCGCAGGACGTCCAGCCAGTACGACGGCGGCAGCAGTTCCGCGAGTTTTCCTCGCTGGATCAGGGTTTCCCCGGCCCAGGCGGAAAGCGTGAGGTCGTCGAGCCGGTCCTGGACGTCGACAAGGCGCCACGCCTTGGCGGCGAGGACGTCGGGGCCCGCGTTCTTGCTCCACGCGACGCCGTGCGCTTCGAGCGCGCGGTCGGTGTGGTCGCAGGCCGCGGTGAGGAGGACGTCCTCGGGCGCGGGACCGGTGATGACGATGGCCCATTCGGCCTCACCGGAGGTCCGCTCGTGCTGCACCGGGACCTCTTCGGCCTGGCTCGCCAGGTACGGCGCGACCGGGTAGAGCGCCGGGATCACCGAGGGCGCGGGGACGCCGAGTTCGGCCAGTTCGGCCACGTGGGCGGCGACGTCCTCCTGGCTGCGACCGGCGTATCCGGCGTTCAGCAGCGTGTGGACCTCGGTCCGCCGCTCCTGGCCGTCGGGAAGGGTGAAACGCAGCTCAGGCATCTGTCCTCCGAGATTGGGGGTTGCGCATACGCCTTGTATACAAGGAGTATATCCGCAATTCAACCCCTCCCGGCGGGGTTGAGGACCTCGAACGGACGGGATGTGGACATGACTTCACCAGCCGGTGACCGGCGCTCGCTGCACAAGGCCTTCGCGGCCAGCCTCTCGGGAACAGCGCTCGAGTGGTACGACTTCGCGGCCTACTCGGTGGCGGCCGCGACGATCTTCGGGCACCTCTTCTTTCCCTCGGAAGACCAGCTCGCGAGCACGATGGCGGCGTTCTCCACCTACGCCGTCGGCTACCTCGCCCGGCCGCTCGGCGGGTTCCTCTTCGGTCGCCTCGGCGACGTCTTGGGCCGCAAGCGCATCCTGGTCATGACGCTCGTGCTCACCGGTGTCGCGACGTTCCTCATCGGTGTCCTGCCCACGTACGAGACCATCGGCGGCTTCGCGGCCGTTCTGCTCGTCGCGCTCCGGTTCGTGCAGGGTGTCGGCATCGGCGGCGAGTGGGGTGGCGCCGTCCTGCTGTCGAGTGAATTCGGGGATCCGGCCAAACGCGGGTTCTGGGCGTCGGCCGCGCAGATCGGCCCACCCGCCGGCAACCTGCTCGCGAACGGCGTGCTGGCCGTCCTCGCCGCGCTGCTCACCGAGGACCAGTTCAACAGCTGGGGCTGGCGGATCGCGTTCCTCCTGTCGGGCGCGCTGGTCGGTTTCGGCCTGTGAATCCGGCTCAAGCTGGAGGAAACGCCGGTCTTCAAGCAGCTCCAGGAGCGCGGTGAGCGTTCGTCGGCGCCGATCTCCGAGGTCTTCCGCACCGAACGCCGCGCGCTGGTCGCGGCCGTGCTGATCCGCGTCTGCCCGGACGTGCTGTACGCGCTGTTCACCGTCTTCGTCCTCACCTACGTCACCACGCACACCGGCCTCTCGCGCGGTGCCGGGCTGGCCGCGGTGATGATCGGCTCGGCGTTCCAGCTGGTGCTGATGCCGTTGTTCGGCGCGCTGTCGGACCGGATCTCGCGGCGCAAGATGTACCTGTTCGCGACCATCGCGGCCGGGATCTGGCCGTTCGTGTTCTTCCCCATGGTCAGCGGCGGCTCGTTCGTCATGCTGGTGACCGGGATCGTGCTCGCGCTGGTCATCCACGCCGCGCTCTACGGTCCGCAGGCCGCGCTCGTCACCGAGCAGTTCTCGCCGCGTCTGCGCTACACCGGCAGCTCGCTGGCCTACACGCTCGCCGGTGTCATCGGCGGGGCGCCCGCGCCGCTGCTGCTGACGGCGCTGCTCGCCGGCTACGGGACCTGGCTCGCGATCGGTGTCTACCTGCTCGCGACGGCAGTCGTCAGCATCATCGGCGTCGTGCTCGCCCGTGACCCGGACCGTGACGAGGTCCTGGAGCCGGAGCCCGCGCGATGACCTGGACGCCGATGTCCACAGTGGAGGGTCTGCCGCTGATCGGCGGGCAGGGCCGGTTCCGGACGCTCGCGCGGGCGGAAGGTGGCCTGGCGTACGAGATTCGCTACCCGGCGGGCGTCGCTTCCCCAGTCCACAGCCACGATCACGACAGCATCGTGTATCTGCTGTCGGGTTCGCTGCGGGGGACGCTCGACGGGCGGGAGGTCGCGCTCGAAGCGGGCGGGACGATCGTTCACCCGCGCGGTGTCCCGCACAGCGTCGAGGCCGTTGCGGACAGTCAGTGGGTCGAGTTCAAGACGCCACCGCCTTCGCGCCCGCCGATCGGCGGGTAAAAGAAACCGGGGCGGACACTGATATCCAGCGTCCGCCCCGTCGGGAGGAAAGTCTTACGCGTCCAGCTCGGCCAGCGCCAGCTTCGCCTTCTCCAGCTCGGCTTCGAGCTGGGCGACCTTCGCGGCCTGCAGCTCGCGGGCGGCGTTGATGACCTCGTCGATCGGGCCCGACAGGTCGGCGTGCAGTTCCTTGGCGGCGCGGGACACGGCCGCGGCCGGGATCTCCAGGCCCTTCGCGACCCACTTGGCGCCGTTCTTGAGCTCGGCCTGCCACTCGCCGTCGGCGGTGCCGGTGACCGTGAGGGTCAGCTCGACGGTGCGGGTCTTCTTCGCCGTCGTGGCGACCTTCGGGCGGCCACGCTTGGGCTTGGGGGACTCCGCCACCTGCTCGTCGGAAGCCGGGGCCTCGTCGGACTTCGGGGCGTCGGTCGTTTCGGGAGTCTCGGCCTTGGACTCGGCCGGGGTCTCGGTGGCCTCCGCCTGCGGCGTCGAGTCGACGTGCGCTTCGGTAGCCGCTTCTTCGGACGCGGCGTCAGTGCGCGTCAAGGCATCCACGGTCATCGTCGGTGTCGTCTCCTTGCCCGGGTATGGGGTGGTACCCGGCACATCCTAGAACAGGCGTTCGAGTGAGGCGCGCTGGGGTGTGCTAAGGCGCCCCGGCTGAGATGAAGGGGCCTTTCATCGCAAAATTTGCGATGAAAGGCCCCTTCATTGCGCGTGCGGGGGTTACTCCTCGGTCTTGCCCGACTTCAGACCCGAAGAGATCAGGTCCATCACCGACGAGTCGGCCAGCGTGGTGACGTCACCGACCTGGCGGTTCTCGGCGACGTCGCGCAGCAGGCGGCGCATGATCTTGCCGGACCGCGTCTTCGGCAGCTCCTGCACGACCAGGATCTGCCGCGGCTTCGCGATCGGCCCGATCTCCTTGGCGACGTGGTCGCGCAGTTCCTGCACGGCCTCCTCCCCGCCGTCCACGGCGTTGCCGCGCAGGATGACGAACGCGACGATGCCCTGTCCGGTGGTGGGGTCGGTCGCGCCGACGACGGCGGCCTCGGCGACCGTCGGGTGCGAGACCAGCGCGGACTCGACCTCGGTGGTCGAGATGCGGTGCCCGGACACGTTCATCACGTCGTCGACGCGGCCCAGCAGCCAGATGTCGCCGTCGGCGTCGTACTTCGCGCCGTCACCGGCGAAGTAGTAGCCCTGGTCGGCGAAGCGCGACCAGTACGTCTCGCGGAAGCGCTCCTCGTCGCCCCAGATGCCGCGCAGCATCCCCGGCCACGGCTTGTCGAGCACCAGGTAGCCGCCGCCACCCTTGCCGACCTCGACGCCCTGGTCGTCGACGACCTTCGCCGAGATGCCCGGCAGCGCCTTCTGCGCCGAACCCGGCTTCGTGGCGGTGACGCCCGGCAGCGGCGAGATCATGATCGCGCCGGTCTCGGTCTGCCACCAGGTGTCGACGATCGGCGCGGAGTTCGCGCCGACGTTCTCGCGGTACCAGATCCAGGCTTCGGGGTTGATCGGCTCGCCGACGCTGCCGAGCACGCGCAGCGAGGACAGGTCGTACTTCTGCGGGATCTCGTTGCCCCACTTCATGAACGTGCGGATCAGCGTGGGCGCCGTGTAGTAGATGGAGACCTTGTGCTGCTGCACGATCTCCCAGTGGCGGCCCTCGTGCGGGGTGTTCGGCGTGCCTTCGTAGACGACCTGCGTCGTCCGGTTCGCCAGCGGCCCGTACACGATGTAGGTGTGCCCGGTGATCCAGCCGATGTCGGCGGTGCACCAGTAGACGTCCTCGCCCGCCTTGTGGTCGAAGACGTTGTGGTGCGTGTACGCCGCCTGGGTCAGGTAGCCGCCGGAGGTGTGCAGGATGCCCTTCGGCTTCCCGGTGGTGCCGGAGGTGTAGAGGATGAAGAGCGGGTGCTCGGAGTCGAACGCCTGCGGCGCGTGCTCCGCGGACTGGCCGTCGACCAGTTCGTGCCACCAGAGGTCGCGGCCTTCGGTGATGGGCACCTCGTCGCCGGTGCGGCGGACGACGATGACCTTCTCGACCGATTCGGCGCCTTCGAGCGCTTCGTCGACGTTCACCTTCATCGGGGCGGCCTTGCCACGGCGGTACTGGCCGTCGGTGGTGATGACGATCTTCGCCGCCTGGTCGTCCACACGGGAACGCAGTGCTGTCGGGGAAAAACCACCGAAGACGACACTGTGCACAGCGCCGATGCGGGCGCACGCGAGCATCGCGAAGATCGCTTCGGGGACCATCGGCATCTGGATGGCGACCCTGTCGCCCGAAGTGATCCCGAGGGACTCGAAAGCGTTCGCGGCCTTGGAAACCTCGTCCTTCAGCTGCGCGTAGGTGATGTCGCGGTTGTCACCGGGCTCGCCGACCCAGTGGATCGCGACCTGCTCACCGTGACCGTCCGCGACGTGGCGGTCGACGCAGTTGTAGGCCACGTTCAGCTTGCCGCCCACGAACCACTTCGCGAACGGCGCATTGGTCCAGTCCAGTACCTGTGACCACTTCGTGTCCCAGTGGAGGCGCTCCGCCTGCTTGGCCCAGAACGCTTCCCGGTCGGCGTCGGCTTCGGCGTAGAAGTCGGCGGTGGCATTCGCTTGCGCGCTGAAGGTCTCACTCGGCGGGAAGGTCCTGCTCTCCGTGAGCAAATTGTCCAGTGCCGGCGACTGCTCGGTCATGGTGCGATGCCTCCTGTGATTCGCGTGTCTTCACGCCCGTTGGCACGCTATCGACGTTACGACGCGAAGTAAAAGGTTGCATCGTGGTTGCGCGCGGCATTCACACGCTGGAGGACAAAGCGGTACGGACCGCCGGCCATTCTGGTCCGGTGAGGGAGTAGACGACGGTGTCGCGGACGGTTCCGTCGGGCCGGACGCGGTGCGCGCGCAGGATGCCTTCCCGTTGGGCGCCGAGACGTTCGATCGCGCGTTGCGACTTCAGGTTGCGGATGTCGGTCTCCCACGCGACGCGGTTGGCGCCGAGGTCGTCGAAAGCGTGGCGCAGCAACAGGAGTTTCGACTCGCGGTTGAATCCGGTGCGCTGCCAGGCGGAACCGATCCAGGTGTGGCCGATGGACAGGATCCGGTGACGCGCGTCGATCGCGTAGAACGACGTCGTACCCGCGACCTCGCCGGTGCGCGCGTCGATCTGCGCCCAGGCGCGGCGGTCCGGGTCGGCGAGGATGTCCTCGACCATCGCTTCGGCCGCGGCTGGATCCTCCGGGCGCCGGAGACTGAGCCAGGTCCAGATCGCCGGGTCTGCCCCGGCTTCGAACAGGCCCTTCGCGTGGTCGCGGGTGAGCGGTTCGAGGCGGACGCGTTCGCCGGCCAGGGTCGCGTGGTCATTCCAGTCGTTCACGATCGCGACGGTACGACTGGACAATGGCCTTACTGGATATCCAGTTTGGAAGCATTTGAGAAGGCCACTAGGGCGTTGCCTATGCTCGCGGGAACGATCGAGAAGGCGAGGCGGCATGGCCGAGGAGCGGGAAGAGCTCACCTGGGAGTTGTTCGGGTCGGCCAGCAGGGAGCTGGCGCGGGCCGTGGCCGACGACGGCTTCGAACCGGACCTGATCCTGTCGATCGCGCGCGGCGGGCTGTTCGTCGCCGGCGCGCTCGGCTACGCGCTGGACGTCAAGAACCTGCACGTGATGAACGTCGAGTTCTACACCGGTGTCGATCAGCGTCTCGACCTGCCGGTGATGCTGCCGCCGGTGCCGAACGTCGTCGACCTGACGAAGAAGAAGGTGCTCGTCGCCGACGACGTCGCGGACACCGGGGCGACCCTCAAACTGGTCCGTGACTTCTGCGCCGACCACGTCGCCGAGGTGCGCTGCGCGGTCGTCTACGAGAAGCCGCGCTCCGAGGTCAAATGCGAGTACGTCTGGAAGCACACGGATCTGTGGATCAACTTCCCGTGGTCGGTGCAGGCGCCCGTGGTGCGGCGCGCCGGACAGGTGCTGGACGCATGACGGATCCTTTGAAGCCGCTGCTGGACCTCGAAGGGGTCGCGGCGGCCTCGAAAACGGCGCAGGACGCGGTGTTCGCCGTCCACCGGCTGCCCGCCAACCTTCGCGGCGGCGCGGCGACGGCCTCCGAAGCCTCCGTGCGGGCGGCGCGGGCATCGGCCGGTATCGAAGGCGCCGCGCCCGAACTCCCGGAATCCGGCGAGGTGACCGATCCGGTGCTGGCCGGCGCGTTGCGGGTCGCGGAAGCGTTGGAGGGCTTGCTCCCGGCCTGGCGGCGCGCGCCGTTGCAGGCGTTGGCGCGGCTGCACGTACTCGCCGCGTCGGACCTGGTGCCGGACCTCGACGCGCTGGGACGACCGCGCTCGTCCGCCGATGTCGGGCCGCGGCTGGAGATGCTGGCGCAACTGGTGACCGGTGCGACGTCGGTCCCCGGGCCGGTGCTGACCGCGGTCGTGCACGGGGAACTGTTGGCACTGCGGCCTTTCGGCTCCGCGGACGGGGTCGTCGCGCGGGCGGCGGCCCGGCTTTCGGCGGTGGCGACGGGGCTGGACCCGAAGGCGCTGACCGTTCCCGAGGTCGCGTACTTCCGGCGCGTCCCGAAGTACCTCGAAGCCGCTTCGGCCTTCGCTGAGGGAACTCCGGAGGGCGTCCGGGCGTGGCTGCTCTTCTCGTGCGAAGCCTTCGAAGCCGGTGCTCGCGAGGCGAAGTCGATCTCCGACGCCGCCGGCTGACTCCGCATTTCGTCCTCTGAACGCGGTACTTGCGTGGGCAACTACCGCATTCAGAGGACGAAATGCAGGGGTGTGAAGAGCACACACGAGATCGTGAGCAGGTGTAGTGCGTAGCCACATGGCTTAAGTGCTTCCGGCGACCTAACGTCGTCGGGCATGAGTGGTGCGTATCACAGCGATCTGGCCGGTAAGTCCGCGCTGGTCACGGGGGCGGCGAGCGGTATCGGCCTGGCCTGCGCCGAGGCACTCGCCGGAGCCGGCGCCAAGGTCCATCTCGTCGACATCGACGACGCCGTCGAGAAGGCCGCGGCCGACGTCAACGGCATCGCGCACGTCATCGACCTCACCGACGCACAGGCCATCGAGACCCTCCCGGCCGAGATCGACATCCTCGTCAACAACGCCGGTTTCCAGCACATCGCGCCCATCCACGAGTTCCCGCCGGAGACGTTCGCCCGGATCCAGGCGCTCATGGTCACCGCGCCGTTCCTGCTCCTCCGCCGGGTGCTGCCGCGGATGTACGAACGCGGCTGGGGGCGCGTCGTCAACATGTCGAGCGTCCACGGTCTCCGCGCGAGCGCGTTCAAATCCGCGTACGTCACCGCGAAGCACGCTCTCGAAGGCCTTTCCAAGGTCACCGCGCTCGAAGGCGCGGAACACGGCGTGACCAGCAACTGCGTCAGCCCCGGTTACGTCCGGACACCGCTGGTCACCGGACAGCTCCAGGCGCAGGCCGAAGAACACGGTCTCGAACGCGACGCCGTCATCGAACAGGTCCTGCTGCGCCGTTCGGCGATCAAGCGGCTGATCGAACCCGCCGATGTCGCCGCGTGCGTGCTCTGGCTGTCCGGCGACCACGCCGCCCATGTCACCGGTACCTCCATTCCCCTCGACGGCGGCTGGACCGCCGCGTGAACCCCCAAGAAAGGACGCCTTCGGTGACCACGCAGAACCGCGGCTCGATCGCGAAGGTCGTCAGCGCCAGCCTGATCGGCACGACGATCGAGTGGTACGACTTCTTCCTCTACACCTCCGCCGCGGCGCTGGTGTTCGGCAAATTGTTCTTTCCCGGCAACGATCCGCTGACCGGCACGTTGCTCGCGTTCCTCACCTACGCCGTCGGCTTCCTTGCCAGGCCCGTCGGCGGGCTCGTGTTCGGCCACTTCGGTGACCGGGTCGGCCGCAAAAAGCTGCTGGTGCTGAGCCTGCTGCTGATGGGCGGTTCCACCTGCGCGATGGGTGTCCTCCCGACGTACGCCGCCGTCGGTGTCCTGGCGCCGATCCTGCTGACGCTGTTGCGGTTGGTGCAGGGTTTCGCGCTCGGCGGCGAATGGGGCGGCGCGGTGCTGATCGTCTCCGAACACGGTGACGACGAACGCCGCGGGTTCTGGGCGTCGTGGCCGCAGTGTGGTGCCCCGGGCGGAAACCTGCTCGCGACGGCGGTCCTCGCGGTGCTCGCCGCGACGCAGTCGGACGAGGCTTTCCTCAGCTGGGGCTGGCGGCTCCCGTTCCTGCTGTCCGGTGTCCTCGTGGTGATCGGGCTGTGGATCCGGCTCGCGGTCAGCGAATCGCCGGTGTTCCTCGCCGCGCAGAAGAACCACAAGACCACTCAAGCCCCCGTCGTCGAGGTGTTCCGGAAGAGCTGGCGGGCGGTGCTGATCACGATCGGCTCGCGGATGGCGGAGAACGTTTCGTACTACGTGATCACCGCGTTCATCCTGGTTTACGTCACCACGGGACTGAGCCTGCCGAAATCGGCGGGGCTCAACGCGGTACTCATCGGTTCGGCCGTGCATTTCGTGACCATTCCCTTGTGGGGCATTCTTTCCGACCGGATCGGACGGCGCCCGGTCTATCTGTTCGGCGCGATCGGCATGGCGGTGTGGAGTTTCGTGTTCTTCGCGATGCTCGACACGAAGAATTCCGGCGTAATCATTCTCGCGGCGACCGTCGGGCTGGTCCTGCACGGCGCGATGTACGGGCCGCAGGCCGCGTTCTTCTCCGAACAGTTCCCGACGCGGGTCCGCTACACCGGCCTCTCGGTCGGTGGGCAGCTGTCGTCGATCGCGGCGGGTGCGGTGGCGCCGCTCGTCGCGGTCGCGTTGTTCAGGGAGTTCGGCAGCACGATCCCGGTCTCGCTCTACGTCGTCGCGATGTGCGTGCTGACCGTCATCGCGCTGCTGGCCGCTCGTGAGACCAAGGGCGAGTCCCTGCACTCCGAAGTTCTTCCGGAGCGCGGTCACGTGCCAGCATGAGCTCTGTGGACGGATCCGCACAGTTGCGCCGGCTGCTCGAACTGCTCGCCTCCGGCGCGGGCAGCGAGCAGCTGGCGCACGTCCCGGTCGATCCGAAGGCCACCGAGCTGGCGTTGCGGATCCGGGACACCGTCGCCGAGCATCGGCGGCGCGAGGCGGAGCTGGCCGCGCTGTTCGACACGGCGAGCGACCTCGCGCGGCTGGACGATCCGGACGCCGTCCTGCGGTCGATCGTGCGGCGCGCGCGGGCGTTGCTCGCCGTGGATGTCTCGTATCTCAGCCTCAACGACGAGACCGAGGGCAACACCTACGTCCGCGTGACCGACGGGTCGGTTTCCGCGCTGTTCCAGGACATCGTGCTGGGGATGGGCGAGGGGCTCGGCGGACTGGTCGCGCAGACCGCGCGGCCGTACGCGACGGCGGATTACTTCAACGACAAGCGATTCCATCACACGTCGTCGATCGACACCGGCGTGCGCGACGAGGGCCTGACGGCGATCCTCGGGGTGCCGCTGGCGATCGGGAGCAAGGTCATCGGCGTCCTGTTCGCCTCGGACCGGACCACGCGGGAGTTCAGCCCGGAAGAGGTCGCGCTGCTGTCGTCACTGGCCGACCACGCGGCGATCACGCTGGACAACGCGCATCTGCTCGACGAGACGCGCCGCGCGGTCGCCGAGCTGAACGCCGCCAACGCGACGATCAGCGCGCACAACGACGCGATGCGCCGCGCCGAGGACGCGCACGACCGGCTGATGGATCTCGTGCTGCGCGGCGGTGACCTGGCCGAGGTCGCCGCCGCGGTCGCGGACGTGCTCGGCGGGGCCATCGCCGTCTACGACACCGACGGCGCCGTCCTGGCCCGGACCGGTGGGGATTCGACCCTCTCGCGAGCCGCCGTCTCGGCGTCCAGGGCGAGCGGACGCGCGGTGTCCACTGAGGACGGTTGGCTGTGCGCGGTCCAAGCGGGGCAAGAGTTCCTCGGCAGCCTGGTACTGGGCGGTGGACCGTCGCTCGGCGAGGCGGATCGACGGCTGTTCGAGCGGGCGGGCGTGGTCACCGCGGTCCTGCTCATGCAGCGGCGTTCCGTGGCTCGAGCCGAAGACGAGGTTCGCGGGGAATTGCTGTCGGACCTGCTCACCGCGCCCGGCCGCAATCCCGCGGCGTTGCTGGCGCGAGGACGTCGACTCGGGGTCGATTTGTCGGCACCACACGCGGTGCTGATCGCGCATTCCGACGACGTCTCCCGTCGGCGGCTGGCCATGGCCGCCGCCCGGCACGCCGACCTGGTCGGTGTCCACGCCGACGAGGTCGTCCTGCTGGTCCGTGGCGCGGATCCCGGTGCGCTGGCCCGATCGGTCGCCACCGAACTCACGTCCACGATGGACTGCGTGGTGACGGTGGGCGCGGCGGGCCCGGCCGACTCACCCCGCGCGCTGGCCGAGGCACACGCCGAAGCCGCGCGGTGTGTCGCGTCGCTGTTGGCCCTGGGGAGGGCCGGGGAGGGCGCGAGCATGGCCGACCTCGGCTTCGTCGGGCTGCTCCTGGGTGAACACGCCGATCTCGGCGCGTACGTGACGGCCACGATCGGCCCGGTGCTCGACTACGACGAACGCCGTGGCACGGATCTGATCGGCACCCTCCGGGCGTATTTCGCCTGCGGCGGCAACCTGACGCGCGCCAAAGACCTGCTCCACGTGCACGTCAACACCGTCGTGCAGCGGCTGGACCGCATCGCGTCGCTGCTGGGGGAGGAGTGGCAGGCGCCTGAGCGCGCGCTGGAACTCCAGCTCGCGCTCAGGCTGCACCGCCTCACCGATGACCGAAACGGATGACCTCGTCGAAGTCACGGTGCGATCAGCCTAGGGCGCAGGTGGTCGCGAGGTCACCGCTCGCGCGCGGGATCGTCGCCGAGGCGGGCGGCGCAACGCCGTCGAGCCAGCCTTCGAGTGCGGTGAACGCCGTCCGGAAACACGGACCGATGGGGCGCAGCCTGTCCGGGTACGCGTCGTACAGGCCGTCGACGTGGTTCCCGTCCACGATCCGGAAGTAGCGCTGCAGGCCCGCCCGGCCCTGCTCGGCGATCATCCGCTGGTAGACGTCGGAGTCGCGGGTGATCGGCAGGAGGGTGTCGAGGGTGCCGTGCAGGGTGATCAGCGGCTTGCCGATCCGGCCGGTGAGCGAGATCCGTTCGACCGCGCGGTGGACCGACGGCGGGCGAGCGTCGTAGTCGTAATCGGTGCCGGTGAACGCCGGATCGAATTCGGCCTGATAGATGCGCTGCGTCAGTCCCCAGTAGACGTCGTTGTGGTACTGCCACAAGAACTCCGAGCCTGGTGCGAAGCCGGCGTCGAGGATCTTTCGGTGCGCTGCCTCGGAACCGGCGGCGTAGGCGGGGTAGGCCTTGATGGCGGGCGGGAGGAAGGTGAACAGGTTCGGGCCGTCCTCGTGCCAGAGCGTGCCCTCCCAATCGATGCCGCCGTCGTAGAGCCACGGCCGGTTCTCGAGTTGCCAGCGGACGAGGTAACCGCCGTTCGACATCCCGGCCGCGAGGGTGCGGCTCGGCAGGCGTCCGTAACGATGGGCCACGGCCGCTTTCGCGGCGATGGTCAGCTGCGTGACCCGCGAGTTCCACTCCGCGAGCGCGTCACCCGGGCGGCGTCCGTCGGTGTGAAAATCGGCGCCGGTGTTGCCCTTGTCGGTCGCGGCGAACGCGTAGCCCGCGGCGAGGACCTGGTCGCCGATCGCGCGGTCGTTCGCGTACTGCCGACGCACACCGGGGGAACCGGAGACCACGAGGCCGCCGTTCCAGCGGTCGGGCAGGCGCAGCACGAACTGTGCGTCGTGGTTCCACCCGTGTGCCGTGTTGGCCGTGGACGTGTCCGGGAAATAGCCGTCGATCTGGATACCGGGAACACCCTTGGGCGCAGGAAATCCGGCCGACGTCAGGCCTGCCCAATCGGCTGGGACGGTGTGCCCGGTGGCCAGGGTTCCGGTGGTGGTCAGATCGTCCAAACAGGACAGGTGCTGCTTCACGGCCCCGGGAACGCGCACGTTCGCGCATCCGCTCGCCGCCGCTTCGGCGGGAGTGATCAGGGCCAGCATCATCGCGAGGACCAGAATGAGCCGCATCGGCCGACGGTAAGCAGGTCTCTTCCGGATCGGTACCCGGGGTGACCACACAAAACGGGTCGCCGCTGTGGTGGTCCGCCACGTGGAAAATCCGAGGGCGGCGGTTTGGCCTCGGATGATGCGAAAACTCCTCATCGGCGCGGTGGTTTCGACATTGGCCCTACTATTCCCGGCTCCGGCGCAGGCGGCGACGATCCGCCCCGTGACCGGGTTCGGGAGCAATCCCGGTGCGTTGCGGATGTTCGAATACGTCCCCGACGGGCTGCCGTCCGGACGTCCGGTGGTCGTCGTGCTGCACGGCTGCACCCAGGACGCCGCCGGATACGCGCGTGGCTCCGGCTGGATCGGACTCGCGGACCGCTTGCGGTTCGAGCTCGTTCTGCCGGAACAGGTTTCGGCGAACAACTTCAACAAGTGCTTCAACTGGTTCCAGTCAGGGGACATCAAGCGCGGCTCCGGGGAAGCGGAATCGATCGCGCAGATGGCGCGCTCCGCGGCCGGAAGCCGGACCTACGTGACCGGACTGTCGGCGGGCGGGGCGATGACCTCGGTGCTGCTCGCGGCGTATCCGGAACTGTTCGCGGGCGGCGGTGTCGTGGCGGGTTTGCCGTACGGCTGCGCGACTTCGATGATCGACGCGTACCCGTGCATGAATCCCGGCAAGGATCTGACGCCGAAGCAGTGGGGCGACAAGGTGCGTGCCGCGGGCACGGGGTCGCGTTCGCCGGTCAGTGTCTGGCACGGGACCGCGGACTACACGGTCGCCCCGATGAACATGCGCGAGCTTTCCGAGCAGTGGAGCGACGTCGGGGCCGCCGTCGACACGCACGCGATCAACGGGATGGGCCACGGTCAGCCGATCGCGCCCGGGTCCGGATGCGGTCAGGCCGGGCCGTACCTGCTCGACGTCGGCGTGTGCGCGGCGGGAGAACTCGCGGCGAAGTGGCGGCTAGGCGAGGACGGCGTCCAGTAGACCTGGGAACCGCTCGTGGATGTCCTCGGTCCGTAGTTCGACCCAGCGGGTCCGGCCTTCGACGAACGTCGTCGTCAGGCCGGCCTCGCGCAGGACCTTCCAGTGGTGGGAGAGCGTCGGCGCGCTGATCTCGACGTCGTACTCGGTGACGGCGCAGCTTCGCGGCGAAGGATTGCTTCGCAGGGCACGGATCAGCTCCAGGCGAACCGGATCCGCGAGCGCCTGGAGCACCGCCACGATCTGGATCTCCTCGGTCGCCGGTTGCGGCAGCGTGCTGCTCACTTCACTCCAACTGTTTGACAGCCATCGAATGATCCGGCCACTATACCTCTCATGACGATTCGACGATCATCAAATGATCGGCTCGCTCTGGGGGCTCTTCTGATACTCGCCGTCGGTACCTTCACCGTCGGCACGGATGGGTTCGTCATGAACGGGCTGCTGCCTGCCATTGCCGCCGACCTGCGTGTTTCCGAAGCCGTCGCGGGCCAGCTGACCACCGTCTTCGCGGTGACCTACGCGGTCTCGTCGCCGCTCATCGCGGCGTTCACCGGACGGCTGGACCGGCGCTGGGTGCTCGGGGCCGGGATGGTGCTGTTCACGATCGGCATGGCCGGTCAGGCGCTCGGCGACACGTTCGCCGTGGTCGCCGTCGCTCGCGTGCTGGCCGCACTGGGGGCCGCCGCGTTCCAATCCAACGCTTACGTTCTCGCCGGTGCGCTGGCGTCGGACGAACGCCGGGGCCGCGCGCTGGCCACGGTCTCCAACGGGATGAGCGTTTCGATGGTGCTCGGCGTGCCGATCGGGGTGCTGGCCGGCAACTGGTTCGGCTGGCGCGCGGTGATGTGGGGGATCGGCGCGGTGGCGCTGATCGTGATGCTGCTCGTGCCGCTTCTGCCGGGAGTCCGGATGCCGACGGTGTCGTTGCGCGACAGGCTCGCCGTCGTCGGGCGGCCGCCGATCGTGCGCGTGCTCGGCGTGAGCGTTCTCGGCACCGCCGCGGGCTTCGCGGCCTTCGTGTACCTGCCGGTGCTGGTCGCGCCGGTGGCGGCGGGCGCGATGATCTCGTGGCTGCTCGTCGGTTTCGGGATCGGGCAGATCGTGGGCAACGCCTTCGCCGGCCGGGCCACCGACTCGCTCGGTTCCGCACGAGTCCGCTCGATTTCGCTCATCGGCACGGCGGTGACGTTCGCGCTGCTGGACGTCGCCGTGCTGAGCCTGCCCGGCTCGCTGGTCCTGGCGCTGGCTTCGGGGGTGTTCGGCGGAATGCTGATGGTGCCGCAGCAGCACCGGTTGTTCTCGCTGGCGCCTGACGCGCCGACGGTCGCCTTGGGACTCAACGGTTCCGCCATCTACGGCGGCGGTGCCCTCGGTGCCGCGCTGGGCGGGGTCGTCCTGTCGTCGGCGGGCGTGTGGTGGATTGGTCCCGTGGCCGCCTTCGTCGCTCTGCTCGCCTTCGCGCTTTCGCTGCCTTCGCGCACGCGGGTGGCCCAGCCCGCCTGATCAAAAGTGATAGCAAGGGACCTTTGCTATCGTTAGCGTAGGTACGCTAAGTAAGTGACAGCAACGGTCCCTTGCTCTCTTTCCGCAGGTCAGGGGCCTACTTCACGGAAAGCCGGGCCGACCAACGCTCCTCGATACGCGCGAAGCGCCATACGAGGAGCGCGAAGAGCCACGTAAGCACGAACAGTGCTACGACCGCGTAGCCGACGTAATCAAGACTCAGCGCCCCGATCGCCGCGAGCGGTCCGGTCGTGATGCCGAAGCGTTCGGCGATGATCGAGATGATCTCGATCGTTCCGATCAGCAGCGCTACCGCGACAGAAAGCGCCGTCACCGTGAGGTTGTAGTAGATCTTCCGCACCGGCTTCGCGAAGGCCCAGCCGTACGCGTAGTTCATGAAGCAACCATCGGCGGTGTCGAACAGCGTCATTCCCGCGGCGAATAGGATCGGCAGCACCAGGATCGCGTACCAGGGCAGGGAAAACGCGGCCGCGCCGCCGGCGAGCACCAGCAGGCTGATCTCGGTCGCGGTGTCGAAGCCGAGGCCGAACAGCACGCCGATGGGATAGATGTGCCAGGGCTTGCGCACGGCTTTCGTCGCGCCACGGAGCAATCGGTTCATGAAGCCGCGGTTGTCGAGCTGCCGTTCCAGCGCCGCTTCGTCGAACTCGCCCCGCCGCATCCGCCGGAACACCTTCACGATGCCGACCAGCACCACCAGGTTCATGATCCCGATGACGTACAGGAACGCCGCCGAAACGGACGTCCCGATCAGCCCGGTCGCCTTGTGCAACGCCGACGAGTCGTCCTCGACCGCGCCGGCGAGCGCGCGGACGCCGAGCGGCAGCAGCAGGCACAGGAGGAAGACGATCGTGGAATGGCCCAGGGAGAACCAAAAACCCACCGAAAGCGGCCGCTGACCCTCGGCCATCAGTTTGCGGGTGGTGTTGTCGATGGCGGCGATGTGGTCCGCGTCGAACGCGTGCCGCGTCCCGAGCACGAAAGCGGTCACGCCGAGGCCGATCCCGAAAGCGCCCGTGGCGCCGAGCTCATAGTTGCGCGGCGCCACGAAAAGCGTCAGGACCCCCCAGCCCACGACGTTGAGCAGCAGGATGAATCCGGCCATTCCGGCCACGGACGCCCGTTCGCGTCGCGTGAGCGCGAGGCGTCGGGATGAACGGGTTCGTCCGCCGGTGCTCATGACCACCCGACCTCTCAGTCGCAATACCTGAGAGCCTAAGCAGATGAGCAGATGATGGGCAATCGGTGGTTCAGCTCGCGCGCACCCGCAGGGAGTCGAGAGCCTTGCGTACGTGGCCATCGTTGGCCGCGAGCGCCTTCGCCGCGTTCGCGACGTCCTCGCCCGACAGCAGATGGACCAGCGCGACCTTCAGGTCGCCGTCGGCCTCGGTGAGCGCGTCGGAGCAGTCCGCCATGCTCATGCCGGTGGCTTCGCGCAGGATCCGGATGGTCCGTCCGCGCAGCTTCGCGTTGGTCGCGCGCATGCTGACCATCAGGTTCGAGTACGTCCGGCCGAGTTTGATCATCGTCGCGGTGGAGAACGCGGTGAGGATGATCTTCTGCGCCGTCCCCGCCTTCATCCGCGTCGACCCGGCGATCGCTTCCGGGCCGGTGTCCACCGCGATGAGGACATCGACGCCGGGTGGCAGCACCGCGGCCGGGTTGCCCGAAACCAGGGCGGTACGGGCGCCGCGACGGCTGGCCGCGGCCAGCGCGCCGAGCACGTAGGGCGTCCGGCCCGAAGCCGTCAGCCCGAGCACGAAGTCACCGGGCGCGACGTCCTCGGCCACTTCGGCGGCTCCGGCTTTCGTGTCGTCCTCGGCGTCTTCGACGGCTTGGCGCAGAGCGCGCGCGCCGCCCGCGTGATGCGCGATGAACCAGTCGGAGGGCACGTTGAACGTCGGCACGAGTTCCGCCGCGTCCAACGTCGCCAGCCTGCCGGAGGTACCTGCCCCGAAGTAGTGCACGCGGTGCCCCGACCGCAGCGCCTCCACGGCGAAGTCGACCGCCCGCGCCACCTGCGGCAGCACCGCCGCGACGGCTTCGGGTACCCGGCGGTCCTCGGCGTTGATCGCGCCGAGAATGCCCATGGTCGACATCAGGTCGATGTCGGTCGTCCGTGGATTACGCTGTTCGGTTGGCGAATCGACGTGCACCACCTGGCGTGGGACGGTCATCATGCGCCTCACTTTTTCGCTCATTTGCCGGTTTCCCGCGGTCGCCGCCTGCCGTCGGGCCGTACGCCCAGCCGGTGCGAGCCAACCGCGTCCCTGGTCGCGTCGAGAGCGTTGACCGACGCGTCCATGTGCCGCTGCGCGACACCGATGAACAGACAGTCGATGACGGTCAGCTGCGCGATGCGACTGGCGGTCGCACCGGAGCGGAACGTCGTCTCGCGCGCCGCAGTGGTCAGGATGTGGTCGGAGACCTCGGTGATCGGCGACCTGGGGAAGTTCGTCACGGCGACGGTGATCGCGCCGTGTTCGCGCGCCACCCGCAGGGCCTCGACGGTGTCCGTGGTCGCGCCCGTGTGCGAGATGCCGATCGCGACGTCTCCGGGGCTCAGCACGGCGGCCGAGGTCAGCATGATGTGGGTGTCGGACCAGGCGAAACTGACCCGGCCGATGCGGTGCAGCTTCTGCTGCAGATCGGCGGCCACGAACGCGCTCGCGCCCACGCCGTAGACGTCCACGCGGCCCGCGCCCGCCAAGACATCGATCACCCGCTGTAGCGACGGGATGTCGAGCTGGTCGGCGGTCTCCTCCACGGCGCGCGCGTCCGCGAAGCTGACCTTGCCGATGACCGCGGCCAGGTCGTCGTCCGGGCCGATCTCGCCGCCGAGGTTACGGCTCGACCTGGCCTCCGTGCGGGCGGTGTCGGCCGCCAAGGCGATCCTGAGCTGCGGGTATCCGCCGACGCCAACGGCCTTGCAGAACCGCGTGACGGTGGTTTCGCTGGTGTTGGCCGCGAGCGCGACCTCGGTGATGCTGCGCCGCGCGACCGTCGCAGGGTCTTCGAGGACCACCTTCGCGACGCGCTGTTCCGCCCTGGCGAGCCCAGGCAGCAGTGAGCGGATCCGGACAAGCGGGCTCGCGTCAGCGTCCCGTGTCGGCTGCGCCGGCACGGCCTCGGACGGTGCGGCCGCGATTACGGAATCGGTATCGCCCACCGTGGGAAAGTTACTAACCGTTGGCATCTGCGACAAGGCTACCCACACCCTTCAGGAAGATCGCAACCTATCCGTGTCTGCGGATTCGATTTGCGATTAATCGTTGACCAGAAAGTCGCTAACCAGGTCGAGGCCGTTAACGAGGTCGAGCTAACGACTTGGCAACTTAGTGTCGCGATGCAAGGGGCTGCGTCCCGGTCAACGGGGCAGGCGGACAGCGCAGCGGAGCGGCCCGGCTACCTAGCGCTCAACTGCCACCCTGACGCACTGAAAGCGGAGGGTTGTCGCTCACTGTCCAGCAGTGAATGGCCGCGTTCAGTGACTTTCACACCATCCAAAGAAATTCCGCGTCCCGTGTAACGAGCGTCGGTCGTGTAACGCCAGCGAAAGGCGATTTGTGAGCTTTGTGACACCTCGGCGGTGACCCGCCACCAAGCCCGATGGCCATGCCCGCCGAGGCCGGTTTGATCGCCGACGGGCGCACCCGCTCCGCTTGCACGCAGAGTAATCGTTTTCCAGGTGACTCCGTCGTCGGTACTTGTTTCCAAAAAGAGCGAATCAGCCGGCCCTTCCGTGTCCACGAAGGTGTCGAAGGAGACCTTCAGCGGCCCGCCACGGGTCCGCAGCGGTGGGGTCGTCAGCGTGGCCGTGGAGACGTCTCCCGCGCCGCTGAACCAGGCGTCCCGGCCGCGTACCGGGCGAACCGCCATCGCCTTCGCGAGCGAACTCGCCCACGTCTCCCTGGCGAGGTTGATCGATCCCCAGTTCCGCGTCGGGTGCACGCGGTTGGTGAGCAGGATCGCGAACGAACGTGACAGCGGATCGATCACCAGCGACGTTCCGGTGAATCCGGTGTGCCCGGCGGTCGAGGGCGCCGACAGCGCGCCCATGTACCAGGGCTGGTCGAGTTCGAAGCCGAGTCCGTGGGAGTTGTCGGGGAATTTGTGGTTGTAGTTCGTCAGCATCGCTCGCACGGTTTCCTCGCGCAGGATCCGCTGACCGCGGTACGCGCCGCCGTTCAGGATCGTCTGTGCCAGCACGGCCATGTCGCCGGCCGTGGAGAACACGCCGGCGTGCCCGGCGACCCCGCCCAGCGACCACGCGTTCTCGTCGTGGACCTCACCGCGTACGAGGCCCCGAGGCGGCTTCGCGGCGTACTCGGTCGCCGCGACCCTGGCGAGTTTCGACGCGGGCGGGTTGTACCCGGTGTCGGTGAGGCCCAGCGGAGCCGCGATGCGGTCCTGGACCACCTTGTCCAACGGCGCACCGGCCACCTTCTCGACCAGGAAACCGAGCGTCAGCAGGTTGAGGTCGGAATAGAGGTACGTGCTGCCCGGAGGGTTCTTCAGGGGACTGTCGAGGACGGCCTTCCGGCGTGACGGGATGTCCGGATAGCCCTCCCACAGCGACGGGAGCGGCGTCGCGGCGAACCCCGACACGTGGGTCAGCAGTTGCTGGACGGTGACGGCCTCCTTGCCGTTCACCCCGAACTCCGGCAGATACCGCACCACTGGTGCGGAGATGTCCAGTTTCCCGGTCTCGGCCAGTTGCATCACCGCGATGGAGGTGAACAGCTTCGAGATCGAGGCCATGTCGAAGATCGTGTCCGCGCGCATCGGGACCTGCTGCTCCGGCGGCAGCTCGGTGCCCTTCGCGTCGGCGTAGCGGACCGCGCCGCCGACGGCGCGGCGTTCGACGATGACGCCGTCGTGCGCCAGCAGGCCGACCGCGCCGGAGAAGTGCGGGTGCCCCGTCGCGTCCGGCTGGGTCCAGCTGTCGATGAACCGTTCGGCCGCCTTGATCGGTGCCGGGTCGAGCCCGACGTCCGCGGGCGCGCCGTCACGCAGGACGGTGGACGCGGGCGCGAAGCCCTCGCGCGGCTTGTCGAACCGGCCCGCCGCGCGGTCTCGCTGTTGTTCGCTCCCCGGAATCGCCTGTGCTCCCGCCGTCGACAACGTGGTCGCCGCGACCAGGACGGAAACAGCCGCGATCAGGATCTTCCTAACACGCAAGGTCGTTCCCCTCAGCGATAGATGAGATGGCGACGGCGTTTCCGGTCGAACTCGGCCAGTTCGGCCTGCCAGGACCCGACGATCTCGTCCACCCCGGCGCCCTTGTCGATCATCGTGCGCAGCCTGTCGGAGCCCGAGAGCTTGTCGAGGAAGTTGTCGGGCCGCCACTTGAACTTGTCCGGGTGCACCTGCTTCGCGGTGACGAACATGGTGACCGTGGTGTGGATCGCGTCGAACACCCGCGGGTCCGTGATGGTCACCTGCACGCCGCCGCACGGCTCGTTCACGAACTTGCCGAACGTCGGCACGAAGTAGGCCTCACGGAACTTCACGCCGGGAAGCCTTAGTTCGCCGAGCCTCTCGCGCCAGCGCCAATCGAGGCCGGGCGCGCCGATGATCTCGAACGGCCTGGTGGTGCCGCGGCCTTCGGAGAACACGGTGCCTTCGAACATCCCGGTGCCGGGATAGACGAGCGCGGTGTCCGGTGTCGGCATGTTCGGACTCGGCGGGACCCAGGTCAGCCCGGTGCGGTCGAAGAGCTGGTCACGCCGCCAGCCGCGCACCTCGACGATCTCGAGCCTGCCCGGCGTGACCCCTTCGGCAGGCAGGAACTCGGCGGCGAAGAACCGCGCGAGTTCACCGACGGTCATGCCGTGCTGCTGCACGATCGGCTTCCGGCCGACACCCGAGGCGTACGCCGGGTTCAGCATCGGCCCGGCGGCCTTGCCACCCAACGGGTTCGGCCGGTCCAGCACGACCACCGCGGCGCCGGCCTTGGCCGCCGCGACCATCGCCGTGTACAGCGACCAGATGTAGGTGTAGAACCGCGCGCCGACGTCGGCGATGTCGAAGACGACGGTGTCGACGCCCGCCTTCGTGAACATCCCGGCCAGCTTCGTCGCGTCGGCGCCGTACGCGTCGTATACGGGGACGCCGGTGCGGGGATCGGTGTAGTCGCCTTCGGACCCGCCCGCCTGCGCGCTGCCGCGGAAACCGTGCTCGGGGCCGAACGCGGCGAGCGGGCGGACTCCGGCGGCGACCATCGAATCGACGATGTGGTCGCCGCTCGCGAGGACACCCGTCGGGTTCGACAGCACGCCGAGTTTGCGGCCCGCCAGCGGTGCCCAGCCCTTGGCCGCGAGGACGTCCGCCCCGGTGCGGGTGAGCGAGGGACCTTTGCTCTCGCCGTGCCCTTCGGCCTGGGGTTGGGCCTGCGCGACCGACGACGCGGCCGTCAGCGCCGGGACGGCCAGCGCCCCGGTGACGAGGAAGTGGCGGCGGTTGAGGCTCACCACGTCAGCCCATGGCCGAAGGGGTACTTCACCGTGCCCACGTCCTTGCCGGCGGGGACGTCCACCGGCAGCTTGCCCTGCGGCTTCACCTTCCCGAGGATCACCTTCGCCAGCGCTTCGAGCGAAGGCGAGATGTAGCCGTACGTGGCGAGCCACGTCTTGATCGGGTTCTCGTAACCGGCGTCGTAGGGGATCTGGGCGGCGACCGCGACGACCGGCTTCCCGGTGTCGGCCAGTGCCTGCAACAGCTTGCCCTGCAACGGATACGTGCCGACGTTGTTGGTCAGCACGACGACGAGGTCGACGTTCTTGGCCGCCGCGACGGCCTGCGCGATCTGCGCGTCTGTCGGGGTCTGGCCGGTCTGCAGCGCCGTCGCCTGCGTGCCGTGCGCGGTGAGTTTCGCGGCCAGCGAGGTCGTCGTGCTCACACCCCAGCCGGTCACGAGCGTCTTCGCGGGCTGCTGCTTGAGCGGCAGGAGGCCACCGTCGTTGCGGATCGCGGTGATCGACCGGTCGGCGATGCCCTGCGCGGTGGCGAGGTTGGCCGGGACACCGACCTTCGACATCACCTTGGCCGGGTCGACGAACGGGGAGGTCAGGATCCCGCGGTTCAGCTTGAGCTTGAGGATGCGCAGCACGCTCTCGTCGATGCGGCGCTCGGTCAGCTCACCCTTGCGGACCGCGTCGAGCACCGAGTTGATCGCGAGGTCGAGGTTCACCGGCATCAGCAGCTGGTCGATGCCCGCCTTGAGCGCCAGCACCGGGATCTCCGCGTCGGTGTGCAGCTCGCGCACGGCGTCCATCGAGAGGGAGTCTGTGACGACGACGCCGCGGTAGCCGAGTTCCCCGCGCAGCTTGCCGGTGAGGATCGGCTTCGACAGCGTGGCGGGTTCGCCGGACGGGTCGAGGCTCGGGAACTGGATATGCGCGCTCATGATCGAGTCGATGCCCGCCGCGATGGCGGCTTTGAACGGCGGCACGTCGGTTTCGCGCCAGCTGGCCTCGCTCCGGTCGATCCGGGGCAGTTCGAGGTGACTGTCGGTGGCCGCGTCGCCGTGTCCGGGGAAGTGCTTCGCGGCCGCGGACACCGTTTCGGTGCGGCGGCCGGAGTCCTGGAAGCCCTTCACCTGTGCTCCGACGTACTGGCTCGCCAGATCCGGGCGGCCGGAGAAGGAGCGGACACCGATCACCGGGTTCGCCGGGTTGGAGTTCACGTCGGCGTCGGGGGCGAAGTCCTGGTTGATGCCGACGGCGCGGAGTTCGTGCCCGAGGATCCGGGCGGCCTGCTGCGCGGCAGCGGTGTCGCGGCCGGCCGAGATCGCCATCGCGTTCGGCAGTTCGGTGGCGGGGGCCCCCATCCGGGTGACCGTGCCGCCCTCCTGGTCGGTCGCGATCTGCAGCGGGATGCGGGCGCCGCTGCGGATGGCCGCCCGCTGGAGGCCGTTCGACAGCTTGGCGACCTGTACCGGGTCGTCGAAGTTGTCGCGGCTGTCGTTGTTGAAGTAGATGACGCCGCCGAGGTGGTACTTCTCGATCACCTGCGCCGGGGTGTCCACTCCGAAGTCGGCCTTGTTCTTGGCGTTGACCTCGTCGGCGGACTTCCCGTTCACCCACGTGACGAACAGCTGTCCGACCTTCTGCTCCAGAGTCAGCCCGCGCAGCGTCCGTTGCGCCTCCACGTCCGCGGTCACCGGCTGCGCGGTCGCCGGAACGCCCGTGGCGGCGAGGGTGAGCAGACCCGCGAGGGGCACGGCGAGCGCATGGATCCTCCGATGACGGGCGTGCGTGGTTCGGGTCGTCACCTCAAGCCTCCCAGATTCGTGCCTGACTCTCAGGCGGAAAGAAGTCCACCTGGAAGCACTGATATCCGGAAGCTACCCACGAGCACTTTGCTTGTCCATCGGCCACCCCCGCGACAGGTCCGTTCATACCCAAAGGGACGCGAAGGGGCCTGTCACGCTTGAAAAGGACGAGTCACCGGGGTGTGACCGGACCGGTCACGCCGGAAAAGACGGGCAAAACACTGGCGGCGCCCGTCGGCCGAAGCCGGCGGGCGCCGCCAGTCAGTGCGGACAACTCGGGCGACCAAGCGTGCAACTCTGGTCGTACCTTCATGGACTCGGCGTCCGGCGTCCCGGTACGCAGTCCCTAGACGACGAGCCTCCCGCGGCGCGCTGCGCGTGGGTACCCGGTGTCCGCACACGGAGATTCGCCGGGGTGGAACAGGCTTCTCTTCTACCTGTTCCCTGGCCGAACGAACGTCCGCACCTACTTTCTACGCCGTGAGCCGGGTCACTTCAAGTGCGCAGACGGGTGCACCGGTACAGAGGCTCGATCTAGTGACACGGGCACCCTCCGCGACAGACAATTCCCGGCCCTGACTGCGAAAACCGGTTCGGTACCGCCGTGTGGGTATGCGGTCAGCGGGTGCGCTTGCGCCGGTTGTAGCCGTACCAGGTGGCGCCGGCGGCGACGGCGCCGAGCGCGACCAGACCCGCCGACTTGGCCGGGATCCGGGTCCGCAGCGACATCGGGCGCTCGAACGCGAGGATCTCCCAGCCCTGTTCGGTCGCGTGCTTGCGCAGGACGCGATCGGGATTGACCGCGTGCGGCCTCCCGACGACCTCGAGGAGCGGGATGTCCGTGCTCGAGTCCGTGTACGCGTGGCACTGCGTGAGGTCGTAGCCGTAGGTCGCAGCGAGTTGCTTCGCGGCGACGGCCTTGTTCTCGCCGTAGCAATAGAAATCGACTTCGCCGGAGTAACGGCCGTCCACGATCTGCATCCGCGTGGCCACGCTGCGCGTCGCCCCCAGCATTTCGGCGACCGGGGCGACGACCTCTTCGCCGGTCGCCGACAGCACCACGACGTCGTGACCGTCCGCGAGGTGCGCGGAGATCAGTTCGGCGGCCTCCACGTAGATGAGTGGGTCGACGACGTCGTGCAGCGTTTCGCGGACGATCGCGGACACCTGGGCGACGTCCCATCCGGTGCACAGCGCGGAAACCTCGGCTCGCATCCGTTCCGTTTTCGCCGCGTCCGCGCCCGCGAGCGAGAAGACGAGTTGGGCGTACGCGCTGCGAAGCGCGGCTCGGCGGTTGATCAGGCCTTCGCGCAAAAGCGGCTTGCTGAAGGCCAGAGCGCTCGAGGACGCGATGATCGTCTTGTCGAGATCGAAGAACGCCGCGACCGGGCTCGGTGTCGTGCTGGGTTGGGCCACTCGCCAAGGATAGGAGAGCCGGACGGCGGCTCGCCGGTTGGTCGACCACGATCGGGCCGCGGCGGTGGAAAATTCACGACCGGACACCGGATCCGGCGCGTCGTGCCGTTATCGAATTGTGGGTACCGGCGCACACCGCAACGGGCCGGTACCGGAGTTACAGTTGGATTGTCCGGTATCGCACCGGACCCAGGTTCAGTCCGACCCCCCGGGGCTGAACCCCAGGCGACCCCCGTCCCTCCCCCCTGGCGGGGGTCGCCCTTCAACTTCCCGCCGCGCCAATGGTTCAGACCTTGGCGGCGTGCGGAATTCCGTCGAGACAAGGCCGAATCGGTTTTCGCTCGCTAATTTCCTTTGCTGTCAATCCTTTCGTTTCCGTCCAGGCCGGAAAACGAACTTGCGGTGCCTGCCGCGGAAAGCCGGAAAGTGTGCCAGAAGGGTCCGACGGAAACGGATCGGAAATCGGTTTCCCGTGGCGGAGTTGTCCACAACACCCCGGTTGTCCACAGGTGCGGCGGAATGGCGTTGTGCGTTGCCGGGGCCCGGCGCGACCGTGGAGGCACAGACCGAATCCGACCGAACCCCCGGGGGAGTCATGGCCGAGGAACATCCGCTCGTCGTCGCCGGAGACGACGTCCTGCTCGACGAGATTCTGCGCGTGGCCGCGGCCGCGGGCTGCGAGGTCGAACGCGCGCCCGATCTGGACGCCGCTCGCGGAAGGTGGGCTCGCGCGCCACTCGTCGTACTCGACGAAGAAGCCGCGAGCACGCCGAACCGGCTGCTGCGGCGGAACAAGGTGCTGCTCGTCTGCAAGGGCGCTCCGACACCGGTGACGTGGGAGCGTGCCTTCAACACCGGTTCGGAAAAGGTCCTTTCGCTGCCGGACGAGGAAGGCGACCTCATCGGCGAGTTCGCGGACGTCGTCGACGGGCCGGCGCGGGACGACGGCGTCGTCATCGGGGTCATCGGCGGACGAGGCGGAGCCGGGGCCTCCGTGCTGGCGGCCGCCGTCGCGTATCAGGCGGAGAAATCCGGGAGCGGCGGGCTGCTCGTCGACTGCGATCCGCTCGGCGGCGGTATCGACGTCCTCCTCGCCGCCGAACGCGATCGCGGACCGCGCTGGCCGGAGCTCGACCTCGGCGGCCGGGTCTCCATGACGGCGTTGAGCGAAGCCCTGCCGCGAAAGCGGTACGCCGCCGGAGCACTGTCCTTTGTGTCCTACGGGCGGGAAGGGCGCGGTCCCGCTCCGGACGCGATCGAGGGTGTGTTGTGCGCCGGACGGCGAGCGGGGCGGACGGTCGTCTGCGATCTGCCGAGGTATTTCGGCGCCGAGACGGCCACCGTGCTCGGGCTGGCCGATCTGGTCGTGGTCGTCGTCCCCGCGGAACTGCGCGCCTGCGCGGCGGCGAGACAGGTACTCGCCAGAGTGGAACCCCATGCGACACGGATCGGCGTCGCCGTCCGAGGGCCGTCTCCCACCGGGCTGATCCCGCAGGAGATCGCCGACGCCGTCGGCGCCCCGCTCATCACCTCGATGGGCCGCGAGCGGTCCCTTTCGACCGCGCTCGACCGCGGCGAGTTCGTCCCGAGACATCGCGGACATCTGGCCACGGCCGCCGCCGAGGTCCTCGCGGCCGCGCGCGGAGATCTGGCCGGTGTCTTGCGATGACCGACGATCTCGTCGAGCGGGTCCGGCGGCGGCTGGCCGGATCGGCCGGGCCGGCGGACCCCGTGAGCGTCGCGCGGGCGGTCCGCGCCGAAGCGGGTGGCGCACTCGGTCAGGACGCCGTCCTCGGAGCGGTCCGGCTGGCCCGCGACGAGTTCGTCGGTGCCGGACCGCTCGCCCCGCTGCTCGAAAACCCCGGCACCACCGACGTTCTCGTCACCGCACCGGACGAGGTCTGGACCGACACCGGCGACGGTCTGGAAAGGACGGACATCCGTTTCGCGGACGAGGAGGCCGTCCGCAGGCTGGCCCAGCGGCTGGCCCTCGCCGGCGGGCGGCGGCTGGACGACGCGCAACCGTTCACCGACTGCTGGCTGCCGGGAGTCGGGCCGCACGGCCGGATCCGGATGCACGCGGTGCTCCCGCCGATCGCACCCGCCGGAACCGCCCTTTCGCTGCGCGTCCTGCGGCCCGCCACCCATGACCTCGCCGCGTTGCGGTTGCGCGGGATGTTCGGCGGCAGTGGCGCCGCCCTGCTCGATTCGGTCATCCGGCGACGGCTCGCGTTCCTGGTGTCCGGCGGGACCGGGGCAGGCAAGACGACCTTGCTTTCCGCACTGCTCGGCGCGGTGCCGCCGGCCGAACGCATCGTCTGCGTCGAGGACGCCGGTGAGCTGCAACCGGACCATCCGCAGTTCGTCAGCCTGATCGCCCGCCCGCCCAACGTCGAGGGCGCAGGCGAGATCGGCCTCGGCGAACTGGTGCGACAGGCGTTGCGCATGCGTCCGGACCGCCTGGTCGTCGGCGAGGTGCGGGGCGAGGAGGTCTGCGCGTTGCTGAACGCGCTGAACACCGGCCACGAAGGCGGAGCGTGCACCCTGCACGCCAATTCGCCGTCGGAGGTCCCCGCCCGGATGGAGGCGCTGGCCGCCCTCGGCGGCCTGAAACGGGACGCGTTGCACAGCCAGCTGACCGCGGCGGTGCGGGTCGTCCTGCACATGCGCCGCCTGCCGAGCGGCATCCGGCGGCTGGACGAGGTCGGCGTACTGCGGTCACTGCGGGGCGAGGCCAAGGTCGTCCCGGTGTGGAGCCAAGGCCACTGGATCGGCGACGAGACACCGTTCGAGGAGATGGCGGCATGAACCCTTGGCTCCTCCTCTCCTGCGGCGCGGGGCTGGCTTGCTGGCCGAGGCCGGTGGCTCGCACTCCGTTCGCTTGGCGCCTTCCCGCGGCCGTTCGCGCTCGGTGGTGGCCCCTGCCCGCGTTGCTCGTTCTGCCGGTTCTCGGGATCGGCTGGGCATCGGCGACGCTGATGCTCACCTTGACCGTTCGCCAGGAGCATCGAGATCGGGCACGCACGAACGCGGCGCTGGCCGAAGCCGAACTCACCGCGTCCGTGCTGCGGACGATGGTCGGGGAACTCCGGGCGGGTGCCCATCCGGTGGCGGCGGCCGAAGCCACGGCGGAGGCGCTGCCCGCGGCGTCCGGACGATTGCGCGGGCTGATCGCGTCCGCCCGGCTCGGCGGTGAGACAGCCGACCCGGACGCGCCACCGGCACTGGTGAACGCGTGGACCCTCGCCGGCCGGTACGGGCTTCCGATGGCCGATGTCCTCGACGCCGCGCGACGGGACGCCGAGGCGGAGATCGGCTTCCGCCGTCGTCTCAAGGCCAAGATGGCCGGTCCTCGGGCGAGTGCCGCCGTGCTCGCCGTCCTGCCGCTGGTGTGCCTGCCGCTCGGCGAGGCGATGGGGGCGAGCCCGGTCAGCGTCCTCACCGGGACGGGCACCGGTCAGCTGTTGCTCGTCGTGGGTTGCGGCCTGATCTGGGCGGGCACGGCCTGGTGCCGGGTCCTCACCGGGCGGGTGGCGCCGTGCTGACCCCAGTGGCGCTGATCCTGTTGGGCGGAGCCGTCTGTTGCTGGCCGCGTGTCGGTCTCGGCGCCGCCGCGCGCCCGGGACGGCTCCTCATGTGGTTGCGGGAACGAGCGTCCAGGGACAAGGGCGTCTCCGAACTTCTCAGCTCGGCGGCCGCCCTCGATCTACTGGCCGCCTGTCTGGCGGCCGGATTGCCGGTACCCGTCGCGCTGGAGGCCGTCGGGCCGGCCGCCTCACCGGCGACCGCCGCGGCTCTGCGTTCGGTGGCGTCGCACCTCGCCGTGGGCGTCGGAGCCGCCGACGCTTGGGCGCCTGTCCGTGACCGGCCCGGTCTGGCCGAACTGGCCGTCGCCGCGGTGCGCACCGCGAGGGCGGGCACCGCGCTGGCTACTCACGCGAAAGACCTCGCGCGACGACTGCGCGAGTCGCTCTCCGCCGAAGCCGAGGAACGCGCCGAACGGGCCGGAGTCCTGCTGGCCGCGCCGATCGGCCTGTGCTTCCTTCCCGCGTTCCTCTGCCTCGGTGTCCTGCCCGTCGTGCTCGGCCTCGCCGGGCGTCTCGGCGGAATCCCTTGACCGGAGGAATCCTCATGATCGAAAGGCGTTCCCATGAACAAGTTCCCCACCTTCCGCGACGACGACGGCATGGCGACGGTCGAATACGCCATCGCCACCTTGGCCGCCGCCGCGCTGGCCGGTGTTCTCTACCTGATCGTCAGCAGCGATGCCGTCGTCGCCGGGCTCACCGCGCTCATCGAGCGCGCCTTGTCGGTGAAGTCCTGATGCCCGGCGGCGACCGCGGATCCGTCACGGTGGAGGCCGCACTCGGCATCGGCGCGCTGACGTTCGTCTCGGCCCTGTTGCTGGCCGGGATCGGGGTCGCCGCCGATCAGGTGCGCTGCACCGACGCGGCCCGAGAGGCGGCCCGGCTCCTCGCCCGCGGCGACCCCGTCCGTGCCGAACAGGCGGTGCGGGAGATAGCGCCATCCGGTGCCCGCTTCGACGTCGTCCGCGACGGCGACGCCATCACCACCGGCGTCGAGGCCGAACCGGCGGGCGGACTGCTGCCGGGTATCCGGGTGCGCTCTCACGCCTTCGCGATCGCCGAACCGGTCGCCGAGCCGGGTGGCGGGCCGTGAACGCGGACGATCGCGGAGTCGCGACCGCCTGGACAGCCTCGATCGTCGCCGTCCTGATCTCCGTCGCCGTGTTCACCTTCTGGATCGGCGCCGCCGTCGCCGCGCGGCACCACACCGAGGCGGCCGCCGATCTGGCGGCACTCGCCGCGGCCTCGCACGCCACGGAAGGTCCTGGCGCGGCTTGCGACCGGGCGCGGCAGGTCGCCGCCCGGATGTCGGTCACGCTGCTCACCTGCCGCTGGGAGCGAGGCGACGCGCTGGTCGAGGTGCGGTCGGCGGCGCCGGAACACCTGGCGACCCTGGGACAGGCGGAGGCGCGGGCGAGGGCGGGTCCGGTCGACCGGCCACCGTGACGCACGTCGCACGATGAACGGTCGTCCCGGTGGTGACCGGCCGGTAGTACGGGCGAGTAACCGCCGGGCGCGAGCAGCGGTCGTTGATGCGCGGCGAGCGGTCGAAGCCATGATCAGCGCCCCGCCGAACGGTCGAGTGCCGCCCGTCGCGACCGCGGTCACCGGGGCGGGACGCCCTGCTCAGCTGCGACGAACGGTGCGGCACCGGTCGCGCACGCCCGTTCATCGGACGTGCGGCGTTCGGTCCGTCCTGTCGCACTACCGCGCGTTCATCGCTGAGTAACCGCCGGTTGTCGCGTGAGGGCTTCTCCCGATGTGCAACTTGCCGTTTATTGAGATGTACGCCACTTCGAGAAGGTCGCCGGGTGGCACGGACACAGGACAGAGTTGACCTGAGGCAGGGGCAGTAATGTTGGACGCGAATTGGCCGGACAGCTGGCGGGGCGCCTTCCGCATCGAGATGCGGGCGGAGGCGATCGGTCTCGCCTGGCGTGGCTGGCCGGTGCTCCCGGGTGCGGAGCCCGCCGCGCTCACCCCGGAAGGTGACGACCTCACCTGGCGGCGCCCCGTCCCGGCGCAGGACAACTGGCGTGAACTGACCGAGACCCACCCGCACGAGGTCGCCACCTGGTTCGGCGACGACACGCACAGTCTGCTCGTGGCCACCGGCACCGTGCTGGACGCCATCGAGGTCGACGACCAGCTCGGCAAGCGGGCCGCCCGCCTGCTGCGCGCCACCGGCCATCCGGCCCCGATCGTCGCGATGCCGAACGGCCGTTGGCTGTTCCTCACCACCGTCGCCGCGAGCATCCCGCAGGAACTGGCCGCGCAGGCTTCGATCCAGTGGCACGGCGCGAACGACTACATCCCGCTGCCGCCGTCGCCGTTCCAGCACGGTGTCGTGCACTGGCGGGTCAAGCCCGAGGTCTGGGGCTGGCAGCTGCCCGCGGCCGCCGATGTGCACGACGTGCTCGTCCGTGCGCTGGCCGGTGACAAGGCCGCCACTCCCGTGGCGACCCTGACCACCGCCGCCTGATCAACCCACAACTTCAAGCCACGTCACTTTCGAACCACCAAGTGGCCTGACTGCGGCCCGTGCTGACGCAAAGCCCCGAGCACGGTGTCCAGAACGGCCACTGCCCCCGCCTTGTCCAGCGGATCGTTGCCGTTCCCGCACTTCGGCGACTGGACGCAGGACGGGCAGCCGGCCGGGCACTCGCAGGAAACGATCGCCTCCCGCGTTGCGGCCAGCCAAGGGACAATTGCGGCAAACCCGCGATCGGCGAATCCCGCACCCCCGGGATGGCCATCGTGCACGAACACCGTCGCCTCCCCGGTGTTCTCGTGCCACGCGGTCGACACCCCGCCGATGTCCCAGCGGTCGCACGTAGCGAACAACGGTAGCAGGCCGATCGCCGCGTGCTCGGCGGCATGCAGGGCACCGGGGACGCGCGCCGGATCCAACTCGGCGCTCGTCCCCGGTGTCCCGCCAAGGTTCTCAGTCCCCACCCTGGAGCGTCCGGTCCCCACCGGCTCCAGAACTTCGGTCCCCGACCGATGGCCCCCGGTCCCCGCCATGCCATCGGAAGGGCCGAGCAGTTCCGCCGAGATCGTGTACCAGACGGCGCGGGTGTGCAGGCTCTGCTCCGGCAGGTCCAGCGGCGTCTGGTCCAGCACCTCACCCGAGGGTCGCCTCCGCAGGTAGCCGACTACTTGCGAACTCACCGACACCTCACCGAGATTCACCGTGACCCCGCCGTACACCCGGGTCTCTTCGGTGCGCAGCACACTGATGTCGACGATCTCGCGCGGTGACGTGGTCCAGTCCGGATCCTCCGCGTGCACCATCGCGAGCCCGGTCTCCAGGTCCAGCTCGTCGACCACGTAGGACGAACCCTGATGCAGGTACACCGCGCCGGGATGCACCGCGTAGCAGGCGGAACCCGGATCGACCGTGCCGAGCATCCGCCCGGAATCGGCCTCCACCACGGCGATCTGCTCGCCGCCGGTACCGCGGATGCCGACCTCGGCGTGCGGCCGGTCGCGTGAAGTCCAGTACCAGCCGCTCGGCCGGCGCCGGACGATCTTCTCCTTGACCAGCTCGCCGAGCACGGCCCTCGCCGCGTCACCGCCGAAGCCCGCGACCTCCGGTTCGGTCAGCGGGAGCTCGGCGATAGCGCAGGCCAGCTGCGGTGCCAGCACATACGGATTCGACGGGTCGAGGACGGCGGCTTCCACCGGCCGGTCGAGAATCGCGGCCGGATGGTGCACGAGATAGGTGTCCAGCGGATCGTCGCGGGCCACGAACACCACCAGCGCCGCGTCACCCGCGCGCCCGGCTCGTCCGGCCTGCTGCCAGAACGACGCGAGGGTGCCGGGATATCCGGCCAGCACCACCGCGTCGAGGCCCGCGATGTCGACGCCGAGTTCGAGCGCGTTCGTCGTCGCCACACCGAGCAGCCGACCGGACAACAACGCCGCTTCTAGGGCGCGGCGCTCTTCCGGCAGATAGCCGGACCGATAGGCCGCGACGGATTCCGCCAAGGCACCGTCCACTTCGGACAGGATCCGGCGGGCGCCGAGCGCGGTCAGCTCCGCGCCTCGCCGCGATCGGACGAACGCCAGTGAGCGAGCACCCTCGATGACCAGTTCGGCGAGGATCCGCGAAGCCTCGGCACCGGCCGAGCGCCGCACCGGCGCCCCGTTCTCTCCGGAAAGTTCCGACAACAGCGGGGGTTCCCATAGCGCGACCGTGCGCGAACCCCGCGGCGAGCCGTCCTCGGTGACCGGGACACACTCGTGCCCGGACAGTTTCGAGGCGAACGCGGCCGGGTCCGCCGTCGTCGCCGACGCGAGCACGAAGACCGGTGAAGCGCCGTAATGCGCGGCGACCCGTCGCAACCTGCGCATCAGCAGCGCCACATGGGATCCGAAGACGCCGCGATAGCTGTGGCATTCGTCGATGACGACGAACGAGAGCCGCCGGAAGAAGCGGGACCAGCGTGCGTGCGACGAAAGGATCCCGCGATGCAGCATGTCCGGGTTGGTGAACACCCAGTTCGCGTGCGCGCGTACCCAGTCCCGCTCCTCCAAGGGAGTGTCGCCGTCGAACGACGCCGCGCGCACCTTCTTGAGTTCCAACGAGGAGACGGCGCGCAGCTGATCGGCGCCGAGCGCCTTGGTGGGGGACAGGTACAGCGCCGAAGCCCGCTCGTCCTCGACGAGCGCCGAGAGCACGGGCAACTGGTACGCGAGCGACTTCCCCGACGCCGTGCCGGTGGAGATCACGACGTGCTTGCCATCGCGGACCAGTGACGCGGCTTCGGCCTGATGGCGCCACGGCGCCTTGACCCCACTCGCCGACAGCGCTTCGACGACCGGAGCCGCCGCCCACTCCGGCCAATCCACCGAATCCGCCGGGCGAGCGGGGAGTTCGGCCACATGGGTGACCGGGTACAGCGAAGCCGGGATCCCCGCCGTCGCGCGGTCGAGAAGCCGCCGGCCCTTACCGGATTCCGCCTTGCCGTCCACCTCCAGAGCTTCGCACAGCGCACCGACAGAAAACGGCCGCCGCCGAACGGATCGAGCAGCGGGACGGGGCGCGGATGATCGATACAGTGATCAGCCTCACAAGGTAACGGAACGTACGGTGGCGGGGACGCCTTGCCGCCCGCCATCCCACTACCAATACACTCCCGCAATCCACACCGTCTGTGGCGAGCGTCATGTGAGACGTGCCTTGCAGTGCGACTAGCGTGACGTTCGGCTCAGATCCCCATGCCAACGTCGACACGCCGGCTCCATCGGCGGATCGTCGTTGGCCAACGGCGACGTCTCCAGGAGGACGAATGTCCCGGCAGTTCCTCGCGGGGAGCGATCTCACGCTCTCCGGAGGTGGCTACACCATCGTCGGTGTAGTCGCCGTGGTCGCCCTTGCCGCACTGGTCATCGGCTACGTTCTGCTCAAGGAGGTGCTGGCCGCGGGCCAAGGCACCACCAAGATGCAGGACATCGCGAAGGCAGTGCAGGAAGGTGCGGCTGCCTATCTGAAACGGCAGCGCAACACCCTCGCGATTTTCGGCGTGATCGTGTTCTTGCTGCTCTTCGCTTTGCCGGCCGAAGACTGGAACGAGAAGATCGGCAGGTCGATCTTCTTCCTGGTCGGCGCGGGATTCTCCTTCGCGATCGGGTACCTCGGCATGTGGCTCGCGACGCAGGCGAACCTGCGGGTCGCGGCCGCTTCGCGTGAGCCCGGTGGTCGCGAAAAGGCGATGCGCGTGGCCTTCCGTACCGGTGGCGTGGTCGGCATGATCACCGTCGGTCTCGGCCTTTTCGGCGCCGCGGTGGTCGTCCTCGTCTACACCGGACAGGCCCCGAAGGTGTTGGAGGGCTTCGGTTTCGGTGCCGCGCTGATCGCGATGTTCATGCGTGTCGGCGGCGGTATCTTCACCAAGGCCGCCGACGTCGGCGCGGACCTGGTCGGCAAGGTCGAGCAGGGCATCCCCGAGGACGACCCGCGCAACGCGGCCACCATCGCCGACAACGTCGGTGACAACGTGGGCGACTGCGCCGGGATGGCGGCGGACCTCTTCGAGTCGTACGCGGTCATGCTCGTGGCGGCGCTGATCCTGGGTAGCACCGCCTTCGGCGTGCACGGTCTGATCTTCCCGCTCATCGTTCCCGCCATCGGCGTGATCACCGCGGTCATCGGTGTCTACATCACCAAGGCCAAGGCGGGCGAAGGCGGTCTGGTCACGATCAACCGCTCGTTCTACATCTCCGCGGGGATTTCGGCGGTGCTCTCGACGATCGCCGCGTTCGTCTACCTGCCCGGTTCGTTCTCCGAGCTGACCGGAGGCGCCACGAACCAGTCCGGAAGCCCGGCGCTCATCGCGACCATCTCGGTGATCATCGGCATCGTGCTCGCGGCCATCATCCTCAAGCTCACCGGGTACTACACCGGCACCGAGTACAAGCCGGTCAAGGAAGTCGGCAAGTCGTCGGAAACCGGTGCGGCGACGGTGATCCTGGCCGGTATCTCGGTCGGGTTCGAGTCCGCCGTGTACACCGCGCTGGTCATCGGCGCGGCCGTGTTCGGCGCCTACCTGGTCGGCGGCGGTGTCGCGCTGTTCGCCGTGGCGCTCGCCGGTACCGGTCTGCTCACCACCGTCGGTGTCATCGTCGCGATGGACACCTTCGGCCCGGTTTCGGACAACGCGCAGGGCATCGCGGAGATGTCGGGCGACGTCGACGAAGACGCGGCGCAGATCCTGACCGAACTCGACGCGGTCGGTAACACCACCAAGGCCATCACCAAGGGCATCGCGATCGCCACGGCGGTCCTCGCGGCGACGGCGCTGTTCGGGTCCTATCAGGACGCGATCACCAAGGCGGTCGGCGACGGCAAGGAGTTCATCGCGAACATCGTCGGCCCGGCCACGCTCGTCGGTGTGATCATCGGTGCCGCGGTCGTGTTCCTGTTCTCCGGTCTCGCGGTCAACGCGGTGTCCCGTGCCGCCGGCGCGGTCGTCTACGAAGTGCGCCGCCAGTTCCGCGACATCCCGGGGATCATGGAGGGCACCACCCGTCCCGAGTACGGCCGTGTCGTCGACATCGTCACGCGTGACTCGCTGCGTGAGCTGACCACGCCCGGTCTGCTCGCGGTGTTCGCCCCGATCGCGGTCGGCTTCGGCCTCGGCACCGGCGCGCTCGCCGGTTACCTGGGTGGTGCGATCGCGACCGGCACCCTGATGGCGATCTTCCTCGCCAACTCCGGTGGTGCCTGGGACAACGCGAAGAAGCTCGTGGAGGACGGAAGCCACGGCGGCAAGGGTTCGGACGCGCACGAGGCCACCATCATCGGTGACACCGTGGGTGACCCGTTCAAGGACACCGCCGGTCCGGCGATCAACCCGCTGATCAAGGTGATGAACCTGGTGTCGGTGCTGATCGCCCCGGCCATCGTGCAGTTCACCATCGGCCCGGACGCCAATGTCGGCATCCGCATCGGGATCTCGCTGGTCGCCGTCGCGATCATCGTGGCCGCGATCGTCGTCTCCAAGCGGCGTGAGTCGGTTCTCTCCGAGACACCCGCGGAAGCGAAGGCATAACACGGAAAGTTCCCTCCGCCGGGCCCGTCACGTTTTCCGTGGCGGGCCCGGCGGCTGTCCGGGCAGGTTAAGGTCTGCGCGTCACACCGATCCGGAACCGGGGGAGTCCCTCTCATGAGGCGTTCGATCACCTTGTTCGTCGCCGCTCTCCTGCTGGCGGGTTGCGGCGCCGCCGAGACGCCGGCCGTCGCGCCTTCTTCTTCCGCCGCCCCGGCGGGAACCGAGTGGATGGACGGCTTCTGCGGTTCCCTGATCGACTTCGCCAAGATCGGTGACTTCAAGATGCCCGACGTCGAACAGGGCGATGTCGCGAAGGCCCGGAACGCGATGGACGAAGCCTTCGCCGTCTTCGCGCCTGGTTTCGACAACGCGGTGAAAGGCCTGAGCGCACTCGGGCAGGCGCCGAACGCGGAAGCCGAGACCGTGCGCAAGGACATCGTCGCCGCGCTGACGCCGATCCGGGATCGGATCGTCGCCGCGAAGACCGAACTGGAAGCCGCGCCGAAGGACGACAAGCGGGCCACTGCCGAGGCAGGGCTCGCGTTCCAGCGGATCGGCAAGGACATCAACGACATGCCCGACCCGTTCCAGCAGCTGGAAACGAACGCTTCGTTGAAAGCGCTGGCAGCACAGGCCCCGAACTGCAAGAAGCTGCCTTCCTGAACTTTCTTGACGTCACGTTGATTTGCAATGCCCCCCGGTATCGGTACGGTCGGGGGCCAACTGGGAAGTCGTCAGGTCGGGAGGTGTTTTCGTGCGGCCGCGGTTCACCGTCCTTGCCGCGCTAGCAACAGGTATCGGACTCGGCCTCGCCGGGTGCGGGCACCAGCCCGCGGTGACTTCCCACGCCAGACAAGAAGGTCTCGCGACGGTCAGCGCGTCGCAGGCCGACCCCGCCTCCGCTTGGGCGGAGGGATACTGCGCCGCGTCCGGCGGTCTCGTGCGGACGCTGGCGACGTTGCCCAGCGTGAATCCGAGCACGCCACAGCTTGCGACCCAGACCTCCGGTGAGCTGATGGCCTCGGTGGTCGAAGGGCTGAACCGCACGTCTTCCGCGCTCGGGAAACTCGGGCCGTCCCCGGTCGCCGGTGGCGATGCTTCGCGGAACGCCGCCATAGCTCAGCTCAACGGCATCCGCGCTCGCGCCGACGACGTACGTCGACGTCTCGACTCCTCAACGGATCCCGAGGCGGCGAAGACGGCGCTTCGCGATGCGAGGACGACTCTCGACGAACTCGACCGCCTCGACCTTCTCAGGGGGCTTAACGACGTCCCTCAGCTCGCCGCGGCGGCCAGCCGGATCCCCGGTTGCCAGGATTTGGTCAAGCGACCGCGCTGAGTCATCGAGCTGTCACTGGCCATGAGTCGAACTTGTGTTCTATTGTGTGCGGGTGGACGGGACGATCTCGCTCTTCTCGGCGGAGGCGAGCGGGCCTGGGCTCGCCGACCTCGCCGGTGTGCTGTGCGGACCGGGGCGGATGGCGGGCTTCGGCCGGACGGCCGCGCGGCTGTCCGCCGTGGTCGACGAGCCGTGGAGAGCGCGCGCCCTGGCCAGGGAATGCCGTCGTCGTGGCGCGGAGGCGCAGGTCTCGGCCGCCGAATGCGGACGGCCGCTGGTGAGGACGCCGTTCCGCGTCGATCTGCTGCCGCTGGAGCGGCGCTGGACGCGGGGTGAAGAAAAGGTGCTGCCGGACGGGTTCCGGCTCGACGGCGCGATGCTGAGGATGTGGGTGCTGGCGGCGGGCAGTCCGCAGGGCAACGGCTACCTGCTCGCACTCGATCCGGAAGCGCCGGAGACGCATGAGCGGCTGATCAAGGCGCTTGCCCAGCTGGGCGTCCCGGCGAAGATCTTCAAGGGGGAAGAGGCGTTGCTGCGGATCACGGGCCGTCGGCGCCTGGCGCACGTACTGGAGCTGATCGGGGACGCGCCCGTGGGTGCGGAGCCCGCCTGGCCGAGTTTGGTGCCCGTGGTCCGCGCCGGGTGAACCTTCGCCAAGTGCAATGAAAGGCCCCTTCATTGCAAATTTTGCAATGAAGGGGCCTTTCATTGCACGAGAGTCAGGGTTTCGGCGCCTTGCAGTTCGGGTTCGCCAGGTCCAGCTCACTACGCGAAAGGCAGGAGGTCAGCTGATAGGTCTGTTCCCCGTAGTTGATGCCCTTCCGCACGGTCACCTTCCCGGCGGCGTCGACCTCGCACGGGTTGTTCATCGTGCAGCGTTGACCGCTTTCGTTGCCGGTGTTGTTGACGCCGACGACCTTTCCGGTCGAGGTCTCGATGATCGGCGACCCCGAGGTCCCGCCGATCGTCTTGCACGCCGAGGTGTACCTGATCGAGTCCTTCCAGACCCAGTCCGCTTCATGCAGCTCGTGGACGAAGCCGTCGATGTTGCAGGAGTAGATCTTCTTCCAATACCCCGAGACCACGTCCATCGCGACGCCGGCCGAAGGACGGGTCGGTGAGAGCGTCAGCGGGGCGATACCGTAGGTCGCTCGGATCTTGGAGTAGCTGGTGTCGAGCTGGTACAGCGAGACGTCGGTGTCGGTCATCGTCGCGTAGAGCAGCTTTTTCGCCTTGAGCGTGCCCAGTGACGAACGGCCGTCCTTGGACAGCAGGCTGAAGGTCCGTGCCGAGGGCTGGTTGACGATTACTTCTCCAGGGTCCGGGAAACCTTCCTGGAGGCAATGCCCGTTGGAGAGGACTAGGGCGGGGTCGTCGAGGCTCGCCTCGGGCGGCTTGACCACCGACCCGGAGCAGTTCGACAACGCCACCGTTCCGGCGAAGGTGGTCGTCGCCGCTTCCGCGGGAACAGCGCCGACCAGGGCGGATGCGGTCAGCATGGCGAACAGCGTGCCGATAAGTCGTCGGGTCACGTGGAGTCCTTTCGGGTCGGCGTGGATATCAAGTGAAGCGTTGGCGGCCACGGTGTCACCACCGTCGAACGGAGGGTGTTCGCCCCGTCACGCGGTACCCACAGGGGACGTGTCCGACATCACGTGCTAGGTGTTGAAAGGAAACATCGGCGAGGTCAGCGGCGATGCGCTGGACACACGATCGGCGGCGTGTTGCCCCACCTAGACGTGGTCCGGGTGGTGCGAGCGTGCACACTGACGGGTCGAGAGGCGGCGCGAAGGCGCCGAAGATGAGCGGAGAGCAGGACAGCGTGGCAGGAGCACGGACGAAGAAGACCGCGGCGTCGGACGACGGCGCGGGGCGTCGTCGGCTGGTGATCGTCGAGTCGCCGACCAAGGCCCGCAAGATCGCCCCGTACCTCGGCGCGAACTACGTCGTGGAGTCCTCCGTCGGGCACATCCGTGACCTTCCCCGCGGCGCGGCCGACGTGCCCGCCCAGTACAAGGGCGAGTCGTGGGCACGGCTGGGTGTCGACGTCGACAACGACTTCAAGGCGCTCTACGTCGTCACGCCGGACAAGAAGTCCAAGGTCACCGAGCTGAAGGGCTTGTTGAAGGACGTCGACGAGCTCTACCTGGCCACGGACCCCGACCGCGAGGGCGAAGCCATCGCGTGGCATCTGCTGGAGACCCTGAAGCCGAAGGTCCCGGTCCGCCGGATGGTCTTCCACGAGGTCACCGAGCAGGCGATCCGCGCCGCGGCCGACAGCACCCGTGAACTCGACGGCGACCTGGTCGACGCGCAGGAGACCCGCCGCATCCTCGACCGTCTTTACGGCTACGAGGTCTCGCCCGTGCTGTGGAAGAAGGTCATGCCGAAGCTCTCGGCGGGCCGCGTGCAGTCCGTGGCGACCCGCATCGTGGTCGAGCGGGAGCGCGAGCGCATGCGCTTCACCTCGGCGTCGTACTGGGACATCTCCGCGACGATGGACGCCGGTGCCGAGGCGTCGCCCCGGAACTTCCCGGCCAGGATGATCGCCGTCGACGGCGCGCGTCTGGCCACGGGCCGTGACTTCGGCTCCGACGGGCGGCTGAAGGCTTCGAACAACGAGATCCGCGTGCTGGCCGAGGCCGACGCCGTGCGGCTGGCCGAGGCGCTGAAGAACCGTGACTTCAAGGTCGCGAGCGTCGAAGAGAAGCCGTACACGCGGAAGCCGTACGCGCCCTTCATGACCTCGACTCTCCAGCAGGAGGCCGGCCGCAAGCTGCGGTTCACCTCCGAGCGCACCATGCGGATCGCGCAGAAGCTGTACGAGAACGGGTACATCACTTATATGCGTACCGACTCCACGACGCTGTCGGAGTCGGCGATCTCGGCGGCGCGCAGCCAGGCGACGCAGCTGTACGGCAAGGAATACGTCTCGCCGTCGCCGCGCCAGTACACCCGCAAGGTGAAGAACGCGCAGGAAGCCCACGAGGCGATCCGCCCCTCGGGAGAGGTCTTCCGCACGCCGGGCCAGGTCGCGAAGGATCTGGACACCGACGAGTACCGCCTCTACGAGATGATCTGGCAGCGCACGATCGCTTCGCAGATGGCGGACGCGAAGGGCACCACGATGTCGGTGCGCATCGTCGGCACCGCCACCAGCGGCGAGGAGGTCACGTTCGCCTCCTCGGGCCGCACGATCACCTTCGCCGGGTTCCTCAAGGCGTACGTCGAGGCCGTCGACACCGAGAGCGGTGGCGAGGCGGACGACAAGCAGAGCCGTCTCCCGCAGCTGGTCAAGGAGCAGGCGCTGACCGCGACCGAGCTGAGCCCGGACGGGCACACCACGTCGCCCCCGGCGCGCTACTCGGAGCCGAGCCTGGTCAGCAAGCTCGAAGAGCTGGGCATCGGCCGCCCGTCGACGTACGCGTCGATCATCAAGACCATCCAGGACCGCGGCTACGTGTGGAAGAAGGGTTCCGCGCTGGTGCCCTCCTGGGTCGCGTTCGCCGTGATCGGGCTGATGGAGCGCCATTTCGAGCGGCTGGTCGACTACGACTTCACCGCCGGCATGGAGGACGAACTCGACCGCATCGCCGCCGGTGACGAGCACCGGACGCAGTGGCTGTCGAAGTTCTACTTCGGTGGCGACATGGGTGTCGACGGCTCCGTGGGCAGGCTCGGCGGGCTGAAGAAGCTGGTCGGCTCCGGTGTCGAGGACATCGACGCCCGCGAGATCAACTCGATCCCGCTGTTCAGCGACGCCGACGGCCACACCGTCGTCGTGCGGGTCGGCCGTTACGGCCCGTACCTCGAGCGTGAGGTCGACGGGACCTCGCAGCGGGCGAACCTGCCCGAGGACCTGCCGCCGGACGAGCTGACCCCGGAGGTCGCGGAGAAGCTCTTCGCGACGCCGCAGGAAGGGCGCGTGCTCGGCACGGACCCGGTCAGCGGGCACGAAATCGTGGCGAAGGAAGGCCGCTTCGGCCCGTACGTCACCGAGCTCCTGCCGGAGCCGGAGCCACTGCCCGAGAACGCGACGGCCGCGCAGAAGAAGGCCGCGAAGGCGAAGCAGCCGAAGCCGCGTACGGGTTCGCTGTTCAAGTCGATGTCGATCGAGACGATGACCCTCGAAGACGCGCTGAAGCTGCTTTCGCTGCCGCGCGTGGTCGGCAAGGATCCGGAGTCCGGCGACGAGATCACCGCGCAGAACGGGCGCTACGGGCCGTACCTGAAGAAGGGCACGGACTCGCGTTCGCTCACGACCGAGGACCAGCTGTTCTCGATCACGCTCGAAGAGGCGCTGAAGATCTACTCGGAGCCGAAGCAGCGTGGCCGCTCCGCGACCGCGAAGCCGCCGCTGAAGGAGCTGGGCGACGACCCGGTGTCCGGTAAGCCGATGGTGGTCAAGGACGGCCGCTTCGGTCCGTACGTGACCGATGGCGAGTACAACGCGACGCTGCGGAAGTCGGACAGCATCGAGGAGCTGACCGCCGAGCGCGGTGCCGAACTGCTGGCGGAGAAGCGCGCGAAGGGTCCGGCGCCGAAGCGCAAGGCTCCGGCGCGCAAGCCCGCGGCGTCGAAGACGACGGCCACCAAGACGGCCGCGGCGAAGAAGACCACCGCGACCAAGACCGGGACTACCAAGACTGCGGCTGCGAAGAAGCCCGCTTCGCGCTCTACGGCCACGAAGACGAAGTAGCGCGCTCAAGCTCGGCCCAAGTGTCATAAGGGGTCTCCACAGGACGAATTTCGTCCCGTGGAGACCCCTCCTGCCGTTCGGCGGAGACGAGGAAGGCGGGGGCGGGAAGCGATGGCAAAGGTCCCTTGATACCGCTCACCGACCGCTCGCCGACCGACCTCACCCATTCGAACAAAAGTTCTAAAAATTGTCGGTACCAGGGTGTTCAATGGTCGGGTGAGCACTTCAACGACCGGTTTTTCAACGACTTCCGTCTTCGACGTCATCGACGAGGTCGTCGCCCCGCTGGCCGCCGAGGTTCCGGAGCGACCCTCGGTGATGGAGTTCTACGATCCGGACCTTTCCGTGCCACCGGTGCTGGCCGACGAGGAGCCGACGCCGGGGCTCACCCTTGCCGAGGAGGTGGAGCAGTACACCCGGTTCGTCAGCGGGATGACGGCGATCGGGCTGGCCCCCGGCGGCGAGGTCACTCCGGAAGCCGTCGGGCTGTATCGCGCGCTGCGCGGAGGGTTCATCCGCGGTGTGGTGACCGGGGTGTTCCCGTCGCGCCGTGAGCCGTGGGAGGTCCGGTTCTTCGGCGACGAGGACTACACCACGGTGCTGAACAAGCTCGGCAGGCGGGCGCGGCTGCGGTCCGGTTTCCTGAGCGCGCTGCCGGGCTGGGTGTTCGACGGGCTGCCCGACCATCCGCAGGGCGCGGGCGAGACGGTACGCATCGAGACGGACGCGGGCGGGTTGATCCCGGCGCAGGCCCGCGAAGCGCTCGAGGTGATCCGTGAGGGTGCTTCGCGGCCGCGTCACGGCACGGTCCTGGTCGACCTCGCGGTGCGGAACGCCATCCTCGCCGAATACCCGCACGGTGCCTTCGGCCTGGTCGACAACGACCTCGGCCGCTACCAGTTCAGCGCGGCGATGAACGGCACCGGCCGGTGGACGCTCACCTGGGGTCCGGCCACCCGGTCGACGGCCGAACAGTGGATCGTGAAGGCGGTGCAGAACCATGCGTGAGCCGACGACGGTGCGGGAACTGATGAAGCGGGCCGCTGAGCCGGTGCTGCGCGCGGTGCCGGAGCGCCGGAGCGTGTACCTGGGCTACGACCCGGAGATCACCGACGACGAGATCCGCCGTCTGTGCCCCTCCTATGACGAGCCGGCGGATCTGGTCACGCAGGCGGAGCGGTACGCGGCCAAGGCCGCGATGCTCGAAGAGGCCGGGCTGATGGAGAACGGCGAGATCCATCCCGCCGCGGTCCAGATGCACGGCGTGATGCTGCGGGGTTCGGTGCGAGGCGTCCTCACCGGCGTCTTCGCGTCCGCTCCCCGTGCGGTGCGGGTCGATTGCTACGGCGACGGGCACCAGGCGGTCGTGTGGCGGATGCGGTCCGGGCGGCGGACCACGTTCAGCCTCAGCGACTTCGGCGAACTGGGCGCCCGGGTCTTCGGCGGGCTCCCGCACGTCCCCGCCGGTGAAACCGCCCCGCTGCGCGTCCGCATCGACGAGCACGGCGTGCCGTTGCCGGGCCAGGAAGAGGAGGTCGGCCTGGTCGCCGAGATGGTGAGCCGTCCGCGGACCGGGACGGCGATCCTCGACCTGGTCGCCTTCGGCGGGCTGAACGCGGAGTACCCGGACTACGGGTTCGTGATCATCGACAACGATTCGGGGAGGTTCGTTTTGTACGTGGCCCCTTCCGAAGGGTGGCTCATGTTCGGTGGAATGGACCGCCGGGCACTGGCGGGCTGGCTGCACGAGGCGGTGGACTTGAGCCGGACGTAGCCGCCTTCGGGCGTTGACGGACGAGGGGGACGGCGATGGACCTGGACCGGCGGGCGGCCGACGCGTGGTTTCGGCGGCGAGGGCTGCCGATGGTCATCCACCGGCGAAGGCGCGGCTCGGGCGTGTTGCGCCGTTCGACGCCCGGGCTGGTGTTCCTGTGCCTGCTCGACCTGTTGCTGGCCGGGTTGCTGAAACTGCTCGACGTTCCCGCGGAAGTGCTCGAAGCCCGGATGCGCGGCAGTGGCCTGGCCTATGTCCTCGGTGTGTTGGCGCTGATGTTCGCCGTGGTCGTGGTGCCGGCGGTCGCCGGACGCCTGATGGCGAGGCTGCTCCGCGTGTTGTCGGACATCCGGGTCCGGCTGGCCGTCATGGGAGTGACGATCGGGTTCTGGCTGCTGGTGCTGCCGATCGGCGAACGTCTCACCGGGCTGGTGTCGTGGGACGACCCGCTGTGGGTCGCCGTGCTCACCAACGTCGTCGCGTTGGCCGTGCTGATGTTCCTGGTGCGGATCGGTGTCGGCTCGATCCTGACCTGGGCGGCGCGGAGCGCGGTCCAGCAGGTCAGGGCCATCGGCATGCTGGCTTCACGGGCGTTGCCGCTGCTCCTGCTGGTGGTGATGTTCAGCTTCTTCACCGCCGAGCTGTGGCAGGCCGTGGAACGGCTGAGCCCCGGCCGGTTGTGGCTGGTGGTCGGCTTCCTCGTCTTGATCGGCGCGGTGTTCCTCGCGTCGATGCTGTCCGACGAGATCAAGGAGCTGAAGTCCTGGACCGTCGAGCCCGGGATGACCGTGCTGCGCGGTACGCCGTTCGACGACGATGACACGTCGCCGGAGCCCGCCATGTTGTCGAGGGCGGCCCTGACGAGGACGGAGCGGCTGAACATCGCCCTGGTGCTGTTCCTCGCGCAGGCGGTGCAGATCGTGGCGTTCGGGGTGCTGGTGTTCGCCTTCTTCGTCGTGTTCGGGGTGCTGATCCTCCGGCCGGAGGTCGTGACGGTGTTCGCCGGCCGTGAATCGGCGCCCGGGACACTGCTGGGTGTCCCCCTTCCGGTGAGTTCCGCGCTCATCAACGTGTCGCTTTTCCTTGCGGTTTTCTCCGGCTTGTACTTCGCCGCATCAACCGCGACAGATGCCCGGTACCGGCGTTCTTTCTTCGAACCTTTGCTGGAGGATGTGAAGATCAGCCTTGCCGCGCGTGACATTTATCTGGCCCATTGGGCGGATGTGCGCCGGGCCGAGGTGGTTACCCTGGAAGCAGAGGACATTCCGTAGTGAGGTGGTCACCATGAGCGGGAAGGGCGAGACACCCTTCTTCGATGCCCCCGACATCGCGAAAGGCGACGGCACTCAGGCAGATCCTCCGGGCGACACCTTCGCCGACCCGGTGTCCGGGCTGGTCACGACCGGTACGGCGGGGCAGCTGGACTCTTCGGGCGCCGCCGACGAAGTTCACCTGCCGGTCCCTGGGCCCGTCCAACCCGACCCCGAATACGTGAGCCGGATGGTCAACGCGGCGATGCTGGCGGAAGATCAGTCCTCCCGCACGCCGGGCGCGGAGCAGTCCGCCCTTCTTCCGTCCCCGAAGATCATCAGCACGGTCGGTGAGCAGGGTCCTACGCCGATCGGGATTCTGCCCCAGCAGCGGACGTGGCCCACGAGGCCGCCACAGCTGCTCCGTCAGCCTCGCCGCTTGAAGCAGGAAGATTCGGTCGAGGCCGACGAAGAGGCCGAGGTCGAAGTACGCCGTGTCAAGCGTTCGATGCAGCTTCCGAGGCTCGGCAAGCCGTCGTCGAACACCACCGGCGTGATGATCGCGATCGCGCTCATGATCGTCTTCGCGATCCTCGCCATTCAGCTGCTGGCCAGCCTGTTCAACAGCATCGCGGGGATCTTCGGGTAACCCGTCCGGCGGTAGCGCCGGACGGGCCCGTCCGTCCTGACCTCATCCATCGGGATACCCTGGCCAATACGGTCGGGGGACTCGGCGGACACCCGGGTCACGCCTCGGCGCCGCGTGACTAGTGGGGTGGGCGTATCAGCGAGGGCGTGCGATCGGTGCCCGAAGCGGGCACGAGTGGTTCGGCGGGCCGTGATGCTTCCACCATGCACCGCGTGCGGCGGGTGCTGGCGATCAAGCCGTTCCGCCGCCTCTGGGGTGTCACCTATCTGTGCAGCGTCGCGGACTGGCTGAACCTGCTGACGCTGACCGGCCTGGTCACCAAGCTGACCGACAATTACGCGGCGCAGAACTTCGCGTTCGTCGGTGTCGTGCTGACGTCGTTGCTGCCCGGTCTGCTGTTCGCCCCGCTCGGTGGGTTGCTGGCCGACCGGTTCGACCGTCGCAAGGTGATGGTGCTCTGCGACCTCGGCCGGTGCGGATTCCTGCTGTCGATCGCGTTCGTCGGCACGCCGTGGTGGGTGTTCGTCGGCAACTTCCTGGTCGGCTGCTGCTCGATGATGTGGATCCCGTCGAAGGACGCGGCGGTGCCGAACCTGCTGCGCCGGCCGGACCAGGTCGAGACGGCCAACCAGCTCGGCATGGTCATGACCTACGGCCTCGCGGTGATCACCGCGGCCGGGGCCAACGCCCTGCTCACCGGTAGTAACACCACGTTCCACTTCTTCGACGGCGACGCCCAGCTCGGTATCGCGAAGGTGGCCGTCGTCATCACCGGGCTGCTGTACCTCACCAGCGCGATCGTGATCGCCACCCGGATCCCCGAACTCTCGCTGCGCAATGTCCACGCGGTCGAGAAGCCCAAGGTCAAGCCCGCCGACGAGGAGAAGTTCGGCTTCCGCCAGATGATCTCCGACGGCGCCCGGTTCGTGCGGACGACGCCGCTGGTGCGCGGGCTGATGATCGGCGCGTTCGGCGCGTTCGCCGCCGGTGGCGCGGTGATCGGTTCGGCCAAGCCGTACTCGTCGAGCCTGCTCGCCGGTGACGCGGCGTTCAACCTCCTCGTGCTCGCCGTCTTCCTCGGGCTCGCCACCGGGATGGCCGTGGCGCCGAAGCTCGCTCGACGGCTCGCGCACGACCGGCTGTTCGGCATCTCGATCGTCGCCGCCGGTCTGTGCCTAGTCGTCGTCGCGCTGTCGCCGCACCTCGCCGTTTCGCTGGTCGCCGTCGCCGCCGTCGGGGTCTGGGCCGGGACAGCGTTCCTGACCGGTGTCACGATCATCGGTTCGCGGATCGAGGACTCCATCCGCGGCCGGATCAACGCGATCTACCAGTCGCTGATGAAGATCGTGCTGTTCGGCGCGACGATCCTGGTCCCGGTGCTGATCAGCGCGGTCCAGCAGACCGAGCTCACCCTGTGGGGCGGCACGATCACCATCGACGGCACGCGGCCGGTGATGATCGGCGGCGGTGTCCTCGCCCTGCTCGCCGGCATCATCGCCTACCGGCAGATGGACGACAGGCGCGCCGAGCCGATTCTCGCCGATCTCCGCAATGCCCTGCGCCGCAGCCCGCGCCGTGTCAACGGGCTGCTGATCGCACTCGAAGGCACCAGGGCCATCAACACCGAGACCCAGGCCGCGCGGCTGGCCGAATGGCTGCGCGCGGGGACGCGTCCCGTCGTGCTGGCCGCCGACCCGGCGTTGGACGACCAGCGGCTCGCGAAGCTCGTCTCCGGTGCTTCGCTGTCCGGTGCGCGGGCGCAGGCGCTCGCGGCCGCCGCGGTGCGCGCGGACATCGTCGAACGGGACATCCAGCCCGCGCTCGACGCCGGTTCCGTCGTCGTCATGGAGCGTTTCGTGGATTCGCCGCTGGCCCATCTGTCGGCGGTCGCCGGGCTGGACAGCCAGGAACTCGAAGGACTCGCCGACTGGGCGACCGGCAGGCTGCGGCCCGACATCACCGTTCTGCTCGACGCCGATCCCGGCACGGTGATGCGGAAGTCGGAGGCGCTGGACGCGCAGTGGCGGGTGCAGCATCTGCTCACGGAGATGGCCGCCGCCGACCCGGACCGGTACGTGGTGGTCGACGCGGACGGCAGCGAAGACGAAGTGTGCGAGCGGGTACGCGCCGCCGTCCGCGCGGTGCTCGTCGGCAAACTCGCCGGGCTCGCCCCGGCGGCGGAAAAGGTCGAGGTGAGATGACGGAATCCCCTGCGCTGATCGGTGTCTGGAAGCAGCTCGTCGGCCAGGATCCCGCCGCGCGCATCCTGTCCTCAGCGTCGATGGCGGCCGCGCGGATCATCGAAAACCAGCCTGTCGCGCCCGGCGCGATGACCCACGCGTGGCTGGTCACCGGGCCGCCCGGATCGGGACGCTCGACCGCCGCCCGGGTTTTCGCGGCGGCGTTGCAGTGCAGTACCGGCACGGGATGCGGGGACTGCCCCGGCTGCCGCACCGTGCTCGCCGGCACCCACGCCGACGTCAAGCTCGTCGCGCCTGAGGGCCTCTCGATCTCCGTCGCCGAAATGCGGGCGCTGGTCCAGGCCGCCGCCCGCCGCCCGACCACCGGGCGGTGGCAGGTGGTGATCATCGAGGACGCCGACAGGCTGACCGAAGGCGCGTCGAACGCGCTGCTGAAGGCTGTCGAGGAGCCGCCGGAGCGCACGGTGTTCCTGCTGTGCGCGCCGTCCGATCACCCGGAGGACGTCTCGGTGACGATCCGGTCCCGGTGCCGCCTGGTCACCCTGCGGACGCCGCCGCCCGAAGCGATCGCGCAGGTGCTGGTGGAACGGGACGGCATCGATCCCGAGCGCGCGCAGTGGGCCGCGGCCGTCTCAAGTGGACACGTCGGCCGCGCGCGGCGGCTCGCCACCGACGAAGCCGCCCGGCAGCGCCGGGCGACGGTGCTGCGGATCCCGCTGGGCCTGCGCCGTCCGGCCGATGTGTTCACCTGTGCCGATCAGCTGATCAGCGCGGCCGAGGCCGACGCGGGCGAGGAGAGCAAGGTCCGTGACGAGGCCGAGCGCTCCGAAATCCGCACCGCGATGGGCGGCGACGGCATCGGAAAGGGTGTCGCCGGTGCGAAACGAGCCGCCGAGGCCGCGGTGAAGCAGCTCGAGAAGCGCCAGAAGTCGCGGGCGACCCGGACCCAGCGGGACACCCTCGACCTCGCGCTGGTGGACCTCGCCGCGTTCTACCGGGATGTGCTCGTGACCGCGAGCGGTGCGAACGCGACGCTGAACCACCCCGACCACGCCTCGGAAATCGCGCAGGCCGCCTCCGCCTGGGCGCCGGACTCGATCCTGCGCCGGCTCGAAGCCGTGCTGGAATGCCGCGAGGCCATCGACCTGAACGTGAAACCGCGAATCGCCGTCGAAGCCATGGTCACCACCCTGCGCCAAGGCTGAGCCGCTTTCACGCCTACCCCAGCCCCCCGCCCGTCCCAGGGGGGCGACCCCGAGTCCAGTCTACCGGGGGTGAGGGGTGGAAAGGGCTGGTAGCGGGAGTTGTCCACAGGTGGGGATGATTGTGGACAAGTGCTGTGGGTAAGTGAAGTCGCTCCAAGTCGAGAGCGGTGTTCCCAATGTCGCATTAGAGACCCTGAGTGTCCCCAATGCGGCATTGGGGACATCGCGGGCTGGGGCGGTGAGCGAAAGCGGCCAGGTCGCGAAGGCGGGAAGCGGCGCGGGGGGCGAAAGAGGCCTTCGCCGCATCAAAGCGGCGAAGGCCCCTGAGTGCCTAAAGGCGACGGCGAGCCACGAACGGTCCTCTCACGCGGGGGCAAGGCGCGAAAGGACCGTTCATCACCTTCCTCGCCCCGTCTAGGTCCGCGGTCGCGGCGAAGGCTTGAAGTCCGGATCGTCCTTCGGCGAAGGCGAAGGCGAAACACCAACCGGCACGAGCCGACGACGTCCCGGCATCGCGGCCACCAGGACCACACCGAGCAGCAGCATCGCGGTGCCCGTCCAGAACATCGGCACCGTGTCGTAAGCGGCGTTGGTGTAGGCCAGGTTCTTGACCGGGCCCTTCGGCGCCGCACCACCGTTGTTGCCCGCGGGCGGCGGAGTCGCCGTGCCGCACTCGACGCCGCCGGCGGGCGCGTACGCCCGGGCGATCTGCTCACCGAGCGAAACCTGGGCCAGCGACGAAGGCAGCTTCTTCGCGACCTCCGGCGAGAGCGCCTTCTGCAGCGCGGTGGTGGGCAGGATCTGCAGGTCCAGGAGTCGCGCGGAGGCGCCCATCTGGAAGCCCTTGAACGGCGAGGTCATGTCGCTCGACTTCTGGTTCAGCCCGGCGATCGACAGCTTCAGCACCCCGATGTCGAGGGTGAGCCCGTTACCGGCCTCGCCGCCCGGGAGCTGCTTCGTGGCACCGTTCACCAGTTCGGCGAGCCCGCCGACGACCGGCACGTTCTTCAGCTGCTCGAAGCCGGGAACCTGCTTGAGCGTCGGCAGCGGGATGCCGATCGGGATGTCCTTGGTGGGATTGTGCGCGTCGAGGGTGAACAGCACCTTGTCGCCACGCATGATCTGCAGCACCGGAGCGCTGTACTCGACCTTCGACGTCTTCTTGTCACCGGTCGAGGTGACCCGCAGCGTCGGCTGGCTGGCGACCTTGATCGTCAGGCCGAGCGGCGTGCCCTTCAACAGTTCGATGCTGGCCGCCTGCAGGGTCGACGTCGATTCGACGGCCTTGTTCTTCGAGCCGGGGATGTCGACCAGCCGCACGACCGACCGCGACGACAGCGTGTTCGGCAGGCTCAGCACCGCGCCCTTGCCGTCACCGCCGGCGCTGTTCCCCGAAAGCAGGTCGCCCAGGTTCGCGAGCGGGCCGGGCAGGCCGGCGAGGCCCGCCTTGAGCTGGTCGCTCGCCTGAGTCAGCTGCTCGGCACCCGGCAGGTTCGGGATGGTCGGCAGCAGCGAGAGGTTCGCGATCGACGTGCTCGAGTCGGCGATCGTGCCGACGCACGGCCCGAGCGTGGGGCTCCAGCGCGCGTGCGCCTCGCCGTTGAGCAGGCCGAGGTTGAACAGCGGATTCTTCGGCGCGTTGAGGCCGCCGCTGATCGGCTTCGGGTTGTCCGGCAGCGCCGTCTGCACGAGGCTGCCCGGTGTCTGCGGCGCGTTGCCGGCGGCCGACAGACCGAACGGCGACGACTGCGCGATCGACTTCTCGTAGTTCAGGTAGGCCTCGGAGTTGGCCTGGGCGCTGGAAAGCCCCATCCCGGCTTCGAGCGCGGACTGCTTCGGCAGCATCTCGCCCGCGCCGGGCAGGATCGCGCTCGTCGGGACGGCGTTGGGCAGCAGCCGCAGCACGCCGAGCGCCGCTCCGGCGTCACCGACCGCCTTGCCCAGCGGCTGCGGCCCGATCGGCGCCGACATCGGCGGCTGTCCCGGGTTCGCCGGATCGGGGATCGGCGTGGTGGGGATCGTCTGGGCCGTCGCCGGAGCCGCGGTCAGCAGAAGCAGGGCCGCGGCGGCCGGAAGCGCCAGCACACGGGGCAGTCGTTGCCGCATGAACAGGTCCTCCAGTGGGGATGGGCCGATCTTGGGGGACTGAGACCGGCGTCATAGGACCTTAACGACGGTGGCCCTGGAAGGTGACGTTCAAGCCTCCGCTACACTTGTCTCCGTCATCGGGTGCGAGCCCGGTGTCCGCCGCCTTAGCTCAGTCGGCCAGAGCGATTCACTCGTAATGAATAGGTCAGGGGTTCGATTCCCCTAGGCGGCTCCGCAGGTCAGGGCCTCATTCGGGCAAACCGGATGAGGCCCTGACTCGTTTCCGGGACAGCTCGGCACCGGGGGCGAAGTTCACCCGTTGGTGTCACCCTTGAGAAACATCCGCGACAGCGAGGTGCCGACGCCGGTGAGGTGCTCGACGAGCGTGTCCGCGTCCGCGTCGAGCAGGCCGGAGCGCCACGCGAGCATGATCTCGACGAACCCGCCGATGCCCAGCAGGACGTTGACCCGGAACTCCAGCCCGTCCACGTCCGGCTTCAGATGCGGCCGCGCCAGTTCGATCAGCAGGCCGGTGGTCTCCTGGACGGTCTGCCGCCGCAGTTGCTCCAGCACCGCGCTGCCCGCGTGGTCACCGAACAGGATCTGCGCCCGCGCCGGCTCCTCCTGGACGTGATGCACGACGACGTCGAGAGCGGCCCGGAGCTGTTCCAGCGCGGGCTTGTCGATGTGCGCGGCCACGGCGTCGAGGACCATCCGCAGGGTCTCGTCGCGGACCTCTTCCCACGCGGTGGCGAGGAGTTCGTCGCGGTTGGCGAAGCTCTCGTAGAAGTACCGGTCCGTCAGGTTCGCCCGTGCGCACACGCCCCGCATGGTGACCGCCGCCCAGCCTTGTTCCTGCCAGATGTCCAGGGCGGCGCCGAGCAGGGCCAGCCGTCGTTCGGCACGGCGCTCGTCGGCGGTTTTGCCGCTGTAGCGGCGGGACGTGGTCACCCCTCCATCTTGACAGCAGGTGCCCTCAGATTCATTCTGAGGGCATGCGACCGCAGAATAGCCTGCGCCTTACCCGCAGCGGGGTGGCCGCCGCGCTGACGTCCGCTTTCGTGCGGCCGATCGCCTCGGCGATCCCGGCCAACCGCGCCGGGATCGTGTTCTCCCGCGGCTTCATTTCAGGCAGTTTGTGGCTGGCTTCCCCACCGTTGAAGGGCAGCCGAGTCGAGCCCGGCGTCCGCGGCGAGTGGGTGTGCGGTCCCGGAGTGACCGACGGCGACGCCGTAATCCTCTACGTCCACGGCAGCGGGTACGCGCTCTGCTCGCCCCGCACGCATCGCGGGCTGACCACGCGGGTCTCCGCCGGCACCGGGTTGCCGGTGTTCGCCTGCGAGTACCGCCTCGCGCCCCGGCACCGGTTCCCGGACGCCGCCGACGACGTCCGCGCGGCCTACGACCGGCTCGTCGAGCAAGGCCACGAGCGCATTCTCGTCGCGGGCGACTCCGCGGGCGGGCATCTCGCGGTCGACCTCGCCGCGCAGCTCATCCGGGAGCACAAGGCGCCCCCTGCCGCGCTCGCGTTGTTCTCGCCGCTGTTCGACGTGACGTTCTCCTTGGCCGCCGAGCGGGAACGCATGCGGCCCGATCCGATGATCTCCGCCGCCGCGGCCGCCCGGCTGGTCGGTCTGTACACAGTGGACGCCGATCTCGCGTCGACGCGGCTGCGGTTCGCCTTCGACGACATCAAGGGCTTCCCGCCGACGCTCATCCAGGCGGGCGGCCTCGAAATGCTCGCCGCGGACGCCATCGAACTGGCCAGGGCACTGCGCCGCGCGGGGGCGGACTGCGAACTGGACGTGGTCCCCGGTCAGATGCACGTCTTCCAGGCGCTGACCCGGTTCGTCCCGGAAGCGCGACCCGCGATGGACCGGGCTTGCCGGTTCCTGACCGAGAATCTCCCGGCGATCGAGAGGGCGGCATGACGAAACGGACCCACGGAGCGCATGCCGTCGTCACGGGCGCGGGGAGCGGGATCGGAAAGGCGATCGCGGCCGAGCTCGTGCGGCGCGGAAGCCGCGTCATCTGTGCCGACATCGACCTCGCTTCCGCCGAGAGAACCGTGACGGAGCTGAAATCCCAAGGCGGTGAAGCGGTCGCCGTCGCCTGCGACGTGTCCACTGTGGATGAAGTCGGCGAGCTGGCGAACCAGGCCCGTTCGTGGCTCGGGCGCGACCCCGACCTCGTCGTCAACAACGCCGGGATCGGCGCCGGTGGCAAACTCGTCGGCGAGAGTCCGCTGTCCGATTGGCGGCGCACCCTCGGCGTGAACCTCTGGGGCGTGATCCACGGTTGCCACACCTTCGTCCCCGCCATGCGCGCGGCGAAGGCGGGCGGTGTCATCAACGTCGCCTCGGCCGCCGGGTTCACCGCCGCGCCGAGAATGGCCGCTTACAACGTGAGCAAGGCCGGGGTCGTCAGTCTTTCGGAGACGCTCGCCGCGGAGCTGTCCGGCAAAGGTGTCGCGGTCACCGTGCTGTGCCCGACTTTCGTGCGTACCAACATCTTCGGCGGTGAACTCATCGACGCCGAAGCCCGCGGCCTCGCGCAGCGTGTCTCCGATCTGGTCGGGTTCTCACCCGAGCGGGTCGCAAAGATGACGCTCGACGCCCACGACCGCGGGCGCCTGTATGTGGTGCCGCAGCCCGACGCTCAGCTTCTCTGGCACGCCAAGCGGTTCGTGCCCGTCCCCTACACGCGGATCGCCGGTCTCCTCGGCCGGTTCCTGCCCGCCGAAAAGGAGAAGTGATGGCCTACGACTTCGACGCGATGCTCCAGACCATCAAGGACAAGCAGTGGTCGCTGGCCGACATCGACTGGGACGCGCCCGGCGCGGAGACGATGACCGACGAACTGCGCGCCAAGATGCGGCCGTTCATGGCCGATCTGGTGTGGATCGAGCACGTCGGCGCCCGCGGGTTCGCCTCGCTGGCCAAAAAGGCACCGACGCCGGTGATCCAGGAGATCTACCGCTACTTCCACGCCGAGGAACAGAAGCACGCCAACGCCGAACTGGCGTTGATGAAACGCTGGGGCATGCTCGACGAGCACGGGTCGATGCCGGAGCCGAACATCAACGTCAAGCTCGCCATCAAGGTCCTCGACGACTACGGCGACACGTTGCCGCTGACGGCCCTGGCCACGCTCATCCCGCTGCTGGAATGCGCGCTGGACGGCGCGCTGGTGAAGTTCCTGCTCGAAGAGGTCTCCGATCCGGTGTGTCATCAGGTCTTCCGGCATATCAACTCGGACGAGTCGCGGCACATCACGGCCGACTTCGAGGTGCTGGAACTGATCGGGGCCGGCTCGACGACCAGACTGCTCACCGAATCGATCGGCTCGCTCAAACCGCAGATCGTCCTGGGCCTGATCGTGGTGTTCGTGCCGCTGATCAACAAGATGCGGGACAACATCGTCGCGATGGGGCTGCCGGAGAAGAAGCTGTACAACGCTGTGAAGCGGTTTTCCACCATCGGTGGCCGCGGCGAGTTCACCAAACGCATCCCGGCGTATCACGTGCTCAAGGCGCAGGCGGCGATGATCGTCGACCGTTCGCACGTCTACCACCGGCTGCTCGCCGACCCGATGGTGAAGGTGACCCGCCTGATCCCCGCGCGACTGCTGGGCAAACCGCAGTCGTGGACCGAGGAGATCACCCACGAACCGGTCGCGTCATGACGATAGGCGAATTCCGGGGCGAGGTGCTGCGCGGCACCGAATGGTTCGGGCACGACTTCGCGGGGCAGCGGGTCGCCGTCGTCGCACCCGGCCGCGAGGCCGCGCAGATCGTGCCCGAGGTGGCGGCCACCGCGCTTTCGGTGAAGGTGTTCCAGGAGGAACCGGACTGGGTGGTGCCGATGCCGGTACCCGGACCGAGCGTCGTCGGCATCGCCGTCGCCCGGGTTTTCCTGCGCTGGCAGGTGAAAGATCCCTGGATTCGCAGGCTGCTGACGCCCGACCGACGGTTCGGCTCGCGACGGACGGCGGCGGGAATCGGTTACTACGGCGCGCTCAAACGGCCGGGCTGCAAGCTCATCACCTGGCCGGTCTACGCCTTCGCCGCCAACGGGATCCGCACCGCCGAGGGCATCGAGCACCAGGCGGACGTCGTCGTATTGGGCGCGAGTTCGCTGTTCGCCAAGGAAGGACTTCCCGCATGACCACGCCCGACCACGAGATCGCGATCATCGGCGGCGGCTTTTCCGGCATCGGTGCCGCGATCCTGCTCGACAAGGCGGGATTCGCCGATTTCCTGATGCTGGAGGAGGGTGACGGCGTCGGCGGCGCGTGGCACTGGAACACCTATCCCGGCGTCGCCGTCGACATCCCGTCGTTCAGCTACCAGTTCTCGTTCGAGCAGATCTCCGGCTGGTCGCGGGTCTACGCGCCGGGCCGTGAACTGAAGGCCTACGCCGACTACTGCGTCGACAAGTACGACATCCGCCGTCGCACCCGACTCGGGTCGAAGGTCGTCGGGGCCACCTTCGACGACGAAACGCACTTGTGGCGCTTGGAAACCGCCGAGGGCTGGTCGATGACGGCACGGTTCGTCGTCGGCGCCACCGGCGTGCTCACCCAGCCGAAACCGCCGGACATCGACGGCCTCGCCGACTTCCGCGGCACGGTCATGCACACCGCCCGCTGGGACCACGGCGTCGACCTGCGCGGCAAACGCGTCGCCGTCGTCGGCACCGGGGCGTCGGCCGTCCAGGTCATTCCGTCCATCGCGCCGGAAGCCGGCCATCTGACGGTGTTCCAGCGGACGCCGATCTGGTGCCTGCCCAAACCCGACGCCGTCCTGCCCCGGCCCGCGCGGCTCGTGCTGCGGCGGCTGCCCGGCGCGAAGCTCGTGTCCCGGCTGGCCAGTCAGGCGCTGGTCGAGGTGACCTTCCCGCTGGCCGCGCACTTCCACAACCTCCTGCCGACCGCGGGTGCGGGGGAGCGGATCGGCCGCGCGCATCTGCGCCGCGCGGTGAAGGATCCCGTGACCCGCGAGAAGCTCACGCCGCGATACGCCTTGGGCTGCAAGCGGCCGAGCTTCTCCAACGACTATCTGCAGACGTTCGACCGCGACGACGTCACGTTGGAGACCACGGGCATCGACGCGATCACCGAGACCGGTGTGCGCACCGTCGACGGCACCGAACACATCGTCGACGTCTTGGTGCTGGCGACCGGGTTCAAGGTGTTCGAGAAGGGCAACATGCCGGCGTTCACCGTGCGCGGCTCGGGCGGCGTCGATCTGGAAAAGTTCTGGGAGGAGAACCGGTTCCAGGCCTATCAGGGCGTCAGCGTCCCCGGCTTCCCGAACTTCTTCACCATTCTCGGGCCCTACGGCTACAACGGTTCTTCGTACTTCAACCTGATCGAGACGCAGACCGCGCATATCGTCCGGTGCCTGCGCAACGCCCGCAAGACCGGCGCCACGCGGGTGGAGGTCACGAACGAGGCCAACGACCGGTACTTCCAGCGCATGCTGGACCGCCGCAAGCATCAGGTGTTCTTCCAGGACAGCTGCTCGCTGGCCAACAGCTACTACTTCGACGCGAACGGGGACGTGCCCTTCCGCGCCTCGCCCACGCTCGAAACGATGGTGACGAGCCGGTTCTTCGACCTCGACGACTACGCCTTCGCGGACGGTCGGTGACCCCTGGGTCGGGTTGGTCTTAGGTACCTACTCGTCACCTGCGGTCTTGCTCGCGTGAAGTACATGATGGCCCCCTTCCTTGCGCCTAGCGCAAGGAAGGGGGCCATCATGTACTGGGAAAGGTGTGAAGGTCGAGTTCCACGCGCTGCTGAACCACCCTTGGCTAGCACCCGAATCGCCACTCACGACCACCTGGACCGAGATCAGGCTGGCGGCTTCAGCGTGACGACGGTGGCGCTGGTCTCGCCGCGCGGCGTCCGGTACTTGATCTCGTCACCCTCCTTGGCGCCCACGAGCGCGAGGCCGAGCGGGCTGTCCGAGGTGACCGTGGAGGCGTCGGCGTCCTCACCCGGGATCGTGACGATGTGAAGCTCGTCTTCGTCGCCGTCGGCGAACCTGAGGGTGACGGTGGTGCCGTCGGGCAGCAGGCCCTTGCTGTTCCGGCCGCCGTGCTCGAGTTTCGCGGCGACGTCGGCGATCCGCCGGTCGAGGTAGGCGGCGGCCTCCGCCCGGTCCAGCACCTCCGCCTGGTCGGCCGCGTCGCCGGTCCGTTCCTGCGCGCCGACGAGCGGCGCCATCGCGTCGCGCTGCGCACGCAGATCGGCGAGTTCCTTTTCCAGCTGCCGGCGTGCCGCCGGGCTGAACCCGTTGTCCCCTGTGGTCACCATGCCGCGCATTGTCCGCTACAGAACGGCCGCGAGCCACCTCGATTTTTCACCCGCTGTGATCGTCCAGGACGCCTGCCCTAAGCTTCAGGTCTCCTGTCCTGACTACTTCATGTAAGGAACTTCGTGACCGCCGTTCCCGGCCGCAGCGCGCGGCTCTCCCCCAACCAGCTGCAGAAACAGGAACAGATCGTCGAAGCGGCGCGGATCGTGCTGGCCAGGGACGGGCTCGCCGGCTGCACCGTTCGCGCGATCGCGGAGGCCGGGCCGCTCACGAAGAGTGCGATTCATTACTACTTCGCGGACATCGACGTCCTGATCGACCGGGCGATGGCGGCGCACATCACAACGTTCACGGCCGATTTGCGCAAAATCTCGGCGAAGCACGATCACCCGGATGAGCGGCTCTTCGCCGTGCTGGAGGCGTTCCTCGCCGAGTTCTCCGGCCACCCGAACGCCGCCTTCCTCTGGTTCGAATACTGGATCGCCGCGAGCCGCGCGCAGCACCCGCAGGCCATCGACGTCATGCTGACGTCGATCACCGAACTGCTCGCGGAGTTGCTCGCGCCGTTGGACGTGGAGGACCCGCGGGCACGGGGGAGGGCGCTGCTGTCCTATCTGCTCGGCGCCATCGTCCAGCAGCGTGTGCGGCGGCGGCCGTTCGCCGCGCTGCGCGGCGACATCGAAGCGCTCTGTTTCGCGAACTACGGCTAGAAATACGCATTAGATCCGTACCGTTACGGATTGTTCGGTCCGTCCGGCTCCGGCCATGGTGGGGTTCCCTTCCCTTGCCCCACAGCTAGGAGACGACGATGCGCATAAGACGGTGCATGGCCGCGGCGATCGCGGCCGTCGCGGCGTTCACCATCCCGGTCGCCGCGAGCCCGGCGACCGCCGACCAGCAGGCCGAAGACGCGCAGGTCCAGATCTACGAGGTCTTCGGGACCGGCACCGCGCAGCAGCGCACGCAGATCTCCCGGCTGGGTGTCGACGTCCTCGGCTCCGCGGGCGGCAGCACGACGTTCATCGGCGAAGCTTCCGACGCGGCGAAGGTCCGCTCGCTCGGCTTCCGTGTCGAGCAGCGCGGTGTCGTCGACCGTTCGCCCCAGGTGAGCACGAACGCGATCAACGACTTCCCGCCGTCGGATTCCGGCTTCCACAACTACGCCGAGGTCACGACGGAACTGCGCAACGCGCAGACCAATTACGGTTCGATCGCGCGGCTGAGCAGCGTCGGCAACTCCTACCAGGGCCGCGCGTTGAACATGCTCAAGATCAGCGACAACGTCGCGACCGACGAGAACGAGCCCGAAGTCCTCTTCACCTGCAACCAGCACGCGCGCGAGCACCTCACCACCGAGATGTGCCTGCGGATCGTGAACCGGTTCACCCAGGGCTACGCCTCCGACCCGGCGATCAAGCGCTTCGTCGACAGCACCGAGATCTACGTGATCCCGAACGTGAACCCGGACGGCTCGGAGTACGACATCTCCGGCGGCAGCTACAAGTACTGGCGCAAGAACCGGCAGGGCAACGGCACCGACCCCAACCGCAACTGGGGTTACAACTGGGGCTGCTGCGGCGGTTCGTCGGGCTCGACGACCAGTGAGACCTACCGCGGTCCCTCCGCCTTCTCCGCCCCGGAGACCAGGGCGGTGTCCAACTTCGTGAACTCGCGCAAGATCGGCGGCGTCCAGCAGATCAAGGCGAGCATCGACTTCCACACCTATTCGGAGCTCGTGCTGTGGCCGTTCGGCTTCACCTACAACGACACCGCGCCCGGGATGACCGCGGCCGAGGCGCAGCGTTTCCAGACGCTGGGCAGGCAGCTGGCGGCGACCAACGGCTACACGCCGCAGCAGTCGAGCGACCTGTACATCACGGACGGGACGATCGACGACTGGATGTGGGGCACGCACAAGATCCTGAGCTTCACCTTCGAGATGTACCCGCGGGGCTCCAACCCCGGCTTCTACCCGCCCGACGAGGTGATCGTCCGGGAGACCACGCGTAACGACAAGGCCGTGGACCTCCTGCTGAACACCGCCATCGGCTGACGCTCCAGAGTTCCGTGAAGGCCTCCTTCCCTACTCTCAAGGTAGGGAAGGAGGCCTTCACGGACTTTCGGCATAGGGTGCGAGGCATGCCGATGTTCGAATTCGAGGGGCACCGTCCCCAGGTGGATCCCGAAGCGTGGATCGCCCCCACCGCCACCCTGATCGGCGACGTCGTCGTCGAGAAGGGCGCTTCCGTCTGGTACGGCGCCGTCCTGCGCGCCGACTTCGGGCGGATCCTCATCCGTGAGGGCGCCAACATCCAGGACAACTCGGTCATCCACGTCAACGGCGGCGTGACCGAGGTCGGCAAGAACGTCACCGTCGGGCACCAGTGCCTCGTGCACGACTGCACGATCGGCGAGCAGGCCCTGATCGGCAACGGCTCGACCGTGCTCGACAAGGCGCAGATCGGGGCGAAGGCCCTCGTCGCGGCCGGTGCCACGGTGACGCCCGGCATGATCATCCCGCCCGAGACCGTCGCCATGGGCAGCCCGGCGAAGAAGCACGTCCCGCTCGACGGGACCGCCCGCGGCTGGGTCGAGCACAACGCGGTGATCTACCAGGAGCTGGCGCGCAGGCATGCGGAGAGCGTCAAGCAGATCGATTGACTCTCCAGTAACTGGAGACCTTAGCTTCGGTCGCATGGCACCGAAGTCGAAGAAGAAAACACACCAGGCGACTCTCGAGCTGACCGCGGGCGACGCGCCGGTGGTCGACCTCGGCAAGACGCTCGGCCAGACCGGCGTGAACCTCGTCGAGGTCAAGAAGGCCTACGACGCGGCGACCGCCTCGCAGCGCGGCGACATCGTCCCGGTGGTCGTGTCGGTGTTCGAGGACCGCTCCTTCGAACTCCGGCTGAAGACGCCGCCCGCGTCGTTCCTCATCAAGAAAGCCTTGGGCGGCAAGGGATCCGGCCGTCCGGGGCACGAGGTCGCCGGGAAGCTCACGCAGGATCGGCTGCGGGAGATCGCCGAACGGAAACTGCCGGATCTCAACACCGGCGATCTCGAAGCGGCCATGCGCACGATCGCGGGCACCGCCCGCTCGATGGGCGTCGCGATCGAAGAACCGTGACGCGCAAGCACGTGATCGTGCCGCCTTTCCGCGACCTCGACCCGGCACTCGGGGTCGCGGAAAGGCTGCTGGCACAGGGAAATCCGTGGCTCGCCGGGGTGGCGGCGGCACTGCCGGACGAAGACGCGGCCGCGGACCGGCTCAACCGGATCCTGGCGGCGAACGGTGCGGCGCCACGGCTTTCTCGCACCGGGAACACTTGGCGCTTGGTGCAGGTGACGTCGTGGCCGGGCTGCGGCGACCTGGTCGCGGCCGCTTCCGGGCTGGCCGAACTGGTCGCGTTCGGCGGCTGGCGGCGCCTCAAACGCTGCGCCGTCTGCGCACAGGCGTTCTGTGATCGCACGGCGGGCTGCAGCCGCCGTTGGTGTGCCGGACATCGTCCGCATGCCGAGTCCCGCGCGAGCGGAGTGCACTAGTCTGGTGTGCACCAGCGACTGGCGCCATTTGAGGTGGAGCACCACCGGGAAGCGACGACAAGGCCGGTACCGCGCGCCTGGGTCCGGCCGTCTCTGGCAGGAGTACGTCCGATGACACACCAGCCCGCACTTTCCGCGCTCGCCGCCGCCGACCCGCAGATCGCGGGACTGGTCGAGGACGAGGCGAAACGCCAGCACGACAAGATCCGCCTGATCGCGTCCGAGAACTACGTCTCCCAGGCGGTGCTGGAGGCGACCGGCACCGTCCTCACCAACAAGTACTCCGAGGGCTACGCCGGCAAGCGGTACTACGAGGGCCAGCAGCTCATCGATCAGGTCGAAAATCTCGCCATCGAGCGCGCGAAGGCCGTCTTCGGCGTCGACCACGCCAACGTCCAGCCGTACTCCGGCTCCCCGGCGAACCTCGCGGTGTACCTCGCTTTCGCGCAGCCGGGCGACACCGTCCTCGGCATGGCGCTGCCGGACGGCGGCCACCTCACGCACGGCTGGAGTGTCTCCGCGACCGGCAAGTGGTTCACCCCGGTCCGCTACGGCGTCCGCAAGGAGACCGGCCGCGTCGACCTCGACCAGGTGCGTGAACTCGCGCTCCAGCACCGGCCGAAGCTGATCTTCGCGGGCGGCACCGCGATCCCGCGCACCATCGACTTCCCCGCGTTCGCGGAGATCGCCCGTGAGGTCGACGCCGTCCTGGTCGCCGACATCGCGCATATCGCCGGGCTCGTCGCGGGCGGCGCGCACCCGTCGCCGGTCGGGCACGCGCAGGTCATCACCACGACCACGCACAAGACACTCCGCGGTCCGCGCGGCGCGATGATCCTCTCCGACGCCGACCACGCGAAGGCCGTCGACAAGGCCGTGTTCCCGGGCCTGCAGGGCGGCCCGCACAACCACACGACCGCGGCGATCGCGGTGGCGCTCGGCGAGGCGCGGAAACCGGAGTTCGCCGAGTACGCCCACGCGATCGTGGCCAACGCGAAGGCGCTCGCGGAGGCGTTGACCGAACGCGGCTACGACCTCGTGTCCGGTGGTACCGACAACCACCTGCTGCTGATCGACCTGAGCAACAAGAACGTGCCGGGCAAACCCGCCGCGCAGGCGCTGGACCGCGCCGGGATCGAATTGAACTACAACACCGTGCCGTTCGACCCGCGCAAGCCGTTCGACCCGTCGGGCATCCGGCTCGGCACCTCCGCGATCACCACCCGCGGGCTCAAGCCGGAGCACCAGGTACAGGTCGCGGACTGGATCGACCGCACGATCACCGCGGCGGCGGCCGAGGAACAGTCCGCTTTGGACACCATCGCCGCCGAGATCCGCGAATTCCTCACGCCTTTCCCGATCCCGGGTTACTCGGCCTAGCCGAGGCGTGGCGCTTCCGGTGCGGGTGGCCGGGTTGGTCATGAGTGGCGATCCGGGTCCTGGCCAAGAGTGTTTAGGCACCTACCGCGGGTGAACCCGGTAGCCGCCTGGCCGTGAGGGACTCCTTGGGGACTTGTCTTTGGTTACCCATTGGTGTGGGGCTTGTGCGGGTTGCCGATTCCCAGGTCGTGATCAAGGTGTGAGACGGGGCGGCGATGCCAGCGGGGTCAGGCGTAAGTACCCAAATGCGGGACTCAGAGTCCTGCAGGAGTCCTCCACACCTTCCCCAGTACATGATGGCCTCCTTCCTTGCGCTAGACGCAAGGAAGGAGGCCATCATGTACTTCACGCCAGCGAAGCCGCGGGCCACGAACAGGTACCTAAGAGACTTCGCTCTAACCCGAATCGCCACTCGCGACCACCTGTACCGAGCACCCAGCTCACGCCCCCTCGCCGCAAGCAGTCGACTAATCGCGGCGGAACGCGAAGGGGCCCTTCACCACGTCAGACGCGGTGAAGGGCCCCTTCGATGCAGAGAACTAGTGAGCCGCGGGACCGTCGATGGCCTCCTTGGCCAGCCTGTCGGTCTCACGCTCCAGCGAACGCTTGATCTCGGCCTCGGCGTCGGCACGCCCGACCCAGGACGAACCTTCGACGCTCTTGCCCGGCTCCAGGTCCTTGTACACCTCGAAGAAGTGCTGGATCTCGAGCTTGTGGAACTCGTTCAGGTGGTGGATGTCGCGCAGGTGCTCCAGGCGCGGGTCGTTCGTCGGGACCGCCAGGACCTTGTCGTCCGGGCCCTTCTCGTCGGTCATCCGGAACATGCCGATCGCGCGGCAGCGGATCAGGCAACCCGGGAAGGTCGGCTCCTGGACGAGCACCAGCACGTCGAGCGGATCGCCGTCCTGACCGAGGGTGTCGTCGATGAAGCCGTAGTCGGCGGGGTACTGGGTGGCGGTGAACAGCGTCCGGTCGAGTTTGATCCGACCGGTCTTGTGGTCCACCTCGTACTTGTTGCGCTCCCCCTTGGGGATTTCGATAGTGACGTCGAATTCCACGCCGGCCTCGCTGCTCTCGTCTTTGGTACGCCCCGCCGTCGCGACGGCTCACCGAAATCATGGTCTTTGTCTTCACTAGTGTGGACCACGGGGGCTCGGGCGGTCGCATCGATGTGGCCGTATGTGAGCTTGGCCCCTTCCCCGGGCGGTGGATGAAGGAGTGTTGAGTGCCGGAAAACGATGACCCGAGGTGGCCGTCGGACGACAAGGACACCTCATCCACCGAGCCCAAGGGTGCCGAAGGGAACGGCGAGTCCACCGTCTGGCTGCCGATGTCGGGCCAGGCGAGCGGCAAGACCGAAGAGCTGTCCGTGCCGAAGGTCACACCCGAAAGTGGCGGCTGGTTCCAGCCCGTGGTCGAGGTCGAGGACGAACCGGACGTCCCCGAGACCCCCACCCCGCGGTGGTCGGCCTTCGCACCGGTGACCCCGGTCGAGCCGAAGGAACCCGAGGAGCCGAAGACGCTCTTCGTCAAGCCCGTCCAGCAGCAGCGTCAGGACGAACCGGACTGGGACCAGTTCGACCGGAGTACCCGCACGCCGTCGCGTGATCCCGAGCCGAGGCCCGAGTCCCGTCAGGAGCCCCAGCGCCAGGAGCCGCGTCTGGAGGAACCCCCGGCGCCTTCGCCGCGAGAGCCGGAGCGCCGTCCCGAGCAGAACCGGGTCGAGCCACCACGTCCGGCGCCGGTCCCGTCGGCGAGCATGCACGCGCGGCCGGTCCGCATCGAGCCGGCCGAAGAGCGCTTGGACGCCGAAGCCACCGTCGGGATGCGGCAGCCCGAACCGCCCTCGGAGAAACCCCCGGCCGCCGAGACCGACACCGAGGCCGCGCCCCCGCCGAAGCCGAAGAAGCGCAAGCGCAAGGTCCTCGTGATCACCACCGTGGTCGTGGTGCTGCTGCTCGCCGGGCTGGGCGGGGCCGCCGCGATGCCGAAGGTGTCGAACCGGCTCGGCCTGCCTTGGGCGCCGAACGCGCCGAAGGGCGACATCCCGAAGCCCGCCGGCGTCACCCGCGTCCTGCACGGTCCGGACGTCAACGGCTCCGGGCCGACGAAGGAAGGGCTCGCCGCCGCGCTCAAGGGCCCTGCGGGTTCCGCCGACCTCGGCACGCTCACCGGCACCGTCGTGGACGCGGCGACCGGTGATGTCCTTTGGGACAAGAACTCCGCCACCCCGCTGACCCCGGCGTCGACCACGAAGCTCCTCGTCGTCGCGGCCGCGCTGCTGTCACTCGACCACGGGATGCAGATCTCGACGAAGATCGTCCAGGGCGCGGATCCGAGCACGGTCATCCTCGTCGCGGGCGGCGACCCGACGCTGACCTCGCTCCCGCTGGGCACCGACTCGCCGCTGTACCCGGGCGCCGCCCACGTCGACGACCTCGTCGCCCAGGTCAAGAAGGCCTCCGGCGGCAAGATCTCCAAGGTCCAGCTCGACGCGAGCCTGTTCAAAGGGCCGACGGCCGCGGTGGGCTGGGATCCCGAGGACACCGCCGCCGGGAACACCTACATGGCGCCGGTCGTCCCGGTGATGGCCGACGGCGGCCGCACCGATCCGAAGAACGACCACTCATCCCGCGTCGCGAATCCGGCGATGGCGCTGACCCAGAAGATCGCCGGAAAGCTCGAAGCCCAAGCGGGCGGTACGGCGACGGCGCCGAAGGACGCGAAGGTGCTCGGCGAGGTCAAGTCGCAGCCGTTGACGGAGTTCGCCAACTCGCTGCTGCAGCTTTCGGACAACATGCTCGGCGACGCCCTCGCCCGCCAGATCGCGCTGGCGAAGGGCGGGGAGCCGTCGTTCGCCGGTGGCGCGACCGCGACGATGGAGGTGCTGAAGCAGGCCGGTTTCGACCTCACCGGTGTCCAGCTCAACGACGGCAGCGGGCTGTCCGACCAGAACAAGATCCCGGCGAAGGTGCTCAGCGAGATCCTCGCCGTCGCGGCGGCGCCGGACGGGCAGGATCCGAGGACGGCCAAACTGCGGCCGATGCTCGCCGGGCTCCCCGTCGCGGGTGGCAGCGGGACGCTGGAGAAGCGCTACAGCGATCCTGCGTCGTCGGCGGGCCGGGGCTGGGTGCGCGGCAAGACCGGGACACTGTCCGGGGTGAACACCCTGGCCGGCGTGGTGCTCGACACCGACGGCCGGATGCTGGTGTTCGCGCTGATGTCGTCCGGTTCGGACCAGAACAAGGGCAGGGCCGCGCTCGACGTCGTCGCGGCGACGCTGCACAAGTGCGGCTGCCGCTGAGCGCACGACCGGAATCGGAGCGTGAGGAAGTCGCGGCTGAATTCGGCCTTTCAGCGGGTAGCGTCATAAGAGTGACTGAGGAAGCGCCGACCAAGACACGTTCAATGGTCGACTGGTCCCTGGCCGCCTCGACGGGTGCCCTCCTGGTGCGCGGCGGCCCGGTGGTCGATCGCGAAGAGGCCGAAGCAGCCGTCGCCGATCTGCGTGAGCTGACCAGCGAGGCGGAAGGGCACGTCCGTGAGCTGACCGGGCTCGGCCTCGACCTGCCGCTGCTGTCCGCCGAGGTCGTCGACAGGCCCGGCTGGGTCCGCTCGGCCGCGTCCGGGCTCGACGCGCTCACCGGCCGCGCGCTGCCGCAGGCGCAGGGCGGGCCGCTCGGGCCCGTGCTGGCCTCCGGCGCCGGGGTGCAGACCGGTCTGGTGCTGGCGTTCCTCGCTTCCCGCGTACTCGGCCAGTACGACCCGTTCGGCGGGCCGGACCGCCGTGGCCGGCTGGTACTCGTCGCGCCGAACGTGGTCGCCGCCCAGCGCGCGATGGACGTGCCGGGGCACGACTTCCGGCTGTGGGTCTGCCTGCACGAATGCACCCACCGGCTGCAGTTCACCGCGGTCACCTGGCTGCGCGACTACTTCGCCGACGAGGTCGAGCGCCTGATCGGCGGACTCGCCGGCCGCGACGCGGACGGGCTGAGCGACCTGGTCGGGCGGCTGCCGGACACCATCAAGCAGATCGGCAAGGGCAAGACGGGCGGTGCCGGTCTCGCCGAACTCCTGCAGTCGCCGAGCGAACGCGCGGTGTTCGACCGGCTCCTCGCCCTCTCCACGTTGCTGGAGGGGCACGCCGACTTCGTGATGGACGCCGTCGGGCCGCAGGTCGTGCCGAGCGTCGAGCTGATCCGGTCGCGGTTCACCGCGCGGCGCAAGGGCGGCGGGCTGATCGATCGGGTACTGCGCAGCCTGCTCGGGATCGACGCGAAGATGCGTCAGTACGAACAGGGCGCGAAGTTCACCAAGCACGTCGTCGATGCCGTCGGCATGGACGGCTTCAACGCGGTGTGGACGTCGCCGAACACGCTGCCGACCAGGGCCGAGATCACCGATCCGGCGGCCTGGGTACGGCGTCTGCACGGGTGAGCGGGCCGGATCCGGCGATCGCGGCCGTGCGGACGGCCGTGCGGGACTTCCTCGCGTCGGCCGACGCCGGTGGCGAGGTGTGCGTCGCCGTTTCGGGTGGTGCGGACTCGCTCGCGCTCACCGAAGCGGCCGCGTTCACCGGCTCCCGCGCCGGGCTGAAGGTGCGGGCACTCGTCGTCGATCACGGCCTCCAGGACGGCTCCGCCGAAACCGCGGCGAAGGCGGCGAGCACCGCTCGTGAACTGGGCGTCGACACCGCCGAGGTCCTCACGGTGAAGGTGGTGGGCGCGGGCGGTCCGGAAGCGGCGGCCCGCCGGGCCCGGTACCGCGCGCTGCGTTCGGCGCTGCCGGAGGGACACGGCCTCGTCCTCCTCGGCCACACCCTCGACGACCAGGCGGAAACCGTGCTGCTCGGCCTCGGGCGGGGTTCGGGACCGCGCTCGCTCGCCGGCATGCGGCCGCACGACCCGCCCTGGGGACGACCGCTGCTCGGCGTCACCCGCGCCACCACCCGGCAGGCGTGCCGCGCGCTCGGCGTCGACCCCTGGCAGGACCCGCACAACGAGGACCCGCGCTTCACCCGTGTCCGGTTGCGTACGGAAGTACTACCCCTCCTGGAGGAGGTGCTGTCCGGCGGAGTCGCGGCCTCGCTGGCCCGCACGGCGGCGCAACTGCGCGAGGACACCGAGGCGTTGGACACACTCGCCGGAGACGTCTACCTGCGTGCCTTCACCGAGGACGGGCTCGACATCGCGGTGCTCGCCACCGAGCCGCCCGCGCTGCGACGGCGTGTCCTCCGCAGGTGGCTGCTGGACTCCGGCGTCCGCGAACTCACCGACGCCCACCTGCGTTCGGTCGACGCGCTGGTGGGGAACTGGCGGGGTCAGGGCGGAGTCTGGCTACCCGGCGACTTGGTGGCCGGGCGGGCGCATGGCAGGCTCTCGGTGTCAGCACCCCATTCCACCACCTAGAGGGGAACCTCCCGTGTACGAAGGCGAGATCGCCTCCGTGCTCGTCACCGAGCAGCAGATCAACGACAAGATCGCCGAGCTGGCCGCGCAGGTCGCCGCGGATTACCCGGCCGACGGACCCGGCGCCGGGCAGGGAGACCTCCTGCTCGTCGGGGTGCTCAAGGGCGCGGTGATGTTCATGACCGACTTCGCCAGGGCACTCCCTCTTCCCTCCCAGCTCGAATTCATGGCGGTCTCCTCCTACGGCTCGGCGACCTCGTCGTCGGGTGTGGTGCGGATCCTCAAGGACCTCGACCGCGACATCGCCGGCCGCGACGTGCTCATCGTCGAGGACATCGTCGACTCCGGGCTCACGCTGTCCTGGCTTCTGAAGAACCTCGCCAGCCGCAACCCGGCCTCGCTCGAGGTCGTCTCGCTCCTGCGCAAGCCGGAGGCGGTCAAGGTCGACGTACCGGTCAAGTACATCGGGTTCGACATCCCCAACGAATTCGTCGTCGGATACGGCCTGGACTACGCGGAGCGTTACCGGGACCTGCCCTACATCGGCACCCTGGATCCGCACGTCTACACGTCGTGAGAACCGCTTGCCCGCGGCCGCGGAAATGCGGAACCCTGAGCACCGGGAACGCGTCATAGGCAGCGTTCGAGTGCGTTAACCTATGCGAAGACCAATGCCGACGCAGCCGTGTGGCCTGGCCCGGGGGAAACGGAGAGAGCTCAGATGGGGAACAGCAGCTTGGCGGACGTGAACGCGTTCAAGAACGCCGCGGCCCAGGGTCAGGTCGGGATCGACCCGGACGCGGCCCAGACCGTCCTGAACAAGATCCGTACCGGCAAGGACGCCATCGAGGCGCTGCTGAACCGGTCGGGGGACCTGGGGCAGGCGCCGAAGCTGGGTGACAACCCGGTCGGTCACGCCATCGCCGCGAAGGTCGCGAACCGCGCCGACGGCGGAGGCGACTCGTACGCCGCCGCGCTCCAGAACCTGTACCAGCAGTACGAGGCCGCCGAGTCCGGCATCGTGACCGCCATGGCGCGCTATCACGAGATCGACCAGGACGCGGCCCGGCCGTTCCGTAACGTCTGAGGGGGAGTCAGAAAGCCATGCCACCGAAGCACAGCGCCGACTCTTACGGCGAGAGCAGCAGCACCCCGGTCCAGCTGGGCGACAGCGGGCAGTCCGAGAACATCGTCGCGTCCGCCCGCGGCCGTTCGGACGGCTTCGAGGTCGGCGCCGACCGCGTCATCACGAACCCGCCGAACTGGGAGAACGCCCCGACCAGCCAGGACCTGTGGAACCAGGCCAACATCGGCAACGACCCCAGCACGGCGACCGCGCTGAGCCAGACGTGGAGTTCGCACGGGAGCCAGCTGAGCCAGGCATCGAACGACCTCTACAACGCGATCTCCGAACTGGGCGCCGCCTGGATCGGCCAGGGCGCGGCGAGTGCGCAGGGCGCGCTGGTCGCCATCGCGAACTCGGGCTCGCAGGCCTCCGAAGCCGCGGTCACGATGTCGGACAGGCTGCAGAAGCAGGCCGACGCCGCGACCAAGGTCAAGCTGATGCCGAAGCCCACCGACTACAGCCCGGAGAAGGCGATGGGCCAGGCCCTCGCCGCGGGCCCGCTCGGCATGGTCACCGACCAGAAGCCCCTCGCCGACCAGGACAAGGAAGTGCGGGCGGAGCAGGCCAGGTTCCTCGAGGCCTACACCAAGGAGATGAGCGAGGTCGACAGCTCGACCCCGAGCTTCGGCCCCGAATCCCTCGGCATGAAGCCGACGGCCACGCACAACAGCGCCTCGTTCAGCGGTGTCGGCAACGTCGGCGGCGGCATCAACCCCGGCGCCGTCTCCGGCACCCCCGTCCTCGCCGGCACGCACGGTTACGGCGGCGTGCAAGGCGCCCAGCACGCCGCGGCCGTCCACGGTGGACCGGACTCGGGTGTGTTCTCGCAGGCCGGTTACACGCCCGCCGCACCGGCTTCGGGTGTCGCGGCCGGACCTGGTGCCGGTGTCTCCTCCGGCTCCGGTGTCCCGATGAGCTCGCCCGCCCCGTCGGCGGGCGGTGGCAACGGCCTCGGCCAGGCACTCACCGCCGCAGCGCTCGGTGGTGGCCTCGGCTACGCCGGTGCGAAGGCGCTGGGGCAGGGCAACAAGTCCGGTGCCAAGGAGACCGACAGCACCGACGCCGCGGCGACCGACAACGCGCCCGCGCAGAGTGCCGCGTCCCAGGCCGTTCCGCAGCAGGGCATCGTGTCCTCCAGCGGCACCATCGGTGGCGCCGCCACCCCGCCGATGCAGGGCATGGGCGGCGGCATGGGCATGGGCGCGCAGGCCGAACAGGAAGAGGAGCACACGCACGCGTCGTTCCTCATCGAGCCGGACCCGGACGACGCCTTCGGCGCCAACGAGGCGACCCCGCCGCCGGTCATCGGGGCCTGGACCGAAGACGACGATCGCTAGAGCGGTTTTCACCGGGCGCGCGGCCGAACCGGCCGCGCGCCCGCTGACCTGTATGGGGGCGTTTCATGGCGAACGGTGAACTGCTCGCGGCAGTCGAAATGGACTTCCTGTGGGAGGGCGCGAACGTCGGCGAGCTGCCGTACCCGCTGCGGCTCCGCTCGCACGGGGCGACCGTCGACGAGCGCGGCGCCCTGCGGCAGCAGGTACTCCAGTCGCTGAACCAGCGCCGTCTAGCCGACGAGCGCGGGCGGCCCGAACCCCACATCGAAGACTTCTTCGGCGTCCTCGCGAGGCCGGATCTGAGCCTGGACTGCGTCCAGCTCAACAACCCCAACACCGAACCGCTGCTCGCGGTCGCGTCGATGCTCGGCGGCCAGGGCCTGCTGACGGTTCAGGATCCGCGCGGTTTCCACTTCCACCCCATCGCCCCGGACGGCCTCGCGAGCGCGATCGTCTCCCTCCTGCCGCCGGGTTCGCGCGGTACGGAAAAGTCGATCACCCTCCCCTTGGACGGACTCGTCGGCGCTTCGGGGGCGGACTTCCTGCAGCGGCGCCAGCCGCAGGTCGACGGCCGGGCCACCTCCGACGAGGACCGCAAAGCCCTCTCGCGGCTCCAGGCCCAACCGCGGCTGCGCGGGGGCCAGTTCGGTGCCAACGCGCGCAGCCGTCACGGCACGCGTAGCCGATCCGCCGTGCTGAGCTGGTTCGACACGCAGTCGGGCCGGTACTTCACCCAGGCCACGCGCGGCTCCGACGGCCGGGACTGGATCACCGTCGCGCCCGCGGACCCGGCGACCCTGCGGCACCGGCTCACGGAAATGCTGGGGAAGATCGCTTCTGAAGCTTCTGTCGCGCTTTAAGTATCTCTCGCGTGCCATGAAAGGTCCTTTCCTTGCAGAATTTGCAAGGAAAGGACCTTTCATGGCGTTCTTTGCTCCTGGTCGGCGGCTGGAGTGCGGGCGGGCCGTGGCCAGGCCACCGCGCCCCACGAGCGGGCGGCACTTGATCCACCCGACCGTCCACAAAGAACATCTTCAAGGTAGAAATGTCCGATAGTTACCTTTTGCCCATATCTCCTGGTCCGTGAAGGCCTCCTTCCCTACCGTGAAGGTAGGGAAGGAGGCCTTCACGGACCTTCACCACGGGTTTTAGCGCACGCACCCGTGCCCTTTCGCCCATCCGCCCGCCGTCTGTCGTACCCCTTCGCTATCGTGAACCTCCGGGGCCGCCCTGACGCACAGCGACCAGCCGCGCACAGGCCCCCGCAGCAAGAGCCAAGGTGCCGGGAGGGCACGGAGCAATGCATCAGGAACACTTCACGCCGATGGCGTTCGACTTCCTCTGGGAGTCCGCCGAACTCGGCGACCTGCCGTATCCGCTGCGGAACCGCTCGCACGGCGCGACCGAGGCCGAGCGCCGGGCGCTGCGCAACCGCACCGACGTCGAACTCAAGGCCCGCGGCATCCGCGACAGCCGGGGGCGGTTGGAGCCGAAGATCGAGGACTGGCTGTATCTCCTCGCCCGCGGCTCGCTGACCATCGACGCACTGCACATCCCCGAGTTCCAGGCCCCGACGGTCGCCGTGCTCGGCGCCACCGACGGCCGCAACGGCGTACTGGCGATCCAGGACCAGACCGGCATCTGGCTGCGCGAGGCACCGGCCGACGGGCTGCCGACAGCGGTCGTCGACCTGTTGCCGCCGGGACAGCGGGGCTCGGAGGCGTCCGTCACCCTGCCGATAGACGACGCCCGCCGGACCCCGCCGATCCGCGCCGCGGTCAATCCGACGAAGCAGGCCGAAGAGCCCGAAGCGGCGAAGGCCCGTCGCAAGGAGAAGCCGCGCGTCTCACTCAGTGAACGCATCACCGCGGACCCGCGCGAGGCGTTCGGCAAGCTCACCGGCCAGCCGCGGCTGCGCGGCGGTCAGCTGGCGGCGAACAGCCGGTCCCACGTGGGCGCCAAGCAGCGGTCCCGCGTCCTCGGCTGGTTCGACACCGTCAGCGGGCGCTACCTCAGCACGTCACAGGCCGGACCGGACGGCCGCGAATGGGTCACCGTCTCACCCGCCGACGTCAAGGCACTGCGGACGAGGTTGGGCGAAATGGTCGCCGGTGTGGCGGTCGACACACGTTAGGGTGACCGGCGCGTCCCCCGTCCGGGAACCCTCGCGAGGTGTCCACCGTTTACCTCCGAGAGGCTCACCACCCTCGTCCGTCCAGGCGGGCGGTATCCTGAGGGGCGGGTGTCGGAGCACCATGGGTCGTCAAGATCATGATGGCGGGTATCACAGCAGCCGCCCAACCAGGAAGGGTCGAGGCCACCAGGGCCGAGTCGTATGAACCGGAAGAGCGTGCTCAAGAACCCAGTGCTCTGGATTCTCGCGGCGGTACTGGCGTTTCTCGCGTACAACACGATCTTCGACAGTGATCGTGGCTATACCCAGGTGCCCATCTCGGTCGCGAATCAGCAGATCACCGCGAACAACGTCAAGGAAGCCTCGCAAGAGGACAAGGAGCAGCAGGTCAAGCTGCTCCTGAACAAGAAGATCGAGGTCGACGGCCAGCAGGTCGACCAGATCATCGCCCAATACCCGGCGAACGTCGCGGGCACCGTCTACGGGCAGCTCATCGGCCTCAAGAACGGTGACAACCCGGTCAAGTTCACCACCAAGGTCACCCAGCAGAACGTCCTCACCCAGATCCTGATCTTCGCCATCCCGTTGGCGCTGGTGCTGGGCCTGCTGATGTGGATGATGAACAACGCGCAGGGCGGCGGGAACCGCGTCCTCAACTTCGGCAAGTCGAAGGCCAAACAGCTCAACAAGGACATGCCCAAGACGACCTTCGGGGACGTCGCGGGCGCCGACGAGGCCGTCGAAGAGCTGTACGAGATCAAGGACTTCCTGCAGAACCCCGCGCGCTATCAGGCACTCGGCGCGAAGATCCCCAAGGGCGTCCTGCTCTACGGGCCGCCCGGTACCGGTAAGACGCTGCTCGCCCGAGCCGTCGCCGGCGAGGCCGGCGTGCCGTTCTACACGATCTCCGGTTCCGACTTCGTCGAGATGTTCGTCGGTGTCGGCGCCTCGCGGGTCCGCGACCTCTTCGAGCAGGCCAAGCAGAACGCGCCCTGCATCATCTTCGTCGACGAGATCGACGCGGTCGGCCGCCAGCGCGGCGCCGGCCTCGGCGGCGGCCACGACGAGCGCGAGCAGACGCTGAACCAGCTCCTCGTCGAGATGGACGGCTTCGACGCGCGCGGCGGCATCATCCTGATCGCCGCGACCAACCGTCCCGACATCCTCGACCCGGCGCTCCTGCGCCCCGGCCGGTTCGACCGCCAAATCCCGGTGTCCGCACCGGACATGCGCGGCCGCAAGGCGATCCTCGAGGTGCACGCCAAGGGCAAGCCGATCGCGCAGGGCACCGACCTGAGCGGTCTCGCGAAGCGGACCGTCGGCATGTCCGGCGCCGACCTCGCGAACGTGCTCAACGAGGCCGCGCTGCTCACCGCCCGCGAGAACGGGCACGTGATCACCGACGCCGCGCTGGAGGAATCCGTCGACCGCGTCGTCGGCGGCCCCGCCCGCAAGAGCCGGATCATCTCCGAGAAGGAGAAGAAGATCACGGCTTACCACGAGGGCGGGCACGCGCTCGCCGCGTGGGCGATGCCGGACATCGAACCGGTCTACAAGCTGACGATCCTGCCGCGCGGACGCACCGGCGGACACGCCCTGCTCGTCCCGGAGGACGACAAGGAGCTGATGACCCGCTCGGAGATGATCGGGCGCCTGGTCTTCGCGATGGGCGGCCGGACCGCGGAGGAACTCGTCTTCCACGAGCCCACCACCGGTGCCTCCTCCGACATCGAGCAGGCGACCAAGATCGCCCGCGCGATGGTCACCGAATACGGCATGAGCGCCCGCCTCGGCGCGGTCAAATACGGCCAGGAGCAGGGTGACCCGTTCCTCGGCCGCTCGGCGGGCCGCCAGGCGGACTACTCGCTCGAGGTCGCGCACGAGATCGACGAGGAGGTGCGCAAGCTCATCGAGACCGCGCACACCGAGGCGTGGCACGTGCTGAGCACCTACCGTGACGTGCTGGACGAGCTGGTCATCGAACTCCTCGAAAAGGAGACGCTGACCCGCAAGGACCTCGAGCGGATCTTCGCGACCGTCGAGAAGCGCCCGCACATCACCATCTTCAACGAGTTCGGCGAGCGGAAGCCGTCGGACAAGCCGCCGATCAAGACCCCCGGCGAGCTGGCGATGGAACGCGGCGAGCCGTGGCCGCCGCCGGAGGAGAAGAAGGAGCAGCCGGTGCTGCAGCCGGCGCCGACCCCGGTCGGCACCGCGCAGGGCGGCGGCGACCTCCCCGGTGGCCCGCCGTACGGCGCCCCGGTTCCGCCGCCGGACCCGAACGCCAATCCCTACGCTCCGCCGCAGCCGGGCGCGCACCCCAACGGTGGCCGCCCGAACGGTGGGCCGAACGGCACCGGCCACTGGCCGCAGGCATATGGTGGTCAGCAGCCGGGCGGTCCGGCAGGTGGTTACCAGGGTGGGCCCGTCGGCGGCCCGCCGAACTACGGGGCTCCTCCCGGATGGACCCCGGCGACCCAGCCGGGCGGCCGGCCGAACCAGCCCTGGCGTCCCGCCGAAGACCGCCCGCGTGACGGCTGGTTCGCGGACCAGCCCGGCCAGCCCGGCGGTCAGCAGCAGGACGAAGGACAACAACGGCGTGAATCCGACGGACAGGACGACACCAAGCGGTAACGGCGCGAGCCCGGTCTTCGATCAGGATCGGGCCGAGAAAGCCGTACGCGAACTCCTGCTCGCCTGTGGTGAGGACCCGGACCGGGACGGTCTCTTGGAGACCCCGGCCCGGGTCGCTCGCGCTTACCGGGAGATGTTCGCCGGGCTCTACACCGAACCGGACCACGTCCTGGACCGCACGTTCGACGAGGCGCACGAAGAACTCGTGCTCGTGACGGACATCCCGATGTTCTCGGTCTGTGAACATCATTTGCTGTCCTTCCACGGCGTCGCCCACGTCGGGTACATCCCCAATGAGCACGGCAAGGTCACCGGACTGTCCAAACTGGCCCGGCTCGTCGACCTCTACGCCAAGCGCCCCCAGGTCCAGGAGCGCCTCACGTCCCAGGTCGCCGACGCGCTCATGCGCAAACTCGACCCCCGCGGCGCGATCGTCGTGGTCGAGGCCGAGCACCTCTGCATGGCCATGCGCGGCATCCGCAAACCCGGTGCCAGGACGACGACGTCGGCCGTGCGCGGACTGCTGCAGTCTTCGGCGTCCTCGCGGGCGGAGGCACTGGACCTGATCAAGGGCCGTCGATGACCGCCCTGCCCCGGCCGGGTCGGTGCGCGGTGATGGGCATTCTGAACGTCACCCCGGATTCCTTTTCGGACGGTGGCCGCTATCTCGGCGTCGAGCAGGCGTTGGAGCACGCGCACGAGATGTGGGCGCGCGGGGCGGATCTGATCGACGTCGGCGGGGAGTCGACGCGGCCGGGTGCGTCCCGGGTGGACGCCGAGACCGAGATTTCCCGGATCATGCCGGTGATCCGTTCGCTGGCGGCGGACGGTCTCGCGATGTCCGTGGACACCACCCGTGCCGAGGTCGCGGCCGCCGCGATCGAGGCGGGCGCGTCGGTGATCAACGACGTTTCGGGTGGATTGGCCGATCCGAACATGGCGAAGGTCGCCGCGGAGACCGGTGTCCCGTGGGTGCTCATGCACTGGCGCGGGCACAGCAAGGACATGAACGCGCTGGCGTCCTATGAGGACGTCGTCGGCGACGTTCGCGCCGAACTGCTGTCCCGAGTGGACGAAGCGGTCAATGCCGGGGTCGACCCGGGTGCGATCGTGCTCGACCCGGGACTCGGGTTCGCGAAGAACGCCGAACATGACTGGGCGCTGCTGAACGGCCTGGATTCCCTTCTGGCATTGGGCTTCCCGGTACTCGTCGGTGCTTCCCGCAAACGGTTCCTCGGCCGCCTCTTGGCCGGAAAGGACGGAAATCCCGCTCCGCCGGACGGCCGGGAGGACGCCACCGCCGCCGTCTCCGCGCTGGCCGCGTCGGCGGGCGCGTGGGGCGTCCGGGTGCACGAGGTGGGCGCGAGTCTGGATGCCGTGACCGTCGCGGCCGCTTGGCGGAAGGGGAGTCCCGATGTCTGATCGCATCACGCTGACCGGCCTGCGGGTCTTCGGCAGGCACGGGGTCTTCGACCACGAGAAGCGCGACGGGCAGGAGTTCGTCGTCGACATCGTCGTGTGGCTGGACCTCGGCCCGGCCGCCGCGTCCGACGACCTGACCAAGACCCTGCATTACGGCGAACTGGCCGAACTCGCGGCCGGGATCGTGGCCGGTGAACCGTACGACCTCATCGAGAGTGTCGCCGGGAAGATCGCCGACGAGGTCCTGCGTGACGAGCGGCTGACCGCCGTCGAGGTGACGGTGCACAAGCCGTCCGCGCCGATCCCGCTGAACTTCGACGACGTCGCCGTCACGGTGTTTTCTGCGCGCGCTACCGAAAACGCGCCGACGGGGCGCGAGCCGGAGACTTCCCGGCGGTATTCGTGACCGGCACCCCGGCAACGCGTTTTCGGGCGGCCTGGCGGCCGCGAAAGAGGGCGCGCGCGGTGAAGTCTCCGATCGCGCGCTACGCGCGCTTACCGAGACGGCGCGAACGATGAGCCGCGCGCTGCTTTCGCTCGGGTCGAACCTGGGGGACCGGCTCGCGTTCCTTCAGTCGGCCGTCGACGCCGTCCGGCCCGCGATCGTCGCGGTGTCGTCGGTCTACGAGACGAAGGCGTGGGGCGTGGAGGACCAGCCGGATTTCCTCAACGCCGTCGTGCTGGTCGACGACCCGGCGCGTGATCACTGGGACTGGCTGCGCACCGGGCAGGCTGCCGAGCAGGCGGCGGAGCGCGTGCGCGAACTCCGCTGGGGTCCGCGCACGCTGGACGTCGACATAGTGACCGTGGACGGGGTGCGCTCCGACGACCCCCGGCTGTTGCTTCCGCATCCCGGCACGCCGGAGCGTGCGAGCGTGCTGATCCCGTGGTCGGAGATCGAGCCCGACGCGGTGCTCCCCGGCCACGGCCCCGTCACCGGCCTCCTCGCGGCCCGCCCCCAGGACGATCGCGATTCGGTGCGGCGCACCTCCCTGCGGTTAGTCCTCTGAATGCGGTGGTTGGTGCCACGAACTACCGCATTCAGAGGACGAAATGCGGTTCAGGCGAGGGTGGCACGCAGGGCGGCGATGATCCATTCCGCCTGCGGCATCTGGGAGGGAAACGACGGCCAGCCGTTCATCTTCCCCAGCAGGAACCAGTAGCGTTCGGCGCGGGGATCCATGCTGATCGCCATCCCGTCGGCCAGCCGCTTCCGCCAGGCGGGGTCGTTCGGGTCCCGCCCATTCCGCGAAGACTGCGCGAAGATCGTCTCCGCCAGTTCCCTGCCCTCCGCCGAGTCCGGCGCGATGCCGGCTTCGAGCGCTTCGGAGGCCTTCTCGCTCCACGCCATCCACAGTTGCTGCTGTTTTTGGCCGAAGTCGGCCCCGTCCTCCTTTCGGAGGTGGGAGTGCCACTCGCTCATCCGGCGGATGGACGCGCGGAACTCCTCGTCCTGGACGAGTTCGGCGAACTCGATCCAGGCCTCCAGCTGCTCCGGCGTGGGGTCGTCGGGCAGTTCCGGTTTCGCCGAGCGCATCCGCCCGTAGAACTCCGGATCCAGTTCGAGTCCTTCGACCATGTCCGCCCAGAACTCGTCCAGCAAACGTTTGCGGTCTTCGTCCGACATCGACGCGAGCTTGTTCATCAGTTCGACCTCCTCCAGTGGTGAGTCCCGTTTGGCCACCGCTCGCAGGACCGCCCGGCGCAATTCCAGCCGTCGGATCTGCTCGTCCAGGGCGGCGACATGCTGGACCGCGAGGTCGCCGATGGTCGCTTCCCTGGTCAGCGCCCGCTCCACATCCGCGAGGCCCAGCCCGAGTTCTCGCAGCGTTCGGACCAGCTCCAGGCGCGCCATCGCGGTGGCGTCGTAGAGGCGGTAACCGGAGTCGGTGCGGTCGGTCGGCGGCAGGAGGCCTTCGTCGGAGTAGAAGCGGATGGTCTTCACCGGCAGGCCGGTCCGTTTGGCCAGCTCCCCGATGGTGAAAACCGCTGCGGTGCCCATGTGCTTCATGTTCGACTCTCCAGTTGGTGGAGAGTCAAGCCTGCCAGGTAGCGTTGAACCATGCACTTCACCCGGCCACGCGAGCTGGCGGTGGCCGGCCTACTGGGCTTGGTCCTGGCCTATCTGCTCTTCCAGGTCGCCTACGGCTCCATTCCCGCGCTTCCGCTCTTCGCGGGGATGACGCTGCTCGTCCTCGCGCTTTGTGAGGTCGTGCTCGCCTTCATCATCCGTTCGCGGATCAAGGAGGGCAGGGTGATGGCCGCGATCTCCGTCGCCCGATCGGTGGCACTCGCCAAGGCTTCTTCGCTCGCCGGATCCGCCATGACGGGTGTCTGGCTGGCGGCTTTCGCGTATCTTTTTCCGCGACGTGACGAACTCCTCGCGGCGAGCGGTGACCTCCGTTCGGCGACGGTCGGGATCGTCAGCTCGGTGGCCCTGGTAGCTGCGGCTTTGTGGCTCGAACACTGCTGCCGGACCCCCGAGAGCGGTGATCGGGACGGCGATCGGCAGCCGACCGGTTAACGCTTGAGAAGCACCGCTCGAAGTACCGACTAGGTCTCGTTCGGATTACTAGAAGGTACGGTGTTGGGCATGACCGGGGTGGGTGACGACTCGCGCGGCCGCCTTGCGGGTAGGCCGTGGCTTGTCGTCGGCTTGGTTCTCGCCGTCGGCGCGACTCTCGCATTGGTGCTTTCCGACGACCTCCGCTACTTGCGGCTGGGTATCGTCGCGGCGCTGTGGGCCGCCTTGATCGGTGCCTTCTTGGCGGTCCGCTATCGCAAGCACGTGTCACAGAGCGAAGAAGCCGTCGCCGAGGCGCAGGCCGTTTACGAGCTCGAGCTGGAACGCGAGATCGCCGCGCGCCGTGAGTTCGAGCTGGAGATGGAAGCGGAGACCCGGCAGGCCGCCGAGAGTCGTTCCCATGACGAACTCGAAGCGCTCAGAGCCGAGGTGAGCGCCCTGCGTGAAAGCCTTCAGTCGCTCTTCGGTGGCGAGGTTCTCCTCGAACGTGTCGCGCTCACCGCGCAGGCCACCCGGATGCGGTCCCTCGACAACAAACAGCTGATGAGCGCGGGCTCGGACAACGGCAACGGCAAACCTCAGCTCATGGCCGCCAACGGCACCACGATCGACGTCGACGACCGTGAACGCGGGCGAGACCGCCCGACCGAGATGATCGACCGCGTCCTCGAACCCGTGTCCGCCCGTGCCGGTGCTTCGCCCGCCGCCCGCCGCAAGCCGTCGAACGGCCAGGTCAACGGCCACAACGGCGTGAACAACGGTGGGCACAAGGTTGGCGGTTACGGCCAGAGCAACCAGGTCCCTCGGCCGAAGCCGGTCGACGAATCGACTCGCCGCAGCATGCGCAAGGCGGACGCCCGCGCCTCGAAGGCCGCCGAGGCGCTCGCCGCCGAAGCCGCCCGTCGCGAGCGGCTCGAGATGTCCAACCCCGGTATGTCGCCCGCCGAGGTCTCCCGGCCGATGCCCAGGGTCGACGCGAAGCGCAAGACCCCGCCGCCGGTGTCCCCGGCCGAGGAGTCCCGCCCGTCCATGCCGGACGTTTCGCGCGCCGAGGTCTCGCAGCCGTCGATGCCCGCCATCGCCAGGCAGCCCCAACGTCCGGAACCCCAACGTCAAGAAGCCCAGCGCCCGGAGCCGCAGCGACGTCCGCAGCAGCCTTCGTTGCAGCAGCGTCTCGACGCCGGCAACGTCCAGCGTCCTCCGGCCCCGCGGCCGGAGGAGCAGACTCGCAAGCAGACGCCGCCGGTGAAGCCTCCCGCGCAGGCGAAGCCGGTCAAGAAGGTCGAGCCGGACCGCCCCCGGCCGAACCGTGAGCTGGGCTTGACCAGGCCGGGCATGAAGCCGGTCGAACGACCGCGTCCGGCCGGTGGCACGCCGCCGCCGGTGAACAAGCCCGCCGCCGAGCCGGAGCCGATGGAGGCCACCGGCGAGTGGAAGCCGTCGTGGACGCAGGAGCGCCCGGTCTCCGAGCTGGGCGCCGCGTTCCCCCGCAAGGACGACTTCCAGGACCGCCTGCGGCCCACGCCGCCGTCGAAGCCCCAGCCGTCGGCCTCCCCGCCGAGGCCTCAGGCCACCACCACCCCCCCGCCGCGTCCCGAGCCGCGTCCGGAGCCCCCGAGCCCGGTCGGGTCCGAGCCGCCGCCGCGTCGCACCGAGCCGGTGCGTCCGCCGGAGCCGGAACCCGTGCGCCCTGCGGCCGCCGAGACGCCTTCGCGGCACGGTGGCGGCAGCGAGGAGCCGCCCGCGGTCAACCCGACGCTGCCCGAAGAGGTCCGCGCGATGCAGAGCCGTCCCGGTGGACGTCGTCGCCGCGCGGCGGAGGACTCCTCGGCTTCGCTCACGCCCGCCCCCAACGTGGCGGAGCCGACCGGCGGTGGCCGTCGTCGCCGTCCGGACGGCGAGCCTCCCGCGTGGCAGAGCGCCGCGGCCGAGACAGGCGGCCGTCACGGTGGCAAGCGAGCGAAGCCCGATGATGAGGCGCCGTCCCGCAACGGGTCGTCGCACAGCCGCCCCGAACCTGAAACCCCCGCCGCCGGTTCGCACGCGTCCGGTCGATCGGTGATGGACCTGCTCGCCGCCAACGGCGCGAACGAGTCCACCCCGCGGCGCAGGCGACGCGCGGAGGACTGAGTCCGTACCGACGGTAGGGTGACCCGCTGTGAGCGAGCCTTCCTCCCCGGCGCCCGGTTCCGACCGGGTCCGCCGGCCTCGGTCGATCACCGTGCTGCTGCCGGTGCTCGGGCTGATCGCCGTCGCGCTGTGCGGGCTGTTCGTCTTCGGCACGGTGACCGAGAAGGTCGGCCTGCCCGCGGTGACGATCGGCGTGCTCGCGGCACTCGTCCCGGTCGCCGTGGTGGTCACGGCGTTCCTGTGGGTCGACCGCTGGGAACCGGAACCGCCGAAGCTCCTGTTGCTGTCCTTCGTCTGGGGAGCCTGCGTCGCGACGATCATCGCGCTGCTGCTCAACAGCGGCGCCGAGGCCGTCGGTGACCTGCTGCTCGGCACCGGCGCCGGCGGCAAGATCAGCGGGCTGGTCTCCGCGCCGCTGGTCGAGGAAGCCGCGAAGGCCGCCTTCATCCTGCTGCTGTGGTGGCGTCGTCCGATCGAGTTCGACGGCGTCGTGGACGGCATCGTCTACGCCGGGTTCACCGCGGCCGGGTTCGCCTTCACCGAGAACATCTATTACTTCGGCCGTGCCTTCGCCGAGAACGGTTTCGGTGACGGCACGAGCGCGGGCGTGCTCGCGGCGTTCTTCCTCCGTGGCGTGCTTTCGCCGTTCACGCATCCGCTGTTCGCCGTGATGACTGGGATCGGGCTCGGGATCGCCGCGAGCAGCAAGGTGCGCTCGCTGCGGATTCTGGCGCCGATCGGCGGCTACGTCGTCGCCGTGCTGCTGCACGCGCTGTGGAACGGCGCCGCGCTGCTGGGTGGCGCCAAGACCTTCCTGAACGTCTATTTCCTGATCATGGTGCCGCTGTTCATCGGCGTCTTCTCGGTGGTGGTCATGCAGCGGCGCCGCGAGCAGCGGATCGTCGCGGCCGCGCTGCCGATGATGGTCGACGCGCGCTGGATCGCGCCGTCGGAAGTGCCGCTGCTGGCCAGCCTCTCCGGACGGCGGTCGTGGCGGAAGCAGGCGCGCAAGCAGTCGGGACGGGACGCGGCGAAGGCCGTCGGCCGCTATCAGTCCAGCGTGACCGAACTCGCCTTCCTGCGGCGCGGCCGGAAGCTCACCGACGAGGGGAAACAGCGGCAGCGTGAACTGCTGCAGGTGCTCAAGACCTCGCGTGCCGAGGCGGTCCGGCTGGCGGACGGTGCTCCCCGCGGATGACCTCGGTCAGGTGAAGCTGGTCACGAGGGTCGTTTCAGACCCGGGGCGGAGGGTTACTCTCGCGCCGTCGTCTGGTACCCGCGACCACCGAGCGGGACTGGAACGAGTTGAGGAGTTTTCCACCATGAGCGTCCATCGGCGCACGCCATGACAAGGCCCGCTCGCTTGGCCGTTGGAGTCGTTTCCGCGGGCCGGGTCGGCAGCGTCGTCGGCGCGGCACTCACGAGGGCCGGGCACACGGTCGTCGCCGCTTCGGGCCTTTCCAACGCTTCGATACGCCGGGCGGAGCAATTGCTCCCCGACGTGCCACTTTTGCCCCCCGACGAGGTCGCCCGCCGCGCGGACCTCGTTCTGCTCGCCCTGCCCGACGACGCGCTCGCCGGGATGGTGCGCGGCTTCGTCGCGACCGGCTCCCTGCGTCCGGGGCAGATCGTCGTGCACACGTCCGGAGCGCACGGCATCGACGTCCTCGCACCCGCCGCCGAGGCCGGGGCGCTGCCGCTGGCCCTGCACCCCGTGATGACCTTCACCGGCCGTACGGAGGACCTGGACAGGCTGGCGACGTGCAGCGTCGGCGTCACCGCCACAGAGGGTGACGATGCGGCCTGGAACGTCGGCGAGGCGCTCACCGTGGAGATGGGCGCGGAGCCCGTCCGGGTCCCTGACGAAGCGCGAGCGCTCTATCACGCGGCGTTGGCGCACGGCGCGAACCACCTGATGACGCTGGTCGCCGATTGCGCGGAATTGTTGCGGGAAGCGGGAATCGCCGAGCCCGAACGCCTGGTGGCTCCCTTGCTGTCGGCGGCGTTGGATAATGTTCTGCGGCACGGGGACCGGGCGCTGACCGGGCCGGTGGCCCGTGGTGATCTCGGCACCGTGCGTAAGCATCTCGCGGTGCTGGCCGAACGTGGCCCCGACGTCGCCCCGAGCTATCGCGCGCTGGCCAAGCGCACGCTGGCGCGCGGTGACGCCGCCGGGCTCCTGGACGCCTCGGCCGTCGCCGAGCTCACCGAACTCCTCAGTGACCCCGCAGATCCCGCCGAAGGGCAGCAAAACCAGTGACCACACCGAAATTCGCCCGAGGCACGCTGCACACCTTCCAGCCGCCGGAGCAGGTGAGCAAGGTGACGCGTGCCCTGCACGGGGTCGGCCGCAAGGTCGCGCTGGTGCCCACCATGGGCGCCCTGCACGCGGGACACCGCGAACTGATCCGCCGCGCGAAGCGGCTGCCGAACACGGTGGTCGCGACATCGATCTTCGTGAACCCCCTGCAGTTCGGGGAAGGCGAAGACTTCGAGGCGTACCCGCGTCCGCTGGACAAGGACCTCGAAGTGCTGAAGGAGGACGGCGTCGAACTGGGCTTCCTGCCCAAGGCGTCGGATCTGTACCCGGACGGCGCCACCGTCACGGTGCACCCCGGCCCGCTCGGCGACGAGCTCGAAGGGGCGGTGCGACCGGGCCATTTCGCCGGCGTGCTCACCGTGGTGGCGAAACTGTTCAACATCGTGCGGCCGGATTACGCCTTCTTCGGGGAGAAGGATTACCAGCAGCTGGTGCTGATCAAGAAAATGGTGCGTGACCTGAACTTCGACACCCGGGTCATCGGGGTGCCGACGGTCAGGGAACGCGACGGGCTGGCGTTGTCCTCGCGCAACGTCTACCTGACTCCTGAACAGCGCGAGGACGCGATCGTGTTGTCGGCGGCACTCACCGCGGGTGCCTTCGTCGGACGCGACGGCGCGGAAGCCGTGCTGGCGACCGCCAGGAAGACCCTCGCCGCGCGACCGGCGGTCGAGGTCGATTATCTGGAACTGAGGGGAACCGACCTCGGGCCCGCGCCCGTCGACGGTGAAGCGCGGTTGCTGATCGCGGCCAGGGTGGGGAGTACCCGGCTGATCGACAACGTGCCGGTGGTGCTCGGTGCCGCCGCGGACCATCCGGAACACGCGCTGGACGCAGGGGAATAAGGGAGAGTCCACGATGTACCGCACAATGCTGAAATCGAAGATCCACCGGGCGACGGTCACCCAGGCCGATCTCCACTACGTCGGTTCGGTGACGGTCGACGAAGACCTCATGGACGCGGCGGATCTGCTTCCGGGCGAACAGGTGTCCATTGTGGACGTCACCAACGGTGCGCGGCTCGAGACCTACGTGATCGCGGGCGAACGCGGCAGCGGGGTGCTCGGCATCAACGGCGCCGCGGCGCATCTGGTGCACCCCGGTGATCTGGTGATCCTGATTTCGTACGCGCAGATGGAGAACGCCGAGGCGGCCGCGTTCCGGCCCAGGGTCATCTTCGTCGACGCGGACAACCGGATCGTCGAGAAGGGCACCAACCCCGGGCACGCGCCGGAGGGTTCCGGCCTGCTGAGCGGCACCGTGACACTGGCCGACGACGACACGATGACCTTCCCGGTCGCCGAAACCGCCGACGCCCGCCGTCTCGACGCGCTGCTGCACGCCGAAAGCTGAGTCGTTGCTGCTCACCGTCGACGTCGGCAACACCAATATCGTGCTCGGGCTCTACGACGGGCCCACGCTGGTCGGTGACTGGCGCATGCGCACCGACGCGCGGATCACCGCCGACGAGCTCGCGCTGACCATGCGCGGGCTGCTCGGCGCGCACGCGGACACGGTCACCGGGATCAGCGCGCTGTCCACGGTTCCCGCCGTACTGCGAGAGCTGCGCGTCATGCTTTCGCGGTACTACGGGAAGTTGCCGAAGATCGTCATCGAGCCGGGGGTGCGCACGGGGGTGCCGCTCCTGGTCGACAATCCGAAGGAGGTGGGCGCGGACAGGCTGGTGAACACCCTCGCCGCGCACCATCTGCATCCGGCCACCGCCTGTGTGGTGGTGGATTTCGGGACTTCGACCAATGTGGACGCCATCTCCGCCAAGGGCGAGTTCCTCGGCGGCGCGTTCGCGCCGGGGATCGAGATCTCCGTCGACGCGCTGGCCGCGCGGGCCGCGGCGCTGCGCAAGGTGGAACTGGTGCCGCCGCGGTCGGTGATCGGGAAGAACACCGTGGAATGCCTGCAATCCGGCATCCTCTACGGCTTCGCCGGGCAGGTCGACGGCCTGGTGAAGCGGATCAAGCGCGAGCTTTCGCCGGACGGGTCGGATCCGGTCGCGGTGATCGCGACCGGCGGCCTGGCACCACTGGTGCTGGAGGAGTCGGAGACGATCACCGAGCACGTTCCGGATCTGACGTTGCTGGGCCTGCGGCTGGTCTACGACCGCAACCACCGCGTTTAGTCCTCTGAACGCGGTGATTGCGTTCGGCAAGTACCGCATTCAGAGGACTAAACGCGGGCGATCACGAGCACCCGCCGCGTCATCAGCTCCTGGTTCCGCAGCACCAGCTCGATGCTCGCCCGCAGTTGCGCCGGATCCGCGCCGGATTCCGCCGCCAAGTCGGCCACGCGCTCCAAGGACAGTTCCGCGGTCCGCTGCTGGCGGGCGCGCCAGTCCGGCGTCTCCTCGTAAGAGAGGACCTCGAACCCGGCCGACTCCAGCAGCGGCCGGTGGTCGGGCACCTGCGGCGGCCGGTTCTCGGGTTGGCCGTCGAAGTCCCACGTCGTGACGAGCAGCCGCCCGCCCGGCGCGAGGATCCGCGCGAACTCCGCGCAGGCGCGCTGCTTGTCGGGCGCGAACAACAACGCGTCGACGCTCATCACCGCGTCGAACGACGCGTCGTCCAGACCGGTGTCCGCGAAACTGCCGACGTGGAACTCGGCCGCTTCGACGTCCATCGCTTCGGCCCGGCGTCGCGCCGAAGCCAGTGCGGTCTCCGCGATGTCGACGCCGGTGAGGGTCGCGTAGGTGCGCGCGGCGACCCAGAGCCCGGGCCCGCCGCGCCCGCAGCCGATGTCCGCCAGCCGTCCTCCTGGTTCCAGCCGTGCTTCGGTCGCGATGCGGTGCAGGTCGGTCCGGGTCACGAAGCTGTAGGTGTCCAGTTCGGCGGGGTAGTCGTCGCCGTACACCTCGGCCCAGATCTCCGCCGACACCGCGGAGGCGGGGGCGCCGAACGTCGCGGTGAACGTGGCCTTCCAGTCGGTGTTCATCGACGGCGAGTCCGGAACACCGTCGTGGTGAGTGGAAGGTCGAATTCCCCCGACGCGGTTTCCGGGTTCCGGTCGAGGAATTCCCGAGCCGCGCGCAGTTTGGCCGCGCGTTCCGCTTCCGGTGCCACCAGAAGATGCGAATGGGTGGCGATCGTCTCCACGAGGCTTTCCGCCGTCCTGGGCTGTTTGTGGCCGAAAGTCGCCTTCTCGAACGGCTCGAAGGCCTCGTGTTCCGGCAGCGATTCGTAGTCGCTCAGCCAGCGCCTGCTCGCGGTGCTCTTGATCAGCTTGTTGAACTCCGCCGGCCAGCCCGCCGACTCGTCGTCGTGGTTCCACAGCGCGGCAAGGACTCCACCCGGCTTGAGCACCCTGGCGATTTCCGGATAGGCCCGATCGAGGTCGAACCAGTGGAAGGCCTGTCCCACGAGCACCGCGTCCACGGATTCGTCGGGGAGTGGGATCTTCTCGGCCGTCCCGATGAGCGGGGTGACGGCCGGGTACGCCTTGGTGAGCTCTTCGAGCATCTGCGCGTCCGGTTCGACCGCGGTGACCGCGAGGCCGAGGGCGAGTAGCCCTCCGGTGAGCTTGCCGGTCCCCGCGCCCAGGTCGAGGACCTGCTTCGGGCTGTCACTCGCCGCCGCCAGCCCCCAGGCCAGTGCCTTTTCCGGATAATCCGGCCGGTGCGCGGCATAGGCGGCGGCCTTCGCGCCGAACGAAGCGGCGCGTCGTGCGTGCAGTTCGGCTTCGATGCCGGGAGTGGATGAGTTCACACGCTCCAGGTTAATGGAGAGAAAACCGGCTGCGCCCGACCCGGAAAAGGTAATCCGGTTGGCGTAGGGAAGCAGCGGGTTCGTACGCTGTGCGCCATGACTGAAATCCCCGCATCCGAGGGCGTGAGCCCCGACGAAGACCTGCCGGAACAGATGCGGGTGCGCCGGGACAAGCGCGACCGGATAATCGCGGAGGGTATCGATCCGTATCCGGTCGAGGTGCCCAGGACGCACTCGCTGGCCGAAGTGCGCGCGAAGCATTCCGACCTTCCTGTCGACGCCGCCACCGGCGAGATCGTCGGCGTCACCGGCCGGGTCATGTTCATGCGCAATACCGGCAAACTGTGTTTCGCGAGTCTCCGTGAAGGCGATGGCACGGAGTTGCAGGCGATGATCAGCCTCGCGAAGGTGGGCGCGGACGCGCTCGCGGCGTGGAAGTCCGATGTCGATCTCGGCGACCACGTATTCGTCGAGGGTGAGGTCATCACCTCCAAGCGCGGCGAGCTTTCCGTGATGGCCGACTCCTGGCGGATCACTTCGAAAGCATTGCGCCCGTTGCCCGTCATGTACAAAGACCTGGCGGAGGAAACGCGGATCCGGCAGCGTTATGTCGATCTGATCGTGCGTCCCAAGGCCAGGGATGTGGTCCGTACCCGCGCCGGTGTGCTGCGTTCCCTGCGTGACTCGTTTCACGGCCGAGGATTTCTCGAGGTCGAGACGCCGATGCTGCAGACGCTGCACGGAGGCGCCGCGGCTCGGCCATTCGTGACGCATTCGAATGCCTTCGACCTCGATCTGTACTTGAGGATCGCGCCGGAGCTCTACCTCAAGCGTTGCGTGGTCGGCGGTATCGAGAAGGTCTTCGAGATCAACCGGAACTTCCGGAACGAGGGCAGCGACTCGTCTCACTCGCCGGAGTTCGCCATGCTGGAGTACTACGAAGCGTATGCGACCTATGACTCCAATGCGGTGATGACGCGGCAGCTCATCCAGGAGGCGGCGCAGAACGTTCTCGGTACCCAGGTGGTCACTCTCGCCGACGGTTCGGAGTACGACCTCTCCGGCGAGTGGACCACACTCGGAATGTACGAGTCGTTGTCCGAGGCGTTGTCGGAAGAGGTCACTCCCGAGACATCGGTGGACAAGCTCCGTTCCTATGCCGAAGCGCGAGAGCTGGAGTTCGACCCCAAGTTAGGGCACGGCAAACTCATCGAGGAACTGTGGGAACACCTCGTCGGCGATCATCTTCACGAACCTACTTTTGTCCGTGATTTTCCGGTCGAGACATCCCCGCTGACCAGGCAACATCGCAGCAAGCCGGGGGTGGCGGAGAAGTGGGATCTGTACGTTCGCGGTTTCGAACTGGCGACCGGATACTCCGAGCTGGTCGATCCCGTGGTAGAGCGTCAGCGTCTGGTGGAACAGGCTCGGCTGGGTGCGCAGGGCGATAGTGAGGCCATGAACCTGGATGAGGATTTCCTCCGTGCGCTGGAGTACGGAATGCCGCCGAGCGGTGGTGTCGGAATGGGGATCGACCGGTTGCTGATGGCGCTGACGGGCCTTGGTATCCGGGAGACCATCCTGTTCCCGCTCGTCCGACCGGAATAACCCGTCCGCGTGAGAGATACCTCGATCGTTCTCGTAAACAAGATTTGCGTTATGTGACGGTAGCGGGTATTAATGTCGCTAGACAAAGTCTTCTGTCCGGGGCATGCCCCGTACCAGATCATTCGTGTAAGCCCCCAGCAGGAGGAAACAGATGGCACAGAAGGTGCTCGTCTCGCTCGTTGACGACCTCGACGGCAGCGAGGCGGAAGAGACCGTCGAGTTCGGTTTGGACGGTGTGAGCTACCAGATCGACCTTTCCGCGGAAAACGCGGAAGAGCTTCGTGACGCGCTGGCCCAGTATGTGGAGCACGCCCGCCGCGCGGGTGGCCGTAAGCGCACCGCCATTCGTCCGGTCGCCGGCGTGAAGGCCGCCGCCCGCCCCGCGACCGTGGACCGTGAGCAGAACCAGGCCATTCGCGCCTGGGCCCGCAAGAACGGCTTCCAGGTTTCCGACCGTGGACGTATCCCGTCCGAGGTCGTGGAGGCGTACCACAAGAAGAACTGAAGGTCTGCTGGACCCTCAAGCCGCCGGGAAACCTATTCCCGGCGGTTTTCTTGTTCTTGTACACGGTTCAAGAGGGCGTACTCGGTGGGCGCCCATCCGGTCACGGAGCGAAAATCCCGGATGAAGTGCGCTTGGTCGCTATAGCCCAGCGTGAGCGCCAGTTTCGCGTAGTCCAGCCGTTCCTCGGCAGCGATCCGTGCCGCCGCCTCGTTCAACCGGTATACCTGAATCGCCCATTTGGGGGCGGCGCCGACATGTTCGGCGAACAGTCGTTGCAGGCTTCGCTGAGACAAGCCTGTTCGGCTTGACAACACGCCGACCCTGGTAATGGCCGGATCACCCGCGATTGTTTCCACCGCTTCGATGGCCGTCCGTGCCGCAGGGGTGAGGACGGGGTGTTTCGCGAGGAGCAGTTCCTCCGCGACGCGGACCATTTCGAAGTCGTTCGTCGCATTGCGTACCGATTCCGTCACTCCGCCTGCGGCGGGGAAGAGATCGGTGAGCGGAACGGAACCGCCGGAGATCATCTTGACCGGACCGGTGAGGAATGCCCGGAAAGCCCCTGGCCGGAATCGCACGCCGATACCTTGGTCCACGCCGCCGACGAGGTAGCGGAAAGGCCGTTTTCCAGGTCCGAAGGCGCCGGCCGCGTCGCGGAAGAACGTCACGTTGACCGCGAGATTCGGCAGTACCACCTGTTCATGCGGCTCGCGGCCGGTCAGATCCCAGCGCAGCACCCAGTGGTGGTCGACGAACGGGCGCAGTTCCGGCGCGGGCGGATGCCGGACGAGGCTGAACTTCGCGCTCGCCTCCCGCGCGTTGACGATCCCCGCCGGGATCCGATGCCCGCTCATCCGCTCAACGTAACCGTGTCGCGTTTCTTCAAGACGGCGCGGCCCGCCGCCGGGTAATCATGCCCGTATGTCCGAACACGCTGCCCTGATCGCACCCGCCGCCGCGGAATTCACGGCGGTCCTGCGCGGGATCGGCGAGATCGATCTCGCCGCGCGCACGCCCTGCGCCGAATACGACGTCCGCGCGTTGCTGAACCACCTTCTCTACTGGGGTCCCTGGCTCGAAGCCGCCGGGCGCAAGGCGGCACCGCCCGCGGTGTCCTCCGGTGAAGCGGAGTCGGATCTCGTCGGCGCCGATTGGCTCGCCGCGATCGAGGGCCGGACCGCGCGGCTCGTCGAGCTCTTCGGCGCGCCCGCGGCGTGGGAGGGGGAAACCACCTTCGGCGGTACTCCGTTGCCCGCGTCGATGGTGGGGTACATGGTGCTGGACGAATTCGTCTTCCACGGCTGGGACCTCGCCAGTGCCATCGGCGCGAAGTTCACCGTGCGCCCTGACGTCGCGGAGGCCGTCTACGCCATCGCGCTGGAGATCGGCGACCAAGCGCGGTCGATGAAGGTCTACGGCGAAGAGGTGGCCGTGCCGGAAGACGCGACGACCTTCGAACGCGCTTTGGGCGCTTCGGGCCGAGATCCGGGGTGGAAGCGTTGACCCTTGTCGCGGATTCGCGGACAACCACCGCATTCCGATTCCGCGGGCAACAGATGGTTGTAACAGCAGCCTTCGCGGTTTCTCGTCCACTCGCGGCGCCCGTCGGCACCCTCGGCCAACCGCAGCTTCGACGCCGACGTCAGCGGCGGGAACCGCGATCCGAGGACCAGCGCGGCGTCCGCGACCCCGGCGCCCTCGGCCGCCGGGGTGCCGCCCAGCCGTCCGGCCGACCACAGCGCGTTGTCGAGCGCGTCCGTGGCGGCCGCCCACAACTGCCGCCGCCCGAGCCTCGTCAATGGCCCGTAGACGTCGATGAAGCGGCTCGCGTGCCCGACGAACCGGCCACGCAGCACGGTCGCCAGTGTCCGCTCGTCCGGGACGACGACGGCTCCCGGCCGCGCCGAACCCGGATCGGTCGGCAGGCAGTGGAACCGGTCACCGAGGACGGCGACCGAATCGGGATGCGGCCGGTCGCCGCCGATCCGGAAGGCCAGCGCCGACGGCGCCAGCGACGGGACGCGACGCTCGTGGTGCAGCAGCATCGCGCCGGCGAACGCCGGGACGTGCAGATACCAGGAAAGGATCCAGCTCGCCGGGATCCGCTCGGGTATCCCGGCCGCCTCCGGGTATCGCTCGGCCAGCCAGCCGCCGAGGCGCTCCCGCCAGCGAACGAGACGAGCCGGTTCGCCGAGCAGGTCGGCACAGTGGACCCAACCCGGCTCCTCCTCCGGCACGTCTCCGCGGAGCCGGGCGTCCTCGGGCAGCCTGGAGAGGGAGGCCCGGAGCCCTTCCGCGGGGGACGCGAGAGCGTAGTGTGGTGACACACCGGCCTCCCGTCATTAGGTACGCCTTACCTTACATACTATCCGTCACTACTCCGGACGGGTGTCCATCCACTGGGCGGACCCGTGTTCGCGCTCAGCGGACAAGGGGTATCCGGCGGAATCCAAGTGCTTGTTCGCACGTTGTGCTTGACGTAAAGGTGCAGGGCAACCGGAAGATGAAAGCGCGCACGGCCGGAGAACGGCCGGGGTGCGAACGGGCCGCAATCAGCCGTAGTGGTACGCCAGCGCGACCGCTTGGCTACTAGAGTGGTCTCACGGTGCTGAATCCATCGCGGTGAAAGCACGATGGAAACGGGCCGCCGTCGCAGCAGTCGAGGGAGTGCACATGTTTGAGAGGTTCACCGACCGCGCGAGGCGGGTGGTCGTCCTGGCCCAAGAAGAGGCCAGGATGCTCAACCACAACTACATCGGCACCGAGCACATCCTCCTGGGTCTGATCCACGAGGGTGAAGGTGTCGCCGCCAAGGCGCTGGAATCGCTGGGCATCGCGCTGGAGGGCGTCCGCCAGCAGGTCGAGGAGATCATCGGCCAGGGGCAGCAGGCCCCGAGCGGGCACATCCCCTTCACCCCGCGGGCCAAGAAGGTGCTTGAGCTGTCGCTGCGCGAAGCGCTGCAGCTCGGCCACAACTACATCGGCACCGAGCACATCCTGCTCGGGCTGATCCGCGAGGGTGAAGGCGTCGCCGCACAGGTGCTCGTCAAGCTCGGCGCGGACCTCAACCGGGTGCGTCAGCAGGTTCTGCAGCTGCTGTCGGGCTACCAGGGTGGCAAGGAGTCGACCGAGACCGGCTCCGGACGCGGTGAAGGCACCCCGTCGTCGTCGCTGGTGCTCGACCAGTTCGGCCGCAACCTGACCGTGCAGGCCCGCGAAGGCAAGCTCGACCCGGTCATCGGCCGCGGCAAGGAGATCGAACGGGTCATGCAGGTGCTGTCGCGGCGCACCAAGAACAACCCGGTCCTGATCGGTGAGCCCGGCGTCGGCAAGACCGCCGTCGTCGAGGGGCTCGCGCAGAACATCGTCAAGGGCGAAGTCCCGGAGACGCTGAAGGACAAGCAGCTCTACACCCTCGACCTCGGCTCGCTGGTCGCCGGTTCCCGGTACCGCGGTGACTTCGAAGAGCGCCTCAAGAAGGTGCTCAAGGAGATCAAGACCCGCGGCGACATCATCCTGTTCATCGACGAGCTGCACACGCTCGTCGGCGCGGGTGCCGCCGAGGGCGCGATCGACGCCGCCTCGATCCTGAAGCCGATGCTGGCCCGTGGCGAGCTGCAGACGATCGGCGCGACCACGCTCGAGGAGTACCGCAAGTACATCGAGAAGGACGCCGCGCTGGAGCGCCGCTTCCAGCCGATCCAGGTCGGCGAGCCGTCGCTCGAGCACACGATCGAGATCCTGAAGGGTCTCCGCGACCGGTACGAGGCGCACCACCGCGTCTCGATCACCGACTCGGCGCTCGTGGCCGCCGCCACGCTGGCGGACCGGTACATCAACGACCGGTTCCTGCCGGACAAGGCGATCGACCTGATCGACGAGGCGGGCGCACGGATGCGCATCCGCCGGATGACCGCGCCGCCGGACCTGCGCGAGTTCGACGAGAAGATCGCCGACGTGCGCCGGGACAAGGAGTCCGCGATAGACGCGCAGGACTTCGAGCGCGCCGCCCGCCTCCGTGACGAGGAGAAGACCCTCCTCGGCCAGAAGGGTGAGCGGGAGAAGCAGTGGAAGGACGGCGACCTCGACGTCGTCGCCGAGGTCGACGAGGAGCAGATCGCCGAGGTCCTCGCCAACTGGACCGGTATCCCGGTGTTCAAGCTCACCGAGGAGGAGACCACGCGTCTGCTCCGCATGGAGGACGAGCTGCACAAGCGGATCATCGGCCAGGAGGACGCGGTCAAGGCCGTCTCCCAGGCGATCCGCCGTACCCGCGCCGGTCTGAAGGACCCGAAGCGCCCCTCCGGCTCGTTCATCTTCGCCGGTCCGTCCGGTGTCGGTAAGACCGAGCTGTCCAAGGCGCTGGCGGCGTTCCTGTTCGGCGAGGACGACGCGCTCATCCAGATCGACATGGGCGAGTTCCACGACCGCTACACCGCTTCGCGGCTCTTCGGTGCCCCTCCGGGCTACGTGGGCTACGAAGAGGGCGGCCAGCTGACCGAGAAGGTGCGGCGCAAGCCGTTCTCGGTGGTGCTGTTCGACGAGATCGAGAAGGCCCACCAGGAGATTTACAACACGCTCCTGCAGGTCCTCGAAGACGGCCGGCTCACCGACGGTCAGGGACGTACGGTCGACTTCAAGAACACCGTGCTCATCTTCACCTCGAACCTGGGTACCTCGGACATCTCCAAGTCCGTTTCGCTCGGCTTCTCGCAGGGAGGCGACACCGCCAACCGGTACGAGAAGATGAAGCAAAAGGTCAACGAGGAGATGAAGAAGCATTTCCGGCCGGAGTTCCTGAACCGGATCGACGACATCATCGTCTTCCACCAGCTGACCAAGGATCAGATCATCCAGATGGTCGATCTGATGATCGCGCGGGTCGAGACGCAGCTGAAGGCCAAGGACATGGAGCTGGAGCTCACTCCGAAGGCCAAGTCGCTGCTCGCCAAGCGCGGCTTCGACCCGGTGCTGGGCGCGCGGCCGCTGCGTCGCACGATCCAGCGCGAGATCGAGGACCAGCTGTCGGAGAAGATCCTGTTCGGCGAGGTCCAGGCCGGTCAGATCATCCTGGTCGACGTCGAAGGCTGGAACGACGAAGAGGGCGAGAAGGACGACAAGGCGCACTTCGTCTTCCGCGGCGAGGCCCGGCCTTCGTCGGTCCCGGACGCCCCGCCGGTCAGCATCGGCGCCGGCACGAGCGAAGAGAACGGCGAAGCCGAGAGCGAGTGAGTCTCGGTGATTCACGGAAAAGCCCGTCGCGGGTTGGCCGCGGCGGGCTTTTCCGTTTGCACCCGTTCGTGTCCAGTGGCGAAGAGCGCGCTTTCGTGGGAACCCTGGTCTGCAAGCTCCAATCGATATAAGGTCTACATTATGGTCGTTTGATGATCGCTGGTTCGGGTCGCTGTGCAGGGAAGATCCTGGTACGGCGGACCGAGTCGAGGAAGCGATCGACATGCTGGCTTGTGAGGGGCCGCAGCTCGGCCGGACGCAACGAGATCAGGATCTTGTTCGTCTTCGATCCGGTGCGGAGAGCCGTGCTTCTGGTCGCCGGTGACAAAGCCGGAAACTGGAAACGGTGGTACGACATCAACATCCCGATCGCGGAGGAGCGATACCGGCCGCATCTGGACGCGATGGAGGAAAGCTGAAATGGGTCGGTCCTGGAAAGAGGTCAAGGCCGAAAAGCTCGCCGCGGATCGCGAAGCGGGTCGTGACGTCGAGGCCGCGCGGGCCGAGGCGCGAGAAGCCACGCAGGCCTACATTTTCGGCTTTCGGCTGTCGCGGCTTCGCGAAGACGTCGGGCTGAGCCAGACCGAGGTCGCCAACCGCATGGGCGTGAGCCAACCGCGAATCAGCCAGCTCGAACAAGGGGATCCGAGCCAGATGGAACTGGACACCCTCCGCAGGTACATCGTCGCTTTGGGCGGCCGAATGCGGGTGGTCGCCGATTTCGGCGATCACGACGTCACCATCTCCACCGCCGTCTGACCGCTCCCGGACGGCCGATCGCCGCGTGAGACGATGCCACCGGGTCCGGGAGGGGGTCAGGTGGACGTTCTGGCGATCGATTTCGGTACCTCCAGCACGGTCGGGGTGCTCTCGATCCACGGCAGGGGGACGCAGGTCGTCGAAATCGACGGATCGGTGACGATGTCGTCGGCGATCTACGTCGACAAGGACGGCACCGTCTTCGTAGGCCGCGACGCCGAACGTCGTGCCAGGTTGGATCCGAGCCGGTTCGAAGCGAATCCGAAGCGCCGCATCGACGAGGGTGCTCTCCAGCTCGGCGACGTCACGCTTCCCATCGCCGACGCCTTCGCCGCTGTCCTGCGCCGGGTCGGCGAGGAGGCCGAGCTGCTCCTCCAGCGTCTGCCCGCGCAGGTGCGCATCTCCCATCCGGCGGGCTGGGGCCCGGACCGCAAGCAGATCCTCCGCGACGCCGCGCTCAAGGCCGGATTCGGGACCACGCTGCTGATCCCCGAGCCGGTCGCCGCCGCCGCGCATTACGCCTCGCTCAACCACGGCCAGGTCCGGCCGCCCGGTCCGATCGCGGTGTACGACTTGGGGGCGGGCACTTTCGACTGCGCCGTCGTCGGGGTCAGCGCGCAGGGGTTCGCCGTGCTCGCCGAGGACGGTCTGCCCGACCTCGGCAGCCTCGACATCGACCAGGCTCTGCTGGTCCACATCGGCCGCGAGGTCTCGCATTCCGATCCCGCGGTGTGGCAGCGGGTGCTGCGCCCGCAGTCGATCGGGGACCGCCGGACGCGCCGCTCGCTGCTCCAGGATGTCCGTGACGCCAAGGAAAGCCTGTCCCGGCATCAGCAGACCGAGATCCCGATGCCGGAGCCGTTCGGGGACGTGCGGGTGACGCGGACGGAACTCGAGGCGCTCGTCCGGCCGAGTTTCCTGCGCAGTGCCGAACTCCTCGCCACCACGATCCATCGCGCCGGGCTCACCCCCGCGCAGCTCGGCGGCGTCTACCTCGTCGGCGGGCCGAGCCGGATGCCGTTGCTGGCGAGCCTGCTGGCGAACCAGCTCCGCATCGCGCCGACGACACAGGACCAGCCGGAGACGGCGGTCGCGTTCGGACTGCACCACGTGCCGGCGGGCGGTGAGGACTCCCAGCTGACCGTGCCCGCGTTCGCGCCGGTCTCACCACCGGTGCAGCAGCGGCCCGTCCAGCAGCCACCTCGGCGCCCCCAACCGCCGCGGTGGACGCCGCCCCCGCCACCGCCCGGCCCGAACTGGCGGAAGCCCACGGCGTACGGCGTCATCGCGCCGGCCCTCGCGGCGATCGTGACGACGATCGTCCTGCTCACCGGCGGCGAGGACGAACCCGTCGCGGCGCCGAACCCCGCCGTTCCGGCACAGAAGCCGAACTGCGATCAACCGGGCCAGAAGGACGCGCAGGGGTTCACGGACTGTCTCCGCCGGATCGCCGCCGTCATCCCGCAGCGGGACGCCTGCCGGGACGCGCCGGAGGCGGCCGCCGCGATGGGAGCCCCGTCCGCGGTCACCTGCGTGTTCAAGAGCGACGAGGCGTCGAACGCGATCAACTACTACCAAGGTGTCGCGATGACCGGCCTGGAGGCCGACGCGCGGCGGCAGATGACCAAGGGCAAGCCCGTGGAAGGCACTTGGGCCGCCGACGGGCTGCGTGGCCGCTACCTGGCCGGTGTCGGCAAGCGAAGCGGCATCGTGCTCTTCGGGACCGATGACGCGCCGTTGAGCGCGATGCTCGTCTCGACCCGCCGCGACGGGGCCGCGCGGACGACGCAGGAGATGGTCGACTTCTTCACCGCACAGCTCAAGCCCTGAGCGGTCGAGAGCGGCGGTTCGGTCTTCGGTACAGGTGGTCGTGAGTGGCGATTCGGGTTCTAACCCGAATCGCCACTCACGACCACCTGTACCGAGCACGAACCGCTCAGTGCAGGGTGCCCGCCGGTGTCGAAAGATCCTCGGTCACCGAGAGCGCGGTGTCCACGATGATCCCCAGCGCCTCCGCCGCCCGATGCACGGCAAGGCTCGGCGCCGTCGTCCGCGCGGCTTGTTCCGGCGTGTAGGGAACGTGCACGAAGCCGCCCCGCACGCCGGGAAAGTCGTTGTCCAGCAAGTGCATCAGCCCGTAGAAGACCTGGTTGCACACGTACGTCCCCGCGGTGTGCGAGACCGACGCCGGAAGGCCCGCGTGCTTGATCCCCGCGACGCACGCCTTCACCGGCAGTGTCGTGAAGTACGCGTTGGGCCCGCCGGGGATCACCGGGACGTCGACGGGTTGCGAGCCCGCGTTGTCCGGGATCCGCGCGTCGATCAGGTTGATCGCGACGCGTTCCGGGGTGACGTCGGGGCGGCCGCCCGCCTGGCCGACGCAGATCACCAGTTCCGGCCGGTATTCGTCGATGGCGTCCCGCAAGGTGATCAGCGAACGCGAGAACACACACGGCAGCTCGACGGCCACGGTGTCGCGCCGCCGGCCGGTGAGCAGGGAAACCGCCTGCCACGACGGGTTCACCCGCTCACCGCCGAACGGTTCGAAGCCGGTGAGGAGCACGGACGTCATGCCACTCACCCTAACGTGTGACGGACGTCAGGCGGCCGGCTTGAGGTCCCCGGGGTAGAGGAACTCGGGCGCCGGTTTGGTGTTGCCGTAGAACCACGCGTCGAAGAAACCCTGGAGGTTCTTGTGCGCGACGCGCTCGGCGAACTTCTGGAACTCCGGCAGGCTCGCGTTGCCGTCCCGGTGCAGGGCCGGCCACGTCTTCAGGACGCGGTCGAACGGGGCCGCGCCGATGTAGTTCTTCAGCGCGTGCAGCGCCACCGGGCCCTTCGAGTACACGTACGTGAACTCGTTGCCGGGCCCCATGTCGTACAGTTTCCCGGCCCAGAACCGGTCCGTCGCCTTCTGCACGGCGGACAGGTAGCGCGCCTTGAGGTCCTGGCCCGACTTCGCTTCGGACCACATCCACTCCGCGTACGAGGCGAAGCATTCGTTGAGGCAGACGTCCTTCCACTTGTCGACGGCGACCGAGTCACCCCACCACTGGTGGGCGTTCTCGTGCACGATCGTCGGGACGTTGCCCGCCGCGCCCGAGTAGATCGGCCTGCTCAGCGTCTCCAGCGAGAACCCGATCGGCTCGGCGAGGAAGATGCCGCCCGCGGCGTCCACCGGGTACCGGCCGAACTTCGACGACAGGAAGTCGATGATCTCCGGCAGCCGCGCCTCGGCCTGCTTGGTCGCGGCGGGGGTGCCCGGGGCGTAGGCGTTGACGACCGGGGTGCCGTCGGACAGCTTCGTCCGCTCGAACTCCCATTTGTCGATCGCGACCGTCGTCATGTACGGCACCGCCGGGGTCTCTTCGGCCCAGACGTACGTGGTGCCCTTGTCGCCCTTGAACTGCCCGCGCTCGCGGCCGTTCGAGATGACGCCCCATTCCGAGGGCACGGTGATCGCGAGGTGGAAGGTCGCCTTGTCGCGCGGGGTGTCGTTGACCGGGTACCAGGTCGTCGCGGACTTCGGCTCGCCCGCGACGAACGCGCCGCCGGATTTCGCGTACTGCCAGCCGTTCGGGCCCAGCGACGGATCCTCGATGGGCTGCGGGACGCCGTGGTAAGCGATCTCGGCGGTGAACCGCTCGCGGACGCGCAGCGGGCGGGCCGGGGTGATGACCAGTTCGTGGTCACCGGTCCGTGTGAAGGTCGCCGTCCGTCCGTTGACCCTGACCGAGTCGACGGTCAGCCCGTGCAGGTCGAGGTTGAACGAACTGAGCGCCTGTGTCGCCCGGCCGGTGATCGTCTGCAGGCCGGTGAGCTGCTTGGTCGCCGGTTCGTAGCCGATCTTCAGGTTGTAGTCGCCGACGTCGTAGCCGCCGTTGCCGTCCTGCGGATAGTAGCTGTCGCCCGCGCCGTCGGCGCCGGGTTTGCCGGTGTCGGCGAGGGCGGTCCCACCGCCGAGGACACTCGCGGCCAGAACGGCGGCGATGACGGCCACACTCCGGTTCCTCATTCACGCTCCAGTCGATCGGCTGTCATTTGGTCCCGAACCTAACCCCGTGACCTCGGCCGTCCGCCCGGAAAGCTCCTCCGTGCCCGGATAATCCCCACTTCCGTCGCTTGAGCAGAGCCTGGAAACCGGGACAGCGCGCTTTGAGATGCACAGCCTAGGGGCTGACCGGTCGCGGGTTCTGGAAAGCTGGGGCCGTGCGTGTGACGCTGCTGGGCCCGGTCGGAGCGGAGGCCGGTGACGGCACCCCGGTCGACATCGGCGGTGTCCGCCTCCGCATGCTCTTGGCCAGGCTCGCGCTGGACCCCGGCCGCGGCGTCCCGGCGGCGGCGCTCATCGACGGTCTCTGGGGCGAGGAACCGCCCTCCGACGCGGCGAACGCACTCCAATCCCTGGTCTCGCGGTTGCGCAAGGTACTGCGTGCCGACGACGTCACCCTCGATTCGGGCCCCGGCGGCTACCGGCTGGACATCGCCCGCGAGGACGTCGACGTCTTCCGTTTCGAACGGCTGGCGGCGGAGGGCCGCGCCGAGCTGGCGGCGGGCCGGGACTCGGCCGCGGCCGCGATCCTCGCCGAGGCGCTCGGTCTCTGGCGCGGTGAGGCACTGGCCGACGTGCTCGAAGCCCCCTTCGCGCAGGCGCCGGCGACGCGACTTGAAGACCTGCGTCTCGAAGCCGCTGAAGATCGCTTCGAGGCGGAGATCCGGATCGGCGGGCACGACCGGGTCCTCGCGGATCTCAAGGAGGCCGCCGCGCGGAATCCGCTGCGCGAACGCCTGGCCGGGCTGTGGATCCGGGCGCTGTGCGCGGCGGACCGGCAGTCCGACGCGCTCGCCGTCTACGAAGAGGTCCGGACGGCACTGGCCGACGAGCTGGGCGTCGATCCCTCGGCCGAACTCCGCCGGCTCCACCTCGCCGCGCTGCGCGGGGAACTCGGCCCGCCGCCCGCGGCCGCCGACCATCTTCCGGTGCGGTTGACCAGCTTCGTCGGCCGCGACGACGAGTTGAAGCTGGTCGCCGAACTCCTCGCCGGTGCACGGCTGGTGACGCTGGTCGGGCCAGGCGGCGCCGGGAAGACCCGGTTGGCCACCGAGGTCGCGACGCGGCATCCGGCACACGCGCGCGGCCGCGTCTGGTTCGTCCCGCTCGCCGGTGTCCGCGACCCGGGTGACCTGCCCGGCGCGGTCTTCGCGGCGCTGGAACTGTGGGACCTCGGGCTTTCACATGGCGGCGAGCCGATGCGGCGCCCGGTGGACGCGCTGGTCCGGGTCGTGGAGACGCTCGGCGCCGGTGAGTCGGTACTGGTGCTGGACAACTGCGAACATCTGGTCGACGCGGCCGCGGAGCTGGTGAACACCCTGCTGCGACGCGTGCCGACCCTGCGAGTCCTCGCGACGAGCCGCGAGGCGCTGGCCATCGACGGCGAGACGCTGTGCCCGCTCGGCCCGCTGGCGGTACCGGACGGGAAGCCGACCGTTCCGCAGGCGGCCGAGGCGGGCGCGATCCGGCTGTTCGTCGACCGGGCGGTGGCCGTGCGCCCGGATTTCGTCCTCGACGAGTCCACCGTGGACGACGTCGCGCAGATCTGCCGACGGCTGGACGGGATGCCGCTGGCGCTGGAACTGGCCGCCGCGCGGCTGCGTTCGATGACCGTCGCGCAGATCTCGCAGCGCCTCGACGACCGGTTCCGCCTGCTGACCTCGGGCAGCCGGACGGCGTTGCCGAGGCAGCGCACCCTGCGCGCCGTCGTCGAGTGGAGCTGGGACCTGCTCGACGACGCCGAACGCGTCCTCGCCAGACGCCTGTCGGTGTTCGGCGCCGGTGCCGAGGTCGAAGCGGTCGAAGCCGTCTGCTCCGGTGACGACCTGCCGGCCGAAGACATCCTGTACGTCCTCGGCTCGCTCGTCGAGAAGTCCATTGTGGACGCGGTGGCCGGTGACCAGGGCGAGCCCCGTTACCGCATGCTGGAGACCATCCGGGCCTACGCGGCGGAACGGCTCGACGAGGCCGAAGAGCGAGAGCGGCTGACGAAGGCGTATCACCGCTACTACGCCGAGCTCACCGAGCGGCTGGAGCCGTCGCTGCGGACAAGGGACCAGCTCACCGCCATCTCGCGGTACGACGCCGAGCACGGCAACATCGTGACCGCGTTGCGTCAGGCGATCGACGCCGACGACGTCGAAATGACGACCCGCCTGTTCAGCGGCATCTTCTGGTACTGGCTGATCAAAGGTGACAGTGACCGGGCGGAGGCGTTCGTCGCCGAGGTGCTCGCCTTCGGTGACAGGCTGGCCGAAGATTTCGCCGCCGCGTTCCGGGCGATCCGCGCGATGATGGCGATGGCACCCGGGGTCGGCGACCCCGTGGAGGGACTCGCGCTCATCGACCACTGTGTGCGGACGAAGGCGTACGAACGGGTCGCCGGGCTGGCCCTCGGCCTGCCGATGCTCGCGTTCTTCTGCAAGGAAAGGGAACTGGCCCACCGGGAGGTGACGCGTGCGCTGTCGAGCCCGGATCCGTGGGCTCGCGCCGCCGCGTCGTGGGCGCAAAGCTTCATCCTCGCCGACCAAGGTGACTCCGAGGGCGCTGACCAGGCGCGGGACAGGGCCTTCGACGGGTTCTCGGCCGTGGGCGACCGCTGGGGTACCGCGATGGCGGTCGGGATGAAGGCGTCCGACATCTCGATGTCCGGCGACCACGAAGCCGCGCTTTCGCTGTACCGGCAGGGGCTCGCCCTCGCCCTCGAACTGGGTTCGCAGGACGACGTGATCCAGCAGCGCTGGCGGCTCGCGACGGAGTACGCGCGGGCGGGTGACCTCGACACGGCGATGCGCGAGATCCGCGAGGCTGAGCGGTACGCGATCGACACGGGCAACGACCAGCTCGCGGTGATGGTGCTGGTGGGCAAGGCCGATCTGTTCAGCCGCGCCGGCCGCGTCGCCGAGGCGCGCGAGGTCGCCGCCCGGTTCCGGGAGTCGATGGACAAGGTGCCGCTCCCTGGCATGTTCGCCGACGAGTTCGGCGGGTACATCGACACGGAAGTCGCTCTGGCCGCCGGAGATCTGGAGGCGGCCGAGCGCGCCGCCGCGATCGTCGTGAGGTCCACCGTGGCGCGGGGCGACATGCCCGATCTCGGGCGGATCGTCGAGGTCGTCGGTCTGATCCGGTTCCGGCAGGGCCGTCCGGACGTCGCCGTTCGCCTGCTCGGCGCGGCGAAGCTCGTCCGCGGCAGGCTCGACCTCGGCGAGCCCGCCATCCGGCAATTGACCGACGATCTCCGCGAGCATTTCGGCGAGGAGCGCTACGAAGCCCTGCTCGTCCAGGACGCGGAACTGTCCCGGGACGCGTTGCTCACCTGGGTGAAAGATGTCGTGGGTGATTCGGGTCGTTAGAACGAACCCTCTTTTAGGTACCTACTCGTCACCTGCGGTCTTGCTGGCGTGAAGTACATGATGGCCCCCTTCCTTGCGCCTAGCGCAAGGAAGGGGGCCATCATGTACTGGGGAAGGCACTCAACGTCCCACCAGCGGGTGACGAAACACTCACGACATCTCTAGACGCGCTTCCGGTAAGCCCAGGTGGCGAGCGGGAAGAAGACCGCGATCGCGGCCGCCATCCAGATCAGCGAGCCGGTCAGCGGACCGGCGATCGCGCCACCGTTCATCAACCCCCGCAGCACGTCGGACATCTGCGTCACCGGGCTGATGTCGGCCCACGCCTTCAGCCAGCCGGGCATGGTGCCGGTCGGCACGAAGACGTTGCTGCCGAAGGTCAGCGGCATCAGGACCACGAACATCAGGCCCTGCACCGCGCCGGGGCTCTTCACCAGCATCCCGACGAACACCGACGCCCAGCAGAACGACAGCGCGAACGCGATGGCCAGCACGACGGCGAGCACGAACTCCGCCGGCCCGGTCTGGATCCGGTAGCCCATGATCGTCGCGACGATCATCAGCACGGTGATGCACACCAGGTACCGCACGATGTCGGCCAGTACGGCGCCGACCAGCGGCGCGGACCGGGAGATCGGCATCGCGCGGAACCGGTCGAACACGCCCTTGGTGACGTCGGTGTTGAGCTGGACGCCGACGGTCATGCTGGCCTGCAGGATGTTGAACACCATGATGCCGGGCACGATCATCTGCAGGTAACCCTCGGTGCTGCCCATGATCGCGCCACCGAAGAGGTAGACGAACATGACGAGGAAGATGATCGGCGCGATGGTGACGTCGGCCAGCTGCTCCGGATTCTTCCGGATCTTCAGGATGCCGCGCCAGGCAAGGGAAAGCCCGTGCTGAACGCCGCTGGACAGGGAAACGCGCCGTGGTGGGGCGGGCGCGGCGATGGTCGTCATACCAGGCTCCCTTCCGGAGTGGTGTCCTTTGTGGACTCGTCGGTCTTCTTGCCGGTCAGCGCGAGGAACACCTCGTCGAGGCTGGGCAGCCGCAGCGCCAGCTCGTCCGCGGTGATCCCGGCTTCGTCCAGCTTGCGGACCAGGGTGGACAGCAGGACCGGGTCGGCGACGGGCGCGGTGAGCAACCCGGTGTCGTCGTCCCGGTTCGGCCGGGCCCCGGTGAGCCCGGTCAGGATGCGCTCGACGGCGTCGAGATCGCCGAGCGCGCTCGGCCGGACCTGCAGCGTCTGGCCGCCGGTCCGCCGCTTGAGTTCGTCGGCCCGCCCGTTCGCCACGACGTGACCGTGGTCGAACACGGTGATCGTGTCGGCCAGCTGGTCGGCCTCTTCCAGGTACTGCGTGGTGAGCAGCACCGTCGTCCCGTCGGCGACCAGCGTCCGGACCACGGCCCAGACCTCGTTGCGGGCATGCGGGTCGAGACCGGTGGTCGGTTCGTCCAGGTAGAGCACCTTGGGACGGCCGACCAGGCTCGCGGCGAGGTCGAGTCGCCGCCGCATGCCGCCCGAGTAGGTCTTGATCGCGCGTCCGGCGGCATCGGTCAGTTCGAACCGCTCCAGCAGGTCGGCAGCGCGCTTCTTCGCGTCCGCCCTCGACAGCTCCAGCAGCCTGCCGATCAGGACGAGGTTCTCCGTGCCGGAGAGGTCCTCGTCGACCGACGCGTACTGCCCGGTCAGCCCGATCATGCTGCGGACCGCCATCGGGTTCTTGACGACGTCGTAGCCGAACACGCTCGCGTGGCCGCGGTCCGGCCGGATCAGGGTGGCCAGGATCCGGACGGCGGTCGTCTTCCCCGCGCCGTTCGGCCCCAGCACCCCGACCACCTTGCCCGCCGGGACCTCCAGATCGACCCCGTCGAGTGCTTTCGTCTCCCCATAGTGTTTGACCAGGCCCTCGGCCCTGATCGCGTGCGACATGTTTCCTCCTGTGGATCTCGCCCCGCGGACAAAGGTGCCCGCCACGACTGGCAGACCGCGCACAGCGCGCTGGCAGGGGCTGATAAGCGCTGGTAGACGCGGTGTGAGGAGGTTGTGAAGGTGTTGTGTAGAGCGCCGTCACGCCGCCGTCGATCGGCATACTCGACGACATGGTGATCGAAGAACGGGCGCCCGCGGTCGTCCGCCGGACGCGTGGTGGCGCTCGCGGGACGCTGGTCAGCGGGCTGCTCATCGGGGCGGTCGTGCCGTTCGCGGCGCTGACGGGGTTGCGGCTCGTCGGTTACGACGGCAACACGTACACGATCGCGGCACTCGCGCTGACGCCGTACGCGGGCGTCGCGACGCTGGTTCTCGCCGTCCTCGCGCTCGGGCTGCGCCGCTGGTGGACCGGGGTCGTCGCGCTCGTGCTGACCTTCACGATCGCCGCGCTGGTGCTGCCACGCGCCTTCGCGACCGAACAGAAGGCACTCGGCGGGAAGCACGTCCGCGTGCTGGCGTCGAACATGCTCGGGGGACGGGCGGACCCGGGCAAGATCGTCGGTTACGTGAAGGAACACCAGGTCGACGTCCTGAGCCTGACCGAGATGACGCCCGAGGCGGTCACGAAGCTGGAGCGGGCCGGGCTGTTCGAGATCCTGCCGTTCCACGTGCTGCACCCGGCTGCGTGGGCGTCCGGCTCCGGGCTGGTGTCGAAGTACCCGCTCACGCCGTTGAAGCTGACCGGCGCTTCGAACTCCAAGCAGCCGAGCGCGAGTATCGACCTCGGCGACGGCGTCCGGATCGAGGTCGTCGCGGTCCATCCGGCCGCGCCGATGTGGGACAGGCACGTATGGGTCGACGAAGCGAAGGACCTGCCCTACGCCGATGCCGAGCACGACATCCGCATTCTGGCGGGCGACTTCAACGCCAGCGTCGACCACGCGCTCTTCCGTGAGCTGCTGACCAGGGGATACGTGGACGCGGCCGATCAGGTGGGGAAGGCACTGACGGGGACCTGGACGAACGGCATGGTGCCGCCGGTGCCGATCGACCACGTGCTGGCGGACAAGCGGGCGGCCATCGCGGACTTCGAGGTGCTGGAGATGCCGGGCAGCGATCACGACGCCGTCTACGCCGAGGTCGTCCTGCCCTGAGTGAGCAGCGCGTCCAGCGCTTCGAGGGTTTCGAGGCCGTTGCTCGCCAATGAGACACCCCGGCCGTGCCGGACCTGCGGCTCACGCGGATTGATCCGGATGAGTGAGCCGGTCGCGGCGCTGGCCAGTTCCGCATAGCGCCGCACCGTCGGCACGGCCTGCCCGGCGCCGAGTTCCACCACCACGAGGTCGCGATGCGCGCGCCGCCACGCGGTCAGCTCGTCGAGCTGGGCCTGGCTGCGGTGATCGAGCCACTCGTAATCGCCGAACATGAGGATGTTGGGCCGCGCGAGGCCGCCGCAGTGCGGGCACGACGGCAGTGGCTTCAGCGCGCGCATCGTGTTTTCGTCGATCGGGACCTCGACCTCGTCCGCCCGCCAGATGTCGGTGGTGCACCGGTCGAGACATTGCAGGTGGTGAATGGACCCGTGGGCCTCGGCCACGTGCGGGTAGCCCGCCTTCTGGAACTGACCGTCCACATTGGACGTAAAGGCGCGTGTGCCGCCGGGTTTCCGCGCTCCCCAGGACAGCAGGAGCCGGAACCCCGCGTGCGGGACGGTGGCGCGGTACAGCGCGAGCCGGTGCCCGTAGAAACCCCAGGCCAGCTCGGGATCTTCGGCGAAATGCCGCGGGTCGGCCAGTTCGACGAAGCTGATGCCCAGCCGTTCGTACGGCGGATACGCCTTCCAGAAACCTTCGTCACCCCGGAAATCGGGCAGGCCGGAGTCGACGCCCATCCCGGCGCCGGCACAGACGAGCAGCGCGCCGGCGCCGTCGATCAGTTCCGCGGCTCGTTCGAGCTCACTCACCCGGCTTCGAAGCTTGGACGACCTCGAATTCCAGCAGCTTCGCCCCACTGGAGACGGGCTTCGCGCGCTCACCCGCGTGCGCCTCCCGCGCCGGGCCGGACGCCCACGCCTGGTACGCCTCTTCGGACTCCCACTTGGTGTAGACGAAGTAGCGGCTCTCGCCGGAGACCGGGCGGAGCAGCTCGAAGCCGAGGAAGCCGGGCTGGTTGTCGACGGCGTGCAGCCGCGCGGCGAACCGCTTCTCCAGCTCGGGGCCTGCGCCTTCGGGGACCTCGATCGCGTTGATCTTCACGACTGCCATGCCGCCAGCCTACGGCGAAACTCTTTTGCGCCGCGATGTGATGCGTGGGACCTTCCGGAGAATGGTGGACGCGAAGATTCTCATCTCCGGCGCGAGTGTCGCCGGTCCCGCTTTGGCCTTCTGGCTCACCCGATACGGCTTCGAAGTGACCGTCGTCGAACGCGCGCCGTCCTTGCGGCCCGGCGGCCAGGCCGTCGACCTCCGCGGGACAGCCAAGGAAGTCGCCCGCCGCATGGGGCTGGACGAGCGCATCCGCGCGGCGTGCACGGACACCAAGGGCGAGACGCTCGTCGACCGGAAGGGCCGCACGAAGGCCACACTGCGCGCAGACGACTTCGGCGGCGACGGCCTCATCGCCGAGATCGAGATCCTCCGCGGCGACCTGACCGAAGTGCTGTACGAGGCGACCAAGGAGAAGACGGAGTACGTCTTCGGCGATCGGATCACCGCGCTGGACGAGCGGGCCGACGGCGTCGACGTCACCTTCGCCAGTGGGGCGCGGCGGACGTTCGACCTGGTCATCGGGGCGGACGGGCTGCATTCGGGAGTGCGCGCGCTGGCTTTCGGCGACGAGTCGGCCTACGTGCGGCACCTCGGTGCGTACTTGGCGTTCTTCACCGTGCCGAACCGGCTCGGCCTGCGGGACTGGGCGATCGGCTTCACCGACGTCGGCCGGTCCGCCGGGATCCGCGGCGTCCGCGACGGCGAGGTCGCGATGGGGTACTTCGGGTTCGCCTCGGAAAAGGTCGACTACGACTATCGCGACGTCGAGGCACAGAAGGCGTTGGTGCGCGGGTTCGCGGCCGGGATGGAGTGGGAGGCGCCCTGGCTGCTGAACCAGCTGGACGACGCGCCGGACTTCTACTTCGACTCGTGCGCCCAGGTGATCATGGACTCCTGGTCGCGCGGCCGGATCGGGCTGCTGGGCGACGCCGCCTTCTGCCCCTCGCCGCTTTCGGGCCAGGGCACGAGCCTGGCGTTCGTCGGCGCGTACGTTCTCGCCGGTGAACTCGCCGCCGACCTCGGCACCGGGCTCAAGCGGTACGAGGCGATCATGCGCGATTTCGTCGAAAAGACGCAGGCGATGGGGCGGGCCAACGCGAAGACGGTCTTCGCGAAGTCGCGGACGGCGTTGCGGACGCAGTACCTGGCCATGCGGGCGATGCGCTTCAAGCCGATCGCCGCTCTGGCCTCGCGAAAGATGCAGGACGTCGTAAGCGGCATCGACCTCCCCACCTACCCGCATTCAGAGGACTGAACGCGTTCCACCGCGTGCCGCGACATGCATTTAGAGGACTGAATGCGGGTGGGGGCTAGCCCCGCAGGGTGCCGGGCAGTAGTTCGGCCTCCGGCGGGATCACCGTGCCGTGGAACCAGGCGTCGAAGAACGGCCGCAGGTTCTGTTCCGAGAGCTTGATCGTGAACGCCTCGAAGTCCGCCCAGGAGACGTTGGCGTTCCGGTGGGCCGCCGGCCACTCCTTCAGCAGGCGCGCGAAAGCCCCTTCGCCGATCTTCCGCCGCAACGCGTGGATGGCCAGGATGCCCTTGTCGTACACGCCGTGGAACTCCTGACCGGTCCCCATGTCGACCAGCTTCGACGCCCAGAAGCCCGGGCTGCTCCGCATGATCTCGAGCGCGGCGCGGTAGCGGTCGTCGAGGTTCTCGTTGTCCCGCGATTCCTGCCACAGCCATTGCGCGTACGAGGCGAGGCATTCGTTGAGGCAGACGTCGGACCACGAATTCAGCGTCACCGAATCGCCGAACCACTGGTGTGCGGTTTCGTGCACCACGGTGATCAGGTCGGCCCACTTCGCGTAGGTCGGCCTGGTCTGGGTCTCCAGCGAGAAGTGGATGTCCTCGTCGAGGTAGATCCCACCCGCCGCGTCGACCGGGTACGGCCCGAGTTTCGACGTCAGGAAGCCGATGATCTCCGGCAGCCGCCTGCCGGTGTCGCGGCGGTCCTCCGCGCCCGGCGCGTACGCGTTGACCAGCGGCGTCCCGTCGGGGAGCGACATCCGGTCGACGGTGAACTTGTCGATCGCGACCGTGGTCAGGTAGGCCGCGATGGGCGTGCGTTCCTGCCAGGACGTCGTCGACCAGCCGTTGGCCGTGGCCTTCTGGATCTCGCGTCCGTTCGAGATGACGGTCCAGCCGTCCGGCACCCGGGCGGTGAGAGTGAACATCGCCTTGTCGCGCGGCGTTTCGTTGACGGGATACCAGAACGACGCCGAATGCGGCTCGCCGACGATGAACGCGCCGCCGTCCTTCGACTTCTGCCAGCCGTTCTCGCTGCCGCCCGCCTTGGGCGTCGCCGACGGGTCACCGCCGTAGACGACCTTCGTGCTGAAAGTGGTCCCGTTCCGGATCGGCTCGGCGGGCGTCACCACCAGCTCGAATTCGCCCTCGCGGGCGAACTTCGCCGGTTTCCCCTCCACTTCAACGAATTGCACCGTCAAACCGCGTAAGTCCAAGTTGTACCGATTGAGGTCTTGGGTCGCTTTCGCGGTGACCGTGGTGTCGCCGTCGAGCCGCCCTTTGGTGGGATCGTAAGTGATCCCGACCTGGTATTCCACGGCGTCGTAACCGCCGTTTCCGTCCATCGGGTAGTACGGGTCGCCCGCGCCGGAGGCGCCCGGCACCGGGTTCATCGGCGGCGGAGGAGGGGGCGCGGCGGGGGGATCATCGACGCTGCAACCGATAATCAGGGCGCTGACGACCCCCAGGACCAGACCGGCGGCGGGGACACGGCTGCGCATGGAGGGGAGCTTAGTGGTGATTCAGCGCGACGGGTTGATCACTTTCGGCGGTGACGGGCCACCGATCGTCCTCCTGCACGGGTTGATGGGCAGGGCGACGACGTGGTGGTGGGTCGCGCGAAGGCTCGAACCATACGGGCGTGTCCACGGCCTCGACGCGCGCGGGCACGGCCGTGGCCCGCGTGGCGGACCGTGGCGCACCGAGCGCTTCGGCGACGACGTCGCCGCGGTGCTGCGGACCTTCGACGAGCCCGCGGTCTTGATCGGCCATTCGATGGGCGGCCTGCACGCTTGGGTCACCGCCGCCATGCATCCCGACCTCGTCCGCGCCGTGGTCTGCGAGGACTTCGCGCCGGACCAGCGCGGGCGGACCGTCGACGAATGGCGTGGCTACTTCGAATCCTGGCCGGTCCCGTTCCGCTCGCTGGCCCACGTGCGCGAGTTCTTCGGCGAAACCGGTGACTACTTCATCGAATGCGTCGAAGAACGCGAGGACGGCTATCACCTGATCGCGTCGCTTCCGGATCTGTACGAGATCGCCGCGGAATGGGGGCGGCGCGATTTCTGGGAGTACGTCGAGCGCGTCAAGTGCCCACTGCTCGCCATCGAGGGCGAGCGGACGGCGATGCCCCACGGTCAGCAGGCCGAACTGGCCGCGCGGGTGCCCGGCGGCCTCGGACGGCACATCGTCGTCCAAGGCGCCGGGCACGTGGTGCACGACGAAGCGCCGGAGACCTATCTCGGTGCCGTCGAAGCGTTCCTCTCCGACGTCATCGGGTAGCCCTGGTCAGCCCTTCGCCAGCTGAGCGTCGATCCACGCGCGCAACCGCGCCTCGCCCGGGTAGCCGATGTTCCGCGAGTTGGGCAGCTCGGCGGTGTCGCGGACGCCGACCAGCGTCGGGAGGTAGCGGATGTTGTACCGGCCGGCCAGGTCGCGGCTCTGGTCGACGTCGACCTCGCCGAGCAGGAACCGGCCGCCGTATTCGGCGGCGAGCCGTTCGATCACCGGCTTCATCTGGCGGCACGGCGGGCACCAGGTCGCGCCGAAGTCCATGATGACCAGCTTCTGCCGCGAGATGTCCATGACCTGGGCGTAGTTGGCCGAAGTCACCGTGACCACGTTTTCGGCCGTCGGCGACGGTGCTGCGGAAGCCGCGCCGGAACCGAAGCCGGTGATGAGCGCGAGCACGCCGGCCAGCACGCAGACGAACCGTTTGCACTTGGACAAGACGTTCTCCTTCGATACGAGGATCCGCTCAGGACGAAGAACTGGTCGGCAATCCCGCCGCCACCCAGTCTTCGATGCCTTCGCGGTATTTGCGGACGTTCGTGTACCCGAGCTCCAGCAGCCGTCGTCCGACGAATTCACTGTTTCGGCAGGGTGTGTTCGCGCAATAGACGACGATCTCGGCCGCCTTGTCCGGTAGCACCGACGGTGCCAGCCGATCGGTGAACTCGGCGGCCTGTTCGTACGGGAATCCCGGAATATTGCGAGCTTCGGGAAGATGCTCCTTTTCGAAATAGGCGACCGGCATGGTGTCGACGACGACCACCGTTCCGGCCTCCATCCGGAGGCGCAGTTCCGTACGAGTGATCAACGGCAGCATGGTGCCCCTTTTCTCCACGACCGTGATTGACGATTTCCATCGTCGGCCGTTTCCCGAAGGACGCTCTAGTGCCGCCTCGGCATGCCAGTGGGTTATCCGACGGCGAGCCTGCCGTGCCGGCGCAGCCAGGTCCGGTACGGCGCCGTCCGCTCGGCCAGCCGCCAATATCCCGAGGTCGCCTCGGCGGCGAGTTCCCCGGCGGCGGTCGCGCACGGGCCGTCTTCACGCCACGCGAGCACGTGCCGCACGCACATCGGCGCGCCGGACAGCGGCCGGATGACCAGGCCGTCCGTCTGCGGCCGGGTCGGCTGGACCAGCCCGACACCGTATCCGCCGCTGACCAGATCCTCCCGCGCGGTGTCGAAGTCGACGTCGTGGGCGATGCGGGGATCGAAACCGTGCGCGAGACACATTTCGCGGAACACCACCCGGCAGCCGTCACCGCCGTTCGACACGATCCAGTCCTCGCCCGCCAGTTCGGCGAGTTCGATTTCGTCCTTGTCGGCGAGCGGATGCCCGGCCGGCAGCGCGACGAACGACGGTTCCTTGGCCAGGGTCAAGGTCCGCACTTCCGGTGGCACCGGCAGACCGCGCCCGCCACAGATCATGATCAGCGCGAGGTCGATGCCGCGGTTCGCGACCTGGGCGAGCAGCCGGGTGCGCGAGGTGTCCGCACGCGTGCGGAACGGTTCGCCCGGCCGCAGATCGCGCAGCCCGCCCAGCAGCGAACCCGTGATGGCGCTGTCGTTCCAGCCGATCCTGAGCGGTTCGCCCGATTCGGGTTCCTGACGGTGGAAGTCGTGCTCCAGTTCGTCGAAGGTCAGCACGATCGCCCTGGCCCGCCGCAGGATCAGGGCGCCGAGTTCGGTGGGCCGCACCCCGTGCTGGTCGCGGTGGAACAGCGAACCGCCGACCATCCGCTCGATCCGGCGCAACTGATGGCTGAGCGCGGGCTGTCCGAGCCCCAGGCAGGCCGCGGCCCGGTTGAGGCTTCCGGATGAAGCGATCTCACAGATCACGCGAAGATGCCGAACCTGAATCTCCATGACTTCGTATACCGCGGTTCGCCCCGCGTCCGGCACCTCCGAAAGTAGAGAGCCGCGCTTTCCCATAAACCCATGACACTGTTTTCCGGCAATACCCGGATCAGCGCGCCGTGGCTACTTTCGGTCGGCGCCTCTTCTCCGGCGCGTATCCCGCGAATCAGGAGCCGTCTTGCTGCGACCACTGCCGCTCACCGAGCATTGCGCCGATCCGCTGTCGCGAGCCGAGCACGTGTGCATCGGCGTCAGCCCCTTCAACAGCTATTTCACGGTGGACCGTATCGCCGATCTGGCCCGCTGGGCCATTTCCGGCTTTCGCGGTTTCCATTTCTTCGTCCCCGACGGGCCGTCGGCGTTCACGCTCGAAGCGCTCGGCTACGACCCGGTTCGCGCCGCGCAGAAGGCACAGCGGCAAGGCAACTACACGCGTAACAAGATCGTCCGCGCGCTGCGGCAGGTGTATCCCTCGGATCCGCACGTCCGGATCCTCGACGCCACCGTGCTCGAAACCGATCCCGCCTACTTGAACCTGCTTTCCGAGGCGCACCAACGCTTCGCGACCGACGCGGAGTTCGCCGAGCACTGTCTCGGCGCGACGGGCTGGGTGCTCGACCGGCGGCTGCCCCACGGTGAACATCCCAGCCGTGACCAGCTGCGCAGCGCGGTCCGGTACTTCCTGGCCGAGTTGCCGATGTTCGTCGGCACCGTGGCCGTGGCGGGCGTCGGCAGTTCGGTGTTCGCCTACCACCAGCGGGTCGCCTTCCTCGAACGGCTCTACCGCGGCGAACTGTCGTGGCGACCGCTGCCGGGGCAGGGCTTCGTCGTCCTCGAGAACGCCGTCCCGGAACGAGCGGAGTGACCATGGAACACGACGATTTCTCCCTGCGCCGTGTACCCGCCGGAAGCCGTTATTCCTGGGTGTCCGTGGCACTGCAACGGTTCGGGCAGGTGTCCTCGTTCCACCAGTTCCTGCTCGGGGCGGTGCTCGGCTTCGGCATGACGTTCTGGGACGCGGTACTGGCCATCACGATCGGTTCGGTCCTGCTGGAGATCATCACCATCCTGATGGGCATCGCCGGCACCCGGGAAGGGCTGTCCACCTCGGTACTCGCGCGCTGGACCGGCTTCGGCACCGGCGGATCCTCGCTGGTCGGGCTGCTCATGACGCTGAGCCTGGCCGGCTGGTTCGGGGTGCAGAACGACGTGTTCGCCCACGGTCTCCACGCCTTGATGGGCGGCCCGCCGGTGTGGGTCTGGGCGCTGGCGGGCGGCGCGCTGGTCACCGCGATCGTCGTGTTCGGCTTCCACGCGATGGCCTGGACGGCGTATCTGACGGTGCCCGCTTTCCTCGCGCTGGCCGGGTATTCGATCATCGCCGCGCTGGGCGACCATTCGTTGCCCGCGCTCATGTCGGCGCCGCCGCCGGGTCCGGCGATGTCGCTGGCACAGGGCACCACGCTGGTGGCGGGCGCGTTCATCATGGGCGCGATCATGACGCCGGACATGACCCGGTTCAACCGGACGGCGGCCGACGTGGTGAAGCAGACGCTGGTCAGCATCACCCTCGGGCAGTACCTGATCGGGCTGATCGGGGTGCTGCTCGCGCACGCGGCGAAAAGCGCCGACGTGGTCGGGATCATCACGTCGTCGTCCGGGGTGCTGGGCACGCTCATTTTGGTCACCGCGATCCTGAAGATCAACGACTGGAATCTGTACTCGTCCTCGCTCGGGCTGGTGAACACCGTGCAGGTGCTGCTGTCCCGGCGCCTGGACCGCACCACCGCCACCGTGGCGCTCGGCGGTCTCGGCACGGTGCTCTCCGCGATCGGCATCCTCGATCACTTCACCACCTTCCTGACCTGGGTCGGTGTGCTCACGCCGCCGGTGGCGGGGGTGGTGATCGCCGAGTACTACGTGGTCCGGCGCTGGAAACCGGCGTTGGTGGCGACACGGGCGTCGGGAGAGTTGCCGTCGTCTTGCCCCGGTTGGGTTCCCTCCGCATTGATCTGCTGGGTGGCGGGTGCCGCGGTGGGCGCCTGGCTGCCGTGGGGAATTCCCACGGTGAACTCCGTTTTCGGGGCTTTTCTCCTGTATATTTTTCTCGGCAGACGGACCACGGCCGCATCGGTTCCCGTGGCGATGACTTCTTCCGACGGGTCGAAAACCCGTACGTGACAAAGGAGTTCGACGTCGTACAACTGGATGTCCACCACCTGCGGGTGATCAGGGCGATCGCGGACACGGGCAGCCTTTCCCGTGCCGCGATCGCTCTCGGCGTCACCCAGCCCGCCGTGTCCACCCAGCTCAAACGCCTGGAGAACATGCTGGGCTATCAGTTGTTCGAGCGGCGCGAAGGCGGTGTGACGCCGACGCCGATGGGCGAGTTGCTGCTGCGCCGGACGGCCGCTTTGCTGCCACAGCTGGACAACCTGCTCGAAGACATCGAGCAGCGCGTCTGCCCCAGCGGCCCGCCCGACGTCGTCCGCGTGGCGGCGGTGGCCAGCGCGCTGGTGGCGCATCTGCCGTCGCTGGTGACCAGGTTGTGGCCGGAGGTCGCCGAGGTGCAGGTCGTGCACGACGACCATCCCGAGCGGCTGCTGCCACTGCTCGCGCAGCGGCGCGCGGAATTGGGACTGGTCAAGGAATATCCGGGACACGAACTGGAGATCCCGGCGAACGTGGCGACCGCGGTGGTGGTGACCGAGCCGACCTTCGTCCTGTTGCCGGAAGGCCATCCGTTGGCGGGCGAGGAGGTCGTCGACCTGCGTGCGTTGCGGGACGAACCGTGGGTGATGGTGTCCGATTCGTCTGCGACGACGTTCAGCAAGTATTTCGCCGACACCTGCGCGCGTCTCGGCTTCAGTCCGTCGGTCACCCATCAGGTGACTTCGCAGCAGGTGGCGCTGATGGTGGTGCGGGCAGGCGCGATCGGCCTGTCGCAGCCGATCTGCGATCCGCGCAACTTCGGGATCGTCACCCGGCCGCTACGCGGGGATGTGTTGCCACGCAGGCATATTCTTGCCTGGAACCGCGAGACCTTCGTCGCGGGGCGGCAGGTGGAACTGCTCTCCGCCGTGGTCGAAACGTACTGGGCCGAGGCGAAGACGGCACCGGTTTACGCCGCTTACCTGGAAAAGCCTCGTGAGTGATTTGGGTCGTTCTGGCCAAGGGTGGTTCAGGTACCTACGGCGGGTGAGCCCGGTAGTGACCGGTCCGTGAAGGACTCCTTTGTCACCCACTGGTGTGGGGCTGGTGCGGGCTGCCGGTCGGCACGAGCTGCACAAGTGCAGGTCCACCTTTTCCCAGTACATGAAGGCCCCCTTCATTGCGTCTAGCGCAAGGAAGGGGGCCATCATGTACTTCACGCGAGCAAGACCGCAGGTGACGAGTAGGTACCTAAGAGAGGGTCGCTCTAACTACCCAAATCACGCACGAGGCCCGGTCACTTGCCGGGGAAGAGGAGTTCGTCCGGCGGCCGCACCGTGCCGTCCAGCCACGCGTGGTTGAACTCGCCGAGGTCGCGCTGGGTCATCGCGGAGACGTACAGCTCGAAGTCGTGCCAGTTCTGGTTGCCCTGCGGGTTGATCACCGGGAAGCCCGCGACGATCTGGAAGAACGCCTCGTCACCGATGAGACGGCGCAGCGCGTGCACCATCAGCACCGCTTTGGTGGTGGGCGCGAATTCGGTGCCCTTGCCCGGATCGGTGAGCTTGGGCGCCCAGAATCCCGCGTCGTCCCTCACCCGGGCGACCAGTTCGCGGTACCGCCGGTCCAGGTCGGCGCCGTTCTTGGCCTCGTCCCACAACCAGACCGCGTACCGCGCGATGGACTCGGGCATCAACGCGTCGCGCCACATCTTGCCGCTCACCCCGGCGCCCCACCATTGGTACGCGGTGGCGTACACGAGATCGGCGACGGTCGCCGTGCGTCCGTACACCGGCCGGGTCTGCGCGCCGTGCGTGTAGCCGAGAGAGCGGTCGAGGAACAGCCCACCCGCGGCGGATTGCGGGTAGTCGCCGAACTTGCCGGTGAGGAACTCCAGCACCTCGGGCAGCCGTCCGCCGATTTTCCGCTTGTCGACGGCGCACGGATGGTAGGCGTTGATCGCCGTGCGACCGCCGGGAAGCGTGATTCTCTCGACCTCCCAGCGGCCGATGCCGAGCATGGCCGTGCTCGGGGCGAGGGCGGTGTCCTCCGCCAAGGTGACGGTGTGCCGTCCGTGGCCCGCCGGACTGTCGGATACCTGGAAACCGTTGCCTGTCACGGAGAATTCGTCCAGGACGGTGACGGAGACGCGCAGGGTCGCCTTGTCGACTTCGGTACCGTTGACGGGAAACCAGGTCATCGCCGAATGCGGCTGGCCGGTGGCGACGGCGGAATCACCGGACGTGGCCAGCCAGCCGACCCGGCCACGCGCCGTGCTGATCGGCTCCGGGCGCCCGTCGTATCCGACCACCACGGTGAACCGGGTTCCTTCGGTCACCGGGTTCCGCGGGGTGATCACCAGCTCGTGTTCACCCTCCCGCCGGAATGCGGCGGCCACTCCGTCGACGGTCACCGAGCGGACGGTGAGACCGCGCAGGTCGAGGTTGAACCGGCTCAGGTCCTGGGTGGCCGTCGCGGTGATCGTGGCCTTGCCGCGCAACAGCATCGAGTACGGCGCGTAGTCCAACGCGAGCGAGTAGCCGGAGACGTCGTAGCCGCCGTTGCCGTCCTTCGGGTAGTAGGGATCGGCGCCGAGGACGGTGCCATCGGGCGAGACGTGGACGTACCCGTCGCTGCCGGGTGACGGCTGCGCCGCCGCCGACGTCTGGCAGGTGCCGATCATCGTGGTGGCGAGCAACGCGGTGCAGAGTGGCTCCTGCCACCGAAGCCGCACGGTCATGAACGAGCCTTCTCTCTACTGGGGAGGGTGCCCGGCCATCGTGCGGTCGTCCACGCCGGTCGCGGCACTGCCAGCCCGCCATGCCTTGGGGTTATCCGGGCAGCGGTCGGTCCGTGAAGGCCTCCTTGCCTACCCTCAAGGTAGGGAAGGAGGCCTTCACGGACTCGGTAAACGCCACAGACGCAGCGGCGCGGTGTGTGGCTCAGCCGAGGAAACACAGGCCGCCATCATGTACCTCCCGCGAGCAAGACCGCAGGCCACGTATCTAAGAGACGGTTCGCTCTAACCCGCATCGCCACTCACGACCAACCCGACCGACGCCTCACCGGCGCCACTCCTCGCCTGTGGCCCGATAACGCCGCGGCATACCCGCCCGGGACTATCGCGCGCAGTGCCGGGAAAGAGATCGTCGACGCATGCTGCCCCTCCCGGCGCTGCTCGCGCTGACGACGACGGTCTTCCTCGGTTGCCTCACCGAGGTACTGCCCGCCGGTCTGCTGCTGGGCATGTCGGCGGATCTCGGGGTGTCCCCGTCGGCGACCGGTCAGCTGGTGACGGTCTACGCGATCACCACCGCGCTCACCGCCATCCCGCTCACCACGGTCACGCTCCGGGTGCCGCGCAAACACCTGCTCGTCGCGCTGATCATCGGTTTCCTGCTGACCAACCTGGTGATCGCCGTGTCCTCGTCGTACCCGCTGATCCTGGCCGCGCGAGTCGGCTCCGGCGCGTTGACCGGCGTGATGTGGTCGCTCGTGGCCGGCTACGCGATGCGCCTCGTCCCGCCTGGGCTCACCGGACGCGCGCTGGCCGTGGCCATGTCCGGCACCCCGATCGGCTTCGCCCTCGGCGTGCCCGCCGGTACCGCGCTCGGCGAACTGGCCGATTGGCGCTGGGCGTTCGGTGTGATGGCGCTGATCACCGTGCCGCTCCTGGGCTGGGTCCTCGTCGCGGTGCCGACCGTGCCGGCGGATCCGGCACGCCCCACCCGCCCGCTGGCCGCGTCACGGCTGCCGGGGATGCGCCCCGTGCTGGCGACGGTGGCGCTGTTCTCGTTGGGGCACAACGTCGCCTACACCTACATCGGGCCGGTCCTCGTCGGACTGGACTCGGCGCGGATGCTGGGTGCGGCGCTGCTGGTGTTCGGCTGTGGCACGGTCGGCGGGCTGGTCGCCGTCGGTGCCGCGCTGGACCGTCATCCGCGCGCCGTCTTGCTCAGCTGTACGGGCATGACAGCCGCCGCGATCGTCCTCATCGGACTCAGCGACGGCGTTCCCGGACTGGTGCTGGCCGCGGCCTGCCTGTGGGGCCTGGCCTTCGGTGGTGCCCCGACCGCTTTCCAGGCCGTCACGGCCTTGATCGCGGGCACCACCGCCGACGCCGCCCAGTCGCTCACGATCGCGGCCTGGAACGGCGCCGTCGCCGGTGGAGCGCTCATCGGCGGCCTGCTGCTGCCACTGGGAACGTTCCTGCTCCCGTGGTGCGCCGCCTTCGTGATCCTCTTGCCGGTGCTGTTCAGCCGGCGAGTCGTGCTTTCAGCGCGCGCGGATCCGTCCCGGGTCGCGTGAGGAGCGGCCAGACGTCGGAGCCGAGGAAGCCGGTCTCGTCGGTCGCCGCGGTCGCGCCGCAGCCATCACGTTCGAGTCCGTGCCGGGCGGCGACGGCGGCGACGGCGTCCTTTGTGGACTGACCGAACACGCCGTCGACGGGAACGGCGAAGCCGCGTGCTCGCAGGAGTTCCTGCGCCGTCCGCACGCGCGGTCCGGAGTCGCCGGGCTTGAGCAACGGCCATTCGGGCACGTCCACCTTCGGCGACGCCGAGCCCAGCAGTCTTCCGACCGCGGTCCGCAGCTCGGGAAGCCGGTTGTACAGCACCGTTCCCGGGCATTCGGTCGAGTTGAAGTCTCGGTGTCCCTTGATGAACTCCGGCGCGATCCCGTACTGCGAGGCGATGTACGCGACCATCTTCACCAGCGAGTTCCACAACGCCGGCGGGACGTCTTCCTTGCTGTAGAGGCCCTCGTTCTCGATCCCGATGCACGTGCTGTTGTGGTTTCCCACGTTCGCGCCCAGTACGTGCCGCGTTCCGCCGCGAAGCACCTCCAGGCTGCGATGCCGCCCTTCCGTGATGTGCCCGCCGCGGCTGTTCGTGAACTGCTGGCCGCTGTCCACCCAGCCACGCGTGTCCATGTGGAAGTTCTGGATCGCGCGCGACGCCCAGAAGGCGTGTTCGAGCGTGTAGTCGGTGACGTTGCCCGGATCGACCGTGTGGTGCACGACGATGTACGTCGGTTTGTGGTTCTGCACCTCGATCGTTCCGTTCGGCGGACGGGCGCCCCACGCGGCCGTGCCGTAGATCTGCGGTTCCGGTATCCCGGCCGCCGCGGACGCGGCGGAGGTCGTCGCTGTCCCCAGTAGCCCGACGGCACTTACCGTCAGGCCGCCCTTGAGCGCGGTACGTCGGTCGAAGTCGGCCACGGGCGAGCTCCCATCGTGCGCTTTGGCCGGAAAGCTAACCCGCCATCGCGTCGATGACAACCATTGACCAACTTTTGTCGTAATGCGTTAGTGTTCGCCGGGCAGTGCGAACAGGCCGTCCCTGGTCTGTTCGAGCAGGCCGTCGACCAACAAAGAGTCGAGGCAGCGGTCGCGCTGCCCGGATTCGTGCCAGACGAGATCGAGCCGCGCCTTCTCGACCGGGCCTTCGGTGCCACGCAGGACGTCGAGCAACAGCCCGCGCACCTGACGGTCGGTTCCGGCGAACTTTTGGACCTGCTTCGCGGGGCCGGCGTAGGCGGGTTTGCCCGCGGCCTGCCAAGCGCAGTCGTCGTAGATCGGGCAGTCCGCGCAGCGCGGCGACCGGGCGGTGCAGACGAGTGCGCCGAGTTCCATCAGCGCCGCGGAGAGTTTCGCGGCGGGCGCGTCTTCCGGCGGCAGCAAGGCTTCGACGTCGGCCATGTCGCGGGTGTTCGACGGCGGTCCGGCGTCGCCCGCGCCGTGTACCGCCCTGGCCACCACACGCCGGACGTTCGTGTCCACCACCGGCGCCCGCTTGCCGTAGGCGAAGGCCGCGACCGCGCGGGCGGTGTACGCGCCGATGCCCGGCAACGCGAGCAGAGTGTCCACATCGGACGGAACCACGTCGCCGTGTTCGGCGGCGATGACGGCCGCCGCGGCGTACAGCCGCAGCGCGCGCCGCGGGTAACCGAGCTTGCCCCAGGCGCGGACGACCTCGCCCTGGGACGACGCCGCCAGCGCCGAGGGCACCGGCCAGCGCGCCATCCAGTCGAGCCAGATCGGCTGGACGCGCGCGACCGGTGTCTGCTGCAACATGATCTCGCTGACGAGCACACCCCAGGCGGTGCAATCCGGCTCACGCCAAGGCAGATCGCGCCCCACCTCGTCGAACCACTCGATCAGTACATCCGCGTCGACGCCCACTCGGTCAAGCTTAAAACCCTTACGCGACTTCGCTGAGGCGCCCCGTCTTGACGTCGTAGACGAAGCCGCGCACGTTGTCGGTATGCGGCAGGAAGTCGCTGCGCCGTACGCGCTGCACCGACCGGCGCACGCTGTCCTCGACCTCGCGGAACGCCTCGACCGACCAGGTCGGGCGCAGGCCGCTGGCGGCTTCGAGTTCGTCCTTGAAGTCGTCTTCGGTGACCATGGAGAGACCGCAGTCGGTGTGCTGGACGATCAGGACCTCGCGCGTGCCCAGCTTCCGCTGGCTGAGCGCGAGCGAACGGATCGTGTCGTCGGTGACGACCCCACCGGCGTTGCGCAGGATGTGTGACTCGCCTTGGATCAGGCCGAAGATCTCGAACACCCGGATACGGGCGTCCATGCAGGTCAGAATCGTCACTTGGAGCGATGGCCTCGGGGAGGAGCGGTCACCAGGGGTGACGTCGCCCAGCTCCTGATTGCGCTTGAGCAGTACATCGATGGAGGTCACCGGACCATTGGAACCGGGTGAGCCGTTGAGGGCAACTCCTCACCGGCTCAGGTCACGGCCCGAACCAGCGTTCCTCAGCCGTCCGTGGCGGTGCCGACGTACGGCCGACGCGCAGTTCGGTGGCGAGCGTGATCACCTTCGGTCCGACCCGGTCGGCCGAGCTGAGCAGCAGCTTGCCCGCCGCCTTGCCCTTTTCGAGCACCGGCTGGTGGACCGTGGTGAGCCCGGAGCGTTCGGCCTCGGTGATGCCGTCGAAACCGGTGACCGTCAAGTCCTGCGGCACCCGCAACCCGCGGCGTTCGGCCTCGGCCAGCGCGCCGAGCGCGAGGATGTCCGAGGTGCAGATCACGGCGGTGACCTGCGGATACGCGTCGAGCAGCTGCCGCGCGGCCGACGCGCCGTCGTCCACCGTGTGGTCGAAGCGTTCGACCACCGGCACGGTCGCCCAGTCGACCCCGGCCGACGAGAACGCGGCGGCCAGCGCCTCCAGCCGGATCCGCTGCACATGGAAATGCGCGGCGCTCTGCCGCTGGATGGAGACGAAGTCGTCGTTGCGCTCGCGGGCCAGCCGCATGCACAGCACGCCGATCTGCCGGTGCCCCAGCGAGATGAGGTGCTCGGCCATGGCGGTGACCGCGGCCGCGTCGTCCGGGCCGACGCGGTCGACGCCGTCCACCCTCGGCTGGTCGACGATCACCGTCGGCACCGGGCGCTCCAGGACGGCGCCGAGATGCGGGTCGTCGTCGGGCACCGAGTAGACGACGAAGCCGTCGACACCGGCGCGGTGCACGGCCGCGACGTCCTCGCGGCCCGGGCTCGCGGGGACGAGGTGCAGGCCGACGCCCGCGTCTTCGCAGGCCAGCGCGAGTCCTTCGAGCACGCCGATGGCGGCGGGGTCGCGGAAGGCGTAGGAGAGGTTCTCGGTGAGCAGCAGGCCGACAGCGCCGGCCTTGCGCGTCCGCAGCGAACGGGCCACCGGGTCGGGGCCCGGGTAGCCGAGGCGCCGCGCGGTCTCGAGGACGCGGCGGCGCAGTTCAGGGGACAGCTGGTCCGGTCGGTTGTAGGCGTTCGAGACGGTGGTCCTCGACACACCGAGCTCTGCGGCCAGCGACGCCAGTGTCGCCTGCCTCCTGGTGCGGATAGGACGGCCCATTCGCAAACCGTAACGGTTCAGAACGTTTTCCAGAAGCATCACCCGACGTGTGGCAGGTCTCGATTCAGAGTGACCCTGGGTACAGGGGACCGTGATCGATGGGGTGGTATGAGCCGGATGGGGTACAGTTGAATCTGACAACGGTTTCCATTACCCGGCAGCTGGGACACCTGGCCTGGGCATCCGCAGGAGTGCAGTAGATGAATTCCCGCCGTACCAAGAGTGTTTTCGCGGCTGTGTCCGCCTTGGCCGTCCTCGCCATGGGCGCGACGGCTTGCGCGTCGAGCGACAAGGCATCGACCGGTTCCGGCGCTCAGAACGCGTCCGCCGCGAACCCCGGTGCCGGTGACAAGATCAAGGTCGTCGCCTCGACGGACGTCTGGGGCAGCGTCGTGACCGCCGTCGGCGGCGACAAGGTCGAGGTCACCTCGATCATCCACGACCCCTCGGCGGACCCGCATTCCTACGAGACCACCGCCAGCGACGCCATCGCCGCGAAGAACGCGAAGCTGACGCTGTCCAACGGCGGCGGCTACGACGACTTCTTCTCCAAGCTCGCCGACCAGGCCACCGGCGCCCAGAAGCTGGTCGCCGTCGACATCGCCGCGACGGGCAACGAGAACGAGCACGTCTGGTACAGCCTGCCCGGTGTCGAGAAGATCGCCGACCAGGTCGCCGCGAAGCTCGGCGAGATCCAGCCCGCTTCGAAGGACGCCTTCACCGCCAACGCGACCGCGTTCAAGGGCAAGACCCAGGAGCTGCTGAAGAAGGTCACCGGGCTGGGCGCTTCGAACGCCAAGGTCGTCGCGACCGAACCGGTGGCGTACTACCTGCTGGACAGCGCGAAGGTCACCGACGCGACTCCGCCCGCCTTCGCCGAGGCCGTGGAAGCGGAGCAGGACGTGCCGGCCGCCGCGCTCAACGAGGTCAAGCAGCTGATCTCCGGCAAGCAGGTCAAGGCGCTGATCAACAACGCCCAGACCACCACCCCGGTCACCCAGCAGGTCGTCGGTGACGCCAAGAGCGCCGGGATCGCGGTCGTCGACGTGACCGAAACGCTTCCCCAGGGTGTGACCGACTACATTGCATGGATGACCAAGGAAGTGGACTCGCTGGCGGGAGCACTGAAGTAGTGACCTCCGTACCCGCCGAGGCGCGCCCCGCGGTCCGTGTCCGCGGGGCGAGCCTCGCGTTCGGCACCAGAACCCTCTGGTCCGGACTCGACCTCGACGTCGAGCCCGGCGAGTTCCTCGCGATCCTCGGGCCGAACGGCTCCGGGAAGAGCAGCCTGCTCAAGGTGCTGCTCGGTCAGCAGGGGCTGCCGGAGGGCACGGTCGAGATCGCGGGCCGGCAGCCCGGCGGGCAGAACCGGCGGATCGGCTACATCCCGCAGCAGCGCGCCCTCGACGAGGGCCTGACGATGCGCGGGGTGGACCTGGTCGGCCTCGGCCTGGACGGGCACCGATGGGGGACAGGGCTCTTCGGCCTCGCGAAACGACGTCAGCTGGTGTCGCGGGCGATCGAGTCCGTCGGCGCGCAGGCCTATGCGAAGCAGCCGGTGGGGCGGCTTTCGGGCGGCGAGCAGCAGCGGCTTCGCGTCGCGCAATCGCTGGTCGGTGACCCCGAGGTCCTGCTGTGCGACGAGCCGCTGCTCTCCCTCGACCTCGCCCATCAGCGCGCCGTCAGCGAGCTGATCGACGAGCGGCGGCGTTCGGCGAACACCGCCGTCCTGTTCGTCACCCACGAGATCAATCCGATCTTGTCCTATGTGGACAGGATGCTGTACCTGGTGAACGGCCAGTTCCGGGTCGGTAAACCGGACGAGGTGATGAACTCGGAGACGTTGTCCGAGCTGTACGGCACGCGGATCGAGGTGCTCAAGGTCGGCGGCCAGATCCACGTCGCCGGGGCACAGAGCGCGCTGTGCGAGGACGAACCCCACCACATCGACGAACAGGCCAGCTGAACACCGTGGACAAGATGTTCGACTTCGCCCTGACCGGCGAACTTCTCGGCCTCGACTTCGTGCAGACCGCGCTGCTGGCGGCCGCCGTACTCGGCCTGGTCGCGGGGGTGCTCGGCCCGCTGGTCGTCATGCGGCGGATGTCGTTCGCCGTGCACGGCACCGCCGAACTCGCCTTCACCGGCGCGGCGGGCGCGCTGCTGCTCGGCGTCGGCGTCGAACTCGGCGGCCTCGCGGGCGCGGTGATCGCCGCCCTGCTGATCGGGATCCTCGGCGGCCGCGAGTCCGAACGCGACTCCGTGATCGGCGTGATCCTCGCCTTCGGGCTCGGCATGGGCGTCCTGCTGCTCTCGTTCTACGAAGGCCGCAGCGCCAACAAGTTCGGCATCCTCGTCGGGCAGATCATCACCATCGACTCCACCAACCTGAACCTGCTCGTCGGCGCCTCGGTCGTCGTACTGGTGGTGCTCGCGGTGATCTACCGGCCGCTGCTGTTCGCCACGGTGGATCCCGCGGTCGCGGCGGCCCGCGGCGTGCCGGTCCGGCTGCTGTCGCTGATCTTCGCGGTGCTGGTCGGGATTTCGAGCGCGCTCGGCGTGCAGATCGTCGGCGCGCTGCTCGTGGTCTCCCTGATGGTGACCCCGGCCGCGGCGGCCGCGCGGGTCACGGCCAGCCCGTGGAAGGCGACCGTGCTGTCGATCGTGTTCGCCGAGATCGCGGCGCTCGGCGGGATCATCCTTTCGCTCGCGCCGGGGAAGCCGGTGAGCGCGTTCGTCACGACGATCTCGTTCGTGATCTACCTGGTGTGCCGCCTCATCGCGTGGCTGCGCGGCCGAAGCACCCGGGTCCGCGTCGAGCCCACCGCGAAGGCACAGCCCGCCCTGCGTTAGCGGATCGGGTTCTCGGCGAGCGCCTTTTTGACCGCTTCGAGGAACCCGGGGTCGATGAACGCGAGCTGCCCACCGGCGACACTGCGCTCCACGGCTTCGAGGACGACGATGTTCGCGTTCACGAAAGCGTTGACGGCTTCGGCCTGCGACGTCTTCTGGGTGAAATGCGCCAGCATCGTCAGGTTCGTGAACGCGCCGGAGAGGTACCGCGAAGACGCCTTCGTGAACGAGTCCCCGTAGATCAGGATCTTGTCGTCCACGGTCCCGATCAGCGGGCTGGCGGTGCGGTACACCGGCCGGTCGATGTCGCCGTTGGATTCGCCCGCGCGCTCGACCATGCCGTCGGGACGGAGGCTGTAGAGCGTGTTCGTCTTGGTGCCCTGTCTGTTGATCAGCGGCGGCAGGTCCGCGACCGTGTCGTACTGGCCGACGGGCACGCTGACCCAGGTCTGCGTGACGCCCGGTTTGATCGCGTTCGCGATGGCGCGGGTCATCACCAGCGCGCCTTCGTCGGCCCAGTGCGTGTCGTTGGACGGGTAGATCGGGTGCTGTACCCGGCCCTCGGACGCGCGTAGTTCGGGCCGCAGGTCGATCGCGCGGGCGTCCTTGATCATCCGGTGCCAGGTGCTCGCCTCGGCCGAACGCGAGCAGTCCTTGCCGGGGTAGCTGTCGGGCAGGAACTGCGGGACCATCGTCGACTTGTCCGGCGCGACGACGAGTTCGAACCGGCGCCCGGACTGCTCGACCGCGCGCCGCAGCTCGTTGATCTTGGCGATGGTCTCGGGCAGCGGACGGGACGGATCGCATTTCGCGTCGGCGTCGTAACCGTAGTAGAGCCAGCCGTCACGGCCCTGGACGACGCGGCGATAGCCGGACGCGGCGTTCGGCGTCGGACCCTGGGTGGGCGCGATCTTGGTCGGCGAGGGGGCGGGCGGGGCGGGGATCGGGCCTGCCTGCTGCTGCGGTGGCGGCTGGTCGAGCGGGGCGCCCTCGCCGAAGATCCCGCGGCTGATCGCGTCGGCGGCGGCGATCGCGCCCGGCCGGAACGACAACTGGTCGATGGCCCAGGCAGGCATGTCGGTGAAGAAGCCCCAGCCCTTGTCGAGGCCGGGGAAACTCGCGAGCTTGTGGTTCTCGATCTCACCCGGTCGCACGCCGAACACCCACAGCAGAGCCGGGGTGGTGAAGAACAGGAGCGCGCTGATGAGCGCGGTCAGCTGCCTGCCGCCGTGGCGGGGACGGTGCAGGGCGTGTTCACGCGGAAGCCACGCCTCGTGCACAGCCGGCAGTTGCTGGGGTTCGGACGCCACCCCACCACCGTAATCACCCCGTGTCTCCCGCACGTGAGAACGCCCCACTTCGCGCGCCCGGATCGCGTTTAGCCCGCTGAAGGCGATCAGTCAGTGGAGCATGAGCAGGACCTGCAGCTCACCGACCACGAAGCCGATGGCGCCACCGACGGCGATGAGTTTCCACTCGTCTTGCCGGAACGCCGGCCGCAACAGGCCCTCGAACTCCAGCGGCGTCAGCCCGAGCATCCGCCGCTCGACGATCTTCGCGACGTCCATCGCCTCGGTCAGATAGCCCTCGGCGTGGCGGATCGTCGGCGGCAGGCGCTCCAGCGCCTTCCGCGCGGCCGCCTGCTTGATCACCTGCAGCCGTTGCCCGCCGACGGCCAGTGCCACCATCGGTCGCGCGGCACTGGCCTGCTCGTCGACGGCTTTCGCCACGAGCCGTTCGACCAGCGCGTACAAGCGGTCCGACCGCGGCCCGCGCAGCGCCGCGTCGAGTAGGTTCGGCACGGTGAGGATCTCGTTCGCGATCATCTCGCCGTACTGGTGCGCGACCTCGGCCCGCCGCCGCTGGAACTTGCCCTGGAGGATCACCCGGCCGAGCCGCACCGGCTCGCGCGGCACGAAGATCAGCTTGATCGCCAGCCAGTCGGTGAACAGCCCGATGCAGCCGCCGAAGATCGGCAGCACCCACGGTTCCTTCGTCGCCGCCCAGACGATCGCCTGCACGACGCCGAGCCCGAAGCCGAAGTAGATCCCGGTGCGCGCGATGAACGCCATCTCCGGCCGTGACGTCTCGCGGATCAGCCGGACGAGCAGTTTCTTGTCCCTGGTGAGCCGCTGCACGGTCATGTGCTGGAAGTCGAGCACCTCGTCGAGGTTCTCGGTCAGCTCCGCCATGAACTCGCGCACCAGCCGAGGGGTGGCCGCCTGGACCTGCTTGATCAGCAGCTCCTGGGCCATCGTCGGCATGACCTCCCAAAGCCTGGGATGGTGCTGTTCGAGCACTTCGCGGGCGACCTCGTCCACGGCCCGCAGCAGCGGCTGCTCGATCTCGCGCGTGATGATCGCCGGATCGATCCGGCGGAAGACCTCTTTGACGTCCAGCAGATTCGACGTCAACAGCTCGGTCGCGACGGCGGCCATCCGCCCACCGTGTTTGGGCACCACGCCCTGCCAGCCGAGGAACGGCTTGACCCCGACGAACTCCAGCGGCTTGAACATCATCTCGATGGCGACGCGTTTGGTGACGTAGCCGATCAGCGCGGCGATGAACGGGATCGCGGCATACAGCCACCAGTGCCGGGCGAGGTCGTCGAGGACGGCGTCCACGGGACCTCCTCGCTCGTTCTCCGGCGGATGGGAAACGGTATCGGGTACCCGTCAGTGAAGCAGGAGGAGCACCTGAAGTTCACCGACAAGGCCGCCGATCACCGCGCCGACGGCGATCAGCTTCCACTCGTCCTGCCGGAACGCCGGGCGCAGCAACTGCTCGAATTCGAGCGGGTTCAGCCGCCGCATTCTGTCCACAATGGTGTTCCGGACGTCGAGTGCGTTGACCGCGTAGGCCTCGGCGTGCCGGATCGTCTCCGGGATCCGCGCCGCCGCCTTCGCCGCCGCCGTCTGCTTCATCTCCTGGAACCGCCTGCTCCCGACGGCCATCGCGACGAACGGCTTCACGACACTGGCCTGCGCGTCGATGGTCCGCTGCACCTCGCGGGTGATCATCGTGAACAGTTTGTCCGACTTCGGCCCGCTCAGCACGGCTTCGAGCAGGTTCGGGATGGTGATGATCTCGCGCGCGATCATGTCGCCGTAGTCGGCGGCCACCTGGTCCTTGCGTTTCTGGAACACGCCCTGCCAGGTGTAGAAGCCGAAGAACCGTTTCGGCTCACGCGGCAGGAAGATCATCTTCAGCGCGATCCAGTCGGTGAACCAGCCGATGCCGATACCGAACAGCGGCAGCACGATCGGCGACTTCGTCAGTGCCCACACGAGCAGTTGGACACAGCCGAGGGAGAAGCCGAACACGATCCCGGACCGCGCGATGAACCGCATCTCCGGCCGCGAGATGTCGCGGATCAGGCGGTTCAGCAAGGCCTTGTCGCGCACCAGGTTCGTCACGACCATGTGCTTGAGGTCGAGGACGTCCTCGATGTTCTCCGCGATCTCGCCCATGATCTTCGTGATCGCTCGCGGCGCTTCGGCCTGCACGCGTTTGAGAAGCAGCTGCTGGGCGGTGTTCGGCAGCACCTCCCACAGCCGCGGCTGGTACTGCTCCATCACCTCGCGGGTGACGTCCTCGACGACGCGGAGCAGCGGCTGTTCGATCTCCTTCGCCACCTGCGCGGGATCGAGCCTGGCGAAGATCTCCTTCGGGTCGACGAGGTTGCTCGTCAGCATCTCGGTGGCGGTGGCGGCCATCCGCTCGGCGTTCGCGGGCAGGACACCCTGCCAGCCGAGGAACGGTTTGACGCCGACGAATTCCACCGGCTTGAACATCATCTCGATGGCGACGCGTTTGGTGACGTAGCCGATCAACGCCGCGATGAACGGCATGGTGACGTACACCGGCCAGTGCTCGCCGAGGTCGGCGATGACGGCGTTCACTTCCAGCCCCTCCCGCGTCTCGCTTGAGGGGAACCTAGCCGCCGGTCCTCAATGGAGGATGAGCAGGACCTGAAGTTCACCCACGAGCCCGCCGATCACCGCGCCGACCGCGATCAGTTTCCATTCGTCCTGCTGGAAGGCCGGGCGCAGGATCCCCTCGAACTCGAGCGGGGTCAGTTGCTGCATCTTCACGACGATCGTGTTGCGCACGTCGAGCGCGCCTGTGGCGTAACTCTCCACGTGTTTCACCGTTTCGGGGAGGTACGCGATCACCTTCTCCGCCGCGGCCTGCTTCATCTCCTGGTATTGCTTGCCGCCGACGGTCAGCGCCACCAGCGGTTTCGCGACGCTCGCCTGCGCGTCGATGGTCCGCCGCACCTCGCGGGTGATCATCGCGAACAGCTTGTCCGACTTCGGCCCGGTGAGCACGGCCTCCATCACGTTCCGGACGGTGAGGACCTCGTCCGCGATCAACGTGCCGTAGTCGCGGGCGACCGCCTGACGGCGTTTCTGGAACATGCCCTGCCAGCTGAAGAACAGGAACCGGCGCGGCTCACGCGGGTAGAAGATCATCTTCAAGGCCAGCCAGTCCGTGACGAACCCCGTGACGAAACCGAAGATCGGCATGATCAACGGCTGCTTCGTCAGCGCCCACACGACAAACTGGACCAGGCCGATGATGAAGCCGAAGTAGATCCCGGACCGGGCGATGAAGCGGAGTTCCGGGGTCGCGACCTCCTTGATCAGGCGGCAGGTCAGCGATTTGTCCCGGACCATCGCGTTGATCAGCATCTCGTTGACGTCGAGGACCTCGTCGATGTTCGTCGACACCTCGCGCATCAGCCGCGCGACGACCTTCGGCGCCTGCGCCCGGACCTGGTCGACCAGCATCCGCTGCGCCCGCGTCGGCAGCAGCTCCCACAACCGGGGCTGGTACTGCTCCATCACCTCGCGGGTGACGTCTTCGACGGCCTTGAGGAGCGGTTCTTCCAGTTCCTTGACCACCTCGTCGGCATCGAGCCGCGAAAAGATCTCCCGCGGATCGACGAGGTTCTTGGTCAGCAGGTCGACGGCGGTGGCCGCCATCCGGCGCGAGTTGGCCGGGATGACCCCCTGCCAGCCGAGGAAGGGTTTGATCCCGACGAATTCGAGCGGGCGGAACATCATCTCGATGGCGACGCGTTTGGTGAGGTAGCCGATGAGCGCGGCGATGAACGGCATCGTGGCGTAGACGTGCCAGTGGTCCCGGATGTCGTCGAGGATCGCCGAGATGTCCAACCGGGCCTCCCTGCTTACGACCTGTCAACAACGCAGGATGCCATGTGATCGACCGGTCGTGCGCCGAGTGCAGCCGTTTGGCGGTACTACCCGCCTGGCCCCTGCTCATTAAGGTGGCCGCCATGGTCGCTCCTGAGAAGTCGGCGCCTCAGGCGCCCTCAGCGAAATCGCCCCGATTCGCGGGCTCTGTCCGCGGCTACGACAAGCGTCAGGTCGACGAGCGGCTCGCCGAACTGTCGACCGAACTCAAACAGCTCTCGCGCAACCGCGACGAGGCCGTGGCGACCGCCGCCGAACTCACCAAGGCGCTCGGCCACGCGCAGAAGGAACTGGACGAGACCAAGGCCGCGCTCGTACGGATGAGCTCGAGTCCGTCCGGCGCCGGCGCGATGGCCGAGCGCGTCCGCATGATGATGCAGCTCGCCGAGGAGGAGATCGCCGACCTCAAGGCCGCCGCGGAGGCGGACGCCAAGTCGACGCGGGCCGAAGCGGACAAGTACGCCCACGAGACCCAGCGCGCCATCGACAAGGCGGCCAAGGACGCCCAGGCGGAGCGCGAGAAATTGCTCGCGGACGCCAAGGCCGAGATCGAGCGGCTGAACGCCGAGGCGGCGCAGAAGCGCAAGGACCTGGACATGGAGAGTGTCCGGACCCGCGCCGCCGCGGACAAGAAGGCCGAAGAGGCTTCGGCGGCTCGTCGCGCGGAGGCGGAGAAGGCCTCGGCGGACAAGATCGCCAGGTCGGAGAAGGCTTCGGCCGAGGACATCGCGGCGAAGCAGGAGCAGGTCGCGGAGGCCCTCGCCGACGCGAAGACTCAGCAGACCGAGGCTCAGCAGGCCCGGAAGCTCGCGATGGAACTGCGGTCGAAGGTCGCCGAACGGCTTTCCGCCACGGACGTCGCCGTCCAGGAGGCCATCCGGCTGCTGGCGCCCGCCTCCGACGCCGAAGCCGCCAAACCGGAGGCCGCGCAGAAGCCGGCCTCCACCAAGACCACCGGTCCTCGCCCTGATCGCGCGACTCCTGGTACATGATGGACTTCCCGAATCGCCACTCACGACCACCCGCACCGATACGTCATCCTTGACCGATGATCCTGGCCGAAGAACGCGCGGCGGTCTGCGAATTCGTCCGCCGGATGACCGCGGACGGACTCGTGGTCGGCACGTCCGGCAACGTCTCCGCGAGGCGGGGCGATCTGGTCGCGGTGACCCCGACCGGGGTCGGCTACGCCGGGCTCCGGCCGGAAGACGTGCCGGTGGTCCGCCTCGACGGCGAGGTCGTCGACGGCTCGCTCAAACCGACCAGCGAACTCCCCATGCATCTCACCGTGTACCGGGAAGCGGCGGATCCGGACGGCAAGGCGGTCTCCGCCGTGGTGCACACCCATTCCGTGCACGCCACGGCCGTCTCCACCCTCGTCGACGAGGTGCCGCCGATCCACTACATGCTCGCCGCGATCGGTCCGACGGCCCGCGTCGCGTCCTACGCGACGTACGGCACCGAAGAGCTCGCCAAGGCGATGCTGGAGGCCTTGGCAGGCCGTAGGGGCTGTCTGCTGGCCAACCACGGCACGATCACCTTCGGCGACAGCCTCGGCTCCGCGTACAGCCGCGCCCAGCAGCTCGAATGGGTTTGCCGGGTCTGGCTGACGGCGCGGGCGGCGGGAACGCCGAACCTGCTCCCGCCGGCCGAGATCGAGCACGTCGTGGAGAAACTCCGCGGCTACGGGCAGCCTTAGGAGGCCGCCGGTTCCGCTTCGAAGTCCATACCGTCCACCGCGTGCACCGCGTCCAGGAGCTCGACGACCGTCGGATCGTCGACGGCTTCCTTGATGCATTGCCACAGCTGAAGATTCGCCAGCGCCCACCGGGAGTAGGTCTCCGCGGCCTTCGGATTGTAGAAGTAGTAGCCACTGTCGTGGACGTCCCGCTGCTCGCCGACGATCTTGTGCGCCAGCTCGCGCAGGCTCAGGCCGTTCTCCCGCAGGTAGCGGTGGGCGAGCACGACGGGCGTCACCGGCAGCGCCTTGAACAGCGTGTCGGCGTCGCTCAACGCTTGCGCCTCCAGCGAGATGTGGCGGCCGCGGGTGGCCATTTCGGCCTCGTCGACGATGTCGTCGATCCACCGCGCCACGGTGTCCTCGACCCCGCACTCCCGCAGGATGCCCAGCCGGAGATCCCGGCCGGCGGCCGCGGGGGAGTTCCGGAGCACGATGTAGTTCACGTCGTGCACCAGTGCCGCCACCTCGACGACGGTGCGATCGGCACCGTTGTGCTCGGCGAATCCCGCGGCCTTCGCCCGGACGAAACTCACGTGGTGCCAGCCGTGGAATTGCAGTTTGTCCGCATATCTCCAGCACAGTTGCCGGACACGTTGCTCGACGGCGTCGATGGTCTGGGAAGGAATCGTGCTCTTTCGCGCGCGCATACACCTCTCCGATCCCGCTTTCGGGTGGAGTAATGGTATGCGCCTTCGACGGCGGTGTGTAGTTAGATGCGGGCGGCCAGGTCCCCCAATCGGACCTCAACCGGAACGTGACGATGCCCGATTCCTGTCTTCGGGTCATAGGAAAGACTGAACTCGCTCACGGGGCGTGATTTCACCAAAAACGTCATAGTCCCTTCGGTGGCCTCGGGAATCCGATGGAACTCGTCCGCGTACATGACGCCTACCGACCCCGCCTGACACAGCGTGCTACGTCGTAACCGAACCGATGTGATCAATCCGGAAAGTTGATCTCGCAGGGTCGAGTAGCGCTCGTGGACATAGTTACCGCGGAGGAGTGTGGTGCAGAAGTGATATCTGTGGTTGTGCACGGAGTCGGCGTAACCTTCGCGCCAGTCCTCCGGTGCCTTGTACTCGTGAAGCCAGATCGAAAACGGATCCGTCGGGGAGTCGAGCAGGCACCAGGCGAAGTGGGTGGTCGTTTCGCGGGATCGTCCGAGTACCGCGCTCGCCTCGTCGGGGCTCAGCGAATCCAAATGCCGCCGGAGATCGGTGCGCAGATCCGGTCTCGAGGTCCAATCCCGGAAGATCTCGTCGACGACTTGCCAATGCTGCGCCAGTGGAAGATCCGTGGTGCGGAGCAACGCGGCCAGCTGGGTGAGGGGGGACAAACGAGTGAGCAACTTCAGCTCCTCAGTTCTAGTGCTTTTCGGCGCCGAGAGGTCAGGGGTTCAGCTCGGCGAGTGTGGTGAACTCCTTCCGGAAGGCGTGGAACTTCGCTTCCAGTTCGAGGAAGTTCTCTTCGGACAGGGGAGAACCGGTGATCTTTTCGTACAGTGCCAGGAAATCCGCCCTCGTCGTCGAGGTGGAGATGCGGAAGTGCCGTCCGGACCGGGATTGGGACACCCGCAGGAATTCCGAGCGTTCCTTGTTGTACAGGAAGGAACCTTCGCTGAACCGCAGCGTTCGCGGATACAGCGTGGTCGCGCCGCGGATGTCGCTGTACAAGGTCACCCACACGCTCTCGTCGAAGACTTCGAGCCGGTCCAGTGGCGGATCGGCGACGACGGTGATGTCCACCAGCGAGCACCGGCTGCGGGCCAGGAACAGCCCGACCAGGCCGATGCTGATCTCGTCGTCGAGCCGCTTTTGGATCGTCTCGTAGTCCATGCCCGCTTCTTCGCTGCGCAGGAGATACCGCGCCCTGCCGCTGATGGCGCCCTCGTCGCGCGGGTCGGCGATGACCACGCGAAGCTCCCTTTCGGTGCGGGACAACAGCAACCGGGCCGCGGCATGCCTGCCGGAAAACCCGCGGAAGAAGTAGTGCCGGGTCGCGTCGAGGTCTTCGGTCATGATCCGGTTGAACAACGGATCCGGGTCCGTGGTCGCCTCGAAGACGTGGGTGGGGAAGAACTCCTTGTTGAGCGAACGGTATTCGGCGCTGAGCGCTTCCAGCGCTCGGCGGCTTTCCTCGATCACCGGGGTCACCATCGCGCGTTGTGACGCGGTGGCGGTGATCAGGGTCTGGCCGAAGCCGACCACCGCGGAGATCAGCGTGCCGGTGCCCAGTGAAGTGAGCAGCGTTCTACCGGCGCCGGGATCCATCATGCTGGAGATCCACAGGCTGAGGCCCGCGACGACGACCAGTACGGTGAGCAGCAGACTCGTCCTGGTCCAGAAGATCTCTTGCAGTGGGGTACGGCGGAGCCGGTCGGCTTCCGCGGGCACGGGGGTCACCTCCTTGATCCGCACCCGAACGGACGAACGCATTGCGTATCTGTTCGAGTGCGGGGAGTTACTCTACGCGCCTCGTGACAATGCCGAAATAAGAAATTCGGGGGAAAGGTACCAACAGCGAGCGTGACGCTCGGCGATACCGCTTTCGCATCGGAGGTTTCGCCGGATCACGGAAAAACCACTCACGGAGCGTACGGAAGGATTCCTTCGTACCACGCGGGACCGGGTGTCGCCGACGAGAGTGTTTCGACAACGGCCGAAGACGGTGTGGTGTGCACCGTCGGGAAGTCGATCTCGCCTCGCGCGGAGTCCAGTGTCCACGCGAGCCGCTCATCTTCCAGGCGAAAATGGGCGTCCGCGCCATTTTTGTTGCCCCTCGGATCGAGCCGGATCCACCGGTCCAGACCAGCGAGATACACGCCGTTGAGGCCGTGCAGGACGCCGATCCGCTGATAGCAGAACCCGGCGGGGATGCCTTGACTGCGCAGCAAAGCGGCCAGCAGATGGCTCTTCGCGTAGCAGAGGCCCACCCGCTCGCGCAGAACCTCCGAGGCCATAAGAGTGACGCGAGAATCGGCGGCGTCCACCGTATGGGCGATGTCGTCGCGCACGAAGTGAAACATCGAACGAATCACGTCGACCTCGGTGCCGCCGGTCGGTGCCAGGCGGTCAGCCGTTTCGCGGATCAGCGGATGCTCGTGATCGACGACCGCGTCGGCGACGAGATAATCTTCGAGCCGCTCGGATTCGATCTCCAGGGTGATTTTCACGCGGCACCGCCCAGCACTGTGTCGACAGCCTTTTCGAGAAATTTCGGACCGGCTTCACCGCCGCGCAGCAGCAGCCGGAACCAGATCGCCCCCGCGAGCAGATCCATCACCAGCACCGGATCGACGCCGGGGCGCAGTTCACCTCTGGCGACGGCGCGTTCGAAGATCGGCTCTTCGCGCGCCATCCGGTCGGCGAAGAAACTCCGTGACACTTCGCCCAGTTCCGGGCGGCGGGGGCCGGCGGTCAACGTCGCCGTGACGATCGGCGCGGTGTGCTCCGAGGTCAGCAGCCGGTGGATTTGTGTTGCCACGGTGAGGAGATCGCCGCGAAGGCTGCCCGTGTCGGGGAGGTCGACGGCGAACAGTCCCGAATCGCGCAGGGCGGCCGCCAGAAGGGCGTCCTTCGACGGCCACCACCGGTACAGCGTCGTCTTGTTGACGCCGGACCGCGCGGCGACGGCCTCGACGGCGAGCTTGTCGTAGCCGTGCTCGGCCAGCAGTTCGAGGGTGGCGGCGAAGATCGCCTCGGCCTTACGGGGTCCGTTCCGGACGGTCACCAGCAAAGAATACAACGCACCGTTGCGTTGTACCGCGGACGCGGGTACGTTGCAACGCAACGGTGCGTTGCGTTTTGGAGGTCGTCCATGGTTCCCGTCGTCTTCGTCCACGGCATCCGGCTCAGCGGCGCCGCCTGGTCCGAGCAACTCGAACTGCTCGGACATCCCGCGAACGCGGTCGATCTCCCGGGGCACGGCACTCGTCGAGGAGTGCGGTTCACCCTGGCCGCGGCAACGGACGCGGTCGCCGAAGCGATCGACGAACGCGCGCTGGTCGTCGGGCATTCCCTCGGCGGTTACGTCGCGATCGCCGCGGCGGCACGGCATCCGGAACGCGTCGCGGGCCTCGTCGTCGCGGGCTCGACCTTCCTGCCCGGCAGGACCCTGGAGGCACCCTTCCGCATCGCGCATCGCTTGCTCACGCGGTTGCCGGACCAGGGGGAGCGACTCGGCCGACGGCAGTTCGAAAGCATGCTTCCGCCGAAACTGGCCCGAGCCGTGATCGACGGCGGCATCGCGACCGAGGTGATCCCGGACGTCGCCAAGGCCTTCGCCGACTTCGACGTGCTCGGAGAGCTGGGCAGCTATCCGGGCCCGACGTGGCTGATCAACGGCTCACGCGACCACTTCCGGCGCCACGAGCGCCGCTTCCTCGACGTCTGCGCCGACGGCAGGCTGGTCAACGTCCCCAAGGCGGGGCACTACCTGCCGATGGTGCGCGGTCAGGAGTTCTCGCGCCTGGTGTTCGACGCGGCACGCGGTCTGGCTAGCCGACCGGCAGAAGCGAACCCTCCGCGCCGGTGAACCGAGTGGCCAGCCTGACCGGCGAAGGGTGCGGCGCGAGGACGATCGAGGCGTACGGGGTCGAGGTCAGCCCGGCCCCGTAGTTGGTCTGAAGATGCACGCTGACATGCACGTTGCGGTCGGCGGGGATCTCGAAGCTGATCGAGCCCCACGAGACCACGTACTGCCTGCCGTCGATGCTCGTGAAGGGCAAGTAATGGCGCACCGCGTTCATGCTGACGGGAGGTACGTCGATGGTCAGCAGCCGTCGCGGGCCGTCGTGGTTGTCGACGTAGGGGATCACACCCGGCAGCTTGGCCAGATCGGTCGGTTCGGTCATGTTCGGGGCTCCCTCAGAACTGGTAGTACAGGAACGGGCTGAACGTGCCGGTCGCGATCAGGATGGCCGCGTACACCAGCCCCGCGGTCATCACCCCGATCCGCAGCGCGGTGGCCGGGCGGCTTCGTGAGGACTCCAGCAGCGGCCCGGTCACCGGATGCGCGGGCAGGAACACGATCGCGAGTGCGCACAGCAGGATGATCAGCCGCTGGTTGGTCACCGCGCCCTCGACGACGTCGGTGAGGCCGGTGAAGTCCGGCAGCACCATATGCCCGATCATGCCGAGCGCGTGCGGCAGGTCCTTGGCGCGGAAGAACACCCAGCCGAAGACGACGAGCACGAGGGTCAACGCGCGGCGCCCGACGCGGGCGGCCTGGGTCTTCGGGGTGACGTCGTAGCCGAAAGCGCGTTCCACGATCAGCAGCGCGCCGTGGTAGACGCCCCAGATCAGGAACGTCCACTGCGCGCCGTGCCAGAACCCGGTCAGCACGAACACGATGCACAGGTTCCGGTACGTATGCCCGGCGCCGGTACGGTTGCCGCCCAGCGGGATGTAGACGTAGTCGCGGAACCAGCGCGACAGCGACATGTGCCAGCGTCGCCAGAACTCGGTGATCGTCACCGACGAGTACGGCCGCGCGAAGTTCTCCGGCAGCCGGAAGCCGAGCATGCGGCCGAGCCCGATCGCCATGTCGGAGTAGCCGGAGAAGTCGAAGAACAGCTGAAGGGTGTAGCCGATCGCGCCCAGCCAGGCGATCGCGAAGGTCATCTGATCCGATGGCGTGGTGAAACACGCGTCCACCATCGGGCTGAGCGAGTCCGCGATGATCGTCTTCTTGCACAGTCCGAGCGCGAAACGCGGGAAACCGGCGGCGATGTCGTCGAGGCGGTGGGACCGTTGCTGCGGCAGCTGGTCGGCGATCTCGCGGTACCGCACGATCGGCCCGGCGACCAGCTGCGGGAACATCGCGATGTACGCGGCGAACGACACCGGATCGCGCAGCGCGCGGCGTTCACCTCGGTAGATGTCCACCACGTAGGAGATGTGGTGGAAGGTGTAGAACGAGATGCCGATCGGGATCACCAGGTCGGCCACCGGGAAGCCGCCGCCGAACCAATGCGTCACGGCCGCGATCTGCTGCGTCGCGAACCCCGCGTACTTCCAGATCAGCAGCATGCCGACGTTGAGGCCGATGACGCCGAGCAGCAGCCGCTTGCGCCGTTTGTTCTGCAAGTCCCAGGCGTTCGGTTCCAGCGCGGGCCCGGCCAGGAAGTTGACCACCATGCAGCCGATCAGCACCAGCGTGTACGGCCCGGCGCCGGTGGCGTAGAAGATCAGGCTGCCGACCGCGACGATGCCGTTCCGCCAGCCGCGCGGGCACACCAGGACGGCGAGCAGCACCGCCGGCATGAAGTACCACAGGAACAGCGGCGAAATGAACGACATCGGTGCGGGGTCCCCCAGGGCGGTTACGCGTTATCCGCTGGTGACCTTAGCCTGCGGGCCCCCGCACTGTGACGAAGTGCGGGGTCAGACACGTCCCGCGAGACGACGACGGCGTGCCACCTCGGCGAGGAGCACACCCGCCGCGACCGACGCGTTGAGCGACTCGACACCGGCCGCCATCGGGATCGACACCGTCGCGTCGCACGTCTCGCGCACCAGCCGGGAAAGGCCGCGGCCCTCGGAGCCGAGCACGATGACCAGAGGGTCCGCCGCGACGTCGAGTTCGTCGATGTCGACGGAGCCGTCCGCGTCGAGGCCGACGACCATCAGGCCGTCTTCCTTCCACGCCTTCAGCTGGCGGGTGAGGTTGGTCGCGACGGCGATCGGCAGCTTGGCGGCGGTGCCGGCGCTGGTCCGCCACGCCACCGCGGTCATGCCCGCGCTGCGCCGCTCCGGCAGGAGGACACCGTGGGCGCCGAACGCGGCGGCCGAGCGGATCACCGCGCCGAGGTTGCGCGGGTCGGTGACGCCGTCGAGCGCGACGAACAGCGGCGTGTTGCCGGAGTCACGCGCCGCGGTCATCAGGTCGCCGGGGTGCGCGTACTCGAACGGCGGGACCTGCAGGCCGAGGCCCTGGTGCATGGCCCGGTTGGTCTTGCGGTCGAGTTCCTCGCGCGGGATCTCGAGGATCGAGATGCCCTTGTCGCCGGCGAGCCGGACGGCCTCGTTGACGCGGTCGTCGATCTCGATGTTCACCGCGACGTACAGCGCGGTGGCGGGCACGTCGGCACGCAGCGCCTCGACGACCGGGTTGCGGCCGGCGATCAGTTCCGGCTTGTCCGCCTTCTTCTGCCGCGCCTGTTCCTTGCGGTCACGCGCGTTCGAGATGCGGTACGCCTTGTGCCCGGGCCGGTCCTCGGCCTTGGGGGTCGGGCCCTTGCCTTCCAGGCCCTTCCGGCGCTGGCCGCCGGAACCGACGACCTGACCCTTCTTCGTGCCGGGCTTGCGAATAGCGCCCTGGCGCCGGGAGTTGCCTGCCATCAGTGAGAATCCTTGAGCTAGAAACCGAGTAAGTGTCAGACGTCCTTGACAGTCCACTGTGGACCGTTCGGGGTGTCTTCCACCACGATGCCCGCCTGTTGGAGGCGGTCACGCGCGGCGTCCGCACGGGCGAAGTCCTTCTCGGCGCGGGCCTGCTGCCGTTCGGCGAGCAGCCCTTCCACGAGTTCGGACAGCGCCTGCCGGGTGGGCGTCTCATTGCCGCCCGCCTCGGACCAGCGTGCGGAGAGCGGGTCGAGGCCGAGCACGTCGACCATCGCGCGCACGGAGGCGGCGAGTTCGAGTGCCTTGGAACTGTCGGCTGCGTCGAGGGCCGCGTTACCGTCGCGGACCGTGTTGTGCAGCACTGCGAAGGCGTGCGGGGTGGCGAGGTCGTCGTCGAGCGCGGCGGCGAACTCCGCCGGGACCTCGCCGAGGCCGACCGCGCCGACGCTGCCGGCGGTGCGCCGCAGGAACTGTTCGATCCTTCGGTAGCCCTGCGCGGCTTCGGCGAGTGCTCCGTCGGAGTACTCGATCGTCGACCGGTAATGCGGCTGGACCAGGTAGTACCGCAGTTCGGGCGCCCGGTAGTTCTTGAGCATCTCCGGGATCGAGACCGTGTTGCCCAGCGACTTCGACATCTTCTCGCCGGACAGGGTCACCCAGGCGTTGTGCAGCCAAAACCGCGCGAACGGGTCACCGGCGGCGTTGGACTGCGCCCGCTCGTTCTCGTGGTGCGGGAAGACCAGGTCGACGCCGCCGCCGTGGATGTCGAACTCGGCACCGAGGTACGTCGTCGCCATCGCCGAGCATTCGAGGTGCCAGCCGGGACGGCCGGGACCCCAGGGCGTCGGCCACGACGGTTCACCCGGCTTCGCGCTCTTCCACAGCGTGAAGTCGCGCGGGTCGCGCTTGCCCTCGCCGAGGCTCTCGCCCTGCTGGACCTCGTCGAGCTTCTGTCCGGACAGGTCGCCGTAGCCGTCGAACGCCTTGACCGAGAAGTACACGTCGCCGCCCGAGGCGTACGCGTGCCCGCCGTCGATCAGCCGCTGCATCAACTCGACCATCTGCGTGACATGCCCTGTCGCCCGCGGGGCGATCGAAGGCGGCAGGCAGCCCAGCGACTCGTACGCCGACTCGAAGGCGCGCTCGTGCGTGGCCGCCCACTCCCACCAGGGACGATCCGCGTCTGCGGCCTTGGTGAGGATCTTGTCGTCGATGTCGGTGACGTTGCGGACCATCAGCACGTCGAGTCCACTGTGGACGAGCCAGCGGCGCAGGACGTCGTAGTTCAGCGCGCCGCGGACGTGGCCGATATGGGGTACGCCCTGCACGGTGGCACCACACACGTACATGGACGCCGTTCCGCTACGGGCGGGGTGGAATTCCCGCACGCTCCGGGTCGCGGTGTCATAGAGGTGTAGTGCCACCCTAAAAGGGTACGGGGTCCGGGTGAGCGGCGTCGCAGTGACCGTATTACAGCACGTTATGGGCACGCAGGACGTTGAGGAGAGCGTCGGGCCGCTCTATCGTCGGCAGCGGCTCTACCAGCGCGAACGCGCAGCCGATCTCGCGCGCGGCGCCGTCGGCCTCGTCGCTGTCGCCGATCATGAGCGTCTCCGCCGGGTCGACGCCGAGCCGCTCGACGGCCGTGCGGAAGATCTCCGGCTCGGGCTTCACCGCCCCGACCTCGAACGACAGGATGAACTCGTCGACGAAGGCGTCCCAGCCCCGGCGGCTGAACGCGGGCCGGATGTCGAAGGCGATGTTGCTCAGCACCCCGAGCTTCACGCCCTTGCCGGAGACGCCTTTGAGGACGGCCTCGGTGTCCGGGTACGGCGTCCACTGGCTGGGATCGATCAGCCGGGTGTAGAGCGCGACGGCCTGGTCGGCGTGCGGGACGCCGGACTGCTTGAGCACCTCGAGGTACACCTTGCGGTGCAGCACCGGGTCGCGGTCGCGGTTGTGCCAGGCGTGGAGGTGTTCCTCGTCGAGATCGACGACCTGGCCGACCGGCGCGGTCATCCGGCGCATCAGTTCGGTCTGGGCCTCGATGTCGAGACGTTCACCCTCGTGATCGGTGAGGTCGGCGAGCCAGGTCTCGTCCTGCTCGAGCCGGAAGATCGTGCCGGAGAAGTCGAACAACACAGCGCGAAAGGTCACGGAGCCCACATTAGCCACGATCGTGGGATCTTCGCCTCCTCCCGCGTGTGAGATGAAAGCCCCTTCATCGCAAATTTTGCGATGAAGGGGCCTTTCATCTCACGCCGCGACTCGAATCAGGCGGCGTTACCGGTGATCTTGGTGGGCGTGATCCGGACCAGCACGCGGACGACGTCCGCCGGCTCTTCGGGGTAGTCCTTGCCGAGGTACTTGTGCGAGAGCTCGTTGATCAGCTCGCGCCCGCCCTCGTCGGTCATCTCCACGGTGCCGCGGATCTCGACATAGTCGTACGGGTTCTCCTGGTCGAACACCGACACGGACACCCGCGGGTCCCTGGCCATGTTCCGCTCCTTGAGACGGCCGCGGACGGTCGCGAAGATCACCGTGTCGCCGTCCCGCTTCGCCCACAGCACGGACGTCTGCGCGGAGCCGTCGGCGTTGATGGTGGCGAGGACGGGAAAGTTGTTGCCGTCGAGAAGTTTCTTGATCGCGTCGTTGAAAGTCACACCCATGGCGAGAGCCTAATCAACGAACGTTCCCGGCGATCCTGTCGACCCGCAGGCGGACGAGCACCCGCTCGACCTCCGGCCCCTCCGGCGGCGGGTCCTGGCCGAGATACTTGTGGCTCAACGCCTTCGGGAGTTCTTTGCCGGGGTCCGGGGTGATCGTGACCGTGCCACGCAGCTGCGTGTGCCGGTACGGGTTCTCGGCGTCGGTGATGGACACGCTCGCGCGCGGATCGCGCCGCAGGTTCCGCACCTTCAGCCGGTCTTCGGTGGCGCTGAAGACCAGATCGCCTTCGTCGAGGCCCACCCAGACGACCGAGGTCTGCGGGCCGCCGTCGGCGTCCAGCGTGGCCACGGTCGCGAAGTTCTTGCCGTTCACCAGTTCGCGGACCGGTTCGGGAAGTGTGACTGCCATGCCAGGGCAGAACCTGCCTCCGGCGCGCCCTATTCCTGCGAGGGCAGGAGCAACGCCGTCGCGAACGCGGCGATGCCTTCCCCGCGTCCGGTCAGGCCGAGTCCGTCGGTCGTCGTCCCGGAGACGCTCACCGGTCCGCCGACAGCCTCGCTCAGCACCTTCTGCGCTTCTTCGCGGCGCTTCCCGACGCGCGGCGCGTTGCCCACGATCTGGACGGTCGCGTTGCCGACGGTCCAGCCGCCCGCCTCGACCAGGCGCCGGGCCTCGGCGAGGAACTCCACACCGTGCTTGCCCGCCCACCGCGGATCGCCGGTGCCGAAGACCGCTCCGAGGTCACCGAGCCCGGCCGCGGACAGCAGCGCGTCGCACAGCGCGTGCGCCGCGACGTCGCCGTCGGAATGCCCCGCGCAGCCGTCGACGCCGGGCCAGAGGAGGCCGGCGATCCAGCATTCGCGGCCTGCTTCGACGGGGTGGACGTCGACACCGTTCCCGATCCTCACAGCACTTCCTCTTTCCCGGCGGAAGCGATCGCCTCGGCCAGTTTCAGTTCGAACGAGTTGGTGACCCGCATCGCGTCGGGGTGCCCGGCGATGGTGTGCGCGCCGTCGAGGGACGGTTTGTCGACATAAGAGAGAAAAGTCTCACGAGTGAAGCCGAGCGGGGTTTGCGCCGTGCGCAGATGTGCGCGGTCTTCGGTGCCCGTGATGACCTTTGTCGCGTCGGTCACCTTCACGGTGTCAGCCATCGGTAGTACGGGAACCACCGACGGCGAACCCGCACGGACCGCGTCCGCGACGGCACGGACCGTGTCGGCGGGCGTGAAAGCCCGCAAAGCGTCGTGCACGAGGAAGACGGGATCTCCGGCGATGTCATTTTCGACGGAGTCGAAAACATGGCGGAGTGACGAACCGGGTACTATCCGGCAACGCTCCGGGAAGTCGATCAGAGCGGCCGAAAACAACTGAGCACACCGCTCGGGGGCCGCCACGACCACCAGATCGAGATCCGGCAGCGCGAGCAGCCCCCGCACGGTGTGCGTGAGTAGCGCTTCACCATTGACCGGCGCGAGAGCGAGCTCCGCGTCGGAGGCATGGTGATGAACGGCAGTGACGAACACGATCGTGCTCATAGGGACGGTGCTCATATGTGCGCGATCGTAGAGGTATCCCTCGCAGCCTCACCTGGCGCGGGACACCCGCAGGTTCAGACTGCCGCGGTTTCCAGAACTTCGTCGAGGAGGACTTCAGCCTTGTCCTCGTCGGTGCCCTCCGCGAGCGCGAGCTCGCTGACCAGAATTTGCCGCGCCTTCGCCAGCATGCGCTTCTCGCCGGCTGAAAGTCCGCGGTCCTTCTCTCGCCGCCAGAGGTCGCGCACCACTTCGGCCACCTTGTTCACATCGCCGGAGGCGAGCTTCTCGAGGTTGGCCTTGTACCGACGAGACCAGTTAGTGGGCTCCTCGGTGTGCGGAGCACGCAGAACGTCGAAAACCTTGTCCAGTCCTTCTTGCCCGACGACATCGCGAACGCCGACGATCTCGGCGTTGTCAGCGGGCACGCGAACCGTAAGATCCCCTTGCGCGACTTTGAGGACGAGGTACTTCTTCTCCTCGCCCTTGATCACGCGGGTTTCGATGGCTTCGATGAGTGCGGCACCGTGGTGCGGGTAGACGACGGTCTCTCCGACCTTGAAAACCATGTGTCCTCTGCCCCTTTCGCTGAATTCATCTTAGCACGTGCCGACGAGGCCCACCTAGCGGCCTGCGATCGTCGTCGCAGGTCAGCGGCCTGACGGTGGTCCGCCCGGGGGTTGACAAACTCAATTCGCCCATGCTCATGCAGGTGAGAAGCGAACGATTTCCGAATCCTTTGTGGACGATTGATCTTGGGCACGTCACCGCATTGGTGGCGTGTCAACACGCACCGGGTTCTCCGCCCGCGAAGCCGCCCGGCTAGTCTTCGCGGTGAAGAGGCCGTGAGATGGAAGGACTCCGACGTGAGGCTGCAGAATCGTCGCGTGTTCGGCGCAGGTGTGCTGGCGCTCGGCGCCGCGCTCGTGCTCGCCGGCTGCGGTGCTGGTCAGATCACCCAGACCGACTCGCAGCAGCCCGCGGTCAACGGGACGTACGCACAGGCGAAGGACCTGGTGCTGCGGAACGCCGCGCTCCAGTTCCCGGAGGAAGGCCAGGCGTACCCGGCCGGAGCCGCCGTGCCGCTGACCCTGACCATCGTGAACCAGGGCAAGCAGGACGACGAGCTCGTCTCGGTCACCTCCGACGTCGCCACCGGTGACGCCAAGATCTCGGGGGCCAAGGCCATCGTCTCCAGCCACGCGCTGGTGATCGGCCCGTCCGACGCGGTCGAGTCGACCAAGGAGGTCGCTCCGACGAGCGGCCCCTCCGTACCGCCGTCCTCGGGAGCCCCGTCTTCCTCAGGCGCCCCGTCGTCCTCTGGGGCCCCGTCGTCGAGCATCGCCGGGACGGTCACGCCGTCGGCCGGTCCGGAGCCGTCCAACACCCCGGACCAGGTGGGCAAGGCCACCGTCGTGCTGCAGGGCCTGAAGCAGCCGGTGTGGGCGGGCCAGACCATCAAGGTCACCTTCGTCTTCAAGAACTCCGGTTCGGTCACGCTGGACCTCCCGATCGCGGCGCCGTCGCACCCGGGCAGCCGCGCGCCCGCGCCGGAGAAGCCCAAGGCCGAGGGCGGCGGGCACTAAGTCTTTCCGCAAGTACATGAAGGCCCCCTTCATTGCGCCTAGCGCCGTGAAGGGGGCCTTCATGTACTTGCGTCGGTCCCGGGGTTTGTCGGTGGTGGCCGCTAGCCTCGCGGGGTGGTCAAGAAAGGCAGTACCTACCGCTGCGGTGAATGCGGGTACGAGGCGCCGAAGTGGGTCGGGCGCTGCCCGGAATGCCAGGCATGGGGAACGATCGAGGAACGCGGTGCCGCCCGTCCCGCGATAGCCAGGGTCGCGGCGGGCGCGCCCAGTGCCCCGGCGCGCCCGATCGGCGAGGTCGACGTCGAGACGGCTCGCGCCAAACCCACCGGCGTCTCCGAGCTGGACCGCGTGCTCGGCGGCGGATTCGTCCCGGGCGCGGTCATCCTGCTCGCCGGAGAGCCCGGTGTCGGCAAGTCGACACTCCTGCTGGAGGTCGCCTACCAATGGGCGGCCACCGCCGGCCGCGCGCTGTACGTCACCGGGGAGGAGTCGGCGGGGCAGGTCCGGCTGCGGGCCGAGCGCACCGGCAACGTCCACGACGAGATGTTCCTCGCCGCCGAGAGCGATCTCTCCGCGATCCTCGGCCACGTCGACGCCGTCAAACCGGGTGTCCTGATCGTCGACTCCGTCCAGACCATGGCGTCGCCTCAGGTGGAGGGTTCGCCGGGCGGGGTCACCCAGGTCCGCGCGGTCACCTCCGGGCTGGTCGCGCTGGCCAAGGAGCGCGGGCTGCCGATCGTGCTGGTCGGTCACGTGACGAAGGACGGCTCGGTCGCCGGGCCGCGGGTGCTGGAACATCTGGTCGACGTCGTCCTGCAGTTCGAGGGCGACAAACATTCGACGCTGCGGATGCTGCGCGGGATCAAGAACCGCTTCGGCGCCGCCGACGAGATCGGCTGCTTCGAACTGGTCGAGGAGGGCATCGTGGGCGTGCCCGACCCATCCGGGCTGTTCCTGAGCCACACCGCCGAGCCGGTCGCGGGCACCGCCGTCACAGTGACCATGGAGGGCAAGCGCCCGCTGCTGGGAGAGGTGCAAGCGCTCGTTTCGGCGACCCAGTCACCGCAGCCCCGGCGCGCGGTGAGCGGCCTCGACTCGGCGCGGGTGGCGATGGTGCTGGCCGTGGTCGAGAAGCGGGCCAACATCAAGGTCGGCGACAAGGACGTCTACGTCGCGACGGTCGGTGGCATGAAGATCACCGAACCGGGGATCGACCTGGCGGTGGTGCTCGCGCTGATCTCGTCGGCGAGGGACACCCCGCTCTCGCCCAAACTCGTCGCGATGGGCGAGGTCGGGCTCTCCGGTGAGGTCCGGCGGGTGCCGAGCGTCACGCGGCGGCTCGCGGAGGCCGCCCGGCTCGGCTACACCTACGCGCTGGTGCCGCCGGACTCCGGCAAGATCCCGCCGGGGATCCGGGTACTCGAAGTGGCCGACGTCGGAAGCGCGCTCAACGCCGCCAAACACGCCCGCTGAACGACCGTGGCGCGCGGCGCTCAACCGCCTCGTCGAGGAAGCGGCGGCATCAAGGGCACGCATCCGATAACCGACCCGCGTCTTCGTTTCGCAGGGAGGGAAGGTCGACGTCGCTTTCCGAAGTTCATGTCGGCACAGTCGGGAGCAGAAAAGGGCGCTTGCCGCGGAAGGTCTTTCCCGATTTCGTCGACACGGGTCAGCTGATCGGTGAGGAGTGCTTGAGTTGAGATTCGCGTTTTCTGGGAGTTCTGGTGCGAATCATCATTTCCCGCGGTGGAGCTTGTGGTTGCGCTGTGTTGTGGTTGCGCTGTGGGAGTGGAGAAAAACGCCCTTCACTTCGCGGAGCGATTTCGAGTTCGACTCACTTTCGCTGGACGACCATTGGCGGCTCAAAATCGCACGGTCGGTTTGGAGTGCCGACCACGTTGACGCGGAGATCGACCGGTTCGCTCGAACCTTGCGAGCGTCGTGTATCGAGCTGTTCGGCGCATGGATCGAGGAATTTCTGCCTGTCGTTCCCGTCAATGGCCAAAATGACGCGCGCGCCGAACACGCTCGCTAGGGGCCGCCCCGATCGGTGATCACGACCGAGATCGTCGTGTCGAACAGGGGCAGTCCCGGCCAGCCCTCGCTGTCGCCGGTGGACCGGACGGCGCGGTTCCCGACGACGGCCGCCGTCGCCTGGTCGACGATGAACGTGCGCGTCTGGTTCGGCAGCACGGCCGAGAAGGACAGCGCGGGTCGCGCGTCGGGAGTGGTCACGCTTTCCGTGGTGATGCCGGGCATTCTCGCGAGCGCTTTGCACAGCGCTACCCGCAGCGCGCCGAAGCCCTGTGACGAGCGGAGGACGTTGTAGGCCATCTCGAACATCTCGGTCGGGGAGTTCGGTTGTTCCGGTGAGCGTCCGTCCGGCCAGAGGCCGTCGTGGCGGAGGCGTTCGGACAGCTTCGCCGGGTCGGTCGGCAGTTCGGAAAGGAACTCCGTGGTGGGGTTCGTCCAACCGCTCTCGGACGGCAACCGGCTCCGTGGCTGCTGGAGCGTTGGTTTCGTGGGCGCTGGAGGCTCTGAAGTGGTGGTGGTACGCGGCGGCGAGGCCTGCTCCGTGGTGATCTGGGTCGACGGGCCGGGAAGCGCCTCTCCCAAGGTCATCGCGGTCTGGTAGTCGCCCTTGATCCAGCGGATTTCGCCGGTTCCGGTGGACCGGATCTTGGCGGGCAGCCGGGTGTGGGGCGGCAGCCAGCGTTCGAGGATCTCGTGGGTCTGGTAGGCGAGGCCGGTCTTGGTGACATGGGTGGTCCAGGTGGACTCCGTGACGAGCCGGTACTGGTTTTCCCCGAGGGGGAAATCTTCGCCATGGAGGGCGTCGAGCTCGGCGTCGCCGGGGGCGAGGGTCGAGTGGGCCGCGGTGTCCTGGCCGTTGTCGCCGGTCAGGACGTCCGTCGCGACGACAACGCCGCCGGACACCAGCGCGGCGGCGGCCGCGGCCGCGATCCAGCGCCACGAGCCCGGTCGCTTCCTCACCGGTGACACGGACACGGGGAGGAATTCGTCCTCGACGTCCCCGGCCGCGCGCAGGAGCGCCGCCCTGGCGCGGGTCAGTTCGTCCTGCCGGGTTTCGGGTTCGGCGTGGAGGTCGGCCAGCGCCTCGTCGAGTTCGGCGTCGGACCACACCTTCCTGATGCTACCGCCGTCCACGTCCGGGTATCCCTTCTTCGTTCAAATCGTCCTTTGTGGACTGTGTAGTGACTTCCGGCGCGTTGGCGCGCAACCATCTTCGGATCCGGTGCAGGCGGGACCTGACCGTACCGGCGGGAATGCCCAACGCCTCGGCGACCTCGCCGGGCTCCAGTCCCGCCCAGGAGACCAGCAGCAGCGTGTCGCGGTCCGCCACGCTCAGTCCGGCCAGCGCGCCCGCCAGCTGGGCCGCGCGGAGCTGCGCGTCGACCCGTTCGGCGACGCGGCCGTCGTGTCCGGCCGAGACGCTGCGCTCGGCGGCCGCGAGCCGGGCCGTCGCGTTGAGCGCACGGGTCTCGGTGCGGACGTGGTGTCGCAGCAGGTTCGTCGCGATGCCGTACAGCCAGGCTCGGGCGGTGCCGGCCTCCGGGCGGTACGTCTCCCGCCTTCGGAGTGCCACGAGGAAGGTCTCGGCGACGAGGTCGTGCGCGGTCTCGACGCCGACGCGGCGCGCGAGATAGCGCTGCAGCGGGGCCGCGTGGGCGTCGAAGAGCATGCCGAAGACGGGCGCGGGGTCGGGACCGTCGAGATCCGGCCGGTCCGGCCCCCGCGAACCGGGTTGCTCGTGATCCTTTTTCATCACCTGCACGATCACTCTTGCCCGATGACCCCTCCAGTGTTCATTCGACCCTACTTTCGTCGTGCGCCGATCGGTGAATGCGCAGGTGAGGGGGCAGACAAATCGGGGTCCGAAACGCGAAGATCGAGCTATCGGATATTCACCAACGGATGTCCGAACTGGGGAAGGATTATCATGCGTCGACTCAGGACCGCTGCCGTCGCCGCGCTGGCGGTGTCCGCACTGATCACCGCGCCGGCGATGGCCGTCGCTCAAGAAGACCATGTCGTACCCGCGCCCGACTTCGTGAAATCGATGCCCGCGCCCGCCAAGGTCGAGGGCGTCCGGGCGGCCGCGGAACTCAACATCCAGTACCAGATCCAGGAGACCGGCTACTGGTGCGGCCCGGCCGCCACCCGGATCGCGATCTCGGCCAAGAACGGCAATCCGCCGAGTCAGCAGCAGCTGGCGAACGAGCTGCCGACCAGCACCAACGGCACCGACTGGATCGGACAGGTCACCCGCGTCCTCAACAACCACATCGGGGGCGGCTGGTACGAGACCAAGGAGATGCCCAACGACCCGCCGACCCAGGCGCAGCGTGACCTTCTGTGGCGCGACATCGTGCTGGACGTCGACAAGGGTTACGCGATCGTCGCGAACATCGTCGCCCCGGCGAACAACCACCCGCCGGGCTACCCGAACTACACGATCTACCACTACTTCACGATCATCGGCTACAACAGCGACAACATGACGGTGAAGATCGCCGACCCGGCCAACTTCGGCGGCAATCAGATCTACTGGCTCACCTTCAACCAGCTCGCCACCCTGATCCCGCCGAAGGGCTACTCGGCCTGACCCTCGATGCGTTTCGTCCTCTACTTGCGGTAGTTGCCACGCGCGACTACCGCATTTAGAGGACGAAACGCGGGGTTGTACGGATCTTGTACGGGAAGGCGCGAAGCTGCCGATATGCGCATCAAGACGCTCGGTCTGCTGGCCGCCACGATGCTGGCCCTCATCGCCGCGCCGGCACAGGCCGCCGACGGCAACCCCCTTGAGAAGACCAACGGCTTCTACGTCGACCCGAACTCCAACCCCGCCGTCTGGGTGAGGGACCACCCGGGCAGCACCGCCGACAAGATCAAGGCCGCCATCTCCACCAAGGCGGGCGCGCGCTGGTTCGGCAACTGGAGCGGGAACATCAAGACCGCGGTCGACGGCTACACCTACGCCGCCGACGTCGCGGACAAGCTGCCGATCCTGGTCGCCTACAACATCCCCGGCCGCGACTGCGGCGGTCACTCCGGCGGTGGCGCCGGCAGCCCGGACGCGTACCGGACCTGGATCTCGAACTTCGCCGACGGCATCGGCGGCAAGCCCGCGGTCGTCGTCATCGAGCCGGACGCCCTCGCGCAGCTCGACTGCCTGCCTGCCGGTGAGCGCCAGACCCGTCTCGACCTGCTCAAGTTCGCCGCGGAGCAGTTCGCCGCGAAGGCGCCGAACACCTGGGCCTACCTGGACGGTGGCAACTCGACCTGGATCCCCGCCGCCACCATGGCCGACCGGCTCAACGCCGTCGGCGTGAAGTCGATCCGCGGTCTCGCGATCAACGTGTCGAACTACAAGACCACCACCGACTCGGCGAACTACGGCAAGGCCGTCAGCGCGGCGCTGTCGAGCAAGTACGGCTACACCAAGCCGTTCGTCATCGACACGAGCCGCAACGGCAACGGCCCCCTCGGTTCCGAGTGGTGCAACCCGGCCGGGCGCAAGCTCGGGGCGACTTCGCAGACCGGCGGCGGCGCCGAGATGCTGCTCTGGGTCAAGGTGCCCGGCGACTCCGACGGCAAATGCGGGATCGCGCCGAACGTGGAAGCCGGGCAGTTCAGCCCCGACCTGGCCCTGCGCCTGATCAGCGGGACCTGATCCCACCACAAGCCCGTCGCGCCGGCTGTTCGTCTGTGGCCTCGTTCTCCCGAGAAGGCGAGTGTCACGACCCCTTGGACAGCAGCCGGCGCGACGCCTCCACGCGCTCCCGGTAGTACGGTGCTGAGTGATCTGAGTCACAGTATCGATCGAGGAGGCCGTCGTCGTGGAGTTTCAGCTGGGGATCGGAACCAGGAAGGGTTTGTTCCTCGCCACCAGCGAGGACAGGGAGAACTGGGAACTGTCCACCCCGAAGTTCCCGATGGAAGCCGTGCGGGCGGTCGCGCTGACCCCGTCCCGCGTTTACGCCGCGGCCGTCAACGAGCATTTCGGCCCGACGATCGCGACGTCCGACGACTTCGGTGAGACCTGGTCGGAACCCGATCACGCCCCGGTGGCCTTCCCCGCCGACACCGGCACCGCGCTCGAAGGCATCTGGCAGATCGCGATCTCCGGCGACGTCATCTACGCGGGGGTGGAACCCTCCGCCCTGTTCCGGTCCGAAGACGGCGGCGAGACCTTCGAACTGGTGCGTGGACTGTGGGAGCACGAGCATCGTCCACACTGGACTCCCGGGGGCGGCGGCCAGATGATCCACACGATCCTGCCGCATCCCGCGGACCCGGACCGCGTCACCGTCGCCATGTCGACAGGCGGTGTCTACCGCACCGAGGACGGCGGCAAGAGCTGGACGGCGTCGAATCGCGGGATCAGCGCGGATTTCCTGCCGGACGAGGAGCCCGAGTTCGGGCAATGCGTGCACAAGGTCGCGATGCATCCGGCTCGGCCCGAACGGTTCTTTCTGCAGAACCACGGCGGCGTCTACCGCAGCGACGACGACACGAGGACGTGGACGCCCATCGCCGACGGGCTGCCGAACGACTTCGGGTTCGCCATCGTCGTCCATCCGTCCAAACCGGACACCATCTACAACTTCCCTTTGGTGGCGGACGTTCTCCGCTTCCCGCCGGACGGCCGCTGCCGGGTCTATCGCAGCGACGACGCGGGCGAGACCTGGGTAGGGCTCGGAAACGGCTTGCCGGACAAGGGTTTCTACGCGGGTGTGCTCCGGGACGGGATGTGCGTCGACCAAGAGGCGGGGATCTACTTCGGCACGCGGTCCGGTGAAGTGTGGGCCAGTCCCGACGAGGGCGACACGTGGCATCAGGTGGCCGCGCATCTGCCGGACGTGCTGTGCGTGCGGGCCCAGGTGGTCTAGGTGGTCCGCGTCCTGCTGCCCGCGATGTTGCGGCCGCTCGCCGGTGGGGCGGGGACGTTCGAGGTCGACGCTCCGACGATCAGCGCCGTACTGGACGCGCTCGGCGCCGAGTTCCCCGCGTTGGAACGCCGTCTGCGTAACGAGACCGGTGCGCTGCGGCGTTACGTGAACTTCTATGTGGACGGTGAGGAGTGCCGTCGGCTCGACGGCGCCGAGACCTCGCTCACCGACGCCAAGGAGGTCCAGATCATTCCGTCGGTCGCCGGTGGCTGATCCGGTGCGATGAAGGGGCCTTTCCTGGCGAAATCTGCCAGGAAAGGCCCCTTCATTTCGTTCATGACTACCGGGAAAGCAGGTTCGCGCAGCGGATCAGCCCGATGTGCGAGTACGCCTGCGGGTGGTTGCCCAGCGAGCGCTCCGCGATCGGGTCGAACTGCTCGGGCAGCAGGCCGGTCGGGCCGGCGGCGTCGACGATCTGCGTGAACAGTTCCTCGGCCTCGGTGCGCCGCCCGGTGAGCAGGTACGCCTCGATGAGCCAAGCCGCACAGATGTGGAAGCCGCCTTCGCCGCCGGGAAGCCCGTCGTCGCGGCGGTAACGGTACACAGTGGATCCACTGCGCAGCTCCGCCTCGATCGCGGTCACCGTCGACTGGAACCGCGGGTCGGCCGGGTCGATCAACCCGGTCAGCCCGACGAACAGCGACGCGGCGTCGAGGTCGGTGCCGTCGTAAGCGGTGGTGAAGGCCTGGACCTCGTCGTTCCAGCCCTTCTCCAGCACGTCGGTGGCGATCTCGTCGCGCAGCGACGGCCACGCGCCCGGCACCTCGCGGCCGTAGACCTCGCCCAGCTTGATCGCCCTGTCGATGGTCACCCAGCACATCACCCGCGAGTACACCCGGTGGCGCGGCACGTGCCGCTCCTCCCAGATGCCGTGGTCCGGTTCGTTCCAACGCCGCGTGACGGCCTCGGCCATCGCGCGCACCATCTGCCAGTCCTCGTCGCGGAGTTCGCCACGCGCCTCGGCCAGCGTCTGCACGAGTTCGACGACCGGACCGAAGACGTCCAGCTGCACCTGGTGGTTCGCCAGGTTGCCGACGCGGACCGGCCGCGATCCGGCATACCCGGGCAGCGACTCGATGACCGCCTCGGCACCGATCACGCTGCCGGCCAAGGTGTACAGCGGGTGCAGCCGTTCCGGCCCGGCCAAGGTCGACAGCACGCCGTGCAGCCAGCGAAGGTAGCCCTCCGCTTCCTCGATCGAGCCGAGGTGGACCAGCTCACGCACGGTCATGGCCGCGTCACGGATCCAGCAGTAGCGGTAGTCCCAGTTGCGGACGCCGCCGATCTCCTCCGGCAGCGACGACGTCGCCGCCGCGAGCACGCCGCCGGTGTCGGTGTTGACCAGTCCGCGCAACGTCAGCGCCGAGCGGCCGACCAGGTCGGTCTGCACGCTGGGCAGCTTGAGCGTCTGCGCCCAGGTGCTCCAGTAGTCGCCCGCGCGGGCGCGCCGCTCCACTTCGGACAATTCGTGCGGTCCGAGATCCGTGGTGCCGCAGCGCAGTTCGAGCACCACCGGCTTCTCCTGGCTGGGGGTCACCAGCGCCGTCGCGGTGTCGTTCATGCCGTCGGAGGTGATCTCCCACTCCACGCCCGGTGAACGCAGCGCGAACGGCTCGGAAGTACCCTGCACCAGGATCCCGTCGCCCTGTGCGACCAGCTTCACCGGCACGCCGCCGAATTCGGGCCGCGGCGCGAACACGATCTCCGCCGCCGCCTCGCCCGAGATCACCCGGACGAGGTCCGTGCGGTGCGCGGGGCTCTCCGGCTCGATGTAGTCGGTGACGAGCAGCCGCGACCAGCGGGTCTCCACCGTCATGGTGTTCGGCAGGTAACGCTGCCCGAGCGGAAGGCCGTTGCGGTGCGGCTTGATCGAGAAGTGGCCGGCGGCGGCACCGCCGAGCAGGTCCGCGAAGATCGCGGGCGCGTCGGGGCCGGGGTGGCACAGCCAGGTCAGCCGGGCGTCCGGCGTGACCAGCGCGACCGAACGCTCGTTGGCCAGCATCGACAGCCGCTCGATCGGCGGGGCCTGCTCGCCGTAAAGCCAGTTCCGGCGCTCTTCGAGCAGGAACGCGAGCACCAGCGCGACGTCGACGGTGTCCGGGACCCGGAACTGCGCGAGACTTTCGCCGTCGCCGACCTTGACCCCGAGGTCCGGGCCGGTGATGCGGGCGAACGCCTTCTCGTCGGTGACGTCGTCGCCGACGAAGACCGCCGCGGTCGCGCCGACCTGATGACGCAGGGTGTCCAGTGCGCGGCCTTTGTCCGTTTGGACGACCGCGAGCTCGACGACCTCCTTGCCGTCGGTCGTGGACACGCCCTCCCACTGCGAAGGGCCATTGTGGACATCCCGCAGCACGCGGCGGCCCGCCTCGTGCTCGGCGCGGCGGACGTGCACCGCGATGCTCGCGGGCTTGACCTCGAGCGAGACGCCCGGCACGTCGAGTACCAGGTTTTCCAGCTCGGCCTCAAGCCTTCTGTGCAGCTCACGGGCCTTGTCGTCGAGTGCGTGGATGAAGCCGATGTCGAACTCCGACCCGTGGCTGCCGACCAGGTTCACCTCGGCCGGGAGACGGGACAGGGTGGCGAGATCGCGCAAGGCGCGGCCCGAGATGACCGCGGTGGTCGTCTCGTGCAGGCCGGCCAGCGACCTGAGCGCGCCTACCGATTCGGGCAGCGGCCGGGCTTCGTCCGGATTGGCCGTGATCGGAGCCAGCGTGCCGTCGTAGTCGCAGGCGACCAGCAGCCGCGGCGTGCGCGCGACCTGGACAATCGCGCGCCTCAGCTCGGCGGGCAGTGCCTCGGCGGTCAACGATTTCTCCTCGGGGAGTATGCGGGGTATGGGGGAAGAGTCAGTCGGCCGGTTCGGTACCGAGCGCCTGGAGGAACGAGCGCGCCCAGCGGTCGACGTCATGCGTGAGGACTTGGCGACGCATGGCGCGCATACGGCGGCGTCCCTCTGCGGGGTCGAGCGTAATGGCAGTCTCCAAGGCGTTCTTCACCCCATCCAGGTCATGCGGGTTGACCAGGAGAGCACTGGTCAACTCCGCCGCGGCGCCGGCGAACTCGGACAGCACGAGCGCGCCGCCGAGGTCGTGGCGGCAGGCGACGTACTCCTTGCAGACGAGGTTCATCCCGTCACGCAAAGGAGTGACCACCATGACGTCGGCCGCCGAAAAGAACGCGGCCAGTTCCGTCCGGTTGACCGACTGGTGCAGATAGTGCACGACCGGGCGGCCCACCCTGGCGAATTCGCCGTTGATCCGCCCGACCATCTGCTCGATGTCGCCGCGCATCCGCTGGTAGTGCTCGACGCGCTCACGGCTCGGCGTGGCCAGCTGGACGAACGTGACGTCCTCCGGGCGGACGCGGCCTTCGTGCAGCAGCTCGTGCAGTGCCTGCAGCCGCAGGTCGATGCCCTTCGTGTAGTCGAGCCTGTCGACGCCGAGCAGGACCTTCTTCGGATTGCCGAGATCACGCCGCAGCTGGGCGGCGCGTTCGGCGACGCCCTTGGTCTTGGCGAGTTTGTCGAGGCCGATGGCGTCGATGGAGATCGGGAACGCGCCGACCCGCACCGTACGGTCGCCGACCTGCATCAGGCCGGGGCGGGTGCGGATACCGACCGCGCCCCGGCTGGATTCGAGACCGGCCAGCTGTCGCGCCAGCCACAGGAAGTTCTGTGCGCCACCCGGTCGGTGGAAACCGACGAGGTCGGCCCCGACCAGGCCGCGGACGATCTCGGTCCGCCACGGCATCTGCATGAACAGCTCGACCGGGGGAAACGGGATGTGCAGGAAGAACCCGATCCGCAGATCCGGGCGCAGTTCGCGGAGCATCGCCGGGACGAGCTGCAACTGGTAGTCCTGGATCCACACGGTCGCGCCCTCGGCGGCGACCTTCGCGCTCGCCTCGGCGAAGCGCCGGTTCACCCGGACGTAGGACTCCCACCAGCTCCGGTCGAACACCGGCCGGGCCACCACGTCGTGGTACAGCGGCCACAGCGTCGCGTTCGAGAAGCCCTCGTAGTAGTCGCGGACGTCGTCCGAGGTCAGGGAGACCGGGTGCAGCACCAGACCGTCGTCGTCGAATTCCTCGACGTCGACGTCGGGTACACCCGGCCAGCCGACCCAGGCGCCCTTGCGGGACCGCAGGAACGGCTCGAGGGCCGACACCAGCCCACCGGGACTCGCCGTCCAGCGCCTGCTCCCGTCGGCGGTCCGTTCGAGGTCCACCGGGAGCCGATTCGCCACCACGACGAAGTCCGCGGCTGCCGATCCGCCCGTCTCCGCCGGAGTTGTTTCAAGAATGCCGTCGTCCACCAGCCGCTCCCTCAAAATCGCGGGTCGCTGCCCTAGGGAAGAACCCTATCGCGCGCTCGCGCGACGGCCGGGCGTCGCGCGATCACTCCAAGCGTCGTTCGGCGGGTTCCATGGGACCCGCCATCCGCGGCCCGGCGAATTTGCGTTCGAGCCTGCCGAGGCCCGTGCGCACCGGCTGCGCCAGGTATTCACCGAGTACCACACCCGCTGCCAGGGCAAGCCCGATGGCGACCGCGGTCATCAACGTGGAGATGTTGCCGCCTTGTTCAACGCCCAATTGGTATAGACCACGATAGGTGGAGAGGCCCGGGAGCAGGGGAGTGATGCCTGACACAGCCACCACGAGCGGCGTCACCTTGAGTCGCCTGGCGAGTACGCCGCCGCAGAAGCCGACCAGCGTGGCGGCCGCCGCGGACGAGCTGACGGCCTCGAAATCGGTCAGCATCAACGCGCCGTAGACCGCGCCGCCGATGGCACCCGCCGCGCCCGCGACGATCATCGCGCGCAGCGTCGAATACGAGGCGAGCGCGAAGCAGGCGGACGCGCCGATGCTGCCGATGACGATGATCGGAAGTTGTTGCGGCGTCGAGGAGACCACCTCGGGCAGCGGGGTGAGCGGCATTTCGAGCAGCAGGGCGATCTTCAGCGCGAGCACCACGCCGGCGATCAGCCCGGCACTCATCAGCGCGGTTTCCATGGTGCGCCCGGCGGCTGTGACGTAATAGCCGGTGATGGCGTCCTGCACGGCGGAAACCGTGGAAAGGCCCGACAGCAGCACGGTCACCGCCGCCGCGACGACCAGCGTCGGTTTGTTCGTGGTCAGCAGGTTGCTGCTCACTATCGCCATCGCGGACAGGGTCGCGACCAGGCCGCCGATCACCTGCTGGAAGAAGAACGGCAGGGCGAAGCGGTTGAGGAACCGGCCAAGCCGGTCGATGACCGCGCTGATCACCAGGGCGACCAGCGCGACGTCGAGGCTGCCCCCGAGGATCAGGGTGATGAACGCGGCCAGTCCACCCCAGGCGGCCGTGGCCACCCAGCGGGGGTACGGATGCGGCGCGGTCGTGATCCGCTGGAGTTCCTGCTGCGCCTCTTCGGCGCCCATGTTCCCGCGGACGATCTTGCGGACCAGGATCTCCGTCTGGGTGAGCCGGGTGTAGTCGAGGCTGCGTGAGCGGACCACGCGAAGCGCCGTCACCGGCGCCATGTCGGTGCCGCGGTGACAGGTCACCGTGATCGACGTGAAGATCACGTCGACCTCGCAGTGCGGGAGACCGAGCGCGGAGGTCAGCGCGAGGATCGTCGCCGTGACGTCGGAGGCGCCCGCGCCGCTCGACATCTGGACCTCGCCGACGCGCAGGACGAGGTCCAGGACGAAGTTGACCGTCGAGTCGTCCGGCGGCTTCGGGCCCATCGCCTCGCCGCCCTCGACGACGGGCTGTTCGGCCGTCGGGGCTTCGAGGATCTGCCACGCGCGACGGCGCAGCAGGTTGGGCCGGTGCGAGCGGGCCTGGGGGGTCGATCGCTCACCGTCACGCTGGCGCGGCGCTTCCAGCAGCCATTCGCCACGTTCGGGTGTTTCGTCGTGGTTCTTCTCGACACCGCGTCTGCCGTGCTGGGCCCCCTTGGTGCGCTCGTTGATCTTCATGATCGATCCACCTCCTCACTCGTCTTGTCGCCTGCTTACCGGGACTTTCCCGAGGACCATCGGGCCCGGCGCCCCGACCGTTGCAGGTAAACCGAAGTGGCGTCCACCACGTTCGGACAAGATCCTCGCGGCGGGGCCGATCTGCGGCACACTGCAAGCCATGGGGTCTTTTTTGACCAGGCGTTCGATGCTTCGCGCGGCCGGGGTCACCGCGGTCGGCACAGCGGCGACATTCACCCTTTCGGGTGCATCTACCGGGGCGGAGGCTCCGGTTTTCGCGCACGGCGTGGCGTCGGGTGACCCGATGCCCGATTCGGTGCTCCTCTGGACCCGGGTCACGCCATCGCCCGACGCCACTCCGGGATCCGGCAAGGGACCGTCGGTGGACGTCCGGTGGGAGGTGGCGAAGGACGCCGGATTCGCGGACGTCGTCGCTCGCGGTCAGGCCAGGACGGGCCCGGAACGCGACCACACGGTGAAGGTGACGGCAGCCGGGCTGTGCGCCTCGACCGCGTACTTCTACCGGTTCATCTCGCGCGGCAAGGTGTCTCAGGTCGGACGGACGCGCACCGCGCCCGCCCACGAGGAGGACGTCGCGCGGCTGCGCTTCGGCGTGGTCTCGTGCGCGAATTGGGCTGTCGGTCACTTCGTCCCCTACGGCTACCTGGCGGGTCGCGACGATCTGGACGCCGTCATTCACCTGGGTGACTACCTCTACGAGGGGTCTCCCAATCCTGCGGGTGATCTTCGGCCCTCTCTGCCGCCCAACGAGCTGATCACGCTGTCGGATTACCGGCAGCGTCACGCGATGTACAAGACCGACGATCACCTCCGGCGTCTTCATGCCCGCCATCCGATGATCGCCACCTGGGACGACCACGAGGCGGCCGACAACGCCTGGTCCGGCGGGTCGCCGTCGCACGATCCGGCGACCGAGGGCAGTTGGCGCGACCGGCTGCGGGCGGCGCACCAGGCGTACTTCGAATGGATGCCGGTGCGGCATCGCGGGGACCGGCTGTACCGGCGGCTGAAGTTCGGGAAACTGGCCGACCTCACCATGCTGGACCTGCGGACCTATCGGACCCGGCAGCCCGCGCCCGGCTCCGCCGAAGACCCGGCCGGCACGATTCTCGGCGCCGATCAGCGGCAATGGTTCCTCGAAGGCATCGCTCACGGCACGGCGTCCTGGAACCTGATCGGGAATTCCGTGATGGTCACGCCGCTCAAGGTCCCCCAGCTGCCCACCCGCGAACGGCTCGCGCTCGTCGACCTGCTCGACGGCCAGCCGACCACGGTGAACACCGACCAATGGGACGGGTACACCGCCGACCGTCGCCGGGTACTGGACGCCATCGCCGCCCGAGGACGGGGCAACACGGTGTTCCTGACCGGCGACGTCCACTCGTCGTGGGCGAACGACGTGCCGCGCGACGGGACGAGCGTCGCGGTGGAGTTCGTCTGCCCGTCGGTCACCTCGGACAACCTCGACGAGCAACTCGGCGTCCCGCCCCGGACCGGCTCGCTCAAGGTCGAGGCCGCGATCCGCACGCTGAACCCGCACGTGCGCTTCGTGGAACTCGACTCGCACGGTCCCGGCGTCCTCGAAGTGACGCCGGACGCCGTCCGGATGAACTGGTACTACGTCGCCGACCGACGCGACCCGGCGACCGCCGTCACCTTCGCGCACGCCTTTCGGACGGTGGCCGGAGAACCGTGGGTGCGCCCTGCAAACGGCTGAGCGGGCGCCGATATACTGGCCCTGCCCGGGCTGCCCTGGGTGACGCCGCTATAGCTCAGCTGGTAGAGCATCTGTCTTGTAAACAGAAGGTCAGGGGTTCGAGCCCCCTTGGCGGCTCAAGATCAACATTGCCTTTGACCTGCCGATTTGCCGTCTTTCGAGAGTCTTGTTCACTTTTTTCTCGGCGCCATTGGGCTCCGTTTCGTCTCCGTTTTCCCTGCCGTGCCGAAACGCATGGATCGGAGACCGGGCTTTGACAGGCTGCACCGGCGATACTGCCGGAGGGCGCGACTGTTAGCCTGCTCACTGGCGATAGTTCGCTGACGAACGCCTAACGCGCCTGCAGGTGACTTAACGACTCATCGGCAGACGAGACCGGCCCGGGCTTCCCGGGGCCGCCGAACGTTGTGGACGTACGCGGCGCGCTCTACCTGTCAGGGCCAAGCAGATCTTGGTTCGTCCGGGTGGTGATGCTGAGGCCATGCCTGTCACGGGCGCGGTGCTTTCCTCGCGTTGATCGCGCACGTCGTGGCGTGCGGACGTTCGCGCACGCCCTTGCGGGCAGTCGAGGAGAGCCCCATGAATCCGTCTTCCGAAAAAGACGTCCGGTTCCAGGAACCCGACGGCCTTCGGTCAAAGACCGGCGACACCGATGTGACGCCCTCCAAATCCCATCCGGACAGCGAGCTCGCTACGTCCGATCGATCGGGCGCTGACGCAGAGCTCCGCGTCCGCGCGAGCCAGATCGCTCGGCTCACCTACAAGCAGTACGAGACGATCCGCGACCTGAGCATCGAAGCCGGGATGGCGGCAGAGGTGGCCGCGACGACCGCATTGCTCGTGGCCGACCCACAGGATGCAATCGCACAGCTCAAGCGGCGACGTCAGGAAGTGATCGCGCCGGACGTGACCGCCACAGTCCTTGACCTCGACGTGTTCACGGCCGCGTTGGTGCGCGCGCCCGAAAACCTTCGAATGGGCGGCCGCCGGTACGAAGGCGACTTCGCCATGCCGAAGTACACCGCGACGAAGGACAACAAGTCGCTGTCGTTCACCCTCGACACGTTCGAGCACGCCGCTGATGCGATGGACTTCTACTTCGCGGAACTGGCGAAGACCGACCACGAAGTACGCGAAACGAATACCTACGGTGCCGACATCCGCCAGCACGGCATCCGGCAGGGCGGCATCCTGTTCCCGCTGAAGCTCAAGTTCTCCGTGACCGAGCCCGGATTGGCCGGCTGGGAAACCGCCGACTGCTACGGGCGGGTGTACTTCACGCAGGACGCCGAGGGAGTGACCGCCGCCGAGGTACTCGAATGGCTGCGCAATGTGCCGACTGACGGACGGGAGTTGTCGAGTCACCCGCTGCAGAAGCGCCGCAACGCGCTGCTCGCCATCGCGGGAAAGGTGCTTTCCGGAGGAGCCATCACCGAAGGCGAGGAAATCCGGCTTCGTCGCGCGGTGATGCCGCGCACCCGCATGATCGTGTCGGTGTCCGTCAGCACGCCGATGGACGAGGTCCGCCGCCGTGTCGTCTCGCTTCAGCACCTCGACCGGCCTACCCCGTTCAGCACGGTGACTGATTGGCAGACCCGCGCCGAAGCGGTCCTGGCCTGGCTTGACGAGAAGGGCCTTTTCGTGCATCCGCCGGACGTGACCAGTGCGACGGTGAAGCGATGGCTCGACGCGCCGGCGGAAGCGGTTGCGAAGGGCGAGTGTCATGGTGACGACATCGCGATGATCGCCATCGCGTCTCTGCTGCACAGCCCGGACACGAAGCTGGACCGGCAGATCGGCAAGGCGTTGCGGACCCGAGGAGTGATCGGTGTCCAGCGAACTAACGCTCGGTCGGAAGTCACAGCACATGTCATCTGTCGCGAGCTGCGTGGTGGCAGTAGCGATAGTGTCCGCTCGTCGCTGGAACGAGTCCTTCGATGGACCGCGTTACGCGACCAGGAAGTCGACATGCGTCCGATCTCCGTCCTGCTCAAGCAGGCCGAAGATGAACTCCAGCAAGAAGCCGAGGCGAGGTCACGAGGGCGGAAGCCGGTCCCCGGACCTGCGACCCGCCAGATCGCCGCGCGGGCGGCCTACCACCTCGTTTGCGGTCCGGCGGATAAGCACCCGCTGCTGCGGCGAAGCAGCCACGGATCTGGGAAGGGCGAGGGGACCGAGTCTGGGCAGGTGCTGCAGAAGCTTGCGGCGACACTTCCTGGCCTCCAACAGCTGGCGCAGGCGATCTTCGACGGCCGTCGCGGCTTTCCCGTCCGCAGTGTGGAGACGGGTACTGCGGCCGAAGACCGTGTCGACGCGCCTCGGGAGGGTGAGGTTCTGAGCGAGGAGAAACTCCGCAAGCTCGCCCTCGAGAAGCCGGGGATCGCTGATCGAACGGCCGCGCAGCAGGTTGCCGACGACTCCAAAGAACTGAGCGAGTTGACCGACCAGGTCACCGCCGTCGTGGAGAAGATGGGCAAGCGCACGGACGACGACATCGCAACCGCCGCTCTTTCCTACGTGGAGGACCGCGGCTGGGCCGATCCTGAGAACACCATCCCCGTTCTCAAGAAGGCGCTGGAGCGGCTGGGATACTGGCATGAGGTGTACCGCGTCGTGAACCGCCAGCGCCGTACCGATGCGCCCGCCACAGGAGAGGCGTAGAGGCGATGGCCGGGCGAAGCAAGCGCACGGTAGTGGCGACCGCGGCACAGACAACGCGTCAATCTGAGCAACGGGTCACGGTACCGTCAGAGCGGGGAACTGACCAGTCTGCGAGTAGAGGGCCGACAAGGTCCCGGTCCAAACAAAACCGACCCGGCGAGGCCCCGCACCCGCACGGCTTCATCGGCTACGTCGTCGAGGACAAGCAGCGTACGCAGAACTGCCTTCGGCTGCTGCGATGGCTGATCGTAGGCGCTATTGCGGCGGGAGGTGTCCTAGCGCTGGTCCTCTGGTTGATGCTGCAACTGACCGTGTTGGCCGGTGTGGTCGGTGGGCTCTCGTCGATCGCGGCGGCGGGCGCCGCGTGGCATGCTCGGAACCTACGTCAGGCACTGCGCAGATAGTTTGGCGCCGCTGTGGGGGCGGGCTCCGGTGCGCCCCCACAGCTGATGGCGTGGCCGATCTTTCGTGGTCGCGGTGGTCGATCAGCTCCACCGCGATGCGTACGTTGTGGCGGAGTTCAAGCGCGGTCACCGCGTGCCAGAGACGGTGTTCGTACTCCTCCCATGCCTGGTCAACGTCGGCACGAGCAAGGGAGGTGGTTTTCACGAGGAAGGGGGCGCCGCCTTCCGTCGGGGTGATCATGAGGTCGGCCTTGTTACGGCTGCCGCTGATCTCGGGCTCGAAGGTAATAGCCGTCCCCGCGCTTCGGAGGGCTCGATGGACTTCGAGTTGTAGAAGTGCGTGTCGCCAGTCGGTACTCTTGACTCCCCGTTTGAGACTCCGCAGCACCGTTGTGAAGGTCGGCTCCTTCGTTGCGGACTCCAGCCGCATGACAAAAGCCAGGAACTGCGGCAGCGCCGGGGCGTGAAACATCAACAGGTTGAACTCGCTGGGCCACCAGCCCTTGCGCTCGAATTGACGACCCGGCCATGACGGGCCGAGCATCCGCTCTGCCTTGTCGATGGCCAGCCCAACGGCTGCGATGCCCTCTGGGCTGTACGGCGCGCGGGTGAGTCGTCGTCGAAGCGCGTCCCAGCTGGGTGCCTCGTCGTTCATCGGGCGATGCTCTCAGGTCCGGGCCGGGAACGGCGTCTATGAGGCGGGGGCATCATGATCCGCGGCGTACTGGGCAGCGTGCTGAATCAGACTGTCGACGTGATCGAGGTAATCAGCCAGCTCACTCTCGGACGGCAGAGGGCTGCCTTCGGGATCCCCATACCGTGCGAACGGCCGGGCCGTCAGAAGCCGCCTCATGGTCTTGTACCAATCCTGTGGTCCGTTACCCAGGTGCGTGTAGTTGTTCAGCCACGCTTGTCGTGCACCGTGCGAGTTCCGCCCTTTGTGAGTGACATTCTGCAGCGACGTCATAGCCGTCACCGCGAGTTCTCCTGCGGCCAACGCCGTCTCCACCGTCGGGCCGAGCCGTCCGGCAGCCAACGTCTCCCGCGCGGTTGAGATGAATTCCGACGCCCGCTTGAGTAGTTCGATCGCACGGTCGCGGTTGTAGCGGAAGTCGAAGGCCACTGCGCCCCCACCTCCAGGGAGGAACGCGAACGCGATCCATCCGGCGTCGGGCTCGATCTTGGCGGGACGTATGCCTGAAACGTTCTCTACGTTCTCGGCGGTCACCGGTTCGCCCGAGGCGACTGCGTCACGCACCTGGACCGTGGCGAGAAGCTCCGCTTGCTCGTTGAGCTTCACCTCGGGAGCGCCGTTCGGATGCAACACGACAAGAGCCTGCACGACCTGGTCGCGCGTGATGTCGAGGTTGCTTGCCTCGATGTGCGGCACGATCCAGAGCGTGAACATCTGATCTATCAGCGCGTCCGCGCTCAGCCCAGGTTGGTCCGACTCGCTCACGGCAAGAGCCTAGGTCCACGTGCTCCGCACGACCACGGGATTTCGTCTGGCAGGGCCGACCACGACCGGCGAAGGTCACGCAGACCGAGACTCGATGGCGAGGACCTGGGCAGCGAGGTCACTAGCAGTATCGCGATCTCCGTTGGTGCTGTGTTGGTCGAGTTGGAGCGCCTCGACGCTCATTCCACCCTCTGCTGCAGCTTGACGGCACGGTGATCGCCGTGAGCCGCTAGTCCGTCAACGAGCCTGTGCCAGCGGGCGACGCCCTGGACGTCGAGTTGTCCGGACCCGTGGACGGTTTTCAACCACTCGGGCAGGACCCAGCACCGCCCTGCGATGGCGGCGTACTCACCGTTGATGGCGTCTTCCGCCCAGGTGAGCCCGGTTGTCGCCTGCCACGCGGGTGGGGCGCAGTTGGCGAGGTCGGTGACGGCGTCGACAGCTTTCGATTCGCCGCGTGCGAGCTTCAGCCACCGGACGGCGAGATCGGCGATGTCGTCGGGATCCAACCAGTGGGCTCGAACTCGCTCTAGGGTGGCTGTGGGGTTGGTGTCGCTGATGGCGATCTGGGGAGTAGGCAGAAGTCCGACGAGCGCGCCGTCGCGCCAGTGGTGCCGGCTGGGGAGGGTGGCGCCGCCTTCCAGCGCATCGAGGGCGGTGGTCATGATCAGGCGCCAGACCGGAAGCAGCGATGTACGGAGGGTGTCGTCGTAGGTGAAGAGTTGGCGTAGGTCGTGGAGAAGCTCGTCGAGCGCTCGCGCATTGGTGGTGAAGGCACGCACGTAAGACGCCAGTGGCGTGGGGCCTCCGTCAATCGCGGTCTCGATCAAGACCCGGACCACACGGTCGCGGTGGCGGTTGTGGTGGCGGTTGTAGCCCTTGGTGGCCCAGTGGTCGGTCCCCCGTCGGTGGGCGTCGAACAGCACGTCGCGCAGTCGCGCGGCTGTAGTCGCAATGCAACTGCCACGTCGGGCTGCGGCTGCGGCGGCCACGAGGGGTGCGGTGAGCCGATTCACGAGGAGCAGTTCGGTGGGCACGGCCGGCAGGGTCGTCTCGTACGGCGGATCGAGTGGGTCGGTGAGCCGCTGTTGCGTCGCTTGATCCCAGCTACCGAGCCGGCAGTCTCGCAGGCCCTGCTCGACGGCGGCCCACGCGAGCTGGTGTCGGCAAGTTTCTGCAGGCGGGTTCGGTGTGCACGGTGCTGACCAGATGGGTTCGACGCCGAGCACAAACGCTGCTCGGACCTCGTCGAAGAGGCTGGTTGCGCTGGCGAGCAAGGCTTCCTCGATGCCTTGCCGGTTCAGTTGGATGTGGTCGAAGGCGGGAAGGAGCAGGGTAGGAAGAGCGACGGCGGCGGAGCGGTCGGCCCCGTCCGGGTCGATGGTCACGCTGCGGCTCAGCTCGCCGACCCGCGGGCTCGTCGCCACATCGATCAGGACGTTGGCCGCCCATCGCAGATCCTCATCGGGCAGCTGGGCGCGTCCTTGGGCGTGGGCGATGACGGCTGCGGCGGCGACGGCGGCGACCGGGTCAGCCGGGTGAGCTGGGCCGCGGACGGCAGGGTGCTCGGCAAGGTCGCGAGCGAGCAGTAGATCGTCGACGAGCGTATCCACCGGGGCGACACGGTCTTCCGATCTCGTGTAGGTCTGGTGCAAGCGCAGCGCTATGTCGCCGCGAGCGAGCTCCTCATGCGTGTGGGTAAGGCCAGCGGCGATGTCTTCTGGGACCGCCCACTCGAACCGGATGTGGCCGTCCTCGGTGCGGCTGAGGCGGTAGTTCTCGGCATGGAACTGGGCCGCCCACCCTTGGATCATGAGCAGGTCGGCGGCTTCGTCATCGGTGCCCGCGACCAGCTCACGGGCCCGCTCGACCAGCTCGTCCCCTCGGGCAGCGAGGACGGCGAGTCGATCGTGATCACCGGCGAGCATTGCCGTCACGGTCATTTCGCCGACCACGTCTTGGAAGCTGGCCCTGCGCCGGTGTCGACCGACCAGATCAGTGGGGTCTGGGCCCTGGACGTGGAAATGTTCACCGACTGCGCGGGAGGTCTCCAGGTGCCACAGCTCGGGGCGGACCAGCCAGCGATCGAGCATGTCGCCGGCGCGGTCGAGGTGGCGGACCAGCAGGCCGACTACCAAGGCTGGCATGGCCAGGTTGTGGCAGTCGCGCAGCAGGATCTCGGCCACGCGCGCCAAGGACACGCCGAGTGTGTCGACGAGCTCATCGGCGAAGCGTTCGACGGCCAGGAGTGCGCTGATGCACGGGTACGGGCCGACCGACGAGCCGCGATACCAGGCCCACACGTGCCCGTCGCCCACACAATGCCGGACTCCCACCCCAGGAAGATCCAGCTCGAGCCCGAGCGGAGAAAGTTCAGGCGCATCGGCGTCCGCCGGTTGGTCGGGGTGCGCTCCGACACGCACGGTGGCAGCGCAGTCGAGCATCCTGTTGACCATCGCAAGCGCGTTCCCGGTGCGAGCATGGAGCAGCCGATAGAACGGCCCGAAGTACCACCCTGCCAAGGGAGGACCGCCACCACCTACACGCGCATGGTGGCGGATGCCCTCATCGAGCAGTCCCCACGATCCCATGTGCTCCGCGTCATGCGACTCGATGTAGTACGCCTCGGCCAGGGTGAGCAGCAGTTGCGGCTGGTACTCCGACAGGGCGATCACGGCGCCTGCGGACTCCACCGCGGGTGCGAGGTACCCGCCGCCGTCATCGGCCAGTTTTCGCAGGAACGCCTCGGCGTGGTGATCCAGGTCGGGGCCGAGCATGGCCAGTGCTTCCACGGCGAACTCGTCGTGGTCCTCCGGCGAGGTGGCGAGCAGACGATCACGGACCCGCTGCCGAAGGGGCAGCGTGCCCGCCTTGATCTTGATAAGCCCACGTAGCCAGGCCAGCACCACCTTGCGGACCTGCTCGCCAGTGTCCCGGTCGTATCGATCATGCTGTCCGACCTCGGCGTCACCGCAGTAGGTCAGCGCGACGAGCGGACCCAGCGCCGCTGGGTCGCCCCACTCGTGGTCGCTGTAGCGGTGCAGCGCCAGACGCAGCAGTGTGCGCAGGCCGGATCGCTGCTCGGCGAGCAGGCTCGGCCATGCTCGGCGCAGCACGGCTTCGGCCTCGCCGTGCGTCAGCATCGCCTCCAGCGGCACTTCGGCCCACCGCACGCCATGTTGGTTGGCCAGCCGGTCGAACACCGCTTGCAGTCGGGCGCGCGGTGGTTCGGTGTTTTCACCGGCCGCACTGAGTGCGGCCTGACAAGCAGCCCGTGCAGCTCGCAACGCGAATCGTGGGGCGCCCGCATCGAGGAGTAGCTGCCATCCGTCGATGATCAGGAGCCGAGTAAGGGCGAGATCCCGCACCACATCGCTGGCGAAGGCGTCCCCGGAGTGCCAGGCACTGGTCGGGCCAGGCGCGAGGAGCAGCCCGTCCGACCTTAAGGACGGCAGCACGGTCGGATTCGGAAGCGTGTGGTTGCCTCCGGGCAGCAGGAGCGTTCGTGCCAGCGACGTCAGGGCACGCTCTCGGGCCTCCGGGGACGGGCCACCCGGCGGGTGCTCACCCCCGCGGCGGACGACCTGGTCCCAGATAGCCGCGAACAAATCCGCTTCCGAGATCGGCCCGTCCGGCAGTCGCCAGGCGACATGTGCCCGGAGAAGCAACTCCACCAGACCAGGTCTACCCAGCAGCCACGCGGCCCGCAGGTCCTGACCGATCCGTGAAAGGACGGGGAAGACGGCCGCGATCTGTTCGGCCTCGCTCGGCAACAGGCGTGGAACATAGTGCTCACACAGGACTGCGCTACCCGCCGCAGCTTGTGCACTTCGCATCGCGTTGGCCACCGCGGCAGCGGCATCTTCACGGGTGACGGCGATGACGCTGAGCCCGGCTCGCAACGCCGCGATGGTGAGTTCGGTGAGGAGGGTGCTGCGTCCCTCGAGCACGGATTCGGCACCGTCGAGGACCAACAGTCGCGTATCAGCTGTCGCGGTCGCGCTGAGCACGTCGACCAACTGACCACCGAGAACGGTTTCCAGGGAGAGCATGTCGACGGGTAGGTCCTGCAAGCTGACCGAGGTCACTGCTGCGCCCGCCGCTGACATGTTCTCGGCGGCTCGCAGGGTGAGCGCCGATTTCCCGACGTCAGGTTCACCACGCACGATCAGGATTGCCGGTCCCACCGCCGCCGTTTGCATCGCGGTCGTCAACGCGCTCCGCGCCTCGGTGCGCGGTATCTCAAGGACCTGCTGATCGTCGGTGAGGTTGAAGCGGGTCCGGTCGCGCAACCGTTGGGCGAGCCGGTCCAGAAGGCTCCACGACTGGGGGAACGAGGGCGATCGAGCCAGAGCGATCCCGGCCAAGTCGCGGCGTAGTAGCCGTTCGGTCACCTCAGCGCCAGCGGGCGCGTACTGACCGGTGAGTTCCGCCAGGCGCGTGAACAACTTGTCCGCTGCTGCCGGCGTTCCCTCACGGGTGGCCGGGCGTAGCTGGCGAACCGCGATAGTGCGATCGGACTGGTCCGGGCCTTCTAGGCGCACTTCCAGCGGGCGCAGAGTCGACAGCAACCGCCAGGCGAGCACGTTAGGCTCGATCACCGTCGAGTCGATGTTTGCCCTCGCCGCAGCCGCCTGTACGAGCGTGTCGACGTGCCCGAGCCGCGCACGGACAGATTGGCTGGCTACGCCAGGTTCTACGACCTTGGCGCGAAACGCTGGCTCGTTGTCGGTGGCCTGCGCGATTACGCATAGGGCACGGAGTTGCCGGGCTGCCGGATTGGGGCTGGCCACGACAAGGGCCAGGCGCCATCGCCCCGCGATTACCTCCTCCCAATGCTGAGTCACCACCCGCAGGTATGACGCGAACAAGTGCTCGGACGGCGCCTCGCTCGCCACGAAAGCCGGTGCGCGGCGGACCCCGACGGACATCCGTCGGATCGCACCATCCGGCACACGACCTTCGACAAGGAGGTCATCCACCGGGCTGACCGCGCTGGCTTGGAACCGCACCATGATTGGCCCGGCGTCATCGCCCAACCCCGGCACGGAATCACCGGTCAGCAGGCAGCCCAGAACCGTGGCGGCATACCGGTGCTCGAAGACCGTCCCGCCGCCACCCGTCGAGTACGGCGATGCCGCCACCTGCGACCCGGTGTCGCCGATGGACATGGGCAAAGACTACGTGCACCAGGAGGGGAGGAACGCCCACGACTCACGGAGTACTCGGGTCAAATGCAGGACGGTGATGCGTACGAGCTTCCGGCGTTCGCGCAGCTCGGTGAACGGTACGAACTGGTCGATCATGTGGAGCTTGTCGCGGCGGCCGTCGGCGTAGCCGATCTCGTAGTTGACGATTCCGTACCGGTTGCCCGCCACCTTGGGAAGCGGTCATGAAGCTGTCCGGTCGGAGCGGACCGGCGCGGGCAGCCGTTTTGGAGCAAGCAGAGAAAATGGGTGGGCTGGTCGAAGCGGCATCCGTGCTGGGCCATAAGGGGCTCGAACCCGACTACGAACCACGCATCCGTGACCTTGTTACACACTTCTTCGCAGACCTGTGACAACCGGCGCGCCGAATTCTGGTCCAGCCCGGCCACGAGCTGTCGCCTGCAACGCAATCCAATGCAGTCTCCGATTGGGCTCCGTTGCCGAAGTAGAGCCTGATACGGCCCGACATGACCTGACACTCGGATGGGTCACGAGGTGTGCGTCTACCTGCACAAATGGCCAGAAATCGGCACCACGCGACACTCGCTGACACACTGGCGGAGGCGACTTGTAAACAGAAGGTCAGGGGTTCGAGCCCCCTTGGCGGCTCAAGATCAACATAGCCTCTGACCTGTCAAAATACGCGAGTTTTCGCATTCTGCTCGGTCCCGTTGGCAGGATCTGAAGGATCCACCCCGGTCCAGCGGGACCAGCAGTTCTCGCCGTGAAGGCGGCAAGTCCTGTCCCAAGACAAAATCCGGCGACATTGGCGGCCATCCTCGCCAGGCTGACCGGTATGGAAGAGGTTGAAGTCGTCGTCGCCCACAGCCAGCGCGCGACGCTGCGCATCGGCGACGTGTTCCTGAAGGTCGACGGCGACCCGGCGCACGCCGACCTCGAGGTGCGGGCGATGGCCATGGCGCCGATACCGACCCCGGCGATCCTCTGGCGCGAGCCCCCCGCGCTCGCGATCGCCGCCGTGCCGGGCAAGGCGCTCGGCGTCCTCGGCGAACCGTCGGCCGCGTCGCCGGCGGCGTGGGCCGCGGCGGGTGCCGCCATCCGGAGGCTGCATGATGCGCCGTTGCCGCCGTGGCCGGGGCCCAGGCTCGAGGACGTGACGGCGGAGCTCGACAGCGAGTGCGCGTGGTTGCTCGCCAACGCCGTTCTGCCCGCCGAGGTGATCCGGCGCAATCGCGAGATCGCCGAGGTCGCGCTCGGGCCGTGGAAACCGGTGTTCATCCACGGCGACCTGCAGATCACGCACGTGTTCGTCGACGGCGACGAGGTCACCGGCGTCATCGACTGGTCCGAGGCCGCGCCCGGCGACGCCATGTTCGACCTCGCCACCTTGACGCTCGGGCACGAGGAACGCCTGGACGACCTGCTTGCCGGCTACGGCGCCGACGCGGACCGGGACGTCATTCGCGCCTGGTGGTCACTGCGCAGCTTGGTGGCGTCGCACTGGCTGATCGAGCACGGATTCGATCCGGACGCGCCGGGATGCGAGTTCGAGGTGCTCAGATCCCGGATGCAGGAACCCTAGGGACACCCAGCGGGTGTCGGTACAGCCAGTCAGGCCGGTGCGCTTCTGCCGCTCAGTCAGGTACGGCCGGTAGTCCTCCCAGCCGATCGGCGCGGCCCGCCATTCCGGAACTGCCACACAGGGGCGAACTCGTGCGCAACGGCCGCCTTCACGAACCGGCATCGCATGCCCGACGAGAACGTGAGCAGGTCCGGAGTGCTACGGCCTGCGGCCCATCGCGTGGAGGAGCCGGTCTTGTTCGGACGCTTCCGGTGCCGGCGTTTCCGTCGGCGGTCCGTAGTAGCGGGAGCCGGCCAGGATCGGGCTTTCGCTGACCCCGTGGTAGATCCAGTCGAAGTTGTCGGTGATCCATCGGACGGTCGACGGGTCGAGCCGTTCCTCGAGGCCCACCGCGCGGGCGAGATCCCAGGTGTGGGTGACCGCGTCCACCACATAGAGGCCGAGCAACTGCCGTCCGGGCACGGGTCCGAACGGATAGTCGACGACCCGGTCGAGCGCACCGGGGGAATGGAACGCCGCCCGGCATTCGGCTACCGCGTTCCGGAACGTGTCGGCGGGCCCGCCATCGAGCGAGACCTGGTCCAGGGCCGCCATGAACTCCGCACTGCTGCCACCACCGAGGAGCGCGGTATAGATCCGGCTTCCTTGGATCATGTGGTTGACCAATTCGCGAACGTTCCATTCGGTGCACGGCGTGGGGTTGTCCCAGGACGTGTCCGGAACCGCCCGTAGCCGATCGCTGAAACCGTCGGCCACGGTATCGAAGTGGCCGAGCAACGCGTTGTCCGTGTGATCCATGGTGCCCAGCCTGCACAGGGGATTCGACAGCGTCCGGCGGTAATCGGACATCGAGGTGAGCTCTTGGTGGCGTCTACAGAAAACCCGCCCGCTGCCGTCGCGGGCTGACCAATCTCGGGCTGGGCGTTTAACTCAGCGTGGGGCGGACATCCATCTGGGGATCGTCACAGGAACACGGCGGTTCGTGCTCTGCCGGTTCAACAGCGTGCCGGCAGGGCCCGCCGCCCGCCGAACGGCTTTCTGCGCACTTCGCTGCTCAGGTGGGTGAGATGCCCGGGGAAAGTTGGCAGCCGCGCGAGTGGTGGAAAGGCCCTACCCATGTCTCACATCGATACCGGTGATTCCTGGCCCGGCATGCTGGATGAGGTCACCGGTGCTTTGGAGACGCTGACCTCGATTCTGGACGACGAGGATGATTTCCGGGTGATGCTGCAGCAGGTGTGCCGGCAGGTGACCAAGGCGGTGCCCGGGGTCGACGAGGCCACGGTGACGCTGCTGCGTGGCGACGAACCGCACACCGCGGCCGCGACGAGTGACCTGGTCGCCGAGCTGGATCGGGACCAGTACCGCAACGGCGGCCCGTGCCTGGAAGCCGCCCGCCACGGCACTCTGCAACGTGTCACGGTGTCCGAGGCGCTCGAGCGGTGGCCGAAGTTCGCCGGTGACGCCCGCGACGCCGGGTTCGACAGCTTCTTGTCCGCGCCGTTGGTGGCCGACTCCGAGCATGCCGGTGGGATCAACTGCTACGGCACCCAGGCGCGGGGGTTCAGTGACCTCGACCAGGCCCTGCTCGAGCTCTACACCACCGCGACCGAGGCGATCCTGCGCCTGTACCGGCGTTACCTCACGGCCACGGAACTCGCCGGGCAGCTGCGCGCCGCCCTCACCCATCGCGCGGTGATCGACCAGGCCAAAGGCATCCTCATGGCTCTCCGCCAGATCAGCGCCGACGACGCCTTCACGCTGCTGGTCGAGCAGTCCCAGCGGGAGAACGTCAAAGTACGCGACATCGCCGAACGCTTCGTCGCCCACGCCGTCGGGAACCCGCAAGCCTCGTGAGGCTTCGCCCGGCACTTCCACACAAGGGCGACCTCGTGAGCAGGTCCGGACCGAACGCTCCCCGCGCTCGTCAAGCACATCCCAGCCTCACCAGCGTGGCCGACAAGCTCGAACACGACCCCTTGTGGGAGCCATCGTGCTTTTATCCGTTCGCTGAGGGCGACCTCTGTGGCGCACTGATCGGCACCTGGCGCAAACATCACTCAAGCGGTCAGGAAAATGTGAACTTGAAGCGTGCCTTGAAAAACCTGGTGATTGGAACGGGAGTCGTCGCGATGATGACTCTTTCGCTGGGCGGCGTGGCAAACGTGCGAAAGCGCCAGGGTTCTGTTCAACTACAGTGACCCTTGCTACTGGTCGCTCAGGGGCAACGGCACCTGGTGGTTCTACGGCGGTTTCTGAACGCCGCTGAATAGTGCAGACCCCTTCTCTCGGATGAGTCGAGAGAGGGTCTTGTGTTATTCGTGTCGAAGGGACTCCGCGGCCGGGTTAGCCAACCCTGTCCGAGCATCGCGACGCCCTGAGCGGCCGCCAGCGGAACGGAAGACCACGAAGGTTCGGGTGGTGCCCGGCGCGGCGCTACTTCGCCGGGCTGGGGCCGCTCGTGCTGCTCGTCCTCGGCGGCCTGCTTTCTCACCTCGGCTACGTGTTGCTGACGGTCTCGCCTTACCACTGGTATTGCGGCCCCGGCCTCACCGCGGCGACCGTTGTCGTCTGTGCTGTAGCGGTTTCCCGCCGGATCATGGTCCGCGGGATGCTCGCGCTGATCGTCACCGGTCTGATCGCGTACGGGGCCGCACGTCTTCTCCGACCGTGGCCTGTTGCCCGCGATCACGGCCAAAATTCCTCGATCGTGTTACGTATGGGCACAGTCCTGCCCATCGCGTGGTCACTGGATCGAGTGGAGCAGTGTTACGAGTATTGACCTCGTGGCCGGGACGATACTCATTGAATTGTCGCTGGTCGGGTTCGAAATCGGCGATTGCGGAAGGGCATGTGCGGTGCCGGCGGCGGGTTTTTTCGCCAGGGGCGGGAGAAGGTCGCCTCGCGACGTAATTATGATTCGCTCGCGGGTATCGGCACGGCTGTGTCGGCTACGCGAGGATTTGCCGAGTAAAGGGATTTGGACGCTATGACGGACGCGGTAAGCCGGACGATCGACGCCATGCGCGTCGGCCGTCTTCTGGCTCGTGCGCTCGTCGTGGTGTGCGGTATTTTCGCGGCCACAGCCGTGGCATGGATCGTGGGAGATGTCACCGCCAGGGCGGACACGCTGGTCGTCGACGGGAGGCCCGAATCGGGCGCTCCGGTGACCGCCGTCGAGGTCGATCCTTCGCTGTCGGCGGCACGTGTTCAGGTGGGAGACCCTGCCGACTCGGTGGCGATCCAGCCCTTGCGGGAGTTTGCGGCGTCGTCCCTGCCTCGGCGATCGGAGAGCGTGGTCGCGCTCCTGGATCGTGCGGTCGTTTCGGTGGAAAACCTTGACGAAACGGCGAAATCCACGACGAACGCGGTCACGCGCCGCGCCGTCGAAGCCCTCGACGTTTCTGCTTCGCGGCAGCCTGCCGACGTCGATCGAACCCCCGCCGGAGTGACTTCGTCCTTCACTGGGGTGCCTGCATCGAAGCCGGCCACCGCCTCCTCCGGCCTGGTATCTCAGGACGCGGCGGACGGTACGCGCACGCTTTCGTCGCCGTGCGGGCACAAGGCTCGTGGTGAGTATCCGTCTGGAGCGTCGCGCTTCCACGGATCCGTTCGCGCTACGGGAGAATCGGTGCCACCGTGGTCGCCCGTGTCCCGGTGCGGAACGTCGACAAGTGTCGCCGCGGCGTGCGGTGGTGACCACGGGGGTGGCGCTGTCGTGCCCGTCCGTACCGCACGGAACAACCGGATTTCGCCGCACTGCGGCGAAATCGGACACCAGGCCGCACTGGCCACGGTGATCCGGCCGGGCGTCACGCCCGGCTGACCCTGCCGCGACCGCCCACGCGTCCGGCTTTCGCCCGCCTCGTTCAGGCGCGGTCGCCTTTCCAGCCACCAACCGCCGTTGTCTCGCGGCGTTTGGTTGTCGTAATTCCCTTTCCGTGTGGCGATCGCCCGCGACAAGCGTCAAAGGCATGCCACAAATTGTTTCCCATTTATCCTCGAAGGAGATTTGTCGTGCAAAACTGGGTCAAATACATTCTGCAGACCACCCTGGCCACCGGTAGCCTGCTGATGCTGGGCACGGGTATCGCCTCGGCCGCCGAAAACGTCGACCCCGATCTGCCCGCCTCCCCGCTGGACCAGTTCGTCGACCCCGCGATCAGCGGGCTGACCGAGGCCGTGCGGCAGGCGCAGCCGCTGCAACAGCTGGACACGGCGGACGAAGACTCCCTGCAGCCGGCGGTCACCGCCGCGATGACCGACGTCCCGGCCGCGATACCGCCCACCACGACACCGGCCGGTCCGATCTACCCCGTGCCGATGGGACTGCTGCACGCCACGCCGTTGCCGGCCGGGGACATCGCCGATGACCTGCAGGAAGTGGACCTGCACAAGCCACTGGGTTCCGAGCTGAGTGCCACTGAGCTGCCCACGTTGCCGATCCTTTCGCGCGTCGAGCAGGAACAGGGCTCCCTTCCGGCGCTGAAGCCGGCTGTTCCCGTCCACGGTGGATTCGCGGTACCGGCCACTCCGGTCAGCACGACCGTCGTCACGGATCCGCTCGACGCCGGTTCGGGCACGCGGGTGACCGCTTTCCACACCAGCGCGCCGCAGGTCGCGACCACCTCCGACAATCCCGCCTCGATGCCGGAAGTGCCGGTCAAGCGGGGCTATGCCCAGCGCGCCGACAAGCCGATCTCCTCGCTTCCGTTGGCGGAGAACGGAGTACTCGGGTTGGCCGTGATCGAGCAGGTGACGAACTCGGTGGGGGAAATTCTCCGTAAGTAACGGCAGGTATGACGCGGATCAGGGGCTCGGGTACCGCGCGGTACCCGAGCCCCTGGCCGTTGCCCGGAATTTCCACAGTCGGCCGCCCTCCGGTGTTGCCGGTGGCTGTCGATGCCTATGAGTAAGGACGACGCCGTGACGACGATCTTGATCTGTGACAGCCGGGGCAGGGTGCGGAACGCGGTCGGTCAGGCCATGGCCACAGTTCCCGGTGTCGAGCACATCGACTGTGTAGCAGGGCCAGAGGAACTACTGACCAGGTATTCCCACCGGCCGGCCGACCTGGTCCTCGTCGGCTTGGACCGCTTCAGACCCAGTGGCGTGGAGGCGATCCGACGACTCGTTCACGCCTACCGCAGGGCCAATATCCTGGTCTTCGGAGCCGCCAACGACCCTTTGGTGATAGCGAGCGCGATCACCGGTGGCGCTCGGGGATACGTACGCTGGGACACCTCCTGGCCGGAAGTCGTCTCCGCGTTGGCCGACACGCTCGGCAACGTCTCCGTACCCGTGCCGCGACAGCCGTCGTCGCTCGGTGTCCAGCTGACGAGCCGCGAACTCCAAGTGCTGACCGGGATGAGCCAAGGAAAGAGCAACAGCGCCATCGGCCGCGAACTGCATCTGGCCGAAGACACGGTGAAGACGCACGCGCGGCGGATGTTCAAGAAGCTGGGCGTACGCGACCGTGCCCAAGCCGTCGCACACGGGTTCCGCCGAGGAGTCCTGGTCTGAGCCGGAACTTCAGCTCGAAAGACAACCGAACGAGGTTCTGTCGCAATTTTTCCGGACTCCCACGGGAACGGCGAATTTTCTGATTCTGGAAAAGCCGGCGTGAGTCGCGCGAGCGCATGGTCCGCTTGCCGACCGGCGCGCCAGGAGTGCTGCTCTTTCCGCGCGCAGGGGTTCACGATCTGTGGACCGGCTCGGCGGGTCGTCCGGTCTCGGAAGGTTCACCGGGCTCTGTGCTGGTGCCAGAACCGCGAGCCGGGCAGGACGCGAACTCCACAAATCGCACGCTCAACGGTTGTTTCGGAAGTTGTCGGCCGTCGACCGCGCTCATGCGGTGGTTCAGGCCATGCGCCGCAGCCTCATCGATTGACACAAAAGACACGATCCGGTGCTCCGCGTCGAATCCGTGGTGCCGTAAAAGCAGTTGACACGATCGGGTCACCGATAGCGCGCTCAGGGGTTCGCGGCATTACACGATGGTGGCATGGCGTGGAAAAAGTCAATCGAAGTCAGTATTTTTCCTGACACGGGGGCGGAAACACACTTTCACCGCCGTCCTGTTCGAGGCAAGCATCCCCAAGGAGAATCAATGCTGAAGAAGATCGGCTTCGTCACGGCCGCGATGGCCGCCGGTGCGTTCATGTGCGGCGGTATGGCGTCCGCGGCAACCCCCGGCGACCACTACGACCACGACGGCTACGACGTGAGCGAGCAGCTCGGCCTGCTCAACCTGAACAACATCGACGCACTGCACAACGTCAACGCCGTGGTGGGCGCGTGCGACAACAACGTGAACGTGCTCGGTGTCCAGGTCCCGATTCGTGACTCGCTCAACGGTATCGGTGTCCCGATCCTGTCGCCGGGCTCGCACGAGGCCAGTGGCGAGTCCCCCTACAACTGCGCTGCCGGTGGCATCGCCGACGGTGGCACGTTCCAGGGCAACTAGAAGCGCCCCGACGAGGCCGCCCGTTGTGTGTGCGGACGCCGGCCGAGGAACGGGGAAACCGGTGATGCGCATCGAGGCTTCAAGGCTTGCCCGGAACGCGGAGAAAGAGATGCACGCTCCGTTCCGTGCTCCGGGCAAGCTACGCCGCGAAGCGACGCCGGCACGAGTGGGGCCGGTCCGTCCCGCCCAGGAGCAGGCCCGGCCCCACTCAGCGTGAGACGCACGATAACCGATGTTCCGGGACGCGGCGAACCGAAGCCCGCGGTCCCGGATTTCCTTTCACCGGGGCACCCGGTGCGTATTTCTGAGGAGTCTTTTCAGTGATCAAGCAGCTCGGATTCGTC
>NZ_LQCI01000024.1 GCF_001613935.1 Amycolatopsis regifaucium
AATCCCGAACCAGCCCCGAATCCGCTTTCCGCGGCCCTCCAGGCCTCCGGTAGGGATTCCCCTTACGAGCAGAACAGCCGCGATCAAGGCCGCACGGCCTGAGCCTGACGGGCAGCACCCACACTCAGCACCGGCCCGGTCGGCAGCAAATCGAGCAATCGCATCGACACCGCAACCGCCGCCGATTCCGTATAACCCAGCGCGGCAACGGTCTCCGCATCAGCCAAAGGATATTTCTCCCCCACTTCGGTCACCAGATACATCACACCCAAGGACGCATTCGGTGCGGGCACATCCCGGGCGAGAACACCCCTGCCTGCCGATATCGAGACCCGGTCGGAGAAGCCGGAAAGTTCTGTGCACACCGTCCATGGGCCGTCGCGGTGCGACTGAACGTGGACTTCATGAAGTCGACCCTCAAGATGGACGGAGCGCGTCAGCTGGGACCGAGGGGCGACCTCAGCCGACGCGACACTCAGCCGGAAACAATACGGTGAAGCTCGAATTCGAAGTCGATCCAAAGAAACTCTTCGCCACGCGGCACCATGGCATGGCTGCAGTCCAGAAAGTCCTTCAGGTCTTCGGCTCCGATAGTGAAGCTGGCGGCGCCGTCAGGTGTCTTCAGATCGATCCGCACCCCTTCGGGGTTCGTGGTCGACGGGCTGATCCGGACGTCGCCCTCTCCCGAGGGCGCGAGCAGGCCGGCAACCAGGAGTTCACGCGAAAACAACCAGTCGATCTCGTTCGGGGTCTCACGCAGGAAACGCGCCCTGATCGCGAAAGGATCCGTGGTGTCGTAGCGCAGTTCGACATCGACGAGCACATCATCCACGTTCGGAATCGCCCTTACGAAGACGACGTCGTGACTGTGAGCCACGTGCTTGATCGAGACGTTCGCGGACGTTGATGGGGTTACCTCGTTGTTCATGGTCCCCAGTGTTGCCATCGAGACTTCATTTCCCCTAAACACGCCGTTCCTGGCCACGGAACCGCCAGTCGGGTACCGACCCGCTACGCTGAGTAGGTGGCTGCCCCGCTTCGGCGGCCGCGGCGATTCGGACAGGTTGCCGAGGCCCAGGGCGGTCCGACCGCGCCGGACGCAGACACTGAGGCAAAGTAACCGAACGGACAGCCGACGCTGCGGATCATTTGCCTTGCCGAGAGCCATGGTGAACGGTCTGTGCAGTCGAACCGGCGCCGGATTCGGCCAGGTCGGAATGACGAGAGGTGTGCCGACACCGTCCTCGGTGACGGCCTGCGGCCCGGGAAGCGGACGCCGGCCGGATCATCCTCGTGGGGAGGCACGTGTGTCAGGCTGGCGGCAGCGTGAAGGACCCCTCCACTACCTTCAGGGTAGGCAAGTAGGCCTTCACAGACCCGGCGAGCGCGATGTCCAGCACCCCACATGCGCCTTACCCTTCGAGAACTGAGGTTGGGTAAGTATCCGGGTGGCTGTAGCCTGCCACTGCGCCCAAGTCCACGAACGGCCGCCATCGGTCACGGCGACCGAAGACGGGTTCGGGGTGGACGCCGCGGCGAACAATGCCGGGAAGGTGAGCCCCAAAGGCTTTCCGGTGGAAGGCATCGATGCTCGGGCAACTGCGGTGGTGTTCATCGTCCACTCCGTTCGAGCTGTGCGCTCGTGAGCGCCAGGAGTTCGCCCAGGCAGGGTTCGCAGAGCGGTCACCACACGTGTGCGTCGTGGTTCTCGCCCAGTGACGCCAAGTGAAGGTTTGCTGTTCGTGTAGCCGCGCGCTACTTCGTGCGCGTCGGTGTGCCCGAAGGACTCCACGAGTGTGTACTTTTACGCAGCAGCAACCACAGGCCAGTCGCAGGCAGCCTCGGTGCGGATCGCGGTGACCAGCGCGGCGTCGATCGGGTCGGCCGGATGACCTGAGCCCCTGTTCCGTAATCAGGTGGATCACGCTACGACTGTCAGGCAGCTTCCGTGCCCGAAAGTCCCCAGTGTCGAAGTCACCTAGGCGGCCGGATGCTCTACTTGACTTTCTTTGACACTTACCCGGGCGAAGCGTCGATGACTATTCGGCAATACCCGAAGATTGTGCTTTCAAGTGAGCGGGAGGCTGCGGCCCAGTCCGGTTCAGGCCCCTGAAACAGAAAGGCGACTGTGGCGACTCCTGACACCGTTCCCGCGAAACCGGACATGACGTTACGCGTGGACCGGTTGACTCGTTCTTTCATGTACATGCAACATATCTGCGCGCCGACCGACCTTTACTTCGGCGCCCTGCTTCAACTGCGGGGCTTTGCACCCAGCGTGGACATGTTGCGGGCGCTGGTCAGCGAGCACCTCGACACCCCTCCTGTGCTGACTCACCGCCTTGCCTCCACACACGACGGTGATCTGCGCTGGGAGCGCGATCCCCACTTCGACCTGCGAGCGCATGTCGGCGAATTGGCTGATCTGGCGGTGCGGCCCGAGCCTGCGCATATGTGGCTGGAGTCGGATCCGGGCCGGCAACGGCCGCTGTGGCGAATGTGGCTGTTGCCCGGAGACGGCGACAACTGGGGACTCGGCTACGTCGTCCACCACGCCGCGCAGGACGGCACCTCGATGATTCGCACTCTTGAACAGCTCTTCGGGGACAGAAAAACCGCTACCGCGAACGCCGGGCAATCGGACAAGCGTCGATCCCGACCGTGGCGAGCGCTGCGCGCCGTTCCCATCCTGCTGGCGACCCGGAAACCCGCGGCCGGCATCGCCACCTTGCCTACCTTCCCGGGCGCCGGGCGCCACCTGACGTCGCGCACAGTTCCCCTTTCGGACCTGCGCACCATCAGCGCGGCGAGCGGGGCGACGGTCGGCCAGGCGCACTTGGCCGCATTGAGCGGAGCGATCCGGCGGTGGAGCCCGCTGGATTTCACCGGAAGGTCCGAGCGAGACCGCCGTCGTGTGCTGCCTGTGTGCGTCCCGGTGGACACCAGAGAACCAGCAGAGGGAGACGTGACGACCGGGAACCTGATCGGCTTGATGCCAGTCGGATTGCCCTGCGGCGAACCGGACCCTTGGCGTCGGCTGCGGCGGGTGATGTCACGCGCGTCGCGTAACAGGATCGTGACCGGAAAATCCGCGTTGAGGGCATTGACCGATGACGTGCCCGTGCGGATCGCATTCGCCTGCCTGGCTCGGCTCGGAGACCGCCGCACTGTCGCGTTGACCGCATCCAGCTTCCGCTCCATCGCACCGCTGACCGTGGCGGGCACCCCAGTGGACAACGTCATCGCCATCCCGTGGCTGCCACCCCAGCACGGTTGCTTCAGCATTCTGACCCGCTATAAAAACCGGGCGACGCTCTCGGTACTCACGGCTGGTGGTCCAGACACGTCGGCAGCTCTCGCCGACCACTGGGTAGAGGCCGTCAGCGAACTGCGAGAGGCGTGCCGACGGGTGAGCAATGGCACGTAAGCCGGAGAGGTTCGTGCGGTCGTTGGAGCCGGAGAAGGTACAGCGGCTGGTGAAGCCGGTGCCGCGAAGGACAGTGGACGGACCAAACGCGCGAGCGTGAAGGTCCTAATCGGACTCGGAAGAGCCCGGTCCTGGTTCGTGCGGCTTCGGGGCAGAAGCGTCCTCTGCCGAAGGCTCCTACAGGACAGTCTGAGGAGACCAGGCCTCCGCTGGTGGGGATCGGTCACCAGCAGAGGCCCGGCTCGCTTCACTTAATCATGCGCCGGGCGGTGCCAGCAGCGGGACCCCGGGGATTGTCTGATCCTGGGGAAGGACGCCGTCGGCGAGATAGCTGTCGACGATGTCGTCCAGTCGCTTGTTGGGGACAGGGGTGGCCGCGTAGAGGCCGTGGTCACCTTCGTCGGAGACGGTGATCATCCGGGAGCCCTCGAACCCCGCGTGCGCGAGGCGGGCGCCTTCGATCGGCGTCGCCGGGTCCTTCTCCGACTGGATCATCAGGACCGGCGGAACGCCCCGGCCGTTCACGACCTGCGTCGGCGTTCCCTGCTTGTTCCAGAAAATGCACGCCTGGTAGTGCCGCGACGGGCCGAGCAGCATCCACCCCTTGTCGATGTAGCGCTGCGACTCCGCGACGACGCTTTCGCGGTCACCGGGCCAGGGGCCGTCGTTGCACTGGATCGTCCAGAAACTCGCCTGGTACGAGTCGTCGACGACCGCGGCGGGCCGCGGCCCGAGCTGGTCGGCAGCCAAGTTCTGCTCGGCCTGCTTGAGCTGCCGGACAGCCGCGTCCTTCTGCTCGGCCGTGGCCTCCTGACGGGTCAGCTCGCGGATGTTGACCAGCGAGGTGGCCGCCCAGTGGAACCGGTTCTTGTTGTACACCCCGGTTACGGCGAAGGAGCCGAAGTCGTCCGGCGTGATCGTTGTTCCGCCGTACTCGACCGGGCGGGCAGCCACGGCCGCGCGGATGTCTTCGAAGGTCTGCAGAGCCTCTTTGGCGGTGGCGCCCAAGTGGTAGACGTTGTCGTACTTGGCCAACCAAGGCAGGAAGTCCTGCTGCCAGCGCCGTTCGAAGCCGAGCGCCTGCTGGCGGAACATCGCCTCACGCCAGCTGACGGCGGTGAAGTTCACGGCGGAGTCCAGCACGAACCGCCCGACGTGCTGCGGGAACCGCTGCGCGTAGTGGGCGCCCAGCCACGTGCCCGCCGAGTAGCCGACCCAGTTGATCTTCGATCGCTTCAGCAGCAGCCGCAACAGATCGATGTCCCGAGTGGTCTGGTCGGTGTTGATCAGTGGGCCGAGGTCACCGGAGTACTGCTGGCAGGCCTCCGCCGCGCGTTGCTGGTTGTCGAGGGCGCGTCGCAGGTTCGCGGGGGACCGATCCCGTGAATCGACATTCGGGATCGAGGCGGGTACGCCGCCGCAGGAGATCTTCGTGCTCATACCGGTTCCGCGCGGGTCGAAACCGATGATCTCCTGGTTGACCCGCACCCGCTTCTGGTTGCGCAGCCGGGAGATGAAAGACCGGCCGTCCGCGCCGGGTCCGCCGGGGTTGACGAACACCGACTCCGTCGCCGGGCCGGACGACGGAAGCCTGTTGACCGCGATGGTGAGGTCCCGCCCCTCTTCGGGCCGGTACCAGTCCCGCGGAGTCACATAGGTCGCGCACTCCATGTTCTCGGCTCCAGGCGGCGGTGCCGACGGCAGTTCGTCGGCGGCGCATGGATGCCAGTTCAGCTGCTGACTCGCGTATCGCGATGGAACAGGGGTGGAGTTGAGCGCCCCGGCTCCTTCGGCGGGATCCGCGAAGGCGGGCGTCAGCCCGGCCAGCATGGTGCCTGCGATGGCCGGAATGGCCACCGCATAACGGATTCTCTTCATTTTTCGTAGCCCCAGTTTTGGTTGTCGACCCCAGTGAGGACCGCGCTGTCACACGGCCGTACGTAGTGATATCAACATTTTCCTTCGCTGGCAAGCGATTCCGGACGCCCGCCGGACGCTGGGCTTGATCGCGGGCGGGGGGATCGAATCCAACCAGACGCGCGGCGAACACTGCTTGGGATCAAAGGTCTTTGGCGCGTCCCACGATTTTGGCAGCGCGATGGCAGATTCGCCGAACACGTTATCGAGAGCATCGTCGTCCGCGCTGATTGACACGTCGATATCTGAACCGGCAAGGGTGCTGTGTGAGCCGAAAAGGAGGTGTACTGGCTTCCAGAGTCGGAACGTGAATCGTTTGTCCGCCCGCCGGCTCTTCCGACAGTCACGTAGACAGCCATCATGCTGAACCGCAGCCAGAAGTCACGGCCGTCCCGCGGGAGCCAACGTCCACTCTCGCGAACCCCAGGGGCTCCTTGAGTCGGACCCGTCGTCACCACTCACGACCCATCCCGGCCACCGCCGCAGAGGCAAGAATCGCGCCCTGACGGTCCGGCCAGGATGGCCGGCTGCGCCCGTCGAAGTACGATAAATAAGGATGTCCGCCGCCCAGGTGGTGGAAAACGGCCCGCGAATGCGTTTTCGCGACCCGATCCGCTGTGGCCAGGCCGGTTGGCGACAGAGCAGGTAGGCGGGACGAGGGAGAGCATGACCGAACTGGGCAAGCCGGATGATGCGGCGGCCGCGCTTGAAGCAATCGAGGCCGCGCGTAAGGAACGGGCACGGTTGAGCAAGCTGGGCCGATGGTGTGAAGCCAACGAGGCCGCTTTGAGCACCTTGCACCAGGTCCTCTCGATGGGCTCCCCCGACATCGTCGGACCGGACCTGGGTGGGCTGGTCTACGTCGCGGGCAGTCCCCGACCTGGGCCGCAGACCTCCGGCCGGCACGGCTATCCCGTTCCGCCGGAGCGCCTGAGCGCGACGCAAGCGATGTTGCTGGTGAACCAAGGAAACCAACCTCTGGAAGCGGCCGAACTGGCCCACCGGGCCCTGAAGTCGTTCAACTGGCGAGATGTCGGCAGTTTCTGGTATTCTGTTCTGTCGTTTGCATACCTCGACGACGGTGATACGGCTCAGCGCTATTGCGAGCGTGCCACGACACGTTTGGGATGGTCGACTTCGTCGACGCTCACAGTGCTCCGAGCTCGTGTCACGGCTCTCAACGGAGACTCTGTCACCGCCGTGCGACTGCTGCTTCCTGCTATCGCCGACGGTGTCGGGGAGCAATTCACCGAGGTCGCGGTGGCCTGGGCCATCGAGGCCTTGGTCGATCTCGGTGATCTCGATCGTGCGGACGATCTGATGCGCACGCATGGTCTCAGCGGCACCTTGGACGGCGTCATCGATCGCGCTGAAGTCCTCGCGGCGCGCGGTCGCCTGAAGCGGGCGATCGGGCAACCGGAGTCGGCCTTCGAGGACTTCATCGCCTGCGGCCGAGAGCTCGCCGACTGGGGGGTCACCAATCCCGCCGTCATCCCGTGGCGGTCACGCGCGGCGCTCTGCGCCGCCGCGACAGGGCGCGGGACCCTCGCGCTCGCCCTTGCCGAGGAGGAACTCACCCAGGCGAGACGCTGGGGTACCGCGCGCGTCATCGGTACTGCCTTGCGTGCGGTCGGCCTGGTGTCCACCGCGGGCCGGGATATCGAGCTCTTGAAGAAGGCGGCCGGACTGCTGGCTCGCAGTGGTGCGCGGAACACCCTGATGGAAGCCCAGTACGAACTCGCGGTGAAGCTGAAGCTGGAAGGGCGCCACGATGCGGCCCGGACCGCCCTCCTGGACTCCCGGGAAACAGCGATCGCGATAGGCAACAGGGCATGGGAGGTCCGTGCTGACGACGCGATAAGACGGTGGACGGCAGCGGGCGTCACCTCGAAATTGTCTTCGAAAGAACGTGAAGTCGCAAACCTCGCCCAGACCGGGTTGAGCAACGAAGAGATCGCCAAGAGCTTGCGCTTGGCGATCTCGACTGTGGAGTTTCACCTCTCGAATACGTACCGCAAGCTCGCGATCTCCGGACGAAGCGAACTACGTTGCCTCATGGTGCCCATTTTGTAGGCCTCCAGACGTCGGCGGCCGGGCCCTGGTAGTGACCCTTTCAGTGAGGTCGCAGCCCTGGTGGCCGGCGGGACGGCCTGCTGGCTGCGGTGCGACCGGGAGGATCGTGGTCCACGCGGAGTCGGCGTTCTTCACGGCAGTTCAGGACAGATCCGAGTCCCGCACTGAGGCCGACGACCGATCACAAGGTTCAGCGCGTCCCCGGATGTGGAGGGCGAGCATGAGGTTCAGCAGAGCGGCGATGCTCATGATCACGCAGGTGGCCAGAACTATGTCCTGAGCCGGAATTCGCGTCGCGGCGAGCGCGCCTCCGTAGGCCGGGCCGATAATGCCGCCGATGCGGCCGAGCGCGATGACCCATCCGACTCCAGTGGTCCGAAGCGGACCAGGGTACCTCGACATGGCCACGGCCATGAGGCCGTTGATCGAGGCGATCAAGCACATCCCGATACCGGCCAGGGCGATCAGCAGACCGACGTGACTCAGGGGCACCCGCGCCGCGACGAGGAGGAGGCCCGCGCCCAGCCCCGCGGTCGCGACGATCACGGTGGCCGCCGGAAAACGGGTCGTCAGCAGGACCAAGACCGAGCCACCGAGCATACCGCCGAGACCGAATGCGGCGATCGCGAGCGGAGCTTCGGTAGGCCGCAGCCCATAGTCGGTCGCGAGCACCGGCGCCCAGGTGGTGATGACACTGATCGTGGTAACGACCAGCAGGGAGATCGCCCAAAGCCGCAGTGTCACCGGACGAAGGCTTACGACGAAAAGGTTCCGAACCGCCGCTTGGCCTCTCTCGGGTCGCCCTCGCGCACTCTCGGCAGGTTCGCGCATACCCCACCACAGGAATGGCATCAGCAACGCCGGAAGCGCCGCTCCGACCCACAGGACCGACTCCCAGCCATAAGCGCTCATCAGGCTGCCCGCCGTGACCCCCGCGATGGTCGGCCCGACGGCAAGGCCGAGGCTGACCAGCACCGTGATCGTCTCCCGCCGATGGGAGGGACCGTTGTCGGCCGCCAACGAGGTCACCGGTGGCACGATGATCCCGAGTCCCACCCCCGTCAACAGCCGCGCCATCGACAGTGGCGGCAACGTTGTGATGACGGCTGTCCACGCCGATCCGACGGCGAAAAGCGCCGTGCCGGAGAGAATCACGCGACGTCGTCCGACTCGAGCACTGGCCCAGCCTGAACTCGAATACCCGATGACCAGCCCGATGTTCGCGATGACCAGCGGGAGGGTGAAGGCGGCCGCGTCGATCCTCCACTCGCTCACGAGGGTGGGAATCACCAGGCCGAGCGTGACGCCGTCGAAGCCGTCGAGGACGACGACCAAGAAGCCGAGTATCACCACACGCCATTGCACGGCTCCATCGCTCCGGGCAGCCGTTACGCTGGAATCCCGCCTGCGCCAGTCCCCGCTCATTGCACCGAACTGTCCGAGGACGTGAATACTGTCGTCACCCGGGACGGCCGCGACGGCACCGGCCGGGCCAGCCCCGTCCACATCGAACTCCGCTGCATCCCAACCTCTCGAAACCCATGACAAATAACCAGAGAGCCCCTTGACTCACTGCCCGACGATCCCGTGGCCGCAGCACACTACCTTGCCGTGCCTCGACATGCCGCTCGAAGTTCCCGGCGAGACTCGCGAAAGGGCGGCCTGCCGGTTTCCATCGACGCGGCTAGCGGGATGTCTTTATGCGTCTCCCACCGTGAAGTATTCTCTGAGCGCGACGAAATAAGAGGACACAAAGCGGTCGGAGTCCTTTGCCCGAGCTCAATCGTGAAGCGCGCAGGATCATGATTCCCAATCCCACCTTTCTTGGAGCGGTACATCAGGGCCGGACGGCGGCGGCCGGGCACCTACTTCTCCTGCAAGCGGTGACCTTCGGGGCGGGTCTCCAGCGTCTTGTGCATCAACGCGCGTCGACCGGAGATCCGGAGCTTGCGGTATACGTTGGAAAGGTGGAATTCGATCGTGCGCACGGTGAGCACCAACCGTTCCGCGATCTGCTTGTTGCTGTAGCCTGCTTGCGCCATTTCCGCGATCTTCAGCTCCTGCGCGGTCAATGACGTCTGCTGCAGATACTGTGTAAGCTCGCTGAGCATCTTGTCGGCCATTTCCGCGACCTTCGTATTGCCCAGCCGCCGGGCCAACTGTCCGACTCGCTTGAATTGCTCTCTCGCTGCGGTGTCGTCGCCGGATTCCATCAGCCGGACGCCCTGCTCGTAAAGGGTCGCGGCGAGTCCGGCAGGTGACAGGGTGGCGTCCAGCAGGTCGATGGCGTCATTGAGTAGCCTGGACGGTCTATGGGGTTCTTCGACCATGGCGCGCACATACTGCGCCCAGCCGACGTAAGCCAGCCCGCCCCAGCCCCGAGCGGCCTCTTCCTCTTCTTTCGCCAACGCGGAGGCCAACTCGAACCGCCCATCAGCAGCGGCGGCCAGTGCCGCCACTCCCCGGCGACGCACGAGCGAGGAATGGGCGGCCACATCGGAGACGGGGCCCCGCAAGCATGCCAGCATGTCCGTCAAGGCCGCGGCGGGACGACCCGCCACCAGATGGAGCTCTCCCCGGATGGCCAGCAGCAGAGGACGGACGGCGGGCCGTCCTGCGAGCAGCTCATCGAAATCGTACTCATCGAGAACGGCCTCAGCGGCTGCGACTTCTCCGGCTGTAGCAAGCGCTTCGACGAGAAAAGGCATCGCAAGATCATGGGCAAAGCGGTGGGGCGACGAGGAGATGAGCCGATCCAGCAGTTTCCTCATGCCCAGCACGTCCCCGACGTGCTTCGCGTGCTGAGCCCGTAAAAGGGTAACGACATCGTCCAGCGGGTCGTCAGAGAGGTTCTCGAGCTTCCTGAGGTGCGTGTCCGCCCTCATAAGCTCGCCGGCACAGATCAGCACCGACACCCCGTACCAAACGCAGCGTGCGTACTTCGTACAGGAATCGTCGGCGAGCGCGATTTCCGCCTCCCGGACGGCTCCGGGCCGGTCGGTGCACTGAAGCAGTTTCGCGAGGGCGGCCGTAGCCGGGCATCCTTCATGAAGCTTCGGCAGGGGATCCCAGATGGACTCGACTTCGACACGAACCATGGAGTCCCGTACCGCGCGCGGCCCCGTTACCTGCCGGGCCTCCCCGCTCTTCCAGGAGTTCTCCATGGCCAGGACGATAACCGCCCGCGGTCGCTGTTCCCTGACCCAAATGGGACACAACCAGAGCATCACACGATCGTGGTATGGATTTGCGCCAAATGGGTCAACCCGCGGCTCGACCAGTTTACTGTAGGCATAGCCAAGATCGGCATACTCTGAGGACTTGCCCATGCGAGGCGTCGTCTCCTCATCACCGCCCCACGATCCGCATTAAGAACGTCTGGAGACGGGCCGGGCGACCTTTTGCGTATCCTCGTCCGATCGCCAGACCTAGAGGGAAGGTGTGCCGATCATGCCGAGCCCCACACTCTGGCAGGAACCGACCGGGCCGTACCCGAAGTCGTGCTTCTCTCCAGTGGTCTGCTCGCGGTGGCCATGCCGCCGGGCGCGGCGAGCCGCAGGGCACTTCTCGACGGCGACCGACTACTGGACGTAACACCCATGCGGACACCCAGGCACCCGGGAGCCGCACTTTCGCAGGTCGACCGCTGTTACGGGGAGACTGCCACCCGCCACCGTTGACGGATACGAAGGCTTCGCGGATTCGCTCGCCGACCTAGGGTTCGACCACAGTATCCGGCCCTGGTGTTACACCTACCAGACGTAGTCAACAGATCGTTCAACAACACCGGTCCGTGACCATCCGATACGCCATCAACCGCCTGCCGAACTCGAAGGCCGCCCGCCTGAGCGCCCTGGCCGCAATAAGGGGGTTGACCTGTTGGAAATGGCCTGTAACCGCAAGAGCGGCTGGGCGCTGCAGCCCAGTGAGCGGCACCGCGATGTTCGTGACTTTCTGGACGACGTCGTCTACCTGCGCGAGCCCGATACGGCGGATCTCCCACAATTGGTCGGCCGTCGGCGCAGAGGGGTGTCCGATGTCCTGCCCCACCTGATATGCGCGAAGCACCTGGCCTATCGCGGTTTGCGGAAAGCGCGAAGTGGCTGAGACCATATTCGGCAACCTTGGCGTCCGGTGCCCGAAGATCTGATTCACGACTTGAGCCGACTCATCGGCCAGTACGCTGATACTCGCGGTATGACCGGTCATCTGATGGAGATCGACAAGATAAGGTGTGGCGTGCTGGCGGAGCGAAGCGACGAATCCATCGTCGCCACTGCGATCGGGCTGCACCATCCCACCTGGATAGTATTTGTCACCTGTTCTGACGATCATGCCGTGGGCCAGGAGCGCAGCAAGTACCCTGTGCACTGTCGCTTTCGCGAGGCGGTTATGCTGGCTGAGTTGGGTAAGGCTAAGTGGAACTTCGCTTGTGATCAACGACGCTAGGACGACCATCGCCTTGTCCACGGCCGAATGACCTATGCCGCCGGCGAAAGTGTCCTCTTCCGACTTGCTTGCCAAAGACGCGTTCATGGGAAATCCAAGGGATCGGCGATCGACATCTTGTTGCCTACTGGCGACGATCCTAAGTCGATACCTGACCATCACGACCGCGGTCGACTTCGACCGAGTTTTTCGTCTAGTGAATCTGCCTCGACCGCCCAGGCACATCGAGCGATGTTGACATCTCATGGAAGTGCACGCCACCCGCCACGCCGGTCAAACCACGGCAGCGGTTGCTGCACGTGGCTCCGGGACAGACCCGGCCGGAACCCACCGACGTGTCCGACGCCGCCCGGATCGTTCTGGCACCACGGGCCGCTGCGCCGCACGGGACGTCCGCCCGGTGCAGGAGGGTGGCAATCTGGACAGATTCTCCGGTGATATCGGGCAGTCCGCGCATCTCGCGGTGTACACGACTGTCAGCGACGGACATTCTTGGCCATGCACACTGTCGACCAAGCCTCTATGTCCACATCATTCTGAGCCAAAGGGAAAGAAGATCGAATCCCCTGATATGGGCGCGATTTTTCTTCCCTAGGGTTTTGCCCGTGTCGACGACCGGAGCCTGGGTGCGACGGGAACATATTGAGACCTTCGGGGCAGGGACCCGGTCCGCCCCGACTGCTCACTTCCAGTGCACAGGGCAGACTCTGGCAGGCCAGATGTACGGCGAGGGTGCCTGACGAGGATGACGAGCAGCCACGACCGCAAGCTCGGCATGGTGTTCATGTCAGCCAGCAGATGAAAGCGGTCGCCGACCTGAAGGCCTGGCTCACTGATCCGGCATCAATCACCTGACCGCGACGCTCCACGCCGCCTGGGCCTATGGCCGCGTTGCGGCAACGTCCGGTATTGCCGATTTGACGGCGACGGCGTCCTCGCATCGTGACAGATGGCAGAGGTGTGCCGATGGTGATCGCCCCGAGGACGGTAGTAGTGCTGCCCTCGGGGCTCTATCGGGTCGCCAGCCGCGGCCGAGGATCGGCAGAAGCGAGAGGCCGTCGAACAAGACCAGGGAGTGGCGGCCCAGGTTGGGACGCCCTGAAAGATCGTCAGCTCGTACCACTTCTGGATTGAATAGTCAATACTGCGGGGGTGGATTGGCTGAAAGTGGAAAGACCTCAGGGTGAACTCGGGCAGCCCTTGATTGGAGCGCGGTTTGAAGCGGGTTCGTCTGATTGAATCGGCGTCGCGCAGCCAGTTTCTGATCGGCGCTTGGTGACGGGCGGCGAGACACATTCGTTGAGCTGACCGCAATGCGGGCTTCGCTGGTGGAACAACCATGCCTCAGGGAGGAACAGTGCGAAACCAAGGCATAGGTTCCTGGCCTGCCAGACGAGCCCGAATGAGTCCAGCGAACGTGGCGATCTGGTATGAGGATCAAGTCACCACGTTTGCCGAGCTCGATGTGCGAGTCACCACGTTGGCGGGCCGGCTGCGTGCCCTCGGTATCGGCCGGGGCGACCGGGTCGCCTATCTCGGTCCGAACCATCCGTCGTACCTCGAAGTACTTTTCGCGACCGGAATGCTCGGCGCGGTGTTCGTTCCGCTGAACTTCAGGCTCCCCGTCGGGGAACTCGACGAGATTCTTGTGGACTGTGCGGCCAAGATCGTGGTCTACGGCGAAGGCATGGCCGAGAAGATCGCCGGAATCGACCGGGAACGGTGTGGTGTTCGCCCCTTGGCGTGCACCGAACTCGACGGCATCGGCCACGCTGACCTTCCCCCCGACGAGCACGTAAGCCTGGAGGACGTGTGCCTGATCCTCTACACCTCGGGCACCACAGGAAAGCCAAAGGGCGTAATGCTTACGCACGGCAATCTCACGTGGAACTGCTTCAACGCCATCGTGGAAAGCGATGTGGCGAGCGATGAGCGGGCACTGATCGTCGCGCCGCTCTTCCACGCGGCCGCACTGGGCATGACATGCCTGCCGGTTCTGTTGAAAGGGGGCACAGCCTTCCTTGTCGCCTCTTTCGACCCGGACGCGGTGCTCGCATTGATAGAGCGCGAACGCATCACGATGATGTTCGGTGTGCCGACGATGTTCGAAATGATGGCGAGTCGGCCACGTTGGGCGGACGTCGATCTTTCCAGCGTCCGGAGACTGGTGTGCGGTGGCGCGCCCGTACGGTTGACGACGATCCGCCGATATCTCGACCTTGGACTGCACTTCGCCCAGGGATACGGCCTCACCGAGACAGCGGCCGGCGTGCTGATGCTCGACCGCGCGCATCTTCACGTCAAGGCCGGGTCTGTTGGTGTGCCTTCGTTCTTCACCGATGTGCGAGTAGTCGACGCTGATCGACTGGAGGCCCCCAGCGGAGTTCCAGGGGAGATTATGGTCAGTGGTCCGAATGTGATGCCGGGTTACTGGGGACAACCCGAAGCCACTGAGGAAGTCTTCGAGGACGGATGGTTTCGCACCGGAGATGTGGGTGTCGTCGACAAAGATGGCTATTTCTTCATCGTCGACCGAATCAAGAATGTGATCATCTCCGGCGGCGAGAACGTCTACCCCGCGGAGATCGAAGACGTGTTACACGACATGGACGGCATTGCGGCCTGTGTCGTAATCGGTGTGGCGGATGATAAATGGGGTGAAATCGGTAAGGCGCTGGTCGTCGCCGATCCCGATGCCCGCATCACCGAGGCGGCGGTGCTTGCTCATTTGCGACTCCGGCTGGCCAAGTACAAGGTGCCGAAGTACGTGCAGTTCGTCGATGCCTTGCCCACCACCGCGTCGGGCAAGATAGCCAGGTCCGAGGTCCGCCGACGCCACGGCGCCGGCGAGCAGACCAGTTATTCGGCACGCATGCGGAATCGACGTGGTTAGGACAAGACCCGTTTAGGAGTGAGCATGCGCTACACACTTCCCTCGTTGTTCGCCGAATCCGCGGATGCCGGGCGGGACGAGCCTGCTGTGTTCGCCGACGGACGCTACCGTTCCTGGGCACAATGGCATGCGGAGGCGAACGCGCTTGCTCGGGGGTTGCAGGAGTCGGGAGTCGAGCAGGGCGACGTGGTCGCCGTCCACCTGTCCAACTGTTGGGAATTCCTCACTCTTCACGTCGCTATCGCCACCGCCGGCGCGGTGATGCTTCCGCTGCACCTCGGCCTCGGGGTGGCCGAACTTCGCTCGCTGCTCGAACGCACGGGCGCCGGCACGATCGTGCTCCCTGCCGACAACCGAGGGCGATCCGGCATCGAGCTCGGCAGGCAGCTGCTCGCGAACTCGTCGGCGCTCAGGCAGGTGCTGATCTCAGGAGAGCCGGACGGCGTACTCGGCGACTTGCGCCGGCTCGACGACCTGAAACGACGATGGCAGGGTGCGGCACCGCTGCCGGTACGCATTTCGCCGGACGATACGTTCGTCTTGTTGCCCTCTTCGGGGACGACCTCGCTACGCCAGAAGATCTGCGTGCACACCCACGACAGCCTTCTGTCCAATGCCGCCACGACCGCCGCTGATGGCCAGGCACTGGGTACCGACGAAATCATCAGCGCCGGCCCGCTCACCCACCTGTTCGGTCTGCTCTCCGTCCACCTGAGTCTGGTCACCAGGGGCAGGCAAGCGCTGCTGCCCAGCTGGGACGTCGATGACTTTTTGCGATTGACGCGGCAGGTCGATCCGACGGTGCTCTTCGCGGTACCCACCCAGATCCGGGATGTCGTGTCGCGGCTGGACACTGTCGGACACGCGAACGAATGCGCGCTGCGAGAGGTGCGGATCAGTGGCGCGGCGGTGCCTGCCACCCTCGTCGAGCAGACGCGCCGCCTGATGAAGGCGCGGGTGATCGTTCACTGGGGCATGTCCGAACTGGGTGGGGGCCTGTACACCCGGCCTGCCGACCCGCCGGAGACCGCGAGCGAGAGCGTCGGCCGTCCCGTATCCGACGGTGAAGTACGGATCGTCGGGGACAACGGCGGCCGTTGTGGCATCGGACAGACCGGTCAGTTGCAGTTTCGCGGTCGATCTCTGTTCAAGGAGTATTTGGCGGACCCCGAACTGACACGCGCCGCGTTCACCGCCGACGGCTGGCTGCGGACCGGCGACCGGGCCGGCCTGAACGAGGACGGCACGATCGCTTTCCGCGGTCGCGACGCGGATCTGATCAACGTCGGCGGCGTGAAGTTCAGTGCGACGGAAGTCGAGGCGCTGCTCGCGGATCTCCCGGGCTTGCGGCAGGTCGGGGTCGTCGGCCGCCAAGACGATCGGCTCGGCGAGTACCCCTGCTTGGTCGCGACGGTCCGCGACGACGCGTCGGTCACCCTCGGAGACGTCGTCGAGCATCTGGTTGCGAAGGGAACGGCGGAGTACAAGATTCCCGCCGAGCTGATCGTGGTCGAGGAGATGCCTTGCACACCGACCGGAAAGATCGCGAAGAGCCGCCTGGCCGCGATGCTCAGCAGCGGCGATTCAGCCGCGGCGTCGACGTGGTCCCAGCGACTCGTGGCGCTGAGCCCCGCAGAGCGGTTCGCCGCGGCGCTGGAGCTGGTGCGGACGCGGGTCGCCGCGGTGCTCGGAGGCGCCGATCAGATCGGGCCGGACCAGGTCTTCACCGACTATGGCTTACGGTCACTGACCGCGGTCAGGCTGCGTTCGGAACTGGTCGACGCGACCGGGCTCGACCTGCCGACGACCGTTGCCTTCGACCTGCCGACACCTCGCCGGCTGGCTGAGTGTCTGATTAGCCTGGTCGCCGCAGGCCGACCCGGTCCGGACCGGGTCATCGCGCCGCGATCAGCACGTCCGAGCGACGAGGACCCCATCGTCGTCGTGGGTATGGGTTGCAGGCTGCCAGGCGGTATCACGTCACCGGCCGGGCTGTGGGACCTGCTCACGACAGGCGGGGACGCTGTCGGCGACTTGCCCGCCGACCGTGGCTGGGACCTCGGCGCGGTCGCGGCGTACGCCCGCGGCGGTGGCTTCCTGACCGACGCGGCCTGGTTCGACGCCGAGTTCTTCGGTATATCGCCACGCGAGGCCGCCGCGATGGACCCGCAACAGCGGCTCTTGCTGGAAACATGCTGGGAAGCGCTCGAACATGCCCGGATCGATCCGCGTTCCCTGCGCGACGGTGACACCGGGGTCTTCGTCGGCATGATGGCCTCGGACTATCTGCCACGCCCGAACGAGACGACGCAGGGCTTCGACGGCGCCGCGATGACCGGCAACCAGAGCAGTGTCGCGTCCGGCAGGATCTCCTACGTGCTGGGGCTTCGGGGCCCGTCGCTCACCGTCGACACCGCATGTTCGTCTTCGCTGGTTGCCATCCAGCTCGCGGCGCACTCGCTGCGCGACGGTGAGTGTTCGCTGGCGCTGGTCGGTGGCGCCACGGTCATGTCGACTCCGGCCACCTTCGTGGAGTTCGCCGCGCAACAGGCCCTTTCCGCCGATGGACGGTGCAAATCCTTCGCCTCATCGGCGGACGGTACCGCGTGGTCGGAAGCCGTCGGCATGCTCGTCCTCGAACGTCTCTCGGACGCGCGCCGCGCCGGTCACCAAGTACTCGGTGTCATCAAGGCCTGCGCCGTCAATCAGGACGGCACCTCGAACGGGTTGACCGCACCCAACGGTCTGGCTCAGCAACAGGTGATCCGCAGGGCCCTGGCCGACGCCGCGCTCTCACCCTCCGATGTGGACATGGTGGAGGCGCACGGCACGGGCACGAAGCTCGGCGACCCGATCGAAGCAACGGCGGTGCTGGCGACCTACGGACAGGACCGGACTCGCCCACTGCTGCTGGGTTCGGTGAAGTCGAACCTTGGCCATACCCAAGCCGCCGCCGGTGTGGTCGGCGTTATCAAGACGATCCTGGCGATCCGCCATGGCGTGGTACCGATGACCCTGCATGTCGACCAACCGTCGCCCCACGTGGACTGGACCACAGGAGCCGTGCGCCTGGTCACCGAACCGGTGCCATGGCCGGCGACCGGACGGCCGCGGCGCGCCGGCGTCTCGGCGTTCGGGATCAGCGGCACCAACGCGCACGTCATCCTGGAGCAGGCACCAGTCGAGAGTGCTGCGTCCGTCGCGCGGACACCACTGCCGGCAGTGCCGTTGATCCTCTCGGCGGCGACGTCGGCGGCTCTGAAAGATCAGGCTGCGCGGCTGCTCGCCGGCCTGGACGCGGGTGCCGACCCCATGGACACGGGGTATTCATTGGCTACGACACGGGCGAGGCTGGAGCATCGTGCCGTGGTCGTCGGCGCCGATCGCGCCGAGTTGGCCGCACTGGCTCTCGGCGAGCCCGGCGCGGCGGTGACCGGCCGCTCGGACTTGCCTGGCCAGACTGTGTTCGTCTTTCCGGGCCAAGGTGCGCAATGGGTCGGTATGGGGGTCGAACTGCTCGGTTCCGCCCCAGTGTTCGCGGATGCCATGCGCGAGTGCGAGAAGACGCTGAACGAGTTCGTCGGATGGTCCTTGACCGAGGTCATCGCGGACGAGTCCGCGCTGGAGCGCGTCGAGGTCGTCCAGCCGGTCCTGTTCGCGATCATGGTCTCGCTGACCAGGCTGTGGCAGTCCCATGGTGTCCTGCCCGACGCTGTCGTGGGCCATTCCCAGGGTGAGATCGCCGCCGCGCACATCGCCGGTGTTCTTTCGTTGCGCGACGCTGTCCAGATAGTCGTGCGTCGTGCCGTGCTGTGTTCCTCGCTGATCGGTACCGGTCTGTTGCTGTCGGTCGAGTCGACCAGGGACCTCGAGCGACGAATCTCGGGACGGCCCGGTGTGAGCGTCGCCGCCTACAACGGGCCGTCTTCGGCGGTCCTTGTCGCGGATGCCGCCACCATCACCGAGCTGGCCGAGGAATACCGGGCCGAAGGTGTCCGGGCCCGCGTTGTCCCGGCCAGCTTTCCGTCGCACTCCGCACACGTCGAGTGCGTCCGAGACCGGCTACTGGAAGACCTGTCCGGTATCGACCCGCAGCCCGCGGACATTCCTTGGTACTCCACGGTTACCGGCAGGTCGATGCGCGGGCAGGAGGCCGGCGTCGACTACTGGTACGAGAATCTGCGCCAACCGGTGCGGTTCGCCTCGACCGTGGAAACCCTGGTGTCCGCGGGATTCGCTCACTTCATCGAGATAAGCCCGCATCCCGTGCTCCTACCGGCGATACAGGAGACGGTGGGCGAGGCCGGATCGGCAGTCGGAACGTTGCGACGCGACCAGGGCGGTATCCGCCGGTTTCTGACTTCGATGGCCCAAGGCCACGTGCGCGGCTTGGCCGTCGACTGGGCAAGTCTGTTCGACGGCAGCGGAGCACAGCACACAGACCTGCCCACCTACGCCTTCCAAAGTCGTCGTTTCTGGCGTGGCCGCACGACACGGGCGGGTGCGGCTGGGCTCGGTCAGCAGGGCATCACCCACCCGCTGGTCTCGGCCCTCGTCGAAGATCCCGAGCAGGACGGTTCGGTGTTCACCGGCCGGATCTGCCTGGCCGAGCTCGACTGGCTGGGCGATCACCGCGTGGACAACACGGTGGTGATCCCGGGAGCGGCCCTGCTGGAACTGGCGCTCCAAGTCGGTGACCAATTCGGCCACGGGCGAGTGAACGAGCTGACCGTGCTGACCCCACTGGCGGTGCCTGACCACAGTGGTGTCCAGCTTCAGGTTCGCGTTGGCGACGAACGAGACGGCTGCCTCGCGTTCACCATTCATTCCAGGGTCGAAGGTCACGAGTCGTGGACGAAGCACGCGACCGGAGAGCTCGGACCGGATACGGCCGCACCCGGATTCACCCTCGCCGCTTGGCCACCACCGGGAGCCCACGTGGTGGATCCGGACACCATCTATGACGCACTTGCCGGCGCCGGCGTGGTGCACGGGCCGATGTTCCGCGGCCTGCGCGCGGTCTGGCAGCGCGATTCCGAACTGTTCGCCCAGGTTGAGCTGCCGGACAGGCTGCTTGGCGAATCGTCCGCCTTCCGGCTGCACCCGGCGCTGCTGGACGGGGCCCTGCATCCGGCGGCGTTGCTCGGCGACCATTCCGGTGGCCCGCTGTTGCCGTTCTCATGGCGGGGAGTGAGCCTGTTCGCCACCGGGGCGACGGCACTGCGGGTCCGGCTACGACCCGGTGAAGACGCGGCCGGTGATTTCGCCATCGACATCGCCGATGACCGAGGTGTTCCGGTCGCGCGGGTCGAATCTCTGGTCCTTCGCCGGCTGGCGGATGGTCTTTCCCGGGCGGACGCGGCGCGGGAGTCGCTGTTCCGGATCGACTGGACCGCCTTGCGGCAGGATCAGTGTTCGCCGCCCGACCATGCCGTGCTGGATGTGCGGGCGGAACGGGATCTGCGGGCCATCCTCGCCGACGTGGTCACAGCCTTGCGGAACGGTGCGGCCACCGAGACCCGATCGGTGGTTCTGACCAGCCACGCGGTGACCACCGGTAAGGACGAGGACACCGATCCGGTCCAGGCCGCGGTATGGGGTCTGGTCCGTTCGGCCCAGCAGGAGAATCCGGGCTTGTTCGTCCTGGTCGACACAGCTGACCCGGTGACGTTCCCGCCGATCCTCCCCTCGGGGGAACCCGAAGTCGCCCTCCGGTCCGGCTCGATCATGGTGCCCAGGCTCGCCAGGCAACCGGCGCACAGCGGGCCGGTGACGCTGGACCCCGACGGCACCGTAGTGATCACCGGTGGGACCGGCACGCTGGGCCGGCTACTGGCCACGCATCTGGTCGAGCGGTACGACGTGCGTCGTCTCCTGCTGCTTTCCCGCCGGGGGCCGGACTCCCCCGGTGCGGACGTACTTCGCGACGAGCTGAGCCGTCGCGGTGCGACAGTGGAGATCGTCGCCTGTGATGTGGGCGACCGCGCTTCCCTCGCCGAGGTACTGGCCGCGATCTCCCCCGAGCACCCACTGACCGGAGTGGTGCACGCGGCGGGGGTGCTCGACGACGGCGTGATCGGCTCGATGACCGTCGACCGTCTCGACCCCGTGCTTCGAGCCAAGGCCGACGCGGCGTGGCATCTGCACGAACTCACCCTCGACCGCCCACCCGGGCTGTTCGTGTTCTTCTCCTCGATCGCCGGTCTGCTCGGCGGTCCCGGCCAAGGCAACTACGCGGCGGCCAACGCCTACCTGGACGGGCTGGCCGCTCACCGCAGGGCTCGTGGCCTGCCGGCGGTGTCGGTGGCATGGGGCCTGTGGGAATCCGATACCGGCATGACCGGCACGATGACCGCGACGGACCGCGCTCGGATTTCGCGTGCCGGCATCAACGCATTGTCCGATGAGGACGGACTCCGCCTCTTCGACGCCGCGGTCACCGCTGGTCCCGCGCTGCTCGCGGCGATGCGCGTGGACCTGCCCGCGATCCGGCGCGGTTCGGCGCGACCGGTATGGCACGGTATCGTCCGGCCGCCCACCCGGCTGAGCGCCGCGACCAGAGCTGTCGCGGCCACTACGACCGCCTCGGGCTTGTTGAGCGGGGAGCTCGCGGGGTTGGACGAAGACGAGCGGACGCGGCTCGTCCAGAACCTGGTGCGATCCCATGCCGCCGCGGTTCTGGGCTACAGCGATCCGTCCCAGGTGGATCCGAACCGGGACTTCCTGCACAGCGGATTCGACTCGCTCACGGCGATGGAGCTACGAAACAAACTCAACCAGGTCACCGGTTTGAAGCTGCCCGCGATGGCCGTATTCGAGAGCAGGACCCCGAATGGGCTGGCCGCGACGGTGTGCCGTGCGATGGCCGAGCGGCCGGGCATGGGGAAAGCCGCACTGCCCGCACCGGAACCTCGCCACCCGGACTCGGTCTGTTCCTTGATCCGCGGTGCGGTGGATGCCGGAAAGGTCGGCGAAGCCTTCGGCCTCATGCGCGCGGTCGCGGATCTCCGCCCGTCCTTCGCCTCCGTCGACGAGCTGGGGTCGTTGCCTGAGCCGACCACTCTGGCCGATGGGCCGCCCGGCCTTCGGCTGATCACCCTGAGCTCACCGATGGCCGACGGAGGCGTCCACCAGCACGCGCGGCTCGCCGCGCACTTCCAGGGCGTCATGCCCGTATCGGCGATCTCCCTGCCCGGGTTCGGGCCGGCCGAGAAGTTGCCGGCCACTGGCGAGGCCGCGGTACGGGTGGTCGCCGAAAGCGTGCTGCGGGCCGGCGCGGGTGACCCGTTCGTACTGCTGGGGCATTCCTCCGGCGGAGCACTGGCCTACGCCACCGCCCACTACCTCCAGACCAGACGGCAGATCCACCCCTCCGCGGTGATTCTCATCGACACGTTCCGGCTCGACGATCCCTCGGTTCCCCTTGACCAGGTCCTGCGCCGGATGTTTTCGGCCGAGCCGACATTCGGTGCAATCACCGCTGAGCGGTTCTCCGCTATGGGTCGCTGGCTCGCGGTGATGTCTGACCTGCGGTTCGACCCGGTCGCCGCGCCGGTGCTGTTCGTCCAGGCCACCGAACCGTTCTCCGGCGACATGTGCGACGTGTCCCGCTCGCTGGCCGAGCCCGGTGAGCCGGCGCACGCGGTGCGGACCGTGCGATCCGACCATTTCAGCATAGTCGGGACCGAATCAGGTCGGACCAGCCAGGTGATCAGGGAATGGCTCGACGCGACATTGTGACCGGGTTCGTCATCGCCGGCCTGTGGAACGAAGCCGTGGTCCGCGGTCGAAGAATAGGGAGGTTCCGCTCGTGCAATACGAAAACGATGTCGAGAGCAAGGTGCGGACCCTCGCCGCCTTGCTTCGCGATACGGATACCTTCACCGGGACCATCGCCCGCTGGCTGCAGGCCCCGGTCGAATACTCGTCACTGCGCCACGAGTATCGTCCCGTGACAGCGGAGTATGCCTCGCAGCTGGATATTCCCTTGGGTAGCAACGTGGTGTTTCGGCGCGGATACCTCGAAGTCCGATCGCTGGGTACGCGACAGCCGGTGGCCGAGGTAAGTGCCGTCGTGGTCGATCACCGCCTGAGTCGGGACGCCCGACAGGCCCTCGATTCGAAAAAGGTGCCGCTCGGGTTGATACTCAGCCGTCAGGGAGTGCGGCGGCACACCCAGTCTGTCACCCCGTCTTCGGCGATCGACGCCAACGGCCCGCAGGTACTGCGGGTGGCTGCGACGCTCACGGTCGCAGGCGAACCGGTCGCGGCGGTGAACGAAATCGTTTACCGGCAGTTGTTCGACCTTGGGCATCATTCACTCATTTCTCCAACCATCTGATCGCGTTACGCGACGTGATGCGTCAGCTGTCCGGGGCCGGGCCTAGTGCCGCCCTCGCGACGAGATCGACCGCCAGATGGGGATCCGTGTCGTCGTGCCGGGCGACTCGACCTCGAGGCCGCGCTGATCGGTGAACGGCGAGCCACTGTCCGACTCGAACACATCCCGGCACATCCGCAAGCCACACCGCCCCGCGGTGGTGTGACCGTTTCTCAGGGGAGCCCCTAGACGCAGTATCTCGAACGTCTGATCCCGCTCCGGCACTCACCGGTGGCCATGGCCGCGGCCTTGAGCGCGACTTCGGAATGTGACCACGTCGCTTACGAAGAACCGGATCAGCCGAGCTTCGCCGAAGACCCCCTGCGGGAATTCACCTTCTCGAACGCCGACGAGGTGGCTCGCGTCTCGGAGGAACTGTCCGAAGTGGACATCGAGCGATGGCGCGCCTACGGCTGGGCGAAATTCGAGCTGGCCATCACACCGCGAGACGGCACACCGGCCGACGATACGTTGCTGCGGCTCATGATCCCTCGTCGGGAGGTGCGGATCCGGGACGGGATCGCTCGACTGCGCGGTGTCACCGAGGACGACCTGGGCCGGCTGGAACAGCGGTTGATCCCACTGGCGCCCCAGGAGCCCGTGGGACAGGATCTGATGGAGCCGCTCCTGAACGGTGCTTCCGCCGAGGGGTACAAGGCCTTGGTGGCGGAGGGCGTCGGGGCGATCAGGGGCGGCGTCTTCGACAAGGTCATTCTCTCCCGCGTGGTCGAAGTACCCTTCGAGATCGATCTCGCCCGCACCTATTTGGCCGGACGTGAGGGCAACACACCGGCACGGTCCTACCTCCTCTCACTCGGCGGCTGGGAGGTGGCGGGATTCAGCCCCGAAATCGTGACGCGGGTGACCCCGTCGGGAGAGGTGACCGCACAACCTCTGGCCGGTACGCGGGCCTTCGGCGCGGACGAACAGCTGAACGAGCGGAATCGCGAAGAACTTTATCGTGATCCCAAGGAGGTCTTCGAGCACGCCATCTCGGTGCGGCTGGCAGCCGAGGAACTGACCACGGTGTGTACCCCGCCCTCGGTCGCGGTAAAGGAGTTCATGCAGGTGCGTGAGCGCGGCAGCGTCCAGCATCTCGCGTCCCGCCTCTCGGGCATGCTCGCGGCGGGTGAATCGGAATGGGGCGCGTTCGCCGCGCTGTTCCCCGCGATCACCGCGTCGGGCATCCCCAAACGCGCCGCCTGCGACTTCATCGGGCGCTCCGAACCGACGCGCGGGCTCTACAGCGGGGCCGTACTGACACTCGATTTCGACGGCGAACTCGATGCCGCACTCGTGCTGCGCAGTGTCTTCAGGCATGAGGGGCGGACCTGGTTGCGGGCGGGCGCCGGCGTCGTCGGCGAATCGACTCCGGAACGGGAACTGGAGGAAACCTGCGAAAAACTGCGAAGCGTGTCGCGCTATCTCGTCGAGCAACCGGTCGGATGACCGGGACACTGGACCTGCGGAGGAGATAGCGAACTGCTTGCAGTTGTCCTTGAGGGCCAGGTCTGACCGCCTCCGGGCCCAGGCGCTGGTCCGGCTCGGCGGCCATCGCGTGCTGATGAACGGCGGCGAGCAGATCTTGTCGCTCGCCCGCGTCGACACCCAGCGGACCGGCGCGGTCACCCTGCACTGCGCGGTCGGCTCCGTGCGCACGATGCACGCGATCCTGCGGTGCGAGTGGAGGGCGAACCTGGGTGACCGCAGCCTGTTCTCCGTGCCGATCCGCCTTCGACCCGATGAGCGGCCGGCATGAAAGTCGAGCGCGCCATCCGGATCGCGGCCGCGACGACGTGGTTGCCCGACGCGCGTTACCCGGCGGCGAGTGCCGTCGCGGCGGGAGCGATCACCGCCGGACAGGCCGCCGGGGCGGCGTGCTCCGAAGTGCCGGTCGGCGCTGCGGTGCCCGCCTGGTGGATGGGGTCGCAGGCAGCTCGGCAGTGCCTCGGCGAACACGAGGTGGTTCCCGTGGAGATCGACTTCGTCGCCTACGCGGGCATGGCCCCGGGAGAGGAAGAACCCTGGTCACCCGCGCACCGGCTCGCCAGGGTGCTCGGCGCGTCCCGGGCAGTCGCGATCGGGCTGGCTCAGATGTCGAACGGTGGAGCCGCAGGAATCGGCTGGGCCGCCACCTTGATGCAGGCGGATGACAGCGTCCGATACGCGTTGTGCACCACCGCGGGTAACTTCAGCGCGCTCCCGTACGACCGGTGGCGAACGGCTCCTGCCACCGTCTTCGGGGACGGCGCGACGGCCGTTCTCCTGGGACGCGACGAAGGCCCGCTGGTCATCCGTTCCATCGGCTCGGCGGGCCGGCCGCCGGGGCAACCGCCGGCGCGGTCATCGTCGAACGCGAGTAGCCAGGACGGCGAACCCCACGCGACTCAGACTTCCGCGCTGACCGACGCGCGACACGATGTCGTGTCGTGGCGAGAACTCGGCTTCCTCGCGTTCATGGATGATCTCTATCCATCCCAAGTTACGCGAGATCCACGAATTTCCACCGGCTCGGTTCCACCTGGGCATACTCTCGGCGGAGGAGGCCGGGCGTGGTCGTCTCACGGCAGGCATCCGATCCGGGATTGCACATCGCCAGGAGTGCTGACCACTCGCGCTTGCTCAACTGGATCGGCTCATCAGTCATCTCGACAACCGTCTCGCTCGGCTTTCAGCTTGCGGGCTCTGAGGTACTGTCCAAGACCTGGCGAACCATTTCCATCGTGGTTCCCGGGTGCACGAACGCGAATCGGCCGACGACCTCGTTCTCCCAGGTGGTCGGGAGGACGAAGCCGATCTGGGCGGCGAGCAGCTCCTTCGACCAGCGGGAGTATTCGTCTGCCGACCAGCCGCGCCGCCGAAAAAGCAGGCAGGACAGTTCAGGATCGCGAAGCACTTCGAGATGCGGATACTCGGTGCGGATCAGATCGGCCGTCTCCCTGGCGATCGAGATACCGCTCTCGATAGCGCTGCGGTAGGCATCGGTTCCGTGGACCGCGAGGGAGAACCAGAGAGGCATGCCACCGGGAGTGCGGGTGAGCTGGTGAGCGTAGTCCGAAGGATTCCATTTCGATTGTCCGGTGTGGGTCTGCACGACATCGAGATACGGCGCGACCTGGCTGTGCACAGATCTGGCCACCTGGGGCTCCCGGTAGATCAGGGCGCCGGAGCCGAAGGGGCCGAACAGCCATTTGTGCGAGTCGACGATGAAGGAGTCGGCCCTTTCGATGCCATCGAACTTTTGCCGGACCGAGGGGGCGAAGAGCCCGGCCCCGCCGTAGGCGGCGTCCACGTGGAACCACAAATCGTGCGCCTCGGCGACATCCGCTATCCCCGCCAGGTCGTCGATGATTCCGGCGTTGGTGGTTCCAGCCGTGGCCACGACGGCGATCACGGGGCTCGGGTCACGGTCGTCGTCCAGCGCCGCACGCAATGCCGCTCCGGTGAAACGGTGGTCGACAGACGGTACGACCAATGCCTCCACCCCGATGACGTTGAGCGTACTCCCCACCGAAGAGTGCGCCTGGTCACTGACCGCGACCCGGAGCCGGGAACCCACTGGAAGCCCCAGTCGCCGACGGGCTGTGTCACGCGCGACCACGAGGGCCGAGAGATTTCCTGCCGAGCCGCCGGAGACGAAGCAGCCACCGGCTGTCGCGGGAAGTCCGGCCAGATCGGCGATCAGCCGGAGAACTTGGTTCTCCGCTGCGATCACCCCGGCTGATTCCAGCCAAAACGTGCCCAGAAGCGCGTCGCTGGACACCACCATGTCGAACAGTTGGGCCGCTTTGGTCGGCGCGCCCGGAATAAAGGACAAAAATCGAGGGCTTGCCTGGTTTATGATCGTTCGAGACAACTCTCGCTGGTACAGCTTGAGCACGTGTTCCGGATCGTTCCCGGAGGCGCAGAGCAGACCGTCCAATATCTCGCCCAGATCTTCACCCGAGTCCGGGCACTCCAAAGCGATGTCGTCGCTGTGCAACTGTTCGTGCACATGTCCCGAAATCAGGCCGAAAAGTCTTTCGTCGTATCGATGCATGCGCTGATTCATGAATGCACCGCGTCGGCCGGGCGGCAAGCCTCGCGCCAAATCGGCTGCACAAGCTCTCGGCCGTCAAGGGTCACCGGCGGCCCGAATGGGGTGTAACCGTGTCGGGCGAAGAAACCTTCCAGATTCTTGCTCGCGACTTCGCAGTAAAGGTCTTGCCCGCGTTCGTCGAGAATGCGGTGAAAATGATCGAGCAGCAGGGAGCAGGCTCCCTTGCTGCGATCTCCCGCACGGACGGCAACGATCGCACCGTAGTGATGGGGCTTGCTCGGCCGGCGTTCCTGTAAAGCCTTCTCAAGCCGCACGAACCTGTCATAATATGGCCCAGTAGTTTCCTTGAGCCACCTTTCCCGAGCTAAATCCGGTTCGTGCGTGGCGTCGCCGTTGAACATGACCAGAGCGGCAGAGAGATCGGGGAACGTGTAGACGGCGCCGTTGGCCACGGCGTCCCTGACTTCCGCCTCGAAGTATCGCGGAGCGATCCTTTTCCAATCGTCCTGGTCATCGATCAGCCAGCGTGCCAGGTCCAACTGCGCGAATGATTCGGCAACGAGCTCGCCGATTGCCGGAGCGTCGCTTTGTGTGGCGTTCACGATCTGCACGGCTGAACTTCCGTTCCCTGTAGGACTTGGACTCATGGTCGGTACCGACCTCGGCTGCCGACTGACGATGCCGCCGTTGTGATGCGGGAATCACGACCGCTGTACCGTAACCGGACGGCCTTTTGCCGCCGATCGACTCTCACTGAATCAGGGTGAACTTTCCGGCGAAACTGCCCGAAAGGGAAAGGAGTGAACCCGGCGGCGAGTGACGCAGGGGGCCCGGCCCGGCAGCGTCGGCGGGACGCAGGACGCGCCAGGGCCGCGCTCTCCGGCAAGCCAGCCTCGCGGCACCGGTGCCACGGGCACGAAACCCTCTCCCGCGGGCTCCTCCGCCTTGTCGTAGTGAATCGGCCGATCGCACAGCAGTCACACTCGGCCATCCAGGAAGCTGTCAACGCGGGCCTGTCCGCTTCCCCGGCGCCGACGAACCGGCCGGCAACGCCTGCCGTGCGGGCGCCGGCCACGTGGGCAACAGGGCGTCCGCCGTACCCGGTCATCGCCTTTACCCATGCTCCACGTCGGTCACCGCGGCGCCTCACGGATCGACCTGCATTGCCATTCCACGTGACGGAACGTCGCTTGTCCCCCGGCAGATGAACTTCCTACGCTCCCACCATCCGGCACAGCGGTAATCACTCACTTTCCGTACGGCGATGCCGCGCGTCTCTCTCGCCACGCCAAGACCAAACAGGACAAATCGAAGCGAAGTCCCCAGATCTCGTTGTAGTGGACGGTCACGGAACTGGACGCCGGCACCGGAAAGGCGGAGTGAAATGAGCGACCCGGAAGCGGAGCTCGAAGCGTTCATCCAGACCACAGAGTTCAGCTGTCTCGGCGCTCGCGCGGCGTTGAAGAAGGGCTCGATCGTCCACGGCCACTACCCGGCGCTGGGCGATCCGGCATCGGCCCGGGCCCACTACCGTGACATGCTCGGCTACGCCCGCGACATCCGGCCCACGTTGTCGGACACGAGTTTCCGCACGTTCGTGTCCACCTTCGAGGAGCCCGGCGGGATTCTCGACGAGGAAGAGTACGAACGCCTGCTGTGGCGCCACCTCCAGCTCATCCACGACATCGACAGCCGCACCTACGGCCTCGACGAAGGCGCCACCTCGGACCCCGGCGAACCGAACTTCGGTTTCCACGTCGCCGGGCACTCGTTCTTTGTCGTCGGCATGCAGCCGGGCTCCTCCCGGGCGAGCCGCCGGTTCTCCAGGCCGGCGATCGCCTTCAACTCGGCGATGCAGTTCATGTTGATGGGCGACAAGTTCTTCTCGATGCAGGACGCGATCCGCAAGCGTGAGACGACGAACAACGGCTCGGTCAACCCGAGCTTGACCACCTACGAGTACCAAATGCCGTCCCGCCACTTCTCCGGGCGGATGACCGAGGAGGACTGGAAGTGCCCGTTCACCTCGCGGCACGAGCCTTCGTCGGTCAAGTACACCTCGGACATGGTGCAGCGCCCCACCGGCTGACTCCCGGCACCTCGAAGCCCCGGCCGCCTCGGCGACCAGGGGCTTCACCGTGCAGCGGTCCCGGAACTCGCGTGCTTGAAGGCGTGAGAGGACACCGGTTTCAGCCGGATGCAACCGGACAACACGACACCGGTCCCTCACCTGGTTTTCCCTGGCGAGGGACCGGTTTTCGCTGGTTGTTCTGCGTGCCACCGGACAGGCTCCTCCGGGATGCACAGCGGGGAGCACTCTGTCCGCAGTGAACGGGCGGCACTTTCACGATGTACATCGATCACCGAGAAACCGCTGGTTATCAGTGCACGCGTATCGCTGATCATGCGGCGTAGGAAGCCTTCATCGACCTGAACGTGCCCCTACCGGCCAGCACGCGCATCAAGTCTTTAGACCGGACACAACCAGGCGACGCGCCCTCGCTCGACCTGCAATTTCGCCCTCAAAACGCGCTCGGCGTCTCCCGCACCGTCGTCAACGGCGCGACCACCACCTACACCGACGGAAAACTAACCGCAGTCACGGACACCGCCGGCGGACACCACAACGCGATCACCGACAACCAGGGCAGCGTCCTCGCCCTGGTCAACGACACCGGCCAGCTGACCGCCCGCTACGACTACACCCCCTACGGCGCCGCTGGATCGGGACCTGCCAGCTTGCATCGGGGGTCTCCCTGACCGAATCTCGTCACTAAAACCCCGTCTATGGCCGCTTCATCCAACCCGACCCCAACGCTCAGAAAGACAACACCTACGCCTACGCCCAGTGCGACCCCGATCAACAACAATGATTCCGGTGGCACGCTGGCTTGCCCGGCGGGCAAAGAAAGCCACCACGGTCGCGGGAGGAACGCAGACCTGCACAGGAGGAGAGTGGTTCCCGCATGAGAAGAAGTGCTGGTACGCCGGTCTTACCGCCGGTGGACTCGGTGCGATCAAGGGCGGGCCGATCGGGGGCCTCATAAGCGGTGTCGGTGGATGTGTGGGAGCGTTGAACCCTTCTCATGACCCACGCCCAAACACATCCCCGCCGAAGGAGACGCTTGATGGCAAGCAGGAACAAGATTTCACTTCCCAAGTTTCTGCTCATATCGGCACCATTGCTGTTTGTTGTCATCTTTCTTGGGTTCAAATTTCTATTTGACGACACCGCGCCGTCTGCCTTGCTGAATAGTCTGATCATCGTCGCGATATTCACTGTTCTAGTGGCCGTGATCGACCTCGTGCGGAAGAAACTCAATAGAACCAACTAAGCAGACCCGAAGTGCCAGCACCCTCCAGTCGCGATCCGCCCTGGACAGAAACCCAGTTCAGCGCTGGGTGTGCGGTTGCAGCGGGGTTGATGCAGCCCTGTCTTTCCCCTGCACCTGTTTCAAAACGATCTGAAGTCGAGCGCGATCTGCAGGCCAGGCCGCCCGCCGTCCGTCGACCCGGCTAGCGCCAGCAAGCGCTGTCGTCCTTCTCGAAGTGCGTAAGGATGGCCCCGCCTTCGTCGGTCAACGTGGCTAGGACTGACTCACGCGCTATGAATGATGACCAGCTGAGCAGCATGCGAAATCCGTGGCCACTCACGATCTGGTCGTAGCGTTCGGTGCCGAGGTGGCGGGCCAGATTGCCACGGACTACCGACAGCTCTGATCCAAGCTGACCGGTCGAGGTGGATGTCATCGGGTCCCGCACCGCAGTGAGCTGCTTGTCCGGGCGCCCGCGTATGAGCCCGGACAAGCAGTGGAGGGGTTCGACGAGCTCTTCCCGCTCTTCAATCTGGGAACAAGCGGTGGGTTCATGTCTCGTCGTGATCACCGGAGCGACGGCGGCGCCCGGCGATGCGGCGGCGGCCAGGGTTATCCCGGCGGTGCCGAGGTGGGTCATCTCGGTGAGCAGGTCGAGCAGGGTCGTCCAAATCATCGTCGGCTCCCGAGAGTCCGGTGATCAGCGGTTACGCTTACCGTTATCTCGCGAGCCCTGCTGTCTCACCAGATCTGTGCCGTCCCGCTTCTGTCCTGCCTTGGTCCCCTCTGTGGCGGAGTCCGTTGCGTCTGGTGTCCCAGCGGCTCCGGCATCCCGCCACTACGCTGCTGGGACAGCGGAGTCCGGGATGGTGCCAGGTGAGGCGGGGAGCGTGATGGGCGGGCGGCGACAGCGACCGGGAGTGCGTTTCGGGGCAGTTCCCCCGGACACCGTGGTGACAGCGCCGGAGTACAACGCGTGCCTGGAAGAGCTGATGTCGGCGTGCGGACACAGCTACCGCACCATCGCGGCCTATGCCTTCGTACACGGCGACGACCTTCCCAGATCGACGTTCCACCGGGCGCTGCGCACGGCGGCGCTGCCCAAGCAGCTGCTTCCCCGTGACGTGGTGGCCGCGTTCGTGCGGGCCTGTTACTGCCGAGCGGAGGGGCTGCCACTGGAGCTGAACCCGAAGCGCCTGCCCCGGCCGGGCCTGTGCCAGTGCGAACCGCGGAAGTTGCGGCCTGGCTGGCCCGCTACGACGCCACCGCCGAGGTCGACGAACCGATGCTGACCAGCGGCCCCGGCCAGGAGCTCGCGCTGCGCCGCCTCACCATGCCCGCGACCGTGACCATCGAAGAGGACCCGCCCGAGGAGCACACGGCCGAGACAACGTCGCGACGGCAACGAGTGCGGGAATGGCGTGAACGCAAAATCCGCCAAGGCGGATACGGCACCCCTGCTGAGCCCGGTGGTCTATCGGCAGTTCAAGTCCGCCGACGCCGCGCGGACGATGGTCTTCTCGCTGTCTTTCGGATACGGCGCCCAGCAGCTTGCCGCGGACCTTCTGCAGGACAGTGGGCTCCTTGGGCTGGTACGCCGCCCGGCGGGACGACCGCCGGAAGGGCTGCATCTTAACGGGATCCGGTGTAGATCCCGGCCACCACGACCACTGCGGCAGTAGATGGTCGCCCAGAAAGGACCGGTACTTCGCCGGCGTCGTCGGCTCCAGCCGCGGACCGACAGCATCCATGAACTCCTCGGTGACAAGCCGAGCAACGCTCCGATGTCTTCGGCTGTCAGCAGCGCGTCGGGACCGTGAGGCGACCAGGCGTGAGACCCGTGTCGGAGGACCCCACTTGATCAGCTGAAACAACCTTGACATATCAAATTTTGTGCATAATGCTTTCGAATCGCCCCTCCCCTGCCGAGCGAAAGAGGTGTCCATGGCGGCCACCGAGCCCCAGGTGACGAACCGGACGATGCGGCGCATCGCGATAGCGAGCGGAACCGGCACCGTCATCGAGTACTACGACTTCTTCATCTTCGCGACGGCCGCGGCCCTCGTGTTCCCCAAAGTGTTCTTTCCCGCGCTGGGCTCCGCCGCCGGGGTGGTCGCCTCGTTCGCGACGCTCGGCGTGGCCTTCGTCGCCCGGCCGGTCGGCTCGGTTCTTTTCGGGCATTTCGGTGATCGGCTCGGGCGAAAGCGGACATTGGTCACGACGTTGCTGGTCATGGGTCTGGCCACCGCATTGGTCGGCCTGATGCCGACCGCCGAGCAGATTGGCGTCACCGCGCCGATCCTCGTCGTCATCCTGCGGTTCCTGCAGGGACTAGCGGTCGGCGGTGAATGGACCGGTGCGACGCTGATGGCCGCGGAAAGCGCGCCCAAGGCCAAGCGCGGCTTCTGGTCGATGTTCGGCGCGCTGGGTGGATCGATCGGCTTCGTGCTGGCGAGCGTGACCTTCCTGATCATCGGCGAGACGATGTCCGACGAGACCTTCCGCAGCTACGGCTGGCGGATTCCTTTCATCGCTAGTCTCCTGCTAATCGCGATCGGGTTGTTCGTCCGGCTGAAGATCGACGAGACGCCGGTGTTCAAAGGCGAGGTGTCCCAGCGCGGCACCGCCCGGGCCCCCTTCGTGGAGGCGCTCAAGAGCCAGCCGCGCGAGATCGCCTTCGCTTCTGGCGTGCTCGTAATGACCTTCGCCTTCTACTATCTCGCCGTCGGGTACCTGATCAACTACGGCACCACTGTGCTCAAGCTGCCCCGGACGACCGTGCTGCTGATCGGCATCGCGGCGGGCCTGATGTTCGGGCTGGCGATCGTGCTGGGGGCCGCGTACTCGGATCGCGTCGGGCGCAAGAAGGTCATCCTCACCGGGAACGCGGTGGCGGTGGTGTGGGCGCTGGCGTTGTTCCCGATCCTGGACTCGGCCTCGGCCGTCACCTTCGCGATCGGCTCCTGCGTGACGACGCTCATCGCCGGCTTCGCCTACGGGCCGGTCGGCGCGTTCATGCCGGAGTTGTTCCACACGCGCTACCGGTACACCGCCACCGGGTTCAGCTACAACGTGGCCGGAGTCCTCGGGGGCGCCGTGCCGCCGCTCGTCGCGGCGGCGATCACCGCTGCGTACGGCGGCTTCGCCTTCGGGATCTTTCTCACCGTGCTGTGCCTGATCAGCCTCGGCTGCACGCTCGCCCTCCGCGAGACCAGGAACGCGGAGATGAGCGAAGCTGCGAAGGTCCCGGTCCGCTGACGCGGTCTCCGGTGGTTCCGCACAACACCGCGGCCGCGGCCTTGATCGAATCCACCGGCCAGGAGGCCCCCGCCTGGCGCCCGTTGTCCGAAGACACGTACAGGACGGTGCCACGCGAATCGTCGATGTGATCAAAGGGGTTGCGGGCGCTCCAGGCTACGTGAACCCACCATTGTGAGCCCCAGAAGTGCCCAGGTCCGAGGCCTGGTGGACCAGAATGAGCTCGATCAACTGGGTCGCGGTGGGCGGCAACGTGGTGGGAAGACCGCTGCAGGACGCGGCCGTCGCGAAATATTCCCTTGTGCCGGAAGCCATATGTCATCGCACCATATCCGCCGATGGGCAGTCCGGCCACGGCCCGGGTCCGTGTTGTCCACCGCGACCAGGAAAGCCACCGTCACGATCAGCGCGAGCACGGACATCGTCCATCCACAGTGGAGTGTCTGGTCATCCGGATGGCAGATTCCCGTTTCCACTCCACTCTTCGTCGAGTCGGGCGGTGCTTTCCGCTACGACGGTAAGGAGCGGCCCCGTTGCCGGCTGTCCAACTTCTTGGACAGTCACCAGCGGGCAAAGCTCCTTTACTTCGAAGCGAGCCCCGCTCCGCTGATCTGGCTCCACGTCGAGAAGTTCACAACACGGAGGTTTCACGCGCTCATGTCCAGAAACCCTCTTCTCCGCCCCCGTCGCGCGGCGGCCGGTCTCACGGCCGTCCTGTCGCTCCTCGCCGGAGGCCTCCTGGCGTCGTCACCGGCGTACGCCGCCACCGCCACTCCGGACAGGTTCCTGCTCGTGGGTGGTCTGCTTTCCCAGAACGTCGCGGTTCACGGTGTCGCCAAGGACGGCACGCTTTCCAAGGTCTCCGGATCGCCGTTCTCCGCGTCCGCCGGCTTTTCGATCGTCGTCACCCCAGACGGCAAGAAGGCTTACGTCGCAAGCCTGACCGGCTCGTCGATCACCGGGTACCGGATCGGCGCCGACGGCAAGCTCACCCCCATTCCCGGCGGGAAGGTCGGCACCGGCGCCGCCGTCGTCGGCCTCGCCCTCACCCCTGACGGCTCGCGACTGTTCGCGACCATGGGCGGCGAGGAGAACGAGGTCCGGTCCTACGACGTCGCCGCGTCCGGCGCCATCACCAAGACCACCGCGCCCCCGGCCGCGGTTCCCGGTAACAGCGCACTCAGTCTGCCCGCCCTCACCCCGGACGGAAGGTTCCTGTTCGTCACCAGCACCACGCTGTCCAAAGTCACCGGTTTCGCGGTCGCGCCGGACGGCAGGCTCACGCTGATCGGCCAGTACCCCACGGGGAACGTCCCGGCGCTGCCCGCGGTGACTCCCGACGGCAGGTTCCTGTACATCAGCAACGAACAGGGCGCCAGCCTGATCGGGTTCGCGATCGGAGCGGACGGCACGCTCACCCCGACACCGGGTGGCCCGTATCCGACCGGGGGTCTCCCGCACGGTGCGGCGATCACCGCCGACAGCGGCCGTCTGTACGTGCCCACCGCGGGCAGCGGCGCGGTCGAAGGATTCCGGATCGGCGCGGACGGCACGCTCACTTCCCTGCCCGGTTCATCGTACGACGCTCCGGACGGCATGCCGGGCCGCACCATCCTGAGCCCGGACGGGAAGGTGCTGTTCCTGGCCGACGTCTTCTCCCTCGGCGTGACTTCGCGGGTGCACAGCTACAACGTCGGCGAGAACGGCGGCCTGGCACCGACAGGGCTGCCCGCCACGAACACGGGTGTGCTGATGAACGACGGTCCGTCCGCCGTGCTCACGCCGGACCAGGGGCCGACCGCGGCCGTGCGCGTGGTGTCCGCTCAGGGCGGCATCGGCTTCTTCTCCGCGGCGGCGTCGTCCGACCCGGACGGAAGGATCGTGCGGTACGACTGGGACTTTGGTGACGGGCAGCTCTTGACGACGACGGAGCCCGAGGTCGCGCACACGTTCACCGGTGCCGGTCCGCGGACCGTGCAGGTCACCGTGACCGATGACGAAGGTTGCTCGACGAAGGCGGTCTTCACCGGACAGACCGTCAGCTGCAACGGCGGACCGCGGGCGACGGCGAGCGTCACCGCTCCGTAACCCTTCCGGAGAAGCATCGCGGTCCACCGTCCATATCGGACGGCGGGCCGCTTTTCTTCGCGGGCGACCAGGTGGCAAAGATCGCGAAACAGACCAGCAGCAGACGCGAGCGGTTGAGCGGACGCGACGACCGCGAGTCCGTCCAGCGGGCGCTCACGAGCTCACCGCGTTCGTTCGGGTGTGCCTTCCCGCCATCCACCCAGTGTGGCAACGTGCGACCGCGCCGGGGAGGGACTGAGTTGTCCCTCCCTCGATCGTGGTCACTGCCGTAACTTAGAGACATTATATTTAATGCCTGCCCACCGTGTCGAAGGAGTCGCGATGGCAGACCGGATCGCACCGGAGCCGCGTGACGAGACCACTCCGCTGAGCCGGGCGGCGAATCCGGTGCTCGAACGCTTCGCCGCCGAACTCGCCGGATCCCCCGTCGCGCTGGTCCTCGCCGATCAGACGGCGAAGGTCGTCGGCGTGCGCTCCGCGAACAGATCGTTCCATCGGACCATCGAGGGACTCGGTATCGCTCCGGGTGTCTCGTTCGGTGAGGACGAAATCGGGGTCAACGCCGTGGGAACAGCGGCGGAAACGAGGCAAGGGCTGCTGGTCCGCGGCCCCGAACATTCGCTGGTGTCCTTTCACGCGTTCACCTGTTACGGGCACCCGATCGTCAATCCGGTCACCCGCAGGCTCGAAGGGGTGCTCGGTATCGGCAGACCCTCCGGTGAGGACGACCGGCTCTTCCCGCCGCTCGTCCAGCGGATGGTCCGTGACATCGAAGACCGCCTGCAACTGGCTTCCCCCCACGCGCAGCACCGCCTGCTGACCGCGTTCCAGCAGGCCGCCCGACGCCGCGACCGTCCGGTGATCGTGCTCGGTGAAGGGCTTGTACTGGCCACACCCGCGGCGCTGGACCTCCTTCAGCCCGCCGACCACGCCGCCGTCCGGGCCTGTGCCGAACAGGCACCGTCGTGCCCTGGTGAGACACAGCGTCTGGGCCTGGCTTCCGGCCGTACCGTCGCGGTGCACTGCGCCCCGATCGACGGGGTCCACGGGGTACTGGTGGACATCCTCGCGGATGCGCCGGCGCACCGACACGACCAGTTCGACCGTGAGCCGGGCTGGCCACTCCTCGTCGTCGGCGAGCCGGGCAGTGGACGCACCACCGCGGCGAAGGAGGCCGCCGGAGGTGATCCGGTCACCCTCGACGCCGCCGAGATCGTGCGGCAAGGCGAGCAGTCGTGGGCCGTCACCATGGACGACGTACTCGGGAGCCAGGGCCCGGCCGTGATCGTGGACAACGCCCAGCTTTTCTCCGAGCGGATGACCGCGCTCCTGGTCCAGCGCCTGCGCGCCACCCGGCGTGAGGTCGTGGTGGTTTCGACACCAGGTGAGCATCTGGATGGCGTGCACGCGCCCTTGGCCGCGCTGTGCACCGCACGAAGGAACCTGCTTCCCCTGCGACGGCGACGGCACGAGATCCCCCAGCTCGCACAACGTGCGCTGGACGAGGTCGCGGGCCCGGGGCGCACCCGGCTCACCGCCGACGCCTTGAACGTGTTGACCGCACAGCCTTGGCCCGGCAACTTCTCCGAACTGCGGCGGGTCATGCGCGCCGTCGCCGACACGCGCTCCGCCGGAGACATCGTCCCGGCGGATCTCCCCGAGTCCCATCGTGGCAGACCGTCGCCGGGATCCCCGCTGCGCCAAGCCGAACGCGAGGTCATCGTGGCCGCCATCGAAGCGGCGGGCGGGAACAAGCGGAAAGCGGCGACCGCGCTGGGCGTCAGCCGCTCGACGCTCTACAACCGGATACGGGCGCTGCGCATCGACTGAAGTTTCGCAGTGGATCCGCGAGTCCGTGAAGGCCTCCTTCCCTACGCTGAGGGTAGGGAAGGAGGCCTTCACGGACCGGTCACTCATCGCGCTCAGTAGAGCGTGTAACCGCCGTCCACCGCGAGCGTCACCCCGGTGACGTAGGACGCCGCGTCGGAGAGCAACCACATCGCGGCCTGCGCCTGCTCGACCGGCTCACTGCCTCGGCGCAGCGCGTGCGTCGCCTCGACCGTCTTCACGTAGTCCGGGTTGAGCTTGATGTACTCCAGGTACATCGGTGTCATGGACGTCGAAGGACCGATCGCGTTGACGCGGATACCCCGCTCACCGTATTCGGCCGCGGCCGCCTTGGTGAGTCCCATCAGCGCGTGCTTCGACGCGGTGTACTCCGCGGCCTTCGGGATGTAGACGAACGCCCCGACGGACGCGGTGTTGACGATCGAACCCCCGCCGGTTTCGAGCATCGCCGGGATCTCGTGCTTCATGCACAGGAACGGCCCGGTGACGTTGATGGCGAAGATCCGGTCGAAGTCCGCGCGGTCGATGTCGGCGAGCAGTTTGCCCGTGTTCGGGACGCCTGCGTTGTTGAACGCGCCGTCGAGCCGACCGTAGGCCGACACCGCCGCGTCGACCATCGCCTTCACCTGGTCCTCGTCGGTCACGTCCGTCGTGACGAACTGGACCTCGTGTCCCTGGCCCTTCAATTCCTTCGCCAGGGTTTCCCCCGCGTCCTCCGTGAGGTCGGCGACGGTGACCTTGGCGCCGTTCTCCGCGAAAAGCCGCACGGCTGCCTCGCCGATGCCACTGGCACCGCCGGTGACGATGACGGATCTGCCCGCGATTCCGGACATGTTTTGCTCCTTCTGCCTTACCGGGCGGGGGTTCAGACCGCGAGGTCCGTCTCGGGGCCGATGTACTCCTCGGCCTGGACGACCTTGCCGCCCTCGACGGTCGCGATCTGGATGAGGTGGATCTTGACCTCGGGCCCGTCCTCCCCCTGCGACTTGAGCACACCCGAGGTCTGGGCGAAGAAACCCTTCTCGGTCAAGGTCACGCGGGAGTTGATGAATTCCGGAAGGCCGCCGCGGTCGTGCACCGCGTCGATGGCCGCCTTGAGCGACATCCACTTGTCGTCGGCGCTGTGCCACACCCGGCAGTCCGGTGCGCAGATCTCGTAGAAATGATCGACATCGGTCAGGGCCTTGAGCCAGCCCTGGGCGAGTTCTTCCTTGGTGGCTTCGGACATCGTCGTCCTCACTTTCCTGGGGTCACAGGGATCGCTCCGACGATAGGAAGCCGGAGCGATCCTGACTGTCCAAGAACTTGGACACTCAGGACTCGTCCGCGTACAGCACTCCCGCCGTGATCAAGTCTTCGATCTCTTCCTCGGTGAGTACTTCACCGGCCACCGCGCGGGTGTCGGCACCGACCTTCGGCGCGCGGCCGGCGCGGTCGGGGCGTTCGCCGTCGAAGGTCCACGGTGGACGGAGCAGCGCGAGACCGTCGTCCTGACGTTCCACGAGATCCAGATGCCGGACCTGTTCATGGTCGAGGTAGCCGTTCATGGACAACACCGGCGCGAAGGGGACGTCGTGCTCGGTGAGGACCTGTTCCCAGTGTTTCTTCGGCTTGGCCGCGAACTCCGCTTCGACGATGGGGACCAACTCGAAGTAGTTCGCCTCGCGGGGACGGTACTCGGCGAAGCGTGGATCCTCCGTGAGATCCAGCCGGTCCATCGCCCGGCACAGCGAGGTCCAGAACTTCTGCGACGACGACAGATGCACGGCCAGATACTCACCCGTCGACGTCGGCACACAGAAGTTCTGCGCCTGCGGGTGACGGCTGGTGCGGCTGGGATCGTGCCCGAGTTCGAAGGCCTGGGTGACGCCGTCGGTGATGAGGACGCTCACCGCCTCCATGATGGAGGTCTCCATCCGCTGCGGCCGCCCGGTCTTGAGCCTGCCCACCAGCGCGGCCAGCACACCGGTCGCCGTGCTGAGCCCGGTGACCAGGTCGGCGCTCAGCCCGCCGGCGAGTTGCGGATGGTCGCCGTCGCTGAACAACGAGTAGAGGCCGCCGAACGCGTGACCGATCGTGTCGTAGGCGGGACGGTTCGCCAGCGGCCCGGAGGAGCCGAAACCCGTGACGGAGCCGTAAATGAGATCCGGACGCAGGGCCCGGCAGTCGTCGGGCCCCAGGCCCATCGCGGCGACCTTGCCGGGCCGGAGGTTCTCGAGCACGACGTCGAAACGGGGAACGAGCGCCTTCACCACGGCGACACCGTCGGCGGATTTGAGATCGACCGACAGGCTGCGTTTCCCGGTGTTGTACTGCCGGAAATACGGGCTGCGGTCGTTCTGGTGACGGCGGAAGTCCTCGCCGGAGCCGGGGCGTTCGACCTTGACCACCTCGGCGCCGAGCGCGCAGAGCATCGAGGTCCCGAACGGAAGCGCGATGTAGCCGCCGATTTCAAGGATCCGGATGCCGTCGAGCGGCTTGTGCTGCATGCTTCCTGCCTTCCGGAGAATTCTACATATTTTATATAATCTACGGTAAGGTCGGTCAAGGCAGCGAACGACGAAGGAGCCGAACGCGATGAGTGCGCCGACCGAACTTTGGCAAGGCCAATACGACAAGTTGTTCATCGGCGGCCAGTGGGTGACGCCCGCGTCCGACCGCGTCATCGAGGTGGTCTCCCCCGCGAGCGAGCAGACGGTGGCACGCGTACCGGAAGCCGTCGAAGCGGACGTCGACGCCGCCGTGGCAGCGGCGCGCGACGCGTTCGACAACGGTCCTTGGCCCCGGCTTCCGCTCGACGAGCGCATCGCGGTTCTCCGGAAGCTCAGCACGGAACTCGCCGCTCATGAGACAGAGGCCGCTCGCTTGGTGAGCGCCGAAATGGGCTGCCCGATCACGCTGTCGACCAAGATGCAGGCGATGGGCCCGCGTCTGCTGCTCGACGCGTTCCTCGATCTCGCGCCCGCATATCCGTGGTCGGACACCCGGCGGTCCGCCACCGGGCACGCCCTCGTCACCCGCGAGCCGGTCGGCGTCGTCGCGGCGATCGTGCCGTGGAACGCGCCGCTGCTGATCACCATGATCAAACTCGCCCCGGCCTTGCTCGCCGGCTGCACCATGGTCGTCAAGCCGTCGCCGGAGACACCGCTCGACGCTTATCTGCTCGGCCACCTCCTGGAGCGGGCGGGACTGCCCGCGGGCGTCGTGAACATCGTTCCGGCACAGCGGGAAGTCAGTGAACATCTCGTGCGTCATCGCGGCGTCGACAAGGTGTCCTTCACCGGGTCCACGGCGGCGGGCCGCCGGATCGCCGCCCTGTGCGGGAAGGACCTGCGACGCGTGACACTCGAACTGGGCGGCAAATCGGCCGCCGTCCTGCTGGAGGACGCAGACCTCGACGCCGCGATCGCCGCCGTCCGCGCGGTTTCGCTGCGCAACAGCGGCCAGGTGTGCAGCAACAAGACGCGGATCGTGGTGGCCCGCTCGCGGCGCGACGAACTGCACGACCGGCTCGTCGATCTGATCTCCTCGATGCCCGTGGGCGACCCGCTCGACCCGGCCACCGAGGTGGGACCGATGGTGAGCGCGGCCCAGCGGACCCGCGTCGAGGGCTACATCGCCGAGGGCAAGGCATCGGGTTCGAAGGTGCTCGTCGGCGGCGGGCGCCCCGAGGGACTCGGCCGCGGCTGGTACGTCGCGCCGACGGTCTTCGCAGACGTCGACCCGGACGCGAAGATCGCGCAGGAAGAGATCTTCGGCCCGGTGCTCACGGTGCACACCTTCGACACCGAGGCCGAAGCGGTCGCCATCGCCAACAACTCGGAATACGGCCTCAACGGCTCGGTGTTCGCCGCCGATCCGGAACGCGCCCTGTCGGTCGCGCGGCGGATCCGGACCGGGACCGTGGAGGTCAACGGCAATCCGGTGGGCTTCACCGCGCCCATCGGTGGCTTCAAGAACAGCGGCATCGGCCGCGAGGCGGGCCTCGAAGGGTTCGACGCGTACGTCGAGCTGAAGTCCTACGGCCTCCCCCACTGAAAGGCGACAAACATGGGAACACTCGAAACAGCGGCGGCGCGGCTCGTCACCGAACTCACCTACGACCGGATCCCGGCGGACGCGCTCGCCGGTGCCCGCCGTCTCCTGCAGGACCAGCTCGGTCTGCAGGTCGGCAGTGCGGCCCTTCCGTGGAGCCAGGCGATCCTCGACGTCACCAGGGCGGCGCACGTGCCGGGCACCGCGCATGTGACCGCGACCGGCGACGCGATGGGCGCGGCCGACGCCGCCTTCGTCAACGCGACGTTCGGCCACGGCTTCGAGTACGACGACGCGCACCGCGCGAGCTCCTCCCATCCCGGCAGTTGCGTCGTCTCCGCGGCGCTCGCCGTCGGTGAGGAACTCGGGGCCACCCTGCGCGACGTGGTCACCGCCGTCGTCGCCGGGTACGAGGTGTACACCCGCATCGGGAACCTCGCGGCCCCTGAACTGCTGGAGCGTGGCTTCCACCCGCACGGACTGCTGTCGAACTTCGGCGCCGCCGCGGTGACGGCCAAACTGCGCGGGTTCGACGTCGAGACCACGGTGCACGCGCTCTCGATCGCGCTGAGCCACGCCTCGGGCACGACGGAGTACACGTCTTCCGGGGGATCGATCAAACGCGCGCACTCCGGTATCGGGACCCGTAACGGCATCCGGGCCGCGGAGCTCGCCGCGGCAGGAATCACCGGCCCGACGACCTTCCTCAGCGGCCGCAAAGGCTTCTTCCAGACTTTCGCCGGACGCTCGGTGACCGACACCGCCGCCTTCGACCTGGACCGGCCCTTCGAGATCACGCGGGTGTGGATCAAGCCGTACTGCTGCTGCGGGATCAACCACGCCTACATCGACGGCGCGCGACAGATTGAGGCGCGCCCCTCGGAAATCGACTCGGTGCTGTTGGGCATCCAGACCGGTGGCGACGTCGTCATCGGCAACCAGAACGCGAACGCCTACGCGCCGAAGCTCATCGAGCATCTGCAATACAGCCTGCCGTTCCAGTTCGCGTTGTCGGTTTTGGGCTACGGCAACGGCTTCACGACCCATCACGATTACCTGGCCGGACGGCTCGACCTCGGCGAGGACAGCGACGCCGCCGCGATGGCGCGCCGGGTCAAGATCGAGGTCAAGCCGGAACTGGACCGGGCGTATCCGGGCCGCTGGGTCGGCGACATCACCGTCACCTATCGGGACGGCACCACCGAGCACGTGTTCGTCGACAATCCCGCCGGTACGGCGGAGAACCCGATGTCGCAAGAGGATCTGGACGCGAAGTTCCGCGACGTGACCGAGGGCGCGCTGGGGCGGGAGCGGAGTGACGCACTGTTGCGGGCGATCCATACGCTGGACCCTGACCAGCCTGCCGCCGAGTTCGCCGCCTTGCTGAAAGCCTGAAACGCGTTTAGTCCTCTACTTGCGATGAGCCCCTCCCCCGGTTCGGCCGAGGAAGGGGCTCTCGCAAGTAGAGGACTAAACGCGGGGAGCGCGGAAGATCGTTTTGTACTCCAGGTAGGCGTCCACACTCTGCGGACCCAGTTCGCGGCCGATCCCGCTCTGCTTCACCCCGCCGAACGGCGTCTCGATGGGCAGGGTCGAGGTGTTCACGCCGACGCTGCCGCTCACGATCCGCCTGGCCACGTCCGTCGCCCGGTCGAGATCCGGCGAGAACACGCCGCCGCCGAGCCCGTAGTCCGAGTCGTTCGCGATGGCGACGGCCTCGTCGACGCTCTCGTAGGGCATCACCACCAGCACCGGCCCGAAGATCTCCTCTCGCGCGATCCGCATGTCGTTCGTGACCCCGCGGAAGATCGTCGGCTCGACGTAGTAGCCGCGGTCGAGCCCGGCCGGCCGCCCACCGCCGAGCACGAGCTCCGCGCCTTCGGACCGGCCGAGGGCGATGTAGGACTCGACGCGGTCCCGTTGCGCCGCGTTCACCAGCGGTCCGAAGAAGTTCCCGGGATCCGTCGGATCTCCCTGCGGGATCGCACTCATCGTCTCGCTGAGCATCTGGACGATCTCTTCGTACCGCGAAGCAGGCGCCAGCACCCTGGTCAGCGCCCGGCACGTCTGCCCGGTGTTCGGCGCGCAGGCCGACATCACCAGCGGCCGGAAGGCGTCGAGGTCGACGTCGTCGAGCAGGATCCCGGCGGACTTGCCGCCGAGTTCGAGGGTGACGTGCTTCAGCTGCTTCGCGCATTCGACGGCGATCGCCTTGCCCGCGACCGTCGAGCCGGTGAACGCGACCTTGTGCACGCCGGGATGCGCGACCAAGGCTGCGCCGGTTTCACGCCCGCCGGTGACGATGTTGACGACACCGTCCGGGATCCCCGCGGCGGTCAGGATCTCGGCGAACACGAACGCGTCCAGCGAGGTCTCCGGCGCGGGTTTGATAACCGCGGTACAGCCCGCCGCCAGCGCGGGCCCGAGTTTCCACGCGATCAGCGGCTGCGGGCCGTTCCACGGCGTGATCGCGCCGACCACGCCGACCGGTTCGCGTCGCACCACCGCGTCCCCGCTCGCGGTCTCGACGTGGCTCTCCGTCTCCAGTTTCTCCGCCAGCGAAGCGAAATACCGGTAGGTGACGGGAACCTGGCTCTGCATCGCGCGGGTGATGCTGATCGGCGTGCCGTTCTGCCGCGTGACCAGCTCCGAGATCTCCTCGGACCGGGCTTCGAACGCGTCCGCGATCGCGCGGAGGTACCCGGCCCGTTCGGCGGGCGTCCGGGCCGCCCACTGCTCCCCCGCCGCGGTCGCCGCTCCGACGGCGGCGTCGACGTCGGAAGCGTCGCCGTCCACAATGGACGCGAACACCTCCTCCGTCGCCGGGTTCGTGACCGGAATGTGCTTCTTCATGGGGACTCCAAGGGTTCTCAAAACTCGATGACGGCTTTGCCGCCGGTCTGCCGGTCGAAGGCTTCGTAGGCCTTGACCGCGTCGTCGAGCCGCCAGCGGTCGGTGAAGACGCGGTCGACTTCGACTCCGTGCGCCGCGACGAACCGGGCGCAGTCGGCCTGCCCGACCAGGGAGAACGTGTACGAACCGAGTACGGTCAGCTGTTTGCGGATCAGATCCGGGCTGACGTCCAGGGTGACGTTCGAGCCCTCGCCGACGAAGGCGACGGTGCCCCACTTCGCCGCCGACTTCACGGCGGCGGCCCGTGCGGGTGGTGCTCCGGAGCAGTCGAGTGCCTTCGTCACGCCCTTGCCGCCGGTGAGCTCACGGATGGCCTCGACCGGATCGGCGGTGCTCGAGTCGACCGTGTCCGCGGCCCCGAACTCCGTCGCCCGCTCGACTCGTGCCCGCTCGATGTCGACCGCGATCACCCGGGCGCCCATGGCGGCGGCGAGCTGCACCGCCGACTGGCCGACCGGACCCTGGCCGAACACGGCGATGCTGTCCCCGGCGTCGACCCGCAAGCGCCTCAGCGCCCCGAAAGCGGTTCCGGTGCCGCAGGAAATGGCCGCGCCGGCGGCGAAACTCAATTCGTCCGGCAGCGGGACGAGGGTACGGGCGGGCACCTTGAGGAAGTCGGCGTGCCCGCCGTGCGCGGTCGCGCCGTAGATGACGTTGCCGCGTTCGCACAGTTGCGGCCAGCCGGTGCGGCACTGGTCGCAGAACCCACAGCCGTCGTAGTGGTGGACCATCATCCGGTCCCCCACGCGGACCGCGCGGGGGTCGACGTCCGCGCCCACGGCGGCGACCACGCCGCACGGTTCGTGTCCGCCGATGATCCCGGCGTCGTCGCCGGTCAGGCCGAACGCGGCGAGCGCCTGTCCGGCCGGTGCCCGATAGAAGTGCAGGTCGCTGCCGCACATGCCGGACGCCTTGATCTCCAGCACCACTTCGTCGCGGCCCGGAGCGGGGTCGTCGAAATCCTGGATCTCGACGACCCGGTCGCCCTTGAAAACAACTCCACGCATGTCTCGTCCTAGGGGTAGTGAGGGTCAGTGCACGGCGGCGAACATCAGGCTTTCCTCGTCGGCCTCTTCCGGGGAAAACTCGGCGGCGATACTGCCCGCCCGCGCCACGAGCACGCGGTCGGACAGCGCCTGGATCTCCGGGAGGTAGGACGAGATGACCACGACCGCGACGCCGTCGTCGGCGAGCGCACGGATCATCGCGTGGATCTCGGGAATGGTGCCGAGGTCCACGCCACGTGTGGGTTCGTCGATGATCGCGACGAGCGGTTCGCGGGTCAGTCCCTTGGCCAGCACGACCTTCTGCTGATTGCCACCACTCAGTTCCTCGACGGTCGCCTTGCCGGGTTGCAGGGTCCGCACCTGGAAGCGTTCGACGAACCGTTTCGCCACCGACTTGCGATCACCCGGCCGGTAGAAGAAAGGCAGGCGCAGCGCGCTGCACAGGTGCCCGAGGTAGATGTTGTCCGCGATCGTCAGGTGGCTGAAGAATCCCGACGCCTTGCGGTCTTCGGTGATGTAGACGATGCCGGCCTTGCGGGCGTGGCGCGGTGTGCGGAAGCGGACCGGTTTCCCGTTCAGCCGCACCGTTCCGCCGCGCAGCCGTCGCCGTTTCAGCACACCGCTGACGATCATCGCGGTCTCGCTGCGGCCGGCGCCGACCAGCCCGTAGATGCCGACGATTTCGCCCGCGTACGCCGAGAACGCCATGTTGCGCACCACGGGCAGTAGCGTGACGTCTTCCACTTGGAGCGTCGGAACGGGTTCCGGCGCGCGGCCGGGCAGCACGCGTCCCATCTCGACGGTGCGCCCGACCATCATCTTGACCACGCGTTCCCGGGTGAATTCGGGACGCGACAACGTTCCCTGCACGACGCCGTCCCGCAGCACGGTGATGCGGTCCGCCTGCTCGAACGCCTCGTCGAGCATGTGCGTGATGAAGATGACCCCGATCCCACGGCGTTTGAGACTCTGCATCGACAGGAACAACTGGAGGCGTTCCTCGGGCGTGACCGAGGACGTCGGCTCGTCGAGGATGACGAGTTTCGCGTTCCGGTGGACCGCCCGCGCGATCTCGACCATCTGCTTCTGGCCGATGCCGAGCACCCCGGCGGGGACGTCGGGCCGGATGTGGAAGTTGTGCGACTCCAGCAGTTCGCGAGCGACGACGTTGAGGCGCCCGAGGTTGTTGAACACCTTCTCGTCGCCCACGAACAGGTTCTGCGCCACTGTCATCGACTCGACGAGCGAGCCCTCTTGGTAGACCATCGCCACCCCGGCCTCGACCGAGTCGCGCGGCGTCGTGAAGGACCGCTTGCTCCCCTCGATCTCCAGCGTGCCGGAGTCCTGCGCCACCGCGCCCGAGATGATCTTGACCATCGTGGACTTGCCGGCGCCGTTCTCGCCGAGCAGTGCGTGGATCTCCCCCGGCTGGACCTCGAAATCGACGCCGTCGAGGGCGTAGGTCCCGCCATAACGTTTGCTGACGTCGGTCAGCCGGATCACCGGTGTCACGCTCGCCCCTCCAGGAGATTCCCGTAACCACGCGCCGCCGCGAGCACTCGGCCCTCGCGCACGGCCACGCCGGTGACGCCGTGCCGCGCGCTGTCGACACGCGCGTGCGCGCTTTCGGCCACCCGGCCCGCGCCGTCCACCCGGAACACGAGCCCGCAGGATCGCGCGGGCGCCCAGCTCTTGACCACGCCGAGTACGCGCAGCTGTCCCATTTGCATGGTTTCCGTGAACGGGCTCCCGCCGCGCAGACGGGGCACGAACCACTCGGCCGGGCTGATCGTGTCGGTCATCTCGGCGAGCACTTCGGGTTCGTCGAGGAGCATCTCGGTGACCCGGTTGCGGATGTACGGCGCGGCGAACCACCGGCCGGAGATTCTCCCGGGATAGACGGGCAGATTCGCGATCAGTGCCTTGCCCGGCCTACCGAGCGCGTCCACTGGCCGTGTTTCGACCCGGTGGTCGAAACTGAGCGACACCAGCACTTCCCCAGCCGACGCCTCGATCCCCGACGGCCACGCCAAACCCTCGGCCACCACCTCGGCTCGCGGGCCGTCCACCCGCACGATCGCCCCGGACCGGTCTCCGGTGACCAACGCGCGGGCCCAGTCCAGCTCCGTCGTCGATCCGACGGTGACGAGCAGCGAACCATCCGGCGCCACCGTCAGGTCGGTCACGCGGGACGTGACCGATGCGGCGCTGCACACCTCCTTCGAAGAGGTGACCGAGACGATTCCGACGCCGTCCACCGCGGCGAGAATCTCTTCGCTGCGGACAGCGAGAGCCGCGACGCGACCGTCCAACTCGGCGACGCGCACCACGTCGTCGCCGCGCAGGGCGAGGACCTGGTTCTCGCTGCTGAACACCACCTCACCGGCGTCGGTGACCACGACGTCGTCCGGTTCGAATTCACTTGACGGCAGCAGTTCGGCCGCTTCGTCGAGCCGGAGATTCGGCCGCAGCCCGGTGTCCATCGGCGGCACGCCACGGCGCCGGGCCCAGTTCGGGTTGATCAGTTCCTTGAGGGTGGAAAGGCTCATCGGTTCACCTCCGCGACCGGACGCGCGCCCGCCGTACCGGGGACGGCCGAGGGATCGATGTCCCCGATCTCGGCCGGGTCCAGTGCCAGCCGCCCGATCCGGTTGTTGCTGACGCCGCACAGGTACAGGTGGCCGTCGCGTTCCTTGACCGCCGTGACCATCGGGTAGTTCTCCATCGTCTCGTCCCACAGCACCGAGAGGATCTCGCCGCTGTCGCTGAACTTGATCGCGCACGACACGTTCAGCTGCGGCACCACCCAGTTGTCCACGGACACCTCGCGGGTCATCCGTCGCCGCACCGACGGGTACCGGCCGAGCAGATCCGACATCTGGGTCCGCATGGCGCACAACGGCATCCAGTAGTTGCCGTCCGACGAGCGGTTGATGTTGTCCGGATAACCGGGCAGGTTCTCCAGCACCGGTTCGAGCTGTCCTTCCTTCGGCCCGGAGATCCACAGCCGGTCGACGCGGCACAGGCCGGTGCTGGCGATGAGGATCGACTCGCCGTCGTGGGAGGTGCAGACCCCGTTGGGGAACACGTAGTTCGACACGACGACGTCGGTGGTGCCGTCCGGCTTCACCCGGACGATCCGCCCGTTGGGCCGGAACTCGACCAGTTCGAGCAGGAAGTCCGCGGTGTTGGTGCGGGTGGAGAAGTCCGAGGCGTAGATCGACCCGTCGGGCGCTACGTCGAGGTCGTCGATCGCGCGCAGGCCCGAATCGTCGATCAGCGACAGCGGACTGCGTTTGACCTGGTTGGCGACCAGTTCCGGTTCGCCGTCCGGCCCGATCCGGTAGATCCCCATGCCGCCGACGGCGACGACGAGCCTCCCTTCGGCGTCCCAGACGTGCCCGCACGGGAAGCCGCCGGTGCGGGAGAAGACCTCGCCTTCGGTGTCCTCCAGCCCGCGGAACCGCCACACCCAGCCACGCTGGTCGCCGCAGTACACGTTGCCCTCGGCGTCGACCGCGCAGTCCTCGGCGCCGCGGATCTTCCCGAGCCCGACCGGCGGCGCGTCGGTGAGCCGCCGGTTCGGCGACCAGACGGTGCCCGGTTCGGTGACATCGATGAGCGGGCCGAGGGACAGCCGGGCCGGGTCGATCTTCAGCTTCTCGACCGCGCGCTGCCGGTACTTGCCCCATTTCAGGTCCAGGATGGTGAACACGGCGAGCACGGCCGCGAGCACGACGGTGTAGAAGGAGCCCTGTGCCCCGTCCGCGACGGTCGCCTGCTGGATGATCGCCACCACCGCGACCCCGACGGTCGCCCGCAGCACCGAACCGCGGCCGCCCTGGATGCTCACCCCGCCGAGGACGACGGCGGTGAGCACGATGATCTCCCAGCCGTGTCCCACGTTCGGGTCGGTCCTGGCCAGCCGCGCCGAGGTCAGGATCGCCGCCGTACCCGCCAGCGCGCCGGAAAGCACGTACGTCCAGAACGTCACCGCGGTGACCGGGATGCCGTTGCGCCGTGCCGAACGCCGGTCCGAACCGGTCGCGGTGACCCACCAGCCCCAGCGGGACCGGGTCAGCGCCAGATGCACGACCAGCAGCACCACCGCGAAGAGGAACCAGGCGGCCGGGACGCCGATGATCCGGCCGTTGCTCAGGAAGTCCCACACCAGGGAGTCCTTGCTGATGCCGATCTTGGCGCTGTTCGCGTTCTGCAGTACCGAAGCGGCGCCGCCGAAGGCGATCAGCGTGACCAGGGTGGTGATGAACGGGCGCATCCGCAGGATCGCGATGAAGAACCCGTTGACCGCCCCGAGCAGGGCGCCGGTCACGATCGCCGCCGGGACGACCACGGCCGTCGGCCACAGCCACACCCGGTCGGCGACCAGCGCGCCGAGCGCGCAGACCCCGACCATGGAGCCGACCGAGAGGTCGATGCCGCCGCCGACCAGGACGACGGTCAGGCCGATCGCCAGCAGGCCGAACTCGGCCATCTCGTCCAGCACCAGCGGCGCGTTGTCGGCGCCGACGTTTGTGGTCGCCAGCACGTAGAGGCACAGCGCGAGCGCCAGTACCAGCGGGACGGCGCCTTCCATCCACCGTTTCTCGAACAGGTCGGAGATCGTGCGGAACCGCGCGATCCTTTCGGTGGGCCGTCCGCCGGTCATGCCGAAGGCGTCGAGCCCGCGCCGCAGCGGGGAGAACCCGCGAGACGAAGTCGTCATCGGTGCCCGTCCCTACTGGCTCTCGTAGCAGGCGATGGTGGTCTTGTCGATGTTGGTCTTGTCGACGACCGTGTCCGACACGTAGGCGACCGAGTGCGCGCTGCCGGGCTGCGCGCCGTTCATGATCAGGTTCTGCGCGGCGACCGCGCCCGCGGCGCCGATGCCCTGGACGTCATAGGCGGCCGAGGCGGTCACCAGGCCCTGCTTCAGGGCGGCGCACCAGTTGCTGTCCGCGTCGAGGGTGTAGACGCCGACCGAGCCGGGCTGCACCTGGCCGCGCGATTCGGCGGCCTTGACCGTCTGCCCGACGGTGATCGAGTTGAGGTCGAAGGTGACCATGAAGCCGCAGAGCTTGCCCTGTTGCTGCTGGAGCACCGATTCGGCGGCCGCCTGCGCCTGGGCGTTCTGGAACTGCGAGTGGGCGACGAGGACCTTGTAGCCCGCCGGTTCCACGACGTCCTTGATGCCCTGGTTCCACAGGATCGAGGCCGGGTCGTTGCCGGGGCCGTCGATGATCGAGATCGTCTTGGGCGCGTTGCGGCCGTCGCAATCGGACATCGCGCGTTTGGCGATCGACTGGGCCGCGCCGTAGACGTCGACACCGACGAAGGCGTCACCGAGCCGGGCGGACATCATGTTGAGCACCACCGTGTAGATACCGGCCTTCTGTGCCCGGTCGATGGCGTTGTCGAGCAGGCCCAGATCCTGGTTCTGCAGCACCAGTACGTCGGCGGCCTTGCGGGCGATCAGGTCGTTGATGGTGCTGATCATCCGGTCGCTGCTGAAGTTCGAGTCGTACACCTTGAACTCGGCGCCGAGTTTGTCGAAGGTGCGCTGCATCGTCGTGCCCCAGTTCTCCGTGAGCTGATAGCCCTTGAAGAGGATCGGCACGAACGCGATCTTCTTGCCCTTCATCGTGTCGAGCGCCTTCTGTCGCGCGGGCATCAGTTCCACAGTGGACCCGAAAGCCTGGTTCCCGTTACCGGACTGGGCTTCCGACGAACCGCTGTCGACGGAGCAGCTCGCGACGGCGGTGGCCGTCACCGCGGCCAGCGCGAGGGCGACGATCTTCTTGGTGAGTTTCATGGTTCCGTTCCCGTTCACAGTTCGCCGGATTTCTCGGTTTCGTCGTTGCGCGGATGCAGCCACGCGTCGAACGCGATCGCGGCGGCGAGGACGCCGCCCCGGATCAGGTCCTGCACCGCGGTGCTCAACCCGTGCAGTACCAACAGGTTGTTGAGCACGCCGACGAAGAGGGCGCCAGCGAGGACGCCGAGGATGGTTCCGCGGCCGCCGGACAGCGACACCCCGCCGATCACGACCACCGTCAACGCGGTGAACAGGATCGGGGCGAAGGACGTGACCGTGGTCTGCACGCTCCCTTGCAGGGAGACGGTGACGTAGCCGGCGAGCGCGGCCAGCAACGCGGAGAGCACATAGGTGAGGATCTGCAGCGGCCGGACCGGAGCGCCGGTCGACCGTGCCGTCGCGAAGTTGTCCCCCATCGCGCGGATCAGCCGTCCCGGCGAGGTGTAGGCGACGAACAGCCACGCGATCAGGAAGACCGCACCGGCGATCAGCACCGGACGAGGCACCCCGAAGACCGAGCCGCCGCTGAGCTCGGCCAGGAACGACGCGGGCGGCACGCCGTAGACGTTCTCGGTGAGGAACAGGATGTCGATTCCGCCGATGGCGAGCATGCCGGTCGCGAGCGTCACGAACAGCGCGGGCACCTCGAAGAGGGCGACGAGAATGCCGTTGACCAGGCCGATCGCCAGTGCCAGCGCGGTCATCAAAGCGATCGCCTGCCCTTCCGGCATGCCGCGGTCGATGAACGCCAGCGTCGCCTGCGCACACCCCAGACCGATGCCCGCCACGGACAGATCGAGCCCCTTGCCGAGGATCACGATCGCCTGGCCGATGGCCAGGATGCCGAACGCGGCCGAAAGGTTCAGGATGCTGGCGAAGTTGCCGGTGCTCAGGAAGTTCGCCGTGGTCAGGCCGCCGGCGAGCGCCAGCAGGATCGTGATCGCGAGGACCGGATAGGTCTGGTCGTAGCCACCCAGGCGCGCGCGAAGCGACCCGCGTGGCTTCGTTGCCACAGTAGTCATGGAAATCCCGTATTCGGTCAGGAGGGAAGGACCGGGCGGAGCCGTTTCGTGAACTCGGTGACGTCCTCGACGTTCCGCAGGTCGAAGACGGCTTCGATGACGGCGTCCGCGTCGGCGTCGGTGAGGACGTCCTCGACGTTGTGCCGGAACTTGGCGATCAGTTCGTCGTCGGTCATGAACGTCGCCGGGTCGGGCGAAGGACTGCCCTTCGGGTAGGCGCGTTCACCGGTGAAGGTGGTGCCGCGGGCTTGCACCTCGACGCGGGATCGCCGCGCCGCCGGGTTGCCGCGCAGGGCCGCGGTGTAGTCCGGGTGTTCCCGGAAAGTGGCTTTCTTGGTCAGCTCGAGCACGGACGGGTCGATTACCGCTTCCGGTGTCTGCCAGTCCTTGCCCGGCGGGATCCGGTGCGCGGCCATCGCCAAGCCGTGCGTCATGCCGAACTGGGCGTCACGCGGATTCCGGATGTTCTCGTTGACCCACACCGGCTGCAGCACGAAGCTCTCGCCCCACGCGTCGATGGCGTCGATCTCGTCCGGCCGGATGTCGTGGGTCTCGACGATCTCGGTGAGGGCGTCGAACAGTGCGTGCATCACGCGGCAATGCGGATACGGCTTGAAGGACTGGAACGGCGTGAAGGTCCAGTCCCTGCCCAAACCGGCCGTGATCGGTGCCGGCTCCCACCGCGAGGTTCCGATGAAGCACGGGAAGCCGTAGTCACGGTCGTCGAGCATCTCCCGGTCGCCGGTGTGCCCGAGTTCGGCGAGGTTCGCCGCGGTGACCGCCGACAGCGCCATCCCGCCGGCGAGCTGGTACTTGATCGTCGTCGACGGCGCGTGCATCATCCACGCCCGCTGGGTGTTCGTGGGGACCGTGGACCCCATGATCCCGAGCGCGTCGGCCAGGGTCTCTTGGGAGAACCCCTTGACCACACCGATCGCGGCGGCCGCGCCGAACAGCGTGCTGCTGTAGCCGATGACGTCGGGGATGGTGACGACACCGTCCTTGATGTCGCGCAGGTAGTCGGTCGCCTTGCCGATACGGAACGACATCTCGTGCGCGACCGCGATCGCGGTCAGGAGCTTTTCCCCGCTGCCCCGCGAGGATTCCGCTGTCGCCAACGCTCCAGGAAGGACGTACGGCGTCACGTGGCCGGGCGGGAGGACGGCGTCCTGGTCGAGTGCGTTGATCAGTTCCGCGTTGGCGAAGGCCGCACCCGGAACCGATGTCGTGGTCCCCGTACCCAGGATCGACGCGGGTCCTTCGGCGCCACCGAGGTACCGGCCGTAGCCGACACCGCGTTGAGCACCTTCGTCGTCGAGGGAGGCGACAGCACAACCGAGCGAATCGAGCAGGATGCGCTGGGACTCGCTCACCACCTCGTCCGGCAAGTTCCGGATTTCGGTATCTGCCGCGAATTCCGCGAGTTGCTCGATGATCGTCGGCATCTTGTGCGCGCTCCCTCGGTGATCTGTGCCACGTTGCGGGAGACAGTGTGGCCGCCGAACGGATCAGGCCACATCTGCCGCCGGTCGGAGTTCCTTTCTTACCGGCGGCGGATTTCACGGATTGGGCTGGACAGTCGATCGCGCACTACATATGATGCGCGGCCGCTCAATTGGCGTTCATCCGGCGAAGCCAGCGGGAGACCGCCTCGGCCCGGTTGGCGGCGCCGAGTTTACGCAGAATATGGGTGACGTGGGATTTCACGGTCCCCTCGGAAATGAAGAGCCGCCCGGAGATCTGCTGGTTCGACGCCCCCGCCGCCAGCAACCGGACGATCTCGGTCTCACGCTGCGTGAGCCCGAAGTCCTCCCTCGCCGCCTCAGGTGCCCGAATAGACGGACGACCGCCCGGCGCGACGAGTCGCTCGATCCCGGCGGCCACTGTGGACAGTCCATCCAGGATGGTCACCCGGGCGAGGATCTGGCTGAGCCCCTCGGCGAAGAGATTGAGCATCGCTCGGTCGGTCGCGTCGACGTCGCGGCGCTGGTGGTAACAGTCGCCGTGGACCAGTCCGACCACCTGGCCTTGGACCGTCAGCGGCGCGAGCCCGTAGGAACTGCACCCGGAGATCCGGACGAGTTTCCGTTCGACACGGGGATTGTTCTGCACGTCGTACACCAGCCCCGGCCTGGCCTGCGCGACGACGTCGGTCTCGACGAGGTTCCCGTCGAGCGTGGGCGGACTGGCCTTGCCCGCCGCCACCATCTCCTCGGCCATCCGGGGGTCACGGATGATGCACATGGTGTGCAGCTTCCAGACCGAATCCTCCACTCGCGAGACCAGCGCGCGGTCGAAGCCGAGTCCGCAGCAGGCTTGCGGGGCGCGGGTGAGCAGTTCCTCCGCAGTGGTGACGTCGCGGACCTCGGCCAGCGCGGTCCGGACGCGATCGAGCAGCCCGGCCCCGGCGGCGAGCCGGAAGTCGGTGACGGCCGATTCCGCCGACCGGATACGGGCGAGCAGCCCGGTCAACCGCCGCTGACGGGCGGGCGGGACTTGCGAGTCCGCCGAGCGCAAGGTCTCCGTCAGTACCGCGTCCCACATCGCCGACAACGAGCGCAGGGCGTTCGCGGTGTTGCCCGCCGGGCCTCGCGGCGGGGTGAATTCCCGGTCCAGCACCGCGCCGACCTCGGCGGCGAGCTGTTCGAGCCGGACGCCGAGTTCGCCGTCGAGAACGGCACCGTAGGGCAGCCGCCGGGCGGTTGACGATCCCACACTGTCGAGCGTCATTGCTCACTCCACTACCGAGCGGAAAATACACAATATAAATTGTGCTCGCTGGAGGGTCAACCCGGACGCTTCAGTCCCCGATCATGACAACGGTGTCGTCGACCGCGGCGCGTTCCGTGCGGAACCCGTTCACCGGATGGTCCGTGTCCGCGTAACCGAACGAGACGGCACAGACGACCAGGCGATCGTCCGGGAGATCCAGGTACTCCCGGACGTGGTCGGCGTGCATGGCGATCGCCGCCTGGGGAATCGTCGCCATCCCGAGGGACTGGGCGGCCAGCAACAGATTCGCCACATAGCCGCCGCAGTCGATCGCGCCGTAGGTGCCCTGCTCACGATCGGTGGTCACGATCGCGACGTGCGGCGCGCCGAAGAAGTCGAAGTTCTTCAACCGCTGCGCGACACGCGCGTCCCAGTCCTCCTTCTTGATGTCCAGACTGGCGTAGAGGGCGTATCCGGCGGCGCGGCGACGGTCCTTGTAGACACCGTGATACCCGTTCGGCATGCCGAGATCCGGGGCTTCCTCGTGCGTCTTGGCGTGCTCGGTCAAGCTCTTCGCGAACCGCCGCGTCGCATCGCCTTTCATCACGTGAACCCGCCAGGGCTGGGTGTTGCACCAGGAAGCGGTCCGCTGAGCGATCTCGAACATGTCCCGCATGACGTCGTCGGGCACCTGGTCGGGCAGGTACGCCCGGCAGCTCCAGCGCTCCGAGACCAGCTTCCTGAAATCCACGGTTTCCTCCACGGCCGGGTTCCGGCTGCCCGCCGAAACCCGGCGAACTCATCTCATACTACCGAGAATATATTTTATAGGAGATTCTCATTCGCCCGCCAGGTGCTCCTCGAAGAACGGCACCGCCTCGTCGACGGCGCGCTTCACGTACTGCGGGACGTCGTAGAAGTCCATGTGCGCGCCGCCCTCGACGACCACGAGCTTCTTCGGGCTCCGGGCACGGGCGTGGAGTTCGGTGGTGTGCCACAGCGAACCCGCTTCGCTCCCCGCGATGGCCAGCAGCGGCTGAGTCAGCAGGTCCTCGACGAGGTGGAAGGCGTCGAAGGCGAAGATGCGCGTGATGCTCTTGGTGAAGAGCTTCTTGTTCTGCGCGTTGGGGTGCTGAGCCCGGGGCGTCAGGTAGTAGTCGTGCGCCTCCACCATGTCGCGCGGGGTGTTCTCGTCGGTTTCCGCCGGGACGTAAGGGATGTAGGCCGCTTCGGCACCCTGCGACTCGGCGGTGCGCTGCTGCGCCGCGGCGTCGAGGGTGGGAACGGCGGCGGAGTCGGCGTCGGCGCCGAACCAGCCCTTGCGGTAGGCGCTGCCGATGTTGACCGCGCTGACGGTACCGATGGCCTTGATCCGGTGGTCGGTCATGGTGGCGTTGACGGCGTAGCCGCCACCCGCGCAGACGCCGAACACGCCGATACGGTCCGCGTCGACGTACTCCAGGGACTGCAGGTGGTCGACGGCGGCGCGAATGTCCTCGACATGAAGGCCCCTTTCCTTGCGCCTGGCGCAAGGAAAGGGGCCTTCATGTACTTCGAGCGAGCAAAGGCGGCCGCGTGAAGGTCAGGTGTCAGTACGAACGTGGCAGGCCCAGCACCTGCTGTGAGATGTAGTTCCGCACCATCTCCTGTGAGAACGGGGCGTTGCGCAGCAGCCGGACCTCCCGCCACAGCCGTTCGATGTGGTACTCCCTGGCGTACGCGTACCCACCAAGGGTCGAGAACGCACGGTCGCACGCCTCGAAACCGGCCTCCGCGCCGAGGTATTTCGCGGCGGCCGCCTCCGGACCGCACGGCTTCCCTTCGTCGAACAGTTCGGCCGCGCGCATCGCCATGCCCTCGGCCGCTTCCAGCCGGATCCACGAGTCGGCCAGTGGATGGGCGACCGCCTGGTTCTGCCCGATCGGCCGGTCGAACACCACCCGGTTCTTCGCGTACTCCGACGCGAGCTCCAGCGCGGCCCGGCCGAGACCGATGCCCTCCATGCCCACCACGATGCGCTCGGGGTTCAAGCCGTCGAGCAGGTAGTAGAAACCCTTGTCGACCTCGCCGACCAGCCGCTCCTCGGGCACGAAGAGGTCGTCGATGAACAGCTCGTTGGTGTCGATGGCGGCACGGCCCAGCTTGTCGATCTCCCGCACCGCGATGTGCTCACGATCCATGTCGGCCAGGAACAGCGACATCCCCCAGAGCGGCTTGTCGTCGCGGCGGGGCGACGTGCGCGCCAGCAGAAGGATCTTCTGCGCGTTCTGCGCGTTGGTGATGAAGACCTTCTGGCCGTTGACCTTCCAGCCGCCGTCCACCTTGACGGCCTTGGTCTTGATCCGCGAGGTGTCGACACCCGCGTCGGGCTCGGTGACGCCGAACGCCATCAGCAGTTCGCCGGAGGCCAGCTGAGGCAGGAACTCACGCTTCATCTCCTCCGAGCCGTACTTGACGACCGGCGCGGGCGGGAAGACGTAGAAGTGGATGGCCGAACCACCACTCATTCCCGCGCCCGATGACGAGATCTCGTTCATCATGACGGCGGCCTCACGGAGACCGAGACCGATGCCGCCGTACTCCTCCGGGATCATCGCGCCGAGCCAGCCGCCCGCGGCGAACGCCTTGATGAAGTCCCACGGGTACTCGTGCTTGCGGTCCTTGTCCAGCCAGTAGTCGTTGTCGAATTTCCGGGCCAGCTCCCGGGTGGCCTTCCGGACGATCTCGACGGTGTTCTCGGTTTCCGTCATTGCCGCTCTCCTAGTCTTCGTCCGCGAGGACGGGAATGTCCTCCAACGGTGTCGCCGGGTCCAAAGAGGACAGATCGCCGACCGGCGCGCCGGTGAACCGCGATCGGATCGCGCGGCGCATGATCTTGCCGTTCTTGGTCTTGGGCAGGGTCTTCACGACGTACACGGCGGGCGCGAACGACTTGCCCGCGTTCGCCAGCGCCGCAGCGCGCAGGTCATCGAGGTCGACGTCCTCGTGCCGGAGCACGACGAAGGCCACCGCTCGCTGACCGCGGCGTTCGTCGGGAGCACCGATGACCGCGACCTCCGCGATCCGCCCGTCCTTCAGCAGCGCGGCCTCGATCTCGGCCGGACCGACCCGGCGGCCCGCCAGTTTCAGCGTGTCATCCGAGCGGCCGTGGATCAGCCACGAACCGTCCTCGTCCACACTCGCCAGGTCACCGTGGACCCACACGCCGTCGAACCGAGCCCAGTAGGCGTCGAGATACCGTTCCCGGTCCTGCCAGAACGCGTGCGTCATACCCGGGAAGGTGTTGCGCACGGCCAGTTCGCCGATCGCGTCCACGACCGGTTTCCCGTCGTCGTCGAGCACGACCGCGTCGACGCCCGGCAAGGGGCCGGTGAACGCAGCCGGCGCGGCGGGCAGGAACGGGTAACCGACCAGGATGCCGCCACCGACCTCGGTGCCGCCGCTGTAGTTGACGATCGGGATACGCCGCTTCCCGACCTGGTCGAACAGCCACCACCAGGTCGGCTCGTCCCACGCTTCACCGGTGGAGACGAAGGACCGCAGCGTCGAAAGGGCGCGTGCGGGTCGCTCGTCCGCGGACCGCAGGGCGCGGGCCGCCGTCGGGGCGATGCCCTGCACGGTCACGCCATTGCACTCGATCACGTCCCACAGCCGGTCCGCCGTCGGATGGGTGGGCAGCCCCTCGATCATGACGATCGTCGCGCCGAGCTGAAGCGGTCCGGTGATCAGCATGGGGCCGACCAGCCAGCCGAGGTCGGTGATCCAGCAGACGACGTCGTCGGCGTGCACGTCGAAGCCATAGGCGAAGTCGGTGGCGGTCTTCACCGCGAAGCCGCCGTGGGAGTGCACGATGCCTTTGGGCCGCCCGGTCGTTCCGGAGGTGTAGACGATGGTGAGCGGGTCGTTCGACTCGGTGGCCGCCGTCTCGACCGGTGTGGGATCGGTGTCCAGTTCGTCGTAGTAGACGTCGCGGCCGGCACTCATCGGCACGTCGATGCCGAGGTGCCGGAGGACGACGACCGCGCGGACGGACGGCGCGTCGGCGACCGCGGCGTCGGCGGTGGCCTTGAGCCCGATCTCCTTGCCGCGCCGGGTGGTGCCGTCCGCGGTGATCAGCGCGACGGCTTCGGAGTCCTGCAGCCGGGTGGCCAGCGCGTCGGCCGCGTAGCCGCTGAAGGCCGGGACCGACACCGCGCCGAGCATCGCGATCGCCAGGAAGGCGACGACGGCCTCCGGGACCACCGGCATGAACAGCACGACCCGATCACCCCGCGACACGCCGAGCGTGGCCAGGTTCGCGGCGAACCGGCGCACCTGCTCGTCCAGCTCGGTGAAGGTCAACGTCCGGCGGTGTCCCGAGTCGCCTTCGTACACCACGGCGAGCTTCTCGGACCCCGCGTGCCGGTGGGCGGCCAGCTCGGCGACGTTGATCCGGCCGCCGGGGAACCACCGCGGGAACGGTTTGCCCTCGGACTCGTCCAGCACCCGGGTGAACGGCGCGGTGAACTCGACACCGAGGTCTTCGACGACCTCACGCCAGAACCATTCCGGGTCCGCGATCGCCCGGCGGTTCAGGTCCTCCACTCCGGCGAAGCCCCATCGGCGCAGCGCGGCCAGCAGGCGGCTGCGTTCCCGGACCGCGTCGTGCGGGACCCAAGCGATGTCAGGCATGGTCAGTCCTGCTTCACGGGGCGCTTCATCATGAGCCCGGCGCGCAGCGCGTCACAGACGATCTCGTCGCGCTGGTTGATCCCGAAGTGCCGGAACATCACGATGCCGGAGTCGTCGCGGCTCTTGGACTCGCGCTTGCTGACGATCTCGGTGCGCACGTGGATGGTGTCGCCGTGGAACACCGGTTTGGGGAACTTGATCTGCTCGAACCCGAGGTTGCCGAGTGTGGTCCCTTGTGTCGTCTCCGGCACGGTCACCCCGGACACCAGCCCCAGGATGAACAGGCTGTTGACCAGCCGCTGGCCGTAGATCGAGTTCTTGCTGTACTCGGCGTCCAGGTGCAGCGGCGCGAGATTCAGCGTCATCACGCTGAACAGGGTGTTGTCCGCCTCGGTGACGGTGCGGCGGGTCGGGTGGTCGATGACCATCCCGGGTTCGAACTCCTCGAAGTACAGGCCTGCCATCGGATGATCCTCTCAAAAATATTATATATGCTTAATGTCACGCGTGGATCGACAAGGCGTCCGCCAGCTCGATGACGCCTTCAGCCGTCTTCACGTGCGCGATGTCGATGTGCTGTCCCTCGAAGTCGACGGCCGCACTGCCCGCGGCCTCCGCCTCACGGAACGCGGCGATCATCCGGCGGGACTGCTCGACCTGCTCCGGCGACGGCGCGAACACCTCGTTCGCCACCGCGACGTGCGACGGGTGGATCGCGACCAGACCCCGGTACCCGAGCCCGCGGTTGTCCAGGCAGAACCGGCGGCAGCCGTCCAGGTCCTTGATGTCCTGCCACACGCCGGCCACCGGATGATGCAGGCCGTTCGACCGTGCCGCGAGTACCAGCCGGCTGCGCAGGTAAAGCGTCTCCAGTCCGGCCGGAGTGAACTCGAAACCGAGTTCACGTCCGACGTCGGCATTCGGCCCGGTGGCGCCCAGCAGGGACGCGACCCGCGGGCTGGCGGCGGCGATCTCCTCGCAGTGCGCCATCGAGGTGGCCGTCTCGAAGCTCAGGATCAGCTTCACCGAACCCGGTTCGAGCCCGTCGCGCTGCTCGATGTGCGTCAGAACTCCGTCGAGGCGGACGATCTCCCGCGCGGTGAACACCTTCGCGAGGAACAGCCCCGCCAGACCGGGGCGGACGACCGCTTCGAGGTCGGCGCTCAGCAGGCCACTCACCTCGGGGTTGGCGCGCACCCAGAGGTCGGGGCGCACCCCGTCCGCGGTCAGCCGGTCGATCGTGCCGGCGATGGTCTCGCGCGCCTGGTCCTTCTCCGCGGCCGGGACCGAGTCCTCGAGGTCGAGGATCAAGGCGTCCGCCCCCGAGGCGATGCCCTTGTCCGCCCAGGCCGCCTTGTGGCCGGGGACGAAGAGCATCGAGCGATACGGTTTCATCGTGCGTCTCCTTGACTTCCTCGAAGCAGTTCGCCGTCGTTAAATATAAAATATATACTACGGGACGTGCCGAGGCGAGAGGCGACCGAAATGCTCCAAGAGACGACCATCTTCCATGGCGCACACGGGCTCCGGCTCAGCGGCGACCGCTGGGCACAGCCCGGCTCGGAGCGCGGCACCGTGCTGTTGCTGCACGGCGGTGGCCAGACTCGCCACTCCTGGAACCGCACCGCACGCGCTCTCGCCGCGGAAGGCTGGCAGGCCTGGACCGTCGACACTCGCGGCCACGGTGACAGCGAATGGTCACTGGACGGCCGCTACACCCTCGACGACTTCACCGCCGACCTCTACGCGATCGTGGCTCAGCTGGGCACGAAGCCCGTGGTGGTCGGGGCGTCGCTGGGCGGGCGCACCGCCCTCGCCGCCGAGGGTGAACGCCCCGGCACTCTGGCCGGGCTCGTCCTGGTCGACATCACCCATCGCACCGAGCACTCCGGGCAGTCCCGCGTCAAGCGATTCATGACCGGTGCGCCGCACGGGTTCGCCACCCTCGAAGAAGCCGCTGACGCCATTTCCGCCTACCGGCCGGGGCGACCACGTCCCCGCAGCCTCGACGGCCTCAAGCGCAATCTGCGCCGGCGTGAGGACGGACGCTGGTATTGGCACTGGGATCCCCGGTTCCTCGGCTCCACCGCCGACGCCGGGTACTACTCCCCCGAACGGCTCAGGCGCGCTGCGCGCGGGATCGCCATACCGACCCTGCTGGTGCGCGGCCTGCACTCGGACATCGTGACGGCCGAGTCCGCGGCGGAATTCCTCGACCTCGTCCCCACCGCGCGTGAAGTCGGGGTCTCCGCCGGGCACATGATCACCGGCGACGACAACGACGTCTTCACCGCTCACCTCCGGGAGTTCCTCACCCACGACGTGATCTGACCTCCCGGCTGGTGGTCCGCGAAGGCCTCCTTCCCTACTCTCAGGGTAGGGAAGGAGGCCTTCACGGACTTTCGAGAACGCACGTCAGGGCGCATCGAACACTGTGGTCGCCGGGTCCACCGCCGCGCCGCCGCCATCGGCCACCAGCACCTGCCCGGTGATGATCGAAGCGTCCGACGAGGCCAGGAACGCGCACACCGACGCGATCTCCTCAGGCTCGGCGACTCGACGCAACGGGACGTGTTCCGCCACGAGACGGTAGGCCTCGTCGACCGTGATGCCCTCGCGCTCGGCGAGGTAGCTCATCGCGCCCTCCCCCAGCGGCGTGCGGACCCAGCCGGGGCACACGCCGTTGACCCGGACGCCGCGCGGGCCGTAGTCCCGTGCCAGCCAGCGCACCAGGCCGATCACGCCCGCCTTCGCCGCGCTGTACCCCACCGTGCCGGGAGGCCCGGAAAGCAACCCAGCGGTAGACGCGAACAGCACCAGCGAACCACGCCGTTCCACCAGATGCGGCAGCACCTCGCCCGCCAGGAAGTACGAACCGTGAAGGTTCACGTCGAAGGCGCGGAACCACGCGTCGTCCGCCTTGGGACTGGCGGTCCCGGCGACGGCGGCGCCCTGGGTGGCGATCACCGTGTCCAGGCCGCCGAGGTCGGCGACGGCCTGTCGCACTACTTCCGACAGGGCTTCGCGTTGCGTCCCGTCGGCGGGCAAGGCGATCCCGCCGATCTCGTCGGCGACCTCCTTGAGCCGGTCGGCGTTGATGTCGGTCACCGCCACGCGAGCGCCGTCCGCGGCGAATCGGCGCGCCGTGGCCGACCCCACTCCTCCGGCCGCTCCGCTGATCAGCACGTTCATGTCGTCGTCTTCTCTCTGTCCACTTCGGACTCGATGGCGGCGTGGGTCTCCCGCAGCCGGAACTTGAGGATCTTGCCCGAGGCGTTGCGGGGCAGTTCGTCCGCGAACACGAAGTACTTGGGCACCTTGTACCCGGCGAGCCGTTCCCGGCAGAACGCCCGGAGCGCGTCCGCGTCGACGGCCTGGTCCGCTTCGGTGACGACGACCGCGCAGCCGACCTCGGTGTAGCGCGTGTCCGGCACCGCGACGACCGCGGCCTCAAGCACCTGAGGGTGGGTCGCCAGCACCTTCTCGACCTCGGCCGGGTAGATGTTCTCCCCGCCGCTGCGGATCATGTCCTTGGCCCGGCCCGCCAGATGCAGGAAGCCGTCGGCGTTGACGTATCCGAGGTCACCGGTGCGACACCATCCCTCGTGGAAGGTCGTGCGGGTCGCGTCCGGACGGTTCCAGTAGCCCTGACTCACCGCCGGGCCCCGGACCTCGATCTCGCCGACCTCACCGACCGCGGCCGGTTCGCCGAGCGGCGTGACGACGCGCGCCTCGGCGAGCGGCAACGGACGGCCGATACTCTTCGGCTGCGCGAGGAAATCCGCGTCTTCGAGGGTCGTCGCGATAGCGCCGCCTTCGGTCAGGCCGTACACCTGCGTGAGTTTGACGCCGGGCAACCGCCGTTTGACCTCCTCGGCGGTCGACGGCATGAGCGTGTCCCCACCGAGGATGAGCCGCCGCAGTGACGTCGGCAGCCGCTCTTCGAGGTCCTGCCGGTGTAGTAGTTCGTTGAGCATGAACGGGAACAGCAGGCAGTCGGTCACCTGCTCCGTGCGCAGCACCTCCAGGAGCCTGTCGACCGTGAAGTTGCCCGAGGGCAGGAACACCCCGCGGCCGTGCATGAGCAGGGCGGGCGCGACGACCGCCTCGAAACCGCCGGCGTGGTAGATCGGCCCGGGGACGAGCGCGACGGTGTCCTCGGAGAACTGCCAGCGCAGCGCCTGCGCCGTCGCGACCGCGACGGTGTTGCGATGCGTCCAGACCGCGCCCTTCGGCGAGCCGGTGGTACCCGAGGTGTAGAGCAGGCTCATCGGGTCCTGCTCCCCCAGCTCCGGGAGGTCGGCGAGCGGCTCACGACCACGCAGGACATCGAACGGTGACGCCCATTCAGGAACAGGGTCGTCCGTGTCGGGAAGCACCACGTACGTGCCGACGCCCGCTTTGTGCCGCACTGGCGCGACCCGGTCGGCCAAGCTGCCGTGCACGATCACCACCGACGTTCCCGAGTCCGCCAGGATGAAGGCCAGTTCCGCGGGTGCGAGCCGGAAATTCAGCCGCACGGTGATCACTCCGAGCCGCGCGGCCGCGAGGAACAGTGGCACGTACTCGGCGTCGTTGAACAACATCAGCCCGAGCCGGTCGCCTTTGCGCAACCCGAGTTCGCCGAGTGCGCGTGCGTACTGTCTTGTCCGCACGTCCAGCTCGCCGTAGGTCATCCGCACGCGCGTGTCGAAGCTGAACGCGACCCGGTCCTTGTCGGGCGGGGCCTCGAGAATCCAGTTGAACGTCATCTCGTCCCTCCCGGCCCTTGCAGGATCTGCTTGAGCTCGGTGAATTCGAGGATCCCCTCGGGCCCGGCCTCCCGGCCCCAGCCCGATCCCTTCATCCCGCCGAACGGCGCCGTGAGGGCCGGGCCGAACGCGTTGACGGCGACGGAACCCGCCCTGATCCGGCGGGCGTACTCGACACCCTTCGCCCGGTCGGCCGTGTAAACGCTCGCCGACAACCCGTAGCTTGTGTCGTTCGCCAGCCGGAGCCCGTCCTCGGGATCGGTGTAGGTCAGCACGGCCGTGACCGGGCCGAAGACCTCGTTCTGCGCCAAGTCCGAGTCACGGGCGACGTCGGTGACGAGCGTGGGCTCGAAGTACCAGCCACCGTCGAACCCGTCCGGCCTCTTCCCGCCGCTGACGATCCTCGCTCCGTCGTCGACGGCACGCGCGAGGAATCCTTCGGTGCGTTCGACGACCGACGGCGAGGCCAGTGGCCCGAGCTGGGTCCGAGGGTCGAGCGGATCACCGATCGTGAGCCCTTCCCAGGCCAGCCTCAACACTTCGACGATCTCGTCGTGCCGCCGTTCGGGCACGAGGATCCGGGACAGCGCGGCGCAGACCTGGCCACCACCGCTGGTCGCACCCGGCACCAGTGTCTTGAGCACCACGGTCAGGTCCGCGTCGTCGAGGATCAGCGCCGGGGACTTCCCGCCCAGTTCGAGATGGGTGCGGGCGAACCGGTGCCGGGTGGCCTCGATGATCTGCTGCGCGGCCACCCGCCCGCCGGTCAGCGACACCATGTCGACGTACGGGCTCGCCGTCAGGGTGCGGCCGACCTCCGCGTCACCGCAGAGAATGCTCAACGCGCCCGTGGGGAATCCGGCGCCCGCCGCGCAGTCGGCGATGATCCGCATGATCAGCTGCGACTCGATCGCCGCCTTGACGATCACCGGGCAGCCCGCGAGCAACGCCGGAAGCACCTTGCTCGCGATCGTCACGAGCGGGCCGTTGTAGGCGATGACCGCGGCGACGACGCCCGCCGCCTCGCGCCGCAGCACCACGTCACCGAGTGCGGATTCGCGGGAATCGTCGCACAGGACGTTGCGGGCGCTTTCCAGGAGCGTCCGCCAAGCGGCCACGGCGGCGAACCGGTGCAGGGTACGGCTGTAGCGGACCGGCATCCCGGATTCGACCGCCCAGACCGCCCCCATGTCTTCGAGACGCTCCTCCAGCGCCGCGCAGAACCGGCCACAGATCTCGACCCGCTGCGTCACCGGAAGTTCCGCCCAAGTGGACAGTGCTTCGCGGGCGGCCTGGATCGCGGCGAGCGCGTGCTTTTCCGACGGCAGCCCGACCGTGGCGACCGGCTCGCCGGTACTGGGCGAGACGATCTCGCGGCGTCCGCCGTCGGCAGGCACCCAGTCGCCTGCCAGGAACAGCTCTTCCGGGTGCGGCACCGCCACTCCGCCGATGGTCACTTCGCCCCCTTCGCCGGGAAGAACGGGCTCACCGGTCGCAGGAACATCGAGCCGAAGGGCAGCTTCATGAATTCCGGCAGGACCATGTCACCGGAGATCAGCTGCCGTTTGACGTCTTCGCGCATCGGCCCCAGGTCGCCGCTGGTCTCGTAGATCGCCAGGTGGCTCACTTCAGGCGTCACCACGCCCGGCAAGGGCTTGACGCCCGAGGTGACGAACCGCTGCGCCCGGACGAATCCGGGGGCCGACAGCACCTGCGGGATGTGCTCCTCGTCGTACCACTTGTCGTATTCGGCGCTGTCCCCCGGACGATCGCTGAAGACGAGCCAGAGGTGGCGATCGTCGAGATCTTCGAGCTTGTCGAAGCGTTCCGAGTGGTGCGGTTCGCTGACCGGTTCGAGGAACAACGCCTTGAACGGCTGGATCATGAAGTCCGGCAGCACCATGTCGCCGGACATCAGCATCCGCTTGACCTCTTCGCGGAAGCCCGCCGGGCTTCCATCCAATTCGTACAGCGCCGCGTGCCCGTAGTCGATCGGCTCGGTGCCCGACAGCGGCTTGGTGTCGGCGACCACGAACCGCTGCGCGCCCACCATGCCCGGGGAGTCCATCACCTGCGGGATGTGCTCCTCGTCGTACCACCGGTCGAAGGTGGCGCGCTCACCCGTGAACGTCGAGAAGGCGAAGAACAGGGTGCGGTCTTGGAAAGCGGGGATCATTTACCAGTCCTCTTCGTACGGAGTTTCTCGGTGGCCTGTTCGTCGACGCGCAGACCCTCGGGGTCGTGATGTGGATCGCCGGTCACCACGACGCCGTAGTCCCTCATCGCGCCCTCGACGCTGACGTACTCGTTGCGCACGTCGGCGAGCACGCGGGCGGGGTCCCGGTCGAACGGATCACCCCAGCCGCCGCCACCGTTGGTGACGCAGCGCAGGATCGTGCCGGGCGTCGTCTTCCACACCGGTTCGCTGGCGAAGTAGTGGTAGACGCCGATTTGGGGGTCGAGTGCCTTGGACTCCGGGTCGAGCACACCCGCGACCGGGACACTTCCGGCGTAGACGTCGGCATCGGTGCCGAGCAGGCGTCGCTCGTCCTTTCCGGGCGGGAAGAACCACATCGCTCCGGTAGGACCGGCCTGGCCGCCGTTGGCGCCGACACCGCTGGGCACCTTGGTGCGGAAGGGCGACAGGTAGTGGCTCGCGTTGGACAGCCAGAGTGTGTCCTTCAGATTCGCCGCACCGCCGCGGAACGTGCCGGCGCCGCCGGTGTCGATCGCGTGCTCCTTGCGCAGCATGACGACCGGGGAATCGTGCTCGATCGTCTCCGTCGCCGGATCGAGGTTGTTCAGGAAGAACAGCACCGTGTAACTGTCGCCGTCGCCGTCCTTGGTGGCGCCCCACGGACCGTGCTCACCACCGCATTGGGTGGCACTCGTCCAGGGAGTGCCGTCGGCGGTCAGCCCGGAAGCGTTGTGGGTGTTGGTGGAGCCGTAGTCGCCCGCCACGCCTTTCTCGCCCAGCACCGGGTTGAGTGCGTCGAAGATGGCCGAGACCACGGCACCGGAGGCTTCCCAGAACATCATGATCCCGCCGTCCGGCGGCAGTGAGGAGACCAGCGTGCCGGGCGGGGTGACGAGGTCGATGGTGCGCCAGGTCCCCGAGGTGAACGGCACCTCCGGGTCCAGCAGCATCGTCAGCGCGACGCCGACCGCGGTCTTCGTGTCGAGGACTCCGCAGTTGATGCAGGTGCGTGCCTGCGGTGAGGTGCCGTCGAGGTCGACCTCGATGTCCTGTCCGCGTTTGCGCAGGGTCACCTTCACTGTGTAGTCGACGCTGTCGTCCAGGCCGTCGGCGTCGATGACCGCGGAACCGGTGTAGTCGCCGTCGGGGACCGGCGCGATCGCCTCGCGCATCCGTTCGGCGGAGGTGTCACAGGCGTAGGTGAGCGTGCCCAGGTAGGCGTCGAGGCCGTACCGCTCGATGTTCTCCAGCACGAGTTGCTCACCGAGCTTGAGCTGCTGGTGAATGCTCTTGAAGTCCGGCAGCAGCATCCCGCCCCAGCGGGTGTTGTCGAAGATCAAGCTGAAGGTCGACCGCACGGGTTCGTCCTTGGACCACAGCAGGACCGGCGGGATGACGAGCCCGTTTTCGTACACATTGGACTTCGTGGCGGAGAACCCACCTGGGACGGTCCCGCCCATGTCGAGCTGATGGGCACGCATGTTGACGAAGGAGACGAGCTCGCCGTCGGCGAACACCGGCCGGATGAAACAGACGTCGTTGACGTGCGTGCCACCGCGATACGGGTCGTTGCAGATCAGCACATCACCCGGTGCGAGATTCTCCGGCCCGTACTCCTCGACCGTGTTGCGCACCGCGTCACCGAGGGTTCCGAGGAAGACCACGAGGCTGTTGCTGACCACCGCCATCGGGTAGCCGCGGTCGGGCGGGCCGCTGATGGTGCAGGCGAAGTCGTACCAGTCGCGGATGATCGGCGAGAACGCCTCGCGCATGAAGCCGGTGGACATGTGCTCCACCGCGTAGCGCAGGCGATTCAGGATCACCGCGGTGGTGAACCGGTCACTGCCGTAGGCGGCGTTGAACTCGTCGTCGGAGATGTCGCGCAAACGTGTGTCCACTGTGGTCACTTCCTCCGGATGATCAGTTCGCCGTATCGGCCGACGCTCGCGCGCTGCCCCGCACCGAAATGCGTGGTCGACAGGCCTTCGTCCACAATGGCCGGTCCTTCGAGCACGTCACCGGAGCGCAGTGCGGCGCGGTCGTAGACGGCGGCTTCCTGGCCGGCCTCTCCGTCGCCGAGGTAACGCAGCACGGTCGTCCGGACCGGCTTGAGCGGTTCGCCGCCGCGAACCGGGAGTTCCGGGTAGGTCACCTTCGGGGTGTCCAGCACAGCCCGCACGCGGAAGGTCACGCCCTCGACGGGGAGCATCTCGAAGCGGTTGCCCGACCGGCCCTCGTACGTGTCGTGGAAGGCGCCGATCATGGTGGCGATCGCGGTGTCGTCGATCGTGCCGTCCGGCACCGGGACGAACGGCGTCTCCCAGCTCTGGCCGACGAGGTGCGCGTCCATGCTCCGGTGGAAGGTCACGCGGGTCCCGCCGTCGAGCCCTTCTCGCAGCCGCTCCTCCATCTCCGTGAACAGCGCGTCGATCTTCGGCGCCGCCTCCGGGGTGAGGACGAGGTAGGCACTGCGATTGACGGTGAAGACCTGGTCGGCCGACAGCAGGCCCAGCGCGGAGAACAGGCCGGGGTTCGGCGGCACGATCACCTGCTTGCAGTGCACCGTGTCGAGCACCGCGGGCAGCAGCATCGGACCGGCCGCGCCGTAGGCGACGAGGCTGTAGTCACGCGGGTCGACGCCGTTCTTGATGGCGATGTTGAACACGCCCTCGGCCATGTTGTTGACGGCCATCTCGTAGGCGTAGCGAACCCGTTGAGCGAGCGTGAACTCCGTATCGAGGCTCTCGAACGCCTGCTTGGCCAGGGCCGGGTCCAGATCGACCTTGCCTCCGGCGAAACGTTCGGGGTCGATGATGCCGATCATCAGGCAGGTGTCGGTGGTGGTCGGTTGCGTCCCGCCGCGGCCGTAGCAAGCGGGGCCGGGATCCGCTCCCGCGCTGTCCGGGCCCACCTTGACCTCACCGGCGGAGCCGATCGCGACGATGCTGCCGCCGCCCGCCCCGATGCTGGAGATGTCGTTGGCGAGCGCGTTGACGACGAGATCGTGTTCCAGTTCGAAGGACGTGTTGACGAACGGTTCGCCCGCCGTCACGACGCTGATGTCGCACGACGTGCCACCGACGTCGGCGCACAGGAGGTCCCGCTCCCCGATCAGCGCGCCGAAGTGGGCACAGGCCACCGTCCCGGCGGCCGGACCGGAGAAGACGATGCGGAACGGCTGCTCCATCGCGCGATCGGACGGGACGAGCGTGGCCGCGCAGTCGGCGAAGTTGAGCTGCCCGGTGAAACCCAGGTCGGCGAGCCCCTTCTCCAGTTTCGCGGTGTAGTCGGAATAGATGATCTTCATCAGCGTGTCGACCACCGTGGTGGACGCCCTCGCGTACTCCTTGGCGAGTGGAGAGACCTCGCTGGAGATCGAGCAGGGGACGTCGCCGACGACCTCACGGACCAGGTCGCGCAGCCGCAGTTCGTGCACCGGGTTGACGTAGGCGTTGATCAGGCAGATCGCGACCCCGGTGACACCGCACCGGCGGAGCACCTCCAGTTCGGCTCGCGCCTGCGCTTCGTCCAGTTCGAACAAGACGCCGCCGTCGGCGGTGATCCGCTCGCTGATGCCCCGGCGAAGGTAGCGCTCGACCAGCGGACGGGCCGCGTCGCCGAAGCTGCGCCGCCAGCGCGGGTCCAGGATGGCCGACGCGGGCCGCCAGACGCGTCCCATGTCGAGGATGTCGCGGTGGCCCTCGGTGGTCAGGAACCCGATCTTGGGCAGGCGCCGGGTGATCACGGCGTTGAGGCCGTGCGTGCTGGCGTGATTGAACACCTCGGCGTTCTCCACGCCGAGGGTCGCGGCTCCTTCCAGAACCGGCCCGTAGACCTCGGTGTAGGACGTGGACACCTTCGCGGTGCGGATCTCCCCGTCCCGCAGGGCCACCACGTCGGTGAACGTGCCGCCGACATCGACTGCGATCATCGTTGATTCCTCCGCTACAGCAGGTCGGACAGGAGCTGGATCGGGCCGAGCCGTGACCACGGCGTGCGCTCGATCGACAGCAGGCAGTTCTGGCATTTGACGACTTGGAACCAGCCACCCTCGGAAACGACGGGGTAACGGCGGAGTTCGGCGGCCCCGCAGCGAGGGCAGGGGCCGTCCACAGGGGTCCGTTCGAGGACCGGCGTATTGTTCTGTTCACTCATGTCGCACAACTCCACTGGTGTGCTCGGTGCTGCACTGGTGTGGAGAAAGTAAGCCTGCGTGGCGGCCGTCACCATCCCGTGAGCGAAGTGCAGGCATCCACTTTTCGCAGGTCGAGGCCTCGCTGGTCTAAATATGATATATTTGAGCAGTCGCAACGAGGCGCGAGGAGGACGTCATGCGCCCGCTCAACTTCCGCACCGGCGACCTCGACGTCGCCCACGAGCAGGTCACGAAGACCTTCGCCAGCCACGAGGTGCACGTGGCCGAAAGCCGCGACCTGAAGTTCCGGCTCGACCTCGCCCCGTCCTTGCGGCTGACGATCGCCCGGATGTCCTACGGCGCGGACACCACCATCGTCGGCCCCGCGATGCGGCTCTGCTACCACGTCAACCTACCGGTCACCGGGCACAGCACGGTGGAGCAGAACGGCGTGGAGCGCAGTTTCGCCGCGGGCGAGGCCGGCGTCGCCTTCGTCCCCGAGGCCCCGGTCATGGTGCAGTGGAGCGCCGACTCGTGGCAGTACCACGTCAAGCTGCCGAAGGACCTTCTCGAGGCGCACGCCGCGAAGCTGATCGGACGGCCGGTGGACGAGGAAATCGCCTTCGACCTGACGTTTCCCTTGGAATCCAGTTCGGCGCAGGCACTGCTCGCGACCGTCGGCTTCCTCTACACGGAGCTGAGCCGCGAAGGCGGAGTCGCGACCATCCCGGCCGCCTGCCACGAACTGGAATCGGCCCTGATGAGCCAGCTGCTCATGACGGTGCCCAGTCAGCTGAGCCCGGACCTGCACAGCAAGCCCGCGCACAGCAGGCACTCGAAGATCCGGGAGATCATCGACCACATCGACCGGTTTCCCGAGGAGGAGCTCACGACCGCCGATCTCGCGGCGAAGGCCGGGATCAGCGCTCGTGCCCTCCAAGCGGGGTTCCAGGAGGTGGTCGGCATGTCCCCCACCGCGTACCTTCGCGGCGTCCGTCTCGACCGGGTCCACCTCGAACTGGTGTCGGACACGCGCTGGTCGGTCACCGAGATCGCGGCGCGATGGGGCTTCTTCCATCCCGGACGGTTCGCCCACCAGTACCGCGAGCGCTTCGGGATGCTGCCGTCGGAGACTGCGCGGCTGACCAAGCGCTGATCAGCTTTTCCACGTCCAGCACGTCCGCCACCGGCGGCCGCGGCTCGCGAGCGGGCGTCCGCCCCAGCCGGGGCGCGGGCTTCGGATGCAGCACGCCGCCGACCCGGCGGAAGACCTCACGTTCGGCGTTGTGCGGATGCTCCGCGGCTTCGTCGAACGTGAGCACCGGCGTGACGCAGGCGTCGGTACCTTCGAAGATCCGAGCCCACTCGTCACGATCCTTCGCCGCGAACGCCTCGGCGATCAGTTTTCGCAGGCGCGGCCACTCCGCGCGGTCGTCTTGTTCGGGCCATTCGGAAAGGTCGACGTCGAGCCGCGAGACGAACTCACGGTAGAAGTCGGGCTCCAACGCTCCGACCGCGACGTATCGCCCGTCCGCGCATTGATAGGTGTCGTAGAACGGCGCGCCGGAATCGAGGTAGTTGGTGCCGGGCTCGTCGCTGTAGCGACCGGCGGCGCGCAGCCCCTGGAGCTTGGCCGTGAGCAGCGCGACGCCGTCGAGCATCGCCGCGTCGATCACCTGGCCACGACCCGAACACCGGGCTTCCAGGACGGCGCACACGATCCCGTAGGCCGCGGCCAGCGCGCCACCCGCGTAGTCGCCGAGCAGGTTGATCGGTGGCCGCGGGGCCTCCCCCGCCCTCGCCATCGCGTGCAGGGCACCGGACTGCGCGACGTAGTTGATGTCATGACCCGCCTGCTGCGCCAACGGCCCGGTCTGGCCGTACCCGGTCAAACGGGCATACACGAGCGCGGGATTGCGCCGGAGAAGCGCCTCCGGCCCGAGGCCGAGTCGCTCGGTCACCCCAGGCCGATATCCCTCGATGAACACGTCGGCGCCCTCGACGAGGCGGAGCACCGAATCGACTCCGGCGGCACTCTTGAGATCGGCCTCGACCGTGCCCACCCCGCGATTGGCGAGGTCGTGCTCGGGCGCCATCCCTTCGGTCTGCCCCAGCGCGCGCCCCCGGCGGTTCGCCGGACGGGCCACCCGCACGACCTCGGCACCCATGTCCGCCAACAGCATGCTCGCGAACGGCGTCGGCCCCATCCCGGCGAGCGCGATCACCCGCACCCCGGTCAACGGCCCGCTCACCTCGGTCGTCATCGCATTCCCTCCACGAAATATTATGTTTCAGCCGGAACGATCGGCGGTGGACGCCATGCCATAATCGACAGAACGTTGTATATGATGTTCGCAACCGAATTGGGGAGGTGCCGGGTGGCCGACAACTCGATCAGGCTCCGGAGCAGTGAAAGCCGGCAGCAGCTGCCTGAGGAGGTCGCCACCTACGTGCGCGAGCTCATCATGTCCGGTCAGGTCAAACCGGGCGAGTTCCTGCGCACCGAGCCGATCGCGGAAGCCGTGGGCGTCAGCAACACACCGGTCCGCGAAGGCCTGCTCTCCTTGCGCAGCGAAGGATTCGTCGAGCTGGTCCCCCGCCGCGGTTTCGTCGTCGCCCCGGTTTCGCGGCAGGACATCCGGGACCTCTTCTGGGCGCAGGCCCAGTTCTCGTCCGAGCTGGCCGCCCGCGCCGCGAAGAAGATCACTCCCGATCAGATCACGCGGCTCGAAGCCATCAACGAGGACTTCGAGAAGGCCGTCGAAGCCGGCGACCAGGAAACCCTCGCTCGTCTCGGCCACGACTTCCACCGGCAGATCAACCTCGCCGCCGACTCGCACCGGCTGACGCTGCTGCTCAGCTCGGTGGTCAAGCACCTGCCGAACCGCTTCTACGCCTCGATCGAGGAGCACGTCACCGCCACCCGCAACGACCACGCGGAACTGGTCCAGGCCCTGCGGGGACGGCACGTCCGCAAGGCGCGGACCATCGCGGAGCAGCACATCCTCGAAGGCGCCGACAGCGTCATCAAGGTGCTCGAGGAGCGCGGCCTCTGGGCCGACGAGGAGTAACACTCGCTGGTCACGAGCGGGGCGACGACCTTTCCGGCCGCCGCCCCGCTCGCCGTCTTCTTCGGTGTTCACGCCGCTTCGCCCATGATTCCGGCCGCCGCCGCGGTCAGCCGGGCCTGGACGCGATGCCCGACCGGCCCCGGCCGCGCTGGGACGATCAGGGCGCGATGCGCAAGCCCGTGCGCGGTGTACTGGTCGCAGCACGGCAGCCCGTCGATGAACAGATCTGGCTCACTGCTGCACGTGATCTCCGCTCGACCGGAGGCCACCGCGCGGAGGATCGCCAGCTCCCGGAGGCTCAGTTCGTGATCCGGGGTCATGGCGGCCTCCTGTGTCGATTAGTTAATATTTTATATTATGCTTGCTCTAGCTTCGAGGTCAAGGAGAGCAGCGTCAACGGGATCGGGCTGAGCACGCGGGCCGCGACTAGGCAACCCGAAACCGCCGGTCGTGGTCGGCACCTCTGCTGCGATGCGCGTTCCCCCGGAGCCGGCGTCGCAGCTCGGTCGCGAAAGCCACTTTCAGGACACCACATGCCCCGAAAGTGGCTTTCGCGACACGGCACTGCGGCTCAAAGGAGCCTTCAGGACACGCCACGTTCGCCTTGAACCCGAATCGCCACTCATGGCCGCTTGAAGATCCGGTACGGTCGCGCCCAGGCCGACCTTCAGAGGACTAAACGCGGTCCCAGAATCCTTGCGCTTCCAGCAGGGCGACGGCCCGCTCGGCGCCGTCGGCGAAGTGCCTCTCCACCGCCGTCCGCGCACGATCGCCGGAGCGCGCCAGCAACGCATCTACGATCCGACGGTGATCTTCCCGCGCCTTCGCGGGCCAGTCCTCGTGAGCTTCGTAGAACCCGTGCGAGACCGTCTTCCCGAGGATGCCGAGGATCGAAATGAGCCTGCGCGAAGCCGAACCGTGATTGATCCGCCGATGGAACTCGAAGTTGAGCCGCTCCTGCTCGATGGGATCGACGCACGATTCCGCACGGTCGGCGAGGTCGACCAGCGCCTGAAGACTCTCCGACGACAGACTCTTCGCGGCACGCTCGGCCGCCAGGCCGGACACCAACCCGAAGACACGGTACTGGTCCCGGATGTCGTCCCGGGTCAGCTCGGCGACGTACGCGCCCCGCCGGGCGATGTGCTCGACGACGCCCTCGTGGTCGAGCGTGATCAGCGCTTCGCGCACGGGCAGCTTGCTGATCCCGAGCTCCTCCGCGACAGCTTCCTGGTCGATTTTGGTGCCAGGTCGCAGCTCCCCCGCGAAGATCCGCCGCCTGATCTCCTGGGCGGCGAGCGCCTTCAGATTGCCTCGGCTCACCGGAAGACGTTAACCCGCGAACTGTGATCCACACCAGAACTTGATAAAATATATTTTGTGCTCGTCGCCGGGATGATGCATAGTGTGGAGCATGTCAGCCGTGACCCCCGAGGACTTCAAGCCGATCCTGACCCTCGTTCGCGACTTCGTCCGCGCGAAGGTCGTGCCGCGCGAGCGGGAGATCATGGACACCGACGCGATCCCGGACGATCTGCGCGAGCAGGTGGCCGAGATGGGCCTGTTCGGTTACGCGATCCCCGAGGAGTGGGGCGGCCTCGGCCTCGACCTGACCCAGGACGTCGAACTCGCCATGGAGTTCGGCTACACAGCGCTGGCCCTGCGGTCGATGTTCGGCACCAACAACGGCATCGCCGGGCAGGTGCTGGTGAACTTCGGCACCGAGGAGCAGAAGGCCGAGTGGCTGGAGCGCATCGCCTCGGGCGAGGTCGTGGCCTCGTTCGCACTGACCGAACCGGGCGCCGGATCGAACCCTGCCGGCCTGCGCACCAAAGCGGTCCGCGACGGTGACGACTGGGTGATCGACGGCGAGAAATGCTTCATCACCAACGCACCCATCGCCGGATTGTTCGTGGTGTTCGCCCGCACCCGTCCCGCCGACGCGTCCGGGACGGGGATCGCCGTCTTCCTGGTCCCGGCGGACACCCCCGGCGTCGAAGTCGCCGCCAAGGACAAGAAGATGGGCCAGGAAGGCGCCTGGACCGCGAACGTCTCGTTCACCGGCGTCCGGGTACCGGGTTCAAGCCTGGTCGGGGGCGACGAAGACACCGGTTACCGCGCCGCGATGACGTCGCTGGCCCGCGGTCGCGTCCACATCGCCGCGCTGGCGGTCGGTACCGCCCAGCGCGCGTTGGACGAATCGGTCACCCAGGCCACGACGGCCACCCAGGGTGGCACACCGATCGGTGACTTCCAGCTGGTGCAGGCGATGCTCGCTGACCAGCAGACCGGGGTGCTGGCCGGGCGGGCGCTGGTGCGCGAAACGGCGAAGCGGTACGTGTCCGGCGAGGACCGGCGGATCGGGCCGTCCGCGGCGAAGCTGTACTGCACTGAGATGGCGGGCAAGGTCGCCGATCTCGCCGTGCAGATCCACGGTGGCAGTGGCTACATGCGCGAGCTCCCGGTCGAGCGGATCTACCGCGATGTGCGGCTTCTGCGGCTTTACGAGGGCACCAGCGAGATCCAGCGGCTGATCATCGGCGGCGGTCTGGTGCGCGGAGCCCGGCGATGACCACGCGGGCCGAACGCCTGGTGAACCGGGTGCGGGACGCGGCCACGCTGCTGTTCGTTCCCGGCGATCGTCCGGAGCGCTTCGCCAAGGCGGAGCGCGCCGAAGCCGATCTCGTCGTGCTGGATCTCGAAGACGCCGTCGCGCCCGAGCGCAAGGTCTACGCGCGTGAGCAGGTCGTCGCCTGGCTGGGCGAACACGCGCACTGCGCGGTGCGGGTCAACGCGGCGGGCACCCCTTGGCACGACGAAGACCTCGCCGCGCTGGCCAGGTTCCGGTGCGTGGTCATGGTGCCCAAAGCCGATCCGGTCAGCGCCCGCACCGCCGCGGGCGAGTTGGGCGTATTGCCTGTCCTGATCGCCTTGATAGAAACCGCCCGAGGCGTACTCGACGCGCGGGAGATCGCGTCCGTGCCGAACGTGCACCGGCTGGCACTGGGCACGTTCGACCTGGCGGCGGAACTGGGAGTCGATCCCGCGGACATCGACGCGCTCGCGCCCGCACGAGGAGCGCTCGTTCTCGCGTCGGCGGCGAGTGGTCTCCCCGGTCCAGTGGACGGCGTGACCGGCGACTTGCGGAACAGCGAGCGCCTTGCCCATGACGTCCGCTACGCACGCCAGCTGGGGTTCACGGGGAAGTTGTGCGTGCATCCGCTGCAGGTTTCGGTCGCCGCGGCGGCGCTTCGCCCGTCTCGGGAAGAAATCCGCTGGGCTCACTCGGTGGTCACCACGGCCGGGGACGGCGCGGTCGCGGTGGAGGGGCAGTTGGTCGACAAGCCGGTGCTGGATCGCGCGCGGCGCGTCCTCCGGCAGGAAAGGGAAGGGTTGCGGCGATGACGCTGTCCGACGACGAAAAGCAGATGGTGGCCCTGGTGGCGGAGTTCGTCGACGAGCGGGTCCGCCCGCGCGTCCGCGAGTTCGAAGAGGACGACGTCTACCCGGCCGAGTTCATCGACGAGATGAAGAAGCTCGGCTTCTTCGGGCTGCTGGCTCCCGCCGAATACGGCGGTGTCGACGTCAGTACGGCGTGCTTCGCGCGAGTCACCGAAGAACTCGCCCGAGGCTGGATGAGCCTGGCCGGTGCGATCGGCGGCCATTCCGTCATCACCTACCTGATCAAGACCTTCGGCACACCCGAACAGCGTGAGAAGTACCTGCCCGCGATGGCCGAGGGCACGATCCGCGCCACCATGGCGCTCACCGAACCCGCCGGGGGCAGTGATCTGCAGGCGATGCGGACCCACGCCGCCCCCGACGGCGACGGGTACTCGATCACCGGCTCGAAGACCTGGATCTCCAACGCCGCCCACTCGGGGCTCATCGGGCTGCTGTGCCTCACCGACCGCGACGCCTCCCCCAGCCATCGCGGGATGAGCGTCCTCCTCGTCGAACCCGGCGACGGGCTGACGATCTCGAAGAAGCTGCCGAAGCTCGGCTATCGCGGTGTCGAGGCCTGCGAGATCGTCTTCGACGGCCGCCGGGTCGGCGCGGACGCCGTGCTCGGCGGGACGCCGAACCAGGGCTGGGCGCAGATGATGCGCGGCCTGGAGGTCGGCCGGATCCAGGTCGCCTCCCGCGCGCTCGGCGTCGGGCAGGCCGCGTTGAACGACGCCGTCCGGTACGCGCAGGAGCGGGAATCGTTCGGCAAGCCGATCTGGAAACACCAGTCGGTCGGAAATCTGCTCGCCGACATGGCCACCAAGATGCGTGCCGCGCGCCTGCTCACCCTCGACGCCGCCGAGAAACTCGACGCGGGCGAACGCGCCGACATGGAAGCCGGAATGGCCAAGCTCTTCGCGTCGGAGTCCGCGATGCAGGTCGCCCTCGACGCCATCCGCGTGCACGGCGGCTACGGCTACTCCAAGGAATACGACGTCGAACGCTACTTCCGTGACGCGCCGCTGATGATCGTCGGTGAGGGCACCAACGAGATCCAGCGCAACGTCATCGCCGCCCAGCTCATCGCCCGCCACAAGATCTGAGGAACCCACACCATGTCTTTGCTGACCGATCGGACCGCGGTCGTCACCGGCGGCGCCCAAGGCATCGGGTACGCCATCGCCGAACTGTTCGCCGCCGAAGGCGCCCGCGTGGTGCTCGGCGACCTCGACGGCGACGCGGCCGCACGCTCCGCCGAGAAACTGGGCGGCGTCGGTGTCCGCTGCGACGTCACGAAGGCGTCCGATGTGGACGCACTGCTGGCAGCTGCCCCCGCGCCGGTGGACATCCTGGTCAACAACGCCGGGATCACCCGCGACGCGACTCTCCGGAAGATGACCGAAGACCAGTTCGACCAGGTGATCAACGTGCACCTCAAGGGCAGCTGGAACGGCGTCCGCAAGGCCGCGGCGATCATGCGCGAACGCGGCCGCGGCTCGATCGTGAACATCTCCTCGCTTTCGGGCAAGGTCGGCATGGTCGGCCAGACCAACTATTCCGCGGCCAAGGCAGGCATCGTCGGACTGACCAAGGCCGCGGCCAAGGAACTCGCCCATCACGGTGTCCGGGTGAACGCGATCCAGCCCGGGCTGATCCGCACCGCGATGACCGAAGCGATGCCCGCCAAGGTGTGGGACCAGAAGATGGCCGAGATCCCGATGGGCCGGGCCGGTGAGGTCGGCGAAGTCGCCTCCGTCGCCCTCTTCCTGGCCTCGGACCTCTCGTCCTACATGACCGGCACGGTGCTGGAAGTGACCGGCGGAAGGTTCATGTGATGGAGCAGTGGGCTCCACACACCGTCACCACCCGGGAGCTGGTCGATCCGGCGCCGGTCGCGGCGCTGGCCGCTCTGTTCGACGACGGGCTGCCCGCCCTGCTGACCGGCGACGACCTGCCGCCGCTGTGGCACTGGGTCGCGCTCCCCCGTTGGCCGGTCTCGTCGGAGCTGGGTGACGACGGGCATCCGGCTCGCGGCACGTTCCTGCCGCCGGTGGACCTGCCCCGCCGGATGTTCGCGGGCGGCGAAGTGAGGTTCCACGCCCCGCTGAAGGTCGGCGACACCGTGGTCCGCGAATCCACTGTGGACTCGGTGACGGAGAAATCCGGCCGATCCGGTCGTCTGGTGATCGTCGTCGTGCGCACGCGTCTGTCCACAGAGGATGGACCGTTGTGCCTGGAAGAGCGCCAGGACCTGATCTACCGCGACCGAGGCACGCCCGCCGAGCCGAAACCGGCCGACTTCGACCCCGTCGGCGCGCCGGTCCGCCGCGCCGAGGGGGGCACGTGGGACTTCGCCACCGATCCGACCCTGCTGATGCGGTTCTCCGCGGCCACCGCGAACCCCCACCGCATCCACTACGACTGGCCCTACGCCACCCGCGCCGAGGGCTACCCCGGTCTGGTCGTGCACGGCCCGCTGATGTCCCTCGCGCTCGCCGAGGTCCTGCGGCTGGACCGGCCCGGCGCCCGGGTGAAGCGCTTGAGTCATCGCAACAAAGCACCGCTGTTCTGCGGCGAGCCCGCGCTCCTGCGCGCGGACGGCTCCGTGCTGGAGCTGGTCGGGCCCGGTGGAACGCCACGGACCAGCCTGGAAGTCGAACTGTACGAGGAAGGCACTCCCCATGCGTGACGCCGTCATCTGCGAACCCGTCCGGACCCCGATCGGCCGCTTCGGCGGCTCGCTCAAGAGCGTCCCTGCCGCCGACCTCGCCACCATCGCGCTCACCGGACTGCTCGAGCGCACCGGGATCGACCCCGAAGCCATCGACGACGTCATCCTCGGCCACTGCTACCCCAGTGCGGAGGCGCCCGCGATCGGCCGCGTCGCCGCCCTCGACGCCGGTCTGCCGGTGACCGTGCCCGGAATGCAGGTCGACCGGCGGTGCGGCTCCGGGCTGCAATCCGTGGTCCAGGCCGCCCTCCAGGTGCAGGCCGGGGTCAGCGACGTGATCGTCGCGGGTGGCGCGGAGAGCATGAGCAACGTGATCTTCTACGCCACCGACCTGCGCTGGGGTGCCAAGGGCGGCGGGGTGATGCTGCATGACGCGCTCAACCGCGGCCGCGCCACACCCGGCGGCAAGCACTACCCCGTCGCGGGAGGAATGCTGGAGACCGCCGAGAATCTCCGGCGCGACTACGGGATCACCCGCGAAGAGCAGGACCGGCTCGCCTTCACCTCGCACCAGCGCGCGGTCGCCGCGCAGAAGTCCGGGGTGTTCGCCGAGGAGATCGTCCCGGTCCCGGTCGAGACAAAGAAGGGCACCGTCGTCGTCGACACCGACGAACACCCGCGCGCCGACACCACCCCCGAGACCCTCGCCAAGCTGCGCCCCGTTCTGGGTGAACAAGACCCCGAAGCGACGGTGACCGCCGGCAACGCCAGCGGCCAGAACGACGCGGCGGCCGTCTGCGTCGTCACCCACCCCGAGCGCGCCGCCGAACTCGGTCTGCGCCCGCTGGTGCGGCTCGTCTCCTACGGCGTCGCCGGGGTCGCCCCGAAGATCATGGGCATCGGCCCCGTCCCCGCCACCGCGGCGGCACTCGCCAAAGCGGGGCTGAAGTTCGCCGACCTCGACCTCATCGAACTCAACGAGGCGTTCGCCGCCCAAGTCCTCGCCTGCACGCGCGAATGGGGCTTCGGCGAGTCCGACTTCGAACGGCTGAACGTGCACGGCTCCGGTATCTCGCTGGGTCACCCCGTCGGGGCGACGGGTACTCGGATCCTCGCCACGCTGGCGCGTGAACTCCACCGCCGGGACGCGCGCTACGCGCTGGAGACCATGTGCATCGGCGGCGGTCAGGGGCTGGCCGCGGTGTTCGAGAAGGTGACCTCGTGACGCGGGTTTTCGCCTCGGCGGACGACGTGCGGGCCGTACTCGGCGAAGAGTTCGGCCCGACCGGCTGGCTCACCGTCGACCAGGCGCGGATCGACGCGTTCGCCGAAGCCACCGGCGACCACCAGTGGATCCACACCGACCCGGAACTCGCCGCGACCGGCCCGTTCGGCACGACGATCGCGCACGGGTTCCTCACTCTGTCGCTCATCCCGCACTTCGCCCGGGAGCTGTACCGGCTGGACTTCGGCACGGCACGGATCAACTACGGACTCGGCAAGGTCCGCTTTCCCGCGCCGGTCCCCGTCGGCTCCCGGCTGCGTGCGTCCGCGACCTTCACCGAGCTGAAGCCAGGACCGGCCGGGGTCACGGTGACGACCCGGTATGTCGTCGAACTCGACGGCGCGGCCAAACCAGCCTGCGTAGCCGAGACCCTCGTGGTGGTGAGCTGAAATGGCGGCCACCCCGTTCTCCGCACGGCACTGGAGTGCGGTCGAAACCCTCTCCCCCGCCGTTGCCCGCGAGGTACAGAACGAGCGTCTGCGTGAGCAGATCGCCTATCTCGCCACGCACAGCGCGTTCTATCAGGCGAAGATCGGTGCCGATCTCACGAAGATCCGGACGGTGGACGATCTCGCCGGGCTCCCCTTCACCGAGAAGCAGGAACTGCGCGACAGCCTCGCCGCCGCCCCGCCGCTGGGCACACACGTCGCCGCGGAGATGTCCGACGTCGTGCAGATCCAGGCGTCGTCCGGCACCACGGGCAGCCCGTCCTACGTCGGCCTGACGGCGAGCGACCTCACCACCTGGTGCGAACTCGGCGCGCGAGCGTTGTACGCCAACGGTTTCCGGCCGGGTGACCTATTGCTGCACGGCTTCGGCATGAGCAAAGGGTTCGTGGGCGGGCTGCCGATCGTGCAGATCCTCCAGTACATGGGGATCGTCGACATCCCAGTCGGTGCGGAGGCCGGCGCGGAAAGGCTCCTGCGCGTCCAAGCCGATCAGCGCCCCAACGCCTTGATCGGTACGCCATACTTCCTCGCCCACCTCGCCGAACAGGCACCGAAGATCGTCGGCCGTCCAGCACGGGACCTCGGTGTCCGCGCGATCAGCGTCGGCGGCGAACCCGGCGGCGGGCTTCCCGCCGTTCGAGAGAAGCTCGAATCGCTGTGGGGTGCGACGTCGCGGGAGATGCTGGGCGGCACGGACATCGCCTGCACGTACTGGGGTGAATGCGAAGCCGCCGACGGGATGCACTTCCTCTCCCCCGACTTGATGATCGCCGAACTCATCGACCCCGACACCGGCGAACAGATCGCCCCGGTCGAAGGCGCGCAAGGCGAACTCGTCTACACCGCGTTGCGGCGCCAGGCGTCCCCGTTGCTGCGGTTCCGCACCCGCGATCACGTCGTCGTCACCGGGACCGGTTGTTCCTGCGGCCGCACCGGCTACAAGATCCGGTGCGTCGGCCGCACCGACGACATGCTGATCGTGCGCGGGATCAACGTCTTCCCTTCGGCGATCAAGCAACTCGTCGCCGAACTGACCACCGGCGAGATGCGGATCCGCGCCGACTTCGAGGGACATTCGACGCAGCGTCCGCTTCCGGTCGTCGTGGAGGACACTGGTCTGACTCCCGAGCAGCAGACCGGACTCCGCGCGACCATCGAGCAACGGATCCGCTCCGCCCTCAACGTCAAGACAGTGGTCGATTTCGTCCCCGAGGGCAGCTTGAAGCGCCCTGACCACGTCAAGGTCGATCTCGTCGAACGAGTGCCCTCATGACCGACTTCTGCCGCTTGGACGAGGCGATCACGCGGCACGTCCGCGCCGGTGACGCCGTGCACGTGATGATGGGTCACAGCCGCTGGAGCGCGCTGGTCCGGGAACTGGCCCGGCAGCACTGGGGGAAGCCCTCGAAGTTCACGCTGATCATGGCGAGCCTGTCGTCGCTGGGCGCGGTCCTGTTCCGCTCCGGGTGCGTCGAGAAGGTCGTCACCGTCTACTCCGGTGACTCGTTCCCGGTGTTCACGCCGAACCCGGTGTTCCAAAAGGCCTACGCGGACGGTTCGGTCGAAGTCGAGAACTGGTCGTTCCTGAGCTACATCCAGCGTTTGCGGGCCGCGGCCACCGGCGTGCCCGCCGTCGTCACCGGGTCCGTGCGGGACTCCTCGATGGGCGGGAACGAGGGCTACGAGGAGGTCGACACCCGGTTCGGCCGGGTGGGCCTGGTCTCACCACTGGTGCCGGACGTCGCGCTGGTGCACGCCGCGGTCGCCGACCGGCAAGGCAACCTCGCGATCGCTCCCCCGATGTTCGAGGGTTCGATCGGCGCGTTCGCCGCCCGTCGTGGCGTCCTCGCCACGGTGGAGAAGGTCGTCGACGATCTCCGCCCCTGGTCGTCGCTGGTCCGCGTCCCCGCGCACCGGGTGCTCGCCGTCGTGGAGGCGCCGTTCGGTGCGCATCCCGGAGGGGTCTTCGCCGGTCCGGAAGGCACACGGCTGCCGGTGGAGGGCTACGCCGAGGACGTCGCGTTCTGGATCTCCGCACGGGAAGCGAGCCGATCGCCGGAGTTCGACGACTGGATCCGTCAGTGGATCCTCGAGCCCGCCGACCATGACGCATACCTCGCGAAACTCGGCAAGGCACGGCTCGACGCGCTCGTCCACTCCAGCGGTGAGCCGACACCGCCCACCGGCCGGGGCGAGCACAGCGGCCCCGCGACGCCGGCCGAACGCGCGGCCACCTGGCTGGCCGGTCTCGTCCGGGCACGGATCGCGGAGACCGGCGCCGACGCCGTCCTCGCCGGTGCGGGTCTGGCGAACCTAGCGGCCTGGGTGGGTGTCGAGACGGCCAAGGCCGACGGCCACCGTGTCGCGCTCGCCGCCGAACTGGGGCTCTGGGACTACACGCCGACACCGGGCGACCCGTTCATCTTCAGCTTCGCGAACTTCCCGACGTCGTCGATGCTGCTCGACACCGAACAGGTGCTCGGCACGGTGGTGAACGGGCCGTTCACGCGGTCGATCGCCTGTGTCGGCGCGGCCGAGATCGACCGGCTGGGCAACATCAACACGACCCGGATCGCCGGCGGGCCGTACCTCGTCGGATCGGGTGGCGCGAACGACGTGGTCACCAACGCCGACGAGACGCTGGTCGTCGGGACGATGAGCCCACGCCGGTTCGTGGAGCGCTGCGATTACGTCACCAGTCCGGGTGCGCGCGTACGAGCCGTGGTGACCGACGTCGGGATCCTGACCCGAAGCGACGGCGAGTTGGTGCTCGCCCACATCGCACCGGGTCCGGAACCACTCGCCGATCGGGTGGAGCACGCCCGTTCGCGCTGTGGCTGGGAACTCGCGGTGGCGGACGATCTCGAGGAACTGCCCGAGGTGTGCGCCGACGACCTGGCCCGGCTCCGCAAGTACGACCACGAAGGCTTGTTCCTCGGCCAGAGCAAGAAGGGAAGCGCATGAGCCGCTACGCACGTTTCGAGAACCTCCGGGTGGACGGCCCGGACGACGCGGGCGTCGTCGAACTCGTCCTGGACGCGCCGAACCTCAACGCGGTCAGCGAGGCCGCGCACGCTGATCTGGCCGACATCTGGCGGGAGTTCGACCGGGATCCCGCCGTCATGGCGATCCTGCTGCGCGGTGAGGGCAAGGGATTCTCCGCCGGTGGTTCGTTCGACCTGGTCGAGAAGCTGTCGAACGACTACGACACCCGAACCCGCACGATGCGGGAGGCACGTGCCCTCGTCTACAACGTCATCGACTGCTCGAAGCCGATCGTGTCGGCGATCCACGGCCCCGCGGTCGGCGCCGGGCTCGTCGCCGGTGTGCTGGCCGACGTCTCGGTGGTCACGAAGACCGCCAAGATCATCGATGGGCACACGCGCCTCGGCGTCGCGGCCGGTGACCACGCCGCGGTGTGCTGGCCGTTGCTGTGCGGCATGGCCAAAGCGAAGTACTACCTGATGACCTGCCGTCCGCTTACCGGCGAGGAAGCGGAGCGGATCGGCCTGGTCTCCCTCTGCGTCGACGAGGACGCCGACCTGCTGCCGACCGCGCGAGAAGCCGCGCGCGAGTTGGCCCTCGGCGCCCCGAACGCCATCCGCTGGACCAAGCAGAGCCTGAACGCGTGGTACCGGCAGGTCGCGGGCGCGATCTTCGATTCGTCGCTGGCGCTGGAGTTCTACGGCTTCGGCGGGCCGGAAGTCCGCGAAGGCCTCGCCTCCCACCGCGAACGCCGCAAGCCCGTCTTCACCCGACAGCAAGGGAAAGACGATGCCTGACGCAGGTCCCGCCTTGCTCAAGGGGCTGCGAGTGGTCGAGATCTCGAGCTACGTCGCGACCCCGTTGTGCGGCCTCACCCTGGCCCAACTCGGTGCCGACGTCATCCGGGTCGAACCGCTCGGCGGCGCGGCCGACCGGACCCGGTGGCCACTGGCGGACTCCGGCACGAGTCTCTACTGGTCGGGGCTGAACAAGGGAAAGCGCGCCGTCGCCATCGACCTGGAGTCCGAAGTGGACCGTAAACGGGTCGTGGACCTGATCGTCCACGGTGGACCGTGCGTCGTCGTCAGCAACACCGACCGGCATCCCGATCTCGGCTACGCGGAACTGTCCGCTCGTCGCCCTGACGTCATCCACGTGCTCCTCGAAGGCCGTCCCGGTGGGGGCGCCGCGGTGGACTACACCGTCCAGGCGGGCAGCGGTTTCCCGCTGATCACCGGCTCCGCCGAAACCCCCGCACCGGTCAACCACGTGCTGCCGGCGTGGGATGTCGCCGCCGGTCTTTACCTGGCGATCGGCCTGCTCGCCGCGGAACGGCACCGCCAGGAGACCGGACAGGGCCGCGCGATCCGCGTCGCCCTCGAAGACGTCGCCCTGGCCACCGCGGGAAACCTCGGTTACCTGGCGGAAGCGCAGGTCACCGACCACGACCGCGCCAAATCCGGCAACGACGTCTACGGCACCTACGGCCGCGACTTCCTCACCTCCGACGGGGTGCGCGTCATGCTCGTGGTGCTGACCGAGCGCCACTGGACGAAGTTGCTGACAGCCACCGGACTCACCGCCGCGTTCACCGCGCTGAGCGAGTCTTTGGGCATCGACTTCTCGCGGGAATCCGCCCGCTACGAACACCGTGACGTGATCTCGACGCTGCTGGCCCGCTGGTTCCGGAGCACGACGTTCGACGAGGCCGCCGCCGCGCTGGATCGCCACCGCATCCTGTGGCAGCGCTACCGCACATTCGAGGAACTGGGCCGTGGCGCCCTGCGCGACCTGGACCTGTTCGATGAGATCGACCAACCCGGCGTCGGCCCCCACCTCGCCCCGAAGTCGCCGATCCTCGTCGACGGCGGCCGCCTCGCTCCCCTTACGGCGCCTTCGGTCGGTCAGCACAACGACGACCTTCTGTAGCTCGGTCTCAGTGCTTGGCGGCGGAGTCGGGCCCGGTCGCGAATGGCAAGTCATGTTCTGTTGACAAGCAGGGAAAATATGACGTGGTCGAACTAGGCCGGGCCTGCGAGTCGTGTTCGCGGCAGCGACCCGACACTGTTCAGTGTGTCCACAAGAGACTGACGACGCTGTTTGAATGCCTGATTTTTCTTTCCTTATATGGGCACCTTGCGTCGAGGTCGCGAGTGGCAATGGTCGTTCTATCGAGGGGTAAGGTAAAGTTGTCGCGGCCGGGCCTTTTGCAGTGCGCGTTGCCTCGAAGTCGGCGCCCACTGTTCATGTCCCGAAAGTGGCTTTCGCGACACGCTTCCGCTGCCCCCACGTGGAAGCTCTTATGTCCTGAAGGCCGCCTTTGAGACCTTCAACGTCTCAAAGAGAACCTTCAGGACACGCCATGTTTGCCTTACCTCTCTATAACCCTCATTGCCACTCACGCCCCCGGACGACCCCTCACCCGTCACATCAGCCACTCCACACCGCCCAGACCGATAGCCGACACCCACCCGCCCGGATCCGCCAATGGGCTCTCAGTGATCCACCGCTGAGCGATCCTCACTCGCCGCCCATGACGACAGGAATCTGAGGCCGTCGTGTGCGGCGGTGCCGGGCTCGGCGGTCCAGACGATGAGCTGCTGCTCGGGGTCACTCGTACAGGTGAGCGCGTCCCAGTCGAGCGTCAGCTCACCCGCGACAGGATGACGAAGGGTCTTGCTGCCCCGCTCACGAGCGGTGACGCGATGATCACCCCACCAGGAGCGGAAGTCCTCGTCCTTCATCGACAGTTCACCGACCAGGGCGGCCATCCGCTGGTCGTGCGGGTTGCGGCCGGCTTCCATCCGCAGCATCGCCACAGCGGTGCGGGCCATGGCTTCCCACTCCACGTGCAAATTCCGGAACGCAGGGTCGGAAAACATCAGCCACACGTAATTCCGCTTCTTTTCCGGAATCGCCGCGAAATCGACCAGCAGCGCGGAAGCCATCCGGTTCCAGGCGAGAATGTCCATTCGCCTGCCCAGTACGAGCGCGGGGCTCGTGGTCAGTTCATTCAGCACCCGCACCAACTGTGGTGACACCTTCTGTGCGGATTGGCGGCGTGGCCGTTCGGCGTCTTTTCCGGCGAGTTCGAACAGGTATTCACGTTCGTCGTCGTCCAGGTGCAACACTCGCGCCAGGACGTCGAGCACCGGCGCGGACGCCTGCCTGCGTCCCTGCTCGATGCGCGTGTAGTAGTCGGGGCTGATCGAGGCCAGGAGCGCGACCTCCTCACGGCGCAGTCCCTTGACCCGCCGTTTGGCGCCGGTCTCGGGCAGCCCGACCGTTCGGGGACTCACCTCGGACCTGCGGGCCTTGAGGAACTCCCCCAGTTCGTTGGCGTGGTCGTCGCTGCTCATGACCCCATTGTCGCAACAGGTGCAACTCGGGAGCCTGGGCCAATTGTGTCCCTGGACAGTGGTGTGCGGGGCTGGAACCGTCCCATTGTAGGAGCACGCGACGCGTGTGAGTCTCGAATACGAGGCCGAACGGAACGCCCGGCCGAACAAAAGCCGAAAGAAAGATCCTCAAGATGAAGACGAATGTCACCTTCCCGAGCGCCGGGCTCGCGCTGGCCGGTCTCCTGTTCACCCCGGACGACCACACCGGCGCCCCGCTGCCCGCCGTCGTCGTGTCCCACCCCGGCGGTGGCGTGAAGGAGCAGACCGCCTCGATCTACGCCGAGCGCCTGACCCGCGAGGGGTACGCCACCCTGGTGTTCGACGCCGCGTACCAGGGCGAGAGCGAGGGCCTGCCCCGCGGCCTGGAGAACCCCTTCCAGCGCGCCGAGGACGTCCGGGCCGCGGTCACCTACCTGACCACCCGCGACGACATCGACCCGGCCAGGATCGGCGCGCTGGGCATCTGCGCGTCCGGTGGTTACGTGCCGTTCGCCGCGCAGACCGACCACCGGATCAAGGCCGTCGCCACGGTCAGCGCCGTCGACATCCGCAGCCTGCTGGTCGAAGGCCTCGGCCGCACCCAGGGCCCGGAGGTCCTGCAGGCCATGCTCGACCAGGCGGGCGCGCTGCGTACCGCCGAAGCGCGGGGCGAGGCCCCGGCCGTGCAGAACTGGGCGCCCGAGAGCCCCGAGGGCCTGGAGGAAGCTCCGACCCTGTACCGCGAGGCCCAGGACTACTACCGCACCCCACGCGGCGGACACACCAACTCCACCAACGAGTGGCCGCTGCGCAGCATCGACCAGATCGCACAGTACGACTCCTACGCGATGATCAAGCTGATCGCGCCCCGGCCGCTGCTGATGATCATCGGCTCCGACGCCGACACCGGCTACTTCAGCCGCGAGGCCATCGAAAAGGCCGACGAGCCCAAGGAACTGTTCGTCATCGACGGCGCCACCCACGTCGCCCTCTACGACCAGGACGAGCACGTCACCCCCGCGGTCACCAAGCTCACCGGCTTCTTCGGCGAGCACCTGACCTCCTGAACGAGAGGAGAACATCCATGGAATCCGTGACCTTCAAGAACCGCGCCTGGGACGTCGCCGCCGACGTCCGCTTCCCGGATGGCTTCGACCCGGCCAAGAAGTACCCGGCGATCATCTGCGCCCACCCGATCAGCAGCTGCAAGGAGCAGACGTCCGGCAGCATCTACGCCGAGCGGCTGACCGAACTCGGCTACGTGACCCTGACGTTCGACGCGTCGCACCAGGGCGCGAGCGGCGGCGAGCCACGCTACCTCGAAGACCCCGCCACCCGCGTCGAGGACTTCCGCTGCGCGATCGACTACCTGGTGACGCTGGACTACGTCGACGAAGACCGCATCGGTGTCGTCGGAATCTGCGGTGGCGGTGGCTACGCCGCGAACGCCACGATGACCGACCACCGGATCAAGGCGCTGGGCACCGTCGTCGCCGCCAACTACGGACGGCTAATGCGCGAAGGCGATCTGAGCGCCAACGCCGCGGTCGCCACGCTCGAGGCGATCGGCAAGCAGCGCACGGCCGAGGCCCGGGGCGCCGAGCCGCACATCACGACCTACATCCCCACCTCGGTCGAGGAGCGGGAAAAGGCCGGGATCACCGACATCGACATCGTCAACGCCGTCGAGTACTACACCACCCCCAGGGGACAGAGCGCCGGCTCTCCCAACAAGCTGCGCTTCTCTGGTCTCGAAGCGGCGGTCGGCTTCGACGCCTTCCATCTGGCCGAGGTGCTGCTGACCCAGCCGCTGCAGGTCATCGTCGGCGACGTGCCGGGCGGCTTCGGGTCCTACCGGGACGGATTCGAACTGTTCGACCGGGCCCGCTCGGAGAAGAAGGACATCTTCGTCGTCCAGGGCGCGAGCCACTACGACCTGTACGACCAGCCGAAGTACGTCGACCAGGCGTTGGCGAAGCTGGGAAGCTTCTTCGAAGAAAACCTCTGATCAGACAGCGAAGGAGGGGCGACCGCCGAAGCGGTCGCCCCTTCGTCGTCCTCACCGCGGACATCGCGCAGCAGAGGACCCGGGCGGCCTCAGTCCTCGAAGAGTCCGACAAGGGTGTGCGAACTGCGAAGCATTCTTATCCTCCCAGTTGATTGAGCATGCGAAACATGACCGTGCGGTGATGATGGTCGGAATGGGACGCGTCTTGGGTGTTGCCGGGTCGCCGATCGCTGTGTTCGCTTCGATGACCCCGCGCCGAGCGTCTCCTCGCCGGTCCTGTCGATCATGAATCGACCGTGGCCCGGTTTCGCTACCAGCCCAGGTTCGCCCGCGGGCTCAGAGTCGGTGGCGGCACAAACACTAAGGAGTTCGATGTGCTCAGCCGACGTAGTGAACGCAGATATCCGTGGGTGCTGCCGCCCCCGTATGGATCTTGACCTGCACGGCGTTGTCCTTGACGGCGGTGCCTTCCGCGTAAATTCGGTAGGCGCCGAAGAATTCCTGGGTTGGGTTGCCCCCGCCTGCCTCCACCGCGGAGGCGACCACGGGTTGTCCTACGCTCACCGGGGCGCCGTACCACGTCACGATGGTCCCGTCTGTCACCCCGCCGTAGCACCGGATCTGGGCAAAAGACGAGGTGGTACTCGCCTTGCTCATGCTTTGTGACGCAGTGCCGGCCGAGGCGATCGACGGGCCGACCGAGAGGCCAACGACGGTGGCCCCGATGGCCAGCGCCCCGGCGATGGTTCGTTTGGTTTGAACAGACATCGACATGGTGGAGAATCCTTCCGATTCGCAAGAGAAAGTCGCTGCTGGGACAGCGGATTATCCAGGGCGGTTCCGACCGGTCAGTGGTCTCTTACTGAGTGAACCCGGTGTGCATTTCCAGACAATTGATCGAGCAGCGGGCAGGCGTCCCGCTGTGCGGGCGCTGGCTGCCCTCCCACCAGTGCCTATGATCCGAGCGCAGCGCGCCCCCGGGAATGCCCGTCACCATTCCCGCCCGTCCTCAAAACCAACGATCGCAGAACCAGCGACACGCGTCCATATCCTTCGGGCACCCCTAAAGGCAGGAGGATTAGCCCACGTGAGCGACCTGCCGACCGTTGACAGACCGAGAATAGGTGTGATGGGCCAGAAACGGCCGGCGATTGCAGGACCCGCTGGTCAGTGGCCGGGAACGAGTGACCGACATCGGCGGCCAGCGTACGTGCCGTTGGCGACGGTGACCGTCGGCATGGCATCGCAGGTGAGGATGGGCTGGTCGCCGCCGGGTCGGTCGAAGTGCAATTGGACGTAGTCGTACACGAAGTTCACCGAGGACAGCCGCGACCCGACCAGCCTGCCCAGCAACTCGTTCGGCAAGTACCCGTCCTCTGACATACCGTCATCTTGCCGTAGCGACCTCGGGTCATAGGCATGATCGCGCTTGCGCGCCTGTGGACCACCCCGCAGCATGAGCGGACGTCTGCCTTTGGAGAGGAGCGGAGGGACGATTCGGTGTCCGCCACCATTGGGTCTGTGGATGTCGCATGGTCGGAACGGCGCAAGGATGTGGTCTCGGCATTCATCGCCCACGCCCGGCTGGACCTCGGCGAGCCGGAGGCGGCGAGGGAACTGGCCGACCTGGCGGTGCGGATCGCGTCGAAACGGGGACGGCGGCTGCCCGAAGAACGAGCGCGGGCACTGGCGCTGCTGCTCGCGTGAGGCTCACTCCGCCAGGCGGTGCAGCAGGAAGATCCCGTTCAGCAGCGGCCGGTCGAGCCGTTGATGGTCGGTGGCAACGTACTCGTCGAGGATGTCGAGGATGCGGTTGTCGAGTTCGGCGACCTCCTCGGGCGTGAGGTGCAGCGCGAATCGCTCGACCATCCGCACCGACCCCGGACCCGCTTCGCGGAGCTCGTCCTGGAACGCCTCTATCGGGCCGAACCGGGTGTCCTCGTCCTCGTCGTTGAGAGGTCCGTTCAGCCACCAGGACTTGCCCACGCTGCGGTAGGGCTTCTCGAGCGCGCCGCTCGACCCGGTTCGCACCGGCGCCGGCTCCAGAAGACCGGCTTCGGCCAGCTGTCGCACGTGGTAGAGCACGGTGCCGGGATCCTTGCCGAGCCTGTCGGCCAGTTCCTTGTTGGTCAGCTCCTGCTGCCCGCAGAGCCGGAGGATGCGCAGCCTCAAGGGGTGCCCGAGTGCCTTGGCTTCGCGTGCCGTCGCCTCACGCCGCCGGTCCGCGACCCTGGCGGCGACCTGTTCGTCCATCACCGCAGCGTAGCCGATTGATGGATAAACCCAACATCGATGGAGTTTTCTCCATCGATGTGCGATTCTCGATCGATGACCTCGCTGGGGACCGTTTACTGGCGGCTGTGGAGCTCGTCAGGGCTGTCGAATCTGGCCGACGGGATCGTCAAGGTCGCGCTCGGCCTGGTGGCGATCCAGTTCACCCGGTCACCGGCGCTCATCGCGGGACTGGCGTTCGTGTCGTCGCTACCGTGGCTGCTGTTCGCCCTGCACGCCGGGGTGCTCGCCGACCGCGTCGACCGCCGTCGCGCGATGCTCACCGCCAACGTGTTCCGCGCGGGCCTGCTCGGCGCGCTCGCGATGGCGATCGCACTGGGCTTCGGATCGATCTGGCTGCTCTACGTGGTCGCGCTGGGGCTCGGGATCGCCGAAACGGTCCACGACACGGCCGCGCAGGCGATCCTCCCCCAGATCGTCGGCCGCGATCGGCTGACGCGGGCCAACAGTCGCCTCTACGCAGCCGAACTCACCGCCAACGAATTCGCTGGACCGCCGCTGGGCGGCGTCCTAGTCGCCGCGGGTGCCTTCACAGCGTTCGCGGCGCCCTCGGCACTCTGGATCGTCGCGATCGTCGCGCTCTTCTTCGTCCCGGGATCGTTCCGCACCGTACGAGCCCGCGAAACGAGCGTGCGCGAAGATCTCGTCGAAGGACTGCGTTTCGTTTGGGAGAACCGGATTCTCCGGATTCTGGCGATCATGGTCGGCGGGTTCAACTTCGCCACGAGCGCCGTGATCACGATCTTCGTGCTTTACGCGGTGGGCCCGTCGTCGGCAATGGGATTGACGGAACAGACCTACGGCTTCCTGCTGTCCACCATCGCTCTCGGCAGTTTCGCGGCGTCGTTCGCGGCCGAGCGGATCGAACTCGCGCTCGGCCGCACCCGGGCCTTGATCCTCAGCCTGTTCACCGGCGCCGCGCTCGCCGGAATCCCCGCGGTGACCACGAATCCGTACGTGATCGGCGCCGTGTTCTTCCTCGGCGGCGCCGGGGTCGTGGTGTGGAACGTCATCGTCGTGTCGCTGCGCCAGCGGATCATCTCGGATTATCTGCTCGGGCGGGCCACCAGCGGCCACCGGCTCGTCGCCTGGGGCACCAGACCACTGGGGGCGATGGCGGCAGGACTCCTCGCGGAGGGCGTCGGCCTGCGGTCGGTATTCGCGGGAGCGGCGGCGGTGATCCTGGCGCTAGTGCTGCTCACCCCTCGTGAATGGGGGTCGTGAATGGCAAGTGGTCCTGAAGCACGCACACGTTCGAGCACGCACTTACTTACCAGGCCACCACATTCAGCCGCGTCCCGGAGTGATCGGCTTTGCCTCCATGCTCGCTCCGCGGCATGAGAGGGCATTGGTGGTAACCATATGGGGCAGCGGGCACCGTTTGACTTCGGGAGGGTCAGCTGATGGCGCTGGAGCTCACCTGAGTGAACGGTCGCGCAGTGTAGGGACCCCGTCCCCGTGGAGTTCCTCGCAGAACCTGGTGCGGCCGGTCATGGCCATGATCAGTGCGAGGGTGCGGCCGGACACCAGGGGGCCTTCTCCGGAGGTGAAGGGGCCATCGGTGGCTACGAGGCGCAGGCCTTTGACTCGCTTCTTGGCTATGACCACTTGGTCCGTGCCGCGGTAGTACTCGGCGACCCGGGTGAGCGTCGCGATCGGGGGCTCGTAGTAGATACCCAGCGGATGGCGGATGTCCTCCCCATGGACGATCGTTTCGCCGAGCATCGCGATGACCGGCAGTGGCGGCTTGGTCTTGCTGGTGACGGCGCGGTGGAACCGTTCGCGTGTCTCGGCTGGACTGTCGCCGAGCTGTTCGGTCAGGCGCATGACCACCTGTTTGTCGAAGTCAAAACGGCAGCGCACCACCCCGGTGAACCAGCGGAGACCGTTCAGATTCGCCCCCGCGGTCAGATGGGCCAGCACCTCCCGCACGGACAGGTCGCTGCACAACGAACGGGTGGCCCACTGCTCGTCCGTAAGGTGCATCACGTCGGTCGCGAGGGCGGCGCGTTCGGCGTGCACCAGCGGCCAGATCTCGGCGGGGCGGAGCCTGTGAGGGGCGGTCATGGTGGTCCTTCCTGGCGGATCAGGGCTGGCATCGGGTGAGACCGGCGCCATCGGGCAGAATCGTCGGTGATGGACAACACTCTTTGCACGCAGGCCACCGACCTCGAGCGCGCGCGCGACGGCGACGAAGCGGCGTTCACCCGCCTGGTGGCGCCGCTGCACACGGAGTTACGCGCGTACTGCTACCGCATTCTCGGCTCGGTTCACGACGCCGACGACGCCCTTCAGGACGCGCTAGTACGGGCATGGCGTGCGTTCGGGCGGTTCGAAGGCCGCAGTTCCCTCCGCACTTGGCTCTACACCGTCGCCACCCGCACGAGCCTCGATCTGGCCGACGCGCGGGGCAGGCGCGCCTTGCCAATGGACCTTGGCCCGGCCAGCGAACGAGCGATGATCGAGGGCAACGACCCGGTCACCGACGTAGCGTGGCTCGGCCCGTACCCCGCGAACGCGTCCGACGACCTCGGCGACCGATACGTCTACCGCGAGTCCGTGGAGCTGGCATTCGTCGCCACCCTGCAGCACCTGCCCGGCAACCAGCGCGCGGCACTGGTTTTGTTCGAGGTGCTCAGCTTCTCCGCCGCCGAGATCGCCGAGATCATGAGCACCTCCACATCATCGGTGAACTCCGCCATCGCCCGAGCCAGGATCACGCTCGGCGCGAAGATGCTCAGGTCCTCACAACCATCGACCGACGACGGCCGATTGCGCCACCTTGCCACCAGCTTCGCCGACGCCCTGACCAACGGCGATCCCGACGCCCTCGTCGCACTGCTGTGCGAGGACGTCACCTGGACCATGCCCCCGCTGCCGCACTGGTACCGCGGTCGCGACGCCGTCGTCGACTTCGCCGTCGAGGTCCCCATGACCCGCTGCCCCAGCTGGCGCTACCTCCTCACCACCGCCAACGGACTACCCGCCGTCGCCTTCTACCTCGGCGAGCACCCGAACGCTCGCCATGACCCGTGGTCCATCACCGCCTTCACCGTCCACCACGGCCTGATCACCACGATCACGTCCTTCATCGACGCCCACCACTTCACACCGTTCGGGCTTCCCGCCGCACTTTCCTGATCAACACCGCTGCCCTCGGCCCCACCACTGCCATGAGTGTCGCCGTAAAAGCCACGGTCGGTGGTAGGCCCTTGCTGACACGATTGCGCGGGGAATAAGCATTCCCCGGCACTCTTCGCACCCGGAGGTTGACCGGCTTCAGCGGGCGGGTCTATCCCGTGATCGGTGTTTCCGGCGTTGTTGATCAGTAGGTTTCGGCTCCCGGCCAGCGGCGCCCAACGACGGTGTGCCGCTGCCCGGAGGCCGGGCCGCCGAGTCAGCTGTCAGGGTGCTCTCCACATCAGGGCCCGTTCCGCTGCCCGGAAGAGCATCCAACGATGCTGCGCGTGACGCGGCGTCGTTGATGATGGCCCGCGCCCTCTCGATCATTTCGAGGGGTTGCCCTTGGTTTCCCCAGAGGGCCGTTGTGCTGGTGTCCCACAGCCGTCCGGGCACTGTGGAGGGCGTGAGCATGACGCCAAGCGTGCAGTGCTCCCAGTCGCCGATGGCGGTGCTGTAGTCGTGGTGCAGGACCTGTAGCCGGATCATCAAGGCGTCGCGGGCCTCCTCGGACAGGCGTGAGGCGACGACGAACCGCAGTGGCGTGAAGTCGCCAGGGGCCGGGATGGCCGTGCGGCTATGGGTGAGGGTGCCGGGTTTGGTGTGCTGGGCCGCGGACTTCATGAACCTGATCAAGGTGCGGCCGAGTTCGGTCCGGTGCTCGACTGGCAAGCCGTCCAGTGCGGCGAGGATGAGCAGGAGATCCGCGTCGCGTCCCTCCGGAACCGGGGTCTCCGCCACGTCTTCCATGATCATACGGAGCATGAGGTACGGCTCCTGTGCGTCGTGGCCTGCTGCGTGCAGTGGTGCCCGGGCCACCGAGATCGTCTCCGACGGTCTCGCGCCCAGCACTGACACCACCGCCGGATGAACTGGATCGGGCCTGGCTTCGATGTCGGCGAGGGCGTATTCGTGGTAGCGGCGTGGCTGGCTCGTCGCCGAGTTCGGCGGCGTCGCCACCGGCTGCGCGCATGAGGTAGGCCAGCACGGCTCGGGTCGAGCGCAGATGGCCGAACAGGAACTCCCAGTCCCGCCGGAGGATCACGATCGTGGGAACCCCGGTCGGCGCCGCGGGAGGCAGGTACCACGGGGCGGATCCGCGTGGTCGATCACCACGACCGTCAGCCACTCGTAGTCTTGGCCCGCGACGTGGATGGTCCGCCCGCGCGCGTTGGTCATCGCCGCGGCGGCGAACTTGAGGCGGATAGCGTCCTCGGCCGCGTATCCCTGGGTCGCGGCTTCCGGCAGCGGGGAGGCGTCCGGGATACGCCGG
>NZ_LQCI01000025.1 GCF_001613935.1 Amycolatopsis regifaucium
CGACGTAATCACCACCTGACCAAACGCCGGAAAGGAACCGGGCGGTCCGCGCAAGTCTGCGTCTGTCGACCTCGGTGCTGGCTGTCCAGATAGGGATTCTCACATGTCCGCTCCTCAAGGTAAGCCTCCGACGGTCGGCCAGTACCCCACAGCTCCGCCCTCGCTCGATCCTTCCTCATTCCCCACGTTGGCCTCGTTCGAAGCCGCCGTCAGTGACCTGGTCAACGCTCCGGAAGGTTCGATCAGCACCGCGTGGTACAACCTGGAGAAGGACATGAAGATGGCCGAGCTCGCGCTCGCCGCCGTCAACGAGAAGTTCGCCAAGCAGATCAAAGCCGTCAGGGATGCTTTGGAAGGCGAGACCGGCGAGTCGTTCGCGAAATACGCCACCGCGGTCCTGAACACCAGTGACGAAGTCTATGACACGATAACCGGCAAGCAGTTCAGCACGAACATGGGGAACATCGGTCGTGCCACCCAGGCTTTCGTGACCACTTACTGGCAACTCCAGAAAATCGGGAAGCAGGTCTACGACCAGCGGGTCGCCGCGCTTCAGGCCGATGCCCAGAGGAAGATCCAGGCCGCCACCACCGAAACCGCGGCCGCGGCGATCGTGGCGCAGCTGCCGGGCGCGTTGCTGGAGATCAAAACGTCATCGGACGGCGCGTTGCTGAAGGATCTGCAGAATGCCTTGGGCACTCTGGGAACCGCGTACAACGCCCGTGGCGCGGACCTGGTCCCGCTGTACATCTCCGATGGCGACACGACCACCGCGGCGCCCGGGAACAGCTACCAGGCACAGACCAGGAACAATCAGCAGAAGCCGGACACTCCCGAGCTCCTGGAGCCGTCGTACAACGAGCAGCGCGCGGATTACTCGGTGGCGGAGGGCGAACAGCAACCCGGCCAGGACGGGCAGGGAGGTCAGCAGCCGGGCTACGCGGCGGACAGCGCCGGGGCATTGAAGCCCACCGAAAGCGCGATTCCCAGTTCGCTCGACACGGGGACCGCTCCCGGAAACGAGAAGAACGGTGGGCTCGACGGGACGGGTGGCGCGACCACTCCGCCTGCCGGTGACGGAATGACGCCCGAGGCGAAAGCGGCTCTGGGGGACGCGAAGAGGGCCGCCGGCGACGCGATCGACGGTCTGGCCGCGAAGACGGACGATCCCGCGCGCAAGGAGGCGTTGCAGGACGCGAAGGAAGCGGCTCAGGGAGCCATCGACGGCCTGACGGGCGGGGCGCCGGGCGAATCGGCGGACGGAGCGCCAGGCGAATCGGCGGACGGATCGGCCGGCGAAGCGGCGGGCAGCCCGGGAGGAGCCGGTGGATCGCTGGATCCGAGCGCGGGTACGAGCCCGGGTACGGGTATGGGCGGAGGGCTCACTCCGTCGATGCCCGGCCTGGCGGACGCGAAGAAGGCCGCAGGCAAGGCTATCGACGAACTGGGCAAGAAAACCGACGACCCCAAGCGAAAGCAGGCGCTGGACGACGCGAAGAAGGCTGCAGAAGACGCCATCGACGGGCTCACCAGCCCGACGGCGCCCGGTGACCTCACCGGCGGTCCGGGCGGACCCGCCGCCGACGACGCGAAAGAAGCAGCCAACGGCGCGATCGACGGTCTCGCGAAGCCCGATGATTCCGCAACTCGTCAGCAAGCGCTCGAGGATGCGAAGAAGGCCGCGTCGGACGCGGTGGATGGCGTCCTCGGCGGAGACGGTACCGCCGCGGGCAGTGGATCGGAAGCGCAGGACGCGGCGGGGAAGGCGATCGACGACCTCATCGGCCAGACCGACGATCCGGAGCGCAAGGCGGCTCTCGAAGAGGCCAAGGACGCGGCGAGCGACGCGATCGACAAGCTGACGCCGGATCTGGGTGATGCCATGCAGGCGGCGGGAGACGCCATCGGTGAGCTGGCGCAGCCGGGGGATTCGGAGGCCCGTCAGCAGGCACTGGAGGATGCGAAGAAGGCCGCGTCGGACGCGGTGGATGGCGTTCTGGCTCAGGAGGGGGCCGACCCTGAGGCCCAGGCCGAGCGTGCGCAGTTGCTCGACGCGAAGGAGGCGGCGGGCAAGGCGATCGACGACCTCATCGGCCAGACCGACGATCCCGAGCGCAAGGAAGCCCTCGAGGACGCCAAGGGCGCGATGAGTTCCGCGATCGACAAGATGGCTGCTCCGGAGCATTTCCAGCAGGTGCAGGACGCGAAACTCGCGGCGGAAAAGGCGATCGACGGCCTCGGCACGTCGAGCGACGATCCTCAGCGGCGAGAAGCGTTGGAAGCCGCGAAGTCGGCCGCGAACGACGCGATAGACCGGATCAACGACTCGCCCGACCTCACCGGGCCCGAACACGACCAGGCACTGGCGCAGGCGAGGGAAGACGCGACGAAGGCGATCGACGCGCTCGCGCAGCCGGACGACACACCCGCCGAGCGTCAGGAACTCGCCGACGCGAAGGCGGCCGCGAGCAAGGCCATCGACGCCATCGGCGGCAGTGCAGGCGGCAGTGGCGGCGGCAGTGCGATGCACGACTTCCTGCAGCCTGCCACGTCGGCGGGCGGGGACGTCGGCGGTGGCGCCGGTGGATCCGGTGGCGGCACGGGACCGGCACCGGCGACCGCGGGTGGGCCGTCCGCGGGCAAGTTCGACACCCAGCCCCTCACCGCCGGTGCGCCGGTGACCACGCAAGGCGGCCCGGCCCCGGCAGGCGCACCCGGTGGCGCCGGCGCGGGGCAGCAGGGTATGCCGATGACCCCGATGGGGCCGATGGGCGGCGGCATGGGTGGCGGCGCCGGTGGACAGGGCGAGAAGGAACGGGAACCGCAGGTCTGGGTCCAGGCCGACCAGGGCGCCTGGGGCGAGAACGACGACTCGCAAAGCCACGTCCTCGGCAAGAACTGATCCACACTCGCCTTCACGGACCTCCTGGCTTGAGGTCGACGGCGACGTTCGTGTGAAGTACATGATGGCCCCCTTCCTCGCGTCTAGCGCAAGGAAGGGGGCCATCATGTACTTTCACGACCCGACCGCTGCCCGCTTCCGCCATGTCCTTTGTGGACATCGCTACGGGCGCGCCACGTCTGATTCCGGGGAGGTAAGGGCAACAAGAACAGGAAAAAGACCCCTGGTCGCGTTTTCCGTTGGCACTAGGCCGAACGTGTGTAACCGTGGTCTGTATCCACCCTTCGTGCCTTCGGTCGAGGAAGTGGTGGCCGCGGTCCGGACAGGGCGCGACAGTGATGCAACCGAGAGCCGAGGACGGAAATGGCCGAGACGTTCCGGCTGGACCCCGAAGAGGCGTCCGCCGCCGCCGCTCGACTGGGTGCGCTGGGGGAGCGATTGAAGGACTCCCTGCGGGCACTCGAGAGCACCCTCGACGATCGCCATGGGTGCTGGGGGCAAGACGACATCGGCGAGGCCTTCGCCAAGAACTACGTGGGTCCCGCGGAAAAGACCCGTGAAGGCGCCCACATGGCAGGCGACGGCACCGTCCAGTTGAAGGACGGCATCAACAAGAACGTCTCGGTGCTGCGGAACCTGGATCAGAAAAGCGCTGCGCGGATTGACGCGTCCAGTGGACAGAACGGCTGATTTCACACCGGCGACTGAACAGACGGTCTCGGTCCGGGTGTGGATGGTGAGCCGGTCGAGTAAGAGGCGTTCAGGGGAGTTGGGGTGAGGGAGAGCTCAGGCGCCGGTGGTGGTGGTCAGCGGCCGATGAACGGCGCGGACGAGACCACGCATTTGCCGGCGAGCCTCCAGCACTTCTTCAAGGTCGTTCTCGGTATGGAGTGGCCGGAGGGCAGCGAGGGCGGGCTGAAGGCGATCAGTCACGCGTGGTCGCAGTTTTCCGACGACGTCGACGCGGTTCTCGATGAGTTGCCTTCGGTGGCCGGTCAGCTTGATCGCTCGTTCGATGGTGTGACGGCTTCCAGGATTCTGGGCTTCGTGCGGGGTGATCTGGCCGCGGGCTTGGGTCAGTTGAGGGATCAGGCGGCGGCTTTCGAGAAACAGGCCAAGAACGCCGCGGCGGATATCCAGAAGAACAAGATCATGTTGATCGTTTTCGCGGCGATGACGCTCGCGGCGATCATCCAGCTGCTGTCGACGTTGATCGGCGCGGTCTTCATTCCGGTGGTGCAGCTGGCCGCCCGCATCACCATTCAGGGGATTCTGCAGCTGCTGAAGGCCAAACTGGGACAGCTCACCGTTCAGCAGGTGGGTAGCCAGTTGTGGAAGCTGTCCTCGACGATCGCGAAGTGGGCGGCGGGCGGCGCGGCGCTCATGGTGGGGGTGGACGGCGGTATCCAGGGCGGTCAGATCGCGGCGGGCGATCGGGACGGGTGGGATACCGAGTCGTTGAAGGGGTCGGCGATCGGTGGGGCGATCGGTGGCGCGGCGGCCGGTGTTTTCCATGGTGTGGCCCGGGGAGCCGGCAATTTCTTCTCGAAGGAGATCCGGCATCAGTTGCCCAGGGGTTGGCAGAAGACGTTCGATCTCGCGGGCCCGTCGGCGTATGCGCTGGGGCAGGTCGCGATGGTCGCGTTCAGCAATCCGGTGGTGTTCATCGCGCTCAAGGACGACAAGGGCGTCATGTGGGAGGGAGTACTGGGTGCGCTGTCCGGGCCGGGCGGTAACGGCAGGGGAGGCGGCGTCACCGGTCCTGATGCGATGGTCCTGGGTCAGTCTTTTCTGGATAACCTCGAAAGGCTGGGTTTGGGGTGGCTGAAGCCGGCGGCGGAGACTGGGAAGCCGGAGACCGTCAGCGGCGAGGGCGGTCAGGAGCGCGGAGTTGAGCTTCCGCCGCCGTATGACGAGGCGGCGGGGGAGCCGCCACCTCATGTGGAGAAGCCGGACAAGCTGGTCATTCCCCAGGCGGTGTCGACACCAGAGACCGGTGTGTCCGGGAAAGACGGCTCCGCGGGCACGGTGCGGGACATCTCGTCGAGGAATGGTCCGATGGGGACGGTGTTCGGCTCGGAGGCTCCTGCACGGCAGGTGATCCCGACCGAGAGCGCGCCCACTCTACGCGAGTTTCTTGCCGGGGACGAGAAGTCCGCCGTGTCGGAAGGCAGACAGGAACGGACGGCGGATTCCTCCCGAACGTCGGTGGCGCCTGACGGGCAGTCGATCACCGCTGTGACCGGTCAGGCCACCGCGGAGGCTCGCGGAGAGCCAGCGACGGCATCGAGTGACCGGCAGGTGGACTCGGGACAACGACCTGTCTCCGGTGAAGTAAAGGCGGGCGGCGGCTTTCGCGGCGACGCCGACCCGGCGATGAGTGGTCGGCAGCAGACGGCCGACACAGCACGACCATCGACGGAATCCGGCGACCTGTCGAGTGGGGTCGCGAACACACAACTTCCGACTCACGGGCAAGGTCAGTCCCCGGCGCCAGCCCACGGTCAATCCCAGGACCCGCCTCAGGTCCAGGCACCGGTCGAGGGGCAATCTCAACTCCAGTCCCAGAGCCAAGGCCAGGCTCAGCCGCAAACCCAGACTCAGCCTCAGCCGCAAACCCAGACCAAGGCCCAGACCCAGCCGCAAACCCAGGCCCAGACCCAGCCTGGCGCGAGTTCGCGGGTGGAGTCGACGGCGTCCGCCCGGCAGCCGGAGTCGCCGGTGCAGCCGGTTCGCTCGGAAGTGTTGTCGGAAGGTCGGCCGCAGACCCAGTCGCGACCGGGCGGCGAGGTGTCGTCCCCCATGCGGACGCCGGACCAGCAGGCTCCGTCGTCATCCCAGAGAACCGCGCCTGATCGAGTGGCTGCGAAAGCCTCCGGCATCGTGCCGCCGTCCGATCGTGCGGTGACGACCGCGGATGGCGCCCGGCATTCGCGCCCGGAGTCACCGCTGAACCGGTCCGGTACGGGCGGTGAGCAGCCGACTGCTGCGAAGCCCGCCGCACCGCTGTCGTCGCGGGAGGGCGCGCGTCCGGCGCCGGAGGCGACCATGCCCCGGACGGTCTCCGGTACGCGGCCCGCCACGTCCGAAGCCGTCCTTTCGCCCGAGCCCACCCGACCGTCCACTTCGGACCCGGAGACTTCGCGGTATCCCGTGCGCCCGGCCGCCGCCGCGGAAGTGGCGACCGCCGGGCCGGTGGGGTCTGTCGGGGATCCGGTGTCGTTGGTGGATGTGGT
>NZ_LQCI01000026.1 GCF_001613935.1 Amycolatopsis regifaucium
CCGGCGTATCCCGGACGCCTCCCCGCTGCCGGAAGCCGCGACCCCGCCGCCCCGGGGACGGGAGGCCCGAGAACATCCCAATGCCATTCGACGTTGGCCGCCGCAGCGGCAGCGATGTCCTCGGCTTTGATATCCAAGCCACCTGAGCCCCACAAGGCGAGGACTCGTCGGCCGGGCTCAGGCGCGGTTGGGGGCCGGTCGTCAAATCGCGAGAGGGCACCCAAATGGACGGTCTTGTCAAGCCATCGCTGAGGCCACGTCGAAGTCACGAAATGGGGCCATGGCGCCAGCAATCGCTCGGCGAGATCGTAAGCGAGCCGGTGCGGCCGGTCGTCGCGGTCACCTGGCTGTGCGATGACGACGACGGGAATCCCGTGCAGGCGAGGGCCACGAGGGAGCTACCCATGAACACTGATCGGACACCCCGGTACCCGAGCATGCCGAACCGGAGCGGATTTATCCAGACGAACCCTTCCCAGCCGAGTGCCCCATTCCCGCGGTGTGGTTCGAAGCCTTGCGAAAGGTACAGGGCGCATCGGCTGATCGCATGGGCGTGATTGAGCCAAGTGATGCTAAGGATGAGCGTCGGCATAGGTTAGACGAGAGCCAAGCCGGAACTTCGCGCCTGGACGGCCACACCGAGCACCGCGCCTACGGTCACCACGGCAAGCGAAACAAGCTGTGACTTGAGCTCGATGAGTTTGATGATTTCCGAGCGTAGGCCGACGTTTTCTGCCACGACCAGCGCGTCGTGACCGGGAGCGTCGGCGTCTGGATCCCTGTCGGCATCTGTCACTCGGTCACCCTAGCCCGGCTCGGTTCCAGGCGATCCCGTCGAACGAGCCGTCGCAGCCACCGCAGGGGTCACAGTTCGGGGTGCGCGGGAGCCGGATCACAGCTCGGTAGGGACCATGCCGGTGAGCCCGCTGATGGTGAGGACCGGGATCAGCAGGGGGTTGACGCGGATGCGGATGTGATCGACGTGGGTGAACAGCGCGTTGATGGCGCCGCTGTCGAGGTATTCGACCTCGCGCAGATCGACGATGGTCACCCCGCTACGGGTGGCTTCGGTGAGCGCGCGGGCGAAGGTGCTGACATTGCTCAAGTCGATCTCACCGGACACGGTGAGCAGGACGGTGCCGTCGTCGAGGCGATTCGTGCTCAGAGTGAGAGGAGTGCTCATCAGACTATCCTCGCGTTCAACTGGACGGTGGTACCGGCGACATCGTGCTCGACAGTCACCTCGTCGATGAGCGCACGGATGAGCAGCAGGCCTCGACCCCGGTCGGGGTGGTCGGACCATCGTGGCGTTTTCCAGGTGCCGCTGTCGGTGACGACGAGGCGCACCTGATCGGCGAAGGCGGTGGCCCGCAGCTGGACGAGGCCGCCCGGACTGTCGCGATGGCCGTGCTCGATGGCGTTGGCGACGGTTTCGCCGGCGGCGACCAGGATGTTCTGGAGTTGGTCGACGGGAAGCCCGCAACGCTTCAGCCAGTCGCGCAACTTCCCGCGCACGGAGGCGAGTTCGTCGACGTGGGCGGGGAAATCCAGGACCAGCGGGCCGGGAGCGCGATAAAGCAGCAACGCCACATCGTCTTCGTATCCGCCGGCCGGGGACAGCTCGGACAGGAGCAGGCCGGCGAGCTCTTCAAGGGTGCGGTCACCGTTTTCGGCGACCAGCGCGGCGGCGCCGGCGATGCCGTCGTCGAGTGAGCGGCGGCGCCGTTCGATCAGGCCGTCGCTGCTGAGCAGCAACGCGGCGCGGGCGGGAATGACGGTGTGTGCCTCGGGCCTCGTCTGCAACGGGCGTAAACCCAGTGGGATCGAACGACCGCCCTCGAGCAACCTGGTGGTGCGGTCGGCGTGGACCAGCACGGGTGGTGGGTGCCCGGCGGCGGAATAGCTCAGTTCGCCGGTTTCCGGAGTGAGGACCGCGCAGAACGCGGTGGTGCAGACGGCCCCGGGCAGCCGGGCGGCGAAGCGGTCCAAACCGGTCAAAGCGGCCGCGGGGCTCGGGTTCTCGAGGAGCAGGGCACGGCAGGCGCTGCGCAGCTGCCCCATGACGGTGGCCGCGGCGAGGCCGTGTCCCACGCAGTCGCCGACGACCAGGGCGATGCGCCCGTCCTCCAGTTCGAGGACGTCGTACCAGTCACCCCCGACCTGGAGCGGACTGTTCGCGGGCTGGTAGCGGGCGGCGAATCCACCGGGCAGCTGCTGGGGGCCGAGAATGGCGTGCTGGAACGCCAGAGCGGTCTCCCGCTGCTGATCGAGCTGGTGTACCCGGGCCAGCCCCTGGCCCAACCGGCCGGCCAGCATCGTCAGCAGTGTTTCGTCTTCCGGCGTGATCTGTCGTCGTTCGGCCAGTTCGAGCCACACGACCAGGACACCGTCGGGGTGCTGTAGTGAGATCCCCGCCGTGCCCGGCTCTCCGGGGGAGATGCTCAGCGGGTGGGCATCGCGCGAGACGGAAATGGCGTGCCGCACCTGGGGCTCGAGATCGTTCCAGGACACCGGTTCCCCGGTGACCAGGGGATCCTGATCGGTGTCGCCGCCAGGGAAGAGGACGGCCAGTGCCCGGCCCGCCTTCCACACCCGGCGAAACTCGTCCATCGCCGCTGCCAGGGCCTGACCGACGGACTCCGCCTGGACGAGCTGCTGGTTCAGCGCCGCCAGCGCGGTGTGGCGCTGCACGGCGTAGTGCTCGGCGGTGACGTCCCGGAAGGTGCCGACCGTGATACGCCTCCCGGAGTCTGGCTCCTCGACCTGGTTGAAACTGGCAGTCACCCACAGGCGGTGGCCATCGCGATGAGTGACAGGAAGCGTGTAATCGCCCCGTGGAGCGTGGAGCGCCGTGCCCAGCGCCTCGGCGACGAAGTGATGGGCGTCCGGTTCGGTGGCCGCGTCCGGCCACCAAGGATGGATCGGCCGGTACGGCAGTCCTTCCGGCCCGTATCCGAGAATGTCGGTGAACGTACGGTTGATCTCGACGACCGCGCCGTCCTCGTCGAAGACGAAGAACGCCTCCTGCAGCGAGTCGATCAGCGCGGCACGCCACCGAGCGGAACGCGCGCGCAACCGGGCCAGCCGGACATGTGCCCGAACACGGGCGAGTAGTTCGGGTGCCGCGAACGGCTTGACGAGATAGTCGTCGGCGCCGGCGTGCAGGCCTTCGATGGAGGCTTCCTGACCCGCCCGGGCGGAGAGCAACAAGACCGGCACGGCCGCGGTGCGCGGCTCACCACGCAACCGGTCGACCAAGGCCAGTCCGTCGAGACCGGGCATCATCACATCGCTGATGACGAGATCCGGGGCTCTGACGCGAACGGCGTCGATCACCTCCGCACCGTCGGCGACGGCTTCGACCTCGTATCCCGCGGTGGTGAGCAAACGGGTCAGGTAGTCGCGCATGTCGGCGTTGTCGTCCGCGATCACGATCCGTGCGGCATCGGCCCGCCGCCGTTCCGGCGCTTCTCCGTTTGCGATGGCTTCCGCGGCGGAAACACCGGCCGACCAGCGCGACGCCTCCAGCACGTACGGTTCGGCGGCGAGGGTGCCGCCGCCACTCTCACCGCCGGGTGCCGCCACGGCATCGGCGGGCAGGTGACCGAAGCCGAACGGGAGCCGGACGCGGAACGTCGTACCTTCGCCTTCGACGCTGTCCCCGGTGATGGTGCCGCCGTGAAGTTCGACCAGTTCCCGCACCAGCGCGAGGCCGATACCACTGCCTTCGTGCGAACGCGCGCGGCTGTTCTCGATCCGATGGAATCGCTCGAACAGGCGCGGGATCTCCTGGGCGGGCACACCCACGCCGGTGTCGGTCACGGTCACGATCGCGTCCGTCGCGTCGGCGGCCACGGTGACTGTGATGGAGCCTTCGAAAGTGAACTTCACGGCGTTGCTCAAAAGATTGAAGACGACCTTCTCCCACAGACCCCGGTCCAGATACACCGGTTGATCCAACGGCGGGCACTCGACCGTCAAACGCAGGCCGGCCTTTTCGATGGCCGACCGGAACACGCTCACCAGCTCCGCGGTCACGGCCGGGAGATCGACCGGTTCGAAGCTCGCCTGCATGCGTCCCGCCTCGATCCGCGAGAAGTCGAGCAGCGTGCTCACCAGTTTGCTCAGCCGTAACCCGTTGCGACGGACGACCTCGAGTTCTTCACGGGTGGACGCGTCCAGTCCGGCTTCTCGGCCGAGCAGGTCCCGCACGGGCCCCATGATCAGCGTGAGCGGGGTGCGGAACTCATGACTGATGTTGGAGAAGAAGGTGGTTTTCGCCCGGTCCAACTCCGCGAGTTCCTCCGCGCGCCGTTGCTGAGCCTGGTAGCTGCGGGCGCTGGTGATCCCGGCCGCGAGATGCGCCGCCACCAGTTCGATGAACCCGCGGTAGCCGTCGTCGAGGTCGCGGTACCGGTTCAGCCCGGCCACCAGGAACCCGTGCGGCACGCCGCCCTGCTGCCGCAGCGGAACAGCCAGCGCCTGTGTCGGTGGCTCGGGCAATTCCCCCGCGGGCAGCCTGGCCGGACCGTCGAGGCTGATCAGCATCGCGCTGCCCTCGGCCAACCGCCCCACCGGCAAGTCCAGCGCAGGCACCGGCATGTCGTCGGCGAAGCCCGTCGAAGCCGCCAACCGGGCCGAGCCATCGGCCTCGAAAAGGTAGGTCAGTGTGAAAGGCAGGTCACGCGCGTTCCGGCCGAGCTGGCGGCCGGCGAAGGCGAGCACTTGCCCTTCAGTGGTGATCACGCTGGGGTCGGAGCCGAGATCCCGCAGCGTCGCCATCCGGCGCTCTCCGATGATCCGGTCGGTGTCCTCGCTGACCACACACAACATGCCGACGACCTCCCCGGCATCGTCGCGCAGCGGGCTGTAGGAGAAAGTGTGATAGCTCTCCTCCGGATAGCCCGCGCGCTCGAGGAACAGCAGCAGCGCCTCGTCCCAGGTCGCCTGCCCCGTGGACAGCACGGTGTCGATGCGCGGGCCTATGTCGTCCCAGATCTCCGCCCACACCTCGCTCGCCGGCCGCCCGAGAGCCCATGGGTACTTACGCCCGAGGGTGTTCTCCCGATAGGCGGCGTTGCAGAAGAAAGTCAGCTCCGGACCCCACGCCATCCACATGGAGAACCGCGACGACAGAAGGATGCCGACCGCCGTCCGCAGGCTCAGCGGCCACTCGGCCGGCTCACCGAGCGGGGTGGCCGCCCACCCCACCGCCGCCAGATCGGAACCGACCTCACCGCTCGCGGCGAACACGTCGATCCGGGCGCTCTCATCAGCAGAAGGCACGCAACGCTCTCTCCAGTCCACCGCACGCAGAATCCGCGGTCACGGGAGTCAGCATCTCATCCACGCGTCGACCCGACCCATCGAGTGACCCGGGCAGGGACTGAGCACGCCAGTTCCCATGACGGCAGCGGTGGAAGCCAAGCGAATCCGGCCCTCGGGTTCGACCGGGTACTCGACCGGTGGTGTTGCTGACTGACCCACGCCCAACGGTGACCATGGCGACGATTTCGGCTACCACGGTGCTGAAGATGATCACTGCTGTCATGTCGTGTACTTCGAAACCGCGTAACGGTCGAGGACCTCAGAGGCGGCCCGCGCGAGCCGGCCCCCTGCGGTCCTACGTCGGTCTGGTAGCCGAGGTTGTCGGTGGGCACGTCGCTTCCTGCCACTGTGTCGTCCTTCTTCGGCTTGTCCGCCACGACGGCTTCGGTGGTCAGGAACCTGGCAGCCGGCGTCCGGTCGTAGCCGACCTGGTCCTGGCGGACGAGCACTTCGCCGCCATCGTCGTCGCGATGGAACCCGGCAGGGCGACGTTCGCATACCGAAGGGTTTTCACGGCCCGGCAGCACAGGAGGCCACCCAGTGCGTGGCACAGGGTGGCCTCGGACATCGAACGGGTCGCGGACGGTGCGACTCGACGGCAGGCGCGGGTGGGGACTGTGCGCGCCGCGGTCCGATGTCAGATCGGAGTGCAGTCCTGCCGGTCGGTCCATCCGGAACCGCACTTGTAGAGCGGGAACGCCGTGTTGTAGCCGTGTCGCCCCCCGAGGGTGACGTACTGGCTGTACGTGATGCGCCGGGCGACATAGTGCTGGTAGGCGGCGGCGGTGACGACCTCGGTGTACCCGGGTGGCGGCGTGGTCGAGGTGGGCGCCGTCGTGGAGGTGGGCTGCGAGGTGGAGGTCGGCTGGCCGGCTCCGCCGCCACCTAGGGCCCTGGCCATGTTCACTACGGCGGTCATCTGGGGCCCGCTCTTGAGCGGGTACTGCGCGGACTGGTAGCCCCACCAGTCCCAGCAGCCGCGCGGGTTGCCCGCCATGGTGGTGGCCTGCGGGTAGAGCACGATCATGTTGTTGGTGTCGGCGTACTCGTTGAGGTAGCCCTTGTCCATCAACGCGTTCTGCACCAGCCCGAAGTACTGGTAGCAGCCGTGCAGGGCCACCATCAGCCTGCAGGGGCCGGTGTCGCAAGCTCGCGGAACGTAGGCGAAGCCCTCCCGGCCCATGCTGATCGACCCGGGGTTGCCGCCGGGGGTGTACCCGCCCTGGTCGAACTGGACCAGCTTCCCTGTCACGGTGGACGCGGCGGGCTTCACCTCACCGAACAGGTGCGCCAGCATCTCCCTGACCGGATCGGCGTTGCCGCATTTGTTGACGTACGGGGACGAGGTGGAGCCGCAGGAGTTCGGGCCGATCGGGCTGACCCAGGCGTGGCCGGCCGGGGTGGTGTTGTTGTAGGCGACCTTCGCGCCGAAGTCCCGGTAGTAGGTGGCGAGGTCGTTGTTCACCGCCGGGTCGATGGTGTTGTCGCCGGTACCGTGGAACAGCCACACTGGGTCGCCCGAGAGGTTCTGCACCGGGTCGACGCTGCCCGCCGCCGCCCGGTTCCTGGTCAGCTGCTCCAGCTGCGCGGGCGTCTGGCGCGGCGTGAGCGTGTCCATACACGCGTTCAGCGCGGTGCTCAGGCTGTTCTGCGCGCAGTCATAGGCGCCCGCGGAGAAGATGCCCGCGCCCTGGAACAGTCCCGAGTAGGCGACGTGGAGCTGGTTAGCCATGAACCCACCCGATGACAGCCCGCTCACGTAGGTGCCGGTGATGTTGTGTCTGTCGAGGGTGCCCTGAGTCGGTGGCGGCACCGCCGCCACCGCTATGGAAAGGGAAGCCGCCCCCAGGCCCGTGACCGCGAGAACGGCCAGGAGTATTTTTCTGATTCGCATTGCTGCGCCTCCATTATGTGCAGGATGCAGAGTGATGGGGATCACTGCGCTTGGTGATGCTAGTGACGAGCGTCGACCGGGAACCATATTCCCGTTCTCCACATTGCGCTGACCCCATATGTTTCCGTCCGCCATGTCGGTTCGATCGCCCCACAAAGCGGCTACGAGCAGCGTTCCAGAGAATTGGGAGTTGAAGTATTCCCCGGCGCATGAGTGAATACGGGTTGGCGACACGGGAGATCGACGATTCGGCGCGTCGATCCGCAGCACGCTCACATCCACCACCCAGGTCCCGCTGTGCGGGCCTTCCGCTCCGGTCACGTTGACGGACAGCCGAGCCTGCCGTGTCGGTGTGGCGAGTCCCGGTGAACATTCGACTGTTCCGGCACCCGGTAATCCGGGCTTCGTCTCGCCCAAGGCGAAGGCCGTCGACAGCCGTGGGGGCGTGACAGAGCAGACCGTCATCCGTGCCTATCGGGCTGAAATCGTCGGTTCCGGTTCGCGGCGGTGGCCTCGATCCGGTCAGCCCACCGCCGGAGCAGGCGTGGGCAGGCAACAGGGCCGATCTTGTCGAGGTGTGCGTTTCACACATTGAGCACATGCCCGAGCGCCGGATCGGCGGGTTCCTGCGTTCGTGGCCACGTGACTCCTTCGTCCTGTCGACGAAGGTCGGCCGCCTGCTGGTTCCGCGGGACCCGAACGGGGAAAGGGATCCGGCAGGCTTCCATGTTCCCGCCACGCACGACCGGGTACGCGACTTCACTCGCGACGGGATCCGGCGCAGCGTCGAGGATTCCCTGGAGCGGATGGGCCTGGACCGGATCGACGTGTTGTACCTGCACGACGCCGAGGAATTCTTCGACGACGCGATGCGCGATGGTTATCCGGCTCTGGCGGAACTGCGGTCGGAAGGCATCGTCGGTGCGATCGGCGCCGGCATGTACGACACGGCCATGCTGACCACTTTGGTCAAGGAGACCGACGTCGACGTGATCATGCAGTCCGGTCGCTGCACGCTGCTCGATCACAGCGCATTCGACACGTTCCTGCCGTCGTGCGAGGAACGAGGTGTTTCGGTGATCGCGGCTTCGATCTTCAACTCCGGGTTGCTCGCCGTGCCGAGGCCTGTCGCGGGTGCGCACTTCGAGTACGAGATCGCCTCGCCGGAAGTCGTGGAGCGGGCGAAAAGGATCGCTGACGTATGCGAGGCGCACGATGTGACGCTTCCGCAAGCGGCCATGGCCTTCCCGCTCCGGCATCCGGCCGTCGCCGGTATCGCGGTGGGAATGCGGTCCGCCGAGGAGGTACGACGTAACGTGGAATCCTTCGCCGTGGACGTGCCCGCGCGGCTGTGGGCTGATCTGGACGCCGCGGGCTTGATCCGTTCGACGGCGACGAGGGTGACCTGATGGTGTCGGTGAAACAGGTCCAAGTCCACTTTGGACTGCGCGAAGCCTGGGCGCCTGGCCCGCTTCTGGTGCGAAGTACTGGGGTAGGTCCTGCCATTCGCCGCTGGAGGGGTTCGTCACCTGGGGCGACCGCAAACGCACGTTGGTCCGAAGCGGGACGCCGGCGTTGCTCACCGAGACTTCTATCGCGCATCGCGGATGCTGAACGTCGTGATGCAGAAGCCGTCGTCCGCCGTGCGATCCGCGATCACGGTGCCCTTGTGTGGGTAACCAGGCCGATCCGGTAGGCGAGGACGACTGCTTGTACGCGGTCCCGCAGGTCGAGTTTGGTGAGAATTCGGGACACATAGGTCTTCACCGTCTCGGAGGAGATGACCAGTTCCGCGGCGATTTCGGCGTTGGACAGGCCGGCGGAGAGGTGTTCGAGCACTTCCAGCTCGCGGGGTGTCAGTGCCCGTACGACGGTGTCTCGTGCCGGGCGGGAGGTGTCGGTGGGGCGGAGCCGTTCGGCGAAGTGGCCGATCAGGCTTCGGGTGACCGCGGGGGCCAGCAGGGACTCGCCGCGGGCGATCGTGCGGACGCCGTCGATCAGCTGCGCCGGCGGTGTGTCCTTGAGCAGGAACCCGCTGGCACCTGCGCGAAGTGCTTCGTACACGTACTCGTCAACGTTGAACGTGGTGACGACCAGCACCTTCACCGGTGCCTCGACGCCGGGGCCGGCCAGCTGGCGGGTCGCCTCGATGCCGTCGAGAACGGGCATGCGGATGTCCATCACGATCACGTCGGGGCGCAACCTTCGCGCGGCCTCTACCGCCGCGCGGCCGTCGGCCGCCTCGCCGACGACCGCGATGTCGGGTTGCGCGGAGAAGATGGTGACATACCCGGTGCGCACCAGTTCCTGGTCCTCGCAGATCAGCACTCGGATCGGCTCGGTCATGTGGAGCCCCCTGGAATCATTGCCCAGACACGGAAGCCGCCGTCGTCGGGCAGGGCGCCGGAAATCAGGTCCCCGCCGAGCATGCGCACCCGTTCCCGTAGGCCTGTCAGGCCCCGGCCACCGGATGGTGTGGCCGTGCTGCCGACTGCGGGACCGAGGGTGACCACCTCGACCTCGATGTGGTCCTCGCCGTGTCGGACGAGGACTTTCGTCGGGTTCCCGGTCGCGTGTTTGAGCGCGTTGGTGAGCGCTTCTTGTACCACGCGGTAGATGGTCAGCTCCACGTCGACGGACCGCGGTAGTCGCTCACCCTGCTCGGTCCACTCGACGGGCTGACCGGACAGCCGGGCCTGCTCAACCAGATCAGCGACCTTTCCCATGGCAGGCGTCCGGTCCGCGGTCCTGGACTCGCCGGTCGCCTCGAGAATGCCGAGCAGGGCCCGCAGCTCTGTCAACGCCCGGCGTCCGGTGTCGCTGATAGCGCGCAGGCCTGCCCCGGTTCGTTCCGGCGCGGAGTCGACCAGGAACTGCGCCGCGTCGGCCTGAACCACCATCGCGGTCACATGATGGGTGACGACGTCGTGCAGGTCCCGAGCGATGCGAGCCCGCTCGGCGGCCGCGGCCACCTCGGCCGTCAGCCGTCTCCGTTCAGCCTCTTCCGCGCGCCATCGACGCACGCCGGTGCCAGCCAACCAAATCACCACCAACACGACATAGAACGCGAGAAAATCCGGAAACCGTTGCGGTGAGCCAAGGTTGTGCAGCGCCACCATTAGTGCCGCATAGCCCGCGGTCAGCACTGCGGCAAGCCCTCCACGGAACCGCGCCAGGTGTGCACCGGCGGCGTACAACGCGAGGAGGATCCCCACCTTGCCGAACGTGTCCGGGTAGCTCAGCACCTGACCGATCGCGAACGCGGAACCGATGACCGACAGGCACACGGCGGGCATACGGCTGCGTACCGCGAGCGGCAGGCACATCGCCAGCGTCAGCGCCGCACCGATCACCGCGTCGGCGCCGCCCGGCTCGCGCCGGGGGAGATCGCCGATCTCCGGGCCGATGTGGGCGACGGTCGGCGCGAACGCCAGCAGGGTCACCACCCCCGCCAGGACACCGTCTTTTATGGACAATGGGAGGTCACGCCACCTGTTGAGTGCGGTCTTGAGGCGGGTCGCCGCGCTGCCAGGCATCCGGCGAGCTTAGCGCCGCCGCATGGGCACGAGGTTGCCGCGCTTGTGAGCGGCGATGAGCATCGGCACGGCGAGCAGCAGGCTCACGACGACGGGAACGATCGACCCCTCGATGCCGAACTGGCCACCGGTCACCAACTCCGGGCCCGTCGGTTCGGCGATCAGCAAACCCGGCGACGCGTGACCCGAGACCGGCAGGCCGAGCAGCCCGACAGTGGTGTTCCAGGCGAAGTGCAGGCCCACGGCCGCCCAGAGACTGCGCAACCACAAGAACGTGGCGCCCAGCAGGACACCGGCCTCGACGGCGATCGCGAACCCGGTCCACAACGTGGCGCCGGGGTTGGCCAGGTGGATGGCACCGAACAGCACCGCGGTGATCGCCAGCGCCGCCCAGCTGCCACACAGCCGTTCCAGCCCTTGCAGCAACAGGCCACGGAAAAGCAGCTCCTCGGTCACCGCCGCACCGAGTTGCACCCCCACGATGCTCACGACGGTGGCCATGGCGCCACCGGACGCCCACGTGAACGAGAACTCGGTCATCACCATGAGCACCGACACGGCGATGAACAGGAAGCCGAGCCCGACGCCGAGCAACGCGTGGACCCCGGCCCGTGCCGTCGCGATCTCTGGTGTGCCTCGCCGCGCGACGTAGCGCATCACCGCCCAGTAGACGGCAACCGCGGCAACCGCACCCACGACCGCCAGCACCGGCGACCCACCCGACGACAGCGCCGACACCCCGCCGACACCGACTATCCCGACCAGCGCCCAGACGATCGGAAACCGCAAGATGCGGCCCGCCCGCCCAGGCTGGTGATCCGCAGGCGCGATCGACCTCGTGTGCATAGTGACCTCCATTTGACTACGGCCGCACGGTCGGGCGACCCCGCTGGAAACGCTAGAAGCGCGCCGACGTCAGCGAATCACCAGCGAGCGGACGATCCGACTAGCTCTCACGGGGGACAGGTCGGCACCGAATCGGTTCGGGTGGCCACCCGCTTCTGACCTTCGCTTCCCGACCCCCGCCGAGCACGAACTCCCCGAGACTCCGTCTCGCGTTGGTCGGGCATGCCCGTCCCGATATCCGGACGCCCGGACAACGGCCGGGCATGCCCCCTGACCCGACAATCTGGTACGGCGGTGCGACCGAGTGCCAAACGCCCTGAGCTCCTCGCCCGGACTGCTGGTTTCTGCCGTAGCCGGGGGGTGAGTAGCTCTCGCCTGGATAGGGTGAGTGAGTGCTGGGAGTGGTTGAGCGACTGTGGCGTTACCCGATCAAGTCCACTGGCGGGGAGCTACTGGACCACGTGGCGGTTGAGTCGCGGGGTCTGGCGGGTGATCGATTGTGGGCCGTGCGAGACGCGGCCGGCAAGTTCGGTTCTGGTAAGAACACTCGTCGGTTTCGTCGCATGCCCGGACTGCTGCGACTTGGTTCGCGTTATCCGAACGGGTTCGGTCAGCCGCAACTGCTTGCCCCGGATGGGCGACCGGTGGCCGACAGCGATGCGTATCTTCGGGCGTATCTTCGCCGTGACGACGTGGAGTTGGCATCTGAGCGTGAGGTGTCGCATTTCGATCAGCTGCCCGTGAGCGTGCTGACCACGGCGACCCTTGATTGGGTCCGGCATTCGCTGCCTGGCGTGCCTGTCGACGAGCGTCGGTTCCGGCCGAACATCGTGGTGCGCACTCCGCCGGGTACCGCGCCCTTCGTTGAGGACGGCTGGCTCGGCAGGACCGCCGTGATCGGGGAGGGAACGCGGATCGAGTTCGTCCGCTCCAGCGAACGCTGCGTGATGGTCAATGAGGCGCAGGCAGACTTGCCACGCACCTCTTTGCTGCTCAAGACAATCGCCGCCGCGCACGACAACCGTCTCGACGCGCTGGCTCGTGTCCTCACCCCGGGCCACATCACGCTCGGTGATCCTCTCGTGCTTGCCTAGCACTGGCGGTTTTGTTGAGGCCGGCCAGGAGTTCGGGGTTGGCGGCGCTGGCCCCTCTCTTTTCGGGCCTTTCCGCCGAGAGCTTCGGGCAGTCGGTTCCGCAGGTGCTGGTTCTCGGTGGTCAGTCGCGTGATGCGATCGTGGGCGTTGCCGAGGTGAGAAACCTGTCTGTGCGGGTCGCCCGGTGGAGCGCCCGTGGTCCACGTGCGCGTACCGCGGAAGAAGAAGACGGAAAGCTGACAGGTTCCTCGGCGGTGTCGGACCACCAAGCCGGGTTAGGACCCGACGAAACCGCTCAAGTGGTCCGTTCTGGAAGGACACCACGTTCTACAAGCAGCGGAAACCCGCCGATCGCGGCAACGCCTACCGGCTGCAGGCGAACCTGACCGGCGAGCGCACCGGCAGGCACCTGATCTATTCGATCCGGCAACGCCACTGGCCCGACTCCGGCGAGCCCTTCTGCTCCTGCTCCGACGTGATCTTCAACTGATCCGGAGGTGACGAATACCGTTGGACGCCGCCCGGCCCGCGTATCGGCGGAGCAGTTGTTCCGGCGCGGCCTTCTTCGCTGGTGAAGCGAATCCACAACCTTGCGTAGATCTGCGCGGCTTCATCGGGACCGGTGAGTTCGCTGAGGCGGACACTCTGGCCCGATGCTCGGTCCCGGAGTGGATCGACGACCACGAGGTGGACTTCGCCCGCGGTGGAGGAGGGGCCGCCCCAGAGCCGAAGGGGTGACACCCAGCGCCATCGAGTGACCATCGCCAGGTCGTACGGACGACGGCCGGTATCGGCGCGGTGTTCCAGGTGGGTTTGGAGCCTGTCACGTGATCTGTCGTGCTTTGGCGTTGCGTTCGACTGCCGACCAGGAGTCCTTTTCGCCGCAGATGCCGCAGGATGACCGTGGGCCGAAGAAAAGGGCGCCCGCGCGCTGGTCATCGACGAGCCAGTAGCGGAACCAGGCGGCGAGCACGCCTTTGAGGCGTTTTCCGCCGCCATTGGAGAAGTAGTGGTCGGAGTTTCGCAACTCGGCGAAGATAGCGGCGACGTCGTCCGCGTGGTGGTACCGGGCTCGGACATAGACCGAGGGGACGGTGGTGTCGGTTTGCCCGGCCACGAACAGGCTCGGTCCACGCAACGCCCGGACGTCGCCTTGTGGTCCGGGCTGGACCGGTGCGGTCACGGTCACCAACGGGTCGGAGCCCGCCGCGATCGTGCCGCCACCGCCCTGTGAATGCCCGCTGGCGCCGACGTTGACCGGATCGATGGCGTCATGGAACGGACTCGCGGGCCGTGTGTTCTCCTCGATGAGAAACCGGGCGCCCGCGAGCATTTCCGCACCGGATCCCGAGTTCTTGGTGTTCGCGGCGGCGACCACGACACCCCAGGAGGCGAGGTGCTGCAACAGGGAGTCGTAGGCCTCCGGGGTCGCACCGGTCCCGTTGCCCCACAGCAGGATCGGATAGCGGGTGCCCGCCCTGAGGTCGGCGGGGTAGTAGAAGGTGTGATCGGGGCCGCCGTGCAGCTTCACCGTGGAATGGGGACCCGGCGCCGCATAGAAGTCGGTGCCGACGCTCGCGGCCGCGGCAGGCGCGGGCGCGGCCGGCGTGATCAAGGCCAAGGTCATGACGAGTATCGAGATGGATCGCTTTCGCCTGCGGGATGCCATCGCCGAATGTTGACTGGTGGGTGGCAGGGGCACATCGTGGAAACTACGTAGATGCCGCCGCAGTCCCACGTTCGGCGAAGAAGAGTCCCTGTCGTGCAGGGTTTCCATCGTGATCAGGCAGACGTACTCCCGTGGATCCGGCTGACGCTCCAGAAGGCCTCGGACGCCTTACGGACGAGGTATTCCCATCCGGCGTGCAGTTGGCCCGGGTTCCACACCTGGTCGCGTTTGAAGCGTGTCTCGAGTTCGTCCGACCAGCGTGCGGGGCCGTGGGCGGCGATCGCCATGAGCTGCGTGCGGCAAGCTCGTTCGAGCAGTACCGCGTACATGACGGCGGATTGGATGTCGGGTCCCGCGGTGACGGCGCCGTGATTCGGAATGAGCACCCCGTTGGCGGGTCCGAGACATCGTGCGAGCGCGCGGCCCAGCTCAGGACCGGCGATGAGCGCGCCGGTGTCGGTGAAACGGGGGATCTGGGGATAGGCGAACGGCACCGCGTCGTGGGAGAGCGGCTTGAGTTCCACCTCGAGGGAGGCGAACGCGGCGAGCGTGGGGGCGTGGGTGTGGACGACGGCGCCGACGTCGGGGCGGGCGGCCATGATCTCGGTGTGAATCGGGTATTCGAGGTGACGGGCGCCGTCGCCGTCGACGATCGTGCCATCCCGGGCCACGAGGATGACCTTGTCCTCGGTGATCTCTTCGAATCCCCAGCCGGACGGCTTCATCCATACGCCTCGCCCGTCGGGATCGCGGACCGAGGCATGACCCCAGACCAGGTCGCCGAGGCCGGCCGCGGCCAGTACATGGCAGGCCTGGGTCACCAGTCGCCTCGGGTGGGGCATCAGTTGTCTCCTGTCGTCGGTTCAGAGTGCGTGCGGGACGGCGTGTTCGAGGATGACCAGTTCGGTACCCGACGGCGCCAGGGTGCGCAACAGGTGGTGATGCATCTGCTGGTGTGCGGGGGCGAGACCGGCCTGATGAATCGGGACGACGACGCGTGGCGCCACCGCGCGGACGTAGTCGACGCCTTCGCCGAGCTTCATCCAGGGCCCGCCCGCCGGAGCCAGGAGCACGTCCACCGCGATCCCGGGCGGATCGAGGGCGTCGCCGGGGTGCAGGACGCGGCCGTCGATCAGGTAGCCGTTGTTGTCCGAGGACGGCAGATCGGGGTGGATCGGGGCGTGCGTGCCGCTGCCGAGCACGCCGATCTCGACACCGTCGGCAGTGAGGATGTCACCCGGGGAGGCGGTGGTCGTGGTGAGGCCGGCGAGGAGGTCGGTGGTGCCGGGGGTGTGCACGATCGTCACATCCGGGTTGAGGGAGATCAGGGTGCGCAACCTGTCGACGTCGACGTGATCCGGGTGGGCGTGGGTGATGAGGATCAGGTCCAGGTCACGAAGTGCCTCGAATCCTTCGGAGTATGTTCCAGGATCGAGCAGGATCCGGGTGGTCGAGAGTTCCACCAGGACGCAGGCGTGACCGTAATGGGTGAGTTGCATGGTTCGGTGGCTCCTCGGGTGTCAGGGGTTGACCACGGTCATCCACATCGGCTCGGTGCGGCGCTGCATGAGGTCCACCGCTTTCACCGCCTCCGTCAGCGGGAACCGGTGGGTGATCAGGTCGTCGGCGGTGAGTGTTCCGGCTGCGAGCATGCGCAGGATCTCGCGGGCGTCGGTCCGGGTACAGGCACGGGTCCCGACGAACCGCCAGCAGTTGACCATCATCGCCGCCGGTGGCAGTGGCAACGGAGTGGCGTTGGATCCCATGTGGACCAAGGTTCCGCCGGTGGCCAGCGCGGCCATGGCTTGCGCGGTGGCGGCACCGGCGGGGATGAAATCGATGACCGCGTGCGCGCCACCGGAAGCGGCATCACGGATTCGCGGCGTCAGTCCGGAGGTGGTCTCCCACTCTCGCGGGAGGTCGCCGAACGCGACGACATCGGTGGCCACGTCACCGGCCAGCCGTGCGGCGGAGTCCAGTCGTTCGCGGTCGCGGCCGACCAGGACGAGCCGGGCGACGCCGAAGTGCGGGGCGAGTTTGATGGTCGCGGTGCCCATGGTGCCGGTCGCCGCGGTCACGACCACGGTCGCCCCGGGCGGCAGGTCGGCGCATTTCAGTGCCCGTAGTGCGTTGGCCAGATCGTGTACCTTGGCCGCGACGTCGAACCCGACCACTTCGGGGAGCGGGTCGATCAGCCAGTGCGGAACACGCACGTACTCGGCGAGTCCGCCGTCGTGGTAGGCGTCATAGAGCGGTGTCGGCAGGTCGCCGAACGCGGCGTGCCCGAGCATGGCCTGCTGGGCGCACATCATGTCCCGGTCGCTGTGGCAGTGGACGCAGTCGCGGCAGTTGAGGTTCGGGTGCACCCGGACCCGGTCGCCCACGGCCACGTCCGTCACCTCGTCGCCGATGGCCGCGACGACCCCCGCGGCTTCGTGCCCGAGTGTGGTGGGCAGGTGCTTGAACGCGCCCATTTCGAGGAGCCGCATCATTCCGGGCGCCAGTCCCGCCGCGGCCACTTCGACCACCACGTCACGAGGCCCGGGTTCGGGTACGGGGATGTTCTCCAGCACCGGCGTGCCGGATCCCCGGTGGGCGCGCACGGCGAGCATGGTCCTCATGAGCGCGCCTCCTGGGTCAGGGTTTCGAGTAGTTCTGGCGTGTAGGTGTCGGCGAGGCGAGTGGTTTCGGCGACCTGGGGAAGCTCACGGTGGGAAAGCAGGGTGAGATGATCGCTCGCATCGGTGGTGACGCTGGTGTGAGCGATACCGAGGGGGATACGGACGAAGTCGCCGGGTTCCAGGGTGACGATTCCGCGCTGGGTGATCAGGATGCGCCTGCCCCGGGCCTGGTACTGGATTTCGTCGGCGTCGAGCAGGCGCCGATAGCGTCGTTCGCCGCCGGGTGTGGTGGCGGTGATGCCCAGACGGGTGCTTCCGGTGCCGTAGAGCCAGGTGGAGGCGCCACCGGTACCGGCGGTGAGTACTCCGATGCGGCGGTGTTCGACGTGGACCTGGTCGAGCAGCCGGGCCTCGTCCGCGCCGAACACGGTGATGTCGTGGCCCGGCGTGCCCATGCATTGGGTGATCGCCTCGTTGACCGGGCCGGGTCGCCAGCCGGGGAAGGGCGGGAACACCGCCGCGGATTCCCGCCGTGCCGGGGCCAGTTCGTCGACCGGTGCGGGGAGGTAGAACAACAGATGGCTCTCGGCTCGCCCGTAGTTGTCGTGGGCGACGCCTCGCGGGATGCGGGAGAACTCGCCGGGCCGGTGTTCGATCACGCCCAGCTCGGTCATCAGGGTGCGGTCGCCCGCGATCTGATAGGAGATCTCGTCGACGTCGCAGTTGCGGTGATAGAACGGCTGCCGGTTGTCCATGGTCTGCCATTCGACCCGGATCTCGTCATTCTCGTAGACGCCGCGCGGTGGGGCGAACGGCTGGGCGCGGAACTCTTGCGGGTAGTGCACCACGCTGAGCGGTGGATGGTCGCGCCACAGTTTGACCGGCACCTGGGGCGGGTGCGGAGAAGACAGCAGCAGGTGTTCATCACGTGTGACGCTGCGCAGCGGCTGGTCCGAATCGATCACCAGGATGTCTTCGACGACCTCCATGGCAGGCTCCTTGTCTGGTGCGGGGGTGAGACGCGTCAGTTGCCCGGCAGGGCTTGGTAATACCGCTGAGCGCCGGGGTGCAGCGGGATCGGTGTCCGGCCGATCGCCACGGGATCCAGCGGATAGGTGACCGGGCTGCGCTCGGGTGGCAGATGCCGGTACTGGCTCTCCAGGACCTCGCGGGTCTCGCCGAGGATCCAGGCCACCGCGTAGGCGACGTCGTCGGCGAGATCGGCCGTGGTGATCATGAGGAAATCGGAGAAGTCGAGCGTGCGGAAGCCGTCCGCGCCCGGGAAATAGCCGGCCGCGACGGTGGCGGCCGGCCAGCCGTTGTCGGCCTCGATCCCGGTCAGCACGTCGTCTTCGATCGGCAGGAAATGGTAGTCCGGCGCCAACCGCTGCCAGTGCGGGAGCATCACGGCCTCGTGGACGATCGCGTTCGCGCGACCGGCCAGTACGTGCTCGAGCGATTCGAACGGGCGTTCGTCCTCCAGGAAGGACCCTCCCCAGCCGAGGACGTCCACGCCGGAACGATCGAGGACCGCGTGCGCGGCCAGCCCGACGTGGTTGACGCCGTCGTTGACCGACGTCGCCAGCCGCAGCCGCGGGGTGTTCTCGCGCAACCGCGCGACCGTGGTGGCCTTCAGTGAACGGTGCACCGCCAGCACCAGCCGGTCGCGCTGCGGCAGGACACCGAGGGCGCGCAACTTCGGGAACGCCTCACCCGCGTAGGTGCCGCTCCCGTCCATGGCCGCGCGGGTGAAGGCGGCGGGCGTGGTCAACGCGATGTCGACTTCGCCGTGTCCCACCGCGCGGACGGCGTCGACGAAACCGCGGCTGTTCCAGGTCGCGATCCGAGTGCCGGGTCCGGTGCGGTCGCCGAGTTCCTGCGCGACCCAGCCACAGATCCGGTGCAGGTTGGCCCCGCCCCAGTCGCCGCGCAGGTGCAACGTCAGGCCGCGGTCGATCTTCGGTTCTTCCGGGCGTCCGATCACGCGGAAACACCCACCGGCTGCTTGCCGTCGCGCACTGTGTTGCGGAGGGTGCCGACTCCGTCGACTTCGACGGTGATCTCGTCTCCGTCACGGAGGAACACCTGGGGATCGCGGCGGAACCCGACACCGCCCGGGGTGCCGGTGAGGATCACGTCCCCGGGAGCGAGCGCGGTGAAGGCGGAGATCGTGGCGATCAGCCGGGGGATGGAGAACATCAGCTGCGACAAGTCGGATTCCTGCATCTTCCGGCCATTGAGGACGGTGCGGATACCGGCGTCCTCAATGGTCACTTCGTCGGGCGGGACCAGGTAAGGACCGATCGGTGTGCTGGCGTCCCAAGCCTTTCCTTGTAGCCACTGGTGGGTCTTGTACTGATAGTCACGCATGGTGATGTCGTTCGCCACCGCGTAGCCGAGCACGTGAGCGGAGGCGTCGGCCTCGGCGATCCTGCGACCCGCACGCCCGATGACCACGGCGAGTTCGCCTTCGAAGTCGACCTGGGATGATTCCGGGGGCAACACGATGTCGTCGTAGGGGCCGATCAGGCTCGTGGCGAACTTGCCGAACAGCACCGGATAACCCGGGACGTCCCGCTTGCTCTCGGTGACGTGGTCGCGGTAGTTGAGCCCGACGCAGAAGATCTTCGCCGGGCGAGGCACCACCGGCAGCAGCCGCACCTGGTCGACCGGGACGGCGCCGGTGTCCTCCCGCGGCGCCGACGACAGGACCCGAGAGTCCGTGGTGGCACCGATCTCGCTGATACCGGTCAGGGGGATCAGCGTCGTACCGCGGAGTTCACCGACCCGGCGGATTCCGTCGTGGTCGAACGTCGCATAGCTCATCGTTTCATTTCCCTTCACTGGTACGGCGCCAGGACGCGAGCTGACCGCCCCACAGATTCACCGTGCCGGGAACGGGTTTCCATCGACGGGGCACATAGGTGACCCGGTCGTCGTGGAACTTCTCCATTTCCGCGGACAGTTCGACGTGGTTGCCCGCGGGATCGTCGAAGAACACGAACAGGTTGTTGCCGGGGCCGTGCCGGCCCGGTCCCCAGGTGACGTCGACGTTCTCGTCGGTCAGCCGGTCGCACCAGGACTTGAAGTCCTCCCACTCGGCGAGGTCGTAGGAGTAGTGGTCGATGTCGCCGCCGCGGCCTACGTCGACCACCGCGAGGGTGTGATGGTCGCGATCACTGCGCAGCCAGGCGAAGCGGCCGTCGTCGAGCTGGTCGGAGATCCGGAAGCCGATCACCCGGACGTAGAAGTCGACGATCTTTTCCACGTCGTCGGTGCCCAGGGTGATGTGCTGGTACTTGATCGGGCGACGGCCGGTGTCGGCGGCGGTTTCCCCGTCTCGCTCCACCGTGGTGTGGAAGTGGACCTCGGTGCCGTGCGGATCGATCGTGGCCAGTCCCCGCGCGGGAGCGACGGCCGCGTCGAGCTCGTCCGCGTCCAGCTCGCGGACCGGGTGACCGGCGGCCGTCAGGCGCCGGGAGATCCCGTCGATCCCGTCGGGGTCGCGCACTTCGAATCCGTAATGACGGAGTCCTCGAGCCCCTTCGACCAGGTCGAGCACGTGGTGCCCGCGTCCCCACCCCAGCCGCAGGCGACCGTCCGGTGACTCGCGATGCACGGTCATGCCGAGAACACGACGGTAGAACCGGGCTGCCGCCTCGATGTCCGGCACGGAAAGGCCGATATGCGACACCGAGGTCCGGGCCAGCGTCCCGGCCGCGTCGCCCTCCCGCAGGACGATTCGCTGTGGTCTATTCATGGATGAGTGCTCCTTCGGAGGAAACGGTGGCCGCCCGAGGGGTCCAGGCCAGCACCCGGTCGAGGTGTTCTGAGGTGTCCGCGGGCCGCCAGGACGCGGCCACGACGCGGTCCGGGCGCAGCAGCACGAACGAGCCACGGTAGGCGGTGAACTCCCGGTCCAGCCCGCCGTCGACGTCGAGCAGCAGCCGCCGCGAGGTCCGGGGCAGGTGCTCGCCGAGTCCGACCCCGACCACGGTGGCCGCCAACGCGGTGATGATCGGCCCGGTCCGTGGCCAGGCCGCGTCGTCGATGTCAACGCCGATCAGTGCCCAACCCTGGCCCAGGACCTCGTCCAGGCGGCGGATGCGATGGTCCGTGCTGTCGAACGCGAGCGGCTGCCCGATCGGCACACCGGTCGGGCGGCCGTCGCCCGGCAGGACCAGGCCGGCGGTGAACCGCTGTGCCGGCCGGTAACGCATCTGTTCGAGGTAGGCACGTCCGGTCGTGCTGTCCAGCGCGCGGCGTACCGCGGCGTCCCGGCGCCGGGCGAGCCCCGGTTCGGTGGTCATCACCCAGCGGCCGAGTCGTTCCGACATGCGCACCGTGGCCAGCGCGTGGGGGAAACGCTCCTGGTGATAGCTGGACAGAGTCGCCGGGGCCAGGCGGCCCGCGAGGACGTCGGCGATCTTCCAGGTGAGGTTGATCGCGTCCCGGATTCCCGAGTTCAGCCCTTGCCCGGCGAACGGGGGCATCATGTGCGCGGCGTCGCCGAGCAGGAACGACCGCCCGATCATCCACTCGTCGGCCACGACGGCGTTGAACCGGTAGCAGACCGCCCGTTCGACTTGCCGGGGAGTGATGGTCCGGTATCGGGACAGCAGCCGTTCGATGAGCGCGAAGGGCGGTGTGTCCCGCGGTGTCCCCTCTCCGGCGAAGAGGCGGAACTCGTATCGGCAGCGCCCGCCCGTGCCGGGCACGATCACATGTGGACGGTCAGGGACCGCGTGGTGCATCGCGAACCGTTCGGTGTGAGGATCGTCCACTGTGTCCACGACCAGCCAGACGTCGTCGTAGCTGCGGCCGGTCATGCCCACCCCCTGCAGCAACCGGGTGGCGGACCGGCCGCCGTCACAGCCGAGCACATACGCGGCGTCGATGGCGACATCGCCGCCCGGGGCGACCGCGTGGACACGGACGTGATCGTCGTACTGGTCGAAACCGGTCACGCGGGTTCCGAACGACAGCTTCGCCGTCGGCATTTCCGCGACCGCGACGGCGAGAGCCCGCTCAAGATCGGGCTGGGCGAAGGGATTCTTGAACGGATAGCCCAGCCGGAGCGGATCCGGACCTCCCGCGTGGAACAGTTCCCGGCCGTCACTGTCGTAGTAGCGTGTGCCGGTCCCCGGGGTGAGGACCGGAAGCACCTGCCCGGCGATCCCGGCCTGATCGAATCCACGGAGAGCCTCGTCGTCGATGCTGATCGCCTTCGGTTCGTCGCTGGTGCTCGAATGCTGCTCCAGCACCGTGACGCCGACACCTCGCGCCGCGAGTAGCGCCGCGGCGGTCAGGCCCACCGGACCGGCGCCGCATACGACCACGTCGGAGGTTCCCGTGAGCGTCATAGCGTGCCTTTCCGTCGTGATCGGACTGTCGCCAGGTTAAGCACGCAGTCCTGTTCTTCGTAAACAAAATCCTGATATGCAGGACTGCTCCGTCAGCGCTTATGGTGTGGTCATGCCTCCGCGCAGCCGCAGCACCAGTACCTATCGCGAGCGCAATTCGACCGCCGATCGCGCTCTCGACATCCTGTTGCTGTACTCGCCCGACAAGCCGGTGTGGACCGGCGCGGAGATAGCGGCGGAACTCGGCGTCGCGCGCTCCACCGGCTATCGCTATATCCAGAGCCTGGTCCGCACCGGGTTCCTCGAGGAGACCGCCGGAGGACTGCGGCTCGGCCCGCGGATCTTCCAGCTGGCCCGCTCGGCGCGGATCGGTCTGGGTCTGTCGGAGGTGGCGCTGCCCGTGATGCGGGACCTGGCGGCCGCGGTGGGCGAGACGGTCCTGCTCACCCGCAGGTCCGGGCGGTCGGTGGTCTGTCTGGACCTGGTCGAGGCACCCCACGCGGTCCGGCTGTCCTATGAGCGCGGCCATGTCCTGCCCATCAACGCCGGCGCGGCCGCAGAGGTGCTCCTGGCGTGGGCGGATTCCCGCGAGGTCACGTCGGTCCTCGCGCAAGCTCCACTGGAGCGGTTCTCCGCCCGTACCCTCACCGACCCGGACGAACTGCGCACCCGGCTCGCCGGCATCCGCAAACGTGGCGTGGCGATCTCACGCGGAGAGCTGGACGAGCACATCCTCGGTGTCGCCGCCCCGATCCGCGACAGCTCGGGCAAGGTCTGCGCGGCGATCAGCATCGCCGCGCTGGCGGCCAGGGTCCCCCGGTCGCGACTGTCCGAAGTGGAGAGTGCGGTGCGTGACGCGGCCGCGGCCATCACCGGAAGACTTGAACTTCTCGGCAATTGATGCTCGACCTGACGAACAGGAATCTCGCTCGGCGTGCGTGTGGGGCGAACGACGCGGGTGCGACGCCTGTGTCGGACTATCGATTCGTTGGAGGCCGCTGGACGGCGATGGCTTCGGGGTTCAGCACGTGTGGCTTGTCGCCGTAACCGGTCAGCGAAGACCCGGCGCCGCTCGACTCCAGCAGTGGGACCACCCGGTGCTGGCTCCGCGCGCTGTGCCAGGCGCCGGGCACCAACAGAATTGGCCTGGCACCATGGAAGTCAGTCAGGTCAGAGGTCGCACGGGCGGGATGAGTGACATGAGT
>NZ_LQCI01000027.1 GCF_001613935.1 Amycolatopsis regifaucium
CCCCTTCCTTGCGCTAGGCGCAAGGAAGGGGGCCATCATGTACCGGCAACCCGCACCAGTGCGCAACCAAATACCAGTCCCCCAAAGGGGCCTTCACGGACCAGCCGCTACCACGCTCACCCGCTGTAGGCACCTGACACGACCTCGGCCAGCACCCGAATCGCCACTCACGACCAACCCAGCCCACGACCGCGCTCAGATGACGCCGGCCCGTACCGCGTAGGCGCGGCGTGTGGCCGGTTGCGCAGGTTCAGCCGTCCGCCATCAGGCGCAGCATGTCGATCTCCCGTGTGGTGGTGCAGTGCCACCCAAGCGGTGTAAAGCAGGGGAAGAAGCCGAACAGGACGTGGAACGGCGCGGTCATCAGAAATCCGGCGAGCCGTTCGCCCGGTCGCCTCAACCGGGCACCTCCTTCAGTCGTGAGTGCCGTGAAGGCCTCCTTGCCTACTCTGAAGGTAGGGAAGGAGCCCTTCACTACCGGGCCAGCTTTCGCGACACCCAGATTTGCCTCAGGGGCCTAACCGTCCTCACCACTCGCGAGGCTCGCGCGCCGGGTCCGCAGGAAGGTTCGCTCGGTGTCGTTGGTGACCAAGGCGATCGCCTCGTCGTAGGCGGCGACGGCGTCGGCGGTCCGGCCGAGGCGGGCGAGCAGGTCCGCACGAGTGGCGGGCAGCAGGTGGTAGCCCGGAAGGTCCAGTTCGTCGACGGTCGCCAGCGCCGCCGCCGGACCGTGTACCTCGGCGACGGCGACCGCTCGGTTGAGCGCGACGACCGGCGACGGGCTGAAGCGCAGGAGCTGGTCGTAGAGCGCGAGCACCTGCGCCCAGTCGGTCGCCTGCCCGTCAGTGTGGACCGCGTTGATCGCGGCCTGCACCTGGTACGGCCCCGGCCGATCACGGCGCAGACATCGGCGCACCAGGTCGTGCCCCTCGGCGATCAGTTCCCGGTTCCACAATGACCGGTCCTGCTCCGCGAGCACGACCAGCTCTCCGGAAGGTCCCACCCGCGCGGGGCGGCGGGCTTCGGTGAGCAGGAGCAACGCCAGCAGGCCGGTCACCTCCGGCTCGTCGGGCATCAGCTCGGCGAGCGCTCTGGCGAGCCGGACCGCTTCCAGGCACAGGTCCGTCCGCAGCAGCTCCCCCGACGTCGACGTGTAGCCCTCGTTGAAGACGAGGTAGAGCACGGTGAGGACGGAGGCCAGCCGGTCGGGGAGTTCGGCGTCTCCGGGCACCCGGTACGGAATGCCCGCGTCGCGGATCTTCTTCTTGGCGCGGACGATCCGCTGGGCGATGGTCGTCTCCGGGACGAGGTACGCCCGCGCGATCTCCGCCACCTCCAGTCCGCCGATCAGGCGAAGGGTGAGCGCGGTCCGCGCGAGCGGCGAAAGCGCCGGGTGGCAGCAGGTGAACATCATGCGGAGCTGGTCGTCGCGCACCGGTCCCACCTCCTCCGGCTCGTCGGATCGGTGCAGCAGCAACGCTTGCGCGTGGCGGGCTTCCCTCGTGGACTCCCGCCGGAGGCGGTCGATCGCCCGGTTGCGGGCGGTGGTCACGATCCACGCGCCGGGATTCGGCGGCGCCTCGTCCCATTTCTCGACGGCCACCGCGAACGCGTCCTGCACCGCCTCCTCGGCGAGCCCGATGTCGCCGAGGACACGCGTCAGCGTGGCCACGCAACGGCCGTACTCCGCCCGGTAAACGCTGTCCAGCTCCATCAGCGCCGACGCGACCCGTCGTCGAACGGGCGTACCTCGATCGGCTGCCCGCAGGCCGATGCGCACTTCTCGGCCCACGCCAGCGCCTGGTCGAGGTCTTCGACCTGGATCACCCAGAACCCGCCGAGCTGTTCCTTCGTCTCGGCGAACGGGCCATCGGTGATCGCGGTCTGTCCGTTGGCGGGGCGGACGACCGTGGAGGCGTCCGAGTGCTGCAGGCCGCCGACGAACACCCAGGAACCGGCGGCCTTCATCTCGTCGGTGACCTTGCCCGTCCTGGCCATCATCGCCCGCACCTCCTCCTCGGGCTCCGGCGGCGCGCTTTCGTCGAACTGGACGGCGAGCAGGTACTGCCTCATGGCTGGCTCCCTCGAGGGATCGGGGTGATCAGGCGGACAGACGGCGGGCGACGACCGGGATGACGATCGCGGCCGCGACCACGTGAGTCAACATCAGCAGGAGCCGGGTGGCCGTGGACGCGTCCGCGAGCACGTCCGGCACCAGGGACAACGCGGTCAGCACGACCGTGGTCCGCACGAAGACCTGGCGGGGACGGCGGACCGAGCGAGCCAGCACCAAGGCCAGCACCAAGCCGACCATGGAGAAGACGACGGTCAGCACGGCGAACCCGGCCACCGGGATCGGCGCGCCGCCGACGGCGAGGCTGATCCCGGCGGCCTCACCGGCGGCGGCGACGGCCGCGGTCGCCACGGCGGCGGCGACCGCGGCGGTCGAACCGCCGATGAGCAGGGATTTCGCGGGAACGGCGGTGGCGATGGACATCGTGGGCCTCCGGTGAGCGGTGACCGGCCCGGTGCCGGTCTCTCACCTTGGCTACGAACGGACTGGACGCCCTTCGACATCATCGCGAAAAGAACCTGGAGAGATCTTCGCTTGCCGAGTCGGGCTCACTCCACGGTGACGGATTTAGCGAGATTCCGCGGCTTGTCGATGTCGTGGCCGAGGATCAGCGCGGCGTGGTAGGCCAGCAGCTGCAGCGGGATCGTGAGCAGGATCGGGTCGAGTTCCGGCTCCGAACGCGGCACCACGAACCGCGGCACGTCGAGCTCGCCGAAGTCCACGTCGTCGTGCGTGATCGCCAGTACCGGACCCTTGCGGGCCTTGATCTGCTGCACCGCGGCGAGGTTCCGGTCGGCGAGGTCGTCGAACGGCACGATCGCGACCGTCGGCACCGAGTCGTCGATCAGCGCGAGCGGGCCGTGCTTGAGTTCCGAGGTCTGATAGGCCTCGGCGTGCCGGTACGAGATCTCCTTGAACTTCTGCGCGCCTTCCCGCGCCACCGGGAAGCCACGGACCCGGCCGACGAAGAACAGGCTCCGCGCGTCCGCGCACGTCTTGGCGTGCTCGGCGATCTCGGCCTCCGCCGCCACGATCTCCGCGACCTGCCCGGGCAGGGCCCGGATCGCCGCGACGATCCGCTGACCGTCCGCGTTGGACAGATCGCGCACCCGGCCCAGCGCCAGCGCGATCATCGCGAACCCGACGGCCATGTTGGTGAGCGCCTTGGTCGAGGCGACCGCGATCTCGGGACCGGCGTGCAGGTACAGACCACCCTCGCAGGCCCGCGCGATCGTCGAACCGACGACGTTGACCAGACCGACCACCCGGCCGCCCTTGCGCTTGACCTCTTCGACGGCGAAGGCGGTGTCCGCGGTCTCGCCGGACTGGCTGACCGCGATGTAGAGGGTGTCCGCTTCGATGATGGGGTTGCGGTAACGGAATTCCGACGCGGCTTCGGCGTCGGCGGGGACCCGCGCCAGCTCCTCGATCATGGTCGCGCCGATCTGGCCCGCGTAATACGCCGAGCCGCAGCCGAGGATCTTCACCCTGGCGAACCCGCGCAGGTCGCGAGGGGTCAGGTTCAGACCGTCCAAACGGGACACCCCGAACCGGTCGTCGAGACGGCCGCGGATCATCCGCTCCAAGGATTCCGCCTGCTCCTGGATCTCCTTGTACATGTAATGCCGGTGCCCGGCCAGCTCGAGGTCGTCGGCCTTGATGTCGATCGCGGTCGCGGCCTTGCCGGTGTCGCTTTCGTCGACGGTGAAGGTGCGGTAACCCGTGGCCGAGACGCTGGCGAACTCGCCGTCGTCGAGATGCACGACCTGCGAGGTGTGGCGGACCAGCGCGGACAGGTCGCTGGCCACGAACATCTCCCGGTCACCGACGCCGATGATCAACGGCGAACCGTTCCGCGCGACCACGACGCGGTCGGGGTGCTCGGTGTCGGTCACCGCGATCGCGTAGGTACCGGTGATCCGGGAAACGGCTTCGACGACCGCGTCTTCGAGGGTCTTCGCGTCCGACCGCGCGATGAGATGGGCGAGCACCTCGGTGTCGGTCTCGGAGGTCAGCTTCACCCCGGCCTGGCCGAGTTGCTCGCGCAGGCCGACGGCGTTGTCGATGATCCCGTTGTGCACCACGGAGATCCGGCCGTCCTCGGAGACGTGCGGATGCGCGTTCGCCTCGGTCGCCGGACCGTGCGTCGCCCACCTCGTGTGCCCGATGCCGACCTTGCCCGCGAGCCGCTTGGGCAGGGCGGCGGTCAGATTCCGCACGCGCCCCACGATCCGGTGCACCTGGGCGCCTTTGCCGCCCAGTACCGAAATCCCGGCCGAGTCGTAGCCGCGATACTCCAGCCGCGTCAGCCCCTCGATCAGGATCGGGGCGGCGTTCTGGCCGCCGATGTAGCCGACGATTCCGCACATGACGAGTCAACCTCACAAAAGAAAAACGGACGGTTTCCGCTCAGGCTGTGGCCGCGCGGCGTGCTCCGTCAGCCGTAGACGATGCGGCGTAGCTGCCGCTCGGACAGATCGGGAGGCGCGACGAGCCGACGGCCCAGTTCCCGGGCGATCAGCGGGAAGATTTCGGGGTTCTTCCTGCCCTCGGCCTGCAACTGGGTGTGCCTCGTCCGGACGTACTGCTCCACCGGTTGCCGGTAGAACGCCAGGACGTCCTCGACGACGCGCGCGGCGATGGCCGTCGACAGACCCGTCGACAAGGCCACCTGCTCGACGAGTTCCGCGTCCTCCACGGTCCCATCATGCACAGCGGGATCTCTAAATGCCAGTTCTTGCCCGAAATCGGGCAAGAAATGCGGGATCAGCGGTCGGAATACGGACTGTAGCGGGTCGCGAGAGCAGTGGCACGGGCGCGCAGCGCGGTGCGCAACGACTGCGGCGCGAGTGCTTCCGCGCTCGTGGCGAGCTGCCACAGCGCCCATTCGGCGTGCCGCGCGTCCTGGAAGGTCACCTCCAGCCGTAGTCGGCCGTCCGCTTCGACCTCTTCGGAGCGGACGTCCAGCGCGGTGTCCAGCAGCTCCTCCCGCCGCGCCGGATCGATCCGGACCAGCACGGCGATCTGCTCGCCACCGGTCCGGAACCGCGTGCCGCGCTCCCGCCAGGCCCGGTCCAGATCGATCCGGTCCGGCCGCTCCGCGGGTTCGTCGAGTTCCTCGGCGGCCGAGACCCGGGACAGCCGGTAGGTGCGATCCGCGCCGGATCTCGTGGCCAGCAGGTAGCCCTGCTCGCGCACGGTGACCATGCCGACCGGGTCCACCGTGCGCCACTGCGGCGGCTGGCCCGTTGCCGCGTAACGGATCCGCAGCTTGTGCCCGGCGAACACCGCGCGCCGGATCTCACCCACCACGGCGTCGGGCACTTCCTCAGCGGCCACGCGGCGCGTGAGCAGGTCCGTCTCCGGGTCGATGAGCAAGCGTTCGGCCACGCCGGCCGCGGTGTCGCGATGACTTTCGGGGAGCGCGTCGACCACCTTCAGCATGGCCGAAGCGAGCGCCGAACCGAGACCGAACGCCTGCGCGCCACGCCTCGATCCGGCGATCAGCAGGGCGAGGGCCTCGTCGTGACTCAGCCCGGTGAGTTCGGTCTGGAAGCCGGGCAGCAACGCGAACCCGCCGTGCCTGCCGCGCTCGGCGTACACCGGCACGCCTGCCACGGACAGGGCCTCGATGTCGCGCAGCACGGTGCGGGTGGAGACCTCCAGCTCGCGGGCCAGTGTGGCCGCGGACAGCCGCCCGCGCTGGCGCAGCAGCAGGACCAGCGAAACCAACCGGTCGGCACGCATCCGGAAACCCTAGCGGAATACACGACACAGGATGTCGTGATTCGTTGGGAGGCTTCCGCTGCAGCTGAAATCGAATGGAGCGGAAGTGGCAATGGAACGAACGGCGGTCAACCCGTGGCCGTGGTCGGTGGCGATGGGGTACAACCAGGGCGAGCTCGTCACGGGGGCCACCCGGACCCTGTACTGCGCCGGGCAGACCGCGATGAGCGGCGAAGGTGAGCCCCGGCATGACGGCGATATGGCGGCGCAGTTGGCGCTGAGCCTCGACAACCTGGAGGCCGTTCTCGGCGAGGCGGGCATGGCTCTGAAGAACCTCGTGCGGCTCAGCGTTTACACCACCGACGTGGATCTGCTTTTCCAGCACTACGGCGTGCTGGCGGCGCGGCTGGGCGCCGCCGGGGTGGCACCGACGACCACGATGCTCGGGGTGACCCGGCTGGCGATCCCGTCCCTGATGGTGGAACTCGAGGGGACCGCCGTCGCGTGAGGTGACGGTCGCGGGGGTCGTGGGTGGCGATTCGGGTGCTGACCCTACTTGCCGCTCACGACCGCCCGCACCAGACCGGTCACCAGATTCGCCCGCTCCACCATCGAATCGACCAGCAGGTACTCGTGGTCCGCGTGGGCACCGCCCCCGACGGCGCCCAGGCCGTCGAGGGTCGGGATGCCGAGCGCGGCCGTGAAGTTGCCGTCACTGCCACCACCGACCGCGACGCCTTCGACTCCTGGCAACAGTTCTTCGGCCACGGCGAACAGGCTCGCGGCGGCCGATTCGGGCATCGGCGGCCGGTGGATGCCGCCCAGCACCGTGATCTCCGCACCGTCGAGACGCGGGGACAGCGCGGCGAACGCCGCCTCGACGCGGGCCTTTTCGGCAGCGGACTCGACGCGGACGTCCACGACGACGCGGGCCTCGGCGGGGACGACGTTGCTGCCGGTCCCCGCGGACGCCACCGTGGGGGTGACGGTCGTGCCGCTTTCGGGCCTGCCGATCGCCACGATGTCCAGCACCTGGTGCGCGGCTTCGATCAGCGCGTTCACCCCGGCTTCAGGTTCGAGGCCGGCATGCGACGCCCGTCCTTTGACGACCACCTCGAACGTGCCACAGCCTTTGCGGCCGATCTTGAGGCCTCCCCCGTCGGCCGCGCCTTCGAACACGAGCACCGCGCCGCACGCGCGCGCTCGTTCCTCGATGAGCGCCCGCAACTCGTGCGACCCCGTTTCTTCGTCCGCGGTGACCAGGATCTCGACGCCGGTCAAGTCGTCGAGCGCCGCCAAACCGTGGATCGCCTGCACCAGTCCACCGAGCATGTCGAACACGCCGGGTCCGGTCACCCGGCCGTCGGCCACCGCGAACGGGCGGCGTTCCAGCGTTCCGATCGGGAACACGGTGTCGTGGTGCCCGAGGATCAGCACCCGGGGCTCACCCCCGCCGGACCACCGGACATGGGGCCCCGCGGCACTTTCCACCAGGGTCGCCGTTCCGCCGAGGCGCTTCGCGATGACGGCGGCCACCGCTTCGGCAGACGCCGTCAAAGCCTCGATGTCCCGCGAGGGGGACTCGATTTCGACGAGCGTCCTCAGGTCTTCGATCATCGCGTCCACAGTCACCCCGACACCCTAGGATCAGGCCATGCTGGAGAACCTCCTCACCCCGGAGACCAGGGCCGACCCGTACCCGTTCTACCGCCAGGTGTTCGACCGCGGGCCGGTGCTGAAGCTGAACGACCGGTTCTTCGTGGTGAGCGGGTTCGAGGAAGCGGCCGCGCTGCTGCGGAACCCCGCGTTCGGCCACCCCGAGCCGGAGGTGCTGCCGAATCCGCACGACAACGAGCCGGTGGACGAGCAGGGCCGGGTGATCCGCTCCTTCCTCGGGCTCGACCCGCCCGACCACACGCGGCTGCGGCGGCTGGTCTCCAAGGCGTTCACCCCGAGGATGGTCGAGCGGCTCGCGCCGAGAATCGAAGAGCTGTCGAAAGAACTGGTCGGGAAGGCGCTCGAAATGGGCGAGTTCGACCTGATGGAAGAGATCGCGAGGCCGCTTCCGGTCATCGTCATCAGCGAGATGCTCGGCGTGCCACTGGCCGACCGTGACCGGTTCGCGGGGTGGTCGCACGCGATGGGTCGCGCGCTCGACCCGTCCTTCCTGATCGCGGCCGAAACGGTCGCCGCGGCGGTCGCCGCCCGGTCGTGATCACCGCGATGCTCCTGCTGGTCGCCGGGCACGAGACGACGACCAACCTCATCGGCAACGGGATCCTCGCGCTGCTGAAGAATCCCGCGCAGTCGCGGGCGCTGACCGAGGATCGGTCGAAGATCCCGAACGCGGTCGAAGAGATACTCCGCTACGACTCCCCCGTCCAGCTGACCACGCGCACCGCTTTGCGGGACGCGAGCGCGGGCGGCGAGGCCATCGGTGCCGGCGCGCAAACGGTGGTGCTGCTGGGAGCGGCCAACCGCGATCCCCGCACCCACGAGGACCCGGACCGCTTCGACATCGACCGCTCCTCGACGAGGCATCTCGCGCTGGGACAAGGCATCCACTTCTGCCTCGGCGCCCCGTTGGCGCGGTTGGAAGGCCGCTCCGTATTCGAGGCGCTGCTCGGCACGGGCCGCGCCTTGCAGCCGACCTCCGATCCGGTGTGGGTGAAGCAGGTGACGCTGCGCGGCCTCGAAAGCCTGCGGCTCGAATTCGCCTGAGGGGGAAGAAAGTCCGGTTTTCGACCTTCGACGGTTGCCGTCCGCCGCCGGACTGCGCATGCTGTGCGCCAACCCGGCGTGGTGGGGGTGCCATGTACCAGCAACGCAAGGAACCCGGCACAGTGAGCGCGGTCAGGTTCGGTCCGTTCTCCCGCGCGCTGTCCGAAGCGGTGGATCATCGCGGACTCTCCCTGTCCCGCATCCGGGCGCATCTGGCGGCGCGCGGGGTTTCCGTGGCCGAGTCGACGTTGAGCTATTGGCGGCGCGGGCTCCGGCATCCGTCGACGCCGCGTTCGCTCGACGTCGTTCGCGCGCTCGAAGCGGTGCTGGGCCTCGCCCCGGACAGCCTGGTCGTCCTGATCGGGCCGCAACGCCGTCCCGGGGAAAGCGACCGCAGGCCGTCGCTGACGGAACTGCGGCAGAGCTGGACCGAAACCTGCACCCTGCTGGACGAGCTGAGCGAATCGCCCGGTGCGGCGGTGAACGCGAAGCTGGATGTCGTAACCGTCGTCGATGTGCTGACCATGACCGCGCAAGGGCGGATCGCGGAGATCAGCTCGACCATGGTGGTGCGGGCGCGGGAATTCGGCGCGGACGGCTTCGTGGTGACCCACCAGGACGAACCCGGCACCGATATGGAGGCCACCACGGTCTTCGCCGCCGACGGCTGCCGGAAAGGCAGAGTGCGCCGAAGCACCTCGTCACCGGGAATGGTGTTCGAACTCCTTTTCGATCGTGGCTTGGCGGAAGGCGAAACGCATACCTTCGCGTTCACTCTGCGGCTGGCCGCGTCCGTTCGTTCGACGTGCTTTCACCGGACAGTGCGGTCTCGTATGTCGGCCTATCTGCTTCGGCTGCGTTTCGACCCCGACGCGATTCCGGCCAGATGCGTCAAAACCGTACGCGAACGCGAAGAACTGGCCCCCGTGGTCAGCGAGCCGCTGCATCCGGGCCCGGGTGCTTCGGTCAGCGCCTACTTCGAGGGTCTCGACGTCGGGATCGCGGGGATCGATCTCATCTGGGAGTGAGCCGTCGCTTCCGGCGTACCACGAACACCGCGGCGCCCACCACGATGGCACCGGCGGCGATCAGGCAGGCCACGGCCGCGACCGGCAGGCCGCTTTCCGCGGGCGCGGATCCCGTTTGCGCGAAGCCGATCCCGCGATTGCGCTGATAATCCGATCCCGGCAGCTTGTCCGCGTAGCGGCCGTGCACCGCCCGCTGGTATTCGGAAAGCGGGACGAACTCCCCCACCGGCGACTGCGGCAGACTCGCCTGCAGGAGAACCACGCCGTCCGGGCCCAGTTCGTACCAGCCGTTGATCTGGGGCTCGTTGAGCAGAACCGAACCGGGACGCAGCCGCGCGCTCAAGGTCTCTTCGTCGTTCCCGGAGAACACGCTCGCCGCGACCCACGTTCCCTGGCTCTCCAGCATCGCCTGCAGCGTGGCCTTCTGGCCGGAATCCGCGGTGGCCGTGACGGCGACGGATCTCAGGACGCCCGCCGGTGCCCCAGCGATGCCCCTGACGAAGTCGGGGTTGAGGGCGTAGACCGGGAAACCCTTGTCCGCCATCGTGATCTGTCGCGGTTCGAGGTGGTCGACCTGCCGGAAGTTCGATCTCGCGAGACCGATCGCGTTCGGCTGCCCCGCGACGCGCACGGCGGCCGCGAGGTCGTCGGCCGAGGGCGGGACGACTCCCTCGCTCGCCGCGGCGGGCAGTGTGGCGGGCAGCAGCGTCGCGACGGCCACCACGAGACAACCGGAGAACTTCCGGCAGATCCTGTTCATGACCGCGGCTCAGCCCTTCCGGATGTTGACGATGGTGTCGTTCCAGCGGAACTGAGCGTTGCTCCGGTACTGGTTGTAGTTCCAGGTCTGGTAGCGCTGGTACGACGGCCACGGGTCGCCGACCATGATCGACTGATTCGTCGAGTCGTAGCCGTAGATCACCTCAGCGTGGCCGCCACCCGAAGTCCAGTAGATCCCCGTCAGGTTCAGGATTCCGGAGTCGATCTGGCTGACGACCGAGGCGAAGCCGATGGGCCCGCCCGCGTCCTGTGCGGAGAATCCGGTGCCACGGAAACCGCGGACGATCTCCGGGATCTGAGCGGCCTGGTTCGGGCAGTACCCGGCCGACGTGCCCTTGCCCGCGGCGCAGAACTGGGCCTGGCTGGCGGTCCCGCCCTGCGACCGTTCGATGCTCGACCCGTCCGCGGCCCAGCACCACTGGTTGTACTGCTGCACCTGCTGGGTGTAGTTCAGCTGCTTGGAAGCGGCCGACGCGGCGACCGTGGTCGCGGTCCCCGCCACAGGCGTGACTTCGCGGACCTGGGTGTGCGTCTGGGTCTGGATCAGGCCACTGGGCCGGTCACCGGCACCGTCGGGCTGCGCGAGAGCGGCGGCGGGCACCATGGTCAGCGCGAAGACGGCGGCTCCGGTCGCCAGCGCGGCCCTCGATAGGCTCTTCACAGATGTCTCCTTTGACACGGGGATGGGGAGATCACCGTGCGCTGTCCCGATTCCGGGGACAACGGGCTCAGCGGGCACCAGGGAAACGCTGTGATGGTTCACAGCATCCGGCCGTGACGGGGGCCAGGAAGAGCAGGGTTCGCGGCTGACGAGACGCGATCTCCGCGCAAGATTCACGACTCGTTCACAAGGGCTGTGAATCCGGCACGACCGCCGAGGGTTCAGGCCCTCGGTGTCGCGAGTGTCGTGGGCCGGGTACGGCCCCGCAAGGTGACGTCCTCGGTCGCCTTCCAGTGCGCGGCCTCGGCTTCGGACGCCGACTCGATCGCGGTCCACGAAGCGAGCAACCGGGCTTCGACGTTCTTCGCCAGTTCGGTCAGCCGGGCGGCTTCGTTGACCGGGTCGCCGATCACCGTGTACTCGAACCGCCGCGGGTCCCCGACGTTCCCGGCCACCACCTCGCCGGTCGCCACCCCGATCCCGGCGGGGCATTCCGGCACCTCCGCCGCGAGCCTGCGCCCGATCGCCCGGCCGGTGGACAACGCGAGCGTCGCGTGGTCCGCCAAGCGCACCGGCGCGCCGAAGATCGCGAGCGCGGCGTCACCGACGAACTTGTTGACCAGCCCGTGGTTGCGGTCGACCTCGTCGACGACCACCGCGAAGAACCGGTTGAGCAGTCCGACGACCTCTTCGGGCGGGCGGCTGGCGGCCAGCGTGGTCGAGCCGATCAGATCGACGAACAGCACCGACACCGTCCGCACCGAGCCGCCGAGTTCCGCCGACGTGCGCATCGCCTCGATCGCGACTTCCTCGCCGACGTGCCTGCCGAACAGGTCGCGCAAACGTTCGCGTTCGGCGAGTCCGGCGGTCATCCCGTTGAAACCCGCTTGCAGCAGGCCGAGTTCGGTGCCGTCGTAGACCGGGATCTCCACGGCGAAGTCACCGGCCCGCACCCGGCCCAAGGCGTGCTGCACCGACCGGATCGGGTTCACCACGGCTCGGGCGGTGAACACGGTCACCAGCAGGCCGAAGCACAGCACCACCATGCCGAGCGCGATGACGGAGACGGCGAGCTTCGTGGTCGACACGTCACCGCGCGCCCAGGCCAGGATCGCCGTGACCACCAGCCCGGCCACCGGCACCCCGGTGCCGAGGCACCAGAACAGCAGCATCCGCAGGTTCACCCCGCCGCTGAGCGGCCGCGCGGGCGAAGTTCCCGCCAAGGCCAAGGCGGCGTACGGCCGCAGGATGAACTCGCCCGCCAGATACGCGATCGCGCAGACGACCACGCCGGCGAACGCGACGACGAGCAGCTCGGTCAGCACGACCTTCGGCTGCACCAGCGCGGCCAGCACGCCGAACACGGCGGTCGCGATACCCCACAGCACCGCTTGGACCAGCGTCAGGCGCAACGGGACCCGCAGGCTCGCGACGCGCTCCGCGTCGGTCGGCGTCCGGCCGTCGGCCGCCCAGCGCAACGTCCGCAGCGCGCCGCGGGTGCCCCACAGCGCGCCCACGACGACCGCGGAGACCACGTACACGGGCACCGCGATCGCGGTGACCCGGACCAGCTCGCCGGACATCCCGGGAGCGGGCATGAGCAGGGCGGCCAGCCCCACCACGACCAGCGCGCCGATGACGTTGGTCGCGATCAGCGTCCCGGTGAGCAGGCCCTGGACGCGACGGCGCAGCACGGCCGCGTCCTGGTACAGCGGGCCGAGCAGCCACGAGCCGAACGGCCCTTGCCCGTGCTCCTGAGCAGAAGAGTCCTTGACTGGTCGCACCTGTTCCCGCCGTTCACCTGGTTTGAGTGAACGAATGTACACCGAAATCCGCTACCGCCCGCGTTCAGTCCTCTGAACGCGGTAGTTGCAGGGCGCAAAGACCGCATTCAGAGGACTAAACGCGAGAAAGACAAGGTCAGCCGACGTGGATGCCGGGCCGCCGGGCCGGATCGCGTTCGCTGGTGCGGATGATTTCGCGGACCACCGGGGCGGTGTCACCCCGGCCGAGGATCAGGTAGCGGAACAGGTGCCCCAGCGGATTGCCCTCACTCCACTCGAAATGACACTGCGGCCGCACACCGGTGGTGTCCCGCAGCGCGAGCAGGATCGCGGCGATCGCGTTCGGCGCCGCGGGGCTTTCCGCGCGGAGCACCCGGAAACCTTCGACTTCGACGCCGCGGACCTTCAGCACGTCACTGAACCCCGACGGGTCGATGACGTCGATCTCGAGGAAGAGGACGTCGGCGGCGCCGGGCACCGGGTTCATGCCGCGCTGCTCGGCTTCCTTCGCGCGGTATTCATCGGCGTCCCCGGCCTGACGACGGTTCGCGATGATGGTCAGCGCGTTGTCGTGGTCGATCGACTCGGTGATGAACCGGCGGGCGGGTTCGTCGAACTCGATGTGCTCGACGCGCAGTTCGGTGGTCCGACTGACCCGGGAGACCAGCGACACCACGATGATCCCGAGAATGAAGAACGCGGAGATCGTGAGCCCGTCGGGCTTCTCGATGACGTTCTCCACCAAGGCGTAGACGAGAATCAGCGTCAGGACGGCGAAGGCGATCGCGGCCTTGCGCTGCCGCCTTCTCGCCGCGGAGATCGCCACGGCGACCGAAGCCGACACCATCATCGCGAGGATCCCGGTGGCGTACGCCCCGGCCTGTGCGTTGACGTCGGCGTTGAAGATGATCGTGACGAGGACGCAGATCGCGGTGTAGACCAGCACCACCGGGCGGACGGCCCTGGCCCAGTCCGGCGCCATCCCGTAGGCGGGCAGATACCGCGGCACGATGTTGATCAGCCCGGCCATCGCCGACGCCCCGGCGAACCAGAGGATCAGGATGCTGCTGATGTCGTAGACGGTGCCGACCCCTTCGCCCAGCAGCTCATGGGCGAGGTACGCCAACGCGCGGCCGTTCGCTTCGCCGCCCGGTTTGAACTTCTCCGCCGGGATCAGGATCGTGGTGACGAAACTGGTCGCGATCAGGTACACCGACATGATCAGCGCGGCGACCGTGAGCAGTTTGCGGGTGTTGCGGATGCGGTCCGCCAGCTTCTGCTCGGCGTTCTCGCCCTTGGCCGCGACGAGCGGCATCATGCTCACCCCGGTCTCGAAGCCGGACAAACCGAGCACCAGCAAGGGGAACGCCAGGATCGCCGGGCCGACCACACCGCCGATCCCGCCACCGCCGGAGGTCAGCGCGTCCAGCCAGCGGTCCAGCGCGGTGGGCTCGGCGAGCACCTCGCCGACCCCGGCGACCACGACGACCGCGTTCAGCAGCAGGAAAATGGCGACCAGCGGGATCGCGACGCCGACCGCCTCGCTGAACCCGAGCAAGAACACCCCGCCGAGGATCAGCAGCAGGATCACCGTGATCAGCACCTCGTGCCCGTGCAGGAACGCCGGGGCGATCGGGTTCTCCAGCGCGTGCACGGTGGCGTCAGCCGAGGACAGGGTGATGGTGATGATCCACGAGGTCGCGACGAACCCCAGCAATACCAACACGAAGAGCTTGCCGCGCCAGAACGGCAGCAGATGTTCCAGCATCGCGACCGAGCCTTGTCCGTGCGGGCTTTCCTTCGCCACCCGCCGGTACATCGGCAGCATGCCGAGTAAGGTGAGCGCGACGATCAGCAACGTCGCCAGCGGCGAAAGCGCGCCCGCCGCCAGCGCGGCGATACCGGGCAGGTACGACAGCGTGGAGAAGTAGTCCACGCCGGTGAGGCACATGACCTTCCACCACGACTGCGGGGTGGTGTGCTCGTCATGGCTTTCCGGGCCGACGGGCTGGACCCGGTGCTCCATCAGCCACCGGCCGACCTTGCCCGACGGCGCGGCCTGCCGGACCGGGCTGTCCACCCGTTCCGGCACAGCGTGTTCTGGGACCTCGGACATGCCATTTCCTCCCCGATCTTCACGTTCGGGAACAGCATGCCGGACTCCCCTCGGCGGTACTGATCCGGCACGCCGGGCACCGGCACGCCGTGATCGACCCGCGGAGGTGCTTTGTCGGGTTCAGTTTGCTTCAGGCGGTTTGTCAGCGGACGGTGCCGGAACCGACCAGCGTGGTGGCGTCGAGTTCGGTCACGCCGTCGGCACGCAGGGCATCGAGATAGCGCTCACGGACCTTCTCGACGACAGCGGGTCGGAGGTCGGTGAGAGCGCCTCGAAAGCCGGAGCCGATGATGACCAGCCAGGCCACTTCCGGGGTCATGGTCAGCCGCAGTTCGTTGACCTCGACGTCCACATCGGACAGACCGCGGCCGGAAAGCCAGTCCGCGTAACTGTCCGCCTGGTTGATCCGGTCGATCAAGCCGGGCTCGCGTTCCGGTTGCGGCGCGGACTCGGTTGGCGTCGAGAACATGCGCGCCTTCACGAAGTCCCGCGACCGACACGGTGGCCGCGCCGATCGGATCCCACAGATGCCGGCCCAGCGCGGTGAAGTCGGCCGCCGCGGCGTCGAAAGCGCACTGGGTGCTTTATCCTGCGAGGGGAAGACACGGCGCGACGATAACCGTTCCACCCCACTCGGGTCGCATATCGTGCGAACTTACCTACGACGGACGGAGGCCGCGTGGGCGCCCATCCGGCAGGCGAATCGCGAACCGGTCTCGCTCTAGCTTGGTAAGCATGAGGAAAACACTGCTCGCTTTGATCGGCGCGGCCACCGTCATGGGCACGCTCGCCACTCCGGCTTCCGCGAGTGCGCTGGAGACCAGGGAATTCGTCGGTCACGGGTCGAGCGACTTCGGCCTCGCGCTTTTCCACGCCCGCCAGGACGCCAAGGGCCAGGCGGAGCGAGCCGGTTTCTCGACCTGCGAGGAATACTTCAAGCTCGTCATCTCGCCGTATGAGGCGACGGTGTTCTGGCGCTGCACTCGCTGACCGCGGCCGAGTCAGGGGACAACACGGCGGAAAGCGCCGCGGTGCCGTCGAAAAGGGCTCGCGAGCGAACCGTTATGGCGTCGTCCCTGGCGGCCAGCGCGGCGGTGACGTCCTCCAGTCGCCGGGATCGCCGTAGCTCCGGCATCAGCGCCCGCAGAGGCTCGACGCGGTACCCGGCCAGCCGCAGCTGGTGCACGATCCGCGCGTCCCGCACCTGCGCCGGGGTGTACCGCCGCGTTCCCCGCCGGTCGCGGCTGGGGACGACGAGCCGTTCCGTGTCCCAGTGCCGCAACGTCGAGGGGCGCAGACCGAGTGCCGTCGCGAGTTCGGAGACGCTCATCGCGTCCGTGCCGCGTACGTCGCCGATCGGTTCGCCGGAGATCACCCGGACGGCTTCCCTCGCCTCCCGCAGCTCCGCGCGCTCGGTGTCGAGCGCGGCGTGGGCCGCGTCGAGGAGGGCCAGCACCCGCCCGACCGGTTCCCGATGCGCGGCGCGGACGATCTTCTTGGCCTCGACCGGCCCCACCCCGGCGGCGAGGGCGCGGTAGGCCAGCGCGGACCGGACATGGATCTCCCCGTAGCTCCGGTAGCCCGACGGCGTCCGCGCCGCCGGCGGGAGCACGCCGTCGCGTTCCAGGTTGCGCACCTGCTGGACGGAATACCCCGCCCGGCGTGCGATCGCCGCAGTACGCATTTCGGCCGAGTTGAGACTTGACACCTTCACTCCATGGACAACTGCCTCGAACCCTCCACAAGCACTTTAATGTGACGCTTGAGCACATGACCATCGACGAGATCATCAGCTTCGTTTCGGGCCTCGACGGCGTCCTGGCCCTCACTCCCGCGCCCGGCGACGACTGGCCGGAGCTCAGCTGGGGAGACGCGTTCTTCTACTACTCCCCCGACGGTGTCGTCCCGACGAACGTCCAGCCCTTCGCGACGGTGGTGACCAAGAACTATCCCGGCGACGAGGCCTCACGCCTCGACCGGCCGGACACCTTCCGGGTGAACATCCACGCCGGGAAGGAGGAGTTCACCCGGCGGCTCGGCCGCTCGCCCCGGGAAGCGGGCGAAACCGAGGCCGACGTCGTCGACACCGTGCTCGCCCACCCCGTCTACGGAACCGCCGGCTGGCTGGCCGTGGTGAACCCCGGTCCGAAGACCGAAGTGGCCACCCGGGAACTGCTCCAGACCGCCTACCGGCTGGCCCGTACCCGCTTCGAACGAAAGGCGGAATCCTCGCGTGAGTGAGCCTGCCGCCGCAGCGAAACGTCCAGCGTCCGCAGCAGCTCACCCGCCCGTCCACCACCGCCCGGGGCGTCCGGATACCGCGTCAGGACGTCCACCACGACCGGACCGGCGAGCTCCCTCGCCTGCTCAAGGTAGCGGGCGCCGACAGCCGGATCGCCGTCGGCGTCGAGTTCGAAGGCACGGGCGGCGTCAGCGGCGGCTCCCAGGATGTGCGGGACCTGAGTCGCTTTCGCCAGTGGGTGCAGGTACGCGGACGCTCCCGCGTGACCGGCGGCGCGGGCCGCCTCGAACGCGGCTTCACGACCCTCTTCACGGGCCGTCCGCGCCGCCCGGTGTGCGTCCAAGGCGGTCACCCGCAAGGCCTTCGTCCGCTTGCCCCCGGCGGCGAACAGCCGTGCCTCGCCGAGTACCGCACGCGGGCGTGGATCCTCCGGGAAGTCACGCTCGAAAAGCACCAAGGCGGGTTCCGCGCAAGCGACAGCGAAGGCCGTGATCTCGCGCAGCTCCGCGAGATCGAGTTCGATCGTCAGATTTCCGTCCGTCGTCATTTCCTCGACTGTATCGTTGAACCGTCGGTTGGCACCTTCCAGCGATAATGGCAGGACAGTGAGGCGAAACCTTCCAACCCGTGAGCGGCTGCGGCCGGTCGATCTGGCGCGCGAGCACGGGTTGTCGACGCAGGCGGTCCGCAACTACGAAGCGGACGGCATCCTCCCCGCCGCCGAACGCAGCCCCCACGGATACCGTGCCTACACGCCGTTGCACGCGCTGGCCCTCCGCGCGTTCCTCGCCCTCGTTCCCGGGCACGGCCACGCGACGGCGACATCGATCATGGCGGCGGTCAACCGGGACGCGATCGAAGACGCGCTCCGGCTCATCGACGAGAGTCATGCCCAGCTGCTCGACGACCGCCGCACCCTCCAGGCCGCCACCGTCGCGCTCCGGGATCTCGAACCCGTGCCGCAGGAACGCGGTGACCTGTTCGTCGGGCCGCTGGCCGGGAAACTCGGTGTCCGGCCCGCCACCCTGCGCAAATGGGAGCGCGCCGGTCTCCTGAAGCCGGAGCGCGACCCGCGGACGGGCTACCGCGTCTACAGCGCGGCCGACGTGCGCGACGCGAAGCTGACCCGCCAGCTCAGACGCGGCGGCTACCCGCTGGAGCGGATCGCGCCGCTGATCGAGCAGGTCCGCTCGGCAGGCGGGGTCGTGCCACTCGAATCGGCGCTGCGCGACTGGCACGACCGCCTCGCCGCCAGGGGCCGCGCCCTGCTCGCCGGTGCCGCCGCGCTGAACGCCTACCTCGGCGAAGTGACAGGGAACTCCGAATAGGCCTGTCCGGCGAGCCTCGAATCACGGGCTGGCACTTTTCGGACGATGACACTTTCTCGCAAAGCGAATGCGCGAAGTAATTCATGCTTTCCGCATACGAAAGTAGGACCTCGATCATGGACCCTACTTTCGGCGCTACGACGCGATAGCCGGGCGCTCGTAATCTGCGTCACGTCGAGATGAACCGCCCGGTCCCTGCCATTTCCGAATAGCCGGCGGTTCGTCGTTCCCTCTTTTACCGAAGGAAATTCGCATGCGAATTCGCGGACCCGTCATGCTCACTCTCTTGAGTGTCTGCGCCGGAATCGGTGCCATCGCCGTCCCGGCGGCCGCCGCTCCGACGCAGCCGTCCACCGCCTACGACCAGACGATGCTCGAGACCCTCGCCGCGACCTTGCGGATCAGCCCGCTCCAGGCCGCGCAGAAGCTCGACCACGAGAAGAACTTGATCTCGTCGCTGGAGAACATCAGAGCACGCGGCCTCCGCACCGACGGCGCGTTCTTCGACGACGCGGGCGCCCTCGTGGTCAACGCCGCCGACGCCGGATCCGCGCAGGCGCTCCGCTCCGCCGGTCTCACACCGCGCACCGCCGTCCGCGGGGAAAAGGCGCTGGACGCCCTGTCCGCCCGCGTAGGCGACGTCATCGGTGCCGCTGTCACCCAGGTGCAGTCCTGGGGCCCGGAACTCGCGGCGGACCAGGTCGTCGTCACCGTGGCGCCCGGCGCCGACCGTGCCCTCGTCCGGCGGCTTTCGGCACTGTCCGGGGTGACCGTCCGAACCGGGATCGCCAACGGCAACACCACCCAGGCCGACGTCATCCCCGGCCAGATCATGGACCTCGACCCCGGCACGAACTGCTCCCTCGGCTTCCCCGGCACCACCAGTGACGGTGACAACGTGCTGCTCACCGCCGGGCACTGCGTCGAGGGCAACCCGGACATCCTCAACCGCGACGGCGTCCACATCGGCCGTGGCGTCGCCACCGAGTTCCCGTCGGCCGACATGGGCCTGATGGACATCGACGACGAGGACACCGGCCGGGGCTACGTCGACACCCGCAAGGGCACCACGGTCCGGATCACCGGCAGCTCGAAGGCGCCGGTCGGCACCACGCTCTGCAAGGCGGGCAACACCACCGGCTGGACCTGCGGCAAGATCACCGCCTACAACCAGACCGTCCGCTACAGCGGCGAAAGCGTCGCCACCAAAGGGCTGGCCAAGTCGACCGTCTGCACCGAAGGCGGTGACAGCGGCGGCGCCTACATCGCGGGCAACACCGCGCAGGGGATGACTTCCGGCGGCCCCGACGACGGGCACGACTGCGGCTACAACCAGGGCTCCAACGCCACTGGTTCGTACTCGTACTACCAGCCTGTCGTGGACGCCGCGTACAACTACGGTGTCACGTTGACCCGGTCCTGACCCACACCGCGCGATGGCGGGGAGCAGCCGCTCCCCGCCATCGTCGTCTTCAGCGCCCGGTCCAGCCGCCTTCTTCTTCGGCGGCCTGGACATCGGCATCCGCGGCCGCCGTATGCGCCAGCGCGGCGACCGTCTCCTCCAGCCCCCGCTGAACCTCCTCGTCCTCGGCGTCGCGGACGCTGTGCAGGGTCACCGTCAAGCGAGACGACGCGGGTCCGGCGTCCTCGATCGCCAGCTCGCCCTGGTAGTCGTGCGGCCCCTGGGCACCCCAGCGCAGTGAGCGGCTCTTTTCGTCGACTTTCAGCCACGCCTCGCCCTCCACGTGCTGACCGTGGACGTCGGCTTCCACGTGGACGGCGTCGCCGCCTTCGGGTTCGGCCTGAGTCATTTGCGGAAAGTAGCGTGGCAAATTGCGCGGCTCACGCAGGAAGGCGAACAACTCGGCGGCCGGCATGTCGATTGTCGCGGTATGGCTGTAGTCGGTCATGTCCACGCATACCCTTTGCGTGGCGGGCGAAACTCACCCGGGTCGTCTCACCCCTTCAGGAAGGTGATCAATTCCGCGGTCACGAACTCCGGATTCTCTTCGGCGAGCCAATGCCCCGCCCGGGGCACCTCCACCGCGCGGACGAGGTCGGCGACACGGGATGTGAGCGTGGCCTTCTGTGGTTCGAGCAGGCCTTCGGCGGTCATCAGCAGGGTCGGGGTGGTGATCGGTTTCGCGCCGACGTTCGCGGTCACGTCCTGGCCGAGCGCGCGGTAGAGCTCGAATCCGCCGTGCAGCACCTCGGGTCTGCCGTAGCTGCGGGCGTACTCGCCGATTTCGGCTTCATCGAAGGGCGGCGGCGCTCCCGGGCCCCCGAAAGCCGTCCCGGAGTACGCGACCTGGGGATAGAACAGGGAAAGATATTCGCGGACGTCGTCACCGACGACGGCTTCGGGAACCGTTTTCTGCGAGTGGAAAGCGATATGCCAGCTCAGGTTCCGATAGGCCGTCGCGTCGAGCGCGGGCCCCGGCAACGGCAGATCGAGATAGGCGAGGTGGGTCAGGTCGCCGGGGAACTGCGCGGCGTATTGGAAGGCGACCGCGGCACCGAGGTCGTGCCCGGCGATCCGGGCGTCACGCAGGCCGAGCCGTCCGGCGACAAGACCGTGCACGTAGCGGGCAAGGGTGGCTTTGTCGTAGCTGGGCGGCGCGCCCGCGCTGTCGCCAAGGCCGGGCAGGTCGAGGGCGTACACCGTGAAATGCTCGGCCAGGGCGGGCATGACGCGGTGCCAGCCGTACCAGGTCTGCGGCCAGCCGTGCAGCAGGACGAGCGGTGCTCCCTTTCCGCCGGTGACGTAGTGCATTTTCACGCCGTCGACGTCGGCGAACTCGTGGCGGAACCGCTGCGCGAAAGTCGCGTCGCCGCGGGTGATGTTTTCGTAGGCGGGCGAAGAATCGGCAGCCGTTCCGCACGCCGCCGTCACCAGGATGAGGGCGGCGGCGAACGCCGCGGCGGTCCGCCGAAAGGTCCGGTGAAGCATGGGGTGGTCCTCCGTTTCGATGTTCAGCGTCCGGTCGAGTCGTCGATCGGCTCGCGCAGGATGTCGGCGTGTCCCGCGTGCCGCGCGGTTTCCTCGATCAGGTGGGTCAACGTCCATCGCCGCGACGCCGAACGCGGGCCGGCTTCGGCGAGGTCGTCCCAGGCCCCGATCTCGGCCTTCGTCTCGGCGGTGGTTTCCCGATAGGCGGCGAGAACCTCGTGCCGGACGGGCCGGTGTCGCGTTTCCGCCTGGCGCTCATCGCGGCGGCTCCGGAATCCGCCGGAGCACCAGGCCGTGGTCGACGACGATCAGCACCGTGTCTACCCCGCCGCCGCAACCGAGGTCGAGCGCGGTCCCCGGCGTCAGGGGGCCGGCGATCTCGGCCAGTCTCGGGTTCACCTTCGGCGACGCCGTGGCCCGCCGGTCGTAAAGCTCGTCCCGGAATTCCGTGGCACGTTCTGGAGCGTTCATCCTCACCTCGCATGGTCGGTTCGGGACCACCTTCGCCTCGGCCGCCGGGAAAACGCACGAAAACTTGCCGACCTGGCAAGATCGGCGGCATGGCGGACGAGACGGACGAAGTACTGGACGCGGTGGGCCCGAGGTTGCGTGCCCTGCGCAAGCACCGGGGCCTGACCCTGGCCGACCTGTCGACGGCGACCGGGATTTCGGAAAGCACGTTGTCCCGGCTGGAAAGCGGCGGGCGGCGGCCGACACTGGAACTGTTGCTGCCGTTGGCCCGCGTGCACGGTGTTCCCCTCGACGACCTCGTCGGTGCCCCGCGCACCGGCGATCCGCGCGTCCATCTGCGACCGATCCACCGCCACGGCATGACCTTCCTGCCGCTCACCCGTCGCGCCGGTGGCGTACAGGCCTTCAAGATGCTCATTCCCAGCCGCGACGAACCCGCGGAACCCACGCCGAAGACCCATGGCGGCTACGAATGGGTGTATGTCCTCAATGGACGGCTTCGCTTGGTGGTCGGCGACCGCGACCTGGTCCTGCCGCCCGGCGAGGCAGCTGAGTTCGACACCTCGCTGCCGCACTGGCTCGGTTCGGCCGACGGCGGCGCCGTCGAAACCCTCGTCCTGTTCGGACCTCAGGGCGAACGCGCGCACGTCCGGGCGCGGACCCAGCGCTAACGTCCCTTGATGGAGATGAACGGGGTTTGCCGGGTTACCCTGGGCCTGGCGGGCGATAATCCGCAGCTGGTTCCGTTGCTGGATGACATCAGCGCCGCCCGCATCGGACCGGGGCGTCCGCGGTGCCGACCGGAGACGGTGATCGCGGACAAGGCGTATTCGCATCCCTCGACCCCGCCAGGCGATGCGGGAACGGCAGATCACGTTTGTCAGCCAGGACGCGATGACCAGATCGCCCGCCGCAAAGCCAAAGGCAGCGCCGGTGGCAGGCCACCGGCCTTCACCCCGACCTTTACAAGCTTCGCAACGTGGTCGAGCGGCGCTTCAACTGGCTCAAGATATTCCGGGGCCTGGCAACCCGTTACGCCAAACGAGCCGCCTATCACCGCGCCGAGATCATCCTCGGCTGCATCGTCCTTCACCTCCGATGAAGATCCGCAGGACACGCCCTGGTGCTGACATGCGGGCATGCCGAGGGGCCCGTCGCCGGTGTGGCTGGCGGGCTCCTCGGGTCATGCGGGGTTAAGCGGCGCGGTGGAGGGTGTTGCGCCGGGGTCTTCGTAGCGGATCCAGGTACTGGGGCGGTGTGAACTCCGGTAACCCGTCGGCCGCCATGCGGACTTGCCAGTTGCCGTGGTGGATGAGGCGGTGGTGGAAGCCGCAGAGTAGGACGAGGTTGCGGAGGTCGGTGGGTCCGCCGTCTGCCCAGTGATCGATATGGTGGGCGTGACAGTGCTTCGGTTGCCGATGGCAGCCGGGGAAGGCGCATCCCCGGTCGCGGATGTTCAACGCGCGTCGTTGGCCGGGGGTGACGAACCGTCTCAGCCGTCCCATGTCGAGGGGTTCCCCGGAGGCGTTCAGCACTACGGGGAGCATGAGGCAGTCGCAGGCGGCGAGCCGGGCTTCACGGGCGGTCATGGTCCCGACGAAGTCCAGGCACGCGGTCCCGATCCCGGACTTGAGTTCTTCGAGTCCGATGGTGACATGGAGCAGGGTCCGGTAGCCGCTGGTGCCGGGTTGGTCCGGGCACGCGATCGCCAGATCCAGCACCTCCGCGAACGCNNTCGGCCTTGCTGCGCGGATCCGCCTGACCGACCTCATCGACCGGGCGTGGCTTGGCGTAGGCGTCGAGCACCGCGGCGGTCCGGGCACCCAGCTCATCATCGAGGAGACCGGTCAGCTTCCAGAACCCGTCCTTGCGACGCTCCAGCGTGACTTCCCGCGACGGTGGGGCCGGTTCAGGATCCTTCGGCTCCTTGCCATCCGGGTCCAGCCAGCCCAGCACTTGCGCTTCGGCTTTCGTCAACTCTCTCGGCCCCGCGTGCCGGGCCAGATCAGCGAGAGTCTTCTCCGCATGGTCCCGATCCTCCGGCGACACCTCCGCCGGGATCTTCCCCAAAAACTCCAGAATCTGATCGATCCGATGATCCCCGATCGCCCCCTCAGCCGCGGCGGTCGCGGGAGCGGCTGAGGGGAATCTCCGTGCCATCCAACGCGCGAGTCGGGCTCAGCGCGATCGCCCGCCGCACGATCGGACCCGCCTCACGAGACGACAGTGGGTTCAACTGGTGAGTGCATCACCTCTAGTCTGGCAACACTTTGCTGAACGCTTCGATGGACTTAAGCCATCCCAGCGTCTATCGGGAGCGGTCGTTGAGTCCGCCCGCGATGGCATCGAGTTCGACCTGTGAATACCCGGACAGGTCAGTTTCTTTGGCTTTGATCTAGTAACACTTCACTGGATGCTTCGACAAGTTCAGCCATCCCGGCGCCTGCTGCGACACATCTTCGGAGATAGCGTCGATTTCGTCTTGCCGAGGGCTAGAAACCTTCCTGCGGGAAAGTACCGGCGAATGACCCCAGCATCTGCCGTGACCTCGGCCGCGATCCCGAAAACCAGCACGAAGACCAACGCCCCGGACCGGAACACCACGGCGTTCCAGTCCGGGGCTACCCCCAGCTCAGCGGTCACGTTCCTTCGCGAAGAGCGACTTCGACCACACGTAACCCACCAGCGCGAGCCCGGCGCACCACCCCACGGCGAGCCAGCCGCTGCCGCCGATCGGAGTACCGAGCAGCAGTCCTCGGATCGTCTCGATGACCGGGGTGAACGGCTGGTAGTCGGCGAACCAGCGCAGCCACGCCGGCATCGAGTCGGTGGGGACGAACCCGCTGCCGAGGAAGGGAAGCAACATGAAGATCATGGGCGTGTTGCTGGCCGTCTCCACACTCTTGGCCGCCAGTCCCAGCGCCACCGACAACCAGGTGAGCGCGATCGTCAGCAGCAACAGCAGCCCGGCGGTCGCGAACCATTCACCGACCCCGGCCGTCGGCGAGAAACCGATCAGCAGCGTCACCCCGAACACGACGGCGAGGGCGAACGCCGTCTGGATGAGCGCGCCGACGACGTGCCCGGTCAGTACCGAGGCCTTGCTGATCGCCATGGTGCGGAACCGCGCGATGATGCCCTCGGTCATGTCGGTCGCGACGGAGATGGCGGTACCGAGCGCGGCGCTGCATACGGTGATGAGCAGGATCGCCGGTGTCACGTAGCCGACGTACTCGGCGCGGCCGCCCCCGCCGCCGAGCCCGTTTCCGAGTGTGCCGCCGAAAACGTAGACGAACAGCAGCAGGAACACGATCGGCTGGCCGACGAGCATGATGGTGAGCGACGGATAGCGTCGCATATGCCGGATGTTGCGGCGCAGCATGGTCGCCGAGTCGCGCATCGACAGGGACAGGCTGGTCATCGGGCCAACTCCTTGGTCGCTTCGGTCCGGTGACCGGTGAGGCTGAGGAACACGTCGTCCAGATCCGGGGTGTGCACGGTGAGGCTGTCGACGGCGACTACTTCGGCGTCAAGCCGGTCCAGCACGGCGCGTACGGCGGCGACGGTGCCGTCGGTCGGTACGCGGAGTGCCAGCGAGCTTTCGTCCGAAGTGGACACTTGAAGCGCACGGCTCGCGTCGTGCAACGCGACGGCGTCGCGGAACTTCAGCTGCATGTGCCCGCCGGGGACGCGCCGCTTCAGTTCGTCGGGTGTGCCCAGTGCGACGACCCGGCCGCCGTCGAGTACGGCTACCCGGTCGGCGAGCTGGTCGGCCTCCTCCAGATATTGCGTGGTGAGGAAGATCGTCACGCCGCTGTCGACCAGATCCCGGATGATCTGCCACATCGTGCGGCGGCTGCGCGGGTCGAGCCCGGTGGTCGGTTCGTCGAGGAAGATGACCTGGGGGTCGCCGATCAGCGTCATCGCCAGGTCGAGTTTGCGGCGCATGCCGCCCGAGAACGTGGACGGTGTCTTTTTCGCCACATCGGTCAGTTCGAAGCGTTCCAGGAGTTCGGCGGCGCGCTCGCGCCCCGCACGGCGCGGCAGATGGTGCAGATCCGCCATGAGGAACAGGTTCTCCTCACCGGTGAGGAGATTGTCGACCGCGGAGAACTGGCCGGTGAGGCCGATGGCGGCGCGGACGCCGTCGGGATCGGTGGCCAGATCGGCCCCGGCGACGGTCGCCGTGCCGGCGTCCGGACGGACCAAAGTGGACAGAATGTTGACGGTGGTGGTCTTGCCGGCGCCGTTGGGGCCGAGCAACGAGAAGACGGTGCCGGGCGGGACGTTCAGGTCGATGCCGTCCAGTACGACCTTGTCGCCGTAGGACTTGCGCAGGCCGGTCGCGGAAATGGCCGGGTGGCTCATGTGGATTCCCCTGATGTGGATGGACCCGTGGGTCAGGAACGGCGGACGACGATGTCGCCGACGGCGGTGCTCGCGTGGACTTCGACCTTGTCGGTCGCGGCGTCGGGGCTGGTGGCGGCGTCCATCTCGTTGATGACGCGGCCGAAGCGGGTCTTCACGTCGAGCCAGGCCACGCTGCCGCCGCGGATGCCGATCTCGACATCGCCCATCGACGTCTCGAGGGTGAGCGTTCCCCGGGCGGCGTCGAGCACGCGGACCGAACCGTTGGCGGTCTTGGCTTCGACGCCCGATTCGGCCTTGTCGACGGTGATGTCGCCGTTGGCCGAGCGGACGCGGATCGAGTCACCGGCCGCCTCGATCGTCGTGGTGCCGTTGGAGTTCTTGATCACCCCGGTGCCGTCGATCTTCCCGATGTGCACGCGACCGGAACTCGTGCTGACGTCGGCGTTGCCCGCCACGTGGCCGACGACGATGCTTCCGGACGCGGAGTGCAGTTCCAGTTCGCCGGCGAGGTCGAATCGGAGGTGCCCGGTGCCGGTTTTGTAGCGGCAGGTGCCGAGCCGCCCGGTCGCGGTGAGGTCGCCGAGGCCGGTGCTCCCCTGCAGCCGGGAACCGGCGGGCAGTTCGATGGTGACTTCGATCGACCTTGTCCGGTTGGAGAAGTCGAGCAGGCGCATTTTCGGTGCCCGGACGGTCAACGTGCCGCCGGAGAGCTCGACGACGGTCCGCTTCGCCGCGTCCACGTCGGACTCGTTGTTCTCGTCGAGCGGAGCGACTTCGACGACCGTGTCCGCGCGGTCGCTCGCGACGATGCGGACGTTGCCGATGACCGGTTCGAGGTCGGCCAGAATGGGTTCCGGGGTGGCGAAAGTAGGCATGGTTGTCCCCTCAAAGGTGGCGTGCTCAATGTTCGTGCTGGTCGGGCGGATGCGGCCGAGTGCTAGCTGACCCAGCCGGTGTAGCGCTGCGCGGCGCGACGACCGCCGCTCGGCGGAGTGGACGCGGCGGGCCGATCCGCGGGCTGCAACGCGGCGGACGCGGCACGGACCAGCCACGCGTTGACCGAACGGCCTTGCGCGGCCGCGGCCTCCTCGACTCGTGCCTTCAGGTGCTCCGGCAGCCGGAAGTTGATCCGGGCCGTGGCCCCTTCTTCATCCGACGGTGAAGCGACCGGCGGTTCCGGCGTCGATGCGGCGACGGGACCGGCGGGCTCGACCGTGGGCGGTGTGACCGCGAAGCCGACTTCCCCGGCGCGCAGCCGGACTTCGACCGAGCCGGGCGCGAGATCTCGCGTGATCTCGTCCGACGCGGCGGACAGCGCGTCCATCAGCGCGAGGCGGATGGCCGACGCCAGTGGCGCGGTCAGACGTTCGGCGAGAGCACTCGCCTCGGCTCCGCCCGCCTCGGCGGCGATGGCGAGTTCCCGGCGAACGTTGTCCACAAAAGGCGTCAAATCCATGATGCCATCATGGCACCACTGTGGCGCCATAGCAAGTACATAGTGCTGCCATCTTGCGCCACAGTGGCGTTTCCGCAGCTGAAGAGGGTTGGGGAGCGACCTGCCGTCAGGTGTGGGGGTCACCGAGGCAGATCGCTACCCGGGTTCCGAAGGTCCCCAGGCGAATTCCACGCTACAAGAACATCGGCTGGTCGCACGGGCAAGGCTTTTTGCCCGGGCCGCTCTTGACAAACGACGTTCCACAGTGGACATGTCGCGAAGTTGCCGTCAGATCAGGCCTTCGCGAAGCGCGTATGCCACTACGTGCGTGCGGTTGCGCAAGCCGAAACGGCTGAGCATGCCGTGCAGGATGTTCTTCACCGTCCGGTCGGAGTACGCCACCCTCTTGGCGATCTCGCCGGTGTCGTAGCCGTCGGCGAGCAGCCGGAGCACCTCGGTCTCGCGCGGCGAGAGTCCACTGAGGGTGATGTCGCGCGGTTCGAGAACTTCCTTGTGCAGCCGCGAAATTCCCCGCAGCAAGCTGCCGAGCTGATCGGCGGGGAGATCGCCCCGGCCGGCGTGGGCGTCGGCGACCGCGCGCTGCAGCCGAGCGGGCGTCGCCTCGGCACGTGCGACGACGACGGCGAGGCCGCGTTCCACCGCGGCCCACAGGTCAGCCTGTTTCGGCTGATCCGCGACGAGCACCAGCCGGGCGGCCCCGGCCGGGATCCGGTGCGGCTCGGTTCCCGCGACCGCGACGAGGACGTCGGCCGTCTCCGGATCCTCCCGCAAGGTGATGCCCGGCCCGGAGCCGAGCGCGCTGCGCAGTCCCGCCCGGACGAGCGGGTCGGCGGCGTGCACCGCGACCCGGATCTCCCGGCGTTCCTCGGCACGGACGCTCGCCCGTGCCGTCGTCGTCATGATCGTCGACATGGTTCCAGGTAACCGGTTCCGGAGAAGGCGGGACAAGCGCAGGGAGGGGGCAGCTTTTCCCCACCGGAAGCCTGCCGGTTGAATGGAGCGCGGTGAAACCGGTGGAGACGGACGACAAGCGGTCGGTGTTCGGAAAGCTCCTGCTCGAACACCGGCGGGCCGCTGGGTGGACGCAGGAACGGCTGGCCGAGGCCTCCGGGCTCAGCGTCCGCGCCCTGCGCGAACTGGAACACGGCCGCGCGCGAGCGGCCCAGCAGCGCTCCGCCGAGGTACTCGCGGACGCGCTCGGCCTGACCGAAGGTGACCGGGAGTTCTTCCTGACCGTCGCCAAACAGGGACGCCGCCGCAATCCGGCGCTGGCCGCCCAGGCCGCGGCGATCTGCGCGCTGCCTGCTCCCCTCGCGGATCTGTGCGGCCGGGAAAGCGAATTGGCGCAGCTGTCCGCGAAGGTCGCCGAGGGCGGCGGCGTGGTCGCGATCGTCGGGCAGGCCGGGGTCGGGAAGACCGCGCTCGCGGTGACGGCGGCGGACCGGGTGCGCGGGGATTTCCCCGACGGCTGTTTCGCGGTGAATCTGCGCGGGATGGATGAAGAACCGTTGAGCGCCCGTGCCGCGCTCGACCGGCTGTTGCGGGCGCTGGACGTCGCGCCGGGACAGGTGCCCGTCTCCGAAAGCGAACGGTCGGCCTTGCTGCGGATGCTGCTCGACGGGCGGAAGGTCCTGCTGCTGCTCGACAACGCCGCCGACGAGGCGCAGGTCCGGCCGCTGCTGGTCACCGGCCCCGGCAGCCTCACCCTGATCACCTGCCGCCGCACGCTCGCGGGGCTTGAGGGCGCCCGCTGGCTGGGGCTCGAACCGCTTTCGGACGAGGGCGCGACCGGCCTGCTCGCCCTGATCGCCGGAGCGGACCGCGTGCGCGCGGAGCCCGCCGCGGCGCGGGAACTCGTCGAGCTGTGCGGATATCTGCCGCTCGCGGTCCGGATCGCGGGCAACCGGCTCGCCACCCGCCCGCAGTGGTCGCTGGCCCAGCTGGCCGACCGGCTGCGCGACGAAGGCACCCGGCTGCGCGCGCTGGCGGCGGGCGACCTGCAGCTGCGCTCGGCGTTCGACCTGTCCTATCGCGCGGTTTCGGCCGGGGCGAGGCGGTTGTTCCGGCGGCTGGCGACCGTGCCGGGCGCCGACTTCGGTCTCGAACTCGCGTGCGTGGTGTCCGGCGCGGCTCCCGCCGACGTCCGTGAGCACCTCGACGAACTCGTCGACGCCAGTCTCCTGCAGACCACGGCCGCACCGGAACGCCACCAGTTCCACGACCTCATCCGCCTGTTCGCCGAGGAACGGTTCGAGGCGGAGGAGGATCCGTCCGCCCGGGACGTCGTGCTCGCTCACCTGCTCGGCAAAGCGGCCGAGGCGGCCAGGTTGTTCTACCCCAAGGCCCCGGAGACCGGCCGGTTCGGCTCGCGGGACGACGTCGCCCGCTGGCTCGACGTCGAGGGCGACAACTGGGTCGCCGCGCAACGGGTGGCGGCGCGGAAGGGGTGGCACCGGGAGGTCAGCGAACTCGCCGTCGCACTGCACTGGTACTCCGACGGGCGGAGCGGGCAGCGGCCGTGGTGGGAGATCTTCTCCCTCGGCGCGGCGGCGGCGAACGCGCTCGGCAACGCCGCGGACGAGGCGAAACTGCTCAACTTCGTCGGCTGGGCCTGCAATGTCTGCCTCGATGACGCCCAAGGCGCCGTCGAAGCGCACCGTCGGGCACTCGACATCGCCACCCGGATCGGCGACCGCACCGAGCGGACCTGGGCGACGATCTACCTTGGCCAGGTGCTGCGGTATGCCGGGAAAGACGCCGAAGCGTTCGAATACGCGAAACGCGGGTACGAATCGGCGGGCGAACTACCGTTCTGGGATGGGCAAAGCTCGGCCCGGAACGTCTACGGCCAGTCGCTGCTCGCCGCCGGGCGGCACGCCGAAGCGCTCGCTGTCCACCGTGCCCTACTCGCCGACGCCGAACGGTTCGCGGGCGACACGTACCCCGGCCTCCACCGGATGCTGAAGGCACTGACCCTGCGCGCGATCGGGGACGTACTCGGCGGACTCGCCGAATGGCGGGAAGCGGCCGGCTACTACCGCACCAGCCGGTGGCTCTCGTGGGAAGGCGGATTCGGCTCGATGGAGGCGATCTGCGCGCTCCGCGAGGGACGCGCCTGGCGGGAAGCGGGCGCCTTCGAGGAGGCCAGGGAATGCCTCACCTTGGCCGTCGAACTCTTCCCCGGCCCCGGTCTCCGCGCCCGTCGGGAACAGGCACTGGCCGAACTCGCGCTCCTCCCCGGGTGATCATGTCGCCGTGGGTAAGCTTCGAGCCGATGGAGCGGGAGGACCGATGAGGGACGCGGCCGGGCAGAGCCCGCGGGAACGCTATCGCGACCAGGTGCGCGCGGAGATCAAGCAGCACGCCTGGGAGCAGATCGCCACCGCCGGGGTCTCCGCGCTGTCGCTCAACGCGATCGCCAAACAGGTCGGCATGAGCGGCCCGGCCCTGTACCGGTACTTCGCCAGCCGCGACGAGCTCATCACCGCGCTGATCCGCGACGCCTACCGAAGCCTCGCCGACACCGTCCGCGCGGCGTTCGATTCCGGCGCCGATCTGACCGGGCTCGCCGTCACCATCCGCGACTGGGCCCGGAGCGACCCGCAGCGCTACTTCCTCATCTACGGCACCCCCGTCCCCGGCTACCACGCGCCGGAGGACACCACCGCCATCTCGAACGAGGTGATGACGGTCCTGCTCGAAGCGTGTGGCGCGCTCACCGCGGACAAGCAGGCGACCCCGTTCGACGCGCATCTGGACAGCCATCGCGAGTGGGCGGGCGACCACCCGGCCCCGTCCGCGACCCTGCATCGGGCACTCGCCTTCTGGACCCGCCTGCACGGTGTCCTCTCCCTCGAACTCGCCGGCCACTTCACCGGGATGAAATTCGACCCCGCCCTGCTGATCGCGGACGAACTGGACGACCTCACCACACGGTGACCGGCGTTTCGCCGAACCGATCCCGTCCGCGATGAACCCTTTCCGCCAGCCGGTCGTCATGCTGGGTGCCAGTTGACATACAACGTTGGAACGTTATAACTTCTAAACAAAGCTAGAACTAATCATGAAATGGATCGGCCGCCACTCGCCACCCGACGGCGGGCGGCCGATCCGCCTGCCCGGTTCCGGGTTCCGAGTGCTTCGGATGGGGACTTCGATCATGAATCGCGGAGGGAAGAGCGCGGGGGAAACCGGCCGCGTCAGAGTCGCCGTCCATGCGCCCGATCTCTTGGCCGGACTGGGCGCGACAGCCATCATCGGCGCCGACGCGCGGCTGGAAGTGCTCTCCGACACCGACCTCGGGTCGGCAGAAGTGATCGTGACGATCGGGAATTCGATCGGCGACGCGGTTTTCACGTTCCTGCGCCAGGTTCGGTCCGCGTCGACCCTCCAGTCGCCTCCCCGCTGCGTGATCGTCACCGACCATTTCCCGGTCCAGGTCCTGATGACGGCGATCGAATGCGGGATGGCCGCGTTGCTGCCGCGGCGTGACCTCGACGGCGAGCATCTGGTGCGGACCATTCTCGCGGTCAGCCAGGGCGCCGGAGCCTTGCCGCCTCGGCTGCAGGGCAGCCTCCTCTCCCGGCTCGAACGGCTGCAGGAGGAGCTGCTGGCACCCAACGGTCTCGCGTTGTCCGGGTTGTCCGATCGGGAACGCGAGGTCCTCCGGTTGCTGGCCGACGGGCATGGCACGGAGGAGATCGCGGCCGAGCTCGCCTATTCGGAGAGCACGGTGAAGAACGTCCTGCACCGGGTGATGACGCGCTATGGCCTGCACAACCGCACGCACGCGGTGGCCTTCGCCCTGCGCACCGGCTCCATCTGAAATCCGCCCGAACAGGAAAAGCCGGGAGATTTCGCGGCTTCCGGGAGCGGCTGCCGGTCCAGAGTGGACATGGCGAAATGGAAGTCTTTTCCCCGCCCCCTTCAATTTATAGCGGACATGGGGGCTTGCGGCAAGGCCGGGGTCATCCCCCAGAATTGCCGCCCTGAAGCCGGAATCTGCGGAAATGGGAGTCGCGTAGTGCGTGTTTTGATGACGTCGTGGGGGTCACGCGGGGATGTCGAGCCCTTGGTCGGGCTCGCGATGGCCTTGCGGGAATTGGGCGCGGAAGCGCGGATCAGCGCGCCGCCGGACGAGGAGCTCGCGGCGTCGCTGGAGCGGGCCGGCGTGCCGCTGGTGCCGCTCGGGCCGACGGTGCACTCGGTGGTCGCCGGTCCGAAGCCGCCGACAGGGGAAGACGCGCTGAAACTCGCCCCGGCACTGGTCGCCGCGAGGTTCGAAACGCTGACCCCGGCGGCGGAAGGGTGTGACGTGCTCCTGGCGACCGGCCTGCTGCCCGCCGGCGCGCGGGACGTGGCCGAGAAGCTGGGCATCCCGTATGTGTACGCGGCTTTTCACATCTTCGGGCATCCGTCGCGGCACTTCCCGCCGGGGGCGCGTCCTGGCACGCCGTCCCCGGCGGGCGAGACCGACATCCGGACGCTGTGGCGCCAGGACGCGGAACGGGTGAACGCCCTGTACGGCGGGGCGCTCAACACTCACCGGGCGGCGATCGGGTTGCCACCGGTCGACGACGTCCGCGGCCACGTCTTCACCGACCGGCCGTGGCTGGCGGCGGACGCGACGTTGTGCCCGTCGGAAGGGATGACGGACGCCGAACTGGTCCAAACTGGAGCGTGGATACGGCCCGACGACCGCCCCCTCCCGGACGAGTTGGAGAAGTTCTTGAAGGCCGGTCCGCCGCCGGTCTACGTGGGCTTCGGCAGCATGGCCGCCCACGCGCCGAAGGACATCGCGCGGGTGGCCGTCGAGGCGGTCCGGGCGCGGGGCAGGCGGATCCTGCTCGGCCGCGGCTGGGCAGGCTTGACCTCGATCGACGACGCCGGTGATTGCTTCGTCGTCGGCGAGGTCAACCAGCAAGCCCTGTTCCGGCGGGTGGCCGCAGTCGTGCACCACGGGGGTGCGGGTACCACGACGACGGCCTCCCTGGCGGGCGCGCCCCAGGTGGTCGTCCCCCGGATCGCGGACCAGCCGTACTGGGCCGCCCGGGTGGCCGAACTGGGAATCGGGGTGGCACACCAGGATCCGACGCCGACCGTCGAATCCCTGTCCGCCGCGCTCACGACGGTCCTGACCGTCGAAACGCGCGAACGGGCGAAGGTCGTGTCCGGCAAGATCCGGACCGACGGGGCGACCGTGGCCGCGAAGATGCTCTTCGACCTGGTCAAGCCGGCGTGACGGCCTGATCTTTGCCGGCGTGAAGTACATGATGGCCCCCTTCCCTGCGCCTAGCGCAAAGAAGGGGGCCTTCATGTACTGGGTGGTGGCTCTCGGTCAGCGGACCTGAACACGGCTCAGCACCCGGTCCACGACCTCGGGCAGCGGCTGATCGTCCGGGCCTTCCAGCCACAGCACGTTCCCGGTCCGCAAAGCGGCGAGGAACGTCGCCGCCGTGAGACGGGCCAGTTCCTGATCGAGACCGTGTCCCCTGGCGAGCAGCACGGCCGTCAGGTCCCGCTCCAGCGCGAAGTGATCGCTGGCCTGCTGGGCGAGCAACGACGGGTGCCGCCGCAGCAGCCGTAGCTGCGCCACCCATTCACGGTCGGGGACGGGACGCGCCCGGTACAGCTCCCGGCACGCCGCGCGCAGCGCCTGCCGCGGCTTCTCACCGGACGGCCTGCCTTCGACCAGCGACACGAGCAGGCCGGTCCGCTCGCGGTCGGCGTGCAGGATCGCCTCCTCCTTGTTCGCGAAGTAGTTCGAGAACGTCCGCCGGGACACCCCGACCGCGTCGGCGATGTCCTCCACGGTCACGCCGTCGAGACCGTGCTCCATCGCCAGGCGCAGCGCGGCCTCGTGCAGTGATTGCCGCGTCGCCGCCTTCTTGCGGGTGCGGAGCGTGTCGAGGGTGTCCACCAGTACAGCGTAGCGAGGGGAATAAAGTTCCCACTGTGCAAGTTTGCACAATGAGCAATAATCGTCCGAACGCCCGAAGGGACGCCATGAAGACCGAAGGAACGACGGCGACGGCATCGTCCGGCGCGATGGGGCACCGCCAGGTGCTCGAATCGCTGTCCGGCCTGCTGCTGGCGCTGCTCGTGGCGATGATCAGCTCGACGGTCGTCTCGACCGCGCTGCCGTTGATCATCGGCTCGCTGAACGGCACGCAGACCCAGTACACCTGGGTGGTCACGGCCACCCTCCTGGCGGCGACGGCCACCACCCCGATCTGGGGCAAGCTCGCCGACCTGTTCAACAAGAAGACGCTGGTCCAGGTCGCGATCGTGATCTTCGTGATCGGGTCGATGATCAGCGGGTTCAGCCAGAACACCGGACAGCTGATCGCCGCCCGCGCCTTCCAGGGCATCGGCGTCGGCGGCCTGCAGGCGTTGGTCCAGGTCGTGATCGCGGCGATCATCCCGCCGCGGGAACGCGGGCGCTACAACGGCTACCTCGGCGCCGTCATGGCCGTCGCCACCGTCGGCGGTCCGCTGCTCGGCGGGCTGATCGTGGACGTGCCGTGGCTGGGCTGGCGGTGGTGCTTCTTCGTCGGCGTGCCGATCGCGGTGGCGGCGTTCATCGTGCTGCAGCGGACCCTGAAGCTGGAGACCGTGCGCCGGGAGAACGTGCAGGTCGACTACCTCGGCGCCGGGCTCATCGCCGCGGGCGTGAGTGTCCTGCTGATCTGGGTCTCTTTCGTCGGCAACACCTTCGACTGGCTTTCGTGGCAGACGGCCGTCATGGTGGCGGGCGGCGTCGTGCTCCTCGTCCTCGCCGTGCTGGTGGAGCGCAAGGTCCGCGAACCCGTCGTCCCGTTGCACATCGTCACCCAGCGCACCCCCGCACTGGCGATCATCGCGAGTCTCGCGGTCGGCATGGCGATGTTCGGCGGCGCCGTGTTCCTCGGCCAGTACTTCCAGATCGGCCGCGGCTACTCCCCCACCGAAGCGGGTCTGCTGACCATCCCGCTGATGGCGGGCGTACTCGTGTCCTCGACCGTGTCCGGACGCCTGATCAGCCGCACCGGCCGGATCAAGCCGTACATCGTGGCGGGCACGATCATCCTGGTCGCCGGTTTCCTCGGGCTGGGCATGGTCGACCACGCCTCGCCGCTGTGGCTGGTCGGCATCGCGATGGCCGTCGTCGGCATCGGTGTCGGCATGACGATGCAGAACCTCGTCCTCGCCGTGCAGAACACCGTGCCGTTGCGGGACCTCGGCGCGGCGAGCGCGTCGGTCACCTTCTTCCGGTCGCTCGGCGGCACCATCGGGGTTTCGGTGCTGGGCGCGGTGCTCGCGAACCGGGTCACCGCCGATCTGTCCACCGCGTTGCACGTACCGGAAGGCCAGGCGTCGACGGGAAGTGTCAGCGCGCTGAACCTCAAGGCGCTGCCGCCGGAGGTACAGACGATCGTGCACACCGTGTACGGCGACGCGACGGCGCACATCTTCCTGATCTCCGCGGCGGTGGGCGTCGTCGGCGTGCTCGCGGCACTCCTGCTGAAGCCGCTCACCCTGCGCACCACCCTCGACGTGGAGCCGAAGACGGAAGCACCGGCGTCCGACGCGGTCGCCGGGTAGGCGCGCGATGAACGGCGACGCGACCAGGGCCTTCGAGTCCACTGTGGAGCGTTTCGGCCCGCCCCGGCACCACTCGGGGCGGGCCATCCTGGCCGGGGTCGACGGTTCCGACACGGCGATGCGGGCGGCCGCCTTCGCGTTCGGCATGGCACGGCGCGAGGGCGGCAGGCTGATCGTCGCCTTCGTCGTCTCCCGCACGGCGTTGACGAATCTCGGCCCGGCGGTGGCGGCGACCGTGGAACACGACACGACCCTGCAGCTGTACGCCGAACTCCGCGAACAGATCCGCGCGGCGGCCGAAGAACTGGAAGTGCCGGTCAGTTTCCTGAAGACCTATGGCGATCCGTACACCTCGCTCCGCGACACCGCCGACCGCGGTCAGGTCGACACCGTAGTGGTCGGCGCCTCGCAAAAGGCGGGTCACCGGTTCGCGGGCTCGGTCGCGACGAAGCTCATCAAGGCCGGGCACTGGCCGGTGCTGGTGGTTCCCTGATCGCCGCCGAGTTCCGTGAAGGCCTCCTTCCCTACGCTCAAGGTAGGGAAGGAGGCCTTCACGGAAAGATCAGCCGCGGCCGCAGAGGGCGTGGTCGATCACGGACGCGAACGGGCCTCCCTCCGGCGGCTCGGCGCCGGGATTGTAGGGAGTGCTGCTGTTCAGCGACACCATCACGCTGCGCCGGCCGTCCTCGGTCACGCCGTTGCCCGTCAGAAAGCCGGGCAACGCGCCATGGTGGCTCCAGTAATCGCCACAGGACCCCGCCGTCCGGACGAGACCCAGGCCGTACGCGCCGAGTCCCGGCGCCGGCACGGTCTTCTTCATCTCGGCCAGCAACGCGGGTTCGAGTACCTTGCCGCTCATCAACGCCCGGAGGAACTTGTTGCCGTCCTCGGTGGTGCTGTTGAGCGAACCGTCGGCACCGCCTCCCATCGCCGGATTCATCAGCGTGACGTCCACCTGCCGTCCGAGCCGCGGTGGATTCGAGCCCTCCACCACGAACCGGGCGTAGCCCCGCATGGACGGCGCCGGCAGGAACGGTGAGGTGTAAGGGAACGAGGTCTCCCGCAAGCCCAGCGGACGGATGATCCGCTCGGTGACCTCCTTCTGCCAGCTTCGGCCGGTCACCTTCTCGGTCACCAGCCCGGCGAGCACGTAGTTGGTGTTGGAGTACCCCCAGCTCGTCCCCGGCGCGAAATCGGGTGCCTTGCCGACCGCCAGCTTCACCGCGTCGGCGGCGCTGAGCCGGTCGAATCGGTGCCGCAGAAAGCCTTTCTCGGTGAAGATGTCGAGTTCCGCCATGTAGTCGTGCAGGCCACTGGTGTGCTGCAGCAACTGCCGGACGGTGATGGCGCGGCCGTCGTTGCCGTTGCCGCTCACCACCCCGGGCAGCCACCGATCCACCTTGTCCGCCAGGGAAAGCCGCCCCTCGCCGACGAGCTGGAGCATCGTCGCGGCCAGGAAGGTCTTGCTGAAACTGGCGATCCGGAAGTGCCCGTTCCACGGCATCGGGGTCCTGGTCCGCAGATCGCCGTGGCCGCTGCGCACCTTGACGCCGCCGTCGGCGGTGGCCAGTTCGACCAGCACCCCCGGCGAACCGCCGACCACCAACGCGTCGGCGTCGCGCTGCAACGTCGTCCTCAGCGGACTCGCGGTGTCCGGGGCCGCGGTCGCGAGACCCGGGGAAGCCACCGTGGCCACGCAAAGAGCGGCGGCGATCACTGAAGTTCTTTTCATACCGGCAAAACTACGAAGCATCTCCTCATCCGGCATCAGCCTCAAGGACTATGCCCCTACCACCGAAGGAGTAGCGACGGGCCGGGGTCGCCTCAGGGTTCCAGCTCGCGGCCACTCAGCGGGTCAGTCCCGGCGCCACCAAAGCCAGCCGTGCCACCGGCGGCAGGGGCGCGTGGTCCGGCGTGCCCTGGAAAGCCTGGATCACGAGCGCGGCGAACCGGCGGGACGCCGCGACCTGCGCGGCAGGCGACGCTGCCTGGATGCCGTTGTTGGCCATGAGCATGAGGATCAGGTCGTCGAGGACGAAATCCGGGCGCAGTTTACCGGTGTCCTTGGCGCGGGCCGACAGCTCGGCGATGGCCTTGAGCGCGTAGTCACGGTCCGCGGTGAAATTCACCGCCTTCGGGAACGTCGAAACGAAGGCCGCGGTGAAGCCCCTGTCGCGAGCATGCAACTCGCAAAGCCTCTCGATCACCGAACAGAGACCGCGCCACGGATCGGGGTCGGCGAGTCCCTCGTCGACGGCGAGATGGCACCTCCGCATCTGGTCGGTGAAGGCCTCGGTCGCCAGGATCTCCTTGGTCGGGAAGTGGCGATAAAGCGTGGCGGGGCCGACTTCGGCGCGGCGTGCGACTTCCCGCAGCGGCACGTTCAGGCCTTCGGTGGCGAACAACGCGCGAGCCGCTTCGAGGATGCGTTCGCGGTTGTCCACGGCGTCGGAGCGCGGATTCCGAGACAAACGACTGGTCACCACTCTCACTTTAGCCAAAACGGACGGGGGCGTCCGTTAGCGTCCGTCAGGTCAGCGAGCAAAGACCAGGAGACACCATGCGAGCAGTGGAGATCCGGGCATTCGGCGGTCCCGAAGGCCTGGCGGTCGTCGATCTTCCCTCCCCCGTTCCCGCCGGCGGCGAGGTGCTGATCACCGTCGAAGCGATCGGTGTCGGCGGCGTCGACGCCGTGATCCGGCGTGGGGCTCTCGCCGGGTTCGGCTTCCAGGAAGGGCACGTCCCGGGCAACGAGGTGGCGGGCATGGTCACCTCGGTCGGCGATGGCGTCGACCCGGCGTGGATCGGCCGCCGCGTATGGGCGTTCACCGGCGAAGGCGGCGGGTACGTCGAGCGGAAGACGGTCCCCGTCGAAAGCATCCTGCCGCTCCCCGACAACCTGCCCGCCGTCGAAGCGGTGACACTCGGTACTTCCGGGATGGTCGCCCAGTTCGCCCTCGCCCACGCGCATTTCGCCGCCGGGGAGTCGGTACTGGTGCGCGGCGCGGCGGGCAGCATCGGGATCATGACGGTGCAGCTCGCGGCCGCCGGTGCCGCGAGCGCCGTGGCGGTCACGACGTCCTCGGCCGAACGCGGCGACCGTTTGCGCGATCTGGGGGCGACGCACGTACTGAACCGCTCCGGCGACGGAGACGGCCCTGAGGGCTACGACGTCGTCATCGACATCGTCGGCGGACCTGACCTTCCGTCCTTTTTGGACAAGCTCAATCCGAACGGCCGGCTGGTGCTCGTCGGCGTGGTGGCGGGGATGCCACCGGCGGACTTCGGCGCGAACATACTGACGACGTTCCGGAAGTCCCTGTCGTTCGGGGCTTTCAGCGCCGACTCGGTGCCCGAAACCGAGCGGCGCGCCGCCAGCGCCGCGCAGTTCGCCGCCGCGGCACGGGGCGAACTGCGGGCGGTGGTGCACGAGCTCCTGCCGCTGGAAGAAGCCGTGCTGGCGCACCGGAAGATGGACGACGGCGAGGTGTTCGGCCGGATTGTGCTGGCGCCGGGCCGCTGAAGGTGATGGCCCCCTTCCTTGCGCCTGACGCAAGGAAGGGGGCCATCACGCGCCGCCGTCGCGACTGGTGGTGCCACTGAGGCTCGTGGTGGCCTTCACGCCCGGCCGCTACCGCGGCACGCGGCTTCGCCTACTACTTGCTCTTCTTGGTGGCCTTCGCCTTCGCCTCCTTGGCCTTCCCCTTGACGGTGCCGACGGCGTCCTGGAGCGGCGCGTAGGTGCCGTAAAGAGCGGGATCGGGCTTGGGCGCCGTGCCCGGCCCGCCGAGCGGCTCCGCATCGTGCAGGTATTCGATCCCTTCCTCGCCGAAGCTCCAGCCACCCTTGTCCCCGTCCGGCCCGTCGGAAAGATGCCAGATGGTGTTGTTGTGGTCCTGNNACGCCGGGATCGTCGGTCATGTTGTACAACCGCGCCGTCTGCAACCGGCCCTGCGCCTCGGCCGCCGCGTTCGCGCGGAAGTCGGCCAGCAGATTGCCGCTGGCCACCACGTACCGGCCGTTCCACGGGTACCCCTGGCTGTCGCTGGGGGTCGCCCCGCCACCGGAGATGATCGCCTGCTGCGGGTCCATCCCGCCGAGGATCGCCGCCGTAGCGGGATCCTTCACCGCCTCGGCCATCGTCGTCGCCGGAGCACCTTCCAGCAACCGGGCGACCATGGTCGCGAGCATCTCCACATGCCCGATCTCCTCGGTCGCCGTGTCCAT
>NZ_LQCI01000028.1 GCF_001613935.1 Amycolatopsis regifaucium
CACCGCCGAGGAATGGCTCGACGTCCACAACGAGCACATGGCCGCCGAAGACGCCCACCGCGAGGTCACCGCCGAACACGACCTCACCGACGTTGCCCAGCAGCGCGCCGACGACGTCGACACCGTCACCACCGCCGACGATGCCGCCGCCGCGGCCGAGGTCGACGTGCCCGACATTCGTGAGGTCGCGGCCACCGAGGAACCGGTCGTCGAGTCCGACGAGGTACGGGTGCCGTCGGCGGACGAGACAGCCGAATCGGTCGAGCGCGCGCAGCGCGCATTGAAGGAGATCGCCGCCCGACAAGCGGCCGAGGAACAGCACGCGCACGAGGAAGCCCATGCGGCGGAGCTGTACCGCCGCAACACCGCAGATGCTGCCGAGGCGGACGAGATGGCCGACGCCGACGGCGCGGTGTACGGGTGATGAACTGGTCAGCCCTGGGAGTGGGCGGGGATGTCGAGCGGCGGAACCCCGCTGCGATGCCACGCCCACTCCAGGGTGGCCACGATCGATTCAAGCCAGCCGGGCCGGTTCTCGAGGTACGCAGGCACTGGCCGTCGCAGCAACAGCCGCTCAGCAGCCAGGCATTCCGCTTCGATGGTTTCCTCGTGCGCTAGACCAGTTCGCTCAGTGACCGGGGCGTAGGCCAGGAAGGTACGGCCGGTTTCGAGCCGGACGGTCGCGCAGGCTAGCCAGCGGCACACGTCGACAACACCGAGCGCCGCCCAGGTGCGTTCGCGCTCGTACTGGCGTTCGGCGGCCAGCCACAGGCGCGCGAACTCCACGACCGGCACCCGCACGTTGCGGCGGGGGATCCGGTCGAAGTCGCGTCCGGTCAGCTCCATGGAATCCATGGTGACACGCGCCCCCGACAGAAACCGTCCACCGACCGAGGCAATCCGCCGACGTTCGGTCGCCGCTACCCATAACCGCCCTCTGCGGGCGGAACAAGGTCCGCGCAAGCGCGGACTGTGTTTTTGAGCTTCGCAGCCCGGCTTAGCACGGCCCCAACCTCACGGTCAAGGGGCGCATTCCAAAAACTTTTCGGGCGCGAAAAGCGTGCGCCCAAAAACTTTTTGGCCTGACCCCTTGANNAAGACCAAAGCCGAACTCGACGCCGAAGCACTCGGCATGACCGTGGAGAAACTCCACGAACTCAAAAGCCAGGTCGTAGCCACCAAAGGACGCGGGAAGCGCCCGGCAGGGACCGCCGGAGCGGACACCAAACTCGCCGCCTGGGGCGACGTGGATGGGCAGTCCACGCTGTTCGCGGTCGAGCCGAACGGGGCCGTGTCGTGAGTGCGGGTGTAGCGGAAACCGTGGCGGTGAAAGAAGCCCGCGACGACTGGCACGAGGCGTGCAGCGAACCCGGTACCGCCGTGTTTACCGAGATCGAAACCGCACAGGTCCACGAGTGGATCACCGACGCCGTCGACGAGATCCGCATGGGCTGCACGCATTGGAGCTTCTACGTCCTCGCCGGAATCGCGACCTGCCTCGACTGCGGCCACCAGTGGCACATCTGAGGAGGAGGACCGCATGACTGTGCCGCGCGTGCTGGTCACCGGGTCCCGCACCTGGACCGACACCACGATGATCCGCGACGCTCTCGCGAAGATCTGGCAGTGGCGACCGGACACCGTCCTGGTCACCGGGGCCTGCCCGCGCGGCGCCGACAAGCTCGCCGAAGAGTGCTGGACGCACTGGGGCGGACAGATCGAGCAGTGGCTCGCCGACTGGGACCGCCACGGCCGCGCCGCTGGCCTCCGCCGCAACGAGCACATGGTCAACGCCGGCGCCGACTACTGCCTCGCCTTCATCCACGACAACTCCCGCGGCGCCACCCACTGCGCCGAAGCCGCGCAGCGCGCCGGAATCCACACCGTCATCCACCGCACCGCAACCGACGTCCTGGCCGACGACGACCCGGTCGCGGCCGGGCTCTGAAAACCGGATACGCCAACCAGTCAGGAGAAACCGATGTCGCAGTACCTCGCCAAGGCCGCAGACCTCATCGCCAAGGCCGCCGTCAACAACGAACACCACAACGGTCCGACGGCATTGTGGCCCAAGCCCGAGCCCTACCGGGACAACGCGATCCGGCTCGCCGACGCCTATGCCGCACTCGCCGCGATCGAGCATGGCGTACTCCCGGCCGCCCTCGTGCAGCGCGTCCTCGACGCCATCCCCACCGACGTCAACCACTCGTGCTGAGGAGAACCCCGTGAGCAATCCCCGTGATGATGACCGCTGGTTCGAGCGCGAGCAGCAGATGCGCCGCGCCCGCGTCTTGGCTGACCTCCTGGTTGCCGCCGAGCAGGCCGAGATCCCGCCGCTGCGCTGGAGCGTCAGCACCGCCGCCGGATCGTGCCTGCACGGCGAGACCGACGACCCGTTCGACACGAACCCCCAGGCCACCTTCGACGCCTGGACGCGGTTCCTCGGACTGCGCGTGAACAAGCACGGCGACCGCGCCAGCGGCACCTGGAGCCACACCGTGATCGGCATCTACAACCCCCGGCACTCCTCGACCACAAAGGACTGAACGTCATGACTGAACCCACGAACCAGGCCGCCTTCTTCGCCGCGCTGTCCGTCCACATCAACGCCCACCCTGACCTTGCCGAGCTGGCCAGTGTCACCTCGGATTCGACACTCCAGATCGCCAGCGACGAGGGAACACCGGCAGCGCTCGCCTGGGCGCGCACCCTCAGTGGAGACATCACCGTGGACCTCCGGGCATTCCCGAGCGGCACAGCAACTGGGGTCAAGATCAGCGGCACGATGGCCGGTCACCGCGTCACGGTCTTCACCGTCGAACACGACCGGCTCCACGAGCTGCTCCCCCCGGACGTGGGGCAGCCCCACTTCCAGCGCACCGCCATGCTCACTCTGGCCGAACTCGAAACCCATCTCGGCAGCGCAAGGCCGGAACACCTTGCGGCCCCGGCTGCTGCCGAGGAGAACCAGTGATGACGAACCCTCCCGCCGAACTCGTCTGGATCGACGAGCAAGGGCTCTACCTGACCGAGCACGACTACACCGTGTGGGCGTTGGCGGCCCACAGCGTCCACCGCGGCAAGAGTGGTTGGTCGGCCACGGACGAGTGGCACCTTCACCGGGCTTACCCCGATCCCGAGGAGGTGGGCTGGACCGCAGGGACGATCCCGCTCGACCACGGCCGCTGGATCGCGCGCCCGGGGCGCCGGAACCTGTCTCGCGCGAAGCGGATCGCGGCGTGGATCATCGCCAACCCCGAGGCCGCCGCCGGGATGATGCACCACGAGATCGTGCAGGCCGCAGGGGAGGAGGCATGAGCCGCACGGCCACGCACCGGCCCGCGAAGCGCCGCCGGCGTTCCCGCCACGATGACCCGGTCGCGGTGGATCTGTTCTCCGGGTTCGGGGGCCTGACGCAGGGGATCAAGCAGGCCGGGTTCGAGACGATCATGGCCGCGAACCACAACGAGTTCAAGGTCGAGGTGCACGAGGCGAACCACCCGGAGGCCGAGCACTGGATCGCGGACCTGGTCGACCCCGAGTCGGCCGACTACCACGACGACTGTTACTTCCGGTTGCTCAGCAAACACGAGATCGGCCGCGGCTGCGGCTTCGACGTGGACTTCCCCGGCTACCAGGGGACGTTCGTCGTGTGGGGCACCGCCCGCGCCCAGACCGACGGTTTCGACAACGCGGTGTCCCCGGCCGTCGGCGCGTGGATCGGCGCCCGGCTCCGGGCCGTGCTGGACGTACCGGAAGCGATCGCCTGACCGAGAAACACGAAAACGTCCACGTCACGACGGAGAGGCGGCGACAGTGAGCGTCGGGGACGACAGGACTGTGGCGCGAAGTAGAGTGCACGGGGAGTGGCCGTCCGCATACGACATTCCCCGCCACCCGGGGGTGGAACTGGAGTTCCGCCGACGAATGTGGAGGAGGATTAGACGATGAGTGATGGTTCGTCGATCGAGTGGACCGAGGCGACCTGGAACCCGACGACCGGGTGTGACCGGGTGTCGACCGGGTGCGATCACTGTTACGCGTTGACGCTGGCGAAGCGGCTCAAGGCGATGGGGTCGGCGAAGTACCAGACCGACGGCGACCCGCGCACGAGCGGCCCGGGGTTCGGGGTGGCGACACATGCCGCGGCGCTGGGAGAGCCGTTCAGGTGGCGGCACCCTCGGCTGGTGTTCGTGAATTCGATGAGCGACCTGTTCCACGCGAAGGTGCCGGTGGAGTTCATCCGGCGAGTGTTCGCGGTCATGGAAGCGACTCCGCAACACACGTACCAGGTGTTGACGAAGCGGTCCCGCCGGATCCGTCGGCTCGCGTCCTCGCTGGACTGGCCGCCGAATCTGTGGCTCGGGGTGTCGGTCGAGGACGAGCGCGTGGCCTATCGGATCGACGACCTGCGCGAGGTGCCTGCCGCGGTGCGGTTCCTGTCCTGCGAGCCGCTGCTCGGCCCGCTTCCAAAGCTGGACCTTGCTGGGATCGGGTGGGTCATTGTCGGCGGAGAGTCTGGCCCGCACGCACGACCGATGGCGCCAGAGTGGGCCACGGAGATCCGCGATCAGTGTCAGCAGGACGACGTTGCGTTCTTCTTCAAGCAGTGGGGCGGCCGTACCCCGAAGGCCGGCGGCCGCGACCTGGATGGCCGTACGTGGGACGAGATGCCGTCTCGCGTCGTTACCGCAGCCTGACCACCGATTTCCGGTTGATCTGCCCGGATGGCTCGACGTGCACCACGCCTTCGGCTGAGAGGACTCGCAGAGCCTCTGCCGCGTGTTTGCCGAGCCACCGGGCAGTTTCGCGTTCCAGCCAGTCACGCAGGGTCTCCACGCTGATGGGCCCGCTCGCGAGCTTCTGGGCGAGCAGTTCCCGCAACTCGGGGTCGACACCGCCGCCACTGCCGAAGAGGTCCATCTGCCCGGCGACTTCGGCCCCGCGGGTGCGGGTGTCACGGAAGCGCATGCCGCCCTCGCCGTCCACCTTCCACATGGCGTCCTTCATGACCTGGACGCCTTTGACGTGCTTGGTGCCGTGGACCAGGTACAACGGCTGGCCGGTGCGTGGCACGACCTCGAATTTCAGCTGATACTCGAACCCAGCCCGCTGGAGGGCGTCGCGGTACGTCGAGAGCCACTCTCTCCACCGCTCGTCGGGGGCGCTGTCCCGGTCGGCCTTCTGCCAGAACTCGCGGCCGCCGAACACGGCGTCGAGCTGGTCGGCGTCCAGGTCTTCCCGGCGGCTGAACCAGTTCGGCCCGAACGTCACGATCGATTCACTGGCCCGATTTCCCGCGATCTTGCTCAGCAGCGGGAGCGGCACGTTCACGTTGCCCCAGCTGTCGAAGATCGCAAGAACCGGGTTCCCCCAGGCGCCGAGCCGGTCAAGAGCCAGGGTGGTCTCGGTGGCCGCCTCGCCGTGCACGACCTCAACTCGCACGGGCAGGGCCGCCAGGTCGCCGAACTTCTCACGGAGCTCGGCGACCAGATGCTCGTATCGATCGCGGCGCTTCTCGATGAACACCAGCTGCACACGGGAGCGGCGAAGCCCCATCCGATCCCGTGAGGAGTGATTCAGCAGCCTGTCGAGCACGAACACCGGTGAGCCCTCTTCACCGTCGAGGTACCGGCCGGGGCCAGCGAACGCATCGACGTAGGTCACCTTCGGCCAGCTGAACCCCTTGGCGTTCGGCTGGAGCAGCACGGGCCACCAGCCATCGAGGTAGCGCTTGTACAGCCGGTGTTTCGCTTCAGTTGCAGGCTCCAGCGACCACAGTGTGTCGTCCATGGCTCCCCTCCGCGAACGGCTCCCGTGATCGACCACACTACCTACAGTGTGCGCCAGGTAACAGAGAACAGGTGTTCGCACGGCAGCCCAGCCATGACGGATCAACTGCACGACCGTGCAATGTCGACCGAAGCTGGGCCAGTGGCGAGTCGTAAGCTGGCGCAGTGAACCCAGAGTTCTTCGGCCTTACGGCCGTAGCCTGGCAAGGTGTGGGCTCGATCATCGCGCTCCTTGCCTTTATAACTGCCCTGACAGTCGGCCTGTCTCAAGTCCGGTCTGCACAGAAGCTGCGCATCGAGCAAGCACGACCGTACATCGTGGTCGATCTCCTCCCTGGGCATGCGTCCGAGAAGTTGGTCGATCTCGTGATCACCAATATCGGTAAATCGCCAGCGTACGACCTGCACCTCATTTTCGACCCGGTGCCGACACGAACTAACGAAACCACGCAGTTCAAGTTGAAAGACGCACGGATCCTGAACGAACCTACGCCGATGTTCGCGCCGGGGCGCGAGTTTCGAATGTTCTTTGACAGCGCCATTGACAGGTATCCGAGCGGGTTGCCGATGAGCTTCAAGGTGATGACCAGCTACCGCGACAGTGGTGGTCGACGCTACAACGAGACCTTCACCGTGGATTTCGACGTTCGGAGGGGTGCCATGTACACCCAAGTCCACGGCTTGCACGACGCTGTGAAGGTTCTGAAGGAGATCTCAGAGGTCCTCAGTGCGTCGGCGATCGCCAGTAACCCCGTTGAGGTCGTCCAAGAAGAGCGGGCCGTGTTCATGGAGCGCCGAGCGGCCGAGGCCAAGGCTCGACGAGTGGAGTACGAAGAGCTCAAGGCGCAGATGATTCGCCCGACAGAATCTGACGCGGCCGGGCCAGGTGACGGTGACCGCACCGACTCGCAAAGTTGATCAGTATCGCCAGGCTGAAGCACCAACATGCGAGTAAGTCGCCTCAGAGAGGTCCCGATTCATGCTTCCGATCGGGAGGCGCGCAACATGCCTTCGACCAGCACTCTCGCAATGTGGGGGTTGGAGGGTTCGCTTCCTCAGGTTCACTTAGCTTGACCAGGGGATTTCTGCTGGTGGCACGATCGCCTACAGGGAACAGGGCTACGATAAGCGGCGCGTTCGACTGCGGAGGAGCCGTTGTGTACGGGCAGACCTGGCTTGACCTTGGGACGACTCCGCCGCCTGTCGCGTGGCAGATGCTGCGCACGTTGCGGGCGAACCCGCCTGGCCGGGCAGGCCGGGGCGATCGCAAGCGGACGTTCAACATGGCGCTCGAGCAGGCAGAGCAGTTGCTGGGTGCGGCATTGACTGTCGGTCCTGCGGCCCGGCCGCTGCTCGCGTTCTACGGCCTATCGCAGGCTGGGCGAGCCGTGGCCGCCGCTGCGCGTGCTGTGAGCAACGACGATTACCGACTTGATGGCCATGGAATCCGGACCGGTGAAATGCAGGGGATAGCGACAACGGGGTTGGCTGCGCTTACGGTCGCCGACCAGGGGAAGGGCTCGTTTACCCAACTGGCGCGGTTCCTCGGCGGCGCATCCCTGCCGGTCGCCACACCGATCGGCGAACTGTGGGGACTCCTGCCCGACGTTAGCCGATTCCCCTTACCTGGCATGGGCACAATGCGCCCGGTCTCGATCGAAACGAATGCCACGACGGTCAGGGGGCACAACGTGCCGGTCTCGGTCCGTGGAGTCCCATCGGAGCTGGCCTACGTGGCGAGCGCTTCTGGCAGCGGTCCCGGCGCCGACGCCGCCGGCTACGCCGAGGAACGCCGGCGTGTTGCTGCCTTCCTCAACCGGTACCCCGGTCTTGGAGGGTGGGAATTCCAGGCACCGGACGGCAACCCGATCGGTTTGCGCCTCGCTGGCGACGCGGCGGAAGTGCCCGTCGCATGGCCCAATCCGGGCTATGCCGAGGCTGAAGACGCAGTGCTTGACCGTCACACGATCCAATACCGAGGGCGCCAGCGCCTCGCATTCCCTGTGGTCGGCGGCGCCACGGAGCCCGCCCATCCCTTCCTGCTGTGGTGGGCGATCCTGTACGGGCTATCGATGTTGGCCCGGTACGAGCCCAAGGTCTGGGGCAGCCTCATCGACATAAACGAGAGCGCCGACGCCACCGCGATTGAGTACTTCCTCGACCAGGCGTTGTACCTGCTCCCGGAGCTTATCCACCGAACCATCAGCGCCGTCGACAGCTGATCCGTCGGTACGTGCTCACAAGTTCGCCGACCTGCGACCGCCTTGTGGCGGCCGGCCTCTCGCGACCCAAATGCCGCGCCCAGCCAGTCCACTGGAGGCAGTAGGATCGGCGACGTGGCGGATGAGAACCTGGCGCAGCGGGTAGCACGTTTGGAACGTCAAGTGGCCGAACTTAGCGAGCGGTCTGCCGATAGCGCTGCAGCTCGGGTGCTCGCCGCGGGCGCCGATCGCGACGTCGCGGAAGTCCGTGCCGAACTCCGAGCCCATACTGGCACGCTGAACGCCCTGCGCGAGGACCAGGTTGACCTTCGCGACGATGTGCGCGGCCTGCGCGAGGAGATGCGCCAAGGCTTCAGCACGGTAACCACCTCCTTGGGGCAGATCATCGAGCTGCTCGATCGGGACAATCAGACCGACGAGTGACCGGCTATGCACGTCGATGACGGATCAGGCCTCGTGGTTCGCCGAAGCACGGGCTACTTCCCGTTGTCGAGATCCTCTTCCTGATCCTCGAGCCACCGCTCAAGGTCGGTGCGTCGGATGCGAATCCCGCCGTTCGGGAGCTTGATGCACTTCGGCCCGCGCCTCTTCGCGCGCCACTCATAGAACGTGCTGCGGGCGACGCGCAGCTCGTAACACGCTTCTTCGACTGTCAGCAGGTCACGTGGACGGGGCATTTTGCTCCTCGCGAAGCCGAGTCACGAACTTGTCGACCGCATCCACCGGGACTCTCCGTAGTCGGCCAATCGACACAGATTCAAGTTCGCCACTTCGGATCAGCTCGTAGATGATCGTGCGACTGACGGTAAGGCTTTCCGCTGCTTCCTCAACCGTCAGTAGTCGACGCGCTGTTGCTGGTGGAGGCTGTGCGTCCGCGAATCGCTCGACGACAGTGTTGGCAATCAACTCGGCAATGCGGTGCAGCAAGGCGGCCGACGGGTCGGCCTGATCGTGATCAATCATCGATCGTCCTGTCTCCGCCATCCCGCCTGTCTGTGGCGTTGGCGGGTACGGCTTGGAGTCCAAGTGTCACCACTGGCCGGAGTTGCTGCAAATCGTGACACATGTGCAAATGCAGCAAAATGAGCGATAAATTGAACTGAATATTTTTCCGCTCAATTCTGATGATTTGAAGTACGGTTGATTTCATGCGGAACGTCGGTCACGGTGATGGTTGATTAAGGAGGCGAGTGTGAACTTATCTGAGAACGCGAAGGTTCCTCGGGAGATGCTGACGGTTGAGCAGGCGGCCGACCGCCTTGCTGTTAGTCGCACCACCATGTTTGCGCTGATCAAGGACGAGGTGGTCCCGAGTGTGCTTGTTGGCCGTTACCGGCGAATCCCGGCTGATGAGCTAGCCGCGTACGTCGAGAGCCTTTCTGCTCCGAAAGGCGACTGATTATGCCGCGCAAGAAGCGACTGGAGGGCACGCGCGCACCTAACGGTGCCAGCAGTATCTACTTGGGAAAGGACGGAAAATGGCATGGTCGCGTCACCATGGGTGTGCTCGATAACGGAAAGCCGGACCGGCGACACGTCGAGCGGGCGACCGAGGCTGAGGTAATCAGCAAGGTGCGAGAACTGGAGCGCCTCCGCGACAGCGGCAAGGTGCCCAAAGCCGGAGCGCGGACCTGGACCGTCGAGAGGTGGTTGATCCATTGGGTCGAGACGATCGCGGCGCCATCCGTTCGCGAGAACACACTGGCCGGGTATCGGACAGCGGTCTACAAGCACCTCATTCCCGGGCTCGGCGCACATCGGCTCCGGAAGCTGGAGCCCGAGCACCTCGAAAAGCTGTACGCGAAGTTGGCCGCCCGCGGCGCGAAGCCTGGAACGGTGCACCAGGTGCACCGCACTGCGAAGACGGCGTTCAACGTCGCGCTGGACCGTGGACGGCTGGACACGAATCCGGCGAAGCTGGCGAAGTCGCCCCGTCTCGACGAGGACGAGATCGTTCCGCTGACCGCGGTTGAGGCGAAGCGTGTTCTGGCCGCAGCCCGCGGCCGGCGTAATGGAGCGCGGTTCGTGATCGCCCTCGCGCTCGGCCTTCGACGGGGTGAAGCGCTCGGCCTGAAGTGGTCGCGAATCGATCTCGACGCCGGTCTGCTGCGGACACCGCGCCAGCTTCAGCGGCACAAGTGGAAGCACGGATGCGACGACCCTCACCAATGCGGTGCACGGCTCCACAAGGTCACGCCCTGCCCCGACGCGTGCACCAGGCATGCGAAGTGTCCGCCTGTGTGCCCGCCCGACTGTGTACGGCACGCGAGTTCGTGCCCGAAGCGTCACGGTGGAGGCCTTCGCGAAGTCGACGTGAAATCTAAGGCCGGACGCCGCACCGTCGGCATCCCGAAGCCACTGCTGAAGCTGCTGCGCACGCACAAGGCCGCGCAGGACGAGGAACGGGAGTTTGCTGGCACCGAGTGGCAGGAGGGCGGCTGGGTATTCGCCCAGCCGACCGGCCGCCCGCTCGATCCTCGCGCTGACCATGACGAGTGGAAGGCGTTGCTGGCCGAGGCGGAGGTGCGCGACGCCCGACTGCACGACGCTCGGCATACCGCGGCCACCATGCTACTGGTCCTCAAAGTCCCGCTGCCCGCGATCATGGAGATCATGGGCTGGGGAGACGCGGCAGTGGCGAAACGCTACGTGCACGTGCCTGACGAGGTCGTCACCGAGATCGCAGGACAGGTTGGCGACTTCCTGTGGAGCGACACGGCGAAGCCGCCCACAACGCCACCGTCCACCGATGCTTCGCTGATCGACCAGCTCCAGCGCCTACTCGACGCTGCCAAGGCGTCGGGTGATCCCGACGACGAGGATCCGCCCGTCCTTCGAGTGGTGAGCTGAACCCGTATAACGCCTTGTACTGAGACGGAAACTGAGACGGCGGGACTGGCTCATTTGAGCTGGTCCCGCCGTTTTTGCTGCTCACTGTGTCGACCGAAGTCGGGATGACAGGATTTGAACCTGCGACCCTCCGCTCCCAAAGCGGATGCGCTACCAAGCTGCGCCACATCCCGTGACTCCCCGGATCTCCCGGGGGGTGTGCGCACAGCCTAGCGGGTCACGCTAAGCTGTTTTCGCACCCGGTACTCCGGGGGCACGCGGGTGTAGCTCAATGGTAGAGCCCTAGTCTTCCAAACTAGCTACGCGGGTTCGATTCCCGTCACCCGCTCCACTGCTCCGCAGCAGCACCCGCAGGCGCCTGGCCTGCGGGTTCTTTTGTGTCGAGGGGAAGCACGCGTGGCGTCCGAGAGCGTCGGCGGGGTGTCGTGAGTGGCGATTCGGGTTAGAACCCGAAACGCCACTCACGACCAACCGGACCGAAGGCTCAGTCCTCGTCGCCGTCCGCAGAAGCCTCGGAGTCCTCGGCGGCGGCCACGGCGGCCTGTGAGAGGCCGCTGGAGGCCGCGTCCGCCTCAAGGTGGGCCGCGATCAGGTCCAGCAGCTTGTCGGTGTCGACAGGCTTCGTCACGTAGTCGTCCGCTCCCGAAGCCAGCGTCCGGGCCTTGTCCTCCGCCGTCGCCTTCGCCGTGACAGCGATCACAGGCAGGTCCTCGTGCGCGGCTTCGGCGCGGATGGCGGTGATCGTGGCGTTGCCGTCCAGTTCGGGCATCATCACGTCCATCAGGACGAGCGCGGTGTCCTCGTGCCGTTCCAGTGCCCGGATGCCCGCGACGCCGGTCTCGGCGTAGATGACCTCCAGCCCGTTGCGTTCCAGCACGGAGGCCAGCGCGAAGACGTTGCGCAGGTCGTCGTCGACGATCAAGATCTTCTCGCCGTGGAACCGCAGCGACGGCTTCGCCGGGGCCACCGGCGGGACGGCCATGATCAGCGGGACACCGCCCGCCTGTGTGGTCGGGACGACCAGGTTCGACGCGCTCACCGGCAGGTAAAGGGTGAACGTGCTGCCCTTGCCGGGCTCGCTGCGGACACGGAGTTCGCCGCCGAGCAGTTCCGTCAGCTGCTGGCTGATCGACAGGCCGAGCCCGGTACCGCCGTATTTGCGGCTGGTGGTGCCATCGGCCTGGCGGAAGGCGTCGAAGATGATCGCGAGTTTGTCCGGGGCTATGCCGATCCCGGTGTCCTCGACGGCGAACGCGAGGACGCCGGGGGCTTGGCGGAGCGAGTCCGTTTCGACCTCGTAGGGGTCGGCCATCCGGATGTGCAGGCGTACGCCGCCCTCGTCGGTGAACTTCGCCGCGTTGGACAGCAGGTTCCGCAGCACCTGCTGCAGGCGGTGTTCGTCGGTGTGGATCGACGACGGCACCGGCGGGTCGATCAGGACGGCGAACTCCAGGCCCTTGTCCGAGGTGAGCGGACGGCAGATCGATTCGACGTACTCGACCAGTTCGGGCAGCGTGACGTCGGACATCTGCAGGTCCAGGTGACCGGCCTCGACCTTGGCCATGTCGAGGATGTCGTTGATCAGCTGCTGCAGGTCGCTGCCCGCCGAGTAGATCGTGCGCGCGAACTGGACCTGTTTCTCCGTCAGGTTCCCGTCCGGGTTCTCCGAGAGCAGTTTCGCCAGGATCAGCGCGCTGTTGAGCGGGGTCCGCAGCTCGTGTGACATGTTCGCCATGAACTCGGATTTGTACTGCGACGCCATGGTCAGCTGGCCGGCGCGTTCTTCGAGTTCCTGTCGTGCCTGCTCGATCTCGCTGTTCTTGACCTCGATGTCGCGGTTCTGCTGTGCCAGCAGTGCAGCCTTCTCCGCCAGATCCGTGTTGGAGCGGCGCAGTTCCCGTTGCTGCGCCTGCAACTGCTCGGACCGCGCGCGCAGTTCCTGTGCCAGGCGCTGGGATTCGGTCAGCAGCGCCTCGGTGCGCGAGTTGGACTGGATGGTGCTGACGTTGACCGCGATGGTCTCCTTCAGCTGCTCCAGCAGGTCGATGTGGACGGTGCTGAAGGCGTTGATCGTCGCCAGTTCCAGCACGCCGAGCACCTCGCCCTGGAACAGCACCGGCAGCACGATCACGTTGACCGGGGCGGCCGAACCCAGGCCGGAAGAGATCAGCGCGTACTCCGGCGGGGCCTCGTGGACCAGGATCGTGCGGCGGTCGACCGCGGCCTGTCCGATGAGCGACTCGCCGGGCGCGAACCGCAGGCCCGCCTGTGACTTCGCCAGCCCGTAGGCGGCGATGCTCTCGAGAACCATCTCGTCCTGCTCGTCTTCGCGGGCGAGGAAGAACGCGCCCTGCTGCGCGGACACCAGCGGCGTCAGCTCACTGAGGATCAGCGACGCCACGGACGCGAGATCGCGGTGACCCTGCATGAGCGCGGACAGCCGGGCGAGGTTGGTCTTGAGCCAGTCCTGTTCGCGGTTGGCGCGGGTGGTCTCCTTCAGGTTCGCGATCATCTGGTTGATGTTGTCCTTGAGTTCGGCCACCTCCCCGGACGCGTCGACGGTGATGTGGCGGGTCAGATCGCCCGCGGTCACCGCGGTGGCCACCTGGGCGATCGCCCGCACCTGCGTGGTCAGGTTCCCGGCCAGCTGGTTCACGCTTTCGGTCAGCCGCGACCACGTGCCGGCGACGCCGGGCACCTCCGCCTGGCCGCCGAGCGTGCCGTCGGTGCCGACTTCGCGCGCGACCCGGGTGACCTCGGAGGCGAAGGACGACAGCTGGTCGACCATCGTGTTGATGGTCGTCTTGAGTTCGAGGATCTCGCCGCGGGCGTCGATGTCGATCTTCTTCGACAGATCGCCCTGCGCCACCGCGGTGGTCACGGTCGCGATGCTGCGGACCTGGCCGGTGAGGTTGTCGGCCATGACGTTCACGTTGTCCGTCAACGCCTTCCACGTGCCCGCCACGTTCGGCACGCGGGCCTGGCCGCCGAGGATGCCTTCGGTACCGACCTCGCGCGCGACCCGGGTGACCTCGTCGGCGAACGCGCGCAGCGTCTCGACCATGCTGTTGATCGTCTCGGCGAGCACGGCGACCTCGCCCTGCGCATCGATCGAAATCTTCTTCGAAAGGTCGCCGTTCGCCACCGCCGTCGTCACCGTGGCGATGCTCCGCACCTGATCGGTGAGGTTGTCGGCCATGACGTTGACGTTGTCGGTGAGGTCCTTCCAGGTCCCCGCGACGCCGCGCACCTGCGCCTGACCGCCGAGCTTGCCTTCCGTACCCACTTCACGGGAGACGCGGGTGACTTCGTCGGCGAAGGCCGAGAGCTGGTCGACCATCGTGTTGACGGTGTTCTTGAGCTCCAGGATCTCGCCGCGTGCGTCGACGATGATCTTCTGCGTCAGGTCGCCCTTCGCGACGGCCGTGGTGACCTGGGCGATGTTGCGCACCTGGTCGGTCAGGTTGTTCGCCATGAAGTTGACGTTGTCGGTGAGGTCCTTCCAGGTACCGGCGACGCCGGGCACCTGCGCCTGGCCGCCGAGCCGCCCGTCGCTGCCGACCTCGCGGGCGACCCGGGTGACCTCGTCGGCGAACGAGGACAGCTGATCCACCATGGTGTTCAGCGTGTTCTTGAGTTCGAGGATCTCGCCCTTGGCGTCGACGGCGATCTTCTGCGACAGGTCACCCTTCGCCACCGCTGTCGCCACCTGGGCGATGTTGCGGACCTGCGCGGTGAGGTTGTTCGCCATGAAGTTGACCGACCCGGTGAGGTCGCGCCACGTCCCGGCCACCCCCGGCACCTGAGCCTGACCGCCGAGCTTGCCTTCGGTGCCGACTTCGCGCGCCACTCGCGTGACTTCGTCGGCGAAGGCCGAGAGCTGGTCGACCATCGTGTTGACGGTCGTCTTCAGTTCGAGGATCTCGCCGCGCGCGTCGACCGTGATCTTCTGGGTCAGGTCGCCCTTCGCCACCGCCGTGGTGACCTGTGCGATGTTGCGGACCTGGTGGGTGAGGTTGTCCGCCATCTGGTTCACCGAGTCGGTGAGCCCGCGCCAGGTGCCCGCCACCCCAGGGACCTCGGCCTGTCCGCCGAGACGGCCTTCGCTGCCGACCTCGCGCGCCACTCGCGTGACCTCGTCCGCGAACGCCGAGAGCTGGTCGACCATGGTGTTCAGGGTGTTCTTGAGTTCGAGGATCTCGCCCTTGGCGTCGACGTTGATCTTCTGCGACAGGTCGCCCTTCGCCACCGCCGTGGCCACCTGGGCGATGTTGCGGACCTGGTCGGTCAGGTTGTCCGCCATCAGGTTCACCGAATCGGTGAGGTCGCGCCACGTGCCCGCCGCGCCGGGGACCTGCGCCTGACCACCGAGACGGCCTTCGCTACCGACCTCCCGGGAGACGCGGGTGACTTCGTCGGCGAAGGCCGAGAGCTGATCGACCATGATGTTGACGGTGTTCTTGAGCTCCAGGATCTCGCCGCGCGCGTCGACGTTGATCTTCTGGGTCAGGTCGCCTCGCGCCACCGCGGTGGTGACCTGGGCGATGTTGCGGACCTGGTCGGTCAGGTTGCTGGCCATGACGTTGACGTTGTCGGTCAGATCACGCCAGGTGCCCGACACACCCGGAACCTCGGCCTGTCCGCCGAGACGGCCTTCCGTGGCGATCTCACGGGCCACTCTGGTGACTTCGGTCGCGAAGCGTGACAGCTGCTTGATCAGGCCGTTCAGCGTTTTGGCGACTTCGAAGAACTGACCTTGCAGTGGCCGCCCGCCGACCTCCAGCGGCATCGTCTCGGACAGATCACCCTCGGCGACCGCCCCGAGTACGCGGTTGAGCTCGGCAGTGGGCCTGCTCACGTCCTCGATCAGCCCGTTCACCACGTCGACCGCGGTCGCCCAGCCGCCGGGACCGATCTCGGCCGCGACACGCTCGGTCAGCCTGCCTTCCTTGCCGACCGCTTCGCGGACGCGCAGGAGTTCGGCCACCAGCCGCTGGTTGCGTTCGGCGATGTCGTTGAAAGCGCCCGCGAGCTGGGCCGCGAGCCCGTCGCCGTGCGCCACGAACCGCCGCCGGAAGTTGCCGTCCCCGAGGTCTCGGGCCGCCGCGAGCAGGCGTTCCAGGGTCGCATCGTCGGACTGGGCGCCACCACCTTCCACGGGGCTTCGGTGCCTTTGGGAGTGCTGTGTCATCTGTGTCGACCCTCTCCACCACGCATGCCAAGCCATGGTCGTCGCATCAGCGTGCCATGATTCGACCTACACTTCGAGCCAGTCCGCCCGCTCACGCTGCGCTATCCGCCAGGCAGGAGGAGGTCCGGGAATGGTGTCACGGCCGGCCCCGGCCTCGACGTCGCTCCCCTCGGAGCCGTCGGCAGGGGCGAGTGAGGGCGCGCTGCCCGAATCCGGGAGGTTCTGGCGCGAGCTGCTCGAAGACGTGCGTGACGCCGTGCTCGTACAGGACGTCGACGGGGCGCTGCGCTGGTCGAATCCCGCCGCCCGCGAGCTGTTCGGCGGCGGCCGCCCGGTGCTGACCGCCGAAGGCCCCGAGGTCGGCTACGTCGAGCACACCGGCCGCCGGTTCCCCGCGCGGATCCGGACGCTGCCCGGTGGCTGGCACGCGTGGACGGTGACCTCCGCGGTCGCGGCCGACGGCCCGCGGGTGGACGGCTTCCTCGCCGCCGCGGCCCCTCGGCTGGCCTCGGCACGGGGACGGCACGGGACGGCGAAGGTGATCGCCGAACTCGCCGCCGCCGAACTCGCCGACTGTGTGTTCGTCCTGCTGCCCACCACCCGTGGCCGGTGGGAGTGGTGGAGCTGCGACCGCCGCACCAGCCACGGGCACGGCCGCATCCGCCGCGTCCCGGCCCAGCTGGCGCCGGTGCTCGCCGGAACCTTCGCCGCCACGCCCGAGGAACCCGAGGTCAAGACCGTCCCCGAGGAGGAGGTCGCGACGCTGCCCGCGATCGTCGCGGAGCGGCTCGCCGTCCATCCGTCGGTGACCGTGGTCTCGCTGGGGCTCGACGGCGGTGCCGGGGTCACCGGCGCGGTCGTACTCGCCAGGCGCGGCGCTCCCGCGTTCGGCGAAGACCATTCGCGCGCGGTGGCCGAATTCGCCCGCGCGGCCGGGACGGCCTTGGCGAACGCGCACCGCTACGCCCGGCAGGAAGAGGCCACCCGCGGTCTGGAGACCACGCTGCGCCCGACAGCACCGCCGGACGTCCCCGGCGTCAAGTTCGATGTCTGGTACGAGCCCTCGGGCGGGCTGCTCGACGTCGGCGGCGACTTCTACGACGTCCTGCCGCGTGAGGACGGCGGCGCGACGTTCGTCCTCGGCGACGTCTGTGGCAAGGGCGCCGAGGCGGCCGCGCTCACCGGCCGGGTCCGGCAGACCATCGCCGCGCTCAACCTCGTCGAACAGGACGGCACCACGCTGCTGAGCCTGCTCAACGCCCTGCTCATCAGCGGCGGCAGCGGCCGGTTCGCGACGCTGGTGCTCGGTTCGGTGCTGACCGAGGCCGACGGCCCCGCGCTCACCCTCGCCTCAGGTGGGCATCCCGCGCCGCTGGTGGTGCGCCGCCGCGGCGGGGTCGACGAGATCACCCTGCCCGGCACCCTGGTCGGGATCTCCCCGCAGGCCCGGTTCGCCGAGACGACCATCCGGCTGGCCGAGGGCGATGTCTGCCTGCTCTACACCGACGGGATCACCGAGGCACGCCACCACGAGCGGCCGTCGGACCTGTTCGGGGACGAACGGCTGCGTGAACTGCTGATCGGCTGCCGGGGGCTCTCCGGTCGCGAAGTGGTCCGCCGGGTGCGTTCGGCGGTGCGGGAGTGGCTCGGCAGCGGGACGCACGACGACATCGCAGTCCTCGCCATCGAGGCCACCGCGCCACCCTCACGAGCCGCCGATTAGCCGCACCACCGCGCGTTCGACGATCGTGCGCGCCTCGTTCGGATCGGACACCTTCGCCGCCCGCCGTACCGCGCGCTCGATGGTCCGGTCCTTTTCGTACGCCTCGATCACCCGTGGGTCCACATAGGACTGTCTCGCGACGGTGGGCGTGTTGCCGAGCCCCTCGGCGACCTCCGTCATCACCGCCTTCTCGACGCGCTTCAGCCCTCGTGCGCTGGAGGGTTTTTCCTTGCCCGCGAAGGCCGAAGCGGCGAGCACGGTGGCGTTCCAGGTCCGCAGATCCTTCGCGGTGAAGTCCTCACCCACGAGTTCCTTGAGCCGTTCGTTGATGTCGTCGGCCTTCACGTCGTGCCAGCCCGCGGAGTCGCGATAGGCGAGTAGGCGGACTTCGCCGCCGCGGGCCCGCCGGAGCGACCGGACCAGCCGCACGAGGCTTTCGTCGCGCAGCCGCACCTTCCGCTGGATCCCGTGCTTCGCCGGGTAGTCGCAGACCAGGCATTCGCCGTCGAGCTCGACGTGCTCGCACAGCAGCGTCGCCACCCCGTGCGTGCCGTGCTCGTCGGCGTAGCTCTCGCCGCCGGTCCGGAACACGCCGAGGTCGATCATGCGCAGCGCCCCGGCGAGAACGCGGTTACGAGTGAGCCCGCGGGAATCGAGATCCTCCTGGACGGCTTCGCGGAGCCGGGGGAGCCTCCGGGCCAGGGCGAGGACACGTTCGTGTTTCTCCTCGTCCCGTGCCCGTCGCCACTCGGGGTGATAGAGGTACTGGCGCCGTCCGGCGTCGTCCACCCCGACGGCCTGGATGTGGTCGTTCTGGTACGGGGAGATCCACACGTGCCGCCAGGCGGGCGGTATCGCGAGCGCGCTGATCCGCTCGATCGTGTCCTTGTCCTGCAGAGGCTCGCCGTCAGTGGTCAGATAACCGAAGCCGCGACCTCTGCGCCGCCTACGGATACCGGGGGACCCGAGGTCCGCTCGCCGAAGTCGCATGCGCGGCGAATACCCCCGGTGACCGTGATCCATGCCCATGGTTCGGCGCGGCCGGCGCGGGGTAGTCCGGGGCGAAGAGGACCCAAGGAGGGAAACCCATGGCGACATCGCTGAACGGGCGCCGCGTGGCCATCCTGGCCGCGGACGGCGTGGAACAGGTCGAACTGGTCGAACCGCGTAAAGCGGTCACCGACGCGGGGGCGACGGCCGAGGTCATCTCGCTGGAACCCGGCGAGATCCAGGCCATGAACGGCGACATCGACAAGGCGGACAAGTTCACTGTGGACCGGGTCGTCAAGGACGTTTCGGTCGACGACTTCGACGCACTCGTCCTCCCCGGCGGCACGATGAATCCGGACAATCTGCGCGCCGACGAGAACGCGGTCCGGTTCGTCCGCGATTTCGTGAACAGCGGTAAACCGGTCGGCGTCATCTGCCACGGCCCGTGGACACTGGTCGAGGCCGACGTCGTCCGCGGCCGTACGCTCACGTCCTATCCCAGCGTGCGCACCGACATCCGCAACGCCGGCGGCACCGTCGTCGACCAGGAGGTCGTCAACGACAACGGCCTCATCTCCAGCCGGAACCCCGGTGATCTGCCCGCCTTCTGCGCCGCGATCGTGACGGAATTCGGGAAATGATCTTCGGGCGTCACGAAATCGACTGGCGCCCGTGACCTCGCTGGAGGACCCTTGGTGGCAGAGAAGGAGGTGCCGCGATGACCGTGCATGCCAGACGCTACGGCCGTTGGTGCCGTGAGCATTTCGACACCGCCCCGGAGTCCGGCCAGGAGAGCTCCGCCCAGCAGGCGATGGAGACTTCCGCCGCCGCGAACGTCACCGACGCCCAGGCCGAGCAGGCCCAGGCCGGTGACGTCCCGCAGGGGAGACCGGGCTCCCTCACCTGAGGGTCCGCCGGTACCAGACGCGCTTCGGGCCCGGCAGGCCGATCCGCGAGACCAGATCGGTCACCACGCCACCGATGATCAGCCACAGGAGTGCGGCGAGACCGTCGTTGAGCAGGGTGCGGAGTTTGGCGCCGTCGGGGGTGAACAGGTTGCGCAGACCGAGGGAGACCCCGCGCGACCAGCCGTCGATCAGCTGCGCGAACCCGTTGCCGGGATTGGCCTCGCCGAAGACCAGCAGGATGTGCACGATCAGTACCAGCGCGAAGATCCAGCACACCGCGTGGACGATGGCGTTGACGACGCGCACGACCCGGATTCGGGCGGGCGTCTGCTCGACGATCTCCTCCTGCGGCTCACGCGGGTCGTTGAGGTAGGTCATCGCCGTCTCCCATCATCATCCACAGTGGACAGTCCGGTCGGGCCGATGCTCAGCCGGGAACCCCGGGCTTCGTTTTCGTAGTGGGCGGCCGGGGTTTCGACTTGCTCGGCTTGTCCGAGTTGGCGGGGCCGCCGCCGGAGGCCGCCCCGCTCCGCGGCGTCGAGGTGACGCCAGCACTTTCTCCGGTGGCCGGTGGATTCGTGGTGACCGGCACCTTCTCGGTCACCACGACGGTTCCGCCGGAGGCTTTCGTCCCGTGCGCGGGCACTTCGACGACCTCCGTGGACGGCGGGTGCTCACCCGCCACCGGACCTGAAGTCGCGCTCGTCGCGGGCGGGACCATTCCTTCGGGTGACGAAGGGGGGTTCGCCCCGGGCTGGTTGACCGCCAGCAGCACGCCGATGGTGATCGCGGCGGCGGGCGCGCTGATGGCGGCGACCACGGCCGCTCGCTTGCGCCCGACCGCGGCGGGGAGGGCGACCGCCGTCCCGGTGGAGTCCTCCAGCAGGATTCGCGCGATCGCCGCCGCGGTCGGCCGCTGCGACGGCTTCCGCGCGGTCATCCCGCGCAGCAGGGTGGTCATCGTGGTGGACAGCCCGTCCGGGATCCGCGGCTGCCGGTGCAGCCGTCCGACCGCGGCCTCGACCGGTGTCCCGGTGTACTCGCGTTCGCCGGAGAGGCATTCCAGCAGGACCAGCCCGAGCGCGTAGACGTCGGCGGGCGGGCCGACCTTCTCACCGCGCACCTGTTCAGGGGCCATGTACGCCGCCGTGCCGACGACGCCGCCGGTCTCGGTCACCCTGGTCGCGTCGAAGGCGTGCGCGACACCGAAGTCGCCGATCAACGGGCCGTCGTCGGCCATCAGGATGTTCGCCGGTTTGAGATCGCGGTGGGTGATGCCGTGCGCGTGGACGTGCGCGAGCGCGTCCGCCAGCCGCGCGGCCAGGTCGACGACCGCGGCGTGGGAGAGCGGTCCGGACCGCAGGCGCTGAGCCAGGTTCGGCCCTTCGACCAGCCGCATCGTGAGATAGCTGTAGCCGTCGTCGGAGCCCGTGTCGTACAGCGGGACCAGTCCGGGATGGCGAACCGCGCTGAGGGTCTGGATCTCCTGCTCACGGCGGCGCTGGTCGCGGGTCATGGTGTCGGCGTGGAAGAGCTTCAGCGCGACCTCACGCCCTTCGCGCAGGTCGTAGGCGCGGAACACCCGTGCTGTCGCTCCACGCCCGAGCAGATCCCCCACCTCGTACCGGCCCGCGAGCCGGTGCGGCAGATGGTCCGGGTCGTGGACGTTCAGGCTGAAGCGGCGTTGCGTGGTACCGGCGTCGAGGTCTTCGTCCTCACCACCAGTGCGCGCACCCGCGTCGTCCATCGGTGCTACCTCCGTCTCACCGGCCGAACGACGTATACCCGGTCCGGCTCCGGGCGAAACAAGGCTTGCGAGCGTACCGGAGGTGAACAATGGGTTCACTTCGAATGGCGGGCAACCCCGGCGGGGGCCGCACGTCTCGTGATCATGACGCCGAACCGGTGGGCCGCGCTCGCCGCCACCACACTGACCGCCCTGGCCGTCCTCACCCCGGCAGCCGCCGCCGATTCGTTGGTGCCCAAGGGTTTCGCGCCCGCTTCGACGAGCTGGACCGGACCGAGACACGGCTTCGTCCTCGGGTTTTCGCCCTGTGGGAAGCCGGGATGGTGCGCGTCGCTGCTGTCGACCACCGATGGCGGGGAACGGTGGCGACAGGTCGGCACGCCGCCGATCTCGTTGCCGGACAACCACAACCAGGTCAAACTCACGGTGATCGGCGACCGTGACCTCTTCCTCTCCGACGGTACCCAGCTGCTCGCCAGCCGCGACGGCGGCGGCAAATGGTCCCGTGTCCGGCTCGCCGGCGTCCGGGAACCCTTCTATATTTCGAAGATCACCGAATCGGGGCCGCGGGTGTTCGCGATGGTCACCGGTTTCGGCAGCCCTTCGACGACGACGTTGTACGCCGGGCTCGCCGGTACCCGGCTCCTGTTGCCGGTCCCGGGGTTCACTGTCACCGGTTCCGCGACCTACGGCGACGTCGCCGTGAGCGGTGGCGTGCAGATCTCCATGGGCGCTGATTACCGCGTCCAGAAGTACTGGACCTCCGCCGACGGCCTCACCTTCGCGAGCGCGCCGCCGCCGTGTCCGCCGGACAGTTCGGCTTCGTTGAGCGGGATCCGGCGGGGTCAGGTGCTGGCGTTGTGCAGCGGGGGACCGGGCACGCCGCATCCGGGGGCGACCGTCCGGCGGTTGTGGCGGGCGCCGAAGCTCGGCGGGACGTTCACCGGGACGGCGCAAGCGCCCACGCTCGGGATCAACCAGAGTTTCAGTGCCGCGTCACCGTCGGCGGCGACCGTCGCGGCGGAGGGCGGCGGCACCGGGTACCTGCACAGCACCACCGACGGCGGCACGACCTGGACGACGACGGTGCTCAGCGGGCGCGGCGTGTGCCTCAACGACCTCGACTTCCCCGACGAGCGCGTCGGGGTGGTGGTCGACGGCCTGCCCGACGCCGACGGCGGATCGGCCCTCTACCGCACCACCGACGGCGGGGTCACCTGGAGTGAACTCGCCTTCGCTTGACGCGACCCCGGCCGCATGAGTGATCACCGCAGGTAGGCAAGGCCCTGAGGGAGGTTCACACACTCGCACGCCATGTCGTAATCTGAGTACTGTCCGTCGCTGTCGAGGGAGCCGGGGGAGCGCGCTCGCGCATCCCATGCACGGCTGAAGGGTGGAACGTGTCCATGACTTCGGACGAGGTCCGGTCTGTGCCGCGGCGGCCTCTGCCCCTCGACTACAGCAAGCCCAACCTCGCCCGGATGAAGGACGCCCTTCTCGGCGGACACGACCACTACGAGGTCGACCGGAAGGCCGTCGCGGAGCTGCTCGCGTTCGCGCCCGATGCCGCCGCCATGGCCAAGGAGTTCCGCTCCTGGGCGAACCGCGTGGTCCGGTTCCTCGCCGGCGCTCGCGGCATCGACCAGTTCCTCGACCTCGGGTCGGGCCTGCCCACGGCGGAGAACACCCACCAGTCGGCGCAGCGGTACAACCCCGACGCGCTGGTCGTCTACGTCGACCACGACCCGGTCGTCCAGGCACACGGGCTGGCCTTGCTGGAGGACCACCTCGTCCACGTCAGCGGCGCGGACCTGACCGACCCCGGGCAGACCCTCGCCGATCCGGTGGTCGCCGAACACATCGAACTCGACCGGCCGGTCGCGGTGATCCTGAACTCGGTGCTGCACCACATCGAAGACCTCGGCAAGGCACAGGCGATCGTCCGCGCCTACGCCGACGCGATCGCACCGGGGTCGTATGTGCTGATCACCCACGACTTCAGCCCCGGCCACGGCCCCCTCGCCTCGCTCGCGTGGAAGATCGACGACCTGATGGCCGAAACCGGGTACCGCACGGTGCACCGCGGCCGCGACGAGATCGAATCACTCTTCGACGGGTTGGAGATCCTCGAGCCCGGCGTGGTCCACCTGCACGAATGGTGGCCGGAAGGGCCGCGGCTGGCACCGCTGAGCGACTTGAACCACCTCAGTCTCGGTGGCGTCGGCTTCAAGCCTTCAACGACTTGAAAAACGCCTTCAGCGCGTCGTGCGCGGTTCCGAAGTCCTCCGTGTTGCCGGTGATCGCCAGTTCCAGCGTCTCGCCGTCCGACAGTTCCATCGTCAGGTAGGCGGTGAGCTTCCGGCGGGGGAAACCGCCCGCCACGATGTCGGTGAACGGGATCCGCCGCGCGCCCGGTTCGGCACGCAGCTCGTGGAGGCCGCGCTCCCGCAGCTTCCGGATCCGCTTGCGGTCGGAGACCCCGCGCGCCCCGATCAGTCCGGCGACACCGCGGCGCAGCAGCACCGAACGCGCCATCGGCAGCAGGATCACTTCGGTGTCGCAGACGATAAGGTCGTAGAGCTTTCGCTTGGCCTTGAGCGCGGTGAACATCCCGAGCATCCGGACCTCGGCGGGATCCGACTCCCGTTCGGGCTCTTGTTTGCAGAAGTAGCCGGCGGGCACCTTCAGCAGTTGCAGGTTCTGGACCAGTTCGTCGACCGCGCGCGGGCTCGCCACGGCCGGGCCGACCAGCTCGGCGACGTCGAACGGCTCGCCGTCGCCGAGGCACAGTTCCCAGCCGCCGCCCCAGTTCAGCCGGTGCGCGGCGACGCCGTTGTCGATCATCGCGGCGGTGACGGTGTCGGCGAACAACTCGGTCAGCAGCCGGCGGCCCTCTTCGCGGGACGGGGCCCGCAGCGGTTTGGCGAGCGCGTCGGCGTCACCGTCGCGCAGCACCCGCACGACCTCGCCGACCGTGCCGCGCGGCGCCAGCCTGCTCTCGGTCCCCGCCGCGGTCAGCAGTTTCGCGCCCTCCGCCACCGACGCCCGGCCGGCGCGTTTGACGACCTCGTCCCAGTCCGCGCGCGGCCCGACGTCGCGGATCAGCACGGCCAGTTCCGCCTCGGGGACGTCGATCTTGGGGGCGCCCAGCAGCGACCAGCCCGGCCGCGCGTCCGGTTTCACCGGGTTGTCCGGCACCCCGGCCAACGCGGCGATCCGCCGTTTCGTGGGCGGGTGGCTGTCGAACTTCGACAGCTCTTCGCCGTCGAGGACGTCGTCGGCGTACTTGGTCACCCAGTCCCGCTGGACCGGGTGATTGAGGTACGAACGAAAGCCCAGCAGTACCGCGGGGGTCCGCCGAGCCCGGGCGCCGAGCGAGACGTAGCGCTCGCAGTAGTCGTTCCAGAGCGGGCCCAGCGTCGCGACCTTGCGCAGCGCCGCGGCCGCCGTCCGGCTCCCCGCGGCCAGTACGGACGCCTCGTCGGCCTGCAGTTCCTGCCGCCGGTTCGCCGCCCGCGCGATGAGCAGATACAGCTTCGAATACGCGGAAAGCAAGGCCCTGGCGGGCCCGCCGTCGAGCCGGTCGACGGTGAACGCCAGCGTCTGGGTGCCGCGATAGGTGAGCGCGAGCAACCGGGTGTGGCCGCCGCTGTAGTGGCCGAGTTCGTGCGCGAGCACCGACCGCAGTTCGCTCACGCTCATCGCGGCCAGCAACGGCAGCCCGATCAGCATCGTGCGGCGGCCCGGCCTCAGTCCGAGGAACCGGGCGTCCTCGGTGACCGCCGCGTTGATCTCGCCGATCAGCACGACCTCGTCCGGCGGCCGCGTCTTCACCTGCGCGGCGAGGTCGTCGATCATCCGCCACAACGCGGGATGGGCGGCACGGTCCAGCCGCGGCCCCTCGATCGGGGGACGCCGTGCCCGCAGCGCGCTCACCAGCCCGAAACCGAGCGCGATCATCATCGCGAGCCCGGCGAGCATGACGTAGGTGCCGGTCTTTCCGTGGATCCGCAGGCCCGCCAGCACACTGACGACACCCACCGCGACGACCGCCAATGGGAACGCCACGAGCAGAAGTGTCGCGAGGACGGCACGTCCTCGGGCCTGCATCGTCCGGTTACCTCTTTTCGCACAAGAGCCCTCTGTGCGGCCGAATAGTAACCGGCTACCCAGAGGGCTCGTGCGGAAACGAAGAGCTACCGGAGCTCAGGCGACGTTGAAGGTGTCGGGATCCGGCCCCGTCCGCTCACCGCGGTCCAGCGGGGACAGCGACGCGATGTCTTCCCCCGACAGGGTGAACCCGAAGACGTCGAGGTTCTCCTTGATCCGCGACGGCGTCACGGATTTCGGGATCACGACGTTGCCCAGCTGCAGGTGCCACCGCAGGACGATCTGCGCGGGCGTGCGGCCGTGCTTGTCCGCCAGCGCCTTCACGGCGGCTTCGCCGAGCAGGTCGCCGCCCTTGGCCAGCGGGCTCCACGCCTCGGTCGCGATGCCGTGCTTCGCGTCGAACTCGCGTACCTCCGCCTGCTGAAGGTACGGGTGCACCTCGACCTGGTTCACCGCCGGGACGACCGAACCGCTGTCGAGGACGCGTTCCAGGTGGGCGGGCTGGAAGTTGGACACCCCGATCGCACGGACCCGGCCGTCGGCGTAGAGCTTCTCGAAGGCCTTCCACGTGTCGAGGAAGAGATCGCGCTCCGGCGTCGGCCAGTGGATGAGGTAAAGGTCGAGCCGGTCCAGGCCCAGTTTGGCCATGCTGGCGTCGAACGCCTTCAGCGTGGAGTCGTAACCCTGCTCGCTGTTCCACAGCTTGGTGGTGATGAACAGGTCGTCGCGAGCGATCCCCGACTCGGCGAGAGCCTTGCCGACACCGGCTTCGTTGCCGTAGATGGCGGCGGTGTCGATGCTGCGGTAGCCGGCGTCCAGCGCGGTCTTGACCGCGGCGGTGGTCTCCTCGTCGGGTATCTGGAAGACGCCGAATCCGAGCTGCGGCATCTCCACCCCGTTGTTCAGCTCGACGGTGGGAATGTCGGTCACTTGCTTTCCTTTCGATGGGTACTTCACGGCTCAGGCGACGGGGGCCGGTTCGGCGCGACGGGCCTTCCGCCGCCCGTGATCGAGCATGCCTGAGATCACCGCGACCAGCAGCCCGGCGAGCGCGAGCGCGGCGCCGATCCAGTTGGGCGCGGTGTAGCCGAGACCGGCGTCGATCGCCTTGCCGCCGAGCCAAGCGCCCCCGGCGTTGCCGAGGTTGAACGCGGCGATGTTGGCTGCCGACGCCAGCGCGGGAGCGCCTTCGGCCTTGTTCATCACGCGGGCCTGCAGCGGCGCGACGGTCGCGAAACCGGCGGCGCCGAAGACCGCGATGGTGATCGCGGCGGGAAGCCGATCGTGCGCGGTGAAGACGAACACGATCAGCAGGGCTGGCGGACCCTCGCCGCACTGCACGCGCGGATCGAGGACGCGCTCGAACGCGCTCTGGCGCAGCAGCACGAACTTTCCGTCAGCGAGTACACCGTGCTGGACGTGCTCGCCCGGCAAGACGGTTTCCACCTGCGGATGAACCAGCTGTCGAACGCCGTCGTGCTCAGCCAATCGGCGACGACACGGCTGGTCTCGCGGCTGGAGGACCGGGGGCTGCTGCAGCGGTACCTGTGCCCGACCGACCGGCGGGGGATCTACACCGAGGTCACGGCGCCGGGGAAGGAACTGCTGGCGGCCGCGCGGCCGACGCACGACGCCGTCCTCACCGAGGCCCTCGCCGCCGCGGAGGAACTCCCCGAACTCGCCCCTTTGGTCGCCGCGCTCGGAAAGCTCCCCCGCCTCCCGCATTTCGTCCTCTAAACGCGGTAGTTGGCATCGCGAACCACCGCATTTAGAGGACGAAACGCGGTGGGGCGCGTGCGCGAGGAGCGCAAGTAGAGGACGAAACGCGGCCGGGCTGGCAGGGTGAGGGAGTGGACGATCTTCTGTTGCGCCGGGTCCGGGTCGGCCTGGCGGGTTCCCTGTCGGACGTGCTGATCAAGGGTGGCCGGATCGCGGCCATCGAGGGCCCGGGGCACGCGGGTGAAGCGTCGGAAATCCTGGACGGACACGGTGGCACGCTGCTGCCCGGTCTCGTCGACGCGCACGTGCACACCGCGCAGTGGTCCGCGGCGCGCCGGCGGATCCCGTTGGGAGAGGCGACTTCCGCCGCGCACGCGGTCGATCTCGTGCTCGCCCACCTGCTCGCGCATCCCGTGCCGCCCGGCGATCTCGTCCTGGGCGCCGGTTTCCGCGACGGCCTCTGGCCCGACGCGCCGCACAAGGACCTGCTGCAGAAGGCGCTGCCCGGGCATCCCGTCGCCTTGTTCAGCGCGGACCTCCACACGCTGTGGCTCAGCCCGGCCGCGCTGAAACTCCTCGGCCGCGAGCATCCGACCGGGGTGCTGCTGGAGAACGACTGCATGAGCGCGACGGCCGAACTCCCGGTCGCCCCCGAGGACGTCATCGACGGCTGGGTCGCCGACGCGCTCGACGCGGCGGCCGCGCGCGGGGTCACCAAGATCGCCGACTACGAGTACACCGACACCGTCACCGACTGGCGGCGACGGCTCGCGCGGAAACCCTTGCCGGTCCGGGTTTCCTGCGTGATCGCGAAGTACCTGCTCGACACCGCCGTCGAACGCGGCCACCGCACCGGCGACGTGCTGGAAGACACCGGAGGTCTGCTGACTGTCGGCCCGTTCAAGCTGTTCGTCGACGGCTCGCTGAACACGCGCACCGCGTACTGCGTGGGACACTACGCCGGAACCGAGTCCCACGGACTGCTCGAACTGCCGCCCGAAGAGCTGGAACCGTTGATGCGCAAGGCATCCGGACACGGTCTTTCTCCGGCGGTGCACGCGATCGGCGACCACGCCAACAAGATCGCGCTCGACGCTTTCGCGAAAATCGGCTGCGCGGGCCGCATCGAGCACGCGCAACTGCTGCGTGCCGAGGACGTCGCGCGCTTCGCCGAACTGGGCGTCGTCGCGAGTGTGCAACCCGCCCATCAGCCGGACGACCGCGACGTCGCCGACCGGCACTGGCACGGCTGGACCGACCGGGCTTTCCCGTACGGCGCCTTGCACCGCGCCGGGGTACGCCTGGAGTTCGGCTCGGACGCGCCGGTCGCGCCGCTGGATCCGTGGGACGCGATCGCGTCCGCGGTCAGCCGCACCGACGACGACCGTCCGCCGTGGCATCCCGAACAGGCCATGCCACTGGAGGCCGCGCTCGCGGCGGCGTCCGGTGGCCGGGCCGGGGTGGCGGTCGGAGACGTCGCGGATCTGGTCATCACCGCCGTGGACCCGGTGAAGCTCTCGCCCGCGGGACTCCGCGACATCCCTGTCACCGCCACCGTGATGAACGGCAGGATCACCTTCGTGTCATGAACCCTTTCCCTTGCCGGACCTGCCGAAACCGCCTGTTCCGGTGACGGCGGCTGCGCGCGCCGGCCGGGTGCGGCAGGGTGAGGTGATCGTGGAAGGAGCGCCCATGACCACCGAGAAGCTGTTCCGGATCGCCATCGCCCTGAAGGGACTCGACGGCGCCCTGCAGCTGCTCGGCGGGCTCGTCCCGATGATCGTCCCGGCGTCGGCCGTCACCGGTTTCGCGCACGCGGTGGTGACCCGCGATCTGCTCGGCGACCCGCAGGGGACACTGGCGCGGCATCTCGAACTCGCCGCCGGCCACTTCGTCGAAGGGCGCACGTTCGCCGTCGTGTACCTCGTCGCGCACGGGCTCATCAAGCTCGGCCTGGTCTGGGCGCTGGCACGCAAGGTGATGCGGGCCTACCCCGTCGCCGCTGTGGTGCTCTCGGCGTTCGTGGTCTACGAGATCATCCGCGCGATTCACACGCACTCGCTGGCGCTGCCGTTCTTCGCCGCGCTCGACGTCGTGATCGTCGTGCTGGTGCTGCGCGAGTACCGGCAGCTCAAACGGGATCGCGTCGCGGCCTGACCGCCCGGTTCAGGCCGCGACGCGAAATTTCTCCGTGGTGAGATCCGCACCGGGCGGACCCACCACGATCGCGGTGGCGTTGTCGGAGCCACCGAGCGAGATCGCCGTCCGCACCAGCTCTGTGGCCGCCCTGTCCGGCATCGCGAGGATGTCGAGCATGGTCGGCCCGCTGAGCGTCTTGTGCACGCCGTCGCTGGTGAGCAGAAGCCCACCGGTGGTGACGGTTGCCGTGCCGATCTCGTGCTCACCGGCGGTGCGGACGCTGGTGGTGACGACGTGTTCCATCCGCGGTGTCACGGGCTGTTCGTGGTCGCGGAAGTACTGCGCGAGCGTATGGTCCTTTGTCACCTGCCGCACGCTGTAACCGTCCCAAGCGTACGCCCGCGCGTCCCCGACCCACGCGATGCCATACCCCTCGTCGGTCCGGACAGCCACGACGAGGACGCAGTCACCCGGCCCGCCGGACGCGAGCACAGCACCCTGAGCAGCCAGAACAGTCGCGACCGCGCCCCGCCCGGCCGCAGTCCGGGTCGCCGCCGAGACCGCCGTCCGCGCCGCGTATGCCGCGTTCGGGTGATCCCCGACACCGTCGGCCAGCGCGAACACGATCCCCGTACCGTCCGCGGCCGCGTACGTCCCGGCGGCGTCCGCGTTGTGCTTGCGCGGCCCCTGCGCGCTCGCCGTGTGCCAGTGTGGAAGGTCCCTCATGGTCTTCTCCTCACCGCCGGGTGATTCTTTCCCCACTTCCAGAATCCGCTCGTTTCCTGTGGTCTGGCTGAGGGTTCGCTGTCGAAAGGCTGGTGAGTGTCGTTGGGGGCAGGAGGGGTTGGACACGCGGCCGGCGGGTGACGTTGGTCGAGGCTCCGGTCGGCACCCGCTGGGTCGGACGCAGCCTGCCGTTGGGGGCCGTCACGGTCGCACCTCCGGTCTTGGTCTACGGGCATGCCGAGGGGCCCGTCGCCGGTGTGGCTGGCGGGCTCC
>NZ_LQCI01000029.1 GCF_001613935.1 Amycolatopsis regifaucium
CCGTATTCGTCGACCTGATCCTCACCTATCTGCCTTGACGGAGCCAGCAAGTTGGTCGCGACGATCACTGTCCACGAACCTGGCCGCGGCGACACGACCGACAACGTGCTCGTATCGACCGGGATCTGTGTCCCGACAGCCCGAGTCGACTTCATCCCCGCCGGGTAGAAGGCCTCCATTCCGGTGGAGTCGTCACGGCCGGACGAGAGCCATGATCGGACGTACATCTCAGCCCAGCCCTGCGGCTGCACATCACCGAACGACTCCGCAGCATGTGGAAGTTCGGGGACGTACGCGGCTGCATAACCACCATGCCCACGATCACCGCCAACGGGCTCGCGATGATCACGCACCAACCCAACATCCGGCCGAACCTGCGGGTTAGACCACGAAAGACCGAGTCCAGCCGAGCGTCGGGGATCATCCGCGCGATGGGTTTCGCGGGATGCTTCATGGCCGCGCCTCGATGCCCATCACCTGATGCAGGCGTTTGCGGAGTTCTCGATCATCGGACTCGGCGAGCGAGTCCAGCACTTCGCAAGCCGGGAATCCGACCTCATCCAGGAAGCGCTGGAGCTCCTGGGGCTAGGTCGGGGCGGGGTCCGGTCACGGAGGCTCCCTGGGGTCGGCGGGCTGCGGCGCTCAAGGCACGCCCCGATCTACCGACCCTTGATGCACCCGCCCGACGCGTTAGCGCTGTTGCTGCCATTCGCGACCAGCGGTCGCCAGCGTGTCGAGCGCCCGGTTCCTCCGGCGGGTGGCTGTCGGCTGGCTCACCCCGAACATCGCGCCGAGCTGCCGATCCGTCGCCACGCCGTCCCGGCCATCTGGTCGCCGAAGTACCGCGCGGTGAGGATTGCCGCTTCGTGCTTGTCCAGCCACTGTTGCTCGACCGCCCACGACAGCAGCTCCAACAGCTGTTCAGAAGCATCCTTTTCAGTCTGTGGCTCCGCCAAGGGGCAGTAGACCGCGTCATCGTCAATGTTCACGACGTCGGCGGCGGCTTGGCTGGTGGCGACACCGAGAGCTCGAAGAGCTGACCGTTGGGTATCAAAGACCAGGGTGGCGGCGACGTGGTGACGTCGACGAAGGGGGTAACAACGAATCTGCTCCCACAGATGCCCGATGACAGCGGCTTGGATATCGGCGTTCGTTTCGTTCTGACAGACGCCACCTCCGGTCACCCCACGGCGAGCGCCGAAAGTCCCGACCGCGGCCCGGCTCGCGCGAATGACCCTGGCGACGATGCCGGGCACGGCGGCCACCATGGCGTTCAGTACGAGTTCCGCTGCAACGGCTCCGAGCTCAACGCATCCTGCAACGCCGGATCAACCAGTCGGTCGCCGAGTACTAGGTCCTCAACACCCTCGAACAGTCATGGGGCGGCCTCTGCACCCATGTGCGCGAAGGCTGGAACATCGGCAAGCCGGTCATGGCTACAAAGCGAAAGTCTTCAAACACCCGAACCCAGCGAAGGCGGCCAAGGGCTACACGAAGTCACGACTCGAACCTGACGACCTCAAAGGCGAGACAGTCACTCAGATCGCGTTGTGGCGGTACTACGAGCGCCTCGGCTGCGATACGGTCGCCGACCGGCTGAACGCGGACCTGGACAAGTACCCGCCTCCCGAGCCTCCGGGCAAGCGACGTGCACGCGGCGTCTGGGGCAGATCAAGCGGGTACGACATCCTGCGGAACCCCAAGTACACCGGCTACCAGGTCTTCAATCGACGCGCCACGCGATCGCGCCGAGGCAAGCACAACGACCCGATCAAGTGGGTCTGGTCGCCGGCCCCGGTGCACGAGCCACTGATCCCGAAGTGGATGTACGACGCGATCAACGCGGGCTGGAAGACCAAACAGGGGTCACGCGGCGCAGAAGCGCCGAACACACATCCAGCCGCCGCCAGGACCTATCTGTTCCGTGGGCGGCTGTTTCATGGTTGTGGCAGGCGTTTGGTCGGTGTACCGCGGCACGAACGGGCGTACTACCTCTGCAGGCCCAGCAACAACAACCGCGGCCGCTCGGACAGGTTCACCGACCACGAGAACGCTCTCTACCTTCGAGAAGACGCCCTTCTAGACGCGGTCGGCAGATTCTTCGCCGACCGCGTGTTCGGTCCTGACCGTCGCACGGTCCTCGAAGCCGACCTGGCCGGTGCCGACGATCACGTCACAACCGAACGCAAGGGAGAACGAGCGCGGATCCAGCGACAGCTCGCCGAGATCGCCAAGAAGCAATCATCGATCCTGAAGCAAGCGCAGCAAGGGGACCCGGACGACCCCTTTACGGCCGCATTGCGGGGCAGCTACAACGAACTAGCCAAGGACGAGAAACAACTCCAGGCGAAGATCGCCGCCCTGGACGAGGCGGACTCTTCAACACCTCGGGGGATGACAGCCGATGAAGTGCCTCTGATCGACGCGCTTCCCTATCTCGCGACAAATCTCGCAAAGGCGCCAGAACCGTACCTGCGGGCGCTGTTCGAAGCCGTCCAGCTCGCCATCGTGGTTCACGATGACGGCGAACATGCGACAATCACGATCAAGCTCCCGGCAGACAAGCTGCCGGAGATCGCTCAGGTAGCGGAAAGGATCACCGAACCCATGAACCCTCAAGACCTCCCGGCGCAGCGCGCCGGATCGGCTTGTGAGGTTCCTGTTGGTGCCCCCGGACAGGCTCCTCCGGGATGCACAGCGGGCGGCACTCTATCCGCGAAGACCGGGCGACACTTTCAGGATGCACATCGATCGACCAGAAGCCACTGGTCATCAGCGCCATCGTGCCGCTGATCATGCAGCGCCGGAAGCCTCTACCTACCGAAACGTGATGCTCCCACCAACCTGGACACGCCAAGCCAGCCAGCTTGAACCCAGGCGGGCGCCATTAACCGACCGTGGGATCAACCTGAGGATTACTGCCGCTCCGGCAGGCACCACCTCGGCTCCGCCGACGACATTACGTTCGAGTGCTACGCCGCACTGATCCCCATCTACCGCAGGTCGACAACAGCGTCTCGCGGTCGACCTGCGGACTGGCCTCAAGCACGGTTGAGTGATGGACCGGATGGCACCCGTCCTGTCTATATCGACAACGTGGCCACATGACGTTCGCCGGAACGAATGGCCGGTTCGTGTCTCCGCCATGGCCCAACGGCCGCCACGAGGACATCTACAAGTAGCGACGGCCGAAGGCACACCCACCGGAGTGGAGCGCGCCGTCGCAACCACGCCAACTGGGTCGCATGTTCCGCTCCAGCGACGTAGCCCGACCAGGCCGTTCTACACTGGAGTGCTTCAGACGCGGACCCACTGATGAGCTGCAGGTTCCTTCGGATTAAGTGTCCGCTCCGCCACTGTGCCAGACAGTGCCGCGAGGTGTTAGATTTCGACCATTCGTGCAGGTCAACGCGGACATCGTAGCCGAACCGAGTGTCAGCCCGTATCAGGCCGTGCCGGGCTCTACGTCAGCAACGGAGCCCAATCGGAGACGACGTGATCCCCCGACGCTCCACTCTCTCAACACTAAAGTCGACTAACGAGCAGATTCGCCAGCTCGCCTGATACGCGGAGAACCGAGGCATCATTCGCCTGGTGGACTGAACAAACGTTGCCGGCAGCGCTCGGAAGCCGATCCGCGTCGGCTGCGGTGGGTCAGCGCTGCCGTTCACGGCATGTCCGTGTCCTTGCTCCCGTCTTGTGCTGCCTCAGACACGTTGTTCCCATCAGGCCAATGCGTCTCGCAGCCTTGCCTGCAGGCATTTGAGCGCCATGCCGTGCTCGGGTCTGATGAGATCGGATGACTCGCTTACGCTTCAGGCGCTACAGTCTGCCGCCGAGAAGTCGCGCCAGCGAGGCATATCCGGGGATATTGGCAGCCATTGGACTACCGGCAAGCGTCAAGTGAGCGATCCGGACTTCGCCGTGGCTTCGCTTCACGGTCACGACCAGCGTGTCGAGGTCCTCGTTCCGACACCACATCGCCGCTTCCCCGGCGCCCGCCAACGGCTGGGCCTGTCCCTCACTCAGACAGTTCTGCTCGGCAACCGCGAGGGCGCTCCCCGGTGCCACTTCGCCCTTGATAGCGGTCACCATCAAGCTGCCGACGCCAGACCCATCATCTACACGACTGAACTCGCATCCATAGGCAATGCTCCGCTGCCCCTCAAGCGGCTTCTCCTCGACTGACCGGTAAGCAGCCTTCGACTCCAGGATCCTTTGAAGCTCATCGGCGCCAAGGAAGCCGCAGGCCGCAGAGATCAGCTCTGGTGATATCACTGGAGTCCAGGTCGACGACGGGACCGAAGCCAGACCGGCTGGATTCGCCACCACGTTCCCCGACTCACTCGAGCACGCGCCGCACACAGTCAGCACCAATAGCCACGCCTTAAGCACTCGTTTCGAAAACAAAGCTCACCACCAACCGAAGTTGAAAGTATCTGCGATTTAAATCATCAAATAAACTCGCGCAGACTATCCCGCCATCGGCACGCCATTTCATTCGAAATAGGCCCGCATATTTCCGGCGATGAAAGCTGGAACAGAAATTCTTTTAGAATATTTCCATTCTCAGCCTGAAAGCCCAGATCGTCGCGCCCTTCAAGGGTTTCAGCCCATAATTGAACACCTGCAACATCCAGCCCGCCCGAAAGATAGGACTGCAGGACATTCACAGCGTCCTTAGGCTCAAACACGACCAACTCGCTATCACTATCCCAACCAAACGACACCAGCCGATCGACCGCTTGTCGCAGAGGTGCACGAAGTTCGACAACGTCACGCAGCGCTTCTTCTCGCTCGCCATCCCGCAGATCGTTAATCATGGGCCCATCTTATCCTTCACGTGGGCCACCGATCCGTCCGGCAGCACCGTCGTCTTGAGATAGCCGGTCGTCTTACCGTCAAAGCTCACAGTTTTTTCATAAACTGCATAAGAATTTGGAACTCTTCCCGGCACGCGCGTCTGAAATGTAACGGATCCTCCAGGCAGCCCCGTGATGACGGTTTCTTCGGCCGCATTGGGAAGCTTCTTCTGATAGCGAAGCAGGTTAGACGCTTGCCCAGGAGTGAGGTCCTCCACGCCTAGATTGCGCAGTGACTCTCCAGTTGCCGTTCCCGTACCTGGCTTCGATCGACCAGCCAACCCGCGCCCGCCGGCAGTCATGCCAGCACCAACGATTGCCATAGCGGCACCGAGAAGACTATGGATAGTCTCCGCAACCCCTTCCGCACTACTACACTCGTCAAAGTTGTCCACACAATAAGTAGCCGCGATTAATTTTGCACCTTCGACATCATTCTCAGTCTCTGGCGCAAGGAGGTAATTCCTCGCTTTTTCACAAGCGAGCTTGCCGAAGCAAATATTGGTATCAGGGTCCACGTTCGGCGGCATTGGGAAGTTCCAATATTCAAGCGTGCTCATATTGAGCACCTTGTCGAACTCGGCAAACACCTGATCACGCTTTCGTGAGCTCGGCGCGTTTTTTCTTTCCCAGTTCTTCCGATTTGACTTAGCCTGCCCCTTTTTAACACCTTTATCAGCCAACTGTTCCGGCGTGTAGTGGCCGTTGATGTCGTTGCCGACTCGGGGGTCGATGCCGCAGTCGCCGCGCCAACCGACGCAGTAGCCGGGCGAGTCCTCGTGGGCAAGGCCGGAGGGGTCGCTGAAAGCGATCGGGTTGTTGATGGAGTAGCTGTAGCCGTTGATCTGCTGCGGGCTGCTCGGATCCATGATCGGGTCTAGGGAGATGAACCGGCCAAGGTCCGCGTCGTAGCTTCGAGCCCCGAGGGTGGTCAACCCAGCCGAGGCATCGATCGTGCCCCCGACGAAGCCACGTTCACCCGGCATACCGGCGCTCGGGCCGCGCTCGGCTCCGAACGGGGTTTGACGGCGCTGCTTGACCGTGAGGTCGCTGGCGTTGATCGCGACCTGGATGGTGCCCTGGTGGTCTCCTGCGAGCCAGGTCAGGGCACCGCTCTTGCGCATCGCGATGGTCGCGCCACCGTGGGTGTAGTACCTAGTGGTGGTTGCGGTGCCGCTCGTTTTGTCGAGCCGGACCTCCTGCGGCCCCAAATACAGGGTGGTGCCGGTGGGGTCACGGCGGATGAGGCGGCTGCCGTCGGCGTCGTAGAGGAAGGTCGTGTCGGCTGTGCCGTCGGTGACCTTCTCGAGCCTGTTCTCGACGTTCCAGTCCAGTGCTTGCTGTCCGGACGTGCCGGGGCGAGCCTTGGTATTGCCCAGTTCGTCGTAGGTGTACTGGGCCGTCTTGGTACCTGCAGGCCCCTCCGAGGTGACGGCATTTAGCAGGTGGGGCCTCGGTGTGCCGGGCGCGGCGTAGCTGTACTTGCGGGTGACGTCACCTCCGACGAGGTGCTGGGTGTCGCCGATCCGGTTTCCGGACTTGTCGTAGGCGTAGGACTGCCAGTATGGAGCAGGACCACCGAGGGCGTTGGCCGCTCGAGGAGCGCCGCAGTCGGTGTTGGCGGGTGTCCATGCTTCGGTGAGGCGTTGGAGGTAGTCGTAGCCGAAGCATTGCTTGTCCGCGGGTTGCCCGATCGGGGCGTTGGAGATCGCGGTGATGTTGCCTGCGGGGTTGTAGCTGTAGCGGGTGTCGGTCTGCATCGGCTGCGGGACTTCGGCGTCGACGATGGTGCGGTCGAGCCTGCGGGTGTTGGTGTCGTAGTAGTAGGAGAGCCAGGCCCGTTTTCCGTCAGTGGAGGTACTGCTCTCACCGCCGAGCTGGATCCGCTGAGGCTCGCCGTAGCGGGTGTAGTCGGTCGCGGAGACGTAGTCTTGATAGACGGGTCCGTTCCAGCTGCCTTCGGTAGTGAGCGGCTTCCCGAGGTCGTCATAGGTGTAGAGCATGCTTTCGGCCAGCAGGTCTCCGGCCTTCGGGATTCCGGTACCGCCGAGGCTTCCGTCGTCCTTGTACTGAAAGAACGACTGATAGGTGCCGGCCAGCTTCGGGCCCTCGCTCGGCGGGATGATGATGGACGTCGTCGTCGGCTGGTACAGCGGCCCGTAGACGTTGACCTTGTTGACGTAGGCGTTGCCGTCGACCCAGCGCGTGGACGACGCGAGCTGTCCGACGCCCTTGTACGCGGAGTCGTAGGCCCATTCGCTGAGTTTGGTTCCGGTGAGGTTGTCTTTGAAGACACCGGTCTTGCGCCCGAGTTTGTCGTAGCGGAACGCGAGTGTGACATTGCGTGCGTCGGTACTCGAAATCTGCTGGTTCAGCTTGTTGTAGACGTAGGTGGTGGCGCCGCGGTCGGGATCGTCGGTGCGGATCAGGGAGCCGTGGATGTCGTAGGTGTAGGACCAGCGGCTACCACTGGAGTCGGTGAGCGCGGCGAGTTTGTCCGAGTTGGTGTAGTCGTACTTGGTTTCGTCGTAGTTGTCGCCGGTCGGTTGAGCGCCATGGTACTGCCGGAGAGCGCGGGTTCGGCCGCGGGCGTCGGTGATCGTGGTGGTCGCGCTGCCGCCTTCCGGCGGTGTGACGCTGACCGAGTCACCGCCGTAGGTCGTGCTGGTACGCCAGTTTTTGTCGCCGCCTCGGTAAGTGGAGGCGATCGCACGGCCCGCGCCGTCGAACTCCGTGACGGTCAGACCGGGTACTTCGGTGTCGCTGGCCACCCAAAGAGAGGTGTCGACTGGTTGGTCGTTGTAGAACGGCTGTGTCGTCTTGTAGGCGCGCCCCTGCGAGTCGTAGCGCGTGTCGACCAGCAGCCTCCCCCCGCCAGGTGCCGGCGCCTGGACCTGCCGGGTTCGGTAGAGACCGTCGAGGATGGTGGTCGAGGTGACGTAGTTGCTGTTGGGGCCGAACCGCATCGAGGTGATCGAGCTCGGCGCGTTGTTCCGGACTTCGTAGGTGAAGCGCGCGCTGGGTTCGGTGGGATGGTCTGGCCGAGGCCGGTTGGGCTGCCAGACTTCGGCTTTGCGGCCGAGCGCGTCGTAGCTGATCTCCATGACCCGGTTGTTGGGGTCGGTGATCGTCCGCGCAGATCCCCAGGCCGGCTCGTAGACGGTCGTCGTCTTGTGTCCCAGAGCGTTGGCGGTGACAAGCTGGGTTACCGGCCCGCTGGTGACCGGGGTGTAGGTGGAGGTGGCGGTGTTGCCGTCGGCGTCGGTGATTTCGATCGCGCGCCCATGGACATCGCGTTTGGTCTTCGCGACGGGACGGTAAACCGGCGTGAACCCGTTGTACCCGTCGACCTCTTCAGCCAGCGTGACGTCACCCACCGTGGGCGGGACGCCGGGTGCGAGCGTGTCGTAGGACGACCGGACGTCGGAGATGGTGTCCCGCGGATAGACCGGCAGGAACCCGCACACCGTCGAGAGGGTCTCGACCCGCGACGGGAAATTCAGCAGCCACCGGTCGGTGTTCTGGGCGTAGGTCGTGTTCGTGCAGCGCTCGTCCCCGGTGACGTTGAGGTCACCGAGGTCGTTGACCTTGGTCGGCAGGCCGTTGGGGTCGTAGTCCGTGGTGGTTTTGGTGGTTCGCCAGCCACCTGCGGCCAGGGCGGTGAAGGAGCGCTGCGTTCCGGTTCGGACGATGTAGGCCTTGTATACCCCGCGCGTCGCGGTCGGGCCTTGCCAGCTGGGTTCGGTGATCGTTTTGCCGACGACAGCGCCGGCCTCGCCGTTCTTGGTGAGGCTTTCCAGCTCCAGTCCCTGAAGCCAGTCCTCGTCGACGTGGGATCCGCCTTCGCTGTCCGGGAGGCTGACGGGTCGTGTTCCGTTGTTGGGGAGCTTGTCCCCGTGCATGCCGCGGAAGTACCGGGTTTCGCTGTAGCTGGTCGGCCCGCTGGGGTTGTCGGGTTTACCGGTGCGGACGATAACCTTGCCGAAGCCGCGGAACTCGTTCCAGGTCTTGTCCTTTTCAGGCGCGAACTCGGAAGTGGTGTAGTGCCACGCCGCGCCCTCCGGGTACTCGTAGTTGGTGACCTGTTCGGAACTGGTGCTCATCCAATCGGACTGGACGACGGAACCGACGACGTACTTGTGGAAGTAGTCGGTGCGTTCGGCGAAATCCCGTTTGGTCCACGTCACTGGGAAACAGCGTTTGGTGTTGGTTTCCGGCTTGTCCGGCAAAGACGTGGCGGAGCAGTCGGCGGGTGCGTAGTTGACGGTGGTGACGCCACCGGCTTCGGAGACGATGGCGGAGAGCCGGTACCGGTTGAGATAGCCGACACCGTCGTCTTTCACGACCCGGTTCGGGAGTTTCTTGCCTTCGAACGTGACCTTAGGCAGCGTGATGGGCGTGCCGACGTGGCCGGTGTGTGTGATGGATTTGAGCCAGAGAGCGGCTTTGTTGCCGTCGTCGGGGTTCGGGAACTGCTGCTCGAGAGTCCAGCTGTCGACGTCGGTGTAGCCGGTGCCCGCGCGGACCTGGGTGGTGATCTTCGCGAGGCGTTTGGTCGACCAGAACGTGGGGCTGTAGTGGTCCTTGCACGTGGGTCCGTCACACCGGTCGGCCAGGGCGACATCGGGAAAGTTCTCGGGCTTGTCGAGCGTGCACAGGCTACCGGGGACACATCGCTCCTCGGTCACGAAGGTCACTTTCCCGGCAGCGGGAGCCGGGTCACCTTCACGCAGGCCGTACTGGATCTCCTTGAGCGTCCCACCACGGACGTAGGAGACTGCGGTGTCTTTGACGTTCTGCCCGTAGTTGTTGGTCTCGATGTCGTAGCTGTAGAGGATCAGGTTGCCGTGCCGGTCGACGACCTTGTCCAGGTTCCAGCGGTAGGCCTGGACACAGGCCGAGTTGTCGAACTTGTTGTCCACCGCATGGCAAGGTTCGCCGACGTCATCACCGTAGACGGGCACGGTCCAGGTCGACTTCGACGCCGGAGCGGACCCGAAGAAGTACTGAGTGCCGTCAACAGTGGTGATCTTCCAGTACTCGCCGTCACGAGCGCCGTTCGCGGCGCCGGTGAGGTGCTCGATACGGGAGCCGTTGTCGCTCTTCTGCCGCCACACCTTCTTGTCGGTGTCATGGATCAGCATGCCGCCGGACCCGTTGTAGACGGCGGTGGCGTTGTCACTCTTCCAGCAGAGGTCACCGACCTTCGGTGGGGTGGTTCCGCCTTCCTTGTCGTCCTGGCAACTGCCGTAGGTGCGTTCGACGAAACCCGGGTGCAGGTCCCAGCCGTCGCCGACCCACGACGCCTGGTTGTTTGTGGCGCTCGTACGTCCGTCAACCGTCGAGGAGTTATAGGACAACGCCAGGTTGGGCTGCAGATCACCGGGCGCGGGCGGCACACGCAGCGGGTAGGACCAAGTGAAGTCGCCGGTCTGTTTCGACACATCCCATGTCGCCGTTGGCGACAGGGACGTCGCGCTGCTGGTACCTCCTCCGTCAGGTGTGGTGGAACCGGTGGGCTGGTTCCCGGTGAGCGCTTTGAGGCTCGCTTCGTCGAGGTTTCGCCCCTGCATGGTCTGCTTTGTCACCGGAGTCGAGTTGACTGCCGGTGAGTCGACACTCCAGCCATTGGCCGCGTTCGCGACTTGCGAGGTGCTGACGCCGGTCACGACCAGCGAGCAGATCAACGCCACGGTAAGGGCTCTCGACGTGCGGCGTGTAGACGACTTCTGTCGCATCAGTTCTCCAGGCTGGACGCAGTGAGGCTCTGCCAGTGATCCAGGAGCGCCTCAAGTGGCTGTGGTCGATCGGTTCGCTGATTCCCGAGCGGCGGTCTACCCGCCGCCGGTTCCCGTCGACGATGTTGGTTCGCGCCCTGCCGTGACTCCGCTGCTCGGCGCGGCGAAGACGGGCTGGACTTGAGGAAGCGTGGTGATGACGTAGCCGAGCGAACGGTCGTTGCCCATGGCGCCGCAGTTGTCGCTGGTGTTGGTCATCGATTCGACACTGCTGCTGCCGCATCGGTAGAGAACCTGGACATCCGGCCCGTCCGGCCGCTGAGTCCAAAGCTGGCCAAGCGAACCGATGACGGTTTTGCCCTCACAGTTCGTGTCGAGTGACACGAACTGGTCCGCGTCGTTCACGCACGCGGTCAGCGGCTGTGTCCCGGTCTGCGGAAGCAGCGGCAGGTACCCGTGCCGGAACTCGGCGTAGTACCCGGGCCGGGCCGCTTGTGTGGTGCTGAGGTGGTCGTAGGCGGCGTTGTTGTAGTACCGCACGAGTGGCGCGTAGGCGAGGGTGTAGCCGAGGAGTGATTCCTGGGTCGCGCCCCCGCAGTCGGCCTGGCGGCTGTCGAAATGCCCAGTCGACGAGGTGCACCGGTAGACCGGGATCGTGGGGATGTTGGTCGGCTGCTGGGTGTAGACGGAGCCGATCTCACCGATCTTGGTCTTGCCTTCGCAGGCCGCGTCGGTCGAGGTGAAGAAGTCCGTGCCGGATTGGCAGGAGTACAGCACACGAGTGTTGGGCTGGGCGCCGTCGATCAGCATGCCCAGGCTCCCGTCGAACCGGTAACCGGCCGCGGGTGTGACACTCGTGCTCGCCGTTCGCTTGCGTCCTGCCCCGTCGACATAGCTGCCCAGCTGGCCGCCGTCGGGTGCGGGGAAGGTGCCGTAGGTTCGGATGGCCGCTTCATTGGCCATGCCGTAGTGGGCGTAGACCTCGTCGATCATGCCGGGGAAGAACTCGGCGGACTTGCCGTTGGTCTTGCCGCGGCCAATGGCGAAGGACCCGTTCGCCTGCCAGAGGACGACACCGTCCTTCTTGCCCGCGAACTGCCCGTCGACATACAGCCGGAGCTGACGAGCGGCCTGATCGTAGACGCCGGTGAGATGTGTCCACCGGTTCACGACCGCCGGGTCGAACGAGCTGACGTAGGACACCGGTGACGCGTCGACGTCCTGGGCGGTCGTACCGAACGTCCACCGCCCGGCTTCCGGCCGGTACTGGATTGTGAAGCCGCTCATCCGCGCGCCGTCCTGGGATAGCACGGTCGCGACCTGATCGGTACGAGAGAGGTTGGCCCACGCGGACACGGTGAAACTGTCCTCCATAGCCAGACCTCGCTCGGGCGCGGTCGCCTGCCCATCGGTGCCGTTCAGCTTGATCGCGGTACCGCTCACACCCGGCGCGAAGGACGCGCCGCCAGTCGGGACGACGGCGTTGCCGCGCCAGCTGTAATCCTTGCCGGTTCCGTTGTCGAACCGCCAAGCGCCACCGTCTCCACGAGGTAGTTCGTCGTGCACCTTGCGGACTTCCCCGTCACTGAGCGCCTTGGAGAAGACGCGGACGTCGTCGATGCCCCTGGAGAAGAAATTGTTGTTGTTCCCGTTCCAGCGGGCCCGGCCGATCGTGAACGGCCCAGCGGACGGGATCGAGGTGACTCCGACCTGAATCGCGGACTGGACACCGTTCACGTAGAGCTTGAGCTGCCGGAACTGGGCGTCGTAGACCACGGCAAGCTGGGTCCATGCGTTGAGGACCGCGGGTTGGGCCGACAAGAGCGACGCCGCCGGTGGGTCGTTCTGATCGGCACTGGGCACCACGGCACGCCATTTCTTCGTGCCGCCGTCGTACTGGACGAGGAAGGCACTGACTCTGTTGCCGTCCTGACCGAAGACGCTGTAGTAGCCGTTGTCGGTTTTGGTCAAGTGCGCCCACGCCGAGACCGAGAAGCTCTTCGTGGTGTCGATGACCTCCCCGGTCGTTTCCGCGTAGCCGGTCGTCCCGTCCAGCCACACCGCCGGCCCGATCATCCCATCGGTCCAGCCCGCCCCGCCCTTGAGCGTCGCGTTCTTCCCTTGGCCGCTGACATCCTGGGCCGTCTGACCGGCCTTCTCATCGAAACGCCAGTAAGCGGCGTCAGCAGCCGGCAAGGTCGCAGGGCCGCCGTCCGCGGCGGGATACGACTTGTACAGCCCCGCCATCCTGTCCCTGTCAAGCGCTGACGTGTAGAGACGGGCATCGTCTACCTTGCCGGTCCAGAACTGGCTCGGCTTGTCCGCGGTCAGACCTCGTCCGATCTGAGCAGCGCCGGACGCCTGCCAGCGCCCGTTCAGAGTCCCGTCACCGACACGTTGTCCGTTGACATAAAGCCAGATTTTCCTGCTCTGCCGGTCATAAGTACCAGCCAGGTGCACCCAGGAATTGATCTCGGCGGGAAAAGTCGGCACCGCTGCTCTCGCGACGGCGTTGTCCGTGTCGGTCTCCGCCATCTCGAACACCCACTTGCCGCAGGCGTTCGGATTCTCGAATTCGCCACCAAAGCAGGTCGCGTTCATCTCATCGGCGACGTGCCCGAGCCGGAACTTGCTGGTCCGCTCGCCGTCGATGCTCAGAGCCGTGAGCTTGGAGACGATGTCGGATTTACGGTCCATGTAGACCCACGCCGACGCGCTGAAGCTCTCGTCGGTTCGCAGGTCGACACCGGTGGTACCGACAGCGCCGGTTTTTCCGTCGAACTGGACGGCGTTCCCGACCCGGCCGGGCGCGAACTGCGTTCCCGGCTCGAGTGTTCCGGTGCGGGAGCCGGTGGAGTCGGCGACCTTGGTGCCGCTGGATTCGTCGAGCTGCCAGTTGTGGACCAGGGTGAGGTCCTGCCCGGACATGGTGCGGATCTCGTCGGTGAACAAGGTGCGGCTGTAGACCTTGACGTCGTCGACCGCACCACCGAACGCGTCCAACCAGTTGCCCGCCCATCTGCCGCGACCGATGTCGAACTCGGCGGTCGCGTTCCAGCGCGTGGTGAACGTCGCTGTCCCGGACAAGGTGCCGTTCACATACAACTGCATCTCGCCGCTGTTGCTGTCGTAGTTCGCGGCGAGGTGTGTCCAGACTCCTGTTTGGACCGGCTGCGCCGAGCGTGCGCGGACAACCGCGGTCGGCGCGGTGCTGTCGGGGCCGTGCATCGCGAACGCCCACCGGTCGTCGCTCGCGCCGGTGTAGCCGAGGTTGAACGCGGACACGTTTTGCCCGCTCTGGCTCACCACAGCACCCCAACCTGGGGTTTTGTTGGTCATCTTCACCCAGGCGGCGACGGAAAAGCTCATGCTGCTGTCGATCGGCGCCTTCGCGCTGACGTAGTCGTCGATGCCGTCCAGGTTCACCGCGAGATCAGCCTGATCCGGGTAGCTGGTCTGCCCGGCAATCCACTGGGCGCCATTCCGCGCTGTGCCGTGGCTCGGGTTCACCGCGCCTGACGTGTCTTGCGCGTCGCCATCGAGTTTCCAGGAGGCGGCGGAGACGTTGTTCTGGGCGACGATGCCCTGGATCTCCGCGAGGTCGAGCGTGCGGCTGTAGGCGCGCACCTCGTCGATCCCACCGGACCAGTAACCGAGCGGCGTCCCGTACTTCCCTCGTCCGATGGCGAAGGGGCCGGTGGCGTGCCACGGCGTCGCCGGGGCCGGGGTGCTCGCGACCTGCTTCCCGTTGACCATGAGCGTGAGGGTTTTGGCGGTCGCGTTGTACACGCCGGCCAGGTGTGTCCACGGCACGGTCTGCACCGTGTTCGCCCCGGACCTGACCTCCGTCGCCGTTCCACCGATGGCGTCACCCGGGTGCACGCCGAAGACCCAGGAACCGTTGTTCTGCTTGAGGTAGAAACCGCTCACCGTCGTGCCGTCCTGGGAAACGGCGGTCATATCGGCGACCTTGTCCGGTTTCACCCAGGCGGTGATCGCGTAACTCTGATCGGTCCGCACCACCGGCCCCGACGTCGCCGCGAAGCCCTTGACCCCATCGAAAGTGGCCGCACCATTGACCGCGCCCTGGGGAGCGAACCTGGCGCCGGGCTGGAGCACCGCCATCTCACCGCCCGAGGCGGCGTTGCGTGCGGTCGTCCCGTCCGCGTCGTCGAGATTCCAATAGCCGGCGGTGACGTTGTCGCGGGTGACCGCGGACTTGACCTCGGCATCGGTGAGCACCCGGTCATAGGTGCGGATCTCGTCGACCGCACCGGCCAGGTAGTCCTTCCCGACGCCGTTGACGATCGCGCGACCGACCGCGAATTCATGCGTCGCGGGCCACGGGGACTTCCATGCCGTACTGCCTTGGAGGTCACCGTTGACATACAGCCGGATCTGCTGTGCCCCGGAGTCGTAGACACCGGCGAGATGAGTCCACGTGTTCGTCTGCGCCGCGGTGAGCGACGACACCGTCGTCGGCGCCGTAGCCGGGTCGTTACCAGGCCGGAACTCCAACGCCCAGCGATCGGTCGCGGTGCCCGTGTGCCCGAGCTTCACCATCGCCGTCGTCGACGCGTTCTGGCTCAGCAATGTCGACCAGCCCGGCTTCTTCTCCGCGAGATTGACCCAGCCCGAGAAGGAGAAACTGGGGTACGTGCTCGTCGAAATCGGTGCCGTCACGTAGTCGTCGACACCATCCAGCTTGAGACCTGACCCGGTACTGCCCGGCACATAGACGGGCCCGCCGTACAGCGTCGCGTCGCGGAACCCGAGGGTGGCGGTGTCCTTCGTGTTGCCTTCCAACGACCATTGCGCCAACGGGCCGTTACCCGCTCGCACGTAGAAGTGGTGTGTCTGCGTCGGACTGCGATGCCCGGCACGGTCGACACTCTGCACGAACAGATCCCTCGGCCCGTCACCAGGCGGGGTCAGCTTCGCGTAAGCCTTACCGCCGAGCGCGATGGCGTCGATCGGCGTCGTCGGTGGATCCGTCCAGCCGTACAGGTAGTGGTCGACATCCGTGACCTTGGTGGTCGCGTCGCTCGCATCGAACTCGAACACGTCCGGCACGCCGACACCACCGTGCCAAGCATTGTCCGCCTTGTAGAGGGGCGCTGTCACCGTCGGCTTGTTGCCGATACCCGTCTGATCGACGATGAACGGACCAGGCCCATTCCGCCAATCACCGCCATCCGCGGAATCGTGACCCCACACCGTCCACGTGACACGTTGCCCATTCCGCTTCGTCAGATCGACATCAGTACTGTGATAGGCACCCGATGCCTGGTAGATCGCCGGAGCGCGCTGGTCCGGAGCGCCGCCGTAGATGTCCCAGACCGGGCGGAGCTGGTCGTTGGCGTCCGGGTCGGACAACCTGCTCAACAGCCGGATCGATGGGTCTCCGACATACGGCACCCCCTCACACCAGCGACACGGGGCGGGCAGCGGCGGATCGGTCTTCATGTCGTACGGCGGGTTCGGCTTCGTGTTGTAGGTGATCTGCAGGATCGTGCTCGGAACGTCGTACTTGCGCCACGCGCTCGAGTCGGTCTCCGACTTCGCTTGCAGGAAGTAGGTCGAAGAACCGTTCGGGTTGATGTAGAGACCGACCGGGAACCCAACCGGCTTGTTTCCCGAGCAGGAGTTCCAGTTGCTGGGCACCCACACGGTGGAAACATGATCACCACCGGGTGCGTTGTTCCAGGTCGTGCCCCACCAAATGTTGTCCCTCGCGATAAAGAGCTGGTGTTCCTTCGGGTCACAGTTCGGACCGTGTACCACGGCCGTGTTGAAATTGACCGTCTTGATTTCTTTTCCGGCGAGGAATGCCGTGTCGAACTGGAAGTAAGTACGAGCGAGGTCGATACTGCCGCATTCACTCCAGGTACATTTACCGACCTTCGCCCAGGCGTCTCCGTCACCCGTACCGTTGACGTAGGAGTCGTTCGGGTAGCCGCGGAACACCTTCGCCCACATACTCTGTCCTGGCGACCGCATGTCCGGGTCGACCACCACCGGGTACCGCGTGCCCGGACTCGCCAGCATCGCGGCATTCGGCGTCAACGTCATCGAGGAGCGATCGATCGCGACCTCGACCGGTGTGCTCGTGCTCTCGCGCCCTCTGGCGTCCCACATTGTCGCAGCCGGTGCGACGAAAATCTTCTGCCCGGTGTCATCGACGGCCTGAACCCGGCCGGTTCCCTCCGACGTGAGCTGCACACCCTCCGTCTCAAGCGCGAGCTTGATCGACGACAACGCGGGGTTACGCCCCGCATCTGGAGTCTTGACCACGAAACGCTGGTTGTAGCCCTCGGCTTCTGCCTGCATCTCCAAGTCGACGCCAGGTAGTACCTCCCGGTACCTCGCCTTGTTGCCCTCGAGTTCAGGCTTCGGCAACGAGCCCGGCCACCGCAACGCGATGCTCTTACCGTTACGCGAGAATCGCACCAGCGGACCCTTGGCTCCACCCGCGGAAAACGCCACATCGGCTACAGCGGCCTTCGGCCTCACCGTGCCGTCCGGCACGGACGCCAGTGTCGTATCGACAGGAACCCAACCGTCGGCCTTACGGACCCGCACAGGCTGCGGCGACAACTGCGCCGTCAACGTCCCGTCAGGGTTCGCCAGCACCTTCTTCGCCTCAGCGGTCTGATCAGCCACCCCGACCGGCGAGCCCTGCAACCGCGCCGCCGCGAACGCACTAGCGGCATCCGGCGCCTCCGCAACAGGGACCACCGCCGCAGGCAGTGAACTTTTCGGCGGACTCGCCGTCACCACGACGACACCGGCCAACATCAGGAAGATCATGGGTAACGCGCGCAGCCTGAAGCCACGCGCCACTGACGGACGCACCATCGAAAAAGACCCCCTCGGCCCGGTCAGCACGCGTCCCCCGACGCCACGCGACCCACAAAGTCACCATGACTCTTCACGAACACTAACGAGCGAAGGAAGACTCCAACAGAGTGAACGATCATGAAGCGGGTTGCCCGTACCGATGATCCATGTAGGACATCCGCAACGCCTCCCCGCCGGGCATTGTTGGGACTTTTCCGACTTATCGCATACTGCGTTACCGGAACCTCCAGTGCACCATCCGCACTACGGCAAGCGACGCGGCCGAAGAATTTGCCTCGAAAGCCGCCTGATCACAACCAGAGGCGTTCACCTACAGATAGCCACCGGCAAGCCTGCACAAGGCTGTCGAGCGCACCGCCATCACGAGTGCTGGCGCAGTAGCCGAAAGCTGCAAGCGATAGTCACGGCTGTACGTGTCTTCGCGCAGCAGCGACTGATCGCGGACCGTGGCCCATCGGGTCACAGCTGACCGGGTCGCCCCGGCATACACATAGACGGACGGACGGCACTCAACGCGGGCACAAGCAAGACCACTCCGACCAGAGCCGACGGCCACAGCAACCACGTCTTCTCTCACCAATTTTCCTGGAGCAGATCTGGAGCACGACGTCGGTTACAACAGCGCCCAACAACGATGAACCGCGTTGAACGAAGCACAACCGCGTTAGCCGACCAGCGGGTTCTCGATAACCGCAGGTCAGCGCCTTGCTTGATCCTCACTGGCAGTGAGGGGGTCAGGGGTTCGAGTCCCCTTAGCTCCACAGTGACGAAACACCGCCCACCCGGCAAGTTTGCCGAGGTAAGGCGGTTTTTCGTTCGACCTCAATTTGAGAATTGGTGGGACGAACTCAGTTACTGTTCAGTAGCTGGAGCAAGGCTGGAGCAGGCCATCCCACCCACGTCAACTGGGGTCACATCTTCTGCTCCAGCTGTTGTCGGCCGCTGGTTCACCCCGGCAGCGCTCCCGCCCGGACGTCGGCTTGGCCTGCAGGCTGAGCTACGTGGAAGGGTTCGCGCTCGCCGACTCCGGTGTCGTGGCCGCTCACGCCTGGTGCGCTCATCCGGACGGCACCGTCGAGGACCCGACCTGGGGTGACGCGGGTCGCGCCTACCTCGGGATCGCCTTCACACCGGATTACCTGGCTGAATTCGAGGCCCGCCGCGGAGCCGTCACCGTCCTGTTCGACCAACACCGCGACGACATGCGACTTTTGCGCGAAGGCCTGCCAGAGAACGCCTTCGCCGACAGCGGCATCCCACACCACCACACCCCGACCCTGGACGTCGGCTAACAGCCAGATCACCACCACTTCGGCCACGCTATAACCGGGTCGCGGTTGCCGGCCCGCTGTTCGGCGACCACGTCGCCGTATACACCGGCAGACGTGGGGCTGCGCGACGGCCCACTTCCGGTAGGCGAGCGCGGCGCCGGGCTCGCGGTTGCCAGTTCTTCTGGCCCTCCGACCACGGCGAGCCGAGCGAGCACGCCGTCGAGGTCATGCCGACCGTCCAGGTCGGCGACCCGGCTTTCGGCCGCGGACTGTCAAATCCTGCGCCACCTCGGACCGCAGGATCGTCCACAGGGGCGGTACGCCTTCTACATGTGAGCTTTCACCTAGGCTACGACAAGGTCTGAGCAGCCACTTGTCGTCACGTTGACGGGAAGATGGCGGCCACGTCGTCTGCCGTGACGAGCCGGCCACGGGAGGGTGCGAGCAGCTTGCCCAACCAGCTGTCCTCCTGGGGCAGGAGCGCCTCGATCCTCGTGCGAGCCTCACCACGTGCTTCGGCGTTGTTGTCGCCGCACAGCGCGTCGTATTGGCGAAGGCGGTCGGCCAGCATGTCGTAGAGCCGGACGGTCGCACCGTGGTTGACTAACACGATCTTGTCGTGCGCCGCCTCGGCAGCGTCATCCTTGGTGGTGGTGGCCGGGGTCAGCAGGCAGCCGAACACGCGGGTCTTCGCCGATCGCCTGGTCTCGACCTCGATCTGGCCGAGCAATTGGTTCACGTCGCCGCGGATCAGCGGCTTCGGCTCGCCCTTCGGAACGGTCTTCACCTCCCAGACGCGGCGCTCGGCGCGCTTGACGGTGGACCAGGTCCAGCGGCAGTCCGTGGCGCTCTGCTCGGTCTTGGGCGGGCGTTCTCCGCTGGCCCCCACGAGGCGAGCGAGCCTGGTCAGCCCTTCACACTGCTGGTCGTGGCTGCCGGTGAGCAGGGCGCGCCCCTCGGAGAGGACACGGTCGAGTCGGGCGCCAGCTTCACGGCGCCACTCGTCCCAGGCGAGGAAGAACCGGTCAGTGTCGTCGGCGGTCTGTTCGTAGCCTTCGAGGTCGGCGACGGTGCGGGCCAGTCGGCGGAACCAGGTGGTGCGCGGGCCGCCAGCGGTGGCGTCCTCGAGTGCCTTGCGCGCGGCGGCCAGGTCTTGAAGGCGTCCGCGATCGAAGTGGGCGTGGGCTTCCACGTAGCGCCAGAACGCGGCGTGTTCGGTTTCTCCGGCCTTGGCCAGTTGAGCGGCAGCTTCACTGGCTTTCTTGGCTGCTCCCGCGTGGTCGCTGAGCCACAAGTCGGTCGCTGCGGAGACTTCCGCGTTGGCGCTGAAGACGTCGCTGCTTCCGCCGATATTGCGGCCGGGCCGCGCCTTGCGGCGAGGACTCGTCGGTGCGGCGGCCTCCGTGGAGGCCGAAGCCTGTGGGGTTGGCTGCCAGAACGAGGTGCAGGCGCGCAGGGTGCCTTCCCAGCCTTGGTCGTAGATCTCCAGCGCGGTGCGAATGGTGGGCTCGGTGCCCGCAGGAATCGACTTGCGGACGGCCGGGTCGGCGAGCATTTGCGCGAAGCTGGGGTCGAGTCCGAGGTAGAGGGACCGGTCGGTCGCTTCGCGATTGGCGCGGCCCAATGCTTGGGTGACGCGCTGGCCGACGCGGTGCCGCATGAAGCTGGCATCGCCGAGGTAGGCGACGACGAATCGCTCGAACTCGCTGCTGGCCTGCGGGACGGTGGTGATGATGACCAGCTTGCACAGGTCACCCGCGAGGTCGAGCCCGTCGTAGCGGCCGGCGGTGATCAGGTGTCCGTTGGCGACACGACTCCAGGTGTCGACCATCGAGTCATCCCCAGGACGAAGACGATAAACCTGCTGTCCGTAGGCGATGAGGGTCTCTTGGAGGATGTCGGCTTCGGCGTGGCTGGCGCACAGCCAGGCCGCACGGCCACCGGCGGCCTGGGTTTGGGCAAGGGCCCAGCCGAGAACGTGCTGGTCGAAGGGATGCTCGGCACTGGGGTTGAGTACCAGGAGACGCTCGCCCGTCGCACCAGGCGGCAGCGGGGTGGCGGTCGTGAGACGGGTGACCGGCCCGCCTCCGACTCGGCGCTGGAGGTCGTCCATCGAGCCGAGGGTGGCCGACAGGTAGATCCGTTGCTTGGCACGGCTGTACTGGGGGTTCAGCGTGGTCGGCGGATGGTACGGGCGGATTTCGATGCCGGAGGGGCCGATCAGAACGCCGCACTGGGTGAGGTGGTCGCGGACCGTTGGCCAGACGTATCGCATCTCGTCCTTGAGGTCACGGTCCGTGACGAGTGGCGATGCCCCGATAGCGTCGCGCGTTGGGCCCACGATCGCGTCCCAATCACTGAACGACAGCAACTCGGGAGGGGTACCGGGTCGGGCGGTGCCGTCCAGCATCGCGCGCAGGCCGGGGTAGGCGTCGGTGTGGGCCACCACGAGCTCGCAGATCGTCCGATAGAGCTGGCGGGCAGGGCCCAGCTTGTCGGGAATGCGCAAGGTCTGCAGCCCGCTGAGGGGCTGCTCGGCGAGGTGAGCATCGTCAAAGATGAGCAGGTCAGCGGCTCCAACCTTCGGATCGCTGTTGAAGTAGACCCAGTAGTTCATCACGCCGACGGCCTGAGCCTGGTGGTAGTCGTCGAGCTTCGCGCCGCCGTAGTCCTTCGCGGCGAAGCGGACCACGTCCAGTCCCAGATCTTCGGCTTCCTCCTCGACTCGCTCGGCGAGCTGGCGGGTACCGGTCAGATAGGCCACCGACCAACCGCGGCTGAGGGCATGATCGGCGATCAGCAGGGCCAGCAGCGTCTTGCCTTCGCCCGTGGGCATCTCGATGGCCAGATTTGCCGTGTCGAGGTGCTGGTCCGCGTAGGTGGTGAGAACCTGGCGCTGACCTGGCCGAAGCTGGGTGAACCTGGCCGACCCGAAGTCCACCAGGTTCTGCTCGAAGTCGGGCTTGGCCGCGTCTGTCACCGTTCACTCCTCATTCGTAAGGTGTGAATTTTACGGCGCGCGGTGCCGACCTGGCGCTGCTATTTCCGTTCGCGTAGCGCAATGAACGGTACGAACTGGTCGACCAGATAGAGCTTGTCTCGGTGGCCGTCGGCATAGCCGATCTCGTAGTTGACAATCCCGTACCAGTCGCCCTCCACGCTGGGGAAGCGGCCGTGAAGCCGTCCGGGTACCACGCCTGTGAGGGCCAGCCCGGTCACGATGACGTGCCGTGCTCGCGGCCGCCGGCCGCGCATCGTCGGTCATGACCTATATCGTCGCGGCTGCCGTTATGGCACAGCTGGCCTTGGCCGGTTAGGGCGGTACAGCGAGATCACCACCATTTCGTCCATCGCGATTCGCCGGGGACGACTCCTTGTTCGGTCTGGTGTGTGCAGGGATGGGGGCTGGGTGGTCCAATGGCTCCGACGCGTGCCCAGAACGCGACCGTGATCGGGTCGTGTCCAATCGGGAGTGTTGTCCAGTCGTAGTGCGGCGCTCGGGCGGCAGCGGCGGCGACTAGCACTCGGCCGGCGCCGCTGCGCCGGTGCTTTTCCTCGACCTCGACGTGGACGAGGACCGCGCGGCGATCGATGCCACACAAGGAGAAGCGGATCTCGCCGAAGACGGTGTGCCCCAGGCGTAGTTGGATGGCGCCGATCCCGGCCGCCGTGGCCGGTCGCAGCAGCACGAGCCGCAGCCCGTACTCGTCGGCCTGGTCTTCGGTGACGTGCCGTGCGGGCGCGGGGTCGATCATCGTCCAAGTATTTTCTCGGCCGGGGAGGGCGTAGCAGGCTTCGCAGAGCCATTCCGGTGCTCGGTAGTCCTGGGACCAGCCCTGCCGGACTCCGGCGATCGCGAGGTCGTGGCCCCACGGGCATCGTGCCGGTGTCCCGGTGCCGGGGCGGATCGGGATCTCCAGGTTGCGCCAGTGCCGGTTCGCACCGGTCACCGGAAGTCCCGGGACGGGCCGGTGGTCATGGACAGGTCGAGGCGTTCGAGTTTGTCCGCGACGAGGGTGACCACGCCCTCAGCGGCCTGGACCTGACCGCGGATCAGCAACGCGGCGCTGGATCGGGTGATGACTTTGTGCCGAGCCCACACCGTTGACCGGACTAAGAACCGACACGCCGATAGGCCGCCGTGCGATCTTTGGCTCGGCGCTGAGACTGCGCGGAGCCGAGGTTTGGAGACCCGTATGGGCGCTGTTGGTATGAGTGATCTGGCGTTGGTTCAGCTACCTCGTTGGGGACGGGTGGTTGCGTGGTCACCAGCGGTGCCGTGGCTGCTCGTCGACCCCGCGAACAGCCCCGTGAAGCCGGTGGAGACGTTCCTGGCAGACTTCGCCGCGCGGGGAAACGCGGCAAGCAGTGTGCGCAGCTACGCGTTCGACCTGTTGCGGTGGTGGCGATGGCTGCTCGTGGTCGACGTGCGGTGGGACTGCGTGACGTCTGCGGAGTCACGTGGGTTTGTCCTCTGGCTGACCGCGACGGTCAAACCGCGGCGCAACGCTCGGACTGGGTCTGCGGCGACGGCGGGGCAGGTCAACCCGATCACCCGGAAGGCGTCCCTTAACGATCAGTATCAGGCGCGGACCATCCGGCACAGCAACGCCGTGATCCGGAGCTTCTACGAGTTCTGGTTGGACGAAGGTTCACGGCCGTTGATCAATCCCATGCCGCTGGATGCTCGGCGTGGCCGTCGAGCGCCGGTATCTCTTGGCGAGCGACCGATGAACGGAGCGCGGATCCGCTACAACCCTCGGCTGCCGAAGCGGCTACCGCGGGCCATGCCGGATCCACAGTGGGCTGCCGTGTTCGCGGCGCTACGGTCGAATCGGGATCGCGCGATCGTGGCGATGGCGGTCAGCTGCGGGGCACGGCCTAGTGAACTGCTGGGCGTACGGGGTGTGGATCTGGACTGGGGCGAGCAGCTGGTCCGTGTCATCCGGAAAGGAAGCCGAGCCGAGCAGTGGCTTCCAGTCAGCGCCGAGGCGTTCGTCTGGCTGCGGCTCTACATCGCCGAACTCGGTGACTTCTCGCCGAGCGATCCGGTGTGGCAGACGCTGCGCCGTCGGGATCGCGGCGATGGCCTTCGGCGGCAGCCTCTGAACTACGAGGCCTACCGCGCGGTGTTTCGTCGGCTGAACGCCGCGCTGGGGACGAATTGGACCCCGCACGACCTGCGCCACACTGCGGGGATTCGCATGTCGCGTGATATCCGGCTGTCGATGCGTGACGTTCAAACGATCCTCGGGCACGCGCATCTGACCACGACCGCGGACATCTACCTGATCGAAAACCACAACGTGGTCCTTCGCCGCGTTGCCGAACATCTCTCCACCAGGGACAGCGGCCACAGGCCCCGGCAGATGCTGCGGCCCCGTACGACGCTTCAGACCTGGCGATTCTCTTTGGTGGTGCCGAATGACGGATGTGGCCGAGCTGCGCAAGCGGGACAGGATGATCGACCTCGCGCATCTGCTGGAGCGACCACGATCGGGTTCCGGCAGTCATCTCAGCGCCGAGGACGTGCTTCTGGTGCCCGAGCGGTCACCGGTGTGGCGCCCCGGCTTGAAAGAGAACTCGGCGACTCTCCACGAGATGCGACGCCTACTGGCGTGGCTGGAGAGCTTCCCCGGCGACAGCTGGCAGGAGCGGTGGGTCAACGCCGGGGCGGACCATGACCTCGGCTGGCTGTCCACCGTTCCGGACCATCGCCCGTTCACAAGAGCGGTCCGTGGTCCGCTCATCCGCGCGGTCGGACATCTCTTCCTGGGAAGGGTCGTGCTGCCCAGCTACGACGCTCTGCTCGCGTACCACGCGCACAAGCTGTACGAGAACACCCGGCGAATCTACGAGCCCGAAGTATTCGCGGCACTCGACAACGCAGCGGTCCAGCGCGGCGTCGCGGACAAGCACCGGCTCCAGGCGCAGAAAGCCCTGAGCAAGATCGTCCTCCACACCGGACGGTCACCGAGCGCACTCACGGGCGATGACGTCCTGGAAATGTACGCATGGGCACTGGCGTTCCCGCGAGCGAACGGCAAGCCGACGCAGGGCCTGCACCTGAGCTGGGAACTGCTGTCCACGATCGACGGCACCCCGCCCAACAGCACCCTGGCGCACACACTGCTGCACCCGCAGCGAACGACCACCGAACTCGTCGACAACTACCATGTGCAGAACCGCGAGATCAGGGACGTGCTGATCCGCTACCTCGAGGAGCGCCGCCTGGCCTTGGACTACAACTCCTTCCGAGGCGAGGTCGCCATCCTCGTCGGCCAGTTCTGGTGCGACCTCGAAAAACATCACCCAGGCCTGGACACCCTGCACTTGCCCGACGCCGTCGCGTCTGCCTGGCGAGACCGGATCAGGATCATCGTGAACCCGGACGGCACCACGCGTGCGCGAACCGACCTTCTGGCCATTCTCAGCCGTGTCCGTGGTTTCTACCTCGACCTGCAGCGGTGGGCACTCGAGGATGCGAACTGGGCACGATGGGCAGTCCCGAGCCCGGTCCGCAAGAGCGACTGCCGCGGATTCGCCAAGGCGCAGCGCGCGGCCCGGACCCGCATGCACCAACGTATCCGTGACCGGATGCCTCACCTGCAGATCCTGATCGACACCGCCCACCGCGCCATGACCGACACCGCGGAACTGCTGTCCACCGCACAGCAGCACCCGCCGGGCACGGAGTTCACAGTATCGGGGCGGCTCTACCAGCGCTTCGAACCCAGCAGCCCGCAGAGAAAGTGGGCACAGAACGTCCACGTCCGCGATCTCGCCACCGGCGAGAAGATCAACATAACCCACCGGGAGGACGAACGCTTCTGGGCATGGGCGGCGATCGAAACCCAGCGCCACACCGGAATCAGGATCGAAGAACTACTCGAACTCACCCAGCTGGCGATCGTGTCCTACCAGCTCCCCGACACCGGCGAGCTCGTCCCGCTCCTGCAGATCGTCCCGTCGAAGAACAACGAGGAACGGCTCCTGCTGGTCAGCCCGGAACTCGCCAGCGTGCTGGCCACCATCGTCACGCGCCTGCGCAACAGTCACAACGGAACCGTCCCGCTCATCGCACGCTTCGACACCAACCAGCGCGACACCAGCCCGCCACTTCCCCACCTGTTCCAGAGACAACGTGGCTGGCGCCGCGCCGTGGCCAGCGACGCCAGCATCCGGCGCCTGATCAACGAGGTTCTCGCGCTGACCGGGCTACGCGACGGCCTCGGCAGCCCACTCGCCTACACACCGCACGACTTCCGCCGCATCTTCGCCACCGAAGCCGTCACCAGCGGCCTGCCCGTCCATATCGCGCCACGTCTGCTCGGGCACGCCTCGCTGGACACCACCCAGGCCTACGTTGCCGTCTTCCAGGACGACTTGGTCCGTACCTACCGGGCATTCCTCGCCCAGCGTCGCGCGATCCGGCCGGCCGACGAGTACCGCGAACCGACCGATGAGGAATGGACTGAGTTCCAGCAGCACTTCCACGCGCGCAAGCTGGAACTGGGCACCTGCGGCCGCCCCTACGGGTCCGCCTGCCAGCACGAGCACGCGTGCATCCGATGCCCCGTGCTGCGCGTCGATCCCCGCCAGCGTGTCCGGCTGGTCGAGATCGCAAACAACCTTCGAGACCGGATCCGCAAAGCCGAGCTCAACGGATGGCGAGGAGAGATCGACGGCCTCACCGTAAGCCTCAAAGCGGCCCACGGGAAGCTGGCTGCGCTCGACCGCCACACCGCGAACTCCAACCGCACTGGTCCCAGTGAGCATCGGCATGCCCGTCATCAGAATCGCCCCGTGAGTGTCCCGAATCGGTATGCAGATCCAGTATTGAGACGGCGGGCCCCATCAAGAGTCTCCCCCTGTGCAATCGGTCGCACGTTTTTCATAGTTCTTGATGTACCGGGTCACCTACGCCGCATTCTGGATTCCACTGTGGACGGACAGTACTGAACTGATTGTGGGCGTGACAACGTTGGGAAGAAAGAAACACCAACCCGTCCTCGTTCAGGTGCCACTCTACTGCGGATCGTAGCCGGTTGTGCGGCGCGGTGGCAGCCTTGTGCTGGTGGTCTATGCGCCGTGGGGCCGCCTCAATCGCCATGATGGAGAAGAGCGCCGCGCGGGACAGCGTCGAATCCCTTGCGCGCGTTTCGTTTGCTGCCGTTGATCATGTCGTTGAACCTGTCGATGGCCCACGCCGCGCGCACTCCGAGGCGTCCCATGATCAGCGGGACCCGCACGGCCGAACTTCGGTTCGTCGATCCAGATGGTGTGCAGGTCGTCCGGGGTGATGCCGGTGGCGATCCGGTCCGCGATGAGGGACCCGATGTAGGTGGCCTGGGCGAGCCCGTGGCCGTTGCACGCGAGGGAGTAGTCGACGTCACCGCCGATCGTGCCGGCGACCGGCAGCCAGGACGAGGTGATCTCGATCCAGCCGCCCCACGCGCGGGCGATCTCGACGTCCGCCAGCGGCGGGAAGCGCCGCGCGAACGCGCGCGCGAGGTCGGCGACCACCGCCGGGTCGGGACGGCGTTCGGGAAGCGGGTAGCTTGTGGCGCGCTCGATTCGCCGGACGCCGAACACCATGGTGTTGTGGGACGTGAGGCGGTAGTTCTCCATGATGTTGTGCTGGGTGATGAGGCCGGACCGGCTGGTCCAGCCGAGTGCGGCGAGACACGCTGGGGCGATCGGCTCGGTCTCCACCTCGGTGCCCCACATTGGTGACGACAGGCGTTTCGGCGTGATGTCCCACTCGCCCGCGTAGGCGTTCGTGGCCAGTACCACCTTCTCGCCCGAACCATGCCGCCGGGCGTCTCGAGGGTGACACCGCCGTTGCCGCGGGCGATATCGACGACTTTCGACTGCTCGAGGAGCCGCACCGTCGAGGTGAGCACCGCGCTGCGCAGGCCACGCAGGAACTTCCCGGGGTTCATGATTCCGCCGTGGATCTCGCGCATGCCGCCGAGGAAGCCGTGCGGGATGCCCAGTTCGTGGGCCGTGCCCTCCTCGACGTGGGCCCCGGCTCGGCGGAGGGTTTTCGCGATACGACGGGTTCGCCCCAGCTGGCCGCGCGAGACGGCCGCGAAAACGTTGCCGGTGGCCTCGTAGTCGCAGTCGATGCCGAGGGTCTCGATCAGGCCCTCGACGTGGGCGGCGGCGTTCTCGGTGAGGCGGAGGATCGCCGGCATGCGCTTGCGGTAGAGCAGGTTCATTAGCTGGATGTCGCCGCCGGGCGCGCTCGCCAGTTGGCCGGCGTTGCGGGAGCCCGCGCCGTGCCCGCAGAACTCCGCTTCCAGCAGGACTGTGTCGACGCCGTGCTCCGCGAGGCGAAGTGCGGTCGCCATGCCCGCGAGACCGCCGCCGATGACCGCGACAGAGCAGATGAGGTTCTCCGTCAGCGGCGGTCGGATGTCGGTGGGCGGGTCGACCCATCCGGTGAACGTGGTGTAGGTCGTGTTCGCGGTGGCGCTCATGCGGTTTCAATTCGGGGGGTGGGGGCGGTGGTGATCGGGTTGAGGCGTGCGTCGACCCGTTTGTTGTGGGCAACGAAGGCCGCATACGCCCGGTAGATGACGAGCATCGCCAGGCCCCAGGTGAACAGGGCGAAGATGTAGAACCGGGTGTGGTCGGCGTCGTCGCCGGGGATTCGCCAGAAGTCGTAGATCGACGCGACGGCCACGTTCAGCGCGGTGGCTCCTGCTACCCACGCGGCGTGAGCACGCTCGCCGACCTTTGCGAGGCGCCACGCGAAAAAGCACAGGAAGCCGCAGGTCGCGAGAGCGGTGATCAGGAAGAACACCTTACCCGGCGTGCCGATCTCCTCGGCGAACTCGGAGAGAAGGAACCCGAGAATCGCGGCCAGGGCGAAGGCACCCACTTCGACGCGGGTCGTGGGCTTGTACCGATGGGTGAGGACCAGTAATCCGAGGACCAGGATCAGGGTGAATCCGATCGAGCGCGAGAACGCGTCCAGAAAGAAGGCGATGTGGTGTGCCGGGGAGTCGGGGCCGGCTTTGGTGACCCCATAGATCAGGAAATTGATCCCTGACACGCCCATGATGATCCATTCTAGGCCGATCAAATAATTGTGATGGTCTCGGATGAACTTCACACCACAGATGAGTCCGACGGCGATCATCCAGATGTCCGCCGCGGCGAAGAGTACGTCGCGCATGGCAGCGCCTCCTTGAGTGTGACCGTGATCTCGTGCGGCTCCTACAGTGGCGTTCTCGTAAGGACGGCCGCTACGCCGAGGTGCAACCAAGTGCGGCGACAGATGCAACACACTGCACCATGACGTGCTGTGAGCTGCGGTTTCAGCAACCAAGTGGTGCACTGTGCACCACGCCTTCGCGCAGGACGGGGCACCGCGGCGTAGAGCCCGGGCCGCCGTGGCGGGCACCGTGGAATCACACACCGACGTGATCACCACCGAAAGGCCCCACGATGAGCGCATCGCAGCACCGGCCCGAGGAATTCGACATCGTCATCATCGGTGCTGGCATTTCCGGCATCGGCGCCGCGCGGTACATCGTCGAGGCTTTTCCCGATAAACGCGTCGTCGTGCTCGAAGGGCGCGACGACATCGGTGGCACCTGGGACCTGTTCAAGTACCCCGGCATTCGATCCGATTCCGACCTGCACACCTTCGGCTACGAGTTCAAGCCCTGGAAGGATCGCGCCGCAATCGCGGAAGCTCCCAAGATCCTGGACTACCTGCGCGAGACGATCGAAGAGAACGATCTGGGCGGGCTCGTCCGCCTCGGGCACAACGTGCGGCGCGCGGAATGGTCGAGCGCCGACGCGCGCTGGACGATCGACGTGCGCACCGCCGACGGCCACAAGCGTGTCACCGCCAACTGGATCTTCGCGGGCACCGGGTACTACAGCTACGACGAGGGTTACACCCCGTATTTCGAGGGCCGTGAAGACTTCGCCGGCGACATCATCCACCCGCAGCACTGGCCCGAGGGCTACGACTACGCGGACAAGAAGGTCGTCGTGATCGGAAGCGGCGCCACCGCCGTGACACTGATCCCGTCACTGCTGACCGGCGAGGGCGCCGCCGCCCACGTGACCATGCTCCAGCGCACCCCCACCTACGTGCTGCCCTGGCCGAAGGTCGATTTCCTCGCGCTCCTGCTCACTCGGCTCTTCGGTGAACGCCGCGGCTACGTGATGACCCGGTTCAACAACATCTGGATCGATCGCGGCGTGGTCAAGTCGCTACGCACGTTCCCCCGCCTCGGCCGCGCGCTCATCCGGCGTATCAACAAGAAGTCGCTGCCCAAGGGCTTCGACGTGGACACCCACTTCAACCCGCCCTACGACCCGTGGGATCAGCGCCTGTGCCTTTCCCCCGACGGGGACTTCTTCGCCGTACTGCGCGAGGGCAGCGCCTCGATCGTCACCGACCGGATCACGCGTTTCACCGAGTCGGGAATCCAGCTCGAGTCGGGCGAGCACCTCGACGCCGACGTGATCGTCACCGCGACGGGCCTCAACGTGCGCCTGCTCGGCGGCATCGACCTGGTTGTCGACGGAGAGCCGGTGAACCTCGCCGACAGCGTCGTCTACCGCGGCACCCTGCTCTCGGGGATCCCCAACCTCGCCATCGCGATCGGCTACACGACCTCGTCGTGGACGCTGAAGATCGGCATCCTGTGCCGCTATTTCTGCAAATTGGTCGGGCACATGGACGCCTTCGGCTACGACAGTGTCGTCGTCGAAGCCGATCCCGCGATGGAGACGCGTCCGGTCATGGACCTCAGTTCGGGCTACGCGCAGCGGGCCCGCGAGACCACTCCGAAGCAGGGCACGGGTATGTGGCAGATGTTGATGTCGTACCCGCAGGACGCCAAGCTGCTCCGTGGTCCCTTGCTGGACGACGCGCTGCGGTTCGGCTCCACCACCGACGAAACCGCGCCTGCGGCAGCGCCGGAGTCGATCCGTGCGTGAGGACACCGAGGACCGGTTCGTCACCCTGCCGGGTGGCACGCGTGTCTGCTACCGAATCGACGGAGAGTCCGGGGGCCCGCCGGTTTTGCTCATCGCCGGCCTCGCCGAGGACCTGACGATGTGGTCCGGGCGGTTCGTCTCCGCGCTCCTCGCAGCCGGCTTTCAGGTGATCCGGATGGACAACCGGGATTGCGGCCGCTCCACCTACGCGGCCACTCCACCACCGAGCACGCTACGGCAACTGCTCGCCCGGCCCCGCCGGGACGCGTACACGCTGGCCGACATGGCGGCCGATGCCGCCCAGCTCATCGAACATCTCGGTCTGGGGCCGGCGCACCTCGTCGGGCGGTCGATGGGCGGGATGATCGCGCAGACCGTCGCGGCGCGATACCCCGAACTCACTACGTCGCTGACCTCTTTGTACTCCACCACAGGCGATCCGAAAGTCGGCCGGCCGGCCGCGTCGACCATGGCACTGCTCGCCGCCCCGCCGCCGCGGAACCGGGAACAGGCCGTGCGTGCGCACCTTCGCATGACGGCGCATCTCGCCGGCGCCAAGTTCCCGATCGACGAGGTCGAAGAAACACGTCACGCCGTGCAGACGTGGAACCGCACGGCAGGCGACGGCGCGGCGGGGACCGCCCGGCAGATCCAGGCCATCCATGCCTCCGGGGACCGGACGACGGAGATCGCCCGCATCACGGCCCCGACCCTGGTGATCAACGGCGACCGCGACCTCGCCGTCGCGCCATCCGGCGGTCACGCCACCGCCACCACGATTCCGGATGCACGGCACGTGGTGATTCCCGGCATGGGGCACCACCTGCCCGACGCGCTCGCTCTCCTCGTCGCCGACCACGTCGTCGGACACCTCGAAAGGACATCAGCATGACCGAGCCAAGCACCACGGACGTCGTCGTCATCGGCGCCGGGGTCTCCGGGTTGACCGCGGCGCGGCGGCTGACACAGGCCGGGCGGTCGGTCGTGGTGATCGAGGCCGGTGACCGTGTCGGCGGCCGCGCGATGAACCTCGACGTCGCCGACGGTGTGATCACCGAAGGCGGCGGCCAGTGGGTCGGGCCAGGCCAGGACCGGATCCTCTCGCTGCTGGACGAGCTGGGACTGACAACCTTCAAGACCCACATCGCCGGCGAGTCGATCTACCACCGGCGCGGCCGCTCGAAGCGATATGAAGGCCTCATCCCACCGCTGAGCCCGCTCGCTCTCGCCGACTTCGCCCAGCTGCAGCTGCGGCTGGAGCGGATGGCGAAAACCGTACCGCTCGACGCCCCGTGGACCGCGCGCCGCGCCAGCTCCTGGGACGCCACGACCTTCGGGCGCTGGCTCGACGCGAACGCGATGACCGCAGAGGCCAATGCGATGTTCACGGTCGGCTTCTCCGTGACCAACGCCGAGGACCCGCACTCCACGTCGCTGCTGGTGCAGCTGGCGCGGATCCGGGGCGCCGGCGGAATCGACCACACCCTCAACATCACCGGCGGGGCACAGGAATCGCGGGTGGTCGGTGGCACGGTCCGGATCGCGGAGCGTCTGGCCGAGGACCTCGGGGACGCCGTGGTGCTGAACTCGCCCGTCAGCGAGATCGCGCAAGACGCCGACGGAGTCTCGGTGCGGTCGGCGCGGGCCGACGTCCGCGCGGACCGGGTGATCGTCGCGATGTCGCCCGCCGACGCCGACCGCATCCGTGTCCCCTCCGGTCTGCCCACCCGCCGCACGATGCTGCAGCGTCGCTGGAGCGGCGGCGCGGAGAGCAAACTCTTCGCCGTCTACGACCGCCCGTTCTGGCGTGAGCAGGGCCTGAGTGGCCAGGCGGTCACGGACCTGCCGGTCACTCGGTACGTCGTCGACAATTCCCCGCCGGACGGCAGCGTCGGGATCTTGCTGTCCTTCCTCGGCACCGCCGGCGCCGGAAGCGGCCAGCACTGGCCCGACACGATCCTCGACGACCCCGCCGCGAGGCGCTCCGCCTTCCTCGGTGATCTGACCGTGCTGTTCGGAGCCCAAGCGGCGAACCCGGCCGCCTACTTCGAGAAGGACTGGACGCACGAACCATGGATCAGCGGTTGCGTCGGCTCCCGCGCCCCTGGATCGCTGACCCAGTACACGGACGCGGATCGCCGGCCGGTCGGGCGGATCCACTGGGCCGGCACGGAAACCGCGACGGTCAATCAGGGCTACTTCGACGGCGCGGTCCGTGCAGCGGAGCGCGCCGTCGAAGAGGTGATGGACGTCGGTCTCGTCAGCGTTCCGCGATGAATCCGTAGGAGATCGACGCGCCGCCGCCCGCGGGGCGGTACCAGCTCGCTCCCGCCCGAGCACATCGGCACGAGCGCGATCCGTGCCAGTCGCCGGTCCGCGGATACGCGGGCGTCCTCGGCGATTTCCCGGATCCCGGTCGCGCGTACTCCTGATCGAAGGGAGCAGTTCTCATGAGCCAGCAGCGCAAAGAACGAAAACAGGAGGTCACCGCCGGCCTCGACCGGACACTGGGCGTCCCGCAGATCGTCTTCATGGTCGTGGCGATGGCCGCGCCACTGACGGTGTTCGCCGGTCTCATCCCGTTGATGCTCGGTTCGGGGAACGGCATCGGAACGCCGATCGACTTCGTGATCGTCGGAGTCGTGCTCGTGCTGTTCACCGTCGGGTACTCGGCGATGACCCCTGAGGTACGCAACGCCGGCGCCTTCTATTCCTACATTCAACGCGGCTTCGGCACCGGCATCGGGCTGGGCGCCGCAACGCTCGCCCTGGTCACGTACTCGCTCCTCATTGTCTCCGTCTCGGCCTACCTCGGGGCCGCCGCGCGCAACGTGATCGAGACCTTCTTCGGCGTCTCGGTGCCCTGGTGGTGCCTCGCGGCCGCCGGGCTCGGGGCCATCGGTTACCTGGGATACCGCAACGTCGAGGTCAGCGCGCGAGTGCTCGGCGCGCTGCTCGTCGCGGAGGTCGGGATCGTCGCCGTCGTCGATCTCGCGATCGTGCTGCGCGGCGGCGACCACGGCCTGTCGGCACATCCGCTGACTTGGGACGCGTTCACCAGCGGCGCCACGGGTACCGGGATCATGTTCGCCGTCTTCGGCTTCGTCGGTTTCGAGGCCACTGCCGTTTTCAGATCCGAGGCCAAGGATCCCGACCGTACGATACCGAAGGCCACCTACATCGCGGTCGTCCTGATCGCGGTGATCTACGCGTTCTCGTCCTGGGCCATGATCAATGGCCTCGGCGTCGCGCGCGCCGTCGAGGCCGCCGCGCACGACCCCGAAGGACTCGCACCCGGTCTCGCCACCCGCTATCTGTCTCGCGCCGCCCACGATGTCATGCAGGTTCTTCTCGTCACGAGTTTCTTTGCCTGTGTGCTCACAGCGCACAACGTGGTGGCCCGCTACCTCTTCACCCTCGGCCGCCAGGGCGCGCTGCCGGTCTCGCTCGGCGTGGTGCACCCCGCGCACCGGTCGCCGCACGTGGCCTCGCTGCTGACCTCCGGCGTGATCGGCGCGTTGCTCGCGGCCACGGCGATCGCCGGCCTCGAGCCCGTCGTCGAAATCTACGCCTGGTTCGGCGGCGCCGGGACTCTCGGGCTGATCGTGCTGCTGGCTCTGACCTCCGCGGCGGTCGTCGTGCACTTCCGCAGGGCCGGCACGGCGACCGTGTGGACGGGCACTGTCGCTCCCGCACTCGCGCTCGGCGCGCTCGGGACGATCCTCGTGCTCGTCATCGGCAACTTCGAGCTCCTGATCGGGTCACGCACCGGGGCGAACGTCTTCCTCGCGGTCGTCGCCGCGGCGTTCGCCGGCGGCCTCGGCTGGGCGGCGCTGCTGTCCCGCCGCCGGCCCGACATCTACGCCGCCCTCGAATGACCGCCGCGCCCACGGCCCCACCAGCACCACACCTGTCTTCGGAGAAAGGAACGACCATGGCGAAAACCCCGACGCTCTCCCCGGACTCACTGGCCCAGCGTGCGCCGGTCCGGATCGAGATCGACGACGATGCCACTCCCCTTGTCCGACTGCTCGGCCGGACCCTGCGCGACGCGGTCCGGATCGGCCACGTTCCCGACGTTCTCGATCGCGGCACCGGGACGGTTGTCGTCCGCTCGCACAACACCCCGCAGGTCGCCACCGTCATCCTGCGCGACGGCGCGGTAACCGTGACCGGTGGCGTCTCCGCGCCGGCCGACGCGACGCTGGTCGTCGACCTCGAAGCCCGCTTCGCGCCCACGCAGGACCCGGACGGTGACGCGGAACTGGCCGACGGGACGCTCCGCGCTCTTCGCCCTCCGTTGCCCTCGTGGCGCGAAGCCGCCAAACGCTTCTGGGAGATGACCCGCGGCATCCGCGGCATCCCCGACGTCCTCGTCGCGGTCGCGCAGGGACCGGACGGCCCCCAGGAGGCCCGGTTCGGCTCGGGCCCGACGACCTACCGCATGGTCGGCACGCCCGACACCCTCGCAGGGGTGTTCACCGGCGCCGACTACCTCCTCACCTCCCTGGACGCAGACCTACGGGTCCAGGGAACGCTCTCGCAAGTGTCGGTCATGACGGCCGCCTCGTGGAAGGTTCGCTTCGATGTCTGAGCCCGCCCGGCCGGAACCCACCAGGTCCGTACCCACGAAGGCGGTCCGTCTGGAGGCCACCGGCCACGACGGCAGCTTCCTGGGAAAGACCGTCACGCCGGCGAAGTTCGCGTCCGGCAAAAAGTCGGGCTTCGCCTTCGCCGACATCCTGTTCGCGATCGACCTGGGTGACGCCTTCGTGTTCGGCGACGCCTTCCCGGACTGGCGCGGCAACCTCTACGACATCTCGATGATCCCCGACATGGACACGCTGGTGCAGTGGAAGCCCGGGCTGGACGCCGTCATCGGTGACTACTGGCTCCAGGACGGGAGGCCGGTGCCGATCTGCCCGCGCAACATGGTGCGCGGGCTCGTCGAGCGCCTGAAAGCGCTCGGCTACACCGCCACGGTCGCGGTGGAAATCGAAACCACGCTGTTCGAGGAATCCGTCCAGCAGGCGCGGGCCCGCGGCTACCGCGATCTCACACCGCTCGGCGGGGACACCGGCGCCACGTACCACCTGGCGCGGTCGAAGGACTGGGTCGATTACATGGACGCCGTCACCGACCGGCTCGACGAGCTCGGCATCACCTGGGAGGCGTGGACCGACGAGGCGGCCGCAGGCCAGACCGAGTTGAACCTCGCCCCCACCGATCCGGTGTCGCTCGGCGACTCCTGGGTGCGCACCAAGCAGGTGATGCGGGAAGTCGCGTTCGAGCAAGAGCGGACGGTGACGTTCATGGCCAAGCCGACCGCCGGGTTCGGGCAGGGCGCGCACATCAACCTCTCGCTGCACCGCGACGGCGAGAATCAGTTCTTCGCACCCGACGGACCGTCCGCGGTGATGCTGCAGGCCGTCGGTGGGCTGCTGGCCACGATGGCGGGAAACACCCTGCTGGCGCTGCCGCAGATCACCTCATACCGGCGCCTGGTCGACATCAGCGGCCCGCCGACCACCATCTCCTGGGGCGTCAACAACAAGACCGCGGCGGTGCGGGCCATCGTCGGGCATCCCCGGTACTCACGGCTCGAATACCGGCTTCCGGGCTCGGACGTCAACCCGTACTACGCCCTGGCCGGGATGCTGGCCGGGGTTGTCGCCGGCATCGAACGGAGGATGCAGGCCCCGCCGCAAGTCGACGACATGGCATGGTGCCTGCCCGACGACACCGGGATCGAGCGGATCCCGGACTCGATCACCAAAGCCATCGCGGCGCTGGACGGCGACGAGATACTCCGCGAATACCTGGGCGACGAGTTCGTCGACTTCTGGGTGGCGTCGCGCCGGTGGGAATGGATGGAGTTCCACACCAAGGGTGGCGACCCCTACGCCGAACTCTCCGCCTGGGAGTCCCGTCGCTACTTCGAGTTCCCGTGAGCCGCAAACCACTGGTCGGGATCACCGGCCGTCGGGTCCAGCTGGGTCTGATCACCGGAACGGACGACCGCTACGCCACGGCGTGCACCGACACGTTCATGACCGCCTTCGCCACCCGCGTCGCGAAGGCGGGCGGCGTGCCCGTGCACCTGCCCTACGGCGCCGCCCCCCTGGACGCCTGCGAGTGGATGTCCGGGGTGGTCATCACCGGGGGGCAGGACGTGCACCCGGCCCGGTGGGGCGGCGACACCTCCGTGGTCCGCGACGTCGACCCACGGCTCGATCCCCACGCGCACGACACCGAACGCGACGACTACGAGTTCACCCTGACCCGCGCCGCCCTCGACCGCGGCCTCCCCCTGTTGGGAGTGTGCCGCGGGATGCAGCTGCTCAACGTCGCACTGGGCGGCACGCTCATCGCGGACCTGCCACCCGGCCCCGTGCCCCACCTCTCGCTGCTGGCCGCGCCCACCGACGGCGACCCCGAGCACCGCGTGAGGTTCGAACCCGGCTCCACGGCCGCGCGGGTCTTCGGCGACAGCGCCGTCACCAACTCGTGGCACCACCAGGCCGTCGACCGATGCGGCACGGGACTCGTCGTCACGGGCCGCACATCCGACGGGGTAGCGGAGGCCATGGAGGTGCCCGGCGCGCCGATCCTCGGCGTGCAGTGGCACCCCGAGTGGATGGAACGCGACGACCCGGCCATGGCCTGGATCGTCGACGAAGCGAGAAAACGGCAGGAGATCGAGTATGTCCACTGACACGACAACCGTGACAGCGACCAGGGACGGCACACCGCGGCGCCCCGCAGTGCCCCACGACCAGATGGGGGCGACACCCCGGGTGCGCACGGTCACCGGCCTCCTGGCAGACGGCGTCGTCCATAGCCCCGGCGCCGAGCTGCTGCGCTTCGGCGACGATTCGTGGACCTACGAGCAGGCCGACGCATCGTCGTCGCGGCTGGCGCACCGCCTGATCGAGGGCGACGGCGTGGCGCCGGGCGACCGCGTCGCGATCATGCTGCCGAACGTCGCCTGGTGGCCGCTCACCTGGTTCGCGGTACTCAAGACCGGTGCCGTCGTCGTGCCTGTCAACTCGGCCTACCGTGCGGCCGATCTGGCGTTCGTGCTGCGCGACTCCGGCGCGAAGGTGATCGTCACCGACGCCGAACACCTCCCGCTGGTGCGTGACGTGATCTCCCGCGACGACGCTCTCACGGGCATCCGCATCCTCGACGTCGCCGACGCCGCCGACACGGATTTCCCGGCCACCGCCCCCGACATCGCCATCACCCCGAACACGCTGGCCAACCTGCAGTACACCTCGGGCACCACCGGATTCCCGAAGGCGTGCATGCTGACCCACGACTACTGGACCCGCATCGCCTGGGGCTGCGCCGCGGCCGCCGGCCTCGGCGACGACGACGTGCTCCTCACAGCGCAGCCCTTCTCGTACATGGACCCGCAGTGGAACACGGTGCTCGCCCTGACCGCGGGCGCGCCGCTGGTGGTGCTGCCGCGGTTCTCCGCGTCGGGGTTCATGGCCGACGTGCGGCGCCATCGCGTGACCTTCTGCTATGTCCTCGGATCGATGCCCACGCTGCTGTTCAAGCAGCCGCCCGGCGCCGACGACCGCGACAACCACCTGCGCGCGGTGTTCTGCTCCGCGATCCCCGCAGCGCTGCACGCCCGGCTCGAGGACCGCTGGGGCGCACCATGGCGAGAGCTCTACGGGATGACCGAAAGCGGGATCGACCTGATCAGCCCGCTCGACGATGCCGCGGCCGTCGGGAGCGGCGGCATCGGACGGCCCGTGCCGACCAAACAGGTCAGGATCGTGGACGCCGACGGCGCCGAGATCCCCGCAGGCACCCCGGGCGAGCTGACGGTGTCCGGCGCGCCGATGATGCTCGGCTACTGGAACCGGCCCGAGGAGACCGCACGGACGCTCCGGAACGGATGGCTGCACACCGGCGACCTCGCCGTCGCCGACGACCGGGGCGAGATCCGCCTGGTGGGCCGCATCAAGGACATGGTGCGGCGCGGCGGCGAGAACGTGGCCAGCGCCGAGGTGGAGGCAGCGCTCGAAACCGATGACCGCGTCGTCGGGGCCGCGGTCGTCGCCGAGCCCGACGAGATGCTCGGAGAGGAGGTCAAGGCCTTCGTCCAGCTCGCGGCGGGCGGCACCGGCGACCGGGCGATGGCCGAGGCCATCATCGCCCGGGTCGCGGAGCGTCTCGCGCGGTTCAAAGTGCCGCGATACGTCGAATTCGTCGCGGACTTCCCCCGAACCCCGTCGGAACGGGTGTCGAAGCCCGCGCTCAAGGCCCGGGCGGCCGAAGTCCCCGGCACCACCTTCGACTTGCGCGATCGGACCCCGGCACGCCGCTGCGCATCTCCGGACACGGCGCAGTCGGACGCGGCAGGCGAACATGTGCTCGTCGACATGATCCGCGATACGGCCGTGATCACGCTGCGGCGCCCGGCGAAGCTCAACGCCCTGACCGTCGAGATGCGCCTGCGCCTCGCCGCACTCATCCGCGACTACGGCACCGGCGAGCGGGCCCGGGGAATCGTCATCACGGGCACAGGCCGCGCGTTCAGCGCGGGCGAGGACCTCGGCGTGCCGCCGACCACCTTCGCCGAGATGCGCGAGACCTTCAAGACCTTCCACGACGTCACCCGCGCCGTGATCGAGACCAAGGTCCCCGTGATCGCGGCGATCAACGGGATAGCGGTCGGCGGCGCCTCGGAGATCACGCTGTGCTGCGACGCCCGCCTCGGCACTCCGCAGACCGAGTTCTTCCAACCGGAGAACGCCCGCGGCCTCACGATCTCCAACGCGTCGAGCGTGCTCCTCCCACGGATCGTGCGCACTCACGCGATGCGGATAGTGCTGGGCTCCGAGCGCATCGGCGCCGAGGAAGCGCTGCGGCTCGGTCTGATCGACCAGATCGTCGAGCCCGACAGCCTGCTGGAACGCGCGATCGACCTCGTCCGCGCCTGGACGCCGGAGGGTGGCAATACCGCCCTGCACCTGGCGCTGTTGCGGCCCTCATCCGAAGAGATCGAACGCGCCTTCGCGTTGGAGGACACCGCGGCCGACGCGTCGTGGAACAGCGGCGCGTTCACCGCAGGGATCAAAGGCTTCTGGAACGCCAAGAAACCCGCCGCCGCGACCGGAGAGAACGAATGATCACCACCCGCGCGGCCATGCTCACGAAGGTGGGCGGGCCCCTGCATCTGACCGACATCCACGTCGATGACCCCGAACCCCACGAGGTGCGGATCGCCGTCACGCACGTCGGGCTGTGCCACAGCGACCTGCACTACATCACCGGCACCGTCGCCACCGACCTGCCGGTGGTAGTCGGTCACGAAGTGGCAGGCATCGTCGAATCCGTCGGCTCGGCCGTCACGAACCTGCGCCCGGGCGACCCGGTCACCGGCGCGCTCACACCGTCGTGCGGCGAGTGCGCGAACTGCAACGCGGCCCGTTCGACCCAGTGCCGGCGGCTCGACGAGATCCGGCGCCGCCCGCGGCCCGCCTACACCTTGCCCGACGGGACGGCGGTCGCCCGGCTCGGCGACCTGGGCGCGTTCTCCGAGCACATGCTGCTGCGCGCGAACGCCGCCGTGAAGCTGCCCGACGGCGTGTCCACCCGGGTCGGCTGCCTGCTGTCGTGCTGCGTCGTCACCGGCGTCGGCGCGGTGTTCCGCGGAGCGCGGGTGCGGCCCGGCTCCACCGTGGCCGTGATCGGCTGCGGCGGCGTCGGATCGGCGATCATCCAGGGCGCACGGCTTGCGGGCGCGTCCGCGATCGTCGCGATCGACCTCGACGAGCAGCGGCTGCGCGCCGCCCGCTCCTACGGCGCGACCCACACCGTGAACGGCAGCATCGGCGACGTGGGCACAGCGGTACGCGCCGCACTGGGCGACGGCGTCGACTACTCCTTCGAGGCCGTCGGATCCGCCCGCACCGCGGCAGCCGCCCTCGCCGTGGTGCGTCCCACCGGCACCGCTTGCCTCGTCGGCATCGCCCCCGGAGGCACCGAACTGACCCTGCCCGCGTCCGACTTCTTCTTCAGCGAAAAACGCCTGATCGGCTCGTACATGGGTTCGGGGCAGGCGCGGGAGGACATCGCCCAGTTCGCCCGGCTCTACCAGCACGGCCGGCTGCTGCTCGACGAAATGGTCACCGAGGTCATCGGCTTCGACCAGATCAACGAGGGCTTCGAAGCGATGAAGTCCGGCGAGGTGACCCGCATCGTCGTCGCCATGCCGACCTGTTCCGACAACCCCACCGCGGGAGAAACCTCATGAACACCACGACGCAGACAACGTCACTCGCGCAGCCGGTGAGCTACATCGCCGGCGAGTGGGTGCGCTGCCAGACACTCGACACCTGGAACGTCGACCCGAACACGGGTGAACCGGTCCACCGCATGGTGACCACATCGCCCACCGACCTGGAGCGCGCGCTGCAGCACGCCCAGCACACCTACGATGCCCTGGACTGGGCCGGCGACGACTTCCGGCTTGAACGGGCCGAGGCGCTCGAACGGGTCGCGACGAACGTCGAGAAGCGGCTCGAGGAGATCGCCCGCACCGACGCGATCACCAGCGGCACAGCGATCACCGCCACCCGCAAGCTCGCCGCGTTCCTCCCCGCCCGGATCCGAGGAGCCGCCGCCGAGGCCCGTGGGATCCCCCGGGTCACCACGCTCGCCGCCGGAGGGCGCGACGTCCGGCTGCACCAGGTGCCCTGGGGGCCAGCCGCGATCCTCACCCCGTGGAACGGCCCCAGTTTCATCCCGGCGGCGAAGATGGCCAGCGCGGTGGCATCGGGGTGTCCGGTGCTGCTCAAACCGTCCGAGCACGCCCCCGCCAGCGCGCAGGTGATCGTCGAATGCTTCGTCGACGCCGGCCTGCCCGCGGGCGCACTGCAGCTCGTACACGGCACAGGCAGCGTCGGCGCCGCGCTCACGGGCGACCGGCGGGTGAAGGTGGTGTCCTTCACCGGCGGCCCTGGCGCCGGGCGGGCCATCGCCCGCGCCGCGGCCGAGGACTTCAAGGTCCTCCAGCTCGAACTCGGCGGCAACAACCCGGTGCTCGTGCTCGATGACGCCGACCTCGACGTCACCGCTGACGGCATCCTCACCGGCATGACGAACCTGAACGGCCAGTGGTGCGAAGGGCCGGGCAAGGTCCTGGCACCACACCGGCTGGTGCAGCCGTTGCGGGAGGCCCTCGGGGCGCGCATCGCGAGGCTACGGATCGGGCACTCGCTCGGCGAGGAATCCGACATCGGCCCCATCTCCAACGAACCACACCACCGGAACCTGATTCAGCGGATCGCGGATCTGCGCGGGCTCGGTGCCGAGATCGACCAGCCCGGGGAGCTGCCCGACCTGGCCGGTTTCTTCCTGTCTCCCACGATCGCCACGGGGTCTGACCCGGACCGGACGACCGCCGAACTGTTCGGGCCGGTCATCTCCTTGCACGGCGTGGACTCCGACGAAGACGCGTTGCGCGCCGCCAATGCGCACCCGTCGGGGCTGGACGCCTACGTGTTCGGCACCGACACCGACCGCGCGATCACCATCGGTGCCCGGATCATCTCCGGCGAGGTGCGGGTCAACGGCGCGAAGCTCGCCGATCTCGGCGACGACTCCGCCCAGAGTTTCTGGGGCCCGTCCGGTATCGGCGGGCACGGTCCCGCGGAATCGGTGCGAGTGTTCTGCGGGGATCGGGTCGTCGGGGTCGACTCACCGGACCTGCCGATCTGAGCAAGAGAACGGAGGAGGCCCGGGACAACGTGCTGTTGAGGCATCCGCAGCGCGACTCGGTCACCTCAGAGGCGAACCACCGGCCATCGCCTAGCTCGATGACGACCTGTCGCCAAGTCATCGACTGGCCGTGCAGGCGATGACCACGGGCACATCATCGAAGAAATGAGGAAAGATGGAGAAGACCACCTCACATGACCTCACCGTTCTCGGCTGCGGCCTGATGGGATCGGCGCTCGCGCGGGCGCTGGCCAGCGGTGGCAAGGCCGTCGCCGTCTGGAACCGCACTCACCACCGGGCAGCCGCACTGGCCGACGACGCGATCACTCCCATGCGGCAGATCGACGACGCCGTCCACGCCGCGCCGCTTGTCCTGGTGTGCCTGGCCACATACGACGTCGCCCTGGCGACCCTCGATCCCGTGTCGAGCTTGACTGGCACCACCCTCGTCAATGTCGGCAGCGGCTCCCCCGCAGAAGTCGAATCCTTTGCCGTCTGGGCCGGTGGGCGCGGTGCTGAGTACTTGGACGGGTCGATCCTCGGATATCCCGAAGAGATCGGCACCGAGGGTGCGGCGATCCTCTATTCCGGATCCGAAACGACTTGGGCCGAGCACGGCGAGAGCCTGACCCTGCTGACTCCCGTGTCCGTCTGGGTGTCCCAGGACGTCAAGATCGCCAGTGTCCTGAACGTAGGACTCGTCGGCATGTTCCTGATCCCGGCTGTCAGCGCCTATGTGGAGGCATCGACCTTCATGCTCGGGCAAGGAGTTGATCAGGGCCTCCTGGAGGCCCTGACGCCGGCCGCGTTCACATCCATCCAGAGTGAGACGGCAAGGGTCGCAACCGCCATCGCCGGCGGCGATTTCACAACAGACCAAGCAACCATCGCCACCTACGCCCAAGGCTTGGCCGAGGCCATCGACACCATGAAGGAAACCGGGCTGACCCCCCGGGTGTTCTTCGGCGCAATCGAGAATCTAAACGCAGCTGTCGACGCTGGACTAGGTGATCTCGGCTTCGCAGCCCAGACAAAAATCATTGCCACAGGGTGAGCGGTAGCCGCCCGCCCCAGCGAACCCCGGCGCCGCGTCTCCCACTGATCCGGACCGGCAGCGTCCGTCAGGCAGCGCTCACATGACCTGTGCCAAGCTTGCCATCAAGGACCCGCCGGTGACTTCCCTTGCTCGACAGGACGACACCGTTCGGCGAGCCCGGCTTGCGCTCGACGAGGTCGGCGCCCGCGCCGATGTAGTCGCTCGCCAGGGACACGGCGACCAAGGTGAATCAAACGGGCCAGTGGGCCGGACAGAGCTAGTGTCGGCGGAGCCACTGCCGGCACCGCACGTCAGTCCCGCAACTGCACGAGCATGAGTGCGGCGACCACGCTCGCGGCGTTGTCGGCGAGCGGCACGGGCAGCAGTTGATCGGCGCGAGCCAGCCGTCGCTCGATGGTGTTGCGGTGCGTGACCATCCGCTCCGCGGCGGCAGAGCCGTTGAACCGTTCCCGGACGTAGGTCAGCACCGTTTGCCGCAGCACCGGGTCGGCGGTCGCGAGATCACCCAAGGTGTCGGTGACGAACTGATCGGCCTGCGCCATGTCGGCGGTGAGCACCGACACCAACGCGACGTCCTCGTACCGCACGATAGGGCGCGATGGGCTCAGACGTGCCAGTAGCCGCTGCGCGGCGGCGGCATCCAGGTGGCTACGGCGAAAGCCGTCAAGATCCCGCCCGCAACGCCCGAACGCCACATGGATTCCCGGATGGCCGGCCAGGGCTGCCTCCGCTGTCTCGGCCGAAGGAACGATGTCCGACCGGACCCACACCCACAGCGCGGTGGCGCTCGCGTTCAGGGTGAGCCGGCACGAGGCGCCGCATGTCTTCATCACCGTCTCGGCGGCCGCGTCGAGGCCTGAGGCCTCGGCGGCGGAGTCGCTCCAGAGAACCGCGGCGACATGACTGCCCGTTAGCGCATACCCCAGACGCGACTCGGCCAGCGCCCGGCCGATCGGCGCGCCTTCGAGCAACAGCTGGACGGTGGCGTGCCGCTCAGCGCTGGCGCCCCGCGCGAGGTTCTCCCGTTCCTGCTCGACATACTCGTCGAGCGCCGCGATCGAGTCGTCGATGAAGGTCACCATCGACCGCTCCGATGTCTTCATCAAGTCGCGGAGCTCGTCAACGACGGCAGTCGCCGCGAAACAAGCATCGACCCACAACTCCCACGCCACGTGCTGGGCACCCCGCCACGAACCGAGGTCGTGCGTGTCCAGGCCGCGTCGCACCAGATCGCGTGCGAACTGCTGGACTCCCGGGTCGACGCACGGCCCGACTCGCGCCCCGGGGTCCTGCAGGATGGCCGACAGCCAATGCCTGAAATAGACCTTGCTCATGTGCCGGTCGGCCGCCGCGAACTGCGGGTCCTCCAGCAACGCGCGGTACTCGGCCTCCCGGTGGGCAGCGGCTACCACCTCATCGACGGCCGAACTCGTCATAGCCAGAAGGCGCTCTGCGACGTCCCGCATCAGCTCAGCGGTACGTCGGCTCGGTCGCGGCCATCCTGAGTCCACCGCCGCACTGTAGCGCCAACTCCCAGTGCGGCGGCGGTGGCGCGCATCGTCGGGTGATCCGGGAGGTGATTGAAGGCAGCCAGGCGTTTCCATGGACGCGTGCCGGTCAAGACCGGGCGCAGTTCAGGTGGGATCGCCGTGGTCGGGTAGAGGGTACTGCGGTGCCCTTGTTGGTCCGGCCGGCGCCCGCACGTCGCAGCAACTGCGGCTGATCCGGCACCGAATACACCTGAGGCGCCCCGACGACCCGGAACCGCCTCAGGCAGGGTTGCCTGTTCTCCTGGCCAACCCGTCGAAGCCACACAGCCGAGGCCTTCCTGTCTTCGCCGCCGATCCGGCCAGCGGCAGCCATGACGGCGGGTAGCGCCCACCCGACGCTGAAACACTTACGACGGCATCGCCGACTCCCGTGCACGACCTTCCCGTGGTCATGAAGCGCGCAGGAGATGCCGATGGACAGCAGCGGTGATGGCTTCACCATCTGGGTAGCCGGCGAGAACAAGGGGCCGGGACAGCTCGGGGCGACCGGGGCGGTCCTGAAACAGGGGCCACAAGTATGTAAAACCGTCACCCTGTCCACCTTCGGTGAAGGAGCCACTCAGGAAGTTCGCCGGCGTGAGCTCTGCTTCCGGACTTTTCCCCGTCATCCCACACAGCCCGGGTACGACTTCGCGAACCCGCTGCGCAGATGGAGTTGCGAGAACGACGAGATCACACGGCTTGCCACTTTTCTCGAAGCCGAGGTGTCCGAGAAGGGCCGCTTCCGCTTGGTTGACACGACATCGCCAACCGCGACGCTGCTTGCGATGCTCGAATGTGGCGAGATCGACACAGCTCAACTCGTTGCCGCCTTGCAGCGGACCGGCGACCTGGATCAGCTCGCTGGGGCTGTCGCGGCCACCAACGCCGGTGTCTCCGCAGTCCACGAAGCGACCCTGGCCCGCCGACGCCAGCTTGTCTCCGATCTACAGGAACTCGTCCGCCAGCCCACGACGACCGAGACTGATCTCCAACGCAAGATCGGCGACGCATACTGGCTGTTCGGCGGCCGCTACGTCGGCGTGGCAGCCAAACGAAATCTGGCCCCGCTCGACCAGCACGACATCCCTCTTCTCAGCGCGGACGGCGCCCTGCACATCGTCGAACTCAAAGGTCCGGCAATTCCAAAGCTCGTCCATCCCTGGCGCAAGCACCATATTGTCGGGACCAACGTTCACCAGGCAACCAGTCAAGCGATGAACTACCTGAGAGGCCTCGACGAAACGGGCGCCACACTCACCACGACCTACCTCTACGAACAGGGAATCAGCTACGACCTGCGACGCGTTTTCGCCACCGTCGTAATAGGACACCCAGACCACGTCGAAGGCATCGACGAACGCGCCGTCAATCAGACCATCCGTTCATACAACGCCCACTTGTCCCGAGTAGAGGTCATCACCTATAAGGATCTCTTCGACGCAGCCGAACGCGCTCTGACCTTCGAGGAAGCCGAGCACAACAACAAGACCGTGAACAGACCAGCTGCCTAGCCACCTCCGCACTGAGGTCAGCCGACATAGTAGTTCGGTACCGGATCGCCTACCTCACCACCATTTCGTCCATCGAGCTCCGGCTGGCACCACTCTCGCTTCGATCTGGTGCGAGCATGGGTGCGGACTCGCTGGGCCGAGCGCCCCAATCCGAGCGCAGAAAGCGACCGCGATCGGGTCACGCCCGATCGGAAGCGTCGTCCAGCCGTACCCAACTCCCCGCGCCGCTGCGGCAGCAACCAACACACGTCCAGCACCGCGCCGCCGATGCTTCTCCTCGACCTCGACATGGACGAAGATCGCGCGCCGGTCGACCGGACACAGCGACAGGCGCGCCTCGCCGAAGACCGTGCGACCCAGACGAAGCTGAATGACGCCGATCCCCGCAAAAACCGGTGGCGGCACGACGACCAATCGCATGCCGTACTCGTCCACGGCGGTTTCCATGACCTGCCGCTCGACAGCGGTGTCGATCACCGCCCAGACACCACCGGCACCGGTCAACGCGTGGCAGGCCTCGCAGAGCCATTCCGGTGCCCGATAGTCCTGTGACCAACCTTGCCGCGCTCCGCCGACCGCCAGATCATGACCCCAGGGGCATTGTTTTGGTGTCCCGGCCCCTGGCCGGATCGGTATCTCTAGCGTTCGCCATTCCCGGTTCGCGCCGGTCACCGGAAGTCCCGCGACTTCGACGCCAGGCCTTGCAGGTCCAACGGCCGCACCTGGTCCGCGACCACCGTGCACGTTCCCTCGGTCACCTGCGCGATTCCGCGGATCAGCAACGCGTTGGTCGCCAGCAATACCTTCCTACTCCGGTGAA
>NZ_LQCI01000030.1 GCF_001613935.1 Amycolatopsis regifaucium
CGTGGCGGTCTTCTTCGTGATCGCGCGGCGGCGCGAGCTGAACAGATCCATCACCCGTTGATCGATCCCGGCGACCTCGCGGGACTTCCCGTCCGGGCGGGCGACGAACCGCACCCCGAGCGCCTTCGCCAAGTGCTCCTCGGTGGTGCGCTCACCCACCGCCGCCGCCGCGCCCCGGTGCGCGTACAGGGCGCGGCCGTCCAGCGTGCGCCACTGCCCGTCAGCGCCTTCGACGCGGTTGAGGATCGCGTTGTGGATGTGCAGCTGCGGATCGTGGTTGCGCGAGTCGTGCTGAAAGAAGCTGGCGACCACGAAATCGTGGGCGTCGATGAACCGGCCCGCGGCCCCGCCGTGATGCCCGACCCGCGAGTACCCGGCGTGCTCGGACAGGTAGTCCAGCGCCGCCCGGTTCCCGGCCCAGATCGCGTCCTCCACCGCGTCGCTGTGCGTCCGCCACGACAACGCCGCCTCGCGGGCGTCGTCACGCTGCCGGGCGATCTCCGCCAGCTCGGCCGGATCCGCGCCCGCCGCCATCGCGGCGGCGAGCGCGTCCGACAACCGTCCAGCCGTCCGTTCAGCGTTCACTTGCTGTGCCTCGAACGCCGTGTGCAGGACCGTCACCGACTTCTGGACGCTGAACGTGGCGTCCAAAAAGGCGACGTTCTTCCGCGCGGACTTGTTCGCCTCCAGCCGCAATTCCTCGCGGCGTTCAGCCGTCGCGCCCGGCTCGGCGTCCAACACGGCGGCGTACAACTCGTCCGCCGTTGGATAGTTCCGCCCGGTGTGGCCGAGAGTGGACGCCTCCGCCCACCGCGCTGGATCCTTGAACGCGGGGTCGCGCGGGTCGACGAACTGCTCGTAAACCGCCCGCATGTCCTGCTCGTCGACCAGGCCCGAGAGGCCGAGTTTCTCGGCCCCGCCGCCGTACCAACGGCCCGGCGGCTCCCCCTCGGCGACCGCGTCGGTGTAGTAGTTCTCCCGCCCTTTCGCGACCTCCTCAGTGAGGTAGGAAACCGAGTATCCGTTCGACAGCGTCAGCATCCCGGCCCCCTTTCAAGATCAACACACGGGCTTTGAAGATCAACAACGGTGGGGGTGTTCCCGGGCGCCCGCCAGGGCGCACCGGCCCGACAGATCGTGATGCATAGGTGTGCACTCGTTCTTTGGCTTGGTGAGTACTTGCTGGGTGTGTGGCTGATGGGTGTCTTGGGCTGACTTGGTGGCTTACTGACGTGTGTTGTGGTGCTGGGTGACGTGCTGATCATGAGTTGGCCTTGGTGGCATTGAGATTCGTGATGACGTGAAGGTGGTGGGGCTGTTCCCGGAGTTCTTTGAGGACGGTTCCGGCGGTGCCTCGGGAAACGTGGGCCGCTTCGTGGAGTTGATCGACGGTCGGAAGGCTGCCGTGACGTGCCTGGTACTTGCGGGCCTCGTGCAGTGCGCGGTCCCGCTTCGGCGACGACGGCGTCACGGCTGGACGCTCCGGCTTCGGCTCCTCGTCGATGGGCGACGCGCCATGCGGTGGCTGAACGGATTCCGGCTGGTCGACTGGACGTTCAGTTCCGGCAGGCGTTGCGGGCTTGTCCAACGGTGTCGGCTGGACAAGCCCGGATTGGACGGACGGCGGCTGGACGAGGGGGCCCGGCGACGCGGCCGACTGGACGGGCTTCGCCTGGACGGGCAACGGCCGCGCGGTCTCGGCGACCGCGGGCGGCTTGATGCCGGACGCCTTGGTCGACTCGCTGGACGACTTCCGGCCAGAGCGCAGCTCGCTGAGCATGAACAGCAGGTGCGCCACGATCGCCGCCGCCACCGCTGGCCACGCCCCCACCCAGAACCGCAGCAACTCCGGCGGCGGATTCCCCGCCGAACCCGGTTCGCCGTTCGGCCCCGGCGGCACGGGGGCGGTGAAGCCGCCCACGAAGTAGACCGCCTGCGCCAACCCGGACAGCCCGGCCGCGAGGATCACCACCGCCCACGCGTACCGGCGTCCCGCGCCCGTCAGCCGCGACGTCGCCACATACGCCACGATCGCCAGACCGTCGGTGATCACCGGGTAGGTCCACGCGATGCTGGCGAACACCCCGGACGCCACCACGACCTCGAACAGGCCGTGCGCGGTCGCGATCGCGGCGCAGATCGCTACCACCAGGCCCGGCAGCCAGAACCCCGCCGTCGCCCACGTGCTTTTGGACTTGCTCACTGGTCCCACCCCTCGCTGGTGTCGTCGGCGGCGGCTTCGTCGTCGGCGTTCCACCGGGCGCACCGCTCCGCGCGCTCGGTGTCCTCGTCGATGCGGTCGCCGCCGCGCACCAGCTCGTCGACGCCGTCCACCGTCTGCGCGCACTCGGCCACTCGCTCCGCGAGTGCGGCGCGGCCGGTCTCCTCGGCCGACCCGGTGACGTCCTCGACACCGAACTCGGCGGGGACGTGCAGCCCGTCGAGTACCTGCTGGCGAGCCTCTGCCCAGCTGGCCCCGTCCTCGACGCGGGCGCGGAAGTCCCGCACCGCCGCGTCCACGCCCGGAACGGTGGTCACCGCGGCGTGCGCGTCGTCGACCCGGACGCCCGCGACGACCAGGTCGGTGACGTGGTCGATCGCGTCGCGCGCGATCTCGGCGGGCGCCGCGTCACGCTCCAGGTCCGGGCGGTCGACCGGGGCGGGGCGTTCCCACTCCGACTCCGGTGGCAGGACACCACCGTCCCGGTCCAGAGCCCGCAGGCCCTGCGCCGCGGACTCTGTCGTCGCGGCCACACGGGACTCGGCCCGGGCCATGCCTTCCTTGCGGCGGCGGGCGTAGTGTTCGATGGCGTCGTTGGCCACGACGGTGTCCCCGGCCGCCTGCCGGTGCGCGGTGACCGGGTCGAGCCCGTCGGCCAGCGCCCGCTCGTAACGGTCGATCGCCGCGTCACCCAGCGATCGCAGGTACGCGTCCGGCGTCTCCGACGTGACCATCGGCATGCCCCGCTTGACCGGGCCACCGCGCCACCCGGTGACCACCTCCGGCTGGAACGCCGCGCCCGCATCAGGGAAATACACATAGAAATCGCGTTCGGCCACACCCAGGGCGTGACACTGCTCCCGGATCGTGCGCCTGTAAAGCTGGCTCGGCGTCTCGCCAGCGGAGTGGGCGCCGTCGAACGACAGCAGCCGCACCTCGTAAGCCTCCTGGCCGAACTCGGCGACCCGCTGCGCCTGCGCTTCGGTCATCTTCACCGCTGCTCCCACCCCTCGGTCTCGTCGTCGACACTCTCGGCGACGGCCTCGTCCTCGGCGTTCCACCGGGCGCACCGCTCCGCGCGCTCGGTGTCTTCGGCGTCATCCCCGCGCCGCATCCGGGCCTCGGCGTCTTTCAGCAGGCGGGCGCATTCGGCGCGCATCGAGTCGTAACGGTCGAGGATCCCGGCGAGGCGAGACTCGGTGTCCGGATCAGTCAGCCACGAAGGTTCGGAGTTCTCGTCGGTATCCGCAGCGCGTGCCGCGTTCTCGCGCCTGGCTCTTTCTTGCTCCATCAGGGCGTAGCCGCGTTCCTCGGCGAGCACATCGTCAATGCCATCCAGCACGTACTCCGTGGCGTCGCGCTCGTCGGCCTCAAGCTCGTCTTCGCGTTCCTCGATCCAGTCCTGCAACCGGTCGCCCGCGTCGCGCTCGCGGACCGGGTCAACAGGGAGGTCGTCACCGGACTCTCGAAGGTCGTCCCAGCGATCCGCCGAGTCCTCGTCGGAGACGGGCAGCATGAACGTTCCGCGACCGTCGGCCACGTCGGCCTCGGGAGGTTCGACGGCACGAGCCGGGAGGTTCCGCGCGATCCAGCTGCCCGGTTCCGGGGCGCGATCCGCCTCGAACGTTCGCTCCTCGATCATGAGCCGGTCGTACTGCTCGCCCGTGACTCCCACCCGCGCCAGGTCGTCGTCCGTGATCGGCCCATCCGGCAGGCTCCGCACCACATCCCGCACGCGCTCCATCTCCTCCCAGTCCGAGCTCGACGTAGTCTCAGCGGTGACGTCGGTGGTCTCGTCCTGGTCCACGGCTGGCCACGCGTTCGCGGTGCTGCCGCGGGCAGGCAGGTTCCGCGCGATCCAGCTGCCCGGTTCCGGTGCCCGCTCGGGAACCTCGGGTACCTCGATCTCGTCGGCGGGTGCGTAGAACGCCGGGTCCCACACCTCCGCGGCGCCGGTGACGGTCGAGAGTTCACCTGTGGTGCGGCTACGGACCACATCGCCCGGCGCGAACAGCGTGAACGTCGTGGACTCGCTGACCATCTCGTCGGCGGTGTCGGCCGCTGGCCGGGTTTCGCGCGGGATGACCGCAGACCACGGTTCGGACTGCCACAGCTCGCCGGCGGCTTCCTCCGCCCGACGCAAGGCGGTGACCATGTCGACCCCGTCCCTGAGCAGCGCTTGGTAGCGCTGTTGGACCTGCGACTGGTACAGCTCTTCGTCGTTGCGCCGTCGGGTGGCGGCGGCCTCGGCCTGTGCGAAGGTTCCCGGCTCGTTGGTTTCCACAGTGGACTCATCTCCGGTGTCGCGGTGGGCCAGGCGTACACGGGCGGCAGGGACGTCGTAAGTCCAGAAGTTGCCGCTGCTGTCCTGCTCCTGCACGCTGCATGTGGAGCACTGGCTGACCTCGAGGTTGCAGCCCGCGAGATGCTGGCCGAGTTCCTCGGCGCTCCGCAGGATGTCGCGGGCCTGCTCGATTTCCAGCTCGGTTGCCAGTGCGGTGATGTACTCGCGTTCCGCACGCAATTCCGCCTGGTGCTGGGCAAGTCCGTCCTCGTCCTCGTCCTCGTCGGCCTGTGTCGTGGTGTGCGATGGCAGGTTGCGTGCGATCCAGCTTCGCTCCGGTTCCCGCTCGGGCAGCGACGACGTCGGCGGCATCGCCGCGATCTGGCTGTCGTCGACATCCTGCTCACCGGCCACCGGATTCCAGGCGACCTCCTCGTCCGTGTCGGCGTGGTCGAGGTCGCTTTCGTTGATCGATCCCGTCGACACCGCCGACGGGTGTTCGGCGCCGCGTTCAGTGCTGGTTGAGTTCGTGGTCCTGAATGACGTGGGGTCGTTGACTTCCGGCGCGCCGAGAGCATGTGCGACCGGCACTTCGTCGTGGTGCAGTGGCACCATTGCGGTTGCTGGTACATCAACCCAGGCATTCGACCCGTCACTGAGTTCCAACGGAACCGTGACCATGCCGTCGTGCTCAACGGCGGCGTCGTCGGCGGTGTAGATCTCACCGTTCCACTCGAACCGGTCACCCGGGCGCAGGAACCGGGCCGACAGGGAATGCAGAGCGACTGTTGCCAGCGGGCCAGGCTCGACGTCGTCCCAAACCGCGATGACGTTGTCTTCGCGCGGACCGGTGTCCGGCGCCGAATTTCCAAGTTCGTCGTTTTCCACAGTGGACTCGTTTCCGGTCTCTTGCGGGGCCGTCTGGGCGGCGGCGGGATGGGCGAGCGTGGCGCGGACTTGGCTGGCCTGTTCAGCGCTGATGCGCGGGGTGAACTCGGTGGCCACGTCGCTTACAGCGGCGGATCGGGCCTCGTCGTGGCTCTGGCCCGCGTCGAGCTGGCGGCGGTAGGCCATGACCGCCGCGACCGCGAGGCCGGTCTCCTCGGAGCTGGCCTCGACCGCCGCGCGGGCCATGGCGGCTTCGTCGTCCCAGCCTGCGGCGCGCAGCCGCGCGAAGCGGCCCACCGCGTCGTCGGCGACGAAGTAGTTCTGCATCGCGTCTCCGGCGGGCATCAGCTCGTCCGGGTCGTCGTCGCTGCCACCGGAAGGAATGGGGTCCTGGGTCGCGGTGTCGGCCGCCATCGCCCGCGCGTCGTCGGGGTCGTAGCCGATGGTGATCAGCTGCTCGTAGTCGCTGACGGCTTTCGCGCCGATCGGTGAGACCCGCTCCAGCCGATGCGCGATCTCCTCCGGCGGGATGCCTTCCTGCTGCCAGGTGAGGTAGGACAGCACCGTCGCGTCGGCGATCTCGCGCCGCCGCAACTGCTCCGACGTCTCGCTGGGGTTGTCGAGCACGTCGTGGGTCGCGGCCACGCGAGCCCGCTCCACCTGCTCGGCGATCTCCACCTCTTCCCACGGCTCGTTGCCGTCGGCCAGCTCGGCGGCGCGTGCGGCGTAGCCGTCGGCGGCGGCGGTGGCCTCGCGGGCTTCGCGTTCCAGCCGTGCCCGCACCACCGGGTCGGTGGCGCCGGCCGCGGCCGTCGAGCGGAGGAACGCGATATCGCGGTACCGCTCGGCGGCGAGCCGGGTCGCGGCCTGGGTCAGCTTGGCCCAGTCCTGCTCCATGACGTCCTGGTTCTCGCCGGTCGCGGTGTCGGCGTCACGGTCGTCCACAGTGGGCTCGTGCCCGAACTCGGGTGTGAGTTCGTCGGCGGCGACGTCGGCGGCGAGCCCGGCGGCGGTGTGCGCGTCGAACCCGTCGCGGCGGTATTCGTGGTAGTGACCGAGCGCGGTGTCGGCGACCGCGCGGTCCTCGGCGGCGGCGGCGTTCAGCACGTCCTCGTGGGCCTCGGCCTCGTTCCGGCCGTAGCGGCGGCATTTCTCGAACAGCTCCACAGCGCTCACCGCGACGTCGTGGTTGTGGTCCAACGCCAGCTGCTCGGCCTCGGCCACGACAGGGTCGGGCACGTCGGGTTCGAATCCGTCGCCGTCCTCCTCGACGGCGCGGGCGAGGTCCAGGTCGGACCCGACGTTCTGGATCACGGCTTCGGCGGCGGCGATGGCGTCGGACTCCTCCCGGGCCTGCCGCTGAGCCCGGTACGCGGCGGTGTCCACAGCGGCCAGACGGGTCGCCGCACCGGGGTCCATGCCGTGGCGGGTGAGCCACTCGTAGCGGCGGACGGCTTCGACGTCGATCCCTTCACGATCTTCGGGCGGCTCGCCGGGGGTGTGCGTCTCGATGGCCCGCTGCGCGAAGTCGCGGGAGAAGTGAAATCCGGGCAGTTCGACACCGTCCGGGATGCCGCCCTGGTAGCGCTCGCCGGAGTGGACGGCGGTCACCGCTGCGGCCCAGGCATCCGGGTCGGCGATGTCCTCGGGGAATCCGTCCCGGACCCGGGCGATGAACCCGCCGATCGCGTGCAGGGCGACCGGGTCGCCGCCGGCGGCGGTCACCGCCGCGTGGTCGGCGTCGACCCCGGCGTTGCGCAGCGACTGGAACTGCCCGAGCGCGGCGTCGGCGACAGTGCCAGCGACCGCCGCGGTACGGGCGGTGTCGATATCCGTGCCGTACAGCTCGACCTCATCGGCGAACTCGGAGACGGCCTCACGCACCCCGGGGCTGGTGCTCGCGCGGTCGAGGGCGTCGTGGATGTCCAGTCCTTCACCGCGGGCGGCGAGGTAGGCGTCGATTCCGGTCTCGACTTGCGGGGCGACGATCCTGTGCCGGGGCCCGGTTTCCCGGATCCCGGGCACCACCTCGGCACCATCGGGCACGACGGTGCCGTCGGGGAACGTGACCAAGACCGGTTGCCTGAAGCGCCCGCCGCTGTCGCCGTCGCCGCGCCATCCCACGATCGCCTCGCGGAAGTCCGCCAGCGCGACGGATTCATCCCGTCCGTGGGCGACCTGATCGATGAGTTCGGCGGAGGCGTCGATCACCATGTCGGCCTGCTCGGGTGCCCCGGCCTGACGACGGACCATCACCGCCGCGGCGGTCTCCGCTGCGACCGTGGTCGCCTGGTCCTCGGCCATGCCCGCGCCGGTCAGCCGCTCGAACACCTCGGCCGCGAGCGCACCGACCGGGGGCGCCAGCTTCACCCGGCTCTGGATCGCCTGCTCGTTCGGCCGTTCCTGGTCCCGCCGCCACCCCGCGTACAGGCGCAGTGTGTCGCGGGCAGCCAGCTGCAGCTCCTCGAAACTGCGTGACCGTTCGGTCTTCGACTGCCAGATCAGGTTCTCGCTCATCGCCGACCACCCCCGTTGCGGCGGCGGGCGGCCTCGGCCGCGCGGGCGTCGGCGACCACGTCGGCGTCCGGCTCGGGCGCGGTCTCGGTGCGGGCGGTCCCCCACCACTGGGAGATCGGCGCGAGCGCCGTCCCGGACGGGACACGCGGGGCGGGCAGGAACAGGTCGCCGCCCTGCTGGTGGTTCTCCAGCGAGCAGTTCGCCGTCGCCGCCTTGATCCGCTTCACCACACCCGGCCGGTACCGGTCGTGCCAGTCCGCGGCGCGGGCGACGGTGGCGTCCTTGTCGACGTAGGCGGCGAGCCACGAGCGCATCAGGCACACCAG
>NZ_LQCI01000031.1 GCF_001613935.1 Amycolatopsis regifaucium
TTGTCGACGTAGGCGGCGAGCCACGAGCGCATCAGGCACACCAGTTCCTCGACCACGTCGGGGTGCCACCACCAGCATTCGGGCAGCTCCGCGCCGTGGTAGCGCAAATACACCCGCGCCAGCCACACCGACAGCTCCGTCAACACCGTCTGCGCCTCGTCGGCGCCGTCGACGTCGCCGCCGTCGGCGAGGTCCAGCCACGACAACGGGCGGGTCTTCTTCCCCGGCTCCTCGTCGTTGACCTGCTCCACCAGGGCCTTCACGACCTTCGCCAGCTTCGTGACCTGCTCGGGCAGCGGCTCGACCACGTCGTGCAGCGCCCGCACCTGCTCCGGCAGCGGGGTAACCGCTTCCATCGTCATCCGCAGGCCCTCGACCTCACGGGCCAGACCTGCCACCGCCGCCGACGTCGCGAACTCGGACTCCTTCTTCTCGTTCATCGGGCACCGCCACTTTCGACACCGGCCACCAGGTAGGCGTGCGCCATCCAGGACCGGGCCAGCTCCAGGTGCGACCCGTCGTCGTGCTGCTGCCAGTCATCGGCGGCCAGCGCCGCGCGGATCGCGTGGGCGATGACGTTGAGAACGACCTCGTCGGGCACGGTCCGGTATCCCGGCTGTAGGGCGCGACCGAGCCCGAACAGCACGGCCGCAGGCACCGCGAACTTGTCCGGCCGGAAGGCCAGCGCGGCACGGTGGAGGAATACCGCGTGCAGCGCGATCACAGCGGCCTCGGCGGTCTCGTAGTTTTTGTACTTCGCCAGCAGCGGCCGCAGCACCTCGACGTCGTCGGCAACAGAGCGGGTGGAGCCGAGCGGCTTCGGCAGGTCGGAAACCTTGGCGATCATGGTTGCCGGGATGTCGGCGAGGATTTCAGCGGACGTGAAAGTCATCGGTTGGTCACCTCAACGAGGTCGAAACGGGCGTGGAGTTCGGTCCAGGCGGCGTGGTGACGGCCGTCGGCGGTGTGCCACAGCCCGTCCTCACCGGGGAACCACAGGTGCATCAAGTCGTCGCGCACCACGGGCTGATCGGTCGGGGCGGGCTTGTCGGCCACGCCGGCGGCGAGCCACACGCGCGGGGCGGTGGGGGCGCTCATCCGAAGCTCACCCCCGGAAACATCTCGGCGGCGGCCGACCAGTCGAGCACGTCGGACTCGGCTCCGGCCGGGACCATCAGGTAGGTCAGGGAGACGAACGCGGCGAGAGCGTCACGACGGAAGATCGCTACGCCCTTGCCGTCTGGAGTGGACAGTGCGAGCACCACCAGGTCGCCCCGGGCGGTGATTCGTACATCGCCGATCCCGGCGGTCCCGGTGTTCAGGGCCTCGTTGAGCAGTTCCCGGCTGAGCACCCACTCGGCCTCGACCGGTTCGGTCGGGAATGTCAGCGTCACGGCGAACGGCTCCGCGGTGCTGTACTCGGCGGCCACCTGGAGCTGGACGGTCCCGACAAGCGCGGGCATGTGCAGCTTCATCGCGCACCCCCACCCGGAGCGGTGGACAGGCGACGGGTGGTCTCGCTGACCACCCAGGTCACGAAGTCCTCCCGCACACCCGGTGAGATGTGGGCGTCGAGGAACGCGGTGATCTGCTCGGCGGGCTGGCCGTTGACCGTGCGCCACACGATGATCTCCACCAGCATCGCGACCAGGCGACGGGACTCTCCCGAGTGCGCGGCGAACTCGCGGGCCAGCTGCTCGATCACCGTCGTGATCCGGAACGTCTCGACCGGCATGAACGGCTGGTTCGGGTTCATCAGGACCACCGCCCCTCGGTGTCGACCGGCTCGACCTCGACCCGCTCGGCCTCGGCCCGCACCACCAGCGGCTCAGTGACCCGGGCGGCCCGAGTGGCACGGCGCTGCGCAGCCCAGTCCTGGGCGCGGGCCACCCATGGCTCGACCCGGTCGGCGAGCATGTCCACGAACGCCCCGGCCTTCGTGAGCCACAGCTCGCGGCGCTCGTCCCACCGCTCCAGCAGATCGCCGTACCGCTCGCGGCGCTCCACGGCCTTCACGTCGCGGCGCTTCCACGCCATCTGAAGCTTCCCGATCGCGGCGGGCATCCCCCGGCGCACGATTACCGCGTGCAGCTCCGGCAGCTGCGCGATCTGCCCTGGCGACAGCACCGGCACCCGCTGCGGCGTCCGCCCGGTCACCCGGCCGTCGACGTCCTCGGTCTCGACCTTCTCGTGCCGGTCGGCGGTCAGCAGCGAATACGCCTGCAAGTCATCGGCGTCGCGGGCACCGGCCAGAATCAGCACGGTCGCCGAGTTCGTCATGATCGCCGCACACCCGGTGTCGCCCCACCGCTTCCGCAGCTGCGCGCGGGACTGGGCCCCGATGTGGATGGTGATGTTGCGGCCACCCATGTCCGCGGTCCAGTTGTCCAGCGGAATCGGGCAGATCAACGCGGCCTCGTCCAGGACCAGCGTCAACGCCGGATCCAACCTGCCGCCCGGGGATTCGGAGGCGATACGGCGGGCCTCCCGCGCGATGTGCGCGGTCAACGCCGCCACCAGCGGCGCCGTGTGGCCTTCCTCCGCGCCCACCATGTACACCGTGCCGCGTCGGATCAGCAGCTCCGCGACGTCCAGGC
>NZ_LQCI01000032.1 GCF_001613935.1 Amycolatopsis regifaucium
GCGTGGATCTGCTCGAACACGGACACGGCGGTGTCGCGGTCGACGCCGTTCGCCGCCGCCCCGTCGAAGAACCGTTTCGCGAGTTTCCGCATTTTGGCGCTGGAGCGTTTCGCGCCCATCGCCCGCCGCAACAGGTCCGCCTCGGCGGGAGTGAAGGAGGCGACGTCGACGGCCATCTGCATGACCTGCTCCTGAAACAACGGCACCCCGAGTGTCCTATCGAGACTCCGCGCCAGCAAGGGATGTTTGTGTTTCCAGGTTTCCTCGCCTCGGCGGCGCGCGATGTAGGGGTGGACGGAGCCGCCCTGGATCGGGCCCGGCCGGATCAGGGCGACTTCGACGACGAGGTCGTAGAACTTCCTCGGCCGCAGCCGCGGCAACGTCGCCAGCTGCGCCCGGGACTCGACCTGGAACACCCCGATCGCGTCCGCAGCGCACAGCATGTCATAGACATTCGGGGCGGCGAGGTCGAGCTTGCCGATGTCGACTGTCTCCCCGTGGTATTCGGCGATGAGGTCGATCATGTAGTGCAGGGCGGAGAGCATGCCGAGGCCGAGCAGGTCGAACTTCACCAGCCCGACGGCGGCGCAGTCGTCTTTGTCCCATTGCAGCACCGATCGGCCGGGCATGCGGGCCCACTCGACCGGCACCACCTCCGACACCGGTTTCTTCGAGATCACCATGCCACCGGAGTGGATCCCCAGGTGCAGGGGGAAGTCTTCGAAGGCGTCGGCGAGTTCGAGGATCTCGTGCGGGATCTCCCCCGCGGCCTCGACACTGGTTTTCTTCACGCCGGCCCAGCGGTTGACGATCTTGCTGTAGGCGTCCTGCTGGCCCGGGCTGAAACCTAAGGCTTTGGCGGCGTCCCGGATCGCCGACGGCGCCCGGTAGGTGATCACGTTCGCCACCTGCGCCGCATGGAACCGGCCGTGTTTGTCGTAGACGTACTGGATCGCCTCTTCGCGGCGGTCGGACTCGATGTCGATGTCCGGCGGCCCCGTCCCGACCCGGCGCCAGGAACCGCTCGAACAACAGCCCCCACTTCACCGGGTCGGCGTGGCAGATCTCCAGCGCGTAGCAAACCGCGGAGTTCGCCGCCGATCCCCTCCCCTGGCACAAAATGTTGGCGTCGCGGCAGAACCGGACGACGTCCTACACCACCAGGAAATACCCTGGGAACCCTAGCTTCTCGATCACGCTCAGCTCGTGCTCGAGCTGGGCGTAGGCCTTCGGATAAACGTCCCGGTGCCCGTAGCGTTTCGCCGCCCCCCGCTCACGTCAGCTCCCGCAGGAACGACATCTCGTCATGCCCCGCCGGGACCGGAAACGGCGGCAGATCCGGGGCGACGAGGTTCAGGTCGAAGGCGCATTCGACGCCGAGCAGGGCAGCGCGGGTAACCGCGCCGGGATACCGGGCGAAGAATTCGGCCTGCTCGGCACCGGAACGCACGAACGCCATGTGCGCCGCCGACAGCCAGCCCTCCATGTCATCCAGCGACTGGCGGGCGCGGACCGCGGCGACCGCGTCACTGAGCGGGCCCCTGCCGGGGTGGGCGTAGTGGACGTTGTCCGTCGCCACCGTCACTACCTCCGCCGCCTCTGCCATCGACGCCAGCGTGTCGTTGTAGGTCGAATCCAGGGGCAGGCTGTGGTCGATCAGCTCCACCGCCACGTTGTCTCGTCCGTACCGGTCCACTAGGGACACCAGCTCCGACATCGCCCGGGCCTTGTCGTCCGCGGCCAGGGCGCGGCGGACCCGGCCCTTGCGGCAGCCTGTCAGCACCAGCACATGCCCCGCCAGGACGTCGACCAGCGCGTCCTCGTCGTAGACCGGGCGGCCCTTCTCCCCACCGGCCAACTGCGGCCGCGAAATCACCCGGCACATGCGGCGGTAGCCCTCCAGGCCGCGGGCCAGCACCAGCAGGTGCGCCCCACCCGGATCCGCCACCCCGTTCTGCGGCGCGGCCAGATCCAGCGACAACTCCGCGCCGAAACCCGACCCGGACCCCGAGCTCGCGGGCGGCCTCGTTGAACCTCACCGCCCCGTACATGCCGTCATGATCAGTCAAGAAGACCGCATCCAAGCCCTGGCGGGCGGCCTTCTCGACCAGCTCCTCCGGGTGGCTGGCGCCATCGAGGAAGCTGAAGTTCGAATGCGCGTGCAACTCCGCGTACGGAACCCGCAGCACCGCGCCGCCGTCGTCGTCCCCCTCACGGACCCGCCAACCCACCGGCGGCCCCGCATAGCCCTCCCGCTTACGCGACCACGCCGACGAATCGTTCCCATCACCCTCCACACGAGGACGACCGGACGCGACCCACTGGATCTCACGCCACGGAACAGCAGGATTGTTGAACGCCACACCAGCTCCACACCACACACGCTCTGCCGTGGGGGGAAGCCAGCGACAAACACTCGAACATACGCACGAACTCTGTCAAGGATCCTGACCCGCCGACCACCCTGCAGTCAAGCCGAGTGGCTGACATAACACCAGGTAGTAAACCCGACACCACCCGACCAGTGAACCGTCCGCAGCGACTGGCATGGTTGACTCAACTTGATAACACACTAGGCCGTAAGAGTGGCCTGGGAGGCACAGTGGACGAACCCGACTGGTGCCCGTGTGGTTATCACCGGACGTAGATCCTCGACAGTCACAGCCACGGCTGCCCACCTCGGACCGACGGTGGCCCCTGCAGTGCTGGACTTGGCCTCGCTAGAAAGCATTCGTGACCTGACCAGCCTGGTGTCCCAGGAGCTGGGAGCTGTGGACGGCCTCGTGATCGCCGCCGGGGTCAGCAAGGCACAACTGGCCCGAGCGGTAGCGCCACAGGACTTCGACGAACAGGTCGCCGTGAACTACCGCGGCCCCTTCTTCTTGGTCCAGGCCATGATCCCTCTGTTCTCACCGGCGGCAGCCATTGTGCTCGTTGGCAGCGCCATCGACACCGTGGGCACTCGCGGGCAGGCGGTCTACGCGTCCACCAAGGCCGCGGTGGAATCCCTCACCATGTCGCTGGCAGCGGAACTAACGGAGACCGGCGTCCGGGTCAACTGCGTCGCGCCAGGCCCGACAGATACCGGGTTCTTCGGCAAGCTCGGACTCCCAGCGAAAGACGCCGCCGCCACCGTGGAATACCTGACAGGTGACGTGCCCGCACGACGGCTCGCTAGACCTACCGAAATTGCGTCTGCGGTGAAGTTCTTGGCCTCATCGGAATCGTCCTACATCAACGGCGCCAGGATTCCTGTCGACGCAGGATGGCGACGACTCTATTGATGAGTCACTCATGCGTCCAGCCGACCGACAGGTTCCGTTCAGTCACCGCTCTCACTCCCCCAACTGACAGCCCCTCGGTGAGCGGCCCGAGCACGGGAGCAAGAGACAAAACGGCCCTCCTGATGCTTCCGGATTCAATCCCACGCGGATAGGACTCCTCGATCCCCGGCGGCGGCGGACATTTCGCCGTTTGCACGGAAACCAGTCCGAAGGAGGGATAGTCAAGCCCCCGCGCCGCCGCATGCAACTTCCACCCGCAGTCCCTGGCCTGATCAAGCGAATGTATAGCCCGCCACATTTTACCTCGCCTGCCATGTTTGGCTGCGTCTCCCAGATTCAACCAAGACAGGAACGCCCATTCACGTCGCTCATCGAACGAGGCCTCAAGCTGCGACGGCAACCACTTCTCCTTCAACCGGCCCGTCCGGTCGAACAACACTCGAGCCCCGGGCGGCACACCCGGTCGATCAGACCCCGCGAGCACCACCAGGCTGAGTTGCCTACCGTCCTCGTACTGCACAATCACATGCGTCGCCGCCGTGGAAGCACCGACGTCCTGCAACAAGGTGTCACTCACTGCCGCGAAACGGCCTGCGGCCTCGACAACTGCCGCACACGCCTCAGGCAGTTTGATGCCGTCGCCAACACCGAGTCCCGCATCGACGTCCGAATATTCATCCCCGCCACCCACCGCCAGCGACCCTCCAAGCTCGAGCCAGTCACACCACGGCGTATCCCGCACCCAAGCGCACAAACAATCGACGATCTCCCACGGCCCCGATGTCCTCACACTCACAAGCTGATCATCCTCCTCGCTCGGAACAGGTCCATTCACCCCCGGTGCTCTGCCCTGTACGCCCGGTTCCGGGCACACCCGCCACGTGCGCCGATCTCGACCGTCTCACGATGCACGCGTTCGCCTCCGTCATCCGCCACCAGGGCAGCCTCGCGACGATGATGGCGGCGGACGGCCGCGCGCAGGACGGCCTACTGCTACGCCAGCCATGAACTCAATCCCCGAAGCGCGAGCCTGCCAAACTCAGTGCGATGGTCCCGACGATCTTCGACCGAATCACCTGAACGTGCGTTCCAGAACGCAGCCGCTCGTAGCCGAATACTGCACACTCGAATATGCGCACTGCACCAGCAGTGGCTGACATAACACCAGGTAGTGAACCCGACACCACCCCAACCAGTAAACCGTCCGCAGCGACTGGCATGGTTGACTCAACTTGATAACACACTAGGCCGTAAGAGTGGCCTGGGAGGCACGGTGGACAAACCCGACCTGACCGGCGCGACCGTGCACGAAGCCGCCGACAAACTCTCCCTCGGCGGCGGCCGCTGGTACGTCCTGCCCGACGACACCACCGACTACCAACCCTTCGACGGCACTCCTCGCCCCGCCCTCGTCGCCGCATCGACACTGCGCGACATGTCGACCTGGACCGAAGTGTCGAACTAGATCTCATCCGACCCGATCCGGCCCGGGCGCAATCGCGTCCCGCACGGCGGGTGCAACTTCCCGGAGCTTCCAGTCGAGCCGGCTCAGCACGGCGCCCACCCGCCGACGACGACGATCGTGACCGCCGCGTTTCTGTCGGTGGGTCGTGGGATAACGGGTACATGGATCCATGTCGACATACGCAGCGCAAGCGACATACTCAACTCCGGCATCAGCCACGGTCGGCGCCGTTGTGGGTCGGCGATCCCGAAGACTGGGCGGTCGTTCGACAGAGGCCCCGCTCTCCCCTTGTTATGTCCAGAGCCTGGCTGCGACGTCGAGTTGATCTCGTGCGAGAACCGCAGCTTCAAACAGAATCCCCGATTCTTCAGGTTCAAGTCGGTCGACCGCTCCTGCGACCATTGGGCCGACCATGATCACGGCGGTGGCCCGGAGACGGCGCAGCGCGAGTGGGTCAAGTACCGGCTGGCCACGATCGCCCGCCGGCTCGGCTAACCGGCTAGAGGGGGCGGCGCCGAATGCGGAATGAACGGCACGTTCAGCTGCGCTGGGAATCCCGGACAGTGGTCGCCGATGGTCCGTGCGACCCAGCGGAGATCGTGCCCTATCCCGGTATCGCGGTCGCCCACCGCGAGCGCAGGCACGCCGTCGACAAACTCTGGCTCCCGGTCGGAGAAAGCCGAACCCCCCATCGCTGACGACGAAGCGGGCTGTGACCGTTTGCGCTGCCACTCACGTAAAGTGTCTAGCGGCGCGGTCTCGGTGATATAAGCAGTGGGCCGAAGACGAAACCGCATTAGCCGCACTAGCTGGACGCTTCTCAGGGGGTCAAATGGCGGTTCCTGTATCGGAACAGCGCAAGCTGTTCCAACGCTCTGGCGACGTGTGCGCTTTCCCCCGCTGCAAGAAGGCGCTCACGGCGAAGCAGACAGACAGCGAACCCGTGGCGTCCTTGGGCGAGATAGCCCATATTGTGGGCGACAGTGCCAACGGACCTCGTGGGACTTCCCTGCTCACATCCCGCGAACGCAATCAGTACGAGAACCTGATTCTCCTCTGCAACTATCACCATCAGCTCATCGATTCGCATCCCGCCACCTGGACGGTCTCACGGCTTGAGGCGATGAAGCGGACTCATGAGGAATGGGTACGGTCTCGGCTCGGCTCGATCGATCCCGTGACGGGCACAGCCGATCGAGGCGCTCAATCCGGAGGCGACTTCATCGAGTGGTTCATCACCGAGGCGGAACGGTGGCCCATCGTCGATTCCCCGGTCGACCGGGCTCTTCTGGGTATCCATGCCGCGCTACCGCTCCCATCAGGACTCCCTGAGTCGCTGTCGGCGCAGCTGCCTGAGTACGTGCGTCGCGACATGGACGCCGAACTCCATGAGGCAGTTGGCGACGCGGCGCGCCGAAGCGGCTTCATCGTCGTGGTAGGGCCGTCGGCATCGGGCAAGACTCGATCGGTGTATGAGGCTGTGCGCGCCAAACTTTCCGGCTGGCGCATGATCATCCCGCCGACGGCGGGCGACCTCGACGAGTTGCTGCTCTCTGGAATCCCGCTGGACCGCTCGGTCATCTGGCTCGACGAGCTAACCCGCTATCTGGATTCCGGCGCGCTGAGTCTGCGAGCCATCCGGAAGATTCTCGCGGAGCAGAGCGGTCCTCTTCTTGTCATCGGGACTATGTGGCCTGCAGATTTTGACCGTTATTGCGTCCCGCCCGTCACGGAGCATGCGCTGGATCTGAACGCCGACGCCGCCGCGATCCTCCGCCTTGCCATCAGGTTCGATCTCGCCTCCGCCTTCACAGAGCCTGAATACCGGCGGGCGGCAACAGTTGGCGAACAAGATCCCCGCGTCCGCGAGGCGATCGAACGCTCGGCGGACGCGGCGATTCCATCGTGCCTGGCATGCGCGCCTGAGTTGATCCGCCGCTGGGAGCAGCCCAGCGACCCGGTGGGCGCGGCCGTCATCACCGCTGCCGTCGAGGCGCGACTGTGCGGTCACCCTGCGGCCGTCCCGCCTGGTCTTCTGCGGTCGCTGGCCGCGGAGTATCTGACCAGCGCGCAGCGGGCCACGGCAACGGCCGACTGGTTCGACTCGGCGCTCCAATGGGCGCTGCGTCCGGTCCGCGGGGACGTCGCCCCACTCATCCCGATGGCACGCCGCGTCGGAGAACTCGATGGCTACCAGGCATCCGATATCCTCACGCACCGAGCGGCGCGGCGCTACGGCGAGCGTAGACAGTCCCCGGACAAGCTCTGGGGCGTCTTGGCGACGCATGCGGATCACGAGGCGTCCATGGCGATTGGGATGTTCGCTAGTGCTTGCGGCTATCCCGATCACGCGGAAGTCGCGTGGAGCCGTCTCGCGGAGGCTGGAGACACCTCCGCCATGCGTGCCCTGGGGTTGGCGCGCCACGACGACGGCGACGACGAGGGCGCAGCCACCTGGTACCACCGTGCGGTCGAGGCCGGCGACAACGAAGCGATGGCGCCCCTCGCAGCCGCGTTACAGCAGCTCGGCCGCACCGGCGAGGCGAACACCTGGATCCGTCGGGGCGCGGAGGCCGGCGTGCCGGGCGCCATGGTCGGTCTCGGTCGGATGTTGGAGGACGACGGCGACTATCAGATGGCGCGGCACTGGTACGAAGCCGCATCGGAAGCCGAGGACGACGGCGCGGGCAAGCTCTTCCTCGGCTGCATGTTGCGCGATCAAGGAGATCTAGACGCAGCCTGTGAATGTCTGCACGAGGCAGCCGAGGCGGGCCGTGCGTTCGCGGGCGCTGATCTCCACCACATGGCGATGCCGATCGGGGCAACCGACGCCGCGATCGGAAGGTTCCGCGTAGGTCTCACGACCACGTATGCGAGCGCGGCGTTATGCCTCGGCGAGATCTACCTGTCGCAGGAGCGCTCCGACGAAGCGAAGACCTGGCTTCAGCGCGCCGCGAACCTGGGACGCCAGGACGCGATGCTGGTCCTCGGCACCTTGGTCTGGCATGAAGGCGAGCACGAACTCGCCCTGACCTGGCTCCGGCCGGCCGCGGAGGCGGGCGAGGCCGAGGCCATGCTCTACGTAGGTCTGACGCTGGATGAACTGGAGGAAAGCAGCGAAGCGGGCACATGGTTCAAGAGGGCCGCGTCGGAAGGACATCCGCTGGCCATGGGCCGCTACGCGATCTACCTTCACAAGCACGGTGACACCGCGCAGGCGCTCGAGTGGCTGACCAAGGCCCGTGAGGCAGGCGACCGAGTGGCCGACATGTTCTTCGCAGCAGTGCGCGGGACGAACAGTCAGACGGTCGTAACCGTGAGCCCTCTGAACCTCGGAGACCTGAACGACGCGATCAGCTGGACCCCGATGGCGCACACCTGTGGATGTGTCGCGGACTGGGGCTGGGAAGTGGAGCACTCCGACCCACTGAGCTTCATGCAGTGGTGCTCCGGGGTGGTGACTGTGGAATGTCCCTGGCACGCGGTGGCCAGATTCCCCGAGGACAGGCCGCCTCTCCTCGTCCGGAGCTCGCCGCACGGCCCCGCCTTCTACGCACGGGCCGCGTCCAGCGCCGACGAGAACCTCGGGCAGCGCATCGCGTCGGGAATCCAAGAACTGCTCGCGATGGCCGAGAACGGGGACGTGGCAGGCATCCTGGCTACCATCTCATCCGATTATAGGTCCTGGCTCGAATCCCAGCAATACGATGTGGAAGAAGAATGCTTCCGTTGGCGCCTTATGAACCTAATCCTAAACCGTTGCACATAAACGGACTGCCGGTTCGGTATTTCATTGGTTGCACATCTTCGCTGGGCTACTCCTTGATTGATCAAGCACCTTAAGGTTCTCGGCCGCGCGGTGGCCTTCACCAGCGTCACTACTTACCGCGATCACCAGAGATGCGAAACGTCGCACCTGTCCGCACCACGGCATCATCACGCAACAAAAGCCTCACCGCGGGGCAAAATACGCGCGCTCCAAGCACGCCCTCATCGGCGCGCCAGGGAACTGACCGAACGCGTGCTCAGCCTACCTAAAAATAGCACTGGTCGGCAGGGTACTGTTCAGCTCCCACGCGGCGGAACTGTGGTTGCAGGGCACCAACGGGATCAGCTGGATCCCCGCAGTGTTCTTCTGCGTGCTCGCGATCGCTTGCGCACATCGCGGCCTGAGCTGGGCTGCGGGTGTCGCCGCGGCGCTGGGTTGCCTCAGTTCCGGCGCGGCGCTGCCGATCTGGTTCGTCCTGGCACTGATCGCCTTTCTGCGCAACGACTCGCGTCTGCGCTTCCTGATTCCCGGCGCCATCGGCGTTCTCGTTGTCGTGTCATGATTTCAGACCAAACCACCCGGCCGGCAATCGCTGGCAACCTCCGCGTTCGACCCCGACAACAGGCTGTCCGTCTTCGCAGCCGTGCTCGGCGGGCTGTGGTCAGCCGACGTCGCGGTCGTCGCGGTGATCGCCGGCCGGATTACCATCGCCGCACTGATCTATATTGTCCGCGACGCGAATCCGCAGGTATCCGGTTGGGTCGCGCTCGCCACCTACGTCGTTCTGCTGACAGAGCATACTCGCGATGGGCAGAACGACCGACCAGGTGCCCGGCGGCAACGTCGGGCTGATCAGCCGGAACGTCGTCATCGGCGCGCTCGCCACCAGTGCCCTGCTGGCTTTGGTGACCATCAACCGTCCACGATCAGGAAGGATGGTCATACGATGAGAATTAGTCGACCGCTCTGACAGCTGCTGCCGAACGACGAGCCCCTTGTCGCATCGCGTGTATAAATGGCACGATAATAACGGGGCAATGAGAAGCGATGCAGCCCCGAGGCCCGGTTCCAGGTCGGCGAGAAAGTTGGGTGCCAGCCCTGCAGTACCCGTGAACAGTGCGATCATGAGCGAGCGGTCTTCGTAAGGGGAGACAAGTCCGTTCAAACGCACGGAGAGGAAGTGCGGCAACGTTCCCTGTGCTGCGGAGCGCGTCTGTTACTGCAGAGTGTCCCGCAGGCCCCGGTTGCGCAGGTCGGTCACGACTTGACCCGGAACTTCGCGGCTTCACTGTCGGCGATCCAGAGGCCGAGGGCGTGTTTGCGGCCGGCCGGGCGGTCTCGAAATCGAACGGTCCATTGTGGACATCGCCCCATCACAACGGCAGCACCGAAAGCGTCAACACCGTACCAAAAAGCTCATGAAACAGATCCGTGTAGGCGCCGGATTCGACCCCCTTCGCCGCCGCGTACTCCTCCTCTGGTATTTCCGGAAGGCGTGGTAGATCGGCGGGAAGGCGCGGACGCACAGGTCGAGGTAGTGGTCGTTGAGCGAGGTGTCCGGTGTCCAGCGGCCGTCCTTGAGCGCGGTGACGAAGTCGGTCCAGGCCGCGGTGACGGTGTCGTGCACGAGGCGTTCGACGTCGGCCGGGGTGAGGTCCTCGGGCACGCGGAGCATGCGGCGGCCGGCGCGGGTGGCTTCCTGGATGATGCGGCCGGAGTGGATCCAGGCGCTGACGATCGGCCGGGTGTGGTCGATGACCTGCTCGGCGAAGAGATCGAATTCGCGGCCGGAGAACCCGGCCGTGCGCAGCCGGTCCACCAGGGCGGCGTCGACCGGGTAGGCGACGTCCTGCTCCTTGACCAGTTCCCGCAGCTTGTTCAGTGCCCGCGCGCGGCTGGGGCCGACCGACCCGACGGACATGCCCAGTTCCCGCGTCACCGTCTGGTGTGATTCCCGGTTGATCACCAGGCGCCGCAACAGGTCCTGGTTCCGGTGCGAGAGCCGGGCGAAGGCCCGCCACAGCCGCTGATCGTCGTCACTGCGCAGCGCCTCTTCTTCCGGCGCGGGCTCGATGCTCTCCATGTTCTCGGCCAGCGCGTCCGACAACGGCGCCACTCGTGCCTCAGTGTGGGCGGCCTGTGCCGCGTTCCGGCGGGCGGTCGTGATCAGCCATCCCGCCAGCGCCCGGGTATCCCGGATCCGGTCCATCTGGCTGAACAACGCGAGCCACGTGGTCTGTACGACGTCCTCAGCCTTGTGCCGGTCGCAGCCGCTACTGCGGCTTCCCTCGCGGAACCCGTTCGACGTGGCTGTTACATGCACGGTCCGCGATGCGACATACCTGGGACAGCCGACGGAAGGCCGGGGTTTTGGGGACTGATCGTGTGGTCCAGCTGCGCTGGGAGCCCCGGACGGTGGCGGTCGACGACGTCGCCGGGTACCCGTCGACACTCACCTATCCCGGCATCGCGGTGGTCCGCCAGTGCGCCGAGCGGGTCGTCGGCGAGGTCTGGCTACCGGTCGGCGAGGAGGAGCCGACGTTCGCCGACGACGAAGCCTTGATCGCCGCGTTGCGCACGGCGTGGTCCTGGAGCCAGACAGCGGCCTGACGAATCGTGAAGGAAAGTCCCTCTAAGAAGGCTCGTCGCGGCGACCGGCTGGCGCCGCCGGCCACCGGCGCCGCTGCCGGAGATCACGATCCCGCTCGGCCTGCGCCGTGGCTACGACACCAACGCCCTGGTGTATCCGGCTGTGGAGACCCGCCGTCGGCTCGTCGACGCCGTCCCCGGCGTCCGGGCGCGGCTAGCCCGGTTGTGCTCGGTGCGGATCCTCCATGACGGCGACGCGCAGTGGCACCACGAGCCCGGCCTGCTCGTCCACGCCGACGACGCCGGCCCGCTCCCCCGCCTCGCCCGGTTCGCAGCCGAGCTGGGCCAGGACCGCTTCGTCGCCACCGGGATGGGCGCGACTACCGCATACCGGCGCCGGAACCCGGCGGCCGGCTAGACGATGTGCGCAAAGTGGTCTCGGGTTGAGATGATCTTGGTTCGTGGCACGTGGAGATCTGACGGACGAGGTGACCGTCCTCGTCGCGGCCATCAATGAGTGGCTGACCATTTCCGTCATGGCCAGCTTTACTCCTCGCCGGAGAAGCGCTCCCACGCGGACTGCCGGGTCATTCCCATCGCCTCACCGATGCGCGCCCAGGTCACTCCCAGCGCACGTGCCTTGAGTACCCATTGAGCGAGGTTCCGCTCGGTCTGCGCTCCCGCAGCCGCGATGCGCGGCAGACTCGCCAGCACCGCGTCGGCGCTCGTCGCCTGGTCCCACGGCGCAAGGTGCGGTCCGCTCTCCGCAGGCTTCCCCTCGATCACCGCCGAGCAGAGGGCCACGCACTCATCACAGATAAACACCCCAGGTCCGGCCACGAGCGTCCCCACCTCGGTGTTCCGCTTCAGGCAGAACGAGCACGCCGCGATCACAGACTCCGTTGCAGCAGGCGACATCCGATCACTCCCTTCTCCGTCAGGCACTTCCTGACGGCGTCAGGCGTGACCTTACATCGTCAGGAGTCGCCTGACAACAGGATTGGCGACCCGACGCCCCGTACGGCCAGGCATCCCGGACTGGCCCACCGTCTACAAACGACTCCTGCGGGTCACCAAGGACCGGATTGTGTTGGCGTACAACGCCGACAATGACCGCGGCGTGATCGCCGCCGACTGCCACCGGCACGGCACCCGCCTGGCCCACCCAGGCGCGAGGGAGCATTTCACGACGTCGGTGGGCCGCCGAACAGGCGCCGGATCGCGCGGGGGCTGATCGGATCGCGTTCGATGGGGCGGCCGAGGTTCGCGAGATGGGCCTCGGTCTCCCATCCTTCACCGGTGATCCCGGCGTCGACCTGGCAGCGGCACGGCCGTGGCCGCGGCGGGCCGAGCAGCCCGACCTGGGCCCAGAACCGCGTGCACGCCGGATCCGTCCCGAGCGGGGCGGTGGTGACCAGGTAGCCCTCGCAGCGGGCGCGGGCCGCCGCGACGAGCACTCGGCCCACACCGCGGCGCCGGCGGGCCTCGGCGACCTCGAGGTACTGCACGACCGCGCGCCTGCACGTCCCGCACAGCGCGAGCGCGATGTAGCCGTAGACCTCGCCCTGGTGGACCAGCTGGATCTGCCCCGCTCCGGCCGGGGAATCCGGCGGGACGACCACGAGCGAGATCTTCAATCCGTCGACCTGATCCGGGCGCAGCTGGTGCGGCAGGTCCGGGTTGATCGTGATCCACTCCCCCGCGTCCGGGCCACCGGCATCCCGGCATGCGGTGCAGATGAACGACGAGGTGCCGTACCGGTGGGAGTAGCCCGCCATCACCCCGGCCAGGGACAGGTCACAGCCCCACGGGCAGTGCCGACCCGCCGACGTCGCCGAGGAACTCAACGGATGTTGCGTCGCTGTTGATCTTCTCGGCGCTGGAGCGCCGTTCCATTTCCGCGTGTACCCGAAGATTGTTGCCGCGATGACTCAGAACTCGTCGAGCGAGCCCGAGAGCATCCAGCCGCCGACGACCGCAGCCAGCACCGCGAAGCCGGTCAGGGCGTAGAACTCGCCGTCGAACTGGAGTCCGTAGGCCAAGACGTCAGCCAGCAGACAGGCCGGCGCAACGGCGAGGAGCATCCAGCAGAACGCGCGGAACGCGAGCATGAACAAGCCGCTCCAGCCGCCAATGATCAGACCCCACAGGGACACGCCGAGGCCAGCATGGACGAGCAGCAGCCACGGCACCAGCAGCCCCGACACCGCCGGTACGAACCAGTCCGACGAGCCGGGCACCTCAAGCCCGACGACCTCGCCGCGCCAGGTACGCAGGGTGATCGACTGGTCCGGCATGACGTGCTCGTAGAACTCCTCCGTCACGTCGTGGGGCTGCGGTTCGTTCCCGGCCCGCTGCCAGGTGACCTCCCAGTGACGCGTGGTCGTGGTCGTGAAGTGGCCGTCGACGTCGGTCGCGGTGGTGGTGTACGTCCGTCGGCCGACCACCGTCGCCGGTTCCCGACCCACACAGCCGCCATCCTCGTGATTGCACTGCACGGCTGCCCGGAACTCCTCGGTCTGACGCCACGGAGCGATGGCGCCGCCGACGCCTACGCCGATGACGACGACACCGATCACGACGACGAGCCACCGGGTCCACGGCCAGCGCGCCGGGCGGCCATGAACCTGGCGTGGATCGGATCGTGGCCAGCTCACCGTGATCACCCCGTCTCGGCCGTCACTCCCCTCTCTATCAGGCCGCGCCGCCGCGCGGAATCCGCCAACTAAGTCCGGAGCTAGTTGGCGGACCGCAGGTCAACCGAAAAAACGGACACACCCCAAGGCGCCGTCACCACCAGCCACGCGTTCACCCGCACCGCCCTCGGCGTGTCCCGCACCGTCGTCAACGG
>NZ_LQCI01000033.1 GCF_001613935.1 Amycolatopsis regifaucium
ACCAGTGACGCCGGCCCCAGATCAGCGGTGCGGGCGCACGCCGCGGCCAACTTCTGCCGCAAGGACTCTTTCGCGAACGCGGGCAGACGCCGCTTGAGGGTCGCGTACGCCGGCGGGTCGAAACCTGCCTCCTCGACCACCCGCAGACTGTCCAGCTTGCTGGTCGGCTCGACGATCCGTGCCAGCACCAGTAATCGGAACACCTCGTCACCACCAGCGGCCTCCTCGAACCCCAACAGCTGGTAGGCGTGGCCGAGCGCGTCCCACAGGTACCCCATCCGCGACGACGTGATCGCAAGCGGCCCACCACCAGCCCACTGCCGGCCTGCAACGCCGCGAAGTCCGGGCCAAAGTCGAGCTCGGGCTGCCCCACAGTCAGACGCTGCCTCGCCACCGCCTTGAGCGCCTCCAACGCCGCATCGTCATGCGCGAGCCGATGTGCTCGATGTCCCGCGACCCGCGACGCGAGGAGTGCACGATCTGCACCGCGCTGGCCCCGACGCCGTCTTCACCGTGCGCACATACGCCACGAGAGACAGCCTAGAACTGGCCGCTTAGTGCGCAGATTTCGCCGTTCACACGACGAAACCGCAGCTCAACAGCCAGCACTCTACCCAAGATCAGCGATCTTGAGCAAAAGTTAGGTAAGGTGACGGAATGGTCATGCGGGTGGCGGTTCCCGTGCTGCCGTGCCGAGATGTGCAGGCAGCGCGGTCGTACTTCACGGACGTGCTCGGATTCGACACCATATTCACCTGGGAGAGCCCACCTAGCTACGCGGCCGTGATCCGCGACACCGCCGAGTTCCACCTGTACGCCGAAAGCAGCGTCGGCCCGGCCAGGGTGACGGTTGTCGTCGACGACGTCGATTCCTGCCACGACGAGCTGCGCGCCCGCGGCGCCGACATCGTCGAGCCACTGGCTGACCGGCCCTACGGGATGCGCGACTTCAACGTACGGACACCCGATGGGCACTTGTTGATCTTTAGCCAGCCGCTTACCGAATACGGGTGACCATCAGCGGACCAGCCGGAAGAATGACCGGACCTCGTCGACGAACAACGCCGACTGCTCGAACGCCGCGAAGTGGCCGCCCTTGCCGGGCTCGTTCCAGTACCGGATGTTCGGGAACCGGCGCTCCGCCCACCGCCGGGGCGGGGCGCTGCAGCTCCTTGGGGAAGACCGAACAGCCGGTGGGTACAGTCACCGGCGCGCCGGCCGACCCGGAGATTCATTCGTTGACCTGCCGGAGGCTTTCCCAGTACAGCCGGGCGGATGAGGCACCGGTGCCGGGCAGCCAGTAGAGCATCAGGTTGTCGAGCAGCTCATCCCGGGTAATAACCCGATGCAGGTCGCCACCGG
>NZ_LQCI01000034.1:0-348998 GCF_001613935.1 Amycolatopsis regifaucium
CAGCACCAACACGCCCACCCCACCACCAAGATGAAAAAGGCTCATTGCAAAATTTGCAATGAAGGGGCCTTTCATAGCACGCGCTAGGCGGGAACCGGGTCCTCTTCGGCGGTCCGCAGCCGCTGCGAAATCACCTTCGTGATGCCGTCACCCTGCATCGAAACGCCGTACAGGGCGTCGGCGATCTCCATGGTCGGCTTCTGGTGGGTGATGATGATCAGCTGCGAAGAATCGCGCAGCTGCTCCAGCAAGCCGATGAGCCGCCGCATGTTGGTGTCGTCGAGCGCGGCCTCGACCTCGTCCATGACGTAGAAGGGCGAAGGCCGGGCACGGAAGATCGCCACCAGCATGCCGACGGCGACGAGCGACTTCTCGCCACCGGAGAGCAGCGAGAGCCGCTTGACCTTCTTGCCCGGGGGGCGCGCTTCGACGTCGACGCCGGTGGAGAGCAGGTCGTTGGGCTGCGTGAGCACCATGCGCCCCTCGCCACCGGGGAACAGCACGCTGAACACGGTCTCGAACTCGCGCGCGACATCCTCGTACGCCGACGCGAAGACCTCGAGGATCTTCTCGTCGACCTGCTTGATGACGGCTTCGAGGTCCTTGCGGGTGTCCTTGAGGTCTTCGAGCTGGGTCGAGAGGAACTTGTACCGCTCCTCCAGCGCCGCGAACTCCTCCAGCGCCAACGGGTTGACCTTGCCCAGCAGGCTCAGGTCCTTCTCGGCGCGCTTCGCCCGGCGGGCCTGGGTGTCGCGGTCGAACGGCATGGCCGGCGGCGGGGTGACGTCTTCGCCGCGTTCCTTGGCCGCTTCGTATTCGGCCATCTCGCCCGCGCTCGGCGGCACGGGAACGTCCGGGCCGTACTCGGAGACGAGGTCGTCGAGTCCGATGCCGAAGTCCTCGGCGATCTTGGTTTCGAGCTGTTCCAGCCGCAACCGCTGCTCGGCGCGCAGCACCTCGTCCCGGTGCACGGCGTCGGTGAGCTTCTCCAGTTCCCCGGTCAGCTCGCGGACCTTGCCACGGACCTGGGTCAGCGCGGTCTCCCTCGACTGCCGCCGCGCCTGCACCTCGTCCCGTTCGTGGGCGGCGCGCTGCACGGAGACCTCGATGCGCTCCAGCGCGATCTCGCCGCCGTTGACCACCGCGTTGGCGATCTCGGCGCCGCGTTTCCGCGCGGCCCTGGACTTTTCGGCGCGTTCGCGGGCCTGCCGTTCCGCGTGCGCGGCCCGGCGGAGCGATTCGGCCTTGCCCTGGATGCTCCGTGCGCGCTCCTCGGCGGTGCGCAGCGCGAGCCGGGATTCCATCTCCTCCTGGCGGACCGTGCCGAGGTCTTCGGCGGCCTGGTCGCGTTCGGCGGTGTCCGGATCCTCGTCGACCTCTTGGTCGGCGACGGCGGCCAGCCGCTCTTCGAGTTCCGCGAGCTGCCGCAGCGCCTCCTCGCGGCTCTGCTCGACCTTGGCCCGCTGATTGCTCAGCCGGTCCATCTCGGCCTGCGCGGCACGCGCGGCCTGCTGCATCCGGTTCAGCCGCTCGGACGAGCGGGCCTTGCGGACCTTCGCCTCCCCGAGCGCGTCCTTCGCCCTGCTGACCTCTTCGCGGCGGGCCTGCTGCCCGGCACGGGCGCCTTCGAGTTCCGCGGCGGCGCGTTCCAGCGCGCGCTCGGCGGTCCGCAACCGGTCACCCGCCTCGTCGACGGCGGCCTGTACCTCGATGACGCTCTCGCTGCGGGCCGAACCGCCGACCGCCCAGCGGGCACCGAAGACATCGCCCTCCGGCGTGACCGTGCTGACCTCGGGGTGGACCTCGACCAGACGGCGCGCGGATTCCAGACCGTCCACAATGGCCACCCGGTCGAGCGCGTGCTCGACGGCGGAGCGCAGCGCGGGCGGCGCCGTGACCACTTCGCGTGCCCAGCGCGCGCCGTCGGGCAGCGACGGCCAGGCGCTGGTGTCCACAGTGAATTCCGGGCCACCGAGCAGAATGCCCGCGCGGCCGGAGTCGTTCTCCTTCAAGAACTTCAGCGCGGCGAGCGCGTCGGCGCCGCCGTTGACCGCGACCGCGTCGGCCACCGGGCCGAGCGCCGCGGCCAGCGCGACCTCGTGGCCGGCTTCGACGGTGAGCAGCGCGGCCACCGAGCCGAGCAGGCCCGGCAGTTCGTGCTGCGCGCCGAGCAGCGCACCGGCGCCGTCCTTGCGGCGCAAGCCCATCGACAGGGCCTCGACACGTGCCTTCTCCGACGCGATCTCGCGTTCGGCGGCCCGCTCGGCCTTGACCAGCTCCTCGACCCGCGCCTTGGCGGCGTTGTTGGCCTCCACCGCGCGATCGTGGTGGGCCTGCAGTTCGGAGTCGTCGGATTCCTCGACACCGCCGGCGGCCTTGGCCTCTTCGAGTTCCTCGACGGCGATCTCCGCGCGCTCGGCGGCCTCTTCGAGCGACACGGTGAGCCTGTCGATCTCGTCGGAGGTGGCGCCGTTCTTGCTGCGCAGTGCCTCGACCTGCCCGGCGAGCTTCGCCAGCCCCTCCCGGCGATCGGCGATCGCGCGGACGGCGGCCATATGCGCGCGCTCGGCGGCCTGGACGAGGTGTTCGAGCTGCTCACGGCGCTGGACGGTCTCCGAGAGCAGCATCCGCGCCTCGGCGACGGCCTCGTTGAGCTCCTGCTCGCGCTCGGCGACCTGCTCGGCCTCGGCGAGCAGCTCGTCGGGATCGCGGCCGGTGCTCGCCTGCTGCACGTCGGACGACAGATGCCGCTGACGCTCCAGCGCGAGCCGCACGGTGCCGCGCAGCCGCTCGGTCAACGCGGAAAGCTTGTACCAGGTCTCCTGGGCCGCGGCCAGCCGCGGCGCGTCCTCGGCGAGCGAGGCTTCGAGTTCGGCTTCCTCGGCGGAGACGATCTCCAGCGCCTGCTCGACCTCCGCACGGCGCTGGCGGGCGACGCGCTCGTCGGCCTCTTCCTTGGCGAGGCCTTCGCGCTGCGTGACCAGGTCGTGGGCGAACAGCCGCAGCCGGGCGTCACGCAGCTCGGACTGCACCCATTGCGCCTTGCGGGCGATCTCGGCCTGTTTGCCCAGCGGCTTGAGCTGGCGGCGCAGCTCGGTGGTGAGGTCGCCGAGGCGATCGAGGTTGCCCTGCATGTTCGCGAGTTTGCGCAAGGTCTGTTCCTTGCGCTTGCGGTGCTTGAGGACGCCTGCGGCCTCTTCGATGAAGGCGCGGCGCTCCTCGGGCTTGGATTCGAGGATGGCCGAGAGCTGGCCCTGCCCGACGATGACGTGCATCTCGCGGCCGATACCGGAGTCCGACAGCAGCTCCTGCACGTCCATCAGGCGGCAGCGATCACCGTTGATCTCGTACTCGCTCGCGCCGTCGCGGAACATCCGGCGGGTGATCGAGACCTCGGAGTACTCGATGGGCAGCGCGCCGTCGGCGTTGTCGATGGTGAGGGTCACCTCGGCGCGCCCGAGCGGGGCACGGCCGGCGGTCCCGGCGAAGATGACGTCCTCCATCTTGCCGCCGCGCAGGTCTTTCGCGCCCTGGGTGCCCATGACCCAGCGGAGCGCGTCGAGGACGTTCGACTTGCCAGAGCCGTTCGGTCCGACCACGCAGGTGATGCCCGGCTCGAAACGCAACGTCGTCGCCGAGGCGAAGGACTTGAAGCCCTTGAGCGTCAGGCTCTTCAGGTGCACGTCGTGCTGACCCCTCTTGCCGCGGGAACCGGTCGTTCAATCGGGCCAGGCTACCTGTGTGCTCACGGTGATCGTGGGACGCGGGGCCTCAGCGCTCCACGAAGCCCTGGAGCCCACCTTTCGCCGGTGACCAGCGCTCGACGACGCGATCCACACTTCCGGGTGATTCCCCGGAACGCAGAGCCGTCAACAGCCGCTCACAGTGTTCACGAACACCCTCCGCTACCACCTCGACACGTCCGTCGGCCAGATTGGCCGCGCTCCCGACCAGCCCCAGCTCCAGCGCGCGGCTACGGGTCCACCAGCGGAAACCGACACCCTGAACCCGGCCGTGGACCCACGCGGTCAGCCTGATGTGTGTTTCTTCCTCACTCACGACCCCTATCGTGCACCATGCGGGCGAACGCGGAGGGTGAGCATCCGGTCCGCCGGCGTTCGCGGACGGTGAAGTGACGGTGATAATCTCCGCGCCGGGTCCCCACTTGGGCTACCTCGCCCGGGTAGCCGGAGACGGCTTGGCATACTCGCCTGCTGTCTCGCACTCCCCGAAGTCCCCCATCCGAGGAGCCAGCACATGCCCCGTCCCGACGGGTCTGACCCGAGCGCACGCGTGTCCGTGGCGCCTCCGCGCGGCGCCACCGGCAAGCTCAACCGCAGCGGCTACGCCGTCCTCGGCGTCAGTGGCCTCGTGGTGGCGACGGCCTTCGCCGCGATCGCCGAACTGGCGGGCCCCGGCGTCTCGGCCACCGCGGGCGGCACCGGCATCCCCGGCGGGCAGCACACCTCACCCGCCGGCATCCAGCTGGTCCCCGGCAACGCCGTCCCCGGCGGCCCGATGACCGTCAGCGGCGAACCGATCCCCGGCGCGCCCACCAGCTCCACCCCGCCGCCGACCACGGTGACGTCGGTCGGCGCGGACGGCAAGGAGACGACGCGCGTCGTCACCCCGCCGCCGGTTCCGATCCCGATCCCCAACCCCGGGCCGGGTCCTGGCCCCGGACCGAACCCCGATCCGCCGTCGAAGCCGCCGTCCTCGTCGAATCCGCCGTCGGAGAAGCCCCCGACCAGCAACCCACCGGACACTTCGACCGGCAATCCACCGACTACTACTACGACCACTACGGGCGGTGGCGCCAGCACCAGCGGCGCGCCCGACTCCTCCTCGGGCAGGTCCAGCACCTCGGGCGTCGACACGAGCACGAGCAGCGCCCAGTAAGCCTCTGGTCCGTGAAGGCCTCCTTGCCTACCTTGAGGGTAGGGAAGGAGGCCTTCACTACTTCGCGGGAGCACCTCCACCACCGTGACCCGCGTGAGCGGCCCTCGGTAAGCCTCCTCAAGTGAGATGAAGGGGCCTTTCATTGCGAAATTTGCAATGAAAGGCCCCTTCATCTCACTAAAGGGTTGACAACCACCGGCTCACATTTCGAAGCGGTACCCCATCCCCGGCTCCGTCAGCAGGTGCCGCGGCCGCGAAGGTTCCGGTTCCAGTTTCCGCCGCAGCTGCGCCAGATACACCCGCAGGTAGTGCGACTCGGTCTCGTACGTCGGCCCCCACACCTCGTGCAGCAGCTGTTTCTGCGCCACCAGCCGTCCCCGGTTGCGCACCAGCAGTTCCAGCACACCCCATTCGGTCTTGGTGAGGTGCACTTCCTTGCCGTCCCGGCGCACCTTCTTCGCCGCCAGGTCGATGCGGAACGAACCCGTGTCCACCACCGCGTCCGCACCGTCCACACTGGACGTCGACGACCGGCGGACCGCCGCCCGCAACCGGGCGAGCAGTTCGTCCATGCCGAACGGTTTGGTGACGTAGTCGTCGGCACCGGCGTCGAGCGCCTGGACCTTGTCGGCCGAGTCGCCGCGGGCGGACAGGACGATGATCGGCACCGTCGTCCAGCCGCGCAGTCCGGCGATCACCTCGGTGCCGTCGAGATCGGGCAGGCCGAGGTCGAGCACGACGACGTCGGGTTTGGTCTCGGCGACGGCCTTCAGGGCGGCCGTCCCGTCGTGCGCGGTGATCACCTTGTAGCCGCGGGCGGACAGGTTGATCCGCAGGGCTCGCACGATCTGCGGTTCGTCGTCGACGACCAGCACGGTCGCCGACACGGTTTCGGCACTCATCGCACTCGCTCCTCCTCTTCGTTTTCAAAGCCCTCGTCGTCGAAAGCGAGGAGGTTCTTTTCCGGGTCTTGACCGACATACGCGGGCAGCGAGATGACGACGGTGAGCCCGCCGCCGGGCGTGTCCTCCGCCCGGATCCGCCCGCCCATCGCCTCGGTGAACCCCTTGGCGACCGAAAGCCCCAGCCCGACGCCCGGCACGGTGTCCCGGTCCCCGCCGAGTCGCTGGAACGGCGCGAACGCCGAGTCCGCGGTGCCCTTCTTCAGCCCGCGCCCGTGGTCGACGATCCGCAGTTCGACGTGGTCGGAATGGGTGCTGGCGCGGGCCGAGACCGGCTCGCCGGACTTCCCGTGCCGCAGCGCGTTGTCGATCACGTTGGCCACGACCCGTTCCAGCAGGCCGGGATCGGCGCAGACCGACGGCAGCCGGGCGTCGATCGCGACCACGACCGAATCCGAGTTGTCCACATTGGACAGGGCGTGCGAGACGACCTCGTCGTAGCCGACCGGACGCAGATGCGGACGGACGGCGCCGGTCGCCAGCCGGGAGGAGTCGAGCAGGTTGTCGATCAGTCCGGCGAGCCGGTCCGCCGACTCCTCGATCGCTTCCAGCAGTTCGTCGGTGTCCTCTTCGGACAGTGAGATGTCGTTCGCGCGGAGGCTGCCGATGGAAGCCTTGATCGACGTCAGCGGCGTGCGGAGGTCGTGTCCCACGGCGGAAAGCAGGGCGGTGCGCAGCTCGGTCGCCTCGGCCTTGCGTTCGGCGCGGACGGCCGCCTTCGTCGTCCGTTGCTGCCGCAGGGAAAGCAGTGCCTGCCCGGCGACGGCTTCCAGCACCCCGCGATCGGACGCGGGCAGGGTGCGGCCGCGCAGGGTGAGGTGGACGTCGGCGGTCACCGCGATGTCGGCGTCGGCCTGGTCCGGGTCGGCGCAAGGATCCGTCCCCGCGTTCGCCACCCGTTTCCACTTCCCGTCCCGCTTTTCCAGCAGGGTCACCGAAGTCATCCCGAAGTTCTCGCGGACCTTCTCCAGCAGCCGCTCGATCGGGTTGGTGTGCGCGAGCACGGTCCGCGCGTAGGACGCGAGCAGCGCCGCCTCCGTCCGCGCCCGCGCGGCCTGGGTGGCGCGCCGCGCGGCGGTGTCGACCACCGCCGCGACGAGGATCGCCACCAGGACCATCGCGACCAGGGTGATCACGTTCCGCGGCTCGTGGACGGTCAGGGTGTACAGCGGCGGGGTGAAGAAGAAGTTGAGCAGTCCCGCCGAGAACACCGCCGCCACCAGTGCGGGCCCGAGCCCGCCGACGAGCGCGACCAGCACGGTGGCGAGCACGTAGTCGACCACGTCGGTGGAGAAGTCGAGCTGATCCTTCAGCAGGACACCGATCAGCGTCGCCAGCGCCGGCAGGACCAGCGAGAGCGCCCAGCCGACCAGCCGTCGCGAGGGCGTCAGCGGGCTCCGGCTGAACCGGGCGCGCAGCCGTCCGCCCGCTTGGGCGTGCGTGACCATGTGGACGTCGATCGGACCGGACCGCTGGACCACGGCCGCGCCGATGCCCTCGTCGAACAGCCGCGCGACCCGTGACCGCCGCGAGGTCCCGACCACCAACTGGGTGGCGTTCACTCCCCGGGCGAAGTCGAGCAGCGCCGTCGGGACGTCGTCGCCGACGACGGTGTGGAAGGTCGCGCCGACCTCTTCGGCCAGCTTCCGGTACTTCCCGACGGCCGTCGGCCCCATCGCGGCCAGCCCGTCGCCGCGCAGGATGTGCAGCACCTGCAATTCGGCGCCCGCGCGGTTCGCGATCCGGCTCGCCCGGCGGATCAGTGTCTCGCTCTCCGGCCCGCCGGTGATGGACACGACCACCCGTTCGCGTGCTTCCCAGGTGTCGGTGATCTTCTGCTCGGCCCGGTACCGCTGCAGGGCGACGTCCACCTGGTCGGCGACCCACAGCAGCGCCAGTTCCCGCAGCGCGGTGAGGTTGCCGGGGCGGAAGTAGTTGCCCAGCGCCGCGTCGATCCGTTCGGCCGGGTAGACGTTGCCGTGCGCCAGCCGCCTGCGCAGCGCCTCCGGCGTGATGTCGACCAGCTCCAGCTGCTCGGCACGCCGCACGACCTCGTCGGGCACCGTCTCCTGCTGGGTGACGCCGGTGATCCGCTCGACGACGTCGTTGAGGCTCTGCAGATGCTGCACGTTGACCGTGGAGAGGACGTCGATGCCGGCGTCGAGCAGCTCGTCGATGTCCTGCCAGCGCTTCTCGTTGCGCGATCCCGGTACGTTGGTGTGCGCGAGTTCGTCGACGACGGCGACCTCGGGCGCGCGGGCGAGCAGCGCGTCGAGGTCCAGCTCCTCGAACTCGCGGTCGCGGTGCGCGGACCGGCGGCGCGGCACGATCTCGAGACCCTCGACGAGCTCCGCGGTCTTCTTCCGCCCGTGCGTCTCGACCAGGCCGATGACCACGTCGGTGCCCCGGTCGAGGCGGCGGCGTGCCTCGCCGAGCATCGCGAAGGTCTTCCCGACGCCAGGGGCCGCGCCGAGGTAGATCCTCAGCTCGCCCCGGCGCGGCTTGGCCGTGTTCTCGTCCACGTCTGTCAGTGTGCTCCTCCGGCCGCGTCGCGCACGGCCAAGTTGACCTTCAGCACATTGACGCCCGGCACACCGATCCCGGCGCCGCCCGTGTTCTCGGCCACGAGCTGCCGGATCTTCTCCTCGGAGAGACCGGTGTTCCGCGCCACACGCGGGATCTGCAGGTCCGCGTAGGCGACGCTGATCGCCGGGTCCATCCCGGACGCCGACGCCGTCACCGCGTCGGCGGGCACCCGCGACTCCTGGACGCCCTCGCGGGCGGCGATCAGCTTCTCGCGTTCGCCGATCGCGGCGACCAGGTCCTCGTTGTACGTGCCCTTGTTCGAGGCACCGGACGACGACGGGTCACCCGGGCCGAGCACGTCCTTCGACCTCGCGGACGGGCGGTTGTGGAACCACGGGTCCTTGGCCGGGTCGGCGGCGACCGGGTCGATCCCGATCAGCGACGAGCCGACGGCTTGCCCGTTCCGGGTGACGATCGAGCCCTCGGCGTTGCCTTCGAGGCCAGGGATCCGGGCGATCGCCCAGACGCCCAGCGGATAGACGACACCCAGCAGGACGGTGAAGACGAGCAGGACACGCAGCCCGGCGAGGGTCTGCTTCAACAGTGCGTTCATGGGTTATCCGATTCCAGGGATGAGACGGACCACGAGGTCGATCAGCCAGATCCCGAGGAACGGGCTGACGATGCCACCGAGGCCGTAGACCAGCAGGTTCCGGCGCAGCAGCGCCGAGGCCGAGGACGGCTTGTACCGGACGCCGCGCAGGGCGAGCGGGATCAGCCCGACGATGATCAGGGCGTTGAAGACGACCGCCGACAGGATCGCCGACTTCGGCGTCGCCAGGTGCATGATGTTGAGCGCGCCGAGCTGGGCGAAGATGCCGGTGAACATCGCGGGCAGGATGGCGAAGTACTTCGCCAGGTCGTTCGCGACGCTGAAGGTGGTCAGCGCGCCGCGGGTGATCAGCAGCTGCTTGCCGATCTCCACGATCTCGATCAGCTTCGTCGGGTCGGAGTCGAGGTCCACCATGTTCCCCGCCTCCTTGGCGGCGGATGTCCCGGTGTTCATCGCGACGCCGACGTCGGATTGCGCCAGCGCGGGGGCGTCGTTGGTGCCGTCGCCGGTCATCGCGACCAGCCGCCCGCCCTCCTGCTCCTCGCGGATCAGCGCCATCTTGTCTTCGGGTTTGGCCTCGGCGAGGTAGTCGTCGACACCCGCGTCCTGCGCGATGGCCTTGGCCGTCAGCGGGTTGTCCCCGGTGATCATGACGGTCTTGATGCCCATCGCGCGGAGCTGGACGAACCGCTCCCGCATCCCCGGTTTGACCACATCGGACAGCCGGATCACGCCGCGTACGAAGGCTTTCCCGCCGTCGTACTCCGCGACCACCAGGGGGGTCCCGCCCTGACGGCTGATCTCGTCGACGACGCGTTCGGTCTCGTCCGGCAGGTCGCCACCGCGGTCGCGGACCCAGTCGCGGACGGCGGCGGCCGCGCCCTTGCGGACCTGACGGTCGCCGATGTCGATGCCGCTCATCCGGGTCTGGGCGGTGAACTCGACGAAGTCCGCGAGCTTCTCGTCGTCGGAGGCCGTCGCCGCGAGACCGTGCTCCTTCGCGGCGAGTTCGACGATGCTGCGGCCTTCCGGTGTGCCGTCGGCGAGGCTGGACAGCCGCGCGGCCCTGGCGATGTCGTCCACAGTGGAATCGCCGACCGGGATCAGTTCGGTGGCCTTGCGGTTGCCGAAGGTGATGGTGCCGGTCTTGTCCAGCAGCAGGGTCGAGACGTCACCGGCGGCCTCCACCGCGCGGCCACTCGTCGCGAGCACGTTGCGCTGCACCAGCCGGTCCATCCCGGCGATGCCGATCGCGGACAGCAACGCGCCGATCGTCGTCGGGATCAGGCAGACCAGCAACGCGGTCAGCACGATCACGGACTGCTGGCTGCCCGAGTACCCCGCCATCGGCCGCAGGGCCACGACGGCGAGCAGGAAGATGATCGTGAGCGTCGACAGCAGGATCGTCAGCGCGATCTCGTTCGGCGTCTTCTGTCGGGAAGCGCCTTCCACCAAGGCGATCATGCGGTCCACAAAGGACTCGCCGGGTTTGGTGGTGATCTTCACGACCACACGGTCCGAGAGCACCGTGGTGCCGCCGGTGACCGCGCACCGGTCGCCACCCGACTCGCGGATGACCGGAGCCGATTCGCCGGTGATGGCCGATTCGTCGACGGTCGCGATCCCTTCGACCACGTCACCGTCACCGGGGATGACCTGGCCCGCTTCGACGACCACGAGATCTCCGACGCGCAGGTCCGCGCCCGGTACCTGCTCCTCGTCGCCGTCCTCGGTGAGACGACGGGCGATGGTCTCCTTCTTGCCGCGCCGCAGGGTTTCCGCCTGCGCCTTGCCCCGGCCCTCCGCGACCGCCTCGGCCAGGTTCGCGAACAGGACGGTGAACCACAACCAGATCGCGATCAGGATGGTGAACACGCTCGGATCGGTAACCGCGAAGACCGTGGTCAGTGCCGAGCCGATCCACACCACGAACATGACCGGGTTGCCGAGCTGATGCTTGGGGTTCAGTTTGCGCAGCGCCTCGGGAAGGGAGGTCAGCAGCTGGCGTGGGCTGAAGATCCCCGCACCGACGCGGCCGGTGTTCTCCACGTGGTGCTGCGTCGTTTCTTCAGGGGTGCGTTGCTCTGTCACAGTCATGCCAGTGCCTCTGCGATGGGCCCGAGCGCGAGCGCCGGGATGAAGGTGAGCGCCGCGACGAGCACGATCGTGCCCGCGAGCATCGTGCCGAAGAGCGGTCCGGTGGTGGGCAGCGTGCCGGCGGTCTCCGGGACCTTCCGTTGGGAGGCGAGGGATCCGGCCAGGCACAGCACGGCGAGGATCGGGATGAACCGGCCGAGCAGCATGGCGACGCCGAGTGAGGACTGGAACCAGTCGTCGGTGACGGTGAGCCCGCCGAACGCGCTGCCGTTGTTGTTGCCCGCCGACGCGTAGGCGTAGAGCACCTCCGAAAGCCCGTGGGCGCCCGGGTTGTTCAACGCGGCCAGGTTGCCGGGGTTCAGCAACGCGATCCCCGCGCCGAGCAGCACCACCGTCGGCATGGCCAGCATCGAGACCGCCGCGCAGGTGACCTCGCGTTTGCCGAGCTTCTTCCCCAGGTACTCCGGCGTCCGGCCGACCATCAGCCCGGCGAGGAACATCGCGATCACGGCCATCACCAGGATGCCGTAAAGACCGGTGCCCACCCCGCCCGGCGAGATCTCGCCCAGGAGCATGTTGAGCAGCGCTCCGCCGCCGCCGAGTCCGCTGTAGCTGTCGTGCATGCTGTTGACCGCGCCGGTGGAGGTACCTGTGGTGGCGTTGGCGAACAGCGAACTCAGGCCGATGCCGAACCGCTGTTCCTTGCCCTCCAGGTTCGCCCCGGCGGCCAGCGGCGCCGGACCGCTCGCGTGGGCTTCGGCGAGCCAGGTCACCGCGAGCATCGCGGTGAACAGCCCGGCCATCACCGACAGCAGGACGTAACCCTGCCGCGTGTTGCCGACGAGCTTGCCGAAGGTCCGGGTGAGCGAGACCGGGATGACCAGGATCAGGAAGATCTCGATCAGGTTGGTCCAGGCGTTGGGGTTCTCGAACGGATGCGACGAGTTGGCGTTGAAGATCCCGCCGCCGTTGGTGCCGAGTTCCTTGATCGCCTCCTGGCTCGCGGCCGGGGCGAGCGCGATCTTGCTGGTGCTGCCGTCCGGGTTGAGGACGTCGACGCCGCTCTTGAGGCTCTGGACGACGCCTAGCGTGATCAGCAGGATCGCCGCCACGAAGGCGATCGGCAGCAGGATCCGGATCGTGCCGCGGGTCAGGTCCACCCAGAAGTTGCCGAGGCGGTCGGTCTTCGAACGGACGAATCCGCGCACCACCGCGACGGCGACCGCGAGCCCGACGGCGGCGGACAGGAAGTTCTGCACGGTCAGCCCGGCCATCTGCACGAAGTGGCCCATGGTCGCTTCGGGGCTGTAGGACTGCCAGTTCGTGTTGGTCACGAAGCTGACGGCGGTGTTGAAGGCGACCGCCGGCGAGACCGGGTCCTTGCCGAGACTCCACGGCAGGACCGCCTGGAGCCGCTGAAGCAGGTACAGGAAGACGACGGAGACGAACGAGAAGCCGATCACGGCGGACGCGTAGGTCTTCCAGTGCTGTTCCGATCCGGGGTTCACCCGGAACAGGCGGTACAGGCCGCGTTCGGCCTTGGTGTGCTTCTCCGTGGAGGACACGGTGAACACGCGCGCCATGTAGTCGCCCAGTGGCCGGTGGACCACGGCGAGCGCGACGAGGAGGAGGCCGGCCTGCAAGAGGCCGGCCATGACGTCCGACATCAGAATTTCTCCGGCCTGACCAGTGCGATGAACAAATAGACGAGCAGCCCCAGCGCCAGCAGTCCGCCGACGACGTCGGCCACGGCTCCCGTGCCGGTCACAGCTTCTCCAGACCACGCAGGGTCAGGGCGAGAACCACGAATACGCCGATCAGGAGCACGGCGTAGAACAAGTCGGCCACTAGGCACCTCTCAGGACAGGTCACCCCATCGGTGACCAGGACTCCGCAACAGTGCGCCTGGTTCAGACCATCGAGACCGAGAACTGATGGCGTCTTGATGCCCCGATCGGGTGCCTTTACGGCTTCTTGAGGCCAGTGATGTGCCCCACAGTCCGTGACCGACTGCGGACGGAGCGTGCAATTCGGGCAGACAACCGGCGCGAAGCGTGTTACACCGGAGTTACAGATAGTTGTATGTGCTAAGCAACAGGAGGTTAGCGATGTGCGGAATCGCAGGGTGGGTCTCCTTCGGCACGGACCTGACGCAGCGCCGAGAGGTCGTCGACGCGATGACCGCCACCATGGCCTGCCGCGGCCCTGACGACTCGGGCACCTGGGTCCGGCCGAACGTGGCACTGGGCCACCGGCGGCTGGCGATCATCGACCTGCCGGGCGGCAGGCAGCCCATGGCCGAAGCCGGGCTCGCGGCCATGGTCTACAGCGGCGAGGCGTACAACTTCACCGAGCTGCGCCAGGAACTTTCCCAGCGGGGCCACAAGTTCGAGACCGACAGCGACACCGAGGTCGTGCTGCACGGCTACCTGGAGTGGGGCGACGCGGTCGTCGATCACCTCAACGGGATGTACGCCTTCGCCATCTGGGACGAGCGCGATGAGAAGCTCGTGATGATCCGTGACCGCATGGGCATCAAGCCGTTCTACTACTACCCCACCCCGGACGGCGTCCTGTTCGGCTCCGAGCCGAAGGCGATCCTCGCCAATCCCTTGGCGCGCAAGGTGGTCGACACCGACGGCGTGCGCGAACTGATGGCGATGACCAAGGCCCCGGGCTGGTCGCTGTGGAAAGGCATGCACGAGGTCGGCCCCGGCACCATCGTCACCGTCGACCGCTCCGGGATCCGCACGCGGACGTACTGGAAGCTCGACGCGAAGCAGCACACGGACGACCAGGAGACCACGGTCGAGCGGGTCCGCGAGCTGATGACCGACATCGTGCACCGCCAGCTGATCGCCGACGTTCCCCGCTGTGTCCTGCTGTCCGGCGGGCTCGACTCCAGCGCCGTCACCGGTCTCGCCGCGGCGCGGCTCGCCGAAGAGGGCGAACGACTGCGCACGTTCTCGGTCGACTTCCTCGGCCAGGAAGAGAACTTCAAACCGGACGAGGTGCGGGACACCCCGGACTCACCCTACATCCGCGACGTCGCGGACCTGGTCGGTTCCGACCACAAGGACGTCATGCTCGATCCGGCCGCCCTCAGCGATCCGGAGGTCCGCCGCAAGGTCCTGACCGCGCGGGACATCCCGGCCGGCCTCGGTGACATGGACACCTCGCTTTACCTGCTCTTCAAGGCGATCCGCGCGGAATCCACGGTGGCGCTGTCGGGCGAGTCCGCCGACGAGGTGTTCGGCGGATACCGCTGGTTCCACGACGAAGCCGCGGTGAACTCCGGGACGTTCCCCTGGCTCGCGTTCCGCATGGGCCTCACCACCGAGCGGGAAACCCTGCTGCGGGAGGACGTCCGGAGCAAGCTGGACCTGCCCGCCTACATCGCCGACCAGTACCGCACCGCCGTTGCACAGGTCGAGTATCTCGACGGCGAAAGCGAGCAGGACCGGAAGATGCGGACGGTCTGCAACCTCCACCTCACCCGGTTCGTGCGGATGCTGCTGGACCGCAAGGACCGGGCATCGATGGCCGTCGGGCTCGAGGTGCGCGTGCCGTTCTGCGACCACCGGCTCGTCGAGTACGTCTACAACACGCCGTGGTCGCTGAAGACATTCGACGGCAGGGAGAAGAGCCTGCTGCGGCACGCCACGAAACACGTGCTGCCCGCGTCGGTTCGGGACCGGGTCAAGAGCCCGTATCCGTCCACTCAGGACCCCGGCTACGCGGCGGCTCTGCAGCAGCAGGCCAAGGAGGCACTGACCGAACGGGACAACCCGGTGTTCGCATTGGTGGACCGCGACTGGCTACACCGGGCGTCCGAAGTGGACCCGGCGACGATGTCCTCGGCCCAGCGCTCCGGCATCGACCGGGCGCTGGACCTCTACCACTGGTTCGACCTGTACTCCCCCGAGCTGCGGCTCGACTGAGTTTTCCAGCGCCGGCCGGTCCGCCGCCGTCGTCTCAGCGACGGCGGCGGACCGTTCCCCCTACCGCGACACCCCCGAGTACCGCGGTCGCGGCGAGCAGGATGCCCGCCTCGGTCCCTTGGAACCGCCAGAAGCGGCTGGACGGCTGGTACACGGTGAAGTCGCGGTAGCCCGCCGCCTCCGCGCAAGCGTTCGTTCCCTGGCCGCGAGGACATCCGGGAACGTCGTCGGTGAAACGCAGCTCACGCCCGTCCGGGGCGACCCTGCCCACTTGGACGATCAGGGCGCCCTCGGCGGAGGGATCCGCGCCGATCGTGCGCACCGGTTCGGCGTAGTGCGGCCGCAGGAGCAGCAAGGCGATCGAAGCCGCGACGAACACCGCGACCGTGATCGCGATGGCGGGCACCGTCTTGCGCACCAGCGCCCCGGCCGCGGCGCCGAGGGTGAAGGCGAACAGCCACCACGCCGCGGGAGCGATACCGACGGCGCCGAAGTACGAGGTCTCAGTGAGCGTTCCGGCCCTGCCGGGGAAGATCTCCAGCCAGCTGCCGAACATCTGCCCCGAGGCGAGCCCGGCGAGCGCCGCGCAACCGGCCAGGACACCGGACTTGACCCCCAGCCAGTGTCCCCGGCTCACCGATTGCGTCCACGCGAGCTGATGGGTGTTGCGCTCGTACTCCTTGGCGAGCAGCGGCGCGCCCCAGAAGACGCCGGCCAGCAAGGGAACGAACGGCAGCATCACCACCAGCGGGTAGATCTTCTGGTAGAGGTCTTCCAGCCCCTCGTCGCGTTCGCGGCACGGGACGCCGCCTCCGTAGCAGTATGAGGTGAGCAGTCCGTTCGCCGCGTCGAGGGCGATCCGGCCGGACACGAGCAGGACTCCGCCGACCGCGGCCAGAAACCCCAGGGTGACGAGCAGTTGAGTGCGATGCTGCCGCCAGGTGAGCCAGAGCAAGAACGTTTCCCTTTCTAGGAACGTCGCCGGATGGCGAAGGTCGCGGTGGCGGCGAGGAGTAGCGAAACACCCGCCAGGATCGCGGCCTCGGTCCACTGGAAGCGCCAGTAGAAGTCCTGCGGCAGGATCTTGAGCGCGGTGACCTGACCGGCGGCGTCCATGACCATGTCGACGACCCGGCCGCCGGGATCCTGCCCGGTCGGACCCGCCGCGCCCGGGACGACGAGCCTCGGTTCGGCGTAGAAGTCGCGCACACTGGTCACGCCGATCATGAGCCCCACGGTCACCGCGATGGTGACGGCGATGGCCGGAAGCGTTTTGCGGATGACCGCGCCCGCCGCCGTGCCCATGACGAAGCCGAAGAGCCACCACGCGCCTGGCGCCACGCCGGTCATCGCGAACAGGACCGGATTGTCGAAGTGATCGGTGAACTTCGTGTCCCCGCGATCGGTCGGGAAGACCTCCAGCCAACGCTGCATCATCGCGCCGAACGCGAGTCCGGCCAGCGTGGCGAGGGAGGCGAGGAACCCCAGTTTCACGCCGAGCCACCGGAATCGCGAGATCGACTGGGTCCAGGCGAGTTTCGTCGTGCCGCGCTCGTATTCGGCGGCGAGCAGCGGCGCTCCCCAGAACACCCCGATCGCGACCGGGGTGACCTGCAGCCAGGACAAATAGGTGTAGAGGTCGGCGAAGTGCTTCGCCGGATCCGGGCTGTCCGCCGCGGCGTTCCCGTTGATCAGCAACAGGATTCCGACCACGACGAGCAGGCCCGCGGTGACCATCAGCTGCATGCGGTGCTGACGGTAGGTGAGCCAGAACATCGTTTCCCCTTACGCCGAAGCCAGTGTGGGCCGCGGCAGACTCGCGGAGTCGGGCCGTCTGAGATAGGCGAGCACCAGTTCCTCCAGGTTCGCCGGCCGTTCGGTCCACTGTGGACCCAAGGGGACCGGCACGGTACGGGCGAAGACGGTCGCCTGCCTGCCCGCTCTGGCCTCGTCCACGACCACGACACGGTTGGCAAGCGCGTCGGCCTCCTCGGTCGGCCCGGAAAGGATCCGGTGCCCCGCCACGAGTTCGTCGATGTCCCCGCTGACCTGGACACGGCCGCCGTTGAGGACGATCAGCCAATCGCAGGTGTTCTCCAGGTCGGAGACGACGTGCGAGGAGAGCAGCACGGTCATGCCGGTTTCGGCGACCGCCTCCATCAGCCCGCGCATGACCTCGTGCCGGGCCAGCGGGTCGAGGTTCGCGAGCGGCTCGTCGAGCACCAGCAGATCCGGGCGTTTCGCGAGCGCGAGGGTGAGCGCGACCTGCGCGCGCTGCCCGCCCGAAAGCTTGCTCACCTTGTGTTTCAAGGGAAGCCGCAGCGAATCGATGCGTTTGTGCGCGAACTCGTCGTCCCAGCCGGGGTTCAGCCGCCTGCCGAATTCGAGCATCTCGGCGATGCTGAAGCCGGGGTACAACGGTTTGTCCTGCGCCAGGAACGCGGTGGTTCCTTGGATCGAGACCGAGCCGAGGGTCGCGTCGAGCAGCCCGACGGCCAGGTGCAGGAAGGTCGTCTTGCCCGCGCCGTTGGGCCCGACCAGTGCCACGACCCGTCCTTTCGGGACGGACAGGGAACAGTCGCGCAGTGCCCATTTGCGGTGGTAGCGCTTGCCGAGGCCGGTGGCTTCGATGACGGGTTTCTCATTCACGCGGTTCGCTCCCCTCGAAAGCCGTCGACCACCACAGAGGTGAACAACGCCTCGACGTCTTCCTGATCCAGTCCCGATTCGCGGGCGTCGCGGACCCAGACCCCCAGGCTCTTCCGCAACCGCGCGTGCTCGGTGAACGAAGCACCCCCGAGCGTCTTCTGCACGAAGGTGCCGAGGCCGGGCTTTCCCTCGACGAGCCCTTCGCGCTCCAGCTCGCGATAGGCCTTGAGGACGGTGTTGGGGTTGATCGCCAGCTCGGCGACCACTTCCTTCGCCGTCGGCAGCCGGTCGCCCGGCTCCAGCAATCCCAGCCGGATGGCGTGTTTGACCTGCTGGACGAGCTGGACGTACGTGGCGACGCCCGAGCCCTTGTCCAGGTGGAAGGTGACCACTGGCAACACCCTTTCACTATTTAAGTAGTGAAAGGGTGAAGGCAGGTGGGCGTGCTTGTCAAGACGAGAACGCGTTTCGTCCTCTAAACGCGGTTCTTCGACCGCGGAGAGTCCTGGAGGGGGCGGGCCGCACCCGGCCCGCCCGGCCCTCCCCAGGATGTCGCCGAGAGACGGCGACGAGGAACCCCAGTCACGAAGAGCGCCAGTTCGACGACACGAGGGGTCACGTCGAGCTGGCACTACCCCCAACCCCCACCGCCGTCAGCCGGCGGTGCCTGTGCAGAGTGAAGGTGTCCACCGTCGTACCGGAACCGAATGGGGGGTCCTGCCCGTCTTGTTGGTTGGGCACGGTTCCGGCGACGGGTCCTCGGTGGACACAGCCCAAGGATCACCGGGGCCGGATGCAGGGCGCTTGCACTACGCTTGCAGGCTCTGACGAGGTGTGGGCGGAGGTGGCCGGGTGGAGTTCCGCGTCCTCGGCGCCGTCGAGGCGTGTGCCGACGGCGGCCCGGTCGATCTCGGCTCGCCCAAACAGCGGCTCGTGCTGGCGGTTCTGCTGCTGGAGGCGGGCAAACCGGTCCCGCGCGACCGGATCATCGACCTGCTCTGGCCCGAAGAACCGCCGGTCAGTGCCCGGAACACCGTTCAAGCGCTGGTGTCCCGGTTGCGGGCGGTGTTCCGCGGCGCGGGCGGTCCGGAGATCGTTTCCGAAGGGACCCGTTACCTGCTGAAGGTCGATCCGCGCCAGGTCGACCTGCACCGGTTCACCGACTTGACCGCGCGGGCCCGCAAGGCCGACGACGAGACCGCCGTGGAACTTCTGGACGAGGCGCTCGGATTGTGGCGCGGCGAGGCGTTGTCCGACGTCGTGAGCGGCGAAGTCGCCCAGCGCCTGTGCGGCGGCATGAACGAGGCGCGCTGGACCGCGCTGGAGGATCGCGCCGAGGCCCAGTTGCGGCTCGGCCGCGGCCGGGAGGTGCTCGCGGAACTGACCGAACTGGTCGCCGCGCATCCTCTGCGCCAGCGGTTCGTCGGGCAGCTCATGCTCGCCCTGCACCGCGAAGGCCGCACCGATGACGCGCTCGAAGCCTTCCGTGCGCTGAGGGACAGGCTCGGTGGCGAGCTGGGCCTCGACCCGTCCCCGGAGCTGCGCAAACTCGAAGCCGCCATCCTGGCCGCGGATCCCGCTCTCGAACCGGCGGCAGGCCCGGTCAAACCCGAGCCGGTGCGCCCGGCGCAGCTTCCCCACGACGTCCGGGGATTCGCCGGCCGGGCGGCCGAGTTGGAGCGGCTCGACGAAGCGACCCGTCCGGCGGGTGAGGGTACCGACATCTGGGTGATCAGCGGGACCGCCGGCGTCGGCAAGACCGCGCTGGCCGTCCGCTGGGCACACCGCGTCCGCGACGCGTTCCCCGACGGTCAGCTCTACCTCGACCTGCGGGGCTTCGACCCCGACCACGAACCGCTCACCCCGGCGGTCGCGCTCACGCAGCTCCTCCAGGCGCTCGGCACCGCGCCGAAGGCCATCCCACCGGACACCGACGCACGGGCCGCGCTCCTCCGTTCCCTCCTCGCCGACAAACGGGTCCTCCTGGTCCTCGACAACGTGCGCGACACCGGTCAGGTGATGCCGCTGTTGCCGCCGTCGGGCACCGTCCTGGTCACCAGCCGCCAGCGGCTCGGCGACCTCATCGCCCGCACGGGCGCCCGCGCGCTCCCGCTGTCCGTGCTGCCCGCCGAGGACGCGCGACATCTGCTGGAGGCCGTGCTCGGCAGTGAACTCGTCGCGGCCGAGGCGGGCGCGNNAGGCGGGCGCGGCGGCGGAACTGGCCCGCCTGTGCGGACATCTCCCGCTCGCCCTGCGGATCGCGGCGGCCAACCTCGGCGCGAGCGGTGAACCCGAAATCGCCGAACTCGCCCGTGAGCTAGCCGGTGGCGACCCCTTGGCGGAGCTGACCGTCGACGGCGCCGAGGAAAGCGCCGTGACCACCGCGTTCGGCGTCTCCTACCGGGCGCTGCCCGAGGAACACCGCCTCCTGTTCCGCAGGCTCGCGCTCGTCCCCGGCCAGACGTTCACCGCTCCCGCCGCGCAGGCGCTGACCGGTGCCCCGCTTTCCCGGGCGAACCAACAGCTCAAGGCGCTCGCGGCGGCGCATCTGGTCGAGCGCTACACCCCTGGCCGCTATCGGTTCCACGACCTTCTGCGCAGTTTCGCGGCGGGCCGCACGCTCTCCGAAGACACGAAATCCGAACGCGACACGGCGGAGAGGCGGCTCCTCGAGAGCTACCTGACCACCGCCGACGCCGCCGGCCGCGTCCTCATCCCCCACTTCTTGCGACTGCCGCGCGAAGAACCGCAGGACACCCCCTTCGCCGACACCGACGAGGCACTGGCCTGGCTGGACGCCGAGTGGCCGAACCTCGCCGCCGCCGTCGAACACAGCGCCGAACACGGCCCGCCCGAGTTCTCCTGGCATCTGGCCGACGCGCTGCGCGCCTTCTTCCACCAGCGCGGCCATCACGCGGAATGGATCGACACCGCGTCGACCGCCCTCAAGGCCGCCCGCCGCAGCGGCGCCGGACAGGCACAGGCGGCGATGCACCTGAGCATCGCGCTCGCCTGCGTCAACAGCGGCCGCTACGACGAGGCACGCGAACATCTCACCAGCGCCTTGCGCGGAGATCTGCTCGACGGCTGGGACGCGGGCCGCGCGGCCGTGCTCAACAATCTGAGCGCCGTGCACCAACGCCTCGGCGATCCGCAGGAGGCGATCCGCTGCGGACTGGAATCCCTCCGGCTGTGCGAAGAACTGAACATGCCGGGCATCTCGATGGCACTCGCGAACCTCGGTTTCCCGTACTGGCAGACCGGCCAGCTCGACGAGGCGCTCGCCAACTTCACCCGCGCGCTCGCGGTCTCCGAACGCGACGGCGCCCGGTTCAGCGTCGCGGTCCTGCTGGTCGACCTCGGCAACGTGCACCGTGATCTGGGCCTGACCGACGAGGCCTACGATTTCTACACCCGAGCGCTCGCGGCCAACCGCGAACTCGGCTACACCTACGGTGAAGCCACGGCCCTGTCCGGCAGAGCCGTCCTCGAAAGCAGGCTCGACCCCAGCGAGCAGAACCGCGAGGACGCCCTCGAAGCCGTCGAACTCACCCGCAAGATCGGCGACCGGGGCACCGAGGCCTGGACCCTCGCCGGACTCGGCGAAGTCTGCCTGCGCCTCGGCCTGCCCGAGGAGGCCGCCGAACATCAGCGGCTCGCGTTGTCGATCGCGCGCACGACGAGCTTCTTCTGGTGTGAGGCCGCCGCGCGGACCGGGCTCGCGGAAGCGCTGCTGGAACTCGGGAAACTCGACGAGGCCCGGACGCACGGCGAGCTGGCGCTCGAACTCGCCGCCCGCTCCGGGTACCGGCTCGCCGAGGAACGGGCGAAGCTGATCCTCGACAAGCTGTAGAGAGTTGATCGTTGCTGGTGGGCGCCGAACTTCCGGCGTCTCCGGTGCCCGCGCTCGCGGTGAGGTACATGAGGCCTTCGCGACGTGGGGCGGCACTGATCGACGAGCCGATCGCGCCCTCGGTGTCCACAACGGACATTCCCTGAACGCTGAGCGTCCGGTTGAAGACTTCATGTCCGGTTCTCTGCGGCGTCTTGAGTGTTAAATACAGTTATTCAGGTGTAAGGCAAATATGGCGCGATCGGCTCGTTGCCGTGAAGGTCCCCTTGCCTACCCTGAAGGTAGCGGAGGAGGCCTTCGCTACTTGGTTGCCGCACTGAGACACGGCGCGAAACTCCGTGTCCGATTTGGACCCGATTAGGATGAGAACCCCACTTGGCGCTCACGACCCCCTCGGAAACCACGCACTCTGCTCAAGCCGGACAATACTTGCCAGAAAATGTCCTTTGTGGACACACTGCCCTCGTCCCGGCTTCCGGAGCCAGTCCGGACCCGCAAGAGAGCACGCCACATTTGGCTCACCCTTCTGGATACCTGGGCGTGGTCACCAGTCTTGCTCACGTGAAGTACATGATGGCCCCCTTCCTTGCGTTAGGCGCAAGGAAGGGGGCCATCATGTACTGGGCAAGGGGTGAAGGTCGAATTCCTGCGCTGGCTGCGTGAAGGGGCCTTCACGTGCGCCGTCGTTGCGGCTGATGGTGCTACTGGCGCTTGTGATGACCTTCCGCGACAAAAACACCTTTGACGAGCAAGACCCACGACACCCTCCCGAAACCTCGCAAAGTGCCAAGTCGGGCGGTCGGCCGTCGCAAAGTGTCCCTTTATCGAGCGCCACGTTGAGACGGTGACCATCCCCGGCGAGGCGCTGAGGACATCCGTGCCGCCCTCGTCCGCTCGGCAAGACCCTGCTCAAGCTCACCGCCGTAGGTACAACCGCCTCGCGCCTTCGTGGTCAGACCCGCACTTCGTCCACGCGGACCGGTCGGCGTTCGCGACGGGAGACCTCGCAGGCTTCGGCGATGTAGAAGGCCTCCAGCGCGTCGGCGGCACCGCACGGACTCGGCGCACGCCCGGCCGCGACCTCCAGGAACGCCTTCAGCTCGCTGACATACGCCGGGCGGAACCGCTCCATGAACCCGGGACAAGCCGGACCGGGCAACGGCTGTACACCGGGCTCCACCGAGGTCAGCGGCGTGCGCTCGTCCAGGCCCACCACCGCGTTCCCGGCCGAACCGAGCACCTCCAGCCGGACGTCGTAGCCCGCGCCGTTGTAGCGGGTCAGCGAGACCGCGGCCAGCGTGCCGTCGTCCAGCGTCAGGGTCGCGGCCGCGGTGTCGACGTCACCGGCGTCGACGAAGAACCGCTCACCCTTGTTCGCCCCGACGGCGTAGACCTCCACGACCTCACGGCCGCTGACGAATCGGACGGCGTCGAAGTCGTGCACCCCGCAGTCACGGAACAGGCCACCGGAATGCGCGACGTACTCCGCGGGAGGGGGCGCCGGATCCAAGGTGGTGGCGCGCAGGGTGTGCAGCCAGCCCAGTTCACCCGACACCACCGCGGCGCGGGCGGCCGCGTAGCCCTCGTCGAATCGGCGCTGGAAACCGATCTGCACCGGCACGGCCGAACCGGAGATCTTGTCGATCACCGCGAGCGTGCCGGGGATGTCGGCGGCGACGGGCTTCTCGCAGAACACCGGGATGCCCGCGTCCACGGCCCGGAGGATCAGTTCCGGATGCGCGTCCGTCGCGGCCGCGATGACCAGTCCGTCCAAGGAGGACGCGAAGAGCGCGGATAGGTCCGCCGCCGCTTCGACACCGAGTTTGGCCGCGGCCGCCTGGGCGCGCCCGCCGTCGACGTCGGCCACTATCACGGACGAAACCTCGTCGAAGCCCTTCAAGGTTTCGGCGTGCGAAGTGCCGATCCGGCCGGTGCCGGCAAGTCCCAACCTCATTCTCTTGCCCTTTCTAGAGCGCGGCGGTGGTCGAGCGGACCACCAGCGACGGATGCAGCAGATGCCGGACCGGTTCGGTGCGTTCGCCCCGGATCCGTTCGAGCAGGGCCTCGACGGCCAGCCGTCCCATTTCGGTGCGCGGCTGGTCCACTGTGGTCAGTGAGAGATGACGCAACGCGGCGAGCGAGGTGTTGTCGTAGCCGACCACGGAAACGTCTTCCGGCACCCGCAGGCCCGCCTCCTCCAGCGCGGAGATCGCGCCGACGGCGTTGAAGTCGTTGCCCGCCACCAAAGCCGTCGGCAGCTGGGCCCGCGTGTAGTCGCCGAGCAGTTCGTGCACGGCCTTCTCCCCGGCGGTGTCGGTGTGTTCACTGTGCACGATGATCGGATGCAGGCGGTGCCGTCGCATCGCCTGCTGGTATCCCCGGCGCCGGGCGGCCGCCCCGGCCGCGACGCCGCCGTCCAGATGGGCGATTCGCCGGTGCCCCAGGGAAACGAGATGCTCGACGGCCAGCGCGGAACCCGCCTCGCCGTCGTCGTTCACCGTGTCCACGTCCCGCACGCGCGAGGTGCGCGAGACGAGGACGACCGGACATTGCGCGGCCGCTTCCTCGATCGCCATCGCGGGCAGCACCGGCGACAGCAGGATCACCCCCGCCGGGCGGAAGGAGAGCAGGTTCCGCAGCGCGGCGCGTTCGCGCGCGGGACTACGGCCACCGGTGTTGAGGATCAGGTTGAAGCCGGCGGCCTCGGCCGCCGCGTCGAGCCCTTCGACGACGTCGGCGAAGAAGGCGTTGCGCAGATCGGAGACCATCACGCCGAGCACGGTGGAGGTCCGGCTGGCCAGCGACCTGGCCATGGCGTGCGGCTCGTAGCCGAGTTCGTGGGCCGCGCACAGCACCCGCGTCCGCCGTTCGTCGGAGACGTTCGGCGCGTTGCGCATCACCAGTGACACGAGCGCACGGGAAACCCCCGCTTTCGCGGCGACGTCCTCCATCGTCGGTCGTGCCATCGCCGCATCTCCCCTGTCTCGTCTATCCGGTCTGCCTGCCGAAACCCGCCCTTGACTTTGCTGTGACGGACGCTACATGATTAGAGCGCTCTAATCAATAGAGCGCTCTAATCCACTCCCTACCGGAGGTCGCCGATGACATCCCGGATCCGAATCGCCGCCGCCCCGATCTCCTGGGGCGTGTGCGAAGTCCCCGGCTGGGGTCGTGTGCTCGACACGGGGACCGTTCTGGGTGAAATGGCGGACCTGGGCGTCCGCGCCACCGAACTCGGCCCTCCGGGATATCTGCCGCGTGACCCGGCCGCGCTGCGCGAACTGCTCGGCGGGTACCGGCTCGACCTGGTGGGCGGTTTTCTCGCCGTCGTGCTGCACAAGGATCCCGAAGCCGCGTTGGCCGAGGCGGAGGAGTCGGCGGCGCTGTTCGCCGCCTGCGGTGGCGACCTGCTCGTGCTCGCCGCCGCGACGGGGCTCGACGGCTACGACGACAAGCCGAAGCTGACCGACGCCGAATGGGCGACCTTGATCGAAACCTCGGGCGAGATCGCGAAAATCGCCGAGCGCCACGGTCTTCGCACTGTGCTGCATCCCCACGTCGGGACGCAGGTGGAGACCGAGGCGGAGGTCGAGCGCTTCCTCGCCGATTCCGTTCTCCCGTTGTGCCTGGACACCGGACATCTGCTGATCGGCGGCACCGATCCGGTCGCGCTCGCCGGCCGCCACCCGGATCGGATCGGTCATCTGCACCTCAAGGACGTACGCGGCGAACTCGCCGAAGACGTCCGCGCCGGCAGGCTTCCCTACGCCGAAGCGGTGGGCCAAGGTTTGTACGTCCCGCTCGGTGACGGGGACGTCGACATCGAAGCGATGATCAGGTCCGTCCACGAGGCGGGCTATGCCGGGTGGTACGTGCTCGAACAGGACACCGCGTTGAGCGAGCGAAGCCCGGAAGATCTGCCGAAGCGGGATGTGGCCAGGAGCCTGGCGCATCTCGAGGAAATCGTCAGCCGGCTCCCGGCTGCCAAGTAGGAAAGAAGCGAGGAGAGACGACGATGTCCCATCGCTTTAAGGCGGTTCTGGTGGCCGCGGCGGGGCTCTTGCTCCTGTCCGCGTGCACCGGGCCGAAGGCCGAGGAGAAACCCGCCGAGGGCGCCGGTCCGGCGTCGACCCAGCCCAGCGGGCCGCTCCGGGTCGCGGTCATCTCGCACGGCACGGCGGGTGACGCGTTCTGGAACGTGGTCAAGAACGGCGCCGAGGAGGCGGGCAGGCAGCTCGATGTCCAGGTCGAGTACAACTCCGACGGAGACCCCGGCAACCAGGCCAAGCTGATCGACAACGCGGTCGCCCAGCGGGTCGGCGGGCTGGTGGTGTCGATGGCGAACCCGGAGGCGCTCAAGACCTCGATCGAGAACGCGGTGCGCGCCGGGATCCCGGTGATCACCATCAACTCCGGCGAGGACAAGAGCGCCGGGTACGGCGCGCTCACCCACGTGGGGCAGAACGAGACCATCGCCGGCGAGGAGGCCGGGAAGAAGTTCAAGGAACTCGGCAAGAAGAAACTGCTCTGCGTGGTCCACGAAGCGGGCAACGTCGGGCAGGCGCAACGGTGCGACGGCGCCAAGACCGGCTTCGCGGATGACGTGCAGACCCTGCAGGTCGACATCAGCAACCCCACCGACGCGGAATCCCGGATCAGGGGCGCCGTGCGGACCGACTCCTCCCTCGACGCCGTTCTGACCTTGAACTCCCAAGTCGCGGCTCGGGCGGTGAGCGCGATCAAGGCGGTCGGCTCGAAGGCCCAGGTCGGCACCTTCGACCTGAATACCGACGTGGTCGGCGCGATCAAGGCGGGCGACGTGGTGTTCGCGGTCGACCAGCAGCAGTACGAACAGGGCTATCTCCCGGTGCAGTTCCTCAAGCTCTACCGGGACAACGCCAATGTCGTCGGCGGCGGGAAGCCGGTGCTCACCGGCCCCGACCTGGTCGACAAATCCACTGTGGACACCGTCGGCCAGTACGTGCAAAGGGGCACGCGATGACAACCACCACCCTCGACGAACGGATCGCGAAACCCCGGCTGCTCGACAGGCTGGTCGTCCGCCCCGAGATCGGCGCGCTGCTCGGCGCCGTCGTCGTCTTCCTGTTCTTCACCCTCGTCACCGATCAGTTCTTCAGCGGCAGCGGGGTGGCGACCTGGCTGGACGACGCCTCGACCCTCGGCATCATGGCGGTCGCCGTGTCGCTGCTGATGATCGGCGGCGAATTCGACCTCTCGGCAGGCGTGATGACCGCGTCCACCGCCCTCGTCACCGCGACACTGGCGACGCAGGCGGGCTGGAACGTCTGGCTGGCGCTGTTCGCGTCGCTGGTCTTCGCCCTCGCGGTCGGCGCGTTCAACGGCTGGCTGGTGCTGCGCACCGGGCTGCCCAGTTTCATCGTCACCCTGGGCACGTTCCTCGCCTTGCAAGGGCTCAACCTCGGCGTCACGCGGTTGGTCACCGGCACCGTCCAGGTGTCCGGGATGCGCTCGACCGACGGCTACGAGTCCGCCGGCTTCGTCTTCGCGTCCACAGTGGACGTCGGGGGGACGGCGTTCCAGATCTCGATCGTCTGGTGGATCGGGTTCGCCGTCCTGGCGGCCTGGCTGCTGGTCCGTACCCGGTTCGGCAACTGGGTCTTCGCCGTCGGCGGCTCCGCACCCAGTGCGCGCGCGGTCGGGGTGCCGGTGATGCGCACCAAGATCATGCTGTTCATGACCACCGCGCTCGCCGCGTGGCTGGTCGGTTCGATCAACATCCTGCGCTTCGCGAGCGTCCAGGCGAACCAGGGCATCGGGCTGGAATTCCAGTACATCATCGCGGCCGTGATCGGCGGTTGCCTGCTGACCGGCGGTTTCGGTTCGGCGATCGGCGCCGCGATCGGCGCACTGATCTTCGGGATGGCGCGGCAGGGCATCGTCTTCGCCCGCTGGGACAGCGACTGGTTCATGCTGTTCCTCGGCGTCATGCTGCTGTCCGCGGTCCTGGTCAACAACGCCTTCCGGCGGCGCGCGGAAAGGGTACGGCGATGAGCCATAGCCAAGTCGAAGAGCTGCTCTCGGTCAAGGAAGTCGGCAAGACCTACGGCAGCGTGATCGCCTTGCGGGACGTGTCCACCGTGGTCAACGCGGGCGAGGTCACCTGCGTTCTCGGCGACAACGGTGCGGGCAAGTCCACCTTGATCAAGATTCTCGCGGGAGTCCACCAGCACGACAGGGGCGAGTTCCTGGTCGAGGGCGAGCCGGTCAAGTTCGCGTCCCCGCGTGAGGCGCTCGATCGCGGTATCGCGACGGTGTACCAGGATCTGGCGGTCGTGCCGCTGATGAGCGTGTGGCGGAACTTCTTCCTCGGCTCCGAACCGACGATCGGCTTCGGCCCGTTCCGGGCACTGGACCGGAAGAAGGGGCGCGAGACGACCAAGAAGGCGTTGTCCGACATGGGCATCGACCTGCGTGACGTCGAGCAGCCGGTCGGCACCCTGTCCGGTGGCGAGCGACAGTGCGTCGCCATCGCGCGGGCGGTCCACTTCGGAGCGAAGGTGCTGATCCTCGACGAGCCGACAGCGGCGCTGGGCGTGAAACAGGCCGGTGTCGTGCTCAAGTACGTCGCGCAGGCCCGTGATCGCGGGCTCGGCGTCGTGCTGATCACGCACAACCCGCATCACGCCTATCCCGTGGCCGATCGGTTCCTGCTGCTCAAACGGGGCGCGCCGCTCGGCTCCTACGAGAAGTCCGAGATCGACCTCGCGGAGCTGACCCGGCAGATGGCGGGCGGCGCGGAACTGGAAGCCCTCGAACACGAATTGCGCGCCGCGGAGTCTCCTTCATGACCGCTCTCGAAGCATTGACCGTCGGCCGGGTCGGGGTGGACCTCTATCCCGAGCAGAGCGGCGTGCCGCTGGCCGGGGTCAGCACCTTCGCCAAATCGCTCGGCGGCACCGCGACCAACGTCGCGGTCGCCGCCGCGCGGCTCGGTCGCTCGACCTCGGTGCTGACGAAGGTCGGCCCCGATGGGTTCGGCGACTACGTACGGCAGGCACTGCGCGAGTTCGGCGTGTCACCCGACCACGTCGGGACCTCGGCGGGGCTGCAGACACCGGTGGTGTTCTGCGAACTGAACCCGCCCGCGGATCCGCCGCTGCTGTTCTACCGGTCACCGGTCGCGCCGGACCTGACACTCGACGAAGCCGACGTGCCTTGGGACATCGTGGAAGCGGTGCCGCTGCTGTGGGTCACCGGGACCGGCGTGTCGGTCGAACCGGCACGCGAGACCCAGCGCGAGATGCTCCGGCGCCGCGGACGGCGGTCGCATACCGTGCTCGACCTCGACTTCCGGCCGATGTTCTGGGCCGACGCCGAAACCGCGCGCGTGGAGATCGGCTGGATGCTCGACCACGTCACGGTGGCGGTCGGCAACCGCGCCGAGGCGGAGGTCGCCGTCGGAACGGCGGATCCCGACGAGGCCGCGTCCCGGATGCTGGCCAGGGGCGTCGAACTGGCGGTGATCAAGAAGGGCGCCGAAGGTGTTCTGGTGGCCACCGCCAAGGGGCGCTGGACGGTGCCGCCGCAACGGGTCGAGGTCGTGTGCGGGCTCGGCGCCGGTGACGGCTTCGGCGGCGCGCTGATCCACGGCCTGCTGTCCGGCTGGGATCCGGTGCGCATCGCGACCTACGCCAACGCGGCGGGCGCGCTCGTCGCGTCCCGGCTGGCCTGCGCCGACGCCATGCCCACCGCCGACGAGATCGAGGAGTTGCTGTGAGCAAGCTGCACCGTCCACACGGGACGCTTTCCGACGAGCGGGACCCGGTCCGGCTCACCCCCGATTCGGCGGGCTGGGCCTACAGCGGCCTTCGGGTGCTTTCGCTGCGCGCGGGCGAGAAGCGGGCCGTGCGCACGGGCGAGTACGAAGCGTTCGTCCTGCCGCTGTCCGGCGCGTGCACGGTCCGCGTCGATGGACAGGTCTTCGACCTCGCCGGACGTGACTCGGTGTTCACGCGGGTCACGGATTTCGCCTACGTGCCCCGCGATGCCGAAGTCGAATTGTCGACGGTGGACGGCATCGAGGTGGCGTTGCCGATGGCTCGCTGCACCCGCCGTCTCGAACCGCGCTACGGCCCGGCCGAGAACGTCCCGGTGGAGTTGCGCGGGGCCGGGCAGGCGACGAGACAGGTCACCAACTTCGGTGTGCCCGGGGTCTGGGACCACGCGGAGAAGCTGAACGCGTGCGAGCTGATCACCCCCGGCGGCAACTGGTCGTCCTACCCGCCGCACAAACACGACGAGGCGTCCGGATGCGAGGTCGTCAACGAGGAGATCTACTACTTCCGCATCGCCGGCCGTGACGGCGTGACCCCTTCACGCGAGGGCTTCGGTCTCCATCGGACGTACACTTCGGACGGTGAGCTGGACGAGGACGTCGCGGTCCGGGACGGTGACGTCTTCCTGATCCCGCGCGGTTATCACGGTCCTTGTGTCGCCGCCCCGGGTTATCCGATGTACTACCTGAACGTCCTGGCCGGGCCCGCGGCCGAACGGTCGATGGCCTTCTGCGACGACCCCGCGCACGGCTGGGTCCGCGAGACCTGGGATGACCAGGAACTCGACCCGCGCTGCCCGGTCACGAGCCACGAAGGACGGGTGTCATGAAACTGACCACCGCACAGGCGCTGGTGCGCTGGCTGCTCGCGCAGCGGTCGGAGGCCATGGACGGCCGGGAGGTCCCGTTGTTCCCCGGCGTGTTCGCGATCTTCGGGCACGGCAACGTACTCGGGCTCGGCACCGCGCTGGAGGAACACCGCGAGGAACTGCCGCTGTGGCGTGGCCAGACCGAACAGGGCATGGCGCTCGCGGCCGTCGGCTACGCCAAGGCGACGCACCGGCGCCAGGTCGGCGTGGTGACGTCGTCGATCGGGCCCGGCGCGCTGAACATGGTCACCGCGGCCGGGGTCGCGCACGCCAACCGGCTGCCGGTACTGCTGCTTCCCGGCGACACCTTCACCAGCCGCGCACCGGATCCGGTACTGCAGCAGGTGGAGCATTTCGGCGATCCGACAGCCACGGTCAACGACGCGTTCCGGGCGGTGAGCCGGTATTTCGATCGGATCACCCGGCCGGAACAGTTGCTTTCGACACTGCCGCAGGTCGCCAGGGTGCTGACCGATCCGGCGGACGCGGGTCCGGTGACCCTCGCACTGCCCCAGGACGTCCAGGTGGAGACCTACGACTTCCCGGACGCGCTGTTCGAACCGGTGACCCATCGCCCGCCGCGTCCCCGGCCCGACCGGCGGACCCTCACCGAGGCGGCGGGCGTGCTGCGCGCGGCCCGGAAACCGTTGCTGGTACTCGGGGGCGGCGTCCGGTATTCCGGTGCCGGCCGGCGCGCGCTGGCCTTCGCCGAACACCACGGCATTCCGGTCACCGAAACCACGGCAGGGCGCACCCTGGTCCCCCACGGACATCCACTGCACGCCGGCCCGCTGGGTGTCACCGGCTCGACGTCGGCGAACGTCCTGGCCGCCGAAGCGGATGTCGTCCTGGCCGTCGGCACCCGGTTGCAGGACTTCACCACCGCGTCGTGGACGGTGTTCTCCCCCGATGTCCGGTTGATCACCCTGAACGCCGCCCGGTTCGACGCGGTCAAGCACGGCGCGCTGGCCGTCGTCGGTGACGCCGACGCCGGTCTCTCGGAGCTGTCCGCCCAGTTGGAAAGCTGGCAGGTCGATCCTTTGTGGACAGAACGCGCCACGGCGGAACGCGGCCGCTGGGACGCGCATGTCGATTCCCTGCGCGCCGTTTCCGGCGGGGTTCCGACCTATGCGCAGGTCGTCGGCGTGGTCAACGACCTCTCCGAACCGCACGACTACGTGATGACCGCGTCCGGCGGGCTGCCGGGAGAACTGATCGGCGGCTGGCGGGGCTCGGGGCCGATCAGCATGGACGTCGAGTACGGGTTCTCGTGCATGGGCTACGAACTCGCGGGCGCCTGGGGCGCGGCGATGGCGCATACCGGCGGCTTGGTGACCACGATGCTCGGCGACGGCTCGTACCTGATGCTGAACTCGGAACTGTTCTCGGCCGCCTTCGCCGGGCATCCGTTCGTTGCGGTGGTCTGCGACAACGACGGCTACGCGGTCATCGCCCGGCTACAGGAGGGCCAAGGCGGCAAACCGTACAACAACTTCCTAGCCGACTGCCGCACAGCGCACGCCTCACCGCCGCGAGTCGACTTCGCACGCCATGCGGAATCGCTGGGGTGCACGGTGTTCACCGCGTCCTCTTCTGACGATGTGCGGGAGGCCTACGCGAAGGCACGCAAAGCGGCGGTGGCCGAAAACCGGCCGGCGGTGGTCGTGGTCCGGACCCGGCCGAACTCCTGGACCGAGGCGGGCGCCTGGTGGGAGGTCGGCGTTCCGGAGCATCTTTCCGGCCGAGGAGAGTTCGAGGAGAGCAAAGCGACGCAGCTCAGGTACTTGAAGGGCTGACGAGACGCACCGCCGCACGAATCCCCCCAGCGGGCTGGTGCTCTCCTTCGGCCAGGCCAGCACGATCCACAGTGGCTCGATGTCGACGATCGGCCGAGCCGGATTCGCCACCATCGCGCCCTCCAACGCGAGCGAGCACGGGGTCATCTCGCTGACGAAGGTCGCGGCACTCGAGTACGCGGACAAGAACATCCAGGTCAACGCGTTCGCTCCGGGGGCCGTGGACACCCCGATGCTCCGCCGCGCCGCGGAGGCCTTCGGGCTGACCTGCGAACAGATCGAGCGGGACTACCCGATCAAGCGCATCGTGCGGCCGGAGGAGCTGGCGACCGTGGTGATGTGGCTCAGCTCCCCGGAATCGAGCGCGGTGACCGGGACCGACGTCGACGCGAGCGGCGGTTACCTGACGGGCTGACTCACTTCACGAAGCTGGCGAAGTAGCCGGCCGCCATGTCCTCGTCGCCGTGCCCGGCCTCGGACGCGCGGGCGAAGCGGGCCCGGCCTGCCTCGACGGCGTCCATCCGGACACCCGCGCGAGCCGCGGCTTCGAGCACCAGCCGGGAATCCTTCTCGGCGTTGTCGACCGAGAAGGCGGTCGTGTAGTCGTTGTCGAGGATAGCGGCGGATTTGGCCTGGAAGTAGCCGCTGTCCATCGGGCCGCCGGTGACGACGTCGACGAAGTGCTTCGGGTCGACACCGAGGCCTTCGGCCAGCGCGAGTGCCTCGCCGACGCCGTGGGTCAGCGCGATCACCCAGGTGTTCAGCACCAATTTGAGCCGGCTCGCCGCGCCGGAGCGGCTGTCGTCGCTCACCCACAGCGTGCGCTTGCCGATCGTGTCGAACAGCGGCCGGACGGTCTCGCGCGCCTCGGGCGCGCCCGCCGCCAGCACGATCAGCTGCCCTTGTTCGGCGGGCTGGCGGGTGCCCTGGACCGGCGCGTCGACGAAGACGAGGCCCTGCTCGTCGGCGTAGGCGACGAGTTCGTCGACGGCGTCACCGACAGTGCTGAGCTGGACCCAGATCGTGCCGGCGGCGGGGGCGGCCGCGCGGATCGCTTCGAGCACCGCCTGGCCGTCGGTGAGGACGGTGATCACGACCCGCGCGCCTTCCACCGCTTCCGCGGCACTCGCGACCGCCTGGACTCCGTCCCCGGTCAGGGCTTCGGCCTTGGCCGGGGTGCGGTTCCAAGCGCGGACCGCGAAGCCTGCCTTACTCAGGTTGCGGGCCACCGCGGCACCGATGATGCCGGTGCCGAGCACCGCGACGGATTCCGTCATGACTGGCCTTCACTCCTTGTGGAACGCTCGTTAAAGAACACGCGTGCGAAAGACCACGCGTGGGCTGGGGGGAATTCGCTACGAAACCTGGAACATCACAACGCCTGAACGGTGGTTTCGACGACCTGGGTGAGCACCTGCCGGTCCGCGGTCTTGCCCAGCACCCGCAGGCCGTACATCGCGGCGAGGGTGAACCGCGCCAAGGCCCGAGGATCCCGGCTCGCGCCGATCTCGCCCTCCTGCCGCGCGGCGACGTACTCGACGTGGAAGGCGTCCTCCACCCGCTGGAAGTTGTGGCGGACCCGGGCGGTGACCTCCTCGTCGGTCCCGCCGAGTTCCAGGGCGGCGTTGACGGCGAGACAGCCACGATGCCCGGCTGAGGAGTTCGTCTCGTCCTCGACCACGTCCATCAAAACGCGTCTGATCCGCGCCCGGATGGTGCCCGGCGCGGCCAGCATCTCCTCGACCCGGGTGGCGGACGTCTCCTCGTAGCGGCGCAGCGCCTCGCTGAACAGCTGTTGCTTACCCGAGAAGGAGTGATACAGGCTGCCGCGGCCCAGACCGGTGCCGTCCACCAGGTCCTGGGCCGACGTGGCCGCGTACCCCTTGCGCCAAAACGTGTCGACGGCCGCGTCGAGTACTTCGGTGGGATCGAATCCCTTCGGCCGTGGCATGAGCCCAGCATCGCACGTTCTGTAACGCTCGGTCAAATATTGTGCCGGTCCGCTTGTAACGGGACGAGAGGCGCCGGTCAGTGCTCCGCCAGCAGGGAGCCGAAGCCGCGCACGCGGTCGGTGATGCCGTTCTGGCGCAGGGCGTGCCAGTACAGGGCGACGTTGTTCGAGACCACCGGTTTGCCGAGCCAGAACTCGGCGGCCGCGGCGAGGCGCGCCATGGCGACGTTGGTGCCGACCTGGACGATCGCTTCGACGTCGGCGCCGTCGATCTCCTTGACCGCGTCCCGGAGGCCGGTTTCGGAGACGTGGGAGATCTGGAGCGGGCTTGGCGCGCCGAGCCCCTGGACGCCCAGCAGGTCGTAGCCGCTGCCGGTGAAGAAGCGGCTCACCGGGTCGTCGCCGACCGGCGGGTACGGCGTGATGACCGCGATCCGCCGGGCTTCGAGGACCGCGAGTGCCGCGTCGAGCGCGTCCGGGCTCATCGTCACCGGGCGCCCGCCCGCGGCCTCCCGCATCGAGCCGAGGACACGGGCGTGCGATTCCGTTCCCTCCCAATAGCTTTCCGGGGAGACACCGATGATCACGCAGCCTGGATCACAACTGACGACACCCCGGATCGCCGGATGCGTCGATTCCCGGATGCCGTGCATGACGTGCTCGAATCCGGGCTGGTCGACCATGGAGTCGTCGTCGATGATCATCCGGCCGGTGTGGTTGGTGACGCCGTCGGGGCGCATCGCGTCCAGTTCCGGCTGGGCCGAGGTGTTGGTGGACGGAACGACGACGCCGACCTTGAGGCGGGGACCGAGGGAGTCGGGCACGGCGGTTCTCCTTCGTCTAAGCGGATTTCCTGACCCGGGCGCGGATCGCCGACACCAGTTCGCCGACCCCGTCCTCCTTGAGGACGCTGTAGTGGTCGCCTTGGAGCGTGATCACCTCCGGTGGCGTGGCCGAGTACCCGGAGCTGTTCTCGACGAACGAGTAGTCGTCGCCGTCGGCCTTGAAGAGGGTCACTGGAGCCGCGATCCGCCGCCGCGCCAGTTCGCGGAAGGTGTAGTCGAACTCGTAGGTCTCCTCGACGATACGGATGATCCGCCGGATCAGCCGCTCGTCAAGGGCGGGCAGCAGGTTCGCCACGAAGGCCACGAAACCTTCTTCGTCGCGGACGGTTTCCCGGCAGGCCCGCGGCTCCGGTCCGGAGATCGAGCCGAGGAAGACCGACAACAGGATCGTCAGGTAGGCCGGATTCGGATAGCTCGCCATCCGTTCGCCGCCGTCCCCGACCTCGGGGTTGCCGGGACAGATCAGCAGCAGGTCGTCCACCCGCTGCCCCTGCTGCTCCAGCTGCCACGCCGTTTCGAAGGCGACCCGCGCGCCGAACGAGTAACCCCACAGTGTGTAGGGGCCTTCCGGCTGGACACGCCGGATCTCGGCGACGTCGGCCTCCGCCATCTCCGCGACGGTCGCGTAGGGCGTCTCGCCCTCGTTGACGCCGTGTGCTTGCACGCCATAAAACGACCGCCCGAGGCCGTTTCGCGCGGCGAGCGGCCGCAGGTTCATCGGGTAGCCGCCGAGTCCGGGCCAGCAGAACACCGGGCTGCCGCCGCCGGTCGCCAGCGGAACCAGCCGCGACGACGGCTCGGCGGAATCCTCACCGATGCGGGCGGCGAGATCGGCCAGCTTCGGGCATTCGAAGACGACCTGCAGCGGCAACCGGGTGCCGTACTCGCGATTGATCCGGTTCACCAGCGAGACCGCGGTCAGTGAGTTGCCGCCGACGGCGAAGAAGTCGTCCCGCACCGAAACGTCGTCGTACTTCAGCGCCTCGCCCCACACCTCGGCCAGCCATCGCTCGTGGGCCGTCGAGGGTGCGACATACGGCGTGTCGCCGCTCGCGGAACGCACGGCGTCGCTCTCCGCCAGCATCCTGGCGTCGACCTTTCCGTTGGCGGTCAACGGCAACTCGTCCAGCACCAGCACCCGGTTGGGGATCATGTAGTCCGGCAAGGTGTGGGCCAGCTCGTCGCGGATGATCTCCGCCGGCCCCTTCATGTGCACCGCGTCTTCGCGCATACCCTCGTCGCGTATCTGCGCCTGGCTCACCTTGCCGCCGACGAAGAAGTACGAAGGCCCGGGCGCGATCCCTTGTCCGGCGAGGATGTCGTCGATCCGCCGGGCGGCGGGCAACGGGTTCCCGCTCTTCGAGCTGTAGCCCGAGGACATCAGGCCCAGCGCCGAACCGTTGCGCTGCAAGTGATGCAGTTTCTTGCCGAGGCCGAGGTATACGAGCCGTTCGTCGGCCGCGCGGCTGACGGCGGTGATACCGAAGGCCGCGCGCTCGTACACCTGCTGGTTGATCGCGATCACGTGCTTGCGCTCGATCAGCTTGCCGGAGAGCCGCTCGAAATCCCCGTCCCGCCACCGATAGGTACCGGCGGGCAGCCCTTCGACCCGGCCCGGATGGGCCTGGACGAACAGTTCGGTGTCGTCCCGCCGCGGCGTGCCGTCGTTGGCGTGCCAGGAGAACGTGCCGAGATAGTGGTCGTCGTCGGCGGCACCGACGCGGCCGGCCACCCCGCTGTCGGACGCCGCCGGGCTGATCGTGAGGCCGTACCCGGGCAGGATCTCCTCGAAGACACCGACCATGTGGCCGGCCTCGAATTCGAGGACCTCCCGGATGTTGTTCCGGTAGACCGGTTCGATGGCTCCGGTACGGCCGAGGAAGTGCACCGAGTGCCCGATGGTCGCACTCTCGGCGAGCAAGATCAGCGTGTGGTCGATCGGGTGGTAGTAGTAGATCCCGGCGCCGAGCCCCTCGAGACCACTGGTCTCCAGGTACAACTGCGTCGCGTACAGCGCGCCCGGCGAGGCGTAGGAGTACTTGGGCAGCAGACGCTCGTCGCTGGTGAATCTGCCGAACCACCGCAGCAGCTCCCCCAGTTCGGCGAACGAGAGCTCGCCGGGTTCGCGGGAGTACGTGCTGACCGGGCCCGGCGTCAGGAGCGCGGCGAGGTCGTCGCGGGTGACCGCCCCGCCTTCGTAGTACCGGTAGGTCTTGCGGGCGAACACCTCCCGCCGCTGACGGCCGGTCTCCTGCTTGCCCGGCAACACGGTGACCGGGCGATCCCCCGTGTCACGTACCCCCGGATTCGACAGCTGTGCCTTGACCTGGAGTTTGCTGGCCTTGGACTGATGATGCCCGCCGTGGTCGCCCTGATCCATCAGCGCGGCCTCCCGCGGATTCAGTTCCACGCAGGCGACGAGTGCCTTCGAGCCGGTCCGCGCGTCGTCGATCACCACCGCCGCGGCCCGGCGCACCCAGGTGTGTTCCTCGATCGCCACGGTGATCTCGTCCAGTTCGACGCGGTGGCCACGCAGTTTGACCTGGTTGTCGGCGCGGCCGACGAACTGGATGGTGCCGTCCGGGTTCCAGTAGGCGAGGTCGCCGGTGCGGTAGAGCCGCTCGGTCGCCGCGATGGGATTCGGCACGAACCGCTCGCGCGTCTGCTCCGGCCGGTTCAGATACCCGCGGGCCAGCTGGATCCCGCCGATGTACAGCTCACCTGTTTCCCCGATGTCGACCGGCGCGAGATCGCTGTCGAGCACGAAGCACTGGGTGTTGTCGACCGGCACACCGATCGAGATCGTCCCGGCGCCTTCGTCGATCGTGTCCGGGTCGACGAGGTGCGCGGTCGCGTTGATCGTGCATTCGGTCGGCCCGTAGAGGTTGACCAACCGCGCCGACGGCAGCTCACGGGCGAGTTCCCTGGCCAGCTGACGCGAGAGCGCTTCGCCGCCGGAGAACACCTTCCGCAACGTGGTGCAGGTGCCGAAGCGCTCCGTGTCGAGCAGAGCCTGCAGCAGCGTCGGAACGCACTGCAGCGTCGTGACGTCGTGCTCCACCACGGCGTCGATCAGGGCCTCGGGATCCCGGAACGCGCCGGGCGCGCTCATCACCACGCGGGCGCCCGCGGCAGGCGCCAAGATCTCCCACTGTGCGGCGTCGAAGCTCATCGGTGTCTTTTGCAGCACCGTGACATCCGGGGCCAGGTGACCGCAGGCCCGCAGCCAGCGCATCTGGGACACGACGCCGCGGTGCTCGATCATCACGCCCTTCGGTTTGCCGGTGCTGCCCGAGGTGTAGATGACGTAGGCGAGCGCATCCGGGCGAGGCTCACGCGGGATCCCGCCGGTCTCGCCACGGACGTCGGCCACGGAAACGATCCGCGTCCCGGCGGGCGCCAGCCCGGTGAGCCGCGCGGCGAGGTGGGGCTGTGTGACGACGACGCCGGTGCGGCTGTCTTCGAGCATGTAGCGAAGCCGGTCTTCCGGATACTCCGGGGACAACGGCAGATAAGCGGCACCGGCGGCGAGGATGCCCCACGCTCCGACCATCAGGTCCGCGGATGGCTCGACGTAAAGACCGACGGGATCGTCCGTGCCGATCCCCAGTCCGGCGAGGTGCGCGGCGAGTTCCGTAGCCGCTTCTTCGAGTCCGCGAAAAGTCACTTCGCGGTCACCATCGACGACGGCCACCGCCTCCGGCCGCGTTCCCGACCAGTAGCCGAGCAGATCCGTGAGACAGGTGCCGGAACGGACGCGATGATGCGGCGTGACGTTGTCGGTCGAGGTCATGGTCATCCCCCAGTGCGAATTCCGTGGTTTTCGTTCCCAGTGTCAAAGGAGGGGTGCGGCCTTCACGGGATACCGGCCGACAAACGAGAATCCGAACAGCGCCCGGCCGTCCCCTCTTTGCCACCCTTTGGGGCGGGAACGCTCATCCGGCGTCCGAAGCCACGACAATCGAAACCATGATTCCCACTTTTGTCTTCGTGCACGGTTCGGCGAGTTCGGCGCACGGCTGGACGGCGACCCAGCGGGAAATGGCGGCGCGCGGCTACCGGACGCTCGCGATCGATCTCCCCGGCCGCGGCGCGGGTTTCACCCGCGCCTACCACGAACAGGACCTCGAAACCTTCGCGGCCGAGCCGTCGGTGATGAGTGAACTCACCTTGGACGACTTCGTCGGACAGGTCATCGACGCCGTCCGTCGAGTACGCCACCACGGCCCGGTGATCCTGGTCGCGCACAGCTTCGGCGGACTCCCGGTCACCGGCGCGGCCAACGCGATTCCCGAGCTGATCGACCGGATCGTCTACATCGCCGCCCAGTGCCCGGTGGACCGCGCGCCGGGGGAATATCCCGCGCTGCCCGAATGGTCGTCCGCCGAATTGTTCACCGCGACGGCGCCGCTCCTCGTCGGCGATCCGGCGCGACAGGGTTTCATCCGGGTCAACTGGCGGGGCGCCGACCGCGAGCAGCGCGCCGCGCTCCGGAACGCCGTCGCCGCCGAACTCACCGAGGAGGAGTACCTCCAGGTCGTCGTCACCAGCCAGCCGGACGAGGTGTTCTGGCTGACCGGACCCGAATGGGACCTCCGCGCCGACAAGGAGACCTGGGGCCGGATCCCCCGCACCTTCGTCAAACTGACCGAAGACCGGTCCATGCCGCTCGCCGTGCAAAACCTCTACATCACCGAGGGCGACGCGCTCACGCCGGACAACCCGTTCGACGTCCGCGAACTCGACAGCGGTCACGCCGGCTTCCTCCGGAAGCCCGCCGGGCTGGCCGAGATTCTCGACGCGCTCAGCGTCCGAGCAGGCGCCGGATCTCGGTGACGGCCGCCCGGCCCGCGCGGTTCGCTCCGACGGTGCTGGCTGACGGCCCGTAGCCGACCAGGTGCAGCCGCGGTTCGGCGACGACCCGGGTGCCGTCCATCCGGATCCCGCCGCCCGCGGCGCGCAGGCGCAGCGGCGCGAGATGGTCGATGGCGGCGCGGAAACCGGTGGCCCACAGGATGACGTCGGCCGGCTCGAAGGTCCCGTCCGCCCGCCTCACGCCGTCCGGGGTGATCCGCTCGAACATCGGGCGGCGGTCGAGGGTCCCCGCGGCCAGCCCCGCCCGCACCTCGGGCGTCACCGCCAGATCGGTCACGCTGACCACGCTTTCCGGCGGCAGGCCCTCTCGGACCCGCCGGTCGACCCTGGCCACGGCCTCACGGCCCCAGTCCTCGCTGAACGGCTCGTCGCGCCAGACCGGCGGACGCCGGGTCACCCAGCGCGTCGACCGGGCGAAGGGGGCGATCTCCAGCAGCAGCTGGACCGCCGACGAACCGCCGCCGACCACCACGACGCGTTTGCCGCGGAAGTCGCCGACGCCGGTGTAGTCGGCGGTGTGCAGCTGGCGGCCGCGGAAGGTCTCCTGGCCCGGGTAGTACGGCCAGAACGGCCGGTCCCAGGTGCCGGTCGCGCTGATCACCGCGCGAGCCGCCCACGTCTCCGTCGCACTCGCCACGATCAGGCGGTCTTCCTCGGCGCTCACCGAGAGGACGTCGACAGGGCGGTGGACGGGAAGGTCGTAGGTGCGTTCGAAGCGACCGAAGTATTCGGAGACGACCTCGGCCGCGGGCAGCTTCGGATCCGGGACGCCGAACGCCATCCCGGGAAGGTCGTAGACACCGTGGACCTTCTCCATCACCAGCGAAGGCCAGCGGTACTGCCACGCGCCCCCGGGGCGTTTGCCGTGGTCGAGCACGACGAAACCCGCCTCGTTGGCGAATCCCGCGCGGCGCAGATGGTACGCCGCCGACAGGCCGGCCTGTCCCGCGCCGATCACCGCCACGTCGACTTCGTGATCCGCCTTCATACCGGGTTCAACGGTGGCGGACTCCCGATATTTCTCTTCCTGTCACAGCGCCGCCTAGGTCACACCCGGCGCTTCAGCGCCCGCACGATCGCGACGATCACGAGCACCCCGGTGACGGCGATCAGCACCGGCGCGACCCGGTTGACCACCGACTCGCCCGCGTACTCCATCAGGTCGATGGCTTCGCCCTCCGACACCGGCTTGACCGCTTGCAGCGGCGGGCGTTCCTCGGTCTTCTCCGGTCCGGGCTCGGGCGTGCTGAGCTTGCCGGACAGGCAGTCCGCGAACGAGTCGAGGATCTTGCCGCCGACCTCGGAGATCATCCCGCGCCCGAACTGCGCCGGCTTGCCGGTGACCGAAAGCTCCGTGGCGACGGCGCCATGGGTGACGCCGTCCCTCTCGGTCAAGGTGAGCGTCACCGTCGCCGAGGCCGTCCCCGCGCCGCGGGCGTCCTTGCCGGACGCCTTGATCACCACCCGTTTCGCGTCCGCGTCCTTCTCGACGAACTCGCCGGATCCCTTGTAGAGCAGGGAGATCGGCCCGAGCTTGACCTTCACCGTGCCGTTGAAGGTGTCGCCTTCGACCCCGGTGACGGTGGCGCCCGGCATGCACGGCGCCACCCGTTCCGGGTCGGCGACGGCCTGCCAGACCTCGTCGACCGGGGCCTGGACGGTGAATGCGTGGTCGAGCCGCACAGGCCGACCTCCCTTCTCGTGGTCACGAACCTGCCGCGGCGAGGACCGCCCGGCCGGTCAGCACCCGCGCGAGGTGCTGCCGGTATTCGACGTCGGAGTTGCCGTCGGCCGTCGGGTTCGTCCCTTCGGCCGCGTGTTCCGCCGCACCGCGGATCGCCTCGGCGGTGGCCGCGCAGCCGACCAGCGCCGCTTCGACCCCGGCCGCCCGCACCGGTGTGGAGCCCATGTTGGTGAGCGCGACCCGCGCCTCCTCGATGGTTCCCGCCTCGGTGCGGACACAGGCCGCGACGGCGACCATCGACCACGCCTGCGCGACCCGGTTGAACTTCTCGTAGTGGGCACGCCAGCCGGTGTGCTTCGGGACGCGGACCTCGACGAGGATCTCGTCCGCGGCGAGCGCGGTGGTGAACATGTCCTGGAAGAAGTCCGCCGCGGGCACCGTCCGCCGCCCGCCCGGCCCGGCGACGACGAGTTCGCAGCCTAGGGCGAGCACGGGCGCCGGCAGGTCACCGGCGGGATCGGCGTGCGCGATGGCGCCGCCGAACGTGCCGCGGTGGCGGATCTGCGGATCGGCCACCGTGTCGGTGGCGGCCTTGAGCAGCGCGGCGTGTTCGGCGACCAGCGGGTCCCGCTGCACGTCGTAATGCGAGGTCATCGAGCCGATGACCAGCGTGTCACCGTCTTCGGTGATCCCGCGCAGCTCGCCGATCTTCCCGAGGTCGACCAGCGTGGTCGGCGTGGCGAGCCGCATCCGCAGCACCGGCAGGAGACTTTGCCCGCCCGCCAGTACCTTGGCGTCCTCGCCCGCCTCGGCGAGCGCGCTGATCGCTTCGTCCACTGTGGACGGGGCGACGTAGTCGAACGGGGCGGGGATCACTGGGCACCTCCGGAGGCGTCGATCGAGCCGAGACCGCCACCGGCTTCGGAACCGAGGCCGCCCGCCGAGGTCGACCCGTGCCGGATGGCGTGCCAGACCCGCATCGGGGTCAACGGCATTTCGATGTCGTTCACGCCGAAGTGCCGGACGGCGTCGATGACGGCGTTGACCACCGCCGGCGTCGAGGCGATCGTGCCCGCCTCACCGACGCCCTTGGCGCCCAACGGGTTCGTGGTCGACGGCGTCTCGGTGCGGTCGGTGGTGAACTCGGGCAGGTCCGCCGCCGACGGGAGCAGGTAGTCGGCGAAGGTCCCGGTGGTCAGCGTTCCGCCTTCATCGTGGACGGCCTCCTCGAACAGCGCCTGCGCGATGCCCTGCGCGAGCCCGCCGTGCACCTGGCCTTCGACGATCAGCGGGTTGACGGCCACGCCGACGTCGTCGACGCAGACGTAGGACCGCAACCGCACCCGCCCGGTCTCGGTGTCGACCTCGGCCGCGCACAGATGCGTGCCGTGCGGGAAGGAGAAGTTCTCCGGATCGAAGGTGTCCGCCGAATCCAGCGAGGGTTCGACGCCGTCCGGCAGGTTGTGCGCCGAGAACACGGCCCACGCGATGTCCTGGATGGAGGTCGACGAATCGGTGCCCTTGACGGAGAACGCGCCCGCCTCGAATTCGAGGTCGTCTTCGGAGCACTCCATCAGATGGGCGGCGATCGGCTTCGCCTTCGCGAGTACCTTGTCCGCGGCGTTGATCACCGCGATCCCGCCGACGACCAGCGACCGCGAACCGTAAGTGTCCATGCCCTTGTGCGAGGACTGGGTGTCGCCGTGGAGGACCTCGATGTCCTCGAACGGGACGCCGAGTTTGTCGGCGACGATCTGGCTCCACGCCGTCTCGTGGCCCTGGCCGTGCGCGGAGGCACCGGTGATCACCTCGATCTTGCCGGTCGGCAGCACCCGGATCTCCGCGTGTTCCCAGCCGCCGGCCGCGTAGTCGAGCGAACCGAGCACGCGCGACGGCGCGAGACCGCACATCTCGGTGAACGTCGAGATGCCGATGCCGAGCTGGACCGGGTCACCCGATTCCCGCCGTTCCTTCTGTTCGCGGCGGAGGCCGTCGTAATCGAACAGTTCCTTGGCCTTGGCGGTGGCGGCCTCGTAGTTCCCCGAGTCGTAGGTCAGCCCGGCCACCGTGGTGAACGGGAATTCCTCGTGGTTGATCCAGTTCTTCTCGCGCAGCTCCATCGGGTCCATCCCGAGTTCCACGGCCAGTTCGTCCATGATCCGCTCGATGCCGAACGTGGCCTCCGGCCGCCCGGCGCCGCGATAGGCGTCGGTGAGCGTGGTGTTGGTGAACACGTTGGTGCAGGCGAAGTGGTACGCCGGGAACTTGTAGATGGCGTTGAACATGAACGCGCCGAGGATCGGCACGCCGGGGCCGACGAGACCGAGATACGCGCCCATGTCGGCGAGCAGTTCGACCTTGAGGCCGGTCACCGTGCCGTCGCGGTTCGCGGTGATGGTGAGGTCCTGGATCTGGTCGCGGCCGTGGTGCGCGGCGACCATCGTTTCCGAACGGGTCTCGGTCCACTTGACCGGTTTGCCGAGCCGCCGCGCGATGAGCGTCGACATCATTTCTTCGGGCAGCACGGCGATCTTGCCGCCGAACCCGCCGCCGACGTCCGGCGCGATCACCCGCACCTTGTGCTCGGGCAGGCCGAGCGTCGCCGCGGTCATCGTCTTGAGGATGTGCGGGACCTGGGTGGCCGACCACATCACCAGCTGGCTGCCGGTCGGATCGACGACGCACGCCCGCGGTTCCATGAACGCCGGGATCAGCCGCTGCTGGCGGAACCGGCGTTTGACCACGACTTCCGCGTTGCTGATCGCGTCCTCGACGCTGGAACCCGTGCCCGCGTCGGCGGAATCGAAGACCCACACGGCGTTCTGGTTGGTGCCCAGCTCTTCGTGCACCAGCGGGGCGCCCTCGGCGAGCGCGTTCTCGAGTCCGAGAACGACCGGCAGTTCGTCGTACTCGACGTCGATCGCTTCGAGCGCGTCGTGCGCTTCGGCCGGCGTGCGGGCGACGACCACCGCGACGCCTTCACCGGCGAAGTTGACCGTGTCCGAAGCGAGGATCGGCCGCCGCGGCGACTTCATGTCCGGCGTGATCGGCCACGCGCACGGCATGCCGATGGCGCTTTCGGGATCGAGGTCCTTCCCGGTGAACACCGCGACGACCCCTGGCGCGGACTTCGCCCCGGCGACGTCGATCGACACGATCTTGGCGTGCGCGAACGGGCTGCGGAGCACCGCGAGATGCAGCATCCCCGGCAGCGTCAGGTTGTCGGTCCAGCGGGTCCTGCCGGTGATGAGCCGCTCGTCCTCCTTGCGGCGGCGGGCCTTGCCGATCTCGGGGCCGGCCTCCGGTTCGATCGTGGAGGTCATCACTCACCACCCGCGCCGACACGGGAAGCGGTGTCCGAGGCGAGCCGTTCGGCCTCCGGACCGGCGCCGGGCCGCATCTGATGGGCGGCGTCGCGGACCGCGCGGACGATGTTCTGGTAGCCCGTGCAGCGGCACAGGTTGCCTTCGAGCCCCTCCCGGACGGCGTTCTCGTCCGGATCGGGATTGTCGGCGAGCAGGTCTATCGACTGCATGATCATGCCGGGCGTGCAGAAACCGCACTGGAGCGCGTGGTTCTCGTGGAAGGCCTTCTGCACCGGATGCAGTTCGCCGTCGCGGGCCAGTCCTTCGATCGTGGTGACCTCGCACCCATCTGCCTGCACCGCGAGTACCGAACAGGATTTCACGCTGTGCCCGTCGAGGTGGACGGTGCAGGCCCCGCAGTTGCTGGTGTCGCAACCGACCACGGTGCCTACCTTCCCGGCCCGTTCGCGCAGATGATGCACGAGGAGGGTGCGGGGCTCGACGTCGTCTGTGTAGCTGGTGCCGTCGACGGTGACGGTGATGCGCATCAGGCCTCCAAGAGCGAGAGAAACCCCGCGCTGGATCCGGGGTCGTTCGGGAGCGGCCGGTCAGTCGGCGGTCACGGGCGGACCGTGATCGGACTCACAGTCGAGCGTGCTACTTCTGCCGGGCCGGGACAACCCCCACCAGGGGGTCACTCCAAACCGGAACCGCAACCGCGTTGCGGGTATGGGGTTTTCACCGCAGGTGCGGACTCGTGAGCCTCCGTCCGACATTGACCGAAGGCGGTGAACCGGGCGGCGCCGCACAGTCCACTTGGTACTGGAGTCCGCCACCCGGCTGGAAGCCGACGTCCCCGATCCTCCGTTGAGCAAGCTCGTGTGCGAGCACAACCTGTGGACCGGCAACCTGAAGGAGTCCTTTCCCGCACGGTCGCCACCGGGCTCACCTCGCCATGCCGAGCACCGAAAGATCCGCGTTCGCCCCGGTGACCACGGTGGCGACCAGGTCGCCAGGGATGTCGTGCACGGTCAGCGCGGCCAGGCCGGCCGCCCCCGCGGGTTCCGGGACGACGCCGAGGGTCTCGGCGCCCAGCCGCATGGCCGCGCGCAGCTCGTCGTCGTCGACGAGCACGAAGTCGTCGACCAGCGACCGCAGGCGCCGCACGGATTCCCGCTCGGGAGTGCGGATCGAGATCCCGGCGGCGAACGAGTTGGCCCGCTCGACGGTGATCGGCTCACCCGCCCGCCAGCTCGTCACCATGGCCTGCGCCGACTTGGCCCCGACACCGATGATCCGGACGTCCGGCGTATGCGCCTTGAGCCAGAGCGCGACGCCGGCGATCAGCGCGCCGTCGCCGACCGGGAGCACGACCGTGTCGATTCCGCGCTCCGCCGCCAGTTCGAGGCCGATCGTGCCCGCCCCCTCGGAAATCGCGGGGTCACGGCCGTCGACCGCGAAGACGCGATCCGGGGCTTCGGCGGCGAAGGCGGCCGCGGCGACCTTCGCCTCGCCGTCGACCCGGCGCACCCGCGCGCCCAGTGCCTTCATCCGCCGCAGCTTGACCGGCGAGATGTCGGCGCGGACGAAGATTTCGGCTCGCAGGCCGCGCTTCCTGGCGGCGAACGCGATGGCCTGCCCGAAGTTGCCGCTGGTCCCGCAGACCAGGGTCGTCCCCGGCTCCAGTCCGGCGGCGAAGTATTCCGCCCCGCGGCCTTTGAAACTGCGCAACGGGTTCAGCGTCTCGATCTTCACCAGCACGCGCCTGCCGAGGCGCTCGTTCAGCTGTTCGTCGCTGTACTGCGGGGAGTTCAGGAAAACGGGGTCGATCACCTTCGCCGCTTCGGCGACGTGGTCCAGCTGCAGGTCGATGTCGGTCATGCCGTCGAAGTTAGGCGGGAAGCCGATCATCCCGATTGTAAATTCTCCCGACCACGTGCAAAAATTTTGCGTGCCCTTGGACGAGATCGACCACCTGCTGCTCGACCTCGTCCAGGTGGACGCGGCCCGCCCGCTGCACGAGCTGGGTGACGCCGTCGGTCTTTCCCCGAGCGCGGTCCAGCGACGGCTGACCCGGTTACGCGCCGCGGGCGTGATCCGCGCGCAGGTCGCCGTGCTCGATCCGGAGGCGCTGGGCGCGGGGATGGCGTCGGTCATCCTGGTCGCGCTGACCCACGACGACGAGAAGCACCACACCGCTTTTCGCGAGCGCATGCTGGCCGAACCCCGCGTCCAGCACTGCTACAGCATCGTCGGGCAGTGGGACTACGTCGTCGTCCTGCTCACCCCGGATCTCAAAGCGAGCCGGTATCTGTCCAGGGAGCTGTTCGAGGAGCACGTCAAACGCTTCGAAACCTTGCCCGCCTTCGAAGTGGTCAAGACGAGTCAGGCCGTCCCGGTGCCCGGTGTCAGCCGTGGATCCGGCCGGTGAGTTCGGCGAGCCGCGAACCCGAACCGCTCCACCGCAGCGCGATGATCTCCGCCGCGATCGACACCGCCGTCTCCTCCGGCGTCCGCGCGCCGAGGTCCAGGCCGATCGGCGAAGACAGCCGTTCGAGTTCCGCCTCCGTCAGCCCGGCCTCGCGCAGCCGCGCGAACCGGTCGTCGTGGGTCTTGCGCGAGCCCATCGCGCCGACGTAGCCGACGTCGAGACGCAACGCGACCTCCAGCAGCGGCACGTCGAACTTCGGGTCATGGGTGAGCACGGCGATCGCGGTCCGGCCGTCGATCCGGCCCGCTTCCACTTCGGCCGCGAGGTACCGGTGCGGCCAGTCGACGACGACCTCGTGCGCGTCCGGGAACCGGCTCTTCGTCGCGAACACCGGTCGCGCGTCGCAGACCGTGACCTGATATCCCAGGTACGCGCCCATTTTCGCCATCGCGGCGGCGAAGTCGATCGCGCCGAAGACCAGCAGGCGCGCGGGCGGTTCGAAGGAATTGACGAAGACCGTCATCCCCTCGCCGCGGCGCTGCCCGTCCGGCCCGTAGTGCAGCGTGCCGGTGCGGCCGGCGGCGAGCATGCCGCGCGCGTCGTCCACGACGGCGTCGTCCATCCGCGAGGAGCCGAGCGAACCGGCGACGCGGTCCGGCCAGACGATCAGGTGCTCCCCGACCAGCCCCGGCCGCTCGTGCTCGACCACCGTCACCACGGCGACCGGCTGTCCACTGTGGACCGATTCGACGACGTCACCGAGTTCCGGCATCGAATCGCGGTCGACGTGCTGGACGTAGATGTCGATGATCCCGCCGCAGGTCAGCCCGACCGCGAAGGCGTCGTCGTCGGTGACGCCGTAGCGCTGCAGCACGGGCGCGCGGTCGGCGACCACCTGCTGCGCGAGTTCGTAGACCGCGCCCTCGACGCAGCCGCCGGAGACGCTGCCGGTGACCGTGCCGTCCGGGGCGACGAGCATCGCCGCGCCGGGGCTCCGCGGCGCCGACGAAAACGTCGCCACCACCGTGCCGACCCCGACCGTCTCACCGGCGGTCCAGCGGCGGTGCAGTTCGTCCAGTACGTCACGCATCGGCGATCTCCACAAGCAGTCGTTCCAACGTGGCCAGGCTGTGCCCGGCCAGCAACCGATCAAGGTACGGGAGCGCGGCCACGATGCCGGACTGCACGGGCGCGTAACCCGCCCGTCCCGCATGGGGATTCACCCAGAATACGGCGTGCGCGAGCCGGCGCAGCCTGGCGAGCTGCTCGCCGAGCAGTCCCGGGTCACCTCGTTCCCAGCCGTCGGAGAACACGGTGACCACGGAACGCCTGGCCACACCGCGTTGCCCCCAGCGGTCGAGGAAGGCCCGGAAGGTCTCGCCCAGCCTGGTCCCGCCCGCGAAATCGGGGACCGCGGCGGCCGCGGCGAACATCGCGTGTTCGGGATCGCGCAACCGCAGCTGGCGGGACACCCGGGTGAGCCGGGTGCCCAGGGTGAAGACCTCGACCCGGCCCGGAGCGCTCCGGGACACGACGTGCGCGAACCGCAGCAGGGCGTCGGCGTACGGACCCATCGAGCCGGAGACGTCGATCAGGAGGACGAGACGGCGCGGCTTCACGCTCCTTCGCCGGTATGCCAGCCGTACGGGCTCGCCGCCGCCCGCCAGCATCGCCCGGAGCGTGCGCGAAGGATCAAGGGTGCCTCGCCGGGCGGCGCGGCGGCGCGGGGACGAGCGCGGTGGGAGGGCGGGTCGCAGTTTCGCGAGCAGTTCCCGCAGGTGAGCGCGCTCGGCGACGGTCAGCTCGGCGAGGTCTCGGTGCCGCAGGAGCTCGTCCTCACTCGCCGCCACGCGGAGCCGGTCGGGCTCCGCGCCGGACTCACCTTGGCCTGGCGCCTGCACGAGTGTGGCGATCCTGGCGCGCTTTGAGGCCGCTTCCCGGCCGCGACGGCGTGGTCCGGTTTCCGTGCCGGTGAACCAGCCGTCGAAGGCGGCGTCGTAGCGGGGGAGGTCGTCGGGGTCGGCGCACAGCGTCAGCCGTCCTGCCCAGTACAGCTGGTCGGGATCGGCGAGGTCGACCTCACCCACGGCCGCGAGGTATGCCTGGACCCGGTGCGCGTCACACGGCAAGCCCGCTTCGCGCAAAGCCTCCGCGAAGCCGACGAAACCCGCCACTGGATCGCTCACACCCTCATTGTGCGCGCGTTTCGTCCTCTGAATGCGGTAGTTGCCCGCGCAAGTACCGCATTCAGAGGACGAAACGCGGGGTCAGCCGCACAAGGGATTTCGCGACTCGCGGTGATGTGCGGCGCCTTCGACGTCCCCGGGCAACTGACGCCCTATATCCAGGACGGCGGGCCGCACCTATGCGCAACGGCTAGGCGCGCAACCCGGCGATGAGCACGCCGACCAATCGGCGCGCGTCGTAGCGGGGATCGCTGTCGGCGCCGATGCAAAGGTTCCCGATCCCGCGCATGACCTCGTACGCCTGGAGATCGGCGCGGATCTCGCCCGCTTCGGCCGCCGCTTCGAGCAACCGGGTGCAGACGGGCAGGAGGCTGTCGAGGAAAGAGGTGTGCAGCGTCTCGAATCCGGCGTTGTCGGACTGCAGCACGGCGGCGAGACCGTGTTTGGTGACCAGGAAATCGACGAAGAGGTCGATCCAGCGCCGCAACGCCTCGTACGGGGAATCGCTCGACGCCAGCAGTTCCGGGCCCGCTTCGGCGCAGGCGTCGACCTGGTGCCGGTAGACGGCGACGATGAGATCCGCCCTGGTCGGGAAGTGCCGGTAGATCGTGCCCATCCCGACGCCGGCCTTGGCCGCGATGTCGCGGACCGGCGCCTCGACGCCCGAAGTGACGAAGACGGCGGCGGCCGCGTCGAGCAGGGTCTTCTCGTTGCGCCGGGCGTCCGCCCGTTTCGACCTGCGACCCTCGCCGTTGCTCACCACGTCGCTCCTCGCCACCTCGCGGTTACCGGATCGGCGTTCCGCTTGGCCATGGTAACCCGCACGCCTGCTCAGGCGAGCAATTTGTCCAGCTTGGCCCGGACCCGGTCGAGGTCTTCGCTGTACTTGAGGACCGAGCCGAGCGTCCGCGCGGCCACCGCGGCGTCCAGTTCGGACCTGCCCAGCGCGAGGAGGGCCTGAGCCCAGTCGATCGACTCCGCCACGCCGGGCGGCTTCAGCAGCTCCATCGTCCGCAGCCGGTGCACCGCCGTCGCGACCTGCGCGGCGAGGTCCTCGCCCAGGTTCGGGATCTTGCGGCGCAGGATCTCGATTTCGCGGGCGAGGCCGGGGTGTTCGAGCCAGTGGTAGAGGCAGCGGCGCTTCAGCGCGTCGTGCACTTCCCTGGTCCGGTTGGAGGTGAGCACCACGAGCGGCGGATGCTCGGCCCGCACCTCGCCGAACTCGGGGATCGTCACCGCGTTCTCGTCGAGGAGTTGCAGCAGGAACGCTTCGAACTCGTCGTCAGCCCGGTCGATCTCGTCGACCAGCAGCACGCACGGCGAGGTCTGCAACGCCTTCAGCAGCGGCCGGGAGAGCAGAAAACGCTCGGTGTAGAGGGACTGCTCGGCGGTCTCGACGTCGAGACCGCCGTCCCCGGAGGCTTCGAGGGCGCGCAAATGCAGTAGCTGCCGGGGAAAGTCCCATTCGTACAGCGCCTGTGCCGCGTCGATCCCCTCGTGGCATTGGAGCCGGATCAGGGGCATGCCGAGCGCCTCGGCCAGTCCCAGTGCGAGCGAGGTCTTGCCGGTGCCCGGTTCGCCCTCGCAGAACAGCGGGCGGCCGAGCCGCAAGGCGAGGAACCCGGCCGTGGCGATGCCGTCGTCGGCGAGGTAGCCGACCGATTCGAGGGCTTCGGCCAGTTTCTCCGGCGATTCGACGGTCACGCCCCGATCGTAGGCCTCGCGGAGCCGGAGATCAGCCTGGAAGATCCTCGCGGCGGTCCACGTCGTGACCGGTGCCGAGGTCGCCGCATTCGACGAGCCGCAGCTCCGGGCGGCCCTTGAGCCAGTCGCGCGCCCCTTTGTCCCCGGACGCCCCCGCCACTATCTCCGGCCACCAGCGGCGGCCGAGCACGACGGGATGACCGGGGACGCCGTCGTAGGCCGCCCGCGCGACGCTGCCCGCGCCGGCGCCGTCGGCGACCCGGCGCACCACTTCGGCACCGACGCCTGGCAGGTCCACCAAGTGCACGACGGCGGCTTCGGCGGTGGTCGCTTCGAGTGCTTTCAAGCCCGCACGCAGGGACGCCCCCATACCGGACGCCCAGTCGGCGGCCACGACGGCGGACTCGGGATCGGGCAGGAGCGCACGGACCTCGGCTGCCGAGGCACCCAGCACCACCCGGACCGGCGCGCAGCCCGCGTCGGTGAGCACCCGCAGTGCCCGGACGACGAACGGCTCGCCGTCGAGGACGGCCAGCGCCTTCGGCCCGCCGAACCGGCGCCCGGCCCCGGCCGCGAGCAGCAGCCCGGCGATCTCAGCCATGTCCTGCCTTCTCAGCCAAGTCCTGCCTTGCTCGGCGGCGCGGAGGCCAGGTCGGCTTCGATGGCCCGTGCCGCCTCGAGCAGCGGCGGCAGCAGTTCGCGCTCGACCGACTCCCGCGTCGTGCGGCTGGCGTGCGTGGAGAGGTTGACCGCGGCCACGACCCGGCCGCGCCGGTTGCGGATCGGCGCGGCGATCGAGCGGAGGCCTTCTTCGAGTTCCTGGTCGACCATCGCGTACCCCTGCCGGTACACCCGCTCCAGCTCGGCGAGCAGATCCTGCTGCCTGGTCAGCGTGTGCGCGGTCAGTTTCTCGAGTTTGGCCGCGTCGAAGTAGCCGTGCAGGTCCTCGCCGTCGAGGTCGGCCAGCAGAACGTGCCCCATCGACGTCGCGTGCGCCGGGAAGCGGGTGCCGACGTTGATGCTGACGGTCATGATCCGCGAGACGGCCACGCGGGCGACGTAGACGATGTCCGGGCCTTCGAGCACCGAGACCGAACTGGACTCGTGCACCTCGGCGGACAACCGCTCCAGATGTGGCTGGGCGACCTCGGGCAGCGACAGGCTCGACAGGTACGAGTAGCCGAGTTCGAGAACCCGCGCGGTGAGCGAGAAGTACTTGCCGTCCGTGCGCACGTATCCCAGGTCGACGAGGGTGAGCAGGAACCGGCGGGCGGCCGCCCTGGTCAGTCCCGTGGCACGGGCGACGTCGCTCAAGGTCAGCTCCGCCGCGTCCGCGTTGAACGCCTTGATCACCGCCAGTCCGCGCTCCAGCGACTGGACATGGTGCGCTCCGCGCTCGGTCACCTCGCCTTCGTCCATATGAGAACCCTAAGGCGTGTCCGGTAAGTCTGTTCGATGGGCTTCGTGGTCCGTGCCGTCAGGGGCCGCCTGGGCGCGAAGACCGCGAACACGACTTACCGGACACGACTTAGCCGCCACCTTCTTCCTGGGCGGCAGGCTCACCGAGTTCGGCCAGTACGCGCTGCGCGACGGCGAACGCGGCGTTGGCGGCCGGGGCGCCCGCGTAGACGGCGGTGTGCAGCAGGACCTCGGAGATCTCCTGCGCGGTAAGTCCATTGTGGACAGCGGCCCGGACGTGCATGGCGAGTTCGTCGTGCGCGTGCAACGCGGTGAGCGCGGCCAGGGTGACGCAACTGCGGGTCTTGCGGTCGAGTCCGTCGCGCGACCAAACCGAGCCCCATGCTCCCCGGGTGATGTAGTCCTGGAACGGGCGGCTGAATTCGGTGGTGCGGGCCACCGCGCGATCGACGTGGGCGTCTCCGAGGACTTCGCGCCGCACCCGCATGCCCGTCTCGTAGGGGTCTTCGGTCATCGGGCGACCTCCAGATGGTCGAGGATCAGCGCGGTGAACCGCTCAGGTTGCTCGAAATTCCCCAGGTGGGCGGCGCCTTCGACGGTCTCGAGCCGGGCACCCGGGATACCGTCCGCGATCACCTCTGCGTGCTCGACCGGGGTGGCCGGATCCTCGGCCCCGGCGATGACCAGGGTCCGCGCCGAGATCTTGGGCAGGTCGCCGACGAGGTCCATCCGTTCGATGGGGCGGCAGGCGGCCGCGTATCCCTCGGCGGGGACGGCGGCGATCATCTCGCGCAGGTACGCGACCTTGTCGGGATGGGCCGCGGCGAAGCCCGGCGTCACCCAGCGGCCGACTCCGGCTTCGGCGACCGCTCCGGTGCCTTTCTCCCGGACGGTCTTCGCCCGGTCCGCCCACATCTCCGGCGGCCCGAGTTTCGCGGACGTGCAACACAGCACCAAGCTCTCGACCCGGTCCGGCGCGTTCACGCCGAGCCACATCCCGGTCATCCCGCCGAGCGAGAGCCCGACGAAGTGGGCGCGTTCGACACCGTGCTCGTCGAGCAACGCGAGCAAGTCGCCACCGAGGTCCTCGAGTGTGTACGGTCCCGGCGGTACCGGGGACGCGCCGTGCCCGCGGGTGTCATAGCGGAGGACTCGGAAACCTCTGTCCGTCAAGGGTTTCACCTGCGGTTCCCACATGCGGTGGTCACTGCCGAGCGATCCGCTGAACACCACGACGGGGCCGTCCGCCGGTCCGTCCGCGACGCTGTGCACCTGCACCGCATCAGACATCGAAGAACACCGTCTCCCCTTCGCCCTGCAACCGGATGTCGAACCGGTAGCCGTCGCCGGTCATGGCGGCGATCAGCGTGCCCCGGCGCGCCTCCGGGACCGAAGCCAGTACCGGATCCCCGGAGTTGTCGTCGTCCTCGAAGTAAATCCGGGTGACGACGCGGTGCAGCAGGCCGCGGGCCAGTACCGAGACGTCGATGTGCGGAGCCTGGGTGGTTCCCGCCGGACCGGGCACCGGCCCGGGTTTGATCGTCCGGATCTCGTAGTTCCCGTCCGGGTCCGTCGGGCAGCGCCCGAAGCCGCGGAATCCGCTCGCGACGGCTCCGCGCGGGTCGTCTGGGTGATCGAACCGGCCGTCACCGTCGGCCTGCCAGGTCTCGATCATCGCGTCCGGCACGGGGTCGCCCGCGCCGTCGAGGACGCGGCCGTGGACGCGGATCGCGGCCGGTTCGTCCGCGGGGACGACATCGGGCCCGTCCGGCCAGGGCAAGCCGATGGACAGATACGGGCCGACGGTCTGGGAAGGCGTCGTCTCCGGCATCAGTGCTCGTCCTCCTCGTCCTCGAAGACCGACGCCTCGCGGCCGCGGACGACGATGTCGAACTGGAAGGCGAGCGCCCATTCGGCTTCGGTGCGATCGAGGTCGAACCGCGCGATCATCCGCTGCCGCGCCTTCTCGTCCGGGATGGAGTTGAAGATCGGGTCCTGGGAGAACAGCGGATCTTCCGGGAAGTACATCTGCGTGACCAGCCGCTGGGTGAACGCGCTGCCGAACACGGAGAAGTGGATATGCGCCGGGCGCCAGGCGTTGTCGTGGTTCTTCCACGGGTACGCGCCCGGCTTGATGGTGGTGAAGGTGTAGCGGCCCTCGCTGTCGGTCAGCGTCCGGCCCGCGCCGTCGAAGTTGGGGTCGATCGGCGACGGCCAGCGGTCCCCGGTGTGCCGGTACCGGCCGCCCGCGTTCGCCTGCCAGATCTCCACGAGCGAATTCCGGATCGGCCGCCCGTCGCCGTCGAGCAGCCGGCCGGTGACGATGATCCGCTGTCCCTGCGGCTCACCCGCGTGCCCCTTGGTGAGGTCGTTGTCGAATTCACCGATCCGCCCCGGCCCCAACGCCGGTCCGGTCACCTCCGTCAGCAGCTGCGGAAGCACGACCAGCGGTTCTTTGGGGTGCCGCAGGGTCGTCGACCGGTAACCGGCGTAGTCGAGCGGCGGATGTGTCCCCTCCGGATCGCGCCGGTAGCGCGGGAGCCTCAGTTCGGCGGGTGCGGACATACTGTTCCCTCCAGCGCGGGTCCGTAAATCACTGGGCTTCGAGGACGACGGCCAGCCCCTGGCCGACGCCGATACAGATGGCCGCCAGGCCCCACCTGCCACCGGAGCGGCGCAGATGATGGGCCAGGGTGCCGAGGATGCGGCCGCCGGAGGCGCCCAGCGGATGCCCGATCGCGATGGCGCCGCCGTTGACGTTCACGATCTCCGGGTCGAGTTTCGACCAGTCACGCAGGCACGCCAGCGACTGTGCGGCGAACGCCTCGTTCAGTTCGACGGCGGCCAGGTCTTCCCAGCCGATCCCGGCCCGCTCCAGGGCGATTTCGGCCGCACGCACCGGGCCGATGCCGAAGACGTCGGGATCGACGCCCGCCGCGCCCCGGCCGGCGATCCTGGCCAGTGGCGCCTTGCCGAGCCGTTTCCCGGCCGCCTCGTCACCGAGCAGCAACGCGGACGCGCCGTCGTTGAGCGGCGAGGCGTTCGCGGCCGTGACCGTCCCTTGTGGACGGAAGACGGGCTTGAGCTTCGCGAGTTTCTCCGGGCTGGAGTCCGGCCGGATGCCTTCGTCACGGGTGAGTTCGACGCCCTCGACCGCGACGACGTGATCGTCGTAGAAACCCTCGTCCCAGGCGCGGGCGGCGTTGACGTGACTGCGGACGGCGAACGCGTCCTGCTCGTCGCGGCCGATGCCGTAGCGCTCGGCGAGCTGTTCGGTGGATTCGCCGAGCGAGACCGTCCACTGTTCGGGCATCTTCGGGTTGACCATGCGCCAGCCGAGCGCGGTGGAGTACAGCGTCTGGTTGCCGGCGGGGAAGGCCTTTTCCGGCTTCTGCATGACCAGCGGCGAACGGCTCATCGACTCGACCCCGCCCGCGACGGCCAGCGAAGCGTCGCCGACCTGGATCGAGCGGCTGGCCTGCATGACCGCGTCGAGGCCGGAGCCGCACAGCCGGTTGACCGTGGCGCCCGGGACACTCGTCGGCCAGCCCGCCAGCAGCGCCGCCATCCGCGCGACGTTCCGGTTGTCCTCGCCGGCGCCGTTGGCGTCACCGAGGACGACCTCGTCCACGGTGGCCGGGTCGAGGTCGTTGCGCTCGCCCAGTGCCCGCAGCACGGTGGCGGCGAGATCGTCCGGGCGGACCCCGGACAGGGCGCCGCCGTACTTGCCGAACGGGGTACGGATGGCGTCGAACAGGAAGACGTCGGTCATGCGCTCGCCCTTTTGAGGTCTCGGAGGATGCGGAGTTCTGCCTCGGTCGGCGCCGGGGTGGTACCCAGGTCGCCTGCCACCTTCAGTTTCCACCCGGTCGCCGCGACGACCTGATCGACCTCGACACCGGGATGCAGTTCGGTGAGCGTGAGCTCCGCGGTCTCCGGGTCTGGCCGCATCAGGCCGAGGTCGGTGACCACCAGCGTCGGCCCGGCGCCGGGCAGGCCGAGCCGCGCACGGTCGCCCTTCCCGGTGCCGTGGCCGAACGACGTCACGAAGTCGACCTTCTCGACGAAGGTGCGGGTGCTCTGCCGCAGCACCACGAACACCTCGCGGCAGGACGCGGCGATCTCCGGCGCGCCGCCCGCGCCGGGCAGGCGCACCTTGGGGTGGGCGTAGTCCGGGCCGATCACGGTGGTGTTGATGTTGCCGAACTTGTCCAGCTGGGCGGCACCGAGGAAGCCGACGTCGATCCGGCCGGGCTGGAGCCAGTAGTTGAAGACCTCGGGGACGCTGACCACGGCGTCCGCGGTATCGGCGAGTTCGCCGTCGCCGATGGACAACGGGAGGCGGCTCGGTTTGGCGCCGAGACAACCGGATTCGTAGATCAGCGTGAGGTTCGGCGCGTGTCCGCGCCGGGCGAGGTTCGCGGCCGTGCTCGGCAGGCCGATGCCCACGAAACAGGACATCCCGTCGCCGAGCGCGCGAGCGGCGGCGACGCTCATCATCTCGTCGGAGGTGTACTCGGTCATGCCTTCACTCCCGTCAGCTCGTCGAGCCAGCGGGTGAAGCTCTCCCTGTCCCGGCCGATCGCGTCCCATGCCTGGTAGGCGTCGTTGTCCCGTTCGTAGTACCCCGCCGCGTACGACGGCCTCGCGCCACCGGGAACCTCGGCGACGACGGTGACCGCCCACGACGGCAGCACGATCGCGCCCGGCCGGGGCTCCAGCTCGTCCACGATCTCCTCGACAGTGACCAGTGAGCGCTTCGCCGCGAGCACCGCCTCCTTCTGCACGCCCGTGATGCCCCAGATCTGGACGTTGCCGGACCGGTCGGCGCGCTGGGCGTGCACGATCGACACGTCCGGGTTGAGCGCGGGGACGGCGGCGAGTCGCTCGCCGGTGAAGGGGCAGGTGATGGGCTTGATCGTGTCGGTGTGCGCGGCGAGATCGGTGCCGGTGTAGCCGCGCAGCACCGCGAACGGCAGGCCCGAAGCACCGGCTACGTACCGATTCGCCATGCCCGCGTGACTGTGTTCCTCTATCTCCAGCGGTACCGGCCAGGAGTGCTGGACGGCGTCACGGAAGCGGTGCAGCGAGCCGACGCCGGGATTGCCACCCCAGGAGAAGATCAGCTTGCTCGCGCAACCCGCGCCGATGAGCTGGTCGTAGACGATGTCCGGGGTCATGCGGACGAGCGTCAGCCCGGTGCGGCGCTGCCGGATGATCTCGTGACCGGCGGCCACGGGGATGAGGTGCGTGAAGCCCTCCAGCGCGACGGTGTCCCCGTCGCGCACCAGCCGTGCCACGGCCTCCTTCAACGACAGCAGCTCAGCCATCCCCACTCCCGGCCCGTTCGGATCGCGCACACATGTTCTGCATATGAACATAGCACAACCGGCTGGGTCCGGGTAACTCCTTGTTCGCGGGCATCGCCGCGGTCCCACCCCTTGATCAACGGAAGATCCGGGACACTCGACGTCCTCGATCTTCCGTTGATCAAGCTGGTGTCGAGCACGCCCTCCTGCGACCGGAGTAAGGGCTCAGCCGATCCCGCTGCCGGGCGGGAACCATTCGACGGCCTTGAAGTCGCCCGTCTCGACCCGCTCGAAGGTCGCACTGCTCAGACACGGCGGCACGATCTGCTTGTGGTCGGGGTCGGGACCCCAGCAGTAGCCGACCCTGTCGTGCTTGCCGTGGTCGTAGACCGTCATCCCGACCCGGAGAACCCCTCGCCCGCGTGACTCACCCGGAACGTCCCCTCGCTTTCCGGGTAGAGACCACGCGCGTCGAAAGTGAACCGGACGTCCTGGCCGTCCTTGCGCAGCATCTTGGAGCTGCCGATCAGGCTCGGTTCGGTCGGCTTCCCCTTGCCCTCTTCCGCCCCCGAGGCCGAGCCTGACGCGACGAGGGTCGTGGCGATGACCATCGCGGCTCCGATCGCCGCGAGTTCTCGTGATCGTTTCATTTCCACCCCTGGAATCCCCTGCTCGCGGAACCTTTCCGCGACTACGACCATCCCGGCGCGACGGGTGGTGACGACTCCCCCACGCAGGGGAAGCGCCTCCCTCATAGCGGGGATTCGCGCGTTTGGGATACCAATCCCCGCCCACTAGGCTGACGGCGTGACCTCGACTATCGCGGTGACCCGGTGGATTCCCGACGAAGCGCTGAAAGTGCTCGCCGACATCGGGGAGGTGAAACTGTCGCGCGCCGAACGGCCGCTGACGCCGGACGAACTGCGTGAGTTCGTCCAAGGCGCGGCCGCGATCGTCGGCATGCTGCACGACCGGATCGACGGCGAGGTCGCCGAGGCGGCGGGCCCGGCGCTGAAGGTCGTGGCGAACGTGGCCGTCGGCTACGACAACATCGACGTCCCGGCGCTGGCCGAACGCGGCGTCACGGTCACCAACACCCCCGGCGTGCTCACCGACGCCACCGCGGATCTGGCGTTCGGGCTGATCCTCGCGGTCACGCGACGGCTCGGCGAGGGCGAACGACTGCTCCGCTCGCGCACGCCGTGGTCGTTCCACCTGGGTTTCCTGCTCGGCTCCGGACTGCAGGACAAGACGCTCGGTATCGTGGGGCTCGGCCAGATCGGGCAGGCGGTCGCGCGGCGGGCACTCGGTTTCGGCATGCGGATCGTCTACTCAGGACGGTCACGGGCCGCCGAAGAGGTCGAAAGGACCTTGGGCGCGAAGTACGTGTCCTTCGACGAACTGCTGAAAAGTGCCGACGTCGTCTCGCTGCACTGCCCCCTCACACCGGAAACCCGCCACCTCATCGACGCGGACGCGCTGAAGACGATGAAACCGGGCGCCTGTCTGATCAACACCACACGCGGGCCCGTCGTGCACGAAGCGGCGCTGGCGGACGCGCTCGAAGCCGGGGAGATCGCCGGAGCGGGACTCGACGTGTTCGAAGCCGAGCCCGAGGTCGAACCCCGCTTGCTGGACCGGGAAAACGTCGTCTTGACGCCGCACCTCGGATCGGCGACGGTCGAGACCCGTACCGCCATGGCCGTGCTCGCGGCCGAGAACGTCGCGTCGGTGCTCACCGGCGGAAACCCGCTGACGGAGGTTCGTCCATGACTCGTGTGGTCATCGCGCCCGACAAATTCAAGGGAAGCCTGACCGCGGTCGAGGCCGCGGAGGCGATCGCCCACGGCGTCCGCGACGCACTGCCCGAGGCCGAAATCTCCGCTTGCCCGGTCGCGGACGGCGGCGAGGGAACGCTCGACGTCCTCGTGGCGGCGGGCGGAAGTCTCGTGGAACTCCCGGTTCGCGGGCCGCTCGACGAAACCGTCGACGCGCGCTACGTGACACTCGACGGAACGGCCTACATCGAATCGGCCCGCGCGTGCGGGATCGAGTTCGTCGAGCCGAACCCCGAGGTGGCGCTGGCCGCGCACACCTGGGGTGTCGGCGAACTGCTCGCGCACGCGATCGACAACGGCGCGCGGCGGCTGGTGCTGACCGTCGGCGGCACCGCGAGCACCGACGGCGGCGCCGGGATGCTGGCGGCGCTGGGCGCCGGAGTGTTCGACGCGTTCGGGGCGCCGGTCGGGCTCGGCGGTGGCACGTTGGGCCGCGTCGCCTCGGCCGAACTCGGGCCGGTGCGCGAACGCCTCGGCTCCGTGGCGGTCGCCGTCGCCACCGACGTGACGAATCCGCTGCTCGGCCCGCGCGGCGCGGCCGCGGTCTTCGGGCCGCAGAAGGGCGCCGGGCCACGCGAGGTCGAGCAACTGGACGCGTCGCTGGCCCGCTGGGCACAAGCGTTGCGGAACGCCGGGACCGCCGACGTCTCCGACCTCCCCGGGGCGGGAGCGGGCGGCGGGGTGGCCGCCGGCGCGATCGCGGGTCTCGGCGGTCGAGTGGAATCCGGTTTCCAGCTCATCGCCGGGCTCACCGGGGTCGCCGACGCCATCGAGCACGCCGACCTGGTCATCACCGGCGAAGGCTCACTCGACGAGCAAAGCCTCGACGGCAAGGCCCCGGCGGGCATCGCGGCCCGCGCGCACGAGCATTCGGTGCCGCTGATGGTGCTTGCCGGTCGGATCCAGCTGGACGAGCGCCAGCTCACCGGTCTCGGTGTCGTGGGCAGCGCCGCTTTGATCGACCACGCGCCTTCGCTCGACCACGCGCGTGCGCACGCGGCGGAACTCCTGCGCGAGCGGGCCGGAGAACTGGTCCGCGCCTGGGCTCGGACCGTCTGAGGGGTCACGCGAAGGCGCTCTGAAGTCCGTGAAGGCCTCCTTCCCTACCTTCAGAGTAGGGAAGGAGGCCTTCACGGAACTACGGGCAAGGCGCAGCTCGAGCGCTCGCGGAGAGCACCAGATGTGCCTTACAGGTCAAGCAAAAGTCTGAACCGCCGGCTCAGCTTCCCGGCTGAGGCTGCGGAAGTACGGCGAAAGCGACTTCGCCGGTCTCGTCCTGCTGAACGTCGAGCACCTTGTCGTCGAGCAACTCGGCCGCTTCCGGCTCCAGGAAGACCTTCGGGCCCCCGTCGGCGCCAAGCACCTTGTCGCCGCTTTCGGGCTGCGGGGCAACGGAAACCGCGAGCTGCGGGCTGTCTCCCCGCTGCGAGTGCATCGCGAACCGCAGTCCGCTGCCGTCGTCGATTCCCTCCTGCCCGGTCAGTGCGGTGATCGCCTCGGCGGCGGCTTCGGTGACTGTCAGCATCTCTGCCTTCCTTCGTCGCGGTCTTGCACTTGACGGACCCACGCTAGGGGGTGACGGCAGGGCCCGCCGTCTGAATGAAGATCATTTCTCGCCGACGTCAGGCTCCTCTTCGGCCAGTCGCATGGCGTGTGATTCGCCTTCGCGGATCTCCGCGGGCGTCGTCCCGAACCGGTCGGCAGCACTCCAGTGCTCGGGTGGCTCGATACCTTCTTCGAGGGGATCGACACGGAGTTCGTCCTCGTCGAGCGCCTCACTGGGACTCAAGGTTTCCGGTTCTGCCGTCTCGCGGTCGTCCATCGGCCGTTCCCTCCTCGTCGGACGTTCGCCGGGCCGTGCTGTACTCGACCCGGTCCCTGTGGCCTACCCGCCGCCGCCGGAGGCCAAACGACGACGCTGTCGGGGGGATCACAGTTCTCAGTGGCTTTAGCAGCTTCACAAATTTGTGAAACAAGGGGTAGCGTCGTCTTCATGACCACCACCAGGTGGGCGCCAGGGCACCGGATCATCCGGCGCGCGCCGGAACGGCATCACGAGCTCGGCAACCATGCCGCCTGGTACGTCGTCGCGGGGGTCGCCGCCACCGGCCTCCAAGCGGTGCTCTTCCTTGTCCTCCAGCCGGTATTGGGCCCCCAGCCGGCCAATCTGGTCGCGCTCGCGGTCACGACGGCCGGGAACACCGAGTTCCACCGACGGGTCACCTTCGCCACCCGGAAGAGTCAGGCGGGCAAACGACATTTCCAGGACGTGGTGACCTTCGCCTTCTACGCCGTGTACGGCTCGATCGTGCTCGCGTCCCTCGACGCGGTGATCACCGAGCCCACCGCGCTGGAGCAGACGGGTGCCTTGCTCGCGGCCAGCGTCGTGGGCGGCATCGCGCGCTTCGCGGTCCTCCGCTGGTGGGTCTTCCCCCGTCAAAAGGCTTAGTCTTCGTCGCGTGGCAAAGATCAACGGACCGCACGACGGCGGTTCGGAACCCGATTACCGATTCACCCTCGCCAACGAACGGACCTTCCTCGCCTGGCTCAGGACGGCGCTGGGCCTGCTCGCCGGCGGCGTCGCCGTGCACCAGCTGGTACCGGCCCCGACCGCGCTGAGCACCGTCCTCACCGGACTTTGCGTCGTATTGGCGGCCGTACTCGCGGCGAGCGCGTATCCCCGCTGGCGGCAGGTCCAGACCGCGATGCGCGCGGGACGGCCGCTGCCGAAGAGCGGGATGCTGATCGTGCTGACCGCGGGGATTCTCGCGATCACACTGACAGCCGCGGCACTGGTGGTCTTCTCGTGAACCTGGCGAGCGCGTGAGCGATCACGGAGCGCAAGCGCAGCGGACGGGGCTGGCCTGGCGCCGGACCGCGCTCGCGGCTACTGCCTGCACACTCCTGCTGCTGCATTTGGCCGCCCGCCGGGGCTGGGGGACGGCGGTCATCCCGGTCGTGTTCGCCGGGGCCATGGTGATCACCCTCGCCGTCACCGGAGCGGTTCGTGAACGGGCACTGCGCCGGGCGGGTACCCCGAAACCTCTTAACCCCGCCTTGGCTGTCACCGTGTCGGCACTCGTCGTAGCGACGGCGGCCACTTTGATCGCGGTGCGCTAACCGCCGGGCACATCCAGCGATCACGAACGTCCTTTCCGCGACGCGGAGTCTCGGTTCTATTAAGCCGACTCCGGCGAATGGGCTATCTCTAGTTGAAATCTTTACTGCCGTCCGATCGGCGCCTACGATTACGCTGCGTCGCAACGGTGGCAGATGAATCTGATCGTACGGAGCATCTGCCGCCCGCAATCGTTACGGAGTGTTGACCCCTCGACGGCGACGGTCACGGGTCGGCCGGGGAGGACGACCATGCAAGCGATTTCCAGCGCGTCCAGAACCGTCACCACCGATGCGGTCCCCGGCTATACGACACCGGAGAACCTGCCTCGACCGGGCGGACGGTTGACGAAGGAGGATCTCGATCCTCTCGTCAGAGACGCGGGCGACGGGAATCCCGCCGCGATCCAGTCCCTGCTGCGGATGATCGGCCCGGTCGTGGTCCGCTACTGCCGCGCCAGGATGGGCGGCCGCGACCTGTCCTACCTGTCGGCGGACGACGTCGCGCAGGAAGTGTGCATGGCCGTGCTGAAAGCACTGCCGGGCTACCAGGATCGCGGTGGTTCGTTCCTCTACCTCGTGCACGCGATCGCCGCCAACAAGGTCGCCGACGCCTACCGCGCGGTCTCCCGTGACCGGTCGGAACCGGTACCGGAGCTGCCGGAACGGCCCATCGGCGACAACGAGCCCGAAACACACGCCCTGCACCTGGACCTCGGTGCCCGGCTCAACCGCCTGCTCGCCACCCTTCCGCGAGTGCAGCAGGAGATCCTCGCGCTCCGGATCGCCGTCGGCCTCTCCGCCGCCGAGACCGCCGAGGCGCTCGGAATCTCCGCCGGCAACGTGCGCGTGACGCAGCACCGCGCACTGGCCCGCCTGCGGACGATGGTCAACCACGACGAATTCTGATCTTTCCTCCCCCTGTCGCGGATCGTCGATCGGCGGCTACCCGGCGCCTGGACCCCGCGCCTCCTACTTCCGACCCGCCGCTCACGTGAGCCGATAGGCCCGTCGAGCGGTGCCGTCGAAGAACTCCAGCCGCTCGGCGTCGCTCAGCGAACCGGTCAGTGAAACCGCCGTGTCCACGACCACCTCGTACGCGGCCGCGAGTTCACAAACAGGCCAGTCGGAGCCGAACATCAGCCGCGAAGCGCCGAAGGACTCCAGCACGTGCTCGGTCCAGCGCGCCAGATGCCCGACCTTCCACTGTGCCCAGTCCGCCTCGGTGACCAGTCCCGAGAGCTTGCAGTACACGTTCTCCAAGGCGCCCAAGGCCGCGAGCCCGTCCGCCCAAGGCTGCCATTCCCCGGAGGAGATCGGGGGCTTCGCGGCGTGGTCGAGAACGAAAACCTGATCAGGCAGCGACTTCGCCGCGGCGAGGGCGGCCGCGAGCTGGGGTGGCTTCACCAACAGGTCGTACGCCAGCCCGGTCTCGCCGAGGACGGCGAGACCACGCAGGACCTCGGGCCTGGTCAGCCACGACGGATCCGCCTCGTCCTCCACCTGATGCCGGATTCCCACCAGTGGCCCGGAAAAGGCGGCGACGCGGTCCGCGACGTCGGGGGCGGTGAGATCGACCCAGCCGACGACCCCGGCGATCAAGGGTTCCACGGAAGCGGTCGCGAGGAATTCCCGCGTCTCCTCCACCGAGGAGACCGTCTGCACCAGCACGGTCCCCTTCACTCCCGCGGCCTTGGTCACCGCGCGGAGATCGTCCACTGTGTACGGACGGCGGAGCGGATCGAGGGCGGCACCGGCCATCCACGGATAGTGCCGCCGCGTGGGATCCCAGAGGTGGTGGTGCGCGTCGATCACGACTGTCCTTCCGGTCGCAGCACGGTGTCCTCACGCAACAGTCCCGCACGGATCAGGTCCGTCCACAACTCGCGCGGTACCGGCCGCCGGAAGCGCTCGGCGTTGAGCCGTACCTGACCGGGATCGTGCGCGCCGACCACGACGGACACGACCGCCGGATGCGCGGCGGGCAGCGCCAAAGCGGCTTGAGGGAGTTCGACGCCGTGCCGCTCGCAGATTTCGGCGATGGCCTGCGCCCGCGCGACCAGCTCGGTGGGGGCCTCTGCGTAGTCGTACATCGTTCCCGGCGACGCCGTGGCCAGGATCCCGGCGTTGAACGCTCCCCCGGCGACCACGTCCACCCCGCGTTCCGCGCACAGCGGCAGAAGATCGTCGAGCGCGGGCTGGTTGAGCAGGGTGTACCGGCCGGCCAGCAGGATCACGTCGAGGTCGAAGCGGCGGACGAACTCCGCGAGCATCGGCGCCTGGTTCATCCCGGCGCCGATGGCGTCGACGACACCCTGCTCGCGCAGTTCGAGCAGCGCGGGGAACGCGCCGTTGACGGTGTCTTCGAAATGTTCGTCCGGATCGTGCACGTAGACGACGTCCACCCGGTCGAGCCCGAGCCGTTCGAGACTGTCCTCAAGCGACCGGAGGATCCCGTCACGGCTGAAGTCCCACCGGCGTTTGTAGGCCGCGGGTACGACGAAACCCTGGCTGTCGGTCCGTGAAGCACCGCCGGGATCGGGCTCCAGTACGCGGCCGACCTTGGTCGACACCACGTAGTCCGTGCGGGGGTACGCCGCGAGCGCCGCCCCCAGCCGTCGTTCGGACAGGCCGAGACCGTAGTGCGGGGCGGTGTCGAAATAGCGGACGCCTTCGTCCCATGCCCGCCGGACGGTCGCTTCGGCCGTCTCGTCGGTGATGGCGTGGTACAGATTGCCCAGCTGCGCGCAGCCGAGCCCGAGCGGGGACAGGGAGATCTTCACGGAAGCTCCCAAACCAGGCCGAGACCCGAGTCGTTACCGGAGTAGTCGTCTTCGACGTCGAGCAGTTCAGCCATCCGCGCCTGCCAGGGAACGTTGGCCGGATGATCACGCAGGATCGCGCGCATCTTCGCGTAGTCCTCGACCTCCACCAGGTGGAACAGGTCGAGACCGTCTCGCCAGATCCGCCACGAACGCACGCCCGCGGCCCGCAGCGCGGCGTCGAGATCGGGCGGGATGACGGCGTGGACGGACTCGTATTCGGCCTCCTTGCCCGGCTTCAACCGGGTGTGGAGTGCCACCCTTTGTAGTGCGACACCGTGGGTCAACGCTCCTCCTCAGCTTGGAACATGGCACTCTGTCAACTGACACACAAACATCCGAGGTCTTCGGGGAGGGCGGTGGAAGATGCCGGTCACCGATGTCGCGATCGACAAGATCAAGGGCATGATCATCTCCGGTGAGCTTGCTCCCGGCGACAGGCTGCCGAAAGAGGCCGAACTGGCCCAGCGGCTCGGCCTGTCCCGCAGTTCGCTGCGCGAGGCGGTGAAGGCGCTGTGCCTGATCCGCGTACTCGACGTCCGCCAGGGCGACGGGACATACGTCACCAGCCTCGAACCGAATCTCCTTCTCGACGCGATGACGTTCGTGGTGGACTTCCACCGGGACGACACCGTGCTGGACTTCCTCGCCGTCCGCCGGATCCTCGAACCGGCGGCGACGGCGCTGGCCGCGATGCACATGAGCGACGAGGACATCGCGGAACTAGGCCGCCTGCTCGACGAGCTGGCCGAATCGCCGACGGTGGAGGCGCTGGTCGCGAACGACCTGCAGTTCCACCGCAAGATCGCCGACGGCTCCGGGAATCCGGTGCTGTGTTCGCTCTTGGACAGCCTGTCGGGCCCCACCGCGCGGGCCCGCATCTGGCGCGGGCTCACACAGGAGGGCGCCGTCGCGAAGACCCGCGAGCAGCACACGGCGATCTACGAGGCCATCGCCGCCCGCGAACCCGAACTGGCGCGTTCGTGGGCCACCGTGCACGTGGCGGGTGTCGAACAGTGGCTCCGCAACGCACTCGGCACCGCCGACGACCCCACCGCGGCCGCCGAAGCTTCCTGACACAGTCCCTCCCAAGGCTTCCGATAGCTCTACGGCGTGCAATGAAGGGGCCTTTCATCGCAAAATTTGCAATGAAAGGCCCCTTCATTGCATCGGTGGGTCACGTCTGGGCCTTCCCGCCGGCATAGCGGGAGATGATCAACGCGACCAGGATGATCACGCCGTAGATCGCCTTCAGCCATTCCGGCGGCACCTGCGCGACCTGCAGCAGGTTGGTGACCGTCTGCAGGAGCAGCACGCCGGTGAGCGCCCCGACCAGGGTGCCCTTCCCACCGTCCAGTGAGACACCGCCGATCACCGCGGCCGCGAACACCTGAAGGATCAATCCGTCGCCCTGATCGGCGCCGAGCGCGCCGACGTAACCGGTGTACGCGAGGCCGCCGAGCGCGGCCAGCACACCGGCCACCACGAAAACACCCCACGAGATCCGGTCGACGCGGATACCCGCGGCCCGCGCGGCCGCCCGGTTCCCGCCGATGGCGTAGAGCGACCGGCCGATCCGGTGATACCGCAGCCCCAGCCCGAACACGGCGAACAGCGCCGCGGCCAGCCACACCGACATCGGCAGCCCGATGAACGTGGTCGTCGCCAGCGCGGTGAACACGTCCAGCTGATCGAACAGCGTCTTCCCTTGCGTGGACCCGATCTGCGTACCGCGCAGCACCGTCAGCATCGCCAGCGTGACGATGAAGGCGTTCAGCTTCAGTTTGACGATCAGGAAACCGTTGACGAAGCCGACGGCGGCACCGGCCACCAGCACGGCGAGAATGCCGGCGAAGCCGGGGAATTCGGTGCCGAAGCCCGAAGACGCCACCGGGATCACCAGCATCGCGCCAAGCGCGGGCGCCATGCCCATGGTGGATTCCAGCGACAGGTCGAACTTCCCGGTGAGCAGGACCAGCGATTCGCCGAGCACCACCATCGACAGCGCCGCCGAGGCGGACAGGATGCCGACGATGCTGCCGAAGGTCAGGAACGTGTCACTGATCAGTCCTCCGATGATCAGCACCACGACGAGCGCCGGTACCAGGGCCAGTTCCCGCAGCCAGCGGAACTTCCGACGTTTCGGCGGCGCCGCGAGCGTCGAAGTCTTCGGATCGGTCATCGACTCGGTCACCGTTCGACTCCTTCGATGTCGGCCACCAGGTCGCCGTCGGACCAGCCTGCCCGGTGTTCGGCGGCCACGGCACCGGCGCGCAGCACCAGCACCCGGTCGCTCAGACGCAGATCGTCCAGCTCGTCGCTGACGATCAGCACCGCCTTGCCCTCGGCCCGCACCCGGTCGACGACGGCGAGCAGGGCCTCCTTCGATTTGACGTCCACCCCGGCGGTCGGATTGATCAGCACGACCACGCGGGGATCCCCGGCGAGCGCGCGGGCCAGCACGACCTTCTGCTGGTTGCCGCCGGAAAGATCGGACACCGGCTGATCGGCGCCCGCCGCGACGATGTCGTAGTCCTCGAGCGCCTTCGAACCCCGCTCGTACCGGGCACTCGGTGACGCGATACCACCCTTGCCCATCCGGTCCAAAATAGACAGGGTGGCGTTGTCCATGATGGAGTGTTCGAGGACCAGTCCTTCTTGATGCCGGTCCCTCGGCACGCAGCCGATCCCGGCGCGGATCGCGGCCGGGATGTCGCCGGGTTTCAACGGCTTCCCCTCGACCTGGATCGTCCCGGAAGACACCGGACGCAGTCCGTACACGGTTTCGGCGACCTGGTGTTTCCCGCTGGCGTTGCTGCCCGCGAGCCCGAGCACCTCGCCGCGGTGGATCCGGAAGGTCACGTCGGTGAACCCGTCACCGGACAGCCCGTCGACGGCCAGCACCTCGTCCGCGTCGGAATCCAGCGCCTCCCGTGTCGAAGCGTCGCGGACGGAAAGGCCGCCCTGCTCCCCGGTCATCGCGTCGATCAACTCCGCGCGGCCGACCTCCGAGACCGGCGCGGTGAGGATGTGCTTGGCGTCGCGTAACACGGTGACCGCCTGGCAGACCTCGTACACCTCGTGGAGGTGATGCGAGATGAACAGGAAGGTCACCCCGTTCGCCTGCATCTGGCGCATCCGCTCGAAAAGCCGTTCGATCGCCTGGCTGTCCAGCTGCGCGGTCGGCTCGTCGAGCACGATGAACCGGGCACCGTGGGAAAGGGCCCTGGCGATCTCGACGAACTGCCGGTCCTCCACCGAAAGCTCACCGGCCGGGGTGTCGACGTCGACGTGGACGTCCCACGAGTCGAGCAGCTCCCTCGCCTGGCGGCGCAGGCGCTGCCAGCCGATCGCGAATCCCTTCCCGGACTGGCGGTTCAGGAACAGGTTCTCCGCGACGGTCAGCTGAGGGACGACCATCGCGTGCTGGTAGACACAGGCGACCGCGCGTTTCCAGTCGTCCTGTTTGTACAGAGGAGGGGCCGGGACCCCGCCGAATTCGACCCACCCGGTGTCCGTTTTGGACAATCCGGTGAGGATCGAGACCAGCGTGGATTTCCCCGCGCCGTTGCGGCCGACGAGCGCGTGCGACTCGCCGGGACGCACGGTGAGGCTGACGTCGGAGAGCGCCACGGTCGGGCCGTAGCGTTTACCGACGCCCTGTGCGCTGACCACCGGTACGGCGGCGGAGCCGGCGGGCAGCGCGCTCACAGGTTGTTCCCCCACAAGGCCTTGTCGTCCACGTTGTCCTTGGTGACGACGGGCGCGGGAAGCTGGTCTTCCAGTATCCCGGGCCGGACCTCGACGACGGTGCTGCCGTGGTCGGTAGGACCTGCCTTGAAGGTCTCCCCCGCCATCGCCTTCTTGACCCAGTACATGCCGTACTTGGCGTAGTCGTCGGCGGGCTGGGAGACCGTCGCGTCGAGTTCGCCCGCGCGGATCGCGGCCAATTCCTGCGGGATCCCGTCGTTGCTGACCAGCACGACATGTTTCGGGTCGCCGACCGGGAAGTACAGGTTCTTGCGCTTGAGGGCCTGCTGGGTCGGCGCCAGGTAGACGCCGCCCGCCTGCATGTACACGGCCTTGATGTCCGGGTTGGCGGTCAAGAGACTGTCCAAACCGGACGAGGCCTTGTCCGCCTTCCACTCGGCGGCGAGCTCCAGCACCTGGACATCCGGGAACTTCGTTTTCACGCACTGCCGGAACGCCTCGGAGCGGTCGCGGCCGTTGACCGAGGCGAGATCCCCCATGACCTGCACGACCTTGCCCGACGTGACCTTCGCGCCGATCGCCTCACAGGCCTTGGTGCCATAGGCCTTGTTGTCCGCGCGCACCACCATCGCGACCTTGCCGCTCTCCGGCGCGACGTCGACGGCCACCACCGGGACGCCCTTGTTCTCCGCCGCCTTCAGGCCCGCCACGACGGCGGCGGAGTCGAGTGGCGTCACGACGAGCCCCTTGACGCCCTGATTGAGCAGGGTGTTGATGTCGGTGATCTGTTTCGCCGAGTCGCTGTCCGCGTTGACCGTCGGCAGCGCGTCGACGCCCTGCTCCTTGGCCTTCGCCGGCACGTAGTTGTTGTAGGCCTGCCAGAACGGCGAGGTCAGCAACGGGATCGTCGCGCCGACCTTGCCGCCTTGGGCTCCACCGGCTCCCGGTGCGGCAGCGTTGTCCTTTGTGGACCCACAGGCCGACAGCGCCAGCCCGAGCGCGGTGGCCGTGGCGGCCACCTTGATCACCCTCGTACGCACCGCATCCTCCTTGATGACAGCCGGGAACCGGAGTAGGGAGCTACTGCTGGACCGGACCGCGCGGACGGAGCCCGTACATCCCACCGTCGACGGCGAGCGCCGTGCCGGTGGTCGAAGCCGACAGCGGACTGGCGAGGTACACGATCGCGTTCGCGACCTCGTCCGCGGTCACCAGTCTGCCCATCGGCTGGCGGGCGGCCAGCGCGGCCCGTTCGGCCTCCGGGTCACCCGCCGAGTCGAGCAGCCTGCCGACCCACGGCGTGTCCGCGGTACCGGGGCAGACACAGTTGACCCGGATCTTGTCGGCGAGGTGGTCGGTCGCCATCGCCAGGGTCAGCGAGAGCACCGCGCCCTTGCTGGCCGAGTACAGCGCGCGGTTGGGCAGGCCCGCCCACGCGGCGATAGAGCAGGTGTTGACGATCGCGGCCGACGGCGAGTCCTTCAGATGCGGCAGCGCCGCCCGCGCCAGCCGCACCATGCCGACGACGTTGATGTCGAGCACCCGGTGCCATTCATCGTCGTCGTTGGCGGTTACGTCGCCTTGCGCGCCGATACCGGCGTTGTTGACCAGGATGTCCAACCTGCCGAAGCGCTCGGCCACCGCGGCGATCGCGGAGCGGACTTCGTCGTCGGAACCGACGTCACAGCGGAAGCCGGTCAGGCCTTCCGTGAGGTCGTCCGGTTTCAGGTCGAGCACCGCGACCGTCGCCCCGCGGGAGGCGAGCAGATCCGCGGTGGCCCTGCCGATCCCGGACGCGCCACCGGTGACGGCGGCGACGAGGCCTTCGAACTCACTCACTGGCAGTCTCCGTCCATTCCGGACCGTCGGGGAAGGTGAACCGGCGCAGCGTCGCGTCGTGCATCCGCGCGGAGAAGCCCGGCGCGGACGGGGCGAGATACCGTCCACCGGCCACGACGGCCGGGTCGGTGAAATGCTCGTGGAGGTGGTCGACCCATTCGATCGACCGGTCGGTGTCCGAACCGGAGACCGCCACGAAGTCGAACATCGACAGATGCCGCACGAGTTCGCACAACCCCACCCCGCCGGCGTGCGGGCACACCGGGACGCCGAATTTGGCGGCCAGCAACAGGATCGCGAGGTTCTCGTTGAACCCGCCGACCCTGGCGGCGTCCAGTTGCAGTACCGAGATCGCACCAGCCTGCAGGAGTTGCTTGAAGATCACGCGGTTCTGGACGTGCTCACCGGTGGCCACGCGGATCGGGGCGAGCGCCTTGGCGATCGCGGCGTGCCCGAGCACGTCGTCCGGCGAGGTCGGCTCCTCGATCCAGTACGGGTCGTACGGCGCGAGCGCGGTCATCCAGGTGACGGCGGTCCCGACGTCCCAGCGCTGGTTCGCGTCGACCGCGACCCGGATGTCCGGGCCGACCGTCTCGCGGGCGAGCTTCATCCGGCGGACGTCGTCCTCCAGATTGCCGCCGACCTTCAGTTTGATCATCTCGAAACCGTCGGCGACCGCCTGTTCGGCGAGGCGGGTGAGTTTCGTGTCCGAGTAGCCGAGCCAGCCGGGAGACGTGCTGTACGCGCGGTATCCGTCGCGCTCGATCCGGGCGATCCGCTCGGCGCGGCCGGGTTCGGCGGCACGGAGGATGTCGAGCGCCTCCTGTTCGGTCAGCGCGTCGGAGAGGTAGCGGAAGTCGACGAGGGAGACCAGCTCCTCCGGCGACATCTCGGCGGCGAACCGCCAGACCGGGAGCCCGGCGACGCGCGCGGCGAGATCCCAGGCGGCGTTGACCACCGCGCCGATCGCCATATGCGCGACCCCTTTCTCCGGGCCGAGCCACCGCAGTTGCGAGTCACCGATCAGGGCACGGGACAGCTCGCCGAGCCCTGCGGCGCCGGTGGGTACTTCGCGGCCGACGACGTGGGGTTCCAGCGCGCGGATCGCCGCGGCCTGGACGTCGTTGCCGCGACCGATGGTAAAGGCGAGGCCATACCCGTCAGGACCGCCGTCGGTGTGCAACACGACGTACGCGGCCGAATAATCCGGGTCCGGGTTCATGGCGTCCGAGCCGTCCAGCTCCCGCGAGGTGGGGAAACGGACGTCGAGCACCTCCATGCCGACGATCTTCGCCATCACGCCTGCCTCACGTTCTGGCGCTGACGGCCGAGGCCGTCGATTTCGAGTTCGATGACGTCACCCTCGCGCAGGTACGGTTTCGGGTCCGGCTGACCGAGCGCGACGCCCTGCGGAGTGCCGGTGTTGATGAGGTCGCCGGGGCGCAGCACCATGAACTGGCTCAGATAGTGCACGATCTCGGCGACCGGGAAGATCATGTCCTTGGTGGACGAGTCCTGCTTCTTCTCGCCGTTGACCCACAGCCGCAGGCCGAGTGCCTGCGGATCGGGCACCTCGTCGGCGGTGACCAGCCACGGGCCGAGCGGGTTGAAGTTCTCGCACGACTTGCCCTTGTCCCACGTGCCGCCGCGTTCGAGCTGGAACTCGCGCTCGGACACGTCGTTCGAGACGGTGTACCCGGCGACGTACTCAAGGGCTTCTTCGACGCTGTCGAGGTAGCGCGCGGTCTTGCCGATGACGACGCCGAGCTCGACCTCCCAGTCCGTCATGGTCGACTTCTTCGGCACGAGCACGTCGTCTTCCGGGCCGACGACGACGTCGGAGGCCTTCATGAAGACGACCGGCTCGGTGGGCACGGCCGCGCCGGACTCCTCGGCGTGCTGCCGGTAGTTGAGACCGACGCAGACGACCTTGCCGGGCCGCGCGATCGGCGCGCCGACCCTGGCACGCGCCGCTTCCGCACCGGCTTCCGGCACCTCACCGGCGGCGAGCGCGGCGGCAACCCTGGCGACGCCGTCGCTCGCGAAGAAGGTGCCATCGATGTCGGCGGTCAGACCCGCGAGGTCGCGCAGCGTGCCATCCCCGGCACGTACGAACGGACGCTCACTTCCCGGCTCCCCGAGACGCAACAGCTGCACGGATTTTCCCTTCCGGCCGAACCGTCAACAATCAACGGCTCCAACAGCAACGAACAGACATCCGATGTATACCCGACGACCTCCGGCAAGATCTAGAGGTCGCCCGGATTTGTCCGGAAAAGTGATCGGATCAGTCGTCCGGCGTTCGAGTGTCATGGGTCACAGCCGGAATAGTTACCTACTCTAAGCAAGTTGTTCCTCGCGGAACCATCACTGGGGAAAGGAAGAGCATGACCATCGCGCCCGAGCGAATGGCGGAACCCGTCGAGCGCCCGATCCCGACCGGACGCGCCCGGTTCGTCCTGATCCTCGGCGGCTTGTCCGCCTTCGGGCCCCTGTCCATCGACATGTACCTGCCCGCGCTGCCGCAGATGGCGGGCGAACTCCACGCGGCGGACGCGACCGTCCAGCTCACGCTGAGCGCGTTCATCATCGGTCTCGCCCTCGGTCAGCTGATCCTGGGACCGCTGTCCGACGCGATCGGCCGTCGCAAACCACTCGTCGCGGGTCTGGCGCTCTACATCGTCGGGTCGCTGCTGTGCGCCTTCGCCCCGAGCGCCGACCTGCTCATCGCCGCCCGCGCCGTCCAGGCCTTCGGTGCCGCGGCCGGCATCGTCATCGCCAGGGCGACCGTGCGCGACCTCTACTCCGGCACCGCGATGACGAAGTTCTTCTCGCTGCTCATGCTGGTCAACGGGCTCGCGCCGATCCTGGCGCCGATCATCGGCGGCCAGATCCTGAACTGGACCTCGTGGCGCGGGGTGTTCGTCTGCCTGACCGTGTTCGGCGCGATCCTGCTCACCGTCGTGTTCTTCCTGCTGCCGGAACCCGTCCCCGAGGAACGCCGGACGCCCGCCCGGTTCGGCTCGGTGATGCGGACCTACGCCGGCCTGCTCCGCGATCGCGGTTTCCTCGGTTACGCGCTGGCCTCCGGGCTGATGTTCGGCAGCCTCTTCGCCTACATCTCCGGATCGTCCTTCGCGCTGCAGGGCGTCTACGGCCTGAGCCCGCAGGCGTACAGCCTGGTCTTCGGCCTGAACGGCATCGGCATCGTGCTCGTCGGCCAGCTGAACGGGCGAATCGTCGGACGATTCCCGGAACGGACGCTGCTGACCGTCGGCCTCGTCGTCGCGGCGGTCGCCGGTTTCGGCGTGCTGGCCGCGGTCGCGCTGGACCTGAGCCTCGTCGGGCTCCTGATCCCGCTCTTCGTCCTGGTGTCGAGCATCGGCATGGTGGCCCCGAACGCGAGTTCGCTGGCGCTCGCCGAACAGGCACGCTCCGCCGGTTCGGCGTCGGCGTTGCTGGGGGTGCTGCAGTTCGTCGTCGGCGGGCTGGCGACGCCGCTGGTCGGGCTGGGCGGTGCGGGCACCGCGGTCCCGATGGGGATCACGATGGCGGCGTTCGGCGTCCTCGCGCTGCTGGCCTTCGGGACCATGACGCGGTCTTCGCGTGCTTTGGTCCCTCAGGAGGTTTAAGCCCTCGTAGAGCGCAATGAAGGGGCCTTTCATCGCAAAATTTGCGATGAAAGGCCCCTTCATTGCGCGGGTCAAACGAGGGTCGCGAGATCAGCCGTCCTCAACTGATCCGCCGTCACCGTCACGCCTCCGTCGACCAAGGCCTTCAACGCGTCCCCGTCATCCCATTGGTTGACGTTCATCGCGGCGGCCACCTGCCCGTCGCGTAACCAGAACGCCGTGAAGTCCCGCGCCGCGAGATCGCCCCGCACCACGAGTTCGTCGCTTTCGGGATCGGCGAGGCCGCGGTATTCGCAGCCCAGGTCGTATTGATCTCAGTACGACCAGAACACGGGTGCCTCGACGTGGCCCGTCACCAGGCGAAACGAGGTCAACCGTGGTCAACCTGATACAGAACAACGGCACTGGGACGACGTACGCTGCCAACATGCCGTCACGCCGGGCTCTCGCTTACTACAGGACGTCGAACGACCCTACAGAGGTCGGGCGTAGTAACGAGCGCCAGCAGAGCGAAGCGCATCAAACCGCCGATCGCGAAGCGCTCACACTCGCCCCTGCCGATGAGTTCCAGGACGTTGACAGCGCGAGCATCTTCGGGACGCAGCGAGGCGTTGAACGTGAAGGGTGGCAACGCCTCCTAGACACCCTTGACCGTGAAGGCGATCAAATCCACACGGTGATCCTCTCGGAGGTCAGCCGAGGGACCCGCGAACAGGTCGAGTATCAACGCCTTGCCCAACTGTGCATCAAACACAAAGTCATCATCAACGCGAAGGGTAAGAACCTCGACCCCGCCGATGAGACTGACTCATTTCAACTTGGCCTTGAAGTCCTCCTAGCGGCACAGGAGGCGCAACGCATCTCGAACCGTGTCAAGAAGGGGGTTATCAAGTCAGTAGCGGATGGGCGTCCTCCCGCAGGACGTGTACCGTTCGGCTACTTCCGCCCTCCCCGCGATATTGGCGAAAAGGCACGGCAGTTCAAGCACAAGAAGAACGCCCTACTTGTTGAAGTGGCCGCGAACGGGATTATTGCCGACGAGATAAGTCTTGGCGACGTCGAACGCCTCTGGAACGAAGCAGCGGAGAACGAGCGCAAAGAGCTGCTGGAAGCGCTCGATGAGCAGGCTGTGACGAATCACTGGGAGAAGACCGACACTGAATACACACGCCGGAAGCGTCAGATTGAGCGTCGCAACAAGTGGAACACGTCGTCAGTGCGCAAGGCACTCATGAACCCTTCGCTAATCGGTCGACGTGTTGTTGGCAGTGGCACGGTTCAAGGAAACTGGGAAGCGATCCTTGATGATGACACGTATTACACGCTCTACGGCAAGCTGACGGACCCCGAACGTCGCACGAGTCCAGGCCCCGAGAGCAAGACCTTACTTGCAGCAGTTGCCATGTGCGCGGTATGCGGGGATAAGTTGCGCACCAAAGGTGACAGTTACACGTGCCGCGCGAAATATTGCGTCGTCAAGAAACAGGGTTGGTGCGACGTCCTCGCGACCGAAGCTTGCATCGCCTATCTCGGCGCTTCACTACGCGATGAAATTTCGAACACTATCCGAGGATACGACCCCGAAGTCACTAACGCAGGTGACTTCGAGACCGCCACCGCCAAATTGAAAACGGCGCGCGAACAACTGTCAGAGTTTCAAGCCGAAGCATCAAAGCAAGGACTCTCCGCTGCCATCGTCGTCAGCACTCTCGTGAGTTATAACCAGCAAGTTGAAGAGGCAGAGGCAGAGCTTGAAGCCCTAGCGCGAACCTCGACCACTCGCAAGGACCCCCTCTTGGAGGAACTGCGTGAGGTCGTGACCCAACTCAACTTGGAACGCATGAGCATCGACCCCACCGCGAAGGACATGACTCCGACGCTTGTTGAGTTGCAGTACGGCGATGAGATACGCGAGATGACGCAGGCGATGTGGGATGAGGCCGAGCTCACGACACGACGCGGATGGTTGATCGATGGATTCACAATCAAGTTGCATCGTGCCCCGACTCAACGCCGCATTGATTTGATGAACCCTGCGATCCTGACATTCGAACCGCGTACGGGATGGGATGCCATTGGGGATACCTTTAGGCCCTGGTGGAGCAAACCCGGAAGCGTCGGGACGGTCGGCGGTGTCGTCGTGAAGATCCCCGGAGACGTACCCAAGTCGAACCCGCCGAAGCGTGACACTCAGTAGACGAAAGGAGTGCATCATGACAAAGGGTGCAGCACAGTCAGGCCACAAAAGTCTTGAATCGTCCGTCGTCGACTGGTTGAACAAAAGCGGCTTCCCGCTGGAGATGCGCGCAGCCAAAGTAATCCGCAGCGCCGGTCCCGACGTCTATGGTCAATCCCAGTATTACACTGACCCGAAAACAAACGAGCTACGCGAAGTCGACATCATGGCGTCATGGGCTAGCGTCATCGGTGACGAGCACAAATGGATTCATCTAGTCGTTGAATACAAAGGCCCGGACGGTGTTTGGATTCTGTTTCGCCACCGAGATGAAGATTACGTCGCAAATGGACGCCACATCATGTTCTTGAGGTCAGCGCCAAGCAACTTTGCTCAGCCCGACAGTGGACCAATCGCAACCGCCTATACACAAAGCCCCGTTCCCGCCTTGCTTCAAGGTGAACATAATCCATGCTACGGAATTACTCAGAAGGGCGACGGAAGAGGCAAGGACCACGCATATGAAGCCACGCGCCAAGCAGCGTCAGGAGCATTTGGCGTACTTCAAAACGTCACCAAGACAAACGACATACTGAGAGCGCAGTACTGCCTTCCGCTAGTCGTTACCACATGCCGTCTATTCGTTGCCGAACTTGACGAGAACAACGACATAAAGGTCACCGAGACTGACCGCGACTCCGTGATCGTTCCAACACATGAAACTGACGACCACAGCGCAGAGGTGCACATCGTCCACGAATCAGCACTACCGCAGTTTATGGCGGACTTCGTGGAACTCGCGCAAGGAATTCTCACGCCTGGAAACTTGACGGCGATTTAACCGCCATACGGCCGTGCATCGTTGTTCCGCCACCAACGCCATGCCTTCACACCCGCACGCCCCACACCCTTGCCGACACGAGCGATCACGCGGCCTGCTGCACGCACAGCGGGGAAGGTCTTCGGCGGCCATTCGTCGGAGCGGCGGTACAGGGTGGCGCTCTCAGCCATACGACCAGCCTTGCGCCGAGCTGAGGCAGCGTCACGCGCCTCCACGATCCGATATTCGGCACGCTTCCCATTCGGCCGTTGCACCTTCACGCGCCACAGGTGACCGCCTCGCGTGGGCACTAACGATCCGTGTTCATCCCGCTTCACTCTGCTACTCCCCCGTGAGCCGTGGCCATGCCGACGGCACATGGTGCCAGCAACGCCCAACCGCCTCGCATTGCCGTCTCACGTGCCCTCTGAGCGCCTGACGCTGCCTCTGCCGACAACCTGGACACCTGAGAGCGCGGACGCCGCAGGAGGTGACGGGTGACGGTTTAGACGCCACTTTGAGGTTTGATCCTTGCGCGCCCCTGCGCACGCGTGCGTAGGGAAGAAAAATCCACCCGTCACCTCCCTGAAGTGTCACTTCCCCTGGTCAAGACCACATTTCGAGGTGACGTGAACAAATGCAAACGTCATTTTCGCAGGTCAGCGAGTCGACGCAAGGTGACGTTCGCACACGCACACGTCATCGTCATGTTTGCACTTGCACATGAGCGGGCGAGGTATGCCGACACCGACAACTTTCCTTGTCCACGAAAATCGCAGGTCACCAGCGTGACAACCCCTGCATGTAGTCAAGGGGAACCAGCACCGCTCAGCGACGGAGAGCCAACGGGGAGGGGCACACAACGACAGGGAAGGAACAAGATCAACATGACACATGCCAAGGGACCGATCAGGGCACGCGTGGACGTCCCCACGCGACACGTAGAGCAAACGCTCAGAGAGTCGCCGGACGCTGAGTACGTGGCCTGCGAGCTTCGGCGCGCACTTGATGCATACGACGTTTCACGGGACGCTCACGGCCGATGCCACGCCCCTACTCCACGGGCGAGATGATCGCGTGACACATGGCATTCGAATATCCGTGATTGAGGCTTGTCATAAATGAAGCCGCGGAACGATTGATAAAGGGTCATTTCGCACATGACCAAAGTGAATCCTGAGGAAAACCTGAGGGATGACCTGGTGAATGTAGATTACTTGTAAGCCCCCGATTGCGGGGGCGTTTTCCGGCCAAGAAAGGTAACTTCCAAGATGCTTAGGTGTGGACACCCCGACGCCCCAACCAACCGATACAAGGATGGTCGCTGCAAGATCTGCCAGCGCGCACGCGTGAATCAGAACCGCGCAAACATCGATCAGCTAAAGGCGTTGCTTGATGAACTGAGCGAACGTGTTACGTTGCTCGAAAGTGAGCGTGTCACATGATCACAACCTTTGGACTGTGCATCGTCCTCTTGTTCCTCACGGAGATGAAGCGACACAGCACCAACACATTATGCAATTCCCTGCAAAATTCGCCGGCTCAGGGCACCCAAATTCTAGGAGTAAATGACAATGAACGACTGTGACCACACCATGTGTGAACGCGAAATCGGGGAGCTTTGGGACATTGTTTCCGAGCTACGCGAACAGGTGGAAGAGCTTAAGCGTGCAAGGACATGAAAAGCGCCCTGCTACACCATCGTTTCCAATGACATAGCAAGGCGCTTCAACGCAACACGACAAGAGAACAACACACACAGGGACACAGGTCCCACGAAACGAACCTACTAAGGAGATTCTACATGTTGAGGAATGAATTCACTGCGTACGCACATGCTCGCGGATGGGTTCTAATCCCTGTGACAGCGAACGCGAAGCGTGCCACGATCCCAGGGTGGAATACATGGAACGTAAGTGATTCGCAGGACTTCCTACCTGAGTTGAACGATGCCACGGCGAACATCGCAATTAAGACAGGGCGCGACTCTGGCCTGTTCGTCATTGATATCGATCCTAAGCACGGAGGCACGCTCGAATCACTAGCGCAGCTATGCGGGGGCGCTCTACCGAGGACACGCATTCACCGCACTCCTAGCGGCGGGTGGCATGTGTTCTTCAACTATCCGGGCTTTGAGGTCAACAACAGTATTGGAAAGCTCAGCGTTGGTTTGGACGTGCGCGGAGATGGCGGGTACGTAGTTGCTCCTACCTCAACCGTGGACGGAAACGATTACGTCGTTGAGGATGACCACGAAATCACGGATGCGCCCGATGGACTGATCCCGTTCATTCGTAAGGCTGAGCGCGTGGCCGCCGAGAATCTTCCTGATCCCGCAAAGCTGAGCGATGAAGAGCGTGACCAGATGCGCGAGTGGATGCTAAAGAGCATTCAGATTATCAGCGAAGCGGGAGACGGGGAAAGGCATGGGGTCATGCTCCGCGAAATCCCTAACGCTTTCCGATGTGCCGCATGGAGTGGAGATGATTGGGAAGATGTGCAGGCAGCAATTGAAACGGCCTACGACGTGAGCGGAGGCACAGACACAAAGGATCGTGACAACATCGTGGAGCAGGCTAAGGAGTGGGCGGAAAGCGACCCTAAGCGCTACACGCCACGAGCTGAGCGCACGAAGCTTGAAACGATGGACGCCAAGGAATCGCCCGACGATGCCGGGGAAATCCTTCCTTGGTACGACGCTCGGATCGTTGAGCAAAAGGCACGCCGTGATGGGCTCTTGGAGCCGACACAGCAGGGCGTTGCACTTCGCTTGAGGGAGCGCTATGGGCAGTGGTTGAAGTACGTGAATGGTGACGGGTGGAGGACATACAAGGGCGGATATTGGCAGCCTCAGAATGTGGGTGATGTGCGAATCGCTGTTGACTCGCTCACGGCTGAGATTCGCGATGAACTGTTCAGCCTGAGCAGCGAGACACGTCGCATTGAGAACGACATTAAGGTACAGAACCCAGCACTTGACGCCAAGGAGTTGCAGCGCCGATACGAGAACAACTCTGATTGGGTGAGCCTCCGCGCGGACGTAAGCCGTTGGGCCGACTTGTTGGAACGTGTGCAGTCCACCCAGTGGCGCAATGGTGTTGTTCAGCACGCCGAGGATTATCTAGCGGCGGACGTGTCAGACTTCGACACACACCCTGAAATGCTCACCGTGGAAAATGGGACGTTGAAGTTCGACCCAGAAACTGGGAATGTCGAGCTACTGCCGCATGACCCTTCGCACTTGATTGCACGCAAGGCACCCGTGAAGTATGACCCTGACGTAAGCGTGGAGGGTTCATATTGGCAGAGCACCCTCGACCGTTTGCAGCCTGACGTAGAGGTGCAGCGATTCCTAGCAATGGTTGCAGGGCTAACGTTGCTTGGCGACAACCGTAAGGAAATCATGGTGATCTGCCACGGCGAACCTGCCACGGGTAAGAGCACGATTGTTACGGCCATTACCGCGACTCTTGGCGACTCCCTTACAGCACAGGTGAGCCATGGGACTATCCGTGAATCCAAGCGATCAGGTGGTGACGCATCCCCGGACAAGGCACGATTGCTAGGAAAGCGCATGGTGTACGTGGGTGAGCTTTCGGGCAATGTCGACGTGGAGATGATTAAGGCATGGACAGGTGGCGAGAAGATCAGTGCCCGTGCGCTGTATCAGTCTGAGATTGAATTCTTGCCGCAGTTCGTCCCGTGGGCAACGTCGAATAGCCTGCCCGACTTTCAGGGTGATGAGGCGATTTGGCGTCGCGTGTTCGTCGTGGAGTTCGCCGAAGTAATCCCGGTGAATGAGCGCATGGACAAGACGACTATGAATCGTCTTATGAGCGAGCAGGCACCCGTGATCTTGGCATGGGCTATCGCAGGGCTCGCCGATTACTTCAAGAACGGGCTGATCATTCCTGACTCTGTTCGTGCTGCAACCGAAGAGGCAAGGAATGAGCAAGCATGGCAGCAGACGTTTGTAGAGCGCTTCCTCACGGAGACAGGGAACCCAAGTGACAAGGTGACCCTCTCAACGTTGAAGGGCCTTTACGACAACTCAGCTAGGGAGCCTGCCGGGCGTATGTCATCACGTCGCCTCCGTCCCGCACTCGAACCACTCCTAGGAGAGGCTGTCAAGGGCGTGAATGGACAGGAGTTCCTTGGGTGGCGCGTTAACGAATCGTGGAACTTCTAGCGCTTCGTCAGGATTCTAGGAGTTCGCAACGCTCTGACCTGCACCTTGACGGTTTGACGGTTTGACGAAAGGTTTGGGAACCCTTTCAGGGATTTAAGATTGAATTTTCCCCAGGAATACTTTCCGAACTCTTCGTCAAACCGTCAAACCGTCAAACCCCAGGTCAAAGGCTTGCAAACCCCTCCTAGTGCTGACGAAGCGAAGCAAACCCCCGAATCGCCTACTTCAATTTTCCACGTTCGGCGGCCTCAACAACCCGGCAAGCTCTTCAGGCGTTGGCTCAGGGATATTTTCCTTTGGTCCACTACCATCCGCGCCAACATCGGATGCCATCAATTGAATGCAAACCCCGTGGTTTCTCATCAGGAAGTCACGGATCTTCCTCACGTCAAGCTGTGCCCATGTTCCTGCCTCATGATGTTTACGCACCAAACTCGCTATTGTTCCAACGTCGTGCCCAATGCGTTGAATAACCAACGACACGTCAATACTTGAGGTAATGAACGACTCTATGGCTAGATCCGACAGGGTCGACCCTATACCCTTGAGGCGCTCATTATCCGCCACAGCCCTTTCCTGCAAGCTTACTGGGAATTCGCCGTGCTCTAAGGCGGTGTCGTACGCTGCTTCAATCCTGACGTAGACATCTGAAAGCTCGCGAATAGCACCTAGTGTGTTTGTGTAGAGTTCAACCTTGCGATCGAATAGCAGCTTGAAGCGTTCTTGAGCGCGCTGATGCTCAAGCTCTTCGGCAAACTGCCTTCGCTGACTAGCCAGTTCCTCCTTGGAGCGCTTATTCGCACTCTTCACGTTCAACCACGTCGTAATTGATGCCGTCAGGATCGCAACTAGGGCCGTGCTCCCAGCAACTGCGATTGTCAGCCACGCCGGTGTGTTGTTCATTCGACCACTCCTAGGTCACGGCGCATAAGATCGATCGTTTTACGGAACTTCCCGACCGCAGGCTTCCAGATCTCAAGAACATCCAATGGTGCATGTTCTTGCAATGCCCCGTGGTACTTCGCACTCAGATCACGAAACTCTATCCAGATTTCATTTACCAATTCCCCAACTTCTTGAGATGCCATGATCAAACATGCGGTACGCAGTCGATAAAGCTCGGACATAGTTGGTACAGGGTTAGGCGTTATGTGCCACTCCTCATCTTCCTCTTCCGTCTCAACATTCAGCTCTTGCCACATCTCAGCGATCTTTAAGTCAGCGCTGTTAAACGCCTCACAAACCTCCAGATAGAGCGCTTGACGCGTATCGTGCACCAATTTGCGTCGCTCCGTCTCTCTCTGTGCCTCCATCTGAGTTACAAACTGTTCCCTCTGCGTACTCAGTTGCTTCTCAAATTGTGTCCGCGTGTTGGATAGCTCGGCATTTGACCGCCGAGAGCTGTACTTGTTCGTGACCCACACTGCACCTAACGTTGCGGATGCCGCAATGAAGGCCGTAAGGACTGAGAGCCACCACGGCGCCTGACTCGCGTTGTTCATAGCGAGATCCTAGCGCACCTACTTCTGATACCTCTTAACCCATTAATGACCCTCACCGCGGCTTCAGCTATTGGCCCTGTTAGCCGGCCACCTGACCCCATTTCTTCTTATAAGAATCACGGCCCGGAGACCCCTATATGTAGTCTTATATTGCGGGCCACATGGTGGCCGATAACCCAGCCTACTTAGCCTTTGAAAGGGGGCGTGAAGCATGTCTAAGAACGAGCATTGGGCACCTATCGATGGTTTCCCAAGCTATGAGGTATCTACCCTAGGGCGCGTTCGACGCAACGGCAGGGTGCTAGCTCAGTACAAATACAACACGCACCCTGATAGGCGTCCGTGGTCACGCGTCACTTTGCATGACGATAGGGTTCCTACACAACGAGCCGTTCACGTTCTCGTGGCTAACGCATTCCTAGGCGAACGCCCAAAGGGCATGTCCGTTCACTTCAAGAATGGAATTAGCACCGATGCACGTCTAGAGAATTTGTACTACGGGCCAGCACGTAGCGAGCAGACATACGTCAAGAGCACAAAGGGACGTATCAAGTAATCCCCAGGGGCATTACAACGTCGCACATTGCACGTGGGACATATCAGCCCCCAATGTTCCCGAACGCACAGGGGTAATGCGCACCATGAACGACCGTAATGCAGATACAGCCATTCGCATTGCCTCTGCGCACCTTCCTCGCTACTCGCGTACACATGGCACACGACGCGTGGCACGTGAGGTGCGAGCACAGCACACGCACATTGAGACAGAGTCAGTAGGCATGAGCGAATGAGAGAGCGAGGATAGGCACAGTGCACAGGACACCGCGCACGCTTCGCTTTACGCTTTCGCATTCTGCGCGCACTTTTTATTTTCGCTTTTATGTGCGTTCGCAGGGCACAGGAAAACGCGTCCTCGTGGACGTTTACCCAGGGGGGTGTGCCCCTGACGGGGGCCTCTGACTCGCCCCGTATAACAGGCTCCGGGTCGCGCGGGAGTTTGAATGAATTTTTCGCACAATTCTGAAAGGTATTTATCGCATGGGCCGTGGCGGCTACCGTGCCGAATATCCAACGTGCATTAACGGGCACGAATTCACCGAAGAGAACACGCGCACTGACGCCAAGGGCTATCGCTATTGCCGCGCCTGTCATCGCGACCGAATGCGACGCAAGCGCGCAGAGCAAAAGAACGGGGACAAGTGATGGCACGTTGTCAGGTTGAGGGCGAGAATTGCGCAGGCACTTCCACGCGTGTTGTACAGCTCCGAGGACGCGCCCATAACGCTTGCGCTCCCTGCTCTCATATCGCATGGATCATGGAGTATCGCTCTCAGTGGGACAAGGGAATTGCGTTCGACCGTGGTCCCGCAACACAGGGCTATGAATGGCTGCTAGACCCCGTTCCCGCACCATGGGGACGTGACGAATTGGACCCCCGCTCCGAGGAAGAGAAGCGAGCATCGCGTAAGCGTCGCGGACTTTGATTGTTTGGGGTCGCAGATGTACGGGTTTCATCTCCACCCCTTTCGCCCCTGGCGGGCACACAATGACACGTCACAGGTTGACGTGAATACACAACACACAGCAAAGGACACAACCAAAATGACGACCCCCGAAATCATCCTACGCACGACACGCACGAACTCCATCCTTTTGCGTTACAAGGAATTGGGCTTTAAGCTATCGGCTACATTGGTCGATAAGTTGAAGCGCGCCGAGTCCCTAAACAACCTAGCCACTCCGCCAACAAATGCTGAACTAGCGGCCGTAGCAGCGAAGGATGCGCCTGCGCTGTTGGATCGCATTGTCCGCGCTGCCTCCGTTTCTTCTCCGGGTGCTCAGCAGCAGATGCAGAATGCTCGCAATGTCTTTGACCTTGACCTGTACAACGCGCTAGTTGAGCACACAGCAGTAATGTACGACGCCATTGCCGTAAAGCTTCACAAGGAGTTGGACAAGCTGACCACGGACGTTTGCGCCGTTCCACATGCCTTCACCATGAACCCTGCCCTATGGGACAGGCAGGAGCGCGACTCAATCGACGGCCTAAAGCGTCTTCGCGTTGCCGTTCCGGCGCTCACTGAGCTTGTCGCCCTCTTGACTGAGCTTGTGGAATTCCTCGCGCCTGTGCGTGTTGGAAAGCAGCGCGAGTTGCAGGCCGTTAAGGACCTGATCCCGTTCTACGACTTCACGGGCGTACAGTCACCTATGTTGGTTGAGATCGCGCGCAACCTCCCGAACGTCCCCGTTGTCTCCGTTGAGATGGCCACGTACCTAAAGAACTTCAACGTGTTCTTTTGTGTACACCCGCTTGATGCTCGGCACGCAGTTGAGAACGAATTGAACGGTCAGGCACTAAATTGGACTGAGCAGGATGGACGTTTGATCCCTGCCAATGAAGCCCGTGATTTGCCGGGAGGCGTTGAGTTCCCTGTTTGGTCCGGAACCACGATTCAGTAAGACGGGTGCTTGAGCGCTCAGGGGTTTGATCCTTTGCCCTTTGATGCGCTTGCGCCATGTGCCTGACTCGAATCCCCGACGATTCAGGCACAAAGCACGGGACATGTTCACCTCCTCCCTGTCACGTGTCCTGTGCCACGCACCGTGGGATGCGGTCCTTTCCTCTCGCCAAACCCCATGTGTGCAAACAAAAACCCTGCCACCTAGCGCCATGAACACGCTCAGGTGACAGGGTTTTTGTTGTATGGATTAGGAAGCTTCGTCCAACACCAACGCGGGTGGAGGCTCAGGGGACGGGGACTTGAGCAGGCAGCGATCACACGGCATGCCTTGCACGCCATCTAGGATATCGAAACTGTTGGGCTGCAAGTAAAGCGTGCACAACGTCGGGTATCCGAAGCCGGGCAGGAACATGAGTTTCCCTGTCTCTGCAACGACTTCCACGAGATGTGTCGTGCGCTTCGTCTCACCAACGATGCCGGGCCGTAGCCGGACGAACGCGAGTGCCATGGTTGCGCCTCCTCTCTGCCAAGCGATCACGGACGGCCGGAACGATGAGCACGGACAGAGGCAGCACGATCAACACCCCGATGCTGATCAGCGGCCCCCAAGGGTTCGGTATAGGGAGCATGCGCAGAGCGTCGAACCTAGGTGACAGTCTGCACAGGGAAGGCGTGAGGGAAGGTTGGGGAAGCTGTATCCTCGGACCTGTGTCCACCAGCGCGAACGACCGTCTTCGTCTGGCACGTGAGGGCATGTCGTCGCGCCTTCACCCTGGCACGTCGATGGGCCGTGACGAACTAGCCGCCCTGGTGCGGGACTGGATTACGGCGAACGATCCGAAGGGTCGCCTCTCAGCGTTCGACAGCAATCACCTCGGGAAGCTCGAACGCGGCATCGTTCACCGCCCGTCCCCCATCATCCGCGCCGCTCTGTGCGCCACCCTCGACGCCAACGAGTCAGACTTAGGTTTCGTCTCCTCGAAGGACGCTGAGCGCGTCTCTCAGGCCCTCTCAGGACACGTTCACACCGATCACAAGGCCCTTGCAGCGATTGCCGACGTTCTAGCCAGCGTTAGGCGCTTGGAAGATGCCACCAGTGCCGCCGACGTCCTCTCAACTGTGCAGGCTCAGCGCTCTATGGTTACGCGCCTCGCGGATAACGCACGTGGTGACGTTCGCCCGGACGCCGTAGGGCTGTTGTCTGAGCTTGAGCAATACCTTGGGTGGTTGAGCATCCCGCTTGAGCGTTGGGACGATTCGAAGCGTCACCTCGATCGGGCGTCTGTGCTAGCCCTTGAGGCCGATGACCCTGAACGCCTGGCGATGGCACTGTCGTTCTCGGCATATCGCAACCTGCGGCGCAACGACCTACGTAGCGCGGAAGCGTTGAACGCTGCGGCAGGACGAGATGACCGCGTGAACATCGGCCTCCGCACCTACACGGAGTTTCAGCGCGCCGAGCTGTTGGCGCGTGATGGGGTCAAGCGTGAGGCGGTGAAGGTTCTGAGTGATGCCGATCGTCTCGTAAATCGCCTACCCGAGGACAGCGACGAACTACCTGCATCCTCCTATTGGTATGTCCCGTCGTTTTTCGAAGGTCAGCGTGCGTTCGTCCTCCACGCACTCGGCGACGACAAGCAGGCAGCACGCGTCGCCCGTGACGCAATCGCTGCCATGCCTACATCATGGCGTGAGAGTGAATGGGCTGAGCGGAGATTGAAGCTCACGGAGTTGGACGGCTAGCCAAGGTCAGCGAGGCTCCCCGACTTCAAGGCGTCATCTGTGACCTTCACACGCGAATCGACCAGGCGTTTCAACGCGTCGCCATCATCCCATTGGTTGACGTTCATAGCGGCGTGTACTTCCCCGTCAGGGCTCACCCAGAACGCCGTGAAGTTGAACGCCTTGAGGTCACCCCTCACCACCAGGTGATCGCGCTCAAGGTCGGCTAGTCCTCGGTACTCACAGCCGATCGCTGGGCCACCCGTGTTGGTGTCATACTGGTCCGAGAAGAAGTACGGGCTCTTCCGGTAAGGCTCGTTCTCCCCCAGCAGGTTCCCGGCGACGTGCTCGCCCTGCCACTTGGCGTTCGCCCAGTGCTCGACGCGGACGCGTTTTCCGTAGCGCGGATGGAAATGCGCGGCGATGTCGCCGATGGCGTAGACGTCGGGCGCCGCGGTCCGCAGTCCGGCGTCGGCGCAGACACCACCGTCGTCGGACAGCTCCAAGCCGGCCGCGTGCGCGAGGTCGACTTGTGGCGCCGCGCCGACGGCAACCAGGACGACGTCCGCCGGAAGCTCGTCACCGCTCTTCAGGCGGACACCGGTCACGCCGTCCGGACCGCCGGTGAATCCGGCGAGGCCTTCCCCCAGTCGCCACTTCACGCCGTGTTCGGCGTGAAGGGCTTCGAATACCCCGGAAATCTGCTCGCCCAGCACCGCGAGCAGCGGCGAGCCGACCTGGTCGACCACGGTCACCTCGGCACCGTGTTCCCTGGCGGCCGCCGCGGCCTCGGTCCCGATCCAGCCGGCACCGACGATCACCACCCGTTCGGCGTCCTTGAACGCCGAACGCAGTGCCAGCGCGTCATCGAGGGTGCGCAGGGTCCGCAGACCCGGCAGATCACCACCGGGGACCGGCAGCGACCGTGGCCGGGAGCCGGTCGCGAGCACGAGCCGGTCGAACCGGTGCTCGCCGCCCGCGTCGTCGACCACGAGGCGCGCGCCGAGTTCGATCCTGGTCGCGGTCGCCCCGCTCTTGTGCGCGATGTCCTTCTCTTCGTAGAAACCCGCGTCGTGCACCCAATCGGGTTCGTCGGTGTTGCCCAGCAAAAGCCCTTTGGACAACGCCGGTAATTCGTACGGGCGGTGCGTATCGGTGCCGAGCAGCAGGATCTCGCCCGCGTAGCCACGTTCTCGCAGCGTTCCCGCGGCCGTCGCGCCCGCGAGACCGGCTCCGACGATGACGATCTTCCTGGGTTCGGACATCGATGACCTCCCAAGCAGGCTTTCCCTCGGACGCTACTCCCGTTCCGCCTCGTCCGGCCCAGCGAAGCCGGAAGTCGATCACGATCCGAAGGATCGGTTAACCCATCAGTAGGAACGTCGGGTTATCCGCGTCACGGCCTCCGGACCGCCTCGTCCCAGCCTCGGACGAGAAAGGGAGATCATGGGAAACGGGAGGATGAGGACCTTGGCACCCCGCGACGAATGGTCGGTCGGCTGCCGGGATCTGGCAGGCAGGCGCAGGGACGTGACGGTGTTCGTGAGCGCGGACAAGATCGTGCTCGTGGCGCCACCCGGAGAGGCCGCCGTACTCGGGCCGCTGGACGTGGGGCGCCTGCGCGCCGCGCTCCGCGACGCCGTGGTCGCGGTGGGCGAACATCCGGACCACCACGAATGACAACTACCGTTCCTACTTCCGAGTAGGTAGAGTCTGCTCCGTTCGGGAAGGAGCAGGCCATGACCACCTACTTCGTGACGGGCGCGACGGGTTTTCTGGGAAAACGCCTGGTCGCGCGCCTACTGCGGCGACCTGAGACCGTAGCCGTCCACGTGCTCGTGAGAGAGACCTCACGCGGGAAGCTCCCGAGCCATGAGAAGCTGATTCCCGTCACCGGCGATCTGACCGAACCCACGCTGGGCATCGACCCCGCCAAGGTGGGACCCCTCGACCACGTCGTGCACCTGGGCGCGATCTACGACCTCACCGCGGACGAGGCGGCCAACCGCGCCGCCAACGTCGACGGCACCCGCAACGTCCTGGAGTTCGCCGCCGCGGCGAACGCCGGGCTCTTCCACCACGTCTCTTCGATCGCGGTCGCCGGGCAGTACTCCGGGCGGTTCACCGAAGCCGACTTCGACCTCGGCCAGAGCTTCGCGTCGCCGTATCACGCGACGAAGTTCGAGGCCGAGAAACTCGTGCGACGGCACGGGAAAACGCCGTTCCGCGTGTACCGGCCGTCCGCCGTCGCCGGTGATTCGCGCACCGGCGAGATGGACAAGATCGACGGCCCGTACTACTTCCTGCCAGCGATCTCGCGCCTCGCCGCGTTGCCTCGCCGCCTTCCGCTGGCCGCCCCGGATCTCGGCGCCACGAACATCGTGCCGGTCGACTACGTCGTCGAAGCGATGGAATACCTCATGCACGTCGACGCGCCCAGTGGCAGCACGTACCACCTCGCGTCGCCGCGTCCCCAGCCGCTGCACGAGGTTTACAACGCCTTCGCGCGGGCCGCGGGCGCGCCGAAGATCTCCGCCGTCCTTCCGCCGCGACCGTCCGGAGCGCTCAAGCGCGCCGGAACCCGCCTCGCGAAGTCCGCGGCGGCCGGTGTGGACCGGGTTCCCGGCGGCCGTTCGGCCCGGGCGGCGGTGCTGAAGGAACTCGGCATCCCGCTCGAAGTCCTGCCACATCTGAGCATGGACGTCGACTTCGACACGAGCGCGACCACGGCCGCGCTCGAAGGCAGCGGAATCACCTTGCCCCCGTTGAACGAGTACGCCGGGCCGCTCTACCGGTACTGGCTCGGGCATCTCGACCCCGATCGCGGCCGCCGCCGTCCGGGGCCCGAACCGCTCGACGGCCGCAAGGTGCTGATCACCGGCGCCTCTTCGGGTATCGGACGCGCGTCCGCGCTGGCCGTCGCGGCGAAGGGCGCCGAAGTGATCCTGGTGGCCAGGCGGGCCGACCAGCTCGAAGAGGTCCGCGAACAGATCGTCGCGGCGGGTGGGAAGGCGTCCGCGTATCCGTGCGACCTCACCGACGGCGACGCGGTCGACGCTCTGGTCAAGGACGTGCTCGCCGCGCACGGCGCGGTCGACATGCTGGTCAACAACGCGGGCCGCTCGATCCGGCGCTCGCTTTCGCTGTCCACCGAACGGTTCCACGACTTCGAGCGCACGATGGCGATCAACTACTTCGGCCCCGTGCGGCTGATCCTCGGCCTGCTGCCGTCGATGACGGAACGCGGCTTCGGCCACGTGGTCAACGTGACCACGCAAGGACTGCAGACCGACACCCCGCGGTTTTCCGCTTACCTGGCCTCGAAGGCGGCGCTGGAAGAGTTCGGGCTGACCGCCGGCCGGGAAACGCTTTCCGACGGGATCACCTTCACCTCCGTGCGGATGCCACTGGTGCGCACGGACATGATCGCGCCGACCGGCTCCTACCGCGGCATGCCGGCGAGTTCGCCCGAGCGCGCCGCCGGCCTCGTGGTGAAGGCGCTCGAAGAACGACCGGAGATCTTGAATCTGCCCGAAGGCAAGGCCGCCGAATTGGTGACGCTCGTCGCACCCAAGACGACCCGGTTCTTCGCGCATCTCGTCTACCGCGCGATGCCGGAATCGGCCCCGGAAAGCCGTGGCCTGCCCAGGAAGGCTCCGCTCGCGTCGGTCGCGGGCGCGGTCACGAAGCTGGTGTGGCGCCGCCGTCCCTGACTTCCCCGCGGCCGGGCTCGATCGGGGAAGGCCCCCGGCCGCTACCATCGGTTTCCGATACGCCGGGGTCGGCGGGCACGGGCCGAGGTAGGGACGAGCCGGGAAGGGGCAGTGTGGAAGTCGCCAGTCCCCCGCTGCCGACCGGACCGGACTCGGCGGTGGTCCGTCCGTCCAGGACAGTGCTGCGGCTTTCCCTGCACGTGGCCTGGGTTCTGGCGCTCGCCGTCGCCACCGAACTCCGCGTGGGGCGCTTCGGTTTCCATCCCTCGGACCAGGGTTTCATCCTCGCCCAGGCGTGGCGGGTCCTGCACGGTGAGGTGCCGCACTCCGACATCATCTCCGCCCGGCCGCTGGGTTCGGCTTTCCTGCACGTCGTCGACTTCGTCCTGCCGGGACCGTTGTTCTTCGTCTCCAGCGTGCTCAGCATGCTGGAGATCATCCTGGCGACCATCGCGTTCGCCGTCCTGGTCACCCGGCGCCGCGTCCGCGACTGGGGGCCGGGGCTCACCGGCCTGACGGCGGCCGCGTCGCTGTTGAACCTCAACGCCTTCCCGCTGATGGCGTGGCACACGATCGACGGCATCTTCCTGACCGCCTGTGGCGCCTGGGCACTGGATTCGGGACTGCGCAACGGCAAGGCGTGGCCACGACGGCTCGGGCTGGTCCTGCTGGGGACCGCGGTGTTCGTCAAACAGAGTTTCGCGCCGGTGCCGGTGATCGCGCTGTGCTGGCTGCTGTCGCACCCTTCGACACGGGAAGGCGCTTTCCGAACCGGGCGCTGGTGGCGGCGGCTGGCCGGGGATCTGCCGGCGCTCGGGGCGTTTCTCCTCTTCTACTTCGGAATCGTCGCGTTCGACGGCGGGCTCGGCGCGATGGCCGAGCAGCTCACCGGCGGCCTCCCCGCGTACGGCGAACGACTTCTCGGGCTGTGGGTGGAAAATCCCGAGACCCTCCTGCTGCCACCGGTGCGAGGCTTGACCTTCTTCGCGATCGCGGGCGTGCTTCTCGCTCTGCTCATGATCTTCCGCGACCGCGCCGGACTCACCGGCGCGGTCCTCGCCCGGCTGCTGCTCCTGGCCGGTGTGGCGGTGGTGGTCGGCACCGTCGTGGATGGACACTTCACCGGCGCGTCCCGCTGGGCGGACGTCCTCTGGTGGATCCTCGGTGTCGCGTTGCCGGTCAACTGGGTGGTGACGCGGCGGTTCCCGCGGATGGGCGCGCTGGTCTTCGCGACCGGCTTCATGACGAGCCTGTCGTGGGGGAACGACACTCCGACGCTGTTCACCGGAACGCTGGCTCTGACGGCGGTCCTGTTGCTGACGGACGCGCTGCCGCCGATGCCCGCGCCTCCTCGCCGGATCCGGCTGGCGGGCGCGACCGCGGCGGGACTGGTCGCGGTGCTGGCGTCGGGCTGGGCCGTGGTCGCGCACCACGACGAAGCCGCGTACCTCGACATGGCGCACGATAAGCTGACCGGTGACCTCGGCACGGTGACACCGTCGATGCGCGGCATCCGGACCAACCCCGGCACTTTCACCTACGTATCCCAGATCCGGGACTGCGTCTCGCGGTTCCCGGCGGCCCGCACGGCGGTCCTGCCGGACAACCCGTTCGCCTATCCCGCGTTCGGCCTGCGCAATCCGTTCCCATTGGAATGGCCGCTGCCGCTGGAGATCGTCGCCGACGCTCCACAACGGATGCTCACGACCGCGGACGACCTCAACCGCGACGGCGACTACCTGGTGCTGTTCCAGACCGTGAGCATGCCGACGCTGACCAAGGGCGGTCCGGTGCCCGCCGAAGTCGCGGCCGATGCGCCGATCTTCGACTACCTGGGACTGGAGGACGCGCTGCGGTCGCGGCTCACCGGGCAGACCGTCACCTGCGGCAGCTTCATCGGCAAGTGGGCTCCGCGCCCGCGCTCCTGACGCGTTTCGTCCTCTCGACGCGGTAGGCGCACGCGCAAGTACCGCATTCAGAGGACGAAACGCGGGCGTCAGTCGACGCCGCCGTCTTCGGGACGTCCGGCGGCGAGCCCGGCGAGGACGTCCAAAGCCGCCGCCAACGTGTCGAGGGGCGGCGACGACACCGCGAGCCGCACCGCGTTCGGCGCGTGCCCCGGGACGACGGCGAACGCGGCCGCCGGGGTGACCGCGATCCCGCGTCGCGCGGCCGCGGCGACGAAAGTCTCGGCACGCCAATGCTCGGGGAGTTCCCACCAGCAGTGATACGCCCGAGGATCCGCGCGCAGCGTGAACCCGGCCAGCCGTGCCGCCGTCACCCGCTGGCGTTCGGCGGCGTCGAGACGTTTGGCCCGCTCGACCGTTTCCAGGGTGCCGCCGGTGATCCACCGGGTGGCGGCTTCGACGGCGAACCGGGGCGCGACCCAGCCGCCCGAGCGCACCGCCGCGGCGAGCCGCTCCGTCCATTCCGGCGGCACGGCGAGGAAGCCGGTGGTCAGTCCGGGGGCGAGCCGTTTGGACATACTGTCGGTGAACACCGTGCGTTCCGGCGCGTACGTCGAGAACGGGCGGACCTCGGGCCGGAGGAAGGTGTAGATCCCGTCCTCGATCACCGGGATGTCCAGCCGTCGCACGGTTTCCGCCAGCGCGGCACGCCGCCCTTCGTCCATTGTGGACCCGAGCGGGTTGTGCAACGTGGGCTGGACGTAGAGCGCGCGGACGGGTGCGGCGGCGTGCGCGGCTTCCAGCGCTTCGGGCACCAGACCCTGGTCGTCGGTCTCGATGGGCACCAGCTGCGCGCCGAGCCGTCCGGCGAGGGCTTTGACCACCGGATAGGTGATCGCCTCGACGGCGAGCCGTTCCCCCATCGGCACCAAGGCGGCGATGGCGGCCGCGATGGCCTCACGACCGCTACCGGCAAAGAGGATCTCCGGCGTCCAACCGTCCTTCGCGAACAGCCCGGCAACGGCGTCCCGGGCCTGCTTCGAGCCGGTGACACTCCCCGGACGCAGTGCCGCCGACAGGACGTCTTCACGCAGCAACGGCTCCAGCGCCTTCCCGACCAGCGCGGTTTGCTCCGGGAGGACGGCGAAGTTGAGTTCGAGGTCGATCAGCGCGCCGCCCGGCTCGGCGAGGGCGGGCTCCAGCGGCGGCCTCGCGGCGCGGACGAACGTGCCGCGGCCGACCTCGCCGACCACGACGCCTCTGCGGACGAGTTCGCCGTACACCCTGGCGGCGGTCGAGTTCGCGATTCCGCGTTCGCGGGCGAACCTGCGCTGCGGGGGCAGCCGGTCACCCGGGCGAAGCCTGCCGGCCTCGACATCGGCGGAGATCTCGTCCGCGACTATCCGGTAGTCCTCCACGCCTCATGATGTCATCGGCGGAGGTTGTGAGCCGACTGCGACCTACGGAACACCACGACGGCAGACTCCTAGGTTAGCCTAACCTGCGTGAAGACCGTGGAAACCCTCACCGAGCAGAGCACGACGTCCCGCCTGCACGCGGACGCGCTGACGCTCGCCTACGACGGCCGGACCGTGGCCGAAGACCTCGGGGTGGTCATCCCCGACCGGTCGTTCACCGTCATCGTCGGCCCGAACGCCTGCGGGAAGACGACCCTGCTGCGCGCGCTCGCGCGGATGCTCAAGCCCCGCCAAGGTTCGGTGTTTCTCGACGGCCAGGTGATCAGCTCGTTCCCCGCCAAGGAGGTCGCGCGGCGGCTCGGCCTGCTGCCGCAGAGCTCGATCGCGCCCGACGGCATCACCGTCGCCGACCTCGTCGCGCGCGGCCGGTACCCGCACCAGCGCCTGCTGCGCCAGTGGTCCCGTGAGGACGCCACCGTGGTCGCGGAGTCCATGCGCGCCACCGGGGTCGACGACCTCGCCGAGCGGCTGGTCGACGAACTGTCCGGCGGCCAGCGGCAGCGCGTCTGGATGGCGATGGCGCTCGCGCAGGAGACCGACCTCCTGCTGCTCGACGAGCCGACGACCTACCTGGACATCGCACACCAGATGGACATCCTCGACCTGTGCGCGCAACTGCACCGGGAACAGGGCCGCACCCTGGTCGCGGTGCTGCACGATCTCAACCACGCGGCCCGGTACGCGACGCACATGATCGCGATGCGGGACGGGGAGGTCCTGGCGACCGGGGCGCCGGAAGAAGTCGTGACCGCCGACAACGTCGAGAAGATCTTCGAGTTGCCGTGCCGGGTCATGCCGTGCCCCGAAACCGGGACGCCGCTGGTGATCCCGAAGGCCGGCCGCCGCGCCGCCTGATCGCGGTAGATTGGCGGCGGAGGTGCCATGTCACAGCAACTGTGGTCCGAAGTGGACGAGTACCTGTCCGGGGTGCTCGTCCCGTCCGATCCCGCTCTCGAAGCCGCGCTGAAGGCTTCGGAAGAGGCCGGGCTCCCCTCGATCGCCGTCGCGCCGAACCAAGGAAAGCTGCTCAACCTGCTGGCGAGGATGATCGGCGCGCGGTCCATCCTGGAGATCGGCACGCTCGGCGGCTACAGCACGATCTGGCTCGCGCGTGCCCTGCCGCCGCAAGGCGAACTGGTCACGCTCGAGTTCGACCCGAAGCACGCCGCCGTCGCGCGGGAGAACATCGGCAGGGCCGGGCTCGGCGGACTGGTCGACGTTCGCGTCGGCAAGGCGCTGGACCTTCTGCCGTCGGTCGAGGGCCCGATCGATCTGGCGTTCATCGACGCCGACAAGGTCAACAACCCCGCTTATTTCGAGGCGGCGCTGAAGATCGTCCGGCCCGGCGGCGTGATCGTGGTCGACAACGTCGTCCGCGGCGGCGCGGTGGCCGACGCCGCCAGCGACGACCCGAACATCCAGGGGATCCGGCGGCTGCACGAGATGATCTCCACCGAACCACGCGTCGACGCGACGGCGTTCCAGACCGTCGGCGCGAAGGGCTACGACGGGCTGACCATCGCGCTCGTGAAGTCCTGACCCGGCCAAGTTCTGGCCCGCGCCTGGTGCGAGGCGTTCGGTAAGCGTGCCCACCGTGCCCCAGGTACATGATGGCCCCCTTCCTTGCGCCTAGCGCAAGGAAGGGGGCCATCATGTACTTCACACCAGCAACGCGTAGGTACCTCCGCGCTCACCGGGTCGGTGCCGGAGCCACCTGGGTCTGCACGAGTTCCGGCCACCGCAGCGGAAGTCCCTGGTGATAGCCGTTCATGAAGCGCTGCCACAGCTCGGCCGGGATCGTTCTGCCGGTCAGCTTCTCCCCGGCGGCGTCCCGCATCCGGCGCGGTTCGTCCGAGCCGGCCCAGACCGCTGTCGAAAGCTGTGGCGTGTAACCGACCGCCCAGCCGCCGGCGTTGTCGTCGGTCTTGTTGAACCGGAAGTCGCCGGTCTTCAGCGCCGCCGGGCGATCCTGCAGCCCCGTGCTCAGCACGCTGCTGATCGTACCGGCGATCCGGCGGCTCAGCGCCTCGTCATCGTCGAACCCGGGCGCCTTGTCCGGCGGCCGCTCCCACACGATTTCGCCGTGCTCGTCCCGGATCTTCGACACCAGATGCGGGGTGGCGCGCACGCCCTCGGCGGCGAAGGTCGCGTAGGCACCGGCCATGTCGCTGGGCCGCAAGGGATAGCGGCCGGCCGCGATACCGGGTCCGATCAGGAACCCGTCCTTCTCGCGCAGGGTCACCGCGCCGTCGACGGCCTCCGGGATACCCGCCGCGCGCGCGCCGTTCCGGACCGTTTCCGCGCCGAGCCTCTTCGCCAGGTCGACGAACGGGCCCTGGGCATCCCGTGCCAGCGCCTCGCGCAACGTGCATTTCCCGGCCTCACCGCACTGGTCCTGGAACTTGAAGGTCTCACCGAGGAAGTCGACCTGTGCGGGTGGTTTCAGCGGCTCGTCCACGTTGACGCCCTGCCTGAGCCCGGCGGCGAGCGTGAAAGGGTGGAAGGCCGAGCCGGTGCCGTACGGAGTGCCCGCGTAATCGTGCACACTCCAGCCGCCACCGTTGTAGGCGCGGATGGCACCGGTCCCGGGTTCGACCGCGACCAGCGAGGCGCGGAAGTGCTCCGGCTGCCCTTGCAGCCGTTCCTTGACCACCTTCTCGGCCGAGGCCTGCGCACGCGGGTCGATGGTCGTCTCGACCTTCATCGCGCCACCGCGGAGCCGGTCCAGGGGGTAGCCCGCCTGCTCCAACTCGGCGAGGACCTGCTGCTTGATGTGGTACTTCTCGTAGGTGACGCGGCCGGCGCGGGTTTCCGACGGCGCCTGGATCGCGTCCTCCGGATAGGTCATCGTGACCGCTTCCGCCTGGCTGACGTAACCGCGGGCGACGAGCTTGTTCACCACATAGGACCAGCGCTTCATGGCGTGCTCGTGGGTGGAGGCGTACGGGTCGTGCACCGAAGGCGACTGGATCATCCCGGCGAGGAAGGCCGCCTCGCTCCACGTCATCGAGTTGTCGAGCTTGCGGCCGAAGTAGGCGTTCATCGCCGACGCCGGGCCGTAGGTGCCGCGGCCGAACGAGATGATGTTGACGTAGCTCTCGAAGATCTCCTTCTTGGTCTGCTGCTGGGTGATCTTCGTGGCGAGCACCAGTTCGGAGAACTTGCGGGTGAGTGTGGCGTCCTCGTTGCCGGTGGACTTCTTGATGTACTGCTGGGTGATCCCCGAACCGCCGCCGACGCCGGTCACCAGCGCGCGGCCGAGTCCGGTGAGGTCGAAGCCCTCGTTGTCCCAGAAAGTCGGGTCCTCGGTCGCGACGATCGCGTCGCGCAGCTTCGGTGGGATGGCGTCGTAGGGCACGAACAGCCGGTCGCCACCGGGCGGGACCACCTTGAGCAGTTCGGAACCGTCCGCGTTCTGCAGGACGACGGTCTTGTCGAGGTCCGCGAGCACCTCCTGGGGGCTGCGGACGTCGAGCAGGACATACGCGATCCCGAACGCGGCGACCGGGATGCCGATCAGAAGGCCGAACGTCCAGGCGGCGATCCGGCGCCACCTGCGTTTCTTCCCTTCCGGCGCCGGGGTGGCCGTGGTCATCGACTCGGGTGCGGTTTCGTCATCCGGGTTCTCCACGCCGGGTAAGACGGCCGACCGGAGGAAAAGGTTGTGAGAAAATCACCGGATCGTGTCCTGCTTCCCCCGCGTTTCGTCCTCTGAATGCGGTAGTTGGCAGCACGAACCACCGCATTCAGAGGACGAAACGCGAAGTGGGGGCGGCGGACGGAAGTCAGGCGAGGAAGGCGCGAAGCAGTGAAGCGGTGCCTTCGACGTGCTCGGCCATCGCCCGGCGAGCCGCTTCGGGATCCCCGGCGAGGATCGCGTCGACGATGGCCTCGTGCTGGGCGTTGGAGTGCTCGAGGTTCGGTTCGAGCAGCGGGATCATGTCGAGCAGCTGATTGACCCGCGTCCGCGCGTCGGCCATCGCCATGGTCAGCGAACCGGAGGCGGTGACCTCGGCGATCGCGAGATGCAGCCGTGAATCCTTGCGCCGGTAATCGCCGACATCAGCGGCGGCGGCCTCGGCGAGCGTGCTGGTCAGATGCTGCCGGTCGGCCGGGGTGAGGGAACGTGACGCCGCCATCTCGGCGGAGCCGGTCTCCAGGACGTGCCGCAGGCCGATCGCGTCCTCCAGGGTGGCGGTGTCGATCTTCCGCGCGTCGGCGACGGGCGGATCGGGCAGGACGTCGTTGACGAACGTGCCGCCATAACGCCCGCGCCGCGATTCGACGTAGCCGGCGTCGGCCAGCGCGCGGATCGCTTCCCGCAGCGTCACCCGGCTGACGCCGAGCCGGTCGGCGAGTTCCCGTTCCGAAGGCAGCCGCTCCCCCGCGCCCACCACCCCGAGCCGGATCGCCTGGAGCAGCCTTTCGACGGTTTCCTCGAAGGCGTTGCCCGCGCGCACCGGGCGGAACAGCGCGTCACCCGCGTTCACGACCGTGCTCGACTCCACGGTGTGAGTTTAAGGCTTTCACGGTGACGCGCCGTCCCTGCCGCTTTGGTTGGCGTGCTCGAAGAGGTCAGACCGGGATGACGCGCTTTCGCATGTTCCTCATTTCGCGCCGGTGATCCGGGCGGCGTTGCCGAGCATGGTCCGGATAGCCTCCTTCACCTTCTTCAATGCTTCGGCGTTTTCGCCGATCTTTCGTTCCTGGTACGCGGCCTCCACGGACGCCCAGACGCCGACGAGGTCCACCTCGCGTTTGCACCGCACGTCCGCCGTGGCCGTGGCGATCTCCCGCGCGCCGGCCTCCTGCCCCTGGAACTCGGGATTGTCGTTCGGCTTCCACGGATCGGCGTAGTCGAAGCCGGCCCGCGCCATGCACGCGCTCCAGGCCTGGAAAGCCGCCTTCACCCGGCTGTCGGCTTCGGCCTGCTTCCCCGCCTCGTCGCCGAGGCGCAGCACAAGCCTCTCGTCGTGGGCGGCCCCCTCCGCGACCTTGCGCCCGGCCTCGCCCTGGCAGCCTCCCTCGGGGACGGGCTTGTCCTTGTAGGTGCGCTCACCCTTGCCGGAGGCGATCGGACGCCCTTCCGGGGGGATGTCGGGCTGCGGGGGCTTGGGCGGCGGGGCCGCCGTGTACCCGGATGCCCGCGCCTTGACCTCGTCGGTGAGGCCGTAGCGGAATTCGTTCACCCCGGCGGTTTCAGGCGGGATCTCCGGTAGCTGCCCGATGTCGAAACCGAAACCGAGCATGCAGTTCTTGAACGCGGCGAACCGCGCCTTTCCGACTGCGGTGTTTTCCGCGCGGCTCGGCGCGTAAGCGTCCAAGGGCAAGGCGAACCGTTTGAGATCGGTGGTGTCCACTCGCGCCGGTACGGGCTCGGCGGGAGGCGGCGCGCTTTGTGCGGTCGCCGCGCATCCCGCCACCACCAGCACCACACCGGCGACGAGGGACAACCGGCTACGAGAGCTCATCACCCGGTGAAGTACTGGTGGGAGCTGGCCGTGTTGTCGTAACCGGGCAGGGTGTCCTTCACGGTGTTCTGGCCGATGACGTCGAGGAGCCGGCCACCGTAGTTCGCGTGTTCCCAGATCCGGACGCGGAGTATGTTGCCCTCGTTGTGAATCGAGGACACGTTGTCGTTCACCGTCGTCGAGGAGCCGTAGAAGGTCCACTGCGAGTAGTCGGTGACGCTCCACTCGAAGTCGGCGATACCTCCGGAACGATAGGAGTCCCGGTAAACGCAGAGCTCGCTGTCCTCGCAGACGCCGTTGAGCTGGCCGGCCTGCGCGGGTGCGGAGGCCAGGACCGTGCCCCCGCCCGCGAGCAGCACGGCCAGGATTCCCATGACGATCTTTCGCATTTTCACCCCAGATCAGTGCGAATGTATCCAGGGTTTTCTAGCGGCCTCCGCTGTCTGTTCGCTGTCTGCCGAGGTCAGCACTCGATGACGTTGACGGCCAGGCCGCCGCGCGCGGTCTCCTTGTACTTGACGCTCATGTCGGCGCCGGTCTCGCGCATGGTCTTGATCGCCTTGTCCAGCGTCACGACGTGCGAACCGTCGCCGCGCATCGCCATCCGCGCGGCGTGGATCGCCTTGGACGCGCCGACGGCGTTGCGCTCGATGCACGGGATCTGCACCAGCCCGCCGACCGGGTCACAGGTCAGCCCCAGATGGTGCTCGACACCGATCTCGGCGGCGTTCTCCACCTGCGCGGGCGAGCCGCCGAGGACCTCGGTGAGCCCGGCGGCGGCCATCGCGCTGGCCGAACCGACCTCGCCCTGGCAGCCGACCTCGGCGCCGGAGATCGAGCCCGTCTGCTTGAGGATCGAGCCGATCGCGCCCGCGGTGAGCATGAACGTCACGATGCCGTCGTCCGAGGACCCGCGGATGAACCGCTGGTAGTAGTGCAGGACGGCGGGGATGATCCCGGCGGCGCCGTTGGTCGGCGCGGTGACGACGCGGCCACCCGCGGCGTTCTCCTCATTGACCGCCAGCGCGTACAGGCTCACCCAGTCCATCGCGTACAGCGGGTCTCCGACGCCGTCCTCAGCGAGCAGCTTCTCGTGCAACGCCTTCGCGCGGCGGGGCACTTTCAGCCCACCGGGCAGGACGCCTTCGTGCTCGCAGCCGTTGCGCACGCATTCCACCATGACCTGCCAGATCTCCAGCAGGCCTTCACGGACCTCCTCACGCGTACGCCAGGAGAGTTCGTTGCGCAGCATGATCTCGCTGATCGGCAGCCCGGTGTTCTCGCAGTGGGTCAGCAGATCCGCGCCGGTGCGGAACGGGAATTCCAGCCGGGTCGAGTCCTCGACGACGACGGTGTCGGTCTCGTAGGACTCGTCGCGGACGAACCCGCCGCCGACGGAGTAGTAGGTCCGCTCGCGCAGCACCTTCCCGTCGGCGTCGAACGCGCGGAAGATCATCCCGTTCGGATGCGCGGGCAACGACTTCCGCCGGTGCATGGTCAGGTCGGTGTCCTCGACGAACACGATCTCGTGCTCGCCCCGCACCCGCAGCCTGCCCGATTCCCGGATCTCGGCGATCTTGCCCGGCACCGTGTCGGTGTCGATCTCCTCCGGACGCTCCCCGGAGAGCCCGAGCAACACGGCCTTGTCACTGCCGTGCCCGAACCCGGTCGCGCCCAGTGAGCCGAAAAGCTCGCTCTGGACGCGCGTCGTGGCCACCAGGTCGCCGTCGGCGGCCAGACCGTCCACAAAGGTCAACGCCGCCCGCATCGGGCCCACCGTATGGGAGCTGGAGGGGCCTATGCCGATCGAAAACAGGTCGAAGACGCTGATCGCCATTGATCTGCCCTCCTTCCTATCTGGCCAGCAGTGAGCTGGCTTCCTGTGCCGCGGGGCCTTCGGCGGCGAGGTGGGCGAGGTTCTCCGACAGCGGCTCACCACGGTGAGCCTTGGTCTGGGCGAACAACCGCCCGGCCCGGTAAGACGACCGGACCAGTGGCCCGGCCATGACACCGGCGAAACCCATCGCCTCGGCGGCGTTGGAGTGCTCCACGAACTCCTCCGGCTTCACCCACCGGTCCACCGGATGATGCCGCGGCGACGGCCGCAGATACTGGGTGATCGTCAAGATCTCGCAGCCCGCGTCAACCAGATCCCGCATCGCGGGTGCGACCTCGTCCGGAGTCTCACCCATGCCGAGGATCAAGTTCGACTTCGTCACCAGACCAGCCTCACGAGCCCGCGTGATCACTTCCAGCGACCGCGCGTAGCGGAAACCGGGACGGATCCGCTTGAAAATCCGCGGCACGGTCTCGACGTTGTGCGCGAGCACCTCGGGACGCGAACCGAAGACTTCGGCCAGCTGGTCCGGGTCGGCGTTGAAGTCCGGGATCAACAACTCGACACCCGTGCCCGGGTTCAGCGCGTGAATCTGCCGCACGGTCTCCGCGTACAACCACGCGCCACCGTCCTCCAGATCGTCCCGCGCCACACCGGTAACCGTCGAATACCGCAAACCCATCGCCTGCACCGACTCCGCCACCTTGCGCGGCTCAGTCCGATCCAACGCCGCGGGCTTGCCCGTGTCGATCTGACAGAAGTCACACCGCCGCGTGCACTGATCCCCACCGATCAGGAAGGTCGCCTCACGGTCTTCCCAGCACTCGTAAATGTTGGGACAGCCCGCTTCTTCACACACGGTGTGGAGACCTTCACGCTTGACCAGGCCCTTGAGTTCGGTGAACTCCGGGCCCATCCGCGCGCGGGTCTTGATCCACGGTGGCTTCTTCTCGATGGGGGTCTGCGCGTTGCGAACTTCGAGCCGGAGAAGTTTGCGCCCCTCGGGGACGGCGCTCATCGGTTGAGGTCCGCGTACAGCGGGTGCTTCTTCGCCAGCAGTTCGACGCGGGCGGACAGCGTCTGGCGCAGATCCTCGTCGAAGTCCGGGCGCAGCGCTTCGGCGATGATGTCGCCGACCTCGGCGAAGTCCTCGGCGCCGAAGCCGCGGGTCGCGAGCGCCGGGGTCCCGATCCGCAGGCCCGAGGTGACCATCGGCGGGCGCGGGTCGAACGGGACGGCGTTGCGGTTGACCGTGATCCCGACCGAGTGCAGCCGGTCCTCGGCCTGCTGACCGTCCAAAGTGGAGTTGACCAGGTCGACGAGCACCAGGTGCACGTCGGTACCGCCGGTCAGCACGCGGACGCCCGCTTCGGCGCAGTCGGTGCGCGAAAGGCGGTCGGCCAGGATCTTCGCGCCTTCGAGGACCCGCTGCTGACGCTCGCGGAACTCCTCGCTCGCGGCGATCTTCAGCGCGACGGCCTTGGCGGCGATGACGTGCTCCAGCGGGCCGCCCTGCTGGCCGGGGAACACCGCCGAGTTGATCTTCTTGGCGAGTTCCTGGCGGCACAGGATGATACCGCCGCGCGGGCCGCCGAGGGTCTTGTGCGTGGTCGTGGTGACGATGTCCGCGTACGGCACCGGGCTCGGGTGCAACCCGGCGGCGACGAGACCGGCGAAGTGCGCCATGTCGACCATGACCTTCGCGCCGACCTCGTCGGCGATGCGGCGGAACTCGGCGAAGTCGAGCTGACGCGGGTACGCCGACCAGCCCGCGATGATCAGCTTCGGCTTGTGCTCCTTGGCGAGCCGCTCGATCTCCTCGACGTCGACGATCCCGGTCTCTTTGTCGACATGGTAGGCGACGACGTTGTAGAGCTTGCCGGAGAAGTTGATCTTCATCCCATGGGTCAGGTGACCGCCGTGGGCGAGGTCGAGACCGAGGATGGTGTCACCGGGGTTGAGCACGGCGACCATGGCGGCGGCGTTGGCCTGCGCACCCGAATGCGGCTGGACGTTGGCGTGCTCGGCGCCGAACAGGGCCTTCGCGCGGTCGATCGCCAGCTGCTCGATGACGTCGACGTGCTCGCAACCGCCGTAGTACCGGCGGCCGGGGTAGCCCTCGGCGTACTTGTTGGTCAGCACCGAACCCTGCGCCTCGAGCACGCCCACCGGGGCGAAGTTCTCCGAGGCGATCATCTCCAGGGTCGACTGCTGCCGGTCGAGTTCGGCGGCGACGGCCGCGGCGACCTCGGGGTCCACTTCGGACAGGGCAGCGTTGAACATGTCAGTTCTCCTGGGTCAAGACGGCGTACGCCTGGGCGTCGAGCAGGGCGGGCACGTCGCCGGACAGACGCACCTTCAGTAGCCATCCTTCGGTGTAGGGATCCGAGTTGATGACCTCGGGGGTGTCCGTTGTGGTCTCGTTCACCTCGACGACCTCGCCGTCCACGGGCGCGTACAGCTCGCTGACGGATTTGGTCGACTCGACCTCGCCGAACACCTCGCCCGCGGTGACGGTGTCACCGACCGAGGGCAGCTGGACGAACACGATGTCACCGAGTGACTCGGCGGCGAAGGCGGTGATGCCCACGGTGGCGACGCCGTCCTCGACGCGCAGCCACTCGTGTTCCTTCGTGTACTTCAGGTCCTGGGGGATGCTCATGATCGTTCGAGGGCCTTTCAGGCGCGGGAGTAGAAGGGGAGGGCGACGACCTCGACGGGTTCGATACGACCCCGGATGTCGACGGAGAGCTCGGTGCCGGGTTCGCTGTGTTCCCGGTCGACGTAGGCCATGGCGATCGGGTAGCCCAGGGTGGGCGAAAGGGCACCGCTGGTGACCTCGCCGATCTCGGTTTCACCGGAGAGGACCGTGTAGCCGTGGCGCGGCGCGCGACGGCCGGAGCCCTTGAGCCCGACGCGCACGCGGGGAACGTCCTTCTTGGACAATTCCTCGAGCGCGGCCTTGCCGACGAAGTCACCGGGTTTCTCGAACTTGACGACGCGGCCGAGGCCGGCCTCGAACGGGCTCAGCTGGAGGCTGAGTTCGTTGCCGTACAACGGCATTCCGGCTTCCAGGCGCAGGGTGTCGCGGCAGGCGAGACCGGCGGGGAGCAAACCGTGCGGCTCGCCGGCGTCGGTGAGGATGCGCCACACGGCGGGCGCCTCGCCTGCCGGGACGTACAACTCGAAGCCGTCCTCGCCGGTGTAGCCGGTGCGGGCGAGCAGGACGTCGTGACCCTTTACGACGGCCGGGACGCTCGCGTAGTACTTGAGCGCGCCGAGGTCGGCGTCGGTGACCGCGCCGAGGATCTCGACGGCCTTCGGGCCCTGGACGGCGATCAGCGCGACGTCCTCGGACTTGTTCTCGACGACCGCGTCGAAGCCGGAAACCCGCCCGGCCAGCGCTTCCGCGACCACGTCGGCGTTGCCCGCGTTGGCGACGACCAGGAACTTCTCGTCGGCGAGGCGGTAGACGACCAGGTCGTCCAGCACGCCCCCGTTCTCGTCGCAGATCATCGTGTAGCGCGCCCGGCCCGGCTTGACCCCGGACAGGTTTCCGACCAGCGCGTAGTCGAGGGTCTCGGCGGCCTGCGGACCGGTCACCTCGATCTCGGCCATATGCGAGAGGTCGAACAGCCCGGCCGCCTCGCGGACGGCTTTGTGCTCCGCCAGTTCGCTGCTGTAGCGGATCGGCATCGACCAGCCCGCGAAGTCGGTGAACAGCGCACCCAGTCCTTTGTGGACTCCGTGCAGGGACGTCTCTTTCGACATCAAGTGCCTCAGTTCTCGTAGGCGTTGAGCGGCGGGCAGGAGCAGACGAGGTTACGGTCCCCGCGCGCACCGTCGATGCGGCGCACCGGAGGCCAGTACTTGGCCTTGCGATTCACTCCCGCGGGGTACACCGCCAGTTCGCGGTCGTACGGGAGATCCCAGGCGCCGACCAGGGTCTCCGCGGTGTGCGGGGCGTTGCGCAGCGGGCTGTTGTCCGCGGACCAGCGCCCCTGCGCGACGGCGTCGATCTCCGCGCGGATGGCGATCATCGCGTCGCAGAAACGGTCGATCTCGCCGAGGTCCTCGGATTCGGTCGGCTCGACCATCAGTGTGCCCGCGACCGGGAACGACATGGTCGGGGCGTGGAAGCCGTAGTCGATCAGGCGCTTCGCGACGTCGTCGACGCTGACGCCGGTGTCCTTGGTGAGCCCGCGCAGGTCGAGGATGCACTCGTGCGCGACCAGGCCGTCCTGCCCGGTGTAAAGCACCGGATAGTGCTGGTTGAGGCGCTTGGCCACGTAGTTCGCCGCGAGGACCGCGACCTGCGTCGCGGCGGTGAGCCCGCCCGCGCCCATCATGCGGACGTAGGCCCAGGAGATCGGCAGGATCGACGCCGAGCCGTACGGGGCGGCGCTGATCGGGCCGACACCGGTGGCGGGACCGGCCTTCTCCAGCAGCGGGTGGTTCGGCAGGTACGGCGCGAGGTGCGCGCGGACCGCGACCGGGCCGACGCCGGGGCCACCGCCACCGTGCGGGATGCAGAAGGTCTTGTGCAGGTTCAGATGCGAGACGTCGCCGCCGAACTCGCCCGGCTTCGCCAGGCCCAGCAGGGCGTTGAGGTTCGCGCCGTCGACGTAGACCTGGCCGCCCGCGTCGTGGACGATCTTGGCCAGCTCGTCGATGCCGTGCTCGTAGACGCCGTGGGTGGACGGATATGTAACCATAATGGCTGACAAACTGTCGCGGTGGGCGTCCACCTTCGCGCGCAGGTCGTCGAGGTCGACGTTGCCCTCGTCGGTGCACTTGACCACGACGACGCGCATCCCGGCCATGACGGCGGAGGCGGCGTTCGTGCCGTGCGCGGACGACGGGATCAGGCAGACCTCGCGTTCGGTCTGGCCGTTGGCGTGGTGGTAGGCGCGGATCGCCAGCAGACCGGCGAGCTCGCCCTGGCTGCCCGCGTTCGGCTGCAGCGACACCTTGTCGTAGCCGGTGACCTCGGCCAGCCAGCCGGCCAGCTGCTCGACCAGCACGTGGTAGCCCTCGGCCTGGTCGGCGGGGGCGAACGGGTGGATCCCCGCGAACTCGCGCCAGCTGATCGGCTCCATCTCGGTGGTGGCGTTGAGCTTCATCGTGCAGGAACCGAGCGGGATCATGCCGCGGTCGAGCGCGTAGTCCAGGTCGGACAGGCTCCGCAGGTACCGCAGCATCGCGGTCTCGGAGCGGTGCGAGTGGAAGACCTCGTGCGTGAGGTACTCGCTCTCGCGCTCGAGGCCGGCGGGCAGCGCGCGGGCGCCGGTGGCGGCGGTGTCGATGCCGAAGGCGTCGAGCACCTTGGCGATGATCGCGGGCGTGGTGACCTCGTCGACGGCGATGCGGACGTGGTCGGCGTCGACCGGGCCGAGGTTGATGCCGTTCTCGCGGGCCACGGCGACGACGGCTTCGGCCTGACCGGGCATACGGGCGAGAACGGTGTCGAAGAAGCCCTCGTGGACGACCTCGACGCCGCCCTCGCGGAGGGCGCCGGCCAGCCCGGCGGCGAGTTCGTGGACGCGCGTCGCGATGCGCTTGAGGCCGTCCGGACCATGGTAGACCGCGTACATCGCGGCCAGCACGGCGGGCAGGACCTGCGCGGTGCAGATGTTCGACGTCGCCTTCTCGCGACGGATGTGCTGCTCACGGGTCTGCAGGGCGAGGCGGTACGCGGGGTTGCCGTCGGCGTCGACCGAGACCCCGACGAGACGGCCCGGCAGCGAACGCTCCAGCCCGGCGCGGACGGCCAGGTATCCGGCGTGCGGCCCGCCGTAACCGAGCGGGACGCCGAAGCGCTGCGTGGAACCGGCGGCGATGTCCGCGCCGAACTCACCCGGCGCGGTGACCAGGGTGAGGGCGAGCAGGTCGGCGGCGACGGTGTACAGCGCGCCGGCGGCCTTCGCGGTCTCGGAGATGGCGGAGTAGAAGCCCGCGCCACGCAGCACACCGGAGGCACCCGGGTACTGGACGACGACGCCGAAGAACTCCTCGGGCAGGCCGGTGAGCAGGTCGCGGACCTCGACCTCGACACCCATCGCCTCGGCGCGGGTGCGCACGACCGCGATCGTCTGCGGCAGGCACTCGGCGTCGAGGACGACCTTGTTGGACTTCGCCTTCGACACGCGGCGCATCAGCATGACGGCCTCGGCGACGGCGGTGGACTCGTCGAGCAGGGAGGCGTTCGCGGTGGCGAGACCGGCCAGTTCGGAGACCATGGTCTGGAAGTTGAGGAGGGCTTCGAGACGGCCCTGCGAGATCTCCGGCTGATACGGCGTGTACGCCGTGTACCAGGCCGGGTTCTCCAGCACGTTGCGGCGGATGACCGCCGGGGTGACCGTGTCGTGGAAACCGAGCCCGATCATCTGCGTCATCGGCTTGTTGAGCGCGGCGAGCGCGCGAAGCTCGGCGATGGCGTCCTCTTCGGACGCGGCCGGGGGCAGTTCGAGGTCACGGGTGACCCTGATCGCGGACGGCACGGCGGCCTGCACCAGGGCGTCGAGGCTGCCATAGCCGACCTCGGCGAGCATCTTGGCCTGCTCGGACTCCGAGGGGCCGATGTGCCGGTCGTCGAAGGACGTACTGGTCAAGGGAGCTCCTTGGGTCAGGCGCCGGATAGACCGGTGCGCCGGGAACTCCCCCTCTGTCATGGCACCTGAGAGTTTCACCGCACGGTGATGCGGCTTTCACCTTGGGTGAGACGCACTTGCGCGCCTGCTTTCCAGAGTGGCCTCGCGGAAGCGGTAGTGGATACCTGAGAGATTCCGGGGAGTTTGCTCCTTCGGTGCCCCACCACGTTCGTGAGGGCTCTCCCGCTCCAGCTCAACGGCCCTGTCTGTAGTTGTGCGCACACCGTACCTGGCGTGTTCGGCGCGCGTCTACTTCAGGCGGGGCACGTCACTTGCGCGGTTCGCCCGGACACCCGACGTGCCCGGGCGCGGCCGGGGCGATCAGGCGTTCTCCATCATCATCTCGGCGGTGATGGTGCCGCACAGCTCGGCGCAGCGCGTCATCATGTCGGCGGCGTCGGCGAGTTCGGCGTCACCGGTCCTGGCGCACTCCTGGGCGCACATGCGCATCATCTGGGAGGCCAGCCCGCACATCTTCGCGCACATGCGCATCATTTCGAGGTCGGCGACCATGGCCGAACAGCGCATCATCATGTCGGCGCTCATCCGGGACATCTCCGCGCAGGTCACCATCATCATCCCGAGCTTGGCGCCGCCGACCTCCATGCAGCGCGTCATCATCTCCTCGCACCGGATGTGGCACTCGTTGCACAGGTCGATGCAGTCACGCATGGCGGTGCTCATCTGCCGGGTCATTTCCGTGCCTCCGCTGTTCCGGGACGCGGGAGCCGGGCGGCTCCCGCTCCCAGACCTACAGCGCAGGTCAGCGGCGCGCCATCCCGGCCACCGGGACGAGTGACGACTCGCCGCGGCCCGGTGCGACCGAAGCGCGTGAAGGACCCGCTTCCGCATGTAGAGGACTAAATGCGGCGTGTGGCACGCGATCGGCTCGTTGCCGTGAAGGCCCCCTTGCTTACCCTGACGGTAGCGAAGGAGGCCTTCGCGACCGGGTTGCAGTCAAATACCGCCCACTGAGACACGGCGCGCCGTTGACGTATGTGCGGTTTGACTCACGACCCCGAAACCCCAGAGCCCGCATGTAGAGGACTAAATGCGGGATCACAGGGGCGTGACATAGGCGCCCGAAATCCCGCCGTCCACCAGGAACTGCGAAGCCGTGATGAACGAGGCGTCGTCGCTGGCCAGGAACGCGACCGCGGCCGCGATCTCCTCCGGTTCCGCGAACCGGCCGACCGGCACGTGCACCAGTCGCCGCGCGGCCCGCTCGGGGTCCTTCGCGAACAGTTCCTTCAGCAGCGGCGTGTTCACCGGGCCCGGGCACAGCGCGTTGACCCGGATGTTCTCCCGCGCGAACTGCACGCCCAGTTCCCGGCTCATCGCCAGCACACCGCCCTTGGACGCGGTGTAGGAGATCTGCGACGTCGCCGCGCCCATCACCGCGACGAACGACGCCGTGTTGACGATCGAGCCCTTGCCCTGCCGTCGCATATGCGGCAGCACGGCCTTGCAGCACAGGTACACCGAGGTCAGGTTGACCTTCTGCACCTTCTCCCACGCCTCGATACCCGTGGTGAGGATCGAGTCGTCCTCCGGCGGGGAGATGCCGGCGTTGTTGAACGCGACGTCGACCGAGCCGAAAGTGTCCACAGTGGTCTGGAACAGGGCTTCGACCTGCTCGGCGTCGGTGACGTCGGTCTGCACGAACAGGCCGTCGACCTCGTCGGCCGCGACCTTGGCCGTCTCGGCGGAGATGTCGCCGATGACGACTTTCGCGCCCTCGCTGGCCAGCCTGCGGGCGGTGGCGAGTCCGATACCGCTGCTGCCGCCGGTGATGACCGCGACGCGGCCCTCGAAACGCTGCACCATTGCTCTAGTCCTCCGTGCTGATAAAGACGTTCTTGATCTCGGTGAAGGCGTCGACGGCGTCCGGGCCGAGTTCGCGGCCGAGTCCGGACTGCTTGAACCCGCCGAACGGCGTCCAGTACCGGACGGACGAATGCGAGTTGACCGACAGGTTTCCGGCTTCGACGCCGCGTGCGACGCGGAAGGCGCGGCCGACGTCGCGGGTCCAGATCGAGCCGGACAGGCCGTACTCGGTGTGGTTGGCCATGGTCACCGCGTCCGCCTCCCCGTCGAACGGGACCACCGCGACGACCGGGCCGAAGATCTCGTCGGCGGCCAGCGGATGCCGCAGATCCGGCGGGGTGACGACGGTCGGCGGGAACCAGTAGCCCGGCCCGTGCGGCGCGCTTCCCCGGAACGCCACCGGCGCGGAGTCGTCCACGTAGGACGAGACCTTCGCGTGGTGCCCGGCCGAGATCAGCGGCCCCATCTCGGTCATCTCAAGCCGGGGATCCCCGACGACGACGCCGTTCACGGCGGGTTCGAGCAGTTCCATGAACTTCTCGTACACGCTGGCCTGCACCAGGATGAGCGACCGCGCACAGCAGTCCTGCCCGGCGTTGTCGAACACGCCGTACGGCGCCGTGGCCGCGGCCTTCTCCAGGTCTGCGTCGGCGAACACGATGTTCGCGTTCTTGCCGCCCAGTTCCAGCGTCACCCGCTTCACCTGCGCGGCGCAGCCCGCCATGATCCGCTTGCCGACCTCGGTGGAACCGGTGAAGACGACCTTGCGTACCGCGGGATGGTCCACGAAACGTTGTCCCACCACGGATCCCTTGCCGGGAAGAACCTGGAATACGTCCTCGGGGATTCCCGCCTCGCGGGCGAGTTCCCCGAGGCGGATCGCGGTGAGCGGGGTGAGTTCCGCCGGTTTGAGCACGACGGTGTTCCCGGCGGCGAGCGCGGGCGCGAAACCCCAGCCCGCGATGGGCATCGGGAAGTTCCACGGCACGATCACCCCGACCACGCCGAGTGGCTCGTGGAACGTCAGGTTCACGCCGCCGGGCACGGGGATCTGCTTGCCGCTCAACCGTTCGGGTGACGCCGAGTAGTACGTCAGCACGTCGCGGACGTTGCCCGCCTCCCAGCGCGCGTTGCCGATCGTGTGGCCCGAGTTGGCGACTTCCAGCCGGGCGAGGTTCTCGATGTCGGCGTCGACCGCGTCGGCGAAGCGGCGCAGCAGCCGGGCCCGGTCGCCGGGGGCCACCGCACGCCAGGCGGGGAACGCCGCCTGTGCGCGGGCGATCGCCGCGTCGGTCTCCTCGGCCGAGGTCAGCTCGACCGACCTCACCACCTCTTCGGTGGCGGGGTTGAGCACCTCGAACGTGGTCATGCTCGCTCCTTAGCAGCGTTCACCAGCGCCTCGAAGAGCCTGATGTCGTCCGGATTCTGTTCGGGATGCCATTGGACACCGAGGACGAACCCGTCGCCCGGCAGTTCGGCCGCCTCGATGGTCCCGTCGGCGGCCCAGCCGACCGGGACCAGCCCGTCGCCGAGCTTGTCGATCGCCTGATGGTGGTAACACGGCACCTTGGTCTCGGTGCCGAGGATCGAGGCGACCCGGCTGCCCTCGGCAAGGGTCACCGTAGTGGTGCCGAAGGTCGCGGGCGCGGGCTGGTGATCGTGAGTGTCCAAAGTGTCCGGGAGATGCTGGGTGAGCGTCCCGCCGAGCGCGACGCTGAGCACCTGCAACCCCCGGCACACGCCGAGCACCGGCTTGCCGTCGGCCAACGCGGACCGCAGCAGACCGAACTCGAAGGCGTCCCGGTTCGGCCGGAGATAGGTCGTCGCATGCTGCTCCTGGCCGTACCGCGCCGGATCGACGTCGGCGCCGCCGACCAGCACGAGACCGTCCACAGCGGACACCAGCCTGTCGTGCGCGTCGCTCACCGGCGGCAGCAGGACCGGGATCCCGCCCGCCGCGACTATCCCGTCGACGTAGACCCGGTGCAGCAGCGCCGCCTCCGTCTCCCACACGAGGAACTTCGCGGGCTCCAGATAGGACGTGAGACCGATGACGGGTTCACAGCCGTTCGAAGCCACGGATCCTCTCCCAGTCGGTGACGGCGGCGTCGTAGGCGGTGAGTTCGACTCTCGCCGCGTTCAGATAGTGGTCGACGACCTCGTCCCCGAACGCGGTCCTGGCGAGCGTGCTCTGGTCCAGCAGCGCGGCGGCCTCCCGCAGGGTGGTCGGCACGGTCGGCTTGCCGGAGCCGTAGGCGTTGCCCTGGAACTCCGGCTCCAGCTCAAGTTCGTTTTCGATACCGTGCAATCCGGCCGCGATCAGCGCGGCCACGGCGAGATACGGGTTCACGTCGCCGCCGGGTACCCGGTTTTCGGTGCGGAGCGATTCGCCGTGGCCGACGACGCGGAGCGCGCACGTGCGGTTGTCGGTGCCCCACGCGACGGCCGTCGGTGCGAAACTGCCCGGGACGAAACGCTTGTAGGAGTTGATGTTCGGCGCGAGGAAGTAGGTCAGCTCCCGCAACCCGGCGAGCTGCCCGGCGAGGAAGTGCTCCATCAGCGGGGAGAATCCGCCGGGACCGTCACCGGCGAGCACGGCCTCGCCCTCGGCCGAGCGCAGGCTGATGTGGATGTGGCAGGAGTTGCCCTCGCGTTCGTTGTACTTCGCCATGAACGTGAGGCTCTTGCCCTCCAGCGCGGCGATCTCCTTGGCCCCGGTCTTGTAGACACTGTGGTTGTCGCAGGTGGTCAGCGCGTCGGTGTACCGGAACGCGATCTCGTGCTGGCCCGGGTTGCACTCGCCCTTGGCCGACTCGACGTACAGCCCAGCGCCGCCCATGTCGTTGCGGATCCGGCGCAGCAGCGGCTCGATCCGTGAGGTGCCGAGCATCGAGTAGTCGACGTTGTACTGGTTGGCCGGGCGGAGGCCCTGGTAGCGCTTGTCCCAGGCGGACTCGAAGGTGTCGTCGAAGACGATGAACTCCAGTTCGGTGCCGACGTAGGCGGCGAGACCGCGCGCGGCGAGCCGGTCGAGTTGCCCGCGCAGGATCTGACGGGGCGAAGGGGCCACGGCCCCGCCTTGCACCCGTTCGAGGTCGGCGAGGACGAGGGCGGTGCCTTCCTGCCACGGGAGCAGGCGCAGTGTCTCGAAGTCCGGGCGCATGACGAAGTCGCCGTAACCGGTCTCCCAAGAAGACATCGCGTAACCGTCGACGGTGTTCATGTCGACGTCGACCGCGAGAAGGTAATTGCACGCTTCGGTGGCGTGCGGAACGACCTCTTCGAGGAAGTACTCGGCGGCACAGCGTTTGCCCTGCAGCCTGCCCTGCATGTCGGTGATCGCGATCAGCACCGTGTCGACGGTGCCGTCCTCGACCAGTTCCCGGAGCCGATCCAGCGTGAGCATGCCGCGCCTGTTCGCCATCAGCCTCACCTAAAGGTTCGAAGCGGTACCTTTGCGGCTTCTTCCTACCGGGCCGATCCGGCTCGGTCAACCCGGTTAATGGTCTATTTCGTTATCCATTGCGGACTGCAATTGATCCCTGGGCGGATTGTCTGTGATGCCCGGCTGAGAAGATGCTGTGAATCCCGCCGAATCGGGAGGAGATCCGCACATCCGGAACGTTGTACGGATCAAGAGAGGTGAGAAGGAATGACACAGGCATTCACGCAGCAGACCACGTTCACCGAGCCTCAGGGACGGGCTCAGCTCCCGACGCTGCCCAGCGGGTGGCCGATCGGCTCGTACGAGTCGTACTCCGAAGCGCAGCGTGCCGTCGACCACCTCGCGGGAACGGACTTCCCGATCACCGACGTCACGATCGTCGGTGTCGAACCGATGCTGGTCGAGCGGATCGCCGGGCGGCTGGGCTGGAGCAAGGTACTGACCAGCTCGGCGCTGTCGGGCGCGATGTTCGGTATGTTCCTCGGCCTCGTGCTGAGCCTGCTGAACCCGGGCGCCGGGCTGGTGCCGATCTTCGTCGGCCTCGTCGGCGGTATCGGGTTCAACCTGTTGTTCGGCGCGCTGGGGTACGCGACGTCGAAGAACAAGCGCGGGTTCATCTCGCAGAGCCAGCTGGTCGCCCGGCGTTACGACGTCCTGGCCCAGCCGCGCAACGCCGAGAAGGGCCGCGCCCTGCTGGCCGACCTGGCCGCCAGGAGCGCGTTCACCCGCTGAACCTCACCCCACGCGGGCCGGCACCTCATCGCGAGGGGCCGGTCCGCGGCTTTCACGGGGTCAGCCGGTGCAGGTCTCGCGGGAAAAGCGTCGCCTGTCGCACGTTGGGCAGCCCGAGCAACCGGGCGGTCCAGCGTTCGAGACCGAGTGCGAACCCGCCGTGCGGCGGCATCCCGTGGGCGAAGACGTCCAGGTAGTCCCGGTACGGTTCGCCGGACTCCCCTCGCGCGGCCAGCGCGGCGACGTAGTCGTCGTGCCGATGCAGCCGCTGGCCGCCGGTCACCAGTTCCAGCCCGCGGAAGAGCAGGTCGAAACTGTTCGAAAACCCGGGTCGCCCCGGGTCCGGATGCGTGTAGAACGGCCGCTTCGCCATCGGGTACCCGGTGACGAACAGGAACTCCGACCCGTGCTCGCGCAGCGCCCAGTCCGAGAGCGAGCGCTCGTGCGCGGGGGCGAGGTCGGGTTCACCACGCGGGTCCTCCCCGGTCTCCCGGGCGATCAGCTCCTGGGCGTCCGCGAAGTGGATTTCCGGGATCACCTCCGGCACGACGACTCCGACCGCCGGGACGGCCGAGGCCATGCTCGCGACCGCTTCCCGCAGCACCGCCATCACGTCGTGGTGGTCGTCGACGAAGCCGAGTTCCGCGTCGAGGCTGGTGTACTGCGCGAGATGCCGCGCGGTGTCGTGGGGTTCGGCGCGGAAGACCGGGCCGACCTCGTAGACCCGCTCGAACACCCCGACCAGCGCCTGTTTGTAGAACTGCGGTGACTGCGCCAGGAACGCCCGCCTGCCGAAGTAGTCGATGCCGAAGACGTTCGCTCCGGATTCGGTGGCCGACGAGACGATCTTGGGGGTGTGGGTTTCGGTGAAGCCGAGCCCGTCCAGCGCCGACCGGAACCCGGCGACGCTCGCCGCCGCGATCGTGAACACCTCTTTGCGCCGTGGATGCCGCAACGCCAGCGCGGCGTTGTCCAGCACCGTCGGCAAACCGGCGCGCAACCGCGGGCGGTAGAGGTCGAACGGCGGCGGTTCGGCGGGCTCGGAAAGCAGGCCGATCGAGGGCTCGGTCAGTTCGAGGGCGCCGGGAGCCTGGGGATTGGCGGTGACGAGGCCTTCGACCTCGACCACGGTCTCCTCCGGCGGCCAACCGGATCCGGCGGCGACGACCTGCGCCAGCCCGGACCGGTCACGGACCACGACGAAGGTGACGGTCTTCAGCTGACGCCGTCGGTGCACCCAACCGGCTATTCGCACGCGTTCGCCGACGTGCCGGGGCAGGTCGGCGACGAGAACACGCGAGATCATCACAACTCCTGTACGGATATGCGCGACCCCTTGGGAGTGCGGGCGAGAAGGGAACTCGCGGTACCACCGCACTTTCGCCGCCGTCCGGACGAGCGGCGGCCTCGAAGGCCCGTGACGGGGGCCGGACGGCGGGGCATGGGGCGCGGACGCCGTTCCTCCCCGCACTCGGGAGGGTCTTCACCGCGGGGCGCGAGGCCGCCTTCCCAGCTACCGGCGGCTCTCTGGCACTCGCGTGCTCCCCGGGCTACTCGTCTCCGTCAGCGCGTTGCCCAGGAGGTTACGTCTCCCTGCGCGCTTCCCGCATCCGCATTTCGTCCTCTGCACGCGGTAGTTCGCGTCCCCAACTACCGCGTTCAGAGGACGAAACGCGGGAAAGGGGTGGAGGCGCCCCCGACAGCCGCCTCCACCCAGGCCACCTAGCGCGTCGGCTGGGTGGAGTTCGACGGCGGAGCCGCGGCGGAAGACGTCGGCGACGGCGGGGCGGACGAAGCAGGCGGCACCGGCAGGCCCTTCGGGATCGCCGCGCTGAACGGGACGTCGGTCTTCTCCTGGCAGTAACCGCGGTAACCGTTGTAGCCGTTGAGGTTTCCCTCGTCGTCTTGGACGCCTCGTTCGATTCGCGGGCGCGGATAACGGTTGTCGTCGCCGACCCTCCGCTTCTCGCCCGTGCTCCTCTCGCAGGCGTACCGGGTCGTGCTGAGCGGACGACCCTCCTCGTCGTAGAGGTAGATTTCGGTCAGCGGCTTGCCTTCGCCGTCGAACGCGTAGATGTTGTCCACGCTCTGGCTGCCGTACATCAGCTGCGGATTGCCGTAGGTGTCGTGGTAGTTCGGCGGATAGCCGCCATACGAACCGCTGCCGTAAGACCGCTTCGCGATCAGATCGACCGCCGCACCCGCGCCACCGAGCATGCTGCCGATGACGAACGCCGAGATCGGGACGGCCAGCCACAGGAGCCGCCGGTCCGCCTTCAACCGCGGTCCCGCCCAGACCACCGCGACGGCCGCCAGCAGCATCAGCGGCAGCAGCAAAACGGCCTCGGTGTCGCGCAGCACGAGCAGCAGGCCGAACACGACCAGCACCGCCGCGCACAGCACCCACCACGCCGGCTTGAGCGTGCGGAAGTAGGTCAGTCCCCTGCTGTTCCGATTGGCCTGGAACGACGTCGCGGTCTCGCGAAGCTTGACCACCTCGGGCAATTCCGCGATCGGGGCGACTCCCTTGCGGACCACGTAGGCCACGCTGATCGCGAGCACCGGCGCCACGAAAAGCAGTCCCAGCAACGGTTCCACCCGCACCCAGACCGCCGCCGCGAAGCCGAACAGCGCGAACCCGCCCACGGAGAACACCAGGCCCCAGAACGCGAACCGCGCTCCGCCGATGCCGGTTTTCGCCTTCAGCGCGGTGGTCTTGTCGCCCGTGTCCGCCGGACGCGGCGGATAGCCACCGGACGCCCGCAGTTCCGCGGCGTAGCTTTCGGGGCTGCCCAGACGCTCGATCAGCGCCTCGACTCGTGCGTTGTCCCCCAGTTCCGCCTCCATCTCGGCGAGATGAGGGCGGACGTCTTCGAGGATCTCCTCGACTTCGCTTTCGGGCAAGTCGGCGAGCGCGCTCCTGACCCTCGCCAGATACACCCGCACGGCGGTCGGATTCTGCGTGCTCATGCTGCCTCTCCCAACAGGCTGTTCATCGTCGTGGCGAAACTCCGCCAGGTCTGCCCCGACTCTTCGAGGCGTTTGCGACCCGGTTCGTTGAGGCTGTAGTACTTGCGGTGCGGGCCTTCTTCACTCGGCACCACGTACGACGTCAGCAGGCCTGCCTTGTACAGCCGCCGGAGCGTCCCGTACACCGAAGCGTCGCCGACCTCCTGCAACCCCGCGACGCGAAGTCTTCGGAGCACGTCGTAGCCGTAGCCGTCCTCTCCGCGAAGTACCGCGAGAACGGCGAGGTCCAGCACGCCTTTAAGTAGCTGACTGATCTCCACAGTCGCGTCCCTCCCAGTCTTACGCAACAGAAGGTACCACGCACTGCACAGTAGTGCGCACGGCGGAAGGCGGTTGCGCCCATCGGGTGGTTCATGAGTTACTTAGTCCAGTAATGAACCACCGCACCCGGCATCGGGTGCACGACTCTGGGGACGGAGGTGTCGTGCTCGACGAAGGAACACCCCTGTTCGTGCAAATCGCCGAACAGATCGCCGACGACATCGCCGAGGGAAGCCTGGCCGAGGGGGAACGCGTGCCGTCAACCAATGAACTCGCCGCCTTCTACCGGATCAATCCGGCGACGGCGGCCAAGGGGATCAACGTGCTCGCCGACGACGGCCTGCTCGAGAAACGGCGTGGCATCGGGATGTTCGTCGCCGCCGGAGCACGGGAAAAGCTGCTCACCGATCGGCGGAAACGGTTCGCCGAGCAGTACCTCGACCCCATGCTCGCCGAAGCGAGGCGCCTCGGCATCGACGACGAAACCCTGATCTCGCTCATCCGCGGGAACGGACACCGGAACGGAGGACCCGCCGCATGACGCCGACCATTTCCACCAGCGGCCTGACCCGGCGCTACGGCGATCACGTCGCACTCGGCGACGTCTCCGTGGACATCGCCGAAGGCAAGATCACCGGACTGCTCGGCCGCAACGGCGCGGGCAAGAGCACCTTCCTGCGCATCGTCACCGCACAGGAGTTCGCCAGCGCGGGCACGGTCCGCGTGTTCGGCGAAAGCCCGGTGGAGAACGAACGGGTGCTCCGGCGCCTGGTACTCGTCCGCGAGGACCAGCAGTTCCCGGACTTCAAGGTGCGGCACGCCCTCGCGGCGGCGTCGTGGTTCTACCCCAACTGGGACGCCGAACTGGCCGACACCCTGCTCCGCGACTTCGACCTGCCACTGAAGCGGCCGATCAAGAAGCTCTCCCGCGGGATGCGCTCCGCGCTGTCGATCACCATCGGACTGGCGGCACGGGCGGAACTCACTCTCCTCGACGAGCCTTACGCGGGCCTCGACGCCGTCGCGCGGCAACTGTTCTACGACCGGTTGCTCGACGACTATTCGGCTCATCCGCGCACGGTGCTGCTCTCCACGCATCTGATCGACGAGGTGGCCGATCTGCTGGAGCACGTCGTGATGATCGACAAGGGCCGCGTCGTCCTCGACGCGCCGGCCGACGACCTGCGCGGCACGGCCGCCACGGTCACCGGCCCGGCGACCGCGGTGGAGGACTTCGTCGCCGGACGTCGCGTACTGCACCGCCGCAAGATCGGTTCGCGGGCTTCGGTCACCGTCGCCGACGCGCTCGACGGCGCGGCGAAAGCGCGGGCACAGGCACTGCATCTGAAGCTGGAACCGTTGTCACTACAGCAATTGATGGTGCACACCTCCAACAGGCAGAGCACCGAGGAGGTGTCCGCATGAACATCCTGATCAAGGTCGCGCGCTATCACCTGGTGGACCGGCTCCAGTACCTCGTCCTCCCGATCGGCGTCACGCTTTTCGCGTTCCTGGTGAATCTCACCGTCTTCGCGACACTGCAAGAAGACAAGGAAAACTACTCCGGCGGTCTGTTCACCCTCTTCGTGTTCATGTTCGTCTGCGGCACCCTGAGCATGACGAAGTCGCTGCCGTTCGGGCTCGCGCTCGGCGTGTCGAGGCGGTCGTACTACCTCGGCACGATCCTGCTGGTGGCCGGGTTGTCCGTGCTGTACGCGGTGGGGATCGCCGTGTTGCAGGTGATCGAGGAAGCGACCGGCGGCTGGGGACTCGGCCTCAACTACTTCCGGGTGCCCTGGTTGCTCGACGGGCACTGGTATCTGACGCTGCTCACGTCGTTCGTGCTGCTCACACTGATGTTCGTCTACGGCATGTGGTACGGCCTGATCTACCGGCGTGCCGCGGTGCCGGGCGTGGTCCTGTTCGGCGCCGCGCAGGTACTGGTGCTGCTGGGGGTGGTGCTGCTGCTCAGCTGGACCGATTCCTGGCCGAAGCTCGGCACGTTCTTCAGCACGCTGACCGTGGGCGGCATGACCGGGGTACTCGCCCTGCTGGTCTGCGTCGCGGGAGCCGGCGGGTTCGCCACGATGCGCCGCGTCACTGTCTGAAAGTTCTTCCGCACCAAGGAATTTTCGGCTCAAGCGGCAAGCGTTTCACGGGCCCGGTCGCGAATGCGTCCGACCACGGTCGACCGTCGCCAGGCGCGCGTGACCTCCACCAGCCACGCCGCTTCGGTGGCGATGTCCGGCTCGTCGAGGTAGGTCGCCGGAACGTCGTCGGGGGCGTACCGGCGGCCCGTCTCGGCGGCGACGAGCGCGGCGGCCAAGGCCGCGGCCTCGATCGTCGCGGGCACCCGGGCTTCGGGGACCTTCGCCTTGCGGGCCTCGGCTTCCGCGACCGGTGGCACGTCCGGATCGAAGTACGGGCGCAGCGCGAGGTGGCCGTCCCGGATCTCGATGACCCTGCGGTACAAGGCGAACTCGACGCCGCCCGGCATACCGGGGCCGGGGTCCAGCGCGATTCCCGGGACGGCATCACGCATCGCGGTCCACAGCGGCTCGATCCGGCGGTAGGTCCGGTACGTGCCGAGCAGGCGGAACGGCGTCGCCAGCGCCGGGCCCCACACGCTGAGCGTCGCGCCCGCCCCGGCGAGCCCGACGCTCAGCGCCGCCAGGATCGACGAAACCGTTTCCTCACCGGCGTTCACCGCGCCGGTGGTGGCGAGGATGTAGATGTCGTCGACGTCCCAGAAGGTCCAGCCCAGCGCGGCGACCCCGCCACCGACGAGCAGCCACAACCCGATGCGAAGCGGTCCGGGGTCGGCGTGGCGGGCGAAACGGGCGAAGACGATCGAGAAGGTCAGCAGGCTGATCAGCCCGTAAACCAGGAAAAGAACGTTGTACGCGACGAACCAGCCGAGCTTGCCCGGCCCGGCGGCGGTGTGCTCGCCGACGCGATAGCTGTCGGACAGGAAGAAGAGCGCGGTTTCGACGACGACCACGCTCCAGGAAAGCACCGCGTGCCACCCGATCCGCTTGCCCTCCCCCAGTTTCAGCGAATGCGCGAACGCGACCGCGAACCCCATCGCGCCGATCTTGAGCAGGTCGGCCGCGAGGTTGAGAAGGCTGCCGATGGGTTCCTCGATGCCGACGGCGTTCTCCATGGCCGGGGTGAGCAGCATGATCCCGCCCGCGATGCACATCCCGAAGCCGCTGAGGAACCACATCCGCCGCAACGGCTGGGTATGGCGAGCCTGGATCAGCTTGTAACCGAAGCCCGCGAAGGCCACCACGCAACAGAAGTACGCGATGGTCTCGGTCATGGCAGGCGCCGTTTCCGGCTGCCGAAGAGATTGTCGACCCTGGCCATCCCGCCGGCGAGGTCGCTTCCGCCCTCGTCGGTGTGCGCCGCGCCGCGCACCGCCGTCCTGGCGACCCGTTGTGCCAGCAGGCTGGCGAGCAGTTCGGCCTCTTGTTCCTCGACGGCGCTGTAACTCGTGCGGCCCAGGACGCGGCGGACGAGTTCGGGTGACAGGTTCGGCATGAGGGTCTTGCTGGCGGCGGCGTCGAGCGCGATGCCGTCGGCGCCCGCGTCGGAGCCGACGTGGCCGCACAGCAGATGGCCGACCTCGTGCAGCAGGATATGCCGCCGGTGCAGGGCGGTGGTGTTGGTCGGATAGAGGATGTAATCCGCGCGCTCGGTGCTCATCAAGAGCCCGCACGGGCCGCTGGAGGGGACGTTGACCTGCATCAACTCGATCGGCCGTCCGCGTTCGGCGGCGAGTTCGGCGATGAAGGCCTCGGCGTCGAAGGGTTCGGGAAGGGTGACGCCGTCGGCGAGACTCCGGCAGCGGCGCCACAACTCCTTACGGCGGCGATCCACTTCACGCCTCCCTCTTCGTGCCGCCCCGTCCGGATTCCCTGCGGGCGATCGCGTCGATCATGTCGCTGATGGTGTCGAGTCCGTCGGGGGAAAGTGTTACGGCGCGCAGCGCGACGTCGCGGACACCGGCGTCGCGGAGTGCGCCGAGAAGGGCGAGCTCTTCGGCGATCTTGGCGCTCTGCTCGTCGTCGAAGAAGTACGCCGGCGAGACGCCGAAGAACTGGGCCAGCGCCTCGAGATGGCGTTTGGTGGGATTGTCGCGGCGGCCGGTGCGCAACTGCCACAGATAGGTCGTCGAAAAGCTTTCGCCGGTGGCCTCTCGGCAGGCCTTGGCGACCTCTTCGTGACTGTACGGCTCGCGATCGGGTCTCAGCACGATCTGGAACAGCTTGTCGATCTTTTCGGCGAGCGTCGTCTTGCCGGGCTCGGTCGCGGCCACCATCCCACTCCCTACATGTCGTGCCCGTTCATGCTAGTTGACGCGGCACCCGCGCCGTACACGACAGTTTTCACCTCACGCGAGGCCGCGGCTGGCAGCGCGGGCACGAAAAGGACGAACGGTTCATGAAGGGATCGCGCCGGATCGGCGTCCCGCATCGACCGCAGGGCAGGCCTTCCTGACCGTAAGCGTCGAGCGATCGGTCGAAGTACCCGGACTCGCCGTTGATGTTGACGTACAGCGCGTCGAACGATGTCCCGCCCGCGACGAGTGCGGCGGCCATCACGTCACTGGCGGCGGTGAGGACCGTCCGGCCCTGGGCAGCGGTGAGCCGGTCGGTCGGGCGGGCCCAGTGAAGCTTCGAGCGCCAGAGAGCTTCGTCCGCGTAGATGTTGCCGATACCGGAGACGAGGGTCTGGTCGAGCAGGGCGCGTTTGATCTCCGTCCGCCGCGATCGCAGCGCGCGGACGGCCCGGTCGAGGTCGAACCGCGGGTCCATCGGATCGCGGGCGATATGCGCGATGGTGCTGGGCAGCGCCGTCCCGTCGACCTCGGTGAGTTCCGCGAGGGCGAGACCGCCGAAGGTCCGCTGGTCGACGAAGCGCAACTCCGGACCGTTGTCGGCGAAGCGAAAACGCACGCGAAGGTGCTTCTCGTCGGGCGCGTTTTCGGGTTGGACGAGCATCTGGCCGCTCATCCCGAGGTGGGCGAGCATGGCTTGGCCGTCCGAAAGATCGAGCCAAAGGTATTTGCCGCGACGGCGGGCGGCGGTGATCTTGGTACCGGAAAGCCGTCCGGTGAAGTCCTCGGCGCCGAGTTCGTGACGGCGGATCGCGCGCGCGTGCAGGACTTCGACCTCGGTGATCGTCCGGCCGGAGACGTGGGCCTCCAGTCCGGCACGGACCACCTCGACCTCGGGGAGTTCGGGCATGGCGTCGATTCTCCCACCGGCCCTCGTGAGTGGTAATGACGGCCGGAACCGTCATTACCATTCACGAGGGAGGGCGGACTCAGGTCGTTTTCGGCGGCTGCTCGACGTCGAGTTCGGCCGAAAGCTGACGCCAGGCCGTCTCGGCGGCCTTCTGCTCGGCTTCCTTTTTCGTCGTCCCCGAGCCGTAGCCGAGTTCACGCCCGCCGACGAGCACGGTGGCGCTGAACTCCTTGCGGTGATCGGGACCGGTGTCCTCGACCTTGTACTCGGGCACACCGAGCCCCGCCGACGCCGTCAGCTCCTGGAGGCTGGTCTTCCAGTCCAGGCCGGCACCACGCAGCGGTGCTTCGGCGAGCAGGCCGTCGAACAGGTGGTGCACGAGCTGGCGCGCGATCTCGATGCCGTGCTGCTGATACGCGGCGCCGATGACGGCTTCGAGCCCATCGGCGAGGATGCTCGGCTTGTCCCGGCCGCCGGTGAGCTCTTCCCCCTTGCCCAGCAACAGGTGCTTGCCCAGCCCGCCCTCACCGAGGCCGCGCGCGACCCGGGCCAGCGCGTGCATGTTGACCACGCTGGCACGGAGCTTCGCGAGCTGACCTTCGGCCAGGTCGGGATGCGTGTTGTAGAGGTGGTCGGTGACGACCAGACCCAGCACGGCGTCCCCGAGGAACTCCAAGCGCTCGTTCGGTGGCAACCCACCGTTCTCATAGGCATAAGAACGGTGGGTCAGCGACAGCGTCAGCAGCTCGGGTTCGATGGTGATCCCGAGCGCTTCGAGCAACGGTGCGGGGTCGGCGGGCGGTCCACCGGCCGACTTACCCCCCATGTCGTCAGCCGCCGATCAGGCGGGCTCGACGACCTGGCGACCGTTGTGCTGGCCGCAGGCCGGGCACGCGATGTGCTGGAGCTTCGGCTGCTTGCAGGCGCGGTTGGAGCAGGGCACCAGCTGCACCGGAGCCGCCTTCCACTGGCTGCGGCGCGCGCGGGTGTTGGATCGCGACATCTTCCGCTTCGGGACGGCCACGAGTAGATCTCCTTCAGACGGTCTGCCCGCGGTCGCGAGCGAACTTGCTTCTCCGGAACGAGCTGGTGCTCGTCAGGCTTGCTTTCCGGGGCCATCAGCCTGGTCATCGTCCGTTTCGTCGCCGAAACGATCAACCAGCGCGGCCCACCGAGGGTCTATCTTCTCATGCCCGTGACCGGGCTCGAGATCGGCCCACTTGACACCGCATTCGATGCACAGACCCTGGCAGTCCTCGGTGCACAGCGGGGCCAGCGGAAGGGCGAGCACCACCGCGTCGCGCACCGTCGGCTCGAGGTCGATCCGGTCGTCCACCAGGCGAGGGATCTCGTCCTCGTCGGTGGTCTCCTCGGTCGCGGAGCCGGGGTAGGCGAAGAGCTCGGTCAGGTCGACCTCGACGTCCTCGGTGATCGGATCGAGGCACCGCGAGCAGTGACCCGTCGCGACGGCGGACGCCGTGCCGCTGACGAGCACGCCCTCGACGACGGACTCCAGGATCAGGTCGAGTTCCAGGCTGGAGCCGGCGTCGATGGTGATGACGTCGGGCACCCCGAGCGCGGTCTCGACGGGGATGGCACGGTGGACGGCCTTGCTCAGGCCGGCGTGACGGCCGAGTTCACGGGTGTCGAGCACCCAGGGGTTCCGGCCGTCCAGTTGCGCGGGCCTGGCCTGCGGCGACTTGTTCTCAGACATCGGTCACCAGGGTACGCAGGTACCGCCACCGGTTTACGGGCACGGTCCGTGAAGGCCTGGCGGACGCTAGGAAAGGTCCTTTCCTGGCGAATTTTGCGAGGAAAGGACCTTTCCTTGCGCGCGCGGCGACAGCGGCTAGGACTGGTAGTCGTACAGGGAGGTCCGGCTGTTGCCCGGCAGGTTGACCGGGGACCGCAGGTGGTTGCGCCCGGAGTCGACCGTCCGCAGCGTGGTCGCGAGCAGTTCCGAGAACTCGGCCAGCTTGCCGTCGACGTAGGCGTCGCAGTCGCTCCGCTGCTTGTCGGCTTCGATGTGCGCCTCGTCGACGATGCGGGCCGCCTCGCCGTGCGCGGCCTGGACCACCTCGGTCTGCGAGACGAGCCGGGCCTGCTCGACGCGGCCGTCCTCGATGGCGCGCTCGTAGGCGTCGCGACCGGCCTGGATCATCCGCTCCGACTCGGCCCGCGAGCGGTCGGTGAGGTTCTGGAACTCCGCCTGTCCGGCGGCGACCATGCGCTCGGCCTCGTCGTGCGCGTCGCTCATCATCTGCTCGGCGCGGGCCCGGGCGTCGGCGAGGATGCGCTCGGCTTCGGCCTGCGCCTCGGCGACCGTGCGGTCCGCCTCCGTGTTCGCGGTGGAAATCGTCTCCGCGGCCTCGGTGCGGGCGGTCTGGATCAGCTGGTCACGCTTGTCGAGGACGTCCTGCGCGTCGTCCACTTCACCCGGCAGGGCGTCGCGGATGTCGTCGAGCAGTTCGAGGGTGTCCCCGCGTGGAACGACACAACTGGAGGTCATCGGCACGCCGCGGGCTTCCTCCACGATGGTGACGAGCTCGTCGAGCGCCTCGAAAACCCGGTACACGGCCCACTCCCTACCTACAGCGATCTACCTACAGCGATCCCCACATTCCCTGGGCTCAGTTTGCCCTCATCGCCGCCGTAAGGGGTGAAAGCGCGCGGTACCGGGCGTGTCCCGCCCGGTACCGCGCGCCATGATCACCGAAGGGTCAGCCCCGGATCCAGGACGAGCCTCAGCAACTGCCGGTCGTTCAGCGACGGGCCGCGGGGGCCGCTCAGTGCCCCGAGGTCCGTCACGGTGACCGCAGTGCCGTCGGCCAGGAACGCGATCGCGTCACGACCGCTGACCGATTCGACGGTCGTCCCCTTCGGATCCGCTCCGGGGTTGCCCTTCTCGTTGATCACGACCCGCGTCCCGCCCGGCTGGGGCAGCACCTCGCACCGCAGGGGTTTTCACCACGAGTCCTCCGGGGCACGCTGTCCGGTCGGAATATTCCTTCCTGGTCGAGACCACGCCGGTGAGCGTCACGTTGAACCCGCGTTCCACGTTCGAGGCGTCCCGATAGCGCACGCTCGCGGTCATCACGTCCCACTCGGCCGGGTAGTAGTCCTGTTCGAATTCGCCGAAGGTGAACTCGGTCGCGCCGGGCAGCAGATTCATGACCGTCTTCCGCAGATGCTCGAGGTTTCGCGCCTTCTGCGCCGTGAGATCCACCAGTGGCGTGTGCTCGTCCGGTCTCACCTGGGGCGGAAGCGCCGAGGACGTAGGAGCGGCAGGTGCCACCTTCGCCGGCCCGTCCCCCGGTGCCACGAACACCACCGGCAGCGCCTTTTCCCTGGCGAACTCCCTGAAGCCCGCATCGTCCCCAGACCGCATCGTGCCTCCTCGTCGGCGTTCCGGTGTATCTCACGGACGGGGAGGCACGAAATGTTGCAAGCCGGGAATCAACCGGCGAGATTCACCAGTCCGAAGGTCGTGTAGCGGTCCGGCGTGTAGACGATCTCGCCGCCCTTGCCGGAGATCACGCGATCGCTCGTGCCCACCGGGAACAGCTGGTAGTAACCGGCGGCGCAGGACGGCAGCACACCTTCTCGGTTCTCGTAGACCGTTCCGGCCGCGCCGCCGCGCGCGGAGTCGACGACGGACTTCGCCGCGGAGGACAGCGTGGAGTAGCCGACCTTCGCCAGCTTCGAGGTGTCACCGCACGTCGGCGAAGGAGTGCCGTCGACGTCGATCACGGAGAAGGTCGCGTAGTGGTCGCCGGTGTAGAAGAACTCCCCGCCCGACCCGGTGACGATGCGGCGCGCGCCGCGGTCGGGCGAGCCCGGGGTCGGCACGGTGTACTCGTGGTAGTAGCTCGAAGCGCACTTCGGGAGGATGTTCTCCCGGTTCGAGAAGACCGTTCCGTCCTTGTCCGGGTAAGGGAACGGGCCACCCTTCTTGATGAGGTGGTAGGTCGTCGTGGCCTCGGAGGGCAGCGACGAGAGCGCCGAATGCTTGAATCCGGTGAGATCCCCACATGGGTTCTGCTGGACCGAGATGACCGTTTCCGCGGTCGTGGCCTGCGCGACAGCGATCCCACCGAAGAAGGTGACTACCAGAACGAGCAGCGTGGCGGTGATCCGCGATCGTTTGTTGGTCATTTTCGGACCGTAACTCGACCGTGTATTCACCAGAAGTCGCCGAGATGAACTCTTCACCGCCGCTCACCGCTGACCGACCAACGGCTTCGGCCGTTCGGGTCAATCTCGTTCGGAGTACTTCTCCATGAGCCGTTTGAACACTACCGGCGGAACCAGGTGCTCGATGTCGCCGCCGAGCGCGGCGACCTCCTTGACCAGCGAGCTGGACACGAAGCCGTACGCCGGGTTGTTCGCCATCAGCAGCGTCTCGAGGCCGGTCAGCTCGCGGTTCATCTGCGCCATCTGGAGTTCGTAGTCGAAGTCGCTGACCGATCGCAGCCCCTTCGCGACGGCGACGATGTCGTTCTCGCGGCAGTAGTCGACCAGGAGGCCTTGCCAGGAGTCGACGCGCACATTCGGCAGCTTCGCGGTGATCTCGCGCAGCATGTCCATCCGTTCCTCGACGGTGAACAGGCCCTTCTTGCTCTTGTTCACCCCCACCGCGACGACGACCTCGTCGAAGAGCTTGGCCGCCCGTTCGATGATGTCGAGATGTCCATTGGTGGCCGGGTCGTAGGACCCGGAACAGACCGCACGCCGCATGCGCGGACGCTACCAAGGAGCAGGGGCCCCTGCGCGTTGATCCGTGCGCCGTCTCACACCTGATATTCCGCCCAGTAGAGGGCGGTGTCGCCGTAGCGCTTCGTCCGCGTCGGCTCGAACCCCGGCGGCCAGTCCGGTTCGCCGTCCCGCGCGGCCCGTTCGATCACCACCAGCGCGCCGTCCGCGACCCACCGGCCCGCCGCGAGCGCGGCCAAGACCTCCCCCAGGCGGGTGGAATCCACGGCGTACGGCGGATCCGCGAGGACGACGTCGAACGTTTCCGGCGCCGGCGCGGAGAGCACGGACTCGACCGCACCGGCGCGGACCGTGCCACCGAGCCCCAGCGCGGCGACGTTCCCCTTGAGCACTTCGACCGCACGCCGGTCGGACTCGACGAACAACGCGCCCGCCGCACCGCGCGACAGCGCCTCCAGCCCGAGCGCGCCCGAACCGGCGTAAAGGTCCAGGACCTGGGTCCCTTGCAGCTCGCCGGCGACTTCCAACGCGTTGAACAGCGCTTCGCGTACGCGTTCCGATGTGGGCCTCGTGCCCTTCGGAGGGACCTTCAACCGCCTGCCGCCCGCGGTCCCCGCCACGATCCTGGTCATTGGAGCATCGTGCCTCAACGGCATCCGCCGCGGGCGTTGGACGGGACTTGGTGAACCCGCCGCTCACCTCGCGTAGAGTCGTCCTTCGCCCTCGGAGGCGATAGAAGCGTTTAGGAGCGTTGCGTGTCCGAACCTCGGGTCAGACGGGCCGAGATCGCCATCGAGCAAGCCCATGTGGACAGGGTCTACACCCGGCTCGCCGAATTGCGTGCCCAGGCTGAGGCCATGCGTACCAAGGGCTATGAGATCGGTCATGGCGCGGGTCGTGAAGCCATCTTCGAACAGGCGTCGATGCTGTTCGAGCGCGACATGATGGTCTATCACGCCAACCAGACCCTCCAGACCCTCGACGCGGAGTACGAGGGCCTGGTGTTCGGCAGGCTCGACCATCTCGACAACGACCACATCTACGTCGGCCGTCTCGGCATCCGCGACGCCGAGTTCGACAACCTCGTCACCGACTGGCGCGCGCCCGCGGCGGCGGCGTTCTACCAGGCGACCGCCGAGGAGCCGATGGACGTCGTCCGGCGCCGGGTGATCCGGTGCTCGGGGCAGAACGTGCTCGACGTCGACGACGACGTCCTGATCGCCGACGCGGTCCCCGAGGACATGCAGATCGTCGGCGAAGGCGCGCTGATGGCCGCGCTCGGGCGCTCGCGTGGCGAGAAGATGCGCGACATCGTCGCCACCATCCAGAAGGAGCAGGACGAGGTCATCCGGGCGCCGTGGCGCGGGGTCACGGAGATCACCGGCGGCCCCGGCACCGGGAAGACCGCGGTCGCGCTGCACCGCGCGGCGTACCTGCTCTACCGCCACCGCCGTCAGCTCGGCGGCGCGGGCGTCCTGGTGATCGGCCCGTCCGGGGTGTTCACCAGCTACATCTCGCGGGTGCTGCCGTCGATGGGTGAGACGAACGTCGAACTGCGCGCGCTCGGCGAGGTCCTCGACGGCCTCGAAGCGACCCGTCAGGACCCGGCCCCGCTGGCCGCGATCAAGGGATCGCTGCGGATGCGCAAGATCCTGCTGCGCGCGCTGCGGGACACGCCGGAAGACGCGCCGGAGGACATGAAGATCGTCTACCGCGGCGAGGTGCTGCGGCTCAACGCGCGCGAGCTCGACAAGGTGCGCCGCAAGGTGCACACCGCGGGCGGTCCGCCGAACCGGTCGCGGATCCGCGCCGCCGAGCTGCTGCTCGACGCGCTCGCCGCGAAGGCCGACCAGCACGCGAAGGACGACGGCCGTCAGATCGACAAGGCCGAACTGATCACCGAACTCGGCGAGCGCATCGAATTCCACCGGTTCCTGGTGGTCTGGTGGCCGACCCTGTACCCGGCGCAGATCCTGCGCTGGCTCGGTGTGGAGAAGCGGCTCGCCGCCGCGGCGAAGGGTCTGCTCAACCGGACCGAGATCAGCATGCTCGCGGCCGACTTCGCCGACCGTTCGCGCGGCTGGACCATCGCGGACGTCGCACTCCTCGACGAGCTGCGCGTCCTGCTCGGCGAGCCGCCGAAGCGACGCAAGGGCAGGCAGAGCATCGAGGTCAACCCGGACCGCGGCGGCGCTCCGACCAGGCCCGAACACTACGACGAGTACTCGCATGTGGTCGTCGACGAGTCCCAGGACCTTTCGCCGATGCAGTGGCGGATGGTCGGACGGCGCGGCAAGTACGCGAGTTGGACCGTGGTCGGCGACCCGGTGCAGAGCTCGTGGCCGGATCCGGCCGAGGCCGCGCTGGCGCGGGACCAGGCCTTCGGGCTCAAGACGACGCGGCGCCGGTTCACCCTGCGCACCAACTACCGGAACTCGGCGGAGATCTTCGACCTGGCCGCGAAGGTCGTCGCCGGGCACGCGGAGGCCGACGAGCTTCCGCGCGCGGTGCGGCAGACCGGCATCACGCCGGAGGTCCGGCCGGTCGAGGCCGCCGGGCTGGAGGCGGCGACGCAGGCCGCGGTGAAGGAACTCCTGGGTGCCGTCGAAGGCACCGTCGGCGTGATCACCGCCATGGACCGGGTGCCCGAGGTCGAGGGCTGGCTCGCCGAACTCCTCGACGAGCGGCTCAAGGTCGTCGGCAGCCTCGACTCCAAGGGCCTCGAGTACGACGCCGTCGTCCTGGTGGAGCCGAACGACCTCATCACGGAGTCGACGACCGGTCGTCGCGTGCTGTACGTGGCCCTGACGCGGGCGACCCAGCAGCTGACGGTGCTCGCCTCGAACCCCGACTGGATCCCGGCGGCCTGACCACCCTCGCGTTCAGTCCTCTGGATGCGGTACTTGCACGCGCAACTACCGCATCCAGAGGACTGAACGCGGGCGGGTGCGGGCGTGAAAAAGCTGAAGGGCTCCTTCAGGGCACTGGTGAATGTCCTGAAGGAGCCCTTCAGACCCCCGGTGAGTGAACGATGTGGGGACGCATCGCACGTCCAGGGGTATTTCTAGCGCCAATTCGTTGTTCGGTGTCACGGCGTCGTCACCGAACAACAACGCCGAACAACGAATTCGCGGTGGTCACGGGCACGGCGGCCGGTAATCGAGCCCCGGCAGGTGTTGTTCCCACTCCGCGGGCGTGATCCGCGGGTGGACGGTCGCGCAGATCCGTTCGGCGGCCTGTTCGGGGCTGGTTTCCCACAACCGCACGCTCCCATCGGCGACGGAGCCCGCGAGCGTGTGCCCGTCCGGCGCGAACGTCACCGCGTTGACCCGGTCGACATCGTCGGTCAGGACCGCCGATTCACGGACGACCCCGGGATCGGAGACATCCCATAGTCGCACGGACCGGTCGTAGCTGCCGGTCGCGAAGGTTTTCAGGTCCACACTGAACGACACCGAGACGACGTTGTCCGTGTGCCCGGTCAGCAGCGCGGCCTCGCGAGGAGCCGCCGGGTCCCGCACGTCCCAGATCCGCGCGGTGCGGTCGGCGCTGCCGGTGGCGACGCGTTTGCCGTCGGGGCTGTAGGCCACCGAGAACACCGTGTCGGAGTGTCCCTTCAGCACCGAAAGCTGCTTCGGCGCCTTCACGACGGAGATGTCCCACAGCCTCGCGGTGTGATCCCAGCCGCCGCTCAGCAGGGTGCGGCCGTCCGGGCCGAACGCGAGCGAATGGACGTCGTCCTCGTGTCCGGTGAGGGTCGCGAGTGCGACGGGTCGCCGGAGGTCGGCCACGTCCCACAGTTTCACCGTGTGCCCGGTGCCCGCGGTCGCGAGCGTCCGGCCGTCCGGACTGAACGCGACCGGGTCGATCTCGTCCTCCGGCCGGTCGAAGACACCGGCGTCGACAGGTTCGCGCGGATCACCGACGTCGATCAGCCGCATCGTGTGGTCCCAGGCACCGGCGGCGAGCGCCCGGCCGTCGGGGCTGAACGCGAGACCGCAGACCCCCTGGCCGAAACCCGTGACCTTGCTCAGCTCGCGCGGATTCCGGTGGTCGGAGACGTCGACCAGGCGCACCACGCCGTCCTGGCTGCCGGTGGCCAGCAGTTTCCCGTCTGCGCTGAACACCGCCCGGCAGGCCGACCTCGCCGGACCACTGATCGCGGGGCCCGGCAGATCCCACAGCCGCACCGTCTGATCGTCGCTCGCGGTCACCAGCGTGCGGCCGTCGCGGGAGAACACCGACCAGACCACGGCGGCGGTGTGCCCGGTGAGCGGCAGTTTCTCGCGTGGCTTCTGCGGATCGGCGACGTCCCACAACCGCACGTTGCGGTCGAAACCGGTCGTGGCCAGCTCCGTCCCGTCGGGACTGAACGCCACGGACCGCACGATGCTCTTGTGCGCGGCCATCGTCCCCAGCGGCTGCGGCGCCATCGGGTCGGCGATGTTCCACAGGCGCGACGTCTGGTCCGCGCTCGCGGTGGCGAGCACGCGGCCGTCCGGGCTGAACGCCGCGGCGTGGACGATGCCGGTGTGCCCGGTCGCCACCCCGAGCGGCCTGGCCTTGAGCGGCTCGGCGACGTCCCACAGCCGCACGGTCTTGTCGGCGCCGGTCGAGGCGAGCGTTCGTCCGTCCGGCGCGTACGCGAGGCCGTTGATGTTGCCGGTGTGCCCGGGGAGGGTGGCCACGAGCACCGGCTTCGCGAGGTCCCGGACGTCGAACAGGCGGACCGTGCCGTCGCCGTCCGCGGTGGCGAGCACCGGCGCCACCGGGCTGAACACGACCGCGTTGACCCGGCTCGGATGGTCCCCGATCACCACCCCCGGTCCGGGTTTCGCCGGATCGGCGACGTTCCACAGGCGCGCGGTCTTGTCCCAGCCCGCCGTCGCGACGGCGTGGCCGTCACCGCTGAACGCCACCGAATTGACGTTGGCGGTGTGCCCGGACAGCGTGGCCAGTTCGACCGGACGATGGGGATCCCTGAGCGACCACAGCTTGGCCGTCTGGTCCCAGCTGCCGGTCACCAGCACCTGACCGTCACCGCGCAGGGCGGCGGAGTTGACCCGGTGGCCGTGCCCGGCGACGCGGGTCGAGTACGGCGACTCGAGCATGCCGAGCACGCTGCCGCGGGTGTCCACACTCGGATCGACGCGGTAGGCCGCCAGCGCGAGCTGCGCGGCCAGCGCCGGATTCGTCGCCCGCATCGCGATGGCCTGTCCGGCGACCTTCTGCGCGAGCGCGCTGTTGCGCTGACTGGTCGCGGTCTGCTCGGCACGGACGGCGTACACCATCGCGGCCGTCGCCAGCACCAGCAGCACGGCCAGGAGCGCGACCAGCTGGCGCAGCCGCCGGGTGCGGCGCCGCGCGATGGCCTGTTCGTGGTTCTCGATGGCCACGCTCGCGTCGAGGAACCGGCGTTCGCGCTGGGAAAGAGCGCTTTCGTGCTCGGCAGCCCATTCCATCGCGATGGCCAGCCGCGCACCGCGGTAGAGCCAGCCGTCGTCGCGGCCGACCGATTCCCAGGCGTCGGTGGCCTCGGTGAGCTGGCGGTGCACGCGCAGGCCCTCGCGATCCTCGGCGAGCCACTCGCGCAGGCGCGGCCAGCCGCGGATCAGTGCCTCGTGCGCGATCTCGATGCCGTTGTCGTCGAGGGTGACCAGCCGCGACGACGCCAGCCTGTCCAGCACGACGGCGACGTCCGGATCGTCGGCGTCCACCTCGTCGCGGGTGATGCGGCGCTTGGTGTCCTCGGTGCCTTCGCCGAGCGCGGTCATCCGCAGGAAGATCTGGTTCGCCAGGCGCTGCTGACGTTCGCTCAGCGAGGTGAAGGTGTGTTCGGACGTCTGCGCGACCGAGCGCTCGATGCCGCCGGTGGATTCGTAGCCGGTGAGGGTGAGGGTGTTGCCGTGACGGCGGCGCCAGGTCTCCAGCAACGCGTGCGAGAGCAGCGGCAGCACGCCGGGCTGTCCGGTCGCGTCGGCGACGAGGCGGGAGACCAGCGCGTTCTCGACCCGGTACCCGGCGTCGATCGCCGGCCGCGAGATGGCCTGCCGCAGCTCCTCGGTGCTCATCGGGCCGACGAGGATCTGCGCGTCCTGCATGGCCTCGACCAGGTCGGGATGCCGCGCGCAATGCGTGTAGAAGTCGGTGCGGATGCCGAGGACGACCCTGGTCCGGCTCTCCGGCTCCGTCGTCGCGGTGACGAGCGCGGACAGGAAGGCCGCCCGCTCGTCGGCGTCCTGGCAGAGCGTGAAGACCTCTTCGAACTGGTCGACGACCAGCACGACGTCGCCATCGCGGTCGGCGACCAGCTGACGGGCGGCGAGACCGAGGTTGCGCGGATGCTCGGTGAACTCGGCGAGCAGGCCGCCGGGCGCGAGTCCGAGCGCGGCGCCGTACTGGACGGCGCACTCCTGCAGCGGACGCGAGCCGGGGGTCATCAGCAGCGTGACGGAGTCCTCGGCGACGGCGGGCAGCAGACCCGCCCGGAGCAACGACGACTTACCGGAACCGGAAGCGCCCAGAACCGCCAGAAATCGTTGTCCCGATAGCCGGGTGACGAGTTTTTCGACAAGTCGTTCACGACCGAAGAATCGGCTCGCGTCGGCGGGTCCGAATGCGGTCAAGCCGATATAAGGGGCCGATTCCCCATTGCCCGGGGCAACCGGTGAATCGCTGACTCCACGGCGCGTCCGCTCGGTCACGTCGTGCCAGCGGGCCTCCCACTCCGCCTCGGGCCCGTCGCACGCCCGGACATAGGCCAAGGTCACCGCCAAGCTGGGCATCTTCTTCCCGCCGGCGGCTTCGGACAGGGTGCCCGCGGAGTAGTGGGCACGCCTGCCCAGCTCGCGGTACGTCGGGTTTCCGGCTTTCTCCCGCAATCGCCGGAGATCGGCGGCGAACTCCAGCAACGGATCGTCCCCGGGGTCCAAAGGTCGCTCCGGACGCGGCACCCTTAATCCTTTCTTTTCAGTGGTTTTCCCACAGCCGTATAAGGGGCAACCGTACCGGGAAACGGCGGAAGTCCGCCGGGTACGGGTTCCCTCGCGCCGGTTAATTTCGATCGTTTGACAGGTGTCCGGAGTCACGGGAAGGGATCAAGGGCCGGACGCGTTGTACCGATGCGTGACCTCCTTGCCTGACATCCCGCTGTCCGTACTCGACCTCTCGCCCGTCGTGGCCGGGGGCGGCGTTGGCGAATCGCTGCGCAACACCCTCGACCTCGCCCGCCGGACCGAGGCGCTCGGCTACCACCGCTACTGGCTCGCCGAGCACCACAACATGCCCGGTATCGCGAGCTCCGCGACCGCGGTGATGATCGGCCAGGTCGCGGCCGCCACCGAACGCATCCGGGTCGGCTCCGGCGGGGTCATGTTGCCGAACCACGCGCCGCTGGTGGTGGCCGAGCAGTTCGGCACCCTGGAGGCGTTCCACCCCGGCCGGATCGACCTCGGCATCGGCCGCGCGCCCGGCACCGACCAGCGGACCGCGCTGGCGCTGCGCGGCCCCGGCGGGCTCACCGCGGAGAACTTCCCCCAGCAGTTCGCGGAGCTGCTCGCCTACTTCGAGCACTCCGACCAGCGCGCGGTCAACGCCGTGACCGCCGAGGGCAACAAGCCGCCGGTGTGGCTGCTCGGGTCGAGCGGCTTCAGCGCGCGGATGGCGGGCGAACTGGGCCTGCCGTTCTCGTTCGCGCACCACTTCAGCGCCGAGAACACGCTTCCCGCCGTGGCGCTCTACCGCGACTCGTTCACCCCGTCGGACGTGCTGGACGAGCCGTACGTGATGCTGGGCGTGTCCGTGGTGGCCGCCGAGACCGACGAGCGGGCCCAGTACCTGGCCGCCCCGAGCGGCCTGACGTTCCTCAGCCTCCGCAAGGGCCGCCCGATCCCGCTGCCGACGCCGGAGGAGGCCGCGGCCTACCCGTACACCGACATCGAGCGCGTGTTCATCGAGGACCGGGCTGCGAGCAGCATCATCGGGTCGCCCGAGACGGTCCACAAGGGACTCGAAACCCTGCTGGCCGACACGGGCGCGAACGAGCTGATGATCACGACCATGGTGTACGACCAGGCCGACCGGGTGCGGTCGTACGAATTGGTGGCCGAACTGGCTCGCTGAGGCGACCCTGTCCCGTGCGTGTCCGTGAAGGCCTCCTTCCCTACGCTCAAGGTAGGGAAGGAGGCCTTCACGGATTTCCCGGCTTGAGGTCGCGGGTGAGGGTCGGGCAAGGCGAACATGTCGTGATGGAGCCGACCGGCTCTTGACCGTCCGCAAGGGACGCTCTCGAGAGCATGGCGCCCGCTTCAGGCCCCTGCGGGCGCGTGAGTCCGGTAGCGAGCCCGTGCCCGGGCGCGAACGGGGCCCCTCGCGCCACCGAACACGAAAGAACCGACAAGACCCCCACCGGCCTTTGTCATAAAAGAACAAGAATTCACCGGTTACCAGGACGTGACGTCTTGATCACACCGAAGTTCTTGTCACCAAGCAGGCACATGATTAGCGTACCGACCAGTAGGAAACCGCACGGTAACACCCCGTTGACCCTATTCAACGATTCCGTTCCGCCATTCGGAGCAAAGGAATTGCGCAACCTGGGGTGTATTCGCCGTGCCCGGAAAACTGGAGGGTCGGCGTGGGCGTCCGTACTGACGCACCCTCATTTCCCGGTGCGGGCGCGCTCCGGGAGACCGGGAGGCTTTACTCCCTGGGGCTCGACGTCGTCCGCCTGTCTTTCCGGCGGCCGTTCCAGGCTCGCGAGCTGATCCAGCAGTTCTGGTTCATCGCGAGTGTTTCCATCCTGCCGACGGCGCTGGTCGCGATCCCGTTCGGCGCGGTGATCGCGCTGCACATCGGGTCGCTGACCGCGCAGATCGGCGCGCAGTCCTTCACCGGCGCGGCCAGTGTGCTCGCGATCATCCAGCAGGCGAGCCCGATCGTGACCGCGCTGCTGATCGCGGGCGCCGGCGGGTCGGCGATGTGCGCGGACCTCGGCTCCCGCACGATCCGCGAGGAGATCGACGCGATGGAGGTGCTCGGGGTCTCCCCGATCCAGCGCCTGATCGTACCGAGGGTGCTCGCCGCGATGGGGGTCGCCGCATTCCTCAATGGAATGGTCAGCGTGGTCGGCGTACTCGGTGGCTATTTTTTCAACGTCATCATGCAAAACGGGACACCGGGTGCGTATCTGGCCAGTTTCTCCGCGCTCGCGCAACTGCCGGACCTCTGGATCAGCGAGATCAAGGCGGTCATCTTCGGTTTCGTCGCCGCGATCGTCGCGTCTTATCGGGGGCTCAACCCGAAAGGCGGCCCGAAAGGCGTCGGTGACGCGGTGAACCAATCCGTGGTCATCACGTTCCTGCTCCTGTTCCTGTTGAACCTGGTGCTGACGACGCTTTATCTGCAGCTCGTCCCGGCGAAGGGCAGCTGATGGTCACGACGACTTCACCGACACGCGCGGCACGCGTCCGCGAGGCCGTGGACCGCCGGTTCGGTTTCCTGGACACGCTCGGCGACCAGATCCTCTTCTTCCTCAAGGCACTCGCCTGGGTGCCGCGCGCGCTGCGCCGCTACCTCCGCGAGATCACCCGTCTGCTCGCCGAGGTCAGCTTCGGCAGCGGAGCGCTCGCGGTCATCGGCGGCACGATCGGCGTGATGATCGGGATGACCGTGTTCACCGGCACGGTCGTCGGGCTCCAGGGGTACTCGGCGCTCAACCAGGTCGGCACGTCGGCGTTCGCCGGATTCGTCTCCGCGTACTTCAACACCCGCGAGATCGCGCCGCTTGTCGCGGGCCTCGCGCTTTCCGCCACCGTCGGCTGTGGCTTCACCGCGCAGCTGGGCGCGATGCGGATCTCCGAGGAGATCGACGCGCTCGAGGTGATGGGCATCCCCAGCGTCCCGTACCTGGTGACCACCCGGATCATCGCGGGGTTCCTCGCGGTCATCCCGTTGTACGCGATCGGCCTGCTGACCTCGTACCTCGCGTCGCGCCAGATCACCGTCTGGTTCTACGGCCAGTCCGCGGGCACCTACGACCACTACTTCCTGCTGTTCCTGCCACCGGGTGACGTGCTCTGGTCGTTCGGCAAGGTGCTGGTGTTCAGTGTCGTGATCGTGCTCGCCCACTGCTATTACGGCTTCCGCGCGAGCGGCGGCCCGGCGGGGGTGGGGGTCGCCGTCGGACGCGGGGTGCGGACCGCGATCGTGGCGGTCAGCGTGCTGGACTTCTTCCTCAGCCTCGCGATCTGGGGCGCGACGACGACGGTGCAGGTGGCCGGATGAGCGAGCTTGCGAGCGAATCATCAACACAGTGCCCGCTCATGCGACGCGAAGTGACCCCGTACGAGGAGGAGGCATGAGCCGGCGCGGGCTGCGCAAGGCCGGGGTCAGGACGGCCGGGGTGCTGTTCCTGGTGGCGATGTCCGCCCTCGTGCTGCTGTCGATCAAGATCTATCAGAAGGACTTCGTCGAGTCGGTCCCGGTGACGTTGCAGGCGGACCGGGTCGGCAACCAGTTGCGCACGGGCGGGCAGGTCAAGGCGCGTGGCGTGGTGGTCGGCGAGATCCGCGGCGTCCGCGCGACGCCGGGCGGCGCGGAGATCGACCTGGCCATGGAGCCCGGCAAGGTGTCCCAGTTGCCGAAGAACGTGTCCGCGCTGCTCGTGCCGAAGACCCTCTTCGGCGAGCGGTACGTGCAACTGTCCATTCCGGACGGCTCGAAGGCGCAGCCGCTCGCCTCCGGTGACGTGATCACGCAGGACCGCTCGGCCAACGCGATCGAACTGGAGCGCGTCTTCGACAACCTGTTGCCCCTGCTCAAAGCGGTGCAGCCGCAGAAGCTCGCCACCACCTTGACCACGGTCGCCACCGCGCTGGAAGGCCGCGGCGACCAGATCGGCGACACCCTGGCCACCGCGGCCGACTATCTCCAGAAGTTCAACCCCAACCTCCCGACGCTGAACGAGAACATCCGCGACCTCGCGACGGTTTCCCGGTTGTACGGAGACATCGCGCCGGATCTGCTCGACGCCCTGAGCGCCTCGGCGGTCACCCTCGACACCGTCCAGGAGAAACGGGCCGAACTGGCGACCGTGTACCAGCAGGTGACGTCGTCTTCCCAGCACGTCACGACGTTCCTCACCAACAACCGGGCCAACATCATCGCGCTCGCGGTCGACAGCCGGGCACCGCTCGAGGTCGCCGCGAAGTACTCGCCGAGTTTCGCCTGCACACTGGACGCGCTGGCCAAGTTGAAGCCGCAGATGGACAAGGTCCTCGGCGCCGGAACCGACGAACCCGGACTGCACGCGGAGATCACCATCAGCCAGCCGCGCGGGAAATACGTTCCGGGCAAGGACGATCCGGTCTACAACGCCACCGGCGAACCACGCTGCTATCCCTCGAACGGCCTGATGGGACAAAGAATCGAAGCAGGTAGTTCCGGTTCAACGCCTGGCGTGCAGGGCGACCTCGGCCTCGCGAACTCACCACAGGAGCGGGAACTGATCTCCACCCTGGTCGCGCCCTCGGTCGGTGTCCCGGCCGATCAGGTGCCCGCCTGGGGCAGCGTGCTCGTCGGGCCGCTCTACCGGGGCACGGAGGTGACCCTGCGATGAGGAACTTCGTGAGCCCGCTGATCAAGGGGCTGATCTTCGTCATTGTCACGACACTGGCGACGGTGCTGCTGGCGGTGTCCATCACGAACACCGGCCTCGGCGACACCAGGACCTACAGCGCGAAATTCCTCGACGCGACGTCGCTGAACGTCGGCGACGACGTCCGGATCTCCGGGGTGCGGGTCGGCCAGATCGAGGAACTCGAAATCGCCGACCACACCTACGCGCGCATCAAGTTCTCCCTTGACTCCCAGCGCAGGCTGCCCGCCGACGTGAGCGCCGTCATCAAGTACCGCAACATGGTCGGCCAGCGCTACATCGCACTCGAACGCGGCAAGGGCACAGGCGGGTTCCTGGAGCCCGGAGCCGAAATCCCGCTGGAGCGCACCACTCCCGCACTGGACCTCACGGAGTTGTTCAACGGCTTCAAACCGCTGTTCCAGGCGTTGTCCCCGAAAGACGTCAACCAGCTCTCCGGTGAGATCGTCCAGGTGCTCCAAGGCGAGGGCGGCACCGTCGAAAGCCTGCTGGCGCACACGGGTTCGCTGACCACCACGCTCGCCGGCCGCGACAAGGTGATCGGCGACGTGATCACGAACCTGAACACGGTGCTGAAGACCATCAACGGCAAAGGCGACGCACTGGCCACTTTGGTCTCCACGCTGCGTGAGCTGGTCTCGGGGCTGGCCGGTGACCGTGCCGAGATCGGGGAAGCGGTCTCCGGACTCGCCCAACTCACCACCGCCACGGCCGGGCTGCTCGAACAGGGCAGGCAGCCGCTCAAGGACAGCATCAACGGCCTCGGCCTGCTCTCGGGACAACTCGTGAAGGGCAAGGACGACGTCGAGCAGTCCCTCACCGTGCTCCCGAAGAAATTGAACGAACTGGGGCGGATCAGCTCCTACGGATCCTGGATGAACTTCTATCTGTGCTCGGCCGTGCTCCGGAGCACCCCGCCCCGCGGGGTCCCGGCGACGGCGGAGAGGTGCACGTCGTGAAACCCTTCAAGGAACGCAATCCGATCGCCATCGGTCTCGTCGGCAGCGCCGTCGCGGCCGGGCTGCTGGTCGCGACGCTGAACTACGAGAACCTCCCGATCATCGGCGCCGGGACCACCTACCAGGCCGAATTCTCCGAAGCGGCCGGCTTGCAGGCCGACGACGAGGTCCGCATCGCCGGGATCAAGGTCGGCGAGGTGAGAGACGTCGAACTGGCCGAAGACCACGTGCTGGTCAGCTTCCGGGTCAAGGACGCCTGGGTCGGCGACAAGACCGCCGCCGAGATCAAGATCAAGACCCTGCTCGGCCGGAAGTTCCTCGCCTTGCGCCCGACCGGCGAGACGGTGCAGAACCCGAAGCAGATCATCCCGCGCACCCGGACCGTGACCCCCTACGACGTCACCGAGGCGTTCAACGGACTGGCCGACACCGCGGGCGCGATCGACACCGGCCAGCTCGCGGAAAGTTTCACCACGCTCAGCGACACGTTCAAGAACTCGCCGGAGCACATCCGGAAGGCACTCGACGGGCTGACGTCGCTGTCGAAGACCGTGTCGTCGCGGGACAACGAACTCGCCGGCCTGCTGTCCAACGCGCACGGCCTCACCACGACGCTCGCGAACTCGAACGACGACTTCGCCAAGCTCCTCGCCGACGGCAATCTCCTGCTGACCGAATTGGACAACCGGCGGCAGGCGATCCACGACCTGCTGACCGGCTCGCAAGATCTCGCCACCCAGCTCTCGGGCCTGGTGGCGGACAACAAGGACCAGCTCGGCGGCGCGCTCAGCCAGCTCGGAGAGGTGACCGACATCCTGCGGCGGCAGAACGACAATCTCGCCAAGAGTCTCGAACTCGCCGGGCCGTACTTCCGCGTGGTGAACAACTCGCTCGGCAACGGACGCTGGGTGGACAGCTACCTGTGCGGGCTCGTCCCGGAGAACCGGGACCCGTGCACCCCGAGGATTCCCGGAGGTGGCCGATGACCAGTAGATTCGTCACCCTCGCGCTCGTGCTGGCCTTGGTCGTCGTCGGCGGCCTCTGGTGGATCTTCTCCGGCAGCGGGCTCGACCGCGTCACCGTGTACTTCTCACGCGCGGTCGGTGTCTACAGTGGATCGGATGTCCGGGTGCTCGGCGTCCGGGTCGGCCAGGTCGAATCGGTGACCCCGGAAGGGGAACAGGTCAAGGTCGTCCTGACGGTCGATGGCTCGACCCCGATCGCGGCCGACTCGGGTGTCCTGGTCGTCGCACCGAGCGTGGTGGCCGACCGGTACGTGCAGTTCACCAAGCTCACCCGCGCGGGGAACCGGCTGGACGACGGCGCGGTGATCCCGGTCGAGCGCACCGGCACGCCGGTGGAACTCGACCAGCTCTACTCCAGCCTCGACACCCTCGCCAAGGCACTCGGCCCCAACGGCGCGAACGCCGACGGCGCGCTTTCGGAACTGCTGCGCACCGGCGCGAAAAACCTGCAGGGCAACGGCAAGCCGTTCAACGAGTCCGTGCGCAACTTCGCCGACCTCGCCAGGACCCTCTCCGGGAACTCGGAGAGCCTGTTCGCCACCGTCGACGAACTGCAGCGGTTCACCTCGATGCTGGCGACCAACGACCGGAACGTCAGCGAGATCAACCGGCAGCTGGCGTCGGTGACCGGCACACTCGCCCAGAACAAGGACGAACTCGCCAAGGCCTTGACCGGTCTCGGCAGTGCGCTGGCCGAGATCCAGCAGTTCATCCGCGACAACCGCGCGCTGATCAAGTCCAATGTGGACAAGCTCGCGGTGACCACCGGGACGCTGGTCGGCAAACGCGCCGCGCTGGCCGAAACCCTCGACACCCTCCCGCTGGCGGTGACGAACGTGCTCGAAGCCGTCGACCCGAAGACCGGGAAGTTGCAAAGCCGCGGCAACCTGCTCGAATACGCCCCGCTCCCGCTGCCGGTCGCCGGCGACACCTACACCGGGGGGCGCTGATGGCCACGAAACGGTCGATCGCCGTACTCGCCGCGTGCTGTGTCGCCCTCACCGGCTGTTCCACCGACTTCAAAGGCGTCTACGACCTGCCGCTCCCCGGCGGCGCGGACATCGGCGACCATCCGTACCGGGTGACCGTGCAGTTCGCCGACGTCCTCGACCTCGTCCCCCAGGCCGCGGTGAAGGTGGGCGACGTCCCGGTCGGCCGGGTCGAGACGATCAAGCTCGGCGAGGACGGCTGGACGGCCGAAACCGTCTTGGCGGTCAACGGCGACGTCCTCCTGCCCGCCAACGCCATCGCGCGGCTGCGGCAATCCAGTCTCCTCGGTGAGAAGTTCATCGAACTCGCGCCGAGTGCGGCGAAGGCGGATGGCAGGCTCGGCGACGGCGCGGTGATCCCCGTCGCGAGCACGAACCGCAACCCCGAATTCGAGGAGGTCTTCGGCGCGCTTTCCCTGCTGCTCAACGGCGGCGGGATCGGGCAGCTGCAGACCATCAACCGCGAGCTGTCGAAGGTGATGGACGGCAACGAGGAGGAGATCCGCTCGTTTCTGTCCACTGTGGAGCAATTGGTGGCCAACCTGGACTCGCACCGCTCCGACATCACCTCGGCGCTCGACGGGCTCAACCGGTTGTCGGCGACACTGGCCAACCGGAAAACGCAGGTCGAGGGCGCACTCACCGAGCTCACCCCCGGCCTCAAGAGCCTGTCGGAACAGCGCACGCAGCTGGTCTCGATGCTGCAGGCGCTGGACCGGCTTTCCGGCGTCGGCGTCGACGTGATCAAGAAGAGCCGGGACGACCTTGTCGCGGATCTGACCGCGCTCGCGCCGATCCTCAAGCGGCTGGCCGACGCGGGTCAGAGCCTGCCACAGTCGCTGGAGATCCTGCCGACGTTCCCGTTCACCGACGCCGTCCTCGACGGGATCAAGGGCGACTACCTGAACGTCTACGCCTCGATGATCCCCGCGCCGGGCGTCGAACTCCCGCCCCCGGGCGAAGGCGTCCCGCCGGGACTCCCGACCCTGCCGCTACCGCCCTCCGGAGGTAGCTGATGCTCACCATCCGTGTCCGGATCCAGGTGCTCGCGTTCGTCATCATCGCGCTCGCGACGACGGCGTTCGTCGGGGCCCGCTACGCGGGGCTCGACCGGCTCTTCGGCGCGAGCGGGTACACCGTGAAGCTCGCGCTGACCGACGGCGGCGGGCTGTTCACCAACGGCGAGGTGACCTACCGCGGCGTCGCCGTCGGCCGCGTCGGCGAGCTGCGGCTCACCGACGGCGGGATGGAGGCGGATCTGCTGATCGACGACGACGCGCCGCCGATCCCGGCGAACTCACGCGCCGTCGTGGCGAACCGGTCCGCGGTCGGTGAGCAGTTCGTCGACCTGCAGCCGCGCACCGGGGACGGGCCGTTCCTCGCCGACGGTTCGGTCATCCCCCGCGAGGCGACGACCGTCCCGCTCCCGGTGCAGCATCTGCTGACCGACCTGGACTCGCTGACCGCGTCCGTGCCGACCGAGGACCTGCGGACCGTGGTCGACGAACTCGACAACGCCCTGCGTGGCTCCGGCGCGAACCTTCAGGTGCTGCTGGACTCCACCACCGACTTCACCAAGCAGGCCGCGAACCACCTGCCGCAGACGGAAAAACTGCTCACCGACGGCTCGACCGTGCTGAAGACCCAGGTCGACTCGTCCCAGTCGTGGCGGCGGTTCAGCGACAACGCCAAGCAATTCGCCGAGCAGCTGTCCCGTTCGGACGGTGACCTCCGCAAGCTGATCGCGACCGCGCCCGGCGCGGCGACGCAGCTCTCCGGGCTGCTGCGGGACAACGAGCCGGGACTGCCGATCCTGCTGGCGAACCTGCTCACCACCTCGCACGTGTTCTCCGCGCGCACCGACGGCCTCCGGCAGCTGCTCATCAACACTCCGAAGGCGGTCTCCGCGGTCGACACGGCGATCGACGAGACCGGGAAGATCGGGCTGGTACTGACCTTCTTCGACCCGATGCCGTGCACCAAGGGCTACGGAGACACGACCATCCGCGGCAGCCGGGAACTCTCGGCGCTGCCGTTCAACACCGGTGCCGCGTGCACGCTCGAAAAGGGCAACCCGAGTTCGGTCCGCGGCTCGCAGAACGCGCCGAAGGGCGGCGTACCGCCCGCCGCCGTCCCCGGCGGCTTCGGCGCCGACGGCCAGCCGACGTCCACCAGCCTCGAGGAGATGTTGTGGCTGCGCAAGTGAAGATCGCGATCGCCGTGCTCGCCGCGGCCTGCGCGTTCACCGGGTGGGCCGGGTACACCTGGTTCACCGCGGCGGGTTCCGAGGCCGTGACCTACGGGAGCTCGCGCGACGACGCGTTGAAGACCGGCCGTGAACTCGTCGCCCGGCTGACCAGCCTCGACCACCACCGCGTCGACCAGGGCATCGCCGACTGGCTCGCCGCGTCGACCGGTCCGCTGCGCGATCAGCTGGGCAAGACCGACGACGCGACGAAGCAGACACTGGCCAAGGACGCGACGGTGTCGACCGGCAAGGTGCTCGACGCGGCGATCAGCGAATTGGACGACCACGCGGGAACGGCCAAGATGCTGGCTTCGGTGGAGATCACCATGGCGAAGGAAGGCGCGGCACCGACGACGAAGCGCAACCGGTTCGCCGCCGGGCTGACCAGGACCGGTGAGGGCTGGAAACTCAGCGCGCTGGACCAGCTCCCGGTGGGTGCGCGGTGACCGCCACCGCCGACGCCTCCGCCGACACCGGAACCGAAGTCGAAGTCGGGACTGAAGCCGAAGCCGGGACCGAGGTCGTCACCGGGAAAGCGCGCCGCCGGCCGAAGCTGTCGCTGATCCTGCTGGGCGCGGCGGTCGTGATCGCGGCGGCCGGGGTGTGGTTCACCCTGGCGGCGAAGTCGATCTCGGCGACGCCGTCGGCGGCCAACACCGCGCTCACCGACGTCGGCACGACGGCCGAGGTGAACTCCGCGGTGACGGTGGCACTCGACAAGATCTTCTCCTATTCCTACGACCGGACCGACGTCACCGAAAAGGCGGCCGCCTCGGCGCTGAGAGGTAAGGCGCTGGAGTCCTACAACCAGTTGTTCACCCAGGTCAGGGAAAGGGCTCCGGCGCAGAAACTCGTCCTCACGACCCGGGTTTCGTCATCCGCCGTCCAGGAACTCAGCGGCGGCAAAGCCAGGCTGCTGGTATTCCTCGACCAAGCGGCGACGAGGGCCGACAACAATTCTTCGACGACGGCAGCCGCGCAGCTTTCGGTCACCGCCGAACGTGACGGCGAGAACTGGGTCATCACCGAGCTCGTCCCCCGGTGACAAACCGGGCAATCCCCCTTTCGTCCGCGTTATAAAACAGGAGAGAAAACGAGGAGATACCCATGTTCGGTCGAACGCGCCCGAAAACCGCACGTCGCCGTCTCGGCACGGTCGTCGCGCTCACTTCCGCGATCGCCGTGGCGGGCAGCCTCGCCGCCACCCCCGCCCTCGCGGACGATCCGGTGGAGATCCCGGTGTCCTACACCGTCACCGGCAAGGCCACGGTGAAGAAGACCGGCGGCACCCTCGACCTCGGCCCCGGCCGGCTCGACGGGGCCCTCGTCATCGACGGTGACAACGTCGGGATCCGAGGCAACCTGTCCCTGCCGCCCTCGACGGCGAACATCTCGCTGGTCTCGGGCGTCTTCAAGATCAAGGCCCGCGTGCGGATCGAGCCGACCGGCCCGGTCACCGGCACGCTGGCCAATGGCGACCTGACCACCCGTTCGCAGGCGAACATGCTGATCGACAACATCGTCGTCGGCCTGTTCTACCCGGTCATCCCGCTGCCGACGGCGCCGAGCGCCTGCAAGACGGTCAAGCCGCTCGACCTGACCCTGGTGTCGAAGAACGTCGACCTGTTCGCCCCGTCCATCCCGTCGTCGGGTGTGTTCACCATCCCCGAGTTCAAGGACTGCTTCATCAACGATCTGGCGTTGGGAGCGTTGATCTCCGGCCCGGGCAACACGATCAACCTGGACCTGAAGTCGAACATCTGACTCGCGTGAAGTACATGATGGCCCCCTTCCTTGCGCTAGACGCAAGGAAGGGGGCCTTCATGTACTGGGACAGGTCCCGCCGCCGCGGCCTCAGCAGAACTGCGGCGCCGCGGGGTCGACCAGCGCGACCCCGGTGCCGTCACCGGCGGAAACGGCGTAGACCGGAGTGCACACGCCGGAGAACTTCCACATGTCCATCGGCGGTTCCGAGCTGGTGTCCCGGCTCTCCTGCTTCAGGTTGCTGCCCCAAGCGAAGACGCTTCCGTCGGCCTTCAGCACGACGTTGTGGTTGTAGCCGGAGTCGATGGCGACGACGTCCGACTGCGCCTCCGGCGGTACCGAAGCCTGGCCGTAGGTGTTGTCGCCCCAGGCGATGACCGCGCCGTTCTTCAGCGCGATGCTGTGGCGGAACCCCGCCGAGATCGCCGTCACCCCGGACGTCGCCGCCGAGGGCACGGTGATCTGCCCCTTCGCGTTGCCGCCCCAGCCGAGCACGGCGCCGTTCTTGAGGGCGAGCCCGTGGTCGACGCCGGCGGCGATCGCGGTGACACCCGAGGAAACCGTTGCGGGAACAGCGGTCCGGGAACCCCAGCTCAGCACTCCCCCGTTCTTGAGCGCGAGATTGAAGTAAGCGCTGGTCGAGATCGCGGTGACGCCGGCCGTCGCCGCGGCCGGGACGACGTTCTGGCCGTAGAAACCGTTGCCCCAGGCGATGACGCCGCCGTTCTTGAGCGCCAGTCCGTGTGCCCAGCCCGCGGCGATCGCCGAGACCCCCGACGTGGCCGCGGCCGGAACGGTGGCCTGGCCGTAGCTGTTGTTACCCCAGGCGACCACCCCGCCGTCCTTGAGGGCCAGGTGGGTGATCCCGCCCGCGGAGACCGCGCTCGCGCCGAACGCCGAGGCGGGCACCGTGCCCTGCCCCTGCTGGTAGTCGTTGCTTCCCCACGGGCGCGGTTCGCCGGTGGGCGCGGCGTCGGCGGTACCGTAAAGGGAAACCGTGGCGATCATTACGGCTATCGCGGTACTCGTCACGCGCCGGGTCGTGGATCGTCGATTGACTGAAGCCATACGCGAAATGGTAACCCGATTCCGCCGATCGGCCGCCGCTTTGTCATCCTCGGACAAACTTCATAATCGCATTCAGCGCCCGCTGACAAGAAAGAACAAATTCCTCACCCACCCGGAAACATGTCGACATGAATCCTTGTTACGTACATAACTCGCGGGTAACCTCGGTTTACCCCACCACCGAGATAGTCGACTCGAGTCGAGCATAAAAGATCAGAAAATATCGCCGAAAGGCGCATGGGGAAAGCCGTCCGAGACGTAAACTGGATCAAAGGAGATGACAGGTATGTCCCGCAGACTTGGCAGGTTGTCAGCCGGTGTCGCCACCACCGCCGTCGTGTTCGGCGCGGTCGCCGGCCTCACCGCCGGAACGGCCTCGGCCCTCGCCCCCTACACGACGGGCAAAGTCGCGTACATGTGCAACTTTCCCGCCATCGGCCAGCAGCAGCTGGACGTGACGGCCAAGTTCGACGGGCCGGCTTCGGTCGCGTCGGGCGGCGCCGTGACGCCGGCGAACATCTCGGGTACCGCGACGATCAGCGCCACCATCAACGCGCTGCTCAACAGCGCCAACTACGACGGCGTCCGCGGCAAGGTGAACATGCCGGTCACCGTCACCAACGCCACCCCCGCCTCGGCGACGGTGACGAACCTCGACGTCCCGACACAGGTCACCCCGTACGTGCCGGGAGCGCGGACGTTCAACATCGTCCAGGACGCGGGCACCGGTGTTCCCACCTTCACCGCCGGCACACCCGGCTCCGCGACGGCCAGCCTCGGCACCACGATCAGCGCGCCGCTGGAGTTCCACAAGAAGGACGGTTCCTGGACCGCCTGGAGCTTCAACTGCACCGTGAAGAACACCAACCCGGCGCAGAACCGGGCGTTCACCCCCTCCATCACCATCACCTGATGTACCACCCGTGCGGGGCGGGGACGCCCGCCCCGCACGGTCTCCACCACCGGATACGAGAGGAACCCAGATGACGCAGCAGGTTCGCCGGGCACTCGGGAGGTTTCCCGTTCTGGCGGGCGTGATCCTGCTCGCTGGGGTGAACGGCGCGCTGGCCTCTTCGGCCGCGACCGATCCGACGACCTCGCCGACGCCGCCGTTGCAGGGCGCCGCCCCCGCGCGCCTGGCCCTGGTGAACACCTGCGTCTTCCCGGATCCGGCCGGCGAGCGTCCGGTCACGATGGACGTCCAGGCCACCCTGCCGAAGGTCGTTCCGACCGGAAAACCTTTACAGGTCAAGGACTTTTCTCTCACCTTCACCATCGGCGAAGGCGCACTGACCGGCCTCACCGAAGTAGCGGGCGCGGTGACGCTCGAACTCATGGTCACGCAAGAGGACAAGAAGACCCCGGTTCCGGTGGCCCTCGAGATCCCCTCGACCAAGGTGCCCGCCGCCGGTGAACTGAAACTGGTCGCGACGGGCAAGGTACCCGACATCGTGGTGAGCCTCCCCGGCGAACTCCGGCTCACCACGGGCGCGCCATCCCTCACGCTGACCGGGGTACCGGCGGATCCACCGCTGAAACCGGTCACCTGCGAGCAGGCTCCGGATCAGGACAGCGAACTGGGCCGCGTCACGCTGCTGAAGTTGAACGTCGTGAAGCCGCAGCCCGGAAAATCCGGGCAGAAGCCCGGCCCCGGGGCGCACGCCACGAACGAAGAGCCAGAGCGAGAGCCGATCGCCGTGATTCCCTTGCAGCCCTTCGAAACACAAGGCACGTCGACGGTGGCGAAGCTGGGCGCGCTCGTCCGGCTGACCCCCTCGTTCATCTTCAACGCCTTCTACTACCTCTACCCGGAACCTCCACACCGCACCACCGGCTCCACGATGATGCCGGCGAGCGAGGTGAAGTTCCTCGGCTTCGGTTTCGTGCCGATCAACGGGACGATGGAACTCCTGCCGACCGACTACCAGACCGGCAACACCGTCATCGACGTCGAGACCATGTTGCACGGCGACACCACGACGACGGCCGTCTTGCGGCTCGAACTTTTCGGGAAACTGAAGAACGTCACCATCAACGGCGTCACCCTCGACGTCGGCGACCACTGCATGACCAGCGAGCCGATCGTGCTGAACCTGCGCGGGCCGAACTGGGACCCGTTCAACGGCGGCGTGCTGCGTACCGATCCGAACGACCCGGAGCCCGCCTTCCGGGGCTTCACCCTGCCCGCGTTCTCCGGCTGCGGAGTGAAGGAAGACCTCGACTCCCTGCTGAGCGGTATGGGCTCGGGACCGGGCAACCAGGCGTGTGTCGGGGTCAACCAGGTCGGCTTGCCCTGGGACGACGTCCGCAAATGCCCGAACGCCGAGCCGCCGGTGGCGCGCCGCTGACCACCGGGGCTACTGCCCGCTCGGCGTCCACTGTGGACTCTTGCGCGGCGCCGGGAGCACTTCCGGCAGCGCGTACCCCTCGGGCGTCGCGGAAGGGCCCACACCGGCCCGCAGCGCGAGTTCCATTTCGAACCGGGCACCCGGGTCACGCAGGTGCTCGCCGAAGGTCGCCTGCAACTGCCGCATGCGGTACCGCACGGTCTGCGGGTGTACCTGCAACCGCTCGGCGATGTCGACGACGTTGCCCTGACTGTCCAACCACGCGCGAAGGGTTTCGAGAAGCCGTTCCTGCTGCTTCCCGGTCATCTCGGCGAGCGGGGCGAACAGGCGGTCGCGCAGCCGGCAGGTCAGCGCGGCGTCGGCGTTCACGAGCAGCGTCGCGAGGTGTTCTTCGGCGCGGATCACCCGCCGCGCCTGGATGATGCCGCGTTCGGAGAGGTGCAGGGCGTCGCGCGCCCAGCGCAGCGAATCGGCGACGGAGTCCAGCGGACGGCACGGGCCGATCGACAGCCGGTACTCCGGCAGCGCGGCCTGCAGGGTGGCCAGGCGGGCACCGGAGATCTCGCCGGGCACGAGCAGACGCGGCTCGGCGCGGTCGAGTTCGGCCAGGACGTCCGAATCCACCACGTTGTGCCGCCGGGGCCTGACGGTGTCGTCGAGCGGATGCAGCACCACCGGCGTCGCGCGTTCGGGCACCGTCCAGCCGGTCAGCTGCGCGAGTTCCGCGATCGCCTTCGACGGCGCGGGCGGGGTTTCCAGCACCAGGTGCAGCAGCTTGCGGCGCCAGGTGTCCAGCGCCCCCGCCGTGCGTGCCTTCGCTTCGAGATAGCCGTCCAGCGCGACGGACGCCAGCTCGTCCATGAACGCGAGCATGGCGTCGGCCAGTTGTGACATCACCGCGGACGAGAGCCCGCTGCGGCGGCCGACGCGCATGATGCGCCGCCACGAAACGCGGGCACCGACCCGGTACGCCGACTGGAGGGTGTCGAGGCTGCGGCCTTCCCGCATCTCGTTCTGCCCGAGCCGGTGATGGACCTCGTGCGACTGTTCCTTGGAGACACTGGGATCCGCGATCTGGGCGACGAACAACGTGATCGCGTACTCGACGCCGGCGCGGATCGACTTCCCATATGGCCCGTCGAGCGGGCGCGCGTAGGCGGGAATCGTCGCCCGGATCTCGTCGACGATCTCGTTGGCGAGACTCCCCAGTTCCGGCCGCAGGATGTCGGCGAGTTTGCGGGGAAGTGCCGCGGAAGGCTGCGCAGCGTGTTCGATTCCGCGCTCCACCGACATCGCAGCTCCTTTGCTCCGCCCAGCGTCCTGACATCCCACGTTCGTCGTGAGGTGACAACGAACACATCGGAGAAGTAGCCGTGAATGTGTCACCTTTCGCAGAAGAAACCGATTTCTTGTCACCGTGTGACAAAATCACGCGTTCTCTTGCCGTTTTGATGACAAATGCCCGGCAAACGCCTCGAACGGTACGTACGAACGGCCGAAGGAGATGCCACCGTGACGGAGCGTCACCGTTTTCCGGCGAGCAATTCCCCGAGCACCTCGATCACCGGCTCCAGCCCGCGGACCTCGGTCCCGGCGCATTCGGTGATCCCGGCGCCTACGACCTCGAAGCCGCTCAGCCCGCGAAGCATCGCCACCAGGCGTTCGATCGTCAAGCCACCGGGCTCGGGATAGTTCAAGCCGTCGAACTCACCCGGGTCGAGCACGTCGAGGTCGAGGTGGACGTACACCTTGTCCGCGCCGGCCAGCCCGGCGGCGACGTCGGCGGTCTCCACCACGAGCCCGCGGTCGACCACGGCCCGTTCGGCCTCGTCGAAGACCCGGGTACCGGCGAGCACGACGCGGCCGGGTTCGATCGGCGGGTCGGCGGCGAACTCCGGGTCGCCCTCACCCAGCAGCGACCGCAGCACCATGCCGTGGAACGCGCCCGACGGCGAGGTCCGAGCGGTGTTGAGGTCGGGGTGGGCGTCGAACCAGGCGACGCCGAGACCGGGCCCGAAGCGGTGGCGGGCGACGCCGATGGGGACGAGTTCGACGCCACAGTCCCCGCCGATGGTGAGCACCGGTCCGCCGGGCGCCTCCAGCGCGGCGAGTTGCGCGGCCCGGTTCTCGCCGGTGAGGACCTCGCGGTTGGCGACGCCGTCGACCACGGGTGAGGTCTCGCGGGTCTGCCGGATGTGGTGCACCGGAACACCGAGCACGTGGCCTGCCAATTCGGCGAGCGCGACGCAGCCTTCGGGCAACTCCGGCGCACGCTCGGTGAGCGCGCCCTGAAACTGGGGTACGGCGTTGATCAGCACCCGGCCCAGGTTAGCGCGCCCCGGCTCCACCTCACCGCAATTAGTCCTCTAAGTGCGGTAGTCGCTCACGCGAGTGCCGCACTTAGAGGACGAAACGCATCGGGGGTTACTCCAGGACGAGCAGCAGGTCTCCGCCTTCGACCTGCTGGACGGCGTTGATCGCGCGCCGCGACACCTTGCCGCCGGTCGACGCGGTGATCGACGCCTCCATCTTCATGGCCTCGATGGTCGCGACCGTCGCGCCGGCCTCGACCTCGTCGCCGTCGGACACCTGCAGCGTGACCACACCGGCGAACGGCGCGGCGATCTGCTTCGGGTCGGTCTTGTCCGCCTTCTCCGTCGCCGGGATGTCGGACGCGATCGAGGTGTCGCGGACCTGGATCGGGCGCAGCTGGCCGTTGAGCGTGGCCATCACCGTGCGCACGCCGCGCTCGTCGGCCTCACCGATGGCCTCCAGCTCGATCAGCAGCCGGACACCCTGCTCCAGGTCGACCGAGTACTCCTCGCCCGGGCGCAGCCCGTAGAAGAAGTCCTTCGACGGCAGCACCGAGGTGTCACCGTACTGCTCGCGGTGCGCCTCGAAGTCCTTCGTGGGCCCGGGGAACAGCAAGCGGTTCAGCGTCGAACGCCGGTTCTCCGCCAGTCCCTTGCGGTCCTCTTCGGACAGTTCCTGTACCGGCTTCGGTTCCGCGCGGCCTTCGAGGGCCTTGGTACGGAACGGCTCCGGCCAGCCGCCGGGCGGGTCGCCCAGCTCACCGCGCAGGAAGCCGATCACCGAATCCGGGATGTCGAACTTGTTCGGCTCCGCCTCGAAGTCAGCCGGCGAGACACCGGCGCCGACGAGGTGCAGCGCGAGGTCACCGACCACTTTGGACGAAGGCGTGACCTTCACCAGGTGGCCCAGGATCTTGTCGGCGGCCGCGTACATCGCCTCGATGTCCTCGAACCGCTCGCCGAGGCCGAGCGCGATCGCCTGCGTGCGCAGGTTCGACAGCTGTCCGCCCGGGATCTCGTGGTGGTACACGCGCCCGGTCGGTGAGGCGAGTCCTGCCTCGAACGGCGCGTAGATCTTGCGCACGCTCTCCCAGTACGGCTCCAGGTCGCCGATGGCCTGCAGGTCCAGCCCGGTCGGCCGTTCCGAGTGGTCGGTGGCGGCGACGAGCGCCGACAGCGACGGCTGCGACGTCGTGCCCGCCATGGACGCGACAGCGCCGTCGACCGCGTCCGCGCCCGCCTGGATGGCGGCGAGGTAGGTGGCCAGCTGGCCACCCGCCGTGTCGTGCGTGTGGATGTGCACCGGCAGGTCGAATTCCTTGCGCAGCGCGGAAACCAGCCGCGCCGCCGCCGGTGCCCGCAGCAGGCCCGCCATGTCCTTGATGGCCAGGACATGCGCCCCCGCGCCGACGATCTGCTCCGCCAGCTTGAGGTAGTAGTCCAGGGTGTACAGCTTCTCGGCCGGGTCCGACAGGTCCGAGGTGTAGCAGAGCGCCACCTCGGCGACGGCGGATCCGGTCTCGCGCACGGCCTCGATCGCCGGACGCATCTGCTCGACGTCGTTCAGCGCGTCGAAGATCCGGAAGATGTCGATGCCGGTCGCCGTCGCCTCTTCGACGAAGGCGTGGGTCACCTCGGTGGGGTACGGCGTGTAACCGACGGTGTTGCGGCCACGCAACAACATCTGCAGGCAGATGTTCGGCACCGCTTCCCGCAGCTTCGCCAGCCGCTCCCACGGGTCCTCGGCGAGGAACCGCAACGCGACGTCGTAGGTCGCGCCACCCCAGCATTCCAGCGAAAGCAGCTGCGGCGTGGTGCGCGCGACCACCGGCGCGACGGCGAGCAGGTCCTTGGTCCGCACGCGGGTGGCGAGCAGGGACTGGTGCGCGTCACGGAAGGTCGTGTCGGTGACACCGATGGTCGGCGACTCCCGCAGCCAGCGCGCGAAGCCGTCCGGGCCGAGTTCGGTGAGCTTCTGCTTCGACCCGGGGGCCGGTTCGAGGTCCTTGGGCAGCTTCGGCAGCTTGACCTGGGGGTCGAGGGTGCGCGGACGCTCTCCGTGCGGTTTGTTGACCGTCTTGTCGGCGAGGTAGGTCAGCAGCCTGGTCCCGCGGTCGGCCGAGTGGCGCGCGGTGAGCAGATGCGGGCGTTCCTCGATGAACGACGTCGTGACGCGGCCTTCGCGGAAGTCCGGGTCGTCGAGGACGGCCTGCAGGAACGGGATGTTCGTGGCCACCCCACGGATCCGGAACTCGGCGACCGCGCGGCGGGCGCGGCCGACGGCGGTCTTGAAGTCGCGGCCGCGACAGCTGAGCTTCACCAGCAGCGAATCGAAGTGCGCGCTGATCTCGGTGCCGGCGAACGCCGTCCCGCCGTCGAGGCGGATACCGGAACCGCCGGGCGATCGGTACGCGCTGATCATCCCGGTGTCCGGGCGGAAACCGTTGGCGGGATCCTCGGTGGTGATGCGGCACTGCAGCGCGGCGCCGCGCAGGTAGACCTTGTCCTGCGAGAGCCCGAGGTCGTCGAGTGTCTCGCCGGAGGCGATGCGCAGCTGCGACTGGACGAGGTCGACGTCGGTGACCTCCTCGGTCACCGTGTGCTCGACCTGGATCCGCGGGTTCATCTCGATGAAGACGTGGTTGCCGTCCCGGTCGAGCAGGAACTCGACGGTACCGGCGTTGCGGTAGCCGATCTGGCGGGCGAACTTGACCGCGTCGGCACAGATCCGATCCCGCAGCTCGGACGGCAGGTTCGGCGCGGGGGCCAGCTCGATCACCTTCTGGTGCCGGCGCTGGACCGAGCAGTCGCGCTCGAAGAGGTGGATCACGTTGCCCTCGCCGTCGGCGAGGATCTGGACCTCGATGTGGCGGGGCTCGACGACGGCCTTTTCGATGAACACCGTCGGGTCGCCGAAGGCCGACTCGGCCTCGCGCGCGGCGGCCTCGATGGACTCACGCAGCTGCGCCGGATCCCCGACGCGGCGCATCCCGCGCCCGCCACCGCCGGCGACGGCCTTCACGAAGACCGGGAAGCCGATCTCTTCGGCGGCGGCCACCAGCGCGTCGATGTCGGAGGACGGTTCGGACGAGCCCAGCACCGGCACTCCGGCCTCGCGTGCGGCCTTGACCGCGCGAGCCTTGTTCCCGGTCAGTTCGAGGATGTCCGCGCTCGGCCCGACGAAGGTGATGCCTTCTTCTTCGCACGCGCGCGCGAGGTCGGGGTTCTCGGAGAGGAAGCCGTAGCCGGGGTACACGGCGTCCGCGCCCGCCTTCTTGGCGGCCGCCACGATCTCCTCGACCGACAGATAGGCCCGCACCGGATGACCGGGTTCGCCGATCTCATAGGCCTCGTCGGCCTTCAGCCGGTGGAGCGAATTGCGGTCTTCGTGCGGGAACACAGCCACCGTGCCCGCGCCGAGCTCGAATCCGGCGCGGAACGCGCGGATGGCGATCTCACCCCGGTTGGCGACCAGTACCTTGCGGAACATGCCGGTCCTTCCCATCATCGGATCGGTAGGTGAGGCACGTTACCTGTTCGCTCCCGTAGGGCGGGAGCCATTGCCCAGGTGATGGACATCATCCCCGCTTGAGTTGCGTACCCGGACTCTGCAGCAACCGGTTCGCGGTGCCCGGGTGGACGCCGGTCAGGACGTCGACAGCGGCGCCATCGACAAGCGCCTTCGCGACGTCTGCCGCCGAAACCCCCGCGTGCAGGCCCCGGTACAGCGCGGCCACGCCGGCGACATGGGCCGCGGCCGACGACGTGCCGCTGAGCATCTTGCTGCCACTGCCCCCGGCGGTGGGCCCCGGCACGTCCTCCCCCGGAGCGAACAAGTCGACGACCTCGCCGTAGTTCGACGTCGAGCCGCCCTGGTCGCCGGCGTCGGTCGAGCCGACGGTGAGCGCCTCGGTCACCCTGGCGGGGGAGAACTGCCCCGCGTCGGCGGCCTCGCCACCCGCCGGGAGGGCGACCGGGACGACCGCGGCGAGCGCGCGGACGGCGGCGTCGAGCCGGTCGTTGGGCGCGCCGGCGATGCCGAGGACGGCGACGGCCGGCTGCCGCGCGTTCTGCGTCACCCAGTCGATACCCGCGATGATCTTGTCCGTCGCGCCGCCGCCCTGCGCGTCGATCACCCGGACCGGCACGATCTGCGCGCCCTTCGCGACGCCGAAGGTCTTCGACGCGGCGACCCCGGCCAGGTAGGTGCCGTGGCCGTTGGTGTCGGAGGTGTCGGTGCCGCCCTCGATGAAGTCCTTACCCGGCTTCACCCGGCCGCCGAAGTCCGGATGCGCGGCGTCGACACCGCTGTCGATCACGTAGATCGTGACGTCCTTGGCGTCGGTCCCGTAGTGATAGAGCTGGTCGAGACCCGTTCGCTGGTCGATCCGGTCCAGTCCCCAGTTCGGCGGGTTCTGCTGGACTTCCGTCGCGGAGGCAGGCTGAGCCACGAAGGTCAAGAGGGCCAGCGCGGCCATGACTCGTACCAGTCGAATGATCATTCCTTGGCTCTACGCCTGTCGTCCGGGCGCGGCAACTCCGGAGTGTCACCCGTTCGGCTTGTCTTGTCCGATGTGGCCACTGACCGTCGATTCCGGCAAGCAGACGAGCGCGTCGAAGGCGTTGACGACGTCGACAGGGTTGAACACATGCGCGTGCCGGATGCTCCGGGGCCCTTCGGTACCGCGTCGCGCGCGAAGGTCCACCAGTCCGGGGCCTTCGCTTTCGACGCTCCTGTCGGCCGGGGCCTCCAGATCCTGTTCGTACACGGTGAAACCGAGCCGTGCGGCCGGATCCGGCTTGAGGCCGGTGGTCTTGCCGCCGACCGCCGTGAGCGCCAGCGCGAAGTAGTCGTCGCCGTACTCGGCGGCCAGATGCGTGCCCGCCGAAGGCGCGGTAAGCCCGGGGAACGGCGAAAACGGAACGCGCTGGAGGTGTCCGTTGTGGAGCATCACGACGATCTTCGTGTCGTCCCCGTGAAGCCGCCGGATCAGGCGGACGCTTTCGGCCATGTACAGGTCGCGCGAACCGCTTTGCAGGGCGGGTGCGCCACCGGACATCATCGCGGCGACCTCCGCGAGGTAGGTGTCGACGCGCAGTGCGCCGTCGGCGTGGTGCTCCGCGATCGTTTGCGCCTCGGTGTTCCCGTAGACGGGACGCAGCGAAATCAGATGCGTTTTGAGCCGTACGAGTGCCGCGGTCGCCTTGTCCTTCGCGGCGGCGTCGAGGGCGGCGTACTTGGCAGGCGCGTCCGCGCTGCTGACCGACGCGTAGCCGCTGGTGGCCTCGATCGCCGCGTCGACGAGGCCGGTGGCCGACTCGTCCACAGTGGACAGGTACGCCCGGACGGCGTCGAGCGACGGCACGGGCGAGCCCGCGGAACCCGGCACGTCGAGTCCGTAGTAGTGGACATCGCCGCGCTCACGAAGCCACGTCAGCATGTCGTGCGCCTCGGGCGACTCACCGAACGAGAAGGTGAAGCCGTCACGGCCGATGTCGGCGACGTCGCCGGGGCCGCCTTTCAGCCACTCCTCGACGAGCTTCCCTTCGGCGAAACCGGATTCGAAGCCGATCACGCGGAAACCGTGCTGTTCGACGAGGTGGCGGAGCAAACGATTGCGCAGCTCCCCGAACTCGTGGAGGTGGTGGTTGTTCTCGCCGATGGCGACGATCTTCGCGTCGCCGACGAGTTCGGCGATCTCGGCTGGGTCTGACATACTGAGCACACTAACGCAACAGGAGTAGCAATTGGCAACCTCCGGTACCCAGCGGCCCGGCGGCCGGACCGAGCGCACGCGCCTCGCCGTCCTGCACGCCACCCTCGACCTGCTGGCCGAACGCGGGTTCAGCGAACTGACCGTGGACGCGGTCGCCGAACGGTCCGGAGTGCACAAGACGACGGTTTACCGGCGCTGGTCGTCACCGGACGGCCTCGTCGCCGCCGCGCTGCGGCTGGGCACCGAGGACGACTGGGCCGCGCCCGACACCGGATCGGTCGAAGACGATCTGTACGAGGTCGCGGCGGAGGTCGTGCGGTACTTCACCGAACCGGGTCTGAAGGAACTGCCGACGGCGTCGGTACTGGCGGCGTTCCAGGCTCCGCAGGCGGCCGAGGCACTGTACGGCTTCTATCAAGACCGGCATGAACGCATGAAGCCGATCGTGGAACGGGCCATCGCGCGGGGCGAGGTCCCCGAGGGAACCGACCCGGTCGAGGTGGTGCGAGCGGTATGCGGGCCGGTGTTCTACCGGCTTTTCGTGTCACGGGAAGGCGTCACGCCGGCGGGCGCGCGGGTGACGGCGCGGGCGGTGGCGGTGGCGGCACGGGAAGGCGCTTTTCGTGGAATTCCGCATTCAGAGGATTAAGTGCTGGGGTTCACGGTCGGCGACGTGGGTACGGCGCGGAAACGCACGACCCCCGACGGGCTATCGGAGTTCACGCCACCCCCGTACCTGGAGCCGCTACGAGGACCCAGGCGCGACACCCTCCACCGCGAGCGAGAAGCACCGGAAACGCCAGACGTCGGTGGAGGTCAGCGGCCGTGCCGTGAAGGCCTCCTTCCCTACCGTCAGAGTTGGCAAGGAGGCCTTCACTACGCCCCGGCACCGCCGTTGGAGGTCAGTTTTGCCCTCAACACCAACGACATTCGGGCCCACACTGTGCTCCTCGCGTCGAGAGAGGGAGCCCGTCATGACCGAAGAAGTCCGGAACCGGCCGCTGGAAATGCCGCGGCGGCTCAAGTTCGTCCGTGGCTTCCTCTGGCTCCAGGCGGTCCTCAACATTCTCGTCAGCGCCCTCGTGACCATGGTCGCGATGAACGAACTCGACCACGGCAACGAGGAGGCAGGCCTCGCACTGGTGTTGGCGCTGCTCGGTTTCGTGGTCGCCGTAGTGCTGATCGCGAGCGCGGTGCGCATCTCCCGCGGGGCGCCCTGGGTGCGGGTGGCGGTCATCGTCGTGGAAGCACTGACCGTGGTCATCGCGGTGATCGGACTGATCAACGGCGGGCCGATCACTCAGCTGATCGGGATGGGCATCGCCATCGGCATCATCGTCACGCTCAACAAACCCGAGGAACGCGCCTGGTTCACCCGGTGACGAGGTCGATCCGGTAGCGCGTCTCGGAAAGCAGGACGTCCTCGCCGGGCATGGTGTCGGATTTCTGCGCCCCGTCGGGCACCCAGCCCGCGGCGGCGTAAAACCGCTGGGCGCGTTCGTTGCTGTCGAGCACCCAGAGCGTCGCCTCGCGATGCCCCGCGTCCCGCAGGGCGGCGACGGCGGTGTCGTGCAGCAGCCTGCCCAGTCCCGTGCCCCAGCGCTCCGGCGCGAGATAGATCGCGCGCAGTTCGCCGCGGATCCGGTCGACGGCGGTGAAACCGAGGAGGGCACCGTCCTCGACGAGGACCAGGATGTCGCCCTGGTTGGCGGGATCGGCGAGGATCCGCTGCCAGCGGGCGGCCCGGCCCTCGACCGAGAGATCGCGCAGGTAGACCTCGGGCAGCAGGCCCTGGTACGCCGACTGCCATGACCGGACGTTCACCTCGGCGATGGGCCAGGCGTCCTCGACGGTCGCGGGCCGGATCGCGGCCATCGTCAGTTCTCCGCCGATGCCTTGCGCGCGGCGAAGGCGACGACGAGGGTGAACGTGATCGTCATCGATAGCGCCATCACCCAGCCCACGTAGGCCACGCCGGTGCTCGGCAACGCGTAGAACAGCGCGCACACCATGGCGAACCCGCCGCCGGACACCCCGCCGAGGAAGGCGACGCCGAACGCCACCGGCCGCAGGAAGCCGCCGAGCACGGTGCCGATCAGGAGGACCACCGCGACCATGACGTAGATCGCGCCCTCGTCGGCCCGGGACGAGGAGTAGCCGAACAGTCCGGCCGCCTGGATCACGAGCCCGAGCGTGGCGCAGATCCCGGAAACGAGAGCCGCCACAGTCAGTGCGCCTTGTGGTTTTCCCATCTCAAGCCGGAAACTCCGGTCACGTCGCACCGACACCAGCGCGCAGACGGCCGCGACGAGCAGACAGCCGTCCGCGATCACGAGGGCGACCGGGCCGAACGGGATCATCGAGAGCAGCGCCAGCCCGCACACCAGCCCCGGCCCGGTCATCCGGCGCGTTTTCGGTGTGAGCATCGCGATTCCCGCACCGATGGCGAGGGCGCCGAGCGGGATGATGGTCCAGCCGCCGTCCTCGAAGAAGTCCTCCACACTGCTGCTGAGCGGGAAAGCGATGATCACCAGGTACACCGCGGACGCGAACGCGAACAGGGCGGCGGCGACCGCGAACGGGTCACGTTTCGTCCGAGAGGGCCCCGTTTCGGCGGGCGGTGTGGGGCGCCGGGCGGGCTCGGGCGTCGGCGCGGGAGCGTGCACCGGCCTCGGTTCCGGCACGGGCGCGGGTCCGGGCTCCGGTTCAGGGGTCGGTCGCGTCTCCGGTTCCTGAATGACCTCGCCTTCGACTCGCACCTCCACCTCCCCGGTGGGCCCGGTCACGGTGACCTGCCCGTCGAACGGCCCGATCTCCGCGAGGTCCAGCGAAACTTCGGCCCCGTCGGCGGCTTCGGTCACCTGCAGCCAGGAATGCGACGAAGCGAACCGGCAGGCCCGTGCGATCGGCGGTCCGGCCAGCCGGATCCGCGCCTCCGGCCGCGATCCTCGGACGACTTGGCCGAAGCGCAGCACCTCGGGTTCGGTGCGCACCCGCGCTTCCTCCCGCGCCGCGCCCGCCGCGTCGGCGATGTGCTGGATGTCGTTCTGCGCCATCGTGGTGAGGACTTCGTGGGCGCCGATCGCGACGGAGAGGTTCTCGCTCATGAGCCGTCGCTGGAGTTCCGTCACCGCGCCGAGGCGGGTGAACATGTTCGGATCCTCGCTCGCGGCGCGCAGATCGGCCGGGACGGGTGACGGCTTGATCCGGCGGCGCCTGCTCCTGGCCAGGTACAGCTCGCCCTGCATTTCGATGTCACGGCTGGGCGTCTGATTCGGATTCCGCTCGCGGACGCTGTCGAACAGGTAGTCGTAAAGCTCGCTGAGCGCGATCCAGCCGTCTTCGTCGCGGTCCGCGTCGCCGGTCCGGAGCCCGTCGACCAGCGCCGAGGTGAACACCGACGGCCGGGCGTGGTCGTCGGCGAGGTGATCGCCCTCGAAGGCGTACTCGATGGAGTTCGACGCGGTGATCACCGCGCGGCCGCGGCCACCGAAGCCACCGCCGGGGAAGGCGTCGAAAACCCCCGCCTCACCGGAGGCGCGCACCGCGACCCCCTGGCTGAAAGCCCCGCCGTAGCAGCAATCCAGCAGGAGCACGATGCTGCGCGACCGGCTCATCCGCAGACAGCGCTGGACGAAATCGGCGGGCACGGCACTCGACGCCAGTCGTTCCGGCCGGGTGTTGCGGGCGGCGAAGAACAGCTCGCCCGACTCGCTTTTCAAGCCATGACAGGAAAAGTGCACCAGCAGGACGTCGTCCGGCGCGCTGTCGGCGAACAGATCCTCGACCCGGCTCGCGATCACGTGCGCGGTTTCGTCCCGCACCACCTGGACGTCGAACTCGCTGATGTTGCGATCGGCGAGGACTTCGGCGAGCGCCTCGGCATCGGCTGCCGGGGACCGCAACGCGCTCAGCCCGGGGTTGTCGTACTCCCCGTTGGCGATGATCAGGGCCCGCCGCTCGCCGGTCATGAGCCCGAATGCCTGCTCACGAAGAGATCGACGAGTTTGTCCTGGTCGGTGCTGTTCGCTTCGGACAGCTCCAGCACGTCACCGTCGATTTCCAGGCGCACCGTGCGCTTCACCCGGCCACCGCGCGAGAGCCATTCCCGCACGGTCGCGACGATCGTGCGCAGGCCGCCCGCCGACTGCCCCAGCGTGACCAGCAGCCCACCCACCGTGGCGACGTCGAATCCACGCGAGCCGGGCGGCGCCGGACCGGCGGGCAACGCCTTGACCTCGGCGACGCCGCGTTCGAGCAGCTCCCCGCGAAGGTATCCCGTGAGCTGATCGACCCGCTCGGCGTCGGCCCCGTCCTCACCGAGCTGGACCCGCACCGCTGAGGTCATTCCGCACCCTCCCTCGCCCGCACAGAACGTGACTGTGCAGAACAAGGGAACGCCTCCGCCCGCCCGCCGACAAGGTCCGATCGGGCAGAGATCCGCGTGTCAGCTTTTTTCCAGATACTCCACGCGCTCTTCGTCGACGACGTCGGCGATCATATGCGCGAGCCCCAAGAAATTCCCCAAGGCCGGATCCTTTCCGACGATTTCCAACGAACGGGCCCTCGCCTCGGCGATGACGTCCTCGTCACGCAGGAGCGACAGCAGTTTCAAGGTCGATTTCTTGCCCGACTGCGCGGCGCCGAGGATGTCACCCTCACGGCGGAGTTCGAGGTCCATTCTGGACAGTTCGAAACCGTCCGTTGTGGACTCGACGGCCGCGAGCCGCTCGCGGGTCGTCGTCCCGTCCAGGGTTTCGGTGACCAGCAGGCACAGCCCCGGCACGCTGCCCCGGCCGACCCGGCCGCGCAACTGGTGCAGCTGGCTGATGCCGAACCGGTCCGCGTCCATGATCACCATCGCGGTCGCGTTCGGCACGTTCACGCCGACCTCGATCACGGTGGTCGCGACGAGGACGTCCAGGTCGCCCGCGGAGAACGCCCGCATCACGGCGTCCTTTTCGTCACTGGGCATCCGGCCGTGCAGGACCCCGATCTTCAGCCCCTTCAGCGGACCTTCGGCCAGTTCGGGCGCCACTTCGAGCACCGCGAGCGCCGGCCGCTTGTCGCCCTTGTCCGACGCCGGTTCGTCACCGATCCGCGGGCAGACGATGTAGGCCTGATGTCCCTTGCCGCATTCCTCGCGGACCCGCTGCCAGGCCCGGTCCAGCCACGCGGGCCGCTCCGCGACCGGCACGACCGACGTCTTGATCGGTGACCGCCCGACCGGCATCTCGCGCAGCGCGGAGATCTCCAGGTCGCCGTAGACGGTCATCGCGACGGTGCGCGGGATGGGCGTCGCCGTCATGACCAGCACGTGCGGGCTGGTCTCGTCGGCACCTCGGGAGCGCAGCGCGTCCCGCTGTTCCACGCCGAAGCGGTGCTGCTCGTCGACCACGGCCAGGCCGAGGTCCGCGAAGGACACCGTGTCCTGGATCAGCGCGTGCGTGCCGACGACGATCCCCGCCTCGCCGCTGACGGTCTCCAGCAGGGCCTTCTTGCGTTCCTTGGCGCCCATCGAACCGGTGAGCAGGGTCACCCGGGTCGCGTTCTCCGCGCCGCCGAGTTCGCCGGCCTGCCCGAGGTCGCCGAGCATCTCGCGCAGTGAGCGCGCGTGCTGCGCGGCGAGCACCTCAGTCGGCGCCAGCATCGCCGCCTGCCGCCCGGAATCGACGACCTGCAGCATCGCGCGCAAGGCGACCACGGTCTTGCCTGAACCGACCTCGCCCTGCAGCAACCGGTTCATCGGATGCTCGGTCGAGAGGTCGCGGGCGATCTCGTCGCCGATCTCGCGCTGCCCCGCCGTCAGCTCGAACGGGAGCCGTTTGTCGAAGGCGTCGAGGATGCCGCCATCGGTGTGCGGGCAGGCTTTCGCGGGCCGGGAGACCAGGGAATGCCGCCGCTGCGCGAAGATCAGCTGCACCGCCATGGCCTCGTCCCATTTGAGCCGGTGGCGCGCGGAGTTCAGCGCCTCCCAGCTCGACGGGCGGTGGATGCCGCGGAGCGCGCTTTCCAGGCTGGGCAGGCCGTACCGGGCCAGCAGTTCCGTCGGCATCGGGTCCTCGTCGACCTCGAGCACGTCCAGCACCTGCCGGACGGCCTTGGCGATCACCCACGTCGGGATTCCCTGCGCCGCCGGGTAGACCGGGATGATCTCGGCGAGGAAGTCGTCCATCGCCTCCGCTTGCCGATCGGCGTCGAACAGTTCGTACTCGGGGTTCGCCAGCTGCAGCACGTCGCGGAAGGCGGTGACCTTGCCCGCGAAGAGACCGTTCTTGCCGGGGACCAGTTCCTTTTCGCGCCAGGCCTGGTTGAAGAAGGTGCACTGCAGACGGCGTTTGCCGTCGGTGATCACCATTTCCAGCAGGGTGCCGCTGCGCGACTTCATCCGGCGCTTGGTGACGCGTTCGATCCGCGCCATCACGGTCGCGTGCTCACCCAGTTCGAGTCCGGCGATGTCGGTGAGCTGGCCACGTTCGGCGTAGCGGCGCGGATAGTGGCGCAGCAGATCGCTGACCGTCTCGATCTTGAGGCCGTTGGCGAGTGCCTTCGCCGTCGCCGCGCCCACGACCAGCTTGAGGTCCGCGCGCAGGTTCGTCATGCGGTCACTCCACCCCCATCAGCAGCACGGCGTCGGACTGGCCGCCGGCGTAACTCGTCAGCTCGATCTCGGGATGTTCCAGGCGGAGCTGATCGGCGAGCTCACCGGGAAGCCGGACCGGCGCGTCGACCCCGGTCAGCACGGTGACCAGTTCCCCGCCGAGGGCCAGCATCCGGTTCAGCACGCTGACCGCTGCCGCGACCAGGTTCGTCTCCGAGGCGGGCGCGGGCTCGATCAACACGACCTCGCCGTCCACGAGGCCGACGACGTCACCGGCCTGCGCCCTGCCCACCCAGGTTAGCGATTCCTCCTGCGCGATCCGCAGTTCGCCACGCCTGGTCGCGGCGGCCGCTTCGGCCATCGCGACCACGTCGTCGTTGGTGCGGCGACCTGGATCGTGCACGGCCAGCGCGGCCAGTACCTGGACCGGCGAAACGCACGGGATGACGACGACGTCGCGATCGGCGGCCATCGCGTGGCCCGCCGCCGCGTCCGCCGCCGCGGTCAGCCGCCGTCCACCGGGGAGGACGGTGACGTGGTGCCCGGCGGCCTCGTTGATCAGGCCCAGCATCTCCTCGACCGTCGGCGAGCCCCCCTGCGGCACGGACAGCACCGCGACGCCCTCCGCGCGCAGCAGTTCCGCCAGCGGTCCGCCGTGGACCACGGCGACCACCGAACGATCGATCCCGGCGCCGACCTCGACCGGTGTCGGCGTGATCAGCGGCTCGACCCGGACTTTGCGGGGGCGGCCCAGCGCGATCCCGGCCTCCAGCGCCGCGCCGATGTCCGCGCAGTGCACGTGGACGGCGAAACCGCCCGCGCCGTCGCCCGCGACGGTGACGCTGTCGCCGAGCCCGCTGAGGGTCTTGCGCAGGGCGGGGAGGCTTTTCTCGTCGACGCCGTCGAGGAGGTACATGACCTCCCAGGCCGTCGGTGCCTCGATCGTGTGATGGTGATGGGCTTCGAGCGGATGCTCCGGTTCGGTGACGCCGCCGGAGATCACGCCGGAAAGCGCGTCGAGGACCGCGACGAGGCCGCGAGCACCCGCGTCGACCACCCCGGCCACGGCCAGGACGGGAAGCTGTTTCGGGGTCTCTTCCAGCGCTTCGGCGGCGACGCGCGCCGCCGTCGCGGCCACCTCTTCGAGTGACCCGGTCGCGTCGCGGACTGCGGCGGCGACGGTGTGGAGGACGGTCAGAATGGTCCCGGCGACCGGACGGCTCACCGCCCCCGTGGCCGCCCTGTCGGCGCATTCGAGCGCCGCCGCGAGCCCCGGTCCGTCGAGTTCCCTGCCGGCCGCCGTCTCGGCGATCCCGCGCACGACCTGCGACATGATCACGCCGGAGTTGCCCTTGGCCGCGGCGACCGCGCCCTTGGCGAAGGCCGACAGCGCCTCGGCGGTGTCCTCCGGCTCGGCCGAGGCCAGCGCGTCGCGGGCGGCGGTCATGGTGAACAGCAGGTTGGAGCCGGTGTCGGAGTCGGCGACCGGGTAGACGTTGATGCCGTCGATCGACGGCCGCAGCACCGACAGGCTGTGCACACAGGCAGCCGACCAGGCCGACACCGCCGCCACGTCCAGCACCCGCACCCCGTAACCTCCTACCTGTTCCAGCGAGGGTATCGACCCGGTGCCGGAGGCCGCTGAGCCACTGGTTACTATGGTCGAGTTGCCCAGCATGCTGGGCGCGTCATTCTTTGTCCCAGATCCAGAGGAGTTCGACGTGGCTGCCGTGTGCGACGTCTGTGGCAAGGGACCGGGCTTTGGCAAGTCGGTCTCGCACTCCCACCGGCGTACCAACCGCCGGTGGAACCCGAACATCCAGACTGTTCACGCCAAGATCGGTCTGTCCCAGCGCAAGCGCCTGAACGCCTGCACCTCGTGCATCAAGGCGGGCAAGGTCGTTCGCGGCTGAGCCGGGTTTTTGGGGAATGGCGGGTGCTCTTCGGAGCACCCANNAAGGCCTCCTTCCCTACCTTGAGGGTAGGGAAGGAGGCCTTCACAGACCCTGGCGAAATCTCAGAAGTCACACCGGTAACTGCAGTCACAAGCGCCAGCTCGTGAAGGCTAGGGAAGCTTCCAGTCCACGGGCGCCGAGCCCTGCTGCTCCAGCAGCTGGTTCGCCCGGCTGAAGGGACGCGAGCCGAAGAAGCCGGCGTGCGCGGAAAGCGGGCTCGGGTGCGCCGACTCGATGCACGGCACCTTCCCCAGCATCGGCTTCAGGTTCCGCGCGTTGCGTCCCCACAGGATCGCCACCATCGGCTCGTCCCGCGCGGCCAGGGCCTTGATGGCCTGTTCGGTGACCGCTTCCCAGCCCTTGCCCTGGTGCGAGTTCGATTTCCCGGGCTGCACCGTCAGCGACCTGTTGAGCAGCAGTACACCCTGCTCGGCCCACGGCGTCAGGTCGCCGTTGGACGGCAACGGGTGCCCGAGGTCCTCGCAGTACTCCTTGTAGATGTTGATCAAGCTCTTCGGGATCGGCCGGACGTCCGGCGCCACCGAGAAGCTCAGCCCGACCGCGTGCCCGGGCGTCGGGTACGGGTCCTGTCCGACGATCAGCACCCGCACGTCATGGAACGGCTGCTGGAAGGCCCGCAGCACGTGCTCCCCCGCGGGGAGGTAGGTCCGGCCCGCGGCGATCTCCGCGCGGAGGAACTCCCCCATCGCGGCGACCTGCGGCGCCACCGGTTCGAGGGCCTGCGCCCAGCCTGCTTCGACGATGTCCTGCAGCGGTCGTGCGGTCACGGCGTGCGAGCTTACTCACGTCACTCGATACGGCGGAGTTCGACCCTGAACCGAGCCGCCGAGCACGATCCGCCCATTGTCCACATAGGACCCATATGAGAGAACCGCGCCCGCGCCGACCATCCGGCCCAACGCGGAGATCGGCACGGTGTTTCTCCCTAGACCAGCGACTTGGCGTAGTAGATGCTTTCCGGCTCGTCCTTGTAGTACCCGAAGCCCGGCATCTCCCGATAGCCCGCCGACTCGTACAGAGCGATGGCTTCCGGCTGTTTGTCCCCCGTCTCCAGGACCATGCGCCGCCGTCCGGCCTCGGCGGCCGTCCGCTCCAGGTCGGCGAGGATCGCCCGCGCGAGCCCGCGTCCCCGCGCCGAAGCCGTCACGTACATGCGCTTGATCTCGGCGTCACCGGGAACCAACGGCTCAGGACTGTCGTGTGATCGCCACGCGCCGCACGCGACCGGGACGTCGTCCAGGTACGCGGTCAGGAACAGCCCCCGCGGCGCGGCGAACTGCGCGGCGTCCATCGGGGTCACGTCTTCACTGCCGTACCTGGCCGCCAACTCGAGCTGGGCCTCGGCCAGCAGTTTCACCGCGTCGGGGTGCTCGTAGGGCAGCACGCGAATGTCCATGAGCGCGAGATTAGCGAGTGCAGGAGCCGATCCCCACCGTCGATGCGCGCTCATGTCGATCGAAGTCCCCGCCGATTGTCGGGTCGGCACGCCCGAGCCCTTCCGCTCTCGTGGCGTCGGACGCGCTCCTAGCGCCAGTGCTGCCAGCCGCTGTCGTGTCCGTACCGCTTCCCGTCCACGGTCACTCCCGAGTCCGGCATGGTCACGACGCCGATCTCCGACCAGCCCTCCGGCAGGTCGCCGAACGGCGGGAAGGTGGCCGCGAACGCGTGGTCCTCACCGCCGGTCAGCACCCATTTCAGCGGGTCGGCGCCGAGCGCGGTGCCGACTTCGGTCAGCCTGCTCGACACGTCGAGATCGGCCGTCCGCACGTCGATCCCGACGCCGGAGGCGGTGGCGATGTGGCCGAGGTCGGACAGGAGGCCGTCGGAGACGTCGATCATCGAGGTCGCGCCGCCGTCGGCCGCGCGGATCCCGGCCTCGTAGTCCGGTTCGGGGCAGCGCTGCGCGTTGACCACGCTGACCGGGGAGCGGAAACCCCGCCCGAGCACGGCGAGTCCGGCGGCCGCCCAGCCGAGCCGCCCGCAGACCGCGACGACGTCGCCGGGACGCGCGCCGGACCGCGTCACCGGTTCCCGGCCACCGAGGTCACCCAAAGCGGTGACACTGATCACGATCTGGTCGGCTCGCACCATGTCGCCGCCGACGATGCCGACGCCGGCGCGGTCGGCTTCGGCCCACATGCCCTGGGTGAGTTCGGTGACGAGCGCCGTCTCGGTGTCCGGCGGGCAGGCGAATCCCATGAGGACGGACGTCGGGCGGGCGCCCATGGCGGCGATGTCGGTGAGGTTCACCGCGACCGCCTTGCGCCCGACCTGTTCGGCGCTGGACCAGTCGAGACGGAAATGCACTCCCTGCACGAGAACGTCGGTGGACACCACCGTCCGGCCGTCCGGGGTGGCCACGACGGCCGCGTCGTCCCCCGGTCCGAGCAGGGTCGTCTCCGGCTGTTTCCGGCCGGCCGTCACCGCTTCGATCAGCCGGAATTCACCGGTCCCGGCGACCGTGCCGTCATTCGGTGACACCCGTCACCTCCACTTTCCCTTGTCCGGACAAATGTCGATCACCGATAGTCGGAAGCCCTAGGTTTTTCCCGGGGCTGGCGATACGTTGCTACAACGTTCCTACCTTGAGCCGACTTTTACGAAGGGGCGCGCCGTGGTCCACGCATACATCCTCATCCAGACCGAGGTCGGCAAAGCCGCCGCGGTCGCCGCGGAGATCTCCACCATCTCCGGTGTCACCAGTTCGGAGGATGTCACCGGTCCCTACGACGTCATCGTCAAGGCCGCGGCCGACACCGTCGATCAGCTCGGCCAGCTCGTGGTCGCCAAGGTGCAGAACGTGGAGGGCATCACTCGGACCCTGACCTGCCCTGTGGTGAATCTGTAAGAGGTGGTGTAGTGGTCCGGTGGCTGACACGGACACCGGCGCTCCCCCGAAACCACTGTTGATCGCGGCCGCCTGCCTGGCGATCCTGCTCGTCGCGGGCGTGGCCGTCTTCGGGCTGACCCGGGGCGCGGATTCCGGCGCCCCGGCCGCCGACGGCCCCCTTCCGCTCGTCCCGGTCCCGGCGCCGCAGTCGGGCTCGCCCGAGTGCGCGAAGCTCGTCGGCGCGTTGCCGCACGAGCTCACGTCGTCCGGGAATACCCTGGTCCGGCGGAAGCTGGCCGACCCCGCCCCCGAGGCGACGGTCGGCTGGGGCACCGGCGACCCGGTGGTGCTGCGGTGCGGGCTCGGCAAGCCGCCGGAGCTGACCCCGACGTCGCGACTGCGGACGATCAACGGTGTCCAATGGCTGCAGGTCGAGGGCGAGGACACCGCGACGTGGTTCGTGGTGGACCGCCCCGTCTACACGGCACTCACCGTGCCGAACACCGCGGGGACGGGGCCGCTCCAGACCATTTCGGACGTCATCGCCGCCAACCTCCCCGCGGTACCGCTGCGCTTCTGAGCCTCCTCAGGGCAGGAGCAGGCTCTTCCCGGTGTAGCGCCGCGCCTCGATGTCCGAGTGCGCGGCGGCCGCCTCCGCCAGCGGGTACGTCCGGCCGATGACCGGCGTCAGCGCGCCGTCGGCGGCCAGCCGCAGCACTTCGCGCACCCGCCGCGGCGTCTCTGGCCAGAAACCGACCAGCTGCGCCATGTCCACAAGGGTCAGCCGGGCGCGGTCGGCGTCGCCGATCACGGTCTCCGCGCCGCTGGACATGCCGTAGCCGGAGAACCGGCCGCCGTTCCCGAGCAGCGCGAGTGAGGCCGCGCCCAGTTCGCCGCCGACGCCGTCGAACACCACGTCCAGCCGTCGGCCTCCGGTGCGCGCGAGCACTTCACCCGTCCAGTCGGCCGTCGAGTAGTCGACCGGCTCGGCACCCAGTTTCCGGGCGATCGCCGCCTTGTCCGCGCCGCGGACCGCCGCGATGACGGTGGCCCCCGCCGCGCGCAGGAGCTGCACCAGCAGGCTGCCGAGACCGCCGACGCCCGGCACCACCAGCACCCGCTCCCCCGCTTGGACCGGGGTCTTCTCCAGCAGGGCCAGCGCGGTGCTGCCGTCGTCGAACAGGGCCACGGCGTGCTGGGAATCGAGGCCTTCGGGGATGGGGAAGGTGTCGTCGGGCCGCGCGATGACCGTGTCCGCGTATCCCCCGCCGTAGCCGCCCGCCGCATGGGAGATGACCCGCTTGCCCAGCCAGGTCTCGTCGACTCCGGCTCCCACGGCGTCGACGGTGCCCGCCACCGCGCCGCCCGGCACGTACGGCGGCTCGATCGCGAACACGCCGGGGACTCGACCGGTTCGAGGACGCTGGGGTCGCCGAAGCGGGACACTCTGATCTGCTGCATGAGCGCAAAGTACGACCTCCAGCGAACTGGAGGTCAAGATCAACCGCCGAGCAGGGAGAGCAGCGGTTTCAACGCGGACTGGAGCGCTTCTCGCGAACAACCCGCGTAACCGATGAGATTCCCGAACACCGTCGGTGTCCCGGCGAAGTGCCGGGCGAGACCGTCGAGCCGGATCCCGGCGCGTTCCGCCGCCGCCAGCCGCGCCGCCTCCTCGGGCGCCGATCCACAAGGGACGACCAGATGCGCCCCCGCGTCGTCGCCGAGCACCGGGATCCCAGCCGAGGTCAAGGCGTCCGAAACCAGCGACCGGCGTTCCGACAGTTCTCGCCGGAGCTTTCGCAAGTGGCGCCCCAGATCGCCGTGCCGCGCCAGCTCGACGAGCACCCGCTGACCGGCGGGCGACGGACGCGTTCCGGTCGCCTCCCGGTATTCCAGCACCGCCGCCGCGACCGGCGGCGGCGCGACCATCCAGCCCGCGCCCAGCGCCGGGGTCAGGATCTTGCTCGTGGTCCCGAGATGCGCGACGACGTCGGGGGCGAGCGCGGCCAGCAACGGCAGTGGCGCGACGTCGAACCGCAGCTCGCCGTCGTAGTCGTCCTCGATCACCAGCATGCCCTCGGCTCGGGCGAGTTCGACCAGCTCGACCCGGCGGGACGCGCTCATCCGGCTGCCGAGCGGGTACTGGTGCGCGGGCGAGCAGTAGACGGCGCGGACGCCGGCCGGGATCGCGTCCGGGCGCAGGCCCTCTTCGTCGACGCGGGCGGGGACGACCTCCAGCCCCGCCCGGCGGAACGCCTGCACGGCGCGCTGGTAACCCGGCTCCTCGATCGCGACCCGGTCGCCGCGGGCGAGGACCGCGCCCGCGAGTTCGATCACCGCCGCCGTCGTACCGCCGGTGGCCAGCACCGTTCCGGCGGCGAGGCCCCGGTGCCGCAGCAGATGTTCGGACACCGCGTCGCGATACGCGGGCAGACCGGACCTGTCCTCGCGATATGTCGGCCGTGGATCGGCGGCGGCCCGCCACGCGCGGCGCCAGGCCGCCTTCTCGAGTCCGTCGGCCCACGGCACGCCCGGGGTGAGGTCGACCAGTGTGGGCGGCGTGGCGGGGATGCCGGGCACCGGACCTTTCGATGATCTGTCCGCTGGCGGCGTGGTGGTGACATAGGTGCCGGAGCCGTGGCGGCCCGCGATCCAGCCCTCGGCGTGAAGCTGCTCGTACGCCGCCGACGTCACGGTGCGGCTGACGCCGAGCCGGTGCGCGAGCGCCCTGGTCGAGGGCAGCCTGTCGCCGCCACGCAGGTGCCCGTCGCCGGCGGCCGCGCGCAAGGCGTCGGCCAGCTGCACCGCGAGCGGGACGACGGAATCGCGGTCGAGGCTGACCGGCAGGGCGGTGTCGGACATGCTGTACTCCACACTTCCGGAAGTGGCCTTCTCAAGTATAGGAGAATTGGCCGTTATTACAGGCCACTCTGGTGGGTGAGACTGCTCCCATGTCCACCCCGCTCTCTCCCACCGACCGAACCACGCTCGGCCGCAAGAAGAACCGCGCGCTCACCGACCGCCCGGCGCTGTACGCGGTGCTCGACGAAGCCCTGATCTGCCATCTCGGCGTCGTGCGCGACGGCTTCCCGCTGGTCATCCCGACCGGCTACGGCCGCGACGGGGACACGCTCTACCTGCACGGATCGACCGGCGCGAGGAGTATGCGCGACTCCGACGGCGTCGAGGTCTGTGTCACGGTGACCCTGCTCGACGGCATCGTCTACGCGCGCTCGATCAACAACCACTCGATGAACTACCGCAGCGCGGTGATCCTGGGCACGGCGAGGGCGGTCACCGACGCCGACCGGAAGATGCACGGCCTCCGCGTGCTGACCGACCACCTCGCGCCCGGCTCGTGGGAGCACGCGCGAGACGTCAACGCGAAGGAATTCGCGTCGGTTTCGGTGCTGGAACTGGACCTCACCGAGGCGTCGGTGAAGATGCGCGGCGAAGGTCCCGACGACCCCGAGGACGAGGTGGCGGCGGATCTCTCGTGGGCGGGGGTACTGCCGGTGCGGACCGTGTTCGGGGAGCCGGAGCCGTCGGCGGACCTGGCTTCGGAGTGGACGGTGCCGGATCACGTGAAGCGGCGCGTCGGGTAGCGCTCACCAACGTGCAATGAAGGACGCTTTCCTTGCGAAATTTGCAAGGAAAGCGTCCTTCATAGCGCGGGCTGGAGGGTTACGGGCGGTCGCGTGGCAGCCGCACGGTGAACGTCGTCGACCCCGGCCCGCTCGCGACGTCGATCGTCCCGCCGTGCGCGGAGACCAGCGAGAGCACCACGGAAAGCCCGAGCCCGGTCCCGCCGTTGCCGCGGGTGCGGGCGGTGTCGACCCGGTAGAACCGGTCGAAGATCCGTTCCCGCGCGTCCGGCGGGATCCCCGGGCCGACGTCGCTCACTCGCAGCACGACCTCCGAATCCGAGGCCGAAGCCGACAGCGTGACCGCCGTCCCCGGCGGCGTGTGCACCGCGGCGTTGGCGAGCAGATTGTCCAGCACCTGCCGCAGGCGCACCGGATCGGCTTGCAGGACAACACCTTCCGGTAGCGGGCCGACGGTCAGCGGATGATCCGGGCGACCGGCGGCGAAGGCCTCCCCCGCGTCGGTGACCAGCTCGGCGACGTCGACGTCGACCAGTCGCAGCGGCGCTTCGGTCTCCGGCGCGTCGAGGCGGGCGAGCAACAGGAGGTCGTCGACGAGCACGCTCATCCGCTCGGTCTCTTCCCGGATTTTCGACAGGTGTGCTTCGCGTTCGGCGGGTTCGTTCGCCGCCGCGTACCGGAAAAGCTCGGCGTAGCCCCGGATCGACGTCAGCGGGGTGCGCAGTTCGTGGGAGGCGTCGGCGATGAAGCGCCGGAGCCGTTCGTTCGCCTCCCGGCGCGCGGCCAGCGAGGAATCGAGGTGCGCCAGCATCACGTTGAACGCCGTCCGCAGTTCCTCAACTTCGGCGCCGCCGCCGTTGGCCCTGGCGCGCACCGGAAGATCGGCGTTCGTGGTGAGATCGTGCGACGCGATGGCGTGCGCCGTCCCGGCCATGTCGCTCAGCGGCCGCAGCCCGCGCCGCAGCACCAGCCGTCCGGCGATCACCAGCACCGCCAGCGCCAGCAGGAACGCGACGACCTCCACCATCACCAGCTGGTTCACCGTCCGGTCCAGCTCCGCCTGCGGCGCGGCGCTGACCAGCACGATGTTCTGGCTCGGCTCGATCGGGCAGGCCCGGACGCGATAGGTGCCCTTGTCCTCGATGTAGACGGTGCGCAGCACCTCGGTCCGCGTCGCGTCCTCGGCGACCTTTTCGAGCGCCTTCGTGTCCGCTGGCAGGGAGCCGCCCGCCTGCGGCAGCGCGTCGCCGTTCTGTACCGAGAACACCGCCGAGAACCAGCCGTAGGACTGCTGCGGTTTCCCACCGTGCGTGGTCCGCAGCGACGGGACCTGGCTGATCTGGGTCTTGGCGAGCTGCTCGTCGAGCCGGTCGTTCAGATAACCCTTCATGATGCCGACCATCACGGTGCCGACGACGGCGAACACGACCAGCGCCAGCACGCCGAGCCCCAGCGCCAGGCGGGTACCGAGCCGTGAGGAGCGCCAGGCGTCGTACCACCGGCGCAGCACCTTCATCGCGCCGCCCGCCGGACCACGTACCCCACGCCGCGCACGGTGTGGATCAGCGGCTCGTCACCGTCGTCGAGTTTGCGGCGCAGGTGCGAGATGACGAGTTCGACCACATTGGACCGGCCGCCGAAGTCGTACTCCCACACGTGGTCGAGGATCTGCGCCTTCGACAGCACCGAGGGCGAACGCCGCATGAGGTAGCGCAGCAGTTCGTACTCGGTCGGCGTCAGCTCGGCGGGTTTGCCGCCGCGCGCGACCTCGCGGGTGTCCTCGTTCAGGGTCAGGTCGCCGACCCGCAACAGCGCCGCCTTGGCCTGGTTCGTGCTCCGCCGCAGGACCGCGCGCAGCCTCGCCATCAGTTCCTCGACCGAGAACGGCTTGACGAGGTAGTCGTCGCCGCCCCGGGTCAGCCCGGCGACGCGGTCCGCGGTCGCGTCCTTCGCGGTGAGGAAGACGACGGGCACCGCTGTCCCGGCCTCGCGGAGTTTGTCCAGCACGGTGAACCCGTCGATCCCGGGGAGCATCAGGTCGAGCACGACGATGTCGGGCGCGAATTCGGCGGCGCGTTCGAGCGCGGCCTCGCCAGAGCCGGCGGTGACGGCTTCCCAGCCTTCGTACCTGGCGACGGTGGCCACCAGGTCGGCGATATGCGGCTCGTCGTCCACCACGAGCAGGCGGACGGGGTTCTCGGTGTGCACGAGGCCCATCCTCCGTGAACGCGCGCGCGAGGGCGAGGCGGGAACCCATCCGACAGCAAGCCGACAGGTTCCGCCCAGACAGGTCACAGCTTGGCACCGCAGGGTCGGTATTGAACCGGACCGGAAGGGACCACGTGTGACCACCATGACGCAGACCGCCGTGAGACCGCGCCCGGCGATCCGTCCCAGGATCGCGGCACGTGCGGGGCTCTTCACCTTCCTGGGGGCCAACGTGGCCGCCGTGACCATGCTGTTCTTCTCCGCCGGGCCCTCGGACAACGTCCTCATCGGCATCGGCAGGCTCGCCGGGTTGTACGGGGCGCTGGCGATGGCGTTCCAGCTGCTGCTGGTCGCCCGGCTGCCGTGGCTGGACCGCCGTCTCGGCATGGACCGGCTCACCGGCTGGCACCGCTGGACCGGGTTCGGCCTGCTGTGGACGCTGCTCGCCCATTTCGTCTTCATCGTCTTCGGTTACGCGCAGGTCGAGGACAACGGCGTGGGGGACGAGTTCGTCACGATGGTGACCGAACTGGAGGGGATCCTGCGCGCTGTCGTCGCGTTCGCGCTGATCCTGCTCGTCGGCGCCGTCTCCGCGCGCTTCGCCCGACGTCGTCTGGCGTACGAGACCTGGCACTTCATCCACCTCTACGCCTACGCCGCGGTCGTGCTGGCGTTCACGCATCAGATCGCGCTGGGCGGATCGTTCACGTCGTCGCCGGGGGCACAGGCCTATTGGTGGGCGCTGTGGGGTGTCGCGCTCGGCTCGGTGCTCGCCGGCCGCGTGGTACTGCCGCTGGCGCGGAATCTGCGCCACCGGTTGAAGGTCGTCGCCGTGGTCCCCGAATCCCACGACGTCGTCTCGGTGTACATGACCGGCGAACACCTCGACAAAATGCCCGCGAAGGCCGGACAGTTCTTCCTGTGGCGCTTCATGACCAGGGATCGCTGGTGGCAGGCCAACCCGTTCTCGCTGTCCGCCGCGCCCGACGGCCGCACCCTGCGGCTGACCGCGAAGGCGGCCGGTGACGGCAGTGCGTCGTTGCGTTCGCTGAAGGTCGGCACGCGGGTGTTCGCCGAAGGGCCGTACGGCGCGTTCACCACGATGCACCAACGGAAACCGGACGCGCTGCTGGTCGCGGGCGGGGTCGGGATCACGCCGATCCGCGCGCTGCTGGAGGAGATCTCCGGGCACGTCGTGGTGCTCTACCGCGTGCGCGGCGAAAACGACGCCGTCCTGCTGCCGGAACTGATGGGGCTGGCACGGGCGCGCGGCGCGGTCGTCCGGGTCCTCAGTGGACCGTCCGATCCGGCCGGTCCGCACGGTCCGGTGCTCGGGCCGCACAACCTGCGGCGGATGGTGCCGGACGTGGCGGACCGGGACGTCTTCGTGTGCGGTCCGCCCGGGATGACCTCGGCGACGTTGCGCAGTCTGCGCGAACTGCGCGTGCCGGGTCAGCAGGTCCACGCCGAACGCTTCAGCCTCGCCGCCTGAGCCAGGGAGTCCCCGATCATGAAGAAGACCATCGTCGCCGCCACGGTCGCCCTTTCGGCCGCCGGCTTCCTCGGTGTCTGGCTGTACGAACCGGATCCGCTCGGCTCGGAAACCGTGGCCGTCGCCGCACCCGCACCGCCGAGCAGGTCCACTTCGGACGGTGGCGCCTCCGAGGGTGCGGAACGCACCTTGGACGGCTCGGTCGAAAGCAACCGCTACGGCACCGTCCAGGTACGGCTGGTGATCTCGGCCGAGGACAGGATCGCCGAAGTGCGGCTGCTGCAACGACCGGCCAGCGGGCGCGGGGTCGCCGCGATCCCCGTGCTGCAGGAGGAGACGCTGACCGCGCAGAGCGCCGACATCGACACCGTCTCCGGGGCGACGGCCACGAGCGAGTCGTACGTCAAATCGCTGCAGGCGGCACTGGACGCCAGATGAACCGCGTCGAGCAGGTGATGGGACTACCGGTCTCGGTCGACGTCCGGGCGGGCGGCCACCTCGCCGAGCTCGCTGTCGACGGCGTCTTCGGCTGGTTGCGCGAGGTCGACGCCCGGTTCAGCCCGTTCAAGGCAGGCAGCGAGGTCTGCCGCTACGACCGCGGCGAACTCGCGCCGTCGGAACTGAGCGACGACCTGCTCGAGGTCCTTTCGCTGTGCGACCACTACGAACGGCTGTCCGGCGGGGCGTTCACCGCCCGGCTGCCCGGACGGCGGCTCGACCCGAACTCGGTGGTCAAGGGCTGGGCGGTGCGGCGGTCGGCGGCGTTGCTGCGGGCCGAAGGGCTGGACGTCTTCTGTATCAACGCGGGCGGGGACGTCGTCACCTCCGGTGAACCGGAACCCGGCCGCCCCTGGCGGGTCGGCATCCGGCATCCCGAACAGCCGGACGCGATCTGCGCCGTGGTGGAGTCGTCCGGCGGTGCCGTCGCGACGTCGGCGGAATACGAGCGCGGCGCGCACATCCTGGACGGGCGGACCGGGCTCCCGGCCACCGGGCTGCTGAGTGTCACGGTCGTCGCCGACGACCTTGTCACGGCGGATTCCCTGGCCACGGCCGCTTTCGCGATGGGGACCGAAGGGATCTCCTGGGTCGCGTCGCAGCCGGGTTGCCAGGTGCTGGTCATCGACGCGGAACGGCAGGTGCACCGGTCGCCGGGGCTTCGGCTCGGTTAAACCGTTGGCCGGGTTCCTCGGGCTCGGGCAGACTGCGGCGTCATGACCTCTGTCGTACAGAATTTCTTCTTCGACTGCGCCGACGCCTACGAACTGGGGCGGTTTTGGAGCGGCGTCGTCGGCAAGCCGATGGCGGACGACGATCGGCCCGGAGACCCCGAAGCGATCATCGAACTCGACAACGGCGTGACCCTGTTCTTCGGGCAGGTCCCGGAGCCGAAGACGGTGAAGAACCGGATCCACCTCTGTCTCCAGCCGGACATCCCGCGCGACGAGGAGGTCGAGCGTCTGCTGAAGCTCGGCGCGACCCTCCTGCACGACCGGCGCAATCCCGACGGCACCGGCTGGGCCGTCCTCGGCGACCCCGAAGGCAACGAATTCTGCGTGCTGCGCAGCGCCGCCGAAAGGGCAGCCACTTCATGACGGACTACGTGACCGTCAACCGGGCGAACTGGGACGAACGCGCCCCGGCGCACGCGGCGTCGGCGGATTATGGCTACGAACGATTCGTGCAGGACCCCGCGCACCTCAGCGGTGTGGTCCGCTTCGACCGGCCGCTGCTCGGTGAGATCGACGGCCTGCGCGGAGTGCATCTGCAGTGCCATATCGGCACCGACACGCTTTCCCTGGCACGGCTCGGGGCGCGGATGACCGGACTCGATTTTTCCCCGGCCGCGCTGGAGATCGCGCGACGGCTGGCCGGCGAGGCGGGCGCGGAGATCGACTATTACGAGTCCGATGTGTACAGTGCCGCCGACGTACTGGGCACCGGGGAATTCGACCTCGTCTACACGGGAATCGGCGCCATCTGCTGGTTGCCCGACATCGCCCGCTGGGGACAGGTCGTCGGCTCGCTGCTCAAGCCGGGCGGGCGGCTGTTCATCCGGGACATGCACCCGATGCTGGGCACCCTCGACGAGACCCAGCCCCTGATCACGCCGCACTATCCGTACTTCGAGCAGGCCGAACCGCTGGTGTTCGACGAGCCGGGGACCTATGTGGACACCGACGTGGAGTTCCGGCACAACCGGGCGCACGAGTGGAACCACGGGCTTGGCGAGATCGTCATGTCGCTGCTCGATGCCGGCCTGACGCTGACCCGGCTGGTGGAGCACGACAGCGTGCCGTGGAACGCGTTGCCCGGCTTCATGACCCTGGACGCCGCGACGGAGGAATGGCGGCTGACGAAGGATCCCCAGCGGCTGGCGGCGAGCTTCACCATCGAAGCCGTCAAACGCATTTAGAGGACTGAACGCTTGTCCCAGGCCCGGCGAGGTTTGGAGAATGGACGGTATGTCGAGTGAATCCCGACGGCCGCTGGTCGCCGTCGCCGCCCTGGGCGGCACCATCTCCATGGTCCCCGGCGACGGGCAAGACCACGCGGTCCCCCGGCTCAGCGCCACGGATCTCCTCGGCGGTCTCGGGGAGAACCTGGAGATGGACGTCAGCGCGGAGACACTCGCGGGCATTTCCAGCGCGTCGATGGACTTCGCGACGCTGATCAGGACCCGCGACTGGGCCGCGCGAGCCGTCGACGAAGGCGCCCAAGGCGTCGTCGTGGTCCAGGGCACGGACACGCTCGAAGAGACGGCGTATTTCTTCGAGCTGACTTGGGGTTCCGAGGCGCCGATCGTCATCACCGGCGCCATGCGCAATCCCAGCCTGCCCAGCGCGGACGGCGCGGCGAACCTGCTCGCCGCGCTGACCGTCGCGGCCGAACCCCGCAGCCGGGGACGCGGTTCGCTGGTCGCGTTCAACGACGACGTCCACCTCGCGCGCTGGGTCCGCAAAACGCATTCGAGTCACGTCGAGGCGTTCTCGTCGAACCCCGCCGGTCCGCTCGGCCTGCTCGCGGAGGGCGCGGTGCACTACTTCCACCCGGTCGCCCCGCGCCCGGCGGCGTTGTCGTTGGAGAACGCCGACTTCTCCGGGTTGGTGCCGATCGTCGAAAGTGGCGTCGAGGACACCGGAGAAGTGCTGGAGACGCTGGTCAAGGCCGGGGTCAAGGGCGTGGTGCTCGCCGCGAACGGGGCCGGGCACGTTTCGGCCGCGACCGCCGACGTCATCGAGCGCGCGCTGCCGGAGGTACCGATCGTGGTCGCCGGCCGCACCGGCGCCGGGCCGACGTTCCGGAGTACCTATGGCTTCCGTGGTTCGGAGTCGGACCTGATCGCGATGGGCGCGACCATGGCGGGCTGGCTCGACCCGCGTAAATCCCGGCTCCTGCTGCACACGCTGCTCGCCACCGGAGCGTCCCGGGACCGCGTCGAGGCCGAATTCCGCCTCCGGGGCGACCTCACCTGACCCCGACGCCCGCGTTTAGTCCTCTGAATGCGGTAGTTGCGCACGCAAGGAAGGCGTTCAGAGGACTAAACGCGGGTCGGGCCGGAGACGGGGTCCAGGTGGTACGGGCGCATGGCTCGGCGCTGGTGCCGGTAGACGTGCACGCTGACGGCGGGGTCCGGGCCCTCGTTGCGCACTTCGTGGATGTAGCCGGGACCGAAGACGCGTGACTGCCCGGCCGACAGCGAATGCAGCTCCGTCACCGCGCGCCCGTCGACGGCGCGCCGGGCGACGGTTTCGCTCAGCTGCCCGCTGACCACGGTGAACGCGCCCGCGGCGAATTCGTGGTCGTGCAGGTCGGTGTGCTGGCCGGGCAGCCAGCTCATCAGCCAGATCTCCTGCAGTTCGTCGCTGTCGACGAGCGCGGAGAACCGCTCCTCCGGGTCATAGCGCAGCAGATGCCGCCAGCGGTCCCGGTCCGCCGCGAATTCGAGCGCGACGCGCACCGGGTGGCGCAGGGCGGGGTTTTCGGGAATGACGAGCGTGTTGTCCGGGACGGCGAACATGAAGAGGTCCTCGCAGAAGGAAAGATCGTGTGGGCAGGGGTCGGAAGCTGGTTCACCGACAACAGCACTGGGCACACGAAAGGCACGCACACGCGACGGCGCCAAGACCCGAGAGGTCCCGCGACACAGTCATCCCACGTGCGAACATGCCCTCAGCGAACCAGTGCCGAGCCCGGCGGTCAACCGATCTCACCCCGTGGACCACGAGTCCGCCCTGGTCGGTCGCGATCGTGCGGTTCTCGATCCTCCGTAAGGGGCACAAGTCGAGCGGAAATGTCGACTTGCCGACTCGATCAGATAGGTATGTGAAGGCCCCCTTCACTGCGTCTAGCGCAATGAAGGGGGCCTTCACATACTCGAGAATACGGCCAAACTGGACATAAGCGGGCATTTCTCCGTGAATAGCGCCCTCTGTGGACGGTCAGCGAGGCTGGAGAGAGTTCGCCCTCGAGCCCCTTGGACCAAGCCGCCAACCTTGAGTTCCAAGCGCGTGAAGGCAGCTCCAGCGGTCAGGACCACTCGTGCTTCTGCGACCGTCCGAGCAGCTCGGCACCCGCGCGCCGCGGGTCGACCCCTTCGTGGCACACGCGGTGCATCGCGTCGGTGATGGGCATGTCGACACCGAGGCTCAGCGCGAGTTCCCGGATCGACGTACACGACTTGACGCCCTCGGCGACCTGCCCGCCCGCGGCGTCCAATGCCTCCTGCAGGGTCTCTCCCCTGCCTAGCCGCTCGCCGAAGGTCCGATTGCGCGACAGCGGCGAGGAACACGTCGCCACCAGGTCGCCGACGCCGGCGAGCCCGGCGAAGGTGAGCGGATCGGCACCGAGTTTCGCGCCGAGCCGCGCCATCTCGGCCAGCCCGCGGGTGATCAGCGTCGCCATCGTGTTGGTGCCGAGCCCCAGCCCGGCGGCCATCCCGCAGCTCAGCGCGATGACGTTCTTGCACGCCCCGCCGAGTTCGCAGCCGACGACGTCGGTGTTGGTGTACGGCCGGAAGTACTGATTGAAGCTCGCCTGCTGGATCGCCTTGGCGTTGTCGTGGTCCGTGCACGCGACCACCGCGGCCGACGGCTGCCCCAGCGCGATCTCCTTCGCCAGGTTCGGCCCGGAAACGACCACGATCCGGCCGTCGTCGACGGCCGCGATCTCGGCGATGACCTGGCTCATCCGCTTGAGCGTGCCCAGTTCGACGCCCTTCGCGAGACTCACCAGGATCGCCTCGCGCGGCAAGAGACCGGACCACTCCGACAGATTGGTCCGCAGTGTCTGGCTCGGCACCGCGAGGACGACGGCCTGCGCGCCGTCGAGCGCCTCGGCCGGATCCGCCGTCGCGGTGATCCGTTCGGGCAGCTCGATATCGGGCAAATAGGACGAATTGCGGTGACGCTCCCGGATTTCCGCCGCGACCTCGGGCCGCCGGGCCCACATGGTCACGTCGCGGCCGGCGTCGCCGAGCACCTTGGCGAACGCCGTCCCCCACGACCCCGCGCCGAGCACGGTCAGGCGCTGGACCTCGGTGGCGGTTCCGGCCATCAGGCGTCGTCCTCCGGCTTCTTCGCGGGCGGTTCCTCCTGGCGGATCTCCGCGAGCAACGCGGTGATCTCGGTCATCATCAGCTCGGTGACATCGCGCAGTTTGGACGCGCTGCGCGTGGAGCCGTCCTTGTAGGCCGACAAGTCCATCGGCTCCCCGACCAGGTGCGTGATCGTCTTGCGCGGGAACGGCGTGAACTTCTTCGTGTAGCCGTTGAAGATGTGGTTCGTGCCCCAGCGGGCGATCGGGATCACCGGCACGTCGGTCTCCAGCGCGAGCCGCGCGGCGCCGGTGAACGGCTTCTTCGGCCAGCCGTCGGGGTCCTTGCTGATCGTCCCCTCCGGATAGATCACGACGACCTTGCCGTCACGCAACGCCTGGTGGGCGGCCTTGAGACTGTCACCGGCGGCGGCCGAACCGCGGGAGACCGGGATCTGACCCGCGCCGACGAAGATCTTGCCGAAGACCGGTGTCCTGGTCAGGCTCTCCTTGCCGAGGAAACGCGGCACCCGCTTCTGCCGGTGCACGAAGACCGCGTCGACCGCCGGGTCCATGTGGGACACGTGGTTGAGCAGCAGCAACGCGCCGCCTTCGCGAGGGATCTTCTCGGCACCGCGGTAGACGCGCTTGCCGATGGCCGTCGCCGGATAGAACAGTACGGCGGCGACGCCAACCCAGAAGCCGCCCTTCTCACGTCGGGCCAATTTCGTCCTCCTCGAAGTCGCGCGTGCCGTCATCGACCACTGATGCCGTAGTGATCCTGCCGCCCGAGCACGAGCGGGGTCCAGGGAGGGTCGGGTAAGAATGCAGATGTGGACGTGGACCTGATCGTGCCGATGAAACGCCCGACGCAGGGCAAGTCGCGCCTTCGCGGCGCGGTCGTGCCCGAGCGGCACCCCGAACTGGTCCTGGCGCTGGCGTACGACACGCTGGCCGCGGCGACCTCGGCGGACGGGGTTCGCCGGGTACTGGTGGTCGCCGCCGACCCGGCGTCGGTGGCGGATCTCGTCGAGCTCGGGGTGGAGATCGTCGCCGAGCCGTCGCGAGGCGGGTTGAACGCTGCCCTTCTTTACGGCGAAGAACTGCTTCGCCGGGACACGCCGTCCGGTCTCGTCGGCGCCCTGCAGGCCGACCTGCCCGCGTTGCGGACCGAAGACCTCACCGCGGCGCTCGCCGAGGCCGCCGGAGGACGGGCGTTCGTCGCGGACCGGCAGGGAACGGGCACGACGCTGCTGCTCGCGGCGGCCGGCCTGCCCCTCGCCCCCCGCTTCGGCGAGGGTTCCGCGCGGGCGCACACCGCTTCCGGTGCGACGCCGCTCACGATCGCCGCGGAATCACTCCGCGCCGACGTCGACACCGCGGATGATCTCGCTCACGTCCGCGCCCTGGGCGTCGGAAAACGCACGTCAACGCTGCTGGGGACGCCCTGCGTGGCAATGTGACGAGAGTTCACCACAGCGACGCGCGCGCGGCGCACATAATCGCTCCGAGTGGTGAACAATGAAGCCCGTGAGCACAAACGACGGCGGCACCCCGAACTCGGCGAGGAGGCGGAAGACCTCCGCCGCGAAACCGGAGCCGGACCACAGCGGCACCAAGCCTGTCCGGGCGAGGAAGGCCAGTCCCGCGGTGAAGACCAACAGCACCCCGCGCGCGGCCATCCGCGCGACGCGCGGCGGTTCGGCGAGCCGTCCCGCGCAGGAGTTCCGCGCGCTGCCCACCGCGCCGCCCGCGGTGACCTCGGCGCCGACCGCCGTCGAGACGCTGCCCGACGACCGGTACTTCAACCGCGAGCTGTCGTGGCAGGACTTCAACGCGCGGGTGCTCGCGCTGGCCGAGGACGAATCGCAGCCGCTGCTCGAACGCGCCAAGTTCCTGGCGATCTTCGCGTCCAATTTGGACGAGTTCTACATGGTGCGCGTCGCCGGGCTGAAGCGCCGCGACGAGACGGGCCTCCCGGTCCGCAGCGCGGACGGGCTCACCCCGCGCGAGCAGCTGGCCTACATCGCCAAACGCAACCAGGACCTGGTCGAGCGGCACACGAACGCCTTCGAACTGCACCTCCGGCCGCGACTGGCCGACGAGGACATCCACATCGTCGGCTGGAACGACCTGGCCGGCGCCGACCAGCTCCGGCTGTCCAATTACTTCAGCGAGCAGATCTTCCCGGTGCTCACACCGCTGGCCGTGGATCCCGCGCATCCGTTCCCCTATATTTCGGGCCTTTCGCTCAACCTCGCGATCACCGTCCGGGACCCGGAGGCGGGCACCGAGCGGTTCGCCCGCGTCAAGGTGCCGAGCAACGTGCCGCGGCTCATGCGGATCGAACAGCAGCCGAGGGAGAACCGCACCGCCACCTTCCTTCCGCTGGAGGAACTGATCGCCGCCCACCTCGGTGAGCTGTTCACCGGGATGGAGGTCACCGAACATCACGCGTTCCGCGTCACCCGCAACGCGGATTTCGAGGTCGAAGAGGACCGGGACGAGGATCTGCTCCAGGCGCTGGAGCGCGAGCTGGCGCAGCGCCGGTTCGGCCCGCCGGTGCGGCTCGAAGTCGCGCAGGACATGAGCGAGCACATGCTCGAACTGCTGCTCCGCGAGCTGGAAGTCGACCCGCGCGACGTCGTCGAGGTCCCCGGTCTCCTGGACCTGACCTGCCTGCACCAGCTGTCCGGAGTGGACCGTAAGGAACTCAAGGACCGTCCCTTCGTTCCCGCCACCCATCCGGCGTTCGGTGAGCGCGAGACGCCGAAGTCGGTGTTCGCGACGCTGCGCGAGGGTGACGTCCTCGTGCACCACCCGTACGACTCGTTCTCCACCAGCGTCCAGCGGTTCATCGAGCAGGCCGCCGCGGACGACAAGGTGCTGGCGATCAAGCAGACGCTGTACCGCACCTCCGGCGACTCCCCGATCGTCGACGCGCTGATCGATGCCGCCGAGGCGGGCAAACAGGTCGTCGCGCTGGTGGAGATCAAGGCGCGGTTCGACGAGCAGGCCAACATCACCTGGGCGCGCACGCTGGAACGCGCCGGCGTGCACGTGGTCTACGGGCTCGTCGGGCTGAAGACGCACTGCAAGGTGTCGATGGTGGTGCGTCAGGAAGGTTCGACCATCCGCCGCTACTGCCACATCGGCACCGGCAACTACAACCCGAAGACGGCGCGCCTCTACGAGGACCTCGGCCTCCTGACCGCCGATCCGACGATCGGCGCGGACCTGACGGATCTGTTCAACGTGCTCACCGGGTACTCCCGCCAGGACACCTACCGCAACATCCTCACGTCGCCGCACGGGATCCGCCGCGGCATCGTGCGCGCGATCGGCGAGGAGATCGAACTCGCGCGCGCCGGGCAGACCGCCGGGATCCGGATCAAGTGCAACTCGCTCGTCGACGAGCAGGTCATCGACGCGCTGTACCACGCGTCACAGGCCGGCGTGCCGGTCGACATCGTGGTGCGCGGGATCTGCGCGCTGAAACCGGGAGTCGAGGGGCTCAGCGAGAACATCCACGTGCGCTCGATCCTCGGCCGGTTCCTGGAACACTCGCGCATCTTCAACTTCCGCGCGGGCGGCACGCAGTGGATCGGCAGCGCGGACATGATGCACCGCAACCTGGACCGCCGCATCGAGGCGCTGGTGCGGGTCAAGGACCCGAAGCTGACGGCGCAGCTGGACTACATCTTCGAGTCCGCGCTGCACCCGTCGACCCGGTGCTGGGTGCTGGGTGCCACCGGCGAGTGGACGCCGTTCCCCGCCTCCGGTGACGACGTCCGCGATCACCAGGTCGAACTGGCGAAGCGGCACGGAGCCGCGGGATGAGCGCGGTCGTGCGGGCGGCGGGTGCCGTCCTCTGGCGTCGTGACGGCGACCGGGTCGAGGTCGCGCTGGTCCACCGGCCGCGCTACGACGATTGGTCACTGCCGAAGGGAAAGCTGGATCCGGGCGAGACCATCGCGCGGGCCGCGGTCCGCGAGATCGGAGAAGAGACCGGCTTCGAGGCGGTCCTCGGCCGGTATCTGTTCCGGACCGAGTACACCGTCGCGGGTGCGCCGAAGACCGTCGACTACTTCTCCGCCCACGCGGTTTCGGGTGAGTTCGCCCCGAACGAGGAAGTCGACGAACTGCGCTGGCTCGACGCGGAGACCGCGGAGAAACTGCTGACGCGGCCGGGTGACGTGCGGGTGCTGCGCGAGTTCTCCGCGCTGCCGCCCGATCTCACCACGCTGATCCTGGTGCGGCACGCCAAGGCGGGTAAACGAGACGAGTGGAACGGCGACGACGACCTGCGGCCGCTTTCGGACGCGGGTCAGCGTCAGGCCGAAGCGCTGCGTTCGCTGCTGCGCCATTACGGGCCGACCAGGGTGCTCTCGGCGCCACGGCTGCGGTGCGTCCAGACGGTGAATGGGCTCGCCGAGGACCTCGAGGTCGAGATCCGGCACGAGCCGCTGCTGTCGGAAGAGGGCTACTGGCCGGATCCGGTACTCGGCGTCGCGCGGCTGCTCGCCGTCGCGGGCGACGGCGGGACGCCGGTGATCTCCAGCCAGGGCGGCGTGATCCCGGACGTGGTGAGCGCGCTGGCCGACCGCGACGGCGTCGAGCTGCCCGCCGCCCGTGGCGGGGTGGTGCCGTCGAAGAAGGGCTCGTTCTGGGTGCTGTCCTTCCGATCGCCGACCGAGGAAGACGGACCGGTGCTGGTGGCGGCGGACTACTTCGCGTCGCCTCTGCCCACGCCGGCGCCCGCGCATCCCCGAGTTCCGGGCCGCCCGCGGTGACAGCGAACTGACAGCGCCGCTTGGTTCACTCCACCCGTGTCCCCGCTGGGGGGTCGCGACGCGGTACTCGCCGTTCAGCCTGGGGGTGGAACGGACAGCATCGCCCGTACTTCGTCGGCACGGGGATCACCGAGGCGCTGGCAAACGGCCAGCGCCTCGGCTCCGTAAGCCTTCGCGTCTTCGGTCCGGCCCGTGCTCAGCATGATCTTCGTCAGCGTGATGAGCGTGTCGATGGTCCCGTATTCCGTGCCGAGCTCGTGGAGTTCGGCCAGTGCGCCGGAACAATTCGCCTCCGCTTCTTCGAACCGCCTCGCGCCCGCGAGTGCTTCACCGGAGTTCGAGAGGGCGAGTGCCGCGTGGTACCGGTCGCCTAGGTCGGCGAAGGCCTTTCTCGCTTCGAGAGCGGCTTCGACCGCACCGTCGTAGGCACCCATCCCGATCCGGCTGGCGCTGATGTTGAGGAGCGCGTGCGGGACGAAGGTGCGCTGACCGCTGTCGGCGGCGAGACGCGCGGCCTCGGCGGCGACCTGTTCGCTCTTCCGGAATTCCGAGCGGAGGTAGTAGGCCCCCGAGAGATTCGACAGGATCGCGACCGTGACCTCCGAGCCGCCGGTCTCCGCGGACGCCTTCCTCGCCTCTTCCAACATCTCCAGCGCCTCGTCGGGGCGAAGTGCCCGCAGATAGGCGGATCCGAGGTTGTTGGCCGCGTACTGCAGCCCCAGTGGATCGGACGCGGCCCTCGTGGCCTCGACGGAGGCCTCCCCGGTGCTGACCCAGTCCTCCTGATCGTGTCGTTCGGAGTAGAAGCTGCGGAGCAGCCAAGCGAGTTTCCAGGCCCGGGACGCCCAGCCGCGGTCGGCGGCGATCCGGACCAGCGCGGCGAGCGCAGGGCGTTCCTCGACGTACCAAGCCGTCGCCTCGTCGCGGTCGGCGAAATCGAGCCGCGGCCCGTCGGCCGGTTCCAGTGTGACGTCCGAAGTGAGCAGGTCCGGCCGGATGAGTTCGTCCGCCGAGGCGACCGCGGCGGTGTACCAGTCGATCAGCCGCCGCAGCGCCGCTTCGCGTTCGGCCGGTTCGTCGTCTTCGGCGAGTTCCGCGGCGTAGACCCGCAACAGGTCGTGGAACCGGTACCGGTCGGTACTCGGCTGGTTCAGCAAATGCGCCGAGGCCAGCCGATCCATCAGTTCGCGCGCCTCGAGCACCCCGGTTCCCGCCGCGACGGCCGCGGTCTCGACCCGGAGCGGTACCCCGGGGAACAGCCCCAGCAGCCGGAACAGCCGGGCGGCCTCGGGGCTCAAGGCGTTGTAGGACCACGAAAACGCCGCCCGCAGATCGGTGCCCGCGTCCTGCGGGTCCCGCAGGGTGTCCAGCCGGACCCGCTGATCCCGTAATTCGTCGACGATCCAGGCCAGCGAGGTTCCCGGGAACCGGGACGCCCGCTCCCCCGCCAGCGCCAGTGCCAGCGGCAATCCGCCGCACAGCAGGGTGAGTTCCGCCACGGCGCCGGGTTCGGCGTCGAGCCGGGCGTGCCCGACGCTTTCGGCGAGCAGCGCCTTGGCCGCGTGCTCGTCCAAGGAGCGCAACGGCATCCGCCGCGCCCCTTCCCTGGCGACCAGTCCCCGCAACTGGTTCCGGCTGGTGACCACGACCAGATTGCCCGATCCGGGCAGCAGCGGCCGGATCTGCTCGGCGTCCCGCGCGTTGTCCAGCAGCATCAGCATCCTGGTTCCGGCCAGCCTGCCGCGCAGCGCCGCCGACCGTTGCTCCACTGTGGAGGGCAGTGTGTCGGCGGGCACCCCCACCGCCTGCAGGAACTCCGACAGTGCGTCCATCGGAGTGACCGGGGTACCGGCGGAATGCCCGCGCAGGTCTACGAAGAGTTGTCCATCGGGGAATCTTTCGCGCAGCCGATGCGACCAATGGACGGCGAGAGCGGTCTTTCCGACCCCGGCGGTCCCTTCGATGACCACGATCCGTGTCGGCCGGTCTTCGTCGAGGAACCCGTCCAACCGGGCCAGTTCGGTTTCGCGTCCGGTGAAACCCGTGACGTCGAAGGGAAGCTGGCGCGGTACCGGGGACACCGGCGCCGCCGTCTCCCCGGGAACGTCCGCGGCGAGCAGTCCGGCGTGCAGCCGCCGCAGTTCCGCACCCGGTTCGACACCAAGTTCCTCGGCGAGAATCGACCGCAGCCGGGCGTATCCGGCCAGCGCTTCGGCCCGTCTGCCCGAGCGCGCGAGAATCCGCACGAGTCTTTCCCACAACGATTCCCGGAGGGGATGCTGACCGACCAGATCGGTCAATTCCGCGACGAGTTCCGCGTCGGCCACGACGCCGGTGTCGAGATCGATCCGCCTTTCGACGGCGAACAGATACCGCTCGGTGAGCAGCGGGCCCCATTCGTCGGCGAGGGTCGGGGAACCGACGCCTTCCAGCGGTGTGCCGCCCCAGAGCGCGATCGCCCCGGCCAGCAGTTCCCGTTCCTCGGCCGGTTCCGATCCGGCGGCTTCGTCGAGCAGGTTCAGAAATCGCAGCGCGTCGACCTCGGCGGGAGCGGAAATGAGACGGTAACCGTCCGGTTCGGTCACGACGACGTCGTCGCCGAACAACCGCCGCAAGCGCATCACATTCGTCTGCAGGCTGCCGCGGATCCGTTCCGGGGGTTCGGATCCCCAGACCCCGCGCGCGAGCGTGTCGATGGAAACCAGGCGGCCGCAAGACAGGGCCAGAGTGGCGAGCAGGGCGCGCTGACGGGCGCTGCCGAGCGAACGCGGTACCCCGTCCACGATCACCCGGAACGGGCCGAGAAGCCGGATTTCGATGGTGGCCGCCCTCCAGTCTGCCGATCCTGTGTTCCCCGCCTCGGTTTCCCCCGGCGAGAAGCGTGACACAAACAGGACGGCGGCCGGGCGGGTTCCCCGGCATTCCCGGGCAGAGGGCCCCTGAAACTGCGGCAGGGCCCCGCGCCGTGCGCGGGGCCCTGCCGTTGGCTCACTCGTGGAGAGGGAGCTTACTTCTTCTTCGCGGCCGCCGAAGTCCGCTTGGCCGGAGCCTTCTTCGCGGGAGCCTTGGCGGCGGTCGCCTTGGCGGCCGGCTTCGCGGCGGCCTTGGTGGTGGTCGCCTTCTTGGCCGTGGTGGCGCGAGTCGTGGCCTTCGCCGCGGTCTTCGGCGCCGCCTTGGTGGCGGTCGTCTTTGCCGCGGCCTTGGTCGCGGTCGCCTTGGCGGCCGGCTTCGCCGCGGCGGCGCGCGTCGTGGTCGCGGCGGCGCGGGTCCGCGTGGTGGTGGAACGCGTCGCGGCCGGGCGGCTGGCGGCCGTCCGGGTCGTCGTCGCGCGGGTGGTGGTGCCGGTGGTCGCACGCTTCACAGCGGTGGCCTTCGGCAGCTTCTTCGAACCGCTGATGACGTCCTTGAAGGTCGTCCCCGCGCGGAAGGCGGGCACGTTGGTCTTCTTGACGCGAACGGTCTCACCGGTGCGCGGGTTCCGCGCGGTGCGGGCGGCGCGGGCGCGCTTCTCGAACACACCGAAGCCGGTGATGTTCACCTTCTCGCCCTTGTTGACCGTCCGGATGATGATGTCGACAAGGCCATCGACGGCCTCCGACGCGACCTTCTTGTCGCCCAGGCGCTCCGACAGCGCCTCGATCAGCTGGGCCTTGTTGGCCATTCCAGTCCTCCAAGAAGAACTACTTGTACACGGCCCCGTCGGCCGACTTAGCGCACACGGTATTACCAATGCAGCACAAATTCCAAACGACGCGCGGAAATTTCCCTTGTCTCGGGGGCGGTTCCGCCTCTTGAGGGACCCCTCCGGGGCCTGTTGAGGTGCCGTTCGGTGTGGTTTCGGGGCTGTCTTGGAGAGCCTCGGCCGGGGGGCGGATTCCCTGCTCAGCAAGGGAATCCGCCCCCGTCGGCAGGCCTTAGGAAGCGGCCGCCGGGAGGGTCACCGGCTTCCAGGAGGGGCGCTGGGACTCGAAAGTGTCGATCTCCTCCGCGTGGCGGAGTGTCAGGGCGATGTCGTCGAGCCCTTCGAGGAGTCGCCAGCGGGTGTAGTCGTCGATCTGGAAGGGCGCGGTGAAGTCCTTGGCTCGTACCGTCTTCGACTCGAGGTCCACCGTGACCTCCGTCCCGGGCTCGTTTTCGAGCAGCTTCCACAGCAGTTCGACGTCCGCCTGCTCGACCTGAGCGGCGACCAGGCCCTGTTTGCCCGAGTTCCCACGGAAGATGTCCGCGAACCGGGAGGAGATCACGACCCGGAAGCCGTAGTCCATCAGGGCCCAGACGGCGTGCTCACGGGAGGAACCGGTGCCGAAGTCCGGGCCCGCGACCAGGACCGACCCGCTTTTGAAGGGCTCTTGGTTGAGGATGAACGACTCGTCGGAGCGCCAGGCGGCGAAGAGCCCGTCCTCGAAGCCGGTGCGGCTCACGCGCTTGAGGTAGACCGCCGGGATGATCTGATCAGTGTCCACGTTGGACCTGCGCAACGGGACCCCGACGCCGGTGTGGTGGGTGAACGCGTCCATGGTGATGAAACTCCTCAGCGATGTCGGCGATGTCAGCGATGTCAGTGGGCGGTGGCCGGCTGCAGGTCTTCGGGGCTGGACAGGGTTCCCCGCACGGCCGTCGCGGCGGCCACGAGCGGCGACACCAGGTGCGTCCGGCCGCCCTTGCCCTGCCTGCCTTCGAAGTTGCGGTTCGAGGTCGACGCGCTGCGCTCGCCCGGCTTGAGCTGGTCCGGGTTCATGCCGAGGCACATCGAGCAGCCCGCCTGGCGCCATTCCGCGCCCGCGTCGGTGAAGATCCGGTCCAGGCCTTCGGCTTCGGCGGCCTTCCGGACGCGCATCGAGCCGGGGACCACGAGCATCCGGACCGACTCGGCCACCTTGTGCCCGCGCAGGACGTCCGCGGCGGCCCTCAGATCCTCGATACGGCCGTTCGTGCAGGAGCCGAGGAAGACGGTGTCCACCGCGATCTCGCGCAGCGGCGTGCCCGGCTTGAGGTCCATATAGGACAGGGCCTTCTCGGCCGCGACGCGCTCGTTCTCGTCGCCGATCTTCTCGGGGTCGGGCACCTCGGCGTTCAGCGGGAGACCCTGGCCGGGGTTGGTGCCCCAGGTCACGAAAGGCGTGAGCTCGTCGGCGTTCAGGTGCACCTCGGCGTCGAAGACGGCGTCGTCGTCCGTGCGGAGCTCGCGCCAGTTCTCGACGGCGGCGTCCCAGTCCGCCCCCCTCGGCGCGTGCGGACGGCCCTTCAGGTAGGCGAACGTCGTCTCGTCCGGCGCGATGAGCCCGGCGCGCGCGCCCGCTTCGATCGACATGTTGCACACCGTCATGCGGGCTTCCATCGACAGGTTCTCGATGGCCTTGCCGCGGTATTCGAGGACGTAGCCCTGCCCGCCGCCGGTGCCGATCTTCGCGATCACCGCGAGGATGACGTCCTTCGCCGTGACACCGGGACGCAGCTGCCCGTCAATGGTGATCGCCATCGTCTTGAATGGACGGAGCGGCAGGGTCTGGGTCGCCATCACGTGTTCGACCTCGGAGGTGCCGATCCCGAACGCCATCGCGCCGAACGCGCCGTGCGTCGAGGTGTGACTGTCGCCGCACACCACGGTCATCCCGGGCTGGGTCAGGCCCAGCTGCGGGCCGATGACGTGCACGATGCCCTGTTCGGCGTCGCCCATCGGATGCAGCCGGACACCGAACTCCTTGCAGTTGTCGCGAAGGGTGTCGACCTGGGTACGGGACACGGGATCCGCGATCGGCAGCTCGATGTCGATCGTCGGGACGTTGTGGTCCTCGGTCGCGATGGTGAGGTCGGGGCGGCGCAGTTTCCGGCCTGCCAGGCGGAGTCCGTCGAACGCCTGCGGGCTGGTGACCTCGTGCAGCAGGTGGAGGTCGATGTAGAGCAGGTCGGGCTCGGCCCCCTCGCCGCGCCGCACCAGGTGCGACTCCCACACTTTCTCGGCCAGTGTCCGGGGCATTTCCGGCTCCTCACATGCGGTGAAAACGGTACTTCCCACCATCTGGACATCTCAAACTTCGGGAAGATAGTATCGGCTTGTGGGACAGCATAGCGGTATCGGAGTACTCGACAAGGCCGTGGCCGTGCTTCAGGCCGTGGCCGAAGATCCTTGTGGCCTGGCGGAACTGTGCACGCGGACCGGGTTGCCGCGCGCGACGGCGCACCGGCTCGCGGTCGGTCTCGAGGTGCATCGTCTGTTGCGCCGCGGCCCGGACGGGCGGTGGCGGCCGGGTACCGCGCTCGCGGAATTGGCGGGCGGTTCGACCGACCCGCTGCTCGACGCGGCGAGTTCGGTGCTGCCGAAATTGCGCGACATCACCGGGGAAAGCGTTCAGCTCTACCGCCGCGACGGCGTCCAGCGCGTCTGTGTCTCGACGGCGGAGCCGCCCAGCGGTCTCCGTGACACGGTGCCGATCGGTTCACGGCTGCCGATGACCGCGGGCTCCGGCGCGAAGGTCCTCGCCGCGTGGTCGGATCCGCATACGCAGCGGACGATCCTTTCCGAAGCGGTCTACGGCGAGCGCACGCTGCTCGAAGTCCGCCGCCGCGGCTGGGCCCAGAGCGTGGCGGAGCGGGAACCGGGTGTGGCGAGTGTCTCGGCGCCGGTCCGGGATTCGACGGGCACCGTGGTCGCCGCGGTGTCGGTTTCCGGGCCCATCGAACGGATAGGGCGTAAACCGGGGGCGCGCTGGGCCGCGGACCTGCTCGCCGCCGCGGACGCGCTGCAGGAGCGCCTCTGACCCCGAAATGAGGGAAGGCCCCCTGCGGCACAGGGGGCCTTCACCGTTTCCGTCCCGAATGGACCGGCCGGCTCAGAACTCGTCGGCCTTGGTCAGCTCGTGTTCGAGCGCGTCGGCGCGGGCGACGAGGGTCTTCAGCGGATGTTCGAACTCGTTGACCAGGTTCAGGTCGATCAGCGGGACCGTGTGCTTGAGCAGCGCCACCCCGTCCACCACGGCCGCGCCGCCGACCGAATCGCCGCCCGCCAGTTCGAGCAGGCGCCGCAGGTCGATCTTGTCGGCCCAGCCGACCGGAGAGGAGATCTCCACCCACTCCGCGCCGTCGTGGTCGGGCAAGTGGTGCAAGGACACCTGCTGGCCGCGGCCGTCCTCGGTGTCGGCCCGGAACCGGAGCCAGCCGTCCCGCTCTTCGAGCACCTCGTACCGTGCCCGGACGAAATTGATCACGCCTGCCCAGATGGACACCCTCGTCACCTCTCGGTTTCGCCGCCTCGTGCGCTGTCGAGCATGGCACATCTCGGGCGGCTTCAGCCCGTGGGATGGAGCGTGGCCGATCCCGGTCACCGTTGTGACGCACGTGACGCCAGGGACTCCTGGGGTGTACGTCCTCCTCGCGCGACCGCAATGAAGGGGCCTTTCATCGCAAAATTTGCGATGAAAGGCCCCTTCATTGCACGAGGGTCGTCCGGGTTACGCGAGAGTGGACGTTGGCTTCGCGTGTCAGCCAGCCGCGGCACAGGCCACGACGACCGCGACCAAGCCCTGACCCACCATCAGCCGACTACTCGCGATCAAGCCTTCACCCCCCGAGCCGATAAGCATCCGCGAGCCAGGACGGAAAAGGCCAGTGCACGGGGCCGTCACCGGTCCACCGACCGAAGGACGCCCCGCGAGAGCGCGGTCACGAGGGCGCCAAGCGGTAACCCGAGCCCCGCACGGTGTGGATCAGCGGCGGATCCTTGAGTTTCCGCCGCAGCCGCGCGATGACGACGTCCAGCACGTTCGACGCCGGGTCCGCCATCTCGTCCCACGCGTACCGGATCAGCTCCTGGCGCGAAACCGGTCGGCCGGTCGCCGCCAGCAGCCGTTCCATGACCAGATACTCCTTGCGGGTCACGGTGAGCAGTACGCCCGCCCGCGAGATCTGGTGCCTGCCGGTGTCGAGTTCGACGTCGGCGCAGCGCAGCACCACCGCCTGCCCGGCCATGTCGCGGCGGCACAGGCTGCGCACCCTGGCGATCAGTTCCGGCATCGCGAACGGTTTGACCAGATAGTCGCCGCCGCCGACGCGCAGCCCGTTGATCCGGTCGGCGACGCTGTCGCGCGCGGTCAGGAACAGCACCGGCATCGGCCAGCCCGCGCCGCGCCGGTGGCGCACGTACGCCAGCGCGTCACCCGAAGGCAGCATCCGGTCGAACACCGCGCAGTCGTAGGCGTTCACCATCAGCGCCTCGTCCGCGCCGGGCAGGTCGGCGGCGGTGTCCACCGCGAACCCGTCGCCGCGCAGGGCGAATTCCAGCGCCACCCGTAAGTTCTCGTCGTCCTCGGTCACCAGCACCCGCACGACGGGAACCTTAGTCTGTGTCGGTGGACCCGTGTCCGCGATCGACGTTCGGCAGAGCGTCAGCGCGTGGTCGCGGCCAGCACGTCGGCCACTCGCAGCCCGCGCAGTTCCTCGACGGCGGGCATCCGGCCCAGCAGCCGCAAGCGTTGTGATTGCGCCTTGCGCACCTTCTCGAACAACCGGCGCGCGTCCCGCGCGTTGCCGAAATTGACGTCGCCGGAGATGAGCCGGAAGTGCTCGATCAGGACCGGAGCGGTGCCGGGATCGAGTTCGTAGTCCCCAGCCGACGCCATCCGCCCGAAGATGGCCAGCAGTTCGTCGGGACTGTAGTTCTCGAACTCGATCGTCTTGCCGAACCGGGAGGCGAGCCCCGGGTTGGCGGCGAGGAAGTCGACCATCTCGCCGGTGTACCCGGCCACGATCACCGCCACTTCGTCACGATGCTCCTCCATCAACGGCACCAGGGTGTCGATCGCCTCCTGGCCGAAGTCGCCACCGGAACCGGCGAGCCGCGAAAGCGTGTACGCCTCGTCGATGAACAGGACGCCGCCCTTGGCCTCCTCGAACACCGTCGCGGTCTTCTCGGCGGTGTGCCCGATGTACTGCCCGACGAGATCGCGGCGGGACACCTCGCGGAACTGGCCTTCCGGCAGAACTCCCAGCGCCTTCAGCAGTTTGCCGTAGATCCGGGCGACCGTCGTCTTCCCGGTGCCGGGCGCGCCCGCGAAGATGAGGTGGTGACCGGTGGCGCCGATCGGCAGCCCGGCCCGGCGGCGCCATTCGTTGACCTGCAACTCGTCGACCAGCGCGCGGACCTCTTCTTTCACGCCGGGAAGGCCGATCATCCCGTCGAGTTCGGCGAGCATCTCGTCCAGCGCGTTGTCGCCGACGGCGCCCGGATCCGCGGCCTCGGAGAGCGTCGGCGTCGCCCCCTCCGCGATCGAGATCCCCGGTTCCGCGGTGTTGGCGACCCGGCACGCGGAGATCTCGCCACCGCAACCGGAAGCGAACGCGATCCCGGAGCCGCGGGTGTCGGTGACCGTGCACCGCTTGAGCACCGGCGCGCCGTGGTGCGCCACGGCGATGCCCTCGTGACCGGTGTGCGAGATCACGCAGCCTTCGATGGTCGGCCTCGCGTACTGGTAGACGTAAAAGCCGCGCAACCCGCAGCCGGTCACCGTGCAGCCGGTCACCACCGGGTCGGCGCCCTGTCCGAGGGTGATCCCGTCTCCCAGTACGTCTTCGACGGTGGTGTCTTCGATCCTGCCGGGCGCCCCGTCGACGAGGATCCCCTGTTCCGCACCCGAAATCACGCTGCCGGTCACGGTGAACGCCGTCGTGCCGCGGATCGCCATCGCCGGCCCGCGACCACCGGAGACGGTGCAGCGCTGGACGGTCAGTTCGGTGGCCTCGGTCTCGATCGCGGACGCGCCGCCCGCCAGGATTTCGATCCCTTTCAGGGCAAGTGATCCACCGGTGGCGCGGAAAACGGGCCGGTCGGCGCCCCGGCCGTCGACCACGACGGTCGCACCGTCCGCCGCGGCCAGGGTCACCCGCAGCCCGGTCAGCTCGACGGTCTCGGCGTATTCACCGCTCGCGATGGTGACGACGGCGCCGTCGGAGGCGTCCGACAACGCGTCGCCGATGGTCGGATACGCGCCGGGCCGGGGTGCCACCAGCAGGACGCGGCCGGGGGTCGAAGTGGTCATCAGCCCGCCTTGGCCATCAGCCAGCCGCGGTCGACGGCCTTGGCGCCCGCCTGGAACCGGCTCCTGGCGCCCAGCCGGTTCATGATGTCGGCGACCATCCGGCGCACCGTGCGCACCGAGATGCCGAGCCGCGCGGCGGCGGACTCGTCGGTCGTGCCGGAGAAGAGCAGGGTCAGCAGTTCCTGCTCGCGGCAGGTCAGCATCGAAGCGTCCTCGGGTTCCGCGAGGTCCAGCGGGACGAGCGGGGCGGCGGCCTGCCAGATCCGCTCGAACAACCCGACCGTCGCGGTGACCACGCCGGGCAGCCGGAACACCGCGGCACCGGTCTGCCTGCCGTCCGCGGGGAGCACGACCGAGGTCCGGTCGATCACCAGCGCGTCCATCGGGACCTCGGCGTCGGTCCGCACCTCGGCCCCTGCCCTCGAGACCCGGTTGAGCGCGCCGGACATCCGCGCGGCGTCGGGGAAGAGGACCTTGTACCGCACTCCGGGGCGCAGATTCGCGAGCGCGATCCGCTGGAACGTGGAATCCGTTCCCGCGCTCATGATGAGTACTTCGCTCCTCGCGGCCGCGAGGAGCTCTGCCAGTCCCGCCCGGTCACGAGCCGGTTCCGATCCCACGACCAGGCTGAGCCCGCCGGTCTGCACGCTCATGGCGTTGTCCCTCCCTTTCCCCCGCGCGGTACCGCCGACCACGTCCTGTTCATGCCAGTTCCTCCCGTCCGGGCGGCCGGCGATGCCCGACGCGTTAGCGTTCAGGGGCAACCGGGCGGGCGCGGCGGGTCGGTGAAACTGCATGCGTCTACTTTCGCTGTCCGAACATGAGGTTTTGATGACACGGGTGATGGTCGTCGAAGACGACGAGAATCTGCGGCTCGCGCTGGTCACGCAGCTGCGCGCGGCCGGCTTCGCCGTCGACGACGCGGCCGACATCGCGACTGCGGACAGGATTCTGCGGACGGGCGGCCACGACTGCGTGGTGTTCGACCGGATGCTGCCGGACGGCGACGCGATCGAATACGTCCACATGCGACGGCAGCTGGGCTGGCGGGCGCCGGTGCTGTTCCTCACCGCCCGCGACGCGCTCGCCGACCGGGTGGCGGGGTTCGAACACGGCGGTGACGACTACCTCGTGAAGCCGTTCGTGATGGCCGAACTGACCGAGCGGGTGAGCAACCTGTGCCGCCGGGCCGCGTTCGACCGGCCGTCGGTGCTGCAGTACCAAGACCTGGTGATGGACTGCGCACGGCGCGAAGTGCGCCGGGCGGGGGTGCTGCTCACCTTGACGAACAAGGAGTACGCCGTGCTCGAATACCTGCTGACCAGGGCGGGACTGCCGGTGCAGCGGGCGGATCTGATCGAGCACTGCTGGGACGCGCAGGCCGATCCGATGTCCAATGTGGTCGACGTGGTGGTGAAGCGGTTGCGCCGCAAACTCAAGGAACCCGAACTGATCCACGCCGTCCGCGGGCTCGGCTACCGGCTGGGCACCCGATGAACAGCCACTCCTCGGCCGATCGGCTGCGCAGGCTGCGCTGGCTGCTGACCGCGTTGTTCACCGTGATGAACACGCTCGGGCTGGTCGTCTTCGCGTGGCTGCTCATCAACGAGGACGGCGACCAGGGTGAGGAACGGATCGACGCCGCGCTGACGCAGGTCACGTCGTCGGTCAGCAGACTGGTCGCCTACGACGGCACCGTGGGCTTCGACCTGGTCAACACCGACGTGCTGAACGATCGCTGCCCCCAGTTCGCGATCCTGCCCGGCAGCGCGCCCGCGTTCCAGCCACACCTTTCGCGCGCGAACTGCGTCCCGATGAACCCCCAGTTGTTGAACGGCCTCGCCACCGAAGCGGTGCGGACCGGCAAACTCGTTCAGGGCCACCAAAAGGCGATGGACGGCCAAGTGGTCAAGGTTCGCGCGGAACCGTTGCGGGACAAGAACGGCAAGACGTTCGCCGCCGTCGTCGCGGCGCAGTCGACGGCGGCCGAAGACGACGCGCACACCCAGTTCACCCTGCTGGTGATCGGCGGCACCGTCCTGCTGATCGCGGTCCTCGGTTTCGCGGGCCACCTGCTGTCCGGCCGCTCGATCCGTCCCGCGGCCGCGGCCTTGCAGCAGCAGGAGGTCCTGCTCGCCGAAACCGCGCACGACCTCCGCACCCCGGTCGCCGCCCTGCGCGCGCTCGCCGAAACCGCGATGGTCAACCCGGCCCAGTCGGCGGAACTCCTGCCGCGAACCGTCCGCCTCGCCGCGAGAATGGGCGGCATCATCGACGACCTGCTCGTTCGCGCCCGGCTCGCCGCCGGCGTGGAACAGCTGAGCATCCAGCCGATCTGGCTCGACCAGCTGGTGGTCGGCGTGGTCGAGGACAACGCGACCGACAACGCCGAAGTCACCGTCACCGCCGCGCCCACGAAGGTCAACGCCGACCCCGCGCTGCTGCAACGCGCGATCGGCAACCTTCTCGACAACGCCGTGCGCTACGGCCGCCAACCGGGCGCGAAGGCGTTCGTGCACCTGACCGTCGCCGGCGGCACCGTGACCGTCGCGGACCACGGCCCGGGCATCGACACCACCATGGCTGACGACGCCTTCGACCGGTTCGCCAGCACCGGCGGCTCCTCCGGGCTCGGGCTGTCCATCGTGCGGTGGGTCGCGCAGGCGCACGGCGGCACGCTCGCGGTGTACAACGCCGACGAGGGCGGCGCGATCTTCGAACTGAGGCTCCCGATCAGCCCGAACTGACCGGCCAGAACCGGAACGACGGCGGCTCTCCCGCGTCGCGACGCGCGAACTCCTGTTCCCACATACGGAACGTACGCGCCCTGGTGATCTTGATCATCGCGTCCTCAGCGGGCTCGAGCGACCGGGACTCCTGATCGGCAGCGTCGTGGATCGCCTGGATCGTCTCGTAGAGCGCGAAGATCGGACCGTCACCACGAAGATGGTGTGCTCTCCTCGCCTCGGTGAGCTCGATGTACCGGTCTTCGCTCACTACTTCGATGTCCTCTTCCCTGGCGTGCAGGACCGCCCGTATCCGCGAGTTGTCCTCGTCGATCCGCCCCGTCCGCAGGTTCAGCAGGTATCCGGCCAAGGAGCCGTCCGGTGTCGTGTCGACCCGGTAGGTCGAGTGGTAGAACTCGAAGTACACCGGAGTCTCGATGTCGTTCACGGTCCGATCCTCTCATCGCCTGGCGGGAGGCCACGCAAAGTCGCTTCCTCGAACAGTTCTCTCTGTCGCCGCAGTATCGTGGCCTCCAGTGCCCGCTCCTCCGGCGAAATCGGACGGCCCTGCTCGGCGGCGACCGCGTCGAAGTCCCGGCGCACCTCGTACAGGCTGTGCTCGAAGGCCGCCACTTCGTCGATATGCCCCAGGTGCAGCCGCAGTTCGGCGATATGCCCGTTCGACAACCGCACGGTCATGAGGATGTCGCGGTAGCCACTCATCTGCGGGTTGGTGAACCGGTCCTTGATCCCGACGATCCGGATCGGCGCGCCACCCTCCGCGAGATGTGCCTGCAGGGCATACAATGCCTGGTAGATCTCGGCGACGGTGTCGAACCGCACCAGCGCGCCGACCAGATCGAGCAGCCGCGAGGGGTCCCCGGCGTAGTCACCATCGATCTTGTCCTGCGCGCGAACCCGGCTTTTGGGTTCGGAGCGGCAGGCCGCCGTGCCCCCGGCGTGTCCGGCGAGCCACTCGGCCAGCTTCTTGAGCTCCTTCTGGTCGCGGCCCCAAGAGCGGTACAAATCGGCGAGGTACTCGGCTCTGTAGGCGGCCAGCTGCTCCTCCGACAGCCCGGCGGACGGGGCATAACCAGGCTGGGTCACCTTGACCGCGGCGTATCTCCGGGGAATCTGCGCACGCACCGCCTCGGCGGCCCGGCGCTGTGTCTCGGTCAAATCGACCGGCCCGGGGCCGGACGATTCCTCCTGCTCGCGCAGGATCTCTTCCGCTCCTCTGGCGGCGACCTCGGCCACCGCCGCGATGACGACCTCGACCGCCTCCGGATGCCGCAACAGATTGGCCAGGGTCTGCGGCCGCGCGCGCAGGGAATTCGCCAGGTATGGCGTTTCCCGCAGCACCTGGGCCAGTTCCGGATGGTGCCGCAGCAGGGTGGCGAAGTCGTCCTCGCCGGCGGGGTTGATCGCCTTGTCGATGGCGCTCCGGCCATCGTCGGATTCCTGTGCCGCCGTCGGAGTGAACCGCGCCCACCCTTCGCCTTCGGGAAAGCCCTCCACGATCAGCCGCCCGCCGGGCATCACGTGCAGTCTTCCTCGCGGAGCGACGACCTCTGCTCCCAGCGCGTCGGCGTAGCGCTGTGCCCATCCGGACGATCCGGAGTGACAGGAGTTCAGCTGGACCGGCTGCCCGGCCGTGTAGTACTCGCTGTGGAGCGTCGCTTCGGCCACCTGTTCGGGGCTGAGCATGTACAGCTCCTCGATGGCCCGCAGCTGTTCTTCGGTGAGCGCGATCTCGGAGTACAGGCTGAGACCGGGAATGGGATGTCCGCTCCTGCTGCCGTGCAGGGTGACCACATACGGACTACCGGGGGCCGGCCGGTTGCCGAGCATCGCCCGCATATGCGCGTAGCGGGTGGTCAGGTCATCGCCGATGGCCATTCCGGCGGGCGCGTACACGACGCCCTCACCGGTGACCACGGCCCCGTCCCACGGTCCGGGCGCGACCTTTCTCCGCGCTTCGACCCAGCGGGAGCCACCGACCTCGTCCAGCCGGGCCGACCCCATCGTCGCGGGACCGGTCGTTCCGTCCGGTGGGTCCTTGAAGGTGATTTCGCCGGTCACCGGGTCGATATTCACGGCGACGTCATCGCCGTCCGGATCGAACGGCGGCAGATGGCCAGGGCGACGGGGTTTGCGGCCTTGCTCGTCGGTGTTCCGTGGCCGGACCAGGTCGACCGGACCGCTCTTCGGAGGTTTGCCCTCCATCGCGCTGTCGATCGTGTTCGGCATCCCGAGGATCCGGATCGCGATGAAGATGCCCATCAGCGCGCGGCGATAACGGGAAAGCGTGGGGGCGCCCGCCGCCTCGAGGGCTTCGGTGATCGCGGTGACGTCCCCGGTGTGGAAGAGTTCCCTTCCCGCGACGACGGGTTCGGCCCGGCTCACCGGCGACTGACCCGGGCGCAGGATCCGCGTTTCGAACAATGCCCGCGTGAAGGTGTCGCCGCGGTGAGCCTGATTCGGGTCCGGCGCCGGGTTCCCGGTGGTGAAGTCGTAGCTCTGCACGACCACCGGCCGTCCGTCCACCATGAGGTCGAGTGTGAGGTTCGGAACGGTCGATCCCGCGTAGTGCGACCGCTCTCCGCCGCCCTGCCCCAGGGACGGCCTGCCGCGGCCGTCGAGGTGATACGCCTGCGCGGTGGTCAACCGGAACCGGCCGGCGTGATCGCCGAGGATCTCGCCATCCCTGGCGCGGATCTCGTCGGCGAAGATCTGATGGACGAAGGTCCCCCGCAACGCGGGGGTCATCGTGCCGTCCCGTAGGTGATCGAGGATCATCCGCGCCCGGCGCCGCGTCTGCTCCGAGTCCCTTTCCGGGGCGAGACCCCGGGTCAGCCGATCGAATTCGCGGCTCGCGGCGTCCGCGGCCTCCTGCAACCCGGGAGCGATCCGCGAACGCACCCAATCGGCTTCCACGATCCTGGAGACGTCACGGGGGCGCACCGGTCGCGAATCCGACGGCAGCAGACCGTGTTCAAGCAGCAGGGAGCGCAGTTCGTTCCAGGACAAGCCGGACTCGTCGATGAGCACGCGAAGGCGGTGTTCGCTGAACAGGACCATCCTCAGCCTGCTGCGGTCCACCGTCGACGAGGACGGCGGATGGTCCAGCCGCGCCGGGTTCTCCGGATGGTAGAACCGCGTGGCCGCCGAATCGCCGCCGGAACCGGATGGCGGGTTCGCCGGGCCGGGTGGCGGATTCCGCGGCGGGTCCGGTGGCGGGTTCGATGGTGGCGGATTCGACGGACCGGAAGGCGTAGGGCCCGGTCGTGTCGGGCCGGAAGGCGTAGGGCCGGGATCGGTGGGCCCGGACGACGCCGATCCTTCAGGCCCCTTGGCCGCTGCCACACTGAAGTCCCAGCCACCGTCGTGCCGCAGGACGGCGTCCACCCCGAGTTGGATCAGCCCGTCGGCGATCTGCTGCGTCAACGCGTTCGTGAACAGGTAGACCAGCCGCGCCTGCCGATCCGTCGGCAGCGCCGAGAGCTGGTTGGCGATCTGTTCCTGCAGAAGGGAAACGACTGACGGGTCCGCCGAAGAGAGATGCTTGACATCGATCCGGATCTCCGGCCCGTACCCGTGATACAACCGGCCCCGGATGTCGATGTCGGACAGGAGTTTGCCGTCGGCGTCGAACTGCGGGGCCCGGACGCTGTCGATCTTCAGGTCCGGCAGGCCCAGCGCGGCCAGCTGATCGCCGCTGAGCTCGGTGAGCGTCAACGCGGCACGGAGTTCCGCTTCGATCCCGGTGAGATTGAGCTTGGCCCCCTCGATCTGAGCGGCCGTGGGCTGCCTCGGCTTGCCGCGGGGCGGCGTGTCCCGGACGGGTTCGATGGTGCTCGCCAGTTTCTCCGCCGCGTCGTGGGTGTTCACCCCCAGCTCGGTGAGCTTCCGGAGGATCTTGCCGATATTGGACACCGCGTCCAGCTGCTCGTACGCGGTGGCGCTTTCCAGCCGGTCCGGCGCCGCCCGGTTCGCCCTGGCGGCTTGGTCGTTCTTTTCGGTCTGGTCTCGGCGGGACTCCCTGGCGGTCGTCTTGTCCAGTCGCTCGACATACTTCGCGAGGGCTTCCGAGCCGAGTGCGGACAGTTTGTCGGAGAGGGTGCCGTTCCCGGCGATTCCCTGCGTCATGAAGTTCAGCGTCGTCTCCGCCCGGACGGGATGGACGATCGCGACCAGATCGGCGATCGGACGCCGCAGTTCGGGGACACCATCCCAAACCTTGCCGAGTTCGTCGGTCAGGTCATCCGGCCGCACAGGCGGGGTTTCCGCTGATTCCTGTTGCGGGGGAACACTTTCCTGGGCTTCGACGGCTTCTCCGAAGCCAGGGTCCTGCTCCGCTCGGGGAGCCGCCTCCTGGAGCTGGCCTGGTTCGCTCGCCGGTGTCTCTTCCGCCGGTTGCTCCGGCTGCGCCTCCTCCGGTGTGTTCTCCGCCGCGGGCACCTCGGCGGGGAGTTCGTGAGGCACCTCTTCGACGGGCTTGACCTCACCCGGTTCGGAGACGCCGTCCACGTCCTCGCCCTCAGCGGGTTTGGCGTGGTTCGGTTCACCCTTGGTGGGTTTGGCGGTCTCGGCCGTGTTCGCCGCTGTGTTCGCCACCGCGGCGGGCATCGCCGCGCTCGCCGGTACGGCACCCGCGCTGACGTGGGCGGGTGCGGCGAGCACCGTGGTCGTGGTTCTCGCGCCGGTCGCGGCCGCCTGTTCCGACGGGGAAGCGGCCGACGACGTGGCGACCTGTTCGGTATTGCCGTGCGCCTCCGCGGTCACGGACTCGGCAGCCGCGGCTTGTGCCACGGTTTTCGTCTCCGTGCCGGCCGAATCGAGGGCCGCCTGAGCGGTGGACGCCGTCCCCGCCTCGGTTCCGGACTGCCCTCGTTCCACCTGCCCCGGCGGGGGATCGTCCGGTGGCGGGGAGTCGGTCCGGGTGAGCTGCTCGACCGACACGTCCGGCGCCGCCGCGGTTCCGCCGAGACGGTTCTGATGGATCTGTTCTCCGGCGAGCACGGTGTTCGTGCGCGAAGCGGCCATCGTCCCGGCCGAAACCGCGTCACCGACGATGCGGTCGGCGCTGGGAATCGGGGCCCATTCCCCCGACACCGCACTGTTGGCGAGGTGACTGGCGACCGGGGAGGTCAACCCGTTACCGACGAAGGAATTGACCCCGCGGGTCACGTGGTCGGCCGCCGCGCGCGACATATGCCTGCCCGCGGTGTCGCCGAGCGCCCTGGTCGCCTGGCCGAGACCGGCCTTGTTCACGACGCGGTTCAGCGGCTGCCCGATCGCACCACCGAGTCCGGCGGCGAGCGTCTGTTTGGGATCGATCGCGTCCCGATATCCCTGTGTCTTGCTCAACTGCTGGCCGGCGAGGTCGATGAAGACCTCTTCGCCCGCCTCCTTCGCCAGTTCCCCGGCGAACCGCAGACCGAACTTCGAGACGTCTCCCAACTTGTCGAAAGCGGAAGCGACACGTCCGGCCCAGACGATCATCTTCGCGCCGATCTGGCCCGCCAGCCTCGCCGCGAACGCCGCGGCGCCTCCGGGACCGCCGAACACCGCCGCGAGCGCGAACAGCCCGACGTTGATGGCGATCTCCACGCGGATCTGGTTCTTGGTGTCGGCCAAGGTCTGCGCATAACCCCGGCAGGCCGCCTCGAGTTCCCTCATCTGGGCGGCCAGCAGGTGAAGTCCCTCGGTCCCGCTGGTCCCGCCGTTGTAGGACTGGATGAGGTACTGCAGGTGGAAACCGGCGGAATCCAGCCACGTTTCGAGCAAGGCCTTGGCGGCCGCGTCGGACTCCCGGATCGCCTTGTCGAGTGCGACCGCACCCGCCCCCCACGCGTCCGCGAGTTCCTTGGCATCCGATTCGCTGTCCGGCGGCCAGAGGTAGTCGACGCCGACCACACCCGACTCCTTGACGCGGATCCAGAGCTCGCCTTCCGGTTCGTCGTTCGCCATGTCGATCCGTCAGGCCGGCGGGAACTCGTGGGTCGCCTCGGCGTCCGCGCCCTCGTAGATCTGTACCGCGCGGTAGCCGTTGTTCGCCATTCCTTGGTAGACGCCAGGCACTTCACGCGCCGCCTTGTCCACGGAGATCGCGGCAGGCTTGTACTTCCCCATGAACTCCTTGCCGAGCGGGCCGTTGCCGACCTCCATCTCCTTCTGCAGCTTGTCGCGTACGGAAGCCCACTCCGTGCGGAGAATGGCCCCGGTGTCATGCACCTTTTTCAGGTGGACGACGGTTTCCGCGGGAAGCATGTCGATGACGCCGTCCTGGTCGTGGTGAATCCCGGTCATCGGCGCTCACCTCCGGCGACCTGCCGGTCGAGTTCGCGTAGATACGGATCGAACCGCAGATCGGTGTTATCGGCCGTCGCCCCGGCGGGTAAGAGACTCGCCGCGATGGCGACGCCCTCGTCCCGTGAGAGAGCGACGGCCCGGTGAACCGTTTCGGTGATGGACTTCGCCAACGCGGCCGAATCGGGATCGCGGTGGACGCGGGGATCCAGCCAGAGTTCGAGCAGTTCACCCGCACCACCGACGGTCACGCTGATCAGCCCGTCGTCGGAGTCCGCGGTCACCCGGACCTCGGCCAGCCGCCGCTGCATCGTCCGCACGTCCTCTGCCATCCGCGCGTATTCGTCGTACATTCCCAAGTGCAGGGGTGTGTCCACGAGTGCCTCCCTCGATCGCTCCCTGCCGAGTCTGTCGCCGGTCGCGGCCGGGAACGGGCGGATGGCGCGTTCCTGCCATGGGGGATCGCGTTCACCCGCCCCCGGCGACGATGGCGCGATGAGACGATTCCGGGTGCCCGCCGTCACCGCCGTGCTGGCGTTCCAGTTCCTCGGCGCGCCTGCGGCCGACGCCGCGCCGCCGCCGGGCGTCTGCCACGACCCGGCTCCCGCACACCCACAGGTCCGGGCACTGCCCTGGGCTCAGCAGACGCTCGATCCACGACGAGCGTGGCCACGGAGCCGGGGAGCGGGTGTGCTCGTCGCGGTCGTGGATTCCGGCGTCGACGCCGACCATCCGCAGTTGCGCGCCCCGGGGAAAGTGCTCGCCGGCCGTGACTTCCACCAGCCCGGCGGTTTGCCGGGCGCGTTCGACTGCGTATCGCACGGAACCGGGGTGGCGGGCATCATCGGCGCCGATCCGGTGCCAGGTATCGGTTTCCACGGTACGGCGCCGGACTCGCGGATCCTGCCGGTCCGGATCAGCGACCGCGACGTCGGCGACCAGGGCGAGGCGTTGCGGATCGACCCGCAAGTGGTCGCCAACGGCATCCGCTATGCCACCGACCAGGGCGCGAAGGTGCTCAACCTGTCGTTGTCCGGACATGAGGACTTTCCCGCCATCCGGCAGGCAGTGGCGTACGCGGTGTCGCGTGACGTGCTGGTCGTCGCCGCGGCGGGTAATGCGCAGCGGGACACGACGGAGCTGCCTTCCTACCCGGCCGCCTACGACGGTGTGCTCGGCGTCGGAGCCGTGGACATCAACGGTGCCAGAATGCCCGGATCACAAATCGGCGGATACGTGGATCTCGTCGCTCCCGGCGCGAAAGTCCTGACCACGACCAGGGTGGACGGGCACGCCTATGTGGACGGTTCCAGCTTCGCCGCCCCGTTCGTGGCCGGAACGGCCGCACTGGTCCGTGCCGCCTGGCCCACGCTCGGCGCCGCCGATGTCGCACGGCGGCTGATCGCCACGGCCGACCCTGCCCGCGGTGGCCGGAACAGCGACGCCTACGGTGCCGGGCTGGTCAATCCGTACCGCGCGGTGACCGACGGGATCGACACGGACCGCCCTGCCGCGCTGCCCGCCCATGTCCCGGCACCACCGGACCAGGCACGGCTCGACGAAGCGGCGAAGGAGCAGAGCACGTCGGCGACGTCGCGCTTGCTGACCGTCATCGCTTTGGGAGCACTGGTCCTCGCCGGGCTGGTCGCCGTGGTCCTTCCGCTCGGCAGGCGCCGGAACTGGCGGCCCGGCCGGGTCCCGCGGTTGCCCGAGCAGCCGGCCGCCGTCGAGCCGCCCGACCAGATTTTTCTCTGAGGCGGCGCGGGGCAAGACGACGAACGGGCCGTCACTCGCGCGTTTCGCAAGTGACGGCCCGTTCGGCGCCCGTGTGAGACGGGACTCCACCCGGGATCAGCGACGCATACCGGCCTTCGCCATCTCCACCGCGTTCATCAGGTGTCCGTCCGCGTTGACGACGCCCTGGGCCTGCAGGTTCTGCTGGTCCCAGGTTTCGTTGGCCAGCACTCGATGCTGTCCCAAGACCTCGAGGGCTTCCTGACCGAATCCGTCCGTCAGGTCCTGGTCGTAGACGAACTCCATCCCGCGATGGGTGTCCTCGGTGTGATCGACGCTCTCCTGCGCGCCGTCACGCAGCTGTTGCGCCATGGACTGGTTGACTTCGCTGTATCCGGTGATCCGTTTCATGTGAATTCTCCTCTTCTCCGGGGATCTTCTGAGGCGATGGCCGTATCAGAGCTGGGCGGCGATTCCGAAGTCGGCCTTGGCACCTTCGCTGGCCGCGAGGGCGTCGGCCTCCGAGTAGGTCGCGTGGCCGGCCCGCAGGCCGTCGGCGCCTTCCTGGTAGGCGGGGGCGACCCTGCCGGTGACGGCACCGTGACGGTTGCCCTCGACTTCGCCGAGCCTGTCGGCCCATCGGCCGCTACTCGCGCTCACGCCCTCGACGACGGCTCCGGTCACACGCTGCGAAACGCCTTGCAAGCTGGTCACGGTATCGGAAATCATCTGTGACTGACGCATGATCGCGTCGAGGTCACCATCAATCTTGTACGTCATCGACCTACCCTCCGAATCGGTTTCTCCCGTGTCGGTGAGACCACGTTCGCGCCGTTGCGCGCCAAGGAAAAGCTAGTTCTCCGAGGACGCTTTCCCCGCCACACGGCAAGTTCCTGCCATCGCGCGCCCCGGAGGCCGGCGGTCACGGACGATCTGAGGGTGGCGACAATCGTGGTGAAGAGGCCGGCTCGCAGGCCCGGTCCGGAAATGCCGACCGGTGAGCTGATCCTGCAAGCGCCTCCGGAGATCCCGCCCCCGCCCGCCCGTGGCTGGACGCAGGTTCTCACGGTGCTGCCGATGGTGGCCATGATGGCCGCGATGTTGCTGATGTACTCCGGCAGCATGGCGGGATCCATGCGTTTCGTCATCTACGGGATGATGGGCCTCGCCATGCTCGGCATGGTCGTCATGGGATTCCTGCAAGGCGGCGGTCCCAGCAAAAGGGAAATGGGCCACGCCCGCCGAAAGTACCTGCGTCATCTCGCTCAGCACCGGTTGCGGCTCCGTCGTTCGGTGCGCAGACAGCGCACGGCGATGGAGTACCTGCACCCCGACCCCGCCACCTTGTGGTCCTTGGCGGCGAGCTACCGGTTGTGGGAAAGGCGCAAGGAGGACGCCGACTTCGGAGTCGCGCGTATCGGCAGCGGCGCTCAGGCACCGGCGACCACCTTGGTCACCCCGGAGACCAAACCGCTCGAAGAACTCGAACCGCTGTCCGCGTTGGCGTTGCGCCGGTTCATCACGACCTATTCCACCGTGGGCCGGTTGCCGATCGCGATCGCGGTCAACGGGTTCAGCCGGATACATCTGCGCGGCGACCGGAACGCCGTGCTCGGTGTGCTGCGCGCACTCCTCGCCCAATTGGCGACCTTGCAGTCGCCGGAGGACGTGCGGATCGCGGTCTGTTCGGGTCCGGAACAGCGTGCGGACTGGGAGTGGGTCAAATGGCTACCGCACGCGCTGCATCCGGAACGGGTGGACGCGCTCGGCCCGCTCCGTCTCGTCGCACCGACCATCCCGGCATTGGAATCGATGCTGGAGGAGGAACTTTCGAAGCGTCCGAGGTTCGATCCCGAGGTGGACGTCCGCACTTCCGGACCGCATCTGGTGGTGGTGCTCGATGGCGGTTCCGTGGCGGGCTCGGACCATCTGATGACCGGTGGCGGTGTCGAAGGGGTGACCGTCGTCGACCTGACGACCATGCCGCCCAGAACGCTGGACCGGACCACGGTGGTGCTGGCCGTCGACGCCGAAGGTGACTTGGTCAGCGAGACGATGGACGGCGAAGCACCGCTCGGCCGCGCGGACACGCTGGGCGCCGTCGCGGCCGAGGGGCTCGCCCGTCAGCTGGCGCCGCTGCGGCTGACGGCGGGCCTGCGCGGCGACACCCCGATGAGCACCGAACTCGGGCTGGCCGAACTGCTGGATCTGGGTGACCCGTATGAATTCGACCCGGCCGACACGTGGCAGCCACGGCCGAACCGCGACCGGCTGCGGGTCGGGATCGGCATCCAAGCCGACGGCGTCCCGATCGAACTCGATCTGAAAGAGTCGGCACAGGACGGGATGGGCCCGCACGGCCTGCTGATCGGCGCCACCGGCTCCGGCAAGTCCGAGCTGTTGCGGACTCTGGTGCTCGCGCTGGCGGTCACCCATTCGCCGAGTTCGCTGAACTTCGCGCTGGTCGACTTCAAAGGCGGTGCGACGTTCACGCGGCTCGACGCGTTACCGCACACCAGCGCGGTGATCACCAACCTCGCCGACGAGCTCCACCTCGTCGATCGGATGACCGACGCGATCAACGGGGAGCTCATCCGCCGTCAGGAACTGTTGCGCGCGGCCGGGAACTTCTCGTCGTTGCGCGATTACGAGAAGGCACGCGCGGCGGGCGCGCCGTTGCCCGAGGTACCGACGTTGCTGGTGATCTGCGACGAGTTCTCCGAACTGCTCTCGGCCAAACCCGATTTCATCGACATGTTCGTCCAGATAGGACGAGTCGGCAGATCACTCGGCGTGCACCTGTTGCTCGCCTCCCAGCGGCTCGAGGAAGGCAGGCTGCGCGGGCTGGAGACGCATCTTTCCTACCGGATCGGCCTGCGCACGTTCTCGGAGATGGAGAGCAGGGCGGTACTCGGCATGGCCGACGCGTTCAAGCTGCCGAGAGCACCGGGACACGGATTCCTCAAGGTCGGCACCGAGCAGCTGGACCGGTTCCGCTCCGCCTACGTCTCCGGCGTCTACCAGCGTGCGGCCGGTGTTTCCGTGTCCGCGACCGCCGGGGAACAGCTGGCGCTGCGCGAGTACACGACCGCGTACCTCGCCGGTGAAGTCGACGAAGCCGAAGACGATGAGACAGAGCGGATCGACGAGGACACCGCTGTCGGCGAAACGTTGCTGGACATTCTCGTGGACCGGCTCGAGGGCAAGGGCACGGCCGCTCACCAGGTGTGGCTGCCCCCGTTGTCCGATCCCTCTACTTTGGACAGTCTGCTACCGCCGCTGGTCGCCGACCCGCGTCGCGGGCTCTCCCCCGGTGCCGCCACCGGCTCGCTGGCCCCGGTACTCGGCATCGTCGACCGGCCCCTGGAACAGCGGCGCGATCCGCTGACACTGGACCTGTCCGGTGCGGCCGGGCACGTCCTCGTGCTCGGCGCGCCGCAGACCGGGAAGAGCACGGCCATCCGCACCCTGATCACCAGCCTTTCCCTCACCCACACACCCCGCGAAGCGGCGTTCTACTGCCTGGACTTCGGGGGTGGCACACTCGCCTCGATCTCCGGTCTTCCCCATGTCGCCGGGGTCTCCGGCAGGCTGGACACGGGCGCGGTCCGGCGCACCGTGGCCGAGGTGGCCACCCTGCTGGCACAACGGGAACGGCTGTTCACCGAGCATCAGATCGACGGGATGATCACCTATCGGCGGCACCGTGCCGACGGCCGGTTCGCCGAACTGCCGCACGGCGACGTGTTCCTCGTCGTCGACGGCTGGCAGACCCTGCGCAACGACTTCTCGGACCTGGAGGAAACGGTCGGCGACATCGCCGCGCGCGGACTTTCCTACGGCATCCACGTGGTGGCGGCCTGCACCCGATCGTTCGATCTGCGGATGAACATCCGGGACCTGTTCGCGAGCAGGCTGGAGCTGAAGATCGGCGACCCGATCGACTCGGTCGTCGACCGGCGGGCCGCGATGAGCGTTCCCGCCGACGCCCCAGGACGTGGGATTTCCATGAGTGGGCACCAGATGCTCATGGCCCTGCCACGGATCGACGGCCGGAACACCACCGCCGATCTGGCGGATGGCATCGGCGCGCTGGTCGGCGCGGTCAGTGCGGCCTGGCCGGGTGACCCCGCACCGTCGGTCCGCCTCCTACCGGGAGTCCTTCCCTACGAAGAGCTTCCAGCCGCCGACGCGCTGACCGGTGATGACGCCGGCTTCGCGGTCGGCATCCACGAGCACGACCTTTCCCCGGTTCGGCTGGACTTCACCGCCGATCCCCATTTCTTCCTGTTGGCGGACACCCAGTCCGGCAAGACCTCGTTCCTGCGCGTGCTGGCCAAGCGGATCAGCCGGGCCTACACGCCGAGCGAGGCCAGGATCCTGGTGATCGACCATCGCCGAGGGCTGCTCGGAGAGATCGACGACGAATACCTGCTCGGTTATGGCACGAACGACGAGAACAGCCGGGGCATGGTGGCCGAAACGGCGGGGGCCTTGGCCAAACGGCTGCCGGGGCCGGAGGTCACGCCCAAGGAGCTCCGGGCCCGGAGCTGGTGGAGCGGGCCGGAGGTCTTCGTGCTGGTCGACGACTACGACATGGTGGCCACCCACAAGGAGCACCCGCTCATCCCGCTGCTGCCGCTGATCGCGCAGGGCTCCGACATCGGCCTGCACGTGGTGCTGACCCGCCGGACCGGCGGCGCCGGGCGTGGATTGTTCGAGGTCTTCCTCGGTCGACTGCGTGAAGTCGGCTCGCCCGGCCTGATGTTGTCGGGTGACCGGGACGAGGGCCCGCTGCTCGGTGGCATGCGAGCCCAGCAACTGTCGCCCGGGCGCGGCTGGCTGGTGGACCGGCGCGGGCAAAAGGGGCTGGTGCAACTCGCATGGCTGCCGTCACGGGACTAGGGCGTGCCCTGGTTCGACCGAATGAGAACGGAAATCGAGGAGTGCTATGGCGAACGAATACATGGACGGCGACGCGGGGAAGATGAACGACATCGGAGGTCAATTCACCGCTCCGCCGACCGCGACCGCGGAACCACTCCGCCGCGAGCCGCTGCGCTGCTCGGATTCGGGAATCCTGGAATGCCGGGAGCTCTTCCTCGCCGACTCGAATTCGACGAACACGCTGCAAACCTACGTCACCCATGTCATGCAGGGGTTCGCCGCCTTCAAGGAGATGACCGTCGCCAGTGGCCGGTGTTACGCGGACGGCGACGGGATGAGCGCACGGGAATTCGAGGCCATCGTCAACCGCCGCGACCTGAACCTGACGGATCGGGCCGGGATCTTCGAACCTCAAGGTGACCCTCGATGATCGACTACACCAACGGATTCTCGGTGCGTACCCTCGTCCGATTCGTCTCCGAGGAAACACTCCATTTCGGGACCGCCGAGCAGGCGGCGAAGATGTGGGGCGCCGCTGTCACCTATCTCGACGAGTCGGCCAAGAAGATCACGAACCGGCAGACCGAGCTGGAGAAGGTCTGGACGGACGGTGCCTTCCAGCTGTTCCGCGACGAACAGCTGGAACCGAACCGCAAGCAGCTCGCGGCGTTCGTGGCGAAGATCAAGGAACACAAGGTACAGGAGAACTTCGCGGCGATCCCCGGCTTGATCACCAATACGGTCCAGAAGACCCAGGAAGCCGTCCGGGGTTACAACCATCTCATCGAACTCGGCAAGGAACCGACCGAGCAACAGGAACGGGAGACCGCCCGGCAGGTTGGGATAGTTCTCAACGAACTCGCCGAGGCGTACGACCGGGCACGGACCTCGATCGAGCGGATCGGCGACTGGCAGTGGCACGGACCGCGCGCGGCGCTCCCGGAGAGCCGCCAGAGCAGTGAGGCTCCCCAGACGGCCGGGACACCCGGCCCCGCCGACCTCTCTCCCACCGAACCGGGGCAGGTGCCCGAACCGGTCTCCCCGACCTCCCCGACCAAAACCCAGGATCCGCTCAAGGCGGCGTTGCAGCAGGGGCCCGGCGCGCTGGACGCGCTCAGCCAGGCCGCGCAATCGTTGCAGCAACTGCTCGGCAGCGGCCAAGGCGTGCCGAATCCGGTGTCCCTACCCGATTCGGCGAACTTCGATCCGGTGGCACTCGGCTCGCTTTCCCCGGTCGAACGTGCCGACTACCTGAACGGCCTCGCCGGCTCGGGGTCGCCGAGCCTCGCCGGAAGCGGCGATGGTGGAGGAAGCGGCCCAGCGAGCGGAGGGATGGGTGCCGGGTCTTCAGCCGTTCCACAGCCGCAGAGCGCGGCTACCGGGACGAGTGGTGCGCCCCTGTCTTCGGCCGCGACGTTCGGTGCGGCGGGTACGGCAGGCACCGCTGGTACGGCTTCGTCCGGTTCCGGCATGGCGCCACCTCCGGCGTCGCCGAACCAGGCCGGGAAGAAGGCGGACACCGGGATCAAACCCGGGACAGCCGAAGACACCGCCACCAGGCGGCCACGCGAGCGGAAGCCGCGGGGAACCCCCGGCGTCGCCCTGCTCGGACGGTCCGGGATCACCGGGCGCCCCGGTGCGGCCGACGGCGCGGTGGCACGGCCCACCCCGCTCGCGCGACGGCGCTGGGACTCCGGGAACGACACGGTCCAGTTGCTCGACGAGGAGCTGTGGCAGGTGGAACAGCACGACACCACACCGAAAAACCGGTTCGGTCACTAAAGGAGGGGCAGATGCCCGCAACAGAGATCAACGGCGACATCGAGGCGATGAGTGCCTACTCGTCGAAACTCAAGGCGCCCGAAATGCCGCCCTCCATGGCGCGACTCGGGATACCCCCGAACCTGTCCGGGCTGTACGAGGGCATCGCGATGTCGGTGCTGGACAAGGCGGCGACCGCGGCCATGTCAGCCTTGCTGACGAAGGTCACCGAGGACATGGTCACCGACTCCGTCAAGGTCAAGGCCGCCGCCGGTGCGTACTCGGCCGCGGACGTCGCCAGCGCCCTCGAACTGGCGACTTCCGCGACCAAAGTGATCAAACAAGGGGTCGGTCTCGTGAAGCAGGTGGCGGGATCCGGGCAGCAGGCCGTGGAAAAGCCGGCCGACCAACCCGCGGCCGAAATCACCCCGACCGATTGAGGAGCGAATCATGGCTGTCCCTTACAACCTGCTGCCGATCGAGATGCACATGGCGATGATCACGGCGGAGCAGGCCAACGTCCCGGTCCTCACCGACGCGGCGAAGATGTGGACCGAAGTCCGTGCCTGGATCGAGTCCGCGAGGGCGGAACTGCACACCAGGGCGGGTGAGCTGGCGCCGGACTGGCAGGACGAAGGTGGCCGGGAGCACGAGGAGAAGGTCCAGCGCACCCTCGCCGAGCTGAAATTCTGGGGTGACCGGATCGACGCCGCCCAGCCCGCCGAAACGCTGACCACGCTGGCGGCCGCGATCCCGGAGGCGCTCCAGGTCGTCACCGGTTTCTACGAGTCCTACCTCACGGCCCTTTCCAGTCCGCTCACCGCGTGGGCGGCGCCCGGCTTCCAACAACTCGCGGGCACGCGGATGACCGCGCTCGGCGGGCAGTTCGACATGTCGATGCTCAAGGTCGTCGCGGCGTCCGGAATCCAGTCACCCGGCGACTTGATGCCCACGGCTGTCACGGCAGCCGAAGGCAATTCCCCGGCCGACTTCATCAACGCCGCCAAGGCGGGGATGGAGGCGCTGACCGAGGTTCAGGGGCTGGCCGAATCGGTCGGTGTCGGTGGCGGCGGCACAGGCGGCGAGGTCTCCTTGCCCGAAGTTCCGGGCCAGACCGGGACTTCCGGTGTGTCGCTGGCCGGGCTCACCGCTGTTCCGGCGGCGGTCTCCCCGATGCCCTCGCCGGGCGGGATCACGCCAGGAACCGGGACTCCGCCGGTGCCGACGGGCGGCCTTGGCGGCTTCGGCGTCGCGAGTGGTCTCGCCGGGATTCCAGCGGCCAAGCCCGCGGCCGGGAAGCGGGCACCCAGTCTGGCGTCGGAAATTCAGCCCGGCACCGCTTCGCCGTCGACGGCGAAGGCCGCATCGAGCCCGATGTCGCCGATGATGCCACCACACGGCGGCGGGCAGAACACGGCGGGCACACTTCGTCCGGGCTCCTCCGAGCAGCCGACCGGGCGGTCCGGCGCGTCACGCAGGCAGGCATCCGGCGGAAGCGACGGCGTTCCGGCCAAGCTGCGCGGCCGGGCCGCCAACGGCAATCCGGATGCCGGGTTCACGCTCGCGCGGGGTCGCCAGTCCGGGGAGACGGAGTCGGGCTCGGTGCAGATGCTCGACGAAGACCTCTGGCGGCCGAACTCCCGCTGAACCCCAAGTCCGTGAAGGCCTCCTTCCCTACGCTCAAGGTAGGGAAGGAGGCCTTCACGACTTTCGAGCGGTCCTCAGCCGCCCAGGGTCTGGCGTCGGGCGGTAGCGGGGTCCAGGCTCGGTCCCTCAGGCAACCGCGCGACCAGTCCGGCGGGCAGCCGAACGGGGCGCGCCGACGGATAACCCAGCATCTTCAGTACCTCCGGCGAGGCCAGCGGATAGCGGCGCCCCATGTCGGTCACGACGGTGAGCGTTCCCGCCGCCGCAGCAGGTGAAGGCATCACCTCGACGACGATCGCGCTGCCCGGCGGCACGTGGACGCGGTCGGCGAGCGGGGTCCCGGAGGCGGTCCGGCGTGCGGTGGTGGACATCGGGTCCGCGGGCGGCATCGAGGGATCGACGGTCAGCGAAGGCGCGGCGGCGCCGTCGCCGAAAGTGGCGCACACCGTGGCGTCCTGGTCGCGCAGGCGCGCGATCGCCGGCCGGGCGGGCGGGGCCGTGCCCGCATCGGCCTGGATCGGGTCCAATTGCCTCGACATGGTCGCGAGAGAGGGCGGCAGCGGCACGGTTTTCGGTTCGGTACCGGGATAGGCGGCCATCATCTGGGCGCTCGCGCGCTGGACGTCGTACTGGAGTTCGGTGATGGGCCGCAGGGCGTCCCGTTCGGCGAGGTAGTACTGCCGTCCACCGCTGGAGGTCTGGACCATCAGCAGCATCCCGTTCCGGATGTCGGTGCGGCCCGGCACCGCGGTGGATGCCTCTCCCGCCGCGGCAACGGGAAGCGGGCCGATCGGCGCGCCTTCCGGGAGCACGTCGAGCCACGCCCGACCGACGCGCGCCCACGGTTCGGCGGTGAGCGCGAGGCCGGTGCCGACGGCGCCGTAGTCGTTGATCCGGTGCCGATGCCCGCGCCACACGACGAACCGGTCGCCGGTCGACGTCGATTCGACCAGCAACGCCTGATCCCCCAATTCCGCGCCGCCGGACGGCGACGCGCCCGCCAGCAGGACCGACTCCTCGATCCGGCTGCCCGCCAGATCGCTCGCGGGTGCGGAACACAGCGACCACGAGCCGGTGAGCAGTTTTTCCGGGGCGGGCAAGGCGTCCGGGGCGTCGGCGATGCCGATCCGGGGCCCTCGCGGGACTCCGGCGAGCGAATCGCGCGAAACCCGTTCCGTGGTGCGGTGCTCGCCGAGCAGGAGCAGCGCGGACGCGTAGTTCGCGACGGGATGCAGCCGTTCGTTGAGGTAGACGTAGCGGGTCCCGGTCTCCTTTTCCACGATCACCGCGGAGTCCTTGCGCCAGGCGTTGTTCCCGCCCGGCACGATCATCCCGTACACGCCGACGCACGCCAGGGCCACGATCGCCAGCGCGACCCCGGCGAAGGCGGCACCGGACGGGCGGCGGAACGGCGGCTGCTCCGGATCGGTCTCCCTGGTGACGAGCGCGGAGATCGCGCGCTGCACCAGGAATTGGTACGCCTGCAGTTGATCTCGTTTGGACGCCACGGTTTCAGCCCCCCAGTCCGCGCACGTAGCCGTACAGGCCGAGTACCGAACACGCCACCGGCACGATGGCGAGCGTCACCAGGATCTCGAAGTACTCGGCGATCCGGCCGAGATACGGGTTCGCGGCGCGCGTACTCAGCACGACGCCGGACGCCACCACGACGGCGGCGACCGCCAGCGACAGCGGTCCGGCGAGGACGAGCAGCAGCGAGCGGTCCGCCATGAGCGGACCCGCCAGCAGGCAGCCGGCGCCGAAGACGCCGGTCACCAGCACCAGCAGCCGCTGCCGCAGGATCGGATACAACCTCGCCCGCACCCCGAATCCGGCCGCGAGCAGGGCCACGAGGCCGACCGCCGCCTCGCTGTCGCTGCGGATCAACTGCAGCTGGCAATACATGACCACGATCGCGGCACCGCCCAGCATGCCGGTGAGCAGCGCGTCCGCTCTGGCCACGGCGGCGTGCACGAGATGGAGCGGTGGCTGGGGATCGTCGCGGACGAGGTCCGCGGTCGAGCGCGGCAGCACCGGCATCGGCACCCGGCCGAGCCGCAGGGCCAGCGGCGCGAACGTGGTCGAGAGCACCAGCACGCCGCCGCCGATCACGGCCGCCGAACGATAACCCGCGAGGTCGTCGAACGTGGCCAGCCAGCCCCCGAGCACCCCGAGCAGGCCGACGGTGGCCGCTCCGGCGAACAGTTCCGGCGCGGCGGTCACCCCGAGATGGCCGACGACGGCCGCGAGCAGCAGCGTCGCACTCGCCAGCAGCAGGTGACCGGCCGACAGGGCGCCGACGGGATCGTCGCCCGCCAGCAGCAGGCCGCCGCCGGTGAAGGCGAACGGAAGCGCGACGGCGGCGAGCACCGCGCCCGCCCCGGCGTCGCGGAGCGCCCGCGCGAGCAGGACGCCCGCGGCCAGCAGCAGCGCGGAAACCGCCAGTGCCCAGGCCGCCGGGGACGTCCAGGGCGGCCCGGCCCGCAGTACCGCGACCAGACCGAAGACCATCGCCAGCGCACCGGTCGCCAGCCCGGCGTGGCGCGTATGCCGTGGCCCCCAGGCCTTGCCGGTGCGGCCGGAGCCGGTGGCGATCGCGTCCACGAGGTCGTCGTACTCGGGCTCCGGCCATTCGGCACGGCGCGGTGTCAGATGGAGGATCTCGCCGTCCCGGACCCGGTGCGCGCCCAGCGTCCGGTCCAGATCGAAGGCGGTCCCGTCGGCGCGGCGCAACTGCCAGCCGCCGCCGGCGACGCCGTCGTCGGCCATCCCTTCGCCCGCCCGCGCGAGCAGGCCGGGGAGGATTTCGGCGACGGACGCGTGTTCCGGCAGCGCCATGTCGATGCGCCGGTGCGGAGTGGTGATGGTGACCCTGACCAGGCCGGCAGTCTGCATGGGAAAAGGGTCCGCCTGCGACCGCTCCGGCGGGCCGGTTCGGCAGGAACCTGCCGCCGGGAAAGTACGCCGAAAGCGGCCTTCTTGCGCGACAATGAAGCCATGAGCATCGAGACAGGAGTCGGCGGACCGCGGCTGCTCGCGCAGGGCCCCGTCGCGACCGTCTACGCGGGGCGGGATCCCGCTACGGGCAACGACTTCGCGATCAAGATGTTCCCCGGTTCCTTCGATCGCGAGACCTCGGCGTGGCTCGATCGCGAGCGGAAGGCGCTGGCCGCCGTGCGGTCGACCCGGTCGATCCTGCAGATCGACGACGTCATGGCCTATCCCGACGGCCGCAGCGGTATCCGTCGCGAACTGTGCGCGGGTTCACTCGCCGGACTGCTGGATTCCGGTACCCGGCTGGGGGTTTCCGACGTGCTCGCGCTCGGCGCCGCGATCGCGTCGGCGCTCGCCGCGGCGCATGGAGCGGACGTCCTGCACGGCGGGGTGAGCCCGCACAACGTGCTGTACCGCGCTTCCGGCGAGTTCGTGCTCGCCGATTTCTCGGTGGCGCTGCGGCGGCGGTTCCCGCGCGATCCGATGTACGCGGTCGAGTACACCGCGCCGGAAACCCTGCGCGACGACACGCTTTCCGCCGCCTCCGACCTTTATGGACTCGGCGCGGTCCTCTACACCGCGTTGACCGGCGCCCCGCCGTTCCCCCGGCACACCGGGCAGCAGCCCGGTGAACGGATCCTTCAGGTACTGCGGGAACCGGTGGCGCCGATCCAGGACCCGAGCGTCCCGAGGGAGCTTTCCGGCACCATCCTCCGGTTGCTGGCCAAGGAACCGGCCGACCGGCCGCAGGACGTGGCGTCACTGGCACGGCTGTTCACGAAGCTGCGCCAGCCGGGCGGCGAGATCGTCACCGGGGAATCTCCTGACCTGCCAAGCGAAGAAGAGGAAGCCGACGTCGAATTCGACGACTTCGCCGAGGTTTCCCGGCCGGCCGCCGCCGCTCCGTCGGTCCCCCAGCTCCAGCCTGTGCGGGTGGTGCAGGCCCCGCCGGCGGGTGGCCGGACCCTGATCCGCGAGTTCAGCGGTCCCCTCAAGCGTGACCGCGAAATTCCCTGGCGGCCCATCGTGACGGCGGGTGCGGGAGTGCTCCTCGCCGGGCTGGCCGTGGTGCCCTTGGTCCTCGGTCCGGCGGAGATCGGCGGACAGGCCGTCCCGCTGGCGGCCGCGATTCCGGCGCCGTCACCGGCTTCCGCACCCGCGCCGGACGTCAAGCTGGCGCTCGCCCCGCCGCAGGACCAGAGCGATCACGTTCAACTGACCTGGACGGCGGAAGGCGAACTGGACTTCGTCGTCATCATGGCGGGCGAGCGGCTCGAGACGAAACAGCTCGTCGCGCACCGCCAGCGCGGCATGGACGTGCCGGTCGACCCGGCGCGCCGGTACTGCTTCCAGCTCAGGGCGACCGACGGGCGTCACGTCTACACGACCGACCCGATGCCGATCCGCGGCGCGCGCTGCAATCCCTAGCGGGTCCGACTTACTCGCGCGTTTTCTTGCCCTTCACCGGCACCAGGGTCCGCGGCTCGAGTGCCGCCAGCACCCGAGCCGCGAACGGTCTGGTGGCCAGCCCCTTGCGCATCTCGCCGACCTCCTGCCAGGCCCGCCGGACGGCGCCGTCGCCGACCGGGACCCCGGACCACAGCGTCACGTCCAGCACCTTGGCCAGCCTGGCGACCGGCTCGCGGATCCCTTCCCCGGCGAGCGAACCCGCCGATTCGGCGAGATCGCGCGGGGTCATCCCGATCCGGAACGGCACGCCGTGCGCGCGCAACCGGTCGCGGATCTCGTCCCAGGCACCGAGAACGCCTTCCTCGCCGGTCCGGCGGCGACGTCGGCGCGCGCGGACGGCCTTCGCCATCGGGACACCGGCGAGCCAGCCGAGTCCTAAAAGGACGATCGTGACGGCGAGCGCGACCCACCACCAGCCCGCGCCGGCGTCGGCGTTCTGGTCTTCGGGCGGGTCCGGCGGGGTGCCCGGCGGCAGCTGCGGCGGCCGTAGTTCCTGTTCGGCCGGCAGCTGGGCCCTCGCCTTGGCGACCGCCTTGCCGGGACCGGTCTGCCCCTGCCCCGCCTTGCCCGCGGTGGCGGTCGGGTCGAGCGCCACCCACCCCGCGCCGTCGACCGCGACTTCGGGCCACGCCAGGACGTCGCGGTTGTGCACGACGTTCATCCCGCCGTCGGTCTCCGCCGAACCGCGGAATCCGACGACCAGCCGCGCCGGGATACCACTCATCCGCGCCAAAACCACGTACGCGGCGGCGAACTGTTCGCTCGTCCCCCGTTTGCTCTCCAGCAGGAAGTGCCGTAACTGCGGCCAGCCGTGCCCGGTCGGCAGATCCTCCTTGCCCACCGCGACCTGATAGTTGTGGCTGAGGAAGCGTTCCAGCTGCAACGCGGACTGGAACGTCGGACGCAGACCGCGTACGGCGTTCTTGGCCACCTGCTCGACCTCCGGCGGCACCGCGCCGAGCCCGCCGAGACCACCCGGCGCCCGCGCGTCGACCTCCCCCGCACCGAGGTCGACCTCGGGCGAGGACCAGCTGAGCCGGTAGTCCCGCGCCGGACCGGCCGACGGGGAATCCATCAGCAAAGTGCCCGCGTCCTGGTCCACCAATGGCGTCAGCCCGTCGACACCGGTGAGATCAGCGTGGCTCGGCAGCCATGGTCCCGCGAGCCCGCGCACCCGGAGTTCGGCGGAGCCCACCACTCCTTCCGGCGCGCCGTCGAGGCCCGCGCCGAGCCGCCGGAACCGGGAATCGGACCGCCAGTTCGCGCCGTCGAAACCAGTCAGCACGACCAAGCGCCATTGGTCGACGGGGAGGTCGCTGCGGTAGCGGAACACCTCCTCGTCCGGCCGGGTGAGCCGCTGGGCGATCTCGTCGAGCGGATTGCCGAGCCTGCTCCGGGGCGGCGGCGCGGCCTGGGTGTCCTTGAGCGTCAGCGGATCGCGGCCGACCGGATCGAGTCCGGCGAGCGCGACGGCTCCGACGACGAGAGCGACCACAGTGGACAGTGCGGGCCACACCGCCGATCCCGTCATCCGCCACGAGAACCGCGGACCGCCGGGAGCCTTGCTCACCGCCGAGGTGCGTCTGTTCGTCCACAGCAGAAGCCCCGCGGGCAACGCGTAGCCCAGCGCCGCCGCCACCGCGACGATCCCTGTCAACGCCTGATACGCCTGGGCGAGCCCGGCGACCGCGAGGCTCGGCACCAGCGCCACCAGCGGTTTCTTCAGGCGCAGCACCAGTTCCACGCCGAGGACGACCGCGAGCAACACCGTCAGCGGGACGAACAGCAGTTGTTCCGGGACCGGCTTCGCGGGCCAGGTGGACTGCAGGGTGAGTTGCCAGCCCTCGGTGAAACCGCGTGCCACCCCCCGCAACGAGGCCGCCGTGGGCAGGAAGGTGAGCGTGGTCGAGGTCAGCACCGTCTCGATCAAGCCGAGGATACCGAGCAGCGCCACGAGCAAAGGCCGGTACGGGGCCAGCTTGGGGAACTTCGCGGTCAGTTCGACGCAGCCGTATCCGACGACGGCGACCACGAGTACCGGGACGAGCAACGACTTCCAGCCGAACACCGGCGCGAACAGCAGCCCGGCGACCGCGGTGGCGCCGAGGAGGCCGGCGACCGCGAGCCGGTCGAATCTCCCGCTCATGCCGTCCCCGCCAAGGAATTCCCCTGAGCCGAGTTCCAGCGCGCCGCGGCACCGGCGGCGTCGACCGCGACGATCAGACCGCCGGAACCGGCCGACGGCCTGAGGTCACCGAGCCGGAACACCGTGTCCGGCTGCCAGCGGGCGGCGTGGCCGAGGTCGGCGTCCGGTCCGGTGATCACGACCAGTACCCCGCCGGGGCGGGGAGCGGCGGCCAGTACCGAGGGCAGCAATGGCGCGTCGTCGGCGGCGTCCTGGGTGACCAGCGCGAGTTCGTCCAGCAACGTCCTCGCCGCGCGCACCCCGCTGTCGGTCAGTGTGTCCGCGCCCGTCGCGGTGATGAGGCGGCAGTGCTGTCCGGCCGAAGCCGACGCGTAACACAACGAAGCCGCCACCTCGACGGCCTCCTCGAAGACGGCCGGGGTCATCGAAGCGCGTCGCGTGTCGAGCACGGCGGTGAAGCGCGGCTGGGCCGGATCGGCGTATTCGCGCACCATGAGCCGCCCGGTCCGGGCACTCGCCTTCCAGTGCAGATGCCGGACCTCGTCACCGACCACGTACTCACGGACCGCGCGCAGATCCGCCGAACCACGCAGCGGCGGGTCGGTGATCGGGCCTTCGTGGTGGTGCCGCGGATGGCCTGCCTGCGCCGGGCGCACCGCGTGCCGTCGCGGGTGGACCCACAACCACGCGGTTCCGCCGACGGTCTGCTCGCCGCGGGCGAGGTCGAACAGATCCGGCCGGTGCACCACGAGCGGGCCGACCCGCAGCTTTCCGCGTGTCGTCGTCGGCAGTTCGTAGTGGTACGTCGCTTCCGTGCCGGGGGCGAGCGGTCGGACGCGTAACCGATGCGTTTCGGTGCCGATCCCGTCCCCCGCGGCGAATCCGCCGTGCCGTCGCGTACCGGTGTTGCGCACGACGAGCGAGGCCAGCGCGGGCTTCCCACGCTCGACGCGGTCCGGCTGGACGGTCCGGCCGATCTCCACCTGCGGCCGGAACCTGGTGGTGGCCAAGGCGATCAGCACCGCGCCCGCCGCGATCCCGGCGAAGGCACGGAAGAAGGTGTACCCGGCCAGCTCACCGAGGGCGTAGAACCCGGCGGCGAAGGCGAGCACGACGACGCCGCGGCGAGTGAGCCGCACGCCTACCGCCCCATCGCGGCCATGGGAGCCGCTGTCGCACCCAGGATTTCGTCGACGATCTCGGCGGTCCGCCGCTGGTTGAGCTCCGCGTCGGGCGTCAGCACGAGACGATGGTCGAGTACCGGGTGCGCGACGTCCTTGACGTCGTCCGGGGTGACGAAATCGCGGCCGTAGGTGGCGCCGAGTGCCTGTGCCGCCCGGATCAGCGCGATACTGCCGCGCGGGCTCGCTCCGTAGCGGACGTCCGGATGCGACCGGCTCGCCGCGGCGAGGCGGACCGCGTAGTTGACGATTTCCGGTGCCAGATGGGACTTCCGGACCTCGTCGATCACCCGCTGGACGTCCTCGATGCTCAGCACCGGCTTCAGTTCGTCCGGCGTCACCCCGGCGCAGTCCCCCATCACCACCCGCATCTCGGATTCGAGATCCGGATAGCCGACGGAAATCCGCATGAGGAAACGGTCCAGCTGGGCTTCGGGAAGCCGGTAGGTTCCCTCCAGCTCGATCGGGTTCTGCGTGGCCACCACGAGGAACGGCCGCGGCACGGCCTGGCTGACCGAATCGACGGTCACCCGCCGCTCGGCCATCACCTCCAGCAGCGCGGCCTGCGTTTTCGGGGTGCCGCGGTTGATCTCGTCGGCCAGCACCACGTTGGCGAAGATCCCGCCGGGGTGGAACTGGAACCGCTCGTTGTTCTGGTGGTAGACCATCACGCCGGTGATGTCGCCGGGCAACAGGTCGGGGGTGAACTGGATGCGGTTCCAGCGGCCGCCGATGCTGGCGGCGAGGCAACGGGCGATCGTCGTCTTCCCGACGCCGGGCACGTCCTCCATCAGCAGGTGTCCCTCGGCGAACAGCGCCGCCACGGTGAGGCGGACGACTTCGGGCTTGCCGCGCACCACCGACTGCACGTTCTCGGCGATCTGCTCGTAGGCGACCCTGGGTGTGAGTGTCACAGAACTTCCTTGTCCTTTCGTCGGCGCATACCGACCAGCGCCAGCGGGCCGAGCCAGAACAGCGCACCGCCGTTCACCGTCGGCACCCCGGTCCAGCTGTCCGAGGCGGTTCCCGCCGAGGTCTTGATGGTGGCGTTGATCGTGATCGCCCCGCCCCAGATCACGTTCGAGATGACGAGATTCGTCGGTCCGGAACACGCGGTCGCTTTGCTCGCCAGCCCGTTGAACTCCGCGGTGCAGGTCGCCGGAGCGCCCTTTCCCTCCGCGTTGACGGACACGACCAGGCTGTTGGTGCTGCGAACCTGGGTGATGGTGATCTTCGGCGGTCCCGAAGCCACCGCCACGGTGACCTTCTTGCTGCCGGCGGCCCCGGTGAGCGTGGTTCCCGAACCGAACTTCGTGACCGCCCGGACCGTGACGGTGGCCGTCCCGGTGATTCCGGTGAACTCCGTGGACGTGGCCGAAAGCGTGCGCTCTCCCTTGCCCGTGGCGCTCACCAGGTAGTGCACCAGCGTGCCGCCCCGGAGGTCGGGTTGGGTCCAGCTCACCGAAACCTTGCCGTCGGCACCGGCGTTCGCGGTGACGACCGGGGCGCCCGCCGGTTTGCCCGCCGGCACCGGGGTGGCCCTGGCGCCGGCACCCGCTCCGATACCGGCCGAATTCTCCGCGACCACGGTGATGACGTACGCGGTTCCGTTCGCCAGCCCGGTGACGGTGGCGGAACGCGCCGATCCGCCGACCCGCATGGATCCGCCGGACCAGGTCAGCCGGTAGCCGGTGACCCGCGCGCCGTTGTCGGCGGCCGGGCTCCACGAGACCTTGATCGAACCGTCCCCGGCGGTCGCGCCCACGTTCCGCGGCGCGCCGGGCGGGGTCGCCTTCGCCACCGGTGGCAGGACGGGCTTCCGGGTGGGCGGCGGCGCCTGCGGCTGCTGAGGTTGTTGTGGTTGCTCTGGTTGCTCTGGTTGCCGCGCAGGCGGTTCGTTGCCGGGCTGAGGCTCCGGATCGGCCGTCGGCTCGCCCGCGGTCTGGCTGTTGGCGGCCTTGTCGACGTCGACGTCGAGCACCGTGCCGTTGTCACCGTTGACCACCAGCACGTGCGAACCGTCGGAGCTGTCGACGTAGATCCGGTTGTCCTCACCCTTGGCCAACCGCGGTGGCGTGCCCTGGCCGGGCACCTTCGTGGTGGCCTTGAGCGTGCCGCCGCCGTCGTAGGTCAGCACCTCGCCGCGGGTTTCGTCGACCATGGCGACGACGTTCGACGACGAAACCGGGCCGTTGAACCGGCTGCCCTTGGTCAGCTCGACCGAAATCGGTTTCGCGGCCGGGCGGTCCTGGTCGAGGCCGCTGATGTCGATCAGGTGGAGCTGGTTGCGCTCCGGGTCGGCGATGGCCAGCCGGTCACCGACCGCGCTGTTGGCCACCTGCGCCGACGGCGAGAGCTTGATGCCGAGGGGAAGGCCCTCCCCGAGCCCGCCCGGGCCGACCCGGTGGAGGCTGTCGCCGGTGGTGTCGAGCACGACCGGCCGGTCACCCACCAGCGTGAGCCCTCCGGTGTGTGCCGGTGGGAGATGCGCGGTGCAGGACAGGACGGCGGCGCCCCTGGGCAGTTCGCAAAGGGAGCCGTTGTCGACGCGGTGCACCCACACCGTGCCGTCGGCGGTCGCGACCGGCCGGGACAATGGCCCCCCTGCGGGCACTGTCGCGGTCGGGTCGCCGAGCCGCACGAGCTGACCGGCGTTGCGGTAGATCAGATACGGACCACCCGCGATCTCCAGCACGAACGGCGTCTCCGGCGCGGGCGGCGGAGTGGACTCCTCCACGCTCAAGGTCGCCTTGTCGAACTCCGTGATGCGGTTCCGCTCGACGACGTAACCCGAGTCGTCCCCCTGGACGACCTGGCTGCCGCGTTCGGCGCCGGGCACGCTCGCGCGCGCGTCGACGCGGTTCGTCGAGCCGTCGACGTGGAACGCCGACTGGGCGGCGTCGTTGTAGACCCAGTGACCGACCTGGACGAACTCCAGCCCGTCCGGGGTCGACGCCTGCCCTGTCACGGCCAAGCCGACCAGCGCCAGGGAGCCCGCGACCACCAGCGCCACGGCCGCCCGGGTCCGCGCCACCACGCTGAACCGCTTCGTGCCCTGCTCCTCGGTGTTCACGCGATCAAGCTAGAGACCGACCATGAAATTTCGATGAAACAGCCTGTCCCGGGCTTGGCGCCTCGTGTCATCGAAACCTCATGTTCGCCCGGCACGCTCAGGCGGACACTGCTTGAGGAGGCTCGACGATGTCCGATCCCGGCGCGGCCAGGACGGGCGGGCGGTTCACCGCGCCGCCCCCGCCGCTTCCCCGGCCCGCACCGGCCGTACCGCGGCCCGTCGCGCCGGCGGACCCGCTCGCCTACGCCGCGCCCGCCGCCCGGGCCGCGGCGCGCGAGGCCGCGCTCGCCGCGCTGACGGCCGCTCGCCGAACCGAGCAACGGCCGCCCTGGGCGGCCGCGGTGCCCGCTCCCGCACCGAGGCACGGCGCGCCGCCCCCGAATCCGCGCCCGGATCCGCCCGGGCCCGCCCCGGTACGGCGTGCCGGCCGCTTCGGTGGGATCGGGGTACCGCAGATCGTCTGCTGGCAACTCGTCCTCGTCGCGCTCGTCCTGGTGGCGGGGCGGCCATGGCCGCTGGCGGCCGCGGTGATCACCGCGGCGGTGGTGACCGTGGCGCTGACGGCGGTACGGGTTCGCGGACGCTGGCTCTACGAATGGCTCGGTTCGGCGTCGGGATACCTGACGCGTGACCGTGACCGGGATCTCCGGAACACGGGCGAGGCGGGCCGGGCGTTGCTGCGCCTGTTGTCGCCCGAAGCGGCGGGGACCACCGGCGAGATCGGCGACGAGACGGTGTTCATGGTCAGCCGCGCCGACGGGATCACCGCGGTGCTGCAACCGAAGACCGCCGTCCGCGAGCGGCCGATGCCCTCGCCGGAGACGTTGCTGCCGCCGGGTGAACAGACTTCGGACGCCGCCGCGCAGGTCATCCAGCACATCGGCGCGGACCGCTCGCGGCCACCGCGCGGCTGGGTCGCGCTGCAGGCGCTGCGCACGGTCGACGTCCACCGTGACGCCGATGTGCGGCAGGCACTGGGAAACACGGTCCGGCGCGTGCGGCGTCAGCTCCGTCGCGACGGGCTGCCGGTGCGGGCGCTCGCCGAGAACGAGGTCCTCGGCGCGCTCGCGTCGCTGGCGCACGTCACGGCGGGCCGGGCGCGGATCCGGGAGGAATGGCGGTTCTGGCACAGCGGCCCGATCCGCCAGGCGACGTTCCGGATCGAGGGCTGGGCCTCGCTGTCCCCCGTGCTCGCGGCCCAACTGTCGCGCCGCCTGCTCGCCGCCGCCCCGGGGGCGGCGGTGACCCTCGCCGTGACCGCGCGCCGGGGCGCCGCCGAGGCCGAACCCCGGGTCAGTGCGACGATCCGGGTCGCCGCCGCGGGGGCCCGTGCGGTGGACCACGCGGCGCGGGACCTGGACCTCGCCGCCCGCCGGGCCGGGCTCGCCCTGGACCGGCTCGACGGCAGGCACGCCCGGGGAGTGGCCGCCACGTTGCCGATCGGGGTCAGTTGAGGGCGACGATCGCGATGTTGAGCGCCGTCGCGTAGCACGTCCAAGCCAGGTACGGCAGCAGCAACGCGGCCGAAACCGGGGAAGACCGGCGGAAGTGCAGCGCGGTGACGACGATGGCGATGTCGAGCAGGATGATGTCGGCCAAGGCGAGGCCGTACGCGCCGGCGGCGAAGAACAGCGGAGTCCACAGGGCGTTCAGGGCCAGTTGCACCGCGTACCAGACCAGCCCCCGGCGCTCGCCGCCGGATTTCCAGTACAGCCAGCCCGACACCGCGATCCCGAGGTACAGGACCGTCCACACCGGACCGAACAGCCAAGCGGGCGGCGCGAACGGCGGCAAGTCGAGTCCACTGTAGACAGATCGGGCGTCGGACGCGGCCAGGCCGCCGACGAGTGCGGCCACCGCCACCGCGGCCAGGAACGGCAGGAACGCCAGTGGCGTGCGAAGTCGCTGGGGGATGGGGGTCATCCTCGGCTCCCGTCTTTCGCGTGTTTCGAGCGTACGGCCGTGGACGACGTCTCGCGCGCTCAAAACGCGTCGCGTCGGCTGGCGGCCGTCACTAAGATCGTTTTCGCGATGAGCGACGACACCTTCCTTGCCCACGTGGCCGACAGGCTGGCCGCACTGCCCGCCGTGCACGCCGTCACCCTCGGCGGATCCCGTGCCCAGAACACCCATGGACCCGGCAGCGACTGGGATTTCGCCGTCTACTACCGCGGTGACTTCGACCCGGCTGAGCTGCGCGCCGTCGGCTGGGACGGCGAGGTCTCCGAAATCGGCGCCTGGGGCGGTGGCGTGTTCAACGGCGGCGCCTGGCTGACGATCGACGGCAGGCGGGTCGACGTCCACTACCGTGACCTCGACGCCGTCGAACACCACCTCGCCGAAGCCCGGCGAGGCCGGTTCCACTGGGAGCCGTTGATGTTCCACCTCGCGGGTATCCCGAGCTACCTGGTGGTCGCCGAACTCGCGGTCAACCGGGTACTGCGCGGCGACTTGCCACGCCCGGAGTATCCGGACCCGTTACGCGAGTCGGCTCCGGCGATGTGGCGGGGCCGAGCGGAACTGACGCTGCGCTACACCCGAGGCGCCTTCGTCCCGCGAGGACAGGCCACGGAGGTCGCGGGCGCACTCGCCACCGCCGCCATGGAAACGGCGCACGCGGTACTCGCGGCCCGCGGGGAATGGGTCACCAACGAGAAACGCCTGCTGCGGCGGGCGGGATTGCGCGAGCTCGACGCGATCGTCGCCGGTCTGCGCACGGATCCCGGCGTCCTCGCCCGAGCCGTTGACGAGGCGGAAGCGCTGTTCCAGGCCGCCGCCTGAGCTGTGGCGCGCGTCACGGAATGACCGGCGATCCTCAGCGCTACAGAGAGATGGAACCCGTTCGTACCCAAGGGAGTGCTCATGTCCGCCACCGCCACGCCGGAAGAAACCGCTCTGGCCGTCCCCGCGCTCGACGACTTCGACTTCCCGCTCACCGACGGCGCCGCTTGCCGCATCGACGACCCCGACTGCGAAGCCTGCCAGTAAGGCCTGCGGAAGTCCGTGAAGGCCTCCTTGAGGGACCCTGAGTCCCTCAAGGAGGCCTTCACGGACTGGAGCCCGCCACATTGCCTTACCGCTCAAGCGACGGCGACGGGGCGGATCACGATGTCGTCCAGCCGGGTACGGGCGTGGATCGTCACCTGCTCGTCGAACCGGCCGCGGTCCTGGACGGGCAGCGTGCTGCGCACCGTCCCCTTCGTGCTCTTCGCGTCCACCAAGGCGGAGCTGCCTTCACTGACACCGACCTCGATGCCGCCACCGGCGTTCGTCAGGTTCGCCTGCCCGCGGGTCATCCGGCCGATCCTGATGGGGCAGTTGCCCGTGGTGGCGAGGACGTCGCCCTCGGCGTGATCGATGTCGAAGCCGCCACCGGAGCCGCCGAGTTCGACGTCGGAGCGGGCGTGGCCGATCCAGACCTTCCCGGTCGAGCCTTCGTACTTGACGACGCCCCCGGCCTCACCGATCCGCACTCCGGCCGAGCCACCTTCGATGTCGGCGGTTCCGGCGATGCGCCCGATCTCGACCTCTCCGGCGGCGAGGTTCGCCCGCAGCGCGGAGACGCGGTCGAGGCGGACCTGCCCGGACGAGATGTTCAGCTCGCAATCGCCGAGCGGGCCCGCGGCGTGCACGTCGGTGGTCGCCGAGTTCAGGATCAGCCTGGAGCCGGCGGGCAGCTCGATCGTGATGGCGACGGAACCGTTCTTGTCGCCCGATTTGGTCGTCTTGATCGAAAGTTCGCCGTCGGAGAAGCCGACCTTGGTGCCCTCCGCGACCTTCACGTTCGACTTGTTCGCGCCGTCGACGGGCTCGACGTGCACCACCGTGTCCGTTCGATCGCTCGCGGCGATGCGCACCAGGGCCCCGGCGGTGGTCAGGGTGGCGGTGATCGGTTCCGGCGTGAGGTATGCGGTCATGACGGTTTCCCCTTGTCGTGTGATCCCCTTGCCGCTCAGGAAGTTCCTGGGCGGCGGTTCGTTGTGACCACATTCGACGACGGGACTGACACCGGGCTGACACGACACTGACACCGGGGACTCACGGCGAGGACTGACGATCCCGCCGGTTGTCGACGGCGTCGCGCCGGACCTGATCGGTGTGCGCGCCGATTTCCCTGAGCCGTTCCGCGAAGCCGGTGTGCTCGCGCGGAAGGTGGGCGCGCAGGTCGGCCAGGGGCGCCAGGAGACCGGTCGCGTCGTTCTCGCCGAGCGCTGTGCAGAGCCTGTCGGCGGTCTCCCTGGCACGGCCGTTCAACCCGTCCAGCGCGCCCGCCTGTCCGGCCAGTTGCCGCAGGATGGCCGAGTTACGCCGGGCCCACTCCGCCACCGCGCGATCACCCGCCCGTCGGTCACGTTCCGCGTCGACCCGCGCCTCCCCCGTGTTCTCCCCGGTCACCGACGGCCGCAAGCGCAGGAAACGGCGTTCCGCCGCCTGACGGCTCGCGACCCCGAGCGCCGGCGCGAGCGCGGTCCAGCTGGTCCCGCTCGCCCGCGCGGCCGCGATCAGCTCCGGTTCCCACGCCGCCAGTTCTTCGCGCACCGCGCGCAACGTGGTCAATGCCGCCAGCACCCGGTCCGGCTCCGTGGCGCCGGATCGGGCTTCGGCCACGACATCGTGCACGGTGCGCACCATCCGTGCCGGGTCTGCGTCCATAGTTGTCATCCAATCGACGACTCGATGGTTGTCATCTTTTCGATGACATGTTAGAACAGTAGTGCGTGTTGACACCAGAGACAGCGACCCCAGGAGGTGGAACCGATGTTGATGCGCACCGACCCGTTCCGTGAGCTGGACCGCCTCACCCAGCAGATGTTCGGCGCCGCGAGCCCGGGAACGTGGTCCAAGCCGGCCACGATGCCGATGGACGCCTACCGCGAGGGGGAAGAGTTCGTCGTCTGCTTCGACCTTCCCGGCGTCGCCGCCGACGCGATCGAACTGGACATCGAACGCAACGTCCTGACAGTCAAGGCGGAACGGCGGCCCACGCCCGGTAAGGACGTGCAGATGCAGGTCTCCGAACGCCCGCTGGGTGTCTTCTCCCGGCAGCTGTTCCTCGGCGACGCTCTCGACACCGAGCACATCGCGGCCGACTACCAGGCCGGCGTGCTGACCCTGCGCATCCCGATCGCCGAGAAGGCCAAGCCACGGCGTATCGAAATCTCCGGCGCCGACACCGACCGCAAGGAGATCCAGGCCTGAGCATCCCGTCCGGTCCGGGGCCGCCGCGCCCCGGGCCGGACGGCCGAGGAAGGAAGGGCAACTCGTTGACCGCCACGCTCACCATGCCGGTCCGTCACCCCCACCCCGCCCTCGACGCCGTGTGGGGTTACCTCGCCGAAGTCACCGGCGCGCTCGGTGTCGGCCTCGAATCCTGCACCGTCGACCACGACGTCCCCGTCTCGGCCTACGTGGCTCTCGACGAGCGGCTCCCCGGCCACCCCGACCGCGACGTCGCCCTGCTGTGGGACGAGATCCACGGCTGGGCCGCGGCGATCGAGACCCACTCCGGCGAGGACCTCATCGTCCTTCGCTACCTCGGCGGGAAGACCGTCGTCCCGCCGCCCGCGCAGGTCTCGAAGTTCGTCAAGGCTTTGCGCGAAGACGACCACCGCCTCGGTCAGCTCACGCCGCCGTCGCTGCGCACGGCGTCCGGACTGGCCGACCTGCGAGCCGTCCTCGGCAGGCGCACCCGGTCGGCCCTTCGAGAAATCGCCTAGCCCGAAAACCCCACCGGCGCTCCTGCCCGGGGTAGACACGAAAATCGGCCGCGTCGAGATTCTCGACGCGGCCGAAAAACATGAAGCCGTATGCGAACTCAGGAAACCCGGTCGGCGCGGCTCAAGCCTCAGAGCCGTCGAGGTGCCGGCGCAGCTCGTGCAGGGTCTTGGAGAGCAACCGGGACACGTGCATCTGGGAAATACCGATCCGCTCGGCGATCTGGGACTGGGTCAGCCCGTCGAAGAAGCGCATCGTGACGATCGCCCGCTCCCGTTCCGGCAGCCGGTTCAGCAGCGGGACCACGGTGTGCCGGTCCTCGATGAGCTCGAATCGGGAATCCAGCTGCCCCACCACGTCGGACAGCGGAACCGAACCTTCGCCGTCGTTGACGGGACGGTCCAGGGAAGACGTCTGGTAACTGTTCGCGGCGAGCAGGCCTTCACGGACGGTGTCGACGTCGAGGTCGAGATGCCCGGCGAGTTCGGTGGGTGTCGGCGCGCGGCCGAGAAGCTGGGTGAGTTCCGTGGTTCCCCGCGACAGCCGGGTGCGCAGTTCCTGCATCCCACGCGGGACATGCACCGCCCAGCCGGTGTCGCGGAAGAAGCGGCGTACTTCGCCCATCACCGTGGGCACCGCGTAGGCCAGGAAATCCCCGCCCTGCGCGGGGTCGAACCGGTCCACGGCCTTCAGCAGCCCGACCCGCGCCACCTGCACGAGGTCTTCCCGCGGCTGGCCGCGGCCGCTGAACCGCACGGCGATGTGTTCGGCGATCGGCAGAAGTTCGAGGATGAGCCTCTCCCGCAGCTCCCGCCGCCGCGGGTGCTCCGCCGGCAAGGTCGCCAGTTCGTCGAACAGCGGGCGGCAGTGTGAATAGTCGTCACTCCGCCGCGGCCTGCGGCTCACCGGGCCGCGAGGCGCGGGCGGCGGCTCTTCACGCAGCATCGGTTCGACGAGTTCCTCCATCAGGGACGGCATCTCGTCATCGGTCCCTTCGTCCCTTGTGGACACGCGCGGGCCCCAGGTGCACCCGGGTGCTCAACGCCGGCATGGATCTACTCCATTCGTCTTCGTCTCCTCCCTAGTACCCGGAACACCGCTCCGGCAAACACCCGTACCGCGGGGTCCTCTGCGGGTGACGTCACGGTTTGCCCGTACGCCGACGGGGTATCCGCAGGTCAGGACGAAGGAGTAGGGATGCCGGAACAGAGCTGGAGCGACAAACGAGAACGGCAGTACAAGCACATCAAGTCCGCGCAGAAGAAGCGCGGGGCGAGCACCGACCGGGCCGAGGAGATCGCCGCGCGGACGGTCAACAAGAACCGTGCGCAGTCCGGGGAATCCCGCACCGCGAGCAAGAGTTCGACGCGGGACACCTCGCCGCAGAAGCGTGGCGGCAAACGCTCCGGCAACCGCCAGGGGCCGGGTGGGCCGACCAAGGACCAGCTCTACAACGAGGCGAAGAAGCGCGACATCAAGGGCCGCTCCAGCATGAGCAAGAAGGAGCTGCAGAACGCCTTGGGCCGCTGAGTCCTAGTCGGCCATCGTCAACGTCGCCAGCAGGCCGGTGAGTTCGATGGCCCGGCGTACGACCTTCGAGGGCCTGATACTCAGCGCGATACCCGACTCCGTGCAGTAGCGATTCAGCTGGACCAGCACCGACAGGCCCGAAGAATCGCAGAAACCCACGGCCGTCATGTCGACCACCACGGCGCTGGGGCGGCTTTCCACCAGGTCACGGAGCCGTGCGCGAAGGCGAGGGCTGGTCGCGGCATCGACATCGCCCGCGACCTCGATGGTGATGGCATCGTGCGGATGTTCCGTCGCGGTCATGGCGAGTGGTGTCGGCTGCGCGGCCTCGGTGTCGAATGCCATTCCACGACGGTAAAAGCACGGTGGCCGGTCCGCAACCGTCAGGCTCGCCCGGTGCGCCCTCGCTGCTAATCTCGCCCTATGTCCTGCCGCATCACCGAACTCGTCCTCGATTGCGCCGATCCGGTCCGCATGGCGGAGTTCTGGTGCGAGGTACTCGGCTACGTCGAACTCGGCAAAGAGGGCGCCGACATCGAAATCGGCCCGCCCGGAACCGGATTCGGCGGCCCCCAACCCACCTTGGTCCTCAGCCTCAGCGACGACCCGAAGCCCGGCAAACTGCCCCTGCACATCGACGTGAGCCCCACCGACCGCGATCAGGACGCGGAACTGGAGCGGTTGCTCGCCGCGGGGGCGCGCAAGGCCGACATCGGCCAGACCGGCTCCGAATCGTGGCACGTGCTCGCCGACCCCGAAGGCAACGTGTTCTGTCTCCTTCGCCGTCGGGTCGACCCCTGAACTGGACGGTAACCGATGACAGACGAACGACTGTGGCAGCTCGACAAGACCGCGTTCGCTTCCACCGACGGCTCCGGCCAGGTCATGTCAGGCCCGCTGTCCGAGCAGTTCGTCGAACTCACTCGGCTGCTGCTCACCGCCTCGACCCCGGCACAGGTCCTGCAGCAGATCATCGACGCCGCGTACCGGGTGGTACCGGGCGCGGATCTGGTGTCGGTCACCCTCCGGGCGGCGGACGGGACCTTCCACACCCCGGTCGCGACCGAGAAGGTGGCCGTGGAGCTCGACGCGGTGCAGTACCGCGCCGGCACGGGTCCCTGCGTCGACGCCGCCGCCAGCGGAAGCCCCGGCCACGTCCGCAGTGACGACCTGGCACACGAGACGAGGTGGCCGGACTTCTCGCAGGCCGCGGTGCGGCACGGTTTCACCGCGATCCTGTCGACCGTGCTGCTGCCCGAGGCGACGCCGCCCCGGCTTCCCGGCGCGTTGAACATCTACAGCCGCCGCCCGGACGCCCTCGGCCCGGTCGCCCAGGACACCGCGCTGCTGCTGGCTACCCACGGTTCGCTCGCGCTGGCCGGAACCAACGCCGTGAGCCGGGCGGATCTGGAGGCGCGCCATCTGCGGCGGGCCATCGAATCCCGCGACGTCATCGGCCAGGCCAAAGGGATACTCATGCATCGGCGCGGGCTGACCGCCGACGAGGCCTTCGACCTGCTGCGCCGCACGTCCCAGGATCTCAACATCAAACTCGCCGAGCTCGCGAGCACCCTCGCCGCCCGGCATACGGAACTCGACGGCCTCTGAGCGTCAGTACCCGCGAACGCGAACGGGCCCGGCCGAAGGATCGGCCGGGCCCGTCGGCGTTTCGACTCAGTCGAGGTCGAACCGGTCGAGTTCCATGACCTTGGTCCAAGCCGCGGCGAAGTCGGCGGCGAACCTCTCACGGGCGCTCTGGCCCGCGTAGACCTCGGAGAGCGCGCGCAACTGCGAGTTGGAGCCGAAGACGAGGTCGACCGCGGTGGCGGTCCACTTCACCTCGTCCGAGGCGACGTCGCGGATCTCGTACACGTTCTCCTCGGACTCCGACACCTTCCACCGGGTCCCCGGCGAGAGCAGGTTGGTGAAGAAGTCGTTGGTGAGCACACCGGGCCGGTCGGTGAGGACACCGTGCCTGCTGCCACCGAAGTTGATCCCGAGCGAGCGCAGGCCGCCGACGAGGACGGTCATCTCGGGCGCGGTCAGGTCGAGCATGTAGGCACGCTCGACGAGCAGGACCTCCGGCTGGAGCTTCTCACCGGAACGCAGGTAGTTGCGGAACCCGTCGGCACGCGGTTCGAGCAGCGCGAACGATTCGACGTCGGTGTCCTCCTGCGTGGCGTCGGTGCGACCCGGGTGGAACGGCACGGTCACCTCGACGCCCGCGTCGCGCGCCGCCTTCTCGACGGCGGCCGAACCCGCCAGGACGATCAGGTCGGCCAGCGAGATCTTCGCGCCGCCGGCGTCGTTGAACTCGCGCTGGATACCCTCCAGGGTCTCCAGGACACTCGCGAGCTGCTTGGGCTCGTTGACCTCCCAGTCACGCTGGGGCGCGAGGCGGATCCGGGCACCGTTGGCGCCGCCGCGCTTGTCGGTGGAGCGGAAGCTCGCCGCGGCCGCCCACGCGGTGGTGACCAGCTGGCCGACCGTGAGACCGGATTCGAGCACCTTCGCCTTGAGCGCGGCGATGTCGGCGTCACCCACGAGTTCGTGGTCGACCTCCGGCACCGGGTCCTGCCACAGCTGCGGTTCGGGCACCCACGGTCCCAGGAAACGGCGGACCGGACCCATGTCGCGGTGCAGCAGCTTGTACCAGGCCTTGGCGAACGCCAGTGCGAACTCGTCCGGGTTCTCCAGGAACCGGCGCGAGATCTTCTCGTACGTCGGGTCGACGCGCAGCGCCAAGTCCGTCGTGAGCATGGTCGGCTTGTGCTTCTTGGCCGGGTCGTGCGCGTCGGGGATGATCGCCTCGGCGTCCTTGGCGACGTACTGCTTCGCGCCACCGGGGCTCGTGGTGAGCTCCCACTCGTAGCCGAAGAGGATCTCGAAGAAGCGGTTGCTCCACTGCGTCGGCTTGTCGGTCCACGTCACCTCGAGACCACTGGTGATCGTGTCGGCGCCCTTGCCGCTGCCGTAGGTGCTCAGCCAGCCGAGGCCCTGCGTCTCGATCGGGGCGGCCTCGGGCTCCGGGCCCACGTGGTCGTCGGCGACACCGGCGCCGTGGGTCTTGCCGAAGGTGTGGCCGCCCGCGATGAGCGCGACGGTCTCCTCGTCGTTCATCGCCATCCGGGCGAAGGTCTCCCGGATGAAGTGCGCGGCGGCCGCCGGGTCCGCGCTACCGCGGGGTCCCTCGGGGTTGACGTAGATGAGGCCCATCTCGGTGGCGCCGACGTCGGGCACCATCTCCGTGTCGCCGGCATAACGCTCGTCACCCAGCCAGGTGTCTTCCGGACCCCAGAAGATCTCCTCGGGCTCCCAGGTGTCCTCGCGGCCGAAACCGAAGCCGAACGTCTTGAAGCCCATCGACTCCAAGGCGACGTTGCCCGCGAGCACGAGCAGGTCGGCCCACGAGATCTGCTGGCCGTACTTCTCCTTGACCGGCCACAGCAGCCGCCGTGCCTTGTCGAGGTTGGCGTTGTCGGGCCAGCTGTTGAGCGGGGCGAACCGCTGGGCGCCGTCACCGGCCCCGCCACGGCCGTCGTGGATGCGATAGGTACCCGCGGCGTGCCAGCTCATCCGGATCATCAGGCCGCCGTAGTGGCCGAAGTCGGCGGGCCACCAGTCCTGCGAAGTGGTGAGCACCTCGACGATGTCGCGTTTGAGGGCTTCGACGTCGAGCTTGGCGAACTCCTTGGCATAGCTGAAGTTCTCGCCAAGGGGGTTGGACTTCGAGGAGTGGGCGTGCAACACCGACAGGTCGAGCTGGTTGGGCCACCAGTCCTTGTTGGTGCGCGGACGGCCCCCCGTCTTCGGCGTCGGCGAGTCGATCGCCGGGTTCTCACTCTCGCTTCCGTGCGCGGTCACGGAGTCGTGGGCCACCGGGCAGCCCTTGTCCGGGGTGTCGCTCATTTACTTCCTTCCGAGCAGGCGAATCATCGTTGGCTGGGTTCGGCCGCGCAACCAGGGCAAAGACCCCAGAAGACGACCTCCGCCTCGTCGACCACGAAACCGTGATCGCCCGAGGCGGTCAGACAGGGGGCGTGGCCGACGGCGCAATCGATGTCCTCGATCGCACCGCAGGACCGGCACACGACGTGGTGGTGATTGTCCCCCACCCGGGTTTCATAGCGGGCGAGCGCACCGGCGGGCTGGATACGCCGGACCAGGCCGGTTTCGGTGAGCGCGCGCAGGACGTCGTACACCGCCTGATGCGAGACCGAGGGAAGTTCGGCCCGCACCAGCGCGATCACCGTTTCGGTATCGACGTGCGGATGATCACGCAGCGCCGCGAGCACGGCCAACCTCGGCCTGGTCACGCGCAGCGAGACGGCCCGCAGCTGTGCTTCGAAATCCGACATCACCGACGACGATAAGAGCTTGTCTGGAATCAGTCAAATCAGGGTGGGGATTCACCCGTCACGGGCGCGGTCGCGCGAGCCACGGATCGTCCTCCCGGGACGGGTCCGGGACGTCCACTGTGGATCGTCGGGCCCACTACGTCGGCGACCTTGAGCACCGCCGACCTCGGTCGCCGCATAGTCGCCGCGATTCCGGGTACTCGCCGGCAGGGTCCGAAACTTCACGATCCCAGGACACGACCTCAAGGAGGCGCAGATGACCGACCGAAGCGACGCGTCCGCCGAAGGCGTCAAGGGCGCCATCGAGGACATCAAGGGCAAGGTCAAGGAGACCGCGGGCACCTTCACGGGTAACGACTCCCTGGAGCGCGAAGGCAAGGCGCAACAGGACAAGGCGTCCGCGCAGGAGCAGGTCGCCGAGAAGGAGGCACAGGCGGATCGCGCGAGGGCCGAAGCCGACCTGGCCGAGGCACGCGAGCGCAAGGAACAGTAGGCGCGACGTCAGATGGTCCGCACAGCGAGCAGCCGCCGGACGGAGCGTCCGGCGGCTGTCCGTTGCTTCAGGACCGATCGAAGAGCCTCGGCGCCGGACCGCCGGACCGGGGCCACTGCCGCAACGAGGAGACATGACCGCACCCGGCCCCGAACCCGAAGACGTCCCAGGCCTCGAACCAGGTGGTTCCGTGCAGCCGGGGGACGTTCCACCCGACGCCGGGCAGACCTCCGGCCTTTCGCACCCTCAGCCGATCCCGTCGCGCGCACCGGGAATCATCACGCTCATCGTGATCGGAGTCCTGGTACTGGGCGTCGCCGGTTTCTTCGTACTGCGCGCTCTCGACCTGCTCTGACACGGGCATAGACGACCGATGCCCGACACGAGCGACCGTGCCGGGCATCATTTCCGCGTCCGTTACTGGGACAAGCGGCTCGCCAAAAGCTTCTTGCCCTGCTCGGCACCCTTGCGGCTCTCTTCTTGCGCGCGGCGGAAGAAGCCGGCCAGTTCCTCGTCACCGTCGCGGTCCGCGTCCTTCGCATAGGCCTCCATGCGCAGCGCGTTGGACAGGCAGGCCTCGGTGAACCAGATAAGGTTGTAGTGCTTGTCCTTGGTGCCGGTGATCTCGCCGGTCTCGGTGTGCGTCACGATCGCTCCTTTCCTCGGACTTGCTCCTGAACTGACCGCATACCCGGCACCAGCCGGTTTCATGCCGGGCCGGTGACCGAGTTCCCCGTCGAGTCAGGCATGGAGTCGAAGGCGTCCATCGAACAGCCTGCCGGAAAGAGGAGATCCTTGACCAAGAGTCATCACTACATCGCCACGGTGCGATGGACCGGCAACACCGGGTCGGGCACCACCGGCTACCGCGACTTCAGCCGGGATCACGAGATCAGCGCGGGTTCCAAACCGATGATTCCCGGCACCGCCGATCCGGCTTTCCGCGGCCTGCCGGAGCGGTGGAACCCCGAAGAACTGCTGATCGTCTCTCTCTCCCAGTGCCACATGCTGTGGTATCTCGTGCTCTGCGCCCGTGAGGGCATCGTGGTCACCGAGTACTCCGACAGCCCGTCCGGCACCATGGTCGAGAACGCCGCCGGCGGTGGCCGTTTCGAAGAAGCAGTCCTCCGTCCGCTGGTGAAGCTGGCCTCACCGGCCGACCGCGAACGAGCCCTCGCGGTACACGAAGAGGCCCACAAACTGTGCTTCATCGCCAACTCCGTCAATTTCGAGGTCCGTACCGAGCCCGCCTTCGCCGACGACTGACACCCGCTGCTCCATCAGCGTTGTCCCCGACGCGATGTCCCGAGCCGACGAATTCCTCACGTTCCAAGGCTTCCTCCACGCCTTGATGCTCCTCGGTGACGGTCGCGGCGCGGGTTTCAGCGCCCGGCAGGGTGGCGCGTTCCAGGTGTCCGGCGACGAGGTCCTGGCGGCGTCGCAGATCGTCCACGTCCGCGCCTCCGACGCCGAGCGCGCCGCCCGACTGGCCAGGCGGGGCGAGCCACCGAAAAGCTCGGTGGCGGGGCAGTTGATCACTCTCGAGGTGTCCGAAGGGAAGGCGCACATCGACGAGCAGGTCGCGGCGTTCGTCAAAGCCGTCGTGCGACCGTACCGCGGACTTGCGACGTAGCCAGGGACCACCGGCGCCAAAGCCCGTTCTGCTCGCCCTTCTCGACAGCACATCCGATCAGGCGGGTGGCCAACGTCGTCAAGGACGATCGTCAGTCGCGCCGTCGCCGGCCGGATCTTCAGACCCGACCGTACGTCCATTCCGGAAGCGACCTGACCACTGTGGACGACGGCGGACGCAGGAACACCGTTCGAGCCGAGGTGACACCGCTCACCCGGCTCCCGAAATAATAAAAAGCGCCGATCGAAATGATCGGCGCTTTTCGTGAAGTACCCCCGATGGGATTCGAACCCACGCTACCGGCGTGAGAGGCCGGCGTCCTAGGCCGCTAGACGACGGGGGCTAGGATCTTCCCTCCTGCGAGAGGAGGTTTTCAGTTGTTGACCTGCTGTGTTGCTGCGGAGAAACTTACCAGACCGGGTTTCCCGCCTTCGCAGGGGGGTCACTCTGTGTTTCACTCCGGAGAGTTCTCCAGCTGGGGTACCAGGACTCGAACCTAGACTAACTGGACCAGAACCAGTCGTGCTGCCAATTACACCATACCCCAGTGAGGTACCGTTCCAGTCTTGACCGGCTCAGCACCGCACGAGAAAGAATACTAGAGCACGCTGTTCCGCACCGTGAAAGCGGGGGTCTCCGTAGCGCGCTGGACCGGGACGCCGAGCTTCGCGAACTCGGAAACCAGCAGCTCAGGGAGCTCGTCGAGGCCGGCGATGGTGTGCACGCCCGCCGGGGCGCGCTCGGCGATGCCGTCCCGGTCGAGCCATACGGCACCCAAGCCGGCGTCGCGTGCGCCGATGGCGTCGGTGTCGAGCTTGTCCCCGACGTGGACCGCTTGCGCCGGGTCGCAGCCGAGGCCGAGGCAGACCGAGTGGAACATCACCGGGTCCGGCTTGGCTACTCCGAGTTCACCGGCGATGGCCACGTGGTCGAAGAACCGGGCGAGACCGAGGTCGGCGATCTTCTTGCGCTGATGCGCGCCGGACGCGTTCGTGACGGCCGCGACGAGGACACCGGCGGCGCGTAGCCATTCCAGGCAGGGAAGGACATCGTCGAACAATTGCCATGAACGTGTGAGAATTTCACGTCGACGTCTTTCGAAGCCGGTGACCTGCTCTTCGTCGGCCGAAATGCCGATCTCCGCGAGGAAGCATTCAGTACGCTTGTGATGCATGGTCGCGTAATCGATTTCGCCTGCGACCACCAGTGCGACATGCTCCTCGGTGATGAGATCCCATAGCGGCCAAAGGTCGCTCTGGCCGGTGAGAGTGCGCAGGCTGAGCCGGATCGCCGCCGTGCAGTCGATCAAAGTGTCGTCGATGTCGAGACACACCAACCGCAACTCCGGGGGCTCCCAAGGGGCTCCGTCCGGAACGGCAGGCGTGGTTCGTGACGGGGTCCGGGGCACGAGAGCGAAATCCACCAAGTGAGGCTAGGGCACTCAGCGCGATCGCGACTCTGCCGATGAGGTGATTAAGGCTGCTCTGTTCCGGCGCGGGCACTCTACTCCCAGTTGGTGAGATGTCGTGTTTTGGTTACCGGACAACACCGAACGATGACGACCGAGTGAAAGGTCACCGTTCGGCGCGCCTCGCGGCCGCCACGTCGCGCACACCCAGTGACGGCCAGAAAAGCCTTACAGGACTTGATACCCGGACCGTCCACAAGCGCACCTTCATCCGCGTTCCTCTGCGACTGTCCTTCCGGGACCGTTCCCACTCGACCCGATTCCATTTTGGACAGTCAATCGCGCACACGCGGAGCACGCGGGCCGTCCCGCCGCCCCGACCGGCGACTCCGTCCGGATGGCGCTTGACGCACCGGCCGGACAGGTGCATGCTGAGCTTATTCAACAAGTGATGAATAAGGTTTCGAAGGGGTGGGACGGATGAGCGAACGCACGAACTGCGTGGTCGTCGGCGGTGGCCCCGCGGGCATGGTCGCCGGGTTGCTGCTGGCCAGGGCCGGCATCGAGGTCACGGTGCTGGAGAAGCACAAGGACTTCCTGAGGGACTTCCGCGGCGACACCGTGCACCCGTCGACGTTGACCTTGCTGGACGAACTGGGGCTCGGCGAGAAGTTCCTCAGCCTGCCGCACAGTGAGATCTCCTACGCCGGGTTCCCCGCCGAGGACGGCACGATGATGCGCCTGGCCGATCTGACCCGGCTGAAGGTGGCGCACCCCTACATCGCGATGGTCCCGCAGTGGGACTTCCTGGACCTGCTCGCCGATGCCGGCGCGAAAGAGCCCACGTTCACGCTGCGGCAGAGCACCGAGATGACCGGTCTGCTCCTGGAGCGGGGCCGGGTGAGCGGGGTCCGCTACCGCGACGCCGACGGCAAGACCGGCGAACTACGCGCCGACCTGGTGATCGCCGCCGACGGACGCTGGTCCCTGGCCCGGCGGGAGGCCGGGCTGACGACCAAGGACTACGCCATCCCGTTCGACGCGTGGTGGTTCCGGATCTCGCGGCGGGACGGCGAGGGCGAGGGCATGCTGACCCCGAAGATGCGGGATCGCCGCTTCGCGGTGCCGCTCCCGCGCAAGGGGTACTTCCAGATCGCCTATCTCAGCCCCAAGGGCGGCGACCTCCGGGAGAAGGGCATCGAAGCGTTCCGGGAGAACGTGGCCGCGATCCTCCCCGAGCTGGCCGACCGCGTGGACGAGCTGAAGACGACCGACGACGTCAAGTTCCTCGACGTCAAGATGAACCTGCTGCGGAAGTGGCACATCGACGGGCTGCTGTGCATCGGTGACGCGGCGCACGCGATGTCACCGGTCGGCGGGGTCGGTATCAACCTCGCGGTGCAGGACGCGGTCGCGGCCGCCGGCCTGCTCGCCGAGCCGCTGCGGCGGGGAAGGCCGTCGGTGGCGGACCTGGCGAAGGTCCGTAAACGCCGTCTCGCGCCGACGATGCTGGTGCAGGGGGTCCAGCGGATACTGCACGAGAACATCATGCGGCCGGTCATGGAGGGCAAGCGCAACGGCCCGCCCGCGCTGATGGTGAAGCTGTTCAGCCGCTTCCCCGTGCTCTCCTACGTGCCCGCGCGAGTGCTGGGTCTCGGCCTCCGGCCCGAGCACGCCCCCGCCTTCGCGCGGCGGGCGATGGAACCGGCCGGGAGCTGACGGGCGGCCGCGCGCATGCAATGAAAGGCCCCTTCATCGCAAATTTTGCGATGAAGGGGCCTTTCATTGCGCTTGGGTCAGACGGCCTGGACCGGATTCGTCAGGGTGCCGATGCCGTCGATGGTGATCGAAACCGACTGACCGTCCTCGATCGGGCCGACGCCCTCGGGGGTCCCGGTCAGGATGACGTCGCCGGGCAGCAGGGTCATCACCCCGGACACGAATTCGACCAGTTCGGGGATCTTGTGGACCAGGTCCGACGTCCGGCCGTCCTGCTTGAGCACACCGTCGACCTCGGACCTGAGCGCGAGGTCGGTCGCGTCGATCGAGGTCTCGATCCACGGACCCAGCGGGCAGAAGGTGTCGAAACCCTTCGCCCGGCCCCACTGGCCGTCGGCCTTCTGCAGGTCACGCGCGCTGACGTCGTTCGCGACGGTGTAGCCGAGGATCACGCTCGCCGCGCGGGCGGCGGGCACGTTCTTCACCGGCTGGCCGATGACGATCGCCAGTTCGCCCTCGAAGTCGACGCGGCCGATGCCGTCGGGACGGCGGATCGGCGCGTTCGGGCCGATCACCGTGGTCGACGGCTTGATGAACAGCATCGGGTCCGCCGGGACCTCGTTGCCGAACTCCGCGGCGTGCTTGGCGTAGTTGCGGCCGACGGCGATCACCTTCGACGGAAGGATCGGCGCGAGCAGCCGGACGTCGGCGAGCGGCCAGCGCTTGCCGGTGAAGTTGGGGTTGCCGAAGGGGTGCTCGGCGATTTCCAGTACCTGGGCGTCGTCGCCGTCCCCTTCGATCGAAGCGAACGCGACACCACCGGGATGAGCAATTCGGGCTAGGCGCACTCCCCCACTCTACGACCTGTGCGCGGGTGCCTCACTGAGGGACTTGTGCACGAGCGCGTCGCACAGCGCGAGCCAGCTCGCCTCGACGATGTTGCCGTGCACGCCGACCGTGGTCCACTCCCGTTCGCCGTCGCTGGTCTCGACGAGCACGCGCGTGACGGCGTCGGTGCCCGGATGGCCGGGCAGGATCCGCACCTTGTAGTCGGCCAGCTCGACACTGTCCAACCAGGACAGATGCGGGCTGAGCGCCTCGCGCAGGGCGGCGTCGAGCGCGTGCACGGGGCCGTTGCCTTCGGCGGTGGCGATCACCCGCTGTCCGGCGACGTGCACCTTCACCGTCGCCTCGGAGACGACCTCGCCGTCGGAACGGTGGTCCAGTACGACCCGGTAGGACTCGAGTTCGAACGGCGGTTCGTCGAGGACGTCGTTCTGCGGGCCGTCGACCTCCCGCCGCAGCAACAGTTCCAGTGAAGCGTCCGCGGCCTCGAAGGACCAGCCTTCGGATTCGAGTTGCTTCACCTTGCGTACGGCGCTCGTCAGCGCCTCGGGCTGGCCGGCAAGGTCGACCCCGAGCTCACGTCCCTTGAGCTCCAGGCTGGCCCTGCCGGCCATCTCGGTGACCAGTACCCGCATGTCATTGCCGACAGAAGCTGGATCGATGTGGTTGTACAGCAACGGATCCACCTTGATCGCGCTCGCGTGCAGTCCCGCCTTGTGGGCGAAGGCCGACGCCCCTACGTAAGCCTGGTGGGTGTAGGGGGCGAGGTTGGCGATTTCGGCAAGCGCATGGGAGACCCGGGTGAGCTCGGCGGCGCCTCCGGTCGGGAGCACCTCCATTCCGAGCTTGGTCACCAGATTTCCCGTCACGGCGAACAGATCGGCGTTACCCGCCCGTTCGCCGTAACCATTGGCGGTGCACTGGACGTGCGTCACGCCGGCCTGCACGGCGGCGACGGAGTTCGCCACCGCGCAGGAAGTGTCGTCCTGGCAATGGATTCCGAGCCGGAATCCGGTCCTTTCCTTGACCTCGCGGACGGTTTCCGCGAGGCCGAGCGGCAATTGGCCGCCGTTGGTGTCGCACAGCACGGCGACGTCGACACCGGCGTCCATCCCCGCGTCGAGCACCTTCAGCGCGGTGACCGGGGAAAACGCGTAGCCGTCGAAAAAGTGTTCCGCGTCAAGGAAGACGCGACGTCCTTCGCCGACGAGGAACGCGACGGTGTCCCGTACCATCGCGCAGGCTTCGTCGACGTCGACCCGCAGCGCGCGCTCGATGTGGCGAAGGTCCGATTTGGCCACCAGCGTGATCACCGGCGCCTGGGCGTCGAGCAGGGCGCGAACCTGGGTGTCCTCGTCCGCTTTGGTGCCCGCCTTCCGGGTCGCGCCGAAGGCCACGAGCGCGGCGTGGCGGAGTTTCAGTTCGCCGGAAGCGGCGCGGGCGAAGAATTCCGTGTCCTTGGGCAGCGCGCCCGGCCAGCCGCCTTCGATGAACCCGACCCCGAGGTCGTCGAGCAGCCTCGCCACCGCCAGTTTGTCCGTGACGGAGTAGGAGATCCCCTCGCGCTGCGCGCCGTCGCGCAACGTCGTGTCGTAGAGGTGGAATGCGTCGCCGAGCGGGGTGTCGGCGGGCTCCGTGCGAGTCACGGGGAACTCCTCGTGGTGGGGCGAAGCTGGTTCAGGCAACAAAAAAACCTCCCGCATGGGTGCGAGAGGTTGCGCGCCGGGAGCTCTTGTGGAGCGGTTATCCGGCGCGCTCGGCGATAATGATGGTGCAGGAGGTCACGAACGCATCATGACACACGCCTCGCCGGGCGTCCACAAGCCGGGCGTCACTTCCCACTACCTGGGAGTCGCGAGACGCAATGAAGGGGCCTTTCATCGCAAAATTTGCGATGAAAGGCCCCTTCATTGCGGAGCTTTGCCCGAACGACTACTGAGTGACCGTGCGCACGTTCGACGAAACGAGGGCCGCCAGCCGGTCCCCGATCGCGTGCGTCGCGCCGGGCGACGCCTGGTCGCGGGTCGCGAGGTCGAAGGCAACCGAGGCCTCGATCCGCCGCGCCGCTTCCTTCTGTCCCAAGTGGTCCAGCAGCAACGCGACCGAAAGCACCGCGGCGGTCGGGTCGGCGAGACCCTGGCCCGCGATGTCCGGGGCACTGCCGTGCACCGGCTCGAACATGCTCGGGTTCCGCCGCGTGATGTCGAGGTTCCCGCTCGCCGCGAGCCCGATGCCACCGGTCACGGCCGCCGCGAGGTCGGTGATGATGTCGCCGAACAGGTTGTCCGTCACCACGACGTCGAAGCGGGACGGGTCGGTCACCAGGTGGATGGTCGCGGCGTCCACATGGGAGTAGGCGACCGTCACCTCCGGGTGCTCCAACGAGACCTCTTCGACGATCCGCGACCACAGCGAACCCGCGTACTCCAGCACGTTCGTCTTGTGCAGCAGCGTCAGATGCTTGCGAGGCCGCGCCTCGGCACGGTTGAACGCGTCGGTCACCACGCGCCGGACGCCGAACGCCGTGTTGACGCTGACCTCCGTCGCGATCTCGTGCTCGGTGTCCTTGCGCAGCAAGCCACCGTTGCCCGCGTACGGGCCTTCGGTGCCTTCACGCACGACGACCATGTCGATCTCGCCCGAATCGGCGAGCGGGCCGCGCACCCCCGGGTACAACCGCGCGGGGCGGAGGTTCACATGGTGATCGAGCTCGAACCGGAGCCGCAGCAGCAGCCCACGCTCCAGAATGCCGCTCGGCACCGTCGGGTCGCCCACCGCGCCCAGCAGGATCGCGTCGTGCTGCCGGAGTTCACCGAGTACGGACTCCGGGAGCAGCTCACCGGTGGAGTGCCACCGGGCGGCGCCGAGGTCGTAGTTCGTGATCTCCGCCGCCGGTACGACCTCACCGAGCACCTTGAGCGCCTCGGAGACCACTTCGGGCCCGATCCCGTCTCCTGGGATCACCGCGAGCCGCATCCACACACCTCCGTAGACCAGGCCACCGGCAGTCCGGATGGCCCATCCGCAAGAAAACGCCAGCAGCGGAAGGTTACCGGCTGTAGCCCGGTAGCCGTAGCCGCACCACCCTTATGCCGGAACCTCCCACAGAGCGAGACAGCCGAAAGGGTGAATACAAGAAGGGACGCCCTGGCGCACACCTTGCCGCCAGGGCGTCCTTCACCTCATCGAACGCGGATTACCGCACTACCGATCAACCCACCCCGATCGGCTGACGCCCGGTGTGCCGGCCACCGTTGCCCGGCCGGTCGACACCGGCGTTCCCGCCACCGGAGTTCGCCTGGATCTTCACCACGTTCGCCCGGTTGCCCGAGGCGTTGTGGTGCTCGATCGCCAGCAGACCGAGGACGGTGTCCTGCGCGGCCGCGTTGCGGTTGACCACCAGCGCCGTGCCCGGCTTCGCTACGTAGCCCAGCGCGGAGTCGCCGCCGCCCTGGACCGTGTACGAGGGAGCCAAGGCGTCGAACGAAAGCGGCGTGCCGACGTAGTCGATCGTCGACGAGCCCGCACCGGGCGCCGCGTAGAACCCGGAGGTCCCGACCGTGTAGCTGATCTTGTGCGACGCGGCGTTCGGATCGATGCCCAGTGCCGCGATGCTCACCGGCAGCACGACGGCGTTGGTGTCGTACACGTTGGTGTCGACGTCGCCGAGCTGGCCGTTGACCGGCTGGATGTCCACCTGCGGGAAGCCCGGCTTCAGCGCCACGGTGACCGCCACGAGGACGTCGGTGGACGTCACCTTGGTCACATAGGTTTCGAAGTCCGGCTGTCCGTCGCCCGTGGTGTCGATGTCCACGAACGGCGAGGTGTTGCTGCCCATGTTGGCCAGATCGCTCCAGGTGGTGAGACCGAAGGCCAGCAACGCGTTCTCCGGCTGCCCCTGCGCCTTGGCCAGCGGAGCCGTGGACGCCGCGCCGACGTAGCGCAGGTCGCCGCCCTTGGCGGTCTGGTTCAGCGTGCAGTCGGTGGTGACGTCGCCGTCGCACTCGGGCAGCTGCGGGGATTCCGCCTGCAGTTCGAGCACGCTGATCAGCGAGCGGTACCGCTGCGGACCGGTGCCCTGGTCCACGCCCTTGCCGGTCAGGTTCAGCACGGCCTGGTCCTGGCCGGCGCCGAAGTTGACGTTGCCCGGGGTGTTGATGGACGAGACGGGCTTCGGCGCGGAGTACACCGAGAGCCGCAGCGGAACGGTGGTGCCGCTCTTCGGGGTGAACGCGATCCGGCCGGAGGCGTCCGCCACGAACTGCCGGGCGAGCCCGACCTGCGTCGCCGCCATGGTCGGGTCCATGACCTTGCGGAGCGCCTTGGGGTCGGCGATCTTCAGGGTCACCTTCACCAGCGCGACACCGCGCGGGCTCAGCTTCACGGTCGGCTTGTCCACTGTGTACTCGACACCGGGGAGCGAGTTCACGGCTTCGTAGCCCACCGAGTACTCGACCGGCTTGATGCCCTTGTTGACCACCTTGACCGTCTTGGTCAGCGTGACCGGACCGCCCGCTTCGACGACACCGAAGTTGACCGTGACGAAGCCGGGGTTGTCGACGACGTAGGCCAGGACCTGGTTGTCCAGCGCGGCTTTCGCGTCGATCCGGCCGCTGCCGACGCGCTGCGGGCCGTAGGTGCGGCCGGAGGCGTCGTGGATGTCGTGCCCGGCGGTGTTGATGACCGAGGCCTTGACCTCCTCGACCGACCAGTCGGGGTGCGCCTGACGGATCAGGGCGGTGATCCCCGAGGTGTGCGGAGCCGCCATCGACGTCCCGGAGATGACCAGGCGTCCGGCACCGCTGCCTGCCAGCGCCGAAGAGATCGAGTCACCGGGCGCCGCGACGTCCGGCTTGACCGCCGGACCCCGCCCGCCACGCGAGGTGAACGAGCTCGGGGTGTCCACGATGGACTGGTCGGTGGTCGGCACGGACACGCGGCCCTTGCCGGTCATGCGGACCTGCAGCGTGCCCGCGGCCAGCGCCGGGCGGACCGAGGCGGTCGCGCTGCCGGTCAGCTGGAACGTCGGCAGGGCCGCGTTGCCCGCGATCCCGGCCGAGAAGTGCTCCAGCGTGGACGAGAACAGGGCGCCCTTGGCACCGGCGGCCTGCGCGTTGTTCGAGCGGGCGCCCGAACCGCAAGCGCGGGTCGCGTCGTTGTCGTCCCATTCGAGGAACACGATCTTGCCCGCGGCCTTCGCCTTGTCGGCGGCGGAGTACGGCTTGCAGCCCGCGGCGTTGTCGGCCGACAGCGTGACCACCGGCGCGGTGACGTCGAGCGTGTCGTAGGCCGCGTAGTTCTGGCTGAACTGCCCGGTCTTCGCACCCTTGACGCCGTCGGGAGCGACGGCCTCGACGGCGTCGCGCAGGACGGACGCGTCACGGCTGCTGGCGACGGTCAGCGCCTCGGGCGTGTTGCCCGGCGCGCCGCCGACGTCGTTGAGGTCGCCGCCGTTGCCCGCGGAGAACACCGGGACCACGTTGTTCGCGGCGATCTTGCGCACGAACAGCGAATCCGGGTCGTCCGGGGTGGCGAAATCCCCGCCCAGCGACAGGTTGACCACGTCGAGGTGGTCGGTGAAGTCACCGTCGCCGTCCGGGTCGAGCGACCAGTCGAGCGCCTGCGAGGTGACGTTGGTCGAGCCGTCGCAGCCGAAGACCTTGATCGCGTACAGCAGGGCCTTGGGCGCGGTGCCCGGGCCGATCTGCATCGCTTCGATCTTCTTCTTGTTGAGCTTCTTGTAGTCGCCCGTGAAGGTCTTGCCCGCTTCGTCGACACCGAATCCGGCGACCGTGCCCGCGACGTGCGTGCCGTGGTGGCCGCAGGCGAGCGGGTTGGGGTCGGGCTTCGGGGTCTTGAGGGCCGGGTCGTCACTGCCGGAGTCGTAGGCGTCGCCGACCAGGTCGATACCGCCGACGACCTTGCCGGTCGGGAAGGCCGGGGTGGCCTGGTCGCGGTTGATCGCCTTGTACGCCTCGGCCGTGCCCGGACCGCCGAAGTCGGCGTGGGTGTAGTCGATGCCGTCGTCGATCACGCCGACGCGGATGCCGTCGCCGTAACGGCCGGTCTGCTGCCACGACGCGAGCGTGTTGGTCAGCTGGACCGCGCTGGAGTTGGTGCGGGTCTTCGGCACCACCTTCTTGACGGAGATGACGTCCGGCCGCTTCGCCAGCTCGCGGATCTTCGCCGCGTCGGCCGTGACGACCGCGCCCGCGACCGCGTTCGAGGTCTGGGTGACCAGCTGGGTGCCGGCGTCGGCGGCCTTGAGCTGACCGACGACCGAGTTCACCGTGGCGGCGGCGTCGGCCTTGGCCGCCTTCGCGGCCTGCTTGGCCTTCTCCTTGCCGGCGCCCTTGTTCTGCTCGGCGTTGAAGGCGTCGACGGCGGGCTGCTTGGCCAGCTCGACAAAGGCGGTGATCTGCCCCTGCGCGGCCTTGAGCTTCGGTTCGACCTTCCCCTGGAAGCCATTACGGTCGATCTTCGCCGGCGTGACGCCGTCCGCGAGCGGGACATCCTGTGCGGCTGCCGTCGCCCCGGTCACGGACGTCGCGAGCAGTGCGGCGAAGACCGCGGCCGATGAGCGGATGGCCCACCGGGGTACGCGGGATCTGTTCATGAGTACATGCCCTCACTCGAGGCCTGGACTTCGAACCTGCCTGCCGCTCGAACACACCCCCGACGGTGAGCCCCGGCGCCGCGCCATGCCCTTCACGACGCGATGGTTCGGCCTCGCCGCAAGAACCTATCCGGGGACCAGCCCGACTTCAGTAGGCATTTTTCACCGTTATTGAATCTTGCTCGTGTTCGCGAACACCGCACACACAACGACCACAGTTGGTCGACTAATCGCGGAAGTACATGAAGGCCCCCATCCTTGCGTCAGGCGCAAGGATGGGGGCCTTCATGTACTACTCGGGAGATCAGCCGAAGTTGACCGCGCGGATCGTGTGCGCGCCGACGGTGGCGCCGATCGGCTCCAGCAGGTGCGAGTCCACGGAACGGTCGACGCGCAGCAGCATCACCGCGTCCGCGCCGTCGGTGGTCTGGCTGATCTGCGCGGCCTCGATGTTGATGCCCGCCTCGCCGAGCAGCGTGCCGACGCGGCCCATGATGCCGGGCCGGTCCGGATACTCGAGCAGCAGCACGTTGCCCTCGGCGCGCAGGTCGAAGTGGCGGCCGTTGACCTCGACCAGCTTCTCGACCTCGTCCTTGCCGGTGACCGAACCGGACACCGACAGGGTCGCGCCGTCGGCGTAGACCGCGCGGACGGTGACCAGGCTGCGGAACTTGGGGCTTTCGGTCTCGGTGACCAGTTCGACCTGGACACCCAGTTCTTCGGCGACGCGCGGGGCGTTCACGAAGGTGACCTGGTCCTCGACGACGCCGGAGAACACGCCGCGCTCGGCGGCGAGCGGGAGCACGCTGACGTCTTCGCTGGACAGCTCGCCCTTGACCACGACGGTGACCGAGGACGGCGCCTTCGGGTTGAGCGCGGTCAGCACGGTGCCGAGCTTCTGGGTGAGCGAGAGGTACGGCCGCACGTGCTCGCCGACCGTGCCGCCGCCCGCGACGTTCACCGCGTCCGGCACGAAGTCACCGCGCAGCGCGAGCAGCACGGACTTCGCGACGTCGGTGCCCGCGCGGTCCTGCGCCTCGGCGGTCGACGCGCCCAGATGCGGCGTGACGACGACGTTCGGCAGCCCGAACAGCGGGCTCTCGGTGGTCGGCTCGGTGACGAACACGTCGACACCGGCGCCGCCGACGTGGCCGGAGCGCACCGCGTCCGCCAGCGCCTCCTCGTCGATGAGGCCACCCCGCGCGGCGTTGACGATGATGACGCCCGGCTTGACCTTCTTGAGCGCCTCGGCGCCGATCAGGCCCTTGGTCTCCGGGGTCTTCGGCAGGTGGATGGAGATCGCGTCGGCGCGCTCCAGCAGCTCGTCCAGGGTGACCAGCTCGATGCCGAGCTGCGCGGCGCGAGCCGCCGAGACGTAGGGGTCGTACGCGATGAGCTTGGTGTCGAAGGCGGCGAGGCGCTGCGCGAACAGCTGGCCGATCTTGCCGAGGCCGACCACGCCGATGGTCTTGCCCTGGATCTCCACACCGGAGTAGGCGCTGCGCTTCCACGCGCCGCCCTGGAGGCTCTGGTCCGCGGCCGGGACCCGGCGGGCGACCGCCAGCAGCAGCGCGACGGCGTGCTCGGCGGCGGAGACGATGTTCGACGTCGGCGCGTTGACCACCAGCACACCGCGTTCGGTGGCGGCGGGGACCTCGACGTTGTCCAGCCCGACGCCGGCGCGGGCGACCACCTTGAGCGAGGTGGTGGCGGCGAGGACCTCGGCGTCGACCTTGGTGGCGGACCGCACGAGCAGCGCGTCCGCCGTCTTCACGGCTTCGAGCAGCGCGGGGCGGTCCGTGCCGTCCACATGCTGGACCTCGACCTCGTCGGAGAACACGCTCAGCACGGAAGGAGCGAGCTTCTCCGCGATGAGGACGACGGGCTTGTTCGGCTTGGTCACGATACGGCTCCCACTATCTGGTCCAGTGCCTCAGAACTACGGCCACGCCGTTGTGCCCGGTTGCGCCGCAGTTTAGACCGGGTGACAAGGGATTGTTAACTCGCCCGTAATCCGGCGAAAACGAGATCGAGGAGCCGGTCGAGGCCCTTGTCACCCGAAAGATGTTCACTGGCCCAGGAAAGCGCGTGCAGCAGCACCAGTAATTCGTGTGCTGTGACGTCCGCCCGGAGCTTCCCCGAGCCCTTCGCCCTTTCCACCAGATGGGACACGCCCTCTTGCATCGCGTGACACGAGGCGTACAGCGGAGAGGTTTCGTCGTTGAGGACGTCGACCATCAGTTCGGGTAGTCCGCGGTACCGCGCCGACTGTTCACCCATCCCGGCGAGCCACGCCTTCAGCGCGGTCAAGGGCTCCGGCGAGTCCAGGAGTTCGCGGGCCGCCGCGGCCTGCGCGTCGAACCCTTCGCGGAGCACGGTCTCGACCAAGGCTTCCCGGGTCGGGAAGTGCCGATAGAGCGTCCCGATGCCGACACCGGCCTGACGGGCGATCTCTTCCAGCGACGCCTCGACCCCGTGCGCGGCGAAAGCACGCCTCGCTTCTTCGAGGAGGCGCTCGTAGTTACGCCGGGCGTCCGCGCGCAGCGGTCTCTTCACGGTGTCCATCGCGCTCCCGAGCCTAGCCTCGACAAATCGGAGGCAGCCTCCGTATAGTTCGGCCAGTAACCGGAGGCTGCCTCATGTTAGCTGGGGAGACAAAAATGAACCTGATCGAAGAGACCCGGGACCGGCTCGGACCGGTCGGTGTCTGGTTGCCGCTGGGCATGGTCCAGCCACCACCCGACGAGGAACGACGGGCGACGCGACGACTGGAGGAGCTGGGCTATCGCACCGTGTGGGCCGGCGAGGGGCCGGGGAACCGGGAACTGTTCGCGCACAGCGCGATCGCGCTCGCCTCGACCGAACGAGTGGTGCTCGGCACCGGCATCGCCAACATCTGGTCACGGCCCGCGTACACCACCCAGGCCGGCGGACGGACGCTCGCGCACGCCTTCCCCGGGCGGTTCGTGCTCGGAGTCGGCATCGGCCACGCTCACCAGGCCGCGAAGTCCGGATCGGACTACCGGCCGCTCGAACAAACGCGTGAGTACCTCGCGAAGATGACCGAGGCCGCGGCCGAATTCCCTTCGCCGGTCCCGTTTCCGCGGGTCCTCGCCGCCGTCGGCCCCAAGATGCTCGAACTCGCGCGGGACGCGGCGGACGGCGCGCATCCGTTCGCCCAGCCCTTCGAGCACACGCCGTACTCCCGCGAGATCCTCGGACCGGACAAGTTGCTCATCCCGACCCATTCGGTACTGCTCGGCGACCGGGAGCAGGCACGAGCGAGCGTCGCGAACGACATCGAGCTGATGAAGCAGTACGACGTCCCGCACTACTTCAAGGGCTGGAAGCGGCTGGGCTACACCGACGCGGACATCGACGGCGTCAGCGACCGGCTCGTGGACGGGCTGGTCGCCTGGGGTGACGAGGAGAAGATCGCGCGGCGGATCAAGGAACTCGTCGACGCCGGCGCGGACACCGTGCTCGTCAGCCCGGTCGGCTACGAACTCGAGGTACTGCTGGCTCAGCTCGAACGGCTCGCCCCGGCACTGACGGCGGTGACCCGATGAGCGTCGGCATCTGGACCTTTTCCTTCGACGGCAAGAAAATCGGCGAAGTCCGCGACGCGGCGTCCGAAGTCGAAGAACTGGGATTCGACACGTTGTGGTTCGGGGAGTACCTGGGACGGGAGGCGTTCACGCAAGCGGGTCTGCTGCTGGCCGCGACGGCCCGGCTGAACATCGCCACCGGCATCGCGCGCTTCAGCCACCGGGAGCCGATCGCCGCCGCGGCCGCCGAACGGACCCTCGGCGAGGCGTACCCCGGGCGGTTCACCCTCGGGCTCGGCGGACATCTGCCGGGCGCCAAACCGCTGGAGGCGATGCGCGGCTACCTCGACGGGATGGACGAGGCCGCGCTGTCCACATCGGACTCGCCGCGTCGGCGGCTCCTGGCCGCGCTGGGACCGAAGATGCTGGCCCTGGCGGCGGAACGCGCCGACGGGGCGCATCCGTACTTCGTCCCGGTCGAGCACACCGCCCACGCCCGGCGGATCATGGGCCCGTCGGCCTACCTGGCCGTCGAACAGGCCGTCGTCCTCGGCTCGGATCGGGAACCCGCCCGGCGGCACGTGTCGACGTACCTGGAGCCGGCTGCCCACCACCGGGCGAACCTGCGCCGGTTCGGGTTCACCGAAAAGGATTACGGTTCGGATCGACTGGTCGACGCGTTGGTCGCCGTCGGGGAGGACGCGATCCACGACCGCGTGCGGGCGCACCTGGACGCGGGCGCCGACCACGTCTGCCTGCAGGTCCTGACCGAGGACGACCGGATCCCGCTCGCGGAATGGCGAAGGTTGTCGGTGGTCGCCGGTAGCGTGCGGAACCGTGACGTCACCGGCTGAACTCGCCTTCGACAAGGCGCACGAACTGATCGACGCGCGGGATCTCGACGGGCTCGCGCGGCTGATCGGTGACCTGCCCACCCTGGTCCACGCGCACGGGAAGAACGGGAACGATCTGCTCGGCATGGCCACCGCGACCTGTGACGAGCGGCTGTGCCGTCTCCTGCTGGAGCACGGCGCCGATCCGGCGGCGGCGAACGTCCACGGCTGGACGGCGCTGCACCAGGCCGGATACGCCGGGCTGCCACCGCTGGTCACGATGCTGCTCGACGCGGGCGCCCCGGTCGACGTGTCCGCCCGCGGCGACGGCGGGACACCCCTCGTCGTCGCTTTGTTCTGGGGCCACCGCGAGGCCGCCGAAGTACTGGCGGCGCGCGATCCGTCCCCCGGCAACCTGCGGGTGGCGGCGGGCCTCGGCCGGGCCGACCTCCTCGATTCCCTGATCGCGCCGTACGGGACGCTCGCCCCGGCGGCGGGCGCGCATCGCGAGTTCTACCGGCCGCACAGCGGTTTCCCGGACTGGCGGCCGAGCGACGATCCGGCCGAGATCGTCGACGAGGCACTTTCCTGGGCCGCGCGCAACGACCGGTCCGACGCGGTGCGCACGCTGGTCGCGCGGGGCGCGGAGGTGGACGCCGAAGTCCATCGCGGGACGGCGTTGGCTTGGGCCGCGGCGCAGGGGAAAGCCGAGGTGATCGGGACCTTGGCGGAACTCGGCGCTTCGGTGAATCATCAGGGGACCTTCGGCGGGCTTTCGCATGGCGCGGGTGTCACGGCACTGCATCTGGCCGTGCAGGGCGGGCATGTCGCGGCGGTTCGGGCGTTGCTGGCGGCGGGGGCGGATCCTTCCCTTGAGGACTCGCTGTACTCGTCGTCGGCCGTGGGGTGGGCTGAGCACTTCGGGCAGGCGGAGATCCTGTCGGTTCTTCGGGCTGCCTGAGCGCGCTATGAAGCCTGAGCGCGCAATGAAGGGGCCTTTCATCGCAAATTTTGCGATGAAAGGCCCCTTCATTGCGCTACCGGAGCCTGTCGAGCCGTCGCCGCGCCTGTCCCGATCCTGACGCCCCCTGGCCCGCCCGGGCCTCGCCGAAGTACGACGCTCACCGAACAATGAACCGATGCGAGCGATCAGCCAAAACCGCCTGGGCGGCCCCGAAGTCCTCGAACTCGTCGACGTCGAGAGGCCCACGCCCGGCCCGACTCAGATCCTGGTCCGGGTGCACGCCGCGGGCGTCAACCCGGTGGACTGGAAGACCCGCGAGACCGGCGGGATCGGCCCGATGGGCGACCCGCCGTACATCCTCGGCTGGGACGTGTCCGGCGTGGTCGAGGAGGTCGGCGCGGGTGCGTCCCTGTTCTCCCCTGGTGACGAGGTCTTCGGCATGCCGTCGTTTCCGTTCCAGGCCGGGGCCTACGCCGAATACGTGGCCGCGCCGAGCCGTCACTTCGCGCGCAAACCGTCCACTTTGGATCATGTGCACGCGGCGGCGGTCCCGCTCGCCGGGCTCACCGTCTGGCAGAGCCTCGTCGACACGGCCGACATCCAGCCGGGGCAACGGGTCCTGATCCACGCGGCGGCCGGTGGGGTCGGCCATCTCGCGGTCCAGATCGCCAAGGCGCGCGGCGCGTACGTGATCGGCACGGCCAGCGCCGCCAAGCACGCTTTCCTTCGCGGCCTCGGCGCGGACGAACTCGTCGACTATCGCGCCGCGGACTTCGCCGAGGAGGTCCGCGACGTCGACGTCGTCCTTGACACGATCGGCATGGAGTACGGGCCGCGGTCGCTCAAGACCTTGCGCCGCGGCGGCAGGCTGATCCAGCTGACCCGCACCAACGACGAGCGGATGCCCGAATTGGCCGCCGCCTCGGGCGTCACCTGCGGATTCACCCTCGCCGAGCCGGATCGCGCCGGGCTACTGGCACTGGCGGACCTGGTCGACGGCGGACAGCTCAAGCCGACCATCGACACCGTGTTCCCGTTGGAAGAAGCCGCGAAGGCGCAGGAACTCGTGGCAGGCGGCCGCACCACCGGGAAGGTCGTGCTCGCCGTCGCCGAGTAGAACCGGTGGACAAGTGGAGTCTGTAGTCCGTATCGTCAGAGACGGACTACAGACTCCGTTTTGTCTGACTGGGAGGACCCATGACCACACCCCGCGACGTCTTCGCCGAGCTTTCCGAACTCGTCACCACCCGACGGTGGGACGAGCTGTTCGAGCTCTACGCGGAAGACGCCGTCGTCGAGAATCCGCAGCGCCCGCCCGTGCCGTCCCGGTTCGAAGGTCGCGAAACGCTGCGAAAGATCTTCTCCGGAGGACTGAACGTCAGCATGAAACGAGCGGATGTCCTGATTCACGGGACAACCGACCCAGAGGTGATCGTCGCCGAGTACCGCAACGTCGGTGAACTGCTCGACACCGGGAAATCCTTCGACATCGCCAATGTCCAAGTCCTCCGAGTACGAGACGGACTCATCGCGCACTCCCGCGACTACCACGACTACCTGCGCCTGACCGCGGCACGCGACGGCCTCGAAGAACTCGCCAAGAGCTACGAAACGGCAGAGCGGGAGATCACGCCGGTCCCGCCCCGGCCCGAGTCGACAGCGGATCCGAAGAGTCCGCGCGGGGTGTTCGAGCGACTCGTCTACGGCGTGGCGGACGGAGCGTGGAGTGAACTATCCGCGCTCTACGCCGAGGAAACCCAGGTGACGCACCCCTTCCTGCCCGGTGCGAAGACGCTGAGGAGCAGGGCGAATCTGCACGAGCATTTCAAGTTCGGCGAGCAGGGCAAGGTTCGCTTCCAGGTACGGGATCTGGTGATCCACGAGACCCTCGACCCCGAAGTGGTGATCGGCGAGTTCGACTACCAGGGCACGGCGGGAGACAGCCCGGAGTTCCGCGTCTCCAACATCTTCGTGCTGCGCGTGCGCGACGGGCTGATCGTCGAATCGCGCGACTACGCCGACCATCTCGCCATCGCGGCCGCCACCGGACGGCTCGGCGAACTGATCGCGCGCGTGCGTGCCGAAAGCTAGGACGGCAGGTTGAATTCGCCGTCCCGGACGCCCTTCACGAAGGCGTCCCATTCCGCCGGGGTGAACACCAGGATGTTGACGTCCGGGTTCGAGGACTGGCGCATCGCGGTGTAGGTGACACCGTCGGTGTGCGGCACGAAGGCGTACTCGACGCAGTCGTCGAGATCGGCGCCTTCCGGCTCCGCCCGGATCCACTTCGCGTCGCTCAGGTCCAGTTCGTGCCGGATGTGGGCCTTGTCGTCCACCGGCTGCTTACTCATGGTGCCCACGCTATCGCTTTCCGATGCGTAAACGAAGGGCCCTTCACCGTGTCTCACACGATGAAGGGCCCTTCGAGGGAGAACTAGGCGGTCTCGGTGATCGGCCGGTCCACCCACGACATCAGGTCGCGCAGCTTCTTGCCGGTCTCCTCGATCGGGTGCTGGTTGCCCTGCTCCTCGAGCTTGGTGAAGTTCGGCCGCCCGGCCTCGTCCTCGGCGACCCATTCGCGGGCGAAGGTGCCGTCCTGGATCTCGCCGAGGATCTTCTTCATCTCCTCCTTGACCGCCGGCGAGATGACGCGCGGGCCGCGGGTCAGGTCGCCGTACTCGGCGGTGTCGGAGATCGAGTAGCGCTGACGCGCGATGCCGCCCTCGTACATGAGGTCGACGATCAGCTTCAGCTCGTGCAGCACCTCGAAGTAGGCGATCTCCGGGGCGTAGCCGGCCTCGGTGAGCACCTCGAAACCGGTCTGCACCAGCGCGGAGGCGCCACCGCAGAGAACGGCCTGCTCGCCGAAGAGGTCGGTCTCGGTCTCCTCGGTGAAGGTCGTCTTGATGACACCCGCGCGGGCGCCACCGATGGCGGCGGCGTAGGACAGCGCGAGCGCCTGCGCGTTGCCGGAGGCGTCCTGCTCGACCGCGATGAGCGCCGGGACGCCCTTGCCGTCGACGAACTGGCGGCGGACCAGGTGGCCCGGGCCCTTCGGCGCGACCATGGCGACGTCGACGTTGGCAGGCGGCTTGATCAGGTCGTAACGGATGTTGAAGCCGTGACCGAAGAACAGCGCGTCGCCGTCCTTGAGGTGCGGCTCGATGTCCTTCTCGTAGATCGCGCGCTGCTTGGTGTCGGGCGCGAGGATCATGATCAGGTCGGCTTCGTCGCTGGCCTCGGCCGGGGTGAGCACGCGGAGACCCTGCTCCTCGGCCTTGGCCCGCGACTTCGAGCCCTCGGGCAGGCCGATGCGGACGTCGACGCCGGAGTCGCGCAGGCTGAGCGAGTGCGCGTGGCCCTGGCTGCCGTAGCCGATCACGGCGACTTTGCGACCCTGGATGATCGAAAGGTCCGCGTCGTCGTCGTAAAAGATTTCCACTGCCATGAGGGGTACTACTTCCTTTCCTGACTTACTGACTAAAGACTTTCAGCGGGCGGAGGTGGCGGTGATGGAGCGCGCGCCCCGGCCGACCGCGACCATTCCGGACTGGACCAGTTCGCGGATGCCATAGGGCTCCAGCATCCGCAGCAGGGCACCGATCTTGTCCGAGGTCCCGGTGGCTTCGACGGTGAGCGCCTCGGGCGACACATCCACCACCTTCGCGCGGAAAAGCTGGACTGTCTCCAGCACCTGGCTGCGCACGGTGTTGTCGGCCCGGACCTTGACGAGCAGCAGTTCGCGCTGCACGGCCGTGGACTTTTCCAGTTCCACGATCTTGATGACGTTCACCAGCTTGTTGAGCTGTTTGGTCACCTGTTCGAGCGGTAGCTCTTCGACGGCGACCACGATCGTCATCCGGGACACCTCGGGGTTCTCCGTGGGCCCGACGGCGAGGGATTCGATGTTGAAACCGCGCCGGGAGAACAGGCCGGAAACCCGCGCGAGGACACCGGGCTTGTTCTCCACCAGAACGCTCAAGGTGTGCACGCTCATCGGGTTTCTCCTTCTGTGGCGGCGTTCAGCTCCGCCTCGGCGGCGACCTCGTCGTCGTCGAAGAGCGGGCGGATTCCGCGCACGGCCATGATTTCGTCGTTACCGGTGCCCGCGGCCACCATGGGCCACACCTGGGCATCCTTCCCCACCACGAAATCGATCACGACGGGGCGGTCGTTGATCTCCATGGCGCGCCGGATGGTGGCGTCGACGTCCTCCTTGGTCTCGCAGCGCAGCCCGGCGCAGCCGAGCGCCTCCGCGAGCAGGGTGAAGTCGGGGATGCGGTGCTTGTGGGTACCGAGGTCGGTGTTGGAGTACCGCTCCGAGTAGAAGAGGTTCTGCCACTGGCGGACCATGCCCAGGTTGCCGTTGTTGATGACGGCGACCTTGATCGGCGCGCCTTCGATGGCGCAGGTGGCCAATTCCTGGTTCGTCATCTGGAAACAGCCGTCGCCGTCGATGGCCCAGACCTGCTTGTCCGGGACGCCGAACTTGGCGCCCATCGCGGCCGGGACGGCGAAGCCCATCGTGCCGAGGCCGCCGGAGTTGATCCAGGTGCGCGGGTTCTCGTACTTCACGAACTGCGCGGCCCACATCTGGTGCTGGCCGACGCCCGCGGTGTAGACCGCGTCCGGGCCGACGAGTTCACCGATGCGCTGGATGACGTACTGCGGGGAAAGGGTTCCGTCCTCGGGCCATTCGTAACCGGCCGGGTAGTCATCGCGCCAGGAGCCGACCTGTGTCCACCAGTCCTTCAGATCCGGCTTCGCGGACTTGTCTGTCTCGGCGCGGACGGCCTCGATCAGCTCGGTGATGATCTCCGCGCAGTCGCCGACGATCGGCACGTCCGCCTTGCGGTTCTTGGAGATCTCCGCCGGGTCGATGTCGGCGTGGACGATGGCGGCGTCCGGGGCGAACGAGGACAGCTGCCCGGTGACGCGGTCGTCGAAGCGGGCGCCGAGGGCGATCAGCAGATCCGCGCGCTGCATCGCGGCGACGGCGGCGACCGAACCGTGCATCCCCGGCATGCCGAGGTGCTGCGGGTGCGAGTCGGGGAACGCGCCGCGGGCCATCAGCGTGGTGACGACCGGGATCCCGGTCAGCTCGGCCAGTTCCATCAGCTGACGGGAGGCGTCGGCCTTGATGACGCCGCCGCCGACGTAGAGGACCGGGCGGCGCGACTTGCCGATCAGGCGGGCGGCCTCGCGGACCTGCTTGCCGTGCGGGCGCAGCGTGGGCCGGTACCCCGGCAGCCGCATCTCCGTCGGCCAGGAGAAGGAGGTCATCTCCTGCAGGACGTCCTTGGGGATGTCCACCAGGACCGGGCCGGGGCGGCCGGTCGAGGCGAGGTGGAAGGCCTCCGCGATGGTGCGCGGGATGTCGATGGGGTCGGTGACCAGGAAGTTGTGCTTGGTGATCGGCATCGTGATGCCGCAGATGTCGGCCTCCTGGAAGGCGTCCGTGCCGATCAGCGCACGCGACTGCTGACCGGTGATGGCGACCACCGGGACCGAGTCCATGTTCGCGTCGGCCAGCGGGGTGACCAGGTTGGTCGCGCCGGGACCCGACGTGGCCATGCACACCCCGACCTTGCCGGTCGCCTGCGCGTAGCCGGTGGCGGCGTGGCCGGCGCCCTGCTCGTGGCGGACCAGGACGTGGCGGACCTTCGTCGAGTCAAGCAACGGGTCGTACGCCGGAAGAATGGTGCCGCCGGGAATACCGAACACGACTTCCGCGCCCACCGCCTCGAGCGAACGGACGAGCGACTGCGCGCCCGTGACCCGCACCGGGGTCCCGGCGGGCGGCGCCGGCTTGGGTCGGGCTCCGGCGGTACCGGAGTTCGCATCAGCTCGCGAGGTGGCACTGGTCATCGCTTGTATGCCTCGTCTTGTCTAGTCACTCGTTCGGGTATTCATTGGCTGGTTCGGCGGTTGAAATTGTTCCAGGCAACAAAAAACCCCCGCCGACCGGAGTGGTCGCACGAGGGTCGCGCGTCGACGCAGCGGAGACTTCCCTAAGCGTCGACGCGCTTGGGAAGTACGAGGCCGGTCTGCGTTGTCACGTTGGTGAAACTAGCCGGTCCCCGTCGAGAGTGTCAACTCTGCGGGACGGCGATTCCGCATGCTGGACACCTTGGGGGCGTGGCGCGACCCGCGTTCGAGGCCCGGAAGGCGGCGGTGCACCATCTTCGACGTGGCAGAAGAAAAGCAGCAGGAACAGGCGAACGAGGACCGTAAGGCCGTCTTCAAAATTCCGAACACGGCGTTGCTGGCGATCGCTTTTCTCGTCGTTTGTGTGACGCCTGTCGCGTTCGGCGACGTGCCGTACCTCCAATGGCTCTACCTCTTCCCGATCGCGCTGGCGGTGTTCGTGATCCGGACCCGCACGACCGCGACGGCGAACGGCCTGGAGGTCCGCACGATGTTCGGACGGCGGGAGTTGCCGTGGTCCTCCCTCAAGGGCCTCGCCATCACCGACAAGGCGAAGGTGCAGGCGGTGCTGAAGGACGAGACCAAGGTCGCCCTTCCCGCCGTGCGCACTCGCCATCTTCCGGTGATCTCGCTGGTCAGCGCGGGCCGCATGGCCGATCCCTCCGGGCTGACCGACAACATCGGCAAGGCTCCGGAGAAGAGCGCCGATTCCGGGGAGTAGGATTGGTAGGACCAGTTTGGCGCTCGTTCGCCCTGGTCCTCATCCCGACCCTTGGAGTCAGCCGTGCCCCCACTCCGTTCCCGGACCACCACCCACGGCCGCAACGCGGCGGGCGCCCGCTCGCTCTGGCGTGCCACCGGAATGACCGACAGCGACTTCGGCAAGCCGATCGTCGCCATCGCGAACTCCTACACCCAGTTCGTGCCGGGGCACGTGCACCTCAAGGATCTCGGCGAGATCGTGGCCGGCGCGGTGAAGGAGGCGGGCGGGGTCGCCCGCGAGTTCCACACGATCGCCGTCGACGACGGAATCGCCATGGGACACAGCGGAATGCTCTACTCGCTGCCCTCGCGCGAAATCATCGCCGACTCCGTCGAGTACATGGTGAACGCGCACCAGGCCGACGCCCTGGTCTGCATCTCCAACTGCGACAAGATCACCCCGGGCATGCTGAACGCGGCCATGCGGCTGAACATCCCGGTGGTGTTCGTCTCCGGTGGCCCGATGGAGGCCGGGAAGGCCGTGGTCGTCGGCGGGGTCGCGCAGGCGCCCACCGACCTGATCACCGCGATCGCCGCGTCGGCCAGCAGCGAGGTCGACGACGATGGTCTGTCCATTGTGGAGCGCTCCGCCTGCCCGACCTGCGGTTCGTGTTCGGGCATGTTCACCGCGAACTCGATGAACTGCCTGACCGAGGCGCTCGGGCTCTCGCTGCCGGGCAACGGCTCCACCCTCGCGACGCACGCCGCGCGCAAGGCGCTGTTCGAGGACGCCGGACGCACGGTCGTCGAACTGTGCAAGCGCTGGTACTCCCACGACGACCAGTCCGCGCTCCCGCGCTCGATCGCGTCGAAGAAGGCGTTCGAGAACGCGATGGCCCTCGACATGGCGATGGGCGGTTCGACCAACACGGTGCTGCACATCCTCGCCGCCGCGCAGGAGGGCGAGGTCGACTTCACCATCGACGACATCGACGCCATCGGCCGCCGGGTGCCGTGCCTGTCGAAGGTCGCGCCGAACTCGGACTACCACATGGAGGACGTCCACCGCGCCGGCGGCATCCCGGCCATCCTCGGCGAGCTGTACCGTGGCGGGCTGCTGAACACCGACGTCCACTCCGTGCACTCGCCGGACCTCGAGTCGTGGCTGTCCACTTGGGACATCCGCGCGGAGGAGCCGTCGGCGCGGGCGATCGAGCTGTTCCACGCGGCCCCCGGCGGCGTCCGGACCACGGAGGCGTTCTCCACCGAGAATCGCTGGTCCTCTTTGGACACCGACGCCGAGAACGGCTGCATCCACGACGTCGAGCACGCCTACACCAAGGACGGCGGGCTCGCGATCCTGCGCGGGAACCTCGCCGAGAACGGCGCGGTCATCAAGTCCGCGGGCATCGACGAGGAACTCTGGCACTTCGAGGGCCCGGCGCGGGTGCTGGAAAGCCAGGAGGAGGCGGTTTCGGCCATCCTCAAGAAGGAGATCCAGCCCGGTGAGGTGCTGGTGATCCGGTACGAGGGCCCGGCAGGCGGCCCGGGAATGCAGGAGATGCTGCACCCGACGGCGTTCCTCAAGGGCTCCGGCCTCGGCAAGAAGTGCGCGCTGATCACCGACGGCCGGTTCTCCGGTGGCTCGGCGGGCATCTCCGTCGGGCACATCTCCCCCGAAGCCGCCGCGGGCGGGACGATCGGCCTCGTCCAGAACGGCGACCGCATCCTGCTCGACGTCCACGAGCGCCGCCTCGAACTGCTCGTCGACGCGGACGTCCTCGCCGAGCGGCGGGCGAAGATGGAGGCGAGCGAGCGGCCGTGGCAGCCGGTCTCGCGGGACCGGCCGATCACCGCCGCGCTGCGGGCCTACGCGCGGATGGCGACTTCCGCCGACACCGGCGCCGTGCGCGACCCGAACAAGTAACCCCCCGGCACAAGCATGCATTTAGAGGACTGAATGCGCCCTTCGCTCACTCCACGTGGGCGGACCGAGCGCGTTTAGTCCTCTAAATGCGTCTCGCTCCGCGGGTCAGCGGCACAGGACGATCACCACGACCGAAGCCGCGGCCGCGATCAGGAGGCCGATCAGGCCGAACGAAAGCGGCCGCTTCCGCCACGGGGTGTTCACGTCCAGCGCGATCCGCCCGGCCCCCGCGAGCAGGACGGTCAGCGAGGCCGCGCCCAGCAAGAGTTCGAACTCGAAGCCCTGGCCGTCCTTCTGGAAGAACCCGCCGCTGAACTTCACGTACACGATGTTCGCGCAGACCCCGAGCAACGCGGCGGCACCGATCGGGGTGAACAGGCCGACCAGGACGAGCGCGCCGCCGAGCACCTCGCTGATGCCGGTGATCCACGAAAGCAGCGTGGTCTGGCTGGTGTAGCCGAGGTTGCCGAGCACCCTCGCGAAGCCGCCGACCCCGGGGCCGCCGAAGGCACCGAAGAGGTGTTGGAGCCCGTGCGCGCCCATGGTCACGCCGAGCACGACTCGCAGGACAAGCAGACCGAGATCGATCCCGCCCCTGGTCTCCACCGGGTCCGGGCCACCACCGGGGTCGGCCACGTCCGAGATCATGCTGGTCTGGTAGTCATCGCTCACGCGCGAAGAGTAGGGGAAACAGGCGCCTCAAGCGACTGACCAGCCGCCGATTCGCTGTGTCGGCTCAAAACAGGGTCGCGGGCTCGACCGGTTCGGGTTCGGGCAGCGGGTCGAGGCCGGGCACCAGGGCGCGCACGTCTTCGTGGAACCGGCGGGCGAGCGCCGGTGCGTCGTCGTTGTCGGGGGTGTGCACGAAGACCGTCGGCGCGCGGCCCGCGCGCAGCCATTCGGCGACCACCTCGGTCCACGGTCCCCACCCCTGGACCGTCTCCTCGACCGAGTCCCGGCCGAGGTAGCGGACGATCGGCCGGTCGGTCAGCGCCCGCGTCCGCCGCGGCAGCCGGGGTTTCATGGTCCAGGTCTCCCGCTCGATCTCGCTGGTGGGCGGGCGCTGGAAGAAGACCGTGGTGTCGAACGGCACCCACTCGGTGCTCACGGCGGTGAGGGTCCGCTCCAGCACCGAAGTCGACTGGGCGTCGGTGTAAAAGCCGGGATGGCGCACCTCCACGGCGCGCCGGAGGCCGACGGGGAGACGGCGCAGGAAGCGGCCGAGCGTGTCGACGTCCGACGGGCCAAACGAGGCGGGCAACTGCGTCCAAAGGATCGCCCGATCGCCGAGGGGCTGCATCGCGTCCAGGAATGCCCGCATCTCGGTCTCGACACCGGTGAGCCTTCGCTCGTGCGTCACCACCTTGGGCAGCTTGACCAGGAACCGGAAGCCGGGATCGGTCTGCCGCGCCCACGTCGCGACGGTGTCCCGGGCGGGGGTCGCGTAGAAGGTGGTGTTGCCTTCGACCGCGTTGCACCAACCGGCGTAGGCCCGCAGACGCTCCCCCGCCGCCGCCGACCGCGGCACGAACCGCCCGGCCCACGCCTTGTGCGCCCACATCGCACAGCCGACATGAAGAGCTGCCACGTCCGTCACCTTGCCCAGTTTATTCAGTATTCGCCGTGGACCAGATTCTTCGGCAGCTCCCCGCCCAGATAATGGCTCAGTTCGCGGACCACCACCGCGTAGGCGCGCTGCCGCACCCCGCTCACCGCGCCCCCGACATGCGGGGTCAGCAGCAGCCCCGGCACGTCCCAGAGCGGGTGCCCCTCGGGCAGCGGTTCGGGATCGGTGACGTCGAGAGCGGCGCGGAGACGGCCCGAAGCCAGCTCGGCGACGAGCGCGTCGGTGCGCACGACCGGCCCCCGCGAGACGTTGACGAGGATCGCCCCGTCCGGCATCGCGGCCAGGAACTCCGCGTCGACCAGGCCACGGGTGTGCTGCGTCAGCGGCACCATCAGGACCGTGACGTCGTGTTCGGGCAGCAACCGGGGAAGTTCACCGACGGCGTGCACCCCCTCGCGGGAGGTCGTGCCGACCATCGTGCAGCGCACGTCGAACGTCTCCAGCCGTCGACGCAGGTGCCTGCCGAGGTCACCGGCACCGACGATGAGCACCCGTTTGCCCTGCAACGTGTCGGTGGTCCGGCGTTCCCATCGCTTCCGGCGCTGGCCGTCGGCGAAATCGTGGAGACCGCGGTACATCGCCAGCAGGACCGCGACGACCCATTCGGCCGAGCTCCCGCCGTGCGCGCCGCGGCAGGTCGACAGCAGGACACCGTCCGGCACGTTGCCGATCCAGTCCTCGGCCCCCGCCACCAGCAACTGCACGAGTTTGACGTTCGGCAGTTCGCGCCACATCGCTTCGGTCGGCCGTCCACCGGTCACGAGGACCTCGGCCTCGGCGGCTTCGGCGGGCACCGGCTCTCCCGGTCGGTACACCACCGGACGCACGCCTTCGATCTCCGAAAGCGCGATCACGCCCTCTTCGTCGGGCACCAGCACGGTAACGGTCATGATCGCCACGGTATCGAGAACCGCTTACCCGTGGTTCACGCACGCCCACCTACGCTGATCCCGTGCGTACCCGGTACCGGCGGAAATGGACTTCGCCGCTGGCTCTGCTGGCCTGCGGCGTTCTCGCGCTTTCCGGCTGCGCCAAATTCGACAACACGGCGGCCGGCCAGACCTTCACCCCGGTGAACCCACCGTCCCCCGAATCCCCGCCCCAGGCCGGACCCGGCGGTGAAGCGGGCGACTCCGGCCCCGGCCGCGGCGGCAGCGGACCGAACCAGACGCAGACCCCGGTTCCGCCGCCGCAGGGCTGCAAGGACTTCGACAAGTCCGTCATCGCGACCTGCCTGGACACCGTCGCCGCCGTCGCCGCGATCCCGGGCGACGGCAGCGCGCCCAGCGCGCTCGCGGGCGAACGCAAGAGCGGCCGCGTCCTGCTCGCCGCCGCCGGGAAGGATCCGGCCGCCTGGGCCACCATCCCGGTGGACGGTTCCGGCGACGGCGGCCTCACCTCACTCGCCCTGTCACCCGGCTTCGCGGAAGACCAGCTCGTCTTCGCCTACATCACCACCCCGACCGACAACCGGGTCGTGCGGCTGGCCAAGGGGCAGGCGCCGAAACCGGTGCTGACCGGCATTCCCAAGGGCGCCACCGGGAACCGCGGCGCGATCGGCACCGACGCCAAGGGCGCGCTCCTGGTCGCCACCGGCGACGCGGGCAACGCCGGACTCGCGGCCGATCCGGCGTCGCTGGCCGGGAAGGTGCTGCGGATCGACACCTCCGGCAAACCGGCGCCGGGCAATCCGACGGCGGGGTCGGCGGTCTTCTCGACCGGGGTGCACTCCCCCGGTGGGATTTGCCGCGACGAGGCCGGTTCCCGCCTCTGGCTGACCGACCGGCTGGCGGACAAGGACGTCGTCTACCGGCTCCGCGCGGGTCAGCCGCTGACCACCCCGGCCTGGAGCTGGCCGGACAAGCCCGGCGTGGCGGGCTGCGCGGATTTCGTCGGCGCCGTCGGCTATCTGTACGTGACGACGTCGGTCGCGGGGAACCTGCAGAACCTGCCGGTCACCCCGGACGGCGCGGTGACCGGCAAACCCAACCTCGCCTTGGACGGCAAGACCGGGAAACCGCCGAAGACCTTCGGCCGCCTGTCCTCGATGAGCATGATCAACCCGCAGCTGGCCGTGGCCGGAACCGTCAACAAGGACGGCGGCACGCCGGTGTCGAGCGACGATCGCGTGGTCCTCATCTCGCCGTCGATCGGCGGTAACGGGGGCGGCAAGGACTGACCCGCCCCCGTCCGGCGCCTCAGCCGGTCGGTCGCGGGAAGACCGGCGGGGTGAACCGCACGAACGCCGGTGCCATCGGCTTCTCCTCGAACGTTTCGCTGAACAACTCCGGGACCAGCCGGTAGCCGGGGCCGAGCGCGGCCGCCGCGGCGTTGAGCGGGCGCGGGCCGGTGGACGGCCAGCGTCCACTGTCCACACGGGACAGCAGCGTGCGCAGCAGGACGATCTCCTCGGCGGCGTTGAACGAGCAGTGGCCGCCCCGCTCGACGTAGGTCCGGCGCAGCCGTTCGGGATCGCCGTTGCGGCGGACTTGGTCGGCGTACCAGCGGGTCTGATCCGAAACGGCGCCGCCGTCACCGGTGGTGTGCACGGTCAGCACGGGTGACGGCGTGGTGCCCGCGGCCACGGTGTGGCGCCGCAGGTAGGCCTCCGCCGCCGGATCCGCCGCGATCCTCGGCGCCGCGGCGAGCCGAGCGAGGTCGGCCACCAGTTCCACGCCGGCCGCCTGCCGATAGGCGTGCCGGACGAGGTCGCGCCGGGCGGAGCCGTCCAGCATCCGGCGGTAGTCGATTCCGGTGTTCCAGGACGGGTTCCCACCGGCCCGGCGCTCGATTTCGGCCCGTGCCAGCGGTCCGTAGCCGTTCACGTAGGCCGCGGTGACCCAGATCGCCTGCTGGGCGAGCCGGTCCGACGGCGCGGACGGCTCCGGCTGGTGCGCGAAGGCCCAGCCCGGGATGTTGCCGAGTGCTCCGGCCAGCGCGATCCGGGCGCGGCCCGAGTCGGTCTTCTGGGCTTCCGCCACGATCGCCGTCAGCGCGGCCTGGGCGGCTGCGGGGTCGCGCGGCCTGACCAGGTCGATGTCCGCGTCCGGCGCCAGCAGGGTTTTGAGGGCGAAGAGCATGTCCAGTGCGCTGTTCCAGGTGCCGTTCGCGTCGTATTCGCCGCATTGCGTCAGCACACCGTCGAACCGGCCGGGGTTGTCTTCAGCGAGCTTCAGTGAGATCACCGCGCCCATGGACATCCCGCTGGTGACGGTCCGCCGTGGCTTCCCCACGTTGGCCTCGAACCAGTCCAGCAACGCGACCTGGTCGGTCAGCGCCTCCTCGATCGCGTATCCGAACACGCCCTTGTAGTTCGACGCGGCGAGCGCGTAGCCCTGAGCGAGCAGCCAAGTCTCGGTCTCCGGCCGGGTGGCCAGGTGGATCCGCGTCGGCGGCCAGTCCTTCACATAGAGCCCGTGGCTGTACAGCACGAGCGTGCCGTTCCACCGTTTCGGCACTTTGACCAGGTATCTCGCGCCGTCGATCGTTCCTTCGTGGCTACGCCATGACTCCTTCGCGGCGGCCGGGACGGCGGTCAGCAGGCCGCCGAGCAGGACGGCGACGAGCACGGTGACGAGAGCCTTCAGCGTTCGGTTCATGAACCCAAAATAGGTGACCAAAAGGTCACATGTCAACGCGCGCCGAACCCTCTCGCATTTAGAGGACTAAACGCGGAAGGTGGTCAGCGGCGGGTGCGGGTCTCGGCGCGCAGGACCCGGACGTCGAAGAAGGCGACCACCGCCGAGACGACGGCGGCGAGCAGGCCGAGGTACCGGCCGAGGCCGGTCCCGATCTCGACACCCGCCGCGGAGAAGATCCCCCGCTGGTCGGCACTGAACTGCCAGTCGAGGGTGACCCAGCCGAGCAGGATCAGCAGCAGCGCGCCGATGGCCGCCATCAGCCAAAGATGCGGCAGGCCCGCGCGGCGGACGGCGTCGACGCGGCCGAACAGCACGACGGCGAGGCCGGGCAGGAACAGCAGGAAGGGCGGCGCCCACGCGAGGAAACCGGCGTGCCACGCGTCGCGGGTGACATCGTCGGCGGGCAACGTCGTCAGCACGTCCTCGATCTCCGGACGCGCCGCGGTCAGGGTCGTCCACGGCAGGAACAGGGCCACCAGCGCGAGCAGCCCGGCCGCGAGGCCGAGCCACTCACGCCAGGTGACCTTCTTCAAAGCGAGATCAGGCACCGACTCGCTCGACGATCAGTTCGCGCACGCGCTTGGCGTCGGCCTGGCCTTTGGTGGCCTTCATGACCGCGCCGACGATCGCCCCGGCCGCGGCCACCTTGCCGCCGCGGATCTTCTCGGCGACGTCCGGCTGCGCGGCCAGCGCCTCGTCGACCGCCGCGATGAGCGCGGAGTCGTCGGAAACGACCTTCAGGCCGCGCTTCTCGACGACCTCGGACGGCGAACCCTCGCCGGCGAGCACGCCCTGCACGACCTCCTTGGCCAGCTTGTTGGTCAGCTCACCGGACTTCACCAGCCCGATGACCTCGGCCAGCTGCGCCGGGGTGATCGCCAGCTCGGACAGTTCGACCTCGCGGGAGTTGGCTTCCTGCGCCAGCGTGTTGACCCACCAGCTGCGAGCCTCGTCCGGGGTCGCGCCCGCCTCGACGGTCGCGGTGACCAGATCGACCGCGCCGACGTTGAGCAGGTCGCGCAGCGCCTCGTCGGTCAGGTTCCACTCGCGCTGGATGCGCTTGCGGCGCTCCGACGGCATCTCCGGCAGCGTCTTGCGCAGTTCCTCGACCCATTCGGCCGACGGCGCGATCGGCACCAGGTCGGGCTCCGGGAAGTACCGGTAGTCCTCGGCGGTCTCCTTGGTACGACCGGGCGACGTGGTGCCGTCGGACTCCTGGAAGTGCCGTGTCTCCTGCTTGATCGAGCCGCCCTCGGCGAGGATCGCCGCCTGGCGCGTCATCTCGTACCGCACGGCGCGCTCGACGCTGCGCAGCGAGTTGACGTTCTTGGTCTCGGTCCGCGTTCCGAACTCGGTCGCGTCCTTGGCCATCAGCGAGACGTTCGCGTCGCAGCGCAGGGACCCCTGGTCCATGCGGACATCGGAGACGTCGAGTGCCTGCAGCAGATCCCGCAGCGCGCTCACATACGCCCGCGCGACCTCGGGAGCGCGCTCCCCGGTGTGCTCGATCGTCTTGGTGACGATCTCGATCAGCGGCACACCGGCACGGTTGTAGTCGAGCAGCGAATGCTCGGCACCGTGGATCCGGCCGGTGGCACCGCCGACGTGCAGCGACTTACCGGTGTCCTCCTCCATGTGCGCGCGCTCGATCTCCACGCGCACGACCTCGCCGTCGTCCAGCGTGACGTCGAGGTAGCCGTTGAAGGCGATCGGCTCGTCGTACTGCGAGGTCTGGAAGTTCTTCGGCATGTCCGGATAGAAGTAGTTCTTCCGGGCGAACCGGCACCACGGCGCGATCTCGCAGTTGAGCGCGAGCCCGATCCGGATCGCGCTCTCGACGGCCTTGCCGTTCAACGCGGGCAGCGCGCCGGGCAGGCCGAGGCAGGTCGGGCACACCTTGGTGTTGGGCTCGCCGCCGAACTCGTTGGCGCAGCCGCAGAACATCTTGGTGTCGGTGTTCAGCTCGACGTGCACCTCGAGGCCCAGCACCGGGTCGAACCGCTCGATGACGTCGGCGTAGTCCATCAACTCAACCACGGCGGTCACTTCTTTCCTCCCAGCTCCGGAACCTCGTGCACCAGCGAGCCACCGTTGGCGGCGTCACGCGCGACCTCGTAGGCGGCGCCGACGCGGTACAGCCTGTCGTCGGCCATCGCCGGGGCCATGATCTGCAGGCCGACCGGCAGTCCGTCCTCGTGCGACAGTCCACTCGGGACACTCATCGCGGCGTTGCCCGCGAGGTTCGACGGGATGGTGCACAGGTCCGCCAGGTACATCGCCATCGGGTCGTCGACCCGCTCGCCGATCTTGAACGCCGTGGTCGGCGTGGTCGGCGACACCAGCACGTCCACCTTTTCGTACGCGGCTTCGAAGTCACGCGTGATCAGCGTGCGCACCTTCTGCGCCGAGCCGTAGTAGGCGTCGTAGTAGCCCGACGACAGCGCGTAGGTGCCGAGCATGATGCGGCGCTTGACCTCGGGGCCGAAGCCCTTCTCGCGGGTGAGCGACATGACCTCTTCGGCGCTGTGCGCGCCGTCGTCGGACACGCGCAGGCCGTAGCGCATGGCGTCGAACCGGGCGAGGTTCGACGAGCACTCGCTCGGCGCGATCAGGTAGTACGCGGGCAGCGCGTAGGTGAAGTTCGGGCACGAGACCTCGACGACCTCGGCACCGAGCGAGCGCAGCTGCTCGACGGCGGCCTCGAAGGACCGCAGCACGCCGGGCTGGTAGCCGTCACCGGCGAACTCCTTCACCACGCCGACGCGCACGCCCTTGAGGTCGCCGGTCAGACCCTGGCGGGCCGCGGCGACCACCGGCGGGACCGGCGCGTCGATCGAGGTCGAGTCCATCGGGTCGTAGCCGGCGATGACCTCGTGCAGCAGGGCGGCGTCGAGCACCGTCCGCGCGCAGGGCCCGGCCTGGTCCAGCGACGACGAGAAGGCGATGAGGCCGTAGCGGGAAACGCCGCCGTAGGTCGGCTTGACCCCGACCGTGCCGGTGACGGCGCCCGGCTGGCGGATCGAGCCACCGGTGTCGGTACCGATCGCGATCGCGGCTTCGAAGGCCGCGATGGACGCCGACGAGCCACCGCCGGAACCGCCGGGGATGCGGGCGTGGTCCCACGGGTTGTGCGTCGGGCCGAACGCGGAGTTCTCCGTGGAGGAACCCATCGCGAACTCGTCCATGTTGGTCTTGCCGAGCACCACGACACCGGCTTCGCGCAGCTTGCGCGTCACGGTGGCGTCGTACGGCGGGATCCAGTTCTCCAGCGTCTTGGAACCGGCGGTGGTGGGGATGCCCTTGGTGGTCAGGACGTCCTTGAGCGCGAGCGGCACCCCGGCGAGCGGCGATTTCGGCGCCTTGCCTTCGGCGACGTCGGCGTCCACCGCACGGGCGGCCTCGAGCGCGCCCTCGGTGTCCACGTGCAGGAACGCGTGGATGTGCTCGTCGACCTCGGCGATCCGGTCCAGGTGGGCCTTGGCCACCTCGACGGCCGAGACCTCACGCGTCTGGATCTTTTCCGCCAGCTCGGCGGCGGTCAGCTTGATGAGTTCGGTCACTGCTCTTCTCCCAGAATCCGCGGCACCCGGAAACGACCCTCTTCGGCGGCCGGCGCACCGGCCAATGCCTGCTGCTGGGTCAGCCCCTGTCGGACGACGTCGTCACGGAAGACGTTGGTCAGCGGCACGGCGTGCGACGTGGGCGGGACATCCTCGCCTGCGACCTCGCTCACCTTGGCCACCGAGTCCAGGATCTGGTCGAGCTGGCCTGCGAAGACGTCCAGCTCCTCTTCGGTGACGGCAAGCCTGGCCAGCTTGGCGAGGTGTGCGACCTCGTCGCGGGAAATGTTGGGCACGCGGGTGACTCCCGGGGTGTGCTGTGCGGGTTCTGTCGGAAGCTGCAAGTCTATGGTGGCGGCGTCGGCGTACTCGACTGGGTTATGCCGCGGCCTGCGCTCCCATGTCGGGTAAGGAGTGCCTGGTTCGTTATCCCGCGCCCCGGACGTCGGTCCCCATTACCTCGTCCGGTCTGTCACAATCGGCGCCCGGCGTAGCGCGTTCCACGGCGAGGCTGGAACGCCTGAGGCGAAAGGGGCGCGTGTGTCGTTCCTGATCCGGGTCCAAATACCGGACACCCCGGGGACCCTCGGTGCGGTCGCCACCGCGCTCGGCACCGTCGGCGCCGACATCCTGAGCGTGGACGTGGTGGAACGCGGCGGCGGTATCGCCGTCGACGACCTCGTCGTCGAAATCCCCTCCGGCAGGCTTCCGGACGCGCTGATCACCGCCGCCGAAAGCGTCGACGGTGTCGAAGTCGACGCCGTCCGCCCGTACGCCGGGGTCCTGGACACCCATCGCGAACTCGAGCTGGTCGAGGAGATAGCCGCGAAGCCCGCTTCGGGACTGGAGATCCTCGCCGAAGGCGTGCCGCGGATCATCCGGGCGGGCTGGGCCGTCGTCGTCGAACACGCCGAATCGGGCGCGATCCGGCTGGCGTCGTCCAACGCCGCGCCCGAGACGCCGATCACCGACCTGCCGTGGCTACCGCTGGAACGCGCCACCATCCTCGACGCCGAGGAAGCGTGGATCCCGGAGACGTGGAAGGAACTGGGCACCGAGCTGGCGGCCACGCCGCTGGGGAAGCCCGGGAAGGCGCTGCTGGTCGCGCGGCCGGGCGGGCCGAACTTCCGTGCCGCCGAGGTGGCGCGTTTGGCGCACTTCGCGGGGATCGTCGCGGTCGTGCTGGACAGCTGACCCTGGTCATCCGGGGCGTGTTGTGAACGGGACTTTCATGGCAGATTCTGCGATGAAAGTCCCGTTCACAACACATCCGCCGGGGCGGGTCACGAGTCGAAGATCGCCTCGGCGCGGAGCTCGGGGACGACCTCGGCGATACGCACGTAGTCGACATCCTTGTGGATCAGAACGGCCTTATGCCGCACCGCGACCGCCGCGATGAGGCAATCCATCGAAGAACGAACCCTGTGCCCGTCCGCCCGAACGGCCCGGGAGATCTCCGCCGCGCTCCGGAAGTCGATCGCGGGATCCACACCCAGGTTCACGAAACCGGCGAGCGTCCTTTCGAGGCGAGGAAGCGCCTCAGCGTTCGCTCCGGCGAGCAGTTCCATCACAATGGGTTCGGAGGTGACGATCATCTTCGGCTGCGCGGCGAGCTCCACGACCAGATCCCGCGCACGCGTCGCCCGCTTGCGCAGGAAATCGATCCACACCGAGCTGTCGATCAGGCAGCGTTGCTCAGGAGGCATCGCGCCACTTACGGTCGGCGGGGTCATCCCGCATCTCGTCGAGATCCGCTTCCCAGCCGATACCTTCCAGCGCCAGGATGTCGGCGGTGGTGATCACCGGCGCCGCCTTCCGCAATGCGAAATCCACGGCGTCCTTCTTGGTCTTGAACCCATAGCGCTGCATGACGGCGGCGACCAGCTCGTCGTCTATGTCGATATTGGTCCGACTCATACACCAACCATACACCCGCGAGGTGTATGGGCTTACAGGTCCAGGCGATAGGCGATCAACGTGACTCCGGGGTGCGGCTCCCAGTCCCGCTCGGGCATCCGCACGAAACCGAGCCGCTCGTAGAGCCGGTGCGCCCGCTCCATCGTGAGCATGCTGCACAGCACCACCCTGGCGGCACCCACCTCCCGCGCCCGTTCGATGACCGCCCTGGTCAGTGCCTCACCGATACCGCGTCCGGTGGCCGACGGGTGCACGCCGAGCATGCGGAACTCCAGTTCGCCCTCGCGGGACAGCTCGGCGAAGGGTGTCCCAGGGCGCGCGATCGTGACCGTGCCGACCAGGGTGCCGTCGCCGTCCACCGCGACCAGGAGTTCGGCGAGTTCGGCGCGCCGGGCGGCGTCGACGAGCTCGGCCGCGTAGCCCACGCCCTCGACGAGGCCCCGTTCCGCCGCGTACGCGGCCAGGGTGAGTTCCCCGACCGCCTTCAGCTCGTCGGAGCGGGCGGGCCGGATCTCCAGCTCACTCATCGCTGTCCTCTTCGCCGGCGGGCAGCGCGAGTTCGGCGGCGGCCTCGGGGCCGCTCTCCAGCAGCACCCGGAAGCCGTTCTCGTCGAGCACCGGCACCTTCAGCTGGACGGCCTTGTCGTACTTCGTCCCCGGCGAGTCGCCGACGACGACGAACGCCGTCTTCTTCGACACCGAACCGGCCGCCTTCCCGCCGCGGGCCATGATGAACTCCTTGGCCTCGTCGCGGGAGTAGTCGTTCAGCGAACCGGTGACGACGATCGACAGCCCTTCGAGGTTGCGCGGGATGGACTCGTCCCGCTCCTCCTCCATCCGCACGCCCGCCGCGCGCCACTTCTCGATGATCTCGCGATGCCAATCGACCTCGAACCATTCCTTCGCGGCTCGCACGATGGTCGGGCCGACACCGTCGACACCGGCGAGCTCCTCCTCGGAGGCGTTCTCGATCCGTTCCAGCGAACCGAATTCCCGCGCGAGCGCTTGCGCCGCCGTCGGGCCGACGTGCCGGATCGAGAGCCCGACGATGACCTTCCACAGTGGACGGTCCTTGACGGTTTCGAGGTTCTCCAGCAGTTTGCGGCCGTTCGCCGACAGCTCCCCCGCCTTGGTGCGGAACAGCTCCACCTGAAGCAGTTTTTCCTCGTCCAGATCGAAGATGTCACCTTCGTCGTGCACGACACCGGCGTCCAGCAGGGCAACCGCGGCCTCGTACCCGAGCACCTCGATGTCGAAGACGTTCCGGCTCGCGAGGTGGAACAGCCGCTCCCGCCGCTGCGCCAGGCAGAACCGGGCGTTCGGGCAACGGATGTCGATGTCGCCCTCCTTCTGATACGCCAGTTCGGTATCGCAGTTGGGGCAGCGCAACGGCATGACGAACTCGCGCTCTTCGCCGGTGCGCGCGTCGGCCACCGGGCCGAGCACCTCGGGGATGACGTCGCCCGCCTTGCGGATGACGACCTTGTCCCCGATCAGCACGCCTTTGCGTTTGACCTCTTCCTGGTTGTGGAGCGTCGCCATCGCCACCGTGGATCCGGCGACCTTCACCGGCTCCATCACCGCGAACGGCGTGACCCGGCCGGTGCGGCCGACGTTGACCTGGATGTCCAGCAGGGTGGTGATCGCCTCTTCCGGCGGGTACTTGTAGGCGATCGCCCAGCGCGGCGCGCGCGAGGTCGTCCCGAGACGGCGTTGCAGCGCGACCTCGTCGACCTTGATGACGACCCCGTCGATCTCGTGCTCGGCGTCGTGGCGGTGTTCGCCCCAGTACTTGATGTGCTCCAGCAGTTCCTCGCCCGAACTCAGCACCTTGCTGTGCGGCGAGACCGGCAGGCCCCACGCGGCCAGCGCGTCGTATGCCTCGGACTGGCGCTTCGGTTCGAAGCCTTCACGTTTCCCGAGCCCGTGGCAGATCAGCCGCAGATTCCGGGACTTCGTGATCTTCGGGTCCTTCTGCCGCAACGATCCGGCCGCGGTGTTGCGCGGGTTCGCGTACGGATCCTTGCCCGCCTCGACCATCTTCGCGTTGAGCGCCAGGAAGTCCTCGACGCGGAAGTACACCTCGCCGCGGACCTCGACCAGTGCCGGCACCGGGAACTCGTCGGTGCTCCGCAACCGCTCCGGTACCTGCTCCAGCGTGCGGACGTTGAGCGTGACGTCCTCGCCGGTGCGACCGTCGCCCCTGGTCAGCGCGCGGGTGAGGCGGCCGTTCTCGTACAGCAGGTTGATCGCGAGCCCGTCGATCTTGAGCTCGGCGAGGTACTTCGTCGCGCCGATCTCCTTCTGGACGCGCTCGACCCAGGTCTCGAAACCTTCGGTGTCGAACACGTTGTCCAGGCTGAGCATGCGTTCGAGGTGGTCGTGCGCGACGAACTCGGTCGAGAAGGTGCCGCCGACGTTCTGCGTCGGCGACTCCGGCGTCACCAGCCCCGGATACTCGTCCTCGATGGCCTGGAGTTCGTTGAGCAGCTCGTCGAACTGACCGTCGGACACGATCGGTGAGTCCAGCACGTAGTACCGGAACTGGTGCCCGCGGATCTCCTCGGCCAGTGCGCCGTGTCGTTCGCGGACCTCCGCCGGCACGTCGGTGACGTCCTGCGCGACGTCGGCCGTCTCGAGGTCTGAGGGGGTAAGTTCGCTGCTCACGGTAGGGAGCCTAGTCGGGAGTACCGACATTTTCCGGCGCCGGTGAGCCGAGTCGGCCGACCATTTCACGGAGCTCCAGCAGGGTCAGCTGCCCGTCCCGGGCCTCGGTCACCAGCTCGACACGGCCGAGCCGCTCGGCCGCGACGCGCTCACCCAGCGTGGCGTCCAGCGGCAGGAAGGTCATGGTCGTCCGGGTCTCCGGCCGGAGTTCCCCGATCAGCGGATGGAACACGGTCACGTCCACCCGTCCGGTTGATTCGTCCACCTTCGCGGTCACCCGGACGTCGGCGAGCGCGATCCGGGTCTCCCCGAGGTTGACGGTGACCTCACTCGGGTCGGGAACCGGCGGCACGGAGTCGTGGTACTCCCAGATCGCGTCCTCCGGCGGCGCGGCGGCCTTCCACGCGTCGGTGTACGGGCGCAGTTCCGGATCCTCCTGGCCGGTGAGCACCAGCGAGTAGATCGCGCGGTGCCCACGATCGAGGGAGAAGTGCAGCCTCGGATGCAGTGCCTCGACGATGGTGCAGAGGTCGTGCTCCACGCGGTGCGGTTCGCGATCGCCGAGCGCGGCGCTGACCTCCGGCAGGAGCTCGAACCACGCCTCCCAGAACTTCGCCGCCGCGGCCGCCGCGTCCTCGGGGACCGGCTGCTCTGGCCACGCCGTGCGGGGGTCGGGAACGTCCTCGGACTTGCGGGAACGGCGGAACAAACGCATGAAGGGCAGGTTACCGCCCTGTTCACCAGCCTTCGGGCGGTTCGACGAAAGCCTTGCCCGCCTCACGGCTGAGCGTGAGCGCGCGACGCATCCACTCGGGGGTCGCTCCCGCCAGGCCGCACGCCGGGGTCGGCACGACCCGTTCGGCGAGGATCTCGCGGGGGAAGCCGAGCCTGTCCACGAGTTTGAACACGGGGGTGACCAGGTCGCGCAGCGCCACCGGGACGCCGGGATCGGTCGTGGGCACGAGTCCGAGCATCAACGTCGTACCGTCGTCGAGCGCTTCACCGATTTCGTCGAGCTGCGTGGGCGAAGCGCCCTTCAACAGGGAGAAGTCAAAGGCGATCGCCTTCGCGCCCGCCGCGCGCAGCAACGAGATCGGCGGCTTCTCGGCGCAGCAGTGCACCGCGACCGGCTGGCCGGTGATGCGCTCCGCCCCGGAAATCACCGTCGAGAGCAGGTTCCGGGCCTCCGGCGCGGGAACCGCGGGAACGGTGCCGTACCCGGACACCGTCGGCAGATCGCCGCCGAGCACCTCGGGCAGCGACGGTTCGTCGAATTGGACCACCACCGGCGCGCCGAGGCGCGACTTCAGTTCGGCGACGTGCTCGGCCAGTCCGTCCAGCAAGGAAGCGGTGAAGTCGCGCAACGCGCCCCGGTCGGTGAGGATCCGGTGCCCGCGCGGGAGTTCGACGTTCGCGGCGAGTGTCCACGGACCCGCGACCTGCGTCTTGAAGACCGGCGGCGCGGCACCCGCCTTCTCCCTGGCCTCCTGGACGGCGTCGAGGTCCCAGTTCAGCAGATCGACGGCACGGCGGTGGTCGTGGCCGGGGCGGCCGGCGACCCGATAGCCGCTCGGCACCACCTCCACGGCGAGGTCGACCAGCAGCGCCGCCGTCCGGCCGATGACGTCGGCACCGACGCCGCGGGCGGGAAGTTCGGGCAGACACGGGAATTCGGGCAGTTCACCGAACACGATCGAAGCGGCCTCGACCGGATCGGTACCGGGCAGGGAGCCGATCGCGGTGGCCGCGCCTACAGGCCAGGGTCGTTCGTTCACATCCGGATTCTCCCCTTGGTCCCGCTCGGCGGGGCGGCGGGGCCGGGGAGGACACGGACATTCACCGCAATTGCCGTCGATGGGCCCGCGATGGCCCCGAGCGCATTACGCTGACCTGCCATGACGAGCTCTCCACAGCCCGCCGGCTGGTATCCCGACCAGCAGAACCCCCGGTTTCACCGGTGGTGGGACGGGCAGGCCTGGACGGCCGACACGCGGCCGTCCCACGACGCCGAGATGATCGAGCTGGACATCGAAGGCGCGCACGACCCGCACAAGATCCGCGCGCAGGTGGCGAAGGGAACCCAAGGCCGGGGCGGTGCCGTCACCGGCGGCGGGACGCTGTTCTCCGAACCCGTGCTCGTGGTCAACCAGCGCGCCAAACTCATCGAGATGGCAGCCGAGTTCGGGGTCTTCGACCAGCACGGCAACCGGCTCGGCGGTGTCGTGCAGGTCGGGCAGAGCACGTTGAAGAAGGCCATCCGGCTGCTCACGAACTACGACCAGTTCCTGACCCACCGCTTCGAAATCCGCGACGCGAACCACAGCACGGTGCTGAAGGTGACGCGACCGGCGAAGGTGTTCAAATCCCGCTTCCTGGTGACGAGGGCCGACGACTCACCGATCGGGGAGATCGTGCAGGAGAACGTCTTCGGCAAGATCCGGCTGGGGTTCCTGGTCAACGGCGAGAAGGTCGGCGGGATCTTCGCGGAGAACTGGCGGGCGTGGAACTTCGCGATCAAGGACCACGCCGACGTCGAGATCGCGCGGATCACGAAGACCTGGGGGGGTTTCGTGAAGGCCGCGTTCACCACCGCCGACAACTACGTCGTCGAGATCCACCGGCCCCTGCGGGATCCACTGGCCTCGATGGTGGTCGCTTCGGCGCTGACCATCGACACGGCGTTGAAGCAGGACGACAACTGACCCCGCGTTTAGTCCTCTGGACGCGGTAGTTGCGTGTGCAAGGACCGCATCCAGAGGACTGAACGCATTCGGCGCGAGTGACACGGGTCTCACCCGCATAAGTGGACACTCGGCTTCCGGCGGCTCAAGGTGGAAGAACTGGGCGGCACGCTGGAGTGCGTCCGGGACGGAGGTCACCATGGAGCCGTTGCCGGAAGACGGCGAACGGGACTGGGCCGAGCCAGGCGTCTACACGGTCGCGCCGGGGGTTCACCGGATCCCGCTGCCTTTGCCGCACGACGCGTTGCGCGCGGTCAACGTCTACGTCGTCACCGATGGCACCCGCCTGGTCCTCGTCGACTCGGGCTGGGCCCTGGAGTCGGCACGCGAGCGGCTCTCGCGCGGGCTGAAGGCACTGGGCGCCGATCTCGGCGACATCGACGAGTTCCTGATCACCCACGTCCATCGCGATCACTACACGCTGGCCGTGGAGCTGCGCCGTGAATTCGGCGGCAAGGTCGGGCTCGGGAAGCTGGAAGAGCCTTCACTGGCGCGTTCCGGCGATCCGGACCGCTTCCCGATGGAGGCGCAGGTCGGCCTGCTCGAACGCTGTGGCGCGGGCCCCGTGGTCGAGGACCTCGCCAAGGCCTTCGGCGGCGTCCGGCACACCGAGGCGCATCTGTGGGAGCAGCCCGACGAATGGCTCACCCCCGGCAAGCGCACGATCGTGCCCGGCCGCGAGTTCGACATCGTGCACACGCCGGGGCACACGGCCGGGCACGTCGTCTTCGTCGACGACGAGGCGGGGCTGGTGTTCTCCGGCGACCACGTGCTGCCGCACATCACGCCGTCCATCGGATTCCAGCCGGTGCCGGTCGAGCTGCCGTTGAGCGACTACCTCGACTCGCTGCGCCTGGTCCGCGAGCTGCCGGATCGGCGCATGCTGCCGGCGCACGGCCGGGTGACCGACAGCGTCCACGCCCGCGTGGACGAACTGCTGGAACACCACCGCGACCGGCTTGAGGTCATGGGTGCCGAGATCACCGCGGACGTCACGACGGCGTACGAGGTCGCGTTGCGGCTGGGCTGGACGCGCAAACTGCGCAAGCTCGGCGAGATGGACCCGTTCAACCGGATGCTCGCCGTTCTCGAGACCGGGGCGCATCTGGATCTGCTGGTGGCGCAAGGGAAACTCACCGCGACCGAGGCCGAGGGCGTGCGACACTACGCCGCATGATCATCCGTCCAGCGCGCCGCGACGATGTCGCCGCGATCGTCGAGATGCTCGCCGACGATCAGATCGGCGCCACCCGCGATTCGACCGACGACCTCACGCCGTATCTCAAGGCCTTCGAGGAGATCGACGCCGATCCCGCCCAGCTGCTGATCGTCGCCGACGACGCCGGGGAGACCGTCGGCACGCTCCAGCTGTCGATCATCCCCGGCCTGGCGAGGAAGGGCGCGCTGCGCGGGCAGATCGAGGCGGTCCGGGTCCGGGCGAGCCATCGCGGCTCCGGGCTCGGCGGTGAGCTGATGAGGTGGGCGATCGACGAATCCCGGCGGCGGGGGTGCGCACTCGTGCAGCTGACGTCGGACGTGAAACGCGAGGACGCGCACCGGTTCTACGAGCGGCTCGGTTTCGTGGCGAGCCACACCGGTTTCAAGCTCAAGCTCTGACCGCCCGCGGTTCGTCCTCTGAATGCGGTAGTTGCACACACAAGGAACGCATTCAGAGGACTAAACGCGGGTTTAGCGGGTCCCCGAGATCTTCGCGCTTCCCAGCACCAGGTCGCCTTCGGCCGCGTCCGGGCGGTACAGCACGACGACCTGGCCAGGCGCGACCCCGCGCAGCGGCTCACGCAGCTGGACGGTCACTTCGTCACCCGAAACCTCGGCGACGGCCTCGACGATCCCGCCGTGCGCGCGCACCTGGACGACGCATTCGGTGGGCCCGTCCAGCGGGCGCTCACTCGGCCAGATCGGGCGGTCCGCCTCGATCACGTGCACGCCGAGATCCCGCGCCGAACCGACCTTCACCGTGCCCGAAACCGGCTCCAGCGACAGCACGTACCGCGGCCGCCCGTCCGGCGCGGGCGCTTCGATGCCGAGTCCCTTGCGCTGGCCGACGGTGAACCCGTGCACGCCGGTGTGCTCACCGAGCACGGCGCCGGTCTCGGCGTCGACGAGCTGTCCGGGACGCTGGCCGAGCCGCTTCTCCAGGAAGCTCTTGGTGTCGCCGTCCGGGATGAAGCAGATGTCGTGGCTGTCCGGCTTTCGCGCCACCGACAGGCCGCGGCTCTCGGCCTCGGCACGGACGTCGGTCTTCCACGAGTCACCCAGCGGGAACAGCGAGTGCCGCAGCTGTTCCGGGGTGAGCGAGGCCAGCACGTAGGACTGGTCCTTGCCGGAGTCGACGCTGCGCCGCAGCTCCGGCACACCGTCCACAAGGGACAGACGGGCGTAGTGCCCGGTGGCGACGGCGTCGAAACCGAGCGCCATCGCCTTGTCCAGCAACGCCTCGAACTTGATCTTCTCGTTGCAGGTGACGCACGGGTTCGGCGTCCGGCCGGCGGCGTACTCGCCGACGAAGGTCTCGATGACCTCTTCGGTGAACCGCTCGGCGAAGTCCCAGATGTAGAAGGGGATGCCGAGGATGTCCGCCGCGCGGCGCGCGTCACCCGAATCCTCGATCGTGCAACAGCCGCGGGAACCCGTGCGCAGCGTGCCGGGCTTCGCCGACAGCGCCAGGTGCACGCCGACGACCTCGTGCCCGGCGTCCACGGCGCGCGCGGCGGCCACCGCCGAGTCCACGCCCCCGCTCATCGCGGCCAGTACGCGCATCTTCCTCACACCTCTTGCTTCTGCGTCTGCTTGCGCATTCCGGCTAATCCCGCCTGCCTCGCCCGGTCGACGACGCCCGCGATCTCCCTCGAAACCGCTTCAACGTCTTCCGGCGTCGAGGTATGCCCGAGCGAGAACCGCAGCGAACCGCGCGCGGCCGCCGGATCGGCACCCATGGCCAGCAGAACGTGGCTCGGCTGCGCGACACCCGCCGTGCACGCCGATCCAGTGGAACATTCGATGCCCTTGGCGTCCAAAAGCATCAACAGGCTGTCACCGGCGCAGCCGGGGAACGTGAAGTGCGCGTGGGTCGGGAGACGCTCGCCCTCCCCGCCGTTGAGCACCACGTCCGGCACCTCGCGGCGGACGGCCTCGATCAGCTCGTCGCGCAGCTCGCCGACGCGCTTGGCGTACTCCTCGCGGCCTTCGACCGTGGCCTTGACCGCGGTCGCGAACGCGATCACGGCGGGCACGTCGAGGGTGCCCGAACGCACACTGCGTTCCTGGCCACCGCCGTGCAGAACGGGGACGCACGCGGTGTCGCGGCCGAGCAGCAGCGCGCCGACGCCGTACGGGCCGCCGAGCTTGTGCGCCGTCAGCGTCAACGCGGCGGCGCCGCTCCCGGCGAAGTCGACCGGTACCGCGCCGACGGCCTGGACGGCGTCGGTGTGCAGCGGGATCTGGTGCCCGGCGCAGACGGCGGCGAGCTCGGCGATCGGGTTGACCGTGCCGACCTCGTTGTTCGCCCACATCACGGTGGCCAGCGCGACCGTCTCGGGGCTGTCGCCGATGGCGGTGCGCAGCGACTCCGGCGACACCCGGCCGGCCTGATCGGCCTCGACCCAGACCACCTCGGCGCCCGCGTGCTGCTCCAGCCACTCGACGGAATCGAGGACGGCGTGATGCTCGACGGCGCTGCACAGCACCCGGCGGCGCTTCGGATCTTCGCCGTGACGGGCCCAGAAGATGCCCTTGACCGCGAGGTTGTCGCTCTCCGTGCCGCCACCGGTGAAGATCACCTCGGACGGCCGGGCGCCCAGCGCCTCCGCGATCACCTCGCGGGCCTCTTCGACCCGGCGACGGGCCCGGCGTCCCGAGGAATGCAGCGCGGAGGCGTTGCCCACAGTGGACAGCGCCTCGGACATCGCCGCTACGGCTTCGGGCAACATCGGGGTGGTCGCCGCGTGGTCGAGATAGGTCATCGCACCCACCAGGGTAGACCGCTCCGGGCCGTGACCAAGCCCACCCTCATCCGGCGGTGGCCTGGGTCATCCCCGCCGGCCACCGGCCGGTCAGCCGCACCCCGAGCAGGGCGAGCCCGGTCAGCAGCACCGCGAGTACCAAGATCGCCACCGACGGCTCCTTCGCCGAGGCGATCGAAGCGAGCAGGACACCACCCAAACCAATGGTCAGCGCAGAGCCGACCCAGTCCCCGAGCTGCAGCGCCGAAGTGTTGAACCCGCGTTCGGCCTCGGGCGAGTAGCGCAGGAGCAGTACCGAGATCGCGGGCATCGCGATGCCCATCCCGGCGCCGCCGACCGCCGAAGCCACGAACGCCATCCAGCCGGGGAACGAGGGCAGCGGAACGAAGGCGAAGATCGCCAGACCGGTCGCCACCAGCGCGAATCCGGTCCGAAGGGACGCTTCACGGGACCAGTCGAGGAACCGGCCCTGCAGCATCGACCCCGCCGACCAGCCCAGCGCGGTCACCGTCAGCGGCAGACCGGCCAGCGCGGGGCCGTAGCCGTGGACTTCGCTCATCGTGAGCGGCAGGTAGGCCTCCATCCCCGCGTACGCGCCCGCGATCAGCCCGCGGGAGGCGATCACTGTCGGCAACCCCGGCCGCGACGTCAGCGTGCCCGCGGGGAGGAGTTTGCGGAGCGCGTACGCCAGCGCGAGCAGTCCGGCGGCGCCATACGCGAGGGCCGGCAGCGACGGATGCTGGGCCGCCCAGGTGAGCGCGGCGACGCCGAGGGCGGCGACCACCGCGGGCACGACACCGGCGTGGCTCGCGGACGTGCCGGGCACGTGCCTGGGCAGCGTGCGCGTGACCACGACCAGCAGCGCGAGCCCGAGCCCGGTCAGCGGCAGCAACCCGAGGAACACCCAGCGCCAGCCGAGGCTCACCGTCACCACCCCCGCGATCGAAGGCCCGATCACCGCGGGCAGCACCCACGCGGCGGCGTTGGCGGCGTAGATCACCGGTCGTTCGCGGTCGCTGAAGGTGAGTGCGATCAGCAGGGACACCGAAACCAGCAGCAACCCGGAACCGAAACCCTGCAAGGCGCGGCCCAGCAGGAGCACCGGCATGTCGTGCGCGAGTCCGGCCACCAGCAGCCCGGCGGCGAACAGGCCGGTACCGGCGAGCAGCGCGGGCGCCGGACCCTTGCGGTCACCGAGGCGTCCGGATAGGACGGTCGCGACGACACTGGAGACCAGGAACGTGGTGAAGGGCCAGGCGTACAACGCGAGGCCGTCGAGATCGGCGACCATCGTCGGCATCGCGGTGGCGACGCCCATGCTCTCGAACGCGATGAGCGTGACCATCAGCAGCAGCCCGGTCGTGGTCACGCGGTGCTCCGGTGTCCAGAGCACACCCTTCGGCTTCGCCTTGTCCCCAGTGATCGTCATGCCACGAGCATGCGACCTCCAGTTCGGTGGAGGTCAAGCGCTGACGGACTCCAGGCGCAGCTCCCGCGCCAGCATCGCGGCTTCGCCCCGCGACGTGACTTCGAGCTTCCCGAGGATCTTGCGCACGTGGAATTTCACCGTGTGCTCGGTCAGCCGCAGCTCTTCGGCGATCTGCCGGTTCCGCTTCCCGCGCGCGATTCCGGCGAGAACTTCGAGTTCCCGCGGGTTCAGCCGGTCCAGCGGGCGCAATTCCGGCGCCTCCTGGACCCCCAGCGGCAGGACGGCGGTGATCGTGGCGCCCCAGCCGGGTACGGCGTCGACCTCCCAGCGGCCGCCGAGCGGCGTGATCCGCTCGGTGAGGCCGGTGGCCGGCGCGGCACGGGTGACGTCCTGGCCGTCGTCGCGCACGGTGACCCGGAGCACCTGTCCGTCGAGCCGCCAAGCCGCCCGCACGCGGGTGCTGCCCCGTTCCAGCGCGGTGAGCACGAGACCGCGGGTGACCGTGCGCGCGGTGTGCGCGATGTCCTGCGGGAGCGGCCGTTCGTCACCGGGTCCGGCGAGGTCGACGGTCACGTCGCCGTGGCGTACCAAGGGATCCAGCTGCGCGGCGAGGGTGTCGAACGCCGCCGACGCCGGTTCCGCCGAGAGTTCCTGATCGCGGTCGGCGACCGCGCGCAGCTCGATCAGCGCGGCCGCGGCGAGGTCGGTCGCGGTCCGCCGGGCGGCGTCGTCGCCGAGCCGCCGGGACCGCAGCACCGAAAGCAGGGACGTCAGGGTGGCCGCGTGCGCCTGCCCCAGATCGGTGATCGCCCGCGCCCGCGCGGTCGCCGCCGCGATACTGCTCTCCAGCACCGCGGGCTCGGGGTCGGTGGCGCGCTGCGCGGCGTTCACACTGACGAGGTCCCACAGTTTGGCGACGATTTCGAGCGCGCGATCCGCGGGCGCGTCCTCGGTGGGGACGAGCGCGATCGTCGCACCCTTGCCGATCACCGGGGCCGAGGTGAGGACGACGAGTTTCCGGCGCTTCCCGCCGAGTGTCTCGTCGGTGACCACCGCCTGACCGGGGACGCCGAGCGCGGCGAGCTTCCGCAGCTCCGTGCTCGTGACCGCGCCGGTGATCGCCGGATCACCGTCGACCTTGATCGGCAGGCGGGAGCAGTCACCGGTCTCCATGGCGGCGGCGCGGTGCGGCAGGACGGCCGCCGCCGTCGCGGAAAACCGCGGCAGGAGCTCGGGGCGCGGCGCGGCGAGCATGTACTCGACCTGGCTCAGCACGTACAGCGGATCCGACCACTCGTCCATGACTCCACAGTAAGCGCGTTGTCTCGCGGGCACGCTGCTCGCCCGGCTAGCGAACACTGCTCGTCCGAGCGGTTCGGCCGGGGTGCGCACGACGGTTGACTCATCGTCAGCGAAGAAAACCGATGAGGAGTGAACATGCGAGCGATCACCATCACCCAGTACGGCGAACCGGACGTCCTGCGCGTGGCCGAGGTCCCGGTGCCGGAGCCCGGCCCGGGTCAGGTGCGGGTCGCGGTCAAGGCCGCCGGGGTCAACCCGATCGACTGGAAGATCCGGTCGGGTGCCATGGCGGAGGTCCGCGCGGTCGAGTTCCCGCACATCCTCGGTCTGGAACTGGCGGGAGTGGTGGACGCGGTGGACGAAGGCGCCGGATTCGCCGTCGGCGACGAGATCTTCGGCTGGGCCGACACCGGCGCGTACGCGGAGTACGCGCTGGCCACCAACGTCACCCGCAAACCCGCCGGACTTTCGTGGCCCGAAGCCGCCGCGCTGCCCATCGCCGGTGAGACGGCGTTGCGAGTGCTGGGCGAACTCGAGGTCAAGCCGGGCGAGACGGTCGTGATCCACGGCGCGAGCGGCCAGGTCGGCCGGTTCGCGACACAGGCCGCCGTCGCGCTGGGAGCCACCGTCATCGGACTCTCCGGCGCCCGGTCCTCGGACGAGGTCGAAGCACTGGGCGCGCTGCCGGTCGAGTACGGCGACGGCTGGGTATCGCGGGTCCGCTCGGCCGCGCCGGACGGCGTCGACGCGGTGTTCGACGCGGCGGGCTTCGGTGTCCTGAGTGACTCCGTCGAGCTGCTCGGCTCACCCGACCGGCTGATCACCATCGCCGACCCCGCGGCGTACGCGCAGGGGCTGAAGTTCTCGGCCTCTGGTTCGGAATCCCCGGCGGTGCTCGAAGATCTCGTGTCGCGTGAGCTGAAGATCAAGCTGGGGTCGAGTTACGGGTTGGCGGAGGCCGCGGAGGCGCACCGGGAGAGTGCGACGGGGCATGCGGGCGGGAAGATCACGTTGACCGTTGACTGAGGTGAAGGGGCCTTTCATCGCGACGGGGCGGGCCTATCGTCTGGGCCCCCCGGCTACAACCTTGATCCTCCGTTGATCAAGGTCCCGGACGGACGTTCGCGACAATGAAGGAACCGAGACGTCGAGTGTCCCGGGTGACTGAGCTCTGACCCGGATCAACCTGCAATGAAGGGGCCTTTCATCGCAAATTTTGCGATGAAAGGCCCCTTCATTGCACGTGGGGGATTACTGAGAGGGGACTTTCACGACAACAGGGGCAGCGGCCGGGGCCACAGGGGCCGGAGCCGGAGCCGGAACCGGGCGGCGTCGCAACTGCGCCGGGATCTGCACCCGCCCGAGCGCCGCCTGCACGGCGGATTCCGCGAGCGCGGCCAATTCCCGCCGGTCCGCGGCGCGGCCCGGCGCGATCTCCGGGCACACGTGCACCTCCAGCACCAGACCGCGCAAAGCCGCGACCCGCCGCAGGGAAGCGATCAGCGACTCCGGTCCGATGAACGCCGGCTGCGTCGTCTCCCGGCCGTCGGCGAGCCGGAAACGCAAAGCCAGCGGACGCACCGGGACACCGCCGTCGATCGCCGCCTGGAAGGCCGCCGGGCGGAACCGGCCCGAGCCGAGACCGCACCAGGTGGTGCCCTCCGGCGTCACGCTGACGAGTGATCCGCCGCGCATCGCGTCGGCGAGTTCGGCCATCGTCGCGGGCAGGCTCCGCAGGTTTTCGCGGTCGAGGAAGATGCTGCGGCCGCGGCGGACCAGCAGGCCCAGCACCGGCCAGGCGCCGACCTCCTTCTTCGCCAGCGCCCGCATCGGCTGGACGGCGTTGACCGCGATGATGTCCAGCCACGAGATGTGGTTGTTCACCACGAGCGCGCCACGGCCGGGCACGGCGCGGAAACGCTCGTCGCCGAGCACGCGCAGCTTCACCCCGAACGAGCGAAGGATCCCCGCGAACAGCAGGCGTACCAGGCGTTCCCGGGGCATGCCGCGCAGCACGAGCACCAGCGGCGCGGTCAGGAAGGCCGCGCCGATGACGCCGATCGCGGCGGCGAACCGCAGGACGCGCCGCGGGAACGCGACCGTCGGCGCCCCTTCGGTGAGGCATCCGTCGCCGCACGGCGACTTCGGCATCCAAGCGTGGCTCATCCTCGCACTCCCAGGAAGAACTTGAGGTACCGCTCGTCGACGTTGTGCAGATCCAGCAGGACGAAGAAGTCCGCGACGCCGAAATCCGCGTCGAGCGCGGGCGGGCCGTAGATTTTCGCGCCCAGTCGCGTGTATCCCTTGATGAGCGGTGGGAGGATCGCCCGCGTCGGCCGCTCGACGTCCTCGAGACGCCACGGGTTCAGCGGCGTCACCCGGAGCGACTCGTCCGCGTAGTGCTTGGTGCGCAAGACATCCCAGACGCCCGCCGCGTAGCTCCCGCCGTCGGTCAGCGGCACGGACGCGCAGCCGGCGAGGTACCGGTGGCCCGCCAGCAGCATGTACCGCCCGATCCCCGCCCAGACGAGGCTCACCACGGCACCGCTGCGATGGTCGGGGTGCACGCACGAACGGCCCGTCTCGACCAGCGAAGGACGCAGCGCGCCGAGCGCGGTCAGATCGAATTCGCTGTCGGAGTACAGCTTTCCCGCCAGCGCGGCCCGATCGGGCGGCAGCATCCTGTACGTGCCCACGATCTCGCCGGTGTTGTCGTCCCGCACCACGAGGTGGTCGCAGAACTCGTCGAAGTAGTCGACGTCGAGGCCTGGTGTGGGCGAATTGAGCTTCGCTCCCATTTCCTCGGCGAACACCTGATGACGAAGGCGTTGCGCGGCAACGACCTCTTCGTTTCCGTTGGCGACGAGGAGTGAGTACCGCGGCGCGTCTGCCGGGAGTTCGACACCTGCCTGGTCAGTACTGACGAGGAGCTGTGACGTCGTCATAAGCAAGGTCTACCCCTCGGGGGGTACCAACGACGATGCGCCCGATGGCCGATCAGTGCACGTTCAGTTAATTGCGGGTTCTCAGGGTTCTCTCAGGCTGGTAGATCACTTCCGGGTCACGGAAAAGGGGCCGCCCGGGAAAGATATCCCGGACGGCCCCGCTTCGAACGAAGGACTCAGCCCTTGCGCTTCTGGACCTCTTCGGTCAGCTGCGGCGCGACGTTGAACAGGTCGCCCACCACACCGAAGTCGGCGATCTCGAAGATCGGCGCCTCGGCGTCCTTGTTGACCGCGATGATGGTCTTCGAAGTCTGCATACCCGCCCGGTGCTGGATCGCACCGGAGATGCCCAGCGCGATGTACAGCTGCGGCGAGACCGTCTTACCGGTCTGGCCGACCTGGAACTGCGCCGGGTAGTAGCCCGAGTCGACGGCGGCGCGGGAAGCACCGACGGCCGCGCCGAGCGAGTCGGCGAGCGCCTCGACGACGTCGAACTTGTCGGCCGAGCCGACACCGCGACCGCCGGAGACGACGACCGAGGCCTCGGTCAGCTCCGGCCGGTCGCCACCGACGATCGGCTCGACACCGGTGATCTTGGCGGACTTCGCCGGGTCGCCCGCGGGGACCTCGACGGTCTCCTCGGCGGCGGCACCGTCGGCCGGGGACGCCTCGACCGCGCCGGGGCGGATCGAGATGACCGGGGCACCCTTGGTGGCCTTCGACTTCACGGAGAACGCGCCACCGAAGATGGACTGGTCCACGCTGCCGTCGCTGTTCACGCCGACGGCGTCGTACAGCAGACCGGAGCCGAGGCGGACCGCGACCCGGGCGGACACCTCCTTGCCCTCGGCGCTGGCCGCGACGAGCACGGCCGCCGGGGAGGTCCGCTCCGCGAGCGCGGTGAGGACGTCCACCTTCGGGGTGACCAGGAAGCCGGTGGCGTTGTCGCCCTCGGCGACGTACACCTTGGCGGCGCCGTGCGCGGCGAGGGCTTCCTTCGCCTTGGCGGCGGTGCCGGTCGGGCCGACGACGACCGCGGACGGCTCACCCAGCTCACGAGCGGCGGTCAGCAGCTCGAGCGTGACCTTCTTGACTTCACCGTCGACGTGGTCGACGAGGACGAGTACTTCAGCCATTTCCCTATTCCTCCTCGAAACCTGTCTCAGATGAGCTTCTGCGCGACCAGGTAGGCGGCCACCTTGCTGCCGCCGTCACCCTCGTCCTCGACGCGCTCACCGGCGGTGCGCGGCGGCTTCGGGGAGGCTTCGAGCACGGACGACCAGGCGTTGCCGAGGCCGACCTCGCCCGCGTCCAGGCCGAGGTCCGCGACGGTCAGCGTCTCGACCGGCTTCTTCTTCGCGGCCATGATCCCCTTGAAGGAGGGGTAGCGCGGCTCGTTGATCTTCTCGCCGACGCTCACGATCGCGGGCAGGCTCGCTTCGAGGTGCGTGACGCCGTCCTCGGTGTAGCGGTCGGCCTTGATCGAGGTGCCGTCGACGGTCAGCTCGTTCACGTGGGTCAGCTGCGGCAGGCCGAGCAGCTCGGCGATGATCGCCGGCACGGCGCCACCGCGGCCGTCGGAGGCCTCGTTACCGGTGATGACCAGGTCGTAGCCTTCGACCTTGCCGATCGCGGCGGCCAGCACCTTGGCGGTGGCGATCGCGTCGGAACCGTGGAGAGCCTCGTCCGAGACGTGGATGGCCTTGTCGGCACCCATGGACAGCGCCTTGCGGATCGCGTCGGTGGCGCGGTCGGGGCCCACCGAGACGACGGTGACCTCGCCTTCGCCGGCTTCCTTGATCTTCAGGGCTTCTTCGACGGCCTTCTCGTTGATCTCGTCGAGCACGGCGTCGGCGGATTCGCGGTCAAGGGTGTTGTCGGCACCGGAGAGCTTCCGCTCCGAGTAGGTGTCCGGTACCTGCTTGACCAGGACAACGATGTTCGTCATGGGTCTACTTCGACCTCCCGTTAGTGGCCGGCGTCGGCCACGGGGCAACAGCTCTACTGGCCGGTAGATTAGGGCCATTTCGGCGCGGCGGCCCGCCGAGGTGACCTCATTCACCTGGATGCACGTTTTACTGGGACCATCGTCCAGGTAGTTCACCCGGAAGTGAGTGTTACCGCGCGACTAACCCGAACGGACGTACTCGGGGGTACTCCCGGTAGAGCGACGGGTTAATCTGCCGCACCATGCGTTCCTTTCCCGGCCCTGTCGCCGTGATCACGGACTCGACCGCCTGCCTTCCCACCTCGGTCGCCGAACGCTGGGGGATCGGGATCGTCCAGGTCCAATTGCAGATCGGCGACCAGTTCGAAGAAGAGAACCGCTGCGACCGCGAAAAGGTCGTCCGCGAACTGCGCGCCGGTACCCCGGTGAGGACGGCGCCTCCCGAGGTCGCCGCGTTCTTCTGGGCGTTCCAGGAGGCCGCTAGCAAAGGCGCCTCGGCGATCGTCAGCGTCCACATCTCGGGGCGGATGTCGGAGACGGTGAACGCCGCCCGCGAGGCCGCGCAGCAGGTGAACGTCCCGGTCCATGTCCTCGACAGCGGGACCACGGGGATGAGCCTCGGTTTAGCGGCGACCTCGGCCGCGAAGGTCGCCGCCGCGGGCGGGCAGGCCACACGGGTCATCGACGCGGCCGAACGCCGGTTCCGGGGCAGCCGGGAGATCCTCTACGTCGACACGCTGGAGTTCCTGCGCCGCGGCGGCCGCATCGGCGCCGCGCAGGCGTTCCTCGGCTCCGCGTTCTCGATCAAACCCCTGCTGACGCTGAAGAACGGCGAGGTCGCGCCGCTGACAAGGGTGCCGGGTCAGCGGCGGGCGCTCAACAAGCTCGTCGACCTCGCCGTGGAATGCGCGGGCGAGCAGGAGGTCGAGATCGCCATCACCCGGTTCGGCCCGGACGAACGCGATCTCGAGATCGGCGGACGGCTGCGCGCCCGGGTGCCGCGTATCGTCGACAGCACCCTGGTCGACGCGAGCATGATCCTCGGCGCCCACCTCGGCCCTGGCGCCATCGGCATCACGGTGTCGCCGGTGTAGCGCGTTCGCCCGGGATCAGCGCCACTACCAGCGGCAGCACCGCGCCCAGCGCGGTCGTCACGATGACGAGCACCTGGTCCACCGGCTCGAAATGCGAGACGTGGCCCAGGTGGTAGAGGAAGTGCGGCAGTCCGAAGCAGAAGGTGGCGAGCGCCGCGAGCCTGGCCACGGCGGTCGTCCCGATCACGGCGGCGCCGATCAGGATGGCGGCGAGTGCCAGGTTGAGGCCGCCGAAGTCGCGGAGCAGGTGTTCGTTGAAGGGGCCGTCCATCGCCACCCAGCCGGTGCGGAAGCCGGGGAAGTCCTGGTAGAAGCCACCGGGGCTGACCAGCGGCCAGAGTCCGACCGGCAGTTCGATCAGGCCGAAGACGACGAGCAGTACGCGGGTGATTGTCCGTTGCATACCCCCTGGACAACGCGGCGCCGCGAAACGTGACACGCGTTTCGTCCTCTGAACGCGGTAGTCGCACGCGCAAGGACCGCGTTCAGAGGACTACATGCGGAGGGGAGCCGAAGTGACCGGCCGGTAGGGTCGCGGCGTGACCACCCCAGCCACCAGGGCCGAAGCGCTGCACCTCACGGGCGAACGCACCGTGCCCGGCATCGCCGCGGAGAATTACTGGTACCGCCGTCACGAGGCCGCGTATCGCTCGCTCCTGCCGCTGTGCGCGGGCAAGACCGTCCTGGAGGCCGGCTGCGGCGAGGGCTACGGCGCCGGGCTCATCGCCACCGTCGCCGAGCGGGTGCTCGCGCTCGACTACGACGTCCCCACCACCGAGCACGTCGCCCGGCGCTACCCCGGCATCGGAGTGGCCAGGGCCAATCTGGTGTTCCTGCCGCTGCGGGACGCCTCGGTCGACGTAGTCGCCAACTTCCAGGTGATCGAGCACCTCTGGGATCAGGGCGCGTTCCTCGCCGAATGCCGCCGCGTGCTCTCCCCCGGCGGACGGCTGATCGTCACCACGCCCAACCGGCTGACCTTCACTCCGGACAGCGACACCCCGCTCAACCCGTTCCACACCAGGGAACTCGCACCGTCCGAATTGGACGAACTGCTCCGTGACGCCGGTTTCGAGGTCGAGACGCTGCACGGTCTCCACCACGGCGAAGGCGTGCGGAAACTCGACGACAAGTACGGCGGATCGATCATCGACGCCCAGCTCGACGTCGTCATGGGACAGCTGCCCGGGCAAGCGACCTGGCCACCCGGACTGCTGGCCGACGTCGAAGGAATCCAGGCGGCGGATTTCGCCATCCACGGCGAGGATCTCGACGCCAGCCTCGACCTCGTCGCCGTGGCGGTGCGCGCATGAGCGAGTACGAGGGCACGTTCTGCCTCGTCGTGCACAGCCATCTGCCGTGGCTGCCGCACCACGGTTCCTGGCCGGTCGGCGAAGAATGGCTTTACCAGGCCTGGGCCCATTCCTATCTGCCGATGGTCGATCTCCTGCGCCGCTTCGCCGACGAGGGCCGCGAAGACGTCCTCACGCTCGGCATGACCCCGATCCTCGCCGCGCAACTGGACGACCCCTACTGCATCGACGCCTTCCACGACTGGCTCGGGCATTGGCAGCTGCGCGCCTGGCACGCGGCCACGCTCTGGCGCGGCGACCCGCTGCTGCGCGAGCTGGCCGCGAGCGAGTACCGGACCGCCACCAAAGCCGCGGAAGAGCTGGAAAGCCGGTGGCGCCACGGCTTCTCCCCCATTCTTCGGTCCTTTGTGGACTCGGGGACGATCGAATTGCTCGGCGGACCGCTGGCGCATCCGTTCCAGCCGCTGCTCGATCCGACGGTCCGCGACTTCATGCTGCGCGGCGGCCTGGCCGACACCGCGCTGCGGATCGGACAGCGTCCCGAAGGCATTTGGGCGCCTGAATGCGGTTACGCGCCCGGTATGGAAACCGCGTACGCCGCGGCCGGTGTCCAGCGCTTCATGGTCGACGGGCCGTCCCTGCACGGCGACACCTCGGCAGCACGGACCGTCGGCGACTCCGACGTCGTCTGCTTCGGCCGCGACCTCGAAGTCACCTATCGCGTTTGGTCGCCGAAAGCCGGCTACCCCGGCCACGCCGCCTACCGCGACTTCCACACCTGGGCGCACGAGGTCGGCCTCAAACCGTCCCGGGTGACCGGCAAGAGTGTCGAGCCGCCGGACAAGGCGCCGTACGACCCGGCGATGGCGGCGGGCACGCTCGGCGGACACGTCCAGGACTTCGTCGACACCGTCGTCGCCCGGTTGCGCTCGCTGAAGGCGGAACACGGCCGCGAGTCGCTCGTCGTCGCGGCTTACGACACGGAGTTGTTCGGGCACTGGTGGCACGAGGGCCCCGCCTGGCTCGAAGGCGTCCTGCGCGCGCTACCCGAGGCCGGTGTCCGCGTCACGACACTCAAGGGCGCGCTCGAAGCAGGCCATCTCGGCGGGAAGGTCGACCTCCCGGCGTCGTCTTGGGGGTCCGGCAAGGACTGGCGGGTCTGGGACGGCGAGCAGGTCGCGGACATGGTGCGGGACAACACCGCGCTGCAGCACCGGATGCTCGACCTGGTCACGGGGATGGACACGACGACCCGCGACGCCGTCCGTGATCAGGCCGTCGCCGAGGCGATGCTGGCGCTTTCGAGCGACTGGGCGTTCATGGTCACCAAGGATTCCGCCGCCGACTACGCGCGACGGCGGGCGAAGGTCCACACCGATCGATTCGACACGCTCGCCCGGCTGGTCCACGAGGGCTCGCACGAGCGAGCCAGGGAGACCGCGGCGGCGTACCGGCGTGACGACGGGCCGTTCGGCCACATCGACGCGCGCGACCTGCTGAGGAAATGACGAAAGGGCGACCATGGGCATCCACGACATTCCACTGAAGACGCTGGCGGGCGAGGACACCACGCTCGGCGCGCTCGGCGGCAAGACCCTCCTGGTGGTGAACGTCGCGTCGAAGTGTGGCCTGACGCCGCAGTACACCGGTCTCGAAAAGCTGCAGGAACGCTACGCGGACAAGGGTTTCTCCGTCGTCGGCTTTCCGTGCAACCAGTTCGCCGGCCAGGAGCCGGGTACCGCCGAGGAGATCCAGACCTTCTGCTCGACGACATACGGGGTTTCGTTCCCGCTGTTCGAAAAGCTGGACGTGAACGGCGAAGACCGTCACCCGCTCTACGCCGAACTGACCAAGGCGGCCGACGCGGAAGGCGCCGCGGGCGACGTGCAGTGGAACTTCGAGAAGTTCCTCGTCACCCCCTCCGGTGCAGTGGTGGGTCGGTTCCGCCCGCGCACCGAACCCGAAGACGACGAGATCACCAAGGCGATCGAGGCCGCGGTCGGCGCCTGAATCACGGACTTCCCGGTGACCTTGGACACAACCGTCGCCCCAGTGAGGTGGGAGTCGACCGGGGGCGTTCCGCTGCTGCCGTTCGAGTGCCGACCGACTCACGAGTAACCTCCACCCATGCGCGTGCTGATGTTGTCGTGGGAGTACCCACCCGTGGTCGTCGGCGGACTCGCACGGCACGTCCACGCCCTGGCCCGGCACCTCTCCCGGCAGGGCCACGATGTGGTCGTCCTGTGCCGTCACACGGCCGGTACCGACGCCGAGACCCATCCGCGGACCGATCGCGTGGTCGAGGGCGTCCGGATCATCCGGGTGGCCGAGGATCCGCTGCACGTGACCTTCGAACGCGACCTCGTCGCGTGGACCCTGGCCATGGGGCACGCGATGATCCGGGCCGCGAACGACCTGCTGCGCACCTGGCAGCCGGACGTCGTGCACGCGCATGACTGGCTGATCACCCACCCCGCGATCGCGATCGCCGAGGCCGCGCGGGTCCCGCTGGTCGGCACGATCCACGCCACCGAGGCCGGACGGCACTCCGGCTGGCTCACGCATCCGCTGAACCAGCAGGTTCACTCGGTCGAATGGTGGCTCGCGAACCGCTCGGACGCGCTGATCACCTGTTCGCAGGCCATGCGCCGCGAGGTGTCGCATCTGTTCGAGGTCGACGGCGACGCCGTCACCGTGATCCACAACGGCATCGAGGAACGCAGCTGGCAGGTGCCCGCGGAAGAGGTCGCGCACGCGCGTGCGGTCCACAGCCGGTCCGGGGCACCGCTGCTGCTCTACTTCGGGCGGCTGGAATGGGAGAAGGGCGTGCAGGATCTGCTCGCCGCGCTCCCCCGGATCCGCCGCGCCAAGCCGGGTACGCGGCTGGTCGTCGCCGGCAAGGGCAGGCATCTGGAGAAACTCGTCGACCAGGCGCGGAAGCTGCGCGTCCGCCGCGCGGTGGACTTCGTCGGGCATCTGTCCGACCGCGAACTGCGTGCCGTACTGGCCGCTGCCGACGCCGTCGTGCTGCCCAGCCGGTACGAACCGTTCGGGATCGTCGCGCTGGAAGCCGCCGCCGCGAAGGCGCCGCTCGTGGCGTCCACCGCGGGTGGGCTCGGCGAGGTCGTCGTCGACGGCGAAACCGGGCTGGCGTTCAGCCCCGGCGACGTCGACGCCCTCGGGGACGCGGTCGAGGCGGTGCTGAACGACGAGGTCGCCGCGGCACGACGCGCGCTGACCGCGCAGTCGCGGCTGGCCGCGGACTTCGACTGGGGCCGGATCGCGGAGGCGACCGCCGCTGTCTACCGGCGGGCTCGCGTCGGGGAACCGGTGGAGCTGGGTCGCCCGAAGATCGCGACGGGCAACGCCTTCGAACCGTGAGCGCGCTCTCCCCACCGCATTTAGAGGACTGAATGCATGAGGGTGGCGGGTCGCAAGGGGCACGACCCCCGTGTCTGCTCTAGGTGGCGAAGATCAGAAGTGGCAGGGCCGGACGCAGTCCGGCTGCACCGAGACCGCCGTCGAGGCGGACACCGCCGGTGCGGCGAGGACGACGGCGAGGACGGCGAAGGCCGCGGCCAAGACGCTTCTGAACTGCTTCTTCATGGTGACTCCTCGGGGATTCGGGCGGAAAACTCACCCGGGGCAGAGCATCCGCGCGCCGTGTCACGGAAACAACGGGGGTATCACCAGGTATCCCTACCTATTCGCGGTCCGTGACCGGTTCATCCCGTTCCGCTGGCCATCGGCGCCACGCGAAGGCCCCGCCCACGCTGGTGTGGTGTGAGCGGGGCCTCCGCGGACAGCGCGCGCCCGACAGGCGCCACCGGAGGAGCGCGCGCGTGAAGCGGGTCCGGCGGCGGGGAGCCTCCGCCACCGGACCCGATGGGCCACACCGTCCCAAACCGGTGTGGAACCCGGCCGCCCCGCGTCAGGTAGGGGCGGCCGGAGCCTTTCGTCAGTGCGTGGTCAGGTACCGCGCGTACGCACCGGTGGTGAGGAAGCTCGGCAGCTTCTCGCCCAGCGCGGTCTCGGTGAAGATCTCGTAGGCGTCACCGAGCCGGTTGCCTTCGCCCAGTTCGGCGCGAATCGACGCCAGCTCTTCGTCCAAATAGGACACGGCGAGCTCGTGGGTGAGCGCGGTGCCGTCTTCGAGCTTCGTGCCGTTGCGGATCCACTGCCAGACCTGGCAACGGGCGATCTCGGCGGTGGCGGCGTCCTCCATCAGGTTGTGGATCGCCGCCGCCCCGGTGCCGCGCAGCCACGCGTCGATGTAGCGCAGCGCGACGTTGATGTTGGCGCGGACACCGGCTTCGGTGACCTCGCCGCCCGCGCTGGCGACGTCGAGCAGGTCCTCGGCGGTGACGACGACGTCCTCACGGAGCTTGCCGAGCTGGTTGGGCCAGCCGCCGAGCACGCCGTCGAACACCTCGCGGCAGACCGGGACCAGACCGGGGTGGGCGACCCACGAACCGTCGAAGCCGTCGTTCGCCTCCCGTTCCTTGTCCTGACGGACCTTCTCCAGCGCGGTCGCGTTGATCTCCGGGTCCTTGCTCGGGATGAACGCGGCCATGCCGCCGATCGCGTGCGCCCCGCGTTTGTGGCAGGTGCGCACCAGCAGTTCGGTGTAGGCCCGCATGAACGGGACGGTCATCGTCACCTGCGCGCGGTCCGGGAGCACGAAGTCCGCGCCGTGCGAGGAGAAGTTCTTGATGACGCTGAAGATGTAGTCCCAGCGGCCGGCGTTGAGCCCGGAGACGTGTTCGCGCAGTTCGTAGAGGATCTCCTCCATCTCGAACGCGGCGGTGATCGTCTCGATCAGCACGGTGGCCCGGACAGTCCCGCGCGGGATGCCGAGTTCCCGTTGCGCCAGCAGGAAGACGTCGTTCCACAGCCGCGCTTCGAGGTGGTTCTCGAGCTTCGGGAGGTAGAAGTACGGGCCGCTGCCGCGGGCCAGCAGCTGACGCGCGTTGTGGAAGAAGTACAGGCCGAAGTCGACCAGGCTCGCCGAAACGGGGCGGCCGTCGATGCGGATGTGCTTCTCCACCAGGTGCCAGCCGCGGGGGCGGGCGACGATCGTCGCGGGTTCGTCGCCGATCGTGTAGCGCTTGCCCGCCTCGGTGGTGAAGTCGATGTTGCGGCGGATCGCGTCGAACAGGTTGAGCTGGCCGTCGATCACGTTGTGCCAGGTCGGCGAGGTCGCGTCCTCGAAGTCGGCGAGCCAGACCTTCGCACCGGAGTTGAGCGCGTTGACCGTCATCTTGCGGTCGGTCGGGCCGGTGATCTCGACGCGGCGGTCTTCGAGACCGGGCGCGGCCGGGGCGACCGACCAGCTGCCGTCCTCGCGGATCGAGCGCGTCTCGGGCAGGAAGCCCAGCGGCTTCTCACCGGACCGCAGTTCCTCGCGGCGGGTGCGGCGGGCGTCGAGCAGCTCGCGGCGACGGCCGGCGAACGCGTTGTCGAGTTTGGCCACGAAGTCCAGTGCGGCCGGGGTGAGGATCTCGTCGAACCGGTCACCGGTGGGTCCGCAGACGTCGATCCGGTAGTTCAGCTTCTCAACCATGGTGTGCCTCCGCTGGGCTTCGCGAGAGTGGGGGAGGAAGGAAGGGCGGTGGCGGTCTCCCCTGGGGGTCGAGAGACCGCCACCTGGCACCTACTTGCGAGGGATCAGAACTGCTCGGCCTCGGTGGAGCCGGCGAGCGCGGTCGTCGAGCTGGCCGGGTTCAGCGCGGTCGCGACGTTGTCGAACCAGCCGGTGCCGACCTCGCGCTGGTGCTTCGTGGCGGTGTAACCGCGGTCCTCCGAAGCGAACTCGCGCTCCTGCAGGTCGACGTAGGCGGTCATGCCTTCGCGGGCGTAACCGTGCGCCAGGTCGAACATCGAGTAGTTCAGCGCGTGGAAGCCGGCCAGGGTGATGAACTGGAACTTGTAGCCCATGTGGCCGAGCTCGCGCTGGAACTTCGCGATCGTCGCGTCGTCCAGGTGCTTCTTCCAGTTGAACGACGGCGAGCAGTTGTAGGCCAGCATCTGGTCCGGGTACTTCGCCTTGATGGCCTCGGCGAACTGGCGGGCGACCTCGAGGTCCGGCTTGGAGGTCTCCATCCACAGGAGGTCGGCGTACTGCGCGTAGGCCAGGCCGCGGTCGATGCAGGGGTCGATGCCGTTGGTGACGGTGTAGAAGCCTTCCGCGGTGCGCTCACCGGTGGTGTACTTCTGGTCGCGCTCGTCGACGTCGCTGGTCAGCAGGGTCGCGGCCTGCGCGTCGGTGCGGGCGATGATCAGCGACGGCACGTTCAGCACGTCCGCGGCGAGGCGGGCGGCGTTCAGCGTGCGCTCGTGCTGCTTGGTCGGGATGAGCACCTTGCCGCCGAGGTGGCCGCACTTCTTCTCGGACGCGAGCTGGTCCTCCCAGTGCACACCCGCGGCACCGGCGGCGATCATGCCCTTCATCAGCTCGAACGCGTTGAGCGGGCCACCGAAGCCCGCCTCGGCGTCGGCGACGATCGGCGCGTACCAGTCGATGTCGTTGTTGCCCTCGGCCCAGTTGATCTGGTCGGCGCGGCCCAGCGCGTTGTTGATGCGGCGGACGACGGCGGGCACCGAGTTGGCCGGGTAGAGGCTCTGGTCCGGGTAGGTCTGGCCGGACAGGTTGGCGTCGGCGGCGACCTGCCACCCGGACAGGTAGATGGCCTTGAGGCCGGCGCGGACCTGCTGCACGGCCTGGTTGCCGGTCAGGGCGCCCAGCGCGTGGATGTAGTCCTCGTTGTGCAGGAGGTCCCACAGCTTCTCGGCGCCGCGACGGGCCAGCGTGTGCTCTTCGACCACGCTGCCGCGCAGCTTGACCACGTCAGCCGCGGAGTACGACCGCTGCACGCCCGCCCAGCGGGGGTCGGTCTCCCACTGCTTGGTCAGTTCGGCGGCCGCCTGCTTCAGCTGCTGCGCGTGCTCAGTCATCGGATTCTCCCGGTGTTGCGAAGTTTGCGAGTGATCGCCTTGCCTGACCAGACCCTGACATGACAGGGGAAATCCGATCCAGGCCTCCAATTTGCCAATTTCTGCGAAGCTTCCGTAGCATTCTGCGAAGGTTGCGAATTACAGGTTCGCAAGCTGAACGAAAAACCACGGGCTTGACCGTTCACTGAATCGTTCAGGCCCGGAAACCTTGCGGACAGAGAGGCCTGCGTGGACAAAACCTTCGCCGGAGCGAAGCTTCGGCATCTGCGCGAAAGCCGGGCGATGAGCCAGGCGGATCTGGCTCGTGTGCTGGAGATCTCACCCAGTTACCTCAATCAGATCGAGCGCAACTCACGTCCGTTGACCGTCCCGGTGCTCCTTCGCATCACGCAAGCGTTCGGAGTGGACACCGAGTTCTTCGCCAACAACGACACCGCGCGGCTGGTCGCGGACGTGAAGGAAGCGCTGCTCGACGAGGTTCTCGGCGTCGACGTCACCACCAGCGAGCTGAACGACCTCGCCACGAACCTCCCGACGATCGCCCAGGCCCTGGTCAGGCTGCACCGCAGTTACCGCAACGCCGTCGAGAACACCGCCGCGCTGACGACGGAAAACGGCCTCGGCATGCACGGCAGCGCCGCCACCGCGCTGCCGCACGAAGAGGTCCGTGACTTCTTCTACGAACGGGAGAACTACGTCGCCGAGCTGGACGAACGGGCCGAACGGATGGCGCACGACATCCCGCTGCAACGCGGCCAGGTGCTCGCGGCACTGAAGGAAACGCTGACCCAGCGCTACGGCGTCGACGTCACGAACGAGGGCATCGACGAGTCCAACGGCGAGCAGCACCGGTACGAACCGGGGCCGAGGGTGCTGCGGCTGGCGCCGAGCCTGCGCGTCGGGCAGCAGGCGTTCCGGATGGCCTCGCAGATCGCGCTGCTCGAATACGACGACCTGATCACCGAACTCGCCGACTCGTGGGCGTTCTCCGGCCCGGCGGCGCGTTCGCTGGCGAGGGTCGGCCTGGCGAACTACTTCGCGGGCGCGTTGATCCTCCCCTATGGACCGTTCCTGTCGACGGCGGAGCGCTTCCGCTATGACATCGAGCGGCTGTGCGACCACTTCGGCGTCGGCTTCGAGACCGTCTGCCACCGGCTCTCGACCTTGCAGCGACCGAAGAACCGCGGAGTGCCGTTCTCGTTCGTGCGGGTCGATCGGGCGGGGAACATGTCGAAACGCCAGTCCGCGGCCGGTTTCCACTTCTCCCGCGTGGGTGGCGCCTGTCCACTGTGGAACATCTATGAGGCGTTCACCCAGCCCGGCAAGATCCTCACCCAGATCGCCACCCTGCCGGACGGCAAGAGCTACTTCTGGATCGCGCGGACGGTGTCCCGCAACATCGGCGGATACGGCAGTCCGGGGAAGACGTTCACCGTCGGACTCGGCTGCGAATTACGGCACGCGAAACGGCTCATCTATTCGACCGGGCTCGATCTCGACGACCGGGCCGCGGCCACCCCGATCGGCATGGGTTGCAAAGTCTGCGAACGTCCGGCCTGCACGCAGCGCGCCTTCCCGACGATCGGCAAGCAGCTGACCGTGGACGAGAACACCAGCACCTTCGTCCCGTATCCGGCGGTGCCCAAGGCGCCTTGAGCCGTCTCGATCTCCCTGGCAGGGTTGCCGACGACGGCCGCCGCCTGCGACGGCGGCCACCGCGCTGGGGAGATGACGAATGATCTTGGTGACCGGAGCAAGCGGCAACGTCGGCTCGGAACTGACCGGAATACTTGCTCGCGACGGACACCCCGTCCGGGCGTTGGTCCGCACGCCGCGGCCACTGCCCGACGGCGTCGAAGGCGTCCCGGGAGATCTCAACGATCCGGCGAGCCTGAAACCCGCGCTGGAGGGCGTGCGCGCGGTCTTCCTGCTCGGCGGCTACGACGACATGCCGGGCGCGCTCGCGGCGATGCGGGACGCGGGCGTCGAGCAGGTCACGCTGCTCTCGTCGCGGTCGGTCGTCGGCGGGCACGAGGACAACGCCGTCGCCGGAATGCACATGGCGGCCGAGGCGTCGGTGCGCGCGTCGGAGCTGGCATGGACGTTCCTGCGGGCGAGCGGGTTCATGTCGAACACGCTGCAGTGGATCCCGCAGCTGAAGGAGGGCGACGTCGTCCGCGAACCGTTCGCGAACGTGCCGGTGGCGACGATCGATCCCTATGACATCGCGGCCGTCGCGGCGGAGTCCCTGACCATGCCGGGGCACGAAGGGCGGGCGTACGCGATCACAGGACCGGAAGCGCTGCGACCCGCCGACCGGCTGCGGGTCCTTGGCGAACTGCTGGGCCGGGAGCTGCGACTGTCGCCGCTTTCGAACGCCGAAGCCCGCGTGACGATGAGCGCGGAGATGTCGGAGAAGTACGTCGACGCCTTCTTCCGCTTCTTCACCGGCGGCGAGTTCGACGACTCCGAGGTGACATCCGCCGTACGGGACCTCACCGGCCGTGACGCGCGGCCGTTCGCCGACTGGGCGCGGGCGCACCTGGCCGCCTTCCGCTAGTCACACCTACCGCATTTAGTCCTCTACTTGCGGTGGTTCCCACGCAAGTACCGCGTTTAGTCCTCTGGATGCGGTACTTGCGTTACGTAACTACCGCATTCAGAGGACTAAACGCGGGAGGGCGCGGGCGCCTAGACCAGGAAGTGGAACAGCGGGCTGCCCGGCTCCACCCGCTCCACCTGCAGCGGGCTCACCTCCAGCCGGTGCAGCAGCCCTTCCAGGTCACCGGGCCGCGCGAGTTCGATGCCGATCAGCGCGGGCCCGGTCTCGCGGCTGTTGCGCTTCACGTACTCGAACCGCGTGATGTCGTCGTCCGGACCGAGGACCTCGTCGAGGAACCGCCGTAGCGCGCCAGGCTCCTGCGGGAATCCCACCAGGAAGTAGTGCTTCAGTCCTTCGTGGATCAGCGACCGTTCGAGCACTTCGCCGTAGCGGCTGACGTCGTTGTTGCCGCCGGAGACCACGCACACCACGATCTGGCCCGGATCGATCTTCACCGTCGTGCCCAGCGCCGCGGTCGCGAGGGCGCCGGCCGGTTCGGCGATCACGCCGTCGGACTGGTACATCGCGAGCATTTCCGTGCAGATCGCGCCCTCGGCGACGTCGGTGAGTTCGACACCCCCGTCGCGGACCAGCGGATACGTCACCGCTCCCGCCAGCGCGACCGCGGCACCGTCGACGAACGTGTCGACGGCTTCGAGCCGCACCGGCTCCCCCGCCGCCAGCGCGGCCGCCATACAGGCCGCGCCCGCCGGTTCGACGCCGACGATCCGCATCTCCGGCGCGCGTTCCGCGGCCCACGCGGCGATCCCCGCGAGCAGCCCGCCCCCGCCGACCGGCACCACCATGACGTCCGGGACGAAGCCGAGTTGCGCGACGACCTCCATCGCGACCGTGCCCTGTCCGGCGACCGTCTCCGGCGCGTCGAACGCGGGGACCAGCGTCGCGCCGGTGCTTTCGGCGTCCTGCTTCGCGGCGCTGAAGGCGTCTTCGTAGGTCTCGCCGACGACGATGACCTCGATCTGCGAACCGCCCAACGTCGCGATGCGCTCGCGCTTCTGCCGGGGAGTCGTGCCGGGGACGTAGACGCGGCCGTTCGCGCCGAGACGGCGGCACGCGTACGCGACGCCCTGCGCGTGGTTGCCCGCGCTCGCGCAGACGACGCCGCGTTCCCGCTTGTCCGCGTCGAGCTGGACGATGAAGTTGTAGGCGCCGCGGATCTTGTACGAGCGCACGGTCTGGAGATCTTCGCGTTTGAGCCAGACCCGGGCGTCGACCCGCGCCGAGAGCCGCTCGTTCGGTTCGAGCGGCGTGCGGGTCACCACCCCGGCCAGTCGTTTCGCGGCCTCTTCGACCGTTCGGGCGCTCACCGTTTCGATCCCTTGCACGGATGCTGAATGTACTGACCACCCCCGGCCACGACGGAGAGTGGTCCGAGTCCAGTGCACGGGTTGTCGGTGGTCTGTGGTCCACTGGACGTCATGGTGAGCAAGGTCGACGGAGTCCGGAGTCTCGATGCGTTGCGCGAGCTGGTCCACAGTGGCGCGGAGCCCGAGTACCAGCTCTTCTACGGCCACACCCCGCTCAAGAGCGGCCGGGTCAACGCCGCCTGCCTGAGCCAGTGGTGGGTGGCGCCGTTCGTCGCGGGCGGCGAGCGGTACCCGACGGCCGAGCACTACATGATGGCGGGCAAGGCCGAACTGTTCGGCGATTACGACGCCGCGCGGGCGATCCGGGAGGCGCCGGACCCCAAGACCGCCAAGATCCTCGGCCGCGAGGTCGCGAACTTCGACGCGGAGAAATGGGAACGGCACCGCTTCGACGTCGTCGTCGACGGGAACCTGGAGAAGTTCCGCCAGCACGCCGAACTGCGCGAGTTCCTGCTGAGCACGGGCGACAAGGTGATCGTCGAGGCGTCGAAGATGGACCTGGTCTGGGGCAGCGGCGTCGCCCGTGACGACAAGAACGCCACGCGCCCCGACTACTGGCGCGGGCAGAACCTGCTGGGCTTCGCGCTCATGGAGGTCCGGGAGCAGCTGCGCGGCTAGTTCTCGACGCCCAGGGTCTTCTGAAGCGCCTTGTTCGCCTTACGCGCCATGTCCGCGACGGCTTCGCGACGCGCGGCGTCGGCGGCGTAGTCGTCTTGCCGGTTCCGCACCACGCGGGCCGGTGAGCCGACGGCGATCGAGTAGTCCGGGATGTCGCCCCGCACCACGGCGTGCGCGCCGAGGACACAGCCGCGGCCGACCCGGGTGCCCTTGAGCACGGAGACCTTGGTGCCGATCCAGGTGTCCGGACCGATCCGCACCGGTGACTTCACGATGCCCTGGTCCTTGATCGGGACGGTGATGTCGGTGGTGACATGGTCGAAGTCGCAGATGTACACCCAGTCCGCGACGAGCGTGGCCGCGCCGAGTTCGATGTCGAGGTAACCGTTGAGCACGTTCTGGCGCCCGAACACGGCTTTGTCGCCGATGCGCAGCGAACCTTCGTGGCAGCGGATCGCGTTGCCGTCGCCGATGTGCACCCAGCGCCCGATCTCCAGGCGCCCGTAACCGGGGCGGCAGTGGATCTCGACGTCCTTGCCGAGGAACACCATGCCGCGCAGGATGATGTGCGGATTCGCGATCCGGAACTTGAGCAGCCGCCAGTACCGGACCAGGTACCAAGGCGTGTAAGCGCGGTTCCGCAGCACCCAGCGCAGCGAATCCGCGGTCAGGAACTTCGCCTGCCTCGGGTCGCGACGGGCCTGGCCCCAAGCGCGCAACCTCGACAACGCGGGCGCACCCCACATGGACGTCATACCGGTGACCGTAACCTGTGATCAGGCCGCCGACCGCAAAGGGGAGCACGCGTATGGGCACCAAGCTGATCATCGACACCGACCCAGGGGTCGACGACGCTTTCGCGCTGGCACTCGCCGCGCGGTCCGACGACGTCGACCTGCTGGGCGTGACCACGGTGTTCGGCAACGTCCCGCTGAGCCACACCACCGCCAACGCACGGCGTCTGCTGCGGCTGTTCGACCGTGACGACGTGCCCGTCGCCGCCGGTGCGGCGCGGCCGCTGGTCTACGACAACGCCAAGGCCGCCGGTTTCGTCCACGGCCAGGACGGCCTGTCCGGCCACGCCGGCCTGCTGCCGGAGGCGGCGCGCCCGCTCGACGAACGCGGCGCCGTCCGCCTGCTGGCGGATCTGCTCGAAGCCGCCGACGAACCGGTGACCATCGCCCCGATCGGCCCGCTCACGAACATCGCGCTGCTGCTGGCCGCCCATCCGGAACTGCGCGAGAAGATCGGCCGACTCGTCATCATGGGCGGCGGCGTGACCAAGGGGAATTCCACCACGGCCGCCGAGTTCAACATCTGGAGTGACCCCGAGGCCGCGCGCCGGGTGCTGGCCGACGAGGACATCCCCACGGTGCTGGTCCCGCTTGACATCACGCACCAGTGCACGGTCGACACCACCTGGCTCGGCAAACTCGCCGCGTCCGGCCCGCTCGGCGCGGCGCTCGAAGCGCTCACCCCCACCTACGTCGAGCACTACAGCCCGATCCTCGGTTTCCCGGGGATGGTGATGCACGACGCGGTGGCGGTCGCGGAAGCGATCCGGCCGGGCATCCTCGACACCGAGTCGTATCCGGTGGACGTCGATTGCGGCTTCGGCCCCGCGCGCGGGGCGACCCTCGTCGACCGGCGAAGGCTGCGAAGTACCGATCCGCAGGCCGTGCCGGGGCGCGTCATCGACGTCGCGCTGACCACCGACGTCGAGGCCTTCCGCGACTTCGTTCTCGGCCGTGTCATCGGCGGCCGCTGATGGCACAGGAAACCTCACGCCGCCGCAGACTTCCGGTGATCGCCGCCGCGGTCGTCGTCGCGGCCGCCGCATTGGTCGCCGCCATCACCTTCGCGCCGAAGGACGAGACCAAGCCGGAAGCCGCCGCCGTCCAGTCCTCGGTCCCGCCCGCTCCGCCGTCGTCGTCCGCCCCCGCGGAGCTGCCGAAGGAACAGCCGAAGGTCCCGCCGCAGATGGGGCAGGAGTTCGACGCCTGGGTGTCGAAGACCAGTGGCTGGCTCGACATCCCGCTGCGCGCGATGACCGGCTACGCGAAGACCACCGTGGCGCTGAGCAAGGAAACGCCGGGCTGCCGGCTGTCCTGGGTGACGCTGGCGGCGCTCGGGAAGGTCGCGTCGGACCACGGCCGGGCCACCGGTTCGAGTATCAACGCCGATGGCGTGCTGACCGTGCCGATCGGGATGATCGAGGTCCGCGACTTCTACAACAAGGTCGTGTCGGTCCAGAACGCGAGCGGCCCGCTGCAGCTGGCGCCCGCGATCTGGAACCGGTTCAAAGCCTCGGCGAGCGGGGGCAAGCCGGATCCGCAGAACATCGACGACGCCACCCTTACCGCCGGGCGTGCCCTGTGCGCGGACGGGCGCGATCTCGGCCAGGGCCAGACCTGGTGGAACGCGGTGAGCACCCTGCAGCCCGCGCCGCTGCTGATGCACCGCACGCTCGCGACGGTGAACGTCTACGGCACGGTCGGCCAGAGCCCGCAGCCGCCGAACGCCGCGGCGCTCAGCGCGGTCAACTTCGCCATCGACAAGATCGGCCTGCCCTACGTCTGGGGCGGGAACGGCACCGGCGGTGGTGACCCCGGTTTCGACTGCTCCGGTCTGACGACGGCCGCGTACGCGAGCGCCGGCGTCAAGCTCATGCGCACCGCCCATACGCAGTACCACAGCGTGCCCAAGGTGACCGACCCCCAGCTGGGCGACCTGATCTTCTACGGCGAGCCGAACACGAAGATCCACCACGTCGGGCTGTACATCGGGAACCAGCAGATGATCGACGCCCCGCAGACCGGACAGGCGGTGCAGGTGCACACCTACCGGAAGCAGGGCGACGACTACGCCGGGGCGGGGCGGCCGACCACCTGAGCCGTACCGGATCCTCGCGGTGATCAATGCCGGAAGGCGTCCGCGTTGTCGCGTGCCCAGTCGGCGAAGGTGAGCGCGGGCCGCCCGAGGAGGTCTTCCACGGTGCCGGTCGTGGGGCCGGGGCGTTCGCTGTAGTCGGCCAGGGAGCCGAGCAGGCGGGCGGGGACCTCCTCGGGCAGTCCCTGCGCGAGCATGCCTTGCCGGACCTGTTCGGGTGGCATCTCCTGGAAGGACAACGTCCGTTCGGTGGCGTCGCCGATGAGCCGCACCTTCTCGAATTGGTCCAGCGATCGCGGACCCGTCAGCGTGTATGCCGACTCTGTGGGGATGCTGCCGCGAAGGGCTTGTACGGCGACAGCGGCGATGTCGGTTTCGTGGATCGGCGAGGTGGCGGCCCTGCCGTAGGCGCCGCGCACCACATCGCCCGCCTTGAGCTGCGGCGTCCACGCGAGCGCGTTGGCCGCGAAGCGGGCTTCCCCGCCGGGTGTTCCACAGTGGTGGCCGAAAGCAGCACCACGCGCTGAACGCCTTGCCCGGCGGCCGGCTTCAGCAACTCGTCGAGGCCAGGGCCGGTGGCACGCGGACTGAGCTGGATCGCTTCGACTCCGTCCAAGGCCGCCTTGATCCACTGTGGACGGAACAGGTCACCACTGACGACTTTCGCGCCGCCGGGAAGCGGTGGCCCGCCGGGGCCGCGAGTGACCGCGGCGACGAGAGTGCCCTCGCGCAGGAGCAGGTTCAGTACCTGACGGCCCACGACGCCGTTGGCTCCGGTGATCAGCATCATGATGGTGTCTCCATTGCTCGATCGAGGGCCTTCAGGCGGTGATCACGACGGGCTCTTCGGCCGGGATAGCGTGGCGGCGACGGGTGGGGAGCATCGACGTCGGGTGGGAGACGCTCCAGGCCGCGGTCTTGCAGATCATCTCCTTCAGGCGCGCGGCCGTCTTGCCGGTGACCGCGGACGGTTTGGGCTGGTCGTCCGGGGTCACCCACTGCACGATGGCGTCGCGGCGACCGAGGCTGACACACTGTCCGGTGTAGCCGATCTTGTTCGGAGGGATCGGACGCCCGGTCAGGCGCGCGGCGATGACGTCGGCCGCCAGCTGGGCCGAAGGAACGCCCGAGGCGCAGGACATCCGCAAGGTGTCGCCGCTCGCTCCCGGGGCGAACGCGGCATCGCCGACGGCGTACACGTCGGGGTGCGAGACCGACCGCATGGTCTCGTCGACGACGATCTGCCCGGTCGCGGAGACCTCCAGGGTCGTGGCCGCGGCGATGGGGTGGACGGCGAAGCCCGCCGTCCAGACGGTCACCTTGGCCGGGATCGCGCGGCCGTCGGCGGTGACCGCGCCGTCCGGCCCGACGCTCGCGACGCCGGTGTGCTCGTGCACGGTGATGCCGAGCCGGTCGATCGCCTTGCGCAGGTGGTCCCGCGCCTTCTCGCTCAGCCAGTCACCGAGGCCGCCGCGGGTGGCGAGTGCGACTTCCAGGTCCGGCCGGGCTTCGGCGATCTCGGTGACGGCCTCGATGCCGGTGAGGCCACCACCGACCACGAGCACGGTCCCGCCCGCGGCGAGGTCGGCCAGCCGCGCGCGCAGCCGCAGCGCGGACTGCTTGCCGGCGATGTGGTGCGCGTGCTCGGCGACGCCGGGAACGCCGTGATCGGCGGCCGTGCTGCCAAGGGCGTAGACGAGCGTGTCGTAGGCGATCTCGCCGGAGCCGTCGGCGAGGGCGACGGTCTTGCGTTCGGCGTCGACGGCGGCGACCCGTGCGATCCGCACCTGCACGCCCGTGCCCGCGAAGACGTCGGTCAGCGCGCGGGGCTTCAGGTCCTGGCCGGTCGCGAGCTGGTGCATGCGGACGCGCTCGACGAACTCGGGATCGGCGTTGACGAGGGTGATCTCGGTGTCGGCGGGGTGCAGTCGCTTGGCCAGGCGCCCGGCGGCGTTGGCTCCGGCGTATCCGGCCCCGAGGACGACGATGCGGTGCTTCATGATCTCACTCCTGTCCGGTCGGTGTTCGCTTCCTGAACCGGACAGCGGCACGAAACCTGACAGGAGTGAGTTGTGATCCAGGTCACCAGTTGTCGGCGAGTGCTTCCCCGTGGTCCGAGGCGGCCCATTGGCGCGCCGCGCGGTCGAGTTTGGCGGGGTTCGCCTGGGTGTGGACGGCCGCGATGCCGTCGGTGGTCACGTCCAGGGTGAGGACGATGACGACCTGGTCTCCGACCAAAAGCACCAGCGCGGGCATACCGTTGGCGACCGCGGCGAACAGGACGGGCCTGCCGCCGATCAGCTCCCACTTGGCCTCGCTGGGCTGGAACAGCCCGCGCAGGAACCTCGCCACCCGCAGCGCACCGGTGATCGGCCGCGGCAGCGAGAAGAACACGCCGCCGCCGTCGCCCGCGTGGATCGCGTCGTCGGTCAGCATCCGCACCAGTGAGTCGGTCCTGCCGCTGAGCGCCGCGGCGAGGAACTCCTCGACGATCTTCCGGGCCGCGTCCGCGTCGACCTCGACCCGGCGCCGGTCGGCGGCCAGGTGCTGCTTGGCACGGCGGTAGATCTGCTGGCAGTTCGACTCGGTGAGGTCGAGGACCTCGGCGATCTCCCCGTGCGAGTAACCGAACGCTTCGCGCAGCACGTAGACGACGCGTTCCTTGGCCGACAGCCGTTCCATCAGGGTGAGCATCGCGATCGAGACCGACTCACGCTGCTCGACGGTCTCGGACGGGCCGAGCATCCGGTCCCCGGCGAAGACCGGCTCGGGAAGCCACTGGCCCACATAGGTTTCCCGCCTGGCCCGCGCCGAGGTGAGCCGGTTGAGACAGAGGTTGGTGAGCACCTTCGTCAGCCACGCCTCGGGCGTCTCGATCAGCTCCCGGTCGGCGGACTGCCAGCGCAGGTACGTGTCCTGCACCGCGTCCTCGGCGTCGCTCGCGGATCCCAGCAGGCGGTACGCGATCGCCTCCAGCCGCGCCCTCGCCGCCTCGAAGGCCTCGACCTCGTGCGCTCCCACCAGCATGGCTTCCAGTTAACCAGTTACCCGTACCGTCACTCCGCCACTTGGCTAACGTGGCCACGATCACGCGGCCGTCCTGGAGGTTGACGATGCACTCGTTCCGCACACCCGAAGGCGTCACGCTCGGGGTCGAGCATTTCGGTGACCCGAAAGCGCCCCTCGTGCTGCTGGTGGGCGGTACGACCATGCTTTCCTGGCCCGACGAGCTCTGCGCGTCCCTCGCGCGCGGCGGCCGCCACGTCGTGCGCTACGACCTGCGCGACTCCGGCACGTCGACCACCGTCGACCCCGAAGCGCCCGCGTACACGCTGCGGGATCTCGCCGCCGACGCGGCCGCGCTCGCCCGCGGGCTCGACGACCGGCCCGCGCATCTGGCGGGCGTCGGTGTCGGCGGGATGGTCGCCCAGGTCGCCGTGCTCGACCACCCGGACGCGTTCTCCGCGCTGACCCTCGCCGGAACCCGGCCCGTCGCGCCGGGCCCGGTCGACGACGACCTGCCCGACCACGACATGGCGGTGCTGAAGCGACGGTTCGCGCTCCCGATGCCCGACTGGTCCGATCGCGCCGCCGTGGCGGAGTTCGCCGCCGCCGGAGCGGAGATCCTCGGCGACGACCCCGCCGCGGCCCGCGCGACCGCCGAACGCGTCTTCGACCGCGCGCCGAGCACGGAGCCCGCCGTCCAGCTGGCCAACCAGGTTGGTTTGGTGTTCTCCAAGCTCGACTGCGCGCCGCGGTGGCGCGAACGCCTTCCGGAGCTCGCGATACCGGCGCTCGTGGTGCACGGCAGGCACAACCGGTTCTTCCCGGTCGGCAACGGCGAAGCACTCGCGCGCGAGATCCCCGGCGCGCGGCTGCTGGTACTCGAACAGGCCGCGACGGCGATCCCCGCCGCGGCCGCCGGCGAGATCGCCACCGCGATGCTCGAGCTCTAGCCGTCGACCTCAGGACGCGCGCTCCTCGCCCCCGAACAGGTTGAGCAGCCGCTCGGGGACCTCGTCGCCGAAGAGGCTTTCGAGCAGGAAGTCCTCGTCGAGAGGGGTTTCCCAGCGCGTGAACATGGCCTGTTCGTATTCGGCGATCGCGGCTTCGACGTCGCCGGGGCGGGCGGCGAGGGCCTTACCGAGTTCGGCGCCGTCGAGCATCGCCAGGTTGGCGCCTTCGCCGTTCGGTGCCGCGAGGTGCGCGGCGTCGCCGACGAGGGTCGCCCCCGGCACCCTGTCCCACCGACGCCCGGCCGGCAGGGCGAAGAGCGGACGATGGATCGGCGCGATGTCGCTTTCGGTGATCAGCGCGAGGAGTTCCGGTGCCCAGCCGTCGAACTCGCGCGCGATCCGCGCGGTGGCCGCGGCCGTGTCGGTGAAGTCGATGGTCTCGAACCAGTCCAGCGGTTCGGTGATCTCCACGTAGCCGTGCAAGGTGTCACCCCGCTCGTGGTGCGCGTTGATGCTCTTGCCCGGCGTGGCCCCGTTCCCGAACATCGCCCCGCCGCCGACCGCCTCGGCCGCGGCGACATGCCGGGTGTCGGCGTCGAACAGATAGGTCTCGACGACGGACGCGCCGGTGTACTCGGGTATGGCGTCCGTGAGCAGCGGCCGCACCCGTGACCACGCGCCGTCGGCGCCGACCAGCAGACCGGTGACGGTGGTGCTGCCGTCGGCGAAGGTCACTTCGTGGCGGCCGTCGCCCAGTGCCCGCGTCCCGACGGCTTTGCTCGCCCACCGGACGGTGCCGTCCGGAAGCGAGTCGAGCAGCATCTGCCGCAGTTCGCCGCGGTAGACCTCGGGACGGCCACCCGTACCGTCGTCGCCCTTCTCGAACAGGACGGTCCCGTCCGAATCGAGGACGCGCAGCGCCTGGCGGCCTTCCAGGATCAGCCCGCGGAACTCGTCCATCAGACCTGCCGCTTCGACGGCGAGCTGGCCGTTGTAGTCGTGGATGTCGAGCATCCCGCCCTGCGACCGGGCCATCGGCGAGGGTTCCCCCTCGTGGACGACGGCCGGGATCCCGTGTACGTGCAGCACCCTGGCGAGGGTGAGGCCCCCGAGTCCGGCACCGATGATCGTGACCGGAGTGTGCATGGTTACCCCTCGTGAATCGCGACTGGAATGACATTCCGGATGCTGTCGCGGTTCCCTGGCAGGTGACGCACACCGCGCTGGCACGGACCTGGCAAGCCCTGCCAGCCGGAGAACCCGGCTGTCGCGGCTCAGGACCTGGGACTCACCAACGTTTCCGGTTTGAACGCGTAGACGGCGCCGTCCTGGACGAGCACATGCCATTCACCGCAGACCTTGTCGGTCCGGCTTTCCTGGCCCTGCGGCCACCAAGGGGCGATCAGCGTGGCCGTCCGAGGCGCGGCGGGGCCCGGCACGCAGAGATCGGGCAGTTCCCCGCCGGTGAACCGCAGGAGCCGCTCCGAACCGGTGGTCCGGATGACCTCGGTGACCGACGCGGCCTTGTCCGGCACCCACTCCGGGAGCCGGGCGTCCTTGTCCCGCTTGCCTTCCGCACCGGTCGGGTAGCCGACCGCCTTCACATGACCGTTCGCCTTTTCGGTCAGGCTTTCTTTGAGACCGCATCCGGCCAAGGTGACCGTCGCGGTCGCGGTGACGAGCACCACCGCCGTGATCTTCGTGTTCATACGATCGAGTCAAGCAAGCGGAAGTGGCGGCGTGCTCGGTCTTTCGGCCCCGCCGCGCGGCCATCCGGCCGATCTTCACGGCGGATAACCGCCAGCGCCCGGGCGCGCCGTGGGCCACGGTGGTGACCGTGACCCGAACTAACGATGCGCTGTCCGTCCTCGAAGGCATGTACGCGGCGGAAGCCGACTACTTCACCGCGGGCGGTCCCGGCAAGGCGTCTTTCGCGCCGCTCGCCCCGTTCTTCTCCCCCGATGTGGTACTGCATCAGGCGGATGGCCTGCCGTACGGCGGAATCTGGCGCGGCCACGAAGGCATGGAACGGTTCTTTCTCGCCATGGGCGAGACCTGGGAGGTCTTCGACCTGGTGGAGCAGAGCTTCTTGAGCGAGAAGAGCCCGCTGGTCGTGTCGACCCGGGTGCACGTCCGGGCCAGGGCCACCGGCCGTGAACTGGACTTCCCGATCCTGCAGACGATCACCGTCGAGGACGGGCGCATCACCGAGGTGTGGCCGTTCTATTGGGACACCGCGGCGATCGCGGCGGCCTGCACGAACTACCATTCCGCGGATGACCGCCTACCACGATCTTGACGTGTTCGAGGAAGCCGCTTCCCTGCCGGAGCGCCAGCAGAAGATCCTGCTGACCATCCGCGAATGGGTGGTCGAGCACGGATACTCGCCGAGCACGCGGGAGATCGGCGAAGCGGTCGGCCTGCGGTCGGCGTCCTCGGTGTCGAAGCATCTGGCGGCTTTGGAGGAGAAGGGTTTTCTCCGCCGCAGCAGCTCGATTTCCCGGCCCATCGACGTGCGCGCGTTCCTGCACGGCACCCAGCCGCGACAATCCACAGAGGACTCCGTGCCGGTTCCCGTCGTCGGTGACATCGCCGCGGGAACGCCCATCTCGGCCGTCGAGCACGTCGACGACGTGATGACCCTTCCGCGTGAACTCACCGGTCGCGGGAACGTCTTCGGGCTGCGGGTGCGCGGTGATTCGATGATCGACGCGGCGATCTGCGACGGTGACATCGTCGTGGTGAAGCAGCAGCAGGAGGCGCATTCCGGCCAGATCGTCGCCGCGATGATCGACGAAGAGGCCACGGTCAAGGTGTACCGCCGTCGCGACGGCCACGTGTACCTCGAACCGCGCAACCCCGCCTACGACGTCATCGACGGGGATCGCGCGGCCGTGCTCGGCGTCGTGGTCTCAGTGCTGCGCAGCGTCTGAGTTTCTGTCGGTGGGCCGGAGTAGCTTCCGGCCCAGGTACGAAATCGACTTCGTCGAGTTCCCGTCGAGCTCGGCAGGCGACTCGAGCCGGTTCTTCGAGAAGGCCTTCGGCTGGACGGCGACGCCGTACGGTCCGGCATACAGCGACGTCCAGAGCGGCGGCGTGGTTTCGCTCGGTTTCCAGCAGGACGCCGCACAGCAGACCGCGGCGCCGCTCGTGACGATCCGCACCGACGACCTCGACCGGGCGAGGGAATCCGTCGAGGCGGCGGGCGGAGTCGTCACGGTCGAGCCGTTCGCCTTCCCCGGTGGGCGCCGGTTCCACTTCCGCGAGCCCGGCGGCGCCGAACTGGCGGTGTGGTCCCCGGACGCCTGAGGTCAAGCGGCGAACCCGAGCACCAGGGACGCGGTCACCGGCGCCAGGTACATCAGCGGGAACACGACATGCGAAGGCCAGTGCGCGCGGAGCACGGTGAGCACGGCGCCGGTGAAGTAGAGCACCAGGCCGATCCCCGCCGCGACCCCGATCGCGGGTACCCACAGGCCCGCGATCAGGCCGAACGCGCCCGCGACCTTCGCGGCACCGAGGCGGTTCCACCAGCCGTGCGGCACGCCGTAGTCGGCCAGCGGCCGCACGACCCACTTGGCGCGGAAGAAGATCGAGGCGGCCGAGAAGGCGGCCATGAACGCGCCGACGATGGTGACGATGACGTAAGCGGTGGACATTTCGCTGTCTCCCTTGGTTCTCGGTGATTCGCCGGGTTGACCCCGGCCGCCGGTCCGATGTGACAGCACGGCACGTGAACCACGTCACCACCCGCGACAGCAGGTTCTAGAGCAAGCGCTCTGTTACTCTCGCCCCATGGCCCGCCCCCGCGTGCACGATCTGGACCGGTTGCTCGACACCGCCGAGCGCCTCGTCGTCGAGGTCGGCGCCCGCGGAGTCACCGTCCGGTCCCTCGCGACCGCGGCGGGAGTCCCCAACGGCACGATCTACCACGCCTTCGGCTCACTCGGCGCGCTGCTGGCCCATGTCTGGTCGCGTGCGGCCGGCGACTTCCTCGACCTCCAGACCGAACTGGTCGACCAGGCGGAAGATCCGGTCGCGGCGGTCGTGGCCGCGGCGGGCGCACCGGCCGCGTTCGCCGACCGTAGGCCCGAAGCGGCCAGGATGCTCCTGACCGTCAAGAAGGAGCACCTGCTCGGCCCGCAGGTCCCGGAGGATCTCGCCGTCGACCTCCTGGCGCTGGACAAACGCCTCGTCGCACTCCTGATCAGGCTCGCCGAAAGGCTCTGGGACCGGCGGGACGCCCAAGCCGTCGAGGTGCTCACGACCTGTGTGGTCGATCTGCCGACGGCCCTGTTCCGCCGCGCGTTCACCGCGGGCGAGCCCATCTCCGAAGACTCGCGCGCCCGGCTCACCGCCGCGGTCCGCGCCGTACTCCTGCTCCCACCCCGAAAGGACCGAAATGCCCACCCTCCGCGATGAAACCCCGGTGTTCGTGCTCGACCTCGGCGACGACGAGAACCGATTTTCGCCGTCGTGGCTGGAGACCGTGCATTCCCTGCTGGACACCGTCGTCGCGCATCCTGATCCGGCGGTGCTGGTCACCACCGGCTCCGGGAAGTTCTACTCGAACGGCCTCGACCTCGAATGGCTCACCGCCAACAGTGACCAGGCCGGGAAATACGTCGCCGAGGTCCACGAACTGTTCGCCCGTGTGCTCACCCTCGGCGTGCACACGGTCGCCGCGATCAACGGGCACGCGTTCGGCGCCGGCGCGATGCTGGCGATGGCGCACGACTTCCGGGTGATGCGCGCCGACCGCGGGTACTTCTGCTTCCCCGAAGCCGACATCGACATCCCGTTCACCCCGGGGATGGCCGCGCTGATCCAGGGCAAGCTCACCCCCGCGGCCGCGATCGCCTCGATGACCACGGGACGCCGCTTCGGCGGCACGGACGCGCGAGACCTCGGGCTAGTGGACGCCGTCGCCGAGGAGCCGGCATTGCTCGAGTACGCCGCCGACGTCGTCCGCCCGCTCGCCGGAAAGGATCGCGGCACCATTTCCGCGATCAAAACCACGATGTTCACCACGGCCGTCACGGCACTTCGCACCGCGTGAGCGAAGAAATTCCCGGCGGGAACTGGAGCGGTTCACGAGGTTCGGCCTGAGGCTCAGCCTCGCCGCGCACTCCCGCGCAGCGACAAGGAATGGCCGGGATTGAGCTTGCGGCCGAGACGATCGGCCTTCGGCCACCGGACGTCGGTCGCCCAGCCTGCCTTCTCGAACAGCCAGATCAACCGCGCGGACATGTCGAGCTGGCCGCGTCGGACACCATGCCGGGCGCCGGTCGGGTCGGCGTGGTGGGAGTTGTGCCAGGACTCGCCCATCGAAGCGATGGCGAGCGGCCAGAAGTTCGCGGACTTGTCGCGGGCGGCGAACGGGCGGTCACCGATCAGGTGACACAGCGAGTTCACCGACCACGTCACGTGGTGCAGCAGCGCGACACGGACCAGGCTCGCCCAGAAGAACGCCGTCAGCGCCCCCCACCACGACATCGTGATCAGCCCGCCGAGCACGGCCGGGGCCAGCAACGTCACCAGGGTGAGCACCGGGAACAGGCGATCGATCCGGGCGATGTCACGATCGGCCTGCAGATCGGGCGCGAACCGTTGCACGTTGGTCTTCTCGCGGTCGAACAGCCAGCCCATGTGGGCGTGCCAGAAACCGCGGGCCAGCGCGGCCGGGGTGGTACCGAACCGCCACGGGGAGTGCGGGTCGCCCTCGCGGTCGGCGAAGGCGTGATGGCGCCGGTGGTCGGCCACCCAGCCGACGACCGGGCCCTGCATGGCCATGCTGCCGGTGACCGCGAGCGCGATCCGCAGGCCGCGGTTGGCCTTGAAGGCGCCGTGAGTGAAGTAGCGGTGGAAACCGATGGTCACCCCGAGGCCGGTCAGGAAGTAGAACCCGACGGCGAGGCCGAGATCCACCCACCCGAGTCCCCACCCCCACGCGAAGGGGACAGAGGCGGCCAGTGCCACCAGCGGCACCACCGCGAACAGCTTGACGAGAAAGTTTTCGGTGCGGGACTGCTCACCGGACAACAGCGGTTGCGGCGCTTGCCGCTCCACGCTGTCCGGAGGTGTGAGAACTGAGGTCATGTCGTCATCTCTTGTCGATGGCCGGGACTGGTACCGGCTGACTCAGCCGGTGTCACGGCGCGACGCACAAGGGCGACGCCCGCGACGAATTCTGCGCGAGCGTGCTGGACCACACGACACCCAAAACGTTGAGCTATCCCGTTCAACGAACGGTGTCGTCCGAGGGTTCCGGGTTGGGGTAGGAGGGCTCGCGAAACAGGTCCTCGTATCGCTCGCCCTGAGGGGCCGTGTGGTCGTGTCGCTCGACCTGAGTGTCGAGCGGGTGGCTGAACAGCGCACTGTCCATGCTGTGAGTTTTGACGGTGAAACCTTTCGAATGGGGACCGCTCATCCGCGGTCTTCGGCGAGGCCGGGGGCGAATTCCGCCCGTCTCGTGCCGGATCGGCGTCACGCTGGAAGAGCGGCGCCACCTCCCAGAGTACACGTCCCGGGGCCGGAACCCCAGGGCGTCCGCGCTCGAACGGTCGTTTGACGGCGTCAGTCACGTTCCGCCGCGGTGAGGTCGTCGCGCAGCCGGACCGGTCACTCTCACCGTGGTCGTACCCCCTCGACGACGGTTCTGCCGTCGACTTCGGGGTAAGCCAACGAATTCGTCCGGTGCTCACCGCTCTTCGCGCTGTGGAGAGCGGGTGTGTGCCGAATTCTGGTGACCGAGTAGCCGCTACCTCCGCCCCACTGGCCGCGTAGTGGCGCTTCGCGGCTTTCACATCGCTTCGCAGTCCTTTAACGCACCCAAGGAATCTATCCACCGCCGAATACTGCATGAAGATTACTAGCACACGTGTTCGAGCGCGTGTATTCTTGACGTCGTGGCCAGCGAAAACAGTCCCCAGGCGGTGCGCTCCGAGTGGTGGCGCGCCGATACCGCGACGCTGCATGCCCGTAAGCAGGAAATCGAAGTCTTGAAGCGGCAATTGGACGCGGAGCAGAACGCGATCCTCGCGGAAATCAACAANNGGAAGCCGGTCGTCGTGCCGACCGGGTGCTGGCGCTGCATCCCGGGGTGGTGGTGGGTGGCGAGGTCGTGCCGCCTCTGGCGCCCTTGACCGCTGAGGCCGCCGCGGAGGGCGCGATCGGGGGCGGGCAGATCGACGCGATCATCCGCACCCTCGCCCGGATCCCCTCCACCGTCCCGGAAGAAGACATGCGAAGCGGAGAGAAGATCCTCGTCGACCTCGCCCGGCACGCCGGACCCCGGCAGATCGCCCGCGCCGGACGACGACTCCTCGACAAACTCGATCCCGACGGGAAAGAACCCCGCAACGAGGACCCCAAAGACGTGCGGCCCGAGTTGCGGTTCATCAAACACCGCGACGGCACCCTCGGACTCAAAGCCACCCTCGACCTCGAAACCTACGCGCGGTTGAAGTCCGACCTCGACCCGATGGCCAAACCACACAAAGCCATCGACGGGGTCCGGGACTCCCGCACGCAAGATGAGCGTTATGGGGATGCCTTCACCGACTACGTGCGGCTGAAGACCACCAGCCGGAACCTTCCCGGCCAGGCCGGGGAAGCCACCCACATCCTCGTGACCATGTCCTACGAGGATCTGATCAACGATCTCGGTGAGGCGCACCTGGATCTGGTCGGGCCGATCAGTGCCACCGACGCCCGCATCCTCGCCTGCGACGCCCGGATCCGACCCGGTGTTCTCGGTACGGCGGGCGAACCACTCGACATCGGCCGATCCAAACGGACCGTGTCGTTGGCCCAGAAATACGCCCTCACCATTCGCGACGGCGGCTGCGCCTTTCCGGGTTGTGATATGCCCGTACCACGCTGCACAGCACATCACATCGTCTTCTGGCGGCACCACGGCGAAACGAAGATCGACAACCTCGTGCTCCTGTGCACCAAACACCACCGGCTCATCCACCACAGCGAATGGAAAGTCCAAATCGCCCAAGACGGACTACCCGAATTCACTCCACCCTCCTATCTGGACCCGTCAGGAGAACCGAGACGCAACACCATGCACCTCAGGACATAGGCCGAAAGACCTGGGTCTGTGGGGATATTCGGCATGCTTGGGGTGCGCTCTCTACATGTCGTTGTCGTGGCGAAGCTTTGGCCGGTGAAGAACGCGGAACCACGGCATCTTCGCTCACCCTTCAATAACCACACTCCTCCAGCACCGCGCGGATCACGTGCCGCGCGTTGTCTGCCATCGCGGCGTTGGTTTTCCGGTAGTACGGCAAGGCGATCAGCGCCTGCGAAAGCGTCCGTCCTCGGCCGCGGGCCCAGGTCGCGTCGTCCACGCGCAACGCCGTACGAAAGACCTCCCTCGCCTCGGCGGGCAGCAGATTCCATGCCGGGAACAGGTCGCAGGCCGGATCGCCCATTCCCAGGCAGCCGAAGTCGATCACCGCGGAAAGCCGGTCGTCCTCGAGCAAAAGGTTGCCCGGCAGCAGATCCGCGTGCAGCCACACCGGTGGCCCGGCCCAGTCCGCGGTTTCTGACGCCTTCTCCCAGACGGCGATGGCGGCGTCACAGTCGACGTTCTCCTCTTGAATCGCGCGTAAACGCTCGACGGCCGCACGAGTCTCCGCGTCGAGCGTCGCGAGCGGTCCGCCGCGGTGTGCCACCGGCGCCCTCGGAAGGGTGACCTTGCGCATCGCCGTCACGAACTCCGCCAGCTCCTCGGCCAGCTGGACTGGCCGGCGCAGCGCGCCCGCCCGCGGATGCTCCCCCGGCAACCAGCGATACACCGACCATCGCCATGGATAGCCCTCGGCGGCCTGGCCCACCCCCACTACTTCGGGAATGGGTGTGGGGAGCCGGGACGCGAGACGGGGCAGCCACTTCTGTTCCAGCTGCACGTCCTCGGCGCCGCTCTCCCCGAGCGGCAGCCTCACGGCGAGGTCGTCACCCAGCCGGAACATGGCGTTGACCGTGCCACCGGACGGCCACCGTTCCACCGCCAGCCCCGCCCAACGGGGGAATTGGGCCGCGATCAACCTCCGTACGAGATTCTCGTCAACGGGATGCTCAGAACTCACGGCAAACATCTGACCGCCGGACGTCGTCCACCGTCAAACGTTTTCCCCCGGGCCGAGGGTTTCCGGTCGCGCCTCCAGCACGGATCACGCCTCGACGGGTGTCGCGGCCTCGGACTCGGCGGGGCGTTCGGCGCGCCCTGCCGTCGCATGGCTGGGCCGACGAGGTCACCCTGTCGCGCGAGCACCGGGAAGTTCCCGTCTGCGTCGTCCCGGCCGTGACTACCTGTTGTTCACCGGGACGCTGACGGCGGCGACGCGACTCGGCTGGCGGCCGCGGCCGAACTGGTTCGAGGCGCAATGACCCAGGTCCTGATCAACGCACTCCCTCAAGACGCCACGATCCAGAAGACCCTCACGCGCCATGAAAGGTCCTTTCCTGGCAAATTTTGCCAGGAAAGGACCTTTCATGGCACGACCGAGGTGGGTCAGCGCTCTTCGATCGCGTCGACCTTCGACGGGTAGAAAGCGACGTGGTCCTTGATCTCGGCGACCGCGTCGTGCGGCGCTTCGTAGGTCCACACGGCGTTCTCGGCGACGCCGTCGCCAGTGCGGACGCTGTAGTACGACGCGTCGCCCTTGAACGGGCAGTACGTCGAGTGTTCCGTCCGCTCCAGCAGGGCGAAGTCGACGTCGGCACGCGGGATGTACTGCGCCGGCGGGTAGTTCGCCTCCTGCAGCGTCAGCGCGTTCGCGCTGTCCGCCACGACCTTCCCGCCGACCGTGACGACCACCCGCGCCTTGTTCGGCGACACCGTGATCGGGTGGGCCGCGCTGGGCTTCAGCACCTTCTTGTCAGACATGGATCAGCTCCCTCGGGAATTTCCGATACCGGGCACAGCGACAGCGTGCGCGCGGATATTCCCTCAGGGCAGGTAGTACATCGGGTTCGGCAGCTTCACCGGGAATTCCGCGTAGCCGCCTTCGAGGTCGCTGAACTGGTCGCCGAAGTTGAGCACGATGGTCGCGCCGGTCGAGGCGATGTGCTTCCGCGTGCCCGCCTTGTACTGCACGGTGGTGCAGGTGAGCCCGCACGGCAGGTAGTCCGGCGCGGTGGTCTTCGGCTTGAAGAACGCGCCTGCCGGGGCCGGGAAGCCCTCGTTCGCGAGGTTCTTGAGCGACTGGGGGCCCTGGAACTCGTTGCGGCCGGTCAGGAAGTAGATCTTGACGCCGCGCTGTGCCGCCCAATTCGTCAGTTCCAGCACCGGCTTGTTCGCGACGAACGTGCCCTTGTCGATCGCTTCCTGCTGCTTCTTCGGGTCGAAGCCGAAGTCGTTGTCGGCCTCCCAGCCGTAGGTGACCTCGGAGGTGTCGTCGACGTCGAGCACGATCGCGGGGTTCACGACGCCTCGGTCGAGCCGCCTGGTGAGGTGCCGTTTGGCGTCCTCGACCTGACGCTCGGTGTCGGAGACGAACCGGCTGTCGTCGGAGTACCGGTGCTTGCCGTCGCTGCCGACGACGTCGCCGTAGTAGGCCTTGACGTCGAGTTTGACCCGGCCGATGTTGGCGGGCTCGTGCCCGCGGTGCCGGGCGGCGTCGTCGGTGTTCGCGACAGCGGTCGCACCGCCGGCGAGGACGGCTCCGGCGGCAGCGGCGGCGGCCAGTTTCAGCAGACCGGTGAACCGGCTCATGGAAGTGCTCCTCACGTGATCTGTGCGCGGCAAAGGAACGCTACTCCAGAACGGCCGATTCTGGTCAGTACCAAAGTCGCTTCTTCACTTCCACGAGGTTTCAGCTTGCGCCGCAACGCATCCGGGTCTATGTCGAGACCGCGGACGAGGATCTCCAGCCGCCCGATATCGTGTTTTTTCAGCAGTACGCGCAGATTCTTCTCACTGTACGGTCCGTACTCGAACACCCGGAAAGCCCGGATTCCCGGCGGTGGAACGTCTCCCGTGAGGTACGCGATCCGTTCGTCGAGCTGCCACAAACCGTGCCGCGCAGCGTAATGCCGCACGAGTCCCGCCCGGACGACGGCGCCATCGGGATCGACGATCCATTCGCCCGGCTCGCGCACGGGGATCTCGTCGGGGTCGGCGTCGGTGACCGTCCACTGTGTACCGTCCGAACGCAACACCGTCGCCCGCCGCGACACCGTGGCTCCCACCCCGCGCCACAGGCACGCCTCGCGGACCTGACCGTCCAAAGAGACCAGTTCGACCTCGTCGGCCCAAGGCGCGATGGAGAAATCGAGCCCCGGCGCGCATTTGACCGAAAGTTCGCGACCGGCGTACGCCTCGACCAGTCCGTCCAGCGGTGGCAGGAAATCGGCGGGTTTCCACGCCCGCCGCCCGGCCGAGTCACGACGGGCCGGGTCGGCGACGATCACCGAGGCACGGCTGACCGGCCGAAGCGCGTCGGCGCGCAGCAGGACAGGCGAAACCGCGGCCTCGACGGCGTTGTGCCGCGCCATCGCCAGCCGGACCTCGTCCAGATCCGAGCCCAGGGCCCGCGAGGCGACGCGCGCGATCTCGATCAGGTCCGCGCCGACGGAACAGGTCACGTCGTGGACGTCGCGGCCCGCCAGCCGCGTGGCGCGATGCCGGGCGACCGCGGTGGCGCTGGCCTGCTGGAGCGCGTCGCCGGTGAACAGCCACGAGCCCGCGGAGTCCAGTTTGGCCGACGACTTGCGCCGCAGCACCACCGTTTCCAGCACCGCGGCCGCGTGTGCCGGAGCGATCCGGCGCACGGCGGCGACGTCGGCGATGCGGGTCTTGTCGGTCAGCGGCAGCGACGAGCATTCGGCGAGCGCCGCGCTTCCGGCGCCGGAGCGCAGGAAGGCGACGTCGTCGAGGGTGAACCGATACGGCACCTACGGCCGCTTGGTACCGGTGATCATCACGTTGTAGAACAGTTCGCGCGGCAGCACCTTGGCGAGCAGCTTCTTGTCCAACGCGGACAGCCGCAGCCACAACCGGTACGCGAACAGACGCCAGCGCAAGGTCAGTTTCTCCTGCGGCACGGCGGCTTCGAAGGTCCGGATCGGCCAGCCCGCGAGCGCGGCCGCGAACTCTTCGGTGACCGCGCGGACGTCCTGTGCCCCGGCGCCCCGGGCCATCGACTCCAGTTCGGACGGGTCGAAGGTGTGGATGTCGACCACGGCCTCCAGCGCGGCCGCACGCGAGGACTCGTCCAGTTCCTCCTGCGGGCGGCGCCAGCCGCTCAGCACCGGGAGCTTGGTCAGGTTGGTGGTGAGGTACCAGGTGATCTGACCGAGCTTGCGCGCGTAGAAGTCACCGACCTTCGTCGGCTCACCCGCGAACACGAACCGGCCGCCCGGCTTCAGCACCCGCAGCACCTCGGCGAACGCCGCGCGGACGTCCGGGATGTGGTGCAGCACCGCGTGCCCGACGACGAGGTCGAAGCTGTTGTCCGCATAGGGGATCCGCTCGGCGTCGGCGACCCGGCCGTCGACGTCGAGGCCGAGGTTCTCGGCGTTGCGCAACGCGACCTGGACCATCCCCGGCGAGAGGTCGGTGACCGACCCCTTCTTGATGACACCGCCCTGCATCAGGTTAAGCAGGAAGAAACCGGTGCCGCTGCCCAGTTCCATCGCGGTCGGGTACGGCTGGCCGTCTTCGCCGGCGACCGCGTTGAACACGTCGGTCGCGTAGGAGATGCAGCGCTCGTCGTAGGAGATGGACCACTTTTCGTCGTAGGTCCCGGCTTCCCAGTCGTGGTACAGCACGTTGGCGAGCTTGGGGTCGGCGAAGGCGGCCTTGACCTCTTCGGCGGTGGCGTGCGGATTCGGCGCCGGATCGTTCACCTGGGTCATCGCGCTACTTCCCCTCGAAGGTGGCCTTGCCAGGGCCGTTTTCGATGAACGACTTCATGCCGTTGCGCTGGTCCTCGGTCGCCCACAGCGCGGCGAAGAGGTGCGATTCGAGCTTGAGCCCGCTCGCGAGGTCGGTGTCGAGACCGCCGTCGATCGCGGCCTTCGCGGCGCGCAGCGCCACGGCCGGGCCGTTCGCGAACTGCGAGGCCCACTTGTGCGCGGCGGCGTAGACGTCGTCCGGCGCGACGACCTCGTCGAGGATGCCCAGCGCGAGCGCCTCTTCGGCCTTCACGAACCGGCCGGTGAACACGAGGTCCTTGGTCTTGCTCGGACCGATGAGCCGCGCGAGGCGCTGCGTGCCACCGGCGCCGGGGATGACGCCGAGCTGGATCTCCGGCTGGCCGACCTTGACGTTGTCGCCGGCGATCCGGCGGTCCGCGGTCAGCGCGAGTTCGAGGCCGCCGCCCAGCGCGTAGCCGGTGATGGCCGCGACGACCGGCTTCGGGATGTTCGCGATGGTGGCCAGCGACGCGGTCAGCGCCGCGCCGAACTTCGCGATCTCGGGGTACGTGCGCTCGGCCATCTCCTTGATGTCCGCGCCGCCCGCGAAGGTCTTCTCGCCGCCGTAGAGGATCACGGCGCGCACGTCGTCGCGCTCGGAGGCCTCACGAGCCGCTTCCGCGAGCTCGGCCTGCACCTGGTTGTTCAGCGCGTTGACCGGCGGGCGGTCCAGCCGGATCGTGCCGACCCCGCCTTCGACCTCCAGGCTTACGAACTCTCCCACGCCGTCCTCCTTAACCGTCCAAGACAGATTGCAGGCTACCGGTCAGTACGACCTGTTCGGGGGCCTGGGGGTCGCTCCCCGGCAGACTCAGCGGCGACGGGCGAAGTAGCGATCACCGGACCGTTCGAGCAGGAGGTCCTGGTCGAACGTCTTGGACAGGTTGTCGCTGGTCACGACGTCGTCCATGAGCCCGGAAGCGACCGCGCGGCCGTCGCGGAGCAGCAGCGCGTGGGTGAAGCCCGGCGGGATTTCTTCCACGTGGTGGGTGACGAGCACCATGGCCGGGGCGTCGGGGTCGAGGGCCAGCTCCGAGAGGCGCGCGACCAGGTCTTCGCGGCCGCCGAGGTCGAGTCCGGCGGCGGGCTCGTCGAGCAGCAGCATCTCCGGGTCGGTCATCAGCGACCGCGCGATCAGGGTCCGCTTGCGCTCGCCCTCCGACAGCGTGCCGAAGGTGCGGTCGGCCAGATGCGGGATGCCCAGCGCGCCCAGCAGTTCACGGGCACGGTCGGTGTCGAGGCTGTCGTACGCCTCACGCCAGCGGCCGACGACGGCGTATCCGGCGCTCACCACGACGTCGACCACGCGCTCGTCGCCGGGCACCCGCTGGGCGATCGCGGCCGAGGTGAACCCGATCCGCGGGCGCAGGTCGAAGATGTTGACCTTGCCGATCCGGTCGCCGAGGAGGTCGACCGTTCCCGAGGTCGGGTGGAGTTCGGCCGCGGCCAGCCGGAGCAGGGTGGTCTTGCCCGCGCCGTTCGGGCCGAGCACCACCCATCGCTCGTCCAGTTCCACGGTCCAGTCGAGGTCGGCGAGGAGATCGTTGCCTGTTCGGCGGACCCCGACACCGGTCATCCTCACCACGAGGTCGTCAAGTTCGCTGGGCTGGATCGGCTCACTCACGCGCCCATTGTGTCCGCACACGCGCGCGCGTGAACACCGGGCCGCCGGTCCGCGGAAAGCGGCTGGTCCAGGGAGTGGGACGCGGCGACCCCGGCGCGGTGGCTGTGGCACGATCTGAGGCGTGATCAGGTCCGTGTCCGCCGCCTTCCCCGTCATCGGGGGTTCTTTCTGGCGCCGCCGGACCATCGACCTGCTCCTCGTCGCCTCGTGCGGGTGTACCACCGCGCGACACGGCTGAGTCCGGCTTTCTTCGACGGCACTCCTCCGGTGTGCCGTGGCACCCGTGTCGCGCCGCGTTCGGCCCTGCTTTCGCCAGCCCGCGAATCTTCACGAGGAGCCCCGAGTTGACCACGTCACTTTCGCCCCGCCAGGACTTCGAGACCCACCCACAGCTGACCGACCCGCTGCTCCCGGAGCTGCTGCACCCCGAGCGCCTGCTCTGGACCCCGCGGGAACTGGCCGAGCTGACCTCCACCGTCGCCACCGAACTGACCACCGGCCTGCGCGGCCTGCTGCGCTTCGACGAAGACCGCCGCTGGTGGGCCCGGCTCGCGCTGACCGACGGCGTCGAGCTGTGGCTGTTGTCCTGGCTGCCCGGCCAGCGGACCAAACCGCACGACCACGGCGGCGCGTCCGGTTCGTTCACCGTGCTGCAGGGCGAACTCGGCGAGGAGTACCGCTACCCCGGCGGCCCGATCCGGCGCCGCACGCACGTCGTGGGCGAGAGCATCGGCTTCGGCGCGGGCCGCGCGCACCAGGTGACCGGGATCGGCGCCGAGCCCGCCGCCAGCGTCCACGCCTACTCGCCGCCGCTGGTCGCGACCCGCGAGTACCGCACGCTCGCCGACGTTCCCGCCGAGATCCCCTCGCTGGCCCCGATCCTGGGCTCATGAGTGCGATCGACGACCTGCTGACGGCCGCCCGGTCCGGACTGGACCGGGCGGAGCCCGAGCAGGCACTGCGGCTGCAACGCGACGGCGCTTTGATCGTGGACATCCGTCCGCACGTCAACCGGCTCGAAGAGGGGGAGATCCCCGGCTCGGTGGTCGTCGAGCGGATCCACCTCGAATGGCGGCTCGCGCCGGACAGCGAATGGCGGCTGCCGGAGGTGAAGCCCGGCTCGACGGTGATCGTCGTGTGCAACGAGGGATACGCCTCCAGCCTGGCCGCCGCCGACCTGCGGCGGCTCGGCCTGCCGGGCGCGACCGACCTCGAAGGCGGGTTCCGCGCCTGGCGTTCGGCGGGCCTCCCGATCCGCGAAGGCGGCACCCCCGCCGTCCCCTGACGCCCTACCGGCGGACCGTCAGCCGGGCGACCGAGTCCGGCGACAACGGCAGTGCCGCGTCGATGCCCGAACCCCGGATGGGGCGCGGGTTGACCAGCACGCCGGTCGCCACGGCCCGTCCGGCGGCGGCCGCCACGACCTCGCGCCCGGTCCGGCGGTGGATCCGGGGCCAGCCCGCGCCGGTGGCCGCGCGGTACTCGGTGAGCAGCCGCTCGTCGGTGAAGACGCAGAACCAGTCGCCGTGCGTACCGAGCCGGGCCGGGAGCGGCGCGCCGGCCGGATCCGCCGGGCCCCACACCGTGCGTTCGAGGAACGTCCGCAGCACCGGGGACACGGGTTCGCGGGGGACTTCGGGAAGCGCGCTCGGACTGGCGAGCTCTTCCCGATCGGGCCGGACGTTCCTGGTGAGCCACTGCGAAGCGAGCCTGAAGTCTTCTCCGGTGAGGTCCTCCTGAAAGCCGTCCAGACTGTTCTTGACGCTCGCCAGGAATTCGTAGAACCGCCGGGTGCAGGTCCGTTCGGACACGGCGACCTGGCCGCGGCCGACCAGGCCTCGGAGCCTGCCGACCATTCCCGACTCGCCGTCGGCCGGATCGACGCCGAGGTTGTAGGCGGTCCAGACGATTTCGGGCATGAGCGGGTCGGCGAACCGGCCGAGGACGCGATTCAGCCGCAAGAGGACGATTTCGCGCACCCGCTCGGGCTCGGCGTCCTCGGGGATGCCCCAGATGGCCCGCAGTTCGGGTCCGAGCGCCCGGCCGAGGCCCTCCTGCCGGATACCGGCGCGGGCGTGGATGTGATGCAGCCGGTCCTTGGCCCGGCGCGACAATTTCGTTTCCTTCGCCGAAGCCACCATTCCTCCGATATTCGGGACAAGCTCGGCAAAGTCTATTTCACCTGGGCTTTTGTCATTGTTCGGCGGAAATCGAAGATCAGGGTTTTACTTTGTTCGGCACCGGCTTGACAACTCGCGCGGTCAGGCCAGAACGACGCGGGCGAGTTCCGCCGGGGTGGCCAGCAGGCGGTGTTTCGGCAGCACGCGGACGGTATAGCCGATCGAGCCGGGATGCGGCAGCTTCAGCCGCGCGGAGAACGCGCCGATCCCGTCGCCGGACATGCCGACGGTGACCGGTTCGCTCAGTTCGTCCCCGTCGCCCACCTTCCCGACGACGGCCTGGACGTCCACTTCGGACGGTTCGAGGCCGGCGAGGTCGATCCGCGCCCGGATGATCACCTCGGTCCCGGTGACCATCGGCGCGGCGTCTTCGACGAGCAGTTCGGTGTCGAAGATCCGCACGCGCGGCCAGGAGACGTCGAGCTTGGTCCGGTAGTCGGCCAGCGACAGCGCGCCGCGGTACCCGTCGCCCGTCGCCTCGGCGACCATCCGCGACGCGGGCAGATAGCCAGATTCGACGTACTCCCGCACCATGCGCGACGCCTGCACGCGCGGCCCGAGGGTCTCCAGCGTGTGCCACACCATCGACAGCCAGCCGCCGGGCACACCGTCGGCGTCTCGGTCGTAGAACAGCGGCGCGATCTGGTGGCCCAGCAGGTCGTACAGCGCCGCGGCCTCCAGTTCGTCACGGCGCAACGGATCGGTGACGCCGTCCGCGGTCGGGATCGCCCAGCCGTTGCTGCCGTCGTAGCACTCGTCCCACCAGCCGTCCCGGATGGACAGGTTGAGACCGCCGTTGAGCGCGGACTTCATCCCCGAGGTCCCGCACGCCTCCAGCGGGCGCACCGGCGTGTTCAGCCAGACATCGCACCCGCGGTAGAGGTAGCGCGCCATGGACATGTCGTAGTCGGGCAGGAAGACGATCCGGCGCCGCACCTCGGGATCGTCGACGAACCGGACGATCTGCTGGATCAGCTGCTTTCCGCCCTCGTCGGCCGGATGCGACTTGCCCGCGACGACGAGCTGGATCGGGCGCTTCTCGTCCAGCAGCAGCGCGCGCAGCCGCTCCGGGTCGCGCAGCATGAGTGTCAGCCGTTTGTACGTCGGTACGCGGCGCGCGAAGCCGACGGTCAGCACGTCCGGGTCGAAGACCGTGTCGGTCCAGCCGAGTTCGAGCGCGGACGCGCCGCGTTGCATCCACGCGGCCCGCACCCGGCGCCGGACCTCGGCGACCAGCTTCTCGCGCAGTTCACGCCGCAGTGCCCACAGCTGCTCGTCGCTGACGCCGTCGCGCAGCGGCTTGCCCTGGGTGCCGTCGAGGCCCCACTCCTCGTGGTTGCGCCCGAGCAGCGCGCTCAGCTCGCGGGCCACCCAGGTGGGTCCGTGCACGCCGTTGGTGACCGAGGAAACGGGCACCTCGTCGAAGTCGAATCCGGGCCACAGCCGGGAGAACATCCGCCGGGACACCCGGCCGTGCAGTGCCGAGACGCCGTTCGCGCGCTGCGCGAGCCGCAATCCCATATGCGCCATGTTGAACAGGCCGGGGTTGTCCTCCGCGCCGAGCGCCAGCACGCGGCGCGGATCGACATCCGGGACGAGCCTGCCGTCGGTGAAGTACCGCTGGACGAGGTCGACGGGGAACCGGTCGATACCGGCGCTGACCGGGGTGTGCGTGGTGAACACGGTGCCCGCGCGGACGGCGGGCAGCGCCTCGTCGAACGCCAGCCCGTCGGCCTGGATGATCTCGCGGGCACGTTCGAGGCCGAGGAACCCGGCGTGGCCTTCGTTGGTGTGGAACACTTTCGGTTGCGGATGCCCGGTCAGCTCGCAGTAACGCCGCACCGCGCGGAAGCCGCCGATCCCGGCAAGGATCTCCTGGCGGATGCGGTGGTCGGCGTCGCCGCCGTAGAGCCGGTCGGTGACCGCGCGCAGGTCCTCGTCGTTGGTGTCGGTGTCGGTGTCCAGCAGCAGCAACGGGATCCGGCCGACGCGGGCCTTCCAGATCTGCGCGTGCAGGGTGCGCCCGGCGGGCATCGCGACGTCGACGAGCACCGGCTTGCCCCCGTCGGTCAGCAGCTCCAGTGGGAAGGCGTTGGGGTCGATCACCGGGTAGTGCTCGACCTGCCAGCCGTCGAGCGAGAGCGCCTGCCGGAAGTACCCGGCGCGGTAGAGCAGCCCGACCCCGATCATCGGCACGCCGAGATCGGACGCCGCCTTGAGATGGTCTCCGGCGAGCACACCGAGACCGCCGGAGTAGTTCGGGAGCGCCTCGGTGACGCCGAACTCCATCGAGAAGTACGCGACGGCCGACGGAAGCTCGGCGTCGTCCTGCTTCTGGTACCAGCGCGGCTCGGCGAGATAGCGGTCCAGATCGGCGACCGCCTCGCGCGCGTGGGCGAGGAAGGCGTCGTCGACGGCCAGTTCGTCGAGCCGGGCCGGTGGCAGGGCGGTGAGCATCCGCAGCGGGTCACGGACGCGGTTGAACAGCTCGGCGTCCATCGACGCGAACAGGTCGCGGGTCGGCGGATGCCAGGTCCAGCGCAGATTCGTGGCGAGGTCACCGAGGCCGGAGAGCGACTCCGGCAGGCTCGCGCGGACGGTGAACCGGCGGACTGCTCTCATGAGGAGCGACCATATCGCCACGGTCCCCGCCCCGTTCAAGACCCACTTCGGGGATTACCTGCACGCGGGCCATAAGCCCTGGGTATGGTCCCTGCTTGCCGGAGTACGCGGCCCGGTCGGGGCCTTGATGATAAGCGAGTGAACATGATCCAAGGGGGAGCGCGGGGCTCTGGTCGCCGCCCCGCTCTGATCGCGGTCGTGACGGTGCTGGCCCTCGGGCTGAGTGCCTGCGGCGACAAGGGAAGCCCGACCGGTCAGCAAGGCGGTCAGCCGGGAGCCGGTGACATCGCCGGACTGCCGGTCACGCATTTCGAAAGCGGCCTGAAGCCGGACGCGCCGAAGCCGGATCTGCAGGTCCGCAACGAGGACGGCTCCGAAGACGACCGGCTCGCCATCGCCGCGATCGCCGACGCGCAGACCTACTGGACCGAGGTCATGCCGCGTGACTTCGGTCAGCAGTACGAGCCGCTGAAGTCGCTGCTGTCCTACAGCGCGCGGACCGACGACGAAGACACCGAATGCGGCAGCGTCAAGGGCTTGGTCAACGCCTTCTACTGCCCGCCCGACGATTCGGTGGCGTGGGACCGCGGCGTGCTGCTGCCGATGCTGCGCGAACGGTTCGGGAAGATGGCGAGCGCCGTCGTGCTCGCGCACGAACTCGGGCACGCCGTCCAGTACCGGCTCGGCGAGAAGGCCAGCATCAAGAAGAACACCCCGTCGATCGTGAAGGAACAGCAGGCCGACTGCTTCGCCGGCGGCTACTTCCGCTGGGTCGCCGAGGACAAGAGCAAGTTCTACCGTGTCTCCACCTCCGAAGGCCTCAACCAGGTCATGGCGTCGCTGTTCCTGATCCGCGACCAGGCGGGCACCAGCGCGACGAAGCAGGGCGCGCACGGCACCGCGTTCGACCGCACGTACGCGTTCCAGGTCGGGTTCGAGAAGGGCCCGAAGGAATGCGCCGCGATGAACGAGGAGAACATCAAGGCGCGGATCACCGAACGCCCCTTCGACAAGGGTGACAAGGGCAAGGGCGACGAGAAGATCGACGCAGAGATCGTCGGGATCCTGAAGAAGAGCCTCGACGAGGCCTTCAAGGGCGCCGGTGTCCCGGGCCCGGAGATCACCGAGGACGGCAACGGCAGCTGCCCCGGCGGCCCCAGCACCCCGCCCGCGTCGTACTGCGCGTCGAACAACACCGTCAGCATCGACATGGCCAAGCTGCGCGAACTCGCCCAGCCGGTCGACCAGGAAGCCGAGTGGAAGAGCGGGCACAGCGAGGGCAAGGGCGACTTCGCCGCGTTCTCGGAAATCGCGTCCCGCTACGCGATGGGCATCCAGAAGGGTGTCGGCGCGTCGATCGACAACGCGAACGCCGGACTGCGCACCGCCTGCCTGGTCGGCGCGTGGGCGAAGGCCAGCACGGTGCCCGGCGCGACCCTGCGGCTCTCGGCCGGTGACCTCGACGAGGCCATTTCGGACCTGCTGAGCCCGGAGAGCCTCGTCTCGGCCGACGTCAACGGCAAACGCGTGGACAACGGTTTCGAGCGGATCGAGGCGCTGCGGAAGGGCTACCTGGAGAGCTCGTCGGTGTGCTCGACCCAGTACGGCTGAGGGTGATCGGTCCGGTCACGGGTCCCTGAAGTGACATGAAAGGCCCCTTCATTGCGAAATTCGCAATGAAGGGGCCTTTCATAGCGTCCGGGGGTTGCGAAACCTCAGTACAGCGCGCTCGCCAGATCCCGACGTGCCTTCATGACACGCTCGTCGGTCGGGTCAAACAGGTCGAACAGCGCCACCAGGTGCTCCCGCACCTTGTTGCGGTCGTCGCCCGCGGTACGCCGCACAGCCGCGACAAGCCGCGCGAAACCCGCCTCGGGCTGCTGCCCGGCGACCTCGAGGTCGGCCGCGGCGAGCTGGGCGTCGAGGTCGGCCGGGTCCGCGTCCGCCTTCGCGATCGCGTCCGGGCCGGCGGCCTCGGCGCGCGCGGTGAACTTGACCTGCGCGAGCGCGGTCTTCGCCTCCTCGTTCGCCGGCTCGACGTCGAGGATGCGCTCGTAGGCCGCCTGCGCCGCGGCGAAGTCACCGCGTTCGAAGGCCTCCTCGGCCTCGGTGAACCGCGGGTCCTCCGGCTGTTCGACGCCGCCGCCGTTCTCCTCGGCCGCCTTGATGCCGGGCAGCCGGTCGCGCAGCGCGTCGAGCAGCGAGCCGAGCCACTTGCGGATCTCGGGTTCGGGCAGCGCGCCCGAAAACGCGTCGACCGGCTGGCCGCCGCCGATGGCGATGACCGTCGGGATCGACTGCGCGCCGAAAAGCTGCGCGATGCGCGGGTTCGCGTCGACGTCCACCTTCGCGAGCACCCAGGCACCGCCGGACTCGGCGGCGAGGCGCTCCAGCACCGGGCTGAGCTGCTTGCACGGGCCGCACCATTCGGCCCACAGGTCGACGACCACCAGCTGCTGCAGGGATCGCTCGACGACCTCGGCCTGGAAGGTCGCTTCGGTGACTTCGATCACGGCACCCGCCGTGGCGGGGCCGCCTGGCGCGGCACCGTCGGCGGGCCGCGGAGGGGCAGGAGGCTGTTTCTGGGGCGCCTCGGCACGCGCCTTGAGCGCGGAAAGGTCGACCGCGCCGGAAAGCGCGGCGGAAAGGGCCGCCGTCTTCGATGCTGATCCGCGTGGGTGTGTCACGGTTCCATCCTGGCACGCATCCCCGAGTGTTTCACCGCATGCCCCCGGCTGCCCGCTTGGCAGGACGGGTCCGTTCCGGCAGGCTCGCCCACGAGGGGGTGATCGACATTCCGACACGCAGGACGGCCACGGTGGCCGCCGCGATCGCCGTCGCCATCGTCTGGGTGAGCGTCATCACGGTGCTGATCGCCCATCAGCCCGACCCCGGGGTCGGCAGTCCCGGGCAGCTCCGGGAGGACCTCGCCACCGCGCTCAACCAGCACGACGTCGAAGCCCTCTCCGAGCTCATCGACTACCCGCCCGCGTCGGCGGACGACTTCGCGAAGTCCTACATCGACGCGTTGGCTGGCCGCGGTGCCCACGACGTCACGGTGACGTTCGCGCCGGACGACGTCTCGCCGACCTCGGCGACCGTCAGCGGGAAACTGGCCGACGGCAGGACGTTCGGCTATCCGGTGGCGGTCGCGGTCAAGGACGAACTGTGGATGGTCTCCTTCACTCCGCCGCTGCCCTGACGAAAGCGCCTGACCTACTCGCTCAGGTGCTTCTCGACGCGCTCCACCTTCGCGGTCAGCTGGCCTTCGTAACCCGGCCGGATGTCGGCCTTGAGCACCAGCCCGACCCTCGACGAACCCTCGCCCGCGGCCTCGACGGCCCGTTTGACGACGTCCATGACCTCGTCCCAGGAACCCTCGATGTTGGTGAACATGGCGTTGGTCGAATTCGGCAGGCCGGACTCGCGCACCACCTTGACCGCGCGGGCGACCGCTTCGCTGACTCCGCCGTCTTCCTCGGCCGCGGACGGGCTGACACTGAAGGCCACGATCATGTTCTGCTCCTCGTTCAGACACTTTTCCCACGCATAACACCCGGTCGTGCGGCGTGGCACGGGTACCCGCTGGTAACTTCGAACGCCATGAGCCGTCCGTTGCCGTTCGACCCGATCGCCCGCGCGGCGCAGCTGTGGGAGGCCCGTATCGGGCCGTCCTCCACCATGGCCGCGGTGACCGGGATCATGCGCGTGCAACAGATCATCCAGTCCGCCGTGGACGGTGCGCTCAAACCGCACGGGCTGACGTTCGCCCGGTACGAGGCCTTGGTCCTGCTGACCTTCGCCCGCGCGTCCAGCCTGCCGATGCGTGTGATGGGCGAGCGGCTGCAACTGCACCCGACGAGTGTCACCAACATCGTCGACCGGCTCGAAAAAGACGGTCTGGTCAAGCGTGTCCCGCATCCGACCGATCGCCGCACCACCTTGGTCGAGATCACCGAAGAAGGCCGCGTACGCCGCGAAGAGGCCACCAAGGCGGTCACCGAAATCGACTTCGGGCTGACCGGCCTCACCGGCAAGCAGACCGAGCAGCTAACCGACCTGCTCACCAAGGTCCGCAAGGCCACCGGCGACTTCACCGAATAACCCCCCAAGTACGTGAAGGCCCCCTTCATTGCGCTAGACGCAATGAAGGGGGCCTTCACGTACTTGGGGACCGAAGATCAGGCGGCGACGGGTTCCGAAGACTTCGCGGCCTTGGCGAACAGGCCGACACCGCCGTGCGACAGCCGCTGCGGGCCGTCGAGCTTGCCGTTGCGCAGCGCCCAGGATTCGAACAGCCAGGTGAACAGCGGCGGGATGCTGGAGAGCAGCGCCAGGATCAGGGTCTTCGGGCGCCAGCCGAGCGGCTTCGCCACGGACAGGGAGACCAGCACGTAGAGGACAAACACGACGCCGTGCACCATGCCGAGGACGGGAACGCCGCCCTCGCCGAGCTTGACGGCGTACTTGAGGAACATCCCGACCAGCAGCCCGGCCCACGAGAGGGCTTCGGCTACCGCCGCCACGCGGAATACTAGAGCGGCCTTGCTGGACACTTTCTCCTCCTGTGGGGTCTCACCACTATGTGTGTGCACATGACTACGTCCGACTAGCACTGTCCAAGGCGGACTCGCCAAGAACGTCAACAGCGCTGTCGGACGTGGTGATACCAGTGTGAGGCGTGACGGCCCTCACCGGAACACCGGGGGCCGTGATGCTCCTCACGACCCCCGGTACGAACCGGTCTAAACCAGTCGGATCACCTTGCGCACGGCGACTTCGGCGCCCCTTCGGGCCCGGTCGCCCAGGTGGTCTTCGCCGGGTCGTCCGTGAGGCGGAAGTCCAATGTGGTCCCCCGTGTCAACTGTTCCAACCCGACATACGCCCGCTGTGACCCCGATCCCAGTCCTCGGACGTACTGGAGCTTCGACGCGTCGGCGCCGTCGGCCTTGATCGTGACGTCGCGACCGTTCTGCAGATGCAGCACGGACTTCTCGAACCGCGGCGCGTTGAGCACGAACTGCCCGGTGCCCGGCACCGCCGGATACAACCCCAGCGCGCTGAAGACGTACCACGCGGACATGGTCCCGAGGTCGTCGTTCCCGGTGACGCCGTTCGGCGCGTTGGTGAACAGCGTGTGCGCGGCACGCACCACGGCCGAGGTCTTCCACGGCTGCCCGGTCAGCGTGTACATCCAGGGCGAGTGCAGATCCGGCTCGTTGTTCGGGTTGTAGCGGAACTGGTTGTAGTAGTTGTACGGGCCGACGACCCATTCCTCGCGCACGGTCTTCGCCGGATCCTTGATCAGATCCCTGTAGGCGAAGAAGTCGTCGAGCCGTTTGCCGACGTTCTCCTTGCCGCCCATGCGGTCGACCAGACCGGGGACGTCCTGCTGGGTCAGCCACTGGTACTGCCACGACGTGCCTTCGTGAAACCCGTCCTGGCTCTGCGGGTTGAAGGGCTTACCCGCCGGGCTGAACCATGCGCCACCTTCGAGTTTGGGCCGGTAGAACCCCGCGAAGCCGCGGTCGGTCACCGACGGATCCCACAGCGTGCGATAGCTTCGCCCCTTATCCGCCAAGGCCTTCGCGTCGTCCTTCTTGCCGAGCCCGGCGGCCATGATGGACAGCGAGCAGTCCGCGAGCGCGTATTCCAAAGTGGCCGAAGCGCCGTGGTTCGGGTCGGTGTCCTGACCCTTCTTCGGGAAGTCCTTGTCGTACTGGACGAACCCGTCCTTCTGATAGCTCGCGTTGCCCGACCGCCCCTGGAAGGGTGACGACGCGGGCGGGATCTCCCGCGAGTTCTGCAGAAGTGTCTGGTACGCCTTAAGTTCCTGTCCGGACAGCGCACCGAACCGCCACAGATCGACCAGGAACGGCGTGACCGGATCGCCGGTCATCGTGTTCGTCTCCTGGTTCGCGTACGCCCAGCGCGGCAGCCAGCCGCCCTGGTCGTGGATCGCGAGTACGGACTTCGCGACGTCCTTCGCCCGTGACGGCCGCAGCAAGGCGAGCAATTGGTTCTGGGTGCGATAGGTGTCCCACAACGAGAAGAACTCGTAGTACGTCCAGCCCAGCGCGCGATGGATCTTGTCGTCGAACCCGCGGTAGCGGCCGTCGGCGTCGTTGCCGGTCAACGGTTGCAGCAGGGCGTGGTAGAGCGAGGTGTAGAACACCGTGCGGTCGTCCTTCGCCGCGCCGCGGATGTCCACTGAGGACAATTCCTTGCGCCAGGCGCGCTGAGCGCCGTCACGGACCGCGTCGAACGAACGGTTCTTCTCCGACGCGAGGTTGAGCCGGGCACCGAAAGCGTCCACATGGGAGATCGCCGTCGTCGCGGTGACCTGCCCGCCGTCGAAGGTCAGCCATGCGCCACGTAGCCCCTCGCCTCCGGAGGACTCCTTCGAACCGGGAGTGCCGCCGGTCGGCGACCAGGTGCCGAACGCCTTGAACGGCTTGTCGAACGTCGTGGTGAACCAGGTCTTGTACGGCTTCCCGCCGCAGAACGCCTGGGACTCCACCATCCCTTCGACCGTCCGGTCGCCGACGACGCGGACCTGGCTCGCCGTCACCGGCTCCTTGTCGTTGGCCTGCCCGACGTTGACGAACACGTTCGCGTCACCGGATTTCGCGAAGGTGTACCGCTCGACACCGGTCCGCGTGGTCGCGGTGGTCTCCGCGTCGACGCCGCCGTAGCCGGTGAGCCGGACCTTGTAGTAGCCGGGCTTCCCGACCTCGCCCTCGTGCGTGTACGGCGAGGCGTACCGCTTGTGGTCGAATGTTTCCGGTTTGCTTGTGTCGAACGCCGCGCCGGGGCCGACCGCGCCGGTGGTGGGCAGGGTCGACACAAGGCCGCCCTGCTCCCAGCAGCCCGCGCCGGACAGGAAGAAATGCCCGAAGCCGCGGATCGCGGTGTCGTCGTGGCGATAGCCGGCGTAATGCGAGGAAATCGGGCTGACCTGGGTCATTCCGAACGGAGCCGAGGCACCGGGGAAGGTGTTGCCGTCGTCCTTGGTGCCGATGAAGGTGTTGACCGCGTCCACGGGGTCGCCACCGGGCGCGGCCGCCGCGACGGGCGTGAGCAGCCCGGCGGGGACGACGAGCGCGGTGAGCAACCCGGCGACGCGGGTCGAAGTGCGTGCAGGCATGGGAAAGGCCGCCTCCTGACAACGTTGTCGCTGCCTGCCCACCTTCGACAAGAACCGACCACCCGGTCAAGAGGTTCGCCAGACCCTGTCCGATTCAGGACAGAGACCCCCGGGAGCCGTAACAGTTCGAACTCGGAAGTCGGGACCGAGGCGAACCGGGCATTGACACGGCGGCGTCGCTGGCGTTCAATTCCGGCCACTATGACAACGTTGTCTTCCAGCGGCCCGGACAACGGCCACCGCACCACCAGCCGACGGGCCACGATGAGCGACGTGGCCCGGCTCGCCGGCGTGAGCATCAAGACCGTCTCGCGGGTAGTGAACGACGAACCGGCCGTCCATCCGGACACCGCGGAGCGGGTCATGGCGGCGATCGAGCAGCTCGGGTTCCGGCGCAACCTCGGCGCGCGGAACCTGCGGCGCGGCTCGACGACCGGGACGATCGGCCTGATCGTCGAGGACGTCGGGAACCCCTTCTACTCGGAACTCAACCGGGCGGTCGAACGCATCGCGACGTCGTTCGGACGCCAGGTGCTGACGGGCTCTTCGGAAGAGAACTCCGACCGCGAACGCGAGCTGGTCCTGGAGTTCTGCTCCCGCCGGGTCGACGGCATCCTCGTGGTCCCGGCCGGGATGCAGCACGGCTACCTGGTGCCCGAGATGCGCGCCGGCACCCCCGTGGTGTTCCTCGACCGGCCCGCCGGCGACATCGTGGCCGACACGGTGCTGGTCGACAACATCGGCGGCACCATCGAAGCGGTCGCCCACCTCGCGAAACACGGTCACCGCCGGATCGCCTTCCTCGCCGACAGCCCGGACATCTTCACCGCGGGCGAACGGCTGCGCGGCTTCCGGGAAGGCTGTGTCCGCAACGGGATCCCCTACGACGAGAGCCTGGTCGTGATGCGGACACCGACGGCCGAAAGCGTCGGCGACGCCGTGCGGCGGCTGCTCACCGGGCCGAATCCGGCCACCGCGGTGATCGCGGGCAACAACCGGGTCGCCGTGCACCTGCTGCGCGCGCTGGCGCACGCGCGGCGGCGTCCCGCGATGATCAGTTTCGACGACTTCGAGCTGGCGGATCTGCTGGATCCGCCGGTCTCCGTGATCGCGCACGACGTGAGCGCACTGGGCCGGGCGGCGGCGGATCTGCTGTTCGCCCGGGTCCAGGGAGATCAATCCGCACCGAGAAAGGTAGTTCTGCCCGTGCATCTCGTAGCCCGCGGTTCCGGGGAGGTCGCCCCGTCATGAGCGGCCACCTCTCACCGATCCGCCTGCCGGCGAACCAGCCGCCGCAGTTCTACCGCGGCGGCGACGCCATCGCGGCACTGCGAGGCGCCCCTTCGGAGTCCAAGTTCGGGCCCGAAGACTGGGTCGGCTCGGCCACCACGATGTTCGGCCAGGAGACCAACGGCCTGACCAAACTCCCCGACGGGGTCTGGTTGCGCGACGCCGTCCGCGAAAACCCCGTCGGCTGGCTCGGCGCCAAACACGTCGAAGCGCTCGGCGACTCGACCGGCCTGCTGGTGAAACTACTCGACGCGGGACAGCGCCTGCCGGTGCACTTCCACCCGTCGGATTCGTTCGCCCGGCGGCATTTCGACTCGCATTTCGGCAAGACCGAGGCGTGGATCGTGGTCGGGACCTACGGTGACGACCCGCGGGTCTATCCGGGTTTCAAGGAGACGGTCGACAAGGCGACGGTCAATGAGTGGGCCCGCACCCAGGACGCGCCCGCCATGCTCGAAGCACTGAACAGCGTGGCCGTCACGCCCGGCGACACGGTCTACATCCCGGCCGGCCTGCCGCACGCGATCGGCGAGGGCGTGTTCGTCGTCGAACTCCAGCAGCCGACCGACTTCTCACTGACCCTGGAATGGCGCGACTTCCTGGCGAGCCCGGAGAAGGCACACCTCGGGATCGGCTTCGAAACCGCCATCGAGACACTGGACACCTCGGGCTGGGACGAAGAACGGCTCGGCTCGATCGTCAAACGCACCGCGGGTGACGAAGCGTCCACTGTGGACCTGCTCGCCGACGGCAGCGACGCCTACTTCCGCGCCGATCGGCTCCGTCCCGCCGCCTCCGGGAGCTCGACAACGTTGTCACTGGACCCGTCGTTCGCGGTGCTGGTGGTGATGGACGGTTCGGGGACGCTCCGCACCGAACACGGCGGCGAGTACGCACTGGGCAAGGGCGAGACCTACGTGGTCCCGCACGACGCCGGTCAGTCCACTGTGGAGGGTGAAGTCACGGTGATCCGCTGCAGGCCGCCGGCGCCGGAGAAGAGGGAGACGTCGTGAGCGAACTCCTGCTCGACGCACAGGACCCGGCCGCCATCGGGCAGCTGGGGGTGCAGCAGGCCATCGCGGCACTGGAGGGCAAGCCGGTCACGCGCAACCTGACCGCTTCGCCACACTCCATCACCAAGGCGAACATGGACGCGAACGCGCAGTACTTCTCCAATCAGAGCTGCTGACGCGCTTCGGGCCGCTGTCTTCACCTGCGTCGTGCGGGGGCGGGCGTGCAATGAAGGGGCCTTTCATCGCGAATTTTGCGATGAAAGGCCCCTTCATTGCAGCGTTTCCCTGCACGCATCACTCCGCTGGCTCGACCACCCCAGCGGGAGCGAAGCGCCCGAGAGCCGCGTAGAGCGCCGAGCCCCCACCCAGGTGACCCAGCGCGTACGCGTACTCACCCTCTTCGAGAAGGAAATCCAGTCCCGACCCGGTCCACTCGAGCCGGTAGTGCCACCAGTGCATCCACCGCCCCACCCGCCGCTTCTCCCGCCGCACCCGCAGCCGCGTCACCTCGGTCCACCGGACCTCGAAAACCCCCGGAACCGAAAACCCCGCGGCGGAAATCACCAGCGAGCCCGCCGACCGCCGGAGCCCGAGCAGGATCAGCCCCGCGAACCCCACGCTGAGCAGGCCGAACACCACCCCGGGAATCGAGCGCGAAAACAGCGAGACGACGACGGCCACCGCACCGCCTCCGCCGAAGACCCCGAAACCCACCCACGCGAGCCGCCGCATCACGATGTCCAGGCGGAGCACCACGGCATCCCCAACAACCATGCCCGGAGCGTAACCGCCGAAACCACGCGCCGACGTTAGGATCTAGCCCTCGACGTCGCGGAGGAGGCCGGATGACCACCCGTCTGCCCTGGCGCCCCGCGGCGAGCGCCGATCCGGTGCCGGTACTCGCCGCGGCCCAGCGGGTCGCCGACGATCTCATGGACGGTCTCGCCGGTCCCCGCACCCGTCACGCGGCCCACGGTCTCCGCCGGCTGTTCGGCGTCCCGGGCCTCGGGCTCACCGATCTGTCCGGCTCGCTGATCTGGTCCGGCCGTCCCGCGGCCGACGACGTCGTCATCTCGGCGCTCGACGAGGTGCTCCACTCCGAGACGCCGGTGTCCGAGCCGGGGCTGCTGGCGTTGCCGCTGCATGTCGACGACGAACTGTCCGGTGTCCTCCTGGTCGCGGGCGGTACGAACACCATCGCCCGCCAGGCCGCCGAACTCGTCGTCCACGCGCTCGAACGCGGGCGGCTGGAGGCGTCCGCCGAGCAGGCGGCGGAGGCGGAACTGCGTGCGTTGCGGGCCGAGATCTCCCCGCATTTCGTCTACAACGCGCTCACCGTGATCTCCTCGCTGGTCCGCTCCGATCCGGACCGCGCCCGCGACCTGATGCTCGACTTCGCCGAGTACACCCGCTACAGCCTCGCCAGGCACGGCGAGTACACGATGGTCGCCGAGGAGTTCCGCGCCATCGAGACCTACCTGGCGCTGCAGCGCGCGGTCCTCGGCGAACGGCTGCGGGTCCAGGTGCGGGTGGCGCCGGAGGTGCTGGCCGTGGCGGTGCCGTATCTGGTGCTGGAACCGTTGGTGGAGAACGCGATCCGGCACGGGATCGAACCTCGTTCGGAGGCCGGGTTCATCCAGGTGCAGGGAATGGCGGAAGGGAACGACTGCGTGATCAGTGTCGAGGACGACGGACTCGGCATGGACCCCGCCCGCGCGGCGGCGATCCTGGCCGGACGCGGTGACGACGGCGGCGTCGGACTGGCCAATGTGGACAGAAGGCTGCGCAGCGTCTACGGCCCGTGGTACGGCCTGACGGTCGAGACCGAGGTCGGCGCGGGCACCCGGGTCGTGGTGCGCGTGCCCCGATTCCAACCGGGGGTGCTGCCGTGACGAACGGGCTGCGGGTGCTGGCGGTCGACGACGTCCCGCCCGCCCTCGACGAGCTGTGCAGCCTGCTGCGCGAGGCGCCGGAAGTCGCCGAGGTGGTCGCGGCCGGTGACGCGCTCAACGCGCTCAAACTGTTGCAGGCCAGTCATTTCGACGCCGTCTTCCTCGACATCTCCATGCCGGGGCTCGACGGGCTCGAACTCGCCTCGCTCCTGGCGCGGCTCAGCGAACCACCGGTGCTCGTGTTCGTCACCGCGCACGACGGCCACGCCGTGACCGCCTACGGTATCGGCGCGGTGGACTACCTGCTCAAACCGGTCCGCGCGGAGCGGTTGTCCGCCGCACTGTCCAAAGTGGTCCGGATGGTGGGCGACCAGGCCGAAGAGCAGAAACCCGCGCCGGACGCGATGTCCGCGCTGCCGGTCGAATCCGGTGGTCGCACGCGGTACGTCCGGCGCGACGACGTCCAGTTCGTCGAGGCACACGGCGACTATGTCCGGCTCCACACGAAATCCGGCGTCCACGTCACGCGGATGCCCCTCTCCCGGCTCGAAGGGTATTGGGAGGGAACGGGATTCACTCGCGTGCATCGCGGCTTCCTGCTCGCCGTCGACGCGGTGCTGGAACTGCGCAGCGACACCACCGGCGGGCTGCTAGCGCATACCGAAGCCGGTGACGTCCCGGTGAGCCGCCGCCACGCGCGCGACCTGCGCGACCGGCTGCTCGCCGCCGCGCAACGCGGCGACCTCGGCCGGGGGAACCGCGCGTGAGCCGCGTCAAACGGGTGGCCGTCACCAGCCCGCAGACCCGGCTCGCGCATTCGCGGCGCCGGTCACGCGGTCGCTGGCGCGTGCCCCGGCTGGCGGTGAACGACGCCGAACGCGCGGACCTGCTCTATCGCGCCCAGCGGCGTCGCGGGCTTCCCGCGCTGGCCGGGATGTTCGGCCTGGTGTTCGGTCTGCCGCTGGTGTTCGGTCTCTTCCCCGGCCTGGACTCGGTGCGGTTGCTGGACATTCCGCTGTCCTGGCTGATGATCGCGGTCCTGCCGTATCCGGCGATGGCGCTGCTGTCGTGGTGGCAGCTGCGCCGGGCCGAAAAGATCGAGGACGACTAGTGGTCGCGGCGCTCTCGGTGGCCCCCGTCGTCCTGATCACCCTGCTCATCGGGTTGCGCGGAGTCGCCGCCATGCGGACGACGTCCGACTTCCTCGTCGCCTCGCGCCGGATCTCGCCGCTGGTCAACTCCGCGGCGGTCTCCGGCGAATACCTGTCCGCGGCGTCGTTCCTCGGGGTCGCCGGACTGGTGGTGAAGGACGGCATCGGCGCGCTCTGGTACCCGGTCGGGTTCACCGCGGGGTACATCGCGATGCTGGTGCTCGTCGCGGCGCCGATGCGACGGTCCGGCGCGCTCACCGTCCCGGACTTCGCCGAGGCCCGGCTCGCCTCCCCCGTCCTGCGCCGTCTGGCCGCGCTGGTCGTCCTCGTGATCGGGACCCTTTACCTGGTACCGCAATTCCGCACCGCGGGGCTGGTGCTCACCGCGGTGGGCGGGACACCGTACTGGGTCGGCGTCGTCATCGCCGGCACCGCGGTCAGCGCGACACTGGCACTCGGCGGGATGCGCGCGGCGACCTACGTCCAGGCGTTCCAGTTCGTGCTGAAACTGTTGCTGTTCCTCATTCCCGCGATTTGGCTGGTCTCTCAGCTCTCGCCGGAGGAGCGGTCGGCGTCGGTGCATCCAGTGGAGTTCACCCACTTCGCCCGCGACACCCGGCTGTCGTTCGAGATCGACGTGACGCTGACCCTGCGCGAGCCGACCACGCTGCTCACCCCGGAGAAACACGTGGTGCCGCCGGGAGAACTGATCGCCAGGAGCGGCCAGGTACTGGAGTTCGCCGAAGGCACCCCGGTTCCCGCCGTCCGCGGTGGTGCCCCGCTGGGTGGTCCGGACTGGCAGCGGCCGCTGCTCGACCTCGGCGACCACGGCTACCCGCTGCTCGGCACCTGGGCGATCCTGATCGCGACCATGCTCGGCACGATGGGGCTGCCGCACGTCCTGATGCGCTTCCACACCAGCCCCGACGGCCGCGCCGCCCGCCGGACCGCGGCGATCACCGTCGCCCTGCTCGGCGTTTTCTACCTGTTCCCAGGGGTTTACGGGGTACTCGGCCGCGTGCTCGTTCCCGAACTGTACGTCTCGGGCGCGACGGACATCGTCGTCGTCGCGCTGCCGTCGCAGGTCGACCAAGGCTGGGCCGGTTCGCTGTTCACCGGGCTGCTGACGGCGGGCGCGTTCGCCGCCTTCCTCGCGACGTCGCTGGGCCTGCTGTTGGTGATCTCCGGTGCCATCGCGCACGACTTGATGCCGGGCGGGTTGCGGCGGCTGCGCTGGTCGGTCCTCGGGGCGGCGGCGGTGATGGTCCTGCTCGCGCTGCCGTCGGCCAGGCTGGACGCGGGTGTGCTCGTCACCTGGGGCTTCACCGTGGCCGCGTCGACGTTCTGTCCCTTGCTGGTACTCGGCATCTGGTGGAACCGGCTCACCGCGGCCGGCGCGATCAGCGGTGTCCTCACCGGACTGGTCGCGTCTTCCAGCTCGATCCTCGTGGCCCTGTTCGGGCCCGTGCTGAGCGGTCTGCCCGCGATCTTGGTGTCTCAGCCCGCACCGTGGTCGGTTCCGCTGGCATTCGGCGTAATGATCGTGGTTTCCTTACGGGGTAGGCCTCCTTCCTGGTCAACCGCCGCCATGTTGCGGCTGCATCTGGACGATCGCACAGCCGAAACCCCTTCGTCGTGGTCCGAGTACCGTTCGTCGACCGTTCGTCGTCTCGGCAGGCGTTTGAACCGCCGACGGTTCCGGTCCGTCTGACCTCTCCTTAACGTGGCGCGGAACACACTCGCGGCGCAGGGAGAGCACCATGAGCACTGAAACGGACGCACCCAGTCCACCCGAGACGGATTGGGACAAAGCCCACGACAGCGCCGAGTTCAAAGAGCTGCGTTCGCGGCTGCGCCGGTTCGTATTCCCCGTGTCGGCGCTGTTCCTGGGCTGGTACCTGCTCTACGTGCTGCTCGCCGACTACGCACACGGCTTCATGAGCACGAAGCTCTTCGGCAACATCAACGTCGGACTCGTGTTCGGCCTGTTGCAGTTCGTATCGACCTTCCTGATCACTGGGCTCTACGTCCGCTACGCGAACAAGAAACTCGACCCCATCGCGGAGAAGATCCGCACGGACATCGAGAGGGAGACGAAATGACCCTCGCCGCCGGAGTCGAGGGCAGCAGCCCCGCGCTCAACATCACCATCTTCGGACTCTTCGTCCTGGTCACGCTGTTCGTCGTGTTCCGGGCCAGCCGGAACACGAAGACCGCGTCGGACTACTACGCCGCGGGCCGCGCGTTCACCGGTCCGCAGAACGGCGTCGCCATCGCGGGCGACTACCTGTCCGCCGCGTCGTTCCTCGGGATCGCGGGTGCGATCGCCGTCTACGGCTACGACGGTTTCCTCTACTCGATCGGTTTCCTGGTCGCGTGGCTGATCGCGTTGCTGCTGGTCGCGGAACTGCTGCGCAACACCGGCAAGTTCACCATGGGCGACGTGCTGGCCTTCCGGATGAAGCAGCGGCCGGTCCGCGCGGCGGCCGCGATCTCCACGCTCGCCGTCTCGTTCTTCTACCTGCTCGCGCAGATGGCGGGGGCGGGTGGTCTGGTGAACCTGTTGCTCGGCATCGAGGGGAGCCTCGGCCAGGACCTGGTGATCGCCGTCGTCGGCGTGATCATGATCCTGTACGTGCTGATCGGCGGGATGAAGGGCACCACCTGGGTCCAGATCATCAAGGCCGTCCTGCTGATCGCCGGTGCGTTCGCGATGACGCTGTGGGTGCTCGGGAAGTACGGCTTCAATCTCTCCAGCCTGTTCCAGGCCGCCGTCGACAAGGGCGGCCAGACCGGGGAAGCGCTGCTCGGCCCCGGCAAGCAGTACGGGAAGACCGGCACGACCAAACTGGACTTCCTCTCCCTCGGCATCGCGCTGGTGCTGGGCACCGCCGGGCTGCCACACGTCCTGATGCGCTTCTACACCGTGCCGACCGCGAAGGACGCGCGCCGTTCGGTGGTCTGGGCGATCGCGCTGATCGGCATCTTCTACCTGTTCACCCTCGTACTCGGCTACGGCGCGGGCGCGCTCGTCGGCCCGGACGTGATCGCCAAGGCGCCGGGGACGACCAACTCGGCGGCGCCGCTGCTGGCGCTCGAACTGGGCGGTCCGGTCCTGCTCGGGTTCATCGCGGCGGTGGCGTTCGCGACGATCCTCGCGGTGGTGGCGGGCCTGACGATCACGGCGTCGGCGTCGTTCGCGCACGACGTCTACGCGAACGTGATCAAGAAAGGGAAGACCGACGCCGACAGCGAGGTCCGTGTCGCGCGGATCACCGCGCTGGTGATCGGGGCGGTCGCGATCGTCGGCGGGATCCTCGCGAAGAACCAGAACGTGGCGTTCCTGGTGGCGCTGGCGTTCGCGGTGGCGGCGTCGGCGAACCTGCCG
>NZ_LQCI01000034.1:349030-1401297 GCF_001613935.1 Amycolatopsis regifaucium
CCAGGAGAAGTACGCCGAGATGGAGGTCCGCTCCCTCACCGGCGTCGGGGCGGAAAAGGCCGTCAAGCACTGAGTCGTTCTTCACGCGCGCGCAACGGGGCGGGATGGGAAGATGGGAGGGTGGTGAGCCCTGCTGACATCCCGACCGTCGCCGTCCGTGATCTGCCCAAGGACGGCGTCGCGCTACTCGACGTCCGCGAGGACGACGAGTGGGCCGCCGGGCACGCCCCGGGGGCCAAGCACATCCCGATGGGTGAGCTGCCCGCGCGCGTCGGCGAACTCGACGAACTGCCCGACGACCAGCCGGTCTACGTGATCTGCCGCAGCGGCGGCCGGTCCGCCCGCGCCGCCGCGTGGCTCAACGCGAGCGGCTGGGACGCGGTGAACGTCGCCGGCGGGATGGGTTCCTGGAAGCAGGAGGGACGCCCGATGGTCGGCGACCATCCCGGCGTCGAACCCGAAGTGCTGTAACCGTGCAGCCAGGCCATTACCCGCCGATGCCGCCGGTGCGTCCGGCGCCGATGCAGCAGCCGCGATATCAACCGGTGCGGCAACGGCTCCGTTGGGTCGCTTCGCCGCCGCCCGGCGCCTGGCCGCAGCGGCGCGAACCGGTGGCCGAGCGCTACTCCGGGCCGCCGTCCTATCCGGTCCCGCCTCGGTGGGGCTTCCCGAACCTGGTCTGGCGCCGTCCGACCGCGGTTCCCGGCACGGCGTCCGGCGAGATCACCGCCGGGGAACGGCTCCAGGTCATCAAGCGCAGCCTCCTGCCGGTGCTCTGGACCTTCGCCGCACTGGCGCTCGCCGCGTCGGCCTCGGAGATCTGGCGCTATGTCCTGCTCGTGCAGAGCCGCGACTCCGCGTTGTCGACCTCGGTGGTCACCGTTTCCGACGGCTTCGTGGTCACCACCGGCCTGCTCACGACGATCCTTTCGCTGCTGCCGTCCGGACTCACCGTGTGGTGGCTGCTCGTGGCCCGGCACGCCGCCGCGGACGCCTCCGGCGAGACACCGCCGAGAAGGCAGTGGCAGGTGCTCACGTTCGTACTGGCGCCGGTGGTGAACCTGATCATGGTGCTGCCGGTCGTCGCCGAACTCGAACACGCCGTCCTGCGCCGCACGCGGGAAACGCGGCCGAAGCCGTCGCGGCTCGTGTTCCTCTGGTGGGGCGTCTGGGTGATCAACTGGGTGCTGCTCGGGCTCGTCATCGTCTGGCGGTTCCGCGACGGCGTCCAGGCGCTGGCGGACGGGGTCGTGCTGGTCGCGCTGACCGATCTGGCCGCCGCGGGCCTGGCCGTGGTGACGGCGCTGCTCGTGAAACGCATGTCCGGCCTCCTGTCGCCTGTGTCGGAGAAGCGGCTTCGTCTGCTTCGCGTACTGAAGGTGGATGGGGCTCCGGACCCGGACCGGCGTGAGCGTCCGGCCTCTTCAGTGCGCTGACGCGACTTCTCCACTGAACGTCGAATGCGCAGCTACGCACCCTGCTGGAAGCGGGTCGTTCGGTAACATGGAGGTATGAACAGCGAGCAGCAGGAGTGTGACCTGCCCGCCGGGGAGACCGGCCGGGCGAGGTCTGCTGCGAGCGGTCGGTACCAGTCGTCCGCGGTAAAGGCGAAAAGGGCGACCAAACCCGCTACGGGGCGCACAAAACTCACCGGTCATGGGATCCGCAGGCCTGAGCCGGTCGCGAACGAGACGTCGGAGCCGCATTCGCTGCCGTCCTTCTTGGGCATGTTCGATCTTCCCGCTGATGCGTCCGAGCGTGTGAAGGCCGTGGTGCGCGACCAGGATGTCACCTGATTCACGACGGGAACGAGCGAAGATCGATGGCGCGTCCGATCGTGGTGGACGCTGGTCCGCTCATCGCCATGGCCAGCCGAAAAGATGATCACCATCAGGCGGTGGTCGCATGGCTCGAGACCGTGCCCATGCGCGATCTGCTGGTGCCGTCACTGGTGTTGACCGAGGTATGCCATTACATCGAGAAGTATCTCGGCGGCGAGGCCGAGGCCGCGTTCATCGAAGGACTCATGCGCTCGCCGCAGTTCGCGATCTATCACCCCATGGACGACGATTTCCGGCGGATGGCCGTGCTGATGCGCCAGTACTCGGATTGGCCGCTCGGCCTGGCCGACGCGGCGGTCGTGGCCACGGCGGAACGGTTGAAAACGGTCGAGGTGGCCACGGTGGACCGTCGGCATTTCGAGCACATCAAGCCGGTGCACGTTTCTCACTTCATGCTTTACCCCCAATCTGCCCGCTGACCTGCGGGAAGAGAGCAAGGGACCTTTGGTGTCGCGCTGCGGGCAGCCGTCGCTACGCCATGGTCACCGGTAGCGAGCGAAGGCCGCGGATCACGAACTCCGGCCGCCGTTCGGGCGGCCCGGCCGGTCGCAGGTCCGGCAGCTTCGTGGTCAGCGAATGCAGCGCGGCCGCGATCTCCACCCGCGCGAGCGGGGCACCGACGCAGTAGTGGATGCCCATGCCGAAGCCCAGGTGCGCGTTCGGCGTGCGGCCGATGTCGAGGGTGTCGGGCCGGTCGAACACCTTCGGATCCCACGCGGCGGCGCCGAGCAGCGCGCCGATCTTCTCGCCCTCGGCCACCCGGAACCCGGCGATCTCGACGTCGGCGGTCGCCGTCCGCTCGAACAACTGGAGTGGCGCGTCGAAGCGGATCAGCTCCTCGACGCACGGGTCCAGTAGCTCCGGGGACGCCACCAGCCGTTCCCACTGGTCGCGGTGGGTCAGCAGCGCGTTGACGCCGTTCCCGATGACGTTCACCGTCGCCTCGTGCCCGGCCATCAGCAGCAGGACCGCGGTCGCGACCAGTTCGTCTTCGGTGAGTTCGCTGCGCAGAAGATCACTGACGATGTCGTCACCAGGGGAACTCGCGCGCTGCTTCGCTATGTCGCGCAGGTACTCGACGAACTCCGCAGCGGCGGCTTCGGCGGCGTCCCGCTTCTCTTCGGCGAGGCCGTACTCGTACATCTTGACGACGTGATTCGACCAGGTGACCATGCGCGGCCCGTCCTCGACCGGGACGCCGAGAAGTTCCGCGATGACCGCGACCGGCAGTGGCTGCGCGAGATGCGCCAGCAGGTCGGCCGAACCGGTTTCGGCGATCTCGGCGGCGAGGGTGTCGACCATGCCGTCCGCGAGTTCGGCGACCATCGGCCGTAGCCGCTGGACGTGCCCCCGCCCGAACGCGCCCGCGATCACCCGGCGCAACCGGGTGTGGGCGGGCGGCTCGTTCTCCAGCAGCGAGTTGCGGTGCAGCAGGTTGAACGACGCGAACCGCTCCACCGGCAGGGCGTCCTCCCAGATCCGGCCGAGACCGCGATGCCGCAGGACCGCGGCCGAAGCGGCGTGCGACACCGCCACCGCGATGCCGAGCCCCTCGTGACGGTGCACGTCGGCGGTTTCACGCAACGCGGCGAAGGCGGGATAAGGATCGGCGAGGAAAGCGGGATCGCGAGGGTCGAACACTCGCCGACTCTAACCTGGCCGGGCTCCGCGCCAGGGTGTCCGCCCCGACGCGGAGCCCACGGCCGCGACCGGGGCTACAGCCCGATTCCCAGGAGCGAGCCGTGGTGCCAAGGGTGCTGGTGGTGATAGTACCAATACGGATGGTAATGGTAGCTATAGCTGGAACACAGCAGCAGACAGCGTGCCTGGTCGGCTGATCCGGACGAGTCGGCCGAGGACGTGGCCGAGGCCGTGCCCACGGCAGGCCCGGCCAGCAACAGCCCGAGTGCCACGGGCAACGCGGCCAAGGTGGCCCGGCGCTTGAAGATGCTCATCAGTGATCCTTTCCCTGTACTACGACACCCGGATGGCGTCATGATCATTGTTAGTCGTGGCGAGTGGAAAAGGGCAGGCTGGTCACCCGCGGTTCGATCGTCCGGATGGTGAAAACCCTTTTCGGACACGTTTCCGTGACACCCGAATGGCCGCTGGAACCGGCCGATCCGGTCGATTCGAGCGAGACAGGGTGTCATCCAAGACGGTTCCGTTACCAACCCCGCCGAACTGGCGGGGGCCTCGGCGTCTCCAGGGGTGTCGGAACGCGGAAGCGCTGGACGGCAAGGGGATTTCCGTGGCCGTCTGGTCCGGAAGTTCTTTCAGTCTGGGGTAATTCTTCAAGAGAACTGCGGTATTTCCATGCGTATTCGTCATGCCCTTTTTCGCCGGTCTGACCGCCGCCGCACTCGCGTTGCTGCCCGCGACCGCGTTCGCCGGCGAAGCGCCGGTCGAGGAGTCGGCTCCCGCCGGTTGGCTGATGGCGGGGGTGGCCGGGAGCCGGGGTGGCGGCGCGGGTGGGGTCTTGATGCTCCGCCCTCGCGGTCCTGATCGCACGCGGGAAGGGCGGGGGTCTTACGAGCCTCCCGTCCTTCCCGCGATAGCGTTCCCACCGAGCTTTGAGGAGGCTGACGTGGGCAAGGGTTCGCGCAAGAAGGGTCCCAAGACGACCTCGGACCGCAAGCCGAAGGTGCGCGACGTCTTCGTCGGCCAGCCCTTCGAGGGGCTCGCGGCGGAGGCCGAGCTGATCGCGCTGCGCGAGTTCGTGCCCTCGGCGACGGCGTCGCTCAAGCTGGCGGGCTCCGACGAGAAGGTCACCCTCGGCACGGTGCTGCCGATGGCGGCGGCCGCGTTCGTCCGGTCCGACGGCGAGCGCTACCTCGGGATGCAGGTGCAGACCCGGTCTTCGGACATCAGCCGCGACCTCGGCCGCGCGCTCCAGTGGGTACTGGACGCCAAGGAGGGTGACGTCCTGTCCGTGCCGGACACCACGACGCCGCCCACCGCCGATGAGAAGGCCCGTCTGCAGGACCTGCTCGACACGAGCGTCGAACTCGACGTCACGCTCTTCAACGACTTCGCCTGGTGGCTGCCCGAGGACGCCGACGCGAGCGGCGACGTGGCGTTGTCCCTCGAGCGCGCGAACGCGGCGATCATGCCGACCGAACGGCTCGGCGCGGGTGCGTACTGGGTGCTCGCCGGCGAAAAGGCGCACCTGCGCTGGGTCCGCCCCGAGCCGGAGAACCTGCTGCTGCAAGCGCTTGCGCGGCTGTCCGCGGCCGGTGAACTGAACCTCGGGGAAGGCTCCCGCTACGCCGGTTCGTTCCGCGCGCACGGCCTGCTCGTGCCGGTGTGGGACCTCGACCCCGAGGCCCACGCGCGCGAATGGGCCGACGCGAAGGACCAGCTCGGCGTCCGTCTCGAAGCCGCGCTGAAGTCCCTCGACACCGAGCCGCTCAACGCCACCGAGCGCCGCTCGCGCGACGGCCTGATCGGCCGCCAGCTCACCATCCGCTGACCCCTCGCGTTTCGTCCTCTGGATGCGGTGGTCGCGCAGGCAACCACCGCGTTCAGAGGACGAAATGCGTCAGGATGGTCGCGTGATCCTTCATATTTGCGCGCGGGGTGACTGGGCGGCGGTGCCCGAAGGCGGCGTCTACACCGCCCCGTCCCTCGACTCCGACGGCTTCATCCACTGCTCGGACCCGGGAACCGCGCACATCCCAGCCAACGCCGTCTTCCCCGGCCGGACCGATCTCGTGCTGCTGGAGATCGACCCGGCGCTCGTCGGCGCGCCCGTCGTCTGGGAGGACGGCGACCCGCCGCATCCGGCGGGTATCCAGTTCCCGCACGTGTACGGACCGATTCCGCGTAACGCTGTGGTGGCCGTGCACGAATTCCCTGTTCGGGGGGACGGTTCGTTCAGAATTCCCGACTCCTTGTCGAGACGTTGAGGCGGGCAATTCCTCACCCAGATGGGCGTCTCTCGAACTAGTTCTCGGTAAGAGACAACCTGCGGGGGCGGCCATGCGTTTCGGGAGAGGCGAGCCAGACATGCCTGGCCGAGTGGACCCGGGAGGAGGCGATACGGTGACCGCTGCCGCGACGGTCATCTCGGGGACGGATGTCTGGGCGTCCGGCGAGACCCGAGGGAGGGACGTGCCGGGTGAACTCACCGACTTCGGCGACTTCGTGCGGGCGAGCCTGCCGGGTCTGCTGAGGTACGGGCACGCCCTCACCGGCAATCCGCACGACGCCGCCGACCTGGTCCAGACGGTGCTGGAGAAGATCGGCTCCCGCTGGTCCTACGTCCAGCACAAGACCGGCGATCCGATGGCCTACATCCGCCGTTCGATGGCCAACGCGCACGTCAGCCGGTGGCGCCGGACCAAACGGGAGAACCTGGTCGCCGACCTCCCGGACACGCAGCCGTACAGCCAGGCCGATCCGTTCGAGCACGAACCGCTGTGGCAGGCGTTACGCGCGCTGCCGCCGAGGCAACGAGCGGTGATGGTCCTGCGTTATTACGAGGGCCTGTCCGAAGCGGAGATCGCGGACTCGCTCGGCATCAGCCAGGGCACCGTGAAAAGCCAGGCGAGCAAGGCGATCACGTCGTTGCGCACGAAGCTGGCGCTGATCGAGCCCAAGAACGAAGGGAGGGAAGCGGGATGAACATGTCCGAGGAGGATGTGCAGCGGAAGCTGCGCGACCTGTTCTCAGACGAGCGGCTGGGCGCGTCGTCCACGCTGAATCCCGAAACGATCGTGGCGGGCGCCAAGCGTCGCCGCCGTCGTCGTCAGATGATGCAGACGACGACCGGGATGGCCGCCGCGGTGGTCATGCTGGGTGGCGGGCTCACGGTGTTCACGATCCACGACACGGACAACGGCGCGGCCTTCCCGGGTGACCAGCTCAGCTTGGGCGTGTCTTCGCCGATCCCGCAGCCGCCGGGACCGGCGAGCTCGGTACCGCCGGCGTACTCGTCGGCGCCGTCGTCGATCCATGCGTCCGCACCGCCGCCGTCGACGGCCCCCGGTGGGTCCGTCAAGCCGCCGAAGAGCCCCACGGCCACGAAGCCGCCCGCGCAGGGCAAGGTGACCACGGGCGCGCTGCTGACCGCCACCGGCTTCGGCAAGCTCCGGCTCGGGATGAGCGAGGCCGAGGCCGAGGCCGCCGCCGGGCCGCTTCGGACGAAGCAGGTCCGGGGAGCCTGCACGTACGGCTACGCGGAGGGATCCGCCGTTCCGGGGCCGACGTCGGTTTCGCTGACCGAAAGCGCCGGGATCACCGTCATCAACCCGGCGGGCAAGGTGCACACCCCGGAGGGCATCGGGGTCGGCTCGACCGAGGCGGAGATCCTCGCGGCCTATCCCGGCAGCACCAAGGACGGCGCCGCCTACGTCGCGCCCGCCGGCGCGGTGAGCGCGTACCGCATCTTCCTGTCCGACGACGGATCCGCTGTCAGCATCCTGCTGACCAGCCTCGACCAGGGCTGCCAGTTCGGCTGAGCCGTCCCGAACGCGGAAAACCCGGGCTGCTCCAAGGGGGAGAGCCCGGGTTTTCCCTGTGGTGGGAGAGCGGTCAGTGCGTCAGAGCGCCCCGCCCGCGACCGGGGGCATCCCCGAGTCGGCGCCGCTGTCACCGATGGACTCGCGGTGCAGGTGGTTCTCCACCTCGAACAGGTTGCCGTCGGCGCGTTTGACGATGTTGAGCAGCGTGGACATCTGGGAGATCTCTTCGACCTGCTCCTTGAGGAACCACTGCGTGAACTGCTCGCCGATGAAGTCCTCTTCGGCGCGGGCGGCCTTGGCCAGCTGCTGGATGTCGGTCGCCACGTCCTTCTCCTGCTGCAGCGCGAGCTCGATGAGCTCGGTGACGTCGGAGAAGGTGTTGCGCACGTCGCCGGTGCCGGGGATCTCCACGTGGTGGTCGGTGTCCAGCATGTACTGGACCAGCGCCATGGCGTGGTTGCGCTCCTCGACGGACTGCTTGTAGAAGTGCTTCGCGAGCTGCGGCAGGTCCTCGGCGTCGAACCAGACCGCCAGCGCGATGTACTGCTGAGAGGCGTTGAACTCGTTGTGGATCTGCGCCTGCAGCAGTTCATAGAACTTCGAGCGCGGTTGCTTCTTGATGAGGGCCATGCATTCGACAATACGTCATTCGCTAATCGATTTCCACTTTTGCCTGGTGATCTACCTCTTATTAGGTTAGTATTCCCAATACTAGGTTCACCTCAATTAAGTAAGCCTTCCCTAATCAAGGTAAATCGATTAGGGAAGGCTTACTTGATTACTGATTCAGATGCTTTCGCGCCGGATCGGGCACGACATGCAGCGCGGCCCGCCGCGGCCGGAGCCCAGTTCGGAGCCGGTGATGGCCAGTACTTCGATGCCCGCTTCCTCAAGCCTGGCATTGGTTTCCACGTTGCGTTCGTAGCCGACGACGACGCCGGGAGCGAGCGCGAGCGTGTTGTTCCCGTCGTCCCATTGCTCGCGTTCCGCGGTGACCGGATCGAGTCCGGTGTCGATGACGCGCAGCCGGTCGATTCCCATCGCTTCGGCGGCCGCGGTGAGGAATGGGGCCGGTCCTTCCACCTTCATGGAACCGTCGTCGGTCGGCCGCATGGTGAACGCGGTGAGCGAATCGCGGGAAAGCGGGTACATCACGACGGCGTCGGCGGCGACCATCGTGCAGACGGTGTCCAGATGCATGGTCGCGCGGGTCTGCTCGATCGGGACGGCGAGCACGGTGTGGGCGATCCCGTCGGCGAACACCGACCGCGCCAGCGATTCCGCGCCCGCCGCGGTGGTCCGCTCGCCGACCCCGATCGCCAGGACCCCCGGCGAGAGGAGCATGACGTCGCCGCCCTCGATCGGCGCCGAATGCGCGCCGTACGCGCGTGACGCGTGGCGGAACCACGGGTGATAGGCGTAGATCAGGTCCAGTACCGCGGTCTCGCGGACGCGGGCGGGCATGGTGAGCGAGGAGACCGCGACCCGGTCGCCGATCCACGCCGACGAGTCACGGGTGAACAGCAGGTTCGGCAGCGGATCGACGGCGAAGTCGTTGGGATGGTTCATCAGCCGGACCAGCGAGACCCCCTCGGCGGCCGGCAGTTCTTCGAAGGTCATCCCGGCCATCAGCGCCTCGGCCAGCACCTCGGGGGACACGCTCGACAGATGGGAACGCAGCGAATCGGCCAGGTCGACGCCCAGCCGCCGCTCGTCGACGGCCGCGTGCACGCCGGCGGCGTGGGCACGGGTGTCGCTGAGCGCCGTGCGCAGCGCGTCCGCCAGGAGCAGCACCTCGACACCGCGGCCGCGGAGCACCTCGGCGAACGCGTCGTGCTCCTCCTGCGCGCGGTCCACCCAGGGGATGGAATCGAACAGGAGCTGGTCGTTGTTGCGAGGCGTGAGCCTTTTGAGCTCGTTGCCGGGCCTGTGCAGCAGCACCGCACGCAGGGGGCCGACTTCGCTGTCAACTCGGGGTGGAGTCGTCTCGTCAATCACCGGTTCACAGTAGCTAGGGAAGCCAGGAAACTCGCCCCTTGAGCAGCGCGTATCCGACGAACGAAACGAAGTCGAGCGCGGTGTGCGCGGCGATCAGCGGCCACAACCGGTTCGTTTTCTGCCACCACCTGCCGAACACCAGGCCCATGACGACGTTGCCGACGAAACCGCCGAATCCCTGATACAGGTGATACGAGCCGCGAAGGACCGACGACGCGACCAGTGCGGTGTTCTCGCGCAGCCCGAGTTGCCGCAGCCGGGTCAGCAGATAGGCGACGACGAGCACCTCTTCGGCGAACGCGTTGCCGAAAGCCGACAACGTCAGCGTGATCGGACGCCACCACGTCTCGCCCAAAGTGGACGGTTGCACCGAGAGGCTGAACCCGAGGCGGTAGGACAGGAAGTACAGCCCCAGCCCCGGGATCCCGATCACAGCGGCGAGCAGGAGGCCGTTGACGATGTCGCGGCCGGGGCGCTGCCGGTCCAGCCCGATCTGCGCGAGTTTCATCCCGCCGCGCCACAACAGGTACAGCCCGAGCGCACCCCAGCCGACCAGCTGGCCCGCGCTCAACAGCTGCTTGAGCAGGTCGACCAGACTCAGCGTCGCCTGGGGGACGTTGAGCTGGGCCTGCTGCTGCGCCAGCGGAACCGGCTGCAGGAGCGAGTCCACAAGGGACAGCAGGCTCCGCAGCCCGGACAGGCCGAGGGTGATACCGAAGACGACGACCAGTTCGATGACGATCGCGCGGCGGCGCGCCGGATCTTCCACGAATTCCGGCAGCGCCGGGCGTTCGGGACGCAGCCAGCTCATTCGCCGCACGCTACCGTCGAGGCATGCCAAGGAGCATCGCGACCAACGAAACCGTCGACCGTGCCGCGCTCGTCGACTTCCTGACCACCCGTCATCGCGCCATCCTGATGACCACCAAGGCCGACGGCGGCCCCCAGCTCTCGCCGGTGACCTGCGGCGTCGACGGCGAAGGCCGCCTCGTCATCTCCACGTACCCGAAGCGGGCGAAGGTCGTCAACATCCGTCGTGAGCCGAAGGTGTCCGCCTGTGTCCTCTCCGACGAGTGGAACGGCCAGTGGGTGCAGCTGAACGGCACCGCCGAAGTCCTCGACCTGCCTGACTCGGTCGAGCCGCTGGTCGACTACTTCCGCGCGATCTCGGGTGAGCATCCCGACTGGGACGAGTACCGCGAAGCGATGGTGAAGCAGGGCAAGAGCATCATCCGCGTCACCATCGAGTCCTGGGGCCCGGTCGCCAAGGGCGGCTTTCCGGCGGAGCTGGCCTAATCCTCCGAAAAGAACGGGCAGCCGATCAGGCGGCGGATCTCGGCCGCGAGCTGCGGCGGCCCTTCGACCGGGCGCGAGAACGCGAGCCGGACGTCGTGGTCGCCGGATTCGGCCTCGACCCGCAGCCGCAGCCCGTAGCGGTCCAGCCCGAGCGGCCGGATCCGCCCACCGCGCAGTGCGGTGGGGACGTGCTTGGCGAGCTGCTGGACGACGTCCGCGTGGTCGGTCTCCAGATGCCGCAGCCAGCCCGCCTCGTAGTCGTGGAACGGGTCCGGTGGCGCGGCGCTGAACATATGCGGCCGGAGCGAGTGCGTGCCTTCGGCGTCCGCGAGCACCAGAGACGCCGGGGTCAGCCTCAGTAGCGTCAGGCCGTGTCCGACGTCGAGCAGGCGCTCGTCCGGCCGGGTTTCGGCGATGGTGACCGCGCGGGCGCGGGCGGAGACCTCGGAGAGGGGGCGGAGCCAGCCGGTGATCCACAGCAGCCCTCGGACGGGTTCGCGGAGGTCGACCGGGGCCTGGTCGGTCAGCTCCACCATCACCGCGAGTTCGCCGCGCTGGGCCTCGTGCGAGCGTTTCACCAGGTGGTGCTCGTCCGGCAGGAGGATGCTGACGCTGCCGCTCGTGTGCACGTGATGCAGGACGGGGATGACGCGCCCGTACTGTCCTGGCTGGTCGCACTGTTCAGCGGTCTGGGTCAACGTCGCCGGTCCGTTGCGGGTGGCGATCGTCTTCGCGCGTTCCGCGGGGTTCGGCGCCGGTGGGCGGCGGATGGACGTGGGTGTGGTCACGGCTCACCTCCTAAGTTAGGTGAGCCTAACCTGATCTCCGGATCGAACGGAAGTAGCCTCGATCACGTTTCCGCTCGCCCGTATACGTTGACCAGGTGGAAGACCGAAGAAGCCGGGTGCTCGAACCACCCGAAGGGATTCCGGCGAAGAACCTGCCGATCTTGGTGAACACGCTCGATCGTTCGGCCGTCACCGCGGGCACGCTGGCCTGCGCCGCCGGACTGCTCGCCGTGCTGGGCGTGATCCTGCTGTTCACGGGCCGGTTCGGGATCGCGGTGCCGGTCTTCCTCCTCGTCTACATGACACCGGTTTCGGCCTACTACGGCTTCCTCGCCGTGGCCGGATCCTTGTCGATGCGGAAGCTCGTTCACCAGCCGTTCCACCTGGTGAACGGGCTGGACGGAGCGGTCGTCGCCGGGGCGAAGGTGAGCGTGCCGCTCGACGGACGCTGGCTGGTCGTACGGCTGCCTGCCCCGCTTCGCGCGCAACTCGCGGCCCAACGACGGCTGTGGGTGCTGGGCCGGTTCGTCCTGCTTCCCGGCGTCATCGCCGCCCGGCGCGGCTCCTTCCGCGACGCTCCGCCGAAGGGCTCGACGCCGTTGGGTGCGGAGCCGGTCTCGCCGGGACGGCTGCTCTCGCTGCAACGACGGCTGCTGGCGTCTTACTACCTCCTCACCGCCGGGCTCGCCCTGGTGGCGGCCGCCTTCTCGGTTTGGGTGGCCGTCGATTTCCCGGACCGCCGCAGCGTCCTCGTACTGGACGCGCAGGTCTTCGCGGGTCTCTGCGTGCTGGCGACGACCGGCCTCGCCATCGCGGCGCTCGTGCTGTCCAGGCCGGTGCCCGAACCGCGATGGACCGAGCTGTTCGTGGTGTGCGGGCCGGCGTCGGTCAATCTCTTCGGCATGGTCACCGTGAAGGGACGGACGGTCTTGCCGGACGGCCGCGAGGTTTCGGTGCGGGCGGGTGGTTCCGATCCCTCGCTCGCCGCCAACATCGCCGTCACCGGACAGCTCTGGGTACTCGGGGTACCGGTGGCCGGGAAGACCACGAAGGCCGGAGTGCCGGGTCACGCCGTTTTCGGGCCGGTCAAATTCGGGCGGTAACGAACCCTCCCGACCCCGCGATCTACCGGCAACCGGGGGTTGGGGGAGTCATGCACGAAACGTCGCGTGCCGATGTGCTGGAACCGCTTCGCGATCAGCGGGCGATCGAGATGCCGGTCTTCGATTCCCTGCTCGGGACCATGCGCGGGGTCCGCGGCTTCTGGCTCCTCATCCCGTTGGCAACGCCCGGGGCCGCCACCGTCTCCCTGCGCGGAGAATTCACCGCCCTCACGATGGCCGCCGTCTCGGCGGTCGCGGTACTGGTGCTCGGGATCCTCGCGGTGGCATGGCTGCGCCGGCGGGCGATTCCGTGGAAGGCCTTGTCCGAGCTGGCGGGGAAGTCGGCGTTTTCCGAGGTTTCCTTGCCGCCGGAGGGTCTGTTCTCCGTCGGGTCGAAGGTGTACTTCAAGCTGCCCGACGCCGATGACGTGTGGGCCGAGGTGCGGTTGCCGAAAGCCGCCCGGCTCCAGCTCGCTGCGCAGCGGCGGATCTGGCTTCTCGGACCTGACGAGGAGGGACGCCGGTTCCTGCAGCTGCCAGGAGTGCTCTGGCCGCATCAGGTGACGGCGGTGCCGTCCCTGCCTGGCGACGCGGTGCCGCTGGACGAAATCGACCAGCGGATCGTCCCGCCGGAAGAGGACGTCGTCCTGATCGCGCACCGGCAGCGAATCGCCTGGGGGCTCCGCGCCCTGTTCGGGGCGGGGGCGGCCGCTCTCGGCCTCCTCGTGGCGATACAGGTCGTCATGCTCGTCGAAGACGGTCCCCGGCCCGAACCGGGACTCGTCATCATGACGATCTACTGGTTGGTCCTTCTCGTCATCGGGGTCGATGCGGCCATGGGGATGCTGAAGCCGCTGCCGCGGGGGAAGTGGAGTGAGCTGGTCGCGATCCCCCACGCCCCGCCCCGCATCGGCGCCTCGGGGCTGGCGGCCCTCGGCTGCCGGATCCAGTGGCCGGACGGCCGGTGGAGCGACGCCTTCATGTCCAAAGTGGACCCGGCACTCGCCGCGAACATCTGGGCCACGCAGCGGTTGTGGATCGTCGGGGCACCGTTGCGCGGCACGACCACGTTCGCCGGGGTTCCCGGCCACGCCGTCCTCGGCCGCGTCAGGTTCAACTGAGGGATCGCCGGGTCGCCTCTTCGGTTTCGACCACGCCTCGCCGGATGCCTTCGAGCTGATCGCTCAGCTCGCCGATCGTGGTGGTGTCGAGCAGCGCATCGCCGGTGGCGGCCGACAATTCGGCCGCCCTGGCGACCAGGCCGTCGAGGCCGAGCGCGCCGGATCGCAGCTGTGCCAGCAGTTTCCGCTGCGCGCTCGAAAGCCGGGCGTGGACGTCTTCCTGTGCCTGCACGGCTTCGAGCGACTGAAGCAGGTCGCCGCGGATGTCGTCGTCGGCGGTCTTCAGTTCCTTCCGCAGCCTGGCCTTCTCGGCGGCGACCGCGGAGGCGTCCACCCGCGCGAGCGCCTTCCCGGTGGCGGACGTGCGACCGGCCAGCCGCCGGAGGGTGTCGACGGTTTCCCGCACCACCGGTTCCATGTCGGCGACCCGGTCGGCCAGCGGACCGGTGTCCAGCGAGTCGGAGATCGACTCGAACCCGTCGGCCGCGGCTTCGGCACGACGAAGCCACTCCGCCTCGGGAGAGCCCGGTTCGACGTCGGGGAGCGTCCGCTCCTCGGGTTCGGCGACGGGTTTTTCCCCGGAGGCGACGGCGATCCCGGCACGGGCGGCGAGCACGGTCACGCCGACACCGAGCGCGGCGACCACCGGCAGTTGCACCGCCCACGCCGCACCCGCCGAAGTCGCCGCGAGGAGCAATCCCCACGGTTCGGCTAGCTCACGGACGAAACGCATGAGGTGAGGATCTCAGAAATTCGAGATCACGGCGGTGAAGACCTGGTCGATCGAGTCCGGTTTGGACGAGTCGTAACCCACGCCCTGCGTCGTCTCGGCGATTTCCTTGAGGACGCCGAAGTCGGCGTCCGACCCGTAGGCGATGGTGAACATCCGCACCGCTTCGCCGCCGCCCTCGGTCCGCAATCGTCCGACGAGGTTGGGCAGATCGATCCCGCCCGGATCCTCGTTCCGGCCGTCGGTGAGCACGACGACGGCGTTGATCGCGTTCGGATCCAGCCGCTGCTTCATGAATTCGTAAGCCGCGAGCGAGGAATCGTAGAGCCCCGTCCCGTTCTGCGGGGTCAACCCGTTCAGCCGCGACGCCAGCTCCTGCCTGCCCGCCTCACCGCCGATCGGCGTCACCGGACGGAGCTCCATGAAGTCCTTGTCGCCGTCCAGCCGCGTCGAGAACATCCACAACCCCACCTTGTCGGCGTCGCTGAACTGCGGCAACGACGCCACGGCCGCCTGTTTCGCGAGGTCCATCTTGTTCTTGCCCGTCCCGCTGACGCCGTCGCCCATCGAACCGGAGACGTCGACGACCAGCAACACGTTCGCCTTCTTCCGCAGGTCCTTCCAGGACTTGAGGACTTCGGCGAGCACCGGCGGACTCGGCGGCCGGATCAGGTTGAGTTTCGCGTCCGGCTGGGCGCCGTTGTCCGAAGTGGTCTGCGACCCGGGCTTGCCGTCGAAGGTCCGGAAGCCGATGTCGCTGAACTTCTGCTGCGCTTCGGCGCCGCGAAGGTGCGCGAGGAAGTCCGCGGCGACCTGCTTGTGGACGTCGTCGGCCCAGTTCAGCACGGTGAACGGGTGATCGGAGTTGAGCGTGCCGTCACTCGGGTAGATCCCGACGAGCGGCACCTTCGGCGGCGCGTGCTGCCCGCGCTTCGCCGGATCGTTGGTCGGATTGCCCTGGTTGTAGCCGACGAGCGAGTTCTCCTCGACCGTCACCGCCGAGATGTACGACAGCGCGGCGCCGCGGTCGTCGGCCTTCTGCAGGTTCGTCAGGAAGGTCAGCGTGTTGTCGCCGTAGTGGACGATGGCCTGCTCGACGTTCTGCACGAACGTCCGCGCCTCCGGCTTCGCGAGCGCGTTCGCGGTGAGATCCGAGGAGGTGCCTGTCGCCGCGTAGTAGGCGCCGATCGTGGCGTTGAGACCGGAGGTGGAGATGTTCGGGTTCGTCTTGCCCAGCCGGAACTTCCCCCACTCCGGATGCCCGTACTTCGCCCAGCCCTGCGGATCGGTGGCGAGCGCGGCGAGATCCTTCCAGCCGATGCCCTTGCCGGGCCAGCCGAGCGCTTCGGCCATCGGCTTCGGCATGGCGACGACCAGCGGCGCGTTCGCGACCGACTCCGGGTCGCCCTCGGGCACCAGCGCGGGATGGTCGGTGCCGGTGAGCTGCTGGCGCAGCAGGTTCACCCAGCCCGACGCGGCCGGCGTCCAAACGTCCGGACGCGGGCCGTCCACCGCCTCGTTCCAGCCGCGGGCGAGGGCCTGCATCGCGGTACCGGAGGACTTCGACTGCACGAGGACGTCGACGCAGCGTCCGGCCACCGAGCGGCCGCTGTAGCCCTTGGCGATCTCGGTGACCACACCCGCCTTCTCCGGTGACGAGGACACCTGGAGCTTGACCGCGTCACCGGTCGTGCATTTCGCTTCCACCGGCTCCGCACCGGAATCGCTGGTGAGCGCGCGCAGCCCGATGATCAACCCGATCGCGACCACCGCCGCGGCCACGAACGCCAGGACCTTGCGGCCGCCGCGTGACTGACCGGGATTCACGACCATGGAGAACCTCCAGCGGTGGGGACACCGATTATCCGGAGGTTTCGCCTTGCCCGGGGCCGCGTTGCCGAACTGTTGCGGCGGTGGCGGTACTTATCCCGCCAACGCGACTACCACCAACCCGCATTTAGTCCTCTGAATGCGTTGGGCACGCATTCAGAGGACTAAATGCATGGGTCGTCAGGCGCCAGGGCCCCGGCCGGACCAGGTCCACGCGTAACCGGGATCCTCCGAAGCGTCGGCCGCCTCGCCGAGGTCCAGCGGCGCGAAGGTGTCCACCATGACCGCGGTCTCGTCGAAGAACTCGGCCCCGATCGACGCCTCCGCCGCGCCGGGCTGCGGCCCGTGGGTGAAGCCGGACGGGTGCAGCGAAAGCGAGCCGACCTCGATCCCGGAACCCTTGCGCGCCTCGTAGTTCCCACGCACATAGAACATCAGCTCGTCGGAATCGACGTTCGCGTGGTTGTACGGCACCGGGATCGACTCGGGGTGGTAGTCGACCTTGCGCGGGCAGAACGAGCAGACGACGAAGTTGGGGCCTTCGAAGGTCTGGTGCACGGGCGGCGGCTGGTGCACGCGGCCGGTGATCGGCTCGAAGTCGTCGATGTTGAACACCCAGGGGTACAGGCAGCCGTCCCAGCCGACGACGTCGAACGGGTGGGTCGCGTAGGTGTAGCGCGTCAGCCCGGCACGGTGCCGCACGAGGACCTCGACGTCGGTGCCCTCGGCCAGCATCGGCTCGGACGGCCCGCGGATGTCGCGTTCGCAGTACGGCGAGTGCTCCAGGAACTGGCCCTTCGCCGACAGGTACCGCTTCGGCGGGCCGATGTGGCCGCGCGCCTCGATGGTCAGCAGCTTGACCTCGTCGTGCGGGAGCACTCGGTAGGTGCACGACGTCGGGATGACGAGGTAGTCGCCGTCGCCGACCTCCAGCGCGCCGTAGATCGTCTCGACGGTCGCGCTGCCGCCCTGCACGTAGAAGAGCTCGTCACCGGCCGCGTTGCGGTACAGCGGCGAAGGGCGCGTCGCGTGGACGAAGCCGATGGTGACGTCGGCGTTGCCGAACAGCCGCCGCCGGTCGGTGACCGCGTCGGCGTCGCCGAACTCGAGGTTCTGGGTCTTGAAGGCGCGGGGTTTGAGCGGATGGTTCGGGCTGATCGGCCCGCGCTCGTCCTCGATCGCGACGGCGTCGACGATCGCGGTGGGCAGGCCGCGGTGGTACAGCAACGCGGAGTCCGCCGAGAACCCCTCGACACCCATGAGTTCCTCGGCGTACAAGCCGCCGTCGGGCTTGCGGAACGCGGTGTGGCGCTTGTGCGGGATCTCGCCTACCTGCCGGTAGTAAGGCATCGGATTCTCCCCGGAACGTGTCCGTTGTGCGAACGATTTTGTCCTGATGTCGTACGCTACTAGCGTGTCAGTCGTGTCAAGCGCTGTGGAACTCACGCCACCCGGCCCCCGAGGAATCCCTCCCCTGTTCGCGCGGCTCGTCGACGACTCGGCGTTGTTCCCGCCCGGCGAGGCGTCCATGCCCGAAGCGCTGCGTGCGCACTTCGCGTCGAGGTCCGGTGAACACTCCGGCGTCCTCGGTGTGTTCCTGTGCCAGGCGTCGAGGCTGCCCGAGCTCATCACCGAACTGATCAAGATCAAACCCAAGGAACCGCTGCCGCTGTCGCTGATCATCGACACCGGTCTCGGCGGCGTCCCGAAGGCGATTTCGATCGTCGAATCGCGCAGCGAGATCCTCGCGTTGCGGATGGTCGAGATGCCGGCGCCGTCGGACGTCGACGAGGTCTGGCTTGAGCGCGTCTCCGAATTCGTGCCCGAAGACGTCATCCGGGTGGTCGAGCCGCGGCGCGGTGTCGGCTGGCTCGACGGCGTGCGGAAGGTGATCGAGCACGGCAGCTGGCCGAAGATCCGCTGCGGCGGCCAGGCAGGCGAGAACTTCCCCAGCGTCGACGAGGTCGCCGACTTCCTGTCCGTGGTCAGCGGCGAGACGGGGGCGTCGTTCAAGGCGACGAACAGCCTCCATCGCGCCGTCCGGCACACCGACGAGACCAGCGGCTTCACCCACCACGGGTTCCTGAACCTGATCGTGGCGTCCGCGCGGTGCCTTTCCGGCGGGGACGTGCGCGCCGCGCTCGAGTCGACCGACGGTGCCGCGCTGGCCGCCGAGGCCAAGGGCCTGTCGGACCCGGCCGCGAAGGCCGTTCGCGGGCTCTTCGCCTCCTACGCGGCGGCGTCGTTCGACGAGCCTGTCGCCGACCTCGGGGAACTCGGGCTCTTGTGAATATCGCGCCGCCGCTATCGCGCTGCCAGGGCGCTCGTGGCCGTCGGAGGTCAAATGGCCGTGGAGGGCGCCCTGTCAGCGCGATAGCGGGGCCTTCGGCCGAAAGGCGCGACTTCAAGGGATCAAGGGACCTTTGGTCACGGGAGTCTCGGTCCGTTGAGTATCGGTCGACTCAGGGTTGGTCGCGTCGGTCTGGGGTGGCTGAGCTTGGGGTGGGTTGGTCTTGACTCGTGAAGGGTCGCTGACCCTGGACAGAGGGCTGGCGCTGCTGCAGGCCGTGGCCGACGCCGGTGGTGAGGCGGCGACGATCTCCGAACTCGCCGTCGCCATCGGCGCGAGCCGCGCCGCCGTCTACCGGCTGCTCGTCCCGCTGTCCGAACGCGGTTTGGTGTGGCGCGACGGGAACAAGGTACGGCTGGGCGTCGGCCTGCTCCGGCTCGCCGGGCAGGTCCTCCCGCAGCTGCGGGAGGCGGCCAGGCCCGTGCTGCGCGAACTGGCGGAGAAGGTCGGCGCGACGGCGCACCTGTCGGTCGCGCAAGGTGATCAGGCGCAGGCCGTCGCGGTCGTCGAACCCTCCTGGACGAGCTTCCACGTCGCCTACCGCGTCGGCACCCGCCATCCGCTGTCGGCGGGCGCGGCGGGCAAGGCGATGACTCTGCGTCCCGGCGGCGAAGGCTGGGTGACCTCGACCGGTGAACTGGAGGCCGGCGCGTCCGGTGTCGCCGCGCCGGTGCGCGGGGTACCGGGACTGCGCGCCAGCGTCGGGGTCGTCTCGCTGGAGCCGCTGGCGGCCGGTGTGGTGGGTCCCGCGGTCGTCGCGGCGGCCGTCCGGCTGGCCGAGGTGCTGAAGCAGCCCGAGTAGCGCGTCAGCGATTGCCGAGCAGCGGGCGCACCATCGTCGCCAGCAGCGTGAGGTCGACCGCGAACAGGAGCCGTTCGAACAGGCCGAGCGTGATCTCCTGCTGCGACGGCCCGGTGAGCAGCGTCCAGACGAAGCCGCCGAGCACGATCACCACGGCGGCGAAACTGGCCACCGAGAGCCGCCGGATCGTCGTGCGGCGCGGCTCCCACGGGCAGCGCGCCCGGCCGGGGCGGGTCAGCACCCACGCGGCGGCGGGAAGGGCGAGGAAGGCCGTCAGCGCGGCGTAGTTGTGGATCTGCCCGGCCAGCGAACGAGCCTGGCCCTCCGGGTCGACGGGGACGAGCGCGAGGACGAACAGTCCGGCGCACCACACGCCGAGCAGGACGAGGACGGACCGGTAACCGGTGCGATGCGCCTTCGCGATGCCGCCGAGCAACGCGAGGGAACCGAAACCCAGCGCCAGGCACATCGCGCCGAACAGCGGAGCCGCCGTCGAACCGGGCGAGAGGTAGCCGTAGACGTACTCGGACAGCGTCTGCCAGATCGGGCTGACCTGGCTGGACAGCCGCAGGTGCAGGTCGATCGAAATGGCGACGGCGACGGCCATGCCGAAGATCGCGAGCCTGCCGTGCACCGGGGAGACGGCACGGGCCGCGAGGATCTTCGGGGAGGTCACGACCGGTTTCTCCAGGCACGTCGGGGCGGGTGTTCACCTTTTCGTTCCCGAAAGGTTACCCGTCGAACCTGTGAAAACCCCGTGCGCCTCAGAAGACGAGCTGGGTCAGCGCGAACAGCGAGAAGCCGGCGAAGACGAACCCCGCCACGCGCTGGATGAGCTTGGGGCGGATGCGGCTCCGGACCTTCGCGCCGATGAAGACGGCGAGACCCGCGACGGCGACCAGCGCGACGAAGGAGCCGAGCGCGACCGCGAACGGGTTGCCGAAGCGGGCGGTGAGGCTGGCTGTCGCGAGCTGGGAGGCGTCGCCCCACTCCGCGGCGAACAGCACGCCGAACGACGTCAGCGCGGAGCGGAAGAAGGTCGCGGGGCTCGGCCCGGAACGCGACGCGTCCTCTCCGCCGTCCTTGCCGGGGCGGAATCCTTCGCGAAGGAGCATGTACGCGCCGATGCCGAACATCGTGGCGACGATCGCGGTGACCAGTGCCTCCGGCAGCAAAGTGAGCACACTGCCGAACGTGGCGGCGATCGCACATTGCACGGCGAACGCGGCGGTGACCCCGGCGAATACCGGCCATGCCCGGAAACGGGTGGTGAGAACCAAGGTGGCGACCAGTGTCTTGTCCGGCAGCTCCACGGCCAGTACCAGGCCAAAGGCGCTGATGAGCGCCAACATCGAACTCGACATGGTGATTTCCACCCCTTTCACTGCAACGATAAAGGGGTGATTCAGGAAAAGACAAGCTGATGGCTTTTCCGAATTGCCGGGCATGTGCGGGCGAATTGTGTTTCGTGGCGGGGCGGAAAGGAGATTTCGGCAAACCGAATTCTTTTTTCAGGCGCCGCTGGTAGCGTCGGCGATCATGGACGAGAGAGCGCGGATCGAGGACGTGTGCAGGCGGCTACGGGACCACTACGTCTTCCCCGACGTCGCCGAGAAGCTGGCCGTGTTCCTACAGGCGAGACTGGGCGACGGCGCCTACGCGGGGCTTGACGACGAGGCGTTCGCCGTCGCGGTGACGCGAGACCTGCAGTCGGTCAACGGGGACAAGCATCTGCGGCTGCGGCACCACGTCGACCCGCTGCCCGAGGTGGACGGGGAATCGTTCGACCCCGAGGAGTTCCGGCGCGAGGCGGAACTGAACTGTCACGGCATCGCGTCGGCACGGCGGCTGCCCGGGAACGTCGGCTACCTGGAGACGAAGCTGTTCTACGGGCCGGACATCGCCGGCGAGGCGCTGGCCGCGGCGATGACGCTGCTGGCGACGACCGACGCGCTGATCGTCGACGTCCGGGAGAACCGGGGTGGCGACCCGATGGGGGTCGCCATGCTGATCAGTTATCTGGTGGCCGAACCGACCCACTACAACAGCATCTATCTGCGCGACGGTGACGTGACCAATCAGTTCTGGACGCTGCCGTACGTACCAGGCCGCAAGTTCGGCGCGGACAAGCCGGTTTGGGTGCTGACCGGGCCGACGACGTTCTCCGGTGCGGAAGACCTGAGCTACTCGTTGCAGCAACTGGGGCGGGCGAAGACGGTCGGCGCGGTCACCGGCGGCGGGGCGAACCCGCGGAAACAGTACAAAGTGGACGAACATCTGGATGTCACCGTCCCGGGTGGACGGGCCGTGAACCCGGTCACGGGAACCAACTGGGAAGGCGTCGGCGTCCGGCCGGATATCGCCGTCGATGTCGAGGCGGCGTTCGACAGCGCGTACGCGCTGGCGCTGGACCACGTGCTGACACTGGGGGATTCGGGCGTGCGGCGGCAGGTCGCGGACGAGGCGCGCCTCACACTCGCGAGCCTCGGCTGAGCCGGACGCGGGACCTACGTCCCGGCGAGATCGGGACCACTTGAACTGGTGGCCCCGCCTCGTGTTGAGCAGGCTTGAGGCGTGGAGGTTCTCGATCTCGCTCGGTGGCAGTTCGGCATAACCACCGTCTATCACTTCCTGATGGTCCCGCTGACCATCGGGCTTTCGGTCCTGGTCGCCGGGATGCAGACGGCGTGGGTCCGGACGGGTGAGCGGCGCTATCTGAAGATGACCAAGTTCTGGGGGAAACTCCTGCTGGTCAACTTCGCGATGGGGGTGGTCACCGGGATCGTCCAGGAGTTCCAGTTCGGGATGAACTGGAGCGCGTACTCGCGGTTCGTCGGTGACGTTTTCGGCGCGCCGCTGGCGATGGAAGGGCTCGTCGCGTTCTTCGTCGAGTCGACCTTCCTCGGCCTGTGGATCTTCGGCTGGGACAAGCTTCCGAAGAAGGTCCACCTCGCGTGCGCCTGGGCGTATTCGCTGGCGACCGTGGCGTCCGCCTACTTCATCCTGGCCGCGAACTCGTGGATGCAGCATCCGGTCGGCGTCGAGTTCGTCGACGGGAAGCCGACGATGAACTCGATCTGGGCGGTGCTGACGAACAACACCGCGCTGGCCGCGATCCCGCACACGATCGCGGGCGCCTTCTCCGTGGCGGCGGCGTTCCTGGTCGGGATCGCCGGATGGCAGTTGTGGCGCAAGCGTTCGGAGGACGACGAGCACCGCGCGGTGTGGCGCTCTTCGGTGCGGCTCGGCGGCTGGGTCGGCGTGGTGGCGTTCGCGGTGCTGGCGATCACCGGTGACGTGCAGGGCAAGCTGATGTTCGAGCAGCAGCCGATGAAGATGGCGTCGGCGGAAGCGTTGTGCCACACGGAGAAACCGGCGAGCTTCTCCATCATCGCGATCGGCGACGTCCGGGGCGCGAACTGTGAGGACGTCAAGACGTTCACCGTGCCGGCGTTGCTCTCGTTCTTGGCGCACAACGACTTCTCGACCGAGGTCAAGGGCGTGGAGAACCTGGTGACCGAGTACCAGGCGAAGTACGGGACGAACTACCCGGACGACCCGCAACTGGGCTCGCTGGCCGGTAAGCCGATCGACTACGTGCCCAATCTGCCGGTGACCTACTGGGGCTTCCGCGCGATGATCGGCTTCGGCGCGATTTCGGCGGGGATCGGGCTGCTCGCGCTGTGGCTGACCCGGCGGGGGCGGATCCCCGGGCAACGGTGGTTCCCGCGGCTCGTGCTCGGCGGGATCGCGACGCCGTTCATCGGCAACAGCGCCGGCTGGATCTTCACCGAGATGGGGCGTCAGCCGTTCGTGGTGGTGCCGAACCCGACCGGGGTCGACGGAGTGTGGATGTTCACCGCCAACGCGGTGTCGAAGTTGTCCACAGGCGAGGTGTGGACGTCTCTGATCGCTTTGACGACCGTCTATGCGGTGCTGGGCGTCGTCGAGGTCTATCTGATCCGCAAGTACGTGCGCGGCGGTGTCGACGCTGTCATGCCACCCAAGAAAACGACCTCTACCAGCAAGAACGGCGACCCCGAAGGCGGTGACAGCGATGACGAAGCACTCGCCTTCGCCTACTGATCGCCTCTTGACGTCACCTGCCCAGCCCCCCGCCCTTCCCGGGGGACGGCCCCGCACCCAGCGTATCGGGAGTATCGCTCAGGTGGGTTACCCACAGGGGATCTGTGGACAACTTGCCCCGTTGTGGATAACCCAGGGCAACGGGAGATTGAAGGGCCGTTTCGGTCGGACTCGAGTGGTAGGCGCTCCTCGAATCGCTGAAGAAGCAACCGACGCGTTCGGAGTGAACGAAGCAAGCAGGAGCATCCGATGACCCTCGAAACGATCTGGTTCTGCGTCATCGCCCTCTTCTGGCTCGGCTACCTCTTCCTCGAAGGTTTCGACTTCGGCGTCGGCATGCTCATGCCCGTCCTGGCGAAGGACAACACCGAGCGCCGCGTCATGGTCAACACGATCGGCCCGGTCTGGGACGGCAACGAGGTCTGGCTGATCGTCGCGGGCGGCGCGATGTTCGCCGCGTTCCCCGGCTGGTACGCCTCGCTGTTCTCGGCCGCGTACCTGCCACTCCTGGTCGTTTTGCTCGCGCTCATCGGCCGCGGGGTCGCGTTCGAATACCGCGGCAAGGTCGACTCCGACCGCTGGCGCCGCAACTGGGACCGCGTGATCGGCCTCGGCTCGTGGATCCCGCCGTTCGGCGTCGGACTGCTGCTCGCGACCACCGTCCTCGGCCTCCCGCTCGACGCCGACGGCGACCGGGTGGGCGGCGCGTTCGCCGCCATCCGCCTCGAAACGCTGCTCGGCGCGCTCGCGGTCGTCGGCTTCTCGCTCGTTCACGGCGCCGCCTTCCTCGCGCTCAAAACCGAAGGCGACCTCCGTCACCGGGCACGGAACCTGGCCACGCGCCTCCTGCCGGTCGCGCTGTTGCCGTTGCTCGCGTTCCTCGTCGTCGTGCAACTGCGCTCGGGCGACCTGTGGACGCTGTTCCTGATCGGCGTCGCCGTCCTCGCCGCGGTCCTCGCCTGGTTCCGAATCCGCGAGGGCCGCGAAGGACAGGCGTTCGCCGCGCTGGGCGGGGTCATCGCCGCCTCGGCGGTCGCGCTCTTCGTCGCGCTGTACCCGAACGTCCTGCCGTCCACTGTGGACCCGGCGAACACGCTGACCATCGCGGGCGAGGCCTCGAGTCCGTATACCCTGACCGTGATGACCTGGGTCGCGGTGTTCGGCGCCCCCGCGGTGCTGATCTACCAGGGGTGGACGTACTGGGTGTTCCGCAAGCGCATCGGCACCAAGCACATCCCACCGGTGCACGCACCATGACCGAACTTCCCGGCCGCGACACCCTTTCCGCCAATGAGTCCACAATGGACCCAGCGCGACCGGGAAAGGGTCCGCTCGGCGCGCTCGCCCCGCTTTCGGCGGCGGCGCGCCGGGCGTTGATCCTCAGCGGACTCCTTTCCTTCGTCAACGCCGTTTTGCTGGTGGGACAAGCTTTCCTGCTGGCCGACGTCCTCTCCGCGGTGGTCCGCGGAGCACAGGGGGACCGCACCGCCCAGCTGGCCGTGCTGCTCGCGCTCGTCGCCGGGCGCGCGATGACCGGCTGGGCGGTGCGGGTCGTCTCCGCCCGCGCGGCGGCCCGCGCGAAGGAGGAATTGCGCGCCAAAGCCCTCGATCACGCCTTGAAACTCGGCCCGGAATGGATCGCTCGCCGCGGCCACGGCGAGCTGACGTCGTTGACCACCAAGGGGCTCGACGCGCTCGACGCCTACTTCACCCAGTACCTCCCGGCGCTGGTCACCGCGGCGATCGTGCCGCTCGCCGCCGGGGCCGCGATCCTGTTCGCCGACTGGCCGTCGGCCGTGCTCGTCGCGATCACCGTGCCGCTGGTGCCGCTGTTCGCGATCCTGATCGGCAAGCACACCGCCGAACGTGTCGCCGACGCCGCCGATGCCGAACAACGGTTGTCGGGACATCTGCTGGAACTCGTCCGGGCGCTGCCGATCCTCAGCGCGTTCCGCCGCGCCGAGGCGCAGGCCGAGACGGTACGGAAGATCTCCGAACGGCATCGCCGTACGACGCTGAAAACATTGAAGGTGGCGTTCGCGTCGGCGTTCGCACTGGAACTGATCGCGACGCTTTCGGTCGCGCTGGTCGCGGTCGTCATCGGCGTCCGGCTGGTCGACGGCGCACTGCCGCTGGCCATCGGGCTCGGCGTCCTGATCCTCGCGCCGGAGTGCTATCAGCCATTGCGCGCGGTCGGGGCCGCGTTCCACGCCAGCGAAGACGGTGTCGAGGCCGTGCGCCGGGTCGCGGACGTGCTCGCGGAACCCCTGCCGCCCAACGGTTCCGAGACACCGGCCAAGGGCGAGGTCCACGTCGAAGGGCTGCGGGTCGCCCGGAGGAGCGGGTTCGCGCCCGACGGTGAGACCTTCGCGGTCCGGCCCGGCGAAATGCTTTGGCTGCGCGCGCCCAGCGGCGGCGGGAAGTCGACGACGCTGTCCGCGCTGCTCGGCTTCGTGCAGGCCCACGACGGGACGATCACCGTCGGCGGCACCGACCTCGCCGACGCCGAGCTCGACCGCTGGCGCCAGAACGTCGCGTGGGTGCCGCAGTCGCCGGTGTTCGGCGGGGGCACGGTCCGCGATGAGGTCGGCGCCGACGACATCCTCGGCGAACTCGGCCTGAGCGGCCTTGCCGAACGGCCGGTGGCGAAGCTGTCGCAAGGACAACGTCAGCGGGTCGCGGTGGCGCGGGCCTTGGCGCGGGTCCGGACGGGCGCGTGGCTGCTTCTGCTCGACGAGCCCACCGCCCACCTCGACGAGGTCAACGCCGCGCTCGTCATGGCCGCGGTCGCGAAGGCCGTCGACAACGGGGCCGCCGCGATCATCGCCGCGCACGAACGCTCGTCCGGTATCGACATGTCGACTACGCGCGTGGTCGACGTGGGCACCGCGGCCGAGGAGCCGCCGGTCCGGCCACTCCCGTGGCGCGATCTGCTGCACCGCAGGTTCTTCGGCGGCGCCTTGCTCGGCGCGGCCGCTTTGCTCGCCGGAGTCGCACTGGCCGCGCTTTCGGGTTGGCTGATCGCGAAGGCGTCCCAGCAGCCGCCGATCCTGACCCTGACGGTGATGATCGTCGGCGTGCGGACGTTCGGCCTCGGCCGAGCGGGACTGCGATACCTCGAACGGCTGGTCACGCACGACGCCGCGTTCCGGATCGCCGGACGGTTGCGGGTCCGGCTCTGGCAATCGCTGGTGCGGCTCGGACCGGCGCGTGCGCTTCGTGCCGGTGAGGAACAGCGACGGCTGGTCGGGGACATCGACACGGTGCGCGATCTGCTTCCCCGCGTGCTCACGCCACTGGTCGTCGTCACGTTGGTGGCTGTGGGCGCCGTCGCGGTGCAGACCGCCGTGCTGCCCGAAGCCGGACTCACGCTGGCCGCGGCCGTCTTGGTGAGCGCGTTCGCGCCGCTGCTCGCGCTGCGGACGGAACGCCGCGCGACCAGCGCGCTGGCCGCCGGACGGCGTTCGGTGTCGGCGCAGGTGCTGGGCCTGTTCGAGGCCGCCGCCGAGTTGATCGCGTTCGGGGCCGACAAAGAGCGCCGTCGCCGCATCGCCGGGACCGACGCCGCGTTGACCGCGGAAGCGCGGCGGCAGGCCTTCGGCGCCGGTGCGGCCGACGCCCTGATCATCCTGGCGACGGGTGCCGCCACCGTCGTGAGTACCGGGTTCGCCGTGCGCGCCGTCGCCGCCGGCGCGCTGGACCCGGTCCTCGCGCCAGTGGTCGCCTTGGTCCCGCTCGCGCTGGCGGAAGTGCTCTCCCTGCTTCCGCCGGCCGCGCAGCACTGGGACACCCTGCGCCAGGCCCGGCTGCGCCTCGCCGCGTGCGATGAAAGCGTCCTTCATCGCAAAATTCGCAATGAAGGGGCCTTTCATACCACCGGCGGGGTGCGGATCCGCGACGCCGACCTCGGCTGGCCCGGCACCGAGCGCCCGGTCCTCACCGGTGTCGACCTCGACATCGCGCCCGGTACGTACGTGGCCGTCATCGGCCCGAGCGGTGCGGGCAAGTCGACGCTCGTCGCCGCCCTGCTCGGGTTCCTCGAGCCGAGCAAGGGCGAGGTCGCCACTCCCGAAAACGTCGTCTGGGCACCGCAAGAACCGATGCTCGTCTCGACCACGGTCGCCGAAAACCTGCGCCTCGCCAATCCGACGGCCTCCGAGTCCGACCTGCGAAAAGCCTTGTATCAGGCCGTTCTCGAGGACGTCGAGCTGACCACGATGCTGGACAGCGCGGGCGCCGGGCTTTCGTGCGGGCAGGCGCAGCGGGTCGCGCTCGCGCGCGCCCTGCTCGGCGCCGCCCAAGCCGACCTGGTCCTGCTCGACGAGCCGACCGCGCACCTCGACGAACCCACCGCGCGCACGGTCCGCGAACGCCTGGCCGAGGCTTTGGCGGGAAAGACCGTCGTCCACGTCACCCACAACGCGGCCGAAGCCGACGGCGCCGACGTGGTCATGGAGGTACAAGAGGGTCGCGTCACAGCGCGGGCACGGGCCGGAGCGGGCTAATGTCGACAGCGCTCATGGATCCCACACTTGCCGCGCGCGCCCTGTCCGCCGCCACCGAGATCACCGGCACCGCCCTGTCCGGCGACGACCCGGGCGACGTGCTCGAGACGGTGGTCGCCCGCGCCGTCGAACTGGCCGAGGCCGACCTCGGTCTCGTCATGGTGCGCGCGGACGACGGCCAGGTGGTCGTCGAGGCAGCGCACGGAGCGCCGACCCAAGGCCTGCGGGGCCTGGCCTTTCCCGCCGATTCCGCCGCCGGTCAGGTCGCCCGCGGTGGGAAACCGGTCGTCAGCGAGGATTTCACCGTCGATCCCCGCACGGCCCCGTTCGTACCGCCGGACCTGCGGGGCTTCGGTCCGTTCGCGGCGTCGCCGTTCGGTTCCGGCGGACGCGTCCTTGGCGCGCTGACCGTGTACCGCCGCCACGGCGGGGCTCCGTTCTCCGACAGCACCGTCGAAGTCCTCACCGCCTTCGCGGCGCAGGCGGGTGTCGTCCTCGCCCTGGCCGAAGGCGCCAACGCCCGTCACCGCGTGACGCTCTACCAGGAGCGCGAACGCATCGCGCGCGAACTGCACGACGTCATCGTGCAGCGGCTTTACGGCGCGGGCATGCAACTGGACCGGGTGCGCAAGAACATGCGGAAGCGGTTCGCGCAGGCCGACGGCGCGCGGCTGTCCGAGGCGATCGACCAGCTCGACCAGACCATCGAAGAGATCCGCGGCACCGTGCGCGCGTTGCGCAGCCCGGAACCCGCGAACGAGAAGGTCGTCGCCACCGATCTCGCCGAGTCCGCGCGGGGCGAGGTGCGCATCGCGGGCGAACTGCTCGGCTACCCGCCGACCCTCGAACTGTCGGGAGAACTGGCCGACATCCCCGCCGAGCAGGCCGACCACATCCGCGCCGCCCTGCGCGAAGCACTGTCCAATGTGGTCAGACACTCCGGGGCGAGCGAGACCCGCGTGACCCTCAGCCGCGACGCCGACGGCGTCAAACTCCGGGTGCGGGACAACGGTTCCGGTGTTCCGCAGGGCGTCGCCAAACGCGGGCTCCGTCATCTCGACGAGCGTGCGACGACTTCCGGTGGCCGGTTCTCGATCAATTCTTCGCCGAGCTTGGGTACTTTGGTGGCTTTCGACGTCCCACTCGATTGACTCGTGGGATATTCACCGCGTTTTGTCGCTCGAACGAGTGACAATTCGCGGTTTCTGATTAATCCGTAACGATGGCGGCCGACGGGCGACTGTAGGGGTATCGAACGCGCTCGGAGCGCGAATTCCCCATCGAAAGGCCTCCTCATGTCCTCGGTTCGTCGCGCCATCGGCACGGCCGTGCTTCTCGCTGGATTCTCCTTGTTCGGCCCCGCTTCTGTCGCTTTCGCGCTGGCTGACGCGCCCGCGGTCGCCGATTTGGACTGCGGTGATTTCCAGTTCCAGGAGGACGCGCAGGCCGTGCTCGACAAAGATCGATCCGATCCGCACGGCCTCGATCGTGACAAGAATGGAATCGCGTGCGAAAAGCTGCCGAAGCGCGGATCCGGGCCGACGAAAACGAGCACGCCGACCGTTCCGCCCGTCGTGACGGATACGAAACCGGTGCCCAGCAGTGCGAAGTCCGCTGACCAGGACTGTGCCGATTTCCCCTCGCAGGCCGCGGCGCAGGCCGAGCTCAAGAGGAACCCGAGTGACCCGTACAAGCTCGACGGCGACCACGACGGGTACGCCTGCGAGTCCCGCTTCGGCGAGCCTTCGAAATCCGGTCAGGTGAAGGTCAAGCCCGTGGGCGGCGTCGCGACCGGTGGTGGTGAGGCCACCGAATTCAACGGCGGTCTACTCGAAATCGGCGCGGTCGCGTTGACCGGCGGGATCCTGCTGGCCGCGACGGCCGCGGGCGCGGCCCTCGTCCTCCGGCGGCGTGCCGAGCGATGACCCGGGTTTCTTCCTGGCGCCGATGGCCCTTTCCGCTGGTCATCGGCACCATCATCGGGGTGGCGCTCGCGGCGGCGCTGACCGCTTGCGCCGGCCCCTCGGCAGGCAGGGTCGCGTCACCGGCGCAGCCCACCACCGCGTCTTCGGCGGCCCCGACTGCCGCCACGGTCGCCCCGCTGGGATCCGCGAAGCCGGTCACGCTCGAAATCCCGGCGATCGGGGTCCGCACCGGCGAGATCATCGACCTCGGCCTGACCGGTGACGGCAGCCTGCAGGTGCCGCACGACGCGATCACCACCGGCTGGTTCACCGGCGGCCCGGCTCCCGGCGAAATCGGACCGGCCGTGCTCGCGGGGCACGTCGACTACAAGAAGGTCCCCGGCATCTTCGTCCGGCTCAAGGACGTCAAGGCGGGCGACGAGGCCGTCGTCCATCGCGACGACGGGATCACCGCGGTGTTCACCGTGTACGCCGTCGAGCGGCATCCGAAGGCCTCCTTCCCGACGGAGAGGGTCTACGGCGACACGCCCGGGCCGGAACTCCGCCTGATCACCTGTGGCGGCGACTTCGACTCCTCGACCGGCAACTACCTCGACAACGTGATCGCCTACGCGAGACTGACGCGCACTTAGATTCGAGGAATGCGCACCGTCTACGTCGTCACGCATCCGCAAGCCACCCATCACGTCGATCGCCTGGTGGGCGGCTGGTACGACGCCGATCTCACGCCCGATGGCAAGCGTGCGGCCGTCGCCATCGCCGACTCACTGCACGCCCGGGTGCCGGAAAAGGTCGAGCTGTACTCCTCGGATCTGCGGCGCACCGCGCGGACGGCGAAGGTGATCGGCGAACGGCTCGGCGTCGAGCCGGTCCTGGACCGGCGGCTGCGCGAGAAGTCGTACGGGGAGGCGGGAGGACGGCCACAGGACTGGCTGGACCGGCGGTTCGTCCCGCCGCCCGCGGTCGGGGAACGACTGGAGCACGACGAGGGAATACCGGGCGCCGAAACCAAGGGCGCGATGGCCAGGCGCGTCTACGCGGCGATGGACTCGATCCTGGAAAGCCGTTGTGCGCACCAGATCGTGGTGACGCGCGGCGGCGCGCTCACCTTCGTCATCGCGGCGTGGATCCGGATGCCACTCGAAGCGGCCGGGTACGTCGACTTCCGAGGTTCACCCGGCAGTATCACGGTGCTCCGTGAAGACGACTACTTTCACAACCGGCAGGTCGTGACTCTCGCCGGAGAATGACAAGATCTCCCCGGAAAGTCGATGAGGACGTGGGGAGATGACATGCCGAGGTTCCTGCGAGCCGTCGCCGTCGCCGCCGCTGTGGTGGCCGTTCCGGTGCTGGTGCCCGCCACGTCGGTGGCCGCGACCGAGTCCCGCTGCCCGCAGCTGCGGCTGGCCGAGCACTGGTACGGCGACAACGCCGCGAAGATCCAGAAGGTCATCGACGAACGCGGCCGCTGCGGCGGGAAGCACGGCGAGCGCCCGGTGGCGGTGTTCGACTGGGACAACACGGTCATCAAGAACGACATCTCCGACCAGACCGTCTTCTGGATGATCCGGCACGACAAGATCCTCCAGCCGCGGAACAAGGACTGGCGCACGACCAGCCGATACCTGACCGACGCCGGGGCGAACGCGCTCGGCAAAGCGTGCGGCACCGACACCCCGGCCGGGAAACCGCTGCCGACGAGCAAGAACGTGGCCTGCGCCGACGAACTCCTTTCCGTGCGGAAAAACGCGAAGACCACCACCGGCGAAGAGGTCTTCGCCGGAAACAACCGGCGCTACATGGAGGCGGCCTACGCCTGGGTCGCGCAGATCAACGCGGGATACCGTCCGGACGAGGTCCGCGCGATCGCCCGGCAGGCCAGGGCCGCGGCGCTGTCGGCACCGGTCGGAGCGACCCAGAAGGTCGGTTCGAGCACTCAGGTCGCGTGGATCCGCTACTACCCGGAGATCAAGGACCTGATCGCGACGCTGACCAGGGCGGGGTTCTCGACCTGGGTCGTTTCCGCCTCGCCCAAGGAGTTCGCGGACGTCTGGGGGTCGGCGGTCGGCGTCCCGCCCAGCCGCACCCTCGGGATCTACTCGCTCACCACGAACGGCCGGATCAACGGGCACCTCGAAGGCTGCGGCGGACACGCGGACGGCGCCGACGAGATCATGACCTACATCGACGGAAAGCGTTGCTTCATCAACGAGCGGATCCTCGGGATCCGCGGCCCGGAAGCGATGGAAGCGGCACCGGAGACCAAGCGGCAGGCACTCGCCGGCGGCGACGCGACCACCGACGTCACCATGCTGCGCGACGCCACCGGAGTCCGCGTCACGCTCAACCGCAACAAGGACGAGCTGATGTGCCGCGCCTACGACAACGCGGACGGCAAGTGGGCGGTGAACCCGATGTTCATCGAGCCCTTCCCGGCGTTGAACCGCACCTACCCGTGCTCGACGACGGCGTACGAGAACGCCGACGGCACACACGGCCCGGTGCTGCGCGACGACGGCACGGTCATCCCCGATCAGCGTGACACCGTGCACCCCTGAGCGTGTTCACGATGCGTGACCCTCGGTCGTCCCGCTGCTACCGTGGCGTTCTTGGCTGAATGAGGGGGAGGCCGTGGTCGATCTTTTGCAGGTCGTCGTGGACGAAGCCGCGAAGGCGGCCGCGACCTCGGCGGTGGGGGCCGTCTCCACGGCGAGCCGGAACGTGGTTTCGCTGCTCAAGGAAAGGCTCGGCACGACCAAGTCCGGCAAGGACGCGCTGAGCCGCCGGGCCATCGCCGCCGCCCGTGCCGACAAGGAATGGGCTGATCGCCTGATCGAGGCGGTTTCCGTACTCCATGAGGAAAACGCTTCGACGGCGACGGCGGGAATCGAGAATTTCCGCAACCACCTCGCCATCCTCGCCGATCCCCCGAGGACGGGGCTGAAGCTGATCGTCGGGGCGGCGGGTTCGGGTAAAACCGAACTCGCCCGCCAGCTCGCCGACCGGGTCCAGGAAGACTTCCCGTCGGGCCGGATCGAGGTACCACTCGCCCGCTATCGCGACGGCGACGAATTCGACCCCGCCGCCGTGAAACGGTATGTGCTCCGGGAGTTCGGGATTCCCCACGGCGAGATCCCGGTCGACGACGAGCAACTGGACCGGCAGTTTCTGGCCGTGCTGGTCACCAGGTCGTTCGTGGTCATCCTGGACGACGTCGAACTCGCCGCCGAGCTGGCCTTGTTCGCCAGGTTCCGCACCAGCCTGGTGTTGGCGACGGCGTCGGTGTACAGCCGCGAACTCAAGACCTGCGACCCCGCGGCCATCGAACTGCGAGGACTCGACGTCGAGGGCGCGCGTGAGCTGCTCGCGGACTTCTGCGGCAAGGTCCGGCTGACGGACGAACCGGTCGAGACCGACCGGTTGCTCGACCTCTGCGATCGGATGCCGCTCGCCCTCCGCGAGGTCGGCGTCACCCTCGCCGGTCGCGCCGGGGAAGCGCGGCCGGTGGCGGCGTTGCTCGACGAGTACCGCGATACGGGTGTCGTAGACGTCGAAGGGGTCATTCGGGATTCCTTGCGGCGCACGTTCGCGCGGCTTTCGGACGCGGCCGTCGAGGCCTGTGCCGTGCTGGCCGAGCATCCTGGCGGCTTCTTCACCCGGGCCACCGCGACGGCGATGACCGGCGACGCGAAGGTCGTCGACGAACTGATCGCCGCGCAGCTGACCTACCAGGCCGGCGATTGGTATTCGCTCACGATCCTGGCGGGGCAGTACGCACGCACGCTGCCCGCGGATCGGGGCGCGGCCTTCGATCGCTTGCTCACCTATGTTCGCGAGAAGGCGGTCGCGGCCGATTTTCGCGAGAACAGCAAGCGCCTGCGCACCTACGTCGTTCCGTCCAAGCGGGACTGGGACCTGCGGGTCGATCACATCGACTGGCTGGAGTGGCACCGGTCGCTGATCGGTGAGCTGGTGAAACTCGCCTGTCTGCGCCGCCGCTACAAGGAGACCTTGCAGCTGGCCGGAGCCTTCGAAGCGCTGGTGAACAAGCGTGGTCACTGGCGTGAATTCATCGACATCAGTGACTGGGCCGTGAAGGCCGTCGAAGCGGACGAGGACGCGAAGCCCGCGCAACTCGCGCGGGCATTGATGATGCGGGGCAAGGCCCGCTACCTCGCGCGTTGGTTCCCCGCCGCACTGGAGGATCTCGACAGGGCGGCGAAGATCCTGTCCGGTCCGGCGGCGGGGTTCGCGGAGAACCGATGGCGCAAGCTTCAGGCGTCGCTGGCGGAGTTCCGAGGTCGTTTTCACGAAGAACGCGCGGAACTGCTCGTCCACCGAAAGGCCGGGGGAGCGGAAATCAAGCGGGAACTCGCGGAAGCCGAACGGCACCTCCGGTTGGCGTGTGCCATCAGCACGGAACTCGCCGACGGCCCGGCTCTCGCCATCCACCCCCGGATGCTCGCGAACGTCCTGGTCAAACTCGGCGAACCGGCTGAGGCGATCGCCGTCCTCGGCACGATGACCGCCGCCGGACGCAACCACGCCCGGGTCGAGATGGTCTACGCCAACGCGTATCTGGCTCTCGGTGACCTCGCCGGGGCGCGAGCGCGCTTCGGCTCCGCGTGGGATCAACTGGCCGCCCAGCGAGCCACCCAGTACGTCTGGGAACTCAGGGAACTCCAGGCACGGCTCATGACCGCCGAAGGTGACCCCGGCGCGATCGACGTCTGGGGACGGCTCGCTTACGACGCCACCCAGCTCGGGCATCCGCGAGCCGACCGGTACTTCAGCGCACTCGAATCGTCACCGGGCGATCGCCGATCTTGACGACTTCGGTCGGGGACAACCGGTCGAGGTAAGCGAGCGAGGCGGCGATCAACGGGTCGATCGAGCGGTCCGTCAGGGTCAGCTCCCGCTGGACACCGTCACGGGTACGGACAAGGCAGGTACTTCTGCCGACCGTCGCCGCGGCCACCGCGGCGTCCGGCCACTGGTGGAGAATTTCCTCCGACCACAAAGGAAAACGTTCGCGGTCCGATTCTTCGAGTCCGATGTAGACGATCGAAGCACTGGACAGTTGCCGCAATGTCGCCCGGGTTTCGTGCGCCACCAGGTGTTTGCCCGCCAGATCGTGCCGTCGGCCGGTACTCGGGAACCGCACGATCCTCGTGGCGGCCCCGGCCGCCTCCGCGCCGACGACGAAGATGGCGACCTCCTGCGGCTCGACGTCAGGCACCTCGTGGGGTGGGAACGACGCTTCGGTGGCAGGTTCGGGAAGATTCATCAACCGATACAGCTGCGGCCGTAGCAGTCCGGCCGACATGTCCGGTGCGCCGACGGCCTGTTTGACGATGGCGGCGTGATCGCCGGGGCTGTGCCGGTGGATCGCGAGCTCGATCTGCGGCCCCAGCGCGGCGTCCGGATCGAGTCGCGCGGTCTGCGCGGCGAGCGCTTCGATGGGCGAACCGGGAACCATGGTTTCCCCACCGTCGCCGATCAGGAGCAACGGCCGGTCCACCGCGGCGGCGTACAGCGCCAACGAACCGAAATCGGAGATCACACACGAAGCCGCGGTGAGCGCGGCCTGCCAGCCGGCCTCCGGGGGAAGTACGCGAAGCCCCGCTTGCCGTGCCTCGGAGAGCCACGCGTCGACCTGCCAAGGGCTGTGGGCCGCGGTGATCCCCGGATGGAGCACGGCGCAGCAGCGGTATTCGTCGTATTCCAGTTCGGAGACCAGCCGCAGCGGGAGATCGGGCACGGTCCCGAGGAGGGAACCGGGCCCCCAGGTGGAGGCGATGACGACCAAGGTGTGGCCGGGAGCGCCGAAGGCCGCGCGATACGCGGGAGCACGATGGATTCCCGCGCGCAGGCGGTCGTGGCACGGGTCGCCGACCATCACCGCCCGTCCCGCCGCTTCCGAGCCCGCTTGCCGCAGGTGGGCGCGCTGCTCGGGGTGGGAGAGCGCGACCATGGCCGGCACGACCCGGCCGTCGCGCACGAGCCGGGCGGGGTTCATGCCGGCGACCGTCCGGCTCCGCGGGTAGTACTTCTGGAACCCGATTCCGTGCGGCACCAGTACGATCGGGGCGTCGAAAAGGTGCAGGTCGTCGTTCTCGCTCGCGGCGATCACCAGGTCGAAGCGGCTTTCGATGGCTTGCCGCCACGGAACCACCGAGGCGCGCAGCTTGCCGAGATATTCGGGCACACCGGCGCTGAAGATCGCGGTGCTGTCCGCGTCGTAGGTGAAGACGAGCTGGACGCGGTGATCGTTTTCGATCAACGACAGGATGTCCAGCAACCTGGTCAGCGTCGTGACCGTGCGGACGACGACCAGGACCTTCCGCTCGACCCCGATGGTGAGCCACTGGTCGAACGCCGGGTCGACCGGGACTTTCGCCCAAAACGACGGGGAGGGGGTACCTTTTTCGCGCACTACCTGTCCCGGCGCGCGATCCATGCCGCGGCCTGCGTGCGGCGCTGCATGCCGAGCTTCGCGAGGACGGACGTCACGTAGTTCTTCACCGTCTTCTCGGCGAGGAACAGGCGCTCCGCGATCTCGCGATTGGACATGCCCTGCCCGATCAGGTCCAGCACCTCGCGCTCGCGTTCGGTGAGCGAGCCCAGTTCGTCCTCCGGCGGGTGCCGCAGCTTGTCCAGCACGCGCGCCGTCGACAGCGGGTCGAGCAGCGAACGACCCGCCGCCACCTCGCGGACCGCGTTGACGACGTCCTGGCCGCGGACCTGTTTCAGCAGGTACCCGGCAGCGCCGGCCATGATCGCGCCGACCATGGCCTCCTCGTCGTCGAACGCGGTCAGCATCAGGCACTGCGGCGGGTTCGGCTTCGAACGCAGCTCGCGGCAGAGCGCGATGCCATCGCCGTCGCCGAGCCGCACGTCGACCACCGCGACGTCCGGCTCCACGTGCATCGCCACGGCGAGGGCTTCGTCGACCCCGCTCGCCTCGGCGACGACCTCGATGTCGGGCTCGTCGGTGAGGAGGTCGCGCAGACCACGCCTCACCACCTCGTGGTCGTCGATGAGCAGCACCTGGATCGGCATACCCCCACGTTACTTCGCGGCGGCCCAGTAAATCGCCTTGGCCACCTGCGAGTACAAGCCCTTCGGGTGATCGCGGAACAGCGGTTCGGTGCCGAACAGGACCACGTTCCCGCCGAACGATGAAGTGCCCGAGACGACGGCTGCCTGGCCCGCCGCGTGCCGAGGTCCTCCCGTACCGTCGTCCCGGGTCCGCCAATGCCCCGCGACCAGGGGATTCCCGCTCGCGTAGCGCTGCTCGACAGTGACCGACGAGCCGAGATCGGTGAACCAGAACGGCCCGTAGACGAACGAGTCCGGCAACGCGCCCGAGCCGACCGGGCCGGTCCCGTTGACGACCGAAACCACGCCGTTCCCGTCCTCCCAGCCGGCCACCGGGCGCGCGGCGAGAAGTCCGACGTCGGTGTTGAAGCGCGCGCCTGTCGCGCCGCGGGTGACGACGCCACCGCGAGTGAGGAAGGCACGTAGAGCGTCCTTCGCCGCCGGGTTGAGGTCGGTGTAGCGCAGCCCCGAAGACACGAACAACAGGTCGATCCGCGACCAGTCGAAGCCGGCGTTGAGGACCGCCGCCGACACCGGCCGGACGTCGAAGCCCATGTCCCGCAACGCCTTCAGCTCGTCCGGGCCGACGGCGCCCGCGATCGTCTTGCGGCCGAGCGGGGTCACCGCACCGCTCGCCTCGGTGAACCGGACGCCGTAGCGGTCCGCCACCTCGGCGGCGGCCGGGCGCGCCGAGGCGGGGACGACGATCGTGCCGTCGGCCGCGCGGCCCAGTGCGATACCCCGGTTCAGCAGGTCGTTGACGGCGCTGACGTCCTTGCCGTCGACGAGCTTCAGCGCGAGGTCACGCCCGGGAGCGGCGTCGATGCCGCCGGTGGGCGACGCCGCGGCGACGTCGTGCGCCCGGACGTCGAGCCTGCCCTGGCGGACGATGTCGACCGACGCGCCCCACAGCAGCCGGTGGCTCCAGCCGGAGATGTCGTACATGACCGGCACCTTCGCCGAGATGTCGCTGCCCTGTTCCAGCATCACGTTCGCCAGGCCACGCTTCGGCTGGTGCATGTCCACCAGGTACGAACCGGCCGGATAGCGCCGCCCGGCCAGGCTGAACGGACGATCGGCCTGTTCGACCCGGACGTCGTTGGCCACCAGATGGTCGACGAGCCGGGAAGCGGCGACGGCCGAGCGCTGGTCGGCGCCGGTGGGGATGACGTAGGCGCGCGGGAACTCCGTTCGGTAGCGGTCTTCCGGCCCGAAGCCCGGCACGAACCCGTCGGGGATCTCGCGTTGCGCCTCGCCCGCGCCGCCGCGGCGGAACATCTCGATCTGGTTCGCGATCAGCTCACCGCGGTTGCGGTCGACGTAGGCCAGCGTGCTGCCGATGGTGGCCTCGACGACCTCGGTGTTGATCACCGCGCGCCGCTGGAGTTCCGCCACGGGCCGCGTTTCGTAGTCCGCGTTGTTGACCCGCATCGGGATCTCGATCGTGAACGACACCGCGCCGTGGTACATCGCGTACTGGGCGGTGTAGATCGGCGCCCAGCCGTCCCAGCTGCCGGGTTCGTAGTCGCGGAACGGGATCTCCGGCTTCGCCGTCTCCGGCCGCCCGAGTGCCTTGACCGCCTGCTCCATGCCGAGACCGTTGGCGTATCCGTGCTTGAGGTAGAGATCGAAGTCGTAGTTCTGGCCGTGCGGCGGCGTGGTCGGCTCGATGAGCGTGTTCTCGACGTAGCCGTGTTCGTCCAGCATCATCAGCGGCTGCTTGCCGATCGCGATCCCGCGCATGGCCCGCACTTCCGGCTGCGACGCGGTGACGAAGTCGCGGTTGGGATCGAAACCCTGCGACGTCTGCCGCGTGCCGGCGACCCGGCCGTCCGGATTGGCCGTGACGTTGAAGTAGAAGCGGTTCCGTTTCAGCAGCTCGGTCGTCTTGGGATCGTTCGACGTCGCCAGCTTCTCGATGACGCGCAGCGCGCCGTCCGTGCCTTCCCATTCGTTGCCGTGGATGTTGTTGTTGATCCACACCGGCGCCTTGTAACCGTGGCGCAGGAACGGGTCGCGGGCGGCACGGGCCGGGTCGTTCTCGATCAGCGACCGCCACGCGTCCTGCCGTCGTGTCTGCTGAGGGCTCTCCGGCGCGGTGAGCGTCACCAGGTAGAGGTCGCGGCCGAGGCCGGACTGCCCGGCGATTTCGACGGAGATCCGGTCGCTGCGCGCCTGCAAGGCGTTCAGTTTCGGCGCGATCGCGTGATACGGCGCGAGGCCGAGCTTGATCGACTTGTCGCCCGGGTTCTCCGGGTAGACCCGCAGGGTGGTCTTGCGCGGATAACCGGAACGGTCGCCCGCGACGTTCTCGCCCGCCGCGGCCCGCGCGGTGCTCATCGGCGGGTCGGTCGCGGCGATCTCGTTGCGGTCCGGCCCGTTGCCGGGGTCCCGATGCGTCGTCGGCGGCGGTGCGGCGTACGCGGGCGCGGCGACCGCGCTCAGGGACAGCATCAGTGCCAGAACCACGGTGCGAGCCGAACGCGACAAGGGCCACCTCCAGAGACGTCGGCACAGTCTTTCGACCCGCTAAAGACGTCACAAGAGCCGAAAGGCGGCTAATCGGGCGCCGGGAAGCGATGCTCGTTCCGGTCGATCTTGGCGTTGGCCGCCTCGATCAGGTCGACGCCGAGACTGTTCGCCAGCTGGAGGAGATACAGCGTGACGTCGGCGATTTCGTCGACGACGTTGTGCGCCAGTTCCGGGTCGGAGCGCCACTTCTCGGACTCTTCCGGCGTGAGCCACTGGAACAGCGAGGTCAGTTCGCCGACCTCGCCGGACAGGGCCATGACCAGGTTCTTCGGGGTGTGGAACGGTTCCCAGGCCCGTGCGGCGGCGAAGTCGCGGAGGCGCTGGTTGAGGTCGTCGAGTGTCACGTGCTGTGCCTACCAGATCGTCACGGTGCGCCAACGGCCGTATGGCGGACGAGCGAGCCATCCAGATCCGTGACGACGCCGAAAGCGGAGCCGTCACCATGGTCGAAGCGAGCCGAGAGTAGCCATCAGATTTACCGGAAGCTGGTCGGCAATCGTCCGGCGGCTCCCCATCTCGATCCTCCGCTGCCCGGCCCGCCTCACCACCGCGCTTTCGGAGTCTTCGGGCTGGTCACACCGTGTACCCGAGTACTCCGAAAAGAGCACGCTGTTGGCCCACACGCGTCGGCGAACCGGTCGGGCAGACTTGTCCGGGTGAGTTCGACGACGGATCTGCGCCCCTACCTGCGCACCTTGGACGCGGAGACGCTGGCGGACCTGCTTCATGCCCACGCCGAGCGTGACCCTGTGTTACGACAGGCCCTGGAGAACCGCTTCATCACCCAAGGGAGTGATCTCGCCGAGGCGCACCGTCTCCTCGACACCGCTGTGACGGCGGGGAACGTCGAGTACGCGGCGAAGGTCGGTTCGGTTCTCGACACGCTTCAGCGGCTTCTCGACGCCGGGAGCCGGGCCGATCTGGCCCCGCTCGCCCGTCGGACCGTGGACGACATCAGCGAGATGCTGGAGCAGATCGACGACGCCTCTGGCGAGGTCGCGGACCGGCTGGACCGGGCCGTGGAGCTGTACGCGCGGGCCTGCGTCGCGCGCCCGCCGGATCCGGAGAGCCTGGCCGACTGGATTCTCGAAGTGGAGTTCGACGGGCCGGGCTGGCCGGCCATCGAACTGCCCGACTTCGCCTCCGCCTTGGGGGAAAAGGGGATCGCGCGAATTAAGTCCACAGTAGACAGAGTGCTGGCGGAGCAGCCGTCCGGCGCCAAGCGCGAGACGGCCGAGCGGTTGCGCGAGGAACTGGCGGAGGTGTCCGGCGACGTCGACGCGCTCGTCGCGATCCTCGCCGCCAAGCCACCGCGGGTCGACGTCAGCCTCAAGATCGTGCGTGTGCTGCGCGCGGCGGGACGGCACAGCGAGGCCATCGCGCACGCGGCGCGGGCGCTCACGCATGACAAGCATGACAAGAAGGAAGCGGTACCTCCGGTCGAAGAGCCGATTCCCTTGTCTCGCAAGGCATTCGACGAGAGTCCCACCAGTACGACGTATCTCGCGCTGCGCGAAGAGGCACTGGAAGCGGGGAGATGGGTCGCGCAGCGGAAGACCGCGCTGGCCCGGTTGCGTGAACTCGCCGCCGAGGGCACGGAAGCCGCCGACGAACTCGTCCGTGCGCTGCTCGGCGAGGATCGCGCGGACGAAGCCTGGCGGGCGGCAGTGCGTTTCGAAGCGTCTTTGCCGGTGCGCGTCGAACTCGCGGATTCGCGTTCCGTCGCCCATCCCGCCGAAACGATTCCCGTCTACCGGGACCATGTCGAAGAATTGATCACGCACAAGGACCCGACGTCCTACCGTGAGGCCGCCCGGCAACTGCGCAAACTTCGCACGGTGCACAAAAAGGCCGGTACAGCTGAAGAATTCAGCTCGTACCTCGCCACATTGGTGGAAATACACAAACGGAAGACGCGGCTGATCGCCGAGATCAAGGCGGCGAGAATCGCGATTCCCAAAACGGTCAAGGCGTAACCGCGGCCGTCACCGGTCGTTGTTCGGAGTGAACCGAGGAAACCCGGCGAAGTCGCGGTGGTCCTGAACCGGTGTCCGCCCGCGCCCTCCCCGCGACCTGGACCTCCGTTTCGCGCCCGGGACCACCGCGACGAGCCGGTTCGGGTCCGCGTGAAAACATGTGTTTCATGAGTCCGGTGAGTCGTGCCCGCAAGAAGGCAGCCCAGCCCGCCACTCCGAGTGTGACGGGCCTCTTCAAGGACGTCCTCCGGGACTTCTCGACCCTCGGCGCCGAACCCGAGGTGCTCGATGTCGAACTGCTGACCTCCGAGGTGCTCGGCCAGTGGTGGGAGATCGAGCTCGAAGAGGGTGAACAGCCGCTGGGCCTGGAGCTCATCGCCTTCGCGGAGCGGAAGATCACCCCCGCCGCGGCGGCGCTGCTCGCCGGCCTGAAGGTCTTCGCCGAGACCGAGGAGGAACGCGAGGCGGCCGCCTCGGCGCTGAACACCGTGCTGGGCCGCGGGATCCCGGAGCCGGAGTGGGTGGCGGACCTGGCCGCGGTGACCGTGGGGGACTGCTGGCGGACCGGTGACGTCTTCGGTGACGAGTCCTCCCTGCTCTGTGTGTTCTCCCGCGGCGGCGTCGAGCACGGTCTGCTCGCGCTGGTCGACTTCACCGAGGGCGGCCGCATCCGCGACGTCGTCGTGGTCGACAAGCCGCAGGAAGTGCTGGCCGAGATGCGGCAACAGGCCGCCGACGACCCGGAACTGGTCACGCTGGAGCGGGTGCTGCCCGAGCGCGCCCACCAGCTGCTCGCGGACGGGCTGGCCGCGACGGACGTCGTCGAGGAGCCCGACGTCAGCGAGGATTACGCACGGTTCCACGCGCTCGCGCTGGCCTGGATCCGGAACCTCCCCGTTCCCGAACCCTCGCCCGAGATCACCGAATGGCCCGAGCAGGTGCGCGAAGAGGTCGTCGCCGACTTCATCGGTTCCGGGCTCGTGGAGGACACCGAAGCGACGCGGTTCTACGCGCGCCTGCTCGTCGACTACGGCTGCGAGACCGAGCCGGGCAGCCCACTGCGCGTCGGGCCCGAGAAGCTCGCGCGGTTTCTCGAGTCCCTGCTGGACGGCGAGTTCGAGGTCGACGAGGCGTATGAGGACGCGCTGGAGCCCGCACTGCTCGGCTGGGTCACCTGGGCCGCCGACCGCGCCGGTCTCCCCGAAGCCGCCCGCGTGACGCTGCTGGAAAGCGCCACGGAGTTCCTTGAGGAGTTCTCGCAGGAAGACGACTCCACCCTCGATGTCTATTTCGATGGTTCCGAGGGGATCGAAGACCCGGAGGAACTCGCGGAGGCCCTCCAGCGCCGCATGTTCGCCGTCCCCACGGTTTACACGGAGATCGGCGACGAGGAGCTGGAACTCGAGCCCGCCGACCCCGAACAACGCCGTCTGCTGGTCATCGGCGAGCACCCCGAGTATCACGAGGCCCTGGCCGAGGAGACCTTCGACGGCGAGCCGAGGTTGCGGCTGGCGCTCAAGACCACGATCGTCGACCAGCTCTGGGCCGACGAGCCCGCCGAGGTCTGGCAAGCCGTTCGCCGGCTGCGCGAGAGCGGCCAAGAGCGCGACGAGATCTTAGACCGGCTGATCGACGTGTTGTCCGCCCAGCTGAGCGAAGCGGGCGAACACGAGATGGACTACGACGTCGACGACTACCGGAAGGCGCTCGCCGACCTCGGCTGACGTCGCTTTTTCACCGGTCACGACCGCTCCCGCCCTTGCCCTCTCCGTCCAATCCGTCTAGTCTGTCTAGATGGAAGCAGCAACCTGGCAAGTGCAGGACGCCAAGCAGCGGCTGAGCGAGCTGTTGCGCCGGGCCGCGGCCGAGGGACCGCAGTTCGTCACGAAACACGGGGAGGAGGTCGCCGTGGTGCTGGACATCGTGGACTACCGCAGGCTGGCCGGAGGCGGTGAAGCCGTCGATTTCAAACTCGTGCTTTCCGGCGAGCAGCACCATCCCGAATACGGGGAGGCACTGGCCGACGTGCTGGAGGAGATCGCCGCCGAGCGCGCGGAGGATCTGCCGAGAGCTGCCGCGGAGGTGAGCGGGTGAGCTTTCTGCTGGACACGAACATCGTGTCCGAGGCCCGGCGCCGCGCGAAGAACCCGGGTTTCGCCCGGTGGTGGGGCGGGGTGTCGTCGAGCAAGCTCTATCTGAGCGCGCTCACCGTCGGAGAGATCGAGAGGGGGATAACGAAACTCAGGAATCGGGGAGACCAGGACCGCGAGCGGGCGGACGCCTTGGCCGACTGGCTGGCCGGGCTCACCGCGCAGTTCTCGGAACGGATCCTTCCGGTGACCGCCGAAATCGCGGCCGAATGGGGCAGGCAGTACGCGCCGCGGAAAGTGCCGTCCATCGACGGATTGATCGCCGCGACCGCCCGGGTCCACGAGCTGACCCTGGTCACCAGGAACCTGGCCGATATGGCCGGGCTCGGCGCGCAGGTGCACAACCCCTTCGACTGAGCCGTATGGACCGAGCCGGGTTCGGCGCCCCGCGTCAGCTCAGCGGTGCCGCCGAGGTCCCTTTGCTCTCCGTGACTGCCGGCTTCTTCCAGCGGCGGTCCCCGCGGGCGTCATCGAAGTCGACGACGAAGGCGCCGGCGGCCATGGCCACCAAGAGTGCGAGACCGAGAATCGAGCCGACCCAGGTCAGGATGATCGAGAACATCATGACCCTCCTCCCTGCTCAAGGTCCTTTTGAAGACCTCTTGTTCCCCTGACACAAGGGTCACCTCGGGGGGCTGTAGCCGGTATCGGCCAACCGGTTACACGTACTGAGGGTGGATCGGCCGATCGGCCGAGGAAATCCGGGCCCTGGTCGCGGCGTGCGACCGGATGGCGTCGGCGCCTCGCCGCTGGTGCGAAGGCTGCTGCTTGTGAGGGAACGGCCGGAATTCGGCCGGGTGATCGGCTTCCGGTGAAACGATCTTGATCGTCGTCGTGAAACGCTTGCCGTGAGTAGAGATTCCGTGAGTATCCGGTTACCCAGTGTCCGTGCTCAGAGCTTGCGCAGCCGGACCCGGTTGATCGCGTGATCGGCGTCCTTGCGGAGGACGAGGGTCGCGCGGGGCCGCGTCGGCTTGATGTTCTCCATCAGGTTCGGCTCGTTGATCGTGCGCCAGAGGTGGCGTGCCTCGGCCCGTGCCTCGTCGTCCGGGAGGCCGGCGAAGTGGTGGAAGTGTGACGCAGGGTCCGCGAAGGCGGTGTGCCGCAATTTGAGGAAGCGCTCGATGTACCAGCGCTCGATGTCGGTCGTCGGCGCGTCCACGTAGATCGAGAAGTCGAACAGATCGGAGACGGTGAGGCGAGGGCCGGGCTGGAGGACGTTGAGACCCTCGAGGATCAGGATGTCGGGACGCTGAACGACCTGCTCCTCGTCGGGGAGGATGTCGTAGGCGAGGTGCGAGTACACCGGCGCGCTGACCCGCTCCGCCCCGGACTTCACCTCGGTGACGAAACGCAGCAGGGCTCGGCGGTCGTAGCTCTCCGGGAAACCCTTGCGGTGCATGATCCCGCGCCGGACGAGTTCCGCCCGCGGGTAGAGAAACCCGTCGGTGGTGACCAGGTCGACCCTGGGGTGATCCGGCCAGCGGGCGAGCAGTGTGCGCAGGATGCGCGCGGTGGTCGATTTACCGACGGCGACGCTTCCGGCGATCCCGATGATGTACGGCACCTTGGTGCCCCGACTGTCTTCACCGAGAAAGGTGGTGGTGGCTTCGTACAACCGTTGCCGGGCGGCGACCTGGAGATTGATCAGCCGGGAGAGCGGCAGATAGACCTCGGCGACCTCGGCCAGGTCGACCTGTTCGCCGAGACCACGCAGCCGCAGTAGTTCCGCGGCCGTCAGTGGCAGGGGAGTCGCCCTGCGCAGCTCGCGCCACTGCTCACGGTGCAGCTCCACGTAGGGACTGAGCTCACGGACCCGCGGCATCGCACACTCCTCGCCCGTCGCCTGCGCTGGCGCCGTACAAAACCGTGTTGACGAGTTCTCGGCGGGAAGGCGTGCCTCGAACCGGATGAAGCCGCTTTAACGGTAGGGCTTACGGCTCGTGAACGCGCTGTGATGTGATGTAGCCCGCGTCGGGGTGTTACCGTCCGTTACGGGTGCGGGGCGTCGAAAAGACCTCTTTCCAGGCCGCGGCGACCTGCCGGGCGCAGGTGGCGGGTGCGACACCGCCGACCCCGGTGCCGAGTCCGGGCATCGCGATCGTGTGCACCAGGTCACGGACGCGGCCCTGGTCGACGCTGCCGTCGCGCCACTGCCGGAACACGGCGCGGGCGGCCAGGTACGGGTGCACGGTGTCCCGCGGGAGACGTTCGCCGGGTTCCCGCATCGTCGGAGCGCTGATCAACCAGGCGGGTTCCGCCTCGCCGGTGGGCACGATCACCGTTTCCCCGATCGGGAGCTCCCCGCCGTGGTAGGCGAGGACGGCGCTGCGCACGTTCTGCTCGACCTCGGGGTAGGCGCGGGCGTAGACGGCGTCGATGCCACCGCGCATCCAGCCGTAGGAGTTCGCGGGGCTGACGACGGCTTGCGCGACGACGTCGAGCACCGACCCGCGGTGCACGAAGATCCGTCCGTCCACAGTGTCCGCGACGGTGGTCCAGGCTTGCGCGAGCAGGTCATCGACGGCACACAGCACCAGCTCGGGGGTGGGATGGTCCGGCAGGGGAGCACTAGAGGAGCCGACATCCGCGTGGCCGGTGTGCGTGCCCGATTCGGCGGTCACGCTCTAAGCATGGCAAAAAAAGCCACCCGGCGTAACCGGTTCGCGTACCGGCTGTCCGAGTGAAAGTCGCCACGCGCGGCGTGCGTAATCTGGCGAGGTGTCACGGATCGCTTACTTCGGCCCACAGGGAACCTTCACCGAACAGGCCGCACGCCGGCTCGCCCCCGGCGAGGAGCTGCTCCCGGCGGAAACCATCCCGGCGGCGTTGGCCGCGGTGCGCGCCGGGGAGGCCGACGCGGCCTGCGTCCCGATCGAGAACTCGGTGGAGGGCGCGGTCACCGCCACCCTCGACAGCCTGAGCGACGCCGAGCCGCTCGTCGCGGTGGCGGAGGTGCTGCTGCCGGTCCACTTCAGCGTGCTGACCCGGCCCGGGACGACTGAAATCCGCACCGTCGCGAGCCACCCGCACGCGCTCGCGCAGGTCCGTCACTGGGTCGAGGCGAATCTCCCCGGTGCCCACCCGGTCGCGACGTCGTCCACCGCCGCCGCCGCGGTCGCCGTCGACGCGGGCGAGTTCGACGCCGCCGTCACCGCGCCGGTCGCCGTCGAGCACTATCCGCTGGCGGTGCTGGCCACCGAGGTCGCCGACGTCCGCGACGCCAAGACCCGGTTCCTGCTGGTCCGCCCGCCCGGCGAACTCCCTTCGCCGACCGGCGCCGACCGCACGTCGATCGTCGCCGCGGCGACGAACCGCACCGGCGCGCTGGCGGAACTGCTCACCGAACTGGCCGTCCGCGGGATCAACCTGACCAAGCTGGATGCCCGTCCGACCAGGAACAACTTCGGCGAGTACCGCTTCTTCATCGACTTCGAAGGGCATGTGACCGAACCCCGGATCGGCGACGCGCTGGCCGCGTTGCGCCGCCGGTGCCGCAACGTCCGGTTCCTCGGTTCCCACCCGCGGGCGGACGGCGGCGCGACCGAAGTCGAACCGGGTGCCGCCAATGAGGACTTCACCGACGCGATCGACTGGGTCGAGTCGGTCCGGAAGGGAGCACAGGCGTGAAACTTCTCCTCGTCCGCCATGGCCAGACCGACGGCAACGTCCGGGGCGCGCTCGACACCGCCCTGCCCGGCCCGCCGCTCACCGAACTGGGCCAGGAGCAGGCCCGTGACCTCGCGACGAGGCTCGGCGCGGAGCCGATCGTCGCGGTCTACGCCTCGCAGGCGGTCCGCGCTCAGCAGACGGCCGCGCCGTTGGCCGCCAAGCTCGGCCTCGACGTCCAGGTCGTCGACGGCGTGCACGAGGTCGCCGCGGGTGACCTCGAGGGCAAGACCGACAAGGACTCGGTCGCGGTCTACATGAGCGTCGTGCGGCGGTGGACGCTCGGCGAACTCGACCCGCCGATCCCCGGCGGCGAGACCGGCGCGCAGGTGCGCGCCCGGCTGCTCGACGCGGTCGCCCGGCTGCGCGCCAAGCACGAGCAGGCCGACCCCGACGGCACGGTGGTCTTGGTGAGCCATGGTGGCGCGATCCGGCTCGGCGGGGAGTGGCTCGCCGGGAACGTCACCGCCGAGATCGCCAACCAGGGCCTCATCCCCAACACCGGCATCGTCGAACTCGTCGCGACCGAGGATGGCTGGAACTGCCTGACCTGGGCGGACGTCCCCCTCAACCGCTGAACCGCGGCTCAGGCGGTAATCCCGTTTGCCTCCACCCCCGCCGGGGAATACACCCCACGAGATCAATTAACACCTTGTGGGGAATTAACCGGGGGAGCGCAACCCCGGCACCGGACAAGACGTCTACTGATCGGTGGGTCACCCGGCTACAGGGAGGCGAATGACCATGGTTCGTTCGAAGACGATCTCCATCGGCGGTCTCATCGCGGGTACCGCAGGGCTCCTGCTGATCAGCGCGTGCGGTTCGGAAACCGCCCCGGTCGCGCAGAGTTCGTCCGCACCACCGTCCAGTTCGGCACCGGACACCTCGGCCGCGCCCAGCGTGAGCCCGTCGAGTTCCGCATCGGCACCGCAGCCCGCACAGGGCGGGGAGCCGGCGCCGAAGAACGACGGGCTGTGCAAAGCGGGAGACGTGAAACTCGCCGTCGTCGGCGGGGACGGGGCGGCGGGGACGGTGTACCGGCAGCTCGTCATCACCAACACCAGCGGACACGCGTGCACGATCCAGGGCTTCCCCGGTATCTCCTACGTGACCGGCTCGGATGGCCACCAGGTCGGTGAGGCCGCGTTCCGCGACGGCACCAAGGGCGAACCGGTCAAGTTGAACCCCGGCGAGAGCGCGTCCACCGACGTCGGTTTCGTGAACGTCCGCAACTACGACGAGGCGGTCTGCAAGCCCACCGAGACCCGAGGACTGCGGGTGTATCTGCCGCAGGAGACGGCGTCCAATTTCGTGCCGGTGCAGGGGCTCGGCTGCGCGGGGAAGATCCCGGGCAATCAGCTGACCGTCAAGACGGTCCACAAGGGATCTTGACCGGTTAAAGCTGGGTACAGAGTTGTTCGGCCTGCGCCAGATGCCGCTGGCCGGAGATCTGGTTGAAGTGCAGGCTGAACACCATCCGGCTGACCCCGTCGATGTGCTCGGCCAGCGGCCGATAGGTGTCGTTGGCGGCGGCCGCCGCCGCCGAGAGTTCGCGGGCCGCCGTCATCCGGTGGAGGATCTCGGGAGCCAGTACCGCCACGGGCCGCTGTCCGGGCGCCGAGTCGGTGGTGTCGGGGATGGTGCCGACCCTGGCCAGGGCCTGGCAAGCGTCTTGAGCGTCTTCGAGCGCTCCCGCGTTGACGCCCGAGAGCGCCCACAGCATGCCGACCACGCCGGCACCGATGACGAAACCGGCGACCGCGGTGAGTACCTGCGGGCGTCTGGAAGGTTCTGCTGTTTCCACGCCGCCCTCCGGCACCAGTGTCTGCTGCATCGCGGACCTCCCTCACCAGCTGGCGGTGATGGGCTATTTCAGCACCAAAGGGCCCGGTTTTCACCGGTCTTGGTGGAGTACCCGCGAGGCCGTGGCCGATTCGTCATCGAAGGCGCCGGGGCGTAACGAGACGAACGCGAAACCGGCTACGCCGAACAGCAGAAGCCCGGACGTCAGGAACGTCCAGGCCGGAGAACCGAGCGCGTGCGTGAGGACGCCGCCGAGCAGCGCCCCCACCGGGATCGCACCCCAGACCACGGTGCGCCACACGCCGAGGACCCGGCCGAGCAGTTCACCGGGGACGAGCGTGTGCCGCGCCGTCCCCAGCACGATGTTCACCGCGACCACGGCGGCCGCGAACAGGCCGAACAGCGCCGCTCCCGCCACCGCCGAACTCGTCAGGCCCATCCCGGCGAACGCCGCGCCGCAGCAGGCCGTGCCCCCGAGGAGGACCGTGCGACGGCTGGACGTCTTCACCAGCCTCGGGGCGATGCCCGCGCCCAGTAACCCGCCGATGCCGCCCACGAACGCGAAGAGCCCGAAGGCCGCTTCGCTGAGACCCAGATACTCGATCGCGTACAGCACCAACTGCGCCTGCGCGAGTTCGCTGACCAGGCTGATCAGCCCGGCGACCACGACCAGGCGCGACACCAGCCGGTGGTTCTTGAGCCACCGGAAACCCTCCGCCAGTTCGGCGCGTAACTCGGTCGACGCCCTTTCCGCAGGCCTCGGCCGGTAGCTTCCGGCCAGCCCCAGCAGTACGGCCGCCGCGATCGCGAAGCCCACTGAGTTGAGCAGGAACGGGAACGTCGCGAAGAGCGCGAAGGTGGCGCTGCCGACCGGCCCGCCGAGGAAGGTCTGGCCGACGATCTCGCAGGCCTGGAGCTTGCTGTTCGCGCTGTCGAGCGAACCCTTGTCGACGACCGCCGGGATGAGCACGTTCGCGGCGCTGTCGGCGACCACCTCCGCGAAGCCGATGAGCAGGGCGGCGGCGTAGACCACCCAGATCGTCACGCCGCCCGCCGCGACCAGGACGGCGGTCCCGCCGACGACCACCGCGCGGGCGCCGTTCGCGAAGATCATCGCGCGTCGCCGATCGATCCGGTCCAGTAGCGCGCCCGCCGGGAGCGCGAACAGCAGCCACGGCAGGAACTGGGTCGCCGAAAGCCCGGCGATGAGCAGCGGATCGCGGGTGAGGGTGACCGCGAGCAGCGGGAAGGCGACCTTGCCGATCCCGTCCCCGAGATTCGACGCCGCACTGGACGCGAGCAACCAGCGCAAACGCCGGTCACCTCTGCTGCGCGCCGTCGACTCGGCCATGCACGCCTCCCCAGGCATTCGCCGGCGCCGGCCGACGACAACGTGTCGAAAAGTTTAGCGGGGTTGTCGCCCAAAGTTGCTGCGTTGTTACGCCCAGTTAAGAATCCGAAGAACCGTTGGTGCCCGACGCACAAAAATCACCGACCACCCGGCCCTCGGCACGAAATCCGCCGAAAGGGAGCAAGGGACCTTTGCTATCGCCTGTGCCGCGGTTCAGCCCCAGCCGAGTTCGTGCAGCCGGGCGTCGTCGATGCCGAAATGGTGGCCGACCTCGTGGACCACCGTGATCAGTACTTCTTCGACGACGTCTTCCTCGGTGTCGCACATCTGGAGCAGCGGTCGCCGGTAGATCGAGATCCGGTCCGGCAGCACTCCGCCGTATTCGTGGGTCCGCTCCGTCAGCGCGACGCCGTGGTAGAGCCCGAGGATCGTGGGGGATTCCTCGTTGTACTCCTCCACGAGGACCACGACGTTGTCCATCGCGTCCGCGAATTCGGGCGGGAGCTCGTCCAGCGCCTCCGACACCAGTTCCTCGAACCGCTGCTGGGTCATCTCGACGGGCACGCGCTCACCCTCCGGTCTTCGGGGCCGAAGAAGACGGTGGCGAGGTCGCCTGGCCGCCGTCCGACGGTGGGGCTTCGCCGTTGCCGACCTTGACGCTCCCGGTGACCGGTGCGAGCCCCTTGTTGTCCGGCAGAACCGCCGCCGCCTTGCAGTTCACCAGGGTCGACCCGGCGTCCCAGCTCTCTTGCTCGCGGACGTCCCAGCTCAGGATGAGCTTCTTCGCCGCCAGGTCCGCGTTGCCGGAGTACTCCTGCGCCGCGGTCGAGCATTCGGTGTCCAGCCAGGTGTTCTGCTGCTCTTGTGACGGGTAGCCGTCCTTGAACTTCGTCTTGAGGTCGAGCGTCGCGATGATCTCGTAGGAATGCGGCTGCGCGCAGTCGACCGGATCGCCGAAGCTGTTGTTGAGCAGCGCGAGGCAGGTGCCCGCCTCCCACACCATGGACTGGTTCTGCTCCTTCGCCGGTCCGGTGGTCGGCTGCAGCTTGCCGCCGGGGCCCGCCCACTGCAGGCCGCACCGCAGCTGCCGGTCGCCGTCCTCCCATTGCGCGGGCGTCGGCCGGAGCAGGTTCATGCTCAGCCTGCCGTAAGGATCCAGCGTGCGGCCGAGGTACGGCTTGACGTCGACGGTGCAGCGTGACCGGGAGATCTCCTGCCACTGGTCCAGGTTCGGGCTGGGCACGCCCGCCGGGTACTGCGCGCCGATGTCGACGATGCTGGTGACCTCGAACAGGTGGGACTCCGTGCACGGCACGCGCCGCGCGTCGGTGGCGTCCGGGTTGTTCCAGGTCAGACAGGTGCCAGGGGGAGATTGGAACGCTTCGGCCGCGGCGGGGGACAGTTTGGGGGCGCCACCGCCGCCGCCCACACCGCCCTCCGGGCCGACATTCCACGAGAACGCCACACTCAGCGAAAGCGCGATGATCGCGCCCACGAACACACCGGCCATGACGAGCCGGGTGCGCAGGGTGCTCAGCGCGTTTCGCGGATCACGGAACCGCTCAACCTGTTGAGACATCCACTCCATGATGCCCGCGCCGCACGTAAGGTGCGCGTAGCGGGTGGTTAGTGTTGGACACGGGTTCGTGCTGGCGGGCGATTACGGAGCTTCGATGACGCAGGATGACAACCGAGGGGGACAGCCTCCCCAGGAGCCGCCGAAGCGCGGCTCGATGCGGTTCCAGGACGAGACGACGCAGGCGCGTCAGCCGTCGCTGGCCGAGCAGCGCGCGCGGCAGCAGGCGCTGGCGGAGCAGGAGCGGCAGGAGGCGCTGGCCGCCGAGGCCGCTCGTGCCGCCGAGAAGAAGTCGTCGACCAAGAAGAAGATCCTGATCGGCACCGGGGTGACCGTCGGGCTGGTCGGCCTGGTCGCGACGTTCTACACCGTCGCGAAGCCGGAGAACGTCACGGCCGTCTGCACCACCAAGGACGAGATCGTCGACAACGACCAGAACTGCGACGAGAACTACGTGCGGTCGCACGGGGGACACGTCAGCGGCGGCTTCTTCTTCATCCCCATCGGCGGTATCGGTGGGCCCATGCAGAGCTACCGCTACAACTACGGCGGCAGCGGCGCGATCGGGCAGCGCGTGTCCGGCGGTTCGTACACCGCGCCGTCGAACGCGAACGTCAGCACCAAATCGGGCAAGACCGTCCAGCGCGGCGGGTTCGGCATCAGCGGCAAGAGCGGCTCCGGCGGCAGCGGCAAGAGCGGGGGCTCGTAGGTGTACCGGGATTCCAAGCCGCCCCGGCGGGACTGGCAGAACATCGTCGAGGAGCAGGGCCTGGTCTTCGGCACTCCCGCCCGTGACGGTGCCGGCAAGTCCAGGCCGTACTGGGACGAGTCGGTCCACTACGTCTTCGAGATGGACGAGATCCTGTCCGTCGAGGCGGACGTGGAACTGCTGCACTCGATGTGCCTCGAAGCCGTCGACAACGTGGTGACCACCGAGCAGTACCACCGCTTCGGCATCCCCGAGTGGGTCTGGCCGCATATCGCCGAGTCGTGGAAGCGGCAGGATCCGCACGTCTACGGCCGGTTCGACCTGCGCTACGACGGCAAGAGCCCGGCGAAGCTGCTCGAGTACAACGCCGACACCCCGACCTCGTTGCTCGAAGCCGCGGTCCTGCAGTGGCACTGGAAGACCGCGGTCTTCCCGGAGAACGACCAGTGGAACTCGATCCACGAGAAGCTGGTCGAGCGCTGGGGCGAACTCGCCGACAAGCTGCCCTCCAACGAACTGCACTTCACCTGGTCGTCCGCGGATCCCTCCGGTGAGGACCACGTGACGACGGCGTACCTGCAGGAGACCGCGGCCGAGGCCGGGCTCGACACCGTCGGGTTGTCGATCGAGGAGATCGGCTGGGATCCGGTGCTCAAGCGGTTCGTCGACCTCGAAGAGGCGCAGATGGCGACCGTGGTGAAGCTCTACCCGTGGGAATGGGTGGTCGACGAGGAGTTCGGCCGGTTCGCCGTCGAGACCATGCCGCGCACGCTGTGGGTCGAGCCGCTGTGGAAGATGATCCTCTCCAACAAGACGCTGCTCGCGATCCTGTGGGAGAACTATCCGGGGCATCCGAACCTGCTGCCCGCCTTCGCCGACGACCCCGGCCTGCTGACCGAATACGTCCGCAAGCCGAAACTCGGTCGCGAGGGCGCGAACGTGCAGATCGTCGCCACCGGCTACGAGACGCAGACCGACGGCGTCTACGGTGCCGAAGGGTACGTCTACCAGGCGTTCGACCCGCTCCCGGAGTTCCAGGGATACCGGCCCGCGCTCGGTGCGTGGATCGTCGGCGACCAGGCCGCCGGCCTCGGCATCCGCGAGACGGCAGGACTGGTCACGGACGACGGCGCGGCGTTCGTCCCGCACCGCATCGTCGAGTCGTGATAGAAGCAACCGCACAAACCTGACATTCCTGACCAGCTCGTACTTCTGGGAGAACCCTGTGACCACCACCCTTGCGCTGTCCGACACGTTCGGCTCCGACCTCGTGCGAGGGATCGGCGCGATCCTGTTGTACGGCGTCGTCGGCCTGCTGCTGATGTTCGCCGGCTTCTGGGCGATCGACTGGACCACGCCCGGCAAGCTGTCCCAGCTGGTCTCACGCGGCCTGCCGAACGCGGTGATCGTCACCGCGTCGGGTCTGCTGTCGATGGCGTTCATCGTCGTCGTGGCGATCGCGAACTCCGCCAGCGACCTGACCGAGGGCCTCATCACGTCGCTGGTCTACGGCCTGCTCGGCATCGTGGTGCAGGTGCTGGCCGTCCGGCTGCTGGAGTGGGCGACGCGGATCGACGTCCGCTCGACCATCGAAAGCGAGAAGTTCGCCCCGGTCAGCGTCGTGGTCGCCGCCGCGCACCTCGCCCTCGGCCTCGTCGTGGCCGTCGGTATTTCGTAAATCCTTGTCGTACTGAAAACGGCATAGGCGCACGATTCCCACTACCGTGGGAGTCGTGCGCCTTTTGAGGACACCGGACGACCGGTTCTCGGACCTGCCCGACTTCGATTTCGAACCGCGCTACGCGGAACTCGTCGACCTTCACGGCGGCGTGATCAGAGTGGGTTACGTGGAGGCCGGACCCGAGGACGGGCCGCCTGTGCTGCTGCTGCACGGCGAGCCCACCTGGTCCTATCTCTATCGCAAGGTCATGCCGGTGCTCGCCGACGCCGGGTTGCGCGCCATCGCGCCCGACCTGGTCGGCTTCGGCCGCTCCGACAAACCCGGCGACATGGTCGACCACACCTACCAGCGGCACGTCGAGTGGATGCGCGCGTTCGCCTTCGACGTCCTCGATCTGACCGAGGTCACGCTGGTCGGTCAGGACTGGGGTGGCCTGATCGGCCTGCGGCTGGTCGCCGAGAACCCCGACCGCTTCTCCCGTGTCGTCGCGGCCAACACCGGCCTCCCCACCGGCGACACCGACATGCCGGAGATCTGGCACAAGTTCCGCGAGACCGTCGGGAACGCCCAGGTCCTCGACGTCGGCCGCTTCGTGCAGGCGGGATGTCAGAGCAAATTGCCGCCCGAGGTCCGCGCCGCCTACGACGCGCCGTTCCCGAACGAGATGTACAAGGCCGCCCCGCGCGCGATGCCGTCGCTGGTACCCACCACTCCGGACGATCCGGCCTCGGCCGCCAACCGGGCCGCGCTGAAGGTGCTCACCGAACTGGACAAGCCGTTCCTGGTCTCGTTCTCCGACGGCGACCCCATCACCGCGCCCTGGGGCCTCGAACTGCGGGGCGCGATGCGCGGGGCCCGCGAACTGGAGCATCCGACGATCACCGGCGCCGGTCACTTCCTGCAGGAGGACGCCGGTGGACGGCTGGGCGAGGTCATCGCCCGCTTCGTGAAATCTTGAGTCCCGCGTGACATGAAAGGCCCCTTCATTGCAAAATTTGCAATGAAGGGGCCTTTCATGTCACTTCAGGACACGGCCGCCAGCGCGTCCACGACGATCCCCAGCCCCTCCGCGGCCTCCTCCGCGGTGAGCGTCATCGGCGGCGCGATCCGCAGCACGTTGCCGTGCAGCCCGCCCTTGCCGATCAGCAGCCCCCGCGCCTTGGTCTCCTCCATCATCCGCGCCGCGGCCTGCGGGTTCGGCTCCATGCCACCCGGATTGACCAGTTCCACGCCGATCATCAGGCCCTTGCCGCGCACGTCCCCGATGAGCGGGCTCCCGGCCGCGCGCAAACCGGCCAGCAGTTCGTTGCCGCGAGCCAGCGCGTTGGCCTGGAGATCGTGGTCGGCGATGTGGTCGAGCACCGCGGCCGCGCCCGCCATCGCGACCGGGTTGCCGCCGAAGGTCGAGATCGAGTTCGCGGTCAGGCAGTCGACGAGGTCGCCGCGCGCCACGAGACCGCCGATCGCGAGCCCGTTGCCGAGGCCCTTCGCGAAGGTCATCGCGTCGGGGACGACGTCATGCGCCTGGATCCCCCAGTAGTGTTCCCCGGTCCGTCCCCAGCCGGTCTGGACCTCGTCGGAGATGAACAGGATCCCGTACTGGTCGAGGACCTCCTTCATCGCCTTGAACAGGCCGTCCGGCGGGGAGCTGAAGCCGCCGACGCCCTGGATCGGCTCGGCGATCATGCACGCGACATCGCCCGAGGTGCCCGTCTCCAGGACGTCGACGAGGTCCGCGACGCAGGCGTCGATGTACTCCGTGTCCGAAAGGGCCCGGAACGGGCTGCGGTAGCGGTAGCCACCGTGGACGTAGCTCACCCTCACCGGGCTCAGCGACGACGCCGACCAGCCGCGGTTGCCGGTGATGCCGACCGTCGCGAACGACCGCCCGTGGTACGAATTCCGCATCGCCAGCACCTGGTTGCTGCGCCGGTATTGCGTGGCGAGCATCAGCGCGGTGTCGTTGGCCTCGGTCCCGGAGTTGGTGAAGAACACTTTCGCGTCCGGGATGCCGGAGAGCTTCGCGATGCGCTCGGCCAGTTCGACCTGCGAGCGGATCAGGTACAGCGTCGAGGTGTGCAGGATCCCGGTGTCGAGTTGCTTGCGCACGGCGTCGCTGATCGCCGAGACGTCGTAGCCCATCGAGTTCGTCAGGATGCCCGCGAAGAAGTCGAGATAGGTGCGTCCGGTCGAGTCGATGACCCGGCGGTCCTGCGCGTGCACGATCTCGATCGGCTCGTCGTAGTAGAGCGCCAGCCACGACGGGAGTACCGCCTTGTGCCGCGCCAGCAGGTCCGCATCGGTCATCGGGTTTCTCCGTCCGCAGCAGGGAGATCTCAGTATGGGGACGGCCCGAAACGGGCGGCAACGATCAGACTGTCGGGTTATCCGCGCGGACCCGCACATTTTGTGCGGCTCGCACGGACTACTCTCAGCACTCGTGATTGACCCCAGGACTCTGCGCGATGACCCGGACGTCGTGCGCGCTTCTCAGCGCGCCCGTGGCGAGGACGAAGGAGTGGTCGACAAGCTGCTCTCCCTCGACTCCCGGCGCCGGTCTTCGATCGCCGCCGCCGACAAGCTGCGCGCCGAGCAGAAGTCGCTGGGCAAGCTCATCCCGAAGGCACAGGGTGACGAGCGGGCCGAACTGCTCGCCAAGGCGAAGGACCTCGCCGCCCAGGTCAAGACCGCCGAGGTCGAGCAGACCGAAGCGTCGGAGGAGTTCGACCAGCTGCACCGCCTGGTGCCGAACCTGGTCCACCCCGACGCGCCCGAAGGCGGCGAGGACGACTACGCCGTGCTCAAGCACGTCGGCGAGCCGAAGAAGTTCGACTTCACGCCGAAGGATCACCTCGAACTCTGCGAGGGCCTCGGCGCGCTCGACATGGAGCGCGGCGCGAAGGTCTCGGGGTCCCGGTTCTACTTCCTCACCGGCATCGGCGCCCAGTTGCAGCTCGGGCTGTTGAACATGGCCGTCGCGCAGGCGACGGCGAACGGCTTCACGCCGATGATCACGCCGACCCTCGTGCGCCCGGAGATCATGGCGGGCACCGGCTTCCTCGGCGCGCACTCGTCGGAGGTCTACCGGCTGCGCGACGACGACCTGTACCTCGTCGGCACCTCCGAGGTCCCGCTCGCCGGCTACCACGCCGACGAGATCCTCGACCTGACGAAGGGGCCGAAGCGCTACGCGGGCTGGTCGTCCTGCTACCGCCGCGAGGCCGGTTCGTACGGCAAGGACACCCGCGGCATCATCCGCGTCCACCAGTTCGACAAGGTCGAGATGTTCGTCTACACGCGTCCCGAGGACGCCGAAGCCGAACACGCGCGCCTGCTGGATTGGGAAGAGCAGATGCTCGCCAAGATCGAGGTCCCGTACCGGGTGATCGACACCGCCACGGGCGATCTCGGCACCTCCGCGTACCGGAAGTTCGACTGCGAGGCGTGGGTGCCTTCGCAGGAGACCTACCGCGAGCTGACCTCGACGTCGAACTGCACGACGTTCCAGGCCCGTCGCCTCGGCATCCGCTACCGCGACGACGACGGCCGTCCGCAGACGGTCGCGACGCTGAACGGCACGCTCGCCACCACCAGGTGGATCGTCGCGATCCTGGAAAACCACCAGCTCGAAGACGGTTCGGTGCGGGTGCCGGAAGCGCTGCGTCCCTTCCTCGGCGGAACCGAGCTGCTCGAACCGACATCGAAGTAGCGTTTCGCGCGGAAGGGCGGAGGACAGGGAACGCATGCGGTTTCGGAATTCGGTCGTGCTCGGCCTGGCGGTACTGGCGCTCGGCGGCTGTACGTCGACGATCGGCGGCTCCGCCTCGCCGGTGCCGGGTCAGGGGCCGGTGATCACGAAGGCCGACCCGTGCGCACTGCTTTCGCAGCAGCAGGCGGACGAGCTGGGCGTCAGGTACCCCGGCAAAGAACGTCCGGCGAAACCCGAACAGAAGGTCCCCGCCGTCTGCCGGTTCAGCGAGCTGGAGGACGCGCCCGACGGTGTCGCGCTCGAAGTGTCGCAGAGCCTGAACCTGTCGGCCGTCGACTACTACGCGGGCGCGCTGCCCGGCGAGAAGTTCGGCATCGGCGGGTTCACCTGGACGCGCTACGCGACCGTCCTCGGCCCGAGCTACTGCTCGCTGGCCACCGAGCTGGACGCGAAGACGTTCATCGAGATTTCGAGCGACGCCCCGGGCGATGACAACAGCAAGGCGTGCGACCTGGCGAAGGCCGCCGCACCCGCGATCGCGTCACATCTCCCCGGCGGGCAGCAGGATCCGCAGATCACCGCGCCGCCGGGCCAGAAGCCACTCGAACCGTCCGGGCCGCTGGTGAACGTCGACCCGTGCACCCTGCTCAAGCCGGAGCAGGTGGCCCCGTTCAACCTGCAGCCCGCGCGGCCGATGAACGGTTCGTCGAGGGATCCGAAGAACGGCTGCCAGTGGGACGACACGGACGGCGACGCGGGCAAGAAGGCACTCGACCTGTGGGTCTACACCGCGACCAAGACCGAGGACGTCCCCGGGCTGGAAGGCACTCCGGCCGAGCAGGTGGTGAACGGCCGGAAGTGGATCGTCTACTCCGCCGCGGACAGCCCGATCTGCGTCGCGCTCATGCCGGTCACGGAGACGTCGTCGATCAAGATCGACACCGGCGACCTCACCGACAAGGCCAAGGCCTGCGAAATCCCGCAGGCCGTGATGCCGCTGGTGACCGCGAACGTGCCCGCGTCCTAGCCGACTGCGCGTAATCGGTCGGTCAGGCCACCTCGTCGGCGATGTACTTGGCGATCTCCAACGCGCTGGTCGCCGCCGGTGAGGGCGCGTTGAGGACGTGCACCTGGTTACGCGCGGTCTCGATCAGGAAGTCGTCGACGAGCGCGCCGTCCGGCCGCAGCGCCTGCGCGCGGACCCCGGAGCCGTGCCGCACGATGTCGTCCTCGGTGACGGCGGGCACGAGCCGTGCGAGGCTTTCCGCGAAGCGGCGGCGGGAGAACGAGCGGCGGACCTCGTCGAGCCCGGTCGGGTAGGCGTACTTGCGCGCGAGCCGCCAGACGCCGGGGAAGCGGGCGACCTCGGCGAGGTCCCTCGCGGAGATGTCGCGCCAGGTGTAGCCCTCGCGGCGCAGCGCGAGCACGGCGTTGGGGCCGGCGTGCACGCTGCCGTCGAGCATGCGGGTCAGGTGCACGCCGAGGAACGGCAGCGACGCATCCGGCACCGGGTAGATCAGGCCGCGGACGAGGTGACGGCGTTCGGGCTTCAGTTCGTAGTACTCGCCGCGGAAGGGCACGATCCGCGCGCTCGGGGTGAGCCCGGCGAGCCGCGCGACGCGGTCGGCGTGCAGGCCCGCGCAGTTGACGAGCGCGTCCGCGTGGATCACCTCGTCGCCGGTCGCCACCTCGACGCCGCCGGTGCGGCCCGCGCGGATGCCCAGCGCGGGCGTGCCGAGGCGCAGGTCGGCGTCGGACTGGTCGAGCAGGCGCACCAGCGCGGTGCAGACGGCGGGGAAGTCGATGATGCCGGTGGACTCCACGCGCAGCGCGGCGACGCACGACACTTCGGGTTCGTACTCGCGGGCTTCGCCCGGGGTGATCAGCTTGGCCGGGACGCCGTTGGCTTCGGCCCGTTCGGCGAGCACCTTCAGCGCCGGAAGCTCCGCTTCCGAGGTCGCGACGACCAGCTTGCCGCAGACCTCCACCGGCACCCCGTACTGCCGCGCGAAGTCCACAATGGACCTATTGCCCGCGGTGGACATCCTCGCCTTGAAGGAACCCGGCCTGTAGTAGAGCCCCGCGTGCACGACGTTGGAGTTGTGCCCGGTCTGGTGGGCCGCCCAGCGGTCCTCCTTTTCGAGCACCGTGACGTCCAGGCCCCGTTTGGTCAGTTCCCAGGCCACGGCGAGACCGACGATCCCGCCCCCGATGACTACGACTGTACGCACGATCGACCAGGCTACCCGGAGCGCAACCTGACGACTGTCAGGTTAGGTGATAGCGTACCTGACCGATGTCAGGTAAGCGGCTCAGCAAGGACGAACGCCGGGAGCGGATCCTCGCCGCGGCGGCGCGGGTGTTCGCCGCGTCCGGCTACGACGGGGCCGGGATGCGCGAGGTCGCGACGGCGGCCGGGATCAGCACGCCCGTGCTCTACGACCATTTCCCGTCCAAGGCGAAGCTGTACGCCGGACTGCTGGAGTCCGAAGTGGACAGTCTGCTGGCAGGCTGGGCCGAGCTGCCGCCGTCGGGCACCGCCGAGGAACTGCTGCGCGGCCGGGTGGAGGCGATCTTCGCCTGGATGGAAACGAACGAACGCGGCTGGCGGATGATCTTCGCCGAAACGCCGTCCGACGAGAGCGTCGCCCAGGTGCACCGGCGCGGGCAGGCCAGGGCCACCGGACAGCTGACCGAGGTGTTCGCGCAGGTCCCCGGTCTGGCGCTGACCGCGGACCTGCCCCGCGAACGCGCGAACGAGGTACTCGCCGAAGCGGCGAAAAGCGCATTGAACGCCATCGCCACCTGGTGGTGGAGCAACCGCGACATCCCGCGCGAGCAAGTCGTCGCGATCACGGCTGATCTGCTGTGGCGCGGTCTGGGAGCCCTGATCCAGGAGGACACATGAGCATCGAAACCATCGAGCGGTACCGCCGGGCTCTGGAGACACGAGACGTCGAACTCGGGCTGAGCGCCTACGCGCCGGACGCGGTGGTGCGTTCGCCGTTGACCAGCCGGGTGCGGTTCACCGGGCACGCGGAACTCAGGCCGCTGCTGGAAGTCGCCTTCAGTCATCTGCGCGACGTCCGCTTCAGCACCGACACCGGCGACTCGTCGACGCGCGTGGTCGTCTACTCCGCGCGCATCGGCGACGAGGAGGTCGAAGAGGCGGCGGTGCTGAAGCTCGACGAAGACGGGCTCATCGCCGAAGCGACGTTGTTCGTGCGGCCGTTGCCCGGCCTCGTCGCGCTCATGGACGCCTTCGGCCCCGACATCGCGCGCCGCAACGGCCGTACCTTCGCGGCCCGGTTCCTGAGCGTGGCCACCAAACCGTTGCTGGCCATGGTGCGGTCGGGCGACCGCCGTGCCGTCCCCCTGGCCGGACCCCGCCCCTGACCGCGTTCAGAGGACTAAACGCGGTGTGAGGCGTGCGGCGCTTCCGCATTCAGAGGACCAAATGCGGAAGTGTCGTCGGGGTCTTCGAGCACCTTCGGCACGCCGCGCAGCGTGAACAACGCGCTGGCCGCCAGTAGCGCCATGAGCCCCGCCGAGCACAGCATCGTCAGCTGCAGCCCGTCGACGAACGCCAGTTTCGCGTTGGCCAGGACCAGCGCTCCTTGCTCGGGCGGCAACTGCGCCGCGACCTGGACGGCACCACCGAGAGTGTCCGAGACCGTCTCGGACGGCAGACCCGCCGGGACGACGAGTTCGCTCCGGTAGAGCGCCCCGAGCACACTGCCCAGCACCGCGATCCCCAGCGCCCCGCCGAGTTCCGTCGCCGTCTCGGAGATCGCCGACGCCGCGCCGGCCCTGGCCTTCGGGACGACGCCGAGCACCGTGTCCGTCGCGACCGAGAGAATCAGCGCCAGGCCGACGCCGAAGATGATCATCGCGGCGAGCAGTTCGGGGTAGACGATCGTCACGCTGATACCCGAGTACAACGCGAAGCCGACCGCCGAAAGACCGCACCCCAGCGCGATGGTGACCGCCCGGCCGAAAAGCTTGATCCCCAGTGGGGCGAGTACGCCGCCGAGGATCGCGCCGCCCATTCCCGGCAGCCCGGCGAGCCCGGACTTCAATGGCGACCAGCCCGCCACCAGCTGGAGGTACTGCGCGAACATCACGGACACCGCGAGCTGCGCGAACATCGCCAGGATGGTGGTGCCGATCGTCGCCGAGAACGCGCGTTGCGTGAACAGCTTGAGGTCCATCAGCGGTTCGGCCAGCCTCGGTTGCCGCACGAAGAACGCAGGCAGAGTGCCGAGACCGAGCACCGCGGCGACGGCGATGTCCCAGTGTCCCCAGCCCTTGTACGCGATTTCCTTGATCGTGTAGACGATCCCGACCAGACCGACGATCGACAGCAGCACACTGAGCACGTCGATCCGGCCGGGTTCCGGATTCTTCGACTCGGGCAGGATCAGCGCGCCGGCGATCACCATGACCACCACCACCGGCACGTTGACCAGGAACACCGAACCCCACCAGAAGTGCTCGAGCAGGACACCGCCGACGAGCGGTCCCAGCCCGAAACCGAGGATCGTCAGCCCACTCGAAATCCCGATCGCGGCGGCACGTTCCTTGCCGGTGAACACGTTCCGCACGATCGACAGCGTCGAGGGCATCAGCGTCGCGGCGGCGATCCCCAGCAGCACGCGGGCGGCGATCAGGAGTTCCGCGGTCGGCGCGTACGCCGTGATCACCGAGGCGATCCCGAACAGCGACGCCCCGATCAGCAGCAGCTTCTTCCGCCCGATCCGGTCGCCCACGTTCCCCATCGTGATCAGCAGCCCGGCGAGCGCGAAGCCGTACGCGTCGGCGATCCACAGCATTTCGGTCGCCGACGGACGCAGCTGTTCCGACAGGGACGGCAGCACCAGATGCAGCACGGTGAGATCGATCGCGATCAGCAGTTGCGCGAGGACGCAGACCGCGAGCGTGCCGACCTTGCGGCCGCGGCCGATGGTCATCGCGTCACCCCGAAGGTGAATTCCGGCGAGTGACGCGCCGTGCCGTGCTCACCGTCGCCGAGGTGGAACCGGGTGCTCATGTGCCGCACGGCGAGGAAGTCTTCGGGTGATCCCGCGAGGTAGGTCATGGCCGCGAGCGTGACCGCCCCAGCTGACCGCCCGCGCACCGAACGCTGACGGCTCGTTTCGTGTCATCGGAATGTCATGTGCTCCGCGCGAAGCTTTCGGCACACAAGACCGAAAGCGAGGGATTCCATGCTCGGCAACAAGGTGTACATGATCGCGGGAGCCGTGTTCAGCGTCCTCTTCGTCGCGCTCGCGATGATCGAGTTCTCCACCGGCTACCCCGAAGACGGCCTACAGGACCTGTTCTACGCCGCACTGAGCGCCGGGGCCGGCGCGCTGCTGTACGTCCTCGACCGCCGTCAGCGCGAGCGCCGCGCAGCCGCACTGGCCACCGAAGACGCAGCACAGCGTGATGCCCGATGAGGAACATCGACGGCGGCTTTCTCGCCGCCCCGGACCAGGCCGCGCTCGAACGGCGGGAGCGCGACATCCGCAAGGGCAAGCTCGCACTGGCCTTGACCGTCGTCGGCGGCTTCGTCACGCTGATCGCCGGTTACCAGGTCTTCGTGGACTTCTCCCCGGGCGCGCTGGTGGTGACGATGATCGCGCTGGCCGTCGCCGTCGGCGGCGGGATGCTCACGAAACAGCTGAACCGCACCGTGCGGTTCCGGGTGCACAAGCCGAACGCGGGGCTGGTCGCTGCCGCGAAGCTGTCCGGAATCCTGGTCGTCTTCTTCGCGCTCGCCGCGCTGCTCGGCTCGATCGACGCTCCCGGTCCGCTGCGCGTCATCCTGATCGCCGGTGTCTGCGGGGTCCTCGCCTACGTGCGATCGCTGCACGACCAGCAGTGGGTGCTCTTCGAATTGGACGCGGTGGGCGTCCGGGTCGAGCGGACGGTCGTGCCGTGGCGCGACGTCACCCGGCTCACCATCGATCCGGTCGGCCCCGGCATGACCCGGCTGGGCGCTGTCCCGGTCAACGCGGAGCCGCTGTACGTGGCGGTGCAGGACAGTGAGCTGGACTCGCGGCTCCTGACCGAGGCCGTCGCCCGGTTCGCGCCGAGGGGGGTCCTGCTGACCGGCGTTCACAATCCCGCCAGTTGAGCGGCGTTCCGCAGGCCGAGGCCCCGGCGGTAGGCCCGGTCGAAGTCGTCACCGAGCCGCTCCCGAACGGTCGCCCGGAGCAGGGCGGCGTCCAGATCGACGGCGGACGGGGTGCCCCTGACGGTCACCGCGGCGCCGATCAGGACCGCCGCCCGCTCGGGATCACCCCGGAGCAGGGCGGCCCCGGCGAGACCTTCGACGGCGCAGGCCAGGGTGGTGCTGTCGTGCCACCGGTCCGCCGAGACGAGCGCCGACCGGTGCAGTTCCTCGGCGCCGTCCGCGTCACCCTCGGCGGCCAGCACCCAGCCCAGCGAAATCCTCGCTCCGGCACGGACCCCTTCGGCGGCGAACGAGCCGCCAGGGCACTCCGAAAGCGCGAGTTCGCTCAGCGCGCGAGCTGTGGCCAGATCGCCTTCGTGCCGGGCGAGGAAGGCGAGCCCGATGTATCCGGCCGCGCGGCTTTCCGGCATTCCGGAGCGCCGCGCGATTTCGATGGCGAGTTCGAAATCCGCCCGCGCCCCCGCGGCGTCACCGTGCAGCAGTTTGCTGCCGCCGCGACGGCACAGCAGGTCCGCGTTGTCGTCCGAGGCCCCGAGTTCCCGCATCAGCCGGAGCGCCTCGTTCATCGTTTCGAGTGCTTCCGCCTGCCTGTCCGTCCAGATCAGGATCTGTGACAGGTGATCGAGCGCCATCGAGAGTCCCCAGCGTTCCCCGAGCCGCCGGAACGCCGCCGCCCCCTGGCGCAGGAACTCTTCCGCCGGTTCGAGGTCGCCCCGCATCAAGGCGCGGAGGCCATACCCCGTCGGCGCGAGGGCGAGACTCCACGCGTCGCTGTGCGCCAACAGGGCCTGACTGCGTTTGACCAGCGAGTCGTCGTCACCGGGCGGACCGGTCACGACCCCCATCAACAGCAGCAGCGCCGGATTCCGGGGTGCCTTGGCCATGGTGTGCCCGAGGTCGTCCACCGCCGGAAGATGGCGGTCGAGGGCTTCGTGGCCGCGGAGACCGGCGGCGGCGTTGAGCACGCAGAGCTGGTATTCCTCTTCGAGCCCCTCCGGCGGACGCGGACCGAGCTGTTTGACCACTTCCAGGCACAGCGTCGAGCCTTCGAACCGGCGCCCGCGCATCCACCAGTACGTCACCATCGAGGCCGAAAGCCGCAGCGCGATCCGCGCGTCCGCCTCGGCCGACCACCGCAACGCGGCCAGCAGGTCGTCGTAGGCGTCGTCGACGCGGTCCAGCCAGCTCAGCTGATCACCGGTACGGATGAGCGGATCGGCCGTTTCGGCGAGGGCGAGGAAGTGTTCGCCGTGCGCGCGTCGCATCCGCTCGGTCTCGTCCGCTTCGGCGAGCTTTTCCGCGAAAAAGGCCCGGATGGTTTCGAGCATCCGGTACCGGTTCCCGGTCCGCTCGACGAGTGATCTGTCCACAAGGGACGGAAGCAGCTCCCCGGTGCCCGGCACTGCGCAGACCGCCTCGGCGTCGGCGAGGGTGGTGCCGCCCGCGAAAACGGTCAGCCGCCTGCCGAGCCGCCGTTCGTCCTCGTCGAGCAGATCCCAGCTCCATTCGACGACGCCGCGCAGCGTGCGATGCCGGTTTTCGGCGACGCGGCTGCCGCGGGAGAGCAGGGCGAAGCGGTCGTCCAACCGGATGGCGATCTCGCCGACCGGCAGGGCCCGGACGCGGGCCGCGGCGAGTTCGATGGCCAGTGGCAGCCCGTCGAGCGCGGCGCAGACGCGCTGGACGTCGCCCGCGGTGGTGTCGTCGACGGCGAAGCCCGGATCGTTGGCCCGGGCGCGATCGGCGAACAACCGAACGGCGGCGAACTCCATCGAGCGCGCGGGCGGCGTCCCCGGCGGCGGCACGGCGAGCCGGGGCACGGGGGAGACGACTTCGCCGGTGATGCCGAGCGGTTCGCGGCTGGTGGCGAGCACCCGCAGTGCCGCGGCCGCGCCGAGCAGCCGCGCGATCAGTTTCGCGGCCGCGTCGACCAGATGCTCGCAGTTGTCGAACACCACCAGCAGCGCCCGGTCGGCCAAGGCGCCGATCAGTCGCTCGACGGGTTCGTTCTCCACCCGGGCGGTCGCCGCGCCGAGCGGGGTGGTCCGCAGGCCGAGCGCGGTCAGCACGGCGTGGGCGACGTCGGCGTCCTCGGTGCAGGGCGCGAGCCCGACGAACACCACGGGCAGGTCCGCGACGGCCGCGACTTCGACCGCCAGCCGGGTCTTGCCGGTCCCACCGGGGCCGGTCAGCGTCACCAGCCGGGAGCGGTCCAGTTGGCCGAGTACGTGCCGGAGGTCGCCCTCGCGCCCGATGAAGCTGGTGAGCTGCGCCGGGAGCGGCGTCGTCACTTCTTTGGCGGGAGGCGTCTCGCCGCGCAGCACGGCCAGATGCGCGGCCGCGAGTTCCGGTCCCGGATCCGTGCCGAGTTCGTCGGCGAGGACCCGGCGGGCGTCCTCGAACGCGGTGAGCGCGTCGGCATGGCGTCCGGCGGCGTGCAGCGCGCGGATCAGCAGCGCACGTGGCCGTTCGCGCAGCGGTCGGGCGGTGACGATCTCGCGAAGGTCGGTGAGGACGTCTTCGTGCCGTCCCAGCTTGAGATCCGCTTCGACCCGGTCTTCGATCGCCGACGTCCTCAGTTCGTCGAGCCGGGTGACCTGCGGCTCCCGAAACGGCGCGTCGGTGATGTCCGCGAACGCAGGGCCACGCCACAGAGCGAGAGCGTCGCGAAGCAGTTCGGCCGCCTTCGTGGCGTCTCCCGCCGCGAGGATGCGACGTCCTTCCGCGGCGAGCTGCTCGAACCGGTGGACGTCGACGTCGGTGGGATCCACGGCCAACCGATAACCCGCCGGAGTGAATTCGACCGGCGCGAAATCCTTCAGCGCGCCGCGCAACCGGGAGACCTGGGATTGCAACGCGTTTACCACCCCTTCGGGTGGTCGTTCGCCGTAGAGACCGTCGATGAGCCGTTCGGCCGGGACGACCCGGCCCGCCTCCAGCGCGAGCAGCGCGAACAGCGTCCGGACCCTGGGCCCGCCGACCGGCACGAGAGCGCCGTCCGCACGGCGCACCTCCGTCGCCCCCAGAACGCCGAATCGCATGGGGCAAAGAGTAGGGCGTCGTTGACCTGGGCTGTTCCAGCCCGCCCGAACTACGCCGATCGGCGTCTATACACTTCGCCGGGTCCCCACGCAATGGGAGTGGTATGTCTACGCAGGAACCCGTGGTCCTCGGTCAGCCGACCGTGGGCGACGAAGAACTCGCCGCGGTGGCGGAGGTGTTCCGGTCCGGCTGGCTGGCCGGCGCCGGTCCCGCTTGCCGTCGTTTCGAGGAACGCTTCGCGCAGACCGTCGGCACCGCGCATGCCCTGACCACCAGCAACTGTGGCTCGGCACTCTTTCTCGGACTCCGTGTACTCGATGTGAAGCCGGGCGACGAGGTCATCGTCGGCGACTACACCTTCCCCGCCACCGGTCACGCCGTGCTGCAGGCGGGCGCGACGCCGGTGTTCGCGGACATTCGCCCGGACGTGTGGAGCGCCGATCCGGCGTCGATCGAAGCGCTGATCACCCCGCGCACGGTCGGCATCCTCGCCGTCGACGTCGCCGGGCAGCCCGGTGATTTCGACGAATACCGCGCGATCGCCGACCAGCACGGCCTGTGGTTGTTCGAAGACGCCGCCTGCGCCGCGGGCGCGACCTACAAGACCCGGCCGGCGGGCAGCCTCGCCGACCTGGCCGCGTTCTCCTTCCACGGCCGCAAGGGCATCACCGCGGGCGAGGGCGGCGCACTGGTCTCGGACCGCGAAGACCTCATCGCGCACGCGCGCAAGCTGCACACCTACGGCATCGAGCCCGCCATCACCCGCGAGGGTTCCGGCGCGCTGCCGATCCCGGAGTTCCACGAGCTGGGCTACAACTTCCGGCTCTCGGACGTGCAGGCCGCGATCATGAACGTCCAGCTCGACCGGCTCCCGGAACTGCTCTCGGCCCGCCGCTCGGTGGCCAAGCGGTATCACGAGGCGTTCGAAAACCTGCCCGGCCTCGAAGTCCCGGTGGAATTGCCTGACCGCGAGCACCCGTGGCAGGCCTACATCCTCACTGTCGCCCCGGAAATCGACCGCGACGCGCTCGCGCTGCGAATCCGCGAACAGGGCGTGCAGTGCAACTTCGGCACCTACGCCTCGCACCTCCAGCCCATCTACGGCAAGAAGCAGACCTTGCCGGTCTCGGCGGACCTCTTCGCCCGTCATCTCGCCATCCCGATGCACGCCAACCTCACCGATACTCACGTAGACCGGGTCATCGAGACCGTCAGCGCCGCGTGGGCGAGCTAGGAGAGAAATGCCCGACAAGAAGGTCCTCTTCACCGGGGGCGGCGGTTTCATCGCCGCGCACGTGATCCCGATGCTGATCGAAGGCGGCTACACCGTCCGTATCTTCGACAACATGACGCGCGGCGACCGCGCCAGGGTGAACGAGTTCATCGCCACCGGCAAGGTCGAGCTCGTCGAGAAGGACGTGCGCTACGGCGGCGCCGTGCGCGAGGCCATGCGCGGCTGCACGCACGTGATCCACTTCGCCACCGTGTCGATCAACAAGTCGGTCGCGGATCCGCACGAGTCCATCGACATCAACATGGTCGGCAACCACAACGTCTTCGCCGCCGCGGCGGACGAGGGCGTCGAGCGGGTCGTGTTCGCGTCGACCGCGTCCGTCTACGGCGACCCGAAGCGGCTGCCGATGCACGAGGACGACGAGCTCAAGCCGCTCACGCCGTACTGCATCTCGAAGCGCGCCGGCGAGGACATGCTGGGCTTCTACGAGCGCACCAAGGGCCTGTCCTGGAACGCGCTGCGGTTCTTCAACGTGTACGGCCCAGGCCAGAAGATCGAGGCCTATTACACGTCGGTGATCAACCACTTCATCCAGCGCCTGCGCGCCGGCCAGCCGCCGATCATCGACGGCCGCGGCGACCAGTCGATGGACTTCGTGCACGTCACGGACCTGGCCCGCGCCGTCGTCGCGGCGCTCGAATCGGAGCAGGCGAACCTGCCGATCAACATCGGCACCGGCATCGACACCTCGATCGCGACACTGGCGAAGATCCTCATCGACGCCGTCGGTGTCAACGTCGAGCCGCTGTTCAACGAGCGTGACGTGCTGGTGTCGCGCCGGGCGGCGGACATCACCCGCGCCCGCGAGATCCTCGGCTGGGAGCCGAAGATCTCCGTCGAAGAGGGCATGTACGAACTGGTGAAGGCTTCGGAGTGACTCCCGCCGACGTGCTCTTTCCCGCGGAGGCGGAATGGTGATGGCGCCGGGGGAGAGCCGCACCCTTCGCATCGCGGTCGTCAACAACTTCTTCCCGCCGAGGGTGGGCGGAAGCGCGCATATGGCGGCGTCCCTGGCCGAGCAGTACGCGGCGCGCGGGCACGAGGTGCTCGCGATCACCGCGGCCTACGCCGACGCCCCGGCCGACGAGACGAAGGACGGCTACCGCGTCGTCCGCCTGCCCGCGGTGAAGATGCCGCAGCTGGGCCTGTCGATCGACTTCGACATGAGCTTCGCCTCGCTGCGGCCGGGGAACTGGCGGCGGCTGTGGAAGCTGCTGAACGAATTCAAACCGGACGCGATCCACCTGCACGGGCAGTTCTTCGACCTGTCGTGGCTGGCCGGGTTGTACGCGCGGCGGCACAAGCTGCCCATGCTGCTGACCATTCACACCCTCCTGATCAGCGACAACAAGCTATACGGCGGCGTTTTCCGGTTCCTGGACACCGTGCTGGTGAACCCGATCCTGCGCTACCTCAAGCCGCGGTACGTCATCCTCGACAAGCTCGGGGTCGATTACTGCGTCGAGCGCTACGGCACCAGCGACGCGAACTCGGACTACTTCCCGATCGCCGTCGACACCGGGAACTTCGAGAAGCCGCTCACGCTCGACGTGCGCGCGGAGCACGAACTGGGCGACGGCCCGGTGATCGTGTCGCTCGGCCACGTGATCCCGCTGCGCAACCGGCTGCCGCTCGTCGAGGCACTTCCGTCCATCTTGGACAAGCACCCCGACGTGAAGGTGGTCGTCGTCGGCCGGGTCTACCATGACGTTTTCCTGAAGCGGGCCGAAGAACTCGGCGTCGCCGACGCCATCATCGTCACCGGTGCCGTGCCGAAGGCGGACGTGCCCGCGTACTTCGCCGCCGCCGACATCGTCACGCACGACCTCAACGGCGGCTGCGGTACCGCGTCGCTGGAGGCGATGCTGTCGGGTACCGCGACCATCGCGTCGGTCACCGAAGACAACTACCCCGGCATCGAACTGCGCAACGGCGAGAACATCCTGCTGGTGCGGCCGGACGACAGCGAGGCGGTCGCGAACACCGTCATCGAACTGCTCGACGACCCGGAGAAGCGGGCTTTGGTGGCACAGCGGGAAAGTGCGATGGTGCGGGCCAACTTCGGCCTCGACGTCGTCGCCGACGAACACCTGCGCACCTTCGAGAAACTGGTGACCGAGGCCGATGTTCTTCGATGACGAGCGCAGCAACCGGCTGCGTCCGCAAATCCTGACCGAACTCGTTTCGCAGTACATGAACGACGCCGAGCGCGCTCGTTTCTATGGGTTGCCCGAGACGACCAGGGTGCGTGAGCGGGTCAAGATCATCAGCCCGGAGAACCTGAAGATCGGCGAACACTGCTGGATCGGCGAAGGCGCCGCGCTCGACGCCAGCGGCGGGCTGGAGATCGGCGAGCACACCAGCATCGGCCTGAACACGCTGATCTTCACGCATTCCAGCTGGCTCGCGAACATGACGCTGCAGAACCACTCCGGCAGTGACCTCATCGAACGCAAACCGGTGAAGATCGGCAAAGGCTGTTTCATCGGCGGCCTCGTCGTCATCATGGCGGGCGTCACGATCGGCGACTTCGCCACCGTGCAGCCGAATTCCGTGGTCGCCAAGGACGTCCCGCCGCGGACACTCGTCGCGGGCAACCCCGCGCGCGTGTTCCAGAAGTACGACGACGAGTACATCCAGTCCGAAGTGGAGCGTGTGCGCGGCGAGAACGCGCGGCGGCGCGCGCTGGCGGAGGAGCGCGGTCACACCCCGGGGTCTTGGGGCGCTCCGGCAGGGGACTTCACGGAGTAGTCAGAGGCGTCGAGGACGAGGGCGGGCGACGGCTACCGGGCGGGCAACGTGATCGTGACGGTACAGACGGTGACCGAAAAGAGCAGGCCGATGGCCAGGAACCCCCAGGTTCTTCTCCTCGCCACAATGGAGCCGACCTGCGAAAGCTTGCGTAGACGCAACTCGACCCAGCGGCCTTTCACTACCGTGTGTAGCGCTACCGTTTCGGCGAAACCGTGGGAAGATGGTCTGGTGATCACCGGCGAAGGAGGAGTTCGATGAGTGTCGTGCAGTGGCCTCACCGCCTCCTGACCCTCGACGACTGGGCCGCGTTGCCGGAAGACCCGGAACACCGCGCGGAAGTCGTCGAAGGAGTCTTGATCGTGGGCCCTCGGCCGATGTCGTTCCATCAGCTCGCGGTCACCCGCCTGGGATACGTGCTCAACGAGCAACTGCCTGAATCCCTCATGGCTCTCTCGGAAGCCGAGTTCGTCGTCGCGGAACTCCCGTTGACGGTTCGCGTCCCGGACGTCCTCGTCGCGGCGACCGAGCTGGTGGAAGAGAATCCGGCTCGATACGCCGCTCAAGACGTGCGTCTCGTCATCGAGATCCTTTCCGAAGGCTCGGTCCGCACCGACCGGGTCACGAAATTCTCCGAGTACGCCGAAGCCGGAATCGAGCATTACTGGATCGTCGACCTCGACGACCCGCCGAGCATGATCACCTACCGTTTGGTCGACGGCGAGTACGAGAACTTCGGCGAGCACACCGGCAAGGTGTCACTCGACTTCGAGAGCGCCCCGATCACTCTCGACCTCGACGCCCTCACCACCCGCCACGCGCAGCGCCCCTGAGCACCGTCGGGCCGGTGCCGTGAAGGCCTCCTTGAGGGACACGAGCTCGATCAACGGAGGATCGGGGACGTTGAGTGTCCCGGATCTTCCGTTGATCAAGGCGTCAGATCGGGCGACGATGGCCACTAGGCTCATCGTGGGAGTTTCCGCGTGAAGGGTGTCTGATGAGGTTCAAGCGGTTCGGTGCGTCCCTGCTGGTCGCCGGGGTGACCCTGCTGAGTGCCGCGACCCCGGCGATGGCCCACACGGAGCTGAAGAGCAGCGATCCGGAGAGCGGCGCTTCACTCGCGACGCCGCCGACGCAGGTCAAGCTGACGTTCTCCGGTCCGGTCGCCCTCGCCGACAACCCGATCCAGATCACCGGGCCCGAGAACGCGTCGTGGACGGTCGGCCGGGCGGAAGTCGCCGGAACCGTCGTCACCGCGCCGGTACAGGCCGTCGGACCCGCGGGCGAGTACACCCTGCGCTACAAGGTGGCCTCCGAGGATTCGCATGTCGCGAGCGGTTCGGTGAAGTTCAACCTCAGCGCCCCCGCGTCCTCACCGTCCTCCAGCAGCGCGGCGGCTCCGGTGAGCAGCCCGGCCCCCGCGACCAGCGCCACCCCGGCCCCGCAGGCGGAGGAGACCACTCCCGAAGGCCTGTTGCCCGTCTGGTTGTGGATCGTGCTCGCGGTCGCCGTGGTGGTCGCCGGTCTCGTTGTCGCGTTGCGCCTTACTCGACGCAAGAACTGACCTCAGCCGTGGCCGACGTCGGGGTTGCCCACCGGCAACTTCTTGCCGGAGGCGTCGAAGGCGGCCAGCTTCAGCGGGTCGGCGGCGGAGTCGAACCAGAACACGACGATGTTCGGGTCCACGCTCCAGGCGGCCTGGTGCGCGGTGACGGTCTTGCCGTTCACCTTCGCGGTGATTTTCGCGGCCGGGCCCGCGTAGTAGCCGAAGGACGGGATGCCGTTCAGCCCACCGGACACCGCGTGGAAACCAGGTGACTTGTCGGGGCCGGAGTACTCGTTGGTGACGGTGCCGGCGGTCACCTTGCCGTCGGCCGACCGGTGCCCGGCCATGATCCCGAAGGTCGTCTGCGGGAGCTGCTCGATGTCGACCTTCACGCCGTAGAACACCAGTTCACCGCCGTCGCCCTGGACGCCGGTGCCGATGACGTCACCCCACGGCGTGTTGTCCGGTTCCTCGGCGGCCCGCACCGGAACGGGTGCCTCCACGACCTCCGCCGCCGGTGCGGGTGCCGGAGCGGGGGCCGCGTTCGCGGTCAAGGTGGTCGAAAGGACGACGGCGAGACCGGCGGCCGCGATTCCGCCGCCTGTCAGCAGCGTCCGCTTCCCGGGTGATTTCATTGCGGTGCCTCCCAGTGGTCGAAGATCATGCGAAGACCTCTACGGGGGAGCGGCCGGAAAGGTTGAGGCAACCTTTCGGGTGGTCAACCGTCGAACGGAGATGAGGACCAGCGTGGCTCGCGGCGATGACGAGTTCGTCGAGTTCGTGCGGAACTCGTCGACGCGTCTGCAGCATGCCGCCTACCTGCTGACCAGCGATCGGCATCAGGCCGAGGACGCCGCTCAGACGGCCCTCGCCAAGACGTATGCCGCCTGGCCACGGGTGCGCCGCAAGGACGCCTACGCCTACGCGAGGCAGGTCCTGGTCAATCACATCATCGACGGCTGGCGGCGCCCGATGCGCGAGAACGCCACCGAGGAGATTCCCGAGCGGCCGAGCGGCGCGGACGTCGCCGGGGCCGTTGTCCAGCGGAAATGGCTGCTTGACGCGTTGCGTACGCTCACAGACCGGGAAAGAGCGGTTGTGGTGCTCCGGCACTTCTTCGATCTGAAGGAGTCCGACGTGGCCGGCGAGCTGGGGGTCTCGGTGGGCACGGTGAAGAGCACCAACTCCCGCGCACTGACGAAGCTGCGGATCACCGCGGAGGACGGAACGGAACTGATCGGGGGGCTGGGACGATGACCGACCTCGAGACGCTGCGCTCGGCTCTGCGGGAACCGCCCGCCGAGGAGTTCGCCGCACCCGACCTCGCCGCGATCATGACCAAGGGCAGGCGCATCCGCCGCCGTCGCCGTCTCGCGACCGGCGCGGGCGGGGTCGCCGCCGCCATGGTGACGGTGCTGGTCATCGTCGGCGGGGTCGCGTTGAAGGAACCGCCGTCCGACCGGCGATCGATCCCACCCGCGGCGAGCGCGTCCGCCGCCCCTCCGTCGCAGCCGCCGCCGGCGCCGACCTCACCGGCACCGTCGGTCGCCACCACGGCGGCGGACCTGCCCATGGGCGATGTGCTTTCGCTCGGGATCCGCGGTGAGGGCGGCCGGGAACTGGTGATCTACGCGTCCGCGCTCGACGAGCCGGTCCTGCCGGACATCCATTTCAGCCTGCAGGTCGCCTACCGGAACGACGACGGCACCTTCGACGCGCTCCTGGGCACCAACGAATACAAGGGATCCGACCGGTCCTTCGGCTTCCACGCCACGGACGGTGGCGAGCTGATCCGGGGCACGTTCGTCCCCGTGTTCGGCTACTTCTCCGGTCCCGCGCAACGGATCACCAGCACCGTGCGGGGAAAGCCGGTCGAAGCGAAGACGGCCGTCTGGTCCGAAGACCCGGCGGTCGTGATCTTCTGGTTCGACCCGGCGGACGTGGAGTCGGCGAACGTCCTGAGCCCGCTCGTCGCCTATGACGCGAGGGGCGTGCGCCTCACCAAATAACGCATTCAGTCCTCTGAACGCGGTCGTTGCGCTGGGCAACTACCGCATGCAGAGGACTAGATGCGAGAGAATCAGGCTGCGGCCTGGGTGAGCACCTGGTCGACGACGGCGTGCGAAGGCAGGATCAGCTCCCGCTCGGTGTCGGCGTCGACCTTGCCTTCGAGCAGTTCGAGGAACCGGTCCAGCTGGGTGGCCAGGGGCTCGCGCGCGGTGACCAGTTCCGGGATCTCGATGACGGTCTGCTGCCGGTAGCCGAGGCCGTCCGGGGTGACCGAGTCGTGCGAGACGTGCCGGTAGATGGTGACGTCGCGGCGGAGCAGGTCGATCTCGATCATGCGGTCCAGTTCGGACACCCACAGCGAGCGGACCTTGCGCTGGCCGAGGCGGGACGCGGAAACCGTGGCCAGCCCGGACTCGAACGACAGCACCGTCTCGATGGTGTCTTCGGCGCCCTCGACCGAGTTCGGGTGGAAGTAGCCGGCACCGGAGGCGACCCGCGCCGGGGTCGCGCCGCCGAAGAACTGGATGGCCAGGTCGACGTCGTGCACCAGCAGGTCCCACGCGACCCCGGTCTTGATCCGCGGCGCGTACGGGCCGTGGCGGCGGGCCATCAGGTGGATCGGCTCGTTGATCAGTGCCCGCGCGGTCAGCACGGCCGGGTTGTAGCGCTCCAGGAGCCCGCACATCAGCGGGACGTCCTTCTTCGCCGACAGCGCGACGATCTCCTGGGAGAATTCGAGGCTGTTGCAGACCGGCTTCTCGACCAGCAGCGGCTTGCCCTGGCCGAGGATCTCCTGTGCCAGCTCGTAATGCGCCTCGGTCGCCGAAGCGAGCACGACGGCGTCCACATCGGACAGAGAGCCGATTTCCGGCGTCCACTGGGTTTCGTAGCGTTCGGCGACCTTGCGACCCGCCTCTTCGCGCGGGTCGATCACGCGGACGAGGTCCACGCGCTCGTTCGCGGCGAGGACACGGGCGTGCAGCGAGCCCATGTTCCCGGTGCCGATGAGAGCGATCTTGTGCGTCGTCATGCGCCGAGTACCTCGCGAACCGTTTCGATGATGGTGTCCAGGTCGGACTCGGAAAGGTGCGGGTGCACCGGCAGGGACAGCGCCTGCGCGGCGACGGAGGCGGCCACCGGGAAGTCCTCGACCTCGGCATCGGGGATCAGCGGGTTGTTCCGGTAGCAGTCGTAGTCGAAGACGATCTTCGGGTAGTAGATCCCGTTGCCGATGCCGCGTTCGGTGAGCGCGGCGGCGAGTTCGTCACGGGAGAGGAAGGCGTGCGGGCCGACCAGCACGGTGTACTGGTGCCACACGTGTTCGCGGCCCGGCAGGACCTGCGGGAGGTCGAGCCCCGGAGTGCCGGCGAGGCCTTCGGTCAGGCGCTTCGCGTTGGCCTGGCGGGCGGCGGTGAGCTGGTCCAGCTTCTCCAGCTGCGGGATGCCGACCGCCGCGTGCAGATCGGTCATCCGGTAGTTGTGCCCGGCGACTTCGTACTGGTACCGGGCGCGCATGCCCTGGTTGCGCAGCACGCGCAGCGCGTCGGCCAGCTTGTCGTCGTCCGTGGTGATCACGCCGCCCTCGGCGGTGGTGACGTTCTTGGTGGCGTACAAAGAGAAGCAGCCGATCCCGAAGGATCCCGACGGCTTGCCCTCGAACGACGCGCCGACGGCCTGCGCGGAGTCCTCGATGACCTGGAGACCGTGCTCGGCGGCCAGCGGCGCGAGCTTGCCCATGTCCGCGGTCTGCCCGTACAGGTGCACCGGCATGAGGACCTTGGTGCGGTCGGTGATCGCGGCGCCGACGGCGTCCGGGTCGATCGCGAAGTCGTCGCGCCGGATGTCGGCGAAGCGGACGGTCGCGCCGGCCTCCAGGATCGCGTTCAGCGTCGCCACGAAGGTGAACGGCGAGGTGATGACCTCGTCACCCGGCTGGAGGTCGAGCGCCTGGATGGCGGCGACCAGCGCGGTGGTGCCGTTGTTGACGGCGATCGCGTGCTTCGTGCCGGAAACGTTCGCGAACGCGTCCTCGAAGCGCTTGACCATCGGTCCCTGTGCGATGGCGCCGGATCGCAGCACCTCGACGACGAGGTCCTCCGCGTCACGGACGTCGACCACGGTAATGGGGATCATCTGCAAGTCTCTCTCGACTGGGCATTCGTGAATCAGGCACTACGGTGCGTCCGGTACAGTGAGCCGCCGGTTCTGCGTCCGGCCGCCCTCTCTGGCGCGGGCCACACGTTACCGGGACCGCCGAAGCGCCCAATACCCCAGGCTGCCTCCCAGCCACAACGAACGGATCTCACGTGGTGAACCGCATCCACCCGACCGCAGTCATCGGCGAGGGTGTCGAGCTCGGTGACGACAACGTCATCGGACCGTTCACCGTCATCGTGGGCCCCACGCGCGTCGGCGACGGCAACTGGATCGGCCCGCACGTGACCATCGGCACCCCCGGTGAGGATCGCGGCCGCGAGCACCCCGCCGCCTGGGACTCCGCGCCGAACGGTGATCCCGATCACGACGGCCACGGCGTCGTCATCGGCAGCCGGAACCGCATCCGCGAGTACGTGAGCGTCCACCAGGGCACCTGGCGCACGACCACCATCGGCGACGGCGGCTACTTCCTCCGCGGCTCCCACATCGCCCACGACTGCCTGGTCGAGGACGCCGTCACGGTCGCGTCGAACGTCATCACCGGAGGCCATTGCCACATCTGGTCCGGGGCGAACCTCGGCATGGGGGCGATCCTGCACCAGCGGGTCGTGGTCGGCCCCGGCGCGATGGTCGGGATGAGCTCCGCGGTCCGCAAGGAGGTGGGCGCGTTCACCATCGCGGTCGGCAACCCCGCCCGCGTGACCGGCGTCAACACCGTGGGCCTGTCCCGCCGAGGGCTGGACGAGGCCACCATCGAGGCACTGGGACCGTGGCTGAAGGGTAAGGCCGGTCTCCCTGAGGACGGGCTGGCCGACCGGCTGCCCGGTGACCTCTCTACCTTGGTGAAGGCGTGGGACGCCCGTCCGCGCGAAGAGCACTAGGAGTCACAGATGGCGGAAGTCGCCGGCAAGCTGCGTGAGGTCTTCGTCGAGGCGCTGGACCTCGATGGCGATGTCGACGTCGAAAACCTGAAGTACCGCGACATCGAGGCGTGGGACTCGGTCGGTCACATGGCGCTGGTCGCGGCCATCGAGGACGAGTTCGACGTCGAGTTCGACACCGACCAGGTGATCGACATGTCGAGCTTCAAGGTCGCCGTCGACATGGTCACGGACCTCCAGAACAAGTGATGCTGGACGGGAAGGTCGCCCTGGTCACCGGCGGTACGCGGGGGATCGGGCTCGCGACCGCGCGGGCGCTCGCCGAGGCGGGCGCCACCGTCGTGCTGACCGGCCGCGACGAGGCCAAGGCCAAGGAAGCGGCGGCCGCGGCGGGCGCCGCGAGCGGGCTCGCGCTGGACGTCACCGACGCCAAGGCCGTGTCGACGCTGGTCCGCGGCGTGGCCAAGGAGCACGGCAAGCTCGACATCGTGGTCGCCAACGCCGGGATCATGGAGGACGCGCTCCTCGGCATGATCCGCGAGGAACTCGTCGACACCACGCTGAGCACGAACGTCGCCGGCACGCTGCACACCGTCCAGGCCGCGGCCAGGGCGATGATGCGCAAGAAGACCGGCGCGATCGTGGTGCTGGCTTCGATCGTCGGCGAGCACGGAAGCGCCGGTCAGACGGTGTACGCGGCCTCGAAGGCGGCGGTGGCGAACATCGCGCGTTCGGCCGCGAAGGAACTCGGCCGGTCCGGCATCCGGGTCAACGCGGTGGCGCCCGGCGTCATCGACACCGACCTGACCTCGGGACTGAGCGAGGACGCCAAGGCCGAGAACATCGGCAAGACCCCGCTCGGGCGGCTCGGGACGCCCGAAGACGTGGCGAACGCGATCCGGTTCCTCGTCAGTGATGACGCTTCGTTCATCACCGGGCAGGTGCTGGGCATCGATGGAGGATTAGTTCTGTAATGGTGGCGCGACGTGCGGCTGCCTGCGGCTGGCCGAAGGCCCCGCTATCGGGGTGGCAGGGCAGCCGGTCGGTGAATCCGGCGGACGAACGCACGACCGCCCTGCCGGACCGATCGCGGTCGGGAATCGGTCGGAGGAATGAACTGTGACCCTCTTGGGTGTGGGTGCGCGACTGATCGACGTCACGAGCGGCAAGACGCTCGCGGGCGATGAACTCGACGCCGAAGTCACCCGCGTGGGGGCCGCGTTGTCGCTGCTGCCGCCGGGCGCGCTGTTCGCGCGGATGTCGGTGGACCTCGGCAGTGTGCTGAACTACCTCGGCGCGTTCGAGGCGGGCCGCGCGATCGCGCTGATCGACCCGGCCCTGGACGCCGACGTTCTGGCGGGGCTCATCGAGCGCTTCCGCCCGGCGGCCGTGCTGTCGGCGCCGGACGCGCCCGCGCCCGAGGGGTACGGCGTCACCGACGGACACTGGGTCCGGGAGGCGGGCGAAGGTGTCGAGCCGCATCCTCAGCTGGCGGTCCTGCTGCCGACCAGCGGTTCCACCGGCAACCCGAAGCTGGTCCGGCTCTCGCGCGGCGCGGTGCTGTCCAACGCCGACGCGATCGCGCAGGTGCTCGGCATCGACCGCCACGAGGTCGCGCCGACCAGCCTCCCGCTGCACTACAGCTACGGCCTGTCCGTGCTGAACTCGCATCTCGTCCGCGGCGCGACCGTGGTCATCGAGCCCTCCGGCGTGCTCGGGCGCGGGTTCTGGGACGCGGTCAACGAGCACAAGGTCACCTCGCTCGCGGGCGTGCCGTATCACTACGAGATGTTGCGGCGGCTCAAGTTCGACCCGGCGAAGTACCCGACGCTGCGCACGCTGACCCAGGCGGGCGGCAAGCTCCGCGACGACCTCGTCGCCCAGTTCAACGACAAGATCCGCGCCGTCGGCGGGCGGATGTTCGTGATGTACGGGCAGACCGAGGCCGCGCCGCGGATGACCACCGTCCCGGCGGAGCGGCTCGCGGAGAAGCTCGGTTCGGCCGGACCCGCGCTGCCCGGCGGTTCGTTCGCCATCCGGCGCGAGGACGGTTCCGAGACGACGCACCCGAAGATCGTCGGCGAGGTCGTCTACCGGGGGCCCAACGTGATGATGGGCTACGCCGATGACGAGACCGGGCTGGCCGCGGGCGACGAATGTGGTGGCGTGCTGCCCACCGGCGACCTCGGTTACCTCGACGAAGAGGGATTCCTCTACATCACCGGACGGCTCAAGCGGATCGGCAAGGTCTTCGGCAACCGGGTCAGCCTGGATGATCTCGAGCACGCCGTGCGTTCCGCTTCGGTGGGGATCGACGTCGTGGCCGCCGTCCCGGCCGGGGACAAGGTCGTCCTGTTCGCCGAGGCGGCCGACAAGGAGATCTGCAAGGACGCCGCCAAGGCGCTGTCCGAGCGGCTGCACCTGCACACGAGCGGGTTCGACGTCCGCCCCATCGACACCGTGCCGCTGCTCGCCAGCGGCAAGATCGACTACCGGTCGCTGGAGGCCCAGGTATGAGCGTCTTTACGTTGTCTCAGGCTGAGCGCGAGAAGCGGTTGCTTCCGCAGCTCGCCGAACTGACCGCGCACCACCGCGAGAACTCCGTCGGTTACGACCGCATCCTCTCTTCGCTGGGCATCGCGCGGGACGCGGAATTCGCTTCGATCGCGGATCTGCCGTGGCTGCCGGTGCGGATGTTCAAGACACACGACCTGCGCAGCATCCCCGAGTCCGAGATCTTCAAGACGCTGACGTCCTCGGGCACCACCGGCGCGGGCGCGTCGCGGATCTACCTGGACAAGGCCGCCGCCGGCGCGCAGACGAAGCAGCTCGGCGCGACGCTGCAGGAGGTACTCGGCGGTGAGCGGCTGCCGATGCTGATGGTCGACACCATCGGCATCATCAAGAACCGCCGCTCGTTCTCCGCGCGCGGCGCGGGCGTGCTCGGCATGGCGAACTTCGGCCGCAAGCACACCTACGTGCTCGACGAGAACGACCAGCCGGACGTCGAGGCCGTCAAGCAGTTCCTCGCCACCTACGGCGACAAGCCGTTCCTGATCTTCGGCTTCACCTTCATGGTGTGGCAGTACCTCTACGAGGTCGCGCGCGAGCACCAGCTGGACCTGTCCAACGGGATCCTGATCCACTCCGGCGGCTGGAAGAAGCTGATCGACCGCGCGGTCGACAACACCGAGTTCCGCCGCCGGTTCAAAGAGGACACCGGCCTGGAGCGGATCCACAACTACTACGGGATGATCGAGCAGATCGGCACCGTGTTCCTCGAAGGACCTTCCGGGAACTCCTTGTACTGCCCCGATTTCGCGGACGTCGTGATCCGGGACCCGGAGACCTGGGAAGAGCAGCCGGTCGGCGTACCCGGCGTGATCGAGGTCGTCAGCACGCTGCCGCACTCGTATCCGGGTCACGTCCTCCTCACCGAGGATCTGGGCGTCTACAACGGGATCGACGACGGCGACTGGCCGGGCAAGCACTTCTCCGTGCACGGCAGGCTGCCCAAGGCCGAGGCCCGCGGCTGCTCGGACACCTTCCAGGGGGCGGCGGCATGACCTTGAACCAGCGTTTTCCGCTTTCGGAAGCGATCGAGGTCGACAAGCTCGTCGAGGAACTGCGTGCCGAGCCCGTCGGTGGACGGCTTCGCGTCGGCGACCCGCGTGTCGTCGAGTTCTTGACGAAGTTCGCGCGCAAGCTCCTCGCGCCCGCCACCGCGCGCCGGTTCCCGGAACTGGCGTCACTCGGTTTCTTCCTGCGCAAGGGGGAGATCGCCAAGGCATTGTCCACTTTGCATACGTCAGGCGACGCGCTGCGCTTCCCGCGCGGGCTGGTCTTCCACGTCCCGCCCGCCAACGTGGACACGATCTTCGTGTACTCGTGGGCGCTTTCCGCGCTGGCGGGCAACCACAATGTCGTCCGCGTGTCGTCGCGTTCGGCCGGTGCCGCCGAAACGGTGCTGGAGGCGCTGAACGCCGCCCTGTCCGAAGTGGACGCGGACACCGCCGCCGCGATCACCGCGACCCAGCGCATGGTCACCTACGACCGCAGTGACGCGATCAGCGGCGCGCTGTCGGTCGCCGCGGACCTGCGCGTCATCTGGGGTGGCGACGCCTCGGTCGCGGCCCTGCGCGAGTACCCGCTGGCGCCGCACGCGCGCGACCTGACCTTCCCGGACCGGTCGTCGTTCGCGGTCGCGTCGGTGCGCGGCTGGCAGAACGCCTCCGAGGCCGAGCGCCGTGGCGCGGCCGAAGGCTTCTACAACGACTCGTACTGGTTCGATCAGGCCGCCTGCTCGTCGCCGCGCGCGGTGTTCTGGGTCGGCGACGAGGACGGCGCTCGCGAAGCCGGACAGGAGTTCCGGAAGCTGCTCGCCGAGGTGCTGGCGACGAAACAGCACGTCACCGAGCCCGCGATGGCCGTCCAGAAGCGGGTTTCGGCGTACGGCGCGGCCGTCGACGGGCTCGTCGACGGCATCGAGTTCCAGGGCAACGGCATCGCGACGCTGGAGCTGGCCGATCCCGCGATCCTGCCGCGCGAGTGGCTCGGCGCGGGCACTTTCGCCAACGCGCGGGTCGGCACGCTTTCCGACCTCGTCCCGATCGTGCTCCGCAAAGATCAAACCGTCGGTCAATTCGGCTTCAGCAAAGAGGAATTGACGGAATTCGTGACGGAATTGGCGGGCCGCGGCGTCGACCGTGTCGTTCCCTTCGGATCGGCCCTGACGTTCTCCGCGATTTGGGACGGCTACGATCTGCTGACCGAGTTCAGCCGACTGGTGACCGTGCAGGCCTGACCAGCGGCGACAGCGGTACCGCGGAGGAGGTTCAGTGACGATCGTCGAAACGCCCGAGGAGGAGTCTCCGGTTGCGGTAAAGCAACCGAAATCCACCAAAGCGAAGATCCTCGACGTCGTCCGCTGGATCGCCATCATCGCGGTAGTCGGTTTCGCCGCGAAGACACTGGTGGCTAATTGGGGTGAATTCTGGCGGACGTTGTCCGACGTCGCCTGGGAATCCTCCACGTTGAGTCTGCTCGCCCTCATCGCCGCGATCATGGTGTCGACTTACGGCTGGCAGGTCATGGTCGACGACCTCGGGAAGCCGGTCGGCTACGCCCGTGGCGCGCAGATCTGCCTCGTCGGTTCGCTCGGCAAGTACGTGCCGGGTTCGGTGTGGGCATACCTGCTGCAGATGGAACTGGGCCGCAAGGCCGGGCTCGCCAGGGCCCGGATCTTCACCGGTTCGCTGATCCAACTCGGCGTCGGCGTGGTCTCCGCGCTGGTCGTCTCGCTGCTCGCGGCGCCCGCGGTGTTCAGCAACAGCCCGCGGGCGCTGTGGCTGTTCGTGCTGATCCCGGTCGGGCTGGCGATGCTGCATCCGCGCGTGCTCACCTGGGGTACGTCACTGGTGCTGCGGATCCTGCGCCGCCCGCCACTGGACCACCGGCTGAGCTGGTCGGTCGTCGGCAAGGTCTTCGGCTCGTCGACAGCGGCGTGGGCACTGCAGGGCGTGCACCTGTGGCTGCTGGCGAACTCGGTCGGCACGCCGGGATTCAGCGGATTCGTGCTGTGCGTCGGCGCGATGGCCGTCGCGATGACCGTCGGGACGTTCGCGTTCATTCTGCCCAGCGGGGTCGGTGTCCGCGAGGTCGCCCAGGTCGCCGTGCTCACCGCGTCCGGCCTCACCGTCGTCCAGGCGACGGCGTTCGCCATCGCTTCGCGCGTCATGTTCACCGTCGCCGACCTGATCACCGCCGGTGTCGCCGCCCTCTCGGCCCGCCTCGCTGCTCGCTCCACCCCACGCGTTTAGTCCTCTGAATGCGGTAGTTGCACGCGCAAGGACCGCATTCAGAGGACGAAACGCATCAGGGATGGGGAAATGACCGCGACGGCGTCCACTCGCCCATTCGTGTCGAGTCACTGCGTCGAAGGAAACACCTTGGCGCGGTGATCGATTACTTGACCGTAGTCTTTCCGCCAGGGGAGAGGCTCAGCCCGGGAGGGTGGGATCAGGTGGTGGTCGCGGTCGTCGGCGCCTGGCTCGTGGTCGCCGCCTTCGTCCTCGTGGCCTGGCCCAAGATCAAGGCCGACGAGAACTGGCGCGCCGCCGCGCTCGCGTTGACGCTCGGTTTCTCACTGGTGCACCAGCTGGTGTACTCGACGATCGCGGAAGACGCGTACATCACTTTCCGCTACGCGCAGAACATCGCCGACGGCAACGGTCCGGTGTTCAACACCGGCGAACGGATCGAGGGGTACGCGAATTTCCTCTGGATGATCGCGCTCGCGTTGCCGAAGGCCGCTTTCGGGGCCGATATCGAGACGTCGGCGATCGTGCTCGGAATCCTCGCCACGCTCGGCGCCGTCCTGCTCGCGTACGTGACGGTGAACCGGGTGGTCGCGCGGGCGGCCGGCGAGCCCCGTCCGGCCTGTGGCGTGGCCGCCGCGATGCTCGTCGCGGCCGCCGGAGGGCTCGCCGCGTACGGCGGATCCGGCACCGAGACGCCATTGTTCGTCCTGCTCATCCTCGGCGTCTTCGCCTCCCTCGCCGCACGTCGTCCGGTCGTCGCGGGCGTGCTCGTCGCCTTCGCGACGATGACGCGCCCATCGGGAACGCTGCTCGCGGTACTCGTCGGCTGCTGGCTGGTCGTCGCCGCGCTGCGCGGCCGGTACACCTGGTGGTCGCCGGTGGGCTGGCTGCTCGGCGGGCTCGTCTTCGTCGCGCCGTGGACGGCGTGGCGGGCCACCTACTACGACCACGTCCTGCCGACCGCGGTCCTCATACCCTTCGACATCGACATCCCGGCGCGGATCGACCGCGGCTGGCATTACCTGTCGGGGTTCTCGGTGGTCCACCAGGGATTCCTGTTGCTCGGCCTGGTCGCGGCGGTGATGCTGCCGCTGCGTCGCAACGGCCGTACGCCCCACGAGGCCGAGGCCAGAGCACTGATCTGGCTGATGCTCGTCACCGCCGTCGTGCTCGCCGGGTTCGTGGTCTTCTTCGGCGGTGACGCCGCGCCGGCGTGGCGGCTGCTGGCGCCGATCCCGCCGCTGCTGGCGGTGGCGGCGGTCTCGGTCTACGGCGTGCTCGCCGCGGCTTCGAAACCGAGCCCTCGGCCGAGGCCGGCAGGCAAGCGGTTGATGCCCGCCGCCGCGGTGACGTTGTCCGGGCTCGCGGTGCTGGCCTCGGTGTTCAGCCCGGACATGCTGGCCGGCGTGCGCGCCTGGCACGACCACGGCGCGCAGATGGAGGAGATCGGCCGCTGGCTCGGCGTCTACCTGCCGCCCGGTTCGGTCGTGAGTACGTCCGCGCCGGGTGCGCTGTCGTATCACGCCGGGACGCAGCTGCAGATCGTCGGCGTTCGCGGGCAGACCGAGGAAGCGGACGAGGCCGTCGTCTCCCGGCGGCATCCGACGATCGCCGTCATCACCGACAGCGGCTATTCGGCGACGCAGTCCTGCGTGATCGACCCGGAGTACGCGGCCAGGTACCGCGTCGCGACCTTCGTGCGTGAAGGCACCTCTTCGTGGCTCACCGTGTTTTTGCGGGCCGATGTCGAGCGGTCGGTGACGCCCGCCCTCGACTTCTCGCCCGAATTCCGCCACGTACCGTGCCCTTCGTGAGTGTCGACGAACGCGTTTCCCCCGGCCGCCCAGCAGCGCTCGAAGCGTCCTCGCGTCTGTTCGGCTTCGGCGTGTTCGCCGCGGCGCTCACCGTCCTCCTGGTCCGCTTCCTCGTGCCGAGGCCGGTGGCGATGTCCGACAACGGCGACGGCTTTCGGGTGCTCTGTGGCGCGGGCATCCCGTGGAAGGGGAAGCCGGAGCCGTTCGTACGGCTCGAGTACACCGTTCCGGCGGGCGAATGCGACGCGACGTATCTGCTGAGCCAGAGCTGGTTCGCGCGAGTCGCCCGCTCGCTCGGTGGACTGCTCGGCCTGGATTCGACACTCAGCCTGGTCGTGCTCGGCGTGCTCATGAGCGTCCTCGCCGCGGCGGCGGTCGCGCTGATCGTCGTCGGCCTGCCGTACTCGCGGCGCGTCCGCGCCTCCGCGACCGCCGGGCTCCTGCTGGTCGTCGCGGACTCCGCGTTCTTCGGCTACTTCGCGTCCGTACTGGGCGAAGGTGCCGCGTTCCTCGGCCTTCTGCTCGCCGTCGGTGGCTTGCTGGTGGCCGCGCGGCCGGGTTGGTGGCGCTACGCGGGACTGGCCGTACTGCTGTTCGGCGGCATCATCGCGGTCAACGCCAAGGTGCAGACGCTGATGATCCTGCCGTTGCTGGCGCTCGCCGTCCTGCTCGTCCGCCCGGCGGGCGTACGAGGCTTGAAGCGGTGGCTGCCCGTGGTCTTCGTCATCGGCGCGCTCGCCGGCGGAACGGCCTACGCGCAGCAAACCGTCGAACCGGCGAAGCTGCCCGACGGCTCCATCGCCGAGCGCCCCGGTGACGATTCCCGCGAGATCAACATGTTCAACACGATCTTTCTGACCATTGTGGACGGTCAGCACGACACCGAAGCCGACCTCGCCGCGCTGGGGCTACCCGCCTCGTTCGGTCAGTACGCGGGCAACGGCTGGTGGCATCCGCGGCCCGCCACGCTCGATCCCGAGTACCCGAAATACCGCGAACAGATCAGCAGGCGCAACGTCGTCGAGTACTTCGCGACGCATCCCCCGCGCACCATCGGCATCCTGCACCGCGCGGCGGGCGACCTGCTCACCGCGCGACCGCCCTACCTCGGCAGCTTCGACCGCTCGGCCGGATTCGCCCCCGAGGCGCAGGAATACCGCGTCCCGGTGGCGTCGACCAGCACGAAACTCTTGGCGCCCTTGGGTTTCTTCGCGCTACTGCCGATCTGGTTCCTGCTCGCCGCGCGCGGCTGGAAGACCCGGCGCGACGCGGTGGGCGTCGCGCTCTGGTTCCTGCTCGCCGTCGCAGCCGGGCAGTTCGCGCTGGCGGCGCTGGGTGACGGCCTGGAGAACGTCAAGCACCAGGTGATCGCGCTGTACTGCACGCTGCTCGGCGTCGTCCTGGCGCTGGTGACCTTCGCGCGTCAGAAGGACTTGGCTTCCCTGACGTCCAAAGTCCCGTGACGAACCGCAGGTTCCGTGCCGGTCTGTTCCGACATGCGGTAGTGGTTCACCGCGTCGCCCCAGCCTGCTCGTGCGGCTTGGGGAATGCGGGCATGAACGAGATCAGATTGATCAGGGACACCGTGCCCAGCGCGAGATAGGCCAGCGACGCTGGGCGTTTGGTCTGCCTCGCGGCGTCAGGGTGATTTCGGTGGTTTCGTGCCTCAGCGGACCCAATTTAGGGGGCAGTGACCTGCGGTGATGACAGGAGTGCGCGCATGTGACCTACGCGACCGTAGGTTGGTCACCCTACGGTCGCGTAACCTGAACGAATGGCTGAGCTCGTTTACCCGCCCGTCATCATGGCGGCGAAGTTGATGTTCCGGGTGCTGGACAACCGCATCCGGGTGGAGGGGACCGAGCACATCCCGGCCACCGGCGGGGCGGTCATCGCCTGCAACCACGTGAGCTACCTCGATTTCATCTTCTGCGGTCTCGGCGCGCAACCGGCGAAACGCCTGGTCAGGTTCATGGCGAAGAAGGAGATCTTCAGCAACCGGATCGCCGGGCCGCTCATGCGCGGGATGCACCACATCTCCGTCGACCGTGGCGCGGGTCTCGCGTCGTACCGCGAAGCCGTCGAGCGGCTGAAGGCCGGAGAGGTCGTCGGGGTGTTTCCCGAAGCCACGATCAGCCGGTCGTTCACCGTGAAGGACATCAAATCCGGCGCCGTCCGGATGGCCGCCGAAGCCGGCGTTCCGGTCGTCCCGATGGCGCTGTGGGGCACGCAGCGGCTGTGGACCAAGGGCCGCCCGAAGGACCTCACCAAACGCCACGTCCCGATCTCGATCCTGGTCGGCGAGCCGATCCACCCGAAGGCCGACGAAGACGCCGAGGTTCTCTCGAAGGACCTTCGTGTGCGGATGTCCGCGCTCGTGGACCGGGTTCAGGCGGACTACCCGGAGAAACCGGGTTCCGATGACGAACGCTGGTGGCTTCCGGCGCACCTCGGCGGCACCGCGCCGACGCCGGAAGAGGCCGCCAAGCTGGACCGCGAGGGTCGCTAGAACCAGCGTTCGAGCACCTGCGCGACACCGTCTTCGGAGTTCGGCGCGGTCACCTCGTCGGCGATGGCCAGCACCTGGCGGTGGCCGTTGGCCATCGCCACGCCATGCCCGGCCCAGCTGAGCATTTCGAGGTCGTTGGGCATGTCGCCGAACGCGATCACCCGCTCGGCCGGGACGCCCAGCCGCTCGGCGACCTCGGCCAGCCCGGTCGCCTTCGTGATGCCGTGCGCGGCGACCTCGATCAGACCGGAGTTCGTCGAATAGGTGATGTCGACCGAACCGTCGAGCACCTCGCGCGCCGCCCGCGCCATCTCGTCGGAGCTCATCCCACGCCTGCTGATCATCAGCTTGATCGCCGGATGCCCGAGCACCTCGGCCCTCGGTGCCTCCGTGCCCTCGTGGTTGCCCCAGGGATTGTGATAGTCCGGCTCGATCACGAAGTTGCGCATCTCCGGGTCCCGCGCGGACTCGCCGATCCGCTCCGCGGCGAACCGGCAACCGGGCAGCGCGTGATCAAGAGCACTCACGGTGTCGTGCAGCAACTGGGGTTCGAGCAGCCCGTGCACCGCCACGATCCGGTCCGTCCCGATCTCGTACAGCACCGCGCCGTTCGCGCAGACCGCGTAGCCGGTCAGGTCCAGCGGTTCCGCGATCGGGGCGATCCAGCGCGGCGGACGGCCGCTGACCAGCACGAACGGGATTCCGGCCGCGGTGACGCGCCGGACGATGTCCACCGTGCGTTCGGTCAGGGTCTCCAACGGGCCGAGCAGGGTGCCGTCGACGTCGGACGCGATCAAGAGCGGTTTCTCCACCGGCACATTGTCCCCGAAGATCCGCCCATCGGGCGAAGTGTCGGAGGAGACCGCTACCTTCCGGGGTGTGCGCGTAGGCATCGTGATCCTTCCGGAAGATCGTTGGTGGGCGGCCGAGCCGAAATGGCGGGCCGCCGAGGAGTACGGCTTCGACCACGCTTGGACGTACGACCACCTCGGCTGGCGGACCCTCGTCGACGGCCCCTGGTTCAGTGCGATGCCAACGTTGACGGCGGCCGCCATGGTCACGTCCCGGATCAGACTGGGTACCTTCGTCGCCTCTCCGGTCGCCCGGCATCCCGTGTCGTTCTCCCGTGAGCTGCTCACCCTCGACGACGTCTCCGACGGTCGTTTCATCCTCGGTGTCGGCGCCGGTGTGCCGCACACCAACTACGACGCCGCCGTCCTCGACGGCCCGGAACTGTCGGTGAAGCAGCGAACGGACCGGTTCACCGAGTTCGTCGAGGCGCTCGACGGGCTGCTGATGACCGACGGCTTCGACTTCGAGGGCGAGTACTACCGCGCCAAGGGCGCGCGGAACCTGCCAGGCTGCGTTCAGCGGCCGCGACTGCCGTTCCTGGTCGCCGCGAACGGTCCGCGCACGATGACGCTCGCCGCGCGGTTCGGCGCGGGCTGGGCCACCACCGGCGTCAAGTCGGAGACCCAGGACGAGTGGTGGAAGGGCGTCGCGGAACTCGTGAAAACCTTTGAAGAGCGGGTCGAGGCCGTCGGCCGGGACAAGGCGAGCGTGCAACGGTTCCTGAGCCTCGACGCGGCGCCGGTCTTCTCACTCTCCAGCGTCGGCGCCTTCACCGACGCGGCAGGGCGGGCCGAGGACCTCGGATTCACCGACATCGTCACCCACTGGCCGCGCTCCGGCGACTACTACGTCGGCCGCGAGTCGACGCTCGAAGAGGTCGCCCGCGACGTACTCCCGGTACTCCAGGGAAAAAGTTCTTAGGCTGAACGGGTGACGTCGACGAGGTGGGTAAACCGGTTCCGCCTAACGGTCGTCTGAGAGACAAGTACAGCGAGTGGGCGCGGCCGACGACGGCTGCCCCTCACGGGTCACCCCGGGGGTGAATGGGGGACGAAGGCTCGCGTGGTCGCGGCGGGGGCAGTCCGCGACCACGCGAGCCGTCTTTGTCTGTCGCGCTGTGTTTGTCTGTCGCGCGCTGACGGAAAATTTCGCGGGACGCGGATCGTGGTGGAACTCGCGTTCACGGGGCAGGGCGTCCCGCAAAATGTTTCCGTCGGGCGCTGGGCGCCCTTGGGGAGACCGTTCGGGGTCGGCGCCAGACCCTCCCGGCTGCTATGAAAGGTCCTTTACTTGCAAATTTCGCGAGGAAAGGACCTTTCCTCTCATGGGTGCTAGGAAAGGTCCTTTTATGGCGCTGGCGTGAGATGAAAGGCCCCTTCCTTGCAAAATTCGCAAGGAAGGGGCCTTTCATTGCGTGGGGTGCGGCGAGCGCGGTGAGCGTCAGCGAGCGAGCGCGAGGAGCGCGAGGAGCGTGGTGAGGGTCAGCGGGTCAGGGTGTAGATCGACGCGCCTGGGTTGCTGTAGTCCTTCCGCAGGAAGTCCAGCCCGTCCAGATCCCGCAGCCCCGGCGCCGGCGGCTCGCCGATCTTGATCGGCGTGCTCCCGATCAGCACGTGCTTGACGTTCAGCCGCCTGACCGCCGCCCGCACCTCGGGGTCGGTGTCGTAGTCGCGGAAGTGCAGCGCCAGGTACTTCGCGTCCGGCGGCGGCACACCCGGGTCGTAGTGCCCGGCCACCGGATGGATGCCGGTGATCGCGTACAGCCACGCCGTCCCGTCGAAGCGCTCGTTGAGCACCTTCTCGTCCGGTCCGACGTTCATCTTGGTGAGCTGATCCATCGCGGCGAGTTCGTCGGCGCTGACCGGCGGGGTGACCTCACCCTCGGGGCCGTTGTAGTACAGGAACGACACCGCGTGCGCGTTCGACTCGGTGTAGAAACCCTTGGTCAGCACCGCCGAGGCGGCCACCACGAAGACCGCGGTCGCCAGGCCGAGTCGGGTGGGCAAGGCAGGCCTGCTCTTGACCCAGGACCGGCCGCTCGCCCACTTCGCGAACCAGCGCTGCAGCTCCGCCATCCCGTGCCCGGCGAGCAGGCAGAGCGGGATCGCGGCGAGCGCCATCAGGCGGTAGCGGTCGTTCCACCACGGCCGCGACAGCGAGATCACCCACGGTTCGGCGCCGAACGAGGCCACCAGCACGAACAGCGCCGAGAAACCCAGCGCCGAGAGCCCGATCCAGCGCATCCTGCCGAGCTTGACCAGGCTCAGCACGCCGATGACCAGCAGCACCGTCAGCCACACCTGCGGGGCGCTCAGCACCTGCCGGAAGGTCACCAGCAGCGCGAGCGACTTCACCACCGGAAGGTTCGAGCCCCACGCGTAATAAGGATATGAACCCGAAGTGAATTTCAGGGCGCCCAGGATGTGCGGCGCCGCCAGCAGCCCGCTGGCCATCATCACCGGCACTATCTTGACGACGTCACCGCCGATCACCCGCCAACCGCCGCGGCCATCCGGCACGCCGTCGAGCGCTTTGTGCCGCAGCGCGCGGTACCAGCGCTGCACCACCACCGGGAAGGCGAACAGCAGCGCACCGAACAGCGCCGACGAGTGCGCCGCGAGCAGGCCGACGGCGGTCAGCGCGAGGACGTAGCCGGTGTCGAGACCGGGCCGCGCGAGGAACCGGGCCAGCGCGACGACGGCCAGCGGGGTCAGCACGATGCCCAGCGCGAACGGCAGCAGCCCGCTGGAGACCGACTCGTACGCGCCGGTCGTCGCGGCCGCGGCCACCAGTGCCGTGCAGCCCGCGAACACCGCCCGGCCGCCGAGCTGCCGGATCAGGGCGACCATCGACAGCGCGAAGATCCCGGCGACCGGCATCGTGATGGCGTTCAGCGTGACCGGGATCGTCGTGCCCGAGATCGAGTACACGAGCGAGCCGACCAGGTGATACGCGTTCGGGTAGAACGAGCCGTCCGGATACCAGTTGACGGTGCCCATGCCGGTCAGCGAGCCGTCGCCGGTCTCGGCGATGTAGCGGATGCCGTTCGCGTGGAACACGGTGTCCCAGCGCTGGAACACCGCCGTCGTCCCGCCGCGGGCCGAGAGCACCACGAGGATCGAGATCCCCACGGCCAGCGCCACACAGGCCGCGACGGCGTAATGCGCGCGCGGATGCCACTTCGTCGGCGGCTCCTCGGCGCCCGGCTTGCCCCAGCCGCGTGCCTGGCCCAGCTTCCGCAGGCCGAGACCGATCCCGGCGAGCACGGCCGTGACGGCCGCCACGGTCAGCGGGTTGTACGACACGCCTGCGAGTGCCAGCCACGGACCGGCCAGTCCGGTTACCGTGTAGGACAGCAGCGGGGCCAGCCCCGCCAGGGCCCAGCCGCGCAGGCCGGCGGCCCGGCCGACGAGGCCACCGGGGATCGCCAGCACGGCCAGGTAGGTGACGGTCGCGCCGAAGTACGACCAGAAGGTGTCCGGAGTAGGCACTGCTTCCTAAGGGTGTCGAAGGTGAAAACCGGTGCTCGGTGCAGGGCACGTAGGCGACCTGCGTACCCTCGACGCCCGTGAGCGCGCACACGAACCCCGACAAGATTACTGAAGCCGATTTCACCGGCTACGACCTCATCGTGGTCGGGTCCGGTTTCTTCGGGCTGACCGTGGCCGAACGGGCCGCGGCCGAACTCGGCAAGAAGGTCCTCGTGCTGGAGCGGCGCCACCACATCGGTGGAAACGCCTACTCCGAGGCCGAGCCGGAGACCGGGATCGAGGTGCACCGCTACGGTGCGCACCTGTTCCACACGTCGAACAAGCGGGTGTGGGAGTACGTCAACCGCTTCACCGAGTTCACGAACTACCAGCACCGCGTGTTCGCGCGGGTCAAGGACCAGGTCTACTCGTTCCCGATGAACCTGGCGCTCATCAACCAGTTCTTCGGCAAGTCGCACACGCCGGACGAGGCCCGCGAGCTGATCGCGAAGCAGGCGTCGGAGTTCGACACCGCGGACGCGCAGAACCTCGAAGAGAAGGCGATCTCGCTGGTCGGCCGCCCGCTGTACGAGGCGTTCATCCGGGGTTACACGGCCAAGCAGTGGGAGAACGACCCGAAGAACCTCGGCGCCGACATCATCACCCGGCTCCCGGTCCGCTACACCTTCGACAACCGGTACTTCAACGACGCCTACGAGGGCCTGCCGGTCAACGGCTACACCGCGTGGCTCGAGAAGATGGCCGAGCACGAGAACATCGAGGTGCGGCTGAACGTCGATTACTTCGACGTCCGCGAGCACATCCCCGCCGGCACGCCGACCGTCTACACCGGTCCGCTGGACCGCTACTTCGACTACTCCGCGGGCCGGTTCACCTGGCGCACGGTGGACTTCGAATCCGAGGTCGTCGAGACGGGCGACTTCCAGGGCACCTCGGTGGTCAACTACAACGACGAAGAAGTGCCCTACACCCGGATCATCGAGTTCCGGCACTTCCACCCGGAGCGCAAGCACTACCCGAACGACAAGACCGTCGTGTTCCGCGAGTACTCCCGGTTCGCGGGCGAGACCGACGAGCCGTACTACCCGATCAACACCCCGGACAACCGCGAGAAGCTCGAGGCCTACCGCGAGCTGGCGAAGGCCGAGGCCAAGAACAAGAACGTGCTGTTCGGCGGCCGTCTCGGTACCTACAAGTACCTCGACATGCACATGGCGATCGGCTCCGCGCTGACCGCGTTCGAGAACAAGATCGCGCCGCACCTCACCGATGGCGCGCCTCTGGACGGGTCCCTCGATGCTTGAGAAGGGCGCTCCCACCGGCGAGGTGGCGGTTCTCGCGAAGGCACAGGGCGTCCTGAAGAGTGACGTCACCGTCAAGGCGGCACGAGGTCTTTCGCACTTCGGCGAGCACAGCGCGGGATGGTTCGCGCTGGGCCTCGTCGGGGCGGCGGTGGACAAGAAGCGGCGCAAGGACTGGCTGGTCGCCGCGGTCGGCGTCGTCGGCGCGCACGCCGCGTCCATCGCGGTGAAACGCGTGGTCAGGCGGCCGCGGCCGGATCACCCGAGCGTCGAGGTCCTGGTCGGGACGCCGAGCAAGCTGAGCTTCCCGTCCTCGCACGCCACCTCCACTACGGCGGCGGCGGTGCTCTACTCCGGATTGACCGGGCGTAACCTGGTCCCGGCCCTGGTACCGCCGATGCTCGCCTCGAGGCTGGTGCTCGGCGTCCATTACCCGACCGACGTTCTGGCCGGAGCAGCCCTGGGGGGCCTCGTCGGTGGTCTCATACGACGGAAGCTGAAGAAACGACAATGAGCGAAACGACCGAGAAGGCCGATTCCAAGCCTGAAGACGTAGGACCCGAGGCCGCCGAACCGAAGAAGGTCGCCGGCGGTCTCGTCGGCGGCATCATCAAGACGGCACGCCCGCGCCAGTGGGTGAAGAACGTGCTCGTGTTCGCCGCACCGTTCTTCGCTTTCTCCAAGTCGACGGATCGAACCGGCCTGCTGATCGCCGCGCTGATCGCCTTCGCGGCGTTCTCGTTGGTGGCCTCCTCGGTCTATCTCATCAACGACGCCATCGACGTCGAGGCGGACAAGGCCCACCCGACCAAGCGGAACCGGCCGATCGCGGCCGGGATCGTGCCGGTCCCGGTGGCCTTCGTCGCGGCGGGCGTGTTCTTCGCCGCGGGCCTCGGCATCTCGTTCCTCGCCAGCTGGCAGCTCGCGGTCGTGCTGGCGGTCTACGAGGCCGTTCAGCTCGGCTACTGCTTCGGGCTCAAGCACCAGCCGGTGGTCGACCTGGCCATCGTCGGTTCGGGCTTCCTGATGCGGTCGATCGCCGGTGGCGTCGCCGCCGATATCGCGCTTTCGCAGTGGTTCTTGCTGGTCACGGCGTTCGGCTCGCTGTTCATGGTGGCCGGTAAGCGCTACGCCGAGATCATGCTCTTCGAGCGGACAGGGGCGAAGATCCGGTCTTCGCTGAAGAAGTACTCGGCGAGCTACCTGCGGTTCGTGTGGGCGACGTCCGCGGCGATCCTGATCATGTCGTACTGCCTGTGGGCGTTCGAGATCCGCCAGGTCGAGCACAACTCGGTCTGGGCCGTCGTCTCGATGGTCCCGTTCGTGGTCGCCGTCCTGCGCTACGCCGTCGACGTCGACGGCGGCAACGCGGGCGAGCCGGAGGAGATCGCGCTCAAGGACCGGGTGCTGCAGGTCCTCGGCGCGAGCTGGGTCGTCACACTGTTCCTGTCGTTCTATCTCTGAATCGACAGCTCGGACACAGCGCATCCACAGGATGCGCACGCATCCTCGGTGATGGGGGCGGGCACCGCGCCCGCCCCCATCGACTCCAGGAGCGATAGATGAACGACCCGCAGCGGCCGTCCGAAGACGAAGACAAGACGGTCGAGCAGCCCGCCGTCGGTGGCGAGAGCCCGAAGAAACCCGCCGAACCCGAAACTCCGGCCGCCGCCCCGGCCGGGCCGCCGCCGGGCTGGGTGCCCGCACCGCAGGCTCCGCCCGCGAAGGGTGGCTTCCGCCGGTTCGCCGGGCACCGCGCGACGCAACTGGTGGCGGTCGGCGTTCTCGGCTTCCTCCTCGGCGGCGGGGTCATCGGGACCGCCGTCGGCCTGGCCTCCCGCGACGGTGACCGGCCCGGTTTTTCCCGCGAACACCATGGCTCGGCCGGTCCCGGCGGGCACCGTGACTTCCGCGGCGGCCACGGTGACCGTGACTGGCGTGACGAGTCGCACGGACGGTAGATAACGGAATCATCACGACACCGTGTACGGTGTTCGTGATGCGAAGCGCCTCCGCTGAATTGCCCAAGGCCACCGGTGCGCTGCCGGTAGCCGCCGTCCTCGCTCGACCCTGGGTGCTGCCTGCCGCGGCGGCGGTGGCGTCCTCACTGGTGTTCGTCCTGGTCAGCGGGCATTTGATCGACGACACCTACATCACGCTGTCGTATGCGAAGAACCTCGCCTTCCACGGTCATTGGGGCCTGATCGAGGACGGCACCGCCAACACCGCGACGTCGCCGCTGAACGTTCTCGTGCTGGCTCTCCTCACGTTCATCGTCCGGGACGCCGTGTTCGCCGCCGGGATCGTCTTCGTCGCGAGCCAGGTGCTTCTCGTGCTCGGCCTGCGCCGTATCGGCACCGCGACCGGCCTTCCCGGCGGGTTCGCCCCGCTGGCGCTGGGCTTGTTGCTGGTGAATCCGCTGTTGCTGTCGTCGGTCGGGCTCGAAGTCGCCCTCGGCGCGACGGCTGTCGTCTGGCTGATGGTGTTCCTGCACGAACGCCGCCCCGCCGCCGCGGGTGTGGTGATCGGCCTGATCGCGCTCATCCGGATCGATCTGCTGCTGATCGCCTTCGTGCTGTTCCTCGCGCGCCGCGAGTTCTGGGTGGGTATCTGGCGCATGACGTTCGCCGCGCTCGCGGTGATGCTGCCGTGGTTCGTGTTCAGCTGGCTCGCGCTGGGTTCGGCGGTGCCCGACACCCTGGTCATCAAGATCATGCAGCGGTCGTGGGGACCGTTCAGTTTCACCAACGGCCCGCTGCTGTACTGGCGCAACTTCCCCGTCGCGTCGACGCTCGCGTTCCTGCCACTCGTGATCGGTGGTCTGGCCGGTCTACTGTGGACGTTCCACTACCGGCGTGGTTCGGATCGGGCGAAGCGGCTCGTGCCGTTCGCGACGCTCGCGATCGCCGGCGCGGCGCACTATCTGGCCTACTGCTGGCTGAACGTCCCGCCCTACCACTGGTATTACGCGCCGAGCATCATCGGCGCGACGATCTTCCTCGCCGCCGGTGCCTGCGCGGTACGCGGTCGGGCCCGGCTCGGGGCGGGGCTCCTCGCCGGCGCGTTCCTCCTCGTGAGCGTCTTCGCCTACGCCGCGCCTGAGCTGCCGCGCCGGTTCGCGCCCATCACCAGCAACCACGCCGCGTCCGACGAATACCGCGCGATCGGCTCGCAACTGGCCGAACTCACCAGGGGACGCAAGGTGGAAAGCGCCGGTGAGGTCGGCGCCCTCGCGTACTCCTGCGACTGCGACATCGTCGACCAGTTCTCCGACCGCGGCTCGGTCGACCCGGCGATCGTCGAAACGAAGAACCGCAGCGGCGATCTCGGCAAGGCGCTGCTGGAAGCCAACTTCCGGTTCTTCGACCACAGCGTCCCGCCCGCGACCCCGGATCTGATGCTGGCCACCACCCGGAAGACGCCACCGCCGAACGCCTTGGCCGCCTGGACGATCAGCTCGCCGTGGATGGGCACCCAGCAGCTCTACCTCCTGTCCGCGCGGTAGAACCCGCATTTCGTCCTCTGAATGCGGTAAATGCACGCGCAACGACCGCAATCAGAGGACGAAATGCGCGGGTCAGCGGCGTGAGTCGGCCCGGGCCGCTTTGTCGACCGCCAGCATGTCCCGCTGGTGGACCACGGACCCGTCGGCGAAGACGAACTGCAGCACCGGCCGCGGTGGAAAGCTCCGCCCCAGGTACAGCGCGGACACCGAGCGCACGACGCTCGACGGCATCTCCTCGAACGTCCGGAACGGCTGGGCGGGATCCTCGCGCTCCAGCATCCGCGCCGGGTAGACCAGCGCCAGTCGCCGGTCGGACAACGTCAGCCGGGCTTCGCCGCGACCACCCGCGAGGTGGTCCGCGATCCGCACGGCGAGCTGGTCCGCCGACCGCGCGACGACCCAGTACGCGATCGTCGGGTCGTCGGTCCAGTCGGCTTCGAGTACGCCCCCAGCGGGCAGTGGCCAACGCGGTTTGCCGGTCACCGCGGGGGTTTCCCGCGCCGCCTCGTAGGGCAGCGTGAGCTTGCCGTCCAGCAGTAGGCCCACGTAGCCGTGTGCGGGCGGGCAGCCGATAATCAGGCGTTCACCGGGCGCGAGCCAGAATTGGTGGAGTTCCCGTTCGACGATCTCGTCGACGGACTTCGCCATCGGAATCGTGTTCTCCATCAGCGCACCGTCATCGCGTGGAGCCAGGCGAACTGCCGGAGATCGTCGCAGTCGAACAGAAGGTCCATCCCCGATCCATCCACAAAGGACACTCGCAGACACGGACGGCGTTTCTTGCCGTGTTCCGCCACGGTGAACCCGCCGATCCGCTCGCGGGGCAGCTCGGCGGCCACGACCATCCGGTGCGTGGCGATCGGGACGCCCTCGGCGTTGTCGCCGTAGGTCTTCGTGGTCATGATCGCGGCGATCTCCTTGCCCGTCTTGACCACGCCCTTGCCGAACCCGATCGCCTTCGACATGAACGACTTCTCCGCGGGCTCTTCCGGTTCCGGCGGCGGGATGAACTTCTCCAGCACCAGCAGCCGCGCGCTGGTCAGCGCCCACAACCGCGCGAGCGAACCGCTGGTGGACAGCTCCCGCACCGCCGCGTGCGCGATGCCGCCTTGTTCGCCGAACACGATGACCTGCGGTGTCGGTGGATTCGACTTGCCGCCGTCGTCGCCCGCGCCCAGCGCCGCGCCGACCATGTCGCCGGCGAAGTTCGCCGCACCCGAGCCGATCTTGCCGAGGACGCTCTTCTTCGGCACACCCCATGGGTCGAGGCCGCGCACGTCGTAGTTCAGCGTCCGGCCGTACGCGGCCCACAGCAACCGTTCGCCCGGGTTCAGCGAGGGCAGCGCCTGTGACGCGGCCCCGAGCGGGTAGCCGAGATTCATTCTTCGATCGTGAACCCTCTGTCGGTCGCCGCGCGGCGCTCTTCCTCGGACGACGAATCCTGCGACTCGTGGTAGCCCGCCTTGACGCCCTGCTCGACGCCCAGTTCGGCCAGGTTACCGGCACTCCCGCGGAAGGCGGCCTTGCCGAGGCTGGTCGTCCCGTTCATCCCCAGCGCGCGCAGCCCGGCCTCGGTGAGGTTCGTGGTGAGCGCGTCCGAGCCCTCGCCGCCGACGCCGTAGCGGTTCGCGAACTTGTTGGCGGTTTTGGAGGCCCCGGTCATGGGGTTCGCCTTCGTGACGATCTTGGCCAGCGGGTTCTTGTCGATCTGGTCGGCGAGCCGCTTCTGCAGCCAGTTGCCGTCGCGCAGCCCCTCGGCCCGCTCGACGACCTTCTTCAGCGGCCCGTTGCGGAGCATCTTCAGGATGTCTTCGAGCTTTTCGATCAGCGGCTTGAGCTTGCCGAGCAACTGCTTGACCTTCATCCCGAGCCGTCCGCCGGTCACCGCTACCTGACCCGCCGTCGCCGCACCAGCCGCGCCGACCGAAGCACCCGCCGTGATCCACGAGGCGGCCAGCGCGGCCAGCCATTCGATGATCAGGCCCATCACCAGTTCTCCGATGATGTCGATGACGATTTCGACGAACGCGTCGAACAGGTCGGCCGCGATCTCCAGGATCTGCTGCAGCCCGCGGACGTCGTTCGCGAACGCCTTGGCGCCGCCCGAGAACTCGGTCATCTGGCCGCGGAAGGCGTCGCCTGCCTCGCCCTTCCAGGGCTCCTTCGTCGCTTCTGCCCGCTTTTGTTCGTGCTCGGCGACGCCGTCGAGCCACTTCGCCGTCTGCTCCCAGCCCTTTGCGGTGCTGCGCATCTGCTCGGGGTCGCCGATCGCGGGCTCCAGCACCAGCTCGACCAGCGGGCTGATCACGATCCCGATCAGAAAGCCGAGTCCGTTGTCCAAAAAGGACTGACCGGGGCTCATGACGAGCTGAAGCTGTTCCATCCGCGCGTGCACGGCCGCGATCGCGACGTCCGGCGGGCTGCTCGCGCGGGAGACGTCCGACGCCGTGCTGAGCCACGAGCTGCCGTAGCCGCCGTTCTGCTCCCAGAACCCCTTGCGGCCCGAGTCACCCGCACTGTTGAGGTCACTGAGGCTGCCGGGGCCGCTGCCGCCGTCGCCCAGCCCGGCACCGAGTCCGGTGATGACCTCGGCGGTGCCCTGGTTGTGGTCGAGGTAGGTCTTCGCCGCGGTGGTGGTCTTGTCGGCGATCTGGTCGAGGAAGGACTTCGCCTGTTCGGCGAGATCCTGGCATTCCCGCAGACCCTCGAAATACTTGAACGCCATCAATTCGCCGAGCGGGCCGAAGCAGTCGTCGGAGACCCTGGCCTGTTCCAGCAGGCTCGCGAGGCTGCCGAAGTTCCCCGAAGCCTCTTTGGATCCGTTCGCGTGCGCGGTGAGCGCGTCCGTCTGTACGCCGAAGCCGGTCAAAACGAGTCCCTCCGCAGGATCGGGCCACCGAAGTCTTCGTCGTCGCTCGTGGCCGGACGGGCCGGCCGCTGAGTCCGGACAGGCTGTTGGACGGGCGAAGCCGGACCGGCGAGCGATTCCGCGGGCGGGGGAGCGCTCGGCCCGAGCGGCTCGACATGGGCGTTGAACGCCTCTTTGAACTGTTCCGCGCGGTCGCCGAGAATCGGCTGGACGGTCTGCTGCATCGCGGCCGCCGCCTGCTGCGTCGCTTCCCTGATCGCGGCGAGGATTTCCTGCTGCAGCGCGGTGTGCGTGCGGTTCATCGCCTTGGGGGACAACTGGAGTCCCAGCAACGCGCCGGACGGGGCGACGGTCACCGTCACCGAGCCGTCGGCGTTGCGCGCGGACCCGCGCAGCCCGGCGATCTTGTCCTTCAGTTCCGCAGCTTTGGCGGCCTGCTCCTGAAACGACCGGATGGCCGCGTCGAGCCTGGCTTCCTGGTCAGCCATCGTTTCCTCTCACCCGATGCCGGAAGGGGGACCCTTCCCGTTCCGTGCACCGGGTGAGACGAATGGCGTAGTGCGCTCGTTCCCTAGATCGGCAGTTTCCGGAAGATCGGCCGGGGCACATGCCGCAGGGCCGACATGACCAGGCGGAACGGCGCGGGAGCCCACACCAGTTCCTTACCGGCGCGCGAGGCGTTGACGGCGATCTCGGCGACCTGCTCGGCGGTCTGCGCGAGCGGGGCGTCCTTGAGTCCTTCGGTCATCTTGGTCTTCACGTGCCCGGGGCGGACGACGGTGACCTGCACGCCCGACGGCGCCAGCGCCTCGCCGAGACCCAGGTAGAAGCCGTCGAAGCCGGCCTTCGTGGAGCCGTAGACGAAGTTCGACCGGCGGACCCGCTCACCGGCGACCGACGACAGCGCGATGACCTTGCCGTGGCCCTGCTTCTTGAGCTTGTTCGACAGCGCGACCCCGACCGAAACCGCGGCCGTGTAGTTCACGGTCGCCGCCTCGACGGCCTTCGCGTGGTCCTGCCACAGCTCTTCCTGGTCACCGAGCAGACCGAACGCCACCACGGTGACGTCGATGTCGCCCGCCTCGAACGCCTTGTCCAGCACGGCCGGGTGCGAGTCCATGTCCTTCGCGTCGAAGTCGACCGTGGACACTTCGGCGCCCTTGTCCTTCAGGCGCTGCGCGGCGGCGTCGAGCCGAGGCGACCGCCGCCCGGCCAGCACGACCCGGAGGGGCTTCTCGGCCAGGTACTTCTCCGCGATCGCGAGCGCGATGTCGGAGGTACCGCCGAGCAGCAGCAGGGACTGGGGGTTGCCCACAGCGTCGATCACAGTTCCAACCTTCGGGACATGTCAGAGGCGAAAACGCCTTCGGGGTCTACGGAAGCGCGGACCTTGCGCCATTCCTCGAGCCGCGGATACATCTTCGCGAAGTTCTCCGCGGAGGTGCGGGAGTCCTTCGCCGTGTATAGACGGCCCCCGAGCGCGAGCACGTCCTCGTCGAGTTCCTGGCAGAACCGGCTCAGGCCGTCCTTGATCGGGAAGTCGAGGCAGATCATCCAGCCGGGGTGCGGGAACGACAGCGGCGCCGCGTTGCCCTCGCCCATCCGCTTGAACACGTTGAGGAACGACACATGCCCGGAGTCGGCGACCTTCTGGATGATCCGGCGCAGCGGCTCGTGCGCGTTCAGCGGAGTGCTGAACTGATACTGCAGAAAGCCCTTGGAGCCGTAGGCGCGGTTCCACTCGCCGAACAGGTCGAGCGGGTGGTAGAACGCCGTCAGGTTCTGGATCTTGCCGACGGCCTTCTTCGGCGTCTTGCGGTAGTAGAGCTCGCCGATGGAACCGAACGTGAGCTTGTTCGCCAGTCCGTTCGGGAACACGTCGGGCAGCGTCAGCAGCTGCGGCGCGTCGAACTTCAACGGGTCGGCACGCAGCTTCGGCGGCAGTTCGTCGAGTTTCGCCAGCGAACCGCGGCCGAAGGCGGCGCGGCCCAGCTTCGAGCCGGTCGAGATCGTGTCGAACCAAGCCGACGAGTAGGTGTAGTTGTCGTCGGAGCCGTTGCTGACCAGTTCCAGCGTCTCGTCGAGATTCGCGGTGCGCTCGAGGTCGGCCTTGAAGTAGGCGGTCTCGGTCTTCGTCATCCGGACCTTGGCCCGGACGATGATGCCGGTCAGGCCGATGCCGGCGACGGTCGCCCAGAACAGCTCCGCGTCGGGGCCGTCCGGCGTGATCGTGCGCACCTGCCCGTCGGCGGTGACCAGGTCCATCGACACGACGTGGTTGCCGAAGCTGCCGGCCGAGTGGTGGTTCTTGCCGTGGATGTCGTTGGCGATCGCGCCGCCGATGGTGACCTGGCGCGTGCCCGGCAGCACCGGGACCCACAGGCCGTAGGGCAGCGCCTCGCGCATCAGCTTGTCGAGGCTGACCCCGGCGTCGAGGTCGACGATGCCGGAATCCGGGTCGATCGAGTGGATGCGGTCCAGCGCGGTCATGTCGACGACCAGGCCGCCCGCGTTCTGCGCCGGGTCGCCGTACGACCGGCCGAGACCGCGCGCGATGACCCCGCGTGCCCCCGCTTGCGTCACCGCCCGCGCGATGGTTTCCACGTCGGGGGTGCTAAGGACGTCCGCGATACTCGGCGACGTCCTTGCCCAGCCCATGAGCGACTGCCGCTGTGTCTTGGGTGCTCGGGTCACGCCGACCAGGGTAACCACGCCGAACACTGCCCGGAACGTGACCCTGAAGTGGCCGCTTCTACACTTTGACCACCAGCCCCAGCAGTTTATGAGGTAGAGCAGTGGTGGCGACCGACCCGCAAGCCGGCCTGACGGCAGCAGCGCCGTCCTCTCCTGGGCTGCTCGGGCAGCTCATCCGCTTCGGCCTCATCGGTGGGTTCTGCGCCCTGGTCGATTTCGGTGTCTACCAGGGGCTGCGTGCCCTCGGCATGGACGCGACGCCGTGGGTGGACATCGCCCGCGCGCTCAGCTTCATCGTGGGCACCACGACCGCCTTCTTCCTGAACCGCAAGTTCACCTTCGCCGGTGGGCGCCGAGAGGGCGCACGCCAGATCGGCGGCTTCGTCCTCCTGTACGCCGTGACGTTCCTCGTCGCCGTGGGTGTCAACCGGACGATGCTGCACGTCCTCCCGGAGTCCGCCTGGAAGGCCACACTGGGTTGGGTCGTGTCGCAGGCAACCGCGACCGTGATCAACTTCGTCATGCTCAAGTGGGTCGTCTTCCGTGAGCCCCGCGCCAGCGCCGCCAGCCCAGTCTTGACCAGCACAGAGGAGAACTGAGGATTCATGCCCGGTAAAGCCGCCGTCACCGGAGAGGCCCCGAGCGCCATGGTGAGCACTATCGACGACACCCGCTTCGCGGAACGCACCCCGCAGGGCCGTCTCACCGCGCAGCGAGGGCTCTACGCCGGCCCGGCCCCCATCGTCAGCAAGGACCTCTACGCCGAACTCGAATGGGGCTCCGCCGTGCGCGAACGCGCGGGCATCTCCATCGAGCCGGCGTCGAAGGTGTCCGGCAACACCTACTTCGGGCGCTTCCCCGCGAGCTACTGGCAGCGTTGGACCGACGTGACCGAGGTCGCGGTCGAGGCCGTCGTCACCGGTGACGGGCAGCTGTCCGTCGGCGCTTCCGACATCGAGGGTGACCCTCGTGTCGTCGCCGCCGAGGTCGTCACTGGGGCGAAGCAGCAGAAGGTGACGCTGACCGCGAAGCTGGACAAGTTCTACGACGGCGGCGCGCTCTGGCTCGACCTCGAAACCGAGGGTGGCCAGTCGTTGCGGGTCGAGAACGTCCGCTGGACGGTCGAGGCGCCGGAGAAGATCCGCCCGACCGCGGTGACCATCTGCACGATGAACCGCGCCGACGACTGCCTGTCGAACCTGCAGGCGCTCGCCGCCGACGTTTCCTCGCTGGAGACGCTCGACGCGATCTACGTCGCCGACCAGGGCACCGACCTCGTCGAGTCGCGTGAAGGCTTCGAACAGGTCGCGAAGGACCTCGGCGACAAGCTGCACTACATCAAGCAGCCGAACCTCGGCGGCGCGGGCGGTTTCACCCGCGGCCTGTACGAGGTCGCCGGGCACACCGAGACCGAGCACGCGAACGTCCTGTTCATGGACGACGACGTCCTGCTCGAGCCGGACCTGGTGATCCGGATGACCGCGTTCTCCAACCGCACGGTCAACCCGGTCATCGTCGGCGGGCAGATGCTGAACCTGCTGCACCCGAACCAGCTGCACGTCGGCGCCGAGTACGCCCGGCTGAACACGCTGGAGCCCGGTCAGCCGGTGACGCACTCGCTCTCGACCGCCGACCTGCTCGGCGTCGACGAGGAGACCCTCAAGCCGAACCGCCAGGAACGCCGCCTCGACGCCGGGTACAACGGCTGGTGGTCGTGCCTGATCCCGTACGAGGTCGTCAAGGCCACGGGCTACCCGCTGCCGTTCTTCTTCCAGTGGGACGACGCGGAGTACAGCTACCGCGCCCGCGCGCACGGCTTCCCCACGGTCACCCTTCCGGGCGCCGGCGTCTGGCACGCCGACTTCCACTGGAAGGACTGGGACGAGTGGCACCGCTACTTCAACCTGCGGAACTCGATCATCACCGCCGCGCTGCACTCGCCGTTCAACCTGAACCTGCTCTCCCGCGTGCTCATCGCGCAGCTGGTCCGGTACCTGCTCGGCATGCAGTACGGCCTGTCCGCCACGCTGATCAAGGCCGTCGAGGACTTCCTCGAGGGGCCGGAGATCCTGCGTGACGGCGGTGTCGCCGCGATGAAGGAGATCCGCCGGATCCGTGACGAGTACCCCGAGACCAAACGGCACAAGGCCACCGACGTCCCGGGTATCGCGTCCAACGACATCGGCATCGTCAACAGCGCGCCGCGGCCCAGCATGCAGCGCCTGGTGCTGATCAAGCGGGTCCTCGACCGGGTGCTCGGCCGCAGTCGCCACTCGCTCGGCGCGATCCCGATCGACGAGGCCCACTGGTGGCACGTCGCGACCTTCGACACCGCCGTCGTCACCGACGCTTCGCAGGAAGGCGTGCGGGTCCGCTCGTACGACCGCGCGAAGATGTTCGAGCTGGCCCGGAAGGGCGCGAAGGTCCTCCAGCGGCTCCGTAAGGAAGGCGCCGCGGTGCAGGAGCAGTACAAGCGCGCCATGCCCGAGCTGTCTTCGCGGGACAACTGGAAGCGGCTTTACGAGCTGTAAGCAAGGCCGCTTCGCTCTCCGCTAGCGTGAGATGAAAGGCCCCTTCATCGCGAATTTTGCGATGAAGGGGCCTTTCCTTGCGGCGGGTGAGTCCGGTGGCAGCAGGGCTGTAAAGGACTCCTTGAGGGACTCAAAGTCCTTCAAGGTTCCCCTCACCCCTCGAGATAGGTCATTACGGGCCCACCAGTCACAAACGGCGGCCTAGTGGAGACCGAAGACCCGCGTCTTGCGGTTCAGATCGTCGATGTAGGCCGCGGCGACGTGGGAGAAGTTGATCGCCACTTCGGAATCGTCCTTGGTCTTGATCGTCTGCACCGAACCCGTGCGAACGAAATGCGAAAGGTCTTTGGTCAGCCGTTCGGTTTCGTCCGTCGTGAGCGCGAAGAGCAGTGGCTCCCCACCGGCGACGAGATGGAGTACGAGCGCGGGTTTCTGGTCTGCCATGCACCCATCGCACCAGCCGTGATCACGGCCGGGCAAGCGGGTTCGCTGCGGGCGTACCGGGTGAGTGGACTACGTTCATCCCGACGAACAAGACACCCGCGGGGGGAAAAGGCGATGCCGCATTCGTTCTCGCTGTCGCTGGCGGCGGTGGACATCCTGCTCGAACACGGCCGGTTCGGACCGGCTCCGGTGCCGTTCGAGGTCCCGCACATCGGTACCACCACCGACCAGCGCGCGATGGTGCGCGAGGCCGTCTTCCGCGATCTCGAAGGCCGTGGCCTGATGCGCGGCGGCAGGCTCGACGCCGACGTGGAACTCGCGCTCGCCACGTTCGTCCGGCCGCAGCTCGCCGTGTGGGCGGTCGCGCAGATGGACAAGGACAAGCAGCTGTTCGCGAGGGCGGCGACGAACGGCCAGTTCGCGGTCCTCGTGCGCCAGGACGAGAACCTGCTCGTGTTCGAGGAGACCAGGCCGACCGCGATCGTCGCGTCGATCGTCGACCTGCTGCCGCTCACCCCGCCCGGTCCCGGCCAGTCCGTCACCATCGCGAAGCCGGCGAGCACGCCGAAGCGCCCTCGCAACGACGACGCCTACGACCCCTTCGCCGGTGTCAGCGGTCCCCGTTCCCACGGGTCGAACCCGCAGCAACGGCAGGTGGAACGGATCTTCGAGAAGCCGAAGACGCGCGTGGGCCAGTTCAGTGTGTTCATCCGCGGTGGCCAGGTGTTCCCTCCGCTGGCGTGGTTCGACACCGAGGCAGGCCGATTCATGATGACCTCGCGCCGGGCGGCCGACGGGCAAAGCTGGCTGACCTACGCTCCCGCCGACAACGCGAGGATCGCGCAGCAGCTGTATGCCCAGCTCGAAGGCCAGTTCTGAACAAGCCGGAACCAGGGTGACGCCCGTTTCGTCACAGTTTCGGAGCGGCCTTCGGTGATCGGAGAATCACCGTTGCGCTGAGTGCCCGGCTAGTAGACTGCCGGGCGGTACGCACGGCGAGAAGACGATGCAGTGGGGCGGGCGATGGCTTTCGAAGCGGACGGCGGACAGGCGGCACCGAATTTCTCGATCGGCTCCGCGATGGGCGCGGCGGCGGGCTATGTCGCGAAGGGCGGCCTGAACGAGGCAGCGGTCGCCAAGGTCAGCGCCGAGACCCAGAAGCTGGTCGCCGCCGCCAAGAACGGCGGCTTCACGATCACCGAGAAGGGCGTGGAACCCCTGCGCAAGGCGCTGGCGGACATGTCCGAGCACCTCGACACGCTCAAGGCGAAGACGGTGCACCTTTCGCAGGCCCCGAAGCTGGGCGGGCACCCGTACGGCAAGGCCGTCGCGGCGCACGACCAGAAGGGCGCCTCCGAGTCGGCCGGATCCGCCGCCGTCGTGCTCGAACAGTTCGCCAAGGTGGTCAAGGACGCCGACGAGGCGCTGGCCAGGGCGGCCGGGCTGTACAAGGGAGTCGAAGATCGCGCGGTCGACGCCACCAAGAAGATCCAGGCTTGAGGACGATGAAGAAGCTTTACGCCTTGCCGCTCGCCGCGGCCGCACTGGTACTCACCGCCTGCTCCAGCGAGAAGCCCGGCACCCCTACCGCCGCGCCGACCTCGGCGCCGGGGCAGTCGGCTTCGTCCGCCGCGCCGCCGTCCACCGGCGGAGGGAACACCGCGTCGCTGGACCCGTGCTCGCTCGTCAGCGCGGCCGACCTGTCTTCGTACGGGACCTTCAAGGCGCCGGAGAGCGGCGAAGACGGGGGAGCCCGCACCTGCACTCTCACGAAGGACAAGGCCACCGCCGGCGAAGAATCGCTGACCGTCAGCGTCGGTGTCCGTGACTCGCAGGGGCTCGACGGCGTCAACGACGCCGGCAACGGCAAGACCAACGGCAACGTGCAGGGCCGCAAGGCGGTCCTGGTCCCGACCCCGCCGACGAACTGCCTGATGGCGCTCGAAGCGGGCGCCACTTCGCGGGTGGACGTCGTCACGGTGTCGACCGATCCCGAGAAGGCCTGCGGGATCGCGGAGAAGGTCGCGGACATCGTCGCACCGAAGCTTCCGAAGAGCTAAGGGGGAATCAGGATGACCACGAAGACACCCAACCTGAGCGAGAAGCAGGTCGCCGACCTTTCGCCCGCGGCACGTGACGCCTACTTCCAGCAGAAGGCGAACGAGGGCGTCGACCCGAGTGACGGCTGGCTCTTCGGCGCCGTCAAGCAGTTCATCGCCACCGGGCAGGCGCATCAGCAGGCTCAGGAGGTCGGCGACAAGAACGTCGACCAGCTGACCAAGAACGGCGAGGTCCAGTACGTCGAGGGGCTGGAGCCGTCGAACGCGGACTACCAGGGCTACGACCACGAGAAGCTCAAGCAGTTCGTCAGCAGCGACTTGAACGTCGAGCAGGTCACCCAGGTCTCCACCGCGTACCACGACATCCACAAGGCTTTCGAAAGCTTCGCGAACACGATGACCCAAGCGGTCAACGCGTCGCAGGGCACCTGGGACGGCGAGGCGGCCGCCAACGCGAAGGGCTATTTCCAGAGTCTCAGCAAGTGGTCCGAGGCGAACTCGCAGAACGCGAAGCTCGCGTCCGAGACGATCTACGACCAGGGCACCGCGGCTTCCAACGTGAAGAACGTGATGCCCGAGCCGATCCCGTTCAGCTGGAAGGACGAGGTCGGCGGCTGGATGACGTCGAACCCGTTCAACCTCGGCGAGAACATCGACAAGTCCATCCAGAAGCAGCAGGACAGCCAGGAGGCGCACACCCAGGCCGCCGCCGCCATGCACGAGTACGACAAGTCCTTGTACGAGGCCGCGTCGAAGCAGCCCGTGTTCGCCGAGCCGCCGAAGTTCGGCACCGGCGGCGGTGAGGGGACTGGGGACCGGAGCGACATCTACCGGGTGCCTCCCGGGTCGAACCCGCCCGGCTCCACCCCGCCCGGCAACACCTACATCCCGCCCGGTAACGGCGGCGGAGGCGGCGGTGGTGGTGGCGGCGGAGGCGGCGGCGGCGGCACTGGGGGCGGCGGTACCGTCATCCCACCGGGCACGAGCCACATCCCAGGCCCCGGGTCCACCACGGGGTCCGGCAGCCTTCCCTCGGGCACGACGCCTTCGGGTTTCCAGACCACGCCGTCTCCGATCAGCATGCCCGGGCCCAACACCAACATGAACGCGATGCCGATGAGCCCCATGCCGATGTCGCCCATGATGGGCGGCGGCATGGGTGACTCGGACTACAACAGCCGGACCGGCCGCGGCGGTGGCGGCAGCGGGTTCGGCCCCGGCAGCGGCGCGAGCTCCACACCCGGTGCGGGTTCCGCGTCCGGCGCGGCCCGCCCCGGCGGGGTCGGTGCGGCCGAAGCGGCGGCCGGTCGCGGTATGGGTGGTCTCGGCGGTGGCGCCGCCGGCCGTGGCGGCCCGGGTATGGGCGGCGGCATGGCCGGCCGCGGCCAGAACTCCGAGGGGGACGAGGACACCGAGCACCAGCGTCCGACGTACCTCGTCGAGGGCGACCCGGACGAGGTCTTCGGGACCGACATGCGCACCGCACCGCCGGTCATCGGCGAATAGCTCTCCCCGAATGGCCCCCTTGCTCGCGAGCAAGGGGGCCATTCTCTCGCAGATAATCAGCGCTTTATCTGATCGCGCCTTGTGCTCACGATTCGCGAAGGTTCTCGAGGTGGTTACGTCTGGGTCAGCGCCCGTGCTGGGCGACCAGCGGATCGCGGTCGTAGCGCAGGCTGGACCGGCCGAAGGAGTGGATCAGGTTTTCCCAAAACCGGTCCCCGGTCAACGGCGCCCGGACGGAGGCCAGCATCTCCTGGATCTCCGGCCGCTCGAGTGAGCGCCTGGCGGCCGCGATCTCCTCCGCGGGCACCGCACCGCCGGTGGCCGCGGACAGTTCCTCCGGCGTCCCCCGGCCCGCGTCCGCGATGGTCCACGCGACCGAGAGCAGCTTGTCGTGTCCCATCGGCCAGCCGGGAATCGAGATCGAGTGCGACGCCAGTGGGCTGGCCAACCCGAGGTCGTCGATCACCTTGTAGTCGTAGGACAGCAGCATGCCGGGGAAGCCGAGTGCGCCAGGAGAGGACACGACGGTTCGATCCTTGGCCGGCACGATCACCCACCGGTGGCCGACCGACACGGCGACGACCGGCCCCTGCTTGCCTTCCATGGCTTTGGCCAGTTCCGGCAGGTAGCCGGGCACCTGTGCGGCGTCCTCGGCGACGATCGGATGGGTCTTGGCCGTGGTGTCGAGCCAGAAGACGCGCGAATCGGTGATGGCGTTGGCGCCGATCCCGTGTTCGATCGCGGAAGGCGCTCGCAGCCAACCCGCGCTCACCACGGCCCAAACGCCGAGTACCAGCACCGGCAGCGCGGTCCACTTGCTCAGCGGCACGGCGAGCACCGGAAGGAGCAGCAGCAGGAGCGAGGGGAGCAACATGCGGCCGTGCATGTAGTCGCCACCCACGCGGGTGACATAGAAGAGCAGGCCGAGCGCGGCGATGACCGGCACCAAGACGACGATGGTCGTCGCACGCGGCATCTTTCGGAGTACCAGCGCCGCCAGGACGACCAACGTGAGCAGCGGGATCACCAGCAGATACGGGTCGAGCAGGTCGGCGATGTAGAAGAAGCCACGTTCCCAGCGGGCCTTGGACGCTTCCTTCGCCAACGCGGTGTTCGGGGTGATCAGGCCGTAGTAACCCATGCGGAAGATCTGGTAACCCACCGGCAGCACACCGGCCACGAGCATCCAGAGCAGAGCGCGTTTCCAGCCCGGCTTGACGATGATGAGCAGAGCGATGCCCACGAGCACCGTCACCAGCGCGAACTCGGGGCGGACCAACGGGCCGAGGCCGAGCACGAAGACCGTGCCCCAGGCCGATTTGCCGGGCTCGGTGGCGTGTCGGACCAGCAGCCACCACGTCCCGGCGAGCCAGCAGGTGACGAGGCCGGTCTCGAGGCCCGACGTCGCGAAATCCCAGAACGGCGAGAGCGCGAGGAGCACGAGCGCCCCGGCGGGCACGATCAGCTTCGAGGGGTGAAGCCGCCGTGCGCCGTCAAGGCCGAGTGCCATGCCGGCGACCGCGAAGATCAGGCCGAGGAAGACGGAAGCCCATTCGAGCCGGACGCCGAGGAGACCGGCAAGGGCGAGGATGTACGTCCAGAGCGTGCTGGTGTTGGCCTCGACGCGTTCACCGGCGTTGAACACCGGCCCGTTGCCGTCCAGAAGGTTCTGGACCGTCCGTAGCACGATCAGTCCGTCGTCGCATACCCACCGTCGTTGCCACGCGAGCCCCGCGAACAGCGCCACCACCAGCCCGATGGTGACGAAATTCCAGTCGAAACGACGTCGCGATGCCGATTCCGGGGTCCCCGGAGCAAGTACGGCTGTGTCCACGAGCAAACCCCTTAAGAAAGCGTGGTCTCATGAGGAGTAAGACTGAAATGGCGCCTGGGCTCCCCCGGAGTCGAACAATGACCGGCCCGCGACCACGACACGTTGCCTTACCTCTCGGAACAGATACTACGTTTGTGGCGACGGCTCGCTGACCACGGCTTCGGCGAGGATGATCCAGCTCCCCTCAGTAGCGGAAGAACTTCTCCTTGCGGCCCTGCCGCACCAGCTTGAGCCACTGCAGGAACGCCTTCGGATCGCGCTTCACACCGATGAAGTACAGCCCGAACCGTGCCACTTCGAGCGCGCCGATCTTGCGCATGCCCGGCTGCGAAAGCAGATACCCGCGGTTGCGGTAGGTGTAGTAGCGCTTGACCTCGTTCTCCGGGTCCTGCGCGTGGAACCGGCCGCCCAGCATCGGCTTGAACTCGTCCGAGCCGTCCGGGTGCAGGTACGCGGCCTTGAGCGAGGTGCCGAACGGCAGTCCCGAACGCACCAGGCGCCGGTGCAGTTCGACCTCGTCGCCGCGGAAGAACAGCCGCAGATCCGGCACGCCGACGACATCCAAAGTGGACGCGCGGAACAACGCGCCGTTCATCAGCGAGGCGATGCCGGGCAGGAAGTCGACGCCCAGTTCCGAAGACGAACGCTTCCAGGTCAGCCCGCGCCGCAACGGGAACGCGAGTTTCTCCGGTGAGTCGATGTTCGTGACCATGGGGGAAATCTCGGCCAGATCCCGTTTTTCGGCCTCTTCCAACAGGATCGCGAGGACGTTCTCGTCGGCGGGGCGGCCGTCGTCGTCGGCCAGCCAGATCCAGTCCGCGCCCAGCGACAGCGCGTGCAGCATGCCGAGCGCGAACCCGCCCGCGCCACCGAGGTTGCGGTGCGAGGGCAGGTAGGTGACGGGAAGCGGGTAGTTCTCGACGATGTCGCGTGCCGACTGGTCCGGCCCGTTGTCGACCACGACCAGGTGGTCGACCGGGCGGGTCTGGGCGGCGATGACCTTCAGCGATTCCGCGAGCAGCTCCCGCCGATGGCGCGTGACGACGACGCCGACGACGGCGCCTTCGGGCAACTGCCGGGTCTCGCTGGTCATCCTTGACCGCCGTTCGTCGCCGCCATCGGCTCGGGTTCGACATCGAACCGCTCCAGGGTCTCCTGGCTCATGTTCTCGAACGGGTCGCGCCCCTTGTAGCCGGTGAGCACCTCGCGCAGCGAACCGCGCTGCTTGATGTGCCCTTCGTCCATCCAGATGGCGGAATCGCAGAGCTCGAAGAGGAACTCGTCCGAGTGGCTGGCGAACACCAGGATGCCGGACCGCTTCACGAGATCCTTCAGCCGATCCTTCGCCTTGTTGAGGAACGCCGCGTCGACCGCGCCGATGCCCTCGTCGAGGATCAGGATCTCCGGGTCGATCGAGGTGACCACGCCCAGCGCCAGCCGGACGCGCATACCGGTCGAGTACGTCCGGAGCGGCATCTGGAGATAGTCGCCGAGTTCGGTGAATTCCGCGATGTCGTCGACACGCTGTTCCATCTGTTTCGCGGTCATTCCGAGGAACAGGCCGCGGATGATGATGTTCTCGAGCCCGGAGATCTCCGGGTCCATGCCGATGCCGAGGTCGAAGACCGGCGCGATCTTGCCGGAAATCCTCGCTGAACCGCGCGTGGGCTCGTAGATCCCGGACAACAGCCGCAGGAGCGTCGACTTTCCGGCGCCGTTGTGGCCGACCAGGCCGACCCGGTCGCCTTCCCGCAAGGACAAGGAAACGTCGTGGAGGGCTTCGATGATCGGCACCTTGCTTTCGGTGCCGATCTTGCCGCCGACCTTTCCCAGCACCTTCTTCTTCATGGAGCGGGTCTTCGCGTCGAAAATGGGAAAGTCGACGTAGGCGTTGTGCACATCAATGCTGACCATCTGTCACACCCAATAAGAGACGCGGGAACGGTAATTGCGCATCGCGACCAGCGCGAGGCCCCAGCCGATGACGGTGATGCCCAGCACCACGTACCAGCTGTTGATGCTGACGGCCTGGCCGATCAGTGGCGCGCGAACTATCTGGATGAAGTGGAAGAGCGGGTTGCCGTAGACGAACGGCAAGGCCCACGAAACGCCGACACGGGCGCCGCCCGCCATCAGCTGGTCGATCGGCCACACGATCGGCGTCATGTAGAAGAGCAGCTGGATGATCGAGTTGATCACCTGCGGGATGTCGCGGTACCGCGTCGAGATGATACCCAGCAACAGGGTGACCCAGCCGGCGTTCAAAGCGAGCACCAGGATGCCCGGGATGGCGCTCAGCGAGTACCAGCCGATGCCGGGGTGGCACAGGAGACCATCGGCGCACGCGCCGCTCATGGCGTACTGATGGTCCAGGCTGGTGAAGAAGATCGCGACCACGATGACGTAGACGATCAAGTTGTGGGCCAGCATCAGGGTCTGTCGCCAGACCGTCCGGAGCACGTACACCGAAAGCGGCGCCGGGAGCTGTTTGATCAGCCCCTCGTTGGAGATGAAGGTCTCCATGCCCTCGGAAAGGCAGCCGCTGATGAAGCCCCAGACGATGAAGCCGGTGCTGATGTAGGGCAGGAACGTCGCCGTCGGCAGGTTGAACAACTGTGAGTACAGGAGTCCGAGGCCGAGTGCGATGACACCCTGGCTGATGGTGATCCAGAACGGGCCGATCACCGAGCGGCGATAGCGCTGCTTGATGTCCTGCCAGCCGAGGTGTCCCCACAGCTCTTTGGCGGCGAAACCGGTCTTGATGTCGGCGAACGCGCGCGAAAAGGTCTTGCTGTCCGAGATCGGCGGAACCGAGGTCGGCGCAGCACCGTCGGCGGCGTGAACCGTGCTGGTGGCATGCACGGGAACGAGGGTACCGATGGGGCGCACGGTGCCTGGGCCACCCCGGGCGGAGCGCTTCCGTGCGCCCGCTCCGGTGACGGTGGGTGCGGCGTTACGATGCACGAATGCCGGCCCCCGACAGTACGGCTCCGGTCCCGGAGCCCGCCCGGCGCGCGTTGTATTACCTTGTCGCGCCGGTCGGTCACCCCAATTACGGTGACGAGCTCATCGCCGCGAGTTGGCTCCGGCATCTGGCTGAAGTGGCCCCGGACGCGGATGTGTGGGTGGACACCCACTCGCCCGGTCCGGCGGCCGTGCTGCTCGACGGGCTGCATCCGCGCGCGAAGTTCACCGACACCCTCTGGCGGCTCTGCTGGGAGGTCGCGTCCGAGGAGCCTTGGCAGGCCGCCGCGTGGGTCCGCGAGGCCGTCCACAACCCCGGGATGATGCCGAGGCTGCACCATGGCATCGAGCTGCTGGCCGAGGTGGACGTCATCCACGTCGTCGGCGGTGGCTACATCAACAAGCTCTGGCCGAAACAGATCGGTCTCTTGGCGGGTGCCGCCGCGGCCGTCGAGCGGTCCGGCGGCCGGGCGGCGATGACGGGACAGGGCCTGCTGCCCGCCTGCGACGACGTCACGCCGTTGCTGCGCGCGCTCGCCGACCGGTTCGAGATCGTGGAAGTCCGTGACGCCGCCTCAGCGGAGCTGCTGGACGTGCCGGTGGGGCTCGACGACGCCTTCATCGGCATCGGCCCGCACCTCTACGAGGCCACCGAAGACCTGCCCGAGGTCATGCTCTGCCTTCAATCCGACCTCGTCGAGGTGGGGATCGGCAAGCTGGCGGGCGCGGTGCTCTCGATGCTGCGGTCATGGAAGATCCCGCCGGAGAAGGTCGGCGTCGTCGAAGGGGTCCCTCGCGTCGACCGTGAGGTGTTCGCGCTTCTCGAGCGAGAACTGCCCGGCGCCCGGTTCTATCCGTTTTCGCACATCTGGACCCACGGGCTCCCGGCCGCGTCCCACCAGACCTGGATCTCCACCAGGTTCCACCTGCACATGCTGGCGTCCGCCGCGGGGGCGTCGGGGGTCGCGGTGTCGATCCACCCCGACTACTACGCGACGAAACACCGCTCCCTGGCCGCGCTCGGTTCCAACTGGACCCTGCTGGAAGACCTGAACCAGGTGCCGGATCGCCCGAAGGAGGGCGGTTACGCCCCCGAGGTGCTCGCGAACTTCAAGAGGGTGAAGGTGGAGCTGGCGAAGTCCATCTACGCCCCCGTGATCCGCCCCGAGCCGGAGCCCGAAGCGCCCGCGGAAGAACCCCCGATGGCGCCCCCACGACGTCGTCGATGGTCCCGAATCATCCGAGGTTGAGGACCGTAACCGTCCTCGATCCTCCCTAACGTCGGGTTCATGACCGAAGACGTCACGCCGTTCAAGATCGCCGTCCCCCAGCGAGATCTGGACGATCTCGCCGCCCGCCTGGCGAACACCCGCTGGCCCGACCAGCTCGACGGCGTCGGCTGGGGCCTCGGCACGCCGCTCGGTTACCTCCAGGACCTCGCCGAGTACTGGCGGCTCCGCTACGACTGGCGGACGCACGAGGAGCGCCTCAACGGCTTCCCCGGCTTCATGACGAACATCGACGGCGCGAACGTCCACTTCCTCCACCTCCGGTCGCCGGAGGTGGAGGCGACGTCGCTCGTGCTCACCCACGGCTGGCCGGGGTCCATCGTGGAATTCCTCGACGTCATCGGGCCCCTGTCCGATCCGCGTGCGTACGGCGGCGACCCCGAGGACGCGTTCCACGTCGTCGTGCCCTCGCTGCCCGGGTTCGGCTTCTCCGGGCCGACGACCGAAGCGAACTGGGGTCCCGACCGGGTCGCCGACGCGTGGCCGGTGCTGATGTCGCGGCTCGGCTACGAACGCTTCGGCCTGCACGGCGGCGACTGGGGCGCGATCGTGTCGCGTCAGATCGGCGTCCGGTACCCGGAGCGGGTGATCGGCGCCCACCTGACGATGCTCCCGAGCGCGGTACCGGAATCGGAGGCCGATCTCGAAGGACTCACCGGCGACGAACGCGCGCGAGGTGAGGCGGCGCTGGCGCGCGGGCGGGAGTTCCAGTACGGCGAGCTGGGCTACGCGATGATCCAGGCGACCAAGCCGCAAACGCTTGCCTACGGGCTCACCGACTCGCCTGCCGGGCAACTCGGCTGGCTGATGGAAAAGTTCAAGTCCTATTCGGACTCACGTGACGTTCCCGAAGACGCGATCGACCGCGACGATCTGCTGACCAACGTGATGCTCTACTGGCTCACCGGCACCGCGAACTCGTCGTCGCGGATCTACGCCGCGCTGGGCGGGGCCTGGGGTGAGGAGCCGCCGAGGTCCACTGTGCCCACCGGGGTCGCGGTGTTCCCGAAGGACACCGGCCTCCCGATCCGGCGGCTCGCCGAGCGGACCGACAACATCGTGCACTGGTCCACTCCGGACCGCGGCGGTCACTTCCCGGGGCTGGAGGTGCCGGACCTGCTCATCGGGGACCTGCGGGCCTTCTTCCGCACGCTGCGCGACCCGCGGCGCAAGTAGTCGGCTAGCTGTCCCGGGGCCGGCTGCTCTTCAGCGTCCACAAGGGACACCTTCTGTCGACTTGGTGCCCGATTGATGTTTCCATGTACGCCTACTCGAATATTCGCAAATCACCTAAATCGGGCGCTGTGGATTCGAGTCTTCACGGACACGCAATCGGGTCGCCCCGCGCCCTCCCTCAGAACTCCGGACGAAAGCCGCAATGAAGGGGCCTTTCATCGCAAAATTTGCGATGAAAGGCCCCTTCATTGCGCGCTGGTGAGGTGTCAGCGGGCCGGTGACACCTCAGAGGTACTGACCCGGCCCGTGCGACTCGCCGCCGGCTCCGTGGCCGCCCAGAGCGGTGCCGCCGGCGGAAGGCCCCGCCGGGAGCCCGCGGCGCATCTGCTCCAGCTGCACCCGCGCGGCCATCTGCTGCGCGAACAGCGCGGTCTGGATGCCGCTGAACAGCCCCTCCAGCCACCCGACCAGCTGAGCCTGCGCGATCCGCAGTTCGGCGTCCGACGGCGTCGAGTTCTCGGTGAAGGGCCGGACCAGCCGCTCCAGCTCGTGCTGCAGCTCCGGCGCCAGCGCCTGCTCCAGCTCGCGGATCGAGGTCTGGTGGATCTCGCGCACCCGCGTGCGGCTGGCGTCGTCCAGCGGCGCGGCGCGGACCTCCTCCAGGAGCTGCTTGATCATCGTGCCGATCCGCATCACCTTGGCGGGTTCTTCGACGAGGTCGCCGAGCGACTCCTCGCCGCCGCCGCCCTCGCCCTGCTCTCCGGAGGAGGCGAGGCGCGCGGTGCCGACCGGAGTGCCGTCGGGACCGACGACCACCACGTGCGGTGAGGACTCTCCGCCGCCGTCACCGGGGGTGGTCGATTCGCGGAAATCAGGGTCGGTCATGTGCTCCATCCTGGCCTACGTCGGGCACAAAGCGCAGCGTGGTTTTCGGCGCCGTCTCCGAGCGTAGCGGGAATCGTCGCGCCCCGTGGTCGGGCACCCAACCCCGGGTAAAACGCCAAACCGCACGTCCGTACGGTGTCCCCATGGCGTTCGACGTCGCTCGTATCCGTGGGTTGTTTCCCGCGCTGGGTGACGGCTGGATTCACTTCGACGGCGCCGCCGGAATGCTCGTACCTGAACAGGTCGCTTCGGCCGTATCCACGGCCATGCGCGCTCCGGTGTCCGGACCGGGCGGAGCGTTTCCGGCCTCCCAGCGTGCGGAAAGCATTGTCACGGCCGCTCGCCGGGCGGTCGCCGACCTCGTCGGCGCCGACCCGGCCGGAGTCGTGCTCGGGCCCAACGCGCCCGATCTCATCCGCCGTCTCGTCGACGCGATGGCCGACCGCTGGACGATCGGCGACGAGGTCGTCGTCTCCCGGCTCGACGAGGAGGCCAACCTCGCGCCATGGCGCCGCGCCGCCAAACGCGTCGGCGCGGTCGTGCGCTGGGGCGAGATCGACATCGAGACCTGCGAGCTGCCCGCGTGGCAGTACGAGAATCTCGTTTCCGCGCGCACCAAGGCCGTCGCGGTCACCCTGGCGTCCGGTTCGGTCGGCACCCGGCCCGACGTCCCGACGGTGATCGAGTTCGCCAAACGCGTCGGCGCGCTGGTCGTCGTCGACGCCACGTACGCGGCGCCGTTCGTGCCGCTGGACCTCAACGCGCTCGGCGCCGACGTGATGGTGGTTTCGGCGCAGGCCTGGGGCGGGCCGTCGGTGGGGGCGCTGGTGTTCCGCGACCCCGAACTGCTCGAACGCCTGCCGTCGGTCTCGCTCGACCCCGCCGCGCGCGGTCCGGCCCGGATGGAGCTCGGGCCGCACGCGTATCCGTTGCTGGCGGGCCTGATCGCGTCGATCGACTATCTGGCCGGTCTGGACGACGCCGCGATGGGCTCGCGGCGCGAGCGGCTGGTGACGTCGCTGGGTTCGGCGAAGTCATACCACGCGGGGCTTCTGGCGCAGCTGTCCACGGAACTGCGTTCGCTGCGGCACGTCATGGTCATCGGTGACGCCATGCGCCGGATTCCCGCGCTGGCCTTCGCCGTCGCGGGCAAGAAGGCGCCCGAGGTCGCGGAGTACCTGGCGTCCCAAGGACTCTGCGCCTTCGCCGACGACGGCACCAGCGGCGTCTTCGGCTCGCTGGGCGCCGCCGAAGTCGGCGGCGCCGTGCGGATCGGCCTCGCGCACTACTCGAACGTCTTCGAGGTCAATCAGCTCGTCCGGGTGCTGGAAGAGATCCGTTAAGACTTCGCCGCCAGCAGGACCTTGCCGAATACCGTGCCCTCTTCGAGCGCGCGGTGCGCGGACGCCGCTTCGGCCATCGGGAGGACCTGTCCGACGATCGGCTTCACCGAACCCTGCTCCACCAGCGGCCACAGCCGTTCGCGGACGTCGGCGACGATCGCCGCCTTCTGCTCCAGCGGCCGCGACCGCAGCCCGGCGGCGTATACGCTCACGCGTTTGCCCAGCAGCTTGCCGATGTTCAGCTCGCCCTTGACCCCGCCCTGCATGCCGATGATCACCAGCCTGCCGTCCGCTTTCAGCGCGTCGATGTTGCGGTCGAGGTACTTCGCGCCCATGTTGTCGAGGATGACGTCCGCGCCGCCGGTCTCGGCGCGCAGGACCGCCACGCAGTCCTGCTCCTTGTAGTTGATCGCGATGTCGGCGCCGAGCTGACGGCAGCTCTCCAGCCGCTCCTCCGATCCGGCGGTCACGGCGACCGTCGCGCCGAGCGCCTTGGCGACCTGGATCGCGTGCGTGCCGATCCCGCCGGCTCCGCCGTGGACGAGCAGGACCTCGCCCTCGGACAGCCGGGCATGCATCACCACATTCGCCCAAACCGTGCACGCGACTTCGGGCAGTCCGGCGGCCGCGAGTAATTCGACTTCGGCGGGAAGCGGGAGCAGTTGTCCGGCCGGGACGGCCACCTTTTGTCCATAGCCGCCACCGGCGAGCAAAGCACAAACCTCGTCCCCGATTCGCCATCCTTCGACGCCTTCGCCGATTTCGGCGATCGTGCCCGAACATTCGAGGCCGATAATTTCGCTGGCACCCGGCGGAGGAGGATAGTGACCCTGGCGTTGCAGCAGGTCAGCACGGTTGACCGCACTCGCCGCGACGTCGATGACCACTTCACCTTCGCCCGCTGTCGGATCGGGCACTTCGGTCCATTCGAGAACGTCGGGATCGCCGGGCTCACGGATGGTGATCGCATACATACAAACGACCATATCCCGGTGTCGTAAAGTCCGCCGAACGTCGGTTGACCTGTGGCGCAAACCACACAAAGGTGACGCCCATGTCATATTCGCGAAGAAGCATTGTTCCCTCGATCGTGGTGATGGCCACCGCCGCGCTCACGGTCGGGATGGCTCCCGCTGCGACGGCCGTCACGGGAATCGACGGACCCGCGCTGGCTAAGCAGCTCGTCACGAAGGTCGACGTGAACAACGTCAACCGGCACCTGATCGCGTTGCAGCGGATCTCGGACGCGACCGGTGGCCGCCGCGCGGCCAGCACCGAGGGCCACAAGCGGTCCGCGGAGTACGTCGCCACGAAGCTGGAACAGGCCGGGTACACCGTCACCCGGCAGGAATTCCCCTTCACCTACGCGGAAACCCTCGCCGAGAAGCTGACGGTCGCGGGCGCGGACGTCCCGATCATCATCATGTCCTACAGCCCCTCCACGCCCGCCGGTGGAATCACCGCCCCGCTCGCGGTGGTCCCGGTCGACGACACCAGCGGCTGCGAGGCGGCCGACTACGCGGGCGGTGTCGCCGGCAAGATCGCGCTGATCCAGCGCGGCGGCTGCTCCTTCGCGCAGAAGCAGGCGACAGCCGCCGAGGCCGGCGCCGTCGGCGCGATCGTCTACAACAACGTTCCGGGCCCGGTCAACGGCACCCTGGGCGACCCGGCCGCGGGCAAGATCCCGACCGGTGGCATCACCCAGGCCGACGGACAGGCGCTCGCCGCCAAGAACGGCGCCTCGGTCACCCTCGATCTGCGTGCCTTCCAGGAGGCGCGGACCAGCTACAACGTCATCGCCGAGACCAAGACCGGTCGCAAGGACAACGTCGTGATGCTCGGCGCCCACCTCGACAGCGTCACCGAGGGCCCCGGCATCAACGACAACGGCACCGGCTCCGCCGCGCTGCTGGAAACCGCGCTTCAGCTGGGCAGCAAGCCCAAGGCCGGCAACGCCGTCCGCTTCGGCTGGTGGAGCGCCGAGGAGTTCGGGCTGGTCGGCTCGACCCACTACGTCAACTCGCTGAGCTTCGAGCAGCAGCTCGACATCGCGCTCTACCTGAACTACGACATGATCGGCTCGCCGAACGCCGCGTACTTCGCCTACGACGGTGACGACTCCGACGGTGTCGGCGCGGGCGCGGGCCCGTACGGTTCGGCGCAGCTCGAGAAGACCCTCGTGGACTACCTCGAGAAGGGCAAGGGCGTCCCGGTCGAGGGCACGGACTTCACCGGCCGTTCGGACTACGGCCAGTTCATCGCGGTCGGCATTCCGGCCGGTGGCCTGTTCACCGGCGCCGAAGGCGTGAAGACCGCGGCTCAGGCGGCGAAGTGGGGCGGAAGCGCCAACGTTCCTTACGACAAGTGCTACCACCAGGCCTGTGACAACCTCGGCAACGTCGACCGCGTCGCGCTCGAGCGCAACTCGGACGCCGTCGCCTGGGCGCTGGGCGTGTACGCGACCAGCACCGAGAACATCAACGGTGTCCCGGCCGGCAAGGCCGCGAAGCCGACCGCCGTTCGCGCGGCCGAGCGGTCCGCGCAGCGGAGCATGACGGCTTCGGTGCAGGCTGACGACCACCATGGTGTGGTCGCCGCGTAGTAGCTCCCTCAAGTGCAATGAAGGGGCCTTTCATCGCAAAATTTGCGATGAAAGGCCCCTTCATTGCGTCTCCGAAGCGCGAAACTCAGCCCAGGCTGTTGGTCGCGAAGGTGTCGCACCGCGCGGGCTCACCGGTCTGGAAGCCGGTGCTGAACCACTTCTTCCGCTGCGCCGACGTGCCGTGGCTGAACGTCGACTCGTCGACCCGGCCGCCGCCGAGTTTGGACTGGATGTAGTCGTCACCGATGCGCGAAGCCGTGTCCAGTGCGGAATTGACGTCTTCCTGGCTGATCTCGCTGATCAGCGGCCTGCCGGTCTCGGTCGGCGTGGTCGTGGCGTGGTTCGCCCAGACACCGGCGTAGCAGTCGGCCTGCAGTTCGAGCCGCACCGATCCCGACGTCGGCCCGCTTCCGGTGCCCTTCTTGGAGACGCCGGTCAGGTTCTGGACGTGGTGGCCGTACTCGTGTGCCAGCACGTACGCCTCCGCGAACGGCCCGCCCTGCGCGCCGAACTTGGTGCGGAGTTCGTTGAAGAACCCGAGGTCGATGTAGACCTCCGAGTCGCCGGGGCAGTAGAACGGTCCGACGTCCGACGTCGCGTTCCCGCAGGCCGTGTTCACGCCGCCGTTGAAGAAGTTCGTGACGGCCTTGCGGTAGGTCGACCCGGACCGCTGGAACTCGCTTCCCCAGTAGTCCTGGATCGAGTTGATGATGGCGACGATCGCGCAGTCGTGGTTCCGGTTCGCGTCCGCGCCGGTCTTGCATTCCTGCGACAGCGTCGTGTTGTCCACCTGCTGTCCGGAACCCACGTCGCCGAGACCGCCGAACCCACCCGAGGACGGGTTGAGGCTCACGCCGCCGAACTGGGAGAGGAGGAAGTAGATGACGAGGCCGACCACGCCGAGCCCGCCGCCGCCGAGCGCCACCCGGCCGCCGATACCGCCACCACCACCGCCGCCGCGCATGTCCTCGACTTCGGAAGTGTCCAGGCCCGCGCCTTCGTCGAATCGCACGAGGGAAGCGTAGCCCGAGAAGCCCGGATATGCCTGGGTGCGGCCACTTCGCCATGGCCGCACCCAGAACTACCGAGGTTGTGTTGCTCTGTTCGCCGGTTGGCCGCGATCACCGGGCCGGCGTCCGGCACTGCCGAGGCGGTCGAAGAGGCCGCGAACCCGAAACAGGCACGAGTGACGCCGAATGCGCGAGAATTGTCGAGCGCATCTACAGATGCCCGCGCTCGTCGCTGTTCACAGTCGCGACCGACCCGGATCTTTCCGTTCCGGTCGCGGGACACAGCAGGCGGTCAACCGCGAGAATCACCCGCCATACCACCACCTGAACCCTTCCCGGCTGGGAGCAGGTCCGGCGCCCTACCTACGGTGCGCCCGGTACTTGCCCGACCATCCGCTGACAAGAAGAATGCGCCTTTTCTCGCCGAGTCTCAACCTTTTCGTGACCCTCCTTCGGGCGAATGTCCCACCGGGTTTTCAGGGACCGAAAAGTGACCGGTGGGTCTGCGCCTCGTTCGATCAACGATCTACTCTGCGTGGATGGCGGTGGAGCAGAAGAATGTGCGCTGGCTGAACGAGTCCGAGATGGTCGCGTGGCGCTCGTACATCGTCGCCACCATGCGGCTGCGACAGCGCCTGCACCGCGAACTCGCCGAGCGTCACGACGTCACGCTCGCCGACTACGAGGTCCTTGTCTGCCTTTCGCTCCAGCCCGACGACCGGATGCGGATGTCGGAACTGGCGAGCATGCTCGGCTCGACCAAGAGCCGGCTTTCGCACCAGATGGTCCGGCTGGAGGCCGAGGGGATCATCGGCCGCACCCGCGACCCGGCGGACAAACGCGGCGTCGTCGCGGAGCTGACCGAACGCGGCAGGGAACTGCTCGAAGACGCGGCGCCGACGCACGTCGAGGGTGTCCGAGAGCACCTGATCGACTTGCTGAGCCCGGAAGAGCAACAGGTGCTGGGGCAGGCCTTCGGCCGGGTGCTGGAGCACCTGTCGGAGATCGACGGTCTCTCGCGCCTGCCGTCGGTCACCTGACCACGGTGCTCGAGGCAAATGGGTGATTTCATCCGACCTCAAGAAGAATCGCGGATGAACACCAGTCGAATCAATGTGCCGCTCAACGGTAAAAACCGCTCAACTGATCTTCGTGTCTGGTGTGGCATACATCCGATCTCTAGGCTTCTTATCGCGAGAAAATGTGAGTCCATCGCGAAAGGAAGAGCCCTTGTCCAAGGCGAAACGGCGATACGCCGGCCTGCTGGTGACCGCCGGCCTCATCTGTGGCTTGTTCGTGGGGGAAACGGCCGGGGCCGCCCCCACCGGCGACTTCGCCGCCAAGGACCACAGCAGACCCTTGCCACCCGGAGCGGCCCCGGTGGCCCCGCTCGCTCCCGCCGTCGCTCAGGCGCAGATCGCCGCCAACCCGGTGATCTGCGAGGGGGACGGGGTCTCCGGCAAGCGCGTCGAGCTGGTTTATGTCCGTGAGGCCGGGCAGCCCGACCGGTACGCGGCCGTCGTGCCGTCCCTGCGTGCCTACGCGTCGGGGATCGACGACGCGTTCAACGACAGCGCCGCGGCGACGGGCGGCAGCAGGCACCTCCGCTACGTGACGACCGCCGGCGCGGGCTGCCAGGTCGCCGTCGCCAGCCTCGTGGTCGCCGACGGCACCTACAAATCCGGCGCGATCCGCGAACTCGCCATCAAAGCGGGCTTTCAGGACGCTGATCGCGACTACATGCTCTTCTCCGACAATCCCCTCACCTGTGCCGGTACCTGGGGCGACAACGACGACCAGCCCGGCCCCGCCAACGCCTTCAACAACGGCAGGCACTACACGGAGATCGCCGTGCCCTGCTGGGGGGTCAACGCCGCGGCGCACGAACTGGGCCACATGCTCGGCGCGGTACTGCCGGGCGCCCCGCACTACCAGGGCGGCGGGCACTGCTCCCAGGAATGGGACCTGATGTGTTACGGCGACACCCAGTCCTTCGACTGCACACAGCGCGCTTTCGATCGGCTCCTGGACTGCGGCAACGACGACTACTTCAGCACCGCCCCCACCCCCGGCAGCTGGCTCGCCACCCACTGGAACGTCGCCAACAGCGCCTTCCTGATCAAGAAGGACACCCCAGACAACGACGACGGCCACGCCCAAGGCGGGAAGACCTACGTCATCACCGGCAGCAGCGGAAACGCGATCGACGTCATCGGTTCGTCGACCGGCGGTCTCGTCAAGCTCAGTCAGCGGCCCCGGAACGACGCACTGAGCCAGAAGTGGATCCTGGGATACGACACCGGTCTCCAGCTCGTCAACGCCAACAGCCAGCTGTGCGCCGACAGCGCCCAGAGCGGGACGGCGCCCGGGACGCAGATCCTTCAGTACGACTGCAACGGCCAGAACGGCATGCGGTGGGCGTTCCAGCCGCTCGGCAACGGCCGCGTGGCGATCTTCAACTACCTGACGGGTTACGCGATCACCGACGGCGGCGCGTATCCGGCGCCGCTGGTCCAGCAGCCCTACACCGGGGCGGCCAACCAGCAATGGACCCTCGATCCCGTCGCCGATCCCGGTCCGACGGCGGGCAAGAAGTACTACCTCTCCGTCGCCACCAACGGCAACAGCGCGGCCGTGGTCGACGGCTCGACGTCGGCCGGGGCGAAGATCACCAACGTGGCCAGGCAGAACGACAACGGCCAGAAGTGGAAGCTCACCGACGCGGGTGGCGGCTACTGGAAGATCGTCAACGAGCGGAGCGGCCAGTGCCTGCGGCCGGTCTCCGGCAGCACCGCGGAAGGCGCGAACCTCGAACAAACGCACTGTGGTTCATCCGGCGATCAGCAGTGGAAGCTGCTCCGGAGTGCCGACATGCGCTACGGGCTGGTGAACCGGGCCAGCAAGCTGGCGGTGCGGCAGGTCGACGACGGCACGGCTTCGCTCCTGGAGCAGCGGCCTTTCGTGGGTGGCCGTAGCGACGAGACGGTCTGGGCGCTCGTGCCCGCCTGATCCCGAGATGGGACGGCGAAGCTCCCCGGTCCGCGGGCCTGGGAGCTTCGCTTTTCGAAACCGGCTCTCAAGACTGGCGGTAGCGGTGGGATTCGAACCCACGGAGGACAGAGCCCTCGCATGTTTTCAAGACATGTTCCTTCGGCCGCTCGGACACGCTACCGCCGTCGAGGATATCCGACGGTTCCTTGTCGGAACGCTTCGGATCTAGTCGAAGTCCCAGTCGGTCGAGATTCCGATGATGACGACCAGCAGCGCGAGACCGACGATGATCGCGACGCCGAGGTAGCCGATGATGATCGCCGCGAGCGCCATCCCCTGTCCGCCCGCTTCACCGCGTTTGGCCTTGGCGTGCGCGACATGCCCCATGATGACGCCGATCAGTGACGGCAGCCCGCTGCAGACGACCAGGCTGGCGATCGACACGACCAGTGCCGCGATCGCCAGGCCCTGTTCCTGCGGCGGCATCGGCGGGCCGTATCCGTAACCCGGTTGCTGGTACGGCTGTCCGTAAGGTTGCTGCCCATAGGGCTGCTGCTGACCGTAGGGATCCTGCGGAGATGTCACGAACACACCGTAACCGTCCGAGTGCGGTTCAGGAGGCCTGACTCTTCGCGGCTTTCGCGGCGATGCGCGCCTGCACCTCCGGACGGCGCAACGGCGGCACCGTCGGCGGCGGCTGACGGCGCGCGGGCAGTTCGGAGAGCAGCCGTTCGGTGATGCGGGTGATCTCGGCGACGGCGGCCTCGAACGGTTCGCGGGTGGCGTCCGAGAGGCTCTGCACCCCGGTCACCTTGCGTACGTACTGACGGGCGGCGGCCTCGATCTCTTCCGGCGTCGCCGCCGGCTCCAGGCCTCGAAGCGTGGTGATGTTCCGGCACATGCCCCGATCGTACGTCCGGCCACCGACGTTTCCGGGTGCTTCGATCACACAGTCGGTTAGAAGCTGGCCCGGTTCGTTGACGCCGAAAAACGCGCTTGGGCAGTCTCGGCGGAGTGCCCCTCAGACCCCGCTCGCTACGCCGTGCCCCCGTCGAGCCGATCCCCGAACCGGCCGAACCCTCACCGATACCCGAACAGGTCTGGCAACGCGTTCCCATCGACGCGCTGATCGACCTCGTCACCGAGGTCTTCACCGCGCACGACCTGCCGTGGTCGCGTGCCCGCATGGCCGCCGAGGCGCTGTGCCACGGCGATCTCACCGGCACCCCGGAGACCGGGGTCGCCGAGCTGACCCGGCTGCATCTGCCGATGCTGGTCAACGGCATGGTGCGGCCGAGGGCCGAACCGCTGATGATCGCCGACCGCGGCGCCGCCGCCCTGATCGACTACCGCCGCGCGCCGGGACTGTGGGCCGTCGGCGACGCGATGGACCGGGCGGTGACCCGGGCGGGCCGGTACGGCGTCGGGCTCATGTCGGTCCGCGGTGTCGGTCCGTTCGGCCGCGCCGGGCATCATGCCGCGAGGGCGTTGCCGCACACGATGATCGGTCTCGTCATGGCGGCGGGCGGGGAACGCGGGACGGCCGCGAATCCGCTCGGCATGGCCGCCCCGGCGGGCGCGTATCCCGAATTCGTCCTCGATCTGGACACGCTGACGGACGCCGACAGCGCCGCCATCGCCGGATTCGCTCTACTGGTCGAGATCTTCGCCGGGGTGCTGTCCGGCGTCGGCGATCACGACCACGACACCGGCCTGATGGTGATGGCCATCGCGCCGACGACGCTGCGCAGCGCCGACGGTTTCTACAAGGCCGCGAGCGCGTTGTTCGGGAGCCTGCTCGGCTGGGAGGGCGGGACGCCGGTCCGCTATCCCGGCTGGCGCGAGGCGCAATACCTCGAACAGTGTCAGGCGCTGGGTGTCCCGCTGAACGAGCCGGTGCACCGCGAACTCGAGGAACTCGCCAGGGCGTTGCGCCTGCCGCCGCTGCAAGGCCGCTAGGCGCCTAGGACAGGACTACGCGGCCGCCTTCGCCGCCGACCTCCACGACGTCGCCGTTCGTCAGCTGCCGACCGCGCCGGACCTCCACCTCGCCGTTGACCGTGACCTCTTCGGCGTCGAGGAGGTCTTTGGCGTGCGAACCGTCTTCGGCCAGATTGGCCAGTTTGAGGAACTGGCCGAGGCGGATCGGCTCGCCGGTGATCGGGACGTCGTGGATGCTCATGGGGAGATCATCCCCGTGCGTCCATCTTCCGGTACAAGGTGGCGACGTCGGTGTCGAAATAGCTGCTGTAGGACGTGTCCGGATCGTCCCCGCCGTAGAGATAACCGCCGATCACCCCGACGACCGTGCCGAGTTCGGTCGCCGGGTCGGGGTCGACCACCCATGGGCCGCCGCTCGTGCCGGTCGTGAAGCCGGGGCAGTCGACCCGCATCTGGTAGGTGTCGGCCTGGCTGCTGGTGCCGTGGCAGACGAGCGGCGCTTCCCGCTCGTCGGGATAACCGGTCAGGGTGATCGTGTGGGCGAATCCGCCGCTCGCCAGCAGGGTGTTGGCGCCGGTGACGCTTTCGAGGGTTTTCGGGTTGCCCGCCTGATGCGCGGTCGCGAACCCGACATCGAGATCCGGATCGGACGAATCGGCCCAGCCGTCGGGAACCTGCGGATCCGAGACCTCCCAATAGCCGTAAGGCGCGACGCCGTCGTGATAGCCGGGCGCGAACGAGATTCCCGTCGCGTATTCGCCGCCTTCGCCGTCATGGAGGCAATGAGCCGCGGTGAGCAGGAGATCACCGGGGCCGCTGTGGACGACGCTGGCCGTGCAGAAGTGCGAGCCGTCGAGGAAGAGCGCGCCGATGGCCGGGTTGTACCGCGGCGAGGCGGGGGTGACCTTCACCGGCGTGGCGGCGTCGTCGGCTGAGGGGCCACCGGGGTCGGACGCGGCGGAGCAAGCGGTCAGCACGACACAGAGCACGACCAACAGGGCGCGGCGCATCGCCTTCCTTTCGCTTGTCCACGGCTGCCTGGCTACAGATCACCATAAGCGGTCCCTGAGCACAGCCCGAATCGATCAACACACAGCAAGCTCACAGCCGTAGTATGTGTTACTTCCGGTAACGGTCGAGCGGGATGGATGGAGCGGGCATGAAGTCGTTCACGGACAAGGTCGCGGTGATCACGGGCGCGGGCTCGGGGATCGGCAGGGCGCTCGCGATCGAACTGGCGGGACGCGGGGCGAGGCTGGCGCTTTCCGACGTCGACGCCCTCCGCGTGGCCGAAACCGTCGCGCTCTGCGCGTCCGCCGCCGGAAAAGCGGACGCGAAAGCGTACGAACTGGACGTCGCGGACCGTGACGCCGTTCTCGCCAACGCCGAGGAGGTCGCGGCCGATTTCGGGGGCGCCAACCTCGTGGTGAACAACGCCGGGGTCGCGCTCGGCGCGACGGTCGAGGAAATGACCTGGAACGACTACGACTGGCTGATGGGGATCAATCTCGGCGGTGTGGTCAACGGGACGAAGGCTTTTCTGCCGCAGGTGATCGCTTCGGGTGACGGGCACATCGTCAATGTTTCGAGTGTGTTCGGCTTCATCGGCGTGCCTACGCAGAGTGCCTACAACGCGGCGAAATTCGCGGTGCGCGGGTTCACCGAGGCGCTGCGGCAGGAAATGCTGATCGCCCGGTATCCGGTCGCGGTCAGCTGCGTGCACCCCGGTGGCATCAAGACGAATATCGCCCGCGACGCGCGAGGCGGTGCCGAGCAGGACCTCGACAAAGCGGCGGACGGATTCGAGAAGATCGCGAGGACGACGCCGGAGCGCGCCGCGCAGACCATCGTGCGTGGTATCGAACGAGGGACACCGCGCATCCTGATCGGCGCGGACGCCTATGTCATCGACGCGATTCCCCGCTTGCTCGGCTCCTTTTACCAGCGGCCACTGGCGCTGCTGGGCCGGTTGGGCATGCGGAGGGTGAAGAAATGAGCAACCTCTGAACGGAGTAACCCTCCGTGGTCCGGACGGCCTGGGATAACTCGATCGGGGTGCATTACTTACGGCGGCGTCGGAAATGCACCACAATGCTCACGTTCGTGATTCCGCTTCCGGAGGTCCCCATGCCGCGCGCCGCCCAGCGCCGTCCGTCGGCCGATGCCGCTTCCAGCGCGGCCGTCGAGACAGTCGAATTGCTGGACCGGACCGGGATCATCGCGGCGAGCCTGCCGAAACGGCGGCGCAGCCCCGAGAACGAACGCGAGCCGGAGCCACTGCCGATCCGGCCACCGGTCTGTGCACCGGTCGTCGACAAGGACCTGCGGCCCAAGGCCGTCGTCATCCACCGTCGGGCCAGGTCGTGGTTGGCCGGTGGGGCCGGGGTGGCGCTGCTCGCGATCGGCTGGATCGCCGGAATGACCACCCTCGCGTCGCCGGTCGACGACGCCCTGTCCGAGCAACCGTTGCCCGCCGTGGCGACTCAGCAGGCCGTGCCCCAGCCGCCCGCCGCGCAGCCCGCGCCGCAGCCCGCCCCGGTGACCGTCTATGTCCCGGTCACCGTGAAGCAGCAAGTGCCCGCGACGACGACGAAGAAGAAGGCGGCGGCGAAGGATCAGGTCGTCGCCTTGCCGCCTGCCCAGACGAGTGCGTCGGAGCAGCCGCGCATCGACACCGGGTCGTCGGACAAGGCCGCGGACGACTTGCGGAACATGATGGATCCCACCGTGGCGAGTTCGCTCGCGATGCGCATGGCGCAGGGGATGATGACCTACAGTTCCGGTCGCTGAGACCTTCTTCGGTCCGGTTGGTCGTGAGTGGCGTTTCGGGTGCTGGCCAAGGGTGTTTGAGGTACCTACGGCGGGTGAGCCCGGTAGCCGCCTGGCCGTGAGGACTTTTGGGAGACTTGTATTCGGTTACCCGCTGGTGTGGGGCTGGTGCGGGATGCCGTTGATCAAGGTGTGAGACGGGCGGCGACGCCGGCGGAACCATTCTCGGGCAGGTCAGGCGTATGTACTTCACGCGAGCAGGACCGCAGGTGACGAGTAGGTACCTAGGAGAGGGTTCGTTCTAACCTGCGCTTACCCCGGGAATCGATCCTCCACAATGGACACTGACGGTCGTCGTGGGCCGGATGGGCGCTGACACAGCGGAATTGATCGACTACCGTGAGCCAAGGGGAGGGGCTCATGAAAGAGGGGGATTCCGCACGGGGCACCGCGTTCAAGGCCGCTTTCGCGGTCGGCGAGTTCCGTGCGTTGTGGGCGGCCGAGGCGCTTTCGCAGGCCGGTGACCAGCTGGCAAGGGTCGCGTTGTCGGTGCTGGTCTGGGAAAGAACGGCGTCGGCGGGACTGACCGGGCTCACCTACGGCCTGACGTATCTGCCGACGCTGATCGGCGGCACCCTGTTCGCGGGGCTGGCCGATCGGTATTCGCGACGGACGGTGATGATCGTCTGCGACCTGCTGCGCGCGGCGGTCGCCGCGCTGATGGCCGTCCCCGGGACACCGCTGCTCGTGCTGGCCGGACTGCTGGTGATCCTGACGATGGCGGGCGGACCGTTCCGGGCGGCGCAGCTGGCGTTGCTGCCGGACGTCCTCGAAGGCGAACGGTACGTCGCCGGGCTCGCGGTGCGCACGATCACCATCCAAACGGCACAGCTGGCGGGTTTCGGCGGTGGCGGACTCGTGATCGGGCTCGTGACGCCCTACTGGGGACTGGTGATCGACGCGGTGACCTTTGTGGTCTCGGCGCTGCTCGTGTCCACAGGGGTCCGTCGCCGGACACCGGCGGTCACGGAATCCTCGGTGAAAAGCCGGGTGGGGCGGGCATTCAGTGGTGCGGGTGCCCGGGAACTGTGGCGGGGCAAAGGAATCCGGGTGCTGTTCGGGTTGAAGATGCTCGCCGGGTTCGCCATCGCGCCGGAGGGGCTCGCGGCGCCGCTCGCCGGTGAACTCAGGGCCGGGAGTTTCGCGGTCGGTCTCATTCTCGCGGCGGATCCGGTGGGTTCGGTAATAGGATCGTGGATCTTCACGAAATGGGTTCCGGCGCGGCGGAAAACGCGTATCGTCGGCATTCTCGCCATTGCATCCGTTGTTCCTTTGCTCTTTCTTTTCTTTCGCCCTCCGCTGCCGGTTTGTCTCGCTTTGATCGGGCTGAGCGGGGCCTGCGCGGCGCCGTACCACCTGCAGGCCGTCGCGTTGATGGCCCGCGCGGTCCCGGACGGCGTCCGAGCGCAGGTGATGGGCCTGACCTCGACGAGTTTGGTGACCGTGCAAGGGATCGGGATCATGCTGGCGGGCGGGCTGGCCCAGTTGACCGGCCCGTTCGTGGCCGTCGGGGTGGCCGCGGCGGTCGCCGTCGCCTCGGCGGGCCCGATGGCGGTGGCGTGGAAACGTGCCATCGCCACCGGGTCCGATGTATGGCTCCCGGCCGGGAGCCGAACGGGTTGATTCGATGGGATCAGTCCTCGCGACCGTTCATGATGGTCCTCCCTCCCACTGCTCCATCTGTGTGTTCCGGAATTGACTCGAGCCACCCTCAGTACTACCTCGGATACATTGAAATGCGTACGGAAGGGGGACCGGTGACGATGATTATGGGGGATGCGGAACTCGCCGGAGAAGGGGCCGGTACACGTCTGAGAACCTGGGTCGGGCATTGGGAACTATGGTCCGGACCACGCGGAGTACCCGCGATTTTTCTTGTCGTGGAAGGACTTGCGGCGGCGGTCGCGGTCATCGCCCTGCTCCGATCGAACTACGGGATTACGGAATTCGTCCGATTCGGATCACTGCTCGGCCTCGCTTTCGTCCAGGCCGAGCTTTCTCGTTCGGTGGAACGGTTGCGGCGTACCCTCTGTGACCGGCCACACATCAACATGACGTCGGTGTGGACGTTCGCGGGGGTGCTCGTCCTTCCGTCTGGCCTCGCCGTCACGCTCGGCCTGCTCATCTACCTGCATCTTTGGCTCCGGGTGTGGCGGGGGATGAGCCACCGCCCGGCTTACCGCGTCGTGTACTGCGCGGCGGCGATCGTGCTCTCGTGCCTGGCTTCGGGAGTCATCGTCGCCGGCTGGAACGGCCTGCCGGTCGGGTTCACCGGATCACTGCGGATCGTCGAGGCGGCGGCCGTGTTCACCGCCGCGAACGCGTTCATCGTGGCGCTCTCGGTCTACCTGCACACCGGAGGCCGATCCCCGCGCTCCCTGTTCGGCACCGGTGACGACAACCTGCTGGAAGTCACCACCCTGGTGCTCGGGACCTCGACCGCGCTGGGCATCGTCCACGCGCCCGCGCTCGTCCCGTTCGTCCTGCTGCCGGTGCTGGTGCTGCACCGCAGCGTGCTGGTGCGGCAGCTGGAGATCGCGGCGAACATCGACGGCAAGACCGGGGTCCTCAACGCGCACGCGTGGCATCTGCTGAGCGAACGGGCGCTTTCGTCGGCGGCCAGGACGAAGAGCAAGCTCGGGGTGCTGATGCTCGACCTAGACCACTTCAAGCAGGTCAACGACGTCTACGGCCATCTCGCGGGTGACGTCGTCCTCAAGGCCGTCGCGACGACGATCTCCGAGCACGTACGCGATTACGACTCCGTCGGGCGCTTCGGTGGCGAAGAGTTCGTCGTGCTGCTGCCCGGCGCGACGGAGACCGAGGTGATCCCCGTGGCCGAGCGGGTCCGGCAGGCGGTGATGGCGCTCGAAGTCGAGGTCGCGACGGCTTCGGGACCTCGGATCGTGCGAGGACTTTCGGTGTCGATCGGCGTCGCGGTCTACCCGTCCGGCGGGACCGTCCTGGAGCGCCTGCTGCACGTCGCCGACACCGCGCTCTACCAGGCGAAGAACAGCGGCCGGAATCGCGTCGTCAGCTTCGCCGCGGCCTGAAGACCACGCATCGAGGCCACGCGTTTCGTCCTCTGGATGCGGTAGTCGCGCACGCAAGGACCGCATCCAGAGGACGAAACGCGTTCTACGTCAGTCGACGTCCATCGCGTTCGGATCCTTCTTGCCGGTGTCGAGCGGTCCGAAGCCGCCGGCTTCGAGCTTGTCCCAATCCGCCTTGGTCGGCTTCTTGTACGTCTCTTCGTGGATCCTCGCGACTTCTTCCTCGTAGGTCTCGCGGTTCTGCCGCTTCATCTCCTCGGGCCACTCCCCGGTCCGGATGGTGTCCCGGGTCATGTGCAGTTCCTTGACGTCGTGGCTGCTGAGCGGCGGGGTGGACGCGGTCGTGCCGGGACCGGTCGAGTAGGTGAGGCCCTTACCGCCGGCGTGCGCGTCGTCGATCATCTTGTGGTACGAGTCGTCCGCGATCTTGCCGTCGAGGGTGTTGTCGGTGTTCTTGAACCCGTCACGGAAGGCGTAGTCGAGCTGGTTGAGCTGGATCGCCGTGTTCGGGTCACCACCCTCCAGCGCGTTGCGCTCGGAGTCGCGGTACTCCTGGCTGTTCTTGAACCCGCTCGGATTCTTCGAACCCTCCGTCAGGTCCTGGTCACCCTTGTTACCGGTACCGATATGCGACGCGTGCGCGGGTTTGGCCTCCTGATAAGCCCAGGCGTGGTTCTCCAGGTCCTTCTGGTCGTCACCCGAACCCCGCTTGCCGCCACTGCCGCGACCGATCGCCTCGTAGGGGACCGGGTGCTCGGACTCGTGGGACTTCCCGGAGACCTTCTCCCGGCCGTCGTTCTTGAGCTCGTTGTCGTACTTCGCCGTGAGCCGGTTCTGCTCACGGGTCTTCGCGCCGTGCGTGCCGTCGAGGTAGCTCTGCGGTGGCCGCCGCGGCTTCTTCGGTCCTGGTGCCGGTTTCGGCTTGGTGACCCGGTTGCCCGAGGACTTCGTCTTGCCGCCACCATTCCGGCCTCCTCCCTTGGCGCAAGGAGTCTTCGACGGCCTTGTCGGAGCGAGGCCGAGCGGGTCGATCATGTCCGTCGGGTTGCCGACGTAGGCCAGGGAGTCCGACGCCGGTTCGAGGCCGAGCGGGTCGTGCGAGAGGTACCGGCCGGTGTCCGGGTCGTAGTAGCGCTTGAAGTTGTAGTGCAGCCCGGTTTCCGGGTCGTGGTACTGGCCCGGGAAACGCAACGGCGTGTACGCCTGCCCCGGCGGGGAAAGCACCTTGCCCCACAACGACGTGTGCAGATGCCAGACGACGTTGCCCGCTTCGTCGAGCAGTTCGCTGGGCGAGCCGACGAGGTCGGTGACGATCGCGTGAAAGCGGGCGTCGTGGCCGGAGAGCCGTTCGACCTGGGTGATCGGCCGTTCCGCGCCCGGCTCCCAGTCCCAGACGACGGCGGTGCCGCCGCGGATCTCCTCGGCGAGGTTCGTGCCGTCCCAGGTGAAGTCGATCTGTTCGAGGATCCGGCCCTGGATGTCGAGATGCTGTTTGGCGATCCGCCGTCCGAGCGCGTCGTAGTGGTAGAGCCACCGCTCGCCGTCGGGGGTGACGACGCCGGTCAGCCGGTCGTCGGAGTTCCACTGGTAGGTCCAGTCCCGGCCGAGTTTGCGGCGGGCGATCGTGCGGCCTTCGCTGTCGTGCAGGTACGACGTCGAACCGGCACCGATCATCAGGGTGCCCTGGTAGCGCCGCGGTCCGACGGCGGGATCCGCGCCGGGCCAGCCGGCCTGCGTGATCGCGCCGGCGAGGTTGTAGGCGTAGCTTTCCCGCCAGCCCTGCCCCTGGATGTCGACGACCCGGCCCGCGCGGTCCACCTGCAGCGAGCGCGGTCCGGACAGCAGATCCGCGATCGACGAGACGAGGCCGTCGCGCAGGTAGCCGTACTCGCGGCGCTGCACGATACCCCGGTCGTTCGAGACGATCTGCGACGTCAGCCTGTCGGCGGTGTCCCAGTTCTGCCGCAGTTCCACCGACGTGCCGTCCAGCCGTCGCAGCACTTCACGGCCGGAAAGGTCGTACTCGAAGCGCAGGGTACGGCCGGCGGTCCGGAGCGCGATGGGGCGATTGGCGGCGTCGTAGGCGAAGAACGACTCGGCGCCCGACGGCGTACGCCGCGCGACGCGACGGCCGACGGCGTCGTATTCCGAGTGGACGGTCCGGCCGTTAAGGGATTCCGCGACGACCCGGCCCAGCGCGTCGTAGGTGATGGTGACTTCGGAATGGGCGTTGCGCGCCGAGGTCATCCGGTCGGCCGCGTCGTAGGTGAACGTGGCGACGTCGTCGTCCGCGCGGCGGCTGACGACCCGGCCGAGCGCGTCGCGTTCGATGGCGATCGTCTGGCCGAGACTGTTGGCGCGCAGCACCAATTGCCCGGCCGCGTCGTAACCGTAGCGAGTGGTACGGCCGTTGAAGTCGGTCTCGCTGATCAGGTTTCCGGCGGGATCGTAGTCGTAGCGCCAGGAAAGGCCGTGTTCGTTGGTGACCGACACCAGGCGCAGCTCGGTGTCGTACACATAGGACAGCCGATCGCCGTCCGGGCCGATCTCGGCGACGGGCAGGTCGAATTGCGAGTACTCGGTGCGCACCGCGAGTCCGCGGGCGTCCACGGCTTCGTCGGTGTAGCCCTCGGTGGTGCGGTTCCAACGCCAGACGGAACCGTCGGGGTCGATCTGTTCGGCGATTTCCCCGAAGCCGTCCCACTTCGTCCGCGTGACGCCGCCGAGCGGGTCGGTGACCGAGGTGGTCTGGCCGAACTCGTCGTAGGTGTACCGCGTGACCCCGCCGAGCGGATCCGTGACGGCGACCGGCAGCCCGGCCGCGTTGGACTCGATCAGCGTGACCCCACCGAGCGCGTCGGTCACGACCGCGACGTTGCCCGCTTCGTCGTAGCCGTAGGTGGTGGTGGCGCCGGTCGGATCCGTGGTCCGGACGAGCTTCCCGCGGGCGTCGTACTCGCGGCGCCAGACCGCGCCGTCCGGTCCGGTCATGCTGGTCCACCGGTTCAGCGCGGAGTACTCCGCGAACGCGCGGCCGCCGTCCGGCTGGGTCACCGCGACGACGTTGCCCTCGTCGTCCATTTCCCACCGCGTGGTGCGGCCCACCGCGTCGGTGCGGCTGAGCAGTCTGCCGAAGCGGTCGAGTTCGTAGCGGGTGGTGTTGCCCAGCGGATCGGTCTCCGCGATGACCCGGTGCAGTTCGTCGAGCTGGTAACGGCTGACGTGCCCGAGCGAGTTCGTGACCGAGGTGACCAGGTTCTCCCGGTCGTACTCGATACCGACGTCGAGGACGCCGTCGGAGCCCTGCGCGCGTACGACGCGGCCTTCGGAGTCGAAGCCGTAGCGGTACCAACGGCCGTTGACGTCCTGCCAGCGCACGATCCGGCCCTCGGCGTCATAAGTGAACCGCAGGGGCAGACCGGCGGCGTCGACGATCTCGACCAGCCGCCGCCGCTCGTCGTACCGGTAGTTCTGCAACGCGGTTTCCGCGCCGGGCAGCCGAAGCGCGGTGACGAGCCCGTCCTTCGACTCGATGAGAAGACGGTAGCCCGCGGAGTGGACCAGTTCGCGGGGGACGCCGTTGTCGTCGTAGTGCAGGAAGATCCGGTGCCCGTCGCCGTCGGCGATCGCGCGCAGCGGGAGGATGTCCCCGGTGCCGGAGAAGAGCAGCACACCGTCCGGAGTGGACACTGCGTAGCCGTCGTCCAATTTGGACAGCGCGAGTCGCTGTCCGAAGGTTGGATAGACGGGGGCGTCGGAGACTGGGACCGGGTAGGTCAGCAGTGTCCCGTCGGCGAGCGCGAGGTGCAGCCCGTCGTCTTCGACCTCGATGCGCTGGTCCACAGTGGACGCCCAGGACGAGCCGAAGAACCGGCCGAACCGGTACGACGAAAGATGCGTCCGTGACAAGGTCAGCGGCAGGATCCCGGCGAACACGACGTCGTCCTGGGTCAGCATCATCGAACCGGTCGCGACGTCGATCGGGTCACCGCAGTCGTTGCGGTTCTTCGGCGGGACAGCGTTCCCTGGATCGTTGTCGCCGTCTTTGATCCGCTTGTCCGGCGGCGGTGTGGGACCGCCCCGATCCTTGGGCGGCGGGGGCGGCGAACCCGACGGCGTCGTCGGCCCGTCCGTGGACTCGTTCTTCGGCGGAGGGGGCGGATCCGACTTCGCCGGTGGCGGCGGATCGTTCTTCGGTGGCGGCGAGCCGGACGGTGTCGTGCCGCCGTCCGGGCTGCCCTTGGGGGTGGTGCCTTCGTCCAGCTTGTTCGGCTTGGACCCGGGCGCGCCCTTGCCCGGCTGCAACTTCTTCAACGCCTTCGCCGCGTCGCCGAACAGGTCGTCCGCCCGCTTCAGCAGCGGCATCAGCGCCTGCAGTGCCTTGACCGTCTTCTTCGTCAGGTTCGCGATCTTGCTCGCGGTCTTCGCCACGGCGTTGACCACCTGCGGGACCACCCAGGTCAGCCCGATGCCGAGGGTGAACAGCACCTGCAACGCCCAGCTGATCATGTGCCCGATCAGTTCGGCGATGATGTCGCGCACCAGCGCGCGCACGGCGGCGACGACCTCGCCCGCCGTCTTCACCCCGCTGGACGCGCCTTCGCAACCCGCCTTCGCCGCGTCCAGCAGTGTGACCGTGTCCTTGGCCCGGTCACGGTAGGCGTCGGCCGCGACCCCGGTCCAGCTCTGCAGATCGGCGGAGACCATCCCGGCCAGATCCGCGCCGACCTCGCCGAGTTCGGCCGCGATGTTCTTCCAGGTCTCGGCGTTCGCGGCGATCTCGTCGGCGTTGCCGGTGAGCGCGTCGAGCGCCTCCTTGAGCGGACCGACGTGCTCCATCAGCCAGCCGACGCCGTTCGCGAGGATCGCGCCGAAAGGGTCCATCGCCATCGACAGCGCGTCGAGCGCGGTCCCGACCGCGCCCAGCGCGACCGAGGCCCAGTCGCCGCTTTCGATGGCCGACTTCAGCTCGAACGCCGACTCCAGCAGTGACGAGCCGGTGTACGCCTTCGTCGAGTCCTTGACCTCCGCGACCAGCGGATTACCCACAACGACCTTCTCAGTGGTTCAGGAAAGACGGCCTCACCAGGGTGAGTTGCCTTCGTCTTCCGGGGCTTCGTGGCGCTTCTCGCGAGGCGCCTGTGACGGTGGGGTGTCGGCGGAGGACGACGGGGGAGGGGGAGAGGGCGAGGACGGGGGCTCTTCCTCTTCCAGCTCGGGGAAGCGGCTGCGCAGGGTGCCGATCATCAGCGACCGGGTCTCCTGGTCCTCGTCGCCGAGCGTTTCCTGCATGACCTCGGCGACCCGCGTCGCGATCCCGGACTGCGCCTGGCGCATGGTCGCGAGGATCTGGCGCGACAGCTCCTCCAACGGGTACGTCCTGGCCTTGTTCCCGAATTCGAGCTCGGTCACGCCACCGTCCGCCCCGACGGTGACCTTGACGGCGCCGTCGGAGCTGGACGCGGTCAGCCGCAACTGCTCGGTCCGCTCTTGGGCGGCCGCGTAGCGCTGGGCCTTGTTCTCCAGCCCTTCGGCCCACTGGTCCAGCTTGCGCTGAGCCTCTTCGGGGTCCCGCATGAGTTCCCCGAGCCCGTTCGCGCCGGTCACTTCACTCCTCCGATGTGCAAGGCCTTGAAGTCGGCCTTGAACGGTTCCGCGTTGTCCCGGTCACCGTCCACATAGGACTTCGAGGCGGTGCGGACGTTGTCGGCCAACGCCAGGACGGCTTCCGCGCCCGCTTTTATCGCCTCCGCCGCGCGTTCGCCGGTCGGGTTGACGATCGGCGGGAGGAACGCGCACAGCAGGCCGTACGCGTCCGCCGACATCGCCGAACCGGTCGCGCCCTGCGCGGTCTCCAACCGGTCCACGAGCCCTTCGAGATGGCTCGCGTGCGCGGTCAGGTCGTCCGGATCGACGTCGAACGAAGCCGTCATTTCCAGTCCTTGTTCTTCCAGTCACCGATCACCGGCGGTGCCACCACCTCGTCCGGGGCGAAGAAGGACGGGTCGTCGGACTCGACGTAGTCGGCGACCTTGTGTTCCTTGTCGTCCTCGCCCTTTCCCTTGGCGCCGCCGGGTGCCATGCCGCCCATCGGACCCATGGCGCCGGGAGTACCGGCCTTGCCGGAACCGGCCGCCCGGGCCGCGGCCGCTTCGGCGTCCATCGCGCCCGCGCCGACGGCTCCGCCCATCCCGAGCGAGCCCGTCGACCTTCCGGCGCCGGCGAGGCCGCCGCCACCCGCGCCGGTACCGCCAGCACCGATGCCACCGAGGTTGCCGCCACCGCCGCCGCCCGGGATGTTCGGCAGGTTGGGGAGCTTGGGCGGGGTGTACGGCGTGCCCTTGTACGAGCCGCCGTCCGGGATCGAGGGCAGTCCGCCGAGCCGCCTGCCGATGTTGTCTCCCGAGCCGCCGGGGTTCCCGATCGGCGGGATCTTCGGCATGACCGGGCCCGGCCCGCCGGTCGGCCGGTTCGGGATGGGGATGTTCGGCGGGGTGTACGGGAGGCCGCCACCGGGACCGGTGCGCGGACCGCCGCCTTCAGGGATGGTCGGCATCTGCACGTTGGGCGGCTGGTACGACGGCGGTTGGATCGACGGCGGCGTGTAGCCGGTGGTGTGCGTCCCGTCGTCGAACTTGGGCAGGTTCGGCATGGTCGGCCCCGAGGCCGCCGCGGGACGGTAGCCGTCGCCGCCGGTCGGCAGGTCCGGTACGGAGATGCCGGGCGGATTCGGGTGCGAACCAGGACCGCCACCACCGGGGAAGCCACCACCGGGTGTTCCGCCGGAGGGACCGTTCGGCGAGTTGAACGGCGACACACCGCCGGGACCACCGGCTCCGCCTCCGTGCGCCGTCCCGTCCGTCGAAGCGGCGATGCCATCCGGGCCCGCGCCGTTCGAGCCCACGTCGAAGGGGCTGGGACGCTGCGTCCCGTCGGCGTTCTCGGGCGAGTTGGGGTCGCGAAGCGCGTGGGCGGGCGAACCCGCGCCACCGCCGGCCGGAGTCCCCCGCAACTGCCGGGTCGCCTGCGCGGACGGCAGCTTCGGCGGGGACGGGAACGCCGGGGTCGCGATCGCCGAGCCCACCGTGGTGTCGAACTGGGTCATCACCTGAGCGGCCCGGTCACGCGCGTCCTGCTGCTTCTTGAAGGTTTCGAGATCCTTCCCGAGCTGCGACATGTACTGGTACGGGTCGGTGATCGTCTGCAGGTTGGCGTTGGCCTCCCGCACGTCGAACGGCACCGGCGGATTCGCCGCCATCTGCTTCTGCGTCTCGTTCAGCGTCTGCGAGTGGATCTGCTGCTGACGCCCGGTCAGTGTCGCGCCGTTCGCGGTCGCGCCGAGCCATTTGCCGACGCCGGCGAGGTGCTCGCGTGCCGCGTCGCCGCCTTCGCCCTGCCAGTTGGCCGTGCTGGCGTTGATCGCCTTGGCCAGGTTGCGCTGGTGCGTCGCGAGCTCGTTGCCGATCCGGACCCATTCCTCGGAGGTCTCGCCCACCGCGGCCGAGTCCGCGTTGTCCACGATCGCGGCCTGCATCTGCTCGTGGGTGGCGTTCGCCCAGACCGTGGACGGCGGCTGGCCGGGGTTGCGGATCTCGAGGTCCTTCTCGAGCCCTTGGCGCGCGTTCTCCAGCTGCTTCTCGTACATCCGCTGGGTGAACATGTCCTTGAACCCGTTGAGCGCGGTGTCGCCCCAGCCGAGCAGGTTGAACAGGAGATCGGTCCCGGCCGTGGCGCCGGCCCGGATCTCGTCGCCGGACGCGGCCTTGTCCGCCAGCGGCCCCACGTAGTACTCGGACGACGAGTCGGCCGTGACGTCGTAGAACGGACTGTTCGGGTCGTAGTCCTTCGAAGTGGGATCGGAGACCTTCGTGGTCTTTTCCGCGGAGTCGCTCACTGGTCTCCCCTTCAGATCTCGGTGTCGATCCGCGTCAGATTGCGCTGGTTCTCGTCGTCGCGTTCCCGGTAGTTCCGCTTGCCGAGTTCGATCGCCTCGACGTAGGTCGGGAACTCGGCGCGGGCCGCTTCGAGCTGCGTGAGCAGGCCTTGCGCGTCGGTCGCGGTGCCCTGCATGTGCCCGGACACCCAGCGCGCGGTGGCGGTGCCGCTCATCGGCGGTGACTTCTGCAGCTTGGTCAGCGCGGTCCAGCGTTCTTCGAGGCTGTCGAGCACACCTTGGAGCGAGCGGATCATCTCCTCACCGGTGGTGTCGTCGACGGCGAAGCCACCCTGCTTGGCCATCAGTTTCAGGTCCCGGCCAGCCAGGCCGACACGCGTCGCCGCCATCATCGGCGTGGCGTCGGCCAGTTTCGCTTGGACCGGTTGTGCTTCCTCGGTCACGGAGGATCCTCTCGCCGGGTTCAGGAAGGTCAGTAGATGTCCGCGATGGCGTCCCGGATCGCGTTCGCCACCCCGGACTGGCTTGCCGGTTCGTAGTGCCCGACCACGGCGCCGGAGGCCTCGTCGGTCTCGGTCCAGACCAGGTACCGGCCGTCTTCGGTGTCGAGCCAGCTCAACGGCGTCGACCGGAGCCGTTCGCCGCGGCGGCCGATGCCGCTCACGATGATGTGCCCGCCGCCGAGACGGGTTCCGGACAGCACCTTCTCCAGGACCGCGACATCGCCTTCTTCGCCACGCGGTCGAGCCGGTGGCTCCGGCCGGGCGCGGACGACGCCGGTGAACTGGAGGTTGCCGAACGCGTCGGTCTCCTCTTCGTCGAACTCCGCCTCGGCCTGACGGCGCGCGGCCATCGCGGAGACGGCGCGCTCCTCCTTCCGCACGATCGTGCGGCGGCCCGTCGACGCGGGCCGCATCCGCGGCAGGACGCCGGCGAGCACCTCGACCAGCTCCTCGTCCGCGAAGAGCGCGAACTGGAGGACGTCTTCACCGTGCGCCTGCGTGATGCCGAGGGCCTGCGCGCCGTCGGTGACGGTGAGGACGGCGATGTCCTGGCCGATGCCGTCGATGCCGTTGATCGAAACGGTGATCCGGTGGTTCGCGAGCAGCGCGAACGCGGTGCGGATGGCGGGGTTCAGCTCGCCGTTGATCGACAGGCGGCGCTGTTCGAGATCGGTATAGACCTTCCGGATGAGCGCGGTGTAGCGCTCCGGGTCGATCGAAGTGTTGCGGACGCGTAAGGGAAACAACCGGACATCGACGCCGAGCGCCTGCCCGACCACGGTCGCCTCCACCGTCCCCAGCGCGAAATCGGCTCGTTCAGCCATGCTTCTGCGCTACTCCCTCGCGGGGGTGCGACCCCGTCCCGATCGGCTGACCTGCAAAAAGAGCGCCGACTTTGTTAATGGCGAAAACAAACTAGCACAGCGCATGACTGTACGGAACCGTACGACCACCGGTGTAGCCGATGGAATGGATCACAGTGCCCGATCGGACGCTTTTCTTGCCCCTAAAGGAAAATCGGTCACCGGCGGTAGGTGTCCGGCGGGCGCGGCAGGGCGGCGGTGGCCGTTCGGCTCACGACCCACTTGCGGCGGGTGCGTAGGTCGACATCCGGCGGGCGACGTCCGTCCGCGAACGCGCGCCGAGTTTCCGCAGGACCTTCGCGACATGCTGCTCCACGGTGCGCGGGGAAAGGAACAGTCCGTCTGCTATCTCCCGGTTCGTGCGCCCGTCGGAGAGCATCCTCGCGACCTCGAGTTCCCGGGGCGAAAGCTCCTGGCCGTAGCCGCGCCGCCCGCGTTGCGAAGGCGCCCACGCGCCATGCTCCCGCAGCTGATGGCGGCACCGTCCGGCGTCCCGGGTGGCGCCGAGTCGCTCATAGGCCTCCGCGGCCGCGGCGAGGTCCTCGATCGCCTTGCGGTTGCCCGCGGTCAGACGGCACAGCGCCGCCCGCTCCCGGGCGCCGATGGCCTGGTACGGCATCGGCAGCGCTTCGTAACCCGCCGCCGCCTCGTCGAAAACCGTTGCCGCGACGGGATGTTTGCCGCGCGCGTCGAGCAGGATCGCCTGGCCGGCGAGCAGCGCGGCCGCGGAGACGGGGGAGTCCTTGCCTTCGACGCCGCGGGCGAATTCCTCGACCACGGCGTCCGCCTCCGACCAGCGTCCGGCCCGCGTGTAGGCCTCGGCCGCGGCCGGGACCAGACCGGCCGCCCACACCCAGACGCCCTTGCGCCGGGCCGCGGCGACCGTGTTGTCGGCCACCGCGCAGGCACCCTCGACGTCGTCCGTCGCGAGGAGCACCCGGATCAGGACCCCCGCCGCCGAAAGGACGACGGGGATGGGCCCGTGTTCCGGAGCGTGCACGCTCGCGGCGGCCAGATGTCGTTGCGCGGCGGCGAATTCCCCGCGGACGGCGGCCAGGCCACCGAGGACGAGCGACGATTCCATGACGATCGGACCGAGGTCCGGATAGGCGTCGCGGATCCGTTCGGTGGCCTCCGCGAGCCCGGCCCACTCACCGCGCACCCAGTCCAGTCGGACGCGGGTGCCTTGCGCGAGTCCGGCGGCGTAGAGGGCGCCGGCGTCGGTCGCGCGGCGGATCCCTTCGGTGACCAGCTTTTCCGCCCTGGTCAGATGTCCGGCCCAGGATTGGGCGTCGGCGAGGTTGCACCACAGCCGCGCGAGCTGGACGCGCTCGGCGACGCTGCCGCCCTGGTCGGGCAGCTCCTGGAACTCGGCCCACGCCGAGCCGTCGCCGATATGCGCCCTGGTCGAGATCCGGTCGCCGATGAGCGCCAGCCGCAGCTCCGGGTCTTCGAGCCGGTCGAAGACCTCACGGGCGCGTTCCATCCAGACCTCGTGCCAGGACAACGGGGTCAGCCCGTCGATCGGCTGGGCGAGCAGGTTGATCCCCCGGGCGGCCAGTTCCGGCTCGTCGACCAGTTCGGTGATGGCCTTCTCCACCTCGACCCGGCCGCGGCCGAGTCGCCCGATGGTGCGAACCAGCAGCATCCCGAGGCTGAGCCGGATCGTCCCGCGCGCACTCGGGCGAAGGTCGGTGAGGTCGTCGAGGATTCGCTCCAGTGTCTCGATGACGTCCGGGCGGAATCCACGCAAGGCGACCTGGCTGAGTTTCGTGGCCAGCCGGGCGATGTCGTCCTCGCCGAGCCCCGCCTCCGCCAGTACCGACTGGAGCAGGTCGATCGCGCGGGACGTGTCACCGTGGGCGATGGCCTCGTCGGCGGCGGCCTCGGCGTAGTGGCGCCACTGTTCGGTCCGTCCGGCCGCGCGGGAGTGGTTCGCCAGCAGCGTCAGCGGGGGAACCGGCTGATCGGAGAGCACCTGGATGGCGCGTGAGTGCAGCAGGGTGCGCTCTGGCCCGCTGATCGTGTCGTAGACGGCCTTGCGCGCCAACGGATGCCGGAAGCCGTAGCGGTCGCCCCCGAGTTCGCCCAGTACCCCGCCGTCCAAAGTGGACAGAAGGGCCGAGCGGAGTTCGTCGCCGGTGAGACAGGCGAGTTCGCCGATCACCGAGGGTTCGGAGGCGACGGCGAGCACCGCCGCCGCGCGCGCCAGCCGGATGGCGGGGTCCGGCAGCGTTTCGAGCCGTTCGGTGATGGCCTCACGCAAGGAGATCGGGACTTCGAGGCTCTCCAGCAGCCGGTCAGAGAGCACCTCGCCGATGGGCAGCTGTCCGGCGGCGTCACGCAACGCGCGCAGCGTCTCTTCGACCACGAACGGGATCCCGGCGGTGCTTTCGTGGAGTTTCGCGGTGAACGACGCGGAAACCCTCGGCAGGTCCAGCAATTCCTCCGCCAACTTGCCGACCGCATCGACGTCGAGGGGGCCCAGTGTCACGCGGGCGGTCTGGACGTTCGGCGGGGTGCGGAACGGGATGCCCGCGCCTCCGTGTCTAGACGGTGAGCCGGTCCGGTACGCCGCGACGACGGCCAGTTCGGACGGCATGGCCGCGGCGAGGAACCGCATCAGGTCACGGGTGCCCTCGTCGGCCCACTGAAGATCGTCGATCAGGACGAGCGTGGGCCCGCAGGCGATCAGGAGTTCCCGGACGGCGCGGAACTGGCGGTGCCGTTCGGCGCACGGGTCGGCGAGTGGTTCCGGTTGGGGCGGAAGGCTTTCCGCGAGTTCGGGCAGCAAGGGTCTCAGTACCCCGGCGACCGGGCTGAGCGGGCCCAGCGGCCGGTCACCCGCCGACCGCAGTGCTTCCAGCACCGGTCCGAACGGGAACGGCTCGCGCATCGGCTGACCCGCACCGAAGAGCACCCGGCCCGCCGCGAACTCTCGGCGTCCCGCCAGTTCTTCGAGCAGCCTGCTGCGGCCCATCCCGGGTTCGCCTTCGATCAGCACGGCGGCGGGACGGCGCAGCAGAATCTTCACGATCGCCGAGACCTCGACGTCGCGGCCCACCAGTGCCGTCGATCCGGCGCGGACCGAAACCGAGGTCGGGCGAGGGGTGGCAAGCCACATCATGCGCTCCTCGGTGGGGAGTTCCCGGTGAGCCCGACACGATCTTGTGCGTTGTCCTGCGGAGCCTAAGCACTGCCTACCTGGTCGTAAACCACCCAACCCGGACAGCACGGGCACCCGATGAGGCCGTCCGCGAACGCACCGTCACCGGTTGGCTGACGGATCGTCGGTTGGAAAATCACCGGGCACCCGAAACATCGGCGACAAACCCGATTCGGCGATTCATCCCACGTTCAGGGGGTGGCGACGACTACACAGGGTATTCGCTCGAAACCCTACTTACGGACGTGTCCGTCCGGGTGTCGGCTTTAGGTGACTGCCCCTGGAGCAGGGGATTCGGCCGCCGAAGAATGGGTATACCTATCCCCCGCCGACCCGGATTGCGGGCGGTCTCCGGTTCCACGACTCTCACCCGTCGGGGGAGGGCAATCGCATGGCGAACCGGAGCCGTGCGTGATGACGAGGGAGAAGCATGAAGATCACGAAGCTCCTCGGTGTGGCCGCCACGGCAGCACTGGCCACCGGCGCGCTCGTCACGGGCACCCCCGCGGCAGCGTCCTCGGACACCCTGCTGAACGCCGAAATGGTCCCCGCCCTGCAGCGGGACCTCGGCCTGACCGCCGACCAGGCACTCGCCAGGATCCAGAGCGAGACCGCCGCCGGCGCGCTCGAACAGAAACTCGCTTCGGCACTCGCCGGCAGCTTCGGTGGCGCGAGCTACAACGAGGCCACCGGCAAACTCCGCGTCGGCGTCACGGACGCGGCGAAGCTGGGCCAGGTGCAGGCCAGCGGCGCGGAGGCGGAACTCGTGCGCTTCTCGGCGGCCCAGCTGGATTCCACTGTGGACAAACTGAACGCGGGTGAGCGCGCGGCGGACGGCGCGATCACCGGCTGGGGTGTCGACACCAAGACCAACCGTGTGACGTTGAACGTCCTGCCGGGCAAGGGCGGCACCGTCGACTCGTTCCTGGAGAAGACCGGCGTCGACAAGACCGCCGTCTCGGTGGTCGAGACCGCGGGGGCGCCGACCTTGAAGTACGACGTCCGTGGTGGCGACGCCTACTACATCAACAACTCTTCGCGCTGCTCGATCGGCTTCTCGGTCAACGGCGGCTTCCTCACCGCCGGGCACTGCGGTCCCGGCACGGTGACCGGATCCAACCGGGTCGCGATGGGCTCGTTCGCCCGCGCCAGCTTCCCCGGCAACGACTACGGCCACGTCCGGGTCAACAGCAACTGGGTGCCGCGCGGCATCATCAACAACGGCACCCGGGTGAGTGGCTCGAGCGAGGCCGCGACCGGCGCCTCGATCTGCAAGTCGGGTTCGACCACCGGCTGGACCTGCGGCACGGTCGGCGCCAAGAACCAGACCGTCCGCTACGCCGAGGGCACGGTCTACGGCATGACCGCCACCAACGTGCGCTCCCAGGCCGGCGACTCCGGCGGCTCGTTCATCGCGGGCAACCAGGCCCAGGGCATGCTGTCCGGCGGTAACAGCTCGGTGACGTACTTCTTCCCGGTCCGGCCGGCGTTGTCCGCGACCGGGACATCCCTGGTGCTCGGCTGACCCCAGCCCCGGTCGCCGAGAACCACCGAAGAGGACGAAGGGCGGGCCGAGTGCCTCCAGCGCACTCGGTCCGCCCTTCGCCTTTTCCGTACCGCGGGCTGCGCTAGACGTTGCTGATTTCTTCGATCAGCGCGTCGATGTCGAAGTACTCGCTCTCGGAGCCGAGTGGGACCAGCTCGCATGTGGAATCGAGGAAGGACTCGACGTCTTCGCGTTCGAGCTCGAACGACGCATAGCCATCGGGTGACTCGATTTCCAGCGTCAGCATCGCCTCGTCCTCGGAGAGGTCGGGGCGGACGCGGACGTCACCCAACCCGGCGGGGTCGGTGAGACCGGTGGCGAGCAGCTCACGCGCGAAGGTCCACTCGACCCACCGGCCGCGCTCGGTCCGGAACGACACGGTGACGGCGTAGGGCTCGTCGACGTGGAAGGACAGGCGGGAGAGAACGGGCGTGCTGCTGTTGTTCAGCAGTACGAACTGGCTCTGGTGAACGGCGTCGGTGTGCACGGCCACTCCTAAGTGCTCGTGGTTCGCGCGGCGCGAACTTTTCGTCTCGGCAAGGAGATGCCCGGGCACACGGCGAATGACGCGACTATCGGTACGTTCACGCTATCGGCTGCACATGTCCATAGTGGTGTAACGCCGGGCACAGACCCCTTGCGGTCAGGCCGATACCCGTTGTGGCGGTTTGCCCGGCAGCGTTTTCTTCAGCCCGAGGAGCGCGGGAACGGCGAGTAGCGAGGTCGCGGTGAGACACGTCCACAGTAGTGGGCCGCTCACGGAGAGCAGGCCGCCGAGGATGGCCGGGGCCAGCGCCATCGGCAGTCCCCACGACAGCTGGAACAGCGCACTGGCACGGCCCTCGGCCCCGCGTGGCGCGGCTCCGGCGGCGGCCGCCGTGGACAGCGGCGCGAACATCGCCTCGGCGATCGAGAAGGTCGAGCTCGTGAACAGGATGAGGCAGATCGCAACTTGCAGCGGGACCGAGGTGACCGGAATGAGCAGCGCGAACGAGGCGGCGAAGACCACGGCTGCGGTGATGAGCCCGGTGGTCCTGGAGTATCCGTCGAGTACGCGGATCACGAGGTGCTGGCCGAAGACCACGGTGACCGTTCCGATCGTGATCGCGATTCCGGCGATCCACTGTGGACCGTGCAGGAAGTCGCGGACCAGGATCGGCAAGACGGCGAACTTGCTCGCACTCGCCAGGGTGAAGCACATGTGGGTCAGGCAGAACCCGACGTAGGGCCGGTCGGCGAAGACGGCCTTCCAGCCTGGCGGGCTGTCCTTTTCGGACACCCGGGCCGCGGCGGGCAGGAACCGGATGAGCACCGCGGCCACCGCGAAGGTGGCGGCGTTGGCGTAAGCGATGAGATGGAACGCCGCCGGGCTCGTGATCTCCGGCAGCACCGCGCTCGCCGCCGCGCCGACGCCCGCGCCGGCGAACCGGCCGACCGTCTGGGTGCCGAGGACGCGCTCGGCGTCGCGGCCGGAGGTGAGCGCGGCGACCATCGGGGCGTTGCAGGTCCAGAACAACCGGTCGCCGACGCCCGCCACGAGGGTGACGGCGACGACCTGCCAGGCCGAGGTCAGCAGCGGATAACAGCCGAAGGCGGCCAGCCGCAGCAGGTTGCCCGCGATCAGGAGGGCGCGCGGACCGAAGCGGTCCATCGCGGCTCCCGCCAGCGGCCCGGTCGCCAGGGCGAGCAGACCCCCCGTGCTGAGCGCCGTACCGGCTTCGATCAGGCCGAAACCCTGGCCGTGGACGAGGAAGAGCAGTCCGAACGGGAGCCAGATCCCGCTGCCGAGCGCGTCGATGAAGGTGGCGGTGAGAAAGAGGCGGAGCTGGGTCTGCATGGCTGCTGTGGTCCTTCCCCCAGAAGGCAGCAGGCCAGAATAGCGAAGATCAGCTCCCGGTCAAGGCTCCAGCGGCAGCGTCAGCCCCGTCTTGACCCGGTCCATCGCCACCGACGTCGTGAAGTGCCGCACGTTCGGGTTGTCGAAGAACATCCGCCGCGTGAACGCCTCGAAGCCCGCCATGTCCCGGCAGGTCACCACGAGCACGAAGTCCGCGTTGCCGGTCACGTAGTAACACTGCTGGACGTTGTCGTCCGCGAGCACCTGCCGCCGGAAGCCGTCGAGCACCGCGAGGCTCTCCCGCTCCATCTCGACCATCACCACGAACGTCATCGTCAGCCCGAGCGCCTGCGGCGACAGCACCGCCACCTCGCGCTCGATCACCCCGGCCTCGCGCAACCGCTTGATCCGCCGCTGCACGGCCGCGGCGGACAGGCCGACCTTCGCCCCGATGGACTCGGCGATCGTGCGGGCGTCGGCCTGCAGGCAGGAGAGGATGGCCACGTCTAGGCGGTCGAGGTCGGGTGTGTGCACCTGATCAGGCTAACCGGCCGACTCTCCGGCCCGCCCGCTCTCCGGCCACGCGCCGCGCGGTGTGCCCCGTCACCCCGTCCGCCCAGGTCAGTCGCGGTTGTCGCTGGTCCGCCCGTGGTGCGCCGGGAAAAGTGAAGATTCTTTGAAATGTGACCCGGAACACAACTGACGGGTCTACTGAATGGTAGCGCTTACAAGTGAATGGCAGACCCCTCTTTTTCCGCGCGAAAGGATTTCTTGGTGCCCTCATCTCAGGCGGCCGTTATCGCGGGTCTCGGCTCTTGGCTGCCGCCGCGCGTGGTGGGCAACGAGGAGATCGCCCGGCGGCTGGACACCTCCGATGAGTGGATCCGCTCGCGTACCGGCATCGCCGAACGCCGGGTCGTCGATCCCGGAACGTCCACTGTGGACCTCGCGGCCGAGGCGGGGCGCCGGGCGCTGGCCTCGGCGGGGGAGGACGGCGCGGACGCCGTCGTGCTGGCGACGTCGACGGCCGACCAGCTGTGCCCGGCCAGCGCGCCGCAGGTGGCGACCAAGATCGGGCTCAACGGCGTCGCCGCGTTCGACGTCAACGCCGTGTGCAGCGGGTTCATCTACGGGCTCGCCACCGGCGCCGGGCTGATCGCCGCCGGGATCGCGCGCCGCGTGCTGGTGATCGGCGCGGACGTCTTCACCTCGCTCGTCGACCCCGACGACCGCGGCACGGTGCCGATCTTCGGCGACGGCGCGGGCGCGGTCCTGCTGCGCGCGGGTGCGGCCGACGAACTCGGCGCGCTCGGCGCGTTCGACCTGCACAGCGAAGGCGAACTCGCGGAGCTGCTCTGGGTCGAGGCCGGTGGCGCGAAGAACCGCCGCTCGGACGACCCGCGTGACCACTATCTGGTGATGCAGGGACAGACCGTCTTCCGGCACGCCTGCGCCCGGATGGCCGAATCGGCCCGCACGGTGCTGGGCTCCGCGGGCTGGGGAGTCGGCGACGTCGACCGGTTCATCGGGCACCAGGCGAACATCCGCATCCTGCAGACCTGCGCGAAGCAGCTAGGGCTCGCCGAGGACGTGATGTACTCGAACATCGAGAAGGTGGGCAATACGAGCGCGGCGTCGATCCCGATCGCGCTGGCCGACGCGGCCAAGGACGGGACGCTGCAGCCGGGTCACCGCGTCGTGATGGGTGCCTTCGGGGCCGGGCTGACCTGGGGCTCGACGCTGCTGCGCTGGCCGGACGTCATTCCGGGCTGAGCGCGCTCGCCGCCCAGGCGTGCGTGGGTTCCGTGCGGCCACGCAGCTCGAGTTCCGCGAACGGCTCCCAGTGCGAGCGTTCGCTTTCCAGCGCCGCCTTGAGCACCGCTTCGCTCGCCAGGATGCGGCCTTCGGCGGATTTCGCGTACTCGGTCAGGCGCGCGGCCTCGTTCACCGCGTCGCCGATGACGGTGTACTCGAACCGGGTGCTGGTACCCAGCTGACCGGCGAAGACCCGCCCGCTCGCGACCCCGATGCCGAGGTCCAGCTCGCCGGTCTCCTGGACGGCGTCCCGGATCGCCCGCGCGGCCGAAAGCGCGGCCGTGGGCGCGTCCGCGAGCCGGGTCGGCGCGCCGAAGACGCAGAGCGCGGCGTCACCCTGGAACTTGTTGACCAGCCCGCCGCGCGCCCCGACGGCGTGCACGACGCTGCTGAAGAACCGGTTGAGCATCTTCACCAGGTCTTCGGGCGGGGTCCGGCTCGCCAAGGCCGTCGAATCGACGACGTCGACGAACAGCGCCGTCACCTCGCGCACGTCACCCGAAAGGGAGGCGCCGTACTCGAGGGCGTGCCGGGCGACCTCGTCCCCGACGTGCCTGCCGAAGAGGTCGCGCATCCGTTCCTGCTCGCGCAGCCCGGCGGCGAGGTCGTTGACCGAACTCTGCAGCAGGCCGATCTCGCTGGAGTCGTCGACGTCGACCACGATCTCCTTGTTGCCGCGCGCGATCTCGTCGAGCGCGACGCGGAGCCGGTGCAGCGGGGTCGCCACGGCCTTCGCGAGCAAGCCCGTGCCTATCGCGCCGACGCTCAGCCCGATCACCGAAAGCATGATCAGGCTCGCGACGTGGTCACCCTTACCGAAGTCCGGCGGCGTGGCCACCAGCAGCACCCCGAGGAACGGGACGCCGCTCGCCAGCGACCAGGTGACGACCACCCTGGTCCGCACGGTGACCCGGAGCGTCCCCTTCGGCGGGGTGACCTTGAGCGCGATCGTCATCACCGGACGCGCGACCCATTCCGCGGCGAGATAGGTGAGGCCGACCGTGGTCAGCCCGCCGAGCCCGATGACCAGCGCCATCCCGAGGGAATCCGCCCACGACCCGAGCACCCTGGCGAGTGAGCCGAGCACGACCGTCGAGATCAGCCAGAGGGTCCCGCTGACGATCGCCATGTCGACCGGGAGCCGCAGCGCCCGCTCGGCCTCGGCCTTCGTCGGCGGGCGGCCGAAGACGAACCAGACCGCCGTGCGCCGCTGCAGCCACGCCGTCCACAGGGTGCCCACCACCAGCGACAGCGCCACGATCCCGGCGGCGGTGACCGAGAGGATCCAGCCGCGGTCGCCGACCTCGCTCGGCAGGCCCTGCACGAGCAGCAGCAACGCCACGACGCCGGCACCGCACACGCTGGAGCCGATGCCGAGCGCGGCGAAGCCCAGGCTGGTCCTGAGCACCAGCCGGAACCGGCTCGACATCGTCTTCCCACGCACCCGGTGATCGTAGGACCTCCGGCGGAAAACGGTTGGCCAGTTCTCGCGTGCGGTGGCTACCTTGCAGACATGGAACCGCTGGGCCAGGACGAGATCAGAGCGTCCTTCGTGAACTGCACGCGTGGCGAGGCCAAGGGGGTCACCCTGCCCGCCAGGCCCGACGAGATCCCTTGGGAGAAAAGGGAATTCCTCGGCTGGCGCGATCCGAAGGCGGCTTCCCGCGCGTATCTCGTGCTGCCTTACCAAGGGGAAATCGTCGGCCTGTCCCTTCGCGCCGCGCCCCGGCCGAAGGGCCGTGTCCTGCTGAGCAACATGTGCGGCCTGTGCACGACGACACATCCGCTGTCCGACATCGCGTTGTTCTCCGGCCGCCGCGCGGGGAAACCCGGGCGCGAGGGGAACACGCTCGGCATCTACGCGTGCGCGAATCTGGCGTGCAGCCAGTACATCCGCGGCGAACTGACGTCGGACGTGCCGCAGCCGTTCGAGTCCCTGACGCTGGAGGAACGCGTCTTCCGGCTGGAGGACAAACTGCACCGGTTCGTGGAACGAGTACTGGAGTCACGCTGACGCGCCCGGCGGTAGAACGCATTCAGAGGACTAAATGCGTTCTACCGCCCCTCAGAACCGGAACCGCAGGATGCGTCCCATCTTCTTGAAGGCCGGGATCAGCCCCACGAGCCACAACTGCGCCCGCATCGACGCCGAGAGACGCTCCTTCGCCTCAGGCGTCGCGTAGTCCGTCGCGTCGAGCTTCGTGACCAGCGTCAGCCCGAGCCGTTCCAGCTCGGAGATTTCGTCGATGCCCCAGTACAGCGTCGCGTTCGCCTTCCGGACCACGGGATTCAGCTTCTGCAGCTTGATGCCGAGCCTGCTGAAGGTGTCGAAGACCATCTCGCCGCCCTGCGGGAAGTGCGCGATCAACCGCCTCAGCAGCTCTTCGCCTTCGGACGGCCGCAGATACATCGTCAGCCCCTCCGCGATCACCAGACCGGGTTTGTCCGACGGGATCTCGTCGATCCACCCGAAGTCGGTCACCGACGAGCCGATGGTCCGATATCCCTCCCGGTCCGGATAGATCCGGCCGCGCAGGTCGACGACGTCGGGGTAGTCGACGTCGAACCAGCGCACCGAGGGCGGCGGGTCGACGCGGTGGACACGGCTGTCCATTCCGCAGCCGAGGTGCACGACCGTCGCGTCCGGATGCTTCCGGAGGAAGTCCGCCGCCCACTCGTCCATCGGCTTGGCCCGCAGCGCGACGGTCAAGCCCATGTCGGGGGTGACGCCGAGTTTCGAGAAGTCGTAGTCGATTTGCTTCACGGCCTCGTCGGCGGCCTGGTCACCGAGGATCGGCCGGGCACTGCGGGCGTCGAGCGCACGGCCGTACAGCGTGGCCAGCATCGTCGCCTTCTCTTCGGTGAATCGGACCTTCTCCACCGCACGCCCCTATCAGAAGTTTCACAACCTTCTGAAAACTCTACTCGCCAGACGCTGTGTTCGCCATCAAGGAAGCGTCAATCCCGAGCGGTGTAGTCGTGGACGTAGGTCTTCGCGTCGAGCAAATGCTTCCGGGTGATCTCCCGTGCGGCGGCCGCGTCCGAGCGGCGGACCGCTTCGAGGATCGCGCGGTGCTCGTCGACGGCTTTGCGGATCTGGCCGGGAAGCCGCAGCGCCGCCCGCCGTTCCTCGCCGACCAGCGAAAGCACCGAACGCAGCAGATCGGTGACGTCGTCGTTGCCCGCGTTGCCGGCGATCACCCGATGGAATTCCGCGTCGGCCGCGATCACGCGCAGCATGTCGCCGTCGGCCGCGGCCTGCTCCATCTCGTCGACGGTGCTCTCCAGCCGGGCGAGCACCCGCGGCGTGTGCTGGAGCGCGAGTCGCTCGGCGAGCGTCGGTTCGACGGTGGTCCGCAGGTCGAACAGCTTCTCGACCAGCTGCTCGTGTTCGGAAAACCAGCCGCGCAGCGGTTGTTCGCCGAGGTTCTCGCGGACGTACGTGCCCGAACCCGGCCGCACCTGCACGTAGCCGATGGAGTCCAGCACCCGCAACGCCTGCCGTAGCGAACCGCGGCTGATTCCGAGCTGCTCGCAGAGCGCCCGTTCGGCGGGCAGCCTCGACCCGGCGGGAAGCCTGCCCGAGTCGATCATCGAGCGCAGATGATCGACCGTCGCGCTCCACACCTGCTCCGCGCGGACTTCGCGCTCGTCGTCGGCCACGGCCCCATCCTCGCAGGTTCGGCGAACCGGTCGGGATTGTCGGTGGCCGGTGTCATCATCGGACGATGACTGGGGTGGCAGGGTTGATCAAGGCATGGGTGCACGGCTGGGCGCTTTCCCGCGGCGTCGGCCTCCCGGTGGCCGAACCGGACGGTTACCGGCTCGACGTCGGCCGTCCGGGGCATCGCGTGAGATACGTGCTGGCGGACGCGGAGTCGGCCGCTCGCCGGGCTCGCGCGCTGACCGAGCCCGGCACGTGGCTGAAGGTGAGTGGTTCCCGTGAAGAGGTGGCGGAGACGGTGCCGCCGAACTGGAAGGTCGGCCCACCGGAGTACCTGATGAGCACTCCGCTCGCGATGCGGCCCGTCATGGCCGCGCCCGAGCCGTACCGGGCGGAACTGGTCGGCGACGGCGTCGTCACCGACGTCGTGGTGCGCGCGCCCGACGGCTCGCGTGCCGCGACCGGCCGGGTCGCGATCGCCGGCGGCACGGCGGTGGTCGATCAGGTGGTGACGGAGCCCGAGCATCAGCGGCGCGGGCTGGGCCGGTTCGTCATGCGACGGCTCGACGAAGTGGCGGTCGCCGCCGGGGCGGAACGAGCGGTCCTGGTGGCGACGGAAGAGGGGCGGGCGCTGTACCTGGCGCTCGGCTGGACGGTCGCCGCGGAGATCACCGCGGCCCATCTACCGGAGGAGAACTCATGACGGCGGTGTTCAAGGACATCTGCCTCGACGCGAACGACCACCAGGCCCTCGCCGACTGGTGGTGTGCCGCGATGGGCTACGTGCGGCCGCATCAGGAGGACCGGCCGCGGGAGTGGCCGGTCGCGATCGTCGATCCGGCCGGTCGCGGCCCGCTGATCTGGGTCAACCCGGTGCGCGAGACCAAAACCGTGAAGAACCGCATGCACATCGACGTCTTCGGCTCGACCGCCGAACTCGTCGCCGCCGGTGCGAAACTCGTGCGGGCCAGGGACGGCGAGATCGAATGGGACGTTCTCGAAGACCCGGAAGGCAACGAGTTCTGCGTGTTCGCGCCGAACGGGGCATAACGGGCACATGAATGTTCGACTAGACACATCCAGAGCGCGAAAGGAGGTAACCCTGTTTATGGTGCGCGAGTGAGTGCTTTATGACGTGGTGGCACGCGGTCCTGATCTTCATCGCGGGGCTCTGGGCGGGCACCATCAACACGGTCGTCGGTTCGGGCACGCTGGTGACGTTCCCGGTCCTGGTCGCGCTCGGCTACTCGCCGCTGACGGCGACGACGTCCAACGCGATCGGCCTCGCCCCGGGCACCGTCAGCGGGGCGATCGGCTACCGCCAAGAGCTCAAGGGCTACTGGCCGGAGGTCGTCAAACTCGCCGTGGCGTCGTTCTTCGGCGCGATCTGCGGGACGATCCTGCTGCTCTCGCTGCCCAAGGACGCCTTCGAGACCGTCGTGCCCGCGCTGGTCGGGCTCGCGGTGGTGCTGGTGATCGTCCAGCCCCGAGTGGGCGCATGGGTCGCGAAGCGCCGCGAGGAGAACGGGAAGGTCCACAAGATCGGGCCGCTCCTGCTGTTCCTGATCTTCCTGATCGGCATCTACGGCGGATACTTCACGGCCGCGCAGGGCGTGATGATGGTCGCCGTGATGGGGATGCTGATGTCCGAGTCGCTGCAACGGCTCAACGGCGTCAAGAACGCGCTTTCCGCCGTCGTGAACATCGTCGCCGGCACGGTCTACGCCTTCATCGCGCCCGTCAGCTGGCCGGTGGTCGCCCTGCTCGCGGTCGGGTCGACGATCGGCGGCCAGGTCGGCGCGAAGATCGGCCGCAAGCTCTCGCCGAAGGTGCTGCGCGCCGTGATCATCGTGATCGGCCTCGCCGCGATGGTGCAGTTGCTCCTCAAATAGCGGACCCAGTACATGATGGCCCCCTTCCTTGCGCTAGACGCAAGGAAGGGGGCCATCATGTACTGCACCGCGACCGAGACCTTTTCGGCCTCAGCGTGGGAAATCTCCCGCCGCTTCGAGGAAGAGGTCGTTCTCCTCGGGCGTCCCGATGGTCACTCGCGCACCTTCGCCCGCGAACGGGCGCACGATCAGCTTCCGCTCCAGTGCGTGCTCCGCGAACGCCGTCGTCCGCTCGCCCAGCGGCAGCCAGACGAAGTTCGCCTGGGTCTCCGGAACCTCGTAACCCTTGGCCAGCAGGGCATCCCGCACGCGGGTCCGCTCGGAGACGATCTCCTTGCAGCGCTCCAGCAGTTCGTCGGCCGCGTCGAGGGAGGCGATGGCCGCCGCCTGGGCGATCATGTTCACCGAGAAGGCGACGTACACCTGCTTCAGTGCGATGGCGATCGGTTCCGGTGCCACCGCGTAACCGACGCGGAGACCCGCGAGGCCGTACGCCTTCGAAAAAGTCCGAAGCACCGCGACGTTGTCCCTGCCGCGCGCCAGTTCGACACCGTCCGGCACCTCGGTGTCGGTCACGAACTCCTTGTAGGCCTCGTCGAGCACGACGAGCACCCCGGCGGGCACGGCGTCGAGGAACCGCTCAAGCTCCGCGCGCCGCACGACCGTCCCGGTCGGGTTGTTGGGGTTGCACACGAAGACCAGCCGCGTCTTCGGCGTGATCGCGGCGAGCATCGCGTCGAGAGCCAAGCCGTGCCCGTCCGTCAGCGGCACCTTCACGCTGACGGCGTTCGCCACCTGCGTGACGATCGGGTACGCCTCGAACGAACGCCACGGGAAGACGACCTCGTCACCCGGTCCGCAGAGGGCCTGGATCATCTGCTGGCAAAGGGAAACCGAGCCGCAGCCGATGGCGATGCGTTCGGTCGGCTCGTGCAGTTCGCGGGCCAGCCGCTCGACGAGCCCGGACGAGGTGATGTCCGGATACCGGTTGATGCCCTGTGCCGCTTCGGCTATGGCCTGCGCCACACTCGGCAGCGGTCCACCGGGAACCTCGTTGCTCGCCAGCTTGATCGCACCCTGGATTGTCCGGCCAGGGACGTACTTCGGCAACGATTCGAGATCCGCACGCGGCGAAACAGGGGACATCTTCGGCGCTCCTACTTCTGGGGGACGGCTCCGACACCGTATCCTCCCGCGCCGGGGCAAGCCCCGAATATTTACCTAAGAGTGGTCTGATGGAGGAATGACCCTGACGACCACCGTGGAACATCAGCACGTCGACGGCCACACGCTGCGCCTGACCTTCGCCGAACCGGAAGGCGTCGTCCGTGGCGGACTCGTCGTGTTGCACGAAGAGGCCGAAGAGGTCGAAGAGGGTTTGGGCCTGTTGCTGGCGGGTCTCGCCGGCGAAGGCTGGCTCACCGTCACCCCGCATCTCGATCGCGACGACCTCACGCAGCGGGACCTGCTCGACGCCACCGACGCGACGCTCGCCTGGCTGTCCGAGCGCGGTGTCCAGGCGGATCTCGTCGGTGTCGTCGGTTTCGACCTCGGCGGGACGGCGGCGCTGGTCGTCGCGTCGAACCGCAGACTGGGCGCGGCGGTGAGCGTCGGCGGGCAGGGGGTCGCCGAATTGCCGGTCCTCGTCGAGATCGCGGGACGGCTGACCAGCCCATGGCTCGGTATGTACGGTGACGCGGGTGACGAGGCCGGAGGCGCCCAGTTCGAGCAGTTGCGCGACGCGGCGGCCTCGGCGGGGGTCGCGACGGACGTCGTCCGCTACCCAGGTGCCAACCACCGCTTCGACGCCGACCCCGACGCGGCCGCGGAGGCCTGGCAGCGCACGCTGAATTGGTTCGACGCCCACCTGCGCTGACTCCATCCGCGCTAACATTCCCCTTCAGATGTGACAGGGGAGGGTCAAATGGCACAGTCACCCAAGGTGCCCGTGACGCCACAAGCCGCGTTCGGTGCTTCGTCACCGGCCTTGGCGCCGGTGGCGGGTCAGATCCGGGACACCAAGACCGATGCCAAGAAGGGGACCGTCAAGGTCACCGAAGACGCCGCCAAAAAGCTCGTCGACGCGCTGCTGAAGGCACGTCACGAACTCAACGCGCTGATCAAGGACTCGACGGAGTTCAAGGCGCCCCTGAAACTGGGCGACAACCTCGTCGGGCACACGATGAGCGAACGCTTCCAAGGTGCCGCGACGGAGGGGACCGAAGCCGCCGTGCCCGTCCTCGACGACTTCGCCAAGGTGCTCAAGGACTTCCAGCTCACCGTGATGGCGGCGCGGAAGATGTACGTCGCCGCGGACGAGGAAGGCCAGGAGCAGCTCGAGCGGGTCGCGCGCCGGTTCGACATGGAGGACCTGGTCGAACCCGAGCGGAAGGACGAGCGCTGATGCGCATCATGCCGACGCCGTGGCCGCCGCCCGAGCCGGAGCCCCAGCCGGGTCCCGAGCACCTCAACGCCGACATCGATTGGATGAGCTACTCGCATCGAGAGCTCTACGAGATGGTCCACAACGAGCTGGACCTGGCAGGCGCGGAATCCGTCGCCGCGCAGTGGGCGAAGATCAGCGCGTTCCTGGACAGAGTCGGCTCCGAGCTCAGGGCGGCCATCGTCGCCACCGCCGACGGCTGGACCGGCGAGGGCGCGGACAGGGCTCGTGACGCCGCGATCAAACTCGTCGACTGGGCAGGCGAGACCGGCTGGCGCGCTGAGAACGTCGCAAACTGCTTGCGCCGCCAGGCGGATATCGCCGATGCCGCGCGGCGCACGATGCCGGAGCCGCCGGGATTCTCCGCACGGCCGAAGCCGCCGGAGGTACCGAAGCGTCGTCCCATCCCGATGTCCGATTCGACGCAGGCCATGTCGACGTCTTCGCCGCCGAAGTCCGACTTCGCGGAGGCAGGCCGGATCGTCGCCGAGCCCACCGACGAAAGCTCGCAGGATCTGCATCGCCAGGCCGCCGACGTGATGACGCGGATGCAACGGAGTTCCGGCGAGGTCTACGAGAACGTCCCCCGCTTCACTTCGTACGGCAAGCAGCCGCAGCTTCTCAAGACGCCCGAGAAGCCGGAGCCCGAACCGAAGCCCGTCCCGGAGCCGGAACCGGGGACACCGCCGGACGACTCGACGCGCAGCAGCGGGGTCGACGACGTCGCCCCGATCCAGGTGCGGGAGCCGGCCGACGCACCACGCCCGCCCGGCGCGAGCAGCGGCGCGTTCGTGCCGCCGCCGCCCGGCGCACCCGGCACCTCCGGCGGAACCCACGAGCAGCTCGGGCAGGGCGGCCGATCCGGCGTCGGCGGCTTCGGTCCGTCGGGCCAGCCCGGCCAGCTCGCCGGTGGCGGATCGCGGGCGGCGGCCGCGGGCATGGGCGGATTCGGCGGGATGCCGATGGGAATGGCGCCTCAGCAAGGCAAGCAGGACGAGGGAGAACACAAGGCGCCGGACTACCTCGTCGAGGACTCCGACGTCTGGGGGCTCGGCGGGTACGTGACTCCGCCGGTCATCGGCGAAGACCCGAGGGGCGGCCGCTGATGGACTGGATCCGGTTGCACATCGGCGAGCTGTTCCTCCTGTGGTCGGTGCACGGACGCGACGAACTGCCCGCGGTGCTGGAGGTGCCGCACGTCGGGCGGACGCCGGAGTTCCGGGCCGAACTGATGGCGACGGCTGGCCGGACACTGTCCGAGCGCGGCCTGGGCACGGTCGAGGCGCCTTCGCCCGAACTGGTGGGGTTGCTGCACACGCTCGCGAACAGCGAGCTGACGCTGGACCTGCGGCTCGACGGCGATCCGTCGTACCGGGCCGTCGGCTGCGTGTCCGATCGGGGCGCCGTCGCGATCGGCGTCGCCGGCACCGACGTCGAACTGGCGGCTCTGCGGGAACCGCTCGTCGCCGCGACCCTGCTGCAGGCGCTGCCCCCGTGCGAGCAGGGGCGCGGCCTCTCGGTCAACCTGCGCGTCGACGACTACACGGCGGCGTGCGAGGCGGGCGAGCGCGGTGGGCAGCCGGCGTTCTCCGACGTCCTGCGCGATGCCGGGCTGCGGGAACCCGAGGTCATCGTGCTGGTGAGGATCGCGACGCAGCGGATCCGCAGCGGGCGGCTCGGCGCGACCAGGAAGTCGTGGGAGGGCCGCTGGGTGCGCGGCGAAGGCACGCTGACCTGGGTGGACACGCATGACGGGCGCTACGGACTTCGTCGCGACCGCGGTTGGCTCACGGTGACCCCGCTCGACGCGGCGCGGCTCAAGACGATGGCGTACGAGCTGTTCACCGGGGCTCGCTAAGTCGGTTAACGGGGGTTAACATCGCGGGGTGACGCACACCGCCGACGCCCCGGAAGTGCTCTGGCGCCCTGAGCCGAGCCGCCTGCCCGACACCAAGATCGACGCGTTCCGCCGCTGGCTGCGCACCGAACGCGGAGTTGAAGTCGACGACTACGACGCGTTGTGGGAGTTCTCCGTCCAGCGCGGGCCCGAGTTCTGGGCGGCCGTCGCCGATTTCCTCGGCATGCGCTGGCACGACCGGCCCGGCGAGGTGCTCACCGGTGAGATGCCGAACGCGCGGTGGTTCGTGGGCGGCACCTTGAACTACGCAGAGCACTCGCTCATGCCCGGCGTCGCGGGCGCCGCCAAGGCCGACGACGAGATCGCCGTGATCTTCCACCGCGAAGACGGTCTCTCGTCGCAGTTGACCTACGGCGCTCTGCGGTCCGCCGTCGCCGCCGCGCGGGAAGGCCTGCGAAAGCTGGGAGTGTCCAAAGGGGACAGGGTCGTCGCGCTGGCGCCGAACTGCCCGCAGACACTGATCGCCTTCCTCGCCACGGCGAGTCTCGGCGCCGTCTGGTCGTCGTGCTCGCCGGACTTCGGTGTCCGGGCGATCACCGACCGGTTCGCGCAGATCGAGCCGAAGGTGCTGATCGCCGTCAACGGGTACGTCTACAATGGACGGTGGTTCGACAGCAGGTCGACGGTGAACTCGTTGCGGGACGAGATCTCCACCCTCGAAGCGACCGTGCTCGTCGACTACGCCGGCGGCCGTCTCGACGGCACCCTCGACTGGGACACCCTGCTCGCCGACAACGACGGCGCGGAGCTGGCCTTCGAGCCCGTCGAATTCGGCCACCCGCTGTGGGTCCTGTACTCCTCGGGGACCACCGGTCTGCCGAAGGGCATCGTCCACGGTCACGGCGGGATCACCCTCGAACACCTCAAAGCCCTTGCCCTGCAAAGCGATCTCGGCCCTGGCGAGCGGTTCTTCTGGTTCACCACCACCGGCTGGATGATGTGGAACTTCCTCATCTCCGGGTTGCTGACCGGCACCACGATCGTGCTGTTCGACGGCAGCCCGGGATATCCGGACCTGAACGTGTTGTGGCAGCTGGCCGAGCAGCACCGCGTGACCTACTTCGGCACCTCGGCGCCGTTCATCCAGAGCTGCCTGAAGGCCGGGATCAAACCGGCGGAGCGTTACGACCTCACCGCCTTGCGCGCCTTGGGATCCACCGGTGCGCCGTTGAGCGTCGAAGGCTTCCGGTGGATCGTCGACGAAGTCGGCGAACGCGTCCAGATCTGCTCGGTGTCCGGCGGCACGGACCTGTGCGCGGCGTTCGTCGCGGCGGCCCCGGACGTCCCGGTCTGGCTCGGTGAACTCTCCGTCCGCGCGCTCGGCGCCGCCGTCGCCGCGTTCGACGAGGAGGGGAAACCGGTGGTGGAGACGGTCGGTGAACTGGTGATCACCGAGCCGATGCCGTCGATGCCGGTGTTCTTCTGGAACGACCCGGACGGTTCGCGGCTGCGCGAGGCGTACTTCGAGATGTACCCGGGGATCTGGCGGCACGGCGACTGGATCCGGATCACCGGACGCGGCTCCGCGGTCATCTACGGGCGCAGCGACTCGACACTCAACCGCGGCGGCGTCCGGATGGGCACGGCCGAGTTCTACCGGGTCGTCGAGTCCTTCGACCAGGTCGCCGACTCGCTGGTGATCGACACCTCGGCGGCAGGGAACGAGGACGGTCAGCTGCTGTGCTTTCTCGTCCTGGCGGAGGGCGTCTCGCTCGACGAGGTCGAGCCCGCGCTGCGCAAGGAGCTGCGAGGGGCCCTCTCGCCGCGGCATGTGCCCGACCGGTTCGTGCAGGTGAGTGAGGTACCGCGCACCCTCAACGGCAAGAAATGCGAGGTTCCGGTCAAGAAGATCCTTTCGGGGGTCTCACCTGACCGCGCCGTCAGCAGGGATGCGCTGCTGAACCCCGACGCCCTTGTACCGTTCGTGGAGCTGGCAAGGAGTTAACGGGGGCGGAACTTGGCGGGCGCGTGGCGGGTGGCGGGGGCCACCTCGGTGCTGGTGATCACCTGGGTGACCCGGCTGGCAGGACTGCTGGCCCTGGTCTCGGTGCTGGTCCCGGCCGGGCGGCGCACCCTGCGCGGGCACGTCGCCGAATGGCTGGAACTGCCGCACGAGGCCACGGTCGGCGCGGCGACGGTCGTGCTGGTGACCGGCGTGCTGCTGATGTTGCTCGCGACCGGCCTCAAACGGCGGAAGCGACGGGCCTGGCAACTGGCGGTCGCCGCCGCCGTACTCCTGACGGTGTCGCACCTCGGACTGCGGCACGTCCTCGGCGCCGGGCTCGTTTCGCTCGCGCTGCTGATCGCCCTGATCGCGACCCGGCGCTACTTCATCGCGCTCCCCGATCCGGTGACCGGCCGGTGGCGCGCGATCCGGGTCTTCCTGCAACTGGTGCTGGCCGGAATCGCGATCAACTTCGCGCTCCTGTCGTTCGCCCGCGCGCTGGATCCCCTCGGCGTCGGCGACCGTCTGCTGCAATCGGTGCTGGCCCTGGTCGGCGTAAGCGGCCCGGCGGTCTTCCACACGCTGTGGCTGGAGGACCTGTCGGCGGCCGTCGGCGTGCTGTTCGGCATCAGCGCTGTGTTACTGGCGGCGTACTTCCTGCTGCGGTCGGCCGAACCCGCGCCTGAACTGACCGATGACGAGGTCGAGCGGCTCAGGGCGTTGCTGGACGAGCGAGACTCGCTGGGGTACTTCGCCCTGCGCCGGGACAAGTTCGTCGTCTTCTCGAAGTCGGGGAAGGCCGCGGTCACCTACCGGGTGATCGCCGGTGTCGCGCTGTGCTCGGCGGACCCCCTCGGTGACCCGGAAGCGTGGCCCGGCGCCATCGAGGAGTACCTGGACGTCTGCCGACGGTACGCGTGGACCCCGGCGACCATGGGCTGCTCGGAACTGGGCGCCACCGTCTGGGCGCGCTTCGGGCTGGAGGTACTGGAGATCGGCGACGAAGCCGTCGTCGACACGGACACCTTCACCCTCGACGGCCGCGTCATGCGCGGCGTCCGCCAAGCCGTCTCACGCACGAAACGAGCGGGCTACACCGTCCAGATCCGCAAGGCCGAAGACGTGCCCGAAGGTGAACTCGACGAACTCCGCACCCTCGCCGCCACCTGGCGCGGCACCGACAACGAACGTGGCTTCTCCATGGCCCTCGGCCGGATGGGTGATCCAGGCTCGGTCCTGGTCACCGCTGAGCACGACGGCGCCGTACGAGGCGTCCTCCAGTTCGTCCCCTGGGGCGAGAAGGGCCTGTCCCTCGACGTCATGCGCCGCGACCGGACCGCCGACAACGGCGTCAACGAGCTGATGATCTCCGAACTGCTCCTGACGACCCCCGCACAGCACGTGTCCCTGAACTTCGCCGCCTTCCGCGCCGTTCTGGAACAGGGCCAACGCATCGGCGCCGGCCCGGTCGCGCGCCTGTCCGCGAAGACACTGCGATTCTTCTCACGCTGGATCCAGATCGAGACCCTCTACCGCTTCAACGCCAAGTTCCAGCCCCGCTGGGTCCCGCGCTACCTGGCCTACCCCGCGGCCCGCGACCTCCCCCGCGTCGGCGTCGCCGTCTTCGAAGCCGAAGGCCTCGGCGGCCGTCCATCACGCCTGCTCAGAGCGTTGCGGCGCACCTAAGGGGGGTCCCTTTCGCGGGGGTTCTCCGGGTGTGTAACCTATCTGGGCAGTGGTCGTTCGACCTGGGAGGCTTCGCCTAGTCTGGTCTATGGCGCCGCACTGCTAATGCGGTTGGGGGTAACCCCCCCTCCCGGGTTCAAATCCCGGAGCCTCCGCTGGCCCCTGTTCCGGCAGGTGCTAGATTGAAAACTGAACAAGCGCCCGTAGCTCAGCTGGATAGAGCATCTGACTACGGATCAGAAGGTCAGGGGTTCGAATCCCTTCGGGCGCACGTCTGGTTGAGACAGCACTAAGGCCCTCCCGTTCGCGGGAGGGCCTTTTTGTTTGTCCGTTGGATCTTAGCGACCCAGCCGGGAGTCGAACCTGTGCGACGCCCCCACGTCGTCCATCGGGTTCAAGACAGCTGCCTTATCCGGCTCGGCCAGTCCTCCTTTGCCGTAGCGGTAGTCGGATGCCCGCGAGTCGAACGCGGTGACTCCTAATCCCAAATCAGGCGGGGTGGCCGATGCCCCTCGCATCCGTCGACCGGCGTATCACCCTCAGTCCACCCACGGACACCCGGACGATCAAAGGATTCCGTTGCCCGCGAACGGGCGGCGATCCCGGCCGAACTACGCGATCGTGTCTATGAAGTCCTCGAAAGCGCCACAGACATCGATGACGACTTCTGCCTCGTGCTCAACTGCATCGTGTCCGGGCAGACCATCGACGCGACCGGCCATGACAACGAAACACGTCGTTGGCCGCGGCCGGCAACTCTGGCGTGGAGGATTATGCCGCGCGAGCGCGAGCGGCTTTCCAGGGTCGGTCGAGCTTAGGTTGCAGTCCTAATTCGAGGGTTCACCGTGTGATGATCCGACAGATGGGCTCCAAAAGGGGCGCCTCATTGCAACGCGTGGTTACCGGGTTATGGGAGCGCCCGCTGAGCAGCTTACTCAGCAATTCGATGCTATACGCGCTTGGTGGGATCGAAACGGATTCAGGGTGACAATAAATCGGCACTGGGCGCAGATCGCACAGTAGCAGCAGGGAACCAGGCAGACGGATTAACAATGCCGTTGCGATTAAGTAATGTAGGTCAGCTGCATCTAAATGTTTCTTCTGCCTGTGTATAGTCCAATGGAACTTCGGAACTGAAAATCAGCCCGATCTTATCGGGTAAGAATGTCTGCTAATGCCCGATACTTCATAATAGTGGTGTAATTCCCGGTAGGTGCTCTTATCCGGTGGGCTTGCGTCGACGACTCGGGGGATGCATACGCGCTTAGACGATTCGGGAAGTTCTGTCGAGCAAAGGTCGCGGAGCATGATCGGTCTACCTGGCATTCCATCGCGCGTGCCTCCCGTTCTCAATCAGTGTGCTCCACACTGATCCCGTACCGTCCGGGGCATCGAAGCTGCCGACGACCTGCAGGTTTTCTGGCTCGTCGGCTACCACCCAGAACGGAAAATGTGGTTCGTATACAGATTTGGCAACTGCTTTGAACCAAATCAAGGGTCGCTTCTCTTGCCAAGCGCGGCGAAGTGCAACGTTCGCAAAAAGGCCAGGTTCAGTTCCTCGGTACTTATATCGGACTAGGCCGTCTTCGCTTACTTCATCCTCGTAGGGACGCCTCTTGTGCGGTGGGGTATAAGTAGTCCTGATCGAAAGTGCCACGTCAAGCTGACGGGGCTTCCAGATTCCCTGCTGATCAAGAAGGGAAAAATTTTGCCCGTTGAAGGCGAAGCCTTTGATCTTTCGGGAGGGAAGATTGCGCCCCTCCTTCCTCATTAAGTCGGTGAGCCAGCTGAACGCATGCCAACGAAGCTGGGTATCGAAGTCAAAATCCTCAAGATCGGCCGGAAGGCTGAGCGCCTGGGGAAGCTCATCCGTATCGAAAGCAAGCTGAATTTTCTCTGTAACAGCCGGTGTGGTACGGGCAAGAGCAGCTGTAGCAGGAGACGCTCCGAAGTGATCGAGGTGCACCGCAGAGCGCAGCTCTGCTACGACTCCCGATGCAAAGTAGTTGTCAAACAGAACGTTAGCCGCTTTGAAGATGACCCATGGCTCGTCAAGAAGGGCAACGACCTCAGGTCGAAGGGCGCCGCGCGCACCGTGATTTCTTAGCCATGATCCTGATCGTGACGGACTGTTGCTGAGTTGCGAGTAACCATCGGCTGTCACAGTCCAAAGGGAACGCTCTAGGTGCACGAAGGGCATTGCGGCCCGGTCCGCTCGATGCGAGTTGCCTCCACCGAATCGCCCAATCAGTCGCCCTACGGGGTCCTCAGCGACGTCATACGCGACTGCCGAGGAACGTTCGTTGAGGTATCGGCCCAAGAGCCAGAGAAGTAGGAGTGGCTTGTACGGCTTCTGTTCGCCATCTGCTTTGGCGACACGAAGCTGTCGAAGCTGCTCGTACAGGCCATCCTCGTCCAAAATTCCACCCCTCCGTGTGACGTGCACACTGAGTGTAGCTGTGCGAGGCCTGCGTACGCCCGCTTCGTGCACTCGCGCATGTCAAGGCCTCAGAGACTGAACTTCGCCGAGCGAAGGCGCGTGGCGGTGAGGCTGGACGTTCGAGCCGGTCGGTACCGTCAGTTCTTATGACTGAACCGTCAAAGCTGAAGCCCGCCGAGCTGCTCGAATACGGCATGGCGGGTGTTGATCTTGATTCACCTAGCGGTACGAAATTTTTTCGACTCGAGTATTTGATGGCATCTGCGGCGGGGATCAATTCAACTAAGGTTGCAGCTATCCAGGTCGGCAGTGCGGCAGAATTGGCCGCTCAGCTGGAGCATTCCAATAGAATGGCCAATACAGAATTGGGGATTGTAGTAGCTGATTCGGTTGATGATGACCTGATGGTGGAGGCGTTGCGTCAGTACCTGGAGTCAGGAGTTTCGCAAACCATCTTGGTGCTAGGGAAGCGTGGGAGCACGTGGAGCCTGCAATGGATCGGCTACCAGGGCGACCGTAATTCTACAATCGCAAAAGAACTTGCGCAGCGCTTTGGGGTGGCGGCGAATAAAGTGAAAGCTTCGGCAACTTTTCGACGGAGGGCGCCTGAACATCCACTCGTCGTTGATACTCGGGTGAGTCGTATGCTGCGCCTTTCGGTAAAATCTCGCCAGGCCGTCATGCTTGTAGGTCCGCCTGGGACAGGCAAGACTCAGATGGTTGCTGAGATTACTGAAGAGATTGCTCGGGACCCGCGATCGTACGGCATGACGACAGTTCATGATCCGTTGTTCGTGACACCGGACGAGTCTTGGACTACTCGTGAGCTAGTTGGCGGAGATACTGTTGACGACAAGGGGAAAATCTGCTTCAGTCCGGGACATGTCCTCGAGGCTATTGCACAAGACCGTTGGTTAGTTCTCGATGAGGCAAATCGTGCAGATCTGGATCGCATTTTTGGTGGGTTGCTCACCTGGCTGTCCGGTCAGGCGGTAATTGTTGGGCGCGTGAGCGCGGATCCGCGGTCGAGCCCAATTGTGCTTGACTGGAACGAGAAACCTTACAGTGAGGTTGTAGGTCGCGACCGATTGCGCGGGAAATATGTATCACCTGAGCCAATTATCTACAAAGCTGGTACAGATTGGCGCATACTGGGCACTTACAATGCAGTCGACGCTCAGCGCGTTTTTCGGTTCGGTGAAGCGCTAGGTCGGCGATTTGGCCACGTGCCGGTCGGCGCCCCAGACGACATTTCTTTCTCTGTTGCACTGCGGTCCCGGATCGCCAAGACTAAATGGGCGCTAAGTAAGAAGGATGCAGATCGAATACATGAAATTCTTGGAGTAATATATTCCGCTCACTTTAATTACTTAGATCCTATGGGGCCAGCTGCACTATTGTCTATTCCGGATTATGTATCAGCTGGCCTGCAGGAGACTTCCGATTCTGAAATACCTCGGTTGATAGCAGAAGCTTACTTGGCGGGAATGGGCTCCTGGCTCGCGCTTTATGATCGCGACGAGAGAATGGAAGACGTTGCAGAAGTGGTCGGTTCGGACGACGTCCTCGGGGGTGAATGGGAGTGGCTTCGAGGTCAGCTAAAGACTCTTCGGTAGAGAGTGTTCTTTCTCTGCCATGGGAAGGTATGCGTAAGCTTTTTCATAGTTGGTCTGGAAAGGGGCAACTCTTTTCGGGTTTGTCGGCGGTTATCGACGAGGATGGTTATGATTGGACTGCGGATGATATAGCGAAGAGGGCGCATCTCGTCTTGTTTGAGCAATGTCGTGGAAACGTAGTTCGACTTCCGGTTCGACTTATGGACTGGTGGAAACTTATGCCAGTTGCTTCTCAAGCCGAGACTGTGGTAAGTAGATCGTTGCGCGGCGCAGTTGACTGGCCTAAAACGCGGCGGCGAGGGTGGCCTCCGGCGGAGTTTACAGGGCGTGTTCGCAGAAGAAGCCCTGACGATGAGCTATTGGGTTGTTTACGGTGGACTGCTGACAGGCTTCTGCTCGTGTATCGCGATGCAAAGAAGTCTCGCGCTAACGTGGGGGATGAGTTGACCCCCCAATTGAGCACGTTAAAGAATCTGGCAAATAGCGCAGAAATTAAAGCTGTCGAATCAGTGTTTCCGGACCTTCTAATCATAGACTCTATGCGCCGTTTGGGGTCTACGTGGCGAGTCGTTGCCGATCTTGCTGAAAAGTTACGAAAAGAAGATTCAGGGGATCTATGGAGACTCGCGATTGAGCAGCTTGCCCCGGATGACTCTATTGCTTGGCGTCTGTTTCATCTCGGTATTTTAGGCACTGTTCTGGGAGTATTAGAAGAGTTGGGTTGTAGGGTGGTAAGTCGACGTCCTCTTGCTGGTCGTTCGCATGGCCCGGCCTATCGAGTAGAAATTCCAGGTGCGACGGCGTGGGATTTGTGGTTCGAGGCAGGCGATATTTGGAATTCGCCAGATACTAAAGAGCCTTATGTGCTTGCCACTAGTGGGTTAGTACGACGAGGTCGCACCAAGGGTGCAGATATTTTTCTGGTCGATCATAAAAGTCGATATGGAATCGTAATCGAATGTAAGTACACCGCTGAAGGAGATTATTTGCGGCGAGGATATGAGCAAGCGCTTACTTATCTACTTGAAGCAAGGACTGAATTCATTGATAGCGGTGAAGCCTTTGTGGTGGCGCCAATTGAGGCTGCTCCAAAGTTGGGCACCGGGCGCACTCTTGCGGGCTCCCTGACATTCTGTGCGCCGGAACACCTTAGGGGCCTACTGATTGCCGCTTTGCGCTCTGCTCTTGCAAGTGGGAAAGCGCGTGGCGGGTAGGTGCGTTAGTCCCCGAACACGCTCCTCAGCGCCTCCCTGACCAGCCCCGGTAGATCCCCCTCCCCGTCCGTCTCGGCCCATCGCACCAGCGCAACATGCGCCGCCCCCAGGCAAGCCATCGCCGTAGCCCGCACCCGAAACTCCTCATCGGCAGAGGAGGAACCGAGAGCGGCGACGATCGCATCGGCCGTCGCGTACTGGCTGTCCAGATGTCGCGCCCGCAGTGCCGGGACCGAGATCATCAGCCGTAGCCGCGCCAGCAGGAACGCCTTCTCCTCGGAAGTACCCAGGGCGGCGGTCGACTCCAGCGCGCGCCCGATCCGCAGAGACAAAGGGCCAACAGGCTGCTCAAGTACGGCAGAAGCCGTCACGGGGTCGTATTCGTCGTAGAGGACCAGGTCCTCCTTCGTCGGGAAGTGCCGGTAGACCGTCATCGCCGAGACGCCGGCGGCCGCGGCGACGTCGTTGACGGTGGTCGCGTCGTAGCCGACGTCGGTGAAGAGGCGGACGGCGTGCGTTTGCACGAGAAGCCGGGTTTCGGCGCGCTGGCGGTCGCGGAGGCTCACGTGGTAGACACTACCAAAGTGTTAGTCACTAACATCTGGGGTGCGCATGAAGACTGCATTGGTGACGGGAGCCTCGCGGGGGATCGGGGCGGCGATCGCGCGACGCCTCGAAAGCGACGGCGTCAAAGTGATCAAACACGACAGCAGCAAGGCTGACCTCTCCACGATGGATGGTGTCGACAAAGCGATCGAGGGCATCGAGACCCTCGACATCCTGGTCAACAACGCCGCGGCCCCGCCGGCGGGGCCGATCGAGACGGACACGCCCGAAAGCTTCGATCACTTGATGGCGGTTAACGTGAAAGCGCCGTACTTCCTCATCCAGCGAGCGCCGATGAACGACGGAGGGCGCATCGTCAACGTCTCCTCGGTCGCCACGCGGATGGCCAACCCGGCCCAGACTTCCTTCGCGATGGCCAAAGGCGCGCTCGAAACCATGACCCGCACGCTCGCCCAGCAGTTCGGCCCCCGCGGGATCACGGTCAACGCCGTCGCCCCGGGCGCCACCAGGACCGCGGACAACGAAGCGATCTTCACGCCGGAGCTGGAGACCGCGATCGCGAACCTCACGGCGCACCGAAGGCTGGGGAACCAAGGCGACATAGCGGACGTCGTTGCCTTCCTCGTCTCCGACGACGCCCGTTGGGTGACCGGCCAGGTCCTCGACGCGAGCGGCGGGTTGTTTCTCGGGCCGCCGACGCAAGGGGTTCAATAGGCCGGTGACGTGGTTCAGCGAGGACGAACTCCGCAGGCAGGCCGGTGACGTCTCGTTCGCGCGCGGGGTCAAGTACCTGGAGTCGGTCGAGACGCTGGACGACGTCGCGGGTGGGGTCACGGCGGTGGTCAGCGGCACCGACCGGTACACGGTCCGGTTGCGCAACGTCGACGGCGAGCTGGTCGGCGAGTGCTCTTGCCCGCACGCGGCGGACGGCTTCTTCTGCAAGCACTGCGTGGCCGTCGGTCTGCTCGTCCTCGAAGGCGCGGCGGACGGCGGCGCGGCCGACATCCGCGGGTACGTCGAAAGCCTCACCCGCGCCGAGTTGGTCGAACTGCTCGTCGGGCACGCGAACGAGGATCCGGTCCTGTTCCGCAAGCTGTCGCTCAAGGCGGGCCGCGACGACCTCGACGCGTTGCGGCGTCACGTCGAGGGGACGTTGCGGCTGCGAGGTTTCGTCGGGTTCCAGGGCACGCTCGCGTACGCCGAGAAGGTCCGCGAAGTGCTCGCCACCGCCGAGGAGATCATGGACGGACCGCTGTTGTGCCGTGTCGTCGAGCTGGTCGTGGAGGCGCTGGACTTCGTCGACGACTCCTTCGGGACGCTCAGCGACGAGGTGCGAAGGGCGCTCGCGCTGTACGCCGAGGTTTGCGCGGACTCGCCGCCGGAGCCCAAGGAGCTCGCGGAATGGTTGCTCCGTCTGGATCTCGACGGTTCGGGCCGCGTCGACGTGAGCATCGCGGACTTCACCGCCGGGCTCGGCTTCGACGGCCTCGCGGTGTTCCGCGCCGGCGTCGAGGAGCGGTGGCGCCTCGACGACGGCGAGGACCCGTACCGCAGCCGCAAACTCCAGCGGCTGCGCGAGGGCTTCGCGGCGATGCGGAACTGGCAGGCCTAGTACCGCTGACGGTGCCGGGCGCCGGAGTTGCGGTACAGCTCCTCCAGATCTCGTTGCCCGGCCTCGTCGCCGGTGTCGGCGGCCGCGCGGAACCAGTGCTCCGCCTCCTGGAAGTTCCCATGATCGGCGGCGAGCCTGCCGAGGTTGGTGTACGCGGGGACGCTGCCGAGTTCGGCGGCCTTCCGGTACCAGGCGGTGGCTTCGCCGGGGTCGTTCCGGTCGTTGGCGAGTACGCCGAGGTTCGTCATCGCCGCGGCGTCGCCCCGTTTCGCGGCCTTCAGGTACCAATGCTCGGCGGCGTCGAGCTCACCGCGCCGGTGCAGCACCAGGCCGAGGCGGACGGCGGCATCGGGGGCACCGGCGGCCGCGGCCGCGCGGTAGCAGCTTTCGGCGCGCGTGAGATCGTCCCGTTGTTGGGCCTGGTGGCCGAGTTTGCACAGCGCGGCCGCGTCGGCCTCGTCACCCGCCCTGCGCCACCACGGTTCCGCTTCCCGGGTCCGTCCGGTGTCGCACAACAGCGCGCCGAGCGTGATCATCCCTTCGACGTTGCCCGCCTCCGCGGCCTGTCCCGCCCAGTGCTCGGCCTCCTGGAGTTCGCCGCGCCGGTGCAACAACCGGCTGAGTTCCGCCATCGCCTCGACCCGGCCTTCACCCGCGGCCCGACGCCACCAGTCCTCGGCGTCGTCCAGATTCCCTCGCTGCGCACAGAGATTTCCCAGATGCGCCATGGCATGCGAATCACCGGCCGTGGCCGCTTCCCGGTACCAGCGTTCGGCCTGTTCGGGCGCGCCGCGTTCGCGCAGGAGGTGCGCCAGGTTGCCCATCGAGACCCGGTCCCCGCCCGCGGCGGCCTTGCGGAACCACGACTCGGCCTCGTCGAGGTCCCCGCGTTCGAGCGCGGTGGATCCCATGCGTGCCATGGCGATCACGTGCCCGCGCTCCGCGGCCTTCCGGTTCAGGTACTCGTCGACCCGGGTGTTCCATTTGCGTTTTTCGGCGCCCACAAACCCGCTCCTTCCGGCAGCGTCCTTGGGTAGTCGCCGACCAGGGCTCCGATGTGACAACAACTACGAGCTGTCATCGCCGTGTCGCACCCGGTTCCGCACCGGGTACGGCGATACTTGGTCGCTCCCCAACCCCGTCGAGAGGAATCGCGCGGTGGCCACGCGTACCCGGCAGATGACCACGGCGCAGCGACTGCTCCTGCTGATCACGCTCTTCGCCGTGGTGCTCGCGGTGTTCTGGTTCGTATCCGGCAAGGGCGCCGCGCTGCAGCCGACGCCTTCGAACCCGGCGAGCGCCGTCGACGCGCGCCAGCAGCTGGACGAGCTCACCGTCGCGCCGCGCGGTTCGATGGACGGCTACGACCGCAAGAAGTACCCGCACTGGGACAACCAGGGGAACAACTGCAACACGCGCGAGTTCGTCCTCAAGCGGGACGGCAAGGACGTCAAGACCGGTTCCGACTGCGCCCCGACCTCCGGCAGCTGGACCAGCATCTACGACGGCGAGACCTGGACCAAGCCGGACGACGTCGACATCGACCACATGGTCCCGCTCGCCCAAAGCTGGGTCAGCGGCGCGAAATCGTGGACCGACGAGAAGCGGCGGCAGTTCGCGAACGACCTGACCCGGCCGCAGCTGTTCGCCGTCACCGACAACGTCAACCAGGAGAAGAGCGACAAGGCACCGGATCAGTGGAAACCGCCGCTCGTGTCCTTCTGGTGCACCTACGCCACGGACTGGATCACCGTGAAGCATTACTACGGCCTCACGATCACCACGGCGGAGAAGACGGCACTGAGCGACATGCTCGGTCGTTGCTGATCCGTGTGACTTCGGCTTAGCTGAGGCGATGGGGACTTTCGTACTGATCCACGGCGGGGGCGGCAGCGCCTGGGACTTCCACCTCCTCGAGGCGGAACTGACCGGGCGGGGGCACGACGTCGTCGCGGTGAACCTGCCGATCGATGACGAGAAGGCGGGCTTCGCCGAGCATGTCGACGCCGTCACGAAGGCGATCGGCGACCGCGGCGACCTGGTGGTGCTCGGCCATTCCTACGGTGCCTTCACCGCGCCGCTGGTCGCTGAGAAGCATTCGGCACGGCTGCTCGTCCTGCTGACGCCGATGATCCCTAAGCCGGGCGAGACGCCGGGGGATTGGTGGGGCAACACCGGTTTCCAGGACGCGAAGGACCTCAGCGACGAGGAAAAGTTCTACAACGGCGTCCCGGCGGACGTCGTCGCGGAGGCGGGCTCGCACGGCAGGAACCAGGTCAGCGCCGAGTGGGGACAGCCCTGGCCGCTGGAAAAGTGGCCGGACGTCCCGACGAAGGTCCTCATCGCGCGCGAAGACCGCTTCTTCCCGCCTGAGTTCCAGCGCCGGGTCGTCCAGGAGAGGCTAGGTTTCGCGCCCGACGAGATCGAGGGTTCGCATTCCGTGCCGTTGAGCCACCCCGAGGCCCTGGCGGACCGCCTGGAGTCCTACCTGTAGCTCACCAGCGGTCCAGGTGCATGACGTCTTCGAGCGGCTGACGCGGGGCGGGCTTGAAGGTGTCGCCGGTGTAGAACGCCGTCGGGATGAGCGCGGCCTGGTGCACGTTCTCCGGCAGGCCGAGGATCCCCGCGGCCTTCTTCTCGTACGCGAGGTGCAGTGTCGTCCACGCCGTGCCGAGGGTGACGGCGCGCGCCGCGAGCATGTAGCTCCACACGGCGGGCAGCAGGTTCCCCCACAGTCCCGCCTGGTTGCCGGCGGGCAGCTCGGCGCTCTTCGTCTCCAGGCACGGAATTACGTGCACCGGCACCTCGCCCATCTTGTCGGCCAGGTATTCGACGCTGGAGCCGACGCGCTTCTGGACCTTCGAGCGCTCCGGGTCGTCCGCGAACAGTTTCCCGGCCGCGTTCGGCGAATCCAGGTACTCGCGGCACGCCCGCTGGTAGAGCTTGCCGAGTTCGGCCCGTTGCCCCGGATCGGTGATCACGAGCCAGTGCCAGCGCTGGGTGTTCGACCCGCTCGGCGCCTGGAGCGCGACCTGCAGGGCGTGTTTCACCAGTTCAAGCGGAACCGGCCGGGTGAGGTCGAGTCGTTTGCGGACGGTCCGGGTGGTCGTCAGCAGCTCTTCGGGCGTCATCATCCCGCGATTATGTCGCCGAAGGACGTGCTCTGCCGAGATCACCAACGCGGATGGATCAACGGTTTCAGCAGCTCGTCGTAGACCTCTTCGACCGCGGCAGTGGCTTCGGCCGTCAGCGGCGCCAGTTCGGCCGCCGAACTGTTCGCCTTCGCCTGCTCGGCGTCGCGCGCGCCCGGGATGACGACGCTGACCCCAGACCGGTCGATGATCCACCGCAACGCGAACTGCGCGAGCGTCCGCCCTTCCGGGACGAAGGTCCGCAGGCGCTCCACCGCTTCGAGTCCGACGTCGAACGGAACACCGGAGAAGGTCTCGCCGACGTCGAAGGCGGCACCCTGGCGGTTGTAGTTGCGGTGGTCGTCCTCGCCGAAGGTGGTCGAAGCGGTGTAGCGGCCGGAAAGCAGACCCGACGCGAGCGGGACACGCGCGATGATCCCCGCGCCCGCCTTCTCCGCGGCCGGGAGCACCTGCTCGAGTGGCTTGAGCCGCAGGCAGTTCAGGATGATCTGCACCGAAGCCACGTTCGGCCGCGCGAGCGCGGTCAAAGCCTCTTCGCAGGTCTCGACGCTGACGCCGTACGCCTTGATCCGGCCTTCGTCGACCATCGCGTCAAGAGCGTCGTACACCGCGTCGGACGAGTACACCGGCGTCGGCGGGCAGTGGAGCTGCACGAGATCGAGCGTGTCCATGCCGAGGTTCGCGCGCGAACGGTCGTTCCAGGCGCGGAAGTTCTCGGCGACGTAGTTTTCCGGCACCTGCTCGGCGCGACGCCCCATCTTGGTGGCGACGAAGATCGCGTCGTCGCCGCGTTCCGCGCGGAACCGGCCGACGAGCCGCTCGCTGCGGCCGTCGCCGTAGACGTCGGCGGTGTCGAAGAAGGTGACCCCGGAGTCCGCCGCGGCGTGCAGGACGCCGAGCGCGTCCGTCTCGTCGACCGTGCCCCAGTCCGCGCCCAGCTGCCAGCAGCCGAGCCCCACCACACCGACGTCGCGACCGAGCCGGGCGATCTTCCGTGTCTCCATGATCGTCGATCCTAGCTATGATCCGCCGGTGGGCAGGCCACCGCGGGAACGAGGGATGGGCACGCTGCTGAGGCATGTCCTCGAATTGACCGAAGCGGACGTCTCCGCGTTCTTCGAGGACATCGGGCTGGGGGACTACCGCCCTCGGTTCACCCCGGTCGTCCGCGCGATAGTCGCGCGCGGGCCACTGTCCATCCGCGATCTCGCCGCCGAGGTCGGGGTGACACATTCCGCGGCCAGCCAGACCGTCGCGCAGATGGCGCGCCAGGACCTCGTCTCCCTCAGACCCGGGACCGACGCCCGGCAGCGGATCGTTTCGCTGACGGAGAAGACACGACGGCTGATGCCGACGCTCGAAGCCGAGTGGGCGGCGACCAGCGCCGCGGCCGATCAGCTGGAAGCCGAACTGCCGTACCCGCTCAGGGAGGTGCTGGCGGCCGCCGTCGAGGCCTTGGAGCGGAAGTCGCTCCGGGAGCGGATCGGGGAAACCGACGCCGCGCTCAGTCTGCGGCGCGGCGAAGACTGAAGACCGCCCAGACGTACTTGCCGCCCGGGTACAGCTCGTGTCCCCAGTCCTCGGACAACGCGTGCACCAGCTGGAGTCCGCGGCTGCGGGCCGCCATCGGCGAGGGCTCCTTGAGTTTCGGCCGCCCCGAGCCGGAGTCGAAGACCCGCAGGGTCAGCCTGTCGTCGGAGTACTCGACTTCGAGCTTGTCGGGCTTCTCGCCGTGTTCGAAGGCGTTCGTCACCAGTTCGGAGGTCGCCAGCAGGACGTCGTCCGCCGCCAGGTCGTCGAAACCGAGGCTCGCGAGGGTCGCTCGCACCGCCTGCCGTGCGACCGCGGGGGCGGTGACATCGACCGGGAGGGACAGGGAGACCACTGGCAACGAGCCCTCCGATCGCGTCTTGGACATCGTCATGGTGTGCACCTCCCCTCACGAGAGACTCCCCAGATCCGGATGTTCGTCTCCCTGGTACCCACAAGGTCGACGGTCCAATCAAACTCCGTCGGTGAGTCCGGTTTCCGTCAGCCCCTCCCGCATCTTCTGAAGAGTGGAGGCCAGCAGCCGGGACACCTGCATCTGGGAAACCCCGACCCGGCGGGCGATATCCGACTGGCTCATCCCGGACCCGAACCGCAGCGCGACGATCTTGCGTTCGCGGTCGGGCAGGCGTTCGAGCATCGGACGCAGCGCCTCGCGCAGCTCCGCCTGGCTCAGGTTGGCGTCCGCCTCGCCGAAGCGGGTGTGCGCCGAGTTCTCCAGGAGGTTGTCCAGCGAAGCCCCGTAACGACCCTGACCGGCACGAAGGCCTTCGAAGACCTCGTCCACGCCGACACCGAGGTGGGCGGCGATCTCACTGGGTTTCGGCGCGCGCGAAAGCCGGACCGTCAGCTCCTCGCGCGCGGCCGAGATGTTCGCGTTCAGCTCCTTGAGCCGCCTCGGGACCCGGACCGACCAGCTGTTGTCGCGGAAATGGTGACGAAGCTCACCCGAGATGGTCGGCACCGCGAAGGCGAGGAAGTCACTGCCCTGGGCGGGATCGAACCGGTCGACGGCGTGGATCAGCCCGATCGTGGCGATCTGGACCAGATCCTCCATCGACTCGTCACGGTTGCGGAACTTGCGCGCCAGGTTGCGCGCGAGTTCCAGATGGGCGCGCACCAGGTCGTCCCGGAGCCGTTCACGCTCGGGATCGTCCGCGGGCAGCGCGCACATGCGCTCGAACAGGGCCGGAACGTCCGCGCCGTCTTGCCCGACGGGATCGCTCACGGCCGGGCCGCCTCGCTCTCCCGGATGAGCTCGACCCTGGAGAGGTAGCCACCGTCGGCCGGGGTGACGCTCCGCCGCGCGGAAGTCGCCAGCGCGGTGAGCAACTGCCAGGACAGACCGGTCTCGTCGTCGGGCTCCGGAGAATCGGACATGACCGAGACGGTCACCTCGATCCGGCCGTCCTTCCAAGAGAAGACGCAGGTCAGCTGTCCGTCGGCGGCCGAGGGGAGCAGCATGGAGCAGGCCTCGTCCACCGCCATCCGGAGATCCTCGACGGCGTCCAGGTCGAAATCCTGACGCATCGCGATATCCGCGACGATCGTCCGGAGAGTCGGTACCACATGCGGTACCGCGGCCGTGCGTACCTCGATGAGTTGAGCGCCCTCCCCGCTGGGCGGGGTGTTGTCCACCACGTGTGTTCCTCTCTCCGGCTGCGCGCTGCCGTCTGCTCGGTTGCCCTGGGTGTGAGCAAACCAAACCCACGTTTGACTCGCACAGGCGGCGGGCATGTAACCGGCGACAAACGATCTCCTTGGAAGGCGGGGACCGACATGGCTGACGTGAGCCGGCTGCCCAACGTGGTGGCGGAAGAGTGGGATTGGCAGCTCCGTGGGTCGTGCCGAGGCGCCGACAGCAGCTTGTTCTTCCATACGGACAACGAGCGCGGTTCGGCACGCGAGCGGCGCGAATCCCGTGCCAAGGCGATCTGCCAGACCTGCCCCGTGCTGGCGCAGTGCCGCAAGCACGCGTTGGCGGTCCAGGAGCCGTACGGCATCTGGGGTGGTCTCGGCGAGATCGAGCGCCGCGAGTTGTTCCTGCGGGAACGCCGCGCCGGGCGGCAGGCGCTGACCGCGCGTTGAGCGTGTCCGGGACGCCGATCGGCGACGCGCGCGATGGCGATCGTGGCGCGCCGTCCGGACTGGGTTAGGGTTGGGACTGTCGTTGCGGGGACAGCCACGCCTACCCGCCGAAGAAGAGCGTGCGTCCGTGTCCGGACTGGGCGCGGCCGTAGCTTGAGACCACAGGCGAGCTCCGGCGCTGAGCGCTGGTTCTCACCTGATGAGGAGAATGTGCATGCCCGCAGCGGAGCAGAACACCACGCCGCCCGGTTTCAGCATCACGCTGGACACCGACGCGTCAGCACCGCGCGTGGTGGTCACCGGTGAGCTCGACCTGTTGACGAGCCCGCAGCTCCAGGAGACCCTCGGGGCCCTGATCACCGACAAACCGTCCGGCCGGGTCGTCGCCGACCTGACCGGGGTGACCTTCTTCGACTCCTCGGCGCTGAACGTGGTGCTCCAGGCGCAGCGCCAGGCCGCCGAGAAGAAGGTGGAGCTCGAAGTGGTGCCCAGCGCGCAGGTGAGCCGAGTGATCGAGCTCACCGGGGTAGCCGAGCACCTCAGCGTGTCGCAGGAGCCCCCCGCCTGATCCCCCCGCTACGGTCGTGGGCTCTTGATCCGCGACACCTGGGGGCAGCACGATGATGGGGCGGACGCATGCCCTCACCGGCTGGTGCGCGGGCCTCGCGCTCGCACCGGTCGTCGGGGCGGGCACGGTGCACCAAGCGGTCGTGTTCGCCGCGACCACGGCGGGCTTCGCCCTCTTGCCGGACCTCGACCACCCGGGCGCCCGCGCGTCGAAGCTGCTCGGCTGGTTCACCGGGGCGATCTCCTGGCTGCTGCGCCGTGTGTCGGCGGCCCTGTACGCGCTGACCAAGGGACCTCGGGACGAGAAGGTCACCGGTAAGCACCGGCACCTTTCGCACACCGTGCTGTTCGCCGTCGGTCTCGGCTTCCTGACGTCCTGGGGCACCACCGAAGGCGGGCCGTGGGCGGTCTTCGGCGTCGTCGTACTGGGCCTGCTGCTCGCGGAAGGCGCCCTCGGCGACTGGCTCCTGCCGGTCAGCGGCGCCGCGGTCGGCTGGTGGGTGTGGACGGCGCCGCCGGACAAGACGGCGCAGCTCGCGGAGATCTCCGGCTGGCTCGGCGTCGCCGTCGCGGCCGGTTGTTTCGTGCACTGTCTCGGGGACGCGCTGACCGAGTCCGGCTGCCCCTTCCTGTTCCCGATCCCGATCGCGGGCGAGACCTGGTACGAGATCCGGCCGCCGAAGCCGCTGCGCTTCCGCACCGGCAAGAACGTGGAGAACCGGCTGATCTTCCCGGTGTTCGCGATCGCCGCGGTGGTGCTGATCCCGGGCGTCTGGGACTACCTCTTCACCACCGTCCAGGGTTTCCTCACCCCGGATGGGACGCAGACCGCGGTCCATTGAGGAATGCCCTTACCGCCGGCGGCGTTGAATCGGAACGCCGGACCCGGTTGAGGGGGGAACAGTGGACAAGCCCGTGCTGCGCGCCGACGCGCGACGCAATCGCGCGAAGGTGCTCGCGGCGGCCGAACAGGCCTTCGCCGTCGACGGCCTCGCCGTCCCCCTCGACGAGATCGCCCGCCTCGCCGGGGTCGGCGCGGGTACGGTCTACCGGCATTTCCCCAGTAAGGAAGCGCTCTTCCAGGCCGTCGTCCTGGAACGCGTCGAGCAGTTCGCGCGGGAAGCACGCGAACTGCTGGCCGCCGAAAACCCCGGCGCGGTGTTCTTCGACTTCTTCAAGCGCGTCGTCCAGCAGGCGTCCCTCAACCGGGCCCTTTGCGACGCGCTCGCCGAGACGACCGGGCTGGGTTTCAAAGCGAGCGCGGGCTCCGACTTCCGGTCGGCACTGCAGGCGCTGCTGCTCCGGGCGCAGGCCGCGGGGGCGGTGCGCGAGGACATCGACGGCGACGACCTGCGCGCCCTGATCGCCGGTTGCCTCGCCGCGGAACGGTATTCGCCGGAAAGCCGGCACCTCGTCCGCGTCGTGGTCGACGGCCTGCGCAAGGCAGGCTGAGCGGCCCGCGTACCTTTCGACGTCGTCGGGCACCCCGCCGAGTTCGGTCAGGGAATTCCGGCGCGACCGAGGCAACCCGTACGGCTCCTCTTTCCGTCTGTCCGGTATGCGTCGGCTACCGGTTTTCGTGCTCCTGCTCGCGACACTGACCGCGTGCGGCCAGTCCTCCGGTGGCGGTGGTGGCAAAGACTGCCCCGCCATGGCCTTGATGGAGGGGGTGTCGCTCGACGTCCCGCCCGAGGCGGCCGCCGGGCGCACCCGCGTGTCGATGGAGTTCTGCTGGGCGGGGAAATGCGTGACCGAAGCCGCCGAGCTGACACCGAGCAGCCGTACCGAGGACCAAGGGTGCGTCGGCGATGTGTGCTCGGGGAAGGCGGTGCCCACCGGTGGCAAGCACGCGGCCGTGCCCGTCCAGGGCCTGCCGCTCACGCCGGTGAAGACCACGGTGACCTTCGACGACGGGAAACCCCACTTCCTCGACGTGACGCCGGTGCTCGGCTACCCGGCGGGCGAGGAATGCGGTGGCGGAGTGCCGGTCGCGAAACTGGTCGTCGGCCCGGGAGGCGAAGTACGGCAACAACCGTGAAGGCCGCCCGTGGTGGGCGGCCTTCACGGCCCGGTCAGCCGACGTCTCTGCGTCGCCAGCCGACGACCCCGGCCGCGAGCGCGACCGCCGCCACCCCCGCGAGCCAGCTCAGCGGGGTCGCGGTGAACTCCGCGGCAGGCAGTTTCGGAACGTGCGAGAACGGCGAGGCGTCGAGCAGCACCCGCGGCAGGTTCAGCACCGGGCCGAACAGGCTGAGCAGCAACGCCAGCCCGGCGATCGCCCACGCCGCCGTCGAGAACTTCGGCGCCAGGCCGAACAGCGTCACGGCGAGACCGACGATCACCCACACCGCCGGGAGTTGCGCGAGCGAGGCGACCACCAGGTCACCGACCGAGCCGCCGACGTCCCCGGCGCGCATCCCGTTCGTAAGTCCTAACAGGACACCGCTGACGAGCATCATCAGCGCGGTGCCGCCGAAGGCGAACACGAGATGGCTCCACAGCACCCGAAGCCTGCCGACACCCGTGGCGAGCAGCGGCTCGACGCGGACCGCGGTCTCCTCGGCGCGGATCCGCAGCGCGGCCTGCACCCCGTAGAGCGCGACGACCATCGCGAACATGCCGGCCATGGCCGCCATGAAGGCGTCGACCAGCGCGTCGGTGCCGCCCATCCGCTGGAAGATCTGCCGGGCCTGCTCGCTCTGCCCGACGATGTCACTGATGCCGTTCGCGACCGAACCGAACACCCCGGCGCAGATCGCCGTCCCGATCAGCCAGCCGATCAACGGTCCCCGGTGCAACCGCCACGCCAGCGCGAACGGGCTTCGCAGCGACGAGGCCGCCACGGCGGGGCCTGGCCTCGGCGGAAGGAGGCCGGTGCCGACGTCACGCCGAGGGATCAGCGCGTAGCCGATCGCGCCGACGACCACGGCCGTGGCGAGCGGCAGCAGGAAGACCCACCAGCGCTCGTCCGCGAACGGCCGGAGCTGCTGCGCCCAGCCGAGCGGGGACAGCCACGAGACCCATCCCGCGTCGGCCGTCGAGTCACCGACCGCGCGGAGCAGGAACGCGACCCCGACGAGGGTGGCGCCGATCCCGTTGGCCGTCCGGGAGTATTCGGCGACCTGTACGGCGACCGCCGCGACCGCGGTGAAGACCAGCCCGGTCGCCGCGGTGGCGCCACCGAGGGCCAAGGCCCCGGCCGACGGCATCTTCGCGCCGATCATCAGCCCGGTCTCGATCAGTCCGATGAGGACACTCGCCCCGCCGGCGACGAGCACGGCCGCGGTCAGCGCGGCGTACCGGCCGACCACCGCGGACGCCAGCAGTTCGGCGCGGCCGGAGTCCTCCTCCGCCCGGGTGTGCCTCGTGACGGTGAAGACCGCCATCAACGCGACGAGCAGTGCCAGGAACCCGCCGAGCCGCCAGGCGGTGAACCCGCCCGCCGTCGAGAGGTCGAAGGCCGGTCCGTAGATCACCGCGATCGACGGGTTGGCGCCCATGCTCGCGGTGAGCCCGGCGCGTTCGGCGGCCGTCGGGTACAGCGTTTCGAAAGTGCCGGCCGTGCTCGACGGCGCGATGCCCAGCAGGAAGACCCAGACCGTCAGGATGATCCGGTCCCGCCGCAGCGCGAGCCTGGTCAGCTGCCAGGTGCCCACCAGCCGGGTGGCCGACGAGCCGGCCGCGTGCGCGGGCCGGTCGAGCGTCGCGGTCATTTCGCGCTCGCTTCGGTGGTGTAGTGACGGAGGAACAGTTCCTCCAGCGTCGGCGGCTGGCTGGTCAGGCTGCGGACGCCGACCTGGGTGAGCCGTCGCAGCGCGTCGTCGAGAGAACGGGTTTCGACGTCGAACCGGACCCGGTTGCCCTCGACCTTGAGATCGTGGATGTTCTCCAGTTTGGTCAGTCCGTCGGGTGGACCGGCGAGTTCGGCCGAGATCGACGTCCTGGTGAGGTGCCGCAGGTCGGCCAGCGTGCCGGTTTCCACGGTGCGGCCGTTGCGGATGATGCTGACCTTGTCGCAGAGCGCCTCGACCTCGGCCAGGATGTGGCTCGACAGGAGCACCGTGCGTCCCTGCTCGCGCTCTTCCTGGATCGCGTACTGGAAGGTGGCCTCCATCAGCGGGTCGAGCCCGGAGGTCGGCTCGTCCAGGATCAGCAGGTCCACCCGCGAGGCCAGCGCGGCCACGATGGCGACCTTCTGCCGGTTGCCCTTGGAGTAGGTGCGCCCCTTCTTCTTGGGGTCGAGGTCGAAACGCTCGATGAGATCCTTGCGGCGGCGCTGATCGAGCCCGCCCCGCAGCCGCCCCAGCAGATCGATCACCTCGCCGCCGGAGAGGTTGGGCCAGAGGTTCACGTCGCCGGGGACGTAGGCGAGGCGCCGGTGCAGCCTCGCCGCGTCCTTCCAGGGGTCGCCGCCGAGGAGGCGGACGTCGCCCGAGTCCGCGTGGAGCAGGCCGAGCAGGACCCGGACGGTGGTCGACTTCCCCGCGCCGTTCGGGCCGAGGAAGCCGTGCACCTCCCCAGCGGGTACCCGCAGGTCAAGACCGTCGAGAGCCTTGGTCCGGCCGAAGGATTTGTGAAGGCCGGAGATGGAGATGGCGTTTTCCATGGATCTGAAGGTACAGTGATTTCACGAAGTTGTGAAGTTAAGAAAACGTATGGATGGTGTGATCGTTCTGGGGGATGTACGAGAGGATGGACCCATGACGACGCCTGAGAGTGCTCCGAGCACCCAGAGAGACAAGGACGCCGTCCGCCGCTACGTGGAACACCTGGGTCTCACGCTTTCCCAGATCGGGATGCAGCGGATGCCCGCGCGGGTGTTCGCCGCGTTGATGACCACCGACGCCGGCCGCCTGACCTCGGCCGAACTGGCCGACCAGCTCTCGGTGAGTCCCGCCGCGATCTCCGGCGCCGTGCGCTACCTGGAACAGATCGGCCTGGTCGCCAAGGAACGCGAGCCGGGCTCGCGCCGCGACCACTACCGGCTGTTCGACGACCTCTGGTACGCCACCTTCATGAAACGCGACCGCATGATCACCATGTGGCGCGACGCGGCCGACGAGGGCGTTTCGGCGCTCGGTGAGGACACGCCGGCGGGTGAGCGGGTCGCGGAGATGCGGGACTTCCTGAGTTTCATGATCAAGGAACTCAACGACATGTACGCCAAGTGGCACGAGATGCGAGCCGCGAAGGGCAAGTGACCGGAGGGGCGCGGGTGGCCGTTCGGTGCAGATGGTCGTGAGTGAGCCCGGTGGCCGCCTTCACACCTTCCCAGTACATGATGGCCCCCTTCATTGCGTCTAGCGCAAGGAAGGGGGCCATCATGTACTTCACGCCAGCGAAGACGCAGGCCACGACGAGTACCTAAGAGTGGGTTCGCTCTATCCCGTATCGCCGCTCACGACCAGCGCGCCCAGAAGCGTCCCCGCCAGCCGCTCCGCCCACTCGTCCAACTCGTCCCCTGGCGGCTCGCGGTCCTCGAAGGACGCCAGGAACGCGTACTGGAAACAGGCCCCCAGCAGCAAAGACGCCGAAGCCTCCAGGTCCGCACCCTCGCGAATCCGGCCGAGCCGCGCCTCCTCGCGCAGGTACTCGACGACGCGCGCGAGCGGGACGTCCGGGCCGGACTGCCTGCTCTTGACCCGTTCCCGGTGCGTCGCGAGAAGCTTCCGCGAGGAGAACAGCGACACCGCGATCGGGAAACTCTCCAGGTAGAACGACAGCGTGATCCGCGCCAGCCGGGCGAGGTTCGCCGCGAGCGGGGCCTCCGCCGCCGTCTCCATCAGCTCGTCCAAGGTCGTCCCGAGCGCGGGCAGCTGTTCGGTCAGCACGCTCGTGAAGATCTCGGTCTTGTCCTTGAAGTGCTTGTACAGCAACGCCTCCGAGTAGCCCGCAGCCTGCGCGATGGCCTTGGTGGTGGCGTGCGCGTAGCCCTGCTCGCGCATCACCTTCGCCGCCGCGGCGACGATCTCCTCGCGGCTTCCCATGTTCGCTCCTGAGGGCTTCTCAGCGTTCGCTCGACAAGTGGTGAGTGAACACTCACCATAGTGGGTGAGTGTTCACTAACCAGGAGGGCGTGACCATGAAACTCACTGTTTTCGGTGCCACGGGCGGGGTCGGTACCGAGGTCGTCAAGCAGGCGCTGGCCGCGGGCCGGCACGTCACGGCGGTCGTCCGCGACCCGTCCAGGCTGGAGGTCGAGGACGAACTGCTGGAAGTCGTCGTCGCCGAGCTGTCCGAGCACGGCGCGCTGACCGAGGCGGTGTCCGGGCGCGACGTGGTGATCTCGGCGCTCGGCGCCCGCGAGCGCCGCCCGACGACCGTCGTCACCGACGGGGCGCACGCCGCCCTCGCCGCGTTGCGTTCGGCGGGTGGCCGCCGGCTGCTCCTGGTGAGCGCCAGCGGTCCGTTCGTCGACGGCGACGGGTTCTTCACCGGAAACGTCGTCAAGCCGATCCTCGGCAAGGTCCTCCGGCACCCCTTCGCCGACATGGTGGCCGCCGAGCGGATCGTGCGCGCGAGCGAACTCGACTGGACGATCGTGCGCCCGCCCCGCCTGCTGAACGGACCGCACACCGGCGTGATCGCCGCCCGCACCGACGGCAACGTCCGCGGCGGCTTCAGCATCAACCGCGCCGACGTCGCTGATTACCTGCTCCGCGCGGCCTCGGACGACTCCCTCATCCGCCAGACCGTCTCGATCGCCAAGGGCTGACCGCCGCGTTCAGTCCTCTGGACGCGGTTGTTGCGTCGGCAACGATCGCGACCAGAGGACTGAACGCGGAAGTAGGGTCGCGGCGTGATGAGCCGTGCGGTGGTACTCGCCCCGATCCTTCTCGCGCAAGCCGTCCGGGTGCGCCGTACGACGCCCAGGCTGCCAGGCGCGACAGGCCCGGTCAGCGGCCTCGTGGAAGGCGAGGGCCGCCCGCTGCGGCTCGCGGTGCTCGGCGAGTCCACTGTGGACGGCGTCGGCGCGGCGACACACGCCGAGGCGCTGACCGGACGGCTCGCGGAGGAACTCGCCCGGGACGGCCGCGCCGTCGCCTGGCAGGCCATCGGCAAGACCGGGGCCAACGCGCACGTGGTGCGCGAGGAGCTACTGCCGCTGCTCGAACCCGCCGACGTCGTGGTGATCGCGCTCGGCGTCAACGACACGATCGAACTCCACTCGGCCACGCGTTATCGCCGTGACCTGCTCGATCTGATCGTCTCCCTGCGGCGCCGCGCCGGGCGAATCCCGGTGGTGCTGGCCGGGGTGCCGCCGATGGGCCGGTTCCCCGCCCTGCCGCGTCCGCTGCGGGACGTCCTCGGCGCCCGGTCGGCCGCCCTCGACGCCGCGGCCGCCCGGCTGGCGTCGCTGCCCGGCGTCGTCCACGTCCCGATGCCCGCCGCGATGCTCGACCCCGCGACCTTCGCCGAGGACCGTTTCCATCCCGGTCCGGAGGGCTACCGGCGCTGGGCCGGGCAACTCGCGGACGTGACCCGGCAGCTACTCAGTGACACTTTCCCGCCGGAAAGCCGCTGATCAGGTCACCCTCCTGCCACAAATCCAGAAATTTATCCGAAAAAGCTGGCTCTGCGTGTATCTGGTGGCAGCCTCGCTGCGTCTTATGGAGCAGTCGAGGAAATGAGGGACACCCGATGACGACCGAGACCAGCACCGCACCCGTCGAGGACGAGGCCACAGCCACCGAAGACCTCGAAGCCACCCCGAAGCCGATCACGGCTCCGGTCCCGCCCCGTCCCGGGACGAGCCCGGACGGCAACTGGGAGCCGAACGGCACCAATCCACCGGTGAACTGAACTAACACAGACGGGTGATGTCCGGAGGCCGAGGGGGCCTCCGGGCATTGCCTCCGGGTGCTCCTTCGGGGGAGGGGGACGCCCGGACGCGGGCCCGTTGGGGAGCGGGCCCGGGGGGAGGGAAAAGGGCCGGCCGGTGCGCAGTCCACACCTACTCGCGCCGGCCGGTGCCTTCGTCCTCGACCGCCGATACGCCAGTTGTCCGGATATCCGACACAAAATAGTTAGTGACTTGATGTATCCCAGAGCCTCTAGCACGCTCCTTTTCCCCGAAGGGCCCGCGATACTGCCAGCGCCGACACGAAGACACGTCCGAAGTGGGGCAGATACGGTGACCGACGTGCAAACGACCGAGGTAGACCCGCCATGGGAAGGACTGACCGGTGCCGATCTGCATGCCGCCTGCATGCGCGCGGCGCGGGCCGGTGACCGCCAGGCGATGGACAGACTTGTGCTCGAGCTGACCCCGCTCGTGTGGCATGTCGCGCGTGCGAACGGGCTCGATCGCCTGACCGCCGAGGACGTAGTCCAGACGGTGTGGCTCGCCCTGTTCAGCCAACTCGAGAAACTTCGGGACCCCAAGGCCCTGGCCGCCTGGTTGATCACCACCACCAGACGCGAAGCGCAGCATCCGTTCGGCCGCCGCGCTCAGCCGGTGCCGCTGACCGACGAGCTGGCCGAAAACATGGAGAGCACCCATCCGGCTCCGGAGGAGGAAGCCGTCCGCGCCGACCGGGACCGCCGGGTCTGGCGCGCCTTCCTCCGTCTGCCGCATCGCTGTCAGCAGCTCCTCCGGCTGACCGTGCTCGCCGGACGGGCCGAATACCAACTGGTCGCCGAAGCACTCCGCATGCCGCGCGGAAGTGTCGGCCCGACCAGGGGCCGTTGCCTCGAATCGATGCGCGACCTGCTGGCCCACGAAGGGGGAAGCCGATGAACGACCTCGGGACGCCGGGGGAGATGACCTCCCCGGGCGATGAGGCCTTGCTGGCCGATATCGGGCGCTTCATGGACGAAATGGACCCGCCACCGGGAGATCTGGTGCAGCGGGTTCAGTTCGCGCTCGCGCTCGAAAACCTCGACGTCGAGGTCGCCCGCTGGGAACGGATGGACGCCACGGCGGGAGTCCACGGGAGCGACACCGGCACGATCACCTTCACCGTCAGCGATCTGACCGTGATGATCAACCTCACCAAGATCGGCAAGAAACACCGGATCGACGGCTGGCTCGTGCCCGCCGGCGAGTACGGAGTGGAGGTGCGCGTCGCCGAGCACGGGACGAGTTCCACCACCGCCGACGAGGGCGGCCGGTTCGTGCTGGACGACGTTCCCCAAGGGACCACGCAGATCGTGATCCACCTCGGTGACGTGTCCTGCCGGAGAACCGTCGTGACCCCGACAGTGGTGCTGTAACCGGACGGCTGTTCCGTTATGCGGCGCGGGTGTGCTCCCATAGTGCGTGTGCCCGCGCAGCTTCCCGTCGCCGACCCAGTAGCCGAGGCCGCGGATCTCCATCGTCAGGCGATGGCCGCCGCCGCCGACCACGGTCCGGGTGCCGCGATCAGGCTGTTGCAGCGTGCTTTGTCCTGCCTCGGGCCGGTGGAGGGCGCCGGGCCGGAACGGCTGGAGATCAGGGTCAGGGTGCTGATCAGCCTCGCCGCGGCCGAGGCGGAGGTCTTGTCCCAAAAGGACGGATTCGCTCGGCTGGACGAGGCAGAGCAGGTGCGGCTTTCGTTGCCGGAAGGCGAAACCCGGCGTCTGCTCCGGTTCACCGTCGTCCTGCAGCGTGCCGTCGTGCTGATGCGGATCGGGCGGCTGGAGGAAGCGCTCGCGCTCTATGACGTGGTGCTCCCCAGTCTGGTCGACTCGATGGAGGACCACAGCCTGCTCCTGACCCGGAACATGATGAACCGGGCGTGGCTGCATCTGCAGATGACCAATCCCGACGGTGCTTACAAGGATCTGATCGGCGCTCTCGACATCGCGGTCAAGCACGGGCATCGCCGTCTCGAAGGGAAGATCCGGCACAACCTGGGTGATCACGCCCAGTTGCTCGGCGATATTCCCGAAGCGCTCCGGCACTACGAGCAGGCGGCCTCGATCTTCGTCACCGACGGGCCCGGCTCATTGCCGCTCGTCCGGCTGGACCAGGCGAAGGCCCTGCTCACCGCCGGGCTCGCGGAGGAGGCGGCGCGGCATCTCGACGAAGCGATCCCCGAACTTCGCGGAAACGGCGCGTTCCATGTCGTCGCCGAAGCGGAGGTCGCGCGAGCCGGGGCCGCCATCTTGGAGGGCGACCACGTTCTCGCGAAGAAGCTCGCGACGTCCGCACGGCGGAGTTTCCTGCGGCGCGGCAACCGCCGGTGGGCGGAGATCGCGGAGTTGACCAGGCTTCGCGCGGACGCGGTGAAGGTCTTGGCGGACCGGGAGAAGAGACCGTCCGCGAAACTGCCGGGTCAACTGGCCGAGCTCGCCATCCGGCTGGCCGAACTCGGTCTGCGCGACGAGGCCGGCGCGGCCAGGATGTTCGCGGTGCGGCTGCTGATCCGCCGCGACGAGACGGCCGCCGCGGAGGAACTGCTGGCGCAGGTGCCGAAACCGCGGCAGACCACACCGATCGACCACCGGATGCTGCTGCGGCTGTGCCGCGCCGAACTCGCGGTGGCGTCGCATCGGCCGCGGTCGGCGCTCGCCCAGGCGCGGGCCGGGCTGGCGGAACTCGGGCAGATCCGCGACCGCATGGGCGGGCTCGACCTCGTCTGCGGGACGGCCGCGCACGGCGAGGAACTGGGCAAACTCGCGTTGACGCTGGTGCTCAAGAAGGCGAGGCGCAGCGGCGCCGGGGCGAAAAGCCTGTTCGCCTGGCTGGAACGCACGCGCGCGCAGATGTACCGCTACGAACCGCTTCCGGTCATCGAGGATCCCGCGCTCGCCCGGCACATCAACGAAATGCGGCACGTGCAGGGGACGATCCAGGCGCGGCGGCTGTCCGGCGAACCGGTCGGGAAACTCGAGGAGCGGTACGACCGCTTGCAGCAGGAGGCGACCCGGCTGGGGTGGTACACCAGCCAATGGGGCCGTCCGCGGCCGGTCTCGGCGCCCGAAGAGGTGGTCGAGCGACTCGGGGACCGCGTTTTGGTCAGTCTGATGGGTTACCGCGACACCTTGTACGCGGTGGTCGTCGACCGCGGCCGGTTCCGGCTCTTGAAGCTGGGTCCGCTCGCGGAGATCGTCGAGACCGCGCGGCAGTTGCACGCGGACCTCGACGCGCTGGCCCCGGACAACCTGCCCGCGCCGCTGGTCGAGGTCGTCACCGGTTCCGCGCGGCGCCGGGCGGACAAACTGGACAAGCTGATCTCCGCGTCGCTGGCGAAGACGTTGGAGAACCGCGAGCTGATCATCGTGCCGATCGGTTCGCTGTACGCGCTGCCTTGGGGTGCTTTGCCGTCACTGCACGGACATCCGGTGTCGATCGCACCGTCGGCGACGGCCTGGGTGACCGCGTCCGGACGACGGAGCAAGGGGCCGGTCCTGCTCGCCGGCGGGCCCGGCGTGCCGGGTTCGGTCGGTGAGGTGCGGAACCTGCGGTCCGTGTACCCGCGGGCCCGGCTCGTCGACGGGAAGGACGCGACCAGCGAGGTCGTACTGTCCGCTTTGGACGGTTCCGGGATGGCGCATCTGGTCGCGCACGGCGCGCACGAACCGGCGAACGCGTTGTTCTCGCGGCTGGAACTGGTCGGCGGACCGTTGTACGCGCACGAAACCGCCCGGCTCGCGCATCCGCCGGAACGGGTGGTGCTGGCCGCGTGCGAACTCGCGATGAGTCACATCCGGCCCGGCGAGGAGGCGCTCGGCTTCGCCGGGACGCTGCTCGCCAGCGGCTCGCGGACGGTGATCGGCGCGATCGCGCGGGTCGGCGACAAGGCGGCCGCCGACGCGATGTCCGACCTGCACCGGCGGCTGGCTTCGGGGACCTCACCCGCTTTGGCACTCGCCGAAGCGACGGCCGCCGATCCGCTGCGGCGGCCCTTCCTGTGTCTCGGCGCGGGCTGATCCTTTTTCGATTCGCTGGGTGGCCGGTGTGTCATGAGAACCCCTCCTGACACCGCGCGCCCAGTGTCCACAATCACCGCCCACCGCGGGGCAGTTGTCCACAACGACCGTCACCTGTGGACAACCCCGCCGACCAGCCCGTTCCGTCGCCCATCACCGGTAGACTGGACTCGGGGCCGCCCCCCTTGGGAAGGGCGGGGGGTGGGGTCAGGCGCGTTCGGCGTGTTTCACCAGGCGAGTGGCCAGAAGTGAGACCACGGCGCGCAAAGCGGCGCAGGCGGCGGCACCGGTGCCGGGCAGCGATTCGGTGAATCGGCCGGTCCAGCGCAGATCCGTGCCACCGGAAGCGTTGGGCGTGAACAAGACTTCAGCGCGATAGTCCTTCAGCGGCGCGATGCCCGCGAAGCCGTAGACGTGCTTTCGGTCCTGTTCGTATTCCAGCGTCTCCTCGTGGAGATACACCGGCCACAGGCCGACAGCCCGGACGGCGCCCACCCCGTCCTCACCCGGTTCCCGTGCCCAGCGCGAGTGGAACACCACCGGCTTCGCCCATTCCGACCACCGGGAACCGTCGGCTTCCAACGCGAAGAGGGAAGCGGGCGAGGCGCTGCTCGTCCGGTTGATTTCGAAGGAGTACGTCTTGCCCATGTGGCGACGATAACCGCTTCGCCCGCGACGGATAAGTCAAGATAGGAGCGTGAGCACCCCGCGCCGCGAGATCGCCGCACCGCATTGGCTGGTGCAGCTGCTCCGCAGCACACCGGTTCCCATCCCGTGGAACATGGTCGCCAGAGCCGTGCTCGCCCTGGCCGTGCCGTTGGCCGTCGGCTACGCGCTCGGCGACATCGGTGTCGGCGCGCTCATCTCCACCGGCGCCCTGCCCACCGTCCTGTCCGAATCCGCGGGCCCGTACCGCTACCGCGCCCGCCGTCTCGGCGGTGCCACCGCGGCCGCCGCCCTCGGCTACTTCGCCGGACTGATCACCGGCGGTATCCCGGCCGCCTCCATCCCGGTCGTCGTCGGGGTCGCGGCGGTGTCCGCGCTGATCAGCGCGGCAGGCAGCAACGCCTCGGTCGCCGGGCTGCAGATGTTCGTCTTCTGCGTGCTCGGCACCGGCCAGCACGTGACCGGCCTGCGCGTCGAGCTGCTCCTCGGCTACTTCTGCGTCGGCGCCGCCTGGAGCCTGCTCATCGCGCTCGCCACCTGGACCTTCCGCGCGACCAGCCCGGAGCGCGGCGCCGTCGCGCACGTCTACGTCGAACTCGCCGCGATGCTGTCCGCGACCGACGAAGCCACCTCCCGCGTCGCTCGCCACCAGCTCACGACCGCGATGAACACCGCCTACGACCGGCTGCTCACCGCGCGATCCTGGCTTTCGGGCCGCGACGCCACCTACCGCCAGCTGCTCAACCTGCTCTCGGCCAGCACCCCGGCCGTCGAGGCGTCGGTCGCGATGGTCAACGCCGGCCGCCGGGCCCCGGACGACGTGATCGACCACTTCATCGCGACGTCGGCCGCCGTACTCGCGAACCAGGAACTGCCGGAACCGCCCGAAGCACCCGAAGACGCCGACCCGGTCCTCGCCGCGCTCTACGCCGGGCTCGCCCGGATCGGCAAGGGCGACAACCGGAAACGGCGCGAGGTCCAGCCGTGGCACAAACGCCTCCGGAGCTGGGCGGCCTCGCTCGTCTCCGGCCCGCTCACCTGGTTCGCCGCGCTCCGGCTCACCCTGTGCGTCGCGATCGCCGAAGTCGTCGCGCTGATGGTTCCGTTCGAACGCTCCTACTGGATCACGCTCACCGTCGGCATCGTCCTCAAACCGGACTTCGGTTCGGTGTTCGGCCGCGCGGTGCTGCGCGGAATCGGCACGGTGATCGGCGTCGGCATCGGCGCGGCCGTGCTCGCCGCCGGCGGCGAGGGCTGGCTGTTGGTCCTGCTGATCGCCGTGTTCGCGGGCGGCGTCGCGGTCGGCAAGGTCCGCAACTACGGCATCCTCAGCGCTTTCGTGACGCCGCTGATCATCCTGCAGATGGACCTCGCCAGCACCGGCAGCTGGGACATCGTGCTCGCGCGGCTCGTGGACACCGTGCTGGGCTGTGCGATCGTCCTCCTCTTCGGCTACCTGCTCTGGCCGGGCAGCCGTCGCCCGCAGGTCGGCGGACGACTCGCCGACAGCCTCGACTGCCTGGTGAAATACGTCGACAAGGGTCTCGTGCTCGCGCCGTCGGGCGAAGCACGCCTGGAACGCTCACGCGCCCGTCGCCGCGCGTACCGCGCGCTGGCCGACCTGCGGACCGCGTTCCAACAGGTCGTCGTCGAACCTTCCGCCGCCGGACGGCAAGCGGTCGCCTGGTGGCCGGTGATCGCCGGACTCGAACGTGTCGCGGACGCCGTCACCGAGGTCGGCGTCACCCTCGGTCGCGGCGCCCCCGCCCCGGCCGACGCCGACATCGCCCTCCTGACGGCCGCGCTCGCCGAACTCGCCGCCGCCGTCCGCGAGGAACGGGACCCGGCGGAGATGCCGATGCCCGACAACGAGCAACTGTCCGGAGTGGTCGACCAGATCGGTGCCGCCTTCGACGCCGTGCGCGGTCCCGATCTCGTCGAACGCGCACCGTTACGGCTGGTCCGGCGGTTCCTGCCGTACCACCGGCGAGCCTGAGGTCTGGCCGAATCACCCGTACGGGGGAGCGTGAGCATCCTCTCGAACTAATGTTCGAGATTTCACGCATAATCGAAGCATGCTCGACACTGGTGACACGATGCCGCCGGGGCCGCGTCACCTCCACATGGTTCGGCCCCACCAGCCCGTTTGGGTCGACCTCAAGCTGGTTTACCCGGTCGGCGCGGCGAAAGCCCGCCTCCCCGACGGCCTCGACCTGACCGTCATCGTCCCCGGACTGCTGGGGATGTGGCGGGCGACGACGACGGCGCACTGGGTCGGCTGGGTGACCTTCCAGCTCGGCCCGGTCGGCCAGGGCGGTACGACGCATTCGCAGTGGGTGCTGGCCGAGGCGCTGCGACCGCGCGAGGAGCGGAATCGCTGGTCGGGCAGCTTCCCCTACGAGCGGCGCCGCTAGGGCTTGCGGCCGACGCCGCCGAGGATGAGCGATTCGCTGGGCTCGGCGAAGCTGATCTCAGGTTCGGTCGGGCTGGCATCCTCGGGATGCCACTCGGTCGTCCAGGTCAGACCAGGAGGGATGAGTTCGAAGTCGCCGAACAGCGCCTCGATCTCGGCGCGTTTGCGCCAGATCACCGGGCTGCTGTTGCTGTCGTACATCTCCTTGAGCCTGACCAGCGGCTTCTCGTAATGGCTCGGCACGCCCTCGTCGGTGATGTGCGAGATGGCCAGATACGACCCGCGCGGCGCGAGTTCGCGATAGCGCGCGACCGAGGCGGGGCCGACATCGCCGCTGTCGCCACTGCGCGCCGACGCGGGCTGCTGGACGTGCAGCACCGCGATCAGCAGGATCGCGACCGGTTTGTCCACGTCGATGATGCCGGTGTCCGCCACCTGTTTCCAGAGCCGGTCCGGGGCGCGGAGGTCCCCGTGTACCGCGGCGTGGCGGTCAGGATCCCCGTGCTCTTCCAGCAGACCCTGCGAATGCGAGACGGCGACCGGTTCGTAGTCGACGTACACCACACTGGCCTTCCCCGGCGCGAGGTCGTCGGCCACCTGATGCGCGTGCTGCATGGTGGGCAGCCCGGCGCCGATGTCGATGAACTGGGTGACCCCGGCGTTGATGAGATGACGCACCACCCGGTGCAGGAACACCCGATTGGCCTTGGCGATCGGCCGGAGCATCGGGAACTCCCCGAGCACTTTGTCGCCGAACTTGCGGTCGATCTGCCAGGACGCCGTGCCTTCGAGGTAGTAGTCGTAGACCCTCGCGACGCTGGGGCGCCGCATGTCGATGCCCGGCGGTGGATACGCGTCGACATCCTCCTCGGCCACAGCCATCCCCTCCCGCGTCTGGACCATGACATCCCTCACTGAACGTAGTTGCCGGGTGGCTGGTAGCGATAGACGGCACTTGGAGGACAGCTCATCCACCATCGGGGTCACCCCGGTCGGCAAGCTTGCACCGTCTGCGAAGGTCCTCGAGAGTGTCCTCGGGACTCGCCGCTATCGACAGCAGCGCGTCCCACGCCTCGCGGTAGGTCGCCAGCTCGCGCGCGTTCGCCCAGTGCACGTTGGTGAGGTACTCGCTGTAGGCACTGTCGCCGTCCGTTTCCCGCAGGATGATGAAGTCCGAATCGACGTAGGCGACGGCGCGGTACGGCACGACGCGGATCGTGATGTTGTCCCGTTCGGCGAGTTCGGCCATGTGTTTGAGCTGGTCCGTGACGACGTGTGGATGCTCGGTCTGGGCGCACAGCCGGTCGAGCGCGGCCTCGCTGAACAGGAAGACGAAGCTCTTGCCTTCCTGATCGAACAGACGCTGCCGTTTCTGGCGTTGAAGCAGGCGCGGGGAGATCTCAGGTCCCCGCCCCTCCCCGTCGAACTGGTCGATCATGTAGGACTCGCACTGGATCAGTCCATGGATGCGCTCCCCGGTCCACGACCAGAGCTCCTCGGCCAGTTGCTCCTTGTCCAGCACCTCCCCGAACCACACCGGTGTGCCGATGCGCTTGCCCTGGCGGAGTCGCGCCGGAGAACTCGTCTTCTCCCACAACGCCCACATGGTCGGGATGGCATCCGCCGGCGGCTCGTACACGGCGATCAGCTTCTGCAGGGACTGACGCGAGATCGAGGTCGTCCCGGCCTCGATCTTCGCCATCGTGCTCTGCGACTTGCCGATCAGGTTCCGAGCTTCGAGCTGCGTCATTTCCGCTCCCTGACGTGCGGACCGCAGCAGCTTGCCCAGTTGGACCCGGTCGGTTTCGTCCGTGTGGTTCTGCTGATCCGGCCCCATCAGCCGTCCCATCCCGCGATATCCGGGAGGCGGCCCAAGAACCGATGGAGCCCTGACGGACGAGGTCGAGAAAGGCCCGCCAGCCTGGTGGGGAAAAGGTCAGAACCGGTGAAACGACGAGCTTGCTGTCGCGCACCCCGACGAGTGGACCGGTCGAGTTGACTTCCACACAGGTGCCCCCGTTGGGGCCACTGTAGGTCGAGCGGTGCCAACCGCCCTCGTCGAACCCGGTCGTGGACGGCATCGAATCGTAGAACCGCATCGCTCCCCCTCAGAGCCCGCGAGTCGAATATTCGATTCCAGAGTGAGTGTCGAATATTCGGTGCGCAAGCCGAGAGCGATTCGATCCGGGACATGTTCACTCCAATGTGGTCGGTCAAGACTACTGAAGGGCGCCGGCCGGGGTGGCCCGGGAGCGCGTCCGGGCCACCCCGGTCAGCAGGTCAGGGAAGGGTTTCGTCGCGCTTCGTTTCCTCGCTGGTCCGCATACCCCGCGTGACCGCCAGACCGAACACGCCGGCGAGCACCGTCCCCGCGATCCCAGCGCCCGCCACCGGGTTGAGCACGGCGACGACCACGATCACCGCGAGCAGGCAGACCTGGACGACCACCGTCATGGAGACGGGAATCCGGGAGTTCGGACGCCCGTGCCTGCGGCGGCCGATCGCCCCTTCGGGAAAGGTCACTTCCGCGACTTCGATACGCCGCAGCGACGGCCCGGATTCGGCGAACTCGATCACCACCACGCGCGACTTGGCCGGCGTGCCCGGTGCCCCGGTGGAGTGATCATCGGCATGTTCTGGTGGCTCCGCGAAACAGATGGGGGCTAGGGTCGACATGTTGTCCTTTCGGAGAATGGTTTGAAGTCGGATGACGATGGCGCGGTTCCTCTCGCAACAGAGGGCCGCGCCGCTTCCGTTGTGCGGTTGGTCGAATATTCGCACTTCGTCATTTCCCACGCGCAAGTCTTACACACCATGAATGGTGTCCGTGTCTTCGGGGGCGGGATTCGAGTAAGCCTTTGGTGAATTGGGTTTTCGAATATTCGAACTTAACTCTTTCGGGTGCACTTACTGGTCAGACGAGCGCTTCGACGTCGAATCCTGTACTTCGGGGTGACCCCTGGTCGAATATTCACGACCATCCGGCGCATGTCTTGATTCCACTCAAGTGGACTATTTCCCGGGATCCGCTCTCGCTATTTTTGGAGTGTATTCGACAGTGGTGTCGAGAATGGGATCAAAAGAGGCGGAGGTCATCTCCGTGGATACATGATCCGGGCCGGATCGACCCGATGGTGTCGACACCCGCCGTCCCGGACCGTGGACGACGTTGACCGCCTGCTCGCGCCGGGGCCACCATGACGGCGTGTCCACCATCCGGCAGTCCTCGTCGATCCGCTCGGCGGGCGAAGGTGTCGTCGCGCTGCTCCTGCGCCGTGGACGTCTGGGCTCGCCGCCCGCGTAGCTCCCCATCTCGTCAAGTCCTCGAAGACGGTGAATCCAGGGAGCCCGCATGTCCATCGAACTGCCCGACCGTGTCCTCCTCCGCCCCGCGACCGTCCCCGACGGCGGAATCCTCGAAGGCGCCCGCGTACTGCGTCGCCTGCCGGAATGCGTGGAAGAACGCCCTTACGAACTTTTCGCGCTGCGTCCGCTGGGACGGGTGATCGGTGCCGAGATCGGCGGCGTCGACCTCGCCGAGCCGCTGACGCCCGCCCTCCAGGCGGAGTTGAACCGCGCGCTGCTGGAGTGGAAGGTGCTGTTCTTCCGCGACCAGCGCATCACCACGGCCCACCAGCGCGCCTTCGCCGCGCACTGGGGTGAGCTGGAGACGAACCCGTTCATCCCCCAGGGCGAAACCGAGGACACCACCCGTTTCACCCGTTCGGCGACCATGCCCGCGTTCGAGAACATCTGGCACGTCGACGTCACCTTCCGGCCCGCGCCGGCGCTCGGCTCGGTGCTGCGGCTGATCGAGGTCCCGCCGGTCGGCGGCGACACGATGTGGGCCGACATGGCCGCCGCCTACGACAACCTGCCGGAAAATGTCCGTGCCCGGATCGACGGGCTGAAGGCGGTGCACGACTTCATCCCCGGCTTCGCCCGGTTCTCCGATCCGGAAACACTCTCGCGGCACCAGGACGCGTTCCCGCCGGTCGAGCATCCCGTCGTCCGCACGCATCCCGAGACCGGACGGCGAACCCTCTTCGTGAATCAGGCCTTCACGACGCACATCGTCGGACTCGAACGCGAGGAGAGCGACAGGCTCCTGCGGTACCTGTTCAGCCGCGCGCACATCCCGGAGTTCCAGGTGCGCTTCACCTGGCGGCCCGGCTCGGTGGCGTTCTGGGACAACCGCGCGACCCAGCATTACGCCGTCAACGATTACCACCCGTACGCGCGGGTGGCCGAACGTGTCGCCATCGTGGGTGACCGGCCGTTTTGAGCGGGCGGTCCCCGCGACGGGTGATCGGCGCGCCCGTCCCGGGCGGGCACCCCGCGACCTGTGTGACGATGAGGCCATGGGCATCAACTTCGATGAATTGAAGAATAAGGCCACCGACGCTCTTCGTGAGCACAACGACAAGATCGAGGGCGGCGTGGACAAGGCGGCGGAGTTCGCCAAGTCGAAGTTCTCCGGCCACGACTCCCAGATCGACTCCGGCGTCGAAAAGGCGAAGGGCTTCATCAACAAGTTCGACGACACCCCGGACAACCCGCCCCAGCAGGACCAGCAGCAGCCGCCCCAGGGCCGATAACCACCGCATTTCGTCCTCTGAATGCGGTCCTTGCGCACGCAACTACCGCATCCAGAGGACGAAACGCGTCAGGAGACCTCGCCGACCGCGGTGTCGCCGTCGATCGCCGTGATCCGGCCACCGCGCTCGCCGAGGGCGATCAGGCCGTCGCGGGCGTCCGGAGCGGTCAGGCTGACGCGCACCCCCGCGCGCTCCGCGTCCTTACTGGCCGCAAACGCTTGCGCGCCCTCGTAGCCGGAGTTGACCGTCACCGCGAGCCCACCCGTCGACGCCAGCGAGCCGCGCGCCGCGCCCAGTCGTCCGAGTGCTTCGTCGACGATCGGCAACAGCGCGTCCCGGTTCCCCTCGGTCATCGCCCGCACCAGCGCCGGGCTCGACCCGGCCACCCGCGTGCCGTCCGTATAGGACCCGGCCGCCAGCGACATCGCCAGCGGCCCGCCCTGCGCGCCGATCGTGGCCAGGATGGCCGCGAAGATATGCGGCAGATGCGAGATCCGCGCGACCGTCTCGTCGTGCGAGTCCGCGGGCAGCGGCACGACGTGCGCTCCGACGTCCAGGACCAGCTGGGCGACCTCGGCCCACGCCGTCAGGTCGGTGTCGTGCTCGACGCCGAGCACCCACGCGGCCCCGCCGAACAGCGCCGGGTTGCTCGCCTTCCACCCGGACTCCGCGGTCCCGGCCATCGGATGCCCGCCGACGAACTTCGCGTAGGGCGCACGACGCCGGACGCCGTCCAGCACCGGGCCCTTCACACTGGTGACGTCGGTGAGCACGCAGTGCCCGGCGACCCGCGAAACGGTACGAAGCACGTCTTCGACCGCGGGCAGCGGCACCGCGAGCACGATCATCGCGTCCCGCTCCGCCGCCTTGCCCAGCGCCGCCTCGACCTGCGTGGTCACGTCGAAACCCGCTCTGCTGGCCGCGTCCGCGTCAGCTTCGGAGGTCGTCGCCCCGAACGTGGTGCGGCCGATCGAATGCGCCGCGCGCAGCAGCGAACCGCCGATCAACCCGAGCCCGATCACGCATACGTCTCGCACAAGGGTTCATCCTGCCACCTACTTGGTCCCACGTCAGAGCCTGACGAGGTCGATCGCGGCGCGGATTCACCGACAGATACTCAGAGAACAGCCGCGAGGCGCGTTCCCTGATCGATGGCCCGTTTGGCGTCCAGTTCCGCCGCGACGTCGGCGCCGCCGATCAGATGCACCGGCAATCCGGCCGTCCGCAGGTCGTCGGCGAGGTCGCGCACCGGCTCCTGTCCCGCGCAGACGACGACGGTGTCCACATCGAGCACGCGCGGCTTGTCACCGACGGTGATGTGCAGGCCGTCGTCGTCGATCCGGTCGTAGGTGACCCCGGTGAGCTGCTCGACGCGTTTGGCCTTCAGTGCCGCCCGGTGCACCCAGCCACTGGTCTTGCCCAATCCCGCCCCGATCCCGGACTTCTTGCGCTGTAGCAGGAAGACCTGCCGAGGTGACGGCTCGACCTTGCGCTCGGTGAGACCGCCCGCGGCCCGCTCGGGATCGGTGACACCCCATTCGGCCATCCACGCCTCCAGATCGAGCGCGGGGGAGGTGGTGTGCGTCAGGAACTCGCTGACGTCCACGCCGATCCCGCCCGCGCCGATCACGGCGACCTTCCCGCCGACCGGTTTCCCGTGCCGGACGACGTCCACATAGGACAGAACCTTCGGGTGGTCGATGCCGGGAAGCGACGGCACGCGCGGTGTCACGCCGGTGGCCAGCACCACCTCGTCGAAGCCGGCACCGACGAGGTCGGCGGCGGCCACCCGGGAGCCGAGACGGACCTTGACGCCGGTGACCTCCAGCCGTCGCGTGTAGTACCGGATGGTCTCCGCGAACTCCTCCTTGCCGGGGATCTTGCGCGCGATCCCGAACTGACCACCGATCTCGTCCTCGGCCTCGAACAGTTCGACGGCGTGCCCCCGCTCGGCGAGGCTGGTCGCGGCCGCGAGCCCGGCGGGGCCCGCGCCGACGACGGCGACGCGTTTGGTCTTGCGGGCAGGCGCCAGTGTCAGCGTGGTCTCGTGGCCCGCGCGGGGATTGACCATGCAGGACACCAATTTCCGCTTGAACGCGTGGTCGAGACAGGCCTGGTTGCAGGCGATGCAGGTGTTGATCTCGTCCTCGCGCCCGGTCTCGGCCTTGCGGATCCACTCCGGGTCGGCGAGGAACGGCCGCGCCATCGACACCAGGTCCGCGTCGCCGCTCGCCAGCGCCTCCTCGGCGACCTGCGGCATGTTGATCCGGTTCGACGTGACGACCGGGATCCCGACGTGCGGCTTCAGCTTTCCGGTCACCCAGGTGAACGCCGCGCGCGGCACCGACGTCACGATCGTGGGCACCCGCGCCTCGTGCCAGCCGATGCCGGTGTTGATGATCGTCGCGCCCGCCGCTTCGACCTCCTTGGCCAGCGCGACGACGTCTTCCCAGCGCTGTCCGCCTTCGACGAGATCCAACATGGACAGGCGATAGACGATGATGAAGTCCTCGCCGACCGCTTCGCGGGTGCGGCGCACGATTTCGACGGCGATCCGGCGACGGTTCTCCGCGCTGCCGCCCCACTTGTCGGTGCGCTTGTTGGTCCGCTCGGCGAGGAACTGGTTGATGAAATAGCCCTCGGAGCCCATGATCTCGACGCCGTCGTAGCCCGCTTCCTTGGCCAGAAAGGCGCAATCGGCGAACGCGCGGATCTGCCGCAGTACGCCGGACCCGGAAAGGGCTCGCGGCTTGAACGGGTTGATCGGCGCTTTGCTGCTCGACGCGGAAACGCTCAGCGGGTGGTAGGAATATCGGCCCGCGTGCAGGATCTGCAGTGCGATCTTGCCGCCCGCCTCGTGGACCGGATCCGTGAGTCGCTTGTGCGCCTTGGCTTCCGCACGCGTCGAGAGCTTCGAGGCCATCGGCAGGAGCCAGCCTGTCCGGTTCGGCGCGAACCCGCCGGTGACGATCAGCCCGACGCCACCGCGGGCGCGTTCGGCGTAATACTCGGCCAGTTGCGGAAAATGCGCTTCCTTGTCCTCGAGGCCGGTGTGCATCGAGCCCATGATCACCCTGTTGCGCAAGGTGGTGAAGCCGAGATCGAGTGGGGACAGCAGGTTCGGGTACAGGCTCATCGCTGGTCCTTACGCATCGTGGTGGAATGCCTGGAGGACTTCCTCGAGCCATTCGACATGGCCCTGTTCGGTTCGGATTCCTCCGCGCAGCACGAGGAACTGATGCAACGACTGTCCACTGAGGATGCTCGGGTCGGGAAAGTCGCGCTTCTCGATCAGCAGGTAGGCGTCGAGCTGGGCCGCGTGCGCGTCGCGATGCCGGGTGATCTCGGCGGCGACGGCACCGGGGTCACCGAGCGTCGCGCCGCGGATCTTGACGGCGAGTTCCCGAGCCGTGGCGGCGGGATCGGGCTCGGCGAGCCAGCGGGCCAGTTCGGCACGGCCCGCGGCACCGACGGTGTAGACCTTCTTGTCGGGCTTCCCGGACTGCGCGACCTGGTCGACGGCGACCCAGCCGGCGTCCTCCATCCGCTTGAGGACGCGGTAGATCTGCTGGTGGGTGGCGTTCCACCACAGCCCGATGGACTTCTCGAAACGACGCGTCAGCTCGTAACCCGAGCCGGACCGCTCGGACAGCGAAACCAGGATCGCGTGCTCCAGTGCCATGCACCTAGTTTCATATGCACCTAGTTGCACTGCAAGGCGACGTGGGTCACGTGGGAAGCTACGGCTTGCGGGCGACACCGCCGATGACGCGTGACTCCGAGGGGGTCGCGGCGAAGACGGTCTTCTCGTCCGGGTGCCACGCCGGCGCGTAGACCAGGCCCGGCTCCAGCAGCGGCCAGCCGCCGAAGAACCGCCGGAACTCGTCCATCGTGCGCAGGAAACCGGGGTTCGTCGTGGTCTCGTAGTACTCGAGGATGTCCAGCAGCGCCTGACGTTCCTCGTCGTTGGCCGGGTTCTCATTGGTCATCTGCGAGAGCACCAGCAGCGAGCCGGGCGCGAGCCGGTCGCGGTAGAAGTCCAGCAGCCCGTCCGGGTCCTGCTCGTCCTTGATGAAATGCATGACCGCGTTGATCACCAGCGCGATGGGCTGCCGGACGTCGATGATCCCGGCGTCCATCACCCTGGCCCAAAGATCCTCGGGGTCGAACAGGTCCGCGGCGATCGCGTGGTGGCGGTCCGGGTCGGCGGTGTCGGCGAGCAGCAGCGTCGAGTGCGCGAGCGCGATCGGCTCGTTGTCGATGTAGAGGACATGCGTGTCCTCCTCCGGCCGCGCCTCGTCGGCGACCTCGTGGACGTTGCCGGCGGTCGGCAGGCCGGAACCGATGTCGACGAACTGCCGGATGCCCAGTTCCGCGCAGTGCCGCACGGCGCGGCCGAGGAACTGCCTGCTGGTCTTGCAGTACTCGCCCATGAGCGGCAGACGCTGGCGCACCTTCTCGGCGAAATTGCGGTCGATGGCGTAATGCGTGTCGCCGCCGATGAAGTAGTCGTAGACGCGGGCCGCGGACGGCCGGTCCAAGCTGTTCTCGACGGCCTTGAGCGCCGCGTCGTGATCGATCATCGTCATCCCTTTGTCCGCGCCGGAAATTCCATGCTAACCGGCCGGGACGTAGGCCTCGCGGTAGGCGTTCACGGATTCTGTCAAGCGATCGAGCTCCGCGCGGGTCCTGGCGAGTCCGGCCGCGTCGAGGCCCATCGCGTCGCCGATGACCTTCGGGATGCCTCTTGCGCGGGCCCTGAGCCGGGCGCCGTCCTCGGTCAGGCTGATGCGAACGGACCGCTCGTCGTCGGCCTGCCGGTCACGCCGGACCAGTTCGGCCTTCTCCAGCCGCTTGAGCAGGGGTGACAGCGTGCCGGAGTCGAGGTTCAGCACGGTGCCGAGGTCCTTGACCAGCCGCTGGTCCTTCTCCCAAAGCGCGAGCATCACCAGGTACTGCGGATAGGTCAGGCCCAGGTCGTCGAGTACCACGCGGTAGAGCGCGGTCACGGCGCGCGATGCCGCGTAGAGCCCGAAGCACAACTGGTCGTCCAGGCACAGCGATCCGGTGTCTTCTGTTGGCATCTGTCCTCCTCGTCCCATGGTGTGCCGATCATGCCTCAGCGCGCCACTCGAGTGGGGAAAATCTCCTTGAGAGCATTTTAGTTGTGCGCAACTGAGTTGCGAGCTACCTTCAGTTCATCGACTTCGACTCCCAGGAGGCAGAAATGACCGCCAACCCGCACAACCTGGCCCTCGAACCGGCCGCGCAGGCCTTCGTCGAGGCCACCGCGAACCCGCCGTTCCTCTTCGAGTTACCGCCGGAGGAAGGCCGCAAGGCCGTCGACGAAGTCCAGGGCGGCGACGTCGAACTGCCCGCCGCGGACGTCGAGACCACGCACGTCGACGGCGTCGAGGTCCGCATCGTCCGGCCGGCCGGTGCTACCGGCACGCTCCCGGTGATCGTCTACATCCACGGCGCGGGCTGGGTCTTCGGGAACTTCCACACGCACGAACGCCTGGTCCGCGAACTCGCCGTCGGCACCGGCGCGGCCGTCGTCTTCCCTGAGTACGACCGCTCGCCGGAGGTGCGCTACCCGGTTGCCATCGAGCAGAACTACGCCGTCGCGAAGTGGGTCGCCGAGCACGGCGCCGAGAACGGGCTCGACGGCACGAAGATCGCGATCGCCGGTGACTCCGTCGGCGGGAACATGACGGCCGCCCTCACCCTCATGGCGAAGCAGCGTGGCGATGTCACCTTCCGTCAGCAGGTGCTCTTCTACCCGGTCACCGACGCGAACTTCGACACCGAGTCCTACCGTCAGTTCGCCGACGGCTACTTCCTCGCCCTCGACGGCATGAAGTGGTTCTGGGACCAGTACACGACCGACCCGGCGCAGCGCGCGGAAATCACCGCTTCGCCGCTGCGGGCGAGCCTTGAAGAGCTGTCCGGCCTTCCGCCCGCCCTGGTGATCACCGGAGAGGCCGACGTCCTGCGCGACGAAGGCGAGGCGTACGCCGCGAAGCTGCGTCAGGCCGGAGTTCCGGTGACGGCGGTGCGGTACCAGGGCATCGTCCACGACTTCGTCATGCTCAACACCCTGCGTGAAACTCACGCCGCGGACGCCGCGATCAAGCAGGCGATCGGGGTCCTGCGGACCGCCCTCGAAGGCTGAGTAACCGGATCATGAAATTGTCCAGGGTGACGCGCGTCACCCTGGACAACACTTTCCGGTGGTCGCACGTCTCTTGATCCGGATGTGGGAGATGCGTCGCGGTGACGCGCGCTCCGGTGGGGAGGGACACGAGCGCCATGGGACTGGGACTGAGTGCCATCCGGCTGGATTCGACGCTGAACCTCGTCATCGTCGTCGTGCTGACCCTGCTCGCGATCATCGCGGTGCCGTTCTTCTGGGAACGCTGGCGCCGCAAGGTGATCGGGCGCAGCGCCACGATCCTGACCGCGGTGGTGCTGATCTTGGTCAGCGCCGGGATGGGCGGGAACATGATCGGCGGGTTCTTCCCGACGGTCGGCGCCCTGTTCGGTACCGGCGTGTACTCCGGGGAGACCGTCGACGCCGTCGCGGGCCAGGACGGCGCGGATCTCGACAAGCTGCGCGACGCCGGCGCGATGCGCGCCAAGGAGGGCAGGGGCTCCGTCGTGCACATGACGGTGACCGGCAAACGCACCGGCCTCACCCGCGACGTCTCGGTGTACTTCCCGCCCCAGTACTACGATCCCGCGTACCGGTCACTCAAGTTCCCGGTCATCGAATGGATCCCGAACTACCCCTCCGGTCCCGAAGTGGTCACCGGCCCCTACGAACTGCCCGCCAAGCTCGACGCGGCCATCGCGAAGCACGTGCTCCCGCCGACCCTCGTGGTCATCCCGGATCCGACCGGGAAACCGAAGGTCGGCCACGACACCGAATGCATCGACGAGGTCAACGGCACCGCCAACGACACTTACCTGACCGCCGACATCCGCGATTGGGCGATCGAGAAACTCGGCGCCAACCCGCAGCGGAAGGCGTGGACGATGGCGGGCTGGTCCTCGGGCGGGTACTGCGCGATGAACCTGGTGACCAGGCATCCGCAGTGGTACGGCCAGGCGGCGAGCGTCAGCGGCTACTACAAGGCTTCAGTGGACGCGGAGACGGAGAACCTGTTCAAGGGCAGGCAGGACATCGTCGACGCGAACACGGTCACGATCAACCTGCGGAAGCATCCGTCTCCGGTCGACCTCCTCGCGATCGCGGGGGACAAGGAAAGTTTCGAGAGCTTCTCGATCGACCAGATCCAGGCGGCCGTCCGCGCTCCCGCGACGCTCTCGTCGTGGCGGATCCCGGACGCCGGGCACAACATGAACACCTTCAAGGCGCAGGTGCCCGACGTGCTGGCGTGGATCGGCGCGCGGACCGTGCCGCCGTGTATGCCGCAGGACAAGAAGATCGTCACCAACGGCGGGGTCACTCCGTGGCCGCTGCCCAACACCGGGGCGAAGGGCGCGCTGGTCGACGTCGTCGAGTAGCTAACCGCGTTTGGCGCGGTACGCCTTGGGATACAGGCGAAGCCGGTCGGGTACTCGTTTCCCGGCAGCCCTGGTGATCGCGCTCAGCCGCCGGAGGCGGCGCTCGTCCCCGTCTGTCCACTTGAGACTCAACCGCTCACGCAAAGCCGTAGGCAGCAGGCCGATCGCGCACAGCGTCAGGACGTTCCCGCCCGCCGGGCGGACCGGGCGCCACAGGACTTCCGGCAAGAACCACCACGGCGGCGGAGGGGTGTCCCGCATGGTGATCGAGTGGAGCAGTTCCCGAACGGTGTGGTTGTCTTCGAGGCGGTTCGCGACCACGTCGTCGAAGTAGGCCTCGAAGCCTTCGAGGTTCGACGGCAGGTGGTGTTCGCGGAGGCCGAGTAGCAGGCCCAGCCGGTGCCATTCCGCGTAGAATCGACTTTTTTCGTTGCGGGACAAGGGATGCACGAAGACCTCTTGCATACGGACGATCGTCCAGAACGTCGAGCCGTGCACCCACCGGTAGGCCTCGGGGTGCAGCGCGTGATAGCGCTCGCCGTGGTGGTCGACGCCTTTGATCGTCTGGTGCAGCTCGCGGAGCCGCTCGGCTTCCGCCTTCGCCTCTGGTCCGCCGAAAACCTGTGACAGCAACGAATCGATGGTCCGGTCGAGGCGGCCCCAGGGATCCTCGGGGTAGTTCGAATGGTCGTTGACCCCGGCGCCGACCACCGGATGCGCGACCTGCAACAGGAGCGCCGTCCCGGCGCCGAGCAGCAGTCTCCGGTCGCCGACCACTTGCCAGGCAACGGAATCCGCGCCGAGCGGGGTCAGGGCGGACAGGCGGGCTTCGGTGCTCATGACGACCTCCCGAGAGAGCGGCGTACAGCCACTGTCCCACCTTGTTTACAGAGCGTCAATAGTGGGATCAGCCCGGAGGCAATGCCGGGACCAGCGCTTTCGCCACCTCGGTCACCCGCCTGCCGCCGCTGGTATAGGTGGTCGACGTCGGCTGCGATGTCAGTACGACGACGATGTGGCGGTCGTCCTTGCCCACGACTCCGGAGCTGTGCAGGATCCGGCTGCCGCGGCAGCACGCCCAGCCCTGCTTGACCGACCAGCGGAGGTCACCGACGGCGTCCGGAATGCCGAAGTACTGGCGAATCCCGTCGGAACCGCTCTCTGTCGCGCCGCTCAACGCGCGCATGATGGTCGTCCGCGATCCCGCGGTGACCTGGTCCAGTAAGTAACGGTAGATCTTCGCGATGTCGGCGGCGGTGATCCGGGTGTCTCCCCAGCGGCCGGGATCCTCGGGCGGACGGGTGCCCCGGAGGCCGATTTCGGCCGCCCAACGGGTGACGATGGCGGGTCCGCCGAGTTCGGACCACAGTCTGCTGGCGATCTCGTCGTCGCTGACCGAGAGCATCCGCTGCACGGTGCCCGGCGGCGTGCCCGCTTTGAGCGCTTCGAGCGCGATGAGGATCTTCACCAGGGACGCCGAGGTGTAGGAACGGCCCGGCTGAAGGGAAACCGTGTTCTTCTTGGCGACGCGGTCGTAGACGACCACGCTCACCTGCCCATCGGGGACGAGGGCCGCGAGGGCATTCGCATCGACGGTCGCCGGCTTGCCGGGCTCGTTCGAGGCGGGCGGGTCCGGCGCGGGGGAGGGCGGCAGGTCCGTGGGCTCGACCGCCTCCGCTTCGACGGTCATCGCCGCGGCCCCCGACGCCGCGGCGATGACCGTCGTGTCGGGCCGCGACGGCGGAACCAACAGCATCGCGAGGATGGCCCCCAGGCACAGCCCCACCAGGAGGAAGACTCCGTTCACCTTGCCCACACGACTTGTTGACTGATTCACCCATTCGTGTTCGCGATTGAGACGCTTGTGTGACGTGAGTCTCGTTTGGGCACGGGTTCGGTAACCCCTTGAACGCGCGGCGTCAGCAAAGAGCGACTTTCCGGTTTGTCCGGGAGGACCCGTGGGTATTCGGCCCCCAGCGTGACTTCAGGTCGCCAATTCTGGAAGGCGGAGCAATGGCACGTACACAACGCGCTCGTATTCGGACCGCCGGGCTCCAGCCCGCGCAGGTCCTGGCCGGGCTGGCGAGCCTGGCCTTCCTGGTGTTCGGGATCGTGGGCTTCACCCGGACCGGGTTCGCCGATTTCGCCGGTCGCAGCGACACGACCGTTCTCGGTTTCTCGGTGAACCCGCTCTACAACCTCGGATTCGTCCTGATGGGCTTGATCGGTCTGCTGCTGACCTTCAGCTCAGGGCGGGCCCGGGTCTTCGGTTTCCTGACCTTCGTCGCCTTCGGGGCCCTGTTCGTCTGGGGTCTCATGATCACCGGGACCGTTTCGACGAACCCGGTCTCAGAGGCGGGTAACCCGTTCAACCTCAACGGGCCGGACAACTGGCTGCACCTCGGCCTCGCCGCGCTCGGTCTGGTGATCGCGTTCCTGCCCGCGCGGCACAAGGTGCTGCTGCCGGAGGACGAGGAAGAAAACGTGGTCGTGGACCGGGCCGACAGCGCCACGGCCGTCGACCCCGTCCGCGACGGTTCGCGGTCGCCGAAGCATGAAAAAAGCCCGACCGTCGCTCGTGAGGAGCGACCGCCGGGCCTGGCCCACTAGGTCTTCGGCTCAGTAGCCGTACTCCGAACCACCGGCCTCGGCGGGAGCGCCCTCCTCTTTCTTGGGGGCGGCGTTCCCGCTTTGGGCTGCCTTGTCCTTCACCGGCGCGGTGCTCTTGCAGCCGGCGGGCTCGATGACGAACCAGGTGCCGCCGACGCCGTGCCCGTTCGCCTCACCCGCGTTGGCGTCCTTGGCGTAGCGGTAAACGGCCCAGCCGCCGACGGTGACCTGAGTGGTGCCGTCCGCGCGCTTCACGGTGCCGAGCAGTTTCGAGTCGATGCCTTCGAGCTGGACGTCGCCCTCGGCGAGCACCGGCGGCCATGCCTTCGCGCAGTCACCGTTGCAGGTCGGCTGCTTGTTCTTCTTGTCCTTGGTGAACATGTAGAGGGTGAAGCCGTCCTTGTCCACAATGGCCGGTCCGATGCCGTCGACGTTGCCAGCGACCAGCTTCGTGGCACCCTCCGCCTTCTGCTCGGCAGGAGCCTCCTTGGCCGCCTGCCCGGCCTTGCCGCCCTTGGCGTTCGCGGCGTACCAGGTGCTTCCGACTCCTTGCCCCTTGGTCTCGCCTGCCTTGGCGTCCTTGGCGTAGCGGTAGAGCGCCCAACCGCCGACAGTGACCTGCTTGCGGCCGTCGGCGCGGGTCAGCTCCCCGACCAGCGCCTGGTCCACGCCTTCGATCCGCACGTCGCCGTCCGCGAGCACCGGCGGCCATGCCTTCGCGCAGTCACCGTCGCAATTGGACTTCGGCGGTTTCGCGCTGTCCTTGTCGAAGCGGTACAAGGTGAACCCGTCCTTGTCGACGAGTACCTGGCCGAGATCCCCGGCTTCGGCCACGGCCACCTTGGTCTCACCCTTGGCCGCGGGGGCGTTCCCGCCCGCTCCGGCCACCGCGGCGGCCGGCGCGACGGCGGGCGAAGTGGCCTCGGTGCCACCCGAACAGGCCGACAGCAGCGCCAGGCCCGCGGCCGCAGACGCCGTTGCGACGACGAAACGCTTGCGAAGCATGGGATTTCTCCTTGTTCGTAGGGGTTCCGCGGCTTGGCGCGGTGAGCTTGTACCCCCTACACGGACCCCCTACGGGACCGGTTCAAGAAGTGCTCGGATTTCCTTCGCTGACTTCCAGCGCGGCGTCCGTCAGCACCCCGGCCGAGCCGGTGTAGTTCGCGGGATCCAGCAGGTCGGCGAGGGATTCCGCGGGCAGGACTCCGGTTACCTCCGGCAGGTCGGAAAGGACCGCACCGAGGGGCCGATCCTGCGCCAGCGCGAGCTTGGCCGCCTGACCGAGGACGTCCTTGGCCCGCGTCTTGCCCAGCAGCGGGGCGAGCACGGTGGAAAGCCGTTCGGAAACGATCTGGCCGTGCGTGAGGCCCAGGTTGTCGCGCATACGGCCGTCGTGGACGACCAGGCCGCGGGCGAGTTCGGCCGCGGTGTGCGCGGCGCCGCCGGTCAGCCGCAGACATTCGCGCAGCAACTGCCACTCGGCGTGCCACGCGCCCGCGGACCGTTCGTCCTCGGAGAGCAGGGCCTGGGTGACGCCGGTGGCCAGCACCGGCACCTGGAGCGCGGCCGACCGGATCAGCGTCGCCAGCACCGGATTGCGTTTGTGCGGCATCGCCGAAGAACCGCCACGGCCCTCATCCGCGGGCTCGCTGACCTCGCCGACCTCGGTACGCGTCAGGAACTGGACGTCGACCGCGATCTTCCCGAGCGCGGCGGCGGTGAACGAGAGCGCCGCCGCGAGGTCGGCCGTCGGGGTGCGGAGGGTGTGCCAGGGAAGCGTCGTCTCGGCGAGCCCGGTCTCTTCGGCGAAGGCCGTCTGCAGCCGCTGCGGATAGCCGTCGGGCAACTCGGCGAGGCGCGCGTACTCGGCATACGCGGCCCGCGTCCCGGCCGCCCCGCCGAGCGAGACCGGCAGGACGACACGGTTCAACCTGTCGAGCGTGTCGAGCGTCAACTGACGCCACCCCGCCGCCTTGAGCCCGAACGTCGTCGGGACCGCGTGGGCGGTGAGCGTGCGTCCGGCCATGATCGTGTCGCGATGGGCGCGGGCGAGGTCCGCCAGCGCGTCCGCCGTCGCCTCGAGGTCCGCGGTGAGGAGTTCCCGCGTCCGCGCGGCGACCAGCATCATCGCGGTGTCGAAGATGTCCTGACTGGTCGAACCACGATGGACGTACTCCGTGCCGGCGGCCGCGGTCAGTTCCTTGATCAGCCCCACGACCGGGTTCGCCGTCTCACGTGCCGCCCTCGCCAACGCGACCACGTCGATCTCGGCCGACGCGGCGGCCTCGGTGATCGCGTCCGCGGCGGCCGTCGGGATCAGCCCCGTGCGCGCCTGCGCCCTCGCGAGCGCGGCCTCGGTGTCGAGCAGGGCCCGCACCCAGGCGAGATCCCCCGTCGCCGCCTCGGCGGGCGTGCCCGCGCGGACCGGGGAGAGGAGGCCGGAATCGGGATCGGCGTTCATCGGCCCAGCATCGCACCCCCGTCCATCAGCGGCCTGTCCTCCCGTCGATGCGCTCACGCACCAGGTCGGCGTGGCCGTTGTGGCGCGCGTACTCGGCGATGTGGTTGACCAGCAACCAGCGCAGCGAGAACGGCTCACCGTCGCGGCGGCTCTTGCCCGTGTCGTCGAGCGAGGCCCCCGAGACGATTTCCCTGGACCGCGCGCACTCCTCGCGCCACGCCGCCCACGCGACCTCGACGTCACCATCGGTGTCGTCGAAGTCCTGCTCGGGCCGCTCGTCGGAGTAATACAGCAGGGGGACGTCCTCGCCCGCGAACTGGATGCGGAACCACCAGCGCTCGGTGCCGGTGAGGTGCCTGAGCAGCCCATGCAGCGACAACGTCGACGGTTCCGTCGACCGCAGGGCCAGCTGCTGCGGCGTCAGACCCTGGCACTTCAGCTCGAAGGTGCGACGATGCCAGTCGAGGAGAGACGTCAAGATCTGCCGCTCGCTCGCCGTGCGCGACACCTCCGGCCTGTCGCCGGACCAGTCGATGGGGTAGTTCTCCTCGGGGATCGCGTCCATGCCCCCGACCATGGCAGACACCCCCGACAATTCCGTGGCGCCGAAGCTGCCGCCCCGCCATCCTGGTGGTCGGCGGCGGTCTACTAGACTCGGCCGCACGGGCCGTTAGCTCAATTGGTAGAGCTGCGGACTTTTAATCCGTAGGTTCTGGGTTCGAGCCCCAGGCGGCCCACTCCCTCGACATCCTCGCTGATCAGCGGGGATGTTTTTGGTCCGTGGGCCCGGCGGCATTCGACGTGATCTCGGGACCTCGGATTTGCGTTCCACTCGCCTTCGTGGAGTCGGACGCGTGTCGCGCCGGAGCGGGAATCGTCCCGTAGTCAGCGGTCCGGTAGGTCCAGCAGATCGAGGAACGCGGTCGCCGCCGGGGTGCGTCCGGCACCGTTCCAGATGAGGTACTCGACGCGTATGGGGGCGTCGGTGATTTCGATGGTGGCCAGACCGGTCAGGTAGGGGACATAGGCCGACGGCAGTAGCGCGATCGCCAGCCCCTTCCGTACGAGCCGGGCCATCATGAAATCCGCCGTGGTGACCTCGAAAGCGACCTCGCGGTTCAGACCCGCGGCGGCGAATGCCTCGTCCGACTGCGCCCGCGCGGCCGAGTGCGGTGGCAGGTCGATGAAGGTCTCGGTGGAGAGCCGAGCGAGGTCGACGGCTGGTTCGCCCACCAACGGGTGGTCAGGGGCGACGACGGCGACCAGCCGGTCCCGGGCGAGTTCATGGGCGTTGACGCCCACCGGTCGCACGCTGGTGGGCAATCCGAGGAAGGCGACCTCGATCCTGCCCTGTCTGACCTGTTCGGTGAGTTCTTCGCTGCCGCCGACGCGGATGTTCAGCTGGACCTCGGGATATCTGTCGTGGAACCGGCTCAGCGCGTCCGGGATGTCGACGGCGGCCACGGTGGGGATGAGGCCGAGGGCGAGCCTGCCGCGCACCTCGCCGGTCACCGCTGCGACGTCGGCGGCTGCCCGCTCCGCGGCGTTGAGGCTCTCGCGGGCCGCGGCCACGAAAGCCTTTCCGGCCGGGGTGATGCGCACATGGCGGCTGGTGCGGTCGAACAGCCGTGCGCCCAGTTCCCGTTCGAGGCCGGCGATTTGGCGACTCAGCGCCGACTGGACGACCAGGCATTGCTCCGCGGCACGGGTGAAGCTGTTCGTCTCGGCGACGGCGAGGACGTAACGCATCTGTTGGAGCTCCATAGATCAATGCTGACACGGCATTGCTGAAGTGCCAACAATGCGTTGGACTCATCGTTGTCGCCCCGCAAGACTTTGAGTTGTGGCAAGGCCACATCAGGACTTCGGAGATGAACGGATCGTCATGACCGATACGCCGGTGACCGGATCGCGTTCTTCGGTCCCGTCCCGCACCCCGGCGGTGCGCGGCAAGGCCGCGGGCGCGCTGCGGGACGGGTCGTCACAGTCGCCGTGGCGGACGAGTTCTCCGAGCTGAAGCGCGGCCGCGACGCGAGCCCGCCTTCTCCTGAACTCACCCTCGATTCCCCGTTCGTGCGGGGACGTTCACAAGGACACCTATGACCACTGTCAGTACTGAACCGCGCTCACAGTTCCGGGCGTGGCTGGGCGTCGCGGCCATCACCGCGAGCTTGTTCGTCTTCGTCACCACCGAGCTGATGCCCATCGGGCTGCTCACCCCGGTCAGTGCGGGACTGTCCGTCTCCGTCGGCCTCGCGGGCATGATGGTGACGCTGTACGGCATCTCCGCGGGCGTCGGGGTGCCGTTCCTGGTCGCGTGGAGCCGCAAGGTGAACCGCCGTGCTCTCCTCGCCACGCTGCTGGCGATCATGGCGGTCGGCAACCTCCTCACGGCCGTGTCGCCGAATTTCCCGATCGTCCTGGCCGCCCGGCTCGTCACCGGGTTCGCGCACGGCGTGTTCTGGGCGATCGGCGTCGCCATGGCGATGCGGCTCGTCCCCGACAAGAAGGCCAGCAAGGCCGCCGCGGTGGTGCTTTCCGGCATGTCGATCGCCACCGTCGTGGGCATGCCGCTGGGCACGTTCATCGAGAGCCTCACCGATTGGCGCACCACATTCCTCATCTGGAGCGGCCTGAGCCTTGCGGTCCTTCTCGCCGTAGTGCTCACGCTTCCGTCGCTGCCGTCCCAGAGCGCCATCCCGGTGCGGGAGGTGTTCGCGCTGCCGATCCGGAACGGACGGATGCGAGTCGTGCTGACCACCGTCGTGCTTTACGTACTCGGGCACTTCGGCGCGTACACGTTCATCCGCCCCTTCATGGAGCAGCGCGCCGGGGCGTCGGCGGCGTGGGTGACCGGGCTGCTGATCGTGTTCGGGGTCGGCGGCGCGGTCGGCAACTTCGTCGCCGGGCACACGGTCAACAGGAACATGCGCGCGACGTTCGTCGTCGCCTGCACCGGACTCGTCGCCTCGCTGCTGCTGCTCCTGGTGCTCGGCGGCAGCCCGGTGGGCCTGGTCGTCGCCGTGGTGGTGTGGGGAGTGTCCTTCGGCGCCGCCAATCTCTGCCAGGTCAACATGATGCTCGCCGCGGCCCCGGACACCTTCGAGGCCGCCATGTCGCTCAACACCATGGGATACAACATCTCGATCGCACTCGGCGCATTGCTCGGCGGACTGTTCGCCGGCGGTTTCGGGCCCACCGGTGCGGTGTGGTTCGGCGTCGCGTTGACAGTGACCGCGTTGCTGACCGCCATCGGCTCGCACCGCGACGCCGCGCAGGCCGGAAAGGGCCACACGTGAACACCAGTAGGCACAGCCGGCGCCTTGGTGCCCCATCCCATGGACGTCGGCCAGCCAGCCGACGTCCATGGGATCCGGGCTGTCGAGGTCGTCGAGCACCAGGTGGATGGCGATGACGTGCAGCGGGAACGAGAAGACCGCCGGGGTTTCGAGCGCAAGCAGGTTTTCTTCTACCGCCCACGCCGCAGGGCACGGTGGGCGAGCGCGTCGACGATGCGCTGCCATGCCGGTGAAGCTTCGGAGATCCGGGAAACGACCAGCTTCAGGTAGCCGGGCTCACTGGAGGCGCCTTCGTGCTTGATCTCCCACGCGTCCAGGTCGTCGATGAGCCGGTCCAGGCGTGGATCGCGGGGATCCCAGCCGGCCGCTTGATCGCAGGCGCGATACAAGCGCGCCGTCTCGGGATCGTCGAAGGCGGCGTTCTTGTCCCGTAGCCGCTGCGGCAGGAGCTGCGGATCCAGCGCCTGCATGAGGATCCACGCGTCGCGTTCGAGCCGGATCCTCCGTTCGCTGATGCCCAGACGGCGCATCCGGTCCAGGATGGCGACCACTTCCGGTGGCAGGACAAGCCTTTCGCCGCTCGCCAGTTCGGCGATCCGGAGGCGGTTTTCGGTGAGCCGGTCGATCTTGCGTCGCAGGTCGGCGTCGATTTCGGTGATGGCGGCGGCGAATTCGGCGGGCTGTGCGTGCAGCAGGGCGTCGATCCGGGCCAAGGGCACCCCGGCATCGGCGAGGGTCCTGATCCGGATGAGATCCACCGCCGCTTGCGCGCTGTAACGGCGGTAGCCGGACGCGTCGCGTTCGGGTTCGGGCAGCAGACCGACGTGGTGGTAGTGGCGAACGGTGCGCACGGTCACGCCGGCGGTCGCCGCGAGCTGGCCGATCGTGAGCACCGTTCTCCTGCCTTCCGGGGTCCCACTGAGTCTAGGAGCGATCGACGACGTCACGGATCGCCTGGACCACGGCATCGGGGCGGTCGAAACAGAGCCGGTGGTGCAGGGTGTCGGAGAGGACGCGTTGTTCGCCGTGCGAGACCGCGCTCACCAGGGCCGCGTCCATTTTCGTCTTGGCGTCGTTCAGCTCACGCGACAGCTGCTCGTCCTGGCCGGGATCGGTGCCCACGACGGTGAGCGCGACCACCGGGACGTCGGGAAGGTCCGGCCCGGCCCGCAGTTCGGTGACGAGTTCGGGCAGCTTGGTGCGCTCGGCGACGCCGGCGCGGAGCCATTCGTCGCTCACCTTGGCCTCGACCAGCGCCTGCCGGACGTGTTCCGGGTAGTCCGCGCGCAGCTCGTCGTACATCTCGCGCAGTGCCTGCCGCATCCGCTCCGGATCGGGCGCCATCCGCCCAGCCGCGGCCAGGCCCGCGGCCGGCGGCATGAAGTCGTCCCAGTCCCGGTGCAGGGCGTCCAGCCAGACGAGTCCGGCGACGTCTCGCGGATACAGCTGCGCGAATCGATGCGCGTAGAGGCCGCCGAGGGAGTGCGCCGCCAGGACGTACGGGGCGGGGATGTCCTGGGCGTGCAGCAGGTCGCGCAGTTCCGTGGCGACCGCGGTGGCAGTGCGCGGCAGGGGGAGATGATCGCTGTAGCCGGTGCCACCGCGGTCGTACACCACAGCGGTGGTGAACCCCGCGACCTGCTGCTGAACGCCGAAATAGTCCAGGCCGACCGCGCTCGCGCCGGGCAGGAACACGACGGCCGGACCGCCGCCGCCCGACCGGTGCACGAAGACGCGGCGGCCGTCGATCTCCTGGAATCCGCCGATCGGCGGCGCGAGCCGAGCGGGGGAAGTGCTGTCGTTCGTCATGCGATCAAGGCTCCAACCCTGACGCAGGGTCAAGGTCAAGCTTTCCCGATGTCCATGTCGAGACGGCAGGGACGGCTCCGACCTCCAGGTGAAAGCGCCGAGCGGGCGCTGAAGCGGCGAAGGAGGCTTTGCGATGAGCAAGGTGGTACTGGACGTGTCGATGTCCCTTGACGGGTTCACCGCCGGACCGAACGTCCGGGCCGAGGAGTCCATGGGGGACGGCGGGGAACAACTGCACGAGTGGATGGGCGGAGCCGGACCGGACGCCGACGTCCGCCGGGAGGTGGACTCGGCGGTCGGGGCCACCGTCATCGGGCGGCGCACCTTCGACCTCGGCCTGCGTCCGTGGGGCGGCACCCCGTGGCCGGGCGTCCCGAGCTTCGTGGTCACCCGCCGGACCAGGGACGACCTCCTCGGGGACAACGGCGGGACGTTCGTCTTCGACGGCCTGGAGGCCGCGGTCCGGCGTGCCAAGGAGGCCGCGGGGGACAAGGACGTCCTCGTGCTGGGCGCTGACGTCGCGGGCCGGCTGCTCGCCGCGGGCCTGCTCGACGAGGTGTATCTCCACCTCGCGCCCGTCCTCCTGGGGCAGGGGACGGCGTTGTTCGGCGGTGGTCGCGGCGACCTGATCCCGGCGGGAGAGCCCGTCGCGGGGGCCGCCACCCATCTGCGCTATCGCGTCCGGAGTGGAGCGACCCGCGGCGCTGGGCGGGCGAGGCTCATCGACCCAATGTGGGTGAGTACACCGTAAGTTTTTCTCGGCCGAGAAAGTGGCACTGACCTGGCGAATGTCCGTTTTTTCCCGCGCTGCCCGCGCACCGAAATCTTCTTTTTTCGGGACACGACGTGTGCTCTCCGGCGACACCTGCGAGAATGGGTAGTGAGATCGGGGCATCGAATGCGCTCAGACTCGCATATGAAGAGCAGGTAAAAAGTATGGCTCAGGGCAGCGTGAAGTGGTTCAACGGCGAAAAGGGCTTCGGCTTCATCGCGCAGGATGACGGCGGACCGGACGTGTTCGTGCACTACTCGGAGATCCAGGGGAACGGCTTCAAGTCCCTGGACGAAGGGCAGCGCGTGGAGTTCGAAATCGGTCAGGGCCAGAAGGGCCCGCAGGCCCAGCGCGTCGTCGCCATCTGACGTTTTTCCACCGCCGAAGGCCCTCACCCGAACTGGGTGAGGGCCTTCGGTCGTTGAAGGGACCGCCGCGGCTTCAGTCCTCGAGCCGCCGTGTGACGGCCGTCATGGCCCGGCCGACGGCCCGGAGGTCTTCCGGCTCGATCACGTCCACGAAATGCTCCCGGACGGTGCGCAGATTGTCCGGTGCCGCGCGGCGCAGGGTCTCGTCGCCCGCCTCGGTGAGCCGCGCGCTGACCCCACGCCCGTCCTCGGCGGCCGACTCCCGCCGGACCAGGCCGCGGGACTCCAGCCCGTTGACGCGATGGGACAGCCGGCTGCGCGAGTAGTACGCCGACTTCGCGAGGTCGGCCATCCGCATCGACTGACCCTCCGCTTCGGACAGCCGTACGAGCAGTTCGAACTCGGCGAGTGAAAGCCCGTGCCGCTCCCGCAACCTGCGGTCGAGCAGGTCGACGAAACGTACCGATCCTTCGATGAACGCCCGCCAGTCGCGTTGCTGGTCCGCGTCGAGCCAGTTGGTCACGCCGCCAAGGTAGCAGTTGACGCCTTCAACTACTTCGGGCTACTTTTGGTTGAAGACTTCAACTAGATGAGGTGCGCGATGGCGAACGACGCCTGGGTGGTGCAGGAGAGAGACGCGGAGACGATCGAGCGCCCCGCGCTGTGGTTATTGGCTGACAGCGGACACACGGGCGGGCTCCTCGGCGCGAACCGGCTCTGCTTGCGGGCCGGAGAGGCCGGTACGAAGCCGCACTTTCACGAGAAATCCGCGGAAGCGTTCTATGTGCTCGACGGGGCGCTTCGCATGATGGTGGGCACCGAGCTGATCACCGTCGACAAAGGTGGTTACGTCGTGGTGCCGCCGGGCGTCCGGCACGCGTTCGCCGCGCCGCCGGAGCTCGCCGCGAATGTGCTCATCACGCTCACTCCCGGTATCGAGCGATTCGACTACTTCCGTGCCCTGCCGGAGATCCTGCGCGGAGACCTGCCGCCGGACGAGGTCGACCGGATCCACGAGCGCTACGACGTCCATTTCGTCGACGCGCCGGAATGGAACGAATCCCTCAACGCCGGGTGACAATCATCCGACCGCGATTTCTCCTTCGCCTCACAAAGCGCGTAGCCGCCGGTTGACGTCGCTGAAGTCGGCCGCCACTGTGGTTTTCTCTCGCGGATCCGCGAGAGAAAAATCGAACTCGGTGGGTGGAGTTCAGCATGCACAACACTTTCCGTTCTTCCCGGCGGCGTGCGCTGTTTTCCGGTTTGGTGACGGCAGGGCTCGTGGCGACGTTGTTGTCCTTCGGGGCCGCGTCCGCCGATGCCGACCCTGGTTTCTACGATCCCCCGTCACCGCTTCCGCGGGGCGCCGACGGCGACGTGATCAAGACGCTGCCGTCGACCTTCAGCGGCGCGAAGTCGACCAGGGTCATGTACCTGAGCCGGGACGCCGCGAATCGCGCGATACCGGTCACGGGCACGGTTCTGGTGCCGGACAAGGCATGGAGCGGACCGGGGCAGCGTCCGATCGTGGCGTACGCGCCGTTCACGGCGGGCATGGGCGATCAGTGCGCGCCGTCGAAATCCCTGGCGGGCGAGGGTGGTGACTTCGTGTCCTCCTTCCAGAAGTCCTTCGTGAGTGCCCTCCTGGACAAGGGTTTCGCGGTCGCCCAGACCGACTACGAAGGCCTCGGGACACCGGGCGAACACACCTACGTGGTGCGGGAATCCGAAGCGCACGCGGTACTCGACGTACTGAGGGCGGCGCAGCGACTGTCCGGCACCGGGCTTTCGTCCGCTTCGCCGGTCGGCGTCGCGGGTTACTCGGAAGGCGGCGGCGCTTCGGCTTCGGCGGCCGAGCTGGCGCCGTCCTACGCGCCCGAACTCGATTTGAAGGGCGCTTACGTAGGCGCGGCTCCCGCGGACAAGGCGGTGCTCGCGAAGAGCCTGGACGGTGGAATGTACGTCGGTTTCCTCGGGTATTCGTTGATCGGCCTGAACGCGGCCTATCCGGAAGCCAAGATCCTCGACCTGGCCAACGACGCCGGTAAGCAGCTCTTCGAAGAAGCCCGGAAGACCTGCACGCTGGACGCGGTCTTCAAATACATGTACCGCAATTCCGCTCAGCTGACCAAGGACGGCCGGCCCGTCTCGGCGTACCTGGACCAGGAGCCGTTCCGCGGCATCGTCGCGGCGAACCGGATCGGCACGCTCAAGCCCGCCGCGCCGGTGCTGGTCGCGCACGCTCCCAACGACGACGTCATCCCGTCGAGCATCGGCAAACAGCTCGGCAAGGACTGGTGCGCCAAGGGCGCGAACGTGCGCTTCCAGGACATCCCGTCGTTCAGCCCGCTCTTCTCCCACGTCCTGGGCATCTCCGGTGCCCAGGGAGAAGCCGCGAACTGGCTGACCGAACGGTTCGCCGGGAAACCGGCGGCGGGGAACTGCGGCCGGTTCTAGCGCGGTTCCGAAGTTCAGCTCTCCTGCGGAAAAGCCTCGAGCTGCCTCCGCAACGGCTTGACGTCACCGGTTTCCCTGGCCATCCGGATCACCTCGCGCAGCCGCGCGAGGTGATCCGGATGTTTCCGCCAGTACGGCTCCCGCACCATGAGGATCGCGGCGAGCAGGTCGCCGGGGTAGTACCGGCCCTCGGCCATGGGGTCGGCTTCGAGCAGGGGGAGCGCGAGGGGAACGAGCACCTCGACGCTCACCTGCTGCCCCAGCAGTACTCGCAGGTCCTCCACCTCGAAGTCCCGGATCGGCTTGCGGCGCAACCGGTAGACCGTCGTCATGAGGCCGGTCGCGTCCGGTGGCGGGTCGCCCCATGGCGGTTCGAGGTCGTCCAAAGTGGTCACGGGCCCCAAACTACCCCGGCGCCACCGCCCGTCCGGTCTGCGGGGAGATCGCACCGGCGCAGAGCCCTCGCGCGGCCAGGCCCTGTGCGATCCGCGGGATCGCCGCGATGGTGTTGACGGGCGAGTCGTGCATGAGGATGACCTGTCCGTTGGTGAGGCGGGCGTTCGCCGCGACGATCGCGTCGGTGCTCGCGTTGTTCCAGTCCTGCGAGTCGACGTCCCAGAGGATCTGGGTCAGCCCGTACCGCGCCGCCACCGAGCGCACGGTCGTGTTCGTCTCGCCGTAGGGCGGACGGAACAGTTTCGGGGTGCCGCCGCCGGCGTTGGCGATGGCCTGTTGCGTCCGTGAGAGCTCCGCATCGATCTGCGACTGGCTCAACCGGGGCAGATGCGGATGCGTGTAACTGTGGTTCGCCACCCACATTCCCGCGCTTACCTGGGCCCGGACCAGCGCCGGATTCGCGGCGGCGTATTGGCCCTGATTGAAGATCGTGGCCCGCAACCCGTTCTGCCGGAGCGCGTCGAGCAGGCGTGAGGTAGTGGCGGACGGGCCGTCGTCGAAGGTGAGTCCGACGTATCCGGAGCAGGCGGCGGGAGTGGCGCCGGGAACGAAGGTGAGCGCGGCGACCAGCGCGGCGACGACGAACACGGCGTCACCCGCTCACGGTGATGCTGGAGTTGCCACTGCTCTGATAGCCCTCGGTCGCCATGATCATGTAATAGCTGAAGGAGCCGAGCCGCATTCCGGCCCGCGCCCACGCGTCGAAATGGTTGCCGGTGGTGATGATGCCGCCGGTCCGCCTCGTCTGCCGGACGCTCCAGTACTGGTTGAACGTCTTGGTGCCTTCCACGGACGGGGCGTTGTACCTGGTCGTCTGGTAGATGTCGTACGTCCCGCCGTCACTGGTCACGGTGCCCTTGTAGGTCCCGGTCGGCCGGTAGCTGCCCCAGTTGTCGACGATGTAGTACTCCACCAGCGGGTTCGACGTCCAACCGTAAAGGGTCAGGTAGCTGCCGCCCGCGCTCAGCGTCATCGAGACCGAACCGGGCCGGTCGGTCCAGAACGAGTAGTAAAAGCCGTGATCAGCGCGGCCACGACGGCCCCGCTCAGAGCCGGCCGGAACCGGGATGTCCCAAGAGATCTCATCCGTGTGCTCCCTCTTCGTCGAGGTGTGCCGAGGGAAAAAGTGTCGGTGGCACCAAGGAAGCCGGTCAAAGACTTTCGAAGAAGTTTCGCCGGCTCGCGAGAGTGTGGCCAGGCCCATCCGCGGGCCCGACGATGGTCTCTGGAGCTCGTGTCCCGGCTACCGATATCGTCAAGGGATGCTTGTGATCATTCGTGAGCACTCGTGCGGTCTGGCGCGGTGAGCCGCTCCGCTCTGGAGCCCGAGCAGGTCGGGCGGAAGGTGCGGCTGCGCGAGGTCGGCCTCCGGGACCGCCGGGTCCTGATGGGCTTCGACCGCGACATGGCCCGCGAGGCGACGCCGCTGATCGGCGGCGGGCACCGGCATTGGGCGTCGCATCGTTCGGGTTCCGCCGGTGACGACATCCACTTCGGCATCGAAACCGTCCGCGGGCGCATGCTGGTCGGCTCGGTCTGCACCATCGGCGCCGACCCCGTGACCGGCCTGTTCGGCTACGGCATCGGGATCGCCCCTCGGCACCAGCGCTGCGGCTACGCCACGGACGCCATCACCGTCCTGCTGGCGCACATGTTCGAGCAGCGCGGCTTCCGCAAATGCGAGGTCAGCGTGTACGGCGGCAACCTGGCGTCGCTTTCCCTGCACGGTGGCCTCGGCTTCCGCGAGGAAGGCAGGCTGCGCGACACCGAAGTGGTGCGCGGCGAAATCAAGTACCTGGTGCGGATGGGCATCACGGCCGAGGAGTTCGCCCTGCGCCGTCCGGACGACCTCGGTGGCCGCGGCGGCAGCCGCGGTCAGCACCGGCGGCCCCGTCGCGGCAAACACTGGCGGACGCCCGCCGCGGTCAACGGGTGATCCCGGCTTCGTAAGCGAAGACGACGGCCTGGACGCGGTCACGTAGCCCGAGTTTCGTGAGGATGCGGCCGACGTGGGTCTTCACCGTTCCTGGCGAGAGGAACAGCAGCTCCGCGATCTCGGCGTTGGACAGGCCACGGGCCAGCTGCTGCAACACTTCGCGTTCGCGGCCGGTGAGCAGGGCGAGCCGGTCGTCCGGTGGCGGCGCGGGCAGGCCGGTGACGACGCGGTCGAGCAGCCGACGGGTCACGGTCGGGGCGAGGGTGGCTTCTCCGGCGGCGACCACGCGGACGGCGGAAAGCAGGTCCGGGGCCAGCGCGTCCTTGAGCAGGAAGCCGCTGGCGCCCGCCCGGAGCGCGGCGTAGACGTACTCGTCGAGATCGAAGGTGGTCAGCACCAGCACCCGGGTGCGGTGGGCCTCGGCGATCGCGGCGGTGGCTTCGACGCCGTCCATTTCGGGCATCCGGATGTCCATGAGCACGACGTCGGGGTCGAGGTCCGCAACCAGCTCCACGGCCTCCGCGCCGTCGCCTGCCTCACCGACGACGTCGATGTCGTCGGCGTTGTCGAGGATCATCCGCAGGCCGGTACGCACCAGCGCCTGGTCGTCGGCGATGACCACCCGGATCGTCATGACGGCAGTGTCGCGCGGACGGCGAAACCGCGTTCCGGCAAGGGCCCCGCGTCGAAAGTGCCGCCCAGCACGTTCACCCGTTCCCGCATCCCTTCGAGGCCGTGCCCGGTGCCGGACGGCGCCTCCGCCGCGATGCCGTCGTCGGTCACCTCGATCTCCAGCGCTTCGGGCTCATACCGCACCACGATAGTCACCGACGCGTCCGGACCGGCGTGTTTCAGCACGTTCGTCAAGGCCTCCTGCACGATCCGGTACGCCGCCAAGTCCACTGTGGACGAAAGCGGCCGTGGTTCCCCTTCGACGCGGAAGTCGACCGGCGTACCCGCCGAGCGGAGGTCGGCGACCAGACGCGGCAGCCGTTCCGCACCCGGCCGCGGTTCCCAGTCCGGCGCGTCCTGGCCGAGCGCGCCGAGCAGCCGCCGGATCTCGCTCAACGCGGTCCGCCCGGTGCCGACGATGGCGTCCAGCGCCTCCCGGGTCCGCTCCGGCCGCCGCTCCAGTTCCGCTTGGGCGCCCTGTGCCTGCAGTACCACCACCGAAAGCGCGTGTGCGACGACGTCGTGCAGTTCGCGGCTGATCCGCCCGCGTTCGGCCGCCACGGCCAGCGCGGCCTGGGTGTCCCGCTCACGTTCGAGATCGGCGGCCCGCTGTTCGAGCACCGACAGCCGGATCCGGCGCTGCCGCGTGTTCATCCCGGCCAGCCACGCCACCGAGAGCGACAACCCCACGCCCGCGAACCCGCCCCAGTCCTGGACTTGGCTTTCGTCGTCGTCGATCGGCGGTGCCATCGGATCGATGACGATGATCCGCGGCGGCGGCAGCGGGACGTGTGCCCGGGAGTTCGCTTCCGAGGCGTGGAACGACCACGCGGCGGCGGCGAGCAGCCCCGCCGCCAGCAGGGCGAGGGAAAGCCGTCGCGACCCCCAGGCCGCGACGGAGAAGAGGCCGATCAACGCCACGAGGTCGACCGGGCGGAGATCGTTGCCCATGGCCAGATGAAGAAGCGAGACCACCGTGCCCACCGTGAAGGTGATCGCGGGATTGCGGTGTCGTACCAGCAGAGAAGCCAAGGCCACCAACGACACCACCCACCATTCGAAGCCCTCCGGGGCGTCGGCGGCGACCACAGTGGACAGTCCGATGAGCACGGTCAGCCCGCGGTCGACGGCCTTCGGATGGTTCCTCAATACGGCCAGCACCGATCGAGCGTAACCGCGGATCGGGCGCCGCGGATCCACCGCGAGACAGAGTTCCGGGTACGACCTGCGACAGACGAACGGACGAGGAGTGACGTGCTCTCCGGCCGATGTGCGAACACGGCGGCATGGCACAGGCTGGGCGACGGAAAATCCTCGACCGAAACGGAAATCCTCATGAGAAGGCTTCTTGTCGCACTGCTCACCCTCGCCGCCATGGTCTCGGTGGTGAGCCGGGCTTCGGCGGACGCGCCGTCTTTGCGGTTGCCGCCGCCGACCGGTTCGCATCCCGTCGGCTCCACCGACCTGCATCTGGTCGACGACGCACGCCGGGATCCCTGGGTACCGACCGGGTCGCGTGAGCTGATGGTGTCGATGTTCTACCCGGCGCTGCTGTCGATCGGCCAGCGGCGGCCGTATCTGACGACGGCCGAAGCCAAGGCCTTTCTGACCGAGTCCGGGCTTCCCGACGTCGACCCCGCGCGGGTCGCCGGGACCCGGAGCAGTGCCCGCGTCGATGCCCCGCCGTTGCCGGGGAAGCGGGCGCTGGTCGTGCTGTCACCCGGTTTCGGCAAGCCGCGCACCACGCTCACCGGGCTGGCGGAGGAGCTGGCGAGCAAGGGCTTCGTCGTCGCGGTGATCGGCCACAACTACGAATCCCACGGCACCGCCTTCCCCGACGGTCGCGTCACCGAATGCGCCGCCTGCGGATCCGACTCCACCCTGCTCCCGCCGATCCGCTCCGCGGACGTCTCCTTCGTCCTCGACACCTTGACCAGGGGTTCGTCGAAGTGGTCGTGGCTGATCGACCGGACGCGCATCGGCATGGCCGGGCATTCGATCGGCGGCTACAGCAGCCCGACGGCGATGGTGAACGACCAGCGGATCCGCGCCGGCGTGGACATGGACGGCAGGCTGTGGTCGCCGATCCCCGCGTCCGGAATCGACCGGCCGTTCCTGCTGCTCGGCCGCGAAAGCGAGTACACCCCGGCCGGTCCGGACACGACCTGGGCCGGCAGCTGGCCGAAGCTCACCGGCTGGAAGCGCTGGATCAGCGTCGCCGCGGCCGGGCACGCGTCCTTCACCGACGTCGGCGTGCTCGGCGAGCAACTCGGCCTGTCGAAGCCTGGACTGCTCGGTGGCCTGCGCGGGATGGAGTTGACGAGGGCGTACGTCTCGGCGTTCTTCGACGCGAACCTGCGCGGCGGCCGCCAGCCGCTGCTGGACGGGCCGGTGACGGGCAACCCCGAGATCAAGTTCTGGAACTAGGCCGTCACGCTCGCGGCGGCCGTTTCGTCCAGAGGTCATGACGACACAGCTCAGCAGGTTCACCGACCAGAAGACGATCCTTTTGAAGACGTTCAAACGGGACGGGACGGCCGTCGGGACGCCGGTCAACATCGCCGTCGAAGGGGACCACGCGTTCCTGCGCACCTACGACGCGGCGTGGAAGGCCAAGCGGATGCGGAACGACCCCCGCGTCGAGATCGCTCCTTCCACCTTCCGCGGCATTCCGACCGGAGACGCCGTGCGGGGGCACGTGCGGCTGCTCGACTGCGACGAGGCCCGGCACGCGGCCGAGTGCCTCGCCGAGAAACATCGGCTACTGCACGGCTTCTTCGTTCCGCTCGTGCATCGGTGGAAGAAGTACAAGACGCTCCACTACGAGCTGAGACTGGATACTTAGCGGTTGAGGAAATCCGCGCTCCACCAGGGCTTCACTTGGGTAAGGCAAACGTGGCGTGTGAGTCACTGCGTCGTGAAGGCCTCTTTGCCTACCCTGAGGGTAGTGAAGGGGCCCTTCGCTACCCTCCGAGGTGATCTCCTGCGGGGACCGACTGCTCGCGTTCAGCCCGCTAAACGCGGCGGACACCGAATTCCGCACCGTACCGGTGGCACTGTCTGTCCATTAAGGACGGACAGCGCCACCCGATCGGTGCAACGTTTCGCCTGGCGATCGACAGGAGCGGCCCTTACGCTTTTCCGACCGCGACCTGCGAGGTGAGACGATGCGGTCCTTCGGCTCGGCGGATCCGGTCAAGCTGGCACTCGCCGGACTCACCACGATGGCCCTCGGGATGGCGGCGGCGCTCAACGCCGACGCCCTGCCGGTGATCGGCGGCGGCACCACCTATGCGGCCGAATTCTCCGACGCGGGCGGATTGCGCGCGGACAACGACGTCCGGATCGCCGGGGTGAAGGTCGGGAAGGTGTCCCGGATCGACCTCGAAGGCGATCGGGTGCTCGTTTCGTTCCGGGTGAAGGACGCCTGGCTCGGCGACGCCACCGGCGCGTCCATCCAGATAAAGAACGTACTGGGGCAGAAGTATCTGGCGCTCGACCCGCGAGGTGAAGCGGTCCTCGATCCAAGCGACCCGATCCCGCTGCGGCGGACCACCGCGCCCTACGACGTCCTTGAGGCGTTTCGAGACTTGTCGAAAACCGTGGACGCCATCGACGTCGATCAGCTCGCGAAGAGTTTCGACACGATTTCAGCCACCTTCGCCGATACGCCTGCCGACGTCCGCGCCGCGCTCGACGGAATCTCGAAGCTCTCCGGCACCATCGCTTCGCGCGACCGGCAACTCCGGACGCTGGTGGCGAACACGCGGCAGGTCTCGCAAACCCTCGTCGACCGCGACGCCGAGGTCCAGCGGCTGGTGCAGGACGGCAACGCGCTCCTGCGCGCGATCTCCACCCGGCAGCAGGCGATCAAGGATCTGCTCGACGGCTCGAAACGGCTCGCGACCGCACTCGACGGCATCGTCGCCGACAACGACGCGCAGCTCGGGCCGGTGCTCGAACAACTCGACCGGCTGACGTCGATGCTCCAGCGCAACCAGGACTCGCTGGCCAAGGGGATCGCCGCGTTCGCCCCGGCGATCCGGGTACTCACGAATGTCGCGGGAAACGGGCGGTGGATCGACGGCTACCTGTGCGGGCTCGTGCTGCCCTCGTTCGGACCGCTCAACGAGAAGGGCTGCTTCGAGAAGTGAGGACTACGGCTTCGTCCGCCGGAGCCAGTACAGCCCGATCACCGGCAGCACCAGCGGGATGAAGAGGTAGCCCTGCCCGTACACCGACCACACGGTGGCGTGCGGGAAAGCCGCGCGGTCGAAGAGACTGAAAGTGCCGACGGTCAGCACGCCGATCAGCTCGATCCCGCAGGCGAGCACCGCGATCCGCCACCAGTTCGCGCCGCGGCGGGCGAGTGCCACGGTGGCCAAGAGATAGACGACGGCCGCGAACGCGGACAGCACGTAGGCCAGCGGGGCCTCGTGGTACTTGGTACTGATCTGCACGGCCGCGCGCGAGGTCGCCGCCAGCGCGAAGATCGCGTACACGGCGACCAGGATGCGGCCGGGACCTGAGGCCTTGTCCGTACCGGGCTTCTCGCTGACGTCCTTGGCGGCTTCGCCCACCGTGCTCTCCTCGGTTTCTTCAGGCACTGGCGCCCGCCCACACCTCGTGCAGCCGGAGCACCATCACCGGGATGGCGAGGCAGGCGATCCCGAGGATCGCGGTGCTCGACCGCGTGCGCTCCGCCAGCGCCCAGAACGTCCCGAGCGGGAGCACGACCAGGCAGCCGATCAGGTAGGCCAGGTAGGTGGCCATGCTGCCCGGGCGGCCGCCGCCGATCAGCAGCACGACGCCGATGACCAGCTGGACCACCAGGAGGAGTTCGACGACGCCGAGGCCGACGAGCAGTGCGTTGTCCGGCAACTTCTTGCGCGCGGACTGCACGAAACTCCACACCGCGACCAGCGCCGCGCAGATCGCGACGATCACCGCGAAGCCTGTGATCACGCCCGCCTCCTTACCTACTCCGCCGTCGACAACGTACCTGCGGGCTTTTCGGCGCCGATGGGCGACCGGCGGGGTTCGTGGCGGGGGCCACGATGGAGTGAGCGATGGTCAAGACCGCGAGTGAATAGATCACGAAGCGCGTTCGGTTGGCGTTCTGTCAATTCGGCCGGCCGCAATTGTGTTCTGTGCCGCGACCAGGGATTACGGCGCGAGCGTGCTCCTGTTACACGCCGACCGGGTGGTTGAAAACCGAATTGATCTCACCCTGGGTACCCCTACTATTCGGTAGGTTTCGAATTCACGTCCCTGAACAGCCCATGCGAACCCCCGGTATGGCGGATTGGCCGTTCGCTGCCGGGCGAGTGGAATATTCCCCATCGCGATGGTGCACTTGGCCCATCCGATTGGTGCCAAGGAGGGGGCGCTCGATGGACGTCCGTTACGAAGCGTATTGCTTCGCGGATCCGCTGTTCTTCGACGAGCAGCGGGAAACCGGGGACGCCGCCGACGATTACGCCGCCCTGTTGCCCGCCCCCGAATCCGGCTGGCGCTCCGGAGTGCGCGGGGTATGGCGCATGCTGCACCCTCTTGCTCGAAACCTTCCTTCGCAGGGCTGGAAAATCCACGTTTCGGCAGGTTTGCACAACGCCGAGCGGGTGCTCGTGAAGGTGCATGAGCATTGTATCGAGCACAATGTGTCGTACAAGCATCTGCGTTCGAGGAACACCCTGCTCGCCAGGAATTCCAAATACGCGCCGCGTGACGGAAGCGGAAAGTTGCTGACTCTTTATCCAGCTGACAACAACGAGCTGGAGCGCGTGCTCGTGGAGCTGGCCGTGAAGCTGGAGGGAGAGCCAGGAGCGTATATTCTCAGTGATCTACGCTATGGCGCCGGCCCGCTCTTCGTCCGTTACGGCGGATTCGCCGAGCAATGGGTCGAACTCGACGGCAAGCGCGTCCTCGCGGTGCGCAAGCCGGACGGCACGCTGGTCCCGGACAAACGCGAGCCGACCTTCTCCGTACCCGACTGGGTGACGATTCCGGAGTTCCTCGCGCCGCACCTCGCGGCTCGCAAGGGTGGCGACCCGGCCCAGTTCCCCTACCGGGTGAAGAAGCCGCTGCACTTCTCCAACGGCGGCGGGGTGTACCTCGCCGACCGGAACGCCGACGGCGAACAGGTGGTCCTCAAGGAGGCCAGGCCCTACGCCGGCCTCGACCGCGACCTGGTCGACGCCGTCGAACGGCTTCGCCGGGAGCACCAGGTATTGGAACGGCTCAAGGACATCGACGGCGTCCCCGCCGCCTACGACCGGTTCACCGTCTGGGAGCACCACTTCCTGGCGATGGAGTACATGCCCGGCGTCGCGCTCGGCAGCTGGCTCGCCCGCAACTACCCGCTCACCCGCCGGGACTGCACGGAAGCCGACATCACCGCCTACACCGAACGCGCGCTGGCGCTGGTCGACCGCGTGGAGAAGATGGTCGAAGCGGTGCACGAGCGCCGGATCGTCTTCGGCGACCTGCACTCGATGAACATCCTGGTCGACGGAGACGACGACAAGGTCTCGCTGATCGACTTCGAGATGGCGGCCGACGTCGACGGCGGCGCCCGGCCCGCTCTCGGCGCGCCCGGATTCCGCGCCCCGCGGGATCGGCACGGCTTCGAGGTCGACGAGTACGCGCTCGCCGTCTTGAAGCTGTGGATCTTCCTGCCGCTCACCACGCTCCTCGAACTCGCCCCGGCGAAGCTGCGCGGGCTGGCGGACTTCGTCCAGCGACGCTTCGACGTCCCGGAGGGCTACGCCGACTCGATAGTCGCCGAGCTCGCGCCCCGGAACGCTCCGCCGCGATCGAGTGAGACCGAACTCGACCACGACGAACCGGACTGGACGCTGGTCCGCAAGCAGATCACCGAAGCGATCCTCGCCAGCGCGACCCCGGAGCGCACCGACCGGCTCTTCCCCGGCGACATCGAGCAGTTCCGCGTCGGCGGAGCGTGCTTCGGCTACGGAGCGGCCGGTGTCCTCTACGCGTTGAACGCGGTCAACGGCGACCGCTACCCCGAGCACGAGAAGTGGCTGTTGGACGCGGTCCGTCGCGACCCGCCGGGACGGCCGGGGTTCTACGACGGCTCGTACGGAATCGCCTACGTCCTCGAAGAACTCGGGTACCGCGACGAGGCGGCCAAACTACTGTCGTCGTCGGCGACGCTGGTGGGACAGACCGCCGACCACGGCCTCGAAGGCGGCCTTTCCGGAATCGGCCTGACCCAGCTGCACTTCGCGGTGAAGCGCAAGGACAACGAGTTCGGCAGGCAGGCACTCGCCACCGCCGTCCGGCTCGCCGAAGCGCTCGAAACCGCCGACCCGCCCGGCGACTTCGCCAGGTCAGGGCTGCTCAACGGCTGGTCAGGGCCGGCGTTGCTGTTCATCCGGCTGTTCGAGCGCACCCGTGAAGAGGGCTGGCTGTCCTTCGCCGACCAGGCGCTGGAGCGGGACATCGAGGAGTGCGTCGAATCCGACGACGGCTCGCTGCAGGTCCGCGACGGCGAGACCAGGACCTTGCCCTACGTGGGTGTCGGCAGCGCCGGGATCCTCTTGGTCGCCGAAGAGCTGGCGAAACACCGTCCGGACGCGAAGGCGTTGAAGAGCCTTCCCGGGCTACGCGAATCTTGCCGCGGCGAGTTCGTCATCCACCCCGGCCTGTTGTTCGGCCGGTGCGGGCTGATGGCCGCGCTCGCGACGGGCGCCGAACCGGACCAGCGCGTCCGCGAGGCCGTCGACCTGCATCTTTCCCGGCTGGCCTGGTACGCGGTGCCGTACAAGGGTGGCCTGGCGTTCCCCGGCAACCAGCTGCTGCGGCTGTCGATGGACGTCGTCACCGGCGGCGCGGGCGTCCTGCTCGCCCTCGCCGCCACCCTGGACGGGAAGGCCTTGCTGCCGTTCCTGTCCCCCAGAACTGCCGGTCGTTGACGATCGGCGGACCAGGAAAACAACGAAAGGGAACACGATCATGGAACTCGTTCTGGACCTGCAGGCCATGGAAGCTCCCGAGGTGCTCGAAACCGGCGGTGGCGGCAGCCACGGCGGCGCCAGCAACCTCAGCCTGCTGGCCTCCTGCGCGAACAGCACGGTCAGCCTGCTGACCTGCCACTGATCACTGAGTGATCGGTGAGGGCGCGGGAGCGGCACAGGCCAAGTGCGCCGCTCCCGCGCCCCTCATTTTGCCGGTCGGATCATCTCGTTGGGATCACGTTGTAAGGAGTGGGATGGCGGGTTCCACCGATCGGTTACTGGTCACCGTGACCATGCTCGATCGTCCCCGCCTGATCGCGCTGATCTTGAGCGCCCTCGCCGGGACGGCCGCGGGGCTGCTCCTGCCCGGCGCGCTCGCCGCCGCGGTCGACGCCGTCGTCGCGGGACGGCCCAGCCTCCCCGAGGTCTCGTGGCTGCTCGTGCTCGGCGCCACGCAGATCGCCGTCGGCCTCATCGGCGGCATCCTCACCGCGCGGATGACCGCTTTCGCGACCGCTTGGCTGCGTCGCAAACTCACCGACCGCTATCTGGCGCTCGGCACCAGATCCACCTTCGCCGACGGTGACGCGATCAGCAGGCTCACCGGGGACTGCACGGGCGCCGGCCTGGTCGCCTCGGTCGTCGTCCAGCTCGGCTCGTCGACCTTGATCTCCGGCGGCGCGGTCGTCCTGCTGGCGTGGATGGACTGGCGACTCGCGCTCGTCTTCCTCGGCAGCATCCCGTTCGCGCTGATGCTCGCGCGCACGCATCTGAAGAACACCGCCGAAGACGTCCTTACCTACCAAGAGGTTTCCGGGGAACTGGCGGCGAGGATGGTCGACGCCGTCGCCGGGCTGCGCACGATCGCCGCGTCGGGTACCGCCGATCGCGAAGCCGAACGAGTGTTGCGGCCGCTGCCGAAGCTGAGTCTCGCGGGCCGCGGGATGTGGCGCACACAGGCCAGGATGGTGTGGCGTTCCGGCCTTCTGCTGCCCGCGGTGGAGATCGCCGTGCTGGCCGCCGCCGGTTTCGGCGTGCTGGAGGGGAGGCTGAGTGTCGGCCAGGTCCTCGCCGCACTCGGTTACGTCGCGCTCGGCATGAGCATGGTCACCCAGATCCCGTTGCTCACCACGCTTTCCCGCGCGCGCTCGTGCGCGCGGCGGATCACCGAGGTGCTGGCGTCACCGGTACCCGAACCGGGCGAGCTGGGCGTCGTCCCCGGTCGGGGGACGCTCGAACTGCGTGGTGTCACCGTCGAAGGCGCGTTGCGGGATGTCGACCTCGTGGTCCGCGGCGGCCGGTTCACCGCCGTCGTCGGGCGTTCCGGCTCGGGGAAGTCCGCGCTGGTCAACGTTCTCGGCGGGCTGCTGAGCCCGGACGAAGGGGCGGTGACGCTCGACGGCCGTCAGCTGGCGGACCTGCGGCCGTACGAACTCCGCGCGGTCATCGGTTTCGCCTTCGAACGGCCCGCGCTGCTCGGCGCCACCATCGGCGACGCCGTCGGATACGGCTCCTGGGCAGGTGAGGCCGCCGTGCGCGCCGCCTGTCAGTCCGCGCAGGTCGACGACCTGATCGTCCGGCTGCCGAACGGATATCGGACGCCGCTTTCGGAGACCCCGCTCTCCGGCGGGGAGGCGCAGCGGATCGGGCTGGCGCGCGCGATCGCGCACGCGCCGAGGGTGCTCATCCTCGACGACGCCACCGCCAGCCTCGACACGGTCACCGAAGCCGCCGTCGAAGCGGCGATCGAACGCACCCTGCCCGGCCGGACCCGGGTGGTGGTGACGCATCGCGCGGCCACCGCGGCACGGGCGGACGCGGTGGTGTGGCTGGACGACGGGCGGGTCCGTGCCGTCGGTACCCACGACGAGCTGTGGCAGGATCCGGCCTATCAAGGCGTCTTCACGGGTTCGCCAGCGAACACGGAGGGCGAGCAGTGAGCGTCTGGGGGCTCTACCGCTCGGCGCTGGCCGGGCAGTGGAGAGGCGGGCTGGTGTTGCTGGCCTGCTCCGTGCTGGAAAGCGCGCCCGCGTTCTTGTCCGGTCGCCTGGTCGAACTCGCGGTTGACGAGGGGTTTGCCGCGGATCGGCCAGGCACCGGACTGCGTTGGCTCGCGGTGTTCGGCCTGGTCGCCGTGATCGGGGCGTTCGGGTCGCGGCTGGTGTGGCATCAGCTCGGCAAGGTCGTCGAGCCGCTGCGTGACGCGCTGGTGACCGCCGTGGTGCGCGGGGTCCTGCACGATCCGGCGCCACCGCGGAACCAGCCGGACGCCAGCGGCGTCGCCCGGATCACCCAGCACGTCGAGGTGGTCCGCGACGCCACGGCCGGGTTGCTGGTGCAGGCGCGCGGGATGATCGTGACGACGGTGGCGGCGCTGGCCGGGTTGTTCACCATCGCCGGTTCGCTCGCGCTGATCGTCGCGATCCCGGTGGTGGTTTCGGTGGTCGTGTTCGCCTGCCTGCTGCCCTCGCTGGCCCGGCGGCAGCGCGCGCTCGCGTTGGCCGACGAGCGAACCGCCGAGGTCGCGGGCGCGTCGTTGTCCGGTATGCGCGACATCGTCGCCTGCGGTGCGGAACCCCTTGCCGCGCTTGAGCTTTACGACGCCATCGACACGCAGGCCAAGGCGGCCGTGCGGGTGGCGCGGTCGGGGGCGGCCAGGACGGTGGTGATCGCGACCGGCGGCTTCGTCCCGTTGCTGCTGGCCTTGCTGGTGGCGCCGGGCATGGTCTCCGGCGGCGTGCTCACCGCCGGCGCCGCGCTCGGCGCACTGGTCTACCTCGCGACGACGATGCAGCCGGCGTTGCGGGGGCTGGCGTCCACCGCGAGCACCGTGGTGCTGCGGCTGATCGTCGCGCTGCGGCGGTTGGCGGAGACCGCGGAAGCCGAGCCGGAGCCGGACGGTACGGCCGAACCGGCCGGGACCGCGATCTACGTGCGGGATCTGACCTTCAGCTGGGGTGCGGCGGCCGAGCCGGTGGTGCGCGGGCTGGACCTGCATCTGCGGCCGGGCGAGCGGTTCGCGGTGGTGGGCCCGAGCGGGATCGGCAAGTCGACGCTGGCCGGGTTGCTGACCGGGATGCTCGAACCGCAGGCCGGGCGGGTACTGCTCGGCGGAGTACCGGTCCGGGAGGTGCCGGCGGCGGTACGGCATCGGATGATCGCGCTGATCCCCCAGGAGGCGTACGTCTTCGCGGGATCCGTGCGGGACAACGTCGGCCTGTTCGCGCGGACGGCGATGGACGCCGAACTGTGGGCGGCCGTGACCGCCGTGGGGGCGGAGCCGCTGGTCACGCGGCTGGGCGGACTCGACAGCGAGATCGGGCACGGGACGCTGTCCGCCGGTGAGGCGCAGCTCATCGCGCTGGCGCGGGTGTACGCGAGCGACGCGGGCGTCGTCATCCTCGACGAGGCGACCTCGCACCTCGACCCGCCCGCCGAAGCCCGCGCGGAACGGGCGTTCGCCGAGCGGGGCGGGATCCTGGTGGTGATCGCGCACCGGCTGACGTCGGCGTTGCGCGCGGACCGGGTCCTGGTGATGGACGGCAAGGAGACCGCCCTCGGTACCCACCTCGAACTCATGGACCGGTCCACGCGCTACGCCCAGCTCATGCACGCGTGGGCGCCGCGGCTACCCCAGCCCAGTGCGCAGTTCTTCCAGCGCGCCCCGGAGTAGCCCGTCGACCGGAACCGGGCGCCGGGACTCGCGATCGACGAAGACGTGCACGAAATGCCCTTCGGCGATCACCGTCTCCTTCGAGTACATCCCGACCTCGTAGCGGACACTCGACCGCCCGAGATGCCCGACCCGCAGGCCGACCTCGAGTTCACCCGGGAACGACACCGAAGCGTGGTACTTGCATTGGGATTCCACGCACAACCCGATCACCTGCCCGGTTTCGATGTCGAGCCCGCCGCGTTCGATCAGCCAGGTGTTGATCACGGTGTCCATCACCGAGTAGTGGACGACGTTGTTGACATGTCCGTAGACGTCGTTGTCCTTCCACCGCAACGGAACCGTCTGCCAGTGCGGGTACTCGTCGTTCACCACAGCGTCACCGATTCACGCAGGATCCCGGCGAGGTCCGGTTCGGCGGCCTCGCGTGGTGCCGTCGCCAGCAGTCGTTGTTGTTTCACCGTGCCGGAAACCAGTGAGTCCACATCGGACTCCGAATAGCCGACGGCGCCGATCCCGTTGGGGATCCCGATCTCCCGCATGAGCTGCCGCAGCACCGCGGGCAGGTGGTCTTGCAGATCGCCCGGCCATTCGTACTCCGGGGCGAGCAGCCGGGCCACCCGCAGGTGCCGGTCCGGGCACGCGTCGAAGGTGAAGCGGAACGCCGCGGGCGCGGTCAGCGAGACCGCCATCCCGTGCGGCACCATCGGCTCGTCACCCGGATAACCCGGGGGGTGGAATTCCCGCACCTGCCCGGCGATCGGATAGGCGTTGGCGTGCGGGATGTGCACGCCGGCGTTGCCGAAGCCGAGTCCGGCGAACGTCGCCGCGAGCGCCATCGCCTCGCGGGCCTTCAGGTCCGACCCGTCCCGCACTGCCGCGGGCAAGGCCCACGACAGCAGCCGCAGGGACTGCTCGGCGAACATGTCGGCGAGCGGATTCGCGCCACAGTAGGGAACGCGGTCCTCGGGGCGCTTGCGGTCGAACTCGGTGTACGGCTTGGCCGTGTAGCTTTCCGCGGCGTGACACAGAATGTCCATCCCGCTCGCGGCGGTGACCTCCGGCGGCTGCGACACCATCAGCCGCGGATCGACCACGGCGAGACTCGGCCGCAGCCGGAGATGGCTGATGCCGCTCTTCACCCGCAGTGACAACACGTCCAGCACGCACACCGTCGTGCTCTCCGAGCCCGTTCCGGTGGTGGTCGGCACCGCGACCAGTGGTTTCAGCGGCGCGCTCGGCGCGCGGCCGCCACCGACCGGTGCGTTGACGTAGTCCATCAGGTCGCCGTCGTTGCTGGTCAAGAGATTCACCGCCTTCGCGGTGTCGATGGCCGACCCGCCACCGACGGCGACGAAGGCGTCCCACTCGCCCTGTCCTCTGGCGAAGTCGACGGCCTTGCGCATGCTGACGTCGGTCGGCTCGACGTGGACGCCGTCGAAGACGACCGCTTCGATGCCGTAGGTCCCGATGCCTTCGGCGATCCGTTGTGGCCAGCCCGTCGCGGCGACGGCCGCGTCGGTCAATACGAGCACCCGCCGGGCGCCGTACTGGGTGAGGTCGTAGCCGATTTCGTCACTCGACCCGGTTCCGTACTTCAAGGCTGGTGCGCCGTAGGTGAAAACAGTTTCACGTCCAGCGGTGGCTGAGGTCACGTTTTCGTGCTCCCTTGCTCGAACACGTCCCGATTTCGGACATTCTGCCGCCCCGGGGTTGCCGGAATCGAAAGATCGCTTGACGGCACCGATCACCGCCCGCCTAAGCTCTTCTCATTAGATACCAACTGGGAGCGTCCGTCGCCCATACGGCCGTGCAGATCTTGATCGAGGCAGGAGTCCACCGCGTGTACGCGGTGGCTGGTGAGTCTTTCCTGGATCTGCTCGACGCGCTGCAACGCGAGCGGTCGATCACCTTCGTCTCGGCGAGGCACGACTCCGGCGCGGCCTTCATGGCCGAAGCCGAAGGCAAGCTCACCGAGCAGCCGGCGGTACTGCTGGCGGGCCGCGGCCCGAACGCGGCGAACCTCGCGATCGGTGTCGCCACGGCGTACCAGGACGAAAGCCCGATGGTCGTCCTGCTGGAGAACCCGCCGTCCAGTCCCGGCCCGACGAGTGAACTGCCCACCGCCGACCTGACCGCGATGTTCGAGCCCATCGCCAAGTGGACCGGTCACGCGAAGCAACCGGACGAGGTGCCGGGCCTGCTGGTCGAGGCGCTGACCCGCTGTCGCGAAGGGCGTCCCGGCCCCACTGTCGTCGCCGTCCCCGCCGACTTCTGGGGGGTGCCGTTCGATTCGGCCAAACCGGTCGCTTCCGTGCGGCCGCCCGCTACCGGCGCGCTCGGCCGGACCGCCGAGGCGGTCGCGCAGCTGGTCGACGAGGCGCGCTACCCGGTGGTGATCGTCGGCGGCCGGGCGCGCTCGGCGCGGGACGAGCTGATCGCCGTCGCCGACGAACTCGCGTTGCCGGTGTACAACGCCTTCCGCCGTCAGGACGCCTTCCCGGAGAACCACGCGCGCTACGCGGGCCACCTCGGCATCGGCATCCCGGCGCGCCAGCTCGACGCGCTGGAACGCGCCGACCTCGTCCTCGCGCTGGGCACGCAGCTCGACGAGGTCACCACCCAGTCCTTCCGCTACCCGACGCCTTCGCAGACTTTGGTGCTGGTGGGCACCGGCATCGAGCCGGCCAGGCGTGGTGGCTTGACCTTCCGGGTCGACTCCGAAGTCGAACCGTTCCTGCGCGAACTGCGCACGGTCGCCTCGCCGCGGACACGTCGCGCGTCGGCCGCGAACGCCGCCGTGCACACCTTCATGACGCCGCCCGACACCAGCGGCGCCACCCGCGTCCATCCGGCCGACGTCATCCGCGCCGTGCGCAAGCTCGCGCCCGAAGACGCCATCGTGACCAGCGACGCGGGCAACTTCGCCCAGTTCATGCACCGCTACTGGTGCTTCACCGCGCCGCGCAGTCAGCTCGGGCCGAGCAACGCCGCCATGGGGTACGCGGTCCCCGCGGCGATCGCGGCGAAACTCGCCGAGCCGCGCCGGACGGTGATCGCGATGGTCGGCGACGGCGGTGCGCTGATGACCGGGCAGGAGATCGAAACCGCCGTCCGCTACCGGGTGCCGGTGACCGTCCTGGTGTTCCAGAACGGACTGCACGGTCCGCTCGCCGTGCACCAGGCACGCAAGCACGGACGGTTGTCGGGGGTCACCGTCGCCGCCACCGACTTCGCGTCGTGGGCACGCGGGCTCGGCGCCGCCGGGTACACCGTGGACGACCGTGAGGAGCTGGAGCCGATCATCGCGAGCGCGCTGGTCCGGCAACGGCCGTGCGTGATCGACGTGCGGACGGATCCGGACGTGGTGACCCCGGACATCCGGCTGACGAGCCTGCTGGGCGCCGCGAGGCCGCAGCAGGGCGGCCAGTAGCGATTACCGGGCGGTACTTTTTCTCAGGGGATACACAGAAACCCTTGCGGGGGCGCCTTCACCTGCCCCAAGGGGTGGGAATCCGGCGACGACTCGGCCGACTTTCGATCGCGGAGACCGGATTTTGTCGGTCGGCCGTGGCACAATCGCCGCAACACCGAGAGTCCGATGAGGACTGGGTGGACAGGAGCGGCCAGTGGGGCCGCGGCCGTCCGCCGGTGAGTTGTTGGCACGCAGTACGTACAGCGTTGTGTTGACACAGGGGAGAAAACATGGCTGACGAGATGAAGCCACAGGACAAGTCCAAGTCCGTTTCCGGCGTGGTGCCGGTGCAGTTCAGCGCGGACGCGGAGACCCACGACGTCGCCGTCGTGCCCACCAACCGTGAAGCCCTGCGCCGTTCACCGTTCGGCGCCGACGTTCCGTTGCGCGCGGCGAGCGGCGAATAGCCGAGTGGTAAAGAGCACCGCGCGGCCGGGTGACGACGCTTGTCGGTCTACGTGAGGTGTGCTTTACTGGTTTAGGTCTCGTTTTTTGTGTTCGTGTTGGTTCACGCTCGCAGAACTCAGCGGGCGTAGTGTCTCCTCATTTCCGAGGAAGCAAACCGTCTGGTCATGACCCGGGTTGCCGACGTGGCTTCCTGTTTGTTTGTGTTGCATATGGAGATTTTATGACTCAGGGCACTGTGAAGTGGTTCAACTCCGAGAAGGGGTTCGGCTTCATCACTCCCGACAACGGCGGCGGCGACGTCTTCGTGCACTACAGTGAAATTCAGGGCAATGGCTTCCGCAGCCTTGACGAGAACGCCCGCGTGGAGTTCGAGATCGGTCAGGGTGCGAAGGGTCCGCAGGCCACCTCGGTCAACGTGATCTGATCCAAGCTTTCAAGCAGGGCCGCTTCCCTCGGGAGGCGGCCCTGCTGCTTTTTCCGGTCCTTCACGGTGAGACCAGCCCGGTCTCGTAGGCCGGCACGATCGCCTGCGCCCGGGCGTGATCGGATATTCGCCCCGTTCGGCGCCGGATACCACCGGATCCGCCACGCACGGAGGAGATGCTTCTGTGATGCAACCTCGTGCAACTCTTTCTTTCGCGGCCTCGACGTCGTTTCCTTGTAGGACGTGGCGCGGCAGCGGAGGACATGTGGGCGAAGTGGTCGCGGGGATCCTGGCGAACCCCGCTTCGGAGCGTGACATCCAGAGTCTGCGTTCGGCACTCCGCGTAGCCGGAGTCGGCCGGGTGATGGTGTGGACCGAGGCGGGCAAGATCATCGGCACCGTCCGCCGGATGGTGGACGCGGGCGCGAGTGTGCTCATCTGCCTCGGTGGCGACGGCATGATGCGGGCCGCCGCGGCGGCTTGCGGCGACGTCCCGTTGCTCATGCTGCCGATCGGGAGCACCGCGCTTCCCGAGCCGACCGTGGCCGGGCTCGCCGCCGGGCTGCTGGCCGGCCATCAGGTGGACCCGGACCTGGTCACGAACCGTGCGACCGTCCTCGAGGTCGTCACGAAGGCTCGCCGGGAGATCGCGCTGAACGACGTCAGCGTGTCGGCGGAACCCCGGTGGGATCCCGCGTCGCTGACCGAGCTGTACTGCACGTTCGCCGTGCCGGACGGGATCGGCCTGTCGAGCATCGCCGGCAGGTTGTGCGCCAGCCCGAAGTCCACTGTGGACGGCGTGGCGGTCTCGCTCGGGCCGGTCGACGAGACGCCGTATGTCGTCCAGGCGCCGATCGCGCCGGGCGAGGTCCGCGCGGTGGGCGTCCGGGGCTGGAGCGTGCTGTACCCCGGCGTGCGGGTCGACCTGGGGGCCGCGGGCGGCTCCATCGCGCTCGACGGCGAACCGCATTTCGTCCTCAAGCCGGGAGAGAGCGCTTTCGTCGAGTTGAAGACCGAAGGCCCGTGGTGCGTCGACGTCCGCGCCGTGATGGCGGAGGCCACCAGGAAAGGCCTGCTCCTCGGGCGGAAGCCAGAGCGGATCCTGCCGTCGTCCCAGCTGGTGGAAGCTCCCTTCATCCGGTAAGTCCGCCCCAGGTCACAGAGACCTTCCGATCGCCGGTGCGGCCAGGCACACTGGGCGAAACGGACCAAGGGAGTGGACCAGGTGCAGCTGGAAGCGGCGTTGCCGGTCGGCGCGGATCCGCGGCGGCACGCCCGTGTCCTCGCCAAAGTGCACGAAGCCGCCCTCTCCGGCGACGCGCTCCCGAGCCACCCGCGCGCGGTCATCGGCGCGTCCTGGCAGCGCATGCGCCGTCTCGGTCTGGACCCGGATCGCGGCGCGCCCGTTCCCGCGCTCGTCCCGGAGGAGCTGGAGGCTCGTCGCCGCGAGAGCGGCCTCGCCGCCGTCCTGCCCGCCCTGCGCGGCGGCTTGATCAGCCTCGCCGAGCAGGCCGCGCACATCCTGGTGGTCGTCGACGCCGACGGCCGCGTCCTCTGGCGCGACGGCAGTACCGCGGTCCGCCGCCGCGCCGACGGGCTCGGCTTCTTCGAGGGCGTCGACTGGCACGAGAACGTCGCCGGCACCAACGCCATCGGAACCGCGCTGGTCGCCAGGCATCCGGTCCAGGTCTACTCCGCCGAGCACTACGTCCGTAACCAGCACGACTGGACCTGCGCCGCCGCGCCGCTGCACGATCCGAGGGACGGCAAGCTGCTCGGCGCCGTCGACCTCTCCGGCCCGGCCTCGACCGTGCACCCGACGACGCTGGCCCTGGTCGACGCGGTCGCGAAACTCGCCGAAGCACATCTGCGCACCACACACCTTTCCGAACTGGAACGCCTGCGCGGGCTCGCGTCGCCCCTGCTGGCCAAGGTGAAGGGCCGGGCGGTGATCACCGACCCGCACGGCTGGATCGCGGCGTCGGCGGGTCTCGTCCCGGTCGGCCGGATCGCCCTGCCGAACGACGTCACCGCCGGCCGGGCCTGGCTGCCCGCCTACGGGAACTGCCTGATGGAGCCGCTGCCCGGCGGCTGGCTCGTCCGGCTCACCGAAGAGGAGGACGCGCCGCCGACCCGCGTCGTACTCGATCTGAAGTCGGCCAGGGAAAGCACGCTGCGCGTCTCGGGCGCGGCGGGAGCCTGGTCGCACCGGCTGAGCCCGCGCCACGCGGAGATGCTGTACATCCTCGCGCGCCATCGTCAGGGGAGGTCGGCTTCGGAGTTGTCGCTCGACCTCTTCGGCGACGCGGGCCGCACCGTGACCGTCCGCGCGGAGATGTCCAGGATGCGACGGCACTTCGGCGGGATCCTCTTGGGCAGGCCGTACCGGTTCGCCGACGACGTCGAGGTCGTCGTCGAGCGGCCGTCCGACGGCGAGGTCCTCCCGCACTCCGTCGCACCCGCCGTCCGCGCCTGAGAACTCCACCCCCGGCTCAACCCGGCGATGGTCCCGTTCCACCCCTCGGCGTTCCTAACGTTCGGTCCATGGGAAACATGAACGGAAAGGCCCTGCTGGGTCTGGTCGCGATCGGTATCGTCGTCCTTCTCGGATTTTTGGCCTATCGGTTGCTCCTGGTGGAGCTGATCACCCGGCTGAGTGATCGCTGAGGGGGGAGATGGGGAAGCGGGAAAGGCCACTGCTGCCGGACACGATCGCGCCGAGCTGGCTGGTCGTCCAGTTGCTCGGCACGGCCGCGGTCGTGGTGGTGCTGCTGACCGCGAGCGAATCCAGGGCGTGGATCTGGATGGCCTACGGCGTTTGCGGCGTCTGCTGGCTGGGTTTCGTGGCGGCTTCCCCGCGTCTGCCCAGAGTGGCGACGGCGCTGCTCGCGGTGGCGACCGTCCCGCCGTCGCTCGCGCTCGGCTGGGCCGAGGATTCGTCCGCCATCGTGCTCGCCGTGGTCACGGTCAGCCGGTTCGCCACCCTGACCGGCCCTTCGGTGGCCGCCATCGTGGGGGTGGTAAGCCTCGACCTGGGCCTCGCGGTGATTCCCGGCCTGCTCGTGGGCTCCCCGCTGGTGGTGGTGTTCGGCAACGTCGGCGTCCTGCTCGTGCTGATGCTGCTCGGGCTGAACCGGCGGCAGTACGAGGTGCAGGCGGTCCAGGCCGCGGCCTTGCTGGAGCAGACCAAACTGGCCCAAAGCGAACACGCGCGGGCCGCCGCGCTCGACGAACGCACGCGGATCGCCAGGGAGATCCACGACGTCCTCGCGCATTCGCTGGGAGCGTTGGGGATTCACCTGGAGGTCGCCGAGGCGCTGCTGGCCGAGAAGTCCGATGTGGACGGTGCGCTCGGCAGGGTACGGCTGTCCCGGCGCCTGGCCGCCGATGGACTGGCCGAGGCGCGGGGCGCCGTCGCGGCTCTGCGCAGCGACGTCCCGTCGCTCGCCGAAGCCTTGCGGTCGCTGGTGGAAGCGCACCACGGCGGGGTGACCTTCGAGGTTTCGGAGGAGCAGCGCCCGCTGCCGTCCGCCGCGGTGGTCTCGCTGGTCGGCGTCGCGCGGGAGGCGTTGACCAACGCCGCCAAGCACGCTCCCGGCCGTCCGGTGTCGCTCCGGCTGTCCTTCACCCCGGCGGAAGTCCGCCTGCGGGTGCGCAACGAACTCGGCGATACCGCCCGATCGGAGGACGCGGGCGGATTCGGTCTGACCGGGATGCGGGAGCGGCTCGCGCTCGCCGGTGGCACGCTGTCCGCGGCACCGGAGGACGGGCACTGGACGGTGGAGGCGGTGGTGGGGGCGTGATCCGGGTGGTCGTCGTCGATGACCAGCAGGTCATGCGCGAAGGGCTCGTCGCGTTGCTCGGACTGATCGACGGGGTCGAGGTCGTCGGCTCCGCCGGTGACGGACGGCAGGCGCTCGACCTGCTTCGCGGCACCGCGGCCGACGTCGTGCTGATGGACCTGCGCATGCCCGTCCTCGACGGGGTGGCCACGACCGGACTGCTCAAACGGGATCACCCGGACGTCGCGGTCGTCGTCCTGACGACGTACGCGGACGACGCTTCGATCGCCGACGCGCTCCGCGCCGGAGCACGCGGCTACCTGACCAAGGACGCCGGCCGCGCCGAGATCGGGGCCGCCATCCGCGCCGTCGCCAACGGACAGGCGATCTTCGCCGCCGAGGTCTCCGACAGGCTCGTCGCCGCGCTCGAAGCGAAAACGGTCACCCGGGCCAGGACCGAGCTCCCGGACGGCCTCACCGCCCGCGAAGGCGAAGTACTCGGCCTCATCGCGCGGGGGCTGTCCAATCCGGAAATCGCCGCCGAGCTGTACATCGGCGAGGCCACGGTGAAAAGCCACATCAACCACGTCTTCGCCAAGATCGGTGTGCGCAATCGTGCGGAGGCCGTGCGCTACGGCTTGGAAAAGGGGCTCTGACGTCGTCGGCAGATCACGTGCCGATGACACACGCCGGTGTCACTGGCTGCGCAGATCCCGACTCGGATACCTTCTTGCGGGTAGAGCCAATGGGGAGGATCGGCGATGACGAGCACTGTGACCCGGCCGGGGAGCCCCGCGCCGCCCCCTGCGCCGGAGGGCCGCGGCGGGATCGCCGGGCTGCTCGAACTGCCGGGGAACGGGATCCGCGCGATCATCCGGTCCGCGGCGACCACGCCGGGCAGGCTGTCGGTGATCGCGATCGGACTCGTCCTGCTGTCGCTGGTCGCGGGACTGTTCGGCACGCTTGCCGCGCAGGAAAAGAAGGACACGATCAACGGCCTGATCGACCACCGCGAACCGCTGGCCGCCGCCGCGCAGCAGGTCTACCGCGCGCTTTCGGACGCCGACGCGACAGCGGCGAGTTCGTTCCTCTCGATCGGCACCGAACCGCTCCCGATGCGCCAGCGCTACGAACGCGACATCGCCGAAGCCGGTGCCGCGCTGGCGAAGGCGGCGTCGGACTCTTCCGGCGTCGACGAGGCGGCCGAGAAGATCAACATCCTCGGCCGTGAACTTCCTGTCTACACCGGACTGATCGAAACGGCGCGCACCTACAACCGGCAGGGTTATCCCGTCGGCGCCTCTTATCTGCGTGAGGCTTCCGAGCTGATGCGGGCGAAAATCCTTCCCGCCGCACAGGATCTCTACCGCATCGACACCGACCGGCTCGCCGCCGAACAGGACGACGCGACCGGATTCCCCTGGCTGGCAACGGCTTTCGTGCTCGCGCTACTCGCCGCGCTGATCTTCACCCAGGTGCATCTGACGCGGAAGACCAACCGGCTGCTGAACATCGGGCTCGTCGTGGCGACCGTGTCGGTGGTGGTCGCCCTGCTGTGGGGCGCGGTGGCGCTGATCGTGCAGAGCAGCCTCGTCGGCGGCGGCGAGGAAGACGGCTCGCACCAGGTGGACGTCCTCGTCCGCGCGCGCATCGCGGCATTGCAGGCACGAGCCGACGAGACGCTGACCCTCGTCGCCCGCGGCGACGGCGCGGCGTACGAAAAGGACTTCCGCGACCTCGCCGCGCGACTCGGCGGGGCCGACGGACAGGGCGGCCTACTGGGTGAAGCCCGCGGCCTCGCGGCGGGTGGCGCGGCCGCCGAGAAGGTGGACGCGGCGATCCAAGCGGCCTCGGCGTGGTTCAAGGCGCATGCCGAGGTGCGGCGCCAGGACGACGACGGCTTCTACCAGGACGCCGTCGGCACGGCCATCCGCGACGACAAGAAGGACGGCGCGGCCGGGGCGTTCCTGCGGCTCGACGAGAGCCTGGTCGCCGCGATCAACGTGGGACGACAGGAGTTCCTTGACGACACCCGCGGCGCCGAACGCGCGCTGACCCTGCTCGCGCCGGGGATCGCGGTACTGGCGCTGATCGCGGCGGCGGGATCCGCGTTGGGAATCCGTGAACGGCTGAGGGAGTACCGGTGATGCGCAACGGTCTGCGAACGGCCGTGCTCGGCGCGGTCCTGCTGCTGGCGACGGCTTGCGGCAGCGCGGGGGCACCGGTCGATCCGGCCCCCGTCGGCGAAGTCGCCCCGCCGCTGCCCGCGAACGTCGGCGGGGCGGACAACGCCGGTGGCGGCGGCACGGCCGACATGAGCTGCAACCCGCTGGCGAGTCTGCGGCCGACCAGCGGCCTGCAGATCAGCAGCGGCTCGACGATGGCGAAGATCAAGGAGAACGGCAAACTGATCGCGGGCGTCGACCAGACGACGTTCCTGTTCGGTTTCCGGAATCCGACGTCGGGCCAGCTCGAAGGCTTCGACATCGACATGGTCAACGAAATCGCGAAGGCCCTCTTCGGCAGCGCGGAAGGGCGCGTGCAGTTCCGCGCGATTCCGTCGAAGCTGCGCGAAGAAGTGCTTGAGAAGAAACAGGTCGACATCGTGGTGCGGACCTACAGCATCACCTGCAGCCGGCTGAAGAGGGTCAACTTCTCGACGGCGTACTACCAGGCGGGGCAACGGATCCTGGTCGACGCGGCGTCGAAGGTCGCCCAGCTTTCGGATCTCGCCGGGCGGCGGGTCTGCGCGACCAAGACGTCGACTTCGCTGACGAAGATCGCGTCGGACCCCTCGAAGCCGGTACCGGTCTCGGTGGACAACTGGTCGGACTGCCTGGTGATGCTGCAGCAGAAGCAGGTCGAGGCCGTGTCGACGGACGACGTCATCCTCGCCGGGATGCTCGCCCAGGATCCGACACTGAAGATCGTCGGGGACCGGTTCACCGAGGAGAACTACGGAATCGGTATCCCCAAGGAGAACGAGGACATGGTGCGGTACGTGAACGCCGTGCTGGAGAACGTGCGTGGTGGCGCTTGGCAGGCGAGCTACGCGAAGTGGATCGGGAACAAACTCGAAGGCGGGACGCCGCCGGCGCCCCAGTACAAGTGAACACGGGCCGTTCGGGAGCGATCCCGAACGGCCCGTTTCGTACTAGGGAGATTTCTCGCCGATCACCGGCGGCACCGGCTTCATTTCGCCGTCGTAGCCGCCGAACAAGACGTCGGCATCCTCTTCCTGGAGGTAGTTCGGGGCCTTCTTTTCCTTGTCCTCTTCCTTCTGCCCCTTGCCACCAGGACCGCCGGCGCCCATCGCGCCCGGACCGCCGCTCTTGCCCGCGGCGGCCGCGCCACCCCGGGTGATGCGCTCCTCTGGCAACTTGCCCGACCCGGACCCGCCGCCCTTGCCGGCCAGCTTTTCGGCCTCACCGGCCGAAACCTTGCCGCCCGCGAGCCGCTCGGCGACGTTGCCGGCCCCGCCGTTACGCCCGAACCCGCCGCCGCTCTTGCCGCCCCCGCTCTTGCCGCCCCCGCCACCGGTCAACCGGCTCGCCGCGCTGCCGCCCGGCCCACTCGTCGTCCGGCCTGGCTTGCCGCGATACTGCTCGCTGCCCAGCCGTCCGAGACCGGAGGGCCCGGGGCCGTTGAGGGCCGCCAGCCCCGGCGTCGGACCGGGGCGAAAAGACCCAGGCGGCCCGCTGAGCGGCTGATTCGGCCCGGACACCCCCAGGTGGCCGCCGCCCGTGGTGATCCCCGGCCCAGGCCCCGAGGTCGGCCCAGGCCCACCAGGGTTGCCCGGCCCAGGCATCCCCGGCCCGGTCCCGGGCCCGCTGCCCGGCCCACCGCTGAACCCCTTGACATCCCCGCCCGAAAACCCGGACGCGGAGGTCGAATCACCCATTTCCGGCGGCGGGGAGAAGGTGGGCTGCTGGGAATTGACGTCGAAGAGAGACCGGTCGTAGGTGTGCATCACCTGCGCGGCCTGCTGGTGCGCCTGGAACGACTGCTCCTGCTTGGCCGAGATGTTGCCGACCGTCTCCACCGCGCCCGCGAAATTCCCCGACGCTAACTGCTGCATCGCGTTCTTGTACTCGGCGTTGCGATCGAACGGGACCTCTTCGGGCATGGAGTTCTTCGCGGTGGTCGCCGCGGCCGCTGACTGGGAGAAGCGGTTGGACGCGAGGTAGGCGCCGTCGCCCGCGTTGTCGGCCCACTTGCTGATGTTGGAGAAGAAACCGGTGACGGCTCGCGCACCGTCTCCCTGCCAGTGCTCGCCCTCTTTGCTGATCGCGGCGCGGACAGCGTTGCTGAAGGTGTTCAAGGAGTTGCCCTGGTTGTTCCAGAGTTCCCCTTTTTCGTCGATGTCGCGGGGGTCGAGGTCCTGCGTGACCATGTTCTTCAAGTCGCCGTGCGGGACGGCTTCGTAGCGTTGGTCCGACGGGGTGAGGCCGGTACGGAACTGCTGGCCTTGCGTAAGCGCCGCCGCCTGATCAGCGGAGTACTGTCCCGCCCTCGCCTCGGCCGTCAGCTTCGCGGTCAGAGGGTTCCCGCCGGGGCCGGCATTGGTCTCGTCGTAGGTCTCGGAGTAACGCTTGGCCTCGTAATCGCGGTTCGCCTTACCCGACACCGAGAACGTGCTGTTGAAGTCGTCTTGCCCGACGTTGACCATGGTCCCTCCCCGTTCCGTAGTCAGTTTCCTCTTGGCAGCTTCGGTTCAGCGGCTTCCGCGATTTCCCTGGACAGCGCGCAGGCTTCCTCGTTGGTTCCTCTGTTCAAGGAGGTCGACGCTGTCATGCGAGACGTCGGTGTGACTGCGATCGCCACCGTACAGGCTTGTGTGCCGGAGTCGCCCGGGATTTCCACCGCTTCGCGATCGCCGACTTTCGTCGGAACCTTCGTTCCTTGCCCGGGTGACAACTGATCGATCCCGGCTTTGGAGACGAGGTAAATACTTACGGAGGCGTATCCACTCTTTTCGGCCGCGCAGCCGTTGTCGCTCTCGTAGGTCTCGACCTCCGGGAGGTCGAAGCCTTTCGGAGTGGTGGTCGGCTCAAGCAGGTCGCAAGCCCGCATATCACCGAATACATCTTTCGGTCCAGCGCTTTGCGATTGTGAGGCTGATTTCGATGGCGACGGTATGGGGGTGGCGTTCCCGGGCTCCTCCCGAGAGCAACCGGACACTGTGAGTGCTAGCACGACCGGCAGGCTGGCAAGCTTCAATAACTTTGATTTGATCAGCATATCGATTTCTTGTCAGTCCTATTTCAGAGAATTCAGATGGTCGGTGGCGCCTGTGTCCTGTTGCTTGTATTTCGACTTGGCCAGGTCGATCGCGTCCATGGCTCGGTTGAGCACGTCTTGAAGCGTGTCCAGTTGAGTTTTGGCCGATAGCTCGTCGCCATCGGCGACCAAGGCTGCGTGGTGTCCGACCTGCTGCGCAAAAGGGCCGGTTCCGAGCATCGGTTTTTCGGAAAGACGTTGGAAGGCCCGCTGGTTTTTACGCCAATCATCGACGTACTCGGTGATTGCCCTCTTCAACGCCTCCCCGGCCTCTTCGCTGACCGCGAACTTCCCCTCCTTCGCGGCCGTCACCATCGCGTCGGCCTGCGCCGAGAAATCGCCCAGCATCTGCGAAAAGTCACCCGGTGGTCCACCGGTGCCGTCTGCCATGGTCTCTCCCCTGTACCAAGTGCCGGTTACTCGTCGCGTTCGTCAGATCACGATATCAGCGGAGGTAGGTCGACAGAGCCCCTTCGGGCGAGGATCACGCGCTGCCGACGCGGGCGGCTTCGACCAGGTCGTGGATCCATCGTGCCAGGTGGGAGCCGCTCGTCGGGGTGAACGTGCGGCGGACTTCGCCGTCGGGGAAGCGGTCCGTGGTGAGCATGAAGCGGCCTTGGACGCTGTCGAACCACTGGACGCTCTTCTGCTGTGGTTTGCCCCGGTCGTCGCGCAGGGTGACGCTGATGGTGCCGAGCCTCGCGAGCGGGTATTCGAAGAACCGGCTCGCCGCGCCCAGGCGGAGGTTGTCCGGGTCCTCGTCGAACGGGTCGTCCGGTCGCTTCGACGGGGGAAGAGTGCTGGATGTCGTCACTCGTCCGGGGAACGGCTGCAGTGACGGCAGGTTGCCGAGGAGGGTCGCGACGACCTGTTCGGGGTAGACCGGCTCGAAGAGGATGTCGAATCCTCGTTGCTGGCTCACGACACCCGAACGGCGGTCCCAGCCGCCCCGATAGAGGTATTCGGCGTCCTGCTCGACCTCGTGCGCCTCCAGTGTGACGACGAAGTCGGCCGTGGCCCAGAGCCGAAGGGTCTCCTCGTAGTCCCGCAGGAGTTCACGGCCGCGCGCGAAGCCGCGGTCGGCCAGCCCGGCCCAGACTTCCTCGCAGTGCCGCTCGCGTTCGGTGTAGGTGGTGCCGACGGTCGGGATCTCGAAGGGCAGCACGAATCTGCCGAGTCCGAGTTCCTCGAGTACGACGTCGAGCTGGGTCATCGACATCGAAAATGACGCAGGCACTCCGACCCTCCCTCTCATCACCTGCTGAATCGGTTCTCTCCCGCACCGTAGCGGGTTCGACCCGGCGCGGGCACGACCTGCCTGCTCGCGACTAGGATCGGGCCTGACTTCGTCGCGGGGATTTCGGGAGGTACCAGTGTCGGATGAGCCGCGCCGTCCTCGGCACGCAGCGCCGGATGACGCCAAGCCGGAGAAGGAGGCGGAGGCAGCCTCGTGGACGCCGCCGGCGCCGGTCCGCTGGGAAACCCCTGAACCGTCCATTTCCGGCAGGCTCGATTTCTCCGAGCCGCCCCAGGGCAAGCCGGAGCCCAAGCCGGAAAGCGACGCCGAGCGCACGATTTATCACGCGCCGGTCCAGCGCCCGCAGACTCCACCGCGCGGTCAGCAGCGGCCGATCCCCGGCGCCGAAGACCCGACGCGTCCGCCGGGTGAGATGGCCCCGGTGAGCCCGCGGACCCAGGTCGTCCGCCCCGAGTGGCAGACACCCGCCGACGCGCCGCAGCCGACCAGCGTGCTCTCCTCGCCCACCCCCGAGACGCAGAGCATCATGCCGCCGACGCCGCGCGTCGACAGCGGACCGGGACCGCTGCCGGATCCGGGCACGGAAAGCGTGCTCCCCGAACGTTCCAGCGAAAGCCGGGGAACCGGGAGCGGCACCGGCACGGGTACCGGGTCGGGCAGCCGGGGGACCGGCACCGGAACGGGTTCGTTCCCCGGCACCGCGCGCCGGACGTCTTCGCGTACTTCGCGTCGTGGCCGTCTGGGCGCCGGGCTCGTCGACGTCCCGCAGGTGCCGTACCGCGACCCGGCGTCCGCCGTCCTCGAAAACCCGATGGTGTCGGAGGAGAAACGCTTCTGCGGCAGCTGTGGCGCCAAGGTCGGCCGCGGCAAGGACGGCGAACCCGGCGCGCCGGAAGGCAACTGCGAGAAGTGCGGGAACCCGTTCTCCTTCGTCCCGAAGCTGCGGCCGAACGAGATCGTCGGTGGCCAGTACGAGGTGCTCGGCGCGCTCGCGTACGGCGGGCTCGGCTGGATCTACCTCGCGCAGGACCACAACGTCAGTGACCGCTGGGTGGTGCTCAAGGGCCTGATCGACACCGGGGACGCCACCGCGATGGCGGCCGCGGCCAACGAGCAGCGGTTCCTCGCCGAGGTCGAGCATCCGAACATCGTCAAGATCCACAACTTCGTGCAGCATCCGGACGGCGACACCGGCAACTCCGTCGGCTACATCGTCATGGAGTACGTCGGCGGCCAGTCGCTGCGCCAGCTCGCGCTCGCGCACCACCGCGAGACGAAGCGCCCGGAGCCGTTGCCGATCGGCCAGGTGATCGCCTACGGGCTCGAGATCCTGCCGGCCATAGGCTATCTGCACAGCCAGAACCTGCTGTACTGCGACCTCAAGCCCGACAACGTCATCCAGACGCACGAACAGCTCAAGCTGATCGACCTCGGCGCGGTCCGCCGCATCGACGACTACGAGAGCCCGCTGTTCTTCACCACCGGCTACAGCGCGCCCGAGCTGGCGACACACGGCGCTTCGGTGGCGTCGGACCTGTATACGGTCGGCCGCACACTCGCCGTCCTCAGCTTCGAATTCTCCGGCTACACCAGCAAGTACAAGACGACCCTGCCCGGGCCGGACGTCGTCCCGCTGTTCGCGCTCTTCGGTTCGTACTACCGCTTCCTGAAGCGCGCGACGCACAGCGACCCGGATCGCCGGTTCATCGCGGCCGAGGAGATGGCCGACCAGCTGACCGGCGTGCTGCGCGAGATCATGGCGCTGGGCACCGGAAAACCGCGTCCGGGCGCCTCGACCGTCTTCGGTCCGGAGACCCGCACGTTCGGCGTCGACCTGGTCGTCCCGGAGCACGGCGGGAGCGTGCCGCTGCCGGATCCCGGCGAGGTCGTCTCGGGCCTGCCGATCCCGCAGGTCGACACGGACGACCCCGCGGCGGGCATGCTGGCCTCGACGGTCGCGCTCGACCCGAGCGGCGCGATCGAGGCACTGGCCGGCGCGCCGCGCGAGTCGATCGAGGTGCGATTGCGCATCGTCCGCGCCCGGATCGAGCTCGGCGAGCTGGTCGAAGCGCAGCGGCAGCTGCAGGCCGCGCAGTATCTCGCCATCAAGGCCGGTTTCCCGCACGACTGGCGGATCGACTGGTATCGCGGCCTGATCGAGCTCGCGGGTGGCCGGTCCCGTGTCGCGCATGTCGCGTTCGAAGCGGTGTACGACGACCTGCCCGGCGAGATCGCGCCGAAGCTCGCTTTGGCCGTCAGCGCGGAGGGTGTCGGGGACTACTTCGGCGCCGCGCGCTACTACGAGCTGGTGTGGCGAACGGACCGGTCGTACGTCAGCGCCGCCTTCGGGCTCGCTCGCGTGTACCTCGCGCAAGGCGCCCGTGCCAGCGCGATCGAGGTGCTGGAGGCCGTCCCGGCGTCGTCCACGCATCACGTGGCCGCACAGGTGGCCGCGATCAAGATCAAGACCAGGAACAACGGCGGCGGCAAGGATCCGGTGCCGGTGTCCGAACGCGACCTCGTCGACGCATCGACGCGGCTGGAGCGGCTGCAGCTCGACGCCGAACGTCGCACGCGGCTGTCCGCGGAGGTCCTCGAAGCGGCATACGGCTGGCTCAGTGCGCAGAACCGGCCGACGCCGGGCGCGAAGGTGCTCGGTTGCGAGCTGGACGAGCGGGGCCTGCGGTTCGGGCTCGAGCGCTGCTACCGCACGCTGGCACGGCTGGCCGGCACGGTGGACCAGCGCGTGGAACTCGTCGACAAGGCCAACGCGATCCGGCCGAGGACCCTCACCTGACCCGCGTTTCGTCCTCTGAACGCGGTGGTTCGGCGTACGAACTACCGCGTTCAGAGGACGAAACGCTCAGGGGTTGATGTCCCACTCGCGTTCGCGCTTGGCCTTTTCGTGCGCGGCGGCGAGCTTCTGAAGCGCCTCGGGGTCGCCGTGGGTGCTGAAGTGCTCGAACTCGACCCGGACGAACAACGCCCGCGCCCGTACCGCGACAGGACCGTCTTCGGCGTCGAGGCGTCCGTCGGCGCTGACGTAGATCTTGCGGCCCGCGATGCCGTCCAGCTTCGTCGCGATGTAGAGCGTCGAGCCGACCGGTACCGGCCGCAGGAAGTCCGTCTCCAGCTTTCCGGTGACGGCGGGGCGACGCAGCAGGTTGCCGACGGTCGCGCCGAGCGCCTCGTCGAAGGCGCAGGCGAGGAGACCGCCATGGGCGAGACCGGGCGCACCCTGGTGGGCGGAGGTGACGGTGAACTTCGAGTACACCGTCGTCCCTTCGCCCACCGTGGACTGCAGGTGGAGCCCGGCCTCGATCTCGTCCCCGCACCCGAAACACTCACCGAAGTGAATGCCGAGGTCGCTGCCCGGCTGCGGGGCTTTCGGGTGGACGGTCGCCGGTTCGACTTCGACCGGCGGCCACGGCTGGGAGATACGGCTCATGGAAAGACGTTAACTCGCGGGTAGCTCCGAGGCCTCGCCGGGAGTGACCGGTTCCGGTTTCCGGCGGCGCACGATCCGCGAACTCACGATGCGGCGCAGGGAGACCCCGGCCGTCTCCGGCAGCAGCAGGATCGGGATGGCCGCGATCGCCGCGGCGCCCATCAGGTAGTACGCGGGCCACAGGTTGTCGCCGGTCTTGTTCACCAACGTGCCGATGACGTACGACGCCGTGCCACCGAACGCGGCGGTGGAAACGCTGTACCCGATGGAGAAACCGCCGTAGCGCTCCTGCGTCGGGAACATCGCCGGCAACGTCGCCGCCAGCACGGCCAGAATCAGCACCAGCGGTACGGCGATCATCACCAGCCCGAGCATGAGCTGCCAGGGGTTCCGGTCGTCCGCGGCCGCCCCCATCAGCGAGAACGCCGGAATGGGCAGCACCAGGAAGCTCGCGCAACTCGCGATCAGGATGGGTTTTCGCCCGATGCGATCGGACAGCATGCCGACCGGGACGATCAAGACCAGCATCAACGCGATGGTCGCCAGGATGATCAGCAACGGGGTGTGCCCGCTGAAGCCGACCACGTCCTTGAGATAGGTCTCCAGGTAGGTGATCACGATGTAGTCGGCCACGTTCAGCATCACCACGATGCCGATGAGGTGCAGGATCGAGGTCCAGTGCTTCTTGAGCAGCGCCTTCAGCGGCGACTTCTCGACCTGGTTCTTCTTCTCGATCTCCAGGAACAGCGGGGTATCCTCCAGCTTGTTCCGCAGGTAGAGACCGATGATGCCGAGCGGACCGGCGATCAGGAACGGCAGGCGCCAGCCCCATTCGCGCATCGCCTCGTCGCCGAGGACCACGGTGAAGATCGTGACGAAGCCGGCGCCCATCGCGAAGCCGACGAGGGTGCCGAACTCCAGCCAGCTGCCCCAGAAACCCCGGCGCCGGGCGGGGGCGTACTCGGCGATGAACGTCGCCGCGCCGCCGTATTCACCGCCTGCCGAGAAGCCTTGGATGGTGCGCAACAGGATCAGGAGTACCGCCGCGGCGGGTCCGATCGTGGCGTAGGACGGCAGCAGACCGATGATGAACGTCGATCCGGACATCAGGATGATCGTCAGCGCGAGCACCTTCTGGCGCCCGATCTTGTCCCCCAGCGGACCGAACACGAAGCTGCCGAAAGGCCGCACGACGAAGGTGAGCGCCAGTACCGCGAAGGTCGCCAGCGCGCCTTCGGAAGTGCTGGAAGCGTTGAAGAAGACCTGCCCGAGGATGGCGGGCATGAAGCCGAAGACACCGAAGTCGTACCACTCGATGCAGTTACCCATCGCCGCACCGGCGACGGCCTTTCTGATCTGCTCAGGTGGGGCCTCCGCTGGTTCCCCTTTTTCCTGATGTGACGCGCTCAGCGCCTCTTCGGCCATGGGTTTGACCTCCCGACCCACCCGTTTACTTACCCATCGTCGACGGTTGGTTCCCTCGACCGTAGGTGTTCAAACGTGCGGACTCAGCGCTTTGCATCGATCGCGCGAGCGTCGTACCCCCGTTTGGGTGGTGAACCCTCAGGTGATGCCGATGTCAGAAAATTTCCGATCACTTTGGGTTACGCCTGGAGAAGCGGGCGTCCGGGCAGAGATCAGCGGGTCGTGATCGGTGTGGGCGGCTCGCTCGGCCCGTTCGTCGCGGATGGCGCGCGAGGAGGCACGGCCGTGGTCGTGCGGCCCGGCTGAACGGTCTTGGAGGCCGCCCGCGTCGGGCCGGACTTCGGTGTCGTCTCCGCGGCGGGTGGCTCCGGTGGAGAAGACTCCGGCCGGGGCGTCGACTCGGAAGACGGCGGCGAGACCGGTAGCGGGGAGATGGTCGACAGGCCGGGCTCCGCGGGTTGTACCGGCGCGGATCCCTCACCACCGCGACCACCGACGGCGATCGCGCCGAGCACGATCACCGCGACCGTCGCCAGCGAACTCCCGGCCACGGCGAGCCGTTTGCGTCGTCGCCGGATGCGGCCACCCTTCTCGATGATGTCCGCCGCCCGGATGCCCAGCGGGGGACCGCTCGCCCGGTGCGAAAGCACGCCCTTGATGTCCTCGTCCATCTCCTCACCTCCCATCGTCGTGCGCTCCGCTCAAGGCCAGTTCGCTGAAATGCGGTCCGAGCCGCTTGCGCAGGGTCGCGAGGCCCCGTGCGCTCTGACTCTTCACGTTCCCGGTGCTGCAGCCCAGCGTCGCGGCCGTCTCTTCGACGCTGAGGTCTTCGAAGTAGCGCAGCACCAGCACGGCCCGCTGCTTCGGCGCGATGCCGGAAAGGGCGTGCCTGACCAGCATCTCCTGTTCCGTACTGCCTTCTTCGCCCGGAATTTCGGGCAGGGCGTCGGTGAGCTTCTCCCGTTTGCGCCAGACGCGCCGATGCTCGGAGAGGAACGTCCGCAACACGATCTTGCGCGCATAGGCGTCGAGAGCGTCGTGCCGGGAGAGTCTCGGCCAAGCCAGGTACAGCTTCAGCAGCGCGGCCTGGGTGATGTCCTCGGCGTGATGCCAGTCCCCGCACAAGAGGTACGCGGTGGCACGCAGGGTGTGCGCGCGCTCGTCGAAGTACCGGGCGAACTCGCCGTCCCACGGCGAGCCCGTCCCGGTCTTCGACGAGCGGCTCGACGACACCTAGTTACCGGCTCCTTCGACGATGGCGGGGAGGTGCAGATCCCCGGTCGGCCCGGCCGGGACGGCCTTGGGCACGCGGTGCTCGCCCGGCTTCACGACGGCGGCGCCGGGCTTCGGCGGGGCCGCCTCCGGACGCGCCGGGGCGGTGGTGGCGCGGGTCGGCTCCGCCGGCTTCGCGGTGGTGGGCGCGTTGGCCGGTGGCTGGGGCGCCTGGGTGGCCGTCGGCGACGGCGCGCTCTGGTCGGCCGACGCCAGCGACGTGGTCGCGAAGACGGCGCCGCCCGCCAGCAGCAGCGCGCCGAGGGAAAGAGCGATACGAGTACGCAAGAGTGTCTCCTCGATCCGGGCGCCGCTCATTGGCCGCGGCGCCTTACGTCGTTAGACATGCGCCCCGCCCGGCCTGGGGTTGCATCGAGTTTCCGCGGGTTTTCACCACACGAACGGCCGGAGACCACGAGGGTCTCCGGCCGCCCGGTTCCATGGAGGTACTTCAGCTCGTGAGAGCGGACAGTTTCGTCCACTCTTCCCAGGAGTAGGTCCAGTCGCTGTAGTCGCGCGCCCGGTTGATCCGCTGGGTGCTGCCCTCGATCTCGACGGGGTCGCCGACGAGCGCGCCCGCCATGTACTCCTTGGCGTTCGCCGGAGCGAGGTTCACACAGCCGTGCGAGATGTTCTTCTTGCCCTGGGCCCAGATCGAGGGCCCGTAGCCGTGGATGAACTCGCCGTTGGTCGAGAACCGCACCGCGGACGGCACGACGATGTTCTCGTAGTCGTAGCGTTCGTTGGTCATCGAGTACGTGTCGTGCTTGGACATCACCACGTGCGTGCCGCTCGGGGTGACGCGGCCCGGGTCGGCGTCGAGGCCGTAGCTGGCCGGGTAGTCCGCGATCTGCTGACCGTCGCGGATCACCAGGAGCCGGTGGGTCTGGGTGTTGCCCTTGACGATCTGCGAGCGCCCGATGGTGAAGCTCGCCGAGCGGTCTTCCTTGCCGTACACGCCATCGCCGATCTTGACGCCGTAGATCTTGGCGTTGAACTTCACCGTGGTGCCGGGCTGCCAGTAGGCCTTCGGCCGCCAGTGCACCGAGGTGTCGTCGTGGACCCAGGCCCAGGAGCCCTCGGTCTTCGGCGTGGTCTCGACGGAGAGCGCCTTCTCGACCGAAGCCTTGTCGGTGACCTTGCCCGGGAAGGTCAGCGTGATCGGCATCGCGACGCCGTAGGTCTGCCCGTCGAAGACGTTGATGTTGGCGCCCACCTGCTTGCGCGGCTTGACCGTGGTGAAGGCACCGCCGACGTCGACGGGCTTGCCGTCGGTGCCGGTGGCCTTGCCGGACCAGGTGTAGGTCTTGCCGTAGCCGAGCTGTTCGGTGGCGGACCAGCTCTTCTTGTCCTCGGACGGCTGCCCGGCGACCTGCTTGCCGTCCGGGTTGGTCAGCACGACCTGGTCGAGCGTGCCGTCGGCGACGCTGACCTTGATCGGCTGGCCGGGCGCGACGTCCTGCGCGCCCGCGGCCGGTTCGTAGGTCAGTTTGGCCGGCGCGGCCGCCTGTCCGCCGGTCTCGCTGCTGATCGGGCCGCCGCCGTCCGGCCCGCTGGCCGAAACGGTCGGCTCGCTGCTGCACGCCCCCAGTGTCAGAACGGCCACCAGCCCCAGTGCCGCGAACGCCGCGCGGCGGCGGGCGGTTTCAGTGAACCTCAAAGCTTCCCCTTTGCTCCCCTGTACACCGACCATGACGTCCGGGCCGTCCCTTAAGTTGATCCCACGGAGAGTGATGCGAGTCACAATCGGGTGGATCATAGTTCACGATCGGGGCATGTCCGACTTCGGTCCGTATCCGGCGATGACCTGAGGTCGGCGCGCGGCGGAAGGGTAGCGAGGGGATCCGACAGAAAGCGGCGCGGTATACGACGTTCCGGTGACCTTGGGACTTGGGGGTGCCCAGAGTCCGATCACGGGCTTCAAATATGGCCAGATCCCGGTACTCTGCCATCAGGCCGTCGTTTTGCGTGTTCGTGGCTTCACACTCGCGGAACTTCTGACGCGAGCCATGAGCCGGTGACGCGCTCTCGCTCGACTCGTTGGAACCGCCCGGGACGGTCTGGGTGTCGCTTCGGTGGCACTCGAAGCGGATGTGCAACGAGGAGTACAGCGGTGGCGCAAGGCACTGTGAAGTGGTTCAACGCGGAGAAGGGCTTCGGCTTCATCGCGCAGGATGGCGGCGAGGGCGACGTCTTCGTTCACTACTCGGAGATCGAGGGCCGCGGTTTCCGCACTCTCGAGGAGAATCAGCGAGTGGAGTTCGAGGTCGGTCAGGGCCAGAAGGGCCCGCAGGCCCAGAAGGTCCGCGCGATCTGAGTCCGCCCTTCGGCGTTGCTCAGACTGATCAAAAAGGCCCCCGGCGATTTCGCCGGGGGCCTTTTCGGACTTCGAAAGCTTCTTCTGTTGTGCTGTTTCCGTTCCGCGGTGACGGTCAGCGGGCGACGGGCTGCTCCCACGCGTTGGCGTCGAAGTGGAATTCGTCGGTGTGGGCTTCTTCGTGGCGGCGCTGCTGGGCCGAGTTGGCCTGTGATTCCCACGAGAGACGCTCGAGGATCCATTCCTGCGCCAGCGCCTGCGGCGACAGGTTGCGTTCGGTGGCGGCGTCCTTGAGCTGTTCCATGGCGATGAGGTTCATCCGCAGCTGGAACACCTGCGCTTCACCGAAGCGCCTGCCGGTGCCGGTGCTCTCCGGGTCGTTGTCGGGGGCGAGGGCACGAAGGTAGCTGGTGAGCTCCGTGTCTTCGACGACCGCCTCGGCCTCCTTGGAGGCGGAGTTGCGGTGACGACCGGGGTTGACCGGCTTCAAGTTCGTGCGGCTGCCGTTACGACGGCTCAGGGAAGGAAGGGGCACCGGGCCACGATAACGGTTCGGTCTCGGCAAACCAACCACAGTGAGCCACGACACACCCCTTTTATTTCCCGAACGGCCCAACGATGTCTACGCGCGCATAGACCGGTGATCACTGAACGCGATCAGCGACGTGCACGAGAACTATTCACGAAACCTGAGATCGGGCACTCATCCGCCACCGGTGCGGGGCTGCCAACCGCCACCGAACGGACCCTGGGGGTCTGGGGGGGGTGGCCCCCAGAACACGGAGCGACCCCCGCGCCAGGGGGAGGAACGCGGGGGTCGGAGGGGATCTCCACAGGCGCTGACCGGGGGTGTGTCAGCAAATCGATTGTTGCACGGTTTGCTGAGAAGGGCGAGTGGGCGCGGGCAGAATTCCGGTCGGCGCGTCACCTCTGGTTCGCCGGTGATTCATGTGGTGCCGGTGTGCGCGTGATTGCTCTGCGTTGTGCGGAGCGTGGCGACAGTTTCACTCTCCGGGGGGCTGTGTGTCGCGGCCGGCGGTGGCTAGCCTCGCGGCCAAGCTGTTCGTTGGCCGTTTGGAGGAACCATGGGTGGGTCTGTGGAAGTTCGACAGTTCCTCCTTCGGTACGAAGGTGCCGATGGGGGTAGTTCGACGTTGGCGGGTGGCCTGCCGGCGCAACGCACGGGTCAGGGGGATACCCAGCGGGTGTCCGATGATCAGGTGCGGCGTGCCCGGCTGGCGGTGGCCAACGGGGCGCTGGGTGTCGATGACTGTGTCCAGTTGCTGGACATGCTGGGGTTGACGCTGGATGAGGACGGGCAGGCGCCCGTTCAGCGCTGAGTTTCGTCCGAAGCCCGGTCGCGCGGTGTGTTCGCCGTGTGGCCGGGCTTTCGTTTGCGCTTGACGAGTCGTCCGTCAGTTATGTAACACTGTTATTATTCAGCTGGCGGGAAGGCGGCCGACATGGGCGATGTAGCGACAATCGAGATGGCGCGGGAGATCCGGGGCACGGTGCAGGCGCTGGGCGGAAAGTTCATGACCTCTCCGGAACTCGCCGAAGTCGAGGCCGAAGTGGGGCTGTCGCCGCGAACGCTGTATCTGCGAGGGCGTTCGGCGGTGCTCGGCGACCCGCCGCCGAAGGTCGTCGCGGAGCTGTTCGGGATCTTCCCGCACTGGCTCTTCGAGTTCGCCCTGCCGCCCGCGATGGCGGCACTCGACGCGGCCTCCGCGGTCCGCGCCTACTCGCGGTCATCGGCGAAGTGGGCGCGGGTCAGCCTTTCGGCCGCCGAAGGCCCCGGTCGCCTCGCCGAGCTGCTGTTCCGTCTCGTGGACGCCGCGGACGCCAGTGGTCTCGCGTTGTTCGCAGGATGGCAACGCGCCGAACGCCCGGAAGACGACGTCGAGCGGCTGGCGTTCGCGCTGATGGTCTTCCGCGAATTCCGCGGCGGCGTCCACTTCGCTGCCCTTCGCGCGGTGGGCCTGACCGTGCCCGAGGCCGTCGTCGCGGACCCGGAGGGCGGGCGTGGGCGGCTCCTGCGCACCGCGTGGTCCGAGGAGGCCACCGACGAACTGATCGCCGCGGCGGAGGCGAAGGGCGATCTGCGGCAGCGCTGGCGGCACGCCGAGCACCTGACCGATCAGCGCGTGGCCGAACTCCTCGACGTCACTCTCACGGGCGACGAGCGAGACGAGCTTCGAAGCCGTCTGGTCGGCCTGTCGGACGCTTCGGCCCTGATATCCTGAAGTCACCGCGTTCTCGCAGGTCCCAGCCCTGTGAATCAGTTAGAGACCCCCTGTGCGGGAGCCAAAACAGGGGTGTCCTATAGTTATGTTCGCTCCCGGGGACACCGGAGAGCGCGGGTCGGTCGGTTCGCCGAAACCGAACCGGGCTCCCATCGTCCAGCGGCCTAGGACTCCGCCCTTTCAAGGCGGCAACGCGGGTTCGAATCCCGTTGGGAGTACGCAGTACAGTTACAAAGCAGTATGCAAGGCCCTGTGGCGCAGTTGGTTAGCGCGTCGCCCTGTCACGGCGAAGGTCGCGGGTTCGAGTCCCGTCAGGGTCGCAAGATCGTTCGGCTCCTTGCCGGCGTTCCCGGCCAGGTAGCTCAGTTGGTACGAGCGTCCGCCTGAAAAGCGGAAGGTCGCCGGTTCGACCCCGGCCCTGGCCACCGCTCAGCGAACCGTCTTGACCCAGGTCAAGGCGGTTTTTTCATGTCCAGGGTCGATCTTGAGTCTGTCCACTGTTGACCTTGGTTGACCGCTGCTAGCCTCCGCTAGTTGCACGCGGATTGCACGCCTCGCACTGACTCCAGGACGTTCTCATGCCGATCTGGCTACAGGTTCTAACCAGCCTCATCGCTGCGCTGATCGGCGGCGCGGTGTCGCCTCAAGTCACTCAAGCGAAAGATCGCCGCGCTGCGCGGGCGGCCGTTCGTGAGAAAGTCGCCGAGGTCGACGCCCTGGGCTGGCATGACGAGCCTTATCCGGATTTCCGCCGAGCTGTGGCGGCACTTGAGGCGGCGGCCATCCTTGCAGGGGTGCCACGTTCGAAGGTGCTGCGGTTTACTCAGGCCGTCATAGAAGCGCGCAACAGCAGCGAAACCTATGACGAGGGACCAGACGGTGAGCCGTTAACCGTCCGTGGCACCGCAGAAGAGGAAGCGATGCGCGGGGCAATCGAAGATCTGAGCCGGAGCCTGTGGCATCCCTGGCTTGAGAAGCTGAGGCCGATAGCGGCTCGACTCAAGCGGTGGCGTCGCTGATCTGTACGCCCGTCGGCTCGGCTGGTTCATCACTGCGTACCTGTTCGCCCCGTTTCCCTCGCCCCCGCCATCTCTAGCGCCGGGTCGGTCGCGTCAAGGCACGCTTTCCCGCCTTGATGCGGGCGGGCCGGTGTTAGACGCTGAGAAGCGAGGGACCTCCTGGTGACCACTGCACGTCGGTCGGGTGGGTCGGGAGATGAGGCCGTGTGGCTCCTGGGTCTCCGTCGTCGTTGGCGGCGCGCTGCGGGTGCTGCCCTGCGGCGGGCTCGCCCGGCGGCGCCTGCCGGAGCGGAGCGGGAGGCCGGCGTCGCCTCTTGGGCGTAGCCCGCCGGACGGGTGGTGACCCGCGCGCCGCCAACGGCGGCGCCTTGATCCCATAGAGCCAAGTTCGGCAGCAACCATGGACTTAGCGCCACCGGCATGTCGGATGACAGCTCTGCGGCAGGTGTGGTTCACTTCTACATCTGGCGCCTCAAATGAGGTGCCGAAACTAGAACCGGGAGACGGGTTGAACCAGCCTCAGCCACCTAGTGGGGATCCAGTAGTCAGTCAGCTCAGCGCGATGGGCATCGAGCACGCGACCCTGGCCGAGGCCATCGGCGCTGGAAGCATTGAGCGCAAGCTGGCGCGAACCGGATATTGCGCCAAGAATGCGCCTGGCTTCTATGCTTGGAATGGCACACTGTCAAGTCTGAGTCAGAACATGCCGAACGATGGAAATTGGGAGAGGAGCGATCCCTCCAACCTTCCTGTCTTGATAAACGCAGACCACAAAGTTGTATTCACTGTCTCCAGCGGCGATGAACTAACAGGTCAGCGCATTTTTGGTCGCTCACCTACGACTAAGAACCCAAAGGGTCGCCTTACGAACTGCCTCCAACGGCGCAATGCAAATCTCGACATTGATGATCTATTCGACAATTCACTTGATCGTCTTCAATCGTCAACCGAGAAGAGGCTTCTGGACTTCTTGGAGTCCACTAAGGACTTTAAGTACTGGATCCTCCTAGTCTACACAGACGTCAAGCAGAACGAAATTCGCTACGAAGTGTCCGAACCGCATGACAGTGATGCCAATGGTCGCCCAGTCGGCTGGAGCAGGCGTCTCATCTGCCCTCCATATCAAATTGAAGAGCAGTTCGGTGACGAAGATCCCAATGACGGGTTCGGCGGAGCGTACGATTTCTCGGTATAGTCTGCAAGTCCGCCAGTCATTGCCAACCCGAGAAAGCCACCGATGTTCAAACCGTCTCGACTGACCTTGGCCCGCAAGCGGCGCGGCAAGACGCTTGTCGATGTTGCTGCCCGGATTGGGATCACCTCGCAGAGCCTTTCGAATATCGAAAGAGGAGTACAGGAGCCATCTAATGCAACTTTGCGCTCCTTGTCTGCAGAGCTTCGGTTTCCGGTGTCCTTCTTCTTCGGCAGTGATATCGAACTGCTTGACGCTGATCAAGTTAGCTTCCGCGCGCGGACGAGAATGACAGCGAAGGCACGTGAAGCATCGCTTAGCTCTGGTGTCCTGGCGGAGGAGTTCTACGAGTGGCTTGGAGGCCGATTCAGCTTGCCTCCGGTGCGGTTGCCTGTAATTGACCCTCCGGCAAAGCCAGAGTTATCGGCGGAGCATGTACGGAGTGCCTGGAATTTGGGCGATACAGATCCAATTATCAACATGATCCATCTTCTCGAAGCGCATGGTGTCGCAGTCTTCTCGCTTCCGCCAGAGTACGCTGACGTGGACGCTTTCTCATTCTGGCGAGGATCGAGGCCTTTTGTTCTTCTCAATACTCTTAAGACGGCCGAGCGTAGCAGATTCGATGCAGCTCATGAGCTCGGTCATCTTGTCATGCACGGGGCAAACGGATGTGGCGTTAAGGGTAGGCCTCTTGAAAAAGAAGCAAATGAGTTCGCGTCAGCATTCCTTATGCCAAAGATGGGCTTGAAGAAGAGTGTTCCAGAGACTCTGACGACAGATAAGATAATTTCCTACAAGCGAAAGTGGAAAGTGTCGGCCATGGCCATGGCCTATCGCTTGCATGACGCGGGATACTTGACCGACTGGGTCTACAGGCGAGTCGTCGTGGAACTCGGACGCTTAGGGTTCGGGAAAGCGGAACCTGGCGGCATAGATCGTGAAACGTCTAAGTTGCTCGGCAAAGTATCCGACTCTCTGCGCTCACGGGGGTCGAGTATTGTCAGTGCCGCCAGAGACTTAAATGTTCATCCGTCCGACTTGAATGAAATAATCTTCGGTATCGGTGTCGTTTCCTCGACCCCCTCTGGTTCTGATTTAACGTCCGGAGGAAACAGAGAGCGCAAGCTCAAGCTAATTCACTCCAAGTAGGATTCGTCAACTTCTGTTAGCCTGGCGGTATGCGTGGTGCGGGTGATCAGCTCAGCATCGGGGAGCGTATTGCCTTCTACCGCGGCGGCGTGGTCTGTCGCAGGCGGTTCTTGCTGACTTGGTGGGGCGTACTGAGGACTGGTTGAGCAAGATCGAGCGCGGTGAGCGCGAGATCCGGCGCCTGGACGTGCTGGCGGACGTCGCGCGGGGCCTGCGGGTAACCCTGGGAGACCTCCTCGGCGAACCGGTGCTCATGGAGGACGAGGACAAGAACGACGACGTTCCGGCCATCCGAGACGCGCTCATGGCCCCTCGGCGTCTGTCCCGCACCCTGTTCTCGTCGGCTATGTCGCCGGAGTACATCGACCCGGCCCCGGTGGCTCAGTTGGTGGAGGGTGCATGGTCGAGCTATCAGAAGGGCGACCTCGGCCGTGTCGTCGCCGCGCTGCCGGGCCTGATCAAGACCAGCCAGGGCATGGAGTCCGCCTCGGCCGATGACGCGGCCTACCGGCGGGCCTGTGCGGCGGTGTCGGCCCGCGTCCACCACCTGGCCGCGACGACGCTGAGCAAGATCGGTGAAGCCGACCTTGCGTGGATCGCGGCGGAACGCGCCATGCAAGCAGCCGACGAAGCCGATGATCCCCTGGTGCTGGCCTCTGCTGCCCGTTCCGGCACTCACGCGCTCCTGGCTGTTGGCCGGTTCGATGACGCGCTTGAGCTGGGTGACGTGGCCGCGAAGTGGCTGGTCCCGAGGATGAGGGTTGGTGATCCGGCCGCGCTGAGCCTCTACGGGATGCTCTACCTTCGGACGGCTGTCGCCGCTGCTCGGCAACAGGACCGGTCGACGGCCAATGAGCTGTTGTCTCACGCGGGACGGGCGGCCGATCAGCTCGGCGTGGACGCCAACCACTGGCAAACGGGCTTCGGCCCGGCCAACGTCGAGCTGCACCGGTTGTCGGCCGCCCTGGACCTGGGCGACATTTCGCAGGTGATCGAGTCGGCTCCCGGGATCAGCGTCGACCACCTGCCGGTGGAGCGGCAGGTAACGCACCTGATCGACTTCGCGCGGGCGTTGAGCCTGGTCGCCAAGGATGACGAGGCGTTGTCGGCGCTACTGACTGCTGAGCAGAAGGCGCCGGGGATCGTCCGGCACAGTACGGCCGTGCGGGAGGTCGTGCGGTCGATGTATCGCCGTGCCCCGGCGACGGCTGGTAAGAAGTCCTCGCCGTTGTTGGCGTTGGCTGAGCGCTGCGGCGCGGTGAGGTAGGTCGGGTGGCGTCGCGTGTTCTGGGCCTGGTCGGCTCGGGTGCTGGTGGTGTTGAGGATCTTCTTCCGCGTGTGATCCGGCCCCTTCAAGAGGACGGCTGGAGGGTCGCGGTGACCTTGACCCCCACGGCGGGGCGCTGGCTGGACGAGGACGGCGGCCGCGCCGAGATCGAGGAGGCCACCGGGTTCCCCGTCCGGGTCGAGCCCCGTTCGCCGGCCGAAACCAGCCCGCATCCGGCGCCGGACTGCTACCTGGTCGCGCCCGCGTCGGCGAACATGGTCGCCAAGCTCGCGATGGGCATCGCCGACAATCAGGCCCTGACGCAGGTCAACGAGGCCATCGGCACGCTCAACCTGCCAGTCGTGGTCTTCCCGCGCGTGAACGCCGCGCACGCTCGTCACCCGTCCTGGGAATCCCACATCGACGCGTTGCGGCGTGCTGGCGTGCGTCTCGTGTACGGGGACGACGTGTGGCCGCTGCATGAACCGCGGAGCGCCCCGGGCCGTGAGCTGCCCTGGTCAGCGGTACTTTCCGCAGTGAACGAGGCCGTTCCTCTCCCCCGCTAGTCCCTACCCGGACAGTTTGTCCGGGGTGAGGCTGCTCACTGGGTGTCTCCTGTGTTCAGCGCGCCCAATCCGGGCTCGCCGAGACCGAGACATCGGGAGAGCACACATGGGCATTCACGTGGTGATTCAGCCCCTCGTCGGCTACGGCGCGGCGGTGATTTCACCCTCTCCTGGCGTTCGTCAGCTCGTCGCCGGAAGTGAAGAGACCTCTTTCATCGTCCAGGTGCCCGCCCGTATCGGCGGCCTGATGGACACCGCACGGTTCGCGCAGAGTCTCGCGGCCGCTGCCAGCGAGTTCAGCGAGTGGTGCGAAACCCAGCACCGCACGCGCTCGCATTCCTCCTCCTTCCACGACCAATGGTCTGACGCTGCCGACGAAACCGTCACGCGCAAGAACGACTGATCACACGCAACTAGGAGCAATAAATGGCTATCTACAGGGGTTTCCGCTTCCCCATCGAGTTCGACGAGGCGTTCGGTCAGGGCTTGGTCATGGTCGGTGAAGTGTCGCCGGACAACGAGTACCAGTCGCGCGAGGACCGGGCTGCGGGTCGTCCGGCTCGTCAGCGGGTCGACGAGGTGACGGGCAAGCGCCAGTGGAAGGTCACGGTGACCGACCCAGACGAGGTCAAGGCGAAGCGCGCATCGTTCGAGATCACGTTGCTGGCCGATGTGCAGCCGGTTCCGACCACGTCGGAGGTACTGCCGGGTATGCGGCCGATCGAGCTGGAGGGCCTGACGGCTGAGCCGAAGGTGGCTGGTCAGGGCGAGTTCAAGTACCAGTCCTACACGTTCCGTGCGACCGGCTTCAAGGCTGCGGCCGCTGGCGGGGCGTCGAAGTCGGGCCGGGCCTCGGGTTCCGCTGAGTCGACGCCCAAGGCTGCGTGATGCCGGGCGGGGTGCCGGGGAGCCACCGTGTGGCCGTGGTTCCTCCGCACCTGGTCCAGGCGTGGGAGATGGCCTACCACCACTACAGCGCCCTGAGGGCGCACGCGGTCGACTCCGTGGCGGCGCATGACCTAGCCGTTGCTTCCTTCGCGGTGGCGTCGGCCTGGCGGGACCTCGCTTCGGAAAGCCAGTTGCCATGGTGGGTGCTCGCGGCCGTGACAGCGGCGGCTGAGGGATTCGAGGAGAACGCGCGGTTGTGGGAGATCCGCGCTCACAGTGAGGAGGAGCAGGGCCGTGGCGTTCAACGCGATGTGGAAGCCGGGGCCGCAGGCGGTCGCGGGGATGCAGGGCAATGGTTCGGCGAACCCGGCCCTGGTGATCTACCTCGACCCGGACAGCCTGGCGATCCTGCCGCCGTCCGACCCGGCCGAGTGGCCGGAGTTCATCCGGCTCCTTCGCCAAGTCCGCGACAGCGCGGACGAACTGGCCGTGTTCCTCGGCAAGCACGCGACAGCCGGGGAGGTGCGCAGTGACGACCCCGGGCCGGAATGAACCACAGACGCTGAGGGACGCGCACGCGGTCGCCTCGGCTCATCGTCCGAAGCCGGGATCGAATCTGACGACCTGGCTGAAGTTTCATCAGGCCAACGCGCGCATGTATCGCGCCGTGTCCGATGTGGACCGGGCGCACCACCACGAACTCCGTTACTGGGTGGGATACGAGGAACGCAAGGCGGAGGAGGTGGCCGCGCAGATTCAGAAGGAGAAGTCGCAAGCCAGCTGAAAACTGAATGACAGAGCGAAAAACGCACGTGGGGACCAAGAGACGAACCAGTCCGAAGCCGACGAGCTGCGGGAGGAGATTCAGGGAGTCGACGAAGAACTTCGGCAACTCGGCATGCGGGGCCGTCTCCCGTCGATCGACCTGCCGACAAAGCGGGCGGTGAAGCGCTCGACCAAGCGGCGGCAGGACGCGCCCAACCTGCCTCGACGAAAGGTCGCCAAGACCACCGTGGGCCGCGAGTACGCAGGTCGGTTTCGGCCGTCGATGTTCGTCACGCTCACCTGCGACACCTACGGCCCCGTCCGCTCCGACGGCGCACCGGTCGATCCGTCGACTTATGACTACCGGCGGGCGGCTCGGGACGCGGTGCACTTCTCGGCGCTGGTTGACCGGTGGTGGCAGAACCTGCGGCGGGTCGTGGGCTGGGACGCGCAGTACTTCGCCACCGTCGAACCCCAACGACGGGCCGCACCCCACCTGCACACGGCGATCCGGGGATCGGTCCCGCACGACGTCATCCGCCAAGTCACCGAAGCCACCTACCACCAGGTCTGGTGGCCTGCGCACGACGAGGTGGTTTACGTCGATCGGATGCCGCTGTGGGACGGCGACGCCAGGGTGTTCGTCGACCCGGACACGCGAGAGCCGCTGACCGGCTGGGACGACGCGGTAGAAGCCGTGGAGCACCCGGCGCACGTGGTCACCTTCGGGCGACAGGTGCACTCCAAGGGCCTCCTCGGCGGGACGGAAGAGGCCGGGCGGCACATCGGCTATCTGACCAAGTACCTCACCAAATCCACGGGTGAGGTGGTCGAAGCCGACACGGCGCGGCAGAAGGATCACCACGACCGGTTGCACGCGGAACTGTCGGTGACACCGTGCTCGCCTCGGTGCGCGGTGTGGCTGCTCTACGGGATCAATCCCAAGGGCGCCAACGGAAAGACCACTCCGGGACATTGCAAGGGACGGGCTCATCGGCGGACCACCCTTGGCCTGCCGGGGCGTCGGGTGCTGGTGTCGCGCAAGTGGTCCGGCAAGACGCTCGTCGACCACAAGGCGGACCGGAACGCGTTCGTCCTGCAAGCGCTGGCGGCGGTCGGGATCGAGAAACCGGCACCCGATCCGGCTCGGCTGGTCTGGCGCAAGGTCGACTCCGGCGACCCGTCCGTGCCTCCTCGGGACCACCTGGTCATGCACGCCATCTCCGAACGCATCACCTGGAAAGCCGAATACGACAGGGCGCTACTCGCTGCGCAAGACCCGCCGGATCTTTCGGCAATTCGGCAAGCTGCTTAGGAACTGGGGAGGAAACCGTGCGAAAGAACTATCTGACAGTCGATGAAGCGGCCGAGTACTTGAACACGGGTGCCCGGTTCGTGCGGCGGCTGATCGCGGAACGACGGATCGCCTTCCACAAGGTCGGCGCTCACGTTCGGCTGGCGGTCGCCGATCTGGACGCGTTCGTCATGGCGGGACGCGTCGAGCCGGTTCAGGTGAACTGGTCCGCTGGTCGGGCGGTGGCCTGATGGCGAAGAAGCGGAGGCGGTTCGGGTCGGTTCGGAGGCTGCCCTCCGGCCGGTTTCAGGCCTCGTTTATCGGCCCGAACGGAGGGCGCCAGTACGCGCCGGACACGTTTCGGACCAGGACCGACGCTGATCGATGGCTGGTCGGCGTAGAGGCGGATATCAACAAGGGCGCCTGGCTGGACGACAAGCTAGGACGGGAGACGTTCGGCAACTACGCGAGTGCCTACCTTCGCGATAGTCCGAACATCGGGGACAGGTGGGAGGAGACGTGTCGGCGGAACATGCGCCTTCACATGACTGAGCTGCTGGACCTTCCGTTGATCGCGATCACCCCGCCGGTGGTGCGGAGCTGGTACGCAAAGGCCCTGCTCGGGAGGGGCGGGAAGACGTCGATTGGACAGTCGTACCGCTTCCTGCGCGCCGTGATGAACTCGGCCAAGAGGGACGGGGCGATCGTGATCAACCCCTGCCAGATTCCGGGCGCGGGCACGGATAAGGCGAAGGAGCGGGGCATCGCCGCCCCTGGGCAGATCGTCGATCTCGTCGAGGCGATCACTCCTCGCTATCGGGCGGCTGTGCTGTTGGCGGCCTGGTGCGGTCTTCGTCGCGGTGAGGTCTGCGGCTTGCGGACGGATGACGTGGACCTGGTGGACGGCGTCGTGTGGGTCCGGAAGAACCGGGTGGAGCTTCTGGAGAGTCCGAAGAAGTACGACAAGGACCCCAAGACGGACGCGGGTCGTCGACCGGTGTCGGTCCCTCCGCACGTCATGCCGTACCTGCGAGACCACATGAAGGAGTGGGCGGGGCGTGATCGGTTCTTCATCGGCAAGGACGGTCAGCCGATGCGGGGGAACGCGGTCTATTAGGCGTTCGTCCGGGCGCGGGTGAAGGTCGGTGTGGACGTGAGCTACCACGACCTGCGGCACACGGGCCAGACACTCGCGGCGAGTGCGGGCGCGACGCTGGCTGACCTCAAGAAGCGGCTGGGGCACGCGTCGGCGGCTGCGTCCCTCCGGTATCTCCACGCAGTCGAAGGGCGGGACAAGGAGGTAGCCGACCAGTTGAGCAAGCTCGCCGCGCACGGGAACGCTGCCAAGCTGCCCAAGACCATCATCGTGAAGCACTGAGGACGGACAGTCTCTTGAAGATCAATTCCCGGTGTCGTTTTGGCGACTTTGCAAACAGGTTCAATCGTCGGGCCGACTTGGAAGGCATGAAGACGGACGTGCCGTTGTGGGTAGCTCTGCTGGTTCCTGCTGGCGCCTTCCTGGGCATCCTGGTGGGTCAGTGGTTGACGTCCCGCAGGGATGCCCTCGGGCGTCGAGAGCAGCGGAAGTTAGCCAGGACGGAGACCTACTCCGAGTTTTACCAGTCCGTCGTCAAGTTGGTCGATAACGTCGAGCACGCACGCCGTGAAAAGCTCGGTGCATCTGGACAGGCCGTCGTACGCAAGTACTTCCCTCTCAGTATCGCGGCCTCGCGATCTGTAGATTGGGCCGCTGCGAAGCTTGCTGTTAAGGCGGGGTCGCTGACGTCTGATCAGGCTCTTTCTGAGGCGGACGTAGAGGCGCTAGAGACGGACCTGTCCGAGATGGCCGCTGTTGTCTTGAAGCGGATGAAGACCGACTTGGATGGCGAGCATCGGGGGTGGGTGTATCCGCTGTGCGGGTGGGTCCGGCATCCCGTTTGGTCGGCTCAGCGGTTGAAGCTTCGAGTACAGGACCGGTGGGGAGGGTTCAAGACGGAGCTTGAGGATGAATCCAAGGCACGGCCGGTTGTCGAAGGGCCAGACAAGAACGATGTTGCACGTGTGACGCACGCAGCCGACCCGCAGCCTTCCTGACCTGCGAAAACGTCTGTGCCTGAAAAGCGGAAGGTCGCCGGTTCGACCCCGGCCCTGGCCACCGCTCGCAGAACCGCCCCGACTCAGGTCTGGGCGGTTTTTCCTGCCTGAGGCAGGTCGAAGCCGTCGAAGTCGCTTTAGGCTGCCGACCGTGATTCCTCTTCTGCTTCGAAGAAAAAGACACTCCCGGCAGTTGCTGCGAGACATGATGATCAACGTCGTCGCCAACGTGATCGCCAATGTCATCAGCGGCGCCGTGCTGGCTCCGTTCATTTTCGCGTTCGGGGTGTGGCGGCGCTGGTGGTCGGCGGACCATTCACCCCTGGTCTATGTCGCCGCCGGAGGGATGGCCGTTTTGCTGCTCTGCGCCGGGGCGACGGTACTTCGCAGTGGGATCAGGTCTTCGAGCATGCGGAGAGTGCTGGGGCTCGCGGCGGCCTTGAGCGCGAGCTTCCTGCTCGCCTGGGGTGCGGTCGCCACGTCCGGGCTGGTGCAGACGATTCTGGGCTTTCTCGCCTTGGTGACCTTCGGTACCACGATGTTCGGAACGCTCACGAGCATCTTGGCCGAAGCGACCGGTGAGGATTTCGACGAGCTCATCGAGGCCGCGAAGGACGCCCCGCCTGTTTCGATGTAGCCGCTCGACAGTGCTCAGACCACACGCTGATCTTGACCTCGAGTCAAGTAGAGATGTGAGGCTCGGGACATGACAATCGCACCTGAGCAGATCGACGAATGGACTGTCGGCACCCTCGACCTCGACGCGTACCTCGGCCGGATCGGCCAGAACCGCGAGCAGCCCTCTGCCGCCGCGTTGCGTGAGCTGGCGAGGGCGCACGTCCTGGCCGTCCCGTTCGAGAACGTCGACGTCGTTTTGGGCCAGCACAAGGGAATCGCGCTCGAAGACGTGATCGGCAAACTCGTCCGCCGTCAGCGCGGCGGCTACTGCTACGAACACGGCAGCCTGTTCGCCGCGGCCGCCGAACAACTGGGCTATCCGGTGCGCCGCCTCGTCGCGCGGGTCCAGCCGCAGAAGAACGGGCCGTACACGCATATGACGCTCGCGATCGAGGCCGGCGGCGTCCAGCACCTGGTCGACGTCGGGTTCGGCGCCGGGATGCTGGTGCCGATGCCGCTGGTCGACGGCGCCGTGGTGGATCAGGCGGGCTGGCCGCACCGGCTCGTCGCCGATGGTGACTGGTGGCGCCTGCAGAAACTGGAGGGCGACGACTGGACCGATCTGCACGCCTTCACGCTCACGCCGATGCACCGAATCGACTACGAGGTCTATCACCACTACACCTCGACGCATCCGCGATCGCCGTTCACCGGGCAGCTGGTGGTCATGCGCCTGGAGGAAGGGCTCAGCCGCAAGCTGGTCGGCGACGAGTTCATCGTCGAACGTCCGGATGGGACCAAGGAGACGACCAAGATCCCGGCCGAGCGGCTCGACGCGACGCTGCGCGGGCTGGACGTCGTGCTGACCGACGAAGAACTCGCGAAGCTGCTGAAGATCTACCCGGGCTGAGGGCTCAGAGTTCGAATTCCGCGCGCTTGTCCTCGGGCACAAGGTCTTCGTACTCGCGGTGCTTCGCGATGTACGAGCGCACATACGGGCAGTAGGGCAGGACCGACCTGCCCTGCGCCCGGACGTCGTCGAGCGCGGCGGTCACGAGTTTGCCCGCCAGGCCCTGTCCCGTGAAATCGTCCGAGATCTCGGTGTGCAGGAACAGGATCGCGTCCGGCCGCGTACGGGTTTCGAGGAACCCGGCGGGTTTTCCGTCCACGACGATGTCGTAGCGGTCTTCTCCGGATTTGATCTCGACACTCATTCAGCCGCTCCGAAAAGCTCGTCCGATGGCACGGGCCTGCCCAAGTGGAAGCCCTGTGCCTGGTCACAGCGCAGCTCCCGCAACACGGCGAGCTGCTCTTCGTCTTCGACACCTTCGGCGACGACGATCAGGTCGACGGCGTGCGCCATCGCGATGATGCTCTTGACGATCGCGGCGGCGTCCCGTGATTCCGCGATGCCGGTGACGAAGGTGCGGTCGATCTTGAGCGTGTCCAGTGGCAGCCGTTGCAACTGCGCGAGCGACGAATAGCCGGTGCCGAAATCGTCGATCGCCAATGACACACCGAGATCGCGCAACGACATCAGGACTTCGGCCGCCGCGGCCTGATCCCGCATCAACGCGCTCTCGGTGACCTCCAGGGTCAGCGCGTGCGGCGGCAGGCCGGTGGTCTTCAGCGCGTCCTGCACCGTGGGCACCAGATGTGGATCGTCCAGCTGCCTCGCCGAAAGATTGACCTTGAGGTTCAGGTCGACGTCGAGCCGTTCGCGTCGTTTGGCGATCTCGCGGGTGGTCGTGCGCAGGACGTGCTTGCCGATCAGGTTGATCAGGTCGCTTTCCTCGGCCAGCGGGATGAACTCGGCGGGCGAGATCGTGCCGTGTTCCGGATGTTTCCAGCGCAGCAATGCTTCCACGGCGACCATCTGGCCGGATTCGATGTCGACGACGGGCTGGTACGCCGTCCAGAGTTCGCCGTTCTGCAGTGCGTCGCGCAGGTCCTGCTCCATGCGGAGCCGCCGCTGCATCCGCTCCCGTAGTTCGACGTCGAAGAATTCGTAGCGCGCGCGGCCGAGCGTTTTCGCTTGGTACATCGCGACATCCGCGTCCCGGAGCAGGTCCTCGGCGGTCCGGGTGTCGTCGTTGGCCGCGGTGACGATGCCGATGCTGGCGTCGATGTGCAGCTGCCTGCCGTTCACCGTGATCGGTTCGGTCAGCGCTTCGCGGAGATGTTCGGCCAGTGCCTTGATCTCCTCCGGTTCGGTGATCTCGGCGGTGACGACGACGAACTCGTCGCCGCCGAGCCTGCCGACGAGGTCGTTCTCACCGATTCCCCGCCGTAGCCGTTCGCCGGCGATGCGGAGCACCTTGTCGCCGACCGAATGGCCGAGGGAATCGTTGATCACCTTGAACTTGTCGAGATCGATGAACAGCACCGTGGTCAGCTCGGCGCGGCCGGCGCCGGACAGCGCCTCGGCGAGACTGTCCAGCACCAGCGTCCGGTTCGCGAGTTCGGTGAGCGGGTCGTGGGTCGCCTCGTGGGCGAGCCGCTCACCGATCGCGCGGCGTTCGGTGATGTCGGTGAACGACGTGACCACCGAGTCGGCCGACGGGTCTTCCGGGGTCAGCAGCCTCGCGGTGAGCGAGATCCAGACATCGTCGCCGTCGTGCCTGCGCAGCCGCAGTACGAGACCGTTCTGTGCCACGCGGGTGCGCCGGGCCACCACCGACGGCATCCTCGCCGGGGGAATGCGCCCCTGTTCGTCGTACAGCTCCAGCGTCACGCACGGGACGCCGATGAGGTCGTCGTGGCCGACGCCGATGATCCGGCAAGCGGCCGGGTTGGCCGATTCGATGAGCCCGCCGGGGCCGATCACGACCACTCCTTCGTCGAGCGAGGCGACCACCGTGCTGTAGTGCTGCTCGGCGCGCCGCCGGGCCGTTTCGTCCGCGCAGACCAGTACGAAGCCGTCGTTCATCTCCGCGGCGGAGACGCGGATGGCCAGCGTCGAGCCGTTGCGGTGCCGATGGGTCGTCTGCATGACGCCGCCCTTGCGCAGCACCGCTTCCGGGTCGAGCGCGGCACCGACGAGGTCACTCACCGTGCCGCCGATCGCCTCGTCCGCCGTCCAGCCGTACACGTTCTCCGCGGCCGGGTTCCAGCTGGTCACCACGCCGTCCCCGCTGGTCGCGATGATCGCGTCGCTGACGTGGCTGATCAGCGCGGCCTGGTAGCGCAGTGTCGCTTCGGCGGCCTTCTGCGCGCTGATGTCACGCATGATGACCTGGAAGGCGGGCCTGCCTTCCCACGTCGTCCGCACCGAGATGCTCTGGACCAGGTATTTCGTCCCGTCGAGGCGGAGCATGACGGCGTCGGCGGGCTCGGTGGACGCGCCTTGGCGGTGGAGCGACGCGATCCTGTCGAGCAGGGCCGGGAGCGATTCGTCGGCGACGAGGTCCATGATCGGCCGCCCGATCAGTTCCGCGGTCGAGGACGCTCCGAGCGCGGTGACGGCTGCCCTGTTCACGTACGTGACAACACCGGCTTCGTGGACACAGACCGCGTCGGGACTGAGTTCCACCAAAAGCCGGTAACGATCAGTGAGGTCTTCGAGCGCTTGCCGGTTCTCGCGGACGTCGGTCACGTCGGTGGCGATCCCGAGCAGACCCGACGAACCGTTCTCGTCACCGATGGTGCGGGCACGCAGGCGGACCCAGCGGAGCTCGTCCGCCGGGTTCCGGAACGACTGCTCGAGTTCGAATTCCCGCCACGGCGGGGAAGTGCGGGTGCCGGAGGTCAGCGGGGCCACCAGATCGGCGAGCCGTGACTCGAGCTCGGCTTCGGTGAAATCGGCTCCACCGAGCAGGTTCTCCAGGCCGGGCAGCCAGGACAGGGTCTCGCTCTCGAAGTCGTACGACCAGATCGCGGCGTGGTCGCCCGCGAGGCCGAGATCGCCGACCGGCTCGTTCCCGAGCGGCGCGCCTGCCGGTGTGCCGGAATTTCCGGCTCCGGGCACGGCGAGGGCGTCAGCCTCCATGATCCGTCCGAACCCCCTCTTCCGGTGCTGGCACCGTCGATTACACCACCCGCGAGGAGCGCTGTATACGCGAACCGAAGGGCGACCACCGGGGATATGCGCGAAAGCACATGGATGCACGGTGTGTGACTGGTATCCGCCGAGTTCTCCCATCGGGTGAATAATTTTTGGTTAAGCTCACCCATTCGGCGGTCAGCTCGGGTAAAACTACTGCTGGCCGTTCCCCGGTGCGAAAGGTTTCAGCTGGTGGATGACGACGACGTTTCGGTCGCCGACCTGCTCATTCGCGAGGGCTGGGATGACCACGAGGAGTCACGGGCAAAGTCACGCTGGAGAGTGATCGCGGTGGTGATCGCCGTGGTCGTCGCCTGCGGTGCCGCCGGTGTGCTCGTGGGATTCGATTCGGAACCCGAGCAGAACGCCCAGCCGAACCAGATCAGCGTCATCGAGATGCCGAAGCGGCCTTCGGAGAACAGGGGAGCCGACGCGACTTCGGCGGTCCCGGCCACCGAAGCGGGCGGAACCGGCGAGCGCACCAGCGGCGGGTCCTCGGCGACACAGCCAGGTAAGACGACGTCCAGCCGTCGCACGTCGAGTTCGGCCGCTTCGACGTCCGACTCCCCGGACCCCACACCGACCCCGACTTCGTCGAACGGGCCGGCCGATCCGCCGAGGACGACCGGATCCACGGTCGTGCCGCAGCCGCCCAAGCCGGCCCCGCCGCCGCCGTCGAGTACGAAGCCGGCCGAAGAGTGCAATCTGTGGCCGAAGTGGCTTTGGTGCTAGTCCTCGGCTGATCAGGGCGCCTTCAGCAGATCCGGTTCCCGGCGTTTGCCGAGGTGGTTGAACAGCAGATTGAGGGTGAAGGCGACGATCGCGGCGACCGTGATCGGGCTGCCGCAGATGGTCTGCAGCCACGACGGGAAGTGCTGGAAGAAGATCGAGCTCCCGAACCGGTTCGTCGAAAACGCGGGCAGCAGGCCGACGCCGAACGACACCGCGACGATAAAGGTGTTGTGGTTACCGGAAAACTCCACCTTCTTCAGGTTTTGCACGCCGACGACGGCGACCATCGCGAACATGACCACGGCGACCGCGCCGACCACCGGTTCCGGTACGGCCGAGACGAACGCGCCGACCTTCGGCACCAGTCCCATCAGCACGAGCAGGCCACCCGCCATCGCGACCACCCAGCGGCTGCGGACCCCGGTCATCCGCACAAGGCCGACGTTCTGCGCGAAGGCCGTGTCCGGGAACGAGTTCATCGCGCCGCCGAGGATGGCCGAGAGACCGTCGGTGGCGAGACCGCGCGCGAGGTCGGAATCGGTCGGCGGCCGTCCGGTGATCTCCCCGACCGCGACCAGGTCGGCGGTGGATTCGGTGTAGGTCACCAGCATCACGACGCACATCGAGAGCACCGCCGCGATCGGGAAGGTCGGCGGGCCGAAGTGGAACGGCGAAGCGAGGCCGAACCAGTCGGCGTCGGCGACGCCCTTGAAGCTCACCAGGCCCATCGGGATCGCCGCGACCAGGCCGATCACCAGCGCCAGCAGCGGGCCGATCTGGTTGGCGAACCCGCGCAGCACCCTGGTGAACAGGATGATCACCGCGATCACGCCGAACGCGAGCGCGATGTTGGCCGGTCTCGCGTAGTCCGGTGCTTCGGTGTCGTGACCGGCGATCAACCCGACGCCGGGGCCGAGAAGCGAGATGCCGATGACGACGAGGAGCGTGCCCGACACCAGCGGCGGGAAGAACCGGATCATCTTGGCGAACGGTTTCGCGATGAGCAGGCCGAACACACCCGACGCGAGCATGGCACCGTAGACGGCCTGCATGCCGTACTGGGAGGCGATCATGATCATGGGATTGACCACGGTGAACGTCGCGCCCGCCACGACGGGCAGCCGGACGCCGAAGAGTTTTCCGATCCCGATCGCCTGAATCAGTGTCGCGATGCCCGCGACCAGCAGATCCGCGTTGACCAGCAACGCGATCGTCGCCGCGTCCAGTTTCAGCGCGCTGCCGACGACGAGGGGGACGGCCACCGAGCCCGCGTACATGATCGACATGTGCTGCAGGCCGAGCAAAGTCAGCTTCGGCAGCGGCGGGCGCTGGTCGACCGGGTGGACCTCGGCTGGGCTGGAGCTCATGTAACCCCCTGTGACGTGCGGGAACCTCGGCGATCAAGCTGACTCGCCCGGCATGACCGTAGCGCGTCCACGGCATGAGGATCACGTTTCGAAGGGGCGGTCGAAAGGGCCGGACCTGTGTTGAATGGACACCGGGCACAACGGAAGGAGCGCCGATGGAGACCGTCCTTGTCGTAGGGGCCGGGCAGAGCGGGTTCGGGGTGGCGACCTCGCTGCGGGACAAGGGGTTCGACGGGCGGGTGGTCCTGATCGGCGACGAACCGGGCTTGCCGTATCAACGGCCTCCGCTGTCGAAGGGCTATCTCGCCGGGACGGCGGGGGACGCCCAGCTGCGCCTGCGCGCCGAGGACTTCTTCGCGGAGAAGGACATCGAGCTGATCGCCGGCCGTGTCGCGTCGGTGGATCGCGACGGCGGGAAGGTGGTGCTGGAGGACGGGACCGCGCACCAGTACGACCATCTCGTACTGGCGACGGGTGCGGGCAACCGGGTGCTTTCGGTACCTGGGTCCACTTTGGACGGCGTGTTCACCTTGCGTACCAAGGATGACGCCGATGTCCTGCGTGCGGCCTTGGCGAGTGCGAAAAACGTCGTCGTGGTCGGGGGCGGGTTCATCGGCCTCGAATTCGCCGCGCACGCCGGACGGCCGGTGACGATCGTGGAGGCGCAGGAGAGGCTGATGGCCCGCGTCGCGACTCCGGAGGTCTCGGCATACTTCGCGGCGCTGCACGAGGGAGCCGGGCACGCCGTGCTGCTCGGCCAAGGCGTCGCGGCGTTGCACGGCGACGGCCGGGTGGCCGAGGTGGAACTGAGCGACGGCACCCGGCTTCCCGCCGATCTGGTGCTGGTCGGGGTCGGGGTGGAGCCGCGGACCCGGCTCGCCGAAGAGGCAGGACTCGCCGTGGCGAACGGAGTCGTCGTCGACGAACATCTGCGCACGAGCGACCCGAAGATCTCGGCGGTCGGGGACTGCGCGAACTTCCCGTGCGTCCAGGCCGGGACGGCGACGCGGCTGGAATCGGTGCAGAACGCCGTGGACCAGGCGCGGGCGGCGGCCGCGGCCATCGCCGGTGAACCCGCGCCGTACGACAGCCTGCCGTGGTTCTGGACCGACCAGCTCGGCGCGAAACTGCAGATCGCCGGGATTCTGACCGGGGCGGAGAAGACCGTGGTGACCGGCGATCGGGAGGGCGGGAAGTTCTCGGTGCTGTCGTTCCGGGACGGCGTGCTCACCGGGGTCGAGTCGGTGAACCGGCCGCCGGACCACATCGCCGCGCGCCGTCTGTTCGCCGCGGATCCGGCGCCGCGGTTCGAGACGCTGGAGGCCAACGGCTTCGATCTCAAGGCGACCCTCGCGTCAACTCGCGGTTGACGATCGGTCTGCCGTCAACCTAGAGTTGACGGTATGACCACTCCAGTCCGTCTCGACGACCTCATCTCCCACATCAAGCAGCAACATCCCGATGGCGACGTGCTCGGCCAGCTGTCCGACGCGGTCTTCCTCGGCGAACACCTCGGCGAGGTGGCCGACCACCTGATCGGCCACTTCGTCGATCAGGCACGCCGCTCCGGCGCGTCCTGGACCGAAATCGGCAAGAACATGGGGGTGTCCAAGCAGGCAGCCCAGAAACGCTTCGTTCCCAAGGAATCCGGCGAAGGCGCCGCGCTCGAAGACCTGGTGAAGGTGTTCGGCCGCTACACCGATCGCGCCCGGCACGTCGTCGTCGCGGCGAGAGACGAGGCTGTCGCGGCGAAGAGCCCGCAGATCGAGCCCGTCCACCTGATCCTGGGCCTCCTGGCCGAACCCGCGGCGCTCGCCGCCGGGGCGATCGTGGCGCAGAACGTGACCCTCGAAGCCGTCCGCGAGGCCGCGGTGGCGAGGCTGCCGGAACCCGCCGACGAACCGGCGGAGGCGGCGAAGATGGTGTTCGGCGCGCAGAGCAAGAAGGTCCTGGAGCTGACCATGCGGGAGGCGTTGCGGCTCGGGCACAACTACATCGGTACCGAGCACATCCTGCTGGCCCTGTTCGAACTGGGAGACGACCTGCTGGGTGAGCTCGGGCTCACGAAGGAGAAGAGCGAGGCGGTGATCCTGCGGGCCTTGGCGGAAATCGTCGCCGCGCGGGGGAAATGACGAGGATCGCCCTCGCCGTCCTGGTGTTCCTCGCCCTGGTCTTACTGGCCGCGAGTACGTGAAAGTCGTGGCCGGCGGTCGAAATTCGCTTGCTCCAGCCCCGGGTACGACGCTGCACTGTGGCCGGGCGCCGCGAACCCGTGGTGCCCGGTATCCCGGGGAGGCCGCGGCGACCATGGAAATCCGCTCCACCAACGAGCAGGACCGAGACGTCTTCGTCGGCACTTTCCATGCTGCCTTCGGACGCTTCCCGGAAGTTTCGGCGGAGGGCGGCGGGACCTGGTCGGCGCTTGAGATGGACCGCGGCCTGTTCGCGGTCGGGGCCGATGGACGGCCCGTCGGCACCGCCGGCGCGTACTCCTTCGAACTCACGTTGCCCGGCGCGACCCTCGCCCCGGCCGCCGGGGTCACCGCCGTCGGCGTCCTGCCCTCACATCGACGCCAGGGTGTGCTCAGCGCGATGATGCGGCGTCAACTCGCCGACGTACGCGCCCGAGGGGAGTTTCTCTCGGTGCTACTGGCCTCGGAGGCTTTGATCTACCGCAGGTTCGGCTACGGCCCGGCGACCCACACTCAGCGGCTGACGGTTTCGCGCCACAGAGCCGCTTTCGGCTTCCCCAGGGCGGTTGGCCTGGCCGACGCTCCCGCGACCGGCTCCGTCGAGGTGTTTCGGCGTACCGAGTGCGCCGGGATCCTGGAGGAGGTCTACGACCGTTACCGTCGCGCGCAGCCCGGAGCGCTGTCCAGGCCGCACCGCTGGTGGGCCTTGGGCGCGGGGCAGCCGCCGATCTCTCCGGCGCCGCGCTACATCGTCGTCCACCGTGACGACGACGGTGTCCCCGACGGCTACGCCAGCTATGCGTTCGGTGAGGCGAACACCTTGACGGTCGACGAAGCCATCGCGGCTGACGACACCGTCTTCACCGCGCTGGCGCGTTTTGTACTCGAACACGACTTGGTCGCTCAGGTCGTGTTCAAACACCTCCCGCCCGAGCACCCGCTCCGGTGGCAGCTCGCGGACTTCCGCGCGGGTCAGGTCAGCGACGACACCGACTGGCTCTGGGTACGGCTGCTGGACGTCCCGCGCGCGCTGACCACGCGCGGCTGGTTCGTGGACGGTGAACTCGTCCTCGACGTCGAAGATCCGTTCCTCGGCGAGCGTGGTCGCTATCTGCTGACCGTGCGGGACGGCAAGGCCGACTGCGTCCCGACCGGCCGGGAGCCCGACCTGTCCCTGGACGTGAGTGACCTGGGATCGGTCTACCTGGGTGGCACCGCCCCGAGCACGCTCGTGCGGGCCGGGCACATCCGAGCCCACCGCCCGGACGCGGCGGCCCTCGCCGACGCCCTCTTCCGGGCCGAGCGTCCTCCGCACTGCCTGCACTGGTTCTGATCAGGGGTTCCGCGCCGCGAGCGACGCGGCGCGGAACCCTTTCAGCTCCGGTCAGGCGGAGGACTCGGGACGGCCGTCGGCCGCCCAAGCGGTGTGGAACGAGCCATCGCGGTCGACGCGGCGGTACGTGTGGGCACCGAAGTAGTCCCGCTGCCCCTGCACCAACGCGGCGGGAAGCCGCTCGGCGCGCAGACCGTCGTAATACGCCAGCGCGGTCGAGAAGCCCGGCGTCGGGATACCGAGCCGCACCGCCGTGGAGATCACCGAACGCCAGGAGTCCTGAGCGTCCTCGACGGCCTTCCGGAAGCCGCCGGACGTCAGGAGCGTCGGCAGGCCGGGCTCCTCGGCGTACGCGGCGGTGATGTCGTTCAGGAACTTCGCGCGGATGATGCAGCCGCCGCGCCAGATGGACGCGACCTTGCCGAGGTCGATGTCCCACCCGTACTCGGCGCCCCCCGCCTGGATCTGGTTGAAGCCCTGGGCGTACGCCACCACCTTCGACGCGTACAGCGCCTGCTCGACGTCATCGGCGAAGGTGTCCAAAGCGGACCCTGTCAGCGGAGTACGCGAAGGACCACCGAGACCGCGGGACGCCTCACGCAGGTTCGACGAACCCGACAGCGACCGCGCGAAGACGGCCTCGGCGATACCGCTGATCGGCACCCCCAGGTCCAGTCCGATTTGGACGGTCCAGCGCCCGGTGCCCTTCTGCTCCGCCTGGTCCGCGACGATGTCGACGAACGGCTTGCCGGACTCGGCGTCGGTGTGGGCCAGCACCTGCGAGGTGATCTCGATCAGGTACGAGTCCAGCCGTCCGGAGTTCCAGGTCCGGAAGACCTCGGCGATCTCGGCGGGGGAGTAGCCGCCCGCGCCGCGCAGCAGATCGAACGACTCGGCGATCAACTGCATGTCGGCGTACTCGATGCCGTTGTGCACCATCTTCACGAAATGCCCGGCACCGTCCGCGCCGACATGCGTGCAGCACGGTTCGCCGTCGACCTTCGCCGAGATGTCCTCGAACAGCGGCCCGAGCGACTGGTACGACTCCTTGGACCCGCCCGGCATGATGCTGGGCCCGTGCAGCGCGCCTTCCTCGCCGCCGGACACGCCGGTGCCGACGAAGTGGATGCCTTTTTCGCGCAACGCGGCCTCGCGACGGCGGGTGTCCGCGAAATGCGCGTTGCCCGCGTCGACGATCACATCGCCCTTTTCGAGGAGCGGGACGAATTCGTCGATCACGGCGTCCGTCGGCGCACCGGCCTTGACCATGATCACCACCTGGCGCGGCCGCTCCAGCGCGTCGACGAACTCCTGTGCCGAATACGCCGGGATGAAGTCGCCTTCGTCACCGAACTGCTCGACCAGTTCCTTGGTCCGCTTCTCGGAGCGGTTGTGCAGGGCCACCGTGTGCCCGTGCCTTGCCAGGTTCCTGGCCAGGTTGCGGCCCATGACCGCCAGACCGGTGACCCCGATGCTCGCCTTGTTGCTCATCCGCACCCTTCCGCTTCGATTCCCGTGCCGAGCCTATCCCCGTTGAGGGATACGGCGCCGGGGCGAGAAGGGATCAACCGGGAGTTGTCCACAACCGGCCCGGCCTGTGGACAACTCGGCTCGATCGCCCCACGCCGACCGGGGCGCCGGTACGCTGGGTGCGGGGCCGTCCCCCAGGGACGGGTGGGGGGCTGGGGTTCGGGCGCGCGCGGAAATTCGGGCGGAAGGCCAGGTCCGGAGCATGGTGGCCCGAGTGGGTGAGGGTCAGGAGAAGCAGCGGATCGGGGCGCCGTTGTAGGTGACCATGTCCGTCAGCGCGGCTCCCAGATCGATCGGCGCACCCCAGCCGAGGCCGTCGAGTTCGGCGTAGGCGCGGTGCAGGTTCGCGGGCAGTCGTTCCTGTTCGGACAGTGCGTCGTAGGGCCCGAGATCGGCTTCGCGGGCGGCCTGGAGAGGTGTCAGCCCGGCGGCCTTCCCATGCGCGGCGAGCTCCTGCAGGAAGGCGAGATACCCGTCGACGACGTCGATCGCCTCCGGCCCGCACACCGGCCCGTGGCCCGGCACGATCGTCTCCGGCTCCAGCTCACGGACCAGATCCAGCGCCTTTCGCCAGCCGGCGGGCGAGCCCGTCAACGCGAACGGGCTGCCGCCGTTGAAGATCAGGTCGCCGACGAACAACACGCGCCGCTCCGGCAGCCAGACCAGCACGTCGTCGGTGGTGTGCGCGGCGTGGCCGGGGTGGATCAGCTCCAGGCGGACGTCGCCGGTATGCACGGTCAGCCGGTCGTCGAACAGCACCTCCGGCGGGCGCAGCTCCAGCTGTCCCCAGTCGTTCCCGGTGAACGACTGTTCGTAGGTGTTGATCCCGGTCGCGACCATCACCTCGCGGGTTTTCCGGTGCCCGACGATCGTCGCGCCGGCCGCCAGGTGATTGCCGTTCGTGTGGTCGCCGTGGTGATGCGTGTTGATCACGGTCGTCACCGGGGCCCCGCCGCTCGACGCCGCCGTCTCCAGCAGCGCGCGCGTGCGCCGTTCGGTGGCGCACGTGTCGATCACCACGGTGTGCTCGCCCGCGGCGACGAACCCGCAGTTGTCGATCCACCACGAACCATCGGGCTGGACGTACCCGAACACACCGTCGGTGAGCCGCTGGACTGAGGGGGATCGGGCCACCTGGTCACTATGTCGTATCGAGGTGTCCGAAATGTGACGAGATCGCTCCGCCACCAGGGTGACGCGGCAGGTGACTGGTGTTTTCGGCCGTTTCCTGGAACGCTGCGCAATGTCATCATCGAACCCCGCAAGGTGGTCTACCCTGGGTGGGTTCGAATGTTCGCGCGCAGGACGGCGGGAAGCCGCGGTCCTGGTTATGTGGTCCGGGAGAGCAAGGCTGATGGCCAGCACCGTCACCTCGCGCCGGAAGCAGCTCGGAAACGAGCTCCGGCATGCCCGCAACGCCGCGCGGATGACACAGCAGCAGGTCGCCGAGGTTCTCGGCTGCACCCAGGGCAAGGTCAACAAGATCGAGTCCGGTGCCGTCGGGGTCAAGCTCGGGGATGTGCGATCCATGCTGAACGCGTTCGGGATCAACGGCGACGAGGCCGACACGCTGATGAACCTGGCCCGCGCCGCGGCCGGGCAGCGCGGCCACTGGTCCGGTTACCGATCCGTGGTCCCGCACTGGTTTCGCACCTTCACCGACCTCGAACCCGCGGCCGCGGAGATCCTCACCTGGCACGGCGAGCGCATCCCCGGTCCGCTCCAGTCCGAGCACTACATGCTCAAGCAGTTCACCGAAGCGGGCGCCACCGACGTCACCTCGCTGGTGCGCAACCGGCTGGACCGCAAAGCCGTGTTCGAGCAACAGCAACCGCCCTACTACCGGTTCATCATCAGCGAAGGCGCCCTGCGCCGCGCTCCCGGCGGCTCCGCCCCCGCGGTGATGCTGGACCAGGTGGAGCATCTGCTGGCGCTGGACAAACATCCGCGCGTGTATGTGCACGTGCTGCCGTTCGGCGCGCGCCTCGCCGCCGTGCCCAACGACTTCACCATCATGCGTTTTCCGGATCGCACCAGGGATTTCGTCTACATCGAGCATTCCGCGGGCGGGTTGTACCTCGACGACGTCAAGGACTTCAACATTTTCGTCGATTCCTGGGACCGGTTGCGCGGCGCCGCGCTGGAACGCCAGGAGACCCGGCAGTTCCTCAAGGAACTCGCCGAGCTGTACCGCAATCAGATGCAATCCTGAGATCGCCGGTTTCCCTTCGTAGTGTTGCCGACATCACCGCGGTCGAGTGGACAGGGGCTGGACGTGGACCCGGAGTTCGTACCCGAGGGCGTCGACCTCGAGCGGCCCAACGCCGCCCGGATCTACGACTGGGCCCTCGGCGGGAACGCGAACTGGGCGGTGGACCGGGAATTCGGCGAGCAGATGGTCAAGACCTTCCCGCTCGTCCGCACCGGCGCCAGGGCGAACAGGGCCTTTCTCGGCCGCGCGGTGCGCTACTGCGCCGAAAACGGCGTGACCCAGTTCCTCGACCTCGGTTCCGGCGTGCCGACGGTCGGCAATGTCCATGAGATCGCCGACGACGTCGATCCCGACAGCCGATGCGTCTATGTCGACAACGAACCGGTCGCCGTCGCGCACGCCAAGATCCTGCTGGAGAAGCACGGCGACCCCCGTCGCCACGCGGTGATCGCCGGCGACCTCCGCGACGCGGACGACATCTGGGAACGCGCCTTCGGCACCGGCGTCCTCGACCCCGCGAAACCGGTGGCACTGCTCACCGTCGCGGTCCTGCATTTCGTGCCGGGCCCCGAACTCGCCGGAACCATCGCGCGCTACCGCGGCCTGCTGCCCGCCGGTTCCTTTTACGTTCTCTCCCACGTCACGATGTCCGGCGTGGAAGGCGACGAACTCGAACAGATCCAGCGCGTCGTGAAACAGTACGAACAGTCGAGCACGCCCGCCGCCTTCCGCGACCGGGAAGAGATCCTGAGCTTTTTCGGGGATTTGGAGCTCGTGGAACCCGGTCTGGTGCCGGTCGGCGCATGGCGGCTGGACGACCCCCGCTCTTTTGCGCTTGACTGCGGCATCGGCGGGGTCGCCCGCAAACCCGCTCCCTGACGAGGTGTGAAGGCATGACCGCGCAGCAGGATCCCGTAGCCCCCGAAGGTGTCGATCTCGAACGTCCCAACGTGGCCAGGGTGTACGACTGGTTCCTCGGCGGCTCGGCGAACTGGGCCGTCGACCGCGAGTTCGGCGCGCAGGTGCTGAAGCAGTTCCCGGAGATCAAGACGTTCGCCCGCGTCGGCCGCGACTTCCTCGGCCGCGGCGTGGGATACCTGGCGCGCCAAGGGATCACCCAGTTCCTCGACATCGGCTCCGGCGTGCCCACCGTCGGCAACGTCCACCAGATCGCCAGTGCGATCAACCCGGACTCCCGGGTCGTCTACGTCGACATCGAGCCGGTCGCCGTCGCGCATTCTCAGCTGCTGCTGGAACGCGAGGGACTGCTCGGGCGGCACGCGGTCCTGCAGGGCGACGTCCGGGACCCCGCCGACATCTGGAAGCGCGCCCTCGAAACCGCGGTGCTCGACCCGCGCCAGCCGATCGGCCTGGTAATGGTCGGCCTGCTGTACTTCCTCGGCCCCGACGAGCCGGTGCACGAGATGGTCAACCACTACCTCGACCTGTTGCCGTCGGGTTCGTACTTCCTGTCCTCGCATCTGACCGAAGACGGCGTCACCCGCAAGACCGGTGACAACCGTGAGAACGTCCAGGAGCTGTACAAGAAGACGAGCGCGCCGTTCCATCTGCGCTCCCGCGCGGAATTCGCCGCGTTCTTCGACGGCCTGGAGCTGGTGGAGCCGGGAATCGACTGGATGGCCGCTTGGCATCTGGACGAAGCGGCTTCCCGGGCGAGCGCCAGGTTCGCCGACGACCCGACCTTCACCGGCGGGCTCGGCGGGCTCGGCCGCAAGCCCTGAACCAGCAGGGCGTGGTGATCAGACCCGGCCGGCCAGATGCCCGATCAAGGGTGACAGTTCGAACCGGCCTTCGAGCGGCCTGCCGGTTCTGATCATGTCCCGATGCCCTCGTCTGCCGGGAAAATCGACTTCGGAGTTCCACGGCGGCTGCCTGCGCAGCGGGGCCTGGATGAGGCTGAACCCGAACCGCTGACGCAGCTCGAGCCCGATGTCGCGGCGCTTCCCCGACGCCAGGCGTTCGTCCTCACGGCGGAACAACAGCGTGGTGAGGCGGACGGCCATCCCGGTCACACCCCCCGGCCCGGACGCGGCAACCGCGTCTGGTCGGCCGAATCGGTGAGGCCGAGACAACGTTCACAGGGCATCCCCGAGCCGACGGGGAGCCATTCCAAGTGGTCGTAAGGCATCGCCGCGCCGCAGCGGGCGTGCAGGAATTCGGGGTACGAGCCCCCGGAGTGCACGTCGAACAGATGCGCGGAGCGGCGGCTCTCGCCCGCCGTCCCGGCCATGAGCCTGCCGACGGCCAGTACCGTCGCCGGCATGGTGTCCTGAATGATCACGCTGATCCTCCCCCACGAGGTCGGCGATGGGTGGGCATGCGCCGCGGGGTGGTGTTTCCGGCCGGTCACCTGCCGTCGGTGCCCTGCTGGAACGACGAAAACCCCGCTGAACGCCACCCGGTGACACGTGTCGCCAAGCTCTCCGCATACTGCGAGCGATTCACCAACAACCGAGCCCCGGCCGCTGCGATTAATCCTACTCCTGGAATAATCTTCATGTCGAGGGTGGGCGGAGTTGATCACCCACTTGGCGGTGCGGGATAGTCCCGTTGAGGCACGAGAAGCTGGGGACGTGACGGTTCGCGCAGGTGGCGATCGCACCCCCGACAGACGTTCGGAGGTACGACCAATGGCCGATTATCCATCGGCGCCGGATTACGATCCGACCACGGCCGTGTCGCTGTTCGACGACGCCGCCTGGGAGAAATCCTTCGCGAGCGAGCCCAACGGGGGGAACTGTGTCGAGGTCAACCTGGGCAGGGAAGGCCTGGTGGGAGTCCGTGACACCAAACTGGCCGAGAGTCCTGTCTTCGTCTTCGATTCCGGTGAGTGGAACGCCTTCTTGAAGGCGGTCAAGGCCGGACAGTTCGATTTGAGCCCATGACGAACGGCTCGCGTGTCCCGTCAGGGCACGCGAGCCATCCGATCTTCGGTCACTCCGCGTCACGGTATCGCCGCGACCCCGTTCCCGCGCAGCCTGGCTTTGGTGCGCCGCCAGGCGATGGCGATCAGCACGGCGAGGACGATCAACGGGATCAGGCTGATCGACCAGCTGACCGCCATCGGCGGCCCCGGCTGTTCGAGCACCTTCAGATCGCGGAGTTCGCCCGCGCCCCGGCCTGCGGGCCCGTCGAGTTCGAACCGGAACGTCCACGAACCCTGCGTCTGCAGTGCCCGGATGTCCAGCCCCCACACCTCCAGCTTCCGCGGATGCTTCGCCAGCGGTTGCGGACGGCCCAGCCGCCCGGTCTCCGGATTGACGAACGCGAGCGTCCCCGACTTCCCGGCGATCCCGTCGTCCGGGATGAACGTGAAGTCCAGTGATTGCATGGCGCGCAACGGCCACGTGCTGAACCCGACCGTCATCCCGTACGGGCCGACCTGCACCCGTTCGGTGTGGACGATGTTCACCGGTTCGTAGGCAGTCGCCACCGGGGTGGTCGCGAACAGCAACCCGATCGCCGCCGCCAGCGCCAGCAGTGTCTTACGCATTCGCTTCGCCCCCTTGAGTCTTCGCGGGCGCCAGCAGCCGCAGCATCCCGCCGAAACGCCATCCGGCGAATCCGCCGAGCAGCCCGACCACCGCGCCGACCGCGGCCGTCATGAACACCACGGGCCACCTGACCGAGTCGGCCCCGTAGACGACGGCGTTCTGGATCGGCATGCTCGCGCCGACCAGGAGCCCGCCGATTCCGCCTGCCAGCACCGAAACGCGACCGGCGGACCAGCCGCGCCGCGAAAGCAGGTAAATCGCTTCGAGCAGCAGAGCGATCGGCAGCAGCGCCATCGGCATCATCGACGGCATCGCGGGCACACCGTCTATGTAGTCCCGCATCGGCAAGCCGACGGCGCCCGCGTACGTCTCCGCTGCCCATGGCGAGAACCACCAGGTGATCGCCTGGATGACCGCGAGTGCCGCGGCGACCAACACCGCTCCACCCGGCCGCCCCCAGAAGCCCGCGCCCGCCGCCACCAACAGCACCGAAAGCAGCGCGGTACCCACGGAGACGACGTCGATCCCGTCGACGTCGATCTGTTCCAGGCCGAGCACGGTGACCGTGCTGAACGCGATCAGCACCCCAAGGCTGCCGACCACGCCGAGGGTGCCCCAGTGGTGTTCGCGCGCGGCCGCGAACACCATGACCGTGCCGATGATGCTCAACGTGATCGACAGCAGCAGCCCGATGTGCGGCGGCGAGTCGATCACCGCGTCGAAGCCGTACAGGCCGTGCCACCACTGGTCCCACAGGCCGTACAGCAGGAACATCGCCGCGCCGCTGCCGGTCACCAGATAGCCGGCCGGTGCGGCGAAGACCTTGCCGAAGACGTTGATCGCGCGGCCACCGACGCGCGCGTCGACGCCTCGGCCCGCCCGGCGCGCGGCCGTGGTCATCAGCACGACCACGAGGCTCGCGAGCCCGCTGATCGCGCTGCCCGAATACAGGAACAGATGCGGCAGCGTGAAGAACGTGTCCGGGCCGACGTCGCCGTGCCACTGGATGTCCCAGGTCAGCCCGATCAGTGAGATCACCGAGCCGGCCAGTACCGTGCCCGCCGGCGCGAGACCGGTGCGCGCACTTCGTGCCACCGAGCCGGTCCTCGCCCCTCCCGCGGTGAGATCCATACCCCCCGACCTCCCTCTCTTATTTGACCAGCAAAGGAAAAACGTGCTGCGTGGCGCCGGCTGACCCGCGCAGTGAAACGGTGATCTCCCATTGCCCCGGCATCGGCAGCAGGACGTCGCCGGTGCGATACCGGCCCGGTGCCTCCGCGATCGCGGAAGTCGGCGCGAGCGCGTGCCCCATCTGCGGCATGACGGGTTCGAGGGTGACCACGTCCGGCACGGCACCCGTGACCGTCAGCGTGAAGACGTTGCCGCCCTGGTGCGGATCCGCGACCGACAACTCCACGGTGTACGGGCCTTGCGTCGAACGCCGCACCTGTTCCCCGCCGTCACTCGGCCACAGCAGCCAGGCCACGATCGCCACCACGAGAACGGCGACCACGGCGATGAGGAGGACGGGCTTCCGCCGCGCGGTGTCCGGTGTGTCCACTGTGGAGTTCACTGGGGCGCCCCTCCAGATGGGATTTCGATCTGCATGGGCACGGTCAGCACCGTGTAGTCGCGTTCGGCCTGCAGCCAGACGCGGTACTTGCCGGGCGCGCCGAAGGTGTAGGTGAACGGGACGGTGGGGCCGTACGCGGCGACGGTCTCGTCGGGTTTCCCCGGCATACCGGGCGATTGCGGGATCATCGAGTGCACGTGGGCCCAGGTCGGCGCGGCAGCGGCATCCGCGCCGACCCGGCCGTCGCCGGTGATCGGGCCGACGACGATCAGGTGGCCGAGCATGCCCAGCCACGGCTGGAGATCCGCGCGGGCGAACCGCGCGGTGATGGTGGTCGGTGTGCCCGGTTTGACGTCGACGTCGACCTCGTTCCCCTTGATGACGCGCGAGCCCGCCCCCGCGGGCACCGGTTCGGCGGGGGAGTCGGTGCCCGCCGCGACCGGCATCGTGGTGCGGACCAGCTGCACACCGCCGCCTCGCCGGGCGAGTTCGGCGGCGACGGCGTAGGTTCCCGCCTCGGGTGGCGTGAACTTCATCCGGTAGTCACCGGGGCCGACGCGCACCGGGTGGAGATGCCAGAGCCTGCCCGTCGGCGAGATGACGACGAGATGGATCAAAGCGTTGTCGTGCACCAGAAGGTCGTCGACCGGGCGACCGGTCGCGCCGTCGGTCAAGACGATCCGGACGTCGGCGAGACCGCCCGAACGCGCACCCGGGGCACGCACGGCGAGATTCACCGGCGGGCGCGAGAAGTCCACTGTGGACATCTGCGCGTTCGCGTACGGGTCCTGGATGTTGTCGATCGTGGGGTCCAGCTCCGCGCCCGGCGCGGGCGGCGGCGGGGTCGACGCCGAAAGCATCGCGCCGGTGATCGCGACGGCGAGCGCGGCGACCATCCCGCCGGCCGGGAGCAGCGCGAGTTGCGGCCGTTTCACGCGCATCGCGATGACGAGACCGAGTACCAGGAACACACCCGCGGCGACGAAACCGCCGAAGGTGGCCTTTTCCCACGGGGGAACGACCCTGGCCGGGGCGATGAACGGGATCGACGCGGTGTCCGTCCCGTCGTCGAGGCCCAGTTCCCACGGCCCCGGTTGGTCGATTCGCACCAGCGCCGAATAGGCGCCGGGCCGCTCACCCAGCTGGACGGTGGTTTCGGAGAACGTCGTGCCCGCCGTGGACGCGCGCAGTTTCAGCGTTCCCGGCGGGTTCCCGGCGTGCGTGACGACATCGACGTGCAGTGGGCCGGGTGCGATGTCCATCCGCCGCAGCACGATCGTGAGATCACGGGTGCCGAGCGTCTGCGCGACCTGGACGTCCGCGCCGCTCGACACGCCATCCGCCTGGGCCGTGCCGCCCGACAGCAAGAAGGCCAGCGCACAGAAGACCAGTACGCGGACGATGACCAACGGCGCCGTGCGCCGCCCCCTCGGTGAATTCCCCATCCCGGCCGAAGTTAACGGCGGTGCCATGGGAAAGCGTCACGGCGCGGGGTGAACCGGGGTCCCCCGTAAAGGGGACCACGGCCCTTACCCCCGGTGGGGGTTCACCCGAGCAGAAACGGTTTCAGGTTTTCGAGCAGGGCGCGAGGGCGTTCTTCGGCGAGGAAATGGCCGCATTCTTCGATCGCCGTACCGGAGACGTCCTTCGCGTAGCCCTGCCAGATCTCCAGTGTCGGCAGCTTTCCCAGCAAGCCGCTCGCACCCCACAGTGCCAGCACGGGTAGTTCGAGGCGACGACCCGCCTCGAAATCGGCGTCGTCCGCTTCCGCGTCGTGCGGGAAGGACGCGCGGTAGTCGTCGAATCCGGCCCGCAGGGCGCCCGGTGCGGAGAAGGCGCGGACGTATTCGTCGACGGCTTCCCGGCTCAGGCCTTGCCGCTGATGCGTCCAGCGTTCGAAGAAGTACGTCCGAAGGCATCGAGGTCCGGATCTGCGCCGCCGACGACTGTGGCCTGCGGTTCTGCGACGCCTCGCCGCGAAGGTCGCGTCAGTGGTGCTCGATGGCGCGCTGCGGAAACCGGGCGAAGGCCCGCGCCCATTACGCCCGCACCCGAAAGCGCGTTTAGAGGACTAAACGCGGGCACTTCCGGGGCCGGTGGTGCCGCCAAGGAAGCGGTACGCGCGGGGATGCGCCCGGAACCAGACGTTGAGCCTGCCGATCCGGCGCACGAGCGAGGAGCGCAGCGTCGTCGGCACCAGGCCACCGAGAATCCGGACCACTGAACGGAAATGATCGAATCGACGTTGGTCGCGCTCCGTCCACTGTAGACCAAGCCGAGTGCGCAGGGCGGGTGGCAGGGTGCCCCGGATGACGAACATCTGCGCCAGATACTGCCGGTGCCGCAGGCGAATCCAGCGTTCGTCGGACAGCCATCGCCATGGCTTCTTCACCGTCCGGATCGTCTCGAACAGCGTCGAGATCGTCTCGTTCGGGCCGAAACCGTCGATCATCTCCGTGTAGTACCGCTCGAATTGCGGCCACGTCGGCGGCATGTCCTGCTCGCGCAGGCCGAGAAGCCGTCCGACGTCGCACATCTGCGCGTAGTATTCGTCCAATTCGGACGGTGTCAACGGATTTCCGTAGAACCGTTGTGTGTCAACGGGTACCATGACGAGCGTGGCGTGCACCCAGGCATAGGCGTGCGGGTTCAGCGCGCTGTACCGGTGCCCGTCGGCGTCGATCCCGGTGAACGACCGGTGCAGCGCGCGCAACCGGTCCGCCTCGTACCGGGCGCCGTCCCGACCGCCGTAGACGTAGATGGACAGCGACGCGGCCGTGCGCATCAGCCGGGTCCACGGATCCTCGACGTAGTCGGAATGATCCCGCACCCCGGCCGCCACCACCGGATGCGCGACCTGCAGCACCAGCACCTGACCGGCCAGCAGCCCGGCCCGGAAGTCCCCGAAGTACCGCCACGCCGCCGTCCCCTTGACGATCGGCGGCCCGCTCATGACGCGCCGCGGACGAGCATCATCAACGGCAACGCCACCTCCACGCCGTCGCCGCCGGTGGCGAGCCTGCGCAGCTGCAGCCCGGCGATCAGGGCCACGACCGGTCCGGTCAGGCGTTCCGGCGACGCGACACCGAGCGTCCGCAGGATCACCAGCGCGAGTTCGTCGTAGGCGGCGAAACAGCGCGCCGCGGCGTCCTGCAGCCCGGGGTCGCGTGCCGCCTGCAGATACAACTCGTGCGCGCCGAGTTCGTCGGTGCCGAACGGCAGTTTGGCGATGACCTGCTCGACCACCGAGGCGGCCTCCTCGACGCTCAACCCCTGTTCGCGGTAGGTGTCGACGAAGCCGGTCAGCTTCGCGGTCTCTTCTTCGACGAACAGCAGCATCGCTTCGCGCAGCAACGCCGTCTGGCTGGGGAAGTGGTAGGTCAGCGTGCCGAGCGAGACGCTCGCGGCGGTCGCGATGCGGCGGTTGGTCAGCCCGCCGACACCCTGTTCTCCGACCACCTTGAGCGTGGCGTGGAGGATGGTCTCGCGGGTGTTCACCAAGCGGTCTCGGGTTTGCGGTCCTGCCACCGTTCGACCTCTTCCAGTTGCGCGGCCAGTGAGATCAGCCGTTCTTCGGCGTGCGAGGGGCCGAGCAACTGCCCGCCGAGCGGCAGCCCGTCCGGGCTCAACCCGGCCGGCACGTTGACCCCCGGCCAGCCCAGCACGTTCCACGGCCAAGCGTAGGGGCACGCCGCGATCATGGCCTGATCGGTCTGCCAGCCGCTGAGCTCGTCGAAGCTGCCGATCCGCGGTGGCGGGGTGGCGGTCGTCGGGGTGAGCAGCACGTCCACCCGGCCGAACACCGAGCCGATTTGCCGTTGCAGCAACGGTTCCGCGGCCCTGGCGAGCCGTAGCGCCGGACCGGCGAGCACCGAACCCTGCCGGGCGTTGGCCCGCGTGCGCGGGTCGAGCCGCGCCTGATCCGGGACACGACGGGACCAGTCACGGACGCCGACGAGCGAGCGCGGCAGGAAGGTGAGGCCGATCAGCCGGTAGTCCGGTTCGACCTCGACGATCTCGTGGCCGAGTTCGGCGAACCGTTCCGCGAGCCGGATGACGGCCGCGTGCACGTGCGGGTCCAGCCGGGTTCTCGTCGCGGTGAAAGGGATCCGGGTGGACAGCCCGATGCGCATCCGGCCCGGTTCACGCCGGGCGGCCGCCTGGAACGCGGTGCCGGTTCCCGCCGCGACGTCCAGCAGCAGGGCCGCGTCGGCCACGGTGCGCGCGAGCGGGCCGACCACGGTCAGGCCGTGGAACAGCTCCCCTTCGGTCGGGACCCGGCCACGCTGCGGTTTGATCCCGACCAGATCGGTCCACGCGGCGGGGATCCGGATCGACCCGGCCCCGTCGGAACCCAGCGCGGCGGCGATCACCCCCGACGCGATGGCCGCCGCCGCGCCGCCGGAGGAACCGCCCGGGGTGCGTTCGGGATCCCACGGATTGCGGGTCGCGCCGAACGCCGGGCCTTCGGTGAAGGGCCACTGGCCGAGTTCCGGGGTGTTGGTCTTGCCGATGAGCACCGCACCGGCCTCACGCAGCGCGGCCACGGGCGGGGAGTCGGTCGTCGCCGGCGAGAAGTCGCCGTCGCAGCCGAAGGCCGTCGGCAGGCCGGTGACGTCCAGGTCGTCCTTGATCGCGGTGGGGACGCCGAGCAGGGGAGCGGTTTCTCCGTCGGCCAGCCGACGGTCGGCGTCCTCGGCCTCGCGAAGGGCTTCCTCATGGCGAAGGCACTTGAAGGCGTTGAGGGTGGGCTGGCTCGCTTCGGCACGTTCGAGCGCGAGACGGGTCAGCTCGACGGACGACGTCGCCCCGACGGCGAGCAGGGCGGCCTGTTCGGCGAGGCCGGTGAACGCGAGGCTCGATTTCGAGGTGGTCATGGCTCCCCCTGCACGTCTCGTTCGTTCAAACGAACGATACCACCGGGCAGTGTCGGTGTGGTTACGTGAGTTTCATGAACCTCGATCGTTTTCCCCGCGTCGATCTCGGCGGCTACCCGACGCCGCTGCATCCGGCACCTCGGCTGGCCGAGGCGCTCGGCCTGGAGAACCTGCTGCTCAAACGGGACGACGTGCATCCGCTCGGCGTGGGCGGCAACAAACTGCGCAAACTCGAGTTCCTGCTCGGGGCGGCGATCGAGGCCGGTGCCGACACGGTGATCACCTTCGGCGCGCTCCAGACCAATCACGGCAGGCAGACCGCCGCCGCCTGCGCGAAGCTCGGGTTGCGGTGCGAACTCGTGCTCACCGCCAAGGTCCCTCGCGACGGCGACGCGTACGAACGGTCCGGCAACGTCTCCCTTGACCACCTCTTCGGCGCGAACGTGCACATCTGCCGGGACGGCGAGGAGACCGGCAAGACCTACGACCGGCTGCTCACCGAAGCCGCCGCCGAGGGCCGCGAGGTGGCCACCTTCCCGGTCGGCGGTTCCGACGCCGTCGGGGCGCTCGGATACGTCGCCGCCGCGCGGGAGATCGCCGGGCAACTCGCCGATCGTGGCATCACCAAGGCGCGGCTGGTCGCTCCGCACGCCAGCGGCGGGACGTCGGCCGGGCTCGTCGTGGGGACGGCGGACCTCGACTGGCTGACCCTCGACATCGCCTGCGTCAGCCATCCGGTGGACGAGGCCCTGGACAACCTCGCCGACCTCACCACGGCGGCGTCCGCTCTGCTGGGCAGGACGCCGCCGTCACTCGAAGGTCTTCATGTCGACGACCGCGCGATCGGCCCCGGCTACGGCATCCCGACCGCGGAGACCTGGGACGCGGTGCGCCTTTTCGGGCGTACGGAGGGAATCGCGCTCGATCCCGTGTACACCGGCAAAGTGGGTGCCGCGCTGATCGCCTGGGCCGCTGAAGGCCATTTCGCGGCCGACGAGCACGTTGTTTTCCTGCACACGGGCGGGCTGCCCGGTCTCTACGGGTACGCCCCGGAATTCGCCGACGCGGTGCGCGGCTGACGCCACCTTCAGCATCCCGGCGATCAGGATCACGTGCACCACCAACGAAAGCCGTTGCGCGACCCCGACCGGGACGATGTCGGTGAGGGTCATGAAGAACGGGATGTCGGACAGGCGCACGAAGATGAAGCTGAGCCCGAAGACGACCAGGCCGGTCGCGCTGCCCCAGGCCAGGCGGCCGATCTGCCTGGCCGCGGGGGTGCCGCGCAGATTGTCGCGCAGGCTGAACCCGGCCGCGGGGAGGCTGAGGAACGCGACGAGGCAGGCGTAGAGGTGGATCTCGCCGCTGACCGGGTCCGGGAATTCGGGGTAGCTGGCGGGGAAGATCGCGGCCGCCGCCAGTCCCAGCGACCACAGCACGAAAAGCAGTTTCGTGGTGCGGCTGAGCGGGATCCCGGCCGCGGCCAGCGCGCCCAGCGCGGTGAGCGAGCCGATGGACAGCGAGAGCACGCTGGCCCCCAGCATGCCCGTGCCGCGGTCGACGTAGGCGTAGCTGGACAGCGTGTCGAACACCGGATCGCGTGAGCTGATCAGATGCAGCACGACCATGGTGAACAGTGCCCAGCCGATGGCCGCCCCCGACGCGATGAGCCAGGCCTTGGTCCGCGATCTCTCCCCAGGGAACGTCATGCGTCCAGCGTGCTCGCGCGGCCGCGGATTTCCGATCCGGGAAGCCCCCGGTTCTACCCTGGGGCTACCCCGAAGTCGACTACTACCAACAGCTGGTCATCGTGCCTTTTCGCGCGGGGCCAGCGTTCGCCGTCGGGGTCCTGTTTCTCCGCCGTGCGCACCGCGTCGAGGACGGCGTCCGGACCACGCTTCCGGCTGATGTCGAGCACTTCCGGCCAGTCGAACAGTTCGTACTCGTCGACCCCGACCGCGACGCCGTCCGTCGCCAGCAGCAGGGCTTCGACCTCCGAACGCGGCCAACTGCGGCGGATGGCTTCGGCGGCGGCTTTCGGCTCCGCCTCGGCGACCCAGAAGCCGTCCGGCGCGTTGCGTTTGGCGCGGACGTCGGAACCGGTGCGGAGCTGACCGCCGCCGCGCAGCGAGACCAGCCTGTCGTCGGTGAGCGGGTCGGCGCCGTCGGGCCCGAACGCGATGATCGGGCTGTCGGCGAGCACGAGTCCGTCGACGGTGTCGTCCGTCCAGCGCGCGATCGCGACCGTGCTCGACGGCGAGCGGCCCGGTTCGAGGCCTTCGCGCCGTGCGACGTCGGCGATCGACTCGGCCAGCACTACCGCGAGATCCGCCTGGGGTTCCGCGCTCAGCGCCTGCGACAGGCTGTGCACGAGCAGGCTCGCGTACCAGCCGCCGGGTGGGAGATCCGGCTGCGGCGAGGTCGCGCCGTCGAGCACCACCACGGCGTTCCCGAGCACGGCGACGTGGTCCTCGGTCGGGCGCGGCGAGCCGTCCGCACCTACTCCATCCCTTTCCGCCACTGCGATTTCGGCCATGCCCCGACCCTAACTGTCAACTGGGGTTGACACAGCCGAGATGTCAACGTAGGTTGACGTCATGACCGAAGCGACAGACCTGGCCGCGCGAGCCGGTGACCGCGATCCCCGCGTGGGATTGCGCGCCGTCGCCGCCTTGCGCCGGCTGTTGGAACAACTCGAAGCCGTGCAGGTCCGCAGCGCGCGGGTGCACGGATGGTCCTGGCAGGAGATCGCGGCCGAGCTGGGGGTCAGCAGGCAAGCGGTGCACAAGAAGTACGGGAGGCACTGATGTTCGAACGCTTCACCCCTGAAGCTCGCGAAGTCGTCGTCGAGGCTCAGCGCGTCGCGTCGGACGAGGCGTCCGCCAGCGTCGACCCGCTCCACCTGCTGACCTCACTCGCCCGGAACACGAAGGTGCTGACCGCGCTGGGCTGCCCGGGCGACGAACTGGCCGACGACCTCCGGCGGGTGCGCCGCCGGGGCGGGATGAGCGACGCCGATGTCGAAGCACTGAGCGGGTTCGGCATCGACGTCGAGCACATCGTCGAGCGGGTCGAGCAGACCCACGGCCCCGGCGCGCTGACCGGGGGACAGCGGAGCAAGCGCGGTCATCGGCCCTTCACGCCGGAAGCGAAGAAGGTGCTGGCGCAGACCCTCCGCGAAGCCGTCGACGTCGGCAGCAAGCGCATCGAAGGCGAGCACCTCCTGCTCGCGCTGACGTCCCTTCCCGGCGCGGCCGCCGACGTCCTCGCCCAGCGCGGCATCGACTCCCTCGCCGTCCGGCGCTTGATGGAGCGGCGGGAGGCGAGCTAGCGCTCGTGAGTCGGTTAGAACGAACCCTCTTTCAGGTACCTACTCGGGTCCGGCGTTTTTGCTGGCCTTCACGGACCTGCACGAGGGTGGTCCCGCGGGCATCGTCGCCCGGTCACGCCTTGATCAACGGAAGATCCGGGACACTCAACGTCCCTGATCCTCCGTTGATCAAGCTCGTGTGCGATCACGACCTATGGACCGGCAGCCGAGCGGGGAAGATCCCGGACACCCCACCACCGGAATCCTCCCACCCGACCACACCGGCAACCCCACACAAGTCCCACACCAGTGGCTAACCAAAGACGATTCCCTCAAGGAGGCCTTCACGGACCGGCCGCTACGGGCTCAGCCGCCGTAGGTACCTGAACACCCTCGGTTAAAACGACCCAAATCACTCACGAACACGCCAGGCGACCAGCGGCAGGAACGCCTGGGTGAGGGGTCCGATGGCGAGCGCGTAGAGGACCGTGCCGACGCCGACGGTGCCGCCGAGCAGCCATCCGGCGGCCAGGACGGTCAGCTCGATGAGGGTCCGGACGAACCGGATCGACTTGCCCGTCCGGGCCGCGAAACCGGTCATCAGCCCGTCGCGGGGGCCGGGGCCGAGCCGTGCGCCGACGTAGATGGCGGCGGCGAGCCCGTTGAGCACGACGCCGGCGACCAGGTTGGTGATCTGCCAGCCGAGGACGTCCTGCTCGGGCAGGAAGAGCCGCACGAAGTCGACGGTGAGCGAGATGACCACGATGTTGGCGACGGTGCCGATACCGGGCCGTTGCCGCAGGGGGATCCACAACAGCAGCACCGCGACCGAGGCGAGCGCGGTGACCGTCCCGAACGTGAGGCCGGTGAGCTTCATCAGCCCTTCGTGGAGCACGTCCCACGGGTCTAGGCCGAGGCCGGACCTGGTCAGCATGGCCATGCTGCCGCCGTAGAGGGCGAGCCCGGCGACGAGCTGGATCGAGCGGCGGGTGGTGTCGTGGGAGATGCCGACGGGGCTGAGGTCGAGTGTAAGTGCCACGACTGCACCATCGGGGGTAAGTGGCTACCTTGACCATGGCCAATCCGCAATAATTGGCCTTATGGAACCGCTGATACCGCTGACTGGACGGGTTTCCGGCCAAAAATTGGCCACCTTGCTGGGAAGTTGGCGGCAAAGTGGTTCTCGTCACGGCGCCGCGGACCTCGCGGCGGCGGTCGAACTGCTGATCCTCGACGGCAGGCTGCCGCTCGGCACGAAACTTCCGGCCGAACGAGAACTCGCCGACGCGCTGGAGGTCAGCCGCACGCTGATCGGCGCCGCCTTGGACAAACTGCGGGCCGACGGGCTGGTCGCCAGCCGTCGCGGGGCCGGCTCCTGGATCGCGTCCCCCGGCGGCCGTGGCCGGGAGACGCTCCTGCCGTCCGGCGAAGACCTCATCGACCTCGCCCAGGCCTGCCCGCCCGCGATCGCAGGCCTGGTGCCGGCCGTGGACGCCGCCCGCAAGGCTCTGGTGGAGCATCTCGGCGAGAACGGCTACCACGTGCGCGGCCTGCCGATCCTGCGCGAACGGATCGCCCGCCGCTACACCCAGCGCGGGATGCCGACCAACGCCGATCAGGTGATGATCACCAACGGCGCACATCACGCGTTCGTGCAGGTACTGCGGATGCTGGCCGGTCCCGGTGACCGGGTCCTGGTCGAGCAGCCGACGTATCCGAACGCCCTCGAAGCCATCGGCGCCGCACACGCCATCCCGGTGCCCGTGCCGCTGGACCCGGCGAGCGGCTGGGACATCGTCGGGATCGAAGCCGCGCTGCGGCAGTCCGCGCCGAGGCTCGCCTACTTCGTCGCGGACTTCCAGAACCCGACCGGCCTGCGGCTGGACGTCGACGGCAGGCAGCGGCTCGCCGCCGCGCTGAGCCGCGCGCGGACCCCGGCGATCATCGACGAGACCCTGGTCGAGCTGGACCTCGAAGGCGATCCGGTGGCCGGGCCGCCGCCACTCGGCGCGTTCGCGGGGGATCTCGGCATCACGATCGGCTCGGCGTCGAAGTCACATTGGGCCGGGCTCCGGCTGGGCTGGATCCGCGCTTCGGAGGATGTCATCGGCAGGCTGATCGCGGCCCGCTTCGCCGTCGACCTGGGGTCTCCGGTCTTCGAGCAACTGGTTCTCGCCGAACTGCTCGACGACGGCGGGGCCGCGCTCGCGCACCGCCGCGAGGAGACGTTGGCCCTGCGTGACGCGCTGACGGGAGCACTGCATTGGTACTGCCCGGATTGGACGTTCACCGTGCCGCCGGGCGGGCTTTCGCTGTGGTGCCGTCTGCCGGAGCCGATGAGCACGCGCTTGGCCGTCGCGGCGGCGGGGCACGGGGTGCAGGTGGCGCCGGGTTCGCGGTTCGGTGTCCACGGTGGCCTGGAACGCTGGCTGCGGCTGCCGTACGCGTTGCCCGCCGACCGGCTTTTCGAGGCCGTTCGCCGGCTTGGCGCGGCCGCCGCTTCGGTGCGCGCGACCCCGGCCACGGCCGCCCCGGTGACCGTCCAAATCACCTGACCTCCACCCCCTGACCTACCGCGTTTCGTCCTCTGAATGCGGTAGTCGGCAACGCGAACCACCGCATTCAGAGGACGAAACGCGCGGGGCGTGAAACGGAAATAGCCGGTGCGCCGGCGGGGCGGCCGATGCTCCAGGGAGGGCATCGGCGCCGCACGACCAGCGCACCGGCTATCCGGCCCGCCCCCAGGCCGAAACCTGGGGACGGGCACCGCGGCGGTTACCCGGCACAGCCCCTCGACGTGCCGGGAACCGCCCGCGGTTCAGGTGGTCTTCGAGCTTGGTCGGCTCCTGCTCGGCGCGGTGAGCAGAAGCCCCCGAAGTCCACCCGGTGCTGGTCCCGGCGCCACAGGGGCAGCGCGGCGCCGGGGCCCGGGATCCGAACGGCCGGGCGCGGTCGGCCGTTCGGGAAGACGGGGAAACCTGAACGAGGGCAGGCTGAAACGCGACTTGGCCGAGGATGCTCAGAAGACGTCGAAACCGAAGTTGATCTTGGTTTGGACGTGGTTCTCCCCGGCGACCCGGTCAGGTCAGTCGGGGGAGGTGGCGGGAAGCGCGGCTTCCCTGCCGGTGCGCTCGCCTTCGTGATCGCAGCCGGTGCCGAGAAGTTTCAGCTGCGTGGCGGGGATTCCGGCGTCGAGCACGGCGAGCGGCCCGCGGCCGCCGGCGGAGTTGTCGTGCCCTGGCTGGGCGCTCGACGTGGGCGCGAGCGGAGCCACCGGGGTATTCGGCAGGCCGCCGCCGCCGCCCGAGCCGCCGCCATCCGGGGACGCGTGCGTGTCGGACTCGGCGGGAGCGGCCGGAGAAGCGGGCTGGACGTCGACCTTGACCCGGGTGGGCAGGACGACGCGGTGGTTCTGGCTCGCCGCGGCCGGAGCGGGCGTCTCGGCCGGGACGGCCGGACGCGGGGCCGGGATGATCGGCGCGGTCGGCGCGCTCGGGGTGGTCGGTGCCATCGGCGCGGCGGCCTTGACCGGAACGGAGATCGTGACCGAGCCGCTCGCCGAGTCGCCGGAGCCGCCGCCGAAGACGGGGTCGAGCGCGTCGCCGACGCCCGGCAGGAACACGGGATCGCCCGATCCGCAGCAAGGACCCGGCGTGAGGATCGGCGCGAGGACGTTCTCGCCGATCCCGCCGACGACCCCGCCCACGGTTTCGACGACGCCGCCGACCGTGTTCGTCACGACGTCCAGCACACCGCCGATGAGGCCGCCCAGCAGACCGTTGCCGGACTGGACCTTGGTGGTGGTGGTCTTCTCGACGGGTTCCGGGGAAGCGGTCTTCTCGACGGAACTCGCGCTCGATACGGCCTGCTCCTCGACGGTGGCCTCGGGCTCCTCGCTCGAAGCGGGAGCGGGCTCTTCCGTCGCGGACCCTTCCTTGGGCGATCCGGACTTCGTCGATTCCGGCGTTTCCGTGGTCTTGGCGGGTTTCGTGGCCTTCGCCGAGCCGGAGTCCGAAGTGGACTCATTTGGAGTAGTCGTTTTCCCGGTGCCGGTTTCGCTCGACGGCTGGACCGCGGAGGTCTCCGGCGTCGTGGCCGTCGGTTCCTCGGCCGAAGCCGGTGTGCTCAGGACGGCACCGAGGACCCAGCCCGTGATCGTGATTCCGCTCGCGAAAAGGATTCGCGCTCCGGCGTTCGACAGCGTCTTCGAGGGAATGCGGCCGCGACGGCGCACGACTGCCGTACCACTCATGGCAATCACCGCCGTCCGCGCCTGAAACCCACGTTCTCCGCGTGAGTTCGATCTTTCTTGGGGTCTCTTCCGGCCAGGTCGCAGTTCCCCCGGGGCTGCACCAGTTTTAGCACTGGAGGGGAGTGTTTCACCTCAGCCGCCATCGATCCAGCCCGTTAGGCGGAACGACGCAACCGGCTCCGGTGCCTGGAGTACTGAAGTCGATCACTCTCGGTGTGTGCCGGGCGGCCATCCGGGCACGGGTGGAACTACTCAAATCATCGATGACCTGACCTTTTCCGGATCCCTGCTGCGGTGCGTGCCGTCGAAGTCGCGTTCGGTGATCGAGCGGGCGGACGTGCGCCGCCGGAAACAGGAGAGTCCGCGATGTGGGACGAGAACGTGGTGTCGGCGGCGGTACTCGGCGCGCTGAGGGCCTACCGGCTGAGCGAAGCGGACGCCAGGGACGTCTGTCAGGAAGCGTGGCTGGAACTGTTTCGCGCGCCAGGCTCGCTGCGCGACGAAGCGAAGCTCCGCGCTTGGTTGACGACCACCGCGCGACGCCGCGCGCTCCGGATGATCACCAGGAACAGACGCGAAACGCCGCCTCCGCCGCCGGGCCCGGAACCGACCCCGGAGGCCGAGGTCGTCCGCGCCGAACGTGACCGCGCGCTCTGGGCGGCGGTCGATCGGCTCCCGGACGTGCACCGACGGCTGATGTGGTTGCTCGCACACCGGCCGGAGCTGTCCTACGCCCAGCTCGCCGACGAGCTGGGGATCAGTCCGGCCAGTGTCGGAAGGCTTCGAAGACGGTGTTTGGACAGGCTCAGGCGTGCTCTCGAAAAGAGTGGGTGGGCCTGATGGACATCAGACCAGTCACGTCAGTTTGCGCAATCGGGTGACGGCTTCGTCGATGACTTCGTTACGTTTGCAGAACGCGAAACGCAGCAGGTGTTTCCACTCTTCCGGGTGATCGGTGAACACCTTCACGGGGACGGCGGCCACGCCCACCCGTTCGGGAAGCTCCCAGGCCAGTTCGGCGGCGTCTTCGAAACCGAGCGGCCGGACGTCGACGCAGACGAAGTACGTCCCGGCGGTCGGCCGGACGGCGAACCCGGCTTCCGCGAGGCCTGTCGCGAGCCGGTCCCGTTTGCCCTGCAGGCTCGTGCGCAGGTCCTCGACCCACGGCAGTTCGTGATCCAGCGCGTGTGCGACGGCCGGTTGGAACGGGCCGCCCGAGACGAAGGTGATGAACTGCTTCGCCGCCTTCACCGCCGCGACCAGCCCGGGGCTCGCGCAGACCCAGCCGATCTTCCAGCCGGTGCAGTTGAACGTCTTGCCCGCGCTGGAGATCGAGACCGTCCGCTCGCGCATACCGGGCAAGGTGGCCAATGGAATGTGCTCGGCGTCGTCGAACACCAGATGCTCGTACACCTCGTCGGTGATGGCGATCAGATCGTGGGTCACGCAGAGCGCGGCGACGGCCTCCAGTTCGGCGCGGGTGAACACCGTGCCGGTGGGGTTGTGCGGCGAGTTGATCAGGATCGCCCTGGTCCGGTCGGTCACCGCGGCGCGGAGGCCCTCGACGTCCAACGCGAACCGGCCGTCCCGTTCCACCAGGCCGACGACGCGCCGCTCCGCGCCCGCCATGGCGACCGCGGCCGCGTACGAGTCGTAGTACGGCTCGATGACGATGACCTCGTCCCCGGCCTGCGTCAGCGCGATCAGCGACGCCGCGATGGCCTCGGTCGCGCCCGCGGTGACGAGGATCTCCGTGTCCGGGTCGTACTCGACGCCGTACCGCAGGCGGTGCCCCGCGATCGCCGCGCGCAGCTCCGGCCGCCCCGGGCCCGGCGGGTACTGGTTCGCGCCGCCGAACAGCGCGTTCTTGGCGGCTTCGAGCATCCCGACAGGCCCGTCGGTGTCGGGAAAACCCTGGCCGAGGTTGACCGCGTCGTGGCGGACGGCCAGCGCCGTCATCTCCGCGAAGATGGTCGACGTGAAGGGCTGGAGGCGGGAGACGAGGAGAGGTTCGCGCACGATCAGCCATCCTCACGGACAATGGCGGTGTGGAGCAACTGACGCCCGCCAAGGTGACCCCAGCCGACCCGCCCGGTGGAACCGCCGCCGAGGAGGAGAAGCGTCGCGGCCTGCGCAGGATGAAGATGGTCGCGCTGTCGTTCCTGCTCGGCGCCACGGTGATCTTCCTGCTGACCAGCTGGGCCGAAGCCGCGGGCTGGCCGGGCTGGGTCGGCTACGTCCGCGCCGCCGCCGAAGCCGGGATGGTCGGCGCGCTCGCCGACTGGTTCGCGGTGACCGCGCTGTTCCGGCATCCGCTGCGGATCAAGATCCCGCACACCGCGATCATCCCGAACAAGAAGGACGCGCTCGGCAGCAGCCTCGGTGACTTCGTCGGCTCGAACTTCCTGTCCGAGTCCGTGATCCGCGAGAAGCTGAGCCGGGTCGAGGTCTCGAAGCGTCTCGGCGGCTGGCTTTCCCAGTCGCAGAACGCCGAACGCGTGACGTCCGAGCTGGCCACCGTCGTCCGTGCCGCGGTCAAGGTGCTCCGCGACGAAGATGTCCAGGCGATCATGGAACAGGCCGTGGTCAAGCGGATCGTGGACAAGCCGTGGGGTCCGCCGCTCGGCAAGATCCTCGCGGGCGTGTTCGCCGACGGGGCGCACCACAAACTGGTTGACCTGATGTGCGACCGCGCCTACGAATGGGTGCGGGACAACCACACGACGATGCTGCGCGTGGTGTCGGACCGGGCGCCGAGCTGGTCGCCGAAATTCGTCGACGAGATGCTCGCGGACAAGGTCTACGGCGAGGTGCTGTCCTTCGTGTGGGCGGTGAAGACCGACGTCAACCACCCCATGCGGCTGGCGCTGGACAAGTTCCTCGGCGAGTTCGCCCTCGACCTGCAGACCGACCCCGAGGTGATGGCGCGCGCCGAGCAGGTCAAGTCCCAGATGCTGGGGCACGACGAGGTGCAGAAGCTGATCGGCTCGGCCTGGGCGACCGCCAAGGAGATGCTGCTCAACGCCGCCGAGGACCCGTCGAGCGAGCTGCGCCGCCGGGTGCGCACCGGCCTCGAGTCGCTGGGCGGGCGGCTGGTCACCGACGACCACATCCGGTCCAAGGTGGACAACTGGGTGGAGGGGGCGGCGGCCTATCTGGTCACGCACTACTCCAAGGAGATCACCACGATCATCACCGACACCGTGGAGCGCTGGGACGCCGAGGAGACCTCGCGCAAGATCGAGCTCCAGGTCGGCCGGGATCTGCAGTTCATCCGGATCAACGGCACGGTGGTCGGCGCGCTCGCCGGACTGGTCATTTACGCGGTCGCGCAGCTGCTCTTTTGAGCGGCGGTGCCTATACCACACTCCGGAGGCCTCACCGCGAGTTGTCCACAGGAAGTGGAGTCATCCCCAGGGTTATCCACAGCATTTCACGTCTTTGGCCTAACGCTGTGCACAACCCCTGGGGGTAACTCGGGGGTGGGTGACACCAGAAGTTGTGGTGCGGACGGCGGTCAAGTCGAGACGTCCGCCGTCCGCGCCCGCCACGCCCGCGCCTTCTCCCGGTTTCCGCACGACCGCATCGAGCACCACGTCCGCGACCGGTTGCGCGACTCGTCGTAGAACGCCCACAGGCAGTCGTCCGCCGGGCAGATCTTGAGCCGGATCCATTCCCCGAGCACGGTCAGCCGAATCGACGCCGCCATCACCGCCTCGCTGACCGATTCCGCGACCAGGAGCGGGCCTTCCGGGCCGAGGACGACCTCCGCCGGCGCGCGCAGGCCGAGCCGGGGCAGCCGCGGATCGCCGATCGCCGCCCGCAGCGCGTTCCGGGTTTCGCGGGCGACCGCGGGGGTATCCGCGCGCAGCCGGTGATCATGGGCCCAGCGTTGCCAGGTCTCCAGATCGTCCAAGAGGTCGGTGCCGCGTTCGACGTTCACCGTGTTCAAAAACTCGACCACCAGGGACGCGTCGGTGTTCACCTCGCCCAGTGTACGGCCGAGACCCGTTGTCATCGGCAGCGATAACCCTCATACTAGTTTCACTGGTTACTCGATCTTTCTGGAGGCTGAACCATGGGTGCGGTACCGACCTTCGGCGCGGTGGCCCTCGACTGCCCGGACCCGGTCGCGCTGGCGGAGTTCTACCGCGAGCTGCTCGACTGGAAGGCCGCGGAAGTCGCCGAAGACGGCCATTGGGTGACCCTGCGGAACCCGGAGGGTGGCGCGCGGTTCTCGTTCCAGCGCGTCCCGGACTACCGGCCGCCCGCGTGGCCCTCCGCCGAGAACCCGCAGCAGGCGCACGTCGACCTCGACGTCACGGACCTCGAAGCGGGGCACGAGCGCGCGCTCGCCATCGGCGCGAAGCTGCTCGATGACTCCCCGGAGACCTTCCGGGTGTACGCGGATCCGGCCGGACACCCGTTTTGTCTGTGTGCCTGCTGACCTCGGCCGCGAAAAATGCGTAATCTCTGATACGTGATTTGTCCGAAGTGCCAGAACGTCATGAAGACCGTCGACAAGAACGGTATCCACATCGACCAGTGCCAGGGATGCCGCGGCATCTTCCTGGACAGGGGCGAACTGGAAGCCATCGCCGGTGCCGAGAACTCGTACTACGCCGGTGGGCACGCGCCGCCCCCGCCGTATCAGGGAGGTGGGCACGCGCCGGCTCCGCACTACGGACGGCCGGACTCCCCGCGTCCGCACCGCGGCGGTTATGCCGACTCGCCGAAGGGCTACCGGGGCGGTTACGCGGATTCGCCGAAGGGCTACCGCGGCGGCTACGCGGACTCCCCGCACGGATACGGCCACAAGCGTCGTAAGGGCGGCTTCCTCGAGGGCCTCTTCGACTGACCGTGGTCCTCGATCTCAAGATCTGCCCGGCCTGCGGTGATCGCGCCGAACGGCCACGAGTCGAGAGCGGGTTGCTGGTGTGCGCGAAATGCGCGCACCGGTGGCCCTTCCGGCGCCTCCCGCTGTTCGCGCTGACCGGGCCGAGCGGGGCGGGGAAATCCACGGTCGGGCCCCGGCTGGCGGAACGGCTCGGCGAGCTGGCCCTCGTGGTCGAACAGGACGTGCTGTGGACGGGAGCGCTGCGCGACGACGTCCCCGGCCATCCCGCGTTCCGCTCGACCTGGCTGCGGATGGCGGCGATGCTGCACCAGAACGGGCGGCCGGTGGTGCTGTGCGGCACCGTCGCGCCGCCCGAGTTCGAGCGGTTGCCCGAGCGCGTCTTCTTCTCCGACATCCACTATCTGGCGCTCGTCAGCGAGCCTGAGGCGCTGCGCAAACGCTTGCTGGCCCGGCCCGCCTGGCGCGAGTGGGACGAGGAGCGGGTCGAGGAGATGCTGGAGTTCAACGAGTGGCTGCAGGCCGAAGCGCCGTCGCTGGAGCCACCGGTCGAGTTGTTCGACACCACCCACATCCCGGTGGACGCCGCCGTCGACCGCGTGGAGGCCTGGGTGCGGGGCCACCTCTCAGGGTGACAGCGGCCAGGTGCGGCCGTCGGGTGCATCCAGCCAGATCACCTGGTCTTCACCGTCGATGCTGAGCCCGAACCGGTCCCGTCCGGGCTGACCGAGGTCGAACCACTCCTCCTGCGCGTTTTCGACCAGTTCCCACAGTCGTCGAGGGCCGCCCTCGGCCACTTCGAACCCATCGCCTCGTTGCCGATGCCGCACCCATGAGCCGTCCGGGTGGACCAGCGCGGTGTGCCGGCCGTCCCGCGAGGCCGTCACCCCGGGCAGCTGAAGCCCGGCGAAGAACTCGAAGCGGCTGCGGACTTCGGTGATGGCCCTCATCGGCAACCGGGTCGGCCGCCAGGCCGCTTCGCCGTCGGGCACCTTCGACGGTTTGAACCGATGGGCACGCAGCGGCATGAAACGGCCGTCGCGGGCGAGCACGCGTCCATGTCCCGTGGCGCCTTCGCCCGCGACGATCCGGACGAGCCCGCCGCCGATCGGCCGGTTCAGCGTGGTGACGACCAGCCCGCCCGGCACCGTCTGTTCCAGCCAGGCGGGCGGGATCGAGGACACCGAGCAGGTGCACAGGATCCGGTCGTAAAGCACGCCTGCCGGGTAACCCTCGGCGCCGTCGGCCGCGGCGCACGAAGGCGCGTATCCGGCCTCCGCCAGCCGCTTGCGCGCGGTGTCCACCAGCTCCGGGTCGATGTCCACTGTGTACACGAGCCCGGAGCCGAGCCGCTGACACAGCAGCGCGGTGTTGTAGCCGGTGCCCGTGCCGATTTCCAGCACTCGGTGCCCGTCGGCGACCCGGAGCTCTTCGAGCATGATCGCCATGATCGACGGCTGGCTGGACGAACTCGTCGGCGTTCCCGGCTGCGCGCCGAGGTAGCGCGCCCGTTCCCAGAGCCCGGAATCGTCGTCGAGCTGGATGACCAGCACGTCGGGGGAGTAGACCCGGGCGAGCCAGCCGTCGTCACCGCTCTGCATCGCGACCCAGCCGTTCGCCGCCGGGACGAAGAACCGCGGCAGGAAGACGTGCCGGGGCACGGTGCGGAAAGCGGTCATCCAGCGTGCGTCATGCAGTACGCCTTCGGCGAGCAGATGCTCGACGAGGCGCCGCCGTAGCCGCGTCGCACTCGACATCCCTCCACGGTAGCGGGTGAGCACCAACACACCCGATGGTTGCAAGCAGTGTGCTTGCAATAGCTAGCACTCGCGCGTAGCGTTGAAGACGTCGCGAGGAGGTGACCGATGTCAGACACCAACCGGGACCAGCCCGCATCGGGCGGGCCGATGGAGAAGGTCGCGGACATCGCTTCCGACATCGGCGAGTACATCCGCCAGCAGCGCAGCAACGCGAAGATCTCCTTGCGGCAGCTGTCGAAACTCGCCGGCGTGTCCAATCCGTACCTGAGTCAGATCGAGCGCGGGGTCCGCAAACCCAGCGCGGAGATCCTGCAGCAGATCGCCAAAGGCCTGCGTATCTCGGCCGAGGCGCTCTACGTGCAAGCGGGAATCCTCGATCTGCCGATGGGCGGCCCGGTCGGCGACGCGATCCGCGCCGACACCGAGCTGACCGAGCGGCAGAAGCAGGTCCTGCTCGACGTCTACGAATCGTTCCGCCGCGAGAACGCCGCCGCGAAGCCGGAACCGGCCGCGCAAACCCCACAGCAAGCCGTCGAATCCAAGGAGTCAGCATGACCACCACCACGAAGAACAAGACCGACCGCAAGCACAGCGCCCTCGACCAGGTCCGCACCCCGCTGCTGGCCGCCCTCGGCGCCGGGAACCTGGCGGGCCAGGCCGTCGTCGACGCCGTGTCGAAGGCCAAGGAGCGCGTTGTCGAGGGCAGCGAGACCGCCCGCAAGAACATCGAAGAGCTCCCGCACGACGTCGAGGGTCTCCGCGAGAAGCTGGACCCGGCCGAGCTGCGCAAGGTCATCGACGAGTACACCGAGGCGGCGCTGAAGCTGTACAACAAGCTGGCCGAGTCCGGTGAGCAGGCGTGGGACAAGATCGCCACGCAGCCGCAGGTCAAGAAGGCCATCGAGCAGCTCGAGGACGCGCTGAGCACCGCGCAGGACCGCGTCGAGGAAGCGACCACCGACGCCCGTGAGCGCATCGACACCGTGCTCGGCAAGGTCACCAAGGGCACCCGCTCGGTGGGCGAGAAGGCCGCCCGCAAGGTCTCCGACGCCGCCATCGACATCGCCGGCGAGGTCGAGGAGATCGGCGACGACCTCGCGCACGAGACCCGCTCGGCTTCGCGCAAGGTCGCCAACAAGACCGCGCCGAAGACCACGACCCCGGCGCGCCGCACCACCGGCACCACCACGACCAGCACCACCACCAGCCCGGCCGCCAAGAAGCCGGCCACCACGCCGAAGACGACCGAGAAGTAAGGTCCGCGTGAATCCCAGGGCCCCTGGTACCGCATTCGGTACCAGGGGCCCGGGCCATTCGCCCGGTTTGACGTAAGCTGACTTCGTGTTCGTTGCCACCTGGATCCTCTTCGCCATCCACTGGGGCGGCGCACTGACGGGGCTGTTCGCTTTCGTGCATGCGCTGCTGCAGCGCGCGGACGCGTATTCGGCCGCCGATCGCAAGACCAAACCCATCTGGATGCTCATCACCGGCGGGGCCACCGCGGTGCTGATCATCTTCGAGTTCTACGGCGGCGGCATGATCCTGTGGCTGCCCGCTCTGGTTGCGGTCCTGGTCTACCTGGTGGACGTCCGCCCCAAGCTCATCGAGGTCCAGCGCGGCGGCCGCAACTGGTGACTATCGTGGCGCTGTGACTGACTGGACCATCGCCGGAAGCCTCACCGTCGTCCCCGCCCCTTCGCGCCCGGACCTGCTCGCCGAGCCCGTCGCCAAGGCACTCGCCGCCCTTTCCGATCCGGACGCCGTCGGCGTCACCGAGATCGATGCCGGACTGGCCGACACCGGCGCCTTCTGCGAGGCATACGGCTCGCCGCTTTCCGCGTCCGCGAACTGCGTCGTCATCGCGGGCAAGCGAGCCGGTGAAGTCCGGTTCGCCGCCGCGATGATCCTCGCCACCACCCGCGCGGACGTGAACGGCGTGATCAAACGCCGCCTTGACGTCCGAAAGGCTTCCTTCGCCCCGATGGACGAAGCCGTTTCGCTCACCGGCATGGAGTACGGCGGCATCACGCCGGTCGGCCTGCCGGAGGGGTGGCCGATCCTGCTCGACCAGCGCGTCGCGGACGAGCCGGAACTGGTCATCGGGAGCGGTATCCGCGGCAGCAAGCTGCTGATCTCGGGTGCGGCGCTCGCGTCCCTGCCCGGCGCCGAGGTGATCGACGGGCTCGCCCGTCCCGTCGAGTGAGAGCCTTCAAGAGCGGACTTCCGCGCGGGACCGGATGGCCAGTCCCCGCGGAGTCACCCAGCGAGTGATGAGCGCGAAGGCGGCCTCGCACACCAAAGCCAGTACGACGACCGCGATCCCGCCTGCCAGGATCTCGCCGTGGCCCGGATCCCCGAGCGCGAAACCGTCCACAATGTACCGCCCGAGCCCGCCGCCGTCGTTGACGATCGCGCCGATCGCGACGGTGGCGATCAGTTGCAGGAACGCCACACGAGCACCCACGAGGATGACCGGTGACGCGAGCGGCAACTCCAGGCGCAGCATGATCTGCCACTCGCGGTAACCGGTTCCGCGTGCGGCGTCGATGGTCTCTTGCTCCAGCTGGATGACGCCCGCGTACGTGTTCGTGAACAACGGCGGCAGCGCCAAAGCCACCAGCGCGAGCATCAGCGGCCAGAACGTCGTGTCGACTTCGAGCCGGGAAGCCAGGAACCAGAACAGGATCACCAGCCCGAAACTGGGGATCGCGCGGCCGATGTTCACCGCGCTCGTCGCGAGGAACTGCGCGCGCCGGTAGTGCGCCAGCCACAACGCGGGCGGGATGGTCAGCGCGGCCGAGATCGCCAACGCCAGCAAGGAGAATCGGAGGTGCTCGATCGTCCGGTACGGCACGCCTTCCGGGTCGGTCCAGCTCCAGCGGCCCGGTTCGCCGAACCACTCGATGGTCTGATCGATGATGCTCATCGCGACGCCGCCTTCCGCGACCACGGTGCGAGGGCGCGCCCGCCCAGCCACAGCAGGAGATCCACCACGACGGCGAGCACCACGGAAAGCCCGACGCCGACGATGATCGACGTCGGATTCGGGGTGGCCGTCTGGATTCCGGCACGGATGAAGTAACCCAGGCCGCCCTTGCCGAGCATGGAAGTCACCGTCACGAGCCCGATCGTGGTCACCGCCGCGACCCGCAGGCCCGCCATCACCACCGGCAGCGCGAGCGGGAGTTCGACCTGCCACAGCAGTCGCGAGCGCGTGAAACCCATGCCTATCGCGGCTTCGCGGACTTCCTTCGGTACCTGTTCGACGCCGGTGACGATGTTGCGGATCAGGATCAGCAACGTGTAAGTCGCCAAAGGGATCACCGCGGTGGTGAAGGACGTGAGGCCGGTGAACGGCACGAGTACGGCGAAAGCGCCGAGGCTCGGTATGACGTACAGCGAACCGGCCGTGCTCAGCGCGACGACGTAGAACCATCGGCGACGCAGCGAAACCACGGAGACACCGACCGACACCACCAGTCCGATGGCCAGCGCCGCCGCGGTCAGTGCGATGTGCTCGCCGAGCCGATCGAGGATCTCGTCGAAATGGCGGTCCACCCAGCGCCATTCGAACAACGGCCGCCCGCCTTGGGACGGCACGGGGAACACGGAGGACGCTCGCACCGGCCGACCCTACCCCGTTCGGGGGGCCCGATTCCGCTTGTCGGGAACGAAAAGGGCGGAACTCTCAAAATGTGGATTCTGTCGGTAGCCGGAGATACTGTCCATTCCTCTGAACGAGTCATAGGAGTGTGTGCACGTGCGCTGGACACGGAATGTTCGAGTGGGCGCGGTGCTCGCCGCCGCCGTCCTCGGTATGACCGCCTGCGGGGGTGGCGACGACGCAGCGGCTCCGGCCGCGCAGAGCAAGGGCGGGGCACCGATCGTCGTCGCCTCCTTCAACTTCACCGACAGCCTGATCCTCGCCGAGCTGTACGCGAACGCGTTGGAAGCCAAGGGCTATCCGATCACCCGCAAGCTGAACCTCGGTTCGCGCGAGCTGATCTACCCGGCCCTGAAGTCCGGGGAACTGCAGTTCATCCCGGAGTACCAGGGCGCCGCCATCACCACCGGTTTCGGCAAGGAGGCCGCGAAGGACGCCGCAGGCGAGCACGAGCAGCTCAAGAAGCTGTTCGAGCCCGAAGGCATCGGCCTGCTGGACTATTCGCCGGCGGAGGACAAGAACACCTACATCGTGAAGGCCGATCTCGCCAAGGAGAAGGGCCTCAAGAAGATCAGCGATCTGTCCAAGGTCGACAACGTCATCGTCGCGGGCGGCCCGGAGTGCGAGACGCGGCTTCCCTGCTTCAAGGGCTTCACGGACGTGTACAAGCTGAAGGCCACTTTCCAGACCGTGCAGGAGGCAGGCCCGCGGGTCGAGCAGCTGCGGTCCGGCAAGGTCACCGTCATCCCGGTCGACTCGGTGAGCCCGCTCGTCGGCGACCCGCAGTTCGTGGCGCTGGAGGACGACCTCGCCATCGTCCCGACCGAGAACGTCGTACCCGCGGTCAACAAAAAGGTGCTCGACGAGCGCGGCGCCGACTTCGCGGCCGCCGTCAACGCCGTCAGCAAGGCCCTCGACACCGCGCAGCTGCGTGAGCTGAACAAGCGCGTCGACTCGGACGGCGAGAAGCCGGGCGACGTCGCGAAGGACTGGCTGAAGGAGAAGTCCCTCATCTAGTCCCGCCTCGGCCAAGTGCAATGAAGGGGCCTTTCATCGCAAATTTTGCGATGAAAGGCCCCTTCATTGCAGTCGGGGACAGGGGCGCTCGCTCCCTCTGCGGGCGGCGGTGGAATCGTGGACGCTGTCTTGCACACGGGTGAAAGGGAGTGGGATGGGAAAGGTCACCGCCATCGCGGAGCGCACCATCGAGGCGCCGGCCGACAAGGTCAGGGCGCTCGTCGCGGACTACGCCGAAACCCGCCCGAAGCTGCTGACGGAGCACTACCGCGACTACGAGGTCATCGAAGGCGGTGTCGGCGCGGGCACGAAGGCGCGCTGGAAGCTGCAGGCGACGTCGAAGCGCGTACGGGACGTCGCCGCGACGGTGACCGAGCCGTCCGAAGGCACCCTCGTGGAGACCGACGCGAACTCCAGCATGGTCACCACCTGGACCGTCCGCGAGGTGCCCGAGGGCAGCCTCGTCCGCATCGAGACGACCTGGGACGGTGCGGGCGGCATCGGCGGCTTCTTCGAGAAGACCTTCGCGCCCGGTGGGCTCAAGCGGATCTACGAGGGAGTTCTCGGCAAGCTCGCCGAGGTCGTGTAGCGCTCACCACAATCGGAATGGTCGCCCCGGTTAGTCCGTTGTACCCGTCGTGAATACGGGGCGATCGCCCCGCTTGTGTTTCGCAACAGACTTGGAGTTACCTCGTGAACGCAACCGAGATCCGGCTCGCCTCCCGTCCGCACGGTGTCCCGACGCTCGAGAACTTCGAGATCGCGGACGTCGAGATCCCCACCCCCGGCGAGGGGCAGATCTTGGTCCGCAACCAGGTACTGAGCGTCGACCCGTACATGCGCGGCCGGATGAGCAGCGCGAAGTCCTATGCCGAGCCGTACGAGGTCGGCAAGGTCATGCACGGTGGCGCCGTCGGTGAGGTCGTCGAGTCGACCGTCGACGACTTCAAGCCCGGCGACATCGTGCTGCACGGCCTCGGCTGGCGTTCGCACGCCGTCGTCGCCGCCAAGCACGCGGTGAAGGTCGACCCCGACGCCGCGCCGATCTCGGCCTATCTCGGCGTCCTCGGCATGACCGGGCTCACCGCTTACGCCGGGCTGCTCGAAGTCGCGGAGTTCAAGGAGGGCGACACCGTCTTCGTGTCCGGCGCGGCGGGGGCCGTCGGGTCCGTCGTCGGTCAGCTGGCGAAGCTGAAGGGCGCGAAGCGGGTCATCGGCAGCGCGGGCACGGACGAAAAGGTCAAGTGGCTGACCGACGAGCTGGGCTTCGACGCGGCGTTCAACTACAAGGACGCCCCGGTCGTCGAACAGCTGCGCGCGGCGGCGCCCGAGGGGATCGACGTGTACTTCGACAACGTCGGCGGCGACCACCTCGAAGCGGCCATCGACTCGATCAACCTGCACGGCCGGATGGCGATCTGCGGGATGATCTCCGTCTACAACAACACCGAACCCGCAGCGGCGCCGCGCAATCTCGCGTCGATCATCGCGAAGCGGTTCACCATGCGCGGCATGCTGGTCGGCGACCACTACGCGCTGCAGCCGCAGTTCGTCAAGGAGGTCGCGCCGCTGGTCGCCTCCGGTCAGCTCAAGTACTCCGAGACCATTGTGGACGGTATCCGCAACGCGCCGCAGGCCTTCCTGGACCTGTTGGGCGGCGCGAACACCGGCAAGATGCTGGTCCGCGTCTGACCCTCGCCCCGTGAGATGAAGGGGCCTTTCATTGCAAAATTTGCGATGAAAGGCCCCTTCATTGCGCGCGTCAGGGACTCAGTACTGCGTCGTGAGCGCCCCGTGCGTCAGCGCCGCGTCCAGTTCCTCGACCGGCATGTCCAGCTTCAGCTGATCGCGGAAGATCTGCCCGGCGCTCGGCAGGACGGACCGCTCCGGCCAGGTTTCCGGCTTCCACAGCGAGGACCGCAGGAACGCCTTGGCACAGTGCAGGTACAGCTCTTCGACCTCGACCAGGATCGCCAGCGCGGGCCGCTTCCCCTTGACCACGAGGTCGTCGAAGAACGGCGCGTCCGCGACCAGTTTCGCGCGGCCGTTGACCCGCAGCGTTTCGTTCATTCCCGGCATCAGGAACAGCAGTCCGGCGTACGGGTTCTCGATGATGTTGGTCTGACTGTCGAGCAGCTTGTTGCCGGGCCGGTCGGCCAGCACGAGCGTCCGGTCGTCGAGCACCTTCACGGAACCGGCCGGGTCACCGCGCGGCGACACGTCACAGGTGCCCTCGGACGATGCCGTCGCCAGCAGGTAGAACGGCGAGCGTTCGATGAGCGTGCGCGCGTGCGGGTCGATGAAGGGGATGATCTTCCCCTTGGTCCGCTCGGTCGGGTGGCCGAGATGCTCGCGGAGCGCGTCGAGCGTTTCGATCACCTTGATCTCTGGAGTCCCCATGGACCCAGTCAACCACTAGAAGACGACAGTCCGGTTCCCGTGCACCAGCACGCGGCCCTCCAGATGCCACCGCAGTCCCCGCGCCAGCGTCACCTTTTCGATGTCGCGGCCCTTGCGGACCAGGTCCTCGACCGAGTCGCCGTGGTCGACCCGGATGACGTCCTGGTCGACGATCGGGCCCGCGTCGAGGTCGGCGGTGACGTAGTGGCAGGTCGCGCCGATCAGCTTCACCCCGCGCGCGTGGGCCTGGTGGTACGGCCGCGCGCCGACGAACGACGGCAGGAAGCTGTGGTGGATGTTGAGCGCCCGCCCGGCCCAGGCCTCGCACAGTTCCGGGGGCAGGACCTGCATGAACCGGGCGAGGACGACGGCGTGCGGGTCGTGTTCGTCGACCAGTTTCCGCACCTCGGCGAAGGCGGGCGCCTTGGCGGCGGCGTCGCCGGCCGGAAACGGGACGTGGTGGAACGGGATGCCGTGCGCGCGGGTGATGTCGCCGAGCGACTCGTGGTTGCCGATGACCGCGGCGACGTCGACGTCCAGTTCGCCGGACGCGACACGGCCGAGGAGGTCGTAGAGGCAGTGCCCGGCCTTGGAGACGAGGATCACGGCGCGGCGGCGCTCGCCGGTGTCGCTGACCTGCCAGCTTGACTCGGCCGAAAGCGACTCCGCGACGTCGGCGAAGCGCGAGCGCAGTTCCGCGGCGTCGAAGGGGAGCGAATCGGCGCGGACGACCTGGCGGGTGAAGAACCAGCCGGTGTCCGGATCGGTGTGGTACGCGGCTTCGACGATCCAGCCGCCGTGCTCGGCGAGGAAACCCGAGATCCGGGCGATGATGCCGGTGCGGTCGGGGCAGCCGAAGGAGATCACGTAGCGGCGTTCAGGGTTTGACACGCACACCATTGTCGCTGGTCCCGGCCGCGGCGCGGCGCCGGGTCAGGATGCGGACGCGGACGCGGCGTCCGATCTCGATCGCTCCGACCAGCAGCAGGCCGAGTGCGAAGGACAACAGAAGGCCCTTCTCCGGTTCGTCCGCGAAGGCGGCTCCGCCGACCAGACCGATCAGGACGCTGTAGCCCGCCCAGACGCTCGCGCCGAGCGCGTCGAGTGGGACGAACTTGTGCGGCGGGTAGCCGAGGCTGCCGTTGGCGAGTCCGCTCGCGACGCGGCCGCCGGGCAGGTAGCGGGCGGCGAGGATCAGCAGGACCGCGTTGCGCCGCACCTGGATCTTGGCCCATTCGTAGCGCCGGGTCCCGTCCGGACCGCGTTGCAGGCGGGCGAGTGCTCGCGGGCCGGCCGCGGCGCCGACGGTGTAGCCGAGGCAGTCGCCCAGCCAGGCCCCGAGCGCGGCGATCACGGCGAGCAGCACCAGTTGCGGCGGATCCGGGCCGATCAGGACGGCGACGGTGATGACGGTCGTCTCGCTCGGCATGAACGGCAGGAGCGCGTCCAACCCGGACACGAGGAACACGATCACCCACAGCCAGGGTGATCCCAGCGAGCCCCGAAGCAGTTCGGTGACGTACTCCAGCAGTTCCACGGTTACATGGTGATCACCGCAGGTCGCTTTGGGGTGACGGAGCGGGGTTCGACCGGTGAATTCCTAGCCCGGGGCCACCGACGACCAAGGCACGGTGAGTTCGCCCAGCCGCCAGCGCGACGGACGGCTCAGCACCGGCCAGCCGCGCGCGGTGAGCAGATGCACGGTGTGCGCCCAGCGGGCACGGACGCCGAAGTTCTGATGCGGCGCCGCCGTCGCCCAGGAGATGTCCAAAGTGGACAGTAGATCGTGGATGCGCTCGCCGGGAACGTTGCGGTGGATGAGGATCTTGGGCAGTCGTTCGGCCACTGTGGACGGACGTTCCAGGCTGGCGAGATGTACCGACAGGGTCAGCGCGCGAGGGCCGTCGTGCCCGACGGCGACCCAGGTGCTCAGCCGCCCGATCTCGTCGCAGGTGCCTTCGACGAGGAGCCCGTCCGGCGCCATCGCGTCCAGCATCAGCGACCAGGCGCCGGTGACCTCGGCTTCGTCGTACTGCCGAAGCACGTTGAACGCGCGCACCAGCACCGGCCGGGTCCCGGCGAGTTCGAAGCCGCCGCGCCGGAAGTCCAGCCATGGCCGGTCGACACACGCCTGCGCCACGGCCACCCGTTCGGCGTCCAGTTCCAGGCCGAGCACCCGGACGTCGCGACGCACGGAGCGCAGCCATCGCGCCATCTCCACCGTGGTCACCGGCGAAGCGCCGTAGCCGAGGTCCACCACCAGCGGTTCGTCGGCGCGGCGCAGCAGCCGGGTCACGCCCGCGTCGCTCGCGAGCCACCGGTCCACGCGGCGGAGCCGGTTGGGGTTGGTCGTCCCGCGAGTCGGTGCCCCGACCGGTTTCAGCGCTCGGCCAGCCACTTCGCGACGAATTCGGCCTCGCGCTCCAGCAGTTTGACGACCTGTTCGGCGATCACGCCCTCCAGCTTCCCGCCGACGAACGGGATCCGCACCTTGACCTCGCCGCTGTTGGTCAGCGTCGTCCGCCCGCCTTCGCCGGTCAGCGACGTCTTCGCGGTGATCTCGCCCGGCACACCGTTCACGGACGCGGTCGCGACGCCCGTGTACCCGTCGCCGTCGGCGCGCCACGTCTGCTCGCGCTCGACGACGAGGTCACCCCGGTGCAGGGTCCGGACGGCGGACGGGAGCTTGTCCGAGCTGATGCCCTGACGCAGCTTGTAGCGCACGCCGTCCGCGGTCGTGACGTACTCCAGCAGTTCCGCGTCGTCCCCGCCGATCTGCTCCAGCCTGGCCCGCAGCGCCGCCTCGCTCGACACCGCGTCCCAGGTGCTCGCGACGTCGGCGGAGAAGGCTGTGCGGTGCTCGATACGGGAGGCCATGGCGCCAGACAGTACCGTTCACGGGCGTGAGCACCGCTGAAACTCCCACCCAGCACGTCGCCCTCGCCGACCACACCACGCTGCGGCTCGGCGGCCCGGCGCGGCGCTACGCCGAGGCGACGACGGCACAGGCCCTGGTCGACGCGGTCCGCGAGGCCGACGACGCGGGCGAGCCGGTCTTGTTGCTCGGCGGCGGTTCGAACCTCGTCGTCGCCGACGAGGGCTTCGACGGCGCGCTCCTGAAGGTCGGCAACACCGGCTGGACACGTGACGAAGGTCTCGTCGAGGTCGCGGCCGGGCAGAACTGGGACGGTTTCGTCGAGGGTCTCGTCGCCGAGGGCGTCGGCGGGCTCGAATGTCTCTCCGGGATCCCCGGTTCGGTCGGCGCGACGCCGATCCAGAACGTCGGCGCCTACGGCTGTGAGGTGGCCGAGTCGCTGGTCTCGGTCGACCTCTACGACCGCGCCGCCCGCGAGATCCGGACGCTGACCGCCGAAGAGCTCGGGTTCGGCTACCGCACATCGATCCTGAAGGGGACCGACGCGGGTGTCGTGCTCACGGTGCGCTTCAACGTCACCGAAGACGGCCTCTCGGCCCCGATCCGCTACGCCGAACTCGCCCGCACGCTCGGCGTCGAGATCGGTGATCGCGTCCCGGCGGCCGAAGCGCGCGAAGCGGTCCTCGAACTGCGTCGCGGCAAGGGCATGGTCCTCGACGCGGACGACCACGACACCTGGAGCGCGGGCTCGTTCTTCACCAATCCGATCATCAGGGAGGCGCAGGTCGCGAAGGTGCTGGCGGAAATCGTCGACGTCGTCGGTGAGGACGTGCGCGTGCCGAGGTATCCGGCGCCCGGCGGCACGAAGCTGTCCGCGGCGTGGCTGATCGAGCGGGCGGGGTTCGCGAAGGGACACGAAGGGCCAGGAGGCCGGGTCTCGCTGTCGACGAAGCACACTCTCGCGCTCACGAACCGGGGGAAGGCGTCGACCGCCGACCTCCTTGCCCTGGCTCGCGAAGTGCGCGACGGCGTCAAGGCTCGCTTCGGTGTTTCGCTGCACCCCGAACCCCTCCTCATCAACTGCTCGCTCTAGCCCCCTGTCGCATTTCGTCCTCTAAATGCGGTTCTTGCGCGCGCAAAGACCGCATACAGAGGACGAAATGCGGGTAGCCGGAACAACCAGGCGGAGGCCCCGCGCGTCTACCCAGTGAGGGGCGAGGGTGAGTTCCGTCGCCGCGGGTAACGTCGGAGAGGTCCCCAGCGCTGAGCGGGTAGGTACTCGCATGGGGGTCAATGGGAGGTTCACGGTGATCGAACGGCGCACGGTGTTCAAGGCCGCGCTCGCCGCGGGAGCGGCCATGCTGGCAGCTGCCTGCTCCAGCGAAGAAGGCGGCAACGCCAAACCGCAGGGCAGTGGTGGCGAAGGAGAGTCCTCCGCGCCCCCGGTCGCGAAGATCACCGCCGAGCCCGCCGTCGACGCCAAGGACGCGTCCGTGGTGACGCCGGTCGTGGTGAAGGTCGCCGACGGCAAGCTCACCGAGGTCAAGGTCACCGGCGAGTCCGGCAAGGACGTCAAGGGCGAACTTTCCGCCGACGGTCTCACCTGGACGGCCTCCGAGGTCCTCGGCTACGGCAAGACGTACACCTACGCCGCCAAGGCCACCGGCAGTGACAACAAGACCGCCGAGCTCAAGGGCACGTTCACCACGGTCAAACCGGCCAAGGAGGTGCGCGCCACGCTGAACCCGACCGACGACGCCGAGGTCGGCGTCGGCATGCCGATCAGCGTGAAGTTCGCGTCGCCGGTCAAGGACAAGGCGGCCGCCGAGAAGGCGCTCAAGGTGAAGACCGACAAGGACGTCGAGGGCTCCTGGGGTTGGCTGTCGGATACGCAGGTCGACTGGCGGCCCAAGGAGTACTGGCCCGCCAACATCACGGTCAGCGTCGAAGCGAAGCTCTACGGCGTCGCGCTCGGCGGCGGCGCGTACGGCAAGGCCGACGTCACGACCAAGTTCAAGATCGGCCGCAACCAGGTGGTCAAGATCCACACCCCGGACCACGTCATGAAGGTCTACCGCGGCGGGGCCGAGTCGGCGAGCTACCCGTGCTCGAACGGGCTCGACGGGGACGTCCAGCGCAACACCCCCAACGGCACGTTCATCGTGATGACGAAGGAGCCGATGGCGCGGTTCGACAACGCGCGCTACGGCTACACCAACGTCAACAAGAAGTGGTCCTGCCGGATCTCGAACAACGGCGAGTACATCCACGAGAACCAGGACAACGCGGCCAACATCGGCAAGGCCAACACCTCGCACGGCTGCGTGAACCTGCTCGAAGCGGACGCGAAGAAGTACTTCGACTCGGCGATGATCGGCGACCCGGTCGAGATCACCGGTTCGAAGCTGGGCAGCCCGACCAAGTCGGACGTCAAGAACTGGTTCTACGACTGGAAGTCCTGGAAGGCCCTGTCCGCGATCAAGTAGCGAGCGGCTCGTGGCCATCATGTACTGGGGAAGGTGAGGTGGATTTCTGGTCATCCAACGTCCCGAAATCCACCCAGTCGATGCCCTCGACCCGCGCCGAGACACGCCACGTTTGCCTTACCGTCAAGAAACGCTCTCGGCTCAAGGTCGAGGCGCAACGATCCCCCGCCATCGCGAGCGAGCGCGCCGGCCCCGGTCCGCGCCAACCGTCATCGCCACTCACGACCGCCTTGGCGAAAACCCATAAAGTGCTGGCATGAAGACCGAAGTAGTCGGCTACGGCGGGACGCGGATCGGCCTGTGGGTCGAGGGCGCCGAGAACACCCGTCCGATCGTGTTCGTGCACGGCTGGGCCCAGTCCGCCAGGGCCTGGGCGCCCCAGCTCGCCGATCCCGCGCTGTCCGAGCGGTTTCGCCTGGTCGCGATGGATCTGCGCGGGCACGGGGACTCCGAAGCCCCCTCCGCCGGCTACGACGACCCCCGGGTCTGGGCCGAGGACCTCGCCTCCGTGCTCGACTTCGCCGGTGAAAACGCGATCGTCGTCGGCTGGTCGTATGGCGGTTTGGTGATCACGGATTACCTCCGCGTGCACGGTTCCACACGGCTCGGCGGCGTCGTACTTGTGGGCGCGATCACAGAAATCGGCAAGAATCGTCCGGGCGGGAAGGTCGGTCCCGCCATGCGCGAAGCCATCCCGGCGGTGCTGTCGGACGATCCAGCGGTCGCCATTCCGGCGTTGGTGCGGTTCAGCCAGCGGATGACCGCCTCGCCGGTGTCGGGGACGCTGACCCAAGGCCTGCTCGGCGCCAGTCTCGCGACGCCGCCTTCGGTGCGTTCCGCGTTGTTCCGGCGCGACATCGGCAGCGAGGACGTACTTCGCGATTTGGACAAACCGACCCTGATCGTCCATGGTCTCGCGGACGCTGTGATCGATCCGACGTCCGCGGAGTACGCGGCCGGGAAGATTCCGGGGGCCGTCGTGCGTTGGCTACCTGAGGTGGGGCATCTCCCGTTCGCCGAAGTGGCGGAGGAGTTCGGTGGCCTGCTGCGCGGGTTCGCCGATCAGTAGGACTTCAGGAGTGTTGACCAGGTGACGTTCCCTCTGTACGGGTTCGATGCCGCGCCCAGGCGCGTCGCGGTGCTGTCGTTGCACACCTCTCCGCTGGAACAGCCGGGTACCGGTGACGCCGGTGGGATGAACGTCTACGTGAGCCAGACGGCCACCGAGATGGCCCGCCGCGGTGTCGAGGTCGAGGTGTTCACGCGGGCCACGTCCTCGGATCAGCCGCCGGTGGCCGAGCTGGCGCCCGGCGTACTGGTGCGGCACATCCCGGCCGGGCCGTTCGAGCCACTGGGCCGCGACGAGCTGACGGCGCAGCTGTGCGCGTTCACCGCCGGGGTGCTGCGGGCCGAGGCCTTCCACGAGCCCGGTTACTACGACCTCATTCATTCGCATTACTGGCTCTCCGGCCAGGCGGGCTGGCTCGCCCGCGACCGTTGGGGCGTGCCGCTGGTGCACACCGCGCACACCCTGGCCAAGGTCAAGAACGCCGCGCTGGCCGAAGGCGACACCCCCGAACCGCGCACCCGCGTGATCGGCGAGGAGCAGGTCGTCGCCGAGGCGGACTGCCTGGTCGCGAACACCCGCGTCGAGGCCCGCGAACTGATCGAGCTGTACGACGCCGACCCGCACGCCGTGCACGCCATTCCGCCGGGTGTCGACCTCGACCGCTTCACACCGGGTTCGCAGTCGGCCGCGCGCCGGGCGCTGGAGCTGCCGCAGGACGCGATCGTGCTGGCCTTCGCGGGCCGGATCCAGCCGCTGAAGGCACCGGACGTCCTCCTGCTGGCCGCGGCCGAAATGCTGCGCGAACGGCCGGAGCTGGCGTCGCGGCTGGTCGTGCTGATCGTCGGCGGGCCGTCCGGGAACGGACTGGAGCAGCCGCAGGCCCTGCGTGAACTGGCCGTCTCCCTCGGCATCGAGCGGCAGACCCGGTTCATGCCGCCGCAGCCGGGCGCGGCGCTGGTCGAGGTCTATCGCGCGGCCGACATCGTCGCCGTGCCGAGCTACAACGAGTCGTTCGGGCTCGTCGCCCTCGAGGCGCAGGCCTGTGGGACGCCGGTGATCGCGGCCGAGGTCGGCGGGCTGCCGGTCGCGGTCCCGCACGGCGTTTCGGGGCTGCTGGTTCCTTCGCACGATCCGAAGGACTGGGCCGGCGCGCTCGCGAACGTCGCCCTGCGGCCCGGCTGGCGTGCCGAACTTTCGGCGAACGCCGTCGTGCACGCGCAGCGGTTTTCCTGGCGCCGCACGACGGACCGGCTGCTCGACACGTACGCTCAAGCGACCGGCGCGTTCCGGCGTGCCCTCGAACAGCGCGCGGAGGTGGCGGTTTGACGCTCGACGAGATTTTGCAGTCCTCTTTGGACAACGCGGAGCTGAAGTACGACAAACGTGGTGAGGGAAAGTACTTCGTCACCTTGCCCGGTACCAAGAAACTGCAGACGAATTGCTGGCTGGTCGCCGGGGATCACGCTTTCGCCGTCGAAGCCTTCGTCTGCCGCCGTCCCGATGAGTCCCATGCGGACGTTTACCGCTTTTTGTTGCGGCGCAACGCGAAGCTGTACGGCGTGCACTACACGGTGGACGCGATGGGCGACATCTACCTGGTCGGCCGGTTCGGCCTGGACACGGTGACCGAGGCCGAACTGGACAAGATCCTCGGGCAGGTGCTGGAAGCCGCCGACGGCGACTTCAACACCCTGCTGGAACTCGGATTCGCCGAATCGATCAAACGTGAATGGGACTGGCGGGTTTCGCGTGGCGAATCACTGGCGAACCTGCAGGCTTTCAAGCATCTCGTGGAACCTTCGAATGGACACGAACCAGGAGCCTTGACCGACTCGTGACCCGGACGGTGCAACGGCGCCGGGTTCCGCTCCGTCTCTCTCCGCAACACTGGAGGGAGACGGTTTGATGCACAAGCGATGGAGATGGGTCGCCGCCGCCGGGATCGCGCTGGCGCTCGCGGGCTGCTCGGCGAACGACTCCGGCGAGAAATCCGCCGCGCAGCCGATGTCGGCGGACGGGCAGGCAGCGCCGAACCAGGGCGCGCCGAACAAGGAGAACGGCGACAGCGCCGGGAAAGCGGGCCAGCAGAAGGCGCCGGTACCCGTCGGGCAACCGGGGCTCGCCGACCGCAAGCTGGTGCGCACGGCGAACCTGGAGCTCACCGCGCCGAACGTGGGCGACGTGATCTCGCAGGTGCGCGTCATCACCCAGGGCGCCGCCGGCTACACCGGACAGGAAAGCACCCAGGAGAAGCGGGCGTCGGTCAACGTCGTCGTCCCCTCGGATCGCCTCGACGGTGTGCTCGACCAGTTGGGAAAGCTGGGCAAGCAGGTCAAGCGTGAGGTCACCGCGACGGACGTGACCGAGCAGATGGTCGACGTCGATTCGCGGCTGGCCACCCAGCGGGCGAGTGTCGAGCGCATCCGCGCGCTGCTCGCGAGGGCGACGTCGGTGTCGGAGATCGCTTCGGTCGAGAGCGAGCTGACGAGCCGCGAAGCCGAACTCGAGTCGCTTCAGAAACGTCGAGAGAGCCTCGCCGGAAGTGTCGCCATGTCGACAATATCCCTGCAGGTGAAGGCGGAAACGGTCGCGGCGAAGGAGGAATCGCAGAGTGGGTTCTTCGGCGGGCTGGCCGGCGGCTGGGACGCGTTCCTGACCTTCGGCGGTGGCCTGCTGACCGTGATCGGCGCGATGGCGCCGTTCCTGCTGGTCTTCGGGATCCCTGCGGCCGCGCTGGTGTGGTGGCTGCGCAAGCGGCGCCGCTCGGCGACGCCCGCGATGGCGACGGCGTCCGATCTGCCGTCCGCGCCACCGCTGGACTGAACGAGGCATGGAAAAGAACTAGGCGGGACGGCTCGAGGGAGGGGGGAGTCGCGATCTCGAGCCGCCCCGCTGAAGTTCCCGCCAGGGTGGACCCGGTGACGAGGGGGATGCCAACGGGGCCGGCGGGCGCCGCGACTCGGCAGGGGGGAGACGAGTCGCGGTCGTCACCCGCGTCGAGCCGGGGAGTGCGTGGAATCCGGCCGCGCGGGACGTAGTCAACCTGTCAGATCTCCACCTGTAATCACAAGACTACCCGTTACTCCGTTGGAGTGAACTTCGCAAACCGGGATAACGGAGTGCAGTTCGAATTTCGCGGATTCGCGCTTGTTGGCAGCCCGTCTTCTGGACGAGTGAGGTGTTACCCATGGGTAACGCACTCTCCGTAGAAGAACGGGCAATTCCAGCCCTCTGACCGGCGCTTCCGCTCACTCTGGCAGGCTGGGCGCATGGCTGAGCTTGGGACTCTGGTGCTGCTGCGTCACGGGCAGAGCACGTGGAACGCCGAAAATCTGTTCACCGGTTGGGTGGACGTGCCGCTCTCGGAGCAGGGCGAGCAGGAGGCCCGGAAGGGTGGGCAGCTGCTCGCCGAGTCCGGTCTGCTGCCGGATGTCGTGCACACCTCGCTGATGCGCCGGGCGATCTCCACCGCCAACCTGGCGCTCGACGCCGCCGACAGGCACTGGATCCCGGTGAAGCGCGACTGGCGCCTCAACGAGCGGCACTACGGCGCGCTTCAGGGCAAGAACAAGAAGCAGACGCTGGACGAGTTCGGCGAGGAGCAGTTCATGCTCTGGCGTCGTTCGTACGACACCCCGCCGCCCCCGATCGACCCGGCCGACGAGTTCAGCCAGGTCGGCGACGCGCGCTACGCCGACCTCGGTGACGCCGCCCCGCTGACCGAATGCCTCAAGGACGTCGTCGCGCGGCTGCTGCCGTACTGGGAGTCCGCGATCGTGCCGGATCTGCGCGCCGGCAAGACCGTTCTGGTCGCCGCGCACGGAAACTCGCTGCGGGCGCTGGTGAAGCACCTCGACGGCATCTCCGACGACGCCATCGCCGGGCTCAACATCCCGACCGGTATCCCGCTGCGCTACGACCTGACCGAGGACCTCAAGCCGGTCACCGCCGGCGGGACCTACCTGGACCCGGAGGCCGCCAAGGAAGCCGCGGCCGCCGTCGCGAACCAGGGTCGTTAGCTCGCGTTTCGTCCTCTGAACGCGGTAGTTCGTATTACGGACCACCGCGTTTAGAGGACGAATTGCGTCAGGGGAGGGCCTGGACCAGCTCGATGTTGGCGGCCTTCCAGCCTTCAGGGAGACGCTGCAGGCGCAGGACGATCGGCAGGTTCTTCTCCTGGGCCTTGCCCTGGGCGTCGACGACGTTCGTGGTCGCGTAGAGCAGCACGCTCGCCTTGTCGTCCACGAGCTCCATCACCGCCGCGATCGACTTCGGATCCATCGACGACTTCGTGCCCGCGCTCCGGATCTGGGTCACCTGAGCCGCTTTGCCCTGCTGGAACTGGGTCAGCAGCGGTCCGGTCGCGACGGATTCGTAGCGAGCGTAGGTGCCTTCCGGATCGGCGGGATCCACATGCAGCAGGGTCTCCGCGATCCGCAGACCGCCGTCGCGGGCGGAGTCCCGGGTCACCGCGATCGCGCGGTCGCCCGCGCCCGGCTTCTCGGGCGGCAGCTGGACCCGCGTCGGGTTCACCTTGATCTCGCCGATCCGCCAGCGGTCGCCCTCGCGCGTCGTCGAGAGCAGTACCGACGCGATGCCCTTGCTGGTGGCGGCCGCCCGGGTGCTGTTCTGGTCGACCACCGTCAGCACCTGGGCCTTGTCGGGGGTCTGCTCGACGGCTGCCGAGACGATCACCCGCGTGACCAGCTTGACCGGCTCCGGCGAGTTCCGGACCGTGGTCAGCAACTTCGCCACCTCTTCGCGCGCGGCGGGGGCCAGGTGTTCGTTGGTCGCCTTCTCGTGCGCCGGCAGGGCCGTGCTGTCGTAGGAAAACACCGCTTCGATGGCCGTCTTCACCGCTCCGAGCACCGAAGCGGTCTGTGCCGGGTTGACGAGGGCGAGGTTCGCCGGTGGGCTCTCCGGCTCGGGCCGCGCGGCGCCGGAGACCGTGGTGGTGCAGCCCGCGAGCGCGAGCAGCACGGCGAGCCCTGCCCAGCGGCGTTTCACAGCAGGCCCAGCTCCCGCGCTCGCGCGTCCACCTGGATCCGCGAGGTCACGCCGAGCGCGACCAGCAGTTCCGAAACACGCCGCTGATAGGTGCGCACGCCCATGCCGAGACTCTTCGCCGCCTTGTCGTCCTTGCAGCCGGTGGTCAGGAACTCGAGGATCTGCGGTGCCTCCATCCGGATGTCGGCGAACCGCGCGTCGAACGTCTCCAGCGTGGCGGCCGCCTGCCAGGCGGTTTCGAACAACGACAGGATGCCCTGCACGAGCTCCGGGCGCGAGATGACGCTGTAGGAGCGCACCGCCTTGCCCTCGTCGCCCGCCATGATCGCGACCCGCTCGTCGAGCAGGATGGTCTCGTTGATCTCCTCGGTGCCGATCCGGATCTGCGCGCCCAGCCGGGAGAGGCGGTGCAGGTGCTGCGCGGTCTGCTCGTTGAGCAGGACACCGGGGCGGTACAGCTTGCGGATCCGCTTGTCGTGCACGAGCCGCTCGCCCTGTCTGGTGAGTGACGGCCGGGAAAGCGCCCAGGTGTACAGATCGTCGGCCGCGCACGCGATGTCGGTCGCCGCGACGAACAGATGAGCCGTCCGGTCGAACAGCTCTTCTTCTCCACGGATCAGGGAGATGTCACTGACGAGTTCCACGGCGACAGTCTCCCAACATTCCCCGGCGACTGTGGCGGGAACGTCGCTATTTCCCCGTAGGCGGGATAGGCGGAGCCGGGATAACGGCGACGAAAGCAGGAATCCGGGCGCCGGGGGCCGTCGACCTGCCCGCTTCGGGTGACCCGCCTCACCCGGTAGATCTCGGCCAGGGATCGGTCACGTGAACGGGGTCTGACCTGCAGGCGAACAGGGTGTCGCCAGGTGTCATAGGCATCACGAGTACGGATCCAGTACTAGGCCAAAAGGCTACCCGGACGCTTACGATTCCCTTGTGACCACGCCTGTTGCCCTCGCCCTTGCCGTCGGCGGACTGATCGTCGGTGTGGTTTTCGGCTTCCTGATCGCGAGGGGCCGGGCCCGCCGCGAGGAGCGCCGCCCGACCGGGCCCACCGTGGCCGAACTGCTCGAACGGCTCGTGCGCTCCAGCAACAACGGGGTCGTCGTGCTCAACAAGTTCGGCGACATGGTCCTGCACAACCCCCGCGCCTTCGAGCTGGGCCTGGTGAAGGTCAACCAGGCCGATCCGCGGGCCCGCAAGGCGGCCGAACAGGTCGTCGAGACCGAAGAGCCGGTGGAGATCGACCTGTCGCCGCTGGAGGCGAGGGGCCGCCAGCCGGAAGCCGTCCTCGGCGAGGTCCGCCCGCTCGGTGACGGGTTCACCGTGGTCGAGGCCGTCGATCACTCCGAGGCGGCCCGCCTCGAAGCCGTCCGGCGGGACTTCGTCGCGAACGTCAGCCACGAACTGAAGACGCCGGTGGGCGCGATCGCGCTGCTCACCGAGGCCGTCCTCGACGCCGCGGACGACGAGGCGGAGGTCCGCCGGTTCGGCGGCAAGATCCTCCGCGAGTCGACCCGGCTCGGCCAGCTCGTCACCGAGCTGATCGCGCTGTCGCGGCTGCAGGGCGCCGAGCGGCTGCCCGATCTGAACGTGGTCGAAGTCGACGCCGTCGTCCGCGAGGCGCTTGGCCGGACCACCCTCTCGGCCGAATCCGCCCAGATCACCATCACCACCGACGCGGCGAGCGGGCTCCTCATCGAGGGTGACCGGACGCTGATGGTCACCGCACTGTCGAACCTGCTGGAGAACGCGGTCGCGTACTCGCAGCCGGGCAGCCCGGTGTCGATCAGCAGGCGGCTGGTCGACGGCAAGGTCGAGATCGCGGTGACCGACCGCGGCATCGGCATCGCCGAGGACGAGCAGCAGCGGGTCTTCGAGCGGTTCTACCGCGCGGACAAGGCGCGGTCGCGGGCCACCGGCGGGACCGGGCTCGGCCTGGCGATCGTCAAGCATGTCGCGGCCAACCACGGCGGTTCGGTCGGCCTCTGGAGCCGTCCCGGCACCGGGTCGACCTTCACCCTGCGGATCCCCGCGCATATCGGTGCCGAACCGCCGGCGGCCGCCAAACAGACTCCGCCGGCATCCCGGCCGGAGAAGACCCCCGAGCGGACACCCCGTCTCGTGGCAACAGGGCAAGAAAGCCCCGACCATGGAGGAAACCTGTGACGAGGGTTCTCATCGTCGAGGACGAAGAGTCGTTCGCCGACCCGCTCGCGTTCTTGCTGCGCAAGGAGGGCTTCACCGCCGCCGTGGCCGGAACGGGACAGCAGGCGCTCGAGGAATTCGACCGCAACGGCGCCGACATCGTCCTGCTCGACCTCATGCTCCCCGGAATGAGCGGAACGGACGTCTGCAAGCAGCTCCGGCAGCGGTCCGCCGTCCCGGTGATCATGGTGACCGCGCGGGACAGCGAGATCGACAAGGTCGTCGGGCTGGAACTCGGCGCCGACGACTACGTCACCAAGCCGTACTCGGCGCGCGAGCTCATCGCGCGGGTGCGGGCGGTGCTGCGCCGCGGCGGTGAGCCCGGCGCCGAGGGCGAACTGGCGCCGCTGGTGCTGTCCGCCGGGCCGGTACGGATGGACGTCGAGCGGCACGTGGTGACCGTCGACGGCCAGGAGGTGTCCCTGCCGCTCAAGGAGTTCGACCTGCTCGAGTACCTGCTGCGCAACGTGGGCCGCGTGCTCACCCGCGGACAGCTGATCGACCGGGTGTGGGGCGCGGACTACGTCGGCGACACCAAGACGCTCGACGTCCACGTGAAGCGGCTGCGGTCCAAGATCGAACCGGATCCGGGTTCGCCCCGGCATCTGGTCACGGTGCGTGGCCTCGGCTACAAGTTCGAAACCTGATCGGCCTGGTACCCGCCTGTTGCGATACAGATCACGGTTACGGTTTCGTGACCTGACGTGCGGGCGGGTACCGTAGACGCTCGTGCGCCTAGGGGTACTCGACGTCGGTTCCAACACCGTCCATTTACTCGTGGTCGACGCCCATCGTGGCGCCCACCCGACCCCGATGCATTCCGAAAAGGCCGTCCTCCGGCTCGCCGAGCAGATCACCCGCAACGGCGACCTGAGCCGCGCGGGCGCGGACAGCCTCGTGCGGGCGGTCGAATCGGCGAAGGCGGCGGCCCTGCGGCTCGGCTGCGAAGACGTCATGGCGTTCGCGACCTCCGCGGTCCGCGAGGCCAAGAACGCCCCCAAGGTGCTGGCGAAGGTCCAAGAGGAGACCGGCGTCGAGTTGAAGGTGCTCTCCGGGGTCGACGAGTCCCGGCTCACCTTCCTCGCCGTCCGCCGGTGGTTCGGCTGGTCGGCGGGCAAGCTGCTGGTGCTCGACATCGGCGGCGGTTCACTCGAGGTCGCGATGGGCCGTGACGAGGAGCCCGAGCTGGCCGAGTCACTCCCGCTGGGCGCGGGCAGGACCACCCGGACGAGGTTCCGGAACGATCCGCCGTCCCGCTCGGAACTCATCGCGACTTCGGCCTGGCTCGAAGAACAGCTCGGCACGCTCGCGAAGAAGGTCGCCAAATTGGGTGAACCCGATCGTGTCGTGGCGACGTCGAAGACTTTCCGGTCACTCGCTCGACTGACCGGGGCGGCGCCGTCGGCCAGCGGGCCGCACGTGCGCCGTACCCTGACCGACACCGCGTTGCGCCAGCTCATCGCGTTCATCTCCCGGATGACCGCCCATGACCTGGCACAACTCGAGGGGGTCAGCGCGAGCAGGGCGCATCAGCTGGTGGCGGGCGCGCTCGTCGCACAGGCCACCATGCGGGCGCTTTCACTGGAAGAACTGGAGATCTGCCCGTGGGCGCTGCGCGAAGGTGTCATCCTGCGGCGGCTGGACCATTCGAATGGTGCGGACGAGACTGGGGGCGGCAGCGCCCGACTGGACTTCGTCGAAGGAGAACGGGCACGGTGAAGAGGTGACGGAAATGCGGATGACGGCCACTAGCGCGCGTGACGCCGCCGATGCCCCGTCGCGAGCCGGTTCGCAACGGCTGGAGCGCGCATTGGACAGCACGGTATGACGGACGAGACAGAGAGCGGCCAGCCGCAGAAGACCGTGGCGGAGCTGCTCGCGCAGCACGGAGCCCAGCCGGAAGGCGGGCGCCGCAGGCGACGCCGCGCGGCCGACGACGAGGACGAGGCTCCCGAGCCGACGCGCGGCCGCCGCGCGCCGTCGGTGAGCGACACCGCGCCGCAGGCGATCATCGACCGGGTATCCGGCGACACCCCACCGCCGCCCTCGCGCCCGCCGCGTCGCGGCCGCCCGCAGACGCCGCCGCAGCAGGACTCCGCGCCGCTGCCGGTGCCGCCGGACGTCGCGTCGACACCGACCCGCCAGACACCGCCGGTGCGCCCGCCGAAGCCGGTCCAGCCCCCGCAGGAGTCCGGGCAGTTCGCCCGTCCGGCCCCGCCGAAGCCGGTCCAGCCGAAGCCGGTCCCTCCCTCACCGGAGTCGGGCCAGTTCGTCCGGCCGGCTCCGCCGCAGGAGCAGAGCGGCTACCAGCAGCGGCCACCGCAGCAGTCCGGCCAGTTCACGCGCCCGGCCCCGCCCCAGGAGTCGAGCGGCTACCAGCGGATGCCCGATTCCACCGGCCTGCCCCCGCGCGGCCGTCCCCGGCCGACCGGTCCGGAAGAGACGCGCGGCGCGGTGCCGCCGGTCCGCCGCCGCCCCGAGCCGCCGGCCGGTCCACCGTCCACCGGTCTCTCGGCGAGACTCGACGGCGGCGTCGACGCGGGCGTCGACGAGGACCAGGACCAGCCCGGCCCGATGGCCGGCGGCGCGTTCGCGACCCCGCCCGCCCAACCGGTGCGGCGCCGTCGTCCGCCTGCCCGCCCGGTCCAGCCCAAGGCCGAGCCGAGCACCGAGCAGTTCGCCGCGGTGGGTGACGAGCCCGCTCCCGAAGCCAAGCCACCCGCGCCCGTCGAGCCGGAGGTACCCGCCGGGCTGGCGGGCTGGCGCAAGCGACGCCAGAAGGTGCAGTCCGAGGACACCGAGATCGGCGTGATCCCGCCGGTGCCGCCGCCCGCGGCCGCCGCGCCCGTCGAGCCGGTGGCGGATCCCGAACCGGATCCGTTCGACGCCGGGCCGCCGACCATGGGTTCTCCCCATCCGGCGCCGATGCCGTTCGTGCCGCCGCATTCGCTCGACGACCGCGACCGGCCACCGGACGACCTCGACGAGTACGAGCGCGACTTCGCCGACCCGGCCTACCCCGACAGCGGCCCGGACTTCGAACGCGAGGAGTACGGCTTCGACCGGACGGCGGCCGGCTACCGGTCCGACGACTACGAAGACGACTACGAGGACGACCAGGACGCGGACGTCGTCGAAGAGGACGAGCCCGAGGAGTACGTCGAGAACGCTTCACCGGGCAAGCAATGGCTGGCCTTGGCCGGTCAGCTCGCCCTCGGCGTGGTCGGCGGTGCCGGGGTCTGGCTGGGCTTCAACTGGCTGTGGGTGAACATCCCCGCCGCCGCACTGGTCGCCGCGCTGCTGGTGATCGTCGCGCTGGTGTGGATCGTCCGGAAGATCCGCAAGGCGGACGACCTGCAGACCCTGGTGCTCGCGGTACTGGTCGGACTGGTGGTGACGGTCTCACCGGCCGCACTCCTCCTCGTGGCCCGTTAGCGGCCTCGGGGAGGATGCCGGAATGGCAGTTCCTGTTCCGGTGGGGATCTCGACCGCGTCCGTCTGGCCGTTGCGGGCGGGAGCGGCCTTCGAGATGGCCGCCGACCTCGGCTACGACGGCGTGGAAGTGATGGTTTGGGCCGATCCGGTCAGCCAGGACGTCACCGCGCTGCGTCGGTGGTCGCGCCGCACCGGGGTGCCGGTGCTGTCGATCCACTCGCCGTCGCTGCTGATCACCCAGCGCGTGTGGTCCCCGGATCCCGAGGTGCGCCTGCGGATGTCCGTGGACGCGGCGCTGGAACTGGGTGCGCGCACGGTGGTGGTGCATCCGCCGTTCCGGTGGCAGCGCCGCTACGGCGACGCGTTCGGTGACCTCGTCGACGAACTCGAAGCGGAAAGCGGCATCGAGATCGCGGTCGAGAACATGTTCAAGGTCCGCCCGCCCGGCGGCTCGCGGACCGCGCGCGTGTCGGCCTTCCGGCCGTCGATCGACCCTACGGACGTAGGGTTTCGCCACTACACGCTCGACCTGTCCCACACGGCGGCGGCGGGAATGGACGCCCTCGCGCTCGCCGAACGGATGGGTTCCGGCCTTACGCACGTCCATCTGGCCGACGGCACCGGCCTCCCGAAGGACGAGCACCTGGTACCCGGACGCGGGATCGAACCGTGCGCCGAACTCCTCGAAAAGCTCGTGAGCAGCGATTTCGCCGGACAGGTCGTACTGGAGATCAACACCCGCCGGTCGCCGAACGCGGCACAGCGATCGAGGGACCTCGCGGAGTCACTCTTGTTCGCGAGGTTCCACCTCGGCCAGTGACAAAGATCGTCTCCGGGTGCGGAGATTCATTCCTGTCTGCACTCCAGGCGCTGGTACACGTAAAGTTCCGACCGTGAACCAGCTGCGCTTGTTGATCTCCCGCACCCCGATGGATCGGCTCGTGGCCTTGGTCAGTTCTCGGTGAGCGCGGCCGACGACACGGTCACCTCCTTCGACGCGGCGTGTGCGACGCGATCACTGGGTGACGGCACGTTCACCGCGGTACTGCGCACGGAATGGTCGATCGGCGGGCATCCGCACGGCGGCTTCCTGATGGCCTTGATGGCGCGGACCGCCCTCGCGCATCTGCACGAACGCGGCGAACCGCCGTCCGAGCCGCTGGCGATCAGCGCGGAGTTCCTGCATCCGCCCGCGGTGGGGCCGGTGCTGCTGCGCACCGACGTCCGGAAGGTCGGACGGCGCGCCTCGGTCGTCGCGGTCCTGCTGGAGCAGCGGGGCCGCAGTTGCGTCGAGGCCAGGGTGACCACCGGGCGGCTGCCGATGCGGCGGCCGGAGTGGACCGACGTCCCCGCCATGCCCGCGGAGCCGCCGCCCGGCGCGGTGTCCGTCACCGGTGAGACCTCCGAAGGCATGTTCAACCTGGCGAAGGGCTGCGAAGTCCGGCTGGATCCGGCGAGTGTGGGCTACCTGCACGGCCGGATCGGCGACCCGCCGAAGATGCGGCTGTGGGTCCGGCCGCGGCACGGTCTGCCGGATCCGTTCTTCGCCCTGCTCGCGGGGGACGTGAATCCACCGGTGGTCTACAACCTCGGCCGCGTCGGCTGGGCGCCCACCGTGCAGCTGACCGCGTTGCTGCGCACGCGCCCGGCGCCGGGCTGGCTGCGGGTGATCGTGCGGGCCCAGTCGGTGAACGAGGCCTGGTTCGACTCGGACGCCATCGTGGTGGACGCGCAGGGCAGGCTGGTCTGCCAGGCGCGTCAGCTGGCGCTCGCCCCGGCGCCCGGCGGCTGACGGCGGTTTGGCACGCTGAACGGCATGAGCGAGCCTGCGAGCGAATCATCGACACAGTGTCCGCTCATGCGACGCGAAGTGACCCAGTACGGGAAGAAGGCATGAGTGTGATCGCGGTCCTCGGTGCGGGAAAGATCGGAGAGGCCCTGCTCTCGGGCCTGCTGCACGGCGGGCACAGCCCGGATGACCTGCTGTTCACCGAACGCTATCCGGCGCGCGCGGCCGAGCTGACCGAGCGCTACGGCGTTCAAGGGGTCACCGTCGCCGACGCCGCGCGCCGGGCGGACGTCCTGGTCGTCGCGGTCAAACCGCAGGACATCGACCCGGTGCTGGCCGACCTCGCGCCGTTGCTCGGCAAGGAGTCGCTGGTGGTCTCGCTGTGCGCGGGCCTGCCGACCGCCCTGTACGAGCGCAGGCTGGCCGAGGGCGTCCCCGTGGTGCGGGTCATGCCGAACACGCCGATGCTCGTCGGAGAGGCCATGAGCGCGGTCTCCGCGGGCGCGCACGCGACCGCCGAGCACATCGCGGTGGTGAAGGACCTGCTTTCGCACGTCGGGCAGGTCGTGGAGGTGCCGGAGTCGCAGCAGGACGCCGTCACGGCGTTGTCCGGCTCCGGGCCGGCGTACTTCTTCTACCTGGTCGAGGCCATGATCGACGCCGGGATCCTGCTCGGCCTGCCGCGTGCGCTCGCCGGTCAGCTGATCATCCAGTCGGCGGTCGGGGCGGCGAAGATGCTCGCGGAGTCCGACGAACACCCGGTGCTGCTGCGCGAAGCCGTCACTTCGCCCGCCGGAACGACCATCAACGCCATCCGCGAACTGGAGAAGCACGGCGTCCGCGCGGCGCTCCTGGCCGCCATCGAGGCCGCGAAGGACCGCTCGACCGAACTCGGCGCCGCCCACGACCCCCGCGTTTAGTCCTCTGAATGCGTAGTTCGACGCCGAACCACCGCATTCAGAGGACGAAATGCGTAGTCGGACAGGCCCATCTCGGTGACTCGCGTCGCTTTAGTCCCACCAGTCCCGCTACTCTCAGGAGAGCACGTGCGTGTCGATACCACAGGTGGGGAAGCCTCGTGGCGCGACACGTGTCGAAGGACACGGTGAATCATGCCGCCGAACAAGAAGGATGATCTGCCCTCAGTGGGCCAGGTCCAGTTTCTGACGGTCGCCGAGGTGGCCACGCTGATGCGGGTCTCCAAGATGACCGTCTACCGCCTAGTTCACTCGGGTGAATTGCCCGCGGTGCGCGTGGGGAAGTCGTTCAGAGTCCCCGAAAAGGCTGTTCACGAATATCTACAGGGTGCGTACTTCGACGTGGGCTGAGGCTCGCTTCGCGGAGCACAGTGTGCCCGCCGGAGGGCGCCTTCCGGGGCGCGGGTACCCTGGAAGACCGCTCGTGCCTGTGCGCTCCACCCGTTGGACGCTGCGCCGGGCAGCGTGACCGACGACGAAGGAAGGAGCGCTCTCGATGGGCTCTGTGATCAAGAAGCGCCGTAAGCGCATGTCGAAGAAGAAGCACCGCAAGTTGCTGCGCCGGACGCGTGTTCAGCGTAGGAAGGCCGGCAAGTAAGACACAGCCGGTGAGTGGCCCGTCCAGTTTCTGGGCGGGCCACTCCCATTTAGTGGGCAGCGTCCATCCATTCGAGTGAGACACGGATCCCCTCTGCGAGCGCCCGGTTAATAGCATGTAAGCGCTGCCTCGACTACCCCTAATGAGCGGTAACATCTCAAGGGCAGCCGCGCGATGCTTCCAGTGAGTGCAGGTCGCGCACACTCGGTAGATCCAGTACGTACTCAAGGTCATCAGGACCCCGTGATCGAGTCCGAGAAACCGCCTGAAAGCCGCAGGGAGTCCTATGCCGTCGAACATCGTGCTCGTGACCGGGGTCGGGGGAGACCTTAGCGGGAAACTGCTCGCCAGACTCGGCAACAATCCCGAGTTCGAGCGGGTGATCGGCGTGGACACCACGCCACCGCCGAAGTCGGTGCTGCAGCGGATGGGCCACGCCGAATACATCCGTGCCGACATCCGCAACCCGCTGATCGCCAAGGTGATCAGCACGGCCAAGGTCGACACCGTCGTGCACGCCTCGTGCACCGCGCATCCGGCCGGGCCCGCCCGTCGCACGGCGCTCAAAGAGGTCAACGTCATCGGCACGATGCGGCTGCTGGCGGCCTGCCAGCGTTCGCCGCTCGTGCGCAAGCTCGTGGTGAAGTCCACGGCCGCGGTTTACGGCGCCGGCGCGCGTTCGCAGGCCGTCTTCACCGAGGATTCCGAGCTCATTCCCACCTCGACCAGCGGATACGTCAAGGACGCCGTCGAGATGGAGGGGTACGTGCGCGGGCTCATGCGCCGCCGTCCCGACATCACCACGACGCTCTTCCGGTTCGCCAACATCATCAGCCCCGAAATCGACACCGTGCTTTCGCGCTACTTCGCGCTGCCGGTGGTTCCGACCGTCTTCGGCTACGACGCCCGGATCCAGCTGCTGCACGCCTCGGACGCGCTGGGCGTCTTCGAGCGGGCGACGCTGGAAGACAAGCCCGGCGTGTTCAATGTCGGCTCGGAAGGGGTACTCACCCTGTCTCAGGCGATCCGGCGAGCCGGCCGGGTCGGACTGCCGATGCCCAGCGGTGTCGTGCCGTCGGTCGGGAAGGTGCTGCGCGGTGCCCGCGTGGTCGACTTCTCCGCCGACCAGGTCCGGCTGCTGAACTTCGGCCGCGTCGTGGACGTCACGAAGCTCAAGAAGGACTTCGGCTACATCCCGCGCTGGACGACGCGTGAGGCGTTCGACGACTACATCACCGGCCGCGGGCTCAGGCCCGTGGTGGACGGTGGCAGGCTCGCCGGGCTCGCGGGCAAGGTACTGGTGGCCGCGGCGACCGGGCAGGCGACGAACCGGTGAGCAGGCCCTACGGAAGCACCCCCGAAAACTCTCACGAAGGCGAGGCGGAAAACGTGAGCGGCGCTGAAGCGCAGGTCATCCCGTTGCACGGCCCCGGCAGAGAGAAGCCGGACCCGGCCGCCCAGGCGAATCGGGATCTTCGCGAGTCCGAAGAGGCGCAAGAGCTGCTGAAGCAGCAGGAACGCCGGGCGGACGCACCTGTGGTCGAGTTCCCCGGCCCGGTGCGGGTCCCACCCGCCAAGACCCAGCCCGCCGATTCGGAGCTGCTCCCGGAGTCGCTCAAGAAGGCACTGGGGTTCCTGCGGGGCAGGCTGACCGGTGACTACACCGTCGACGAGTTCGGTTTCGACGCCGAGCTCACCGAGACACTGCTGTTGCCGCCGCTGCGCGCGCTGTACGAGAAGTGGTTCCGCGTCGACACGTTCGGCGTCGAGAACCTGCCGTCCGACGGCGGCGCGCTGCTGGTGTCGAACCACTCCGGCACGTTGCCGCTCGACGCGCTGATGACCGCCGTCGCCGTGCACGACCACGCCCCCGGCGGCAGGCATCTGCGCGGCCTCGGCGCGGATCTGGTGTTCCAGGTGCCGCTGGTCGGTTCCTTCGCGCGCAAGTCCGGGCAGACCCTCGCCTGCAACGCCGACGCGGAACGCTTGCTGCGCAAGGGAGAACTCGTCGGTGTCTGGCCGGAAGGGTTCAAGGGCATCGGGAAACCCTTCTCGTCGCGGTACAAACTGCAGCGCTTCGGCCGAGGCGGTTTCGTTTCCGCGGCGCTGCGGGCCGGAGTGCCGATCATTCCCGTGTCGGTCGTCGGCGCGGAGGAGATCTACCCGAAGGTGGGCGACATCAAGCTGCTCGCCCGGCTGCTCGGCCTGCCGTATTTCCCGGTGACGCCGTTCTTCCCGCTGCTCGGCCCGCTCGGCGTGATCCCACTGCCGACGAAGTGGAGCATCGAGTTCGGCGAGCCCATCCGCACGGACACCTACGACGCGGACGCCGTCGACGACCCGATGCTGGTGTTCACGCTGACCGACCAGGTGCGGGAGTCGATCCAGCAATCGCTGTACAAACGTCTTTCGCAGCGGAAGAGCGTCTTCAAGGGCTGACCCAGAACGCATTTAGTCCTCTGAATGCGGTAGTTGCCCAGCGCAAGGACCGCATTCAGAGGACTAAACGCGTGGAGGGCGGGGTCAGCGCTTCCGGTAGGCCATTCCGGCCGCCACGGCACCGGCGACCGCGCCGACACCGAGCACCGAGGGAACGCCGATTTTCGCGGCCTTCCGCCCGGTCCGGAAATCGCGGATCTCCCAGCCGCGCGCACGGGCGACGTCGCGAAGGCCGCCGTCGGGGTTCACCGCGACCGCGGTCCCCACGACCGACAGCATCGGGACGTCGTTCTGCGAGTCCGAATACGCCGTGCAGCGCTTGAGATTCAGCCCTTCGCGTGACGCGAGTGCCCGGACGGCGTGGGCTTTCGCGCGGCCGTGCAGCAGATCGCCGACGAGACGGCCGGTGTAGACGCCGTCCTTGGTCTCGGCGACGGTGCCCAGCGCGCCGGTGAGGCCGAGGCGCCGCGAGATGATGGCGGCGAGTTCGATCGGGGTCGCGGTGACGAGCCAGACGCGCTGGCCGGCGTCGATGTGCATCTGCGCCAGGGCCCTGGTGCCGGACCAGATCTTGTCCGCCATCAGCTCGTCGTAGATCTCTTCGCTGATGTCGGTCAGTTCCTGCACGGTCCGACCAGCCACAAAGGACAGTGCGCGTTCGCGATGGGTTTTGATGTCCTCTTTGTTCTCCCGGCCACCGAGGCGGAATTTCACCTGCTGCCAGACGAAACCGGCCAGATCGGCGGAGGTGAAGAACTTTCGCGCGGCCAGGCCGCGGGCGAAGTAGAAGATCGACGCGCCCATCATCATGGTGTTGTCGACGTCGAAGAAGGCGGCCGCGGTCAGGTCCGGCGGTGCGGGCGGGGCCGGCGGTTCGAGGGCTTCGGCGGTCGCGGTCGCCATGGCGGCCTCGGCCGACGCCTCGCCCGCGAGCTCGGCCAGCCGTTCGAGCTCTTGACTCTTATCCCTGCCCCGCCAAACTGACACGCACACCGCCTCCGGAATCCCAGGTGCCTATGCACAGCGTAGCGAGAGCTCAACCGGGCTGTCCCAGGTGTGGCGCCTGCCTCATCACCCGTCTCGTCAGCCGATGACGATCGGTGGCAACCCCGGGATCAGCGGCGGAATCGAAAGTAGCGGCGGGGGTGGCGTGACGGTCGTCGGGACCGGCAGCGGCGGGTTCGGTTTGGTTGTCGGAGGCGTCGGCACGGGCGGTGGCGTCCCGCCGGTCGGCGGCGTGAGTGGTCCGGTCGGGCCGTCGGTGTCCACGCCGGACGACGGCGGGACAGCCGTCGGTGTCCGCGTCGGCGTCGGCGACCCTGCCGGCGCGGAGGACGGCCCGGGAACGGTCGACGGCGGTACGACGGCGTCGGGGGAGCCGGGGTCGCGCACGCAGTCACCGGCGGCCGGGACGGCGCCCAGTTCGTCGGACGAGCCCGTGGTGATCGTGTAGCAGACCAGCCGCGAGCCGAGATCGGTCGTGCGGGCCTGGACCTTCTCGAGCAGGGTGCGGGCGGCGGTGAACTTGTCCCGCGCTTCGGCGGGGGCTCGTTCGATCTGCAGGCCGAGCCGGTCGGACTGCTGCCGCGCCCAGGTGCGGAGTTCCGTCAGCCGTGTCTGGCCGCCTTCGTCGGTGACGACGGCCGTCAGCCGCGAGACCCCCGCGCGTAGCTCGGACTCGAAATCGGCGAGGCCGGTGAAGTACGCCTCGGTGGTCGATGCCTGCCGGGTGAGTTCGTCGAGTTCGCCGACCCGGTTCGTGGCGAACTCCAGATGCTTGTTCGCCTTGTCCTTCTCGTCGAAGGTGAGCCCGAGCGCGGCCGATTCACCCGCTCGTTTGATGCCGTAGAGCGGATCACCCGGCAGAGCGTCCTTGGACAGCAGCAAGGTGAGGCCGCCCAGCGCGAGGAAGAGCGCGACGGCGGCCGCGGCGAGGTTGGCGACGGTGTGGCCACGCCGTTTCGGCGGTGCTTCGGCTTCGGCGAGACGTCCGGCGATCTCCTCGCGGATCCGTTGCCGGGTTTCGGCGTCGGGAGCGCCTGCCGAGCCCAGTTCGCGCAAGTCGCCGACGAGCGCGAGTTCACGCGCGAATTCGTCCGCTTCCGGAACCGCGTCGCCGTCGACAAGGTCCGCGAAGCGGTCACCGTCCGCTCGCTCCCGTGCGAACCATCCCGGCACGCCCACGGTCCTGCTCCGTCTCTTGCGCTCAGCCCCGGTCCTGACACCGGTCTGGCTTGGGAAACGAGTGGGAGCACCCCAGGGTTACGGCAAGGCCCGGTGAGGAAGAAATATGGAACTTTAACGTAATCCCGTGGGCAGAAGTTGTGCCAACCGGCGTACCGCGCGGTGCTGGAGTGCCTTGATGGCGCCTTCGTTGCGCCTCATGATCGCCGCGGTCTCGGCGACGGAAAGCCCCTGCATGAACCTCAGCACGATGCATTCGCGCTGGTCTTCACCCAGTTCGGCGACACAACGCAGCAGTTCGGCCCGGGTCGCCCGGCTGATGGCCTGCTGTTCCGGCCCCGCGACGGCCTGGACGCCGACGTTCCCGATCGGTGCCCCGCTGGGTTCGGCGACCTCGTCGGTCACCACCTCCAGGCGGAACCGGCTCGACTTCACGTGGTCGAGGATGATGTTGCGCGCGATCGTGACGAACCAGGCGCCGACGTCACGCCCCTGGTAGCTGACCGACGTGATGCGGCGCAGCGCGCGCAGGAAGGTCTCGCTGGTGACGTCCTCGGCGAGGTCCCGGTCGCCGAGGCGGAACAGGACGTAGCGGTAGACGACGTCGACGTAGCGGTCGTAGAGCCTGCCGAAGGCGGAAGTGTCGCCACCCTGCGCGGCGCTGACCAGGTCCCACGCTTCGGCCTTCGCGGCTTCGGCGGCGGCATTGGTCTCTTCGGTGGTTTCGTCGGCCTGTCGAGGCGACGGCGCCGGGGAGAGGCCGCTCCGGCGGAGAATATGGCCCGCCAGCATGGAGACGGGGCTGGGCGCGGGAAGGGTCACGGTGCACCTCCCGTTCCGGACAGAGAAGACCGGCCCGCATGTCCCACCGCCGCGTGGGCCTGCAAGATCTGCACGTCCGGACTTCCTTTCTCACCATCGAGTGATCAACACCACTCGACGACGATCAGCAGCATACGTGTAGTTACCGCGAAGTAGGTAGCGGTGCCGGGGTTACGGAACTGCGACGAAAGCGAGTGACCCCCATGACGACGGCCGAGATGACAAACTGGCAACGCCGTTCATCGAGGGAAGAGGTTCGCAGTTGAGCGCGGAGCAGGTTGCCGAAGGAAGCGTGCCCACTTTGCTCGCCGAGGCCGCCCGGCAGTGGCCCGGCAAGACGGCCGTCCAGGAGACCGGCGGCGGGGTCACGCTGACTTGGGCGGAACTCGACAATGCCGCCCACACGCTGGCCCGTGCCCTGCTCGACGCGGGAATCGACCGCGGTGACCGGGTGGCGTTGCGGCTGCCGACGTCGGCCGCGTTCGCCGTCTCGCTGTTCGGGGCGCTGAGGGCCGGCGCGACCGTCGTCCCGATCTCGCCGCAGGCGCCGGTGGCGGAGCTGAACGGGTTGCTGGAACACAGCGGCGCCCGGCTGCTCCTCGAACGCGAACCGACCGAGGAACTCTTCGACGGAGTGACCAGCCTCTCACCACCCATTACCTCGGATGGAGCAGTCGGACCGGTCGACGCGGCCGGGGCCGGCGAGGACATTGCCGTCATTTCGTACACCTCCGGCACGACCGGCCCGCCGCGCGGCGTGATGCTGTCGCATCGGGCGCTGCTGGCGAACCTGGACCAGCTGAGCCGGATCGTCCCGACGCCGCTCGTGCACGGCGACCGCGTGCTCATCACCATCCCGTTGTTCCACGTCTACGGCCTCGGCCCCGGTTTGCTGCAGACCACGTCGGTCGGCGCGACGGCGATCCTTTCCGAGCGCTTCCTCGCCGAGCGGACGCTGGCCGACTGCGCCGAGTACCGGGTGACCTCGATCGCCGGCGTGCCCGCGATGTACGCCGAGTTCGCCGCGATGGACCCCGACGAACTGGGCGCCGGGCTCTCCAGCATCCGGCGGATGACCTCCGGTGCGGCGCCGCTGCACCCCAAGATCCTCGCCGCGATCCGCGGCGCCACCGGCCTGGACGTCTACGAGGGCTACGGCCTCACCGAATGCGCGCCGGTGGTCACCACGACGCTGGTCACCGGCTACCCGAAGCCGGGCTCGGTCGGGCGGCCGCTGCCTGGGATCGAGCTCCGGCTGGTCGACAGCGACGGCGACGCGACGCCGGTCCCACTGGACCCCGACGACCTCGGTGACGCCTTCGACGAGGACGGTGGCACCGGGCTGGTGTCCATCCGCGGCGCGAACCTGTTCTCCGGCTACTGGCCCGACGGCGCGCACGGTCCCGACGAGGAGGGCTGGTTCCGCACCGGCGACGTCGGCTACCTCGACACCGACGGCGACCTGCACCTGGTGGACCGGGCGAACGACCTGATCATCGTCAACGGCTTCAACGTCTATCCGCACGAGGTCGAGAACGTGATCTCGATGCTGGACGAGGTCGTGGAAGCGGGTGTGGTCGGCGTCGTCGACGAACGTACCGGCGAGGCCGTGAAGGCCGTCGTGGTTCCGGCACCCGGCGCGTCGCTCTCGGAACAGCAGGTCGTCGAGCACTGCGCGGAGCACCTGGCCGGATACAAGGTGCCGCACACCGTCGAGTTCGCCGAGTCGCTGCCGCATTCGGCGACGGGCAAGCTCCGGCGTCTCCGGCTCAGGTAACTCAGGTAAGGATTGACGTATGGCCCACCACGTGACCGTCATGACCCGCACGGGCTGCCACCTGTGCGAGGTCGCGGAACAGGACATCGAACGGATCTGTGGCGAACTCGGCGTCGCCTGGTCGGCGCAGGACGTCGACAGCGACCCGGAATGGCGGGCCGAATACGGCGACCGCGTGCCGGTGATCCTGGTCGACGACGCCGAACACGGCTACTGGCGGGTCGAAGAGGACAGGCTCCGCGAAGCACTGGCGTAAGACACTCGTAAGGGCGAACGGCCGACCGCGGTCCCCGCCCCTGGTGAAGATGGAGTCGTGGACGACGAACGCAGGCTCACCTTCCCGCAAGCCGCGCTGACCGGGCTGCTCGCCCTGGCCGCCGCGCTCGGTGTCGGACATCTTGTCGCGGGCTTCGTCGGGTATACGGCTTCGCCGTTCATCGCCGTGGCGAACTTCGTCATCGACCACAGCCCGCACGCCGTCGTGGCCTGGGCCGAGCGGACGCTGGAGACCTGGGACAAACCCGTCCTCAGGTTCGGTCTCGCCGTCGTCTTGGTGCTGTTCGCGCCGCTCGCCGGACAGCTGTCGCGACGCAAGCCGCTGCCGGGCCAGGTGCTGGTCGGGCTACTCGGCGCGGCCGGGGTCGCCGCGGTCTTCGTGCGCACCGACCTCGGGCAGCTCTCGCTGCTGGCACCGGTGGCCGCGACGGTCGCCGGACTCGCCGTCTTCACCTGGCTGCACCGGTTCTTCCGGCCGCCGGTGTTCTTCGACGATCGCGAAGGCGAGGGGCCGGACCGGCGGAAGGTCCTGCTCACCGGGGCTTCCGTCGCGGCCGGCGCCGGGGTGGCCGCGCTGACCGGACAGCTCGTCGGAACCCGCGAGAACGCCGAGGAATCGCGCGCCTCCGTCGGCAGGCTCGTCGCGGCCCGGACCGCTCCACCGATACCGCCGGACGCCGACTTCGTGAAGTTCGGCACCCCGCCATATCTCACTCCTTCGAAGGATTTCTATCGGATCGACACGGCACTGGTCGTCCCGCAGGTCCGCACCGAGGACTGGCGCCTGCGGATCCACGGGATGGTCGACCGCGAAGTCACCTATACGTATGACGACATCCGCTCACGGCCGCTGATCGAACGCGACGTCACGCTGTGCTGTGTCTCCAACGAGGTCGGCGGCCCGTACATCTCCAACGCGCGCTGGCTCGGCGTCGACCTGCGCGACCTGCTGAACGAGGCGGGGGTGAGGCCCGGCGCCGAGCAGATGTTCGCGACCAGCGTCGACGGCTGGACCTGCGGATCCCCGGTCGAAGCCGCCATGGACGCCCAGCGTGGCGCGATGCTCGCCATCGGCATGGACGGCGAACCACTGCCGATCGAACACGGCTTCCCCGCGCGGATCGTGATCCCCGGGCTGTACGGGTACGTGTCCGCCACGAAATGGGTGACCGACCTGGAGATCACCACCTGGCAGGCGCGCGAGGCGTACTGGCTCGGCCGGGGCTGGGGGCGCGAAGGGCCGGTGAAGACGCAGTCGCGGATCGATGCCCCCGGTTCGGCGGTGGACGCGGGCAAGGTCGTGGTGTCCGGGATCGCGTGGGCGCAGCACACCGGCGTCGCGAAGGTCGAGATCCGGGTCGATCAGGGGCTGTGGCGGGAGACCGTGCTGTCGGCCGAGACGTCGAAGGACACCTGGCGCATGTGGTGGACCGAGATCGACATCCCCGCTGGTCAGCATCAAATCGCCGTCAGGGCGACCGATCAATCCGGCTACACGCAGACCGAAACGCGCGTCGGAACCGTGCCGGACGGCGCGACCGGTTGGCACACGGTGTCGGTCAACGCTCGTTGACGCTGTCCTCACGCGACCTTCAACACAGCACCTACCAGTGACTTTGTGCCTGCGTTCACAAGTGGCTACCGTAGAGCCATCGCCGCCGATGGGCGCCCGGCATCGAACCGGACTCAGCGCTTCGGGTCAAGAGCCGATTTCCTGGTTCGGGCGACTCATGTACTCAGCAGGACCAGAGGGAGCGGACAAGCGTGGTGTCGCAACGAGGCCGGCGCACCCGGGTGACACCGGACGCCGACAACGCGCCCACCGCGGAGATGCCCGCCGTCGAGACGGTCGCCGAACCGGAAGCGGTCCGCGCGAAGTCGATCCCCGAAGCCGCGGTCGCCCGCCTCGCCGTCTACCTGCGAGTCCTCTCCGGATTGGCCGAGCAGGGCGCGACCACGATCTCCAGCGAAGAACTCTCGCAGGCCGCGGGCGTCAACTCCGCGAAACTGCGCAAGGACCTGTCCTACCTCGGCTCCTACGGCACCCGTGGCGTCGGTTACGAGGTCGGCGTCCTGGTCAGCCAGATCGAGCGCATCCTCGGCCTGACCCGCAAGCACAAGGTCGCCGTGGTCGGTATCGGTAACCTCGGCCACGCGCTGGCCAACTACGGCGGGTTTCCCGGCCGCGGTTTCCCGGTCGAAGCGCTGTTCGACCTCGACCCGGATCTGGTCGGCGTGCCGGTCGGCGGTCTCCCGGTCTCGCATCTCGACGAGATCCCCAAAGTCTGCGCCGAACGGCAGATCTCCATCGGCGTCATCGCCACTCCGCCCACCGCCGCGCAGTCGGTCTGCGACCGGCTTGTCGCAGGTGGCGTGCAGTGCATCCTGAATTTCGCCCCGGTGGTGCTGCAGGTGCCGCCGCATATCGAGGTTCGCAAGGTCGATCTCGCCGTCGAGTTGCAGATCCTGTCGTTCCATGTCGCCCGCCGCGCGGATCTGGCCGCTCATGGCAATGGTGGAGGGGACACTGGTCCCGTGACGGCCGAGAATGGCAGCGTGAACGGCCACGGCAACGGAATGGTGGTGCGCTGAAATGAGCGTCTTGGCGGTCGGGCTCTCGCACCGCAGTGCCGAGCTGAGCACCCTGGAGCGCGTCGCGGTCCCCGCGACCGACGTGACCAAGGTGCTCCACGAACTGCAGCAGGCCGAGCACGTCAGTGAGGCGATACTCGTCTCCACCTGCAACCGCATCGAGGTCTACGCCGTCGTCGAGACCTTCCACGGCGGGTTGAACGACGTTTCCGGCGTGCTCGCCCGCCAGGCCGGGATGCAGCCCGCGGACCTCTACGACTCGCTCTACGTGCACTACGCGGGCGCGGCGATCGAGCATCTGTTCTCGGTCACCTCCGGCCTGGATTCGATGGTCGTCGGCGAGACGCAGATCCTCGGCCAGATCCGGTCCTCCTACGCCACCGCGCGTGACGCCGGCACCGTCGGCCGCACCCTGCACGAGTTGATCCAGACCACGCTGCGCGTCGGCAAACGCGTGCACAGCGAGACCGGCCTCGACCAGCTCGGTGCCTCGGTCGTTTCCGAGGCGCTCGCCGCGGCCGGGGACATCGAGGGCAAGCACGCGCTGATCGTCGGCGCCGGTTCGATGGGCGCGTTGACCGCTTCCCACCTGCGCAAATCCGGGATCGGCGAGCTGACCATCGCCAACCGCACCGAGGCGAGGGCCGCCCGGCTCGCCGCCGCGAGCGTCGAGCAGGGTGTGCCCGCGAAGGCCGTGCGGATGAGCGGCATCGCGGCCGCGGTCGCCGAGGCGGACGTCGTCGTCTGCTGCACCGGCGCGCAGGCCGCGGTCTTCACCGCCGAGCACGTCCCGGCCCGTGGCGGCCGTCCGCTGGTGGTGTGCGACCTCGGTCTCCCGCGCGACGTCGAGCACGACGTCGCCGAACTGGCCGACGTCACCGTGGTCGACCTCGAGACCATCCAGCGCCGCATGCGCGAGGCGGGCACCCCGACCACCGAACGCCAGACCGCGAAGGCCACCGGCATCGTGCTCGACGAGGTGCGCGAGTACCTCGCCGGCCAGCGCAGCGCCGAGGTCACCCCGACGGTGACCGCGCTGCGCCGCCGGGCGGCCGAGGTGGTCGACGCCGAACTGCTGCGGCTGGACAACCGCCTGCCGGACCTCGAAGCGGGGGTCCGCGAGGAGGTCGGCCGCACGGTCCGCCGGGTGGTCGACAAGCTGCTGCACGCGCCGACGGTGCGGGTGAAGCAGCTGGCCGCCGAGACGGCCGACACCGACTACGCCAACGCGCTGCGCGAGCTGTTCTGCCTCGACCCGCAGGCGCCCGCCGCCGTGGCGAGTCCCACCGCGACGCCGAAAGACGAGTGATCATCAGTGAGCAGAGTCATCCGCATGGGGACGCGCGGCAGCAAACTCGCCCTCGCGCAGACCGGCACCATCGCCGACGCCCTGCGCGCCACCGGGGCCGAGGTCGAACTCGTCACCGTGACGACCCCTGGCGACAAGTCGTCCGCGCCGATTCCGACGATCGGGGTCGGCGTCTTCACTTCCGCGCTGCGCGAAGCGTTGCTGCGCAAGGAAGTCGACGTCATCGTGCATTCGTACAAGGATCTGCCGACGAAACCGGAACCGGGCATCGTGCTGGCCGCCGTGCCGCGCCGCGAGGACCCGCGTGACGCGCTGATCGCCCGTGACGGGCTGACTCTCGGCGAGCTTCCGCCCGGTTCGACCGTCGGTACCGGCTCGCCGCGGCGCACCGCGCAACTGCGCGCGCTCGGGCTCGGTTTGGAAATCGTGCCGATCCGAGGCAATATCGACACCCGCATGCGCAAGGTGGCCGACGGTGAGCTGGATGCCGTGGTGCTCGCGCGTGCCGGACTGGCCAGGATCGGCCGGGCCGGGGAGATCACCGAGACCCTCGACCCGATCCAGATGCTGCCCGCCCCCGCGCAGGGTGCGCTGGCGGTGGAGTGCCGGGCCGGGGACGTGGACATCGAGCACCTGCTCGGATCCACAGTGGACGATGAAGGCACCCGTGCCGTGGCGACCGCCGAACGGGCGTTGCTCGCGGCGCTGGAAGCCGGGTGCAGCGCACCGGTCGGAGCGCTGGCGGAGATCGTCGAGGACCTGGACGCCGAAGGGCGGGTCGTCGAGCGGATCTCGTTGCGGGGCACCGCCGCCGTCGAAGCCGACGGGGAAGCGGTCGACATGGTGCGCGCTTCGGCGCTCGCCGACTTCCGCGATGCCGAACAGCTCGGCCGGACATTGGCCGCCGAGCTGCTCGACCTGGGTGCCGGTGCGCTGTCGGTCCCACCCAGTGAGTAAAGCCAGGAACGTTGATGGATCGGCCGCGATCGACCGCGGCCGCCTAAGAGGAGAACGCACAGATGACCCCCGCGCGTAAGACCACCGGGCGTGTCGCCTTCGTGGGCTCGGGCCCCGGTGACGCCGGTCTGCTGACCGTCCGCGCTCAGGAGCTGCTCGCCAAGGCCGAGGTCGTGGTGACCGACCCGGACGTCCCTTCGGGCGTCCTGGCCTTCACCGCGGAGGGCGCCGAAGTGCGCCCCGCCGTCGGCGAGGCCACCGAGGTCGCCAAGGACCTGGTGAACGAGGCCAAGGCCGGACGACTGGTGCTCCGGCTGATCGCCGGTGACCCGCTGACCCAGCCCGCCGTGGTCGCCGAGGTGCAGGCCGTTTCCCGGACCAGCGCCGTCTTCGACATCATCCCCGGCGTCTCGCCCGGCGCCGCCGTCCCGGCCTACGCCGGTGTCCCGCTCGGTGGCACGCACACCGAGGTCGACGTCCGCGGCGACGTCGACTGGGCCGCGCTGGCCGCCGCTCCCGGCCCGATCGTGCTGCACGCGACCTCGGCGCACCTCGCCGAAGCCGCGTCCGCGCTGACCGAGCACGGCCTGGCGGCGACCACGCCGGTCGCCGTCACGTCGAACGGGACCATCAATACCCAGCGCACCCTGGACACCACGCTGGCCACCGTCGCGAACGAGGCGGGAGAGCTCGTCGGCCCGCTGATCGTGACCATCGGCCAGGCCGTCGGCCAGCGCTCGAAGCTGTCGTGGTGGGAGTCGCGCGCGCTGTACGGCTGGAAGGTCCTGGTGCCGCGCACCAAGGAGCAGGCCGGTGAGATGGCGGAGCGGCTTCGCGGCCACGGCGCCACCTCGCACGAGGTCCCGACCATCTCGGTCGAGCCGCCGCGCAGCCCCGCGCAGATGGAGCGTTCGGTCAAGGGTCTCGTCGACGGCCGCTACCAGTGGATCGTCTTCACCTCGACCAACGCCGTCCGCGCGGTGTGGGAGAAGTTCGAGGAATTCGGCCTCGACGCCCGCGCGTTCTCCGGCGTGAAGATCGCCTGCGTCGGCGAATCGACCGCCGCGAAGGTGCGTTCCTTCGGCATCATCCCGGAGCTGATCCCGGAGGGCGAGCAGTCCTCGGAAGGCCTCCTCGCCGAGTTCCCGCCGTACGACGACGTCCTCGACCCGGTCGACCGCGTGCTGCTGCCGCGGGCGGACATCGCCACCGAGACCCTGTCGGCCGGCCTGCGTGAGCGTGGCTGGGAGATCGACGACGTGACCGCGTACCGCACCGTGCGCGCCGCGCCGCCGCCGGCCGAGACCCGCGAGATGATCAAGACCGGCGGTTTCGACGCGGTCTGCTTCACCTCGTCCTCGACCGTGCGGAACCTCGTCGGCATCGCAGGCAAGCCGCACACCCGCACGCTGGTCGCGTGCATCGGCCCGAAGACCGCGGAGACCGCCGTGGAGTTCGGGCTGCGGGTCGACGTCCAGCCCGAAAAGGCCGACGTCCCGCATCTGGTCGACGCGCTCGCCGAGCACGCCGCCCGGCTCCGCGCCGAAGGTGCGCTTCCGCCGCCGCGTAAGGCGAAGCGGGCCCGCCGCTCCTGATTCCGTGACGAAGACCCCCTTCTCCGCATGATGCGGGAAGGGGGTTTTCTTCGTTAGCGAAACCTTGGTGCCTGCCAAGCGACGAGGCTTAACCTCGGGTGATCCGACAATCGCTGGGGAGTGACCATGAAGTCTCTCGTTCACGCAAGTACCGCTTTGAGTGTGCTGGCGCTCGGGTTCGCCGGGTTCGCGGGCACGGCCTCCGCCGCACCCGCGACGCCGTTCGAGGTCTGCAGTCCGCTCGGTTGCGCGGTGCAGAGCGTGCGGGGCACCGTCGAGAAAGCCGGCGGCCAGACCCGGGTGTCGGCCACCGTCACCGACAGTTCGCCCGCCTCGAAACTCACCGCGCAATTCGTCCTGTCCGGTCCGTCGACCGAGGGACACCAGGTCGTCGCCGACAACGAGACGAAGCGGGTCGTTTTCACCGGGCGGACCTTGGCGACCAAGCTGACCGTGACCGCCTGCGGCGGCGGAGGCTGCAACACGAAGTCCATTCCGCTGTAGTTTGTACTGCCGCTGTGGCTGGTGGCGGCTCGGCCGAGTGACCGAGCTGTTCAGCTGAAGAACTTCACGACCTCCGTGTAGGCGAGGTAGGCGAACATCGCGAGACAGATCACGAGAAGCCCGTTGGAAAGCCACCGAGAACGCCCCTCCCGTGGCACGCGCGACGTGTTCAGCAGCACCAGCAAGGTCGCCGCCAGGAACGGCATGAACAACGCGCCCAGTACGCCGTAGATCACCGTGAGCTGGAAAGGCTGATCGAGGAACAGCAACGCCATCGGCGGAAAAGTCAGCCACAGCACGTAACCCCGGTACGCGGGACTGCGTTCACCGGCCTTCTTCTCATACGTCTCAACGGCTTCGGTCGTGTTCGCGGGCAGCCGGAGGATGCGCCACCAGTCCGCGAAAAGCAGGCTCACGCCGTGCCAGACCCCGATCACCGAGGTGAACGAAACCGCGAAAAAGCCGCTGAGGAACGGGATCCGCGCCCATTGCCCGTAATCCGCGGCGAGTGTGTCGCCGAGGAAAAGCAGGCCCTTGTCACCCGAGATGATCTTCTGGCCCAGCAGCAGTTCCGCGCCGACGATCAGCATCGCGATCACGAAGATCCCGGTCATGAGGTAGCCGACGGCGTTGTCGGTCCGCATCATCGACAGCCACTTCGACGACCGCCAGCCCTTCGCGAGCGTCCAGTAGCCGTAGGCCGCCATGGTGATCGTGCCGCCGACGCCGCCGATCAGACCGAGGAGGTAGACGAGCGAGCCGTCGGGCAGCGTGGGGACGGCGCCCTCGAACAGCGCGGTGAAATTCGGCACGACCAGCACCGCGGTCCCGACCACGGTCACGAACATCACGCCGGTGAGCACCGTCATCAGCTTCTCGATGATCGCGTAGCGCCCGAACCACACCAGAGCGAAGCCGAGCAGGCCGCAGATCATCGCCCAGTACCGCACCGAAAGCGCGGGGAAGAGCGCGTTCAGCGGCAGTCCCGACGCCGACATCGCGGTCGCGCCGTAGACGAACCCCCAGATCACCGCGTAGATCCCGAAATAGATCAGCGCCCAGATCCCCAGCGTCCGCCAGCCGGACAGGATCGTCCGGCCCGACGTCAGATGCCAGCGGCCGACGGCCTCGGCCAGCGCGAGTTTGAAGATCGTCCCGACGAGCACCGCCCACAGCAGCGTGTACCCGAAGCGCGATCCCGCCACCATCGTCGCGACGAGGTCGCCCGCGCCGACCCCGGTCGCCGCGGCCATGATCCCCGGCCCGAGCTGGCGCAGCCGTGCGCGCCAGCCGACGGGCGGTTCCTCCGGTTGGTCGGTCACCGTTGAACTCGACATGAGAGGCAAAGTAACCCACGTCACACTGAGTGCGAATCGGGCAAAGGTGACTCTTTACCGTTTCTTAGGGAAGGTCCGCCCGGCTGGACCACCGCGCCGTTCACCGCGCCTGTGGACCGCCGCTCGAGCGAGCGGGAGTACCGTCTATGGAGTGTTTCCCGAACATCGTCCCCGCAGGCTCCGTACCACTCCGGCGATGCGCAGGCTGGCCGGTGAGACGACGCTGCGCCCACGTCAGCTGATCCTCCCGATGTTCGTGGCCGAGGGCATCGACACGCCCCGCCCGATCTCGAGCATGCCCGGCGTCGTCCAGCACACCCGCGACACGCTGCGCAAGGCCGCCGTCGACGCGGTCAACGCCGGTGTCGGCGGCCTGATGCTGTTCGGCATCCCCAAGACCCGCGACGCCGAAGGCTCCGGCGCGATCGACCCGGACGGCATCCTCAACGTCGCCCTGCGCGACCTGCGGGCCGAACTCGGTGACGCGACGGTCCTGATGGCCGACACCTGTCTCGACGAGTTCACCGACCACGGTCACTGCGGCGTCCTCGACGCCGACGGCGCTGTCGACAACGACGCGACGCTGCGCGTGTACGCGGAAATGGGTCTGGCGCAGGCGGAAGCGGGTGCGCATCTGCTCGGGCCCAGCGGGATGATGGACGGCCAGGTCGGTGTCATCCGCGCCGCCCTCGACCGGGCCGGGCGCACCGACACCGGCATCCTCGCCTACTCGGCGAAGTTCGCGAGCGCGTTCTACGGCCCCTTCCGTGAGGCCGTCGATTCGCAGCTGAAGGGCGACAGGAAGACCTACCAGCAGGATCCCGGGAACGTGCGCGAGGCGCTGCGCGAGATCGAGCTGGACATCGCCGAGGGCGCGGACATGATCATGGTCAAGCCCGCACTGTCCTATTTGGACGTGATCAGGGCGGCGGCCGAGGCGTCGCCGGTTCCGGTGGCGGCGTACAACATCTCGGGCGAGTACGCGATGGTCGAGGCCGCCGCGGCGAACGGCTGGCTCGACCGCGAGCGCACGATTCTCGAGGTGCTGACTTCGATCCGCCGGGCGGGCGCGGACATGATCCTCACCTACTGGGCCGCCGAAGCCGTCGCCTGGCTGGACTGACCTCGCACAGCCGAAAAGGGCCCCTCCGCTACGGAAGGGGCCCTTTTCGCATCGCTACTCGGCCTGAAGCAGGAAGACGTCCACGCTGAGGTTCGACCACCGGCCGGCCACGGCGTAGACGCGATCGTCGGCCCAGAGATACCGGAAGAACCCCGGGATCGGCCCGGTGTCGTCCTGGTCGGAGTTCCTGATCTGTGCCTCCAGGAAAGGGGTCACCTTCCCGTCCGTGACCGCGATCTTGACCGTCCGCTGCGGTCCGGTGTTGTGGATCGGCCCGACCTGGGCGAGGAGCTGGCCGTCCACGATCTTGATCGGCGCCTGGATCGTGCCCTCTGGAACCGAGGCCGTCCATTTGCGCTGCCCGGTGTTCAGGTCCACCGCGACGAGCTTGTTCACCTCTCCGCCGATCGTCCTGGTCGGCGTGTAGAACGTGTCGCCTTCCACGATGATGGCGCTCGTCTGGTGCTGGGTCCCCGAGGCGAGGCTCCCGAAGCCCTGCGGCGAGGTGCCGTCGAGCTCGTCCTCGCTCTTGGGTTTGCCGCCGTCGATCTTCGACTTGAGCTTCATGTTGTCGTCGAAGAGGAAGTACGTGCCTTGCTCGGTGTTCGAGCCGTAGGCCAGCACGGGCTTCACCGAGAGGAGACCGATCCCGGAGATCGAGTAGCCGGAGTGGGGCACGCTGTCCTCCAGTTCGACGTTCCCGGTCGCCGGGTCGATCTGGAGCGCGGTGACCGAGAAGTCGCCGGTGAGGCAACTCGCCACGACGATGGCCTTGCCGTCCCTCGGCATCATGTCGTGTCCGGCGCAGGTGTCCTCTCCGTCGGCTTTGCGGGAGAAGGTCTTCGTCCACTTGATCGCGCCGGTGGCCAGGTCGAGCGCCGCGTAGCCCTGGTCCGCGGTGACGAACACGACGTCGCCCATGATCTGCGTGACGACGGCCTCCACCGAGACCACCCGGTCCTGCATCTTCTGCGGGACGACCATCGGCACCTGCCAGCCGAGCTTCCCGTCCTTCAGATCGAGGATGGTGGCGTTGTCGCAGCTCCCGTCCTCCTTGCCGACCTTCGCCTTGCCGAAGGCGAGGACGATCTTGCCGCCGACGGGCTCGACTCCGGTGCCGCAGAAGATCTTGCCGTCCGGTGCCTTCGTCAGCCAGCGCTGCTTGCCGTTCACCCTGGTGAACGCGGCCACGTACCGGTCACGGACGACGACGAGGTCATCGTCGTGCAGCCAGGTCGTGATGCCGTGCTTGTACTCCGGGACGTCCTGCTTCGCCCCCGACAGTTCCCATTTGACCTTCGGTGACCCGCCGGGAGAGCCGGGATTCGCGGAGGGCTGAGCGGCCTGATCCTGCTTCGGGTCCCCGCCGCTCAGCGCGATCGGGAGCACGACGGCCGCGGCGACGACCACCACGACCAGCGGTATGAGCCAGAAGAGGAACTTCTTGCCCTTGGGCGGTGGTGGTCCCTGCCTTGGGGGGCCGTACTGCTGCTGAGGGTAGGGCTGCGGCTGTTGCCATCCCGGAGGCGGTTGCCCGTGCGGTTGCCAGGGTTGCTGCGGCGGCCATGGCCCGTTGCCGGGTGGAGTAGGTCTGGTCATCGGTGTTCCCCAGTTGTTCGGTGATGATCGCGGAAAACAGCCCGCGCTACGGTTCGACGGTGTAGATGTCCAGGCTGTACTTCGGAAAACGACCGGAAACGGCGTAGACGCGGCCGTCCGCCCAGAGATAGCGGTAAAGGCCGGAGATCGGTCCGTTCTTGTCGTTGTCGGCGTTCTCGATCTGCGCCTCGACCAACGGTGTCACCGCCCCGTCCGCGACGGCGATCTTGACCACTCGCTGCGGTCCGTCCCGCTCGACGGGCGCGACCTCGGTGATCACCTGGCCGTCCTCGATCGCGAGCGGGGCCATCACCGTGCCCGCCGGGACCTTGGCCGACCACTTGCGCCGCCCGGTGTTCAGCTCCACGGCGACCAGTGCGTTCACCGTGCCCGCCTGGGGCATCGTGATGGTGTAGAGCACTTCTTCGGCGACCAGGGCCGGGCTGACCTCATGCTCGGTGCCGGACGCGTCACTGTCGAAGCCCTGACCATCCGTGCCGTTGAGACCGTCCGGGGTGAAGGGGTCGCCGCCGTCGATCTTCGACTTGAGCTTCAGGTCGTCCTCGAAGAGGAAGTACGTGCCCGCGTCGGTGGTCTTGCCATAGACCAGCAGGGGTTTCACCGAGAGGACGCCGACGTCGCCGAGCGAAGAGCTCTCCTTCGGCAGGTGTTCCTGCCCCTCGATGTTCCCGGTCGACGCGTCGACCCGCAGCATGCTGAGGCCGTACTCCCCGGTGAGGCAAGTCATCACGACGACGATCTTGCCGTCCCTCGGCACGGCGTCCTGCCCGGCGCACGTCGGGCTGTCGGCCTGGTCGGGTTCGCGCATGTGGGTCTTCGCCCACTTTTTCGCTCCGGTGGCCAGGTCGAGTGCGCCCATACCCTCCCCTTGCGTGGCGAAGACGACGTCGCCGACGATCTGCAGGATCGCGGACTTGGGCGGGCGGTCGCCTTGCAGCTTCTGAGGTACTTCGAGTGGTTGCTGCCAGCCGAGCTTCCCGTCCTTCAGGTCGAGGACGGCCGCGTGGTCGCAGGTCTTCTCCTCGCCGTAGGCGAAGGCGATCCTCCCGTCGACAGGTTCCACGGAGGCCCCGCACGCCCGCTTCCCGCCTGGAACCTCGGTGAGCCAGCGCTGTTTGCCGTCCGCCCTGGCGAACGCGGCGACGTACTTGTCCCGCACGACGACGAGAGTGTCCGCGTACAGCCAGGTCGTGATGCCTTGCTTGTACTCGGGAACGTCGCCCTCCAGTCCGGACAGCCGCCATTTCACCTTCTGGGCGACCGGGGCCGGACTGCTCGGCTGCTGCTGCCGGGCGGCCTGGTCGCGGGGCGGGTCGCCGCCGGTCAGCGCGATCGGGAGCACGACGGCCGCGGCGACGACCACCACGACGAGCGGAATCAGCCAGAAGAGGAACTTCTTGGACTTCCCGGGCGGAGGAGGTGGCGGCGTCCGGTGTGGTGGCGGATAGCCGTAGCCCTGCGGCGGCCAGGGTTGTTGCCGTCCCTGCCATTGCCCGCCGGGATGGTTCGGTGTGGTCATCGCGAAATCCCCAGTGATCGTGTCGATTCGCGCATAAGCTACCCGGCCGGAAACGCTCTGGCCTGCGGAACCACGTAGGCTGCCCGGCGTGAGCGACAGCACAGCCGGCGAAACGGACGACGAGCGCCGCAAGCGGGGGAGGGCACCCGACCCGCTCCTGCCCGGGCAGAAGCCACCGGTGATCACCGTGCCGACGCCGGTCGTCATCTCCTTCTGGCTCTGGATCGCCGCGGGCGTCGTGCTGGTGGCCGGTCAGATCGCCCTGCTGGTGTTGAAGCAGGAATTGACCGACGGGATCATCAAGCAGATCACCGCCAACCCGGTCCCCGGCCAGCCGGTAGACCCGGCGCAGATCGCCTCCGGGGTGAACACCTTGCTGTGGATGCTGCTCGGCGGGGCCGTCACCTTCGCCGTCCTGTTCGCGTTGTTCGCCTACAAGGCTCGCGAGGGAACGCGTTCGGCCAGGACGGTGCTGACCGTGGGCGCCGTCTTCCTGGTGCTGGTGGAGCTGTTCGTGCTGCGCGGCACGCTCAACGTGTTCCTGCTGGTGGCCACGCTGCTGACCGCGATCGCGCTGATCCTGATGTACCTGCCCAGCGTCGGCGACTTCTTCCCGAAGGTCGGGCGCGAGCTGCCATGACGTCCGAGCCGTCCCTCTACGGCGAACCCGGCGTCGGCTGGACGGCGTTGCTCTGGGCACCGCTGTTCGCCCTCGCCGGGCTGCTCGCCGAGCTGGCGACCGGCGGACCGGTGCACTGGCCGGCCTGGCTCCTGGTCGCGGCGGGGCTGGTGCTGATCACCGTGCCGTGGGTGTACGCGCGCCGCCGGTACCTCTCGCTCGAAGTCACCGCCGACGGCTATCGGCAGGGGCGGGAAACCCTGGCGGCGGCCCGGATCGCCGAGGTACTCGAAGACGAGGAAGCCCCCGTCGGGTCACGGGTCCTCGGCGGTGGCTGGACGATCCCCAAGAAGCACGGCGAGGTCCCGCTGAAGCTCGACGACGGCGTCTTCGTCCGCGCCTGGGCCAAGGATCCCGGCGCCCTTCGCGAGGCTCTCGAGGATTTGGTGCGTGCTCGCACCACAGAGTCATGAGAAGCTGCTCACTGTGATCGATCTTCCCCAGCCGACCGGGGCCGACTTGTGGCCGCCGGAGGACGACCGCCCGGCGGCCCGGCTGCACAAACCCCTGCGCGCTCTGGTGGGGGTCGCCGAGCTGATTCTCGCCGCGCTCGCGGTCTGGGGTGCTTTCGCCTGCTGGAAGGCCGGTGTCGTCCCGGTCCTGATCAGCTACGGCGAAACGACGACGCTCGAATCGCAGCGGTACTTCGGCGGCCCGCTCGCCGGGGCCATCGGGCTGGGCGTGCTGGCCGCGATCCTGGTGGTGGACGCGATCCGCCAGTTCCTGCTGGCGATGAAGACGCGGCATCGCGCGCCCAAGGACTCGAAGGTCAGTTGAGCCAGACGACCGCGGCGTTGACCGCGGTCGAGAACAGCAGCCACAGCAGATACGGCACGAGCAGCCAGGCCGCGAGCTTCGACCGGCGCGCGAACTCCATCATCGTGATGGGCACGACGAAGTCCAGGACGACGACGTCGGCCAGTGCCAGGACGTGGGCCCCACCGGCGAAGAACAGCGGCGTCCACAGCAGGGTCAGCAGCAGGCAGACGCCGTAGAAGGCGAAGCCGCGCGTCTCGCCGTCGGTCCGCCAGTAGCACCAGCCCGCGAAGGCGACCAAGAGCAGCAGGGCCGACCACATCGGGCCGTACAGCCAGCCCGGCGGCGCCCACGATGGACGGGCCAGCACGTTGTTCAGCTCGGACCGGGTGGCCACGGCCAGCGCGGCCACCACCCCCACGATCGCCGACATGGCGATGAATCCGGCCAGTGCTTGCCAGCGCAGGCGACGGTGGTGGGTCGGCGGTGGCGGCACCGTGGACACGTGGATTCCTCCGCGAGGGTTTCGGCGGGAGTGGTTCCCACCCTAGTGGGGCCGGTCACCCCGCGCCCGTATCCGCGAGACTCGGCGGCGGGTGTCCCCGGGGATTTGCGAGACTGGGGAGGTGACTACCGGAGTCGATCAGTCCAAGGCATGGTTCGAACGAGCGAAGGCCGTGGTCCCGGGCGGGGTGAACTCCCCGGTGCGGGCCTTCAACTCCGTCGGCGGGACCCCGAGGTTCATGGTCCGCGGCGAGGGGCCGTATCTGTGGGACGCCGACGACAACCGCTACGTCGACCTGGTCTCTTCTTGGGGGCCGATGATCCTCGGGCACGCGCATCCGGCCGTCGTTTCCGCCGCGCGCGAAGCCGCCGTCCACGGACTGTCGTTCGGCACGCCGACCCTCGGTGAGGTCGAACTGGCCGAGGAGATCATCGCGCGCGTCGCGCCGGTGGAACAGGTCCGCCTGGTCAACTCCGGCACCGAGGCGACGATGAGCGCTATCCGGCTGGCCAGGGGGTTCACCGGCCGGGCGAAGATCATCAAGTTCGCGGGCTGCTACCACGGCCACGTCGACGCGCTGCTCGCCGAAGCGGGCTCCGGCGTCGCGACGTTGGGCCTCCCGACCTCACCCGGCGTCACCGGTGCGCAGGCGGCCGACACGATCGTCCTGCCCTACAACGACCTCGACGCGGTCCGTAAGTCCTTTGCGGACAATCCGGACTCGATCGCCGCGATCATCACCGAAGCCGCCGCGGGCAACATGGGTGCCGTCGCCCCGGTCGAAGGCTTCAACGCCGGGCTCAAGGAGATCGCGCACGAGCACGGCGCGCTGCTGATCATGGACGAGGTGATGACCGGGTTCCGCGTCTCGAAGGCGGGCTGGTTCGGCCTCGAAGGTGTCGCCGGTGACCTGTACACCTTCGGCAAGGTGATGTCCGGCGGGCTGCCCGCCGCGGCCTTCGGCGGCCGCGCCGACGTGATGGCGAAGCTGGCGCCGGGCGGGCCCGTGTACCAGGCGGGGACGCTCTCGGGGAACCCCGTGGCCGTCGCCGCCGGGCTCGCGACGCTGCGCGCGGCGGACGACGCCGTGTACGCGGCCCTCGACACCAACGCGAAGCGGCTCGGCGACCTGTTCGACCGGTCGCTGACCGAAGCCGGTGTCACGCACACCGTGCAGTACGCGGGCAACCTGGTCAGCGTGTTCTTCAGCGACAGCCCGGTGACGAACTACCCGGGCGCGCAGGCCTCGGAGACCTGGCGGTTCCCGGCGTTCTTCCACGCACTGCTGGACAACGGCGTGTACGCGCCGCCGAGCGCGTATGAGGCGTGGTTCGTCAACGCCGCCATGGGTGACGCCGAGTTCGAAATCATCGAGTCCGCGCTTCGCGTGGCCGCTCGTGCCGCGGCCGAGGCGGTCCAGGCGTGAGCGAGACGACGATCGTGCACCTGCTCCGCCACGGTGAGGTGCACAACCCGGACAAGATCCTCTACGGCCGTCTGGCCGGCTTCAAGCTCTCCGACCGCGGTCAGCGCCAGGCGCTGACCGTCGCCGAAGCCGTCGCGACACACGACATCACCTACGTCGTCGCTTCGCCGCTTCAGCGCGCCCAGGAGACCGCGGCGCCGATCGCCGCCGCGCACCGGCTCGACGTCGACACCGACGAGCGGCTCATCGAGGCGGACAACCAGTTCGAGGGTGAACGGGTCGCCGTCGGCGACGGGGCGCTGCGCCGGCCGAAGCACTGGCCGAAGCTGGTCAACCCGTTCCGGCCGTCGTGGGGCGAGCCGTACGTCGAGATCGCGCACCGCATGCTGGGCGCGGTCCACCGCGCGCGGCGGGCGGCCGAGGGACACGAGGCGCTGTGCGTCTCGCACCAGCTGCCGATCTGGACCGTACGGCGGTTCCTGGAGGCGAAGCGGCTCTGGCACGACCCGCGCAGCCGTCAGTGCTCGCTCGCGTCGCTGACCAGCCTGGTCTTCGAAGGTGAAGAGCTCGTGCGGATCGTCTACAGCGAGCCCGCCGGCACGACCGACCCGAAGGTGACCGGCGCATGAAGCGGCTCGTGGCGGCCGTCGTCGGGCTGGCGCTCGTCGTCACGGGCTGCACCACCGGCAAGGACGCCGTCGTCACCGGCGGCTCGTTCAACTTCGTTTCGCCGGGCGGGAAGGTCGACATCACCTACGACGTCGCCGACCGCCAGCAGTCGCCGACCCTGTCCGGCGACGACCTGATGAACGAGGGCAAGCAGCTCTCGATCGCCGACTTTCCCGGCAAAGTCGTCGTGCTGAACCTGTGGGGCCAGTGGTGCGGGCCGTGCCGCGTCGAGGCGCCCGAGATGCAGAAGGTCTACGACCAGACCAAGGCGTCCGGTGTCCAGGTCGTCGGCATCGACCTGCGGGACAACGACCGCGCGCCGGCGCAGGACTTCGTCCGGGACCGGAAGTTGACGTACCCGTCGATCTACGACCCGTCCGGGCGGACGTTGCTGCAACTCTCCGGCTATCCGCGCAACATCATCCCGTCGACGATCGTGCTGGACAAACAGCACCGCGTCGCGGCGGTCTTCCTGCGGGACCTGCTGGCCTCGGACCTGCTCCCGGTCGTTCAGCGCTTGGTCGCCGAACCGCGCTGATCTGTCGGGTGGGCGGGCTATCCTCCTCATCTCGGCCGCGCAGCGGCTCTGAACTGGGGAGAAGGAAATGACGACTGCTTCAGACGCGCCCAGATCCGGGCCGCAGGACGCCGAAGCGATGATCGCCGAGGCCAAAAAGGCCTTCGGGGTGATGGTCGGCTCGCTCGTGGTGATCTGGGCAGTCCAGATCTTCAACGCGCTGGACGGCTACGGGGTGTTCGAAACCGGAGCACGGGCGCGGGACGTCAGCACGCTGCCCGCCATCCTCTGGGCACCGTTCGTCCACACCGGTTGGGACCACATCGAGGCCAATTCGGGCCCGCTGTTCATCTTCGGCTTCCTCGCCGCGTATCGCGGGGTGAAGAAATTCCTGGGTGTCACACTGCTGATCGCCATCACGAGTGGCCTCGGTGCCTGGTTCCTGTCGCCTTCCGGCCTGATCGGTTTCGGCGCGAGCGGGCTGGTGATGGGCTTCTTCGGGTACGTGCTCGTGCGCGGGATCTTCGACCGGCACAAGCTCGACATCGTCATCGGCCTGGTGATGGCGCTGTGCTTCGCCTACCAGTTCGCCGGCCTGTTCCCACAGAACGAGCTGGTGAGCTGGCAGGCGCACCTCTTCGGCTTCCTCGGTGGCCTGATCGGCGGCTGGGTGTTCCGGGACCGCCGTCCCAAGCCCGAGGTCGCCGCACCCGCGTTCCCGACCATCCCCCTGACCCCGCCCGACTCTCCCAAGTAGCGCATTTCGTCCTCTGAATGCGGTAGTCGCCCCAAGCAAGGACCGCATTCAGAGGACGAAACGCGGGGGAGGGGGACGGGACCAACGTCCTGACCGGGTGCGACGTAGGTCCCGTTGAGGGCGCCCCGGCGCTTTCACCTCGACCACACTGCCTACGCTCCTTTGCGTGAACGGTGTGACCGAGCTGGCCCTCTCCGGGCCGCTGCTGCTCGCGGCGGGTGTCGCGCTGCTGGCCGGGGCGGTCTCCTTCGCGTCACCGTGCGTCGTCCCGCTGGTGCCGGGGTATCTCGCGTACCTGGCGGCGCTGGTCGGCGCGGACGCCCCCGCGGTCAGTCCCGACGAAGAACGCAAGAAGGGCCGTTACGCCGTCGTCGGCGCGGCGGCGCTGTTCGTGCTCGGGTTCACCGTCGTCTTCGTGGTGACGCTGGGGACGCTGGTGTGGATCGCCGCCGTCGTCCAGCTCAACATGAACCTCCTCCAGCGGCTCGGCGGCGTACTGACGATCGCGATGGCGCTGGTCTTCCTCGGCTGGATTCCCGGACTGCGCCGCGAGTTCCGGTCGCATCACGTGCCGCGCGGCGGGCTTTGGGGTGCGCCGGTGCTCGGGGCGGTCTTCGGGCTCGGCTGGACGCCGTGCATCGGGCCGACACTGTCCGCGGTCATGTCCATGGCGAGCGCCACCGGCGGGGCGGCGGCGCGCGGCTACGTACTGATCCTGGTCTACTGCCTCGGTCTCGGCCTGCCGTTCCTCCTCATCGCGTTCGGTGCCCGCTGGGCCGTCCGCGCCACCGACTGGCTGCGCCGCCACGGCCGTCAGGTGCAGGTCTTCGGCGGCGCCCTGCTGCTGATCGTCGGCGTCCTGCTGGTGACCGGCCTGTGGGGCGACATGACCGGCTGGATCCGGAACACCCTCGTGAGCGACCTCAGGCTGCCCTTGTGACCACCACCGAAGCACCGCCCAAGAAGGAATACCGCCAGACGCCGCTGAAGCGCGTCCTCGCCTTCCTCCGCAACACCTGGCGTGGCCTGACGTCGATGCGCACCGCGTTGGTGCTGCTGTTCCTGCTCGCGCTCGCCGCGATGCCCGGCGCGCTCCTGCCGCAGCGGAACCTCAACGTCGCCAAGACCGACGAGTACATCGCCGCGCACGGCTGGTGGGGCGAGCTGCTCGACCGTACGCAGTTCTTCGAGGTCTACGGCAGCGTCTGGTTCTCGGCGATCTACCTCCTGCTGATGGTCTCGCTCGTCGGCTGTCTGGCGCCGCGCAGCCTCGAATACGCGAAGGCGATGCGCGCGAAGCCGGTGCTCACGCCACGCAAGCTCTCGCGGATGCCGCATCACCTGTCCACCACGACCGACCGGGTCCCCGAGACGGTCCTGAAGGACACTCACGCACTTCTCAAGGGCTGGCGCCGCGTAGAGCGCGAGGAGGCCGACGGCGTCCGAAGCATCTCCGCCGAACGCGGCTATCTCCGCGAGACCGGCAACCTCGTCTTCCACTTCGGCATGCTCGGCCTGATCATCTTCTTCGCGCTCGGCAAGCTCTTCGGCTACGAAGGCCAGGTCATCGTCCAGGCCGACAACAGCCCGTGGTGCAACTCCGGCATTCTCGGCTACGACACCTTCAACGCCGGTCTGCGCGTCGACGGCACCGACCTCAACGCCTTCTGCATCCGGTTGAAAGACTTCGAAGCGCGCTACACCGAGGCCGGGCAGGCGAACTACTACCACTCCAACATGGAGTACCAGTCCGGCGAGGACCTGAAGACCGGCGTTTGGAAGCCGTACGGACTCGAGGTCAACTCGCCGCTGCGCACCGCCGGTGACCGCGTGTACTTGCTGAACTTCGGCTACTCCCCGAAGTTCACGGTGACCTTCCCGGACGGCACCGTGCGCTCCAACATCACGCCGTGGCGCCCCGCCGACGAGCCGACAAAGCTCTCCGAAGGCGCCACGAAGCTCGACCAGCCCGGCATCACCGACCCGGTCGAACGCCGCACCCGGCAGCTCGCGATCACCGGCCTGCTCGCCCCGACCGCGTTCATGCACGGCAACGTGCTGACGTCGTCGCGGCCCGAGGCGAACAAACCGGCCGTCGCCGTCGACATCTACCGCGGCGACCTCGGCCTCGACGCCGGACGCGGGCAGTCGATCTTCCAGATCGACCAGTCGCTCGTCGAGGACGGCAGGCTCAAGAAGCTCACCCGGCAGAACCTGAACCAGGGCCAGGAGACCGTGCTGGACGACGGCACGAAGGTCCGCTTCGACGGCGTACAGGAGTGGGTGGCGATCCAGGTCTCGCACGATCCCGTGCAGGGCTGGGTGCTGGTCTGCGCGATCGCGATGCTGCTCGGCTTGGCGGGATCGTTGCTGGTCAAACGGCGCCGGGTGTGGGTCCGGGTGACACCGGCGCGCGAAGGTGAGACGGGTACCGTGATCGAGGTCGCCGGGCTGGCGCGCACCGATCAGGCGGGCTACGGCGAAGAGTTCCAGCGGATCAGCGCCAAGCTGGTCCAGGGGCAGAGAGGCAACTAGAGGTCATGCCGATCAACGAGACGCTGTCCCAGTACAGCGACTACTCCTACACCACCGCGGCGGCGATCTACGTCCTCGCGCTGATGTTCACCCTCGTCGAGCAGGGTTTCGGCGCGAAGGGCCGTCTGGCGGCGGAGCGCAGCAAGCAGCGCGTCCGCGAACTGGTCGGTGCGGGCGGTCCGTCGTCGACCACCGTGTCCTCCGCCGAGCCGCCGCGGGAGGTCGGCCGTCCCGAGCGCATCGGCCGCATGGGCGCCGCGCTGATGGTGCTCGCCGCGCTGCTGCACCTGTCCGCGATCGTGCTGCGCGGGCTCGCCGTGCACCGCGCGCCGTGGGGCAACATGTACGAGTACGGCATGGCCACGACCTTCATCGCGGTCCTCACCTGGCTGGTCATCCTGCGGAAGTTCCCGGTCCGCCACCTCACCGGCTTCGTGCTGCTGCCGGTCGTGATCCTGATGTTCGTCAACGGCACCATGCTGTACACGACGGCGGCGCCGGTGCAGCCCGCACTGCAGTCGTACTGGCTGATCATCCATGTTTCGGCGGCCATCATCGGTTCGGGCGTCTTCCTCGTGCCAGGCGTCGCGAGCGTGCTCTACCTCTTCCGCGCCGCGCACGACGAAAACCCGGCCAAGTTCGCGCGGTTCGGCCCGAAGCTGCCCACCGCGGACGTGCTCGACCGCATCGCCTACCGCACGACCATCTTCGCCTTCCCCGTCTTCACCTTCGGCGTGCTGTGCGGCGCCGTGTGGGCCGAAGCGGCCTGGGGCCGGTTCTGGGGCTGGGACCCGAAGGAGACCGTCGCGTTCGTCGCGTGGGTCGTCTACGCGGCGTACTTGCACTCGCGCGCCACCGCGGGCTGGCGCGGGAAGCGGGCCGCGATCATCAACATCGTCGGGTTCTCGGCGACGGTGTTCAACCTGTTCTTCGTGAACCTGGTCACGGTGGGGCTGCACTCCTACGCCGGGGGCTGACCGTCACCGCTGCACGCGAGCCGACTACCGTCAATACTTGAGGTAATGGGGGAAGACGTGCGCGGAGGAGGATTTCAGCGGTGACCGGACCCAGCGAAGAATCGGCTCCTGGCCACCCCGAACCGACGGAGAGCGTTCAGCCCTCGGAGTTGTTCTCCGAGGACAGGACGGACTCGGCGCCGCATCCGAACGCGAGCGGTTTCGAAGCCGAGCCGACGCAGGTCGTCCAGCCGCAGTACCCGCAGCAGGCCCCGCAGGCGCAGTACGCGCCGCAGCCCGCCCAGCAGCCGCCACTGCCGCAGCCCTCGCACGGGCAGTACCCGCAGCCGTACGACCAGAACCTGCCCCCGCTGCAGCCGCAGCAGGCGCCTCAGCAGCCTCAACAGGTCCCGTATCCGCCTCAGCAGCAGTACGTGCCCCAGCAGCCGGTCCAGCAGCCCGCCGTGCCGGGGCTCCCGCAGCCGCAGGGCAGGCACGCGCTCCCGGACGAGCTCGCCACCGCGAGCCTGGTCAAGCCGCAGAAGCGCAAGCCGCAATCGGGTTGGCGCAAGGCCGTCTACGTGGGCACCGGCAAGCTCATCAACCCGGGGGAGAGCCCCGCCGACACCCGCAAGCGCGAGCTGATCGCGCAGATCAACCAGCCGCTGCGCGGGTGCTACAAGATCGCGATGCTGAGCCTCAAGGGCGGTGTCGGCAAGACCACCACGACCACCACGCTGGGCTCGACGTTCGCGTCGTTGCGCGGTGACCGCGTCGTCGCCGTCGACGCGAACCCGGACCGCGGGACGCTGTCGCAGAAGATCCCGATCGAGACCACCGCGACCGTGCGGCATCTGCTGCGGGACGCGGACAAGATCACCAGGTACAGCGACGTCCGCTCGTACACCTCGCAGGGCGGGAGCCGGCTGGAGATCCTCGCCAGCGAGCAGGACCCGGCGGTGTCGGAGGCGTTCTCCGAGGACGACTACCGGCGGACGGTCAACCTGCTGGAGCACTTCTACAACATCGTGCTCACCGACTGCGGGACCGGTTTGATGCACTCGGCGATGAAGGGCGTCCTGGACGTCGCGGACGCGCTGGTGGTGGTCTCGTCAGGCTCCGTGGACGGCGCGCGCAGTGCTTCGGCGACGCTCGACTGGCTTGAGGCACACGGCTACGGCGACCTGGTCAAACGGTCTGTCGCGGTGATCAACTCGGTGCGCCCGAAGGGTGGCTCCGTCGATCTCGACAAACTCTCCGCGCACTTCGGCGCACGCGTCCGGTCGGTCTGCCGGATTCCGTTCGACCCGCACCTGGAAGAGGGCGCCGAGATCGAGCTGGACCGGCTCCAGGCCGACACCCGGCTGGCGCTGCTGGAACTGGCCGCCACCGTCGCCGACGGTTTCGGGGGCCAGCAGTACCGCCAGGTCCAGCCCTAGTCCTTGTCCTCGTCTTTACTCTTGCGCTGCTGCTCACCGAGCTTGCGCAGGAAGTCGGGGTCGTCGTCCGGGGCCAGTGTCGGCCGCGACGAGGGCACCCCGACGCGCTCGATCCCGAACGCGCGCCACAAGACAACGGCGACGGTGAGCGCTCCGATGGCCGCGAGCAGATAGATCATGCTCGGTCCCTTTCCGCGTGGAGGACGTTGCTCAGTCCCACGAGGCTAGCCTCTTTGCCGCGCGCGGGGGGACCTACGGATACCCCAATGTGACGAAGGGCCGTTTGGAGCCCTTCGTCACCGGAGTCCCTTTTGCGAAAAAAGCGAGGTCAGACCTTGCGGGCGGGTTCGCTGGCGTCGGTGGTCAGCTCGGCGAGGAGCTCGTTCACTTCGGCCTCGCGGAACCGGCGGTGCCCACCGGGAGTGCGGATCGAGCCGATCCGGCCCGCGGTCGCCCAGCGGGTCACGGTCTTGGGGTCGACCCGGAACAGGGCCGCCACTTCGCCGGGGGTGAGCAACCTTCCGCCCATCGTCGCGGTCATTTTCCGCCTCCTTCACGGTTCCAGTGCTAAACCGGAGGCGGGCCCAATGCCCGTCGTGCCGGGTAGCCAACGCGGCAATCGTTGCATCTCACCCGTCAGGTACTCGAACGGTTGTCCAATAGTAAAGAGCCCTTAAAGGGCAAAACCGACAAGCGAGACATGCGCTCCTCGGCCTGCCGGTCTTGTCACGGAGGTACGAAAAACGCGCCCTTGTCCGGCGAATCGGCGCATGACCCCTAAGGTGTAGCGGTGGACCAGGTGGATCGGAAGATCATCGCGGCATTGCGGGAGAACGGGCGGGCTACCTACGCCGACCTCGGCCGATCGGTCGGCCTCTCCGCCTCATCGGTGCACGAGCGGGTCGGCAAACTCGAAGCCGCCGGTGTGATCACCGGTTACCACGCCATGGTCGATCCCAGCACGGTCGGACTCGGGGTGACGGCGCTCGTCGGCATCCACCCCACCGACACCGCGACCGAAGACGACGTCGCGGCCGCGCTGGGGGCCTTGGACGAGGTCGAAAGCTGCTACGCCGTCGCGGGCGACGAGGCCTTCGTCGTCAAGGTGCGGGTGGCGACCGTCGACGATCTGGAGCGGACCCTCGGCAGGCTGCGGCGGATCCCCGGCGTCGGCCGGACGAACACCACCGTCGTGCTTTCCACCCGCTTCGAGGGACGGCCCAACAACGCGGGTCTGGAGGACGGCCGCAACGGCAACGCGTAGCCTGCGTTGATGTGAGCGACAATCCGGAAACCGCCGATCACCTCGCCCGTGACCTGACGCTGTACGTACTGGCCAGGTTCCTCCTGGTCGGCGTCATCGGTGGCGGGTTGCTGCTGGTCAACGTCCCGCTGCTGGTCGCGTTGCTGATCGGCCTGGTCGTGGGGCTGCCGCTGGGTCTGCTGCTGTTCCGCCCGCTGAACGCGCGCGTGACCGCCGGACTCGCCCGCCGCAACGAAAAGCGCGCTCGCGCCCGTGCCGAACTGCGCTCCCAGCTGCGCGGCGACCGGGTGGACGGGACAGCGTGAGCCGGCTCCACAACCGCAGCTGGGTCCGCGAAGCCGTCCGCATCATCGAGGCCGACGCGAACCGCAGCGCGGATACGCACCTGCACGTCTTCCCGCTGCCCGCGGAATGGGGCATCGACCTCTACCTGAAGGACGAGTCGGTCCACCCGACCGGCTCGCTCAAGCACCGGCTCGCGCGTTCGCTGTTCCTGTACGGCCTGGTGAACGGCCAGATCGGGCAGAACACCGTGCTCGTCGAGGCCTCCAGCGGCTCGACAGCGGTTTCGGAGGCGTACTTCGCGCGGATGCTCGGGCTGCGGTTCATCACCGTGGTGCCGCGGAGCACCTCGCCGGAGAAGATCGCGCTCATCGAGTTCTACGGCGGCGAGTGCCACTACGTCGACCGGGCGCCGGACATGTACCCGGAGGCCGAGCGGCTCGCTTCGGAGTGCAACGGCCACTACCTCGACCAGTTCACCTACGCCGAACGCGCGACGGACTGGCGCGGGAACAACAACATCGCCGAGTCGGTCTACGCGCAGATGCAGTCGGAGCGGCATCCCGTGCCGACGTGGATCGTGGTCGGCGCCGGAACCGGTGGCACGAGCGCGACCTTCGGCCGCTACGTGCGCTACAAGCGGCACACCACGAAGATCGCTGTCGTCGACCCGGAGAACTCGTCGTTCTACGGCGCCTGGGAGACCGGTGCGCTCGACTACGCGACCGGCATGCCTTCGCGGATCGAGGGGATCGGACGGCCACGTGTCGAGCCGTCGTTCGTGCCCGGCGTGATCGACGAGATGCTGCAGGTCCCCGACGCCGGTTCGCTGGCGGCCATCCGCCTGCTGCGCGAACGGACCGGGCACTGGGCGGGCGGCTCGACCGGCACGAACCTCTTCGGCGCGTTCACCCTGATCTCGCGGATGATCTCGGAAGGCCAGGCGGGCAGCGTCGTCACGCTGCTGTGCGACGGCGGCGAGCGGTACGCCAACACCTACTACGACGACGAGTGGCTGGCGCACAAGAACATCGACATCGCGCCCTATCTGGAGATGTACCGGGAATTCCTGGTGAGCGGGAAGTTCGCTCCGGAGATTTGAGCGGCCTACCTCAGGTTGACGGGATCACCAAAAGAGCAAGGGACCTTTGCTATCGCCTGGGGCACATTTAGTGGTCGCCTGGACGCTGAACCACTACAGGTAGTGGCCCCAAGCGCGAAACTCAAGGGATGAATGGGACGTTCATCCCGCTCACGCCGCCGAGGCCAGCGTGAGCGGCCGGAAGCGCATGACCGGTCCCATCGCGGCCGCACTGTGTCCGCATCAAAGGTCCGGTGACGGCTAAAGAGCGAGCGCGACCGTGGTCAGGATCGCCCACCCCAGCATGGCGAATCCGGTGTCCCGCAACGCCGGGATCAGCGCCCGGCCCTGTTCACCGCCGCCGACGGCCTTGACCGACTTCAGCAGCAACGGCGCGGTCGCCCACCCCAGCAGTGCCCACGGCGTCACGAAGGCGAGCAGCACGCTGACGACGTACGGCACCGCGACCAGCACCAGGTAAAGCAGCCGGGTGCCCTTGTCGCCGAGCCGGGTGGCGAGCGTGCGTTTGCCTGCTTCGATGTCGGTCGGGATGTCGCGGAGGTTGTTGGCGGTCAGCACGCCGGTCGAGAACGAACCGACGGCGACCGCGCAGCCGAACGCCGTCCAGCTGAGCTGTCCGGCTTGGACGTACACCGTACCCAGCACGCCGGCCAGTCCGAAGAAGACGAAGACCGCGATCTCACCGAAACCGTAGTAGCCGTAAGGCTTTTTGCCGCCGGTGTAGAACCAGGCGCCGAGGATGCAGACCGCGCCCATCGCCAGTAGCCACCACAACCCGCTGATCGCGACGAGCACGAGTCCGAGGATCCCGGCGAGCCCGAGAGCCACGAGAGCCGCCGCCAGGACCGCCTTCGGCTTCGCGGCCCCGGAGCCGACCAGTCGCAACGGGCCGACGCGGTTCTCGTCGGTGCCGCGGATGCCGTCGGAGTAGTCGTTCGCGTAGTTGACGCCGACGATCAGGGCCAGCGAGACCAGGAGCGCGAGAACCGAGCGGGGCCAGGAGAAGCCGTCGAGCGCGACGGCCGCGCCGACCCCGGCGACCACCGGCGCCACCGCGTTGGGCAGCGTCCGCGGGCGCGCCCCTTCGATCCATTCACCAGCAGTCGCCATGCCGCCATTCTGGCCCTGGCCGATACCGGTCGGTACGTGGGGCTGCTCGCATTTCGTCCTCTGCCTGCGGCATCGAGTCACCGCGAGCAGAGGACGAAACGCGCTACTTCACGTCGACGACGTCGTCGAGCGTCCAGGTGAGGGTGCCGCTGTTCGGCACGGCGATTTCCGGTTCGTCCGCCAGCGCGGGCCCGGCCAAAGCGACCAGGCCCATCGTGACGGCGGTGCAGGCCAATACTGTGCGTGTCCAGCGCGTCATGCTCAAGACGTAAACCCGCGGGTAATGACTCTGTCAACAAAGTCCCAGTAATCGGTGGGAAATTCACGACCTTAGTAGGAGATCCCGGACCGCCGCCCTGTCGACCTTTCCGGGGCCCCGCAACGGCAGTTCTTCGGTGAACTCGACCCGCTTCGGCGCGGCCGCCGCACCGGCCTCTTCACGGCACGCGGCGCGCAAGGAATCGACGTCGCAACCAGCGCCGACGACGAGCGCGACGACCGCTTCGCCCCACTCGGGATCGGGTACGCCGACCACGCACGCGTCGCGGACTCCGGGCTGCGCGATCAGTACCCGTTCCACGCTCGCGGCGGCCACCTTCACCCCGCCGGTGTTGATCATGTCGTCGATCCGCCCCAGGATCTCCAACCGCCCGTCGGGCCCCAGCCGTCCGCGGTCGGAGGTGCGGAACCGGCCCCCGTCGAACGCCTCCGCGGTCAGTTCCGGCCGGAGCCGGTAACCGTGCGCGAGGACGTCCCCGGCGACGCAGACCCGCTCGTCGTCGAGTTCGATCCGGACGCCGTCGAGCGGTACGCCGTCGTACACGCAGCCGCTCGCCGTCTCGCTCATGCCGTACGCGGGCACGATCTTCACGCCCGCTTCGGCCGCGCGCTCCCGCAGGTCCGCGGTGGTCGCCGCGGCGCCGATCACGATGGCGTCGAACGCCCGGGCCGCGGCCAGTCCAGGCCCGGCATCGTCGAGCAGCCGCCCGAGCTGGGTCGGGACGAGCGCGGTGTAGCGCGGCCCGTCCAGCGCGAGGAGCGGCGCGGCGGCCTCGGCGAAGTCGTCCGGCCGGAAACCGGAGGCGGACAGCACGGCGGGCGTCGTCCCGGCCAGCAACGAGCGGACCAGCACCTGCAACCCGCCGATGTACTGCGCCGGAGTGGCGAGCAGCCAGTGCCCCGGCCCGCCGAGCCGCGCGTGGGTCGCGTTCGCCGACGCGGCCAGCGCGGCGGCCGAAAGCAGGACGCCCTTGGGCTCGCCGGTGGACCCCGAGGTGGCGATGATCACCGCCGTCCCGGGCTCGGCCGGGAGTGTCGGCTCCATCGCGTCGCGAACGGCCTCCGACGCGTAGGGGAGGACGGCCGGACCGCCGTCGAGGGCCCCGGCCAGTGCCGTGGTCAGCTCGGCGATCGACTCCGGACTCCCGTCCACCCGTACCGCACGCATCCCGCCAGCCTACGTCCCGCGTTTCGTCCTCTAAATGCGATCGTTGCGCACGCAACTACCGCATTTAGAGGACGAAATGCGGGAGGTCAGTAGTAGTACGGGAAGGCCGACCAGTCGGGGGAGCGCTTCTCCAGGAACGCGTCGCGCCCTTCGACGGCTTCGTCCTGCATGTAAGCCAGCCGGGTGGTCTCGCCGGCGAAGAGCTGCTGGCCCACCAGGCCGTCGTCGGTGAGGTTGAACGCGTACTTCAGCATCCGCTGCGCCGTCGGCGACTTGCCGTTGATCGTCCACGCCCAGTCCAGCGCCTCGGTCTCGAGATCGGCGTGCGGGACGGCGGCGTTGACCGCGCCCATCGCCTGCATCTGCTCGGCCGTGTACTCGCGCCCGAGGAAGAAGATCTCCCGCGCGAACTTCTGCCCGACCTGCTTGGCGAGGTACGCCGAACCGTAGCCGCCGTCGAACGAGCCGACGTCGGCGTCGGTCTGCTTGAACCGCGCGTGCTCGGCCGAGGCGAGCGTGAGGTCGCACACCACGTGCAGCGAGTGCCCGCCACCGGCGGCCCAGCCCGGGACCACCGCGATGACCACCTTCGGCATGAACCTGATCAGCCGCTGGACCTCGAGAATGTGCAGTCGTCCGGCCCGCGCCGGATCGATCGTGTCCGAGGTCTCCCCATCCGCGTACTGATACCCGGACCGTCCGCGAATACGCTGGTCACCACCGGAACAGAACGCCCAGCCACCGTCCTTCGGCGACGGGCCGTTGCCGGTGAGCAGGACGCACCCGACGTCCGAGCTCATCCGCGCGTGGTCGAGCGCGCGGTACAGCTCGTCGACGGTGTGCGGCCGGAAGGCGTTGCGGACCTCGGGACGGTCGAACGCGACACGCACGACGCGTTTGCCTGAACGGCTCTCGGAGGAGCGGTGATAGGTGATGTCGGTGAAGTCGAAACCTTCGACCTCGGTCCACAAGGCGGGGTCGAACAGCTCGGAAACCTGGGCGTCATCCACGTTTGGGAGAATAGGACGTGTGGCCGTGACTCGTAGTGTCAAACCCGAGGTCTGCCGGTGAATCCATCCACCGCGCAGGCCAGGGTCATCGTCGACGAGCTCGTCCGCAACACCGTCTCGCACGTCGTCCTCTGCCCTGGCTCACGCAACGCCCCGCTGTCGATCGCCCTGTACGACGCGGCGGCGGCCGGGCGCCTCCAGCTGCACGTCCGCATCGACGAACGCGGCGCCGCCTTCCTCGCCCTCGGTATCGCCGCGCGCACCGGCCGTCCCGTCGCCGTGCTGTGCACCTCGGGCACCGCGGCCGCGAACTTCCACCCCGCCGTGCTGGAGGCCGACCGCGCCGGTGTCCCGCTGATCGTGCTGACCGCCGACCGGCCGCCCGAGCTGCGGGCCGCCGGCGCGAGCCAGGTCATCGACCAGCACCAGCTCTACGGCAACGCCATCCGCTACTTCGACGAGCTGGCCGTCGCCGAACGCCGCGCCGGACAGAACTCGTACTGGCGCGGCCAGATCTGCCGCGCGTGGAACGCCGCGTACGGCGAATGGCGTTGCGGGCCGGTGCATCTGAACATCCCGTTCCGTGAGCCGCTCGTCCCGGACATCGACGATGACGGTGAGTGGTTCGAGTCACTCGAAGGGCGTCCCGACGGCGCCCGGTGGACCGAACTGCCGGACTTCGGCGCTCTTCCCTCCTTCGTGGTGCCCTCAGCCCGTTCCGGCCTGGTCATCGCTTGCGACACCGGCGTGCAGGCCGCCAGCGAATGGGCCGAACTGCACGGCTGGCCGGTCGTCTCCGAGACCGGTGGGATCGGACTGGCGGGTGCGACGGCGATCTCGTCCGGCGCCTGGCTGCTCGGTGTCGAGGAGTTCATCTCGCGGCACAAACCGGAGCAGGTGCTGTGCATCGGCCGTCCGACGGTCTTCCGGCAGGTCCAGCGGGTCCTGTCCGATCCCGACGTCGAGGTGCTGCTGGTCCGGCCCGATTCGGACTGGCCCGCGCCCGCGCACAACGTCCGCCAGGTCGGCCAGTGGTTCGACGAGCCGACCAAACCCGCCGACCCGGAGTGGCTCGCCAGCTGGCAGCGCGCGGACAAGGCGGCGTCGGCGGCGGTGGCCGAAGCACTGGCCGCAGAACCATGGCCGAGCGGGCTGCGCCTGGCCACCGAGCTGGTCGACGCGGTCCCGGAGGGGTCGCTGCTGGTCGTCGGCTCGTCCAACCCGACCCGCGACGTCGCGCTCGCCGGGCGGCTGCGGCCCGACGTCCTCGTGCACCGCAACCGCGGGGTCGCCGGGATCGACGGCATGGTGTCCACCGCGATCGGTGCCGCGACCGTCCACAGGGGACATTCGTACGCGCTGCTCGGGGACCTGACCTTCCTGCACGACGCGAGCGGCCTGCTGACCGGCCCCGCGGAGCAACGCCCCGACCTGACGATCGTGGTGCTCAACGACGACGGCGGCGGCATCTTCTCGCTGCTGGAGCAGGGCGCGCCGGAGCACAACGCGAGCTTCGAGCGGGTCTTCGGGACGCCGCACGGCGCCGATCTGGGCGCGCTGTGCGCGGGCTACCGCGTGCCGCACGTCGTCGCGGAGACGCTCACCGAGTTCCGCGCGGCGCTCAAGCCCGCGCCGGGGCTGCGGGTGGTGGAGGTCCGCGTGGACCGAACGCGCCACCGCGAGCTGCACGCGCGACTCCGTACGGCGGTTTCCTCCGCCGTGCGCGCTGTCTAGCCGTTTTCCAGAGGGTAGGAACCCCTCCTTCGGACGTGTCTCCCCGATGATCGTCTGGCTACGTTCGAGCGCGCTGACAAATCCTGGGAGGGATCCGCAATGCGCTTGAAGACTCGCGCCGGCTTCGCCGGATTGACCGCGGGCGTGGTCACGGTGCTGCTCGTGGGCACCGCGGCCGCCGCACCCGCGCCCGGTTCGATCGGCGTCGGCGACCCGTACTACCCGCACGCCGGCAACGGCGGCTACGACGTCGGGCACTACGACCTCCGGCTGACCTACCAGCCGTCGACCGACCTGCTGTCCGGGGCCACGACGATCCTGCTCACCGCGACGCAGGACCTCTCGCGGTTCAACCTCGACTTCGGCCTCAAGGTGTCGAGCGTCCGGGTCGACAACAGGCCCGCGCGGTTCGCGACCTCGACCGACGGCACCGGTGAGCTGACCGTCACCCCGGCGACCCCGCTGAAGAAGGGCCAGACGGCGACCGTCGTCGTGGCGTACGCGGACACGCCGTCGAAGGTGAAGATCGACGGCTTCACCGCTTGGAAGAAGACGCCGGACGGCGCACTGGCCGTCGACGAACCGCAGAGCGCGGCCTGGTGGTTCCCGTCCAACGACCATCCGACCGACCTGGCCACCTACGACGTATCGGTCGAGGTCCCGAACGACGTCGCGGCGCTGTCCAACGGCACGCTCGTGCGCAAGACCACGCAGCGGCCGGGCTGGACCCGCTGGAACTGGCGCAGCACCAAACCGCAGGCGACGTACCTCACGTCGCTGGAGGTCGGCAAGTTCGAGGTGAACGAGCAGACCACGCCGAACGGCCAGCCGTTCATCACCGCCTACGGCGCCGACCTCGGCGAATCGCTCGGCGCGGCCAAGGCGAGCATCGAGCGGACGCCGGAGATCACTGAGTTCCTCGCCTCGAAGTTCGGCCCGTACCCGTTCGAGGCGCAGGGCGGCGTCGCCACCACCGGCATCACCTTCGCGCTGGAGAACCAGACGCGGCCGGTGTACGGCGCGCGGGCGTTCCGCTCCGGCTCGAACACCTCGGTCGTCGCACACGAGCAGGCACACCAGTGGTTCGGCGACAGCGTCACGCTCGGCAAGTGGAGCGACATCTGGCTGAACGAGGGCTTCGCCTCCTACGCGGAGTTCCTGTGGTCGGAGGAGACCGGCGAGGGCACGGCCGACGAACTCGCCCAATACATCTACGACTCCGCGCCCGCCGAGGACCCGTTCTGGCAGGTCCTGCCCGCCGATCCGGGCGTGGACAACCAGTTCGACGCGGCCGTCTACGACCGTGGCGCGCTCGCGGTGCACGCGTTGCGCAAGGCCGTGGGCGACGACACGTTCTTCCGGATCCTGCAGACCTGGCAGCAGGTGAAGAAGAGCAAGTCGGCGGTGATACCGGAGTTCATCGCGCTGGCGGAGAAGATCTCGGGCAAGCCGCTGTACGACCTGTTCCGGACCTGGCTCTACACCAAGGGCAAGCCCGCGCTGGGGCCGAACGGCGCGCCGGCTCTCCGGGCCGCTGTGGCGCCGATCGCACCCAAGTCCTACCCGCGGCTCAAGGCGACGCACGAATTCCTCGCCGAGCGCCACGCCCACTGACGGGTAGCGCTACGCTCGCGGCGTGACGGCCAAAACGGAGCGAGTGAGGCGCATCGGGTGGTATGCCGCCCTCGGTGTCGCCTCACTCGTCACCGTGCTCTGCGGCTCGCTGCTGTTCGCCGCCATCCGCAACGACAACGCGATCGAAGCGCAACTCGGCCAGGCGACCGCGCAGGTCGAGTCGGTGACGTTCGACCGCACGATCATCAACTTCGCCACCCCGGACGGCATCGTGCACAGCCCGGCCAACGGCGTCCTCTACCCGGCCGGGCTCGCCGCCGAGCAGCTCGTGAACATCGAGTACGACGTCAGCGACCCGGAACTCGCGCGGGTGGCCGGCCGGTCGGCGGTCAACACGCTGCTGCCGCTGGGCAGCATGGTCTTCTTCACCTGGCTGATCGCGGGGCCGCTGCTGTGGTGGATCCGGCGGCAGCGCCTGGCTTACCGGCGCTCGCTGGCGGAGGCTTCGGTGGCGGAGGCGGTTCCGGCTCCGGAACCCGCGGCGCCCACCGCCTGACCGCTCCCGGCGCGTGCAATGAAAGCGTCCTTCATGGCAAAATTCGCTATGAAGGACGCTTTCATTGCGTTCGGTGAGATGAAGGAGTCCTTCATCTCACGCGCGCGCCGGGCCTCAGCCGACGGTCTCCCGCCACCACCCCAGGATCTCGTCCGCCACCCCCGGCGCCGCGACCAGCAGCCCATCGGCGGGCAGCGGTACCCCTTCCCCGTGCCGGTCCAGCACGACGGCGCCCGATTCGATGGCCAGCGCGACCGAGCCGGCGACATCCCATTCGCGGTAGCTGTGCAGCACCGCGGCCGCCGCGTGGCCCAGCGCGACCTGCGCGATGGCCAGCGCCGCCGAACCCAGCACCCGGACGCCGGCGTGCGCGGTGGCGGCGCGTTCGATGAACTGGCCCATTCCCGGCCACAGGCCCCTGCGGGTGAGTTCCGTGCAGACGATCGCCCCGGCGGTCCCGCGGCGGTCGGTCAGCCGGATCGGCTTGCCGTTCGCGCGGGCGCCGCGGCCACGGGCGGCGGCGTAGATCTGGGCGCGGTACGGGTCGGCGACCACGCCGACCACCGGCCCCGAAGCGTCGATCAGGGCGAGGCTGTACGCGCACCAGGGGACACCGGCGACGTAGTTCGCGGTGCCGTCGACCGGGTCGACCACCCAGCGGTAGTCGGCGACGTCGGCACCGTGGTCGGCGCCGAATTCACCGCCGACGACGGGGATGCCGGGGAATTCCGCGGTCAGCACGCGGCGGGTGTGGCGTTCGAGGATGCGGTCGGTGTCGGTGACCCAGTCGAAGGGGGAGTCCTTCAGGTCCGGCTGGGTGCCGCGGCCGGCGGTCGCGGTGATCACGTCGGTCGCGTCGTTGGCCAGCCGCCCGGCCACTTCGAGGGCCCTCGACAGCAATCCGGGCTCGACGGGCTGCGGCGGCCTTGACGACAGGAGGGTCATGCCTGACTAGTGTGGCCGAGCCTGGTTTCCGGAACACGACCACGAGATGACATGTCGTCTGTTCCGTTTTTGTTGGCATGGGCGTCACAACCGGGTGCGACAGTGTGCGTCGTGCGAGTCGCGATAGTCACCGAAAGTTTCCTGCCCCAGGTGAACGGCGTGACCAACTCCGTGCTCCGCGTCGTGGAACACCTCCGCGACCGCGCGCACGACGTGCTGATCATCGCCCCCGGACCGGGTCCCGTGGAGTACCTCGGCGCCCCGGTCGTGCGCATTCCCGCCCTCGACTTCCCCGGCGTGAACTCCCTCCCGGTCGGCGTGCCGACCCGGACGGTGCTCACCGCCCTCGCCGATTTCCGGCCGGACGTGGTCCACCTCGCCTCGCCGTTCGTGGTCGGCGCCCGGGGGCTCGCCGCGGCCAGACGGCTGCGGGTGCCGTGCGTCGCGGTGTACCAGACCGACATCGCCGGTTTCGCCGCCGCGTACGGCTTCGGCATCGCCGCCCGCGCGGCCTGGCGCTGGGTGCGCCGTCTGCACTCGCGGGCCGACCGCACGCTCGCGCCGTCGTCGGATTCGGTGGAGCAGCTGAGGCTGCACGGCATTCCCCGGGTGCATCACTGGGCGCGCGGCGTCGACATCGAGCGGTTCTCGCCGGTGCACGCCGATCCCGCGTTGCGCGCCGAACTGGCGCCGAACGGGGAACTGCTCGTCGGTTTCGTCGGCAGGCTCGCGCCCGAAAAGGAGGTCGAGCGGCTGACCGCGCTCGCCGGCATCGCCGGGATCCGGGTGGTCGTCGTCGGGGACGGGCCGGAGCTGCCGATGCTGCGCGAGCGGATTCCGGGCGCCGCCTTTCTCGGCGCCCGATACGGAGAAGAACTTTCCGCCGCGTATGCGAGCCTCGACGTCTTTGTCCACACAGGACCGCACGAGACGTTCTGCCAGGCCGTCCAGGAGGCGATGGCGTCCGGCTTGCCGGTGCTCGCCCCGGACGCGGGCGGGCCGAAGGATCTGGTCCTGCCCGGCCGCACCGGCTACCTGCTGCCCGCCGACCGGGCCGGATTCGCCAAGGCGCTGGTAGACAAGGTGCACGATCTGCGCGACGAAGCGCTGCGCGCCAGGTTGGGGGCGAAGGCCCGCAAGGTGGTGCTGGGCCGGACCTGGCCCGCCGTCTGCCACGAACTGGTCGGCCACTACGAGGCCGTTCAGGGCAAGATCGCGCGCGCGGCCTGACCACGATGCACCGGCTGGGAAAGGACCGGGCACGAGGCGGACCTAGATGCATATAGTCCAACTGGCCAACTTCTACGGGCCACGCTCGGGCGGGCTGCGGACGGCGTTGCATCACCTCGGCGCGGGCTATGTCGCGAGCGGGCATCAGGTGACCCTCGTGGTGCCGGGACGGCGTTACGCGGACGAGACACTGCCCTCGGGCGTCCGGCGGTTTTCCCTGCCCGCGCCCCGGATTCCCGGCACGGGCGGTTATCGCGCGGTCGATCCGCACCGGGCGCGAGCGGTGCTGAACCGCCTGGAGCCCGACAGGCTGGAGGTGTCCGACCGGCTCACGTTGCGCGGAATGGGTGGGTGGGCGCGGCGCAACGGCGTGCCCAGCATGGTGATCTCGCACGAGCGGCTCGACAGGCTGCTGGAACAGTTCCTGATGCCGGAACCCGTCGCAAGGCGCGTCGCGGATGTCGCGAACCGGCGGATGGCGCGGCGGTACGACACGGTCGTCTGCACGACGGCGTTCGCCCGCGCGGAATTCGACCGGATCGCCGCGCCGAACGTGCGCCGTGTCCCGCTCGGCGTCGACCTCGCGACGTTCACCCCGGCCCGCCGGGATGACGGCTGGCGGCACACCCTGTCCGGCGACGCCGACGCCTTGCTTGTCCACTGTGGACGCTTGTCACCGGAGAAGCACGTCGAGCGCAGCGTGGACACCGTCGCCGAGCTGACCGAGTCGGGACATCGCGTGCGGCTCGTGATCGCGGGCGACGGACCTCGGCGACGGGCACTGGAACGCCGGGCGCGTGGACTTCCGGTGACGTTCCTCGGCTTCCTGGCCGGTCGCGGGGAGGTCGCGCGCCTGCTGGCCAGCGCCGACGTCTCCCTCGCGCCGGGACCACACGAGACCTTCGGCCTGGCCGCGCTGGAGGCGCTGGCCTCGGGAACGCCGGTGGTGGTCTCGGCGTCGTCGGCGTTACGGGAGATCGTGCGCCCCGGCTGCGGCGAGGCCGTCGACGATCACGCCCCCGCGTTCGCGGGCGCCGTCACCGGTTTGCTGGAGAGTCCCGAGGACACCAGGCGCGCCGCCGCGCGGGCACGGGCGGAGGAATTCGCCTGGCCGCGCGCGGTACAGGGAATGCTCTCCGCACTCGCCTGATCACCCAAGATCATTTGTATCTCTTTTGTACAACCGGCATTCATCGTCCCCACACGCCATCGAGCGAGAGGACGGCACGTGAGGTTCGAAGTACTGGGGACGTTCACCATCTCTTCCGGTTCGCGGTCGGTCCCGCTGGGCGGCCGGATGAGAAGAACGCTGCTGGGCGTACTGCTGGTCCGGGCGAACACCTTCGTGCCGGTCGACGTGCTCACCGAGGCCCTGTGGGAGAGCCGGTGGGAACCGAGGGCGGTGCCGAAGTTGCACTGGCACGTCCACAAGCTCCGGCAGGCCCTTCCCGAAGACGATCGGATCGGCTTCGACAACGGCGGCTACCGGCTGGATGTCCATCCCGGCGAACTCGACGTCGAGACCTTCGAGACGCTGGGCGGTCAGGCGCTGAAAGCCGCGGATCCCGCGCAGCGCGCCTCGTTGATCCGGCAGGCGCTCAGCCACTGGCACGGCGCGCCCTACGACGGCCTGGACGTCCCGCTGCTTTCGGACGAGACGATGCGTCTCTCGGAGTACCGTCTGGTCCTGCTCGAAGAGCTCTACCAGGCGGAACTGGACCTCGGACAGCACGCGAGCGCGGCCGTCGAGCTGGCCGGTCTGGTGCGGCGGCATCCACTGCGGCAGCGTGCCCAGTACCTCCTGATGGACGCTCTCTGGCGAGCCGGGCGCACCTCCGACGCGCTGGCGGCGTACCGGCGCGCGCGCCGGGTCTCGATCGATCAGCTCGGCCTCGAACCGGGGCCGGAACTGCGGTTGCTGGAGCGGAGGATCCTCGCCGGTGAAGCCGCGGGGGCCGGTGCGCACCGTGCCCCGGCGTTGCTGAACCGGACCAGGTGAACCTACGGGGCGCCGCTTTGCTCCCGCTTGGGTGACCTGTCTCAGTGCCTCGGGGTTAGGGTTCGAGGCATGTCCCGAGCGAGTCTTGACAAGGATCCGCACGAAGTCGCCGCCATGTTCGACGACGTCGCGGACGGCTACGACCGCGCGAATTCGTTCATGACCTTCGGCTTCGATCGCCGCTGGCGCACCACCACCGCACGGGTGCTGGACGCCAAACGCGGCGAGAAGGTGCTGGACCTCGCGGCGGGCACCGGCGTGTCCACCGTCGAGTACGCGCGTAACGGGGCCTGGTGCCTGGCCGCGGACTTCTCGGTCGGCATGCTCAAGGCAGGCAAGCATCGCGGCGTCCCGATGGTGGCCGCCGACGCGTTGAAGCTGCCGTTCGCGGACGAAAGCTTCGACGCGGTGACCATTTCCCTCGCGCTGCGGAACTTCGTCGACACCAAGGCCGCGCTCACCGAAATCGCTCGGGTGGTCAAACCGGGTGGCCGCCTGGTGATCTGCGAGGTGTCGACGCCCACATTCCCGCCGATCCGGTTCCTGCACCGCAAGTTCATCCTGCGGCTGCTCACCTGGGTCGGCAGCCGGACCTCGACGAACCCCGAGGCCTACTCCTACCTGGCCGAATCCATGCTGGCCTGGCCGGATCAGCGGACGCTCGGCGAGATCATCGCGAGCGCGGGCTGGACCGAGGTGGAGTGGCTGAACCTCACCTTCGGCGTCGTCGCCATCCACCGCGCGAAGAAGCCATCCGTAAACTCGCGCGCATGACCCGTCGCAATGCTGACCACGACGCCGAAGTCATCGTCGTCGGTGCCGGACCGGCCGGCTCCACCGCCGCCACGTACCTCGCCCGTGCGGGCGTCGACGTGCTGCTGCTGGAGAAGACCGAGTTCCCGCGCGAGAAGGTGTGCGGCGACGGGCTGACTCCTCGTGGCGTCAAGCAGCTGATCGACCTGGGGATCGACACCAGCGAGGACGCGGGCTGGGTGCACAGCCGCGGTCTGCGGATCCTCACCGGCGAGCTGACCCTCGAACTCGACTGGCCGGACCTGACCAGTTACCCGCCCTACGGCGTTTCGCGGACCCGTCAGGACTTCGACGACCTGCTCGCGAAGACCGCGGTCAAGGCGGGCGCGCGGCTGTACGAGCGCACGACCGTCACCGGCGCGATCACCAGCCCGGCCGGTCGCGTGATCGGCGTCGAGGCGAAGGTCGGCCCGGAGAAGACCCCGGTGAGCTACCGCGCTCCGCTCGTACTGGCCTGCGACGGTGTCTCCGCGCGGCTCGCGCTGAGTGTCGGCATCCAGAAGAACGAGAAGCGCCCGATGGGCGTCGCGGTCCGCCAGTACTACAAGAGCCCGCGCCACGACGACCCGTTCATCGAGGGGCACCTGGAGCTTTGGGACCGCAGCGATCCGCGCGACCCGAAGCTGCTGCCCGGCTACGGCTGGGCGTTCCCGCTCGGCGACGGCACGGTGAACGTCGGCCTCGGCATGCTGTCGACGTCGGCGGCGTTCCGCAGCACCGACTACCGCGCGCTGCTGCGCCAGTGGCTCGACGGGACGCCCGAGGAATGGGGCTACCGCGAGGAGAACGCCATCGGCAAGGTCGGCGGCGCCGGTCTCCCGATGGGCTTCAACCGCACCCCGCACTACCGCGACGGCCTGCTGCTGCTCGGCGACGCGGGCGGCATGGTCAGCCCCTTCAACGGTGAGGGCATCTCGGCCGCGATGGAGTCCGCGCAGCTGGCGTCTGAGTTCGTCGTGCAGGCCTTGGCGCGGCGCGAAGGACCGTCGCGTGAGCGGGCGCTGGAGGGCTACCCCCGCGCGGTCGGAGAGCTGATGGGCGGCTACTACCGGCTCGGCAACGTGTTCGCGAAGCTGATCGGGAAGCCGAAGGTCATGCACGCCGCGACGAAGTACGGGCTGCGGATCAACTCGATCCTTCCGCTGGTCTACAAGGGACTCTCGGGCTGCTACGACGCCAAGGGCGGCGACGGCGTCGACCGCCTGATCGCCGCGCTGGCCCGCGCCACCCCCTCCCCGCGCTGACGTCACGCATTTCGTCCTCTGGTTGCGGTAGTTCGCGTCCGAACTACCGCAACCAGAGGACGAAATGCGGTCGGCCAGGGCCCGCGACCACACGTCCGGACCAGTCACGGGTACGCCCGGCAGTGGTATCGGTCACAGGACAAATGTGGTCAAACGGACCCGGCAAGCCGATCTTAGGGACGACGTCGCAGGTCATCGGTACCGCACGTCGGAAGTAACCGTACTGGCCGTGCGGTCAAGTTAGGGCAGCCTTATAGCACGGGGCCTAGGGACAAGAATGTGAGTCGCGTCCTACACTCGCCCCATGCTTTGTGAATCGCTTCACATCCTCGACGGGAGGCTTGTGAACTATTTCACAAGCAAGGGGGCCGTCATGCACGGCCCGTAAGGGTTGCCTAACCCTCGGCGGTGTGACCCAGGTCCCTTAGGGTGCCGACGAGGGAAGCGGTGAACCCCGACTCGAAAACCGCAGCGGCGCGGAAAGGATGGCGAAAACCCCGTGCTGATGTTGCCTGTGCCGGCCCAGGCCGATACCCCAACGGTGCCTACAGTGCCGAATCTCGACATGTACCTCCCCCTGGTCCTCCTGTTCGTCCTCGCTCTCGGATTCGCGGTGCTCTCGGTGCTGCTCGGTCCGCTTGTCGGTCCGAGCCGCGCCAACAAGGCGAAGCTCGCGGCCTACGAATGCGGCATCGAACCGTCGCCGCAGCCGGTCGTCGGCGGCGGCCGGATGCCGGTCGCGTACTACATCACCGCGATGCTGTTCATCCTGTTCGACATCGAGATGGTCTTCCTCTACCCGTTCGCGGTCTCCGCGGACGCGCTGGGCATGTTCGGCCTGGTGGAGATCGTGCTGTTCATCGCGACGGTCGGTTTCGCGTACGCCTACGTATGGCGTCGCGGCGGCCTGGATTGGAACTAGAGAAGCATGGGCCTCGAAGAAAAACTCCCCAACGGCATCCTGCTGGCCAGTCTCGAAGGCCTGGTGAACTGGGCCCGCAAGAACTCGATGTGGCCCGCCACCTTCGGCCTCGCCTGCTGCGCGATCGAGATGATGACCGTCGGCGGTTCCCGCTACGACATCGCCCGGTTCGGCATGGAGCGCTTCAGCGCGACGCCGCGCCAGGCGGATCTGATGATCGTCGCCGGCCGCGTCACGCAGAAGATGGCGCCGGTGCTCCGCCAGATCTACGACCAGATGGCCGAGCCCAAGTGGGTGCTGGCGATGGGCGTCTGCGCCTCGTCCGGCGGGATGTTCAACAACTACGCCGTGGTGCAGGGTGTCGACCACATCGTCCCGGTCGACATGTACCTCCCCGGCTGCCCGCCCCGGCCCGAGATGCTGCTCGACGCGATCCTGAAGCTGCACGCCAAGATCCAGGACGAGCCGATCAACGCGCGCCGGGCCGCGATCCGCGCCGCCAGCGGTGAGCGCACCGAGCTGATCGCCTCCTCGATCAAGTACGCGAAGAAGTGAGCGACGTGCCTGAAGACAACACCCCCGAAGAGACCCCGGAGACCGGTGGCGAGCAGTCCAGCGCCGACCGGCCCGAAGGCGGTCTCGAACCGCAAGGCGCCCGCCCGGCCGAACCGGTCGTCACCGGTAAAGAGCGCCAGGGCATGTTCGGCGTGCGCGGCACCGGCGACACCTCCGGCTACGGCGGCGTCCGCCTCCCCGCGTACAGCCCGCCCCCGGCGGAGCGCCCGTACGGCGGCTGGTTCGACGAGTTCGCCGACGAGTTCTACGCGGCCTTGGCGGACAACAAGATTCCGGCGAACGCGATCCTGCAGACCACGGTCGACCGCGGTGAAATCACCTTCTACGTCGCCCGCGAGCATCTCGTCGAGATCGCCGAGGTCCTGCGCGACGACACCGGTCTCCGCTTCGAACTGCTCAGCTCCGTCTCCGGCGTGGACTACGGCGTCGACGTCCCGCAGCGGCTGCACTCGGTCTACCACTTCACGTCGATGACCTACCGCCGCCGCATCCGGCTCGAAGTCACCCTCGACATCGAAGACCCGCATGTCCCGTCGCTGGTCGGGGTCTACCCGACCGCCGACTGGCAGGAGCGGGAAGCCTGGGACATGTTCGGCATCGTCTACGACGGCCACCCGGCGCTGACCCGCATCCTCATGCCGGACGACTGGGACGGCCACCCCCAGCGCAAGGACTACCCGCTCGGCGGGATCCCCGTCGAATACAAGGGCGCGGAGATCCCGCCGCCGGATCAGCGGAGGTCGTACTCGTGAGCACCGAAAACCTCTCCGACGTCACGACGGGCACCGCCACGGGACCCCAGGGCTCCGACAGCACGGACGACGTCGACTACGCCGACTCCCGCGAGACCACCGAAGGCCGCGTCTACACCGTCTCCGGCGGTGACTGGGAAGACCTCATCGAGGACTCCCGCCACGACGAGCGCATGGTCATCAACATGGGCCCGCAGCACCCGTCGACGCACGGTGTGCTCCGGCTCGTGCTGGAGATGGAGGGCGAGACCGTCACGCAGCTCCGCTCGGTCATCGGTTACCTGCACACCGGGATCGAAAAAAACTGCGAGTACCGCACGTGGACCCAGGGCGTCACCTTCGTGACGCGCATGGACTACCTCGCGCCGCTGTTCACCGAAATGACCTACTGCCTCACCGTCGAGCGCCTTCTGGGCATCCAGGCCCCGCGCCGCGCCGAACTGCTGCGCGTGATGCTGATGGAGATCAACCGCATCGGCTCGCACCTGGTCTACATCGCCACCGGCGGGATGGAACTCGGCGCCACCACCGCGATGACGCTCGGGTTCCGTGAGCGCGAAGAGGTCCTGCACCTGCTGGAGCACCTCACCGGGCTTCGGATGAACCACGCGTTCATCCGCCCCGGCGGCCTCGCTCAGGACATGCCCGCCGACTACCAAGAAGTTGTCAGCGCGTTCGTCAAGACGATGGACGAGCGGCTTCCCTTGTACGACAAGCTCTTCACCGGTCAGCCGATCTGGCGCAACCGGCTCAAGGGCGTCGGCTACCTGCCGGTGGACGCCTGCCTCGCGCTGGGCGTCACCGGGCCGGTGCTGCGCAGCGCCGGTCTCCCGTGGGACCTGCGCAAGACCGAGCCTTACTCTCGCTACGACGAGTTCGAGTTCGACATCCCGACCTCGACCGACGCCGACTGCTGGGCGCGCTACCTGATCCGCGTCGAGGAGATGCACCAGAGCCTGCGGATCATCAAGCAGTGCCTCAAGAAGCTCGAGCCGGGCCCGGTCATGGTCGAGGACAAGAAGGTCGCCTGGCCGGCGCAACTCTCGATCGGCAGCGACGGCATGGGCAACTCGCTCGAGCACGTCCGCAAGATCATGGGCCAGTCGATGGAATCGCTGATCCACCACTTCAAGCTGGTCACCGAAGGCTTCAAGGTTCCGGCGGGTCAGGCGTACGTGCCGGTCGAGTCGCCGCGCGGTGAACTCGGCGCGCATCTGGTGTCCGACGGCGGCACCAGGCCGCTGCGGGTCCACGTGCGCGAACCGAGTTTCGTGAACCTGCAGTCGATGCCCGCGATGGCCGAAGGCGGCCTGGTGGCGGACGTCATCGCCGCCATCGCCTCGATCGACCCCGTCATGGGGGGAGTGGACCGTTGAGCACCCAGCCCGGAACGACACCGACGCCCGAGCCCGGCACCAGCCTGGCCGAGCAGACCCACATCGCCGCCGGCGGTGACGTCGACGTGATCGCGATCGCGCCGGATTCCGCCCAGGCGGAAGGGATCCTGGAGAACACGAAGCTCGAAGACATCTTCGACGCCGACACCTACGCCAAGGCGCGGAACCTGATCTCGCGGTACCCGCAGTCGCGGTCGGCCCTGCTGCCGCTGCTGCACCTGGTGCAGTCGGTGCAGGGTTACGTGAGCCAGGAGGGCATCGCCTTCTGCGCCTCGCAGCTCGACCTGTCCGACGCCGAGGTCAGCGCGGTCGCGACGTTCTACACCATGTACAAGCGCCGCCCGTGCGGCGAGCACTTGGTCAGTGTGTGCACGAACACGCTCTGCGCGGCCTTGGGCGGCGACGCGATCTACAAGAGGCTCCAGACGCACCTCGGCTCCGAGGAAAAGCCGTTGGGGCACAACGAGACCGCGGGGACGCCGAACGAACCGGGCTCGATCACGCTCGAGCACGCCGAATGTCTCGCGGCCTGTGACCTCGCCCCGGTCATCCAGGTCAACTACGAGTACTTCGACAACCAGACCGAGGACAAGGCCGTCGCGCTGGTCGACGCGTTGCAGGCGGGCAAGAAGCCCGCTCCGACGCGCGGCGCACCGCTGACGAACTTCAAGGGCGCCGAACTGCAGCTGGCCGGGTTCTTCCCGGAGGACGCGCAGCAGTACCGCACGGACGTCGACGGTCCTTCGCAGGCCGTCGAAACCCTGCGTGGCGCGCAGGTCGCGCAGGACCGCGGCTGGACCGCGCCCGCGATGAAGGACGTTCCGCTCCCCGAAGTGGAGAAGAAGTAATGGCCGATCCCATCACTCCGGTCCTCACGAAGCGCTGGCTTTCGCCCAACTCCTGGACGATCCAGTCCTACGAAGCACTCGAGGGCTACACCGCGATCCGCAAGGCCCTCAAGGGCACGCCCGAGCAGCTCGTCCAGCTGGTCAAGGACTCCGGTCTGCGCGGCCGGGGCGGCGCGGGCTTCCCGGCCGGCATCAAGTGGTCCTTCATGCCGCCGAACGAGGACAAGCCGCACTACCTCGTCATCAACGCCGACGAGGGCGAGCCGGGTACCTGCAAGGACATCCCGCTGATGATGGCGGATCCGCACTCGCTGATCGAGGGCTGCATCATCGCCTCGTACGCGATGCGTTCACACCACTGCTTCATCTACGTCCGCGGTGAGGCGCTGCACTGCATCCGCCGTCTCAACGCGGCCGTGCGCGAGGCGTACGAAGCGGGCTACCTCGGCAAGAACATCCTCGACTCCGGATTCGACCTCGACATCACCGTGCACGCGGGCGCCGGGGCGTACATCTGCGGCGAGGAGACGGCGCTGCTGGACTCGCTGGAAGGCCGTCGCGGTCAGCCGCGGCTCAAGCCGCCGTTCCCGGCGGCCGCGGGTCTCTACGCCGCGCCGACCACGGTCAACAACGTCGAGACCATCGCCAGCGCGCCGTACATCGTCAACGGCGGCTCCGACTGGTTCCGCCAGATGGGCCGCGAGAAGTCGCCCGGCCCGAAGATCTACTCGATCTCCGGCCACGTCGAGAAGCCCGGCCAGTACGAATGCCCGCTCGGCACCACGCTGCGCGAACTGCTCGACATGGCCGGCGGCATGAAGGACGGCATCCCGCTGAAGTTCTGGACGCCGGGTGGTTCGTCCACGCCGATGTTCACCGCGGAGCATCTCGATGTTCCGCTGGACTTCGAAGGCGCGGCGGAAGCCGGGTCGATGCTGGGCACGACGGCCGTGCAGGTCTTCAACGAGACCGTTTCCGTGCCGTGGGCCGTGATGAAGTGGACGCAGTTCTACGAACACGAGTCCTGCGGCAAGTGCACGCCGTGCCGTGAGGGCACCTACTGGCTCGCGCAGATCCTGGAGCGCATGGTCGAGGGCAAGGGCACCGAGGAGGACATCGACACCCTGCTCGACGTCTGCGACAACATCCTCGGCCGCTCGTTCTGCGCCCTCGGTGACGGCGCGGTCTCGCCGATCCAGAGCGGGATCAAGTACTTCCGCGAGGAATTCCTCGCACTGTGTCAGGCAAACAAGCGCGAATTGGTGGGGGCGCAGGCATGACGATCGCACCCGACAAGCCCGGGACCGAGGTCGAAGAGACCCCGGTTCCCGAGGGCCACGTCAAGCTGGTCATCGACGGTGAAACGGTCATCGCGCCCAAGGGCGAGCTGCTGATCCGCACCGCCGAACGGCTCGGCACGGTCATCCCGCGCTTCTGCGACCACCCGCTGCTCGACCCGGCGGGCGCCTGCCGCCAGTGCCTGGTCGAGGTCGAAATGGGTGGCCGTCCGATGCCGAAGCCGCAGGCCTCGTGCACGATGACGGTCGCCGACGGCATGGTCGTGAAGACCCAGCTGACCTCGGCCGTCGCGGACAAGGCCCAGCAGGGTGTGATGGAGCTGCTGCTCATCAACCACCCGCTGGACTGCCCGGTCTGCGACAAGGGCGGCGAATGCCCGCTGCAGAACCAGGCGCTCGCGCACGGCCGCGCGGACTCCCGCTTCGTCGACACGAAGCGGACGTTCCCGAAGCCGCTGCCGATCTCCTCCCAGGTGCTGCTGGACCGCGAACGGTGCGTGCTCTGCCAGCGCTGCACCCGGTTCTCCCGCGAGATCGCCGGTGACCCGTTCATCGAGCTGCTCGAACGCGGCGCGCACCAGCAGATCGGCACCGCCGAGACCGCGGACGTGCTGGACCTCGCTTCCCGGACGACGTCGGGGCAGCCGTTCCAGTCCTACTTCTCCGGCAACGTCATCCAGATCTGCCCGGTCGGCGCGCTGACCTCGGCCGCGTACCGGTTCCGGTCGCGGCCGTTCGACCTGGTGTCCGCGCCGAGCGTGTGCGAGCACTGTTCGTCCGGCTGCGCCGAGCGGACCGACTTCCGCCGTGGCAAGGTCATGCGGAAGCTCGCGGGCGACGACCCCGAGGTCAACGAAGAGTGGATCTGCGACAAGGGCCGCTTCGCGTTCCGTTACGCCACGGCCGAGGACCGCATCCGCCGTCCGCTGGTCCGCAACGCCGACGGCGTGCTGGAAGAAGCCTCCTGGACCGACGCGCTGCGCGCGGCCGCGACGGGGCTGGCCAAGGCGCGTGACGGCAAGGGCGCCGCGGTGCTGACCGGTGGCCGCCTGACCGTCGAGGACGCCTACGCGTACTCGAAGTTCGCGCGGATCGCCTTGGGCACCAACGACATCGACTTCCGGGCGCGCCCGCACTCGGCCGAGGAACTGAACTTCCTCGCCGCCCACGTGGTCGGGACGACGCCGGAAAGCGGCGTCACGTTCGGCGAGATCGAGCGGGCGCGCACGGTACTGTGCGTCGCCTTCGAGCCCGAGGACGAGGCGCCGATCGTGTTCCTGCGGCTGCGCAAGGCGGCCCGCAAGAACCGCACGCGCGTTGTCCACTTGGGACAGTGGACCACTTCGTCGGTCCGCAAGACCTTCGGTGAGCTGCTGGCCTGCGCGCCGGGTGCCGAGGCCGCCGCGATCGACGGCATCGCGCAGCACGCGCAGGACGTCGACCAGGCGCTCATCGCCGAAGGCTCGGTGATCCTGGTCGGCGAGCGTGCCGCCGAGGTCCCCGGCCTGTTCTCGGCCCTGCACCGGCTGGTGGAGCGCACCGGCGCCCGGCTCGCGTGGATCCCGCGTCGTGCGGGTGAGCGCGGTGCCCTGGCGGCGGGCGCGGCGCCGACGTTGCTGCCCGGTGGCCGTCCGGTCACCGATGCCTCGGCTCGCGCCGAGGTCGAAAAGGCTTGGGGCGTCACGCTTCCCGCCACGGAGGGCCGCGACACCACCGCCATCCTCAAGGCGGCCGCCGAGAACGGCCTCGACGGCCTGCTGGTCGGCGGCGTCGAGCCGGACGACCTGCCGGACCCCGGCCTGGCGTTGCGGGCACTCGTGAACGCGAAGTTCGTGGTGAGCCTGGAACTGCGGCACAGCGCGGTCACCGAGCACGCGGACGTCGTCCTCCCGATCGCCCCCTCGGTCGAGAAGGCGGGCAGCTACCTGAACTGGGAAGGCCGCCGCCGCGAGTTCGCGATCACCCTCGAAGGCACCGGCGCCCTGCCGGACTGCCGGGTGCTCGACACCCTCGCCGTCGAGATGGACGCCGACCTGTTCACCCAGACCCCGGCCGCCGCTGCCGCCGATCTGGCGAAGCTCCCCGCGCGTGAGATGAAGGACGCTTTCATTGCAGATTTCGCAATGAAGGACGCTTTCATCGCACGTCCGGAGCCCGCCAACGGCCAGGTCCTCCTCGCCACCTGGCGCCAGCTGATCGACAACGGTTCGCTGCAGGACGACGAGCCGCACCTCAAGGGCACGCAGCGCGAGGTCGTCGCCAAGCTGTCGGCGAAGACCGCCGAAGGTCTGGGCAAGACCGTGAAGGTCTCCACCGAACGCGGCTCCATCACGCTGCCGATCGAGGTCGCTGACCTGCCGGACGGCGTCGTGTGGCTCCCGGGCAACTCCGACGGCTCGGCCGTCCGCGCCTCCCTGGGCGCGGGGCACGGCTCCACCGTCAACCTCACCGGAGGTGAGAAGTGACTCCGTTGTTCAGCCAGATGCCGGACGCCGCCGAGCGGGCGGCGCTGCTGGCCGACGACCCGTTGTGGCTGGTCCTGCTCAAGACGGTCGTCATCCTGCTGATCGGCCCGATCCTGACGATCTTCCTGATCGTCTGGGAGCGCAAGGCCGTCGGCCGGATGCAGAACCGTCCCGGCCCGAACCGCGTCGGTCCCGGCGGCTACCTGCAGTCCCTCGCGGACGCGATCAAGCTGCCGTTCAAGGAACAGATCATCCCGGACACCGCCGACCGCAAGGTGTACTTCCTCGCGCCGGTGATCTCCGCGGTGCCGGCGCTGATCGCGCTGGCCGCGATTCCGTTCGGCCCGGTGGTCTCGATCTTCGGCGAGCGGACGGTGCTCCAGCTGGTCGACCTGCCGGTCGGCGTGCTGGTGATCCTGGCCTGCTCCTCGATCGGCGTGTACGGCCTCGTGCTGGCCGGCTGGTCGTCCGGTTCCCCGTACCCGCTCCTCGGTGGCCTGCGAAGCGCGGCTCAGGTGATCTCCTACGAGATCGCGATGGGTCTGTCCATTGTGGGCGTCATCCTCTACGCGGGTTCGATGTCGACGTCGGCGATCGTCGAGTCGCAGCAGAGTGGCTGGTACTTCTACCTGCTCCTGCCGAGTTTCGTGATCTACCTGATCTCCATGGTCGGTGAGACCAACCGCGCGCCGTTCGACCTCCCCGAGGCCGAATCCGAGCTGGTCGGCGGTTTCCACACCGAGTACAGCTCGATGAAGTTCGCGATGTTCTTCCTCGCCGAGTACGTCAACATGGTGATCGTTTCGGCGTTCGCGACGACGTTGTTCCTCGGTGGCTGGAAGTTCCCGTTCGTCGGCGCCGACCACGCCCTCAACCAGGGCTGGCTCCCGCTGATCTGGTTCTCCACCAAGCTGTTCATGCTGCTGTTCGGCTTCATCTGGCTGCGCGGCACGCTGCCCCGGCTGCGGTACGACCAGTTCATGCGGCTGGGCTGGAAGGTCCTGGTGCCGGTCAACCTGGTCTGGATCGTCGTGATCGTCACGGTCCGCGCGATCAAGAACTCGGGTGGGCTGAGCACCCCGCAGATCCTCATCGGCGGCGGCGCGCTCATTCTCGTCGTCGTCATCCTGAGCCTGCTGCTGCCGGACAAGAAGGTCCCGGACGACGACTACGTCCCGGTGACCGGTGGCGGGTTCCCGGTACCGCCGCTCGACCTGCAGGTTCCGGAGAAGACTCCGCGTCAGAAGGCCATCGCGAAGGCCGAAGCCCGGGCGGCCAAGCGCAAGCCCGCGGCGGTTTCCAGTGGAAGGGAGGCCGGCGATGGGGATGTTTGATCCCATCAAGGGTTTCGGTGTCACCTTCGGGATGATGTTCAAGAAGGTCGCCACCGAGGAGTACCCGGAGGCGGGCGCCCCCGCCGCCCCGCGCTACCACGGCAGGCATCAGCTCAACCGGCATCCGGACGGACTGGAGAAATGCGTCGGCTGCGAGCTGTGCGCGTGGGCCTGTCCGGCGGACGCGATCTTCGTCGAAGGCGGCGACAACACCGAAGAGGCGCGTTTCTCGCCCGGTGAGCGGTACGGCGCCGACTACCAGATCAACTACCTGCGCTGCATCGGCTGCGGGTTGTGCGTCGAGGCCTGCCCGACCCGGTCGCTGACGATGATCAACTTCTACGAGCTGGCCGACGACGACCGGCAGCGGCTGATCTACACCAAGGAAGACCTCCTCGCGCCGCTGCTGCCCGGCATGGAGCAGCCGCCGCACCCGATGCGGCTGGGCGACAACGAGCAGGACTACTACGTCAACGGTCCCGAGCTCGCGCGCAAGCAGCCCAGCGGAGCCACCGAAGCGGAGGCCGTCCAGTGATCACGGCTTTCCTCGCCCAGACGGACGTTTCAGCCGGGATCACCACCGGCGAGACCATCGCGTTCTGGGTGCTCGGTCCGCTCGCGCTGCTCGGCGGGCTGGGCATGATCTTCTCCCGCAACGCCGTGCACTCGGCGCTGTGGCTGGTCCTCACGATGCTGTGCCTCGGCGCGCTGTACATGATCCAGCAGGCGCCGTTCCTCGGCTTCACGCAGATCATCGTCTACACCGGCGCGATCATGATGCTGTTCCTGTTCGTGCTGATGCTGGTCGGCCGGGAGAGTTCGGACTCGGTCGTCGAAGTACTGCGCGGGCAGCGGGTCATGGCGACCCTGCTCGGCATCGGGGTCGGCGGGCTGCTCGCGGCGGGTCTCGCCCGTTCGCTGGCCAACGTCACCCCGGCGATGCCGCTGAACCCGGCGAACCTCGACGGCGGTGGCCCCGGCGGGCTGGGGCGGCTCATCTTCACCAAGTACCTGTTCCCGTTCGAGCTCACGTCGGCGCTGCTGATCACCGCCGCGCTCGGCGCGATGGTGCTCGCCTTCACCGACCGGCACGCCAAGGGCGGCAAGAAGTCGCAGAAGGAACTCGTCATCGACCGGTTCACCGGCAAGCACGACCGGCCTTCACCGCTGCCCGGCCCGGGTGTCTTCGCCACCGCCAACTCGATCGCCACCCCGGCGCTGCTGCCGGACGGCTCGATCGCGCCGGAGTCGCTCTCGGACATCATCGAGTCGACTTCGGCCTCGCGGCTGGAAGACGAACGCAAGCAGGTCGCCGGAACCGACGAAGGCCCGGACGCCCACGCGCTCGTAGGGAAATCTGAAGGGGAGAAGGAATGACCCCGACGTACTACCTGCTCCTGTCCGCGCTGCTGTTCACCATCGGCGCGGTCGGGGTGCTGGTGCGCCGCAACGCGATCGTCGTCTTCATGTGCATCGAGCTGATGCTGAACGCGGCGAACCTGTCCCTGGTCACGTTCGCCCGGATCAACGGGTCGCTCGACGGACAGGTGATGGCGTTCTTCGTGATGGTCGTCGCCGCCGCCGAGGTCGTGGTGGGGCTGGCGATCATCATGGCGATCTTCCGCACCCGGCGCTCGGCCTCGGTCGACGACACCAACCTGCTGAAGTACTAAGGGAGCACGGAGTTGACCGCATCATCGTGGCTGCTGGTGGCCTTCCCTGCCCTCGGCGCCCTTATTCTCCTGCTGGCCGGTAAACGGGCCAGGGGCTGGGGACACCTCCTCGGCAGTGCGACCGTCTCACTGTCCTTTGTGTACGGCCTGATCCTCTTCTTCACGGCCGACACGAAGAACGTCGCGGACGTCAAGCTGTACTCGTGGATCCCGGTTTCGGCGCTGCAGGTCGACTTCGGGCTCCGGATCGACGCGCTTTCGCTGACGTTCGTGCTGCTGATCACCGGCGTCGGCATGCTGATCCACTTCTACTCGATCGGCTACATGGCCGAGGACCGCGACCGGTCGCGGTTCTTCGCCTACCTCAACCTGTTCGTCGCCTCGATGCTGATCCTGGTGCTGGGCAACAGCTTCGTGACGCTGTACCTCGGCTGGGAGGGCGTGGGTCTCGCGTCGTACCTGCTCATCGGCTGGTACCAGGACCGCCCGTCCGCGGCCACCGCGGCGAAGAAGGCGTTCCTGATGAACCGCGTCGGTGACGTCGGGCTCGCGCTGGCGATCTTCCTGATGTTCAAGTACGTCGGGAGTACCGGTTACGCCGAGGTCTTCGGCGCGATCGACAAGATCCCGGCCGGCGCGATCACCGCGATCGCGATCCTGCTCCTGCTGGGCGCCTGCGGTAAGTCCGGTCAGTTCCCGCTGCAGGCCTGGCTTCCGGACGCGATGGAGGGCCCGACCCCGGTCTCGGCCCTCATCCACGCGGCGACGATGGTCACCGCCGGCGTCTACCTGGTCGCCCGCGCGCACGAGATCTTCAACGCCACCCCGGACGGCAGGCTGATCGTCACCCTCGTCGGTACGGTCACGCTGTTGATCGGGTGCATCATCGGTTGCGCCTACGACGACATCAAGAAGGTCCTGGCGTACTCCACGGTCAGCCAGATCGGCTACATGATGCTCGCCGTCGGCCTCGGGCCGATCGCCTACGCGCTCGGCATCATGCACCTGGTGGCGCACGGTTTCTTCAAGGCCGGGCTGTTCCTCGGGGCCGGTTCGGTCATGCACGCCATGAACGACGAGGTCGACATGCGGAAGTACGGCGGGCTGCGCAAGCACCTGCCGGTCACCTTCTGGACCTTCGCGCTCGGCTACCTCGCCCTGATCGGCATCCCGCCGCTGTCCGGCTTCTTCACCAAGGACGCGATCATCGAAGCGGCGCTGTCCCAGGGCGGCTGGCGCGGCTGGGTGATGGGCGGCGCGGCACTGCTCGGCGCCGGGCTCACCGCGTTCTACATGACGCGCCTGATGGTGATGACCTTCTTCGGCAAGGAACGCTGGAAGGAGATCAAGTCCAGCGACGGCCGCGACTTCCACCCGCACGAATCACCCGCGGTGATGAAGTGGCCGATGATCATCCTCGCCGTCGGTTCGGTCGGCGCCGGTGCGTTCTTCGCGCTCGGCGACCGGTTCGCCGAATGGCTCGCCCCGGTGGTCGGCCCGCTCGAAGAGGGTGGCCACAGCGTCATCCCGCACGCGCTGGTCCCCGTCCTCACCGTGGCGCTCTCCGTACTCGGCGCGGTGGCCGCCTGGCTCTTCGTCGGCCGCAAGGACGTTCCGGTGGAACGGCCCGAGCGGGTCTCCGCCGTGGTCAAAGCCGCGCGCAACGACCTCTACGGCAACACCTTGAACGAGACGCTGGTCGCCCGTCCGGGTACCTGGCTCGCCCGCGCGCTGGTCTACGTGGACAACCGCGGGGTCGACGGCGCGGTCAACGGCCTCGCCGCCGCACTCGGCGGCGGATCCGGGCGCCTGCGCCGCCTGCAGACCGGCTTCGTCCGCTCGTACGCACTGTCCATGCTGGGCGGCACATTCCTGCTTCTGGCGGCACTCCTGCTGGTGAGGTTCTCATGACCTGGCTACTCGCAACCATCCTGCTGCCGCTGGTCGGCGCCGCGGTCGTCGCGGGGATGAAGAAGAACGACAGGCTGGCGACGCTCACCGCGCTCGTGGTGTCGCTCCTGACGTTCCTGCTGGTGATCCCGATGTGGGCGAGCTACACGCCCTCGGGGGACCGGATCCAGCAGAAGTCCTCGATGGACTGGATCCCCAACTTCGGCATCCACATCTCGTTCGGCATCGACGGCATCGCGCTGGTGATGATCGCGGTCATCGGGCTCCTGGTGCCTATCGTGGTCGGCGCGCTCGGCCTGACCGACAAGCTCCCGGCCGGGCGCTCGGCGGGCGGATTCCTCTCGCTGATCCTGGTGCAGGAAGCGCTCACCATCGGCGTCTTCGCCGCGACCGACGTCTTCCTGTTCTACGTGCTGTTCGAGATCATGCTGATCCCGATGTACTTCCTCATCGGCGGCTACGGCGGCGCGAACCGGCAGTACGCGGCGGTCAAGTTCTTCCTCTACTCGTTCCTCGGCGGCCTGATCATGCTGGCCTCGGCCATCGGGGCGTACTCGATGGCGTCGGACGAACTCGGCAAGGGCACCTTCGACTGGGAAACCCTCGTCACCGTCGTCCGCGACGCCCCGACGGGCACCCAGATCTGGCTGTTCCTCGGGTTCTTCCTCGCCTTCGCGATCAAGGCCCCGTTGGTGCCGTTCCACACCTGGCTGCCGGACGCCGCGGGCCAGGCGCCCATCGGCGTCGCGGTGCTGCTGGTCGGTGTGCTGGACAAGGTCGGCACGTTCGGGTTCCTGCGCTACTGCCTCCCGATGTTCCCGGAGGCCAGCAAGGAACTCGCGCCGTGGGTGCTGGTGCTCGCCGTCGCGGGTGTCCTTTACGGCTCGATCCTCGCGGCGGGGCAGCGTGACATGAAGCGCTTCATCGCCTACGTGTCGATCGCCCACTTCGGCTTCATCGCGCTGGGCATCTTCACCTTCAACGAGCAGGCGATGGTCGGCTCGGTGTCGTACATGCTCAACCACAGCCTCGCCACCGGCATGCTGATCGTGGTGGTCGGCCTGATCGTGATGCGCGGCGGATCCACCAGGATCTCGGACTACGGCGGCATGGCGAAGGTGACCCCGCTGCTCGGCGGCATGCTGCTCATCGCCGGTCTGTCCACTTTGTCCCTGCCCGGCACCAACTCCTTCATCAGTGAGTTCCTGGTGCTGCTGGGGTCCTTTGTGGACTACCCGGTGTACACGATCATCGCGACGGTCGGCATGGTGCTGGCCGCGGCGTACGTGCTCTGGCTCTACCAGCGCGTCATGCAGGGCCCCGTCCGCGGTGACGCCCTGATCGGCGCCGGTGGCGGGCCCGGCACGGCGATCGCTCCCGAACTCGGGGCGACCAAGGTCATCAAAGACCTCGGCGGCAGGGAGATCGCGATCCTGGCGCCGATGGTCGTGCTGATCATCGCGCTCGGCTTCTATCCCAAGCCGGTGCTCGACACGATCACCCCGTCGGTGCAGGCGACGATGTCGTCCGTACAGGGAGGCAAGTAACAGTGCTCTTCTTGACTCAGGCGCCACTGGTGCAGGTGCCGTCGATCGACTACTTCGCCGTCACGCCGATCCTGATCATCCTCGGGGCCGCGTGTGTCAGCGTGCTGTTCGAAGCCTTCTTGCCCAAGCACATGCGGTGGCCGTCGCAGGTCTTCCTGTCCCTGCTCGGGATCGGGGCGGCCGGCGTCTTCCTTGCCTGGTACGCCAGCAGTTCCGCGCCGAAGGGCGGCATCACGACCTTCAGCGGCGCGATCGCCGTCGACCGGCCGTCGCTGTTCCTGTGGGGCACGCTGCTGGCGCTGGCGCTGGGCGCGGTACTGCTGATCGCCGACCGCTCGGTCGAACCGGGCGGCGCGTTCGTCGCGCAGGCGGGTATCCGCCCCGGCACGCTGCAGGACCGCGCGCAGGTCGGCACCACCGGGATGCAGACCGAGGTCTTCCCGCTGACGCTGTTCGCGCTCGGCGGCATGATGTCGTTCGTCGCGGCCAACGACCTGCTGACCATGTTCATCGCGCTCGAAGTGCTGAGCCTGCCGCTGTACCTGATGTGCGGTCTCGCGCGGCGGCGTCGTCTGCTCTCGCAGGAATCCGCGGTCAAGTACTTCCTGCTCGGCGCGTTCTCGTCGGCGTTCTTCCTCTACGGCCTCGCGCTGCTGTACGGCTACGCGAACTCCGTGAAGCTGTCGGACATCGCCAACGCCGCCGCCGGTTCGGACCGTTCGGACACGCTGCTGTTCGCCGGGCTCGGGTTGCTCGCGGTCGGCCTGCTGTTCAAGGGCTCGGTCGGTCCCTTCCACACCTGGACCCCGGACGTCTACCAGGGCGCGCCGACCCCGGTCACCGCGTTCATGGGTGCCTGCACCAAGGTCGCCGCGTTCGGCGGGATCCTGCGGGTGTTCCAGGTGGCGTTCGAGTCGACGAGCTGGGAATGGCGCGGCGTGCTCTGGGGCGTCGCGATCATCTCGATGCTGATCGGCGCGGTGCTGGGGCTCACGCAGACCGACGTGAAGCGCATGATCGCCTACTCGTCCATCGCGCACGCCGGGTTCCTGCTCGTGGGTGCGATCGCGATGACCGAGGAAGGCCTGTCGAGCACGCTGTTCTACCTGCTGGCCTACGGTTTCACCACGCTCGCCGCGTTCGGTGTCGTCTCGCTGGTGCGGGACTCGAACGGCGAGGCGACGCACCTGTCCGCGTGGGCGGGCTTGGCCAAGCGGTCACCGGTGCTGGCCGGGGTGTTCACGTTCCTGCTGCTCGCACTGGCCGGTATCCCGCTGACCAGTGGGTTCGTCGGCAAGTTCGTGGTGTTCTCGGCGGCACTGTCCGACGGCATGGCGCCGCTGGTCGTCGTCGCACTGGTCTTCAGCGCCGTCGCCGCGTTCTTCTACCTGCGGGTGATCGTGCTGATGTACTTCTCCGAACCGGCGCCCGACGGCCCGACCGTCACCGTGCCCGGTGCGTTCACCACCACCGCGATCACCATCGGCGTCATCGTCACGCTGGTGCTCGGCCTGATCCCGGCGTTCGCCCTCGACTGGGCGGGCTCCGGCGGTTTCGCCCTCAAGTAAGCCCTGTTCGCGCGAAATGCCCCCTCGCTGTCGTGAGGGGGCTTTTCGGTGTCAGGGCGACGTCAGGGGCGTGTCTCGATAGTCTCAGCAGCGCCTCGCTCACCGCCCCTTGGACCGGAATGGTGCCGGTCGACGACACCGCGCCGGCCGACACCGGCGGCTCCGGCATCCCGATCGTCTACCTCAACGGCCGAGCGGGCCCGCGGCAAGTCGCGGCGCGGTACTGGTCGACGGCGCGTTCCCGTACGACTGGCTTGACGACGCCATGGAGCAGCGGATCCGGAAGCTGTTAAGCGGTTGAACTGGTTCACCACCCGTGTCCGGGAGGTCGCCCGGATCGGGAGCTGACTTGCCGTGTCGCACAGGGCAGATTGCTCGCCGGAAGAAGGGGAGCGATGCCGAAGCAGAAACCGACGCCGCAGGAGCGTGCACTCGCCGAGGGACTTCGAGTCGCGCGGCGGTTCAGCAGACTGGCCATGACCGAGGTGGCCGACAAACTGGTCTGGTCGCAGTCGACGATCAGCCGTCTCGAAACCGGAATGCGCGCCGCGTCCACCGAAGAGGTGTCGGCACTGCTCGCGGTCTATCAGATCGTTGGTGAGCAACGGGAAGCGCTGATCGAGCTGGCTCGCGACGCCGACCGCCCCAGCTGGCTGGAAACTCGCGACGCCGAGGTGCCGTGGCAGGTGAAGACCCTTGCGCAGTACGAACTCGAAGCCACCAAGATCGTCGAATCCAGTACCGCGTCGCTTCCCGTGCTGCTGCAGACACCTTCGTACGCGAGGGCCGCGCTCTCCGCGGCCGACGTCTCCGCCGCGGCACTCGAAGCGCGGATGGACCTACGCCAGGACCGGCAGAAGGTGCTGGACCGGAAGAATCCGCCGAGGCTGGTCGCGTTCCTTGACGAGGGAGTTCTGCGACGGCAGATCGGCGGTGAACGGATCATGGCGAACCAGCTTCGGTACCTCCTCGCGCTGGCGCAGCGGCCGACTGTCGAGCTGCGCGTCTTCCCCTTCGACGTCGGCGGCCATCCCGGGATGTGCGGCGGCTACGCCCTGCTCGAATTTCCCGACGGCAGGCCGGTGGTGCGGCTGGAACACCTGCGTTCCGGGGTGTTCTTGCACCAGCCCGCCGACGTCCAGCCGTACGTGCGGGCGACCGTGCGCTCGACCGCGGTGGCGCTGGATCCGGCGCGGTCGGTGCACTTGATCGAGAGCCTGGTGCCGCCGGTTTAGTGGTCGAGGCTCGCCCGTAACGCGGCGACCTTCTGGGCCAGCAGCGTGGGTTCGCCGGGCAGGACGGTGATGTACCGGTTGCTGGACGAGCCGGTCACGTGCATGGCCACCCGCCCGGCGTCGATGTCCAGATATGTCAGACCGTCGGTGGCCTCGACGCGCTTGCCGCCATCGGGCCGCTTGGCCGCGGCGAAGAACCCGATACCGAAATACGGCTGTTCGAAAACCTCGTCCAACTGCCGAGCTTCACGGCTACGTGACTCGGCTTCGTCGTCGTAGAGGCCGCTTCCGGCACCTGGCTTGAAATCGTCCTGTGGCAAGGAGAACGGTGCGAACCGCGCGGGCGGATACTCGGGCAGGTTCAACACGAGCGCCGCCGCGCGGTCGTCGGTCCGCACACCCTTCAGCCAGACCCGGCTGTCCTGGCAGATCGCGGTCACCGCGGCACGGCCGCGTACGGCGACCAGGACGCTGTACTGCTCCGCTTCCGTCCGCACGGTCGCGTAGTACTCGGAATTCGGCCGGTCGAGGATGTGCAGGACGTCCTCGAAGTCGCTCGTCAATCGCTTGCCTTCGGTGAAACCGAGCCCGCCGAGCTCCTCGAACGCCGCCCGATCCTCGCTGTTCAGCGAAGACGGCGGGATGTACCGCAAGCCGCCCGCGAAGATCAGATGCGGATCTCCGCAGCCGGCGTGCCGGAACGCGGTCAGCAAGGTGTCGAGCGTGATTTCGACCGGGCGCGCGAGCACCACGTTTCTCCCTCCCCTGAGACTGTGGCGCTACTTCTTCTTCTCGCCGATCACCGGCGGCATCGGCTTCTCGATGTAGCCGCCGAAGGTCTCGTCCGGATCCGGGTTCTGGAGGTATGCCGGAGCCTTCTTCTCCTTGTTCTCCTCGCCCTTCCCGCGGGCCGCGCCGGGCGCCATCGGTATCCCGTTCGCCCCGCCACGACCGGCGACTCCCGGCGCTCCCGCCGTACCCCGGCCTCCCACGGGCTGACCCGGCGTCCCGGTGCCGCTTCGGCCACCCGGACCGGGTTGCCCGCCGCTACCCGGCGCGCCGGGCGCACTGCCGCCCCGGTACCCGCCTGGCGACCCGGGCCCACCCGGCGTTCGCCCGCCGGGCGACCCCGGCGTGCCACCGGTTCCCGGGCCGAACGAGGGGTAGCCGGGCGGGAAGGTGCCCGGCTGGTTGACCGTGTTGATCGGTTTGCCTGTCGGCCCGAAGTCGACGTTCGCCGCGGGCGGTACGACCGGGGTGACCTGAGGCGGCGTGTACGAGTTGGCGCGGGTGCCGTCGTCGGGCGGCGGCAGGTGCGTTCCGGGCTGGACCGGTTGCGAGCCACCCTGTCCGGGCTGCGGCCCGCTCACGGGACCGCCGCCCGTGCCAGGACCGCCCGTGCCTGGACCGCCTGTGCCGGGGCCGCCTGTGCCGGGGCCGCCCGGACCCGGCGTGCCGGTGCCCGGTCCGCCGGTCCCGCGATACGGCTCGCCGATGCCGGGGTCACGCCGGTCGGAGCCGTCACCGAAGCCCTTGACCGCCGGCTTGCCGGAACTGCCGTCGTCCATCGTGACGGCGCCACCCGGGTCGGTGAGCTGCGCGTACTGGGCGGGCAGCACGTCACCGTTGGAGGTGCTGGCCGAGTGATAGGTCGCGAACGTGTCGATGTTGTGCTGACTGTCAGCCTGGTAACCCTTGACCCGGTCGAAGTACCCGACAGGCTTACCCTGCATCAGATCGAGCGCGTCCTGAGCAGTGGGCTGAGGCTGCTCCGGCGGCACAGGCTTGACCGAGTTCTTCGCCGAGCCGAACGCGTCCATCTGCGCTGAGATGGCGCTCTGGGCGACCGCCAAATGCATCGCGTCGTCCATGGCGGCCTCGACGAGCGGCTTCGTCGCGTCCACCGCTGCGCTGCTGGCGGCGCCTTGCCATCCTGCGGCGGTCTTCTGGCTGAGCGCTGTGATCCGCTGCATGCGCTCTTGGTGCCGTTTGGCCAAGCCGAAGGCACTTTCTTGGGCTTTGGAAAGCGAGCCAGTGCCCTTACCGCCGGTGATCTGGGTATAGATTTCCGATGCTGTGAGCGGCTTTTCGTCGGCCATCAGTTCGCCCCTCTAACGGTAGCCAGGACCCTGATCGCCACCTCGCGCGCAGTGTCACAGGGGTCCTTCTTGCCGATATTGGCTTCGGACTGCTCCAACCCGATACTGATGACTTCACTGTTACTGGTTCCGACTGCCACCAGGCAATGGCCCTTGGTGGCGCGTTCGTCTTCCGCACCAAAGGCGACTAAGGGATAGTCGTCGACCGATGCGAGCGGTTCGACAAACTTGTATGCCTTTCCCTTGGCCTCGTATACAGCCGTCAACCCTCGGTTGGTCTGGCCGCCGAACACGACGTAGACCAGAGGCCGGGCGGCTGCTGGTGGGGACCAACCGCAGCCAGGTCCAGCATCTCCATTTGGTCGTGCCTTCGACTCCACCGTGGGCCCAACCAGCTCCTGGGCCTGTGCGTCAGTGAGGCCGCTGCATGGTGCCTGCTTGAACCGAGCGAGATCGATCGGGATGTCCACATTGGGGACCCCAGGCCCGGGTAGCTGAGCTCCAGTCTCCGGTGAGGTCGGACTGGGCGCGCTCTCCTTACCCGTGGGTGTGGCGGTGCCGTTGGTGGTGGGCGAACACGCCGAGAGCACGAGAGTGGTCACGAAGACGAGAAGCATTGATCGACGCATCAGACGATGCCCTTCGGCTGCTGGTTGATGTCTACGACGCTCTGCTCCTCCACGGTCGCGTACTTACCGAGCGCAGCTGCGTACTTTTTCGCCATGCTTTCGCAGTAGCTGGCACGTTGATCGAGGGTTGTCATGAGGGCGTTGCCGGACTCGCGTGTGATTTCGGCGTTGCCTCCGCTGGCGTACTCCATCCCGGGAGGTTGCGCTATAGCGATCAACTCGGCCTCGATGCGGTCCGTCAGGTACTCCTTGGCCAGGTCGGTCCACTCCTTCACCAGTTCGTGGAGCGTCGCCTCGTCGTACTTGAACCCCGCACCCTCCGCGACGGAGGCACCGTACGAGCCTCCTGAGGGACGAAGACCCATGGAGTCGTTCCAGCGCATCCCTGGGTCGTAGGTCGGCTGCCCCTCAGGCACGGCCATGCACCCCTGCCACCCCGAACCGATCCCCGCTGACTGGGCGAACCCGCCCCGAAGTCACCGTCGTCATATGCCCCTCCCGTGGCTACAAGGCGCTCCACCCCGATGCACCCTGCGTAATCCGACGCCGGGAAGATTACCAGGGTTCCCCGGCAGGCGAGGACCTCTACCTTAAGTTCCGTTCCTCGCTGAATAGCCATCGCGACCATGGTGACTATCCGTGAAAACCATTCGGGTGGACGTGCGCCAAAAGGAGGGGTTTTTCCTGGTGAGCGTGACCAGCGGCCCGCATACTCCGCGTGAATGAAGTTTCGAAGAGTGATTTTTGTTGCCCTGCTCATCGGGCTATTGGCAGCTTGTACGAATTTCGTGGTCATGGCACCACCTCAACCGCACTTTCCGAATGGCAGCCGAAACAACCTCCCCCACTGACCATGACGAACGCGCCGCGGACGCCGCCCTGGCCGCACTCGTCCCTTTATGTCTCGCCACTCGGGAATCTTGACGCGCGTGGACATGTGCGGCTGGGGATTTCGCCCCAGATTCCTCGGGCTGTCGATCGGCACTTACCGCGCGCTGACCGAGAAGGGCTAACAGACGATCAAGGTGTGCGGGCTGAACCGCGCGCAACTGGCGCGATGGTCTGGACCCTGCTCGACCAGCCGCACGCCGATGTCCTCCACGCGATGCTCCGGCAGGCGGGAATGCCTGGGGCACGCGCCGTTTTCCGGTCGGACGACGACCTCGTCTCCCTGCTTCGCGCCCCGGAACTCGCCGAAGACCTTCAGCTCTCCGGCGGCGCCGTGTAGGCGGCCAAGGTCGCGTCGGCCCGGGTGCGCGCGATGTCCGCGTCGGTCCCGCCGTCGACGTCGGCTTCGTACCAGGCCTCGCTGCTCAGTGTCATGAATCGCGTGCCCTCTTCGCTCACCATCCAGGCCATGGCCGCTTCGGGATCGTTGGCCTCACCGGATTCCAGGTGCAGCGCGAGCCCGTTCAGCATCATGTCCCAGCCGATGCCGACGGCGCCCGGGCCGAACTGGTTCCAGTGTTCGTTCGGGACGGCGGTATGGTCGAGTTCGAACCGGGTGCGCCCGTCGGGCTCGGCGCTCAGCCGGACCTCGATCCAGCTGACGTCGCCGCCGTACTCCCAGGTCGCGGCGAAACTCTTCGGGGGATCGCAGCGTTCGACGGTCCCGCCCGCGTTGCCTTCGAGCTGGTACTTGCCGCCGACCCGCAGTTCGCCGGTGACCGGCAGGAACCAGCGCGGAATGCGTTCGGGGTTGGTGCAGGCGTCCCAGAGGTCGTCCAGATCGGTGTCGTAGACCTGGCCGACGGTGACCGTCAACGCATCACCCGCTTCGACCACACGTTTGCCCACCTTGCGCTGGACGGAGTTGAGCTGGCTGGTCACGTCGACCATGGGAGTCCTCCTCGGCTCGGTCGCGGACACATTATCAGCCCATACTTATATAAGCCAATATGGAAAAGGGCGCCCGGGACGACCCGGACGCCCCTCTCCCGGCGTGATGGTTATGGCGTGGGGGAGCAGGCCGCGCGGCCGACGATCACTTCACCGGTGATGTTCGAGGCAGGGGCGAATTTGATCCGCAGCATGGTCTGCCCGATGCTGCCGTCGCCGGGCAAGGCCTGCTCATTGAAGATCGCCTCGGCGAGCAGGGTCCCGTCGGACTTGGTGATCGGTTTGACGTAGCCGACCGGCACCGGCGACGGCAGCGTGCCGAGACCGGTCGCACCGCCGTAGGACCAGGTGGCGTTCGTGTTGCTCTGGGTCGCTGTGCAGCTGACCGAATAGGACCGGAGCTTGAGCCGCGGCCCGCCCGACGAGACCAGTGCCGACAGCTCGAATTCCTGTCCCTTGGCCTCCGACTTCGTCGTGGTCACGCCGTTCGCCGGGTCGACGACCGTGGTCGTGCAAGTCGTCGTGCCGCCACCGAACGTGATGCCGGTCTTGGACACGGCCCCGGACGAGTTGGCCGTCGGTCCCTCGACCGCGCAGTCGGCCAGCGACGAGATCGCGATCGGCGTCTGTCCGGCCTTGCCGAAAGCGGCGGAGCCGAGCGACGCGACGCCCGCGGGGTTGGACGCTGCGGCAGGTGTCACTCCGACGCCGAGACCTGCCAGCAACAGTGCGCCGACGAGGCCGGCCCGACTTGCGATGGTGATGCGCATCGCTTCCTCTCACGTGTTGGGGAGCGAACCTGGAGCGGCCGTTCTTCCCTTTTGTCATCACTATCTGCGGGTCGGATTCGCCCGTTGCGGGCGTGCCGGTCGTTTCACTCGTCCGTGGATCATGGGCACTCGTTGGATATTCAGATTCGTATTCAGATACAGGTCTGTATATTCGGACGTATGCCGACTTACCGCGTCCTCGTCAACGGCAAGTTCGACCACCCCGACGCCGAGACCCGTGCCCGGCTCCTCGCCGAGTCGGACCAGCACCAGGCGATCGGGTTCACCGAGGACGGCCTGCTCACCTACAGCGCGCACCTCGGCGCCTTCACCTTCCGCATCACGCTTCGCGGCGAAGAGGAACGCGACGTGCTCGACGAGGCCGAGCTGAAGGTCATGGAGCTGCTGGACGCGAAGGGCTACCCGTATCGCGACGTCGCGGGCAAGGCGACCTGCATGGACGACATCAAGATCCGCCGCCGCTGACCCCGGGGCCTCAGGAGACCTCGGCGGGCGGGGCCGCGAAGGTGTTGCACGCCGAAGTGTCCTTGGCCTTCAGGCCGCGCTTCTGCCACAACGCGGCGTTCTTCGCCGAGCCGTGGGTTTCGCTGTCCGTGCCTTCGTAGCCGGCTTGACCGAGCGGGGCGATCAGCCCGGCGGTGATCGAACCGCGGCCGGCGGCGTTGGCGAGGAACAGCGTGCTGAAGCAGTCGGCCTGCAGTTCGAGCCGCCTGCTCAGGTCGAGGATCCTCGGCCGGTCGCCGTCCGCCTCGCGGTAGAGCGTGTCGTGTTTCCGGAGGATTCCTGACTGTTCTTGAACGTGATGTCCGTACTCATGGGCGAGCAGGAACAGCTGACTCAGCAGTTCGGGACCGCCGTCTTCGAGCTGCCTCGGCAACGGGACGAAGATCGTCTTGTCGTCCGAGCAGTAGAAGCCCATGGCCTCCGAGGCGGGTGGCGGCGGGCCGCAGGCGGTGTTCGAGACGTCGTGCAGGTTCACCGCGACCGGGATCCGCGGCTCGCCGACCTGGGTCAGGACCGGATGCCACGCCCGCTCCAGACAAGGGATCAAGGCCAGATAGAACGCGTCCAGCTGCTCCTTCGTGCCGCGGAGCTTGGGCAGTTCGCAGGTCACCTTCGGCATCGCCACGCCGGGAGCGACGAGCGGATTGGCCGCCGTCTCGAGTTTGCGGATCGGCACCTCCTGCCGTGTGGCGGGCGGTGCGGACGACGTGGGCGCCGACGTCGGCGGGACCGCCGGCTGCCGGGTCTGGACGGCGCCCGCCCTCGACTCCTTCACGCCGCCCACCACGAGGCCGGCCACGAGCAGCATCACCGCCATGAAGACGACGAACAGGATCACCGTGATCCACACCGTCGAACGCTGCTCCTGGTGGTCTTCGGCGGGAGGTGCCCACGCCGGTCTTTCGCCGGAATCGTCCGGTGTCGTCATGTCGTATCCCCAGTTCGTGCCAAGAGCGGCAGGATACTCGGCGGGGGTGTCATATTCGTCACCGTTTCCCCTGGACAGCACGTCAACAGGGCCGACGGGGTTGCCACTACGCTGGAAGCAATCCCGAACCGGTGTCAAAGAGAGCGGAGCCGACGTGTCTGTGTCTTCACCTGCCCCAGGTGGTGCCATCGAGGACCTGCGCGCGTCCGTGGGGCTCCAGATCGCCGACGAGCAGCTCCTGCGCACCCTCGCGACCGGGCTCGCCGACGTCGAGACCCTGCTCCGCGACGTTGTCCGCAGTGACGTCAAGGCCGTCGAGGACGCCGCTTCGCACCTGGTCGAAGCGGGAGGCAAACGCTTCCGTCCACTGTTCACGCTGCTGGCTTCACAGTTCGGGCCGAAGCAGGGCGACCAGGTGGTCATCGCCGCCGCGGCCGTCGAACTGGTGCACCTCGCGACGCTGTACCACGACGACGTGATGGACGAGGCGACGATGCGCCGCGGCGCGGAGAGCGTCAACGCCCGCTGGGACAACACCATCGCGATCCTGACCGGCGACTTCCTGTTCGCGCACGCCTCGCGGCTGGTCGCGGACCTCGGCACGGACGCCGCCCGGATCATCGCCGAGACCTTCGGCGAGCTGGTCACCGGCCAGATGCGCGAGACGGTCGGCCCGGCAGACGGTGACGACGCGGTCGAGCACTACCTCACGGTCATCGCGCAGAAGACCGGTTCGCTGATCGCCACCTCCGGCCGCTTCGGCGGGATGATGTCCGGCGCGGCCGACGAGCACATCGACGCGCTTCGCCGCTTCGGCGACATCATCGGGACGGCGTTCCAGATCTCCGACGACGTCATCGACATCGCTTCGCCCTCGGCGGAGCTCGGCAAGGCGCAGGGCACCGACCTGCGCGAAGGCGTCAGGACCCTTCCGATGCTGTACGCGCTGGCCGACCCGGCCACCGACCCGCGTCTGGTCGAGCTGCTGTCCGGCCCGATCTCCGACGACAAGCTCGTCGCCGAGGCCTTGGACCTGCTGCGGGCCTCGTCCGGACTCGAACGCGCACGCGAAACCCTTTCCGACTACGCTCGGCGAGCGCGTGCCGAGCTCGCTGCGCTGCCCGCGTCGCCCGCCCGGGACGCCTGCGAATCGGTCGCCGACTACCTCGTCGCGCGAACGCATTGACAAGGGGCAGGATAGATGTCCATTTTCGGACAGGTTTGGCTGTGGAGTCTGCTGGCGTTCGTCGTCGGGGCGCTGCTCACCTGGCTGGTACTGGTGCTTCCGGCGCGCAAGCGCATCCGTGAGCTGGAAAGCTCGCTGGCCACCGCGCACGCCGAGACGTCACGGGTCCCGGCCGGGGTGAGCGTCGGCGCGGGGGCAGCGGCGACCGCCGGCGGGACCGCGTACTTCACGAAGCCGTCGCACGACGAGCTGGACGAGGAGTTCGCGGCCGCCGAGGAACCGAAGCCCGCCTATCCCGAGACTCTCACCGAGCGTGAGCCCGCGCGACCGTGGACCGAACCGGTCGAGGAGAAGGCACCGGAGCCTGTCGAGGACGTCCAAGAGGACCTCGTCGAGGAGCGGGAGCCCGAGCCCGAGCACACGCCGCTCGCGACGCGGACCTTCGAGCCCGAAAACGAGTACGAGGCGGAGTACCGCACCGCGCCCGAAGAGGAGCCCGAGCCCGCCGAGCGGACGCAGTACATCCCGATGACCCCGGCGGAACCCGAGCCCGAGCCGGAGAACCCGTACGCCGCCGCGGCGACCGAGTACCTCCAGCCCGCGTCGCAGCTGGACGTCGAGCCCGAGCCCGAGCCCCTGCCCGAGCCCGAGCCTCTGCCGACACCGGGCGAGGGACCGTATCGGTCCCGCCTGGAGATGCAGCTGGACCCCGAGGGCACGGAGACGCAGCCCGAGCCGGTCTCGCTGTTCAGTCCGGCGTCGCGCGTGGACACGGAACAGCCGCCCGTCGAGACCAACTGGTTCGAGCGGGAAGAAGAGCTGCAGGATCCGCCCGCGTACGCCTTCGGTTCCGACGAAGAAGCGAAGGCCGGTCTCCTCGACTCCGAGCCCGAGACGCCCGCCGAAGCCACGCAGGTGCTGCCCAAGCGCACCCCGCGGGGCACGGTCCGCGGCGGTTTCGAGCCGCCGCAGCCGATCCAGCCGTCGATGCGGGCCATCGAACGCCGTGAGCCGGACCTGTCCGGCGGGCAGAGCGGCTCGCTGTTCGAACCCACCGTCCAGCCCGGTGACGCGGTGCCCGCCCCGGAACCCCCGCCCGCGCGGCAGGTCGCGCCCGCGGTGGAGTCCGTCCCGCCGGGCCCGTTCGGTCCCGGTTCGGCGATGCCGCGGCCGGGCGGTGGCCGTCCCGCCGACGACTTCGGGGTCAAGGCCAGCGTCACGGCACTGCGGTACTGCACCGAGGATTCGCCCCAGTTCCCGAAGATGGTCGCCGAGGTCTGGTTCCGCACCGCCTCCGACGCCGAGCGCGTGGGGTTCCGTCCCCTCAGCTAGCTATCCGCAATGAAGGGGCCTTTCATCGCGAAATTTGCGATGAAAGGCCCCTTCATTGCATTCCTGGCTAGCTGACGACGGTCCAGGTGTCCTTGCCGCGCAGCAACCCCTGCAGGTCGGGCTTGCGGGCGGCCTGGGCCTCCGCGACCTGGGCGCGCGCCTGGTCGTCGTAGGTGGGCCGCTCGACCTGCCGCAGGATGCCGGTCGGCACGTGGTTCAGGTTCTGGTCGCCGATCCGCGACAGCGCGAACGCGTACGCGGTGTCCTCGATGGTCGGATCGTGCACGACGAGGTTCTCTTCGCCGATGTTCGCGACCTTCCCGACCTCGAGGCCGCCCCAGCCGCTGCGCGTGACGCCGAATTCGCTCTGCGGGCCGAACCTGATCGGCTCACCGGTCCGCAGTGGGATGAGCCTGCTCGCGGCTTCGTCCTTGTCCTTGAGGACCTCGAACGCGCCGTCGTTGAAGATCGGGCAGTTCTGGTAGATCTCCACCAGCGCCGATCCACGGTGCTTCGCGGCGGCCTCCAGCACCTCGGTCAGGCCCTTGCGGTCCGAGTCGAGCGCGCGGCCCACGAACGACGCCTCGGCGCCGATCGCCAGCGAGAGCGGGTTGAACGGGGTGTCGACCGAGCCCATCGGGGTGGACTTGGTGACCATGCCCGGCCCGGACGTCGGCGAGTACTGGCCCTTGGTCAGGCCGTAGATCCGGTTGTTGAACAGCAGGATCTTGATGTTCACGTTGCGCCGCAACGCGTGGATCAGGTGGTTGCCGCCGATGGACAGCGCGTCGCCGTCACCGGTGACGACCCACACCGACAGATCCGGGCGGGCGGTCGCGAGCCCGGTCGCGATCGACGGCGCGCGGCCGTGGATCGAGTGCATGCCGTAGGTGTTCAGGTAGTACGGGAACCGGGAAGAGCAGCCGATACCCGAGATGAACACGATGTTCTCGCGTTTGAGGCCGAGCGTCGGCAGGAAGGACTGCACGGCGTTGAGCACGACGTAGTCGCCACAGCCGGGACACCAGCGGACCTCCTGGTCCGACTTGTAGTCCTTCGCCTTCTGCGGCTCGGTTTCGGTCGGCACGAGGTCCAGGCCGCCGAGGGTGGGAATCCCCAGATCAATCGCGGTCACTTCGCCGCCTCCGTACTGGTGATGATCTCCGTGAACACGCCTTGCAGCTCCTCGGCCTTGAACGCCATCCCGGCGACCTTCGTGTACGACTTCACATCCACGAGGTACTTCGCCCTCAAGAGCATCGACAGCTGGCCGAGATTCATTTCAGGGACGACCACGGTGTCGTACGAACGGAGCACGTCACCGAGATTGCCCGGGAACGGGTTGAGGTGCCGCAGATGCGCCTGCGCGATCGGCATGCCCTCCTTGCGGACCCGGCGGCACGCGGCGCCGATCGGCCCGTAGGAGGAGCCCCAGCCGAGCGCGAGGACGCGGGCCTTGCCGCCGCTCGGGTCGTCGACGACGAGGTCTCCGACGTCGATGCCGTCGATCTTGGCCTGCCGCAGGCGGACCATCTTGTCGTGGTTGTCGGGGTCGTAGGAGATGTGCCCGGTCTTGTCGGCCTTCTCCAGCCCGCCGATGCGGTGCTGCAGACCGGCGGCGCCCGGCACGGCCCAAGCGCGGGCGAGGGTCTCGGGATCGCGGACATACGGCCAGAATTCCCCGGAACCGTCTTCGGCATTCGGCTCGGTGGCGAACTCCACCCGCAGGTCCGGCAGGTTCTCGACGTCCGGGATCAGCCACGGCTCCGAGCCGTTCGCGATCGCGCCGTCCGACAGCAGGAAGACCGGGGTGCGGTACTTCAGCGCGATCCGCGTGGCCTCCAGCGCCGCCTCGAAGCAGTCCGCGGGGGACAGCGGCGCGACGATCGGGACCGGCGATTCGCCGTTGCGGCCGAACATCGCCTGCAGCAGATCGGCCTGTTCGGTCTTGGTCGGCAGCCCGGTGGACGGGCCGCCACGCTGGACGTCGATCACGACCAGCGGCAGTTCCGTCATCACCGCGAGGCCGATGGCTTCGGACTTCAGCGCGACTCCGGGACCGGAGGTCGAGGTGACCCCCAGCGCGCCGCCGTAGGAGGCACCGAGCGCCGCGCCGATACCGGCGATCTCGTCCTCGGCCTGGAAGGTGAGGATGCCGTAGTTCTTGTGCTTGGACAGCTCGTGGAGGATGTCCGACGCCGGGGTGATCGGGTACGTGCCGAGCAGGATCTGCAGGCCGGACTGCTGCCCGGCGGCGACCAGCCCGTAGGCCAGCGCGGTGTTCCCGGTGATCTGGCGGTACGTGCCCTGGTTCAGCTTCGCGGGCGCGACCTCGTACGTGGTGGCGAACGACTCCGTGGTCTCGCCGTAGTTCCAGCCGGCCCGGAAGGCCAGGATGTTGGCCTCGGCGATGTCGGACTTCTTCGCGAACTTCTCGCGCAGGAATCGTTCGGTGCCCTCGGTCGGCCGGTGGTACATCCAGGAGAGCAGTCCGAGCGCGAACATGTTCTTCGCGCGTTCGGCGTCTTTTTTGGACAGTCCGGTCTCTTCGAGCGCACCTCTGGTCAACGTCGACATCGCGACCCGGTGGACTTGATAGGCCGAAAGGGTTTCGTCGTCGAGCGGGTCGTTGTCGTACCCGACCTTGACCAGATTCCGCTTCGTGAACTCGTCGGTGTTGAGGATGATCGTCCCACCCTGCGGGACGTCGGCGAGGTTCGCCTTGAGCGCCGCGGGGTTCATCGCGACCAGGACGTCCGGCCGGTCGCCCGGCGTCAGGATGTCGTAGTCGGCGAAGTGCACCTGAAAGCTCGAGACGCCGGGGATGGTGCCCTGTGGCGCGCGGATCTCCGCGGGGAAGTTCGGCATTGTCGACAGGTCGTTGCCGAAGGCGGCCGCCTCCGAGGTGAACCTGTCGCCGGTCAGCTGCATACCGTCACCGGAGTCACCGGCGAACCGGATGACCACCCGGTCCAGCTTGGCGACCTCGGTCGGCCTCACGGCCGCCAAGGAGCCGTTGCCGTTCGCACTCGTGCTCATAGGTCAGGGATTCCCTCTCTCCCGACGTGCGTCGTTCCCCGGCGTGGCCGGGGATCGGCGTGCCTCGCCCGGCGATGTCGGCCAGGTCACAGATGCCATGTCCCGAGGTTAGTCCTCGGCACACTTCCCAGATTGCCTTAAAAATGGCCTGGACCTACTCCTCGAGTGGCCTGAGCTCGACGCTGAGCGGGGATTATCCGGTTTATCTGTTACCGATGGTAACGGTTAACGATGCGCCCCGATTGTGAGCCGTATCTCCTTCAAGCGTAGTGAAGTCCGCTCGAGGAACGGTCATCGGCCAGTCATGGTGGCCTTGAGCCTGGCGAGCCTTTCGGCGAAAGCGGGCGCGGTGAGCGACGCCAGCTGCGGCTCGATCTCGGCGTCGACGGCTGCCGAATGTCCGGTCAGCGCGGCCGTGTGCCGAAGCGTGCGCTTTGTCGCGAGGAGGACGTCACGTGGAGCTTCGACGGCGGGTTGTGCCAGCTCACGGGCGGCCTCGATCAAATCCCCGTCGACGAGGCGGAGCGCGAGCCCGGTTTCGACAGCGGCTTCGGCGCCGACGACTTCTCCGAAGAGTGTCATGGCGGCCGCCTTCTGCGGGCCGACGAGCCGCTGGATCATCCACGTCATCCCGCCGCCGGGATGGATGCCCAAGTCGAGAAATCTGGCCACGAATTTGGCCCGCGGTCCCACGATGCGGACGTCCGCGGCGAGCGCGAGGTTCAATCCGGCGCCGACGGCGGCGCCGCCGACCGCCGCGATCGTCGGCAGGGAACACCGGGCGACGGAGAGGAAGCCGTCATAGATGGCGCGGAGTCCGTCCTCCCTCGCGCCGGCGAGGGTGTCGAGGTCCGCGCCCGCGCAGAAGGCGGGTGGCGCACCGGTGACGACCAAAGCGTGGACGCTCTCGTCGGCTTCGGCACGCCCGACGGCGTCGGCGAGTTGCGCGGACAGGTCGAGGGTCAGCGCATTGCGGGTCGCGGGCGCGTCGATGGTGAGCACGGCGACGCCGCCGTCGTGGCTGGAGCGGATCTGATCGGTCACGGGTCGAGGGTTTCACGCTTCGGGCGTCGGTGGGCGTTCCAACAACCGGGAAAGGACGACGGTGGAGACCGTCCGGTCGACGATCTCCAGTCCGCGCAACCGCTCCAGCGCGGTCTCCAGGTGGTGGATGTCCGACGCGCGCAGGTGGACGATCGCGTCGGCCGCGCCGGACACGGTGTAGGCGGCGACGACCTCCGGCAACGGCTCCAGCCGGGCCCGGATCCGGGCCGGGGTGATGTTGCCGTTGCACGTGACCTCGACGAACGCCTCCGTTCCCCAGCCGAGCGCCTCGGGGTCGACGACCGCGGTGAAGCCGCGCAGAACGCCGGTTTCGAGCAGTCTGTCCACCCGTCGCTTCACCGCGGGCGCGGAAAGACCGACGACTTTCCCGATGTCGGCGTAGCTGGACCTCGCGTTGGCCATCAGACATGAAACGATTCGCTGGTCGATGGTGTTCACACGCAATGTTTAGCAGGTATACGCGCAGCGAACAGCGATTGATTGCGGAATTAGGTGAGCCTTACCCTTCGTGTATGCCGGTACTAGAGCAGCCCCGTGTGCCCACGACGCGCCGCTACCTCATGTGCCCGCCGCGGTACTTCGCGGTGGATTACGTCATCAACCCCTGGATGGACCCCACCGTCCCGGTCAGCGTCGACACCGCGATGGCGCAATGGACCGAACTCCGTGACACCTACCGACGCTTCGGCCACACCGTCGAGGAGATCGACGCCCAGCCCGGCCTGCCCGACATGGTGTTCGCCGCGAACTCCGGCACCGTCGTCGACGGCCGCGTCCTCGGCTCCCGGTTCCGCGCCCCGCAGCGCACCGCCGAGGCCGAGCACTTCCGCCGCTGGTTCGTCGAGCACGGCTACCGCGACATCACCATGCCCGAGAAGATCAACGAGGCTGAAGGTGACTTCGCCTGGACCGGCAAGGTCCTGCTCGCCGGCACCGGCTTCCGGACCGACCCTGCCGCGCACGCCGAAGCGCAGGAGATCCTCGGCGTCCCCGTCGTCTCGCTGCGGCTGATCGACCCGAGCTACTACCACCTCGACACCGCGCTGTTCGTCCTCGCCGAGGCCACCGACACCACGTCCGCGCAGATCGCCTACTACCCGGAGGCGTTCTCGGCCGGGTCGCGGAAGGTACTGGAGCGGATGTTCCCGGACGCGGTAATCGCGGACCGGGCCGACGCCGAGTGCTTTGGGCTGAACGGGGTTTCGGACGGCCGCAACGTCGTCCTGCCGGTCGAAGCGACCGGCTTGGCCGCGCGGCTCACCGAACGCGGCTACGAGCCGGTTTTCGTGGACATCTCCGAGCTCAGGAAGGCAGGCGGTGGCCCGAAGTGCTGCACCCTGGAGATCCGCAAGTAATCCGTTCGTGGACACCTCGCGGGATCATGTAACTACTCCATTCGCCAACGCGATTAATCGGGAAACTGACTGACTCGGTCCCGAATGAGGCGCGATGGTGATCCTGGCGATTGGCGGCGTGGGCAAGCCCGTACGCGTGCTGGATCCAGGCGAAGACGAATCCTGGGTGACCGTCGACCAGCTCGAACGGGTGCTGGACGCGGTGGCCGGGCGTGAGGACATCGGCCTGACCTTCGACGACGGCAACGCCTCCGACGTCGAGATCGCGCTGCCCCGGCTGGTCGAACGCGAGCTGACGGCGGAGTTCTTCCCGCTGGCCGGCCGCATCGGCCAGCGGGGCTTCGTCGACGCCGACGGTCTTCGTGCGCTGGTCGACGCCGGGATGTCGATCGGCTCGCACGGCTGGGAGCACCGCGACTGGCGGCGGCTCGACGGCAGGCACGCGCGCCGCGAACTCGAAGCGGCGCCGAAACTGCTCGCCGATCTGAGCGGCGAACCCGTGCGGTCGTACGCGCCGCCGTTCGGCGCCTACGACCGACGGGTGCTCAAGCGGCTCCGGTGCTCCGGCGCGACGAGGGTTTACACGACCGAAGGCGGCGCGGCGTCGCGTGACGGCTGGCTGCAGCCGCGGACAGGGATCCGGCACGACGTCGATCAGGAGTGGATCGACGGCGTGCTCGGTGACCGGGACGGCCTGTACCGCCGAGCGGGACGGTTCGTGGCGCGGGTCGCCAGGCTTGCCCGCTTTTGACCGGTTTTCATTGAATAGTGGGAAAACAACACCCTGACAGCCCTTGAGAGCGGTCATTGACGGCGGCATCCTGAGCGTCCTGAGTAAGGAAGTCTTACTAACTAAGGGGTGCATGGCATGCGGAAGTTACTCCTGTTCTCGACGATGGTGCTGGCCGCAGGACTGACCCCCGCGGCGATGGCCGCGGCTTCACCGGCTCCGGTCTCGGTGCAGGCGGGTCCGACCGCGCAGCAGCTGCTCGCGAAGACCACCAGCTGCAAACAGATCTCGAACGGCAAGTACAAGACCGACGACGAAACCGGCCGGACCGTCGCGGTCTGCGACGCGGGAAGCGCCGTGTTCTGGAAGGCCGACATGGACATCGACTGCGACGGGCAGCCGACGCCGCGATGCAACAAGACCACCGACCCGTGGTTCCAGGACGGCACCGCGTACCCGCGCTCCGACGGCAAGGCACTGATCGCCGACCAGACGCCCTACGTCGTCGTGCCGAGCATCAGCAGCACTTGGAACTTCGAGAAGTCCGGCCTCAAGGGCGCCGGCTCGTGCGCGGTGGTCTACAACAACAAGGTGCTCTACACCGTCATCGGTGACACGGGCCCGAACGACATCATCGGCGAGGCGTCCTACGCGACCGCGAAGGCGCTGGGCATCAACCCGGACCCGAAGAACGGCGGCGTCGACTCGGGCGTGACCTACATCTGCTTCAAGAACTCGAAGGTGTCGCCGATCGAGGACCACGGCAAGTCGACTTCGGTGGGAGAGGGCCTGGCGGCCAAGTTCGTCGAGGGCTGACCGGCGGGGACAGCGGCGCGGGGTGGGCGTGGGGCAAGTTGGTCGTGAGTGGCGATTTGGGTTCTAACCCGAATCGTCACTCACGACCACCTGTACCGACCCCCTCACCGCCGCCCCCTCTTCCTCCCCTCCCTGCCCCGCACCTCACTTGCCACACCTCGGGCACGTCGCCGCGCGGCCTCCGGCGGGGTCCCAACCCTCCCGGACGAGGACGGCTCGCACCTCCGCCGCCACTTCGCACGGAGCTGTCCGAACGTCGTTCCATCCGTAGACGAGTCGTGCCCGACCGGCGAGTTCCGCGGCGTTGTCCCGCTTCCGGTCGCGGAAGGCGACGTCCGCCATGGCGTGGGTGGCGCGGCCGTCGAGCCGGACCGTCACCGCGGCGCCGTGCGGATCGTAAGTGACGTCTTCCCACAAAATCTTGCCCTTCACTTCGAAGGGCGTCTGTCTGCTGCCTTGGGGAAGGCCGTGCTCGTCCTCGACCGCTTCCTTGTACTCCACCTCGAGCGCCGACATCAGCCCACCAGCGAGCAGCGCGAGGCCATACCGGATCGCGGGCCGATAGCGGTAAGGCGGCCGGAGGAACACACACTTCTCCATCGCTGCCAAGGAGACCTTGCTTCGGCTGACGAGGTCGACCACGGTGTTGGTCGCCATTTTCGGCGTTCTCTGCGAGGTGGCCAGATCGACGATCGTGTCCGTGAGGCGAGATCTGCGTGGCGTCGTTCCGACCGCGATATGGGGCAGTGCGCGTGATCGGTGCACGATCACCAGCGGCGGGCAGGAAACCGCCGAGAATGTGTACGGAACGGTGATCTCGACCGGCCCCTCGATGATCGGCAGAAGTCCCCATTCTTCGGCGGCCGTGCGATGGCTCAGGATCGCGTGCCCGCCGCCGTACCTCAGCGCGGCATGGATTTTCGCGGACCGGGAGAGTTCGCCGGTGAACGTCGCATAAACGCGCGGTAGCACTCGTTGCCATCTTCCTGCCTCGAGGTTCGCCTCGATGTCGGCTGTGGAGTGGCCGTAGGCGCGAAGTTGACTGGTGTTGACGATTCCCCGCTGTTCCGCCAGAAGGATCGGCCAGCTCGGGCGTTGGACGGCCGGGATCGACTCCTCCGACCAGCGTTTGTGGATGGGCATGCTTCGACGATCACCGCTGAACGGTCACCGTGGAGCACAGCGAGCGAATCTGTGGATAAACGAGGTGCGAGGAGCCCTGCCTGTGGACAACCGCGTGAGGACGGTGGTGCCGATTGGGGCAAGTTGGTCGTGAGTGGCGATTCGGGTTCTAACCCGAATCGCCACTCACGACCAACCGGACCGCCCCCTCACCGCCGCCCCCTCTCCCTCCCCCTTCCCCTTCCCCCCTGAATCGAGACGAAACCCTTACGCGCGCCCTGTAGCGTTTCGCACCCTCCGAACGATGGGTAATTCCCTTGCCGCACAGGCATTCCGCCAAAAGCAGGCGAACCGAGGGCGGCGGTAACGAACCCGGTCCTCCCACCGACCAACGGGCAGCGGAATGCGGCTGGAGGAATTCGTCATGAAGATCAGTGTCTTCGGGCTCGGTTACGTCGGTTGTGTGTCGGCGGCGTGCCTGGCCGGGCGTGGGCACGAGGTCGTCGGGGTCGACGTGAACCCGGTGAAGATCGACCTCATCTCCAGCGGCAAGGCGCCGGTGGTGGAGGAGCGCATCGGTGAGCTGACCGCCGAGGTGGTCGCACAGGGCAAGTTGAGAGCCACCACCGACGTCAGACAGGCGATCGCGGACAGCGAAGTCTCCCTCATCTGCGTCGGTACCCCCTCGGCTCCCAACGGCAGCCTGTCGACGGCGTTCCTGGAGCGCGTCGCCGAGGAAATCGGCGAAGCGCTCAAGGAGAAGACCACCAGGCACACCGTCGTGTTCCGCAGCACCATGCTGCCGGGCACGTGTCTCGATCTGCTCGTCCCGATCCTCGAGAAGTCGTCCGGCCGCACCGCCGGGGTCGACTTCGGGGTCGCGGTCAACCCTGAGTTCCTGCGCGAGGGCAGCAGCGTCAAGGACTTCTACGACCCGCCCAAGACGGTCATCGGCGAGCTCGACGCCGCCAGCGGTGACGTCGTCGCGGCGCTCTACGAAGGGCTTCCCGGCGAGGTCTTCCGTGTCGCGATCCCGGTCGCCGAGATGACGAAGTACGCCGACAACTCCTTCCACGGGCTCAAGATCGGCTTCGCGAACGAACTGGGTTCGATCTGCCGCGCCTTGGGGCTCGATTCACACCAGGTGATCGACGTCTTCCTCGCCGACCGCAAGCTGAACATCAGCCCCGCCTACCTCCGCCCCGGGTTCGCCTTCGGCGGCTCGTGCCTCCCCAAGGATCTCCGCGGTCTCGTCTACGCGGCGCACCGCGCGGACGTCGCCGTCCCGATCCTCTCGCACGTGCTGCCCTCCAACGACGAACATCTCCAGCGTGCCTTCGACCTGGTCGCGCGCACCGGCAAACGCAAGGTCGGGTTGTTCGGCCTGTCCTTCAAACCCGGCACCGACGATCTTCGCGAGAGCCCGCTCGTCGAGCTCGCGGAGCGGCTGCTCGGCAAGGGATACGACCTCCGCATCTACGACGCCAACGTCAGCCTTTCGCGGCTGATGGGCGCGAATCGCGAGTACATCGAGGGCAGGCTGCCGCATCTCGGCCAGTTGCTGGCCGGTTCCGTCGGCGAGGTCGTCGACCACGCCGAGGTCTGCCTCATCGGCTGCACCGACCCGGACGTCCTCGCGGCGCTCCCGGCGGGCGGCGGTCACACCATCATCGATCTCGTCCGCGTACCCGACGCCGACCGGCGCCGGACTGAAGAGGGATATGTCGGTCTTGCCTGGTAAAGCTCTCATCCTCGTCGAGAACCTTTCCGTCCCCTTCGACCGCCGGGTCTGGCAGGAGTGCCAGACGCTGCGCGACGCCGGCTGGGAAGTCCACGTCATCTGTCCGCAAGGGACGAAGCGGGACACCGAGGCCGAAGTCACCATCGACGGCGTCCGCATCCTCCGGTACCCGCTGAAGGCCGCCACCGGTGGCCCGGCCGGATACGTCCAGGAGTACGGCTCCGCGTTGTGGCACACCCTCCGCCTGGCGCGCAAGGTCGGCCGGGTCGACGTCGTCCACGCCTGCAACCCGCCGGACCTGCTGTTCCTGGTCGCGCTGTACCTCAAGCGCCAGGGCGCGAAGTTCATCTTCGACCAGCACGACCTCTGCCCCGAGCTGTACCTTTCGCGCTTCGACCGCGGCGAGGACTTCCTGTACCGCGCTGTCCGCGCGCTGGAGCGCCGCACCTACAAGACGGCCGACGTCGTCATCGCGACCAACGAGAGCTATAAGGACGTCGCCGTGAAGCGCGGCGGCAAGTCGCCGGACGACGTCTTCGTCGTGCGCAGCGCGCCCGTGGTGGAGCGGTTCCACCAGGTCCCGGTCGAGCCGGAGCTGAAGAAGGGCAAGCCGCATCTGCTGGCGTACCTCGGCGTGATGGGCCCGCAGGACGGCGTCGACTACGCCTTGCGCGCGCTCGCTTCGCTGCGTGACGAGATCGGCCGCACGGACTGGCACGCCGTGTTCATCGGCTCCGGTGACGCCTTCGACGCCATGGTCGCGTTGTCCAAGGAACTGAAGCTCGACGACCAGGTCGAGTTCACCGGCCGGATCTCCGACGAGGATCTGCTGCGCTATCTGTCCGCGGCCGACGTCTGCCTTTCGCCGGACCCCTTGAACCCGCTCAACGACGTGTCGACCATGAACAAGATCATGGAGTACATGGCGATGAGCCGCCCGATCGTCTCCTTCGAACTGCGGGAGGCCCGGGTTTCGGCGGGGGAGGCCGCGCTGTACGCGCCGGCGAACGACGAGCCGGAGTTCGCGAAGCAGATCGCGCATCTGCTCGACTCGCCGGAACAGCGGGCCGGGATGGGTGAGCTGGGGCGGGCGCGCGTCGCCGGTCCGCTGTCTTGGGAGAACTCTCAGAAAGCCCTGCTCGCGGCCTACGCGGCCGCCGTCCGTTGATCGGCTTCCGGTCGCGTTTAGAACAAGACTCGGGCGATCCTGTAACCAACGCCGCGATCGAGCCGACGAGGTTGGTGATACGCCATCCGCGGCGGTGCCAGGCACCGATGGGAGATCCCGGCTTTGACTGACGACACGGTGCGCCTGTCCATGATCGGGCAGGTTCTGCGCGGACGATGGCGGACCCTGGTGGTCCTCGCCGTCCTCGGCGCCCTGGTCGGTGCGGGATCGTCGGTGATCCTTTCCCCCGGCTACCGGACCACGTCCAGCGTGCTGCTCCAGGGGCCGCGCGAGGCGGACGAACTGCTCACCCAGGCCGACGTGGCGACCAGCTCCGTCGTCCTCGACCGGGCCGCCGCCGCCCTCGGTGACGGCCAGACCGGCGCCGATCTGCGGGACAAGGTGGCCACCTCGGTCGCACAGGGCAATGTGATCACCATCGAGGCCACCGGCGACACCGCCGAACAGACGCAGCGGCTCGCGGATCAGCTCGCGCAGGAGTTCGTGAAGTACTCCACCCAGATCATCGCCGGTTCCGGGGACGCCGCCGTGCAGCTGGCGCAGGAGCGCCGCGAGACGTTGCGCCAGCAGGTCGCGCAGACCAACCAGCGGATCAGTGAACTCTCGGCGAAGGTCAACGACGGCAAGACGACCGTGGAGAGCGTCCAGCTTCGCACCGAACTGCAGAGCCTGCGTTCGTCGATCGAATCGGCGATGTCCACGTTGAACGCCGCCGACACCGCGAGCGGCCTCGGCAACATGGTCGTGCTGGGCTCGGCCGAGCTGCCGTCCTCGGCGGCGGCGCCCACCCTGGCGCAGCTCGCGCTCGGCGGCGCCGCGCTGTTCTTCCTGCTCGGTCTCTTCGGGCACCTTTTCGCCGCCCGCACCGACCGGCGGCTGCGCGACGAGGAGGAGATCGCCGCGGCACTCGGCGGCCCGGTGCTGGCCACCTTCGACGTCGTGGACGAGCGGCCGTCGGGGGCCACCCCGCGGGCCAAGCTCCTCCACGACGACCGGCCGTGGAACATCCCGCGGGTCGACGTCTTCCCCGACGAGATCGACACCGTCGTCCAGTACCGGCGCCTGGTGTCCCGGCTCCCGCACCGGCGGCTGCTGGTGGTGGCCGTCGACGGCGATCACGCGGGACGGAAGGCCGCCGAGCGAATCGTCGGTCTCGCCGACCGGTGGTTCGTCCCGGTGACCGTCTCCCCGGCCCGTCCTGTCATCGAAGACACCGACGCCGACGGCGTTCTCGTCGTGTCAAGCCTCGGTTCCCGGTCCGCGTGGGAGCTGGTCGGGATCGCCGAAGCCTGTGCCGACGCCGGTCTCACCGTGGTGGGCATCGTGCTGACCCGCCCGGTCCGGCCGACCCGCTCCCGGCCCGGCGCACCCGCCCGCAAGGACCACGAAGCACTGGCAGGCACATCGTGACGAGCGCCGAGAACGCTGAATCCGAGCCCCTCATCGACCTTCAGCGGCTGGTCGTCTCGATCCGGAGACGCCGTCGCCTGTGGGTGGCCACCGCCCTGCTCGGGTTGATCCTCGGCGGCCTGGTCGCGGTGTTCCTGCCGTCGCCGCCCACCGCGGTCGCGCAGATCCTGGTCATCCACCCCGACGACTCGCCGACCGACAGCGGGACGCTGATGCGGACCGACGTCGCCGTGCTCCAGACGACGAAGATCGCCACCGAGGCGCTCAAGAAACTGAACAGCACCCAGGCGCCGGAGGAGTTCCTCAAGGATTACGAGGGGCTCGGCCTGACGAACAACGTCCTTCAGCTGACGGTCAAGGCCAAGAGCAAGGACGAGGCGCTGGCCCGCGCGCAGGCGATCTCCGACGCCTTCATCACCGAGTACATCGCCCGCAACCAGGCGGCCGCGGCGGCGCAGCAGAAGGCCCTGCTCGACCAGCGCAATCAGGCCCAGAACGAACTGACCCCGATCGAAGCGGCGATCGTGGCCGAGGAGGCCAAGAACCGCAACGCCAACCCGGCCCAGCTGGAGCGGCTGTACGCGCGCCGGGCGGAGCTGAACTCGAAGATCTCCGACTACGACGGCCGCGCGCAGGAGGCGGGCATCGGCACGCCGAAGGTCGCCGCCGGCACGCAGATCGTGGACGCGCCGCGGATCCTGCCGCGGTCCTTCCTCAAGACCCTCGCCACCGACGCCGGAATCGGCTTCGCGCTGGGGCTGCTCGCCGGACTGGGGCTCGCGGCCGTCACGAGCGTGATCAAGGACCGGCCGGTGCTCCGTCGCGAGATCTCGCGGCATCTCGGCGCCTCGGTGATCGCGCAGCTGCCCGAACCGCCGCGTTTCCTGCGGCGTTCCCGCGCGGCCGCCCGGCGGCAGCGGGTCGCGACGACGCTGGTCCGGGCCGTACGGCAGCCGGGCGGGCAGGTGTCCTTGCTCGACCTCGGCGCCCGCGAAGTCACCGCCGCGCTCGCCGTCGACATGGCCCGGGAGCTGGCGGCGAAGAGGCCGGTTTCGCTCGTCGACGACCTGCCGAAGGCGGATCTGCGCGCGCTGGCGGGTGAGGGCCAGATCCGCGTACTGGACCCCGGTGACGTGCCGCTCTCCGGTCACGAGCGCAGGATCGGCGTCGGCTCGGTCGAGCCGGGGACGTCGTGGACCGAGCTGGAATTCCTCGGTGAGGAGACGATCCTCGTCGTCCGCGCCGGGTACGCGAACACCGAATGGCTGCACACCGTCGCACGGCAGCTCGCCGATCGGCACATCCCGATCATCGGTGTCGTCGTAGTGGATCCCGATCCGCGTGACCACACCGACGGGACCCTGTGGGACGGCCTGCACACGGCCTTGCGCGGCCGTGCCGCCCGGCCCATGCCGAAACCGGTCGAGATGTTCCCGCGGGAGCGGAAGAACGGGTACCCGACGCCGTACAAACGCGCCAAGGAAGTCGCCAACGCCGATCAGCCGACGAAACGATTCGCGCCTGTGTCACCGGATAACGCCGAAGCCTTGTAGGGGGAGTAAAAGCAGATGTGCGGCATCGCAGGCGCTTACTTGTGGCCGGACGGGGGCCCGCTCACCGATCGGCTCACCAAGATCCTCGCCCACCGCGGACCGGACGGTTCGGGCCGGTACGACCACCGCGCCGGGACGGGAGAAGTCCACTTAGGACACCGAAGGCTCTCGATCGTCGACCTGACCGAGACCGGCGCGCAGCCGATGGTCAAGGACGGTCTCGCGCTGACCTACAACGGTGAGCTGTACAACGCGCCGGAGCTGCGGAAGGAGCTCGAAGCCGCGGGTGTGCGGTTCCGGGGGACCTCCGACACCGAGGTCCTCCTGGAGGCTTGGCGGAAGTGGGGCACCGAAGGCCTGCACCGGCTGCGCGGCATGTTCGCGTTCGGCGTCTTCGACGAACGTTCCGGCGCTTTGACCTTGGTGCGAGACCAACTGGGCATCAAGCCGTTGTTCCTGGTGCGCCGCGGCAAGGGGGTCGCGTTCGCGTCCGAACTGAAGGCGCTGGCCACCGAACTCGGTGGTTCGCTGACCGTGGACGACACCGCCCTCGTCGCTTCCCTGCTCTACTACTGGGTTCCGGACGGCCGCTGCGCGTTCCGCGAGGCCGAGAAGCTGCCGCCGGGCAGCTGGGCACGATTCCGGCCCAACGGCGACGTCGAGCGCGGTACCTTCTGGTCGTTGCGTCAGGTCGCCGAAGAGGGAGCCGCGTACGAAGGCGAGTTCGATCTCAACGCCGTCATCGAGGATTCGACCCGCAAGCACCTGCTGGCCGACGTGCCGGTCGCGACGTTCCTTTCCGGCGGCCTCGACTCCAGCTACCTGACCGCGCTCGCCGCGCGTGAGCAGCCCGGCATCTCCGCGTACACCATCGGTTTCCGGGCCGAAGACGCGAAGTTCGAGGCGATGCCGGACGACCTGATGTACGCGAAGAAGGTCGCCGCGAAGTTCGGTGTCGATCTGCACGAGATCGAGATCGCGCCGCAGGTGCTGGATCTGCTGCCGCGGATGACGTATCACCTCGACGAGCCGATCGGCGATCCGGCGGCGATCAACAGCTACCTGATCTGTACCGCGGCTCGCGAGGCCGGCGTCAAGGTGATGCTTTCGGGAATGGGGGCCGACGAGCTGTTCGCCGGATACCGCAAGCATCTCGCGAACAAGATCGCCGTTCGGTATCAGCGTGTCCCGGGCATGGTGCGTCGCCCCATCGAGTCCGTTGTGGACAGACTGCCGGTGGCGACGTCGAAGCGCGGGTTCCGGTCGGTGCGATTCGCCAAGCGGTTCCTCTCGTTCGCGGAGCTGCCGGAGGAGACCGCGTTCCGGCGCAGCTACACGATGTACGACCAGGCCGAACTGGTGGGACTGCTGAATCCCGACCTCGCCGGTGCCGTCGACGACGTGATCACCGAACACGCGGACACTTACCACGACAACACGCTGACCGACTTCGTGAACCGCATGTGCCTGGCCGATTCCCGGCTCTTCCTGCCCGGACTGAACCTCGCCTACACCGACCGGTCCAGTATGGCCGCCTCCACCGAGGTGCGGACGCCGTTCGTCGACATCGAGGTCGTGAAGGCCGCGTTCCGGATCCCCGGTGACCAGAAGATCGTGAAGCGCCAAGGGAAAATGGCGCTGAAGGAAGCGGCGTTGTCGATCCTGCCCGCCGAGATCGTGCACCGGCCGAAGGGGCTGTTCAGCGCGCCGCTGCGGGCATGGATGAGCCGCGACCTCGCGCCGCTGGTGCGTGAGGTGACGAACGATGGTGAATTGGTGAAGGCCGGGTTCCTCCGTCGTGAGGCCCTGCAACGGCTCGTCGACGAAGACGCCTCCGGGCAGCAGGACCGGTCCAAGCACCTCTGGCACATCTTGACCCTCGAATACTGGTACCGCGGCGCCGTCGCGGCCCGGACCACCTGATCGCTGAGGAGCGACGTGAAGCAGGTAGTGCAGAACTACAAGAGCGGGGAGCTGGCGCTCCTCGACGTCGAAGTCCCCGCGTGCAAACCGGGGGGTGTGCTGGTCCGTACCGCCTATTCGCTCATCTCCACCGGCACCGAGATGATGAAGGTGTCCGAGGCGAGCCTATCGCTGGTGGGCAAGGCGAAGGCGCGGCCGGACCAGGTCGCGAAGGTGATGCAGAGCGTCGCGACGAATGGGCTGGGCGCCACTTACCGCAAGGCGATGAACAAGCTCGACTCCTACACGCCGCTGGGGTACTCGCTGTGTGGCGTGGTCGAGGAGGTCGGCGCGGGCGTCGACGACGTCGCCGTCGGGGACTACGTGGCCTGCGCGGGAAACGAGCACGCGCTGCACGCGGAACTGAACTGGGTGCCCAAGAATCTGTACAGCAAGGTGCCTGACGGGGTCGACCCTCGGCACGCCGCGTTCGGCACCGTCGGCTCGATCGCGATGCAGGGTGTCCGCCAGGGTGAACCGCAGATCGGCGACATCGCGCTGGTCATCGGGCTCGGGTTGATCGGCCAGCTGGTCGTGCAGCTGCTGGTCGCCTCCGGCGTCCGCGTGGTCGGCGTCGACCCGGACCCGACGCGGTGCGCGCTCGCCGAACAGCTCGGCGCGCTGAACTGCGGCGACCCTGGATCCGGTGTCGTCGACACCGCGGTCGCGGAGATCAGTTCCGGGCACGGCGTCGACCAGGTGTACCTCGCCGCGGGCGGCAGCACGAACGAGCCGGTGGAGCTGGCCGCGAAGCTGGCCCGCGACCGCGGCCGGGTGATCGACATCGGCAAGTGCTCGCTGAACCTGCCGTGGAACGCCTACTACGAAAAGGAACTCGACGTCCGGTTCTCCCGCTCGTACGGCCCCGGCCGCTACGACCCGGAGTACGAACTCGAAGGCCGGGACTACCCGATCGGCCAGGTCCGCTGGACCGAGCGCCGCAACCTCGAATGCGTCGTCGACCTGATGGGCAGCGGCCGTCTCGACGTCGAGCCGCTGATCTCGCACGTCTCGGACTTCTCCGACGCCGTCGAGACTTACCGGAAGCTGAACGAGGGCGAGCTCAAGGCCGTCGCGGTGCTGTTCGAATACGAAAAGCGGGTGGCGGGCGCCGCCGAGCAGGCCGTCACCTCGGTTTCCGTGCCGAAGCCGTCGGCGGTCCGCGCGGCGCCGAAGCCCGGCGGCGTGCGGGTCGGGTTCATCGGCGCGGGCAACTACGCGTCCTCGATGCTGTTGCCGCATCTGGCGGCGATGGAGTACGTCGACCTCGCCGAGGTCGTCACCACCTCGGCGCTCTCGGGCGCGAACGCCAAGCGTAAGTTCGGCTTCGCCCGCGCCTCCACAGACGTCGACGCGATGCTCGAAGACACCTCGATCGACGCGGTGTTCATCGTGACCCGGCACAGCTCGCACGCCGAGCTCACCCGCCGCGCGCTGCTCGCGGGCAAGGCCGTCTTCGTCGAGAAGCCGCTCGCCCTGTCGGAGAAGGAACTCGAGGTCGTGCTCGGCGCGATCGAGGAGTCCGGCAACGACCGGTTGCAGGTCGGCTTCAACCGCCGGTTCGCGCCGCTGCTGAACGAAGCGGTGCTCCACTTCGGACCGCGGATCGGCCCGGCTTCCGTGCGGTACCTGGTCAACGCCGGCCGTCTCGACGCGGGAAGCTGGTACAACCAGGTCGACAGCGAGGGTTCGCGGTTCGCCGGCGAAGGCGGCCACTTCATCGACACGGTCAGCTGGCTGCTGGGCTCCGACCCGGTCTCGGTGTACGCCACCGCGACGCCGGGACACCAGGACCTGCAGCTCCTGTTGCGCTACCCGGACGGCTCGACCGCGTCGATCGCGTACACCACCAACGGGTCGTCGGCCTTCCCCAAGGAGACCATCGACGTCACCGCCGACGGCAAGGTGCTGAAGTTCGACGACTTCGCGCGCGCGTCGGTGTTCGGCCGCAAGAAGTGGGCCAGCTCGCGCATCCCCAAGGGCCGCGACAAGGGCCAGGCCGCCGAACTCGAAGCCTTCGTGAACGCGCTGACGACCGGGGTCGCGATGCCGGTGTCCGTCGACTCGCTGGTCTCGACGACGCTGGCCACGCTCGGGGTCAACCGAAGCCTGGAAACCGGTGCCGTGGTGCGGATCGACGCCAAGGAGGGGCTTGGCTGATGGATCCCTCCTGGTACCTGCGAAGACTGTCGCGGATGGGGCCCGCCGAGATCGCGGGCCGGGTCACCGACGTCGTGCGCAAACGCCAGTGGCGTGGCGTGGCGGGAGAGAGGGCGGTCTGGCTGCCGGACCGGCGATTCGCGTCGGTGCCGGGTGAAGACGTCCTCGCCGCCGTCTCCGGTGAAGCCGTCAAGGATCTGCTCGTCAAGGCGGATCGGCTGATGGACGGGCGCGCCGAGTACTTCGGCGTCGAACGGGACGACCTCGTCGACCCGGACTGGTCGTACGACCCGAAGACCGGCAGGCGCGCACCGTCCGATGTGTACTCGTTCGACATCCCGTATCGCAGCGAGGACGCCGTCGGCGACATCAAGCAGATCTGGGAGCCGTCCCGGCACCAACACCTCACCGTGCTGGCGGCCGCGTACGCCCTGACCGGCGAGGACCGGTACGCCGAACGCGTCGCCGCGCACCTGAAGTCCTGGTGGGCGGCCAATCCGCCGATGCGCGGGGTGCACTGGGTCAGCGGAATCGAACTCGGCATCCGGTTGCTGTCGTGGGTGTGGGTCCGGCGGCTGCTCGACGGCTGGGCGCCCGCCCCGGCGCTGTTCGAGGACAACCCGGTGGCGCTCGACCAGATTTGGCACCACCAGCGCTGGCTGGCCGCGTTCCCGAGCCGGGGTTCGTCGGCGAACAACCACGTGATCGCCGAGGACGCCGGACAGCTCGCCGCCGCGTGCGCGTTCGACTGGTTTCCGGAATCGGCGGGGTGGCGGGATTCTGCACTGGCATCGCTGGACAAGATGCTGCGGCACAACACCTTCGACTCCGGGCTCAACCGGGAACTCGCCACCGAGTACCACGGTCTCGTCCTGGAGCTGGGGCTCGCCGGGGCGCTGGAGGCGAAGGCCGCCGGGGTCGCGGTGCCCGAGTCGACCTGGCTCGTCCTGCTCCGGATGACGGACGCGTTGGCGTCCATTGTGGACAATCGGCTGCGCCCGCCGCGACAGGGTGACGCGGACGACGGCTTCGGGCTCATCGTGGACGGGGACGGGACCAGTCGCTGGGCGTCGTTGCTCGACACCGGATCCGTCCTTTTCGGACGGTTGGACTGGTGGTCGGAGACGCCGGGCGGAGACGTCCGCACGCAGCTCTTCTCCGCGCTGGGCAAGGACATCAAGGTCGACGCGCGGCGTCCGGTCCGACGCCGGGACGACTTCGCCGACGCGGGGATGACCATCCTGCGCGACGGCGCGATCTGGTGCCGCTGCGACGGCGGGCCGCACGGCTTCCTGTCCATCGCCGCCCACGCGCACGCGGACGCGCTTTCGGTCGAGGTCCGGCACGACGGCGTCGACATCCTCGCCGATCCGGGAACCTACTGCTACCACGGCGAACCGGAGTGGCGGTCGTACTTCCGGTCGACGGCCGGGCACAACACGCTCGAACTCTCCGGTACCGACCAGTCCGTCTCGGGCGGCCCGTTCCTGTGGACGAAGCACGCCGCCACCACGGTGATCTCGACCGGAACTCCCTCACGCTGGAGTGCCGAGCACGACGGCTACGCGCCCTCGATCCACCGGCGCTCGGTGGAGCTGGAGGGTGCCGAGCTGCGTATTTCCGACGAGGTTCGCGGCGGTGAGGCACGGCCGTGCCGTCTCGCGTTCCACTTCGGCCCGGCCGTCGAGGTCGCGCTTTCCGGTGGGACGGCGACGCTGACCTGGACGGTCGACGGCCACGAGCGGACGGCTTCGCTCGAACTGCCGCCGGAGCTGCGGTGGACGGCGCACCGCGGGGAGACCAGCCCGCCGCTGGGCTGGTATTCGGCCGGGTTCGGCAGGCGCGAGCCCGCGTGGACGGTGCTCGGCAGCGGCACCGCCGCCGACGGCACCACCTTCACCACCGCGCTGACCTTCGATTCAGGTAACGAGGATCCCCCATTGTGATCGCACGACCGCACCGTCTCCACCGGGCAGCGCTTCTGGTGCTGCTCGGCCCGTTGGCGCTCACCGCTTGCACGACCGGACCGGCCGATGAGCCTGGACCGGATCCGGCCAAGGCACCGTCCGGTTCGGTCGCACAGGTGTGCGACAAGCTGCCGGAGGGTCCGGCGGAGGCACCGGCGGGAGCGGTGAAGATCGACCCGGCGGTCCCGGGCGACCTCGCCGCGAAGACCCGGTCGAGCCCGGCCGGGACGACGTTCTGGCTGGCGCCGGGTACGCACAAACTCGGCGACGACCGCTTCGACCAGGTGAACCCGAAAGCGGGCAACGTCTACCTCGGCGGTCCGAAAGCCGTCCTCGACGGCCGCAAGATCAACCAATACGCCTTCGCGGGCAACGCCGCCGACGTCAAGATCCAGTATCTGACCGTGCAGGGGTTCGCGGCACCGCACGACGAAGGCGTGGTCAACCACGATTCGGCCGACGGCTGGGTCGTCGAGCACAGCACCCTGCAGGACAACGACGGTGCCGCGCTGATGGCGGGCGCACGGCAGCAGGTGCGGGGGAACTGCCTGCGGCGCAACGGTCAATACGGGATGAACGCCTACGCGCAGGACAACGAGATCACCGGGCTGCTCGTCGAGGGCAACGAGATCTCCGGCAACAACACCGGTGACTGGGAACGCAAGATCGACGGCTGCGGCTGCACCGGCGGGATCAAGTTCTGGTCGGTCGACGGCGCCGACGTCCGCGGGAACTGGGTGCACGACAATCGCGGCGCGGGCTTGTGGGCCGACACGAACAACAACGACTTCCTCATCGAGGGCAACGTCATCGAGAACAACGACAGTTCCGCCCTCCTGTACGAGACCAGCTACAACGCCGTTGTTCGCGGCAACACGATCCGCCGGAACAACTGGGTGGACGGCAAGCGCTACATCGACCGCGGCGACAGCTTCCCGGTGGCGTCGATCTACGTGTCCGAGTCGGGCGGCGAGCCGAGGGTGAAGGCGCGCACGGACAAACTGGAGATCTCCGGGAACTCGTTCGAGAACAACTGGAACGGCGTCACCCTGTGGGAGAACTCCGACCGGTTCTGCAACAGCCCGGCGAACACGTCGTCCGGATCCTGCACGCGGCTGGTGCCCGAGCAGGGCAAATGCGCGCAGCCCGCGATCGCGGCAGGCGCGCTGAACGCCGACTGCCGGTGGAAGACCCAGCGCGTCGAGATCCACCACAACCGGTTCGTGCTCGACCCGGCCGCCACCGGCTGCGAGGAAAGCTGTGCGCGGATGGCGATGCTCGCGAACTTCGGCACGTTCCCGGAGTGGTCGCCGTACAAGGGCGAGGTCGTCCAGCACGCGATCACCTTCGCGCAGGGCAACCGGCTCTACGACAACACCTACTCCGGGCCGTGGAGCTTCGTGGCCTTCGAGCCGAGCCGGGTGCTGGGCTTCGGTGAGTGGCAAGGCGCGCCCTACCGTCAGGACCAGGGCAGCAGGCTGACCCGTGCCGGAGGTGGCTGACATGCTCGATCCCGCGGTCCGGCCCGAAACGGCGATCCACCGGAGCAACCCCAGGGCGGTCGGTGTCGTCTGGACGCTGCTGATCATCAACACCCTGGGTTCGACGGGGGCGAAGACGGTCATCCCGCTGCCGAGGTCGGTCAGCCAGCTGATCACCATGGGCGCACTGGGTGCCGCGTTCGTGATCGCGCTCGCCTTGAACAGCAAGCTGCGGATCAGGCCGAGCGCCTATCTTTTCCTGCTCTCGCTGTTGCTGGTGCTGAGCGTGGTTTCGAGCCTGAACCTCGAAGGCGGGTTCGGCGCGCTGTTCCGCTGCTTCCGGTTCGGGCTGTTCCTCAGCACCCTGTGGTTGCTGACCCGCTGGTGGGGCAGCCTCGACCTCGTCCGCACCCACATCCGCGCGTACGGCGTGGTGCTGGTGACCGTGGTGATCGGGCTCGCGCTGAGCCCCGGCAACGCGCTGCCGTTCGAGTACGGCGGACGGCTCACCGGGACACTGTGGCCGCTGACCCCGCCGCAGGTCGGCCAGTACGCGGCCATCGTCATCGGCCTCACGATCCTGTTGTGGCTCGGCGGAAAACTGGACCGGCGGAACGCGCTGTTCGTCATCGTCCCGGCGTTCGGGATCCTGCTGCTGACCCACACCCGCACCGCGATGCTCGGCCTGGTCGCCGGAACCGTCGTGGCGCTGATGTCGCAATGGATGTCCAGTGCCCGCGCCCGCAAGGTGTTCACCGGGCTGGTCTTCGGCGGGTTGATCGTCGTGGTGGCGCTGGGTGGGCTGCTGCAGGCGTGGTTCCTGCGTGGCCAGAGCGAGGAGAACTTCTCCAGCCTCACGGGCCGGGCGAAGGTGTGGGACGCGCTGCTCGACGCCCCTCGCACGACGCTGGAGTACCTGTTCGGCGTCGGTCTGACCGACAAGTCCTACGACGGGCTCCCGATCGACAACAGCTGGCTCGCGGTCTACCACGAACAGGGTTTCGTCGGGATGGCGATCGTGGCCGCGTTCCTGCTCGTGCTCGTCGTGGTCGCGGTGCTGCGGCCGCCGTCTCCCGCGAGGGCGTGCGCGATCTTCCTGATCACCTACTGTCTTTCCGCCTCCTACACCGAGGCGGGCCTCGGCGACGCGTCGCCGTACCTGCTGCACCTGGCCCTGGCCGCGTCGCTGCTGGTGCGTATGCCCGCCGATGAACCGGACTTTCTCGACAAGGAGACGGCGTGAAGGTTCTCGTGCTCCACAACCGCTACAGATCCGAGCAGCCGAGCGGGGAGAACAACGTCGTCGACCAGGAAGCCGCCCTGCTGGCCGAAGCCGGGCACGACGTCGGCCTGTTCGAGAAGCGCAGCGACGACATCGCGGAGATGTCCCTCCCGCGCAAGGCCGTCGTCCCGCTCCAGGTGCCGTGGAACCGGGCCGTGCGCGCGGAACTCGCCCGGCGGCTGCGCGACGATCGGCCGGACGTCGTCCACGTCCACAACACGTTCCCGCTGCTGTCGCCTTCGGTGCTCGCCGCCTGTGCCGACGCCGGGGTCCCGACGGTCGCGACGGTGCACAACTACACCCTGATCTGCCCTCCCGGCACGCTGTACCGCGATGGCCAGGTGTGCACCGACTGCGTGGGACGCAAGCCGATTCCGGCCGTGCGACATGGGTGTTACCGCGGTTCGGGACTCGCCACCGTGCCGATGGCGGCGAGCCTGATGCTGAACCGCAACCGCTGGTGGTCCGGGGTCGCGCGGTTCTTCTGCATTTCGCGGGCGCAACGCGAGGTGCTGATCTCCGCCGGAATGCCCGCCGAGCGGCTCACGGTGAAGTACAACTACGTCGACGATCCGGGCAGGACACGCACGGGCGCGGGGGAGCACGTGCTGTTCCTCGGCCGGATCACCGCCGAAAAGGGAATCGGCCTGCTGATGACGGCCTGGGACCGGCTCACGGCGGCGGGCGGCCCGCTGCCGCCGCTGGTGATCGCCGGCACCGGTCCGATGCAGGACGAGGTCGCCCGCTGGGCACATGGCCGCGACGACGTCCGCTACGTCGGCCTTCAGTCCAAAGAGGAGTGTCGCGACCTCGTCGCCCGCTCGACCGCCGTCGTCGCCCCCTCGGAATGGCTGGAGACGTTCGGCCTCGTCGTGGTCGAGGCGATGGCCGCCGGTGTCCCGACGGTCGCCGCCGCCCACGGCGCCTTCCGCGAACTGGTGGAGGACGGCGTCACCGGCCTGCTGCACGAACCCGGAAACGCCGACTCGCTCGCGACCCGGCTGCGGGAGATCGTCGCCGACGCCGAACGGAACCAGCAGCTGGGCTGGGCGGCCCGGCTGGTGTACGAACAGGAGTTCACGCCGAAGGTCGGCCTCGAACGACTCGTCGGCGGATACCAGGCCGCGATCGACGTAGTATCGCCCGCGTGATCACCGGCCCGCCCGCGCTCCCGCCGCGGGCGCGGGTCCCGCTGTGGGGCCTCGGCGCTTTCGGTTTCCTGGTCGCCCTCGTCCTCGGCCTGCGCTACGCCGGAACCTCCCACACCGCCGGACTGGATGCTCTGGTGCTTCCGGCCATCGACCGGGTCGAAGGCCAGCTCTGGTACCTGGCGACCGCGATCGACTTCGCCGGCGAACCGGTGGGCGCGGTCGTCGTCATCGCGTTGTTCGGCTGGCTGTGCCTACGCCACCGGCGACCGCGGACAGCGATCCTGCTGGTGGCCGCGTCCGGAGTGACGGTGGCGCTCACCACCGGCCTGAAACCCCTGACCGGCAGGCTGATCCACGGTGAGTTCCTCTCCTATCCCAGCGGGCACACGGCTTTCGCGGTGACCGTGGCGGCGGTCGCCGCGTTGCTGGTGATCGACGTACGGAGCCTCGGACCTGTCGGCGGGGCTTCGGTGCTGTTCGGGCTGGTCGCGTTCGCGGGGTTCGCGATGGGGTGGGCTGAGGTCGCGCTGGGGGCGCACTACCCGACGGACACCTTCGGGGGTTTCGGCGTGGCTGTCGCGGTGGTGCCGGTGGTGGGGTGGGCGGTGGACCGGCTCACACGGCGGGATTGAGCGCCGCTACTTCCCGGTCACGCCGTCGAGTTGTGGTCGAGGTAGCCGAGGAGCAGCGCACGGGTATCGGCGAGCACAGGTGAAGGCCCGGGCGTCTCTGCCATCTCTTCACGTTACGCCGTCCGCTTGAACAGAGACCCCTGCCGCGGACGGCCCTGCGCGGCCCGGAACGCGGCACGGAGTTCGCCGAGTACGACGTCCGGCTCGGTGCGCAGCCGTGAAGGCAGTGTCTGGAGCACGACGATCCCCGCGGCGGCGTATCGGGCGTTGCGGGCGACGGTGGCACGGTGGTCTTCGAGGCTCGTGTGGTGACGGTAGGAGTCGATCTCCCAAGCGAACGCGACCTCGTCGCACCAGAAGTCCGGGGTGGCGAGGTAGTTCCCGTCGGCGTCGTAGATCGCGACGTTCCACTGGCCGGGCGGGAGACCGGATCTTCGTAAGAGGTGCCAGGCGTCTGCTTCGGCGACTGATCTGGCGCCATCGGCGAGTGGGATCAGGGCCTTCCTGAACAGGGCGGTTCCGGCACGTCCGGCTTGGTCGAGTTCGTCGGTGAGCATGCCGGTGGTGCAGAAGCGGCGTTGGACGGACTCGGCCATCATCGCTTGGATCTCGTCTTCGTTCGTGAGCCTTCGTGCGGCGTCGAGGACGGCTCGGGGGACAGGGGCGACCGGGAGCCCACCCCGCACATATGCCCTGGGTGGATGTCGAGTCCGTTCGACGTGCACGAAGCCCGTCGTGGCGATCCGCCGATCGGCGGGCACCAGGATGTGCACATCCCGCGGTGGCGGGAGCCGCTCCAGACCATGACCACGCAGCGCCCATAGACCGGTCAGGAGCGCGTTTTCGCGACCATGGAGAAGCGCCGCCTGTAGCCGCTGTTCGTTGGTAGGTTCTCCACTGTGGAGCAGAACGATCCCAGGTAGAAGGCGTTGCCAGGGACCGCCGGAAGCGCACCGGCGTGAGATGGTCCTGCCCGGCACACCGGCGGCCTCGAGCGCGGCCGCGCGAACCACCATCGGGCCTTGGGTCAGTAGAGGGTCGGTCGACCAGGTTCCTCGTCGCACCCGATCACAGTGCACTCGCCCACCGACAAAATCCGTTCTTTGGGTGCACGAACGGTCCTGTCATCTCATTTTCTTCGCGAACGTGGAGGATCCGGGACGCTCAACGTCCCGAATCCTCCACGCTCGCGCCCGCATCCTGTGAGTAAGGAGCCCCCTGCCACTCCGAAAACCCCACCGTCCGCGAAGTGTCGTGCACGACGAAACGCCAATCGCCCGAGTAAGCGTTGTCGTACCACCGGTTCTCCTGCCGAAAGGTCACCGCGTCCGAAACGGTAGAGCCCCGGTACGGCGACCAGTCCGGATAGGTCCCGAAATTCGCCAAAAGTGCCATCCGTCCGCAAAACCCCGAGCATCCGGAACCGATCCGGAAACGGTTGCCGTGAATGGAAACGCGCTGCGTCTTCCACCGGCAATCGTCGTAGAGCGGTTTCGAAGCGATGCCGGGCGAAGAACAGGAAGAGACCGAAGGTACGAGAAGCGTGCAGGAGCCCGAAGAAGTGTTCGCCGGGCTGTTGCAGAAGCGGTCCGCGTTCTCCCACAGGGTGATTCCGGCCCAGTTGTCCTCGAAGACGTTGTCCGTGATCTCCACCAGCGAAGTCCTGGCCCGCACCCGGGGCTCACCGCCGGACTCCGAGATGTACACCGTCCCGACCGGGAAGTCGTCGCCCCGCGCGGCGAAGGCGCGCCCCTGCACCAGGGTGTTGCGCCGGAAGGTGTTCCCTCGGACGACGAGGTTGTAGGAGATCTCGTAGAACAGCGCCTCCGCCTCGTTGTCCTCGATCACGTTGTCCTCGATGAGGAAGTCGTTGTTGTTCGTGTCCGCCCACAGTCCCGCGCCGTGGTTGTGGTGGACCCAGTTGCCGCGGACGTCGGCGCCGTCGACGGCCCAGAATTTGACGCCGCCGCTGCAGCCGCAACCGGGGACCTTCTTCTCCCAGTCGTCGGTGTTGTTCCCGCTGATCTCGTTGCCCTCGACGACCAGCCCGGTGATCCCGTCGCCGGCGCGATAGGCGTTGATTCCGTACTGCCCGTTGTTCCGCAGGCAGTTTCGCAGGATCTGCTGACGCGGTCCCGCCATCATCGCGGCGCCGCGGTTGTCTTCGATGGTGTTGCCTTCGATGGTCCAGTGCGCACCGGAGTCGTGGTTGACCACTCCCTGATCCTGCGGCGCCATGAAACCGCGGATCGTGAGGCCGCGGATGACGACGTCGCTTGCCTGCTGGGTGAAGGCGTAGCGGTTGACGCCCGCGCCGTCCAAGATCGCGCCGGGTGCGCCGAGGTAGGCGTTGCCGTCCTTCGGGATGATCTGGCCGAACTCGTCCGGGTCCAGCTTGTGCGTGCCCTTGGCCAGCCAGAACGTCGTGCCTGCCGGGAGTTCACGCGTCTTCGCGGAAAGATCCGTCCCCGGTTCGACTACCACGGCATGGTCCGGTTTCGGCGGGCTCGCCGGTCCCGCTTCGCAGACCGCGACAGGAGAAGCCGCGGCCGGTGCGGTCACGACGACTCCTGTCGCGAGGATCAGCGACAGAACCAGGGACAGGGGTCTCCACGTTGGCATACCGGAAACGGTAAGCCACTATGGACGGTCCCAGACGGACACTTACAGGTGAACCTTCAGCAGGTCTCCGTCTCCCCGAACCCGCTGCAGGTGTCCTGCAGATAGGGCGCGGCCTGCCATTGCGCCGCGGTCAGCCGCCGCGACGTGTCATGGGCGACGAACGTCCAAGGACCGTAGTACTTGTTTTCGTACCACCGGTTCTCCTGCCGGAAGGTGATCGCCTCCGAGATCACCGCGCCGCGGTACGGCGACCACGCCGGGAAGGTCCCGTAGTTCGAGAGCACCGCCATCCGTCCGCAGAGGCCGAGGCAGCCTTCCATGGACGAATCGATCTCGAACGTGTTCTCGTGCACCGAAACGCGTTGGGTCTTCCATCGGCAGTCGCTGTACAGCGGCTCGGTGGCGATTCCCGGATCGGAGCAGCTGGACGTCGATGAGACCAACGCCGTACACGAGAGCGTGGAGGTGTTGGCCGGGCTGTTGCAGAACCGGTCGGCGTTCTCCCACAGCGTGATCCCCGACCAGTTGTCGGAGAACATGTTGCCCCGGATGTCGATCCGGCTGGTCCTGGCGGGCAACCTCGGCTCCCCGCCCGATTCGCTGAGGTACACCGCCGCGACCGGGAAGTTGTCGCCCTTCGCCGCCCGGGTGCGGCCCTGGACCAGCGCGTTGCGGTTGAACGTGTTCCCGATCAGCTCCAGGTTGTAGGAGATCTCGTAGAACAGCCCCTCGGACGCGTTGTCCTCGATCAGGTTTTCCTCGATGAGGAAATCGTTGTTGTTCGTGTCGGCCCAGAGCCCGACACCGTGGTTGTGGTGTACCCAGTTGCCGCGGATGTCGGCGCCGTTCACGGACCAGAATTTCGCCCCGCCGCTGCAGCCGCAGCCCGGGAGCTTCGCTTCCCAATCGCCGGTGTTGTTCCCGGAGATCTCGTTGCCTTCGATGAGCAGATCGCTCAATCCGGCGCCGAAGCGGTAGGCGTTGATGCCGTACTGCCCGTTGTTCCGCAGGCAGTTCCCGATCACCCGCTGGCCGGATCCGGTCATCATCGCGGCGCCGTCGTTGTCCTCGATGACGTTGCCCTCGATGGTCCAGCGGTCACCGGAGTCGTGGTTCACCACACCCTGATCGCGTTCGGCGACGAAACGGCGGATGGTCAGCCCCCGGATCACGACGTCCTTGGCCGACGTCGTGAAGGCCGCCCGGTTGAGTCCGCGGCCGTCCAAAACGGCTCCCGGTGCGCCGAGGTAGACGTTGCCGTCCTTGGGCATCACCTGCCCGTACTGGTCGGAACTCAAGGTGTGCGTGCCGGGCGCCAGCCAGAACACGCTCCCCGGCGGGCTGAACCGGGTCTTGTCGGTCAGATCGGTTCCCGGTTCGACGACCTGGGCGCCTTCCGGTGCGGAAGGGACGCCGACAGTCGTGTCGCACACCCCTCGGGCCGGCTCTGGAGTCGCCACCGCTGTGGTTTCAACGGCGACCTGGAGCAGTAATACCGACAGCGCGACGCGGAGCGCGCGAGAGCCGGCCGAGCGAGATGCGATCCCTGGACTCATACCCTTCTCCGAAATACCGGCTTCACCGGACGGCCACCCAGCCACGGCGCCGGATCATCCGCGTCGAGTGCTTTGCGGTACACGAGGCACGCCTGCGATACCACTTCGACAGTCCGGTCGATGTCTTCTTCGGACAGTGCGCTGCTGACCACGAACGACGGTCCGAGGACCCCGCCCGTGACCAGTTGCCGCAGGAACAACGTTCGGTAGTCCTGCGACGGTTTCTTTTCCGCGTCGAGCGTGCCGAAGACGAGGTTGCTCGCCCGGCCGCGCACGACGACGTGTTCTCCGACCCCGGCCGACGCCGCGACTTCGCGGACCCCGGCGGCGAGCCGGTCGCCGAGCGCGTGCAGCCGCGCGGCGATGCCTTCTTCGGTGTAGGTCTCCATGACCGCGATCGCGGCGGCCAAGGAATGCGTCTCGGCGCCGTGTGTGGTGGACAGCAGGAAGACGCGCTCCCCGGCGGTGCGGAGTCCGCCGAGTTCCATCAGTTCGCGCTTGCCGGCCAACGCCGAGACGGCGAACCCGTTCCCGAGTGCTTTCCCGAACGTCGAAAGATCCGGCGTTACCCCGTACATCCCCTGCGCTCCGGCCTCCGACCAGCGGAAACCCGTGATCATCTCGTCGAAGACGAGCACGCAGCCGTACCGGTCGGCGAGTTCGCGGAGGCCGATGAGGTAGGCGGGCGGGGGTTCCTGCTGAGTGGCCGCCTCCAGGATCAGGCAGGCGACCCGGCCCGCGTGCTCCCGCAGCAACGCTTCCGTCGCCGCGAGGTCGCCGTAGGGGAACGACACGGTCAGGTCGCTGACCTCGGCCGGAATCCCCGACGACATCGGCGTGGTGCCGATGAACCAGTCGTCGATGGAGAAGAACGCGTGGTCGCGGCAGATCGCCACCAACGGCCTGCCGGTGGCGGCCCTGGCCAGCTTGACCGCGGCCGTGGTGGCGTCCGAACCGTTCTTGGCGAACTTGACCATCTCCGCGGTGGGAACGGTCTCCAGGAACTTCGCCGCCGCCTTCTCCTCCACAATGGACGGTCGGGCGAAGTTGGCACCCCGGTCGATCTCGCGGTGGGCGGCTTCGCTGACCCGGGGGTGCACGTGCCCGAGGCTGACCGCGCGCAGCCCCGAGCCGTACTCGATGTAGGAGTTCCCGTCGACGTCCCAGACGTGCGCGCCACGACCGTGGGAGATGACCGGTGCCAGGTTCTCCGGGTACTGGTCGTCACCCTTGGCGTAGGTGTGGGCGCCTCCGGGGATCATCGCGTGGAGACGCTCGTTGGCCCGCATGGATCGGGGAAGATGCCGGGTCACTTCTCTCTCACCTCATGTTCTGTAGTACCGCGGAGAGCGGAAGAGCCTGCCGGTCCCGTGCCGAGACGAACGCGGCCGGGAGGGGCCAGGGGATCGCGAGATCGGGGTCGTCGTAGGCGATGGCGACGTCTTCGGCCGGATCGTGCGCGCGGTCGATCCGGTAGGAGACGTCGGCGTACTCGGTCAGCGCCTGGAACCCATGCGCGCAGCCCGCCGGGATGTACAGCGAGACCTGGGTCTCCCCGGTGAGGTCGAACGTCTCCTTGCCGAGGTAGGTCGGGGAATCGGGACGGAGGTCGACGACGACGTCGAAGACGGCGCCCCACGAACACCGGACCAGTTTCGCCTCGCCGAGGCCCGAGCGGAGATGCATTCCGCGCAAAACTCCCTGGCGGGACCGCGAAACACTGTCCTGGAGGAACCCGTTCGGGTCGATTCCCACCGACCGGACGACGTCGGCGTCGAACGTGCGGCTGAAGAACCCGCGTTCGTCGACGTGCGGCGTCGGCTCGAACAGGTACGCGCCCGCGATGGCTGGCACCGGTATCGCCTTCATCGGACTCCCATCGGCAGGAAGGCGGAGGACAGTTCGGAGAACTGCCGTTCCAGCAGTCGCGCCTGCTCCGCGCCGCGTTTCGCCAGGATCTCGGACAGTTCGTCGGCGCGGCTCTCGAGTTCGGCGAACTGGCGTATCAGCGCGTCGAAGTCGATCTCCTTGGCCGACTGGCAGAACTCGCCGAGGCCCAGTTCGGTCATGAGGACGTCGTTCTTGCGGGCGTACCCGATGGACAACGTCGGTTTCGCCAGCTTCAGCGCGCACAGCACGTTGTGGTAGCGGGTGGCGACCACCGTCTCGACCGCCGACATCGCCCGCAGTAGCTCGTCCAAAGTGGACGTGTCGGCCGCCGAGATCAGCGGCGAACCGAGTTCCGTGATGATCTCGGTCACGACCTGCCGGTCGGCCTGATCGCCGATGAACAACCGGACCTGACGGCCGTCGGCGACCAGCTTGGCCACGAACCGGGTCATTTTGTCCACATAGGACTCATAGATCTCGTCGGCCCGTGCGCGGTCGTCGTTCCCGCCGTAGTAGGCCATCACCCCGACGCCGACCGCTCCCGGGTACGCCGGTTCCGACGGCACCGGGAGGGCGAAGGCCAGGTCGGGATAGACGTGGTCGCGGGTGACGTCCACGCCCATTTCGCGCATGGCGTCGCGGGACGGCTCGTCCCGGTAGGACCGGAACGCCGCCAGTCGCGCGGCCCAGCCGATGATCGTCCGGGTGGCCCGGTGCCCGCTCACGTTGGCGCCGACGCTGACGAGCGCGACCTTGGTGCCGACGAGCCTGCCGGATGCCGACAGCAGCAACAGGGCGTACGGGAAACCCCAAGGCCGCAAGGGAAGGGTGGATTCGAGGACACCCATCCCCGGCACGATCACCACGTCCTGGCGCCGCACCCACGCCGCCGTGCGGACGACGTCGACGAGCTTGCCGAGCGCCTTCATGGCGATGGACAGCGGACCGGAAGCCGTCCGGTATTCACCCCGGTACCAGTTCAACGCGGTCGTCTCGAGCCCGTAACGTGACGTGACGATTTCCGGACCCCCGCACATCACGTGGAGCGCGGCGTCCGGATGTTCCGCCCGCAGATACCCGAGAACCGCCTCGAAGGAGCCGTCGTTGCCGAGGTTCCCGGAACCGAGGAGGCCGAACAGCCCGATTCTCGCGGGCGGGCTCAAGGGATTCTTCCCTCCTGGCCGGCGACGACCGACACCACGGAGACTTCGCGCGGCCCGAGTTCGGCCTCGGCCTGCACCGGCATCCGGCCCATGGCCGGGTTACCCGCCCGGTTCAGCATCCATTGCCGCAGGTACCGGAAGCATTCGCGTTTCTCCGCGCCGGAGATCGGCGCGTTGCGGATCGCCTTGACGTAGCCGAGGACGTACTCGCCGAGCAGCCGGACCATCGGGTGACGCAGTTTGTCGGCGCGTTTGGGGTCCAGGTTGCTGGCGCGTTTGCGCACGGTCGGGTACTCGTGCTCGGAGCGGCCGGGGTGGTCGCGGCGGAAGTACAGCCAGTCCGGCACCTGGTGGAACCGGCCGTGCAGGGCCAGTTCCGAGATGATCGTCCGGTCCGCGTGGTGGTAGCTGTCCAGCGGCGCGACGCGGCGCAGGACCTCGGTGCGGATGACCGCGCCGTCGTCGTCCCCGCCGGGCGCGAACAGCGTGCTGCGGAAACGTTCCGCGGCGTGCGGCGAGACGGTGTTGAGCGGGTACTCCAGCGCCTGCGTGACGATGCCCTTCTCGTCGATCATCGCCGTCCACGAGTGCGACAGCACGAACTCGGGGTGCTCGTCGAGCGCTTCGATGCAGCGCTCCAGCAGGTCGCGCGCGTAGAGGTCGTCGTCGGAAGCCCACTTGAACAGCTCGCCGCGGGCGACGTCCACGCAGTAGTTGTGGTTGGGCGCGCAGCCGATGTTCACCGGTTGGCGCACATAGCGCACGCGGGAATCCAGCTTCGCGTACGCACGGCTGATCTCTTCGGTGCGGTCCGTGGACGCGTTGTCCGAGATGATCAGCTCGAAGTTCTCGTAGCTTTGGCCGAGGAGTGCGTCCAGCGATTCGGCGAGGTAGTCCTCGCCGTTGTAGACGGGGAGCCCGATGCTCAGCCGAGGAGCGGTGCTCATGACGTCCTCATTTCTTCCTTCTCCGAGTGTCTATGGGTGAACCCGCGACCGCGATCGACGTCGGCAGGGCGCCGGTTGGCGGCCACGTCCCGGTGGAAGGGAAGGGCACCCTGCCACCGCGATAGCGGGGCCTTCGGCCGGGCGGGTTCACGTGCTGCTCACTTTCGGCGGATGCGTTTCAGCTCCGCCGTCCTTCTCCGAAATGAAATGTGCCTTCAACGCGGCATGCAGCTGAAGCCACCACACCGCAGACCCGCTGGTGATCGCCAGCGCGACCCCCCAAGCGGATCCGGGCGCCCCGGCCAAGAAGGCGCCAATGAGCCCGAAGCCGACATAGCCGGCGGAGTTGATCAGCTGGGCGCGAAGGCTCCGTTTCGCAGCGCCGAGCGCACGCAGTCCGGCGGCCGCCCCGGTGTTGAATCCCGCCGCGGCGATACCGATGGTCACCGGGAGGATCAGTTCCGAAGCGGGATCCCAGACGTCGCCGAGGACGAACCGGCCGGCGTCGTGGGGTACCAGAAGCAAGGCGAAGCCCCAAAGCAGGGCCGCGGCCGCCTGACCCGCGCCGAGAACGGCGCAGAAGTGCCGGAGCCGATGCGGGGCCCGTTGGAGCACCCGCGCGCCTTCGGCCACCGTGGCCAGGGAAAGTCCCATCAACAGGGCGAAGAACGGCCCGAGGAGCAGCTCGGCACCCCGCACCGCCCCGACGCTCGCCAGCCCCGCGATCGCGCCGAGGCCGTACATCCGCAGTTGTGACGAGCCGCTGTTGCTGACGTTTTCGATCAGGTACCGCGTACCGAGATCGCGGTGCCGGTTGAGCCATTCGAGGGTGCCGCGCGGTGCGGGCCGGACCCCCGACTGCAGGCAGCCGTATCCGGCGGCGACCGCTCCCGACAGGCCCCACGCCAGGATGAAGGCGACGACCGTGTCGAACCACCGGTGCGCGACGAACAGGGCCGGGACCAGCGCGAGGCCCCACACGACGTCGTTGACGAACGCCTTCTTGCCGTGTCCCGCGGCGAAGAAGCTGAACCGCCAGGCGTCCTGCAGCAACAGCGCCGGGATGACGATGCCGAGCGCGACGAACGCGCCACCGATGTCTTCGCCGACCAGAAGACCGACGACGACGCTGATCGCGCCGGACACGACACCCGCGGTGAGCGCGGTCCCGGTCGCCCTGGCGGTCGCGGCGCGCCAGGAGTCGGTGGACACGCCGGAGAACCGCACCATCAGCGGATCCGTCGTCAGCCCGCGCGAGAGGTTGAGCACCACGCCGTAGGTGACCCAGGCGAGGCTGAACATGCCGAACGCCGTCGTGCCGAGCGAACGGGCGACGTAGAGACCGACGATGAAGTTGGTGATGCTGGAGACGGCCTGATCGCCGAGACCCCAGCTGAGCCGTCCGGCCATGGCCCGGACGGCCTGGGAACGCAGAAGTGATCGCATGGGCTCAGTCCTTGAGCAATCCGGCGTCGTGCAGCGCCCGGGCGGCGGCGGCGACGGAATCGAACGGCAGCCCGGACCGCTCGGCGACGTCGAGCAGGCTGTGCTCGCCGTCGGAGAGGTTGAGCACCCAGAGCATCGCCATCTGGGCTTGTTTGGCGTCGCTCCGGCCGCCGAGCGAGTCGTACAGCCCACGCTTGCCGAGCTGCGGCTCGCCGTAAGGACTGAGGTTGAGGTAGCGGCGGTTGCGGTCGAGGACGGCGAAGGTGTCCCGCAAGGTCCGCAGGGTCTCCTCCATCGCCTCGGTCGAGACGAACTCGAGGTTGTCCGCCGACGTGTGGTACTCGGGGTAACCCGCGTACGGCGTCCTCGTCAAGGATCCGACACCGAGGTTGAAGCCGGGGGAGCAGAACTGGCGTTCGTCGTAGCCGTACGGCGAGAAGTCCACGATCTTGTGCGCGCGATCGGCGAGTACGTACGCGAGTACGCGGTCGATCTCGGCGTCGCCTCGGCGGCTTCGCTTGTAGGTCAGCGAACCCGGGTCACCGGCGCACGCGAGCACGAGTCCCGCCTTGATCCGGTCGACACGATCCTGGTTGCGCGCGAGCCAGGTGATGGCGCCGATCGTGCCCGGCATGAACAGGAACCGGTAGGTGTAATGGGGATTCTCCAGCGTCTGGGCGAAGGCGGCCGCGATCGCGATCCCGGCGACGTTGTCGTTCGCCAGTGAGGGATGGCAGGTGTGGCAGGAGACGATCACCTCGTCGGCGACCTCGCCCGGTACGACGTGCTCGGCGTAGGTGAGGTGCCCATCGTCCAAAGTGGAATCGATATGCACCTCGTACTCGCCGTCCGGCAGCGCGTCGAGGGTCTCCTGCGCCAGGCAGAAACCCCACGTCGGCGAGTAGTAGCTGGTCCGGTACGGCACCAAGGACGGCTGTTCGGGCAGCGTGTGCAGGTGTTCGCGCAGCTCGGTGAGTGACATCTTCCGCGACACCGGGACGCTGTAGCCGACGACGTGCAGGTTCGACTCCTGGAAGTCGACGACACGGCGGCCGGAGGCGTCCTTGATGTACGCGTCGCGGATGTTCCACTCCTGCGGCACGGTCCAGTCCAGTACCCGGGTGCCGGTGGCGACTTCGTGGATCTCCAGCGGGATGTGCTCGCCGACGATCTCCAGCGTGCGGCGGACGCCGTCGCCGGTGATGCTGCGGCACAGCGGATACAGGCGCGCGACCAGCTCCCGCAGGTCGGCGCCCGTCTCCAGGTCCCGGTACGTCATCAGCGACGCCGCAAGGTGTCGTCGAGCTCGCCGGCGGCGGTGCGGTCCTGCAACCGCGCCAGCCGGGTGAACAGGCGCTGGAAGCCGTGTTCGGTGAGGCCGTGGGTCCGGTAGGCCTCGATCAGTTCGAGGGCGCCGTCCTTGACCGACCAGTCGCACTCGAAGCCAGGGATCGCCGCGCGGAACCGGGAGAAGTCGACCCGGTAGGAGCGCGGGTCCGCGCCCGCCTCGCCGGTGATCCGCAGCGTCGAGCCGGGAACGGCCTCGACGACCTCTTCGGCGATTTCGGCGACGGTCACGTTGTTGCGTTCGGTGCCGATGTTGAACGCCTTGCCGTGCACTGCTTCCCTGGGCGCTTCCAGTGCCGCGGTGAAGGCCCGCGCGATGTCCTTGGCGTGCACCAGCGGCCGCCACGGCGTGCCGTCCGACAGCACCAGCACCTCACCGGACAGGTGGGCGTGCGCGGTGAGGTTGTTGAGCACGATGTCGCCGCGCAGCCGGGGCGAGAAGCCGAACGCGGTGGCGTTGCGCAGGTACACCGGGCTGAAGTCGTCGTCGGCGAGTTCCTGGACGTCGTCCTCGACCCGCACCTTCGACTCGGCGTACGGCGTCACCGGGCGCAGCGGCGCGTCCTCGTCGACCAGGCCGTCGCCGCCCGACGCGCCGTAGACCGAGCATGTCGACGCGTAGAGGTACCGCTTGACCCCGGCGTCCTTCGCCAGCTTGGCGAGCCGGACCGAAGCGTGGTGGTTGATGTCGTAGGTCAGTTCCGGCGCCAGCGAACCGAGCGGGTCGTTGGACAGCGCGCCCAGGTGGATCACGGCGTCCATCCCGGTCACGTGCTCGGCCGTGACGTCACGGAGGTCGACCTCGTAGCCCTCGGGATCTTCGGGCCGGGGGCCCAGCACGCAGGTGTCGTAGAGACCGGAGTCGAGCCCGATCACCTCGTGGCCGGCGGCGGCCAGCACCGGGGCCATCACCGTGCCGAGGTAACCCTTGTGCCCGGTCAGCAGCACACGCATGGCTTTCAGCCTTTCGAGGAGAGATCGAGCGTCAGTTTCTTGAGGTCGAAGGCCTCCGCGTACCGCTGCCCGCATTCGATACCGCGGATGCGGGCGAGGCCGAGGAAGGCTTCCCGGTCGTACCAAGGACGGTGCCGTTGCGAGGCGTAGTGCTCCTGCAGCAGGCGGACTTTCTCCTCGGCACGTTCGGGCGAGAGCGGGACGTACGCGGTCGGCTTGCCGAGGTCGCCGTCCCATTTGGCGATTTCGTACTCCAGCTGGAGATGGGTGCGGAACACCGTCGGCACCAGCGTCGCCAGGCCGCGGTGATCCTGATGCGCGTCGGCCGTGCGCGGCGAGAGGACGAGGTCCGGATCCGTGCGGCGACGCAGCTCCTCCAGCCCGTTCTTGGCCTCTTCCCAGTGCGCGGGGAGACGGCCGTCGGGCAGTTTGAGCACGGTGACCTCGACGTCGGCGTCCGGGCAGAAGGCCGCGAGCGCGGCGCGCTCCTCGGCCTCCCGTTCGGTGCCGCCGCCGGACAGGACGAGCGCGTCGACCCGGACGCCCGGATTCCGGTCGCAAATGGTCAGCAAACTGCCGCCCGCGCCGATGGCGATGTCGTCACAATGCGCGCCGAGCGCGACGATCCGCTCGAGCCTGCCGGTACCGAGTCCGATCACGCGATGCCCACCGGTGCCGGTTCGTGTTCCCACAACGCCCACGGGCGATTGCCGTGCGCGTAGGCCTCGTCGAGCTGGACCCGTTCCTTGACCGTGTCGGTCGGCTTCCAGAAGCCGCGGTACGGGTACGCGAGCAGCTTCCCCCGCTTGGCGAGTTCCCCGCAGCCGTCGGCGACCAGGTCGCCGCCTTGGGGGATGTGGTCGAAGACCTCCTGGCGCAGTACGAAGTACCCGCCGTTCTCCCACAGCGGCATCTCGCTGACCGGGGTCAGCGCGCCGATCCGGCCGTCCTCGCCCATTTCGACGCAGTGAAACGACGACTGCGGTGGCACGACCATCATCGAGGCGCCGGCGTCGGAGTTCGACAACCGCTCGATCATGTCCGGCAGCGGGGCGTCGGTGAGGACGTCGGCGTAGTTGGCGAGGAACATCTCGTCGCCTTCGAGGTACGGGCGCACCCGGCGCAGCCGCTCCCCGATGGCCGATTCGAGACCGGTCTGCACGAAGGAGATCGACCAGTCCGCGATGTCGGTCGACAGCAGTTCCGCCTTGCCGTTGCGCAGGACGAAGTCGTTGGAGGTGGTCTCCTGGTAGTTGAGGAAGAACTCCTTGATGTGGTGCGCGCCGTACCCGAGACAGAGGATGAACTCGGTGTGGCCGAAATGCGCGTAGTACCGCATCACGTGCCAGATCAGGGGTCTGGGGCCGACCATGGCCATCGGCTTGGGCACGTCGGACGCGTCACCGTTGCGCATCCGCATGCCGTAGCCGCCGCAGAAGAGGACTACCTTCACGACTTCACCTCGACGATTTCCAGGTGCGGGATGGGGAAGACCAGTTTTCCGCCCCAATCGTCCACAAAAGACAACTGGGCGGTCAGTTCCTTCCGGAGGTTCCACGGAAGGACGAGCACGTAGTCGGGCCGGTCCGCCTCGATGCGCTCCGGCGGGAGGATGGGGATCCGGGTGCCGGGGGTGAACCGGCCGTGCTTGTACGGGTTGCGGTCGACGGTGTACCGCAGGACGTCCGGGCGGATGCCGCAGTGGTTCAGCAGCGTGTTGCCCTTGCCCGGGGCGCCGTAACCGACGACGGTCTTGCCTTCGAGCGCCGCGTCGGTGAGGAACTTGTTCAGGTCGAGCCGGACCTTGGTGACCCGCTCGGAGAATTCGGTGTAGCCGGACATTTCGTGCAGACCGGCGGCCTTTTCGGCATCGAGGACCTGCATCATCCGCTCGCTCGGCTCACCGGCGACGGCGTCCGGACGCGCCCACAGCCGGATGGAACCGCCGTGGGTGGGGAGGAGTTCGACGTCCACAACGGACAATCCGCCGCGCGAAAGCGCCCGGCGCGCGGATTCCACCGTGTAGTACTGGAAGTGCTCGTGGTAGATCGTGTCGTACTGGTTCTCCTGGATCAGTGTCAGCAGATGCTGGACCTCGATGCTGACCCAGCCGTCGTCGGCGACGAGGGCGCGGAGTCCCTCCGTGAACCCGATGATGTCCGGAATGTGCGCGTAAACGTTGTTCGCCACGACGAGGTCGGCGGGACCGTGCTCCTCACGGACCTCGCGTCCGGTTTCGGAACTGAGGAAGGCGGTCTTCGTCGGCACCCCGGCGTCACGCGCGGCTTGGCCCACGTTCACCGAAGGTTCCACTCCCAGACAGCGGATCTGCTGCGACACCACGTGTTTCAGCAGATAGCCGTCGTTGCTGGCGACCTCGACGACGAACGAGGACTCGTCGAGTCCGAGCCGCTCGACGGCGCTGTCCACGAACGTCTTGGCGTGTTCGACCCAGGAGGCGGAATACGACGAAAAGTACGCGTATTCGGTGAATGTCTCTTCCGGGGTGATCAGCGGCGGGATCTGGGCCAGCCAGCACTCGGTGCAGACCAGCAGGTGCAGCGGATAGGTCGGCTCCGGTTCCGCGAGCTGCTCGGCGGTCAGGAAACGCTCGCACGGCGGCGTCGCCCCGAGGTCGACGACACTGGCGAGATGGGCCGAGCCGCAGAGTCGGCAGGTGGTCATCGAGAGGCTCCTTGGCTCGCGTCACGTATCCCAGACGTCGGCCCCCCGGGTCACCTCGTTACATGCCTTTCAAAGCTCTCGTGGTTCCGTCTCACAACCGAAACCTGCTCGGCGCAGGCGCCTCGGCCATCCGGGCGCGGGCAACCGCAAGCGGCACCGCGTTCAGCGGACTGAACGCGGTGCCGCGGCTCACCCCGTCAAGAAACCACCAACGCGTAGTCCGCGTCGGTCGCCGAGGTCTCCGGGTGACCGTCGGCGTTCACCTGCGTCGCCACGACCTCGACCGTCCACGTGCCCGCCGCCGGCTTCTCCAGGATGACGTTCTCCACCGTGTCGATGGTGTTCGGCGACCCGCCCGCGGTCGAGAAGTTGCCCGCGCGCAGGCCGTTGTTGCCGAAGTACACCGTCCCGTCCGGCGCGGTGACCTTCAGCGTCAGGTCGTTGACCCGGGTGACCGCCGCGCTCGGCGAGCCCGCCGGGTCGGTGTAGGCCAGCGTGGCCTTGAACTGCTTCGTCCCGTTCACCGCGACCGTGTACTTCTTGGTCTGCCCGGTGGCCAGCAGGTCCGTCTCGTTGACCAGTACCGGCAGTTTCCACCCGTTGGCCTTGGCCTGTTCGTGCAGGTAACGCACGTTCGCGGTACCCCAGCCCTGATGGGTGCGGGTCATGTCGTGCGAGGTGCCGCTGAACGCGAACTGGTCGGCACCGTTGACCAGCAGCGCCTTCGCGGTCGCGGCGTGCGGGCGGCTCGCGAAGACGTCGCGGCCCTTGCCGGGGCCGCCGTCGAATACGCCGTCGGCCCACATCTGGAACAGCAGACCGGCGTTTCCGCAGGTGATCGGGGTCGCGCCGCTCGTCCCGCCGAACGACGTCGTGTACGAGGTGTCACTGGTGGACGACGTCGTGTCGATCCGGTCGTAGTAGTTCGACAGCTCCGGCTTGATCCGTCCGTCGGCGGCCGGGCCGATGCTGGCGCCGCCGTTCCACTTGTCGTCGGTGCGGCTCAGCGTGTTGTAGTGGTACTGACCGCCGACCGAGAGCACGTTCTTCGACCAGGCCTGTGGTCGCGACTGCTGGGTGCCCGCGTTGCTCTGAGATTGGCAGATCAGCAGGTCGTGATCGAAGACGATCTTGTCGAGCTCAGCCGAAACCGAGTTGTACGCCGTCGTCAGCCCACCACCCCAGCTGTTGCTCTGGAACACCGCGCGGTACTTGCCGGCCGGGTCGACCAGTTCCTTGGTGTGGGCATAGCGGTCGGGCTTGTCGTAGGTGGCGAAGATGCCCTGAGCTTCCGGCAGCAGGCCGCGCTGCGGCGCGCTCACGCCGGAGGCGAAGATCTGCCCGTAGGTCGAAGTGCCGTGGCTGGTGCTGGTCGAGTTCGACCCGTGCAGCACCGTCGGCCGCGCCTTGAACTCCTGGTGGGTGACCCGCAGCCCGCCGTCCATCACCTCGCCGCGCACCCCCTGCCCGCGGTAGCCGCCGACGCTTTCGAGGTAGTTCGCGCCCCCGCTTTCGCGCGCGTTGGCCATGTCGGTTTCGGGCGCGGTGATCGCGCCGACCGCGAGCACCTCGGCACCCTGGGCCACCGCGGCGACCTGACCGGAGCCGAGCCTCGCGACGATGTGCTGCCCGCTCTGCGAGATCGCCTCGATACCGCCGCCGAGCCGCAGGATCCGCTCGGCGACCGCGCGCTGGTCCCGCGCGTCGGGTTCGACGAGCGTCACCAGATGGCTGCCGGTGCCACTGATCGAGAATGCCGAAGACTCCACCTTGTCGCCGGGCCGGTATTCACCGAGCCAGCGGACGAAATTCAATTTCGTGATCGATTCCCGGTTCTCCGGCTTCAAACGGACCACGTACGCGAAATCGGGAATGTAGGTCCCGATTCGCGCGCCGAGTGCGCGCAATCGCTCGCGCCGCGCGTCGGTCAGCGCGCCACGGACCTGGAGCAGGTAGGCGCCCCGCCAGTCCTGACTCGCGGCGGTCCGCTGGCTGAGCGGATCGAAGGTCCTGCTGGCCAGGCGGATGAACTGCGGGTCTTCCTCGGCGTGAGCGGCGACGGCCACTCCGCTCGTCAGGAGAAGCGCGCCGACCAAGGGCGCGAGAATGCGGACAGACTTCGGCCGTGGCATGAAATACCTCCGGGGATCTCTGCAGGGGAGAGGTCTTTCGAAGGTACCCGCCGAAAAGCGTGTCGATCAGCCACTGAACGGCCCAGCCGGGAAATCCCGGCTGGGGGAAATGGAGCATAAACGGTTAAAAAGAATTCGGCTCCGGGACTTGCTCACTCCGTCAGGGCTTCGGAGAGCTCGCGGATCGCGGTGGTCTCGGCGGCGTGGATGTCGCGAAGCAGCTTGCCCATCGTGCTGAAGAGATCGCCCACCTCGATGTCGGTGAACGGCATTTCGTCGTTGTAATGCGCGCGCAGCTTCCACAACTCCGCACCGGCCGCCGCGGCCGCGTCCTGTCCGGCGTCACCTTCGCGGACGCCCGCCGAGACCGCGCTGACCAGCCCGCGCACCCAGGCGAACTCCGCGTTCGACGCCGGGAGGGCGGCCTCGGCCAGTTCGGCCCAGCGTTCGCCGATCCCGCGCCAGGCCGAGGCCTGTTCGGCCAGTACCGGGAGGTCGAGCAACCCCGAGGCCTCGGTGAGCGCGTCGGCGAACAGGCCACGCAGATGTCCGCCCGCCATCCCCGCCGGGGTGACGCTCTCCCAGACGTTGAGCAGCGCCCCGAAAAGGCCGCGTCGCTCGCTGAACGCGCGCGGCCAGCCCTTGGGATCGCGCTCGTCGGTCATCGCCTTCGCCCAGCGCTCCCAGGCGGGCAGCGAGAACGATTTCGACGGCGCCGAGAGGTTCCGCGCGCAGTCCGTCAGTCCGTCGCGGACGGCCGTCCGCCAGTCGGAGACCTCGCCGGGCTGGATCGTCGCGAGCAGGTTCTTGTACGAGCCGACGCGGTCGCGCGCGCGGTCGAAAGTCTTCCGGTCGACCGTCAGCGGGGCGAGATTCCGGTCGTCGACGAGCACCCGGCCATCCTCTTCGCCGTACGCGACGACGAAATGCCCGCCGGCGCCGGACAGCTCCGGCGGCAGCCGCCAGTAACCGAGCGACTCGCGATCGGGGAGGACGATCACCGGCCGCCCCGCACCGAGGTCGGCGGTGAGCCGTTTCGCGGCGGCGCGTTTGCCGCCGGTGGTGTGGATGTCGGCCCGAAGGCCGAGCCTGTCCACTGTGGACTTCAGCCAGTCCTGCGGATACTGCCACCGCGCACGGAAACCGAACACGGTCGTCGAGGTCGATTCGTGCGCGAAGTCCCACAGGAGGTAGCCGGCCCCGATCCCGCCGGAGGCGGCGAACAGCAACGCCTCGCTGGGCGCCTTCCCGTCCGGCCCTTCGACACCGTGGTGCGCCAGTACGGCGGCCACCGCCGACACGTCCGGTTGCAGTCCGCCGCGCAGTTCGTACCCGCTCACCCGACCATCATGCCACTCAGAAGTCTTTGATCAGGAAAACCCTGCCACGCAAGGGATCCGTCACGTAGACGGCGTTGAGGCGCTGGTCGATCGCGACCGCGCCGGGGTTCACCCCGAGTGACAGGTCACCGGTGAGTAAGTTGGTCACGCCGTCGATCCGGGCGATCCCGTTGGGACCACCGTTGGCGTACACGGTGTTCGTACCCTGGTGGATCGCGACCGCCGACGATTCGGAGCGCAGCAGCACCGTCGCCTTTTCCCGGCGGGCGCTCGCGTCCACGACGGACAGATGGTGGATCGCCGAATTCGCGACGAACACCGTCCCGCTGCCGCGATGCACGGTGACCCCGGTCGGTGACTTGCCGACCTTGACGCCGTCGGTGAACTTCTCCGCGCCGATGTCGAAGATCTCGAGGGAATCCGTGCGCGTGCTGGTGCAGTGCGCGAGTTCGCGGTCGCCGTCCACCGCGATCGAGGACAGGCTCGACGTGGGCCCGGGTACCAGCTTCACCAGGCGGCAGCCGACGCCGTCGAGGACGGCGAGGATCCCGGTGACGTCGCTGACCGCGTAGATCCGGTTCGCCTGCTCGTCGACGTCGACGCTCGACGCCCCCGGCCCGGCGGGCATCACGCTGATGACGTCGTTGGTCAGCCCGTCGATCACGAGGATGGTCCCGGCGGGCGGGTTGGTGACGAAGACCCGGTTGGTCACGGTGTCCACGGCCAGGCCCGCGGGCTCGCCGCCGACCGGGATCACCGCGCCGACGGTGCCGGACCGCGAGTCGAGGACGACGACCGTGCCGGTGGAGGGGTCCGAGACGTAGGCGAAGCCGGTGACGGAATTCACCGCGACCGCCTCCGGGGCGCCGCCGACCTCGATCAGGAGGACCTTCTCGGCTCTGGCCGCCGGGGCGAAGGCGACCGCGGAAGCCCCGGCCGCGGCCAGCGTGAGCAGGGCTCGGCGGCTCAGTTCGGGTCCTCGCACAAGCGCCTCCCCAAGATCGTTCCGGGAACCGACGATAACCCGCGGTTCGTCCGGGCGAAGGAACTTCACGTCCCCCGATCGCGTTGTTTCCGGTGGGTAACCCTCTCGCCCCCATACTCGGAGAACGAAAGGAGCAGGACGCTGTGCACAAACACCAGAACGGTTTGAAGACGGTCGTCCTGCTCGGCATGCTGTCCGCGCTCATCGTCGGGATCAGCGGCTTCTTCGGGCGGGGCGCGCTGGTCATCGGCCTGGTGGTGGCGCTCGGTGTCAACGCCTACGCCTACTTCAACTCCGACAAGATCGCCCTGCGGGCCATGCGCGCCCGCCCGGTTTCCGAGGCGGAGTATCCGGCGATGTACCGGATCGTGCGCGAGCTCGCGACCACAGCGCGTCAGCCGATGCCGCGGTTGTACGTCAGCCCCACGCAGGCACCGAACGCGTTCGCCACCGGCCGCAGCCCCCGGTACGCGGCGGTGTGCTGCACCACCGGGATCCTCGGCCTGCTCGACGAGCGCGAACTGCGGGCGGTGCTCGGGCACGAACTGTCGCATGTCTACAACCGGGACATCCTCATCTCCTGCGTCGCGGGCGCGCTGGCGAGTGTGGTCAGCGTGCTCGCGAACATCGCGATGTTCGCGAGCGTCTTCGGCGGCAACGACCGCGAGGACGGCGACAGCCCGCTGGTCGCGCTGCTGCTGGTGCTGATCGGCCCGATCGCGGCCGCCATCGTGAAGCTCGGTGTCAGCCGGTCGCGGGAGTACCAGGCCGACGCGTCGGGCGCGGAACTCACCGGTGACCCCCTCGGCCTGGCATCGGCGCTGCGGAAACTCGACCAGGGGACGCGCGCGGCGCCGCTCGTGCCGGAGCCGAAGCTGGTGTCGCAGTCGCACCTCATGATCGCGAACCCGTTCCGGCCGGGCGAAGGCCTCTCGAAGCTCTTCTCGACCCACCCGCCCATGGACGAACGCATCCGCCGCCTCGAAGAGATGGCCCGCCGCCCCCTCTGACCAGCCGGATCGCGTTTAGCCCGCTAAATGCGCTCGTTCGCCCTCGAACTACCGCATTTCGTCCTCTAAATGCGGTAGTTGCGTGTGCAAGGAACGCATTTAGAGGACGAAATGCAGGGGTGTCCCACGTCGTGGGGGCGTCTTCCGGACGGACTACACCGGCGACACCCTGCGGGAGCACCTGTTCAGCCGGTAGCGCCGTGGACGCGCGCGACGTTCATCAGATACTCGCCGTAGCCGGACTTCGCCAGCTTCGCGCCGAGGGCGAAGCACTGGTCGGCGTCGATGAAGCCCATCCGCAGCGCGACTTCTTCGAGACAGGCGATCCGGACGCCCGTCCGGTGCTCGAGAACCTGCACGAACTGGCCCGCTTCCAGCAGCGAGTCGTGCGTGCCGGTGTCGAGCCAGGCGAAGCCGCGGCCGAGGTCGACCAGGGTGGCGCGATCCTGCCTGAGGTAGGCGAGGTTGACGTCGGTGATCTCGAGTTCGCCGCGCGGCGACGGTTTGAGGCCGCGGGCGATCTCGACGACCTGGTTGTCGTAGAAGTACAGGCCGGTGATGGCCTTGTTCGACTTCGGCTTCGCGGGCTTCTCCTCGATGGAGAGAAGTTTGCCGTTGGCGTCGATCTCGCCGACGCCGTACCGCTGCGGGTCCTTGACCGGGTAGCCGAACAGCACGCAGCCGTCGAGCGAGGTCGCGGCGGCCTGCAGCCTGGTGGAGAAACCCTGGCCGTAGAAGATGTTGTCGCCGAGGACGAGCGCGACCTCGTCGTCGCCGACGAAGTCCGCGCCGATGATGAACGCTTCGGCCAGCCCGTTGGGGGCGGCTTGTTCGGCGTAGCTGAAGCTGAGCCCGAACTGGCTGCCGTCCCCGAGGAGCTTCCGGAAGTTCGGCAGGTCGACCGGCGTCGAGATGATCAGGATCTCGCGGATCCCGGCGAACATCAGCACCGAGATCGGGTAGTAGATCATCGGTTTGTCGTAGACCGGCAGCAGCTGTTTCGAGATGGCCTGGGTGATGGGATGCAGTCGCGTCCCGCTGCCCCCCGCCAGCACGATTCCCTTCATCCTCAGCCCCCGCTTCGTAGCCGTCCGTCAACGACTCACACTACCGGGTGGTGGTCAGAAAGCGGGTCCCTTGGCGAAGTACGCCGTGCAACCGGGGTTGTGTTCAGTGGAGATCTGCAGCACGTTCTTGCCGTCGTCGACCGGCAGTAACGTCGAGCTGTAGTTGGGGCAGAAGTTGTCGTAGATGCCGGTGACGTGCACCGGCGCGGGCAGCTCGTACCAGTGCCCGGAGCCGAAGTCGTCGTTGGCGAGCAGGACCCGGCCGTTCCCGCTCTGCGGGTCGCCGGCGGCGTTGGTGTAGATCTGGCCGACCATCACCAGCCGCACGCCGTTCGGGCCGCCGGGGAACAGCGTGATCGTCTGGGCGTGCTGGAAGTAGTTGCCGTTGGCGGTGGTGACGCGGGTCCCGGGATCGACCGGATCGCCCCAGTTGGCGCCGTCGGAGGAGATCTTGAAGTACGGGTCGCAGTAGCGGTCGCGGTAGTTGCAGATCTCGTAGGCCAGGTAGTACCGGCCGTCGGGGAGACGCCGGATGGTCGGCATCCCCGGCCGCACGCTATGCGGCGGGATGGCCATCGTGTGCTGCTTGGTGCCCCAGTTCACGCCGTCGGTGGACGCGACCCGGGTCAACACCTGCGCGAACTGCGGTGCCTCGGTCTCGTCGGCGTAGTGCAGCCACAGGGTACCGCCGGCGTCGACGACGAACTCGGGCTCCCAGACGCCGTCGTGGTTGTGCGAACGGGCGGCCTCGGACAGGAAGGACCAGGTGCGGCCGACGTCACGGCTGTACCAGATCTTGATGCCGATCCGGCGCTCCGGACCGGCGTCCTGGCGGTAACTGGCGGCCCACAGCAGTGTGCCGGGGCGAAACCTCCCGACCCGCTGCGGCAGCTCGTACAGCGTTCCGCAGCACATGCCGTACCGGCCGTCGCGGTCGCGGATCTCACCGATCTTGTGGAAGCTCTCGCCCTCGTCGGTGCTTTCCATGATCGGGGTGAACTTGCCACTGGCGTCTTCGCTGGTCAGCGACGCGAGGATGCGACCGCGGCCGATCGGGGAATGGTCAAGGCGGATGAGTCGCGGGTACGAGCCGAAGCCGGACACGAGCTGTTGCCGCTCGGCGGCCTGCGCGGACGTGAACGACGACGCGATCACGGTGAGTGACAACGCTAGGGCGAGTGTGGTGCTGAGTCGGCGCTTCATCGTGACCCTCCTCGAACGCGAGCGCCGGATTACACCATGTGCATTTGTCCTTTTCGGACTCCCGCCAAGGCGTCGCGGCAGAAACCCACGCCCGAGTGGCGGGAATCGCTCGGCCGGGTGGCGCGGTAACGCTGGGCTATCGGTCGGCGAAGATCCTAGGACTGCTCGATATGGGGGAACACGTGATCAGGCGCTTGTGCGCGGCCTCAGGCGCCGTGCTGTTGACCGTCGGCCTGGTGGCCTGCTCGCCGGCGAACACCGGCCGCGTCGTTCCGCGAGCCGCCGATCGGGATGGACTGCGCGCGCCTTCGGGAGTGCCCGCGCCGCCTTCGACCTCCACCACCCCGCCACCCGCGCCTCACCCGCCGGAGAGCCACTCGGGCAAGGGGAACGCGTCGGTACCCACGACCTGGCCGATGCGCCTGGGCTTCGTGACCTTCGACTGCCCGAAGTGTTCCGGGCACGTCGCGGTCAACACGGAGAACGAACTGATCGTCAACGACAGCGGCCCGTACAGGGGCACGCAGTGGATCAACGACATGCCCGGCTACCAGGCGAAGACGTTCACCATCAAGGCCAACGCCGCCTGGACGCTGACCGTCACCGACGAAAGCGGCCTGCCCGTCCTGGAGCCGGGCAAGCCCGTCTCGGGCAAGAACGAGGCTGTCTTCTCCGTGCCCGACGCCGTCGCGTCGGTCGCCCTCACCACCAAGAACAGCGGCCGCGTCGCGGTATGGGTGCACAGCGGCGGCCACTCGGATCTCCCCGTGAACCAGCTCGGCGACTACAAGGGCGACATTCCCGTGTCCGGCCCCGCGTTCGTGTCGATCGAAGGCGATGGAACCTGGACGCTCACCGCGTCGTAGGTATGACGAAGGCCACCTTCGAGGCTCTCGAAGGTGGCCTTCTCCGCAGGGTCAGCGGTAGTTCGTGAACTGCAGCGCGATCTCGAAGTCCTTGCCCTTGAGCAAGGCGATCACGTCCTGGAGCTGGTCCTTCTTCTTGCCGGACACCCGCAGCTGGTCACCCTGGATCTGCGCCTGGACGCCCTTCGGGCCCTCGTCCCGGATGAACTTGGCGATCTGCTTCGCCTTGTCCGACGCGATCCCCTGCAGGATCTTGCCGCTCACCTTGTAGATCTTGCCGGAAAGCGCCGGCTCGTCCGCCTCGAAGGCCTTCAGGGAGATGCCGCGCTTGATCAGCTTCTCCTTGAACACCTCGACCGCCGCCAGCGCCCGCTCCTCGGTCTCGGACTCGATCGCGATCGCTTCCTCGCCCGACCAGTCGATCTTGGTCCCGGTACCCCGGAAGTCGAACCGTGTACCGAGTTCCTTGCTGGCCTGGTTCAGGGCGTTGTCCACCTCCTGGCGATCGACCTTGCTCACCACGTCGAAAGAGGGATCCGCCACGTGTTCTCACACCTCGTACTCGCTTGTCAGGAGCTTCCACCCTAGCCCTGCGGAACCCGGTTGACCGGCCCGCCACGGCATTGGGTATTCTTTCGTCTCGGCCGGGCTCGCCCGGCCACGGCGAGTTGCCCGAGCGGCCAAAGGGATCTGACTGTAAATCAGACGGCACAGCCTTCGGGGGTTCGAATCCCTCACTCGCCACACCAGCAAGATCGGCCCCCTGACCTGGAAAACCAGGCCAGGGGGCCGATCTTGTTATGTGCAGTTGGGTGCAGCTCTGCGCGGCCGTAGGCGGCTGGCTGCCCCAAAGTTCCCGGGGCCTACTCGCCACCAAGAGCCCTGGTCACGCGGTCTCGGGCGGCCTGCTTCCCGCCGTCGAGGCACTTCGCGTAGACCCTCAGCAGGACGGAGAGACTGTGTCCGGCCCACTTGGCCACACGAGTGGGCTCCACACCGCCGTTGAGCCACGTCGACACCGCAGCGTGCCGGAGGTCGTAGGGACGCTTTCCGAGCGGCCCAGCGGCCACCTCAGCCGTGAAATCCCGCTCGCGTGCCGTCGCCCACACCCGGCCGTAGACCGAGCTGCCGACCCGCCCGCCGTCGCGGGCTCCTCGGAACAGGCTGCCGTCCGGCGCGGTCCCGAACCGGCGTAGGTGCTCGTGCAGTAGCGCGGTGAGCTGACGCGGGCACGGCACCGGCCGCTCCTCCTCTTCTGCCCGGTGCTTGAGCGGTCCCCTCTTCGGATGCCTCGCCGGAGTCTGTCCATTCCTGCCCGATCTCCGGGGCGCGCCTTCCTGAGGAGAAGATCTCCCCGACCTTCCTCGGGGGCGACAGGTCGGCCTTGCTCAGGTTCGCTACCTCCTCCGGCCGGAGAGCGGCGTAGTACATCAGCTCATATTCGCTCGTCAAGGATCATCCGCCGCTGTTGGACTCATCCAATGAACCCTGGGCGGGCGGTACGCTTCACCAGCTCTAGACGGCGGAGGTGGGGAAGTTTGAAGATCGCGTTTCCGCGCGCATGCCCACCGAGGAAGAGGTGGCCCTCTATGACATCCCGTTCAATGTGCCCGTGCTTCCCAGTCTGAAGATCAGTTACGACACGTCGGGTCGTGCGGTGGATGTGGCCGAACTCCTGACCCCAGCGGACCGGATTTCCCTGTCCTGCACCACCGAACTGCGAAAGTGGGACGAGTAAGCAATGGCAACGCCACGCTTGATCTCCGTAGTGACGGCCGTCTTCGAGGGCGGACACCACTACCTCAAGGAGGCTTACGAGTCCCTGTGCGCTCAGGAGATGCCAGAAGGCTGGTCATGGGAGTGGTGTGTGCAGGAAGACGGCAATAGTGGTGTGCCGAAACAAGAGCTTCCGGACGATGACCCGCGCGTCCACTACGGCACTGGTTTGGCTGGCCGTGCTGCGGTCACGCGCAACATGGCGCTATCTCAGGCGCAGGGGATCGTGATTCGCAACCTCGACGCGGACGACGTGCTGCTGCCGGGTGCATTGGAGCGGGATATCGACGCGTTGCACCGCGTCGCGTGGTGCGTCTCGGCAGGTCTTGACCTGCACGAGGATGGGACGACAACGCCCGGGCCGTACGACCCTCCCCATGGCCCCGTCGAGCCCGGCCGCTTCTACAAGGAGCAGGCAGAGGACAGGCTCTCGGTGCTTGCGGCGAACGTCGCGATGCACACGGACCTCATCTGGTTTTTGGGTGGGTGGATGGCTCTCACGGGGGCCGAGACCATTGCCACGCTGTTGGCGGCGGAGGCAGTGACGCCCGGGGAGTTCATCGCCGAACCGAGCATGCTCTACCGGAAGCACTCGGCGCAGACTACGGCGTCTGAGTCGTACTGGAATCCGCAGGAAGACGAGGCGCGTAGGCGGCTTATTCAGATGCGAGTGGAGGCCATTCATGCGAACGGAATTCGGTACGAACCAGCGGCCATTGATGGCGGCGATCTGACGGCTGAATCAGCTATGCCTCCAGAAGGACGCCAAGCGCAGGGCACGGTGCCGGAGATGTCGCCGTGAACATCACCGTCCTGCGCCCTGTTCTGAAAGGCGAAGAGAAAGAAAGCCGTGAAGCAATTAGATACTGTAGGGAGTATGCGGCAAGACTGTCTACCCGTCTTGTGGTCGGCGCAAAGCTAAACTTTGATCAGGTTGTAAACAGGTTGGGCGTCTCGAGGAGACGAAACTCGGCAAGTTACCGAAGAGCTTGGCGCGTCGGTTGTATCATTTGCGCTTGTATGGCGACTATGTACAGATAATCAAGGCATGGTTTGTCGGAAAGCTTCGGCCCTGGCTCCGACCGGCTTCAGAGGTTCACGCGCGCAACTAATGAGGCGTACGAAAGCCACTTTGGCTACCGTCTTGTGGAAGGGCTTCGAAACTACATTGCGCACCGCGCGATGCCGCCGATCTCTGGAGAAGTTGGCGCGGCATCTACCCCGGCGAGCCCGAAGGTCAGGATCACCGTGCGGCCCGCGTCCCACCAGTCGCTCGTTCCCGTCCCCTGGCTGAGACGTCCGATTCCCACGATCGTGAAGACCACGGCGGCGACGACACCGATCATGATCAGGAGGACATCGACCGGTGTCCGTTCCTTGGCAGGCGCGGCCTCCCTCGCTGCTTACCGCTGTTCGCGGTTCATCGGCTTGTCACGCTGCTCGTCGGTCATGCTGGATACACGTCCGTCGCGCCTCACGGATTGTCGGGCTCACCGCTCTACGCGGTTCGATACCGCAGCAGCACGATCCCCGACGTGAACGCGCGTTCCTCCACCAGCCGCAGCTTGGGCACGGCGGTCGCGCCCTCGAACAGCCGACGGCCTTCGCCCACGACGACCGGGTAGACGAACAGCCGGTACTCGTCGACCAGTCCGGCGGCGATGAGGGCGTGCACCAGCGAGACGCTGCCGGTGGTCACGATGTCCTTGCCCTCGGCGGCCTTCAGCCTCTCGATCTCGGAACGCAGGCCACCGGAGAGCACTGTCGTGTTTTCCCACTCCGGCTCCGTCAGCGTGCTGGATACGACGTACTTGTTCACTGAGTCGAGATAAGCCGAGATGCCCGTCTGGTCATCGGTCTGTTCCGGCCAATAGCCGCGCATGTCCTCGAAGGTGATGCGCCCGAGCAGGAGCGCGTCGGCGGTTTCCCGTTGTTCGCGGAGCGCGGCCAGAACGTCCGACTGGTCGACGTCCGGGTCGCTGTCACCCGGGCTGAACCAGTCACCCGCCAGTTCGATGACGCCGTCGATCGTGCTGTTCTCCGTGACGATCAGCTTCCGCATGCGCCCGACCGTACCGCCGCCCTCCGACAAGAATGGGGCGATGACCCCGCTGCCCTGGCCGTCCACGCCACCGGCGTACGGATCCGTCGTCCTCCGCGAGTTCACCGAAGCCGACGTCCGTCTCGCGCTCGAACTCGGCGAAGATCCGTACGTGCCGCTCATCGGGAGCCTGCCCGCACATCCGACGCGTCAGGAAGCCGAAGCCTGGGTACGTCGGCAGCAGAGTCGTCACGCGGAGGGCCGCGGGTTCCCCTTCGTGATCGACGTGGCGGGAACCGGGGTCGGGACGGTCGGACTCTGGCTGCGAAAACTGTCCGAAGGCATCGGGATCGTGGGCTATTCGATCTCGCCCGAGCATCGGCGCCGCGGCTTCGCGTCCGACGCGCTCAAAGCGATCACCCCCTTCGCCTGGACGGTGCCGGGCGTGGAGCGGATCGAGCTGTACATCGAGCCGTGGAACCGCGGCTCGCTGCGCGCGGCCGAGAAGGCGGGCTATCGGCGCGAAGCGCTGCTGCCCGCCCATCAGGAGATAGGCGGCTTCGCGCGAGACATGCTGCTCTACGCGGCGCCGTGAACCGCACGCCGCGACGGGTGTCTCCCTCAGGCCGTGAGTACTTGTGCGTCGTTGAGAACCAGCATGTCGGTGACGAAGCAGGCCAGGGTGCCGTCGGCGGCCCGGCCGATCCAGGTGGGATAGCTCCCGTCTCCCCAGCCGGCGTTGAACAGGATGATGTTGCCGTCGACTCCGTCCAGGGTGAGGTCGAGATGGGGCTTCACCTCGGTGAACCGCTCGATGAAGTCGTCGTCCACCTTCTCGGGAAGAGCGGCGGCATCGGCGAAGCAGCCTGTCCCACTGTCCACGCCGTAGCCGTGGAAATGCCCGTCCCCGAGGAAGAGCGTGTCCTCTCCCGGCCGCAGCGCGGCCTCCCACGTGGCGACCGGAACGTCGGTGACGACAAGTTTGGCGGCGGCGACCCGTAGGTGATCCGGCTCGTCGACGAACCGGATCAGGGCGACCTCGACCGGGTAGTCCCCCGGAGGCACGGTGACGGTGAAGGGTTCGGTTTCCCGATCGAGGAAGGCCGGGTCCGAGGCGACGAGTTCGCCGCTGGGCATGCGGAGTTTCCCGGCACGCCGGACCTCGACCTCGACGAGGCCGAGATCGTCGCTCAGCGAAAAGCGCGTACCTGGCGTGAACATCTCTTCCAGGCCCGAAGGCTGCAGAGGAACGGATGGCCGCCAAGGACGCTCTTCGACGGGAAGCGGCGGATCGGTGTCCGGAACGTCCGGCGTTCGGAGGGTCAGCTGTTTCGATTTCGTGAAGGCCGTCCAGTCGCCGAAGGCGGGTCTCGGCGTGGTCAGTTCGGACACCGTTTTCCGCACGCTGGTACTGCTCGACCCGCCGCTTTCCCCGTGGGGAGAGCGTTCCACCCAGCCCGTGCCGTCGGGCTGGAAGGTCAGCTCCACGTGGCCTGCCGTCTTCGGGTCGAATTCCTCCTGGTCGTCGGATTTGTAGGTCCACTGCTCGACCCGCACGAGGAACAGGGCGTCGTCTCCGAGCGCGCGGAACTCGAACGAACTCTGGCGCCGCTTCTGCTGATCGAAGTGCACAGTGCGGGCGAAGTGGTGCCCCCAGGCGATTTCGAACAGCACCAGCGGCATTTCGGTGCCGGGAAGCACCAGTGCGACGGCGTACTGCTCTCCGGTGGCGTCGCGTTCCCGCGCGGTGCCGGGCGAAAGCCTCCCGAGCAGCGCGCGGGCGGCCGGATCCCAGCCTTCGCAGTAGATGACGTCCAGCAAAGTCCCCTCAGACATGGAGCGAACTTAGCGTGGACCCCCGACAAATCGGTGAGCTACTCGCGGACCGCGTAGTCACCGAAAGCAGGCTCCAGTAGCTCGAAGGCCCGCTTCGCCGCCTTCGTCAGCGCTTCGGCGATCTCGTCGTTGCTCTCGCCGGCGTGCGAACGCCGCAGGACCTCGCGGAAGAGGACGCGGTCGATCGCGTTGAGTTCGGCGGCCGCCATTACCGGGGTGACGTCGCCGATGTCGGCACCGGTCTCGGCCGCGAGGAGTTCGGCGAGCGCGGCCTCCCGCAGTTCGTGCAGCTCACGCAGCCGCGCGGTCAGGGTCGGGCTCTCCAGGACCATCTTCGCGAAGGCAGGCCCGGTGAAGCCGATCACGGGCGAGTGCTCCGCCACCGCGTCCAGGAAGGTGCGCCGTAGCGCGGCCAGCGCCGACTCACCCGTCTTCCTGGAGCCGACCGCGTTCGCCAGTCCGTTCGTGAACGCCTCGTGCTGGTCGAGCGCCAGATCCTCTTTGCGCGGGAAGTAGTTGGTGACGGTCTTCTTCGCCACCCTCGCCGCCGCGGCGATCTCGGCGATCGTCGTCTCTTCGAAGCCCTTCTCGATGAAGAGCATCGTCGCGTGATCGGAGATCAGCTGCCGTGTCTCCTGCTTCTTGAGCTCTCGCAAACCCACATCCGTGCTGATCATGAGCGAACTTTACCACTGTTGTAAAAATATCCTTGACTTACCTTAGGTTGGATGTAAACTTACGTCCGTACTACCGACCACTGAGAGAAAGAGGCTCCTTGACCGCTCGAATCCCCCAAGGCAACGAAGGCGCCGACCGCGCCAAGGTCCGCCGGAACGACCGCCGCCATCAGCGGCCGTTCCCCGGCCGCTCGATGCCCGTGCGCCGCTCGATCGGCGTTCCGCGGCGCAGGTCGTACTGACCGCTCAGCCAGTCCGAAAACCCACCGCTGACCTAAGGGGATAGCCCATGAACGTCCTGACCTCCACCGTTTCGCTGACCGTCGACGACGTCGCCGCATCCAGTCGCTTCTTCACCGAGCACTTCGGCTTCACCGAGCAGATGGCCGCGGAGGGTTTCGTCTCCCTCGGGCACGAAACCGCGAAGGTGAACATCGTCCTGCTCAAGGCGGGGATCGAGGTCCTGCCGGAGCACCTGCGGCAGCAGCGCGCGGCCGGGGTGATCGTGGCCTTCACGGTCGAGGATCTCGAAGCCGAGGAGAAGCGCTTGCGTGCCGCGGGTGTCGAGATCACGCTGCCGCTGCGGGAAGAACCGTGGGGAGAGCGGCTCTTCATGGTCACCGACCCGAACGGGGTGCCCGTGGAACTCGTGGAGTGGGTGCAGCAGTAAAGGATCGCCCATCTCGGGGAAACAAAGCGGGGCTTGGTCCACAATGGACCAAGCCCCGCTTTCCGGTGCCGCTACTTCATCGTGGCGAGCTGGATCAGGTTGCCGCAGGTGTCGTCGAAAACGGCGGTGACCACCGGCCCCATGTCGACGGCGTCCTGGGTGAACTCGACGCCCAGTCCCTTGAGCCGCTCGACCTCGGCGAACACGTCGTCGACGGCGAACTGGGTGACCGGGATGCCGTCGCTGACCAGGGCTTCCTTGAACGGCTTCGCCGCGGGGTGACCGTCCGGTTCGAGCAGCAGTTCGACGCCGTCCGGGTCGGCGGGGGAGACCACGGTGAGCCAGCGGGCGTCGCCGGTGGGCACGTCGTGCTTCTTCTGGAACCCCAGCTTCTCGGTGTAAAAGGCGAGCGCCTTGGCCTGGTCGTCGACGAAGACGCTGGTGAGGTTGACGCGGATCACGGGTTCGGTTCCTTCCGGTCGAGAGGCCACCGCTCGACGATCGAGCGCAGCGGGCTCGTGTCGATGTGGTGGAACTTGTAGCGGCCTTGCCGCCGGGTGTGCACCAGGCCTGCCTGTTCGAGCATCGCGAGATGCTGCGAAATGGCCTGCCGCGACGAGGTGAGGCCGTGCTTCATGGTCAGCCGTCCGCAGATCTCGAACAGCGTTTGACCGTCCTTTTCGGTCAATTCGTCGAGGATGACGCGTCGCGTCGCGTCGCCGATGGCCTTGAACAGGTCGCCGTCCACGACCCAGTTATAGGCAAGTCGTCACTTGCCTGTCAAGCCGGGATCAGGAGCCCAGGTACCGCAGGATCGCGAGGACGCGGCGGCTGTAGCCGGCGGTGTTGGCCAGTCCGAGCTTGTCGAAGATGGCGTTCACGTGCTTCTCGACGGCGCTTTGCGACACGTACAGCGACTCGGCGATCCCGGCGTTGGTGTGGCCCTGCGCCATTTTCTCCAGCACTTCACGCTCGCGGGTGGTCAGCTTCGCGAGCGGATCGGTGTGCGTGGTCCTCGCGAGCAGTCGCCGTACCACCTCCGGATCGAACGCGGCACCGCCCGCGGCCACCCGGTCGAGTGCCTCCAGGAATTCGCCCACCTGGGCGACCCGGTCTTTCAGGAGATAGCCGACGCGTTCGCCGTCGCCGGTGATCAGTTCGGCCGCGTACCGCTTCTCGACGTATTGAGAGAGCACCAGGACGCCGATCTCCGGCCAGCGTGTCCGGATTTCGAGTGCGGCGCGAAGGCCCTCGTCGGTGTGGGTCGGCGGCATGCGGACGTCGGTGACGATCACGTCCGGCCGATAAGCGGCCGTCGTCGAGACGAGTGCTTCGCCGTCTCCGACCGACGCCACGACGTCGTGCCCCTCTTCGACCAGCAGCCGGACCAGGCCCTCCCGGAGCAGGGTCGAGTCCTCGGCGAGGATCACCCGCACGGCAGCACCGCCGTCACCACGGTCGGACCGCCGAGCGGACTGTCCACGGTGAACTCCCCGTCCGCCGCCGCGACGCGCCGCGCGAGACCGGAAAGACCGCCACCGGACTCCCTCGCCCCGCCCGTGCCGTCGTCGGTGATCCGCACCCGCACGCTGTCCCCGTCCCGCTCGGCCTCGATGTCGATCCGCGTCGCCGCGGCGTGCTTGATCGTATTGGTGACCGCCTCGGACGCGACGAAGTAGGCGACGGTCTCGATGGCCGCCGATGGCCGTTCCGGCAGGTCGACGCGCAGGTGGACCGGTATGCCCGAGCGTTCCGCGAGCGCCTCCAAAGCCGGATGCAGCCCGTCGGTGTCCAACGCGATCGGATAAACCCGCCACGAGACCTCGCGCAGATCGTTCAGCGCGCGCTGGGATTCCTCGTGCGCCTGCCGCAGCAGATCCGACGCGTGGTCCGGATCGCCGGTGCGGCGCGCCCGGCCGAGCAGCATGCCGAGCGCGACGAGCCGCTGCTGGACGCCGTCGTGCAGGTCTCTCTCGATCCTTCGGCGTTCGTCGTTGACCGCTTCGACGACCTCGGCGCGGCTGGTCGCCAGCTCGGAAACCCGGCGGCGCAACTGTTCCTGCTTGCTGGGGCCGAGGAAGTGCCGCGCCAGCTTGCGATCCAAGGTGGCGATGCCGATGAGCCCCTGTACGGAAAGAAAAATGAGCAGTACGCCGAAGAGCGCGGTGGTGACGGGGTCGTACCAGCCGGCGGGCGCGCCGCCGCCGGGCGACCTGCCGTCGAGGAGCTGATATCCGATGATCAAGCCGGAGCCGGCACCGAGCAGGATCAACACGAAGATCCCCGCGCTGAGCAGCCCCACGACGCAGCGCGGGACAAGGTAGGTCATCGCACGGCGGCCGGTGTAGTCCGTCGCGTTCTCGGCGCCGAGGTACTTCTCGAGCCGTCGTCGCTCCACTTCGGACAGTGCGCGGGCGCCGTCGAAGACGGTCTGTCGCAGCGCGGGGAGCGCGAGCGCGAGACCCCCGAAGAGGACGTAAAAGACCTCCGCGAACGCGGTGGCGGCGCCGATCGCCAGGCCCAGCGTGCCGCGGAGCATCTTGCGCAGGTAGCGGCGCGTAGCGGCCGGAACAGGCATAACACCAGGTTAGCGGGGTATCCGAAGAACGGTATTGCGGTTTTCCGCAGTGATCTGTGCCGCTTCACCGCAGGGTGTGGAACCCGGGCAATTCGTACGTTCGTTGACACCTGCAGACGACCACGAAAGGCCGCCATGAACCTCCTCCTCGCCGAAGCCGCCAACGAATCGATGGGCGGCCTCGCCGGCTGGGCAGTCTCACTGATGGATTCACTGGGAGGTCCGGGGGCGGCGATCATCGTCGGGCTGGACAACCTGTTCCCGCCGATCCCCAGCGAGCTGGTGCTGCCGCTCGCCGGGTTCTCCGCCAGTCAGGGAACGTTCACCCTGGTCGAAGCGCTGGTGTGGACGACCTTCGGCTCGGTGGCCGGTGCGATCATCGTGTACTACCTCGGAATGCTGCTGGGCCGCGACCGCACGCGCCGCTGGATGGCCAAGATTCCGCTGGTCAAGACCGCCGACTTCGACAAGACCGAGGCCTGGTTCCAAAAGCACGGCGCCAAGGCGGTGTTCTTCGGCCGGATGGTGCCGATCTTCCGCAGTCTCATCTCCCTGCCCGCGGGGATCGAGCGGATGCCGTTCTGGCGGTTCCTGGTGTTGACGACGCTGGGCAGCCTGATCTGGAACACGGCGTTCGTCCTGGCGGGCTACGGCCTGGGGGAAAGCTGGCACCTCGTCGAGGAGTACGCCGGGTTCTTCCAATACGTGGTGATCGCGGCCGTCGTGGTCGCGCTGACGCTCTTCGTCGTCACCCGGCTCCGCGAAAAGAACCGCACCAACGCCTGACGAACGCGCGTGAAGGCCTCCTTCCCCCTCCATTCAGCCGAGGGAAGGAGGCCTTCCGCGGGATCAAGAGCGGAAGGGACCGGTCACCTCGTAGGTGATCCCGCCGGAGGACGAGCCGGAAGTACCGCGCTGCGAAGAGAAGTACAGCCGGTTCCCCGCCGGACTGAACGCCGGGCCGCAGATCTCCGACGAACTCTGGCCGTTGATCCGCAGGAACGGTGCCACGATGTCGTTCGGCGTGATGATGCAGATCTCCATGTTGCCGCCGTCTTCGGCGACGTACAGGTCACCCGACGAGGTCCCGGTGACGTTGTCGACGCCGGTCAGCGGCGCCGAACCGGGGCTGACCAGCGAATCGTCGTAGGCGAGTTCGTAGGTGTTATTCGTCAAATTCAGCTGCCACACGCGGTTGTCGCCCTTGGTGGTGAACCAGGCGGTGTCGTTGGCGTAGTGCAGGCCTTCGCCGCCGTTGAACCGCTTCGCGCCGGACACCTGGTTGCGCGTGGCGGTGGGGGAGCCGTCGGGGTCGGGCACGTTCGCCCAGGTGAAGCTGCCCGAGGTCGCCGTACCCGCCTTCAGTACCTGAAGCGTTCCGGCGGAGAGGTTGCCCCAGGTCGTCGGGACGAAGCGGTAGAAGCAGCCGTCCGTGGTGTCCTCGGTCAGGTAGACGACCTTGCGCACCGGGTCGGCGGCGGCGGCCTCGTGCTTGAACTTCCCCATCGCGGGCCGCTGGACCGCGGCCGTGGCGGGCCCGTTCGGCTGGCACTCGTAGACCAGGCCGAGGTCGACCTCCTCACAGGAAAGCCAAGTGTTCCAAGGGGTTTTGCCGCCCGCGCAGTTCTGGCGTGTGTTCGCCAGGATGCGGTGGGCGCCGGTGATGTTCCCGCTCGCGTCGAACTTGACCGCGCTGGCGCCACCACCAGGGGTGATCTCCGAGTTCGACACGTAGATCCAGCCGCTGCCGTCGGCGAACACCGCGCCGCCGTCCGGGGCGTTGTGCCAGGTGTAACCGGTCCCCGCGACCTGCTGGCCGGAGCGCGCGATGACGCGGCTGGTGAATCCGGCGGGCAGCTGGATCCCGTTCGCGTCGGCCGCCTGGAGCGCGCCGTACGGGCTGGGTCCGTTCTGCGCGGGCGCCGCCAAAGCCGTCCCCGAAAGCCTGTTGCCGAACGCCGTGACCCCGGCGCCGACCACGGCCGCGCGCAGGAAATTCCGTCGCTTCACTCGTGCCTCCAAGACATCCGCTGAGGTGGTGGTGCGGTAAGGAGCGGAGGGGAGATTACGGGCGTGACGGGACATCCAGGTGAATTCGCGACGTATTCACCGGGGGAAGGGAACTTTCGTCGCAGCCACGCTCAATCGCGGGTGCCGTCCGAGTTCTCGATCAGGACGCGGAACCCGGCCAGCAACGCGGTCAGGCCGACTTCGAACTCGTCGTCGCTCCCCAGTTCGGCGAGGGCGTCGGCGTGCTGGACGAGCAACGGAACGGCCTCGGCGTCTCGCGAACGATACAGCCGCCTGCGGTGCCGCTTCTCTGCCGGATCTCGGGCGTCGACGCCGAGGTTGAAGTGCACCGAACCGATGACGAAGGTGGCCAGTGACGACGCGGCGGCGGCGGCGAGCTTGGGGCTGAGACCCGCACCGATGAACAGTCCGAGGGCGTAGTTCATCCCGGCCAACGAGTTGGGGCCGAGCCGCTCGGTACCGCGAAGAAGCGAGGCCACGCCGGGATGACGGCGCAGGTGCGCCCGGAACCGGTGCGCGGACCACGCCGCCTTTTCGGCCCAATCCGCGTCTTCGGGTGGAGCGGCGCTCGCCACGCTGATCGCCCTGTCGACGAGCAGGGTCACCAGTTCCTCGCGGTTGCGGACGTGCCGGTAGAGCGATGCCTGGGTGCAGCCGAGCTCCTCGGCGACGTTGCGCATGGTCAGCGCGGCCGCCCCGCGCGCGTCGAGCAGCGCCATGGACGCGTCGAGGATGCCCTCGATGGTCAGTGATCGGCGTCGCCGCTGACGCGCGGGTTCGTTTTCCCTGGCCAGCCACCAGGCCGCCGTTCCCGGCCGCGCTTCGCCGGTCTCCGCTGTCGTGCTCGGTTCGTCCACTGCCCAAGGATAAGGCCTATGCGAACAAGTATCACTTAATATAAGCTAACACTGTTCGCATAAGGGTGACCGAAGGGAAAGTCATGCGTGCCGTACGAAACTCCGATCAGGGCATCCTCGTGGCCGAGGTCGACGAGCCGGAAGGTTCCGGCGTCCGCCTCGTCATCGCCTCGATCGGAATCTGCGGAACCGACGTCGCCTTCGCGGCGAACGGCGTCCAGGGCTACACCTACGGCCACGAATTCGCCGGGACCGCCGCCGACGGCCGGTCCTACGCCGTCGAACCCACGGTCTACTGCGGAGAGTGCGGGCAATGCCGCCAAGGCCATGTCCAGAGATGCGACGACCCGGCCCACGGAACGCTCGGCATCTTCCGCGACGGCGGTATGTGCGACGCGATCACGGTTCCCGGGAACATGCTCGTCCCCCTCCCGCCCGGCCTGGACGTGCGCGACGCCTGCCTCGTCGAACCGGCGTCAGTGGCCGGGCACGGTGTCCGCGCCGCGGCACTCGAAAAAGGGGAGCGGCTCGCGATCGTCGGCGGCGGCAGCGTCGGACTGCTGGCCGCGGCGACGGCCCGGCAACGCGGCTTCGACGTCGATGTCGAGACACGCCACGAGCACCAGCGGATCGCGGCGGAACGCCTGGAAGCCGGTTCGGTCACGGGTACCTACGACGTCGTGATCGACGCCGCGGGCAGCGAAGCGGGACTAGCCCGGTGCGCCGAACTCGCCCGCCCCGGCGGTCGTGTCGTGCTGCTGGGGGTCTACCGGCACACGGCTCCCGTTCCGGGCATCGTCAGTCTGGTCAAGGAACTCACCTACGTGCACTCCATCGCCTACAGCAGGCACGACGGCGTCCGCGACACCGAAGAGGCCGCGGCGCTGCTCGCGGGCGACCCCGAGATCGCGCGGACGGTGATCACCCACCGCTTCCCCCTCGACGACGCCGCGGAAGCCTTCCGCGTGGCGGGCGACCGGGCCGCCGGAGCCATCAAAGTCGTCCTCCACCCTTGATGCCCAGCCGAAAGCCCCGGATCCTTCGCGGATCCGGGGCTTCGGACTTCGTGCCGTTACGCCGCCTGAGCGACCGGCGTGGACGCCGGCGCCAGCGCGATGTCGAGCACGTCACGGACGTTCGCCACGGCGTGGACGTCCAGCTGTGCCAGCACTTCGGCCGGGACGTCGTCGAGGTCCGGCTCGTTGCGCTGCGGGATGATCACCGTCTTCATCCCGGCCCGGTGCGCGGCCAGCAGCTTCTGCTTGACCCCGCCGATCGGCAGCACCCGCCCGGTCAGCGACACCTCACCGGTCATCGCCACGTCCGACTTCACGACCCGGCCCGAAAGCAGCGACGCCAACGCGGTCGTCATCGTGATCCCGGCGCTCGGCCCGTCCTTGGGCACCGCGCCCGCGGGAACGTGCACGTGGATGCCGCGCTCCTTCAGATCGCCGACCGGAAGTTCCAGCTCCGCGCCGTGCGAACGCAGGTACGACAACGCGATCTGCACCGACTCCTTCATCACCTCGCCCAGCTGGCCGGTCAGCTGCAGTCCGGTCGCGCCGGACTCCGGATCCGCCAGCGACGCCTCGATGTAGAGGACGTCACCACCGGCGCCGGTCACCGCGAGACCGGTCGCCACACCGGGGGTCGACGTGCGCTGGGTCGACGCGGGCAGCGACGACTCCGGCAGGTGCCGCGGACGGCCGAGGTAGGTTTCGAGCCCATCGGCGTCGATGGTCAGCGGTAACTCGACCTCGTCCAGCGCCACCTTGGTCGCCACCTTCCGGAGCACCTTCGCGATGGTCCGGTTCGCGTTGCGCACCCCGGCCTCCCGCGTGTACTCGGCGGCGATGCGGCTGAAGGCGTCGTCGGTCAGCTTGACGTCTTCCTTGCCGAGGCCGGCGCGGTCCAGCTCGCGGGGGAGCAGGTGATCGCGGGCGATGGTGACCTTCTCGTGCTCGGTGTAGCCGTCGAGGGTGACCAGCTCCATCCGGTCCAGCAGCGGACCGGGAATGGTTTCGAGCGCGTTCGCCGTCGCGAGGAACACGACGTCGGACAGGTCGAGTTCGACCTCCAGGTAGTGGTCGCGGAACGTGTGGTTCTGTTCCGGGTCCAGCACCTCCAGCAGCGCCGCCGTCGGGTCGCCGCGGTAGTCGGCGCCGACCTTGTCGATCTCGTCGAGCAGCACGACCGGGTTCATCGAGCCCGCTTCCTTGATGGCGCGGACGATCCGGCCGGGCAGCGCGCCGACGTAGGTGCGGCGGTGCCCGCGGATCTCGGCCTCGTCGCGGATGCCGCCGAGCGCGACCCGGACGAACTTGCGGCCCATCGCCTTCGCCACGGACTCACCGAGCGAGGTCTTGCCGACCCCGGGAGGACCGGCGAGCGCGAGCACGGCACCCGAACGACGTCCGCCGACCGGCCCGAGACCGGACTCCGCGCGACGCTTGCGCACGGCCAGGTACTCGATGATGCGTTCCTTCACGTCGTCGAGACCGGCGTGATCGGCGTCGAGGATGTCGCGCGCGGCGGCGATGTCGTGGACGTCGGTGGTGCGCTCGTTCCACGGCAGTTCGAGGACGGTGTCCAGCCACGTGCGGATCCAGCCGCCCTCGGGGGACTGCTCCGAGGTCCGCTCCAGTTTGTCCACTTCGGACAGTGCGGCCTTCTTGACCGCGTCCGGCAGTTCGGCGGCCTCGACGCGGGCGCGGTAGTCGTCGTCGCCTGCCGTGCCGTCGAGTTCGCCCAGCTCCTTGCGGATCGCTTCGAGCTGGCGGCGCAGCAGGAACTCCTTCTGCTGCTTCTCCATGCCCTCCTGGACGTCCTTGCGGATGGTGTCGGTGACCTCGAGTTCGGCCAGCTGCTCACGGCTCCATTCGAGGGCCTTTTCGAGCCGTGCCGAAACGTCGAGCGTGGAGAGCAGTTCGAGCTTCTGGTCGGTGTTCAGGTACGAGGAGTTGCCCGCGAGGTCGGCGAGCGCGGACGGATCCTCGACCTCCTGGACGGCGTCGATCATCTGCCAGCCGCCGCGCTGCTGGAGGATCGCGAGGACGACGCTCTTGTACTCGGACGCGAGCTTCGCGGAGTTGTCGTCGGTGGTCTCGGCGGCGACTTCGGCGTGGACCCAGCGGGCGGCGCCGGGGCCGTCGGCGATGCGGCCGACGGTCGCGCGGCGGGTGCCGCGCAGCAGCACCGCGGTCTTGCCGCCGGGCACGCGGCCGATGCGCTCGACGGTCGCGATGGTGCCGAGTTCGGCGTACTCGCCGTGGACGCGGGGGACGATCAGCATTTCGGCCTTGGTGGCGGAGCTGGACCGGATCCCCGGGAAGGAAGCCTGGGCAGGCGTGTTGGCCTGGGCGGACTCCACCGCGGCCCGCGTCTCCGTGTCGGTGAGGTCGAGCGGGACGATCATGCCCGGCAGCACGACGTCGTCATCGAGCGGGAGGACGGGCAGGAGGCGGTTGTCGGTCATCTGTGCACTCCTCGGTTAGTTGAGTCTGCCTAGCTCAACTCTCCGATCGACCCGTTTGTTTCCTCCTCACGTTCGCCGTCAGCGATCACCCGCCCCTCAGACCTCTCCGCCCCAACGCGGCGCGGTTAGCCCGCGAAAGGCGACGCGATGCCCACATTGGTCGGATCTCTTCCCGCGTACCGCAGCCAGCGACCCGCGCCGGGCCCACGACGCGGGAACCGAGCCCTCTCGGCCCCCGTCGCCGGACGCGCCGCACCCACCCCTCGGACCTGTGGCCCAACGTGGCGCGGTTAGCCCGCGAAAGGCGACACGGTGGGGTCAGTGGTCGGATGTAAGCGGGTGGGTGGCGACCCCGCACCAAGCGAACGGCCGGGCACCTTCCTCGTTCCGCCGCAGGTCCCGCACCGGCCGCCAGTCGGGCAGGTGCACGATGCCGGGCTCCAGCAGCGGCCAGTCCCCGAAGAGCGGCTCGATCTCTTCGCGGTCCCGCATCCACACGGGGTTGCTCGTCTTGCGGTACTGCTCGACCATCCACCGCAGGCCGTCGGCGTCCTCGCCGGTCTGGCCGCCGAAGCTCATGTGCGACAGCCCCAGCCAGCTCCCCGGCGCCAGCGCGTTCCGGTAGGTCGCGACCAGCGCGGGCGGATCGTCGTGCGGCCCGGCGAAATGCAGCACCGCCATCAGCATCAGGCACACCGGCTGGTCGAAGTCGATCAGCCGCCGCGTCTCCGGATGTCCGAGGACGTCCTTCGGCCGCCGCATGTCCGCGTGGACGATCCCGGCCCAGTCGGTCGCCTCGTGTCGTTCGAGGATCAGTTCCGCGTGCGCCACCGCCACCGGCTCGTAGTCGACGTACACGACCTTCGCCGTATCGCCAGGTTCCAGTTCCTCCTGGACGATTTCGTGCACGTTCCCGGCGGTCGGGACACCGGAACCCAAGTCGATGAACTGCCGGACGCCCGCGTTCAGCGCGGCCCGCACGACTCGGTTCATGAACTCGCGGTTGTGCCGCGCGCCCGGTTTGACCCACCGCCACTGCCGTTCCAGCGCGCGGGCGAACTCGCGGTCGACCGCCCAGTTGTGGGTGCCGCCGAGAAACCAGTCGTAGATCCTCGCCGCGGACGGCTTTTCGGTGTCGACCCCGCTCGGCGCCACCGGGGCCGCGTCATCGTCGCCGGTCATGCCTCCACCCCCTGATCCTTCGAAGATCAGCGTATCGGGATCAGCGCACGGCGGGCCGACGCTGCCAGTAAGTCCAGAGCGGCCGGTAGCCCTGCGCGTACCAGAACGGCGTCGAGCGCGGATTGGCCAGCGCGTGGTGCAGCAGCACGGCTTCGGTCCCGCATTCGTCGAAAACCTGGTGCGCGTGCGCGGCGAGCGCGGTCCCCACCCCGCTCGACCGCGCCGGCTCCGCCACCGCCAGCGACGACAGATAGCCGACCCGGTCCGCCGCGACCCGGTCGCAGATCCACGAAGTCTCGTCGGGGAACTGCACACGTACCATGCCCAGCGGACGCCCGTACAGCTCCGCGATCCACAACGTCGGGTTTTCCCGCCCCAGCTGTTTCGACAGATCCGCCGCGATCGCTTCCTTCGCGCCTTCGCGCAAAGTGACAGATCCGAACTGCGCGTCGTACCGCTGCAATTCCAGCTCGAGACCGACCGCGGTTTCGAGATCATCCGCTTCGGCCGGCCGGATGTGCACCCCTGGCGTCGCGGGCGGCCCGGTCATGGTGAGCCGGTCGGCCGGGCGGACCGCGATCACCAGCACCGGAGCGAAGCCGCGGCGCAGCAATTCGGCCGAGCCCGGCGAATCGCGGCTCGGCCGCACCACGGTCGCCGCCGTTTCGACATCCCCAGGTGGGGCGACCGCCATCAGATGTTCATCCCATCGGGTGAGTAATGCGTCAAGGGCCGCTTCCGGGCGCGGTCCGGTGAGCCGCGCTTCGAGGCGATGTTCGACGAGGGCCCGCCACGGAGAGTCAACAGAATCAGGGCCCGCCTCGGTGCGAACCGACAATCCGGCGGCGGCCGATTCGTCGGCTGTCGCGGAGAGTGACACGGAACCCTCGACAGGCTCCAGTGCAGGCATTTCCGGGAGCAGGGCGTCCACTGTGGCGAGCCGCTCGGCATGGCCGGCGGCGATCGCGTGGCTATTCATACGTCTATTCAAGCCCCTACTGACGGGTCCGCGGCGAACTTCACGAGATTGGCCCCACCGCGGTGCCAAGTGACTTCCGGTAGTCGGAAGGAACGCGAATAACGCTCCCATTTCACCCCTTGGTCCGCGCAGGTCAGCGCGACGAGCCCATTGTTAACCCTGGGGTGATCTCATACTGTCTCGAATGGGACTTGGGTACGCCCTCCGGGGTACTGTATTGCCCTCGTCCCCGAGGTCGCGGTAGGACAAGATCGGTTGGGCAGCCGGGAAGGAAGGTCGGATGCCGGACACGAACGGCAGCCCCGGGAGCACCGCACAGGCGGCACCGGGCAAGGGAGGGGCCGTTACGGAGGCTCGAACCGACGAGCGACGATTCCGCGTCTACACCTTCGCCGTACTCACCATGGGCATCGCCGCCGCGGCCGCGGTCAGTCTGTGGCTGGACTTCGAGGCCTCCGACGATCTGTTGTGGATCGGGCCGATCCTCGCGCTCGCCTTCCTGCTCGCCGAACAACTCGGGATCAACGTCGACGTCCGCAGCGGTATCTCGTGGACGATCTCGTTCACCGAGATCCCGCTGGTCATCGGATTCTTCGTCGCACCATTCGAAGTCGTCCTCGCCGCGCATCTCGCGGCGGGCATCGGAACCCTGCTGGCCCGCAAGGTCGCGGGCCGCGTCCTCTACAACGCCGGCGCCTTCCTGCTGGAGATCACCGGCGCGTTCGCCGTGGCAGGACTGGTGAAACAGGCCTCCGGCGCGCACGACATGACCTGGATCGCCGCCCTGGCAGGCACTTTGACCGCACCACTGGTCAGCACGCTGCTCGCGCTCGCCGCCGTCCGCGTGCTGCGCCGCCGCATGCGGGTCAGCACCGCGATCCGGCTCACCGGCCGCATCCTCGTCGTCGGGTTCGTCAACGCCTCGGTCGGTCTTTCCGGTTATTTGGTCATTTCCGGTACCCCGAAGGCCTGGCCGCTCGTGCTGGCGGTGTTCCTCGGGCTCACCGCGTTGTACTGGGCCTACTCCGATCTGCTCCGCGAACAGCGCGACATGGAAGCGCTGTCCGACGTCAGCCTGATGGTCGCGCGGTCCGGTCAGCAGGCGGCCGCGCGTCCCGCCGGACGAGCCGACGAACTCGTCGGCGGAGTGGACGTCCGTGAGTGGGCGACCATCGCCGAACGCATCAAGGACCAGCTGGCCGCCGGCCGTGTCGTGCTCCGGCTGCGGCTGGAACCCAAGGACACCATGCGGATGGTCGTCGCGGGCGACGAACTGCCGCCGGTGGATCCGGCCGCCGACGACCCGTTGCTGCGCCTTCCCGGCGCGCACGTCCGGCATTTCCGGATCACCGAAGCCAATCCCGACGTCCGGTCCGCGTTGCTCGACCGCGGCGCGCAGGAGGCGCTGGTCGTCCCGCTGCGCAGTGCGAACCAGCTCCTCGGCGTCGTCGAGGCGCACGACCGGCTTTCGCGCTGGCGTGGTTTCGGCAAGTACGACGTCCAGTTGCTCGGCACGATGGCCAGCCATCTCGCGACGTCGCTGGACAACCGGCGCCTGCTCGCGACCCTGCGCCACGACGCCTACCACGATCCGCTGACCGGCCTGCTCAACCGGCCGGGCTTCCGCCAGGTCGCCAAGGAACCGTTGCGGGAACAGGTCGACGCGGTCGTGCTGCGGGTCGACCTGGACGTCTTCTCCACCGTCAGCGACGCGCTCGGTTACGTGTGGGCCGACCGGATGGTCATCGCCGCCGGCCGCCGCATCCGCGACGCGCTCGGCCCCGACGTCCCGCTCGCCAGGCTCGAAGGCGCTTCCTTCGCGGCGCTTCTCGTCGGCTGCGCGCCGGAGCGCGCTCAGGCCGCCGCGGAACTGCTTCGCGCGGAACTCGTCGCCCCGTATCCGGTGGACCGGCTTTCCGTCGAGGCCAACGCGATGATCGGCTATGCCACGTCCTCCGCAGACGACGACGAGCAGGTCGACGTCGACGGGCTCCTGCAGCGCGCCGACGTCGCCGTCCGCGCGACCAAGGGCGGTGAAGAGGTGCGCGGCTACATGGCCAGCATGGGCCAGATCTTCATGCGCCGGTTCCAGATGGTCACGCAGTTCCGGCAGTCGCTCGAAGAAGGCCAGCTGAGCGTCCATTATCAACCCAAGATCACCTTGCCGAACCGGCAGATCCAAGGTGTCGAGGCGTTGGTGCGCTGGGTGCATCCGGAGTTCGGCAGGCTCGGCCCGGACGAGTTCGTCCCGGCGATCGAAGCCGCCGGCCTCATCGGCGTCCTGACGTCCTTCGTGCTCGAAGAATCGTTGAAGCGCGTGCGGAAGTGGCTCGACGAAGGCTTGCGCATCTCCGCCGCGGTGAACCTGTCGGTGCGGAACCTGGCCGACGAGGACTTCCCGACGAAGGTCGCGCGCGAACTCGACCGCTTCGGCATCCCGCCCGAGCTGCTCACCTTCGAGCTGACCGAATCCGGTGTGATGTCCGACCCACAGAAGGCGCTGCCGATCCTGCGGGAACTGCACTCGCTGGGCATCGTGCTCGCCGTGGACGACTTCGGCACCGGCTACTCGTCGCTGGCCTACCTGCGGCAGCTCCCGGTCGACCAGGTCAAGATCGACAAGAGTTTCGTCCTCGGCATGGGTACCGACCTCGGCGACCTCGCCGTCGTGCGCTCCATCGTCGAACTGGGCCACTCGCTCGGCCTCACGGTCGTCGCCGAGGGGGTCGAGGAAGACGTCGCGCGGGATCAGCTCGAAGCGATGGGATGTGACGTGGCACAGGGCTACCTCATCTCGCGGCCGCTGCCGGAGGACCGTCTGGAGGCGTGGCTGCAGGCCCGCACGGCGCGCTCGCCCGGCCGCCACTCCGAGACCGTCTTGACCCTGCTGACCTGAGGTTTTGCGGTAAGAGGACCCCCCTGAACTCCGGGTCTTCCGGCGTTGGTAATCTTTCCAAGTCCTCGCGAGAGGCAGGCCCCTTTAGCTCAGTCGGCAGAGCGTCTCCATGGTAAGGAGAAGGTCTACGGTTCGATTCCGTAAAGGGGCTCGCGACCTCAGCCGCGTCACGCAAGCGTGTCGCGGCCAGGAGCATGTAAGGCGGTGTAGCTCAGCTGGCAGAGCAAGCGGCTCATAATCGCTGTGTCGCCGGTTCAAGTCCGGCCACCGCTACGCGGTAACCCTGGGTGTCCCAGGCCTAGAGAGAAGGAAATGCTGTGGCTGCCACTGACGTGCGACCGAAGATCACGCTCGCGTGTGAGGAGTGCAAGCACCGCAACTACATCACCAAGAAGAACCGGCGCAACAACCCGGATCGCCTGGAGATGAAGAAGTTCTGCCCGAACTGCGGTACGCACCGGACTCACAAAGAGACCCGCTGAGCGTCTAGCGGTTCTACCAGTCTTACCCGAAGCCGCCCTGGTCACACCAGGGCGGCTTCGGGCGTTTCCGGGTTCTGTAGCCTGCTCGGGTGGCCTTGGACCAGTCGTTCACCGGGCGGGTGTACCCGCCGACCAGTACCTATGAAGTGAGTCGGGAGAAGATCCGGGAGTTCGCCGACGCGCTCGGCGACGCGAACCCGCTCTACCGCGACACCGAAGCGGCGAAGGCGGCCGGATACCCCGACGTCATCGCGCCGCCGACGTTCCTCACGATCATCAACCTCGCCTCGATCAACGCGATCGTCACCGACCCCGAACTCGGGCTGGACTATTCGCGGATGGTCCACGGCGACCAGCGGTTCACCTACGTGCGGCCGGTGCACGCGGGCGACGTCCTGTCGCTCACCACGCATATCGACAACATCATGGCCCGCGCGGGGAACGACTTCATCAACCTGCGCGCCGAGATCGCCGGTGCCGACGGTGGCCCGATCGCCACCACGCACGCCCAGCTCGTGGTCCGAGGGGAGGGCGCGTGAGCACGTTCACCGCCGGAGAAGAACTGCCGCCGCTGACCGTCGAAGTCACCAGGGAGCAGCTGGTGCGGTATGCCGGTGCCTCGCTGGACTTCAATCCGATCCACTGGAACGAGGCCTTCGCGAAGGAGGTCGGCCTGCCGGACGTCATCGCGCACGGCATGCTGACCATGGCGCTCGGCGCGCGGCTTGTCACCGACTGGCTGGGTGACCCGGGCCGTCTCGTCGACTACTTCGCGCGCTTCACGCGCCCCGTGGTCGTGCCGAACGACGGCGCGGCGACGATCGAGTTCACCGGGAAGGTCGCCGTGGTCAACGACGACGGCACCGCGCGGATCGACATCACCGCCAAGTTCGACGGCAAGGCGGTCCTGGGGAAGGCCCAAGTGATCGCGCGCGACTGACCCGAAAACGACAGCAAGGGACCTTTGCTAGCGTCGCTTAGCATGGCTAAGTAAGCGATAGCAAAGGTCCCTTGCTCTCTTTTCGCAGGTCAGAGGGCTTGCGAAGGCTCCGGGTCGGCTCGCGAAGCGCCGCGAAGGCGCTTCGCGAGCTTAAGCAGCGTTAGGGCGACGTCGGGTGAGCCGTCGATGAAGGAATCGGGACACTGAACGTCCCCACATTCATCGACAAGAAGTGGGCCCCCACGAGGACCCTCGCCAAGGTCCCTACGCGAGCTTAAGCAGCTTCTCAATGACCTCCGCCATGCCCTCCTCGCCCCGGGCGTTCGGATGCAGCGGCGCCGCGGGAACCGCGGGCGCTGGGCCCTCGACCCACCGCCGGTTCGCGGCACTGCACATGTCGCGCCCCTTGCTCGCGGTCGACATATCGGCGAAGCCCGCTTCGTGCTTCTTCGCCGTCTCCTGCAGCGCGGTGTTCAGCCGCGCGAGCGAGCTGCGGAAGTAGGCCATGTCCCCGGCGCCGACCGGCAGCACCGGCCAGCAACCGCCGTCGTCGTCCGGAAGCACTGTCGGGTATCCCACGACCACGACGCGCGCTTTTGGTGCCTTCGCGCGAATCTGATCCAGAACTCCGCCCAACCGGTCCGCGGCGGCGGTGATCCGCTCCATGAGCTGGTCGCGTCCGCCCGCGGTCAGCTGGGTCTTGCACGGCGAAGCGGTCTGGTGCTGCGTCGCGCACTGGCTCGCGAAGCCGACGAAGCCCACATCGTTGCCGCCGATCCCCACAGTCACCAGGGTCGTGTCGCCGTCGATCGCATCGAGTTGCGGAGCGTTCGTGCCGTCGCGGGTCTTCTGTGCGCCGGTCAGGTGTTCCGTCGTGGCGCCACCACAGCTGACGTCGACGAACTCGGCCGGCCGCAGCTTCGCGGCGAGCAGGCTCGGGTAGTTGTTGTCCGAACGGTCGCAGCCGGCGGGCGCGCCGACAGGCCGTCCGGTGCCCGGCGACGCCGTGTAGGAGTCACCCAGAGCGACATACCGGCCCGTGCCATCCGAGGTGGTGACCCCCGCCGGTGTCACCGATGTTCCGCGCTCCCACAGGTGGTAGGCGATCCCCAGGACCGACAGCACGATCACCAGGAACAGGCAGCCACCGCCAGTTCTCCGCTGCGTCACCCGTTCGTTGTACGCGACCGAGGCCACTTTTGTCATCGGACTTAGGGCCGATGACGCCCGTTCCTCAGTCGCCCGGGACCAGGCCGCGCAGCTCCGCGGCGAGATCGAGCGCGTGAGTGACGTCCCGCGCGAGGTAATGCGGGTCGACGAAGGCCTCGGTGATCCCGCTTTCGGCGGCCGCTTCCAGCTGACCCGCGACGTCCCTGAGGTCGGTGCCGGGTTTCGGATTGATCCGCAGCACCCGCCGCAGCGCGCCGGGGTCGCGGCCGGCTTTCTCCGCCGCGCTCGCCACGGTCTCCCAGAGCTTCGCGAGGTAGGGCACGGGCAGCCCGGCAGGCAGCCAGCCGTCGGCGCGGCGGCCGACCCGGTCCAGTGCCGCCGCCGACAACCCGCCGAGCAACACGGGCGGATGCGGGCTCTGCACCGGCCGCAGCCCGACCTTCGACGCCGGGATCCGCCAGCGTTCGCCTTCGTGCTCGACCGGATCGCCGGTCCAAAACTCCCGAAGGACGTCGAGAAGCTCCTCCAGTTGCCTTCCACGGCCCGTCCATGGCGTGCCTGTCGCGGTGTACTCGTCGCGAAGCCAGCCGATGCCCAGGCCGACGTCCAGGCGGCCACCGCTCACCTGATCCAGCGAAGTGAGCATCCGGGCGAGCACCACGGCCGGATACACCGTTCCGGTGAGCGTGCTCGTCCCGAGCCGGACCTTCTTCGTGACGCTCGCGGCCACCGTCAGCAGGATCAGCGGATCGGCGAAGGTGACGAATTCGGGCGGGTACGGCCGTTCCGGGGTGCCGCCGGGGTAGAAGTCCGACGGCGAAACCGGGGCCAGCACCCGGTCTCCGACCCACAAGGACGCATAGCCGAGTTCCTCCGCCGCGGTCGCGAAACCGGCCACGGCGTCCATCGTCGCGAGAGGGCCGTACTGCGGAAGGGCGATTCCCAGACGCATCACGCGGCCAGCGCGTAGGAAGTCCGGAAGTACCCGGGTGTCCCGAACGCCTCGCCGGGCACCACGGCGACCTCGGCCTCACGCAGGAGCAAATCGGCCAGCGCCACCGTGTCCTTCGGCCGCTCGCCACGGATTTCCTTGCCCAGTAAGGCTTTCCTCGACGGGTATAGGTAGAAGGCGCCGAGCGGCACGGGAGTCGTCTTCGCCGCGATCGCCTCGCGAAGCTCCGGCAGCCCGCCCGCGGCGGTGTAGCCGTGGTTCACCCTGTCCCGGACGGCCGCTTCGGCGGCATCGAGCCCGTCGGCCGGGGTGGGGAAGTCCGGCTGCCCCGCCCCGAACCCGATCACCGGACGGCCCTTCGCCTTGGGCTCCCGGGCCTTCGCGTCGACCGCCGGCGTGGCCGACGGCGTGCTGCCGCCGATGCGGGCCGAGACGCGGGACGCCGGGGAAAGCGAGGGTGCGGGAGCGCTCATGGCGACATCGTGGCACGATCATGGGGTCGGCTGTGGGGGAGTTTCCTCGCGGAAGGCTGCTCCACGCCGCTTTGAGGGGCGCGGTTGCGAAGCTGTTCGGGGGTTGCCGTAGACTTCTGGTCTCGGAACGCACTACGGTCATCCCCGCCACGGCGGTGGGGACGATGGAATGCGTCCTCGGGCGCCCCAGAGCATCGGGGCGCCAAAGGGGTGTAGCTCAATTGGCAGAGCAGCGGTCTCCAAAACCGCAGGTTGCAGGTTCAAGTCCTGTCACCCCTGCGTAAGCGAACTGGTGAAGGCGGAGGAGTGGTCGTGAGCGACAGCGACGCCAGCGGTGAGAAGGCGCAGGACGGCGCCGGGCAGAAGCCCGACGAACAGTCCCGCCCGGTGACCGCCGCTGCCCGGCGTGAGCGCCGTGCGTCCGCGCGCCCGTCCGGTAAGGCCGACGCCAAGTCGGATGACAAGACCCGCCCCGCCGGCAAGGCGAAGGCCGGGGACAAGACCGAAAAATCCAAGGACGCCAAAGGCACGGCGACTCCGAAGCGCGACCGCAAGCCGAAGCAGGCGTCGATCTTCGCCCGGCTGATGCGTTTCATCCGCGAAGTCTGGGCCGAGCTGCGCAAGGTCATCTGGCCGAACCGCAAGCAGATGGTCACCTACACCGCGGTGGTGCTGGTCTTCGTGGTGTTCATGGTGGCGCTGGTGAGCGGCCTCGACCTGGCCTTCAAAGAGGTCGTCGGTGCCGTCTTCGGCAGCTGAGGCAGCCGGTCGCGGCGCTTGACCGCGCCGCACGGTGGCCGGCGCCACGGCAACCGATCAACTGAGAGGACGGAACGTGACCTCCGACAACGGCACAGCAGCCGGTCATGAGCTGACCGAGCTTTCCGACGAGCAGGTGCACGCGGCACTCGGCGACGAGCAGTCCGAGCACCTGGACTCCGTCGAGGTGCCCGCCGCAGGCGACGAGGTCGACGAAGCCGGAGACGTCGCGGAGGCCGAAGAGGCGTCCGTCGAGACCGAAGACGACGACACCGACACCGCCGCCGAGGCCGAGCCCGCCGAGGAACTCGACCCGGTCGCGAAGCTGCGCGCGGAACTCAACGCCGCTCCCGGTGAGTGGTACGTCGTGCACTCGTACGCGGGCTACGAGAACAAGGTGAAGACCAACCTCGAAACCCGTACCCAGACGCTGGACGTCGAGGATTACATCTTCCAGATCGAGGTCCCGACCGAAGAGGTCACCGAGATCAAGAACGGCCAGCGCAAGCAGGTGCAGCGCAAGGTGCTGCCCGGCTACATCCTGGTCCGGATGGACCTGAACGACGCCTCGTGGAGCGCGGTGCGCAACACGCCGGGTGTCACCGGGTTCGTCGGCGCCACCTCGCGCCCGTCGCCGCTGACCGTGGAAGAGGTGCTGAAGTTCCTCGCGCCCAAGGTCGAAGCCGCGGCACCCGCCAAGTCCGGCAAGGGCGAGGCTGCTTCGTCCGAGTCGCAGCTGGGCGGCCCCGCGGTCGAGGTCGACTTCGAGATCGGCGAGTCGGTCACCGTCATGGACGGCCCGTTCGCGACGCTGCCCGCGACGATCTCCGAGGTCAACGTGGACGGGCAGAAGCTGAAGGTCCTGGTGTCGATCTTCGGCCGGGAGACCCCGGTCGAGCTGTCGTTCAACCAGGTCTCCAAGATCTGACGGCCGCCAGACGGCCGGCAGTCCCCGCGTACTGGCAGGTGTGCGGGGGACTCAAGTCAGTAAGAAGGAACAAACGAAATGCCACCCAAGAAGAAGAAGCTTGCGGCGATCATCAAGCTGCAGATCAAGGCGGGTGCGGCCAACCCCGCGCCGCCGGTCGGCCCCGCGCTGGGTCAGCACGGCGTCAACATCATGGAGTTCTGCAAGGCCTACAACGCCGCGACCGAGTCGCAGCGCGGGGACGTCGTCCCGGTCGAGATCTCCGTGTACGAAGACCGCTCGTTCGACTTCAAGCTCAAGACGCCGCCGGCCGCGAAGCTGCTGCTGAAGGCCGCGGGCGTGGAGAAGGGCTCCGGCGAGCCGCACAAGACCAAGGTCGCCAAGGTCACCTGGGACCAGGTCCGCGACATCGCGAAGACCAAGGAATCCGACCTGAACGCGCACGACATCGACCAGGCCGCGAAGATCATCGCCGGCACCGCCCGCTCGATGGGCATCACGGTCGTCGACTGAGCTTCACCCCGCACCACCGTGGGAGAGCCAGGGCTGGCTCCAACACCACACTGATCCGTTGAAGAGTTAAGGACAGAAGTAATGCCCAAGCACAGCAAGGCCTACCGTCAGGCTCTTGAGCTGGTGGACCGCGAGCGGCTCTACGCCCCGCTCGAGGCCGCGAAGCTGGCCAAGGAGACCTCCAAGTCGAAGATGGACGCCACCGTCGAGGTCGCCATGCGCCTCGGTGTCGATCCTCGTAAGGCCGACCAGATGGTCCGCGGCACCGTGAACCTGCCGCACGGCACCGGTAAGACCGCTCGCGTCATCGTTTTCGCCGTTGGTGACAAGGCCGCCGAGGCCGAAGCCGCCGGCGCTGACGCGGTCGGCACCGACGAACTGATCGAGCGCATCCAGGGTGGCTGGCTCGACTTCGACGCCGCGATCGCGACGCCGGACCAGATGGCGAAGGTCGGGCGTATCGCCCGCATCCTCGGCCCGCGTGGCCTCATGCCGAACCCGAAGACCGGCACCGTGACCCCCGCGGTCGCGAAGGCCGTCTCGGACATCAAGGGCGGTAAGATCAACTTCCGCGTCGACAAGCAGGCCAACCTGCACTTCGTGATCGGCAAGGTCTCGTTCGACACCGAGAAGCTGGTGGAGAACTACGCGGCCGCGCTGGACGAGGTCCTGCGGGCCAAGCCGTCGTCGGCGAAGGGCCGTTACCTGCGGAAGGTCGTCGTCTCCACGACGATGGGCCCGGGTATCCCGGTCGACCCCGCCCGTACTCGCAACCTCCTTTCCGAGGACGCGTAACGCTGAGTCGCACATCACTGACAAAGGGGCGGTCCCGCTACAGCGGGGCCGCCCCTTTGTCGTGTTTGCTGGAGGGCATGCCTACCTTCGCGTCGTTCGACGGGCTCCAGCTGAGCTACACCGTGTGGGAGGGCGAAGGGCGCCCGGTGCTGCTGCAACACGGTTTCGCCGCCGATACGAACGCCAACTGGATCGCGCCCGGCGTCGTCGCCACCCTGCAGCAGGCGGGGCTGACCGTGATCGGCCTCGACGCGCGCGGGCACGGCCGGTCGGCGAAGCCGCACGATGAGGCGAGTTACGGCGACGACGCGATGGTCCGCGACGTGTCCACGTTGCTCGACGTACTGGGCCTCGACGAGGTGTCGATGGTCGGCTACTCGATGGGCGCGATGATCGCGCTCGGCGCGGTGGCCGCCGACCCGCGGATCCGCTGCCTCGCGATCGGCGGAGTCGGCTCGGGCATCGTCGACTTCGGCGGCGTGGACACGCGAGTCGTCACGCCGGAAGCGATCAGCGAGGCACTGCTCGCTCCGGACCCTTCGACGCTTCCGCCGTCTTCAGCGCCTTTCAGGGCTCTTGCCGAGGCTCTCCGCGCGGACCGCGTCGCTCTCGCGGCCGTCGCGCGCGGAACAGCGAACCCGAAACTGGACCTGACGGCGATCGCCGTCCCGACCCTGGTCCTGGCCGGAGAAACCGATCCGCTGGCCGCCGAGCCCGAACGCCTGGCCGCCGCCATCGCGGGCGCCCGCCTCGTCCGCGTTCCCGGCGATCACATGACCGCCGTCATGCACCCCGGCTTCGGCTCCGCCCTCGCCGGCTTCCTCACCTCGCACGACCTCTGACCCGCGTCGCCTTTAGCGGACTAAACGCGATCAGCTGGGCGTGGTGGAGGGGGACAGCGGAGGGCACGCCTTGGGGCCGGGGGCGTGTTCGGTGATCAGCCACTGGCCGTTCTGCACCGTTGAGACGGTGAAGTCGCCGAGAGCAGGGCCGCCTGTGATGATGAAATCGCAGGACTTCACGAGCACACTTGCGCCCGGCGGCCAGCCCGACCGCTTCGAGATCGACTCCGCGTAGTCGTTGACCTTCCCGGGCTTGACCTCGGTGTGGAGTTTCTCGACGGCATCTCGACAATCTTTGGCGTTGACGTCGATGGCGAATTGCTGCTGAGTGCGCTCTTCGAACTTGCCGCAGACCAGGGCGACCATGCTCTTTTCTCCCGCCCCGTGCTGAGCGATCCCGTCGTAGACACTGCGAACGGCTTCGTAGGGGGAGGCGCTGGTAAGGATCTTGTTCGTCTTATAGGTGCCGCCGCCTTCCGCGGCGACTTGTTCCGACGTCTTGCCCTCGTCATCGGGGAAGATCTGCCGGTAGGCGATGGTGGCCCCGACGCAGATCAGCACGATCACGATCACCCAGGCGAGCAGCTTCCCGCCCAGTCGTCGCAACCACCGCGGCACGCGCTGGCGAGGAGCAGGGACGAGCTCACCGGGCGGCGGTCCCGGAGGCACCGGCGGTTGCCCGCCGTAGTGCTGGGTCACGGGCTGCGCGGGTTGCGAAGGCACCAGGCCCTGCTGCTGTGCCTCGGTGAACTTCAGATAGTCCTGGAACTGCTGAAACTGCTGGAACTGGCGCAGTTGCTCCTCGTCCAGCCGAGGCGCGGGCTGACCTCCCGCCTTGGGCTCGATGTCCGTGCCGGGCTCGTTGCCCGGCTTTCCGTCATCACGCTGCTCCGCCACGTCACCATGATGCCCCGCGAGCCCTCCTGTGCACTCCGCCGGTCGCGTTTAGCCCGCTGAACGCGACTTCAGAGGGGGTGCGTCGAGGAGCGAAAAGGGGTCACGTATCCTTGTCAAGGTTCTACCGAAGACCGCTGGTCTTCTCCCGGTCATCTGGCCTGGAGAACGAAGGCCCCGCTAGGGCGGGCGACCCGCGCAGGAGGAACGAGGCTCGCCCGTGACGTACGTCGTCGCGTGCCCTGACGCCCCGCGCCTGTCTGCGCTGGGGCGTTTCGTCGTTTCAGGGCTCTCAAGGCCAGTGGACCACTAGCCAAGAGAGGAGGCGACCATGGCGAAGCCCGACAAGGAGGCGGCCGTCGCCGAGATCGCGGAGAGCTTCCGCAGCAGCTCGGCCACAGTCGTTACCCAGTACACCGGCCTCTCCGTGTCCCAGCTGTCCCAGCTGCGCCGCGCTCTCGGCACCAGTGCCAAGTACCGGGTCGCGAAGAACACCCTCGTCAAGCGTGCCGCCACGGACGCGGGCATCGAGGGCCTTGAAGACCTGTTCGTCGGCCCGACCGCCATCGCCTTCGTCGAGGGTGAAGCTGTTGACGCCGCGAAGGCGCTTCGCGACTTCGCGAAGGACAACAACGCGCTTGTGATCAAGGGCGGCTTCATGGACGGCAAGACGCTGTCCGTGGACGAGATCAACCAGATCGCCGATCTCGACAGCCGTGAGGTCCTGCTCGCCAAGGCGGCGGGCGCGTTCAAGGCGAAGCTGTCCCAGGCCGCCGCGCTGTTCCAGGCGCCGGCGTCCCAGGTCGCTCGCCTGGCTGCCGCGCTGGAGGACAAGCAGCGCAACGCCGGTACCGAAGCAGCCGAAGCACCCGCCGAGAGCTGAACACCCCCCACCCCGAACTTTTAGTTCGTTTCAGAGAGGAAAGCCACCATGGCGAAGCTGAGCACCACCGAGCTGATCGACGCCTTCAAGGAGCTCACCCTTCTTGAGCTGTCCGAGTTCGTCAAGGAATTCGAGACCACCTTCGACGTGACCGCGGCCGCCCCGGCTGCCGTCGTCGCCGCCGCCCCGGGTGCCGCCCCGGCCGCGGCCGCCGAGGAGCAGGACGAGTTCGACGTCGTCCTCGAGTCGGCCGGCGACAAGAAGATCCAGGTCATCAAGGTCGTCCGTGAGGTCGTCTCGGGCCTGGGCCTGAAGGAGGCCAAGGAGCTGGTCGAGGCCGCTCCCAAGGCCCTCCTGGAGAAGGTCGACAAGGAGGCCGCCGAGGCCGCCAAGGAGAAGCTCGAGGCTGCTGGCGCCAAGATCACCATCAAGTGATCCCGGGCGCGACAGCGCCTACCGCAGCAACGCCGAAGGGGCGGGCATCCACCACGGATGCCCGCCCCTTCGCTGTCTCCCGCCCCGCCCCCGTGTCGACTTTCGCCCCCTGATCGCGACGCGTAGCCACGCTAAGTACCTGAGCGCGCCCAGGGCACCGGATCGCGTTTAGCCCGCTAACCGCGACACGGGGCGGCGCCCGGCGGCGGGGAGCGGCAGCGCGCCTGACCTGCGTTTAGCCCCCTAATCGTGATGCGCGCAGCGCGCCGACCTGGGCGGGGACCGAGTTGTGGATCTGCGAGCGGGGGTGACGTGCACTACGGTGCTGCCAGCGGTGCACGGGCCGACAGCGGCTGCGCGAAAAGTTACCCGCGGGTCTGGCCAGAAAAGAAAACTGGTGAGTAACCTGTTCGCACTCAGCTCGTTGCACCTGGTTGACGCGGGTATCGCTGCGCGGACGCGTGCGCTCTCTCGAGCCAGTGGCACGGGAAGGCAGTGCGCGACGACGCGGAACAGCTCCTGGAGGTGCGATGGGTGCCGAGGTGGTCATCGAAGGTCTTTCGAAGTCCTTCGGTAAGCAGGCCATCTGGCGGGACGTCACGCTGACCCTGCCCCCGGGCGAGGTCTCGGCGATGCTCGGTCCGTCCGGAACCGGTAAGTCCGTCTTTCTGAAGTCGATGATCGGTCTGCTCAAGCCGGACCGCGGCCGGTGCATGATCAACGGCGTCGACATCGTGACGTGCTCCGAACACCAGCTCTACGAGGTGCGCAAGCTCTTCGGCGTCCTCTTCCAGGACGGCGCGCTGTTCGGGTCGATGAACCTCTACGACAACGTGGCCTTCCCGCTGCGCGAGCACACGAAGAAGTCGGAGACCGAGGTCCGCCGGATCGTCCTCGAAAAGCTCGAGATGACCGGTCTCAACGGCGCCGACAAGAAGCTGCCCGGCGAGATCTCCGGCGGTATGCGCAAGCGCGCCGGTCTCGCCCGTGCCCTGGTGCTCGACCCGCAGATCATCCTGGTCGACGAGCCGGACTCGGGCCTCGACCCGGTCCGCACCACCTACATCTCCCAGCTCTTCCTCGACGTCAACGCGCAGATCGACGCGACGTTCCTGATCGTCACGCACAACATCAACCTCGCCCGCACCGTGCCGGACAACCTGGGCATGCTCTTCCGCAAGGAACTGGTCATGTTCGGTCCGCGCGAGGTGCTGCTGACCAGCGAGGAGCCGGTTGTCAAGCAGTTCCTCAACGGCAAGATGGACGGCCCCATCGGCATGAGCGAGGAGAAGGACTCGGCCCAGCTCGCCGCCGAGCGCGCCATGTTCGAGGCCGGTCACCACGCGGGCGGTGTCGAGGACGTATCCGGGGTGCCGCCGCAGATGCAGCCCACCCCGGGCGTGCCGACGCGGATGGGCGCGGTCCGTCGCAAGGACCGCGTCATGCAGATCCTGCACGGCCTTCCGCACGAGGCACAGCAGAGCATCATCGAGTCGCTTTCGCCGGAGGAGCAGCAGCGCTACGGCGTCCGCTCCGAGCGGCTCGCGACCGCCGGGCACCGGTCGGCGCCCACCGACACGTCGATCCCGAACCACCACCAGGGGCAGCTGCCCGACGATCAGGTCGCCCACATCCCGCACCCCGGGAGACCGGGCAACCACCGCTTGCGGCCACATGATCCGGGGTCAGGTGGCGCGTGAGTTCCTCCGCTTCATCGGCGAAGATTCCCGGGATCGGCATGGTGCGCGAGACCGGGAACCTGTTCGCTCTCGGCCTCGACATCGTTCGTGGCATCTTCCAGCGCCCGTTCCAGCTGCGGGAGTTCATCCAGCAGGCCTGGTTCATCGCCAGCGTCACGATCCTCCCGACGGCGCTCGTCGCGATCCCGTTCGGCGCGGTCATCTCTTTGCAGTTCGGCTCCCTCGCCCGCCAGCTCGGCGCCCAGTCCTACACGGGCGCCGGGTCGGTGCTGGCCACCGTGCAGCAGGCCAGCCCGCTGGTCACCGCGTTGCTGGTCGCGGGTGCCGGCGGTAGTGCCGTCTGCGCCGACATCGGCGCGCGGACGATCCGTGAAGAGATCGACGCGATGGAGGTGCTGGGCGTCTCCGCGGTCCAGCGCCTGATCGTGCCGCGTGTCCTCGCGATGATGCTGGTGGCGCTCCTGCTCAACGGCATGGTCAGCGTCATCGGCGTGCTCGGCGGCTACTTCTTCAACGTCGTACTCCAGGGCGGGACGCCGGGCGCGTACCTGGCGAGCTTCTCCGCGCTGGCCCAATTGCCCGACCTCTGGGTCGGCGAACTGAAGGCGCTGATCTTCGGCTTCATCGCCGCTGTCGTCGCCTCCTACCGGGGACTGAACCCGTCCGGCGGCCCGAAGGGCGTCGGCGACGCGGTCAACCAGTCGGTCGTCATCACGTTCCTCATGCTGTTCGTGGTGAATTTCGTGATCACACTGATCTACCTGCAGATCGTGCCCGGAAAGCTGGACTGACGCATGACCTTTCTCCAAGGCGCCAAGCGGGTCGCCAACCGTCCATTGCAGACTCTGGACACTCTCGGCGACCAGATGTCGTTCTACGGCCGCGCGTTGCTGTGGACGCCGCGGACGTTGCGCCGCTACATGAAAGAGGTCCTGCGGCTGCTGGCCGAGGTGAGCTTCGGTTCCGGCTCGCTCGCGGTCATCGGCGGCACGGTCGGCGTGATGGTCGGCCTGACCCTGTTCACCGGCGTGCTAGTCGGTCTGCAGGGCTACTCGGCGCTGAACTCGATCGGCACTTCGGCCTTCACCGGCTTCCTCACCGCGTTCTTCAACACCCGTGAGATCGCGCCGCTTGTCGCGGGCCTCGCGCTTTCCGCGACGGTCGGCGCCGGGTTCACCGCGCAGCTGGGCGCGATGCGGATCTCGGAGGAGATCGACGCGCTCGAGGTGATGGGCGTCCCGAGCCTGCCGTACCTGGTGACCACGCGGATCATCGCCGGTTTCGTCGCGGTCATCCCGCTGTACGTCATCGGGCTGCTGAGTTCGTATCTCGCGTCCCGGTTGGTCGTTATCTACATCTACAACCAGTCAGCGGGTACCTACGACCATTACTTCGACCTGTTCCTACCTCCGCAGGATGTGTTGTATTCGTTCATCAAGGTGCTGTTGTTCAGCGTCTTGATCATCCTGTCCCATTGTTACTTCGGTTACCGGGCCTCCGGCGGCCCCGCCGGTGTCGGCGTGGCGGTCGGCAAGGCGGTCCGGCTGAGCATCGTCACGGTGTCCATCATGAACTTCTTCATCGGTTTCGCGATCTGGGGAACCGACGTCACGGTGAGGATCGCAGGATGATCGCGACACTGCGGCGCAGGCTGCTGGGCCTGCTGTTGGTCGCCGTGATCGTCGGCGGCGTGGCGCTGAGTATCGCGCTGTACGAAAAGGCGTTCACGCCGGTGGTGAGCGTGAAGCTCCAATCGGACAGCATCGGGAACCAGTTGCTGAAACAGTCCGACGTGAAGGTCCGCGGTCTCATCGTGGGTTCGGTGCAGGACATCGCCGCGACGCCGGACGGCGCCGAACTCACGCTCGCGCTGAAGCCCGAATCGGCGAAACTGATCCCGCAGAACGTTTCGGCGCGATTCCTGCCGAAGACGTTGTTCGGTGAGCGGTTCGTCTCCCTCGAGATCCCGGACGCGCCGTCGGCGAAGACGATCAGCGAAGGCGACGTGATCACCCAGGACCGCACGTCCAGCGCGGTCGAACTGGAGCAGGCTTTCGCTCACCTGATGCCGGTCCTGCAGGCGGTCCAGCCGCAGAAGCTGTCGAGCACGCTTTCGGCGATCTCGACCGCCCTCAACGGCCGCGGCGACCAGCTCGGTGACACCCTCGCGCAGCTCGGCAGCTACGTCGGCGACCTGAACCCGCACGAGCCCCAGCTCCAGCAGAACCTCAAGGAGCTCGCGAAGTTCTCGGACAATCTCAACGCCGTCGCCCCGGATCTGGTGCGGACGCTGGACAACCTGAGCACCACCACGCGCACGGTCGTCGACCAGAAACTGAACCTGGCGAACCTCTACGGCAGCGTCACCCAGGCCTCGGTCGACCTGCAGACCTTCCTGCGGAACAACGCCGACAACCTGATCCGCCTCGCCGACACGGCCCGCCCGACGGCGGAACTGCTGGCGAAGTACTCGCCGGAGTACCCGTGCGTGATCGGGCAGATGGCCGACAACCTGCCGAAGATCGACAAGGCCCTCGGCAAGGGCACGAACCGGCCCGGTCTGCACGCGACCATCGAGGTCACCGTCAACCGCGGCCCGTACCTGCCGGGCAAGGACGAGCCGCGGTTCGAGGACAAACGCGGTCCGCGCTGCTACGACCTGAAGCAGTTCCCGGACCCGTTCCCGCAGTATCCGCCGGACGGTCCGATCAAGGACGGCAGCACGGTCAAACCGCCCGCCCGCTCGGCCAACGACGGCCTCTCGCCGTCCAACGGCTTCGCGAACTACGGCGGCTACAACGGGAACGGCGGCGGCGCGCCCGCGGGTGACCCGTCGTACAGCACCTCGGAATCCGACTTCCTCGCGCAGCTGGTCGCCCCGCAGGTCGGCATGTCCGCCGCGGACGTGCCCGGCTGGGGCTCGCTGCTCGTCGGTCCGCTCTACCGCGGAGCGGAGGTGCATGTCCAGTGAGGGGATTGCTCGCACCGCTGATCAAGCTCTGCGTCTTCGTCGTGGTCACCGTGCTGTTCACGACGATCCTCGGGATCAGCATCGCCAACATCAACACCACCAGCACGAACGCCTACAAGGCGCGCTTCAGCGACGCGACCCTGTTGCTGCCCAACGACGACGTCCGCATCGCGGGCGTCAGGGTCGGGCAGGTCAAGGACGTCCGCATCGTCGACCGGCGCCAGGCCGAGGTCGAGTTCGAAGTGGACGCCGGCCGCAAGCTGCCCGCCGGGGTGACCGCGCAGATCAAGTTCCGGAACCTGGTCGGCCAGCGTTATGTCTCCCTCGGGCAGGGCACCGACTCCTCCGGCAAGACCCTGGAGCCCGGCGGCAACATCCCGCTCGAGCGGACCACGCCGGCGCTCGACCTGACGCAGTTGTTCAACGGGTTCAAGCCGCTGTTCACCGCGCTCAACCCGGACGACATCAACAAGCTGTCCTACGAGGTCATCCAGGTCCTGCAGGGCGAGGGCGGCACGATCGAAAGCCTGCTGAAGCACACCGCGTCGCTGGCGACCACGATCTCCGACAAGGACCAGGTGATCGGTGAGGTCATCGACAACCTGAACTCGGTGCTCGACACGGTCAACGCGCATACGCCGCAGCTGAACGACCTGATCGTCAAATTGCAGCAGCTGGTCTCCGGGCTGGCCGCGGACCGCGAGCCGATCGGTGACGCCATCGACTCGCTCGGCACCTTGGCGCAGACGACGTCCGGCCTGCTCGGTGAGGCCCGCGAGCCGCTGAAGCAGGACATCGCCGCGCTCGGCACGCTGTCGAAGAACCTCAACGACAGCCAGCCGATCGTCGAGCACTTCATCCAGTTCCTGCCGCAGAAGGTGACGGCGCTGACCCGCACCGCCGACTACGGGTCCTGGTTCAACTTCTTCGCCTGTGAAATGACAGGAGCCGTCGCCCTGCCTCCGCTGATCAACGAACCGATCAACCTGCCGCTGCTGCCGGTGAACCGGGCGAGGTGCACGGCATGAAGTCGTTCCAGAAACGCAATCCGGTCCCGATCGCGCTGGTCGGCATCTCGGTGCTGCTGCTCGGTTTCCTCGCCGCGCTCAACTCCGACGACCTGCCGGTGATCGGCGGCGGGACGACCTACAGCGCGGACTTCTCCGAGACCTCGGGTCTGCAGGAGGACAACGACGTCCGCGTCGCCGGCGTGAAGGTCGGCAAAGTCTCCGAGATCAAGCTCGACGGCGACAAGGTCCGGATCTCCTTCAAGGTCAAGGACGCCTGGCTCGGCGACAAGACCAGCGCGGCGATCAAGATCAAGACCGTGCTCGGCCAGAAGTACCTGGCGCTCGACCCGCAAGGGCAGCGCACGCTCGACCCGAGCGCCACCATCCCGCGTGAGCGCACGATGTCGCCGTTCGACGTCCTCGACGCCTTCCGCGGGCTTTCGCAGACGGTCGACAACATCGACACCGCCCAGCTGGCCAAGAGCTTCGACGTCATCTCGGAGACCTTCGCCGACACCCCGGCCGACGTGAAGGGCGCCCTCACCGGCCTTTCGCGCCTCTCGGACACGATCGCTTCCCGGGACTCGCAGCTGGCGAGTCTGCTGGCCAACACGCGGCAGGTCTCGCAAACGCTCGTCGACCGCGACGCCGAGTTCCAGAAACTCCTGTCCGATGGCAACAAGCTGCTCGGCGAGGTGTCCCGCCGCAAGGAGGCGATCTCCGCGCTGCTGGACGGCTCGCGCAACCTCGCCACCCAGCTCAAGGGCCTGGTCGACGACAACGACGCGCAGCTCGACCCGGTGCTCACCCAGCTCGACCAGCTGACCTCGATGCTGCAGCGCAACCAGGACGCGCTCGGCCAGGGCATCGCGCGGTTCGCGCCGTTCATCCGGGTGTTCACCAACACGATCGGCAACGGCCGCTGGTTCGACAACTACATCTGCGGACTGGTCCTGCCGTCGTTCGGCCCGATCAACGAGAAGGGGTGCTACGAGAAATGAGTACCCGTCTCGGAGACAGCCTCGCCCGCGGCCTCACCATCGCGATCGTGCTCGCGCTGGTGGTCGCCGGCGCGCTGTGGTGGACGCTCAAGGACGCCGGCCGCAACCATCTGACCGCCTACTTCGCCGGTGCCGTCGGGCTGTACGAGGGCAACAGCGTCCGGATGCTCGGCGTCGAAATGGGCACGGTCACCAGGATCCAGCCGATGGGCAACCAGGTCCGCGTCGAACTCGAATACGACCGTTCGGTGGCGGTGCCCGCGGACGCGAAGGCGATCATCGTGTCGCCGTCGCTGGTCAGCGACCGCTACGTGCAGCTGGCCCCGGCCTACAAGGGCGGCCCGCGCATCGACGACGGCGCCGTCATCGGCCTCGACCGCACCGAGGTCCCGCTGGAGGTCGACGAACTCGCGGCCAGCCTCTCGCGGGTCAGCAAGTCGCTCGGCCCCGACGGCGCCAACAAGAACGGTTCACTGTCGAACCTGCTCGACACCGCCGCGAAGAACTTCGACGGCAACGGGCAGGCGCTGCACGACACGATCACCAAACTCGGCCAGGCGGCGGGCACGTTGTCCGGCAACTCCGGCGACCTGTTCAAGACGGTCGAGAACCTCGGCTCCTTCTCGCAGACGTTGGTGAACAGCGACAAACAGGTCCGCGATTTCGAGCGGCAGCTCGCCGACGTCAGCGGTTTCCTCGCTGGGGAGCGGGAAAACCTCGCGGCCACGGTGAAGCAGCTGTCCGACACGCTCACCGCGGTGCAGGCGTTCATCGAGAAGAACCGCGACCGACTGAAGTCCAATGTGGACAAGCTGGCCAGCGTGACCAAGGTGCTCGTCGACCAGCGCGGCGCGCTCGCCGAGGTCCTCGACGTCGCCCCGGTCGGCCTCGGGAACCTGGTCAACACCTACAACGCGTCGTCGGGCACGCTCGACGCGCGGGCCAACCTGAACGAACTCACCCAGCCGCCGCTGGTGATGGTGTGCAACCTGCTGAAGCAGACCCCGGACGCGCTCGACGCGCTCGGTGACGCGTGCAAGGGGATCGCCGGGCTGGTCGACGGGCTGGTGCCGCTGCCGTCGATCGCGCAGGTGATCCAGTCGTCGCAGGCGGGCCAGTTGCCGCCGCTTCCGCTCCCCATCGCCGGTCAGCTCTACGGAACGGCGGCGAAGTGAACATGAAGAGGTCTCTCGCTCTCATCGCTTCCGGAACGGTCGCCGCGCTGACGTTGAGCGGGTGCGGGTTCAGCGGGATCTACGACATCCCGCTGCCCGGTGGCGCCGAACTCGGCGACCACCCGTACACGGTCAAGGTGCAGTTCCGGGACGTGCTCGATTTGACCCCGCAGGCCGGGGTGAAGGTCAATGAGGTGTCCATCGGCCGGGTCGAGGCGATCGGGCTGACGCCGGACGGCTGGAACGCCGAGGTCACCCTCCGGGTCAACGGCAATGTGAAGCTCCCGGCGAACGCGCTGGCCAACGTCCGGCAGTCGAGCCTGCTCGGCGAGAAGTACGTCGAGCTGGCCGCACCGTCGGACGGTCAAGGCAAACTCGCCGACGACGCGGTCATCCCGCTGGCACGGACGAACCGCAGCGTCGAGGTCGAAGAGCTGCTCGGCGCGCTTTCGCTGCTGCTCAACGGAGGTGGGGTCGAACAGCTCAACACCATCACCAAGGAACTCAACAACGCCACGAGCGGCCGCTCGCCGGAACTCAAGGCGTTGCTGAACAACACCAACCAGCTGGTGACGAACCTGGACAAGCAGTCCGCGAACATCACGCGGGCACTCGACGGGCTGAACCGGCTCTCCCTCACGCTGAACGGCCAGAAGGACAAGCTGGTCGGCGCGGTCGACAACCTCGGCCCCGGACTCGGGGTGCTGGAGCAGCAACGCGGCCAGCTGGTGACCATGCTGAACGCGCTCAACAGCCTCTCCGGCGTCGCCGTCGACACGGTGAACAAGAGCAAGGAAGATCTCGTGGCCGACCTCAAGGCGCTGCAGCCGACGCTGCAGAAGCTCGGCGAGGCGGGCTCGGATCTGCCCAAGGCACTGGAGATCCTGCTGACCTTCCCGTTCAGTGACGCCGCCTACGACGGCGTCAAGGGCGACTACTTCAACCTGTTCGCGAAGATCGACCTGAACCTGAACGAGATCCTCAAGAATCTCGGCCGCAGCCGGCAGAATCCGCTCCAGGACGTCGTCCCGGTGCCGGGGCTGACCGGCGGCACCGAGGGGCCGGGCGTGAACCCGCCGCTGCCGATCCCGGACAGCGTCGGGGGCGTCGGCGGCGGCCAGGTGAGTGCGCCGCAGAGCGGCGGACAGCCGCGACAAACCGGACCCGCCGGTATCTTCGGCCTGCTCTCGGGAGGTGCGGGCTGATGCTGGTCCGGAGGACGAAGATCCAGTTGGTCATGTTCGCGATCATCTCCGTGGTCGCCATCGTGTACGCGCTGATCCGGTTCGCCGGGCTCGGCTCGGTCTTCGGCGACGAGGGCTACACGGTGAAGCTCGAACTCAAGCAGTCGGGCGGCATCTTCTCCAACGCCGAGGTCACCTACCGCGGCTTCAACATCGGTCGCGTCGGCGAACTGCGCCTGACCAAGAGCGGGCTGGAGGCCGATCTCAACATCGCGCCCGACGCCCCGCAGGTGCCCGCCGATCTGGACGCCGTCGTCGCGAACCGGTCCGCGGTCGGCGAGCAGTTCGTCGACCTGCGGCCCAAGAACGAGAACGGGCCGTTCCTGCGGCCGGGTTCGGTCATCCCGGCGGACAAGGTCAAGACCCCGGTGCCCACCGAACAGCTCATCGGCGACCTCGACAGCCTCGCGGCGTCGGTGCCGACCGATTCGCTGCGCAAGGTCGTCGACGAGTCGTACAACGCCTTCAACGGCACCGGCCCGGACCTGCAGCGGCTGCTCGACACCGCGCGCAGCTTCACCACGACCGCGCAGGAGTACCTGCCGCAGACGATCCAGCTGCTGGAAAAGGGCGGGCAGGTCCTCGAAACGCAGAACGACATGGCGAGCTCGATGAAGTCGTTCAGCGCGGACCTCGAAAAACTGTCCGGCCAGCTGAAGAACTCCGACGCCGACATCCGCAAGCTGATCGGGATCACCCCGCAGGTGGCGACCCAGATCAGCGAGGTGCTGGCGGAATCGGGGCCGGGACTGGGCGCGCTGACGGCGAACCTGCTCACGACGGCGAACCTGCTCGTGACGCGGCTCGACGGGCTCGAGCAGGGGCTGGTGACCTATCCGATGCTCGCGGCGGGCGCCAACACCGTCGCCAACGACGGCACCGCGCATCTGGGCCTCGCGCTCAACCTGTTCAACCCGCCTTCGTGCACCAAGGGCTACATCGGCCTGGACAAGTACCGCGAAGGCACCGACACGACGCCGCGCCCGCCGAAGGACGACGCGTACTGCGCCGAGCCGAAGGGCAGCCCGATCAACGTGCGCGGTTCGCAGAACGTGCCGTACAACGGGGTCCCGCAGATCCCGTCGCAGGGCGACGTCGCCGCGAACGCCGGACGGTCGGCCGAGGAGCTGGCCAGCCTGCGCGCGGCACAGGGCATGCCGAGCGTCCTGCAGAGCCCGGGCGTCAGCCTGGCCAGCCTCGGCGCCTTGCTGGGACTGCCCGGCTGAGCCCGAGACCGTATACCTACCCTGGAGTGTCATGAGTTCTTCTCGATCGTGGACCTCGCCGCGAACGCTGGTGCTGGGCGCCGCGGCGTTCGCGCTGGCCGCCCTGCTCGCCGCGGGCCTGTTCGGGATCCAGTGGGCGGTGGCGGCCTCGGACGACAACGCCGACCTGGCGCGTTCGCGGGACGAAGTGGTGAAGGCCGGTGGCACCGCGATCAAGGCCTACACCGAGGTCGACTTCGAGAACCTCGACGAGTTCTTCAACCGGCAGAAGGCCGTCTCCGACGACAAGATGAGCCAGCAGCTGGCCCAGCTGGAGTCGACCTACCGCAAGGCGCTCGGCGACGCGAAGACCAAGGTCGCGACCACGATCCAGGACATCGCGGTCGAGGAACTCGACGACCACGAAGGCAAGGCGAGCTTCCTCGCCGCCATCACCACCCAGGTCACCCAGGGCGACAAGGCGAGCTCGAAGGCGTTGCGCCTGGAGGTCTCGATGACCAGGGTCGGCGATGAGTGGAAGCTGTCCGGGATCGACAACGTGCCCCTCGTCGCGGCCGGCCAGTAAAGCGTCACCTAGAACGGAGCCTCGTAGTGCCCCCCTCCCGTCGCCAGCCTCCTCGCAGCACTCCGCCGGTGCGCCGCCCCAGGGTGGCCGGTCTGCGCCGGCCGGGTGCCTCTCCGGTCAGCGAGGCGCCAGCCCCCGAGGTCGAGGCTGAGGCCGAGGTCGACGAGACGCCGGTGACAAAGCCGGCGCCGGTCCGCCGTCCTTCGCCGCGGCCTGCTCCGCGTCCGGCTCCGGCTCCGGCTGTGGAGCCTTCGGAGCCTGCTGCTGAGACTGTCGAGGCGCCTGCAGAGGCTTCGGAGGCTGTCGAGGCTCCTGAGAGTGCTGAGGCCACTGAAGACGAGGTAGTCGCGAAGCCGAGTCCGCGTGCGAAGGCTCGTGTGGCGGTCCGGGCTAAGCCGGACGACATCGAAGAGGCCGAAGCCGCGGTTGCCGCCGAGGCCGATGCCGACTCCGAGAAGCCGAAGAAGCCTGGCTCCCGGCAGCTGATCCTGGCGGGCGCGCTGGTCGTCGTCGGGCTGCTGCTGGCCGCGGCCGCGGTGCTCTTCAAGATCCAGGCGGACGAGGTGACCAGCTCGACGGAGAACACCGCGCTGCTGGACGTCGCGAAGACCTCGCAGGTCAAGGACCAGGTCGCGAAGGCGACCGAGGCGCTGTTCTCGTACGACTACAACAACATCGCGAAGACCGAGGCCGCGGCGAACGATCTGCTGGTCAACGACGAGGTGCGGGCGAAGTACAACCTGCTGATGGGCGAGGTCAAGCGGCTGGCCCCGCAGCAGAAGATGGTCGTGACCTGCAAGGTCACCCGCAGCGCCGTCATCCGGCTGGAAGGTGACCGGGCCGACGTGATGGTGTTCGTCGACCAGAGCTCGACCCGAGCCGACACGAACAAGACCACCGCCGGGAGCGCGCAGCTGCATTTGAACGCGGAGCTGCAGGGCGACAAGTGGAAGATCACGGCGATGAACACCTACGCCGCTCCGCCGAACCCCGCCGCTTCCTCTGCCCCCGCCGCACCCCCCGCCTCCCCGGCCCCGAGCAAGTAGCCCCCCACTTGCGTTTAGCGGGCTAAACGCGATCTGCCGCTCCGCTCGGGTCTGGGCCCCAGGCTCGCGTTTAGCCCGCTAAACGCGATCTGGGCGGGACCCTCCAGAGGGCGCGCCAAGTCGACTTTCGCGGGCTAATCGTGACGCGACGGCGCGCTGACCTGGGCCTGGCCGACGAGCGGTCAGAGGCCGCGCGACCGCAGCTTGAAGCGAGCCTTCCTCGCCTTCTTGGCCGTCGCCCGGTCCGGATGCCCGGCGGCGACGACGTCCAGCAGCTCGGTCGTCGCGGGGTGGCCGGAGACCGTGAGCAGTTCGACGAGGTCGAAGCCGTCGTCCATCTCGGCGAGTTGGTGCACGAAGGCGCCTAGCTCGTTCATGGCCGCGTAGTGGTCGGTCATCCCGATGACGACCTCATCGCGGGTGACCGATTCGCGATCGACCGCTCCACGTTCCGACAGCCACATTCCCGCGACCGCCCCAGGCAGGCCGCCCTCCGCGCGGATCTCGGCGGCGATGACGAGGCCGGATTCGCCGGTCTCGCCGAGCGCGATCAAGGCGAACAGCCGTTTGGACGGCGTGGTCGCAGTCCGAAGGAGCTCGCCCGCCTCGGTCGCCGCGTCGAGGGGCGATCGACGCCGAACCCAGGCTTTGAGGTCCGCGTCGATGGCCTTCGGCGTGGCGTCGAGGAGGTGGGAACTCAGGTCGTCGAGACTCTGGTCCGCGGCCTCACCGACGATCGGCGCGGCCACCCCCGCCTCGCGGAGCTCCCGGTTGGTCGCCCAGACGGCGAGCGGCGTGAGCCTGATCAGCGTCGGGTCCGGATCCGGGCTACCGGCGATTTCCGCGAGCTTGGCGAGGGAGGCGGGGTCCGTCACGGTGTCGCGCTCGACCGCGCCGAGCCGGTCCAGCAGCTCCAGCAGGACGGTCGTCGCATAGCGGAGCGAAGGACTGGCAGCCGGAGAGCGTTCGAACATCCCCGCGAGAAACCCGAGGGCGAGCTCCGCGGGAACGGGAACTCCGTTCGACCTGTACAGCGTGAACGTGAGCGCCGAAGCCAGCTGAGGGAACTGTATTCCGGGATCGACGGAGTCTTTGCCCGCCAGGTCCTGCCCGGCCGCGCCGACCGTCGAAAACGCTCGTTCCCACAGGGCGAGGGGGTCCCTGAGAAGCTTCGCGTTCTTCTTGACCGGTACGTGGGCGCCCTTGAGGACGCGGACGAGTCCGCAATCCTCGGCCCAGCGACCGACCAGGGAGTCCCCGTGGCCGCTGTGCCCGGCCAAGCCGGCGACGTACTGGCGTAGTTCCTTCAGTACCGGACTTCGCTCGGCGGCGAGGCGCAGTTCGGCGTCCGGCGGGATGACGACAGGGGGCATCGGTGGCGTGGTGTCCGGCTCCGGCCCGTCCTCGCGCATCTGGAACATCGCCCCAGTCTGGCACCGGCCGCCGGAGCGCGTTTAGCCCGCTAAACGCGCGTCGCGATTAGCGGGCGAAAGTCGCTCGGGACGGCTTCCTGTGCGCCGCCCCAGAAGGCCCACCGGTCACAGCGGTCACACGGCCAGAGCCGTGACTGTCACCTTCCCGGCCGCCGGACGCTCGACTCGGTGACTCTCCGAAACAGCCGCCGGACGGATCACGATCTGCCCGCGAAACGCAGGTCGGCGCGCCAACGCCGTCACCTGCGGGTACTGCACGGTAATCAGGACAAGCGTCTTGTTCGTCACCCTCCGCGTGACCTCTTCAACGCTGCGCCAACCGGCGGGACCACCGCGCGGCATCTTGACTACGAGCCCGCGTGGGGTCACGCTTACTGGCAACGGCGAGAACCGGCGGTGCCCTTGCGGGAGGGACGACCCGGGGAAGCCGAGGAGAGGCATACCTGAAGACGTTGCGATGCAGGCTGGGCCCCATCAGGAGCGCCCCCTGGACAGACCGCGACGTTCGGGCTAGACTGCTTCTTTGCGCTGCCCTCTTTCAGGCTGCCCGGAGCCGGTAGTTAGGATAGTGGGCACACGGCACCCTTGACAGACCGCATCAGCTGTTGCTGACGCGGCTGCTCACCGCTCATTGTCCCCGGAAGGACGCATCTTGGCAGTCTCTCCCGCGAACCAGGCCACTGCTGCGACCACCTCGGCTGTATCTCGCTCGGAGTCCACGGGAATCCCGGGAGCCCCCAAGCGGGTCTCCTTCGCAAAGATTCGCGAGCCGCTCAACACCCCGAACCTGCTCGACGTGCAGATCAGGTCATTCGAATGGTTCACCGGCGACGAGGCGTGGTTCGAACGCCGCGTCGAAGAAGGTGAAGAAAACCCGGTCGGTGGCCTGGAAGAGGTCCTCAACGAGATCTCGCCGATCGAGGACTTCTCCGGATCCATGTCGCTGTCCTTCTCCGACCCGCGCTTCGACGAGGTCAAGGCCTCCGTCGAGGAGTGCAAGGACAAGGACATGACGTACGCGGCCCCGCTGTTCGTGACCGCCGAGTTCGTGAACAACAACACCGGCGAGATCAAGAGCCAGACGGTCTTCATGGGCGACTTCCCGGTGATGACCGACAAGGGCACCTTCGTCATCAACGGCACTGAGCGTGTCGTCGTGTCCCAGCTGGTCCGTTCGCCGGGTGTGTACTTCGACACCAGCGTCGACAAGACCACGGACAAGGACGTCTTCAACGTCCGCGTCATCCCGAGCCGGGGTGCCTGGCTGGAGTTCGACGTCGACAAGCGCGACACCGTCGGCGTCCGCATCGACCGCAAGCGCCGCCAGCCGGTGACCGTGCTGCTGAAGGCGCTCGGTTGGACCACCGAGGCGATCCGCGAGCGCTTCTCCTTCTCCGAGACGCTGCTCGCCACCCTCGAGAAGGACCACACCGCGGGCACCGACGAGGCGCTGCTCGACATCTACCGCAAGCTGCGCCCGGGCGAACCGCCCACGAAGGAGAGCGCGCAGACGCTGCTGGAGAACCTGTTCTTCAAGCCGAAGCGCTACGACCTCGCCAAGGTCGGCCGGTACAAGCTGAACAAGAAGCTCGGCCTCACCACGCCGTACGACACCGGGACGCTGACCGAAGAGGACATCGTCTCGACGATCGAGTACCTGGTCCGGCTGCACGCCGGCGAGGACAAGGCGACCGTCGGCGACCAGGTCATCCCGGTCGAGACCGACGACATCGACCACTTCGGCAACCGTCGTCTCCGCACCGTCGGCGAGCTCATCCAGAACCAGATCCGCGTCGGTCTGTCCCGGATGGAGCGCGTCGTCCGTGAGCGGATGACCACCCAGGACGTCGAGGCGATCACGCCGCAGACCCTGATCAACATCCGGCCCGTCGTGGCGGCGATCAAGGAGTTCTTCGGTACTTCGCAGCTGTCGCAGTTCATGGACCAGAACAACCCGCTGTCGGGGCTGACGCACAAGCGTCGTCTGTCCGCGCTCGGCCCGGGTGGTCTGTCGCGTGAGCGCGCCGGCATGGAGGTCCGTGACGTCCACCCGTCGCACTACGGCCGCATGTGCCCGATCGAGACGCCGGAAGGCCCGAACATCGGTCTGATCGGCTCGCTCTGCTCGTACGCGCGGGTCAACCCGTTCGGTTTCATCGAGACCCCGTACCGCAAGGTCGTCGAGGGCCGGGTCACCGACCAGGTCGACTACCTCACCGCGGACGAGGAAGACCGGTTCGTGAAGGCGCAGGCGAACGCGCCGATCTCGGAAGACGGCACCTTCGTCGAAGACCGCGTCCTGGTCCGTAAGAAGGGCGGCGAGGTCGAGCTGATCGACCCGCTGGACGTGGACTACATGGACGTCTCGCCGCGGCAGATGGTCTCGGTCGCGACCGCGATGATCCCGTTCCTCGAGCACGACGACGCGAACCGCGCGCTGATGGGCGCGAACATGCAGCGTCAGGCCGTTCCGCTGCTGCGCAACTCGGCCCCGCTGGTCGGTACCGGCGTGGAGCTGCGTGCCGCGGTGGACGCCGGTGACGTGCTCGTCGCCGAGCAGGCCGGTGTGGTCGAGGAGCTCTCGGCCGACCTGATCACGATCATGCACGACGACGGCACGCGGAAGAGCTACGGACTGTACAAGTTCCGTCGCTCGAACCACGGCACCTGCTTCAACCACCGCCCGATCGTCAACGAGGGCGACCGGGTCGAGCAGGGTCAGGTCATCGCCGACGGCCCGTCCACCGAGAACGGTGAGATGGCGCTCGGCAAGAACCTGCTTGTCGCGGTCATGCCGTGGGAGGGCCACAACTACGAGGACGCGATCATCCTCTCCGAGCGCCTGGTGCAGGACGACGTGCTCACGTCGATCCACATCGAGGAGCACGAGATCGACGCCCGCGACACCAAGCTGGGCGCCGAGGAGATCACCCGGGACATCCCGAACGTCTCCGAGGAGGTCCTGGCCGACCTCGACGAGCGCGGCATCATCCGCATCGGTGCCGAGGTCCGCGACGGCGACATCCTGGTCGGCAAGGTCACGCCCAAGGGTGAGACCGAGCTGACCCCGGAAGAGCGTCTGCTCCGCGCGATCTTCGGTGAGAAGGCCCGTGAGGTCCGCGACACCTCGCTGAAGGTGCCGCACGGCGAGACCGGCAAGGTCATCGGCATCCGCGTGTTCTCGCGCGAGGACGACGACGAGCTGCCCCCGGGCGTCAACGAACTGGTCCGCGTCTACGTGGCCCAGAAGCGGAAGATCCAGCCGGGTGACAAGCTCGCCGGCCGCCACGGGAACAAGGGTGTCATCGGCAAGATCCTCCCCGTCGAGGACATGCCGTTCATGGAGGACGGCACGCCCGTCGACATCATCCTGAACACCCACGGTGTCCCGCGTCGTATGAACATCGGCCAGGTGCTGGAACTCCACCTGGGCTGGCTGGCTTCGCAGGGTTGGAAGATCGAAGGCAACCCGGACTGGGCGAAGAACCTCAACGAGGAGCTCTACGACGTCGACCCCGGCACGAACACCGCCACCCCGGTGTTCGACGGTGCCAAGGAAGACGAGCTGACCGGCCTGCTCGGTGCCACCAAGCCGAACCGCGACGGTGAGCGCATGGTGAAGCAGAACGGCAAGGCCACGCTGCTGGACGGCCGCTCCGGCGAGCCGTACCCGTACCCGGTCGCGGTCGGCTACATGTACATCCTGAAGCTGCACCACCTGGTCGACGACAAGATCCACGCCCGGTCCACCGGTCCGTACTCGATGATCACGCAGCAGCCGCTGGGTGGTAAGGCACAGTTCGGTGGCCAGCGCTTCGGTGAGATGGAGTGCTGGGCGATGCAGGCGTATGGCGCCGCCTACACCCTGCAGGAACTGCTGACGATCAAGTCGGACGACGTGGTCGGCCGCGTCAAGGTGTACGAGGCCATCGTCAAGGGGGAGAACATCCCCGAGCCGGGTATCCCGGAGTCGTTCAAGGTGCTCCTGAAGGAGCTCCAGTCGCTTTGCCTCAACGTCGAGGTGCTGTCGAGCGACGGCGCCGCGATCGAGATGCGCGACTCCGACGACGAGGACCTCGAGCGTGCCGCGGCGAACCTCGGCATCAACCTGTCCCGCAACGAGTCGCCCTCGGTGGACGACGTCGTGCACTGATCCGCGATGAGGCGGGAGCCACTCAGGCTCCCGCCTCCGCTCGCCAACTCCTCTAGTCGCATCAACCCCAAGGGGATGTAAAGACGTGCTGGACGTCAACTTCTTCGATGAGCTCCGCATCGGCCTCGCTACCGCCGACGACATTCGTCAGTGGTCCTTCGGCGAGGTCAAGAAGCCGGAGACCATCAACTACCGGACGCTCAAGCCCGAGAAGGACGGCCTCTTCTGCGAGAAGATCTTCGGCCCGACCCGGGACTGGGAATGCTACTGCGGTAAGTACAAGCGGGTCCGCTTCAAGGGCATCATCTGCGAGCGCTGTGGCGTCGAGGTCACTCGCGCCAAGGTGCGCCGTGAGCGGATGGGCCACATCGAGCTGGCCGCTCCCGTCACCCACATCTGGTACTTCAAGGGTGTTCCTTCCCGCCTCGGCTACCTGCTCGACCTGGCGCCGAAGGACCTCGAGAAGATCATCTACTTCGCGGCCTACGTGATCACCGGTGTGAACACCGAGCTGCGGCACAACGACCTGCCGACGCTGGAGAACGAGATCGGCGTCGAGCGCAAGAACCTCGAGACCAAGCGTGACGCGGACATCGAGGCACGGGCGCAGAAGCTGGAAGCCGACCTGGCCGAGCTGGAGGCGGAGGGCGCCAAGTCCGACGTCCGCCGCAAGGTCAAGGAGGGCGGCGAGCGGGAGATGCGCCAGATCCGTGACCGCGCCGGTCGCGAGCTGGACCGTCTCGAGGAGGTCTGGACGACCTTCACCAAGCTCGACGTGCGTCAGCTGATCGCCGACGAGCTGCTCTACCGCGAGCTCGTCGACCGCTACGGCGAGTACTTCACCGGCGGCATGGGCGCGGAGGCCATCCAGAAGCTGGCCACCGAGTTCGACGTCGCGGCCGAGGCCGACAACCTGCGCGACACCATCCGCAACGGCAAGGGGCAGAAGAAGCTCCGCGCGCTGAAGCGGCTCAAGGTCGTCGCGGCCTTCCAGGCCACCGGCAACGACCCGCGCGGCATGGTGCTCGACGCCGTCCCGGTGATCCCGCCGGACCTGCGCCCGATGGTCCAGCTCGACGGTGGCCGGTTCGCCACCTCCGACCTGAACGACCTCTACCGCCGGGTCATCAACCGGAACAACCGGTTGAAGCGGCTCATCGACCTCGGCGCGCCCGAGATCATCGTCAACAACGAGAAGCGGATGCTGCAGGAGGCCGTCGACGCGCTGTTCGACAACGGCCGCCGCGGCCGCCCGGTCACCGGTCCCGGTAACCGCCCGTTGAAGTCGCTGTCCGACCTGCTCAAGGGCAAGCAGGGCCGGTTCCGTCAGAACCTGCTCGGCAAGCGTGTCGACTACTCCGGCCGTTCGGTCATCATCGTCGGTCCGCAGCTGAAGCTGCACCAGTGCGGTCTGCCGAAGGACATGGCGCTCGAGCTGTTCAAGCCGTTCGTCATGAAGCGGCTGGTCGACCTGAACCACGCGCAGAACATCAAGTCCGCCAAGCGGATGGTGGAGCGCTCGCGGCCGCAGGTGTGGGACGTGCTCGAAGAGGTCATCACCGGCCACCCGGTGATGCTGAACCGGGCGCCGACCCTGCACCGCCTCGGTATCCAGGCCTTCGAGCCGCAGCTGGTCGAAGGCAAGGCCATCCAGCTGCACCCGCTGGTCTGTGAAGCGTTCAACGCGGACTTCGACGGTGACCAGATGGCCGTGCACCTCCCGCTCTCCGCGGAGGCGCAGGCCGAGGCCCGCATCCTGATGCTGTCGGCGAACAACATCCTTTCGCCGGCGTCGGGCCGCCCGCTCGCCATGCCGCGGCTGGACATGGTGACCGGTCTGTTCCACCTGACCCGCCTGAACGAGGACGCCGAGGGCACGGGCAACGCCTACTCCTCGCCTGCCGAGGCGATCATGGCGTTCGACCGCAAGGCGCTGAGCCTGCACGCCAAGATCAAGATCCGCATCGTCGACCGTCAGCCCGCCAAGGCCGACGAAGCGGCGCTCGCGGAGAAGGGCTGGGAGCCCGGCAAGCCTTGGCTGGCCGAGACCACCCTGGGCCGCGTGCTGTTCAACGAGCTGCTGCCGGCGGACTACCCGTTCATCAACGAGCCGATGCCGAAGAAGCGTCAGGCCATGATCGTGAACGATCTCGCCGAGCGTTACTCGATGACGCAGGTCGCGCAGACCCTGGACCGCCTGAAGGACGCCGGTTTCTACTGGGCGACCCGTTCGGGTGTCACGGTCGCGATCTCCGACGTGCTCGTCCCGAAGGGCAAGGCCGCCATTCTGGACGAGTACGAAGGCAAGGCCGACCAGGTCGAGAAGCGGTACCAGCGTGGTCAGCTGTCGCACGCCGAGCGCAACAACGAGCTCGTCAAGGTGTGGACGCAGGCCACCGAAGAGGTCCACAAGATCATGGAGACGGCGCTGCCGGACGACAACCCGATCGCGATGATCGTGAAGTCGGGCGCGGCGGGCAACATGACGCAGGTCCGGTCGCTGGCCGGTATGCGTGGTCTGGTGTCGAACCCGAAGGGTGAGTACATCCCGCGTCCGATCAAGGCCAACTTCCGTGAAGGCCTGTCGGTGGCGGAGTACTTCATCGCGACCCACGGTGCCCGTAAGGGTCTGGCGGACACGGCGCTCCGTACCGCCGACTCGGGTTACCTGACCCGTCGTCTGGTGGACGTGTCGCAGGACGTCATCGTCCGCGAGATCGACTGTGGCACCACCCGCGGTATCAACATGCCGATCGGTGAGGACATCGGCGACGGCAAGGTCCTGCGCGACCAGCACGTCGAGACCAGCGTGTACGCACGGAACCTGGCGACCGACGCGGTCGACGCCAAGGGCAACGTCGTGCTCAACGCCGGTGACGACATCGGTGACCCGGCGATCGACAAGCTCATCTCGAGCGGGATCTCCAAGGTCAAGGTGCGCTCGGTGCTGACCTGCGAGTCGGCCGTCGGTATCTGCGCCACCTGCTACGGCCGGTCCATGGCGACCGGTCAGCTCGTCGACGTCGGCGAGGCCGTGGGTATCGTCGCGGCCCAGTCGATCGGTGAGCCGGGTACGCAGCTGACGATGCGTACCTTCCACCAGGGTGGTGTCGCCGGTGACGACATCACGACCGGTCTGCCCCGTGTCCAGGAGCTGTTCGAGGCCCGGGTCCCGAAGGGCAAGGCGCCGATCGCCGACGTCGATGGCCGTGTGCGCATCGAAGAGAGCGAGCGGTTCTGGAAGATCACGCTGATCCCGGACGACGGCAGCGAAGAGATCGTCTTCGACAAGCTGTCCAAGCGTCAGCGGCTCGCGAACACCCCGAGCGGCCCGCTGGGCGACGGTGACCGCGTGGCGGTCGGCCAGCAGCTGCTCGAAGGCACGCCGGACCCGCACGAGGTCCTGCGGGTCATGGGGCCGCGCGAGGCGCAGATGCACCTGGTGGACGAGGTCCAGAAGGTGTACCGGGCGCAGGGTGTGTCGATCCACGACAAGCACATCGAGGTCATCGTCCGGCAGATGCTCCGCCGGGTGACGATCATCGATTCCGGCGCCACGGACTTCCTCCCGGGCGAGCTGCCCGAGCGGACCAAGTTCGAGGCGAAGAACCGGGCGTCGGTCGCCGAGGGTGGCGAGCCGGCTTCGGGTCGTCCGGTGCTGATGGGGATCACGAAGGCCTCGCTGACCACGGACTCGTGGCTGTCGGCGGCTTCGTTCCAGGAGACCACGCGTGTCCTGACCGACGCGGCCATCAACGGCCGCTCGGACAAGCTCGTGGGCCTCAAGGAGAACGTGATCATCGGTAAGCTGATCCCGGCCGGTACCGGGATCAACAAGTACCGCAACATCCAGGTCCAGCCGACCGAGGAGGCGCGGGTCGCCGCTTACGCGATCCCGTCCTACGACGACGGCTACTACACCCCGGATGTCTTCGGCTCCTCCACCCCGGGTGCCGCGGTGCCGCTGGACGACTACGACTTCGGCCGCGACTTCCGCTGATCGAAGCCAGAACCACGAGAAGGGCCCTCGCCGATCCGGCGGGGGCCCTTCCCGTTTGTGCAGACGAATCCAGTCACCCGAATAGGTACTGACGCGCCGGGAATCTCGCTAAAGTAAGGCGGTTCTACGCGGTTCGGGGGCTATGCGCATTTCCCTTGTAATCAGGGGTGACTCTGCGTGAGTAAATCACAGGGCGGTAGATCCGTCTCGCGTACTGGGGCTGTTTATCTCGCCACATTGGCCGCCGCGGCGGCCTTGACCGGCATCTTCGCCGCGCCCGCCGGAGCGGATCCGGAGCCTTCGGTACCTGTCTCCAGCGCACCGGCGACGTCCGAAGCGCCGGCGAGTTCCGAAGCACCTGCGCCCAATGCGCCGCCTGCGGGGACTTCGGAGTCCGAGGCGCCGAAACAGCAGGCCGAACGAGCGAAAATCGATGCGTCGGTCGTTTTCGAAAAGCCGGAATACCGGACCGACGAAGACGTCCGGTTCACCTTCAAGATCAAGAATGTCGGTAACGTCGATGCGTTCGGCGTCTGGGTCTCGCCGTCCTTCGCCGAGCCGACCGACTTGGAGATTCCCTACGAACCAGGCTGGCGGGAGCTCACCTCCGGCAAGGAGGGGAAGAACCTCAAACAGGGAGAAAGTTTCGAGCTGCAGGTCACGGGCAAGGTCCGGGACATCGAGAAGGCTTTCACCGTCGTGAAGGGAAACCTGTTCGACAAGACCCGATTCAAGGTCGGTGAGTTCTCCGGTGGCGCGAACGTCATCAAGGAGACCAGCCGGGTGGCGGGAATCGTTTTCGGTGACAAGAACGGCAACGGTGCTCTCGACGACGGTGAAAAGCTGGACGGCGTGACCCTCACGTTGCAGTACGTCAACGGCCCCACCAAGTACACGGCCACGAGCGACGCCAATGGACGTATCGAGTTCGGTGACGTACCCGCCGCCGAGTACCGCTTCGGTGGCGAGGTGGTCAAGGGCTGGTTGTTCCGTTCAAGACCGTCCGGATCGGGACGGACACGAAGGACTTGCTCTTCCGTGGTGCGCCGCCGCTGAACGGCGCGCTGAAGGCATCGTTGGCCTTCACCAAGGAAAGCTACAAGCCCGGCGACCTGGCGCAGATCACCGTGACGCTGTCCAACTCCGGATCGCACCCGCTCACCGGCATCGTGGCCGCTTGTAACCGTGCGGGTGCCGAGCACGCGCTGAACGTTGGGCCCGGTTGGGGAGAACTCCACTACGCCACGGCCGGGGCGACGATCGCTCCGGGGCAGACGCGTACGTTCGAGGTGTCGGCGAAGGTGCCGGACGCGGCTCTCAATCGTGGTTACGTCGGAGTGGAATGCGACTTCGGCTATGCCGAGGTCGACATCGAAAGCCACGCCACCGCCCGTGACCGGGCGGTGGTGCCAGGCGGTATCGCCGCCGTCGTCGGTGACGTGGTCCGCGACGCTGAGCCGGACAAGCCTCGGGAAGGGCTCGCCGGCGTCAAGGTCGTGCTCGTCTCCGACGGCGACTGCCCGGTCGCGGGCGAGACCACGACCGACGCGAAGGGACACTTCGAATTCCACAAGGTGGTGCCCGGACCGGACTACCGTCTGTACTTCCTGCCTCCGCAGGGCTGGCGGATCAAGTACGACAACCCGACCTCGATCGACGTGAGGGGTCCGGCGGAGAACCCCGCCACGGTGTTCATCCAGGCCGAGTCCGGCGACGCTCCGCTGCCCGCCGTCCCCGCCCAGCCGTCGGGCTGCGGCACCTCGGGAACCATCACTCCGGCGCCCGGCGTACCTGGTGGACAGCAGGGTTCCGGCGGTGGAGAGAGCGGCTCGGGTCTGGCGAGCACCGGTGCCGACGTGCTCTGGCTCGGCGGGCTCGCCCTGGCCGCGCTGGGACTCGGAGGTGCCCTGATGTTCGGCGCTCGTCGCCGTCGCCTGGCTGACTGACCGCGAACAGCCCCACGAAAGCCCCCGGTCCAGCAACCACGGACCGGGGGCTTTCCCTTGCTCCGCCGCGACCACCCCACTTGCGTTTAGCGGGCTAAACGCGATCCGGGGCGCCGGGGACGCGACTTGCGTTTCGCCCCCTAATCGCGATCCGGGGAGAGGGGAGCGCAGGTCAGGGAGTGGCGCGCGACGGGGAAGTCGAAGTAGGTGTCCGGGAACGGCTCGTCGATGAAGGTGTAGTGCCACCACTCCTCGGGCAGGTTCCGGAACCCGGCCGCCGCGAGCGTGCCCTTGAGGAGCTGCCGGTTCGCCCGCGCCTCGCCGGTGATCCGAGGGTCGTCGGTGTGGGAAAGCGTGTCGAAGCAGTCGTACCCGGTCCCCATGTCGACCATGTTGTCCGGGAAGCGATCCGGTGCGGAGCAGGGCACCAGCGCCTCACCAGGGCGATAGGGCCGCTGCGGCCGGGGCGGCAGTTTCACGATCGTCAGGTCCACCGTGCTCCCGCGGCTATGCCCGGACTTCTCCGCGATGTACCCGTCGGCGAACAGCCGGTCCTTCGCCACGTTCGGATAGAACTCCGCCTTCATCTTCTCGTCGGAGAGGTCCTTGGCCCACCGGACGAAGTGGTCGACGGCACGCTGCGGCCGGTAGCAGTCGTACACCTTGAGCGTGTAGCCCTGCCGCAACAGCCGACGCTGCGCCGCGCGCAGTCCCTCCGCGGCCCGCCGGGTCAGGAGGCACAGCGGCTGGACATACCCGTCGATCTTCCGGCCGACGAAGTTGTGCGCCCCGCGGTACCGGATCTCGTGCGGGATCGTCGGCGCCACATCCGAAAGCGCGACGAACTCCGGTGGTGCCTTCTTCTCCGAAGCCTGCGCGGGCACGGGAAACGCGGTGAGCACGGCGAGAGCGGCAACGGCCAGTGCCCTTCTGAACGTCTTTGGCATGGCCTTGTCTACCGCGTTGAGGAGCTTCGCGGACCCACCGATCGTGCGGTACCGCAGGGAAGTTCCCGGCAATTCATAACGAATACATAACGGCCGCGCGTCCGGTGGACGCCGGTTACTGGTCTGTTGTGACCTGCGGTAGTGCGGCCAGGTGGCCTAGTTCCCACTACTCGGAAAATCGCCACTCGTTCGGACCAATGGTCCATCCGCATCGTGGGAAATTCACTCTGCCGTGGCATGTCCCATTCTTTGATCACGAGATTGACACTAGGGCGGCTTCGCACAAGTATTTCGCCCATGCAATCCCCAGTCGCCTTGGTGTGGCGCCGGCACGTTGACTTGCGGCAGCAAGCAAGCGCGCTGTGTATGGATTCCTGACCTTTCCGGTTCGTCGTGTCCCGCTGAATTCGTACAGTCGAAACGGCTGTATCCGTTCGGCGTGTGCTGACGATTTCCGCTGTGCCGCAACGGTTCCCTGCTCGAACCCGCGGTTTATTGCTTTCCCTTGATCCGTGTCGGTGACGTCTGCGCGAAATGGGGAAGAGGTGTGCCAATTGTCTGGCGCTTCGGTAGCGAAAACAGGGAGAAAGAATGCTATCCAACTCGCCCAAGTGGCGAAAAGTGGCGATAGGCGCCATGGCGGCGGCGCTCGCCGTGGGCACGGTGACCTATACCGGCTCGGCGACGACAGCCTATGCCGACGTCCAGGTCGTCAAGGACGCGAAGAAGGCGGCTGACGGCAAGGAGTACTGGGTTCAGAACCACCTGGTGGCCAAGGACGTCGCGGCGGCCCGAAGCGCCGACGGCAAGCGCAAGAAGTGGTTGCTGGTCTGGGCCGGTGACGAGAACATCGCCGACACCCTGGTCAAGGACGTCAAGAACCTGCCGGGTTCGCTCGGCGGCGGCCTGAACAAGATCAAGAACGCGTTGCCCGGTCCGGACTTCCTCGCCGTGATCGACGCGACGCAGGGCTCGCCCACCTACGGCAAGGTCGTCAACACCGCCACCGTCGGACCGCTGGTCGAGAACGAGCCGCACCACATGCAGTACGTGTGGCACAAGGGCGACACGATCTACGCCGGTGCGCTGTTCGCCGCCGCGACGTACGCCTTCGATGTCTCCGCGTTGCCGCAACTGAAGCTCAAGGGCGTCAGCCTCCCGACCCAGACCCTCGGCGGTTCCGTGCCGGACGCGTACTGGGTGCTCAAGGACGGCACCGCGTACGGCACCTACATGGGCGGCCCGGTCGTACCCGGCCCGCATACCTACGCCAACGGTGCCACCGTGGTGGGCAACGGTTTCGCCGGCAGCCCGGGCGAGGTCGTCCGCTTCGACCAGAACGCGCGGGTGCTTTCCGAATCCCCGGCGGCCACACCGCAGGGGGACAACAAGAAGCTGTGCGACAACCTCCCGCAACTGGACAAGCCGACCTGCGCCAACCCGCACGGGATCCAGGCTCGCGAGGACCTCGACACCCTCGTCACCAGTGACTACGCCGAGCCGCGCAACATCATCCTCGACCCGGTGAAGCAGCCGTCGCCGTATCTGCGGCGCCCCACCGTCCGCACGTGGGACATCTCCGACCGCAACAAGCCGAAGCTCAAGGCGGTCTCGTACCTGCCGGACGGCCCCCGCGCCGACCCGGCGGATCCGCTGCACGCCGAGAGCCGCGCGGTCATGGAGACCACGGTGACCAACCTGCCCGGCCACAAGGGCGCGTTCGCCCAGACCATGCAGGGCGGCGCGGTGTTCTACACGCCGGACATCACCGCCAAGGAACCGCACTGGATCCAGGTGTTCGACGACGGTGCCGCCAACAAGGCGATCCACCCGAACAACGACTCCAACGGTGGTGGTTCGAACGGTGGCTGGATCCAGACCAGCCCCGACGACAAGTACCTCTACCGCGCGATCACCGGTCGCTCCAAGGGCGCGCTCGGCCCGGACGACCCCGGCACCACCGGCGGCGTGTACATCCTCGACATCCAGAAGCTGCTCGCCGCGGGCGACAAGGTCGAGAACATCAAGGGCCGGATCGACACGAAGGAGAAGTCCCAGCAGGGTGGTGGCGGCGACCTGCCGACCGTCGTCGGCGCGGCGCCGATCAACCCGGGTACGCCCGGCGGCGGCCCGCACTGGGGCGCCTACGACAACTTCGTGCTCGGCGACGACGGGTACTACCACGAGACCGACAAGCCGCAGCACCTCGCGGTGTCGAACTACTTCGTCGCCCGGTCCGGTTTGGACGGTGACCACAAGGTCAACCTGCTGAACCTCGGCGAGGACGGGAAGCTCGCGGTCGACCAGAACTTCCGCGACGAATTCACCGGACAGGTCGGGATCAACTTCAACCGGAAGACCTGGCCGCACGGGTCCTTCGGAAACGCCAAACCGCACTCCGAACTGTTCGTCGTAGCGGACGCGGATCTCAAATAACCCTGTTCGGCGCGGAAGGTCGTGGGTGGCGGGCGCGTCCGCCACCCACGGCCCCGCCGATTCGCTCCGGAAGGTCCCCATGGATCACCACGTCATACCGGCGAGTTCGGGTTCGCCCGGCGTCGGCATCGCCCTGGTCCTGCTTCGGCTCGGGCTGTTGCTGGCGACCGCTTTCCTTGCCGGAACCGGGATTCTGCGCCCGCTGGTGGGCGAACTGCCTCGGCGTCTCTACCTCACCATCGCCGCGCTCGGCGGGGTTTCCGCCGCGCTCGCGGCTGTTTCCGCCTTCGCGACCGACGTCAATGTCATCGCGCTCATCGTGCACATCGCCCTCGCACTGGCCCTTCCCGTTCTGGTGCGCTGGCCCTCAGCCGGCCGATGGGCTTCCCTCGCCTTGGCCGCGTTGGTGGTGCTCGAAACCTCGCTCGGGCGGTCCGGGGTGGAGTTCGCCATCGACACCGGCTACGTCGCGGCGGCGGCCTTGTGGTTCGGCGTCACCGTTCTTTCCGTTTGGGTGCCCGCCGCGGGGTGGCGCCAGACTAACTTCCGGCTCGGCCCGCTTTCCCTGACGCTGGGCGGACTTCTTGTGGTCGCCGGGGCCGTCCAGCTGTTCTCCTCCGGACTCGGGCTCGACCGACGGATCTACGGAACCTTCTTCGGGATCACGTTGCTGGTGATCGCCGTACTCCCGGCCGTCGCCACCGTTATCGCCGGATTTTTCTTTTCAGGCAAGGATTCCACGCGTGCCTATCGACTCGGTGCGGCCGCCGTGGCTGTCGGTTTCGTCGCCTGGAGCGCTCTCGCGGCCATCCCCAAACCGCCCGAACTACCGATTCCCGGAGTCCCTCTGCTCGCCGACGCGTCCGTCGGTGGGCAGCGGATCCCGGTGCTGGTGAGCCCGCAGCGGCCCGGCAAGAACCTCGTCCATTTCCCGGCGAGCGCCGGAGACGGCCTGTCGGCCGGAATCGAAGGCGGCCTGATCGGCAAGGCCATCGTGCGTCCCGGCGCCGAGGGCACCTGGGCCGAGGTCGACCTGCCGAAGGGGCGCAGCGACCTGATCGTCAGCCGTGGCGAAGAGAAGACCACGATCGAGGTCGACGCGGGGGAGGAGCAAGGGCCGGCCATCGAGGACACGGACGCGCCCGAATGCGCGTCGGCCGCGTTGGGTGGCCTGATCGCCGACCGCCGCGACGTCCTCACTGCGTGCCCCGCGGCCACGCTTTCGGGGGAAGACAGCGGTTCCCTGGTCAAGCTCGTCGAGTTCCTCGCCGGGCGCAAGCCTTCCGCGCTCACTCTCGTCGAGGACACGTCGCCGCGGAGTGCGGCCGCCGCGAAGCTGGTCCGCGAGACCGCCGCGCGTGCCGGGCTCCCGGTGCAGGCGGAAGCGGGCCCGAACACCGCGCTGGTGGTGGTGTCCGGCTGGGCGGGCGGCTACACGGCGATGACCCGCGCGGCCGAGTCCCAGCGGCTCAAGCCGACCCATCAGTACGGCCTGTACCTGGCGCCGTGGCTCCTCAACGGTCCCATCGTCAACGCCGTCGCGAGTTCCTCGCTGCCGCTGAGGTTCGACCCGCGAGAGCAGGTCGCCGTCAGCTACGCGGTCGCCACGAACAACGCTTTCGGCGGCGAAAGCCCCACGCTCGGCGGCTTCCGGAACTGGCTGGGCGGCCAATGGACGTCCGTGAACGGCGACGTCCAGATCTTCGCCGCGGCGCAGGTCAACGCCATGCCGATGTACCCGGGCGAACCGCACGCCGCCGGGATGATCGCCGACCGGAACTACGCGGGGCAATGGATCCCCGACGGCACGATCGTGCCGGTCAGCTCGGTGCTGCGGTGAAGGATTCCGCTCGATTCCAGCAGCGGTAAGGAAAAGGGAGAAGAGATGAAGCGAATCGCGGCCCGTGTGCTGCTGCCGCTCGCCGTGGCGGGCGCGCTGTCCGGCCTCGCCGGTGGGATCGCCTCGGCCGACCCGTTGCCGGGCCTGCCCGCCGGTGGCGGTAACCCCGCGGTCTGGCTGATTCCCGGCCTCGACCTCGGCGGACTGCTCGGTCCAGCCGTCCCCGTGCCCACCGACGTCCTCGCCCCGATCTACGGGATCATCACGCCGATTTCGTAAGAAACCGTTACCAGCAAAGGAGAAACCCATGAAGAACACCCTCGTCCGCGCGGTCGCCGGCGCGGCGCTCGCCGGGCTCGTGGCCCTCGGTTCGGCCGCTCCCGCGCTCGCCGCGCAGGAAGCCCCGAACGATGTCGTGGTGGTCGACGAGCCCGACACGAGCGACCTGAACAACATCTGGACGTTCGCGCCGCTCGGTGTCCCGGTGCTGGGCCTCATCCAGTCGCTCAACGGCGTCCCCGGCCGGCTGCTGCCGTCCTGACTTCCGTGGCGGCGCGGCTCCCGGGCCGCGCCGCCACTTTCGGTGAGGAGAACCGATGGCCGACAGACAACTGATCGGGCGGATCGTCATCGCGGGGATCGCGGTGGCCGCGCTCACGACCTGCGTGGTGCTGCTCAACGGCGGTGAGGAGCCGCAGGCCGAAACCGTGGCCGTCGTCGGCGAACCCACCGACGCCGCGCCGTCGCGGGAACCGGACCGCACGATCACGCGGACGCTCAGCCAGGCGCAGCCGCGGCCCGTGTCGAACGACTGGCGGATCGCGTACGAGCTCGTCGGGACGGGGACCGCGACGGTGGTCTACGACTCGAACGGGCTGGGGCTCGTGCACCAGGAGCTGCAGGTGACGCTGCCGTGGCGCAAGGAACTCACGTGGAAGAACACCGGCGCGCCGCCGACCGTCCAGCTGATGGGGCAGGGCGAGGGCACCGTCGAATGCCGGGTGGCCGTGGGCGGCGCCGTCGTCACGTCGGAGAAGTCCACCCCCGGCGAGGTCGCCACCTGCGCCGGCCGCCTGGCCCCCTCCTGACCCGCCTCCAGGTCGACTTTCGCCCCCTGATCGCGATCCGGGGCCGGAGAAATTCGCTGGCCGGGGTGGGGATCATGGAGACATGAGCTGGACCTTCGAAGTGACCCCCGTCGACCACCCGGACGCGGCCCAGTTGCTGCGCGAGTACCTGGACGAGATCGCGTCCCGCTACTACGAGCGCCAGGTCACCGAAGAGGAGCTCGACGTCCTGCTCGAGCAGCAGCACAGCCGGGACATGGTCCCGCCGACCGGTGCCTTCCTCCTCGCGCGGCGCGACGGGGTGCTCGCCGGCTGCGCCGGGCTCCGGGTCATGACGCCCGGGATCACCGAACTCAAGCGCGTCTTCCTGCGGAAGTCCGAGCGCGGCAAGGGCGGCGCGGCGCTGCTCGTGGCCGCCGCCGAAGACGTCGCCCGCGGCCTCGGGGCCACGCTGATCCGCCTCGACACCCGCGACGACCTCGTCGAGGCGAGGGCCCTGTACGCGCGCCTCGGCTACGAGACGGTCGAGCCCTTCAACGACGACCCCTATGCCCATCACTACTTCGCGAAGTCCCTGGCCCCGGCCGTGCCGGATCGCGTTTAGCCCGCTAAACGCGATTGAGGGGTACCTGGCCGGCGACGTCGGTCAGGTAGTCCAAGGTGCGCAGAAGCTGGGGCCCGCTCGGCAACGACTTCGGCACCACCGCCACCGTCCGGCCGGAGGTGTGGAATTCGCGGCACCGGCTCACGTTCGCCAGCAGCCATTCGCGGACCTCGGGACGCGGCACGAATCCGGGATTCGAACAGTCCACTTCGGACCCGCTGATCGAGAGCGTGCAGTCGGGCATGCTCGCACCCACCTCGACGTGCACGACGGTCCGCAGCGAACCGGACTCCCGGGTGCCGTCCTGACGGAACCCGGCACCCGGCAGGTGGTACCGGTAGACGCCGAAGGGCAGCCCGCGATGGGTGCCCACCACCGCTTGGTCGATCGACTCCCCGGTCCGCCGCAAGGGAGCCGGCGCACGGCCCCGGACCGCCTGCTCGTGCCGCCCGCCCGAGGCGCCGGGCCCGAGCCGGGCACCGCTGAAGAAGTCCCAGCCCCGTTCCCTGGCCAGCTTGGCCAGTCCACGTTTCTTCGCCGCCCCGGCGGCGATCCACCAGGCGGCCAGCCCGAGGGGCAGCACCACGGCGGCGATGGCGACGATCCACCCGGTCACGGCTCAGAAGTCCAGATTGTCGCTGGTCTCTTCGGTTGTCTGCTCGTCGTCACCCACGGAACCGTACTCACCTGCTTTGATCCCGCCCGAGGTGTACGTGCCGACCTTCCCGGTGACACCCGCCGCGACCTCGCCCTTTTCCTTGCCGGTCTCCGGTGTCTTCCAGCTGCCGTCCGCGTTCGTGGCCTTGCCGAGTCCGACGGTGTTCAACGCGGCCTTCTTCGTGGCCGACGTCATCCGCTCGCCGAAGCCGTCCGCGAGCCTGCCGCCCATGGCGCCGTCCTTCGAGGCGAACTTGCCCCACGCGGACGCGCCCGGCCCGGCCGCCAGCTGCGCGGTGGTCTTGTTGTGGGCCATCAGCTCCTTGTAGTTGCCCTTCCACTTGCCGAAGAACTCCTTGAGCTTGCCCAGGAACTGCTTGATCTTGTCGAGCAGCTGGCGGAGCTTGTTCAGGAACTTCTGCACCTTCGACGTCGTGGAGACCGCGCGGGTGGCCGTCAGCCCGCCCGCCGTCGCCGTCGAGCCGCCACAGGTCGGGACGGCCGCGGCCAGCGCGGGAATCCAGATCATGATCAGCCAGGTGATGAACTCGGTGAGGATCGCCTTGATGAACTCCTCGATCACCGTCATCACCATGCTGGAGATCTGCAGCAGCTGCGCGATGTCCCCGGCCTGCGCCGCGATCCCGTCGATGCCCTGCCCGAACTTCGCCAGCTTCTCGCCGGCCGCGTCCGCCGCGTCACCGTCCCATTGGGACAGTGACTGCACCGCGTTGTCGCCGAACTCCTTGCTGTACTTCTGCAGCCAGACACCGATGTTGTTGAAGTTGCTCGCCGCGTTCGACAACGCCGGACCGTCGCCGCTGACCAGGTGGATGGCGTCCTGGATCGGCTGGCACACGTTCATCAGGAAGCTGAGCCCCTGGCCGACCAGCCAGCCGATCGGGTCGCTCGCGATGTCCGCGACGCCCACGCAGGAGCTGACGAAACCGGCCCCGCTGGCGGCGATGGTGCCGATGTCGCTCGCCTGGAAGCCGTCCGCGGTCGCGGCCTTGACCGTGTTGAAGGTGCTGACCCCGCTGCCGATCGGGCCGGGCAGCGACGTCAGCACCTTGTCCGTGCGGACGACGTCCGGGTTGTAGTCGTTGATCTGGATCTTGGTGTGCTCGCCGGTGATCTTCTGGTCGGCCACGATCGTGCCCCCTCGTTACTCGGCCGGTCCGATTTGCGGTGTCCGCGACTGCGCGGGCTGCTCGAGCATCTTGAGGATCTCGTTGAGCGACTTGACGTTGTCCTCTTCGTTGCGCTCGTAGATGGTGGCCGCGTTGCCGAGCTTCTCCGACGCGGCGGTCAACCCCGCCGACATCTCGATCAGCAGATCCTGCAGGTCGGTGAGCATCTCCGTGTATTCGTTCTTCACGAACAGGCCGACCACGCCCCAGGATTCGTCGCCCACGTCGGATTGCCGCACCAGCCGCCCCACCTCGGCCGGGACCCGGACATCCTGCGCGAGCTTGCCCGAGTAAGTACGCAGAGCGCTGACGACCACCGCGTGTCCCTCGCCCATCGGAGACCCCTCCTCAAGCACCTTCCGGTGCGGATCGTCGTGATCGGCCCCTAGGACCCGGAAGCGCCGCCCCCGGTTCCCGAAACCCTTCAAATCGCGATTAGCCCGCTGAAGGCGATCGGCGCCGGGGTCAGCGGTCGTCTTCGTCGAACAGGTTCTTCAGGAAACGGTCGCCGTCGGAGCCGCCGGCCGGGGGCGGGGTGGGCTGCTGCTGCGGTTCGGCTTCGGACCGCAGGACCGAGCGCTCGGAGTAGTCGTCGGGCTGCTCGGCCCGTCCCCGCGCGGGCGCGTCCTCCGCCATCTGCGCCTTCAGGTCCTCGACCGTGGTCCCGAACAGCTCGGCCTGGGTCTCCAGCACCTGGTCGACGAGGTGGAGATCGTCGCCCATGTGCTCTTCGACGATGGTGGCCTGCTTGCGGGCCGATTCGGCCACGGCCTGCTGGATGGTCGACATCAGCGCGGCCGACAGGCCTTCGGGACGCTGGCGGAGGGCCTCCTCGGTGAACCGGACGTCCATGATGGCGCCGCCAGGACCCGCCACCACCGTCACCGAACGATCCGGTGATGTCGCCGTCGCCTCGAGCCTGCTCAGTTCGTCCTGCATCCCGCCGATGTTCGCGAAGCGATCGTCGACGTTCTGGAGCTTGGACTGGAACTTCTCGAATTCCGCGACCAGCTGGTCGAACTCGGCTGACATGGAGCCTCCCCGTGCGAGTGCGATGCGCCACCTGGAACCACGCCCGTCGACGCTGTGACCGGTGTCATCGTGACCTATTCACCGGTTTGACGCGATGGTGTGGTTCCCGGATCCATCCGGCTCACCCGTTAGGGGAATAGGTAGCGTGGTTCGCCGAGTACGGCGACAAGCAGCACAGCGAGGGGAGGCGTCGTGGACGCCGAGCAGCAGGAAAGCGTGGAAGAGCCGAGGCGGGGGAGTCACGCGGCGCCGGAGGGGGCACCCGTGCACCCGCTGATCGACCTCGGCCGGGACCCGAACCCGGGCAGGCCGGACCACGCCAAGCCCGACGAGGAATAAGACGGCCGAAACGCCGTTCCATCAGGGTGGCCGCGGCGCGACGCCCGGCACGATATAGTTATCGACCCCCCGATTTGGTCGCCCCTGAAGTGGGCGGGTATCTTTGGAGACCGTGCCCGGCAGGCGTCGGGCCGTCCCGTGTGCCGTGCGGTGTGAACGGGGTGCTCAGGCATCCGGTTCGAAGGCTTCGCCCACACGGGATCCGACGGAAAATCCCTACGGGAAGTTACCGGTCGAAAGACCGTGACGCGGGCCGACACGCCCGACCGCGGGGGCCGGAGACAGACACGTAGTAGCAAGATCGCGAACAGAAAGCTGGTCCATTGCCCACGATCCAGCAGCTGGTCCGTAAGGGCCGCCAGGACAAGGCTGCCAAGCAGAAGACCGCGGCCCTCAAGGGGAGCCCGCAGCGGCGTGGCGTGTGCACTCGCGTGTACACCACAACCCCCAAGAAGCCGAACTCGGCGCTTCGCAAGGTCGCTCGTGTGAAGTTGACCAGCGGCATCGAGGTCACCGCCTACATTCCCGGTGAAGGCCACAACCTGCAGGAGCACTCGATGGTGCTCGTGCGTGGTGGTCGTGTGAAGGACCTGCCGGGTGTCCGTTACAAGATCATCCGCGGTTCGCTCGACACCCAGGGTGTCAAGAACCGTAAGCAGGCGCGCAGCCGGTACGGCGCGAAGAAGGAGAAGAGCTAATGCCTCGCAAGGGTCCGGCGCCGAAGCGGCCGCTGATCTCTGACCCCGTCTACGCATCCCCGCTGGTCACCCAGCTGGTGAACAAGGTGCTGAAGGACGGCAAGCGGTCCCTGGCCGAGCGCATCGTCTACGGCGCCCTCGAAGGTGCTCGCGAGAAGACCGGCACCGACCCGGTCGTCACGCTGAAGCGCGCCCTCGACAACGTGAAGCCCACCATCGAGGTGAAGAGCCGTCGTGTCGGTGGCGCCACCTACCAGGTGCCGATCGAGGTCAAGCCGGGCCGCTCCACCACCCTTGCGCTTCGCTGGCTGGTCTCCTTCTCCGCGGCTCGCCGTGAGAAGACCATGATCGAGCGCCTGCAGAACGAGCTGCTCGACGCGAGCAACGGCCTCGGCGCCAGCGTGAAGCGGCGCGAGGACACGCACAAGATGGCCGAGTCCAACAAGGCCTTCGCGCACTACCGCTGGTGATGACCGCCCGGCTGCCGATCCAAGCCTTGCCGGGCCCCAATTTTGAGACAGGGGAACACTCTCGTGGCACGTGACGTGCTGACCGACCTGAACAAGGTCCGCAACATCGGCATCATGGCCCACATCGACGCCGGTAAGACCACCACCACCGAGCGGATCCTGTTCTACACCGGGGTCAACTACAAGATCGGTGAAGTCCACGATGGCGCCGCCACCATGGACTGGATGGAGGAGGAGCAGAAGCGGGGTATCACCATCACCTCGGCTGCCACCACCACCTTCTGGGCCGATCACCAGATCAACATCATCGACACCCCGGGGCACGTCGACTTCACCGTCGAGGTGGAGCGCTCGCTCCGCGTGCTCGATGGTGCCGTCGCCGTCTTCGACGGCAAGGAAGGTGTCGAGCCGCAGTCCGAGCAGGTCTGGCGTCAGGCGGACAAGTACGAGGTTCCTCGTATCTGCTTCGTCAACAAGATGGACAAGCTCGGCGCGGACTTCTACTTCACCGTCCGCACCATCGAGGAGCGTCTCGGTGCCCGTCCGCTGGTCATCCAGCTGCCGATCGGCTCCGAGAGCGAGTTCGAAGGCGTCGTCGACCTGGTCCGCATGAAGGCGCTGACCTGGCGCGGCGAGGTCCAGAAGGGTGAGGACTACGCCGTCGAGGAGATCCCGGCCGAGCTCGCCGACAAGGCGGCCGAGTACCGGGAGAAGCTCGTCGAGACCGTCGCCGAGGCGGACGACGCCCTCATGGAGAAGTTCCTCGAGGGCGAGGAGCTGACCGAGGCCGAGATCAAGGCCGGTATCCGGAAGCTCACCGTCGACCGCGAGGCGTACCCGGTGCTCACCGGTTCCGCCTTCAAGAACAAGGGCGTTCAGCCCATGCTCGACGCGGTCATCGACTACCTTCCGTCGCCGCTGGACGTCCCCGCCGTCGAAGGCACGCTGCCCGACGGTGAGACCGTCGTGTCGCGCAAGCCGTCGACCGAGGAGCCGTTCTCCGCTCTGGCGTTCAAGATCGCCGCGCACCCGTTCTTCGGCAAGCTGACCTACATCCGGGTGTACTCGGGCAAGGTCTCCGCCGGCGCGCAGCTGATCAACGCGACCAAGGAGCGCAAGGAGCGCATCGGGAAGCTCTTCCAGATGCACTCCAACAAGGAGAACCCGGTCGACGAGGCCCAGGCCGGCCACATCTACGCGGTCATCGGCCTGAAGGACACCACCACCGGTGACACCCTCGCCGACCCGCAGAACCCGGTCGTCCTCGAGTCGATGACGTTCCCGGCGCCGGTCATCCGCGTCGCGATCGAGCCGAAGACCAAGGCCGACCAGGAGAAGCTCTCCCTGGCGATCCAGAAGCTGGCCGAAGAGGACCCGACGTTCCAGGTCAACCTGGACGAGGACACCGGCCAGACGATCATCGCCGGTATGGGCGAGTTGCACCTCGAGGTGCTGGTCAACCGCATGAAGTCCGACTACAAGGTCGAGGCGAACATCGGTAAGCCGCAGGTCGCCTACCGCGAGACGGTGCGCAAGACGGTCGAGAAGCTCGACTACGTGCACAAGAAGCAGACCGGTGGTTCCGGTCAGTTCGCGAAGGTCATCGTCAAGCTCGAGCCGCTCGAGTCCACCGACGGTGCCCTCTACGAGTTCGACAACAAGGTCACCGGTGGCCGCGTGCCGCGGGAGTACATCCCGTCGGTCGACGCGGGCGCGCAGGACGCCATGCAGTACGGCGTGCTGGCCGGCTACCCGCTCGTCGGGTTGAAGTTCACCTTGTTGGACGGCGCGTACCACGAGGTCGACTCTTCGGAAATGGCCTTCAAGATCGCCGGTTCCATGGCGATGAAGGAAGCCGCGAAGAAGGCCGGTCCGGTCATTCTCGAGCCGCTGATGGCCGTCGAGGTCACCACGCCCGAGGACTACATGGGCGATGTGATCGGCGACCTCAACTCCCGCCGTGGCCAGATCCAGGCCATGGAGGAGCGCGCCGGTACCCGTGTCGTCAAGGCACTGGTCCCGCTGTCGGAGATGTTCGGTTACGTCGGTGACCTGCGGTCGCGTACCCAGGGACGTGCCAACTACTCCATGGTGTTCGATTCCTACGCCGAGGTTCCCGCGAACGTCGCCAAGGAAATCATCGCGAAGGCGACGGGGGAGTAGTTCCCGTCCGTCCGCGGGCATAAGGGACACTCCTGACCGTCCGCAGCACCCACCGAGAAACGAATCTCCGTCCGACGACAGCCACGTTGGCCGGTGAGTAAGCAAAAAAGTCCAGGAGGACATTCCAGTGGCGAAGGCGAAATTCGAGCGGACCAAGCCGCACGTCAACATCGGGACCATCGGTCACGTCGACCACGGTAAGACCACTCTGACCGCGGCGATCACCAAGGTTCTGCACGACAAGTACCCCGAGCTGAACACGGCGTCGGCGTTCGACCAGATCGACAACGCGCCGGAAGAGAAGCAGCGCGGTATCACGATCAACATCTCGCACGTCGAGTACCAGACCGAGAAGCGTCACTACGCCCACGTGGACGCCCCCGGTCACGCGGACTACATCAAGAACATGATCACCGGTGCGGCGCAGATGGACGGCGCGATCCTCGTGGTCGCGGCGACCGACGGCCCGATGCCGCAGACCCGTGAGCACGTGCTGCTCGCGAAGCAGGTCGGCGTGCCTTACATCGTGGTCGCGCTGAACAAGGCCGACATGGTCGACGACGAGGAGATCCTGGAGCTCGTCGAGCTCGAGGTCCGCGAGCTGCTGTCCTCCCAGGACTTCCCTGGCGACGACGCTCCGGTCATCAAGGTCTCCGGCCTGAAGGCCCTCGAGGGCGACGCCAAGTGGGGCGAGAGCGTTCTCGAGCTGATGGAAGCCGTCGACGAGAACGTGCCGGACCCGGTCCGTGAGCTCGACAAGCCGTTCCTGATGCCGATCGAAGACGTCTTCACGATCACCGGCCGTGGCACGGTCGTGACCGGCCGTATCGAGCGTGGCCGCGTCAACGTGAACGAAGAGGTCGAGATCGTCGGCATCAAGGAGAAGTCGACCAAGACCACCGTCACCGGTGTCGAGATGTTCCGCAAGCTGCTCGACCAGGGTGAGGCCGGCGACAACGTCGGTCTGCTGGTCCGCGGTATCAAGCGCGAGGACGTCGAGCGCGGCCAGGTCGTCGTGAAGCCGGGTACCACCACCCCGCACACGGAGTTCGAGGGCTCGGTCTACATCCTGTCGAAGGACGAGGGTGGCCGTCACACCCCGTTCTTCAACAACTACCGCCCCCAGTTCTACTTCCGCACGACGGACGTGACCGGCGTGGTGACCCTCAAGGAGGGCACCGAGATGGTCATGCCGGGCGACAACACGGACATCAGCGTTGTGCTGATCCAGCCGGTCGCCATGGACGAGGGCCTGCGTTTCGCCATCCGTGAGGGTGGACGGACCGTCGGCGCCGGCCAGGTCACCAAGATCATCAAGTGATTCAACGCCACCCGGGGGTCTGATACACCCCCGGGTTCAAGGCGTCAAATCACGTGTGCGACACTATTCAGGTTGCTCGTCCTGGGGCGGCCGAATCCTTCGGGGTTCCGGCCGCCCTGGTATGAGCGGCCACGGTCCGTGGAGCTCTTCCTTCGGGTGAGGCCAGCGGGCGCGGCGGTTGAGACGGCATGGCCGGATCGCTGCCTCCTCACATGAGGAAGACCAGCAAGACGACGATCCCGCGGGATCCGTCTGTGCGTCGGGCGCGACACGCCCGACCGCGTGGACCGGGGACAGGGCCGTTGAACTGCGAGAACCCCGGCCCCGCCGAGGTTTGAAGAGACAAAGCGGCACGAGACGACAAGGAACGCAGCCACCATGGCGGGACAGAAGATCCGCATCCGGCTCAAGGCCTACGACCACGAGGCGATCGACACCTCGGCGCGCAAGATCGTCGAGACGGTCACGCGCACCGGCGCCCGTGTTGTCGGGCCGGTGCCGCTGCCCACCGAGAAGAACGTTTACTGCGTCATCCGCTCGCCGCACAAGTACAAGGACTCGCGCGAGCACTTCGAGATGCGCACGCACAAGCGTCTGATCGACATCCTCGACCCGACGCCGAAGACGGTCGACGCGCTCATGCGCATCGACCTGCCGGCGAGCGTCGACGTCAACATCCAGTAGCGGCTGGCGAGCGGCGGAGAGTAAGAGACTCATGTCTGACAGGCAAGTGAAGGGCATCCTGGGCACCAAGCTCGGCATGACCCAGGTCTTCGACGAGAACAACCGGGTCGTCCCGGTGACCGTCGTCCAGGCCGGTCCGAACGTGGTCACCCAGGTTCGGACCCAGGAAACCGACGGCTACAAGGCCGTGCAGCTGGCTTTCGGCGCGGTCGACCCGCGCCGGGTCAACAAGCCGCGCACGGGCCACTTCGACAAGGCGAGCGTGACCCCGCGTCGTTTCCTTGCGGAGCTGCGTACCACCGACGCCGAGACCTACGAGGTCGGCCAGGAGATCACCGCTGAGGTGTTCGAGGCCGGTATCGAGGTCGACGTGACCGGTACCAGCAAGGGCAAGGGCTACGCCGGTGTCATGAAGCGTCACGGCTTCAAGGGCCAGGGCGCGAGCCACGGTGCCCAGGCCGTGCACCGCAAGCCCGGCTCGATCGGTGGCTGTGCCACCCCGGGCCGCGTCTTCAAGGGCCTGCGCATGGCGGGCCGGATGGGCAACGACCGGGTCACCACGCAGAACCTGACCGTGCACGCGGTGCGTGCCGAGGACGGCCTGCTGCTGATCAAGGGCGCCGTGCCCGGTCCCAAGGGCGGCCTGCTGTTCGTTCGCAGCGCCGCGAAGGGTGGTAACTGAACATGACCAGCGTCGAGCTGAAGACCCCGGCCGGTAAAGCCGACGGCACGGTCGAGCTCCCCTCGGAGATCTTCGACGTGCAGGCCAACGTGCCCCTCATGCACCAGGTCGTGGTGGCCCAGCTGGCCGCCGCTCGCCAGGGCACGCATGACACCAAGACCCGCGGTGAAGTCCGCGGTGGTGGCAAGAAGCCGTACCGCCAGAAGGGCACCGGCCGCGCCCGCCAGGGTTCGACCCGTGCGCCGCAGTTCACCGGTGGTGGCGTCGTCCACGGCCCCACGCCGCGTGACTACACCCAGCGGACCCCGAAGAAGATGAAGGCCGCCGCCCTCCGTGGCGCCCTCTCCGACCGGGCCCGCGCCGGACAGCTGCACGTCGTCACCGAACTGGTGACCGGCGAGAAGCCGTCCACCAAAGCCGCCAAGGCCGCCATCGCCGCGGTGACCCAGGCCAAGCGCGTTCTCGTGGTGCTGCACCGCGACGACGAGCTGAGCTGGAACTCCGTGCGCAACCTGGCCGAGGTCCACATCATCACGCCCGACCAGCTCAACACCTACGACGTGTTGGTCAACGACGACGTGGTGTTCACCAAGGCCGCTTACGACGTGTTCGTCGCCGGCCCCGTCCGGGGCAAGGGCGCGAAGGCTTCGGCCCGGTCGAGCGAGGTTGAAGGGAGTGACGAGCAGTGAGTGCGATCGCCATCCCCGATCCCCGCGACATCTTGCTCGCGCCGGTGATCTCCGAGAAGTCCTACGGGCTGCTCGAGGACCACAAGTACACGTTCATCGTCCGCCCGGACGCCAACAAGACCCAGATCAAGATCGCGGTCGAGAAGGTGTTCGGCGTCAAGGTGGTCAGCGTCAACACGGCCAACCGCCAGGGCAAGCGTAAGCGGACTCGCGCCGGCTTCGGCAAGCGCAAGGACACCAAGCGCGCCATCGTGACTCTTTCGGCTGAAAGCAAGCCGATCGAGATCTTCGGCGGACCCACCGCGTAAAGGACTGAGCTGACACATGGGCATCCGCAAGTACAAGCCGACGACCCCGGGTCGTCGCGGTTCGAGCGTCTCCGACTTCGCCGAGATCACTCGGTCGACCCCGGAGAAGTCGCTGCTTCGTCCGCTGAGCAAGTCCGGCGGCCGTAACTCCAGCGGCAAGATCACCACCCGCCACAAGGGCGGTGGCCACAAGCGTGCGTACCGGCTGATCGACTTCCGCCGGAACGACAAGGACGGTATCCCCGCCAAGGTCGCGCACATCGAGTACGACCCCAACCGGTCGGCTCGGATCGCGCTCCTGCACTACGCCGACGGCGAGAAGCGCTACATCATCGCCCCGGAGAAGCTCAAGCAGGGTGACACGGTTGAGAACGGCCCCCGCGCCGACATCAAGCCGGGTAACAACCTGCCGCTGCGCAACATCCCGGTCGGCACCGTGATCCACGCGATCGAGCTTCGCCCCGGTGGCGGCGCGAAGATGGCGCGGTCCGCCGGTGCCAAGGTGCAGCTGGTGGCGAAGGACGGGCCTTACGCCCAGCTTCGTCTCCCCTCGGGCGAGATCCGCAACGTCGACGTGCGCAACCGCGCCACCGTGGGCGAGGTCGGGAACTCCGAGCACTCCAACATCAACTGGGGCAAGGCGGGTCGTAACCGCTGGCGCGGCAAGCGCCCCACCGTCCGTGGTGTCGTCATGAACCCGGTCGACCACCCGCACGGTGGTGGTGAGGGTAAGACCTCCGGTGGTCGCCACCCGGTGAACCCGAACGGAAAGCCCGAAGGCCGCACCCGCCGCCGCAAGGCTTCCGACTCCATGATCGTCCGCCGCCGGCGTACCGGCAAGAAGCGCTGAGCAGGGAGGTAGAAGAACATGCCACGCAGCCTTAAGAAGGGCCCCTTCGTGGACGACCACCTGCTCAAGAAGGTGGACGTGCTCAACGAGTCGGGCAAGAAGACCGTGATCAAGACCTGGTCGCGTCGCTCCACGATCATCCCGGACTTCCTGGGACACACGATCGCGGTGCACGACGGCCGCAAGCACGTCCCGGTGTTCGTCACCGAGGCGATGGTGGGTCACAAGTTGGGCGAATTCGCACCGACTCGGACCTTCAAGGGCCACATCAAGGACGACCGCAAGTCGCGCCGCCGCTGAGCGGGCACGAGAGAACAAGGAAGCTAGCGATGAACGCCCAGAACGACGTGGCCGAGGCTTTGCCGACGGCTTACGCGCGGGCTCGCTTCGTCCGGGACTCGCCTACCAAGGTGCGCCGGGTGATCGAGCTGATCAAGGGACGTAGCGCCGCCGACGCCTTGGCCGTGCTCCAGTTCGCCCCGCAGGCGGCAAGCGAGCCGGTCGCGAAGGTGCTCGCCAGCGCCGTGGCCAACGCCGAGAACAACCTCGATCTCGACCCGGACACCCTCTGGGTCAAGAACGCCTACGCCGACGAGGGCCCGACCCTCAAGCGCATCCGTCCGCGGGCCCAGGGCCGCGCGTACCGGATCCGCAAGCGGACCAGCCACATCACCGTCGAGGTGGAGTCGCGTCCGAAGGCCGAGGCCAAGAAGGCACAGGGCAAGAAGAAGGCAGGTGGCCGGTAGTGGGCCAGAAGATCAACCCGCACGGCTTCCGCCTGGGTATCACCACGGACTGGAAGTCGCGTTGGTACGCCGACAAGCAGTACGCGGAGTACGTGGCCGAGGACGTCAAGATCCGGAAGCTGCTGTCCACGGGCATGGAGCGCGCCGGGATCTCCAAGGTCGAGATCGAGCGCACCCGTGACCGGGTCCGCGTCGACATCCACACCGCCCGGCCGGGCATCGTCATCGGCCGTCGCGGCGCGGAGGCCGACCGCATCCGCGGCGCGCTGGAGAAGCTGACCGCCAAGCAGGTCCAGCTGAACATCCTCGAGGTCAAGAACCCCGAGGCCGACGCCCAGCTCGTCGCTCAGGGTGTCGCGGAGCAGCTGAGCAACCGGGTGGCGTTCCGCCGCGCGATGCGCAAGGCGATCCAGACCTCCATGCGTTCGCCGCAGGTCAAGGGCATCCGCGTGCAGTGCGGCGGTCGTCTCGGCGGTGCCGAGATGTCCCGCTCCGAGCACTACCGCGATGGCCGCGTCCCGCTGCACACGCTGCGTGCCGACATCGACTACGGCTTCTTCGAGGCCAAGACGACGTTCGGTCGCATCGGCGTGAAGGTGTGGATCTACAAGGGCGAACTCGTGGGTGGTCTCAAGGCCAGGGAGGCGCGTGACGCCGCCGCGGCCGCCGAGCGTGCCCCGCGCCGTGACCGTGGTGACCGTCCGTCCCGCCCGCGCCGTTCCGGTGCGTCGGGCACGACGCCGACCTCGACCGAAGCCGGCCGGGCTGCTGCCGCCGCCAAGAGCGACGACACCGCCCCCGCGGCCACCGAGGCCCCGGCTGCTGAGACTGCAGAAAAGACGGAGGGCTGACACGTGCTCATCCCGCGCAGGGTCAAGCACCGGAAGCAGCACTCCCCGAAGCGCCACGGTGCCGCCAAGGGCGGTACGAATGTGAGCTTCGGCGAGTACGGCATCCAGGCGCTTGAGCACAGCTACGTGACCAACCGGCAGATCGAGTCCGCTCGTATCGCCATGACGCGTCACATCAAGCGTGGTGGCAAGGTGTGGACGACCATCTACCCGGACCGCCCGCTGACCAAGAAGCCGGCGGAAACCCGCATGGGTTCCGGTAAGGGTTCGCCCGAGTGGTGGATCGCCAACGTGAAGCCGGGCCGCGTGATGTTCGAGATCTCGTTCCCGAACGAGGAGACCGCCCGTGAGGCGCTCCGTCGCGCGATCCACAAGCTGCCCATGAAGTGCCGCATCGTGACCCGTGAAGGTGGTGAGTTCTGATGGCGAAGGCAGGTGCTGCCCAGGCATCGGAGCTGCGTGAGCTCACCGCGGAAGAGCTCGTTCTGCGTCTGAAGGAATACAAGGAGGAGCTCTTCAACCTCCGTTTCCAGATGGCGACCGGACAGCTCGACAACAACCGCCGTCTGCGCATCGTCCGTACGGACATCGCGCGGATCTACACGGTCATGCGCGAGCGTGAACTCGGCCTGTCCGTTTCCCCTGACGCCGAGAGTGAAGGTGCCGCATGAGCGAGCAGCCCAACGCTGAGGCGGCCCCCCGCAACGACCGCAAGGTCCGTGAGGGTTACGTCGTCTCGGACAAGATGAACAAGACGATCGTGGTCGAGCTCGAAGACCGCAAGAAGCACCGTCGTTACGCCAAGGTTCTCCGCAGCACCAGCAAGGTCAAGGTGCACGACGAGAACAACGAGGCGGGCGTGGGCGACCGGGTCACCCTGATGGAGACCCGCCCGCTGTCGGCGACCAAGCGCTGGCGTCTGGTGCAGATCGTGGAGAAGGCCAAGTAAGTAGGGCTCTTTTTGAGTCCCTTAGTTCCGCAAGGCTCGCGGTTCAACGCGAGAACCAGCGCGACATACAGGAGTAGACGTGATCCAGCAGGAGTCGCGGCTTCGGGTTGCCGACAACACGGGCGCGAAGGAAATCCTTTGCATCCGCGTTCTCGGTGGTTCCGGGCGGCGCTACGCGGGTATCGGCGACATCATCGTCGCCACCGTGAAGGACGCCATGCCGGCCGCCGGCGTGAAGAAGGGTGACGTCGTCAAGGCCGTCATCGTTCGCACGCGCAAGGAGCGCCGTCGTCCGGACGGTTCTTACATCCGCTTCGACGAGAACGCTGCTGTGCTCATCAAGAACGACAATGAGCCCCGCGGCACCCGCATCTTCGGCCCGGTGGGCCGCGAGCTGCGCGACCGAAAGTTCATGAAGATCATTTCGCTCGCGCCGGAGGTGTTGTAGAGCATGAAGGTGAAGAAGGGCGACACGGTCGTCGTCATCGCCGGCAAGGACAAGGGTGCCAAAGGCAAGGTCATCCAGGCCTACCCCGAGCGCGAGCGCGTGCTGGTCGAAGGCGTGAACCGGATCAAGAAGCACACCCGGATCTCGCAGACCCAGCGCGGCGCGCAGTCCGGCGGCATCGTCACCCAGGAGGCGCCCATCCACGTCTCGAACGTGATGGTCGTCGACTCCGACGGCAAGCCGACTCGCATCGGCTACCGCATCGGCGAGGACGGCAAGAAGGTCCGGGTCTCGCGCCGGAACGGTAAGGACATCTGATCATGACCACCGCAGAGAAGATCGCCCCGCGCCTCAAGGTGCGGTACCGCGAGGAGATCAAGGGACAGCTCCAGGAGGAGTTCTCCTTCGAGAACGTCCACCAGATCCCGGGCGTCGTCAAGGTCGTCGTGAACATGGGTGTCGGTGACGCCGCCCGTGACAGCAAGCTGATCGAAGGCGCCATCCGCGACCTGGCCGCGATCACCGGGCAGAAGCCCGAGGTTCGCAAGGCCCGCAAGTCCATCGCGCAGTTCAAGCTGCGTGAGGGCCAGCCGATCGGCGCGCGCGTCACGCTGCGCGGCGACCGGATGTGGGAGTTCCTCGACCGGCTGCTGACCATCGCGCTTCCGCGTATCCGCGACTTCCGCGGGCTTTCGCCGAAGCAGTTCGACGGCAACGGCAACTACACGTTCGGTCTCAACGAGCAGTCGATGTTCCACGAGATCGACCCGGACGCCATCGACCGCCCGCGCGGTATGGACGTCACTGTCGTCACCACCGCCAACACCGACGACGAGGGCCGCGCGCTGCTTCGCAAGCTCGGCTTCCCGTTCAAGGAGAACTGAGTCGATGGCCAAGAAAGCACTGGTCCACAAGGCCGCGAAGACGCCGAAGTTCAAGGTTCGCGGTTACACGCGCTGCCAGCGATGCGGTCGCCCGCACTCGGTGTTCCGCAAGTTCGGACTCTGCCGGATCTGCCTTCGCGAGATGGCACACGCGGGCGAGCTGCCCGGCGTCCGCAAGTCCAGCTGGTAAGAGTCTTTTTTAACTCCCACTTCGCCACAGGCCCTGCCTTAGCACAGGGAACCAGGGCGAGAAAGGTTGACAGGTCACCATGACGATGACCGACCCCATCGCAGACTTCTTGACCCGTCTGCGTAACGCGAACTCGGCTTACCACGACGAGGTCGTGCTTCCCCACTCGAAGATCAAGGCGAACATCGCCGAGATCCTCAAGCGCGAGGGCTACATTTCGGGCTACCGCGACGAGCCGGGCGAGAAGCACAAGAACCTCATCGTGGAGCTGAAGTACGGCCCCAACCGTGAGCGCAGCATCGCCGGCCTTCGCCGCGTGTCGAAGCCCGGCCTGCGGGTCTACGCAAAATCGACCGAACTGCCGTCGGTTCTCGGTGGCCTCGGCGTCGCGATCATCTCGACGTCGTCCGGCCTCCAGACCGACCGTCAGGCCAAGCGCAACAGCGTGGGCGGCGAAGTCCTCGCCTACGTCTGGTAAGGAAGGGGGCACAGACATGTCACGCATTGGAAAGCTGCCGGTCGCCGTCCCCTCCGGGGTCGAGGTGACCATCGATGGTCAGCACATTCAGGTCAAGGGGCCCAAGGGCACCCTTGAGCACACCATCGCCGAGCCGATCACCGTGGAGCGCGCCGAAGACGGCACGCTGCAGGTGAAGCGGCCCGACGAGGAGCGCACCAGCCGTGCCCTGCACGGTCTCACCCGGACGCTGGTCAACAACCTCGTCGTCGGTGTGACCGAGGGTTACGAGAAGAAGCTTGAGATCCACGGTGTCGGTTACCGCGTGCAGGCCAAGGGTTCGGACCTCGAGTTCGCCCTCGGCTACAGCCACCCGGTGAAGATCGAGGCCCCGGAAGGCATCACCTTCAAGGTCGAGACCCCCACCCGGTTCTCGGTCTCGGGCATCGACAAGCAGAAGGTCGGCCAGATCGCCGCGGTCATCCGCAAGCTGCGCCGCCCGGACCCGTACAAGGGCAAGGGCCTGCGCTACGAGGGTGAGAAGATCCGCCGCAAGGTCGGAAAGACGGGTAAGTGATCATGAGCGACACGACTACGAAGCGCAAGCCGGTCGGCAAGGACATCTCGACCCGCCGCCGCGTCGCGAAGGCCCGTCGGCACTTCCGGCTCCGCAAGAAGATCAACGGCACGGACCAGCGTCCGCGCCTGGTCGTCAAGCGTTCGTCGCGGCACATCGCCGTGCAGCTGATCGACGACCTCGCCGGCAAGACCCTGGCGTCGGCGTCCACCCTCGAGGCGGACGTCCGCGCGCTCGACGGCGACAAGAAGGCCAAGGCCGCGAAGGTCGGGGAACTTGTCGCCAACCGCGCCAAGAACGCCGGTGTCTCGACCGTGGTGTTCGACCGTGGTGGCAACGCCTACCACGGCCGCATCGCGGCGCTCGCCGACGCTGCCCGTGAGGCGGGGTTGGAGTTCTGATGCAGATGCTCGTGAATGGAAGGACAGCCTGATGCCGGGACGTACACGGCAATTCGGCGGCGGCCAGGGTGGACCCGGCGGACAGGGCGGCAACGACCGCAATGACCGTCGCGACCGCCGTGACCGGCGCGACAGCGGCCGTGGCGGGGCCGGCCAGGAAAAGACCCCGCACCTCGAAAAGGTCGTGACGATCAACCGCGTCGCCAAGGTCGTCAAGGGTGGTCGTCGCTTCAGCTTCACCGCCCTGGTGGTCGTCGGTGACGGCGACGGTCAGGTCGGCGTCGGCTACGGCAAGGCCAAGGAAGTTCCCGCGGCCATCGCCAAGGGCGTCGAGGAAGCGAAGAAGAACTTCTTCCGCGTTCCCCGCGTCGGCGGCACCATTCCCCACCCGATCCAGGGTGAGGAAGCCGCCGGTGTCGTGCTGCTGCGTCCGGCTTCCGCCGGTACCGGTGTCATCGCCGGTGGTCCGGTCCGCGCGGTCTTGGAGTGCGCGGGTGTCCACGACGTGCTGTCGAAGTCGCTCGGCTCCGACAACGCGATCAACATCGTGCACGCGACCGTGGCGGCCCTGAAGGGTCTCCAGCGTCCCGAAGAGGTCGCGGCCCGCCGCGGTCTCCCGCTCGAGGACGTCGCCCCGGCTCGGATGCTGCGCCAGCGTGCGGGTCAGGGGGTCTGACATGACTCAGCTCAAGGTGACCCAGGTCAAGAGCAAGATCGGCACGAAGCACGCTCACCGCGAGTCGCTGCGCACCCTCGGGCTGCGCAAGATCCGCCAGAGCGTCGTGCGTGAAGACACTCCCCAGGTTCGCGGCCTCATCCACACGGTCCGCCACCTGGTGGAGGTCGAGGAGGTCAAGGCATGACTGCCATCAAGATCCACCACCTTCGTCCGGCTCCGGGCGCGAAGCGCGACAAGATCCGCGTCGGCCGTGGTGAGGGCTCGAAGGGCAAGACCGCCGGTCGCGGTACCAAGGGCACCAAGGCCCGGAAGAACGTGCCCGCCGGTTTCGAGGGTGGGCAGATGCCCATCCACATGCGGCTCCCGAAGCTTCGCGGCTTCAAGAACCGCTTCCGTACCGAGTACCAGCCGGTGAACCTGGGCGACATCGCCCGCGTCTTCCCGGAGGGTGGCAAGGTCGGCAACGAGGAGCTCGTCGCGAAGGGCCTTGTTCGCAAGAACAAGCTCGTGAAGGTGCTCGGCAACGGTGACCTGAACGGCGTCAAGCTGGACGTCACCGCCGATGCTTTCTCCGGCTCCGCCAAGGAGAAGCTCTCCGCCGCCGGTGGCTCCGCCACCACGCTCTGAGCTCTCTCCGCTCGCTCCACCGAAAGGCCCGCCTGGCTCCGCCACGGCGGGCCTTTCGCTTGCGCTCGCTTCGCTCTCCCGCCTTCGCTTCGCTCGGCTCCACCGTGTCGACTTTCGCGGGCTAACCGCGATCCTGTGGTCGCCCAGGTGCTCGGCGTCCATGGCGACTTTCGCCGCCTAACCGTCATCCGGTCCCTTCTCCCTGGCGCTCCCACGGACTTGCGTTTCGCGGGCTAATCGCGACCTGCGCGCCGATACCGTTTCGGGCCACCCAGGCGACTTTCGCCACCTAACCGCGATCTGCCAGCCGCGCCGCCCTCCGCGCCCGTGTCGACTTTCGCGGGCTAACCGCGATCCGGTGGCCGCCCAGGCGCCCATGCCCCAGATCGCGGTTAGCCCGCGAAAGTCGACGTGCCCACCCAAGCGAAGGGCGTGGCGGCGGTGCGGCTGAACTGGAAGGATCACGAGGTGGACACACCTTCCGGGCAGGATCCGCAGCCCTTTCAGCAACAGCCGGACGCTCCGCCGACGGTCGTGTCGGTGCCGGACCCCGCGGATCCCGTGGGCGCTCCGGAGCGGTATGACCGGCCCGAGCCGCGCCGGCTGGTCGCGGCAGGCTTGTCCGCTTTGGCGATGGTCTTGACGCTCGTCGGCTCCTTCTTCCCGCTCTTCCGCTCACAGCACCGGACTGACTTCGATCAGGGCCAGAGCTTTGAGCTTGTCACCGTGCAGAGCGCGTGGGGGTCGGAGTTCGTTCAGCTGGGAGAGTCGTTCAAACAATCGTCGACCCCCGTCGGTGTCCCTTTGGTGATCGCCGCCGCCCTGCTCCTGGGCGCCCTGCTCGTCAGCGCGAAGGCGGCCTACCGGCGACCACTGAATGCGCTGGACCGCTGGCTGACCACCAGCGCCGCGGTGTTTCTCGCCGCTGTCGTGACCACCATCGGAATGCTGGGAATCGGCATCGGAATCGGCCCGACCATCGAATCGACGACGACACCCGAAGCGGGCATGTGGGCGCTTTTCGCCGCAGTCGTCGCCGCGGCGGGCGCGGCGGTGATGAGTCATCGCGTCGAGGAGGACGAAATCCCGGTGAGCGGCGACCCGAGCCTGGCGGATATGCCCACTCCCAAGGACGGCATCTCCATCACAGTGCTCCCGCCGGAGCCGCAACCCGAGACTCCGCCGGACTATTCGGCCTTCGCGCCTCCGCCGGATCCCGGCCCGAGGGAGCGCGATTAGCCCGCTAAACGCGCTCGCGCCGGCCGATACGGTGGAGGAGGAGGTGGCCGATGACTTGGGCGGTGGTCTTTTTCGGTGCGGCGGTGCTCGTGGCTTTTACGCCAGGGGCGAACAACCTGCTTGGCCTGCACCACGGTATGACACAGGGTGCGTGGAAAGGGCTCGTCGGCCTGTTAGGCCGTTTGGCCGCGTTCACGGTCTTGATCACGGCGGTCGCCGCAGGGCTCGGACAGCTCCTGGCCGCCTCCGAGCTTGCACTCACGGTGATCAAGTGGGCGGGTGTCGCCTATCTGGTCTGGATCGGCGGACGGCTGCTGTGGTCGACCTTCCGCGGTGAACGGACGACGGCGGTCCCCGCGCCACAAGGCGCTGAACCCGTGCCGGCGCTGCGGATCGCGAGGAAGGAATTCGTCGTCGCGATCACGAACCCGAAGGCGATCCTCATCTTCACCGCGTTCGTGCCGCAGTTCATCGACGCAGCTCACGGCTCCTTTCCCGCGCAGATCGCGATCCTCGGCGCCGTATATCTGCTCGCCGAATTCGTCGCGGGCGCCACTTATATCGGAGTCGGCACGCTCGTGAAGTCGCTCCGCCTGTCGCGCCGCGCCACTCGCAACGTCGATCGCGGCACCGGTGTCGTGCTGATCGGCATGGCGGGCGCCCTCGCCGCGTCGAGCTCCTGAGCCCCGCGCCTGATCACAGCGCGTTTAGCGGGCTAAGTGCGATCCGGTGAGGCCGGAAAGTGGGGAACGACAGGGCGATCTGTCAAGGTTCCGGACCGAGAAGCGGAAGTCGATCAACCTGGTGGACCAACCTTCGTTCGGAAAACCCACACGCACTGCGGACACGCCCTGTGAAGCTGTTAGAGTCGGCGACACGCTTCGGGACGAGTGTGCCCCGAAGCGTTCCTGGCTTGTGCCAGAAAGCTGTGTGTTCCTGCCGGCCCCAGGCCGGCCAAGCCGATCGTCGGTAAGACAGCCGACGACGCCGAGGAGGTCCCCCGCGTGCTCAGCGCCTTCCGCTCGGCTCTCGCGACGCCGGATCTACGTAAGAAGATCCTGTTCACGCTAGCCATCGTCGCGGTCTACCGAATCGGTGCCACCATCCCGGCCCCGGGCATCTCTTATTCCGCCGTGCAGCAATGCACGGAGACTGGGTCGCAGGAGGGCGTCTATCAGCTGCTGAACCTGTTCAGCGGTGGTGCGCTACTGCAGCTGTCGCTGTTCTCGACCGGCATCATGCCGTACATCACGGCGAGCATCATCGTCCAGCTTCTCACCGTGGTCATCCCGCGGTTCGAGGAGCTGAAGAAGGAAGGCCAGGCCGGCCAGGGCAAGCTGACCCAGTACACCCGGTACCTGACGATCGCGCTCGCGGTCCTGCAGGCGACCGGTGTGGTGGCGCTCGCCGACCGCAAGCAGCTCTTCCCGCAGTGCGAAACCTCGATCATCCCGGACAACAGCGTTTACACGCTGGCCATCATCGTCGTCACGATGACCGCCGGTACGGCCGTCATGATGTGGCTGGGTGAGCTGATCACCGAGCGCGGCGTCGGCAACGGCATGTCCGTGCTGATCTTCCTGAACATCGCGGCCCGTATCCCGATCGAGGGTGGCAACATCCTCAGCAGCGCCGGCCCGGTGGTCTTCAGCCTGATCTGCGTGTTCGGCTTGGTGATCATCGCCAGCGTCATCTTCGTCGAGCAGGGCCAGCGCCGGATCCCGGTGCAGTACGCCAAGCGCATGATCGGCCGCCGCATGTACGGCGGAACCTCGACCTACCTGCCGATCAAGGTGAACCAGGCCGGTGTCATCCCGGTCATCTTCGCCTCGTCGCTGCTCTACCTGCCGGACCTGATCAGCCGCCTCGTCGGGGACGCCAACAGCAACGCCGGCTGGCAGGTCTTCATCCAGAACTACATCGTCAACCAGTCCAGCTGGGCGCACGTCCTGCTGTACTTCGCGTTGATCATCTTCTTCACGTACTTCTACATCACGATCACGTTCAACGTGGACGAGCGTGCGGAGGAAATGAAGAAGTTCGGTGGCTTCATCCCGGGTATCCGTCCGGGCCGTCCCACCGCGGAGTACCTCAGCTACGTCCTCGGCCGGATCACTCTGCCGGGCTCTTTGTACCTGGGCATCATCGCGATCCTTCCGAACTTCTTCCTGTCCGTCACCGGCAGCGGGAACAACCAGAACTTCCCGTTCGGTGGCACGGCTGTGCTGATCATGGTCGGTGTCGGTCTCGACACCGTGAAGCAGATCGAAAGCCAGCTGATGCAACGTAACTACGAAGGGTTCTTGAAGTGACGCGCCTGGTTCTCGTTGGCCCTCCTGGCGCGGGCAAAGGTACTCAGGCGGTAGCACTGTCGGAGAAGCTCCGGATCCCGCACATCTCGACCGGCGATCTGTTCCGCGCCCACGTGGGGGAGCAGACGCCGCTGGGTCAGGAGGCCAAGCGCTACCTGGACTCCGGTGAACTGGTCCCTGACTCGGTCACGAACGAGATGGTGCGCGAGCGCCTGGCCGAGCCGGACGCCAAGGCCGGGTTCCTGCTGGATGGCTTCCCGCGCAACACGAAGCAGGCCGATGTCCTCGGTGAGATCCTCGGCGAGGCCGACACCGAGCTCAACGCGGTCATCCAGCTCCAGGTTTCGGAGGACGTCGTCGTCGAGCGGCTGCTTTCGCGCGGCCGCTCGGACGACACCGAAGACGTCATCCGTCGTCGTCAGCAGATCTACGTGTCCGAGACGGCTCCGCTGCTCGAGTACTACGCGGACATCCTCGTCACGGTCGACGGTGTCGGCTCGGTGGACGAGATCTCCGCCCGCGTGCTGGAAGCGCTGCGCGACCGCACGTGAATCTCGGAGGACTGCGTGTACTGCAACGACTTCGTCGTGGACGCATGATCGAACTCAAAAGCCCCGGCGAGCTACAGGCGATGCGCGCCGCCGGACTGGTCGTCTGGCGCACCCTCACCGCGGTGCGCGAGATCGCCAAGCCGGGGGCCACGACGGCCGATCTCGACGAACTCGCCGAGCAGACGATCCGCGACGCCGGTGCGGTGCCCTCGTTCAAGGGCTACCACGGCTTCCCGGCGTCGATCTGCGCCTCGGTGAATGAGCAGATCGTCCACGGCATCCCGTCGAAGACGCAGGTCCTCAACGAGGGCGACATCATCTCGGTGGACTGCGGTGCGATCCTCGACGGCTGGCACGGCGACTCCGCTGTCACCCTCGCGATCGGTGAGGTGTCAAAGGCGGATCTCGCGCTTTCGGCGGCCACCGAGGCCGCGATGTGGGCGGGGATCGCCGCGGTGTCGTCCGGTGGCCGGCTCACCGACATCTCGCACGCCGTGCAGACCGCGGCCGAGAAGGCGAGCCGGGAAGACGGCATCGAGTACGGGATGATCGTCGAGTACGGCGGTCACGGCATCGGGCGCCAGATGCACATGGACCCGTTCCTGCCGAACCTGGGCAAGCCGGGCAAGGGCCCGCGGCTCAAGACCGGGATGGCGCTCGCGATCGAGCCCATGCTGACCGGTGGCGGCGGCGAGACCGTCGAGCTCGACGACGGGTGGACCGTCGTGACCGCGGACGGCTCACGTGCCGCGCACTGGGAGCACACCGTCGCCATCACCGATGACGGCCCGTGGGTGCTGACCGCCCCCGAAGACGCCTGACCCAGCCCCGCCCCGCCCGGATCGCGTTTAGCCCGCTAACCGCGACGTGCGCCCCGACCTGCGTTTAGCCCCCTGATCGCGATCACCGGGAGCGCGATCAGGGGGCTAAAGTCGCGTGGGCGCCGGAGCGCGGTTAGCGGGCTAAACGCGAGTCAGGCCGCCGTCAGGCACAGCGCCGAGTCCGCCGGGAGCCGCCCGCTCCTGCCCCCATCGGGTGCACTTCGCCCGGCCGGACGCCGCCAGGTCACTGGCCTCCCGGAGCGCGATTAGGGGGCGAAACGCACGTCGGCGCAGGCGTACGATGGAGGCAGTCGCCACTGGCGGGCACAGGGGTCACCTAACACAGTCACCCCCCGTTTGGGGCTCACGACACGGGTTGCGTACACTGTCAAGTCGGTGTACTCATCGCGCCCGGATCCTGCGCGCTCGTGACTTCTCGCGAACGGACATTGGAGCCGGGCAGGAGTGTGCCGAAGCACCACCCAGCCAAGCACTCAAGCTCTGACTGATAACACAGCGTAGCGACAGGAAATGCGGAGGACATGGGCAAGAAAGACGGGGCCATCGAGGTCGAAGGCCGCGTAGTCGAGCCGCTCCCCAACGCGATGTTCCGCGTCGAGTTGGAGAACGGCCACAAGGTCCTTGCACACATCAGCGGCAAGATGCGGCAGCACTACATCCGCATCCTGCCCGAGGACAGGGTTGTCGTGGAGCTCTCGCCCTACGACTTGTCTCGTGGTCGCATCGTCTATCGCTACAAGTGATCACGACGAGTTAGCACAAGCAGGAGAGCAGGAGACGTGAAGGTCCAGCCGAGCGTCAAGAAGATCTGCGACAAGTGCAAGGTGATCCGCCGTCACGGCCGGATCATGGTGATCTGCGAGAACCTGCGGCACAAGCAGCGGCAGGGCTGATCACTCGCACTCGTACAGAGTGGATTGACGGCTACACAATCTCCCCGCACCTGCCGGGCCGTGCGAACGGCCCGGTTCACCCTCGGACTTCAGGCCGAGGCCGGGACACCCGAAGCGCAAGCAGAGGGCACGACAGGCGAGTCGGTCCCGGGACCGGACGGGGAGCAGACCTGAAGATGAAATCTATGAAGGAGCATCAACGCCAATGGCACGACTCGCTGGCGTAGACCTCCCCCGCGAAAAGCGGTTGGAGATCGCGCTGACCTACATCTACGGCATCGGCCGTACCCGCTCGAAGCAGCTCATCGCGGCTGCCGAGCTCAACGCGGACACTCGCGTCAAGGATCTGAGCGATGACGACCTCGCCAAGCTGCGGGTCTACATCGAAGAGAACTTCAAGGTCGAGGGTGACCTTCGCCGCGAGGTGAACGCCGACATCCGTCGGAAGATCGAGATCGGGTGCTACGAGGGCCTTCGCTGGCGTCGCGGACTTCCCGTCCGTGGTCAGCGCACCAAGACCAACGCCCGCACCCGCAAGGGTCCGAAGAAGACGGTCGCCGGCAAGAAGAAGGCTGGCAAGAAGTGAGCGTCCAGGGCAAGAAGGTCGTGCAGATGGGCGGCGTTCACCGTCGCGGCTCGGCTTGTGTCTCGCCCAAGGCGCTCTACGCCCGCCCGATGGCGCTGCGGAACCTGTACACCGACGCCGGTTCGATCATCCGGCGCGGCCAGGCCGAAGCGGTCGCCGCTCACCAAGAGAACGCGCGCTAACAGGAGAACCCTCAAAACATGCCACCGAAGTCTCGTACTGCGGCGGGGGCCAAGAAGGTCCGCCGTAAGGAAAAGAAGAATGTCGCGCACGGTCACGCGCACATCAAGAGCACCTTCAACAACACCATCGTCTCGATCACGGACCCGACCGGTGCCGTGATCGCGTGGGCGTCGAGTGGTCACGTGGGCTTCAAGGGCTCGCGTAAGTCCACCCCGTTCGCCGCGCAGATGGCCGCCGAGAACGCCGCCCGCAAGGCTGCCGAGCACGGCATGAAGAAGGTCGACGTTTTCGTGAAGGGCCCGGGTTCGGGCCGCGAGACGGCGATCCGCTCGCTGCAGGCGGCCGGCCTCGAGGTCGGCACCATCCAGGACGTGACCCCGCAGCCTCACAACGGCTGCCGCCCGCCCAAGCGGCGCCGGGTCTGAGGAACGGGGAGGAGTAAGAAGAAATGGCTCGTTACACCGGCCCCGCGACGCGTATTTCGCGTCGCCTCAAGGTTGACCTCATCGGCGGCGACCAGGCTTTCGAGCGTCGCCCCTATCCGCCCGGCCAGCACGGCCGCGGTCGGATCAAGGAGTCCGAGTACCTCCTGCAGTCGCAGGAGAAGCAGAAGGCTCGTTACACGTACGGCGTTCTCGAGCGTCAGTTCGTCCGGTACTACAAGGAAGCCGTTCGGCGTCCCGGTAAGACCGGTGAGAACCTGCTGCAGATCCTCGAGTCCCGTCTCGACAACGTGATCTACCGCGCCGGCATCGCCCGCACCCGCCGTCAGGCGCGTCAGCTGGTGAGCCACGGTCACTTCGTGGTCAACGGCGTCAAGGTCAACGTTCCCTCGTATCAGGTCAGCAAGTGGGACATCATCGACGTACGGCCGAAGTCGTTCTCGATGCTGCCCTTCGTCGCTGCCAAGGAGTCGTTCGGCGAGCGTCCCGTTCCCGCGTGGCTCCAGGTTGTTCCGTCCAACCTCCGTGTGCTGGTCCACCAGCTCCCGGAGCGCGCTCAGATCGATGTTCCGGTCCAGGAACAGCTGATCGTCGAGCTCTACTCGAAGTGATCCATCACCGGGCCGGGGTTTCCCCGGCCCGGTGTGGGCACGGGCGGCGGCGCCCGGAGCGCGCCGCCGTTTCGCCATCCCTTTCGGTGTCATATGGCGGGCGCCGTTTGGAAAGGAATTAGGAAAGATGCTGATTTCCCAGCGGCCGGCTCTCGGCGAAGAGACGGTCAACGAGACCCGCTCCCGGTTCACCATCGAACCGCTGGAGCCCGGCTTCGGCTACACGCTCGGCAACTCGCTGCGGCGCACGCTGCTGTCGTCCATTCCGGGCGCGGCCGTGACGAGCATCCGCATCGACGGCGTGCTGCACGAGTTCACCACCGTTCCCGGGGTGAAGGAAGACGTCACCGACATCATCCTGAACCTCAAGGAGCTCGTGGTCTCCTCGGAAGAGGACGAGCCGGTCACCATGTACCTGCGCAAGCAGGGTCCCGGTGAGGTCACGGCTGCCGACATCGTGCCCCCGGCCGGTGTCACCGTGCACAACCCGGATCTGCACATCGCGTCGCTGAACGGCAAGGGCAAGCTCGAGATCGAGCTCGTCGTCGAGCGCGGCCGCGGTTACGTTCCGGCCCTGCAGAACAAGCAGGCGGGCGCGGAGATCGGCCGGATCCCGGTCGACTCCATCTACTCCCCGGTGCTGAAGGTGACCTACAAGGTCGAGGCGACTCGTGTCGAGCAGCGCACCGACTTCGACAAGCTGATCCTGGACGTGGAGACGAAGCCGTCGATCACGCCGCGGGACGCCGTCGCGTCGGCCGGTAAGACGCTGGTGGAGCTGTTCGGTCTCGCGCGCGAGCTGAACGTCGACGCCGAGGGCATCGAGATCGGCCCGTCGCCGCAGGAGGCGGACACCATCGCCGCCTACGCGATGCCGATCGAGGACCTGGACCTCACCGTCCGGTCGTACAACTGCCTCAAGCGCGAGGGCATCCACACCGTCGGCGAACTGGTCTCGCGCAGCGAGGCCGACCTGCTGGACATCCGCAACTTCGGTGCGAAGTCGATCGACGAGGTCAAGCTCAAGCTCGTCGGTCTCGGCCTCGCGCTGAAGGACAGCCCGCCCGGGTTCGACCCGACCGCGGCCGCGGCCAGCTACGACGGTGAAGGCTGGTCTGAGGGCGTCGACAGCATCACGGACGGAATTTCGGACAATGGCCACGACGATGGCCAGGACTACGCAGAGACGGAGCAGCTGTAAGGCCAGCTACGGCTCCCTCACACCAGTAGGGGTGGGGGAGCGACGGCCTCCAGCTGTGAGCTGAACGAGGAGAACCGATGCCCACCCCCACAAAGGGACCCCGTCTCGGCGGGTCGCCCGCGCACGAGCGGCTGATTCTGGCCAATCTGGCCACCCAGCTGTTCGAGCACGGCAAGATCACGACGACCGAGGCGAAGGCCCGGCGGGTGCGCCCGCTGGCCGAGAAGCTGATCACGAAGGCGAAGCGGGGCGACCTGCACAACCGTCGTCAGATCCAGCGTGTGGTGCGCGACAAGGACGTCGTGCACAAGCTGATCGCCGAGATCGGTCCGTTCTTCGCGGAGCGTCCGGGTGGCTACACCCGGATCACCAAGACGATGGCGCGCAAGGGCGACAACGCCCCCATGGCGGTCATCGAGCTGGTGGCCGAGAAGACCGTCACCGCCGAGGCCGAGGCCGCGCGCAAGACGAAGTTCGCCAAGGACGAGCCGAAGGCTGCCGCCCCGGCCGCCGAGGAGACCACCGAGGCCACTGAGGCTGCCGACACGGCCGCCACTGAGGCTCCGGAGGCCACCGAGGCTCCTGCCGCCGACGAGGCTGCTGAGGCCCCCGCCGCGGACGCGGACAGCAAGAAGGACTGACGTCCTGACGGCACCGAACACCCCGGACGAGCCCGCCACTCCCACTGCGGAGGGCGGGCTCGTTCGTCTGCGTCTGGATGTTTCCTACGACGGCACCGATTTCTCCGGCTGGGCGCGGCAACCTGGGCGGCGCACGGTCCAGGGCGTCCTCGAAGAGGCGCTCGCGAAGCAGCCTCCAGGAGCCTCGGTTCCGAAGTCCGTCGTCGTCGCCGGCCGCACCGACGCCGGTGTACACGCGGCCGGCCAGGTGGTCCACGTCGACGTGTCGCCTTTAGCGGGCAAAACGCGATCCGGTCGCCTGGAACTGGACGAGCAAGGCATTCCTGACCTGGGGCGGATGTGTCACCGCTGGAATCGGTATCTCCCGGGGGACGTCCGGGTACTGGGCGCTCGCGTGGCGCCCGCGGGTTTCGATGCGCGGTTTTCCGCCGTGCGGAGGCACTATCGCTACCGCGTCTCCGACGCACCGTGGGGCGTGGATCCCTTGAGGCGCCACGACACCCTGGCCTGGGGACGACCGCTCTCGATCGACGCGATGAACGAGGCGTCAGCGTCCCTCATGGGGCTCCAGGACTTCGCTGCCTTCTGCAAACAGCGCGAAGGCGGGACGACAATCCGAGAGCTGCAAAGGCTCGTCTGGCGGCGTACCGGGCCGCACGCGGTCGAGGTCGACGTCTCCGCCGACGCGTTCTGCCACTCGATGGTGCGGAGCCTGGTCGGGGCACTACTTCTGGTCGGCGATGGCCGCCGTCCGCTCGATTGGCCCGGCGATGTCCTGGAAAGCCGCACGCGTGACAGCGCTGTCGCTCCCGCTCACGGCCTCACGCTGGTGGCCGTCGACTACCCGCCGGACACCGAACTCGCCGCCCGCGCCGATCAAACGCGCGCCATGCGCACTCCCTCCTGACCCGGCCGCGGCACAGTTAGCGGGCTGACCGCGCCCCGGCGGGCTCGCAGGACGGCCTCGACGACGCCTTCGAAATCGGTCGCCAGATCGTCCGCGGTGACGATGACGAACCGCCAGCCTTCGGCCTCCGCCCGTCTTCGGCGTTTGCGATCGTGAGCCCGTTGTTCCGGCGTGTTGTGCCATCGGCCGTCGTATTCGATGGCGACTTTGGCCTCGTCATCCGCCAGGTCCAGGCGAGCGATGAAATGACCCGTTCGGGAGAAGACCTCGACCTGAGGTGTCGTCTTGATGCCGCCGGCGGCCAGTACGATTCGCAGCTCCGATTCCCGGGGTGACTCCGCGCGCGGATCGGACAGTCGCAAAGCATGTCTGGCCAACCGGATCCCTCGATTGCGGCGGCCATAGAACTCCCGGTTGAGATGCAGATCGGTCAGCTTCTCGGCTCTCATGAACTGGTCCAGATCCGGGACGCCGGTGCGGAGTCGTCGCACCCAGCCGGCTTTCCGGGGAGAAAGCCGGAGGAGCAGGTCCAACGCGATCCGGCTTTTCCTCGCGATACGAATCCCGTTCCACGGCTTCGATTCTTCGGGTTTGACCTCGGTCCGCCGGACCTTGATACCCACTATCGGACCGAAGCGGTGTTTCTCCGGCACGATCATCTCGACCGGGTCGTTGGGCCTGGCCAGCTCGGTGCCGTGGACGGTCGCGGCCGATCGGCCGGTCAGCACGGCTTCCGGAGGTGCCAGCAACGCGGCGCCGCGGCAGCGCAGCTCGTGCGTGACTTCTACGTCAGCGCGCGTGTAGACGTCCTGGAACAGTCTCCGCACGCTGGGACCGCGTAGCCGGCTCGCCGTGATGAGACCCGCTTTACGCGCCTCAGAGCCGCGGAAGACGTCAGGGAGATGGGATGCATCGAATGGTTTGGTCACGCCGACACGGTGATCGACAAGACCGACAACCCATGGTCATCACCGCTCCCACAGTGCCGACTTATCCACAACCCCCGGCTTATCCACAGCCGTCGCGATTGCCTCTTGACCGACCAGCGCGCGACCCGCTTCCCGGCCCAGGTCGACTTTCGCCCCCTAATCGCGCTCTGGGGCGGGACGCAAAACGGGGGCACTGTCCGATATGGACAGTGCCCCTGCGGAGCACCTTTAGGCCGCTAAAGTCGACGCGGGCGGGTTAGTCGCCGCGGCGCACGGGGCCCAGGATCTGCTGTTCCTTGGCCGTCGTGACCAGGCGAAGGGGCCGCCACAGGTTGCGTCCCAGCGCGACGACCTGGTCGTCCTTCAACGTCGTGAGCTGCTTCATCATCTGCGGCGGGAGCCGCCAGATGCGCGCGGCCAGCTCGGCCTGTCCGGGCGGGAGCCGCTGCATCAGCACCAGGTCGGCCGCGTTCGCGGTCGCCCCGGCCTGCGGGTGCAGGTACGGCAGCACGTAGACCGTCGTCTGCCACGGCGAGCGCGGCGGGAACAGGTCCTGTGGCGTCGGACCGCCGTCGGTCACCACGAGCAGCGGCGCGTCCTCCGACGGACGTGGGAGGTCCACCGGCGACAGCCGCCGGATCTGCACCAGCGGCGACGGCCTGCCGTTGGGCTGATTCCCCGCCGCTTGGGGGAGAACCTGCCACGCGGCCGGACGTCCGGTCGCCACGACGACCCACGCCCCGACGGCCATCGCCCGCAGCGCCACCTGGCGAGCCAGGTACAGGCCGCCGACCAGCACGATCCGGGTCGGTGTCGAGCGCAGCGCGGAGATCGTCAGCGGCTCGCCCTTGAGGCCGGAGCCGAGGACGATTCCGCCTCGGTCGCCGGACGGGCTGATCGCGTCGAGCATGGCCGGGTCGACGGTGAATTCCGGGGCGACCCCGGCGTTCTGGCCAGCGTCACGCATTCGGGTGCTCATGCCGTGCCTCCGATCGGCAACGTCGCGGAGAACCCGGAGATCTGCAGGCCGCGCAACGGCGTCAGCGTCACGCCCAGCCGGTCCGAGATGCCCTGCAACCGCTGGTCCGCCGCATCAAGTTCACGCGGGTTCCGGGCGCTCAGGCGCACGATGCCCCGCAAGCCGATCTTGCCTTCGTCAGCCGACGGCGAGATCGACATCGCCACCGTCGCCGACAACGCGCGGACACTGGTCAGCGCGTTCAAGCTGCCGCTGATCTTGCCCTTGGGCCAGCTGGTGATCGCGTAGCTCGCGTGTCCGATGCCCGCCGCGGTGACGCCGGTCCAGCGCTCCTGCAGACCGACTTTCGCGGGCGAACCGGCGACCGCGGTCAGCTCGGCGGCCGAAATGCTGGACCGCAGCAGCTCGTCCGGATCGAGCGGCCGGGTCGGCACGCCCTGGGACTCCAGGGCGTTGCGTACCCGCGACAACGCGCCGATCAGCGCGCGGTGGGCACCGACGACGCCGCCGCCGCGTTCGCGGATGGCGGCCGGGCACCGGCGCGGGTCGAGCCGGATGGCGACCCACGTCGTCCGCCGCGCGGCCGCGGGAAGCGGGCCGAGCACCTCCATATAGGAACTGAGCGCGGGCGAGTCCGACGGAAGCGCCGCGCTACCCGGATAGCAGTGCCAGATCATCTGGATCGAGTCGAGGACCACGCCGCGGTCTTCGAGACACGGCGCGAGCGCGGACAGCGGCAGGCTCGGCGCGCCACCGGCCTGGGTGATCAGCGCGGGCGCGGGTTCGACGAGCAGGACGGCGGTCCACGTCCCGTCGTTCCACGCGATGCCGACCTGCTGGCGTTCGTGGTCTACGCCGTGCGCGACGACGAGATCGGGAACAGCGAGGCGAAGCAGGTTCACCCGGGCGTCGTCGGGGCCGGTGACGGCGTCCTCTTCGGCGGCGAGCGCCTCGATGCTGCTCGGCGGAAGCGGAGTCGCCACGCGATCATGCGAGCGGAACATGTACCGCAGGGTGAGGCCAGCCCACTGGGTGAACCAGCGGCCGCCCCAGCGCAGGAACGCGATGATGATCGCGACCGCGAGGACGCCGATCGCGACGTACTTCAGCTTCATGTCGATCGCGAGGAGCACGAGACCGATCGCGAGCCCGAGTTCGAGCACGACCAGGTTCGCCACGGGCAGCGGGCCGAGGTTGATCCCGCCGGTCCGGCGCCGTGCGGGCGCGGCTATCCGCACCGCCGGGGTGGGCGGAGGACCGGACTGCGGGCCGGGGCCGCCGGACGGAGGACCGCCCGGGCCACCGGGCCCACCAGGTCCGCCCGGGCCACCAGGACCGCCGGGCCCACCAGGCCCTCCTGGACCGGGGCCGCCGGGACCCTGCGGTCCGCCAGGACCTCCTGGGCCTCCGGGTCCGCGAGGAACACCGGGGCCTCCAGGGCCGCCGGCGGGGCCACCCGGACCGCCCGGCCTGCCGGGCCTTGGCGGCGGCCCCGGCGGGCGGCCTGGAGGTTGAGACCCCGGAGGGCCAGGCGGACGTGGAGGAGTGGTGACGGACATCCGCGCTTTCTCTTCCCCTCGTGCGTGCTGCGTACCCGGAAAGCCGGTCCCGAGGAACTCGACCCTAGCTGGAGTTGGTAGAAACCCCACACCAGACGGTCCCCGTACGGCTATCCTGCGGAACCGTACCGCGACGGGGAGGACTGTAGGTCGAGAATGCCATCAACACCGACTACTAAGTCTCAAGTTCAGGCTTATCAGTTCGTTCTGCGCCGGATGCAATCCGCGCTGGTCCGTCGCGACGCCGTCATGCTCCACGACCCGATGCGCACGCACACGCGCGCCACCATCGTGGGTGTCGTGCTTGCCGCGCTGGGCGTCCTGGTCTTCGTGATCTGGGGACTCCTGAGCCCGAAGCCTTCCGTGCCGGACGCGGGAAACATCGTCATCGGCGAACAGTCCGGAACGGTTTACGTCGTCGCGGGAAACCCCAAGAAACTGATTCCCACCTTCAACCTCGCCTCCGCCAGGCTGCTGATCATCGCTCAGTCGAAACAGGGGGCGCAGCAGGCGGGAAACAAGCCTTCCGGACCTGTCCAGGCCTCCGAGGTGAAGAACCCCACAGTCGTTTCGGACGAACAGCTGAAGAACATTCCCCGCGGCCAGCTCATGGGTATTCCCAACGGCCCGCAGCTGATGCCGACCGAAGGCCAGCGGGTCGCCCCGGAGTGGGGCGTCTGCGACGAGGTCATGTACGACCCGACGGTGCCGCGGCCGGATCTCACGAAGACGGAGACGACCGTCTACGCGGGTGTGAAACAGCTGGGGAACCGTGAGCTCGGCCAGAACGAGGCACTGCTGGCCAAGGGTGCCAACGGCCGGACCTATCTGATCTACCGGCTGGCGGCGAACCCCAACCTCCCGAACGCGAACGCCGTCAAGGCCGAGATCAAGCCCGACGCCAGCGCTGTGCTGTCCGCGTTGAAGCTGCCCGATCAGCCTCGCGGTATCTCCCAGGGCCTGCTGGACGCGATTCCCGAGGTGCCGGAGCTGAAACTGCCGGACGTCGAGGGCAAGGGCGGGACCCCCAACTTCGACATCGACGGCCTCAAGATCGGAGACGTCTTCTCCACCGAGCAGGCCGGCGGGAAACTGGACTTCTACCTCATCACGCGGGAGGGGATCCAGGCCATCTCCCCGGCCGTCGCGGACATCGTCCAGACCGGGAAGAACGACGGCAGCACTTCGGTGATGTCCGTGGCGCTGGGCAAGATCCGCAACGTCGCGCGGGTGACCGCGGGACAGCAGGGCTTCGTCGACCTCGACGCGTACCCCCAGACCGTTCCGACCGTGCTCAACGCGACTCAGGGCTCCCGCGTCTCCTGCCTGAGCTGGTCGATCGTCGGCGAGGGCGCGAACCGGGACGGGCACACCGCGGTGTTCGTCGACGACAAGCTGCCGAAGGGCAGGAACGCCGACGGTTCCGCTCCCGGGGTCAAGATCGGTACCCCGGGTCCGGTCGGCGCGCCGATCAACAGCTTCTACATGGAGCCGGGTTTCGCGGCGGTCGTCCAGTCGGCGACCGGCAGGGAGACCTTCGACAAGGGGCCGATCCAGCTGATCTCCGATCGCGGGATCCGGTACGGCGTCCCGGACGCGGTCACGGCGGACTCGATCGGGCTCAACAAGCGCGTGCCCGCACCGGAAGCCATCGTCAGGATCCTGCCGGTCGGCGCGTCGCTGAACACGCAGGACGTGCTTCGTACGTTCGACACGGTGCCGATCGACGACAGGGCGGGTTCGGTCGCGACTCAGTCGCAGCAGACTCCGGCGGGGAACTGATCCCGGGAACCCCTGGGCAGGCGCGCGCGTCTCAACGCCCAAGCACAATCGGGTGAGTGGAGGGTGCAGTGGCCGGCCTGAAGATCGACGGCACCGTCGTCGATGACTACGCGAAGCGGGTGGACGCGGCCGCCGGAGAACTCGAGCTGGCGGCCGCCGAAGTGACCGGGGACGGCGTCACGGTCGAATCCCACGGCACGCTGGGGGAGGAGCTGGGACTCGGCGCGTCTTACGGGCGGGCGGCCGAGGCCATCCGACGTCAGCTGGTGGAAGGCGCGGCCGCGCTGCGGTCGGCGTCGGAGGCCCTGCACACGGTGACCGCGCGGCACGCCGGACACGACGACGAAGCCGCCCAGATCATCAAGCACGCCGTGGAGCTCTGAGCCGCATGATCGCCGAGTCGGAGAACCCGACCGATTCCATCCCGCACCCGATGGCGGCCGCGCGCCCTGCCGCTCCGGTGGCGCCCCAGAGCGCGTTTAGCCCGCTAAACGCGACGGGGTCGGGAGAGACGGGGTCGGGAGAGGATGGCCTGGTCGAGGCCGCCGCACCGCATCTCGCTTTTCTCGCGGAGCTGTCCGGCCATCTGGGGCTGATCGATCCGGTCGAGGCCTACCTGACCCCGCTGGCGGCACGCTGGGAGGACTTGAAGGACGAGGCCGACCGGCTCCGGAAGGCAGCGAAGACCGCGGGCACCGTCTCAAAAGAACTGTCGGAGGATCTCGGCCGCCTCGACGCCGGATGGTCGGGTAAGGACGCCGACGCGTTCGTCGCGTACATCCGGGACATCCACGTCGCGGGCACTGATGTCGAAGACGCCCTCACCACGTTGGCTGGTTCGCTGGACGAACTGGTGCTGTCGATCCGCCGCATCCTGACCGACCTCGTCGAGGTCCTGGTCGATACGGCCGAACTGACTTCCGAGACCGCGATGCTGCCGGTCGGCGGCGTCCGGCGGGCGCGAACTCAGCTCGAGGAGGCGCAGGAGTCGGCCAAGGCGCTTTCCGAAGCCGCACGCGACGTACTCGAGGGCTTTGTGAGGTTTTGCGACGGCGTCGACGATCCTGATGCCGCGTCGCGGAGCATCGAGATCGCACACCGGTTCCCGCAAGAGGAGTTCAAGCTCCATGACGAGGCCCCGGCGGGTGCGCCGGTGCCGGAGAAGAACGCCAGCGACGGGGCGGCAGCCGGTGCGCCTGATTCCGAGGAGCAGTCGACGTCGCCGTCCGCGGCCGACCCTGGCGAGGGCCGGAAGACCGGGTCGCAGGATCCTCTGATCGAGCAGGGGCAAGCACCGATCCCGGAGGTCGCGCCCGTGCAGGCATCCCCGGCTCCTGGCCAGGCCGCTGCCGGGGCGGGGACCGCGATGATGCCGATGGGGATGGCGCCGATGGGGATGGGCATGGGCGGGGGAGGCCGGACGGCTCACCAGTCGAAGACACGGCCGGCCTCGAAGCCGTCCGACGTGGTCGGCGAGCCCGGTCAGGTCGTCCCGCCCGTGATCGGCGAGGACGACACCCCCGCGAAACCCGGCCCGAAGCCCAAGCCCGCCAAGTAGGTGCCCCACGGGCGGAGCGACTTTCGCGGGCTAACCGTGATCCGGGCGGGGCTCGCCTCAGCGCCGCACAGATCGCGATCAGCCCGCGAAACGCAAGTGCTACGGGGTTTTACGGCCAGGTGAGGCGGTCGGCCGGTTGCGGCGGACCGAGTGCACCACGAACAGCGTGATGAGCAGTGCCACCAGACCCCCGCCGGTGCCGGCGAGCGCGACGATCATCGGGGCCGAGTCCCGGTCGTTCGCCGGCGGCAGGTTGGCGGGCAGCTGAACCGGCTTGGCCTTGTCCGCCTCCGACGGCACGATCGCCGTCAGCGCCGCGATCGGGTCGATGACCCCGAAGCCGACGAAGTTGTCCCGTCCGCCCGGCGCCGCGGGGTGCTGCGCCGTCGCCTTGATCCGGTTCATCACCTCACGCGCGCTCAGGCCCTGGAACTTCGCGCGCACGAGAGCGGCCACCCCCGCGACGTACGGTGCGGCGAAGCTGGTCCCCTGGATGGGACCAGGGTCTCCGCCGCCCTCGATGGTCAGGTTCGCCAGGCTGCTCGACCCTTCCGCCGGATCCAGCGAAATGATCTTGGTTCCGGGAGCGGCGACACTGACCCAGGGGCCGTTGACGCTGAATTGCGCGACACCGCCGGTTTCGTCGATCGCCGCGACGGACAGGACATCGTCGGAGAACCACGGCGGCGTGACGATCATCTTGGGGGACTTGGGGTCCGGCTGGTCGTTCTGCGGGCATTTGTCGCCGACGTTGCCCGCCGCCGCGACGACGACCACGTCGCGCTCGACGGCGTAGTTCACCGCAGCCTGCAGCTGCTTCTCGCCATCGGTGATGCCGCCGGTGGCCGGACGACAGTTGTCGACCGACATGTTGATCACTTGGGCGCCCTTGTCGACGGCGCGGACCACGGCCTGCGCGAGCGTCTTCAGCGTCCCGGCGGTTTTGCCTTGTTCCTGCTGCCGCCCGCCCTTGTTCTGGCCCGGCGCCGTTCCGTCCGCCGCTCCGCCGACAGCGCCGTTGCCCTGCGAGGACGGCGGAAGCTGCGATCCCGGATTGCTCGAAGAGGCGGGCGGTGCGGAACTGGAGGGCGGCGCGGCCGGCGGTTCCGGCTTCTTCTCCGTCTCTTCGTAGTTCTGGCTCGACTGCCGGATCGACAGGATCGTGGCGTCCGGCGCGACCCCGCGGAACCCGATACTCGCGTCCGGTGGGTTCGCGGCGATGATCCCCGCCACCTCGGTGCCGTGGCCGTCGCAGTCCTCGAGTCCCGGTGCCTTGCCGCCGCCGGGAGGCGCGACATAGTCACCTCCCGATTCGACACGACCGCCGAAGTACGGGTGCGCGCTCACCCCGGTGTCGATCACGGCGACCTTGACACCTCCGCCGATCGACTTGGTGGCACCGCGCATCAGCTGGTGCACCTTTTCGATCTGCAGGTACTCCTGGCCCCACGGGCGGTTCTTGATGTCGACCTGGTCACCGCCGAGCTTGCTGCGCTGTACGCACTCCGTCTTCTTTTCGTAGTTCTTGTCCGGCCTGCCATCGTCCGTCGGCTTCTTGGACTTGTCCACCGGGGGCGGAGTCGCGTAATAGCCACCGGCGTCCGACGGGACGCTGCTTTGCTGTGCCCACGCGGGAAGCGCCACCGACGCCGGCGAGAGCACACCGATACCGGCCGCCAGCAGCACCGTTCCGGTACGTCCGGCGAGGCCGAGGTGGCGGACGCGCGTCCCCCTGGACTTCCGCGCTGCGGCCATCAGAGCATCATCCGATCGGGTCGTCACTTGAAGTTGAGGTGGCGCAGCGTCGTGTAGAGATCCATGACGCCGAGGGCCAGCGGGAGCACCGTCGCGATGAAGACGGCCTCGAAGATCTCCACGGTTCGCCGCAGCGGCGGCGAGAAGCGCTGGTTCGGGAAGATCACGCCGACCACGAGCGCGCCCGCGCCGATCAGCAGCAGCGCGCCGAACACGAACAGGACGCGGTTCAGCGGGCTCGCCGACCACATCCAGCCGAGCAGGATGCCCGCGCCGGACACCATGCCGGTGGTCAGCAGCGCGATGGCCTGCGCGCCGTTCGCGTACGCCCGCGCACGCAGGAGCAGGACCAGCGTGGCGACCACGCCGAGGATCGGGCCGAAGATCGACGGCGACGTCGAGGCGATGATCGCGAACAGCGCGGTGGCGGCGCCGCAGCCGGTCAGCAGGCCGGTCATGTACTGGTGGGCGACCGCGGTGCGGCGCTCGATGGCGCGGTAGTCCGGGAAGCCCGAGTCTTCCTTGAGTTCTTCGGCGCTCCCGGGAACGTGGGGCGTCGGGAGGGCGGCGAGCTTGATCGTCGCGCGCGGCAGGATCGAGATGCAGGCCAGCGCGAAGGCGGTCGCGCCGGCGGCGATACCGGGGATCGGGGTGTCGATGAGCGTCGCGGCCAGGAACGTCAACGCCGAGATCGTGGCTGTTGTCGCGGCGGCGATGAAGGTGGTGATTCCGTGGCCGATGACGAGGATGCAGACCGCCGCCACGATGATCACGAGGGTGCTCGCGAGCAGAAGGTTCGCCCACAGGGAGAGTCCCGGCACGATGTAGAAGCCACTGACGAAGGCCAGCGGCAGGCCGCCCGTCGCGGCGATCAAGACGCCGGTCGCCTCGGCCTTGTAGGCCTTGGCCAGTGTCGCGCCGATCGCGACGCACGCGATCGCGCCGACGCCACCGGCGATGGCGGCGGCGAGGGCATTGCCGCCGTACAAGGAGCCGCTGGTGAAGAGCGCGAGGGCCGCGAAGAACAGAGCCAGGCCGCCCGCGATGTGTCCGAAGCGGCGCGCCGTTTCCTTGGTCCACGGCCGGAAGCTGTCCGGGGAGGACTCCGCGATCGCGTCGACGACGTCGTCGTACAGCGGCGGAGGCGGGTTCTCGTTGCGCTTGCGCAGCTGCAGCAGTTCGCCGTCGACGACGCCGAGGGACGCGAGGGTCCGGCTCGGGTCGAGCGGCGCGTCGCCGAGCTTCGCCAGCGCCCAGCCGCCGTGGCGGGCGCCGCCGTCCGGCGTCGCCTCCTTCGCCATCTCCAACAGCATGGGCAGCAGGTCCGCCACCGCGACGTCAGCCGGCAAAGCCACGTCGATCCGGGTGCGTGGTGCGACCACCGTCACCCTGCTGAATACCGTCGTGCCCGTTGCCACTGCCTTCCCCCTGCCCTGAGAGTCTGCTCCCGGGGGAACTTATACCGAACCCGGGTGCGCCCATCATCGACTGTCGGAAAAAGACCGGCAAAAGTAAGGGAAACGACCCACGCGGTCCTCTCACCGCGCGCCGGGCACGTCGACTTTCGCGGGCTAACCGTGACGCTTAGCGGGCCTAAGTACTTCGGGGCTCCCGTGCCGCCGGATCGCGGTTAGGCGGCGAAAGTCGACGTGGGCCGGCCGGAGGCCTGCCGGTTCGTTGGGGGTTGTCGGTCCCGCGCCCTACACTCCCCGGCATGCGTATGGCCCCGGTCGGGGCCGTTCTCGGCGTTGTCCGGATTTTCCCCGGTCACGTTCGATAGGTTGTCTCGCGCACCAGTACGCGCACCAACGGTGGCCGCCATCGTCGAGTTTGAAGAGGGGTCCTTCGATGAGCACGCTGCAGTTCAAGAAGTCACCGCGCCTGGCGGCGCCGCGGCCGCCGGGTGGCGAGGTGCATCTCGAACCGCCGCCTGAGGTGCCCCGCACCATCCCGGGCAACATCGTCATGAAGCTGCTTCCCGCGGTGATGATCGTCGCCTCCCTCGGGATGATGGTCTTCATGTTCACCACGGGTGGACGCAACCCCATGATGATGATGATGGGCGGCATGATGGTGCTGAGCACCGTCGGCATGATGGCCGGTGGTGCGGGCAAGGGCGGCGGCGCCAAAAAGGCCGAGATGGACGAGGACCGCAAGGACTACCTGCGCTACCTCGGCCAGATGCGTGACAGGGCCCGCGAGGCCATGGTCGACCAGCGCGCCGCGCTCGAGTGGGTCCACCCCGACCCGCAGACGCTGTGGTCGCTGGCCGCGAGCCGCCGCATGTGGGAACGCCGCCAGAACGACCAGGACTTCCTCCACCTCCGCGTCGGCCGCAGTTCGCACCGGCTCGCGACGCGGCTCGTGCCGCCGCAGACCGGCCCGGTCGACGAACTGGAGCCGATCGCGACGCTGGCCCTGCGCCGGTTCGTCCGCGCGCACTCGATCGTGCCGGATCTGCCGACCCAGATCACCCTCCGCGGGTTCGCCGCGGTCAGCATGCAGGGCGACCGGGGCCTGACCCGCGGCCTCACCCGGGCGATGCTGGCCCAGCTGGTCACCTTCCACAGCCCCGACGACGTCCTCATCGCGATCGCGACGGCGGGCCGCGCCAAAGAAGAATGGGAATGGGCGAAGTGGCTGCCGCACGCCCAGCACCCGGCGCTCGCCGACGGCATCGGCCAGCTGCGCATGATGGCGGGCTCCCTCGCGCAGATCGAGCAGTGGCTCGACGAAGAACTCCGTGACCGCCAGCGGTTCTCCCGTAACGCGACGCCCGCCCCGGATCAGCCGCACGTGGTGATCGTCGTCGACGACGCCGAGGTCACCCGCGAGGAGCAGATCATCCTCGAAGAGGGCCTCGTCGGCGTCACCCTCATCGACCTTTCCGACTCCATCGGCAACCTTGCGGCCCGTCGTGGTCTGCGGCTGGTGGTCGAGGAAGACCGCCTCGGCGCGCGCAGCGCCGGCGGCGTCGAGTGGTTCGGCCGTCCGGACACGCTGAGCGTGGTCGAGGCCGAAGCGCTGGCACGACTGCTCGCGCCGTACCGCGTCGGCACCGCCGCGCAGGACGCGGCCGAGGAAGAGCCGCTGCTGTCGAACCCCGGTCTGCTCGAACTGCTGGGGATCCCCGGCGACCCGATGACCTTCGACGTCCAGCAGGCCTGGCGGCCGCGTCCGGTGCGCGACCGCTACCGCGTCCCGTTCGGCGTCGGCGAGTACGGCCAGCCGGTCGAGCTGGACATCAAGGAAGCCGCGATGGAGGGCATGGGCCCGCACGGCCTGTGCATCGGGGCGACCGGTTCCGGTAAGTCCGAGTTCCTCCGCACCCTGGTGCTCGGCATGCTCGCGACACATTCGTCGAGCACGCTGAACTTCGTCCTCGTCGACTTCAAGGGTGGTGCGACGTTCCTCGGTCTGGACGCCGCGCCGCACGTGTCCGCGGTCATCACCAACCTCGCGGACGAGGTCACGCTGGTCGACCGGATGAAGGACGCCCTGGCCGGTGAGATGAACCGGCGCCAGGAGGCGCTGAAGAACGGCGGTAACTTCAAAAACGTCTGGGAGTACGAGAAGGCCCGCGAGAACGGCGCCGACCTCGACCCGCTGCCCGCCCTCTTCATCGTCTGTGACGAGTTCTCCGAGCTGCTGGCCGCGAAGCCGGACTTCATCGACCTGTTCGTCGCCATCGGACGGCTGGGCCGGTCGCTGCAGATGCACATGCTCCTCGCGTCGCAGCGGCTGGAAGAGGGCAAGCTGCGCGGCCTCGACTCGCACCTTTCCTACCGCATCGGTCTCAAGACCTTCTCCGCCGCGGAATCCCGTGCCGCGATCGGCGTGCCTGACGCGTTCGAGCTGCCGTCGGTCCCGGGTGGTGGTTACCTGAAGTACGACACCTCGACGCTGGTCCGCTTCAAGGCTTCGTACGTCTCGGGCCCGTACCGGCCCGCGGGCATCAAGGCGGCCGGCCCGGTCGCGACCGTGGTCCGCGCGGACAAGCGCCCGCAGCTGTTCGTCCCCGACTTCGTCGAACTGCCGAAGGAGCCGGAGCCGCAGCAGATCGAGGCCGCGCCGGTGGAGCAGGCCAAGTCTGAGGAAGCCGTCGAGCCCAGCGAGCTCGACGTGATCGTGTCCCGGCTGGTCGGCCAGGGCCCGCCGGCCCACGAGGTCTGGCTGCCGCCGCTCAAGGAACCGAACTCGCTCGACACCCTGCTGCCGAACCTGAACCCCACCGACGACCGCGGTCTTTCCCCGGTCGGATTCTTCGGCAACGGACGGCTGCAGGTGCCGCTCGGCATCGTCGACCGGCCGTACGAACAGCGTCGTGACCTGCTCTGGGCCGACTTCTCCGGTGGCGCCGGGCACGGTGTGATCGTCGGCGGTCCGCAGTCGGGCAAGTCGACCATGCTCCGGACGCTGATCATGTCGATGGCGCTGACCCACACCCCCGAAGAGGCGCAGTTCTACGCGCTCGACCTCGGTGGCGGTACCTTGGCCGGTCTCCAGGGCCTGCCGCACGTCGGTGGCGTCGCCGTCGCCCGGCGCGAGCCGGACAAGGCCCGCCGGATCGTCGCCGAGCTGACCACCCTGCTCACCGAGCGGGAAGGCAAGTTCGGCGCGCTGGGCATCGACTCGATGAACGAGTTCCGCAACCGGAAACGGCGCGGCGAGATCAAGCCCGAAGACGACGCCTTCGGTGACGCCTTCCTGATCGTCGACAACTGGAAGGCGCTGCGGGACGACTTCGACGAGCTGGAAACCTCGATCACCAAGCTCGCCACCCAGGGTCTTTCCTACGGCGTGCACGTCGTCATCGCGGCGAACCGGTGGGCGGACATCCGTCCCGCCATCAAGGACATGATCGGTACCCGGTTCGAACTCCGCCTGGGTGACCCGAGCGAGTCCGACATCGACCGCCGCGTCGCGGTGAACGTGCCGGCCGGTCGCCCCGGCCGCGGTCTGACCAGGGACAAGCTGCACCTGCTGACCGGTCTTCCGCGGATCGACGGCTCGAGCAACCCCGACGACGTCGCCGCCGGTGTCGCCGACGCGGTGGCGAAGATCAAGGGTGCGTGGCGCGGCCGCCCGGCGCCGCAGGTCCGCCTGCTGCCCGAGATGGTCACCTACGACGAGGTCCTCAGCATCGACACCAAGCGCAACACGAAGCTGGTGCCGATCGGCGTCAACGAGGAAGACCTCCAGCCGATCTACCTCGACTTCATGGCCGATTCGCACTTCTACGCGTTCGCGGACGGCGAGTCGGGCAAGACGAACCTGCTGCGGCAGATCACCCGGGGCATCACCGAGCGGTACACGACGCAGGAAGCGGTCATCATCCTCGTCGACTACCGGCGCACGATGCTCGGCTTCATCGGCGGAGACCAGCTGCTCGGTTACGCGGTTTCCGCCGCGCAGCTGGAAAGCATGGTCAAGGACGTCCACGGGTCGATGACCCGGCGGCTCCCCGGTCCGGACGTGACGCAGGAACAGCTGAAGACGCGGTCCTGGTGGACCGGTCCGGAGCTGTTCATCATCGTCGACGACTACGACCTGGTCGCCACGCAGACGAGCAACCCGCTGAAGCCGCTCGCCGAGTTCCTCGCCCAGGCGAAGGACGTCGGTCTGCACGTCGTCGTGGTGCGCCGCAGCGGTGGCGCGGCCCGGGCGATGTTCGACCCGATCCTCGGCAAGCTCAGGGAGATCGCGGCGCCCGGTATGGTCATGAACGGCTCGCGGGACGAGGGCAACCTCATCGCCAACGTGAAGCCGAGCCAGATGCCGCCGGGCCGAGGAAACCTCGTGACCCGGAAGCACGGCAAGCAGCTCATGCAGGTCTCGTGGATCCAGCCGGACTGACCTTCCGCGGAACCAGGTGAGGTACGGGCTGGGCGTGGGGTGACGACGACGATCTGCGGGAGTGGCTTGTGACAGTGCGGGTAGCGGTGGACTTCGGGACATCGAGCACCTGCGTAGTCGCTTCGATCAACGGCCGTGAGCCGCAGGTCGTCGTGGTGGACGGGCAGCCCCTGATGTCGTCCGCGGTCTACGCCGCGCCGGACGGGACGCTGTTCGTCGGCCAGGAGGCGGAACGGCAGGCGGCGGTGGACCCGTCGCGGTACGAGCCGAACCCGAAGCGCCGGATCGACGAAGGCGACCTGCTGCTGGGCGACAACGTCCTCCGCGTGACCGACGTCGTGCACGCCGTGCTGAAACGCGCGGTGACCGAGGCGCGCCGGCTCGCCGGTGACTCCGAGGTCGAGTTGCTCGTCCTGACCCACCCGGCCGATTGGGGCGCGACCCGGACCCGCCTGCTCCGGCAGGCGGCGGGCGGGCTCGCGCGCCAGGTCGCCCTCGTGCCGGAACCGGTCGCCGCGGCGGTCTATCACGCGGCGACGTTCGCTCCGGTCGACCTCAACTCCGAGCGCACCGTCGAGTTCAGCGGCCGTCCCGGCGACGCCCTGGCGGTGCTCGACCTCGGCGGGGGCACCGTCGACGTCTCCGTGGTCCAGCGCATGCCCGGCAGCCCGGCGGATCGCAGTTCGCCCGCTAAACGCGCCGGGTTCCAGGTGCTGGCCACCCGGGGGGACCCGAGTTTCGGCGGGGCGGACGTCGATCAGGCGCTCCTGGAGCATGTGGGTTCGCTGGTGTCGTCCGTCGATCCGCCGGAATGGCGGAAGCTGGTCGAGGGCCGCGAACTCACCGACCGACGGCGCCGCCGCGTCCTGCGGCAGGACGTGCGCGGTGCGAAAGAGACGTTGTCGCGGCACGCGTACACCGACGTCCCGATGCCACCGCCGTTCGCCGACGCCCACGTGACCCGCGAGGACCTCGAGCGGCTCATCGCGGGCCCGCTCGGGCGCGCGGTCGAGCTGACGGTCGCCGCGATCAGTGATTCCGGGCTGCGGCCGAAGCAGCTGACCGCGATCTTCCTCGTGGGCGGGTCGAGCCGGATCCCGATGGTGTCGCGGCTCGTGCACGAGCGGACCGGTGTCGTGCCCACGACCCTCGACCAGCCGGAGACCGTGGTCGCCCGCGGCGCCCTGCGCGCGGTGCTGATCGACCCGGACCGGACCGGATCGCTGGCCGGCTCCGCGGTCTCCCGTGCGGGCGGTGCCCTCGCGCCGTCCCGCCCCGACGCCCAGCGCCCCTCGTTCCCTCCTGGTCCGCACCACCCCGCCCCGCCCCCACAGAGCGCGTTTAGCCCGCTAAACGCGACGCGGCAGGGGCCGCCGTCGCCGCCGATGGGACACCAGAGGATAGCCGGGCAGCAGCCGTGGCGGCCGGGTGTGCCTTCCCCCGAGCGCAAACCGGCCGAGCGCGGCGGAAAGAGCAAGAAGACGCCCTGGATCATCGCCGCGGCCGTAGTGGCCGTGGCGGCGGTCGTCGGCGGTGTCCTCTTCGCCGTCAACAGCGGGGAGGACGAGCCGGAAGGGCGCGTGCTCGCCCAGTACGACTACCGCTTCATCGCGCCGATGGACTGGACGCAGACCGACGACCGGGTCGCCCAGCGTCAGGTGGTGATCCATCCGAGCGACTCCCTCACCGGGGACGACCTCGTGGTCGCCCAGGAGTACGTGATGGACTACGACGCGACGGCGGACAGACAGAAGCTTGTCGACCAACTCGGCGGCGAGGCGGAGAGTAAGCCGGAGCAATACAGTGGTTTCAACGCCTCCGTGAGTTACGGCGGCAAGACCGTCATCTACTACCGCGAGACCAAGCCGAGGGCGCGCGTCGACTGGTACGTCGTCGCACAGGGGAAGATCCGCGTCCACATCGGTTGCCAGTACGGCACCGGCTCACCGTTCGAACAACGCGTGAGCGCGGCCTGCGAGCAGGTCGTCAAAACGATGGTGGTCGTCCACTGAAGGGGGAGCCAGATGGCACCCGAAGCCGAGACCGCCGCTGAGCATTTCGCGCGCACAGGGCGCGACGCGGTCACTTACGCCCGGCAGGTCGCCCGCACGGCCAAAGCGCGTTACGAACGCCGCCGCGGAGAAAACGCCGAACTGGCGAAGCAATTCGGCAAGGGACGGCTCGTCGGCGGCGAGACCGCGCCGACCCCCAGCGTCGTCCGGAACGCCGCGAAACGGTTCCGTGCCGGCGTCGGTCTTCCGGTCCCCGCTTTGCCCTCAGCGGCAGACCTGGTTCCCGTTCGGCCAGAACCCGCGCCCCGTCGGCCACGAGCGGGTGACGAGGACGAGGACTTTTCGCAGTCGCGAATCATGATCCGCGGTGAATGATCGACCGCTGTGCACTTGCGAAATCCCGTGGTGAAAGGCCATTTCTTCCCGCGATTCGCGCCAGGTGGTCGCCGTGCCGCCGACTGGTTCCCCCGGCGAGCGTTCACGCAAGCAACTACTTGAAATCAAACCGCGACAAGGGGGAACCAGACATGGCAGGGTCTCCGTCGTAGGTCCGTACGAAACGAACACACCGAGTACGGATAACCACGAACGAAGGGGGTAGCTCCCATGGCTGGCGGTTTTCAGGGGAATGTCGAGCAGTTCACCCAGGCTGAGAAGCGGGTGACTGAGGTTCGCGTCTCGATGGACCAGAACTTGGGCACGCTTCGCAGCAACATCGAAGCCACCCAGGCCGGCTGGACCGGCGACGCGGCGATCGCGTTCAACAACGTGATGAAGCGCTTCGACGAAGCGGGCCGGGGGCTGAACCAGGCCCTCCAGAACATCGGCGAACTGCTCGAGCAGGCCGGTTCGAAGTACAACGCTTCCGAGCAGCAGCAGCAGGAACTCATCAAGTCGGTCAACGCCGGCTTCGGCGTCCTCGGCTGATCTCGGCTCCCCGCACCATCCACAGACTTTCTTAACCACTGGAGGAAACCATGTCCGAGATGAAGGTCGATTACGCCACGATCCACACGGCGGCCGAAGACTGCAAGAAGACCGGTGGGGAGCTCGAGTCGCTGTTCGGTCAGCTGAAGAGCGACCTCGCTCCGCTGGTCAACACCTGGCAGGGTGACGCGCAGACCGCTTACCTGGCCGCGCAGCAGGAGTGGGACAACAAGTTCGAGGAGCTCAAGCAGCTCCTCGCGCAGGTCGCCGGCGTGCTGCCGCAGCTGGCCGACGGCTACCAGGCCACGGAGCAGGGCGTCACCGGCCTGTTCTGAGTCTCACGCTCGGAACGAGCAACGGCGGGCAGGCATCTTCGGATGCCGAGCCCGCCGTTTCGTTTGTGCGAAAGAAAAAGCCGCGACGGAGGAACTCCATCGCGGCTTTCGGTGTATCGGGCGAAGATCAGTGCGGCGCGCCGACCTCGAATTCCGGCGTGGTGTTCAGTACTCGGACGGTGACCTTCTTCTGCTGTCCCGAAAGGTCGATCGAGCAGTCGAACGTGGTGCCGTTTTCCACTGGTTGGCCGGAAGGACAGGCCACGTTCTTCACGTCCGGTTCCCCGTAATGTTCGTTGAGCACGCGGACGACACCGTCTTGGACCGACTTCTGATCGAGACTGTCACCCGCGAACGCCCCGAGCAGCCAAGCGCCGACCCCTCCCGCGACCACGACGGCCGCGGCGATTCCACCGATCAGCAGCGTTTTCTTCGAGACCTTCGGCTTTTTCGCGGGCTCGGTCCCGAAAGCGCCGAGTCCGCCGTATTGGGACGACGACTGCGCGGGCTGGAACCCTCCGCCGTACTGGGCCGGTGGGGGACTACCCGGTGGAGTCTGGTGCGGCGCCTGCCAATTCTGCTGCGGCGCGGGCTGCTGCGGCGGTTGCTGCTGCCACGCCGCTCCCGGTGCGGGAGTGCTGCTTTGCTGCCATGGCCCGGAAAACGAGCCGGTGACGCCGGGCTGGCCGGGCTGCTGCCACGGCCCGGTGTAGGAGCCGGTGGTCGCCGCGTTCGGGTCGCTTTGCTGCCACTGCCCGGAATGCGGTCCGGTGGCCTGCCCCTCCTGCTGCCAGCCTTGCGGCTGGTTGGCGGGATTCGCCGGTGGCTGCCACCACTGCTGCGGCTCTTGGGGGTGTTGGGGCTGTTGTTCGGGCGGCTGGCTCATCGGTGGTCACTCCGGGGCGTCGAGAATTTCGCAGCATCGGGACGAAGGCGCTCGGCCATGCTTCAGACGCCTTTCAGCTCGGCGAACCGGCGATTGAAGTCGTCCTTCGCCGCCTTGTCCGGCAGCACGGTGATCTGCGAGGCGTCCGGCAGCTTCGGCATGTCCTGCGCGGTCGCCTTGCCGGTGAAGCGGAAGTCGTAGCGCAGTTCGATCTTGTGTCCGCCGCCCTCGATCTTGGCGTCCATCACGATCTGGTTCAGCGTCCCGTCCGCGTTGAGGGAGACGGTCGTCAGTACCGGCGCCTTCTTCATCTCGTCCGTGATCGCCCCGGTGATCTTCGGGGGCAGGACCTCCACGCGGCGCTCGATGAACTTGCCGAACGGGACGGCGGCGGTCAGCTCGATCCGGTTCTCAGGCAGGCTTTTGGCGCCCTTCACGATCTTCTTGTCCGCGTTGTAGGAGACGGCGATGGCGTCGGCCATCTTGCAGGCGGTGATGATGCCGCTCCACGCGCAGGGGATGGTCAGCCCGGCTTCCGATTTGGGCATCGAGACCCACGGCGTCGGCGCGAGACTCTTGTAGACGGGCCCGAGGTAGGCGTATTCGACGGTTCCGTCGCCCGGGGTGTACCAGTCGATGCTGTCGTCCGGGTTCTTCTGCGACCGATGACGGCTGACGCGGCTCTCCGGCGAACCGGCGCGGGCGGAAGAGATCGTGCTGCGGATGTACTGCTCGTCGAACCGGAAGTACGCGCCCGATTCGCTGGTGACGTCCCGCTGGTCGCCGATCGTGTCCTGCAGCTTGTTCATCGCCGCTTCGAACTTCGTGCCGACGTACGCCGCGGCGTCGTCGCCCTTCGGCACGGCGTTGCCCGCCCGGGCCTGGCCGCAGGCGGTGGTGAGTGCCAGCACGGCGCCCAGCACGCACAAGATGATCGTTGGCCGTTTGTTCATCGCCGTTCCCCTGAATCGAGTCCCCGCGCGCGGTGCGCGTCCGGATCGTCTCATCCTCCCCCGCCGAAGGTGATGCCGTGGGCGGTTCCGCCACACCGGCGGGTACGATTGCGGGGCGCCCGCCGGGCGCCGGTCCTAGTATGGGACCCCGGACCGACCCCCGCTTCGCAGTAGGGTCGGGCGTGGGGGTATCTTCATATGTCGTTGTGCGCTGCGGCGCGTAAGCGCTAGGCCCGCACAGAACCCACACGCAATGTTGACGACGAGGTAGACCCTTGCCCACGTACAGCCCCAAGCCCGGCGACGTCACTCGTGCCTGGCACGTGATCGACGCCGAGGATGTCGTGCTCGGCCGGCTCGCGACCGAGGTCGCCACGCTGCTGCGCGGCAAGCACAAGCCGACCTACGCCCCGCACGTGGACACCGGTGACTTCGTCATCATCGTCAACGCCGAGAAGGTGGCGCTCACCGGTAACAAGCGCGAGCAGAAGTTCGCGTACCGGCACAGCGGTTACCCCGGTGGTCTGCGTAAGCGCTCCTTCGGCGAACTGCTCGACACCAAGCCCGAGCACCTGCTCGAGAAGGTCGTCAAGGGCATGCTCCCGAAGAACAAGCTCGGCCGCGCCCAGGCGAAGAAGCTCAAGGTCTACGCCGGCCCCGGGCACCCGCACGCCGCGCAGCAGCCGCAGGCGCGCGAGATCACCAAGATCGCGCAGGTCGCGCAGTGAGTGAGGAACAGTCTGTGACCAGCACCGAGGAGACCGCGACGGAGGCCGTTGAGGCCGTCGCGACCACGGAGACCCCCGCGGTCGGCGACGCCGTCGCGACCAGCGAGACCCCGGCCGGTGCGCGCCCCTCGCGTGCCGCGGGTGGCAACGCCCAGACCGTCGGCCGCCGCAAGGAGGCCGTCGTCCGGGTGCGCGTCGTTCCCGGCACCGGTGAGTTCAAGCTCAACGGCCGCACGCTCGAAGAGTACTTCCCGAACAAGGTGCACCAGCAGCTCATCCGTGAGCCGCTGGTGACGGTCGACAAGCCCGACTCGTTCGACATCTTCGCCAACCTGCACGGTGGCGGGATCTCGGGCCAGGCCGGTGCGCTCCGCCTCGCGATCGCTCGCGCGCTCGTCGAGGTCGACGCCGACGACCGCCCGGCCCTGAAGAAGGCCGGCTTCCTGACCCGTGACGCCCGCGCCACGGAGCGGAAGAAGTACGGCCTCAAGAAGGCCCGTAAGGCTCCGCAGTACAGCAAGCGCTGATCGCGCCTCTGGCGCAACCCACGGAAGCGCCCATCCGTCTCTCGGATGGGCGCTTCCGTGTTTCCCGGGTCCTTCCTTCCCCAACGGGCCCGTTGTCACAGCAGTCCCCCGTGCCCCATGCGCCCCACCCGTTTCACGATTAGCCCGCTAAAGTCGCTGCCTTCGCGTTTAGCCAGCTAAACGCGAAGCAGGGGTGCGGGGAGACAGGAGTGGGCACTGGCTAGGTTGTCGTGGTGGTTTTTCAAGGAGGTCGACAGATGGCTCGTCTATTCGGTACCGACGGCGTACGTGGCCTCGCCAACGAGGAGCTGACCCCGGAGCTGGCGCTCGCTCTCGCCGCCAGCGCGGCGCGCGTGCTCGCCGCCCACGACCGCTCGCACCGCCCGGTCGCCGTCGTCGGCCGCGACCCGCGGGCCAGTGGCGAGATGCTCGAGGCCGCCGTTGTGGCAGGTCTCACGTCCGCCGGTGCCGACGTGCTCCGCCTCGGCGTCCTCCCCACGCCCGCCGTCGCCTACCTGGTCGGCGCGCTCGAAGCGGACCTCGGCGTGATGATCTCCGCCTCCCACAACCCCATGCCCGACAACGGCATCAAGCTGTTCGCGGCAGGTGGCCACAAGCTTCCCGACGGGATCGAGGACGAGATCGAGGCCGGTCTCGACGCTCCTGTCACCCGGCCGACCGGCATCGGCGTCGGTCGCGTCCAGGACGTCCCCGACGCGGGTGACCGCTACATCCAGCACCTGCTGTCGGCCACCCCGCATCCGCTCGCGGGCCTCCGCGTCGTCGTCGACTGCGCCAACGGCGCGTCGTCGTTCGCGGCCCCCGAGGTCTACCGCAAGGCCGGCGCGGAGGTCATCGCGATCCACGCCGAGCCGGACGGCGTGAACATCAACGAACGCTGTGGGTCTAATCACCCGGACGCGTTGCGCGCGGCCGTCGTCGAGCACAACGCCGACCTCGGGATCGCTCACGACGGTGACGCCGACCGCTGTGTCGCGGTCGACGCCACGGGTGAGCTCGTCGACGGCGACCAGATCATGGCCGTCCTCGCGCTCGCCCTCGCCGAGACCGGCGAGCTGACCAAAAACACCCTGGTCGCCACGGTCATGAGCAACCTGGGCCTGCACCTGGCGATGCGCGCGCACGACATCAACCTCGTCACCACCGCCGTCGGCGACCGCTACGTCCTGGAGGAACTCCGCGCGAGCGGGTGCGCGCTCGGTGGCGAGCAGTCGGGCCACGTCGTTCTTCCCGCGTACGCGACCACCGGCGACGGCCTGCTCACCGCGCTGCGGGTGATGAGCCGCATGGCGTCCACCGGCAAGTCGCTCGCCGAACTCGCCGCCGTCATGAACCGCCTGCCGCAGGTGCTGGTGAACGTCCCCGTGGCGGACAAGGCGGCGGTCGCCGTCTCGCCCGCCGTCCGCGACGCCGTCGACGCCGTCGAGGCCGAACTCGGCGAAGAGGGCCGCGTGCTGCTGCGCCCGTCGGGCACTGAACAACTGGTCCGCGTCATGGTCGAAGCCACCGCGCACGACACCGCACAGGCGGCCGCCGACAGGCTCGCCGGCGTCGTCTCGTCGGCCTCGTAGTCCCTCTCACGTTCTTCCCAAGTCGCTGCGCCCGGGTTACCGGCCCGGTACATTCCGTGTGCAAGGAACGGCACCGGGAGGGCTTGGGCCACGTCTGATCTCCGACGCAGATCGTTGCCCAGGATGAGGGGGAGACATGGCCGGCGGCCACAAGGTCGATCCGCAAGCGCTGACGCAGGCGGCCAAGGCATTGAGCGACATTCCGAAGCACGCTTTGGCACAGCCGTTGGCGGCGGTCAAGGACATCCAGCTGGTCGCGATGGATTTCGGGCAAGGGCACCAGGAGAGCTACGGCCCGTACCGGCCCGCCGTCACCCGGCTGGCCAACATGGCCGGCAGCTACCTCAAGGCCGCTGACCTGTTCGCGCAGAAGCTGAACGCCTCGGGCGGCAAGTACGAGGCCAGCGAGGCGGACACGACTCAGTCCGTGAAAGAGAGCGGCCGGTGACCGCCCAGGAAGAAGACGACCTCCCGACCCGCGCCGAGGTCGAGCAGATCATCAACGACGAGCGGATCCCGTGGGACGTCCGGCGTGATCTCGCCCTGCAGTATCTCGACTACATCGAGGACGAAGACCCCGACGAGGTCGGCTTCGCCAGCGACGAGGACAAGAACGGTTTCCGTGACGCCGTAAAGGCGCAAATGAAGATCAGCGAAGGCGATCTCAACGGGAACAACCTCTGGGGCGGCATGCTGTCCGACACCCAGTTGATCAACAGTCTCGAAGACAGCGTCCAAGTCGCCTACGGCAACGCCAAGGGCTACGTGGACAAGTTCGCCGAGGAAGGCCGTCAGGCGAATCAGAAGGCGAACGCCGACGCCAGGGCCGGTCTCGACCAGATGGCCTCCAAAGCGACCGCGACCAACCCGGCGGCGGAAACCTCGGATCAAATCCTGGACTTCGGCAAGCCGTCGTTCCGCAACATCGAGATCTTCGTCCCGCTCTACAACCGTTCCGTCGCGGCGGTGCGTTCCGGTGCTCCGGCCGATATCAACCAGCTGCGTGAACTGTACGACCAGCAGCGGAAGATCCCGTTCGGCAAGTTCGCCGCGGGTGCCGACGAATTCACGAAGCTGAAAGAGGCGGTCGTCACTTCCTCCGGTGATGTTTCCGGGGAGATGAAGAAGAACCTCGGCGGCTGGGAGGGTGCCGCCGCCGACCAGGCGCGGACCTATCAGCAGAACTACGAGGCCAAGACGAAGGTCGTCGCGGACGGCGCGGAGCACGCGGCCGTCGCGATGATGACGGCGGCCGCCTCGGTCGCGAAGTTCTGCCGGGACAAGGCCGACTGGATGGTCAAGGCCTCATGCGACCGTCTCGGTGAGGTGACCGCGCAGGATCTGGACCGGATCATCCGCATCGCGGAGCTCGGCAACAACGCCAGCCAGGATGACTTCAAGCACTGCTCGAAGTTCCTCGACCAGCAGTCGCGCGACATGATCAACGACGACGACTGCGACCTCGACGACGAGACGATCGATCACATCATCAAACAGGTCCAAGCCTATTTGTCGGGGACCTTCAACCCCTTCTATTCGCAGTACCTGAACGATTTCAGGACCATGTGCGCCAACACCCACACCGCGGTCGCCGGGGCGTGGCAAGGTCTCACCGACTTCTTCAGCCAGCTCGAGGAGAACCCGTTCGTCAATCTCGACGCGGCGGCAGGCACCTCGGACGGTGGATTCAAGACCGAGGGAGGGCAGGACAGCGGCGGCGGTCGTACCGGTGGCCCGGGGCCCGGGCCCGGTAGTGGCGGGGGCGGTGACACCACGCCGATCGGCGACACGAAGCCTCCGGCGCCACCGAGCCCTCCGGACCCGAACATCAACCCTGTCACGGACAAGCCGCTCGAAGTCGACCCGGAGACCGGCGAGGCTTACCCGATCGATCCGCGCACCGGCGAGGCAGTCAAGCCCGATGGTCCGGAAACCGTCACCGTAGAGCAGGGCGATCACAAGATCTCCATGGCCGAGCCTGGCAAGGACGGCAAAATGGATATCTCGGTCGACGACGGCACAGGGCACCCGAAGGACTACAAGCTCGACTTCGGTGATTCGCGGCCGTTGCCGGACGACACTCCCAACCGCGGACCCGGTGGTGACGCGGCGGCGGGCGGGGCGATCCATCGCGACACCGCACAACGGCCGGACGCTCCGCGCGCCGACGACCAGGCGTTCAAGCCCGGCCCGGACGGCAAGATCCACATCGAGGACGGTGGGCTCAAGATCACCGCCGAGCGGCCGGACGGAGCCGACGGACCCACGCGGGTGACGGTCGACGACGGCAGCGGCAAGCCGACGACGTACACCCTCGGCGAAGAGGGGCCCGCCGCCAGGACGGCCGCCGGAGCCGGTGGTGGCGCCCCCGACGTCCGTCCGGACGCCGCTGTCCCGGGTGGCAGGCACGCCGCCGAGCACGTTCCCGGTCAGCCGGTGGAAGCGGCGGCGAGGGAACACGCGACGGCGCAGAGCGCTCCGGCGCCGGTGTCACAGGGTGGGGACCAGGGTGTGCGCACGCACGAGGTTCCGGTTTCCGGCGCGGTTGAAGTCCCGGCCGCCGCAACCGAGCAGACCACCTCGGCGGCGGCTTCGGATTCGACGTCACCGCAGTCGTGGAGCAACCCACTGAGTGACGATGGACTTGACGAGGCCTCCGATCCGGCGGGCACCGGTGGCGGCGTACCCACTTCTTCGACCTCGGGCCTCGGCTCGGCGCCGGGTGGGGGCGGCGATCAGTCCGCCGCCATGGGCGGTGGAATGGGGATGCTGGGCGGCGGCATGATGGGCGGTGCCGGAGCGGGCGGCAGCGGCGAGGACCAGCAGCGCACCTCGAGCGGCTACCGCGTCGACGGCGGCCTCTTCGACACCGCGACGTCGACCAGCCGGATCAGCGGCTCTCTCGACGACGACGGCGTCATCGGGTTCCGCTAGCGGCCGGCATCGGCGAGGGGAGGACTGACCGTGAGTTCCGAGGACGCGCTTGCCGCGATGAAGAGCAGATTGGCGGCTCTGGAAAGCGAGAATTCCGCCAGGATGGCGCTGCTCGACAAGCGCCGTGAAGAGGCGCTCGCCGAGAGCAAGGAGAAGTTCGACAAGCAGGCGAAGATCCAAGGCGGCGTCATCGTCCGGTTGCAGGAGCGCAACCGCAAGGCCAAGGCCGCGGGCGGCTGGGCGACCGAGTCGACGCTGGCCGAGAAGGTCGAAGACGACGGCGATTTCGGGTTCGAGGAGGACGAGGCCGAGAACGAGCGCCGTGCCGGGTACCGGACGGCCGAGGAGCCACCGATCGCGTACCGGCCGCCTGCCCCGTCGGCGCCGCCAGCCTCGCCGCCGCCTCCGGCGCCGGTCCCGGAAGAGCGTCCGGCCGGACGGCACCGGCGGGCGGCGGCCGCGCGGGGCGACGACGACGATTTCGCCAACACCGACTGGCTGGCGACCTGAGTCGTCAGGTTCGCAGTGTCACGATGGCCCGCTCGACGCCGTGGAAGACGGCGTGCGTCTTGTACCGCACATCCTCGGCGACGTGGTCGGCGGTCAGGACCTCGGCGAGGGCGCGGAGTGCCACTTCGCCCTCCGCGACCGCGACGCGCGAGCCGGGGCAGGTGTGCCTGCCGAGGCCGAACGCGAGTTCGGCGTCGGGGCCGAGCGGGATGGCCAGTTTGTCTCCTGACGTGAAGTCCTTGCCGGACAAGGAGAACGGCGCGATCACGCGGCGGGCGGCGAAGCGGGTCGGGGCGATTTCGTGGATCAGTCCGCGTACGTCGTCGAGGACGTCTGGGCGGCGTAAAGTTTCAAGGGCGCCGAGGGCGAGGAAGTTCATGGAGTTCTCGTACGCGGCGTGGGCGAGCATCACCGGCGTGATCATCAGTTCGTCTTCGGTGATCCGGCCTACTTCGTGCGCTTCGCGAAGCAGCGCCAGTCCGCCGCCTTCGACGGCCGTCGCCTTGAGGAAGAACATCGCCACCCTGAGCGCGGCGGTGTCCGCTCCGGCCGGTCCGCCCGACCAGACGTCCAGATTCGCGGCCGTCTCGGACAGGTTCGTCAGCAGCTTCTCGTCAAGCGGCTCGACCGTGCCGAGCACCGCCTCGGTCACCCTGGCCGCCACTGGCCTGGCGAAGTCGGCCACCAGGTCGAACCGGGCACGCGACTTTAGCCCCCTAATCGTGACGCGGAGGTCGGCGAGCACCTCCTCCGGCAGGGGCTCCACCAGGGCGATGACCTCCTTGACGACCGCGCGCAGCCGCCGGTGGTCGGCCCCGTCCATCAGCAGGAGGTTCGGGGTCTCGGCGGCGGCACCGCCCGGATTCGAGCTGAGCTCGCGGTCGCGCAGGGCCTTGACGCGGTCCGCCGGATCGTCCAGCACGAAGAAGTCGTCCACGTTCGTATGATGCCCATGCCGCGGCCGGAGGAGGTGCCAGTGCCTGCAAAACAGCCATCAGAAGTGCCCGAGGAAGTGTTGCGGACCCCGCTCGTGCACCGCTTGCTCGGGCGCGCCGACGTCGAGCGCCCGGCGTACACGCATCTCGACTGCTCGAACCGGCACGAACCTGTCGAAGACACGTTGACCTGGGCTGAGCTCCTCAGCCACGTTCGTGCGGTCGCGGCGAGATTGCGCGAGCTGATCCAGCCTGGAGACCGCGTCGCGATCACGGCGCGACAGGACCTCAAGTACATCGTCGCGTTCTTCGGCGCGCTGTACGCCGGAGCCGTCGCGGTGCCGTTGTCCGCGCCGGACGTCCGTGCGCACCGCGAGCGGCTCGTCGGGGTCCTCAATGATTGCGACGCCGACATCTGGCTCACCTCGGACGCCCTGGTCGAGCGACTCACGGAGTTCGCCGAGGCCGAGCCGGTTCCGGCGCCGCGCGAGATCGTCGCCGTCGACACCCTGCCGTCGGACCCGGCGGACCGCTCGTCGCCGTCGCAGGTCTCTCCCGAAGATCCCGCTTATCTGCAGTACACGTCCGGCACGACGCGATCACCCGCCGGCGTGATCATCACGCATCGGGCGCTCTCGGCCTCGTGCTGGCAGATCTGCGAGGCCTACGACGTCGACGAGCACACCACGTGCGTCGGCTGGATCCCGTTCTTCCACGACATGGGGCTGGCGCAACTGATCGCGGGAACGATGCACTCCGGCGGCCGGACGGTGTTCATCGCGCCGCTGGAGTTCATCCGGCGCCCGGAGCGCTGGCTGCTGCTGATGTCGAGATATCCGAACACGCTCACGGCGGCCCCGAATTTCGCGTACGACCTGGTGACCGAGGCCGTGCCCGAGTCGAAGCGCGCCGAGTACGACCTGTCGACGGTGTCGATCGCGCTCAGCGGCAGCGAACCGGTGCGGGCGGCGACCGTCCGGGATTTCCTCGCCGCCTACGAGCCGCACGGCTTCCCGCGGGGCGCGTTCCGGCCGTCTTACGGCCTGGCCGAGGCGACGGTCTACGTCGCCAGCGGCGACTCCGGCGGGCCGGTGGTGACCGAGGTGGACGGCCGCGAGGTCGTCGAGATCGGCTGGCCACGGGGCCAGCGGGTCCGCGTCGTCGCCCCAGCGGATCGCGTTTCGCCCGCTAAAGGCGACGTGGGCGGGACGGGGGAGATCTGGGTCAAGGGGCCCAACGTGGGGGCCGGGTACTGGCGACGTCCGGAGCTGACCGCCGAGGTGTTCGACGCCGAACTCGACGGGGAGCGAGGCTGGCTCCGCACCGGTGACCTGGGATGGATCCGGGACGGCAGGCTCTCCGTGACCGGACGCCTGAAGGATCTGATCATCATCGACGGCCGCAACCACAGCCCCCACGACATCGAAGAGACCGTCGCCGCCGCTCACCCCCTTCTCGGACCCGAGCGGGTCGCCGCGTTCTCGGTCGATCTGGACGACGGCGAGGGTGTCGTCGTGGTCGCCGAGCGTGCGCGGAAGGCCTCCGACTTCGTCGAGGACGAGGTCGCGCGGGCGGCCACCCGCGCCGTCGCCGAACGCCACGACGTGCGGCTCAAGGCTTTCCTCCTGGTGAAACCCGGCGGGCTGCCGCGAACCTCCAGCGGCAAGGTCGCGCGTTCCGCGGCCAGAACGCGATACTGGACGACGGATGGGACAGAATCCCCTCATGGCAGCTGACGGGAGCGAGTACGTCGACGAGATCAAGGCCCTCGTCTGCAAGACCTTCGACGTCGATCCGGACACCATCGACGAGAACACGCCCTTCGCCGAAATGGGCGTCGACTCCCGGCGCCGGGTCCGGCTCCTGGCGACGGTCGAGGTGGAATTCGGGATCGACATCGACCTCGACGAGCTGGATCGGCTGGTCGACATCCGGGGCGCGGCCACCGTGCTCGCCGAGGCCGTCGAAGCGGGCGGGCAACCGCGAAAACGCGGTCTACCAGGCTTCTTGCGCCGAAACCGTTTGAGTTAGCAAAGGTATGAATGTTCCTGCGGCTTCGATGACCGGTGGGTACATTCTTGTGTGCATATGCGATGGCACCTGATGCCGCCGGCGTGCGTCGTAGGTAGGACAACGAGGCGGATACAGCGGGACGAAGGGGGCACCGGTCATGCCGGACGGGGGCTACAAAGCCGATTCAGAGGCGATGCTCACGGCGTCGACGTCGTTGGAGCGCGCGGCTGAGAACACGACGTCCGAGGCGGGGAAGGTGGGACCCACCCAGGTGCAACCCGCGGACTTCGGCCGAGTGCACAAGGACTACCAGAAGGGCTACGCCACCGGGATCCTCGCCATCTCCGACGCGATGAAGGGCTACGCGGGCCAGCTTACGCAGCTCGCCGGTGGCGTGAGTACCGCGTCGACCCGCTACACCTCATCCGACCAGTCGAACGCCGCGGCTGCCAACAAGGCGGGGACGCAATGAGCAAGTACACGTGGGAGCAGAAGAAAGCTCTCCTCGACGACCCGTACATCACCCAGGGCACGAAGGACAAGCTGCTCTTCGGCGGGGACGCGGCCTACGAGAAGGCCATCGCCGAACGTGACTCGAACGCGGCCGCGGACAAGAAACAGAAGACCGCCGTGGAGAAGGCGGACAAGGATCTCGACGCCATGGCCAGGCCGGCCGCGGGTGGTTCCACGACCAAGTCCGATCAGGTACTCGATCTGGGGAACCCGGCGCTCGACTTCTTTTCCGACTGGGCCGAGCAGGTCTGGAACAAGATGCCGGACCGGCCGTACGAGATCAATTACAAAACCGATGTCTGGGACCGGTTCCACGAGAACCGCGAGATCAATTTCCAGAAGATGTTCGACGAGGTCGAGGATCTAGGCGATGCAAAGAAAGCCGTCGAGCAGACCAGGACCGACGCGACAACGGCGCTGACCACGCTCTTCCACGATTGGAAGGGGGAGGGCGCGACGGCCGCGAAGGTCAAATACGAGCAGCGAATCCAGCCTGACGCGAAAGAACTCATCGCGCAGATGGACGGCGCCATCAAACTGGTGCCTTCGACCATCGACAAGATCTACAGCGCGCTCAAGCTGAAGGTCGACGAAACGCTGAAGCTGCGCGTCGACAAGGTCGCCACGGCGCCGCTGTTCACGGCGAAACAGGTCGTCGAGATCGCGAACGGCAACGTCGGTTCCAAAGAAAAGCTCTTGGACGTCGCGTACTGGCTCGACTCCGCGTGTCCGGGCAACAATCTCGCCGAGCGGCTGCGTCACGACGACTGCAAGCTGAACGACGAGAACAAGGATTATGCGATCGGGGCCGCGAAGCAGTGGCTGAAGGGTTCGTTCGCCAAAGAGTTCGGTGAGCGGTTCGAGAACTTCAAAAAGCTCTGCAAGAACGCGACCGACACGATCAACACGCAATATCACGAGCTTTCGCGATTCATGGAGGACTACACCAATCCGTTCCCCGCGCCCGGAGCCGCGAAGCCGCCCGCCGATGACGGCAAGGGAAATGGCAACGGAAACGGCAACGGGAATGGGAACGGAAACGGGAATGACAGCGGCAGCGGGACTCCACCCGGCGGCGGGGGTGGCACCCCGCCCGGTGGAGGTGGCGGCACGCCGCCGGCGGCGACGATTCCCGAGACGCCCAAGCCGGAGGACAAGCCCGCTGACGGCACGAACCCGATCACCGGGAAGCCGCTCGAGCTGGACCCCGAAACCGGCAAGCCGTACCCGATCGACCCGGCGACGGGCGAAGCGATCAAGGACGGCCTCGACGGTCAGGACACCATGACCGTCCAGAAGGGCGACAACAAGATCGAAATGTCCGAGCCGGACAAAGACGGCAAGATGGACATCAAGGTCGACGACGGCAAGGGCCACGAGAAGGACTACAAGCTCGACTTCGACGACCCGAAGGGCGAAGACGGCAAGCCCGGCGAAGAGGGTAAGGACGGTAAGAAGGACGGCGAGTTCGGTCCGCAGGGCGCGGTGAAGGAAGGCCAGCCCGGCGCCGACGGCGTCTACCGGCCCGGTCCGGACGGCAAGATCCACATCCAGGACGGCAACCTCAAGATCACGGCCGAGCAGCCGCAGGGCCCGAACGGCCCGACCGTGGTGACCGTCGACGACGGCAAGGGCGAACCCACGACTTACACCCTCGACGAAAAGGGTGAGAAGAAGGAACTCAAGCCCGGTGACGTCGTCCCGGTCGACGACCTCAAGAACGGCCTCGACGACCGGAATCCCGGCAATCCGCAACCGGGCCGGATGGACGACGTGCGCACGATGCCCGCACCGGCCGATGCCGGCGGCGCCGGCTTCAGTGCTCCGGGCGGTGTCGAGGTCGGTGCCAGTGTCGCTGGTGGTGCCGGTGGTGGCGAAGGGACCGCTGGGGTGTCCGTGGGGGCCGAGGCCTCCGGTGGCGCAGCGTCGGGAGCGAGTGGCGAAGGCACCGTGCCGACAGCGAGCGGCGGCGGAGGCAGCTTCGAAGGCGCGCTCGGCGGTGTCGGCGAGGCTGGTTCGGCGGGGTCGCTGAACGAAGCCGGTGCACTGGAGCCAGGCATGCAGACCGGGGGCGGCGCACAGCCGGCCGGGACTGACGGCGGACTCGGGATGGCGCCCGGCGGCATGGACCCGGCACCCGCGGGCGCCGGTGCCGGCGCGGGCGCGGCGTCCGCTGGAATGGGCGGCATGATGGGCGGAATGGGTGCCATGGGCGGCGCGGCCGGTGGTGGCGGGGGTGACACGCAACGCGGGTCGAGCCAGTACCGCGTCGAGGGTGGCATTTTCGAGACCAGTGGCGCGGGTGGCCGGATCAGCGGTTCGCTCGACGACGAGGGCGGCGACCGTTCGATCAGCTACGAGCGATGATCGGTAGCCGGGGAACGAGGGAGGACCGATGAGCGCTGTTGACCGGCTGGCGGCCGCCATGTCCAGGCAGGACGCGGCCATCACCGAGCAGTTGGAGCAGCGGGGGCTGCGAGAGCGGCGCCTCGCCGACGCCAAGGCTCAGGCGATGGAGACCATGCAGAAGGACGCGGCCGTCCACGACAAGTACGCCGCCCACATGCAGGAACTGGGGAAGCGGAGCAAGGAGGCCGGCGGCTGGCTGACCGGCAAGACGACCGCCGACCGCAGCCACACGATGGGCTTCGGCATCGAGGACGACGACAAACCGGACGCCCGGTTCGCCGAGTTCGGTGCTCGACCTGGCCTCGACTCTTCGCGGCCGGTCGCTCCGCCCCCGCTTCCGGTCGCCCCGGGGGTACCCGGCCTGCCTGCGACGGTGGACGTCCCGCCCGCGGTGCCTACGCCCGCTCCGAGCGGCGCGGCCCCTGAGGAACCTGCGGCGCCGGCGCGTCGCCGAGGTCGTCACGCCCGCGACGACAAGGGTTTCGACGACGACGACTTCTCGAACAACTCGTGGATGGTCGACTGACCCGCTTCACGCCCTAAGGGCCCGGCTCACCAGAGCCGGGCCCTTCTCTTTGCCCACTTCGCCTGCCCGGCCCAGGTCGACTTTCGCGGGCTAATCGCGATCCGGCGCCCTGGCCGCTCGCCCCGGCCCATGTCGACTTTCGCGGGCTAACCGTGACGCGTAGGCATGCTAAGTAAGCAGGGGGCGGGGCGCGGTCCGGATCGCGATTAGCCCGCTAAACGCAGGTCGGTGCGGGGGAGTGGGTCAGGCGGCGGGTTCGTCCTGGAGCTCGATGGGGGCGCGTTTGACGTCGGAGTCCAACAGCGACTGGTACTTCGTCGTCCCCGTCAGGTGCGTGAGGAAGAACGCTGTGAACAGCGCCCTCGTCAGCTGCTGGGTCCCGCGGTGCGGCTTCCCGTGCAGCAGGAGCTGGCTCCAGTGCCTGCCCTCGGTGACGCCGAGATGCGACGACTTCCCGAGCGTCCGCAGCTGCACCGGCCCGCCCCACGCGTCCGCGATGGCCTCGGCGTGCCCCGCCGACGGCGCGACGAGATCCTTGCCCGCCGCGAGGTGCAGACCGGGCACGGTCACCGACCGGGCGGACACCGTCGCGGGCGGCAGTGTCTGCGCGGGAGTGATGGTCGCGACAGCCTGGACCCGCGGCCGATCAGAGTCCTCGTCCGCCGCCTGCGCAGCGGCGAGGACGGCCGAACCGCCGCCGGTCGAGTGTCCCGCGAGGCCGAGCTTCGCCGGGTCGACGCTGATGCCGTCCGGTCCGAGGCGGACCGTCGTGATCAGGTCGAGCGTGGTGAGGAGGTCGCCGGCCAGCAGCCGGTGCGACGGCAGCGGCCCGCGCTGGGTGGCCGGGGCCGCCGCGACGATGCCCCAGCTCGCGAGGTGCCGGAGCAGGTGCCGGTAGCTCCCGGTGGGCTGCAGCCATCCGTGCCCGAACGCGATCGCGGGCAGACCGAGCCCCGAGCGGGGCGTGAACACGACACCGGGGAGCCCGACCAGGGCGAGGTTGCCGCGCAGAACCTCGTGCGGACCTGGGTGGGACAGCTCCGTGAGCAGCTGCTTGGGCTTGCTGGCCATGCTCGTGACCTTACTGCCCGTACCCCCGTCCAGCCCGCGCGCCGCCCCGGCGTTCGCCTTCAGCGGGCTAAACGCGACGCGTTCAGCCCGCTGAAGGCGATGGCGGGCGCCCGGGCGAAGGGGCGGAATTTCCCTCGTTAGGCTGGTGGCCGTGTGTGGAATCGTGGGATACGTCGGACACCGCCCGGCCCTGGACGTCGTCATCGGCGGCCTCCGGCGGATGGAGTACCGCGGCTATGACTCGGCAGGCGTCGCCGTCCTCGACGGCGCCGGTGCGCTGAACGTCGAGCGCAAGGCAGGCCGCCTGGCCAACCTGGAGACCCAGCTCGACACCGTCGGCAGGGACGCCTTCACCGGCACCGCCGGGATGGGTCACACCCGCTGGGCCACCCACGGCGCCCCCGTCGACCGCAACTCGCACCCGCACCGCGACGCCTCACAGCAGGTCGCCGTCGTGCACAACGGCATCATCGAGAACTTCGCCGCGCTGCGCGCCGAGCTTGAGGCCGTCGGCGTCGAGATGGCGAGCGACACCGACTCCGAGACCGCCGCACACCTGATCTCCCGCGCCTACACCGAAGGCGACACGAAGGGCGACTTCCCGGCCAGCGTCGCCGCGGTCTGCCGTCGGCTCGAAGGTGCGTTCACCCTGGTCGTGACCATCGCCGACCAGCCGGACACCATCGTCGCCGCCCGCCGCTCCTCGCCGCTGGTGGTCGGCGTCGGCGAGGGCGAGCACTTCGTCGCTTCCGACGTCGCCGCGTTCATCGAGCACACCCGCGAGGCGGTCGAGCTCGGCCAGGACCAGCTCGTCGTGATCACCCGCGACGGTTACGAGGTCACCGACTTCCACGGCGACGCCGCCCAGGCCAAGCCGTTCACCGTCGACTGGGACCTCTCCGCCGCGGAAAAGGGCGGCCACGAGTACTTCATGCTCAAGGAGATCGAGGAGCAGCCGGAGGCGCTGGCGAACACGCTGCGCGGCCACTTCGACGGCGGCCGGATCATCCTCGACGAGCAGCGCATCTCCGACCAGGACCTGCGCGACGTCGACAAGGTCTTCGTCGTCGCCTGTGGTTCCGCGTACCACTCCGGCCTGGTCGCCAAGTACGCCATCGAGCACTGGTGCCGTCTCCCGGTCGAGGTCGAGCTGGCCAGCGAGTTCCGCTACCGCGACCCCGTACTGGACCGCGCGACCCTGGTCGTCGCCGTCTCGCAGTCGGGCGAGACCGCGGACACCCTCGAAGCCGTCCGTCACGCGCGCGAGCAGAAGGCCCGCGTCCTGGCCGTCTGCAACACCAACGGCGCGCAGATTCCCCGTGAGTCCGACGCCGTCCTCTACACGCACGCCGGTCCGGAGATCGGTGTCGCCTCGACCAAGGCGTTCCTCGCCCAGATCGCGGCCAACTACCTGGTCGGCTTGGCGCTGGCCCAGGCCCGGGGCACCAAGTACCCGGACGAGGTCGCCCGCGAGTTCGCCGAGCTCGAGTCCATGCCCGCCGCGGTGCAGAAGGTTCTGTCCACTGTGGATCAGGTCCGTGACCTCGGCCGCCGGATAGCCGACTCGAAGGCCGTGCTGTTCCTCGGCCGTCACGTCGGTTTCCCAGTCGCCCTCGAAGGCGCGCTCAAGCTCAAGGAACTGGCGTACATGCACGCCGAGGGCTTCGCCGCCGGGGAGCTCAAGCACGGTCCGATCGCGTTGATCGAAGAAGGCCTGCCCGTCGTCGTGGTGATGCCGTCGCCGAAGGGGCGCGCGGTGCTGCATTCGAAGCTCGTGTCGAACATCAGCGAGATCCAGGCGCGCGGCGCCCGCACGATCGTGATCGCGGAAGAGGGCGACGAGACCGTCCGCCCGTTCGCCGACGAGCTGATCGAGATCCCGGCCGTGCCGACCCTGCTGCAGCCGCTGGTGTCGACGGTGCCGCTGCAGGTGCTGGCCGCGGAGATCGCCCGCACGCGCGGGTACGACGTCGACAAGCCGCGTAACCTGGCGAAGTCGGTCACCGTCGAGTAAGGACCGGAGGCGTCGTGCAGGGAATCTGGACCACGGAACGGATTCGCGCGGCGGAGGACCGGCTGCTCGCCGTCACTCCCGACGGCGAACTCATGCGCCGCGCGGCCTTCGGCCTGTCGGTGCACGCCGCCGAGATGCTCGCCGAGCACACGGGTTCGGTGTCCGGGCGGCGAGTGACCTTGCTTGTCGGCTCGGGCAACAACGGTGGCGACGCCTTGTGGGCGGGTGCGTTCCTGCGTCGTCGCAATGTGGCCGTCTCGGCGATCCTGCTGAAATCCGAACGCGCTCATGCTCAGGGTTTGGCCGCCTTGAAGCGATCCGGCGGCAAGGTGGTGTCCGTTGAGGATGGTCCACAGTGGATCGGCCGGGCGGACCTGGTCATCGACGGGATCGTCGGTATCTCGGCGCGAGGACCACTGCGGGCGGACGCCGCGGCGTTGTGGGAGCACGTGAGTTCGCCGGTGCTGGCCGTCGATCTGCCGAGTGGAGTGGATCCGGACACCGGCGCCGTCGACGGTCCCGCCGTCGTCGCCGACCGGACGGTCACCTTCGGCGCGCTCAAACCCGTGCACGCGCTCGCGCCCGCGTCGTGCGGCGAGGTCGCCCTGGTGGACATCGGGCTGCGACCGGAACTCGGCGATCCCGACCTGCAACGGCTCGACACGGCCGACGTCGCCGCGGCGTGGCCCGTCCCCGGTCCGGGGGACGACAAGTACAGCCAAGGCGTGGTCGGGGTGGCCGCGGGATCCGCGACGTACCCGGGCGCGGCCGTGCTCGCGGCCGGTGCCGCCGTGCGGGCGACGTCGGGGCTGGTGCGGTACGCCGGACACGCCGCGGACGTGGTGCGCGGACGGTGGCCCGAGACCATCGCGACAGGGTCGGTGACGGACGCGGGCCGGGTGCAGGCGTGGGTCGTCGGGCCGGGGATCGGCACCGGCCACGAGGGACGGGACGTGCTGCGGTTCGTGCTCGGGCGGGGTGTGCCGGTGTGCGCGGACGCCGACGCGACGACGATCATCGCGCACTCGCCCGACGTGCTCGACGCGCGTGATCCGGACACGCCGCTCGTGCTGACCCCGCACGCGGGCGAGTACGAGCGGCTGATGGGTTCGCCGCCAGGGGCGGACCGGGTCGCGGCGGCCCGGTCGGCCGCGCGGAAGTACGACGCCGTCGTGCTCCTCAAGGGGCACTGCACGGTGGTCGCGGCGCCGGACGGGCGCGCGCTGGTGAACACGCCGCAGGGCTCGTGGCTCGCGACGGCCGGTTCGGGGGACGTTCTGTCCGGTCTGGTCGGCGCGCTGCTCGCCGCCGGGCTCGATCCCTGGCTCGCCGCCGGGGCCGCCGCCCACGTGCACTCGCTCGCCGGATCGATGGCCGCCGACGGCGCTCCCACCTCGGCGTCCGGCATCCTCGACGCCGTCCCCGACGCCATCCGGGCCATTCGCTCTCACCCCCTCTGACCAGGGCCGCGTGTCGACTTTCGCCCCCTAACCGTGCTCTGACGGCACCCGCCCGCAGAGCACGATTAGGGGGCGAAAGTCGACCTGGGCCGCCGGAGGGGGAGGTGAGGGGAAATGGGAGAGTTATCGAGTTATGTGTTAACTCCGGGCGAATAATCTGGTAAGAAGCAGGTGTGAGCGCCGACACCCACCCCGCCGGGACCGCGATGGTCCGGGTCGTGAACGGTGTCGCCCATGTCTAAGACCAGGCCATCGGACGCCGCCGTCGAGCATCGGCGCCAGGAGATCCTCGACCACGTCATCGCCGCCGGCGAGGTCCGCATCGACGACCTCACCACGCGCTTCGGCGTCAGCCTGATGACGATGCACCGCGACCTCGACGACCTCGCCGAGCGCCGTCTCCTCCGCAAACTCCGCGGCAAGGTCGAGGCCTACCCGGCGACGACCATGGAGTCGGCCGCCCGCTTCCGCGACACCTTCAACCAGGCCGCGAAGGACGCGCTGGGCGAGGCCGCCGCGGCCCACGTCCAGTCCGGCCAGACCGTCTTCGTCGACGACTCGACGACGCTCTTCCCGCTCGTCCGCCGCCTCGGCGCGATCGAAGACCTGACCGTCATCACCAATTCGCTCGAAGCCGCCCGCATCCTCGGCCCGGCGAAGAGCGTCGAGGTCGTTCTCGCCGGCGGCCGCTATCACCACGAGTTCGATTCGTGCGCCGGGCCGGATGTCCTCGCCTTCCTCGAACGCACCCACGCCGACATCGCGTTCGTCTCGGTCGCCGCGGTCGCCGTCGGCCGCCTGTTCCACCCCGTCCAGGATTACGCCGCGCTCAAGCAGGCCGCGCTGCGCATCGCCAGCCACAACGTCCTGGTCGTCGACAACTCCAAGTTCGGCCGCACCGCCACGTTCGCGCACGGCGACATCGGCGACTACGACCTCCTGATCACCGACGACCTGACACCGACCGAGGAGATCGAGGCCGCGCTGAACGCGGGCACGGCCATCGAGCAGGTCGAGTGCGACCCAGAGGGGCCGGAATATGAAATCTGACCTGGTCGCCGGAATCGACTCGTCCACCCAGTCGACGAAGGTCGTCGTCTGCGACGCGAACACCGGCGAGATCGTCCGCACCGGCCGCGCTTCGCACCCCGACGGCACCGAGGTCGCCCCCTCGGCGTGGTGGGACGCGCTGCGCGAGGCCACGGACGGCCTGCTGGACGGCGTCGGAGCGATCGGCGTCGGCGGTCAGCAGCACGGCATGGTCACCCTGGACGAAGCGGGCGAGGTCGTCCGCCCCGCGCTGCTGTGGAACGACACCCGGTCCGCGAAGGCGGCCGAAGACCTCGGAAGTGAACTCGGCGCGGAGAACTGGGCGAAGTCCGTCGGCTCGGTCCCGGTCGCCAGCTTCACCGTCACGAAACTGCGCTGGATGGCGGAGCACGAGCCCGAGCTGGCCGATCGCGTCGCCCGTGTCCTGCTCCCGCACGACTGGCTGACCTGGCGGCTGCTGGGTGACGGCGCCGAGCCGGTCACCGACCGGGGCGACGCTTCCGGCACCGGCTACTTCTCGCCCGCCACCGGCACTTACCGCCAAGACCTCCTCGCGCACGCCTTCGGTGGCCGGACCCCGGAACTGCCCAGGGTCGTCGGTCCCGCCGAGGCCGTGGGGCACACGCCGGACGGGATCCTGGTCTCGGCCGGAACCGGCGACAACATGGCCGCCGCGCTGGGGCTCGAACTCGTCCCCGGCGACGTCGTGGTCTCGCTGGGCACCAGCGGCACCGTCTTCGGTGTCTCCGAGACCGCGAGCGCCGATCCCACCGGCATCGTCGCCGGCTTCGCCGACGCCACCGGCCGGTTCCTGCCGCTCGCCTGCACCCTCAACGCCGCCCGCGTGCTCACCGCCACGTCCGCGATGCTCGGCGTCGAGCTCGCGGACTTCGACGAACTGGCGCTCGCCGCCAGTCCCGGCTCCGGCGGCCTCACCTTCCTGCCCTACCTCGACGGCGAGCGGACACCGAACCTCCCGGACGCCAAGGGCACGCTCTTCGGCCTGACCCGCGCGAACATGACGCCGGACAACCTCGCCCGCGCCGCCGTCGAAGGCATGTTGTGCGGACTCGCCGCCGGCCTCGACGCCCTGCGCGAACAGGGGCTGGAGGTCCGCCGCGTGCTCCTGATCGGTGGCGGCGCGCAGTCGGCCGCCGTCCGCGCGGTCGCGCCGATCGTGTTCGGCGTGCCCGTCGTCATCCCCGAGGTCGCCGAGTACGTCGCGGTCGGTGCCGCACGGCAGGCGGCCTGGGCCCTCGCTTCCAGCACGGAACCTCCCCGCTGGCAGGAACAGCACGGCTACACCCCACTCGAGCCGACCGAGGCGGACAGCGCCGAGGGGCGCCGGATCCGGCAACGGCATCTCGAGGCCCGCGAACTCGGGCACGGCATTTCCGCGAAACCGAAAGAGGACTGAACCGATGGCCACGATCACCTACGACAAGGCGACCCGGCGCTACGCCGGTTCCGAGCGGCCCGCCGTGGACGCACTCGAACTCGAGATCGCCGACGGCGAATTCCTCGTGCTGGTCGGGCCTTCCGGCTGCGGCAAGTCCACCAGCCTGCGGATGCTCGCCGGCCTCGAGGACATCGACGAAGGCGCCGTCTGGATCGGCGACCGCGACGTCACGCAGCTGCCGCCGCGTGCCCGCGACATCGCGATGGTGTTCCAGAACTACGCGCTGTACCCGCACATGACCGTCGGCCAGAACATGGGCTTCGCGCTGAAGATCGCCGGCCGGCCGGCTTCGGAGATCAAGCAGAAGGTGCTCGACGCGGCCAAGCTGCTCGACATCGAGCAGTACCTCGACCGCAAGCCGAAGGCGCTCTCCGGTGGTCAGCGCCAGCGTGTCGCGATGGGCCGCGCGATCGTGCGTGAGCCGCAGGTCTTCCTGATGGACGAGCCGCTGTCGAACCTCGACGCCAAGCTGCGTGTTTCGACGCGTACACAGATCGCCGCCTTGCAGCGCCGCCTCGGCGTCACCACCGTGTACGTCACGCACGACCAGGTCGAGGCCATGACGATGGGCGACCGGGTCGCGGTCCTCTCCGACGGTCTCCTCCAGCAGTGCGACACCCCGCGCGCGCTGTACGACCGGCCCGCGAACGCTTTCGTCGCCGGTTTCATCGGCTCGCCCGCGATGAACCTCGTCACCGCGAAGCTCACCGCGGACGGTGCCGAGCTCGGCGGCGCGCGGGTGCCGCTGTCCCGCGAGATCCTCGCCAAGGCCGACGGTGACACGGTCACCCTCGGCTTCCGGCCCGAGTCCCTCGAAGTGACCACCAGCGAGGACGGCACCGTGCCGGTCAAGGTCGACCTCGTCGAGGAGCTCGGCTCGGACGCGTACGTCTACGGCAAGCTCGCCGAGACCGACGCCGAAGGCACGAAGTCGAACGTCGTCACCCGGGTCGACCCGCGCAAGCCGCCGGTCATGGGGGACACCCTGCACCTGCGGATCCGTCCCGACGAGCTGCACGTGTTCTCCGCCACTGACGGGGCGCGCCTGTCCTGAGCCCGGTCGTGGGAAACTGGTGGTCGTTATGACCGCCAGTTTCCCGCGTGCCGAAGTCGTGATCGACCTCTCCGCCATCCGGCACAACGTCGCCCTGCTCGCTTCCCGCGCCCCCGGTGCCCAGACGATGGCCGTGGTCAAGGCCGACGGCTACGGGCACGGCGCGCTCGAGGTCGGGCGGGCCGCCGTCGAAGGCGGGGCGACCTGGCTGGGTACCTGCTCCCTTGACGAAGCGATCGCGCTGCGCCGCGCGGGGATCGGGGTCCGGCTCTTCAGCTGGCTCGACACTCCCGAAGCCGACTTCGCGACCGCTGTCGCCGAAGACATCGACGTCGCTGTCAGCTCCCTCGACGAACTCGCTCGCGTGGCCGACGGCGCGCGCCGGGCGCGCGACTTCAGCGGGCTAAACGCGACCTCGCGAGTGCACCTCAAGATCGACACCGGCCTCTCCCGAAACGGCTGCCCACCCGCGGAATGGCAGGCGCTTGTGCAGGCGGCGGCCGCCGCTGAGCCGCTCGTCGAGGTCGTCGCGATCTGGTCGCACCTCGCCTGTGCCGACGAGCCGGGCCACCCTTCCATCGACGCGCAGGCCAAGCGGTTCGACGAGGCCTACGACGTCGCCCGCGCGGCCGGTCTGAACCCGATGCGTCACCTCGCGAACTCCGCCGCCGTGCTGACCAGGCCGGATCTCCACTTCGACCTCGTGCGCCCCGGGATCGCGATCTACGGGCTGAACCCGATACCCGCCGCCGAGGAGCTGCGCCCGGCGATGACCTTCAAGTCCTCGGTCGTGCTCACGAAACGCATCGCGGCAGGCGAGTCCGTGTCTTACGGGCACACCTGGACCGCCGAGCGCGACACCACCCTCGCCCTCGTGCCGGTCGGTTACGCCGATGGCGTGCCTCGGTCGCTGTCGGGCCGGATGGACGTCTGGCTCGGCGGACGTCGCCGTCCAGTGGTCGGACGCGTCTGCATGGACCAACTGATCGTCGATTGCGGAGATGACGAGCCCGCCGTCGGAAGCGAAGTGATCCTCTTCGGCCAGGGGACGTTTGGCGAGCCGACCGCCCGGGAATGGGCGGACAAGCTGGGGACGATCGACTACGAGATCGTGACCTCGATGTACCGCCCGCGAATCCACCGGACGTATCTGGAGGCAGGCTCGTGACACCTTCACGACGACTGCTGGCCATCGTCGGCGGGGTCGGGGCGGTGGCCACCGGCACCGCCGCCGCGATCGCCGTCGCCGCACAGCAGCGGCGGCAGAGTGAGGATCCGTTCGTGGACGAGCCGTTGGGGGATCTTGAACCGGATCGGACATCGACCGTGGCGGCGGAGGACGGCACGCCGCTCACGGTCGAGGAGATCGATCCGGCCGATGGGGGCGAACCGGAGCTGACCGTCGTCGGCGTGCACGGGTTCGCGCTGTCGAAGCGCTGCTGGCATTTCCAGCGGCGAGACCTCGCGTCACTGAGGTTGCCGCGGGTGAGGCAGGTTTACTACGACCATCGCGGGCACGGGCTTTCCGGCGCCGCGAACGCCGAAACCAGCACCATCGAACAGCTCGCGCGCGACCTCGACATGGTCGTGCGTTCGGTGGCGCCGGAGGGACCCATCGTGCTCATGGGGCACTCGATGGGCGGCATGGTGATCATGGAGCTCGCCGCGGAGCACCCTGAACTGTTCGACGACCGCGTGTGCGGCGTCGCGTTCATCGCGACGGCCGCGGGTGAGGTCGGCGCGCGAGGGCTGCCAAGGTCGCTGCTTTCGAAGTACAACCCGCTCACCCGGGGTGTCGGCGGCCTGGCGGGCTGGCAGCCGGGCCTGGTCGAGTTCGTGCGGGCGGCGGGCGGGCAGCTGACCAGGCAGGCTGTCCGGAGGCTGGCGTTCGGCAGCCGGGAGGTGTCGCCGCGCCTCGTCGACTTCATGCTGGAAATGCTCGAAGTGACGCCGGTGCGCGGGCTCGTGAACTTCGTCGACACGCTGGGCAGCCACAATCGGTATGCCGCGCTCGCCGGGTTGAAGCACGCGCATGTGCTGGTCATCGGCGGGGATTCCGACCGCTTCACGCCGATCGCGCACGCCGAGCGGATCGCGGCCGAACTGCCGGACGCGGAGCTGGTGCGCGTGCGCGGCGCGGGACACATGGTGCAGCTGGAACAACCTGAACTGGTGAACAGCCACCTGATCGACCTGATGCAACGGTGCACGGGCACCGATGGTGAACCTTCCGACCGGCGGACCTGGTGGTGGCAGCGCTGATGAACTTCGCATTCCCGACTCCCGAGTCGACCATGGACTTCGGGCGTGCGCTCGGGCGTTCCCTGCGCGCGGGCGATCTGGTGTTGCTCGCCGGGCCGCTCGGGGCGGGCAAGACGACGCTGACCCGCGGGATCGCGGACGGTCTCGGCGTCGGCGGGCGGGTCAGCTCGCCGACGTTCGTGCTGGCCCGGGTCCATCCGGCGGGTGAAGCCGGGGTCGCTTTGGTGCACGTCGACGCGTACCGCCTGGGCGGGGACCTCTCGCAGCTCGACGACCTGGACCTCGACACCGAACTGGAGAGGTCCGCGCTGGTGGTCGAGTGGGGTGAGGGTGCCGCGGAGCGGCTTTCGGACGACTACCTCGTCGTACGCCTGGAGCGTCGCGACGACGATGTCCGCATGGTCACCTTGGAACCGCACGGTACCTGGGCGTCCCGTACCCCCGACCTGCGTTTCGCGGGCTAATCGCGATCTGCGGGCCGGAGCGCGTTTAGCGGGCTAAACGCGATCTCACCCGGATGCCGCGTCAGGGCGGAGCCGGCAGAGCGTCCCCTTCGCGCCCCAAGCGGGGTTTGAGGGCGCGCATGCCGCTGACTCCTACAGCGGCATGCGCACCCTGTCCGGTCAGGCCGCGCCTAGACGGCCGGGGCCGGGCCACTTCGGCCGCGCCGATGGTGAAGCCACCACAGCCCGCACAGGCCGATCACCCCGGTTTGCGCGGCTGGCGTCGCGACGATGGCCAGTGCGAGGAGTGCGGTGATCAAAGCGAACCAGTAGAGCAGGACGCGCCTGGTGTTTTCCCGGCTGCCGAAGAACGTGCTTCGCCAGAAATCGGGCCACTGATCCGCTGGACGCAGATGGACGCGTCGGCAGGCGGGGTCGGTGACCATGCCGGCCGGTTCGCCTGCCAAATCGAGTAATTCGTCGAGACTGACTTCTGCCGGGTGACACCCGCCGTGGTGATCCTGGTTCGTATCCGGGGTCATCGCGTGCGGCTGGGGTGGCTCCTCTGGCATACCGCCGGAACACGGCGCTACGCTGGGCATGTTTGACGCCTCCATAGAACTTTTCCGGGTTGATGGAGCTGTTGAACTTCAAGCGGCTCCCCGGGCATGGGGAGCCGCTTCCTTATGTGCGGTGTTTCGGTGGTTGCCGAGCCGCAACACCAGCCATTGTGGACGAACTTTCCGGACCTACGGGGCGGTAAGTGAAAGGTTGCTGAATTCTGCGGTGAGCGGTCGGCGTAATTCACCCCGGGTCATCGGATTGTGCCGCTATAACTCGAAAGAGTGGTTGCGGGCGCGGGGCGCCATCTTATTGCGCAGAGAGCGAGAGCGGAGTCCACTCAGGGTGGTTCGCCTTCACGCTATCGAGTGATGTCTCGTTATCGGTCGGGGAAGAATTGTTCGGTAGCGGACATTCGGCCGGGGCATTCGCACATGCAGATGACCGTGATCGGCATATCGTGCCCACTCAACGCCGACCTTCGACCGTTTGCCGCTTCCCATTCCGCGGTGAATGGTCATGGGCCCCGACGCCACGGAAGGTATCGATGATTTTTCAATCACCTTCGCCCGCTCCGCCTGCGTCAAGTCGACTTTCGCCCCCTAATCGCGACGCGTAGGCAGGCGAAGCAGGGAGCGTCGTGGCGGCCCGGATCGCGTTTAGGGGGCTAAACGCGATCCGGGCGGCCGACGACGGAGCGCGCGATTCCCAGGTCGACCAGGTCTTGGGGGCGTAGCCGCAGGTGGTCCGCGAGGGCGGGGACTTCGTCGGCGGGCAGCTTCAGGATCGCCGCGGCCGCCTCCGGCGCGGTGACCGAGAAGTACGCGTCGGGCGTCACCCAGGTCGACCCCGGCGCCGCGAACGCGAGCGCGCCACCGGACCCGCCTTCCCCGATCACCAGCGTCGTCATCGGCACGGCCGCGCTCGCGACCGCCTCGAACAGTTCCGCGATCGCGGCTCCGGCGCCGTCTCGCTCGGCCGCCGCGTCGTTGGCCGCGCCAGGGGTGTCGACGAGGGTGAGCACCGGGATCCCGAGCCTGGACGCGAGCCGCACCAGACGCGCCGCCGTCCGGAAGCCCGCGGGCAGCGTCGGCGTTCCGCATTGTGCCGCGTACGCGATCGCCCGGCCGTCTCGCCAGCCGAAGCCGCAGAGGACACCGGCGTCGACTCCTCCGCACCTGTCGCCCCAGACCTCCTCACGCCAATCGAAGTACGCATCGAGGTACTCAGCCGCCCTCGGTCGATCAGCGGCGCGCGCCGCCTGAACCGCGTCCCATCCCCTCTCGGGCAACTCCAGCGACCCCAGCGCGCCGGGAGGCTCAGCGGCCCCTGGCGTCCGCGAAGTCAGCAAGCGCAACCACCGTTCCAGCACAGCGGGCAGGTCGGCGGGCGGCACGATCTGATCGACCTGGCCCCACGCGAGTTTCGCTTCGGCCGTGTAGGCCTCCGCGGGCGCGTCGGCCGGCCGCACCCGGGAGCCGGCGAAACCAACCTGTGCCTCGGGCAACGCGAGGATGACGTCGGCGCTCGCCCCGAGCGTCGCCCAGCCGCCACCCGTGGTCGGATCGCGCAGCACCGAGATCTGCGGTACCGATCGGGCACCGGCCGCCGCCCGCGCGATGCGCTGCAACTGCGAAAGCGCGCGCATCCCTTGCTGCATGCGGCTGCCGCCGGTCGCGATCAGCGAAACCACCGGCAGCCCGGCTTCCACCGCCCGCGCGAACGCCGCCTCCACGCGATCACCGGTCCGCTGACCGATCGATCCGCCGAGGAAGCCGAACTCGAAGGCGATCACGACCGCCTCGACGTCACCGATCTTGGCGGTCCCGCAGAGGACGGACTCCTCTTCACCGGACCGCTCGGCGGCGGCTTCACGCGCCGCGCGGTAGCCCGGCCAGCCGATCGGCCCGTCGTCCGGCTCGTCGGATCGTGGGAGGTCCAGGTCCTCGAAACCGGTCGCGATCTCCTTGATGACGGTCCGCGCGGAAGGCCTGCTCACCCGAGCGCCCGCTTCATGACCTTGCCCATGTCGTTGCGCGGCAGGGCCTCCAGATAACGGACCACCCGAGGTCGCTTGTGCGGCGACAGCAGGCGTGAGACGTGGTCGGCGAGTTCCGACTCCGTGGGGCGGTCCCCGTCGGGCACCACCCAGGCCACGATGCGCTCGCCGAGATCGTCGTCGGGCTCGCCGGTGACCGCGACCTCCGCGACACCGGGATGCTCCATGAGCGCGTTCTCGATCTCGCCCGCGCCGATCTTGTAGCCGCCGCTCTTGATCAGATCCGTCGCCTTCCGGCCGACGATCTTCACGTAGCCGGCCGCGTCGCGGGTCGCCATGTCGCCGGTCCGGAACCAGCCGTCGTCGAAGGCGGCTTCGGTCGCGTCGGGGCGATTGAGGTATTCGGTGAACAGGTTCGGCCCGCGGACCTGGATCTCTCCGACGGTCTCGATCTCCTCGACGGGATTCCCGGCTTCGTCCACGAGACGCAGGTTGACGCCGCTCAGCGGGACGCCGACGGTGCCGGGGACACGCTCGCCGTCGGCGCGGACGCTGGTGTTCATCAGCGTCTCGGTCATCCCGTAGCGCTCGATCACGTGCTGGCCGGTCGCCGCGGTGATGCGCTGGTGGTCGTGGACCGGGAGCGCGGCCGACCCGGAGACGAGCAGCCGGGCGCCGCTCAGCGCCTCGGCGAGCGACGGGTTGTCGGCGACTTCGGCGGCGATGCGGTGATACATGGTCGGGACGCCGAACATCATCGTCGCCCCGGTCGCGAGTTCGCGGGCGGCGCCTTCCGTGGAGAACCGGCCGAGATGCCGGACCGAGCCGCCACGCCGGAGCGGTCCGAGGATGCCGAGGATCAGGCCGTGCACGTGGAACAGCGGGAGACCGTGCACGAGGACGTCGTCGGCTGTCCATTCCCAGGCGTCTTCGAGCGCGTCGAGGGTGGTCGAGATCGCGCGGCGGGGGAGGACGACGCCCTTCGGCGGGCCGGTGGTGCCGGAGGTGTAGACGATCAGCGCCGGCGCTTCGACGTCCGGTTCCGCGGGGAGATCGACGGCTGCGCCTTCGAGGGTGATGTCGCGTCGTGGCAGGCCGTCGAGACCGGAGGGCAGGTCGGCGCCCGGTTCGGCGAGTACGAGGACGGGTTCGCTGTCGGCGAGGATGTGGGCGAGTTCGCGCTCGCCGATCTTCGGGTTGAGCGGGATGGCGGGGACGCCGGCGAGCAGGGCGGCGATCACGGCGACGCTGGTGTGCACAGTCGGGGTGGCCCAGACGGCGACACGGCCGCTCGGCAGGTCACGGGCGAGCGTGCCGGCGACGGCGGCGAGGTCGGCGTAGGTCAGGGAGGTGCCGCCGAAGCGGAGGGCCTCCTTGTCGCCGCCGCTCGCGAGCGTGGGGAACAACCGATCGGGCACCGTGTGACCTCCTGCTCGACTCCACCGGCCGGGGCGCGTGGATCGAGGGCCCCTCGCTGGACCGTACCGCGCTATCCGCCCCCACCTCTGCGACCCGCTTCACACCCGCCCCGGATCGCGATTAGGGGGCGAAAGTCGCTCTGGCGCCGGGACCGCGGGAGCGACTTTCGCCCCCTGATCGCGATCCGGTGGCGGGGGAGCGGGCGGGGGAAGCGGCACGGCAGCGGAGCGCGTTCAGCCCGCTAAACGCGACGCGGGGGTCTGGTCGTAGGCTTGGTAACCGTGCTGGTACTGGCCATCGACACCTCGACCCCGGCGGTCACCGCAGGCCTCGTCGCCCTGGACGGCGACGCGCTCGAATCCCGCGGCGACCGCGTCACGGTCGACCCCCGCGCGCACGGCGAGCTGATCACGCCCCACGCCCTCGAAGCGGTCAAGGCCGCGGGCGTCACGCTCCGCGACCTCGACGCCATCGTCTGCGGCGTCGGCCCCGGCCCCTTCACCGGCCTCCGCGCCGGCATGGCGACCGCCGCCTCGCTCGCCCACGCGCTCGGCATCCCGGCCCACCCGGTTTGCAGCCTCGACGCGATCGCCGCCGACGTCGCCCCCGGCGAAGCGCCGTTCCTCGTCCTCACCGACGCGAGGCGCCGCGAGGTCTACTGGGCCGCGTACGCCGCCGACGGCTCTCGCACCGACGGCCCGCACGTTCAGCGCCCAGCCGAACTCGAAACCACCGTCAAGGTCGCGGCGGGCGACGGCGCGCTTCTCTACGCGGACGCCCTCGGCGTCCAGCCGATCGAGCCGCGCTTCCCGTCACCTCTCGGACTGGTCAAGGCGGCTCGCAAGGACTTCGGAAGCGAGCCCGCCCCGCTCACACCTCTCTACCTCCGCCGCCCCGACGCCGTCGAGCCGGCCGCGCGCAAGAAGGTGACCTCGCCGTGAGGCTGGAACCCTTGCACCGCAAGGATATCCGTCGCTGTGTCGAGATCGAGAAGATCCTCTTTCCCGGGGATTCGCCGTGGAGCGCCTACGCCTTCCACGCGGAACTCGACGCGGGCGGTCACTATCTCGTGGCACGCCCGGACGAAAGCGACGAGGTCATCGGTTACGCCGGTCTCGCCATCGTCGGCCGCCGCGGCGACTACGAGACGAGCATCCACACGATCGGCGTCGACCCGGCATGGCAGCGCACCGGGATCGGCACCGCGCTGCTGAAGGCGCTCCTCGACCGCGCCGACGAACTCGTCGCGCCGGTGTTCCTCGAAGTCCGTACCGACAACGAGGCGGCGATCGCGCTCTACGAGCGGCACGGTTTCGAACGCATCGGTCTCCGGAAGCGCTACTACCAGCCCTCCGGCGCCGACGCCTACACGATGGCCCGTCCGCGGGCCCAGGTCCGAGACGAGGTGGCCGGCTGATGCCGCGCATCATCATGGGCATCGAAAGTTCGTGCGACGAGACCGGTGTCGGGCTCGTCCGCCTGCACGACGACAACACGGTCGAACTCCTCGCCGACGAGGTCGCCTCCAGCGTGGACCAGCACGCCCGCTTCGGCGGCGTCGTCCCCGAGGTCGCCAGCCGCGCGCATCTGGAAGCGATGGTCCCGACCGTCGAACGCGCCTTCGCCACGGCCGGACTGAAACTGTCCGATGTGGACGCGATCGCGGTCACCGCCGGACCCGGTCTCGCCGGGGCGCTGCTGGTGGGTGTCGCCGCGGCCAAGGCGTACGCCGCCGCGCTCGACATCCCGCTCTACGGCGTCAACCATCTGGCCGGGCACATCGCGGTCGACACGCTCCAGCACGGACCGTTGCCCGAACGCTGCCTCGCGCTGCTCGTCTCCGGCGGGCATACGCAATTGCTGCTGGTGGACGACATCGCGGCTGAGATCACCGAACTCGGGTCCACTGTGGACGACGCGGCGGGTGAGGCCTACGACAAGGTCGCCCGCGTTCTCGGCCTGCCTTACCCGGGCGGCCCGCCCATCGACAAGGCCGCCAAGAACGGTGACGGCGCGGCCATCGCGTTCCCTCGCGGGATGACCGGGCCGCGCGACGCCAAGTTCGACTTCTCCTTCTCCGGCCTGAAAACCGCCGTCGCTCGCTGGGTGGAAGACGCCGAACGCCGCGGCGAGGAGATCCCTGTCGACGACGTCGCCGCTTCGTTCCAGGAGGCCGTCGCCGACGTTCTCACCATGAAGGCGATCCGCGCTGCCAAGGAACACGGCGTGGACACGCTGGTGATTTCCGGTGGTGTGGCGGCGAATTCGCGCCTGTCCGAACTCGCCGCCGAGCGCTGCGCCGAGGCTGGTCTCCACCTGCGCGTCCCGCGACCCCGGCTGTGCACGGACAACGGCGCGATGATCGCCGCGCTCGGCGCGCATGTGGTCGCCGCCGGACGGCCGCCGGCATCGCTCGACTTCTCCGCCAACCCGGCGCTTCCGGTCCAGATCGTCTCGATCTAACGCGTTTCGGCGGCGGTGCGCGGCGCGGGCGCGAGATCGAGCAGCTCTTCCAGCGCCGCCACCGTCAACGCGGCCGCATTGCCGTCACCGTAAGGGTTTCCGGCGTGCGTCGGGTGGAGATCGCCGCGCAGGATCTTGGCCGCGGTGTCGGCGATGAGCCCGGTGTCCGTCCCGACCAGCCACGCGCAGCCGGCCTCGATGGCCTCGCGCCGTTCGGTGACGTCGCGAAGCACGAGGACGGGCGTGCCGAACGTCGGCGCTTCTTCCTGGATACCGCCGGAATCGGTCAGGACCAGCTCGGCGAGCCGTAGCGCGCGCACGAGATCGGGATACTCGAGCGGCTCGGTGATCGTCACCCGCGGCGTCCCGCCGAGCGCGGTCAGGACCTGCTCCCGCACGGCCGGATTGGGATGCACCGGGAACAGCACCTGGACGTCGCTGTGCTCCGCGACGATCAGTTCGATGGCCGCGAGCGTGCGGCTCAGCGGCTCGCCCCAGGACTCGCGCCGGTGCGACGTGACGAGGACGAGACGTTCGTTCGCCTCGGCGATTTCCATCTCCAGCAACGCGAGCGCGGTGTCCCTGGCGGGCAGATCGCGCTCGGCGATCGCGATGACGGCGTCGACGACGGTGTTGCCGGTGACCGCGATCCGTTGCCGCGGAACACCTTCCGCGCGCAGCGCGGCCGCGGCACCCGGCGTCGGAGCGAGATGCAGGGCGGCGATCCGCGAGATCATCTGCCGGGTGCCCTCTTCGGGGAACGGCGCCGCGAGATCGTGCGTGCGCAGTCCCGCTTCCAGGTGCACGACCGGGATGCCCAGCCAGAACGCGGCGAGCGCGCCCGCCAGCCCGGTGGTGGTGTCGCCTTGCACGACGACCGCCGCCGGTGCGACCTGACGCAGCAACCGATCGAGTGCGGGCAGCAGCCCGGAGACCAGCTCCGCCTGCGAGCCCGTGTCCCGGGGCGGGGTGTCGAGCCAGGCGTCGACCGGCAGACCGAACGGGGCCAGCGCCTGCTCGACCATGCCCTGATGCTGTCCACTGTGGACGACGAGGGGTCGTAGGCGCGGGTGTTCCGCCAGTGCCAGTGCCAGCGGCGCGAGCTTGACCGCTTCCGGCCGGGTCCCGGCCAGCAACATCACATCCACGCGTTCGCGCTCCTCATCCACGATTTCGAGTGTCCCGGAGAAACCCGGTGACGGCCGCCGGCGTGCGAGGGGCCCACGCCGGCGGCCGTTCTCCCCGGGGAGCGTCAGCTCCCCGCCTTGCCGAGCCGTTTCGTACGGCGGTAGCCGGCGATGACCGCGATGGTTCCGAGAACCAGCAGGATCACGCCGACCGCGAGCCACCAGCCGACATCGGCCCCGGTGGCGGCGAGGGCACCGACCCCACCACCGGCGACGCCGACTCCGGCGCCAGGCACCTTGTACATTTCGGCCTCACTTCACCCAGGTCAGGCGGTGGTCGCGGAACGACGGCCGCGGACGACGCGGATGCCGACCGGAACGGCGACGGCACCGAGCAGACCGAGACCGATCCACAGTCCGGCGCCCGAAGCGAGCGGCACGGGCAGGCCGGCCGGACCGCAGGTGGCCGAGGAGATGATCACGTCACCGGAGCCGAGCGGGTTGAGCGCCCCGCCGAGCAGCTTCACGTGGACCGCGTTGACGGTCAGGCTGCCGTCGTTGTTCTTGATCTGTTCGTTCAGGATGATCGTCGCGACGTTGACGTTGCCGAGACCCACCTTCACCTGCGTGTTCGGCGCCGGCGTGGAGTCGACCGCGCCCGCGCTGCCGAGGTTCGCGCCGACCAGGTTCGTCGCGCCCTGCACACCTTTCTGGGTCGCGGTGCAGGTGGCTTCGACGACCTTGATGCCGACGTCGCCGAGCGCGCCCTTGAGCAGCGGCAAGCCGACGTCGGCGGTGCTGGCCTTGGCCGTCACGGCACCGGAGTTGTCGTCGCGTTTGGCTTCGGTGTTGATCGCGCCCGCGGTGAGCACACCGGTGAGGTTGACCTTCGCGAGGCTGTTGGTGGTCGGCCCGGAGGTCTTCGCTTCGGCGAGCGGCCCGGCCTGCACCGCGTCGAGGCCGAGGAGCTTCACATCGACCTTGACGCCATACGCGGAGCCGTCACCGGGGGCCGCCGAGGCAGGCGCCGCACCGGCGAGAGCCACGCTCGCCACCACAGCGGCGAGCACTCCGCCTCGTCGCAAGAGGTGCGTGTTCTTCAACTGGTCCTCCGAATTGATTCGTGGGGGTTCTCTCGACTGCGGCCGGCCCATGGGCACAACCGTCGGACGAATCCTCAGCTGGCCTGATTCGGCTAGCGGATCGTCTATCGGCGAGTGTTTCCGAAATGGCACAGAAAAGGGTAGAGGATCACCTGATCGGGTGACCTTGGGTAGATTTACCGCACCTCATGGATAGGGTCACTCGTTCGGCCTAGTCAGTTTCTCCACGATCGTGCCGAAAGCGTCCACGATCAGGTCGGAATCGCGAACCCCGGTCGAAAGGGCCGCTTCTCGCTGACTTACTCTCGTCGGCGAGGTCCCTGTCCGCTTCGCCGACTCCCTGTCGTCCGCTGCGTCTTTCCTGAGAGGTCACCGTGGCCGTTGCGAGCGCTCCTTTGCCGAGTTCCAGCCGGTTTCCGCCGCGTGTGGCGGTGCTGGCGGTGCTCGCCGTCGCGGTCGGCCTCGTGCTGGCCGAACGCCTGTACCGGGTGTTCGAAGTGCAGCTTTCCGGGCTGCTACTGAGGGTTATCACCACATCGGGTGTCTTCGTCGCCAGTGAACGCGAGACTGTCTACTTTGGGTTGTCCGGCGATACTCCACTCGGGTTAAGAATGACGCCGGAATGCTCTTCGGCATTCATGTTGCTGCCGCTTTTGTTGGTGACGGCCGTCATGTTGTATTTCCGTCCGAAAAATGCGAAGAGGCTGTTCTTTTCGTTGACGATTTCCGCGATAGTGGTCGTCCTTGTCAATCAGATGAGGGTTTTGGCGATCGTCGGGCTCGTGAACTGGCTCGGGGTGGACGAAGGTTATTACTGGGGTCATACCCTGCTCGGTTCGATGGTCAGCGTCCTCGGCGGCGCGGTCGCCCTCGTGCTGTTCGTCTGGTTGAGCACCCGGAAGCCTCGGGCCGAGCGGGGGGCCGCCTGATGGGCGCCGGGTCGATCAAGATCCTGCTCGCGATCACCCAGGCGTTCGCGCTCACCATGAGCGTCGCGTTCATCGTGTACGTGGTCGTGATCGTCGTGCCGTACCTGCGGCGCAAACCCGCGCCCGTCGGTGACGCCGACGACTTCACCTGGCACTTCTTCGTTCCGTGCCGCGACGAGCAGACCGTCATCCGCGAAACGGTGCGGTACCTGCGTTCGAGCTTCCGGCACGCGCACGTCTGGGTCGTCGATGACGACTCCGAGGACCGCACCGCCAGGGTGGTGCGGTCGATCTGGCGGCGTAACGGCGGTTTCGACCCGTACCTGCACCTCGTTCCCCGCCGCCGTCCGGAGGCGCGGACGGGCAAGGGTGACGCGCTCAACGCCGCTTACCAGGCGCTCAACGACTGGATGGGCCCGGACGCGAGCCGTGACGACGTGGTCGTCGTGGTCGTCGACGCGGACGGCCGCCCGGCGGAGAACTGCCTCGAAGTGTGCGCGGCGGACCACCTGTTCGGCGACGAGACGATCGGCGCGGTGCAGCTCGACGTCTGGATGGGCAACGCGGGCACCCGTCCGCCGGGGAAGAACTGGTTCTCGCGGGCCTTCGGGCTGAAGCTGGCCCAGATGCAGGATCTCGAGTTCCGCACCGCTATCGCGGCGATCCAGACCTCGCGCGGGTTCACCGGCACGATCTCCATGGGCGGCAACGGTCAGTTCACCCGACTGTCCGCATTGGACTCCATCGCGGGTGAGGACGAGCAACCGTGGCGCGGTTCGCTGCTGGAGGATTTCGAACTCGGTGTGCACCTGCTGACCGCGGGCTGGCGGACCGGGTACACGCCGGACTCCCACGTGAAGCAGGAAGGTCTCTACAGCCTGCGGCGATTCCTGGTGCAGCGCACGCGCTGGGGCCAGGGCACGATGCAGTGTTCGCGGTATCTGCGGCGCATCTGGGACTCGCCGCACGTGAGCACGCTGGGCGCGGCGGAGATGATGTACTACCTCGCGCAGCCGTGGATGCAGCTGCTCGGCTCGCTGCTGTACCCGATCCCGTTCATCCTGCTGCTGGTCACCACCGCGGGGGATCCTGCGCGGGTCTGGACCTGGTTCGCCGACGACGGCGCGTGGATCCTGTTCGCGATCTACGGCTCGTTCGGCCTGCTGCCGTTCATCGTGTGGGGCCCGATCTATCAGTTCAAATGCCTCAAGAGCCGCAATCTCCTGCGCGGACTCGGGATGGGCTTCGCCTACGCGCTCTACATCTACACGTTCTACATCACGTCGTGGCGGGCCTTGTTCCGCCTGGTGCGCGGCCGGAACGGCTGGTCGAAGACGCGGCGCAACACCGAGCACGCTCCCGGCGTCAAGGTCGCGCTGGACTCCTGACCCAGCCCCGCCACGGATCGCCTTCAGCGGGCTGAACGCGATCCGGGCGGGGCCGGGAGCGGGGTCAGGCGGCGGGCAGGATCCGGACGTCGTCCGCCTTCACGTAGGCGATCCGATGTCCGAACTGGATCTGGACGTACCGGGTCTTGCCCTTGACGACCACATGGTTCGCCGGGTCGAACGTCGTCGCCGAGTAGTACTCGGAACCGAGGAGGTTGCCGACGGAGTACCGCTGCCCGGCCGAGAACGTGTACGGCAGCGGGACGACCTGCTGCACCGGCACGTTCGCCGGATAGGCCTCGGCCTCGGGGTACGCGCGCCCGAACACCGGCACTGTCGCCAGACCGGGCTTCGGGGTCACGACCAGCCCGAACGCCGGGCTCGTCGTCCGCGCGTCGCGGAACCAGCCCTTCTGGCCGAGGTACCAGATCGCCGTCCAGCCGTCACGCCGCTCGGCGACCACATAGCGCTGGCCGGTCTCCGCGCGGCTGCCGATGTCGGAGACGGCCATCGTGCCGGCCGAACCGTCCGGGCGCAGACCGATGTCCTTGAGCAGCGGGGCCGAATCGGTCGGCTCACTGCGCAACACGACCGAGCCGGATCCCCTTGCCGGACAGAGCTTTCCGGCGGTCTCGCAACCGGTGAACGCGGGCTGGTTGGTGGCGAAGTCCGGTGTGATGGTCACCAGCGGCGAACCGGGACGGCCGAAGCCGGACAGCGGCGCGCCCATCAGGTCGAAGTAGTGCGCCCAGTCCCAGTACGGGCCCGGATCCCAGTGCATTCCCTTGATGGTCGAGGGAATCGTGCCCGGGACGTTGTCGTGACCGAGGATGTGCGCGCGGTCGAGCGGGATGTCGTACTTCCGCGCGAGGTAGCCGACGAGCTTCGCGGAGGTGCGGTACATCGCCTCCGTGTACCAAGTGCCCTTCGCGGCGAAGCCCTCGTGCTCGATGCCGACGGACTTCGCGTTGACGTACCAGTTGCCCGCGTGCCACGCGACGTCCTTGGTGGGGACGTGCTGCGCGATCTGGCCGTCGGACGAGCGGATCGTGTAGTGCCAGCTCACGTACGTCGGGTCGGTGACAAGGTCCATCGCCGTGTCCCAGTAGCCCTCGGTGTCGTGGATGATGATGTATTCGACCTTCTGGCTCTTCGGCCGGTCCGCCTTGTCGTGGTTGCCGTAGTCGTTGTTCGGCAGCTCCTGGTACGGCGCCGGTACCGAAAGGCACGAGAGCTTCTTCGGGCACTCCGCCTTCGAGGTGCCGGCTTGTTCGCGGACCGGGCTCACCGGCGTGGCCGTGAGGGTGACGGTCTGACCGTCGTCGGTCTTACGGCTGACGCCCTTGGAGATGGTGTCGAAGACTTCGTCGGCGAAGGACTGTGCTCCTTCCGCGTCCTTCGCGCCGCTGTAGCGCGCGACGGCGGCCCTCCAGTCGCCGGTCTCTCGCTGGTACTTCGCCAGCAGGGCGGCGCCACCGCGAATGTTCTGCGTGGTGTCGGTGCGCAGCGTCGCGACGTCCTGGCCGATCAGCGCGGACGCCTCGTCGATGGTCTGCAGGCCGGGAGGGGGAGGTTTCGGTGCCGGTGTCGCCGGAAGTTTCGCTCGGCGGGCGTCGTCGCCGCGCGGATCCTCCTCACCTTCGTCGTGATGCGTGCCGGTGCCCGCTTCGCGCAGGTCGGTCAGGTGCATCGGGCCGTAGCCGGCGGACGTGCTCGGCGTGCCGGCGTTGAAGTCCCAGCGTGACTCCAGGTAGGAAACGCCGAGCAGGACGCTCTCGGGCACGCCGAACTCCTGTGCGGCGGCCGCGAAGTCCCGCTGACGCCGCTGATCCGCCGGAGCGGCTTCGGCGGGGACGGCGGCGAGGAGTCCGGCGGCGAGAGCGAGGACCGCGAGCCCGGCGGTCCGTCTGGACCTGCGCCGGAGCGGTGCGAGGGCAACGGGATGGAAGGGACGCGGCATGGGCGTAAACCCCCAGTGACTAGGTCTGCTGTACAGGACCGACCCCAATGGTCGGAACCTAACCAGAAACGGGCGCCTTCCGTAAGGTCCCTCCGAGTCGCGTTTAGCGGGCTAAACGCGATCCGGGGAGCTCCACCCCCGAAGGGAGAGCAGCGCGGAATCCCGCCGGTCCAAAAGGGCCGGTCAGGGGCTCGGACGCCAAGTTTTCGGAGAGTGAGCGGACCCTCCTTGCGAAGCTGGCACTCACATGGCTAGAGTGCTAATTGCACGGCCCGAACACGCCCCGGCACCCGCGACGGCGGGGGTGGTAGGAGCCGTAATACATCCTGCCAACGCTTTCGACGACCGTGGAGGTCAACCCGGTGAGCGTGAACATCAAGCCGCTCGAGGACAAGATCGTTGTCCAGACGAGTGAGGCCGAGGAGACGACCGCTTCCGGCCTCGTCATCCCCGACACCGCCAAGGAGAAGCCCCAGGAGGGCAAGGTTCTGGCCGTGGGCCCGGGCCGCATCGACGACAAGGGCAACCGCGTTCCGCTGGACGTGGCTGTCGGCGACGTCGTCATCTACTCCAAGTACGGCGGCACCGAAGTGAAGTACAACGGTGAGGACTACTTGATCCTTTCCGCCCGCGACGTGCTGGCCGTCATCAACTGACGTCCGCTCTCAGCGCATGACGCCCCGGGCCCCGCATTGCCGGGGAACGGGGCGTTCGTGTTTTCGAGCATAAAAACTGGAAGGTAAGCGGAACAGGCCATGCCCAAGCAGATCAGTTTCGACGAGGACGCTCGTCGCGCGCTCGAGCGCGGGGTGAACAAGCTCGCCGACGCGGTCAAGGTCACCCTCGGCCCGCGCGGTCGCCACGTCGTGCTCGACAAGAAGTTCGGTGGCCCCACCATCACCCTCGACGGCGTCACCGTCGCTCGTGAGATCGAGCTCGACGACCCGTTCGAGAACCTCGGCGCCCAGCTCGCCAAGAGCGTCGCCACCAAGACCAACGACGTCGCCGGTGACGGCACCACGACGGCGACCGTGCTCGCCCAGTCGCTGGTGAAGGTCGGCCTGCGCAACGTCGCCGCCGGTGCCAACCCGACGGCCATCGGCCGCGGCATCGAGGCCGCCGCGGAGAAGGTCATCGCGGTCCTCAATGAGAAGGCGACCCCGGTCAAGGGTCGCGACAACATCGCCCAGGTCGGCACCGTCACCTCGCGTGACGCGGCCATCGGCGCCCTGCTCGGCGAGGCCGTCGAGCGGGTCGGCGAAGACGGCGTCATCACGATCGAGGAGTCGTCCACGCTGGCGACCGAGCTCGTGATCACCGAGGGTGTGCAGTTCGACAAGGGTTTCCTGTCGGCGCACTTCGCGACCAACCCGGAAGAGCAGAAGGCGATCCTCGAAGACGCCTACATCCTCCTGGTCCGCGAGAAGATCTCGGCGCTGGCCGATCTGCTCCCGGTGCTGGAGAAGGTCGTCGAGGCCAAGAAGCCGCTGCTGATCATCGCCGAGGACGTCGACGGCGAAGCGCTGTCCACCCTCGTGGTGAACTCGCTGCGCAAGACGATCACCGCGGTCGCGGTCAAGGCGCCGTTCTTCGGTGACCGCCGCAAGGCGTTCCTGGACGACCTCGCGGTCGTCACCGGCGGCGAGGTCATCTCGGCCGAGATCGGGCACAAGCTGTCCGAGACCACGCTGGCCCAGCTGGGCAATGCCCGCCGGATCGTCGTCACCAAGGACGACACCACGCTCGTCGACGGTGGTGGCACCAAGGACGACATCGCGGCGCGCGTCGCGCAGATCCGCAAGGAGATCGAGAACACCGACTCCGACTGGGACCGCGAGAAGCTGCAGGAGCGGCTGGCGAAGCTCGGCGGCGGTGTCGCGGTGATCAAGGTCGGCGCGGCCACCGAGACCGAGCTCAACGAGCGCAAGCACCGCATCGAGGACGCCGTGGCTTCGACCAAGGCGGCCGTCGAAGAGGGCATCCTGCCCGGCGGTGGCTCGGCCCTGGTGCACGCCGTCAAGGAACTCGATGGTGGACTCGGCCTCGAAGGTGACGAAGCGACCGGTGTGCGCATCGTCCGCGACGCGCTGTCCGCCCCGCTGTTCTGGATCGCGACGAACGCGGGCCACGAGGGCGCGGTCATCGTGAACAAGGTCCAGGAGCAGAGCTGGGGGCACGGTTTCAACGCCGCCACCGGCGAGCTCACCGACCTGCTGGCCGCCGGCATCGTCGACCCGGTCAAGGTGACCCGGTCCGCGGTGGCGAACGCCGCCTCCATCGCCCGGCTCGTGCTCACGACGGAGAGCTCCGTCGTCGAGAAGCCGGCCGACGAGGAGCCCGCCGCGGGTGGCCACGGCCACGCGCACTAGCTTCACCGCTCGACCCCGAAGCGGGGCGGTACTCCACCCGGAGTGCCGCCCCGCTTTCTTGTACCGGCCCCCGCTCCGACCTGCGTTTAGCGGGCTGAACGCGATCCGGTGGCGGGGTGCCTTGGGGCGGGTGGAAGCGACTTTCGCCCCCTAATCGCGATCCCGGGCAGGGAGCGGAGGGACCGGAAACGCGGAAGGGCGGCACCCCACCCGGATGCCGCCCTTCCGCGGTGTCGACTCGGCCGGATCAGCCGTTCGACATGCTCAATGTGCGTTTGTCCGCCTTGATGATGTGCTCGCGTTCCGACTCCGACAGCCCGCCCCAGATCCCGTACGGCTCGTGCACGGCGAGCGCGTGGGTCCGGCACATGGTCAGCACCGGGCAAGCCAGGCACACGGCTTTGGCCCTCGCCTCGCGGCGGGCTCTCGCCGGCCCGCGCTCGCCGTCAGGGTGAAAGAAGGACGCGCTGTCCATGCCTCGGCACGAGCCTTCGAGCTGCCAATCCCATACATCGGCGTTGGGCCCCGGGAGCCTGCGTGTGTCCGCCATCCTGACCGCCTCCGTCATCCGGTCGAAGCGTTTACCTGCTCTGCTGCGCTGCGGATACTCCATTCGGTGCAACGGCGGTAACGTTAGAAGCGCGCCAATACTTGTTCAAGCGATTCAAGACGATTCAGCCGTTAGGCATCCCCCGGATGTGTGAGCGGTACTTTCCGTTCGGGTTGCCCCCGCCCGGGCCTGCCTGGATATTGGGTCGAGTGGGATCTCGGATCAGCAGTGAAGAACCCACCCTGCCGGTGGCCTCGGTCGCTCGCCGGCTCGGGGTCGCACCGTCCACCCTGCGAACCTGGGACCGCAGATACGGCGTCGGACCGAGCCGCCACACCAACGGCCGCCACCGCCGCTACGGCAGCTCCGACATCGGCCGCCTCGAACTGATGCAGCGCGCGTTACTCCGCGGCGCCTCGACGGCCGAAGCGGCGAAGTACGCACTCGAGCAGATGCCCCGGACAGCTCCGGAGAACCCGGCGACGCCCGTGATCCAAGTGGAGAACCAGGCCACGCCGCCGCCCGCGGAGGATCACGACGTTCCCTCCCGCCTCGCCAGACGCTTGAGCACGGCGGCGCTCGCGATGGACTTCGGCGCGGTCCAGCGGATGCTCGCCGACACGATCCGCGAACTCGGCGTCCTGCCCGCCTGGACCGGCGTAGTCTCGCCGGTCCTGACCGCGCTCGGCGCCCGCTGGCGCGGGGTCAGTGCCGGCGCCGAGGTCGAGTATCTGCTCGCCGAATGCGTGTACGCCGCCCTGATCCGCGCGACACCGGTGCTCCGCGAGCCGCGCAACCAGCGCCCGGTCCTGCTGACCTGTGTCCCGGACGAACGCGACAACCTCCCGATGTACGCGCTCGCCGCGGCGCTCGGGGGTCGCCGGATCGGCGCCCAGCTGTTCGGCGCCCCCCTGCCGGCCGAGGTGCTGGCGGTGACCGTCCGCCGCAGCGTCCCGGCCGCGGTGGTGCTGTGGTCCGGCCGGAACGCCACCGCGGATCCGCGCCTGTTCGCCAGGGTGTCCCGCGGCCGTCAGCGCAGCAGGATGTTCGCCTGCGGCCCCGGCTGGGATCCCGCGACGCTCCCGGACAAGATCGAACTGCTCGGCGAACTGACGACGGCCGCCGACCGGATCGAGCATGTTCTTGTCGGTGCGAGGCGCTAGAAAGGACGGATGGAAGAGTCCTTGCGGTCCGCCGCGTTCGGGGACGGCGTGCCGCCGCCGTCGCCCTTCGCGGTGCCCGCTTCGCCTCGCGGACGGCTGCTGGCCGCGATCGGCCTCGGCGCCCGCGGCCGGTACGCGGCGGCGGCCACCGTGCTGAGCGGGTTGCGGACGGACAAGGATCCGGTGCTCGCGTCGCTGGCCGCGAGCACGCTGGCCTCGCATCGGCGGCAGCTGGGCGGGCACGCGGCGGCGCTCGTCCTCGACGGGGAAGCGCTGGCGCTGGTGATCGGGGAGTCCCAAGGCGAACCGGACCCCGACGGCCTGGACGCGGAAGGGGCCCGGGCGGACGCCTTCCTCGGCCTCGCGGCGGACAACCTCGGGCGCGGCAGGCTGGCCGCCGCCCGACGGCTGGCGGCCCGTGCGGGAGCGCACACCGGCAACTGGCGGAGCCGGACCAGGGCCGGTTGGGTGGGCGCGGAAATCGAACTGGCGAGTAACATTTTCGAAGCGGCGATCGCACCTGCGGAAATGGCGCTGGAATCGGCGCGGGCCCGGGGCGCCTGCCGACATGTCGTCAAATCACAACTCGTACTCGCCGTGGCGATCGCGAATGGAAGTTCCGCTGAGCGGGAGCGTGCGAAGAGGCTGGTAGCGGACGCTCGCGAGACCGCCGAGAAATACGAATTCAATTCACTTTTGTGGGTGACCTGCCTGGTCGCGGCGGACTTAGGGGCAGGACACGCCGATGAGTATCGATTCAGAAGTGCCGAACTGTTGCACGCAGTGTTACGGCACGCAGATGCTTGCGGGAGGTGGCTCGCACGGGAATCTCCGTGGGTCCCGGGCTGAGGGTGTCTAGCCTGTTGGAGGGCCCATTCCGGCAACCGGGCTAAGAACTTTCAAAAAAAGCCACCGGATCGTGTCAAGGTTCGGGCTAAAGCGTCCGATAGGGGAAGTGGAATGTCACCCGGCTGCAGGAAGGAAACCCCGTGACGAGACGGTCTTGATCTGCGACGACCGACGCAGTGTCCGCGAAGGGCTCACTCGAGTGATGTCCGCGGTCCCAGGGGTCAGTCGCATCGACTGCGTAGCGCACGGTGACGAGCTGCTGGCCCGGTACTCCCGTCAGCCGGTCGACGTCGTGCTGGTCGGTACCCAGCGCGCTGTCCCGACTGGCGTCGAAGCCACCAGGCGGCTCGTCTCGGCGAACCCCCAAGCGAACGTGATCGTGTTCGGCGCCCCGGACGATGCGGGAAGCATCGCCGCCGCGATCGCCGGCGGAGCGCGCGGCTACCTGCGCTGGGACGCCTCGCGTCCCGAGCTGGTCGCCGCACTGGCGCATACGCTCGCCAGCACCTCGGTGCCGGCGCCGCGCCAGCCGTCCGACCCCGGTGTCCAGCTCACCGAGCGCGAGCTTCAGGTGCTCCGCGGCATGAGCCAGGGCAAGAGCAACGGGCAGATCGGCCGCGAGCTGTACCTGTCCGAAGACACCGTGAAGACCCACGCTCGCCGCTTGTTCCGCAAGCTCGGCGTTCGGGACCGCGCACAGGCGGTCGCCCACGGATTCCGTCGTGGGCTTGTTTCCTGACACCGCTTTCTTGATCTCGCTGGTTTGATTGCGCAACGGGTGACAACGGGCCGGGGGCACATCCCTGGCCCGTACCTGTGTTCCCTGTCACGCTTCGCACTTTTCCGTGTACGTCTCGGGCACGCTTGCCCGAGCGCGTCCGCCTCCGGGTGGACCGTCGTATCTCACCGCGTCCCGGCTCGTTGAAAGTTCGACCACGAGCGAGGGGACGCAGGAAGACCCGGGATTCAGCGCGCTCGCCGGATGGGCGGCGCGCCGGTGACGGCCGTCAGCGAAGGCGGCGCGTCCGGGCGGTACGGTAGCTGTCGCCGGTAGTGGCACCCGAAGTCACACGCCGGACTCTTTGCACGCCTATACGTAACACTGGGACTGTTGTCTGCGATGGCCAATGTGGGGGACGGACTGGATGAGCCGGTCGCCGCTGCTGTTGAGGGTGATCCTCAAGCGGTCGAGCGGTTGCTGGCGGCCATCCGTCCTTTGGTAGTGCGGTACTGCCGCGCTCGGGTTGGCAGGCAGGAGCGTTCGTTCGCTTCTGCGGACGACGTTGCTCAGGAGGTGTGTCTCGCGGTGCTCACGGCATTGCCTTCGTACCGTGATCAGGGCCGCCCGTTCCTGGCCTTCGTCTACGGGATCGCCCAGCACAAGGTGGCCGACGCGCATCGCGCAGCGGCCCGCAACCGCGCCGAGCCGGTCGCCGAAGTCCCCGACGAGATCGAGGGTGGCGTCGGCCCCGAGCAGCGCGCCCTCCAAGGCGAGCTGAACGAGCGCATGTCGCAACTGCTTCGCGTCCTTCCCGACAAACAGCGTGAGATCGTGGTCCTGCGTGTCGTCGTGGGGTTGTCCGCCGAAGAGACGGCCGAAGCCGTGGGGTCCACCCCCGGCGCCGTCCGGGTGGCCCAGCATCGCGCCCTCGCGCGCCTACGTAAGGTTCTGGCCGCTGAGGAGGTGATCTGAGTGACCGATCGCGACCATCGGTTCTCCACTGAGACCGATCGTGAACTGACGGCTTTCGAAAGAGGGCTGACGTCCTCCGAGGCTGAGTTCGCCGCTGATCTATCGGCCGTGCAGGCCGATGACGCGCTGCTCGACGCCCTCGGTGGCTCGGACCCGCAAATGGCCGACGACCTCGGCGATCAGGAACTCAACGCGCTGTTGCTGGCTTGGCGGCGCGACATCGACAGTGAACCGCTCGCCGAACTGGTGGACGTCGACACCGCCGTCACCACCGTGAAGACCGCCGCGCTCGCCCGCAAACACGGGGGAAGACGCCGGCTGCTGGTCCCGGTGGCCGCCGCCGCGGCCGTCCTGGCCATCGCCTTCGCCGGTACCGGTCTCGCCGCGAAGGACGCGCAGCCTGGTGACACTCTCTGGGGCCTGACCAAGGTGCTTTACGCCGACCACGCCCGGTCGGTCGAGGCCGCCGCCGCGGCCAAACTCGATCTGGAGAAGGCCAACCTCGCGCTCGCCGGTGGGCGCCTCGACGACGCGCGCAAGGCGCTCGACGAGGCACAGGCCGCGCTGAGCCAGGTGACCGATGAAGAAAATCGCGACCTGCTGCTCGAACAGCACCGTCAGCTGAGCGCGCAATTGCAGAACCCCACCCAGCCGGCGCTGCCTCCTGACCAGCAGTTGCCCACGCAGACACCGGTGGCGACTACGCCGCAGCCCACGCCGCAGCCGACTCCTCCGCCGACGTCGCTGCCCGGAGGCGGTAACCCCGGCACGAGTCTGCCGGGCACCACGACTCCCACGCCGACGCCGCCGAGTTCGACGACCGAGCCGCCGCCGCCCACGACGTCGACGACACAGCCCGCCTCGGGCAACGACCCCGGTGGCTCGCGCAACGAGCCGTCGCCGGGAGCCGGCGCGCAGACGCCCGGCGTGACCGAGAACCAGTAGCACTGCCCAGAACGCCGAAGGGCCTGGTGAGATCCCTCACCAGGCCCTTTCGCTTTGCGGGCTCAAGTCGCCTTTAGCGGGCTGAACGCGATCAGTAGGCGCTCTCGTTGGCTGTGACCCCGTCCGCGAAACCGCGGCAGTAGTCCCAGCTCACGTAGTCACCCGGGTTCGGATCGAACGCGGGCTCGTGTGGCCGCATCCGTCCGTCGGCGAGCAGCTGCTCGAGACTGGCGCGGAGCAGCTGCCAGTCGTGGTAGTGGGGTTCGTCGCATTCTCCGCAGTCGACCACGATCCCGCGTACTCCGCGCGGTTCGAGAAGCGCCTGGTAGACGGCGAGATCGGAGAGGTCGGCCAGCAGCTCGGTGCGTTCCTCGTCGCTGATCGGCTCGTCCAGCCGGTCGGCGTCGTCGATGAACGCGCGGGCCGGGTCCTCCGGGTCATCCGCGAACGGGTCTGGGGGCAACGCATCATGCGGCACGCCTGCACGCTACCGGGCGCCCACCCGGGCCGGGCGGCCGCCCGGCCCGGATATCATGAGGGGCAGGCCCTCGCGTCGCCACAGCGACTCGTTCATCACCGCTAGGAAGGCCCTTCGCCTGCTATGACCAGCGACAGCGTCACCGCCCCCGTCCCGAGCAAATTCGCCATGCTCGGGCTGACCTTCGACGACGTGCTGCTGCTGCCGGCCGAGTCCGACGTGGTGCCCAGTGCGGTCAGCACCCGCACCCGGCTCTCCCGCAACGTCACCCTGAACATCCCGCTGGTCTCCGCCGCCATGGACACGGTCACCGAAGGCCGGATGGCGATCGCGATGGCGCGCCAGGGCGGGATGGGCGTGCTGCAGCGCAACCTCCCGATCGACGACCAGGCGTCCGCCGTCGAGGTCGTGAAGCGTTCTGAAGCCGGCATGGTGACCGACCCGGTCACCTGTTCGCCGGAGGACACCCTCGCCGAGGTCGACGCCCTGTGCGCGCGGTTCCGGATCTCCGGTGTGCCAGTGACGGACGCCGCCGGGACGCTGGTGGGCATCATCACCAACCGCGACATGCGGTTCGAGGTCGACCACACGCGTGCGGTGCACGAGGTGATGACGAAGCTGCCGCTGGTCACCGCGCAGGTCGGGGTCACCGCCGAGGCCGCGCTGGGCCTGCTGCGTCGGCACAAGATCGAGAAGCTGCCGATCGTCGACGGCGCGGGCAAGCTGCGCGGGCTGATCACGGTCAAGGACTTCGTCAAGACCGAGCAGTACCCCAACGCCACCAAGGACACCAACGGCCGCCTGATCGTCGGTGCGGCCGTCGGCGTCGGACCGGACGGGCACAAGCGCGCGATGGCGCTGGCCGACGCCGGGGTCGACGTCCTGATGGTCGACACCGCGCATGGGCACTCTCGCGCCGTCGTCGAGACGGTCGCGCTGCTGAAGAAGGAACTGGGCGAGACCGTCGACATCGTGGGCGGCAACGTCGCGACCAGGGCCGGTGCGCAGGCGCTGGTGGACGCGGGCGCGGACGGGATCAAGGTCGGCGTCGGCCCGGGCTCCATCTGCACCACGCGCATCGTCGCCGGGGTCGGCGTGCCGCAGATCTCGGCGATCTACGAGGCCGACCAGGCGGCTCGTCCGGCGGGCATTCCGGTGATCGGTGACGGCGGCATCCAGTACTCGGGTGACATCGCGAAGGCGCTCGCGGCGGGCGCGTCCACCGTGATGCTCGGCAGCCTGCTCGCGGGCACCGCCGAATCGCCCGGCGACCTGATTCTGGTCAACGGCAAGCAGTTCAAGACCTACCGCGGCATGGGCTCGCTGGGCGCGATGCAGTCGCGCGGTCAGGCGAAGTCGTACTCCAAGGACCGCTACGCGCAGGACGACGTGCTGAGCGAGGACAAGCTGGTCCCGGAAGGCATCGAAGGGCGCATTCCGTTCCGGGGGCCGCTCGCGAACGTCGTGCACCAGCTGGTCGGCGGGCTGCGGTCGGGGATGGGCTACGCGGGCGCGTCGACGATCTCCGAGTTGCAGGAGGCGCAGTTGGTGCGGATCACCGCGGCCGGGCTCAAGGAGAGCCACCCGCACGACGTCACGATGACCGTCGAGGCCCCGAACTACACCACCCGGTAGTCCGCCCTTTCGGACACTTACGCAGCCGGTTCCCTTCTCGGGAGACTTGATCCGCCGATCAAGTCTCCTGGGAGGAACCGGATGTCTTCTTCGCTGACCCTTTCGCGGCGCACCGTGGTGGCCGTCTTCGCCGCCGCGGTCCTCGGGCTGGGCGGTGGGGTGGCGGCTTCGGCCGCGCCTGTTTCGAGCGCTGCCGACACTGCTGTCGGCACTCAGGCTTCGCCCGGCGAGCCGTGGAAGCGCACCGAGCTGTACTTCGGCGCGTCGAAGCCTGGTGGCGGCGAGGTGAGTGACGCGGAGTTCACGGCGTTTTCCGAGAAGGTCATCACCCCGGCCTTCCCGGACGGGTTCACCGAGCTGACCGGCCGTGGGCAGTGGCGCGGGCCGGACGGGGTGATCACGCGGGAGAAGTCGAGGGTGATCGTGGTCGTGTACCCGTTCAGCGACCGCGACGCGAACCGCGAGATCGAGGACATCCGGACCGCCTACAAAAAGGCCTTCTCGCAGGAATCCGTCCTCCGGGCCGACTCCGTCGAAAAGGTCTCCTTCTGACCTCCCGCCCCATCGGAGCGACTTTCGCGGGCTAAACGTGAAACAGGTGGGGCAGGCGGGGCTGGTGTGACTCTTCGCCCGGTTCGGGAGCCCCGTGCGCAGGTCACCCACGCGGCCTAGCGACAATGGGGTGTAACGGTCGTCGGTGAGAAGGGACTTGACGTGCGGGATCTGGTCGAGATCGGCATGGGCCGCACCGCGCGGCGGGCGTATGACCTCGATGACGTGGAGATCGTGCCGTCGCGGCGCACCCGGTCGTCGTCGGTCGTGTCCACCGCCTGGCAGATCGACGCGTACCGCTTCGAGCTGCCGCTGGTCACGCACCCCACCGACGCGATCGTGTCGCCGGGCACCGCGGTGGCCGTCGGCGAGCTCGGCGGGCTGGGCGTCCTCAACGCCGAAGGGCTCTGGGCGCGGCATCCGAACGTCGAGGACGCGATCTTCCGCCTCGTCCGGGCGGCCGAGGACACCGACGACCCGACCGCGATCGTGCGGGAACTGCAGGAACTGCACTCCGCTCCGATCCGGCTGGACCTGCTGACCGAGGCGATCAAGACCGTCCGCGAATCCGGGGTCACCGTTGCCGCGCGCGTCAGCCCGCAGCACGCCGCCGAACTCACGCCGGATCTGCTGGCGGCGGGCGTCGAGATCCTGGTCGTGCAGGGCACGATCATCTCGGCCGAGCACGTCCAGCGTGACGCCGAGCCGCTGGACCTGAAGGACTTCATCGGGCGGCTCGACGTCCCGGTGATCGCGGGCGGCGTGAGCGACTACCGGACCGCGATGCACCTGATGCGCACCGGCGCGGCGGGCGTCATCGTCGGCCACGGCGCCACTCGCGGCGTCACGAGCACCGACAGCGTGCTCGGGATCGGGACGCCGATGGCGACCGCGATCGTCGACGCCGCGGCCGCGCGCCGTGACTACCTCGACGAGACCGGCGGCCGGTACGTGCACGTGCTCGCCGACGGCGGGATGAGCGTGTCGGGCGACATCGCGAAGGCCATCGCCTGCGGCGCCGACGCGGTCATGCTCGGTGCGCCGCTGGCCGCCGCCTCCGAGGCGCCGGGGCAGGGGCTCTACTGGACGGCGGCCGCCGCGCACCCGTCGCTGCCGCGTTCGCGCGTGGCGCTGGGGCCCGACTACGCCGTCGACCTCAAGACGCTACTCTTCGGGCCGTCCTCGGATGCTGAAGGCGTCGTAAACCTCTTCGGCGCCCTTCGTCGCGCCATGGCGAAGACGGGCTACTCGGACCTGAAGGAGTTCCAGCGGGTCGGCCTGACCGTCCGCCGCTGACGCTCGCTCCCGGCCCGGATCGCGTTTAGCCCGCTAAACGCGATTCGGGCCGCTTTGCGTTCAGGTGACCCCAGGAGTCACGGCAGCCTCATGCGTCCCTCCTGTGTCACGATTAGCCCGCTAAAGTCGCTCAGGGGGGCCAGGGCGGTAGTGGGCGGAGCCGAGCGCGCGGGCGATTTTCCGCTGGAGGTCCCGCAGGATCGGGAGGGTCTCCTCGTCCGCGAAGCCCGTGGTGATCGACCAGTCCATCCCGGAGCCGAAGACGTCGCTGGCGAACACGATCTCCGTGGCGATCAGGGTCTTACGCCACTCCGAGGCGCGTAGCGGTTCCTCGTCGGCCAGGGTCGCGCGCAATCTTTTCGCCTGTTCGAAGAGGTCGGGCACGTCCTGGAAACCCATCGCGACGGCGAGGGCGTCGGTGCAGGCGGCGGGTCCACCCCATTCCGCCAGGCCACAGCGCAGTACCGTGCGTTCGTCACGCGTCAGGTCGATCGTCACCGGTGCATCCGTATCCACGGGTCGATGATGCCCCACCCGCGTTCCCGCATCCGGGTGGAAGGTGACTGGCCGGTAACTTACCTCTGGTCAGAAGAGGTGGCCAGGGTTACAGTCGTAGGTGTGACTGCCAGTAACACCACCACTGAAGACGATTTCGACTACGACGTGATCGTCGTCGGCTCCGGGTTCGGCGGCAGTGTCGCTGCCCTCCGCCTGACCGAGAAGGGTTACCGCGTCGCCGTCATCGAGGCGGGCCGGCGCTTCGCCGACGACGAGTTCGCGAGGACGTCCTGGAACCTTCGCCGCTACGTCTGGGCACCTCAGGTCGGCTGCTTCGGCATCCAGCGGATTCACATGCTCAAGGACGTCATGGTGCTCGCCGGCGCGGGCGTCGGCGGCGGCTCGCTGGTGTACGCGAACACGCTGTACCGCCCGCTGAAGCCGTTCTACGTCGACCCCCAGTGGTCCCACATCACCGACTGGGAGTCCGAACTCGGCCCGCACTACGACCAGGCCAGCCGCATGCTGGGCGTCGTCACCAACCCCAGCGTCACGCCGTCGGACGTCGTGATGAAGGGCGTCGCCGAGGACATGGGCGTCGCCGACTCGTATCACCCGACGCCGGTCGGCGTGTACTTCGGCAAGCCGGGGGAGCGCGCCGAGGACCCGTACTTCGGCGGCGCGGGTCCGGCGCGCACCGGCTGCACCGAATGCGGCGCCTGTATGACCGGCTGCCGCGTCGGCGCCAAGAACACGCTGGTCAAGAACTACCTGTACCTCGCGGAGAAGGACGGCGCGAAGGTCATCCCCCTCACCACGGTGAGCGCGATCAGCCCGCTGAACGCGGGTGGGTACGAGGTGAGCATCAAGAAGACCGGGACCACCTCGCGCAAGTTCCGGCACAAGCTCACCGCGGCGCAGGTGGTGCTCGCCGCGGGGACGTGGGGCACGCAGAACCTGCTCCACGGCATGCGCGACACCGCGAGGCTGCCGAAGCTCTCACCGCGGCTCGGGGAACTGACCCGTACCAACTCCGAGGCCATCATCGGCGCCGCCCGGACGTCGGTGGACGAGGAGCGGAACTTCAGCCGCGGCGTCGCGATCACGTCGTCGATCCACCCCGACGAGAACACGCACATCGAGCCCGTCCGCTACGGCAAGGGCAGCAACGCGATGAGCCTGCTCCAGACCATCGCCACCGAAGGCGATTCGGCGGTCCCGCGCTGGCGCCAGGCCGTGAACTTCATGCTCAAGCACCCGGTCCAGACCGTGAAGCTGCTCAACGGCTACCGCTGGAGCGAGCGCACGGTGATCCTGCTGGTGATGCAGAGCCTCGACAACTCCATCACCACCTACACCAAGCGTGGTCTCTTCGGCCGCCGCAAGTACACCTCGAAACAGGGGCACGGTGAGCCGAACCCCAGCTTCATCCCCACCGGGCACGAGGCCAACCTCCGCACCGCCGAACGCATCGGCGGCATGGCGGGCGGCACCTGGGGCGAGATCTTCGACATCCCGCTCACCGCGCACTTCATCGGCGGCGCCCCGATCGGCACGGCACCGGACAACGGCGTGATCGACCCGTACCACCGGGTCTTCAACTACCCCGGCCTGTCCATTGTGGATGGATCGGCGATCACGGCGAACCTCGGCGTGAACCCCTCGCTGACCATCACCGCGCAGGCCGAGCGGGCGTTCTCGCTGTGGCCGAACAAGGGCGAACAGGACAGCAGGCCGCCGCAGGACTCGCCGTACGTGCGACTCGAGCCGATCTCGCCGAAGAACCCGGCGGTTCCGGCGGACGCGCCGGCGGCACTTCGGCGCTAAATTGGGGTCGTGACAGCCACTGAACGCGCACACGCCCTGCTGAACCGCGTCCACGCCCTGCACGACGAGTGGGCGCGGGTGGCTCGCGGGCTCGACGACGAGACCGTCCGGGCGCCCAGCGCGCTACCGGGCTGGACGAGGGCGCATCTGCTGTCCCATCTCGCGCGCAACGCCGACGGCCTGGTCAACCTGCTCACGTGGGCGAAGTCGGGTGTCGAAACCCCGATGTACGCCGGTGAGTCGGCCCGGGACAGTGACATCGAGCAGGGCGCGTACCGGTCCGCGGCGGAGATCGCGGAGGACGTCGTCGGCTCCGCGGCACGGTTCGTCGAGGTCGCCTCCGGCTTGCCGGACGGGGCGTGGGCGGTACGGGTGCGTGCCAGGCAGGGCCGGGAGATCCCGGCGGAGTTCGTGCTGTGGCTCCGGCTCTCCGAAACCGCCATCCACCTCGCCGACCTGGACCTCGGTTACGACTTCGCCCGCGTCGCCGAGCTGCTCGCCGACGAGTTCGAGATCGTCGTCAGCAACGCCATCGGCATGTACGGCGGGGAACTTCCGTCCGTCCTGCTGGTCGCGGCCGGAGCCGACGGGACCCGCCACGAGTGGCGGATGGGCACCGGAATGCCGGTGAAGCTCACCGGAACCCCTGGCGAGGTGCTGGCGTGGATCACCGGCCGCAGCGATGGCTCTACTTTGGACGGTGTCGCGCCGCCGCTGCCGCATTGGCTGTGACGACACCGTCCAAAGAGGATTCGATCAGCTCCGGAACGAGTCGACGCCGAACTGTTTGGCGATGTCGTCCAGCATGGCTTGTGCGCGCCCTGCAGGCTCACCGAGGTGAACCACGTCGCGCTGGCCACTCCCCGGATCGCATTGCGGCTCGTTCGTTCGCCGCAGCCGCCGCTCGCCGGATCGATGATCCTCGGCGCCCTGCTGACCATGGGCGCGGACTTCGTCGTCCGGGTGGCCCCGGGCCTGTCCGGGCTCCCCGTAGACAAGCCGGTCGCGATGCGCGAAGGCCGGATCGTCGCGCAGGGCCCGCCCGCCGACGCCCTCACCGAGCCGCTTCTCGACGAGATCTTCGGCTTGTCGGCGAAGATCATGGAGGATTCGGTGTCCGGTACGCCGCTGGTGGTGCCGGTGAGCGCACACCTTCGGGGGTAGCGTCGCAACCTGCTCGTCCGCCGGGCGTCTAACGGGCATGAAGCTGGAGAGAAGGGCGTTCCTCAAGTTCGCAGGCGCGACTGTGGCCGGAGCAGCCGCCTCGGCGTGTTCCGCGGCACCTCCCGCCCCAGCGCCCACCTCGGCTCCTGGCACGTCGTTGCCGCCGAGCACCAGCGTCACACCGCCCGCCGGGCCGCCGGACTGGGCGGCTCTGCGGAAGCAGGTTTCGCTGTTGCTGCCGGGAGATTCGGGCTACGACAGCGCCAAACGGGTGTTCAATCCGGCCTTCGACGGGCTCAAGCCCGCCGCGATCGCGAAATGTGCCAAGCCCGAAGACGTACAGGCCGCTGTTTCCGCCGCGGCGAGACGGGTTCCGATCGCCGCGCGGAGCGGCGGGCACAGCTACGCGGGATACTCCGTGCCCGACGGCGGGCTGATGCTCGATCTCGGCGGAATGTCCTCAGTGGACGTTCAGGGCGAGCAGGTCGTGATCGGCGCGGGCGCGAAACTCAAGGATGTCTACGCCACCCTCGGCGGCGCGGGCCGTTGCCTGCCAGCGGGTACCTGTCCCAGCGTCGGCATCGCCGGGCTGACCCTCGGCGGTGGAATCGGGGTGCTCGCCCGGAAGTACGGACTCACCTGCGATCACCTGGTGTCCGCGCGAGTCGTGACGGCGGACGGAAAACTCCGGACCGCGTCGGCGGACTCCGAGCCTGAATTGTTCTGGGCGTTGCGTGGCGGGGGAGGCGGCAACTTCGGCGTCGTCACGTCGTTCACTTTCCGCACCGATCCGGCTCCCTCAGCCGTTACCGTGTTCTCGCTCAAGTTCCCGGCGGGAAGCGCGAACGATGTCCTCGCCGCTTGGCAGCAGTGGCTGCCCGAAGCGCCGCCGGAACTGTGGGCGAACGTCGTGCTGTCGGGCGGGTCCCCGGTCGGTGCGCGGGTGTCCGGTTGCCACGTCGGTGACGCCGCTTCCTTGAACAAGATCTTAAGCGGATTCGCCGGTGCGACGCGGACCGTGAAGCAGCTCGACTATCTCGGTGCCATGAAGTACTTCTCCGGCAGTGATAGCCGACAGTCCTTTGTGGCCTCTTCGCGGATACTGAGCGAACCGGCGGATCCCGCGAAGCTGACGTCCGCCCTCAAGGGCAGGCGCGGAATGGACCTACTGGTCGACGGACTCGGTGGCGCCGTCGCCGCCGTCGCACCCGAGGCCACCGCGTTCTGGCACCGGAAAGCGATCGGCAGTGTGCAGATCTACAGTCAGGCTGACCCGCGCAATCGTTCCGTGGCCACGGATTCCGTCGCCGAAGTGGTGAACGGAATCGGGCTGGGCGGAGGCTACGTCAACTACATCGACCCCGCCCTGCCCGACTGGCTGACGGCCTACTACGGCGACAACGCCACCCGGCTCAAGCAAGTGGCGAAGACCTACGACCCCGACAAGGTGTTCAGGTTCGCGCAGGCCGTCACCCCGGACTAAAGGTCGATGCCGGTGAAGACGGTGACCCGTTCCTCGGTGAGGTCGTGCATCGCGGCGAGCACGCCTTCCCGGCCCACGCCCGATCCCTTGACGCCGCCGTACGGCATCTGGTCCGCGCGGTAGGACGGGACGTCGCCGATGATCACGCCGCCGACTTCGAGTTCGGTCGAGGCGTAGAAGGCGAGATGCACGTCGCGGGTGAACACTCCGGCCTGCAATCCGTACGCGGATTCATTGACCGAGGCGAAAGCTTCGTCGACACCGTCCACAATGGATACCACGAGTACCGGACCGAAGATCTCCTCCGTCCAGGCCTTTGTGGACGGTGGGACGTCGGTGAGCACGGTCGGCTCCACCGTCGCGCCGTCCCGCTTGCCGCCGGTGAGGATCTTCGCGCCCGCGGCGACGGCTTCGTCGATCCAGGCCACGATCCGTTCCGCGGCCGCCTCGTCGACGACCGGGCCGACGTCGGTGTTCTTGTCGTACGGGTCGCCGGTCCGCTGGGATTTCACGGCTTCCACCAGCGCGGGCACGAATTCCTCGGCGACCTCGCGTTCGACGATCACCCGTTGCACCGCGATGCACGACTGTCCGGCCTGGTAGTTGCCGAAGGTCGCGATCCGCTCCGCGGCGCCTTCGGGATCCGGCCAGTCGCGCAGGACGACGGCCGCCGCGTTGCCGCCGAGTTCGAGCACGACGTGCTTGCGCGGCGCGGCGTCCGCCAACGACCAGCCGACCGGACCCGACCCGGTGAACGACACGACCGGCAAACGAGGGTCCGCGACCAGTGCCGAAGTCTCCTCGTTGCCGAGTGGCAGCACCGAAAACGCGCCTTCCGGCAGGTCGGTCTCGGCCAGGATCTCACCGAGGATCAACGCGGACAGCGGCGTGCGCGGCGCGGGCTTGACGATGATCGGCGCGCCGACCGCGAGCGACGGGGCGACCTTGTGCGCCACGAGGTTCAGCGGGAAGTTGAACGGCGCGATGCCCAGCACCGGGCCGCGCGGGATGCGCCGGGTCAGCGCCAGCCTGCCTTCACCCGCCGGATCCGTGTCCAAGCGCTGCAGGTCACCGCTGAACCGGCGGGCCTCCTCGGCGGCGATCCGGAACACCGACACCGCGCGCCGCACCTCGGCGTCGGCCCATTTGAGCGGTTTGCCGTTCTCGGCCGTGATGACCTCGGCGATCTCCTCGGCCCGGCCCGCGATGACCCGCGAAACGTGGTCGAGCGCCGCGGCGCGGCTGTGCGCCGAAGAACGCCGGAATTCCTTCGCGACGCTCGCCGCCGCGCTCACCGCTCGTTCGACCTGCTCGGGGCCGGGCACCGCGACGGTCGCGACGTCGCTGCCGTCGTAGGGGTGGTGCACGGTGAGCGTCGAAGCGCCCTGCTCGGCGCGGCCGGCGATCCAGGCGGGACGCGGTTCCGGGGTGATCATGTCCATGGATGACAAGGTATTCCAGTCAGGGCTTGACGAGCACTTTGAGCGCTTCGCGGTCGGCCATCGCGCGGTAGCCGTCCGGAACCTCTTCGAGTCCGATGGTCCGGTCGAATACCTTGCCCGGTTGGTACCGGCCTTCGACGACGTCGTCGAGCAGCTCCGGGATGTAGTGGCGGGCGGGCGCGACGCCGCCGGTGACGGTGATGTTGCGGCGGAAGAGCGACGGACCGATCGGGCCCTCGGCGTACTGCGGCACGCCGACGCGGCTGACCGTGCCGCCGGGGCGCACAGCGCCGACGCCCATCTCGAAAGCGGCCTTCGTACCGACGCATTCGAGAACGGTGTGGGTGCCTTCGCCGTTGGTCAGCTCTCGGACCTTCTCGATGCCTTCGTCACCGCGCTCGGACACGACGTCTGTCGCGCCGAACTCCCGGCCGAGGTCGGTACGAGCCTGATGGCGGCCCATCAAGATGATCCGTTCGGCGCCGAGGCGCTTCGCGGCCAGGACCGCGCAGAGCCCGACGGCGCCGTCGCCGATGACGGTGACAGTGGTGCGCTCGTTCACTCCGGCCTTGGTCGCGGCGTGATGGCCGGTCGGGAAGACGTCGGAGAGGGTGAGGAGCGACGCGAGCAGGTCGTCGTCCTCGGTGTGCGGCACCTTCACGAGCGTGCCGTCCGCCTGCGGGACGCGGACGGCCTCGCCCTGGCCGGCGTCGACCCCCTTCGCGCCCCAGTTCCCGCCGTGCAGGCACGAGGTGTGGAGACCTTCGCGGCAGAACTGGCAGGTGTTGTCGGAGTACACGAAGGGCGCGACGACCAGGTCGCCGGTCTTGAGCGTGGTGACGTCGGAGCCGACGGCCTCGATGACACCGAGGAACTCGTGACCGATCCGGACGCCGCGGTCGCGGGCGGGCATGCTGCCGTACGGCCAGAGGTCGCTGCCGCAGATGCACGAGCGGACGACGCGGAGGAGCGCGTCGGTGGGTTCGCTCAGTTTTGGGTCGGGGACGGTCTCGACGCGTACGTCGCCGGCGCCGTAGATGACAGTCGCTCGCAAGACGGGTCCTTTCCTCAGCTGGACCCAGTATGGGCGCGTCGCGTTTAACCCGCTAAACGCGCTCCGGGCCCGCGTCGCCTTTAGCGGGCTAAACGCGACGCCGGTAGAGGTCGCGGAGCAGCAGGATCTCGGCGCCGTGGTGGATGACCTCCCGGTTGATGTGCAGGACGAGGGTCGCGAGCGGGTACTCGGAGTACGGGCCTTCGGCCGGGCCGCAAGGCCTCGCGAGGTCTTCGGCGGAGAGGCGGCGGACGCTGTCGCGCCAGTGCGCGTACGCGTCGTCGAGCTGCTTCAGCGCTTCTTTGGCGGAAGCCGCGTATGGGAAGGTCTGGTAGTCGACGGGCGGGCCGCCGAAGTGCGACGCGTTCCGCATCGCGAAGACGCCGACGATGATGTGGGCGAGCCGCCAGGCGATCGTCGTCACCGGCGGCGGTGACGGTTCCGGATACGCCCAGTCGATCTGGATCTCGCCGGTCTTGCTCGCGCGGATCGTCCAGCAACCCTCGACGGGTTCCCAGAGATATTCGTCGTCGGTGAGGGTGTTCAGCCGGGGCCGCAGGTGCTGCGTCCAGTGCCAGTCGAGCTGTTCGGAGAGTTCCTTGCTCCAGTCGATGCCCATGTCTCGGACGGTAGGCCGCCCAGCGGTCAGCGGCTGTCCTGAATCGTCTGGGGGTTGGCGGCGGGGTGACCGGGCCCACCTGGGACGATGGTGGGGAAGCATGCTGCTCTGATCAGGAGGTCTCAGGTGCCCAGTCCCACCGGTCCGGTACTCGTCGTGGACTTCGGGGCGCAGTACGCGCAGCTGATCGCGCGCCGCGTACGTGAGGCCCAGGTCTACTCCGAGGTCGTCCCGCACACCGCCACCACCGAGGACATCCTCGCGAAGGATCCGGCCGCCATCATCCTTTCCGGTGGTCCTTCCAGCGTGTACGCGGAGAACGCTCCCGCGCTCGCCCCCGGACTGGTCGACGCGGGCGTGCCGATCCTCGGGATCTGTTACGGCCACCAGGTGCTCGCGCAGGCGCTCGGCGGCACGGTCGAACCCACCGGGATCCGCGAGTTCGGCCGCACCGAGGTCCGCGTCGCCGGTGAGGGTGGCGTGTTGCACGCCGGTCTGCCGAACACCCAGCCCGCCTGGATGAGCCACAACGACAGCGTCACCAAGGCCCCCGAGGGTGCCACCGTGACCGCGTCGAGCGATGGCGCCGCGGTCGCCGGGTTCGAAGACGTCGAGCGCCGCTTCGCCGGCGTTCAGTACCACCCCGAGGTCCACCACTCGCCGCACGGCCAGGAGGTGCTTCGCCGCTTCCTGCACGACATCGCGGGCCTCCGGCCGCAGTGGACGACCTCGTCCATCGTCGACGAGCAGGTCACCCGCATCGCCGAGCAGGTCGGCGACGGCCGCGCGATCTGCGGGCTCTCCGGCGGTGTCGACTCCGCCGTGGCGGCCGCGCTCGTCCAGCGTGCCATCGGTGACCGGCTGACCTGCGTGTTCGTCGACCACGGCCTGCTGCGCTCCGGCGAGCGGACACAGGTCGAGCGCGATTTCGTCGCCGCCACCGGGGTCAACCTGGTCACCGTCGACGCGCGCGAGCGGTTCCTCGACGCGCTGGCCGGGGTCACCGACCCCGAGGAGAAGCGCAAGATCATCGGCCGCGAGTTCATCCGCGTGTTCGAGCAGGCCGAGCGCGATCTCAAGGCCGAGGGCGACTACAAGTTCCTGGTCCAGGGGACGCTGTACCCGGACGTCGTCGAGTCCGGCGGCGGCGAGGGCGCGGCGAACATCAAGAGTCACCACAACGTCGGCGGGCTGCCGGACGACCTGCAGTTCGAGCTCGTCGAGCCGCTGCGCCTGCTGTTCAAGGACGAGGTGCGCCGCGTCGGGCTGGAACTCGGGCTGCCGGAGACGATCGTGCAGCGGCAGCCGTTCCCCGGCCCTGGACTCGGCATCCGGATCATCGGCGCCGTCGACGCCGAGCGGCTCGAGACGCTGCGCGCGGCCGACGCCATCGCGCGCGAGGAACTCACCGCGGCCGGGCTGGACAACGAGATCTGGCAGTGCCCGGTGGTGCTGCTCGCCGACGTCCGCAGCGTCGGCGTCCAGGGCGACGGGCGGACCTACGGGCACCCGATCGTGCTGCGGCCGGTGTCGTCCGAGGACGCGATGACCGCGGACTGGACGCGACTGCCCTACGAGGTGCTGGAGCGGATCTCGACCCGCATCACCAACGAGGTCGCCGAGGTGAACCGGGTGGTCCTGGACGTCACGTCCAAGCCGCCGGGCACCATCGAGTGGGAGTGACCCGTACCCGCTCCGACCTGCGTTCAGCGGGCTAATCGCGATCCGCGTCGCCTGGGCACCTGGGCGACCCAGGTCGACTTTCGCCCCCTAATCGCGATCCGGTGGGCCTCGGGTACCTGGGCGACCGGATCACGATCAGGGGGCGAAAGTCGCCTCCTTCCGCAGGTGGGCGCAAGGCGAAGGCCCCGGCGAGGGGCCGGGGCCTTCTGAGGGAGTGGTCCGTGAGCGGGGCCGCTAGCGGCGGCTCTTGCGCAACGATGCGGCCAGCAGCAGGACGCCGACGAAGATCGCCCCGCCCGCCATGACCCACCGGAAGTCGAACTGCGGGAGCCACGTGGAGCCGTCCGAGAGGACGTAACCCGACACCAGCAGCGTCGCGATCCCGACGATCAGGGTGAAGAGATCCACCCCGCGCTTCGCCGGTTGGGTCCGCGTGCTGTCGTACTTGTCGTAGTCGTACTCAGCCACGACGCACCTCCACGTTTCCGACACCGTTCTTGACCTGCAGGACGATCTTCTGGCCACTGTCGCCCGGCGCGGTGAAGTCGATCGCGTCCTCACCGACCCCCGAACGCGACTGGCCGAGGCAGTCGACGTCCCCTGCCCCCGTCTCGCAGGTGACCTTCACTTCGGCACCCATCGGCACGAGCACGGTCGAGTTGCCCGCCCCATTGGTGACCTTCGTGGTGACCGTTGCCCCGGCGGGCAGCTTGGTCAGGTCGAGGCCGATGTCCCCGGCCGAACGGTGGTATTCGGGCAGCACCTCGGACACCTGGCTCGGCGTCGCGGTCAGGTCGCCCAAACCGCCCTTCACGGAGAAGTTCTCGAACGGCACCGTGGTCAGCGCCATCCCGACGATCGCCAGCGGCACCGCCAGCCCGATCAGCCCGCGACCGCCCCGGACGAACGAACCGGCCACCAGTCCGATGCCGACCACGCCGAGGGTGAGCCCGACGACGTGCTGCATGGTGAACCACGCCTCGCCGTCCAGACCGAGGACGGTGCCGACGCCGGCGACCAATACGGCGACCCCGAAGGTCGCGGCGCCGATCTTCGACTTCCGGCCGCGAGGTGCAGGCGGCGCCGGAGGCGGCGGAGGGGTCTGCGGCGGCAGGCCGCCGGACAGCGACGCGTTCGGCAGGTCCCAAGCGGACGGGTCGGCCGCGAGCGGGTCCCAGCCGCCCTCGGTCGCCGTCGAAGTGGAGGCCGACGCCGACGCCATCGAGAACGCGGCGGTCGGATACGCCGGAGCGGGCATCACCGGCCGGTTGAACTGTCCGCGATTGCGATGCAGCAGGTACAGCGCGACGGCGGCCAGCGCGAAACCGATCAACCCCGTGCCGTCGGTCATCCAGCCGCCGCTCAGGGTCCAGGTGAGGCCGGGGAACAGCAGGATCAGCAGCAGCACCGCGAACGCCGGCGAACTCGACGCGCGGCCACGGCCGATCAGGCCCTCGAACGCGGAAACGCGGTCGCCCTCCTGCGGCAGGAACAGCCAGCCCAGCAGATAGACGAAGACGCCGAAGCCGCCGAACACGGTCGCGGCGACCAGTGCGACGCGGACCACGGTCGGGTCGATGCCGTACCGGTAACCGATCCCGGCCGCGACGCCGGCGAACTTACGGCCGTGGGCCGGCCGAACCGGCCTGCTCCGCCAGAAATCCTTGACGGTCTCCTCGAAGCCGGCCGCGGGGCCGTGCTTCGGCGTATGTGTCTCACTCCCACTCATGCCACAAAGAATGCGCGCCGGTGGACACCCGGCACATCCGGGAACGTCCCTGAGGTTTCCCCCAGCGGGAAGAGTCAGGGGTTTCCCCGATGGATCAGTCCCTCCCGGCGTGTGACCATGGAGAACGTGCAGGAATCCGCCCCCAACGACCTCGCCGAGCAGGTGAAGCCGACGATCATCGAGCGCCCTCCGGCGCCGGTGCCCGCCGCCCTGCCCTTGACGCAGTTCGAACCGCCCAAGATGTACCGCCGCCGGTCCGGCCGAGCCATCGCGGGTGTCGCCGGGGGGCTCGCCGATCACCTCGGTGTCAAGGTGCTCTGGGTCCGGACGGCGTTCGCGCTGCTGGCCGCGCTGAACGGCGCCGGTCTGCTCGCGTACGGCCTGCTCTGGGTTTTCGTCCAGCAACAGTCGGGTGAGGTCGAGCCGGAGAAATCCGCGCCGAAGGAGAAACAGCAGGCGTTCGGCCTGATGGCGCTGGGTGTCGGCCTCGCCGTCGCCAGCGGCACACTGACCGGCCTGATCAGCGGCTGGGTCGCCATCCCGCTCGCGCTGGCCATGATCGGTGCGGCGGTCGTCTGGCGGGAGGCCGACGAGTCGCAGCGACGCCGCTGGCGGCTCGGGGCGAAGGACAGTGTCGCCGGAGCGTTCCTCGGCGGCGGGGGCTGGTCGGCCGCGATCCGCGTTGTCGCCGGTGTCGCGCTGGTGATGGCCGGGATCGGCGTCGTCGTCCTGCAGAGCGGCAGTATGGAACAGGTCAAGTTCGCGCTGGTCGCGGTGATCGCGACCCTGTTCGGCGTCGCCGTGCTGACCGTGCCGTTCTGGTTGCGCCTGGTCCGCGACCTGTCCGACGAGCGCACCGCCCGCGTCCGCACCGACGAACGCGCCGAGATCGCCGCGCATCTGCACGACTCGGTCCTGCAGACCCTCGCCCTGATCCAGAAGCAGGCGGAAGCACCGCGCGAGGTCGCCAGGCTCGCTCGCGGTCAGGAACGCGAGCTGCGCGCCTGGCTGTACGGGCCGTCGGGGTACGGCAAGAGCCAGAAGACCGAAGAGGAAGCGATCAGCGGGCAGTTGTCGGAGGTGCTCGCGACCGCGTGCGGCGAGATCGAGGACACCTTCGCGATTTCGGTTCAGCAGGTCGTGGTGGGGGAAGCCACCTTGAACGAGCCGCTGACCGCGCTGGTGCAGGCGGCGCGCGAAGCGATCGTCAACGCCGCCAAACACGCGGGTGTCGACGAGGTCAGTGTGTACGCCGAGGTCGAGCCGACAGCGGTGACGGTTTTCGTGCGCGACCGGGGCAAGGGATTCGATCCCGACGTCGTCCCGGCCGACCGGCACGGACTCGCGGATTCCATCCGGGGGCGGATGGAACGGCACGGGGGCAAGTGCAAACTGCGTACCGCACCGGGTGAAGGCACCGAAGTCCAGCTGGAGATGCCGGTCAAGGCGGGGAAGGGCGCGGCGTGAGGTCGCTATGCTCACGGAACAGGGCGAGCGAGGGAGCATCGTGACGGAGAACCAGCAGACGCGGGAGCCGGTCAAGGTCTTCCTCGTCGACGACCACGCGCTCTTCCGGGCAGGCGTGCGTACCGAACTGGATTCGATCACCGACGACGTGCGCGTGGTCGGCGAGGCGGGCTCGGTGGCCGAGGCGGTCGCGGGGATCGCGCGGACCACACCGCAGGTGGTGCTGCTCGACGTGCACATGCCGGACGGTGGCGGCGCCGAGGTGCTCCGCCGGGTCCGCCCGGAACTGCCCGATGTCGTGTTCCTCGCGCTGTCGGTCTCCGACGCCGCGGAGGACGTGATCGCCGTGATCCGCGCCGGGGCGCGCGGCTATGTCACGAAGACGATTTCGTCGAAGGAACTCGTGCGCGCGGTCGTGCGGGTTTCCGACGGCGACGCGGTGTTTTCGCCGCGGCTGGCCGGATTCGTGCTCGACGCCTTCGCCGACCGGCCGGGTTCCGCGCCGATCAGCGACCCGGACCTCGACCTGCTGACGCCGCGGGAACGCGACGTGCTGCGGCTGCTCGCGCGCGGGTACGCGTACAAGGAAATCGCGTCCGAGCTGTTCATCTCGGTGAAGACCGTCGAGACACATGTGTCGAGCGTTCTGCGGAAGACGCAGCTTTCGAACCGGTACGAGCTTTCGCGCTGGGCTTCCGACCGGCGTCTCGTTTAGATGGCGCCTGTTCTCATCGGCCTGGTGGCCGTGTTCTTCCTGGGGATGGGACTGCTCGGGCTCATCGCGCCGCGGCGGCTGATCCGGCCGTTCGGCATCACGCTGGACTCCGCGACCGCGCGGACCGAAGTGCGCGCGGTTTACGGCGGCTTCGGCGTGGCGATCGCCGTGCTGCTCGGGTTCGCGGCTTTCGACGTCGGCGGGATCCAGCGGGGTGTCGCGATCGCGGTGGCCGTCGCACTCGCCGGGATGGCCTTCGGGCGGCTGGTCGCGCGGTTCGCGGAGCGGCCGGAGCGGTTCTATCCGAGCTGGCTCTACTTCTGGGTCGAGCTGGTCATGGCCGCCCTGCTCGTCGTCTCCGTCCTCTGACGCCGCGTCGCCTTCAGCGGGCTGAACGCGGTGCGGTGAGCCCCCAGGCCCCACCGCACCGCGTCGCGTTTAGCCCGCTAAACGCAGGTCACGGGGTCGTCTCCCCGGCGGTGGCCAGCGGGCGCTCCACCACCGGGGCGGTAGCAAAGGTCCCCCGCTCCCTCGGGCGGATCCGCGTCAGCGCGACACCGCCCAGCACGACGACCATCCCGGCGATCACCCGGAAGTTCAGTGACTCGGCCAGGAACACCGCCCCCAGCAGCACCGACACCACCGGCAGCAGATACCCGACGATCGAAGCCGCGACGGCGCCCTCACTCGCGAGGAGCTGATAGTTCAGCGCGAACGCGATGCCGGTCGACCCGATCCCCAGCACCACGATCGCGACGACCGCGCCGGCACTCAGGTGCATCGGCTCGAATCCGCCCATCGGCATCGCCAGCAGCACGAAGCCGGTCGCGAGCAGCATTTGTCCACCGGCCAGCGACATCGGCGAGTCGCCGGTCCCGGTCAGGTACTTGCCCTCGTAGACGATCGCGAACCCGTAGCTCGCGGCCGCAGCGAGGCAGGCCAGCGCGCCCCAGCTGAACAGACCGGAGGCCTCCCACGGCGCGAAGATCAGCAAAATCCCGGCGAGCCCCGCGACGAGCCCGGCGACCCGGACCCCGGTCATCTTCGTCCGTGCGCCCAGCATCGGCGCGGCGACCAGCACCCACAACGGCGTCGTCGAGTTCAGGACCCCCGTGATCCCGGAATCGACGGTCAGCTCGCCCCATGCGAACAGCAGGAACGGCAGCGCGTTGTGGAAGAACGCCGCGACCGCCAGATGTCCCCAGATCCGCCGTCCCGACGGCAGCCGGTCCCGGCCGAGGTAGCAGAGCCCGATCAGCACGGCCGCCCCCAGCGTCACCCGCGCCAGCACCAGCTGCACCGGGGAGAACGCCTCCAGCCCCAGCTTGATCCAGAAGAAACTCGATCCCCACATGAGCGCCAGCGCGCCGAGCCGCAGCAGGGTCTTGGTCTCGCCCACCCCAGTCCTCCTTCTCGCCTGGCCCAGCTTCGCGGCGCCGACGCGTAAGGACAAGCGAAAATAACTGCAGGCAGACTTAAGAAAAACTGTAAGATCGGACCATGCTGGACGTACGCCGCATGCAGGTCCTCCGAGCCGTGATCAGCAGTGGTTCGATCACCGCCGCCGCCCGGAATCTCGGCTACACACCTTCCGCCATCAGCCAGCAATTGTCCACCCTGGAAAGGGAAGCGGGCGTCGAACTGCTGGAGCGCGTGGGCCGCGGCGTGCGCCCGACGCCGGCCGGTTCGCTGTTGTCCGAACACGCGGAAACCCTGAGCACCCAGCTCGCCAAGGCCGAGGCCGCGCTCACCGAACTCAAGGAAGGCCGCACCGGCAGGCTCGCGATCCGCTATTTCGCCACGGCCGGTGCCTCACTGGTCCCGCTGGCCGTCGCCGCGCTGCGCCGGGACTTCCCCGGCGTCCGCCTCGACCTGAAACTGGTCGAGCCCAGCGATTCGATGCCCGAGATCGAGTCCGGCGAGGCCGACGTCGCGATGATCGTGCTCCCCACCAGCATTCCCGTGGTCAAGGGGGTCGAGTACGTGCACCTCCTCGACGACCCGTACCGCGCGATCCTGCCGAAGAACCATCGGCTCGCCCGTAAGCGCGTCCTCGACCTGGCCGAACTCGCGGAGGATCCGTGGGTCGGCGTCGACGGTCTCCCCGGTGCCTGCCGCGACATCCTGCTCGACGCCTGCGGCGCGGCCGGATTCGCCCCGAACCATGTCGTCGAATCCGAGGATTACCAGACGGCGCAAGGGTTTGTGGCCGCCGGACTCGGGGTCGCGCTGATCCCGGAACTCGGGCTCGGCGCCCCGCATCCCGGCGTCGCCATCCGCAAGGTCCGTCGTCCCGATCCGGTGCGCTCCATCCACGCGGCCGTCGCCGCGCACGCCAGGGAACACCCTGCGGTGCGACGCTTCCTCCTCGCCATCCGCGAAGGGGCCGGACAGGTAAGCGGGACTGGCCGGGTGGGCACGAAAACCGGCTGAGCTTGATCAGCCGTAGCGGCGGTCGGCAGCCTGGCAGGGAAGCCACGAATCCCGCCAGAGAAAGGACCTCCGTGCGTCCCCTGATCGTCCTGCACGGCTCTTGGCATCAGCCCGCCCATTTCGACGATGTCGTCGGACGCTTGCGCCGGGAAGGCGCCGAGGTCACCGTCCCCGACCTCGGGGGGCGTCCGATCGCCGAAACCACCCGGATCGTGCAGGAGCTCGTCGACCGGGCGGCCGAGCCGCCGGTGGTGCTCGCGCATTCCTTCGGCGGCCTCACCGCCAGCGGGCTTCAGGGGATTTCGCACCTGATCTACCTGGCCGCGAGCCCGATCAGGTGCCCTTGACCTTCGACGACGCTGGTTCCACCCACCTCGACCTCGTCGCCGTCCGCGAGTCCATGTACGCCGACTGCACGGACGGCGTCGCCGAGCGCGCCACGGCGTTGCTACGCCCGGAACCGGTCACGATCTTCGACGAGTCGCCCGAAGGCTCGGCGTGGAAGGACACCCCGACCACGTACCTCGCCTGCACCGAGGACCGGGCGCTCGCACCGGAACTGATGGCCCACTGCGCCGCGCGCTGCGACACGACGGTGACCTGGCGGGCGAGTCACAAGCCCGTACCTCAGCCGTCCGGTCGAACTGGCGACGCTGGTCCTCGAACGGCTCTAGAGCAGGAACAGTTCCGCGAACAGCACCCCGATGAGGATCGCCGCGACCACGGCACCCGCGGTGATCAGCCATTTCCGGGTGTCCGGCGACTTCGCCGCGGCCGACGCGGGGGCGGGCTGGTACCGCTGTTGCGGCGGCGGCGCGTACTGCTGCGGCGCCTGATACTGCGGAGGCTGCTGCTGGGCGAACTGCGGGACCGGCTGCTGCGGCGCCTGCGGCATGGGCACCGGCATCGAAGCGGGCACCGTGGGCATGGCTGGCGCCGTCGGCGGGATGAAGGCCGTCTGCCGCCCCTCGGTGATCGCGCCCAGCGAGCGGACCGTGTCGGCCATCGTCGGCCGCGCGCTCGGGTCGGCTCGCAGCATCTTGCGCAGCGCACCGGCCAGCGGGCCAGCGGTCTGCGGCGGCCGCTCCGAGGACTCGCCGTCTTCACCGAACGGCGGCACACCTTCGACGGCGGTGTACAGCGTCGCGCCCAGCGAGAACACGTCGGAGGCCGAGGTCGCCGGTTCGCCACGCGCCACCTCGGGCGCCCGGTACGCCGGACTCGGCCCGCCACCGGTGATGCCGATGTCGGTGAGCTTCACGCCGCCGTCGTCGGCCAGCAGGACCGTGCCCGGCTCGACCGTCCGGTGCACCACGCCGGCCTCGTGCATCGCGGCCAGCGCGCGGCCGAGCATGATGCCCAGCGCGGCGGCCTGTTCCGCGGTCAGCCTGCCGTGCTCGGCCAGGAAGGTCGCCATCCCGCGCGACGGGATGTACTCCATCACCAGCCACACGTCCGGACCGTCGGGCAGGACGTCGTACACCTTGATGGCGGTGGCGTGCTCGAACTTGGCCGCGTCCTTGCCCTCTTGGATGACCACGGCCTTGGCCTGCTCCGCCCGGTCCGGCGGCAGGCCGACGGGCAGATACATCCGCTTCATCGCGACCGTGCGCAGCAGCCGCGTGTCGAACGCCAGCCAGACGATGCCCGCCCGGCCGCGCCCGATGGGCTGGTCCAGGCGGTACCGGCCACCGACGATGGAACCTTCAGAACTCAATTGCAGCCTCGGATCAGATCACGGATTAGCCGGAGCCGATGACGGCGGGTCGGGCTCGCTCGACGGGGGCGGTGCCGACGACGACGCCGGCGGCTTCGCGGAAGACTTCGTGGGTGTCTTCGACGGCGTAGACGGATCCGGCTCCTGCGGCTGGGTCGCCTTACTCGACGTCTTCTTCGACGAGGTCGGCGTTTCCTTGGGCGGCTCGGCCGATTGCGACTCCGTCGGCGTTTCCGTCGTCTCGGGAGCCGAAGACGTCGCCGAAGGAGTCGGCTTCGTCGAGGAGTTCCCGACCTGCGCCGGGGTCTCCGGGTTGTTCGGGCTCAGCAGCCAGATACCCAGCGCGGCCAGCGCCACGACCACCACACCGCCGATGATCGCGGGCTTCTTCCACGCGCCCGGCTTCTCGTCGTCGTCCTCGTCCACCGGGCTGGTCTGCGCCCGGGTGGGCGGCGGCGGAGGCGGCGGCGGGGTGTCGTAGTCGTCGTCGTAGGGATCGTCGTCGTAGTCGCCCGCGGGCACCGGGACGGCGCGCGTCGGCGCCGGTCCACCGCCGGGGTGGCCGCGTTCCGCCAGCAGCGCCGTCTCGTCGTAGTTGTCGTACCCGTCGTAGTCGGCTTCCGGGTAGTTCGACGCGGGCGGCTGGTGATAGTCGTCCTCGTCGTCGTAGTACGAACCCGCCGCGGCCTGTTCGTCCAGGAGCGATCCCGAATGCCCTGCCGACTCGCTGTCGAGGGCCTGGGTCACGCCCGCGCCCGCGAGACCGCCCGCGACCGGGGCGGCGAGCAAGGTTTCGTCGGCGGGACCGCCCAACGGCGTCTCACCGCGCGCGACAGCGGCCAGCAGTTCTTCGCACTCTTCGGCGGTGGGCCGGTGCCGGATCTCCGGATGCAGCAGCACGGCCAGCACACTGGCGAGCGGGCCGGACTGACGCGGCGGGATGATCTGCCCGGCCGCGACGGCGTGCAACAGGCTCAGCGTGTTCTCGCTCAGGCCGAACGGAGGCTGGCCTTCGCAGGCCGCGTAGAGCGTCGAGCCGAGCGAGAAGACGTCGGACTCAGGGCCGGGGTCGCCACCGATGGCGACCTCGGGCGCCAGGTAGGCGGGCGTGCCGGCGATCATCCCGGTCTTGGTGACCGTGACGTCGTCCTTGGCCCGGGAGATGCCGAAGTCGGTGATCTTCACGGTGCCGTTGGGGGCGAGCAGGATGTTGCCGGGCTTGATGTCCCGGTGCACGATGCCGACGGCGTGCGCCTCGGTCAGCGCCGCCGCGACCTGCGCGCCGATCCGGGCCACCTCGATCGGCGGGAGCGTCCGCTCCTCCTGCAGCACCTGGGCGAGGCTGGTGGAGTTCAGGTACTCCATGATCAGGCACGGCTGCCCGTTGTCGTCGGTGACGACGTCGAACACCGAGATGGCGTTCGGGTGGTGCAACCTGGCGGCGATCCGGCCCTCACGCATGGTGCGCTGGCGGGCGTCCTCGGCGCCTTGGGCTTCGAGGCCGGGCTGCAGCAGCAACTGCTTGATCGCCACCGTGCGGCCGAGTACCTCGTCGTGCGCTTGCCAGACGGCACCCATCGCGCCCGTGCCGATCCGCCCGACGATGCGATATCGACCGGCGACCAGGCGACCCTCGTCGCTCACGCGACCTCCCTTTGGGCTCCGTCTTCACGTCGCGGAGTCGTCCGCGCACGCGGTGCGGCTTTCAGCACGCCACAGCCTTGGAGCGTATGCACATGTAGTGGTCTGTGTGCCGGCTTTTCCGAGACCGACTCGTGACAAGGCTAGGCGCTCACTCTGCGCACACACACGCGGCACGCTCTGATCGCCCTGGGTGGAGGGCACTTCAACGCCGGGTATCCGTCACATGTGCTGCGCCGACAGCAGCCGGGCGTCGGTGATCAGGCCGGTCGCCCGGTCGGCGAATTCCAGGATCTGCGTGACCCGGACCAGGCCGCCGTCCGGGTTGCGCATGGTCACCACGGCGAGGATGGTGCCGTCGGCCTGCTCCCGGATGTCCTGGATCTGGATGGCGTCCATCGAGCTCCACGCCTGGATCAGCTGACCCGCTTCGGACTCGGCCAGCACCGGCGCGAGCAGCGTCAGCGCGCCGTCGGGATCGGCGTCCACGGTCTGGTAGAACTTCCGGACCGCGTCGATCTTGTCTTCGGTCGAGCTGACCGCGGCAGGCTTGGCGACCGGCTTCGGACTGGCGCTGCTGGACACCGGACCCTGCCGCGCGACCGAACCCGAGCCGGTGCCCGAAGAGGGCTGGTGCGTCGTGCTGGTGCCCGCCGGGGTCGATGTCTCGCGCTTCTGCTGCGGCTCGGAGGCGTCCGGGACGGCGAGCCCGCCGAGCGCGGCGGCTCCGCTCATCACTTCGGACGCTCCGGCGGACGGCGCCGGGTTCTGCCGATGCGTTCCCGCGAGCACGCCCGCGGTGACGACGGCGCCCGCGACCAGCAGTCCGGCGGCGACCAGGCCGGCCAGCTTCGCCCGCCGGGCACTGCGGCTTTCCGGCTCGTCTTCCGGCTCGTGCCGCGGCGACGGCTCGTCGCGGGTACGGGCGGGAACGAACTTCTGCGGCTCGCGGAAGACCTGCTCCAGGTACTCGCGGTCGACGCGGGTGTCGTTCAGGATCTCTTCCGGGATGACGTCCTCGACACGTACGGCGTCCTCACGCCGAATGCGCTGTCGATCAAGCACGAAATTCCTCGCTCTGGTCCGGGGCAGGCGCTGGGCCGTTCGGCCGGCGCCTCTGGTCCGCGCGGCCGTCTTCTGAACGGTGCGGACCCTGCTGTCGTCAGGTAACCCTGTGGAGACGGTCCTCGGCCAGGCTCTGTCGCCGGAATGCCGTCGCGATACGACGAACGGCAGCTTATGTCACCCACCCGGACCAGGGACAACCGCTCGCCGCACCGCACGTGCAGAGGAACGGACACCTGCACGTGCGTGGTCACCTACATACCGTCGTCGACGATCTTGTCGTCGTCACCGAAGGTCAGGGTGCGCTGCTCCATGGTCTTCGTGCCGTCTTTGTGAGTGACCTCGACGGTGTTGACCGTGACGCCCCGACGCTGGTCGATGCTGACCTTCTTCACCTCGAAATAGGCGACATCGGCGTAGCGCTCACGCAGGCCTTGCGCGCCTTCTTCGCGGAGACTGCCCGAGGTCACGTCGGAGGCCTGGTTCGGGTCGGTGGTGACGGTGTTGAGGAAGAGTTCGGTGTTGTCGCCCATCGCCTGCGCGTCCGGCTGCGACGCGTACCAGGGGGCGGGGGTGGTCGTGCGGTCGGCGGGAGTGATCGGCGGCTTCCGTGGCCGGTCGCTCGACGGCGGGGCGGGCCGACCGGTCGTGACCGGTCCGCCGGAGGCGGGCCGCGACCCGCCGCTGCCGTGGCGCTCGCTGTCGGAGGAGGTGCCGGAGTTGGCGGAACTGCGGTCGTCGCTGGTGGGTGAGTCGGACTCGGATCCGGACGGGTTGCCCGCCGCGCCGCCCTGCGATTGCGTGGTCGGGTTCGCGGCGAGGCCTTCGTTGGTCATCGGGCTGCCGCCGCGGTAGCCGGGCCAGCCGCCCTGGCTCTGTTGCTCCGGGAGTGGTTTGCCCACCAGGAAGGAGCCGGCGAACAGCAAGCCGACGACGACGAGCGCGGACGCGGCGGCGGCGAACCAGGCGGCCTTGCGCCAGGTCTTGGGCGGAGTCACCGAAGCGGGCACCGAACCGAGGTCGAAGGTGCTCAGCCCGTCGAGGGGCGGGGCCAGATAGACACGGACTTCGTCGTCGTTCTCCACCGGTTCGGGACGGCAGGGCGCGGGCGCGGCCAGTGTCACCTTCGTGCGCTGGGCGGCCTTCGCGCGCCGTTCCTCGGCGGAGAGCCGAGGGGGTTCGGCCAACGAGACTTCGACGCGGACCGGGCGTTCCACGGGAACCTCGCGAGCGGACTGGGGGAGCGGCAGACGGCCGCTCGAAGGGGCGAAGCCGGGGCTCGGCGCCCTCCTGTTCCGCGGTGGCGGCAGAGGAAGGGAGCCGGTGGAGGGCGGGGCGAACTCGCTGTGCGCGTGATGCCCGTGCCCGGTCGGGCGCTGCCGCCTCGGCGGCACCGGTGGGGTCCAGCTCTCGGTGCCACCGGCCCGGTGGCGGCCCGCGTGCGTGGCGCCGTTCCGTCCGGTTCGTCCCCGGTGTTCCACCCAGCCGTTCATGTCCGAGCGACCCCCTCATGGGCCGCACCTGACGGCGAAGTGACACCGGTTAAGCCGAACGGAGCAGCGGTTTCACGGGATCCCTCGCGAGCAGACTCCCGGGCACTCTCGCGAGCAAATGCACGCGCATGCGACTGTGGACGCGCGGGGCCGATGCCCCCGCGCGCCATCCGGGCATCGCCCGACCCAGACGCAAGGGTCCTCACGAGCTCCACACTAAAAGCTCCACACCCGCAAGTCTTCACCCACTCTGCAAGTTGCAGATGTTTCACTCGGTCGGGCGCGGCCGTACGGGCGCCAGTGACGCTACGCAGCGTTATCGCCGCTGGTATGGTCGTTCAGTTGCCGCTGCGGTACTTCTGCTGGGTCGATTGCAAGGCTTTGGTGGCCGTCACCCCACTACCCGCTGCGATCAAAATGGCGATGATGTCGAGCGTCGTTCCCCCACTAGTGAGCAACCAGGCGAAAAGCGAGGCCGCGGTGGTACCTCCCGCGATCGCCCAGCGTGTCCTCACGTACTGGGCGATGGGCGCCCCGCCCGCTCGCTTACCCGCCGCGTTGTTCAACATGGCGAGATAACCGAGATGGCCCAACGCGGCGAGCACGCCGGCGATCGCGATGATGACGGCGATGAGGTTAATCATGACTCTATTGTTTATCGCGCTGTTCGCGATCGTGCTGCCAGGGCGCGACTACCGTCCGATCGTTACGTGAACCCCGAGGGCGCCCTGCCATCACGATCGCGAGGCCTGGCGGCCGAAAGGCGCGCGACCTCAAGGGATCAAGAGACCTTGGTCACGTCAGCTTTGGTCACGCCGGTCTCGGAGGAGCAGGGGACCTTTGCTATCGCCCCAGCCGGCCCCGGCCCAGGTTCAGCAGCGCCATCGCCAGCTGCCGCCCCTCCGGCCCGAGTTCGCGGTAACGGGCCAGCACGTCCATCTCACGGTTGTAGACGATCCTGGTGCCGCCCGCGGCCATCCTGGCGGCGCCGATCGTCTTGGACACCTCGACGCGGCGTTTGACCAGCCGCAGGATCTCGCTGTCGAGCCAGTCGATCTCCTTGCGGAGTGCGCCGATCTCCTCGGCGGTGGCGGTGGGTTCTTCGGCATCCGGCTTCTGTGTGGTGCTCATCGGGACCTCTCTTCGGTCCGGATTCCCTGCTGGCCCCCGGAACGGCGAAAGCCCCGGGTCCGCGTGGACTCCGGGGCTTCGGGTGATGGCGTTTCGGGCACTACGCGATCACGGGAGCCGGTGTCCGGATCCCGTAAAAAAATCGGAACGCGTAGTGCTGCACACCGATCATTATGCCACAACGACGCCGTCACCCCGCCGGAAGCCGCGACGGGCCCCGCGGACGCGCGCGTGCACGAGCACGCTCATGGCGAGCCAGAACATCGGCATCGCCGGCCAGAAGAACGGCACGCCCGAAACCGTCCAGCGGGCGATCACCAGCACCGAGAGCACGACGGCGATCGCGACATGGATCCGCACCGCCGGATGCCCGAAGGCGACCGGACGTCGCTTCGGGGCGGGTTTCGGCAGATCCGAGGTGAGCTTCTCGAGTTCGTCCGTGTACTTGGTGGAATACACAGTGCCGAGCCGCTCTTCTACCTCTTCGAGGGAGAGACGGCCTTCGCCGCCGGCGGCCTGGATGAGCGAGGCGACCCGCTCCCGGTCGGTGTCGGCGGCCCTGAGCCGGGAGGGAATTCCGTTGGTGTCCATGGCATCCGATCCTCCGCCGCGAACACCGCTCGCGCGTCGGACGGCAGGCGACAACGACGCCTACGCCCGGCGCTGTAGCGTGGACCGGCGATGAACACCCTCTTCGATCTCCCAGCGGACGGCCCGGCCAAGCCCCGGCACACGGACCTGCTCGACGACCTGAACCCGGCGCAACGCGAGGCCGTGACCCACGCGGGCGCACCGCTGCTGGTCGTCGCGGGCGCGGGCTCGGGCAAGACCCGGGTACTGACCCGGCGGATCGCGTACCTGCTGGCCGAGCGGGACGTGCATCCCGGCCAGATTATGGCGATCACGTTCACCAACAAGGCGGCCGCGGAGATGCGGGAGCGGGTGAGCGACCTCGTCGGCCGCCGCGCTAACGCCATGTGGGTGTCGACGTTCCACTCCATGTGCGTGCGGATCCTGCGCCGCGAGGCCAAAACGCTGGAGATGTCGTCGAGTTTCTCCATCTATGACTCGGACGACACGAAGCGGCTCATCACCCTCGTCGCCCGCGATCTCGACATCGACCCGAAGAAGTACGCGGCGCGCACCCTGGCCGTGCACATCTCGAACCTCAAGAACGAACTCGTCGACCCGGAGACGGCGTCGTCGAACGCGGCCAACGACCTGGAGCGCCGGGTCGCCGAGGTCTATGTCGAGTACCAGCGAAGGCTGAACCAGGCCAACGCGTTCGACTTCGACGACCTCATCATGCGGACGGTCGAACTCCTGCAGACCTTCCCGGACGTCGCCGAGTACTACCGGCGGCGGTTCCGGCACGTCCTGGTCGACGAGTACCAGGACACCAACCACGCGCAGTACACGCTGATCCGCGAACTGGTCGGCACCGAGCCGAACGAGTCGGGTGTCGAGCCCGCCGAGCTGTGCGTCGTGGGTGACGCGGACCAGTCGATCTACGCCTTCCGCGGCGCGACCATCCGCAACATCGAGGAATTCGAACGCGACTTCCCGAACGCGCGGACCGTGTTGCTGGAACAGAACTACCGCTCGACCCAGACGATCCTCTCGGCGGCGAACGGCGTCATCGCCCGCAACCCCAACAGGCGCGCGAAGCGGCTGTGGACCGACGCCGGTGACGGCGAGAAGATCGTCGGCTACGTCGCGGACAACGAACACGACGAAGCGGCGTTCGTCGCGGGCGAGATCGACGCACTGGCGGACAAGGGCGAAGCGGACTACTCCGACGTCGCGGTCTTCTACCGCACCAACAACCAGTCCCGGGTCTTCGAAGAGATCTTCATCCGGCTCGGCCTGCCCTACAAGGTCGTCGGCGGCGTGCGGTTCTACGAACGGCGCGAGGTCCGCGACATGCTCGCGTACCTGAGGGTGCTGGCGAACCCGGAGGACACGGTCAGCCTGCGCCGGGTCCTCAACGTACCCAAACGCGGCATCGGCGACCGCGCCGAAGCGGTCATCGCGACCTACGCCGAGCGGGAGCGCATCTCGTTCGCGCAGGCGTTGCGCGGGGCCGTCAACGGTGAGGTGCCGCTGCTGAACCCACGCTCCGCCAAGGCGATCACCGGTTTCGTCGAGTTGCTGGACGAACTCGGCGAGATCGTCGAAAGCGGTGCCGAGGTCGCCGACATCCTCGAGGCGGTCCTGGAGCGCACCGGTTATCGCGCGGAACTCGAGGAGTCCGACGACCCGCAGGACGCGTCGCGGGTGGAGAACCTGACGGAACTCGTCACCGTCGCGCGGGAATTCACCGAATTCACCGCCGAGGTCGCCGGACCGGAGGGCGAACTGCCCGAGATCGATCCTGGAGTGCCGGAGCCGGGCTCACTGCCCGCGTTCCTGGAGCGGGTCTCGCTGGTGGCGGACGCGGATTCGATTCCCGCGGCCGACGGCGGCGATGACGGGGACGGGCACGATTCGGGCGTGGTCACGTTGATGACCGTGCACACCGCGAAGGGCCTCGAATACCCCGTCGTCTTCTGTACGGGCTGGGAGGACGGGATCTTCCCGCACATGCGTGCGCTCGGGGACCCGACCGAACTGGCCGAAGAGCGACGGCTCGCCTACGTCGCGATCACGCGGGCCAGGAAACGGCTGTACGTTTCGCGCTCGATGGTGCGCTCCGCTTGGGGTCAGCCGCAGATGAACCCGGCTTCGCGGTTCCTCGACGAACTTCCCGGCGAACTGGTGGATTGGCGCAGGCTCGCGCCGTCGCCGTCCTCCGGCGGTTTCGGTTCCTCGGGCGGTTCGCCGCGCGCGGCGACGACCTGGGGCCGCCGTGGCGACGGGACCTCGTCGCCGTCGGGTTCGTCGGGCACTAGCCCGTTCGGCAAGGGCTGGAAGGACACCGTCGCGCTGAAGCTCGACGTCGGCGACAGGGTCAGCCACGACAAGTACGGGCTCGGCACGGTCATCGCCTGCGACGGCGCCGGACCGCGGGCCACCGCGACGATCGACTTCGGTGCCGCCGGCAAGGTCCGGCTGATGCTCATCGGCAGCGTTCCGATGGTCAAACTCTAGCTCTGACCTGCGGTTTCGCCTCCGCGCCCGAAAACTGTCGGACCCTTCCCGTATACCTGTGTCATCGAACACGAGTTCGATGCGCTGGGGTATGCCGGACGAGCCGGTGTGCCCCCATCAGGGAGGGGGCGCACGGTGTGGACGGGGTCTTGTTTGGGGCGCTCGCCGCTGGGGTACTGGAGTACTTGCGGGGTGTTGAAGAAGGGGCGGGATCGGATCGGGGTCCGGAACCGTCGGAAGTGCTCAGGCTGGTCGCGGCCTGGCGCGCGTTACTGCGGACGCACGAACCGGACGGGGCCGGACGGTGTGTCGTATGCGGGCACGCGCGGCGATGGCTGTTCGGGCCGCGGCCAGCCGGGCGCCGGGGTCCTTCGCGGGGATTTTCGCCGGATGGCCGCTGTTCGGACGGCGTCCGGCGGGACTGTGCACAGTGTGGCAAGTCGCGGTGGGCTACTTCGTCCGGAGATTGCCCGGCGGCGTCACGTGAGGACTCTGAGAGCCCGGAATCTGCTACTGGAGTGGGCACAGTCGCCGGAGTGGTCACAGCTTTCGCAGTGGACGCGCGTCTTGGAGTAGGCGCGGCTTGTGGAGTCGATACAGCCGAGGTCGTGGAGGCGCGCCAGAGCGTCATTGCCCGGCGCGCCGCTGTCGCAGGCGAGATTACCGGTGTAGCAAGGGAAAAAGCGGCTCGATCAGCCGACATTGACGCCGCGGGCGGCGAGCCACGGGCGCGGGTCGATCTTCTTCGTGCCGTTCTGCCACACCTCGAAGTGCAGGTGCGGGCCGGTGCTCTGGCCGCGGTTGCCGACCTCCGCGATCTCCTCGCCGCACTTGACCTTCTGGCCTTCGCGGACGGAGAACGAGTTCATGTGGCCGTAGACGTGGATCGTGCCGTCGGCGAGCTGGACCTTGACCCAGAGGCCGAAACCGCTGGCGGGGCCCGCCTCGATGACCGTGCCGTCGGAGGCCGCGACGATCGGGGTGCCGATCGGGGCCGCGATGTCGATGCCGAGGTGGCTCGTGCCCCACCGGGCACCGAAGCCCGAGGTAAAGGTGCCCTTGGCCGGCATGCAGGTCTTCGGCCGCTTGGCCTCTTCCTCCGCCTTGCGGGCCGCTTCGGCCTCACGCTTGACGCGGGCCTGGGTGATGCTGTTGTTCTCCGAGAGCTTCTGGGCCTCGGCCGAGGCGTTCGTCGCCTGGCTGGTCGGGAGCAGCTCGGGGGCGCCACCACCGGCTCCGCCACCGAGGGCGAACGAAGCGCTCGCGTCCTGGGTGCTGGCCAGCGGGGTGACGGCGGCGTCGGAGGATTCCGAAACGGACTTCAGGGTCTGCCCGGCAGCGGCGGCCGCGAAGGCGCCGGCAGCGACGGCCGCGACCACGACACGGCCGCGAAGAGCCGAGGACGGGGGTGACAGGCGGTGCGAGCCCCGGACGCGGACGACCGCACCATCCAGTGCGTTCTCGAGCGCCGGGGAAGGAGCTTGGCCGCCGGGGGAGCGGTGTGAAGCCAAGACGGGGCCTTCCATGTTCGGGGAGTCTGATCAAGAGCCCGGGCGGGGGAACCCGGTGAACGACCTCGGGGGTGGTTCGTTCGGTGCTCTCATTCGTGATCTGACTGTAATGGGGACGCGGGAACAGTAACGAAGCGGTACCCCCAACAGCAAGATCTGACGGCCTCCTCGGCCGAACGGGCGAAGACGATCTGGCCCCTGTCCAGTGAAGATTACCCAAAGTTAGAGCAGGTTTACTCGTAACCTTGTGACTTGCGTTACAGGTTCATGCGGCCATTCGGGGGTACCGCGAGGTCCGGAAGGAGGCGAACGAGGGAAATAACCGGTTGCCCTGTGATGTTGGAGGAGGTTTATCCGCTGTAAGTCCACTCAGGTTCACTGTGACCTGCTGCCACGACCTGCTTCTGTGACCTGCAACCACGACCTGCTGTCGCGCCCGTGCGGATCTGGCTTGCTAGCGTCGCCGTCGATGACTTCGCGCTCACGGCAGCCTGGTGAGGAATCCGCAGAACCTGCGGAATCCGCCGGGCAGGCCGCCCCCGGGACCGTGTCCGCCGAACTTCTCCGGAACGAACCGGGCGCCCGTCCGCGAGCGCTCGGGCTGTCGGCGGGACTGGTCTCGGCCGGTGCGGTCGCGCTGGCGGCCGGCGCGCTGATCCCCGTCGTGCGGGACGGCTCACCCGGGTTCACCGCCGGACCGTTGCTTGTCGTGCTGGCGTTGGCTCCCGCGGCGGCCGTTCTTTACGCCGTGGCGACGGGACGTCCTGGACTCGCGGCCGGGCTGGTGCTCGGCCTGACCGCGCTCGCGCCCGGACGGCTGCTGCTGGACCTGCAGTTGCTCGCGGACGGATCGCTCGCCTCGCGTCCGGAACTGTTCCTCGCCGATCGCCTGCTCGCGATGCCTCAGGCCGGCCTCGGGCTGTGGGCGCTGGTGGCGGGTCACCTGCTGACCCTCGCCGCCGGGGTGTTCGCCGCGGGAACCGCCCGCGACGAGTCGGAACTGGCGGGAGCGCTCGACGGTCAGCGTCGCTGGCGGTTGCTCGGGCCCGTGCTCGCGGTGGCCGGTGGGATCGGTTTGCTGTTGCCGCCGCTCAGCTCGGGCAACGCGTATCTCCTGGCGAAGAACGCTTTCGAAGCGCCGACGGTCGCGATGGCCGGGTACCTGCTGCTCGCGGCCGTGCTCCCGTTCACCGTGCTCGTGGCGGTGAGCTCGCCCTCGGCCGGGGTCGGCAAGGGCGGGTTCGCCGGCGCGGCGCTGGCCGTCCTCGCGGTCGGCGTGCCGCCGGTGGTCGCGGGGCTGGTCGTGGACAGGCTTTCGGTCGCGCCGGGTTCGGTGGTGGTGGCCATCGCGGGCCTGGCGTTGCTGGGACTGGCCTTCACGCGGTTCGACGTCGCGGAGGGCGGTGAGTCGGCGACCGGGGACCTGGCGGGAGAAGCCAAGCTGCCCGGACTGTTCTGGTGGCGCCTGGCCACCGGCGGACTGGCGCTGCTCGCCGCCGGGGCCGCGGTCGCGGGCGCGCTGACCTCGGTGCTGAAGGCCAACGGTGCGACGCCCGTGCCGGAGACGCCGTCGCGCTGGCTCTTGCTCGGCGCCGCCGCCGCGCTCGCCGTTCCGGGGCTGTTCGTCTTCGTGCCCAGGCTCTCGGCGTTCGCCAGGGGAGTAGTCGCGGCGACTTGGTCAGGTGTCGTCCTCGCGGGTGCGGCCGTGCTGAGCGCGGCCCTGTCCGTGACCGAGGACAAGGCGGTCGACCCGGCGCAGTTCGGTGTCGATCTCCCGCTGCCGGACAAGGTCGGCTTCTCGGCGGGCCCGGGGGTCACGTGGACGTTCATCGCGCTCGTACTGGCGGCGGTGGCCGCGCTCGCCGCCGTGGTCACCGGGGTCGTGGAGCGTGACGACAACGACGCCACCGCCGAAGACGACGCCGGGATGGACGGCACGCCGGCGAACGGCACCGTGCTCACCCCGGTCGTCGCGGCGGCGGTGCTGGCGATCGCCGCGTTCGGCACGCCCGTGTTCACCGCGCCCGGCTACACCGCGCCTGGGCTGTGGTCGGACTTCGGCGCGGCGTCGTGGGGCCTGCTCGGCGCGCTCGCGGTCGTGCTCGGCCTGTACGCCCTGGTCGTGCGCTCGCGTCCGGTCGCGGCCGCGTCGGCGTTGTCCGGTGCCGCGCTGGTACTCGGCCTGCGCGCGGCGGAGTTGCCGCTTGTCGGTTCGGAGTACGAGGGGGCGTCGGCGGGTGCCGGGTTCTGGCTCGCGCTGAGCGCCGCCGTCGTCTCCCTCGCCGCGGCCGGGATGGCCGTCACGGGTTCGAGGCGGTCTGAATGACGCGACGTCTTCTCCGCGTCGTGCTGGCCGAGTTCGGCGTCGACGACGATTCGGCTGTCGCGCTCGGGAGACTGATGCGCGACGACGGGGTCGAGGTCGTCTACTCCGGGCGTCTCGACACCACCGAGCAGGTGGTCCGGACGGCCGAGCAGGAGGATCCGGACATCCTCGGGGTCGTACGAGGCGCGAGTGAGCCGGAGGGGCTCGCCGAAGCGCTCCCGGACGTTCTCCTCTTCGCGGTCGGTAACGGGCCCAGCCGGTTCGACAACGCCTTCGAAACCCTGGAAGAGGCCGCGAACTGGGTTTCCGGTGTGCGGTCTCACACCGTGGAAACACCGTCTGACCGCAGACGGTGACCGACTTCACCAGGTGCGGAGTCCCCTGCTTCTGCGCAGGTCGCTAACCTCGACTGGTCCGACAGCGCGGTTCGGAAACGGACCACCACAGTGGCGTGTCGTCAGGAGACTGGAGTAGTGGACCTCTACGAGTACCAGGCGAGGGATCTCTTCGCCGCCCACGGAGTACCGGTTCTGCCGGGTGCCGTGGCAAACACCCCCGAAGAAGCCAAGGCCACCGCCGAGAAGATCGGCAACCAGGTCGTCATCAAGGCGCAGGTCAAGACCGGCGGTCGCGGTAAGGCCGGCGGCGTCAAGCTGGCCCAGACGCCGGATGAGGCCGCGGAGAAGGCCGAGGCGATCCTCGGTCTGGACATCAAGGGCCACATCACGCGTCGCGTGCTGGTGGCCGAAGCCTCGGACATCGCCGAGGAGTACTACTTCTCCTTCCTGCTGGACCGTGCGAACCGCACCTTCCTCGCGATGGCTTCGGCCGAAGGCGGCGTGGAGATCGAGCAGCTGGCCGTCGAGCGTCCCGAAGCGCTCGCGAAGATCCCGGTCGACGCGATCACCGGTGTCGACAAGGCGAAGGCCGTCGAGATCCTGACCGCGGGCAAGTTCCCGGAGAAGGTCATCGACGAAGCCGCCGACGTCGTCGTGAAGCTCTGGGAGACCTTCGTCTCCGAGGACGCGACCCTGGTCGAGGTCAACCCGCTGGTCCGTGACCCGCAGGACAAGATCATCGCCCTCGACGGCAAGGTCACCCTCGACGAGAACGCCTCGTTCCGTCAGCCGGGCCACGAAGCCCTGGTCGACAAGGACGCGGAGAACCCGCTCGAGGCGAAGGCCAAGGCCAAGGACCTCAACTACGTCAAGCTCGACGGCGAGGTCGGCATCATCGGCAACGGCGCGGGCCTCGTGATGTCCACTTTGGACGTCGTGGCCTACGCGGGCGAGAAGCACGGCGGCGTCAAGCCCGCCAACTTCCTCGACATCGGCGGCGGCGCTTCGGCCGAGGTCATGGCGGCCGGTCTGGACGTCATCCTCAACGACACCGACGTGAAGAGCGTCTTCGTGAACGTCTTCGGCGGCATCACCGCTTGCGACGCGGTCGCGAACGGCATCGTCGAGGCGCTGAAGATCCTGGGCGACGAGGCCACCAAGCCGCTCGTCGTGCGGCTGGACGGCAACAACGTCGTCGAGGGTCGCCAGATCCTGGCCGACGCGAACCACCCGCTGGTCACCGTGGTGGACACAATGGACAACGCGGCCGACAAGGCCGCCGAGCTCGCCGCGGCAGGTGCGTGAGATGTCGATCTTCATCAACGAGAACAGCAAGGTCATCGTCCAGGGGCTCACCGGCTCCGAGGGCATGAAGCACGCGACCAAGATGCTGAAGTCCGGTACGAACATCGTGGGTGGCGTCAACGCCCGCAAGGCCGGCCAGACCGTCACCATCGAGGGCAAGGACCTCACCGTGTTCGGCACGGTCGAGGAGGCCATCAAGGAGACCGGCGCCGACGTTTCGGTCATCTTCGTGCCGCCGAAGTTCGCCAAGGACGCGGTCATCGAGGCGATCGACGCCGAGATCCCGCTCGCCGTGGTGATCACCGAGGGCATCCCGGTGCACGACTCGGCCTACTTCTGGGCGCACGCGGTCGCCACGGGCAACAAGACCCGCATCATCGGGCCGAACTGCCCCGGCGTGATCAGCCCCGGCAAGTCGAACGCGGGCATCATCCCGGCCGACATCACCGGCGCGGGCCCGATCGGCCTGGTGTCGAAGTCGGGCACGCTGACCTACCAGATGATGTACGAGCTGCGTGACATCGGTTTCTCGACCGGTGTCGGCATCGGCGGCGACCCGGTCATCGGCACGACGCACATCGACGCCCTCGAGGCGTTCGAGGCCGACCCCGAGACCAAGGTCATCGTGATGATCGGCGAGATCGGCGGCGACGCCGAAGAGCGCGCGGCGGCCTACATCAAGGACAACGTGACGAAGCCGGTCGTCGGCTACGTCGCGGGCTTCACCGCGCCCGAGGGCAAGACCATGGGCCACGCCGGCGCCATCGTCTCCGGCTCCTCCGGCACGGCCGCCGCCAAGAAGGAGGCCCTCGAGGCCGCCGGCGTCAAGGTCGGGAAGACCCCGAGCGAGACCGCCGTCCTGGCGCGCGAGCTGTACAACAGCCTCTGATCCTTCGGAGACTGACGTTTTCCCCGGCGGGCCGGGCGCCTCACCAGGTGCCCGGCCCGCCGTTCGCGTTCAGCGGGCCAAACGCGATCCGGGCGTCGACGAGGGGGTTCCGCACGGAACCCGATCGGGTGTACAGACGTCTCAGAGCCCGAGGCGTGGGGTGACCGCGTGTGCGCTAGCGTTCGAGCATCACAGCCGCCTCGTTTGTCCCGGGAGTCCCGCGTGCCCCGGGGTGCCGGTCGAACGACAGGAGAGCATTCGGATGTCCTATCCCAGCGGTGGGCCCGGCTACCCCCAGCAGGGTGGCGGCCAGCAACCCCCTCAGTCCCACCCCGCCTCGGGAGCCTTTCCGCAGCAGCAGGCGCCATCGCAGGCGGGGCCGCTGAACCTGGCGCTGCTGCTCGCGCTCGCCGTCACCGTCCTCGGTCTCGTCCAGTTCTTCATCGGGTTCTCCGACGAGGCCGACGCCGCCGGCCAGGTCTCGCTCTTCCTTCTGGTCAGTGGTCTGCTCGCGGCCTTGCACGCGCTGCCGCGTGGCCCGAAGACGCTGCCGTTCGCCGCGTTGTTCAGCGTCATCGGCGCGTTCGGCGCGCTCGACCTGATCATCGGCTACGGCGGCGGTCGTTCGGAGGTGTCGGTCCCCGGCATCCTCACCGTCGTGCTGATCCTCGGCATCCTGCAGATGCTGGTCGCGATCGCCGCGTTGCTGTTCGAGCACGACGTCCTCAAGGTGCCCGCCGCGAAGCCGCAGCAGCAGGCGCCGCAGGGTCCCTACAGCCAGCAGTTTTCGCAGCAGGGCCCGCAGGGTCCGTTCGGCCAGCAGGGGCAGCAGGGCCCGGCCGCCACTCAGGTCCAGCCGTTCCCCGGCACGGGCCAGCAGGGTCAACAAGGTCAGCAGGGGCAGCAGGGCGAGCCGTCCGGTCCGTTCGCGCAGCCGGGCGGGTTCCAGCCGCCGGTCACGCAGCCGCCGGGCCAGCAGGCCACGACCTACGCGCCGCAGCAGGGCCAGTTCTTCCAGCAGCCGCCGTCCTCCTCTTCGGAGCAGGGCCAGAACCCGGGTACGCCGCCGGGTGGTTTCGGCCAGCAGAGCTGATCTCTCCCACGTAAAAGCACCCGCGGTGACTCTCCGTGTCACCGCGGGTGCTGCTTTTTTTCCGGGTTACCCGACCGGGTGGGTTGGGCCACGTGCGCCCCCTGGCGGCGGCGTGCCTCACCCGGACGGACCAGTCCGGATGTCATGGTGCGGATCATGAAGCTGCTCACCCGCGACGAACGCCCGCCGGGCGAAGAGCCGGTGAGCGACCTCGTCCCCGAGCCGGAAGTGTCCAGGGCCAAGCGGGTTCGGGTGTTGCTCGCCGCGGCCTGCGCGCCCTTGCTCTTCTCCTACACCGCCGTCGCGACCGTCCTCGCGGCGGTGGCGTTCGCCGCCGATCGGTCCCGTTTCTCCACCACCGGCGCCCTGCGTGCCGCGGGGCCGGGCTGGCTCGCCTCGTGGCAGGTGGAACTCGAACTCGGCGGCCATCCGCTCGGCGTGCTGCCGCTGCTGCCGACGCTCGGCGTCGTGTGGTTCACGGCGAGGACGGCCGCGCGGGCCGTGCGCCGGATCGGCGGCCGGACCCCGTCGGACGCGCTTCCGGTGGTCGTGGTGATCGCCGCGGCGCACGCGCTGTTCGGCGTGCTCATCGCCCTGCTGGCCGGAGGATCGCCGGTCCAGGTGAACCCGCTGACCGCCTTCTGCGTGCCGGGGCTCATCGCCGGACTCGCCGCCGTCGCGGGAACGGTCAAGCGGTGTGGGCTGCCCGCCACGCTGCGGAACCGGTTCGACCCGGTGGCCGTACACGGCTTGCGGACCGGGGCGTTCGGCCTCGCCGCGATGGTCGCTTGCGGCGCCGCGGTGTTCACCGCGGCCACCGCGGTCTCGTGGTCCACTGTGGACAGTTTGGTGGAGCCCGGGCTCGGCGCGAGTTCCGGCCAGTTCGTGCTTTCCGTGGCCTATCTGCCGAACGCCGTCATCGCGGCGATGTCCTTCACCACCGGTCCGGGTTTCTCGGTCGGTTCGCTGACCGTCGGCATGTTCGGCTACCAGGAAGGGCGACTGCCCGGCGTGCCGGTGCTGGCGGGGATTCCGTCGCACCACGCGGCCTGGTGGCCGGCGCTGCTGCTCCTTCCCGCGCTGGTCGGCGCGCTGGTCGGCTGGAAGATCCGCGCGATCGACGAGGATCCGATGCTCCGGATGCGCGCGGTCGTCGTCGCGGGCGCGTTCGTCGCGTTCGGCTGCGTCGTCCTCGGGACCTTGGCAGGCGGCAGGCTCGGTGATGGGCCGTTCGACCCGGTCAGCGTGCCGGTCGGGGTCGCGTCGGTGATCGTCTTCTGCTGGATCGTCATCCCCGGCGGGTTCGTCGCCTTCTTCGCCGGAGCGCACGAGCCGCCCGAGCCGCCAGGCTTCGTTGAAGACGCCGACGCCGCCGTCGAGACCGACGAACAAGCCGTCGAGACCGACGAACAAGCCGTCGAGTCCGAAGAGGACGAAGCCGAACTCGCACCCGAGGCCGAGCTCGACGACGAATTCGAGGACGAGGCCGAAGCGGAACTCGCCCGCGAGCTGGGGGAGGACCTCGACGAGACCCCGGCCGAGATCGAGGCCGAAGCCGAGCCTGAGCAGGACATCGCTGTGACCGAGTCCACCGAGGGGTCCGGCGACGAAAGCGCGCCCGGCGGTGACCGTTAGGGTGGTCGCGACCAGGTGAAGCGCCGTACGCCCGAGTGCGTACCGCCGTGGCAAGGAGCCCGTTCTGGCTAGTCGGTTGGACCTGCCCACTCCGGTGAAGCTCGTCGTCCTCGCGTCCGGTTCCGGCACGCTGCTGCAGGCCGTGCTCGACGCCGCCGAAAAGCCGAACTATCCGGCGAAGGTGGTCGCCGTCGGAGCCGACCGCCGCGGGATCGCGGCGCTCACGCGAGCCGAACGCGCCGGCGTCCCCTCGTTCGCGGTGCGGATGGCCGACCACCCCGACCGTGCGGCGTGGGACAAGGCGATCACCGAAGCCGTCGCCGCCTACCAGCCCGACCTGGTCGTTTCCGCGGGCTTCATGAAGATCCTCGGCGCCGAATTCCTCGCGCGGTTCCCCGGCCGGGTCATCAACACGCATCCGGCGTTGCTGCCGTCGTTCCCCGGCGCGCACGCCGTGGCCGACGCGCTGGCGATGGCCGTCAAGGTCACCGGGTCGACGGTCCATTTCGTCGACGCCGGGGTGGACACCGGGCCGATCATCGCGCAGGAGTCGGTGGTCGTGGAGCCCGATGACGACGAGAACGTCCTGCACGAACGGATCAAGGCCGTGGAACGCAGGCTCCTGGTGGAAACGATCGAAAAACTCGGCCGGAGCGGGTGCTCGGTCGAGGGACGAAAGGTGAGGTTTTCGTGAGTACCGCACAGGGACAGCGTCCCGTCCGTCGCGCGCTGATCGGCGTCTCGGACAAGGCCGGCCTGCTCGAACTCGCCACCGGGCTGCACGCGGCGGGTGTGGAGATCGTGTCGACCGGTGGCACGGCGAAGGTCATCGCGAACGCCGGAGTTCCGGTGACGCCGGTCGAAGAGGTGACCGGGTTCCCCGAGTCCCTCGACGGCCGGGTCAAGACGCTGCACCCTCGCGTGCACGCGGGCCTGCTCGCCGACCGTGACCGTCCGGAGCACGTCGAACAGCTCAAGCAGCTGGACATCGCGCCGTTCGACCTGCTCGTGGTCAACCTGTACCCGTTCTCGCAGACCGTCGCCTCCGGCGCGAGCCCCGAAGACTGCGTCGAGAACATCGACATCGGTGGCCCGGCGATGGTGCGCGCGGCGGCGAAGAACCACAACAGCGTGGCCGTCGTGGTCGACCCCTCTCGTTACGAGTGGGTACTGGAGCGCGTCGCCGACGGCGGTTTCGCACTGGCCGACCGCAAGCGGCTCGCCGCTCAGGCGTACGCGCACACGGCCGCCTACGACACCGCCGTCGCCGCGTGGTTCGCCAACGCCTACGCGCCCGCGGACGACTCCGGCTTCCCGGACTTCACCGGCGCGACCTGGGAGCGCGGCGATGTCCTGCGTTACGGGGAGAACCCGCACCAGAAGGCCGCGCTGTACAAGCACTGGCGGCCGGGCCTCGCGCACGCGGAACAGCTGCACGGCAAGGCCATGTCGTACAACAACTACGTCGACACCGACGCCGCGCGCCGCGCCGCCTACGACTTCGAGGCCCCGGCCGTCGCGATCATCAAGCACGCCAACCCGTGCGGGATCGCCGTCGGCCAGGACATCGCCGAGGCGCACCGGAAGGCACACGCGTGCGACCCGGTTTCGGCCTACGGCGGGGTGATCGCGACCAACCGGCCGGTGAGCCGCGAGGCGGCCGAGCAGATCGCCGAGGTGTTCACCGAGGTCGTCCTGGCGCCGGACTTCGACGCCGAGGCGCTGGAGATCCTGCAGCGCAAGAAGAACGTGCGACTGCTGAAGCTGCCGGCCATCACCTCGCCGGATCCGATCGAGTTCCGGCCGATCTCCGGCGGCATGCTGGTGCAGACCGTCGACACGATCGCCGCCGAGGGCGACGACCCGGCGAACTGGACGCTCGCGACCGGGGCGCCCGCCGACGAGCGGACGCTGACCGACCTCGAGTTCGCGTGGCGTTCGCTGCGCGCGGTGAAGTCGAACGCGATCCTGCTGGCGAACGACGGCGCGACCGTCGGCGTCGGCATGGGTCAGGTCAACCGCGTCGACTCCTCGCGGCTCGCGGTCTCGCGGGCGGGAGACCGGGCGAAGGGCTCTGTCGCCGCTTCGGACGCGTTCTTCCCGTTCCCGGACGGACTCGAGGTCCTGCTGGAGGCCGGTGTCCGCGCCGTCGTCCAGCCGGGCGGTTCGATCCGCGACGCCGAGGTCATCGCCGCCGCCGAGGCCGCCGGGGTCACCCTGTACCTGACCGGCACGCGCCACTTCGCGCACTGAGGCCAAGTCGCCTTTAGCGGGCTAAACGCGACGCGTTTAGCCCGCTAAAGGCGCTCCCGAGGGGCCGAGGCCGCCGCCTTCGGCCCGGCGCGCCGGCCACCCGGCACCCATGCCCCCGGCCGCCGTGCCATGCTGACCGCGTGTCGCCTTTAGCGGGCTAAACGCGACACGGACGGAAGCGAATCGCCAGGGGAGGATCGGTGCACCAGCCGCCGCAGGGGTACGGCCAGGGACCGGGCTATGGGCAGGGAGGCCAGCCGGGCTACGGACAGCAACCGGGCTACGGACAGCAGCCCGGTGGGTACGGCCCGCCTCAGCCAGGTGGGCCCGGGTACGGCCCGCCGCCCGGATACGGCCCGCCCGGCTACGGGCAGCCGCCGAAGAAGAAAAAGACCGGGCTGATCGTCGGCCTGATCGTGGGCGGCGTCGTCCTGCTCGGCCTGGGCATCCCCGGCGGTATCTTCGCGTCGGAGTACTACTCGTCGGTCGGCAAGCCGCCGGTCGCCCAGCAGCCGCCGCCCGAGTGCAAGATCTCTCCGGAGGTCCTGAACAAGACGGTCACCACCAGCTTCCAGGGCTTCCGCGAGAACGAGATCAAGGCGCTCGAAATCGTCACCAAGCAGTACGGCTGCTCCTGGGCGGCACCGGACGGCGACAACGTCCACGACCGCGCCCTGCAGGCCACGATCTATCGCCACGAAGGACCGGACGCCGAGAAACGGGCGGCGGAGTCCTCCACCGGATCGGCGTCGCCGTCCGAGCGCCAGCAGCAGATCCAGGGGATCGGCGACAAGGCGGTTCTCGTCTCTCTGGACACCGACAGCGCCTTCAGCGGCGCCGAACTGCGGTTCCTCCAGGGCGTGTACGTGGTCGTCGTCACCTACAAGGGCTGGGACAAGGGGTTCTTCACGAACTCGCCGATCCCGCCCGCGGAGTCCGCCGAAGTGGCGAAGTCCGTCGGTGCCGAACTCGCGAAGAACCTGCCCAAGTAGCCGCTACGCGTAGAGGTCGTTCAGCCAAGCCGTCCACGCCTTCTCGGCCTTGTCCGCGTCGGCGTCCTCGGCGAACAGGTGGTGCCCTATGCCGACAGGCCAACCCCAGGCGTTCCGACCGTAGAAGCGGTACAGCGCGTTTTCGGTCCGGATACCGAGGAACGTCGACGTCAGGTAGTCGACGACACCCTCGACGCCAGGGACATCGAGGTGGACCCGGTCGCCTACGGCAGTCGCGCCGACAGCCGTCAGGACCGCTTCGAACGCCTCCGGTGCCGTCGACGCTTCGGGTGCGTCGGCTTTGAAGTACTTCGCCTCGCGGCGGTTGAAGTGCGCCAGATACTCACCGAGCGAGTGGTGGTAGAAGTCCGTGTGACGGCGGCAGGCGTCGTATTCGACGTCCCAGTCGTCGAGGACGGTGGTGTGCTCGTAGCGCAGGTGAGTCCCGCCGTCCTTCGGTGCGAGGACGTATTCGAGGGTGTTGAACCAGCCCTTCTCGTCTTCGGCGTAGGTGACGAAGTGCCGTGACGGCTTCCAGACGGTCACCATGCCGCCGTTCGGGGTGAGGCCGGATTCGGCACCGCCGTCGCGGGGCTCGTACCGGATCGGCCAGAGCCAGCCGCCCGTGCCCGTGGTGATCGCGGCCCAGGTGTCGGCGGGGGTGGTGGGCAGGAAGCCCTCGAAGCGGACCTCGGATTCCTTCGTCATGACTGTCCTCTCTCTTTGCCTTCATAGAGGCGACGCCTGGCCGGGGCCCGTTTCGACAAACGGATCGCGTTTAGCCCGCTAAAGGCGACGTGCCGCGTGCCACCGAGGTCGTCGAGTGGGTCCGTCAGCAGACGAAATTCGTGCAGGCGGTCTACGACCAGGTTCCCTGGGGTGCTCACCGGCCGATCTGGAGACGCAGGCAGGCGGGAACACGGAGGTGGACTACCACGGGCTCCTCGCCCGGCCCGGGGGTCCTGCGGGACCGCGTCGAAACCGGTCGCTGGCCGTCGACGTCACCGGAGCGGCTGAACGCCGAAGCGACCCGGGTTCCACTTCGCTCCCTGGTGTAGAACGGGCCGAGCGGTCAGCCGGCGACGGGATGGCGCGACTGAAAAGCGAGCCTCCCGTCGGCGGCGGCCGCGATGCGGTCGAGCACGTCGTCCAACGCCATGAAGACTTCCCACGTCGGCTGTCCGCTCGCGACGGCCAGGCGGTCGACCAGCAGTTGTTCGAGATCGTTGACCCGCTTCGCCTTCCACACCTTGTCCGCGGTGCTCACGAGCAGATCCTCGACGCCGACGTCCGCTCCCCAGGACGCGTGCGTCCGGGCGAAACGCGCGCGTTCTTCATCGATCCCTTGGGACAGGAGGAGTTCGTAGCCTGCCTGCTCGTGGGCCGAACCGGGTCCGGACAACTCTTCGAGGTGGCTCGTCTTGCCGATGTCGTGCGTGGCCGCGCCGAACAGCGCCGCTTCGCGGTCGAAGGGCAGCTCCGGGTGTTGCTTCTCCAGCCAGTCGGCCAGCGAGCAGGCCACGTCGTGGACCGCACGGAGATGCGCGGCGAGTCGCGGGGGAGCGGCCAGCTTCTCCAGCAGGCCGACGACTTCGTCCGGCAGCGGGCGCAGCGGCGGCTCCCCGGCTTCGGACAACGCGCGACGCAAGGCTCCCGATGGGGAGCCGGTCGAAGGACTCATGACGTCCAGAATGACAGAAAGCGCCGCGATTCCGGCCTCGGTCGTGGCAGGTCCGGTGATCGTTCCCACGTCGCTTGACAACCGCCGCGGCAGCCGGTGTACTGGATGTATCGAACAGGCGTTCGAAGCAGAAGTTCCAGGCATGAGGTTCCAGGTAAGAGGTTTCGGAGTACCGCCTTCCCCGTGGTACGCCCAAGACCGTCCATAAAGGATGGTCCAGGTGTGGTGGGGAGGCGAGGTCCGTGACAGCGGAGGTGGTCGAGGCACGGGCCTTGCCGTTGGCGAGGCTGGCGGCTTTGCCAGGAGTGAGCACGGCCAGTGGCGTGGCTTCCGCGGCCGAACACGCGAGGACGACGGGAAGGGTGCTCCCGGTGTCCCCGGCGTTGTCCGGTCTGCTGCCCGCCGCGGGGCTCCGGCGCGGGAGCACCGTTTCGGTGCTGGGGTCCACGTCACTGTTGCTCACCCTGCTCGCCGCCGCGACCGCCGGCGGTGCGTGGGCGGTCGCGGTCGGCCTGCCCGCGCTCGGGGTGGTCGCCGCCGCGGAACTCGGGGTCGAGGTGGGCAGGCTCGCGCTGGTCCCCCGTCCCGGTGCCGAGTTCCCGGCGGTGACCGCGGCCTTGCTCGACGGCTTCGATCTCGTGGTCGTCGGTCCCGGGCTCGCCCGGCCCGAGGTGGCGAGGCGGCTTTCCGCGCGCGCTCGCCATCGTGGTTCGGTCCTGCTCTCTTCGGGGCCGTGGCCCGGCGCCGAAGTGGAACTGACCTGCCACCGATCCCGCTGGACGGGCTTCACCGGCGACGGGGCGGGCTATCTTCGCGCCCGCGAGGTCGAGGTGCGGGCCGGTGGCCGGGGCGCGGCCGCCCGGCCGATGTCGGCTTTGCTGCGGTTCCCCGGCGAGGGTGAAGTAGAGCGAGCGGACCTTCCCACGACCAGGTGGGGGACGGCGTGAACCCGCCCGTGCGCATGTTGGTGCTGTGGTGCCCGGACTGGCCCGCGGTCGCCGCCGCGGCCGTCGCGGGGGAACCCGTCGGCCGCCCGGCCGCGGTGTTTTCGGCGAACCGTGTGGTCGCCTGCACCGCGGTGGCCAGGGGCTACGGCGTCCGCCGAGGGATGAGACGGCGCGAGGCCCAGTCCTGCTGCCCGGAGCTGGCGGTCTTCGGCGAGGACGACGGCCGTGACGCCCGGCTCTTCGAACCCGTCGCGCAGGCGGTGGAGGAACTGGCCGTCGGGGTCGAGGTGGTGCGTCCGGGGATCGTCGCCGTTCCGGTCGACGGCGCGGCCGGGTACTTCGGCGGTGAACACGGACTGCTCGAACGACTGGTGGACGAGGTGTCCGTGGCCGCGGGGGTGGAATGCCAGGTCGGTGTCGCCGACGGGCTGTTCGCCGCGACGCTCGCCGCCCGCCGTTCGACGCTGGTCGGGCCGGGTGGGACGCCGGAATTCCTTGCCCCGTTGCCCATCCGCGAACTCGACCAGCCCGAAGCCGACCGAACCGAACTGGTCACCTTGCTCCGGCAGCTCGGTCTTCGCACCCTGGGCGCCTTCGCCGCGCTCGACGAAAGCGACGTCTCCGCGCGCTTCGGCATGGAAGGCGTGCTCGCCCATCGGTTGGCCCGCGGGCGTTCCGAACGTCCGCCGTTGCGCCGCCGTCCGCCACCGGAACTGTCGCTCGCGAAGACGTTCGACCCGCCGATCGACCGGGTCGACGCCGCCGCGTTCGTGGCGAAGGGGCTCGGCGAGCGGTTCCACACCGGGCTCGCCGCACACGGGCTGGCCTGCACCCGGCTCGGCATCTACGCCATCACCGAGACCGGCGAGCAGCTCGGCCGGGTGTGGCGCTGCGCCGAGCCGTTGACCCCGCTCGGCGTCGCCGACAGGGTGCGCTGGCAGTTCGAAGGCTGGCTGAAAGCGAAGGAGCGGCCCAATTCCGGGGTCGTGCGGCTGCGGCTTGAGCCGGAAGAGACCGTCGAAGGCCGGACGCTGCAACTCGGGTTGTGGCAGGCGGGTGCGGCGGGCGCGCTGCGGCCCGCCACCGAAGACGACGACCTGGCCGGTGAGCGAGCGGGCCGGGCCCTGGTGCGGGTGCAGGGGCTGCTCGGTCCGGAAAGTGTCTTCACCGCGGTACTCGACGGCGGTCGCGATCCGGCCGAACGCGTCCGGCTGGTGCCATGGGGCGACAGACGGGAGAAGTCCGCGCAGGCGGAAGCGAACTGGGCCGGGCGGCTCCCGGCGCCTTCCCCGGCGACGGTGTTCGCGCGGCCGGTGCCCGCCCAGGTGCTGGACGAGAACGGCCGCCTGGTGGAGATCACCGCGCGCCGCCGGGTCACCGCCGCGCCGTACCTCGTGAGCTTCGAGGGCGGCGAGCCGCGTGAAGTCCTTGCGTGGGCCGGTCCGTGGCTGGTCGGTATCCGGGCTGGAGCCGGGCACGCGCGGTCGGGGACCCGGATCCGCCTGCAGGTATTGCTGGCCGACGGGCACGACGCCGAGGAAGCGGTGCTGCTCCGGTTCGAACACCACGAGAATCCGATGTGGACACTGGAAGGGAAGTACGACTGAACATGGACGAGGAGTACACGCGGCTGGTGCGGCGATGGCTGGAAGAACCGGCCATCCCGGTGCAGCGCGCCGAGTTGGACACGGCATGGGCGGCGTGCGTCCCGCGAGCGGAAGTGTTCGTCCCCGTGCCGAGGCGTTCGCCCGAGAACCGGTGACCGATGGGCTGGAACAACCCTCCACGCCCGTGGAAGGACCTCGCCCGCGAACTCGCGGGCGAGGTCCCGCCCGGTGACGGCGGGGACAGCCCCGCGTGGAGCGCCAAACGGCACGGCTACCAGCGGCCCGCCGATCTCGCCGACCTGAGCGGTGACGACGACGGCGCCACTGCGCGCCGGGTGCCGTACGCCGAACTGCACTGTCATTCGAACTTCAGCTTCCTCGACGGGGCGAGCCATCCCGAGGAACTGGTGGAGGAGGCCGCGCGGCTGGGCTTGGACGCGATCGCGCTCACCGATCACGACGGCATGTACGGCGTGGTGCGGTTCGCCGAGGCGGCCAGGGAACTCGGCGTGCACACCGTCTTCGGCACGGAACTCAGCTTCGGGCTGTCCGGCCCGCAGAACGGGTTCGCCGACCCCGAGGGTGAGCACCTGCTCCTGCTGGCCAAGGGGCAGGACGGTTACCTGAGCCTGAACCGGGCGATCACCGCCGGTCAGCTGTCCGGCTTCGACAGGCAGTCGTTGTCCCCCAAGGAAAGGGCGGAGAAGGGCAGACCGGTCTACGACCTGCGCGCGGTCGCCGAAGAGGTCCGCGGGAAATGTGTCGTGCTCACCGGCTGCCGCAAGGGCGCGGTGCGGAAGGCACTCGTCACCGAGGGGCCCGCGGCGGCCGTGGTGCGGCTGAAGGAACTCATCGACTGTTTCGGCCGGGACAACGTCTACGTCGAACTGATCGACCACAGTCTTCCCTTGGACAGCACGCACAACGACCTGCTGAGCGAGATGGCCGACGAGTTCGGGTTGCCGACGGTGGCGACCACGGCGGCGCACTACGCCCGGCCGGAGCGTGCCCCGCTGGCCGACGCGCTGAGCGCGATCCGTGCCCGGCGCGGGCTGGAGGACATGGAGGGCTGGCTGCCCGCCGCGGGGACGGCGTTCCTGCGGTCGGGGGAGGAGATGGCCGAGATCTTCGCGCGCTATCCGGGCGCGGTGCAGCGGGCGGCGCTGCTCGGCCGGGAATGCGCGTTCGAACTGCACCACATCGTGCCGAAGCTGCCGCCGTTCGACGTGCCGGAGGGGCACACCGAGGCGTCCTATCTGAAGGAACTCACCCGCGAAGGCGCCAAGGAACACGAGAAGAACAAGGACGCCGAGTACCGCGAAAAAGCCAAGAAGCTGATCGAGCACGAACTGAAGATCATCGAAGACCTCGGTTTCCCCGGCTATTTCCTGATCGTCTGGGACATCGTGCGGTTCTGCCGGAAGAAGAACATCCTCTGCCAGGGCCGGGGATCGGCCGCGAACTCGGCGGTCTGCTACGCGCTCGGCATCACCAAGGTCGACGCCGTGCGGTACAACCTGCTCTTCGAACGTTTCCTCGCCCCCGATCGCGACGGCTACCCGGACATCGACCTCGACATCGAATCCGATCGTCGTGAGGAGGTGATCCAGTACGTCTACGAGAAATACGGCAGGTTGAACACCGCGCAGGTGGCGAACGTGATCACCTACCGGGCCCGCTCCGCGGTCCGTGACGCGGCGCGGGCACTGGGGTACTCACCCGGCCAGCAGGACGCGTGGAGCAAGCAGATCGACCGCTGGGGCGCGTTGCGCACCACGGAAAAGGACCACGATCACGACATCCCGGCCGACGTCGTCGAACTCGCTTGCGCGCTCGAGGACTTCCCCCGGCATCTCGGCATCCATTCCGGCGGGATGGTGATCTGCGAGCAGCCGGTGAGCGAGGTCGTCCCCATCGAATGGGCCCGGATGGCGGACCGCAGTGTGGTGCAGTGGGAAAAGGACGACTGTGCCGCCGCCGGGCTGGTCAAATTCGACCTGCTCGGACTCGGAATGTTGTCGGCCCTGCATTATATGATCGATCTGGTTCGTGACCACAAAGGGGAAGAGGTCGACATCTCCGAATTGGATCTCAAGGATCAGAACGTCTACGGAATGCTCTGCCGCGCCGACGCGATCGGTGTCTTCCAGGTGGAGAGCCGTGCGCAGCTGGCCACCCTGCCTCGCTTGCGCCCCAGGAAGTTCTACGATCTCGCGGTCGAGGTCGCGCTCATCAGGCCCGGCCCGATCCAGGGTGGTTCGGTGCATCCCTACATCCGGCGCAAGAACGGCCAGGAGAAATGGGATTTCGACCATCCGAAACTGGAGAACGCGCTGAAGAAGACCCTCGGCGTGCCGTTGTTCCAGGAACAGATGATGCAGATCGCCCTCGACGTCGCCGATTTCACCCCGGCGGAGGCCGATCAGCTGCGGCACGCCATGGGGTCCAAACGGTCCGAACGGAGGATGGAACGGCTCAAACGGCGATTCCTCGAAGGCGCCGCGAAGAACGACATCGAAGCGGAACTCGCCGAGAAGATCTTCGGCAAACTCAAGGCGTTCGCGAACTTCGGCTTCCCGGAAAGCCACGCGCTGAGTTTCGCCTTGCTGGTGTTCGCGAGCGCGTACTTCAAGTACTACCACCCGGACGCGTTCCTGGCCGGGTTGCTGCGCGCCCAGCCGATGGGGTTCTACTCGCCGCAGTCACTGGTCGCCGACGCCCGGCGGCACGGTGTACAGGTGCTCGGCCCGGACATCAACGCGAGTCTTCCGCACGCGACGCTGGAACCGTTGTCGGAAGGGGGAAAACTACTCGCCGTACGGGGTGGTCTGGCCACTGTGCGGATGATCGGCGAGAACCTGGCGAAGGAGATCGTCGAGGAGCGCGCACGCGGTGGCGCGTTCGCGGATCTGCCCGACGTCGCCCGCCGGGTGCGGCTGACCAAACCGCAGATCGAGGCACTGGCCACGGCCGGCGCGTTCGGCTGTTTCGGCGAGAGCAGGCGGAGCGCGCTCTGGGCGGCGGGCGCGGTCGCCGACGAAAGCCTGGAGAAACTGCCAGGGCTCACCACCGGGGCCAAGGCGCCGATGCTGCCGGGGATGGACGAAATCGACGTCGCGGCCGCGGACGTCTGGGCCACCGGCGTGTCCCCGGACAGCTTCCCGACCCAGTTCATCCGGGGCCGCCTCGACGAACTCGGTGTCGTGACGGCTGCGGGCCTGCGCGAGATCCCGCACGGCACCCACGTGCTGACCGGTGGCGCGGTGACCCATCGCCAGCGGCCGGCGACCGCGGGCGGCGTCACCTTCATGAACCTCGAAGACGAGACGGGGATGATCAACGTGATCTGCACGATGGGGGTGTGGCAGCGTTACCACCGGGTGGCCCGCGGCAGTCCCGCGCTGTTGATCCGCGGTGTGGTCGAACGCACCGGTGAGGTGGTGAACGTCCTCGCCGAACAGATCCGGCACCTGCCACTGCGGATCACCGCCAAGTCCCGCGACTTCCGCTGACCCACTTGACGATCACCCGGGGGTCGTGCTGAAGTTCCTTCAGCGTCGCAGTGCACCCGGCAAAGAGAACGTCGCGGGCATGGAGGCGCCGGACCATGGGAAATCATGGACACCCCTTCTCGGACGAACGACCGGTTGACGGCGTTCGGAAACCAACTCGTTCAGGTTCACAACTGGCTGCGTAAAGAGCTGGCCACGCTGCACGACGACCTCGGGTCGGTCGCGGCGGGGCGCGCCGAGCGGCTGCGCGATCTCCGGGCGCATTGCCTCACCTTCTGCTCGGCGCTGACCACGCATCACACCGGGGAGGACGGCGGCGCTTTCCTGGTGCTGTCGGAGAAATTCCCCGAACTGCGGCCGGCTCTCGAAGAACTCGCGCACGACCACGACGTCGTGTCCGGGATCCTCGGACGACTCGAAGAACTGGTCGCCGGTGTCGGCCCGGGGTCGAGTCAGGCCGAGATCCTGCACGTCCAACGGGAACTGGACGGCCTCACGGCGATCATGGAGACGCATTTCCGCTACGAGGAGAAGCGGATCGTCGAGGCGCTCAATTCGCTGGACATACCGGAGTGGCGGGAGTCGAAGCCGCCTTTCCTGCTGAAATCGCATTAGGACATGTTCTGTCCTATACGAGCTTTAGGTTTCTCCTCAACGCACTGAAACAACCGAGGAGAACTCTGATGACCAGCGCGAACACCGCCGCCGGCCCGATTCCCGCCGGCTACCACTCGGTGACCCCGTGGATCATTTCGCGCGACACCGCGGGGATGATCGACTTCCTGATGCGGGTCTTCGACGCCGAGCCGCTGGGCGAACCGGTGTACGTCGAGGGCGGGAAGATCGGGCACGCCGAGGTCCGGATCGGCGACTCCGTCGTCATGCTGTTCGACGCACAGGACGACTGGGTCGACACCCCGGCGTACCTGCGGCTCTACGTCGAGGACAGCATGGAGACGCAGCGCCGGGCCGTCGAGGCGGGCGCCGAAGAGGTCACGAGGCAGACGGAACTCTTCTTCGGTGACCGCGTCGGCCGGGTCCGCGACCCGTTCGGCAACCTGTGGTGGATCCAGACCCGGCTCGTCGACCTGGAGTACCCGGAGATGGAGCGCCGCATGAACGACCCGAAGTTCATCGAGGCCATGCGATACGTGTCGGGCTCGAAGATCGTCCCCAGCCGGTGTGCGATCCTGGAGGGGTGACCGAGACTGCGGAAGACTACCGAGAAGCCGTCCTTTCCCAGCAATGGTGGGAAAAACGTAGTTTTGTCGGTTGCGACTTCACCGAGGCGGACCTCCGCGGGCTCCGTACCCAGGGATGCACCTTCGACCAGTGCGACTTCACCAAGGTCGACTTCGAGGGCTCGCGCCACGAGGCGTCGGCGTTCCGGTCCTGCACCTTCGACCGCAGTGTGCTCGCCGGTACCCGGTGGAGTTCCTGCTCGATGCTCGGTTCGTCCTTTGTGGACTGCCGGTTCCAGAAGATCGCGTTCACCGAATGCGATCTGTCGCTGGTCTCGCTGAGCCGCAATCGACTGTCCAAAGTGGATCTTTCCGGGCTCCGGCTGCGTGAGGCCAACCTGACCGAGGCGGACCTCACCGGTGCCGACCTGCGCGGCGCCGACCTCACCGGTGCCCGGCTGGCGGGCGCGAAACTCGAGGGTGCCGATCTGCGCGGTGCCCGGCTCGACGCCAACGGCCTGGTGCAGGCGAACCTCTCGGGCGTCCATGTGGACACCGAGACCGCCGTGGCCTACGCCGCCGCGCACGGCCTCGTCATCCACTGACCCCCGCGTGCAATGAAGGGGCCTTTCATAGCAAATTTTGCGATGAAAGGCCCCTTCATAGCATTTACGGGAGCTAGTCGATCGGCGGTTCGCCCGGGTCCAGTTCGATGAGGTCGCCCTCGGCGAGCAGTTCCTCGATGGACGCCGGCAGCAGGTACGCCGACCCGCCACCGGGCTGGTTGAACCACGGGATCGCGACACCGGCGAGCGCTTCGAGCGGACGCTGCACGCGGTACACGTGGTACGGCCGGTTCACCCATTCCGGCACGAGCGAGCGCTCTTCGAACGGCGTCCCGGCCGCGTAGGTCAGGTTGCCGTTCGGGCCGCCGAAGCGGTCCAGCTCGCTGCCGGCGGGCAGCTCACGCAGTTCCTTGCCGCGGAACAGGGTCAGCGGCGGTTCACCGCTGAGCGGCGAGATCGGCCAGTTCTGCTTGGCGTCGGGCTGCCCGGCGTTCGCCGCGGCGGCGGGCGGACGAGCCGGTTCCTCGCGCCGCATCGGCGGCGGAGGCGGCGTCACCGGCGGTTCGCGCCGGGGCGGGGCGGGCGGCGGGCTCGACAGCGTCGGGTTCGGCCGCACGGGGGGCGCGGGCGGGACCGGAGCGGGGGCGGGCTCGTCGTCCAGGTCGTCTCCGAGCAGTTCCTCCGCCGTCGTGAACGCCGTCTGCTCCTGCGCCGGGATCGACTCCCGCGGCGGCACCGGATGCGAACCGGTGGCGACCTCGGGGGAGAGCGTCGCCAGCACGGGCGGTGCCGGAGTGGGCGGTTTCTCGGCAGGCGGCTCTTCGGCAGCGGACCGCTCGTCGAAGGACTGCTCGGCGGGGGGCGGAGCGCCGTTCGGGTTCAGCAGGACCTTGCCGAGCATGAACGCGGCCGCGTCCTCGGCGTCACCGAACACCGCCGGGTTGGTCAGCTTCCCGTCATACCAGCCGACCCGCCAGCCACCGCCGTCGACCTGCTCGACACTCCAGCCGTGTTCGGCCGGCGAGCCGATGCGGTAGACGTCGTCGGCCACGTCGAGTTCGTCGAACTTCGACTGCAGTTCGTTCAGCACCGGCACGGGGTGCTCGGCGCGGCGCGGCCGACGGTGCTCTTGGGGCTCCGGGGCCGCACGACGCGGGGCTTCCTCACGCCGCGGTTCGGGCTCCGGCCGGGGCAGATGCGCGGCCGCCACCGGGGCGGGCTGCTCCTGCGGCGGAGCGTCGACCTGCGTGACCTCGGAGTCCGACGGCGGGGGCACATTCGGCGCCTCCGCGTCGTGCGTGAGGAGGGGCAGCGAGTCGGCGTCGGCCTGCTCGACCGCCGTATAACCCGCAGTCGTCTCGGTGTCGTCCTGGTCGTACGACGCGTCCTCGGGCCGCGTGTCCTCGTGCTGCTGGGCGTAGGAGTCGCCCTGCACAGGCCTCGCGTACGTCGTGGCCTCGGGATCGGCGAGTGGCCGCTGATGCGGAGCCTGCGGTTCCTGCTCGGGCTCGGCGCGCTGGTGCGGTTCCTCGTCCTGCCGGGCTTCGTCGGCGTAGACGTCCTGCTCGGACTCGTGGAACTGCGCCTCTTCGTGCGGGTACTGCTCGTCGTAGCCGTCGGCGTACTGCTGCTCGGCGGCGGCTTCGTGGAAGTCCTGCGCCTGGTGGTCCTGAGTGTCGTAATCCTCTTCGTACCGCTGGGCCTGCTCGGCCTGGTTCGGAAGAGTGCTCTCGACGGCGGGGACGGCCGCGGCGGCCGCGACCGGGGCGGCCGCAGCGGCGGCCATCGAACCAGCGTCCTGCCCCTGCTGGTGCGCAGGCGGGACGGGCGGCTGAGCGGCCTGGCTCGGGCCGGGAGCACCCGGACCCGCAGGACCGTTGGGGCCGGGCTGACCAGGGGCGCCCTGGTTGACCGGGGCCTGCTGCGGCGGAACCGGACCGTTCTGCGGCGGGCCCTGCGGCGGCGGTCCACCGGGACCACCCGGGCCGTTCGGCCGCTGCTGCGGGGGCTGATTCCCCCGGGTGAGGTAACCCGCCGCGGCCTGCAGCGTGGTGTCGTCGACGTCGGGCAGCGTGAAGCCGTTCTGCCGGACGTGGTCGATCAGGTCGATTTCCGGCGAGACGCCGTACTCGCGCAGGTAGAAGTTGACGGCGGCGGGCCAGATCCACTGGCCGTCGCTGTGGAAGGCGACCGGGACGGTGGCCTCGGGAGTCTGCGCGAGCCTGTCGATGTCGTAGCCGCGCTCGGTGACCACCAGCGGTGCGTGGTCGAGGTATTCGAGCAGCCTGTCCTGCTCCTCGATCTCCAGATCGGGCCGGTTGATCACCGGACGACCGGCGGGGCCGATGGTGTCGAAGATGCGGGCGATGCGGAAATGCGGTCCCGGTTGCTCCGGGCCGAGGCCGGACATGCGCCGGATCAGCCATTCGGGCACGTTCTCCTCGGAGCGGGGGAACATGCGGAGCTCGTCGGAGTACGCCTGCGGAGGCGGCGCGAGGCGCCACTGCGGCTCGTCGCGGTTGTACTCGAGGTTGTAGCTGGAGGGGTGGTCCAGCTGGTAACGGGCGTTGAACCAGGTGCCGCGGCCGTCGCGATACATCCCCGCGCGGAGCCTGCCGAACAGCGTCGCGATGTCGTGCGTCGCGACCCATTCGTGCGCGGTGCCGTCCTCGGTGATGATCTCGCCGGTCATCTCGTGGTACCTGCCGACGGCTCGGTACTCGGCGGTCACCTTCCGCCAATCACGCGGCGCGGCCCGCAGCAGGGCGAGGCCGATCTGCTTGACCAGGGTGTCCTGCTCGGTCGCGTTCAGCTGAGTCGTCGGTTGTGCCACGATCACATTTTGACCGTATCCGCGTCCGCGTGCACCCCGCATGTGGGTTTTGCCGCTCTTGACAACTCCGAAGACGCCCTGACCTGGTGTCCGGTAACTCACCCGGGATACTGACGAGGTGAACCGATTTGCCCGCGAGGCCATGAAGGACGAGGACTGATGGCGGTGGCCGGACAGCGGCGTGACCGTGGGGCACTGCTCCGTCACCTGCCGTTCCTGCTGGTGATGCTGGTGGTGGCAGTCGCGGCCCTGCGGATCGGCCAGTACCACTGGCGCCAGGGTGCGGCGCTGATCGGCGGGGCCCTGATGCTCGCGGGCCTGCTGAGGGCGGTCCTTCCCGACGTGAAGGCGGGCCTGCTGGCGATCCGGGGCAAGCCGGTCGACGTCCTGACTTATGGCGCGCTTTCTGTCTTGATCCTTTTCATCGCCCTCACGATCACTGGCGGTCCCCTGTCCTGATGCGCGTGGAGGCGCTTTGAGGGTCAGGAAGCCATCGCGGGGACCCGGGCCTCACGGCGGTCGAGACCGCCGGAGATCGCCGCCAGGGAAAGCCCCAGCACGGCCAGCGACGCGCCGACCCAGTTGGGCGCGACCAGGCCGAGCCCGCCCGCGATCACCAGGCCGCCGAGGTAGGCGCCGATCGAGTTCGCGATGTTGAACGCCGACTGCACCGCGGCCGAGACCAGCGACGGCGTCCCGCCCGCCTTCTCCATGATCCTGGCCTGCATCATCGGGCCGATCATGAAGCCGGCGAGGCCGACGAAGAAGATCGTCACCGCGGCGCCGACCTTGCCGTTCGCGGTGATCGTGAAGATCGCCAGTACCGCCGCGAGCCCGGAAAGCGCCAGGTAGAGGCTCGGCATCAGCGCCTTGTCGGCGAGCCTGCCGCCGAGGTAGTTGCCGATCGTCATGCCGACCCCGGCCAGCGAGAGCAGCAGGGTGACGTTCGACGGCGAGTAGCCGGTGACGTCGGTCAGCATCGGCGCGATGTAGGACAGGCAGGCGAACACGCCGCCGAGGCCAAAGGTGACGATCGCGAGGGCGAGCCACACCTGCGGACGGCGGAAGGCGCCGAGTTCGCCGCGCAGCGACGGTTCGGCCGGTTTGCCCTGGTGGGGGACCAGTTTCGCGATCGCGGCGATGGCGACCAGGCCGATCAAAGCGACGACGCCGAACGTCGCGCGCCAGCCGACCTTCTGGCCGAGCAGCGTCCCCAGCGGCACGCCGACGACGTTGGCCAGGGTCAGGCCCATGAACATCATCGAGACGGCCTTCGCGCGTTCGCCCGGCTTGGCCAGGCTGGACGCGACGACCGCGCCGGCGCCGAAGAAGGCGCCGTGCGGCAGGCCCGCGAGGAAGCGGAAGGCGACGCCGAAACTTTGGTTCGGCGAGAGCGCGAAGAGGGCGTTGCCGAGTGTGAACAGCCCCATCATCGCCAGCAGCATGGTCTTGCGTGGCAGCCGGACCGCGGCCGCGGTGAGCAGCGGGGCGCCGACCACGACGCCGAGGGCGTAGCCGGAGATGAGGTAACCGGCGGACGGGATCGACACGCCGAAATCAGCGGCGGCTTCGGGCAGCACGCCCATCATGACGAATTCGGTGGTTCCGATGCCGAAGGCACCGATGGCGAGCGCGAGCAGCGCGACGGGCACGGCTCTCCTTCCGGGGTTGTACTGGTAAACGATTACTCACCCACCGTCGCGGATGGTCGACTGAATCGATTTAGGTCTCGGGCACAAAAGAAGACAGCGCGTGCGGCCCCAGCGTCGACGAGCTGTCCTGCATCCAGTTCAACGGATCGAGGGCGCCTTTGTCATCCCGGTTTCGGGTGAGGCTGCCCACCCTTAGCGGCGGGCGGCGAGGACTCCCTGGAGCAGTCCCGGGAAGAGCTCGTCGAGATCGTTGCGGCGCAAGGAGTTGTAGCGCGTGGTGCCCTGCTGGCGGCCCATGATGACGCCCGCTTCGCGCAGGGTGCGCAGGTGATGGGTGAGTGTGGACTTGGTCACGGCGACGTCGAATCCGCTGCAGGAGATCTCGGTGCCGGACTCGGCCAGCTGGCGCACCATGTCGAGGCGCACCGGGTCGGCGAGCGCGGCGAGGACCGCCTCGATCCGGATCTCGTCCTGCCCGGGGTAGACGTACTGCGGAGTGGTGGTCGCGGCCATGAGTCCATAGTACGACGCCCCTCGAACTTCCCGGGAGTTCGTAGTACGGTATTCATCGAACTACGACAACCATCGAACAACGACCCCGAAGCGACTTTCGCCCCCTGATCGCGATCCGGCGCCAGCCGGGCGCCCCGGGCACCGGATCGCGTTTAGCGGGCTAAACGCGATCCGGCGGGCACCTGGGTGACCGGGCCCGGAGCGACTTCCGCCCCCTGATCGCGATCCGGGCCGGGAGCGGGAGGCGACGTGAAAAGGGGTCTGGAGCTGGGGAGTCATGACTTTCGCGCCACCTAGGACCTCGGTGCTGGCACTCGGCACCTTCGCGGTCGGCACCAGCGGCTACGTCGTCGCCGGGCTGCTGCCCGCGCTGACCGGCGAGCTCGGCGTCTCCGAGACGGCCGCCGCACAGCTGGTCACCGCCTTCGCCATCGCGTACGCGGTCGGCTCGCCGCTGTTCGCCGCGGTCACGGGCCGCTGGGAACGGCGCACCCTCCTGGTCGCCGCCCTCGTCGTCACCGCCATCGGCAACGCCCTCGCCGCCCTCGCGCCCGGCTACGTGACCCTCCTCCTGGCGCGGGTGGTCACCGCGATCGGCGCGGCCGTGTTCACCCCCGCCGCCAGCGCGGTCGCCGCCGAACTCACCACCCCCGAACGCCGGGGCCGCGCCGTCGCGCTCGTCTTCGGCGGCCTGACCATCGCGACCATTCTGGGCGTCCCGCTCGGCAGCGTCCTTTCGCAGAGCGTCGGCTACCAGGCCGTCTTCGCACTGGTCGCGGCCTTCTCGCTCCTCGGCGCCTTCGCGGTCCGGATGGTCCTGCCCGCCGTCCCGGCACCGCCTCCGGTCCGCCTGGCCGAACGGTTCACCGTCGCCAAGGACCCGCGCGTACTCGCCATGCTCGGCGCGACCGTGCTCGGCTGCCTCGCCGCGTTCTCCGTCTACACCTTCATCTCGCCGGTCCTGTCCGCCACGGCGGGCGTCCACGGCACGACGGTCAGCCTGCTGCTGTTCGTCTACGGCGCGGGCGGCGCGCTCGGCAACGTCCTCGGTGGCCGCGCGACCGACCGCTGGGGCGCCAGGGGACCACTGCTGGCCGTGTTCGGCGGGATCACCGTGGTGCTCGCGATGCTGCCGCTGGTGGCGACCACCGTCGCGGGCGCGGCCGTCGTCCTCTTCATCTGGGGACTGGCCACCTGGTCGATCAACCCGCCGATCCAGCACCGGCTGATCGAGTTGTCCAGCAAGAACGCCGGGCTCGTCCTCTCGCTCAACGCGTCCGCCATCTACCTCGGCGTCGGCCTCTCGGGCGTGGTCGGGGGAGCGGTGCTCAGCGGCGGCGGTCCGCTCCTGCTGCCCGAGATCGCGGCCATACTGACCGCGCTGGGCGCGGCCGTGGTCGTGACGGGCTGGCGGAGCCGCGTGCGGCGGCCCGCGCTGGCCGAGTGACGCCTATTCGGCGCGCGGCTGGACTTCGCAGTCGGGTCCGGGGAAGACCAGCCCTTCGTGTCCGTCGGCGAACCGGACGAGATACGGCGGGGCGCCGTGTTCTCCGCGTACCTCAAGGATTTCGCCGCGCTGCTCAGCCGAGCCCACCGTGCGTCCGTGCACGTGGATCTCGTCTCCGACGGTCGCGTGCATGAATACCACCTCCGACGCTTCAAGGTTAGGAGCGTCGGAGGTGATCCCGCTACCGGGCGAGCCCGGGCGAAATGGCGGGCTTGCCGTGCCCCGTCGCCGATAAGCTGCCCGGATGACCGACGTACTCGACGTGGTGGACGGGAGGAGCGGCGAACTCGTGCTTCGCCGCGCGGGCGAGGATTTCGAAGTCATCGCCAACGGGGTCTTCCTGATGGACACCCGAAACGGTGAATCCGAACGGTTACTCGTCTCGGTGGCGGCGGATCTGGTGCCGGGCAAGGCACGGATGCTGATCGGTGGCCTCGGTGTCGGCTGTTCGCTGCGTGCCGCGCTGGACCATCCCGGCGTCGGCGAGATCGTGGTCGTCGAGCGCGAACCCGCGGTGATCGGCTGGAATCGCGAGGGCCCGCTCAAGGACGTCCACGGCGACGCCCTCTCCGACGAGCGGGTCATCGTGGTCGAAGCCGATCTGGTGAAGTGGTTGCGCCGGACGGAAGAGCGGTTCGACGCGCTGTGCCTCGACATCGACAACGGTCCTGAGTGGACGGTCACCGACGGTAACGCGAAGCTGTATCAGAACGAAGGCCTCGACATGCTCGCCGCGCGGCTACGACCCGGCGGCGTGCTCGGCGTGTGGAGCGCCGAGTCGGTTCCGTCGTTCGCGAAGCGGCTGCGAGCACGATTCGGTGCGGTGCGGGAGCTGAAGATCCCGGTGCCGCAAGGAGCACCGGACGTGCTGTGGTTCGCGCGGGTGTAGCGGACGCCGCGCGGGTCAACGCTCGCTGGTGCGACACGGTATGCCGGTCACACGGATTCACCGGCACGTTCGGCCCGCGCTCCTGGAGATCGGCACGCCGGACACCGCCGCTGTACCCGGACGCGGTGACCCTGGCACCGGACGCGTCGGTGTCGGACGTGCTGGACGGGATCGACACGTCGCCGGGCTGCTCGGTGAAGGACAGTTTCGGTTGCCTGGACCTCTCCGAAGCGGGCTTCGAGGTGCTCTTCGAAGCCACCTGGATCGCGCGGGAGGTCCGGATGCCGCTCGAACCGGGCTGGTCCCGGATGCCGGATCAGTTCGACGATCCGTTCGTCGCGGTGTGGTCCGACGGTGTCTCCGGCGTGACGGCCAACCGTGACGGCGACTTCGCCGGACTGTCCAATTTGTACACTCGCGGCGATCTCGGCGACGCGTGGCGTGGCGCGACCTCGGCGGTCGCCACGACGTTTCCCGGCCTGCCGATCACCGGCTACGAACGCGGCGACGACCTCGCCGCCGCCTTACGGGCCGGGTACACGGCGCTGGGGCCGCTGCGGATCTGGCTGAAATGATCGCCGGATGGAGATCACCACCTGGCACCTCGAACAGACCTCGCCGGACGACCTGAGCGCCGCGAAACCGCCCGCCGTCCCGGTGAAGGTCGCCCGCGCCGAACTGGGCGCGGTGGATCGGGTGGCTGGACAGGCCCGGTGTCGAGGCCTGGGTGGCCTACGCGCAAGGAACGCCGTGCGGGTATTTCGGACTCGACGGCAGCGACGGTCTCGAAGGCACTGTCGAACTCGCGTACTTCGGGCTGATGTCGTCCTTCGTCGGGAAGGGCATCGGAAGTCGAGCAGGCCGAACTGCCCGCCGAGACGCCGGGGCCGTGGCCGGGAGCCGGGAAGAAGTAGCTACTCCGCCGGAGCCTTGGCGGCCGCCTTCGCCGCCTTCTTGAACGCCCGCACCTCGCCGAGCGTCTTCGTGTCGACGACGTCGGCGATCGAACGTCGTGCGCCGCGGTCGCCGTACGCGCCCGCGGCCGCGCGCCAGCCCTTGGGCTGCACGCCGAGCTGTTTGCCGAGCAGCGCGAGGAAGATCTTGGCCTTCTGCTCACCGAAACCGGGCAGTGCCTTGAGCCGCTTGAGGACCTCGGGACCGTCCGGCTTGGGCCGCCCGGAGGTCCAGATCCCGGCGGCGTCGCCGTCGTAGACCTCGACGATGTGCTGGGCGAGGTCCTTCACCCGGCGGGCCATCGAGCCGCCGTAGCGATGGATCGCCGGCGGGACCACGCAGAGTTCGACGAAGGTCTCGGTGTCCATCGCGACGATCTTCCGGAGGTCGAAACCGTCCATCCGGTCCGCGATCTTCTGCGGCCCGCGGAACGCGTGCTCCATCGGGAACTGCTGGTCCAGCAGCATGCCGACGAGCAGCGCGAACGGATCTTCGCTTAGCAGTCGGTCCGCTTCCTCGTCCCCGACCAGGTGCAGTGCGCGCGTCATGCGCCCAGGATCTCACGACCCGGCCGGGATGCGCGTCCTCATCCGGGCGGGTCGACCAGCAGGTCCGCGGCCGCGGTGGTGACGGCGGCCGACACCGCCGCCAGCGCGGGGGAGTCGAGTTTCCACTGCTGCCAGAACAGCGGTACGTCGATCGGGTGGTCCGGGTCGAGACAGACGAAGCTGCCGTCACGCAAGCGGTTCCCGATCTGAGCGACCGGCACCATGCCCCAGCCCATGCCGGCCGCCACGGCGTCGAAGAACCCTTCGGACGAGGGAACGTAATGCCGCAGCGGGCTCGCGAGCGTGCCGCGTTCACGCGCGAAGCGGTCCTGGAGGTCGTCGCGGCGGTCGAAGACGACGACAGGCGCTTCGGCGAGGGAAAGGTCCGTACCGAGTTCCGGGCTCGCGACGGCCAGGTACCGCATGTGCCCCAGCCGGTGCACCGAACATCCCGCGACCGGATCCGGTGACGACGTCACGGCCGCCATCACCAGCCCCTCCCGCAGCAGGGTCGTGGTGTGGTCCTGATCCTCGCGGTGCAGTTCGAAGCAGATCTTCTGCTCGGGCGGTACCCGGGTGAGCGCCGGCAGGAACCAGGTCGCCAGCGAGTCGGCGTTCACCGCGATCGGCAGCCGGACCGGTTCGTCGCCGGCGGTCAGGCCGAGTTCGGCCCGGGTGTCGGCCTCCAGCAAGGCCAGTTGACGACCGAAGCGCACGACGGCCTGGCCGGATTCGGTCAGCCGCACCGGTTTCGTGCGGATCAGCAGCACCCGCCCGGTGCGCTGTTCGAGCGCCTTGACGCGTTGGCTGATCGCCGACGGAGTCACGTGCAGTGCCGAGGCGGCGGCGTCGAACGTGCCTTCGTCGGCGACCGCCAGCAGCGTCCGGACGAGGTCCAGCGGCAGATCGGTCATCATGAGCGCTAATGCTACGTAAGAATCTTTAGCTGTACTGTTGACCCGGCGCTTCCTAGTGTTTTCCCATGGGAGACGTTCTGCTCAGCGCCGCCGCCGGTTTCGGCGCCACCATGGCCCTCATCGTCGCGATCGGCGCGCAGAACGCCTTCGTGCTGCGCCAAGGCATCCGCCGGGAATCGGTGTCCGTGGTCGTCCTGATCTGCATCGTCTCGGACGTCATCCTGGTGAGCCTCGGCGTCGGCGGAGTGGGTGCCTTGGTGGGGGCGTCACCCGAAGCGCTGACCATCGTCGCCCTGATCGGTGGTGCTTTTCTGCTCTGCTACGGCGCCCTCGCGGCCCGTCGTGCGTTCAAACCGGCGGCGCTGGAAACCGGTGGCCCCGAGACCGGCGGATCGCTGCGCCGCATCGTGCTGACCACGCTGGCGCTGACCTGGCTGAATCCGCACGTCTACCTCGACACCTTGCTCCTCCTGGGTGCGATCGCCGCCGGGCACGGCGGCGGCCGGTGGGCGTTCGGCGTCGGTTCGGTGCTGGCGAGCGTGCTCTGGTTCCTGGTGCTCGGGTTCGGCGCGAGGCTGCTCAGCGGGTTCTTCCGCGAGCCGTCGTCGTGGCGGGTGCTGGACGGTCTCGTCGCCGCCACGATGATCACTCTCGGCGTGACGCTGGTGGTCAGTGCCTGATCGGTTGCGGGGTACGGCGGACAGTCGTATGCATGAGTCATGCATGCTTTCCGCGTCCACCGTCGCCCGGAGGCCGGAGATGGCTGAACTCACCGCACTTCTTTCGGCCCTCTGCTTCGGCACCACCCATTTCGTCAGCGGAGTGCTGTCGAGGCGCGCCCCCGGTATGACGATTTCGTTGTACGCGCAGGTCGGAGGCACCGGACTCAGCGTCGCCGCGGCACTGGTCTTCAATGGCCCCACCACGGCGCAAGCGCTTGCGTGGGGCGCCCTTTCCGGGCTCGGGACGGGCGTCGGCGTGGCCTTCCTCTACCGCGCGATGGGCCGGGGCGCGATGAGCGTCGTCGTCCCGGTCAGTGACCTCGGCGCGGTGGTCATCCCGGCCGCGGTCGCCGTGCTGGCCTTGGGCGAACGGCTATCGGTGCCCGCCGCCGCCGGGATCGCGCTGGCGCTGCCGTCGGTGTGGCTGGTCTCCCGAAGCGGGGACGGGCGCGGCTCCGCGGGGGTGCCCGACGCGCTCATCGCGGGTGTCGGGTTCGCCCTGCAGTTCCTCGCCATGGCCAAGGTGCCCGCCGACGCCGGGTTCTGGCCGATCGCGGTCAGCCGGGCGGTGTCGGTCTGCGCGATCGTCCCGCTCGTGTTCCTGTCGTCGGCGACGTTCCGGTTGCCCGGCGCGACGGTGGTGAAGGCGGCCGTCGCCGGGTTACTCGGCTCGGTCGCGATCCTGCTGTACTGGTACGCCACGCAGCGGCAGCTGGTCGCCGTCGCGACCGTGCTCACCGCGCTCTATCCGGCTATCCCGGTGGTGCTCGCGATGCTCTTCCTGCGGGAGCGCGCCAACCGGGCGCAGATCGCCGGGCTGATCGGGGCGGGTGCCGCGATCGGCCTCATCGCCATCGGATGATCACGGCAGGCGCGCGAGATCACCGGCGGTGAGGACGAGGCCGGCGGCGGCCGCCGAATCGCGGATCGTCGCGGGCCTCGTCGAGCCGGGGATCGCCATCACCGACGGCGACTTCGCGAGCAGCCACGCCAGGCAGACCCGCTGCGGGCTGACACCGTGTTCCTCCGCCACGGCAAGGAAACCCGCGTGCGCCGCGCCGACTCGCGCGGCTCCGGAGATGCCGCCGAGCGGACCCCACGGCAGGTAGGCGAGCCCGAGTTCCGTGCACAGTGCGAGTTCCGGCTCGTGTGCCGGATAAGCGGGAGAGTGTTCGTTCTGTACCGAAACGAGCTTCTCGCCGAGGATTTCGCGTGCTTCGAGAATCTGCGCACTGGACACATTGGACACACCCGCGAACCTGATCTTGCCTTCGTCGGCCAGATCCTTGATCGCGCCGACGGACTCCGCCCACGGCACGTTCTTGTCGGGCTTGTGCAATTGGTAGAGCCCGATCGCGTCGACATCGAGCCGTTTCAGCGAGCCTTCACAGGCGTTCTTGAGCTGCGCGGGTGTCCCGGTGACGGTCCACGAGCCGTCACCGGGCCTGCCGCGCCCGCCCTTGGTTGCCACAGGGGGAGGCAGACCAGAAGAATCCTGTCCTGAGTGGACAGTTGTTCGGCGGGCTCGGCTCCATGCGGAAGAGCGCCGTCGAACTCGATGCCCGCGTATCACCACGAACTCGTGGGTGGCGCGACCGACCCCGAACGTGACGAGCCTGATCCTCAAGACGCTCGATCCGGTGAACGCGCCCGTGCCGACGTGTGTGCCGTTCTTCGCGCCGCTGAAACCGGGAACTAGAGGCCGGGTTTGGTCGCGTGCACCACGAACACCGACCGCACCCGGTCCCCGGAATCGATGTCCAGCCGTTTGACCGTCACCTCGGTGAAGCCCGCTTCGGTGGTGAGTTCGGCAGCGTCGGCCTCGGTTTCCGGGAGCTTCAGGTCGGCGGGGACGATGGCGGCGAACGCCGGCGAGGGACTGAACGCCGACGCCAGCGGCAGGCTGAAGGCCACCCGGCCGCCGGGGCGCAGCACCCGCAACCAGTCGCGGAGCGCGGCCGCGCCGAGGAAATGCAGTGAGGACGCGCAGAGCACGGCGTCCGCGCCGTCGTCCTCCACCGGTGCGGGGACCGCCGACGCGACCTGCCAGGTGACGCGCTTGCCGGGATCCCGCGATGCCGCCTTCGCCTCGGCCTGGGCGATCATGCCCGGCGAGATGTCGATCGCGAGTACCTCGCCCGGCTCCAGGCGCAGCGCGGCGAACGCGGCCACGCCGGTGCCGGTGGCGACGTCGAGAACGCGTTCAGGGGCTGTACGGCCGAGGCCGTCGACGAGCGCGTCGGCGACTAGGCCGTGATAGGTGTCCTCGTCGTAGTGCGCGGCGATGCCGTCGAAGAGATCGGCCGCGATTTCCTCGCTCACGGCCTCGACCTTAGCGGGCAACCGGCGGCGTCCGGCGAAACCCAGGTCGGCGCGGTGATACCAGCACAGTTCCGGGTCGCCTTCGAGCCAGCAGAGCAGGACGTCGACGCCGTCGAGGTCGGCGGGGAAGTCGATCAGGAGCGGAGCGAACCCCTTCAGCTCCGCGCCGGTCCGCTGGACGGTGGTCATCAGATCGTCCAGCCGGGCCTGCGCGGCCTTCCATTCCGGCATCCCGCCGAGCGCGGTCTCGCGGCCGCCCGGGCGCAGAGACGCGGCGAGTTCGGCCGCGTCGGCGCGCAGGCGGACGAGCTCGTCGAGCACGGGGCGTAGCCGGGCGAGTTCGGCGCGGGCTTCAGGAACGGTGAACAATCCCATGCGCCGATGGTCCCAGTCCGCTCAGCGGCGCCGCCGGGCGAGTCTCGCCGCGAGGCCCGCGCCGATCAGGAGGAGCCCCGTTCCGAGCAGTCCGCCGATGAACAGCCAGCTCGTGACGCCGTAGGTGACATCGTTCTGTGGCAGGTACTTCACCAGGCGGAAGCCCCATTCGGGCACCGCGGCGGCGGCCACGCCGGGTGCGACGCCCCAGACCAGGCCGCCGACGATCGGGCCGGTCGCCGAAAGCGCGCCGAGTAAACCGACCGCGAGCAGCAGGATCCCGCCACCCACCAGCAGGCCGATGCCGAAGACGTCACGCTGGGTGCTGAGGGTCGCCTGGACCAGCATCTGCTGCCGCAGGCCGCCCCAGGCCAGCAGGCCGAGGGCGACCGGAGTCAGGATCAGGCCGCCGGCGCCGCTGAGCACCCGGCGCACGCCCCGGCCGGCACGGCTGTCTTCGGGGACCACGTCGTCGTCGAAGGGCTCGTACGGTTCGTACGACTCGACGTCCTCGTAAGGCCGGCGAGGGTCCTTGGGCTGCTGGTCGTACTCGCCGTACTCCTGGTAGTCCTCGTCGTCGTACTCCGCGACGTACCGGTGCGATGACATGGGCGGGCCACCTCCCTTAACCGGACTACGGCTGCCAGGCCCGCTCGGTTCACATCGATCTCGCCCCGGATCGCGTTCAGCCCGCTGAACGCGACGTGGGGCGGCGGCGGGTGAGGGTGCCGACCAGGCCCGCCCCGACGAGAAGGGCCCCGCTTCCGAGCAGGGCGCCCATGACCAGCCAGGTCACCAGGCCGACGCCGAGTTCCCGGCCGCCGATGTCGTACATGAGGCCCACGAGATCCGACGAGCCGGCGAGGGCGGCCAGCCCGGGCAACACACCCCAGATCAGGCCGCCGATCACCGGGCCCAGCCCGGACACCGCGCCGAGGAGCGCGACACCGAGCAGCAGAAGGGCGCCGAAGAGCAGCAGGATCAGTCCCATGGGGTCCTCGCCGACGCTGTAGGCCTGCGCGAACACGCGTTGCAGGCGCGAACCGCCGTAGATCACCATGCCGAGCGCGACCGGCGTGAGCAGTACGCCGCCGAGCGCGCTGAGCACCCGGGGCACCGCGCGGCTGCTTTGCCTAGGCTGGAGGTAGGGCTCCGGGGCCGGTTGCTGCTCGTTGGGCGGCACGGCGTAGGGGTTGGTGGACATCGAGACCGCCCTTTCCGGTGGCCGGCAGAGGAGTGCGGTCCGATGATGTCGCGGATTCCGCGGTTCCCGTGACGGCCGGATGACCGACGTCCGACCGGGTGACGTCGACCACATCGGCCTCGTGGAGACTTGATGCCGACCACTACTGGAACCATCCAGGACCGTTAAGCAGTACGCTTGTACCGCTACCGGAGATTTAGAAGAAGAACGCGAAGATCCGCGGAAGGAGCACCGCTGCTCATGGCCAAGATCAAGGTCCAGGGCACCGTCGTCGAGCTCGACGGTGATGAGATGACCCGCATCATTTGGCAGTTCATCAAGGACAGGCTGATCCACCCGTACCTGGACGTGAACCTGGAGTACTACGACCTGGGCATCGAGGAGCGGGACCGCACCGACGACCAGGTCACCGTCGACTCCGCCAACGCGATCAAGAAGCACGGCGTCGGCGTCAAGTGCGCCACGATCACACCGGACGAGGCGCGGGTCGAAGAGTTCGGCCTGAAGAAGATGTGGCTCTCGCCCAACGGCACGATCCGCAACATCCTCGGCGGGGTGATCTTCCGCGAGCCGATCGTCATCCAGAACATCCCGCGCCTGGTGCCCGGCTGGACCAAGCCGATCATCATCGGCCGTCACGCGCACGGTGACCAGTACAAGGCGACCAACTTCAAGGTCCCGGGTCCCGGCACGCTGACCATCAGCTACACCCCGGACGACGGCTCCGAGCCGATGGAGTTCGAGGTCGCGAAGTTCCCCGAGGGCGGCGGCGTCGCCATGGGCATGTACAACTACCGCAAGTCCATCGAGGACTTCGCGCGCGCCTCGCTGCAGTACGGTCTCGACCGGGAGTACCCGGTCTACATGTCGACCAAGAACACCATCCTCAAGGCCTACGACGGCATGTTCAAGGACGTGTTCGAGGAGATCTACCAGGCCGAGTTCAAGGCCGACTTCGACGCCAAGGGCATCTCTTACGAGCACCGCCTGATCGACGACATGGTCGCCGCGGCGATGAAGTGGGAGGGCGGCTACGTCTGGGCCTGCAAGAACTACGACGGTGACGTGCAGTCCGACACGGTCGCGCAGGGCTTCGGCTCGCTGGGCCTGATGACGTCGGTGCTGCGCACGCCGGACGGCAAGACCGTCGAGGCCGAGGCCGCGCACGGCACGGTGACCCGGCACTACCGCCAGCACCAGCAGGGCAAGCCGACCTCGACCAACCCGATCGCGTCCATCTACGCCTGGACCCGGGGTCTCGAGCACCGCGGCAAGCTGGACTCGAACCCGGAGCTGATCGGGTTCGCGAACAAGCTGGAGCAGGTCGTCGTCGAGACCGTCGAGAGCGGCAAGATGACCAAGGACCTCGCGCTGCTGATCAGCAAGGACCAGCCGTTCCAGACCACCGAGGAGTTCCTCGCGACGCTGGACGAGAACCTGGCCAAGAAGATCAGCCAGGGCTGAGTCTCTCGCTAAGTACGTGAAGGCCCCCTTCATTGCGCTAGACGCAATGAAGGGGGCCTTCACGTACTCCGGCCGGGCCTGTGACGGTGGGTAGTACGCGCGCGGTCCGGTTGGCGCCTCCGGGTGGTTGGCATTCCGGGATCTGGGCGACCGCCCCGGCTTCTGCCACTCTGGTCGAGGAAGAAAACGATTCCCTTGTTCGAGGAGTGACCACCATGGCCATCTCGAAACCGGTCTTGTTCGCCGGCGGCGGACTGGCGTTGATCGTCATCGTCGCCATCTCGGGTCAGGACAGGGAGTCGAGCGCTTCGAGCCCGACCGGTTGCCAGGTCGTGGTGACGGCCGACGTGCTCAACGCCCGCGACACCCCCGGCGGGCAGAAGATCGTCGGCAAGTACGTCAAGGACGCGAAGATCGACGCCCAGCCGGTGGTCGAGAACGGCTTCCGCAAGATCGCCGAGGGCAAGTGGGTCTCCGCCCAGTACGCGACCCCGGTCGAAGGCTCCAAGTGCGGCCCGTGACCCGCCCGGATCGCGTTTAGCCCGCTAAAGGCGACTGGGTCGCGGTCGCCCGCAGGTCGCGTTCAGCCCGCTAAACGCAGGTGGGTGCCCTCCTCGGCCGCCAGCACCTCGCCACTGAACTCCTTCCGCGCCTCGGCCACCGAGACTTCGCGGTCGGAGCCGGGCCAGAAGTGGGTCAGCAGCAGTCTCCGGGCGCCTCCGCGTTCAGCCCAGTGCCCGGCCTCGCCCGCTGTCGACACCAGCCGCCGCGTCTCCGTGGGAGACGGGCCCTGGAGGGTGGCGTCGGCGATGAGCAGGTCGGCGTCGCGCCCCAGCTCCGCCAAAACCGGACTCGGCCCGCTGTCGCCGGTGTAGGCGACGGTGAGTCCGGGCGCCGTGAGCCGGACGCCGTAGTTCGGCACGTGGTGCGGCAGCAGGAACGTGGTCATCCGGAACGGCCCGATCTCGCGCGGCGGGCCGAGGTCGAACACGTCGAAGATCGTCGTCGGATGCGGTCGGGGCTCCAGCGCCTCCAGCCGCCGGACCGTACCCGGCGTGCAGTGCAACGGGATCCTCGGCTCATCAGGCGACCCATACGCCCGTGCCCGGCCGAGCGCGCTCACGTCCGCGCAATGATCGGGATGCTCGTGCGTCACCACCACCGCGTCGACCCGGCCTTCGGGACAGTGTTCGAACAGCCTCGACGCGGCGCCGTAGCCGAGGTCCAGCACGAGCCGGAACCCTTCGTGGACCAGGAGGAAACCGGCGCAGGCACGGCCCGGTTCCGGCCAGGCGCCGCAGCTGCCCAGCACGGTCAGCACGCTCATGCGCGCAGTCTCGCAGAACGAACACCCCGCCGGTTCTGTCGGACCCTCCGGGTAGCGTGCGAAGGGTGCTGACCGTCTCCACTGTGAATGTCAACGGCCTCCGTGCCGCCGCGAAAAAGGGCTTCGTCGAATGGCTCGGCGCCACCAAGGCCGATGTCGTCGCCTGCCAGGAGGTCCGGGCCGAGCTCAAGGAGCTCCCGGCCGGTGCCGCCGCGCCCGAAGGCTGGCACGTGGTGCACGCCCCGTCTGCGCAGAAGGGACGCAACGGCGTCATGCTCTTCAGCCGGACCGAGCCGGACGAGGTCCGCATCGGTTTCGGCGAGCCCGAATTCGAGGACAGCGGCCGCTACGCCGAGATCCACCTGCCGAACGTGGTGGTCGCGAGCCTGTACCTGCCCAGCGGCGACGTCGGAACCCCGCGCCAGGACGAGAAGGAGCGCTTCATGGCGGCGTTCCTGCCGTACCTCGTCGACCTGCGCGCCAAGTCCGAGGCCGACGGCCGTGAGGTCGTCGTCGTGGGCGACTGGAACATCGCCTACGAGAACATCGACCTGAAGAACTGGCGCGGGAACCAGAAGAGCTCGGGCTTCCTCCCGGAGGAGCGGGAGTGGCTCGGCCGCGTGTTCGGCGAGGCCGGTTATGTCGACGTCCAGCGCAAACTCGACCCGGAAGGCCCTGGTCCGTACACCTGGTGGTCGTACCGCGGGAAGGCGTTCGACAACGACTCGGGCTGGCGCATCGACTGCCAGCTCGCCACTCCCGGCCTCGCCGAGCGGTGCACCTCGGTCGTCGTCGAGCGTGCCGTGTCCTACGACCAGCGGTGGTCCGATCACGCGCCCGTCACGGCGACCTACGCCGACTGATCAGGGGCGGTCGGTCGGCGATGCCGCATCACGGCCATTCGCCGTGACCTCCGGGATCCGGTCAGGCACAATCAGGAACAGGAGGTGGCGGTCATGCACGAGTCGATCGAACTCAAGAAGCGCGAGATCGAGCACTTGTGCCAGGCACACTCAGTGCGCCGCGCGTATCGTCGCATTTCGTAACATCCTCATCCATGGCTGCGCGACGGTCGACGATGCCTTGGTGTGGCAGGTGCTCACCGAGCGGCTTCCCGGGTTGATCGGCGTCCTGCGGCGGTTGCAAGACGCGTAGGTCCGACCACGCGCCGGTGACTCCGACCTACTCCGGTTAGGCTGCACGCCGGGAGAACCGGGGGTCGCGATGGAAACGAGCGAAGCCAGGCGTGTCGAGGCGACGAACGCCGAGCGGTACCAGATGTCCGGCCAGTACGGGTGGGAGTTCAGCCCGGACGCGCCGAACCTGCTCGAACGCTGGCCGGTGCTGCCGTTCACCCAGCGCGGGGACAAGCGGATGGCGTTCGGCGCGCTGAGCGGCGCGTACAACGGGCTTCGGTTCAGCGTTTTCGACTACCACCGCCGCCCGACGGTCACGAGCGTGCACACGCGGTGGACCAACAAGAAGGTCAACGAGCTCGAAACGATCTCGATCGACACGGTCTGGGTGCTCACCCTGCCCGCGCCGATGCCGAACTTCCAGATCGTGTCGAGCATCGAATCCGCTTGGGACGTCGAGCAGTATCCCGAACCCGCCACCGCGGACCGGAAGTTCAACCGCTGGTACAAGCTGATCGACACCGATCCGCACATCGCGGTCCAGATACTGACACCGCAGGTCGCCGCCACGATGCGGTCGTTGAAGCTGCACACGTGGTCACTGGTGGGATCGGAACTGGTCTACGTCGAGAATCCGACGTTCGGCCGGACCAAACCGGAAGACGTGCTTTCGACGTTGGGCAGGCTCGCGCAGCTGGTGCCGTTGCTGCCTTTCCACATCGGTGGCGGGCAGCCCGCCGCGCCGCAACCGCAGCCCCAGTACCAGCCCCAGCCCCAAGCGCCGCAGCAGTATCCGGCCCAGCCGTATCCAGCACAGCCTTATCCGGCCCAGCCGTATCCGCCGCAGAATCCCGGCTACCCGCAGCCCTACCCGCCCCCGCCGCAGTACGGCCAGCCGCCGGGATATCCGCCACCCCAGTACCCGCCGCAGCCGTATCCGCAGCCCGGCTATCCACCGCAGCCGGGCCCCTACGGGCCGCCGCCGGGGTACCCGCCGCGCGGCTACTGACGGTTCTTCGCGCTCTCCGTCCACACTGGACTCTCGACGAAGTGGTTGTCGAACTTTTCCTGACTGTCCAAGAGATCCTGGACGGTCGCCTCGCCATGGCCGACCTTCTCCAGCAGCCGGAAGTAGTCGAATCGTTCGACACCCGGGACGAACACGATCAGCACGTCCGCCGATGAGTCCGCCGCCGCGCGGAAAGCGTGCGTCGTCAGCGGCGGCACGACGAGCATGTCGCCCTCGGAGACGTTGACGATCTCTTCTCCTGCGAGGACTTCCAGCTTTCCGCCGAGCATGAAGAACAGCTCGGATGATCCGGTGTGGTAGTGCGGTGCCGCACCGTCGGCGCCGACGCCCAGCCGTGTTCTCGCACTGCTCATGACCCCACCTGTGGTGGAGACGTCGGCGAGCAGGGTGACGTGGTTCGGGGCGGCGCCGACGGTCTCGGCGTCGGCGGCGCGGACAAGGACGGGTTCACTGTGCTCAATCATGCCTCGATAGTTTCACCACTGATAGTTCGCTGTCAAACTATCTTCGATCGAATAGACTTCTGCGGTGAGCGAAGAACGGAAGGCGGACGCGATCGACGCGGTGGTCGGCGCTTGGCGGCGGGAACGGCCGGACCTGGAGCTGACCGCCATCGGGGTCGCCGGGCGCCTCGGCCGGGTGGCGCTGCTGATGGCGCCGATGGTGGAAGCCGTGTTCGCGAAGCACGGCTTGAAGCAAGGAGAGTTCGACGTGCTCGCGGCGCTCAGGCGATCCGGTGAGCCGTACACGCTGATCCCGTCCGAGCTGTCCGCGACGCTGATGATGTCCAGGGCCGGGATGACCAGCCGGATCGACAGGCTGGAGTCGGCGGGGCTCGTCGAACGCGCGCTCGACCCGGAGGACCGGCGCAGCTTCCGGGTCACGCTGACCGAGCGCGGCTTCGAAGTCGTCGACGCCGCGATGACCGAGCACACCGCGAATGTCACGAAGCTGCTCGCGCCCCTTGGCGAGGACATCGACGTCCTGGACGCTTCGCTGCGCCGGCTGCTGACGTCCCTCGAAAACTGAAGGGCCCTTCGCCGCGTCACGTGCGGCGAAGGGCCCTTCGGCTCCCTGGATGGATCAGCAGTACAGGTTGCCACCGGGATCGACGCCGAGGATCCCGGTGAACTGCTGGTACTTGCTCACCCGGCTCTGCACCTGGCCGGGGTTGCCGCCGTTGCACTCGAGGCTCCCGTTGATGCTGCGGATGGTCTCCCCGAAGCCGCGGCTGGTGACCATCGCGTTGTGCGGGGTCATCGTGCCCGGCCCGTTCTGGGTCATCCAGTACCAGATGCCGGTCTTCCAGGCGACCGCCGCGTCGTTCTGCACGAGCCACGGGTTGGTCAGCAGCGGCAGGCCCAGCGCGTCGCCGGCGGCCTTGTAGTTGAAGTTCCAGCTGAGCTGGATGGGACCGCGACCGTAGTAGGCGGCGTTGCCCGCCGGGCAGCCGTAGGGCTGGGTCGTGTCGCAGTAGTGCGGGTAGTTGGCCTGGTTCTGTTCGACGACGTGGACCAGGCCGCCGGTCTCGTGGCTGACGTTCGCCAGGAAGGCCGCGGCTTCCTGCTTCTTGACGGTGTCGCTGCCAGTGCCCGCGAAGGCGGGGTACGCGCTCAGGGCGGTGACCAGGCCGTTGTAGGTGTAGAACGAGTTCCGGCTCGGGAACATCTGGTTGAACTGGGCTTCGCTGACCACGAAGCCGGACGGGTTCGGCGGGTTGGGCGTGCCGCCGCCGCAGGCGCCCTGATCGGCCCATACCTGCGCCGTTCCCGGCGTTTCGTTCTGTGTCCACCATTTCGCGGACCAGTTGTGCCCGTTGTGCGAGGCGGTGTTGCCGCCCCAGTAGACCGAACTCGCGTTCCACGGCGCCACGCAGTCCGCCGCGGCGGCGGACTGGGCCGGGACGACCACGGCGACCGTGGTGGCGGCGAAGGTGGCGGCGACCGCCGCGAGAATACGTCGAAGAGACATCGGTGGCTCCTTCGTACGAGGGGACCATGCGGGAATAATGGTCTATACCTTTTAAGAGGTATGGCCAACAGGTATAGACCATTGCGCGCAAGAAACCAACCGGGGAAAGGCGGATCGCCCCTGTTCGGCCGCATGGCGATGGGAAAACGGTCCAACCTGTCCAGTTTTGTCAGAAACCACTTCTGTTCTCGACCCACTTAGAGGAGAGGGGTACTCGAAGGATCCCCCCTGTGAGGGGCTATTCTCGTGCCCCGAGTTGATCAGAACCGACAGGTCTTGACACGCTCGGTAGTTTTTTGACCAGCAACCTGGAAATGCTCACTCGTTCGGGTTAGCGTTCCGGTTCGGCAATGTCACATCACGGGAGGCACTCCGGTGCGGAACCCAGTTCATCTCCTGATGCGGTCGGCTCTGCCCGCGGCCAGGGCCGCGGCGGTCGTCGCGATCCCTGTCGCGCTGCTCGTCGCGGGCGCTGTCCCGGCGTCGGCGGCGGAGGCGACCTCGCGCTCGGAGATGGCGTTCGGTTTGTTGGGGCCGGTCGGCCTGATCGCCGTCGCCCTCGGCATCGTCGGTATGGCCTTCGGGGTCCTCCGTCAGCGCCGGAAGGTGCGCGCCGCCGCCGTCATCCCCGTCGTCCCGGTCCAGCCCGCCGGTCAGGACGTCACCGCGATGGCCGAGGCCGTACTCGCCGAGGACGACGGCCTCGCCCGCCCCCAGCGCCCCTGACCTGCACCTTCTCGGCTCAGATCGCGTTTAGCCCGCTAAAGGCGACTACCCGCCGGAGCGCGATTAGCCCGCTAAAGGCGACTTGCCGGATTTCTTGGGTAGGTACACCTAGTCCGGCCCGGATTGTTTAGTGGCGCGCTGATCGCCACGCTCAGGTCCATGACGGTGACGCGGCGTCGCAGCCGGCCCGGTGATCCTTTCCCCCGTGCCCTGGACCAGGCGATCACGGACAGCGGTCTCGGTCTCGACCGGATCCGCCACCGGCTCGCCCAGCAGGGTGTCCGGGTCAGTGTCGCGACCTTGAGCTACTGGCGGACAGGAAGAAGCCGCCCCGAGCGGTGCGACTCCCTGAAGGCGGTCGCGCTGCTGGAGCGGCTCTTCGGACTTCCGCACGGATCCTTGCTGAACCGGCTGGGCCCGCGTCGCCCCCGGGGACGGTGGGGCGACGCGGGAACCGGATCAGACTCCGGTGTTGGTGCGGATCCAGCTGCGGAAGTAGGGGACGTCGACGTAGATGGACGGCCCGGTCGCGCAGGTGCTGCTGTTGTTCCCGGCGCGGCTCGTGGCACCGATCAGCTGCCAGACACCGTTGACCTGCTTAACCTGCGGGCCGCCGGAGTCGCCGTAGCAGGCGCCCTTGTTCCCGCCGGGGTTGTTGGTGCAGATCTCGCTGGCGGCGTTGATGCCGAGGCACCGGCTGTCGGCGACGATCGAGGTGTTCAGCTCCTGCAGGGTGATCGGGGCACCGCAGGCGCCCTGCGGGGCGCAGGTCTGGCCCCAGCCGATGATCCGCGTCGCGGTGCCGACGGCCCCGGACGTGTCGGCGATCGTGACCGGCGCCTGCGAAACCGCCGTCGAGAGCCGCAGCAGCGCCAGGTCGGCGCTCGGGTGGGCGATCCGCTGGGCCACGCGGGCCACGGTGCCGCCGCTGGTGCGGTTCGTGGTGCCGATGCGCACCTGGTACGGCGTGCCACAGTGCTTCGCGGTGACCACCCAGGTCGAGCTGATCAGTGAGCCACCACACTGGTGACCGCCGGAGCTCGACTGCTGCGACACCATGAACGAGTAGACCTGGGTCGCGTTGCCGCCGCCGACGATGTTCGGCTGGACGCCGCCGGTGGGCTCGGCCGCGGCCGCGACGCCGGAAAGCGAGAAGACGGCAGCAGCCGCCATGGCCAAGCCCATCAGCAGGGATCGTGCCTTCATCTGGTTCTCCTTCGGTGTGGCCGGAACATCCGGTGCCTAGAACGCTAGGAATCGGACACCGCGCCCAGAACCGTCGGAAGTATGTGGCGGTTAACCGTTTAGACCTTTGGCCGGTGTCGAGGCCGGGTGACCCGCCACGGCGCCGCCTGAGAGAATCCGGGCGTGTCCGACGAACTGAAGCGCCCGCGTGTGCTCTCCGGTATCCAGCCGACCGCCGACTCGTTCCACCTGGGCAACTACCTGGGTGCGCTGCGGCAGTGGGTGCGGCTGCAGGACACGCACGACACCTTCTACATGGTCGTCGACCTGCACGCGATCACCGTCGAGCAGGACCCGAAGGTGCTGCTCGATCGCACCCGCCGCTCGGCCGCGCAGCTGCTCGCGCTCGGCGTCGACCCGGCCCGCAGCGCACTGTTCGTCCAGAGCCAGGTGCCCGAGCACGCCCAGCTGGGCTGGGTGCTGGAGTGCCAGACCGGGTTCGGCGAAGCGAGCCGGATGACGCAGTTCAAGGACAAGGCCGCGAAGCAGGGCACGGATCGCGCCAGTGTCGGCCTGTTCACCTACCCGGTCCTGCAGGCCGCGGACATCCTGCTGTACCAGGCGAACGAGGTCCCCGTCGGTGAGGACCAGCGGCAGCACCTGGAGCTGACGCGCAATCTCGCGCAGCGGTTCAACAACCGCTACGGCAAGACCTTCACCGTGCCGGAGCCGCATATCGTCAAGGACACGGCGAAGATCTACGACCTGCAGGACCCGACCGCGAAGATGAGCAAGTCCTCGTCGACCGGCAACGGTCTCATCGAGCTGCTCGAAGACCCCAAGAAGTCGGCGAAGAAGGTGCGCTCGGCGGTCACCGACACCGGCCGCGAGATCGTCTTCGACGCCGAGAACAAGCCGGGCGTCTCGAACCTGCTGACGATCCTCTCCGCGTTGACCGACCAGCCGGTCGCCGAACTCCAGACCTCGTACGAGGGCAAGGGCTACGGTGACCTCAAGAAGGGCGTCGCCGAGGCGTTCGTCGAATGGGTCACGCCCGTGCAGTCTCGCGTCCAGTCCTATCTGGACGACGTCGCCGAGCTCGACAAGGTGCTGGCCCTCGGTGCGCAACGGGCCAGGGAAGTCGCTTCGGTGACGTTGCGGAACGTCTACGCGAACATCGGGTTCCTGCCTCCGGCGGGCTAGCTCGCGTTGCGGGCCGCTCCGGGCGTGGTTAGCGTCTACTGGTGGCGAAAGATGACGGCGCGAAGCCGGAAGAGGACAAGCTGTTACCCCGACTCCGGCGAAAGTACGGCTGGCTCGATCACCTCATCCGGGCGAACGACGCCTTCACCGAGCGCTACGGCAACCACTATGCCGCCGCCATCACCTACTTCAGCGTGCTTTCGGTGATCCCGATCCTGATGGTCGCCTTCGCGGTCATCAAGATCGTGCTCGCCGGCGACCAGACGGTGACGAATCAGCTCGTCGACGGCATCAAGAAGTCGGTCCCGCCGGGGCTCAGCGATCTGGTCGGCAGCATCATCAAGGCGGCGCTGGACTCCGGCGGCGGCATCGGCGTTTTCGGTCTGCTGCTCGCGCTGTACTCCGGCGTCGGCTGGATGTCCAACCTGCGCGACGCGCTGACCGCCCAATGGGGTCAGGAAAAACAGAAGCTGCCGCTGGTCTCGACGACGATCAAGGATCTGCTGTCACTGATCGGCCTCGGCGTCGCGCTGGTGGTCTCGTTCGGTCTCACCGCGGCGGGCAGCGGGGTCGGCCGGTTCCTGCTCGAACTCGTCGGCCTGGAAAACCAGGGCTGGGCCGTGTTCCTGCTGAAGGTCGCGACGATTCTGCTCGGCCTGCTCGCGAACACGCTGGTGTTCCTGTGGGTCATCGCGAGGTTGCCGCGTGAGCACGTCGCGCTGCGCAGTGCCGTCAAGGGCGCGGTGTTCGCCGCCGTCGGCTTCATCGTGCTTCAGCAGGCCGCGACCTTCTACCTCGGCAGTGTCACCAAATCGCCGGCGTTCGCGTTGTTCGGCCCGGTGATCGGTCTGCTCGTGTTCGCGAACCTGGTTTCGCGGTTCCTGCTGTTCGTCACCGCGTGGACGGCGACCGCGAAGGAGAACATGTCGACGGTCATCGAGCCACCGGCGCCCGTGCTCATTCACCCGAGGGTGACCGTGCAGCAGGGACCGGGTCTCGGCGCCGTCGGCGGCGCTTTCGCCACCGGTGCGCTGTTGGGCTGGCTGGGCCGCCGGAAGTCCTGACCGGGCCGGCTACTTGCTCGCCATGGCCTTCTTGCGCTGGTGACCGAGGACGAACGACGCCACGATGATCAGGAAGACGATCAGCGTGATGATCCAGCCGACCGTCCCGAACGGGTCCTCGGCCGCGACCGCGGCACCGCTGTTCGACTTGCTGTCGGCGTTCGGCGCGGGCTTGGCCACGCCCGTGTCCACGCTCTCCGCCGGCTTGTAGTCGATCCGCCCGACCGATTCGGCCTTGTCCTGGCGCAACGCGATGCCGTAGTCGAGGAGCTTCGCGGCCTGCTCGGTGACCCGGGTGGGGCGCTGCTCGGCGCGAAGCATCACGACGGCGACGCGATGACCGTTCTGGAGCGCGCCGCCGACGTAGGTGTGGCGCGCGTCGTCCGTGAAGCCGGTCTTCCCGCCGAGGAACCCGGGATAGGACCCGAGCAGCTTGTTGTCGTTGTAGATCGTGACGGCCGGTTTCCCCGCGGTCGGCGGGATTTCGAAGGACTTGGTCTTGACCACCTGCGCGAATTCGGGCTGCTTCATCCCGTAGTGGAAGATCAGGCTCATGTCATAGGCCGAGGTCGTCATACCCGGCCCGTCGAGCCCTGACGGCGTCGCGGCCCGCGTGTCCGTGGCGCCGATGCGGGCGGCGAGCGCGTTCATCTTCCCGACGGTGACGTCGACACCGCCCAGCGCGGTGGCGAGCGCGTGCGCCGCGTCGTTGCCGGAGTGCATCAGCAGCCCGTGCAGCAGTTGGTCCACTGTGTACTGGCCGCCGGCAACGATGCCGACACAGGTGCACTCCTGCTCGGCGTCCTCCTTGGTCGGGACGATGACCTTGCGCGGCGGCAGTTCGGTGACCACGACCAGCGCGAGCAGGGTCTTGATCAGGGAAGCGGGCCGCTGGCGGGCGTGCGGATCCTTCGCCGCGATGACGTCACCGGTCTCGAGGTCCTGCAGCACCCACGACGCGGCGGTGGTCCCCTCGGGCGGGTTCAGCGCCCGTTTGGGGAGCACGAGCCCGCATTCGGCCATCCGCTCGCCGCCCACCGGAGCGGGCGGGACCGGCAGCGGCGCCGGAGCGGCTTCACCGGGGCGCGGCTTCTCGGAGGTGTCGACGGGCGGCGGTGGCACCGTCTTGTTCGCGCACGGCTGTGCCTGGTCTGGCGGCTTCGGGGCGGCTGTGGCCACCGGCGTCACCGCGAGGGCGAGCACACCGGAGACGAGGACCATGAGCGACCGGGAGATAGCGCTGTGCACCCGAGCAATGTAGCGTCGCCGCGCCCGCTGCATACTCAGGGGCATGCGCATTTCGCGAGGTACTTCGATGTTCCTGCTGGGTTTCGGCGTGTGGTCGTGGATCATCTGGATCACCTTCGCCAAGAATCTCTGGGACAGCGACCGCGCCTGGGCCGCCGACGGCTCACCCACCGCCTACTTCATCGTGCACGCGGTGCTGACGGTCGTCTCGTTCGTGCTCGGCACCATCATCGGCCTGATCGGTCTGCGCACGCTTCGTGGCGCCAAGTCACGGGACGCGGAAAAGGCCGACGCCTGATCAGGTTTGTCGTCCTTTTGACGGTGGCGGGCCCGGCGTCGGCTCCTTAACGTTCACTCCACCGAATCATGGAGGTTGAATGTCCCGGATCAGACGTCTGCTCGTCCCCGCGCTCGTCGCGGCGGCGGCGGGAACCGTGTTCGCGGCCCCGTCGGCGAGCGCCGCGCCCGCACCTGAGTGCGACACCGTGAGCGCGCCGTTCAACTACGTGGTGCTGTACAACCCACGTACCCCGGAACGGAAGGTCGACACCGAGCTGCGCGCGAAGTGCGGCGAGAAGGTGGCGTACTACCCGGAGATCGGCGTCGCGGTGGCGACTTCGCGCAACGCCGACTTCCAGGCGAAGATCGGTGTCTTCCGCGCCTACTCCGGCGGCCGTGACGTCGCGTTCCCGCCGGCGCCGTCGGCCAGGTCGACCCGCTCCGCGGTGGTCGACACCAAGGAAACCGAAGAGACCACCAGCGTCGCCGTCGACGAGGACCTGTCGGCCCAGCAGTGGGACATGCGCGCGATCCAGGCTCCCGAGGCGAACAAGGTCTCCGGTGGCAGCAGCTCGGTGACCGTCGGCGTGCTGGACTCGGGCATCGAGCCCACGCACCCGGCGCTGAAGGCGGCCTTGGACCCGAAGACGTCCGCCGGCTGCAACTCGGGCGCGCCCGACACCTCGCCCGCCGCCTGGGCGCCCACGAACTCCGACCACGGTACGCACGTCGCCGGCACCATCGCGGGCAAGGACGCCGCGCGCGGCTTCACCGGCGTCGCGCCCGGCGTCAAGCTGGCGTCGGTCAAGGTCGTGAACGACGACGGCCTGATCCTTCCCGAAGCCGCCGTCTGCGGGTTCATGTGGGCGGCGAAGCACCGCTTCCCGGTCACGAACAACAGCTACTACATCGACCCGGGCATGTTCTACTGCTCGAAGGAGCCGGGTGACGCGGCCGCGTACGAGGCCGTCCGCCGCGCCGTGGTCTACTCGACCGGCCGGGGCGTGCTGAACGTCGCCGCCGCCGGGAACAGCGGCTTCGATGTCACGAAGCAGACCACCGACCCGAACCGCCCGCACCCCGTCGACTCGAGCTGCGGCATCCTGCCGAAGGCGATCGAAGGCGTCGTGACCGTCTCGGCCATCGGCTACGCGGGCACGAAATCGTCCTACAGCAACTACGGCGCCGGCCAGGTCGAGGTGACCGCTCCCGGCGGTGACCGCGCCCAGCTGCCGCCCACCGGACAGGGCGCCGGCTGCCCGCTGTCGACCATCTTCAACGGCGGCTACGGCACCAAGTGCGGTACCTCGATGGCGTCCCCGCACGCCGCCGGTGTCGCCGCGCTGCTCGCGTCCCGCTACCGCCACGCTCCGCCGCAGCTGCTGACCTGGCTGCTGGAGCACCAGGCCGACCCGGTCGCGTGCGGCAGCGCGGCGCCGGTCTGTGAAGGCCCGGAGAAGAACAACTCGTTCTACGGGCACGGCCGCGTCAACGCTCTGGACGCGGTGAAGTAGGTCGTTTTCTGCTGAAGTACATGATGGCCCCCTTCCTTGCGCCTAGCGCAAGGAAGGGGGCCATCATGTACTTCAGGCGGCAGACGCGAGGTGGATGTCGGGTCGAGGCCTGGCCGCGGCCACGCTGTGGGCGGCAATGAGGTCCGCGAGGACCCCGCCTGGGTCGTCTCGTAGCCGTGAAGGCAGCGTTTGTACGACGACGAGGCCCGCCGCGGCATAACGCGTGTTGCGGTCGATGGTTCGAGCATAGTCCGCTTTCCGGAAATGGAATTCGAAAGAATCGATTTCCCAGATGAGACCCACGTCCTCCCACAACGCGTCGGGACGCCCGATGTAGCGGCCTTGACGGTCGTAGATCGCCGCGTTCCAATGGCTCGGTGGCATGGGAAGACGCTGCCCGAGGGTCTTGGCCCGTGCCTCCGCCATGGAACGAAGATCCACCCAGCCCGTCAAGAGTCGTCTCGGCACGGCGGTTCCTCTTAGCGAGCCTTGATCGAGTTCGTGAAGCAAGGCGTTCGGATGGCATCCACCTTTTTGGATCGCTTCGATCAGGATCGCCTCCACATGGTCGGCATTCCCGAGCCGGCGCACCGCGTCCGTCGTGGCCCGGACCAGCGGGGCCAAGGGAACCTCGTGGCGGACGATCGGTGACGGCAATCGAATCGTCCGCTCCATTGTCACAAAGCCCGTGCTACGAATCTTTCGATCATGCGGGATCAGCAGGTGCAGTCCGGTATCCGGAGGCATCGCGGCCTGTCGAAGACCATGTCGCAGACAGGCCGCCGTTCCGGTGAGAATTGCGTTTGCTCCGCCGTGCAGGAGGCCGGCGGTCACGAGTTGCTCGGTCGTCGGTTCGTTGCTGTGCAACAGGATGATGCCGGGCAGCAAGCGTTGCCAAGGTCCACCCGGCAGGCAGCGGGTGTAGATCGTCCTGCTGCTCATCTCCAGGCTTTCCAGGTCGGAAGCCCGGACGACGCCGTTGCGGCTTCGCTCCAGCAGCAGTTCGGGATGCTGAGCCCATCTCCCCCTCTTGGTCATGCAGTCAGCATGGGTGCGGGGTCGATCCACTCACCAGCGTTGCTTCGCGGACCTGTGGATAACTGCCCTGTTGTGGATAAGTCGTCCAGAAGTACATGATGGCCCCCTTCCTTGCGCCTAGCGCAAGGAAGGGGGCCATCATGTACTTGCCAAAAGTGTCAGACGCGCTTGAAGAGCAAAGCGCGTTTGACTTCCTGAATGGCCTTCGTGACCTGGATGCCGCGCGGGCAGGCGTCGGTGCAGTTGAACGTCGTCCGGCAGCGCCACACGCCTTCGGAGTCGTTCAGGATGTCGAGCCGCTCTTCGGCGCCTTCGTCACGCGAGTCGAAGATGAACCGGTGCGCGTTGACGATCGCGGCCGGGCCGAAGTACGAGCCGTCGTTCCAGTACACCGGGCACGAGGACGTGCAGCAGGCGCACAGGATGCACTTGGTCGTGTCGTCGAACCGGTCGCGGTCGGCCTGCGACTGGATCCGCTCGCGCGTGGGCTCGTTCCCGTAGGCGATGAGGTACGGCTTGACCGCACGGTACGCCTCGAAGAACGGGTCCATGTCGACGTAAAGGTCCTTGAGCGTGGTCAGGCCCTTGATCGGCGCGATGGTGATGACGGTCTTCTTGCCGCCGGTCTCCAGCAGGTCCTTCATCAGGACCTTGCACGCCAGCCGGTTGATGCCGTTGATCTGCATCGCGTCGGAACCGCAGACGCCGTGCGCGCACGAGCGCCGGAACGAGAACGTCCCGTCGATGTAGTCCTTCACGTAGAAGAGCAGGTTCAGCAGTCGGTCGGTACGCTGCGCCGGGACGTCGTAGGACTCCCAGTGCGGCTCGGTGTCGACCTCGGGGTTGAACCGCAGGATCTTCAGTGTGACGGTGATCGGCGTGTGGTCGGAGGACACGGCCTCCGACTTCTCGGGGGTGGCCGTGGTCATCAGTACTTCCGCTCCATCGGTTCGTAGCGGGTGAAGGTCACCGGCTTGTAGTCCAGGCGGACGTCGGCGGTGAGACCTTCGCCCTCCTTGTAGGCCATGGTGTGCCGCATGAAGTTCGTGTCGTCGCGGTTCGGGTAGTCCTCGCGCGCGTGTCCGCCGCGGGATTCCTTGCGCGCCAGGGCGCCGACGACCAGGACTTCGGCGAGTTCGAGCAGGAAGCCCAGCTCGACGGCCTCGAGGACGTCGGTGTTGTACCGCTTCCCCTTGTCCGACACGGTGATCCGGCTGTACCGCTCCTTCAGTGCCTGCACGTCGGTCAGCGCCTGCTTCAGCGTGTCCTCGGTGCGGTACACCGAAGCGTGCGAGTCCATCGTCCGCTGCAGCTCGGTGCGGATGTCGGCGACGCGTTCGTCACCGTGCTCCGAGAGCAGCAGCGACAGCTGGTCCTCGACGATCTTGGTCGGGTTCTCCGGCAGCTCGATGTGGTCGTGCGCCAGCGCGTACTCGGCGGCGGCGATGCCGGCGCGACGGCCGAAGACGTTGATGTCGAGCAGCGAGTTGGTGCCCAGCCGGTTCGAACCGTGCACGGACACGCACGCCACCTCACCCGCGGCGTACAGGCCGGGGATGACGTTTTCGTTGTCCCGCAAGGCCTCGCCGTGGACGTTGGTCGGGATGCCGCCCATCACGTAGTGACAGGTCGGGAACACCGGCACCGGTTCGGTGACCGGGTCGACACCCAGGTACGTCCGCGAGAACTCCATGATGTCCGGGAGTTTCGCGTTCAGCGTCTCCTCGGGGATGTGCGTGACGTCGAGGACGACGTAGTCCTTGTTCGGCCCGCAGCCGCGGCCCTGCAGCACTTCCTGCACCATCGACCGGGCGACGATGTCACGCGGCGCGAGGTCCTTGATGGTGGGGGCGTAGCGCTCCATGAACCGCTCGCCGTCGGCGTTGCGGAGGATGCCGCCTTCCCCGCGCACGGCTTCGGAGATGAGGATGCCGAGGCCGGCGAGACCTGTCGGGTGGAACTGGAAGAACTCCATGTCCTCCAGCGGCAGGCCCTTGCGGAAGATGATGCCGAGACCGTCACCGGTGAGGGTGTGCGCGTTCGACGTCGTCTTGAAGATCTTGCCCGCGCCGCCGGTGGCGAACACGATCGACTTCGCCTGGAAGACGTGCAGCTCGCCGGTCGCCAGCTCGTAGGCGACGACGCCCGAGGCGGCCGGGTTGCCGTCCTCGTCCGGGGTCAGGATGAGGTCCAGCACGTAGAACTCGTTGAAGAACTCGGTGCCGTGCTTGACGCAGTTCTGGTACAGCGTCTGCAGGATCATGTGCCCGGTGCGGTCCGCGGCGTAGCAGGCGCGACGCACCGCGGCCTTGCCGTGGTCACGGGTGTGCCCGCCGAAACGGCGCTGGTCGATCTTGCCCTCGGGCGTCCGGTTGAACGGCAGGCCCATCTTTTCGAGGTCGAGGACCGCGTCGATGGCTTCCTTCGCCATGATCTCGGCGGCGTCCTGGTCGACCAGGTAGTCGCCACCCTTGATCGTGTCGAAGGTGTGCCACTCCCAGTTGTCCTCTTCGACGTTCGCCAGCGCGGCGCACATGCCGCCCTGGGCGGCGCCGGTGTGCGAACGCGTCGGGTAGAGCTTGGTGAGGACCGCGGTGCGGGCACGCTGGCCGGACTCGATGGCCGCGCGCATGCCGGCGCCACCGGCGCCGACGATCACCACGTCGTACTTGTGGAACTGCATGAGGACTCCGCTTAACGTGTGGTGGGCGTCAGTTGGCCGAGATACCGGGATCGAAGGTGAAGATCACCATCGTGCCGACGGCGAGGATCAGCACCATCGAGACGTAGAGCACGATCTTCAGCCAGAACCGGGTGCTGTCCTTGCGGGCGTAGTCGTCGATGATCGTCCGCAGCCCGTTGCCGCCGTGGATTTCGGCGAGCCACAGCATCGCCAGGTCCCAGAACTGCCAGAACGGCGAGGCCCAGCGGCCGGCGACGAAGCCCCAGTTGATGCGGTGCACGCCGCCGTCGAGGATGTTCATGATGAACAGGTGGCCGAGCACCAGCACGATCAGGGCGAGGCCCGAGATGCGCATGAACAGCCAGCTGTAGAGCTCGAAGTTGCTCCGGCGGGCGGCGGGGCGCTTCGGGGAGCGCGGCTTGTCGAGTGCGAGGACTTCGGATGCCATGGTCAGTTCCCCCCGAAGAGCGTCTCGACGGTGCGCTTCATCATGAAGAAGGCACCGGGAATCATCACCACGATCCAGATGGCGAGGATGGTCCAGAGCATCGGCTTCTGGAACTTCGGTCCCTTCTCCCAGAAGTCGACCAGCATGACCCGGATGCCGTTGAGCGCGTGGAACAGCACCGCCCCGACCAGGCCGACCTCGAGGAGGTTGACCAGCGGGGTCTTGTAGGTCTCGATGACCTCGTTGTACGTGTCGGGTGACACGCGCACGAGCGCGGTGTCGAGGACGTGCACGAAGAGGAAGAAGAATGTCAGCACGCCGGTGATGCGGTGCAGCACCCAGGACCACATACCGGGGTCGCCCCGGTAGAACGTCCCTTGCCGGCGTGAGGCACCCGCCCGATCGCTCGCTGCCGCCTCAGTGGCGGCGCTAGCCGTGGTGGACATCGGTGAACGGCCTCCAACGTCATGGCTTGGGCCCGCTGACCGCTGGTTTCCGCGCCTGCCGCCGGGACGTCCACTGGGGACGGCTCCGGCGACGGTGCCGAGATCATGGTCATCGAGCGTGGATGAAAAAGATGCTAGACCCGGACCTCACGGTGGGCTCACCTCCGGGTTCGTCTGTGTGATGGACCAGACATCACGCCCTGTCGCGCGTGCCGGTGGTGAGGTCGTTCCGATTCGTCGCTTACGCCCTGAGTCCGCTCCTTCCACAGGCAGGACGTCAGATCTCTCTCAGCGGTATCTCGCCGGGCCTTTCCTCAGGATCGGCCGATTGAGGCGTCCCGTACGTTCAAGCCGGGCAGACATCCGATCATTCCGCTGAGTTCACGATGGGGTGACCATGGCCCAGCCTGCCGTCTTCCCGCGACGCCGCCGGACGTCGACGAAGCGCGGTCCGGCTGCCACGGGATGAGCACGGACGCGGAATGGTCGCGGTCCTCGCCGGTCAGGTCGGCGCTGGGAGCGGTCGCCACAGCGAATCGCAGGACCGTCGGCGCGACACCCCATTCGTTGCCGAAGGCGGGCGCGGCTCCCGGGAAGGTCCTGCTCACACCGGTGGAGTGTCCATGGTGGACGCATTGAGCGGGACCCATCGGCGCTGGTGGCGCCCCTTCCATCGATGGAGCTTCCTGTCCATTCCGGACGCGAAGCCGCGGGGTTTCCACTGGATCCAGTTGCCCGAACTGGCGTCCGCGGCCCGTGTCGAAGCGCCGATCATGGCGAACACCGGGCATTGGCCGGAGCCGACGGCCGCCTGCCTCTGCCGAACCCTGCCCGGCGCGGCGAAGGCCTTGCGTATCAACGATCCTCGCGGCCCGAAGTGGGCGATTCGCGGTGTCCTATGTGGACGGATCGGCCGAGGTGCCCCTGAGCTCGCGATCTTCATCAGCGTGTTCCGCTCGATCCAGCGCGTGAGTTGGTGTCGGTAACCCTCCTCGACCGCGCTCGGCACCGTCGGCCCACCGAGCCGACCGCGAGGGAGGCCCGGGCGCGTGCTCACCGACGGTGGCGAAGCCCCCGTGCGTGACCAGGCGTCCTTCACACGACTACTCCGTTCCGATCACCGTAAGTACTCCATTCGTCGCGCGTACGACTCATGAGTAAACGTTTGTGTTACGTAGCGTGCCGTTCCTATGGCGGCTAAGCGGCCGTTAGGTACCGTTCCTCGGTCGACCCGGCATTCGACGTCGGGCCGTTTCTTCGGACCATCCGCTGGATCAGCGGGGAGGGAGACACACGTTGCGTCGCATGCGTGGAACCGCGCTGGCCGCCGCTGCCATGGCCGGTGCTCTGGTACTGGCTGGGTGCGCGAAGGATTCTGGTGCGGGGAACAACAACAACGCGAGCACGGGGGATCAGTCCGCCAGCTGCGTGACCGCGCCGAAGCCGCCCGCCGCGGCCGCCGCCTCGACGAGCACCAGCCAGGCCGGCGAAAAGGTCGACGGCAGCAAGCTCAAGGTCGCGCTGGCCTTCGACGTCGGCGGTCGTGGTGACGCGTCGTTCAACGACTCCGCCGCCGCCGGTACCGACAAGGCGAAGACCGAGCTGGGGGTCACGTCGGTCACCGAAAGCACCGCCGCCGCGACCGAGGACGAGGCCGCGAAGTCGCAGCGTCTCGACCAGCTCGCCTCGCAGGGCTTCAGCCCGGTCATCGCGGTCGGCTTCGCCTACGCCAAGGCCGTCGGCGCCATCGCGCCGAAGTACCCGAACACCCAGTTCGCGATCGTCGACGACGACTCCGTCAAGGCGCCGAACGTCACCCCGCTGGTGTTCGCCGAGGAGCAGGGCTCGTTCCTGGCCGGTGTCGCCGCCGCGTACAAGTCGAAGAAGTGCCACGTCGGCTTCGTCGGTGGCGTCAACACGCCGCTGATCCAGAAGTTCGAGGCCGGCTTCCTCCAGGGGGTCAAGGCCGCTTCGAGCAAGGCCAAGATCGAGGACGAGTACCTCACCCCGGCCGGTGACTTCTCCGGGTTCCAGGACCCGGCGAAGGGCAACGTGAAGGCCGCCGCCCAGATCGCCAAGGGCGCGGACGTGATCTACCACGCCGCCGGTGCCTCCGGTAAGGGCGTGTTCGAGGCCGCGAAGTCGAACAACGCCATGGCCATCGGCGTCGACTCCGACCAGTACAACCAGAAGACGGTCGAGGCGTCGAAGGACGTCATCATCACCTCGATGCTCAAGCGCGTCGACGTGGCGGTGTTCGACTACCTGCGCGCGCTCGCGAAGGGCGACCTGACGTCGCTGCCGAAGCGGTTCGACCTCAAGGTCGACGGCATCGGCTACGCCACCTCCGGCGGCAAGATCGACGACATCAAGGACGTCCTCGAGGGCTACAAGGCGCAGATCGTCTCCGGGGCGATCACCGTCTCGGACAAGCCGCAGAAGTAAGCTTCACCAGGCAGCAGGGCTCGGAAGGACGACCCCTTCCGAGCCCTCACCTGTTTAACTCCCAGAACTGGATGGCTTTTTCATGAGCGCTCCCCAGGCCGAGGTCACCGACGCCCCCGACCGGGGTGAACCGGCCGTGCAGCTGACCGGGATCACGAAGCGGTTCCCCGGTGTCGTCGCCAACTCCGACGTCAACCTCACCGTCGCCAAGGGCGAGGTGCACGCCGTCTGCGGCGAGAACGGCGCGGGCAAATCGACCCTGATGAAGATCCTCTACGGCATGCAGCAGCCGGACGAGGGCGACATCGCGATCAACGGCGAACCGGTGAAACTGCGCAACCCGCAGGACGCCATCAAGGCCGGGATCGGGATGGTCCACCAGCACTTCATGCTGGCCGACAACCTGACCGTCGGGGAGAACGTCTTCCTCGGCGCGGAGAACCTGCACGGCATCGGCCGCGCCGCCAGGGCGAAACTGGCCGAGTTCGCCGAACGGGTCGGCCTCCACGTCCGGCCGGACGCGCTGCTCGAAGAACTCGGCGTCGCCGACCGCCAGCGCGTGGAGATCGTCAAGGTGCTTTACCGCGGCGCCCGGATCATCATCCTGGACGAGCCCACCGCGGTGCTCGTGCCGCAGGAGGTCGACGCGCTGTTCGAGACCGTCCGCACCATGCAGAAGGACGGCTTCACCTTCCTCTTCATCTCGCACAAGCTCGACGAGGTGCGCGCGATCGCCGACACGGTCACCGTGATCCGGCGCGGCACCACCGTCGGCACGGCGGACCCGAAGACGATCACCTCGCGCCAGCTGGCCGAGATGATGGTCGGCTCGGAGCTGCCCAGCCCGGAGACCCGCGAGTCCACCGTGACCGATCGGGCCGTCCTCCGTCTGGACGATGTGTGCCTGAGCGTCGAGGGTTCCGAGCGGAACGTGCTCGACCACATCTCCTTCACCGTGCACGCGGGCGAGGTGCTCGGGATCGCCGGCGTCGAGGGCAACGGCCAGACCGAGCTCGTCGAGACGATCATGGGCATGCGCAAGGGCGGCGGCCGGATCGAACTGACCGAAGCCGGCGAGCAGGTCGTCGAACTGCACAAACTGGGGACGCTCGCCCGCCGCGAGGCCGGGATCGGGTACATCGCCGAAGACCGCACGAGGCACAGCCTCCTGCTCACGCAGCCGTTGTGGGTCAACAGGATTCTCGGCTACCAGACACGCAAGCCGGTGGCCAAGGGGCAACTGCTCGACATCGCGGGCGCGCGTGAGGACACCCGCCGCATCGTCGAGCAGTACGACGTCCGCACCCCGGGCATCGACGTCCCGGCCGCCGCGCTTTCCGGCGGGAACCAGCAGAAGCTGATCGTCGGCCGTGAGCTTTCCGGGGAGCCGGTGCTGCTGATCGCGTCGCATCCCACGCGCGGTGTCGACGTCGGCGCGCAGGCGTTGATCTGGGAACAGATCCGCCAGGCCCGGGCGGCCGGACTGGCCGTGCTCCTGATTTCGGCCGACCTCGACGAACTGATCGGGCTTTCCGACACCATTCAGGTCATGCTGCGCGGACGGCTGGTCGGCGCGGCCGACCCCGCGACCGTGACCCCGCAGGAACTGGGCTCCGCGATGACGGGTGCCTCCGAAGACACTGACGAAACTGGAGGTGCGGCGTGAGTTCCTGGCGTACGAGGCTGCTGCCGCCTCTGCTCGCGATCGTTTTCGCCGTCATCCTGACGGCCATCGCGCTCATCATCTCGGGTGCCGATCCGCTGCAGGCCTACGGCACGATGATCGGTCAGCTCTTCAAGGGCTCGACGGCCGTCGACACGGTCAACCTCGCGACGGTCTATTACCTGTCCGGGCTCGCGGTGGCCATCGGCTTCCAGATGAACCTCTTCAACATCGGTGTCGAAGGCCAGTATCGGTTCGCCGCCATCGTCACCGCCATCATCGGCGGGGCGCTGAAGTTGCCGCCGGTGATCCACGTGCTCGCGATCCTGGTCGTCGCGGTGGCCAGCGGCATGCTGTACGCGGCCATCCCGGCCGTGCTGAAGGTGACTCGCGGTGTTTCCGAGGTCATCTCGACGATCATGCTGAACGCGATCGTCGGCGGCATCGTGGCGTTCCTGGTCAACGCGGATCAGTTCGGCGTGCAGACCGGCAACAACATCGCCACCCGCGAGATCGCCGAGACCGGCCGGATCCCCGGCATCCCGATCGGGTCCGGTGAGCTGTTCGGCTTCGTGCTCATCGCCGCGCTGATCGGCGCCGCCTACTGGTTCATGCTCAACCGGACCCGGTTCGGGTTCGAGCTGAAGGCCTCCGGTGAATCGACGACGGCCGCCGCCGCCGGTGGGGTGAACGCCAAGAAGATGACGCTGATCGCGATGCTGCTTTCCGGTGGTGTCGCCGGTCTGGTCGCGATGCCGGAACTGCTCGGCCGCGACTTCAGCTACGGCATCACCTCCACCCAGATGTACGGCTTCACCGGAATCGCGGTCGCCCTGCTCGGCCGCAACCATCCGGCCGGGATCGCGCTGGGCGCCCTGCTGTGGGCGTTCCTCGACCGGTCCGCGGTGTCGCTCGAGCAGATCAACGTGTCCAAGGAGATCGCCACGATCATGCAGGGCGTGATCGTGTTGTCGGTCGTCATCGCGTACGAGGTCGTGCGCCGCGCCGATCTGGCCGCCGAACAGCGTCGCGTGGGTCGCGCGCTGGCAGGCAACGGCCGCAAGGGGTCGAGCGTTTCCGAGGGAGGTGCGGTGTGACCACCGCGGACGTTCGTTCGCCCGACACGGGCGGGACCACCATGCCGGTGAAGCGGCAGAAGCGCCGTATTCCGGGCTGGGTCAAGGGCGCCATCTGGGGTCTGCTGGCGGTCGGCGTGCTCGCGATCGCGTCGTACGCCACCGGCGTCAACACGCTGACCTCGACCAACACCGCGCACACCGCGCTGCGGCTGGCGTTGCCGATCCTGCTGTGCGCGCTCGGCGGGCTCTGGGCCGAACGCGCGGGCGTGATCAACATCGGCCTCGAAGGCATGATGATCCTCGGTACCTGGGGTGCCGCCTGGGGCGCGTACCACGGCGGGGTCTGGGCCGGGCTGATCGCGGCGGTCGTGTTCGGCGCGCTCGGCGGGCTGCTGCACGCCGTCGCGACGGTGACCTTCAACGTCAACCACATCGTCTCCGGTGTGGCGATCAACCTGCTCGGTCTCGGCGTCGCGAAGTACCTCGCGAACCTGGTGTTCACCCCGCTTTCGGGGAACCCGCGCCAGTCGCCGCCGGTCCCGAAGTTCGACACCTACTCGGCTACGTTCCTCTCGGACTGGCTTTCGGATCTGGAGAAGATGCAGCGCGTCTTCATCTCCGACCTCGCCGGGATCCTCAACGGCCTCGTCACCGAGGTCGCGCCGCTGACGATGATCGCGATCGCGCTCGTGCCGATCAGTTACCTGGTGCTGTGGCGGACCCGGTTCGGCCTGCGGTTGCGCTCCTGCGGCGAGAACCCGGTCGCGGCCGAGTCGCTCGGCGTCAACGTCTACGTGCACAAGTACATCGCCATGATCATCTCCGGCGGGCTCGCCGGGATGGGTGGCGCGTCGCTCGTGCTGCTCGCGGGCGGGGCGGACTACCTGGAAAACCAGACGAACAACCGCGGGTACATCGGCCTCGCGGCGATGATCTTCGGCAACTGGCGGCCGGGTGGCCTGCTCGGCGGCGCGGCGCTGTTCGGTTACGCGGACGGGCTCCAGCTCGCCGGTGGCGGGACCGCGGTGCTCGCGCTGCTGTACGGCGCGGTGATCTTGCTGGCCGTGATCGTGGCGGTGCAGTTGTTCCGCCGTCAGTGGATCGCTGCCGCGCTCGGTGTCTTCGGCGCGGCTCTGCTGTACGCGATCTACTGGACCAACGACGACCTGCCCAGCGACCTCATCCCGTACACCGCGCACTTCGTGACGCTGATCGTGCTCGCGGTCGCTTCGCAGCGGTTGCGGCCGCCCAAGGCGGATGGCGCTCTCTATCGGCGAGGTGAGGACTGACATGGCGGAGTACGACTGGGAAGCCCTGCGGGCTCAAGCCGTCGAGGCGGCGAAGTCGGCGTATGCGCCCTACTCGGGGCTACACGTCGGTGTCGCGGGTGTGGTGGACGACGGCCGGGTCGTCGTCGGCTGCAACGTCGAGAACGCGTCCTACGGTCTGGGCATGTGCGCGGAATGCACGATGGCGGGGCAGCTGCGGCTGACCGGCGGCGGCAAGCTCGTCGCGGTCGCCTGCCGCAGTGGCGCCGGTGATCTGCTGATGCCGTGCGGGCGCTGTCGTCAGATCCTGTTCGAGCACGGCGGCGCCGACTGCCTCGTGGACACCCCCAGCGGGATCCTGCCGATGTCCGCGGTGCTGCCGGACGCTTTCGGGCCGGACGATCTGCCATGAGCGCGTTCGCCGCAGTCGACGTCATCCGCGCGAAGCGGGACGGCGGACGACTCTCCGACGAACAGATCGACTGGACGATCGACGCGTACACGCGCGGCGACATCGCCGAGGAACAGATGGCCGCGCTCGCGATGGCCATCTTCCTGCGGGGCATGGACTCCGGCGAGATCGCGCGCTGGACCGGCGCGATGATCGCCTCGGGCGAGCGGCTGGATTTGAAGGTCAGCCGTCCGACGATCGACAAGCATTCGACGGGCGGGGTCGGCGACAAGATCACGCTTCCGCTGGCGCCGCTCGTGGCGGCGTGCGGGGCGGCCGTGCCGCAGCTGTCCGGGCGCGGGCTCGGGCACACCGGCGGGACGCTGGACAAACTGGAGTCGATTCCGGGCTGGCGTGCCGCTTTGTCGACTTCGGAGATCATGCGGCAGCTCGACGACGTCGGCGCGGTGGTCTGCGCGGCGACGTCCGGGCTGGCTCCCGCGGACAAGAAGCTGTACGCGCTGCGGGACGTGACTTCGACGGTGGAGTCGATCCCACTGATCGCGAGCTCGATCATGAGCAAGAAGATCGCCGAGGGCTCGGCGGGGCTCGTCCTCGATGTGAAGACCGGGTCCGGCGCGTTCATGAAGACGCTTCCGCAGGCTCGTGAACTCGCGCGGACGCTGGTGGAGATCGGCACCGCGCACGGCGTCGCCACGACGGCCCTGATCACGGACATGAACGTGCCGTTGGGATATGCCGTCGGCAACGCGATCGAGGTCGCGGAGTCGGTCGAGGTGCTGCGCGGCGGCGGTCCGGCCGACGTCGTCGAGCTGACCGTGGCTTTGGCCAGGGAGATGCTGGCACTGGCCGGTCTGTCCGAAGTGGACCCGGCCGAGGTGCTCGCTTCGGGGCGGGCTTACGAGACGTGGTGCCGGATGATCGCCGCGCAGGGCGGGGATCCGGAGGGCGCTTTGCCGCGGCCTGAACACGTGCACGTCGTGGAGGCGCCAGAGGACGGCGTCTTGTCGTCGCTGGACGCCTATTCGGTCGGGGTCGCGGCTTGGCGGCTCGGGGCCGGGCGGGCGCGCAAGGAGGATCCGGTGCAGGCCGCGGCGGGGGTGCTGTGCCTGGCGAAGCCGGGTGACGAGGTCAAGGCCGGGCAGCCCCTGCTGGAACTGCACACCGATACGCCGGAGGCTGTTCCTGCGGCTCTCGCTGCGCTCACGGACGCCTACTCGGTCGCTTCCGAGGCCCCGGCGTTCACGCCCCTGGTCCTGGAGACCGTCCGCCCCTGATCGCGTTCAGCCCGCTAAACGCAGGTCGCGTGAGTACGTGAAGGCCCTTCATTGCGCTAGGCGCAATGAAGGGGGCCTTCACGTACTTCGGAGCCTCAGTCGGAGGTCTCGTCGGTGCCATCGGCCTTGGCCTTGGCGTCGGCCGCCTTGGGCGCCCGGCCGTTGCGGGAGCTGCGGCGCGGCTGACGCGGCGCGGGCGGCGGCGGGGAGATCTGCTGCAGGGCCGGGCCACCGCCGAGCATCAGCTCCGCGAAGGTCGCCATGGCCTCGTCCAGCTGGCCGCCGATGCGGCGCACGGACTCGTCGTTGCTCCTGCGCACCAGCGTGTCCACCGAGTCGGTGTCCGGCTGCTTCGACAGCGTGCTCTCGACCTTCGACAGGCCGCTGCGGATCGACCCGTCGAGATCACCGAGCCGTCCGGTGAAGCCGTCCTCGACCTTGTCGAGCCGCTCGGCCAGGTCGTCGAGGCGCGAGGTGACCTTCTCGAGCCGGTCGCCGAGGCCGTCGAGCCGCTCCGAGGCGTCGATCATCTCGCCGGTCTCCGTCAGCGCGGTCTTGAGCGCGTCGGCGTTCGCGGCGAGGCTTTCCTTGGTGGCCTTGTCGAGGTTCTCGACGCGGGTGCGCAGCTCGCGGTCGACGGTGTCGACGCGGTCGCGCAGGACCGACTCGGCCTGCTCGACGCGCTCACGCACCGGTCCGATCACCGACTGCGGCAGCGAGTCGGTCTTCACGTCCTGCTTGTCCAGGTGCGCGCCGAGCTCGTCGAGACGGCGGTGGATGTTCTGGAGCTTGTCTTCGAGGCCGTCCATCCGGCCAGCGACACCTTCGAACTTCGCGGCCATGCCGTCGAGGCGGCCGTCGAGCTGGGCGAACGGCTTGGCGAGCTTGTCGACGATGCTTTCGACGGCGCGGGTCAGCGCGGCGAGCGCGTTGTCCTGCGCTTCGAGCCGAGACATGGTCTCGTCGAGGCGCTCGGCGAGCACGCTGACCTCGGTGCGGTCGGGCATCTCCGAGAGCCGCTTGCGGACGGCGCCGAGCGAGTCGACCGGGGCCAGCCGGGCGTAGATGTCGTCGAGCGCGTCGAAGATCTGCTGCTGTTCGCTCTCACGCACTTCGGCCGCGCGCACCAGCATGTTGCGCATCCGGTCGAAGGACGGGGCTGCAATGTTGTTGTCAGTGGTCACTGCGGTGTCCTTCGTGGGCGGGGAAATGGGAGGGACGTGGCCTGAAGCTTATCCATTGCGAAATTGCTGTGCGTATGGCCCCCGGGTATCGGACAATGCCACCCGCTGCCCCTGATGGCCGATTCAGCCGGTGATCGACAAAGCTGAGGGTTAAGTCGAGCATGAGACTTACCGCCATGTAGGGGAATGACAGCCTGGTTACCGTTACGTATGTCCTCTGAAAGCAGCAGTTCCCGCATCCCGGCGGCGGTACTGAGCCGTGCTCCGAAGGTCCTCCTGCACGACCATCTGGACGGCGGCCTGCGGCCTGCCACGGTGGCCGAACTCGCCGACCGGACGGGGTACACCGCCTTGCCCGTCAAGGATCCCGTCGAGCTCGGCCGATGGTTCCGCGAAGCCGCCGACTCCGGCTCGCTCGTCTCGTACCTTGAGACGTTCGCGCATACCTGTGGCGTGATGCAGACCGAGGAAGCGCTGGTCAGAGTGGCCGCCGAGGCGGTGGAAGACCTCGCCGCCGACGGGGTCGTCTACGCCGAGGTGCGGTATGCCCCCGAACTCTTCGTCGAACGAGGGCTTTCACTCGATGCGGTGGTCGAGGCCGTGCAGGCCGGTTTTGAGGAAGGTGAACGGAGAGTGGCCGCCGGAGGCGGTCGGATCCGGATCGGGACGTTGCTCTGCGCGATGCGCCAGCACGCCCGCGCGCTCGAGATCGCGGGCCTCGCCGTCCGCTACCGCGACGCCGGCGTCGTCGGCTTCGACATCGCCGGACCGGAAGACGGATTTCCGCCTACCAGAAATCTCGACGCATTCGAGTTTCTTCGGACGAATAATGCGCATTTCACCATTCATGCCGGGGAGGCGTTCGGGCTTCCGTCCATTTGGGAGGCGATTCAGCATTGCGGCGCCGAGCGCCTCGGTCACGGTGTGCGCATCGTCGAGGACATCAAGATCGACGGTGACGGCACGGTCCATTTGGGACGGTTGGCCGCCTACGTCCGCGATCGCCGGATCCCGCTGGAGATCTGCCCCACGTCCAATGTCCAGACGGGAGCGGCGCGCTCGATCGGCGAGCATCCCATCGGCCTGCTCGCCCGGCTGCGGTTCCGGGTCACGGTCAACACCGACAACCGGCTGATGAGCGGCTGCTCGATGACCAGCGAATTCGCCGCGCTGGCCGAGGCGTTCGGCTTCGGCCTGGCCGATCTGGAGTGGTTCACCATCAATGCGATGAAATCCGCGTTCCTCGATTTCGACCACCGGCTCGACGTCATCAACACGGTCATCAAGCCCGGGTATGCCGCCTTGCGTTCGTTAGCATAGCCAACTATATTCCACTATATAGGAGAGATTTCCCAAATGGTGGAACGGTGGCGGAGATGACGCAGGTCGCGAACGTGGGGATCGGCGGAAAACGACGCTGGCTCATTCTCGCGCTCGGTCTCGCCGCACAGACCGCGAGCTGTTCGTTCCTCTACGGGATCCCGTTCCTGGTGCCGTCCATGCAGCGTGCGGAGGGGCTCACGCTGGCCGAGGCGGGAACGGTGGTGGCGGCACCGAGTCTTGGCCTGCTGTTCACCTTGATCCTGTGGGGTGGGGCCGCGGACCGTTACGGAGAGCGTTTGGTCATCGCGCTAGGGCTGGGCGCATCGGGATTACTCCTCGTATACGCGGCCATCGGCGATCACTCGCTCGGGTTGCTCTTTGGGGTCTTCCTGCTCGCCGGCGCGTGCACCGCGTCAGTGAACGCCGCGAGCGGCCGGGCCGTCCTCGGCTGGTTCGGCCCGGCCGAACGCGGCTTCGCGATGGGCGTCCGCCAGACGGCCCAGCCGCTCGGTGTGGGAGTCGCCGCGTTCGGCCTCCCGCCGCTCGCGGACCGCTGGGGTTTCCAGGTTTCCCTTCTGCTACCCGCGCTGGCCGCGATCGTGGTCGCGCTGCTCGTCGCCTGGCTCCTGGTCGATCCGCCGCGCCCGGAGACCGGATCGGCGCCCGGCGAGAAGCCGTCGTCGCCGTACCGGAAGCCGGCGTTGTGGCGGGTCCACGGCGCGAGCGCGCTGCTCGTCGTCCCGCAATTCACGGTCTCCGCGTTCACGCCCGTGTACCTGGTGACCATGCACCACTGGACGGCCGCGTCGGCAGGCTTGTTCGTCGGTGGCGTCCAGATCCTCGGCGCGCTGGGCAGGCTCGCGTCGGGCTACTGGTCCGACCGTGTCGGCAGCAGGCTGCGGCCGATGCGGCAGCTGGCCGTTTCGAGCGCCGCGGTGATGCTGCTGGTCGCGCTCGGGGACGCGACGTGGCCGTGGCTGGTGCTGCTCGCGCTCGTACTGGCCGCCGTGATCACCGTGTCCGACAACGGGCTCGGGTTCACCGCTTCGGCGGAGATGGCGGGGCTCGCGTGGGCCGGGCGGGCGATGGGCACCCAGAACACCGGCCAGAACATCGCCGCCGCGCTGACCCCGCCGATGCTCGGCCTCGTGATCGGCGACTCGCGGTACGCGCTGGCCTTCTGCGTGGCGGCGGTCTTCCCGGCCCTCGCGATCGCCCTCGTGCCTGTCAAGCAGGAGAAGCCCCAAGTGCTATGAAAGGCCCCTTCATTGCAAAATTTGCAATGAAGGGGCCTTTCATAGCGTCCCGCGGGGAGGGTCAGGCGACCGTCAGGCGGTTCTCGAAGGTCTCGACGAGCTTGCGCCACTCGGACTGCTCCGCGTCGAACGGGGCACTCGGCTCGAGGCGCGAGGGGTCCGGCCGCAGCACGAACGACACCAGCCAGCCGAGGCTCTCGTTGGTGGCCAGCGCGGTTTCGACGCTGTCGTCTTCGGCCCACTCGGCGGCGTCGGTGATCAGCTCGACGGCCAGCTCCAGCTGGGTCGGGTCGATCGCCTCCGGGCCCTCGGCGATGTCGTCGGCGATACCGGTCAGCACGTAGGTGTTCTCGGTGTCGACATCGATTTCGAGCTCGCCCGCGACGGCCTTCGTGGCCACCTCGTCCCAAGTGGACACTTGGGCGAGGTCGTTGCCTGCCAGGTCCTTGCCGTCCGCGATCGCGCGGATGAGCGCCTTCTCGGAGGTGAAGACGTCGATCTCGCCTTCGCTGCCGAAGAAGATCGGCTTGTCGTCGAGGTAGCAGCGCAGCGTGTAGTACTCCGCGCCGGAGGTGATGATCTTGATCGGGTCGATGCCGACCTCGCCCCAGAAACCGACGGGCTCGTCGTCTTCCTCGTCCTCGTCCTCGTCGACGGCTTCGAGATCCTCGTCGTCACCGGCGGCGGCTTCGGCCTCGGCGGACTCCGCGAGGAAGGTCGCGAGTTCCTCCGCCGTCTGCTCCAGCACCTTCTCGTCGACGTCGGGAGCGGTCACCAGACCGTCGATCGCGTCGAGCACGGTGTCCCACTTCTCGGAGACCGCCTCCGACAGGTCCGCCCACAGCCGCTCGCCGTCGCGGCCGGTGAAGGGCAGCGTGCCCTGGTCCAGCAGCGAGAAGCTCTCGTGCGCGTCGAGGACCTCGTGGACCTCTTCGAGTTCGCACACGTCCGCGAGCGAACGCACGATGCCGATGATCTCGGCCAGCTCGCCGATCGTCCACTGGTCCGGCTTCTCGGCCACCAGCTCCGGGACACCGACCAGGTCGAAGGTGTGGTCGTCGTCCGGGATCAGCTCAGGCACGTTCAGCGCCGGCACGACCTCCCACGCGGGGTGGTCGAGCAGGTCGTGCTGCTCCGAAGTCCGCACGAACGCGGCGAGATGCGCGGCGTCGGGGAAGGCGTACAGGTCTTCCTCGTCGCCGAGGAAGGCTTCCCACTCCTCGCCGTCTTCCCGCCAGCGCGGCGCCCAGAGAGTGACGACGTCACCCTGAGGCAGGCCGAGTTCGATCGGGATGATGTCCTGTGCCATTCCTAAGCCCTCTCGGATTACCGCCTGTGTGCGCGCGACCGGGCGATGCTTGCCCGATTGGATGCGCGGTACCGCGAAGCCTACGGGTTTCCGGCGGAGGGCGCGATCACCCCTGGGCAAGAAGCGACCAACGGATGGCACGATAGGTCCTCTGATGACTCTTACAGACCTCCTGCCCGCGGATCCCGACCCCGACTCGCTGTTCGAAGCCTTCTCCACCTGGACGGCCGAGCGCGGGCTCGAGCTGTACCCGGCGCAGGAGGAGGCCATCATCGAAGTGGTCTCCGGCGCGAACCTGATCCTGTCGACACCGACGGGTTCGGGAAAGAGCCTGGTCGCCGTCGGCGCCCACTTCACCGCGCTCGCGCACGGCCGCCGCAGCTACTACACGGCGCCGATCAAGGCGCTGGTCTCGGAGAAGTTCTTCCAGCTCATCGAGATCTTCGGCGCGGAAAACGTCGGCATGATGACCGGCGATTCGAGCGTCAACGCCGAGGCGCCGATCATCTGCTGCACGGCGGAAATCCTGGCGAACATGGCGTTGCGGTTCGGTGCCGACGCGCCGGTCGGCCAGGTCGTCGCCGACGAATTCCACTTCTACTCGGAGCCGGATCGCGGCTGGGCGTGGCAGGTGCCGCTGCTGGAACTGGGAGGCGCGCAGTTCGTGCTGATGTCGGCGACGCTCGGCGACGTCTCGTTCTTCGAAAAAGATCTCACCCGCCGGACCGGTCGTCCGACCGCGGTGGTCACCTCGGCGCAGCGGCCGGTGCCGCTCACCTTCCGCTACGCGCTGACGCCGTTGCACGAGACGATGTCCGAGCTGCTCCACGGTGGCCAGTCGCCGGTCTACGTCGTGCACTTCTCGCAGGCCGCCGCGATCGAGCGCGCGCAGACGCTGATGAGCATCAACGTCACCACCAAGGCGGAGAAGGAGGCCATCGCCGAGATGCTCGGCGACTTCCGCTTCGCCGCCGGGTTCGGGAAGACCCTCTCGCGGCTGGTCCGGCACGGCATCGGCGTGCACCACGCCGGCATGCTGCCGAAGTACCGGCGCCTGGTCGAGCAGCTCGCGCAAGCCGGACTGCTGAAAGTGATCTGCGGGACCGACACCCTGGGCGTCGGCATCAACGTACCAATCCGCACGGTGGTCTTTTCCGCGCTGACGAAGTACGACGGTGTGCGGCAGCGGCATCTCAAGGCGCGTGAGTTCCACCAGATCGCCGGTCGCGCGGGCCGCGCGGGCTACGACACCGACGGCTACGTCGTCGTGCAGGCGCCGGACCACGTCGTCGAAAACGCCAAAGCGCTGGAGAAGGCGGGCGACGATCCCAAGAAGAAAAAGAAGATCGTCCGCAAGAAGGCGCCGGAGGGCTTCGTCAACTGGACGGAGAGCACCTTCGACCGGCTGATCGCGGCCGAGCCCGAACCACTCACATCGAGTTTCCAGGTCAGCCACTCGATGCTGCTGAACGTCATTTCCCGGCCGGGCAACGCGTTCGACTCGATGCGGCATCTGCTGGAGGACAACCATTCCGACCGTGCGACCCAGCGGAAGCTGATCCTGCGCGCCATCGCGATCTACCGCGCCCTGCTCGCGGCGGGGGTCGTGGAGCGGCTCGACGAACCCGACGAGCAGGGCCGGATCGTGCGGCTCACCGTCGACCTGCAGTTCGATTTCGCGCTGAACCAGCCGCTTTCGCCGTTCGCGCTGGCCGCGATCGAACTGCTCGACGTCGAGTCGCCGTCCTATCCGCTCGACGTCGTGTCTATTGTAGAATCCACAGTGGACAACCCGAGGCCGGTCCTTTCGCAGCAGCAGTTCAAGGCGCGCGGCGAGGCCGTGCAGGCGATGAAGGCCGAGGGCATCGAATACGACGAGCGGATGGAACTGCTCGAAAACGTCACCTATCCGAAGCCGCTGGAGGAGCTGCTGGAGGCGGCGTATTCCCGCTATCGGCAAGGGCATCCGTGGGTCGACGACTACGAACTGAAGCCCAAGTCCGTCGTGCGCGACATGTACGAGCGCGCGATGAACTTCGTGGAGTACATCGGTTTCTACCAGCTCGCCCGTTCGGAAGGGCTGGTGCTGCGGTACCTCACCGACACCTACGACTCACTCCGGCACACGGTCCCCGACGAGGCCAAGACCGAGGGGTTGCAGGACCTCATCGAATGGCTGGGGGAGCTGGTGCGCCAGGTCGACTCCAGCCTCCTCGACGAGTGGGAAGCCTTGCGGCATCCCGAAGAGGGCGGTCCGGTTTCGACCCGGCCGCCGTCGGAGCCGCCCGCGGTCACGCGGAACGAGCGCGCCTTCCGGGTACTCGTGCGGAACGAGCTGTTCCGCCGGGTCGAGCTCGCTTCCCGGCGTGCCTACGGGACGCTCGGGGAACTCGACGCCGCGTCGGGCTGGGACGCGGACGCGTGGGAAGACGCCATCGAGGACTACTTCGACGAGCACGAAACCCTCGGCATCGGCCCGGACGCGCGTGGTCCCCAGCTGCTGATCATCGAGAAGGAGGCGGAGATTTGGCGGGTGCGGCAGATCTTCGACGATCCGGCGGGTGATCACGACTGGGGCATCAGCGCCGAGGTCGACCTGGCGGCGTCGGACGAGGCGGGGTTCGCGGTCATCCGGATCACCGCTGTCGACCGGCTCTGAGGTCCGGCCGGCGCAAGGAAAGGCTCTTTCCTTGCGAAATTCGCCAGGAAAGGACCTTTCATAGCGCCGGTGCCGGGACCTCGGCCGGGGTGGGGCGAAGCTGACGACGGCGCCGGACCAGCTGAACGATCAGCACGATCAGCGAGAGCGCGGGCAACGGGAAACCGAGGAGCAGGCCGGCCGTGATGTCGGCGAGCGGAGCGGCGACGGCGGCGACGAACACCCACGTCGGCGCCGTCGGCAACTTCCCGCCGGAGCGGGCCTTGCCCCACGGTTTCGCGATCGAGAGCCACGCCTGGAACGCGATCGCGCTCGCCATCAACGCGGTCCCGGCCACCAGCGCCACCGGAGCCTGCTCGCCGGTCCGCGCCGCCGCCACGGAGTCCTGCAAAGCGCCGGACAGCAGGAAGATCCCGGCGTAGAGCTGGACGAGCGTGATCACGAACTTCGCCAGCACCCACCAATGCCGGGTGAACCCCCAGGCCGTCCCCGCGGCGAGCATGAAGCCGGTGAAGGCCGACGCGTTGGCGAGCGGGGCCAGCAGGAGGGTGTCGATCTCGTGCGCCATCGACGTCGCGGCGACGCGGATCTCGCCGTCTTCGGTCGCCCGGCTGATCGCCAACAGGGTGAACAGGGCCAAGGCCTGTCCCATCCAGCCCACCGACGTGACGACGTGCAGCCACACGGTCATCCGGCGCCATCGTTGCTTTCTCACGCCGCACAGGTTCGCCCGCGCACCCACCCCGGCGCATCGGGGACGACCCTGAAATCACACCGGAAGGGGCGGGAAGCAGGCTTGGGCGTCGTGGCCGTCGAACCACAGCCCGACCATGAACGCCATCGTCGCCTCCATGAGCTTCGCCCGGTCGAGCCCGCCGGCGTTCAGTGGCGTGCACCCGAGGTCGCGGACCAGTGAACTCACCGTGGCGACCGCTTCCGGCGAGCCGCAGATCGGCACGGCGAGCGGACGGCCGCCGAACACCGGCGGAGTCATCCGCCAGACGTCCACGGCGCACAGGTTGAACGCCTTGACCACGTGCGCGTCCTTCGCCGAGAGCGCGATCCCGGCGGCTTGGTCGGGGACCGTGAGCCGGGCGCCGGGACCGACCGCGTTGGTGCAGTCGATCAGTACCTTCCCGCTGAGATCCCCCGCCGCGGCCACGACTTCGGCTACCGACGCGGCGGGGACGGCGAGGAGGATCACCTCACTCGTGCGAGCGATTTCGGACCAGGTTCCCACTTTCGGGGAGATCTCGGCCGCCTTGGCCTGGTCGCGGGCGGCGACCATCACCTCGTGCCCGGCGGCGGCCCACTGGCCACCGAGTGCCGCCGCCATCCCGCCCGCGCCGAAAATGCCGATACGCATGTCTTGCTCCTTAAGATCGAGGACAAGCACGACCGTAGAAAACGGCGCGGATACCAAGTGGTTACCGGAGGTCCCATGAACGACGTCTTCCTCGCGGACTGCCGCGCCCGGCTCGCCTTCGACCTGATGGCGAACACGTGGAACCCGGTCGTGCTCTGGGCCTTGCGGGACGGCGCCCTGCGGCCCGCCGAGTTGCGACGACGGCTGGGCGGGATCTCGACGAAGGTGCTCACCGAAACGGTCCGGCGGCTGGAGTTCAACGGCCTGGTCAGCAGGCGTGACTGCGGGCGGACGGCGAAGGTCGAGTACTCGCTTACGGACCTCGGGGCCAGCCTCCTGGGGCCGATCGAGGCCTTCGGGGAGTGGGCGTACCGGCACGGTGACGACGTCCTGGCGGCGCAGGACAAAGCCGTGGGTCCCGTGAGTGGCGATAAGGGTTAGTGCGGGACTTCTTTCAGGTACCTACTCGTGGCCTGCGGCCTTGCTCGGACTTGCGCGAGGGTGGTGGTAACCGAAGACGAGTCCCTCAAGGGCTAAGCGGGCGGGCGGGCCTCCGCCAGCTTGAGCAGCGGGAGCGCGGCGGCGGCATCGGTGATCAGCGTCGAGACCATGCCGGAGCGGAGCACGGCGTCTATCGCTTCGGCCTTCGGTTCGGTGTAGCCCAGCGCGATCACCTCGGGAACGGCCAGTAGCTCCTCGGCGCTGATGGCCAGGACGTGGTGGGCCAGTCCGGTGGACATCGGGGTGCCGTCGGCGTCGAAGAGCCGCGCGGACACTTCGGCTTTGGCGCCGCGTTTCGCTATGGCACCGCGCTCGGCTTCGTCGAGCGCGTCGTAGACCGTCGACTCCTCGGGTTTCCACGCGCCGATGCTGACGACCGCCTTGGTCAGGTTCTTGAACTGCCCGAAGGTCTCCGCGATCCCTGGCTGGCGTCGCAACGTCTCGGTGGTGCGGCGGTCGGGGAGGACGAGCGGGCCGAAGATCGGGTACGCCTGTCCGCCGGAGACGGAGGCGACCCGGCTGACCGTCTCCACCGACCGGTCCCGCATGTCCATCCCCGCCTGGACCCCGCACAGTTGCACGACCGGACAGCGCGGCAGCGACTTGATGGCGTCGGTCATCGCGTTCACGGAACGCGCCCAGGACAGGCCGAGGACGTCGCCCGGAGTGATGATTTCGGTCAGGAGCCGGGCGGCGAGGGTTCCGATCTTCCGCCGGGCCACTTCGCGAGACTCCGGCTCCGGCGCTCGTTCGAGCACGAGTACCCGGTCCAGCCGGTACGCGGTGCGGATCTTCTCGGACAACACCAGATCCACCGGCGCGGGCAGGTGGTACTCGAACTTGACGATGCCGCTTTCCCTGGCCGCGTCGAGCATCCGGGCGACCTTGAAGCGGCTGATGCCGAACTCGTCGGCGATCTCGAGTTTCGACGCGCCCTGGTCGTAGAACCGCCGGGCCACCGCGGCCAGGCGCAACGACTCCACCAGGCCGGGATCCTGCTTCTTACCGCTCATATGAGCACTATAACGCGAAATCTCAGCGAAAGGTTGACGTAACACCAGGGAAAAGTTCACCATGCCTGAACATGCAGTCTGAAGCATAGGCCCATCCCGCTCATCTGAGCGGAGAAGAGGAGCTGGCATGCGTGCCGCGATCGTGGACAAGCCCGGGGAGATCAGGGTCGGCGAGGTACCCGATCCGAAACCGGGGGATCGCCAGGTCGTCGTCAAGGTCGGTGCCTGCGGGATCTGCGGTACCGACCTCCACATCGCCGACGGGCACTTCCCGCCCACGCCGTATCCGATCGTCCCCGGCCACGAGTTCGCCGGCGAAATCGTCGAACTCGGCGCGGACGTGCCTGGTGGCTGGCGGATCGGCGACCGGGTCGCCGTCGATCCGTCACTGTTCTGCGGTTACTGCAAGCCTTGCCGGTCCGGTCGCGGCAACCTCTGCGAGAACTGGAACGCGACCGGGGACACCGTGAACGGCGCTTTCGCCGAATACGTCGCCGTTCCCTCCGCCAACTGCTACCGGATGCCGGACACGATGACCTGGGAACAGGGCGCGTTGGTCGAACCGGTTTCCTGCGCCGTCCACGGGGTGCGCCGGATCGGTGTGGAGGCGGGGGAGCGGTTCCTCGTCGTCGGCGCGGGCACGATGGGGCTGATCATGCAGCAATTGCTGCAGCGGGCGGGTGCCCACGTCACGGTGGTCGATCGCAACACCTCACGGCTCGGCCGGGCCATGGACCTCGGCGCGGTCGCCGTCGCGGGTGACGTGAAGGACCTGGACGACGAGAAGTTCGACGCCGCGGCGGACTGCACCGGCGCCGCGCCCGCCATCGAAGCCGCTTTCGACTCGCTTCAGCGCGGAGGCCGTCTACTGGTCTTCGGGGTCGCGCCCGCCGAAGCACGCGTCGCGCTTTCGCCGTTCAGAATCTACAACGACGAGATCACCGTCGTCGGCTCGATGGCCGTCATGAACAGCTACGGCGCCGCGCTCGACCTCGTCGCCGACGGCGCCATCGACACCGGCGCGCTCCTGACCGACACCCTGCCGCTGGAGCGGTACCCCGACGCGCTCGCCCTCATGCGCAGCGGTGCCGGACTGAAGGTCCAGGTGCTACCGGGAGGCGAAAGTGCGTAAAGCAGCCGCTCTGCTCGCGGTTCTTTTGCTGACCCTGACCGCATGCGCCGGGGCGGGCGCGCTCGGGAACGGTGACCGGACGCTCGTCGTCGCGATCGTCGCGAACCCGCAGATGAAGGACGCCATCGCCCTCTCCGGGGAGTTCGAGAAGGCGAATCCCGGCATCACCCTCAAATTCGTGTCACTGCCGGAAAACCAGGCCCGCGCGAAGATCACCGCGTCGACGGCCACCGAAGGCGGCGAGTTCGACGTCGTCATGATCAGCAACTACGAGGCGCCGCAGTGGGCCGCGAACGGCTGGCTCGAAAATCTCGAACCGCATATCGCGGCGAATCCCTCGTACGACTCGGCCGACTTCATCCCCAGTATCAAGGAATCCCTGTCGCACAACGGTTCCCTTTACGCGCTGCCGTTCTACGGCGAATCGTCGTTCCTGGCCTACCGCAAGGATCTGTTCGAACAGGCCGGCCTCACGATGCCCGCCAGGCCGACGTGGTCGCAGATCGCGGAGTTCGCGGCGAAACTCGACGACAAGGCGAAGGGGGTCGCGGGGATCTGCCTGCGCGGCAAGCCGGGTTGGGGCGAGAGCCTCGCGCCGTTCACCACGGTCGCCAACACCTTCGGCGCTCAATGGTTCGACGAGGACTGGAACGCGAAGCTGGACAGTCCGGAGTTCAAGGCCGCCGCGGAGTTCTACGTGAACCTGGTACGGCAGCACGGTGAGGTCGGCGCGTCCAGCGCGGGCTTCTCCGAATGCGGCACGCGGTACACCCAGGGCCAGGCCGCGATGTGGTACGACGCGACGGTCATGGCGGGTACGAACGAGGACCCGTCGGCCAGCAAGGTCGTCGGGAAGTCCGGTTACGCCCCGGCCCCGGTGGAGAAGACGCAGGCGAGCGGCTGGCTCTACACCTGGGCGCTGGCGATCCCCAAGGTCGCCAAAGACAAGGACGCCGCCTTCAAGTTCATGTCCTGGATGACGGACAAGGCCTACGTGCGGCGGGTCGCCCAGGAGTTCGGCGACTGGAACCGCGTCCCGCCGGGTGTGCGGAAGTCGACCTACGACATCCCGCAGTACCGCGAAGCCGCCAAGGCGTACGCGCAGCCGACGCTGGACGGGATCGCGGACGCCGACCAGCGGAAGGCGATGGCGAATCCGGTGCCCTACCCCGGAATCCAGTTCGTCGGCATCCCGGAGTTCCAGGATCTCGGTACTCGCGTGAGCCAGCAGCTTTCGGCGGCGATCGCGGGACAGATCACCGTGGACGAAGCCTTGAAGCAGGCGCAGGAGTACGCGCAGACCGTCGGCAAGTCGTATCAGGAGGTGCGGTGATGGCCACGCTCTCCGCTCCTGCCCGCACCGAGCCCGCCCACGCCAAGACGGCGGCTCCGAAGCGCGGTACCGATACGCCGTTCAAACGACGGCTGCCGCTGTTGCCCGCCTTGCTGTTCGTCGTCGCGGTGACTCAGTTGCCGTTCCTGCTGACGGTGTTCTACTCGTTCCAGTCGTGGAACCTGGTGCGGCCCGGCTCACGGCATTTCGTCGGATTGCGGAACTACATCGACGTCTTCGCCGATTCGACGTTCCTCGGGGCGTTGCTGAACACCGTCGTGCTCACGGTCGTCTGTGTCTTCTTCTCGCTGCTGCTCGGTCTGGGGCTGGCGATCCTGCTGGACCGCAAGTTCCTCGGCCGAGGGGTGGTCCGGACGTTGCTGATCACGCCGTTCCTCATCCTGCCCGCGGCGGGCGCGCTGCTGTGGAAGACGACCATGTTCGACCCGACGTACGGCCTGCTGCATTTCGTGTTCGGCACGGACGTCGACTGGCTTTCGGAGTTCCCGCTCGCGGCGGTGATGGCACAGGTGGTCTGGCAGTGGACGCCGTTCATGATGCTGCTGATCCTGGCCGGGCTGCAGAGCCAGCCCAAGGACGTGCTGGAGGCCGCGGCCGTCGACGGGGCGGGCCGCTGGCGGACGTTCACCTCGATCACGTTGCCGCATCTGAGCCGGTTCCTGCAGCTGGCGACCCTGCTGGGGGCGATCTACATCGTGAACAGCTTCGACGCGATCTTCCTGATGACACAGGGCGGTCCGGGCACGGCGAGCACGAACCTGCCCTTCTACATCTATCAGCGCGCGTTCCAAGGTTTCGACATCGGGCAGTCGTCCGCGATGGGCGTCATCGTCGTGATCCTGACGATGATCGTCGCGACCTTCGCGCTGCGGCTGATGTTCCGCACGTTCTCGGTCCAGGGAGGCGTGAAATGAAAAGCCGCTTCGGCCCGGGCGCGCTGACGGTCACGACGTGGGTGATCGCGATCCTGTTCGTGTTCCCGCTGCTGTGGATGATCCTCACGGCCTTCAAACAGGAGGCCGACGCCTACACCGATCCGCCACGCCTGTTCTTCACCCCGACGCTCGACCAGTTCGCCGGCGTCCTCGAACGCGGATTTCTGCCGTACCTCTCGAACTCCGCGTTCGTGACCATCGTGTCGACGGTGTTCGTGCTGCTGCTGGGCATCCCGGCGGCGTACGCGCTCTCGCTGGCGCCGGTGAAGGGGACGAGCAACGCGCTCGGCTTCTTCCTGTCGACGAAGATGCTGCCGATCGTGGCGGCGATCATCCCGCTCTACGTGATCTCGCAGAACACGCGGCTGCTCGACAACGTCTGGGCGCTGATCATCCTGTACACCTCGATGAACCTGCCGCTGGCCATCTGGATGATGCGGTCGTTCTTCCTCGAAGTGCCGCACGAGATGATCGAAGCCGCCCGGATCGACGGCGCGACCCTGCCGGTGCTGCTGCGGAAGATCATCATGCCGGTCGTCGCGCCGGGGGTGGCCGCGACCGCGCTGATCTGCGTGATCTTCTCGTGGACCGAATTCTTCTACTCGGTCAACCTCACCGCCGCGAGGGCGGGGACCGTTCCGGTGTTCCTGGTCGGGTTCATCACCAGCGAAGGGCTGTACTGGGCGCAGCTGTCCGCCGCCGCCCTGCTCGCGTCGCTGCCGGTGATGATCGTCGGGTGGATCGCGCAGAACCACCTCGTCCGCGGCCTGTCCATGGGCGCGGTCAAGTAGCCCGGGACAACGGAAAGGGCCGGTCCGCGCAGGACCGGCCCTTTCCGTGCCTACTCGGCGAGCGAGATCGCCTGGCTCGGGCAGATGTGCGCGGCGGTGCGCGCGTTCTGCTCCGCGTCGCCCCCCTGAGGTTCCGGGACCAGCACGATGACCGTCCCGTCGTCCTCGCTCTGATCGAACAGATCGGGATCGGTGAGTACGCACTGGCCCGCGCCCACACACCTACCGGCGTCCGCGATGATCTTCATGGCTCCTCCTACCAGGTGACCGGAAGCGCGTGGAGGCCGTAGATCGACGAATCGTGCTTGAACGGCAGATCGTCGACCGGAACGGCGACCCGGATGTCCGGGATACGCCGGAACAACGTATCGAACACGATCTGAAGTTCCATCCGCGCCAGATTCTGGCCGAGACACTGGTGCGCCCCGAAGCCGAACGCCACATGGTGCCGTGCGCCGCGTTCGATGTCGAAGGCGTCGGGGTTCTCGAAACCCGCCGGGTCGTGGTTGCCGGCGTTGCTCAGCCCGACCACGCCCTCACCGGCGCGGATGAGCGTGCCGCCGATCTCGACGTCGGCCGTGGCGAAGCGCGAGGTGGCCGTCTCCGCGATCGTGAAGACGCGAAGGAGCTCCTCGATCGCGGGGAGCGTCTTGCCGGGGTCGGCCTTGATCTTGGCGAGCTGATCGGGGTTCTCCAGCAACGTCACCGTGCCGAGCGAGATCATGTTCGCCGTCGTCTCGTGCCCGGCGATGAGCAGCAGGAACGCCAATCCGACGAGTTCGACGTGGTCGGCTTCGCCCGTTTCCCGCTGCTTCAGGATCTGACGGCCGAGGAGGTCGTCCTCGGTGGCGTTCGCTTCCTTCTTGGTGACGAGTTCGTCGAGATAGCTCTCGAGCTGCTCGAACGCGGTCATCCGTTCTTCGGCGGTGACCTCCCGGCTGAGCATCCTGGAACTGCAGGATTGGAAGAACTCGTGGTCCGAATAGGGGACGCCGAGCAGTTCGCAGATGACCAGTGACGGCACCGGCAGCGAAAGCGCCGTGACGAGATCGGCGGGTTTGGGACCGGCGAGCAGGGCGTCGATGTGTTCGTCGACGATCTGCTGGATGCGCGGCTGCAATGCCTTCATCCGCTTGACGGTGAATTCGCCGACGACGTCCCGCCTGGCCCGGCCGTGTTCCGGTGGGTCCATCGCGATGAGGGACGGCCGGAAAGGCTTGTCCTCGCGCCGGATCTGCCGCGCCACCAGCAACGGGAACGACGGATTCTGCCGGTCGGAGCTGAAATGCGGGCTGCTCAGCATTTCGCGGATGTCTTCGAGCCTGGTCAGTGCCCACGCCGTCTGCCCGGAAGGCAGGCTGACCCGCGAAACCGGACTTTCCTCGCGAAGCTTTTCATACTCCGGAGGCGGCGAAAACGGACACTTCCGCGCCAGCGGCAGAGTTGCGGTGGTTTCCTCGACGTCGGTCATCGGGTTTGTCCTTCCCCGGGTGTCGGGTGAGTCGGGTGCTATTTCGGACAGAGGGCCCCAAAACATATGCGGATGGTTTTATTCCGCTTATGTCACCCAAGGTACTCAAGTGGAGGCGGGTCGTCCACTCGCGAAGGGGTGGTCCGTCGGGAAGCGTGAAGCGCGCGTTCGTCCGTGCGAGAATCACGGCGCCGAAGCACCCTTGAAAGGGGGAGGACATGGCAGCCGACCCCGAGACCCGCTTGCGCGCCGACGCGCGCCGGAACCGGGATCAGATCCTGGCCGCCGCGAGGGAGATCTTCGCAGCCCAAGGCGCCGAGGTCCCGATGGAAGAGATCGCGCGCGCGGCAGGCGTCGGCGTCGGCACGCTTTACCGGCGATTCCCCGATCGGGACGCGCTGATCCGGGCGGTCGCCGTCGACAACTTCGACAAGGTCCTCAAGGACGCGAAGGCGGCGAAAGACCAGGAGTCCTCGAATTGGGACGCGCTGATCCGGCTGCTGCACCAATCGATGGAACTTCAGCTGAGCGTCCAGCTCGCGATGGTGTCGCAGCGGGCGCTGGCGATCCTGAAGAGCGATCCCGCGATCAAGGCCTTGCGGGACGACCTGCTGGTGGTGCTGGGCGACTTCGTCCAGGGCGCGCAGGCGGAGGGCAAGCTGCGGACGGACGTCGCCACCGGCGATGTCGCGATGTTGTTCGCGATGTTGCTGCGGCAGATGCCCAGTAAGGGCAAAGAAGTCGCGCGGATGGCGACCCGGCGCTGCATCGGGATCATGATCGACGGCTTGCGGGCCGGGCGGAACGAGGCCTTGCCGGGCCGGGCGCTGACCAGCGCCGACCTGGACCCGAGTGGCTGAAAGTCCGTGAAGGCCTCCTTCCCTACCCTCAAAGTAGGGAAGGAGGCCTTCACGGCAAGACCGCATTTAGAGGACTAAATGCGGGAAGTGGCTAGACGCCCAGCGGGTGCCAGACGGTCTTCGCCTCCAGGTACCGGCGCAGTCGCGCGATGTCGGCGTCGGCCGTCCAGTCCGGCTCGGCGTCCGGCACGGTCAGGACACGCTTCACGGTGCCCGCGGCGTCACGCGCCAGGTCCGCCCGGGCGGACGGCTCCGCGCCTGTCGGGTCGAGAGCGTTGACGTCTCCGTGCGAGGCCAGCCACGGACCCAGCTCCGAAGCCCGGCCCGTCAGGATGTTCGCCACCCCGCCCGGCAGGTCGGACGTCGCCAGGACCTCCGACAGGGTGATCGCGGGCAGCGGCCGCTCCGCGCTGGAGACGACCACCGTCGTCGAGCCCGTCGCCAGCACCGGGGCGAGCACGCTCACCAGACCCAGCAACGACGACTGCTGCGGCGCCAGCACACCGACGACACCGGTCGGCTCGGGCACGGTGAAGGAGAAGTACGGACCCGCGACCGGGTTGGCCCCGCCGAGCACGGTCGCGATCTTGTCCGTCCAGCCCGCGTACCAGACCCAGCGGTCGATCGAAGCGTCCACAAGGGACTGTGCCTTCTTCGCCGCGATGCCTTCGGACGCGGCGACCTCCGCGATGAACTGCTCGCGGCGACCTTCCAGCATCTCCGCGACCCGGTAGAGTACCTGGCCGCGGTTGTAGGCGGTCGCCGCCGACCAGCCGCCGAAAGCCTTGCGCGCGGCGGAAACCGCGTCACGGACGTCCTTGCGGGAAGCGTGCGAGGCGTTGGCGAGGAACTTGCCCTTGCTGTCGGTGACCGGGTACACGCGGCCCGACTCCGAGCGGGGGAACTTGCCGCCGAGGTAGAGCTTGTAGGTCTTCGCCACCGAAATACGGTCAGACATCGAGGTAGGCCTCCAGTCCGGTGCGTCCGCCTTCGCGGCCGAAACCCGACTCCTGGTAGCCGCCGAACGGCGCGGCGGGATCGAAGCGGTTGAACGTGTTGGCCCAGACGACGCCGGCGCGGAGCTGGTTCGCCATCCACAAGATGCGCGAGCCCTTCTCGGTCCAGATTCCGGCGGAGAGCCCGTACGGCGTGTTGTTCGCCTTGGTGACGGCCTCCTCCGGCGTGCGGAAGGTCAGCACCGACAGGACCGGCCCGAAGATCTCCTCGCGGGCGATGCGCATCGACTGCTGCACGTCCGAGAACACCGTGGGAGCGAAGAAGAATCCGCGTTCGGGAACCGGGCACGGGCTGGTCCAGCGCTCCGCGCCTTCGGCGTCGCCGGATTCCACGAGGCCCTTGATCTTCGCGAGCTGCTCGGCGGAGTTGATCGCGCCGATGTCGGTGTTCTTGTCCAGCGGGTCGCCCAGCCGCAGCGTCGAAACGCGGTAGCGGAGCTTTTCGAGCACCTCCTCGGCGATGGACTCCTGCACCAGCAGCCGCGAGCCCGCGCAGCAGACGTGGCCCTGGTTGAAGAAGATCCCGTTGACGATCCCCTCGACGGCCTGGTCCAGCGGGGCGTCATCGAAGACGACGTTCGCCGCCTTGCCGCCCAGTTCGAGCGTCAGCTTCTTCGCGCTGCCCGCGATCTGCCGCTGGATGGCCTTGCCGACCTCGGTCGATCCGGTGAACGCGACCTTGTCGACGTCGCCGTGGCCCACCAGCGCGGCGCCGATGTCCCCGGCGCCGGGCAGGATGTTGACCACGCCGGGCGGGAGGTCGGCCTGCTGGCAGATCTCCGCGAACACGAGCGCGGTCAGCGGCGTGGTCTCCGCCGGCTTGAGCACCACGGTGTTGCCGGTGGCCAGCGCGGGCGCGATCTTCCACGCGAGCATGAGCAGCGGGAAGTTCCACGGGATGACCTGACCGGCGACCCCCAGCGGCCGCGGGTTCGGGCCGTAGCCCGCGTAGTCGAGCTTGTCGGCCCAGCCCGCGTGGTAGAAGAAGTGCGCGGCGGCCGTCGGCACGTCGGAATCGCGCGATTCCTTGATCGGCTTGCCGTTGTCGAGGCTTTCCAGCACGGCCAGTTCCCGCGACCGTTCCTGGATCAGCCGGGCGATGCGGAAGAGGTACTTGGCGCGTTCGGAGCCCGGCATCTTGGCCCAGACGCCGTTGTAGGCCTTGCGCGCGGCCTTCACCGCGGTGTCCACATCGGACACCGACGCGGTGCCGACCTCGGCGAGCACCTCTTCGGTGGCCGGGTTGATCGTCTTGAGCGGCTCACCCGAGCCGTCGACGAACTCGCCGTCGACGAACGGCCGGTAATGCGGTTTGAGGTTCGCGAGGTCGCGCGATTCGGGCGCGGGCGCGTACTCGAAGATGCCCATGGATCAGTCCACCGTCACGTAGTCGGGACCGCTGTAGTGGCCGTCGGCCTGGGTGCGGCGCTGCAGCAGGAGGTCGTTGAGCAGGCTGGACGCGCCGAACCGGAACAGGTCCGGGGTCAGCCACTGCTCGCCGGCGACCTCGTGCACCGCGACCAGGTACTTGATCGCGTCCTTGGTCGTCCGGATGCCGCCGGCGGGTTTGACGCCGCGCAGTTCACCGGTCTGGACGAACCAGTCGCGTACAGCCTGCAGCATCACGTGCGTGACCGGCAGCGTCGCGGCGGGCGAGACCTTGCCGGTGGAGGTCTTGATGAAGTCGCCACCGGCCAGCAGCGCGAGCCAGGACGCGCGGCGGACGTTGTCGTAGGTGGCCAGCTCACCGGTCTCGAGGATGACCTTCAGATGCGCGTCGCCACAGGCGGCCTTGATGGCCTGGATCTCCTCGAAGACCGCCATGAAGCGGCCCTCCAGGAAGGCGCCGCGGTCGATCACCATGTCGATCTCCGCGGCACCGGCGTCGACGGCGATCTTGGTATCGGCCAGCTTGATCTCGCGGCTCGTGCGGCCCGCCGGGAAACCGGTGGCGACACTCGCGACGTGGATGCCGGTGCCGCGCAGTGCCTCGACAGCCGTCTCGACCATGTCCGGGTACACGCAGACGGCCGCGACCTTCGGCGTGTCCGGCCGGTCCGGGTCCGGCCGCATGGCCTTCGCGGCGAGCGCGCGGACCTTGCCGCGGGTGTCGGCGCCTTCGAGGGTCGTCAAGTCGACCATCGAGATGGCGGTGTCGATCGCCCAGAGCTTGGCGGCCTTCTTGATGCTGCGCGTGCCGAGGCCCGCCGCCCGCTGCTCGACGCCGACCTGGTCGACACCAGGCAGCCCGTGCAGAAACCGGCGCAGGCTCGCCTCGTCGCGAGTCGCGTCCGCCAGCGGCGACGGGGTGGCCGTCGCCGCTGACGAGCTGGTCGTAGCTGTCATACAGGTGAGTGTAGGCGGCCTACAGGCTGGGCACCGGGGCCTGGGCGGCGGCGCGGGCGGACACCACCGGCGCGCAGAACTCGCTGATCATCGGGAGCTGGCGCTTGAGCGCGGCGTCCGGTGACGCGGTGAGGTCCACCGTGGCCAGCGTGGAGATGTTCTTGCCGGAGTCGTCGTGGAAGCTGAGGGTGTGGAAGCCCGGCAGGTCGCCGCCGTGGCCCCAGATGGAGATGTCCTCGGCGCAGGCGCCCGCGGTCTTGAGGTTCAGCTTCATCAAGCCGAGGCCGTACTCCATGCCGCCGCCGACCGGGACCGTCTTCTTCATCTGCGTCATCAGGTCGGCGGGAAGCAGACGGCCGCCGAACAGCGCCTCGAAGAAGCGGTTGAGGTCCTTGCCCGAGGACACGATGCCGCCCGCGCCGAAGTAGCGCGAGTAGTTGTAGGTGGTGACGTCGGTGAGGCCGCGCGGCGCGTCGTACAGCTGCTCGTAGCCGTGGGCGGCCGGGCGGAGCAGGAACGGGAAGTCGCGGGGGAGCGAGGTGTCGAGCAGGTGAAGCGGCCGGGTGACGCGCTCGGCCAGCACCCGTTCGAGCGGTTTCCGGGTGGTCTTTTCGACGAGCAGGCCGAGGACGTTGTAGCCGGTGTTGGAGTACGCCCAGCTGGTGCCGGGCTTGAACTGCAGCGGCTGCTTCGACGTGCTCAGCCGGATCTGGTCTTCACTGCCGAAGTGCTCGAAGCGTTCGGTGTCGACTTCCGGCCACGTCGTCCAGGTGTCCTCGGGGTGCAGGTCACGCGGGAGTCCGCTGGTGTGCTGCAGCAGCTGGCGGACGGTGACCGGCTCCGGGTACGGCAAGAGCCCCGGCAGGTAGCGCTGGACGGGTTCGTCCAGTCCCACGCGGTTTTCGGCCACGAGCTGAAGGACCAGCGTCGCGACGAACACCTTGGACACACTCGCGACCCGCCAGCGGCCTGCGGCGTTCGGTTTGCCCGGTCGGTCGATGTTCGCGACGCCGCTGACGCCGCGGAAATCGTCGGCGACGGCGACCATGCCGGGGATACCCGCGGCGACGGCCGCGTCCATCGCCCGCTGGCGCGGGTCGGCCTTTTCGGCGGCGGCCGCCGGGATGGCGGTGACGGAAAGCAGTGCGGCACAAGCGATCGCGACGAAACTTCGGCGCATGCGGTGAACCCCCAGTCCAGATCAGGCTTCCAGTTCGGGTGTGTCCTTCTTACGCGGTTTCCGCTTCACGACGACGCCGCCCCAGAACGCCAGGCCGGTGATCTTCACCGTCGGCGCTGTCGGCGGCGCCGCGGGCGTCCCGGCGCGGTCCTCCAGCTCGAAGGCGCCCATGAAGCCGATTCCGGTGACGTCCACGTTGATGTCGTCGGGCACGATGATGTCGATCCCGCCCATGATCGCGACCGCGGTGATCGTCGAATGTTTCTCGGCGAACCGCGCGTGCCGCAGGTCGAGTTCGGTGCCACCCCAGAACGCGAAGCTGTTGTGCTGCGGCGGGACCACCCAGCTGCCCTTGCGCGACGCGCCGGACAGGACGGCGATCGACGCGCCGGAGCCGGGGTGCCCGCCGATGCGGTCGTCGGGCAGGCCGAGCGCGCGCGAGGTCGACGGTTCGATCGCGGACCTGGACTGCCGAGGCAGATCCGCGGTGACCGGCTTGAGGTCGCCGACGGTTTTGGCCGCGTAGACGGTGGTGAGCCGTTCTTCCAGTTCGTTGATGGTGATGCGCCCCTCGGACATCGCCGTGTGCAGCACCTGCGCGACCTGCTCACGGTCGGCGTCGGAAATGCGCATCTGATCGGGTCCGGGTAGGGAGGGCTCTTCGCTCACGCGCAGGAGCCTAGCGCTGCCGAGAGGGCCGGGCGTCCATCTTTTGGCCGACAGTGGGATTCTGCCGTGATGGGGAACTCACTACTCGGTGCGATCGAACTGCCGGACGGCGTCAAAGTACGCGGACGGGGCCTGGGCCGTCACTGGCCGGAGGGGCCGACGCCGGATTTCGGCCTTTACTTGGGCGGCGCGAAGCTGCGCCGGAAACACGACCACAAGCTGGACTGGGACCACGAGTGGATCCGCTGGCCCGACTTCCTGCTGCCGATGGACCGGGCGGAGGCGCGGCGGCAGATCGTGGCCCTGCACGGCCGGGCCGCGGCGGGCGAGAACGTCGAGGTCGCCTGTTACGGCGGGGTGGGGCGGACCGGGACGGTGCTCTCCTGCTTGGCCACGCTTTCCGGGCTGTCCGCCGAGGAGGCCGTCGCGTGGGCGCGGGCGAACCACCACGAACGTTCGGTGGAGATGCCGTGGCAGCGCCGCTGGGTCGGCTGGTTCGCGCGGCAGACCTGACGGACTAAATTGACCGGCATGGATGTGCACGTCGTTGATCACCCGCTGGCCAAGGCCAGGCTCTCCACCATGCGCGACGCGCGCACCGACAGCGCCGCCTTCCGCGCGGCGCTGCACGAACTGACCGTCATGCTGGTCTACGAAGCCACGCGCGACATGCCCGTGCGGATCGAGCGCATCCATACGCCGGTGGCACGCACCGACGGCTACGCGCTGGCGAGTCCGCCACTGCTGGTGCCGGTGCTCCGGGCGGGGCTCGGGATGGCGGATCAGGCGCACAAGCTGATCCCCGACGCCCAGATGGGTTTCGTCGGCCTCGCCCGCGACGAAGAGACGCTCAAGCCGACGCCGTATCTGGAGTCACTGCCCGAATCGCTCGCCGAGCGGCCGGTGATGGTCCTCGACCCGATGCTGGCGACCGGCGGCTCGATGGAGTACACGATCCGGTTGCTCATCGACCGGGGCGCCACCGACGTCACCGCGATCTGCGCGCTCGCGGCGCCCGAGGGCATCGAGCACCTGGAGAAGACCGGGCTGCCGCTGCGGGTGGTGACCGCGAGCATCGACGAGCGGCTCAACGACTCCGGCTTCATCGTGCCCGGCCTCGGGGATGCTGGTGACCGGCAGTACGGCGCCGTCTGACCGCCCCGGATCGCGTTTAGCCCGCTAAACGCGATCCGGCCGGTTCGCGCGGTAGTGAAGGCCTCCTTCCCTACGCTGAAGGTAAGCAAGGAGGCCTTCACGGACTGTCAACCGAGCGAACGCGGCCCAGCTCGACGCCCCGGGTCGCGTTTAGCCCGCTGAGCGCGAGTCGTCAGCGGCGCAGCCAGCCGGAGGCGTTCGCCCGCAGCGCGGTCTCGTAGGCCTCGCTCACGGTGAACTCCTCCGGCAGGTTCCCGTTCAGCTCCAGCGACACCAGGCCGTGCACGAGCCCCCAGCAGCTCACGATGACGACCTCGGGCGGGACTTCGGCGAAGACGCCGTCGGCGACGGCCTCGCGGATCGTCTCCTCCAGGGGCGCCAGCGTGGCGCGCGCCTGCTCGGACATCTCCTCCGCCGGCTCGAAACCCGGGACCGACCTCGTGAACATGATCGCGTAGAGATGCGGGTCGGCCAGTGCGCTTTCGCGATAGGCGACGCCGAGCCGCACGAGGTCCTCGACCGGGTCGCCGGTGCGCGAAACGCCGGACATCCGGAGGCCGAAGCGCCGGAAGCCCTCGGAAAAGAGGGCGCTGACCAGATCGGTCTTCCCGCCGAAGAGGGAATAGACGGCGGTGGTGGACGTGCCGACGTCGGCGGCCAGCTTGCGGAGGCTGAGCGCCTTCGGGCCGTCGGCCGAGATGAGCTCACCGGCGCGGTCCAGTAGCTTCAGCCGGAGGTTCTCGTCGTGCGTCCTGGGGCGTGGCATGCTCCGAGCGTATCGCAACGCTGTTATCAATCGCTCGGATTCGGAGTTGACCTGGAGCGCACTCCAGGTCGTACTGTCGACGACATGAGCTACTCGATAGCGGAAGCCGCGCGACGTAGCGGGTTGTCCATCGACACCCTCAGGTACTACGAGCGCATCAAACTCGTCGAGCCCCCGGCACGGGACGCCGCGGGGCGCCGCGCCTACACCGATGAGGATCTCGGGTGGCTGGGGTTCCTGACCAAGCTGCGGTTGACGGGCATGCCCATCAAACGCATGCGGGAGTACGCCTCACTGCGCCACCACGGCGCGGCGAGCGCGGGACGGCGCAAGGCGATCCTCGTCGACCAGCGCAAATCGGTCGCCGACCGGATCGCCGAGCTGCAGACCTGCCTCGCCATCCTCGACTACAAGATCGACCACTACGACCAGGTGGAGCGCAAGGTGCTCGGCACCGGAGCCACCATGGAGGGAATTTCAGCGTGATCAGCACCAGGAGGCTCGGCGGTCTGGAAGTCGGGGCGCAAGGACTCGGCTGCATGGGGATGAGCCAGGCCTACGGCGTCCGGGACGACGACACGGAGTCGATCGCCACCGTCCACCGCGCGCTCGACCTGGGCGTCACCCTGCTCGACACCGCCGATGTCTATGGGGCGGGCGCGAACGAAGAACTGGTCGGCCGGGCGATCGAGGGCAAGCGGGACCAGGTGGTGCTGGCGACCAAGTTCGGCATCATCTGGGACAAGGACGGCGGGATGTCCGCCCGCGGGGACGCCGCTTACGTCAAGAAGAGCTGCGAAGAATCCCTTCGCAGGCTCAACGTCGACCACATCGATCTGTACTACCAGCACCGGGTCGACCCGAACACGCCGGTCGAGGAGACCTGGGGCGCGCTCGCGGGACTGGTGGACGAGGGAAAGATCCGGTTCGCCGGTATCTCCGAGGCGAGCGCCGAGACGATCCGGCGCGCGCACGCCGTCCACCCGGTCACGGCCCTGCAGAGTGAATGGTCACTGTGGACTCGCGGCATCGAAGGCGAGATCCTTTCGACCGCTCGCGAGCTGGGGATCGGCATCGTGCCGTTCTCGCCGCTCGGTCGCGGATTCCTCACCGGAAGTGTGAAGTCGGTGAAGGATCTGCCGGAAGACGACATGCGCCGCAATCTGCCGCGGTTCGCCGAAGGCAACTTCGAGCGGAACATGGCGATCGTCGAGGCGCTGCGCGCGCTGGCGGCGGAGAAGGGCGTGACGGCGGGTCAGCTGGCGCTCGCTTGGGTGCAGTCACAGGGCGACGACGTCGTGCCGATCCCGGGCACCAAGCGGCGCAAGTACCTCGAAGAGAACGTGGCGGCCGCCGGACTGGAACTGTCCGAAGTGGACATCGAGGCCATCGAGAAGGCCGCGCCGGTCGAAGCGATCGCCGGCGAACGTTACCCGGAGCGGCTCGCCCGAGCCGCGGGTAAGTAACTTCATCAAGAATTGCGAGAGAGAACATGACGGGTTCGATGCTGCCCATTCGCAGGCTCGGCACACTGGAAGTCGGTGCGCAGGGGCTCGGCTGCATGGGCATGAGCGAGTTCTACGGCCAAGGTGACGAAGCCGAATCGATCGCGACGATCCATCGCGCGATCGAGCTGGGCGTGACCCTGATCGACACGGCGGACATGTACGGCTTCGGCCGCAACGAGGAACTGGTCGGCCGCGCGCTGGCTGGCAAGCGGGACAAGGTCGTGCTCGCCACCAAATTCGGCATCGTGCGCGACGAGGCCGACCCCGGCAAGCGCGGGATCCGGGGCGACGAGTTCTATGTGCGGCAACAGGTCGAGGCCTCGCTGCGCAGGCTGAACGTCGACCACATCGATCTGTACTACCAGCACCGGGTCGACCCGAACGTGCCGATCGAGGAGACCGCGGGGGCGCTGTCCTCCCTGGTCGAGCAGGGGAAGATCCGGCACATCGGCTTGTCCGAAGCCGGTCCGGAGACGATCCGGCGGGCGCACGCCGTGCATCCGGTGACGGCGGTGCAGACGGAATGGTCGCTGTGGTCACGCGACATCGAGGACGAGGTCGCCGGAGTCTGCCGCGAGCTGGGCATCGGCCTGGTGCCGTATTCGCCGCTCGGGCGCGGGTTCCTCACCGGCCGTTTCAAGTCCAAAGAGGACTTCGCCGAGGGTGACTTCCGGCAGGCGGCGCAACCGCGCTTCGCCGACGGGAACCTCGAGCGGAACCTGGCGATCGTCGAGGCGCTGCGGGCCCTCGCCGAGCGAAAGGGGGTCACCGCGGGGCAGCTGGCGCTGGCGTGGGTGCAGGCGCAAGGCGAGGACGTCGTGCCGATCCCGGGTACGAAGCGGCGCAAGTACCTCGAAGAGAACGTCGCGGCTGTCGGCTTGAAGCTGACGGTTGAAGACATGGCCGAGATCGAAGAAGCGGTACCGGCCGACGCGGTGGCCGGGCAGCGCTATCCCGACGAGGGCATGAAGCTGCTGTCGCGCTGAGGGGTTCGGCGAGTTCCGTGAAGGCCTCCTTCCCTACCTTGAGGGTAGGGAAGGAGGCCTTCACGGAACTCAGGTTCAGAGCAGGGAAGTGACCGTCGAAACCGCTTCGTCGACGGTCACGGTCCGCTGCTCGCGGGTGGCGAGGCTGCGGACCGTCACGTTCCCGGCGTCCCAGTCCTCCTGGCCGACGATGACCACGGCCCGCGCCCCGGACTTGTCGGCCCGGGTGAGTTCCTTGCCCAGCTTGCGGAGCTCGATGGGCGTGGACGTCCGCAGACCGGCCTTGCGCAGCCGCCCGGCGACGTCGCGCGCGGCGTCGGTGAGCTCTTCGACCACCGGGATCACCACGACATCGGCTTCGCTGCGCGGTTTCGGCGTCAGTTCGTGGGTGTCGAGGAAGTCGATCAGCGTGACGTCGCCCATGCCGAAGCCGATCCCGGGGATCTGCTGCGACGTGAACATCGACGCCAGGTCGCTGTACCGGCCGCCGCCGAAGAGGGCCCGGCGGTTCTCCGGTGAGGTGTCGAAGACCTCGAACACGGTCGACGTGTAGTACGCGAGCCCGCGCACGATCATCGGATCGAATTCGATCAGGTCCGCGGCGCCGCCGGCGAGCACCTTCACCAGGTTCGAGTTCTCCTTGACCTGCTCCGGAAGCTCGTCGAGCAAAGCCGTGCCGGACGACAGGATCTCGGTCAGTTTCTCGAACTGCTTGTCGGTCAGGCCAGCTTCGGCCGCGCTGTCGCTCAGCTTCGTGCGGTCCGCCTTCTCCCAGCGGTCCACCAGGGTGAACACCTGCGGCAACTGCTCGGGCGTCACCCCGACGATGTCGGTGAGCGCCGACGACAGCAGGTTCCGGTCGTTGGCCCGCACCTGGAACATCTCCGGGGTGGCCCCGAGCGCGCCCATCATGTCGTGGATGAGCTCGAAGATCTCGATCTCGGAGTTCGCGCTGTCCGAACCGAAGATGTCCGCGTTGATCTGCCAGTGCTCGCGGACCCGGCCACGCTGCGGCCGTTCGTAGCGGTGGCAGTTCGGGTGGCTGTACCAGCGCACCGGGAACTGCAGCGACTTCGCGTTGCCCGCGATCATCCTGGCGACCGACGGCGTCATCTCCGGACGCAGCGCGAGCCGCTCGCCGCCCTTGGTGGTCAGCGTGTACAGCTGCTGGTCCGCGATCTCCTGCCCGGACTTCCGTTCGTAGATCTCGGCGGGTTCGAGGATCGGCCCGTCGTAGCGGAGGAAGCCGCGGAGTTCGAGCACGTCGTAGAGATGGCCGAACACCTGCGTCCGGACGGACATCTCGGCGGGCAGGAAGTCGCGGGTCCCCTTGACCGGGGCTGTCGGCAGGTATTCAGGCACGTCAGCAAGCTTAACGAGCCGCCTCCGGCGGTTTTGTCAGGGGAAGGCCACGCCGTACGCGGTGGTCAGGATCGCCGCTCCGAGCAGGACCGCTCCGGCACCGGTGACCCGTCCGCCGAGTTCGCCCTTGCCCGGCGCCAGGTGCAGGAAGAAGCCGCCGGACTGGGCGAGGACGCCGAACAGCAGCAGGAAGCAGACGATCCACCGCGCGGTGACCGAGAGCCCGGTCTGTCCGAGGATCTGCAGCGCGACCAGCGCCAGTACCAGCAGGACACCGGCGTGGGCATGGCCGGCGCGGAACATCCCGCGCTGGTGCTCGGTCAGTTTCTTCTCGCGCAGGACGCCCATCAGCGCGTAGCCGCCGTACATCACCGTCGGCAGCGAAACGAGCGCGATCGCCGTGAACAGTCTGATCGGGCCTTCCATGGTTCTTCCCTTCGTGGGGTGGAGACGAAGGCAAAGATAACACTGTTTTAAAACGATGTCATCAAAGTGGGTGTCCCACTTTCGGGAATCAGGCTCGGGAACCGCGTGCGAGGACCAGACGGACGTGCCGCAGGGCGGACAGGTCGGCGAGCGGATCGCCGTCGACGACCAGGACGTCGGCGCTCAGACCGGGAGCGAGCCGTCCGGTGACGTCGCCGAGCCCGAGCCCGGCGGCGCTGTCCTCGGTCGCGATCTCCAGGATCCGGCGACGGCCGAAGCCCAGCCATTCGTAGAGTTCGAGCGCGCCGACGGGATCGTCGAAGACCGAACCGGGCAGTCCGGCGTCCGTCCCGGCTAGCAGCGGGACGCCCAGCTCCTCCAGCCAGGACAGCCGTCCGTAGACGTTCTTCGCCAGCTCCTCGCCCATGCGCTCGGCCAGCATCCGCCAGTTGCGGCTGCTGGTCGAACACGCCGCGATACCTTCGGCGGCCATCCGCTTGGCGACGCCTTCGCGTCTGTCCTGCCGCTGCGGCCCGGTCATCCAGGTGCAGTGCTCGATCGTGCGGACCCCGGCTTCGACCGACGCCTCGATCGCGTCGGCGCCATGGGCGTGCGCGGCGACCGGAAGCCCGTGGCGTGCCGCGTGGTCGACGATCAGACGGAGCGCGCGAACGTCGAACTGGGATTCCCACATGTCCGCGCCGCCTTCGGTGATCTGGCCACCGCCGGCCATCACCTTGACGACGTCGGCGCCCGCGGCCGCGTTCGCGTCGATCAACCCGCGGATGGCGTCGTCGTCGTCGACCTCGCCGCCGAAGAAATGGCAGTGTCCACCTGGGACGGTCAGCGGGGCGCCCGCGGTCAGCAGACGCGGGGCCGTCACGCCTTCGGTTTCGAGTTCCGCCCGGACCCGCGCGCCGAGGGCGTTCCGATCGCCGAGGTCCCGCACCGTCGTGACCCCGCCGCGCAACAGCTGAGCCAGGCGTTCCCGCGCGCCCGCGCGCAAGGCGGCGTCGTCGCTCGCCAGGAAGTTCGGAAGCATCTCGCGGGTGGCGTCGAAAGCCAGGTGTACGTGGGCGTTGAACAGGCCCGGCAGCAGTGTCGCGCCGGGGAAGTCGAGCTTTTCGGCGTCCGGTGACGCCTGTGCGGCGACCTCCGCGCGCGGGCCGGCCGCGAGGATCCGGTCGCCGTCGACGAGAACGGCGCCGTCTTCCACGGGCGTGCTCGGCCGCGGCAGGATCCGGCTCGCTGTCAGCAAAAGCTGCAAGGTCATGCCTCGTTCCGGGAGATCGCGGCCGAAAGCGCGAGCAACGGCCGCACGTCGGATTCGATGTCCGCGCCACCGCCGGGAAGCACGAGTTTCGCCCGCCCGTCGGTCTCTTCACCGGCGGCTTGCCTGGCGATCGCCGTCTTCAGTGCCTCCGCCGCCGCCAAGGGGTCGTCGACGGCGAGCGCGGTGAGGTCGGTTTCGAGATATGGGCTCAGCTGCACGAGTCCGTCCCGGATCTCGATCACCCGGCGGTAGTAATGGCGATGGACCGTGCGCGGGCGCCAGCGCTCCCACGGCCCCTGAGGCGTGCTCCGGAGCACGATGTTCGGATAGATCTCGGCCAGCACGGTCCAGAGGGGGGTGAGCCGCTCGTGGTGGAGCCGATGCTGGCGACGGCGGCGCAGCGCGGCGAACCGGGCGCGGGCGCCGGGATAGGTGATGCCCGCGAGGAAGAGCACGATGCCGAGGATCACCAGCGGGACGGCGACGGTGAGCAGAATCGGGACCGACGGCCCGAACGCCCAGGCGATGACGATGTAGAGCGCGCGGAAGACGCTGCCCGCCGACAGGCAGATCAGTCCGGCGGCGCCGAGTTTCAACCCGGTCCGCAGATGCCGGTCCGCGGTACGGATGTACCGGAAGATCCACCAGGCACAGGCGGCGAGGCCGTAGATCAGGTACAGCCCCGCCCCGAGGTAGAACAGCGCGACACCGGGCTCGTGCACGAGTTTCGGGCTCAGCGCGAGCCCGCGTTTCTCCGGCGGGGTGATGGCCATGGCGACCAGCATCAGCGCGATCGCGCCGGACAGCGGGACCAGTTCGAAGAGGACCCGTCGTGGCCTGCGCGGACCCAGCGCGGAGCCGAGGAAGACGAGCAACAGCGCGCAGACCCCGAAGGCGAGCAGAACGTTGTTGACCAGACGTCCGGTGCCCTTGCCTGCCAGCCCGTCGAGCCAGCCGGAGATGACCTTCTGCTGGGCGAGGAACGAACCGGCGACACAGACGATCGTGACGGTGATCGCCCAGTTCGGGAGCACCCGCGGCGCCCGGTACGTCTGGTAGATCCGCCAGGCGAGCGCGGTCGCGAACAGCGCCATCGCCACGATGTTGACGGGAGAGAACAGCGCGTTCACAGCCACCCTTGATGGTCGCCCAGCGCGCCTTGGACGCGGCGGACGTCATCGTCGTCGGCGCGACGGGGGATCGTGTAGTTCAAGACCGACGCCCATTCGAGGATGATGGTCGCCACGGTCTCGGCTTCCCATTCGTGCGCCTCATCGTAGGAAGTGCGGCGTAACGCGCGATGGACGGCGTCGCCGTCGAGGTCCGGTGCCGGGCCGCGCAGGAAGTCGGCGGGTTCGGCGTCGCCGCCGGGGTGGTGATCGGCGAGCATGTGCCCGAGTTCGTGCAGGATGATGTGATCCTGATGGGACTTCGTGGTCTCCTGCTGGAAGAAGATGTAGTCCGCCGTCGAGGTGGCGATCCAGCAACCGAACGGGCCGGGCACCTCCAGCGGATACGGCATCAGCCGGATCGGCCTGCCCCGCTGATCGCCGAGCCGCTCGCACAGCACGCCGACGTCGAGCGGCGGTTCGATGTCGAGCTTGTTCAGCATCTTCCGGCAGCGTTTGCGGAGCTCGCGTTCCTTCATCGGCTTTCGCCAGGCCGGTCACGTTCGGCGGCACGTTCGTACCGTTCGACGAGTTCCAGCAGGTCCATGACCTGGCGTCGGCCCTGCGGGGAAAGCTCCTGCGCGCGCATGGCCATGAGCTTCGCCTCTCCGACGGGTTGCGGTTCCTGGTCGTCGAAGAAGTAGGTGACCGGGACGCCGAAGAGCCTCGCGAGAGCCTCGACGTAGTGGATCTTCGGATTGATCCGCTTGCCGGTGGCGAGCTGCTGGAGATACGCGGGCGACATCGCGGGGCCGCCCGCGCGGTCGATCGCCGCGGACAGTTCGCGATAACTGTGCGGGGCACCCTCGTCGGCGCGCACCGAATCGATCAGCGCGCTGAGTTTCTCGGCGAAGGTCTGGTGCGGCGACATGACCCCCCGTTCGTTTTTCATCGTCCCGTTCCGTAGTGGGAGTGTAACGCGATCCGCCCTGTCCGCAGCTGTTGACAGCGCCTGTATGCAGTGGTTTACAGTTGTCAAGCGGTTTCGGACCGTGCCCAGGCCTCTCTCTCCGGAATCTGTGCCCTGGGGGTGCACGGACTACGGAGTGAGAGGCGTTTTTCCAGGTGGGTGCACAAGATCGTGCCGGGTGTAGTACGCTGCGGTAGTCAAGGTCGATCGCCATTACGGCGAACCCTTGGCTTAGGCCTGTTGCCGGAGGTCGACCCCCAGGGCTTCCGGTGACAGGCCCCTTACTTTTCCGGGGTCTTTCGCATTCAGAGGACTAAACGCGCGGCGAGGGTGCCGCCGAGTTCGAAACAAGCCTCCAGCTCCGCTTTGCCCGGTTCGCCGGTGACGAGCACCGGGGCGGCGGCGAGTTCCCAGCCGAGGCCGGTGGTGATGCTCTCGATCCCGCGCACGGTTCCCGCGGTGTCGTTGTTGCCGTGCACGAAGAACCCGAACGGGCGTCCCCGCGTGGCGTCCAGGCACGGGTAATAGACGGTGTCGAAGAAGTGCTTCAGCGCCCCCGACATGTAACCGAGGTTCGCCGGAGTGCCGAGCAGGTATCCGTCGGCTTCGAGGACGTCGGGCACCGTCGCGGCCAGCGCCGGACGGCGCACGACGTCGACGCCCTCGATGTCCGGATGCTTCGCGCCGGAGAGCACGGCCTCGAACATCGCCTGCGTCGAGGGCGACGGCGTGTGGTGGACGATCAGCAGCTTCGCCATGGACCGATTGTCAGGCCAGCCGGGCCTCGATGTCGGCCCGGAGGGCGGCCAGCCGGGTCTCCGCGGTGGCGCGTGCTTCGGCGAGGTCGCCGGAAACCGGCTGCTTCACCTGGAGATACGCCTTCAGCTTCGGCTCGGTTCCCGACGGTCTGATCACGACGCGCAGACCTTCACCGGTCAGGCGGAGGACGTCGGCGCCGGGCCGGAGATCCTCCATCGTGACGTCGGTGCCCGCCACCGCCGCCGGGGGAGCGGCGCGCAGGCCGGCCATCAGCTTCTCCCGCACCGACAGGTCGGTGACCCGCAGCGAGACCTGATCCGTCACGTGTACCCCGTGCCGCACGGCCAGTTCGTCGAGGACGTCCAGCGGCCCGCGGCCCGCCGCGCGCAGGGAGGCGGCCAGCCCGGCGGCGAACACGGCGGCGGAGATGCCGTCCTTGTCCCGCACGAAATGGGGGTTCACGCAGAGGCCGAGCGCTTCTTCGTAGGCGAACACGAGCCTCTCGCCCGCGCGGACCAGCCACTTGAACCCGGTCAAGGTCTCCGCGTAGCGCGCCCCGAAGTCCGTCGCGATCTCACCGAGCATCGACGACGACACGATCGTCGTGGCCACCAACGGGTCTTCGGTGTCCACAGTGGACAGAATATGCCAGCCGAGCAGGACGCCGGTTTCGTCGCCCCGCAGCATCCGCCACGAACCGTCCCGCTCGCGTACGCCCAGCGCGCATCGGTCGGCGTCGGGGTCGAGCGCGACAGCCAGATCGGCGTCCACTTCGGACGCCAGCGCCAGCAAGAGGTCCGTCGCGCCCGGTTCTTCCGGGTTCGGGAAGGAGACCGTCGGGAAGTCCGGATCCGGTGTCGCCTGCTCGGTCACCTGATGCAGATCGGTGAACCCGGCGCGGTCGAACGCCGCGCGCAGGGTCTCCGCGCCGACGCCGTGCAGCGCCGTCGCGGCGACCTTGATCTCCCGTTCCGTGCCGCGGGGGAGGAGCGCGACCTTGTCGAGGTAGGCGTCCAGGAGTTCGTCGCCCAGTACCTCGGCGCCGGGCGCGCGCGGTACGCCGATCGCGGGGGAAGCGGCTTCGATGGCCTGCTCGATCTGACCGTCCGACGGCGGGACGATCTGGCCGCCGGTCGCGTCGTAAAGCTTGTAACCGTTGTCGGCGGGCGGATTGTGCGATGCGGTGAGCTGGATGCCGGCGACCGCGCCGAGTTCCAGCACGGCGAACGCGAGCACCGGAGTGGGCAGCGGCCTCGGAAGCACCTTCACCGCGAATCCGGCGGCCGTCAGCACTTCGGCGGCGGCCGAGGCGAAGGCTTCCGAACCGTGCCGCGCGTCGCGGCCGACCACCACGACGCCGCCCGAATGTCCTCGCGCGCTCAGCCAGGCCGCGACCCCGGCCGTCGTGCGCGTCACGACCGCGACGTTCATTCCGTTGGGACCCGCGCGCACGGGACCGCGCAACCCGGCCGTGCCGAACTCGAGCGGACCGGCCATCCGGTCCGCGAGTTCGTCCGCCGCGTCGGCTTCGCCGCCCATCGCGCGGGCGAGGATGTTCTGCAGTTCGACGCGGGAACCGTCGTCCGGATCGTCGGCGATCCAGCGGAAAGCCCGATCCCGGAGAGCCGGGGTCAAGGAAGTCGTCACCGAGCCAGCCTACGGGTACCTTGGAAAAGGTGCGATTGATCTTCACTTCTCTGGTGAGTCATGGTCATCTCTATCCCCTACTACCGCTCGCCGTCGCCGCGCGCGACGCCGGGCACGACGTACTCTTCGCCACCGGTGAGGACATGCGGCCGGTCGTCGAAAAGGCGGGTCTGGCCTGGGAAAGCGCCGGATTCGGGATGCGCGAGGCGTTCGCTTCGTTCTTCGGTCCCGACGCTCCGCCCCGTGATCCGACCGCCCCGCCGGAGTCGTTTTATCCCGTTATCGGGCAAGTGTTCGGAAATGTGCTGCCACGGCGGTTCGTCGCCGATCTGACGCCGCTGTTGGAGCGGCACCGGCCGGATCTGGTCGTGTACGAAAGCGGCAACGCGGGTGGCGCCATCGCCGCCCGGCTCGCCGGGATTCCCGCGATCGGGCACGGTTTCGGCCGGGTTTCGCCGGGCGAGGTCATGGACATCATCAACGGCCACATCGAGGACTACGCGAACGAGATCGGGGTCGATGGCGTCAAGCTGACTTCCTTCGGGGATCCCGTCATCGACATCTGCCCGGAATCGGTGCAGTCGCCCGATTTCCTGGCCGAGACGAACAGGATTCCGCTGCGTCCCGTCGGCTGGGCCGAGCCGGGTGACCTCCCGGCCGGTGTGGTGGGGCGCGACAAGAGCCGTCCGCTGATCTACCTGACGCTCGGCACCGCTTTCGGCGACGAGGGCGTGCTGAAGCGGGCCATCGCCGGTCTCGCGCGGCTGGAGGCGGACGTCGTGGTCGCCGCGGGTCCCACGGTGGAGCCGGCACAACTGGGCGAAGTCCCGGCGAACGTACGCGTCGAGGCGTGGGTACCGCAGACCGAACTCCTGCCGCACGTCGACCTCGTGGTCCACCACGGTGGCAGCGGGACGACGCTGGGGGCCTTCGGCGCCGCTCTGCCACAACTGGTGCTCCCGCAGGGCGCGGACCAGTTCACGAACGCCGAAGCCGTGGTCGCGGCGGGGGTCGGCGGTCAGCTCATCGGCGCGGAAGGCACCGAGGACGCCATTTTCGAGCAGTCGCGAAAGCTGCTCGCCGACGACGGCGTCCGTGCTGCCGCGCGGAAACTGGCCGACGAGGTCGCCGCGATGCCGTCACCGGCGGAGGTCGCCGCGCGGCTGCCCGAGTTCGCGGGCTGAAACCGCACAAGCGCGTGCAGGCCCCTTCCCTTGCTCAGCCGAGGGAAGGGGCCTGCACGCGCGAAGAGGTCACGCGCGGGCGACGAGTTCCTTGAGGAGGGTGCCCATGCGGGTGGCCGACTGACGGCCCGCTTCGAGGACCTCTTGGTGGTTCAGGGGTTCCCCGGTCATCCCGGCCGCCAGGTTGGTCACCAGCGAAAGCCCGAAGACCTCGACCCCGGCGGCGCGGGCGGCGATGGCCTCCAGCACCGTGGACATGCCGACGAGGTCGGCGCCGAGCGTCCGCAGCATCCGGATCTCCGCCGGAGTCTCGAAATGCGGTCCGGTCAGCCCCGCGTACACGCCCTCTTCCAGCGACGGATCGATGGTCCGGGCGATGTCGCGCAGCCGCTTCGAGTAGAGATCCGTCAGGTCGACGAAGTTCGCGCCGACGATCGGCGACCGCGCGGTCAGGTTCAGGTGGTCGGAAATGAGCACCGGCTGGCCGACGCGGAACCCTTCGCGCAGCCCGCCCGCCGCGTTGGTCAGCAGCACCGTCCGCGCGCCCGCCGCCGCGGCGGTGCGCACGTTGTGCACGACCGGGTCGATCCCCTTGCCCTCGTAGAAATGCGTGCGGCCCAGCAGGATCAGTGCGCGCTTCTCGCCGACCCGGACCGATCGGACGGTTCCCCCGTGTCCGACCGCGCCCGGCGCGACGAAGCCGGGCAGTTCGCCCAGCGGGATCTCCGCCTCGGGCTCCCCGATGACGTCCGCCGCCGGGCGCCAGCCCGAACCGAGCACGACGGCGATGTCGTGCTTCTCGACGCCGGTGCGTTCGGCGATGGCGGCGGCCGCCGCGACCTCGTTCTCACTCATGCCGACGAGCGTATCCGGACGGTTCGCACGAGCAGGAACGCCACCAGCCCGAACGGGGACAAGAAGATCGTGAGCGCCAGGATCGGGCCGGCCACCAGCGGATGGATCCGGTGCTCGCGGGCCTCGAAGTACATCCACCGCGCGATGAACAGGTCGAAGGCGATCAGGTGGGCCCAGATCGTCGCCGCCCCGTACGGCGATCCGGTGAACGCGCTGAGCACGTCCAGATCCGGCCTGCTCACCGCCGTCCACAGTTCGCCGAAGTGCGCGATGGCGAGGGCGAAGTACGGCACGAGCGGCAGCAGCGGCACCCACGGCGAGGACAGGATCCGGCGGGTCCACGACCAGCCCGGCAGTAAGATCATCAGCAGCCAGAAGGGCGTGGCGATCGGGAAGGTCCAGGTGAACAAGGTCCCGACGCTCATCGCGGTGAGGCCTCCAGCTCCCGATCCGTCGACGGCCGCCCGATCGCGATCAGCCCGCTGACGGCCACACCGGCCAGGAGCAGGGCGAAGGCCGTCAGCGTCTGACCGTCGGGAGCGACGATCGACTGGCCGCGCAAGGCCTGCCAGGTGAGCAGGGCGAGCAGGCCCGCGTATCCGGCACCGGCGACCAGCACCAGGCGCGTCCGGACGAGGCCGTCGCGGAGTCGCGGGTAGCGCGCGGCCAGGACGCCGAGGGCGAGCGCGAGCAGCGGAAGTGCCTGGAGGGCGTGCAAACCGAGGAAATGCGGGATCCGCAGATCGCCGCCGACCGTGCTCCAGCCGAGGATCGGCAGGCCGGGGCCGCCGTCGGGGAGGCCGACCGTATGCGCGCCGATCATCGTGGAAGTCCCCGTCGCGTCGAGCGCGGCCTGCTGTTCGGGGGTGGGCCCGTTCATCAGGACCGCCAGCGAGATCCCGACCATGCCGAGGACGGCGCCGATCCGGGCCGCCCACGTCGTCGCGCGGTCCGGGAGCCGGGTGAAGAGGATGGCGATCGTCAGTACGAGGTTGATCACCCACAGCATGGCGATCATCCCGCCCATGACCTGGAAGATCGTGTTGTCCAACGAGGTTTCGGCGTTGAAGTGGCTCGCCCGGACGCGGACGGTCTGGAACACCACCAGCACGTACTCGGCCGCGAAGATCACGACGAGGGTGTTCGCCAGCCAGTTCGCGGTCCGCCGGAACTTCGGCAACAGCGAGACGAGCCAGCTCCAGGTGAAGAAGTACAGCGCGGCGGAAACGGCGAATTTGAACGGTTTCGCCCAGAGCGGCGCGCCGTTCAGGGTTCGCTGGTCGATCAGCATGGCCAGTACGCACAGCACGGTGATCACCGCGAAGGCCTGGGCCAAGCGATACGAACCCCGGTGCCAGGTGCGGGTTCTCTCGCGAAGATCGGTCAAGATGGTCATGGGTCCCTCCCAGAATGGATAGTCAAGCTCTCCGTTATGGGAAGTTAAACTATCCATCCTGAGACGTCTTCAGGGTTGACCCTGAACCGTCCCTGAGATCGGAGTGACAACGCGTGCGGATGGCGGAACTGAGCGAAAAGGCCGGGGTCCCGGTCGCCACGATCAAGTACTACCTGCGGGAGGGGCTGGTCCCGCCGGGGGAGCGGACGAGCCCCAACCAGGCCCAGTACGGAGACGGGCATGTCCAGCGGATCAAGCTGATCAGGGCGCTGATGGACATCGGCGGCCTCTCGCTCGCGACCGTCGGCGAGGTGCTGGCCGCCGTCGACGAGGGGAAGGTCAGCCCCCACCGCATCCTCGGCATCGCGCAGGACGGCCTCACGAGCGCCCGCCAGGTCGTCGACGACGAAAGCCGGCAATGGGCACTCGCCACCGTCCGCGACCTCGCCGAGCGCCGCGGCTGGCCCTGCAAGGACGACGACGATCTGATCATCCAGGCCCTGGTCGGCGTCCTGTGCGCGATCCGGGACGTGGGGCACGGCTGGTACCTCGACAAACTCGACGAGTACGCCGAGGTCGCCGACCGGACGGCCGACCTCGACCTTCAGGGCATCGCCGGAGTCGAGTCGCTGGAGCGCATCATCGAGATCGCCGTCGTGGAGACCGTGCTCGGCGACAGGCTGCTTTCGGTACTGCGGAGGCTGGCGCAGCAGCGTGCCTCGAAGGAGCACTTCGCCCGGCTGGCCGTCGACGACGAGCCGGGTTCTGGCGGCTGAGGTCCGTGAGGCCCCTTGGGGACTCGTCTTTGTTCGACCACTGGTGTGGAGCTTGTGCGGGTTGCCGGTCCGCGGGTCGTGATCGGCATGAGCTCGATCAACGGAGCTAGCCGTCGACGGTGAGTGACTGCGCCACCGGCTCGAAGATCGCCGTCTTCGCCGACGACTCCTGCTCGATCGGCGCGGTCACCGACACGATCCACAGGTCCGTGCCCACGCCGAACAGGTCCATGAACGTCGTGCGCCTGATGGTGTCGTTCGTGGCGTCCCTGGTCGCGCCGGCGGAGCGTTCGATCGTCCGGTAGACGTACCGCATGCTCTCCGTTCCCCGGCCGGGCACGGTGCCGGGTTCGCCGACGAGCGAGAGTTCCGGATGCTGCGACTTCAGCCAGCTGAAGTAGGCGGGTGGCGGGGCGTCGGACAGGAAACCGCCGAGCCGCTCGACCCGGATGACCTGACGGCCGTCGGGTGAGACGTACTGGACCACCGTGCTCGCCAGACCCTTGGTGACGTGCGGTGCGACGAACTTCTTCCAGCCTTCCGGCACGCCGATGCTGAACCGGCCGCCTTTGACGCCGTTCACGATGCTGGCGTCACCCTGCTGAGTGATCAGCTTCGGCGGCGGCTGGGGCATGATCGTGTCGCCCTGTTCCAGCGCGGCCGGCGGCCGCAGGTCCTCTCCGCCGACGGCCCTGGCCAGGACGAATCCGCCCCCGGCGGCCAAAAGGAACACGACGATCGACGCGATCGCCAGTACCACCGTGGCCGCCGTCGACCGGCCCGGCGGGCGCGGCGCCGTCGGCGTGACCGTCGGCATCGGCGCGAGTTCGGCGAGGTCTTGCGAAGACCGGGGTTCCGGAGAGCGGGGTTCCGCGGCGGGCTCGGACGGGCGCAGGAAGGGCAGCGGCCCGGGGTCGGCGGCGAGTTGGGAACTCGTACCATCCGACGGCTTCTCGGGGGCGACCGTCTTGATCACCTGGGTGTCGGTCGCGTCCAGATGCGCGGTGGTCTTCTTGCCGTCGGGCGTGTGGAACAGCTCGGCGGGGAAGAGGTCGATCAGCGTCTTGGCCTGCAACGGGTACAGGCGGCGCCGCACCTCGCGCAGCGTGATCCGCTTCGACGGCTCCTTCTTCATGAGCGCGCCGATGACGTCGGACAGCGGGCCGGGGCCGGGCTTCGGCACCTTGCCGTTGACGACCTTCCCGACGGTTTCGAGCGGGTCACCGTCGGCGTCGTAGGGCGGTGAGCCCTCGACGGCGGCGAACAGCGTCGCGCCGAGACCCCACAGGTCGGCGGCGGGGACGACCGCGCCGCCGGAGGCGACTTCGGGCGCGATGTAGGCGGGGGAGCCCAGCATCATCCCGGTGCGGGTCATGGTGGCTTCGGAGACGTTGCGGGCGATTCCGAAGTCGGTGAGCTTGATGCGGCCGTCGCCGGCGACCAGGACGTTTCCCGGTTTGACGTCACGGTGGGTGATCCCGGCGGCGTGCGCGGCTTCGAGCGCGGACGCCACCGCGATGCCGACCGCCGCCGCCTGCTCGACCGTCAGCGGCCCGTGGTCGCGCAGGATGTGCGCGAGACTGCGTGACGGCAGCAGCTCCATGACCACGAACGGTTCGTCGTTCTCGCGTGCGACGTCGTGCAGGATGATCACGTTGGGGTGGCTCAGGACGGCGATCGCGCGGGCTTCGCGCAGAGTCCGTTCCCGCAGTTCGTCGGCCTGCGAAGCCGGGACGCCGGGCGGGAGCCGCACTTCCTTGACCGCGACCGGACGGTGCAGGAACTCGTCGTAGGCCGACCAGACCGTGCCCATCGACCCTGATCCGATGACCGAGCGCAACCGGTATCGCCCGGCGACGACACGCGTCTCTTCGCCGGGGCTCTCGCTGGACTCGGTGGGGTCGGACGGCACGGCCCCAATTGTGTCGTATGCCCCTGTGGCGGGCTGATGCGCCGTGCCCTGTCGGAGTGAACGGCCGAGCCACCCCTCAGCGCGACTAGCGTCACAGGTAGGGGTAGTTGAGGGCCGTTAGCATCGTTGGTTATGACGGAAGTGGCCGAGACGGAGTCAGTGCGGACCCCTGACGAGCCCGACGCGCCCGAGGTGCTCAAGCTCGCGGCGGAGTTCCCGGAAGCGAGCCGGGAGCAGTGGCGAGAGCTCGTCGCCGGGGTGTTGCGCAAAAGCGGCGCGATCGACGAGGCGTTCGACGGACTGCCCGAAAGCAAGTTGGTCACGAGGACGTATGACGGCCTGGAGATCCAGCCGCTGTACACCGCCGAGGACACGGTCGGGGAGACCGGCTTCCCCGGTCTTCCGCCGTTTGTGAGAAGCGCTCGTCCAGAAGGTTCGGTGACGACGGGGTGGGACGTCCGCGCCCGATACGCGCGCCGTGACGCCAAGGTCACGAACACCGCGATCCTCGCCGACCTCGAAGGCGGCGTCAGCTCTGTCTGGTTGCGCGCGGGCGCGGGCGGGGTGCCCGTGGCCGAGCTGGCCGACGCGCTGAACGAGGTCTACGTCGACCTCGCGCCTGTCACCCTCGACGCGGGCGAAGAGTACGAAGCCGCGGCCACCGCGTTGTTCGAGATCTTCGCCGAACGCGAGATCCCGGCGAGCGCGGTCACCGCGACCCTCGGCGCCGACCCGATCGGCCTGACCGCGCGCACCGGCACGGCGCACCCCCTCGCGCCCGCCGCTCAGCTGGCGTCCCGCGTCGCGAAGAGCCATCCGAAGGTGCGGACGATCGTCGCCGACGGCCTGCCGTTCCACGAGGCGGGCGGCTCGGACGCGCAGGAACTCGGCGCGGCCATCGCGGCGGGCGTCGCCTACCTGCGCGCGCTCACCGAAGCGGGCCTGGCCGTCGACACCGCGGCCGGACAGCTCGAATTCCGGCTCGCCGCCACGGCCGACCAGTTCCTCACGATCGCCAAGTTCCGCGCCGCGCGGCGCCTGTGGGCCCGGGTCACCGAGGTTTCCGGCGGCAAGGCTTCCGGTATGCGGCAGCACGCGGTCACCTCGCCCGCGATGCTGACCCAGCGCGATCCGTGGGTGAACATGCTGCGCACGACGGTCGCCTGTTTCGGCGCCGGGGTCGGTGGCGCGGACGCGATCACCGTGCTCCCGTTCGACGCCGCGATCGGGCAGCCGGACGCCTTCTCCGCGCGGATCGCGCGCAATACGCACGCCGTCCTGCTGGAGGAGTCCAAACTGGCCGGTGTCATCGACCCGGCAGGCGGCTCCTGGTACGTCGAGAACCTCACCGGCGAACTGGCCAAGGCCGCCTGGCACGAGTTCACCGCCATCGAAGCCGCGGGCGGGATCGAGGCCGAACTGGCCTCCGGCGCACTCGCCGGACGTCTCGCTGAGACCTGGGAGAAGCGGTCGAAGCGGATCGCGACCCGGCGCGACCCGATCACCGGGGTGAGCGAATTCCCCAACCTGACGGAAAAAGGGGTCGTTCGCGACCCGGTCGGCGACCTGCCCGGCGGTGGTCTGCCGCGGCACCGGTACGCCGAGGCGTTCGAAGCCCTGCGGGACCGGGCGGACGCGCAGCCCAGCCGTCCCCGCGTCTTCCTCGCCACCCTCGGCCCGGTCGCGGCGCACACCGCGCGGGCGAGTTTCGCGGCGAACCTCTTCCAAGCGGGCGGGATCGAAGCCGTCAACCCCGGCGCGACCGAGGATATCGTCGCGGAATTCCGGGCCAGTGGAACGAAAATCGCCTGTCTCTGCGGGAGTGACACCTCCTACGCGGAAGAAGCCGCCAGCGTCGCGAAGGCGTTGAAGGAAGCAGGCGCCACGTCGGTGCTGCTCGCCGGAAAACCCGGCGACTACCCGGACATCACGGACTACCTCTTCACGGGTTGTGACGCCCTCGAAGTCCTGACCGGCACGTTGAACGAGCTCGGAGTGCAGTGATGACCATCCCGAACTTCGCCGGTGTCGACCTGGGCACCCCCGGCCCCGCCGACCGTCCTCAGTGGACCGAAGCCCTTCATGCCGCCACCGGCAAGGGCCCCGACGCGCTCGCCTGGGAGACGCCGGAAGGCATCGGCGTCAAACCGGTCTACACCGCCGACGATCTGTCCGGAGTGGACTTCCTCGGAACCTACCCCGGTATCGCGCCGTATCTGCGCGGCCCGTATCCGACGATGTACGTCAACCAGCCGTGGACCATCCGCCAGTACGCGGGGTTCTCCACCGCCGAGGAATCGAACGCCTTCTACCGTCGCAACCTCGCCGCCGGGCAGAAGGGCCTTTCGGTCGCCTTCGACCTCGCGACGCACCGCGGCTACGACTCCGACCACCCGCGCGTCGCCGGTGACGTCGGCATGGCGGGCGTCGCGATCGACTCGATCTACGACATGCGCCAGCTCTTCGACGGCATCCCGCTCGACAAGATGAGCGTTTCGATGACCATGAACGGCGCCGTCCTGCCGGTGCTCGCGCTCTACGTCGTCGCGGCCGAGGAACAGGGTGTCACGCCGGACAAGCTGGCCGGGACCATCCAGAACGACATCCTCAAGGAGTTCATGGTCCGCAACACCTACATTTATCCGCCGCAGCCGTCGATGCGGATCATTTCGGACATCTTCTCGTTCACCTCGCGGAACATGCCGAAGTACAACTCGATCTCCATCTCCGGCTACCACATGCAGGAAGCCGGGGCGACCGCCGATCTGGAGCTGGCGTACACGCTCGCGGACGGCGTCGAGTACATCCGCGCCGGTGTCGAGGCCGGTCTCGACGTCGACAAGTTCGCGCCGCGCTTGTCCTTCTTCTGGGCGATCGGCATGAACTTCTTCATGGAGGTCGCGAAGCTCCGTGCCGCGCGGCTGCTGTGGGCGAAGCTCGTGAAGGGCTTCGAACCCAAGAGCACGAAGTCGTTGAGCCTGCGGACCCACTCGCAGACCTCGGGCTGGTCGCTGACCGCGCAGGACGTCTACAACAACGTCGTCCGCACCTGTGTCGAGGCGATGGCGGCGACCCAGGGACACACGCAGTCGTTGCACACCAACGCCCTCGACGAGGCCCTCGCGCTGCCGACGGACTTCTCCGCCCGCATCGCACGGAACACGCAGTTGTTGCTGCAGCAGGAATCCGGCACCACCCGCGTCATCGACCCGTGGGGTGGCAGCGCTTTCGTCGAGAAGCTGACCTATGACCTCGCGCGCAAGGCGTGGGGCCACATCACCGAGGTCGAGCAGGCGGGCGGGATGGCCAAGGCGATCGACGCGGGCATCCCGAAGCTGCGCATCGAGGAGGCCGCCGCGCGCACCCAGGCGCGGATCGACTCCGGTCGTCAGCCGGTGATCGGCGTCAACAAGTACCAGGTGACCGACGACGAGCAGATCGACGTGCTCAAGGTCGACAACGCCGGCGTGCGCGCGCAGCAGCTGGAGAAACTGCGGCGCCTGCGTGAGGAGCGCGACGAGAACGCGACGCAGGACGCGCTGCGGCGGCTCACCGCGGGCGCGCAGGCCGACGGCAATCTGCTCGCGCTGGCCATCGACGCCGCCAGGGCGAAGGCCACGGTCGGGGAGATCTCCGACGCGCTGGAGAAGATCTGGGGGCGCCACTCCGGTCAGATTCGTACCATCTCCGGTGTGTACCGCGAGGAGGTCGGCAAGGCCGAGAACGTCGAACGGGCTCGTGAACTGGTCGAGAGTTTCGCTGAGGAAGAAGGCCGCCGTCCCCGGATCCTGGTCGCGAAGATGGGCCAGGACGGCCACGACCGCGGCCAGAAGGTGATCGCGACCGGCTTCGCCGACATCGGGTTCGACGTCGACGTCGGTCCCCTGTTCTCCACCCCCGGCGAGGTCGCGCGGCAGGCGATCGAGGCCGACGTGCACGTGATCGGCGTTTCGTCGCTGGCGGCGGGGCACCTTTCGCTGGTCCCCGCGCTGCGCGCCGAACTCGCCGAACAGGGCCGCGAGGACATCATCGTCGTGGTCGGCGGCGTCATCCCGCCGCAGGACTACGAGGAACTGCGCGCGGCGGGCGCGGCGGCGATCTTCGGCCCCGGCACGGTGATCGCCGAAGCGGCGATCGACCTCATCGGACAGCTGACCGCGCAGGAGTCCTGAACCTTGCCGCGCAAGATCGACGTCGAGGCGCTGGCCAAGGGGGTCCTCGCGGGTGACCGCGGCCTGCTTTCCCGGGCGATCACGCTCGTCGAGTCCAACCGGGAGGACCACCGGGCGCAGGCGCAGGAACTGCTGGTCGAGCTGCTCCCGCACGCGGGCGGCGCGCGGCGCGTCGGCATCACGGGGGTGCCCGGTGTCGGCAAGTCGACTTTCATCGACCAGCTCGGCACGGATCTGACCGAGGCCGGGCACCAGGTGGCCGTGCTGGCCGTCGACCCGTCGTCGACGCGGACCGGCGGCTCGATCCTCGGCGACAAGACCCGGATGGCGCGGCTAGCGGTGGACCCGAAGGCGTTCATCCGTCCTTCGCCGACTTCGGGGACTCTCGGCGGTGTCGCGCGGGCGACCCGCGAAACGATCGTCCTGATGGAAGCGGCCGGATACGACATCGTGCTGGTCGAGACCGTCGGCGTCGGGCAGTCCGAGGTGACCGTGGCGAACATGGTCGACTGCTTCCTCTTCCTGACGCTGGCCAGGACCGGCGACCAGTTGCAGGGGATCAAGAAGGGCGTCCTCGAACTCGCCGACGTCATCGCGGTCAACAAGGCCGACGGCGACCACGAACGAGAAGCGAAGCGCGCGGCCCGCGAACTCTCCGGGGCCCTGCGGATGATCTACGGACGCGAGGCCGAATGGACCCCGCCGGTGCTGACGTGCAGCGCGCTCACCGACGTCGGGCTGGACGAGGTGTGGGCCGAGATCGGCCGTCACCGCGACGTTCTGCTCGCGTCCGGCGCACTGGACGAACGGCGACGGCGGCAACAGGTCGAGTGGACCTGGGCCATGGTCCGGGAACAGCTTCTCGGAAACCTCGCCGCGCATCCGGACGTGCGAGCGGTCGTTCCGGACGTCGAACGGGCGGTCCGGGACGGGGAACTGACCCCGACACTGGCCGCCCAGCGGATCTTGGCGGCGTTTTCCGGTCCTCCGCGTGGCGGCTGACGCGGGAACGCGGCAGAGTGCAGAATCGGATTCGCACTCTGCCGACGAAAGGGAGTCATGCCGAAAAGGTCTCGCCTCGGACAGCTGGCCGGGCTGATCGCCGCCGGGGCTCTCGTCTGCGCTCCGGTCGCGCAGGCCGCGCCGTTTTCGGAGATCCCGGCCGCGTCGGCGGGGATCACGCGGGCGGCGGCGGTGCACGCGGTGCCTTCGCAGGCGCAGCCGGGACCGGTGCTCGACCCCGCCGAGACCGACAAGGCCAACAGCCAGGAGACCAAGAACAAGATCATCGCCGGTATCGTCGCGGCGGTGCTGCTCGGGCTCGTGATCCTCGGTCGCCGCACCCGCGCCAAGAAGAAAAAGTCCTGAACCGCTACCGGTAAGTAGTAGAGCTCTCCGCTTAGTCCGGGCTGAACTCCTCGTAGCCGTTCAACGCAGATCCACTACCGGCCGTCTAGGGCTCGATCACTCGACGAGCGGCTTGTCATCTGCATGGTGCACGATCTAGCGCAAATGCGTATCACAGATCGAACGGCACCCAGCGTGTCTTCAGCGACCACTCGTACGGTGGTAGACGAAGGCAACTGTGTTGCGGGAGGAGGTGCGGCGTGACGGTGCTCGATTCACGTCCGGACATTCCAGGCGACCCCGAGGGTCGCGTCGTTGCCCCTATAGAGGCGCCCACCGCGCTGATTTCCGAGGCCGGCGTCAGCATGGCACCTGTGCATGATCTGGGTGCCGGACGTGGCCCCTTTTGGCTCGACGACTGGCTCAGCGCGAACGCCACCGACGTCCTCGCGTGGCGCCGGCACATCCACGCGCACCCGGAGCTCTCCCGCCACGAGTTCGCCACGACCGAAATGGTCACGTCCCTGCTCCGCTCGGTCGGGCTCAAGCCCTGGGTACTGCCCGGCGGCACCGGTGTCGTCTGTGACATCGGGAGCGACGACGCCGGTGGTGGCCGTTGTGTCGCGCTGCGCGCCGACATGGACGCCCTGCCGCTGACCGAGGCCACCGGGCTCCCGTACGCCTCCAAGACCGACGGCGCCGCGCATATGTGCGGCCACGACGCCCACACCGCGATCCTGCTGGGCGCGGCGCGGGCGCTGGCGGGGGCGCCGGAGCTGCCCGGCCGGATCCGGCTGATCTTCCAGCCCGCCGAGGAGGTCATGCCCGGCGGTGCGCTGGACATGATCGCCGCGGGCGCGATGGAAGGCGTCGAGCGGATCTACGGGCTGCACGTCGACCCGCGGCTCGAGGTCGGCAAGGTCGGTCTGCGCGAAGGCGCCATGACGTCCGCCGCGGACATCATCGAATTGCGGCTCACCTCGCCGGGCGGCCACACCTCGCGGCCGCATCTGACCGCCGACCTGGTGCACGCGCTCGGCACGGTGATCACGTCGCTGCCCGCGGTGCTGTCGCGGCGCGTCGACCCGCGCTCCGGGACCGTGCTGGTCTGGGGCGCGGTGCACGCCGGGCAGGCCGCGAACGCCGTCCCGCAGGACGGGGTGCTCCGCGGCACGCTCCGGACGGCGGACCACGAGGTCTGGACGATGCTGGAGCCGCTCGTCGCGGCTTCGGTGGAGTCGCTGCTCGCGCCGAGCGGGGTCGGCTTCTCGCTCGACTACCGCCGCGGCGTCCCGCCGGTCGTCTCCGACGCGGAATCGACCGCGCTGATGCGCGCCGGTGTCGAAGCCGCGCTGGGCGAGAGCGCCGTGGCCGAGACGGAGCAGTCGTCCGGTGGCGAGGACTTCGGGTGGTACCTGGAGCACGTCCAGGGCGCCTTCGCGCGGCTCGGCGTGTGGCCCGGTGAAGGCCCGATGGCCGACATCCACCGCCCGACCTTCACCCTGGACGAGCGCGCGCTTCTGTGCGGGGTCCGCACGCTGGTCCACACCGCGTTGGCCACCCTGGCCTGAACCGGGTTATCCACAGTTTTCAGAGTTGTCCACAGGCTCCCGGAAGGCTTTTCCGGGGGCCTGTGGTGTGTGCTGAATTCGGGGCAAGAGCAGGCGAAAGCCCGACTTTTCATCAGGTCGGGTGAATGCCGTGGACGGCTTTCGCGGCCGAAGTATCCACAGGGGTGAAATCAGCCGGTGATACCCCGGCAAGGGCGGGTGCGGAGCGCTTCGACGTAGTCCGCGGGTGCGCCCGCGGCCTCGGCGGCGTCGGCGAGAACGCCGAGGTAGCGGGCCGACGGAAGGCCGCCTTCATAGGCGTCCAGGACGTACAGCCACGGCAGGACGGACCCGTCCATGGTCTGCACCCGCAGCCGGATCTTGGTGTGCACGCCGAGCTCGCCGCCTTCCCAGCGGTCGAGGCCGTCCTCGTCCAGCGGGGTGACGTCGTACAGCACCACGAAGACCCGGGAACCGGGGTCTTCGACGATGGTCGCCAGCGCGCCTTCCCAGCCGATGTCCTCGCCGCCGAAGGTCAGTCTCCAGCCCTCCAGCCAGCCGGTGCCGGCCATGGGCGAGTGGGGAGCGCGCTCCAACATCTGGGCGGGCTCCATATTGGATCCATACGCGGCATACAACGGCACGGCCACAGCCTAGCGACCCGTCGGTCACCCGGCTGGACGCACATGCCGTGTCCGGCCACTCAATATGCCCAGCGGTCGCCCGCGTACGGTAAACGCAGTCACAGACACGGCTAAGAGGAGGAGACCAGTGACCAAGATCGTGATCATGGGCGGAGGCCCCGCCGGTTACGAAGCGGCACTGGTCGCGGCCCAGCACGGAGCCGACGTCACGATCGTCGAACGCGACGGTCTGGGCGGCGCGTGCGTGCTCTACGACTGTGTCCCGTCGAAGACCTTCATCGCCTCCTCCGGCGCTCTCGCGAACATGCACGACCTTCGCGAACTCGGCATCAACACCGACATGGCCGACACCAGTGTCGACCTCCCGACCGTCCACGGCCGGGTCAGGGGCCTCGCGCTCGCGCAGTCCGCCGACATCCGCGCGCGGGTGCAGCGTGAGGGTGTCCGCGTCGTCATCGGCCAGGGCCGCTTCGACGACGAAGAGACCGGCCTCGCCACCCACAAGGTCGCCGTCACCGCCTCCGACGGCTCCGTCGAGGTGCTCGACGCCGACGTCGTCCTCATCTCGACCGGCGCCACCCCGCGGGTGCTGCCCGGCGCGGTGCCGGACGGCGAGCGCGTCCTCGACTGGCGTCAGCTCTACGACCTGCGCGAGCTGCCCGAGCACCTGGCCGTCATCGGCTCGGGTGTCACCGGAGCCGAATTCGCCTCGGCCTACACCGAGATGGGTGTCAAGGTCACCGTCGTCTCCAGCCGCGACCGTGTGCTCCCGCACGAGGACGCCGACGCCGCCGCCGTCCTCGAAGAGGTCTTCTCGCAGCGTGGCACCACGGTCGTCAAGCACGCGCGCGCCGACAAGGTCGAGCGCACCGAAAAGGGCGTCGAGATCCACCTCTCCGACGGCCGCGTGATCGAAGCCAGCCACGCGCTGATGACCGTCGGCTCCGTGCCCAACACCGCCGACATCGGCCTGGAGAAGGTCGGCATCGAGCCGGGCCCCGGCGGCTTCATCGGGGTCGACCGGGTCTCCCGCACCAGCGCGCCCGGCATCTACGCCGCCGGCGACTGCACCGGTGTGCTGATGCTCGCCTCGGTGGCCAGCATGCAGGGCCGCATCGCGATGTGGCACGCGCTCGGCGAAGGTGTCGCGCCGATCAAGCTCAAGACCGTCGCCGCCAACGTGTTCACCCACCCCGAGATCGCGACCGTCGGCATCAGCCAGCAGGCGATCGACTCGGGTGAGGTGCCCGCCCGCACCATCATGCTCCCGCTCGCGACGAACGCCCGCGCGAAGATGGAAGGCCTGCGACGCGGTTTCGTGAAGCTGTTCTGCCGCCCCGCCACCGGCGTGGTCGTCGGTGGGGTGGTCGTGGCGCCGACGGCCAGCGAACTCATCCTTCCCATCGCGCTCGCCGTCCAGAACCAGCTCACAGTGGAACACCTGGCACTGACATTTTCGGTGTACCCGTCGCTCTCGGGGTCGATCACCGAGGCAGGCCGCCAGCTCATGCGCCACGACGACTTGGACTGATCTTCGCCGGAGGAGCAACCGCGGCGGGGGTGTCCGCGTCTAGCGCGTGTCAGAGTTTCGGTGACAGCTAGGGGTTTTCGTGGTTCGCAGGGTGCTTTTCGGAGTGATGGCGATCGGTGCGGCGGTGCTGGCGGGTCCGGCGACCGGCCTCGCGCGGCAGCCTCAGCCCGACCCCCGGCCCGGCTCCGGTGTCACGGTGCAGCTCAACGACGACACGGCCTATCAACTCGGACTCGTCAACAAGTACGTCCACGGTGACTCCAACGTCGCGCTGGCGCAGTGCCCCGGCGATGGGCTGAAGGCGCCGAAGTCGACGACGTTCTCTTCGCCTGTCCTCACCGTCGGGAAGTACGACTACGGCCCGCTCATCGGGGTCCCGGCGAACGTCAGCGCCGAGGTCGAACTCAAGGTGGGCACGGCACCCGGCACCTACCCGCTGACCGTCAACTGCAACGGAAAGCCTTATACGGCAACGTTTTCCGTTCCTCCCCGGCAGGTGAGCGCGGTGCCTTCCGGCGGTGCTCGCGCGGGCGACGGCAGTATGGCCTCCTGAGGCCCCTCGTTTCCGGCCAGGGCATTCGCGACCTTTTCGTGATGAAAGCGGGCAACCACGCGGGCGCGTACGGCGTCAGGCAGGGGTGGGGCCGACCACGAGCCGGTCCCGGCCTGGGGGCGGGATCGGCTCGCGTCACCCCGCCACGGATTCACGACAGGGGTGAAGATGAAGTCGACTTGGTTACGGGGATGGCGGGCGCCGCTGGCGCTCGCCGTCGTCCTGCTGGCGATCTTGGCGACGCTGGCCTTCGTCCTGTCCGGTCCGGGGGAGACCGGGCAGGCCGCCGCGCCGCAGGTCGCGGGGGAGACGTCGGCGGCGGTGCCGAGCTCCGTGCCCCGCGCGCCGGGCACGGAGGCCGAGGGCGGGGCCGCCGTCGAAGGCATGCCGAAGGCCGACCCGGTGTCGATCGACGTGCCGAAGATCGAGGCGAAGTCCAGCCTGATCCCGCTCGGGCTCAACCCGGACAACACCGTCGAGGTGCCGCCGGTGACCCAGCCGATGCAGGCGGGCTGGTACCTGAACGGCCCGACCCCGGGGGAGGTCGGGCCTTCGGTGATCCTCGGGCACGTCGACGGGAACAAACAGAAGGGCATCTTCTTCCGGCTGAAGGAGCTCGCGCCCGGTGACAAGGTCTCGATCGCGCGCAAGGACGGCACGACGGCCGAGTTCACGGTCACGAAGGTCGAGCGGGTGGCGAAGGACAAGTTCCCCACCGACGCGGTCTACGGCGACACCACCGCGCCGGAACTGCGGCTGATCACCTGCGGCGGGTTCTTCGACAAGGCGTCGCACAACTATCTCGACAACATCATCGTTTTCGCTCGGCTGAACGCGAGGTGAGTGCCATGATCAGGTACCGGTCCGCCCTGGCGGTGGCGTGCGGAGTGGCGCTGGCCGTCCCGGCCGCCGCATACGCGCAGGACGACGTCCAGCCGAGCCCGTCGCCCACCACGACCGCGAGCCCGAAGGCGGATCCGTACCCGTTCCTCGGCCTCTCACCGCGGCAGGCGATGGCGGGGGAGGACATCCTGGTCTCGGTCGGCTGCCCGGTCGGCGAACTGGGCGAGGTGAAATCGATGGTGTTCGACCACATCGGGAAATTCGAGGTCACGAATCCCGATCCGGTGATCCACGGCGCCGTCGCGCAGCTCAGTGACAAAGCGAGGCCGGGCTTCTACGCGATCACGGCGACCTGCAAGACGACCACGATGACGGCGAATCTCCAAATCGTGGCGAAGCCGGCTTCGTCGAACAAGCCGCCGAAACCGACTCTGGGTCCGGGGCCGGCTCCTGAGAAACCGGGCCCTGCGGTGAAACCGGCCTCGGGGCGGCAGGTCTCGAAGATTCCGGTGGGGGCTCCGCAAACCGGTGGCGGGGGCACGACTCACTGACTCGTGAGTGAGGCCGGCGCCTATGTCGTGGGACATCGCTGCCCTCGTCGGAAGCCTCAGGCCAGGAAGTCCGTGAAGGCCTCCTTCCCTACTCTCAAGGTAGGGAAGGAGGCCTTCACGGACGCGCCACTTTTGGGTGCCTATTGACAGTTATAGGGGTAAGGCAAACGTGGCGTGCGGGGCATCGCGCTGGCCTTCACTACCGGCCGATCCCTCACGATTCCTTTCCCCGTCAAGGCAACCGATTCCCCTTCCCGATCGTGTTCCTGATGCGAGGGCACGCACTGAGGGAGAAAGTTCATGGGAATGAAGACGATCGTCGCGGGCGCGGGTCTGCTCGCGATGACGGCGGGGGTGCTCATCGCGCCGCAGGCGGCCGCGACAGCGCCGCCGCCGAAACTCTGGGTCAGCTCGGGGAAGGTCGCGCCGGGGCAGGCACTCGACTTCACGGCGAGTTGTCACGGCACCCGCACCGCGGTGACGTCGCCGGGACTGGCGGGTCCGGTCACGCTCGAAGTCCAACCTGGTTCGGGGAATCAGGCGCCATACCTCGGGCACGGCAAGGCGGGCGCGAAGATCGGCAAATTCCAGGCGAGCTTCCACTGCGACGGCGGACCGAACCTCCCGGCGGCCAGCGGGACGGCGACCGTCGAGTTCGAGGTCGCCTGCCTGCCCACGACGCCGTCGCGCACGGCACCGCCGTCGAGCAGCAAGCCGCCGTCGAGTTCGAGTGAGCCGCCCAGCAGCGCACCGCCCTCCAGTTCGCATGCTGTCGTCCCGGCGGCGTTGACGAAGTCGTGCGGGACACCGCCGTCCTCGCCGGGCAAGCAGCCGCAGGTGAAGGTCACGCCGAAGGGCGCTCCGCAGACCGGCGGCGGCGCGCTCGACTGAAGTACATGAAGGCCCCCTTGCTTGCGCCAGGCGCAAGCAAGGGGGCCTTCATGTACTCGGAATCAGTCTTCGCCTTCGACCCAGTCGAAGGTCTTGGTGACGGCCTTCTTCCAGTTGCGGTACTCGGCTTCGCGGCGGGCCTCGTCCATCGACGGGTCCCACTGCTTGTCCTGCGCCCAGTTGTTGCGGATGTCGTCTTCGCTCTTCCAGAAGCCGACCGCGAGACCGGCCGCGTAGGCCGCGCCGAGCGCGGTGGTCTCGTTGACCACCGGGCGGATCACGGGCACACCGAGGATGTCGGCCTGGAACTGCATGAGCAGTTCGTTGACGACCATGCCGCCGTCGACCTTCAGTGACTTCAGCGGGACACCGGAGTCGGCGTTCATCGCGTCGATGACCTCGCGCGACTGGAACGCCGTCGCCTCCAGGACCGCCCGCGAGATGTGGCCCTTGTTGACGTACCGGGTCAACCCGACGATCGCGCCGCGCGCGTCGGAGCGCCAGTACGGCGCGAAGAGGCCCGAGAACGCCGGGACGAAGTACGCGCCACCGTTGTCCTCGACGGTGCGGGCGTGCTCCTCGACCTCGGCCGCGGAGCCGATCAGGCCGAGGTTGTCCCGCAGCCACTGCACGAGCGAACCGGTGACCGCGATCGACCCTTCGAGCGCGTACACCGTGTCGTTCGAGCCGATCTTGTAACAGACCGTGGTGAGCAGCCCGTTGTTCGACATGACCTTCTCGGTGCCGGTGTTGAGCAGCATGAAGTTGCCCGTGCCGTAGGTGTTCTTCGCTTCACCAGGCGAAAGGCACGCCTGCCCGAACGTCGCGGCCTGCTGGTCGCCCAGGATGCCCGCGATCGGGACACCGGCCAGCGCGCCCTTCTCGCGGACCTTGCCGTAGGTCTCCGAAGACGACCGGATCTCCGGGAGCATCGACAGCGGGATCGTCATCTCCTCGGCGATCCCGGCGTCCCAGGTCAGGGTGTCGAGGTCCATCAGCATGGTCCGCGAGGCGTTCGTCGGATCGGTGACGTGCACACCGCCGTCGACCCCGCCGGTCATGTTCCACAGCACCCAGGTGTCCATGTTGCCGAAGACCAGGTCACCCGCTTCGGCCTTCTCGCGGGCACCGTCAACGTTGTCGAGGATCCACTTGATCTTCGGTCCGGAGAAGTAGGTCGCCAGCGGCAGGCCCACCTTCTCGCGGTAACGCTCCTGCCCGCCACCGAGCGCGCCGAGGTCGTTGACGATCTTGTCGGTGCGGGTGTCCTGCCACACGATCGCGTTGTACACCGGCTTGCCGGTGGTGCGGTCCCAGACCAGGGTGGTCTCGCGCTGGTTGGTGATACCGACCGCGACGATGTCGCCGGCGACCAGGTCTCCCTTGGCGAGCGCGCCCGCCGCGACCGCGCGGGTGTTCTCCCAGATCTCTTCGGCGTTGTGCTCGACCCAGCCCGCCTTCGGGAAGATCTGCTCGTGCTCCCGCTGGTCGACGGCCACCACCCGGCCGGAGTGGTCGAAGATCATGCAGCGGGTCGACGTGGTGCCCTGGTCGATCGCGGCTACGTACGAAGTCATCGAAGCTCCAGTCTCAGGTCAGGTTGTGGACGGCGAGGAACAGCAGGGCGGCCAGGGCGCCGCCGACCAGCGGGCCGACGACCGGGATCCAGGAGTAACCCCAGTTCGGGTTGGCCTTGTTCTTGATGGGCAGCAGGAACGCGTACGCGATGCGAGGGCCGAGGTCCCGGGCCGGGTTGATGGCGTAACCGGTCGGGCCACCGAGGGACTGGCCGATGACCAGCACGACGAACGCTACACCCGCGTAACCGAGCGCGGAGTTGCCGAAACTCGGCGTTCCGTTCTCCCCCGTGGCGTTGGCGTAAACCGGGCTGAGCAGAATCCACGCCACCAGCACGAAGGTGCCGATGATCTCGGTGACGAGGTTCCAGGCCCTGTTCGGGATCTGCGGCGCGGTCGAGAAGATCCCCAGGGTCTCGTCGCGCTGCGGGTGGTCGTCGAACTGCAGTTTGTAGGTCGCCCAGCAGAGCACGGCGCCGAGGATCGCGCCGACCAGCTGGCCGGCGAAATAGATCGGGACGTCCGCCCATTTCGTCTTGTCCGCGATGGCGAGCCCCAGTGTCACCGCGGGGTTGAGGTGCGCGCCGCTCGGCGCGGCGATGCTGGCGCCGGTGAAGACCGCGAACGCCCAGCCGAGGGTGATCATCACGACGCCACCGTTGTGGCCGTTGTTCTTGCGCAAGACGTGGTTGGCGACCACGCCGTTACCCAACAGGATCAGGACCGCCGTTCCCAGCAGCTCCCAGACGAATATGGCTCCCACACTCACCGCTTGACCTCCACTTTGGACATTCCGCGCAGGGTCGAACACGGTGTGCTACGGCGCCCTTGCCGACCCACGTCCGTGGCACGTTACCGTCGCGTATTTGTTCCTTCCAGGCGTCGTGGGCACCAATCCTTCCAAGATCGACGAGGGTTACGCCACACGTGTCACCCGCACAACGGACCGGTCGCGGCCGATCGTGCGATGCTGGAGTCACAGCGGCACAAGGAGGAATGTCACGTGGCAAGCTCTCAGCGCGAAGCCGAAAACAGCCCCGCCAGGCTGGGACCGCTCAAGCGGGAAGAGTCTTGGCAGCGACTGGGCGAGGACAAGTTCGATCTCGTCGTGATCGGCGGCGGAGTGGTCGGGGCCGGTACGGCGCTCGACGCCGCCACTCGCGGCCTGCGGGTCGCCCTCGTCGAAGCGCGCGACCTCGCGTCGGGCACGTCGAGCCGGTCCAGCAAGCTTTTCCACGGCGGGCTCCGGTATCTCGAACAGCTGGAATTCGGTCTGGTCCGGGAAGCTCTGCGTGAACGCGAGCTGATGCTGACGACGATCGCCCCGCACCTGGTGAAGCCGGTCAGCTTCCTGTACCCGCTGACCCACCGGATCTGGGAGCGTCCGTACACCGCGGCCGGCCTGCTGATGTACGACACGATGGGCGGCGCGCGGTCGGTCCCCGGCCAGAAGCACCTGAGCCGCGCGGGTGCGCTGCGGATGGTGCCCGCGCTGAAGCGGTCCGCGTTGATCGGCGGGATCCGTTACTACGACGCGCAATCCGACGACGCGCGGCACACGATGACCGTCGCCCGCACCGCCGCGCACTACGGCGCGGTCGTGCGCACCTCCACCCAGGTGGTCGGTTTCCTCCGCGAGGCCGACCGTATTTCCGGGGTCCGCGTCCGCGACGTCGAGGACGGCCGCGAGACCGAGATCCACGCTTCCGCGGTGGTCAACTGCACAGGCGTCTGGACCGACGAACTGCAGCGGCTTTCCGGCGGCCGCGGCCGGTTCCGCGTCCGGGCGAGCAAGGGCGTGCACATCGTCGTCCCGCGCGACCGGATCGTCTCGGAATCGGGCATGATCCTGCGCACCGAGAAGTCCGTCCTGTTCGTCATCCCGTGGCGCAATCACTGGATCGTGGGTACCACCGACACCGACTGGAACCTCGACCTCGCGCATCCGGCCGCGACGAAACACGACATCGACTACCTCCTCGAACACGTCAACACGGTGCTCGCGACCCCGTTGACGCACGACGACATCGAGGGCGTCTACGCGGGACTCCGTCCATTGCTGGCCGGGGAAAGCGAAGAGACGTCGAAGCTTTCGCGTGAGCACGCGGTCGCCCGGGTCGCACCGGGACTGGTCGCGATCGCCGGCGGGAAGTACACCACCTACCGGGTGATGGCGGCCGACGCCGTCGACGCCGCGGCCGTCGACCTTCCCGGCAGGCCGCAGCCGTCCATCACGGACAAGGTGCCGCTGCTGGGCGCCGACGGGTACCACGCGCTGGTGAACCAGGCCGACCATCTGGCGAGCGAGCACGGGCTGCACCCGTACCGCGTCCGGCACCTCCTCGACCGGTACGGCTCGATGGTGCATGAAGTCCTCGCGCTCGGCGAAGGGCGGCCGGAACTGCTGAAGCCGTTGGAGCACGCGCCGGACTATCTCGGTGTCGAGGTCGTCTACGCGGCCAGCCACGAGGGCGCGCTTCACCTGGAAGACGTCCTGGCGCGCCGGACGCGGATCTCGATCGAGTACGCCCACCGCGGCGTCGACTGCGCCGCGCAGGTCGCCACCCTGGTGGGCGAGGTGCTCGGCTGGTCGAAGGACCAGGAGAAGCGCGAGGTCGAGGTCTACAAGGCACGGGTCGACGCGGAACGGGAGTCCCAGTCGCAGCCGAGCGACGAAGCCGCGGACGCGTTGCGTTCGGCCGCGCCGGAAGCGCGCTCGGGGATCATCGAACCGGTGAGTTGATTCTTCCTGCCGAGTGCTGTGCCGAGCGCGCAGGGATCATTGCCTGATCCGGTGAATCTGCCATAGCGTCGGCCGTCCCCCGATACGGAAGGCGGCCCTGTGGTGTTTCTCGACTCGTCGACGTGGACGGACCGGATCTTCGCCGGAGGTTCCTGGGTGCCCGGCTCCGGTGGCACCCGTGACGTCACGGAGCCCGCGACCGGTGCGGTGCTCGGAAGCGTCGGGATCGCCTCGGCCGAGGACGCCGCGAAAGCGGCGGAGACCGCGGCCGAGGCGCAGCGGGCTTGGGCGGCGGCGCCGCACGTCCAGCGGGCCGCCGTCCTGCGTAAGGCCGCCCGGCTGTGGTCCGAGTACGCCGACGAGATCCGCTGGTGGAACGTCCGCGAGGTCGGCGCCGTGCCGGGAGTCGCGGGCTTTTCGCTGCACGTCGCGGAGCAGGAGTGCTACGAAGCGGCGGCGCTGCCCGGCCGTCCGTACGGCGAACTCCTGCCGAGCGAAGAGCCGCGGCTTTCGATGGCGCGCCGCGTCCCGGCCGGTGTCGTCGCGGTGATCTCGCCGTTCAACATGCCGATCATCCTCGGCATCCGCTCGGTCGCCCCGGCGCTCGCGCTGGGCAACGCCGTCATCCTGAAGCCGGACCCGCGCACCGCCGTCACCGGTGGCGTCGTCCTCGCGCGGATCTTCGAGGAAGCGGGCCTGCCGCCGGGAGTGCTGCAGATGCTGCCGGGCGGCGCGGACGTCGGCGAAACGCTGGTGACGCATCCGGCGGTCCGGGTCATCTCGTTCACCGGATCGACCGGTGCCGGGCGCAAGGTCGGCGAACTCGCCGGGAAGCAGCTGAAGCGGGCACATCTGGAGCTGGGCGGGAACTCCGCGCTCATCGTGCTCGATGACGCGGATGTGGACGAAGCCGCCGGAGTCGCCGCGTTCGGCTCCTTCTTCCATCAGGGCCAGATCTGCATGACCACCGGACGGCACCTCGTGCACGAGCGGCTGTACGACGACTTCGTCGAGCGGCTCGCGGCGAAGGCGGCCGCGTTGCGGGTCGGCGACCCGGCGCGGGACGAGGTCGCGCTCGGGCCGATCATCGACGCCGGGCAGCGGGACAAGATCCACGATCTGGTCACCGCCAGCGTCTCGGCGGGCGCGCGGATCGCCACCGGTGGCGAGTACGACCGGCTCTTCTACGCGGCGACGGTGCTCGCCGACGTGCCGCCGACGGCGCCCGCGGTCGCCGAGGAGATCTTCGGCCCGGTCGCGCCGGTCGTGCGGTTTTCCGACGCGGAGGAGGCCGTCCGGCTCGCCACGGCGAGCGAATACGGGCTTTCGCTGGGAATCGTCACCCGCGATGTCCTCAAAGGACTGGAGCTGGCCGACCGCGTCCCGACCGGGATCGTGCACATCAACGACCAGACCGTCAGCGATGAGGCGAACAGCCCGTTCGGTGGTGTCGCCGCTTCGGGCACCGGAAGCCGTTTCGGTGGGGCGGCGGCGAATATCGAGGCCTTCACCGAGACGCGCTGGGTCACCGTCCGCAACCCACCCCCGACCTACCCCTTCTGACCCCCCGCATTTCGTCCTCTAAACGCGCTAGTTGGCACTACGTACTACCGCATTTAGAGGACGAAATGCGGGGGAGGGAGGGGTGGGTCACGCGGTGCGGTGCCAGCGGATGAGGCGTTCCCCGGTCGGGGCCGGGGCGGGTTCGGGGCCGACCAGGGTGAACCCGCATTTGCGGGCGACCGAGGCCGAAACCTCGTTCGTCTCTTCGTAGCGGTAGCTGACCTCGCGGAGGCCGAGTCCGCCGAAACCGAACCGCAGGGCCGCGTTGAGCGCGGTACTCGCGACACCCTTGCCCCGCGACGCGGCGCGCACCCAGACCGACGCCTCCGCGTAGCCGAGGTCGAGGTCGAGGTCCCGCAGGCCGACCTCGCCCAGCAGCTCCCCGGTCGTCGGCTCGGCGACCGCCCAGGAGCAGCGTTCGTCACCGGCCCACTGCGCCACCCGCAGCGCGACGTATTCGGTCGCCTCGTCGAGGTCGCGCAAGCGGTAATTCAGGACGTACTTGCGGTGTGTCGGGTCGGCGAAGGCGGCGACCAGCGCCGGACGATCGTCGATGGCCTTGTCCGCCCGCAGCTGCCGCAGGTAGTACTCGCCCGCGTTGATCTCCACCGGTTCCACCCTTCGAGGGTAACCGGAACGACGGCGCCGCTTCAGCGTCGGCGGCTCATGATCAGCGCGACGGCCAGCGGGAGCAGGAACACCAGGAACGTCCCGCGGGTGAAGAAGAACAGGGCGATCGCGACCGCCGCGGCGATCGGCACGGCACTGGCCGTCAGCCATTTCGACGGCTGGACCTCGTTCTTCGCGGACGCCTGCGCGACGCCGGGCATCGGGGCCAACGGGAGCAGCGCACTGGGTCTCGGCGAGGGCAGGTCCGTGAACAGCGGTTCGAGGTCGCTCACCAGCCGCGCGGCGCTGACCTTCGCCGACCGCGAGCCGAACTCGTCGAGGTCGAGTCGGCCGGTGCGGACATGTTCTTCCAACGCGTCGAGCGCGTCTTGGCGTTCGGCGTCGCTCAGCCGCATGTCCGGTCTCTCGGCACTCACGTCCCGAGTCTACGGCCGGTTCAGCTCTCGAGTTCCCCGTGACGCCCGTGCCGCAGTTCGCGGCGGTGTTGCTTCGCGAGCTTCTTGTGGGCGTTGTCCCAGCCCTTGCCCCAGATGCCCTCGCCGACGGCGCTGATCCCGATCGGGACGAGGATGAACCACCAGGTCAGGTCGGTGGTGACGATGAGCGCGATGGTGGCGATGAAGAGGATCGGCAGCAGCGCGCCCATGACGCGTTGCATCGGCGAGATACCCGCCCACGGCGTCATCGGTTTTTCCGGTTCGCTCACCGCCGCCTGGGGTTTGTCGAAGACCGGATGCGGTTCGGGCAGGTCGAGGAAGACCTCGGACAACTCGCCACGCGTCTTGGCCGCGGTGACCTTCGCCGATCGTTCACCGAATTCGTCGATGTCGATCCGGCCGACCGTCAGGTGGTCGCCGAGCGCGGCCAGCGCGGACTCACGATCCTGATCACTGATCCGCAATTGCGGTGACGACGCCTCGTTCACCCTTTCGATGGTAGGCCGAGCGAGGCGCCGTCGACCACGACATTCGTCAGTCTTTCAGCTCGAACAGCTGGGTTCCCTGGGTGACCGCCGCGCCGACCTCGACCGAAAGTCCGGTCACGGTGCCCGCTTTGTGCGCGGTGACGGGGTTCTCCATCTTCATCGCTTCGAGCACGACGACCAGTTCGCCCGCTTCGACCCGCTGGCCTTCTTCGACGGCGACCTTGACGATGGTGCCCTGCATCGGCGCGGTGACCGCGTCGCCGCTCACCGCGGCCTTGGTGCCGCCCGCACGCTTGCGCGGCTTGGCCTTGCCGGCCGTGCCACCGCCACCACCGGCGTCCAGGGAGAACCCGCCGGGAAGCGACACTTCGAGACGACGGCCACCGACCTCGACGACGACGTTCTGGCGCGGCTGCTCCTCCTCGGCCTCGGCGGCTTCGGGAGCGACGAACGGTTCGATGGTGTTCTCGAATTCGGTCTCGATCCAGCGGGTGTGCACGCTGAACCCGTTCTCGTCACCGATGAAGGCCGGGTCGTTCACGACCACGCGGTGGAACGGCAGCACCGTCGCCATCCCGTCGGCGACCATCTCGGCCAGCGCCCGGCGGCTGCGTTCGAGCGCGTTCTGCCGGTCCGAACCGGTGACGATCAGTTTCGCGAGCATCGAGTCGAACTGACCGCCGATGACACTGCCGGACTCGACACCCGAGTCCACCCGGACGCCCGGCCCGCTCGGCGCGACGAACTTCGTCACGGTGCCGGGCGCGGGGAGGAAGCCGCGGCCGGCGTCTTCACCGTTGATGCGGAATTCGATCGAGTGACCGCGCGGCACCGGGTCCTCGGTGATGCGCAGCTTCTCGCCGCGCGCGATGCGGAACATCTCGCGCACGAGGTCGAGACCCGTGGTCTCCTCGGACACCGGGTGCTCGACCTGGAGCCGTGTGTTGACCTCGAGGAATGAGATCGTGCCGTCGACGGCGACGAGGTACTCCACGGTCCCGGCGCCGTAGTAGCCGGCTTCCTTGCAGATCGCCTTCGCGGATTCGTGGATGCGCTTGCGCTGCTCGTCGGTCAGGTACGGCGCGGGCGCCTCCTCGACCAGCTTCTGGTGGCGGCGCTGCAGTGAGCAGTCGCGGGTGCCGACGACGATGGCGTTGCCGTGCTGGTCCGCGAGGACCTGGGCCTCGACGTGACGCGGCTTGTCCAGGTAGCGCTCGACGAAGCACTCGCCGCGGCCGAAGGCGGAGATCGCCTCCCGCGTCGCCGATTCGAACAGCTCCGGGATCTCCTCGCGGGTGCGGGCGACCTTGAGTCCGCGGCCACCGCCGCCGAACGCCGCCTTGATCGCGACCGGCAGGCCGTGCTCATCGGCGAAGGCGATGATCTCGTCGGCGTTCGCGACGGGGTCCTTCGTACCGGGCACGAGCGGGGCTCCCGCCCGCAGCGCGATGTGGCGCGCGGTGACCTTGTCGCCGAGGTCGCGGATGGCCTGCGGGCTCGGTCCGATCCAGGTCAGCCCGGCGTCGATCACCGCCTGCGCGAAGTCCGCGTTCTCGGAAAGGAACCCGTAGCCGGGGTGGACCGAGTCCGCGCCCGACCGCTTGGCGGCGTCGAGCAGCTTGTCGAAGACGAGGTAGCTCTCCGCCGCGGTCGTGCCGCCGAGGGCGAAGGCCTCGTCGGCGAGACGGACATGGGGTGCGTCACGATCCGGATCGGCGTAGACGGCCACGCTGGTCAGCCCGGCGTCCTTCGCCGCCCTGATCACCCGTACCGCGATTTCCCCGCGGTTCGCGATCAGGATCTTGGTCACCGGACCACCTGTGCCGGCCTGCTCGGTCACGCCGTACCTCCTGCGTTCGCACGTCGGGCCGCCCCGAGGCGGCTCCGCAGCAGTTTAGAAGAAATTCCCGCCCCGATTAGTGAGAGCAAGGCCACCCGGAGACCTTCTGTTTATATCAGTGAGAAGTCCTTCTCCGGTTCTTCCATCAGGCCTTACACCAGCGCCTCCCGGTGGCGCAGTTCTTCCGGAAGGTCGGAATCGAGCACGATCAGGTCGTACGGCTGTGCCTGGTGGACCCGGCCGAGGTGCTCGGCCTTGACCAGTGCCCACGGCTGATGCGGGCCGCGGCACTCGACCAGCCGCTGGACCGTGCTGAAAGCGATCAGCGCCATCCGGCCGTCGCTGGTCTTGCGGAGCTCGATCTCCGCACGCGTGAAGTCCTTCGGTTTTTTCGCCGTGGGCAGGAACAGGGCGTTGGGCAATCCGGGATTCGTCACGGGAACAACATAGACGTGCACTCTGCGCTAGATCACTTACGCTCTCGGATATGCGGACTCAGGAAGCGCGGACGCCGCGATCCGTGCTGTTCACCGCGCTGCTGGCGGTGGTGGTGACGGCCGGGGTCATCGTGGCCGTGTTCCTGCTCCGCCCGGACGCTCCGGTGCCCGCGGACGCGCCCGGCGGGCTTTCGGTGCCGGACAGTGGTTCCGCCTTGCCCGCCGTCAATTGTGGTCAGTCGGTCTGCCGGGAGATCGGCGCGATGACCGTCGGCGGGATGCCCGTCGTGCTCCTGGCCGACGAAACGGGGAAACAGGGCGTGGTCCGGATCGGCTCGGACACGGTGTTCCCGCTGATGGTCAACGACATGGGGGTCACCCTCAAGGGCGATTCGCTGCGCTGCGTCGACGGCGCGACGCAGGTCTGCCTGGTCCGCGGGGACACCGGCGGCGGTTCGGCGGGCGAGTTGTTCGTCGCGCGCGGCGGGATCTGGCGGGACACCGGGAAGCCGTACTTCTCCGACGCCGGGACGATCGCGCTGAACGACGTGACCGCCGACGGGATCGCGGACGTCATCGTCGTGCGGCACGAGTGCCCCGGTGCGCAGACCGGATCGGCGCGCTGTCAGGCCGCGCCGGTGCTCGCGGAGGTCTACGACGTCGCCCGCGGTTCGGTGGGCTGTACGCGCCGGTACACCGCGCCTTCGGAGCTGAAGGGCTGGCCGGAGGTCCGGCTCACCCGCGCTGACCTGCGCGCCTGCCCCTGAGGGAGAGCAAGGGACCTTTGCTGTCGCCCGGCGCCCAAAGCGCGTTTAGCGGGCTAAACGCGCTTTGGGCACATCAAGGGGTCAGGAGGTCGCGCCCGCAGCGACAGGCTTCTTCTCCTGCGTAGCGGCTTCGCCGTCTGCGGAAGGCGAAGGGTCTGTCGGCGAGTTGAGCACGTCGTCGTCCAGCAGGCCTTCGCCACGAGCGACGACGACCGGCACGACGATCTGACCCGCGACGTTGGTCGCGGTCCGCATCATGTCCATGATCGGGTTGACCGAGTAGATCAGCGCGATCCCGAGCGCCACCTGCTGCGCGTCGAGTCCGATGAACGCGGTGGTCAGCGTCAGCGCGGTCAGCCAGCCGGTGGTACCCGCGGTGGCCAGCGCGCCCAGCACGGCGACCACGACGATGCCGACGTACTGCCAGATGTTCAGCGAAACGCCGGACAGGTTCGCGATGAAGATCGCGCCGATCGCCGGGAACACCGCGGCGCAGCCGTCCATCTTGGTCGCGCTGCCCAGCGGAGTCGCGAAGGCGGCGTACGCGGGCTGGACGCCCAGGTTGACGGCGGACTGCCGGGTCAGGGGCAGCGTCGCGGCCGAAGACTGCGAAGCGAACGCGAACTGGATCGCCGTGCCCGCCTTGGCGAAGAACTTCAGCGGGCTGACCTTCGCCACGAACTGCAGAAGAATCGGGTAGACCACGAACAGCACCAGGAGGCAGCCGACGTACACCGCGAGTGTGGTGCTGAGCAGCGGCCGGAACAGCGCGTCACCGTAGTTCGACACGGCCGCGCCGATCAGGCCGACGATGCCGATCGGGGCCAGCCGGACGATCCAGCCGAGGTAGCGCTGGATGATCTCGAAGACGCTGGTGGTGAAGTCGACGAACGGCTTGGCCTTGTCGCCGAGGCTGTAGGCGGCGGCGCCGATCAGCACGGCGAGGAACAGCACCTGAAGCGTCTCACCCTCGGTGAAGGCGGTGAAGAAGTTCTTCGGCAGCAGTCCGTCGATGAAGGCGCTCCAGGAGCCCCAGTGGTCGACGCTCTTGGTCGCCTTGTCCGCGTTCTTCGCGGTCGCGGCGACACCCTCGCCGAGGCCGCCGCTGCCCGGGTTGAACAGCTTCGCGACGGCGATGCCGATCAGTGACGCGATGAACGACGTGATCGCGAACCACAGGACGGTCTTGCCGCCCAGCCGGGCGGCCTTCCTGCCGCCGCCGAGGCCGCGCAGGCTGTTGATGCCGACCACGATCGCCGTGAAGACCAGCGGGATCACCGCGATCTGCAGCAGTGTCGTGAAGATCGTGCCGATCTGGTCGAGCAGTTCGGTCAGCCAGCTCGCCTCGCTCGTCCTGGCGAGGATGCCGAGCAGGGCACCCACGACGAGCGAGCCGAGGACAGCCGCCGCGAAGACCCTTGGCCTGGTGTAGGTCCGAATGAAAGACACGGGGCGACTCCGGTGCGTGAAGGTTTCCTGATTGGCCGAACGTGAAGAACGTTCGGCGAGGCAGGACTCTTCCGGATCACCCGATCGTGTGGGAGCTGTCTCAGGATGCGGGAGGTGACCAGAGATCGACGACGCTCACGCCGACCTCGCTCAGGAGGCGCCGGGTCAGCGGCAGGCTGATTCCGATGACGCTCGACGGGTCGCCGTCGATCCCGTCGACGAACCAGCCGCCGAGTCCGTCCAGGGTGAAGCCGCCCGCTACCTGGAGCGGCTCGCCGGACGCGATGTAGGCGTCGATTTCTTCCGGCGAGGGCGTGCCGAAGCGAACAGTGGTCCCTTCGGTTCCTGACGTTTCCTTCGTCCTCTCGCCGTTCTCGACGCGGATGATCGCGTGGCCGGTGAGGAGTGCACCGGTTTTGCCCGCCATCGACGCCCAGCGTTCGCGCGCGACCTCCGGCGTGATCGGCTTGCCGACCATGGCGCCGCCGATCGACAGCATCGAATCGCAGCCGACGATGACCAGGTCGGCGCTGCCCTCGTGCGACCCGGCGAGCGTCTTGAAAACCGCCTCGGCCTTGGCGGCGGCGAGCGCCCTGACCAGCTCCTCCGGCGCGGGGTCGGTCAGGGACGCGGCCACCGCGTCCTCGTCGACGCCGGAGACGACGACGCTCGGATCGAAGCCGGCGGAACGCAGGACGGCGAGGCGGGCGGGGGACTGGGACGCGAGGACGAAACGCACCTCCGGAAGGTACTCGACGACCCTGCGTTGCCTAATTGTGACCTGGGACACCCGATCGTGGAGTTAGTTTGTTGTGGCGCGCAACATATGGATTGTTCGAGCTACGGAGGAAATAATGCCGTCCCGCCTCCGCGTCAGAAGATCGCTTCGCACGACGCAAACCACAGTGCTCGCAGGCCTGCTTTTGGCTGGTCCGGCCTTGACGCCGATGGCGTCGGCCACCCCGGGGCCGCTGTACCGGAATCCGCACGCTTCGGTGTCCTCGCGGGTCGACGACCTGCTGAAACGGATGAGTCTCGACGACAAGGTCGGCCAGATGACGCAGGCCGAACGGGGCGCGGTCACACCCGATCAGGCCGCCGCGCTCAAGCTGGGGTCGCTGTTGTCCGGCGGCGGCTCCGTGCCGGCCGGTAACACGCCGAACGGCTGGGCCGACATGGTCGACTCGTATCAGAAGGCGGCGGTTTCGACGCCGCTCGGCATCCCCACGATCTACGGCGTCGACGCCGTGCACGGCCACAACAACGTCTACGGCGCGACGATCTTCCCGCACAACATCGGCCTCGGCGCCGCGAACAATCCGCGCCTGGTCGAGAAAATCGGCCGGGCGACCGCGTTGGAAGTCGCCGGAACCGGGCCGCAGTGGGACTTCTCGCCGTGCCTGTGCGTCGCCCGTGACGATCGCTGGGGCCGGACTTACGAATCCTTCGGCGAATCGCCGCGCGACGCCGTCGCCAACGCTTCGGCCATCACTGGTCTTCAGGGGCACGGGCTCGGGGAGAAGCCGGGCTCGGTGCTCGCGACCGCGAAGCACTACGTCGGCGACGGCGGCACCACGAACGGCGTCGACCAGGGCAACACCGAGATCAGCGAACGCGAACTGCGCCAGATCCACCTGCCGCCGTTCCGCGAGGCGATCGACCGGGGCGTCGGCTCGGTGATGATCTCGTTCTCGAGCTTCCAAGGGGTGCGCATGCACGCCCAGAAGTACCTCATCACCGACGTGCTCAAGAAGGAACTGCGGTTCTCCGGCCTGGTGATCTCGGACTACAACGCGATCAACCAGATCGACGGGCAAGAAGGCTTCACGCCCGAAGAAGTGCGGCTTTCGGTCAACGCGGGCATCGACATGTTCATGGTCCCCTGGGACGCGCCGCAGTTCATCGCCTACCTCAAGGCCGAGGTCGAGGCGGGGCGCGTCCCGACGGCCCGGATCGACGACGCGAACCGCCGCATCCTGGCGGAGAAGTTCAAGCTCGGCCTGTTCGAGCACCCGTACACCGACCGTTCACTCCAGAAGACGTTCGGCAGCAAGGAACATCGCGAGCTGGCCCGGCAGGCCGTCCGTGAATCGCAGGTACTGCTGAAGAACGACGGTGTGCTGCCGCTGGCGAAGAAGAACAACAAGATCTTCGTCGCGGGCAAGAACGCGAACGACATCGGCAACCAGGCCGGCGGCTGGACGCTCACCTGGCAAGGGCAGAGCGGCCCGGTCATCCCGGGTACGACCATCCTCGACGGGCTCAAGTCGGGGGCGGGGAAGGGCACCACGGTGACCTATGACCGCGCGGGTGACGGAATCGACGGCAGCTACCAGGTCGCCGTCGCAGTGGTGGGCGAAACGCCGTACGCCGAAGGGCAGGGAGACCGTCCGAACGGCTTCGGACTCGACGCGGAAGACCTCGCCACGATCGCCAAGCTGAAGAGTTCCGGTGTCCCGGTCGTCGTGGTGACCGTGTCAGGGCGGCCACTCGATATCGCCGCTCAGCTGCCGCAGTTCGACGGGCTCGTCGCCGCCTGGCTCCCGGGTAGCGAAGGCGCCGGTGTCGCCGATGTCCTTTACGGCGACTACAACCCGACCGGGAAACTGACGTTCAGCTGGCCGGCCAGCGCGACCCAGGAGCCGGTGAACGTCGGTGACGGCAAGAAGGCGCTGTACCCGTACGGCTTCGGTCTGCGGTACCGGCGCTAGAGACGTCCGCCCTCCCGCGGATGAGATGAAGGGGCCTTTCATGGCGAATTTTGCGATGAAAGGCCCCTTCATTGCGCTCCCCAGGGCCACCCACGCCGCATTTAGAGGACTAAATGCCGGAGCCGGGGTGCGGGGTGGAACGCGTTTCGTCCTCTAAATGCGGGAGCCGTGGTCAGGCGGCGGTCGCGGCGGAGGGTTCGGGGGCGACGGCCGGGTGAGGGGGTCGCGGGGCCGGACGACGCATCGTGAGCGCGGCCAGCACGCCCAGCAGCAGAACGGCCGCCGGCAGCAGCAAGGTCACCCGAGCCGCGTCCGTTAGTCCATTGTGGACGGCGTCGAGAGCGAGCCGCTGAGCCTGCTCCGCCAAGTCGGCGGGAAGCCCCGGAATGGCCGCCTGCCCGGAAGAACCGAACTCCCCGGTCGATTCCGCGGCCTTCGCGATGCCTTCCGCGAACGGCGTGCGGTACTGCTCCGGCAACGCTGTCGCGGCCGAAGCCGCCTCGTCGGCGATCGACACGCTGATCCGCGCCTGCAGCAGCACGCCGACGGCGGCACTGCCGAGCACGCCGCCGACCTGGCGGGCGGTGTTGAAGATGCCCGACGCGGTCCCGGTGAGCCGCGGTTCCACCGAACTCATCGCCAGATTGCCCATGGGGGCGAAGATGAATCCGATCCCGACACCCGTCACCAGCAGCGCCGGGGTGAGCCCCCACGCGTTCGCGTCGGCGTGGGCGAGCAGGGAGACGAGAACCAATCCCGCGGCGAGCGCCCCCAGGCCGATGACGAGCAGGACCTTGCCGTTGACCTTGTCCGACGCCTTGCCCACGAACGGACCGATCATCCCCGCCAGCAACGACATCGGCGCGAACAGCAGACCGGTCATCGTCGGGGATTCGCCGAGCACGGCCTGAAGGTAGATCACCAGCGGCAGGAACATGCCGGTCATCGCGAAGCCGACGGTGACCGACGTCAGGGTGCCAGCCGAGAAATTACGGTTGGCGAAGACGGCCAGCGGCAGCAGCGGTTCGTCACGATTGACGCGTTGCCACACCACGAAAGCGATCAGCAGGGCGATACCGGCCCCGATGATTTCGAACACGGTGATCGGTCCGAACACCCGTCCCCAGTCGTACTGCTGTCCATTTTGGACGCCGTACACCACGCAGAACAGGCCGGCACCGGAGAGCAGGATTCCCGGCACGTCGAAGGAATGCGAGTGCTTCGGCTGCCAGTCCGGCACCTTGAGCAGCGCCAGCGTGAGCGCGACCACGCCTACCGGCAGGTTGACGAAGAAGATCCATTCCCAGCCGAGGTGGTCGACGAGCACGCCGCCGAGGAGCGGTCCGGCGATCGCCGCGATCCCGGCGACGCCGCTCCACAATCCCATGGCCGGTCCGCGTTTCGACGGCGGGAACAGGTGGCTGATGAACGCCAGGGTCTGCGGGGTCATCAAGGCGGCCCCGAGTCCCTGCACCGCGCGGGCGGCGATGAGCATCTCGACCGAACCGGAGAGACCGCACCACACCGAGGCGAGCGTGAACACCACGAGGCCCGCCGCGTAGACCCGCTTCGGGCCGAACCGGTCGCCGAGACGGCTGGCGAACAGCATCGGTACCGCGTAGGCCAGCAGGTAAACGCTGATCACCCACACGATGGCGTTCAATCCGGCGTCGAGTTCGCGCAGCATCGCGGGAATCGCGGTCGAAACGATCGTGGTGTCCAGCAGGATCATGAAGAAACCCAGGCACAGCGCGGAAAGTGCCGCCCAGGGATTAGCTTGTCTTGCGTTCATCGGGTTCGTCCTCGGTGACCAGGTTCAGCCGTGGTGTGCAGTGGCCCTGGAACCGGATGCGGCCGGATTCCAGGTCTTCGATGAGCTTCTGGGTCCACTCGAGCTCGAAGGCGCGGTGCGCGGTCGCGTAGGACCAGTCGAGCCAGTAGACCTCCGGAAGGTGCTGCTCGTTGACCAGGCTGTCGAGTACGACCTGGTCCGACGCGGCGGCCGCCTGCAGTTGAAGCACGCGGTGTTTGAGCTGGGCCACCGTGATCTCCGGGCCGAGTTCGTCGATGACGGCCAGCCCGCTGAGGAACTCCGGGTACTCCTCGGCCGGGGTGCTGAGCATGCCCTTTGCCCGGTCGACGAACTCGTCGAGGCCGGCTTCCGTCATGGCGTAAACGGTCCGCTCGGGCCGATTCCCGTCGCGCTGCGTTTCGACGACCTCGACGAAACCGTTTCGCACCAAGCGATCCACGGTGTGATAGAGCGATCCGGCCTTCACCTTGACCCGCTTGCTGACGTAGCGCTCCCGCATCAGCTGCGCCATTTCGTACGGGTGCATGGGCCGCTCGTGGAGGAGTTCCAGCACCGCGATGGCGAGCGGGGTGAGCTTCGCGGCCATGACTGATCCTCCCGGAAGATTCCGTATCGATTATTCCGCGTGGACTATATGGCATGGCTGTGTAGGAGCTCAAGTACCCACCCTTGCTCGCTGATCGCAGGTGGGTACAGCGTGCGCAAGAGGCGAACAAAGCACGCACAACGGAGAGGGCGGTCAGCGCGGATGGCCTTCGGCAGGGGTGGCCGTCGCTCTGGTGACCGACGCCTTCGCGCCGCCCGCCGAACCGCCGTCCGTGGACCTGGCGCGTTCGCGGACGGCTACCGGCGGGAAGGTGTGGTCATCACGGTGACCCAAAACCGGAAACTGACGTACGAGATCGTCGACGGCATGGCGTCAGGGGCAGGCCCGTCGTTCAGCGAAGACTGGATACCCGTGGTGTTCTCCCGGCTTCCGACCGGCACGGAGTGCGTCTACATCGGGATGCGCGCCGCCCCCAAGATCGCCTAGTTCAGGCGTCTCGGCCCGATCTCGCGCTCGAGGAAGCGGTGGTACTCGATGGCCGCTATCGAGTTCTCCAGCTGTTCGAACGTGGGCGCGGGCAGCGCACCGTTGAAGACGATCGTCAGGCTCTTGCGCGGGATGTTGATGACGTACGGATCGACGCCGAGTTCTTCGCAGTTCTCGCGAAGCACGGCGGTCCAGTGGTCCAGATCCTCGTCTTCACCGAGATGCTCCCATCGCGCGACGATCCAGTTGCCGTTGATCAGCTGACCCGCCATCTCCCGCGGATCGTGGACCATGTACGGCTCGGCGATGTCGTTCATCGGTCCAAGTGCTCGATGAGCGCGGCGAAGGACTCGGCCGGGACCACCAGGATCGGCCGGATCTCGTCCGGCAGGGCCCCTTGCTTGGTGTCCCGGATGCCGACCAGACCGGGCAGTGCGCCGACTTCGACGCAGGCGTTCTCCTCCCAGTGCGTGTAGGTCGACTTGTGCCAGCCGGTCATGCGTTCGTGCCAGTTGGTCATCGGAGTGCCTTTCCCCAGTGACTGTTTCGGCAAGTAGACGGGTTGCGCGGAGGCAAAGTTGTCAATTTCGGGTGATCTACCGCCGTGGTTCGGTGAACGGTCCGTGAAGAGCCCCGAAATCGCGCTCAGCGCAGGAAAAGGGGCCTTCAGCGACAGCCGCTTTACATACGATGCACTCTCGGGGTGCATAAAACCAAGAGTCCTTGGTCACTGGAGCGGTTCAGGAGGCGAGAGCCCGGTAGTCGGCCGCGATCCGCGCCAGATGCGAGCACGCGACGTCGTCGTAGGTGGCGTAGCGCTCGACTTCGGCGAAGTTCTTCTCGTAGTCGGCGACTTCCCGTTCGTCCGTGACGAGCGCCGTGGCCGTCTGCGTACCGAGGAGCACCGCGCGCGAGTCGTAGATGTCGAAACCGTGGAGCACGGCGACCGACACCGGCGTCGTCCACGGGATCACGCCGAGCCGCACGCGCCCGTGGCAGGACAGGTCGATGAGGTGGTCGAGCTGGGCCGCCATCGTCTTCGCCCCGCCCATGTTCCAGCGCAGGGCCCCTTCGGTCAGCACGAAGTGGAACTCACGGTTCGATTCGAGGATCCGCTGACGCTCCAGCCGGGCTTCGATCGTCTGGTCGCGCTCGTCGTCCGGCAGCGAATCGCCGAACAGCGCGGTGATGTAGTCGCGGGTCTGGAGCAGGCCGAACACGATGGTCGGCTGGAAACTCCGGATCCGGGCGGACGCGGTCTCGATCTTGCCGATGCGCTGCTGCATCCGCCAGGCGCCCCGTTGCAGCACGACGCGGGCGGACGACGCCTCCTCGCGCAGGTCGCGGGTGATCGCGACCAGTGCCCGCCGGACGCTCGCCGAGGCGCGATAGGCGTGGCACAGCGCGACGACCTGGTCCTCGGTCGGCATGAACGCGCCGGTTTCGACCCGGGAGACCTTGGACTGGCTGAGGCCGGTGAGCCTCGCCGCCTCGGTGCCGGACAAACCGGCGGCTTTGCGCAGGCGGCGCAACTCGGTGGAGAGGTGGTCCTGGTTCGTCACGCACGGCCTTCTGAGGCGGATCCGGTCGACAAGAACTGTCACTCTAGTCCGCGGTGACCGGATCCGTGCTCCTCCGAGGCGCGCGTCAGCGAGGAAGCGCCGAAGCCTTCCAGGCCCCCTCGCCGGGGGCGAGCGGGGCGCGCACGAGCGAAGCCTTGTCCGCCCACCACGACTGCCGTTTCGGTGCCGGTTCCGGTGCTCGCGCGCCGGCCACCGCCACGACGACGGCGGTCAGCGCGGCGAGTTCGGCGTCGCTCGGATTGCCGCGGACGACCCGAAGCAGCGGGGTTTCGGGCGTGCTCACAGCGGGATGTTCCCGTGCTTCTTGGGCGGCAGCGTCTCTCGTTTGCCCTGGAGCAGCGAAAGCGCCTTCGCGATGTGGCCGCGGGTGTGCGCGGGCACGATCACCGAATCGACGTAACCGCGCTCGGCCGCCGCGTACGGGTTCAGGAGGGTGTCTTCGTACTCCTGGATGAGTTCGGCCCGCAACGCGTCGACGTCCTTGCCTTCGGCGGCGGCCGCGGCGAGGGTCTTGCGGTGGACGATGTTCGCCGCGCCCTGCGCGCCCATGACCGCGACCTGCGCGGTCGGCCAGGCGAGGTTGACGTCGGCGCCGAGGTGCTTCGACCCCATGACGTCGTACGCGCCCCCGTAAGCCTTGCGGGTGATGACGGTGACGAGCGGGACGGTCGCTTCGGCGTAGGCGTAGATCAGCTTCGCGCCGCGCCGGATGATGCCGTTCCATTCCTGGTCGGTGCCGGGCAGGAAACCGGGGACGTCGACGAAGGTCAGGACCGGGATGTTGAACGCGTCGCAGGTGCGCACGAAGCGCGCGGCCTTCTCGGAGGCGTCGATGTCGAGGCAGCCGGCGAACTGGGTCGGCTGGTTCGCCACGATGCCGACGCTGCGCCCGTCGACCCGGCCGAAACCGACCAGGATGTTCGGCGCGAACAGCTCGTGCACTTCGAGGAAGTCACCGTCGTCGACGACGCGGGTGATGACCTCGTGCATGTCGTACGGCTGGTTCGGCGAGTCCGGGATGAGGGTGTCGAGTTCGCGGTCGGACTCGGTGACGTTCTCGAAGAACCCGGGCTTCGGAGCGTCCGTCTCCGAATGCGGCGCTTCGGAGAGGTTGTTCGCCGGGAGATAGGAGAGCAGTTCCTTCACGTACGCGATGGCGTCCTCGTCGTCGGAACCGAGGTAGTGCGCGTTACCCGACCGGGTGTTGTGCGTGCGCCCGCCGCCGAGCTCCTCGAACGAGACCTCTTCACCCGTCACGGTCTTCACGACGTCGGGGCCGGTGATGAACATGTGGGAGGTCTTGTCGACCATCACCACGAAGTCGGTCAGCGCGGGGGAGTAGACGTGCCCGCCCGCGTTGGCGCCCATGATCAGCGAGATCTGCGGGATGACGCCGGACGCCTTGACGTTGCGATTGAAGATCTCGCCGTACAGCCCGAGCGAGACGACGCCTTCCTGGATCCGCGCGCCGCCGCCTTCGTTGATGCCGATGATCGGACGGCCGGTCTTGATCGCCAGGTCCATCACCTTGACGATCTTTTCGCCGTACACCTCGCCGAGCGAACCACCGAAGACGGTGACGTCCTGGCTGAACACGCACACCGGACGGCCGTCGACGGTGCCGTAGCCGGTGACGACGCCGTCGCCGTAGGGCCGGTTCTTCTCCTGGCCGAAGGCCGTCGAGCGATGCTTCGCCAGCTCGTCGAGTTCGACGAACGATCCTTCGTCCAGCAGCAGATCGATCCGCTCGCGAGCGGTCTTCTTGCCCTTGGCGTGCTGTTTCTCCACCGCCCTCGCGGAACCCGCGTGCACCGCCTCGTCATACCGGCGGTACAGGTCGGCCAGCTTCCCGGCCGTGGTGTGGATGTCCGGTTCGTCCTCGGGCGGCGTCCCGAGCGGCTCCGTCGCACTGCTCATGAAACCGCAGCCTAGCTACTCGACGGTCACTTCGCGTGTGGCGTAGGCAACGTCCGTCGCTAGAGGGAAGCGCGCACCAGGCCCGACTCGTAGGCCGCGATCACCAGCTGCGCCCGGTCCCGTGCGGCGAGTTTGTGCAGAAGGTGGCCGATATGGGTCTTCACCGTCGCCAGCCCGAGGTGCAGTGTCCGAGCGATCTCGTCGTTCGACAGGCCGCGCGCGATCAGGCTCAGGACCTCGCGTTCGCGCGTGGTGATGTTGTCGAGCGAGGCCGAGACGCGCCGTCCCGGTTCGGGCAGCCGCGCGAACTCGGCGATGAGCCTGCGCGTGATCGAAGGCGCGAGCAGTCCTTCGCCCGCCGCGACGACCCGGATCGCGCTCAGCAGCTCGGCGGGCGGGGTGTCCTTCAGCAGGAACCCGCTCGCTCCCGCGCGCAGTGCCGAATAGACGTAGGCGTCGAGGTCGAAAGTCGTCAGCATCAGCACGTGGACGCCTTCGCAGGCGGCCGACGCGCAGATTCGCCGGGTCGCTTCGATGCCGTCCAGCTCCGGCATCCGGACGTCCATCAGCACGACGTCGGGGCGTTCCTTCTCCGCCAGTTCCGCCGCCTCCACACCATTACCCGCCTCCCCGACGACTTCGAAATCGGGCGCGCTGTCGACGAGCACGCGGAAACTGCCGCGCAGCAGCGCCTGGTCGTCGGCGATCAGTACGCGGATCATCGCGTCCCCACTTCCTTCACGGCGTACGGCAACCGTGCGAACACCCGGAATCCCCCAGCGGCCAGTGGTCCCGCTTCGAAGTCACCACCGTAGACGGCGACGCGTTCGCGCATGCCGATCAAGCCGTGTCCGCCGACGGCCGATGGCGAGCCGTCGCCGCGCCCGTCGTCGACGATCTCGACGCAGACCTCTCCGGGGCCTTCGGTGACCGTCACCCGGCAGGCCGACGGCCCCGCGTGCTTCACGACGTTGGTCACCGCCTCCTGCGTGATGCGGTAGATCGAAAGCGCGACGCCTTCGGGCAGTTCGTCCACCACCTCGCCGGACAGTTCGACGCGCACTCCGGCTTGCCCGGCGCGTTCGGCCAGGGTCCGGAGATCGGCGAGTTTCGGCGCGGGGCCGAGCGCGGCCTCGTGCGTGCCGTCGCCGGAACGGAGGACGCCGAGCATCCGCCGGAGTTCGACGAGGGTTTCGCGGCTGGTGAGTTCGATGACCCGCAACGCTTCGCGCGCTTCTTCGGGCTGTTCCTTCGCGACGTGGTTGCCCACGGCCGCCTTCACCGCGATCAGGCTCATGCTGTGCGCGACGACGTCGTGCATTTCGCGCGCGATGCGCAGCCGTTCGTCGGAAACCGCCTGGTGTGCCTGGGCGGCGGCGAGCTGCGCGAGGTTCGCTTGCCGTTGCCGCGCCGTCCAGCCGAGTGCCCACGAGCCCGCCAGTCCGCCACCCGCGAAGGCCGTCGAAGCGAGGGTGCTCGGGCCGAGGTGCAGGAATTCGAGGAACACCACGACGACCAGGCCCGCGCCCATCGCGGCCAGCGAGCGGGGACGCGGATGTTCCAGCGCCACCGTGTACAGGGCGGCCGCGGTCGCCAGCGCGGACGCCGGACCGAGACCGCCGCCGGCGAGCGAAGCGGGGATCATGGTGCCCAGCGCGAAGAAGTAGGCCGTCACCGGATGATGGCGCCGCAGCACGATCGCGATCGCGCAGGCGCCGACCGCGACCCAGGCAAGCCAGACGGGGATCTCGACGGTGAACGTCCACGTCTTCGCCGCGAGGTTCCCACCGACGGCCACCACGAGCACCACTGCGAGAAGCGCGTCGATCGTGTGCGCCACTCGATTGGGGAGCGGCGACGGCTGTTTCATACGGCGAACTTAGCCGGACGGGTGGCGCGGGCGCGTCCGTCCGGTGGGGGTCATCCCCAGGGTGGAGATCAGCTTCCGTGCGCCGCGGCGAAGAACTCCTTCAGCTTCTCGCGCCGGCTTCGCAGCACCTCGGGTACGACGTCCTCCTGCCCGGCGGGGACGGTCTGGGTCACTTCGACCATGGTGCCGTCGAGTGCGGAGTGGGTGAACTCCCAGCGGACGACGCCACCTCGCGGCAGGGAAAGCTCCAGTAGCCGCGGTGGTTCCTCGCGGAGGATCGTGCCCGCCGCCATTTCGGGGGCGAGCAGTGCCCAAGCCTCGTCGAGCGGTTTCCAGATCAGGTCGCGGCGGAAGCGGATCACCTTGCCGTCGCCGGTTTCGAGGACTTCACCGTCGGCGAGCCCGAACTCCTCGACGTAGGCCTCGATCGGGCCGACCCAGTCCTTGGGCCGCTCGTACTCTTCGCCGTCGAGCGACGCCGAAAGCGCGACGAGGCAGCTGTCCCAGCCGGCGGCCGTGCGACCGGCCGCGATCCGCGCGATGGCGGGTTCGCCGCGGCCGAACGTATGCGTGAACAGCAGACGGCAGCCGTCCTCCTCCGGGCTGATCTCCCAGCGGAGGACGTCGTCGTTCCAGCTGAACGCGAACACGCGGGGTGCGTCCGCTTCGAGGACCTCGCCCACCGCCGGGGTTTCTTCGCCCTCGAAGGTGAACTCGATGGCCCCACCCGGCCGCAGATCGACGGTGACCGCCGCGGGGAACCATCGCGCGAGTTCCGCCGGTTCGGTGACCGCCCGCCAGACGCGCTCGGGACTGTGCGCGAGCCGTCGTTCGAGGCGGAGCGCTGGACGATCTCCGACGGCTTCCAAGCTGGCGCGACCGGTCACGGTTACCTCCTTATGTGCCGCCAAAGGAATATAACCGTGAAGGAATACTGCGTCAACTGCCGCGTAGGGCGGCCACCACGTTCTTCAGTTCGGGGTCGGCGTGGGCCTTGTCGAGAGCCGTCGCCAAGACCTCCCGGTAGGTCGACTCGGTTTCGGCGTACCGCTTCCTTCCTGTTTCGGTGATGCAGGTGTAGACCCCGCGACGATCGTCCTCGCACGGGTCGCGGTCGGTCAGCCCGGCGTCTTCGAGGCGGACGACCATCCGGCTCACGGAACTCTGGTTGAGCCCGATCGCCTCGGCGAGGTCCTGCATGCGCAGGACGCCGTCCTGGGTGGCGGTCAGCTTGCCGAGCGCGCGGAACTCGGACAGGCCGAGTCCATGCCGTCGTTGGAGTGCCTTCCCGAGTTCGTGTTCGATGCGCCCGTGCAGCCTGAGGACGCGATCCCACGCCAGTTCATCGGTGGTCATGGCGACCTCCCTCGCTTCGCTTGACAACAGTTTACATGCAGTGACAGCATCTGTTTGCACATACATGTACTTCGAAACCACTTCGGAGGGGATCGCGATGACCGAGGACCGAAGCTTCCTGTTCCTGCTGGGGAGCGCCCGTGCCGGCGGGAACACGGAGATGCTGGCGAGGCGGGCGGCGAAGGAGTTGCCCCGGAGTGTCAAGCAGCGGTGGATCCGGACGTCCGAGCTGCCGCTGGCGCCGTTCGTCGACCGGAAGCACGACGGCGACGACTTCGTTCCGCCCGCCGGAAACGAGCGCGCGCTGTTCGACGCGACCATGGCGGCCACGGATCTGGTGATCGCGTCACCGGTCTATTGGTACAGCGTGTCGGCGTCGGTGAAGCTGTACTTCGACCACTGGGCGGCCTGGCTGGACCAGCCGGAACTCCGCTTCAAGGAGCGGATGCGCGGTAAGACCCTGTGGGGAGTGAGCGCGCTCGCCGAGCGGCCGGAGCAGGCGGAACCGCTGATCGGCACCCTGCGCAAAACCGCCGGATATCTCGGGATGCACTGGGGTGGGCAGTTGCTCGGCAACGGGAGCCGTCCTGGGGACGTCTTGCTGGACGAGGATGCGCTCAAGGCGGCCGTGACCTTCTTCGCGGGGGCGGATCTCGTGCGCGCCTGAGGTTCAGGACGTGTGGACGCCGATCCCGCTCCGGCCCGGCGCGAGGTGGTCGCGCAGGACGAGGTCCTCGTCGTAGTCACCGCCGTTCTGGGAACGGAACGGGATCGGGTCGCTTGTGGCCAGTGTCCGCAACCGGTCGCGCAGCGCTTCGACGGCGACGTCGTACTGCCCGGGGGAAACGCGGTCGGCACCGTGGATCGTGAGCGGCGGGAGCACGGACATTCCCGCGTACCACAGGGTTCCGTGCTGCAATGGGAACAGCAGGTCGTTGATCTCGCCGTTCACGCCCCGCGGTCCGATCGTGGCTTCCGGGGCACCTGCGGTCAGCAGGACCATGGCGCGTTTTCCGGCCAGCTTCCCTTCGCCGTAGCGCGCCGTTTTGCCGTCGGGACGCTGGACACCGTAGGCGAAACCCTTGACGAAGACGCGGTCGAACCAGCCCTTGAGGATCGCGGGCATTCCGTACCACCACAGCGGGAACTGGATGATCACGGCGTCCGCCCAGGCCAGTTTCTCGTGCTCCGCCCGGATGTCCTCGCTCAGTTCGCCCGAGGTGAAGGCGTCCTTCGAGGTCGCGCCGACGATCAACCGGTCGCTCCCCGCCGCCGAACCGAAGTCGTCGGTGTCGACGACGGGCTTCCATTTCATCGCGTACAGGTCGGATTCCCGGACGTTCGCACCCTGTTCGCGGAGCGCGCGCACGCCTTCGTCGCGCAGCGAGCCGCCGAGGGAACGGGGTTCCGGGTGGGCGAAGATCCACAGCACGTTCATGTCTTCAAGGTCTCTCGCCAGGCCCGCGGAATCGAGTGGCCCGATGGCCAATATGTGCAAGAATCGAGCCATGGGCTTCTTCACGCGTCCGGGTCGCCATCGGGTCGCCGTGCTGGTCCGGCACGGCATGCTGGTGATGGAGCTGGGCATCGTCGTCCGGCTGTTCGGCACGGCCAAATCGGCCGACGGCGAGCTCCTGTACGAGGTCGTCACGTGCACGCCGGAGCCCGGGGAGATCCGGACCGACGCCGACGTCACCGTCTCGGTCCCGCGCGGGCCGGAAGTGCTGGCCGAGGCCGACACCGTCGTCATCCCGGCGTCGTCCACCGAATACGAGCCGTCGGGACACGACCTCACCGAACCGCTCGCGCGGGCCTTGGCGCTGATCCGGCCGGACGCCAGGATCGCGTCGATCTGCACGGGCGCCTTCGTGCTCGCCGCCGCCGGTCTCCTCGACGGCCGGAGGGCGACCACGCACTGGCGCTCGGCGCTGGACTTCCAGGCGAAGTTCCCGAAGGTCGACCTCGACCCCGGCGTGCTCTACACCGACGACGGCAACGTGCTGACGGCGGCGGGCGTCGCGTCCGGCATCGATCTCTGCCTGCACATGATCCGCTGCGATCACGGTGCCGCGGTCGCGAACGAGGTCGCCCGCGGAACGGTCGTCTCGCCCCATCGGGAAGGCGGGCAGGCGCAGTTCATCCGCCGCCCGGTGCCGGAACCGCAGTCCTCGTCGACCTCGGCGGCGCGGGCCTGGGCGCTGGAAAACCTCGACCGGCCGCTGACGCTGCGCGAACTCGCGGCGAAGGAGTCGATGAGCACGCGGACGTTCACGCGGCGCTTTCGGGAGGAGGTCGGGATTTCGGCGGTGCAGTGGCTGACCCAGCAGCGGGTCGAACGGGCCCGCCAGCTGCTCGAAGAGACCGACCTGCCGGTGGACCGGATCGCCGCCGAGGCGGGGTTCGGCACCGCCGCGTCCCTGCGCCAGCGTCTGCAGGCGGCGCTGGGGGTCTCGCCGAGCGCGTACCGGAACACCTTCCGCGAAGCGGTCTAAGAGACGCCTATGGCACTGACCGGCTGGTAACTTACCCGGAAATAAGTTCCGGAGGTGGTCAGTGACGACAGCGAAGGCCCTCAAGTTCGCCGAGCGGGTGCTGTTCGGCGCCGCCGCGATCGGCACCGTGTACTCCGCCAGGACCGGCAACCGGCGGATGCGACTGGTGACCAAGCCCGCCGCGGTACCCGTGCTCGCCGCCAGGGTCGCGCGCTCGCGAGGGCTCGGGCGAGGGGAGAAGGGCCTGCTCGTCGCCGCCTTGGTCGCGGCCGGTGCCGGTGACCACTTCATGGGCAGGTCGGACGAAGACGGCCAACTGATCAAGGGCGCGACGTCGTTCGGCGTGATGCAGATGCTGTACTCCACGCTGCTGTGGCGCCGCGGTGCCCGGCCGCGCGCCGCGACCACGCCGCCCCGGCTCGCCGCGTGGGTGACGGCCGCGATGTCGATGGCGCTGCCGAAGCCGTCTCCGGTGTCTTCGGTGCTTTCGGTCTACGGAGGGCTGCTGAGCACCACGTCGACCCTCGCTGCCGACCCTGTCTTGGCGCCGAAGGCCAAGGTTTCGGGTGGGATGGTGGTCCCTTCGGGTGATCGCCGGACCTGGATCGCCGCCGGCGCGCTGCTGTTCTCCGCGTCGGACCTGGCGATCCTCATCCGCCGCAACTTCGTCACCAGCGAGCGCGTGCGGGCCGATCTCGAAACGTTCGTGCTGACGTCGTACCTCGCCTCCCAGTGGCTGCTTGTCGAAGGCATGACCGCGGCAGACTAGAAAGTTAAGTACTTACTTGACTATTGCTCGCCAGGAGCGCATGGTTAAGCATGTGCCTAACCAACGGATGGACCAGGTGTTCAAGGCGCTGTCCGACGGGACGCGCCGCGAAATGATCGAGCGCCTCACCCGGGGACCCGCCTCGGTGGGGGAGCTCGCGCAGCCGTTGTCGATGTCGCTGCCCGCGGTGATGCAGCACCTCCAGGTGCTCGAAGCCGGCGGGCTGGTCCGGTCGGAAAAGGCGGGGCGGGTCCGCACCTGCCACCTCGAACCGGGCGGATTGCGGATGGCCGAGGACTGGCTCGGCAGGCAACGCACCGGCTGGGAACACCGGCTCGATCACCTTGGTGACTTTCTGGATTCCGATGAAGGGAAGCGATCATGACCGTCAAGCACGCCACTTTCACCCTCGAACGCGTCTACCCCGTGCCGCCGGAACGCGTCTTCGCGGCCTGGGCCGATCCCGCCGCGAAAGCGGGTTGGTTCACCGTGCCCGGAGGCGGGCACTCACTGGACTTCCGCGTCGGTGGCCGCGAAGTCACCACCGGCCCTCCCGGCGACGGGAAACGGATGGTCTTCGACGCGCGCTACGAGGACATCGCCGAGAACGAACGGATCGTCTACTCGGGGACGCTCTCCGCGAACGACGTCCTGGCGACGGTGTCCGTCACGACGATCCTGTTCGAAGCCGAGCACGAGGGCACCCGGCTGACGCTGATCGAACAGGGCACCTTCCTCGACGGGCATGAAGAGCCGAGCTGGCGGGAGCAGGGCACGGGCGACTGGCTCGACGCGCTGGGCAAGGCGCTGCCGGTTTAGTTTTTCCGACAGTATGGGGACATGCTGACCGCTGAGTTGATCGTCGACAGCCATGTCCCGGCCGAACCCGCGCTTTCTCCGGACGGCCGCCGGATCGCGTACCAGGTCACGACCGTCACGGCGGGCATCCCGGAAATCTGGCTCGCCGCCGTGGACGGTGGCGAAAAGCCTCGCAAGCTGGCCGAAGGCTCCTCGCCGAAATGGTCACCGGACTCCGCGACGCTCTATTTCCTTCGAGACGGCCGTCTTTACGCCGAGGGCGTGCCGGAGCCGCTGATCACTTGGGGAAGCGCGATCACGGCGTTTCTTCCGATGCGCGAACGGATCGTGTTCATCGCCGAAGACGAGGCGCCGGTCCTGGACCCGTGGGTCTGGAGCGAAAGCCTTCGCCGCCCGGCCCGGCTGCGGAGTCACGAGCTGCGGACCGGCGAGGTCGGGACGCTCACCGATGACCACGTCGTCGACATCGCCCGCCGCCCCGACGACGGTGCGCTCGCCATCCTCACCTGGCCGACCCCCGAACTCGACCCCGGCGGGCTCGAACCCCGGCTCTCCTTGCTGGATCCGGAAACGGGTGCCAGGCGTGACCTCGGCCAGACCGCGGTCGAAGCCACCAACCCCGTTTGGTGGCGGGATCACGACGGCTGGCACGTCACCTATCTCGCGACGCCCGAGATGGTGGGTGGCTGGGCGGTCTTCGATGTTCCGGTGGAAACCGGGGAACACCGCAACCTGACCCCGGAATCGGCCTGTCCGATCAGGCTCGCGCAGGTCGATTCCGGTGCTCCGCTGGTGCTCGTCGCCGACGGTCTCGATACGGCGCTCCACCGGCTCGGGTCCGGCGAAGTGTCGTTCTGGCGCGGGCAAGCGGACGCGCTGACCTCGAACGGCGAGATCGTGGCCACCGTGCTGAGCACCGCGTACCGGCCGAAGGATGTCCATTGTGGACCGGTGGGCGGGCCGTTGACGCGAGTGAGCGATACCGCGCCGGAGTTCGCCGCCTTCTCGTGGGGAACACAGGAACGCTTGTCCTACAAGGCGTCTGACGGACTGTTGCTGGACGGACTGCTGGTCCTCCCGCCGGGAAAGAGCCGAGGCGACGGGCCTTTCTCGCTGGTCGTCCTGCCGCACGGCGGGCCTTACGACCGGAACGCGGATCGGTTCATGCTCAACTGGTACCCGTCCGCGCAATGGCTGGCCGCGGCCGGGCACGCCGTCTTCCTGCCGAACCCCCGCGGCGGACAAGGTCACGGGCACGAATTCGCCGCTTCCGTCGCCGGACGGGTCGGCATGGAGGAATGGAGCGATCTCCAGACCGGGATCGACCTCCTCGTCGATGAGGGAGTGGCCGACCCCGAGCGACTGGGGATCGCGGGCTGGAGCCACGGCGGCTTCGTGGCGGCGTGGGCCGTCGGGCAGACCCACCGGTTCAAGGCCGCCTTGATGGGTGCCGGGATCTGCGATTGGGGGATGCTCGCCGCCACCGGCGAACTCGGCCCCTTGGAGGCGGCGCTCGGCGGAAGTTTCGGCTGGGAAGGGAAAGGCCCGCACCGGCACGACCAGCTCAGCCCGATCTCCTACGCGTCGAAGATCGAGACCCCCGTGCTGATCGTGCACGGCGCGGACGACACGAACGTCCCGTTGTCCCAAGCGGAATTCTTCCACCGCGCCCTACGCCACTTCGGCGTCGAACACGACCTTGTCGTTTATCCTGGCGAAGGACACCGCATCGGTGGGCGGGAGCATCAGCTGGATCTGCTCCGCCGCACACGTGAGTGGTTCAGCCGCCTGCTTTAGCTCCAGTCGGCCTGCGGCAGCCCGGGAACGTACGTGCCGAACGTCCACTCGTACCCTTCGAGATCGTCGACGCGGAAGCGGTAATTCCCCCATTCGGTATTCGTCGGCTCCCAGACGGTGGTCGCGCCGGCTTCGATGGCGGAGGCGAAGACGGCGTTCACGGCTTCTTGAGTCGGAAGGCTGAGGTAGAGCCCGTGGCCGACGGTCTCGCCCTTGCGTGCCGGGCGGTCGTAGTCCTCCTCCGCGCTGAACACGATGATGCCGACGCCGCCGAGTCGCAGTTCGGCATGCTGGATCAGGCCCTTGTCGTCGGCGTACTCCGCGACGGTCTCGAAACCGAAGGCGCTTTCGAGCCACCGAAGCGCCTTCGGGGCGTCGCGGTAAGCGAGGTAGGAGTGGAGAGCGGCGGTGCGTTCGGTGGTTTCGGTCATGGGCACAGCCTGGCAACCGATGCGGACACCCACGGTCCTCGATTCCCGGCGTTTTCACCACAGCAGGCGAAGGCCGAGTGCGGTGATCAGCGCACTGGAAGCGAGCGCGGTGACCAGCCGTCCGCGACGTCCGGTCAACGCCTTGCCGAGCACCGCGCCGCCGCCCGCGAGGAACAGTTGCCAGCTGGCCGAGGCCACGAACGCCGCGAGCACGAAGACCACGTGCTCCGCGCCGGTCGCCGCGGCCATGTCCCCACTGCCGAGTACGAGCGCCGCGAAATAGACCACCGTGGCCGGATTCAGCAGCGTGATCCCGAGCAGGCTCACGAAGGCCTTCAGCGGTCCGATCGCCATCGGCTGGGTCACCTCGGCTTTCGCGGAGGCGCGGAAATTCCGGATCCCGGTGATTCCGATGTGGACGGCCAGCCCGAGCAACACCACCACCGAAGCCCAGCGCAACGGCACGGCGATCGGCTGGATGACCGGGACGAGCCGGCTGCCGCCGAGTACCGCGATGAAGGCGTAGAGGCCGTCGGCCGTGGCGACCCCGAGCGCGGCGTACGCGCCGATCTTGAGTCCTGTCCGAGCCGTCAGCACCACCAGATAGGTCCCGACCGCGCCCACCGGAATGGCGATGCCATAACCGGCGAGCAGGCCCGCGACGAGCGCGGCGCTCACGGTCGGACTGGTGTCGGCCTCCGACCGGGGCCGGCCTGCTGCTGCACCCGCACCCGTCGGACGACGGAGGGCGAGGACAGGAAGGCGATGGTCGAAGTCATGTGCTGAAGGATGCGAACCGGAGGGCCCGCGCGCAACACGATTACGGACCGGGAGTCACTACCGGCCGATGTAGGCGCTCTGCAGAACGGCGTCCAGGTCGCTCAGCAGCCGGGCCTTCGGCCGCGCGCCGACGGTCGTCCACACCGGACCGCCGTCGCGGAAGAGAATCAGCGTCGGCAGGGACATCACCTGGTAATTCCGTGCCGTCAGAGGGTTTTCGTCGGAGTTGAGCTTGCGGATGAGCAGCGCGTCGGCGCGCTCGTCGGCGATCTCGGCGAGCACCGGCGCGATCATGTGGCAAGGCGGGCACCACTGCGCCCAGAAGTCCACCAGGACGGGCTTGTCCTGGTCCAGGACGAGTTCTTGGAAGGTTTCGTCGGTGACGACGGAAAGGGATGGCATCTCAGGACTCCTTGTTCTCCGGCATGACGACGCACGGGCCCGGCGGTGTTTTCAACGCGCCGGCCAATTTGGCCAGCAGGCCGGCCCGCACGTCGTTGAGCCTGGCCAGGCAGGCGTCCACCTCGGCGAGTTTGCGTTGGTAGACCTCGATCGAATCGGCGCACGAGTCGCCGGTCTCGTGACCGGCGCGCAGACACTCGACGAACGGCCTGGTGTCTTCGAGGCTGAGCCCGACCGCTTGCAGGGTCAGGATCTCGTTGACCAGGCGGTAGTCGTCTTCGTCGTACTCCCGGTAGCCGTTCGACGCGCGCCGTGCGTCGAGAAGCCCCTGTGACTCATAGAAACGCAGCGCGCGGGTGGTGGTTCCGGTACGCGCGGCGAGTTCGCCGATCCGCATGGTTCCGAGCGTAAACCTTGCCCTTGGCGTCAAGGCAAAGACGAAATCCGGGTCGGGTCGACCGGTCAGTCGTCGAGATCGACCCGGATGGTGAGGAGCTGGGTGCCGATCGCCCGCACGGCGGCGCTGTTGAGCCTGGGCAGGGCCTTGAGCCGGGCGCGCGGGTCGTCGTCCGGGAGCAGGTGTGCCGTCCCGGTGTGCCACTGGCCTTCGAGCCGGAGCCGGACGCGCGGATCGGCTTGGATGTTGCGGACGTACTGCGACTTCTCGCCGAACTCCGAGACGATCCAGAACTCGCGGCCCACCCGGCGCCCGCCGACCGGTGTCTGCCGGGGCACCCCGGATTTACGGCCCGTCGTCTCGAGGACCGGCTGGTTCGGCAACCGGCGGAGAAGCGGGTTGCCGACCTGCCGCTGGAAGGTCGTGGCCACCCGGTGCTTGATCTCGTGAAAGCGGGACATACGGCTCCTGCTGCTCGGAGAGGTGGGCAAGCTCAAGGGTGCCCGAGTGCGGTCCGGCGTACCAGTGGGACGCCGTTCGCGTCAGTACGGTCGGCACATGGTGAAAGAGTTCGACGTGGACCTGGGGGACGGGGCCACCCTGCACGCGTACGACACGGGCGGGACAGGCTCGGTGGTCTTCTGGCACCACGGAACCCCCAACATCGGTGCGCCACCCGCGCCGCTGCTCGCGGCCGCCGAGCGACTCGGGCTGAGGTGGGTCTCCCACGACCGGCCCGGCTACGGCGGCTCGACGCCTCGGCCCGGTCGAACCATCGCGTCAGCGGCGTCGGATGTCGCGAAGATCGCCGACGCTCTGGAGATCGAGAACTTCGCGGTCTTCGGGCACTCCGGTGGCGGTCCGCACGCGCTCGCGTGCGCGGCGCTGCTGCCCGAACGGGTCTCGGCAGTGGTCGGTGTCGCGAGTATGGCGCCGTACGACGTCGAGGGGCTGGACTGGTTCGCGGGGATGGGCGCGGCGGGAGTCGAATCGTTGACGGCCGCCTTGGCCGGACGAGCGGAGAAAGCCGACTACGAGGCGTCGGCCGAGTACGACGCCGAGATGTTCACCGCGTCGGACCACGCGGCCTTGAAGGACGACTGGGCCTGGATCCTCGAAGTCGTCGGTCCCGCTGTCGAGGGCGGCCCGGGTGGGTTGATCGACGACGACCTCGCGTACGTCGCGCCATGGGGATTCCAGCCGTCCGACGTCGAAGCACCGGTTCTGCTCCTGCACGGTGGCGCGGACCGGATCGCCCCGCTCGCGCACGGGGAGTGGCTCGCGCGGCAATGCCCGACGGCCGAGTTGCGCCGGTTTCCCGAGGAGGGGCACGTCTCGGTACTCCGGCACGGGGAGGGCGCGCTCGAATGGTTGGCCGGGCACCGGTGACGTGCGACATCGTTCTGGTGCGGCACGCCGAGTCCGTTCCGCCCGTGCCGGGAAAGCCCGACAACCCGGATCGTCCCCTGACAGCGGCGGGCGCGGCGGCCTCGGAACCGCTCGCGCGAGAACTCGCCGCGATGAATCCGACGGCGGTGGTGTCGAGTCCGTACCGGCGAGCGGTCGAAACGGTCGCCCCAGCCGCCAGCCGGGCCGGGCTCGAAGTCACCACGCGTTGGGAGTTGCGCGAGTGGGACTCGGGACTGGAGCCGACACCGGACTACGCGGTGCACTACGCGCGCAGCTGGGCGAATGTGGATTTCGCCCGTCCGGGTGGCGAGAGTCTCCGGCAACTGACGGCGAGAGCGACCGCCGCCGTCGCGCGACTCGCCGAGCAGCACGACGGTGGCGTCGTACTGGTGGGTAGCCACGGCACTTTCGTGTCCCGCCTGCTCGCCGGACTCACGCCGGGAATCGACTGGCGGTTCTCCCGGGAGATGCCGATGCCCGCCGTCTACCGACTGCGTTGGCGGCGCGGCGACATCACGCCGACGTGGGAGGATCGCGTGCCATGAAACGGAAGACGCTGCTGGCTCTCGGCCTTTTCTCGTTGACCGCGTGGGGTGAGTTCGTGCACTGGAGGGCCAGTCGGGCTTTGGCACACCAGCACCTGCCTGCGCGTACCGAAGCGGTCGTCGTACTCGGGTATCGGAACACCCGCGGCGACCGCGCCAACGCGCTGAACCGCTGGCGGGTCCGGGCGGCGCTGCGGTCCATCGATCCCGCGATGGACGGCTCGACGCTGGTCTGCTCCGGCGGGAGCGGCGCGGCTTCGGCGTCCGAAGCGGCTCTGCTGGCGGATTACGCGGTGGCGGAATGTGGCTTCACCGGGCGGGTGCGGTTGGAGGACCGGTCGCGAAGCACCTGGCAGAACGTCGAGAACGTGATCCCGTTGCTCGAACACGTGGACCGGATCAAGATCGTGTCGAATCCGCTGCACGGGCAGAAGGCACGCCTCTACCTGCGTCAGCTACGTCCCGATCTCGCCGAACGTCTGGTTCGCGCCGCCGATTACCGGCTCGGGGAGGCATGGCCGCTCAAACCCTTGTTCGCGTTGTACGGCCTTCGGGACCTCGCGCGCAGCAAGCGGAGCATGTCCGGTACTGGGTCGGTACAGGTGGTCGTGAGTGGCGATTCGGGTTAGAACCCGAATCGCCACTCACGACCCCGCCCCACGAAGCCTTAAGCCGCCGGGCGTCCGGCACCGGTGTAGTCGTCGCCCTTCGAGTGATACGTGTGGATCTGGATCGCCTGGCCCTCGGTGGGCGCGTTGATCATCAGGCCGTTCCCGAGGTAGAGCCCGACGTGATGGATCCGCGTCGCCGGGTTCCCGTAGAACACGAGATCGCCGAGTTTCGGCTCCTGACCGGCGGGCACCTGCGGCAGCGCCCGGAACTGACTGTCCGCGGTCCGCGGCAGCCCGACACCGGCTTCGTCGTAGGACGCCTTCGTCAGCCCCGAGCAGTCGAAGCCCGCCGCGCCCGCTTCCGGCCCGTTGCCGCCCCACACGTACGGGAGGCCCAGCTGGCCGAGGGCGAACCGGGTCGCCTTCACCGCGGGGCTGGCGGCTCGCGCCGGGTCGAGCGAAAGGGTCGCGTACAGCTGGGCGTTGCCCAGGACACGCTGGCGGAACAGCTCGGTCTCGGTGCCTTTGCCACCCTGGTAGCCGGCGATCGCCTTCCACCAGCCGCTGCCGCCGCCGAGGTCGGCTCCGGAAGCGCACAGCGCGCGACCGGCGGCGACCGACGCGGAGTCGGGGTCGCCGAGCGCGGGTTTCGCGATTCCGGGGATCGAGGTCCCGTGCTTCTTCCACTGCTGTGCCGACAGGCCCATGGGGTTGTCGGCGCCGCGCCCGTGGTTCGAACTCGCCGCGCCGACCCCCGCCAGGGTGACCCAGGAAAGGTGACAGTTCGGCTGCTCGGCGCGCAGCGCCAGCTCGCCGTTCGCGTACCCCATCAGCGACTTCGCCGGGATGTCGAGCGGTCCGGCGAGCTTGGTGGCCCACTCTTCGAGCGGCCGGGCGCCCTTCGGCGTCTCCTGGGCCTTGACCGGTGCGCTCACTTCGAGCACGGAAGGACCCGCGCCGCCGCCGACGGTGGCGGGATCCTGGTTGGCCGCCGGGACGGGGACCGGCTGGGTCCCGTCGACGGGTGCCGGGTCGTTGCCGCCCGCGAGCAGCCAGCCCGCCGTCGCGAGCCCCGCGACCAAGGGAAGGGCGACCAGGCTGCGCATCGCCACACCATGCGCCCACGACTTGTTCTTCGGGCTGGTTTCGGGCGCGCTCGCGGCGGGCTCGGGCTCAGTCACACTGTCCAGGCTATTGGAGACCACCTCTGCGTAACGAGCGAACGCCTTGCACGTTAGGGGGACTCTCATATTCTGGACAAATGAGTGAGACGGGAGCGCTCGACGCCGAGCGTCTGAGTGCCGCGCTGTCCGGCCGGTACGCCGCGATCCAGGTCGTGGCGAGCACCGGGTCCACCAACGCCGACCTGCGGGAAGCCGCCGCGAAGGGGGTCGAGGACCGCACCGTGCTGATCGCCGAAGAGCAGACGGCCGGGGTCGGCCGCCGCGCCCGGCACTGGTCTTCGCCGAAGGGATCCGGCCTCTACGTCAGTGTCCTGCTGCGTCCGCGCGAGGTTCCGTTCGCCAATCTGGGTTCACTTTCCGTGGTCGCGGGGCTCGCGGTGCGGGAGGTCGCCGCGAGCCTGGGCGTCGACGCCGTCCTCAAGTGGCCGAACGACGTCCTGGCCGGGCCGGAGCGCGCCAAATGCGCGGGCATCCTGGCCGAGGCCGTCTCCGGTGGCGAGACCACCGTGGTCCTGGGCATCGGCCTGAACGTGCTGCCGCTGGGCGAGCACGTCCCGGCCGGGCCCGGTGGTCTCCCGGCGACGTCGCTGGCCGAGCAGGGGGCGAACGAGACCGATCGTGGCGAGATCGCCACTCGGCTGCTCACCCGATTCGACGAACTCGAACATCGCTGGCGGCTCGCCGGCGGGTCGCTGGCCGAGGCAGGCCTGCTCACCGACTACCGGCGGCACTGCGCCACGCTGGGCCAGGACGTCGAGGTCCAGCTGCCCGACGGTTCGGCGCTGACCGGCCGGGCCGCCGACATCGACCCCGCCGGCCAGCTCCAGGTCGACGTTCCCGGTGGTGAGCGGTACACGGTGTTCGCCGGAGACGTGGTCCACGTGCGGCCTGCCGGGGCCTGACCGGCGGGTGGCGGCGCGTTGCGATTTGCGGCGCCTCCTCTTCCGCCGCGACCGTTCGCCGGTACGGTGAGCTCACCAGCGCCGAACACACTTTGGGAGCGTCCGTCGTGGCCTATCCGGACGATTTGCTCAGCGAAAACGAGCACGTCGTGGTGCACAGTCACCCGCATTTCAAGATGCTGATCTTCCCCTTCCTCGCGCTGATCGTCACGCTCGGCGTGGGTATCTGGCTGGGCATCCTGGCGAAGGACGCGACGGCTCCCTGGGACCTGATCTCGCTGATCGCCGTCGGCGTCGTCGGGCTCGGTCTCGTCGTGTGGCTGTTCCTGGCGCCGTTCGTCCGCTGGCGCACGACGCACTTCATCGTGACCACGGACCGGCTGATCGCCCGCGAGGGCGTGCTCAAGCGGACCGGGATCGACATCCCGCTGTCGCGGATCAACAGCGTCCAGTTCGAGCACGGGCTGCTGGACCGCGTGTTCGGCTGCGGCACGCTGGTGATCGAGTCCGCGTCGGACGAACCGCTGAAGTTCGACGACATCCCCAAGGTCGAGCGGGTGCACACGGTGATCTACCGCGAAGTCAACGACAACCCGTACGACGACTACGCGCCGGGCACGCCGCAACAGACCGAACCCTTGCCACCGCAGGGGCGTCCGCCGCGCGGAAACCGGAGGCGTTGATGGGCACGCGAGAGCTGGGGCTGCCCGATCGCGTCCCGTCGGCCGCGGCGTTGCCGGATCGGGTGACGATCTGGGAGGTCGGCCCGCGCGACGGCCTGCAGAACGAGAAGTCGATCGTTCCGGTCGAAGTGAAGATCGAGTTCCTGGACCGGCTCGCCGACGCCGGGTTGACCACGCTCGAAGCGACCAGTTTCGTGAGCCCGAAATGGGTGCCGCAGCTGGCCGACGCCGAGCAGCTCCTGGCCGGGCTCGACCGCCGCGAAGGCATCCGTTATCCGGTGCTGGTCCCGAACGAGCGCGGACTGGACCGGGCGCTGGAGGCCGGTGTTTCGCACATCGCGATCTTCGCCAGCGCCACGGAGACCTTCGCCAAGAAGAACCTCAACTCGACGGTGGACGACCAGTTCGCGATGTTCGAGCCGGTCGTCACCCGGGCGCGGGCCGAAGGTCTCGACGTTCGCGGCTACGTGTCGATGTGCTTCGGCGACCCGTGGGAGGGCGCCGTCCCGGCCACCCAGGTCGCCGGAGTGGGCAAACGCCTGCTGGACCTCGGGTGTTCGCAGCTTTCGCTCGGGGACACCATCGGCGTCGCCACCGCGGGTCAGGTCGAGGCGCTGATCGGGCAGTTCGCCGACGTCTCCGCCCTCGCCGTGCACTTCCACGACACCTACGGGCAGGCGCTCGCGAACACGTTGGCCGCCCTCCGCTGCGGGGTATCCACTGTGGACTCGTCCGCCGGTGGGCTGGGTGGCTGCCCGTACGCCGAATCGGCGACCGGGAACCTCGCGACCGAGGATCTGGTGTGGATGCTCGACGGTCTCGGCGTCGAAACCGGGGTCGACCTCGACGCGCTGGTGTCGACGAGCAAGTGGATGGCCGGGCAGCTGGGCAGGCCGAGCCCGTCCCGGGTGGTCAACGCGCTCGCGGGATGAGACCGGAAGCCGACCTCGGCGCGCCTTCGGGTATCCGCCGACGAGAACGCCGGTCGGCGATAAGGTCTTGACGCGTCCTGTCCGCTGCCTCCCCCTTCACCGGTGGGATCGATTCCTTGGGGGGAGGTGCGGTGACGGATCCGAGCGAGGCCGGAACAGGCCCGATCCGGTTGCCTGTGTCGTACGAAGGCGCCGACGCACCGACGCCGCCGCAGGGGTTACGGGCTCCGTACACGCCTTCGCCGTGGCCGCCCGCCGTCGCGCCGTTGCGGGTGCCGTTCCCGCCGCCCGCTCCGCCGCTGCCCGCCGCTCCGCCGCCGATGGGTGCCTTGCGGACCGAACGGGAGAGCGTGATCGCGCTGTTCCTGGTGCACATGTTCCCCATCGGGCATCTTCCGGTCGCGATGGCCAAACCCGCGCGCCAGCTGCCGCTGCCCGAGGGAGGGTCCGGTCCGCTGGATCATCCGGAGGCACACGTGCTGGACGACCTGGACGCGTTGACGCATGTCAGCGGTGGGTTCCGGCGTTCGCCGACGACTCCCGCCGCCGTACCGCCACCGGCGTTGATGAGGGGCCACGACCCGTGGGGCGGCGAGTCCCCGGAGGAATGGGCGCGCCGGTTCACCGACGAAACCGGGTACTCGTGGCCTCCCGGCGAACTCTTCCCAGAGGGCGGTATCGACCAGCCGACTCCGGTGATGCTCGACGTCGGCACCCATATCGACCGGTTCGGGGATCAGCACGGCCGGGTGTTCGCCGAAGACGCGACCTTGTATTCGATGCGCTCGTTGCCGCCCGACCGGGTCGCCGCCTATCGGCGTTACCGCGTTGTCCGGCCGTTGCCGGTCTGGCGGTCGGTGAACGCCGAATGGTTCGGCCAGCCGGGCGGCGGGGTGCGTTTTCGCGCCGTGCTGGGCGCGGATGAACTTGTCACGCTGGGCTTCCTGGCGGATGTCACGGGGGAGGTTCGGTGAACACGGGGACGATCCTGCGGTGGCTGGCCGCGTTGGGCGTGCCGCCCGAAGTGGTCTCGGTCAATGCGGAGACGGACAACGCCTGGTGTCTCATGCATGTCGAGGAAGAGGGCGCCGAGCCCGCCTGGGAAGTCTTCTGGCGCGAGCAAGGCAACCGGTACGACTGGGCGCGTTTCACCACCGAACAGGTCGCCTGTCACTACCTTTTCGGCCGCCTGGCCTGGTCGCAGGTCGCGCGCGGCGCGGTCGGCCTGCTGCCCGGCGCGCACTGACCGCGACGTCAGCGCTTCAGGATGGCGAGTACTTCGTCGTGCAGCAGGCCGTTCGTCGAGAGGGCCGAGCCGTTGTCGTAGCGCGCCTCGCCGGAAAGGTCGGTGAACCGCCCACCGGCCTCGGTGATCAGCACCTGGGCGGCGGCGACGTCCCACGGGTTCACGATGCATTCCGCGGTGACGTCGAGCGCGCCCTCGGCGACCAGGCAGTGGTGCCAGAAATCGCCGAAAGCGCGGCTTTCCCAGCACGCGTTGACGAGGTCGAGGTACTTCTCCCGGGAGTGGTACTCGACCCATGAGTTCAAGTCCGTTGTGGACAGATAGGCGTCTTCGAGCGAGGCCACCTTCGACACCGACAGACGCCGTTCGCCGCCGGAGTCGCGCATCCAGGCGCCGTCCCCGGTGGCGGCCCACCAGCGGCGGCCGAGCAACGGCGCGCTGATCAGGCCCACCACCGGCGTGCCGTCTTCGACCAGCGCGATCAGCGTCGCCCAGACCGGAACCCCGCGCAGGAAGTTCTTGGTCCCGTCGATCGGATCGAGCACCCACGCCCGGCCGGTCGCGGCCGAACCGCCGCGTTCTTCACCGAGCACGGTGTCGTCCGGGCGTTCTGTGGCGAGGATCGCGCGGATGGCGTCTTCGACGGCCGTGTCCGCGTCGGTGACCGGTGTGCGGTCGGGTTTGCGTTCCACGGCCAGGTCCAGCGCGCGGAACCGGTCGGTGGTGATGGCGTCGGCGGCGTCGGCCAGCCGGATGGCGAGTTCCAGATCATTCTCGTAGCCGGGCACGGTCACGATGCTTTCACGCCCGGCAGCCGTAGAGTTGACCAGGTGAGCATGGTGTTACTCGCCGAGGACGACCCGGCCATCGCCGATCCGCTTTCGCGCGCTCTCCAGCGGGAGGGATACGACGTGCGTGTCGTCGGTGACGGGCCCGCCGCCCTCGACGCGACCGAGAGCGACCGGGTCGATCTTCTGGTGCTCGATCTCGGCCTGCCCGGGATGGACGGTCTCGAGGTGTGCCGCCGCCTGCGTGCCAGCGGGACGGAGGTGCCGGTGCTGATGCTCACCGCTCGCACGGACGAGGTCGACTTCGTGGTCGGGCTCGACGCCGGCGCCGACGACTACGTCGCGAAGCCGTTCCGTCTGGCCGAACTGCTGGCCCGCATCCGGGCGCTGCTCCGGCGCCGGGCGCCCGAGGTGCTCGAAGCCGGGGGAGTGCGGATGGACCTCGGTGCCCGGATGGTCACCGTGGACCTGCACGAGGTGCAGCTGGCGAACAAGGAGTTCGAGTTGCTCCGGGTGCTGATGAGCCGGGCCGGTCAGGTCGTCAGCCGCGACGAGATCCTCGCCGAGGTGTGGAACGACCTCGAATCGAAGACGTCGAAGACGCTCGACATGCACATGTCGTGGCTGCGGCGGAAACTCGCGATCGCCGCGGACGAGGCGGCGGGCCGGACGGGCAAGCCCGGCGGGAACGGCGACGGCGAACGGCGGATCGCCACGGTCCGCGGCGTCGGCTTCCGCTTCAACGCGGAATAGCATGCGCCGCCGCATTCTCCTGGCGATCCTGCTCGCCGTCGCGGTGACCGCGGCGGTGCTGGGCATCCCGCTCGGGATCACCGCCTGGCAGCTGGTCGAGAACCTCAACCGGGAGAACCTCGCGTCCGCGGCGCGCGGGATCGCGGCCACCCTCGACAACGAGATCGCCAGCGGCCAGCCGATCGACCTCGACCAGGTCCGGGTGGCCGTCCCGCAGGGCGGGCTGCTGACCGTCCGCGCGGAAGGGCAGATCGAAAAGCGCTACGGCTCCGATCCCGGGGTCGACGTGGTTTCCGAAAAGGTGCCGATCGCGCTGCACGGCGAGGTCGAGCTGTCCGTGCCCGCCGGGCCGACGCGCACCCGGCAGACACAGGCGACCCTGCTCGTGGTGCTGTTGGTCGTCCTGTCGGTGGGCACCGGCACGGTGGTCGCGACCGTGACGGCGCGAAGGCTCGCGAAACCGCTGAGGCATGTCGCCGATCGCGCGGTCAAACTCGGTGGCGGCGATTTCCGGCCGGATCCGAAACGCTACGGCGTCGGCGAACTCGACATGGTCGCGGAAGCACTCGACGCGTCCGGTTCGGCGCTGGCGCAGCTCGTCCAGCGAGAACGCCAGCTGGTCGGCGACGTCTCCCACCAGCTGCGGAGCCGGTTGACCGCGTTGCAGCTGCGGCTCGAACCGCTCACCGTCCATCCCGATCAGGACGTGGTCGACGAGGCGAAGGCGGCGCAAGAACAGGCCGACCGGCTGGCCGAGGCACTCGACGAACTGCTGGCGGCGGCGCGTGCCGCCAGTGAGGTCGGCGCGGAACCGGTGAATCTGCCGGAAGTGCTGCCCGAGGTTTCCGAGGAATGGCGACAGCTGCTTCGCGCCGAAGGCAGGCATCTGCGACTCCGCGTCACCGACGGGCTGAGGGCCAGGGCGACCCCCGGCCGGTTGCGTGAGGTCGTCGGCGTCCTGCTCGACAACGCTCTGCGCCACGGGGCGGGAACGGTCACGCTCGCCGCCCGTCGCGGTGACACGGACGGCACCGTGGTCATCGAGGTCGCCGACACCGGATCGGGGGTGCCCGACGAACTGGCTCCGCACATCTTCGAACGCGGGTTCTCCGGCGGTGGCTCGACCGGGGTCGGGCTCGCCCTCGCCCGTGCGCTCGTCGAGGCCGACGGCGGACGGCTGGAGTTGTCGAGCAAACAGCCCGTGGTGTTCAGCCTCTTCCTGAAGGTCCCTCGTCCCGGCGATGTGGCCGAAGTGCGTTGGCCCGCTGAGCGGGTCCCTCGTTAAGACCACCCGAAGGATCTCCCGATCGGGCAATGCCGTGGAGGCGCGCCGACTTAACGTCAGGGAGTGCATGCGACGGCGTTCCGTTACCGCCCACCGGTGAATCCGGTGGCCGCGGCGACGGTGGAGATCGGCAAGGTGGCGGTTTCCGTGCGGTTGTCCTTCGACGGTGACCTGTACGCGTGCCGCCGTCCGCCTGGTGTGGTGGAGCGGGTGGAGGCCGAAGCCCTCGACCTGCTGTCGAAGGGGCTGTTCGTCAGCGGGATCGACACCCAGCTCGCGACCGTCACCGGAACGGCGGGACACCGGTTCGTCCAGGAAACGGCCGTGTTCCAGCCCACCGACCGCTGGGTCTACCGCGGCACCTGCGGGGTCGGCGCCAGCCGCAACGGGCTGACCTTGACCGGGATGCTCGGCTACCGCCTCGAAGTCCAGGCGGGCTGGGCGCGCCGGGCAGGCGAGTGCGGCCCGCCCGCGACCGCCGCCGAATGGTGCGAATTCTTCGGCGCCCAGCTGGCTTCCATCGGCGGAGTGGTCCTGCGGCGCGCTTCCGTGCTCAGTCCCGGTACTCCGCCGTGACCGTGACGACGAACCCAGCCCGCGCGGGCAGGCCGAGGCTCACCCACAGTCCGGTGGGGTCGGTTTCCCCGAGGGCCAGCCGCGCCGGCTGCGCGTCGACCAGGAGGAACTCGGTGCCGAGCAAGACCCGCAACGACCGGTCGAGCAGGTGGTGTTCGTCGCGGACCTTGCCCGCCCGCGCGGTGACCAGATACGACAGTTCACACCGCTTCGCCCGCACGGCGCCGTTTCCCGGACCGGCGCCGTGCAAGGCGAAGAGGAACAGGTCGACGCTCGATACCTCCGTTTCGGTCTGCCAGGCGGGTTTCGGCGGATCCAGCCGGACCACCGTCCCCTCCGGCAGATGAGGTGCGATGAGGAGGCACAAGGCCTCGTCGACCTGGGTGATCACGGCGTCAGATCAGTCCCTCACGCAGGGCGTAAGCCACCGCGTGCGAGCGGTTCCGGAGCTGGAACCGGTTGGTCACGTCGTGCAGGATGCTCTTCACCGTGCGCTGCGAATAGCAGAGCTGGTCCGCGATCTCCTGCGTCGAGAACCCCGACGCGACCAGTTTGAGCACTTCGGTCTCCCGGTTGCTCATGCCGCCGAAGTGCAGGCCGCGCGGTTGCAGGACCTGCCGTTGCAGCCGCGAAACCCGGTGCAGGAGCCTGCCGAGCAGGTCGGGCGGGAGCGCGCCTTCCCCGGCGGCGGCCGCCTTGATCAGCCGGACCAGCATGTCGGCGCCGGCCTCCGAGCGGCGGGCGACCGCGCAGACACCGTGCTCGATGGCACCGAGGATCTCGTTGTCGTCGACTTCACCCGCGATGAGCACGATGCGGGTGAACCCCTGATGGTGCAGCGCGGACAGCAGGTGCGTCATCGCCTCGTCAAGGCGGTCGGTGACCAGGAGGGCCACCATGCTCGGGTCGGCGGTCTCCCCGTCCACCAGCCAGACGTCGTCACGGGAGCGCAGCGTCATGCAGACGCCGTTGTGCAGGATCGGATCGGTGGCGCGGACGACCACCGGTGTCCTGTTCGGTTCGAACATGTGATTCCCATTCCCCTCGAGCGGTGCGAGGGCCCCACCCCTCGCATTACTCACCCTGCCGGGTGAGGTGTCCCGGGCGCATGGGACTCCGGTCCCGACCTTGCCCGAAAAGCCGCCCTTATCGGGGTTGTCCAGTGAGGTCTCCGGCTCGCGAAGTCCGTGAAGGTTCCTTGAGGAACTCGAATTTGTTTAACCGCCGGTTCACAGCTCGTGATCGGCACGAGCTTGAGCAACGGAGGATTGGGGACGTTGAGTGTCCCGGCTCTTCCGTCGATCAAGGTGTGCAACCGGGCGGCGATGCCCGCGGAACCACCCTCGTGCAGGTCAGGCGTAGGTACCCAAATGCTTACTTCGCAATGAAGCGCGGCTCAGCGATTCAGCGACCCAGCCCGGCTTCGCGGGCGCGCACGATGGCTTCGGCGCGGTCCGTGACGTGGAGCTTGCTGAACACGTTGGAAATGTGGTTCCGCACGGTTTTCGGGCTGAGACACAGGGTGCTGGCGATGGCGGTGTTGCTGTGGCCGCCCGCGATGAGCGAGAGGACTTCTCGTTCGCGGACGGTCAGTTCCGGGAACACCGTGTCCGCGGCCGGTTGCGAGTGATTGAAGAAGCCGAGGACTCGCGTCGCGATATCGGGCCCGAAGATCGCTTCGCGCCTTGCGACGGCGTGAACGGCGCGAATGATTTCGTCGGGTTCGGCGTCTTTCAGCAGATATCCGCGGGCTCCCGCCCGCATCGCGGAGAAAACGGATTCGCTTTCGTCCGCCATGGTGAGGATGAGCACGCCGACGTCGGGCCGTTCGGCGACGATGTGCCGGGTCGCTTCGGCGCCGCTGAGATCGGGTAAATGCAGGTCCATGACCACGACGTCCGGTCCGAGGGCACTCGCCGCGCTGATCGCGTGTGCCCCGCTCGCGGCCTCACCGACCACGTCGATCTGTGGTTCGTTGGTCAGTAGTGTGCACACCCCGAATCGGAACAATGGATGGTCGTCGACCACGAGCACGCGAAGGCGTTCGTTCATCCGGTTTCCCCCCTGTCTCCCCGACGCGGCACGCTAACGAGAGGGCCGGTCGCGGACAACGCGTGGTCCGGACAGCGGACCGGCGAGAATTAAACGCCCGATGAGTGTCGCGTATCGCGGGGTTCCGCCCAAGACATTAACCCTTTCGGCCCAGGCGGGGGAGCAAGGGACCTTTGCTAGCGTTCGTTAGTACACTAACTAACGGGAGCAAAGGTCCCTTGCTCTCTTTCCGCAGGTCAGGCGAAGGCCGCAGCGTGCTCGCGAGCCCAGTCGGCGAACGTCAACGGCGCCCGGCCGAGGAGTTCGCGGACGGTGTCGAACACGATCTCCTCGTTTCCGGCGGACTGCCGTTTGAGTTCGAAGAGCCCCTCGATCGTGGAAGCGGGCCAGCCGTACCCGAGCATCTTGGCGCGGGCATCGGCTTCGGGTTCCTCGACGTAGGTGAGTGGTCGTCCGAGGACATCGCCCAGGATCTCGACCTGGCGCCGCGTCGTGAGAGCCTCGCCGCCGGTGATCGGATATGTCTTGCCCGCGTGCCCGTCGGTGGTCAGCACGGTCGCGGCGACTTCGGCGATGTCACGGACGTGCACCAGCGCGGACGCCGGATCGCCTTCCGGGACCCGGATGACGCCGTCGCCGCGTACGGCGGGCAGCCAGGCGAACCGGTTGTCCATGAACGTGCCGGGCCGCAGGATCGTCCAGTCCGGCCCGGCCTCGCGCACGGCCTCTTCGGCGGCGGCGTGCACCGAGGAGATCGGATCCGTCTGTCCGAAATGGACGCCGGTGGTGGAGAGCTTGACGAGCCGGTCGACGCCGGTCGCCGCCTTGACCACCGCGCGTTCCTGGGTGAGCCCGTCCGCGCCGTGCCCGGAAGTGAGGATGAAGACGCGATCGACGCCGTCGAGCAGCGCCGGGTCGAAGGCGTCGAGATCACCGGCGGCGACTTCGGCACGCGGATCGAGGCGGGCACGGGCGGGATCACGGGTCAGCGCGCGTACGCGAGCGCCCTTGTCCAGCAGCATGGGGACGAGTTCGCGGCTGATTTTGCCGGTGGAACCGAGAACGAGGATCATCGAAAAAACTCCTTAATGGTGGCGCCGCAGCTGGACGCGCGGCAGGGAGAGGGAGGCGGTGAGGCCGATCACGAGAGCGGGGACCATCACCCAGAACACGCCGTTGAGCGCGGAGGCGTAGCCGGCGGGACTGTCGGTGCCGAACGCGCTGGTGAACACCGCGCCGAAAACGGTCAGCCCGGCCGTGGTGCCGAGGGAGCGCAGGAAACCGACGGTCGCCGAAACGGCGCCGAGGTCGGTCCGGGGGACACCCTGCTGGGCCGCCATGGAGAGCACCTGCATGTTGAGCCCGGCCGCCGCGCCGAACACGACGAGATAGGCGACGACGAGCGGCAACGGGGTCGCTTCGTCCATTGTGGACATGGCGAGGGCGGCGGCGAGGCCGAGCGTCATGCTGAGGATCGGGGCCCAGCGATAGGCGCCGGTCTTGGCGATGATCCGGCCCGCGACCATCGACGACGCGGCGACCGCGAGCGTCATCGGCAGCAGCAGGAGCCCGGCTTCGGAAGGTCCGGCGCCACCCGCGGTCTGCAGGAAGAGCGCCAGGTAGTTGACCGAACCGAGGAAGACGAACCCGGCCGCGGCACTGGCGAGCACGCTCAGGCCGAACATCCTGACGCGGAACAGCCGGAGCGGGATGATCGGCTCGGCCGCCCGGCGCTCGATGACCAGGAAGACGACGAGCAACACGGCGCCGATCGACGCGGACAGCGGTGTCGCCAAGGTCAGGCCGACGATCGCGCCGGACAGGGCGACGATCCCGGCGAAGTCGAACGGTGCGGTCGTCCGTCGTCGTTCGAGCCGGAGAAAGCGCGCGACGGCGCCGAGGGCCACCAGCCCGACCGGCACGTTGACCAGGAAGATCGACCGCCAGCCCGCGAGGTCGGTCAGTACCCCGCCGACGACCGGCCCCGCCAGCGAGGATCCGGCGAAACAGAGGGAGAACCAGGCGAAGTAGCGGGCGCCTTCGCGACCGGGGAACAGTTCGCCGATGATCGCGGCGACCGCGACGAACAGGCCGCCGGAGCCGATGCCCTGCAGGACGCGGGCGGCGATCAGCAGCGGCATCGTCGGCGCGAGCGCGCAGGCGAGGGAGCCGAGGACGAACAGCGCGATCGCGGCGAGAACGACGCGTTTGCGGCCGAAGAGGTCGCCCAGCTTCCCGTAGACGGGCGCGCTGACGCTGCCGGCCAGCAGGTAGGCGGTGGTGACCCAGGTGAACGACGCGGCGCCGCCGAGTTCGCCGACCATGCGCGGGAGGGCCGTGGCGACGACCTGGGAGTCGAGCATCGCCAGGAACACGGCGGCGAAGAGCCCGACGAGGGCAAGGGTGTGATGGACGCGCGGAGGCGCGCCGAGAGCGGTGCTCAAGAAAAGAGATCCATTCACTGGAAGAAACGAGGGAACGCGAGGGACCCGGAACGCTGCTTCGAACGCAGCCCCGGCATCCCCGCCAAGACGGGAAAAGGCTCAACCGTCATCCGAGCCGGATGCGGTCCTCTTCGCGCTTGGCGATCACCTCGAATTCGTCCCGCTCGACCGTACGAACCCGGTCGGCGTCACCTGTGAAGGAACGTTGACATGGATGACCCTAGACAATCACATGTCTTTTGACAAGTACTTAGCGGAGCGGGATGACGTCTTCGTCCGGCTCGTCGCTGTCCCGGCGGCGTTTGCCCAGCTCATCCGGGAAGACCCACTTCTTGAAACCCCAGAAGCGGAAGAACATGGCCAGGAGCATGCCGATGATCGACCCGCTGGTGAAGTCCGCGAACTCCTGGACGAACCGCGTCACGTGCGGCACTTCGAGATCGAAGATGTAGCGCGATGTGTACAGCGGGATCAGGTTGACCACCACGGCGATCCCGCTGATCACGAAGAAGAGCGCCGCCTCGTGGTGCCGCTCGCGGCCACCGCGGGTCCGGAAGGACCATTCGCGGTTGAGGATGTAGGACACGATCGTGGCGACGATGATCGCGATCGCCTTCGCGGTGGTCGGCTTCGACTCCAGCACGCTGAGCTTCAGCAGGTACCAGACTCCGTTGTCGACCAGGAACGTCGTGCCGCCGACGATCCCGAACTTCAGCAGTTCACGGTGCTTGATCAGCACGGATCGGAACGGCTCCGGCGTCCGGGAAAGGACGGATTCGACCACGGTCACCCGGCCAGTCTAATTCGCGCGGGCCCTCGAATGGGCTGGTAGGGCATAGCCAGAGCGTTATATGACACTTTGGGCGATTCTTCGAGCGACGGGGGAGCAAGGGACCTTTGCTATCACTTCCCAGGTCAGGCGGCCCGGTCGTCCAGGTCGTCCGGAGCGCGGCGCCCGCCGCCCCGCAGCAGCCGCGGCCGCGCGCCGGCTTCCGGGAACACCCACTTCTTGAACGACCACCACCGGAACACCGTGCCGAGCAGCGTCCCGACGAGCACGCCGCTGACGAAGTCCGCGATCTCCTGGGTCAGCAACCCGACGTGCGGCTGCTCCAGCCCGAGCACATACCGCGAGACCAGCTGCGGAAGCGCGTTGAGCCCGAGCGCGATCGCGCTGAGCAGGAAGAAGAGCGCGGCCTCGTGGGCCCGCTCACGACCGCCCCTGGTGCGAAAGGACCATTCGCGATTCGCCACGTAGGAGAAAACGGTCGCCACCAGGACGCCGATGACCAGGGCGGTCACCGGTTTGTCGGTCAGCACGGTGAACTTCAGCCCGTAGGTGATCGTCATCGTGATGACGAAACTCGCACCCCCGACCATGGCGAAACGCAGCAGTTCCCGGTGTTTCGCCAGCATGGGGGCACGCTACTAAAGGAGACCGCCGAAGACTCCTTCGGGCTTCACGGTCGGCTTCGACTTGCCCGGCCGCGGTGGCGCGCTGGTGGTCGTGGCCGGCGGGGCCTGATCCTGCTTCGCCGGTTCTGAAGGCGTCGCTGACGGCGATGGCTTCTTCGACGGGGCAGGCCATCCAGGTCGCTCTGACTTCGTCGTCTCCGATGTGGCCGGAGGCTTCGACGTGACCGAAGGCACCGACGGCAGCGAAGGCGGAGTGGTCGGCGGAAGCAGCGCGGAGTCGTCACACCAGTGGTGCCAGCAGCCGAAGTAGACCTCCACCGGCTTCGCCTTCGCGACACCGAGGGTGGCGTTCACCGTCACCGGGAGGTTGTCCGCGGGACGACCCTTCAGCCGGACCCACAGGCTGACCTGACGCCCCGGGGTCAGCGAGCCGCGCGAAGTGCACGACGCGCCTTCGCCGGTCGGCCGGCACGGGATGCCGTACACGCTCCAGGAGTTGAGCACCCGGTGGTCGAGGGTGATCGTCACCGGCTTCGTCGTCTTGCCCGTGTTCTTCACGCGGACCAGCACCAGCGGGTTCCGGTTCCACGGGAACGCCGACAAACCGTCGCTCTCGGCCCGCAGGACGAGGTCGTCCGGTGGCGCGGGCACCTTGACCTTCACCGCGACCGACACCTTGATCCGCGCGCCCGCCGTCACCGAACCGGTCACCATGCTGCCGTCGACGGCCGTATCGTCGGCGAGCAACCGGAACGTCAGCACCGCGGACTGGCCCGGTTCGAGTCCGGTGCCGGTCCGGCAAGTCACCGTGCCGGTGCCGCCGGGGCAGCTCACCGCGATCGGAGCGGGCGCCTGCTGCCGGAAGCCGGTCACTGCCGGTGCGCCACCGCCGGCGGCGGGGACGGCCGTCACGCCCTTCGGCAGGTTCAGCGAGACCGCGACGGGTTCGGACTTCGAGCCGCCGTCGTTGCGCACGGTGATCGGCAGGTTGGCTTCCTCGCCGGGCTGGAGCTGGACACCACCGGCCGGGGTCGCCGCCGTCATCACCGGAGGCGACGGGATCACCGGCGACGGCGGCGCGGGCTGCTCGGCGGGCGGAGGCTGCTGCGCGGGCGGCGGCTGCTGAGCAGGAGGTTGCTGGGCGGGCGGAGGCTGCTGAGCAGGAGGTTGCTGAACCGGCGGTGGCTGCTGCGCGGGCGGGGGCTGCTGGGCAGGCGGCGGTTGCTGGGCGGGCGGCGGTTGCTGAGCAGGGGGCGGTTGCGGTGGCTGGGGAGCGGGTGCCGCGGCGGGCGGCGGGACGGACGCCGCCGCGGGGATCTCCTGGGTACCGCCACCGGCGGCGAGGGCCACCGCGACGGCGGCGACGATGGCCGCGCCCGATCCGGCCACCCCGGCGAACTGACGCGGTCCGGCCGCGGCGGCGCCCGCCGCCCCGCCCGAACTCGAACCCGCGGCGGCGGCCGTCGCGGCCGCGGTGACCGCGCCCGCCTTGCCCGCCCCGGCGGTGGCCAGGTAACCGAGCGCCGCGCCACCGAGCACGATCGGCGCGATGATCCCGCGCAGACCGCCGTTGATGTCGGCCAGTTCCGCGGCCAGCGCGCGGCATTTCTCGCATTCGTCCAGGTGGCTCTCCACCTGCGCCCGTTCGCGTTTCGACAGGCCGTCGCGGGTCCACGCGCCGAGCTTGTCCGCACTCGCGCGGCAGCGTTCACCGGCGTTCTCGGCCAGGTGGACCTGCAGATACGCCTGGCGGAGGCCTTCGCGGGCCCGGTAGGCCAGCGCGGAGACGCCGTTCGCGGTCAGCCCCAGCAGCGGCGCGACCTCGGCGGGGCTCTGTCCCTCGATCTCGGTGTGCCACAGCACCGCCTGCCACCGCTCGGGCAGCCGGGTGAACGCCTTCGCGGCGAGCGTGCGCTCGAGCCCGGCGACGGCGGTGTCGGAGAAGGGGACAGTCAGCGCTTCGCCCACCGCGCCGCCGACGTCGGACATGTCCTCGTTCAGGTCGACGCGCTTTTCTTTGCGCGTCTTGTCGTAGGCGGTGTGCCGGAGCGCTGTCAGCAGGTACGCGCGGAACGCCGTGTCGGGGCCTTTGCCGCCACGCAGCGTGTCCAGGACCTTCGCGAAGGCTTCCGAAACGAGGTCGTCGGCTTCCGAACTCGACCGGGCGAGCTGGCGGGCGAGATTGTGCGCCGCGCCGGCGTGACGTTCGTAAAGCGTTCCGTAAGACGCGATCTTCCCGTCACGCACCTCGGCGATCAGCTCGGCGTCACTCTTACCGGAGAGATCGGCGGGAACGATGGACACGGGACTCCTTCAGCTGCTGGTTGGGCGGGTTCTACTCGTCTTGACGCCCGAACAGGCCCAGTGTGACGGACCGGGCGACGTACGTCACCTCGCGGTCCCGCCGATGACCCGGAGGGCGCAACAGCTTCACCCGTGGCGGGTTACCGAAGAGTTCGGAAAGATCCTTGGAAAACGCCGTCACGCCCGCCATGGACCGGCGTCCCCACCGTGAAGCGATCGCAAGATCGAAAAGATCAGGACGGAAGGGGCGGTGGCCAGTGGACGTACCGGCGACCGGTGCGCCGTCCGGGGGACCCGACGGGCAAGCCGCCTGGAACCGGTTCGAACGAGATCGCTCTCTCCGTGCCCTGCGGGCTCGCTGGCGGACGGCGAGCCTGGCCTCGGGCTGGCGTTTCCCCAGTGACTGGGGCCTCCCGGAGGTCGACGCCGTCTGCGCGGCGATGATCAAGAACGGCCGGGCGGTCACCGCCGAGGTGGCGGAGACCGCGCTCGCGGGACTGGGCCGGGCACGCGCCGCGGCGGGTGCCGGGCTGGCGGAGACGCTCGCGGATCTCGCGGCGTTGCACGCGGTGCTGGCCGACCCGGACGCGGTGGACGGTTTCCTCGCACCGGATGTCGACGCCACCCCGTCCCGGTTACTCCGGGTGACGGCGTTGGCGTGGGCGGACGTGGCGACCGATCAGCTCGTGAACACCGAAGTCACCGAACCGCTCACCGGGCTGCCCACCGCCGCGTACCTGAGGACGCGGTTGAGTGAGCTGTACCGCCAGGCCCGTCGCGACGAGCGGCCGGTCTCGGAGGCGCACACGCTGCTGGTGGTCGCGATGGACTTCAGCTCCGTCGCGGGCTGGCCGCGGCTGACCGCGATGATCCTGGTGGCGGAGGCGCTGAAGCAGGTGTTCGACGGAGGGGAGAGCGTCGCCTCGCTCGGGCCGTCGGTCGCGGGTGCGCTGGTGTCGAAGGACGTGAGGCTCGCTTCGTCCGGCGTCGCGCTCCGAAGGGCGCTCAACGAGCGGCTTTCGGTGGACGTGCAGCTACGCGATACCGGCCGTCCGCGGATTTCGGCGGTCCGGCTCCCGCCGTCGTACGACGCGGCCTGCGATCTGCTCACCTCGCTCGCCCGTTCCTGAGGGCTAGCGCAAGACGTTCTCCAGGTCACGGGCGACCCTGTCGGCCAGCGACGACCCGGTTCATGATTTCCTGTTTCCGTGACCCGGACTGTTTCCGCCGATCCGAACGGCGACGTTTCGGCGAGCCGACCGCAGCATCGCCTCTCGTTGCGAAAGTCGCTCGCCCGCTTGTCCGTCCGGCCGAGGTCGATCCTGATCCTCTCGGTGATCCCGCTGGTCGCGATCGGTTTCGGCATCTGGGGCTGGCAGCACGAATGGGTGCTGGGCGTGGACAGCGCGGTGTACCGCGCCGGCGCCGAGACGTTGCTCAACGGCGATCCGCTGTACGACGCCAACACCCTTCCGGTGGAGCCCTGGTGGGCGCTGCTGCCGTTCACCTATCCGCCGACGGCCGCGCTCCTGTTCATCCCGCTCGCGCTGGTCCCGACCCAGGTCGCCTGGGGTCTGCTGACCGCCGTCTCGCTGCTCGCGATGGCCCTGTGCGTCCGGATCGCCATCGGCGCGCTGCCGAAGCCGCCTGCCGACGGCCCTCGCTGGTGGGCCTCGCCCGCCCGGTCCACGATCGCGTTCTTCCTGGTCTTCCTCGGCCTCGAACCGGTCTGGCGCACGATCTTCCTCGGTCAGATCAACCTGATCCTGATGGCGCTCGTGATGCTCGACATCCTGGTCATCGGCGCCCGCGGCAGTCGCTGGGGCGGGGTGCTCGTCGGCGTCGCGGCCGCGGTGAAACTCACCCCGATCGTCTTCCTCGGGCATCTGTTCATCACCGGTCGCCGGATGGACGCCGTCCGCGGGCTCGTCACGTTCGTCGTGATGCAGGGCTTGATGTTCCTGATCATCCCGCACGACGCGGCCCGGTACTGGACCTACACCCTGCCCGACACCGGCCGCATCGGTCCGGTGCACTGGGCGGGGAACCAGTCGCTGAACGCGTTGATGAACCGCTTCACCGAACTCGCGCCCTGGGCGTCGAAGGCGGCGATGGGGATCGGCGCGCTGCTCGCGATCCCCGCCATCTGGCTGGTGCTGCGGTTTCACCGCAAGGGCCAGGCGCTCGCGGCGATGCTGGTGACGGCGTTCTGGATCCTGCTGGTCTCGCCGATCTCCTGGACCCACCACTGGGTCTGGGTCGTGCCGCTGGTCGTCCTGCTGGTCTCGCGTCTGCCGCAGACCACCCCGGCCACCGCGTGGAAACGCTGGCTCGGGACCTTCGCGGTGTTCTTCGTCTTCATCAGCTGCGTGCTGTTGATCCTGCCGAACGGCCGCAACGTCGAGCTGCACTGGAAGGTCTGGCAGAACATCCTCGGCAGCGCGTACATCCTGATGCCGCTGGTGCTGGCGCTCGCCCTCGCCGGGCGGTGGTGGTACCTGCGCCGCAAGCGGCTCACGGCGGCCGGGCGTGACACGGCGGGGGACGACGGCGAGCATGCTGAAACCGCGACCGGCGGCTGAGCCCCGGGTCGTCGGGGCCGCGCTGGCGGGTGCGCTCGCCCTGGCGATGCTCGTGGTCGGCATCGTGGCGTGGCTCGGCGAATGGCACCTCGGCGCGGACAGCGCCGTCTACCGCGCCGGCGCGCTCACCCTGCTGAAGGGCGAGCCGCTTTACACGCGCGAGGCGCTGACGACACTGCCGCCGTGGGTGCTGTTGCCGTTCACCTACACCCCGGCCGCGGCACCGCTGTTCCTTCCGCTCGCGATCGTCCCGGCGGGGTTGACCTGGGGCGTCGTCGGCGCGCTCTCCCTGGTCTGCCTTAGCGTCGTGATCTCCGTCGTCGCCCGCGCCGGTGGCGCCCCCATCACCCGGTGGTGGGTTCTGCCGCTGGCAACGGCGGGCGCGCTGGCCCTGGAGCCGGTCTGGAAGACGATCTTCCTCGGGCAGATCAATATCGTCCTGATGGCGTTGATCGTCCTCGACGTCCTGGTGTTTTCGGCACGCGGTTCGCGCTGGGCAGGGGTGCTGATCGGGATCTCGGCCGCGATCAAGCTGACGCCGTTGATCTTCGTACCGCATTTGCTGTTCACCGGTCGCTGGAAGGACGCGCTGCGGGCGCTCGGCACGTTCGTCGCGCTCGAAGCCGTGATGTTCGCGGTGATCCCCGGCGACGCCTTCCGGTTCTGGACCGAAGCGGCCACCGACCCCGGCCGGGTCGGCTCCGTGCACTGGATCTTCAACCAGTCACTCAACGGGCTGGTGAACCGCGCTTCGGAACTCGCGCCGTGGTCGCTGACAGTGGCCATCGCGATCGCCGCCGTCCTGGCCGTACCCGCCGTCTGGCTGGTCGTGCGCTTGCACCGCGGCGGTGATCCGGTCGGCGCGTTGCTGGTGACGGCGTTCTACGGGCTGTTGCTCTCGCCGGTGTCCTGGTCACACCACTGGGTGTGGACGGTGCCGCTGCTCGTCCTGCTCGTCATCCGCCGATCGTGGGTTCCGGCCGCGGGCGTCGCGGTGCTGTTCGTGAGCGGCGTGATCATGTTCGTGCCCAACGGCGGGAACACCGAGTTCGGCTGGGGGCTGGGCTGGTCGCTGCTCGGCAACGTCTACGTCCTCGCGGCTGCGACGGCCATCACAGGCCTGGCGGTGCGGGAGCTGCGACGCGGGTCCGCCCAGGTCGCGGCGGTGGCGGCCAAGTAATCTCTTCGTCGCAGTGTTGAATGTGGCCTCAGCGGAAAAGAGAACTTCGGCCAGTGGACAAACGAACCGGTCTTCCGATCGTGGGCATGGTGGGCGGCGGACAGCTGGCCAGGATGACCCACCAGGCGGCGATCTCCCTCGGCCAGTCCCTGCGGGTGCTGGCGGCCGGGGAGAACGAATCCGCCGGCCTCGTCGCGGGCGAGGTCGTGCAAGGGCACCACACGGATCTCGAAGCGCTGCGCTCGTTCGCCGCCGGGGTCGATGTGCTGACCTTCGATCACGAGCACGTTCCCGGCGAGCACCTGCTGACGCTCGCGATGGAGGGCGTCACCATCCGGCCCGATCCGGCCGCGCTGTCGATGGCGCAGAACAAGCTCGTCATGCGCGAGATGATGGCCGGACTCGAGATCCCCGGCCCCGATTTCGCCGAAGTGTCCGCTGTGGACGATGTGATCTCCTTCGGTGACAAGCATTCTTGGCCAGTCGTGCTGAAGGCGGCACAGGGCGGCTACGACGGTCGCGGCGTCTGGATGCTCGACACCGCGCAGCACGCGCGCGAGACCGTCACGGAACTCCTCGACGCCGGAACCCCTTTGCTGGTCGAGGAAAAGGTCGTCATGCGGCGCGAACTGTCCGCGCTGGTGGCCAGGTCCCCGTTCGGGCAGGGCGCGGCGTGGCCGGTGGTGGAGACCGTGCAGTCCGGCGGCATCAACACCGAGGTACTCGCGCCCGCGCCGGGGCTGAGCTACGAGCGCACGCAGCAGGCGCAGGACCTCGCGCTGCAAATCGCCGCGACACTGAACGTGACCGGGCTGCTCGCCGTCGAGCTGTTCGAGACCGACGAAGGACTGCTGGTCAACGAACTCGCGATGCGCCCGCACAACTCGGGACACTGGACGCAGGACGGCTCGCGGACCTCGCAGTTCGAGCAGCATCTGCGGGCCGTGCTCGACTATCCGCTCGGGGCGACCGATCTGATCGCTCCCGCCTGCGTGATGGCGAACGTCCTCGGCGCCCCCGAGGCACCCGAGATGGGCCCGGACGAACGGCTGCATCACCTGTTCGCGCGGTACCCGGACGTCCGCGTTCACCTGTACGGCAAGGGAGAACGCCCCGGCCGCAAACTCGGTCACGTCAATTTCGTGGGCGAACGCATGGAGGAGTTGCGCGACCGCGCGCTGCTCTCCGCGCACTGGCTTTCCCACGCCGTCTGGCTCGACGGCTACGAGATTCACTAGCCGCCGGTCGGCGGAGCTGAGATATGTCCGGAAATGTGACCATAAGGCGTGAAACCGCCCCGGCCGAAGGCCCCGCTATCGCGGTGGCGGGACGCCTTCGCGATGTCCGTGACGTGGATGACCAGGCAGCGTCCTGCCGACGTCGATCGCGGCCGCGGGTTCACCAAGAGATACCAGGAGTGTGAGCATGGCGCCGCAGGTGGGCGTGATCATGGGCAGCGACTCGGACTGGCCGACGATGGAAGCGGCCGGACAGGCGCTGACCGAGTTCGGCGTCGAATACGAGGTCGGCGTCTACTCGGCGCACCGCACTCCGCAGCGGATGCTCGACTACGCGACGTCGGCCGCTTCGCGCGGCGTGCGCGTGATCATCGCGGGTGCCGGCGGTGCCGCGCATCTGCCGGGCATGGTCGCGTCGGCGACGGTGCTGCCGGTGATCGGCGTGCCGGTGCCGCTGAAGTACCTGGACGGAATGGACTCCCTGCTCTCGATCGTGCAGATGCCGGCCGGGGTCCCGGTCGCGACGGTTTCCGTTGGCGGGGCACGGAACGCCGGTCTGCTCGCGGTGCGGATCCTCGCCGCTTCCGACGAGGGCCTGCAGGCGAAGATGGCCCGGTTCCAGGCCGATCTGGAGCAGCTGGTGCTCGACAAGGACGCCGCCCTGCGCAAACGCGTCGAAGGCTGACCGCGTTCAGTCCTCTGAATGCGGTAGTTCGACGGCGAACCATCGGGTTTCGTGGAACCTCCTTGCGCCGGTAGCCCGTCACAGTAGGGTGTCAGGCGGGCACTGCCGGTCAGAATGGCGGCGGTGGAGGAGGGGAGCACGAATGCTTTGCTTTGTGATGCGCTCATGACGGCGCCGAACAGGCTCCGCGCTCTGCGCGAAAAGGCCGCGGACTTGGATACTCGGCTGGCCGCCGCCAGGCACACCAGTGCGTCCATCGATCGTTCGGTGACGGCCACCGTGACCGGCCGAGGCGAGCTGACCGACCTGCGAATCGCCGATTCGGTGCTCGATGGAGCACATATCCAGAAGCTCGGGCCCAGCATCGTGCAGGCGGTCCGAGCGGCTCGTGGTGCGGCGCACGAGGCGTCCGTGCCCGAGTTGAGTGCGCTGTTCGGTTCGCAGCCACCGCCACCGCGGGAACCGGCTTCGCAGCGGCGAGTAGTGGACGACGCCGATCATGAGGAGAGCTTCGAGGAGTTGGACTTTCTCTCCGACGAAGAGGCGGATGGTCGCCGGTGAACACTTACGATCGGCTCTACAACCTCGCCAAGGAGATCGACGCGAACGTCGCCGCCATAGAACGGGCCGCGGAAAGCAGCCGAGCGATGCCGTTGAGCAGGAAGATCGGAGGCGGACTCGGCACTGTCACGGTTGACGGCTCCGGGGCGTTGATTTCGGTGGACCTCGATCGGGATGTGGCAGTGACGCAAACCGGTGCCAGTCTCGCTGGTCATGTCCTGCGGGCGATCAATGACGCGGAAAAGGCGGTAGTGGCCAGACGCGAAGCGATGATCGCCGAAGCTTCCAGGAGGGTGGAGAGTTGAGTTTCCCGGACCCACTCGGATCGAACGGTTCAGGCTATGAGGTCTACCCGGAATCGCTCCGCAAGACAACAGAGGACGTCTATCACGCGGCTGGTCTGCTCCGCGATTTCGCCGACCATGATCTGGGGGGACTCGTTCTGGGTCCACGCGACGTCGGAATGCTCGGCGAGCGGGTGCAGGTGGTTCAGGCGTTCGCCGCGATGATCGCTGAGATACAAGACAAGAGCAGGAAGAACTTCGATCGTTTGACAGCGCTGGGTGGCTCGTTGGACAAGGCCGCGGACTACTACGACGCCCAGGACGACGAGTACTACAAGCGACTTCGCGAGCTCGAAAAGGAGGCGAATTGACCATGGGTGGCCCGATCAGCGCCCTGCCGGAGTATCCCCACGAAGCCGACGCGAAAATTCGTGAATTCGCCACCCTTCCCTTTATCGGTCGTCCGGACATTCTGCATCTCCTGGATGACATCCGGGATCGGCTTTTGGGTAATCCCACTCGGATTCAAGAGATGGCGCTCCAGTTCGCGAACAACAAGACGATTCAGGACGCTCGGGGTGACTTCGAAAGTGCTGCCCAGTCATTGGCGGGTACTTGGTCAGGGCGGGCCGCGGACCAGTTCTCGGCTTATGCGTCCAGAGTGACCGGTGTGCTGGAGAAGGAACAGGAGGCCATCGGCGCGTTGTCCGGTCTGCTGGTGGATGTCGCCCAGGTCATCGTCGATACTTACGCGAAGGCGATCGAATTTCTCGGTGTCTGTGCCGGACGGCTTGCGACGATCGACATCAAGATGCTGCTGGCGGCTGCTGCCTCGGTCGTTCCGGGGCTCAACGCCATCGCGTGGAGTGACGTGATCGACACTATCGTCGAGGCGTTCGGCACGTTGGTCGAAAACTTTCTTGGTTTGCTTGGGGCCGCAGTCGAGCAAAAGGGCAGATTTTTCGGGGCAGCCGTCGGATTTCAACAGATCGCAACGAATTTCTTCGAGATACCGGGGATTTCTCCGAAGTCGGGGATAGATGATCAGAGGCAGTGGAAAATTGAGCCCGATGCTGTTCCTGAGTGAGGGCAGGTGGCGGGGGGCCGCTCGCAAAGCCGGCATCCTCGCTGCGATACTGTTCATCGGGGGTTGTGGGATCGGGAAGCCGAAGCCGCTCCTGAGTGGGCCACCGACAGTCGCGCAAGTCAGGCCTGCGATTCCGATCACTCCCGTTGAAAGACCCCTGGAAAGTGCTCGGTTTTCCCGCTTCCCGTGTGGAATATTGGATACTGAGCAGGTTGCCGCGCTTATTGTCGACCCGCCGGAGAAAGTGGCAAGAGGCGGGGGCAGGGAGGGTATGCTCGGATGTGCGTGGAGTGCTCCGAGTAAGCCGACTCTTGGGATATATCAAGCCGTGGCCAAGCCGAACAACCTGGCCGAACTGTTTGAGTCCACGAACGACGACCCCCAGCGATATTCGGGATGGCGCGAGTTGTCCATCGACGGAATACCTGTGGTCGAGTATGTGCCGCAGTACCTTCCGGGGGCTTGTGACCAATATCTGGGGATCACCGATACGGAAATGCTGCTCGTCGAGTACGTGGTAAACGGCCCGAATGGTTCTCAGTATTGGGGAAATGATTCGTGTGCCGGGGCGCGTAAGGCTGCGGAATTCGTGATCGCCAACCTGCGTAGAGCGTGAGCGACTGATCATCTCTCATTCGGCGAGTTGCTTCCGCAGTTCCCGTTTGAGCACCTTCCCGGCGGCCGAGACCGGGATCTGGTCGACGAAGTGGATCGCGCGCAGCCGTTTGTACGGCAGGACACGTTCGCCGACCGCCGCCATGAGCTGCTCGGCGGTGACGTTTTCGTCCGAGCGGACCACGAAGGCGACCGGCAGTTCGCCGACCTCGGTGTCCGGTTTGCCGACGACGGCGGCCGCCGAGACGCCGGGCAGGGTGATCAGCAGCTCTTCGAGCTCGCGCGGGAAGACGTTGTACCCCTTGTACAGCAGCATGTCCTTCTTGCGATCCACTATGGACAAATAGCCGTCCTCGTCGAGGATGCCGATGTCGCCGGTGTGCAGCCAGCTGTCGACGAGCGCGGCAGCGGTCTCCTCCGGGCGATTGCGATAGCCGGTCATCACCTGGGGCCCGCGGACGCACACCTCGCCGCGTTCGCCGGCGGGCAAGGGGTCTTCACCGCCTTCGGCGGGGACGATCTTGATTTCGGTGTCCGGCAACGGCAGTCCGACCGAGCCGACCTTCCGCTTGGCAGAGCGGTAGGACGGCGCGATGACAGCGCCCATGGTGACCTCGGTGAGGCCGTAGCCCTCGGTGATGATCACGCCGGGGAACCGGTTCTGCAGGGCGCGGATCATCCCGTGGTTCATCGGCGCCGCCCCGGAGCCGATGGTCAGCACCGACGACAGGTCGGCCGTGTGGAAGGCCGGGCAGGCGAGCAGCGCCGCGAACAGCGCGGGCGCGCCGCCGATGGTGGTGACCCGCAGCATCTCGGCGTCGGCCACGTACGCGGCCGGGTCGAACCGGTCATGCAGGACGACGGTGCCGCCGTCGAGCAGCGGGACGTTGAGCGCGGCGATGGTGCCCATCGCGTGGAACCACGGCGTCAGATTGAGCGCGATCCCGGTGCCGATCCGGGACGGCCACTCGTCCGGTTCGCCGAGCTGGTCGACGGTCACCTCGCCGGTGTCGTCGAGCGCGGGGACCGCGCCCAGCCGCCAGCAGGAACTCTGCAGGCTGTTGACCACCACGTTCCGGTGCGGCAGACAGACACCTTTCGAACGCCCGGTCGTGCCGCCGGTGTACGCCAGATGAGCGAGATCGCGATAGATGTCGATCTCCACGTCCGGTCGCTCGTCGGAGTGATCGGCGGAGAACTTCGTGAACTCGACCTCGTCGTCGCCGACTGCTTCGGGCGGGTGAACGACGATGCTCAGCCGTACCGACGTCCGGTCTCGGATCGAAGCGAGCACTCGCGCCACAGGGCCGACGGTGACGGCGGCGACCGCGCCGGCGTCGGCGAGCTGGGCGGCGAGATCGTCCGGCGGGAGCAGGGGGTTCGCCGGGCTGAAGGTGGCGCCCGCGAGCAGCGTGCCGTAGTAGGCGACCGGGTACGCCAGGCAGTTCGGCAGGTGGAGCGCGACGACGTCGCCCCGGCCGATGCCCTCGGCGCGCAGCGCGTTCGCGAACCGGCAGGCCGCGCTGTACGTCTCGGCGAAGGTGAGGCTCCGGTCTCCGTGGGCGAAGGCCGTGCGGGAGCCCCAGCGAGCAGCGGCGCCGGCCAGAATCGAACCGACCGGGACCTCGGGATAGTCGAGCGACCTGGGAAGCTGAGTGAGCTGCATCACCCGAACGTACGGACTTTGCGGTCAAAGACACAAGCACGCGTGATGTCGCACAATGTGAACGAGCGCTAACATCGGTCGAACTTCCATTCGCGTTATGAAGAGGTGACGAAGGTGTCTGACGGCCCGGGTCTGTACCAGCTTGCCGAGGAGCACGAAGAGCTGCGGGCCGCGGTCCGTGCCCTGGCCGAGAAGGAGATCGAGCCGTACGCGGCCGAGGTCGACGAGAACGAGCGGTACCCGATCGAGGCGTACAACGCGCTGGTCAAGTCGGGTTTCAACGCCGTCCACATCGGTGAGGCCTACGACGGCCAGGGTGCGGACGCCATCGGCGCCTGCATCGTGATCGAAGAGGTCGCGCGCGTCGACGCCTCCGCGTCGCTGATCCCGGCGGTCAACAAGCTGGGTACGCAGCCGATCATTCTTTCGGCGTCGGAAGACCTCAAGAAGCTGGTGCTGCCGTCGATCGCCTCCGGTGAGACCTCGGCGTCGTACGCGCTTTCGGAGCGCGAAGCCGGCTCGGACACCGCGTCGATGCGCACCCGCGCGAAGCTCGACGGTGACCACTGGGTCCTCAACGGCACCAAGTGCTGGATCACCAACGCGGGTGAATCGTCCTGGTACACCGTGATGGCGGTGACCGACCCCAACGCCGAGAAGAAGGCCAACGGCATCTCCGCGTTCGTCGTGCACAAGGACGACCCCGGCTTCACCGTCGGTTCGAAGGAGCGGAAGCTCGGCATCAAGGGCTCGCCGACCCGCGAGATCCACTTCGAGAACTGCACCATCCCCGCCGACCGCATCATCGGCGAGCCCGGCACCGGCCTGAAGACGGCGCTGCGCACCCTCGACCACACCCGCCCGACCATCGGCGCGCAGGCACTGGGCATCGCACAGGGCGCGCTCGACGCGTCGATCGCGTACGTCAAGGAGCGCAAGCAGTTCGGGAAGTCGATCTCGGAGTTCCAGGGCGTCCAGTTCATGCTGGCCGACATGGGCATCAAGATCGAGGCCGCCCGAAACCTCGTCTACGCCTCCGCCGCGGCGACCGAACGCGGCGACAAGCGCGGTGGCTACATGGCCGCGGCCGCGAAGGCATACGCGTCGGACATCGCGATGTCGGTGACGACGGATGCCGTGCAGCTCTTCGGTGGCGCGGGTTACACGCGCGACTTCCCGGTGGAGCGCATGATGCGCGACGCGAAGATCACCCAGATCTACGAAGGCACCAACCAGATCCAGCGCATGGTCATGGCGCGCGCCCTGCTCAAGGGCTAAGCCCCCAAGTACGTGAAGGTCCCCTTCATTGCGCTAGACGCAGTGAAGGGGGCCTTCACGTACTTCCGGCGGCGAAGACTTCGCATTTAGAGGACTAAATGCGGTGCTTGCGTGTGCAACTACCGCAACTAGAAAACGAAATGCGGGTGTGAGATCGGGCGTCGGTGAGATGGTTCACGGAGGGGCGGCGCTCAAGCACGGACCCTGTCACTCTCGAAGGATGTTCTGGTCCGCTCCGGTGTCGTGGACACCGCATGACGAGGACGAGCTGATCGCCGGCTGGCGGTTGTGGCTCGAACTCGGGGATCGTGCGTGGCCGTCGGCCGCGTGGGACGGTACGGCGGCCGACGTGGTGAGGCCGTTGCGTGAGCTGGTCGCGGCCTGCGACGAGATCGAGACGGGCTACCGCAAGGCAGTGGCCGAGCCGTCCGAGGAGTTCATCCGCATCATCCAGTTCCTCGTGTTCACCGTCAGCACGGTGATCGAGTTGTGGGCCGACGACGAGGTCCCGCTCGACGCCGAGCGGATCGCGTTGCTGCACGCGGATCTGGCCGGTTTCGCCGAGCATGCCGAACGAGTGCTCGAGGTGCTGGCCGTCAGCGGGGGCTGGACGGGTCTGGCCGCGGAGCACCGGCGGCCGGATCGCTGAGCGATTCCGGCTTCTCGACCCACGCGAAACGCGAACCCGCCAGGTACTCGGTCAGCGGGTGAGCCAGCGAGAGCAGGGTTACCGGGGTGCCGTACGGGGCTTCGCCGGACGCGATCGCATAGCCGGTTTCGACCACGGAGTCTTCCTTCTCGTCGGACTCGACGTGGTGGCGTATGACGCCGTCGTCGTTCGACCAAGTGCCGCCGAGGGTGCGATGAAACTTCAGGGCCAGTACGCCCGGGGTTGGCGTCGCCCAGGTGAAGCGGGACACCGCGAACTCGGTGCTCCAGCTCGCCCAGTAGAGCCATCCGGAGCCGTCGCGGCGGAACGCCAGGTCGACGATTCTGCCCACCGGACGGGCATAACGTGCGCCACCTTCCGCGGCGGACATGCCGCCGTCCGAGTGCGCTTCCTGTCGGATACCTGTCGATCACGCTCCGGAGGTGTCGTCGGAGGTGCCCGGGGCCCTACCGTGATCCGAGTAAGTTGAATATTCACCGATCAGAAAGCTGATACCCGATGTTCGCTCGTTTCAAGGATGTCGCCCTCCTGCTGGGCCGGATCGGGGTCGGTGTGGTGTTCCTCGCCCACGGCCTGCAGAAGTGGGATAACGGGATCGACGGCACCGCGAAGTTCTTCGAGCAGACAGGCATCCCGCTGCCGACGCTCGCGGCGATCTTCGCGATCGCGGTGGAGATCGTCGGAGCGATCTTGTTCATCGTCGGTTTCCTGACGCCGCTGGTGGGCCTCGGCTTCGTCGTGGTCTCCGTCGGTGCTCTGCTCTCGGTGCACCTCGACAACGGCCTGACCGGTCAGGGCGGTTACGAGCTGGTCCTCGTCCTTGCGGTCGCCGGGCTCGCGCTCGGTTTCAACGCTGGAAAGCTCTCGCTCGACCATGTGCTCTTCGGGCGCAAACGGGAGGCGAAGCAGCTTCAGGACGCCTGACCCAAGTGAGATGAAGGGGCCTTTCATTGCAAATTTGCAATGAAAGGCCCCTTCATCTCACTTCAGGAGGGGAGATCCGCGGTCGTCCGCTCAGCTTCGCGCCGGGAAGGGAGTTTGGTTGGATCGGCGTTGCTGACCTGGACCAGATGCGCGCCGGCCGCGAGCGGCGTCAGGAATCCGGCGAGGATCCCTTCCGTGCCAGCCCATTCCACAGTGGACAGAACCCGGTCGTCCGCGGCCAAACTCGCCGAAGAGGCACGGGAACGAGCCTCGGCGAGTACTTCGTCCACAGTGGACGAGCCGAGGGCGGGAGTGTCGCCGGGCACGGGGAACAGCGGGCTGAACTGGTCGCCCGAAAGCCTGGCCTCGGTCAGGTAGTCCAGCGCCCCGTCCGGCACGGAACCGGCGGTCAGGCCCAGGCCCATCGGGTGCAGCGAGACGACAGCGGTCGCGGACGCGCCGGAAACGCCGTCCGGCGCGATGAACGCCACCCGGGCGCCCGCGGTGTCCGTCACCACCCTCGCGCCGCACCACCAGGCGCCCAGCAGGACGCCGGCGGTCTGCCAATGCGACGGCAGCACCACGGCGACCTCGTCACCCGGCTCGACGTCGAACTCGTCGACCAGCCAGTTCGCCGTTTTGGCCGCCCAGTTCACCGTGGTCGCCACGGACAGCTCGACCCGGCTGCCCTGCTTGTCGTCGTAGTGGGTGATCAGCGGCTTCGCGGGCGACCCGAGCAGGGGCCGCAGCAAGAGATCGGTGAGGCTCACGCCCCCAACGCTAGTTCACGCAGGGAACGCTCGAAGCGGCGAGCAGGGGACCCGCCCCCGGCGCCCCGCCACCACCGCCCCGGCCCACCAGGCCGGAGACGAAGGTGCGCACGGCGGCGGGGTCGATTTCGACGATGCTCTGGCCGTCCTCGCTGCGGCCGTTGACGTTCACCACCGGAATGGTGGTGAACGTCAGGTCGCCCGACGCGATGCCCTTCGCCTGCTGAGCGAACTCCAGCAGGTCCAGTCCTTCGTCCAGGACGATCGACCGGTGCACGACGTCCATCAGGCCGCTCATCGTCGACGGGCTGGTCAGCGTGCCCGCCGAGAGCACCTGGTTGAGCGCCGAGGACAGGAAGGTCTGCTGACGCACGATGCGATCGAGGTCGCCGTGCGGCAGGTTCTTCCGCTGGCGCACGAAGGACAGCGCCTCGCCGCCGGAGACGACCTGTTCCCCGCGCCGGAAGTTCGCGCCGGAGTCCTTGTCCTCGGTGGCGTGGTTCAGGCATACCTTGACCCCGCCCAGCGCCTCGGTCAGCAGGTAGAACCCGAGCAGGTTGACCTCGGCGTAGTGGTCGATGCGGATCTGCGTCAGGTCCTGGACGGTCTGGACCAGTGCCTTGCGGCCTTCCTGGTCGGAATCGCGTTCGAGTTTCGCCTGATCGGACTCACCGCGGTGCCCGTTCGCGTAGTTGGCCTTCGCGACGCCGTACGCGGAATTGATCTTGTTCTTGCCGCGGCCGGGGATGTCGGTCCAGGTGTCTCGCGGAATCGAGACGCCGGACGGCTTCCCGCCCGTCTTCGGGATGCGCAGGATGATGATGGTGTCGGTGTTGACGCCGGGCTTTTCCTCGGTACGCAGTTGCTTGAGCATCTTCGCCGGCAGCGGGTTGCCTTGCGCGTCGGTGCGCGCGTCGCTGCCGACCAGCAGGATGTCGGTCGCGCCGTCGTCGGCGGGCGGCGCGGCGGGATCGTCCGCCTTGCTCAGGGCGTTCGTCGTGGGGACGTTGCTCTGCAACTGGTCTTTGGTGACGTACGCGTAGCCCGTCGTGCCGAGGGCGAGCAGCGACACGAGGCCGAGCGCGATCCGGCGAGTGAACCGGCCGGCGCGGCGCAGCGAGCGCTCGGGCACGGCGAGTACGCCCGAGACCGCTTCGTCCTCGGCCGGGGTGGAGGGCTGGGGGAGCGGGTCCCGGGGGTACGGCGTCGGGACGAACCGAGGCTCTTCGTCACTCTCGGTGTCCGAGGCGGTGGCCTCTTCCGGCTTCGGCTCGTCGGTGTCCGAAGTGTCCGGACGTTCGCCGCTGTCCTTGTCTTCGCTGTCCATCGCTGTTCACCACCCCTCGCGCTGCCCGTCGGTCCGATCGTAGGAGAAGGCTAGGTCACCGGGAGGTCGGCCACGCTGAGTACCCGGGCATTAATTGACGCAGGGCACATTGCCCGCGACGATCGGCGTCGTGGTCGGCGCCGGAGCACTGGAGGGCGGCTGAGCCGGCTTCGAGGCGGCCGACGACTTGGGGGGTGCCGTGGTCGCGCCGGCGGGCGCTCCCTTGAAGTCCTTGCCGAGCAGGACCCGCACCTTGCCGGGGGCGACGTCGCGATCCGCTTCGGCCAGCAGCGTGGTGCCGAAGACCTGCTTGATCAGGTCGAGCGCCTTCTCGTCGCCTGGCGCGTACCGGATGACGGTGGAGTTGCGCGTGCTGAGCTTGGTGTCGGCGGCGAGTTTGAACCCCTTGCCTTGCAAGAGGTTCCGGGTGTCGGAGGCCAGCGAGGGCGAACCCGACCCGTCGAACAGTTCGACGGTCACCGCTTCCGCGCCCGGCAGGGTGGCCGGGGCCTCGGTGGACGGCGGCTGCCCGTCGGAGGTCAGCCGGTTGATCTCGGCCTGCACCTGCGCCGGGTCCACGCGGAGCACGGCGGCGCCGCCGATGATCGCGTCACCCTGGGTCGGGATCGTGTGGAATTCGACGTTGCCGCTGCTCAGGCCGCGCATCTGCGCGGCGAACTCCGGCAGGTCCCAGCCGGCCGACAGCACGACCGATTTCTTCACCGCTTCGATCAGGTTCGAGATCTTCGCCGGGTTGGTCAGGACGTCGGACGAGAGGACCTTGTTCGCCAGCCCGGACAGGAAGGCCTGCTGGCGCGCGATCCGGTCGAGGTCGCCATTCTGCAGGTCGTACCGCTGGCGGACGAACGCGAGCGCCTGGACGCCCTCGACGGTCTGCCGTCCGGCGGGCAGGTCGACCCCGGACTTCCGCTCCTTGACCGGACCGTTGAGGCAGACCTCGACGCCGCCGATCGCCTTGGTGATCTCGTAGAAGCTCGCCAGGTTCACCTCGGCGTACCGGTCGATCATCTTCGGCTTGCCGATGAACTTTTCCAGCGTCGCGATCAGGTTCTTGCGTCCGGCGTCCTTGGCCTTGGCGTCGACGTCCTTGAGGTCGGAGTTGCCCTGCTGCTGCAGCGTCTTCGACGTGTCGTTGTAGGCGTACACGTACGCGCTGTTGAGCTTGTGCTTGCCGAAGCCGCCGGTGATCTCGACCCACGAGTCGCGGGGGAAGGAGATCGCGATCGCCTTCTCGCCGTTCTGGGGGATGTGCACCAGGATCATCGTGTCGGTCTGGCGCTCGCCGTCGGAGTTGCCGGCGTGGAGCATGTCGAGGACCTCGCGCGGCAGCGGGTTGCCCTGCGCGTCGGTGCGGCTGTCCTGGCCGACGAGCAGGATGTCGATCGCGCCGTCCAGCGGTTTCGCCGGCGGGTGGCCGTTGTCCTCGAAGAGGTTCGTCGTGGCGAATCCCTGCGCCTGGTCGCCGATGAGTTGCCACCCCCACCAGGTGAGCGCCAGGATGGTGATCGAGATCAGGCTGAGGACGACCTTCACCCCGCGACGGGCGAACACCACGAAGCCGCCACGGCGCGCCGGATTGGGTGGCCCGGGCCACTCGGTCACGTGCGGTCCTCCACGAATCTCCCCAGGGCACACGTGTGCCTCGGACATAACTCTACTGACCCACGTGTTAGACGTCCGTAGGCTGGTGAAAGGTTGCCCCGGCCGTGACACACTCGACCGGTCGGGAAGTCGTGGAGAGAGGGTCGCGGGATGCGGGTGCTGGTCACTGGGGGTGCCGGGTTCATCGGTTCGCATTACGTCCGGCAGGTGCTGACGGGGGCGTACCCGAGCTTGGCCGACGCCGAGGTCGTCGTGCTCGACAAGCTGACCTACGCGGGTAACGAAGCGAATCTGGAGCCGGTGAGCAAGAACCCGCGCTACCGGTTCGAAAAGGGCGACATCTGCGACGCCGCCCTGGTCAGCGAGCTGATGCGGGGTGTCGACCTGGTCGTGCACTTCGCCGCCGAGTCCCATGTGGACCGTTCGATCGCGGGGGCGGCCGACTTCGTGCTGACCAACGTCCTGGGCACGCAGACCCTGTTGCAGGGCGCGCTCGAAGCCGAGGTCGGGAAGTTCGTGCACGTGTCCACCGACGAGGTCTACGGCTCCATCGAACAGGGTTCCTGGAGCGAAGACCACGCGCTGGAGCCGAATTCGCCGTACTCGGCTTCGAAGGCGTCCTCGGATCTGTTGGCACGGTCCTTCTTCCGTACGCATGGACTGCCGGTCTGTGTCACGCGGTGCTCGAACAACTACGGTCCGTACCAATTCCCGGAGAAGGTCATCCCGCTCTTCGTGACCAACCTGCTCGACGGCCGGAAGGTCCCGCTGTACGGCGACGGGCTCAACGTGCGTGACTGGCTGCACGTGGACGATCACTGTCGCGGTATCCAGTACGTGGCCGACGGCGGCAGGCCGGGCGAGGTCTACAACATCGGCGGTGGCACGGAACTGACCAACCGCGAGCTGACCGAGCGGCTGCTGGCCGCCGTCAGCGCGGACTGGGAGATGGTCGAGCCGGTCGAGGACCGCAAGGGGCACGACCGCCGGTACTCGGTCGACATCACCAAGATCTCGCAGGAGCTCGGTTACGCCCCTCGAAAGTCCTTTGAGGACGGACTGGCCGAAACCGTCGCCTGGTACGCCGAAAACCGGTCGTGGTGGGAGCCGCTCAAGAATCGTTCGGCACAGGGGAAATGACGGTGCTGAGCCTGCTCGTGCCGGGTGGTTCCGGTCAGCTCGGTCAGGACATCGCCGCCTTGGTGCCAGATGCCGTGACGCCCTCGTCGGCGGAGCTGAACGTGCGCGACACCGGCCAGGTCATCGCCGCGGTGACGGCGCTGGCGGCCCGGGCCCGCGCGGCCGGGACCTCGCCGGTGGTGATCAACGCGGCGGCCTACACCGCGGTGGACGCGGCGGAAGCCGATGAGGAACGCGCGTTCGCGGTGAACGCCGACGGTCCGAGGGTGCTCGCCGCCGCGTGCTCGTCGCGCGGAGTGCCGCTCATCCACGTCTCGACGGACTACGTCTTCGCGGGAGACGCGACTTCGCCGTACGAGCCCGGTGATCGGCTGGGGCCGCTCAACGCCTACGGCCGCACGAAAGCCGCGGGCGAGGACGCCGTCCTCGGCTCCGGTGCGCGCTCCTGGATCGTCCGTACCTCCTGGGTGTACGGCAAGACCGGTTCGAACTTCGTGAAGACCATGGCGCGCCTGGAAAAGGAGCGTGAAGAACTGTCCGTTGTGGACGACCAGACCGGTTCGCCGACGTGGTCCCGCGATCTCGCCGCCGGGCTGCTGGAGCTGGCAGGGCGGGTGGCGGCCGGGGAAGGGCCGGCGCAGCGGGTACTGCATTGCACCGGTGGCGGGTCGACGACGTGGTGTGGGTTCGCGCGGGCGATCTTCGCGGAACTCGGCGCCGACCCGGCGCGGGTGAAGCCTTGTACGACGGCGGAATTCCCGCGTCCGGCGACTCGGCCGGCGTACGGGGTGCTGTCGAACGCTTCATGGCGAGAGGCCGGTCTCACGCCGCTTCGGGACTGGACCGAGGCACTCAAGGCCTACTTCGCGTCTTGATCTCCGTGCGTTTCGTCCTCTGAATGCGGTAGTTGCACACGCAAGTACCGCATTCAGAGGACGAAACGCGAGGCGTCAGTGTTCGGTGCTGGCCTTGCGGTAGGCGGCGACGGTGAGTTCGGCGCACGCGCGCCAGGTGAAGTTCGCGACGTGGGCGCGGCGTGCGGCCGAGGTGGCGACGGCGTGCGGGTCGCTGACGGCGATCCGCAACGCCTCCACGAGCGCGTCCACGTCCTCGTACGGGACCAGGCTCGCGCAGTTCCCGGCGACTTCGCGCAGTGCCGGGATGTCCGTGCACACCACGGGAACGTCCGAGGCCATCGCCTCCAGCACCGGGAGCCCGAAACCCTCGTCGCGCGAGGGCAGCACCAGCGCGCTGGCCCCGGCGACGACCGTCCGCAGGTTCACGTCCGAGAGATAGCCGAGATGCCGCGAACGTGAGCCCACCGAGAACGAACCCGGTCCGGCGAACACGAGATCCGGCAGATCCGGCGCCGCCTCGTGGGCCCGCTGGAGCCAGCGCAGACCCTTACGCGGCCCGGGTGCGCCGGCGAAGAGCAGGTACTTGTCCGGGAGTCCGAGTTCCTTGCGGCGTTCCTTGTCCGGCGGCCGCGCGGTGAACCAGGCCGGATTCACCCCGAGCGGGGTGACCACGATCTTGCGGCGGTCCACGTCGAGCCGTTCGGCGATCTGGTCGGCGACGGCGTTGGTCGGCGTGCAGATGACGTCGGAGAGCCGGGCGCCCCGGCGGACCAGTCGCGGCAGCTCGTGATCGCTCGGCGCGAGTTCCTCGGGAGCGTCCAGAAAGGCCAGATCGTGAATGGTCACCACACCGGCCGCGCGGAACCGGCCGGGCAGGACGAAGTTCGTGCCGTGCACGACGTCCGTCGGTCCGGCGAACAGTTCCACCGGCGGCAGTTGCGAACGCAGCCACGCCTTGCGCAGCAACCGCGCCGCCACCGGCATTCCGCGGGCCCGGACGCCGTGCGGGAGGACGTGCCGCAGCCGTCGCCAGCCGCGCAAGGTGAACGCGACCGCGCGAGTGTCCACTTCGGACATCGAGGCGAGTTCTTCGGACAGGGCGACCGTGTACCGGCCGATACCCGTCCTGGCACCGAGAAGCGGGGTCCCGTCGAGCAGGACGCGCAAGGGGCGATCACCCACGGCCGAGCCTTTGCTTGGCGACCTTGACCACCCGGCCGCCGACGCGCCGCGCGAGTTCCTTCGGGCCGCCGTCGGCGAGATATTCGCGGATCAGGTCGACGTCGCGACGCAGCATTTCCTTGCCCCGCACCGGTTCGGTGACCACGAGGTCTTCCGAGCCGGGTAGCCGGTCGGCCGCTGGGCGCGGGTTCCGGCAGAACTCCACGAGCGGTTTCAGCGCCTCCGGCCAGGCATAACGCCGGGCGACGGCGGCCATCCGCTCGACGCAGCCCGCCGCGAACTCCTCGTCGTACAACGCCTTTTCCAGCGCGTCGGCCAGCGCGTCCACGTTCTCGGCCGGGACGACGACGCCGAGCCGTTCCTCACGGACCAGGTCGGCGAACGAGTCGCCGTCGGTGGTGACGATCGGCAGACCAGCCCACAGATAGTCCAGCACCCTGGTACGGAACGCGAACGTCGTCTCGACGTGTTCGTAGTGCGTGGTGACGCCGCAGTCGGCGTCCAGCAGCCAGTTCTGGCGCTCCTCGAACGGCACCCAGTGCTGGTTGAAGAACACGTGTTTGCCGGTGAGCCCGAGCGTGTCGGACAGCAGCATCGTGCGCGCGCCGATGTCCATTTCGGCGACCTCGGGGTTGGGATGCTTCATCCCGAGGAACACCAGCCGGACGTCGCCGCGGCGCTGCCGCAGTTTCTCGATCGCGCGGACCAGCGTGAGCGGGTCGAACCAGCTGTAGACCCCGCCCGCCCACAGTACGACGTGGTCGGTCTCGCCGATGCCGTCCAAAGTGGACCGCAGGCCGGGTCCGGTGCGCACCGGCGCCTGCGGTGACAAGCCGAATGGGACGACCGAGAGCAGCGACTGCGTGGTCGGGTCCGCGTCGTAGAGGCGCGGCGAAAGCCTGCCCAGCGCGGCGAGGTGCCCGAGCCAGAAATGACGCTGCCGCTCCGAGGCGCACAGGAAGAAGTCGCCGCGTTCCAGTTGCGCGTCGAGGACCTTGGTGACCCCGATGAGGTCCTTCGCACGCTTGTCGTCGGCGACACCCTTGCCCTGTTCCAGCAGTTCCAGGTGCATCGGGTCGTAGAGATCCGCGACGACGATCTTGTGCGCGTACTGCTTCTTGAGCGCGGGCGCGAGTTCCAGCACGTGACCTTGCAGGACGATGATGTCGGCCCACGCGATCGGGGCCTCCAGCTCGCGCCGCGTCGCCGCGCTGACCTGGAACGGCGCGGGCGGCGGGTCGGCGAGCGGGTTGACCGTCACCAGATGGACGTCGTGTTCGGCGGCCAGTGTCGCGGAGATGTTCCACGCGCGGATCGCCGGGCCCGCCATCCGCTCGGTGATCGCGTCCCCGGTGATCACCAGGATCTTGCGGCGCTGTCCGAAGAGCGCGTCGATGCCGAAGGTCTCGACCAGGATTTCGTGCGCGGCGAGGTAACGAGGCAGCGGGTACGCGGGCTCCAAAGCCTTGCGCAGCAAGGGAAGCAGATCGGCGTCGGTGCAGACGCGGGCGGCCTGCTCGGCGGCGCGCGACTCGGCGAGCGACGGCAGTAGTTCGACGAACTGATCGATCGCCAGCACCCCGGCCAGCGTCGTCCGCGGTACCTCCACCGGACCGGTCTCGGCCGGGCCGACGCCCTTGGCGAGGTCGAACCGGGTCGCGTCGAGGTCACCGCGCGCGGTCGCCCGGCGGACGGCCAACGCCAGCGCGGCGGGCAGGGCACGCGAGAGTGTTTCGTCGGAGAGGTTCTTGTACAGCGCCGCCAACGCGTTGCGCTCCAGCAGGAACGTCTCCCGCCCGGAGTCCGGCGCGTCCACTGTGGACATCGTGGCATGGTGCTTGTGGTAGGTCAGCGACTCCGGCACGTACCGGACGCGCCAGCCGCGCAGGTTGAGACGCCAGCCGAGGTCGACGTCCTCGTAGAACATGAAGAACCGCTCGTCGAAACCGCCGAGTCCGGCGAACACCCCGGCGCGGACGAACATCGCCGAACCGGTGGCGAACAGGACGTCCTTGGCGATCTCGTGGTCGGCGGCAGGGACATCGGCCAGCGGGCTTCCGGCGTGCCGTTTGTAGCCCATGCCGAACCAGGTCAGGCCCGCGTCGACGAAGTCGGTGCCGGTGCCGTCCCAGTCGAGGACCTTGCTGGCCACCGCGGCGACCGTCGGTTGCGCGCGTAGTTCGGCGACGGCCGCGCGCACCCAGCCCGGAGCCGGGCGGGCGTCGTTGTTGAGGAAGGCGAGGACGGTGCCGGTAGCGTGCGCCGCACCGAGGTTGCAGCCGCCCGCGAAGCCGGAGTTCACCGGGGACTCGACGAGCTTGACGCCCGGGGCCGCCGCCTTGATTTCGGCCACGTCGGAGCCGCCGGAAGCGTTGTCGACGCAGATGACCTCGAGGTTCGGGTAATCGTGTTCAGCGAGCGCGCGCAGGCAGGCGACGGTGTCGGCGGCTCCGCGATAGTTCACCACGATCACCGAGACGACCGGTTGCGTTTCCCCCTGCGCCAAAGCCGTACTCCCTGCTCTCGATTGCGGCAAGCTTAAATGCCCGCCCACGCCTCCCAAACCGCGCCTCGACCGAGTGCGGCGCGGCGGCCGATGGCCCGCCGCTCGACCAGCGTGCGCGGCAGCCGGACCACCACGGCGGCCAGCACCCGGCACCGGAGGCTCAGACGGAAGTTCGGCGCCGCCGGTTTCCCTCGAAGGGGTAGTACGAGCGTGAGCGCGGCGAACTTCACCAGCTGGCGGACCGCCATCTCGCTCGGCGCGCACCGGACGAGGGTGAGCAGGCGATTGCGTTCGTTCCACAGGTGGAACCGGACCGAACCCGGCCGCGTACTGGCACCATGCCGGTGGGTGACGTCGGCGGCGGCGCGGACGACGTCCCAGCCCGCCAGCCGCAGCCGCCACGCGGTATCGGTGTCCTCGTAGTAGCAGAAGTAGGAGGCAGGGATGCCGCCGACGGAGCGCAGCGCCTCGGCGTTCAGCAGGGCGGCGCCCCCGCAGAAGCCGAAGATCTCGCCGTCGGCGTTGGGCAGGTCGGCGCCGTGGCCGTCGGCGGTCAGACGGACACCGGTGGACTGGACGGTTCCGTCGGCCAGCGTCAGCCGGGCGCTCACGGCTGCGGCGAGCGGAGCCTCGGCGAGGGTGTCTTCGCAGGTCGCCAGCCACTCCGGAGCGGGCACGGCGTCGTCGTTCAGCCAGGCCATCAGCGGAGTGTCCACTTTGGCCAGCGCCGCGGCCATGGCGCCCGCGTAACCGGTGTTGCGCCGCAGGCGGAGCACCTCGGGCTTCGACGGGTGGGCGGCGAGGAGCGCGGCCGTCCCGTCGTCCGAGGCGTTGTCGACGACCAAGGTCCGATGCGGACGGGACTGCGCGGCGAGCGCGTCGAGGCAGGCGGTGACGTGCGCGGCGCCGCGCCAGGTGACCACGACGACGGTGGTGCTCGGTTCGGCGTCGGTCATGCCAGAGACAATAGAGACCATGCCCGAACTGGTCGTGCTCGCCGAGCAGCTGCTGGCGCCCGTCCCCGGCGGGACCGGCCGCTACACCGGTGAGCTGCTGCGGGCGCTCGCCGAGACCGCGCCACCGGGCTGGACGGTGTCGAGCGTGGTCGCGCGGCACGCCGACGTCGAAGCCGCGGTCGTCGAGGGGGTCGAGGGGCCGCGCGTGCTGCCGATCCCGCCCCGGGGGCTGATCGCGGCCTGGCAGCTGGGCCTGCCGTGGTGGCCGGGCGGCGACGCGGTCCACGCGCCGACGCCGCTCGCGCCCGCCCGGGTGCCGAAGGGGCGGACGCTGTCGGTCGCGGTGCACGACACCGTGCCGTGGACGCATCCCGAGACGCTCACTCCGCGTGGCGTCGCGTGGCACAAGGCGGTGATCGCGCGGGCCGCGCGGCGGGCGACCGCGCTGACCGTGCCCACACGAGCGGTCGCGGACGAGCTCGCCGGGCTGGTGCCGGTTTCGGTGCCGGTGAGCGTGATCCCGCACGGCGTGCGGCCGCCTGCCGCGTTCACCGAGGTCGAGCTGCCCGAGCGGTACGTGCTCGCGATCGGGACGATCGAGCCGCGCAAAGGCATCGACGTGCTGATCGAGGCCGCCGGCCGGATCGGGACGCCGCTGGTGCTGGCCGGGCAGCCCGGCTGGGGCGGGATCGACCCGATGGCGCTGGCGCGGGAGCACGGCGCAGACGTCCGGCTGCTGGGGAAGGTGAGCGACGCGGAACTGGCGTTCGCGTTGCGGGGTGCTTCGGTGCTCGCGATGCCGAGCCGGGCGGAGGGCTTCGGGCTGCCGCTGATCGAGGCGATGGCGGTGGGAGTGCCGGTGGTGCACTCGGACGTCCCGGCCCTGGTCGAAGTGGCCGGGGGAGCGGGCGTCGTCGTACCGGTGGGTGACGCGCAAGCGCTTGCCAACGCCCTTGAGGAGCTACTAGGCCATCCGGAGCAGGCGGCTGCGCTGCGTGATGGCGGCCTCATCCGATCGAGTGAGTTCACCTGGAGGCGCGCGGCTACGGCCCTTTGGGCCCTTCACCAGCGCGATTAGTTTTTCGGTTCCTCTCCGCGGGGCTAGTGCGCCGCCGTACCCTGCAAGGGTGACCGATGACCCTCGCGTGCTGATCGACGCGACCGCCGTCCCCGCGGACCGGGGTGGCGTCGGTCGTTACGTGGATTCGCTGGTCGCGGCGCTGGACGCGGACGGCGCGCGGATCACCGTCGTCTGCCAGCCGCGGGACGCGGTGCTCTACGACCGGCTCGCGCCCGGTGCGCGGATCGTGCCCACCTCGCCGTCGACTTCGACCAGGACGGCCCGGCTGACCTGGGAACAGGCCACGCTGCCGAGACTGGTCCGGCGACTCGCCGCCGACGTCGTCCACTCGCCGCACTACACGATGCCTCTGGCCAGCCCGGTCGCTTCGGTGGTGACGCTGCACGACGCGACCTTCTTCACCGACGCTATCCTGCACTCCTCGGTGAAGGCGCGCTTCTTCCGCGCCTGGACCGCGACGGCGCTTCGCCGCGCGACGCTGTGTGTCGTGCCGAGCCTCGCGACGGCGGCCGAACTGGAGCGCGTCGGCCAGGTGCGCACGGCCGAGCTGGAGATCATCCACCACGGAGTCGAACCGGACCGGTTTCATCCGCCTTCGCCCGCCGAGATCGAGGCCGCGCGTAAGGCCGTCGGACTCGGGAAGACGCCGTACGTGGCTTTCCTCGGCGCGCTGGAGCCGCGCAAGAACGTTCCGGCGCTGATCCGCGGCTTCGCGCACGCTGTCACCGCCAGGCCGAACCCGCCCGCACTGGTGCTGGCAGGTCAGCCGGGCTGGGATTCGCAGGTCGAACGCGCCCTGGACGCCGTGCCGCACCGGCTGCGGGTGATCCGGGCGGGCTACCTGCCGTTCGACACGCTCGCCGGGTTCCTCGGCGGTTCCGAACTGGTCGCGTATCCGAGTCTCGGCGAAGGTTTCGGGCTGCCGGTGCTGGAGGCGATGGCGTGCGGCGCGGCCGTGCTCACTACCCGGCGGCTCTCGCTGCCCGAGGTCGGCGGGGACGCGGTCGCCTATTGCGGGGTCGGCGCCGGAGACGTCGCGGCGGCGATCTCGGAACTGCTCGACGATCCCTCGCGGCGGGCGGAGCTGGCCGAAGCCGCGCTTCGGCGGGCGAAGGAGTTCTCGTGGGCGACGACCGCGGAGCGGCACCGGGAGGCGTACGCGAAGGCTTGGTACCGGCATGCGCAGCGGCGGGCGGGCTGAGGTTGCGCTGGTCGTGAGTGGCGATTCGGCTTCTAGCCGAGGGCGTTTTAGGTACCTACGGCGGGTTAGCCCGGTAGTCGAAGCCAAGAAAACTCGACCTCCACACCTTCCCCAGTACATGATGGCCCCCTTCATTGTGCCTAGCGCAAAGAAGGGGGCCATCATGTACTTCACGCGAGAGAGGATTCGCCCTAATCCGAATCGCCACTCCGACCAGCGTCGCCGGGCGAGCAAGGGACCTTTGCTATCGCTTCGCCGCTCGGGGTGGGGGCGCGAGACACGTTCCGTGACGGGTGGACAATGGCCGCGTGACTGAGCACCCCAGCTACGGCGACGGGCTCGCCGTCGTGACCGTGACGTACTTCCCCGGCGAAACCCTCGAGAAGTTCCTCGACACGCTCGAGAAGGCGACGGACCGGGAAGTCCAGGTCGTCGTCGCCGACAACGCCTCCACGGACGGCGCGCCGGAGAAGGCCGCCCGCCGGGACAACGTCAAGTTGCTCAGCATCGGTGAGAACGTCGGCTACGGGACGGCCGCGAACCGAGGTGTCGCGGAACTCGACGACAGCTACGGCTGGGTCGTCGTGGTGAACCCGGACCTCGAATGGGAGCCCGGTTCGCTCGACGCGCTGCTGGAGGTCGCCGAACGCTGGCCGCGGGGTGGCGCGTTCGGGCCGCTCATCCACGATCTCGACGGCACCGTCTACCCGTCGGCCCGGTTGCTGCCGTCGTTCGGTCGCGGGATCGGGCACGCGGTCTTCGGCAAGATCTGGCCGGGCAACCCGTGGACGCGTCAGTACCGCCAGGAGACCGGCACGCCGGTCGAGCGCACGGCGGGCTGGCTTTCCGGGTCCTGCCAGCTGTTTCGCCGCGAGGCCTTCGACTCGGTCGACGGATTCGACACGCGCTACTTCATGTACTTCGAGGACGTCGACCTCGGTGACCGGCTGTCCCGCGCGGGCTGGCTGAACGTGTACGCGCCTTCGTCCAGCGTCATGCACATCGGCGGGCATTCGACTTCGCAGGCTTCGGAGAAGATGCTGCGCGCTCACCACGACAGTGCCTACCGCTACCTGGCGGACCGTCACCGCGGCCTCCGGTGGAAGCCGGTCCTGCTCGCGGTGAAGATCGGGCTCGCCCTGCGGCTCAAGCTGGAGACGCGCCAGAAGTAGCAGTTCCATTGACCGGAACTCACGCGACTCGGCTCCCGGCCGTCGTTACCGTCGGTGCATGGACCTCGCCGAACTGGACAGTCGGCTGACCGAACGCGCCGGCGAAGACCGTTTCTCCGGCGTCGTGCTGATCCGGCGCGGTGACGAGACGTTGTTCGAGCGCGGTTACGGCCTCGCCAGCCGCCGCTGGTCGGTGCCGAACGCGCCGGACGTGCGGTACGACACGGCGTCGGTCACCAAGCTCGTCACCGCCGTCGCCGCGCTGCGGCTGGTCGACGAGGGCCGGCTGGACCTCGACCGCCCGATCGGAGAGATCATCGACCTCACCGGCACGGCGATCGCGCTCGGGGCGACGACGCGGCAGCTGCTCACGCATACGTCCGGGATCGCCGACGACGCGGACGAGGAAGCCGGCGAAAGCTACGAGGCGCTGTGGGTCGACAAGCCGGTGTACTCAGTTGTGAACACGCGTGATCATCTGCCCAATTTCGCTTACCGGACACCGAATTTCGCGCCGGGCGAGGGCTGCCGGTACTGCAACTCGGGATACGTCCTCGCCGGACTGGTGATCGAGGAGATCACCGGGAGGCCGTATCGCGACCACGTCCAGGAGGCCGTACTGGACCGCGCGGGGATGACCGCTTCGGGCTTCTTCGACCGGCGTGAGCCGCGGCCGAGGGTCGCCGAGGGCTGGGACCCGATCCTCGACGGCGAGCGCGTCACCGGCTGGAAGCAGAACATCTTCAGTTACCCGCCGATCGGTTCACCTGATGGGGGTGCGTACTGCACCGTCGGCGACCTCGTCCTGTTCCTGCGCGCCATCCGGGAGGAACGGCTTCTCTCGCCGGAGCGCACGAAGGAGTTCCTCACGCCGCGAGTGCGCCACAGCAGCGGCGTTTGGTACGGCTTCGGCCTCGCATTCGTCCTGGAGCCCGACGGCTCGGTGTGGAACTACTACAAGGACGGCGGGAACGTCGGCGTCTGCTCGCTCGCGCGGCACTATCCGTCCAAGGGGCTGGACGTCGCGATGCTGTCCAATGCCACTTACGGCGGGGGTGCGGCGATCCAGGAGATCGACCGGGTGATCCGCGCTTCTTGAGGTGGGTCCCCGAACGCTATGAAAGGTCCTTTCCTTGCAAAATTTGCAAGGAAAGGACCTTTCATAGCACGCGCGAGGGGGCTAGATGCCGTCCAGCCGCCGCGAAAGGTTCGACCGGCCCGAAGGGTTCTGCTTGACCGTCGGCACCAGGCCGCCGACCTCGTTCTCGGTGGTCTCCTGCTCCTGCTCCGGCCGCTCGATCAGCGGGCTTCGCACCGGAGCGGCGGGCGGCCTGCGGGCGAGCGGTGTCGTCGCCTGCGGCAGCGGCCGCGTTGGCTGCGCGCCCTGCCGACGGGGATGCGGCTGCGGCCGGGTCGCGCCCTCGGCGCGCACCGGCGGCATGTCCAGCCGCGTCGTCGGTTCGGTCCCCGCCAGCGGGTGATCGTTCTCCGCGATCAGGGAGGCCGGGAGCTGCGTGGTGGTGTCCGGGTCCGATGAACGGTCGATCTCCGCGACCACCGATCGGGGGATCTGCTGGGTATTCGCGGAGTCCATCGGTGACGTCGCGTTGTCCGGTGTCACGACGAAGGCTCCACGTGCGCTGGCACGTGCGAGCAAGGCGTCCGCCCGAGCACGGGGGTCCATCCCCTAGGCCTCCCGACTGACCTGGGGCCCTCTGGGTTCAGGGCCGACTGTGTGCTGTCTAGGGTAGGCCCTCGGGGCGGCCGCCGTCAGGGTTTCCCGCGGCTTGTCGCCCGGCGGCGCGTGATACAGGAGGAGTTCTCTGTGACGTCTGAGGTCAAGGCCGATGCCGTGGTGCTCGTCGGGGGGAAGGGAACCCGGCTGCGCCCGCTGACCCTCTCGGCGCCCAAACCGATGCTCCCGACGGCGGGCACGCCGTACCTGAGTCACCTCTTCTCGCGGATCCGCGAGGCCGGGATGACCCACGTTGTACTGGGAACTTCGTATCGGGCCGAGGTTTTCGAGGAGTACTTCGGTGACGGGTCGGAGCACGGTCTCGAACTCGAATACGTCGTCGAGGAGGAGCCGCTCGACACCGCCGGCGCCATCCGCAACGTCTACGACCGGTTGCGCGCGGACAACGTGATCGTCTTCAACGGTGACATCCTCTCCGGCGCCGACCTTTCAGAACAGTTGCGGACGCACACGGAATCCGGCGCGGAGGTGACCCTTCATCTGCAGCGCGTCGCCGATCCCAGCCGCTTCGGTTCGGTGCCCACGGACGAGAACGGCCGCGTCACGGCCTTCCTGGAGAAGACGCCGAATCCGCCGACCGACCAGATCAACGCCGGCTGCTACGTCTTCCGCCGCGAGGTGATCGAGTCGATCCCGGCCGGCCGCCGGGTCTCGGTCGAGCGCGAGACCTTTCCCTCCCTGCTCGAGAACGGCGCGCACCTGCACGGTTTCGTGGACTCCTCCTACTGGCTCGACGTCGGCACGCCGGAAGCGTTCGTCCGGGGCAGTTCCGACCTCGTGCGGGGTGTGGCGCCGACGTCGGCGCTGCCGGGACCGACCGGAGACGCGCTGGTGCTGGAAGGCGCCAGCGTCTTCGCCGACGCCGAGCTGCGCGGCGGGACGACGATCGGCGCCGGCGCCCTGATCGGCAAGGGCGCGATCGTCGATGGCTCGGTCGTCTTCGACGGCGCCGAGGTCGGCGAAGGGGCGGTCGTGGAGCGCTCGGTGCTCGGTGCCGGGGTGAAGGTCGGCGCGGGAGCGGTGCTCCGCGGCGTCGTCATCGGAGACGGTGCCACGGTGGGCGCGGGCTGTGAGCTGCTCGACGGCGCCCGCGTGTGGCCCGGGGTGACGCTGCCCGAGGGCGGCATCCGCTTCTCGAGCGACGCCTAGCCATGCGTTTCACCCCCGGCTACGAACTCGACCTGGACGCGGTGCTGGGTCCGCTGAGCCGTGGGTCACGCTCGCCCAACGTCGTCCGCACCGAGGGCGGCGTCACCTGGCTGGCCGCCAACACCGCGGACGGCGCGGGCACGCTCGCGCTGCTGCGGCGCGCCGACGGCGAGATCGAGGCGGAGGCCTGGGGTCCCGGCGCGGACAGACTGCTCGACGGTGTCCCGGCGATGCTGGGCGCGCACGACGACGACTCCGCATTCGTGGCGCATCACGACGTCATCGCGGCGGCGCGGCGCCGCAATCCGGGGCTGCGGCTCGGTTCGACCGGCCGGGTGTGGGACGCGCTGGTGCTCGCCGTACTGGAACAGAAGGTGACCAGCACGGAGGCGTTGCGGTCTTGGGGCGAACTGTGCCGCTGGTTCGGGGAGCAGGCACCGGGGCCGGGACCGGTGCGGCTGCGGGTGCCGCCGACACCCGTCGCCATCCGGTCCATCGTGGACTGGGAATGGCATCGCGCCGGGGTCGACCTGAAGCGGCGGACGACGCTGATCAACGCCGCCCGCGTCGCGCCCCGGCTGGAGAAGGCCGTCGAACTGAAGGGCGTGGAAGGCCGGGCCTGGCTGCGGAAGGTCCCCGGTATCGGGGTGTGGACCGCCGCGGAGATCGCGCAACGTGCCTGGGGCGACCCGGACGCGGTGAGCTTCGGTGACTACAACATCCCCTCGATGGTCGGGCACGCGCTCGTCGGCACGAAACTCGACGACGCCGGGATGTCCGAGGTGCTGGCGCCGTATTCGCCGCAGCGGCAGCGCGCGGTGCGCTACCTGTCGACGGCCGGATTCCGGCGGCCGAGGTTCGGGCCGAAGATCGAACTCCGCGACTACCGCGCGATGTGACTCAGTTGCCCCAGCCTTGCGGCGGGTAGGTCTGCTGCCGGCTCGGGTATTGCGGCGGCTGCTGCGGGTACCGGTGGTGCGGCAGGGCGGGCGGTCGCGGCTTGTTGTTCGACTTCACGAGGAAGTAGACGCCGATCCCGACCGCGGCCAGCACCACGAAGAGGACGACCAGTACCAGGAGTAAGACCATGCCGAGAGCCTAACCGCCACGGGAGGCGTTCAGCCCAGCGCGGCGTCGACGATCGCTTTGGCTTCGTCGCGGTCGAGCCCCAGCTTCCTGGTCAGTGCCGCGTAGTCGGCCGCGGCCTGTCGGGCCCGTTCACGGGATTCGTCGCCGACGGCGCTGACGAACGTCCCCGCCCGGCCTCGGGTCTCGATCAGGCCCGCTTCCTCGAGTTCCCGGTAGGCCTTGGCGACGGTGTTCGGGGCGATGCCGAGGTCTTCGGCCAGTTTGCGCACGGTGGGGAGTTTCGCCCCGACAGGCAGGGTGCCGTCGTTGATCTGTACCGCGTAGCCGGTGCGCACCTGCTCGAAGGGTGGGATCGAGGAGTTCGGGTCGACCCTGATCATGCGAGTTCTCCCTGCTGAATGCCGTGAAGGCCTCCTTCACCACCCTGAGGGTAGGGAAGGAGGCCTTCACGGACATCCGCGGCTACTGGCGGGGTGGGACCACCTGGGTGGCGTCACCCGCGCCACCGGACACGACCTGCGTCCGGTCGCCGTCCGCCGGGGAGACGACCTGGGTGCGATCCGCGTTCGCGGGCGAGACGACCTGGGTGCGGTCGGCACCGGCATCCGCTTGCTGCTGCGGGGACACGACCTGCGTGCGGTCGGCGCTGCCGTCGATCGGCGCCCCCGCGGGCGGAGGCGGTGGCGGGAAACCGGGCTGGGGCATGCCGGGTTGAGGCATGCCGGGCTGGGACATCCCTGGCGGGGGCGCGCCGAAGGCCTGGCCGGGCGGCGGCGGGAAACCCGCCGGAGCCGGGGCCGGGGGCGGCGGGAAGCCGGGTGCCTGGCCGTAACCGGGCTGAGGCGGCGGGAAACCGGGCGGGGGCTGCTGCGGCCAGTTGCCCTGCGGCGCCGGACCGCCGGCGGGCGGGGGAGGCGGCGGGAAACCCGGAGCCGGGCCGCCACCGCCGAAGTTCGGGTTCTGCGGGAAGGTCATCGGCGGCTTCTTCGCCTGGTTGACCTTCACGATGATCACCACGACCACGATGATGATAATGATGATCGCCAGGATCAGCAGTACCCAGCCGGCGCCGTCGCCGTCCCCGCTGCTGTGTACCCGGACCCGATCCAGGTATGGCGTCAGCGTCGTCAGCATCATTCCCCCTTAACCGTCAGCCGACACCTTAACGGCCGGGCGTCGCGGGCAAGGCGGCTTCCACCAGTTCGGCCAGATCTTCCGACCCGTTCGGCAGGGAATTCACCGGCCACCACCGGAGATCGTCCGATTCGTCGCTTTGTACCGGTTGCGCTCCCCGCGGTGCGCGCACGGCGAAACGCACGTCGAAATGCCGGGTCGGCACGCCGAGTGAGCAGGTGATCGGGTGGACGTCGAGATGCACCGGCACCGGATCGATGAGCAGGTCGTGAATGCCCGATTCCTCCCGTGCCTCGCGCAGCGCCGCGTCCGCGAGCGTCGCGTCACCCGGCTCGCAGTGCCCGCCGAGCTGGAGCCAGCGTCCGACGCGCGGGTGCAGGGTGAGCAGGACGTTTTCCGCGTCGGCGTCCAGAAGTACGGCCGACGCGGTGATGTGTCCCGCCGCGCATTCCCGGCGGCAGACGTCGTCACGGGCGGCGAGGAAGCCCAAATAGGCCTGTCGCAAGGATTCCTGAGCGGCGTCCACCGGTCGCCAGCCGGACAGGGTGGCTACGACGTTCTCGTGCAGGGTCACAGCTCGAGAAGCCCTTCACCGGGTTCGCTCGCACCGCGGGCGGGCGGCAGGGCGGTGGGATGTCCGATCGCGACCGCGCCGAGCGGCTCCCAGCGCGCGTCCAGGCCGAGGACTTCGCGCACGATGTCGGCGGCGAAGACGGTCGATCCGATCCAGCACGAGCCGAGGTCTTCGGCGGCGAGCGCGACCAGCAGACCCTGCACCGCCGCACCGCCGGCGACGGTGAACATCGTGTGCTCACAGGCGTTCCGGCGGTCGTCGCGGTAGGTGTGCGCGCCCTCGGCGACGAGGAACGGCACCACGACTTCGGGTGCCCGGTACAGGATGTCGCCTCGGCTGAGCCGCTTCGCGACTTGCTCCTGGGTGAAGCCGTCACCTTCGAGATCGGCCTGCCACGACGCCTTCATCGCGTCGAGAAGCTTGCGACGCAAGCCTTCCTCGCGCAGCCACACGAACCGGACCGGTTTGGTGTGGTGCGGCGCGGGGGCCGTCAGTGCCGTCGATACGGCGCGGCGCAGTACCTCGGGATCGACCGGCTCGTCGGTGAAGGACCGGATCGACCGCCGCGCGAGCACGGCCTCCCGGCGGCCTTGCGCGATGGCTTCGTTGGTGCCGAGCCGGAACAGGTCCTCTTCGATCGGCCGGATCAGGTCGCGGGCGGTCGAACCGTCGTCGGTCAGCCGCAAGCCGCGCACGACGGCGACCGGTGTCCCGCCGAGCTTGCCCTTGACCAGATCGGCCGCGGCGGCGAGTTCGTCGGCGATCGCCACTTCGGTCACCGCGAGTTCGTTGCCCTGGCTGTCGATCTCGCCGGCGTAGGAATGCAGCACCCGCAGGCCGGACGCGCCGATCGCGGCGTCGGTCTGCCCGACGCGCCACGCGCGGCCCATGGTGTCGGTGACCACGACCGCGATCTCGACGCCGAGCCGCTCGCGCAGCCCGTTCCGCAGCGCGAGCGCGGAGGCGTCCGGATCGGACGGCAGCAGCGCGACCTCGCCGGAGGCCACGTTCGACGCGTCCACGCCGGACGCGGCCTGCACGATGCCCAGTCGGTTCTCGGTGATCACCGTCCGGTTGATCCGCGCGATCACGCGCACGGACTCCTTCTCGACGAGCCTGCGCCGGGCGGCGTCGCGCTCCTCGGGATCGGCCGGGACCCGGATCAGCATGCCCTCGGCCTTGGAGACGATCTTGCTCGTCACGACCAGGACGTCACCCGATCGCAGCCACGGGGCCGCCGTGACGATCGCTCCGGTGAGATCGTCGCCGGGGCGGAACTCCGGGAGGCCGTCGACCGGCAGGATCTCGAGCTTCGCGGAAGCGTGGTCAGTCAACGGAGACTCCCGCCAGGTCGAAAGCAGCGCGCGCCATCGCCGCGGTGGCGTCCACATCGGACATCAGCAGGGGCACGTCGCGAACGGCGACTCCCGGTACGTCGACGGTTTCGCCCTCGGCGACCAGCCAGCCGTCGAGCACCCCTTCCGGGGACTTCTCGCGAGAGCCGTAATGGCGCCCCACGGCTTCCGCGGACGTCTCCACGCCGATCGCGCTCAGGCAGGCGTCGGCCATACCGCGCAACGCCTTCCCGCCGATGATGGGCGAGATGCCGACGACCTTGGCGCGCGTCTTCCGCAGCGCGTCGCGCACGCCGGGCACGCCGAGGACGGTGCCCACCGAGACGACCGGGTTGGACGGCGCGAACAGCACGATGTCGGCGCCCGCGATCGCGTCCAGCACACCCGGCGCCGGTTTCGCCTCGTCGGCGCCGACCGCGATGATCGAATGCGCCTTCGGTTCGGCGCGGTAGCGCACCCACCACTCCTGGAAGTGGATCGCCTTGCGCTGCTCCGGGTCTTCGGGATCGTCGATCACGACGTGCGTTTCGACGCGGTCGTCCGACATCGGCAGCAGGCGGACACCCGGCTGCCAGCGGTCGCACAGCGCCTCGGTGACCTGCGAGAGCGGATAGCCCGCGCGCAGCATCCGCGAACGGATCAGATGCGTCGCGATGTCCTTGTCGCCCAAGCCGAACCAGGTCGGCTCGGCGCCGTACTCGGCGAGCTCCTCCTTGACCGTCCAGGTCTCGCCCGAGTGCCCCCAGCCGCGTTCGGAGTCGATCCCCCCGCCGAGGGTGTACATGCAGGTGTCCAGGTCGGGGCAGATGCGCAGACCGTGCATCCACACGTCGTCCCCGGTGTTCACCAGCGCGGTCACCTCGTGCGGCGATTCCGGGGCGGAACCGATCGCGGGCAGACCCAGTGCTTGTTTGACCCCCAGCAGGAAGCGGGCCCCGCCCACTCCACCGACCACAATGACGACCTTCACGACAGGCGATCCTCGCACGCGCCCGGACCCGGGGCCCAGTAGCGGTACCTGTGGTGCTCCGTACAGCCCAGGCTCTCGTAGAGCTTCAGCGCGCCGGAGTTGCCCATGGCGACCTGCAGCACGATGCCGGTGGCGCCGTGGGCGGCACCCCAGGCCCCGATGGCGTTCATCAGCCCGCCTGCCAGTCCTCGTCGCCGGAACTCGGGGCGGACCTCCAGCCGGGCGATGTGCAGCCACTCGGCGACGATCCCGCCGCGCACCGCCCCGGCCGTCACGCCGTCCAGTTCCACGACCCCGAACCCGACCTTGCCGGTGCCGAGGACGTGGCGAGGGGCGTCCGCGGGCTCGGTGCCGCCCGTCGTCAGCTCCCACCATCCGGACGTCGGCTCGTCGAGGACCGCCGCTCCCGCCGAGGTCCCGCGCGGGAGCGGTCCGGTCATCACGCGCACCTCGTGCGCGGGCCGGTGTTCCACATGATGGACCCAACCCTGGGCGGCGATGGCCTCTTCGGTGGACGTGTTCTGGATCACCTGAACGACCGGCGGAATGGCCTGATCGTGGGCGAAGTCACAGACCGCCCGCAGGGCCTCTGGCAGCGGTTTTCCCGGGTCACCGATCGCCAGGGCGCTGTTGGCGCGGGCGGTGAACCCGTCCGCCCAGCGCAGCCGCCAGTCGCCGATCCGCCTCTCCAGCAGGGGAGGCCAGGCCTGGCTGCAGGTGAGCTCGAGCATTTCCGCGCTGTTCACGGTTAGATTGTGTCAAGGAAGGTAGTGGAGGGACCCGATGAGCATCGCGCGCAAGGACGATCGCCACAACGAAGACCTGGTCCGCGAGATCTCCGACGGCTTCAACCGGGCATTGGGCGCGGAAAAGGCCGTCGACGAGAAGAACGCGGAGGCGGCGAAGCCCGCCGCGCCGAAATTCGTCATCACTGGGGACAGCAGGGCCACTCCACCGCCTCGCCGGAAGGACCGCTGAAGGCACATACCCGGAGTACGGATAAGGGTGGCCTAAGCGGGCCGGTCGCGCCCGTGGGCGCGTAATGTCCGTTGCAGACTGGTGAAGCAGAGATAAAGCAGGAGTGCGCAGTGACCTACGTGATCGCCGAGCCCTGCGTCGACGTGCTCGACAAGGCGTGTATCGACGAGTGCCCCGTGGACTGCATCTACGAGGGTGACCGCATGCTGTACATCCACCCGGACGAATGTGTCGACTGCGGTGCCTGCGAGCCGGTCTGCCCCGTCGAGGCGATCTACTACGAGGACGACGTCCCCGACGAGTGGAACGACTACACCAAGGCCAACGTCGATTTCTTCGACGAACTCGGCTCGCCCGGTGGCGCCTCCAAGGTCGGCAAGACCAGTCACGACCCCGCCTTCATCAAGGCTCTTCCCCCGCAGGGCGAATGAGCCGGGTCGCTCTTCCTGATTTCCCCTGGGACTCCCTGGCCGAAGCCAAGGCGAAGGCCCAGGCACATCCCGGCGGCATCGTCGACCTGTCGATCGGCACGCCGGTGGACCCGGTCCCCGAGAGCGTCCGCGCGGCACTCGCTTCCGTGTCGGAAATCCCGGGGTACCCGACCACGCACGGGATCCCCGAGCTGAGGGCCGCCGCGATCGAGGCGCTTTCGCGACGGCACGGCATCGAGGGAGTTCCCGAGGCCGCTGTGCTGCCGACGATCGGTTCGAAGGAACTGGTCGCCTCCCTGCCGCGGCAACTGGGCTTCGGCCCCGGCGACCTCGTCGTCATCCCCGAGGTGGCGTATCCGACCTACGAGGTCGGTGTCCTGCTGGCGGGTGCTTCCCTGCTGCGCGCGGACAGCACGATCGCGCTCGGTCCGCAGCGGCCGTCGATGCTGTGGCTCAACTCGCCGTCCAACCCGACCGGGCGAGTGCTCGGCGTCGACCATCTGCGCAAGGTCGTCGACTGGGCGCGGGAACGCGGCGTCGTCGTGGTCTCGGACGAGTGCTATCTGGCGCTGGGCTGGGAAAGCGAGCCCGTGTCGATCCTGCACCCGTCGGTGCACGGCGGCTCCCTCGACGGCCTGCTGGCCGTCCACTCCCTGTCGAAGTCCGCGAACCTCGCCAGCTACCGCGCCGGTTTCGTCACCGGCGATCCCAAGCTCGTCGCCGGGCTGCTGGAGATCCGCAAGCACTCCGGGCTGATCGTGCCGCGTCCGGTGCAGGAGGCCATGGTCGCCGCGCTGAAGGATGACGAAGCCCTTGCCGGGCAACGGGAACGCTACGCGCGCCGACGGCTGGTGCTGCGTAAAGCGTTGCTGGACAGCGGTTTCGAGATCTCGCACTCCGAGGCGGGACTCTATCTCTGGTCCACGCGCGGGGAAACCGCGCTCGACACGGTCGAGTGGCTCGCCGCTCGCGGCATCCTCGCCGCGCCGGGCACCTTTTACGGGCCGACGGGCGGACAGCACGTCCGGATCGCTCTGACGGCGACGGACGAGCGGATCGACGCGGCCGCGGAACGCCTCGCCGCCTGAGTTCGACTCGGTTCACGCCCTGTGCAGCGCGCTATGAAGGACGCTTTCATTGCGAATTCGGCAATGAAAGCGTCCTTCATCGCACGTCGCGACCGGTGAAGCCCCGGTAGATGAACCGCGTCAGCGCCTCGATGGCTTCTTCTTCGGAGACCGAGGACGGATCCAGCAGCCACGTGTGCGCGAAGCCGTTGACCAGTTCGGCCATCATCGCGAGCGTGAGCCGTTCCGACGCGGGCAGTTCCATCCCCGCCGCGGTGATGTACCCGAGGTGCCCGACGATGTCCGCCGCCTGATCGGCGCCGAAGCGGGCGAAGGTGCGTGCGAAGTCGTCGTTGACCATCGCGGCCTGGCGCAGCGCGAGCATCGTCGCCGCGTTGTCGCGGTGGAAGTTCCAGTACTCGCGGACGTGCCAGCGCACGGCGTCCGGGTCGGTGAAGTCGGCTTTGTGCTCCGGCGAGGACGCGTTGACGTCGCTCGCCGCCGCGAGATCCGCGAGGAGCGCTTCGAGCAGTTCTTCCTTGCTCGCGAAGTGGTTGTAGAACGATCCCGCCGCGCGACCGGCTTCCGCCGTGATGTCGGTGATCTTGGTGTTCAAGTACCCCTTCGCCGCGAAAACGCGCTTCGCCGCCTCCTTGAGCGCGGCCTCGGTCTCCGCCGCCTTCTCCTTGCGGCTCGTCGCCGTCATCGGCACCTCCTTGACACGGAAGGCTAGCAACGGCCATGCTGAATTAAGATTCACTGAATCATAATTCACTGGAGGAGAGATGACCGAAGTCTTGATCGCGGGAGCCGGGCCGACCGGGCTCACGCTGGCCATCGATCTCGCGCGCCGCGGTGTCGGCGTGCGGATCGTGGAGAAGGCCGAGACGTTCTTCGAGGGCTCGCGGGGTGACGGCCTCCAGCCGCGCACGCTGGAGGTCTTCGAAGATCTCGGCGTGCTGGACGCCGTGCTGGCCGCCGGGCAGGCGCCGGTGCCGATGCGGATCCACCTGGGCGGCGAGATCGTCGGCGAGCGGATGATGGCCGAGCCGGTCGAGCCGACGCCGGACGTGCCGTATCCGAACGGCTGGTTCCTCGGCCAGTCTCGCACCGAGGCGATCCTGCGCGACCGGCTCGCGGAATTCGGTGTCCAGGTCGAGCTCGGCACCCCGCTGATCGGGTTCGAGCAGGACGCCGACGGCGTGACCGCCGACCTGCCGGGCGAGCGGATCCGGGTCGGCTACCTCGTCGGCGCGGACGGCGGGAAGAGCTTCGTGCGCAAGGCCCTCGGGATCGCGTTCGAGGGCACCACCGACGAATCGATCCGCATGCTGCTGGGTGACGTGCAGGCGGAGGGGCTCGATCGCGCGTACGGGCACTGGTTCGCCAAGCCCGAGGATCCGATGTCGGGGATCGTGCTCACGCCGCTGCCCGGGGTGCCGCACTTCCAGTTCGGGGCACCGCTGGGCGAGGAAGAGGTCGAGGCGTCGCTGGAGACGTTGCAGTTCCGGCTCGACGAGCTGTCCGGCGGCGGGGTCCGGTTGCACGATCTCGCCTGGTCGACGGTGTGGCGGCCGAACATCCGGCTCGCCGAACGGTTCCGGGACGGTCGCTTGTTCCTCGCCGGCGACGCGGCGCACGTCCACCCGCCCACCGGCGGGCAAGGGCTCAACACCGGCGTGCAGGACGCGTACAACCTGGGCTGGAAACTCGCCGACGGTTCGGCCGAACTGCTCGACAGCTACGAGCCCGAGCGGCGCGGGGTCGCGGCGCGGGTGCTGAAGATCAGCACGGAAATCCTCGAGAAGTACAAGGAAGGCTCGGAAGACGCGCACGAGCGCGGCGAGAACACGCGTCAGCTCGACGTCGGATATCGCGGCGGCCCGCTCGCACCCGAGTCGACCGGCCGGATCCGGCCCGGCGACCGCGCGCCGGACGCGCCACTGGCGGACGCGAACGGCAAACCCGTCCGGCTCTTCGAACTGCTACGCGGCCCACAGGCGACGACGCTGGTGTTCGGCGACGGTCCCGCGCCCGAAGGCGCGCGCCGGATCCTGCCCGCGGGCAGCACTCTGTCCGATGTGGACTTCGAAGACGTCGGCGGGCACGCTTTCGCCGCGTACGAGGCCGAGAACGGGCGCCAGGTGCTGATCCGGCCGGACGGCTACCTCCGCGCGATCACCGACTGAGCGGCCTCGTCGACCTCGGCCCAGACATCGCGCCACACGGCACGGACCTCGGCCCGGCGCAGCAGTTCCTTCTCCGCGACCCGGCCCGCGATGAAGGCGACCTCGGCGTCGACAGAAGCGACGACAGTGCGCATGCGTTCGGCCGCGACGCAGGCATCTTGATGTTCCCCGAGGGCGGTCTGGAGGTTCTTCGTGGCCTTGATCAGCCGCTGGATCCGCTCCGCCTGCTTCTTCTTCGCGGCGGGCTTGGCCATCTCGGCGGCGTAGCGGAGTTTCTTGCCGTAGATGCGAAGCGTGTGAAGGTCGTCGTCCGGGGGATTGGAGGGAAGCGCCCTCACGGCCTTCGCGAGCTTTCGATGCGGCTTGGCGAGACCGGCGACGAGATCCGCGGAAGTGGACCCGGCCGCGGAAGTGGGTTCCTCGGTACCGGGCTGGCGGGCGAGACGGCCGATGTCCTGCAGCATCGCGGCGTAGCGCGGACTGGCGAGCGCGCGGGTGAGCCGTCGCTTCGCGACTCCGCGTTCGGTGACGAACTTCGAGATCAGACGGCGCGCCGCGGGCTGATCGCGCACCTCGAACTCCGCGACGACCTCCCGCAGATGGCCGATCAGGACGTCGTGATCCCGGACGTCGCCGAGTGACTGGCCGAGCCAGCCCAGCTCCGCGCGCACCGCTTCGGCGTCCGGGCCCACGAGGCGGCCCGACAGCTTGAGGACACTGCGCATGCGACGCAGCGCGACCCGCATCTGGTGCAGGTCCTCGGGGTCGGCGCCGGATTTGGTGCCGGGTTCGTGCGCGAGGAGCGCGCGGAGCTCGACGTCGAGTTTGACCCGGACGTGCGCGGCCGCCGGATCCTCCGGCCCGGCTTTCGCGGGCCGTTCGCCGAGCCCGAGTGCGGCCGGGGTGGTCGAAGGGACGTTCTTGCGCGGCGGCGCCTCGGCTGTCACAAGATGAATTCTAGGTGAACCGGCGAGGGGGTTCAGGCCGTGAGAGAAGCAAGGGACCTTTGCTCACGCTCTCCGGGGGAGAGTGACAGCAAAGGTCCCTTGCTCTCTTTGGCGCGTGCGATCCCGCCCTGCCGGTGCAATGAAAGGCTCCTTCCTTGCAAATTTCGCAAGGAAGGAGCCTTTCATTGCACGCGTGACCCAGGCTTGCTCGCCCGGAGACTTCGCCACATCGCGGGCGACCCGGGCGATAGCAAAGGTCCCTTGCTCTCTTTTCGCAGGTCAGTTGGCGTGCAGGGCCGCGTTCAGCTCGATGCCGACGCCGGTGCGCGCGACGACCTCGACGGCGCCGGTCCCGGAGTTCCGCCGGAACATCGCGCCCGAGATGCCGGACAGCTCCCGCGCCTTCACGACCTTGCCCTCGAAGGTCACCTTCGTGCCCGCCGTGACGTAGAGGCCCGCCTCGACGACCGAGTCGTCGCCGAGCGAGATGCCGATGCCGCCGTTCGCGCCGATCAGGCAGCGCTCGCCGATCGAGATGGTCTCCTTGCCGCCACCGGACAGGGTGCCCATGATCGACGCGCCGCCGCCGACGTCGGAACCGTCGCCGACCACGACACCCGCGGAGATCCGGCCCTCGACCATGGAGGCACCGAGCGTGCCGGCGTTGAAGTTGATGAAGCCCTCGTGCATGACCGTGGTGCCGTTGGCCAGGTGCGCGCCGAGACGGGCGCGGTCGGCGTCGGCGATGCGGACGCCGGTCGGCACGACGTAGTCCACCATCCGGGGGAACTTGTCCACGCCGTAGACGGTGACGTTGCCGCGTGCCCGCAGCCGCAGCCGGGTCGCCTCGAAGCCCTCGACGGGGCACGGCCCGTGGTTGGTCCACACGACGTTGGCCAGCAGGCCGAAGATGCCGTCGAGGTTCGCGCCGTGCGGCCGGACCAGCCGGTGCGACAGCAGGTGCAGGCGCAGGTAGACGTCGTGCGTGTCGCCGGGGGCGTCGGCGAGGTGGCCGATGGTCGTGCGGACCGCGACGACCTCGACACCGCGGTCGGTGTCCGGACCGAGCTGCGCGGCGGCCGCCTCGCCGAGGGCCTCGGAGGCCTCTTCCGCGGTCAGCCGCACCGTGCCGGGCTTGTCCTCGGCGCCCTCGGTCAGCTTGGGCAGCGGGAACCAGGTGTCCAGCACCGTGCCGTCGGTCGTGACGGTGGCCAGTCCGACGCCGGTGGCGCCGGTCGTTTCGGGATCAGGGGTCTGCTCGCTCACGCCCTGAACGGTAACCCAGTGACCTGCGTCAACCGCCGACGAGGCTCTGCACGCTGGTCAACGCCGCCGACATGTCGACGAGCGCCTGGCCGCAGGCGCCACCGGGCGCCGCCTGGTCCTGGCAGTTCGCGGTGCGGAAGGCGGCGATCGGGCGATCGAGGGCGTCGGCGCTCGCCGACAGCTCCGGCCTGCGCTTGCGGACACTGCCCGCGGCGCTGGAGAGTTCGGTGACGTACTTCTGGCAGCCCTTGGGCGATTCGGCCGCCGGCGTCAGGTAGCAGCGGTCGGTCGTCAGTGCCTTGAGCTTGATCGGCAGCACGTCCGGACCGGCGCTCCGGGTCGGCTTCACCGTCACCGGGACCTCGCCCGATCCGCAGCCGCCGAGGAGCAGGAGAAGGACGACCAAGACCGCTCGCATGCGCACTCCCTCACGGTAGCCCCGCGGCCCCGCCGGTACGGTGCGGGCATGCCTTCGCTCGATCTGCACGCGGACCCCGTCGACCTCACCGCCGCGCTGGTGGACATCTTCAGCGTCTCGGAAGAGGAGAAGGTCATCGCGGACGCCGTGCAGGCCGCGCTGGAGACGCAGGCGCCCCACCTCGAGGTGCTCCGCAACGGCGACGCCGTCCTCGCCCGCACGAACCTCGGCCGTCCTTCGCGGGTGGTGCTGGCGGGGCATCTGGACACCGTTCCGGTCAACGAGAACCTGCCGGTGCGCCGTGAGGGGACCGGTGACGACGAGATCCTGCACGGTCTCGGCACCGTCGACATGAAGAGCGGCGACGCCGTCTTCCTGCACCTCGCCGCCGCCCTGCGCGAACCTCGGCACGACGTCACGTTCGTGTTCTACGACTGCGAAGAGATCGAAGCGACGAAGAACGGCCTCGGCCGTATCGAGCGCGAACTGCCCGGATGGCTGCACGGCGACCTCGCGATCCTCGGTGAGCCTTCGAACGGCGGCATCGAGGGCGGCTGCCAGGGCACGATGCGGATCGAGATCCGCGTCGAAGGCGTCCGGGCGCACACCGCGCGCGGCTGGATGGGCGTCAACGCCATCCACGGCCTCGCCGAACCGCTGCGCAGGCTGGCCGAGTACACGCCGCGCGTGGTCGACATCGACGGCCTGACCTACCGCGAGGGCCTGCAGGCCACCAAGATCGGCGGCGGCGTCGCAGGCAACGTCGTGCCGGACGAGGCCGTGCTCACGATCAATCACCGCTTCGCCCCGGACCGGAGTGCGGAGCAGGCCGAAGCGCACCTTCGCGAGGTCTTCGAGGGCTACGACGTGAAGGTGGTCGACTTGTCGCCAGGCGCCTTGCCCGGCTTGAGCGTCCCCGCGGCGGCGGAGCTGGTCGCGGCGGCCGGGGGCAAGGCGGTCGCGAAGCTGGGCTGGACCGACGTCGCGCGCTTCGCGGCTCTCGGGATCCCGGCGGTGAACTTCGGGCCCGGCGACCCGACGCTGGCGCACACACGGCAAGAGCACGTGCGGGCCGGTGAGATCCGCCAGGTCGCCGCGGTGCTGCGCGAGTTCCTCGGCTAGGTCCGCGCTGACCTGCGGGATGTCGGCCCGTGACGATGACGAGCCCACGAATCGGTACCGCAAAGGTCCCTATTCCCCAGTGCGGCACCAGCGGCGCCCGCGCGGTAGCAAGGGACCTTTGCTATCGCCCCGGCGAGTCCTCTTCGGCGCCCAGCAGGAGCAGGCCGCGCCGCAGCAGGTCCGCGGCCTCTTCGACGCGCCCTTGGTCGAGAAGCAGCCCTCCCGCTTTGTCGACCGAAGCGGCCAAGACACCGCGAGCGTCGTGGAGCGCGGCCACGTCGGTGGCGTGCGCGAAGCCCGCTTCGGCTGCTTCGAGATCGCCACGGGCCAACGCCAGTGAGCCCCGCTGGAACATGAGCGAGGCGGAGTACGGAGAGTCCGCCGGGATGGCTTCGGCCGCTTCGGTGAGCAGCGTGGCGGCGTCGTCGAGGCGACCGAGTTCGCGGCAGAGGTCGGCGAGTTCCAGGGTGACGGCGTGATCGGGCGCGGCCGCCTTTGACGCGCGAAGGTCCGCGAGAGCGCCTTCAAGGTCGTCGGCACGACGGACCAGGGCACGCGCGAACAGGCACCGGGCCAGCACCGGCCGCAGGGCACGCTCGTGAAGCAGATCGTGCAGCACCGATACGGCGGTGGCGGCGTCGGCCACTCGCCCTCCGTCGAGGTAGGCCTCGGCCAGTCGTCGTTGGTTCTCGGTGAGTTCGGCCAGGATCTCCTCGTCCCCGCGAGCCAGCCGTAGCGCCTCGCTCGCGTGCTGCGCGGCCTGGGCGGTCTCGCCGAGGCGAAGGTGCCCTTCGGCGAGGTATCCCCGCAAGGTCAGCAGGAGCAGAGGATGCGGATAGCCGTCGAGGCTCGCGTCGAGCGCGGTCCGGAGCAGGTGCATCCCGTGGTGCGGCTCGCCCCAGCCGATCAGGACGTTCGCCCGCAACGCCATGGCCAGTTCGCGGTACGGCGGGACGTCCTCGGTGAGGGCGGCTTCGGCGGCGGCGATCAGTCGCGGCCGATCGTCGCTCTCGCTGTACCGCGCGAGCCACAGCCAGGCGAGCCCTGCCTGGCGCGCCCGGCCGATCCGCTCCGCTCGCCGGGCCAGCCGCCGCATTTTCAGAGCCGGGCACTTCCCCGCCAGGAAGTCCGCCGCGGCCATCGCGATGTCCAGATCGAGCCGGACGTCGTCGCGGGGCGAGGTCACGCCGAGCAATTCGCCGGTGTCGACCCCGAGCTGGGTGGCGAAGTGGCGCAGCGCGTCACCGGACGGGGTCCGCGCCCCTGTCTCGACGGACGAAACGTACGCGGCGGTGTAGTGCGGCTCGGCGAGTTCACGCTGGGTGAGACCGCGCTCGGCGCGCAGCCGTCGCAGTCGTCCACCGACCTCCTCGCTCATGTCCGAGAACGATACGGCCGAGCACGCCGAGACGACTTCCTCGCCCGCCACGGCGACGAGAAACCAGTCCCGGAACGAGGACCGCCGGGTCATGGGTGATCGGGCATTTCCGCTGGTCGAAAGTCTCGATGTGAGGTGAGCGCTTGTGCCGCGCCGCGGCGAGGTGTTCGGATGCTCAGTGAGGTTACCGGTAATTGTTTCCGGTGGTTCCTACCGATTCCTGATCTTGATTTCTTATTGTGGCGAACCCCCTTCGGTCTTCTATTCAGAGTGGACGAACAATGGTTGCTTCGAGCGCGTATGACGGTGACGCCGTTGCCATCGTCGGCATGGGATTGAGGCTGGCAGGCGGAATCGGTGGACCCGGCGAGTTGTGGCAATGCCTGGTCGAAGGACGTTCAGTGGTCGGCGACCTGCCCGAGGGGAGGTGGGCCGCGTATCGGGCGTCCGGCCCGGCTGCCTCGGCGGCGATAAACGGGGCGGTCAGTCGTGCCGCTTACCTGGAGAACGCAGCGGGATTCGACGCCGAATTCTTCGGTGTCACGCCGCGTGAGGCGGTCTACATGGACCCTCAGCAACGTTTGATGCTCGAGGTGGTGTGGGAGGCACTGGAGCACGCGGGAATCGCACCCTCCACTTTGGCCGGGAGCGACGCCGGGGTGATCATCGGGGTCGGTGGCGGTGAATACGGGCAGATGCTGCTCGCCACCCCCGAACAGATCGAGCCTTGGAGCAGTATCGGCGGGAGCTACTGCGCTGTCGCCAACCGCGTGTCCTACTTTCTCGACCTTCATGGACCGAGTTTCGCCGTGGACAGCGCCTGTTCGTCGGCGCTGGCGTCGCTGCACCTGGGCGCCCAAGCCCTGCGGGCAGGCGAATGCGAAGTCGTGATCGCCGGCGGTGTCAATCTCATCGCGGCTCCAGCCCAGACACTGTCGCTGGGGGCCTCGGGCGCGCTGGCGGCGGATGGCAGGAGCAAGCCCTTCTCCGCCGCGGCTGACGGATATGGGCGAGGAGAAGGAGCCGCCGTCGTCGTGCTGAAGCGGATGTCGGACGCCCGGCGTGACGGCAACGAGGTGCTGGCGGTGGTGCGGGCGTCCGGGATCCGGCAGGACGGCCGGACGAACGGCATCATGGCACCGAATGGCGAAGCACAGATAGAGATGTTGCGGGGCATCTACGACCGCGCGGGAATCAGCCCCTCGGCGGTCGATTATCTGGAGGCACACGGAACGGGTACACCCCTCGGGGACCCGGTGGAGGCCTCGGCCGCGGCGACCGTGTTCGGGGACGGCCGATCGGGCGGGAAGCCGCTGCTGATCGGTTCGGCCAAAGGCAACGTCGGACATCTGGAAGCGGGCGCCGGCGTCGTCGGTGTCATCAAAGCGGTCTTGGCGATGCGGAACGAGGCCATCCCGCCGACGGTCGGCGTCGGCGAGGGCGTGAACCCGGCGGTCCTGACGTCGCGAGCGGTCAGGGTGGTCGCGGAGGCGACCCCGTGGAAGCGCCGCCCTGACCGGCCGAGGCTGGCCGGTATCTCGAGTTTCGGGTACGGCGGCACGATCGCGCACACCGTCCTCGAAGAGGGCGATCCGGTGTCGGCCGGACCGTCGGACGATCGCGACGGCAGGCCGAGGACCTTGGTCCTGTCCGCCGCGTCGCCGGCGGCCTTGCGTGAGTCCGCGGACCGGCTGGCCACCGCACTCGAGGTGGAGCGACCCGACCTCGACGCGGTGGCGGGAACGCTCGCGGTGCGCCGTTCGCACCTCCCGTGGCGAATGGCGGTGGTCGCCGAGAACCGGACCCAGGCCGCCGATCGCCTGCGGGCTTGGTCGGTCGAGGCAGACGCCGGCCTGGTGCGCTTACGCACCGGTGGCGTACAGACCGCGCCGGTCTTCGTCTTCTCCGGACATGGCTCCCAGTGGGTCGGCATGGGCCGGGAGCTGCTCGCGCGCAGTGCGGAGTTCGCGGGGGTTTGCGAGGAGTTCGATCCGATCTTCCGCGAAGAGAGGGGGTTCTCCCTGATCTCCGCGTTGGAGAGCGATGACCTGACCAGAACCGACCGGATTCAAGCGATTCTGGTGGCGATGCAGCTCGGCTTGACCCAGGTGTGGCGGGCTCAGGGTGTCGAGCCCGCCGCGGTCGTCGGGCATTCGATGGGCGAGATCGCCGCGGCGGCGGTCGCCGGAGTGTGGAGCCGGGAAGACGCGGTGCGGTTCGCGTGCCGCCGGGCTTCGCTCTTGGAATCGGTGGCGGGTCGCGGTGCCATGGTGGTGCTGGACATCCCGTTCGGTGAGCTCGAGGCGCGGCTCGTCGGCGAGGCCGGCCTGGACGCGGCGGTGGAGCCCGCGCCAGGCTGGTCCGTGGTGTGCGGCGACGCGCACGAGGTCGCCGCGTTCGCCGCCGAGCGGGAGCGGAAAGGCAACATCGTCCGCCGCGTCGCCAGTGACGTCGCCTTCCACGGTGTCCACATGGATCCTCTGCTCGGCGATCTGGGCGAAGCGGCCGCGGATCTCAAGATCGGGCCCGCCCTTCTCCCGCTCTATTCGTCTTCGCTCACCGACCCGCGGTCGACCGCTCCGCGAGACCCGGCTTACTGGCAAGGGAACATGCGGAACCCGGTGAGGTTCGCCGGCGCGATCACGGCGCTGCTGGAGGACGGGTACCGGCATTTCCTCGAAGTCTCCTCACATCCCATCGTGCGGCAGAACATCGACCAGACCGCGGAGAAGGTCGGCGTGGACGGGGTGACGACGGCACATTCCTTGCGGCGTGCCAAACCGGAGCTGGCGGAGATCGCCGGACAGCTGGGTGTGCTGCACTGCGCCGGCGCGCTCGTGGACTGGCGGAAGGCCTGGCCGGAATCGCCGAGCGCCGACCTGCCGCTCACCGCGTGGCAGCACCAGCGGTTCTGGTTGCCGGACGCGGTCAATGACCAGGGCGGCGAGCACGACGCCGCTTCACACCTGCTGCTGGGGGCGCGCACCGCGGTGGCCACCACTCCGCCCGCGACCGTGTGGCAGACGAGACTGGCACCCGGCAATCGTCCGTACGACGAGCCGCATACGGTCCACGGCGCGGATATCGTGCCCGCGGCGGTCCTGCTCGGCACGTTGATCGCCGCGATCTCCCCGGAGAACGGGGAACCACGACGGCTGCGCGACGTGGCCTTGCGCACGCCGTTGCCCGCGGAACAGGATCGCGCGGTGCAGGTCGTCGTGCAGGACGGTGTGGCGGTCTTGAGTTCGCGGGCCCCGGGCGCACACGCCGACTCCGGCTGGATCACCCACACGTCCGCGCGAGACGGTGGACCGGTCACCTGGCGCCCGGACGCGGTCGCCGGTGACGAATCGGCGAGAGGCGTCGACGAACCGGTCGGCAACGATCACGTGCTCGACCTGCTCCGGCCGCTGGGAGTCTCCGGGCTGGCCTTCGAGTGGCAAGTCGATCACCTGGCACACGACACGCGGTCGGTCGCGGCCACCGTGTCCCTCGCCGGTCGCGCGCCGAGCTGGGTGGTCATCGCCGACGCGGCCATGACACTGGCTTCGTTGCCGCTGGCCGACAAAGGCGTGTACCGGATGCCCGCCTCCGTGGAATCCGTGGAGTTGTACGGCCCTTCTCCCGCCGAGGCCCACATCGAGGCGCGGCTGCGCGAGGGCAGTGCCGACACCATCGACGTGCGACTGCGCGGGCTTGACGGGACGTCGGTGGCACGGTTCACCGGTCTGCGGTTCGGCGTCGTCGACGCCGAGAGCGCGCAGGTCGCCGATCCCCCGGTGTTCTTGCACGGGATGAGCTGGCAGCCGGTAGAGACCGTGCCCTCGACGGCCGAACCCGTCTCGGTCACCCTGGTCACGCCGGAGCCCACGCCTGACGCGGATCGGCTCGTCCGGCATCTCACCCGAAACGGTGTCGAGTGCGCCCTCGCCGACGGCACCGCGACAGCGCGGAACGGCGAAGGTGGGCAACGGCACGACATCCTGTTCCTGGCTCCGGCGAAGACGGCGGGTGGCGAGATCGACACCGGCTACGAATCGGTGGTGCGGAACCTGATTTCGCTGGTGCACAGCACGCAGGCGGCGATCCGGTCGGCCGGATCCACGCGGCTTTGGGTGCTCACCAACGGAGCACGTGAGTGCGTGGACGAGGCCGCGCTGGCCCAGCGCCCGCTGTGGGGAGCGACGCGGATCATCGCCGCGGAGCACCCGGAACTGCGGTGCGGCGTCATCGATCTGGACGATGACCAGACGGAAACGCTCGATCGTCTCGCCGAGGTGCTCCGGCGGCCACCGAATGAGGACTGGCTCTCGATCGGCGCGGGTGTGCTCAGGGCCGCCCGTGTCGTTCCCCGGCCCGATCGCGCGCAGACTCCGCGTACCCGGCTGAATCCGGACGCCACCTACCTCGTCACCGGTGGACTCGGGGCGCTCGGGCTCGAAGCGGCGCGGCACCTGCACGCGCGTGGCGCGCGCAACCTGGTGCTCACGAGCAGGACCGGGCTGCCCGATCGGTCGAGCTGGTCCGAGCAGCGCGCCGACACCGTCCGCCGGGCGATCGAGGTCATCGAAGAACTGGAGAGCGCGGGAGCGACCGTGCGCCCGCTCGCCCTGGACGTGACCGACTTCGAGCCGGCGCGGGCCGCCCTCACACCGGAAGCGCTGGGGCTGCCGGAGATCCGCGGCGTCGTCCACGCGGCAGGCACCGTCCGCGGCTGCCTCGTCGACGCGTTCGACGAGGGGCTCGCCCGCGATACCCTCCATGCCAAGGTCAAGGGTGCGCTGGTGCTGCATCGGTTGTTCCCGCCGGGCTCGCTCGACGAAATGGTCTTGTTCTCCTCCACCGCACCGTTGGTCACCCTGCCGGGTGTCACCGCCTACGCCGCCGCCAACACCTTCCTCGACGGGCTGGCCGCGCATCGCCGCGGCCGAGGCACGGACACCGTCGCGATCGCGTGGACCGCGTGGCGAGACACCGGTATGGGGCGCCTCAACGCCGACAGCCTGCAGAGCATGCAAGCTCAGGGGTTCGGCGGCATCACCCCGACCGAAGCGCTCCAGGTATGGGACTGTTTGCACACCGTCGATGACGGCTACGCACTCGTGGTGCGTCCGGTCGGACCTCCCCAAGGAGGCCGTCGCGCGCTCTTCGAACACGTCGTCGATCCGGTTGACCCGATGCGGGACGGCCGAACGAGCACTCCGCAGGCGTCGCTGCGTGATCTGCCCGAGGAAGAGATCCACGACGCGGCGATGACCGAAGTGTGCCGCCTGGTCGCCGAGGTGACCGGCGTACCCGTGGAGCGGGTGGAGCCGGATCGCCCGTTCAGCGACATCGGGCTCGACTCCGTCATGAGTATCTCGATCCGAGGCAGGCTTCAGCAGAGCACCGGGGTCGAGCTGCCCGCAAGTGTCATGTGGACACACCCGACCCCGGACACTCTGGCGCGGTACCTCGCCAAGGGCGCGGCTTCCGGCCAGTGGCACGACGGGGGTGGTCGTGAGTGACAGGTGTCGTTCGTCCGCGGATCACCGCAGTACCACTCACGACGCGGGACTCAGCGTCCCTGCAACGATTTCACGTTCTGCCCGAACGTCCAGTTCCGTGATCCGTCCCAGTTGATCGACCAGGTCATCAGCCCCTTGAGCGACGGAATGCTGCGCCACGCCTGGGAAACCAGGCTGGGTGACATGTACCCGCCACCGGCACCGGCTTGCGCGGGCAGTCCCGGCACCTGCTTGTCGTAGGGGACGCGGATCGTCTGGCCCTGGATCACCAGACCCTTGTCGAGGCAATTCGTCTGCGCGACGAAGCCCTGAACCGTCCCGGCCTGATACGAATCACCCGAGCAGCCGTACATGCTTCCGTTGTAGTACTGCATGTTCAGCCACCACAGCCTGCCGTTGTCCGCGTACTTCTTGACGATCGGCAGGTAGGCGCCCCAGATCGACCCGTAGACGACGCTGCCACCGGTGACGTACGCGGTTTCCGGTGCCATGGTGAGCCCGAAGTTCGACGGCATCTGGGCGAGTACGCCGTCGATGATCCGGATGAGGTTGCTCTGCGACGGCGAAAGCGAGTTGATGTTCCCGTTGCCCACGAGACCGGTCTCGATGTCGATGTCGATCCCGTCGAAGTTGTACTTCTTCAGGATCGGCACGATGGTCGAGACGAACTTGTCGGCGACCGCGGTGGAGTTCAGGTCGATTCCCGCGGCGGCGCCGCCGATCGACATCAGGATCGTCGCGCCCGCGTCCTTGGCGGCGCACATTTCGGCGGGGGTCGCGACCTTCACAGTCGCGTCCATCCCGTCCTCCCATTTGACCGTTCCGTCGGACAGGATGACCGGAAAGGCGGCGTTGATCACGTTGTACCCGTTGGCTTTGATCCGCGCGTCGGTGATCGGGATCCAGCCCATCGGCGGATGGACGCCGTTCGAAGCGCCGTCCCAGTTCTCCCAGTAGCCCTGCAGGACCTTGCCCGCGGGCTTCGATTTGACCGGGCAGACGTCGGCGTCCACCGAGGCCTGCGCCGGCGTCAAGACGACGAGGGTGGTGACGGCGAGTACCGCCGCGCCGGTGATTGCGAGCAGCCGTGAGACGCGACCGAACATACCCAGCTCCCATCTCGAAAAGGAATGCGGTTGAACAGGAAGCGGCCGTTCGGCTCAACATAGGTCGCGGCGCCCGGGCCCCGCTACCGACGATCGGGTGGTCTAGACCAGATACCGGAAAGTTGTCCGGAATTCCGGTGAAAACACGAGGGCCATCCCACGAGGCCGGGTGTCCTCGTGAGATGGCCCCCTGATTCAGGTGGTCAGACGGTGATCGACCAGCTGTCGAGCGTGCCGGTGTCCTGCGCGTAGGCGTCGTAGAGCACGAGCGTCCACGTGCCGGAAGCCGCTTCACCGGTCACCGGGACCGAGTAGGTCCGCGTCCCGAGGTCGGTGCACGGCAGGGAACCGGTCGGCTTGACCGAATAAGAACTGCCGTCGGGTGCCTGCAGGCTGATGCGCAGGTCCTCGGAGCAGGTGTGCGTGCCGGTGACCGTCACCTTCACCGGCGAGGTCGCCGAACCCGTCGCGGTGGAGGTGATCGGGCTGTTGACCGTGGCGTAGTCGTTGAGCGCGTAGTCGGTGCCGTTGCTGAACGTGCGCACGCCACCGGTGCCGACGGTCAGCGTGTACTGCGCCGTGCGGTCCACCGAGGCGCCGTCACCGGTCACCGTGATCGTGCTGGTGCCGTTGGGTGTGCTCGCCGACGTCGCGATGGTGAGCGTCGAGGATCCGCCCGACTGCACGGAAGCCGGGTTGAACGTCGCGGTCGCCCCGGCGGGAAGACCACTGGCGCTCAGTGAAACCGCTTGTGCCGTCCCGGAAGTCGTCGTGGTGTTGACGGTGACGGTCGCCGACTGTCCCGCTTGGACGGTCCCGGAGGAGGGGGAGAGGGCCAGCGAGAAGTCGTTGCCCGTCGAGGCGCCGACGGCGAGCTTCCAAAGCGCGTACGCGATCGCGTCGCTGTTCTTCTCCACCGGGGTGTCCGGGATGTTGGAGAGCGTGTCGCAGGCGCGGTGGTAGCAGCTGTCGAACGCCCTCCCGGCGGTGCCACCCCATTTCTGTTGCTGCGCGGCGCTCTTCGTGTACCCGGCACCGGTCGCGAGACCGCCGACCGGGATGCCCGCGCTCTTGAACGACGCGTGGTCCGAACGGCCGTCACCCTCGGTGTCGCCCTCGGTCTGGATGCCGATCGTCCTGAAGTACTCGTCGAACACCGCCTTGACCGAAGCCACGTCGTCATAGACGAAGTAGCCCCAGTTGTCGGAGCCGATCATGTCGAAGTTCAAGTAGGTCTTGATCTTCGTGCGCTCGGTCTGCGGCAGGCTGTTGACGTAGAACTTGGACCCGCGCAGGCCCGACTCCTCGTCGGCCCACCAGCCGAAGCGAACGCGTTTGGCCATGGCGGGGTTCTCGCGGGCCAAGGTCAGCGCGACTTCGAGGATGGAAGCCGAACCCGAGCCGTTGTCGTTGATCCCCGGACCGGCGCTGACGCTGTCGAGGTGCGCGCCGAGCATGATGACCTGGCTGGCGTCGCCCTGCGGCCACTCCGCGATCACGTTCTGGCTCGACCCCGCGCAGGTGGTGCAGGTCTGCAGGGTCACGTTGTACCCGGCGGCGCGCAGCTTCTGCTCCACATAGGACACCGACGCCGGATAACCGGGGCGGCCGGAGGCGCGGTTGCCGCCGTTCTGGTTGGCGATCGTCTGCAAGGCGCTCAGATGCGCCTTGACGTTGGCGAGCGAGATGTCCGGTGCCGCGGTGATGGTCTCGGTCGTGACCGCCTGCGCGGGCGCCGTCACGACACCCAGTACGGCGGCCATGCCGACCACGGCCGCGCCTAGTCGCTTTCCCCACTTCATGCCGGGGTTCCTTTCTCTGGCGTTCCGTGAAGGCCTCCTTCCCTACCCTCAAGGTAGGCAAGGAGGCCTTCACGGAACGGAGGAGCTAAAGGGTGATGGTCCAGCTGTCGAGCGTGCCGGTGTCCTGGGCGTAGGCGTCGTAGAGCACGAGCGTCCACGTGCCGGAAGCGGCTTCGTTGGTCACCGGGACCGAGTAGTTCCGGGTGCCCAGATCGGTGCAGGGCAGGGAACCGGTGGCCTTGACCGAATACGTGCTGCCGTCGGGGGCCTTCAGACTGATGCGCAGGTCCTCGGAGCAGGTGTGCGTGCCGGTGACCGTCACCTTCACCGGCGACGTCGCGGTGCCCGTCGCGGTCGAGGTGATCGGGCTGTTGACCGTGGCGTAGTCGTTCAACGCGTAGTCGGTGCCGTTGGTGTAGGTCCGCTCACCGCCACCGGTGCCGACGGTCAGCGTGTACTGCGCGGTGTGCGTGCCACTGGCCGCCGTGCCGGTCACGGTGATCGTGCTGGTGCCGTTGGGAGTGCTCGCCGACGTCGCGATGGTGAGCGTCGAGGAGGCACCGGACTGGACCGACGCCGGGTTGAACGTCGCGGTCGCCCCGGCGGGAAGACCACTGGCGCTCAGCGAAACCGACTGCGCCGCACCGTTGACGGTCGCGGTGTTCACCGTGACGGTCGCCGACTGTCCGGGCTGGACGGTGCCGGAGGTGGGGCTGACACCGACCGAGAAGTCGTTGCCCTGCGGGGTGCACGAGGTCGGCTCACCGCTCGCCGCGGTGACGCTGATCGCTTCCCACGCCGCCTTGGTGGTGTTGAACTCGGTGCAGGAACCCGGGTACAGCGCGAGGGCCGCTTCGAGGGTGGCCTTGCGGGCCGCCTTGTGGTTCCAGCTGGAGGTCTTCTTCAGCAGGCCGTTGTAGAAGATCTTCGCGGCCTTCTGGATGCCGAGACCGGTGATCGAGGTGTTGTTGCAGGTCGGGCTGGCGGGCTTGCCCACCGGCGCGGTCCCTTCGGCCAGCAGGTAGAACCAGTGGTTCTGCGGACCGGCGGCCGCGTGCACCTCGGTGTTCGGGATGGACGAGGAGTAGCAGTTGGGGTTCCCGGAGATCTTGCTCGGCTGGTACATGTAGCGGATCGGGCCCTGGCCGACCAGGTTCACGCCCTCGCCGACGTCGTAGTCCGGGGTGTCCTTGGCGTTGTTGGCGTAGTGCTCGGTGATGGCGCCGAAGATGTCACCGGTGGACTCGTTGAGGCCACCGTTCTCGTTGCCGCTGCCCGCGCCGCCCGGCGTGGTCTGGAAGATGGCGTGGCCGTACTCGTGCGCGACGACGTCCATCGGGGTGGCCTGACGCTGGTTGTCCTGCGAGTGGCCGAAGGTGGTCGACGAGCCGTTCCAGTAGGCGTTGACCGCGTTGAGGCCGACGTAGGCGGGGAAGCCGCCGCCGCTGCCGTTGATACCGTTGCGGCCGAGCCATTCGCTCAGCATCTTCCACTCGGTCTGGACGCCGAAAAGCGTGTCGACACAAGCGGTTTCCAGGTCGGTGCCGGAGCCGTTGCCCCAGTTGTCGTCCGGGCCGCTGTAGGGCGAGCCGTTCTGGCGCGCACAGCTGATGTTGCTGCGCTGCGGGTCGCGCATGGTGTAGGTGCCGCCGGAGTTCGTCGTGTCGATCGTGACGTTGCCGACGTAGTAGCTGTTCCCGGTGCCCAGGGTGCTGACGTCGTTCGACGTGCCCTGCGCGTGCGTGGGGAAGTTGGACTGTTTGACGTCGTCACGGGTCTGGAGGATCCCGCCGGTGACGCCGTCCACGAAGACGTGCAGGTTGCTCGGCGCCGACGCCTTGGTGCCGGCGACGACCACCTCGTAGGCGAGCTTGGGGGAGTTCCCCGCCAGCACGACCAGCTTCGGCGCGATGACGCTGTCCACTGTGGACAACTGGCCGCGCGCGACCTCGGTCGCCTTCGCCGCGGTGATCTTGGCCTTGGTGTCGACCGAGATCGTCGCGGTCTCCGCGGCGCTGGTGCCGCGGACGCGCCCGGCGCTGTCGGCGACCACGACCGCGTCCCCGCCGACCACCGGCAGGCCACGATAGGTTCGTTCGTAAGCGGCGTAGAAGAGCCCTCCGCCACCTGGGGTCAGCCCGACGCGGCGGAAGCCCTCCTGGGCGCCCTTGCGCAGACTGTCCACACCGGCCGCGGCGGCCTGGTCGGCCGCGTTCGCGGCCACGGAATCGGGGCTCGCGGGTTGGATGGTGGCGGTGGTCGCGTTCGCCGGGGTCGCCGGGAACGTCAAGCTCAGGGCAAGGCCGGCGATGGCCGCCAACCCTGTTCTGAGCCCTCGTTGAACGGTCATGGGGAACCTTCCATGGGCAGGACCGTGTGCCCGGAACGGCCAGTGGCGCGGCGGGGAATGGGACCGGAGCGGGAGCACGGCGGGGGACGGGGAGCGTGTCCGCCGAGATAACTGGAGTTATCCCGTCGGACACGTCCGAGTAAAGGAGCCGGTAACCGGGGGAGTCAATGGGCCGGATGGCCTAGCCGAACCGGCGAAGATCATTTCGTGAGGAATAAAATCCCTGTGTAGTAAGGATTTTCCCGCCAGGTGCGATATATGGCGACTTTCGTATGGTTTTCAGTCCAGCGGCCCGGAATCGGACATAGCGGCCGCGCGAACACCGCGTCGATAGGCCGCTGACGCAGCCTCGATCAGGCCGCGGGCGCGTAACGTGTCGCCCAAATGCAGAGAGGTCGCCACAAGCGCGCCGCGCAATTCCGACTTCTCCTGTGCGTTGGCGGCTTTTTCGAGTAACGCGGTCGCCTCGGGCAGATCTCCGCGCGCGCGGGCGATGAGTCCCAGTAAGCGGAGAACCTCCGCCTTCGCTTCGATGTCGGGGGATCGATCCAGAAGCGGGCGGATTCCCTCGGCCAGCTCGGCGGCCTCGTCGAGCGCGCCCTGGCGGCGGCGGACGTCGGCGAGTTCGATCGTCGCGCCGAGCACGCCTTCCCGGGAGCCGGCTTTGGCCAAGAGGTCGCGGGCGAGCAGCAGTTCGGCGTGCGCCTCGTCGAGTTTGCCCAGTCGCCGCCACAGAAAACCGCGGGCCCAGCGGCACCGGGCGGCGTCGCGGTCGTAACCGATGGAGGTGAACAGCCGCAGTGCCCGCGAAAGATCCTTTTCGGCGCGGTCGATCAACCCGATCGCCTGCCACAGTTGGGCGGCCTGCCGGTGGTAGCGCGCGGAGATGTCCTTGCGGTGGGCGGAGGCGAGCGCGCGCCGCCCTTCCTCGGCGGCCCGCCGTGCGCGGCGGAGCGCGCCCATCTCGATGAGCGGATGGATGAGCGCGGTCACCAGGGCCAGTTCGGCGTCGGGGTCGACGGGGCCGGTGGCGCGGAGTTCGGCGAGCGCGCTTTCGACGAGGGCGACCGCCGCGCCCAAATCCCCCGATAGTGCGCGACAGGCGGCGACTCGGTTGACGATCATCGCGCGCAGCCGGGGCGACGCGGCTTCGGCGAGTTCCATCGCGTGGGCGAATCCCTCGGCCGCCGACGGGATGTCGTACCGCTGCCATCGGACTTCGCCGAGATAGAAACGCGCGTGGCATCGAACGTCCGGCAGGCGGTACGCGGCTGCCCGGTCTTCGATCCGGGAGAACTCCCGCTCCGCGGCATCGAGACCGCCCTGCTGCAGCTCCCGGTACGCCGTCTCGAGCGCGGCGGTGAGTTCCTCGGCCGCGCCCGGTGGCCTGCCGAAGCGGAGTTCGTCCTCGGTCAGGCCGAGCCGCACCGCGAGATGGGACAGGACGTCGTCCGAGGGCAGCCGGCTGCCGGACTCGACTTTCGCGAGGAAACCACGGTCGTACCGGGGCTCGGCGAGCTCACGCTGAGTCAGCCCGCGGGCCTTGCGCAACCGCCGGATCCGCGCGCCGAGTGATTCGGCCTCGGTTCGCAGGGACGGCATCGGTCCACGGTAGACGATTACCCACCGGCCATCCGCGCTCAGCCGGACAGGTGGGTGAGAAGCGCGGTGAAGCCGGCCGCGGAGACTACGAGCACCGGTCTGACCTCGGGCGGGAGTGCGTGCTGCTTGGTGTCGCGGATGCCCACGAAAGCGCCCTCGGTGCCGACTTCGACACAGGCGTTCTCTTCCCAGTGCGTGTAGCTCGATTTGTGCCAGCCGGACATGCGCTCGTGCCAGGTGAGGGTCATCGGAGCTCCATTCGGTCACCAGTGGGATACCCGCCAACCATGCTTCGAATCCTGTGGTTTTCCGGCGGGCAACTGAAGGCGTCGGTCGGGTGAAACGGACATATTGACTGGAGGTGGTCGGCGCGCTAGCGTCGTGCGCAATAAAAAGGAAACTTTCTTAACTAAATACGATCAAGCGTGAGCGGGGCGCCGATGATGATGAGTTCCTGGTCCCGGGCAGTGGCCGCGGTTTCGGCACTGGTCCTCGGGGGTTTGACGGTTCCGGCGGTTTCGGCCGCGGCGGCGGTACCAGGTGAGGTCCGGGTCGACCAGGTCGGCTACGGCATCACCGAGACCAAGCACGCCTATCTCCTGTCCAGCGCGCCGGGGTCGTTCTCGGTGATCGACGAACGCGGCCGGACCGTCCACCGTGGACGGACCGGCGCCTCGCTCGGCGCGTGGAACGCGAAGTACCCGGCGGTGTATCAACTCGACCTGTCGAAGGTCTGGCTGCCGGGCAAGTACCGGATCGAGGTCAGCGGCGAGACCAAGGCGACGTCGCCGACGTTCCGGGTGGACACGAAGGACCGGCTCTTCACGCCGCTCGTCCGTGCCACCAACGAGTTCTTCCAGGCGCAGCGCGACGGTGACGACATCATCCCCGGCCGTCTCGACCGCAAACCCTCGCACCTGGCCGACAAACAGGCCACGATTTACGAATGGCCCGCGTTCGGCGGTGAATTCGGCGACGAGATCACCGAACCGCTGAAGCCGGCAGGCGGGCCGATCGACGTCGAGGGCGGCTGGGTCGACGCGGGCGACTTCGTCAAGTTCACGTCGAACACGGCGTACTCGCTGGCGGAGCTGGGTTACGTGCTCCGCGAGGGCTACGATCCCGCGCTGGCCAAGGAGGTCAAGCTCGGCCTCGACTGGCTCGACAAGATGTGGGACGAGAAGGGCAAGACGCTCTACGCCCAGGTCGGGATCGGGACGGGCAGCGACAAGTTCGGCTTCCTCGGCGACCACGACGTCTGGCGGAACCCGCACGACGACGATCCGCTTGACGTGAAACCGGGTGATCCCAAGTATTTCGTGAAGCACCGGCCCGTCTTCCCGGCGAACCCGGGCGGTTCCGCGCTCAGCCCGAACCTCGCCGGCCGGGTGGCCGCCGCGTTCGCGCTCGGCGCGCAGATCGAGTCGAGGCGCGACCCTTCGGTGGCGAAGAAGTACCTCGCCGAAGCCGCCTCGGTGTTCGCACAGGCCAAGACCGAGAACGTCGGCGAACTGGTCACCGCGTTCCCGCACGCGTACTACCCGGAGTCGTCCTGGCGGGACGACATGGAACTCGGCGCGACGCAGCTGGCACTGGCGGGCAAGGCTTTGCGGGACCCGCGGGCAGCGGAATGGACGCGGCAGGCGTCGCACTGGGCGAAGGCCTACATCGATGTCGAGGAGAAGAGCACGCTCAACCTGTACGACACCAGCGCGCTGGCGCACGCCGAACTGGCGAAGCTCCTGCGGCACGGCGTCCCGGGGGCCGCGCTGGGTCCGAAGGAGCTGATCGGCGACCTCCGCCGTCAGCTCGACGAAGGTGTCGCGAGCGCGGCTCAGAGTCCTTTCCGGACCGCCGTCTCGGTGAAGGAATTCGACGCGGCCAGCAAGAGCTTCGGGTTCGCCGCGACCGAGCGGCTGTACGCGGACCTGACCGGTGACCGCCGGTACGCCGCGTTCGGTTCGCAGCAGCGGAACTTCACCCTCGGCGCGAACGCCTGGGGCGTCTCGCTGGTCGTCGGTGTCGGCACCACGTATCCGCGGTGCCCGCACCATCAGGCGGCGAACCTCGCCGGCGAGGGGAAACTGCTCTACGGCGCCGTCGTGAACGGCCCCAACGGAGCGGAGAACTTCGAGCACATGGAACTCCCGCCCGGTTCGAAGGACTGCAAGAAGCCCTTCGAAATTTTCGACACCCCCGAGGTCCGCTACGCCGATGACATCGCCTCGTGGCCGAGCAACGAGCCCGCCATCGACTTCACCTCGACGGCCATGCTCGCGTTCGCGCTGACCGGACGTTCCTGAGGCGTGATCGCGGGGTCCGCTCACCGGCGGGCCCCGCGTTCGCGTATCCGACAACACCTGTTCGCGGCGATGCTGCCGCTCCGGACCGTGACGACGTCGTAGTCTTGGCGAGGTGAGTGAGACAAGCGAGTTCCCCGACGGCCAGTACCCGGAACGTCCGATCGAGCGCCACAAGGGCCCGGTCGTGCTGCGGCGGGATCGCCGTGACCAGGGCAGCACCACCGACCAGCGCCTGCTGGACTCACGGGGGCCGAGCGACTGGGTGCACACCGACCCGTGGCGGGTACTGCGGATCCAGGCGGAGTTCGTCGAGGGTTTCGGCGCGCTGGCCGAGGTGCCGCGCGCGGTGACGGTGTTCGGTTCGGCGCGCACCAAACGGGACAACCCGGAGTACGAACTCGGCCGCGAGCTCGGCGCCGCGCTCGCCAACGCCGGGTTCGCGGTGATGACCGGCGGTGGCCCCGGAGCGATGGAGGCGGTGAACCGCGGTGCCAACGAGGCGGGCGGGTTCTCCGTCGGCCTCGGCATCGAGCTGCCGTTCGAGCAGGGCCTGAACCCGTGGGTCGACCTCGGCGTCAACTTCCGGTACTTCTTCGCCCGCAAGACGATGTTCATCAAGTACTCGCAGGCGTTCATCTGCCTGCCCGGCGGCTTCGGCACGCTCGACGAGCTGTTCGAGGCGCTCACCCTGGTGCAGACGAAGAAGGTCACGAAGTTCCCGGTCGTGCTGTTCGGCAGCGACTACTGGGGCGGTCTGTACGACTGGATCTCCAAGACGCTGCTCGCCGAGGGCAAAATCGGCGAGAAGGATCTCGACCTGTTGCATGTCACCGACGACATCGACGACGCCGTGCGCGTCGTGCAGGAGTCGTACCAGGCATGGGAGGACACCCACTGATGGCGGCGCCGCGCAGGGTCTGCGTCTTCTGCGGCTCGTCGATGGGCTTCGACTCGCGCTACGCGGCCGAGGCCCGGGCGCTGGGCGCGTTGCTGGCCGAACGGGGGATCGGCCTGGTCTACGGCGGCGCTTCGGTCGGCACCATGGGCGTCATCGCCGACGCCGCCCTGGCCGCGGGCGGCGAGGTGATCGGCGTGATCCCGGAAGCGCTGGGCACCGTCGAGATCGCGCACGCCGGCTTGACCGAACTCCACGTCGTCGCCGACATGCACCAGCGGAAGGCGAAGATGGCCGCGCTGTCCGACGGCTTCCTCGCGCTGCCCGGTGGGGCCGGGACATTGGAGGAGCTGTTCGAGGTGTGGACGTGGGCCCAGCTCGGACTGCACGAGAAGCCGATCGGCCTGGTCGACGTCGGCGGGTACTACGCGCCGCTGCTGAAGTTCGCCGACCACATGGTGTCGGAGGGCTTCTTGTCGGCGGGGTACCGGGACATGCTTCTGATCGACTCGGACGCTTCGGTCCTTCTGGACGGCTTCGCGGGCTACGTGCCTCCTCCGCGGCCTAAGTGGGCTAAGTAGCGCTCTTCGGTGGCGGCTGTGGCCGGAATGCGCTAAATGTCGCCAGAGTCCGACTCGCGCGTGCAATGAAAGGCCCCTTCCTTGCAAAATTTGCAAGGAAGGGGCCTTTCATTGCGGCGGCGGAGGCGAGCACAGGAGCAAAAGGGAGCAAGGGACCTTTGCTATCGCCTGGGGTCGCGCCGAGTTCTCGTGAGTGCCTTAGGTCGTTCTAGCCAAGGGTGTTTTAGGTACCTACGGTGGGTGAGCCCGGTAGCCGCCTGACCGTGAAGGACTCTTTGGGGGACTTGTATTTGGTCACCCGCTGGTGCGGGTTGCCGGTCGGCACGAGCTCAAGGTGTGAGACGGTGCGGCGACGCCAGCGGACCCACCCTCGGGCAGGTCATGTACTTACACGCGAGCCGGTCAAGCAGCGCTCTGATCAGGGCGTTTGTGGTACGAGTCGACGTACTCCTGCCCCGAAAGCTCCAGGATCGCGTACATGATCTCGTCGGTCACCGAGCGCCGGATCGCCGGTGACGAGTCCTGTCCCTCGTACCGCGAGAAGTCCAAAGGCGCGCCGTAGGTGACGGTGATCTTCGCCCGGCGCGGGATCCGCTTCCCCGCGGGCTGCAGGTGCTCGGTGCCGGAGAGCGCGACGGGGACGACCTTCGCGCCGGTCGCCAGCGCCAGCGCCGCGACGCCCGTGTGGCCGCGGTGCAGCCGTCCGTCCAGCGAGCGGGTGCCTTCGGGGTAGATCGCGAACGCGCCGCCCGCGTCGAGCACCTTCCGCGCCGCCTCCAGCGCGGCGAGACCGGCCTGCGCGTTGCCGCGTTCGACCGGGACGTAACCGAGGCCGCCCAGGAAACCCGCCATCAGTTTGCCCTTGAGCCCGCGGCCGGTGAAGTACTCCGCCTTGCCGAGGAACTTGACCTGCCGCATCGCCGTGAAAGTGATCACGCCGGTGTCCAGCGCCGCCCGGTGATTGGGTGCCAGCAGCACCGGGCCCTCGGCGGGGATGTTCTCCACGCCGCGGATGTCGGGGCGGTACAGGGCCCTGACCAGCGGGCCCAGCACGAATCGGACGAGTAGCGGTAGCAAGGTTCCTCCATCGACAGGGTGTCGGACTCCAGCATGGCACGATCACTACTCATGAGTTGGTTCGAGCGGCGTACGTGGCAAAACCCCGATTGGACGCTCGACGACATCCTCGCTGCGAAGGGTGACCGGACGGTTTCGGTCGTGCTACCGGCACTCGACGAAGAGGACACCGTCGCCGAGGTCGTGGGCACGGTCCGGCCTCTGCTGGGCACGGTCGTCGACGAGCTGGTCGTGATGGACTCCGGCTCCACCGACGCCACCGCCGAACTCGCCGAACGCGCCGGCGCCCGGGTGGTGCACCGCGAGGACGTCCTGCCCGAGCTGCCGCCGGTGCCGGGCAAGGGCGAGGTGCTGTGGCGGTCGCTGGCCGCGACGACCGGGGATCTCGTCGTGTTCCTCGACTCCGACCTCGTCGACCCGGATCCGGCGTTCGTGCCGACGTTGCTCGGCCCGCTGCTCTGCGAGGACGACGTCCACCTGGTCAAGGGCTTCTACCGCCGACCGCTGCGCCTGGAGAGCAGCGGCGGCGGCAGGGTCACCGAGTTGCTGGCGCGACCGGTCCTGTCGGCGCTGCGCCCGTCGCTGTCCGGGCTCATCCAGCCTCTCGGCGGTGAGTACGCCGCGACGCGCGAGTTCCTCGAATCAGTGCCCTTCGCGGCCGGATACGGCGTCGAGATCGGGCTCATCCTCGACGCCGAAGCGAGCTACGGCCTCGAAGGGCTCGCACAGGTCAACCTCGGCGTACGCAAGCATCGCAACCGTTCGCTGCTCCAGCTGGGCGTGATGGCGCGGCAAATCCTCGGGACCGCGCTGGCGCGCTGCGGCATCAAATCCGACGATCCGGCCCAGCTCACCCAGTTCGTGCACTTATCCGGCGAATGGCTGCCGGAGGTCGCCGAGGTGTCGATCAGCGATCGGCCGCCGATGCGCGATGTACGCGGCTTAGCCGAGTCGTAACACCTCGTCGAAGCCCGCGACGTGCGCTTCCCGGTGCGTCACAAGAACGACGGTGCCGCGCGCTGCCGCGAGGACGTCGGCCAGGACGGCGTCGCCGTGTTCCGGGTCCAATCCCTCGACAGGCTCGTCCAGCACCAGGATCGGTGGCGCGGCCAGCACCGCCCGCGCCAGCACGAGCCGCTGGCGCTGCCCGCCCGAGAGAGCGTCACCGTCCGAGCCGACCTCGCGGTCCAGCGGCAGGTCGAAACCCGCCGTGGAGCAGGCTTCGAGCAGCTCGGCGTCCGTGGCGCCGGGCTTCGCGAGCAGCAGATTCTCACGGACCGTCGTATGGAAGACGTGCGCGTCCGCGAGCGCGCCCGAAACCACCGACGGCAGCAACGTGGGGTCGTACTCGTCGAGCGGCTTTCCCTTCAGGACGACCCGCCCGGACGTCGGCGCCACGAACCCGAGCAGCACGTTCAGCACCGTCGTCTTCCCGGCACCGCTCGGACCCAGGATCCCGACGCGCTTCCCCGGCGGAAGGTCGAGGTCGACGCCCTCCAGCGCCGGAGCCCGGCCCGGGAACCGCACACCGACGCCTTCGAGCCGCAGGTGGCCCGGTTCGGGCACCGCGGTTCCGCGTGCGGGAGCGGGTTCGGTCAGCAGGGCGCGCACCCGCTGCGCCGAAGTCTGGACCTCGACCCAGCGTTGGGCCGCCGCGGTCAGGGGCAGGACCAGCTCGAACACGGTCAGCGCGCCCAGCGCCAGTGCCGCCGTCAGCGGCGTCGAAACCCCGGCGACCAGCGCGATCGTGACGCAGGTGAGCAGCTGGACCAGCATCCCGGCCGCGGCCAGCAGGCTGGTCCGGTTCGCCGTCGCCCGGTCGCGCGCGGCGAGCGCGTCGACGGCGGTGTGTGCCGCGTCCACAGTGGACTCGTGGACGCCGTACGCGATCAGCTCACGTCGTCCGGTGACCAGCTCGACCGCCCGTTCGGCGAGATCGGCCCGCGCCGGAGCGCTCGCTTCCGCCGCTGAGCGGGTGATCCGCACGCACAGCCACGGCAGGACGATGCCCGCGACGGCGAGGCCGAGCGCCAAGGTGAATCCGGCCGCCGGACTGATGATCAGCGCCACCGTGGTCGAGGCCAAGCCGACGAACGCGGCGACCCCGGCGGGCAGGAGGCAGCGCAGGATCGCGTCCTGCACCGCGTCCACATCGGACACCAGCCGGGTCACCAGATCGCCGCCGGAGTGCCGGGAAACCCGGTGCGGCAGCAAGGAGGTGTACACCCGCGTCCGCAACGCGCCGAGGTAACGCAGGACGACTTCGTGTCCGGCGAGCCGCTCGGCGTACCGCAGGCCGCCGCGCAGCAACGCGAGCGTCCGGACGGCGACGATCGCCACGGTCAGCGAAGCCAGCGGCGGCTGCTCGGCCGCCTTCAGCAGCAGCCACGCGGCGGTGGCCATCAACGCGAGCCCGGCCAGTTCGGCGCCGGAGGCGATCAGCCCGGCACGGACCAGCCGGACGACATCCTTTGTGGACACTCCCCACACGTTCACGCCAGCTCCCGTTCTCTCACGGTGCCGCCGCGGACCTCGAATACACGGCCGGCGAGCGCGGCCATCGCGGGCCGGTGGGCCACGAGGACCGCCGTCCGGCCGGCGAGCAGTGCACGGGTCGCGCCGAGCACGGCGGTTTCGGTCTCCGCGTCGAGCCGCGCGGTCGGCTCGTCGAGCAGTACCAGCCCCGCTTCGGTACGGGCGAGCGCCCGCGCGAGGCCGAGGCGTTGCCGCTGGCCCGCCGAAAGCGGCGCGCCCAGCTCCCCGATCCGCGTCCGGTAACCGTCCGGCAGGCCACGCACGACCTCGTCGAAAGCCGCCGCGCGGGCCGCCGCCCGGACGTCCGGCACCTGGCCCATGGCGATGTTCTCCTCGACGGTGCCCGCGAACAACGTCGGCCGCTGCGGTACCCACGCCGTCCCCGCCCGCCACGGTCCCGGATCCAGTTCCCGCAAATCGACGCCGTCGACGAGGACCCGACCGGATGTCGGCGTGACGAACCCCAGCAGCACCGCCAGCAGCGTGCTCTTTCCGGAACCGCTCGGGCCGACGAGCGCGACGTGCTCTCCCGCCTCGATCGCCATGTCCACTTCGGACAGCACCACCTGATCGCCGTAGGTCACGCTGACCTTCTCCAGCACGATCTTCGGCGCGCCGAGGCGGGCGGCCTGCGAACCACGGACGACCTCCGCCGATGAGACGGTCAGTGCCTCACGCAGGGTCGCGAGCCCCTCGGCGCCGGCGTGGAATTTCGCCCCGGCCGCCCGCAACGGCAGGTAGGCCTCGGGGGCGAGCAATAACACCAGTACCGCCGTGTGCACGACCATTCCGCCCTCCAGCAACCGGAAGCCGATCGGCACCGCGACCAGCGCCACCGACAGCGTCGCCACCAGTTCCAGTACCAGCGCGGACAGGAACGCGACCCGCAGCGTGCGCATCGTCGCGTCCGTATGGGCGTCCGCCATCGCCCGCACCGTCTTCGCCTGCGCCTCGGCCCGTCCGAACACCTTGAGCGTGCCGAGTCCGCGCACGACGTCGAGGAAATGCCCGCCCAACCGGGAAAGCAGCCGCCACTGCTTGGCCGTCTTCGCCTTCGTGTGCTGTCCCACCAGGATCGCGAACACCGGGATCAGTGGCAGTGTCGCGGTGATGATCAGTGCCGACGCCAGATCCGCGGCGGACAGCCGGACGAGCACCGCGACCGGCACGAGCGCCGACAGCACCAGCGTCGGCAGATAGCCGGTCAGATACGCGTCACCGGCGTCGATCCCCTTCGTCACCAGTGTCGCGACCTCACCGGGCTTTTCCGCTTCCGCACCGAGAAGCCGTTTGCGGAGGCCGGCTTTGACCGTCGCCGCGAACCGGCCGCCGAGACCACCTTGGACGCCCGCGAGCAGCACGCGGACTACGATGGCGGCCGCGAGCGTCCAGGTCATCCCGCCGCCGGTCAGCAGCGTCGCGAGGCCGTCCGCCTGGACGAGGATCGCCGCGGCGGTCAGCGTGCCGAGGACGGCCAGCGCGCCGAAATGACGCCGCAGTCCGGGAAGGGGAAGCATCACAGGCTCCTAGAAGTGCAGCAGCGAGCGCTGGTCGACCCGCCCGGCGTTCCGCCGCCAGGTCACCCACTGCACCGCCGCGATGACCACCAGCGCGGGCGGCAGGACGAACGAGAGCAGACCGAGCGTTTCGGTGCTGGCGGCGGCTTCGGTCAAGCTCAAGGAGAACCCACCATCCACAGAGGACACCAGGGCGTCCGGAAGGCGCAGTGTCCCGACGGCCAGCACTGGCGACGCCGACAGGACCATCGTGGCGACCAGTGCCGACCTGTGCCGTCCGGCGCGCAGTGCCGCGGCCGCGGCCACCAACGCGCCGAACGCCAGCACGATCGCGGGCACTACGGTCCACGACGCGGTGGCCTCGAAGGCGCCCCAGCCGACCGCCACGACCAGGAACGCGAACGCGGGTGCGAGCAACGCCTTGGCCGTCCGGTTCGCGCGGGCGGTGAACTCGGACGGTGCCCGGACGGCGAGGAAAGCCGCTCCCTGCAAGGCGAACAGCGCGACGAACCCGGCTCCCCACAGCAGCGCGTACGGTTCGAACGCGGCGAGGACACCGCCGGTCGGCAGCCCGGCGACGTCGAGCGGGAGCCCGAGAACGAGGTTGCCGAGGAACACGCCCCAGGACACCGCCGTCACCCAGGCGCCGACGGTGATCGCCAGTGTCCACGTGCCGCGTCCGGCGTCCGGCCGCCTGCTGCGCAGCTGCACCGCCGCGGTGAACGTGACCAGCCCGAGCAGCAGGGTGACGACCGGAACGTACGCCCCGGAGAACACTTTTCCTTCCAGCTGCGGGAAAGCGCCGAACAGGACGCCGACCGCGGCCACCAGCCAGACCTCGTTGGCCAGGAAGAACGGGCCGAACGCGCCGAGCACCCGCCGCCGTTCGCCCTCGTCACGGCTGAGCCTGCCGAGCAGCATCCCGACGCCGTAGTCGTAGCCCGCCAGCGCGAAATAGCCCGCGGTCAGGAAACCGAGCACACACCACCACAGGATCACCATGGGTCAGACTCCGCTCAGGACGGGAAGTTCGGCACGAGGCGCCGTCGCCTCTTCTTCGGGTTCCGGGCCGCGTTTGGCGACCCGCGACATCAACACCCAGTCGGCGATCGCGAGTACCGCGAACAGCACCGTGAAAGCGACGAACGAGAACAGGACCTGGCCCGCGGGAATCGCCGCGACGGCGTCGGCGGTGGTCAGCTGTCCGCGAATCAGCCAAGGCTGACGGCCGATCTCCCGCACCAGCCAGCCGAAGATGGCGGCGATGAACGGAAGCGAGATGGCCGGCACCATCATGTACAGCAGGGGCCGCACCTTGGTGATCCAGTTCCGGTACAGCAGTAGCGTGCCGAGGATCGAGGCGAGGAAGGCGATGAACCCGATCTGGATCATGAACCCCAGTGGCGCGCCGACCAGCGGCCCCGGTGACCTGAGCTTGTCGGGATGGTATTCGCCGAGCGGCGCGAACTGCGCGAAACCGAAGCCGATCACCATCGTGGACCCGGCCAGCGAGGTCAGCACGCCGATCCGCATCGAACGCCGGAAGAACTCGATCTCCTTGGTGTGCTTGATGAAGTGGTACGCGCTGACGCCGACCACGAAGAAACCACCGGTCATCAGCGCCGCGCTCAGCACATGCGGCAGCGACATCGCCAGCGCCGGGTTGGTGAACAGCGCGCCGAAGTCGTCGAGTTTCAGCACCCCGTTCTCGGCGTGGGTTCCGACCGGGTTCTGCAGGAACGAGTTGGCCACCATGATGAACAACGCCGAGGCGTAGGCGGTCAGCGTGATCAGCCAGATCAGCGCGAGGTGGACCCATTTGTTCAGCCGCCCCCAGCCGAAGATCCACAGGCCGAGGAAGGTCGATTCGGCGAAGAACGCCACCAGCGTCTCGATGGCCAGCGGCGCGCCGAAGACGTCGCCCGCGACCGTGGACAACCCGGTCCAGGTCAGCCCGAACTGGAATTCCATCACGATTCCGGTGACGATTCCCAGCGCGTAATTGATCACGTAAAGCCTGCCCCAGAAGCGCGTCATCCGCATCAGCTCGGGCTTGCCGCCGAGCGCGGAGCGTGTCTGCATCACCGCGACGAGTGTCACGAGCCCCAGTGTGAGCAGCACGAACAGGAAGTGGAACGAGGTCGTCGTCGCGAACTGGAGTCTCGCGATCGGGAGTGCGTCCATGCCGATGCACTGTATACGTAGGCTGCCTACATGTAGCCACTAAATCTATGAAATCGGGGTGATCTAGGGGACATTCCCTGAGGCGCTTCCGGGCAGAACCCCAGTACCCTGATGATCGATAATGTGTAGACTGTCTATCTATGAAGGCCGACAGTCTGCGCGGGCACCTCGACGCGCTGCTCCTCGCCGTCCTCGACGGCCGGAAGCTGCACGGATACGCCATCATCGAGGCGCTCCAGCTGCGCAGCGACGGGGCGCTGGACCTGCCGACGGGCACCGTCTATCCGGCGCTCCGCCGGTTGGAGCGCGCCGGATTCCTCGCCAGCGAGTGGGACGTGGTGTCCGGTCGCAAACGTCGTACGTACAGGCTGACCCGCCCCGGGCAGAAGGCGCTCGCCGCGGAACGGGCGGAGTGGCAGGAGTTCACCACGGTCATAGGTGGTGTCCTCGGGGGGAGCACGGCATGAGCGCGATCGAGCCTTACCTCTCGGAGCTGGCCAGCGGGTTGAGCGGGCCGGCGAGGGCCAAGGCCGATCTGCTCACCGAGGCGAGGGATGGTCTGCACGACGCTGCCGAGGCGTATCGCGAGGGCGGCGTCGAAGCGGCGGAAGCCGAACGACGGGCCGTCGCCGATTTCGGCCCGGTCGACCTGATCGCCCGTGCCTACCAGGCCGAACTGGGACTTCGTCGCGACATTCGCGTGCTGTGGGAGCTGATCGTCGGGGTCCCGGTGTTCATCTTCGCCTGGGACTTCGCGCGGGTGCTGAGTTCCGACGAGTGGTCGCGGTACGCGGGGTCGACGCCCGGCTGGTACCTCCGCGCGATCGGCGCGGCCGACACGCTGGCGGCGCTGTCCCCGGCGGTCGCGATCGGCGGCGTGATCATCGCGCGGCTGCTCTCCCGGCGCGCGGACGGTGCGGCGACGGCGCGGCCGGTCTCGTTGTCCGTGGCCGGGGCCTTGGGGCTGAATCTGCTGGCACTCGCGATGTACAGCGGCGCGACCGGGCTGCTGGAGCCCGCCCGGCTGATCATCAGCGTCCCGTGCGCGGTCCTTTCGGGGGCGTGGATCTTGTTCAGCATGCGGCTCACGGTCGCCGCGCGCCGCCACCGGCGGCCGGAAATGGCGATCGCGGCTTGACCGCGCGGAGTCTCGGGAGAACTACGGCATGACTGTGATCGAGGCCTATCTCGGTGATCTGCGCGCGCGGCTCGACGGCCCGGCGTCGGCGAAGCGGGATCTGCTGCGCGAAGCGCGCGACGGGCTCAACGACGCCGCCGACGCCTACCGCGAGGGCGGCTGGAGCGAACAGGAAGCGCAGCGGCGCGCCGTCGACGATTTCGGGCCGGTGCACCTGATCGCGCAGGGTTACCAGACCGAACTCGGGATGCACAGCGGCACCCGCACGCTCTGGAAACTGATCCTCGGCGTGCCGTTGATGCAGCTCGCCTGGGACTTCGCCCGCAAGTGGACCTTCGGTGACTGGTCGCAGTTCACGACGCCGACGCCTGCTTGGTACAAGTACATCGCCCAGTTCACCCACGGTTCGGTGTTCCTCGTGCCGGTGCTGGGCGTTTTCGCGCTCGTCTGCATGCGCTGGCTCTCGCGGCGGATGGACGGCGTCCGGCTGGTCCGGACCGCCGGCGTGCTGATCGGCGAGGCCGTCGGGCTGAACCTGCTTTCGGTGGCACTGCTGGTGTTCGCCACCGGGTTCATCGACGCGTCCCGGCTGTTCCTGTCCGTGCCGTGCGGGATCCTGATGATCGTCTGGGTGGTGCTCAGCGTGCGACTCGCCTTGCTGGCGAGACGATCGTGGCGTTCGTGTGCCACGATCGTCGCGTGACGACCGCCCTGATCTACCTCCTAGTCATGCTGCTGGTGGCCGCAGTGGTGTTTCTGCTGGCCGCCGTGGTGTTCGGCCGGGGTGAGGAACTGGCCCCGCTGCCGCCCGGCAGTTCGCCGACCAGGCTGCCCGCCGAGGACATCACCGCCGAGGACATCCACGCTGTCCGCTACCAGCTGGTGCTGCGCGGGTACAAGATGTCCGAAGTGGACTGGGTGATGCGGCGGCTCGGCGTCGAGATCGACGAATTGCGCGCCAGGGTGGCGGAGCTGGAGGCCGAACGCGAGGGCGCCAGGTGACCGACGTCGTCGTCTCCGTCGACGTCGCGGTACCGGCCGGGACGGCTTGGCTCGCGCTGACCGATTGGGAACGCCAGGGCGAGTGGATGCTCGGCACCCACGTCAAGGTCGTCGAGGGCAACGGGCGCAGTGTCGGCTCGAAGCTGTCGGCCTTCACCGGCGTCGCGGGGATCGGGTTCACCGACACCATGGAGATCACCAGCTGGGAACCGCCGCTGCGCTGCGTCGTGCGGCACCTCGGCAAGATCGTGCAGGGCACCGGGGTGTTCCAGGTGATCGAGAAGGGGCCGCATTCGTCGACCTTCGTCTGGGCGGAGCATCTGCGGCCGCCGTTCGGCGTCGTCGGGCGGCTCGGCTGGCCGGTCGCGAAACCGGGATTCGAGCTGGGATTGCGGCTGAGCCTGCAAAGGTTCGCGAAATACGCGGAGGGGTACCGGGTTGGCTGAGGCGGGTCTGCTGGGTTCGGACGGGATCAAGCGGTGTTCGTGGGGCAACTCCGCCCCGGACTACGTCGAGTACCACGACACCGAATGGGGCGTCGAACTCCACGGTGACGAGGAGTTGTACGAGCGCCTGTGCCTGGAGTCGTTCCAGTCCGGGCTCTCGTGGATCACGATCCTGCGGAAGCGGGAGTCATTCCGAAAGGCGTTCAAGCGGTTCAAGCCGAAGAAGGTCGCGGCCTTCACCGACGACGACGTCGCCCGGCTCATGGAAGACGCGTCGATCGTGCGGAACCGGGCGAAGATCCTGGCGGCGATCACCAACGCGCGCGCGATCGAGCAGCTGGACGGTTCGCTGGACGACCTGCTGTGGTCGTTCGCGCCTGAGTCGCCTGTCCGGCCTCGCACGATGGCCGACGTCCCGGCGATCACGGACGAGTCGAAGGCGATGGCGAAGGAACTCAAGAAGCGCGGCTTCGTCTTCCTGGGGCCGACGACGTGTTACGCGCTGATGCAGGCGACCGGGATGGTCAACGACCACGTGAGGGAATGCTTCCGGGCGAAGGGTTAGCTCGGCTCGGATCGGGCGTGGAGGTCTTCGGCCAGCCGTTGGAGCGTCCGGTAGGTGCCGTCGAACTCGATCACGCCACCGTCGCGCAGTTCGATGGCGCATTTCGCGGCGTACGCGAAGGGGACGACGTAGTTGAACCAGTACTCGGTGCTTTCGTAACGCACTGAGCGGACTTCGGCCCACGTGATCGCGTGCGGGACTTTGGTTCCGTAGACCTCCGCGAAACCGCCGGTGAAGACGTAGAGGCCGCCGTCGAGACGCTTCCGCGTCGACACACACCACCACAGGAAGAGCGGCGGCCACACGAACAGCACTATGGCCAGCGCTCCCGTCAGGTCACCTTCGCGGATCCCGAGCGCCAGAGCGCCCGCGAGTGGCGCGAAGGCGAAGAAGGTTCCGATCACCCCTGGTCGACGGCGGTAGCGACGAAGGCAGTCGCCGAGGTCGTGTTCCGCGGCTTTCGCCTGGAGGTGGGGCGGCGTCGGGATCACGTCAGGATGCTAGGCGCTCGATACCGGTCCCAAGAGCGCTATGAAGGACGCTTTCCTAGCGAAATTTGCGATGAAAGCGTCCTTCATTGCACGTCGGGACCGGCTACTTGCCCTGGAAGTTCGGCTTGCGCTTGCCCACGAACGCCTCGACGGCCTCGGTGTGGTCGGCCGTCGCGCCGAGCGCGGTCTGGGCCTCGTCCTCGGCGGCCAGCGCGGTTTCGAGGGACGACTCGGCCGCCACCGACAGGACGTTCTTGATCTTCGCGTAGGCGACCGTCGGGCCCGCCGCGAGCTTCGCGGCGACCTTCTGCGCGCGAGCCGCCAGTTCCTCGTCCGGGACGACCTCGCCGACCAGGCCCAGCTTCAGCGCCTCGGCCGAATCGACCGTGCGCGCCAGCAACATGAGTTCAGCGGCGCGGCCGAGGCCGATCAGCCGCTGCAGCGTCCACGAAGCGCCCGAGTCCGGGCCGAGGCCGACGTTCGCGAACGCCATCAGGAAGTTCGCCGACGTCGCCGCGATCCGGAGATCGCTCGCGTAGGCGAAGGCCGCGCCCGCGCCCGCGGCGGGGCCGTTCACCGCCGCGATCACCGGCTTCGGCATCCCCACGATCGTCTTGACGATCGGGTTGTAGTGCTCCTTGACCGTGTGTAGCGGCGCCGGGTCACCCGCTTGCAGCAGCCCGACGTGCTCTTTCAGATCCTGCCCGGCGCAGAACGCCTTCCCCGAACCGGTCAGCACGACCGCGCGGACACTGTCGTCGGCCGCGGCTTCGGTCAGCCCCGCCAGCAGCAGTTCCTTGAGTTCGACGGTCAGCGAGTTGTACGCCTGCGGCCGGTTCAGCGTGAAGGTGCGCACGCCATCGGCGTCGGCGGTCAACAGAACGTCGGATGTGGTCACGGGATCTCCTAGTCGGCGAAACTGCGGTCTTGGGGAAGTCTTTCAGCCTCGCGAGCCGCATACCAGCACCGATACGGCGGCAAAAGATCGGTCCGCGTTCGCGCTCGGCCGCTGATGAGGGACAATGGACAGTAGACCCGGCTGGCTTTGACGAGCGCGACCCGGGCGCGCCGGTTGAGACGGAGGGAGCACGCTATGGCGGCCATGAAGCCCCGGACCGGAGATGGTCCCCTCGAAGTGACTAAGGAGGGGCGGGGCCTCGTGATGCGCGTACCACTCGAGGGTGGTGGGCGCCTCGTCGTCGAACTCTCCGCGGAAGAAGCGAAGGATCTCGGCGCTGCCTTGCAGGAGGTCACCGGCTGAGCCGGACCGCACCTACGTTCAACCACCCGCACCCCGGTCTCCCTTCGGAGGCCGGGGTCGCGGTTCATCTGCGCCCGGAGGTCGCTCACTGTGCGTAACCCGCTACCCCCCGTTCCGGGGAAGCTACTCGAACTCGAGGTCTCGGCCGATCTGCGGCGCGGTACGCCGCTGGCCACGCTGATCGCGGCGCCGTCCGAAGAGGACGGTGACGCCGGCCTCGAGGAGATCGGGGGCGTGCGGCCCACCGGCAAGGCCGGTGACGTGCAGACCGTGCCGACCGGCGGCACCCGCTGGCTGGCGGGTGTCGGCGACGGCGAACCGCGCCACTACCGCAAGGCCGGTGCCGCGCTGGTCCGCGCCGTCTCGGCGGCGCTGGACGAAGACGTGAAGGCGGGAGAGAAGGCGTTCCGCGCCTTCGCCGTCGAATTGCCGGAAGACGCCGGTGCCGAGCACGTCGAGGAGCTGGCGTTCGGGCTGCTGCTCGGCGGCTACCGGTTCACGGTGACGGCCGAGGAGCCGAAGCCGAGTCTGCGGACAGTGCGGTTGCTCACTCGCCACGAGCGCGCCGTGCCCGCGTACGAGAAGGTGCTGGAGCGGGTCCGCGAACTCGCCGCGGCCGCCTCCTTCGCGCGCGATCTGGCGAACGCGCCTTCGAACATCAAGACGCCTGCCTGGCTCGCCGACACCACCGCCCGTGTGGCAGGCGGAATTCCGAACCTGACCGTCTCCGTGCGGGACGAGAAGTGGCTGGCGGAGCAGGGCTTCGGCGGCGTCCTTGCCGTCGGCGGCGGCTCGGCCGCGCCGCCCCGGCTGATCGAGCTGGAATACCGGCCGCGCGGGGCGACGACGCATCTGCTGCTGGTCGGCAAGGGCATCACCTTCGACACCGGCGGTCTCTCGATCAAACCGGCCGACGGCATGCACCTCATGCGTACCGACATGGCGGGCGGTGCGGCGATCATCGCCGCCGTCCGCGCGATCGCCGCGCTGCGTCTGCCGGTCAAGGTGACCGGTCTGGTGCCCGCCGCGGAGAACCACGTGTCCGGCTCGTCGTACCGGCCGGGCGACATCGTCCGGCACTACGGCGGCAAGACGACCGAAGTGGGCAACACCGACGCCGAGGGCCGCATGGTGCTGGCCGACGCGCTCGTCTACGGCATCGAGAAGCACAAGCCGGACGCCGTGATCGACGCGGCGACGCTGACCGGGGCGATGAAGGTTTCGCTCGGCGTCCGCACCGGCGGCGTGTTCGCCACCGACGACGCGCTCGCGGAGCGGGTCACGAAGGCGGGCGAGCGGGTCGGCGAGGCGTGGTGGCGGATGCCGCTGCTGGAGGACCTCGCCGAGACCGTGCAGGGCTCGCTCGGCGACGTCCGGCAGGCGCCGGGTGGCCCCGGCGGCATCGTCGCGGCGCTGTTCCTGCGGGAGTTCGTCGGTGACGTGCCGTGGGCGCATCTCGACATCGCCGGGCCCGCGCGGGCCGACAAGACCTACGCCGACGTCGTGCCCGGAGCCACCGGTTTCGCCGCGCGGACGCTGGTCGAACTGGTCGCTTCCTACGCCTGACCTGCGGTTACCTGCGGGGCGGGAGCAAGGGACCTTTGCTGTCGCCCCGCAGGTCCACCTTGGGCATGGGCTGGGTCGGCGCGTCACCGGCATGGGCGGTGAGCCTGCGGGCGAACCTGGTCGCGGGGCCGGTCAGGTACCGGAACACGAGCCACGCCGTCACGGCGCCGAGGACGAGTCCGGCGAGAACGTCGTGCGGGTAGTGCGCGCCGACGAAGACCCGAGAGAAGCCCATCAACGCCGCACCCGGGAGCACCCACGCCGCGAGTCGCCGCCAGGCGAGTGCCAGCCCGACGGCGGCCGCCGCGGCGATCGTGGCGTGGTTGCTCGGGAAGGACCAGTCGTCGAGCGGCGGGCAGTGGACGAGCGTGACGAGGTTCCGGCACGGCCGGTCCTCCTGGAGCACGCTCTTCACGCCTTCACTGATCAGGTACGCGATCGCGGTCGCGGCGGGCGGCAGCAGCGCCACGGCGATCCGGACGGGCGAAGTGCGCGCCCTCCACGACATCCAGGCGAAAAGCGCCACGAAGACGAGCAGTCCTGCTTCGGTGAACACGATTCCCGCCGCCTGGAGCCAGCCCGGGCTCTCACCCGCCAACTCCACGATGTCGTCGTACATTCACCCGAAGTTAGCGAAAACATCGCGCCCGCGAGATGGAGGAACGGCAGTGACCGACCCTGACGATCGTCAACGGGGCTGAGCGCGGACCCGCTCCCGGAACCGCGCGACCGCGGGCGGCAGGACGACGTCCTTGCGCCACGCCAGCCCGATGGTCCGCCCGACCGGTGGCACCAGCGGGACTTCCGCGACGCCCGCCGGGCTGCCGGGTTCGAAGCGGGGGAGCAGCGCCACGCCGAGTCCGGCCGCGACCAGCCCTCGCACGGTGTCGGACTCCTGCCCTTCGAAGGCGATCTTCGGTTCGAAGCCGGCCGCGGCGCACAGGTCGTCGGTGATCGTGCGAAGGCCGTAGCCGGTCTCAAGAAGGACGAATTCCTCGTCCTTGAGGTCTTCGATGGCGGCGCTCGGCTGGCCGGCGAGGCGGTGCGACGTCGGAACGGATAGGAAGATCTCCTGCTCGGCGAGTACCGCGGTGTCGAGGAGCGGGTCGTCGACGGGGGCTGGCGCGAGCAGCGCGAGATCGAGTTCGCCGCTGGTCAGCCTGTCGACCATGTCCTGTCGTGAGCCTTGGACCAGCGTGAAGCGCACGTGGGGGTGGTCTGCGCGGTAGCCGCGGAGCAGCGTGGGAACCAGCGACCGGCCGAGCAGGTGCAGGAAGCCGAGGACGATGTGACCGGATTCGGGGTCGACCTCTTCGCGGGCTTGGCGGACTCCGGTGTCGACGGCGGCGAGGGCGCGTTCGGCGGCGTCGGCCAGCAGTTCCGCGGCCCGGGTGAGCCGGATGCCGCGGCCGTCGGGGACGGTCAGCGGGGCGCCGAGCGCGTCGCCGAGCGCCGCGATCCGGCGGCTGACCGTGGGCTGCGGGACGCCGAGGAGTTCGGCCGCGCGTGTGACGTTCGTCGTACGGCGGAGTGCGGTGAGGAGCGCGAGCTGAGGAGCTAGCTGGGCGGTCATCCTCTCATTCAGCATGGTATCGATTGTCGCAGATGAACGTATTAGACGTATTGGTTAGCGGGGCTTAGCTTCGAGACCGTGCCCGCAACCGGAACCACACGCCGCGTGACGATCGCCGTCGCCGCGGCTGGGATCTCCTCGTTCGCTCTGCTTTACGCGCCACAGCCGGTGCTGCCGCAGCTGGCCGAGCAGTACCACCTCGATCCCGGTGGCGCTTCGCTCGCGGTGAGTGTCGCGACCGGCGCGCTCGCGATCGCCGTACTGCCCATCGCGGCGCTTTCGGAGGTCGTGGGACGGCGTCCGGTGATCATCACCTCGGTGGTCGCTTCGGTCGTGTTCGGTTTTCTGCTGCCGCTGGCGCCCAGCTATCCGGCGCTGCTCGTGCTGCGGGCGCTCCAAGGAGTCGCCATCGCCGGGTTCCCCGGAGTCGCCGCGGCCTACCTCGCGGAACGGCTCGGCAAGGCCGGGCTCGCGGCGGCGGTGGGCGCGATGATCGCCGGGAACACCGTCGGCGGGATGGTCGGCAGGCTCGCGGCGGGGTTCACCGCCGGCCCCTTCGGCTACCACGGCGCGCTGATCGTCGTCGCGGTGATCGGGCTGGTCTGCACGGTGGTCACGGTGCTGGCCCTGCCGCGGGGGGAGCAAGGGACCTTTGCTCTCACTTTCGCGGATCGCCGCAGGTCAGCGGTACTGCGCGAGCAAGGCCGCGCGGTCCTCGCGGGGCTCGGGGCAGCCGTCCGGAAGCCGGTCCTCCTGGTCCAGTACGCCGTCGCGCTCCTGGCGATGGGCTCGTTCGTCGCGCTCTACAACGCCGCCGGCTTCCGGATGACCGGCGAGCCGCTGGACCTCTCACCCGCGATCGCGTCGCTGGTCTTCCTCGCCTACGCGATGGGCTCGGTCTCGTCGGCGACCGCGGGCAAGCTCGTCGGCCGCTTCGGACGTCGCGGGTCGCTCGCGGGGGCTTTGCTGCTCACGATCGCCGGAGCGGCGCTGACGTTGCCCGATTCGCTGCCGCTCGTCATCGCCGGGTTCGTCGTGCTGACCGGTGCCTTCTTCGCCGCTCACGCCGTCGCCAACGGCTGGGCCGCCGCGGAGGCGCCCGAGAACGCCCGTGGCCAGGTGGGCGGGCTCTACACGCTGTCGTACTACCTCGGCAGCAGCGTCGGCGGCGCCGCCGGGGCCAGCGTCTACGGGCACGCGGGCTGGACCTGGCTGATCGCGCTCACCGCCTGCTGGCTGGCCCTCGCGGTGGCCGCCGTGGTCGTGATGGTCCCCCGTTCCGTGAAGGTCTCCTTCCCTACCCTCAAAGTAGGGAAGGAGGCCTTCACGGAACGGGCCTGAGGCGATAGCAAAGGTCCCTTGCTACGCGATCGCGGCGACCAGCAGCCCGCCGCCGACCGGGAGCAGCGCCGGAACCAGCCGCTCGTCCTCCCGGAAGGCCCGCGCGACCTCGCGCAGCGCCAGCGTGTCCGGATCCCGCCGTGAGGGATCCGTCACCCTGGTCCCCGAGACGTTGTGGAACGCCAATATCCCGCCGGGCCGAAGCAGCGCGACGGCCTTCTCGTAGCAACTCGGGTACTCGATCGGCGCCGAGTCGACGAACACCAGGTCGTAGCCGCCGGGGGTGAGCCGGGGGAGGACGTCGAGCGCGCGGCCCATGATCAGCCGGGTCCGCCCCGGCGGGTAGCCCGCCTCGCGGAACGCCGCCCTCGCCGCCCGGTGGTACTCCGGTTCGATGTCGATCGAGGTCAGGATCCCGTCGTCGACCATGCCCCTGAGCAGGCACAACCCGCTCACCCCTGCCCCGGTCCCGACCTCGACGACGGCTTTCGCGCGCAGTGTCGTGGCGAGGAAACGCAAGGTCGCGCCGGCGCCCGCGCTCAGCGGACCGCACCCCAGATCGGCCGACCGCGCCCGCGCGGTGGCCAGTACCTCGTCGTCGGGGTGGTACCCGTCGACGATGAGGCCCGCGTCGGCGGTCTCGGCAGGCGAGCCCGCATGCGTCCCGGAATTCACACGCGGAGGTTAGCGCTGCTTATCGACAAAAGAGCGAAGACTCCCTGCTACCGAACTTCTCAGCCTCCTCTCAGTCCAGTCTCACTAGAAACATAAGCAGGCCGGACAGACTGGTCCTCGACAACGGGAACACCGTGCACATCGCCCGCGTTGGGTGGAGTAGTTGGGAGAGACGCTGATGGAGGTGCCTACTTCCCCGATGCAGGAGACGATGCAGGACCAGCACGTGGACCAGGTCACACCGGTGACCGTGGACGAGGCCGCATGGACGCCGCCGTCATGGGACGAGGTCGTGCGTGAACACGCCGACCGCGTGTACCGGCTGGCGTACCGCCTGACCGGTAACGCCCACGACGCCGAGGACCTGACGCAGGAGACCTTCATCCGGGTCTTCCGCTCCCTCGCGTCCTACAAGCCCGGCACGTTCGAGGGCTGGCTGCACCGCATCACCACGAACCTCTTCCTCGACATGGCCCGCCGCCGCTCGCGCGTGCGGATGGAAGGCCTCCCCGAGGACACCGACCGCATCGTCGGTGACGACCCGAGCCCCGAGCAGGTCTACTCGGACACGCACCTCGACCCGGACCTGCAGGCCGCGCTCGACGAGTTGCCGCCCGAGTTCCGTGCCGCGGTCGTGCTGTGCGACGTCGAAGGCCTCTCGTACGAGGAGATCGGCGCCACCCTCGGTGTCAAGCTCGGCACCGTGCGCAGCCGGATCCACCGTGGCCGCCAGGCGCTGCGCGCTTCTCTGGAGCGTCGTCGCGCCGCGGCGCCGGAGTCTGCGAAGGTGGGGGTATGACCGCACCGCGAGGTTGGGGGCTCCCCGAGTCGCATCTGCTTCCGGACGCCATCGTCGCCTTCGTCGACGGCGAGCTGTCCCTCGGCGCCCAGGACAGGGCGTCGGCGCATATCGCCCGCTGTCAGTCGTGTGCGGCCGAGGTCGCGGCGCAACGGCAGGCCGTCGCCGCCGTGCGACAGGCGGGTGCCCCGTCGATGTCGGCGGGTTTCCTGGCGAGCCTGTGCTCCATCCCGCAGAACACCGAACTGCCCAGCGCACCGGACAATCTGGCGATGACCGCGGACGGTCAGCTGGTGGCCATCCAGCGGCCCGACAGGGTCGCCGGCCTGCGCGACACCGGCGTATTGGGCGGCAGTGGGGTGTTGGGAGGCACCGCGCCGTTGGGCTCGACGGCTCCGCTGGGCCAGTCGCCGAACGTCCTCGGTGGCGGGCGGTTCGGCCTCGCCCGGCGCAAGTACGCGCAGGGCGCCGGCGTCGTCGTTTCGGGTTTGGTGCTGAGCGCTCTGGCCCTGGTCGCGACGTCGGGTGACGGCACCGAAGACCAGCCGGGTCCCGGACTCGTGCCCCCGCAGGGCGTCAACGCCGGTCTGCTGCCCGCGCAGCTGGGCGGCGGCCGATCCGAACCGCCGCGCAGCCCCGCGCCCAGCCCGAGCACTTCGACAGCGCCCGTGCCCGTGTCGGCCCGCTGATCCGCTTCGTCAGGGTTTGACGAAGCAGATCGTCGCGCTCTTGAACTTCTGTGTCGCGCCGTATGCCGTGTACGAGATCACCTCTGCGGTGCCCTCTTTGCACGGGCTGGTCACGTAGCTCGCCTTGTCGAACACCTCGCTGATCTTCAGCCGCGCTCCCGAGCAGTTCACCAGCGGCGGCGGGGTCTTGGTCTCGATGTCGTTGAAACACAGTCCGACCTGGGCATTGATTCCCAGGCAGAGGCCGACGCCTTCACCGCGCATCGGGGTCGGCACCGAGTGGATGTAGAAGCCCTTCGGGCAGTCGCCCTTGACCGTGCCCTTCACGCTCACGACGTACGGCGTCTGCGGGTTGTCGCAGGCGGCCTTCACCGCATCGGCCTCTTTCCCGGCGCCGGTCAGCTGGACGCAGTCGCCGGCCTCCAGTTTGGTGGCCTGTTTCTCCGGCCCGGCGGCCGCCTTCATCACGAAGATCAGGCCGATCCCGCCGCCGACCACGACGAGCGCGGCGACGAGCAGCAGCACCTTCACCTTGGTGGACAGGCCCTTCTTCTTGGGCGGCTGCTGCGGCCAGCCCTGCTGCTGTGGCCACTGCTGCTGCGGCCATTGCTGTGCCTGTTGAGGGACGTGGTGGGGCGGAAAAGGAGCCCCCGGGTTCTCCGACATGCCCGTTAGACTGCCAGAGGTGGGACACGGTTGCCTCAGGTGTCACATTTCTTGGCCGATCCGGGGAATCAACGCGCACTTCACCGTGGTCACGGCAGAATCAAGGCCGAGGCTTGGCGTACTCTCGCGTCCGGCCAACCAGATCTCAGCCCCGGGGAATGATGACCGAGCAGCCGAACGCGAAGCCGCAGCAGCCTGGTGACCCGGCGGGGGACCGGCTGGCGCCGCGCCCGCTGGCCCGGCCCGCCGTCGATCCGGTGCAGGCGGCCACGTTCGGCAGGCCGCACGGCGTCGATGGCGCCTTCGACAAGCTGTATCAGCCCGGGACGAACGGGCAGGCCACGCCCGGCCTGAACCTGGCGCCGCCCACCCCGGAATCGCTCGCCGAAGCCTTCCGTCGCCCACCGGGTGCCGAAGGTGTCGTGCTGGAGCGGCCGCACGGGACCAACGGCTCCGAAGCGTCCGGAAACGGCGCTGAAGACCCGCTCTGGGCCACTACGTCGGATCCGTGGCGTGACCCCACCTCGGGTGCGGTACTCGCCGGTCCCGCCGTGCAGGCGGACTCGGAGGAGGAGAAGGACGCGAAGCGCCCGCAAGGCGCACTGCTGAGCCTGCCGGAAGTCCTCTTCGGGCGACGTGTGCAGATGAAGGCGCTGGCGATGCTCGCGGCCGTCGCGCTGGTCATCGGCGCCGTCGGCGGGCTGATCGGCTGGTGGTTCGCCGACACCGGCACCGAATTGACCGGTGAGGCCAGTATTTCCGAGGCCGACGCCGCCAAGGAGCGTCCCGCGGGCTCGATCGCGGACATCGCCCACCGGGTGGCGCCCGCAGTGGTTTCGCTCGAAGTGTTCAAGCCCGGTGCCGACGCCGGTCAGCAGGGCTCCGGCGTCGTCATCGATACCCAGGGCTACGTGCTCACGAACGAACACGTCATCTCGGCCGCGACGGCCGACTCGGCCACCAAGATCACCGCCGTCTTCGTCGACGGCAAACGCGTCGAGGCGAAGGTCGTGGGCGCCGACCCGAAGACCGACCTGGCCGTGGTCAAGGTCAACGTCGAGAACCTGACGGCGCTGCAGGTCGGGAAGTCGTCCGACCTGGCCGTCGGCGATTCGGTGATCGCCGTCGGCTCGCCGCTGGCGCTGCAGAACTCGGTCACCGCCGGCATCGTGAGCGCGCTCAACCGCCCGGTGACCGCGGGTGGCGACGGCGGCAGCGCGCCGGTGATCTACGAGGCCATCCAGACCGACGCCGCGATCAACCACGGCAACTCGGGCGGTGCCCTCGTCGACGCGACCGGTGCGCTGGTCGGGATCAACTCGGCGATCCGCTCGTCCAGTGCCGAGGGCGGCAGCATCGGCATCGGCTTCGCGATCCCCAGCGACTACGCGGTGAAGATCGCGAAAACCCTGATCAGGGACGGAAAGGTCGTTCACCCCGACATCGGCATCAACGCTTCGTCGACCGTCGCGGGGTCCAACACCATGGGCGCCCAGGTCCGCAACGTCGCCCCCGGCGGCCCCGCCGCGGCGGCCGGGATCAAGGAAGGCGACGTCATCACCGAGGTCGGCGGGCGGCTCGTCCGCGACTCGGCGGAACTGCTCGTCGCGGTCCGCGCGCGCGATGTCGGCGAAGTGGTCCCTGTCCGGCTTGTCCGCGATGGGTCGTCACTCGTGGTGGACGTGAAACTGGCCTCGGACTAGCCGGTCCAGCCGGGTACCCTGAACGGGGAAGACGCCGAGGCGGAGGTTCACACAGGTGTTCGAGAGTGTCGGCTGGGGCGAGATCCTCATCATCGTCGTCGCGGGTCTTTTCATCCTCGGTCCGGAACGGCTGCCGGAAGCGGCGGCGTGGCTGGCGAAGAGCGTCCGCAAGGTCCGTGATTTCGCGACCGGGGCCAAGACGCAACTGCGCGAGGAGATGGGCCCGGAGTTCGACCAGTTGCGCAAGCCGCTGGAGGATCTGCGAGGACTGCGCAACTTCGACCCGAAGCGGGTCGTCACCCAGCACCTGTTCGACGGCGACCCGGATCCGCTGGGGCTCAAGGACGTCAACGGCACCAATGGCGCGAACGGGGCCAACGGGGCCAACGGGGCCGCCAAGCCCAACGGCTACCCGGCGACCGCCGCGCAACCCGAGCCGCTGAAGCCCGGAGAGCGCCCGCCGGTCGACCCCGACGCCACCTGAGGGCTCTTCACCCTCACTCAAGCGCAATGAAGGGGCCTTTCATAGCAAATTTTGCTATGAAAGGCCCCTTCATTGCAGCTGCGGAGGGGCGCCGGGTCAGCGGCCCGCGGGAGTGACGTTCAGCATCATCCCGGCCAGACCGCGTGCCCGGACAGTGAGCTTCTTCGCCGTCTCCTTGAGCACGAGCGACGCCGGGGCGTCCGGCTCCGCCAGCACGATCGGCGTTCCGCCGTCGCCATGGGTCACCACGCGCGGGTCCATCGGCACCTGGCCGAGCAGCGGCACGGGCGAGCCGACCGACTTCGACAGCGAGTCGGCGACGGACTGCCCGCCACCGGAGCCGAAGATCTCCATCCGCCCGCCGTCGGGCGTCTCGAGCCACGACATGTTCTCGATGACGCCCGCGATCCGCTGCCGCGTCTGCAACGCGATCGCGCCCGCGCGTTCGGCCACCTCGGCGGCCGCCTGCTGCGGGGTGGTGACGACCAGGATTTCCGCGTTCGGGATCAGCTGCGCCACCGAGATCGCGATGTCGCCGGTGCCCGGCGGCAGGTCCAGCAGCAGGATGTCGAGGTCGCCCCAGAACACGTCGGCGAGAAACTGCTGCAGCGCGCGGTGCAGCATCGGCCCGCGCCACACCACGGGGGTGTTGCCCGGGGTGAACATGCCGATCGAGATGACCTTCACGCCGTGCGCCTGCGGCGGCATGATCATGGTGTCGACCTTGGTCGGCTTCTCCCGCGTGCCCAGCATCCGCGGCACGGAGTGGCCGTAGATGTCCGCGTCGACCACGCCGACGGAAAGCCCGCGCTCGGCCATCGCCGCCGCGAGGTTCACCGTCACCGACGACTTGCCGACGCCGCCCTTGCCGGACGCGACGCAGTAGACCCGCGTCAGCGAACCCGGCTGCGCGAACGGGATCACCGGTTCCGTGGCGTCACCGCGCAGCGATTTTCGCAGTTCCGTGCGTTGCTCGTCGTTCATCACGTCGAGTTCGACCCGGACGTCGTTGACGCCGGGGAGCTTCGCGACGGCGTCGGTCGTGTCCTTGGTCAGTGTCGCCTTCAACGGGCAGCCGGCGACCGTCAGGTAGATCCCGACGGTGACCACACCGTCCGAGCCCACCTCCACGCCCTTGACCATGCCGAGGTCGGTGATCGGTTTCTTGATCTCCGGGTCGTACACGGCCTTCAGCGCGGTGCGGACGTCGTCGACGCTGGGGAGTTGCTGCGTACTGGTCACACGTCCATGTTACGTACCGGTAGGCGGAGCTGGACGAACCCGCCCTGGCCGAAGGCCCCGGGATCACAGCGGCAGGGCGCCCTGAGTCGAGAAGTCACCTGTTTGACCAGCGCGCGCCCTGGCGATGGGATCGCGGGAAGGGGCTGATCCGCAAAGATCAAGTACCGGTAGGCGTGCGGTCGGGTTTGGCCTTGCGCGGCTTGGCGTCAAGATCCTCCCGGAGGCGGTCGAGTTCGCCCCGCAGGAAGTCGCGGGTGGCGACCTCGCCGAGCGCGATCCGCAGCGAGGCCAGCTCCCGCGCGAGGTATTCGGTGTCCGCCTTGGTCTGTTCGGCCCGGTTCCGGTCTTCTTCCAGCGAGACGCGGTCGCGGTCGTCCTGCCGGTTCTGTGCCAGCAGGATGAGCGGCGCGGCGTAGGCGGCCTGTGTCGAGAACGCCAGGTTCAGCAGGATGAACGGGTACGGGTCCCAGCGCAGCGACACCGCCGCCATGTTCAGCACGATCCAGACGATGACGGTCAGTGTCTGCCAGAACAGGTACTTGCCGGTGCCGAGGAACCGCGCGACCCGCTCGGTGAGCCTGCCGAAGGTGTCCGGGTCCAGGTTGAGCCTGAACCGGCCTTGACCGCGAGGCTGGTCCAGCCGTCGCCCGGTCGTCAGTTCAGGCACGTTCGGCCTCCTCGCTCTCTTCGGTGGTCTCGCCGGTGATGTCGTGCAGGCCGGTCTCGCGCCAGTCCTCCGGGAGCAGGTGGTCGAGTACGTCGTCGACGGTGACCGCGCCGAGCAGATGCCCCTCGGCGTCCACCACCGGGCCGCAGGTGAGGTTGTAGGCGGCGAAGTAGCGGGTGACCTCGGACAACGTGGCCTTCGGCCGGAGCGCGGGCAACTGGATGTCGACGGCGCTCGCCACCATCTCCGCCGGTGGTTCGCGCAGCAGCCGCTGGAAGTGGACGACGCCGACGAAGCGCCCGGTCGGCGTCTCCGTCGGCGGCCTGCACACGAAGACCATGCTCGCCAGCGCCGCGGGCAGGTCCGCGTTGCGGATGTGCGCGAGCGCCTCCGCGACCGTGGCGTCCGGCGTCAGCACCACCGGCTCAGGCGTCATCAGCCCGCCTGCGGTGTCGGAGGAGTACTCCAGCAGCCGTTTCACCGGCGCGGACTCCTCGGGTTCCATCAGCTCCAGGAACCGGCTCTGCTCGGCGGGCGCCAGTTCGGCCAGCAGATCGGCGGCGTCGTCCGGGTCCATCGCTTCGAGGATGTCGGCGGCCCGTTCCTCGGCGAGGTAGGCCAGCAGTTCCTTCTGGTCGTCCTCGGGGAGTTCCTCGATGACGTCGGCGAGGTGCTCGTCGTCCATCGCGTCGGCGACCTCGTGCCGCCGCTTCAACGGCAGATCGCGGACGGTGGCGGCGACGTCCGCCGCGCGCATGGTGTCGAACAGCATCAGCAGCTGCGCCGCGCCCTGCGTCTGACCGGTCAGATCGGTGAGCCCCAGCCCGGACACCTCCGCCCACGGCAGCACCTGCATCGGCGCGCGCCGCCTGCCGAGGCCGAGTCTGCTCGACCGCTCGCGGATCGCGAGTTTCGCGAGCACCCAGTCCCGGGTGCGCGTCGGCTCCATGGCGGCGTCGACAACGGTGACCCGGGTTTGAGACCCGGAGAGGGTGGCGTACGCGTCCAGCAACTGCCCGAGCACCAGTACCTCGTTGGGCCGCTGATGGAACCGCCGCATGTTGACCGACCCGGTGGCGAGCGTGATGGCGGAGGGCTCGATGGAGGTCACGCGCAACATCGGCACGAACACGCGGCGCCGTGTCATCAGCTCGACCACGATGCCCAGGATCCGCGGCGGCTGCTGATCGAGGCGCAGGCCCGCCACCACGTCCCGCACCTTGCCGATCGATTCGCCATCGGGTCCGAAAACCGGCAAACCGGCCAACTGAGCTGCGAATACCCTGTTCACGGCTGCCATGCCCGAAGGTTATCCGCTCCCGGGGCCGGAGACGATTCGTGTGATCACCGCAATGCCCAGGCGGCGATCTCCGGAACGGTGGCGTAGGCCGGATCTTCGGCGAGGATCTCGGGCGACGCGCCCTCGGCGAGATCTTCGTGCAGCCAGATCCAGTTCTGCACCGCGCGCACGAGGGTCCACGCCCGCGTGCGTTCGGCGTCCAGGCCCGCCGCCGTGGTGTACCAGCGGAACTTTTCGTCCATTGTAGACTCTTTCGCCCGGTTCCAGAGGATCGAGATCGCGCCGAATTCGAGGTCGCCCGAGAGCGGCTTCGGATCGATCACCAGCCACGGCTCGCGTTCGCCCGCCAGGACGTTCTCGAAGTGCAGATCCTCGTTCACCATCAGCTCACCGGCGTCCGGCCCGAGGTGCACGCAAATCTCGACCGCCGCGTCGAGGTACTTCCGTTCGAACGGCTCGCCGAGTCCGGTCCAGATCTCCGGGAGTTCGGTCACCAGCTCCTCGGCTTCTTCGCGAAGGGACCGCTGCAGTGCTTCGGGGGCCGGGACGGCCAGCCGCCGCGCGAGCGCGCCGATGGTCTCGACGGACTCCTGGATCGGCTCGGTTTCGAGTGAGCGGGTGGCGTCGAGCCGCTCCAGAAGCAGGACGCCGTCCTCGGGAACGTTGTCGTACATCAGCACTGCGCCCTGACCGGCCCATGTGGACAGTGCGAGCGGTTCGTCGTCGGATTCCTCGTGCGGCCAGCCGAGTTTGAGGATCGCGGGGCTGCCGTCGGCCCGGCGGACGGGCTGGGCGACGCCGACGAAGCCGTGCATGGCCTCGCCGTCGTAGTCGAGACTCCATTTGCGGGTGTACTTCTCGGCGAGGAAGGGCAGCGAGTCGAGCCATTCGGCGGCTCCGGGGCCGAGATCGGCGGCGCGGTCGAGGAACTTGGGCGGGATCTTGAAACCGGTCACGGACTCACCTTGGCAGGCGTGTCCAGCCTGTTTCCTCCGTGACCTGCCGGGCGTACCGTGAAGAGCGAGAACAACCCCGGGAGCAGCCATGGTGGTGGAGATTCTCAGTGCGGTCGCCGTCGCGGGCGGTGCGTGGCTGGCGGCCAGCCTTCGAGTGGTGAAACAGTACGAACGCGGTCTCGTGTACCGGTTCGGGCGGGTGCGCCCGAACATCCGGCAGCCGGGGCTCGCGCTGCTGGTGCCGTTCGCGGACAGACTGCAGAAGGTCAACATGCAGATAGTCACGATGCCGATCCCCGCGCAGGACGGCATCACCCGCGACAACGTCACCGTGCGGGTCGACGCGGTCGTGTACTTCAAGGTGATCGATCCGGTGCTGGCGGCGGTGAACGTGCAGGACTACCGCTCGGCCGTCGGGCAGGTCGCGCAGACGTCGCTGCGGTCCATCATCGGCAAGAGCGACCTCGACGACCTGCTGTCCAACCGAGAGCGGCTCAACGAAGGCCTGGAGCTGATGATCGACAGCCCGGCGCTGGACTGGGGCATCCACATCGACCGGGTGGAGATCAAGGACGTCGCGCTGCCGGAGTCGATGAAACGCTCGATGTCACGCCAGGCCGAAGCCGAACGCGAGCGGCGTGCGCGGGTCATCTCGGCCGACGGCGAACTGCAGGCGTCGCACAAGCTCTCGCAGGCGGCCGCGACCATGGCCGACACCCCGGCGGCGCTGCAGTTGCGCCTGCTGGAGACGGTCGTGCAGGTCTCGGCGGAGAAGAACTCGACACTGGTCCTGCCGTTCCCGGTGGAGCTGTTGCGCTTCCTCGACGCGAACACGCCGAAGCGGGAGACGCCGCCTTCGGACGCTTCGGACGCTTCGGACGCCAATGGTCAGGTCGCGCCCGCGCCTCGCGAACCGGACGACGCGGCCCCGCGTCCCTGAGGCACGAAGAAGCCCCAGGCGCTTGCATGCAGAGGCGACACTGGGGCGTTCGTCACTGACGGTCGCATCTTCGGGTGCCGTCCGTCGAGACCGAAGAGTTCATGGTCTGGAACCTGCTGTCCGAACCCCGGATGGCTCCCTATCCGGAGGGGGCGTCAGGAGACAAGGTCGCGGCCCTGCGGCTGTACGAGTGGAGTGCACGAACATCTTCCGCCACTTTCGGGGTCGTCGGCCATGCCGACTCCTGGAGGGGACCATGTGGCGGAGGCCGTGGCCGCTGTGCGGGAACGGCTACGCCCCCAGCGGAAGGAAACCCGGCACCAGATCACCGCCAGGTTGAGCTTCGGTTTCTGGTCCGGTCTGCTCGGTCCCAAGTACGAGGAGCTCTGGCGCGACTGTCTCCATGGCGCTTTCCCGAACTCGTCGGGAAAGCGGAAGCAAGTCGCCGTCGCGGTCGAGCGGGTCCGCAAGTTCCGGAACCGGCTCGCGCACCACGATTCGACGATCAACGTCGACATACCCTTCGAACTTCGCCAGATCTTCGACCTGGCGGCGTACATCGACACGGACGCTGCGCGATCCTTTAGCCCTCTCGTCCTGGGGAACCTCACGCAGGTGCGAGCTAATCCAGGTAGCCGTTGGTGCCCAAGATGATCAAGGTGCCGAAGAAGCCCGAGTACAGCGCGATCACGACGTAGGCGATGATCACCGCCGCGAGCGCCATGCCGCGCCCGCCCGCTTCGCCGCGGTTCGCCTTCGCCAGTCCGATGTGCCCCAGGATCAGCCCGATGATCACGGTCACGAACGAGCAGATCCCGACGAGCGAGCACACCAGTCCGGCGATCGCCATCCCGTTGTCCTGCGAGCGGCGTGGCATCGACGCCGCGTACGGGTTGTACGGCGGGTAAGAGACCATCGGCTGAGGCGCCGGCGCGTATTGGGGCACAGGCGCGTACACCGGCGCCGAAGTGTCCGGAGCCGCGAAGGCGGGCTGGACCGGTTCGGCGGTCAGCGGGTCGATGGTCTGCGCGTACGCCTCCGAAGCGGCGGGAGGCGCTTCTTCGGCGGGCTTGGCCTCGAACGGTGCGGGCGGCTCGAACGGCGGAGGCGGTTCGAAGGGCGCGGGCGGCTGGAACTGCTGTGGTTCCGCGGGCGACGGGTTCGACACCGTTTCGGACGCGGAAGTCGGGTCCGAAAACGTGGTCGAGTCGGTGTAGGACGACGTCGAGTCGTTCGTCGACGGAGTGCCCTGCGAGTCGGAACTGCTCATCCGGTTGCCCCCTGGTTCGTGCGGGACACCACCGTATCCGGGAACGGGTCAGGAGACGCCCGCGGCACCGATCGCCAGCACCACGAAAACGAACCACAGGATGAGCGGGACCAGCCACAGCCCGGTGACCACGTAGCCGACGACCAACCCGGCCTGCGCCATGCCCTGGCCGCCCGCTTGGCCGCGCTTGGCCTTGGACAGCGCGATGTGCCCGAAGACGATCCCCAGTATCGCCGGAAAGCACATGACCAGCCCGATCAGCGAGCACACCAGCGACGCCACCGCCATGCCCTGGTCCGGCGGCCGCAGAGCGCCGTAGGGCTGCGCGTAGTACTGCTGCGGAGGCTGATACGGCTGGAGACCGTAGGGCTGCTGCTGCCCATACGGGTCGTGCGGGTTCGTCATGCGGGTCCCCTCGTCGGCTCCGGACCGTACCGTCAGGGGAGCAGACGCACGAAAGCGTGCGGGCGGTTCCTGTTCAGCGGAAAGCCCCTTGTTTCGCGGCGATGTTCAGCAAGACCGGGATCGCGATGGCGTACAGGATGATGATCAGGTAGCCGACGACGAACGCGGCCAGCGCCATGCTTTTGCCGCCCGCTTCACCGCGCCGGGCCTTCGCGAAGGCGACGTGGCCCATGACGATTCCCGGGATCACGGACACCAGTCCGAACAGCCCGAACAGGGAGAAGATCAGGGCGGCGGCCGCCATCCCCGAAGCACGGCTCTGCTGGTTCGGGAAGCCGTACTGCTGGTGCGGTGGGAATCCATCGAAAGGCTGCTGAGCCACGCTCGTCCCCCTCGGACTGTGATCGGTCGGTCACGGTAGTGCCATGGTCACGGATGGCGTACGCGTGACTGCGCTCATAGCGAGGTCTCCGGCCAGGCGTCATACTCACCGGTAACCCAGCGCCGGGAGCCCGGTGCGCGCGAATTTTAGGGAGCAGCGATGGCTCGCCTCGCCCAGACCGCCGGCTTGACCGACGTGCAGTCCGAAATCCTGGCCACGGTCCGCCAGTTCGTGGACAAGGAGGTCATCCCGCGCGCGCAGGAGCTCGAGCATTCCGACACCTATCCCGCCGACATCGTCGAGGGGATGAAGGAGATGGGCCTGTTCGGGCTCACCATCCCGGAGGAATACGGCGGCCTCGGCGAATCGCTGCTGACCTACGCGCTCGTGGTCGAGGAGATCGCGCGCGGCTGGATGAGCGTTTCCGGGGTGATCAACACGCACTTCATCGTGGCGCACATGATCTCCCGCCACGGGACGCCGGAGCAGAAGCAGCACTTCCTGCCGCGGATGGCGACCGGTGAGGTCCGCGGTTCGTTCTCGATGTCCGAGCCGGACCTCGGTTCCGACGTCGCCGCGATCAAGACCCGCGCCCGCAAGACCGACGACGGCTACGTCATCGACGGCTCGAAGATGTGGCTGACCAACGGCGGCAGCTCCAACCTGATCGCGCTGCTCGTCAAGACCGACGAAGGCGCCGAAAAGGCCCACCAGAACCTGACCACGTTCCTGGTCGAGAAGCCCGAGGGCTTCGGCGAGGTCGCCCCCGGCCTCACCATCCCCGGCAAGATCGACAAGATGGGGTACAAGGGCGTCGACACCACCGAAGCCGTGTTCGACGGCTTCAAGATCGGCGCGGACAAGGTCCTCGGCGAGGCCCCGGGCAAGGGCTTCGCGTACATGATGGACGGTGTCGAGGTCGGCCGGGTCAACGTCGCCGCGCGGGCCTGCGGGATCGCGATCCGCGCGTTCGAACTGGCGGTGGAGTACGCCCAGCAGCGCAAGACCTTCGGCAAGGCGATCGCCGAACATCAGGCGGTGGCGTTCAAACTCGCGGAAATGGCCACCAAGGTCGAAGCCGCGCATTTGATGATGGTCAACGCCGCCCGCCTCAAGGACTCCGGCGAGCGCAACGATGTCGAAGCGGGCATGGCGAAGCTGATCGCGAGCGAATACTGCGCCGAGGTCACCCAGGACTCGTTCCGCATCCACGGTGGCTACGGCTATTCGAAGGAATACGAGATCGAGCGCCTGATGCGCGAAGCGCCGTTCCTGCTCATCGGCGAGGGCACCAGCGAGATCCAGAAGACCATTATCAGCCGGGGTCTGTTGCGGGAGTACAAGAGCCGGAGCTAGGTCGCTGTCGCGAAAGCCCCATCCCCCAGTACATGAAGGCCCCCTTCCTTGCGTCAGGCGCAAGGAAGGGGGCCTTCATGTACTTCAGTCGAGCGCAGGTGGTGTGCCACGCCTGGGGTAACCCGGACCGGCGAAGAATGATTCAAGATGCCCGGGGGTCCGTTCAGCACGCTTGAGCGCTTTCATTCACCCACGGTGTCATTCGCGCCGTGGTGACGAACTGATCGTGGGGTTTGAACCGGGATCTCCCCGAACCGGGATACCCCGCGTGACATTTCCCGGTCTTCGCCGTCTTGTTCTTCGCCTTTCCCGATTTTCGATGTCCTCGCGTCCGGCGTACGTTCCGGCTGGACGTGTTTACGGAGGAGGGCAAGTGAACCGACGGACAAGGATCAGTGGAATCGCCCTCGCGGCTTTCGCGATGCTGACCGTCGCCGGATGCGGCGACGACAACAAGGACAATGGCGCCGCGGCGGCATCGTCCGCGGTGAGTTCCGCGGCGTCCGGCCAGAACGGCACGCCGGGCGACGGCGCGCAGAACGGCGACGGCAAGAACGGCGATGGCCAGAACGGCCAGAACGGCGACGGCCAGAACGGGAAACCGGCCGACGCGGCCGTGCAGGGACTGCAGGCCAAACTCGATGAGGTCCTCAAGGCCTCGCCGGTGCGGTTCGCGCCGCAAAGCGCCGAGCTGACCGACGAGGCGAAGGCGACGCTCAAGAAGGTCGCCGAAGCCGCCGCCGCGGTGCCCGTGGGCAAGGTCGCGGTCGACACGCACGCGGGCTACTCCGACGCCGCCAAGGCGACCGAGCTGTCGCGGCAGCGGGCCGACGCGGTCACCAAGGAACTCACCGCCGGCGGGCTCGCGGCCGACCGGATCAAGGCCGAAGCGAAAGGCAGCGAGGGCGTCGACGGTGACGACGCCAAGGCCATGACCGTGGAGGTCAAGGCCGCTCAGTAGCTCCGGTATCAAGGCCCGGCCCCCTTCGGACGTCACACCCGTCCGGAGGGGGTCTTCTCTCGCCCGATCAGCTGGTTCGCGCCTCGCGCCCGTCCTTGAGAAGATGGAGCGGGACGGGCGAGAGGTGATTACGTGAGTGCTCCCTTCGGCGGAGGCGGTCGGGCCGCGGGTGGATTGCCCAGGCTGCCGACACCGCCTTCCGGCTGGCCGATCGGCTCCTACGCGACATACGGCGAAGCGCAGCACGCCGTCGACTTCCTCGCGGAGAAGGAGTTCGGGGTCACCGACGTGACCATCGTCGGGGTCGACCTGATGCTCGTCGAGCGTGTGCTCGGCAAGCTGAGCTGGGGCCGCGTGCTCGGCACGGGCGCGGTGTCCGGCGCGTGGTTCGGCCTGATCATCGGTCTGTTGCTGGGCATGTTCGACAACCAGGGCTTCGCCTGGCAGCCCATGATCGGCGGGGTCGTCCTCGGCGTTCTGGCGTGGACGGTCTTCGCGGCCATCAGTTACGGCATGTCCCGCCGCGACTTCTCCTCGGCGAGCCAGCTGGTCGCCGGCCGCTACGACGTGCTCTGCCAGCCGCGTTCGGCCGAACAGGGCCGTGAGCTCCTCGCCCAGCTCGCGTTGCGTTCGCCGGGGTCCACCGGGTGACGCGAGGACCGGACCACTGACATTCGGCGGTACGGGTTCCGCTGTTCGCCGTGCGATCCGCTGAATCGTTACCGATACTGCTTGCGGGCGATGATCGCCCGGAATAGGTTGCACAACACCAGTCGGGCGGACACGTACTCCAGCGTGCTCGCCCGAGCACTAGCACGTCGGGGTGCTGGCGCGCGGCTTCTTCAACGCGTCCTAGTGCCGCCACATCCCGGGCGTGCGCGCGGGTGAGGGAGGCCCTCATGGGGAAGAGGATGAGCGCGAGTCGGAGGGGCCGCTCACCGGGCCGCGCCGGCGCGCTGCTCGGCGCGACAGCGCTGACGGCGGGCCTGTTGGCGGGCTGCGGGGCGCAAGCCGGGCTCAAGATCAACGTCTATTACGCGCCCGAAGACAATTTCCAGTCCGTTGTGGACGACTGCACCAAGGCCTCGGGCGGGCGCTACGAGGTCGTCTACAACAAGCTGCCGCGGCCGGCCGACGGCCAGCGGGAGCAGATGGTCCGCCGCCTGGCGGCTGGGGATGATTCACTCGACGTACTGGGGTTGGACGTCACCTGGGTCTCCGAGTTCGCCGAGGCGGGCTGGGTCGACGAATGGACGGGCCAGGCGAAGGCCGAAGCGACCGCCGGTGTGCTGCCGGGGCCGCTCGAAACCGCCACGTGGAACGGAAAGCTCTACGCGGCGACCAAGAACACCAACGTTCAGCTGCTTTGGTACGACGACAGGCTGACGCCGAAGCCGCCGAAGACCTGGGACGAGATGATCCAGCAGGCCCAGGCGCTCAAGGCACAGGGCAAACCGGGGAACGTCGTGTTCACCGGCGCGCAGTACGAAGGCCTCGTCGTCATCTACAACACCCTCGTCGAATCGGCGGGCGGCAAGATCCTTTCCGACGACGGCAAATCAGTCGTCATGGACGCGGGCGCGGTCAAGGCGCTGGAGATGCTCAAGAAGATCACCACCGCCGGGATCACCGACGCGTCGCTGACCAACTCGAAGGAGGACGAGGTCCGCCAGTCGTTCCAGCGCGGAAACGCCGCCTTCGAACTGAACTGGCCGTTCGTCTACGCCTCCTATGCCAAGGAGAAGAAAAACGAACTGCAGCACTTCAAGTGGGCCACCTATCCGGAGTTCGAAGCGGGCAAGCCGGCCAAGACCACGATCGGTGGCTACAACCTGGCGGTCAGCTCGGCCTCGAAGCACAAGGCCGAGGCCTACGAAGTCGCGCTGTGCCTGCGCAACGAGAAGAACCAGAAGTTCTCCGCGCTCAAGGACGGTGTCCCGCCGACGCTCGAATCGCTCTACACCGACACGGCCCCGCTCGACCCGACCGCGGCCGTCGGCGACGACAACCCGAGCATGGACACGAAGTACCCGATGCGGGAGACGATCCTGGACGCGCTCAAGGACGCCGCGGTGCGCCCGCTGACCCCGGCGTACCAGAACGCTTCGACCGTGTTGTCGAAGGTGCTTTCCCCGCCTTCTGAAATCGATCCGCAGAAGACGGCGGACAAGCTGCGGGAGCAGCTCGCCGACGCGCTCCAGTCGAAGGGAGTGATCCCGTGACCGTGCAGGAAACCGCCGGTTCGGCGACCAAAGCCGAGCCGGGCAAGAAGACCAAAACCGTGCTCAGCGAAGGGAAGAAGGCCGAGCGCAGACTCGGACTCTGGCTGTGCGCTCCGGCGGCGTTCGTGATGATCGCCGTCACCGGGTACCCGATCGTCTACTCGATCTGGCTTTCCCTGCAGCGCTACGACCTCCGGTTCCCGGCGCAGCAGGAGTTCGTCGGCCTCGAGAACTACATCTCGGTGCTGTCCAACGAATACTGGTGGACCGCGTTCGGGACGACGATGGGCTTGACCATCGTTTCGGTCGCGATCGAGCTCGTCCTCGGGATGGGCCTCGCGCTGATCATGCATCGGACGCTGGTCGGCCGGGGCCTCGTGCGGACGGTCGCCCTGATCCCGTACGGCATCGTGACCGTGGCCGCGGCGTTCTCCTGGTACTACGCCTGGACGCCCGACACCGGCTACCTGGCCAATCTGTTCTTCCCCGACAGCGCGCCGTTGACCCAGTACTGGCCGTCGCTGGGGGTCATCGTGCTGGCCGAGGTGTGGAAGACGACGCCGTTCATGGCGTTGCTGCTGATGGCGGGGCTGGCGCTGGTGCCGGACGATCTGCTGAAGGCCGCGGCGATGGACGGCGCGACGACGTGGCAGCGGTTCACCAAGGTGATGCTGCCGGTGATGAAGCCGGCGATCCTGGTGGCGTTGCTGTTCCGCACCCTGGACGCGTTCCGCATCTTCGACAACATCTTCGTGCTCACCAACGGCGCGCAAGACACGTCGTCGGTGTCGATGCAGACCTACAACAACCTGGTCAAGGGGTTGAACCTCGGGATCGGGTCGACGATGGCGGTGCTGATCTTCCTCACGGTGGCGATCATCGCGTTCATCTTCATCAAGGTGTTCGGCACGGCCGCGCCTGGTAGCGACAACGGGGGTAAACGCTGATGGCCATCGGTGGAGCGGCCACTCCCGGCCGCAAGGTCAAATGGGGCCTCCTCGACATCGTCGTCCTGGTGTTCGCGCTGTTCCCGGTGCTCTGGGTGGTCTCGCTTTCGTTCAAGACCAAGGAGACCTTGGACGACGGATATTTCTTCCCGCAGGAATGGACGTGGCAGAACTACGCGGACATCTTCGCGACCACGGAGTTCATCCGGGCACTGGTGAACTCGATCGGGATCGCGATCATCGCGACGGTGATCGCGGTCGTCCTCGGCACGATGGCGGCGTACGCGATCGCGCGGCTGGACTTCCCCGGCAAGCAGGTGCTGGTGGGGATGTCGCTGCTGATCGCGATGTTCCCGCAGGTGTCGCTGGTGACGCCGTTGTTCAACATCGAACGTGAGCTGGGGCTGTTCGACACCTGGCCGGGGTTGATCCTGCCGTACATCACGTTCGCGCTGCCGCTGTCGATCTACACGCTTTCCGCGTTCTTCCGCGAAATCCCGTGGGAGCTGGAGAAGGCGGCGAAGATGGACGGCGCGACCCCGGCGCAGGCGTTCCGGAAGGTGATCGCGCCCTTGGCGGCGCCAGGGGTGTTCACCACCGCGATCCTGGTGTTCATCTTCTGCTGGAACGACTTCCTGTTCGCGATCTCGCTGACCTCGACCGAGTCCTCGCGGACGGTCCCGGCGGCGTTGTCGTTCTTCACGGGGTCCTCGCAGTTCGAAGACCCCACCGGGACGATCTCCGCGGCCGCCGTGGTGATCACCGTCCCGATCATCTTGTTCGTGTTGTTCTTCCAGCGTCGCATCGTGGCGGGGCTGACGTCCGGTGCGGTGAAGGGCTGACCCATGGCTGAAATTGTTCTCGAGAAGGTGTCGAAGAAGTACCCGGACGGCGCCCTCGCGGTGTCCGAAGTGGACATCACGATCGCCGACGGTGAGTTCATCATCCTGGTGGGCCCGTCCGGCTGCGGGAAGTCGACCACGCTGAACATGGTCGCCGGGCTGGAGGACATCTCCTCCGGCGAGCTGCGGATCGACGGCGAGCGCGTCAACGAACGGGCGCCGAAGGACCGTGACATCGCGATGGTGTTCCAGTCCTACGCCCTCTATCCGCATATGAGCGTGCGGGAGAACATGGCGTTCCCCCTGCGGCTGGCCAAGGTCGACGACAAGATCGTGCGGGCGAAGGTCGAAGAAGCCGCACAGATCCTCGACCTGACCGGGCATCTGGACCGCAAACCGGCGAACCTCTCCGGTGGTCAGCGGCAGCGGGTCGCGATGGGACGCGCGATCGTCCGTAACCCCAAGGCGTTCCTGATGGACGAACCACTGTCCAATCTGGACGCGAAGCTGCGCGGGCAGATGCGGACGTCGGTGTCGAAGATCCAGAAGCAGCTGGGCACGACGACGCTCTACGTCACGCACGACCAGACCGAGGCGATGACCCTCGGCGACCGGGTCGTCGTGCTGCGGGCCGGCTACGTCCAGCAGATCGGGTCGCCGCAGTTCCTCTACGACAACCCGGCGAACCTGTTCGTGGCCGGGTTCATCGGCAGCCCGTCGATGAACTTCGTGTCGGCGACGCTGGAGAACGGCGTCGCGCGCAGCGCGCTGGGTGACATCCCGCTCACCGACCGGGTGCGACGGCTGGCCGAGGCCGCCGACGCGCCGCGTGAGGTCATCGTCGGCATCCGGCCGGAGCATTTCGAGGATGCCGCGCTGATCGAGGAGTCCGCCCGGGAGGGCGGGGCGACCTTCACCGCCCACGTCGACGTCCTCGAGTCGATGGGTTCGGAGAAGTTCGCGCACTTCTCGGTCGAGGGGGAGGTCGCGTCGTCGTCCGACCTCGCGGATCTCGCCGCCGACAGCGGCTCCGCGGACGTCCCGGGTGCGGAGTCGCAGATCGTGGCCCGGCTCTCCGCGTCGTCCTCGGCCGCGGAGAACCAGAACATCGAGCTCTGGTTCGACGCGGACAAGATCAAGCTCTTCGACGGGGCCAGCGGCAAGAACCTGACCTACACCGAGTAACTCACCTCTCGTGGGTGGTGATGACGGTTCTCACCGTCGTCACCACTCACGAGACCTTGAGCGGAAGGCGCTTGTCGTGACGAAGAAGCTGCCACGCCGTCTCCTGCGAGGTCTCATCGGAGCGGTTCTCCTCACCACGCTCGCCCCGGCGGTCGCCTGGGCCGAACCCCCACCGGCACTGCCGTCGAACGCGACCGAGGCCGACCGGACCTGGCAGCCCGCGTTCGATTACGACACCGACGGCTGCTATCCGACGCCCGCCATCTCGCCGACCGGCGCGCTCGCTCCCGGGCTCAAGAACTCCGGAGCCCTCAACGGTCAGTGCCGCGACCGGTCAGACCTCGACAACACCAACTCCTACGCGCGGTCGAAGTGCGACCACGGCTGGTGCGCGTATCTCTACGACCTCTACTTCGAAAAAGACCAGGCCGTCCCGGGCATCGACTGCTGCGGGCACCGGCACGACATCGAACACGTCGTCGTCTGGGTCAGCGAAGGCCAAGCCCGGTACGTCTCGACCTCCGCGCACGGCAACTACTCCACTTACGACCGCTCCAAGGTCTCCTGGGCGGGCACCCACCCGAAGATCGTCTACCACAAGGACGGTGCGGGCACCCACTGCTTCCGCATCGCGAGCGCGACCGAACCGCCGGAGAACCACTACAACGCCTGGCAGTACCCGGACCTCGTCTCGTGGGACGGGTTCCCGCCGGGAATCCGCGACACCCTCGTCCACGCCGATTTCGGCAGCGCGAGCCTGGCGATCAAGGACGGTTCCTTCGCGAACAATCTGGCCAAGGCCAAGCCGAGTGGCATCCCGTTCGACCCCAACGGCTGAGGCCGGGATCAGTACTCGGACTCGGGAAGGGCGAGCCAGAGCACGAGATAGACGATGAACTGCGGACCGGGCAGCAGGCAGGACAGCACGGCGAGCAGGCGGACCTTGCCCGGCGTGGTGCCGAAGCGTTTGGCGATACCGGCGCAGACGCCGCCGATCATGCGGCCTTGGCGCGGTCGGGTCAGGCGGGCTGCTACGGGGTTCGTCACGGTTCTTCCCTCTCGATCGTCACGTTGTGTGAAACCCATTCTCGTCCCGTGACGGCCGGACCGCATCCCACCGCGGGACGAAACGCACCCTTAGGGGCGTGAAATCGCGGTGAGGTCTTCACCTGGGAAAACGTGGCGGACCCTGTGTTCTTCGCCCGTAGGGGCTGGTGTTCCGCGATCTTTTGACGATACTGCTCCGGTGCCCTCGAAGAGACTCAGCGCAGTACTCTGCGGCCTGTTCCTGGCCGCGGCCTGTTCCACTTCGGAACCAGCGGCGGTGGCGCCGTCGACCACGGCCGGCGAGGAGGCCCTGACCGCTTCCGAGGCGCTCGGGGAATACTCGTCGCTCGATTACTGCAGCCTCGTCGACCAGCGGAAAGTGATCGGCGGCGGAAACGCGGTCAAACCGCCGTTGGCCTCTTTCGAGTTCTGCCGCCTCGAATTCGTCGAAGGCGCCAATCGCTACACCGTGACCACGGGCCCGATCACTTCCGGGCAGGATCCGAACAATCAGCCCTACGACTATGGCGGGTCGCTGCCGGAAGGCGTCAGCGTCCAGCAGTCGACGTTCAACGAGGACACCACCTGCACACGGCTGCTGACCTTCGCCGACGGGATCCGGCTGTCCATCGTCGTCACCTCGGACAACACGGCCCCGGCCGACCAGGCGGCGCGCTGCCGGATCGCCGACGCGACGGTCGGCAGCGCGGCCGGGGTGATCGGCGCGCGCCGGGTCGGCCGGCTGAACCTCGACCAGCGCTCGTGGGGCCGGGTCGCCCCGTGCGCGCCGCTCGACCAGCACGAACTCGACGCGGCCGCCGGCGCGGAGACCAAACCCGCTCCGGCGCTGTCCGGGCACAGCTGCATCCGCGGCAAGGTCAGCTTCTCGCTGTCGGTCGGGGCGGACACCACGCCAGGGGCGACGGAGGCTTTGGGCGGGCGGCAGGTCCAGGTCACCACGTCGGGCGCGTTCTGCCAGGTGACCACGCACCGGCCGATCCCGGGCACCCCGGAGCGGGTCGAACAGGCGACGCTCTCGGTGGTCGGTGTCGACGGGGCGCCGGAGGACGCCACGTGCGCGGCGGCTCGGGAGGTCGCCGTAGCGGTGTTCCCGAAGCTCCCATAGCCCCTCCTTGCTCGCATTTAGTCCTCTGAATGCGGTCCTTGCGCGTGCAACTACCGCATTCAGAGGACTAAACGCGGGGAGGTCAGCGGAGCTTGGGCAGCCGGAAGGAGCACATCGCCTCGTCCAGCGCTTCGACGTCCAGCGGCGGATGCGGCAGCGGCGTGGCGCGACCGGGCTCGGCGCGCAGACCGTCCAGCAGCATCGCGAGGCACCGGCGCCACAGGTCGGGCTGGATACCGTGCGTGAACTCGATGACCGAGCCGATCATCTGGTGCAGCAGGGGGATGTCCGTCGGCACGAAGTCCGCGCGGAGGGCGCCCGCCGACTGAGCACGCTCGACGAGCTGTGTGATCAACGGCACCATGCGCGCTTTCGCCTCGGCGACGCGCTCGTGGCCGAAGACGTTCGACAGCATGACTTGCCGTAACCCGCGGTCACCGGCGTGCAGTTCGGCCGCGCGCCAGGTGAAGCCGACGAAGCCGTCCCAGGGATCTTCGGCGCGAAGCGCTTCTTCGGCGAACTGGCGGATCGTCTCGAACTGGTCGACGAACATGGCCTCGACCAGGTGTTCCTTACTCGGGAAACGCCGATAGACGGTGCCCACCCCGACACCCGCGTGATGCGCGACGTCGTCGAGCGTCGCTTCGAGCCCGCGCTCGCCGAAGACGTCGCGTGCCGCCGCGATGATGCGCTGCCGATTGAGTTCAGCGTCGCGCCGCAACGGCCGCGCCGGTGCGGCGGGAGCGAGGTCCCGAGCCATCGGTCCAGCTTAACAAACAAAGTAGAGGACGCTTCTCCGCTTTTCGGGTACGTTGGCGACGAAAAGGGGAGATACCTACTCCACATAACTTCTCTCGTCACTATCTGTGAGGAACCCGCCCGTATGTCTGAGTCATCCACCGCTGTCGCCACGCCGCCGGGGGACGCGGCCACGCAGCACACCGACCCGCACCACGCCAGGAGATGGCTGATCCTGGTGGTGATCGGTCTCGCCCAGCTGATGGTGGTGCTCGACGCCACCGTCGTGAACATCGCGCTCCCGTCCGCGCAGCAAGACCTCGGCTTCTCGAACGACGCCCGCCAATGGGTCGTCACGGCCTACGCGCTTGCGTTCGGCAGCCTGCTCTTGCTGGGCGGGCGGCTCGCGGACCTCTTCGGCCGCAAACGCGCCTTCCTGGTCGGCCTCGCCGGCTTCGCCATCGTGTCGGCGATCGGCGGTGCCGCCACCAGTATCGAAATGCTGCTCGTCGCGCGCGCCGCGCAGGGTGTCTTCGGCGCCCTTCTCGCCCCGGCGGCCCTTTCGCTGCTGACCACGACCTTCACCGACCCGAAGGAACGCGGTAAGGCCTTCGGTGTCTTCGGCGCGATCGGTGGTGGCGGCGCGGCGATCGGCCTGCTGCTCGGCGGTGTGCTGACCGAATACCTCGACTGGCGCTGGTCGATGTACGTCAACATCATCTTCGCGGTGATCGCCTTCGCCGGTGCGGCCGTGCTGCTCAAGAACGCCGAGAGCGGAGGCCCGCGCCCGAAGCTCGACATCCCGGGCACGATCACCGCGTCGGCCGGGCTGTTCGCGCTGGTCTACGGCTTCGCGAACGCCGAACGTGACTCGTGGTCCTCGATCTCGGTCTGGGGTTTCCTCGCCGCCGGTGTCGTGCTGCTCGCCGCGTTCGTGGTGATCCAGCAACGGGCCGCGCATCCGCTCCTGCCGTTGCGCGTCCTGCTCGACCGCGACCGGGGCGGCTCGTACCTGGCGATGTTCCTGCTCGCCATCGGGATGTTCTCGATCTTCCTGTTCCTCACCTTCTACATCCAGCTGAACCTCGGGTTCACGCCGGTGCGGAGCGGGGTCGCGTTCCTGCCGATGGTCGCCACCCTGATGGCCAGCGCGACGTCGGCGACCGCCGTGCTCCTGCCCAAGTTCGGCGCGAAACCGTTGGTGTCACTGGGAATGCTGATCGCCGGAGCGGGGCTGTTCTGGCTCTCGGCCATCGACACCACCAGCACGTACGCCAGCGGGGTGCTGTTCCCGCTGATGATCATGGGCGTCGGCATCGGCCTCGCCATGGCGCCCGCGATGAGCGTCGCGACCTTCGGTGTCGACACGCACGACGCCGGTGTCGCCTCGGCCGCGGTCAACACCGCGCAGCAGGTCGGCGGCTCGATCGGGACCGCGCTGCTGAGCACACTCGCCGGAAACGCGGCGACGTCGTTCCTGGTCGGTAAGACGCCTTCCCCGCAACTCGCGGCCGAAGCGGCGGTGCACAGTTACACGACCGCTTTCGTGTGGGGCGGGTGGATCTTCGTGGCGGGAGCGGTGATCTGCGGACTGCTGCTGCGGTCGGGGGCCCCGGCCAAGGCTCCGGAGGGGGCTGAGGCTCCGGTCGCGGTTCACCTGTAGGGGGACGACATGAAAGGCCCCTTCATCGCAAAATTTGCTATGAAGGGGCCTTTCATCTCACGTCGTGCGTCAAAGCGCGCTCTCACCCAGGGCCGTCAGCGGGATCGTGAGCGCACGGCTTCGATGACCTCGTCGTCCCACCGGTGGGTCCGGATCAGCCGGTACCGCTCGGAAGCCACCCACTGGTACGCCTCGGCATCGGTGCGGTCGCCGATCAGGTCCGCCTGCCGCAGCATCGCCACTACCGGCACGTACTCCTCGTCGAACCACCGTTGCGCCAACGTCGCCCGATCCGAGTAGCGACCTTCGTCCTGCATCAGCCGGAAACCCCACGCCTCCACGTGCTCACCGAGCCGCGCGTAATCCCACGGATCGGTGAACACCACCGAAGCCCGCGCGTGCCCGGAAAGCGGGACGCGCTCCAGGAACAGCCGCCGGTAGTCCTTCACGATGAGATCGCCGCGGTACCGGATGCCGCTCGGGTCCACTTTGGTCCGCACCTCGGTGACCATCGCCTCTATCGTGGACAGTCCCATCGCGTGTCCCACCGAAACGCGGTGATGCCCGTCGATGATGAAGTGCAGTTCCCCGACGCGGTACACCTCGATCGGCGGGATCGACTCACCGCGTCTGGACGCGAGCGCCAGCCGTTCCCAGCGTTCGCGGACGCGGCCGGAGGTCGGGCGGAAGCGGCGGTCGAAATCGCGGCCCCGGTCGACGCTGCCGACGATCGAATCGAGCCGGATCACCCGCGGCCCGATCTTCCGCTCGCCGAGATAGCCGAGCGCGTCGACCACCTCGTGGAACGGCAGCATGATGTTGACGTCGTCGGGCTCGCGGCGTAGCCAGGTCGCCAGTCGTGACAGGACCTGTCGCCGTCGCGCGCGGAGGAAGTCGTGCTCCGCGTCCGCCCGGGGAAAACCGGTGTCCTTCATACGAACTCCATGATCCGGTGCCCGACCACGTTGCGTACCGTGGTTTCGCCGACCACCCGGTCCGGCACGGGTTCGCCGTGCGGGTGGATGTGCCCGTGCAGCAACCATTTCGGCCGCAGCAACTCGATCGTGCGATGGAGACAGTCGAAGCCGCGGTGCGGTGGATCCTCGCGGTCACCGCAGTGCCGCGGCGGCGCGTGGGTGAGCAGGATGTCGACGTCCCGCCCGTCCCGCCGACGACGCAGCCGCGCACGGCGCACGAGCCGCCGCGCACGCCGCGCCTGCTGGCGTTGCGTCCATTGGTTCGGGCCCTCGTTGTAGCGGACCGAACCGCCGAGCCCGGCGACCCGGAGCCCGCCGATGTCGACGACCCGGCCGTCCGCGTTCACCCCGCCGGCCGGGCCCGGCCACTCCGCCGGAAAACCGTCCATCATGGACAGTCCGCCGTGACGGGTGTAGCCCGACAGGTCGGGATCGTGGTTGCCCGGGACGAACACGCACGGTACGTCGAGCGCACTCGACAGGAACTCCAGGTAGTCGTACGGCAGGTCGCCGGCGCCGATGACGAGGTCGGCCGGGTGGTTGAGGACCGCGGAGGTCCACAAGCGCTCCTCGACCTCGTCCGCGACGACCAATGCCTTCATACGCCCCAGCGTAATGCCGGGCGCGCTATTTGGTGCCGTGCGCGAACGCGGGGTCCTTGGCGATGATCGCGATCACGATGCCCAGCCATACGAGGCAGAAGGCGAGAGCCCAGAACTTGAGGTTGGTCAGGATCCTTGGCATGGGGGAACTCCAGTACTACCGAAGGGAAGGTGCTCAGAGCCAGCGGTTCTTCCTGAATATTCGGTAGAGCAGGATGCAGACGCCGAAGATGACCGTCATCGCCACCGGGTAGCCGAAGCGCCAATGCAACTCCGGCATGTAGTCGAAGTTCATTCCGTAGATGCCGGCCAGCGCCGTGGGGACCGCGATGATCGCCGCCCACGCGGTGATCTTGCGCATGTCGGTGTTCTGCTGGAGCGTGATCTTCGCCAGTGTCGCGTCCACCAGGGTGGTCAGCAGTTCGTCGAAGTTCGCGACCCGCTCCGCCACGGTCGTCAAGTGGTCGGAGACGTCGCGGAAGTACGAGCGGACCTCGTCCGGGATCAGCCGCGTGTAGCCCTCGGCGAGCCGCTGCAGCGGAGTGCCCAGCGGCATGACCGCGCGCCGCAGCTCCAGCACCTCGCGTTTCATGAAGTAGATCTGCTCGGCGCTCACCTTGGACCGCGGCGCGAAGACGTGCGTCTCCATCTCGTCGATGTCCGACTCGATCGCGGTGGTGACGTCCAGGTAGTGGTCGACCACGTGGTCCGCGATCGCGTGCAGCACCGCGGACGGGCCGAGGTCGAGCCGCTCCGGGTCCTGGTCGAGTTCGCGGCGCAGCCGGGCGAGCCCCGAATGGTTCCCGTGCCGCACGGTGATCACGAAGTCGCGGCCGAGGAACGCCATCAGCTCGCCGGTCTCGACGATCTCGTTCGCCGTCGCGGGTGACTCGTGTTCGACGTAGCGGACCGTCTTCAGCACCATGAACAGCGTGTCGTCGTAGCGTTCGAGCTTGGGTCGCTGGTGCGCTTCGAGCGCGTCCTCGACGGCCAGTTCGTGCAGGCCGAAGGTATCCGCGATGCCCTGTATCTGGACGGCGTCCGGCTCGTGCAGGCCGATCCAGACGAATCCGGCGTGCCGCTTGCGCACCTCTTTGATCGCCTCGGAGTGCGACCAGCGGCCGGGCAGACGCTTGCCCTCCACGTACACCGCGCAATCGACGACGTACGCCGAAAGGGGGACGGGCAACGGGCGATCGGGGACGCTCTTGGCGCGGCCGTTGCTCCGGCCGCGAAGGCCGCCGAGCGAGGGAATGGCAGGCATGGGATCTCCTGGGCAGACGTCGTGCGTTGTGCGCGAAGACGACGGGCCAAGCGGTCGGGGGGCCGCTCGGCTAGGCCAGCGTTCCCGGTTTCGTCAGCCCTGCCAGGTGGGGAACCGGCGAGACGTGAAGGTGGGAACGCTGCGACTACTAGGAAGCGGACTATCGCCACTGGACATCGGGTTCCTCACCTCCTCGGCTCGGCGGACGGTTACGCAGTGGTGTGGGTCGCGTTGACGACCCGACACCAATGGTCGAGGGTACTCCTCAACACGAAGGCCTGTCGTTCCAGGCTCACGCCGCGTTACTCGTGCAGGAGGAATGGGTGCAGTTCGGTCGCTATTACGAAGAGTTCGAGGTCGGCGCGGTCTACAAGCACTGGCCGGGCAAAACGGTCACCGAGTACGACGACCACCTGTTCTGCCTGATCACCATGAACCACCACCCGCTGCACCTCGACGCGCACTACGCGCAGGAGACCACCGAGTTCGGCAAGAACGTCGTGGTCGGCAACTACATCTACTCGCTGCTGCTCGGGATGTCGGTGCCGGACGTGTCCGGCAAGGCGATCGCGAACCTCGAGGTCGAGTCGCTGAAGCACGTGAAGCCGACCTTCCACGGCGACACCATCTACGGCGAGACCGAGGTGCTGGACAAGACGCCGTCGAAGTCGAAGGACGATCGAGGCGTCGTCTACGTCGAGACGCGCGGGTACAAGCAGGACGGCACGATCGTGTGTGTGTTCCGTCGCAAGGTGATGGTGCCGAAGCGGTCCTACGGTGACACCAGGGGCGGTGAACAGCCCGGCCGCCCCGTCCCGCACGAATAATGGGTGTCACGAACGGGAAGAGGGAGCGAGTCGATGCCCATCGGGCTGGATGAGATCAAGCGCAGGCTGCGGAAGTTCGCGACGGTCGAGGCGGCCGGGGTTTCGCCGCTGTACGAGCACCTGGCGGCCAAGGCGGCCGATGACGACGACGTCGCCGGGCTCCTGACCGACGCCCGTGGCGGCGAGGCGCGCGGGACGCTGCTGATGGCGACCGCGCACCGGCTCGTCCAGGCCGACCCGATCCACCCGCTTTCGCGGTACTACCCCTCCGTCGGCGGCTTCGACGGCGTGGACTCGGAGACGTGGCCGCTGTTCCGCTCGTTCCTGCTGGAGCGGGCGGACAAGGCACGGGCCATCATTTCTTCGCGCTACACGCAGACCAACGAGGTCCGCCGCGCCGCGCTGGTCTACCCCGCCGTCACGACGGCGGCGAAGGAGGCAGGCGGGAAGATCGCGCTGCTCGAGGTCGGTTGCAGCGCGGGGCTGCTGCTCGGGCTGGACAAGTACGCCTATCGCTACCAGTGCGGCGGTGAGCAGCTCACCGCCGGACCCGCGAAGGCCGCTGTCGGCCTGCACTGCGCGCTCGACCTCGCCCCAGGAGCCGTCACGCCGAAGATGCCGAAGAAGCTGGCGATCACCGCCCGCGCCGGTCTCGACCGTGCCCCGGTGGACCTGAGCGACGAAGACGAACTGGCCTGGCTCGAAGCCTGCGTCTGGGCCGACCAGCCGGACCGCATCCGGCTCCTGCGCACGGCCGCGGCCGCGCAGGGCAAGCAGCGGCCGGAGCTCATCACAGGTGACGCCGTCGACGACCTCGCCTCCGCCGCCGCCACCTTGCCCGCCGATGTTCCGCTGGTCGTGCTGACCAGCCACGTGCTGGCGTACCTGGGGGAGCGGCGAGCGGACTTCGTCGACGCGCTGCGGAAGCTGGCGGGGGACCGGCCGCTGTGGTGGGTCAGCGAGGAGTTCTACGGCGCCGCTTTGGAGCCGTTGCTGCCCGGGCGGACCGAACTGGCCGACACCAACGGCGGGACGGCGGTCCTCGGGCTCGTGCGATGGGAAGGCGACACGCCGGAAGTGCGCGCGCTCGCCAGGACGGCGCCGCACGGACAGCGGATGACCTGGCTGCCGGCTTAGCCTTTCGCCTGTTCGGAAGTGCCGGTAAAGCATCGGGAGGTTGATTTTCACCTCTCGCGCTGCTTTATCGTCACGTCATTTGCCAAATCGAGTACGGCATTTGTCACGGAGAGGAGAAATTGCCCGTCGGCAACACCTTCCAGTCGCGGAGAGTGACGAACAGGAGTTCGGCCAACCGGCCGTGTTCATCGAGTTCGATCAAGGTGCGGGCATCGATCCAGCGGGCGTCGTCGGCGTCGTCGCCGGCACGGAGAGTGCCACCGGTGACCGAGCAGGCGTAGTCGTGGATGTCGTACGGGCCGCGACGGACATTGCCGACGAGTGTGCCCGGCGTCACGTTCAGTCCGGTCTCTTCTCGCATTTCCCGGATCACGGCCGCTTCGTCCGATTCGCCTGGTTCGACCCGCCCACCGGGGACCGACCACAGTCCACGTCCGGGTTCATTCGCTCGCCGGATCAGGAGAATCCGCCCGTGTTCGTCGTGGACGATGCCGCCGACACAGCGGACGGTGCTGTCCGAAACGGTGTTCATTCCCGAATGGTAGACGCGGACGTCCTGACAACGACTGTCCTATACACGGAGAGTAGCCGTACGGTACACTTCCCACCGCCGGCTGACCCAAGCGCGGGACTTCCCTCCCGCGCCGGTGGAAGGTGCGGTACAAAATGAATGGTCAGTATCCGCAGTCAGTCACCGTAAGAGACAGGATTGATCGCCGTGAACGCGAAAAAGCTCCTCACTTTCGCAGGAATCGCGTTGGTGCTGTTCTTCGTGATCGCGCAGCCAGGTCAGGCCGCGGGCCTCGTGGGAAACATCATCGGCTTCCTGCGTGATTCGGCCGAATCAGTGATCACCTTCGTCAGCAGCGTCTTCAGCTAGCGGAGGAGCGGATACTCTCCCAGTATGTTCGCCCCACGCGATCCAGACGAGTATCTCCTTGACACCGAACGGCGGGTCATCAGGATCCGCCGTCACTGGGCTGTGCTGTTGTGGGACACCTTCGAGGCGATCGCGCTGCTGGCGATCTGCGTCCTGGTGTCCTACCTCCTGCCGGCCGCCGCCTGGGTGATCCAGAACATCCTCTGGTACGCCGCGCTGCTGGTCGTCCTGCGGTTCGCGTACATCGTGATGGAGTGGTGGGTCGAGCGGCTGGTCGTCACCGACAAGCGGTTCGTGATGACCACCGGCGTCTTCACCACGAAGGTGCTGATGATGCCGATCACCAAGGTCACCGACCTCACCTACGAACGTTCGGCGTGGGGCCGGATGATGGGGTACGGGACGATGGTGGTCGAGTCGGCCGGTCAGATCCAGGCGCTGAACCGCATCGACTACCTGCCGAGGCCGGAAGAGTTCTACGACACGATCTCCGAGCTGGTGTTCGGCGACAAGCAGAAGCAGGCCGAGCGCTTCTCGATGATCAAGGCCCAGCGCGCCGCCCGCGGCAAGAAGAAGGTCGGCTAGCCGCCGGACCGACTCAGCGGTGACCAAGGAGTCTCGGCCTCGGCTGAAACGACCCAGGTCTTTTGATCTTTTGGAGTCGCGCGCCTTGTGGCCGCCAGGCCTGAGGGCCGCGATGGCAGGGCGCCGTCGTCGTCGGCTGCAACGCAGGTCACCCTAGTCTCGCCCTGGCAGCGCGGCCCTGATCAGCGCGATAGACAATACAGTCGATGCGCATCGACCTGCACGCCCACTCCACCGCCTCCGACGGCACCGACAGCCCGGCCGGGCTCGTCGCCGCCGCCGCGAAGGCGGGCCTCGACGTAGTCGCGATCACCGATCACGACACCACGGCCGGCTGGGCCCCGGCCGCCGAGGCACTCCCGCCGGGTCTTTCCCTCGTGCCCGGTGCCGAGCTGTCCACGATCTCCGTCGATCCGGTGACCGGGCGGCACGTCAGCGTCCATCTGCTCGCGTACCTCTTCGATCCCGAGTCGCCCGCGCTCGTCGCGGAGCAGACCCGGCTGCGGTCGGAGCGACGGTGGCGGCTGCGCGTGATGGCCGAACGGATGGCTGCCGACGGCCTGCCGGTCGACCCCGACGAGGTCATGTCGCTGCTGCCCGAGGACGGTTCGGCCGGGCGCCCGCACCTCGCGCAGGCCTTGGTGCGCGCCGGCGTCGTCTCTTCGGTGAACGAAGCCTTCGGAAGCCATCTCGGCAACGGCAGCGGGTATTTCGTGGCGCGGCAGGACACGCTCGTGGAGGACGCGATCGACATGATCGCGGAAGCGGGCGGTGTCACCGTGATCGCGCATCCCTTCGCCTACTCGCGGGGCGCGACCATCACCGTCGACGTGCTGACCGATCTCGCCCGGCGCGGCCTGACCGGCGTCGAGGTCGACCATCCGAACCACGACGAGGAGACCCGCGTCCAGCTGCACGGGCTGGCGGGGGAGCTGGGACTCGTGCGCACCGGGTCGAGCGACTATCACGGCACGAACAAGACCATCGACCTCGGCGACGAGACCACCGACCCGCTCGCGCTGGAGGAACTCGTCTCGCGGTCGACCGGGTACGAGGTCGTGACCCGGTGACGATCACGGACTTCTTCGACGCGCGCCTGTTCATGAGCGCGACGATCACGCTGATCGTCATCATGGACCCGCCCGGCACGGTGCCGGTGTTCCTGAGTCTGACCGGCCGCAAGTCCGTGGCGTTCCGCGCCAAGGCCGCACGGCAGGCGGTGCTGGTGTCGCTGCTGGTGATCTCGTTGTTCGCCGTGGCGGGCCAAGCGATCCTGTCGTATCTCGGCATCGGCATCCCCGCGCTGCAGGGCGCGGGCGGGCTGTTGCTGCTGCTGATCGCGCTGCAGCTGCTGACCGGCAAGACCGGCGGCGAGGCCGAAGCGGCGAGCGACGACGTCAACGTCGCGCTGGTGCCGCTCGGGACGCCGCTGCTCGCCGGTCCCGGCGCGATCGCCGCGACCATCGTCTTCGTGCGACAGGCCGACGGGCACGTCGGCGCGTACGTGGCTCTCGCGCTTTCGATCGTGACGGTGCACTTCGTGCTGTACCTGTGCATGCGGTACTCGGGTGTGGTCATCCGGCTGATCAAGGAGAGCGGGATCACGCTGCTGGCGAAGATCGCCGGTCTGCTGCTGGCCGCGATCGCCGTCGAACTGGTGGCGAACTCGGTGAAGGGCTTCATCGCGGGCACGTGACCCGGCGATAGCAAAGGTCCCCTGCTCTCCTCCTGGGATCCCCTCCCAAAAGTGTCGGTGGGGGTGCGTAGCGTTGCGGGCGGGGTGATCCGATGGAGCAGATTGGTTTCGACTTCGGCGTCGAGGCGCCGCGCAAGCTGACGAAGGTCTCGCCCGCGCGCCTCGCGACGTTCGAAGATTGCCCGCGCCGCTACCGCATGTCGTACCTCGACCGCCCGTCGCCGACACGCACGGGGGCGTGGGCGCACAGCACGCTCGGCGCGGTGGTGCACAACGCGTTGCGGGCGTTGTTCGACCTGCCGGTGACCAAACGTGTGCCGCAGCGGGCGATGGCGCTCGTCGCCGAGCACTGGAAGGACGCCGGGTTCGAAGACACCGAGCAGGCCGCGCGGTATCGCGCTCGCGCGAAGGCCTGGGTCGCGGATTACGTGGAGCACAACGATGTCAGCGTCGATCCGGTCGGGCTGGAGCGCTGGGTTTCGGCACCCGTCACGCTCGAACCGGGCAGCGGACCCAGTCTCATCATCGAGGGCCGCGCCGACCGTATCGACCAGCGCGGCCGGGAACTGGTGATCATCGACTACAAGACCGGCCGTCGTGAGCCGGACGAGTACGAGGCGCGCTTCTCGCAGGCCTTGGCGCTGTACGCCGTCGCGGCCGCCCGGACGTTGCGCACGCCGTGCTACCAGGTCGAGCTGCATCACGTGCCCACCGGCACCATCGCGGCCGCCGAACACACCGAGCAGAGCCTCAAACGGCATCTCCAGCGTGCCGACGAGACCGCCGGGGATCTGCGGCTGGCGACGGATACCCTGAACGCGGGCGGCGACGAGGACGTGTTGTTCCCGGCGCGCCCTGGCCGCCGCTGCGCATGGTGCGACTTCCGGCCCAGTTGCGCGGCGGGCCAGGAGGCCGGCCCCGCGGCTCAGCCGTGGGAGTTGCTGGCGCCCCTGAATTCCTGAGACCTCGACGATTGGACGGGCGAGGACGTGTCGTCACCGGACACCGAAGAACTCGCGACCACTCCGCTGCCCGCGAGCCCGGATGAGCCCACGGCGAACCGGCGCGGAAATTTCTGGCGCGGCCTGACCGGTTCGCTCGCGGCCGGGATGGTCGTGCTCGCGAGCTGCGTCCTGGTGATCGCCGCGATCTGTCTCTTCACCGGCGCGCCAGGACCGGGTCTCCTGATGCTGATCGGTCACCCGGTCGCGGCAGTGCTCGCCGTGCTGGCACAACGGACCGCTGACGCGCGCAATGGCCGCGTCGCGGGCTTCGCGGGTCTCGGCGTCGTGGTGAGCGTGGCGGCCGCGCTGAGCCTGTTCTGGTGGAACTGACCGCCAGGCACGGCAGGAACTTGCCACCGGCCGGAAAAGCAGGCCTGGCACGGTGAAACTGGGACTCACTGAGCACGTCGTGGGCGAACACGGCGCCGCAGTGAGGACGAAGGGCACCGTTGATGACTTACCCACCCCAGCCCCACTACGACCATGGCGGGCAGCAGCACCCAGGGCAGCAGTATCAGCAGGGCGGTCACGACCAGAGCGGCGCGTACCCCCAGCAGCAATACCCCGGTTACGGCCAGAGTCAGCAGTACGGACAGGGCTTCGGCGGGCCGCCCGCGCCACTGAAGAACGGCAAGACGAGTCTGCTGGTGGTCATCGCCGTCGCTGTCGTCATGCTGGTCACGCTGGGTATCACCGGGTTCGTCGCTCCCGGTTTCTTTCTCGGTGACGACAAGGCCGACAAAGCTGCCGGCCCGGAAGAGACCGCGCGGGCGGTCGTCGCCGGTATCAACGCCCACGACAAGACCGCGTTGAGGGCGCTCAAGTGCGGGAACGCGGACAAGGACATCGACCAGGCCATCGATCAGGTCGACGAAGCGGCGAACGCGACGCTCGGCGAACTCGCGAAGGTCTCCGAAACCGAGTACTCGGTGGTCGTCGAGGTGAGCGTCAAAGGGCGATCCCGCACCGCCGCGGGCACGCTCGCTGACGAGGCCGGTCGATGGTGCTGGAAAGAACTCGGCCGACCCCGCGCCAAGACCTCGGTGCCGGGATGACGGCGCGGGGAGCAAGGGACCTTTGCTATCGCCTGCCGGTCATTTGAGGGCGGCCAGCGTGGTGCCGCGCTGCTCCAGCAGCACCGGCCCGACCGAAGCGAGCCGCACGGGGCCGCTGTAGCCACGCCTGTCGACGCCGACGGTGCGGATCGTGGTGCCGGTCATCTCGTCGAGGACGGCGAGGCCACCCTGGATCGGCACGACCAGTTGATCCCCGAAGGTCACACCGGGGCCGACGGCGTTGTTCAGCGTCCAGCGCGGCGTGAGGTCGTCCCGCGAGAACGCCATGGTCTTCGAGCCGGTGAACCAGTAGACGCCTTGAGCGGTCCACGCGGTCGCCATGATCCCGCCCACCGGGTCCTGCGCGATGTCCGCGGCGGGCAAGTCGAGCGGGTACGCCGACTTCTGGACCCCGTCGGCGCCGTAGATGACCAGCAGCTTCTGTTCCGGCAGCACGATCAGGGCGAGATCGCCGGACATCGCGACGACTTTCGCGTTCTTTCCGGCGAGCACGGTGCTGTAGTCGACCTTCGGTTCGTCGGCCTCGTCGTTGGTCGCGCGGTAGACGGTGAAGCGGTCGGCCGGGTCGCCGGGGCAGCGTTCGATCACGCCGATCTTGCCCGACGCGGCGGCCACCGTGCCGTAGGTGCAGCCTGACCGGGGTTGCTTGTTCGGCTGGACGACGGCCGGGACCTCGCCGTACTCCATGCTCTTGACCAGGTCGTCGCGCCAGGTGTTGAGCAGCTTCTTGCCGGTCGTGGTGACATGCGAGCCGTCGACGACCAGCCGGGTGCCGAGTTCGGCGTCGCCGTTGCGCTGCGCGGTGCGGCGCCCGGTGCCCGTGTCGAGCTGGGTGACCTCGCTGCAGCCGGTTTCCTTGCGGTACACCGCGTCGACCTTGATCCCGGCGAGCGCGACGGTGCACAGCTCCAGATCGCGGGCGTAGCGCCATCGGACGGCGCCGGTCAACGGATCCCGGCCGAGTACCTCACCCTTGTCGGCGGTGACGACGCTGTTGGCCTCGCCGATCGGGACGGGCGTCGCCGAACTCGGTGCCCGCCACAGCTCGGTCAACGAGCCCGGCACTTCCGCCGGAGCCAGTGGGAGAGCGGGCGGCACGGTGGCGGCGACCTGCGCGACCGTGGCCGCGTTGTCGCTGTTCACCCCGATGACGACGCCGGTGACGGCGACGGCCACCACGATCGCGGCGGCGAACACACGATCGCGCGGGCGGTTCCACGGCGAACGCCTGGCGCGTTTCCCGCCCAGCGGCGGCTCGGTGGCCACCGTCGGGACGGGTTCGGCGTCCAGCACGTCTTCGGTGCCGATCGCGGCCGTCGTCTCCGGCTCGTCGCCGTTCGACGTCTGTTCGGGTTCAGCGGGCACGTGCCGCGCCGGATCTTCGTCCGGCGCGGCGTCCCGACGTTCGCTCACGTGCCCCTAGCTCCCCACGTCCGCGCTGAAGGTGCTTCAGTCTGTCGACGCAGGTGTATCAGAAGTCGCCGACGGACGGCGACGGCGGCGTCGGCGAGCCGGCCGCTCGGCGCTGTCGCCGGCTTCCTTCTCGACGGCGGGGCCGCTGACCTCCGGGCTCGGCTTCGCGGCGCCACGGCTGCGGCGACGTGTGCGAGTGCGGGCCTCCGAAGAGCCTTCGCCTTCGGCGCTCTCCACCGAAGGCGAAGCCGCCACGGCGGCGTCCGCCGTCTCGATCTCGGCGGCCGCGTCGGCTCCGCCGCGGGTCCGCTTACGCGGCGTGCGGGCGCGCTTGCGGGGTGCCTCTTCCTCGTCGGCGCCGCGGCCCTTGGCGCCACGGGGACCACGGCGTTTGCCGCCAAGGTCCTCTTCGACCTCGGCCGAAAGGCCCGCGCGGGTCCGCTTCCCCAGCGGGAGACGCCCGGTGGTGCCCTCGGGGATGCCGAGGTCTTCGAACAGGTGCTTGGACGACGAGTACGTCTCGGCGGGCTCGGGCATGTCGAGGCCGAGGGTGTCGGAGATCAGCTTCCAGCGCGGCTCTTCGTCCCAGTCGACGAGGGTGATCGCGACACCGGTGCGCCCGGCGCGGCCGGTGCGGCCGATGCGGTGGACGTAGGTCTTCTCGTCCTCCGGCGTCTGGTAGTTGATCACGTGCGTGACGTCGTCGATGTCGATACCGCGGGCGGCGACATCGGTGGCGACCAGCACGTCGACCTTGCCGGCGCGGAACGCGCGCAGCGCCTGCTCGCGGGCGCCCTGGCCGAGGTCACCGTGCACGGCGGCGGCCGCGAAACCGCGTTCCACCAGCTCGTCGGCGACCTTCTGCGCGGTGCGCTTGGTCCGGGTGAAGATCATGGTCAGGCCGCGACCCTCGGCCTGCAGCGCGCGGGCGATCAGCTCGGGCTTGTCCATCGAGTGCGCCCGGTAGACGAACTGGGTGGTGCGCTCGTGGATCGCGCCCGCGTCGTTCTCCTCGGCGCGGATATGCGTCGGCTGGGTGAGGAACGTGCGGGCCAGCGTGATGATCGGACCCGGCATGGTCGCCGAGAACAGCATCGTCTGCCGCTTGTCCGGGACCATCCGCAGGATGCGCTCGATGTCGGGCAGGAAGCCCAGGTCGAGCATCTCGTCGGCCTCGTCCAGTACCAGACCGCGGACCTTGCCCAGCACCAGGTGCTTCTGCTCGGCCAGGTCCAGCAGGCGGCCCGGGGTGCCGATGACGACGTCGACGCCGCTGCGGAGCGCCGCGATCTGCGGCTCGTACGGGCGGCCGCCGTAGATGGCCAGGGTGCGGATGCCGAGATGCTTGCCGGCGCCCTTGAGGTCGTTCGCGACCTGGATGCACAGCTCACGGGTCGGCACGACGACCAGCACCTGCGGGGTGCCGTCGCCGGGGACCTCGACGCGGTGCAGCAGCGGGACACCGAAGCCCAGCGTCTTGCCCATACCGGTGCGGGCCTGGCCGATGAGGTCGTCGCCCGCCATGGCCAGCGGCAGGGTCAGTGCCTGGATGGCGAAGGTACGCTCGATCCCGGCCTCGCTCAGCGCCTTGACGATCTCCGGCTTGACGCCGAAGGACGCGAACGAGGGGGACTCGGGTTCCACCGGGGCGCCCGCCTGCAGCGGGTGCGACACGTCCAGCGCCGCCGGGCCGGTCTCGCTGTGCTCCAGCGCGACTGCCTCCGGGACTTCGGTCGTGGTGTTTTCGACGGTGGTGGATTTGTTCGTGGTCAGGGTGCTCGCCTCTCTCGTGACCAGCGCGCACTGCCCTGGTCACCGGATCGACACTCGACCACGAGGTTTCGCTCGGCTCCGCGCTACTGGCGCTGAAGCGGCCCTTCGTGGGAATGCCGCAGGATGGCGTGCACGCACATCATTCTTGTGCTGACCGGGGCCGCACCGGCTGTCCTTCAGCCGCAGCAGCGTTCCGGTCCGGACGGAAGATCCGTCGTTTCTCGTCGGCCAGTCTACCTGGTCTGCGGTTTTGCGATAGTCCCCGCCGCGCCGGGGAGGGTGGGATCGGTCTCTTCCCCACCTCAGGGGTGTGTTCGGCGATACCCTCTTCGCCGTGACGGAGGCAAAGCAGATCAGCGAAGGCGTAGTCGATTTGCTCGGCGTACTCGCCTACGGGGAATTGTCCGCGTTCGACCGCATGGCCGAGGACGCGCGCACCGCGCCGACGCTGTCCGGCCGGGCCGCGCTGGCGTCCATGGCCGCCGCCGAGATCGGGCACTACGACCTGCTCACCAAGCACCTCGCCGGGCACGGCATCGCGATCGAAGACGCGATGCGGCCGTTCGTCGGGCACATCGACGCCTGGCACGCCTCCACCAAGCCCCGTTCGTGGCTGGAATCGCTGGTGAAGGCCTACGTCGGCGACGGGCTCGCGGCGGATCTCTATCGCGAGATCGCCAGCTGGCTCGACCCCGAGACCAAGGACCTGGTGCTCACCGTGCTCGCCGACACCGGGCATTCGGCCTTCGCCGAGCGCGAAGTCGCGGCCGGCATCGAGGCCGACCGCAAGGCGAAGGACAAACTCGCGTTGTGGGGACGCCGCCTGCTGGGCGAAGCGCTGACGCAGGCCCAGTACGTCGTCGCCGAGCGGGACGGGCTCGCCGAACTGATCGTCGAAGGCTCCGGTGATCTTTCGGGAATCGCGGCGCTCTTCCGCCGGTTGCAGCAGGGGCACACCAAGCGCATGCAGGTGCTGGGGCTCGGCTGAGGTCTCTTCGGCTAGCCTTGGCCCATCATTGATTTCGAACTTTCAAGCGGAGGTCCCACGTGGAGGTCAAGATCGGCATCAAGGACACGCCGCGGGAGCTCGTGGTGTCCAGCAGCCAGTCGCCCGACGAGGTCGAGGAACTGGTCGCGAACGCCTTGAGGGCCGGCGACGGGATCTTCCGCCTCGACGACGAAAAGGGCCGCAAGTACATCGTGCCCACCGACCGGATCGCCTACGTGGAGATCGCGCCGTCGGACGTCCGCAAGGTCGGTTTCGCCGTCGGTGGCTGACCCGATCGGGTAGTAGTCGCATGTCACAGCGGCGTCACCACTGCGTCTCAGCTCGCTCTCAGATTTGATCGTCACGCTGATGCGGGGACGGCAGGGGGCTAGCCGAGAGATGAGGTGGACGGCGTCACTGTGATCGACCGCGCGCTGGTGGACGGCGCGCGCACGGTTCCCGAACATGGCAAGCGGGTCGCGGGGCGGCTGACCGGTATCGACGTCGCCCGCGGCCTGGCCGTACTCGGCATGTACGCGGTGCATGTCGGCCCCGATCCCGCCAAGGGCGGCGTCGGGGTGCTGTTCAAACCTTTCGAAGGTCATTCGGCGGCGCTGTTCGCGGTGCTGGCGGGTGTCTCGATCGCGCTCATGTCCGGTGGGCGACGGCCGAAGCAAGGCCGAGCCCGGACGCGCGTCGCGCTCAAACTGGCGACGCGCGCGCCGCTGCTGGTGGTGCTGGGGTTATGGCTGACCAGCCTCGAAACCGGCTACATGGTGATCCTGGCCTACTACGGCGCCTGTTTTCTCTTCGCGATCCCGTGGCTGAGGGCGGGCGCGAAGACGCTGGCGATCGCGGCCATCGTCGTCGCTGTCGCCGCCCCGCTGCTCTCGCATCTGATCAGGGCGCAGCTGCTGCCCCGTGACCTGCTGTTCTTCGCCCCAGACCTGACCGCGGACGACATCACCTCGACCGGGCTGCTGAAGGCCGCGACCGTGCTCGTCCTGACCGGCACGTTCCCCGCGCTGACGCTGATGGCGTACGTGTTCGCCGGGATGTCGATCGGGCGGATGGACCTGACCTCGCGCAGCGTGTGCCGCCGCCTGTTCTTCGGTGGCTCGGCGGTCGCGGTGGGCGGGTACTTCGTCTCCTGGCTCGCGACCGGGCCGCTCGGCGGAATGCAGGCGGTCTACCGCTCGCTGGAGCCGGCAGCGGCGCAGTTGGGGATGACGCCCTCGGAGTTCTTCCGGCTCCACCAGACCTGGATCCACGGCACGCCCCCGACCACCAGCTGGGCCTGGGAACTGTTGCCGACCGGGACCTCGTACACCCCGTTCGACCTGGTGATCTCAATCGGGATCGCCGCGGCGGTGATCGGCGGCTGTCAGCTGCTCATGCCGAAGTTCGAACGCGTGCTGTGGCCGCTTTCGGATCTGGGTGGGCGGGTGCTGAGCGCGTACGTGCTGCATTTCGTGGCCATCGCGCTGCTGTGGGACGCGAGTGACGGCGATTCGATCTTCAGCGTGCTGCACTTCGTCGAGTTCTCGGTGGTCGCGCTGACCGCCGCCGTGCTGTGGCGGAAGTTCGTCGGGCGCGGGCCGCTGGAATGGGCGATGAACAAGCTGTCGAGCTGGCCGAAGTACGTGGGAGCCGTCGTGCGGATACCCGCGCAACGACGCGGCTGACCTGGCACGCGGGACCCGCCTCGCCCGGAACCCTAAGTACGTGAAGGCCCCCTTCATTGCGCCTAGCGCAATGAAGGGGGCCTTCACGTACTTACAAAGGCTCAGGCGTTCAGTTCGTTGAGTTCTTCCAGGCTGGTGGGCACGTGGAACGGCGGCGTGCTGGTGCCCATGATGCGGTAGCGGTCCCACGGGTCCGGGTCGGAAAGTTCGCCCTTCGCGCTGTACTCGCCCGCGCGGATCTCGACGGCGGTCTTCTTGCCGCCGGCGGCCGCGGACACCTGCTCGTTGGTGGCCACGCGGCCGTACCAGCGGTAGTACCCGTCGATGGGCTGGAAGTAGCCCCGCAGTTCGACCGTGGCCGGGACCTCGGTCCCGTCGATCACGAGGACCGCTTCGCCGGAGTAGCCGTCTTCGTCGTGCTCGCTCATTGACCCTCCACCTGTTTCTCCTGGCTCTTGCGCATCTGGACGACCTTGTTCTCTTCGAGCGGCAGGTTCGGGTCGAGGACGATGCCCTGCTGCCGGGAGAGGCCGTCGATCGCGGCCCAGATGATCTGCGTCAGGTACTCGACGACGCTGTCGCGGCCCATCGAGCGCCGGTCCAGCCACCATTCACCGGTGCTCTGCACCATGCCGACGATCCCGTGCGCCCACGGTTCGGCGGCGCCGGAGTCCATGTTGAACATCCGCATGTAGTCGCCGAGCAGGGCGGTCAGCGCGGTGGCGATGAGTTCCTTGTCCTCGGCGACGACGTCGGATTTGACGACCGCCTTCTCCTGCAGGCCGCCGCGCGCGAGCAGGCGGTACAGGTTGGGGTGCTCCTCGATGACGCCGAAGAAGGCGTCGAGGGCCATCCGGATCCGGGGGACCGGGGCGAGTTCGGCGTTGATGGCCGGGATCAACCGCTGGAAAAGGATCTCCGTGCCGCGTTGCCCGAGTGCCACATACAGGTCGGCCTTGTCGTCGAAGTGCCTGTACAGCACGGGTTTCGTGACGCCAGCTTCGGCGGCGACGTCCTCCATGCCGAGGTCCGGGCCGTGCGTGTCGAGTGCCCGGAGGGCGGCCTCGACGAACTCGGCGCGGCGCGCGATCCGGTGCTTGCGCCAGCGGTCGCGGCGGGCGTCACCCGTGTCGGCTTCATTCGCCGTGGGGTGCTTGCTCGACTGCTTGCTGTTGCGCTTGACACGTTCGATCACCCAAGTCATGCTACCAGAGGTAACTGTTACCACGAGTTACAGATAGGGGTGTGTGTCGGCAATGACGCGGGCGCTGAAGGAAACGGACCGGGAGAAGACAGCCGAGCGGCTGCTCAAGTCCTCCGCAAACAAGTTCTACGACCCCGACGTCGACATCGACTGGAACGCTCCGCTCGTGGACGGGAAGCGCTACATCCCGGCACACCGTTCCTCGCTCTACGGCACGAAGCTGTGGGACTCCCTCTCCGAGGAACAGCGCATCGAACTCGGCAAGCACGAGGTCGCGAGCGTGGCCACGACCGGGCTGTGGTTCGAAATCCTCCTGATGCAGATGCTGCTCAAGGAGGTCTACGACGAAGACCCGACCAGTTCGCACGCGCAGTACGCGCTGACCGAGATCGCGGACGAATGCCGTCACTCGACGATGTTCGCGCGGATGGCGGCGCGGATCGGCTGCCCGTCGTACGGGCCGGTGCCGTGGCTGCGGCGGCTGGCGAAACTGATGCCGTCGATCAGCTACGGGCCCGCGCGCTACGGCGCGATCCTGGTCGCCGAAGAGGTCCTCGACCGGCTTCAGCGCGAGCAGATGAACGACCCGGAGATCCAGCCGCTGGTGCGCATGGTCAACCGGATCCACGTACTCGAGGAAGCCCGGCACGTCACCTTCGCCCGCGAAGAGGTCACTCGCGGGATGGCGAAGCTGACGAAGAAGGAAATCGTCTACCAGCAGTTCATCATCGCGCTCATCTCGTACTTCGTGACGCGGGCCTTCATCAACCCGCGCGTCTACAAGGCCGTCGGTATCCGGCCGCGCGACGGCGTCGAGGCCGCCCTCAACAACCCGTACTGGCGCGAAAGCATCCAATGGGCGGGCGAGAAGATCATGCCGTTCCTGCAGGAGTCCGGTCTGGTCGGCAAGCCCGGCATGTACTTCTGGCGCAAGTCGTTCCTGCTGCCGGGGAAACGATGAGGAGCGTCAAGCAGCGCGGCGCCGTTTCGTGGGACCCGTCGCGTGAACACCGGTTCGTGACCAGTGACGGCACCGCCCTCCATGTCGAGACGAGCGGTCCCGCCGACTCCGAACTCACGCTGGTGCTGGTACACGGCTGGACGCAGGACCATCGCACGTGGGACGGCGTGGTCTCGCGGCTCGGCGATTCGGTCCGGACCCTGCGCTACGACCTGCGCGGACACGGCGGTTCCGCGCCGGCGAAACCGGGGACGGCCACGATCCCGACGCTGGCCGACGATCTCGCCGAACTGATCGAAGACCGGGTACCGAACGGCCCGATCGTGCTCGCGGGACATTCCATGGGCGGTATGACGATCATGGAGCTCTCCCGGCGGCACCCCGAACTCGTGTCCCGGCGCGTCGCCGGTGTCGCGTTCGTCGCCACGTCGTCCGGTGAGATGGACCGGATCACCCTCGGCTTGCCGGGGATCGCGGGCAGCGGCGCGGCGAGGTTCGAACGGCGGCTCGCGAAGCTGCTCGCGAAAAACCGCCGGGACGCCTTGCCGTTGCCGCTGTCCGTGGTGCGCCCCGGCGCGCGGTTGCTCGTCTTCGGGCGAAAGCCGCACCGGGCGGACGTGGACTCGGTCGCGGAGCAGCTGCTGTGCGCGCATCCCGCGAGTGTCGCCGGCTTCCAAGACGCGATCTCGCGGCACGACTGCCGCGTCACGCTCGCCGCGCTGGCGGGGACGCCGGTGATCGTGCTGGCGGGGGAGCGGGACCGGCTCTGCCCGCCGCGGCACGCCAAGGTCATCGCCGACGCGCTGCCGGAGGCCGAGTTCGTGCGCTACCCGGGTGCCGGGCACATGCTTCCGCAGGAACGGGCACAGGAGGTCTCGGACCGCATCGCGGCACTCGTCCGCCGCGTCGCGAGGGTCTGAAAAGGGAGCAAGGGACCTTTGCTATCGCTTTCGGTGGGGCGAGCGATAGCGAAGGTCCCTTGCTCTCGTCCGTAACGTGATCCCGCAACGCTGCTTTCGACTGGGGAGTTGGAACGAGGAAACAGCGCGGATCCATCCTGTCCGTCTTCACCCTCACCCTCGCCGTGGCCCTCGGCGCCGCCCTGCTCAACGGCCTCGGTGGCAAGTCCGTCGAAGCCGGGAGCGACGCGGTGACCGACGCGGACGCGTACGCGGGCACCAAACTCGCGGCCGCCGACGTCGTCTCGACCGGGATCACCACGGTCACCGATTGGTCGCACGCGTTCAACACCGACTTCGCCAAGGGCGGTCTCCGCGCGCTCGGCGAGTCGAAGCTGCGGTTCCTCTACTCCTACAACGGCACCACCGATCCCGCGCTGCAGAACGAGATCCGTCGCGTGAAGCGGGAGGTCATCGACCCGAATCCATTGGCCCGGCTGCAGATCGGCACCCATCCGGCCACCGGGAACTTCCCGAGTGTCGAGGCGTCGGAGAGACTCGCGCGCGAACTGGGTGTCTCGCTGAACGTCCACCTGCTCGAATCGAAGGCCGACTTGACCGCGGGCCAGATGGACGCGCTCCGGCGGGCCGACGCGCTGCACCCAGGACTGGTGGCGAACCACGTCATCCAGACCACCGACGCCGACCTGGACGAACTCGCGGCGGCAGGGGTCAGCGTGGCGCACAACCCGCTTTCGAACATGCGGCTCGCGTCGGGCGTGATCCGGCTGCCGGAGATGAAGAAGCGGAACATGAAGGTCGGGCTCGGCCTCGACGGCGGCACCAACGACACGAGCGACATGTTCAACGTGATGCGCGCGGCCGTCGGTCTCCAGCGGGCGACCACGACGGATCCGGCGATTTACCCGACGACGGCGGACGTCCTGCGCATGGCGACCCTCGGCGGCGCGGAAGCGCTCGGGATGGACAAGGAGATCGGATCGCTGACGCCGGGCAAGAAGGCGGACTTGCAGCTGGTCGACGCCCAGTCGGTCAACTTCGCGCCGAAGGTGGACTGGGTGAATCAGCTGGTCTTCAACACCCAGCCCGCGAACGTCTTGTGGGTGTTCGTCGACGGCCGCGCTCTCAAGCGCGAAGGACGCTCCTGCCCCGGTAAGCACACGCGTTTCGTCCTCTACTTGCGGTAGTCGCACGCGCAAGGAACGCAAGTAGAGGACGGAACGCGGGGGTCAGTGCTGCAGCGGGAAGCCACCGCCGATGCCTCGCCAGGCGAGGTTGGCGGTGAGGGCGACGGCCTCTTCGCGGCTCATCGACTTGTGGTGCGCCAGCCAGAATCGCGCGCTGACCTGCGAGAGACCCACGAGGCCGACCGCGAGCAGCCGCGCCTTGTCCTCGTCGAGGCCGGCGTCGGCGGTGATCGTCTCGGTGATCGCGTCGACGCTGGCCGACGTCGCCCGGTCCACCGCCTCCTGCACGGCGGGCTCGCCGCGCAGGTCGGACTCGAAGACCATGCGGAAGGCGCCGGCGTCACCGTTGACGAAGTCGAAGAACGCGCCGACGGTCGCCGGGACACGCTGCTTGTTGTCCGTCGTGGAGTCGAGCGCTTCCTTGACCCGCCGCACCAGTTCGTCGACGTGGCTCTCCAGCAGCGCGATGTAGAGGTCGAGCTTGCCGGGGAAGTGCTGGTAGAGGACCGGCTTGCTGACCCCGGCCTCTTCGGCGATCTCGTCCATCGCGGCGGCGTGGTAGCCGTTCGCGGCGAACACCCGCTGCGCGGCGGCCAGTAGCTGGGCGCGGCGTTCCGTCCTTGGCAGGCGGACGCCTCGCGCCTGCAGTCGCGCCATTTCTGTCATCGTTCCTCCAGTTCGAGGCACTCGTCTCCGCCGAGAACGCCTCAGCGCAGTCGAGCGGGGCTCCGCCGGGCGGGGTCGCCGCCGCGTGAAGTGAACTCGAGATTACTCGCCGGTACAGCCGGACCGCCAAGGGTCGGGCATCCTTGATGCTGTGTCTTCCTCAGTTTCCCGCGCCGCCGGGGATCGCCCGCCACTGACCCACGTACCGCTGTCGCGCAGGTCATTGCCGTCGTTGGACCCCACACCGTCGCCTTGGCCCGGGGAAACAATAAGTGTCGGCGGGGTGAAATTGCACATCCGCCGGACCCCCGGCGGGCCGGAGACGGCGGTCTACGTCCACGGACTCGGCGGTTCGTCCACGAACTGGACCGACCTCGCCGCGCTCTTGGCGCCTCAGGCGGGCGGCACTTCGATCGATTTGCCGGGGTTCGGCTATTCGGAGCCGCCTGACGGTTTCGACTTCAGTCTCGACGCGCACGCGGAGATCGTCGCGGGCCACCTCGAAGGACTCGAATCCGGGCCGGTGCATCTGTTCGGCAACTCGATGGGCGGCGCGGTCGCGCTGCTCGTCGCGGCACGTCGTCCGGAACTGGTGAAGACACTGACGCTGATCTCGCCCGCGATGCCGGATCTCCGCCCCAGCATGAAACGGCTGTCCGACCCGCGGATGGCGTTCGCGTACCTGCCGCTGGTCGGTCCGAGGGTGCGTCGTCAGCTGGCCGCGCTCGGCCCGCGTGAACGCGCCATGCAGGTCATCAAGCTGTGCTTCGCCGACCCTTCCCGCTTCGCCGAGAGCAGGCTGAACGAGCTGGAGGAAGAGCACAGCGCGCGCGCCGAATTCGCCTGGGCGGCGCACGCGCTGGCCCGCAGCACGTTCGGCATCTTCCGGACGTGGTCCGCTCGCGGCCCCGCGTCGCTGTGGGCCGTCGCGCCGACGGTCACCACGCCGACACTCGTCGTGTGGGGGCAGCACGACCGGGTGATATCCGTCCGGCGCGCCGAGCGCACCGCTCGGCTACTTCCGCACGCCCGGTTGCTCGTTCTGCCACGAACCGGCCACGTGGCGCAGATGGAACGCCCGAATGTCGTAGCGAAGGCCGTTTTGGGGATGTGGGAATCGGTCGAATCGGGCACCTGGTAGCCCGTTCGGGTGGGCGGAACACGCCGCGCGATGCGCCGGTCGATCACAACATCACAGTTCGGTTATGGCACCCTGGTGCCGTGGACCGGGTGAAGCAAGACGCACAGGGTGAAGGCCGGCGGTCTCAGTACTCCGCAGCCGCCCGTCGTTCGTCGCGCCCCCAGCCCCGGACCTCCGATGTCCCGCGCACCGGCCAGTACCGGCCGACACCGCCACCGTCGCAACGCCTGGACGAAGATCGCTACCGCCCCGGCACCCGCCGGACCAGTGCCCAGCCGCTCAGCGCGTCCTGGAAGCCGCACGAGCCCGCCGCGAAGGCAGGCGACCGCAAGGCCAAAGGCAAGAGCGGCGGCATCGGCCAGTTCGCCAAGACCTACGGCTGGCGGGTGTACGCGCTGCCGATCCTGGTGGTGATCACCGCGCTGGTGGTGTTCAACACCGCCACCGGCCCGCCCGAGCCCATCGCCTCCGACGGAACGAGCCTGGCCGCGGCTGACGGTTCCGCCGGCAACGGCGGGGAGCCGGGCGCGGGTGTGGACGGAGGCGGCGACGTCCTCCCCGAGAATCCGGCCAAACCGGTCGATCTCAAGATCCCGACCGCGGATCTGCCCAAGGGCGCCAACTTCACCGAGTCCGGGAAGGGCACCTATCACGTGGTGCCGGGATCCGGGCCCAAGGTGGGAACAGGGCAGCTCTTCACTTACACGGTCGAAGTCGAGGACGGCATCGATCCGGCGAGTTACGCGGGCGACGACAGTTTCGCCAACGCGGTCGTCGACACCCTGTCCAGTCCCCAGAGCTGGACGTGGGACGGGAAGAAGGCGCTCCAGCGTGTCGACGCGAGTTACCCGAACCCCAGCTTCCGCGTGAGCCTCACCACACCGAACACGACACATCGCGCGGACGTCTGCATGTTCCAGATCACCTATGAGACATCGTGCTACCGGGCGAGCTTCGACAAACGCGTGGTGATCAACCTCGCCCGGTGGGTGCGCGGCGCGATGGCGTTCCAGGGCGACATGACCGGGTATCGCCAGTACGCGATCAACCACGAGGTCGGCCACGCGCTGGGCGGCAAGCACGTCGGTTGCCCGGTGGACGGTGGGATCGCGCCGGTGATGATGCAGCAGACCTTCGGCGTCTCGAACAACTTCGTCGCGCAGCTGAACGACCTCCCCGGCGGGGACAGGGGCAAGGTGCCCGCCGACGGCAAGGTCTGCAAACCGGGGTCCTGGCCCAACCCGACCCCGTAGGTCCCGCCCTCCCATCTGCTGGAATTTCCCAGGATGTGAAACAAGGGAAGTCGTTTTCGCTTCCCGGTGTTGTAGATACTGGGATGCGACCCGCGATCCACGCGAGATGGAGGACCCGATGTCAGGCACGCTGCCGCCGCTCGTAGAGCCGGCCGCCGAGCTCACCAAGGAAGAGGTGGCCCGGTACAGCCGTCACCTGATCATCCCGGACGTCGGGGTGACCGGGCAGAAGCGGTTGAAGAACGCCAAGGTGCTGGTCATCGGCGCCGGTGGCCTAGGCAGCCCCGCGCTGCTGTACCTGGCCGCGGCCGGTGTCGGCACGCTCGGCATCGTCGACTTCGACGAGGTCGACGAATCGAATCTGCACCGCCAGGTCATCCACGGCCAGTCCGACATCGGCAAGCTCAAGGCCGCGTCGGCACAGGAGACGATCGCCGAGATCAACCCCTTCGTGAAGGTGCACCTGCACACCGACCGGCTCGAGTCGTCGAACGCGCTCGAACTGTTCGAGCAATACGACCTGATCCTCGACGGCACCGACAACTTCGCGACCCGTTACCTGGTCAACGACGCCGCCGTGCTCACCGGCAAGCCCTACGTGTGGGGCTCGATCTACCGGTTCGAGGGCCAGGCGAGCGTGTTCTGGGAGGACGCGCCGAACGGCAAGGGCCTCAACTACCGCGACCTCTACCCCGAGCCGCCGCCGCCCGGCATGGTCCCGTCGTGCGCCGAGGGTGGCGTGCTGGGCGTGCTGTGCGCGTCGATCGGTTCGATCATGGTCAACGAGGCGATCAAGTTGATCACCGGCATCGGTGAGCCGCTGCTGGGCAGGCTCGTCAGCTACGACGCGCTCGAAATGAAGTACCGCGAGGTCAAGATCCGCAAGGATCCGGAGACCCCGAAGATCACCGAGCTCATCGATTACGAAGCGTTCTGTGGTGTCGTGTCCGACGAAGCAGCTTCGGCCGCTTCGGGACACACGATCACTCCGGCGGAGCTCAAGGCCAAGTTCGACAACGGGGACAACTTCGCCCTCATCGACGTCCGCGAGCCGCACGAGTACGAGATCGTGAACATCAAGGGCGCGACGCTGATCCCGAAGGACAAGATCCTCTCGGGCGAGGCGCTGTCGGAACTGCCGCAGGACAAGCCGATCGTGCTGCACTGCAAGTCCGGTGCGCGCTCGGCGGAGGCGCTGGCGGCACTGCACAAGGCCGGGTTCAAGGACGCGACCCACCTCGGCGGCGGCGTGCTGGCCTGGGCGCGGCAGATCGACCAGAGCCTGCCGACCTACTGAGGCTCCGACCCTGCTGACCTGCGAAAAGGAAGCAAGGGACCTTTGCTATCGCTCGCTTAGCGTGGCTAAGTAAGCGGGAGTAAAGGTCCCTTGCTGCTGTCCCGGGGTCCTGCGGTGACATCGCCGCGCGGTCTCGCACCTTGATCAACGGAAGATCCGGGACACTCAACGTCCTCGATCTTCCGTTGCTCAAGCTGGTGCCCGATCACGACCTGTGGACCGGGAAACGAGTGGGGAAGATCGCCTGTACGAAGCGCGCGTATCCAGCGGGTACATCGGTCCGGTGCCCGCCGCTCGCCTTGGGCAGGGCCGCCATGATCTCGGCGTCGGTCAGCGGATGCGTCTTCGCGGCCAGCCCCTGTAGTTCCGACGGCTTCCAGTTGTGGTTGCCCGCGAGGTGCAGCGACACCGCGCCGCGTCGCTGGATGAACTCGATCCGGTCCGCGTTCTGGCGCACGAACGCGCCTTCGCCGACCTGAGCGCACGTCGCGTTCTCAAGCCGCCAGTTCGTCTTCACCGACGTCTCGCAGCTTTCGACGGCGTCGGTCACGAAGGTCCACACGGGCGAGACCCACAGCTGGGGGCCGTATTCGAGAATCAGTGTGCCGGAGTCCGCGGTCGCCTTGCCGGGAAGACGTTGTGCGCCGAGATCGGCCGCGAGGGTGCGCTCGTGCGGGACACCGGTCGCGGCCAGCCGTCGGGCGGCGGTGTCTTCGGGGAGCGCGGCGGGGACGGCGATGCCGCCTGTCACCAGTGCCACGCCGAGGATCGCGGCGCCGGTCCGCACGCGCCGGTCAGCCACGAACAGGGCCGCGACGGTCGCGGCCGGCAGGCCGAGAAACGGCAGCGCCACCCACTCGACGGGATCGAAAGCTTCCGCCACTTCCACCACGAAGATCGCGCCGAAAACACCGGAGAACCCGACCACGAACGCCCACGCCAGCCTCGGCCACGGCCGCACCGTGAAGGGCGAGACGTTCGGCGCCGCGAAACCGGTCAAATACGCCGTCGCGATCGACATGACCGGGACGGGCAACGCCAGCCGAGGAAGGTGCAGGAAAGCGGCGAGCACGACCAGCCAGCCGACGGTGATCGCACCGAGGGTGCCCAGCAGCCACAGCGACCCGAGCTGGAGGGCGACGAGCTGGCCATCGGTGAGCCGACGCTGGGCCGTTCGGGGGACCATGGCCGAAGAATGGCAGGTCAGAGTGATGTTGTCTTGAGTATCGCTACTCAAGCGACCAGCGCGTCTTCTCGTTCATGGCGCGGAGGACGAGGTAACGTCCCGTGCCGTGCGTGCCACCCTGGAAAGCCCTCCGGCTCACGTCTGTTCGGCGTTCGGCGGACGTGACGGTGACGCGGAGCCGCTGCCCGGCACCACCGCCTGGCGCTACGGCGATCTCGTCCTGAAGCCGGTCGTGGACAAGTCGCGGACCCTGTGGACGGCCAGGGCGCTGGAAGCGGTCGACGAGCCGGGCCTGCGGGTCGCGAAGCCGGTCCGCTCCAGCGACGGCCGATGGGTGGTCGGCGGCTGGTCGGCGAACCGGTTCGTGTCCGGGACCGCCGAGCACCGGTACGACGAGGTCGTGCACGCGGCGGTCAAACTGCATCGCGCGACGGCGGGGTTGCCGCGGCCGGATTTCCTGGGACGCCGCACCGACATCGAGGCATTGGCCGACAAACTCGCCTGGGGCGAAGCGGACATGCCGCTCGACGAGACCAAAGGCGGCCGCTGGTTCGAGGTCTTGGCCGGTTCCCGAAGACCGATCAAGCTGCCGGACCAGGTCGTCCACGGGGAGCTGCTCGCCGGCGTGCTGTTCGACGGCGACAAGGCGCCCGGGATCGTCGATTTCGTTCCGTACTACCGGCCCGGTGAATGGGGCGCCGCGATCGTCGCGGTCGACGCGCTCGCCTGGGGTGGCGCCACCATCGAACTCCTCGAACGCTGGGCGCATCTCCCGCAATGGTCTCAACTTCTCCTGCGGGCCATCCTCTTCCGCTTGGCCGCCAACGCCCTCGACCCGCGGTCGACGCGAGCGGCGCACGACGGGCTCCGCGCCGCGGCCCGCGATGTGAGCGCTGTTCTGTAGATTCGCGGGGTCGTGACTGCTGATGAGGATTAGAACGCTCATCGCCTCCCGACGGTCCCATGACGGTGACGATCTCGGCAGGGGCCTTGTAACAACGATGTTTCCGCTGAGAGCCCCCCGGATTGTGTGCGGCTCAGCGTTGGAGCTGGCGCGCGAGATCATCGAGACGGGTGGCCGTGAGTTCCAGCCACCGCAGATCCGCTTCGAGATGGAACAGCGCGTGATCACAGATGAGCTGGTCGGCGAGGTCGCCGGTGGTCTTGCGCGCGGTGAGTTCCCGCATCACGCGGAGGTGGGAGCCGCGCTGGACGTCGAGCAGGTCCTGGGCGCCGCGGCCGGACATCAGCGCGAGCACCACCTTGGTGTAGAGCGTGTTCTGCAGGTGGACGGAGGGGTTTTCCGGACTCTTCAACCATTCCTCGACGTTGCTGACCCCGGCGTCGGTGATCGCGTACCGCTTCCGGTCCGGTCCGCCGCCCGCTTCGACGCCGTTCTCTTCCACCAGCCCGTTTTTCAGGAGCCGGTTCAGCGTCGAATAGACCTGCCCGAAGTGCAGTTGGCGGTCTTGCCGGAACTGTTTGTCGTAGAGCTGTTTGAGGTCGTAACCGTGCTTGGGGCCGGCTTCCAGTAAGCCGAGCAGGGTGTTCCCGATGGACATGACGTGACTATACGCAGTGTGTATACGCCGAGTCTATACATCGAGTGTATAGCCCTGGACCTGCTGCCGTGACCTCACGGTGTGACCTTCGCCGGCGGCAGGCAATGTCAAACGCCTGAAACATTCAGGAGTTTTCAGGTAACACGGCCTACCTACCTTCAAGCGCAATCGACGCCTGAGGAGGTGCCCGTGCCGCTCGCCGCTCCCACCGAAGTCACCGCGACCGCGGTGGACACGCACTGCCCGTACTGCGCCCTGCAGTGCGGGATGAGCCTCGACGGCGCCCGCGTCGCCCCGCGCGACTTCCCGGTCAACGCCGGTGGCCTGTGCCAGAAGGGCTGGACGTCGGGAGAGCTGCTCATCTCGCCTTCCCGGCTGACCACGCCGCTGATCAGGGTCGAGGGTGAACTCCGGCCCGCGAGCTGGGAGCAGGCGCTCGACCTCGTCGCGCGACGGCTCACCGAGATCCGCGCGGCCAAGGGAGCCGATTCGGTCGCCGTCTTCGGCGGCGGCGGGCTCACCAACGAAAAGGCCTACCTGCTGGGAAAGTTCGCCCGGATCGCGCTGGGCACCGCGCAGATCGACTACAACGGCCGGTTCTGCATGTCGTCGGCGGCCGCCGCCGGGATCAAGGCGTTCGGCGCCGACCGCGGGATGCCGTTCCCGGTCACCGACCTCGCCGGCGCCGACGCCGTCCTGCTGATCGGCGCGAACCCGGCCGAGACGATGCCGCCGTTCACCCAGCACCTGCGCGGTGCGGATCTGATCGTCGTCGACCCGCGCCGGACCGCGACCGCCGAATTGGCCGGGTTGCACCTCGCGCCCGCGCCGGGTACCGATCTCGCGCTCGCGCAAGGGATCCTGCACGCCGTGGTCGCCGACGGCCTGCTGAATCAGTCCTATGTGGATACGCGCACGAGCGGTTTCGAAGAACTGTGGCGTTCCGTCGCCGCCTGGTGGCCGGAGCGGGTCGAGCAGATCACCGGTGTCTCGGCCGCCGACCAGCGCAAGGTCGCCGCAAAACTCGCCGCCGCCCGCAACGCCTACATCCTCACCGCGCGTGGCACCGAACAGCACGCCAACGGCACGGCGATGGTCAACGCGTGGATCAACCTCGCGCTCGCGCTCGGCCTCCCCGGCCGCGAGGGCTCCGGTTTCGGCTGCCTGACCGGGCAGGGTAACGGCCAGGGCGGCCGCGAACACGGCCAGAAGGCCGACCAGCTGCCCGGGTACCGCAAGATCGACGACCCCGCCGCCCGCGAGTACGTCGCCGGCGTCTGGGGGGTGCCCGCGGAAGCACTGCCGGGGCCGGGCCGTTCGGCGGTCGAACTGCTCGAAGCGCTGGGCACCGAAGACGGCCCGAGCGCGCTGATGGTGTTCGGCAGCAACGTCGTCGTCTCCGCGCCCGGCGCCGGACGCGTCCAGGACAAGGTGTCCTCTTTGGACTTCCTGGTCGTCTCGGATCTCGTGCTCTCGGAGACCGCGGCGATGGCCGACGTCGTCCTCCCGGTCACCCAGTGGGCCGAAGAAGACGGCACGATGACCAACCTCGAAGGCCGGATCCTGCTGCGCCGCAAGGCGATCGACCCACCGTCCGGGGCGAGGACCGATCTTTACGTGCTTTCGGAACTGGCCAAGCGCCTCGGCCAGCCCGACGGACGGTTTCCTGCCGACGCCGAGGCCGTCTTCACCGAACTCCGTCAGGCGTCCAAGGGCGGTGTCGCCGACTACTCCGGCATCACCTACGACCGGCTTCGTGACGGCGAAGCGCTGTACTGGCCCGTTCCGGCGGAAACGCATCCCGGCACGCCGCGGATGTTCCTCGACGCCTTCGCCCACCCGGACGGCCGCGCGCGGTTCGTGCCGGTGGACCACGTCGGCCCGGCCGAGGTGCCCGACGCCGACTTCCCCTTGCAGGCCACCACGGGCCGGGTCCTGCAGCACTACCAGTCCGGGGCGCAGACCCGGCTGGTCAAGGAGCTGAACGACGTCGTCGCGGAGGCCTTCGTGGAAGTTCATCCCGACACCGCCGCCCGGGCGGGACTGGCCGAGGGCGACCTCGCGGTCGTGCGGTCGCGGCGCGGGGAGACCCGTGCCCGGATCCGCTGCGTCGCGTCGCTGCGCCCGGACATGGTGTTCCTGCCGTTCCACTTCCCCGGTGAGGGCCGGGCGAACCTGCTGACCAACCCGGCGCTCGACCCGACCAGCCGGATGCCCGAGTTCAAGGTGTGCGCGGTCGCGCTCGCCCCGGCCGAGGCGGCCGCGTGAGCGCCCGGTCGGTGGTCATCGCCGGATACGGGATGGCGGGCGCGCGGCTGGCCGACGACATCCGCCGCCGCGATCCCGACGGAGAACGCGTCCGGCTCACCGTCGTCGGCGCGGAGACCCACACCGCCTACAACCGGGTGCTGCTCTCTTCCGTGGTCGCCGGGACCATGCGGCCCGAGGTCGTCCGGCTCCACGACGACGGGTGGCCCGCGCGCACCGGGGCCGACCTGCGCCGCGGGGTCGCCGCGACGTCGATCGACCGGAAGGCGCGGCGCGTGCACCTCGACGACGGGTCCACTGTGGATTACGACGCGCTCGTGCTCGCCACGGGTGCCAATCCGTGGATGCCACCGGTCGAAGGACTAGAACCGGGTCCGGACGTCGTCGCGTTTCGCACGCTCGACGACTGTGCCCGCATTCTCGACGCCGCCAAACTGGGTGCGCCGGTCGCCGTCCTCGGCGGTGGCCTGCTCGGCCTGGAAGCGGCGCGTGGCCTCGCCGGGCGCGGAAACCTCGTCACCGTCGTGCATCCGATGCCGCACATCATGGAACGGCAGCTCGACGCGGAAGCCGCGCGGGTGCTGACCAGGAAGCTCGAAGAACTCGGCGTCGGGTTCCGGCTCGGTGTCGGTGCCGCGCGCTATGTCAGTGGCGACGGGCTCAAACTCGACGACGGCACGCACGTGCCCGCCGATCTCATCGTCGTCTCGACCGGGGTCCGGCCGGAGACAAAACTCGCCGTGGACGCCGGATTGACCGTCGAGGGCGGCATCGTCGTCGACGATCTGCTGCGCACCAGCGACGGCCGGATCCACGCTATCGGTGACTGCGCGAAACACCCCGGCGCGTTCGGCGGTCTCGTGCAGCCCGCGTGGGAACAGGCCGCCGTCGTCGCGGATCTGGTCACCGGGACGAAATCCGCGTCGCGCTACCGCGGCACCCAGCCGGTGACCCGGCTCAAGGCACGCGGCATCGACCTGACCGCCCTCGGCGAGACGATGACCGGCGCGGACGATCCGAGCGCCGAAGTCCTCACCTTCAGCGACCCGGCGGGCTGCCGTTACGGCAAGCTCGTCCTCCGCGAAAACCGCGTGGCAGGCGCGATCCTGCTCGGCCTTCCCGACGCGGCCGCGACGATCACGCAGCTCTACGACCGGGGCACCCCGGTGCCCGAAGACCGGCTCGCCGTCCTTTTGGGACGCGCGCTGCCCGCCGGGGCGCCGTCGGCGTCGAGCCCGGCCGATCTGCCCGCGTCGGCGGTCATCTGCCGCTGCAACGCGGTGACCAAGGGACGGCTCGTCGAGGCCTGGCGCGCCGGCGCCACCGACGTGCCCGCCCTCGCCGGAGCGACCCGCGCGACGACCGGCTGCGGCGGCTGCAAGGACGCCGTCAGCGGGGTCGCGAGCTGGCTGGCCGCACAGTGATCCGGCTACTGGAAATCCGAAAGACGTCCACCAAGGAGGCCTTCATGACCGCCGGGTCTGTTCACCGCGGCAAGCGCTGGATCGAGCACTGGGATCCGGAGAACGAGCAGTTCTGGGAGGAGACCGGAAAGAAGATCGCCCGGCGCAACCTCTGGTTCTCCGTGCTGGCCGAGCACATCGGTTTCTCCGTCTGGACACTGTGGTCGGTCATGGTCCTGTTCATGGGCCCGCAGTACGGGTTCTCGGCCGCCGACAAGTTCTTGCTCGTTTCGACCCCGACGCTGATCGGCGCGCTCATGCGGCCGCTCTACACCTTCGCGGTGGCGAGGTTCGGTGGCCGTAACTGGACGATCGTCAGCGCGCTGCTGTTGCTGGCGCCCACCATCCTGGCCGCGATCGCGATGGAGCCCGGCACCTCGCTCGGGACGTTCCTCCTGATCGCCGCGCTCGGCGGGGTCGGGGGCGGGAACTTCGCGTCGTCGATGACCAACATCAACGCGTTCTACCCCGAGAAGCACAAGGGCTGGGCGCTCGGGCTCAACGCGGGCGGTGGCAACCTCGGGGTGGCGGCGATCCAGCTGATCGGCCTGCTGGTCATCGGTACCGTCGGCGCGACCGCGCCGCGGCTGGTGCTGGCGATCTATCTCCCGCTGATCGTGGTGGCGGCGGTCTGCGCGTACTTCTTCATGGACAACCTCTCCTCGATGAAGGGCGACACCAAGGCGATGCGCGAGGTCGTCAAGGACCCGCACACGTGGGTGATGTCGTTGCTCTACGTCGGCACGTTCGGTTCGTTCATCGGTTACAGCTTCGCCTTCGGCCTGGTGCTGCAGAACCAGTTCGGCAGGACTCCACTGCAGGCGGCCGCGGTGACGTTCCTCGGGCCGCTGCTCGGGTCCTTCTCCCGGCCGACGGGCGGCTGGCTGGCCGACCGGATCGGCGGCGGCAAGATCACCTTCGCGACGTTCGTCGGGATGGCCGCGGCCACCGTGGTGCTGATCCTGGCCTCGACGTCGAACTCGCTGGCGCTGTTCACCGTCGCGTTCATCGTGTTGTTCGTGCTGACCGGGGTCGGCAACGGCTCGACGTACAAGATGATCCCGGCGATCTTCCGCGCCAAGGCGAAGGTCGCGATCAGCGAGGGCGCCGACGAGACCCTCGAACTGCTGAAGGCGCGCAAGCTCTCCGGCGCGTTGATCGGCTTGGCCGGGGCGATCGGCGCGCTGGGCGGGTTGTTCATCAACCTGGCGTTCCGGCAGTCGTTCGCGGACACCAAGAGCGGGGTACCGGCGTTCATCGCCTTCCTCGTCTTCTACGGACTGTGCTTCGCCGTCACGTGGGCGGTGTACCTGCGGAAACAGCAGGCGGAGGTGGCGGGCACCCGAGGTCTGGCGCTCGCCGGGGCGGAGGTCTGATGCGGAAACTCGTCGTCGCGGGACATGGCATGGTCGCGCACCGGCTCGTCGAAGCCGTGCGCGCGGAGGACAAGACCGGTGAATGGCAGGTGGTGGTCCTCGCCGAGGAGGCGAGGCCCGCGTACGACCGCGTCGCCCTGACGTCCTATGTGGACACTTGGGACCCGGCTTCGCTCGCGCTGGATGGCGCCGACTACGCCGGGGACCCGCGAGTGGAACTGCGGCTCGGTGACGCGGTGGTGTCGGTGGACCGCGAGCGCAAGGTCGTCGTCACCGAGTCCGGCTACGAGCAGTCGTACGACGCGCTCGTCCTCGCGACCGGCTCACGGCCGTTCGTCCCGCCGGTGCCCGGTCACGATCTCCCGGGTTGCTTCGTCTACCGGACGATCGAAGACCTCGACGCCATCCGGGAAGCCGCGCAGCGGCCCGGCCGCGGCCGTCGTTCGGCGGTCGTCATCGGTGGTGGTCTGCTCGGCCTCGAAGCCGCGAAGGCGTTGCGGGACATGGGTCTCTCGCCGCACGTGGTCGAGATGGCGCCGCGGCTGATGCCGCTGCAGGTCGACGAGGGCGGCGGTGGGCTGCTCCGGCGGCTGATCACCGACCTCGACGTGACCGTCCACACGGGAACGTCGACCGACGCCATCGAACCGGACGGCGAGCGGTACATCGCCAGGCTCGGCAACGGCACCGAACTCGACGTCGACCTGGTCGTGTTCTCCGCCGGGATCCGGCCGCGCGACGACCTCGCCCGTTCGTCCGGCCTGGAGGTCGGCGCCCGCGGCGGGATCCTGGTGGACGAATCCTGCCGCACCTCCGACCCGTCGGTGTACGCGATCGGCGAATGCGCCGCCGTGGCGGGAAAGGTGTACGGCATCGTGGCGCCCGGCTACGCGATGGCGGAGATCGTCGCCGCGCGGCTGACCGGTGGCGAAGGCACGTTCCCCGAGCCGGACATGTCGACGAAGCTCAAGCTCATGGGCGTCGACGTCGCCAGCTTCGGTGACGCGCACGCGGCCACCGAGGGCGCGCTGGAGGTCGCGTTCAACGACGCGGTCGCCGGGACCTACAAGAAGCTCGTGATCTCGGACGACTCGAAGACGCTGCTCGGCGGGGTATTGGTCGGCGACGCGAGTGAGTTCAACACGCTGCGCGCGATGGTCGGCAGGCCGCTGCCCGCCGAACCCGGCGCGATCCTCGCCCCGGCCGGTGGCGGGGCGGCGGTCGGGGTCGACGCGCTGCCCGACGCCGCGCAGATCTGTTCCTGCAACGCGGTTTCCAAGGGCGCCATCACCCACGCGATCACCGAAGCGGGGTGCGATTCGGTCGCCAAGATCAAGGGCTGCACGCGGGCCGGGACGGCGTGCGGTTCCTGCGTCCCGCTGCTGGGCAAGCTGCTGACGGCTTGCGGCGTCGAGCAGTCCAAGGCGCTGTGCGAGCACTTCTCGCAGTCGCGCGCGGAGCTGTTCCAGATCCTGCGGGCCACCCGGATCAGCACGTTCAGCGAGATGATCGACCGGTACGGCACGGGAACCGGGTGCGCCATCTGCAAACCGGCGATCGCGTCGATCCTGGCCACGCTGGGCAACGGGCACATCCTCGCCGGTGAGCAGGCGACCCTGCAGGACACCAACGACAAGTTCCTGGCGAACCTGCAGCGCAACGGCACCTACTCGGTGGTCCCGCGCATCCCCGGTGGCGAGATCACGCCGGAGAAGCTCATGGTCATCGCGCAGGTGGCGATGGACTTCGGGCTGTACACCAAGATCACCGGCGGACAGCGGATCGACCTGTTCGGCGCTACCGTCGACCAGCTTCCGCTGATCTGGCGGCGACTCGTCGACGCCGGGTTCGAGTCGGGCCACGCGTATGGGAAGTCGTTGCGCACGGTCAAATCCTGTGTCGGTTCGACGTGGTGCCGCTACGGCGTTCAGGACAGCGTCGGGCTCGCGATCGAGCTGGAACTGCGCTACCGCGGCCTGCGTTCGCCGCACAAGCTGAAGTCCGCGGTTTCGGGCTGTGCGCGGGAATGCGCCGAGGCGCGGAGCAAGGACTTCGGCATCATCGCCACCGACAAGGGCTGGAACCTCTATGTCGGCGGGAACGGCGGCGCGACCCCGCGGCACGCGGATCTGCTGGTGTCCGAAGTGGACACGGAGACGCTGATCCGCACGATCGACCGGTTCCTGATGTTCTACGTCCGCACGGCCGACCGGCTGCAGCGCACCGCGCCGTGGGTCGAGGAGATGGAAGGCGGCCTCGACCACCTGCGCGCGGTGATCGTCGACGACAAGCTCGGCATCTGCGAGGACCTCGACGCGGCGATGGCCAAACACGTCGGCGACTACGCCGACGAATGGCGCGGCGTGCTGGAGGACCCGGAGAAGCTGGCGAAGTTCACCTCGTTCGTCAACGCGCCGGGCACGCCGGACCCGACGATCTCCTTCCGCACCGAACGCGACCAGAAGGTGCCCGTGCTGCTGGGCATCCCGGAGGTGAAGCAGTGACGACCTCGATCCAGCGCACCTGGACCGCCATCTGCGCGGCGGGCGCGGTCCCCGAATCGTCCGGCGTCGCCGCCCTGCTCGACGACGGCGTGCAGGTGGCGATCTTCCGGCTGCCGGGTGACCGCTGGTACGCACTGTCCAATTTGGACCCGATCAGCGGCGCCGCGGTGCTTTCGCGGGGAATCGTCGGCGACGCCGGGGGTGTCCCTGTCGTGGCTTCGCCGGTGTACAAGGAACGGTTCGACCTGCGGACCGGTGAATGTCTCGACGCCGAGGGTGTCTCGGTCGAGGCGTACCGGGTCCGGGTCGCCGGGGGTGTCGTGGAGGTGGAAGCTTCGCCGTGACAGAAGTCCTTCCCCTGGCGGGATTCGTCATCGGTATCACGGCGGCGCGACGAGCTGACGAGCTCGGCGCGCTGTTCGTGCGTAAAGGTGCGACCGTGCGGTACGGCCCGGCGATCCGGATCGTGCCGCTTTCCGACGACACCGAGCTGCGGTCGGCGACCATGCGGCTGCTGGAGGACCGGGTCGACGCCGTCGTCGCGACGACCGGGATCGGCTTCCGCGGCTGGATCGAGGCCGCCGAAGGCTGGGGGCTCGGGGATGAGCTGCTGGACCGGCTCGGGAAGTCGGCGCTGCTCGCGCGCGGCCCGAAGGCCAAGGGCGCGATCCGCGCGGCCGGGCTTTCGGAGAACTACTCGCCGGGTTCGGAGAGCAACGCCGAGGTCCTGCGGCATCTGCTCGAATCCGGTGTCGGGGGCCAGCGGATCGCGGTGCAGTTGCACGGCGAGCCGCTTCCGTACTTTGTGGACAGTCTGCGGGACGCTGGTGCCGAGGTGATCGAGGTGCCGGTGTACCGCTGGGTCGGGCCGGCCGATCCCGGGCCGCTCGATCGGCTGCTGGACGCGGTGCTCGACGGCTCGGTGGACGCGTTGCCGTTCACCAGCGCGCCGGCCGTCGCGTCCATGCTGGGGGTCGCGAAGCGGACCGGGCGGCTCTCGGGAATCGTTCAGGCGCTGGAAAAGCGGGTCGTGGTGGCCTGTGTCGGGCCGATCACCGCCGGGCCGTTGGCCGCGCTCGGGATCCCGACGGTCCAGCCGACGCGGTCGCGGATCGGGGCGTTGGCGCGGACGGTGTCCGACGCGCTCGAAGCCCGCTCGCCACGGCTGACCGCGGGCGGGCGGAGCATCGAACTGCGCGGGCAGGCGGCACTGGTGGACGGGCAGTGGTGTGACATCGCGCCCGCGCCGATGGCGCTGCTGCGGGCGCTGGCGGAGTCGCCGGGCCGGGTGTTCTCCCGGCGGGAACTGATCTCCGCGTTGCCCGACGGCGGCGAGGAACACGCCGTCGAGACCGCCATCGGGCGCCTGCGGAACTCATTGGGGTCACCGAAGCTCGTCCAGACGGTGGTGAAACGGGGGTATCGCCTGGCCGTCGACCCGTGACGCCCGCGTTTCGTCCTCTGAATGCGGTACTTGCGCACGCAACTACCGCATTCAGAGGACGAAACGCGGGACGTGGGTCAGGAGAACGTGACGCGGAGGTCGGGGAATTCTCGGGCCGCGGCGACCCGGGCCGCTTCCTCCTCGGCCGCCTTCCGCACGGCCGGGCGGACGGCGTCGAACGGGGTCACCGTGAAGTCGAGCCGCTTCTTCCCGCTCGCCTTGGCCCGCCAGACCCCGGCGAGCTCGCCGTCGGCCAGCAGCGCGCCGGGATTGCCGAGGATCTTCCAGACTTCCTTCTGCCGGGCCTTGTCCGGCACCAGCACGGCGCGATCCCGGGCCTGGACGAACGGGTCCAGCGGCGGCAGCAGGCGGACCGCGTCCGGCTCGGGCGGGTTCTCCAGCAACGGCACGCTGTCTTCCGGCAAGAACGCCTTCTTGCCGTCGACACGGACTTCGACCAGGTTGTCCGGCCACATCGCGCCGACACCGGTTCGGGTCGTTCCGACGTAGGCCGCGGCGTCGCCGGGAGTGGCGGGGCCGTTGATCCGCAGGTAGCCCCCGACAACGCGGGTGGCCGCCTCGACGTCCGGCGAAGTCCTCAGCCTGCCCCGCTTTTCCAGTGGCGCCAGCGTCGCCGGGGTCGCGCCCGGCTCCAGCCGGACCCCGGCGTGGAGCGACGCGACCCGCATCAACTGCTCGTAGATGTGGACGACCCCGCAACCGCGGCAGGCGTACGACAGGCCGTCGGGGATCAGTTTCGTGACCGCGCCGCTCACCGTGCCCTTGGTCTGTCGGCCGGTGACGACTTGCCGGATCGCCCTCGCGGCCGTGAACAGGGCGTCCGCCGCGGACATTCCCGCGTCCTCGACCTGCTTGCGCTGCCAAAGGATCCGGGCCATCGCGTCCTTCTCGTCGAGCGGCACGAGCGCGGCTCTGATGGCGTCCAGTTCGGCGCGCCGATGGAAATGCGGTGCGCCGCGGTGCGTCCAGGCGAGCACGAACCGGCCGTCTTCCCAGATCGCGGGTGTGATGTCGCCGTCGATCCGGGCGGTGAGGCCCAGCAACGCGGTGTCCCGCACGGAATCCTGCAGGCCGAGGTCGAATACGGCCGCCGCGGCCGCGTCCGTCTCCTCGCGGTGCAGCCCGTGCGCCGCGATCCGGTAGGCCAGCACCTGCTCGCGATCGACCTCGAGCACCTGTCCTCCTTAAAGCGAGTAGTCGAACGTGTACGACATCGTCGGCTCACCGAGGACGCCCGCGGTGGTACCGGTGCCGGTGATCCCGGCGAGTTCACCCGTTCCGGAGCCTTCGACCACCGTGAACGTCGACGAGATGCCCTTCGCGTCGAAGCCGGTGTCATGCTTGATCACGAAGCTGCCCTTGCGTCCGTCCACGCTGCCCTCGACGCGTTCGAAGCCCGGCGCGGTCGTCCCGTCGCCGTCGTAGCCCTCACCCGCGTAGTACAGCAGGTAGTCGACGATCGACTCGCCTTCGATCAGTCCGCGGTAGGCGAGCGTGGCGTGCGCGTAGGCGACGCGCGGCCCGCCGTCGGTGCCGCTGACGATGTTCTCTTCCCAGTTCTTCATGGCGAACGTGTTCATGGGACTCACCCTGACAGCCAAACCTGTCAGAACATGTCAGGTTTTTCGGCAATACTGGCTTCATGCGCGCGAGCCGACTCCTTTCGGTCCTCCTCCTGCTGCAGAACCGCGGCCGGATGACGGCCGAGGAGCTGGCCGCCGAGCTGGAGGTGTCGGTCCGGACGGTCTACCGCGATGTCGAGGCGCTGTCCGCGGCGGGCGTGCCGGTGTACGCCGATCGCGGGCGCACGGGCGGATATCAGCTGGTCGACGGCTATCGCACCCGGCTGACCGGGCTCACCGAGGAGGAGGCGCAATCGCTTTCGCTCGCCGGTCTGCCCGCTGCGGCCGCCGAACTGGGGTTGGGCACCGTCCTCGCCGCGGCGCAGCTCAAACTGCACGCCGCCATGCCGTCGGAACTGCGCGCCGGGGCGAGCAAGGTCTCCGAACGGTTCTTTCTGGACGTCCCCGGCTGGCACCGCGGCATCGAGAGCCTGCCGCGACTGTCCGAACTGGCCGACGCGGTGTGGCAGACGCGGCGGATCAAGGTCTCCTACGAACGCTGGGGCCAGCGGAAGGTCGAGCGCGTCCTCGAGCCGCTGGGCCTGATCCTCAAGGCGGGGAACTGGTATCTCGCGGCGCGGTGCGAGGCTGACGACCGGACCTACCGGGTCTCGCGTATCGAAGAGCTCGAAGATCTCGGCGAGACCTTCGAACGGCCGTCCGACTTCGATCTCGCCCGCTACTGGCACGAGTGGTCGGAGCAGTTCGAAAAGCGGATGTACTCGCGAGTGGCGGTCGTCCGGCTGAACGAGTTCGCCCGCATACTGGTGCCGTTCTATCTGGGCGCGGTCGGCGCGCGGGCGCTGCGGGAAGCGGCCGCCGAGCCGGATGAAAACGGTTGGCTGACGATGGAGCTGCCCGTGGAACCGGGAGAATCGGCCGTCGGTGAACTGCTGCGCTTCGGCGGGAACCTCGAAGTGCTCGAACCGCCGGGGCTGCGCGAGCGGCTGGCGGAGGAGATCGGGAAGATGGGCGCGCGCTATGGCTGACCTGGACGGCATCACGATCGGGATCACCGCGGAACGGCGGGCCGACGACTTCGTCGCCGCCCTCGAACGGCATGGCGCGACCGTGCTGCACGCGCCGACCATCCGCATCGTCCCGCTGCCGGACGACACCGAACTGCGCGCGGCGACGGACGCCGTGCTGGCCGCGCCGGTCGGGTTCACCGCGGTCACCACCGGTGCCGGATTCCGCGGCTGGCTCTCGGCCGCCGAAGGCTGGGGCCTGCGCGAACCGCTGCTGGAACGGCTGGGCGCGTCGCGGATCTTCGTGCGCGGGCCGAAAGCGGCGGGCGCGGTGCGCGGTGAGGGTCTTCGTGAGGAATCTTCCGCGCCGGAAGAGAGCAACGCCGAACTGTTCGAGGGACTGCGTGCCGCCGGGGTTCGCGGGGCGCGGGTCGCCGTTCAACTGCACGGCACCCTGCTGCCCGAACTCACCGGGCTGCTGCGGGCGTCCGGGGCGGACGTCGTCCAGGTCCAGCCGTATCGCTGGCTTTCGCCGGAGAACGCCGAACCGGTGCACGATCTCGTCGAAAGTGTGCTCGCCGGGCGGGTGCACGCACTGGCGTTCACCAGCGCGCCCGCGGCGACGAATCTCCTCGCGCTGGCCGGATCGCGTCGCGAGGAACTCCTGGCCGCGTTGCGGGGCCCGGTGTTGTGCGCGTGCGTCGGACCGGTGACCGCCGCGCCGCTGGAAGCCGCCGGCGTATCGACCGTCCAGCCGGAACGGCAACGCCTCGGCGCGCTGGTGAAACTTCTCGTCGCGGAGCTGCGCGTTCGGCCGTCTTGACGGGGATGTTCCCCTTTGCCAGGCTCGACATACCGGACGCACGGGAGGGCGGCGGATGTCCGAGTCGCAATCGGTCACCTTCGTGCGCGCCATGTTGCGAAAGGGATCTTCGGTGCTGGGCGCCAGCCCGGCCGATGAAGCACCCGACCCCGATTCCGTGCCCGATTGGCGCTATCGCGAGGATTCCGCGGATTCGCTGCTGATGCGCGCGATCCGCTATTCCGCGCTCGGCCCGATCTTTTACCGCGTCGCCGCGTTTCCCAAGGTGTACCTCGGTTTCGCCGTCGCGAACGGCTCGGCCGGGATCGTCCCGGTGCTGAGCACGACGATCCTGGCGATACTGCTGAACGCCTTCGCCGTCTGGTGGGTGGTGCGGGGCCGCGGCATCCGGGCCAAGACGTCCGGGCGGCTGATGTACGCCGACCTCGCGGTGGGCGTGGTGCTCGCGACGATCGTGGCCGCGACCGCGCCTGCCGAGATCCAGCCGTTCGCCGTCGACGTCGCGTGGACGTGGCTGGTCGGGACGGTGGCGTTGTGGACGTTGTCGTTCGGGTTACCGGCCGCTTTCGGGCTGCTGATCGCGGCTCTTCCGTTCCGGGCGTTCCTGACCTGGATCGGCGGGCTCCCGATCGACGACCCGCTCGCGGTGAGCCGTTCGGTGGGCTGCATGGTCGCGCTCGTCGTGGCGATGGTGACCACGGCGGGGATCCTGATCCTGCTCGGCGTCGGGACCCGGTTCGCGCTGGGGATCGGGATGCGCCGCGGGCAGCGCGCCGAGCGGCTGCGGACTCGGCGGGTCATGCACGACTCCGTGCTGCAGACGTTGGAAGCGATGGGCATGGAGGCGCCCGACGACGATTCCGCGGCCGTGCGACGGCTCGCGGAGATGCGCGCGACGGCGCGGGCGCAGGCCGCCGAACTGCGGCGCGAACTCACCGGCCCGGAAGCGCCGTCGGCCCGCGGCCTCGCGGCGGATCTCGCCGAGGTCGCCACCGAAATGGCGCGCGACGGCCTCCGCACCCAGCTCGTCGCGGCCGAGACCGAGGAGGACTACCGCCTCTCGCACGCACGCCGGACCGCCATCCGCGACGCCGTTCGCGAAGCGCTCCGAAACACCGTGAAGCACGCTGGGACCAAGCAGGTCGTGCTTCGCGTCGAAGAGCGCGAAGGCGGCGTCGCGGTCATCGCGCGGGATCAGGGGACCGGCTTCAGCATGCTGGACCGGCCGCCGGGCTTCGGGATCAGCCAGTCGATCATGGCGCGGCTGGCGGAGGTCGGCGGACGGGGGACGATCGACTCGCATCCGGGGCGGGGGACCCGGGTGACGCTCTGGGTACCGCACTGAGTTGTGGTTCGAGTGCTGTGGCGCGTGAGGCTTCTGTGGCGACTGTGGATCTGGGGTGGGTCCGTGAAGGCCTCCTTCACTACCTTCAGGGTAGGCAAGGCCAGGAACTTAAGCCAGCAGGACGGGTGCGATTCAGCCGTATTCGCCCTGCTCAGGCGGTCTTCGGAAAGGCTGCGGCCGGATTTGGCGTGGAACGTTTCAGGGAACGGTCCGGATCTAGCGTCGGCTCGGCCGAAGGGATGCCATGAAGGCCTCCTTACCTACTCTCAGAGTAGGTAAGGAGGCCTTCGCCACCTCAAGAATACGGACCAACCGGACATTTACCCAGGACTACGTCCTTTATGGACAGTCCGAGGATCTCTAGTGCCGCGGCTTAAGTTGCTGGCATTGACCTTCAGCGTAGGGAAGGAGGCCTTCACGGCGCACAAAGGTCCCTTGCTCTCTTTCCGCAGGTCAGCGGGGGGCGAGGAGGTCAGGCGAGGCCGTCCAGGGCCGTCAGTCCTCCTCCTCCGGGACCTCGCCGCTCTCGATCTGCCGCATCGCTTCGCGGCTAGCGGCCTCTTCGCTCAGCCCCTGCCGCCAGTACCCGGTGAAGCAGATCGCCCGCTTGTCGATCGCGCGCTCCCGCACGAGATGCCGCCGCGCGAGCTTCACCATGTTCGCCTCGCCCGAAATCCACGCGTACGACGTCCCGCCCGGCAGGTCCGCCTTGCGCACGGCTTCGAGCACCGCTTCGCCCACCGGACCCGAGTCGCGCACCACCCAGTGCAGCTCGACGGTCCCCTTCGTGTCGAAGATCTGCCGGTCCTCGCGGTCGCCGATCTCGACGTAGACCAGCGCGCGCGTCCCGGCGGGCAGCGCCTCGACGATCGCGCCGATCGCCGGGATCGCGGTCTCGTCGCCGATCAGCAGTTGCCAGTTCGTGCCCTCGGGCACGTCGTAGAGGCCGTGCGGCCCCAGGAACGCGACCCTGTCGCCCTCCGAAGCACGGGAAGCCCACGCCGAGGCGGGGCCTTCGTCGCCGTGCAGCACGAAGTCGATGTCGAGCTCCCGCGCCGACGGTCGCCACGCGCGCACGGTGTAGGTGCGCATCGACGGGCGGACATCGTCGGGCATCGCGAGGTAGGTCCGGTACCAGGAAAGCACTTCGTCGCCGTTCAGCGGCGCGGGCAGCACAGGCTCGGCCTGGCCGGGCTGCGGGAAGAACACCTTCAGGTACTGGTCGGGCGCCTGGTCCACCAGCGACGCCGCCGAGAAGGTCACCCTGCTCATATGCGGGGTGAGCCGCCGGACGCCGGTCACCTCCGCCTCGATGAAACTCATTAGGCGAGGCTAACCTAAAACAGAGCGTCGGGACCACCGTCGTCGCCGGGATCACGTTGCCACCGGTATTTTCGCAGGTCGACGCGCTGGCCGTCGGTCAAGACGCCTTCCTCGCGCAGTCGTTCCAGCTGCTCGTGGACCAGATGCGGCGCCGGGGTCCCGTCGGCGCGCAGAATGCGGTGCCAAGGCAGGTCGTGGCCGTCCTCGCCGAGGATCCGCCCGACCAGCCGCGGTGACGGGGCACCCGAAACCGACGCTATATCCCCATAAGTCGCGACCGAGCCGGCGGGCACGCTCGCGATGACCTCGCGCACTCGCTCGTGCAGTTCGTCATCCATGGGACCACTTTGCCGTGCCGCTGCGCGGTTGTGTCGGCGGGGCGTGGTTCCATCGTGGGCGTGAACGGGCGGCGAACAGCGGCAGGAACCGACGCGCGGCTGGTCCGCACGCCGGTCACCGGCACGCCGTCCTTCCAGTGGGATGCCGGCGCCCGCCGCCTGCTGGCCGCCCCCGACGGCTTCCGCCGGGTCCTCGGTGGTCCCGGCACGGGCAAGACGGCGTTGCTGGCGTCAGCGGCGTCACGGCGCATCGCCGAGGGCGCGGATCCGGAGAGCGTGCTCATCCTGACCACCTCACGCAAGGCGGCCGACGTCCTGCGCGCCGACATCACCCATCGGCTCACCACCGACCCGGAAGAGGATCCGCTGCCGCGCACGATCCGTGAGCCGCTCGTGCGCACAGTGCACTCGTACGCGTACGCGCTGTTGCGGATGGAGGCCCAGGCCGACGACCTCCCGCCGCCCCGGCTGCTGGCCGGCGCGGAGCAGGACGTCGTCGTCCGCGAGCTGCTCGCCGGTGACCTCGAAGAGGGCGCGCTCGACTGGCCGGAGCAGCTGCGGCCGGCACTGAACGTGCCCGGTTTCGCCGAAGAACTGCGGGACCTCCTGCTCCGCGCCGCCGAACGCGGACTGGGCCCGGAGGATCTGGTCGAACTCGGCAGGCGGCGCGGCCGCGACGAGTGGGTCGCGGCCGGGCGGTTCTGGAGCCAGTACGAAGAGGTCACGCTGCTGCAGGGCGCGGGCGGCAACGCGCTCGGTGTCGCGAGCGCGCCCGCCCTGGACGCGGCGGAACTCGTCACCTCCGCGCTGCTGGCGCTGGAGGACGACGCCGAACTGCGGGAACGTGAGCAACGCCGGGTCCGGCATCTGTTCGTCGACGACGCGCAGCATCTCGACCCGCTGCAGACCCAGCTCATCCGGCTCATCGGGCACGCGGCCGACGAGTTCGTCGTCGCGGGTGATCCGGATCAGTCCGTGTTCTCCTTCCGCGGCGCGGATCCCCGGCTGTTCACCGACGCGGACGAAGACGGCGAGCGCACGGTCCTGCTGACCACCGCGCATCGGCACGCCCCGGTGATCCGCACGGCGATCACGAAACTCGGCTCCGTGCTGCCCGGTTCGGCACCGCAGCGCAAGCTGGTGGACGCACCGGACGCCGAGGGTGGCGCCGTCCGTGTCCGCTTGATGCCGACACCGGCCGCCGAGGCGAGCTGGATCGCCGATCAGCTGCGCCGCGCGCATCTCGTCGACGGCGTGCCGTGGTCCGAGATGGCGGTGCTCGTCCGGTCGCCCGCCCGTACTTTCCTTGTCCTGCAACGCGCTCTGCGCGCGGCCGGGGTGCCCATCGGCTCGGCGACCGAGGAGCTGCCGCTCGCGAAGCAACCGGCCGTCCGGCCGTTGCTGGCGATGCTGCGGCTCGCCGCCGATCCGGAGCTGCTCGACGTCGACCTCGCCGAGATGCTGCTGTCGTCCCCCTTGGGCGGCGCCGATCCGCTCGCTCTGCGGCGGCTGCGCCGCGGCCTGCGCAGGCTGGAACTCGCCGGTGGTGGGCAGCGATCCAGCGACGAGTTGCTGGTGGAAGCCTTGCGCGCCAACGACGTCCTCACCGGCCTGGCGGAGGCCGAAGCGCAGCCGATGCGCCGCGTCGGTGGCCTGCTGCACGCGGCGCACCAAGCCGTGGTGCGGGGCGACGGCGTCGAGCAGGTGCTGTGGGAGCTGTGGCAGGCCAGCGGTCTGGAGCAGCGTTTCCTGCGGCTCGTCGATCGCGGCGGTTCACTGGGCTCGCAGGCGGATCGGGATCTCGACGCGATCGTCGCGCTCTTCGACGCGGCCGGTCGCTATGTCGACAGATTGCCGAGGGCGAGTGTCGCCTCGTTCGCGGATTACCTGTCCGCGCAGAACATCGCCGGTGACACGCTGGCGCCCGCGGCCATGAAGAGCGAAGGCGTCTCCCTGCTCACCGCGCACGCTGCCGCCGGTCGCGAATGGACGGTCGTGTCGGTCGCCGGGGTGCAGGAGGGCAGCTGGCCGGATCTGCGGTTGCGCGGTTCCGTGCTCGGCGTCGAGCGGTTGGTGGACCTCATGTCCGGCGTCGACGACGAAAAGGTGTCCGCCACCGCGCCGATCCTTGCCGAAGAGCGGCGCCTGTTCTATCTCGCCGCGAGCCGGGCTCGGAAGACATTGCTGGTCAGCGCGGTCGCGGGCGAGGATGAGCAGCCCTCGCGGTTCATCGACGACCTGGAGGAGAACGGCGCGGACGACGGTGGACTCGACTCGCGGATGAAACCCGCCGAGCGGTCGCTGGTGCTCGCCGAACTCGTCGGCGAACTGCGTGAAGTCGTCTGCGATGAGGCGTGCGAGCCGGAAAGGCGGCAGCGCGCGGCCCGTCAGCTCGCGAAACTGGCGGCCGCCGGGGTGCCCGGAGCGCATCCGGGCACCTGGTACGGCCTCCTGGAACCGTCCACCGGCGAACCCGTGCACAAACCGGGCGATCTCATCCGGATCTCACCGTCCACTGTGGAGGTTCTGGTCAAATGCCCGCTGCGGTGGCTGATCGAACGCCACGGCGGCAGCGATCCGGCGCAACTGGCCGCCGTCACCGGAACCTTGGTGCACGGGCTCGCGCAGGCGGTCGCGGGCGGGAGCAGTGACGAGCAGATCCGCGCGGCGCTCGACGAGGCGTGGGTGCGGGTCGACGCGGGGGCGCCGTGGTTCTCGCGCCGCGAGCGCTCGCGGGTCGAACAAATGCTGCGGAACTTCATCTCCTGGCTGGAAACCAGTCGCAAGGAGCTGATCGAGGCGGGCGTCGAACAGGACATCGAGGTCGAACTCCCGGTCGGTGACGGGGAGAGCAGCGACGTCCGCGTGCTGCTGCGCGGCCGCGTCGACCGGGTGGAGATGGACAAGGACGGCCGCCCGGTCGTCATCGACATCAAGACCGGCAAGGTCCCGATCTCCGCCTCGGACGCCGAACAGCATCCGCAGCTGGCCGCGTACCAGCTGGCCGTGCTGCTCGGCGCGGTCGAGGGCGGCTCGAAACCCGGCGGCGCGCGACTGGTCTACGTCGCGAAGTCCAACAACAAGACCGGCTCCACCCAGCGTGAACAGGCGCCGCTGGACGAGGACGGCGGCAAGCAGTGGCTCGAACTGGTGCGCTCGGCGGCCGGATCGGCCACCGGGCCGGAGTACGGGGTCACCGAGAACCCGGACTGTGACCGGTGCCCGGCAAGGGGTTGCTGTCCGCTGCGGCCCGAGGGCAGGCAGGTGACCGGTCCTTGATCTCGAATCTTCAGCGCCGCCAGGTGGAACCGGGCGAGATCGCCCGCGCGCTCGGCCTGCACAGCCCGACCGACGAACAGGCCGAGGTCATCGCCGCGCCCATCGAGCCGTCCCTGGTGGTCGCGGGGGCCGGGGCGGGCAAGACCGAGACGATGGCCGCGCGCGTCGTATGGCTGGTGGCCAACAGCGTCGTGCCGCCGGAACGCGTTCTCGGCTTGACCTTCACCCGCAAGGCCGCCCGCCAGCTCGGTGAACGCGTCCGCACCCGGCTGCGCCGCCTCGTCGGGTCGGGGCTGCTCGACCGGATCGACCCGACCGGTGACCTGCGCATGACGGTGACCGCCGGGGAACCGACGGTGCTCACCTATCACGCGTACGCCGGGCGGTTGCTGTCCGAACACGGGCTCCGGTTGCCGGTCCAGCCCGGTGTCCGGCTGCTTTCGGAGACGTCTTCGTGGCAGTTCTCGCATCGCGTGGTGTCCACTTGGGACAATGACCTCGACACCGATCGCGTGCCCGCCACGGTGACGGCGCAGTTGCTGGCGCTGGCCGGGGAACTGGGTGAGCACCTGGTCGAACCGGAACGGCTCGCGCAGTACACCTCGTGGCTGTGCGAGGTCATCGAAAACGCGCCGCGGGCCAAGGGGCAACGCGCCGCGCTACCGCAGAAACTGGCGGAAGTCATGACCGCGCAACGGTTCCGGCTCGCGCTCCTGCCGCTGGTCGAGGCGTACCACGCGCGGAAGAGGGCCGAGGGCGCGCTCGACTTCGCCGACCAGATGTCGCTGGCCGCGCAGCTCGCCAGCAGCTATCCGGCGGTGGTCGCGGGGGAGCGCGACCGGTACGGCGCGGTGCTGCTCGACGAATACCAGGACACCGGGCACGCCCAGCGCATCCTGCTGCGGTCGCTGTTCGGCGGCGTCGAACATCCGCCGATGCCGGTGACGGCGGTCGGCGATCCGGCGCAGGCCATCTACGGCTGGCGCGGGGCGAGCGCGGCCAACCTGCCGAGGTTCACCACGGACTTCCCGCGCGACAACGGCGAACGGCTCGTCCCGGCCCTTGATTTCGGGCTGCTGACCAGTTTCCGCAACCCGCCCGAGGTGCTGGAACTCGCCAACGCCATCTCGGAACCGTTGCGGGAGCGAGGTCTCGGCGTCGCGCGGCTGCGCGCGTTGGAAGGCGCCGGTACGGCCGACATCGCCTCCGCGTTGCTGCCGGACGTCCGTGCCGAACGCGAATGGGTCGCCGACGCGGTGGCGAAGCGCTGGTTCGAAACGATGGAGGAGACCGGGAAACCGCCCACGGCGGCGGTGCTGGTCCGGCGCCGCGCCGACATGGCCCCGATCGCGGCCGAAATGCGGGCCCGCGGGCTGCCGGTCGAGGTCGTCGGACTCGGCGGCCTGCTCGACGAACCCGAGGTCGCGGACCTGGTCAGCACGCTCCGCGTCCTCGCCGACCCGCTCGCGGGCAGCGCCGCCGCGCGCTTGCTGACCGGGGCGCGGTGGCGGATCGCGGCGGCCGACCTCGCGGCCCTGTGGCGGCGCGCGGGCGAACTCTCCTCACCGGAGCCGTCGGCCACGAAGTCCGATGTGGACGAACCAGTGCTGGTGACCGAGCGGGTCGAGCAGGCGGGCCTCATCGACGCCATCGACGATCCCGGTACGCCGGAGCGGTATTCACCGGAAGGGTACCGGCGGATCCGGCGCGTGGGTGCGGAGCTTTCGGCCTTGCGCCGCCGTCTCGACCAGTCGCTGCCCGAACTGGTCGCCGACGTGGAACGCACGATGCTGCTCGACGTCGAGTCGCTGGCCCGTCCCGGGCCGGCGGGCCGCGCGCACCTCGACGCGTTCGCCGACGTCGTCTCCGATTTCGCCGAAACCTCGCCGACGGCCACCCTTTTGTCCTTTGTGGACTACCTGAACACCGCCGCGCACGCGGAAGACGGCCTCACCCCCGGCGAAGTGGAGGTCGTCCCGGACCGGGTGCAGGTGCTGACCGTGCACTCGGCCAAGGGGCTGGAGTGGCGCATCGTCGCGGTGCCGCATCTGGTCAAGGAGGTCTTCCCCGGCAGGCGGCGTTCGTCGTCGTGGCTGCGGACCTCGACTTCGCTCCCGGCCGCGTTGCGCGGTGACTCGGAGGACCTGCCGGAGCTGCGGCTCTCCGAAGGCTATGACCGCAAAGAAGTCCAGGAAGCCTTGGAACTGCACGAAGAAGGCTTCGTGGCGCGGGAGGCGGATGAGGAGCGTCGGCTCTGCTACGTCGCGCTGACCCGTTCCGAGCACACGCTGCTCGTTTCCGGGCATTGGTGGAACGAGAGCAGCGCGCGGCCGAAGGGGCCTTCGGAGTTCCTGCTCGAAATCGGCGAGGTGATGCGGGCGAACTCGGTCGGCCGCCTCGAGCACTGGGCCGACGAGCCCGACAGCGACGAGGAGAACCCGCTGGTCGCCGACTCCCGCCGGTCGCGGTGGCCGGTCGATCCGCTGTGGCCGCGGCGCGAGGGCGTCACCAACGGTGTCGACATGGTGCTCGAGGCCATGGAAAACGCCGAAGAAGAGGACGTCGAGGAAGAGGAGGATCCGGACGGCTGGATCTCCGACACCAAGGTGCTGCTGGAGGAGCGCGCGCGGGCGCAGAACCGCGTGCAGCAGGTCGTGCTGCCGCCGCATCTTTCGGTGAGCCAGCTGGTGGAACTGTCGGCGGACCCGGCCGCGCTGGCGAAGCGGTTGCGGCGGCCGCTTCCGGTGCGCCCCAACACTTATGCGCGCCGGGGGACGGCGTTCCACGGCTGGCTCGAGAAGCGGTTCGGCGGCGATCAGCTGCTGGAGATCGACGATCTGCCGGGCGCGGCGGACGTCGACGAGGCGCCGGATTCCGAACTGGAGGCGCTGCAGACGGCGTTCGAGAAGAGCGAGTGGGCGAACCGGGTGCCGCACGCGGTCGAGGTCCCGTTCTCGGCCGACGTCGTGGGCGTGACCGTGCGCGGGCGGATGGACGCCGTCTTCGCGGACGCCGACGGCGGCTGGACCGTCGTCGACTGGAAGACCGGCGCGGTGCCGGAGAAAGACCGGCTCGCGCCGCTGGCCGTGCAGCTGGCGGCGTACCGGCTGGCGTGGGCGGCACTCAAGAAGGTGCCGGTCGAGAAGGTGCGGGCGGCGTTCCACTACGTGAAACACGGCAAGACCGTCCGCCCGGCCGACCTGCTGGACGCCGAAGGCTTGCGAAACCTTCTGCGACGCGTCCCGACGATCTAGCGTTTCGTCCTCTGAATGCGGTCCTTGCACGCGCAACTACCGCATTTAGAGGACGAAACGCGGGTCAGGCGCGGTCGCGGACCTTGAGCGCCCAGGTCACGAGCGGGATCTGAAGCGGGACGCGGGCCCAGAAAGCCGCTCGCCAGTGCTTCGGCGCCTTTCGGCGATCGGCGTCCACGGCCATCTTGACGTTCCCCGGCAGGACCACGACGAACAACAGCGCGGCCGCGAGCCCGCCGAGTCGCCGCGTCTTCGGCGCGGCGATCGCGGCGGCGACCCCCAGCTCGGCGACGCCGGAGCCGTAGGTCCACGCGCGAGGCGAACCGGGGAGCTGCTTCGGGATGATGGCGTCGAAGGGTTTCGGCCGGAGGAAGTGCAGGACGCCCGCCGTGCCGAGCAGGCCGGCGAGGAAATACGCGGGCCGCTGCGACGGCTTGGATTCCGAAGACATGCCCCGAGCTTCGCATACCGCGCTGAAGGCGAGGATCTTCGGCTATCCTCCCGACCGTGAATGACGCGGACCAGGCCGGAGCCGGTGCATGAGGGTTCTCAAGCGTTTCCCGGTCCGGCTGAGCGACCGCCCGGACCACGAGCTCGTCGGCGTGATCCGGATGCCGGAACTGACGGTCAGCCCGCTGCGGTCGATCCTCAAACGGATCATCGGCGCGATGCTCGCCCTGCTGGCGACCGTCCTGATCGTCTACCTCGACCGGGACGGCTACCGCGACGCCAACGGCGACGGGCTCAGCCTCCTCGACAGCCTCTATTACGCGACCGTGTCGCTGTCGACCACGGGGTACGGTGACATCGCGCCCGCGACGTCGTCCGCTCGGCTGGTGAACGTCCTGGTGATCACCCCGCTGCGGGTGCTCTTCCTCATCGTCCTGGTCGGTACCACCCTGGAAGTGCTCACCGAGCGCTCCCGCCAGGCTTTCAAGATCCAAAAGTGGAGGACGAAGGTGCGTGACCACACGGTCGTCGTCGGATTCGGCACGAAGGGCCGGTCGGCGGTCAACGCGCTGCTCGGGGACGAGAACGTCGAACCCGACCACATCGTCGTCGTCGACACCGACCAGCAGGCCCTCGAAGCGGCCACCTCACTCGGCCTGGTGACCGTGCACGGTTCGGCCACCCGCGCCGACGTGCTGCGGGTCGCCGGTGTGCAACGGGCCAAGGCCGTCGTCGTCGCCCCGAACCGGGACGACACCGCGGTGCTGGTCACGCTGACCGCGCGCGAGCTGGCGCCGAAGGCCCACATCGTGGCGTCGGTGCGGGAGGCGGAGAACGTCCACCTGCTCAAGCAATCGGGCGCGAACCAGGTCGTGGTGTCGAGCGAGACGGCCGGCCGCCTGCTCGGGATGGCGACGTCGTCGCCGCTGGTGGTCGACATGGTCGAGGACCTGCTGACCCCCGAGTCCGGCCTCGCGATCGCCGAACGCCCGGTGGAACCGTCCGAGGAGGGCGGCTCGCCGCGGCATCTGTCGGACATCGTGCTCGGCGTCGTCCGCGACGGCGTCCTGTACCGCGTGGACGCTCCGCAGGCCGACGCGATCGAGCCGGGTGACAAGCTGCTGTACGTCCGCAAGGTGACGTCCGCGGAGACCATCGAGCGCTGACGCGGCGGGCGGTAGCGGGGGACCTTCGCCATCACCTTCGCCGCCGGGAGGGTTCGCTGTGTTTTGCCGCCCGGTTCTGGAAGCATGGCGTTCGTGCGCAAGCGATCGGACCCCGCCAGAGGGCTCACCCCGGGGTGGAACTCCCTGGCCGTGGCGGCCGGTGTCGGCCTGCTGGTGATCTTTCTGGCCTGGCTCGCCGGGCCGGGTCTGTTCGGCATCACGAACGGCACTCCGGGGACGACCGTGCAGGCCGAGGTCGTCCAGCCCGTGCCCTGTACGGGTGGTGGCGCCACCGAAACCGTCAAGTTCGAGTTCGGCGGCCGGCCGATGGAGGGCTCGCTCAACGCCTGCGGGCACGGCAAGGGCGAGCGGCTCGAGGTCGTCGTCCCGGACGGCGCCGCGGGTAGCGCCGTCTCGGTGCACGCGGCCGACGCGGCGGCCGGAGCCAGCGACGGACGGCGTCCGCTGGGGCTGGCCCTGCTGGTGTTCAGCTGCTTCGCCGGCGGGATGTACGTCTTCCTCGTCCTGCGTGGCCCGCGGCGGCTCGCGCCCGCATGAGCCCGCGTTCAGTCCTCTGGATGCGGTACTTGCACACGCAAGTACCGCATCCAGAGGACTGAACGCGGGACGTCAGGAGACGGCGCTGGCCGGAGCCGAAAAGGTGTTGCAGTCGGCGATCCGGTTGTTGCTCGCGCCGGCCCGCCACCAGGACGCGTAATGCGCGTTCGTCCCGTGGTCCTGGCTGCGTGAGGTGTTGTCGCCCCGGGTCTCCTGGTCGTTCCAGGCCTTGTTGTACATGTCCCGGCTGACCGTGCCGCCCTGGTCGACATGCGCGCCGAGGAACATCCCGGAGAAGCACTGCGCCTGCAGTTCCTTCCGCCGCGACATCTCCAGTCCGGCCGGGCTGTTCTGGCCCGCGTCGTAGATCTTCTGCCAGGCCGCGTCCATCAGCCCGGCGACCTCCTGCACGTGATGCCCGTACTCGTGGGCGAACAGCGCGAGGTAGACGCCGGGATTGTTGCCGTACTGGTCGGTCTGCAGACCCCGGAACGGCACGTAGAGGTTGTTCTCGCAGTAGTACGCCGCCGTGGCGATGCCCACCTGGATCGTGCCGCATTCGGTGTCGAAGCTGGCGCCGGTCGGGAAGTGCAGGGCGGGCGGGGTGAACGGCAGGCGGTAGGCCTCGAGGAACGGGCCCCACGCGTTGTCGAGGCATTTGCCCGCGGCGGTGAAGAACGCTTCGGCCGCCTGCTGGCTGCTCTGCCACTGCGGCAGCGCGCAGACGCGGTTCTGCAGCCCGGCGTTGGGATCCTGGAGCATCGGGTGGTCGGCGAGCTTGAGGATCTTCTGCGGCCCGTTCGAGGTGGACGGCGTCCTGGTCGGCGACGTCGGGAACGGATCCGGCGAGGAGGACGACGGCGACGACGACCCGCTCGGCGGCAGGGCCGCCGGGGAAGTCGGGCCGGGGGAGTTCTGGTAGCCCGCGTTCGCTACGTGATCGTTGTCGTCACGATTGAGTGAAACGATCGCCACCAGACCGAGGACGAGTACGGCGACCGCACCGAGGCAGATCCCGACGATCGCGCCGGCCGACCGGCGCGGCGGCTTCGGGAACTGGTGTGGCGCGCCCTGCCACGGGGCAGGGGGTCGGCCGTGCACCGGCGGTGGCTGGACGGCGCCGCGTGGCGGCCACTGGCCGTGGGGCGGTTGCGTCATCAAGTCGGTCCCGGGTGGTCCTAGGGGCGAACCGGGGGTACCCGGCCCGATGTTCAGCATAACGAGCTAACGGCGCCCCCTCCCAGTGCTCGCTGCAGAGGGTATCCACGGTGAGGCGAGCGGTCACCCATCCGTGTCGTCACCCCAGCTCTGGCTGGGTGTCGAGCCCTCTGGAAGAGTGTGCGTAAGCCACGCGAACGGGTAAGGGGTTTGTCGCATGACGGAGACCGGGGGACCGTCCGGGCCGGAAGGTTCCGAGACGCCGAAGCCGCAGGCGGACGCACCGACACCGCCCAGCGGTGAAGTGCCGCCACCACCGGCGCCGGAGCAGCAATGGCAGTCCCCGTCCGGGGCGGCACCGCCGCCTCCGCCGCCGTCGTATCAGCCCCCGCAGCAGCAGTATCCGAACTGGAAGGTCGGCCTCGGCAGGCCGGGGGTCATCCCGCTGCGCCCGCTGAACCTGACCGACATCCTCGACGGCGCGGTCACGACCATGCGCCGGTACTGGCGGATGGTCTTCGGTGCCGCCGCGGTGACCGCCGTGCTCACCGCCGCCATCGACCTGATCGGGTTGCTGCTGGTCGACACGACCGAGGACCTCGAGCGGATCCGCGATCTCGGCCCGGCGGCCACCGATCAGGAACTGCTGAACCAGATGCTGGACCTGCTCGGCGGATCGCTGGCGGTGAGCTTCGTCAGCCTCATCGCCACCATGGTCGGGACGACGCTGCTCACCGGCTTCCTGACCGTCTTGATGGGCAAGGCCGCACTGGGCAAGCCGATCGTCTTCAAGGAGGCGGTGAAGGAGGCGGCGGCCCGGCTCCTGCCGCTGCTCGGCCTGACCGTGCTCTACACGCTGGCGATCCTGGTCGCGGCGATCTTCTGTCTCATCCCCGCGATCATCCCGTTCACCTTCTGGGCGCTGGCCAGTCCTGCGCTGCTCCTGGAACGCGGTACCGTGCGCGAGGCGTTCCGCCGTTCGGTGAAGCTGGTCTCGGGGATGTTCTGGCGGGTCTTCGGCATCCTGCTGCTGGCCACCGTGATCTCGTCGCTGCTGGCGATGATCATCACGACGCCGTTCAGCTTCGGCGCGTTCATGTCCGTCTTCACCGATCCCCAGCAGGTGTACATCCCCTCGACGGGTGACCTGATCCTGCAGTCGGTCGGCACCGTGATCGCGCAGACGATCGTCGGGCCGTTCACCGCGCTGGTCACCGTGATCCTCTACATCGACCAGCGGATGCGCCGCGAGGGCATGGACATCGAACTGGCCCGCGCCGCCGGCATCACGCCGCCGCCTCCGCCGCAGGCATGGTGACGCGGCTCCTCACCGAGGTCCCGGTCGACATCGACCGGGACACCGCGCGGCTGCGCGCGGCCGAGGAACTCTCGGGTCCGGCTTACCAGGCCGCGAAGCCGAGCTGGCTGTCCGAGGCGTTCAGCTGGGTCGTCGAAAAGCTGCTGACGTTCCTCACCACCGTCGACAGCGCGGTGCCCGGCGGGATCTTCGCCGTCGTGGTGCTGATCGTCGTGGTGATCGCGCTGTTCGTGGTGGTCCGGCTGCGGTCCGGTCCCTTGGCGACCTCGGCCAAGGGGGAACGCGCGGTCTTCGCCGGACGGCGCAAGCCTTCCGGTGAACACCGCAAAGCGGCCGCGGAGGCCGCGGCGCGGGGCGACTTCGACGACGCCGTCCGCGAGCTCTTCCGTGCCCTGGTGCGGTCACTGGAGGAACGGGCGCTGCTGGACGAGAAGTCCGGCCGGACGGCCGACGAGGCCGCCATCGAAGCCGGACGGCTGCTCCCGGACGTCGCCGATTCGCTGCGCGCCGGTGCCCGGTTGTTCGATGATGTCCATTATGGAGGGATACCCGCCACCGAGGCCGGCTACCGGTCGTTGTCCGAATTGGACGATCGCTGCCGCCGGTCCCGGCCTGTCGCGCTGGCGGCCGGATGACCTCGGTTTCGCCCGACGCCCGCCGGATCTGGCGCGGGGTGCGGCTTCCGCTCGCGGTGATCCTCCTCGTCGTGCTGACCGGCACGCTGGTGGTCCTCGCCAGAGGGGAGCAGACGCCCGGCGCCCTCGAACCGGGTTCGTACGAGCCCGGCGGCAGCCGCGCGCTGGCGACCTTGCTGGAACGGGAAGGCGTCAAGATCCCGATCGCGCGCACCGCCGCCGAGGCCAACGGGGTCGCCAGGGACGCGACCGTCCTGATCACCCAGCCCGCCTACCTGCCCGAGCACACCTTCGCCGAAATCCGGCGGACCGCCAAGCACGTCGTACTCGTCCAGCCGAGTCCCGGCACGCTCGAAGAAATCCTTCCCGGCGTGCGCTCGACCGGTCAGCTGGAAGTCCAGACCCGCGCACCGGACTGCCAGGCCGCCGATCCCGTCGCGGCGGGCAGCGCGACGATGGGTGGCTTGCGGTACGCGGCCACTCAGCCGCGAGCACAGGATTGTTATGGCGGTTCGTATCTCGAAGTCCCCGGTCCACAAGCGACGGTGACCGTGCTCGGTTCTCCCGAACCGCTGACCAACAAAGGCTTGTCGGACGAGGGCAACGCGGCGCTCGCCATGCGGCTGCTCGGGAAGCACGAGCGGCTGGTCTGGTACCTGCCGACGCCGGCGGACCCGTCGCTCGAAGCGGAGAAGAAGCCACTGTCCGAACTGATCCCGGCGGGCTGGTCGTACGCGGCCTTGCAGGCCGGGATCGCGGTGGTCCTGTTGGCGCTGTGGCGCTCCCGGCGGCTCGGGCCGGTGGTGACCGAACCGATCCCGGTCGTGGTGCGCGCGGCGGAAGCCACCGAGGGGCGGGCTCGGTTGTATCGCAAGGCGAAGGCCGCCGCGCACGCCGGGGAAACCCTGCGTGAGGCGGCCCGCGCGCGGCTTCGGCCGTTGCTGGGATTGACCCGCGACGCCGAACCCGCGGCACTGGTGGAATCCGTCGCCGCGCGGACCGGCCGGTCACCGGCCGAGGTCGGCGCGCTGCTGTACGGGGATCCGCCCGCCGACGACGCCGCGCTGGTGCGGCTGGCGGACGGACTCGACGTCGTGGAACGAGAGGTGGAGCGGTCTTGAGTACCGAACAGGCCGGGCAACCCGGGCAGTCCGATGTGGACGGTGCGGCCGAAGCGCGCGCGGCGCTGATCGCGTTGCGCGCCGAGGTCGGGAAGGCCGTGGTCGGCAACGACGCGGCCGTCACCGGGCTCATCATCGCGTTGCTGTGCCGGGGGCACGTGCTGCTCGAAGGCGTTCCCGGCGTGGCGAAGACCTTGCTGGTGCGCGCCTTGGCCGCCGCGCTGGACCTGGAGACGACCCGGGTGCAGTTCACACCGGACCTCATGCCGGGCGACATCACCGGCTCGATCGTCTACGACGCGCACAGCGGCGAGTTCTCCTTCCGCGAGGGCCCGGTGTTCACCAATCTGCTGCTGGCCGACGAAATCAACCGCACCCCGCCGAAAACGCAGTCGGCGCTGCTGGAGGCGATGGAGGAGCGGCAGGTCTCCAACGACGGCAAGACCCAGCCGTTGCCCGATCCGTTCATCGTCATCGCGACGCAGAACCCGGTCGAATACGAGGGCACGTACCCGCTTCCCGAGGCGCAGCTGGACCGGTTCCTGCTGAAACTGACCATGCCGACGCCGTCGCGCGAGGACGAATTCGGCATCCTTTCCCGGCACGCGCAAGGATTCGACCCGAGGAACCTGGTCGCGGCCGGGATCAAACCGGTCGCCGGGGCCACCGAACTCGACGCGGCGCGGCGCGCGGTCGCCGGCGTCACCGTGCGCCCCGAGGTGCTCGCCTACATCGTCGACGTCTGCCGGGCGACGCGGGCGCTGCCGTCCGTGCGCATCGGCGTCTCGCCCCGTGGCGCGACCGCGCTGCTGGCCGCGACACGCGCGTGGGCTTGGCTCGCCGGCCGCGACTACGCCACCCCGGACGACGTCAAAGCCTTGGCACGGCCGTCTTTGCGGCACCGGCTCGATCTGCGGCCCGAGGCCGAACTCGAAGGCGCGACCGCCGACGGCGTGCTGGACCGCGTCCTCGCGTCCGTGCCCGTTCCACGCTGATGGCCGTCACCGGGCGGCTCGGGCTGCTGGCGCTCCTCGCGGCGCCGGTGGTCGGCCTCCTGCTGCCGTCGTGGGCCGGGATCGGGCTCGCCGCCGCGGTCCTGTTCCTGTTGGTGGTGCTGGATCTCCTGCTCGCCGGGAGGGTGCGGAGCCTGCGATTCGCACGATCCGGTGCGACGTCCGTACGGCTGGGTGAGGCCTGCGAGGTCACGCTGACCGTCGCCAACCCCGGTGGCCGCCCGGTGCGCGCGTGGCTGCGGGACGCCTGGCCGCCCAGCGCCGGCGCGGACGACCGGCACCGCTTGACCTTGCCCGCGGGCGAACGCCGCGTCGTGACCACCCGGCTGCTGCCGACCCGGCGCGGCGACCGGCAGGCGGTCCGGGTCACCGTCCGGTCGACCGGGCCGCTCGGCCTCGCGGCCCGGCAGGGTTCGCACGACGTGCCGTGGACCGTGCGGGTACTGCCGCCGTTCCACAGCCGCAAGCATCTGCCGTCGCGGCTGGCGCGGCTGCAACAGCTCGACGGCCGCAACGCGGTACTGATCCGGGGACAGGGCACGGAATTCGACTCGTTGCGCGAGTACGTGATCGGCGACGACGTCCGGTCGATCGACTGGCGGGCCTCGGCCCGCGCGTCCGACGTCATGGTGCGGACCTGGCGCCCCGAACGCGACCGGCACGTGGTGCTGGTCCTCGACACCGGCCGCGTCTCGGCGGGCCGGGTGGGGGACGCGCCGCGGCTCGACGCGGCGATGGACGCCGCGCTGCTGCTTGCCGTGCTCGCCGCGCGGGCGGGTGACCGCGTCGACCTCTTCGCCTACGACCGTCAGGTGCAGGCCGCGGTCCAGGGATCGACGGACCTGCTGCCCACCTTGGTGAACGCGATGGCACCGCTCGAACCGTCGCTCGTCGAAACCGACGCGCGCGGGATGGTCGCGGAGGTGCTGCGGCGGACCCGGCGGCGCGCGCTGGTCGTCCTGCTGACCGGCCTGGACGCGGCACCGCTCGAAGAAGGCCTGTTCCCGGTGCTGTCCAACCTGACTTCGCGGCACCAGCTGGTGGTCGCCTCGGTGGCCGATCCGCGGGTGGCCGACATGGCGGCGGGCCGCGGTGACGCGGAGGCCGTCTACGACGCCGCCGCGGCCGAGCGGGTGCTGGCCGAACGGCGCCAGGTCACCGCGCGGCTGGCGCGGCACGGGGTCGAGGTCGTCGACGCCGTTCCCGAGGACCTCCCGCCGCGACTGGCCGACCGGTATCTCGCGCTGAAGGCGGCCGGGCGACTCTGATCTCGCGGGCGCGTCGGCGCCGGTGAGTGGCCCACGCGGACCCCGGTCGGGGCTGACCAGGTCAGCCCGCCTCCGGTCGAGAATCACCGGCGTATCGCCAGTCGACATCGCCCGTTTCCCCCGTGTTCGCGGCCTTACGCCCGACCACGAACACATAGAGCAGGAAAGCTATTTCGGCGATTACGCCGATTCCGACCCGCGCCCAGGTCGGCAGGCCCGACGGGGTCACGAAGCCCTCGATCACGCCGGAAATCAGCAACACCACGGTCAGGCCGAGCGCCATCACCACGACCGACCGCCCCTGCTCGCCGAGCGCCGCCGTCCGGGAACGGCGTCCCGGGTCGATGACCGTCCAGCCCAGCTTCAGTCCCGTCCCGGCCGCGACGAACACCGCGGTCAGTTCCAGCAGGCCGTGCGGCAGGATCAGGCCGAAGAACACGTCGAGCCGTCCGGCCGAGGCCATCAGCGCCGCGCCGACCGCGAGGTTCAGTGAGTTCGCCCAGAGCGCGTAGATCACCGGGAGACCCATCACCACGCCGAGGAACAGACACGTCGCGGCCACCCACGCGTTGTTGGTCCACACGCGCGCGGCGAAGGAGCCGGCGGGGTCGGACGAGTAATACGTCTCGTACTTCCCGCCCGGCGCGGTCAGGTCCTTGAACTCCTCCGGCGAGGCCAGCGACGCCAGTACCTGCGGGTCACCGGCGATCCACACCGCCGCGATCGCCATCACCGCGATCGACGCCGCCGCCGACGCGAGCCACCAGCGCCTGCTCAGGTACAGCGCGGCCGGGAAGCGCCGGGTGAAGAACAGGCCGACCTCGCGCCAGGCGGGGCTGTGCGAGCCGGTGACGGCGGAGCGCGCCTTCGCGACCAGACCGGACAGATGCGCGACGAGCGCGGGATCGGGCGCGACCGAGCGGATGACCGAAAGATGCGTGGCGACGCGTTGGTACAGCGTCACCAGCTCGTCGGCGTCCTGGCCGCTGAGTTTCCCGGCGCGGCCGACGAGGTCGCGCAGCCGGTCCCAGTCCGCCTGATGCGCGGCGACGAACACGTCCACGTCCAACTCGGAGCCCTCCCGACGATCGTCCTTGGTCGCCCAGCCTATTCGTCACTACGCTTGCCAGGTGGAACAAGAGTCCGAACTCGTCACCGGCGAGGCCGTCGTCCTGGACGTGCGCGCGGCGAAACTGGCCAGCCGAGGGCTCGCCATGATGATCGACGTCGCCCTTCAGCTGATCGCGCTGTTCGTCGCGATGCTGATACTGAGCCAGGTCGCCGCGTTCGGCGACGAAGCGCTGGCGCTGACCCTGTTCCTGGTGACCCTCGTGCTGATCATGGTCGGCTACCCCGTGCTCTTCGAGACGCTCAGCCGGGGCCGCACGCTCGGGAAGATGGCGCTCGGCCTGCGCGTGGTCCGCACCGACGGCGGTCCGGTCCGGTTCCGGCACGCGCTCGTCCGCGGGCTCGCCGGCTTCTTCGTCGACTTCTGGGCGCTGGGGCTGCTCGGCGTCGTGGCGGTCGTCACGTCGCTGCTTTCGCCCAACGGGCGCCGGGTCGGCGACTACCTCGCCGGCACCATGGTGATCCGCGAACGCATGCCCGCCGCCCGGACGCCGTACGTCGGGATGCCGCCGGAGCTGGCGTACTGGGCCTCGCAACTGGACTTGACTCGCTTGCCGAACGACCTCGCGCTGGCCGTCCGCCAGTTCTTGAGCCGGACGAGCGAGCTGCGTCCCGAGGCTGTCGAGGCTCTCGGGTACGGCCTCGCGCAGCAGGTCGCGGCGGTGATCGGGGCGCCGGTGCCGCCGGGGGTGCCGTCGTGGGCGTACCTGTCGGCGGTGCTGGCGGAGCGACGTCGGCGGGATCAGGCGAAGCTCCAGCACGCGCCGCTTCAGCCTGTCGTGCAATACGTGCCGCCTGTGCAGGCCCAGCCGGGGCAGCCCTACCCACAGCCGTATCCGCAGGCGGTCGCTCCCGCGCCGGTCACGCGGCCGGAGCCGGAACCCGAGAACCCCTTCGCGCCTCCGGGCTGACCCTTGCCCCGCATTCAGAGGACTGAATGCGGGGCAGGGGTGGCCTCGGTGTCAGGACACCTCGGACGAGTTCGCCGCCCAGGTGTTGCACTGGTACATCCGGTTCTTCTGCGCGCCGTGCTGCCACCACGAGACGGCGTGCGCGTCGGAGCCGTGGTCGCGCGGGCCGCCGTTGTGGTCGCCGCGATCCTGCGATCCCCACGCGTCCCGGTACATCGCCTGGTCGACCGAGCCGCCGCGGCCCACCGTCGAGCCGAGGAACGTCCCGGAAAGACACTGCGCCGAGAGTTCGTTCCGCCGCGACATCTCCAGACCCGCCGCCGAGTCGGTGCCCGCTTCGTACCGTGCGTCCCAATAGGCGTCCGAGATACCGGAAAGCGCCTGGATGTGGTGCGCGTACTCATGGGCGAAGACGGCCAGGTAGACCCCGGGCCGGTTGCCGTACTGGTCGACCTGTAGGCCTTCGTACGGCATGTACAGCGTCTCGTTCTGCGAGCAGTAGAACGCCGCCACCGCGCCATTGCTGGCGTCACCGCACGGGCTCGACCAGTTCTTGCCGGAGGGGTACTTCACGGTCGGGACCCGGAACGGCAGTTTCGTGTAGTTCATGACCTGTTGCCACACGCTGTCCAGACAAGGCCGCGCGCTCTCGAAGAACGCCGACGCCGCGTTCGGGTTGTTCCCCCAGCGCGAGAGGTTGCACGCCTGGTTCGGCAGGCCGACGTCGGTGTTCAGCCACAGCGGGTTGTCCGCCAGCTTGTGCTGCGGTTGCGGGCCGGACGGCGCCCGGCTGGCCGAGGTCTCGCGGGTCGAGCCGGTCGACGTCCCGCGCGTGGCGGTCGAATCACGCGAGCTGGTGGCGGTCGTCGTCGACGTGTCACTGGACGTGGTCGTCGTCGAGTAGTCCGAAGTGGACGTGGTCGGGTAGGCGCCGGTCGTGTATCCGGCGTCGGCGGTGTGGCGCGTACCGCTGTTCGCGATGGCGATCACCATGATCAGCCCGCCCATCACCGCCATCACGGCCACGATCGCGACGGCCGCGATGACCCCGCCGTTCGACTTCTTGGCGCGGTATCCGCCATAGGGCGTGAACGCCGGCTGCGTGAAACGCGGGCCGTAGGGAAGCTGTGGCGGGCCGACAGCGCCGGGCTGGAACGGGACCGGGGCGCCGATCCGCGGCGGCGGAAGCGGAGCCGCGCCCGGTGGCGGCAGCGGTATCCCGCCGCTCGGCGGGCCCGGCCGGTACGGCGGCGGGATCGGCGTCGGCGGCGGGATCGGCGGCCTGCCGGGACCCTGCGGCCCAGGGCGGCCGGGCGGAACCGGGCCACCACCGGGGCCCGGCCGGTTCGGCGGCGGCACCGGCGGACCACCGTGCGGCGGCAGTGGACGCGCGCCGGGCGGCGGGAGCGGACGGCCACTTCGCGGTGGCCGTGGCGGCGTCGGTGGCGGAGTCGGCCGGCGCCGCGGATCAGGCGGGCCGGGCGGCTGGTGGTTCATCGAGTGGATCCCCCATGCGGTCTGCAACGCCTTTCGCCCCAGGTGGCGGATTTCGGCGTTTCGGCGGTCAGCATAGATCGGCTGGCCTAGAGTGTGTGGCTGTGTTGACGAAATGGGGGACGGCGGTCGTGGCCGTCGCGGCGAGCACGGCCTTGATGGCCCCGCCGACGGATTCGAACGTTCCGGAGGCGCCCGAAGCGGGCCCTTCGCTGACGAACGCGCCGCAATTGCCGAAGCCGCCGCCGCTCGGCGCGCGCGGCCAGCTCGGGCTGCTGCAGCCGCCGAGCGGCGCGGCCACGAACGTCGCGGTGAAGGTGGAACGCGACGGTTCGGTGTCGATCACCGAGCAGGTGACCGTCCCGGGTGGACAGCACCTGGTACGCCGGATTCCGTTGAAGGTTCCCGCGACCGAGGAGCAGGACCGGGTCTACGGCATCCGTGACGTCACGGTCGACGGCGCGGGCAAGACCGAGCTGACCGGCGAGCAGCTGGTCGCCACCTTCGACGGGGGCGCGGCCACCCTCAAGTACAAAGTGGACGGGGCGATCGCCGACGTCGGCGGCGCGCAGCAGGTGCGCTGGCAGGTCGCGAGCGGCTGGGACGGCGAACTGTCCCGCGTGACCGCGTCGTTCAGCGCGCCGACCCGCGAAACGCCCACAGTGGACTGTTTCGCCGGCCCGCTCGGTTCGGACAGGCAGTGTTCGCTCGCCGAGACCGACCACAGCGGTGTCGTCCGCATCGAACAGGACAAGCTCGCGGCCGGGGAGCGGGTCGATCTAGCCGTCCAGCTCCCGGCGGGCACCGTGCCGGCCAACGCGCGGTTCGAGCGCGTCGACTCGGTCGGCGGCGCGTTCGTGCTCACCACGCTCACCGGCATCGGGTTCGGGGTGCTGGCGCTGTTCCTCGTGCTCGGCGCGGTCGCCGTCTGGCTGTCGCGCCGTCGCGACAAGGGCGCGCTGACCGCGGGCACCGGCCCGGTCGACGTCCTCATGCGTGACGGGGACCGTGTCTTCTTCGCCTCTCCGGACGGCGTCCTGCCCGGCCAGGTCGGCACGGTCGTCGACGAGACGGTCGACGTCGTGGACGTCAGCGGCACGGTGGTCGACCTCGCGGTCCGCAACTACCTGTGGATCGCCGAGGTCCGCGGCGCCGGGACCGTCGATTGGCAGATCGCCCGCCGCAACGCGCCGGACGAGCACCTCGTCGCCTTCGAGCGCGAGATCTACACCGCCCTCCTGCCCGAGGGCACCGATTCCGTGCTGCTGTCGGAACTCCGTGGTCGCGGCACCGTCGACCTCCGCGTCGCCGGCGAGGCGATGTACGCCGATGTCGTGCGCAAGGGCTGGTTCTCGCGCCGCCCGGACAAGAGCAGGAGCAAGCTCACCTGGGTGGGCGTCGGCCTGGTCGCGCTCGGGCTCGTGGGCACCGCGGTGCTGACGTTCACCGCCGGGCACGCCCTGCTCGGGGTCGCGGTGGCGCTCGCCGGGCTCGCCGTGCTGCTGGGCGCGTCGTGGGTGCCGCCGAGGACCTCTCGCGGCAGGCGCCTGGTCGGCCAGGTGCGCGGCCTCCTCGAATACCTGCACACGGTCAAGGTCGCCGACATTCCGCCGGTAGACCGGGAAATGGTGTTCTCCCGCTCGCTGCCGTACGCCATCGTGCTCGGCGACACCGAACACTGGCTCCGGACGTTCGAGGCGCTCGACCCGTCGGCGGACGGTTCGGCCGGGCTGTACTGGTTCGGCGGGCTCGAAGGCGACCGGGATCTGCGCCGGTTCGCCGCGCATCTGCCGTCGTTCCTGTCCGCTTTGGACGGTCTGCTCGCCGAATCCGGGCACCTGCGCTCCCTTCGCCCGGAACCGGTCCCCGCCTGAGGTGAAGGCACGCGTTTCGTCCTCTGAATGCGGTACTTGCACGCGCAAGTACCGCATTCAGAGGACGAAACGCATGGTCGTGGTGGCGCTTCTGGTGGTCTTGGGCGCGCTACCGGGTGCACCGGCGGGAGCACAAGGCGAACCGCAACTGCCCACGCTGCCCAACAGCGCGGAGATCTCGCTCAAGGTGGAACGCGACGGCGCCCTCTCGGTCGTCGAGGCCGTGTCCGTGCCGAGCGAAGCGACGATGACGCGCCGTGTTCCGCTGCGGACCGCCGCCCCGCGCGACCGCGACCGGATCATCGGCATCCGCGACGTCGTCATCGAAGGCGCGGGCAATTCCGAGCTGACCGACGACGAATTCACCATCCGGCTCAAGGGCGGCACCTCGATCGTCCGGTACACAGTGGACGGTGCGGTCGCCGAAGCCGACGGCCTGCTGCGGGTCGGCTGGCAGGTCGCGGGCGGCTGGGACACCGGCCTCGAACTCGTGCGCGCCGCCTTCGCCGCGCCCGCCATCCCGAACGCGGTCACCTGTCACGCCGGTCCCGAAGGCTCGCGCGTGCACTGCGGTACCGCGCAGATCGGACATTCCGGGCTGACCCGGTTCAGTCAGCAGAACCTCCCCGCCGGACAGCGGATGGAGATCTCGGTCGAGTTGCCCGGCGGCACCGTCCCGGCGAACGCGCGACTGGAGCCGTCGAAGACCTTCGCCGGAGCGTTCGTGCTCACCGCGCCGGTCGGCTGGGCTTGGGGTGGCTTCGCGCTCGCGCTGATCGCGGGTGCCGTGGCGCTGGGCGTGCTGCGACGGCGGGACCGGCGTCCGGGCGGCGCGCTCCCGGTCCAGCTGCTCACCGGGAAGGACGAACAGGCCGCGTTCACGTCACCCGAGGGCGTGCTGCCGGGACAGGTCGGGTTCGTCCTTTCGGGGCGGACCGACGCCGTCGATCTGGCGGCGACGGTCGTCGACCTCGCGGTCCGGAACTACCTGTGGGTGAGCGAGGAGGCCGGCGAACTCACCGACTGGCGGCTCGTCCGCCGCAACCCGCCGGACGAGCAGCTCACCGCCTTCGAACACGCGGTGTTCGACCTCCTGCTCCCGGACGGGCGGGAGTCGATCCGGCTGTCGGAGATCCAGTCCGCGGGCATCGGGGTCGACGCGGTGCGGGGCGCGTTGCGTGACAGCGTGGTCGAGCGTCGCTGGTACTCGCGCGGACCCGGCAGGCTCACCCGGGCCGGTCTGCGGATCTGCTTTTACGGCCTGTTCCTCACCGTCCTGCTGGCGCTGACCGTCGGCTACGCCCAACTCGGGCTGATCGTCGTCGCCGCGGGCGCGGTACTCGCCGTCGCCGCCCGCCGGCTGCCGGTGCGCACGGGGGCGGGCATCGCGCTGCACCGGCGGCTGCTCGGCGTCCGTGAGGCGGTGCTGGCGACCAAGCCGGCGGCCGTCCCGAAGCTCGAACGCGAGGTGCTCCTGTGGCGGGCGCTGCCCTACGCGCTCGCTCTCGGCGAACAAGAGACCTGGATCGCCGGCTTCGCCGCAATCAAGGGACCGCCCAAGATCTACTGGTATGGCAGGGAAACCGCCGACGAGGCGGAGATCGCGCGGGTGAGCGACTTCACGGCCGCGCTAGTGGGAACCTTCGCCGCGACCCGCCAGGGTCGTCGCCTGAAGCCCTGACCAAGCCGTAGGGTGGTGCGCATGGCCGATCCCGAGCTTGTCCGATTCACCCTCGACAACGGTCTGCGCGTGGTGCTCGCGCCCGACGAGACCGCTCCGGTGGTGGGTGTCAGCGTCCACTACGACGTGGGCTTCCGTTCCGAGCCCGAAGGGCGCACTGGTTTCGCGCACCTTTTCGAGCATTTGATGTTCCAGGGGAGCGAGAGCCTGGAGAAGCTCGCGCACTTCCGATACGTCCAGTCGAGTGGTGGCAGCTTCAACGGCTCCACCCATCCGGACTACACGGATTACTTCGAGGTGCTTCCCGCCGCGGCTCTCGAGCGCGCCCTGTTCCTCGAAGCGGACAGGATGCGGGCGCCGAAGCTGACGCAGGAGAACCTGGCCAACCAGATCGACGTGGTCAAGGAGGAGATCCGCCTCAACGTGCTGAACCGGCCGTACGGCGGGTTCCCGTGGATCCTGCTCCCGCCGGTGCTGTACTCCACGTTCCCCAACGCGCACAACGGTTACGGCGGTTTCGAGGATCTCGAACAGGCCACCCTGGACGACTGCGCGGCCTTCTTCGACACCTACTACTCGCCCGCGAACGCGGTGCTGACCGTCGCCGGTGACTTCACCGTCGAGCAGGCGCGCGAGCTGATCGAGAAGCACTTCGGCGACGTGCCGCACCGGCCCGCGCCCCAGCGCCCGTCGTTCGCCGAGCCCGCCCCCGAAGGCGAGCTGCGCGGCGAGCACGTGGACCCGCACGCCCCGCTGCCCGCGGTCGCGCTCGGTTACCGCATGCCGGATCCGATCAACGACCTCGACGGCTACCTGGCGAACCTCGTGCTCGCCGGGGTGCTGACCGACGGCGACGGCTCCCGGCTGCAGCAGCGTCTGGTGCACCGCGAACCGCTGGTCGTCGACATCGGCGCCGGTGCCGGGCTGTTCGGCCCGTTCGAGGCCCGCGACCCGGACACCTTCACCATCACCGCCATCCACCCGCACGAGGTGAGCACCGAACAGGTCCTCACCGCGCTGGACGAGGAGCTGGAGAAGCTGGCGGCCACGCCGCCGGAGGACCAGGAACTCAAGAAGGTCACCGCGCGCTGGGCCGCGAGCCTGCACTCCGAGCACGACAAGCTGGTGTCCCGCACGCTGGCGCTGGGCTCGTTCGAGCTGCTGTACGGCGACGCGTCGCTGGTGCACCGGCTCGCCGAGAAGATGTCGGCGGTCACCGCGGAAGCCGTTTCGGCGGCGGCGAAGGCGCTGCGGCCGGATTCGCGCGCGGTCCTCGTCATCCGTCCGGGTAGTGGAGCTTCAGATCAGGAAGGTACCGAGCAGTGAGCGCACCGCACCGCACCGCCGAGGAGATCGGCCGCACGGCCGCCGGGCCGCGTCCGGTCCCGTCGCTGGGAACGCAGCGCGCCGCCGCCGATCTGTCCCATGTGGACACCACACTGAGCAACGGGCTGCGGGTGCTCGCCGTCCGCAAGGCCACCGTGCCGCTGGTCGAGCTGCGCCTGTGGATCCCGTTCGCCGGTGACGACGCGCTGCACCCGGCCACCGCCGAGGTGCTGGCCGAGACGCTGCTGACCGGCAGCGCCCGCCGCGACCGCATCGAGGTCGACGCCGACCTGGCGCTGATCGGCGGCGACCTGGCCGCCGGTGTCGACCCGGAGCGGCTGGCCGTCACCGGTACGTCGCTGGCCGACGGCCTGCCGACGATGCTCGACGTCCTCGCCGACGCGCTCACCGGCGCGTCGTACGCGGACGCCGAGGTCGAACGGGAACGCGAGCGGCTCATCGAGCGGATCGCCGTCACGCGCACGCAGCCGAGGACGATCGCCCGCGAGGCGCTGCAGAAACACCGCTACGGCGACCACCCGGCGACGCGCGAGGTGCCGAAGGCCGAAGACGTGGCGGTCGTGACGCCGGAGCAGGTGCGCGCGCTGCACCGGGCTTCGGTGCTGCCGCGCGGATCCGTGCTCGTGCTCGTCGGCGACATCGACCCGCAGGCCGTCATCGGCGATCTGGAGAAGGCGCTCGGCGGCTGGGCTTCGGACCGCTCCGCCGTCCGGCTGCCCGAGCTGCCCGCGCTCACCGGCGGCCACGTCCTGCTCGTGCCGCGCGCCGGTGCCGTGCAGTCGCAGATCCGGCTGTCCGCGCAGACCGTTCCGCGTACGGACCCGGGTTACGCCGCGCTGCAGCTGGCGAACCTCGCCTACGGTGGGTATTTCTCGTCACGGCTGGTGGAGAACATCCGTGAGGACAAGGGTTACACCTACAGCGCGCACTCCGGATTCGAGTTCACCGACCAGACCGCGGTGGTGAACGTCGACGCGGACACCGCGACCGACGCGACCGCGGCCGCCCTGCTGGAGACGCGGTACGAACTGGCGAGGCTGGGTCTCGTGCCGCCGACCACGGACGAGGTCGAGTCGGTGCGGCAGTACGCGATCGGTTCGCTGGTCACGTCGGCGTCGTCGCAGGGTGGGCTGGCCGCCCAGCTGTCCGCGCTGGCCGCGACCGGGCTGGGCGTCGAATGGCTCGCCGGGCACCCGGAGCGGCTCGCCGCGGTCACCGCCGAAGACGTGGCCAACGCCGCACTGGAGTACTTCGCGCCGAAGCGGTTCACCGGGGTCGTCGTCGGCGACGCCGACGTTCTCGCGCCGAAGCTGAAGGCACTGGGCGACGTGACCGTCGGGGAGCCGGCTGAATGACCACGCCGTTCGGGTTAGGGGCGCTCCCGACGCTTTCGCGCTCCACGGCGGACCGTCAGGAATCCTTGCGCACCAACCCGGACAGGCTCGCCAGGCGCTGGCCGGACGCGCGGGTCGTGCTGCTCGACGAGCACTCCCGCACCCCGGTGGTGGAGGGTTCCGGCACGCTCGCGACCCGCAAGACGCAGGACTTCGGCACCGAGCCGCCCGCCGACGCGATCTTCCTGGGGGAGTGGCAGGGCACCGACTTCTGGTCGCTGCCCGGCCGCCCCGCCGGGGAGACCGAGACCGTCGAGATGGCGGGCAGCTGGGGCGTCGTCGAGGAGGTCCCCCGGCACGAAGGCGAGATCTGGGTCGACTTGCGCGGCTACGGCGACCTGCTCGACGACACGTCGGCCGGGTTGTTCACCACCGCGCAGGCGCTCCGGAACTGGCGCCGCCAGGCGAAGTTCTGCACGCGCTGCGGGCACCCGGTCGAGGTGATCCAGCTGGGCTGGGCCAGCAAGTGCACCGGCTGCGGCCGTGAGGAGTACCCGCGCACCGACCCCGCGGTGATCTGCCTCGTGCACGACGACGCCGGTGTCAACGGCGAGCACGTCCTCTTGGCGCGCCAGCCGATCTGGCCCGAGAACCGGTACTCGATCCTCGCCGGTTTCGTCGAGGCGGGGGAATCGCTCGAAGGCTGTGTCGAGCGGGAGATCCGCGAAGAGGTCGGCGTCGACGTGCGCGACGTGCGCTACCTCGGCAGTCAGCCATGGCCGTTCCCGCGGTCGATCATGCTCGGCTTCACCGCGCGGGCCGACATCTCTTCGACGATCGTGCCCGCCGAGGGCGAGATCGAAGAGGCGTTCTGGGTTTCACGCGAGGAGGTGCGGGCGGCGTTCGCGAACAGCCGGCTGCGGAACGCGGGCGCCGTGCCGACGCCGATCGCCGGTGGTCGGCGCCAGCTGGTGCTGCCGGGGAACTCGTCCATCGCGCGTGTGATGCTGGCGGCCTGGGCGGGCGTTTAGGGCTTCACGCGCCACAGTGGTCGCAGGTCCGAGCCGGAGTTGGTGATTTGCCCTCGAAGCGGCAAAGCGTCCGATATCCTCCCGGCGTCCACTTTCTGGATCATCAAGTCAAGACACTGGGGTAAGCATGAAGAACACCTTGCGGCGGTTCGCCGTCGCTGGAGCCGCTGTCGCGGCCTTCGCCTCGTTCAGCGCGGTGAACGCCGGAGCGGCGCAGGCCTCGGACTACGAGTACTTCGGTTCGTACACCGAGGAGGACTGCGGGATCACCGGCCACCATGGCCAGATCGCGGGAGACTGGAACGGGTGGATGTGCTACCCCACCTCGCTCCCCTGGGTGTGGGATCTGTACGTGCAGCCCAACTTCTGATCAACGCCTTGACGAAGGGCCGCTCAGGACGCTCCTGAGCGGCCCTTCGTCGTCGAGCTGCCTGTCACGCCTGCGCGAGCAAGGCCGCGCTCCTAGCTCACTGTGCCTCCACGCGTACCCGCTGTGCGGAACACCGCAAGCGTTATCTCCCCGTTTCCCCACCCCGTTGACGGCTGTGGTTCGGCTCACTACAGTCCCCGGAAACCGTCTGTAAAGTTTCCTAACGAAGTCGGGAGCGAGCCACAGTGCGAGCCGGTAGTCCGCGAATGCTGCGCGAGATCAACGATCGTGCGGCCATCGAGGTCCTCCTCCGGGAGGGCCCGCTGACGCGCTCCGAGCTCGAAGTCGCGATCGGCCTGTCGAAGCCCGCGACGGCGCAGCTGCTCACCCGCCTCGAACAGGACGACATCGTCGGCAAGGCGGGCGTGCGCGGCGGTGGCCGTGGCCCCCGGGCGCAGCTTTGGCAGGTCAACGGCGGTCTCGCCTATGTCGCGGCCGTCGACCTCACCCCCCGGAAAGCCGATTTCGTCGTCTCCGACGTCACGGGCGCGGTGCTGGCGGAGTACCAGGTGCCGCTCCCGGTCCATGAGGGCGCGGACGTCGTCGGCACCTTCGGCACCGCGCTCACAAAGGTCGCGAACGACGCCGGGCTCGCCGCCACCGATCTCCGCCACGTCGTCATCGGCGCGCAGGGCGCCTTCGATCCGCGCACCGGCCTGCTCTCGTCGGCGCCGCACATCCCCGGCTGGCTCGGGTTCGACGTGCCGCGCAGGCTCAGCGCGGAACTCGGCGTCGAGGTCACCATCGAGAACGACGTCAACCTCGTCGCCATCGTCGAAATGACCGTCGGCCAGGCGGTCGGCCTGGACGACTTCGTGATGATCTGGCTCAGCGACGGCGTCGGCGGCGCGGTGGTGGTCGGGCGGCGGCTGCTGCGCGGCGCGACCGGCGGTGGCGGCGAAATCGACTGGATGCGCGTTCCCGATCCGGTTTCCGTGGCCCGGCAAGGCGAGAAGCCGCGCGCCGGTGACCGTTTCGGTGACCTCGTCGCCTCGCCCGCGGTCGTCGAACTCGCCGCCGCGCACGGCATCGAGGCCGTGGACGGGGCGGACGCGGTCACCAAAGCCCGCGAAAGCGCCAACGAACCCTTCCTCGACGACCTCGCCCGCCGCGTCGCGGGCGGCGCGGCCAGCCTGATCGCGGTCGTCGACCCCGAACTCGTGCTGCTGTCGGGTGACACCAGCCGCGCCGGTGGCGAGGAGTTCGCCGCATCGGTCGCGAACCGGCTGCACGAACTCGTCCTGCCCCGCACCCCCGTCGGGGTCGCTTCGGTGCAGGGCAACGCGGTCCGCGCGGGCGCGCTTCAATCCGCGCTCGCCACCGTGCGCAGGGACGTCTTCGGCGTCAACACCCCTTCGCTCCTCGGGCCCAGGCGGTCCGGGGCGGGAGAGCCGAACCCGATCGTGGCGATCCCGGATTCACGAACAGAACCACCGTCTCCCGCCCCAACCAACTAGGAGGAGGGTCATGAGTTCCACGACCCAGGTTCGGAGAAGTGGCCGCCGTTGGCGCGGCTCGATAGTGCTCGGCGCGGTCACCGTCGCCGCACTGGTGTCCGCCTGTTCGGGCGCCGCAAGCGGCCCGAACGGTGGTTCGGGCGACGCGGCGGCCGCCCCGGCCGCGGACGCGAAGCTCACGCTGACCGTCTACAGCAAGTTCACCGACCGCGAGTACAACGTGGTCACCGCCGGGCTCAACAAGCTCAAGGCGAAGTTCCCGAACATCGAGATCAAGCACGAAGGCCAGCAGGACGACGACAAGATCACCCAGTCCATCCGCGGCGGCAACCCGCCGGACGTGGCGATCTCGTTCTTCACCGACAACCTCGGCGCGTGGTGCTCCACCGGCAGCTTCCAGGATCTCAAGCCCTACATCGACCGCGACAAGATCGACCTGACGCAGATCCCCGACGCGGTCCGCAGCTACACCGAGTTCCAGGGCAAGCGCTGCGCCATGCCGCTGCTCGCCGACGTCTACGGCTTCTACTACAACAAGGACATGTTCGCGGCGAAGGGCATCACGTCGCCGCCGAAGACGACCTCGGAACTGTTCGAGGCCACCAAGAAGCTGACCGAATTCAACCCCGACGGCTCGATCAAGGTCGCCGGCTTCATGCCGTCGATGCCCTTCTACGCCAACATGGCGCAGTACTGGGCCCCGAACTTCGGCGCCAGCTACCTCGGCCCCGACGGACAGTCGCACCTCGCCGACAGCCCCGAGTGGAAGGCGATGTTCGACTTCCAGAAGCAGCTGGTCGACTTCTACGGCGGCCACGCCAAGGTCGAGCAGTTCAAGGCAGGCCTCGGCGAGGAATACTCGGCGGACCACGGGTTCCAGCGCGGCAAGCTCGCGATGATGATCGACGGCGAGTACCGCACCGCGTTCATCAAGGACCAGGCGCCCGAACTGAAGTTCGGCACCGCGGCCCCGCCGGTGCTCGACAGCAAGCCGGACCGTTACGGCGGCGCGTTCACCACGGGTACGATCATCGCGATCCCCAAGGGCGCCAAGAACCCCGGCGCGGCTTGGGAACTGATCAAGCAGGTCACCCTCGACACCGCCACCCTGGTCGACCTGTCGAACGGGCTCAAGAACGTGCCCAGCACCAAGGCCGCGCTGACCGACCCGAAGCTGGAGGTCACGCCGGAGTTCAAGACGTTCCTCGACCTGTACAACGGCGGGAAGCTGCTGCCGAACCCGTCGACCCCGATCGGCGACGCACACCTCAAGGCCGTCAACGACTTCGCGGAAAAGTGGCAGGCGGGGAACATCCCCGACATGGTCGCCGGCCTGAAACAGGTCGACGCGCAGATCAACGACGAGCTGGCCCAGAAACGCGCCGGCGGCTGATCGCATGACCACGACCCTGGATTCCAGGGCGGTCGGTTCCCCTTCCGCGTCCACCCGGACGCGGAAGGGGAACGCAGCGCGCCGCCGTCGCACCGTCTTCTATTTCATCGCCCCGGCGATGCTCGGGTTCCTGATCTTCTTCGGGTACCCGCTGATCGCCACGGTGTACTACTCCTTCACCCGTTACGACCTGATCAACGCGCCGGAATTCATCGGCTTCGACAACTACATCCGGATGTTCACCAGCGAGCAGCTGGTCGGCACCGCCGCGTACAACACGCTGTGGCTGGTGATCGTCCTGACGTTCTGCCGGGTGGTGTTCGCCCTCGGCGTGGCGTCGATCATCTCCCGGCTGAAGTCGGGCATCGGCCTGGTGCGGACGCTCTGCTATCTGCCGTCGCTGGCTCCGCCCGCCGCGGCGACCCTGGCGTTCGTGTTCCTGTTCAACCCGGAATACGGGCCCGTCAACGCGTTCTTGCGCGTGGTCGGCGTCGACGGCGGACTGTGGTTCAACGACCCGGCGATGTCGAAGCCCGCGCTGACCCTGCTGGTGATGTGGGGTTCGGGCGAGCTGATGATCATCATCCTGGCGGCACTGCTCGACGTGCCGCAGGAACAGTACGAAGCCGCTCAGCTCGACGGCGCCGGGCCGGTCCGCCGGTTCTGGCACGTCACGCTCCCGTCGATCTCGCCGGTGCTGCTGTTCGGCATCGTCAACTCGATGATCTTCGCGCTGCAGTTCTTCACGCAGGCGATCGTCGCGGGTTCGGCGGCCGCGGGCGCGGCCGACGTCGCGGGCAACACGAAATTCATCGGCGCACCACAGAACTCGACGCTGACCTATCCGGTCTGGCTGTACGTGCAGGGTTTCCGGTACTTCAACATGGGCTACGCGGCCGCGATGGCGGTCCTGCTGTTCATCGTTTCGGCCGGCTTCACCTGGATTCTCGTGCGGCAGCTTCGCAAGACCCAGCACCAGGAGGAAGGCGGATGATCACGCTTTCGGAGACCCGCAGACGGGCACCGGTGACCGAACCGCCGCGGGTGCGGGTGCGGCGTCAATGGGACAAGAAGCTGTACTGGATCGCGACGCACAGCCTCGGCATCGCGATGGGCGTGATCTTCATGCTGCCCATCCTGTTCGTGTTCCTCACCGCGGTGATGTCCAGCGACCAGGCGCTTTCGTCGAATTTCTGGCCGAAGGAGTGGCACTTCGAGAACTTCATCGAGGTGTTCGAAAAGGCGCCGCTGCTGCAGTACTTCGGCAACAGCATGCTGTATTCGACGCTGGCCACCCTCGGGGCGCTGATCTCGGCGATCCCGGCGGCGTACGCGTTGTCGAAATTGAAGTTCCGCGGACAGAACCTGTTCTTCATGCTGACCGTGGCCGCGATGATGCTGCCGCCGCAGGTCACCGTCGTGCCGCTGTACGACCTGTGGGTGCGGCTCGGGTTCACCGGGACGCTGGTCCCGCTGATCGTGCCGTACTTCTTCTTCGACGCGTTCTCGATCTTCCTGCTGCGGCAGTTCTTCCTCACCATTCCGAAGGACTACCTGGAGGCGGCGAAGATCGACGGCTGCAACGAGTTCCAGGCGATGGTCAAGGTACTGATCCCGATGGCGAAACCGGGTATCGCGGCGACGGCGATGTTCTGCTTCCTGTTCACCTGGAACGACTACTTCGGTCCGTTGCTCTACACCGGTGAGACCCGGGACAGCTGGCCGCTTTCGCTGGCCATCGCGTCGTTCCGCGGGATGCACCACGTGGAATGGAACCTCACCATGGCGGCCACCGCGCTGATCATGCTGCCGGTGATCGTGCTGTTCGTGTTCGCGCAGAAGTCCTTCGTCAAGGGCATCACATTCACAGGGGTCAAGGGATGAAACTGGCAGTCGTCGGTGGTGGGTCCACCTACACACCCGAGCTGATCGACGGGATCGCCGGACGGCGGTCCACTTTGGACGTCGACGAGATCGTGCTGATCGATCCGGACGCCTACCGGGTCGAGGCGGTCGGTGATTTCAGCAACCGGTTGCTGAGCCACGCCGGACATCCGGCGCGGGTCCGGACCACCGCCAATCTCGAAGAAGGCGTCGAGGGCGCCTCGGCGGTGCTGATCCAGTTGCGGGTCGGCGGGCAGCGCGCGCGGCGCGGGGACGAGACCTTCCCGCACGCCTGCGGCTGTGTCGGGCAGGAGACCACGGGAGCTGGAGGCCTCGCGAAGGCGTTGCGCACCGTGCCGGTGGTGCTCGACATCGCCGACAGGGTAAGGAAAATCGCCGGAGACGACACCTGGATCGTCAACTTCACCAACCCGGTCGGCATCGTCACGCGCGCGCTGCTGAACGAGGGGCACCGCGCCGTCGGGCTGTGCAACGTCGCGATCCACCTCCAGCGGACGTTCGCACATCTGCTCGGCGCCGGGGTCGACGACGTCAAACTCGTGCACACCGGCCTCAACCACCTGAGCTGGGAACGCCAGGTGCTCGTCAACGGCGAAGACCGGCTGCCGGAGTTGCTCGCGGAACACGCGGAGTTCCTCGGTGAGCACGTCACCGCGCCGGTGGAATGGATGCGGCGGATGAACGTCGTGCCGTCGTACTACCTGAAGTACTACTACGGGCACGACGAGCAGGTCATGAAGCAGCGCACCGAGCGGCCGCGCGCGGACGTCGTCAGCGACGTCGAGGAGGAACTGCTCAAGGTGTACCTCGACCCGGAGGTGGTGACCAAGCCGGAGCAGCTGGAAAAGCGGGGCGGTGCCTACTATTCCGAGGCCGCGGTGCAGCTCGTGCACGCGCTCACCTCGGGCGGGCCCGCGGAGGAGCATGTCGTCAACGTCCGCAACGAAGGGACGTTCGACTTCCTGCCGGACGACGCCGTCATCGAGGTTCCGTCCCTTGTGGACGCCAAGGGGCCGCGGCCGATCCCGCAGCAGCCGGTGGAACAGCGATTCGCCGGGCTCATCGCCGGGGTGACCGCCTACGAGCAGCTCGCGCTGGAAGCGGCCATCAAGGGCGGGCGGGACCGGGTGGCCGACGCGCTGCTCGCGCATCCGCTGGTCGGCCAGTACAGCAAGGCGGACCAGCTCGCGGACACGCTGGTGCAGATCAATCGCCAGTTCCTGCCGTGGGCGGGGGCATGACGGCCGGCCCGACCGACGTCGTCGTCGCGATCGACGGGGGCAACAGCAAGACCGACGTCCTGATCGTCTCCCGGGACGGGCGGGTGCTCGGGCAGTCGCGAGGACCGGGCGCGTCCCCCCAGAACATCGGGGTCGACGCGAGCGTCCGCGCGCTGGAGAAGCTGGTGTTGGAGGCCCTTCGCGGGGCAGGGCTTCCCGACGAGCGTCCGTTCGCGACGCATACGTCGGCCTACCTCGCGGGACTGGACTTCCCTCAGGAGGAAGCGATCCTGCACGCGGCGCTGGCCGTGCGCGGCTGGAGCGACACGCTGATCGTCGGCAACGACACGCTCGCGCTCCTGCGCGCGGGCAGTTCCGACGGGACCGGTGTGGCGGTCGTGTGTGGTGCCGGGATCAACGGCGCCGGGGTCAGCGCCGACGGCCGCGAGCACCGGTTTCCCGCACTGGGCAAGATCTCCGGCGACTGGGGCGGTGGCTACCGGCTGGGCGAGGAAGCGCTGTGGTGGGCCGTCCGCTCCGAGGACGGGAGGGGCCCGGGTACGGCCCTGCAGACCGCCGTCGCCGCGCATTTCCAGGCCTCGTCGGTGCTGGAAGTGGTGCAGCGCCTGCATTTCGAGGAGCTGCACACCGATGCGATCCACGGTCTGTGCCCGCTGCTGTTCGCCGTCGCGGCGGGCGGCGACGAGGTGGCGCAGGACGTGGTCGACCGGTTTGTCGAAGAGGTGGCCCTGCTGGTCGCGGTCATCCTGCGGCGGCTCGAACTGACCGAGGAGGCACCGGAGGTCATCCTCGGCGGGGGAGTGCTGACCGGGGTCGGCGCGCAGGTGATCGCGGAGATCGAGCGGCGGTGCCTGAAGGTGGCGCCACGCGCCGCGATCCGCGTCGTCGACGTCGCCCCCGTGGTCGGCGCGGCACTGTTCGCCCTGGACACCATCGGTGCGGCCGACACGGCCAAGGCCGCGCTGAAGGCCGCGACCAAACGGGTCTGAATGTCCGTGAAGGCCTCCTTCCCTACTCTCAAGGTAGGGAAGGAGGCCTTCACGGACTATCGGCTCAGGAAGCGGCGGGGACGAGCGGTTCGTCCGTCTCCAGCAGCGACTTGAGGTCCGACAGGATCCACGGCCAGCCACCACCGGCGTTCTCGCCCGGTCCGGCGTTGATGTCCTCCTGCGAGCCGTTGACCAGCGCGGCCGTCGCGGGCGCGTCGGTGACGTCGTGGGTGACGGTCAGGCGAGTGCCCGCGGTCTTCGTCTCTTCGATCTCATAGGTGATCTTGGTGTGCGGCTCCTTGGCAAAGGACGGGTCCATCAGCAGCTTCCAGGTGATGACCAGCTTGCGCGGTGGATCGACCTCGAGGACTTCGCCTTCGACGAGGTCGTTCGTGAACCCGGCTTGGACGTAATCCGGTGTGGGGTGGGTGGCGTGCTTGCCACCCGGCCGCAGGTCGTAGTCGACGAGCCCGGTGTAACCGTATTTCCGCGACCATTCGGGCTTCGTGATGGCGTCCCAGATCTTCTCCGGCGTGGCCTTGATGTAGACGCGGTAGACCTGAGTGGCGGCAGCGGTGGTTTCGGTCATGATGGCTCCTCGGCTTCGGGCGATTCGAGTTCGGCTTTGAGATCGAGCAACGCGGTCACGGTGCGCTCGGTGAACTTGTCGATCCACCGGTCGTGGATCTGCCGGATCGGTACCGGGTTGAGGAAGTGCTTCTTCTCCCGGCCCTCCTTGCGCGTGATGACAAGTCCGGCTTCTTCCAGCAGTTTCAGATGCTTCATCACGCCGAACCGGCTCATGTCCACTTCGGACTCGAGTTCGGTCAGCGTGCGGCCGTCCCGCGCGAACAGCTGGTCGAGCAGGAACCGGCGGGTCGGATCCGCCAGGGCCTTGAAAACCAGGTCGTCGTCGGGCACGTCGAAAGAATAGGTGACCAAAAGGTCACGTGTCAACCGGAACTTTCCGTGAAGCGCGCGAAGGCCGCGCTACAAGAGCGCGCCCAGCGGCAGGATGAGCGCGATCGCGACCACGGAGATGATCGTCTCCATGATCGACCAGCTCTTCAGCGTCTGGCCGACCGAAAGCCCGAAGTACTCCTTGACCAGCCAGAAACCGGCGTCGTTGACATGCGAGAAGAACAGCGACCCGGCACCGATCGCCAGCACCAGCAGTGCGCTGTGCGACGGGTCCATCGTCGCCGCGAGCGGCGCCACGATGCCTGCCGCGGACACGGTCGCGACCGTCGCGGAACCGGTGGCGAGCCGGATCGCGACCGCGACCAGCCAGCCGAGCAGCAGCGGCGAGAGGTTCGCGCCGGTCGCCAGTCCGGTGATGACGTTGCCGACCCCGGCGTCGACGAGGGTCTGCTTGAATCCGCCGCCCGCGCCGACGATGAGCAGGATCCCCGCGATCGGCGGGAGCGAGTCGCCGATGGTGGACGACAGCTTGCCCCGGGTGAAGCCGGCGGCCCGGCCGAGGGTGAGCATGCCGAGCAGGACGGCGGCGAGCAGGGCCACCAGCGGGTCGCCGATGAAGTCGAGCACGCGACGGACGTGGTTCTCCTTCTCCAGCAGGATGTCGGCGAGTGCCTTGCCCATCATCAGCACGACCGGCAGCAGCACGGTCGACAGCGTCGCCAGGAAGCCGGGACGGCGTCCGTCCGAAGAGGACGATTCCGGGACGAGCCGTTCGGGTGCGACGGCGTCCGGCACCATTTTCGCGGCCAGCCTGCCGAACAGCGGTCCGGCGATGATCACCGTCGGGATCGCGACGAGCAGGCCGAAGGCCAGGGTGAGGCCGACGTTCGCGTTCAGCGCGCCCGCGGCGGCGAGCGGACCGGGGTGCGGCGGGACGAGGCCGTGCAGCACCGAAAGCCCGGCGAGGGCCGGAATGCCCAGCAGCAGCAACGGTTTCCCGGTGCGCCTGGCGACCAGCAGGATCACCGGGATCAGCATGACCAGGCCGATCTCGAAGAACATCGGCAGCCCGATCAGCGCGGCGACCAGCGCCATCGCCCACGGCAGGGTGCGGTCACCCGCGCGGCGCAGGATGGTGTCGACGATCTGGTCCGCGCCGCCGGAGTCGGCGAGCAGTTTGCCGAGCATCGCGCCGAGCGCGATCAGCACGCCGACCGAGGCGACGGTGGAGCCGACGCCGGAGCTGAAGCTCTTGATCAGCTTGTCCACCGGCATGCCGCCGACGAGCCCGAGTGCGCCGGAGCCGAGGATCAGGGCCAGGAACGGATGCAGTTTCGCCTTGGTGATGAGAACGACGATCACGGCGATGGCGAGCACCGTCGCGCCGATGAGGCGGGTGTCGTGTCCGGTCCAGGCGGCGGCGAGAGTGGTGGTCATCAGCGGTCCTCGAAAGCGGAAAGGGCGGTGTCGACGATCTCTTCCGGCTTCTTCGCGATGTCGGCGACGAGGCCGAATTCGTCCGGCCGCAGCGGTTCGAGGTCGGCGAGCTGGGAGTCCAAAAGGGACACCGGCATGAAATGCCCGGAGCGGGTCTTCATCCGGTCCGCGAGCAGCTCGCGGTCACCGTGGAGATGAAGGAACCAGACGTTCCCGCCGCCGCGCAGGATGTCGCGGTAGCGATACTTGAGAGCGGAAGAGGTCACGACGCCGCCGGAGGACTGGTGGTCGGCGATCCAGGCGGCGATGGCTTCGAGCCAGGGTTGCCGGTCTTCGTCGTTCAGTGGGTGGCCGGAGCTCATCTTGTCGATGTTCGCCTTCGGATGGAACGTGTCCGCTTCGGCGTAGTCGACGCCCAGGCGCTCGGCGAGTGCCGTGCCCACGGTCGTCTTGCCCGAGCCGGAAACGCCCATCACCACGATGACGGTCATCCGTACCTCCCACGTCGTTGTAGCCGGGACGAGTACAGCTCAAAAGTACTACTTAAGCAATATGAAGTACTACTTAATCGAATCAGAACGCTAGGGTGCCCTGGTGGCCAAGGACAGGCATGCCGAAATGCTCGACGCGCTCGGCTCCGCGATCGCGAACGGAGAGGTTCCGCCGGGTGCGGTACTGCGCTCCGACGAGCTCCAGGAGCGGTTCGGCGCCTCCCGCACGGTGGCGCGTGAGGTCGTCCGCGTGCTGGAGACGATGTGCCTGACCAGCAGCAAACGCCGGGTCGGGGTGATCGTGCGTGAGCCGGGGGAGTGGAACCACTACGACCCGAGGCTGATCCGCTGGCAGCTCGACGGCGCCGAGCGGAAGACCGCGCTGCGCACGCTGACCGAGTTGCGCTCCGCCGTCGAGCCCAGCGCCGCCCGCTTCGCCGCGCTGCGGGCGACACCGGAAGAGGGCGGCCGCCTGCGCGCGCTGGCCAGGCGACTGGAAGAGACCGCTCACCAGCGTGATCTCGTGACCTTCCTCGGCCACGACGTCGCTTTCCACGACCTGCTGCTGGCCGCTTCACGGAACCCGATGTTCGCGCAGCTTTCCGCGGTCGTCGCCGAAGTGCTCGCCGGGCGCACCGGGCACGGGCTGATGCCGGAGGAACCGCAGCCCGAGGCCGTCGCACTGCACGTCGAGGTCGCGGCCGCCGTCGACGCCGGTGACCCTGACCGGGCCGAACGCGCGATGCGGGACATCGTCAGCCAGGCACGTGACGAGATGGCCGTCCTCCTGGACGGATGATCTTCGAGTAACCTCTGCAGGTCTTCGAGGGAACTGCATGCAGGGGGCGACGGTGAGCGCGGCACGCGCGATCGGTTTGGTGTTGGGGGTGGCCGCGGACGGGGCGATCGGGAATCCCCGATCGCGGCGGCCGGTGACGGCGTTCGCCCGGGCGGCCTCGGTGATGGACGCGAAGGTCCGGTCGAAGCATCCGGTGGCCGGAGTGCTGTGGACCGGCGGTCTCGCGGGCTCCGCCGTGCTGGCTGGGGTGCTCGCCGAACGCGCCGGACGGCGCAGCCCCGTCCTGCAGGCGACCACGACCGCGGTGACCACCTGGGCCGTCCTCGGCGCCGCCGGCTTGGCCGCGCATGGCACGTCACTGGCGCGGGACCTCGAAGAAGGCGAACTCGAAACCGCGCGCGGCACACTGTCCACACTGGACCCCCGGGTCGCCGACGACCTCGGCGTCATCGGCCTTTCGCGCGCTTCGGTGGAGACACTCGCCGAGAACACCGCGGACGTCGTCATCGCGCCGCTGATGTGGGGAGCGCTGGCCGGTGTCCCCGGCCTGCTCGGCTCGCGCGCGATCAGCCTGCTGCGCGGCCTCGGCCGGGGGCGGCCCGAGCCGTATCGCTGGTTCGTCGCCCGGCTGGATGAAATCGTCCACCTCGTGCCCACCCGGATCGCGGCCGGGCTGACCGTGCTCGCGGCCCCGGTCGTCGGCGGCTCGGCGGGCGGCGCGTGGCGGGCGTGGCGACGGGACACGACCGCGCACCCGAGCCCGAACGCGGGCCGCGTCGAGGCGGCGTTCGCCGGGGCGCTGGAGATCCGGGTCGGCGGGCGGACGGTGTACCCGCACGGCGTCGAGGAACTGCCGGTGCTCGGCATCGGCCGCAACCCGGACGCCGGGCACGTGACGCGGGCGGTGGAGCTTTCGCGGGTGGTCGGGTGGCTGGGCGCGATCAGCTCGGTGGTGCTGGCCGCCCTCGTCGGTCTGCGGCGGCGGCGCGGATAGCGACGTCATCTGAAGGAGGCTTTGCCTTCCTCCTGGACGTCGGTCGACTCGGGCCTGTCGAGTTACGGTCTGCCTGTTCGTCATCCTCTGCGAACGATCGGTTTCGGCTGGCTGGAGGACTCGTGCAATATCTGCTCCTGATCTACAACTGCAAGCGACCGGAGCCCGATGACCCCGCCTTCCCCGAGGCGCTGGCCAGGGTGAACGCGTTCGCCGACGAATGCCGCCGCCGCGGTGCCTTCGTCGGCGGGCACCCGCTACGGCCGGAAAGCACGGCTACCGTCGTCGAGGTCCGGGGTGGTAAGACGCTCGTCACCGACGGGCCGTTCGTGGAAACCCACGAGCACCTCGGCGGCTATTACGTCCTCGACTGCCGGAACCTCGACGAGGCCCTGGAGCTGGCCGCCCTCTGTCCGCTGGCGAGCGAGGGCTCCATCGAGGTGCGGCCGATCGCCGGTGTTCCCGGTCTCGATCACCGGCCGTCGGATCCGGTGGCCGCCGCCGAATGACGGCCGAGGTGGTGGGGCGGGTGTTCCGCGAACACCGTGCCCGGATGCTCGCTGCGCTCGTGCGCGTGCTCGGCGACTTCGAACTCGCCGAGGACGCGTTGCAGGACGCGTGCGCGCAGGCGCTGCGCCGCTGGTCCGAGCCGCCGGACGATCCGGTCGCCTGGCTGCTCACGGTGGCGCGCAACAGCGCCATCGACCGGCTGCGGCGGGCTCGGCTCGGCCGGGAGAAGCAGGAGGAGGCGGTCGTGCCGACGGAGGCGACGATGCCTGGATTCGACGAGAAACGGCTGCTCGCCGTGGGCGACGAGCGGCTGAGCCTGATCTTCACCTGCTGCCATCCCGCGCTGGCGGAGGAGGCACGGATGGCGCTCACGCTGCAGGCCGTCGCCGGGCTGACCGCGGCGCAGATCGCGCGGACCTTCCTGGTCACCGAAGCGGCGCTCGCGCAGCGGCTGGTGCGGGCGAAACGGAAGATCCGCGACGCCGGGATCGGGCTGGAGGTCCCGGCCGATCACCTGCTGCCCGAACGGCTGTCCGGCGTGCTGTCGGTCGTGTACTTGATCTTCACGCAGGGCTACACCGCCGACGACGCGGTGGTGCGACGGGAGGCGATCCGGCTCGCCAGGCTCCTCGCCTCCCTCATGCCCGACGAACCCGAAGCGCTCGGCCTGGTCGCGTTGCTGCTGCTGCACGACTCGCGGTCCGCCGTCCGCCGCGACGGTGGCGGTGACCTCGTCCTGCTGGCGGATCAGGACCGGTCCGGCTGGGATCATGACGAGATCGCCGAAGCGGTCGGCGTCCTCGACCGCGCGCTGCGCCACGGGACGCCCGGGCCTTATCAGATCCAGGCCGCCATCGCGGTGCTCCACGCGCAGGCACTGTCCACAGCGGACACCGACTGGGCCGGGATCGCCGCGCTCTACGGTGAACTGCTGGCGCTCACGCCGTCGCCGGTGGTGGCGCTGAACCACGCGGTCGCCGTCGCGATGGCCACGACGCGGGAGGAAGGACTCGCCCTCATCGACCGGATCGACGGTCTGGAGGGCTACCACTTGTTCCACGCCGCACGCGCGGATCTGCTTCGCCGCCTGGGCCGGCGCGACGAGGCGATCACCGCGTACCGCCGCGCGCACGACCTCGCCACCGACCCGGGCGACCGGCGATTCCTCATCGGACGGCTGCGGTCACTCGATTCCCCGGAGAGGTCCTGAGACCGTCCGCCGGGGCGGGAGGAGGCCTCCCGCCCCAGCGGCGTCAAGCGGGTACCGGCTGCCAGGCCGCCCGGCCGAGGAACGCCAGCAACCGGGTCTGCTCGTCGGCGTCCGCGGGTGGGGTGAGCTCCGGCCCGAAGAATCCGCGACGGCGCACCACATGGGACTGTGCCCAGTCGAACGCGATGTCGACGAGCGGGGGCGCCAGCCGGACGTCCATCCCGAGGGCGTACCCGATGTCCCAGGTGTGGGCGATGTGGTCGGTGATCAGCAGGGTGACGATCGCGGCCAGCGGGACTTCGCCGATTCCCGTGATCGAGGTGATCCTGGCGAGCGCGTCCGGCGTCAGCACCGCGACCGACTCCTCGCGTGCCGCCCGCCAGGTGCGCAGCGGATCGTCCGCGGCCAGCACCGCCGGATGCGGCGCGCCCGGCGCGCCCGCCGGTTCCTCGTAGTCCTCGCCGGTCGCCCAGGCGCGGATCTGGTGCTGGCCCCAGATCACGTGCCCGGCGACGTCGCGCACCGACCACTCGGCGCACATCGACGGCCTGTCCCACTGATCCGGCCGGACCGCCGCGAGGACCGCGTCGAACCCGTCCTGCGCGTGCCGATACGACTCCATCGTTTCCATCGCTGTTCCCTTCCTTCGGGATGTCGTGCATCCCGAGGACGAACGGGAGGGGCGCGGCTCGACACCGGAAAGGGAGCAAGGGACCTTTGCTATCGCCGGGGCCGCTGACCTGCGGAAAGAGAGCAGGGGACCTTTGCTATCGCTCCCGCCGCGCCAGCTGCGCCCGCGCCAGGGCGTCCAGCGGATCGCCGCGCCGCTCGAGCTCCGCGTCGATCCGCGACCGGTCGGCGGGCTGCTTGTTCCCGCCGTACTTGAACTTCGCCCGCACCCCGGTCACGGTCAGCTCGACGCCGCGGATGCCGGGCATAAGCCGCTTGTCCGGTGCTTCGGTGGCACTCACCGCGACCCGGCCACCGGACGGCTCGAAGTGCGCGAGCTGCCGGTTCAGGAGCGCTGCCTTCTCCGCGGCGTCGTCGATCAGCCGGACGTCGCATTCGAGCTGGACGGACGCGTAATACGAGGTCGGGACGCCACGCGCGGGGTCGGCCGGGGTGTTCCAGCCGGAGCGGATGTAGGTGTGGTCGCCGGTCACCGACAGCAGTGCGCGCGGGTGTTCCTCCAGCAGCGGCCAGACCGGGTTGGGGCGCGCGAGGTGCAGCAGGACCGTCCGGTCGCCGTCGTAGACGAAGTGCACCGGGTTGACGACCGGCAGGTCACGACCGGTGCCGCCGGCGATGAGCTGGCCGAAGTCGTGTCCGGAGAGCCAGGCTTGCCATTCGGCGTCGTCGTGGGCGGCGTCCCACGGGTGAATCAGCATGATCGAATACGAACACGGTAAATGGCCTCATAAAAGGGCCATTTTCGCGTCAAATCAGGTGGCCACTTCGGAACGTTCGTCCTCGGCGAGCAGCTCGGCGACGCTCTTGCGGCGCTGCGGCCGTTCCGTGGTCAATGCCCCGCCCGGCTTCAGCTCGCGGACGGTGAAGTACAGCCAGCCGAGCAGCGCCATCGCCCCGAAGGCGATCCACTGGAGCGCGTAGGAAAAGAACGGGCCGGCGTCGGTCTTCGGCAACGGCAGCGCGCCCAGCACGCCGGGCTGGTTCACGTCGAGCTGGAAATAGCCCGGCCGGATGTCCAGCTTCGCGGCCCGCGCGACGACCTGGGAATCGACGACGTAACTCTGCAGCTTCCCGCCGGTCGATTCGTCGGCGAAGGCGTCGCGGTTCTTCCCGTCCTTCTCGTCCTGACGCGCCCGCGTGACGATGTCGACGGTTCCGGTGGGCGGCGGGTCGAAGGGCAGGGCGCGGGACTTCTCGTCGAGCCGCACGTACCCGCGGTCCACCAGCACCACGGTGCCGTCGACGGTCCGGAACGGCGTCAGCACCTCGAAGGCCGCTTCGCCCTGGATGGAGCGCAGACGGGCGACGACCTCGCCCTCGGGAAGGTACGTGCCCTTCAGCGAGACCAGGTGCCATTCGGTGCGCTGGTCAGGGGCGGCGCCCGCGGGAAGCAGCTCGTCCAGCGGCTTCGGTTGCCCGGTGAACGACTCCCGCAGCGCCGTGTTCTGATGCTCGCGCTCCGCGTCGCGGCTGAACTGCCACGGCGCCAGCAGGGTGAAGCAGCACGCGGCGAAGGTGAACACCACCAACGTCAACGCCAGCCACCCGGGCTTCAGCAGGAACTTCAACCGCACCCCACCACGGTAAGCGGTCCGCCTCAGGCGTGTGCGCGCACCCAGTCGAGCAGGCCCGGAACGGACCGCTCGATCATGCCGAGGACGTCCTCGAAACCGTCGTCCTCGCCGTAGTACGGGTCCGGGACTTCGGCGCCTTCGGGTGCCGACGGATCGAACTCGCGCAGCAGGCGGACCTTCGACGGGTCCGACACCTTCCGCCGGAGAAAGGACAGGTGACTCTCGTCCGCGGCGAGCAGCAGGTCGGCGGCGAGATGCCCGCGGTCGACCTCGGCCGCCACGTGGCCGGTCGGGTACCCGTGCTCCGCCAGCTTCGCGCGGGCCCGCTTGTCGGCGGCCTCCCCGACGTGCCAGCCACCGGTGCCCGCGCTGGACACCTGGACGAGGTGATCGAGACCGGCCTCCTCGACCTTCGTGCGGAAGACGAGCTCGGCCATCGGTGAGCGGCAGATGTTGCCGGAACAGACGAAGACGATGTGCAGCACTCGATCAGTGTGACCGCAGAGAGAGATCGACCGCTCACCGGCTCCGAACGGCAACCGGGCGCGCGAAGCTGGAAAGCCGGGGCGAAGCGGGAGTAGACCTCCTGAAGAGAAACACGCAGGAAGGTCGCGTATGAGCGCACCAACACCCGCCGTCGAATCCCCGGCAACCGGGCTTCGCTGGTACCGCATCACCGTCAAGCATCCGCACCCCTACGAGGTCGGGCGGATCCTCTCGGAGCATCACTTCGTCCAGGCGAGATCGCCGAAAGAGGCGATGACCAGGATGCCGCTGCATCTCCGGTCGAGCGCTTCCGTCGCGCCGTACCAGGTCGACCACTCCGACGTCCCCGATCACGCGACGAAGGCGTACCGGGCGATGCGGTGGACGGGCCGCGTGATGCGCGCGGCCGGCCGCTGGGCGGTCAACAAGGACGCGAAGGCGCTGTACTGACCCGGGAGCGACAGCAAAGGTCCCTTGCTCTCTTTCCGCAGGTCAGCGGGGTCGGCGATAGCAAAGGTCCCTTGCTCCCGCCCCGCGGTCAGGGGCGGGAGCAGGCCGACCGGACCGACTCCCCGAGCGCCACCGAGTGCAGGCGGTCCAGCTCGCGCCGCGCGTCCACCAGCCGCACTGTGACGTCGAGCCGCACGTCGCAGGACCGCCGCGCCCGCGCGTCCCGGGTCTGCGCGAGTTCCGTGAGCAGCCCCGCGTTGAGCCGGTCGATCACCGGCCGCACCTCGGTCGCGAGGTCGGGCCGTTCGGGCGGTCGCGAGCCGGGGTCCTCGGTCCACCGCGCGTACAGGCCGCGCTGCACGAGCTTGTTCGCCTCGATCTGGTCGCGGAAGAACCGCACCGCGTCGGCCGCGCCGAGACCGAGACCCGGCGCCTTCGCCGCCACCGAGTCGAGGATCCGCTGTTCGCGCACCGGGTCGTCGATGGGGGACGGCGTGCCGAATTTCGCGGCCGCGACCTTGTCGGCGATCTGCACGCGCTGAGCGGCCAGGTCGGTCAGGGACCAGAAACCCGGAGACGCCGAAGCAGGCGCGGGCACCGCCGGCGGTCCGGCCACGAGCAGCGCGCAGAGCACCCGAAGTCGCATGCCCGGAAACGCTACATGCGAAAATCCCCGGGTGCCCGCGCTAGCCGAAGTCATCGCCGCCCTCGAGCAGGCGTACCCGCCCGAACTCGCCGAATCGTGGGACGCCGTCGGACTCGTCTGCGGCGACCCGGCCGAGAACGTGGACAAGGTCCTGTTCTGCGTCGACCCGGTCGACGAAACCGTCGAAGAGGCGATCGACGGCGCCGCGCAGCTCATCGTCGCGCACCATCCGCTGTTGCTGCGCGGCGTCCACGGTGTCCCGGCCGACAGCACCAAGGGCCGCCTCGTGCATCGCCTGATCCGCGCCGGCGTCGCCCTCTACTGCGCGCACACCAACGCCGATTCCGCGTCGCCCGGCGTCTCCGACGCGCTCGCCGCGGCCATCGGCCTGACCGTCCTCGGCCCGCTCGATCCGCGCGAGGACGGCGTCACCGGCATCGGCCGCATCGGCGAACTGCCCTCGCCGGAACCGCTCTCCGCTTTCGTCGAACGCGTCGCGAAAGCCTTGCCGCGTACGGAACCCGGCGTCTACGGCGCGGGCGACCCGGACCGCCTCATCCGTCGTGTCGCCGTTTCCGGCGGCTCCGGCGACAGTTATCTCAAGCGGGCCACCGCCGCCGGGGTCGACGCGTACGTCACCGCCGATCTCCGGCACCATCCGGCGGGCGAGCACCTCGCCGACATCGCCGAAGTCCCCGCCCTGGTCGGCGTCACGCACTGGGCGAGCGAATGGCCGTGGTGCGAGCAAGCCTCGGCCGTCGTCCGCGCCGCGTTTGCGGGTAACGTCGACCTTCACGTCTCCACGAGGTGCACCGACCCGTGGACGCTACGGGCCACCCGAACCGAGCACTAAGAATCAAGGAGCACCGTGAAGGCTGACCCCGCCATCCAGCGCCAGCTGCTCGAACTCGCGAAGGTGGACGCCGAACTTTCGCGTACCGCCCACCGCCGCCGCACCCTGCCCGAAATCGCCGAGATCGACGCGGGCGAGAAAAAGGTCCGCGAACGCCGCGACGCGCTGGTCTCGGCCCAGACCGCGGCGTCCGACCTCGACCGCGAGATCGCCCGCCAGGAAAAGGAGATCGAGTCGGTGCGCGCTCGCGGGGACCGCGACCGCAAGCTGCTCGAATCCGGTTCCGTCGCGGCGAAGCAGATGACCGACATCGAGCACGAGCTGAACAGCCTCACCCGGCGTCAGTCCGCGCTCGAAGACGATCTGCTCGAACTGATGGAACGCCGCGAGGCCCTCGAACTCGACGCCCAGCGCACCAGCGCCGAGGTCGCGAAAGCCGAGAACGAGGTCGCCGAGGCCATCCGCCGCCGCGACGAGCAGTTCGCCGACTTCGACACCACGCAGGCGCGCCGCGACGAAGACCGCGCCAAGCTCCTGCCGCGTTTCCCGGAAGACCTCATCAAGCTCTACGAGCGGGTCCGGGCGCACAAGGGCATCGGCGCGGCGTTGCTGCGGGCCCGCCGCTGCGGCGCCTGCCAGCTCGACATCGACCGCCGCGAGATCGCCGAGATCAAGGCCGCTCCCGAGGACAACGTCATCCAGTGCGAGAACTGCGGCGCCATTCTGGTCCGCACCCTGGAGTCCGGCCTGTGACCGAGCACGTGCTCATCGAGGCCGACGGCGGTTCGCGGGGCAACCCCGGGCCCGCCGGGTACGGCGCGGTCGTCAAGGACGCGGCCACCGGCGCGGTACTCGCCGAGCGCAAGGCCTACGTCGGCATCGCGACCAACAACGTCGCCGAGTACTCCGGCCTAATCGCCGGGCTCGCCGCGGCCGCCGAGCTCGGAGCGTCCACTGTGGACGTCCGGATGGACTCGAAGCTCGTGGTGGAACAGATGTCCGGGCGCTGGAAGGTCAAGCACCCGTCGATGCAGCCGCTGAACGCCGAGGCCAAGGAACTGGCGTCGCGCTTCTCGCGAGTGCGCTACGAATGGATCCCGCGCGCGGAGAACTCACACGCCGACGGGCTCGCGAACGAGGCGATGGACGCCGGGGCCGACAGCGGCCGGGCCACGGCGCCTGCCGAAGCACCGAAGATCGTGAAACAGGACAGGAACAGCCCGGTCGGCTGGACCGGTGCCACCGGGACACCGACCAAACTGCTCCTCGTGCGGCACGGCCAGACGGCGATGTCGGTCGAAAAGCGCTACTCCGGCCGCGGCGACGTACCGCTCACCGAGCACGGCAAGCAGCAGGCGGCCGCCGCCGCGAAACGCCTCGGCTCGATGGAGGGCCTGGTCGTCGACGGCGAAGCCGCGCCGATCATCGCCTCACCGCTGATCCGCACCCAGCAGACCGCGCAGGCGATCGCGGACGCGCTGGGCGGCCGGGTCGAAACCCATCCCGGGCTGATCGAGACCGACTTCGGCGACTGGGAAGGCCTCACCTTCAAAGAGGCCATGGACCGCGACCCGGAATTCCAGAGCGCCTGGCTTTCCGACACCTCGATCGCTGCGCCGGGCGGGGAGAGCTTCGATGGCGTCCACCGCCGGGTCCGCAAGGCCCGCGACGAGCTGATCGCGCGATACGGCGGGCGCACGCTCGTGGTGGTCAGCCATGTCACGCCGATCAAGGCGCTGCTGCGAATGGGCCTCGACGCCGGGCCGTCGCTGCTGTTCCGCCTGCACCTGGACCTGGCCTCGCTGTCGATCGTCGAGTTCTATCCGGACGGCAACGCGTCGGTCCGCCTGGTGAACGACATCTCGCACCTGTCCTGACGCGAAGAGTGTGGTGCGGATCACGGCTGGATATGACGCGTCGTCAGTCCCCGATGGGGTATTGGCTACAGTTTCCCGGCAAGGGCATGTGAACGAGAAGGCAAAGACGGGGACATGACGGCGAGCGCACTCAGCGAAGCTTCCGAAAGAGACGTGCCCGACCCGGCGGAGACGCCGGCCTCTCGCGGCGTGGCCGCCCGGATCGCGCCCTACCTGGCGATTCTCGCCGGAGTCGCGGCGGTCGCCTGGCACGCGACGCTGTACGGCCATTGGATCGTCGACGACGCGGCCATCACCTTCTCCTACGCGCGTAGCTTCGCCGACGGCATCGGCCCGGTACTGCAACCGGGGCAGCCGTCGGTCGAGGGGTGGTCGAACTCGACCTGGCTGGTGCTGCTGGCGGTCGGCAAGCTCGTCGGCGTCTTCGACAGCGGCATGCTGTTCGGCCTGCCCGACTACGTGTTGTTCCCGAAACTCCTCGGTCTCCTGTTCACCGCCGGGACGCTGGCGGCCTGCCACGTCGTGGCGAAGCAGGTCTTCGCGCGCTTCGCCTGGCTGGCGACGCTGGTGGTGGGGCTGACGCTCGCCGCGATCCCGTCCTTCGTCATCTGGACCATCTCCGGACTGGAGAACTCCCTGTTCGGGATGGCGGTCGCCTGGCTCGCCGCGCTGCTGTTCGTCGCGGTGCGCAAGGACAGGGTGCTCACCGCGAAGGTCGCCATCTGGTCCGGGGTGCTGGTCGCGTTCGCCGCGCTGACCCGCCCCGAAGGCCTGATCTACGGCGGCGCGTACCCGCTCGTCGTGCTGTTCCAGCTGCGCAAGCCGCTACTGGGGCAGAGCGTCAAGTTCGTCGTGGTCTCGGTGGTCGCGTTCGCGATCCCGTTCGGCGCGTACCTCGCCTGGCGGATCGCGGAGTTCGGCAGGCTGCTGGCGAACCCGTCCATCGCGAAGGGGCAGGGCCTGCCCGGCCTTTCGGCGCTGAAGCAGCCGTTCGAACTGGTCGGCTACGCGGGTGTCGCCGGGACGATCCTGCTGGCGCTGACCATCGGCTACGCGCTGTTCCGCGCGGAATGGCGCCGCAGCCTGATCGCGTTGCTGATGCCACTGGCGCTGGGCATCATCGCCTACGGCGTGATGGTTCCGGACTGGATGGGCCAGCACCGTTTCGCCACCCCGATCTGGATTCTCGCCGTCCTCGCGGGAACGCTGTCCGCGGGCGAACTGCTGCGCCGGTCGCGTGCGGTGCTGCGGACCGTCGTGGTCCTCGTGCTGGTCGCGGCCGCGATCCCGTCCGGGATGGGCTTCGCGTCGGCGTCGGAGAAGTTCCGCGAGGTCCCGACAGTGCCCGCGTGCCTCATCGCCGACCGCTTCGGCCGTGGTTTCAACACCCTCGCCGACATTCTCGGCCTGCAGCAGGCGTCGTTGCTGCTGCCGGACCTCGGTGGCTCGTCGATGACCAGCCGCCTCCACCTGGTCGACATGGCAGGGCTGGTCGAGGCGAACGTCGCGGACTTCGTCAAGAACGGCGATATGCCGGGGCTGAGCGACTACGTGTTCGAGCAGGTCAAGCCGACCTTCATTCACTCGTGGGGCCCGTGGGCGGCGGGGAACGGCATCACCGTCGATCCGCGCATCGACCGCGACTACGAGCCGATCTTCGTGTACCCGGGCAGCGGGCCGCGCAACGGTGACTTCGTGCGCAAGGACGCCGTTTCCAGCCCGGAGAAGCTGAAGGCCGCTCAGGACTACGCCACGAAGACCCTGCCGGACGTCGAGAAGGCGCGCTTCGGCGGACCGCTCAAGGACTGCGGGCCGACCATGCACCCCGGCGAGACGGTCTACCTCCCCTGACCACCCCACGCATTTAGTCCTCTGAATGCGGTAATTGCGCGTGCAAGGACCGCAACTAGAGGACTGAATGCGTCAGGGGTTCGGGGGTGGCGGCGCCTCGGTCCAGGTCCGCCTCCTTGGCCCGGATCACCGGCAGGACGTGCTTCCCGAAGTACTCGACGTCCTCCAAGTAGTGCAGGAAACCGAGCAGCAGCAGGTTCGCCCCGCGCTTCTTGTACTCGATGGCGCGGTCCGCGATCTGCTCCGGCGTGCCGATCAACCCGGTGCGGAAGCCGTCGTTGTACTGCACCAGATCCTTGAACTCCGAGTCGGCCCACATCCCCTTCTTGTCCGAAGTGGAGCTTCCCGCCTGCTTGACGGCGTTGCGGAAGCCCTCGACAGCCTCGGTATTCGCCTTCTCGACGATCTCGCGCAGCACAGCTTTCGCCTCACTCTCGGTCTCCCGCGCGATCAGGAACCCGTTGAGGCCGAAGCGGACGGCGTGATCGTTCTCGGCCGCGTAGCCCTGGACCTCCTCGACCTGCTCGCTGAAGCCGTCGAAGTCCTTGCCGTTGCTGAAGTACCAGTCGGAGACCCGGCCGGCGAGCTTCCGAGCCGCGGTGGAATTGCCGCCCTGGAAGATCTCCGGATACGGTCGCCCGACCGGTTTGGGTTTGATGTCGAAATCGTGGATCCGGTAGAAATCACCGTTGAATTCGGCGTGGTCGTCGGTCCAGAGTTCCTTCAGTACGCGAATGAACTCTTCCGAACGCCGGTACCGTTCGTCGTGTTCCAGCCACTGTTCACCGAGGTTCGTGAATTCGTCCTTGAACCAGCCGCTGACCACGTTGACCGCGGCGCGCCCGCCGGAGATCACGTCCGCGCTGGCGATGAACTTCGCGAGCACGCCCGGATGCCACAGTCCGGGGTGGACCGCCGCGATCACCTTCAGCCGCTGCGTCGCCAGTAGCAGCGCGAGACTGAATCCGGTCGATTCGTGCTGGTAGGCGGCACCGTAGCTGGCCGTGTAGCGGACCTGGCTCAGCGCGTAGTCGAACCCGCTGTTCTCCGCGAGGACGGCGAGATCCCGGTTGTACTCGTATCCCCAATCGGTGCGCTGCTCGATGTCGCTGGTGACCAGTCCACCGCTCACATTGGGGACCCAATAGGCGAATTTGAGTGGTTCGGCTTCGATTCCCGGCATGCTGCGGAGTGAACCCGCCGTCCCCGGAAACCGTCAATCGACGTCCACGCGCTGGGACCGGCCGAGCGCGGAACTCAATTCGGTCCTTCCGGTGATGCCCAGTTCCCGGTATGCCCCGGACAAATGCAGTTCGACGGTGCGGCGGGTCAGGTGCAGCGCTTCGGCGATCTCGCGGTTGGTGAGACCTTGCGACGCCATGAGCGCGACGCTGCTCGTTGTCCTTCGCCGTCGTCAGGCTCGCGCGGGTGGCCCGCAGCTCCTCGGCGGCCCGCCTCGCGAGGGCCGCGCCCCGCAGTGGTCGCTCGACCGCATGGCCTGCAGCAAGGTGGCGACCGCCTTCTCGCTCCGCCCGTGCCGGGCCTGCAGGGTGCCGAGTTCGGTCAACGCCTCGGCCAGCGCCAGTTTCGCGGTCGAGCCGCCGAGGAGGTCGACGGCCTTGGTGAGCAGGTCGGGCGACACCGCCGCTCAGCTGTGTCTCCATCCTGGACGCGGCCGCGATCGCGACGGTGAATCCGGCCGCCGCCGCCAGCTCGCCCGCCGCGGTGAGCACCGACGACTTGCCCATGCCGAACTCGCCGACCAGCACCACACTGGTGGCGTGCCCGCCGACGGCGGCCCGGAGCAGCCCGGTGATCGTGCCGAGTTCCCTGTCGCGACCCAGCAGCCCGGCGGCGCTACTGGAACACAAGCGGTAGCGGGAGTGATCGCTGGTCGGAGTCCGCTACCGGCCCGTCGTCGAGGGGAGTCGGGGACGAGATGTCCGGATCGGAGGAGTCGCCCCGGTATCGGCCGGAAGACCGGTGTGACGACATCAAGGCCGCGACGACGCACGCGAGAAGCACCGCCACGAGGTGGGCCGTGAGCATCGACAGCCGCCCGCAGCGCCGGACGACGATGCCGCCGGGACGGCGCGTGGCCGTGGCGCCGGGCGACAGGTAGCGCGGGGCGGCCTTCGCCAGCGCGCCTTCCACCGACGTGAACTCCGCGACCTGGCGGCCGCAGCGCTCACAGGCCTTCAAGTGTTTTTCGAAGGCGTATGCCTCGGCCTGATCGAGTACACCGAGCACATAGGCCGCGACATCGGTGTGTTTCACCTTGGGCTTCCTCATCGCGAACCCAGCTCTCCTAACGACCGTCGCAATGTCTTCATGGCCGCGTACAGCCGTGATTTGACCGTTCCCTCCGGGATTCCCAATATCACCGCCGCCTCCCGGACCGTATGTCCGGTCAGATACGTCTCGTAGATGACCGCCTGGTATTTGTGGTCCAGATATCGTAGCGCTTCGGAAATGACGAGCGCGGACAGTGACTGATCTGTCCGGTCCGCTGTTTCGGCGTTTTCGGAACTCTCCAGTTCGACCTCCTGTGGCCGGGCCCGCCGGTTTCGCCAGCCGTCGATCACGATCCGCCTCGCGACCGTGAGCAGCCAGCCGCGCAGCATTCCCGGCTCGCGGTTCAGGGTGCCCGAATGCTGCCAGGCGCGAATCAAAGTCTCTTGGACCACGTCCTCGGTCCACTGCTGATCGTGGCCGGTCAGGTGCAGGACCTGGTCGAACAGAGTTGGCCGAAAATCCTTGTACAGCAACGAAATCAACTCGTCGGACGGATCATCGGACCGGTCGTCCGTCTGGCGATCGCGGCCGAACCGGCATCCTCTGCCCACTGCTTCCATAAGGTTTTCAACCTCCCCGGCGGTGGAGGATTTCACGAGTCCGTACACCGTAGCGCAGACTATCCCCGTAAGCCATGTGCAGTAGTCCTCCATTCACAATTAGTGGCCCGGTACGTATGGCGACGATAAACGGTTCTAAAGCGATCTGTGATGCACATCACACTACCTTGAGTGTGCGGAGATCGAACCGGCCGCTCCGTTTCGCCGTACTTCCAGTGAGGCACTGAACGGCAATGGGCTGTACGGGGACGGGTGAAATGATCTATCGACTGCTCGGCATGGTGCTCGGTTGTCTTGCGATATGGGTCGGCTTGCCGACTCATGTCTACGCGGAAATCGACGCCCATGACCGTGAACTGCTCGTCGAGGTCCGGCAGGCGGGTCTGTGGTAAGGCCCGGCCAGTCGTCAGGCGGAACAACGCGGGAACGGGCAGCGGGTGCGCGAGGTCGGTCGCAAACTCGCGGAAGATCACGATCGTCTCCACGCACAGGTCCGCGAACTCGCTTCGAAGGTCCGCGTCGAACTCCCCGGCGAGCCGACCGAGGAACAGCGATCGTGGGTCGACGAGATCTCCGGTGCCGTCGGCGTCGACTTCGACCGCGTCTACGTCAACCGCGCCCGCGCCGCGCACGGGGGCATCTTCGGTCTCGCCGCCCAGGTCCGGGCGGCCACCCGTGACGACGCGATGCGTTCCTTCGCCCAGACGGCCGTCGACACCGTCATCCGGCACATGACCCGGCTCGAAAGCACCGGCATCGTCGAGACGACCTCGCTGATGGTCGTCTCCACCAGTGGCAACGAACTCGACGGCGGCGACATCTTGCTCGGCGTGCTCATGGTGGGCATCGCCGGCGGCGCGACCTTCGGCCTCGTGCGGGTGCTCGGCTCGCCGGGCAGGCACCCATGACGGCCTCACTGCTCGCCCGCATCCCGGCCCCTTCGCCGCACCACAGCGGGGTGCGGGACATCGCCACGCTTTATGACGAACATGGGGCAGGCCGTCCTCGACGACACCGGCGCCGTCCTCTTCCGCTACGAACACGACAACCCGCACAAGGCCCGCTCTGCCTGCCTCGGGGACCGCGCCGCGGTGTGGATCCCCATCACGACCGCGGGCACGCCGAGGGTGACCGGCATCGATCCCGCGCTCATCGGCACCGTCAAACGTCCCGAAGGTGCCAAACAGGTGACTTCGGCCGGGGTGGCCGCTCTGCAAATTCGCCAACGCGCGACCAGGGGAATGGACCGGACAGGGCACCGGCCACGCCTGGTTCGTCAGCAAACCCGACGGGCAACGCAACCTGAACTGCCTGCCCGCGCCCGTGCAGTAGGATTCGCCGACGGACGAGTCGGCGGGGCGGCCGCGAGCCGGGCGACCGGTTCGAGGAAAGTCCGGACTCCACAGGGCAGGGTGGTTGTTAACGGCAACCCGGGGCGACCCGCGGGAAAGTGCCACAGAAAACAGACCGCCTCCGCACGCTTTCGCGGGCGGAGGTAAGGGTGAAACGGTGGTGTAAGAGACCACCAGCGTCCTGGGTGACCAGGACGGCTAGGTAAACCCCACCCGGAGCAAGGTCAAGAGGGAGCCGCGAGGCTCCTGCGCAGGCGATCGAGGGCTGCCCGCCCGAGCCTGCGGGTAGGCCGCTCGAGCCCGTCGGCGACGGCGGGCCTAGATGGATGGCCGCCACTCGCGGAGCCGCAAGGCGAAGCGAGGACAGGATCCGGCTTACACGCCGGCTCGTCCGCACTCTTCGGTCCGTGAAGGCCTCCTTCCCTACCCTCAAAGTAGGGAAGGAGGCCTTCACGCCTTCAGCGCGGGTTAGAGCGGGGTCGGCGGCGGAAACCCGGTGGCCGTGAGTGGCGATTCGGGTCAGAGCGGACTCGCGTGCAGTACATGATGGCCCCCTTCCTTGCGCTAGGCGCAAGGAAGGGGGCCATCATGTACTGGGGAAGGGGGCCTTCACGCGCCGCGCTGCCACCCGACTCACCCGCCGCAGGCACCTCAACGCTGCCATCAGCCTCAACGATGCGGATGTCTCGAGCGCCTGCCTGGGGCGATGAGCGTCTCAAGCCTGGCGCTCGCGACCCCTCAACGCCCGAATCGCCACTCACGACCACCGCGACCCGGTCCCGACCCGCCGTCGACCTGGGAAGTGATAGCAAAGGTCCCTTGCTCCCTTTGGCCCCTTCGGACGCTGCGCCCCCCGTCTACTTGCCGGTAGGGTGCCCTCATGGGCGAAGCGAGTCGCGTCACGGGACGGTTCCGCGGGACGTTCGATGTACTGCATTCCCTCAGCTACTTCGCACCCGAAACGGAAGCCGCGCTCACCGACGCGGGCCTCCGGCCAGGTCGCATGACCTATTTCGCCGGGCGCGCGGCACCGATGGGCGCGGTGGGTCCCGGCGTCGCCGCCGCCACCTTCTACAACTTCAATCCGGAACTGGTCGCCCGCCACCTCCCCCGCGCGTGGACGCTGGCCTCCCCGGACCGGATCATCGAGGCCCGGTTCGAAGCCGTCGACGCGGCGCTGACCCGGCTGCTCGGCAAGGACGTCCTGGACTCCGAAGAAGTCGCCGAAGCCGCCGAACTCGCCCGTGAGGCGACCGCGGGCTGTCAGGCCGACGGCCGTCCGCTCTACGCCGGGCACGCCGACCTCGACTGGCCGAGCGAGCCGCATCTCGTCCTCTGGCACGCCATCACGCTGTTGCGTGAGCACCGCGGTGACGGCCATATCGCCGCCCTCGTCGTCCACGGCCTCAACGGGCTCGAAGCCCTCGTCACGCATACCGCCACCGGCAAGGGCTTCCTGCCCGAGGCGGCCAAGGTGTCCCGCGGGTGGAGCGACGAGCAGTGGGCCGCAGCGGCCGACGGGCTCCGCGAGAAAGGCCTCCTCGACGCCGACGGCGGTCTCACCGAGGCCGGGAACGATCTCCGTGAGCGGATCGAAGCCGCCACCAACGCGGCGTCTACCGGGCCATGGGAGCACCTCGGCGAGGAGAAGACCGCGCGCCTTCACGAGCTGTGCGGTCCGTTGAGCCGTCAGGCCGTCGCGGCGGGCGCTTTTCCCGCGAATGTGTTCTCTACGGGCAGATAATCACGCTGTGTAGTGAAAACACGGGTCCGATTTTGGCGTTGGGTAACGGAAGCGTGACTTTCCCTTGATCGGTGCCCATGATTTTTGTCGAATGCGTGCTCACCCAGCGGACTCGCGAGAAGCCACCGAACGAGTCATGTCACACTGGTCGCGGCCAAATTCCCGCCGGTCGACCCGTACTTACAGTGAGCAGGTACCTCGCAACCGGGTGAGTCCATCAGCACACTGCGAAATACGGGTGGCCAGGGTTAAAACAGACGACCCTTGCAACGATGATGGAGACCGAGGATGGTCGTGGTGCTGTGCCTCGCTCTGTGATCAGTAGACAAAACGATATCTACACAACGCGCTTTGACCGCTACGCCTCGTGACGCCATGATGTTCGAAGCACCACCGAGCCAGAACCGCGCGAACCCCCTCTCCGCGCACCGGGAGTAATGCGATGATGACCTTGACCACCCTCGACACGCTGGCCGCCGGCGAGCTCGGCACCGGCAACGTCCGCACCTGGCTGATCGACAACATCATTCCCCTGGTGCTGCTGGCCGTCGCGCTCCTCCTCCTGTGGCTGGGCGGTGGCAAAGGGGACAACGCCGGTGTCATGCGCCGTCTCGCCGGTGTCGTGATCGCGCTGGCGATCATCGGCCTCGCGGTGAGCGGTGCCGGAGTCAACGTGGGCCAGTGGATCGCCGGCCTCTTCACGGGCTGAGGCAGGGCCCGCGTTGCGTATCCGCACCGATGACGAGGTTTACCGGGTCGATGCCGTCTGGCTGGGCCCGCCGAAAGCGACTTTTCCCTGGAGAGCCCGTTACGTCGCGTGGCTCGTCGGTATCCCGGTCTTCCTGCTGGTGCTCACCGTCGAACGGTGGGCGGGCTGGAGCTTCGGGTTCTTCTCGACCGCCTGGGCTTTCGTTGCCACAATTGTGATCACCAGGTTGATCACGTCGAAGATCAGCCACGAGCGCCCGCTGGGCGCGGTGGCCGGGATGGCGGCGAAAGAGCTCAACACACCTAGAGAACGGACCACGGGCACCGGAGGCGCAGCCAGCGCCTCCCGGGTCCGGGTACGGGCGACCCGCCCGCTACCGAAGCACCGCAGGAGACGGCAGTACCAGCACCACGGCTACGGCGGCGGCGCCGGAGCTCAGGGAACACCACGAGCGCGCCGGAGCCGTACTGCGGCTCGGGCCGGGAGGTAGTCGTTGTTCGGTCGCGGCGGAAGCCGAGGAAAACGTGATCGTGATCTGCACCAAGGGGCCTGGAACCAGCCCCAGCAGGTCCGCTCCGCGCAGCCCAAAAAGGCCGGCGGCAAGGGAAGGCGGCTTCCCGGTGAGGCGGCGATACCTACCTATACCCCGTCGATCGCCGCACGAAGCATCGACGGACATCTGTTACGCACCGGTTATGAGGTGTACGCCTGGTACCGGCTCGCGCCGCAGCGCTGGTCGTTCCGGTCGGACTCCCAGCGCCGCGACCTGATCGCGGCCATCGCCGGCCAGTACGCGGAGCTTCAGGGCCGCTGGCTGCACCTGCGTGTGACCAACCGGCCGTACCCGATCCGGATGTGGGCCGAGGCCCATGTGCACAACGCCGTCGGCCGTCCACAGGACGTACCGGGGGCGTTGTCCTTCGACGACTACCTCATCGGCGAGCAGCAGCAGCTGATGGGCCGCTCGATGGCCGAAAAAGAGGTCTATCTCGGCGTCCAGGTGCAGACGCGGCGGATGATCGACCGCGCGGTCGAGAGCGCCGCCCCGGTGCTGCGCAAGATCCTGCCGGAGGCCGTCGACGCCGAACTGGCCGCGCTCGACTCCGAGGTCGAGCACCTCGACCAGGTGATCGGCTCGGCAGGCCTCGAAGGCCGCCCGGTACACGCCGAAGAGATGTCCTGGCTGATGCACCGTTCGTGCTCACTGGGCCTGCCCGCGCCGCGCAACATGCCCGCCGTCCCCGGCGCGGCCTGGGAGCCGGAAGACCTCGCCAGCTTCACCGACGCGGCGGACTTCCACGCCGAGCCGTACGCGCCGACGGTCACCGTGCGCGGCCGCACCGGCTCGAACGCCGGAGTCTCGCGGCATCTCGCCGTCCTCACCGTCGGCCAGATGCACGGCCTGCAGATCCCCGAGGTCGACGACCCGTGGATCCAGCACGCGGACAGGCTGCCCGCCGCCGTCGAGGTGTCGGCGCGGATCTACGTCCGGCGCCCCGAAGAGGTCGCCGGTGAGCTGCAGCGCCAGATGAACAAGGTGCGTTCGCAGGTCAAGCACTACACCGACGAGCACGAACTGGAGCCGCCACAGTCACTGGCGCGCCAGGCGGGCCGGGTGCTGGAGATCGACGACGAGATGACGTCGGGCTTCACCGCGCTGGCCACCCGCGTGCGCTCCTGGTGGCGGCTGGCGGTGTCCGGCCCGACCGAGCGCGACGCGCTGCGCCTCGCCCAGCAGCTGCTCGACCTCTACAAGCCGAAGATCGCCGTCGAACATCCCGAGGCTCAATACGCGCTGGCCAGGGAGTTCATCCCCGGCGAGCCGCTGGCCTCGGCGGCGTACATGCGCCGCGGCTCGGTCGTGTGGGCGTCCTCGGCGGTGCCGACGGCGACGGCCGAGGTGGGCGACCGCCGCGGCATCCTGCTCGGCGAGACCGTCACCGCGACCCGGCGCCCGGTGGCGTGGGACCCGTGGATGGCGCAGGAGATCCGCGACGGTTCGGGGTTGACCGCGATGGTCGCCGGACTCGGTGGCGGTAAGTCGTTCCTCGGCGGCGGCATCGTCTACAAGACGCTCCGCGCGGGCGCGCACTGGACGATCCTCGACCCGTCCGGCCCACTGTCGCGGCTGTGCGACCTGCCCGAACTGCGGCCGTACGCGCGGAACATCAACCTGCTCAACGCGCAGCCCGGCATCCTCAACCCGTACCGGGTGGTCGCCGAGCCACAGCTCGAGCACTTCATGGACGAGGACGACCCCGAGCGCTCCTGGCGGCGGGAGAAGGCCCTCGCGGGCGCGACGCGACGTCGTCTCGTGCTCGACGTCCTCACCGGTGTCCTGCCCTACGAGGTCTCGCGGATGGCGCAGACCCGGATCGTGCTGCTGCGCGCCGTCCGCGCGGTCGGCGGCCGGTTCGAAGCCGACCCCGGTCAGGTCATCGACGCGCTGCGCCGCGACTCCAGTGAGCACCACGAGCACGCCGTCGTCGTCGCGGACTTCCTCGACGAGATGCGTGAGCGGATGGCGCTGCTCATCCCGGAGACCGACGCGGACCCCTACGCCGAGACCCGCGACGACCGGATGACCGTCCTGACCATGGCGGGGCTGACCCTGCCCAAGGACGGCGTCCCGCGCGAGTACTGGACGGACGCGGAATCCCTCGGTGTCGAGATGCTGAACCTCGCGGCGTGGCTGACGCAGCGGTCGGTGTACGAGAAGCCGAAGGAACTGCGCAAGGGCGTCTGGATCGACGAGGCGTTCTTCCTGTCCGAGGTCCCGACCGGCCGCGTGCTGATGAACCGCTTCGCGCGTGATTCGCGTAAGTGGAACGTCCGGGTGCTCCTGTCCTCGCAGATCCCGGCGGACTTCCTGAAGATCCAGGGTTTCGTGGCGCTGCTGGACTCGGTGTTCGTCGGCCGTCTCGACGACGACGACGCCCAGGCCGACGCGCTGCGCCTGTTGAAGGTCCCGGTCGGTGTCGGCTACGAGCAGGTCGTCGCGGCGCTGGGCCGTCGCCCCGGCTCGTCCCGCGATCTCCAGCGCGACGTCGAGCCGCGCCAGTTCATCTTCGGCGACGGTGCCGGTGGCGTGGAACGGATCCGCGTCGACTTCTCCGGTCCGCACCTGGAACACCTGCGCCGGGTCATGGACACCACGCCGGGCTCGCCCGACGCCAAGCCGTCGCGACCGGGCAACGAACTCGCGGTCCCGGCGGAGAAGCAGTTCGTGGCCTCGCCGCCGGAGGAAGACGACTTCGAGCTGGAAGAGGATCTCGAACTCGCCGCCGAACTCGAGGTCGGGCTCACCGATGAGCAGATGCTCGGCGCGCCGGACCCACTGGCCGCCGAGACGGGCGAAGTGCAAGGCACCGTCCAAAACGGACACAATGGGAACGGGGAAAAGGGCGAGCAGCACGCGCGGGCCGGCAAGGGCGGCACCGGCAGGGATGCCGCATGAACACGGTGATCACGCTGGCGTGCGTGCTCGCGTTCGCCGCCGGCTGGCACGCGCTGCGCCGCCGCCTCAAAGAGGGGCCGCGGCCGGGCAAGAGCATGCCCAGCCGTCGCGCGACGATGTTCGTCGTCGTGCTGATCCTCGGTCTGCAGGCCGTGGCGACCGCTCCGGCGGCGTCGGCCGCGGCGTGTGGTGAAGCGCCGAACCCGGAGCGGCCCGGTGCGGGCATGGTCGGCGCTCTCGACCCCGCCGAGGGGCATGGCGAGGCGGGCAGCCCCTACATCGATTACAGCTACGCGGGCTTCGTGTGGCATACCTTCGAGACGAACTGCGGCCCGATGGCCGGCATCACCTCGCCGGACTCGACGATCGACACCTGGGCAGGCGGTCAGCTGTTCAATATCGGCAAGAACATCGTCGGTGCCACGAACTCGCTGCACTACACCGTGCTCGAAGGCGGTCTGCTCAACCCGATCTACAACGCGGTGAAGGTCGGCGCGGAGAAGATCTACAACAACATCTACGCTCAACTGTTCGGTTTGGTCGCGCTGATCATGTCGATCATGTTGTTCCGCAACATCTGGCGTGGCGACCTGGCCGCGGTCAGCAAAAAGGCGTTGTACGGGTTGGCCGGAGTGTGGCTGGCGGCGTCGTCACTGGCCTTGCTGAGGTACTACGACCCGATCGACAGGGCGATCGTCCAAACCACGACGAACATCCAGGCCGGCTTCGTCGACGAGTCCTCGGACCGGGTCGTGAGGCACGTCTTGCCGACCAATCTCCACAACGAGGTCGTCTACAAGAACTGGCAGCGTGGTGAGTTCGGCGCGCCCGACTCCCCACAGGCGAAGGAATACGCCCGCAAGCTCCTGGACGCACAGGCCTTCACGTGGGCGCAGATCCGCAACGGCGACGACGCCAATGTCGCGGTGGTCGACAGTAAGAAGGCCGCTTATAAGGACATCTCGACGAAGCTCGGCCCCGCCACCGGGTACTTCACCGGCGAAGACGGCAGCCGGACCGGTGCCGGGTTCCTCGGTCTCGGTCAGAGCCTCGTCTACTCGCTGTTCCAGCTGCTGGCCAAGGCCTCGGTGCTGCTGGCCCAGGTGTTGATCCGGGTGTTCACCCTGACCGCTCCGCTGATCGGCCTGGTCGCGTTGCTGCAACCCGAAATCCTTCGCCGGGTGCTGAAGGTGGCAGGTGCCGTGGCCTTCAACCTGATCGTGCTGTCGGTGCTCGCCGGAGTCCACTCGCTGTTGCTGCAGGCCATCTTCGACGCGGGCAACAGTCTTTCGATGCTGACCCAGATGGTAATGGCGGGAATCATCACCGTGCTGCTGTTCATGGTCGGCCGTCCCGTGCGGCGGTTATGGCAGATGGTCGAGATGTCCGTCGGCATGGTCGGCGGCGCGGTGCCTTCGCCGCGTGGCGGGCTCTTCTCCCGCTTCCGCAAGAAGAACAACGAGCCGACCCCGCAGGACGCGTTCTGGCAGAACGTCCGCGACACCGACGACGTCGTCGACGGTGATCTCCGCGGTCCTGTCGGCGCGACGGTCGGCGGCGGCCGGTTCCGGCCGGAAGCGACGATCTTCGCCAGTTCGCAGCGGCTCGACAACGGTTCCGGTGCGATCAGGCCGGCCGCGGCCTGGTCCGGCGCGCCGTGGCCGGGCGCGGTCGGCGGTGGTGGCGGTATGCCCGCGCTTCCGGCCGGTGGCGGCGGTGGTGTCCCGGTTTTCGGCCAGTACAACCCGTCCGCGGGCGATCCGGGCGACTCCATGTTCACCTCGGGCGGGCGGATCCCGATCCAGACGCCGAGCCGACGCGTCGACACTTCGCCGGTCGCCGACCGGCGCTGGAGCGACGAACCGGAGCCGGTCGTGGTGCCCTCGCGGATGAATTCCGCCGGTGGCGGCTACGCCATTCCCGACCACTCGGGCACCGTGCCGGTGCAACCCGGGCCGTCGACGCCGCGTCCTCGCCGTGTCGATCCCGAGGTCGTCGCGGGCAAGCCGGTCTTCGTGCTGTACCGGCCTTCGCGCGGGCTCGAGGTCCGCGAGGAAGTCCGCGACACAGACCGCGCGATGGGCCGGTGACCCATGCCGATCCGGACCAACCGCGGGCGTACCGCGGTTTACCGCAGACTGTGGGGCTGGCCGCTGCGCTCGCCCCGGCATCTCGTCGGCACGCTGGTGATTCTCGCGGTGGTGCTCACCGCGGTGGGCATCATGCTGCCCAAAGCCATCGAAAAACCGGGGCAGACGGCCGGCAGGCCGGGTTCTTCGGCGACCAGTACCTCGCGTCCGGGCGTCGCGGCGCCGGTGACCGTGACGTCGACACTGCCGCCGAGGCTGACCACCCAGCCGCCGCCGTCGTCAGCGCGACCTGACCAGGACGGTGTCCGGGTCGCCAAGGAGTGGGTGACGGCGTGGGCGAATCATCCGGACGGAATCACGGCGGAGCAGTGGCTGAGCGGGTTGAAGCCGTACACCACCGAGGAGTTCCTTTCCGGGGAACTGACGACGGTGAATCCCGCCAACATCCCCGCGACCAAGATCATCGGGGAGCCGCAAGTGAGCTCCTCGGTCGTCGGGTCGATGGACGTGGACGTCCAGACGGACGGACCCAAGGTCCGGGTCACCGTCGTCAAGACGAACCCGGGGTGGCGGGTCACCAAGTTCACGCAAGCGAGCTGACCCGATGAAGATCGGGATGCTCGTCGGCGTGCTGATGGCCGCGGTCTTCGCCGCGGTGGTCACCACGGGCACGGTCTCCAAGGTGGTGACCGAGCATATGGAGGCGCAGGCCGGCGGCGTCGTCAAGACCTCGTGCGACGCGTCGATCGGGCCGACCCTGCCCGGCCAGGTCGATCGCGGTTCTTCGGACATCAACAAGCTCGACGACGAACAGAAGGGGATCGTCGCGCTGATCATCTCGATCGGCAAGCAGCGGTCGCTTTCGCCGCGCGCGTGGCAGGTGGCGATCCAGGCCGGGATGACCGAGTCCAAGCTGCGGAACCTGACCTACGGTGACCGCGACTCGCTCGGCATCTTCCAGATGCGGCCGTCGATGGGCTGGGGCACCGTCGCGGAGGTCACCCACCCGCCGTACCAGGTCAACAAGTTCTACGACGTGCTCCTCGCGGTGCCGGACTGGGAGAATCTGCGTCCCGGTGACGCCGCGCAGCGGGTGGAGCGGTCCGGCTTCCCCGACCGGTATCACAGCTGGGAACCGATGGCGGCGCTCCTCGTGCAGAACGAGGGCCAGATCGTCGACGTCGTCGGCTGTGGTTCGAGTGTCGGCAGTGTGGTGCCGCCGAGCCAGGCCGCCGCGCAGGCCATCAAGTTCGCCCTCGCCGAGCAGGGCAAGCCGTATGTGTGGGGCGCCACGGGACCGAATTCCTACGACTGTTCCGGGCTGATGCTGCGGGCCTACGAGTCCGCCGGGATCATCCTTCCGCGCGTTTCCCGCGACCAGTACAAGGCGGGCGCGATGCTGCCGGTGCGGCAGGCGCAGCCGGGTGACCTGCTGTTCCTCGCCACCGTCCCGTCGAACCCGGCGACCATCCACCACGTGATGATGTACCTGGGCGACGGCAAGATCGTCGAGGCACAGCAGACCGGCGTGCCGGTGCACATCCGCGACTTCTCCTTCGATGAGGCCGAAGTGGTCGCGCAGGCGGTCCGTCCTGGCGTTTAGCATGGTGAAAGCGTGGTTTCGCGACCGCGGGACCATCGGATTCACCCGAAGTGGCGGCCTGTCCACCGGCGAGCGGCCGCGCACTGGCAGAGGATGAAGAACGTGGCACGGAAATTCGGAAGGCGAGGCAAGCCCGCGGCGGGGAACGGCCCGGAGGTCGATCCCCGCGATCTTTTCGGTACTCCACAGCCCGCGCGGCATGCCGCCAGGCCGGCGTCGAGTACGCCGCTGGCCGATCAGCTGAATCAAGGCTGGCCGGGCGTCGACCCGGGTTACGTCGTGCTGCCGCGTTCGCTGGCCGAGGGGATGTCGCTGCCGTGGCAGCAGCAGATGGCAGCTCTGCTGGCGCAGTTCCACCACGAGAACGGCCATCTCGCGTGGCCGATCTACCGAGTCGTCCCTTCGCGGTATGAAAAGCTCGTCGACCTCGATGAGGAGCAGCTGGCGGAGGCCGGTTACCTGGTCGAGATGGACACCGAAGGCGAGATGATCTATCGGGAGCGCAGCGGGCGGAAGATCGAGGACCCGGCGAACACCACCGTGCTCGTCTCCTGCCTCGACCCGATCCCGAAACCCGCGCAGCGTCAGGCGCCGCCACCGTCACAGGCGGCCCCGCCGCCGACCGGTCAGCCGCCGCGTGCCCCCGCGCCGATGAACATCGGACCCGCCCCGGTGTGGCGCACGGTCGCGCCGCCCGCCGGGCTACCCGCGCCGCCGCTGCCTGGCGGGCACACGGCACCGCAGCCACCGCCACCCGCGCAGTCGCCTGCCGGGCCGCCCCCGGTTGCGCGACCTCCGGTTGCTCAGGGGGCGCCTCCGGCGGTGAGCGTGCCTCCGGCGACACCGGAAATACCGCAGTCCGCCGCGCCGTCACAGGCCGAACCGCAGCCGGAGCCGCCGCAGGCCGCGAGTCCGCCGATCCCGGTCACCCCACCGCCTTCCGCTCCGCCGATGGCGCCGTCCGCGACCCCTCCGGTCACCCCGCCCGTGACCGGGCCGCCTTCGGGCCCCTTGCCGCAACCGACATCGCCCGGTTCGCCGCCGCCGGGCACCCCGGCCGCGCCGGAGCCCGCCACCCCGCCGCGCGGTGTGCCGATGCATCGCGGATGGTTCGACGAACTCGCCGGGAACGTGCCGGAAAGCTCGAAGGTGGACCCGCCCGAGGGCGGGGAGTTCGGCCCGACCGGTGAGCCGACGGAGATCCCCTACCGCTACCGCAAGTGATGACAGGACGTCCTGGTGATGTCACGCTAGACGCATGTCGAGCGACCCGAACCCGGATCAGGGCTGGTACTTCAACACCAAGACGAACCAGGTCGAGCACCTGGAGCGCGGCCGGAGCATCGACCTCCTCGGCCCGTACCCCGACGAGGCGACCGCCCGGCGGGCCCTGGAGATCGCCAAGGAACGCACGCGGCAGGCGGACGCCGAAGACGCCAAGTGGAGCGGTGACTGAAGACTGAACGCCTGCCCTGGCCAAGACGGAGAGCAAGGGACCTTTGCTATCGCTCGCTTAGCATGCCTAAGTAAGCGATAGCAAAGGTCCCTTGCTCTCTCCGCGCGTGAATCCGCAGGTCAGGCGTCCTGTCGGGCCAACGCGGGGCCCAGCACGAACTCCGGGTCCACCTGCGCCGTGAGGTCCTCCCCGGCTCGCCCGCTGCCCCACGCCCGCGCGTTGCGGAGGTGGAACTCGACGCCCTGACGCTGATAGCGCGCCCAGTCGCGCTGCTCGGCGTCGACGGTCGCGAGCATCGAGCCCAGCGTCCGGAGGTTGTGCGCCTCGAGTTCGCCGATCGGGCGCGCGCGGCCGCGTTCGGCGGCGCGGATGTGCCGTGAGTTCTCCATCCAGCCCAGCAGCGCGTCGCCGACCTCGTCGCGCAGGAACTCGATGTCCTCGTCCTCGGCCACCTTGTTGCCCACGACGACCAGCCGCACGCCGAAGTCCCGCGCGTAGTCGGCGTACTGCCGGTACACGCCGACACTGCGCACGGTCGGCTCGCACACCAGGAACGTCACGTCGAACCGCGTGAACAGGCCGGACGCGAACGCGTCGGCGCCGGCGGTCATGTCCATGACCACGTATTCGCCCGCGTCGTCGATCATGTGGTTCAGCAGCAGTTCCGCCGCGCCGACCTTCGAGTGGTAGCAGGCGACGCCGAGGTCGTCCTCGTCGAACTGCCCGGTGACGCCGAGCCGCACGCCGCCGAAGTCGCGGAAACAGGCCTCGAAGATCGGGTTGTCCTCGAACGGCCGGACCAGCCGCGACCCGCGTCCCGGCGGAGTCGTCTTGATCATCGAGGCCGCGTCGGCGATCCGTGGGTTGTCGCCGCGCAGGTACTCCTTGATCAGGCCCATGTTGTCGCCCAGCGTGGGCCACGCGATGGCCTCTTCCTCGCTCGCGCCGAGCGCGACGGCTAAGTGCTGGTTGATGTCCGCGTCGATCGCCAGTACCGGCTTCCCGGCGCCGGCCAGGTACGCGGTGAACAGCGACGCCAACGTGGTCTTGCCGCTGCCGCCCTTCCCGACGAACGCGATCTTCACGCCACGGCCCTTCCTGTCGTTTTGAAAAGGGTATCGGTTTTCATTTCGGTTCGTAACGTACACCCGTCCGACCCGCGCCCGAACGGGCGATCAACCGGGCCGGATCGAGATAGGGTTGGGTGGTGCCTCCACTCGTGATCAGGACACACACGGCCGGCGGGGACTTCGGTCGCCTGCGGGCCGAGTTCTCGCTGCCGGAGACCTTCGGGCCCGACGTGCTCGCCGAGGCGGAGGCGGCAGTGGTCGACCCGCTCGAATCGGCGGGGGAACGCGAGGACGCCACCGGTCTGCCCTTCGTCACCATCGATCCGCCCGGTGCCAAGGATCTCGACCAGGCGGTGCTGATCGAGCGCGTCGAGGGCGGCGGCTTCCGGGTCCACTACGCGATCGCCGATCTGGCCGCGTTCATCCCACCGGGTGGTGCGCTCGACAAGGAAGCGCGACGCCGCGGGCAGACGCTCTACCTGCCGGACGGAAACGTGCCGTTGCACCCGCCGGTGTTGTCCGAAGGCGCGGCGAGCCTGCTGCCGGGGGAGACCCGGCCCGCCGTGCTGTGGACGATCGACGTCGACGCGGGCGGCGAGCCGACGGCGACCCACGTCCGCCGCGCCTTGGTGCGGTCGACCGAGCAGTTCGACTACGAGACCGTCCAGGCCTCGATCGACGCGGGTGACCCGCATCCGTCGGTCGCCGCGCTGCCGGAACTGGGCCGCCTGCGCCGCGAACTCGCGGTCCGGCGCGGCGCCGTCGAGCTGCAGTTGCCGGAACAGGAGATCCACGGCGACCCCGACGGCGGCTGGGTGCTGGTCCAGCGGCCGCGCAACGACGTCGACGCGTGGAACGCCGAGATCTCCCTGCTCACCGGGATGGCGGCGGCGAAGCTCATGATCGACGCCGAGATCGGCGTCCTGCGGACCCTGCCCGCGCCGGGCCCCGAAGCGGTCGACTGGTTGCGCCGGTCCGCGCAGGCGCTGAACATCGACTGGCCCGAGGGCAAGAGCGTCTCGGAGTTCCTCGCCGCGCTGGATCCCGGCCAACCCGCCTCGATGGCGCTTTTCGCCGACACCACACGTCTTTTGCGTGGCGCCGGGTACACCGCGTTCGACGGCGAACTGCCCGCCCTGACCACCCACGCCGGAATCGGCGGCGCGTACGCCCATGTCACCGCGCCGATCCGGCGGCTGGTCGACCGCTTCGCCACCGAGATCTGCCTGGCCGTGAGCGCCGGGCGCGAGGTGCCCGCGTGGGTACGCGCGGCGCTTTCGGAGGTGCCGGACCAGATGACCGCGTCCGACACGCTGGCGGCGAAGGTCGAACGCGCCTGCATCGACCAGGTCGAGGCCTGGGTCATGGCCGAGCACATCGGCGAGGAGTTCGGCGCGATCGTCCTGCGGGCCGACGAGAACAAGGCGGAGATCCTGATCGAGGAACCGCCGGTGATGGGCAAGTGCGCGGGGGAGAAGCTGCCCGAGGGCGAGCGGATCCGCGTCCGGCTCACCGCGGTGGACGTCGACAAACGGAAACTGTCCTTCGAGCGCGCATGATCGACGATCTCGGCGAAGTCGTCCCGCTGCGCGAACCGGCGTCGCGGGTGGTCTCGCTCGTGCCGTCGCTGACCGAGGCCGTCGAGGTGAGCGCGCCCGGCAGACTCGCCGGTGCCACGGACTACTGCACCCATCCGGTGGATCTGGACGTCCCGCGGGTGGGCGGTTCGAAGTATCCGAACGTGGACGAAGTCCTCGAACTCGAACCGGATCTCGTGCTGGCCAATTCCGAAGAGAACCGGCCCGAAGACGTGGAACGCTTGCGCGCCAACGGGATTCCGGTCTGGGTGATGGAGGCGTCGGCGACCGTGCCCGCCGCGCTGGGTTCGATCCGGCGACTTCTGACCCAGGCCTACGACCTCGCCGAGCCGGACTGGCTGGTCGAGGCCGAAGAGGTGTGGCGGGAGACGCGGCCGGAGCGTTTCCGGGCGGTCGTGCCGGTCTGGCGGAAGCCGTGGATCGTGCTCGGCCGGGACACCTTCGGCGGCGACGTCCTGCGTCGCGTCGGGATCGGCAACGTCTACGCGGACGACGAAGAGCGCTACCCGCGCCCGAAGCTCGAAGCACTCCAGAGGCGCTTCGCGGACGGAGACGCGAACCTACTCGTCCTGCCTGACGAGCCCTACGAGTTCACCGCCGACGACGGCCCCGAAACGTTCCCCGGCACGAAGTACGTCCTCGTCTCCGGACGTCACCTCACCTGGTACGGCCCTTCGCTCGTCGAAGCCCACGCCCATCTCACGCGTTTAGTCCTCTGAATGCGGTATTTCGTCGTACGAACCACCGCATCCAGAGGACTAAACGCAGCTGGTCAGAGGGTGAGGCCGGTCAGGACGGTGACGCGCTCCTCGGTGAAGTCGGCCATCGCCGACGCCGGGCCTTCGCGGCCGACGCCGGAGTCCTTCACACCGCCGTAGGGCATCTGGTCGGCCCGGAAACTCGGCACGTCGCCGACGAGCACACCCCCGACGCGCAGCTTCGCGGACACGTCGAACGCCGTCGGCAGGTCGCGGGTGAACACACCCGCCTGGAGGCCGAAGCGCGAGTCGTTGATCCGCCGCACGCCGTCGTCCACCGACTCCACCCGCGTGATCGACACGACCGGCCCGAAGACCTCGTCGGCCATCACCGCCGCGTCCTCCGGCACGTTCGCGAGCACGGTCGGCTCCACGGTCGCGCCGTCGCGCTTGCCGCCGGTCAGCAGTTCGCCACCCGCGTCGACGGCCGCGGCGATCCACGACTCCACCCGGGAAGCGGCAGCGGTGTTGATGAGCGGTCCGACGTCCACGCCGTCCGCCCGCGGGTCACCGGTCCCGAGTGCCCGCACCTGCTCCAGCACCTTCGCCCGAAGCTCGTCGTAGACGTCGGCGTGCGCGTACACCCGCTGCACCGAAATGCACGACTGTCCGGCCTGGTACATCGCGAAAGTCGCGATCCGCTGCGCCGCGAAGTCCAGGTCCGTCCAATCAGGACAGACCAGGACCGCCGCGTTGCCGCCGAGTTCGAGTGCGACGTGCTTGCGTGGCACGCTGTCGCGGATGCCCCAGCCCACCGGCACGGAACCGGTGAACGACACGACCGGCAATCGCGGATCGGAGACCAGGCGAGCCGATTCCTCGTTGCTCACCGGAAGAATCGACCAGCTTCCGGCGGGAAGATCCGTCTCGGCGAGGATCTCACCGAGTAGCAACGCGGTCAACGGCGTCGCGGGTGCGGGCTTGAGCACGATCGGCGCGCCGACCGCGATCGCCGGGGCGACCTTGTGCGCCACGAGGTTCAGCGGGAAATTGAACGGCGTGATGCCGAGAACCGGGCCCTTCGGCACGCGGCGGACCAGCGCGAGCCGTCCGGTGCCGCCCGGGTCGGTGTCAAGGCGCTGCAGGTCACCGGAGAACCGGCGCGCCTCCTCCGCCGCCCAGCGGAACGTCGATGCCGCGCGGCCGACCTCGCCGCGCGCCCACTTCAGCGGCTTGCCCGACTCGGCGGTGATCAGCTGCGCCAGCTCTTCGGACCGCTCACCCAAAACTCGGGACACGTGGTCCAGCGCGCCTGCCCGGACATGCGCGGGCAGCGTCGCGAACTCCTCCTGGACGTCGTGCGCGGCCTGCACGGCGGTCTCGATGTCCGAAGTGGACGGAACGTGGTGCGACCCGGCCTCGCTTCCGTCGAAGGAGTGACGGACGACGACGGTCTCGCCGTCGGCGACCGGCTTTCCGGCTACCCAGTAAGGAAATGTGGTCACTTGACGGCCTCCGTGCGGACAGCGTGCTCGAGGACGGACAGGCCCTCGTCGAGCAGTTCGGTGGACAGGGACAGCGGCGGCAGCAGGCGGACGACGTTCCCGTAGGTGCCGCAGGTGAGGACGACGACACCGGCCTGGTGGCAGGCCTGTGCGATCCGCTTGGTGAGGTCTGCGTCGGGTTCGGTGGTGCCCGGCTTCACGAACTCTGCGGCCAGCATCGCGCCGCGGCCGCGGACGTCGCCGATCACGCCGGTCTCCTCGGCCAGCGCACGCAGCCGCGGCAGTACCGCGTTCTCGATGCGCTTCGCCGACGCCGCCAGGTTCTCCTGCCGCATGACCTCGATCGAACCGAGCGCCGCGGCGCACGCGATCGGGTTACCGCCGTAGGTTCCGCCGAGCCCACCCGGCCCGACGGCGTCGAGCAGCTCCGCGCGGCCGGTGACCGCCGCGAGCGGAAGACCGCCCGCGATGCCCTTGGCGGTGGCGATCAGATCGGGCACGACCTCTTCGTGCGTGGACGCGAACCACTCACCGGTGCGGCAGAAGCCGGTCTGCACCTCGTCCGCGACGAACACGACGCCGTTTTCGGTGCACCACTTCGACAACGCGGGCAGGAAGCCGGGCGCGGGCTCGATGAAGCCGCCCTCACCCTGCACCGGTTCGAGCACGACGGCCGCGATCTGGTCACCGCCGATCTGCTTTTCGATGCGGTCGATCGCGATCCGCGCCGCCTCGGGTCCGGACAGGCCGTCGCGGTACGGGTACGACCCGGGCACGCGGTAGATCTCGGGCGCGAACGGGCCGAAACCGTGCTTGTAGGGGATGGATTTCGCGGTCAGCGCCATCGTCAGGTTGGTGCGGCCGTGGTAGGCGTGGTCGAACACGACGACCGCCTGGCGGCCGGTCGCGGCGCGGGCGATCTTCACCGCGTTCTCGACGGCCTCGGCGCCGGAGTTGAACAGCACCGAACGCTTCTCGTGGGTGCCCGGGGTCAGCTTGTCGAGTGCTTCGCACACCTCGACGTATCCTTCGTACGGCGTGACCATGAAACACGTGTGCGTGAACCGGCCCACCTGCTCGCGGACCCGGTCGACGACGGCGGGGGCCGCGTGGCCGACGTTGGTCACGGCGATTCCGGAGCCGAAGTCGATCAGGACGTTGCCGTCGACGTCGGTGAGCAGGCCGCCTTCGGCGGAGGTGATGTAAACGGGCAGCACCGAACTCACACCCGCGGCGACGACGCCGGCGCGCCGCTCCTGCAGGGCGCGCGAGGCGGGGCCGGGGATCTCGGTGCGCAGCCTGCGCTGGGTTTCGGTGATGGCGGTCACGGCCAGACTCCTGCGGACGCGGGGACGGTGTCGCCCTCCAGGATGGGAGCCGCGCCGGGACACGTCAGCTCGACATGTTGTCGATATCGGGGCGTAGAGTTGGACAACATGGCACTGACGCTGCGCGCCCTCGCGGCCCAACGCGCGCTCGGCCTGCGCGTGCGTGCCGCCGAAGCCGGGCTCGACCGGCCGATCGGCTGGGTCCATCCCACCGAACTGACCGATCCACAGGCCTTCCTCGAAGGCGGCGAACTTTTGCTGACCACCGGCCTCGCCCTCGATGAGACCACATCACCCGGGTACATCCGGCGACTCGTCGACGCCGGGGTGGCGGGGCTCGGGTTCGGCGTCGGGCTCAGCCACGAGGCCATCCCGCGGTCCCTCGCGCACACCGCGGAAGAGGTCGGGCTGCCGGTACTCGAAGTCCCGAGGAAGACGCCTTTCATCGCGATCACGCGGGCGGTCTCGCGTGCGGTCGCCGCCGACGAGTACGCCTCGCTCGTACGCACCGGCAAGGGACAGCAGGAACTGACCAGGACAGCCGTCGGCAAGGGCGGTCCGGGCGGAGTGGTGCGCAAACTGGCGAAGTTGATCGACGGCTGGGTGCTCCTGCTCGATTCGGCGGGCGTGGTCACCGAATCGTCGCCCGCGTCGGCCCGGCGTTTCGCCGACGAAATGCGTGACGATCTCGTACGGCTGCGTGCGGGCACGCTGGTGACCGCGATGGATGAGCACGAGGTCGTCCTGCAGACCCTCGACACCCGCGCTCGCGGTGTGCTCGCCGTCGGCACGCGTGAGCCGCTCGACGCCGCGGGTCAGCACATCGTCAACACCGCGGTCTCGCTGCTTTCCCTTGCCCTGGAACAGAACCGGGAACACATCGGCGCACTCCGGCGGCTGAGGTCGGGGATGGTCGACCTGCTCGCCGCGGGACACATCGAACTCGCCACCAGGACGATGAAGACGCTCTGGGGTGGGGTGCCGGAGGCGCCGTGGCAGATTCTGGCCGTCACCGGTCCAGCTGCCGCGCGCCGGTCGCTCGCCGACGCGCTCGACGCCGAAGTGGCCGGTGACAAGGTGTTCTTCGGGGAGTCGGGGGCATTCGTGATCGCGCTCGGCGACGTCGAGATGGTCTCCCGCGTGGCATCCCGGATCGGCGGATTGCACGCCGGACTCGCCGACCCGGTGTCCACAGTGGATTTCCCGGCCGGGCTCCGTCAGGCGAAGCAGGCGGCGGAGGCGGCGAAGGCCGAGCGATCCGAGTTCGTCAGGTTCGCCGAACACGCGGGGCGAGGCTTCCTGGAGCTGGTCGATTCCCAAGCGGCGCAAGCGTTTTCGGACAGTCTGCTGGCACCGTTGCGGCACCACGACGAAACCGGCCGCGGCGAACTGGTCACCTCATTGAGATGCTGGCTCGAACACCACGGCCACTGGGATCTGGCGTCCGCGCGGCTCGGCGTGCATCGGCACACGCTGCGCAACCGCGTGCGCAAGGTCGCCGAACTGACCGGCCGGGACCTCGATTCCCCCGGCGTGCGCGCGGAGTTCTGGCTCGCGCTGCAGGTCAGCGCTCGGACCTGACCAGCGCGATCGGCGAATCCCCGCAGCGCCGGAGCCGGGTACCGTTCTCCGTCGTGACCGGTTCCGCGCCGGAGGACCACCATGCCGGGACGTCGACGTCGCGCACCAGCGAACCGGTCGCCTGGCGAGCGTTGTTCGACACGATGACCCGGCCCTGGGCGTTGACCAGCGCCGCGCGGCCGCCGAGCCCGCGCAGTTTCGGCTGCAGGAGGCGCTCGACCTCGCGTACGTAAATGTCCGCGCCGACGACGCCCGCGAACGACCCGCTTCGCCGGACCGGGACGGTGAACGTCAGCGTGTACTCGTCGGTGCAGAGGTAGTCGACGTACGGGCCGTTGATGTGGCGGCGGCCGGTGTCACGCGGCACGGTGAACCACGACTGGCGGGTGTAGTCGAGGAAGTGCTCACTGTCCGGATCGAGGCTGATGACCAGCTGAGCGGGTTCGGCGTCGCCGGTTTCGGTCCACCACTCGAAGCCGAATTCCTGATCGGCCAGCGCGTTCGGCGCGCTGATGAATCCCGCACCGACGACAAGACCACCGAGGACGTCGAAGACCTGCGGCCGGAGCCGGGTCAGGTCTTCGACGGTGGCGTCGGCGGACTCGGCCAGCAACCCCTCGGCGACGGCCAGGACCGGCTTCAGCCTGCCGAAGACGTCCTCGACCAGTGCGGATACCTGCTCGACGACTTCGGAACCGGCGGACGGTGTGTCGTTCACGATGTTCACCTCGGATGCGCGGATGCCGCAGCTTAAGGGGCCAGAAGGTCTAAATGCACGTCCGCCAGCCGGTCTATCGCTTCGAGGATGTGTTCCTCGGTGAGTTTCCTGGCCAGCTCGCCATCGGCCTGTGCGATGGCGGAGGTGATCGCGAGGTGCTCGGCGTAGGCGTTCTCGCGGGTGCCGTGCGGTTCGAGCGGCAGCCACAGCAGACCGCCTCGCTCGCTCTGCAGCTGCACTTCCTCCCTGGTCAGCCGCGGTGACTGCGCGGCCGCGGCGACTTCGAGGTGAAACTGACGCTCGGCGCGCGACGCCTCCGTGCCGGTCGCGGTGCGGATGTCCTCGGTCGCCAGTTCGAGCCGCTCGATGTCCTCGGGTGAGCTGCGCTCGGCGGCGAGTTTGGCCGCGGCGCCGGCGATGGCGAGGTAGTGGTCACCGACGTCACGCAGATCCGACAGCGAAACCGTGCGAAGGCGTTCTCGCCACGAAGCGGCCGAAGGGTTCACCGGCGTCTTCACGAAGCTTCCGCCGCCCCGCCCGCGACGGGTCTCGACGAGCCCCTGCTGGCGTAGGGCGACCAGGGCTTCGCGAACGGTCACTGTCGAGACGCCGAACTGGGCGGCCAGTTCGGCTTCGCTCGGCAGCTGTTCGGAGTCGGCCAACAGTCCGAGCGTGATGGCGTCGACCAGCCGCGCGGTGACCGCCTCCGCCCGGCCGATCTGGTCCAGCGGCGCGAACATCGCTGACCGCGCGCTGTGCGACAACCCCTTACGCATGGTGGCCCTTCACCCGTACCGCTACCCGATGGAACCAATCTTGCCCCATCGTATTGTCATTTAACCTATGGACTTATATGTTTTAGCTCGCTTGCCGCCCCACAAGGGAGCAAGGGACCTTTGCTATCGCCTCACGCCCCCAGGCCCCTGGAGGTCTTGTGCAGCAGTTGAAGCACTTCATCGGCGGTGAGTACACCGGATCCGTGTCGGGCGAGGTTGCCGACATCGTCGATCCCGTCACCGGCCGCCCGTATTGCACCGCCGCCGTCGCCGGCCCCGAAGACGTCGACCGCGCGCTCAAGGTCGCGGCCACCGCCTTCGAGCGGTGGCGCGAGACCACCCCCGCGCAGCGCCAGCTCGCGCTGCTGAAGATCGCCGACGCCGTCGAAGCGCGCGCGGACGGCCTCGTGCTCGTCGAATCGGCGAACACCGGCAAGCCGATCGCGCTCACCGCGGCCGACGAACTGCCGGCGATGGTCGACCAGTTGCGGTTCTTCGCGGGGGCCGCGCGTGTCCTCGAAGGACGGTCGGCAGGCGAATACATGGAAGGGCATACCTCTTTCGTCCGCCGCGAACCGATCGGCGTGTGCGCGCAGGTTACGCCGTGGAACTACCCGCTCCTCATGGCGGTGTGGAAGATCGCGCCCGCGCTCGCCGCGGGGAACACCGTGGTGCTCAAACCGGCCGACACGACCCCCGCGTCGACCCTTCTCCTGGCGGAAATCTGCGCCGAGTTCCTGCCGCCCGGCGTACTCAACGTCATCTGCGGCGACCGCGACACGGGCCGGGCGCTCGTCGAGCACGACATCCCCGCGATGGTGTCCATCACCGGCTCCGTCCGCGCAGGGATCGAGGTCGCCGCTTCGGCGGCGAAGGACGTCAAGCGCGTACACCTCGAACTGGGCGGCAAGGCACCTGTACTGGTCTTCGCCGACGCCGACATCGACGCGGCCGCCGAGGGAATCGCCGCGGCGGGCTACTTCAACGCGGGCCAGGACTGCACCGCGGCGACCCGCGTCCTGGTCGCCGACGAGGTCCACGACGCGTTCGTCGCGGCGCTCACCAGGCAGGCACAGGCGACCACCACCGGCAAGCCCGACGACACATCGGTCAGCTACGGGCCGCTCAACAACGCCGCCCAGTTCGACCGCGTCGCCGGGTTCGTCGACCGGCTCCCCGGGCACGCGACAGTCCACTGTGGAGGCAAACGGCATGGGGACGAGGGTTACTTCTACGAACCGACGGTGATCTCCGGCGTCCGCCAGGACGACGAGATCAGCCAGACGGAGGTCTTCGGTCCCGTCATCACCGTGCAGCGCTTCGGCTCCGAAGCCGAAGCGCTCACCGCGGCCAACGGCGTCGAATACGCGCTCGCGTCTTCGGTGTGGACCACCGATCACCAGCGGGCGATGCGGCTGGCCGGGAAGCTCGACTTCGGCTGCGTGTGGATCAACACGCATATCCCGCTGGTGGCCGAGATGCCGCACGGAGGCTTCAAGAAGTCCGGCTACGGCAAGGACCTCTCGCTCTACGGCCTCGAGGACTACACCCGCGTCAAGCACGTGATGAGCGCGCTGTGACGACCACCGAAAGGCACGCCATGCCGCACCAAGCACCCATCGCCTCCGCCGAGGGGGAGCAAGGGACCTTTGCTGTCACTTCCGCGGACGGAGGCGGAGTGCCCGCGATCCGGCTGCGCGGGCTGCGCAAGGAATTCGGCCAGGTCCACGCGGTCGACGGCGTCGATCTCGACATCCCGCCCGGCGAGTTCTTCTCGATGCTCGGGCCGTCCGGTTCCGGCAAGACGACCGTGCTCCGCATGATCGCGGGCTTCGAGCTGCCGACGTCGGGCACGATCGAACTGCACGGCCGCGACGTCAGCCGTCTCGCCCCGTTCGACCGCGATGTCAACACGGTCTTCCAGGACTACGCGCTCTTCCCGCATATGACCGTGCGGCAGAACGTCGAATACGGCCTTCGGGTGAAACGAGTCCCTCGCGCGGAGCGGCGTCAACGCGCGAAGGAGGCTCTCGAAACAGTCCGCCTCGGCGACTTCGGCGAGCGCAAACCCGACCAGCTCTCCGGCGGCCAGCGGCAGCGGGTCGCGCTCGCCAGAGCACTGGTCAACCGGCCGAAGGTGCTCCTGCTCGACGAACCACTCGGCGCGCTCGACCTGAAACTGCGCCACACCATGCAGACCGAGCTCAAGCAGATCCAGCGCGAAGTCGGCATCACCTTCATCTTCGTCACCCACGACCAGGACGAGGCGCTGACGATGAGCGACCGCATCGCGGTGTTCAACGCCGGCCGCATCGAACAGGTCGGTTCACCGGTCGAGGTGTACGAGCGACCCGCGTCGGCGTTCGTCGCCGGGTTCGTCGGCACCTCGAACCTGCTCAGCGGGGGCGGCGCGGAAAACATCATCGGCAAAGCCGGGGTCTTCAGCATCCGTCCCGAAAAGATCCGCGTCGACGCCGATCTCTCGAAAGCGGCGGACGTCGGCGAGACCAGCGCCACCGGCACCGTCACCAACACCGTCTACGCGGGCGCGACCGTGCGCTACGAGGTCACGCTCGACGCCGGCGGCCAGCTCTCCGTGGTCCGGCAGAACACCGCTGAGCCCGTGGACTTCGAGGGCGGCCGCGTCCGCCTGAGCTGGCGACACGAACACAGCTTCCGCGTCCCCGAAGCCGGTTAGCCCTCCCCAGCACCGAAAGGTTCGTTCAATGAAGAACAGGAAACTCGCGCTCGCCGGGCTGCTCGGCGCCGGCCTGCTCGTGGCCGCCTGCGGTACCTCCGGATCCAGTTCGACCGCCGCCGCGCCCGGCGGACAGGGCTTCACTCCGCCGAAGCTGGACGCGCTCGCACAGCTCGGACAGCCGGAAGGCCAGGTCAACGTGCTGGCCTGGCCGGGCTACGCGGAGAACGGCTCGAACGATCCGGCCGTCGACTGGGTGACCGGCTTCGAAAAGGAGACCGGCTGCAAGGTCAACGTCAAGGCGTTCGGCACCTCCGACGAAGCCGTGAGCCTGATGAAGACCGGGCAGTACGACGTCATCTCCGCCTCCGGTGACGCTTCGCTGCGGCTCATCGCGTCCGGAGACGTCGAACCGGTGAACACCGCGCTGGTGCCGAACTACGCCGACGTGTTCGATTTCCTCAAGAACCGCCCGTGGAACAGCGTGAACAACGTGGCCTACGGCGTGCCGCACGGCTGGGGCGCGAACCTGCTCACCTGGCGGACCGACAAGGTGACCCCGGCGCCGACGTCGTGGTCGGTGATGTTCGACGCGAACAGCCCGTACAAGGGCAAGATCTCCGCCTACGACTCGCCGATCTACATCGCCGACGCCGCGCTGTACCTGCGGACGCACAAACCCGAACTCGGCATCAAGAACCCGTACGCCTTGGACGACAAGCAGTTCCAGGCCGCGGTCGACCTGCTCAAGCAGCAGCGTCCGATGGTGGGGGAGTACTGGTCGGACTACCTGAAGGAAAGCCAGGCGCTCAAGAGCGGCGACGCCGTGGTCGGCACCGCCTGGCAGGTGACGGTGAACCTGACCAAGAGCGAGGGCGCGCCGGTCGAGTCCGTGCTGCCGTCCGAGGGGGCGACGGGCTGGTCGGACACCTGGATGGTGTCGGCGAAGTCGCCGCACAAGACGTGCTCCTACAAGTGGCTGAACCACATCGTCAGCCCGAAGGCCAACGCCCAGGTCGCCGAGTACTTCGGTGAGTCGCCCGCGAACCCCAAGGCGTGCACCGAAACCAAGGACAAGGCGCACTGCGAGACCTTCCACGCCGGTGATGCCGCGTATGCCGCGAAGATCGCCTACTGGACGACGCCGATCGCGCAGTGCCTCGACGGCCGCACCGACGTCAAGTGCAAGGACTACGGCGAGTGGACCCGCGCCTGGACCGAGATCAAGGGCTGAGCCTCCCGAACTCCGGGAGCGGATGACGGTGCCCCCCAACGTCGTCCGCTCCCGGTCCCATCCCCGGTGGAGATGATGACGACCACACTCGATTCGCCGAGGCGGAAAGCCTCCGCCTTCCTGTACCGCAAACCCGGGCTGCGACTGGGAATGCTGCTCTCCGCGCCGGCACTGTGGCTCGGCCTCGCCTACCTCGGTGCGCTGGCCGCGTTGTTCGTGACCGCGTTCTGGCACACCGACGTCTTCACCGGCCAGGTCGTCACCGAATGGTCGCTGGACAACTTCGTCACACTGTTCAGTGACGCGGTGTACCGCACCATCACCCTCCGGACGGTCGGGATCGCGGCGCTGGTCACGGTGATCACCGCGATCATCGCCTTCCCGATGGCGTTCTACATGGCGAAATTCGCCTCACCCAGGGCGCGGCGGCTCCTGGTGATCGCGGTGATGACCCCTCTGTGGGCGAGCTACCTGGTGAAGGCCTACGCGTGGCGGACCATGTTGTCCGGCAACGGAGTCCTGCACTGGCTGCTCGATCCGTTCGGCCTCGACACTCCCGGCTACGGCGTCCTCGCGACCGTGATCACCCTGTCGTACCTGTGGCTGCCGTACATGATCCTGCCGATCTACGCGGGTCTGGAGCGACTGCCGGATTCCCTGGTGGACGCTTCCGGGGACCTCGGTGCCCGCCCGTTCAGGACGTTCCGGTCGGTGGTGCTGCCGGTGACCTTCCCGGCCGTCGTCGCCGGGTCGATCTTCACGTTCTCGTTGTCGCTGGGCGACTACATCGCGGTGAAGATCGTCGGCGGCACGTCGCAGATGCTCGGCAACGTCGTCTACGACAACATCGGCGCGGCCAACAACCTGCCGTTCGCGGCGACCGTCGCGACCGTGCCCGTGGTGATCATGCTCGCCTACCTCGCCGCCGTGCGCCGCACGGGCGCGCTGGACAACCTGTAGGAGCGCGCGATGCGGCTTTCCCGGACGACCGAATACCTGCTGCTGGCGGCGCTCGTGCTCGGGCTCGCGGTGATCTACTTCCCGCTGCTGGTGGTCCTGCTCAACTCCTTCAACGCGGACACCACCTTCGGCTGGCCGCCGTCGAGTTTCACCCTCGAATGGTGGGGCCGGGCGGCGGAGAACCAGGGCGCGCTGAACGCGCTCTGGACGAGTGTGCAAGCAGGACTCGCGGCGACGGCGATCGCCTTGGTGCTCGGCACGATGGCGGCGTTCGCCTTGCAGCGATACCGGTTCTTCGGCCGCAACCAGGTATCGCTGCTGATCATCCTGCCGATCGCGCTGCCCGGCATCGTCACCGGTATCGCGCTGAACAACGCCTTCCGCACGATCCTCGGCATCGACCTCGGCCTGTTCACCGCGATCGTCGCGCACGCGACCTTCTGCATCGTGGTGGTGTTCAACAACGTCGTCGCGCGGCTGCGGCGGATGGGTGGCAACCTCGAAGAGGCGTCGATGGACCTCGGCGCCGACGGGCTCACGACGTTCCGGCTGGTGACCTTCCCGATGCTGCGGTCGGCACTGCTCGCCGGCGGCCTGCTGGCCTTCGCGCTGTCGTTCGACGAAATCATCGTCACGACCTTCACCCTCGGCACCGGCCTGGAGACCCTGCCGATCTGGATCCTGAACAACCTCTTCCGGCCGAACCAGGCGCCGATCGTCAACGTCGTGGCGGCGGTGCTGATCCTGGCCTCGACAGTGCCGGTCTATCTGGCGCAACGGCTGTCCGGCGACACGACCTCAGGGGGACGGCTTTAGACACGAGGCCGGAAGGAATCCGTCGCGTCTCGAAGCGCCGTCAGCATCCCTGGATCCGTCACCGCGTGCCCGGCCGCCTCGACGAGTTCGAGCTTCGAGTCCGGCCAGGCCCGGTGCAGCTCGTACGCCGTCGTCGGCGGGCACACCGCGTCATACCGCCCCTGCACGATCACCCCGGGAATCCCCGCCAGTTTCCCGGCGTCCCGGATCAGTTGGCCTTCTTCAAGCCACGCCCCGTGGCAAAAGTAGTGCAGCGCGAGCCGGGCGAAGGTGACCGCGAAGTCCGGTGCCGCGTACTGGTTGTGAAACGCCGGATCCGGGCGCAGGCAGACGATCGCGCCTTCCCAGATGCTCCAGGCGATGGCGGCACGCTCTCGGATCACCTGATCGGGGTGATAGACGAGTTCGCGGTAGGCCGTCAGCGGGTCGTCGCGGCGGTCTTCCGGAATCGGTGCGAGGAACGCTTCCCACTCGCGAGGGAAGAGGTTCGCGGCACCGCCGTTGTAGATCCAGTCGAGTTCACCGCGGCGGACGGTGAAAACGCCGCGCAGAATGATCTCGCTGACGCGGTTCGGGTGGGTTTCGGCGTAGGCGAGCGCGAGGGTCGCGCCCCAGGAGCCGCCGAAGATCTGCCACTGCTCGAGATTCAGCCGTTCGCGCAGCTTCTCCATGTCCGAAACGAGGTGCCAGAGGGTGTTCACCGACAGGTCGACGTCCGGTGCGCTGATATGCGGGGTGCTGCGGCCGGCGCCGCGCTGGTCGAACAGGATGATCCGGTAGGCCTCGGGGTCGAAATGCCGCCGGGTCATGGGAGAAATGCCGCTACCAGGACCGCCGTGCAGGACGACGACCGGTTTGCCGTCCGGGTTCCCCGCTTCCTGGCAGTAGATCCGGTGCCCGTCGCCGACGTCGAGCATGCCCTCGGCGCGTACGTGGATCGGCGGGTACAGATCATCCATACGGACACTCTGCACGAATCGGCGAGTATCCGAAGGGTGGGGGCCCGCCCCCGCCGCCGGGCTGAGCGGGCCCCCGGTCTTCGGTCGCGTCAGCAGCCCGCCGTGGCGGCCACGTTCGCGAATCCCTTTCCGGCGCCGGTCACCTTGTTGCTCGCGCAGACCTTGTTCCCCGTAGCGGCCTTCACGAGATAGAAGCCGTACGCGTAGCTGGACTGCACGTCCGCGGTGTTGCCGGAGAAGGTGTTGTTGCGGCCCCAGCCGTCGAGCTGGACATGGACTTCGAAGCCGCCGTAGGTCGCGTCGTGCACGAAGACCTTGCTGCCCCGGTTGCCCGCGACCATGTAATTGTTGCCTTTCAGGTCCACCCAGCTGTCGGCGAAGTGCTCGCCGCTCTGCCCGGTCCCGTCGAAGACGTTGCCGCGCAGCTCGCCGCCGGTGGTGCCTTCCTTGATGTCGATCGACTCGGCCCGCACGTTGGGACCGATCTTGTTGTTCAGCGCCTTGTTACGGTCGCTCCGGTCGGGCGTGCCGCCGGGCCAGTTGCCCTTCGCGGAACCGAAGTAGATGCCTTCGCCGTAGCCCGCGTACTCGCGGCCGGTGTCGGTCACCTCGGAGTTCTTCACGACGTTGTCGGTGCTCGTGTACTGGAAATGGATGCCTTCGTGGCCGACGCCGGTGACTTTGATGCCGTCGACGACGGTGTTCTTGACGCCCGTCGCCATCAGGCCCTTCTGGCCACCGGTGAGGGTGAAGCCGGTGAGGTTCCAGTAGCTGCCGGTCAGTTCGAGCGTGCGTCCGGCCGAGGCCTTGATGACCGCGCTTCGCGGCCCCTTCAGCGTGATGCGGCTGCTGGAGGTGCCGTTCTTCGCCGCCTTGAAGTTGCCGGTGAAGGTCGTGTCGGCCGCGAGCTCGATGACGGTGCCCGGAGTGACCGAAGCAAGCGCCGCCGTTAGCTGCTCCGAAGTCCCTACGCGGACCGTCGCGGCCAGCGCGGGGTACGCCGCCAGCGTTGACAGCAGGGCGGCACCGGTCGCGATGGCCAGAACCCGCTCACGAACACGCATCCGTGGTCCTCCTCGTCGAGGGATCGAATCTCGGTCGTGGCGGCGACGGGCTAGACGTTAAGCCTCCTTACAAATGCTAGTCAAGGACATGATTGAAGTTCATATATGTGAACAACTAAAGAAGGGTCGCCCTGGAGCGACTACTCGGAAAGAGAGCAAGGGACCTTTGCTATCGCCTTCCCGAACGGGAGCGATAGCAAAGGTCCCTTGCTCTCTTTCCGCAGGTCAGAGCGGCCTAGTCGTGGAACGAGTGCTCCGGAGCCGGGAACTCGCCCCGCCGGACATCCTCCGCGAACGCCGTCGCGGCCCCGGCCAGCACGCCCGCCAGATCGGCGTACCTCTTCACGAACCGAGGCGTCTTGCCGCGTCGAAGCCCGGCCATGTCCTGCCAAACGAGCACCTGCGCGTCGCAGTCCGGCCCGGCGCCGATGCCGACGGTCGGGATTTTCAGCTCGTGCGTAATCCGCTTCGCCGCCTCAGCGGGCACCATCTCCATGACGACCGCGAAGGCGCCGGCCTCCTCCAGGGCGAGCGCGTCGGCGAGCAGCGCGTCGGCCGCTTCGCCGCGTCCCTGGACCCGGTAGCCGCCCAGATTGTGTTCACTCTGCGGGGTGAATCCGATATGTCCCATCACGGGGACACCGGCCGACGTCAGCGCCTCGACGTGCGGCGCGAACTTCCGCCCGCCTTCGAGTTTCACCGCGTGGGCGCGGCCTTCCTTCATGAACCGCACCGACGTCTCCAGCGCCTGCTGCGGCGAAAGCTGGTACGAGCCGAACGGCAGATCGGCCACGACCAGCGCCCGCTTCACCGAGCGGGTCACCGCCCGGACCAGGGGGAGCAACTCTTCCACGGTCACCGGAAGCGACGTGTCGTAGCCGAAAACGTTGTTCGACGCGGAATCTCCGACGAGCAGCACGGGAATGCCCACCTCGTCGAACAGCGCGGCGGTGTACATGTCGTAAGCGGTGAGCATCGGCCAGGTTTCGCCGCGCTCCTTCATGTCGCGAAGATGAGGTACGCGGACTTTCTTCCCAGACGTGGCCTGAGGCGCCGCGCCGGTCCCATAGGGGGCGGCGAGTTCGCCGGAATCCTTCTCGGTGGCAGACATCCTTGTCGACCGTCCTTCCCTCGAGGCCTCGAAGAGGTCCCCGGGTCGTGGAGCTGAACAGTTCAAAGCGTGACACGCGGGGATGGGGCCCCCAAGGTCCTGCGACCAGCTTCACACCGCGGTGTCCAGGCAGCGTCACGCCTGCGGGCGACCGAATTCACGACGAGAGGATGATGGTCGTTGACAACCACACGGGGTTGTGTGACGTCAAGTAAAGCAGCTGTCGATCACCTGTGAGTAGCGCGAAAGGCCAGTATGGGAAACCCAGCGAGCCGTGTCTCGCCGTGGAAGGCGAGGGCGGGCGGCATCGTCGCCACCCTCGTGCAGCTCGCGGCCGTGTTCTCGGTGATCCTCCTCCTCGCCGGCGGTGTGAAGGGCCGGGTGCTCAAGACCGGTGACGTCGCGTTCTCCGCGCTGAGCATCCCGACGAACGCGAGCCTCGTGATCGTCCTGCTGCTCGTCGTCCTCGGCGCCGCGCTCCGCCGTCGCAAACGCGCCGCCCTCTACACGCTGTTGTTGTTCCAGGTCGGCGGCCTCGCGATCACGCTGGCGTGGCAGGCCGCGCTGCTGTGGTGGCCGGGCCTGCTGGAGCTGGGCCCCCGCCAGGTCCGGCACATCCCGCACCAGGTGTGGGCGCTGACCATCGCCGACCTGATCTCGATCGGCATGATCGCGTTCCTCTGGATCCTGCGCCCCGCGTTCCCGGCGAGGCTCGCGCCGGGCGCCTGGCGCGACGGCTTCACCGTGCTGTTCGGCGGCCTGGCCGCGGTCATCCTCGTCGGCTGGGGCCTGAGCGAGGCATTCCCGGGACGTCTCGCCGACACCTGGGAGCGGTTCGCGTGGGTCGTCAACCACACCACCGGTGAGAACATCCAGCTACGCCGGGTCGGCATCGGCGAAGGGCCCGCGTGGCTCGATCTTCTGCTCGACCTCAGCGCCACCGCCGTCGCGACAGCCGCGCTGTACACGCTTTTCCGTGGCGTGCGCAGCCGTCGTTTGAGGACAGACGAAGAAGAACTACGCGTACGCCGCCTTCTCGCCGAGCACGGCGAAGACGACTCTTTGGGCTATTTCGCCACCCGGCGCGAGAAGAGCGTCGTCTTCTCGCCGAACGGCCGCGCCGCCGTGGCTTACCGTGTGCTCGCGGGTACCAGCGTCGCGAGTGCCGACCCCATCGGTGATCCCGACGCTTGGCCGGACGCGGTCCGCGCGTGGCTGAACGAGGCCCGCACCTACGGCTGGACTCCCGGCGTGCTGGGAGCGAGCGAGCGCGGAGCGAAGGTGTACGCCGACGCCGGCCTGCGCGCGCTGGAGATCGGGGATGAAGCGGTCCTCGACGTTCGCGACTTCAGCCTCGCCGGGCCCGAGCGCCGATCGGTCCGCCAGGCGGTCAAACGGATCGAACGGGCCGGGTACACCACGAAAGTCCGGCGCCACAGCGAAATCCCTGCCGACGAAATGGCGAGGCTGTTGCTGCAGGCACAGCAATGGCGCGGCGCGGAGACCGAGCGCGGGTTCTCGATGGCGCTCGGCAGGCTCGGTGACCCGAGTGACGGCCGCAGCGTGATGGTGGAGGCGTACGACGCTCAAGGCGAACTGCGCGGCATGCTGTCGTTCGTCCCGTGGGGTCGTCGCGGCTTGTCGCTGGATCTGATGCGGCGCGACCGCGACGCCGAAAACGGCCTCAACGAATATATGATCGCCGAGGTCGTCGCGGCGAGCTCGCACCTTGGCGCGCAACGGATTTCGCTGAACTTCGCGATGTTCCGCGCGGTTTTTTCCGAGGGAGAACGGATCGGCGCGGGCCCGGTGCTGCGCGCGTGGCGCGGCGTCCTCAGCATGGCGTCACGGTTCTTCCAGCTGGAATCGCTGTACCGGTCGAACGCCAAGTACGGACCCGATTGGGAACCGCGTTTCCTGTGCTATTCGTCGGCTCGACGGCTTCCGAGGGTCGGCATCGTCGCGGGCGCGCTCGAAGGGTTCGTCCCGACCGGACGGTCGGGACGGGCGCTGAAACTGGAGACGGTCACCGACGAATTCGTCGCCGAGGTGCACCGCATCGACGCGAGCGCGGCCACCCCCGCGCCGAAACAGGTGCGGCGGCCCGACCAGGTCCGGGTCCGGATGGCGAAGCTGGATCGCCTGCGTGAGGCCGGAATCGACCCTTATCCGGTCGGTTTCGCCCGGGAGGACTTGCTCGGAGACGTGGTCGCCAAGTTCAGCGACCTGAACCCGGACAGCCACACCGGCCACCGGGTCCGCGTCGCGGGCCGGGTGCTCGCGATGCGTAACCTCGGGGGACTCTGTTTCGCGCGGGTCAAGGACTTCAGCGGCGAGATCCAACTGATGCTCGATGCCTCCGTGCTCGACGTCGGCGGCTGGCGGCGAGGCATCGACCTCGGCGACCACGTCGGTGTGAGCGGGCAGGTCGTGACGTCGCGGCGCGGTGAGCTTTCCGTGCTCGTCGATGAATGGACGGTCACGGCGAAGAGCCTGCATCCGTTGCCGGACAAGCGAAAGGGCCTCACCGACCCGGAGACGCGGGTGCGGCAGCGCTATCTCGACCTCGCGGTCAACCCGGATTCGACGGCGATGCTGCGGATGAGGTCGGCCGTGGTGCGCGCGGTGCGGGAACGGCTGCACCAGGGCGACTACCTCGAAGTCGAGACGCCGATGTTGCAGACCGTGCACGGCGGCGCCAACGCCCGCCCGTTCATCACCCATATCAACGCCTACGACATGCGGATGTATCTGCGGATCGCGCCCGAGCTGTACTTGAAGCGGCTGTGCGTGGCCGGGGTCGAGCGCGTTTTCGAGCTGAATCGGAACTTCCGCAACGAGGGCGTCGACGCGACGCACAACCCCGAATTCACCATGTTGGAGGCGTACCAGGCTTACGCCGACTACAGCACGATGCGGACGTTGACCCGCGAACTCGTCCAACACGCCGCGGAGGTCGCGTACGGCGCGCAAGTGGTTCGCCGTCCGGACCCGGACGGGAAGATCGTCGAGTACGACATCTCCGGTGACTGGCCCGTGATCCCGGTCCACGAAGCCGTTTCGGCGGCGCTCGGGCAAAAGATCGACGCGGGCACTTCGGTCGCCGAACTTCAGCGACTGTGTCGGGCCGCGGGCGTGCCGGTGAACGAGGAGGCCGGGCACGGCGACCTCGTCCTGAAGGCACATGAGCACCTCGTCGAGGGCGCGACCGTGCTGCCGACGTTCTACACCGACTACCCGACCGACGTTTCGCCGTTGACCAGGCAGCACCGAGTGGATCCGCGGCTGGCCGAGCGCTGGGACCTGATCGCGTTCGGCTCCGAGGTAGGTACGGCCTACACCGAGCTGACCGACCCGCTCGAACAGCGGCGGCGGCTGGAGGCCCAGTCGCTGCGCGCGGCGAGCGGAGACGTCGAGGCGATGGAGCTGGACGAGGACTTCCTGCTCGCGCTCGAACACGGCATGCCGCCGACGGGCGGGCTCGGCATCGGCATCGACCGGCTGCTGATGATGCTGACCGGCGCTTCGATCCGGCAGACCGTGCTGTTCCCGTTCGTCCGGCCGCAGGGATAGCGGGGGACCTTTGCTCTCACTTGCTTAGCCTGCCTAAGCGAGCGAGAGCAAAGGTCCCTTGCTCCCTTCCTCGCCGAATCGCCTCGGAGAGCCGGGTCCGGATGTAAGGATCCTTCCCAACGGAAGGAGCCACCATGGCTGGAAACGTCCCCCCGGTCGCCGACGAGCGCGAAGGTCTCCTCGCTTACCTCGAGCAGCAGCGGCACGTCCTGCGTATCGCCGCGCACGGCCTGACCGAAGAACAAGCCAGAGCCGTCCCGACCAAAAGCTCACTGAGCGTCGGCGGCCTGATCAAGCACACCGCCGGCACGGAAAGCGGCTGGATCGACATCGTCCTCCAGAAGCCTTCGAAGCCCATGGAAGAGGCGATGAAGGACTACGAAGCCGATTATGTGATGGCTGAAGGCGAAACCGTCGAAGGGCTCCTCGCGCGCTACGACGAGGTCGCCCGCCGCACCTCGGACGTCATCGCCGGAATCGCCGATCTCGGTCAGCCTGTCCCGGTGCCGAAAGGCGTGCCGTGGTACCCGCAAGACGTCGACGCTTGGTCGGTCCGCTGGGTACTCCTTCACCTCATCGAGGAGACAGCGCGGCACGCCGGGCACGCCGACATCATCCGCGAGCACATCGACGGCGCGACCGCGATTCCGCTGATGGCCGCCGCGGAAGGCTGGCCGGAGACGCCCTGGCTCAAGCCGTGGTCGCCCACCGAGAACGCCGAGAGCGCTTAGAACAACGTCGGTTCGTCCGCCAAAGCGCCTTCGATGACCAGCATCCGGCGCTTGGTGGCGACCCCGCCGCGCGCGGAGAACCCGCCGTCCTTGCCGCCCGCGGCGAGCACACGATGGCACGGCACGATGATCGGGAACGGGTTGCGCCCCATCGCCTGTCCCACGGCCTGCGCCCCACCGGGCAGGCCGAGGATGTTCGCGATGTCGCCGTAGGTCAGCGTCTTGCCCGCGGGGATCGAGCGGATGAACTCGTAGACGCGGCGATGGAAGTCCGGTACTCCTTCGTAATCGAGCTCGACGCCGGTGAGGTCCGTGCGCTTGCCGTCCATCAACGACACGACGCCGTCGATGGCGCGCTGGACCTCGGCCGGTGGTACGGATCGCACCGCTTCCGGCAGGCGCGCGGTCAGTCGCGCCCTCGTCTTCTCTTCACTGCCCTCGGGTAGTTGGACCGCGATGACCCCGCGTTCGTTCCAGGCGATGCCGCAATCGCCGATCGCGGTGCCGAACACGGCGTAGCCCGGTGCCGTCATGAGCCCAGGGTACGAGACCGGTCCGACAGTTTCGGCTTCACTGCGTTTCGGCGGCAACCAGACGCCGCGCTGACGGTGAAGCGGCGGCTGCGGTAGGAGTATGGGCATGAACGACCTCGTGCTTGATCACCTCGTCTACGCCGGGCCGGATCTCGAAGAGGCCGTCGCGCGCGTCGCCGATCTGACCGGTGTCACGCCCGTACGCGGTGGCAGGCATGTCGGACTCGGCACGGCCAACTATCTGGCCGATCTCGGTGCCGGTGCCTACCTCGAGGTGGTCGGGCCCGATCCGGAGCAACCCGAGCACATCGGGCCCCGGCCGTTCGGCATCGACGAACTGACCGAGCCCGCCCTGGTGACGTGGGCGGCGCGCGTGCGGGGTATCGACGACGCGATCGCCGAGGCACGCGAGCGCGGTTACGACCCGGGCGAGGCTTTCGAGATGTCGCGAGTCACCGACGACGGTGAAGTGCTGACCTGGCGGCTCACCGGCGCAGGCGGCCTCGACGGGCTCGCGCCCTTCCTCATCGACTGGGGGAACACCCCACATCCGACGACGCGGGAACTCCCGTCGATCCCGCTGCTCTTGGTCACCGGTGTCCACCCCGAGCCCGCCGCGGTGGAAACCACGGTACGGGCACTCGGGATGGACATGCTCGTCCGGCGTGACGCCCGGCCCGGCCTGGTGGCCGTGCTGGAAACCTCAGCGGGGAAGCAGGTCGCGCTGAGCTGACTTGATCACGACCTGGCCCTCGCGCCAGCCGTTGGTCATCGGCAGTCGCCGGTCCCGTCCGAACGCCTTGAACGTGATCTTGGTGCCCGGCGGGTACTGGCGACGCTTGTATTCGGCCTTGTCGACCATGCGCACCACCCGGTCGATGGTCTCCGGTTCGAAGCCGGCGTCCACCAGGTCGACGTAGCCGCGGTCGCCCTCGATGTAGTCGTCGAGGATGTCGTCGAGCATGAGGTAATCGGGCAGCGAGTCGCTGTCCAGCTGACCGGGTCGCAGCTCGGCCGAGGGCGGCTTGGTGATCGAGTTCTCGGGGATGGGCGGAGTTTCGCCGTTCTTTTCGGCTTCCGCGTTGCGCCATTTGGCCAGATGCCAGACGTGCGTCTTGAACAGGTCCTTGATCGGCGCGAAGGCCCCGACGGCGTCGCCGTAGATGGTCGAGTAGCCGACGGCGAGTTCGGTCTTGTTGCCCGTGGCGAGCACCAGATGACCGTCCTGATTGGACAGTGCCATGAGCAGCATGCCGCGGACACGGGCCTGGATGTTCTCTTCGGCGAGGCCGGTCAGCTGAAGCTGCTCGACGTAGACCTTGACCATGTCGGCGATCGGCTCGACGCGGTAGTGCGCGCCGATGCGGCGGGCGAGATCCGCGGCGTCGTCCTTCGAGTGCGTCGAGGAGTACTCCGAAGGCATTGAAACGCCGTACACGTTGTCGCCGCCGAGCGCGTCGGCGGCGAGCGCCGCCACCACCGCCGAGTCGATGCCGCCGGAGAACCCGAACGTCACCGACGAGAAGCCGTTCTTGTGCACGTAGTCGCGCAGGCCGACGACGAGCGCGTGCCACACCTCGGCTTCATCCGACAGCGGTTCGCTGATCGCCGACTCGGTGCGCGGGCTGTAGGCGGGAACGGCGTCCTCACCGAGCACGCGGCGCTTGACCCGCAGGCCCTCGAACTCGCCCTCGGCGGTGTGCCCGCCCGCGGCGAGTTCGGTGTCGACGACGAGCAGGTGCTCGACGAACTGCGGCGCGCGCGCCAGCAACCGGCCGTCCGCGCCGACCACGATCGAGTCGCCGTCGAAGACCAGGTCGTCCTGGCCGCCGACCTGGTTCGTGTACACCAGCGGCGCCCCGGCCTCGGCCGCGCGGTGCGCGATCAGCGGCAGTCGGATGTCGTCCTTCGCGCGCTCGTAAGGCGAGGCGTTGGGCGCGACCACGAGGTCCACTCCGGCCTTGCCCAGCGCGGAGATCGGGCCACCGTCCTGCCAGACGTCCTCGCAGATCACCATGCCGACGTCCACGCCGTGGAAGCGGACGATCTCGAGGTCATGGCCCGGCTTGAACCAGCGGTGCTCGTCGAAGACGCCGTAGTTGGGCAGGTGGTGCTTGAACTGACGGGCGACCACTTCGCCGCGGTACAGCGCGGCCGCCGCGTCGCGCGGGCCGGTCTCGTCGAGATCGAGATAGCCGATGTAGGTGAGCACCTCGCCGCAGCCGGCCTCGTCGAGGCGGCGGGCGAGCTCTTCGACCATCTGCTTCGAGGCGGAGGCGAAGGCCGGACGCAGGGCGAGGTCTTCGACGGGATAGCCGGTGAGGGACATTTCCGGGAAGACCACGAGGTGGGCGCCTGCTTCGGCGGCCTTGCGAGTCCACTCGACGGTGAGCTCGGCGTTGCCTTCGAGGTCTCCGACGGTGGTGTTGACCTGGGCCAGTGCGATGCGCAGTTGCGGCATGCCGACATTCTCACCCACCGGCGTCCGCGGGGACGAGTGGATGTGCCGAATCGCCCACCTGGGTCCGGTTCGCCGGGGCACGGTCAGGACGGGAGCAAGGGACCTTTGCTATCGCCAGGCCGCTGACCTGGGAATACCCCCGAAAAGAGAGCGGGGGACCTTTGCTGTCACTCTCCAGAAGAGAGTGACAGCAAAAGTCCCCCGCTCCGCGCGCGGCCCAAGCTACTTCCGCTTGATCATGCTCCGCACCTTCTTGATGGTCTGCTCGAAATCGGAGTCGAACGGGTTGTCGTGCACCAGATAGGTCCACGTCGTGTTCGCCCGCCGCACGCCCGCGTCACCGAGGTCGATGCCGTTCTCGGTGATCTCGGCTTCCTCGAGCGTCTTCGCCGCCCGCGTCGCCGCCTCCGGGATGATCTTGTGGAACTCGGGGATCGCCGCGCGGTGGAACTCGTCGATCGGCGTCTCCCGCGCCAGCGCCCGGAGGTGGATGCTCTCCCGCACGTCGGTCAGGAACGCGAGGTGGTCCGACCACAGCTGGTCGATGTGGAACAGCAGCACCTCCCGGCACAGCTGTTCGACGCGAGCTTCGTCGTCGACGGCCTCCGACAGCTCCTTGAACTTCTCCGGGTGCGCCTTCTCCAGCACCTCCGCCGCGTGCGCCGTCCGCAGCACCTTGTCCCGGTGCTCGAGCAGCTCGCCACGCTGCCGCTCGATCAGCCGCGTGTAGCGCCAGGTGTTCCGGTGGATCTCCAGGTCGACACCCTCGGCGACGCGCTGCGCGTGGTTGATCTGCCGCAGCGCGGCCGGGTCGGTGATCTCGCCGCTGCCCACGTCCGAGGTGATGCCCTCGGGGACGTCGGGCGCGTTCGACAGCACGAGCTCGTCGTTCAAACTGGCGAAGAACACCGCGCTGCCCGGGTCGCCCTGCCGCCCGGACCGGCCCCGCAGCTGGCCGTCCAGCCTGCTCGACGGGTAGCGGGCGGTGCCGATCACGTGCAGGCCACCCAGTTCGACGACCTCGTCGCGGCCTTCGCCATCCTTGCCGCCGAGCCGGATGTCGGTACCGCGACCGGCCATCTGGGTGGAAACGGTGACCGAGCCCTTCTTGCCGGCGTCGGCGATGATCGCGGCTTCCTCCGCGTCGTTGCGCGCGTTGAGCACGACGCATTCGAGGTCGGCCTTCGCCAGCTTCTCGGCCAGCTCCTCGGATTCGGCCACGTCCTGGGTGCCGACGAGGATCGGCCGCCCGGTCTCGTGCACGCGCCGGATCTCCTCCTCGATCGCGCGCAGCTTCTGCGACGGCGATCCGAAGATCCGGTCCTCCTGGTCTTCGCGGATGTTCGGCGTGTTCGGCGGGATGACCGCGACCTCGAGCTGGTAGAACTCGCGCAGCTGCTCGGCGACCGCGACCGCGGTACCGGTCATGCCCGCGACCTCGGGATAACGCGCGAGCAGCGCCTGCACGGTGATCGAGTCGAGGATCTCGCCCCGGTCGGTCGCCTTGACCTGTTCCTTCGCCTCGACGGCGGCCTGGAGGCCGTCCGGCCAGCGCTGCAGTTCGGCGACCCGGCCACGCGCGGCGTTGATCAGCTGCACCTTGCCGTCGCGTACGAGGTAGTCCACGTCGCGGGTGAGCAGCGCGTGCGCGTGCAGTGCCACGTTCACCGCGGGCAGCCGGTCCGAGCCGGTCTCGTCGTAGAGGTTGATGTCGTCGCCGAGGGCCTTCTCGACCACCGACGCACCCGCCTTGGTGAGCCAGGCGTTGCGGCCGTCGGCGTCGGTCTCGTAGTGCAGACCGAGCCGCAGCCGCCGGACGATGTTCGCGACCTCTTCGTCGGCGTCGGTGTGGTCGATCGACCCCGCCATCACCAGCGGCACGCGGGCCTCGTCGACCAGCACGGAGTCCGCCTCATCGACGATCGCCACCTCGGGCTCGCGCTGGACCAGATCCTCTTCGCGGGTCACCAGGCGGTCGCGCAGCACGTCGAAGCCGATCTCGCTGACGGCGCCGTACGTGACCTCCTTCGCGTACGCCTCGCGGCGCTCGTCGCGGGAGTGAGCCGGTTCGATCCACCCGACGGAAACACCGAGCAGGTCGTAGATCGGGCCCATCCACTCCGCGTCACGACGAGCGAGGTAGTCGTTCACCGTGACGACGTGGACGTGCTTGCCGCGCAGGGCGTACCCCGCCCCGGCCAGCGCACCCGCCAGCGTCTTGCCCTCACCGGTCTCCATCTGCACGATATGCCCGCTGAGCAGGCCCATCGCGCCGAGCAGCTGCACGTCGAACGCGCGCTCGCCGAGCGCGCGCCGCGCGGCCTCACGGCCGAGCGCGCACACCTCGATCAGCTGTTCGTCGCCGAAGGACGAGGCTTCCCGGACCTTGCCGGCCCGCTCTGTCAGCTCCTCGTCGGAGAGCTTCTCCAACTCGGGCTCGAGCTTCTCGATGGCCGGCAGCAGCGCTTCGTAGCGGGTCAGCTCGACGCTGCCCGGCCGCTGGATGATCCGGCGCAGCTTTTTGCCCACCCGGCTGATCAGTGCTGCCACCCCTGTGCTCCCGTCTGTTTTTCTGCCGTCCGCACCCGTATCACCAACGCAGTGGTGGTGCGGCCGAGTTCCACGGCCGATGGCACGATCCAACCGTGTCCACTCATGTCAGCGCCAGGTCCCGTGCCCGCCGATTCGCCGCGATCTCGCTGTCCGGCCTGCTCGCCGTCACCGTCGCCGCGTGCTCGTCGGGAGAGGGTAGAACTCAGCCGCCACCTCCGGCCACCGAGTCACACGCTCCGTCCGGACCGGTGCCCGCAGGACTCGAGAAGTTCTATGGACAGAGTCTGACCTGGGCCGATTGTGCACCCTACGCGACATCCGATGACGCAAAAGCGGCGTTTCGAGTGAAGGACGCACAATGCGCGCGACTGACGGTCCCGCTCGACTACGCGAAGCCTGATGGCGACTCGATCACGCTCGGTCTGCTGCGCCGGAAGGCGCTGAAAACCGACGAAAGGATTGGGGCGCTCGTGGTCAACCCCGGTGGCCCAGGCGCGTCCGGCATGACGGCCGCGGCCGGTCTCGCCTCCCGGACGGCGACGAACGAACTGGGCAAACGCTTCGACATCGTCGGTTTCGACCCGCGTGGCATCGGCGCGAGCCAGCCGCAGATCCGCTGCCTGACCGATACCGAACGCGACGCGGACCGTGCGGACGACAGCGAGACCGATGGCTCACCCGACGGGGTGAAAAAGCAGGAAACCGAGTCTCAGGACTTCGCGGCGAGGTGCGCCCAGCGGACCGAACACGGCCCCGCGATGCTCGCGAACGTCGGTACCCGTGACGTCGTCAAGGACATGGACATCCTGCGATCGGTGCTGGGCGACCCGAAACTGAACTACCTCGGCTACTCCTACGGAACGCGGATCGGATCCGCGTACGCGGAGGCCTTCCCGGCGAACGTGCGCGCGCTGGTGCTCGACGGGGCGGTCGACCCCGAGCAGGACGCGGTCGAGTCGCTGGTCGCGCAGGGGCAGGGCTTCGGCAAGGCGTTCGAAGAATTCTCCAGCTGGTGCGCGGCTCGGGAGGACTGCGCGCTCGGGCGCGACGCCGCGGGCACCACGAAGGCGTTCCAGGACCTCGTGCGGCCACTGATCGACTTCCCGGTCCCCGTCGGCGACGGCCGGAAACTGTCGTACGAAGACGCGACCACCGGCGTGATACAGGCCCTCTACCAGGAAAATCTCTGGGAAACGCTGAACACCGCGCTCAACGAACTGAAGCGCCAGCGCGGCGACGGACTGGAAAAACTGGCCGACCTCTACAACGATCGCGGCGCCGACGGGCGCTATGGGACGACCCAGGACGCTTTCGTCGCGATCCGGTGCGTCGACGACCCGCGCGTCACCGACCCCGCGAAACTGCTCGACGCGCAGAAGCGGTACGCGCAGGCGGCGCCGTTCCTCGACGACGGCAAGCCGGACGGTTCCGCGCGTGACGCCTGCGCCTTCTGGCCGGTGCCGAACACCTCGGAGCCACACCTGCCCAACGTCGAGGGCTTGCCGAAGTCGTTGGTCATCTCGACGACCAACGACCCGGCGACCCCCTACCAAGCGGGCGTGAACCTGGCGAAAGCGATCAAGGGAGCTTTGCTGACGTTCGAGGGCAACCAGCACACGGTGTTCCTCCAGGGCGTCTCGTGCGTCGACCGGATCGGCATCAAATACCTGGTCGACGGTGCCGTGCCGGACGAGGGCACGCGCTGCACGGCCGAGTAACGAGTTCGGCGCGAAAGCCAGTGAAGGGCCGTGACGCTGCGAAGATCGCGAGATGAGCCTTCGCCGCGCCCCGGCCGTGCTCGCCGTCGTGCTGGTCGCGTCATGCACGACGCAGCAGCCACAGCCAGTGCCGTCGGCACCTCCGCCGGTCTCGACGACTTCGGCGTCGCCGACTCCGGATCCGAAGGCACTCGAGAAGTTCACCGGGCAGAAGCTGGCTTGGGGACCGTGTGCGGGGTCCACGGACAAGGCGTTCGACTGCGCGAAGCTCGCCGTGCCACTCGACTACCTGAAGCCGGGTGGCGAGACGATCACGATCGGCGTCCTCCGGCACAAGACCAAGAAAGCCGATCAGCGGATCGGCTCACTCGTGATCAACCCCGGTGGGCCCGGCGGTTCGGGTGTCGCAGCGGCGGCCCGCATCGCGAAGTCCCGTCCCGCCGCGCCCCTGGCCGCGCGGTTCGACATCGTCGGCTTCGACCCGCGCGGCGTCGGGACCAGCGAACCGAAGCTTGTCTGCCTCACCGACCCCGAACGCGACGCGGACCGGGCCGAGGATTCGGAAAGCGACACGACCCCCGACGGGATCGCGAAGCAACTCGCCGACGCCAAGACGTACGCGACGAAGTGCACTGAGCGCACGAAGCATGGCCGAGAGATGCTCGCCAACATCGGGACCAGGGACGTCGTCCGGGACCTCGACGTCCTGCGCTCGGCCCTCGGCGACGGAAAACTCACCTATCTGGGATTTTCGTACGGCACGCAGATCGGGACCGGGTATGCCGAGGCGTACCCGGAGAAGGTGCGGACGTTGCTCCTCGACGGCGCGGTCGATCCCGAACTCGACACCGCCGAATCACTGGTCACGCAGATGGCGGGCTTCCAGAACACGTTCACCGCGTTCGGCAAGTGGTGCGTCGCCCGCGAGGATTGCGCGCTCGGCCGTGACGCCGGTGGCGTGACGAAGGCATTCCAGGCACTGGTCAAACCGCTGATCACCAAACCGGCCCCGGCCGGGAATCGACGGCTCTCGTTCGAGGACGCCATCACCGGCACCAGCGCCGCGCTGTACTCGCAGGACGCGTGGGAATTCCTCGATGACGGGTTCGCCGAGCTGAAGCGGGGGAGTGGCAAAACCCTGGTCGCCCTCGCCGACAGCTACTACGGCCGCGAGCGGGACGGCCGGTACACCGGCATCCTCGACGTCTACTTCGCGGTCCGCTGCGTCGACAGCACGCGGATCACCGATCGCCGCGTCATCGACGGCGCCCACGAGCGGATGCTCCAGGGTGCGCCGTTCCTCGAGGGCGGTACTCCGGACATGAGCGAACTCGATATCTGTTCCGTCTGGCCGGCGCCTGCCACCTCCGAGGTCCACAAGCCGGACATCGAGGGCCTGCCGCGGCCGTTGGTCATCTCGACCACCGGCGACCCGGCGACCCCGTACGCGTCCGGCGTGAACCTCGCCCGGGACCTCAAGGGAGCTTTGCTCACGTTCGAGGGCGCGCAACACACCGTGTTCCTCGACGGCAACGCGTGCGTCGACGGCGCGGGCGTCGCGTACCTGATCGACGGCAAGCTGCCCGCTCCCGACACCCGCTGCACCTAGCGGGGGAGCAAGGGACCTTTGCTATCGCCCGTCCCCGACGACCACCGCGTTATGCCTGGTCAACGCCAGCTCCAGCATCACCGCGAACTCCTCCGGCTTCGTCGGCGGCACCTGTACCCACACTCTCACCAGCCGCCGCGGCTCGTCCTTCGAAATCCACAGCTTCACGAAAACGTCGGTCTTGATCTCCGGCACGATCCCGCCGATCACCGCGGCCGGCACCTTCGCGCCGATCCGGAGCGAGTCGGTGTCCTGCACCCGCTCCCATCGCTCACCCCGCAGCTCGGTCGCCCCGGTCAGCAGCCGCCGTAACCCGCCTTCGGCCCCGAGCATGGCCCGGGGCGTGTAGGGGGCCGAAGCCGCGATTTCCCGATCCCCATCCGGACCACTGAGCGTGATCTCAGAGCCGTGCAGCCGGTACGTGACTTTCACCCGCTCGAAGTCGTCCTGCAGATCCGCGTTACCGACCGCGCTTCCGTCCCGGCCACCCTCAAGGCTGATCTCGCCATCGAGTCCGCGTACGGGAAGCCCGGCCACGACGCCGTTCACCCCGAGTTTGAATCGCACGCTGCGCAAAGAGGCGAGGGAGTCGGCCGCCGCGCTCACGAATTCCGAGGCAGGAGGCAGCGGGGGTGACCCCGCACAGCCGCCGATGAGCCCGATCGTGAGCAGCAGCGCCGGAACGAGGTGACGGCAGCGCATGGCCAGAGCCTATGGCCTTGGCCCGAATCTTTCGCACAGTGTCCTTCCAGCCGCTTCCGTCGGGAGCCGCGGCCGATGACGCTGTACCCGTGCAACCTGAGACTCGACTCCACCGCGCGTGGTTCGTGGCCGCCGCCGCGTTCATCGCCCTTCTCGCCGCCGCCGGTTTCCGCGCGGCCCCCGGCGTGCTCATCGACCCGCTTCACAACGAGTTCGGCTGGTCGCGCGCGACGATCGCGTCGGCCGTCTCCGTGAACCTCGTGCTCTACGGCCTCTTCTCGCCCTTCGCGGCGGCTCTTATGGAGCGCTTCGGAATGCGACGCGTCGCCTCGACGGCGCTCTTCGTCGTCGCGATCGGAGCCGGCGGCACGGTGCTCATGAACGCGAGCTGGCAGCTCATCCTCTGTTGGGGCGTCCTGGTCGGCGTCGGCACCGGCTCGATGGCGATGAGTTTCGCCGCGACGGTCGCCGCCCGCTGGTTCGTCCGCAGCCGCGGCGTCGTCACTGGCGTCCTCACCGCGGCGGGCGCCACCGGCCAGCTGATCTTCCTTCCGATCGTGGCGAACCTCGCCATCGATGCGGGCTGGCGGACGGCCTCGCTCGTCATCGCCATCGCCGCCCTGGCCGTCGTCCCTGTCGTCCTTCTGGTGGTCCGGGATCACCCGTCCGACGTCGGTACGACCGCCTACGGCGCGGAGCCCGGTGCAGTCGCCCCGCCGACCCCTACGGGTGGTTCTGCCCGCCGAGCGCTCACGGTCCTCGGCTCGGCAGCGCGGACGAAGACGTTCTGGTTGCTCGCGGCCGGTTTCGCGATTTGCGGCGCCACGACGAACGGCCTGGTCAGCACCCACTTCGTCCCCGCCGCGCATGACCACGGAATGCCACAGACCACCGCCGCCGGCCTGCTCGCCCTCGTCGGGATCTTCGACGTCGTCGGCACGATCGCCTCCGGCTGGCTCACGGACCGGGTCGATCCGCGGATCCTGCTGGGCGTCTACTACGCCCTTCGCGGTGTCTCGCTCGCGCTGCTTCCGCAACTGCTGAGCGGATCGGTCGAACCGAGCATGTGGGCGTTCATTGTCTTCTACGGCCTCGACTGGGTGGCGACGGTTCCGCCCACGGTCGCGCTCTGCGTCCGCCAATTCGGCGCCGCCGGGCCGATCGTCTTCGGCTGGGTCTTCGCCAGCCACCAGCTCGGCGCCGGTCTGGCGGCCTTCGGCGCGGGCGCGATCCGCGACTCCTCCGGCAGTTACGCGCTCGCTTGGTACATCGCAGCGGGTCTCGCCGTGCTCGCTTCGGTCGCTTCGCTGTCGATCACGAAGGCCGCGAAACCCGAGCCGGTTCTCGTAGCGTGATCCACCACTTCCGGTCGAACGGCGCGTCGCGAAACATGTCGTTAACACGTTCTCGTTAGGGTGCGGCCATGGATCGCCAGCAGGAGTTCGTGCTCCGCACCTTGGAAGAGCGCGACATCCGTTTCGTCAGGCTCTGGTTCACCGACGTGCTGGGGTTTCTCAAGTCCGTCGCCGTAGCGCCCGCCGAGCTCGAGGGCGCCTTCAGTGAGGGGATCGGCTTCGATGGATCGGCCATCGAAGGATTCGCCCGCGTCTACGAATCCGACATGGTCGCGAAGCCCGACCCGGCCACGTTCCAGGTGCTGCCCTGGGAAACCCCGGACGGCGGCCCCTACTCCGCACGCATGTTCTGCGACATCGCGATGCCGGACGGCTCCCCGTCCTGGGCGGACCCCCGGCACGTCCTGCGCAGGCAGCTCTCGAAGGCGGCCGAGGCAGGTTTCACCTGCTACGTCCACCCTGAAATCGAGTTCTTCCTGCTCGCGAGCCTGCCGGACGACGGCAGCGAGCCCGAGCCCGCGGACAACGGTGGGTACTTCGACCAGGCCAGCCACGCGACCGCGACGCACTTCCGCCGTCACGCCATCGAGACACTCGAGGCGATGGGGATCTCGGTCGAGTTCAGCCATCACGAGGGTGCGCCCGGCCAGCAGGAGATCGACCTCAGGTACGCCGACGCGCTGACCATGGCCGACAACGTGATGACCTTCCGTTACGTCGTCAAGGAGGTCGCGCTCACCCAGGGTGTCCGGGCGACCTTCATGCCGAAGCCGTTCACCAACCAGCCGGGCTCGGGGATGCACACCCACGTGAGCCTCTTCGAGGGCGATCGCAACGCCTTCTACGACGCCGAAGACCCATACGAGTTGTCCGCGACCGGTAAAGCCTTCGTGGCGGGGCTGCTGCACCACGCGAAGGAGATCTCGGCGGTCACGAACCAGTGGGTGAACTCCTACAAACGGCTGATCAGCGGCAGTGAAGCCCCGACGACCGTTTCGTGGGGCCGGGCCAACCGCTCCGCGCTGGTCAGGGTTCCGATGTACTCGCCGGGCAAGGCGTCGTCACGCCGTGTGGAGATCCGCACGCTCGACTCCGCTTGTAACCCCTATCTGGCTTACTCGGTCATCCTGGCCGCCGGCCTCAAGGGCATCGAGAAGGGCTACGAGCTGCCGCCTCCCGCCGAGGACAACATCTGGCAGCTGTCCGACGCCGAACGCCGCGCGGCCGGATATGCCCAGCTCCCGCAGAACCTCGGGGAGGCGCTGGCCGAAATGGAAAAATCGGAACTTCTGCCCGAAGCGCTCGGAGAGCACGTTTACGACTTCTTCCTGCGTAACAAACGTGTTGAATGGGATAACTACCGCAGCGCGGTGACCCCGTACGAGCTGCGGACCCTGCTTCCGGTTCTCTAGACGAAGGAGACCTGATGGTGCGGCGACCGGTGTTCGGAATCCTGACGACAGTGGTCGCCGCGGCCATCGTGGCGAGTGCCGCGCCCGCGGCGTCCGCCACCGGCGGATCCCTCGATCTCGACGCCGCCGACATCCCCGCGCTCCAGAAGCGAATGTCCTCCGGACGGCTGACCGCGGTCGGTCTGACCACCGCGTACCTCGATCGAATCCGCAAGGTCGACCAGAAGGTGAACGCGGTCATCGCGGTCAATCCGGCCGCGATTGCGCAAGCCGCGGAGAGTGACGTCCGGCGTCGCGCGGGCAAGACCCGGGGTCCGCTGGACGGCATCCCCGTCCTGGTGAAGGACAACGTCGACACCCGCTCGATGCAGACGACCGCGGGCTCACGCGCTCTACGGAGCAAGCCCGCGAAGGACGCGACCTTGGTCAGCCGACTGCGTGACGCGGGCGCGGTGGTCCTCGGCAAGGCGAACTTGTCCGAATGGGCGAACTTCCGCGCCGCCAAACCCACTTCCGGGTGGTCCGGCGTCGGCGGACAAACGAACAACCCGTACGTGCTCGATCGCAATCCTTGTGGGTCATCCGCCGGATCCGCGGCAGGTGTCGCCGCGTCGCTGGCCCAGGTCGCGATCGGCAGCGAGACGGACGGCTCGATCGTCTGCCCGGCGGGGATGACCTCGACCGTGGGGCACAAACCCAGCCTTGGCCTGGTCAGCCGCACCGGCGTGGTGCCGATCTCGGCCGAACAGGACACCGCCGGTCCGATGGCGAGGCATGTCGTCGACGTCGCGCTGACCCTGTCCGCTCTGCAGGGCCGTGACCCGAGCGACCCGGCCACCGGCGCGTACCCGCCGAACCAGCCGACCGACTACGCCGCGCACCTGAGGCCCGGCGTGCTGAAGGGCTCCCGGATCGGGCTCTGGCGGCTGCCGGTACTAGGTCCGGAAGTCGAGGCCGTCATGACACGAACTCGAAACGAGCTGGTCAAGGCCGGTGCCGAGGTCGTCGAAGTGACCCCGCCGTACCAGGCACGACTCGGTGAACTGGAGTTCCCGGCGCTGCTCACCGAGTTCCACCGGGACATCGACCGCTATCTGGCCACCCGCCCGAAGGGACCGCGCGACCTCGCCGCGCTCATCGCCTACAACCGGTCGGACCCGATCGAGCAGACCTGTTTCGCCGGTCAGGAACTCTTCGAACAGGCACTTGCCGCACCCGGTCCTTCCGATCCCACCTACCTGGCCATGCGTCGTGAGCTGACCGACCTGGCAAAACGCTCGATCGACGAGACCGTCGCGAAGTACCGCCTCGACGCGATCGCCGCGCCCACGAACCCGCCCGCCTGGAAGACCGACTGCAAGACCGGCGACAACGACGTGATCCCGTCGTCGACCCCCGCCGCGGTCGCGGGGTATCCGGCGGTGACCGTGCCCGCCGGCTTCGTCGGCGAGCTCCCGGTCGGGGTCTCGTTCATGGCGGGCCGGTGGACCGACGCCCGAGTGCTCGCCTACGCGGCCGACTTCGAACGCTTCGCCCCCGCCCGCAAACCGCCTCGCTACCTGAAGACCGTCGGGTGAGGGGGCTGCGTACCGGCTGACCTGCGGCGATGTCCTTAAGTGACCCCCCTGTTTTCAGGGGGTTCCGGGGCATGTAATCTTCTCTTCGTCGCCAGGAACACCGGGCCGCCGGGGCCGAAAAGCCCCAGGCCAGGAACCAGGGCCGAGCGGGTTGACACCGCGAACCGGACCAGGTAATGTTCAGCGTCGGCCCACGAGCGGCCGCCGACCCCCTACAGCTAAGACTGTAGGATTCGGCATGCTCGACCAAAAGCTTGTGAATATCGCTTTGAAACAAAGCGTGTTGCTTGAGAACTCAACAGTGTGCTAGTGAACTAAGCCAGT
>NZ_LQCI01000035.1 GCF_001613935.1 Amycolatopsis regifaucium
CACGAAACAGCCGCCGCACGGACGCCCCTCCGCGCGGCGGCTTTCGTATGGGTGAGGCCAGGCTCCCGGCACTGCCCGGGCCGCCTGGCCTCACCACTCTTTCGCCGCCCCGATCAGCGACTGATCGAAAGCTTGCCGAGTCAAGGCTTTCGTCGCTACTCGAGGTCATCCGATCCGGGAGGACGTGGCTCCCTGAGTTGCGGCGGAGCCGGATGGCCGCTCAACTGCACCGTTTCCGCCCAGGGCAACTGCGGAGGAACTTCACGATGGGCGCCCGTGGGAGCACCTGATGCAGACCGGGTGCCCCGTCCGGCCATTCGATCGACAGGGAGACGGACGAGGAGTTGTTGTCGTAGTTCGTTTCCGCCAGCGTCCGGTCGTCGTTCACGGTGTTCACCAGGTCGTAGATCCCCGAGGGCACCTGGGTGATGTCCAGCCACTGGAAATCGACGTCGTACTTGTAGTCGTCGCCGGAGCCGACGGAGATTCCTTCGACCACGTCGAGTGCGGCCGGTTCGTGATGGCGGCATCTGTTCGCGCGCAGGCGTGCGGCCAGTTCCGCGTCCGGGCCGGACGGGCCCGGAACCCCCTTCATCTTGTCGAAGTCCGCGACCCGGAAACGATCGCCTAGACAGAAGCCGTTCTTGCGATCGGTGACGACGGTCTCGCCCTTTTGCGAGACCAGGGCGAAATGCTCGAAGTTCATCAGGTGCCAGTGCTGGTGATCCGTCGCTGGTTCGTAGTAGGTGAACGTGCGAGTGAGCCGCTGGGCCGCGTCGTAATCGGCCGGTATGGAGCCGTCGGCGCCGCGCAGGGCCTGGCGAACGGTCATCCGTTCCTGAGCCGTGTTGTCACGGCGGCCGTAAAGCAGCAGTGGACCCTCGCCGATGTTCTCTTCGGAGCTGGTGAACCGTAGTCTCACTGCTTTCGCGGCGGCGGGAAGGACGCAGCGGCCGTTCGGTGCGGCTGGGTCCATCACCAGGCACACATCCCAAGCGACACATTTCAGCGGATCACCGGCGTGGCCGCCGGCGCAGCCGGGGGGAGCCTGGCGGAGATCGGGCAACAGTGTTCGCGGTGCCGCCGAGGAGAGCGGGACGGACATCGTGACGGCGGTCAGGAGGACCACCGCGGCCAGGGTCGCGTATTTCTTGAGCAAGAGGGTGGATCCCGTTCTGTGCGGGTTGATTCGCCGAGGTCAACCTGTTCGAGTAGTGAACTGTCTGGTGGAACGCGCGATGAGCTCACACCATGGATGGATCTTGGGACCGTTGCCATGGCCCCGGTGAGTAGCGTGCGTGCAAACACGCCCAGAAAGGACGGCCGTATGTCGCTTCTCGCCGCTCTTCGCGAACCGTCGACGGACCGCGACGGCTCGTCGAGCGTGCCCTCGCGTCCCGGAACGGCCGGTGTCGCCGTACTCGTCTGCGGGACGCGGCCGGAACTCATCAAGCTGGCGCCGCTGATGCGGTATTTCGGGGACGGCTGCGCGATCGTCTACACAGGACAACACTACGACGATTCGCTGTACTCGCGTATCCGTGCGGATCTGCCGCCGTCCGAACACTTCCACGAACTCGGCGTGCCCGCCGGAAGCCGAGGCGCGCAACTCGGCCGGGCGGTCGGCGCCGTCGACGAAGTCCTGACCGCTTACCCGAAAGCGGTGGTCCTGGTGCAGGGCGACACGACGTCGGCGCTCGCCGGCGCGCTGGCTGCCAACGCACGGGACCTCTCGCTGGTGCACGTCGAGGCCGGGTTGCGCAGTCATGACCGGGCGATGCCCGAGGAACACAACCGTGTCCTGATCGACCACCTCGCCGACCTCTGTTGTGCGCCGACCGAGCAGAATCGGCGGAATCTGCTGGCCGAGAATGTCGCCTCCGACCGGATCGCCGTCACGGGCAACACCGTCGTCGAGGCGCTGGAGGCGGCACTCCCGTCCGCGGGTGACCGGGCGGCCGTCTTGGCCGCACGCGGACTCCGACGAGACGAGTACGTCCTCGCCACCATTCACCGGCCGGAGAACGTCGACGACCCCGACCGGCTGGCGGAGATCCTGCGTGAACTCGCCAGGTTGCCGCTCCCCGTCGTGTTCCCACTGCACCCGCGGACGGGCAAGAGCGTGGAGCGGTTCGGCTTGACCCGCCTTTTGGACCCGCTCCACGTACTCGAGCCCCAGGCCTACCCGGCATTTCTGGCGCTGGCCGCCGAAGCCGCCCTGCTGGTTTCGGATTCCGGTGGTATCCAAGAAGAGGTCAGCGTGCTGAAACGGCCGGTGGTCGTGGTGCGCCGCAGCACCGAACGTCCCGAGATCTCCGGAGCGTTCGGAGTGCTGGTCCCGCCCGGCCCGTTGATCGGGGTGGAAGCCGCGACGTGGCTGGACGACATCGCGGGGTTCCGTGAGCGTCTCCGTGGCATTCCCTCGCCTTACGGGGACGGGACGGCCTGCCGTCGGATCGTGGCGGCGATCGAGGCGAAGTTCCCGGCGCCTGCCAAAAAGTGACGTCACGGCACCGGCTCGGCGACCTCATGCCGGCCGATCTCCTCGAGTACCCCGCGGGTCACGCTGTTCACCAGCTTGACGCTCGAGTTCCAGCTCGTCACATCCGGGTAGACGTGCGCCGTGGTCGCCAGCAGTAGTCCGGTTCCGGCCACGGCGACGGGCGGTCGTCGCGCGAGGTATCCCAGCGGGTGGATCGGCTCGACGAAGGGTGCCTTGAACACGCGTACTTCTTCGACGTCCCCCGGTTCGAGTTCGGGGAAGAGATCGAGTAGCTGGGTCGTCCATCGAGCGGAGATTTCGTCGTCATCGCCGCGGTAGAGCCGTGAGGTGTGCTCGGTGTAGCGCATGACATAGACGAGGTGCGATCCGCCATGGGCCTCCGCGCCCGAGAGCGCGGACATCTCGACGATACCGTCGAATCCGGTGTTCGAGCGCAGTACCGGCGTCCAGTAATGCCCGGTCAACGGGCGGCGAAGGAAGAACGCGCCGGTGACGACTCCCTGGTAGGGGAGCTCGAGCGACGGGAGCAGGGCGGCGAGTCCGGCGTCCGCGAGCTGCCGTAGCAGGGGGATCGGCACCGTCGAAATGACCTTCTGGACGTCCAGTACTTCGCCGTCGGCCAGGGTGAGGGAGCTGCCTGTCGCGGTGCTGCGCAGACTACGGACAGGGGTCGATGTCCGAACGGTCCCGCCGGCTTCCTCGATGGACGTGCGCAACGCGTCGATGATCGCCTTGTAGCCGCCCTCCGGGTATCCCCGGGTCGCGACGTTGCGTTCACGCCCGAGCCGTTGCCACAGGTACAGGGCGGGCACGTCACCGAAGGAGGAACCGAACTTCGAGCCGAACATCGGGCCGAGAAGTTCCTCCCAGACACGACTGCCGTAGAGGCCGCGCAGCCAGTCCTCGGTACGAAGGGTGTCGAGGTCTCGTCCTCGCCCCAGCCGTCGCAACAAGAGGGAGACGGCGCCGAAGCGCACCCTGTCGTGGAAGGGGAGCGGGGTGAACCGCAGCAGGTCGACAGCGGAGTTGAATCGGTGCCGTCGACCATCGACGATCATGCCCATCGTGGTCTTGCACCAGCGCACCGAATTCTTCATGCCCAGCTCGTCCAGCAGGCCCAGGAGCTCGTCGTCGGTCGGCATGACGCAGTGGTAGAACCGTTCCACCCACTGATCCCGGTGGGAAAAGAAGGTGCCGAGTCCACCGAGCTGGTCACTGGCCTCCAGCAGCGTCACCGGCACGCCATGCCGGGCGAGCCGATGGGCGGCGGCCAGCCCGCAGATGCCGCCGCCGATCACCGCGACTTGCGGGGGAGAGGTCGTCACGAGGGTCACAGCTTCCGGTAGGGCGCCGGGCTGAGCCGATCGCGGGCGAGCAATTTCAGGTACTGCAGAAGGGTTCTCCGGAGCTTCAGCTTGCTCGGCCCCTGTTTGCGGTCGTAGCGCAGGTCCAGCGGGATCTCGGTGATCACGGGGTGGCAGTGCCGGAGCTTGAGCAGAAGTTCCACCATGCAGGCGAAACCCTGCTCCTCGATGAGCCGCTCTCCCCAGTGCTCCGAGGCCCTCGCCAACAGGGTCGCCCGGTACGCGCGGTAGCCGCTGGTGAAATCACGGACCCCCTCGACGCCGAGCGCGCGCCGGAAGAGCTGTGCCGCACCGCGGGACAGCATCCGCCTGACGAGCGGCGCGGTCCGATCGTCGCCGCCGGGCACGAACCTCGAGCAGATGGCGACGTCCGAACCGGTGGCTATTTCGGCCCGCAGCAGAGTGATCAGGCCGGGGTCATGCGTGTCGTCGGCGTCCATCACCACGATGACATCGTCGGAACCGGCTTTCTCGAGCGCCGCGCGAAGCCCGGACTGCACCGCGCGACCCAGGCCGAGGTTGACCGCGTGCCGCACGACGCGCACCTCCAGGCCGCCGAATCCGGACCCGGCCACAGCGGCGGAGCGGTCGGACGAGCCGTCGTCGACCACCCAGACGGTGAGTTGTTCGGTGAGCGCGACGTCGGCGAGCCGCCGCAGGAGGGCGGGCAAGGCGGCTTCTTCGTTGAACGCGGGCAGGACGACGTGCGCACGTCCACCTGTCCTGGCTTTCTCTTCTGGTTCCGCTCTGGTGGCCAGGGCGGTCTTCTCCACTGTCACGAGTCCCCTTCGCCGACTGGATAGGGTCGCCGACCGTAAACCTCAATTCGGCCGACAGCTCATATTCGGCTATGTTGGGCCCTTTCTTTAGGGCCGTCCAAGGTCCCCCGAAAGGAGGGTTCAGCGTGCATCTTCGTGCCGCTTCCTTTGATTGCAAGGAAAAACGTCGCCGTTGGAGCCGGATCGCCCCCGAATGGATGAAGTTCGCCGCAGTGGGGGAAAAGACCATAGCGGAAAAAGTCTCCCGGTGTGGGAGGCGCGACACGCGACATTTCGGCAACTTTTCGGGTGATGGGCGGAAATCGCTCCGAGGAACCCCTGCCGCCGGAAAGGGACCGCGCCGGTGACCGAACTCAGTACGTCCGCACCCGCGGGGGCGCTACCCCGTCAGCGGAGGCGAAGGCCGGTCGTCACGGTGCGGAAGCGGCCTCTGTTGGCGCGGATCAACGCGGTCGTGGTCTTGTTGCTCGCCGTCGATTTCGCTTCGTTGCTGATAGCCGTCCAGGTTGCCGACGCAGGTTTGACGGAGGCGGTGGTCGCCGGCTCGGCGCTGGTGACTGCCCGGGTCGCCGGCCGGGTCCACCGACGGAGGCTATGGCTGTCGTGGCTCCAGGATCTGCCGCGATCGATGGCGGCGTCGGGGTTCGCGTTCGCGTTCGTGACCGGCGTGGCGCTGGTGACCGGCCCATCGGGGCAGGGAATGTCCGCCGGACAGTGGCTGGTACTGGTGTTCATGGCGCTCAGCGAAAGCGCGAGGCCGTGGGTTTTCGCGCTCGGCCGGTGGGGACGCCGACGACTCCGGCGCTGTGATCGGGCGATCGTGGTGGGGTCGGGGGAAAGCGGCGGCGAGCTGATCCGGACCATGGCGCGCTATCCCGAGTTCGGCCTCGTGCCGGTCGGTTTCGTTCCCTCCACTTCGGACCCGCTGCCGGTGAATCTCCCGGTCGAGGTGTTCCACGAAGGACTGGCCGAGGCCATCGCCCGGCAAGGCGCGGGCACGGTGGTGTTCGCGCACTCCCGGGACGACGACAGCTCGGTCGTCGACGCGGCCATCACGGCGCACCGGCTCGGCTGCGTCACGCTCGTTCTGCCTCGTTTGTCGGCGCTGTACCCGGACAGGTCGGGGAACGACCGGCTTAGGAGTCATCCGTTGGTGTGGCTGCCGGGCGCGCCGACCGCCAGGCCCACCTGGTGGGTCAAGCGTACGGTCGAGGCCGTGCTGGCCGCCGTCGCGCTCTGTGTCCTGGCACCGGTCATCGCGTTGTGCGCACTGGCTGTCGTGCTGGAAAGCGGTTTTCCGGTGATCTTCCGTCAGGTGCGCGTCGGAGTGGGCGGCCGGACCTTCCTGCTCTACAAGCTCCGCAGCGTGCGGCAGGACAGCGTGGACGATTCGCAGACGCGCTGGTCGGTGGCGGGTGATCGCCGGGTCGGACCGGTCGGCCGGTTCCTGCGGAAGTCCTCTTTGGACGAGCTGCCGCAGTTGTGGAACATCGTCCGCGGGGACATGGCCCTGGTCGGGCCGCGCCCGGAGCGCCCGGTGTTCGTCGAAGAGTTCTCCGCCGTCCATGACCTCTATTGGGCGAGGCACCGCGTCCCGACCGGGTTGACCGGACTCGCCCAGGTGCACGGTCTGCGCGGCGACACCTCCATCGCGGACCGCGCACGGTATGACAACTACTACATCGCGAACTGGTCGCTCTGGCTGGATCTCAAGATCGTCATCCTCACGGTGGGAGAAGTGTTTTGCCGCAGGCAGCGTTGAGGCGCGATCATCCGAAGGCGACCCGGATCCTCGCCGGATGCGCCGCGCTCGTGCTGGCCGCGGGGTGCGTGGCGGGCTGCACCTCGAGTTCGGCCGACGAGGTGGCGGCGCCGCCACCGAAACCCTTGGCGCCGTGCGCGTGGTGGTACGGGATCGGCCAGCCTCCGACGGACAACGAACTCAAGCTGGCCGCGAAGCGATACGACGTCGTGGTGCTCAACGCCGACCAGGCACCGGCGATGCGGAAGTTGCGTGAACTCAATCCGCGGGTCAAGGTGCTGGTCTACAAGGATTTGTCCAGCACCCGCAACTACGCGGGGGCGGTGAATGGCGGTGAGGACGCGGAATTCCTGCCCAGCGGCATCGGCTATGTCGCGGCGCAGCGCGCGCACCCCGAGTGGTTCGCGACCGATACCCGCGGCAACCGCATCGAATGGGAGGGGTACCCGAAACACTGGCAGATGACGGTATGGGATCCGGCTTACCAGCAGGCCTGGAAGACCGCGGTGGTGACGGAGGTGACCCGGGAGGGCTGGGACGGAATCCTCGCCGACAACGACTTCAACTCGCTGAGTCACTACTCGAAGGCGCTTCTCACCGGCACCGCGACCGCGGCCGAAACCGATCGCAAGCTGCGTGATGGCCTCGATGCCTTCCTGTCACTGGTGGGCACGGCGGTCCAAGAGGCAGGCAAACTGTTCGTGCCGAACGTGTCGGAGACCCATCTGCTCCCGGGCCGGTGGACGGCGCACTCACGGTTCGGCGGCGCCATGGAGGAGAACTTCGGCTTCCGTGAGAACGGCGGGAACGGGGGCCTGCTCACTTTCCGCGGCAACGAGTTCCAGGAGTTGCGGGCCCAAGCCGCGCTGGGCGAGTCGCTGTTGCTGCTGGTCACCCGGACGCGGTCGGCTCAACAGGACCGGGCTGGATATGCCAGTGCGGCACTGCTTGCCGGTCCCCGCACGTGCTGGACTCCGGCCACCACGGACGACTACCGGGACCCCGAGTGGTCGAACCTGCAGGACAGCGGTCTCGGGGAAGCGGTGGACGCCGCGGGTCGTCAGCCCAACGGGGTCTGGACCCGGACGTTCACCAGTGGCTGGGTCGCGGTGAATCCCACGTCGAAGACCCAGACCGTGACGCCTCCCGAAGGGCTTGTACCCGTCGGCAGCCCGGTCATTCGTTCCGGGAATTCGCCGACCGCGCCGAACACGGCTTCGGTACCACCGTCATCGCCGTCACCGCCCGCCGTCATCGAGTTGGCGGCGGCCGACGCCGTGGTGATGGTCAGGCCGAAGTAGCGGTGCGCACAGCGATCGGTAGAGGTCGAGATGGCGCCGCGCGCACCGGTCCGGAGCGAATCGCTCCTGGGCCCGCGCGGCGAGGCGGATCCCTGTCCTGGCCGGAACCGGATCGGCGAAGAGTTCGCGCAAACGCGTGGCCAGCGCACGGACATCGCCCGGGGGCACCAGACCCGCCGACCCCAGCATGTCGGCGACGCCGCCGGTATCGGTGGCTATGACGGGCTTTCCGGCTGCCATCGCTTCGGCCACGACGAGCGGCTGTTGTTCCATGGTGCTGGGCAGTACCAGTGCGTCCGCGTCGGCCACCAGGGCGGTGACGTCCGGCCGGAAGCCCAAGAAGGTCACGCGGCCACGCAGCGGAGGCGCCTGCGCGGCCAGTTCTGCCTCGGCCCGTTGCGGGCCGTCGCCCACCACGGTCAGCCGGGCGTCGCGTGGAAGGACGCCGAGGGCCCCCAGCGCGGCAAGGAGGTCGAGTATTCCTTTGCGTGGCACCAGAAGCCCCACGAAGATCAAGTGCCGGACCTTCCCGTGCGGCGGTCTCGGCTCCACTGGTTCGACGCAGTTGTCGATCTGCGTCAGCCGTCGTGCGGGCACCGCGAGCCGTCGCTTCAGGAACCGGCCCATCGTTTCGGCGGGTACGATCGTGTGGTCGAGGAGCCGGGCGACCGAAGCGTCTCCCGCCAGGACCGCCCGGGTGTACGCCGACGGTCCACCGGCACCGGGCGCGCCACGGAACCACGGCTCGGCCACGTCGTCCGGGACTCCGTGGTAGGTCTGTACGAGCGCGGGCCGCACCCCGCGGGAGAAGCGCAGGCCCGCCGCCACGAGCCCCGCCCGCCGGTCTTGGGCGTGTACGACGTCCGGTCGCCAGTCCCGGATCACCGCCCGTGCCCGGCGTGCCGCCGCCAGGTTCTGCTTGTCCGCCACGTGAAGCTGCTCGTGATGGCCTTCGAGTGATTCTGCTCCCCGCGCCGGGGCCGGGCCGAAGACCCGGACATCGACCCCCTCGGCGAGCAGCGTCGCGGCGAGTCGCACGGTGACGTCGACCGGGCCACCTTGGTCCTGGGTCAGCAGATAAGCGATGCGTTTCACCGGATTCGCTCCTTGGAGGCGAGTTTGTCGACGAGGACGGAGACCTGGTCGGTCATCCGGCTCCGGTCGAAGGACAGTTCCGCGCGCCGTCGTCCCCGTTCGCCTTCCCGCCGGGCCAGTTCCGGTGCGGCGAGCCGGGTGGCCACCGCGTCGGCGAGCCGGTCCAGATCACCCGGTGGCAGCACGGCTCCCGCGTCGGCGATGCTCTGCCGCATCCCGCCGACGTCGAACGCGACCACCGACCGAGCGCACGCCATGGCTTCCAGGGGTACGAGTGCCATGCCCTCGGCTCGCGACGGGAGCACCACGACGTCCGCGGCGGTGTAGAACGCCGCCGGGTCGTCGGCGTGTCCCGGCCACCGCACCGAAGGATGTCCCGCGACGGGATGGTGCTCACGCCACACCGGGCCCATCGGCCCATCGCCGGCGAGGACGAGCTTCGCGTCGGGCGATCGCCGCAGGACCTCCGGCCAGGCGGACAGGAGCTGGTCCTGCCCCTTGAGTTCGGCCAATCTCCCCAGGCAGACGGCGATCGGCGCCCGCTCGGGCAAGCCGAGCCGACGCCGCGCCGCGGCTCGGTCGCCGGGGGCGAACTTCGTCGTGTCGACGCCATTGCAGACGACTTCCGCCGCGGCGGTGACGCCCGCGTCCTGTCCGGCGGCGAGTTCGTCGTCGCTCACGCAGAGGACGAAGTCGGTCCACGGGGACGCGAGCCGTTCCCACGCGATCGATGCCCGCCGCAGTGGCCCGCGCGCGGTTTCGAAGGACCACAGGTGCGGCTGGAAGACCGTGGGGAGGCTCCCGCGCAGAGCCAGCCGCCCGGCCAGGCCGGCCTTCGAGCTGTGCAGATGCACGACGTCCGGCTTCAGATCCGCCAGTATCCGGCGTAGCCGCGCCGTTTCCGCCAGCACACCGGGGCCGGGGGAGCGGGTCGCCCACCAGCCGCGCACCTCGATGCCGAGACGGCGGGCGCTCGTGGCCAACCAGCCGGAAGGCGGGCAGACCACGGTCACCGACCAGCCCCGATCCCGTTGGGCCACCGCCAGTTCCAGCACGATCACGGCGACTCCGGCCGTCACCGGCTGGGAGACGTGCACCACCTTCACCGTGCGTCACCTCGCACCGCGGCCAGCTCACCGCGCTGGAGTACCAGGGTGGCCACCGCGTAACCGGTGACGAGCACCGTGCCTTCGCCGAGAACACCCGCGAGCGAACCTGCCGCGCCGAACAGGCCCGCATGGTCCAGGAGCACGGCGGGGACGGCGCCCGCGGCGCAGGCTCCCAGCACTCGCCAGCTGATTCCCGCCAGTTCGGCGGGTGGCGGTGCCACGCCGAGGCCGGCGAGTACGCGCCAGGTGATCGGCACGACCAGCCAGGCCGCCGCGAACTGGACGGCGGCGACGGCCCCGATCCCGAGCCGAGCCGAGAACACCAGGCCCGCCGCGAGGATCAGCAGATGGATGGTTTCCAGCGCCAGGTATCGCCGTGCGTGCCCGGTCGCTTTCACCGCCTGGTACCAGATCTGCAGCAGGCAGATCCCCAAGCCGTAGCCCGTCAGCAGGATCAGCGGTCCCGCCGCGTCCGCCCACCGCGTGCCCAGAAGTACGACGTGGTCGGCGAGAACGGCCAGCGCGAGGTACAGGCCGCCGGTGAGCACGAGCACGGCGCGGGTGAACCGGGTGACCGCGTCCGCCAGCGGACTCCCTTCCCGGCTCAACCGCGTGAACACCGGGAAGGCGACCGCGCCGAGGACGACCGCCACCATGATGTAGGGCACCCAGGCCAGCCGGTAGGCCAGCGAGTAGAGGCCGAGCGCGTCCGGTCCGAGCAGGTGCCCGATCGTGAAGTAGTCGAGGTTGACCAGCAGCGCTCCCACGACGGCGGCGGGACCGACGACCGCGGACCAGCGGAGGGCTTCTCCGGCCGCGGCGGTGTCCCAGCGCGGCCGCACCCCACCGCCCGCCAGCGCACCGAGCACTGGCTGGGCGACCGCCGTACTCACCAGCCCGATCACCAACGACGCGGGTCCGATCCCGATCGTGGCGAGGACGACCGTCACAGCGGCGCCCAGGATCGCGCTACCGCCGTCGGGCAACAGCCGTCGGCGGAAGTCCAGCTCGCGGTGCATCAACCCCATCTGCACCCCACCCGCGGCCGCGAACGGCAGCCCGAGCGCGGCCAAGCGGACCAATCCCGCGGCGTCCGGAGCGCCGAGCGACGCGGTGATCGGCTCGGCGGCCACGACGAGGACGACGGCCAGGAGCAGCCCGACGCCCACGCTCATCGTCAGCACGGTCCCCGCCATCCGCCGCGGATCCCGTCCGGTGCGCCCGATCACGTCGTAGACGCCGACCGACTGCACCACCTGACCGAGGTTGACCAGCGAAACCGCGAGCGCCACGACACCGAGCTGGCCCTCGGTCAGCAGGGCCGCCAGCACCAGGGTGACCAGCATCTGACCGCCCTTGCTGACCAGGTTGACCGCGCCGAGCCACAGTGAACCCCGTACGGCCCGCGTGCCGAGACCACTGGTCATCCGACCCTCCCGGCCACGACCGGACGGGTGACACGCACGCCGGTCAGCCGAACTGCGGTGAAGACCAGCAAGCACCAGGCGAGGACCACGGCGACGCCGTCGACCGTGACGGCCGCCCGGGTGCCGAACAGCGAAATCACCACCGAGTCCACTGTGTACAGATGCGCGAAGGGCACCGCCAGCGCGAGAATCGCCGTCCCGGCCGTGCCCCACGACGGCTCGGACCGGTGGTGCCACCACAGCGCGGACACGGCGGCCATCGCCGGTACGGCGATCAGCACGTCACCGGGCTGGTGCACGACGCACACCACCACGGCGAGACAGGTGAGCAGATCCGCGACGGGCACCGCGTCCGCCCGGTCCAGCCGCCGGACGAACAGGACACTCACGACGAGTACGGCGGCCAGCACGACCAGCTCACCGCCCGACGGGGCCCAGCCGGTGCCGCGGAACAGCACGGCCGCGATGTCGATGCGTTGTGCCGTGGGGGAATCGACGGCACCGTACTCGGTGCTCCGGGCGTGCGTCAGGTTCGCGACGACGACGTCGAGGAACGCGCCGAGCCCACCGCCGCGGATCACCAGCAGCGCCACCACCGGCAGGCTCGCGGCCGCCGCCATGGCGGTCCCGACCAGCGCGACCCGTCGGGATCCCCTGGCGTACAACAGGATCGCCAGCGGAAGGCCGTACTGCGGTTTCAGCCACGCGAGGGCGAGCCCGACCGCCGCCCAGCCCGGCCGCTCCCGCCGGACGACCAGCGTTCCCGCCGCCGCGAGGGCGATCAGCGGATTGATCTGACCGACGTAGAGCTGGGCCTTGCCGACCTGACTCGTCAGCACCAGTGCCACGGCCACCGCGGTGGTGACCGCGATCGGAACGGGGACCAGCCGCCGAACCGCTCTCGCGGCCAGTGCCGCGAGAGCGATCAGCAGCAGCAGCCCGAAGACCCCGAACGCCACCGCGCCCACCCGGTAGCCGGGAAGCGCGAACGGCATGTGCAGGAGGAGGTGGTACGGCTGATAGAGGTTGAAGTCCTGCCGCACCGGCCAGTGCGCGAACATCGCGGCGGGGTCGTAGGGATTGCCGCCGGCCAGGAACTCCCGGATCGGGAAGTACAGCGCGTCGCGGAAGTCCTGCATCCGTTCCTCGGCCAGGTTCGCCTGATCCGGTAACGGCACCCGCCAGGACGGTGCGAGCGCGCGCCAGGCACTCAGCGATCCGATGACGGCCGCGACGATCAGGACGATCCGGTGTCTCGTCCTCACGTCACCACCACCGCCATGAGCACGGCATCGGCGGGCAGCACGCCGGCGATCGCCGTCAGTTCGTCGTACCGGCGCGGTCCGGTCACGACCACCACCGACGTGCCGGTCCCGGTTAGATCGACCGGAAGCGCGGCCGCCAGCTTGACGGCGGCCTCACTGAATTCCGGGGCCACCGGCACCACCCGCAGTCCTCGTCCGGCCGCGAGACCGAGAACGGCCAGCCGGTCGGCGGCCTCCGGGTCGGCACCGTGCAGCACCGCCACCGGACGACGGATTCCCGCGGCCGCCAGAGACCGGCGTACCGGACCCGCCTCGCCGCGGAGCCCTCCCGGCTTCAGGCGGCGGATCGCCACCGTCGCGAGTCCGGCGGCGACCGCGGCGACGAGGGCCAGCCCCGCCACCAACGGGACGTCGGGAGCGAGAGTGATCACGTCGGGTCGCGGATCCAGCAACCGCAGGCGACCCGCCGGAGCCAGCAGGTTCGCGTCGATCATCGCCTTGCCCAGTGCCGACGCGGTCGCCTCCGCTTGCTCCGTCGACGCCGACCGCACGGACAGGCGCGCCAACCCCGATGCGGGCACCAGTTCCACCGACACGCGAGGTCCGAGTTCCTCGGGCGAGAACCCGGAACCCGGCGCCGCGGCCCGCAGCACCGACGGGCTGCGGGCGAGTTCGACCAGGGCGGGCAACGCCAGCGAGACGACTTCGCCGTATTGGGCGGTCGCGCCGTCCGCCTGGGCGGAGGGCTCGGCCAGCAGGCTCACCCGGCCCAGGTACTGCTCGTCGCGGGTCAGCCCCACCGTCAGGACGAGCAGGCCGATCACGAGTGCCACGGCGCCACTGAGGGCAGCGGTGCGGGGGATTCGCGACCACGGGTTCATCGGTCACCGTCCAATGTGGTCCGAAGCAGTTCGTCGTATGCCTTCATGACGGTGTGCGCGTCGTACTCCCGCCGAATGGTCCGCAGCCCCTCGGCGGCCATGAAGTCCCGGGCGGAACGATCGCGCAGCAGGATGTCCAGCCCCGCCGCGACGGCCGCCGGGTCACCGGGCGGTACCACGAACCCGGCGCCGCCGGACAGCACGTCACGGACGCCGCCGACGTCGGTCGCGACGACCGGCCGCCCGGCGGCCATCGCCTCGAGCACGGCCAGCGGCAGGCCTTCCCAATCGCTGGTCAGCGCCAGCACGTCGGCGGCCGCGAGCAGGTCGGGCACGTCCGTGCGGGTGCCGAGGAACCGGACCCGTCCACCCAGCGTCTCGCCGCGCGACTCGAGCTCCGCGCGAAGACTTCCGTCACCGGCGATCCACAGCACCGCGTCGACGTCGAGCCGGGCCCACGCATCCAGCAGGACATCGTGGCGCTTCTGGGGTTCCAGCCGGGCGAGGCAGAGCACGACCGGCGTTCCGTCCCCGACGCCGAGCGACGCGCGCACCGCCGCCCTGCCGAACACCGGCCGCTGGGGGAACACCGCGTTCCGGATCACGACGGCGGGCGCGCCCAAGTCGGCCAGCCTGACGGCGGTGGCCGAGGAGACGGCGACGACACGATCGGACGTGCGCCGCACGATCCGCGCGGCCGTGCGGAAATCGTCGTCGGCGACGCCGTGGAAGACGGTCACCAACGGCGGCCGTCGTCCTGGCACGAGCGCGAGCCGGGAAACCAGGCTCGCACCGACGTTGTGGGCCAGCACGACCTGTGGGCGGAATTCGGCGAGTGCCCGGCGTACCGCCCAAGCGGCCCGCAGCACCCCCGTCCTGGTGCGGCAGGCGATCGGGACCGGGAAGGTCGCCACCTCGGCCGCGGCCAGCGCGTCGGCGCGGAATCCGCCGCCGCTGGCGACGCCCGAAGTCCAGCCGTACTCCTCGCCGTGGGCAACCATGCCCGCCACGAGGGTTTCGGCGCCACCGGCGCCCATCTCGCTGATCACGTGCAGGACACGCATCGGTACTGCTCCTCTCCACGAGCTTTGCGGAGGGCCCGGATTTCGGCCGCGACGGCGAGTGCGGCCAGCGACCACAACGGCAGGTAGTACTGCTCGGACAGGAACGTCGACATGACCAGGACGGCCAGTAGCGACGCCTGGATCGCGACGACCTCGATCCGGAAGGAGGACGACCAGGCCGCCAACCGGATCGCCCGTTCGCTCACCACCCCGGCGATGCCGATCACGGTGCCGAACAGCGCGAACCCGGGAAGCCCCAGCTCCGCGGCCACCTCCAGGTACATGTTGTGCGCCACCGGCGTCTGCTCGTCGATCTCCGCGTTGTGCGATTCGGCGGCGTACGCCTCGCGGAAACCGCCGGGCCCGACGCCGGAAACCGGGTGTTCGGCCACCATCCGGACCGCGGCCTGCCAGCGCAGTTCGCGAGTGTCCACATTGGACGCGGCGATGAAGGTCTTCTCCTCCACGGCCCGCTCGAGCCGCGGCCCGGCGAACAGCGACGCCCCCATGAGCAGCGTGGCCACCGCCACGACCCCGACGGCGAGTGCCCGCCATGGCAGCACCCGGCGCAGGGTCAGCCAGCCGGTGGCGGCGGCCAGGCCCAGAACGCCGCCGCGCGAGAACGTCGCCATCGCACCGGCCACCAGCACCGCGCCGGCGAGTACGACGACCGCGAGCCTCCACCGGGATCCTCGCCCCGCCACGAAGAGCAGCGGAATCGCGGCGACGAGGAAGTAGGCCAGATCGTTCGGATCCGCTTGGGGACCGCTGGCGCGCGCCTGCCCCTCGAAGATCAGGCTGTACAGCGCGCCGACCCCGGCCACGGTGGCTCCCGCGGCCATGGCCAGCAGCAGCCCGCGGATCGGGACCTCACGGCAGGCGACATCCGCCAATACCACGGTGAGCACGAGGAACGGCAGCCAGCGCACCAGGTATTCGGCGGTGAAGGCACCCGGCGAATGCATCGCCGCGGTCGCCGCGACCACCACGGCGAGCAGTGCCAGTACCGCGTGCAGAGGCGTCGGCGAAGGGAGACTTCGTTGCCTCAGCCGGACCACGAGCCAGGTCGCGATCAGGAGCGCGGGTGCGACCTTGCCGAGGTGTGGATGAGCAGCCGTCAGATAGCCCTCGACAGGTGCGAGCGCGGCCGTGGCGTACGCGAGCATTCGAAGAATCGCCGCCCGCTTGTCGTGCGCGGCGGGAACCACGACCGTCAGCGTGGTCATCGCCCGCTGTCCAGTCGGGTCACCGCGCGCTCGCGCCGCGGGTCCCTCCTGCGGACGTACTCACCGGTGCCGACGACGTCGAAGTGCGCACGCAGCGCCGCCAAGACCCAGCCCAGCCAAGCGACTTTCCGGGTTCCCGGCGCGGCCATACCCGGAAAGAACTCCATACCGGGGGCCTCGGTCCCACCGAGGACATCTGTGGGATGCAGAAGCAGGGACGGTGAAACTCCGCGGACGCGGCAGAGCCGGAGCGCCGTCTTGAAGTAGCCACGCGCCAGTCGCGGGGAAATCTCGTGAAGCTGGAGAAGATAGGAACCGTGGATCGGGGTGCGAAAGAGCGGCATCGTCGTCACCGGCAGTTCCACGAGAGCACTGCCGTCGGCCGTTCGCCAGCGGTAGGGGTGCACCGGCGCCAGCACTCGCGAGAAGCCGCCGAACAACTCGTCTCGTCCGTCGTCGTCGGTCCGCGGGGGAGCGGTGCGGTTGTGGTACGCCCGGGCCAAGGGGCCGACCCAGGTCGGCAGCGTGCTGGCGTCGTAGGCGTAGCCCCGTTCGGCCAGTACTTCGACGAGTTCGCGCGTGACACTGAAGCCGGGACCGCGGAAACCGACGGGAAGCGGCGCGCCTGCCGTGATGATCGCTTCCTCGGTCCGGCCCAGTTCGTCTTCGAGACGGGTTCGGGAATAGCGGTGCAGCCAGGGTTCGTGACCGAACGAATGGTTGCCGATCTCGTGGCCGGCCGCGGAGATCTCGTTGACCGCCTTGGCACCGTCCTCGCGGACGACGTCGGCGCCGACCGCGAACACCGTCGTCGTCAGACCGTGCTCGCCGAGGATCTCCAAAAGCCGGGGTACCGCCGAAGAAAGAAAACTGGGGTAGCGCTGCCAGCCGGGGTCACCGTGGGTTTTGAGGTAGGCCCAGAGGTTGTCGAGGTCGACCGACATACTCGCCAACGGCCGCGCGGTCATGCGGGCTTTTCCAGCGCTTCGACCGAGCCCGAGGTCGTCCGCGCGGGTGACCCGAGCACCAGCACGCCGATCACGACCGCGGTGAGCCCGCCGGCGACCCAGAGTTCGGTCCCGTCGGCGACCTGGTCACCCAGCACCGTGAGGCCGGCGGCCGAGGACAGGATGATCGTCGTCGCGTCGGCGGTCGCCACGACGGCCGTCGCCAGGCCGCGTTGCAGGGCGACCGCCATCGAAGCCTGGCCGAGCACGGCGGCGGCCAGCATCAGCCAGGTGAGCGGATTTCCCGGCAGGGAAACGAGATCCCAATGGGCCAAGGTGCGGCTCGTGACGGCCACGACGGCGAACGCGACGCCGGACAGGATGGCGGGCAGGGCGAAGGTGTCGGTCCGGTGCAGGCGAGTCATGGCGACGCCGACCCCGAGCAGCACGCCCAGCAGGACCAGGACGGTGACGGACGACAGCTCCGCCGCGACCGAGGGTTTCGAGGAACCGGCGAGCGCGACGAGTCCCAAAGCCATCAAGACCAACATCAACGCCTCGGTGGTCTGAATCCGCCACCGCAGGACCACGACCCCGAAGACGGTGGCCAGGCCGATCGCCGACGACGACGCGGCCTGGACCAGATACAGCGGCAGTACGTCGCGAGCGAAGAAGGCAAGCGCGAAACCACCCACCTGACCGCAGAATCCCAGCAGGTAGAGGGGATCGCCGGTCAGGCGGGCGAGCAGGCCCAGACCGGAGCCAGGCCGGCGGCCCGCCCTCCGGGCGGCGATGCTTTGCGCGACGATCCCCATCGCATACAGGGCGGCAGAAGCGATGAGTATCCCGTAAGCGACCACGAGCGGCTCCCCTTGCCAAGAACACGGACCGAGCCGACAGGCGGCTGATCACGCTGTTTTCGAAAGCGTAGAGGCGAAGGACAGCCGCCACTTTCGAAGGATGAAGCGCCCGGATTTGTCACGCAGGGAAATAATCGCTCCGCGTTCGGCGGCACGACCGTGCGGTAATGGGGTATTCGATCTCTCGGCAAATACGGTGCGTGACCTGCTTGGCGGTCCGAGCGAAATCCGTATCGTTGTCAGCACCGGCGTGCTCGGGTCGCCAGCCGCGGCGATTACCCTTTCGGGTTACAAGAACGTCGGTCAGAACCCGTGCAGCACTACACGATGTTGGGAACAGTGGTGAATGGACGGTGCGATATCGGTACGTTTGCCCCCGCGGCTCGGAGGCGTGCTCTGTCCTGGCTCCTCCACCGAAACCCATTCCCATCGAGAGGTATTCATGCTGAAGAAGATCGGCTTCGTCACCGCGGCCATGGCTGCTGGAGCTTTCCTGACCGGCGGGATCGCGTCCGCGGGGACCCCGGACGAAGAGGGTCACGGCCACCCCACGCACGACGTGAGCGAGCAGGTCGGCCTGGCCAACCTGAACAACATCGACGTGCTGCACAACGTCAACGCCGTGGTGGGCGCGTGCGACAACAACGTGAACGTGCTCGGTGTCCAGGTCCCGATCCGTGACACGCTCAACGGCATCGGCGTCCCGGTCCTGTCGCCTGGCGCGCACGAGGCCAGCGGCGAATCCCCGTACAACTGCGCCGCCGGCAGCGTGCTGGACGGCGGAACGGCTCAGCACAACTGAGTCCGGGTTTCCCTGGGTGCGGGACACCCGCCTTCATGACTGTGACGCGCCCGGTGCGAGCGAGCGGCATTTCTCCGCTCCCGCGCCGGGCGCGTCGTCATATTCGAGTGCGGGACGAGCCTGGAGGAGAACGGTGAGCGAATCCCGGCAGCAGCGGCGCACCCGCGAACTCGCGGCGCTGAGGGCGGCACATCGGCCGGTGCCCCGGACGACGCCGAAGCTGGAGCGGGTCATCGAAGTCGCGCTGCGGTACAACGTGACGGCGGCAGCGGGCTCAGCCGGCGGCCGTCCGTCGTGGAGCGCCGAATGGAATCTCCGGGGTACGCGGCTGAGCGTCGAGCGCGACGACGAGGAGATCACCGCCTTGGTCGAGGACGTTCTCGAAGACGCCCGGCTCCTGGCAGAGTTCTACGCGGTACGACTCGAATGGACATTGTCCGGCGAAGGGGCCGGGGGTGAGCCCCTCGCGGTCTTGCTCGCCGAGGCCGGCGTCGTCCTGCCGGATTTCGTGTCTTGAATTCGGGCCGGCTACGCCTTCGCGGGGTCAGGGTGCCGGACGCACGCCGGTGGCGCGGGTGATGAAGCGGACGGCGACCTCGCGCAGTTTGACGTTCTCTCTCTGGGACTGCTCCACGAGCAGGGCGAACGCCTCGTCAGCAGACACCTGTCGCAAGACCATGAGAATGCCTTTGGCCTGATCGATCACGCCGCGGCTGGTCAGGGCCTTGCGCAGCTCCTCAGCGTTCGTTTGTGCTTGCTGGTAACGGGTATAGGCGCGCAAGGCGGCGGTGACGGCCCTGGTGTAGAGATGCAGCAGCTTCTCGTCCAGCTCGGCGAAGCCATGGCTGCGAGCGCTGTAACAATTGACGGCGCCGCTGTGCGCATCGTTGACCACCAGTGGCGCGGAGAGAAAGCTGTCGAACCCGGCCGCGGCCGACTCCTTCGCGAAGACCGGCCAGCGCTCGGCGGCGTCGGCGATCGACACTCGCACGAGCGTTCCGGTCAGGGCGGCCCGCAGGCAAGGGCCGTCACCGAGGGAGTACTGGTTACGGTCCAACTCGGCGACGGTCTCGCTGGTCGTCGCGACGGTCACCGGTTTTCCGTCGGTCAGCAGGGTGATGGCGGCCCCATCGACGCCGGGCACGGCGCGATTCACCTGCCGGCACACCTGGTTCAGCAAGACCGCGAAGTCCTCCGCGCTGTCCAGAGCCGAGGACAGGGTCTCCAATGCCGCGCCGACGTCGTCGAGCACGACGGGCCATGCCTCTTCTCGTCCAGCGTCCATGACCGGTTCTCCCCTCGACCCACGCGGCGATGAGAATCACTGCGTGGGAAGGCGAACGAACCGACCGACAGCACGCCGCAGGGGTTCCTCGACCGTCGCGCGGGGTCGGTATGCCACCAAGATGGCGCACCGCTGAGTCGACACGCGCGAAGCGGGCAGATCTTCTTGGCGGAAACCGTACTTCCGGGAGTGGCAATTCACGAGAGCGCGCTCTCCGGTGACCGGATGTGTGAACTGCCGTGTACCGGGGCACTTGAGCGACATGAAAGACGTGACGATCGGCCGAGCCGGGATCACCGAGACGATCGGACGACCTGGTCAGATCGCGGCCATGCGGCGGATGTTGCTCGCCTTCGGAGTCGGCGGGGCATTGGGTTGCCTGCTGTGGATGGCGGTCTGGCTCTCGACGCAGCTGTGACCCGGCGGCCAGTGCGGTATCGCGCGGGATGACCGCCGATGTGGGCCGGGCTGACGAAGCAGCCCGGCCCACAGGGATCATCGACGGTTGTGCCTGTAGTTGTCGTCGTCGTTCCAGTGATGGTGCGTGTAGTGGTGGTGGTCGTCGTTCCAGTCGGTGGCGTCGGCCACCGCGTTCACCTCGTGCGTGACCGCACCGTCTTCACCAGCCGCGTTGTAATAGTTGTTGTAGCTGGCGTACTGGGGCTTCGCGACGGCCTTGACGCCCTCGGACACGGCGCCGTGCGGACCCGCCTCGAGATCATTGGCCTCGTAGACGGCGTGGTTGTCGCCGGCGTGGCTGACCACGTGCGACGACGTCGCGCCGTACATGTCGGCCGTTTTGGTGGATTCGGTGTAGGCCACTTCAGCGTGATCGACATGCCGGACCGGGCGGTGGTGGTGCGTGACCGACGGCCGAATCCCGTCGGTGTGCGCGATCGGCCGCTTCCCGTGCGTGTGGATCGGACGGCCGGGCTTCGCGTCGGCGACCCAGCCGTCATAGTCGTCGTCGAAGTCGGCTTCCTCGTTGTGCAGCACCGCGGCTCCGGTGGGCCCGGCCAGTACCGCGCTCTCCTCCGTCCAATGGTTCCCGTCGCCATCGAAGACGGAATCACTGTGGATAGTTCCCGCCCCGCCGATACCGGCGTACGTCGCGGAACTCTCACTGAATCCGGCATTACCGGGCCAGTCCCCCTGTGCGGCCGCCGCGACTCCGGCGGATACGAGGGAGAGCGGAACAACGGCCGCCGCCGCGAGCGCCCACCGGCGCATTTTAGTCATGATTATTGTGATCCTTTCCGAGCTGGTGATACCTGACACGAAATTGAGTCACGAAAATCGACTCCGGGCGGGACTGCCACCCGTATCAGGACATTACCCGGATCCAACATCGGGAAAAGTTGGCACGGGGCATCACACCCGTTCGGTACCTCGCCCTTGCGGGTTGTCCAGGCCCGAGCCACACCATTGCGGTACGTCGGGCAAGTGCGGTGTGTTGCCGTGAGAATCCTTCTGCCCCGACATTGTCGGTGGCCGCGTCGGCCGCGAGAAGGGTTTATCGAACGGAATTCAAGAGGGTGCGCGCCCGCGCGAGATGGCTGCGGGCTGATCCGCGACGACTTTCGGGAGAACGTCCCGGCGCTCCTCGAGCCGGGACGTTCACCGGCTGGAATCCATCCGGCCGACACTTTCGTGTCGGGTCCAACGCCAAGGGGCCGGATTCTTCCAGCTGTGGTCAGGTTAGCGACGCCTTGCCCGCCCCGGAAGTGCTGCCCGAGCATGCCATTCTCAAGAGTGTCTTCCGAGGGGTGACGAAACGGAGTGGTTACCCGGTGATCTCATCGTCAAACTGCGCCGCGGGGTGAAGTCGAAGTAGCACTTGTGGACAGCTGTGTTCGTTCATCGCGTCGAAGTCACGATGAAAGATCAACCAGGTCGATGATTCCGGGTTCCCTGAACGGGTGTACCGGAAGCGCAGCGTATCCGGCCGCGGCCGAATCGGCCGGATCTTTCACGCGAACCTCATGTTTGTTTCGCTGTGCTTCGCGATGGTGTGCACTGTGCGGAATTGCGGAACAGGGTAGAGCTTGAAAGTCCGTTCGCGTTATCGGGAAAGAGCGTTCACCATGATCGGAGTCGGCAGCAGGAACCCAGAGGAGTGCTACATGAAGAACCAACTGGTGCGAGCGATAACGATCGCGGTCACGGCGGCATCCCTGACGCTGGCGGGCGCGGGAATGGCGACGGCGAGCGGCCCCGGTGGTAACGGGACATCCAGCACCACTTCCGCGGCCGCGGAAGTGCAGAGCTTGCGGGACGCCCTGGCGGCCCGTGCGGACAATGGCGACGTCTCGGGTACGCAAGCGTCCATCGCGGAGCTTGCTCCGGTGCTCTCGGATCTCGCACAGGGAAAGCGATACACGATTCAGGCGAAGGCCAAGGACAGCGCGGCCACGGCTCGGCAAGAGAACACCGAGGCGAAGAAGAACGTCGACGAATTGGCGACGAAACTGGACACCAACCAGGGCCTGCCGCCCGTGTCGGCCTTGCTCAACGCACTGGTGCAGCGGCTGCTGATCAGTTTGTCGTCGCTGGTGAACGATCTCCTTGGCGGGTTGGCCGTCCCGGTCGGCTGACCGATCGGACCCCGGACGGGCGCCCGGGAAAGGCCTGGTACGGATTCTTTCCGTACCAGGCCTTTCCTGTTGTCTCGTCGAGGTTTCGCGGTGGTGTCGCAGGTGCCGCTCAACCGGGTGGGAACGTCGTTCGGGGAACCTGCGGGGCAGTCCGTACAGCCCTCACGCCGGCGCTGTCACCGGGAATCATTCGTCGGACGTGAAAAAGCCGCCGCGCGGAGGGGCGTCCGTGCGGCGGCTGTTTCGTG
>NZ_LQCI01000036.1 GCF_001613935.1 Amycolatopsis regifaucium
CGAGCAAGACCGCAGGTGACGAGTAGGTACCTAAGAGAGGGTTCTGACCCGAATCGGCACTCACGACCAACATCACTGATCTTCCGTTGATCAAGCTCGCCCAGCGACCGGAATCCTCCCCGGTCGCCCCATCGGCCTTCACTGCGACCCCACCCCTCACCGAAACGACCCGGATCACTCACGAGTAGGTTGCCGCCGGTGGATGTTCCGGAGCAGGTCCTGCGCACCTCGATCATCGAGCGGTTGTTCGCCCGCGCCGCCGATCCGCGGCCGCTGTTCACCCATCAGGACCACAGCGCCGGTGTGGACACCACGCTCACCTGGACCGAGTTCGTTTCCCGGATGCGGGAGGTCGCGGGGACCCTGCGCCGGATCACGCGGCCGGGTGACCGCGTCGCCGTGCTCACCGGGCAGGACCTGAACTACCCCCTCGCGTTCTACGGGGCACTCGCCGCCGGGCTGGTGGCCGTGCCGTTGATGGCACCGGCCAGCCGCGCTCAACGAGGCAGGCTCACCGGGGTCCTGGCCGACTGCGACGCGCGGGTCTGGCTGACTTCCTCGGCGGCCGCCGGGAAAACGCGGGAAGCCGGGACGCCCGAACATCTCGTGGTGGTCGACGAACTTTCCGGGCCCGGCGCCGATCCGGTCCCGGTCACCCCCGAAAGCCCCGCCTATCTGCAGTACACGTCCGGGTCGACGCGGGAGCCCGCCGGTGCGGTGATCCCGCACCGCGCCGTCGCCGCGGCCTGCTGGCAGGCGAGCCGGGCCTACGCCGTCGGCGAGGACACGACCTGCGCCGGCTGGATTCCCTTCTTTCACGACATGGGCCTGATCCAGCTTCTGTGCCTCCCGGTCTTCGCCGGCGCGCGGTCGGTTTTCATGGCACCCGCGGAATTCGTGCACAAGCCCGCGAGATGGCTGCGTCAGCTGGCGGACCATCCGGCCGTGTTCACCGCCGCGCCGAACTTCGCGTTCGACCTCGCCGCCGACGCGGCCGCGGAGGCCGGAGACGACCTCGACCTTTCGGACGTGCGTGTCGCGCTCAACGGCAGCGAGCCGGTCCGGCCACGCACGATCGCTCGGTTCCAGGAGGTCTTCGGACCGCGGGGGTTCCGGCCCGAAGCCCACCGGCCGTCCTACGGCCTGGCCGAGGCGACCGTGTACGTGGCGAGCGCGGACGAGACGGGACCTCGGGGCGCGGTGTTCGACCGGGAGGCCCTCGCGCAAGGCCGCGCGATCGAGGCGCCGGACGGCAAGGAACTCGTTTCGGTCGGCCGTCCGCTCGGGCAGCGGGTCCGGATCGTCCGCGACGGCGTGGCACAGCCGGACGGGTCGGCCGGGGAGATCTGGATCCACGGTCCGAACGTCGCGGCTGGCTACTGGGGACGCGGCGACGCCGCCGCGTTCGAGGCCGAACTCGAAGGGCTCCGCGGCTGGCTGCGGACCGGGGACTTGGGCGTCTTCCACCGCGGCGACCTCTACCTCACCGGCAGGCTCAAGGATCTCATCGTCATCGACGGACGCAATTTCCATCCGCAGGACATCGAGGCCGTCGTCGGCGAAGCACATCCGGCGATCCGCCGCGACCGCGTCGCCGCTTTCGGTGTGTCGGACGAAATGGGCGAAGGGGCCATGGTGGTGGCCGAATGGGCAAAAAACACCGAGGCCGATGTCAAAGAAGTCACCAGGACGGTACTGCGGGAAGTGTCCCGCGAACATGATCTGACGTTGCGTTCTGTCCGACTGGTCCCCTCCGGTGACCTCCCGCGTACTTCCAGTGGCAAGGTCGCGCGTGCGGCGGCGAAGACACGTTATAGTCGGCGCCGTGGTTGATCACCGCGCGGAGGTCGTGAAGGTCGTCAGTGAGACTTTTCGGCTTGATCCCGCCGAAATCGAGCTCGACGCGCCGCTGGAAGAGCTGGGCGTCGACTCCAAGGGACGGATAAAACTCCTGTCGGCGCTGGAGATCTATCACGACGTGAGAATCGGCCTCGACCGGCTGGACCGGTTCACCGACCTCGGGTCGGTGGCCGAAGTGCTCGCCGAGGCGCTCGGCGACAAGGCCGGCGGATCCGACGAAAGGCGCTGAAAAGAATGAGCGGGGGTTTCACCGCGGCGACCGAGGCGCTTTCATCGGCGTCGAAGAACATCGGAAAGCTGACGGAACAGTTGTTGGAAGACAACCCGGATCTGTCGAGCACACCGGTGAACGCGGCCGGTTTCGGCCAGGCGCACGGCGATCACGCGAAGAAGTACACCGACGGCGTGGCGGCGTTGTGGGCGTCGGTCGAGGGTTACCGCGCCACGCTCGGCTCGTTCGGCACGAACCTCGGCACCGCCGGCACCGCCTACGGCACCAACGAAGACGAGCAGCGGGACAAGATCACCAAGACGGGGATGCGCTAGTGGCCACCGAAACCTCCTGGACCGACGTCAAAGCCGTCCTCGACGACCCGGCCGTCCCCGCCGAGAAGAAGACCCAGCTCATCGGCTCGTGGATGCGCACGCATCCGGCGCCCCCGCCGTGGACGGCGGACCAGGAGCCGGAGGACATCAAGCAGAAGCGCAAGGAAGCCGAGAAGTACATGGCCTCCTACAACGCCTATCCGTTCATGCCCTACGACGACGACGTCGACAAGGTCTTCAAGGACGCGAAAGGCGCGGGCGATCAGGCCAGCTTCAACCGGAAGGCGGAAAAGAAGGCCGTCGACGAAGGCAACAAGAAACTCGACGGCACCAAGGAACCCACCGCGGAGGGCGCCGGGACGAAGACGTCGGACGAGATCTTCGACGCCGCCGTGCCCGCGCTCAAGGTCTTCGAGACCTTCGGCTCGCTGCTCGCGAAGCTCCCCGAGGACTGCCGGGGCACCACTCGCGCGCTCGATTTCGAGAAGGACATCAAGAAGCCGTTCGACGAGCAGCGCGGTATCAGCTTCAAGAACTTCGTCGACGACGCCGCCCACTTCAAGACCGGTTCGAAGACCGTTCAGAAGGCCATCGACGACACCGGGGCCCAGCTGAACACCCTTTACGGGACCTGGACCGGAAAGGCCGCGGACGCCTCTTCGGAGAACTACAACGAGAAGATCCTGCCCAAGGCCAAGAAACTCGCGCAGACACTGGACAACGCGAGCGAAGCGACGCTGCACACCACCGCCACGGTGTTCAAACTGTGCAAGGGCAAGGCCGACGCGGTCATCGACCTCTACCAGGAGATCGTCGGCAAAGCGGACTTCCCGATGGCGCAGAAGGTCATCGCCATCGCCGCCGGAGAGAAGAGCGGCAAGGAGGACCTCGGCGCGATCGCGGGCTGGATGGACGTCAACTTCGGCTCCAACCTGGTCCAGCAGCTGAACAACGACGGCTGCTGTGACGACGACGAATTCAAGAAGGCGGGCCAGAACCTCGCCAAGCAGTGGATCCAGCGGCAGTTCATCCCGGAGATGTGGGACATCATCTACGAGGGATTCGTCAAGTCCTGCAAGGAAACCAAGGATTTCGTCAACCAGGCCTACGACGAGCTCGACAAGGTGATGGGCAAGGTCAAGAACGAGTTCGAAGGCGCGGACAAGGGCGGCGCGGGCGGTTCCGGCGGCGGTTCGGGTAACGGCGGCCCCGACTTCACCGGTGGTTCCGGCGGTGGTACCGGCGGTGGTCCGGACCTCACCGGTGGCGGCTCGGGCGGTTCCGGTGGTGGACCGGGCGGTGGCACCGGTCCGGGAGACCAGCCCAAGCCTCCGCCGGTCCCGGAAGTGAACCTCCCGCAGGGTGGCGGTGGAACGCCGGGCGGTGGCGGATCCGGTTCCGGACCGGACGCGCCCAAGGACGAGACGTCGCCCTCGAGCTCGGCTCCGCCGCCGTCGTCATCCGGCGACGAGCAGAAAGCGGCCGCCGAAGAGGCGAAGAAGCAGGCAGCGGCGGCTGCCGAAAACGCGAAGAAGCAGGCTTCCGAGGCGCTGGGCGAGCTGGGTGACGGTCCCGCCGGTGGCGAACTCGGCGGTTCCGGTGGCTCCGGTCCGGGCGGCGGCCACGGTGGTGGTCTCGGTGGGGCCGGTGGCAGCACGGACGCGGCCGCCGAAGCCAAGGCGGCAGCCGAGAAGGCGACCGAAGAGGCGAAGAAGCAGGCTTCCGAGGCACTCGGCAAACTCGGTGACGCCCCCGGCGGCATGGGCGACACCGAAACCAAGGACACCGGAACCAAGAACGACGACGCGAAGGAGTCCGCCGAAAAGGCGGCCGACGACGCGAAAAAGCAGGCTTCCGAGGCATTGGACAAGCTCGGCGACGACCTGCCCGGCGCGGACGGCGACAAGGCCGAAGACGGCGAACGCGAAACCCTCAAGGTCAAACAGGGCGACAAGACCTTCGAGATGACCGAGCCGGACGAAGACGGCGAGATGGAGATCAAGGTCGGCGACGGTTCCGGGCCGGCCAAGGACTTCAAGCTCGACTGGACCGGCGACGGTGACGAGTCCAAGCTGGGCGCCGCTCCCGGGACCGATGACGGGAAACCGGACAAGGACGGTGTGCACCGCCCCGGCCCGGACGGCAAGATCCACATCCAGGACGGCGATCTGAAGATCACCGCCGAACGTCCCGACGGTCCGTCCGGGCCGACGGTCGTCACCGTCGACGACGGCACCGGCAAACCGACCACGTACACCCTCGGCGAGGACGATCCCCGCCCGGACAAGGCCGCGCATCCGCTCACCCCCCTGACCGGCACGGTGCAGTCGGAGCCTCGTCCGGGGCTCGCCCCGCACGGCGTCACGCCCTCAGTCGGCCTCGACGGTGACAGCGGTAGCGGTAGCGGTAGCGGTGGCGGCGGTAGTGCGGGCGGTGGCGGTGGTGGTCTCGGCGGTGTCGGTGGCTCCGCGGTCGCGACCCCCTTCGAGACCGGGACCCCCGCGGCGGGCCAGCCGTTGACCGAAGGCGTGCACACCGGAGGCGGGACGCAGCAACCGCACCACGTGGCTTCCACCACGGCGCCCGCCGCGGTGGGCGGGCCGTCCGGTCAGCCGTTCGGCGGTGGGGCGATGCCGCCGATGGGCGGCATGGGTGGCGGTGGCGCGGGTGGCGGAGGCGGCGATCAGGAGCGCACCAACCGGGCGTACCGGATCGAGGGCGAGGTGTTCGACCAGATCAACGAGCCCACCGGCCGGATCACCGGTTCGCTGCTGGACGACGAGGATCAGCCTGCCGCCCGCAAGCGGTGAGCCGGAGCAGGGGAGAACAGATGAGCGCCGATGACACCTCCGGGATGAAGGCGACCCTCGACGGTCTCGTCCGTGAGCAGGCGGAGCGCCGGGCACTGCGGGCGCAACGGGCCGAGGAGATCAAGGCCCGCTCGCAGGAGTTCATGACCAAACAGGTCCAGACCGCCCAGCGTTATGTCGAGCACCGGCGGGAGCTGGGGCAACGCAAGACGAAGTCCGGCTGGAGCACCGACCGGTCGCACGCGGAGCCGGGCGGCGGGTCGGCGTTCGGGGAGACGCCGAGGTTCGACGACGCCCCGTTCGCCCCGGAGCCGTCTCCCGCGCGCACCGGACGGGACGTACCCCGGCGGGCTCCCCGGCCTCGTCCGATGCCGGCGGACGACGAAGACGACGCCTTCCTCAACAACCGTTGGCGCGAATGACCCGTCAGACGGCGATGTCGAGCAGCAGCACGATCGGAAGCGAGATCACCGAGGCCAGTGACATGGCGACGGTGTGGGTTTTGAACGTGCCCCGGGTGCTCAGCCCGAGCAGCGTTTGGAACATCCAGAAGAAGTTGCTGCTGACGTGCGGAAGGAACAACGCGCCCGAGCAGGCCGCGAGGGCGACCAGCACCACCGGGACGCCCAGTGAGCCCGCGATCGGCGCGAGGATGCCGGCCGCGGTGATCGCCGAGATCGAGATGGACCCCATCGCGATGTGCAGGACGGCGGCGATCAGCCAGACGAGTACCAAGGGCGGCAGGACGCCGGTGCTGAACGAACTCGCCAGCACGTCGCGCAGTCCCGATTTTCCGATCACCTCGGCGACCGAGCCGGAGAGCCCGGACAGCACGAGAATGGGCCCCGCCATCGCCAGCGCCTTGCCGACGGCCGCGTCGGCCCGCGGACGGGGGAGGACTCGCCGGGCGAGCAGAAACGCGAGCCCGGCGCCGATCGCCATGGCGATCGGCGGCTCGCTCAGCAGGGAGACCGGCCCCAGCGGGAACCGGAAGGCGTTGGCGAGCGCGCCGAGGGCGATCAGCGACAGTGTCACCAGCACCGGCGAGACGGAGAGCGCGAGAGGCGGCTGCCGCCCTTCCACGGACGGTGGCTGAACGACGACGTCGGGATCGCTCGCCGCCCCCAGTTCGTCGGTGGCCGGATTCCAGCGCAGCACCCGGCGCAACAGCAGGGCGAAGAGCAGCGTGGTGAGCACGGCCGTGGGAAGGCCGACGGTGAGTCCGTACAGGAACATTTCCCCGAGCGGCACGCCGAGAAGGCCCGCGACGGCGAGCGCGGCCACCCCCGGCACGACGAAGACCAGGCCGACCTCGATCCCGGCGGTCAGCGCACCACCCATGAGTGCGACGCCCCGGCGCCCCAACCGGACGCCGAGACGCCGGGCCAAGGGTGCGGTGAGCACCAGCACGACGTCGGAATAGATGGAGGTGAACACGGTCGACAGCGTTACGGCGAACACCATGGGGACACGTCTCTCGCCGAAGATCCCCAGCAGCCGTTCCAAGACGCGGTGCAGGGTGTTCGTGGCGGTGAGCAGCGAGCCGATGACCACGCCGAAGGTGATGAGCAGGCCGATTTCGGCCAGCACGGCGCCGAAGCCGGTGGCCAGTGCTTCGGTCGTCCCGCTCGCGCCGAGTCCGGTGGCCAGCCCCAGGTAGGTGGCGCCGAGCACCAGACCGAAGATCGGCGGGGTCTTGAGCCAGGTGATCAGCACGACGATGCCCACGATGGCGATACCGGTGTGGGCAAGGAGCCAGGCATCGGACACGGTGCCCTCCTCGGAACTCGCGACGGGACGGCGCCGGTGCCGTCCCTCATGGCGACCCAGTAAGCCCCGCTGCCGGGTCGCCGGTCCAAGACCGGGATGCTGGCAAGGTGATAGGCCACGACTATCGACCACGAGGAGGTCCGGCGTGGACGCTCGGCAGTTGAGGTACTTCCTGGCCGTCGTCGACGCCGGAAGCGTCCACCGGGCCGCGGAACGGCTCTATGTGGCCCAGCCCTCGGTCTCGCAAGCCTTGCGCGCGCTCGAGCGGGATCTGGGCAGCCTGCTGTTCCACCGCACCGGTCGTCGTCTGGTGCTGACCGCCGCGGGCCACGCCCTCGTGCCGCCCGCCCGCGAGGTCATGCGCGGGCTGGATCTCGCCCGCGCCACGGTGGAGGCCGTCGACGGTCTGCTCGGCGGAGAGCTGATCATCGCCTCGATGCCGTCGCAGTCGGTCAGTCCGCTCGCCGGCCTGATCGCCGCTTTCGCCGCCGTCAACCCGCTCGTGCGGATCTCGGTCCGCGCGGCGAGCACCCCCGCCGACGTCGGGAGGATGCTCACGACCGGCGATGCCGAACTCGGTGTGGTGGCGGTGTCGCCGTCGACAACGGCGTTGCCCGGCCTGGCGGCACTGCACCTGGAGACCCAGCGCTTCGCCGTGCTGGGCCGCGACGAGGCGGCTCTGCCTTCAGGGGATCCGGTCCGTCCAGCCGACCTCGCGGGTGCGGCGCTCATCGTGGGCCAGCCGGGCACGGGCATGCGCGCGGTCGCCGACGCTGTCCGCAGTGCGGCCACGGGCAGCCGATTCGTGGTGGAGGTGGAACACCGGGAGGCCGTCCTGCCCCTCGTCCTCGCCGGAGTGGGGATCGCGGTGGTCAGCGACTCCTGGCGCGCGCTGGCGCGAGCGGCGGGCGCCGCCGTCCGTGCGTTGGACCGCGCCGATTCCCTGGAGGTGTCCCTGGTGTCCCGGCCGGGGCGCCTGAGCCCGGCCGCCGCCGCTTTCCACAGGTTGGCGGACGCCAAGGCCGCGGACGCCGGCTGATAGGCGCAACCTCTCAACGAGGCAAGAACCGCGTCTTGGACGTACCGGCCCGGCGTGTCGTCCACTGGAGCCATGATCAGCTACCGCATCGCGCTCATCCCCGGCGACGGCATCGGTGCCGAGGTGCTTCCCCCGGCTCAGGCGGTGCTCACCGCAGTCGGCAGGCGGCACGGGATCGAATTCACCTACGACGCCTTCGACTGGTCCTGCGAGCGCTACCTGGCCGAGGGCGCGATGATGCCCGCCGACGGCCTCGACCGGATCCGGCGGCACGACGCGGTCCTGCTGGGCGCGGTCGGCTGGCCCGGCGTACCGGATCACGTGTCGCTGTGGGGCCTGCTGATCCCCATCCGGCGCGGCTTTCGGCAGTACGTCAACCTTCGTCCCGTGAAGGTGCTCGACGGGGTGCCCAGTCCGTTGCGCGGTGCCGGAGATGTCGACCTGGTGGTGGTGCGGGAAAACGTCGAGGGCGAATACTCCGAGATCGGCGGACGCCTTGGCCGCGGCACCGAAGACGAACTGGCGGTGCAGGAGGCAGTGTTCACCCGTAAGGGGGTCACTCGTGTCGTCGAGTACGCCTACGCGCTGGCCGGGGAACGTGGGCACCACGTGACGTCGGCGACGAAGAGCAACGGGATCGTCCACACCATGCCGTTCTGGGACGAACTGGTGGAAGAGGTGGCCCGGCGCCACCAGGGCGTACGCACCGACAAGGAGCACATCGACGCGCTCGCCGCCAAGCTGGTCCTGGCCCCGGAGCGGTTCGACGTGATCGTCGCTTCCAACCTTTTCGGTGACATCCTCAGCGACCTGGCCGCCGCGGTGGCCGGGAGCATCGGCGTCGCGCCCGCCGCGAACCTCAATCCGGAGCGGGAATTCCCGTCGATGTTCGAGCCGGTGCACGGCTCCGCCCCCGATATCGCCGGGCAGGGCAAGGCCAATCCGCTGGGCGCACTGTGGTCGGCGGCGATGATGCTCGCCCATTTGGGTCATCCTGAAGCGAGTGAAGAATTGCTGGCCGCCGCTTTCGGCGCGCTGGCCGACGGCGTCAGCACCGCCGACCTCGGCGGAACCGCCGACACCGCCGGGTACACCCGCGCGGTGCTGGGCCGGGTGGGATGAACAACTTTGTGTGAAGGGGCGCGCCTTGGGTACCCGGCGAATTGTTCATCCGGTTCCGGGATGCAGAAGGCCGTCCCGGAGCCGTCCCCGACAGTTGGTCAGCGCTCGGACCGGGGGAAACCACGTCGTCGAGCGCTCATGGAGGTGTTCATGTTCCGCCATACCAAACTTCTTCAGTTCGAGGCCAAGCCCGAAAAGCCCGACGCGTTGTACGCGCGCAAGCTCCAGGAGCTGATCGGTGGGGCGTACGGCGAGATGACCGTGACCATGCAGTACCTGTTCCAGGGCTGGAATTGCCGGATCGAAGGCAAGTACAAGGACCTGATCATGGACACGGCGACCGAGGAGATCGGGCATGTGGAGAT
>NZ_LQCI01000037.1 GCF_001613935.1 Amycolatopsis regifaucium
CTTGGGTTCACGGGGTCGTTGCAACACTGATTGTGGTTGGAGGTTGTGATGGCTGGTCGTGTGCCGTTGGGGCGGGCTGTGCGGGTGTGGTTTTGGAAGGAGGTTCGGGCGGGGCGGGCTGTGATGCCTGCCTCGGTGGCGGCGGGTGTGGCGCAGGAGACCGGTCGGCGGTGGTTCGGCGAGGCTGGTGGGGTGATCGGTAACGCGCCCCGTGAGCTGGGGACACGGTATTTGTCGGTGGAGGAGCGGGAGGAGATCTCTCGTGGCCTGGCCCGGGGCGAGGGGCCGCGGGTGATCGGGCGGAGGCTGGGCCGGGCGGCGTCGTCGATCAGCCGGGAGATCAACAACAACGGTGGCGCGGGCCGGTATCGGGCTCATGTGGCGGAGGCGGCGGCGCGGGAACGGGCGAAGCGGCCGAAGACGGCGAAACTGGCCGATCCCGGCAATGCCGGGTTGCGGGACCATGTGCGGGAGCGGTTGCTGCGGCGGTGGTCACCGGAGCAGATCTCGGCCAGGCTGGTGAGCGAGTTCGCCGACTGTCCGGAGATGCGGGTGTCCCACGAGACGATCTACCAGTCGATCTATGTGCAAGGCCGGGGTGCGCTGCGCCGCGAGCTCGCGGCCTGCCTGCGGACCGGGCGGGCGCTGCGTAAACCCCGCCGCCAGGCCGAGGCCCGCACGCCGCGGATCCCGAACATGGTGCCGATCAGCCAGCGCCCGGCCGAGGCCGAGGACCGGGCCGTTCCCGGGCACTGGGAAGGCGACCTGATCCTCGGCGCCTCGAACAAGTCCGCGATCGGCACCCTGGTCGAGCGCAGCACCCGGTTCTGCCTGCTGCTGCACCTGCCCGACGGCCACGACGCCGTCGCCGTCCGCGACGCCATGATCACCGCCATCCGCACCCTGCCCGACCAGCTGAAACAGTCGATGACCTGGGACCAGGGCACCGAGCTGGCCCGGCACGCCGAGATCACCCTGGCCACCGACCTGGACATCTACTTCTGCGACCCGCACTCACCCTGGCAGCGCGGCAGCAACGAGAACACCAACGGCCTGCTCCGCCAATACTTCCCCAAAGGCACCGACCTCTCAGTCCACAGCCCCGATCAACTCGCGAAGGTGGCCGCCGAACTCAACAACCGCCCCCGCAAAACACTGGAATGGCTTACACCCCAAGAGAAACTCAACATGCTACTGTCCTAAATAGAGCATGTTGCGACGACCGCATGAATCCGCC
>NZ_LQCI01000038.1 GCF_001613935.1 Amycolatopsis regifaucium
GACGCGTATGCCTCGACCTGGCCCGACTTCGGGGCCGCGCCGACAGCGGTCGCGGGGTCGTCGTGGCCGGTCAGCTCGCGGTGCGCCGCGACCGTGCCGACCTGCTTGCTCCACTCCTTCCGCGCCCCTGGCTCCTCTGGGACCGGTCCGAACGCCTCGACCGCCCACTGCTCGGGCTGGGCGGCCTGCTCGTCACCGAGCAACTGACGCCGCTGATCGGCGGTGTTGGCCAGCGTGCGCAGGTAGGTGGCCCATTGCGGGTCGTCGACCTTGGGCAGCCAGTCGGCGTAGGAGTCGCCGACCGGGTCGAGGGTGACGGTGTCGGTGATCCGGTGGTGGATCACGTTCGTCAGCTGCCGCGACCCGGACAACGTCCGGGCGGTGACGGCATTCTCGAGGACTTCGCGGGGGTCGTGTCCGGCGAGTTCGGCGCGGCGCAGCAGCCGCGCGAGTGTGGGTCCGCCGTCCTCGGCCGCGATCCTCGCGCGCTGGTTCTCCGTCAGCTTCCCCTCCTCCACCAGCTCATCGAGCCACCGCTGAGTCCGTCCAGCGGTCGCCAACTCGGTGGCGTCGGCGAGAAGTTCCGCCGGGGTACGGATCGCGTCGTTGTCCGCCGCTGCCTCCGTGGCCTCGGCCAGCGCCGAGCGCTGCGGCGCGGAACTGTCGAACGCGGTGGCGAGCACCGCGGCCGGGGACCGTTTCACCGCCTGCAACGCCGCGCCGTCCGGCGCGTCCTCCGGCACGGCCATCGTGGTGACGTGCGCGGTGTTGTCCTCCCTGCCGCGGGTCAGCCCCACGTAGAGGGCTTCCTGGCTGGTGGCTTCGGTGACGACGGCGTGGCTGGTGTCGACGGTGATGCCTTGTGCACTGTGGACGGTCGAGGCGTAGCCGAGCGCCACGTGCTCCTCGACGTAGGCGCCGGGGAGCGTGATCCGCTCCCCCAGCACCTCCCCGACACCGTCCTCGCGTCCCAGGACGCGGGCGACGATGAGGCCGCCGTCCTCGCGGGTGTCGAGGACGCGGTACTGCTTGCGGTTGACCGGAACCTCCCGGTTCCCCTCGAACCCGGCCAGATTCCAGCCGTTGCGGCGGGCCTGGATCAGGTCACCGACCCCGGCGTAGGTGCCCTGCTTCCCGAGCGGCACCCCGGATTCCTGCACTTTCCCAAGCCGGACGAGTTCGTTGCGTAGTTCCGCGCACAGGTGCGCGGCCTGCTCGTTGGTGTCCACGATCAGGATCGAGTGCTTCCCCGCCAGGGTGTCGGCGAGCCACGCCTTCCCGGCGGTGACTTCGGCTTGTTCGCGGGTTCCGGCGTCGAGGATCCGGCCGTGCTTGTGGTAGTCGCCCAGCACGGTCTCGTCGCCGTCGCGCAGCCGCAGCGACGCGGACCGTTCCCACTCGGCGTTGAACCTGCGGACCTCGGTCAGCTCATACGCCCCGCCAGCCTCGGCCATCAGGTCCATGCCGCCACCTGCACCGACCGCGGCCAGCTGCCGATGGTCGCCGGTCAGCAGCAGTTTCGCCCCGGCCTCCTCGGCGTGATGGTGGATCCTGGCGAGGTCGGCGGTGTTGGCCATCGCCGACTCGTCGACCACCACCAGGTCCCCGGCGTTGAGCTTCCACTCGACGTGCTCGGGGTGGGTCGAGCCCTCGGCGAGCTTCGCCTGAGCGCTCAGCCACCGCGCGATGTTGCGCGCGGTGAGCCCTTCCCCGGCGAGGACGTCGGTGGCGACCTGGCTGGACGCCAGACCGACCACCCGGCGGGACAGCCCGCCCCACAGGCCGGGGTCCTGCCACGCCTTCGCCAGGGCGCCGACCACAAAGGACTTCCCGGTTCCGGCCGGGCCGACCAGCGACTCCACCGCCGCGCCGGAGGTCAGGACACCGCGCACGGCGGCGGCCTGATCCGCGCCCAGCACCACGTTCGCCTCGGCCAGCGCCGCCACGAAACCGTCCACCTCGGACACGTCCAGGGCGGGCGCACCACCCCGCGACGTGGCCGCGGCGAGCGCGCGCTCGGTGTGGACATGCTCCGGGGTCGCGTACAGGCGGCGGCCCGG
>NZ_LQCI01000039.1 GCF_001613935.1 Amycolatopsis regifaucium
CGAGAACCCCACCGGGTTCTCCCGACCTGGGCCTTTTCTCATACTCGGGTCCTGTCGGGTGATAGCAAAGGTCCCTTGCTCTCCCCGCGGTGTCGCTCAGCAGCTCCGCCGGCCGACAGCACGCCGACGGACAGGCGACGAGAAGACCAGTGACGTCGTCGTCTCCCCGTAACGCTGCATCCGCTCTACGAGTTCTTCCAGCTCCGCGGTGTTCCGGCAAGCAACTCGCACCAACCAGCACTCGTCGCCTGTGACGTGATCAGCATCGAGCACCTGAGGCAGAGTGAGAATGGTCTCCCGGAATCGAGCCGTGTCCAGGCTCCTCACCTTCGCTCGGACCACCGCCTCGATGGGTAACCCGAGCTTCGTCAAATCCACACTTGCCGCGTAGCCGGTGATGATCCCCTTCTCTTCGAGCCGCCTTACTCGCTCGGTCACCGCGGGCGCGGACAGCGATACCCGCCTGCCGAGCTCGGAGAAGGTCAGCCGCCCGTCCGACTGGAGAAGTTCGAGCAACTGCCAGTCAAGATCATCGAGGTTCACGGAACTCCAGGTTGATCATCGCCTCCGCCAGGAATCTCCAGGCTAACCGGCGGCAATACCTGGATTCGCCGATGTCCACGATGATCGCGAGGTCGCACGATTGACGTATGACGATCGAGCCCCGTGTATTGACGTTTCCGGCCCTGGACAGCGCGACCGCGGCCGCGCATCTTCGTGCCGAACTCGCCTTGGATGTGGATCCCGACGACCTTGTCCGCGATCTCACCGCAGGCACCCAGCACGGATACGTGGTCGTCGAGACGCGGACCCCTGAAGCCTTCGCTTCCGCTCACATCCCCGGCGCGATCAACCTCCCGTACCGGGACATGACCCCGGAGTCGGTCAGCCGACTCGACCGGGATCTCGTCTACGTCTGCTACTGCGAGAGCATTTACTGCAACGCCGCGACCAAGGGAGCCCTCAAGCTCGCGGGACTCGGCTTCAAGGTCAAACGTCTGTCCGGTGGGATCACTGCCTGGCAAGCCGCCGACTATCCCGTCGAACGGGACACTCCCATCCGCTCCGCGCCCGCCCCACGCTGCGTCTGCTGACGGAGGGAGCAAGGGACCTTTGGTATCGCCGCCCCCGTACCGATACCAAAGGTTCCTTGCTCTCTACCGGTCGTAGGCTGGGGTGGTGACCGCTCCCAAGTTGCTCGTCATCCAGCCAGGCGAATCGGATCCGATCGGCCCACTCGGTGATTGGCTCACCGAAGCAGGGGCTGAACTCGACATCCGGCTGCTGCCGGGTCAAGGCGTTCCTGCCGATCTTGGTGAGTACGCGGGTGTCGTGTGCCTGGGCGGGGGGATGGGAGCGAACGATGACGCTACTTATCCCTGGCTGGCGGACGTGCGAAAGCTGCTCTCGAAGGCCGCGGGCGCTCGCATTCCGACGCTCGCGATCTGCCTCGGTGGTCAGCTCCTCGCCGTGGCCTTGGGAGGCGTTGTGGCTAAGGGCGATCAAGGGCCCGAAGTGGGGCCGGGGCTTGTGTCCAAGAAGGACGCGGCCTGGACCGATCCGCTCTTCGCGGACCTGCCGCTCATGCAAGATGTCTTGCAGTTCCACAACGACGCGATCACTCGGCTACCAGCGGGGGCGGAGCTCCTCGCTTCGTCGCCGCGCTATGCGTATCAGGCCTTCCGTTTCGACCGTTGTGCCTACGGTGTCCAGTTTCACATCGAGACGGAACCGGAGATTGTCCTCGACTGGGCACGACAGGCCCCTGAAATGGCGGAACTCACCCGGCCGGACGCACTGACCCCGGAGAATCTCGCTCGGGTGCATGCCGACATTGCCGAAACCTGGCGACCGTTCGCGCACCGCTTCGTCCGACTGGTGTCCGGTGACCTTGCTCCGGCTGCGGAACGTCAACGTACTTTGCCGATGGCTTAACGACGTATGTCTCAAATGCGTATGGGTTGTTAACGCTCCGGTGTTGCGGTCAGGTACCTTGCGAAGGAGATTTCGAAGGGTTCGGAGGTCGGGGTGGAGCCCTCAGTGTTGGTCGTGCTCGTCGTCGTCACGGCCCTAATTTTCGATTTCACGAACGGCTTCCACGACACGGCCAACTCGATGGCGACGTCTATCGCCACAGGAGCGCTTCGCCCCAAGGTGGCGGTGACGATCTCCGCGGTCCTGAACCTGGTCGGCGCCTTCCTGTCGGTCGAAGTGGCCAAGACCATCTCCAATGGACTGGTCGATGACACCAAGATCGGACCGGCGATCGTGTTCGGCGGCTTGGTCGGTGCGATCGTGTGGAACCTGGTCACGTGGTTCGTCGGGCTGCCATCCAGTTCGTCCCACGCGCTGTTCGGCGGTCTGATCGGCGCCACGTGGGTGTCGGCCGGAACCGACTCGGTCCACTTCGGAAAGATCGTCGAGAAGGTCCTGGTGCCCGCCGCGTTGTCGCCTGTCTTGGCAGGCCTCGTCGCGATGATCGTGACGTACTTCGTTTACCGGATCTTCGTCCGCCGCGGTCGCACGGCCGGCTTCCGCATCGGCCAGATCATCTCCGCCTCCCTCGTTTCGCTCGCGCATGGCACGAACGACGCTCAGAAGACCATGGGCGTCATCACGCTGACGATGATCACCGCGGGGAGCCTTCCCGCCGGTGCCGGGCCACCGCTCTGGGTGATCGTCAGTGCGGCACTGGCGCTGGCACTCGGTACGTATCTAGGCGGCTGGCGAATCACCTTCACGCTGGGCAAAGGTCTGACGGACATCGATGGTCCGCAGGGCTTCGCGGCACAGACCAGCTCAGCAGCGGTCATCCTCGCCTCGACGAACTTCGGCTTCCCCCTTTCCACGACCCACGTTTGCTCCGGCGGCATCGTCGGATCCGGTGTCGGCAGGCGTGAGTCACCGGTCCGCTGGCGTACCGCCGGCCGCATGGTGATCGCCTGGTTGTTCACGCTTCCGGCAGCCGCCATCGTCGGAGCCGCAGCCGGTCTGGTGACTTCGACCGGCACGGTGGGCACCATCGCTGTCGGTGTCGCGGGCCTGGGTGTCGGCATTGGGATCTACCTGCTTTCACGACGGAGCCCTGTCAACGCGGGCAGCTTCACCACCCCCACCCCGACTGTTCCCGAACCGGAAGTCGGCAAGATCGCCGCTTAGCGAAGCAGGGGACCTTTGGTATCGCCCCGACGCGGCGACACCAAAGGTCCCTTGCTTCCTTGCGCGCCCATCTGGTCACAGGCGGCAAGACGACTACGGTGGAGCTGATGGTTGAGCGCGCCAGGCCGACCGCTTCCGTGGCGAGATACGGCTTCACCGACCCCCGCGCCGACGGGCAGCTCCGTGCTGCTGGTTGGTGGACCGAGTCAGGTCCGGATGGCTCCGCAGCCGACGTGTTGTCAGCACTTTCCCGTGCGGCTGACCCCGATCTCGCCTTGAGCGGGCTCGACCGGATCAGAGAGGCCGACCCTTCCTCCTGGGCTGAGCTCGATCAGACACTTCGCACGAACCGCACTTTCCGTGGCCGGATGCTCGGCGTTCTGGGCACCTCGAGCGCACTCGCGGACTTCTTGGTCGCGAACACCGACTGCTGGAAGACCCTCCAAAGCGACAAGAGCACTGAACCGGATCAGTATGTGAGCCGGCTCCTGGGCCATTTGCGCTCGGACGATGAACTGCTCACCGGGGTCGAGGCAGAGCAGGCTCTCCGCACCGGATACCGCGAGCTGCTTCTCGGGATCGCGGCGGCCGACCTCGGGCACCTCGTCGAACCTGGTCTCTACCAGCCGCCTTATGCCGAGATCGGAGCGCAGCTCACCACCCTGGCCGAGGCCGCACTGACGGTGGGGCTCCTGGTCGCGGAGTCAGAGGTGGGTGCCGAGGTCGAAGGCCGACTCGCCGTGATCGCCATGGGCAAATGTGGTGGTCGAGAGTTGAACTACGTAAGCGACGTGGACGTCATCTTCGTCGGTGACGGAGACCTCTCGGTTTCGACGCGGCTGGCCAGCACGATGATGCGTGTAGTCGGCAAAGCCTGCTTCGAGGTCGACGCGGCGTTGCGTCCGGAGGGCAAGGCCGGCGCGCTGGTCCGGACGCTCGACGGGCACGCCGCCTACTATCAAAAATGGGCCAAGACCTGGGAGTTTCAGGCCTTGCTCAAGGCGCGACCGGTGGCGGGTGACGCCGAACTCGGGCGTCAATATGCGGAGATGGTCGCGCCGAAGGTGTGGGCAGCGGCCGACCGGGAGAATTTCGTTCCCGAGGTCCAGAAGATGCGGCGCCGCGTCGAAGGCCACGTGCCGTCCGCGCACGCCGAGCGAGAGTTGAAGCTGGGCCGGGGTGGTCTTCGCGATGTCGAGTTCGCCGTGCAGTTGCTGCAACTGGTCCACGGCCGGATCGACACGGAGCTGCGTTCTCCGTCCACGATGGACGCTCTCGCCGCCTTGGGGGAAGGCGGGTACGTCGGCCGCACGGATGCCGCTGAGCTCGGCTCGTCGTACGAATTCCTCCGGACCATCGAGCATCGGCTTCAGCTTCGGCGGCTACGGCGCACGCACCTGTTTCCTGCCGCATCGGATGCCAGCGAGCTTCGAACGATCGCGAGGGCGAGCGGCGTGCGGCCTGCCCGGGGCAGGAGCGAAGGGGATGTGCTGCTGGCGGAATTCCGTCGCCACCTGCAGAGCATCCGACGTCTTCACGAGAAGCTCTTCTATCGGCCGCTCCTGCAGTCCGTCGCGAATGTACCGACCGAGGCGCTGCGCCTGACAACGAAACAGGCGGAAAGCCGTCTTGCAGCGCTCGGTTATGCCGCGCCGGACGGAGCGCTTCAGCACATCAAGGCGCTGACCGCGGGGATGTCTCGGCGGGCGGCCATCCAACAGGCGCTGCTCCCGGTCTTGCTGGACCTTCTCGCCGACACTCCGGATCCTGACCGAGGGCTGCTGTCCTATCGCAAGGTCTCGGAGGCACTCGAAGAAACGCCGTGGTACCTCAGGGTTCTGCGGGACGAGGGTGCGGTCGTCGAGAGGCTCGCCTTCTTGCTGGGCACGTCGAGGTTGGTGCCTGACCTGCTGGCGCGGGCCCCTGAGGTGCTGCAGTTGCTCGGTGACCCCGCCCGGCTGGCCGGTCGCACTCCCGCCGAGGTGGCCACTTCACTGCGAGCCGCGGTCCGCCGGCAGCCCGGCTTGAACGCCGCAGTCACCGCCGCGAGATCACTACGCCGGCACGAGATGCTGAGGGTCGCGTCGGCCGACCTGTTGGGATTGCTCGACGTTCCTTCGGTCTGCGAGGCGCTGTCGAGTGTGTGGGTCGCCGTTCTGCAGGGTGCCTTGGCCGCGGCTTATCGGCAGCGCCAGGCAGAGCTGGGCCGGACACCCGCGAAGATCGCCGTCATCGGCATGGGCCGTCTCGGCGGGGCCGAACTCGGGTATGGGTCCGACGCTGACGTCCTTTTCGTCTGTGAACCGACCGAGGGAGTGTCCGACTCTGAAGCGGCGAAGTTCGCTTCCTCAGTGGCTGAGACGGTTCGCAAGATTTTAGGTGCGCCGAGCCCCGACCCGGCATTGGTCGTCGACGCCGATCTCCGCCCGGAGGGACGAAGCGGTCCGTTGGTGCGGACGCTCGAGTCCTACCGCAGTTACTACGGGCGATGGGCAGAGGTTTGGGAATCGCAGGCGCTGCTTCGTGCCCGCTTCATAGCCGGTGATGATGACCTCGGTGCGCGATTCATCGAGATGATCGACCCCATTCGATATCCCGCGGCGGGACTCGACGCGGTTCGAGTGCGGGAGATCAGGCGGATCAAGGCGCGAGTGGAAACGGAGCGGATGCCCAAGGGCGCCGACCCGACGCGGCATACGAAACTCGGCCGCGGTGGGCTCGCGGATGTGGAGTGGACCGTGCAGCTCATGCAGCTGCGGCACGGGCACGAAGTAGAGGCGCTCCGAACCACGTCGACGATCGATGCGCTGAAGGCCGCGGTGGAAGCAGGGCTCGCTGAGCCCGCCGAAATCGAATCCCTGACCGAAGCCTGGCTGCTGGCGACACGTGTCCGGAACGCCGGGATGCTGGTCAGGGGAAAGGCTGTCGACGAGATCCCCAGCTCCGGTCGAGATCTCGCCGCGGTCGCCCGTGTGCTGGGTTACTCGGCTGACGACGATCCCGGGGAGTTCCTCGACGCCTACCGGCGGACGACGCGTCGTGCTCACGCGATCGTGGAGACCCTCTTCTATCAGGACTGACTACTCTGACCTGCGGCAAGAGAGCAAGGGACCTTTGCTATCGCCTGCCGGACGTGGAGGAGGCGGCAGCAAAGGTCCCTTGCTCACACTCCGCGTCGCGGACGGACAGCGACGCTTACAGTGGACCGGTGACTGTGCGCGAGCCTTTTCGCACCCGGATCAAGGTGCGTCACTACGAGTTGGACACTCTTGGCCATCTCAACCACGCCGTTTACCACTCGTACGGCGAGGTCTCCCGACTCGAGCTGATGGAGCTCGCCGGTGGCCTCAACTCAGGTATGCGAGACGCGAATCTCGCCTTCGTGCTGCTTGAGTCCCACATCGTGTTCCGACGTGAGCTCCGGGCCGGCGACGTCGTCGACGTGACCTGTGACGCCAAGTTCGGCACCGGCAAGACCTTCCACATGGACTCGAACATCTACAAGGTCGACGGCACCCTCTCCGCCGAGATCACCTGCACCCTGGGGCTGATGGATCTCGAGCGACGCAAGCTGGTGGACGATCCGCGCGGTCGCATCGAGCGCGCCGGCGTCGACCTGAAGGTTCTCTCCACTTCGGAGTAGCCGCACTGCCGGGACCAAAAGAAACGCCGGTGGTGAGGGCGTTTCCGCACCTCACCACCGGCGTGCTCTTGGTGTTCCTACCGCACGATCACACGTCGTAGTACAGCGAGAACTCGTACGGGTGCGGGCGCAGCCGCAGCGGGTCGATCTCGTTCTCACGCTTGTAGGAGATCCACGTGTCGATCACGTCGGGGGTGAATACGCCACCTTCGAGCAGGTAGTCGTGGTCGGCCTCCAGCGTGTCGAGGACCGCGCCGAGGTCGCCAGGAACGAGCTTGACGTTCTGGGCCTCCTCCGGCGGGAGCTCGTAGAGGTCCTTGTCGATGGGCTCCGGCGGCTCGATCTTGTTCTTGATGCCGTCGAGACCGGCCATCATCATCGCCGAGAACGCGAGGTACGGGTTGCCGGACGAGTCCGGGCACCGGAACTCGGCGCGCTTGGCCTTCGGGTTATTGCCCGTGATGGGGATACGGACACAGGCCGACCGGTTCCGCTGCGAGTACACCAGGCTGACCGGGGCCTCGAAGCCCGGCACGAGCCGGTGGTACGAGTTGACGGTCGGGTTGGTGAAGGCCAGCAGGCTCGGGGCGTGCTTGAGCAGACCGCCGATGTAGTGGCGGGCGGTGTCGGACAGCCCCGCGTAACCGGACTCGTCGTGGAACAGCGGCGTGCCGTCCTTCCACAGCGACTGGTGGCAGTGCATGCCCGAGCCGTTGTCACCGGCGAGCGGCTTCGGCATGAAGGTCGCGGTCTTGCCGGCGGCGAAAACGGTGTTCTTCACGATGTACTTGAACAGCTGCAGGTCGTCCGCGGCGTGCAGCAGCGTGTTGAACTTGTAGTTGATCTCGGTCTGACCGGCGGTGCCCACCTCGTGGTGCGCGCGCTCGATCTCGAAACCGGAACCCTGCAGGTTGCGGACGATTTCGTCACGCAGGTCGGCGAAGTGGTCGACCGGCGGGACGGGGAAGTAGCCGCCCTTGAACTTCGTCTTGTAACCCTGGTTGCCGCCCGGCACGTCGGCACCGGTGTTCCACCAGCCCTCGACGGAGTCGATCTCGTGGAACGACGCGTGCTCGGCGGAGTCGAACCGGATCGAGTCGAAGATGTAGAACTCGGCCTCCGGGCCGAAGAACACGTTGTCCGCGACGCCGTACTCGGAGATGTACTGCTCAGCCTTGCGCGCGATGTTGCGCGGGTCGCGGCTGTACGCCTCCCGGGTGAAGGGGTCATGCACGAAGAAGTTCAGCGAGAGCGTCTTCGCCTTGCGGAACGGGTCGATGCGCGCCGTCTCCGGGTCCGGGAGGAGCAGCATGTCGGATTCGTGGATCGACTGGAAACCACGCACCGAGGAGCCGTCGAAGGCGAGGCCTTCTTCGTAGGCTTCTTCGTTGAACGCCTTCGCCGGAACGGTGAAGTGCTGCATAACGCCGGGCAGGTCGCAGAACCTGACGTCGACGACCTCTACGTTCTCGTCGGCGATTAGGCGCTGAATGTCGTCTGGAGTAGTGGGCACCCTCGGTGACTCCTTCTCGTTCGTTGCCGGCGGCAGTACTCTCTTCGGCTCACGCTAAGAGCGCGGTGTTGCCCGACCGTCACCCGTATGTTTCGCCGGTGTTAACGGGTCGGCGATATCGGGTAGCCGACCAGGGCGAATGTGGCCCGCGCCACCGGCATACCCTGGATGGGTGGCGAGATGGACCGGAGAATGGCTGCCCGGAGCCGGGGACGGAACGACGGCCGGTGGCGAGGGTACGCAGCGGTGGCGCGGCGAGCGACTCGGCCTACCCCAATCGGGTGTCGGCTCGGTAGCGGGCGGCGGGCCACGTCTCCTCGGCCTGGTCATTGATTTGGTTCTCGCCTCGTTGGTCACCACTCTCTTCGTGAAGCCCAGCCTCCAGGACCCGGCCGTCATGCAGATGTTCAATCTCTGGTCAGTGGGTGTCTGGGCGGCCATCACGATCATTCCCGTGACTTTCTTCGGTTTCACGCCAGGTATGGCAGCGGTGGGAACCCGCGTCGCCAGGCTGGACGGTGCGCAGATGGTCGGCGTGTGGCGCGCAGTTGTGCGAGCGGCGCTGACCTTCGTGATCATCCCGGCCGCGATCCGCAACATAGACGGCCGAAGCTGGCTCGACCGACTGACCGGGACCGTCGTGATCCGCATGCGCTGACCTCGGCCGGGGAGCAAGGGACCTTTGCTCTCTCTGCGGCACGGCTCCTCAGGCCGCCGGTGCCGCAGGAGCATCTCCGAGCTTCGGGGGCGGTCGTTGCAGAGCGCGACGGTGAGCTGCTCGTAGCTTCTGAACCACGACCAACGGCTGGTCGCGCAGCTGCGCCGGACTCACCCGGACGACGATGAGGCCGACCGCGACCAGCGGGGGTGGTTCGGGTGTCTTGTCCGGTTCGAGCGCGACTACGGCGTGGTGGATCTGCATGGCGACGCCGACCTTCGGCCACCAAATCTCGGCGACACCGACCACCTGCCCGTCCGGAGCGCGCAGCTCCACATTTCGCTCTGGCCTTGGCAAGCCGCTGCGTTCGAGCACGGTCTCCAGCCATTGCTCTACGGCGGAGTCGACGCCGTCCTGGAGGGCTCCGACGACGATGCGGGGCAGTGCTGAGCCGATCGTGCTTGCCTGCGCCAGCTCTTCGCGAAGTTCCTCTGGAGTGCAGAGCCCGCGATGGACGGCGTCATGGATCATCGCCCGCACCGACTGCAGTTCGTCCATACGTCGAGCCGCATCGATCAGGGCTCTGGCGAGCGGAGCTACCGGCAGGCCGTCGATCTCCACTGGTTCCGGCAGGTGGATGGTTCGCTCGACGACGGCGAATCCCCAGGTGGCGACTTTGCTCCGGTGGGGGATCAGAGTGTGTGCCCGTCCTTCTGGCGGAAGTCTCCTGACTCCGTACAGCCGTGCCGCCTGGACTCCGGTGAGCATGGCCTCCGGACCCGCGTGAGTCAGCGCGACCTTCAGGAGCTGGCGCCTGGTCGGAGTGGCGTCGGTCAAAAGGATGACGCCGGGAATGGGGCGTCGCCACGGGCCGCCGTCACGGCAACGGCGAGAAATCCAGGAGTGGGAGTGTCCCAGGGCGACGAGTTGCGCCCGGGCGGCCACGCCGTCCGGGAACATCGCTGCCAGCGCCTTCTGCCGGGCGCTCGAGGTTTCATCCACACAGTGATCATGCGACCACCCACCGACAGTTTTCGTCCGGAAACGAATCAGGGGTCCTTTACTACCGCGCGCGGTAGTAAAGGACCCCTGATTCTCGCTTGGTCAGCGGCGGCGGATGGTGCGCTGAACGTTGCGCATCTTCGCGCCGGCAGGCATCGGGCCCTTCGGCATCGCGGCGCCACGGTTTCCGAGGGCAGCCAGCTTCGCTTCCAGAGCGTCGACCTGGGCAGGCTTGAGGTTTCGGGGGAGCTTCATGAGGTAGCCCTGCAGCTTCTTCAGCGGCACTTGCTGCTCTTCGTTCCCGATGATCACGTTGTAGATCGGGGTCTCACCGATCAGGCGGGCAACGCGCTTCTTCTCCTGCGCGAGCAGGGACTTGACCCGGTGCGGCGCACCCTCGGCGACGAGCACGACACCCGGGCCACCGAGCACGCGGTGCACGGCGTCGAGCTGGGTCGTGGCCGCTACGGTCGGCGTCACCTTCCACCGGCCGCGCATGTTCTCGAGCGCCCAGGCCGCGGCGCCGGGCTGTCCGTCGGCCTTCGAGTACACGGTCTTCTGGACCCGCCTGCCGAAGATGATCACAGCGGCGAGCGCGCCGAGCAGGATGCCCAGCGGCAGCACGACCCAGTGGACGTCGAAGATGAACCCGATGCCGAACACGACACCGGTGATGACCAGGAGCGATCCGACCATCCAGGGGATGAGCGCCTTGTCTTCCTTGCGCTGCATCTTGAAGGCCTCGAAGATCTGCCCGCGGCGAGCCTTGCTCGCGGCACGCTTCTCCTTCTTGGCCAGCTTCGCTGCTTCCTTGTCCTGCTTTCCCGCCATGTGACCAGGATACGGCCGCGTGCCCTGCGCCGATCCCGTCGGGCCCTCTGCGAGGATCGGGGACGTGGTTAGCGCATCGTCCCCGAAGAGTCGTCCAGGCCTGCTCGATGGGCTCGACCCCGAGCAACGCGCCGCCGCCTGCGCCCCGAGGGGCCCGGTGTGTGTACTCGCGGGAGCGGGGACCGGCAAGACGCGAACGATCACCCACCGCATCGCCCACCTGGTCCGCTCAGGGCACGTCGCCGCTGGTCAGGTCCTCGCGGTCACCTTCACGACACGTGCCGCAGGGGAGATGCGCGCGCGCCTTCGGGGCCTCGGCGTCGACGCCGCCCAAGCGCTCACCTTCCACGCGGCCGCGCGCCGCCAGCTTCGGTACTTCTGGCCCCAGGTTGTCGGGGACAGGCCCTGGGAGCTGCTCGAAAACAAGTTCCGCTACATCAGCCAAGCCGCCAACAAGGCCGGTCTCGGTACCGAGGCGGAACTCCTGCGCGACCTCGCCAGTGAGATCGAGTGGAGCAAGGCCTCTTTGGTATCGCCGGACGACTATCCCGCCGTCGCCGCTCGCACGCAGCGGGACACGCCCGCGCCCGCGTCACAGGTCGCGGAGGTCTACCGAAACTACGAGAAGGTCAAGAACGCCGCGCAGGTCCTCGATTTCGACGACCTGCTCCTGCACACCACCGCCGTTCTCGAGGAGCACACCGTGGTGGCCCAGGAGTTCCGCGAGCGCTACCGCTGCTTCGTCGTCGACGAGTACCAGGACGTCACCCCGCTGCAACAGCGGCTGCTCGACGCGTGGCTTGGCGGCCGCGACGACTTGACCGTGGTCGGCGACGCCAACCAGACGATCTATTCCTTCGGCGGCGCCTCGCCCCGTCCGCTGCTGGAGTTCACGCGCAGGTACCCCGAGGCGACGGTCGTGCGGCTCGAGCGGGACTACCGTTCGACTCCGGAAGTCGTGGCTCTCGCCAATCAGGTGATCGGTGCCGCCCGTGGCCGACCGGCGGGGTCGAGGCTGAAGCTCATCGGCCAGCGCCCTTCGGGGCCGCCTCCGCGCTTCGCCGAATACGACGACGAGACCGCGGAAGCCGCCGCTGTCGCACGCAGGATCCGTGAGCTGCTCGACAGTGGCGTGGCGGCCAGTGAGATCGCGGTGCTCTACCGCGTCAACGCCCAGTCCGAGGCCTACGAGCAGGCGTTGGCGGAGTTGGGTATCCCGTACCTGGTCCGCGGTGGTGAGCGCTTCTTCGCCAGGACCGAGGTCCGGCAGGCGATGTCGGCGTTGCGGATGGCGGCGACCGACGCGGACACCGGCGAGCTGGTGACCAGGGTCCGTTCTGTGCTCGCGAAGGTAGGGCTCACCGACCAGCCGCCGGCCGGAGGCGCGGCGAAAGAGCGGTGGGACGCGCTCCTGTCGATCGTCGAGCTGGCCGAGGAGCTCGCTTCCACCGTCGACGACGCGGATCTGCCCAGATTCGTGGCGGAGCTCGAACAGCGGTCGACCGCGCAGCACCCGCCGACAGTGGAGGGCATCACCTTGGCCTCGCTTCATGCGGCGAAGGGCCTCGAATGGGATGCGGTGTTCCTCGTGGGACTCGCCGAGGGGACCATGCCGATCCAGCACGCGGACGGTGACGACGCGGCCATCGAGGAGGAGCGCCGCCTCTTCTATGTCGGTGTCACTCGCGCACGAGAGCACCTCTCGCTTTCGTGGGCCTTGGCCAGGACGTCGGGGAACCGCCGCAATCGGCGACGCAGCCGGTTCCTCTACGGTCTGATCCCCGAAGACCACCTGGCGGCGAGGGTCGCTCGATCTCAGCAACCCAAGCATTCCGGCACCAAGGCACGGTGCCGAGTTTGCGGCGGACCGCTGCTGGAAACCCTGGACATCAAGCTGGGGCGGTGTTCCCGGTGCCCGTCCAATGTGGATGAGCAGCTGCTCGAGAAGCTGAAGTCCTGGCGAGGGGAACGCTCCCGCGAGCTCAAGGTGCCGGCCTTCGTCGTCTTCACGGATGCGACCCTGGTCGCCATCGCCGAACAACGGCCGACCGATGACACAGCGCTGTGCGCCATCTCCGGGATCGGCGCGACGAAGCTCGAACGCTTCGGAGCGGAGGTTCTCGACGTCGTACGGGCTTCGGTGAGAACTTGACCGCGTCGCAGGCTTGATCTACGCGGCGAACCCGCTGCTCAGAGCCGATCTTCGTAGCTTCGACGGTTTTTCTGAAAAATAAGTTGCCCCGGTGTGGTCGAGGGCAATAACCTGCAGGTACCGGGCGGCAAGCGCCTGGGACTGGGGAAGAACTTCTACAACACAGCGTAGACCGCAGGACGGCTCGCGCGCGACAGAGAAAGGTGGTGCCGGTGAAATGAGGATCAACATGATGGTCACGAACCCGGGCACCCGTCTGTCCTGCGTCGCGGAAGTTCCGCAGGCTCAGCGTCAGGGCGCCTTCATGCCCGTGAGCATCCTCGCCGCCCGTGGCACTCAGCGTCTCAACCGGCGCTGGGTCACCGCTGACGAAACCTTCACGCACGCTGCTGCCTTCGGCGGCGCGTACGTGAAGGGTGGCGTCGATCTGCCGACCATCAAGCAGTTCCGTGTTCCGTTGTCCATACGGGAGCGAAGTTCCTGACCTAGTCAGGACTAGAGGCTCACGAAGGCCGCGGAACCGGTAACCGGATCCGCGGCCTTCGTGTTTTTTGCTGCACAAACAAGTTGGCTGCACAACCTAATTGGGGTTCAGCGTTGTCCAGTTCCACCGTCAGTACGAATTCCGTTACGGGACAAAGGAGTGCACTTATGTCATCGGCCATAGCTTTCGCGCCGGGGGAGGCCCTGCCCTTCGCTGACGCAGGCGTCGTCGACCTGCTCGACGCCATCGACTCGCCTGAGTCGACGCTTCCCTGCCGTTCCGGCGACGCGGACCTGTGGTTCGCCGAGTCGCCGGCAGAACTCGAGCGCGCGAAGGGGTTCTGCGCGGACTGCCCGGTCCGTTCCGCCTGCCTCGCGGGCGCTCTGTCGCGGCGTGAGCCGTGGGGTGTCTGGGGTGGCGAGATCTTCGAGCGCGGCGTCGTCGTCGCGCGGAAGCGGCCTCGTGGTCGCCCCCGCAAGAACTCGGTCGTCGAGCCCGCAGCCGAGGCTCGTACCGCTACGCGCAAGGTCGAGCGGAGCGCAGCGGCATGACCGTGGAACCCGTCACCACCAGGGATTACGAGGCGCGAATGGGTCATCGGACTCTCGCACTGGCCAAGCTGAACGAGATCAAGGTCGAGGAGACCAGCGAAATGTTGCTTTATGAAGAACTGTCCAGAGCCCGAATACGAGACCTGGAGGAGGGAGTCCGCGCACAGCGGGCTCGAAGCGGCGCACGTGCCGTACGCAGGTGGAGCAGGGTCGCTCGCTGGGCGACCCGGCGAGCCGAGCGCTTCCAGGCCTGACCCCACGGGGGAGCGGGGGACCTTTGCTATCGCGCCGCGATAGCAAAGGTCCCCC
>NZ_LQCI01000040.1 GCF_001613935.1 Amycolatopsis regifaucium
ACCACACAATCATCCGTGGCTTACACGGAAATCATGACAGGGCCACAGAACGGGCTTGTGCTGCCGCCGCTCAGCCCTCGCCGCGGGCTCTACTATGGACATGAGCGCCTCGAACGGCCCGAGTGGACGTGCCTGATTGGTGCGACGTCCGGAAGCGCTGGAACGGCAACTACGCCTTATCACCGACAACCTCACCGGACCCGTCATTCCGGACTGCGGCCACATCACTCCCCTGGACCGGCCCCCCGAGATACTCAACCTCGTGGTGCCCTTCCCCGCCGCCGATCAACCCGCCGGATCACGCGATCACCCACCCTCGCCCGTGACCACTCCCTCGTCGGCAACGTCGCCAGAGGTAGCAGAAACTGGGCACGTTCACCCGTACATGAACGGGCGGACAACTCCGTGTGCCGACACAAGGGGTGTCGGCGTGTGCCCCGGGGTTCCTGGCCGATGGTTCGGTCGGTGTCGGGAGGTCCAGTGCGCGGGCGAGGGCTGCGGTGACCGGGGGCGGCGTGGCGGGGGCAGGTTCCGGGCGGCCCAGTCGGCTCGTGGTCAGCGGGGCCGTACGGTCCCAGACAGTGGGCATTCCGTGTTCATGGCCGAAAACTACTTCCGCCTTCCGCGAACCTACAACCGTGTGGCCAGACGCCAGCCGTCATCACCGCACTGACAGGACGCACGCCTCACCGTTCACCATGACCTCGCCCCGCAGAACGGGGCGCCTGAGGGATGCCCTGATCGGGTGTCTCCCGATGCCGGTGCGCAACCGCATCCGTCCCACTCATGGCGTTCGAGCGACGTGTCAACGATGTGCTGCGGCTGTCCGCCCGGTTCACTGCCGGAGCCGCGAGCCCGGAAGGCCTGTCGCGGAGCACTTGCCGTCGATCAAGCTCCCCGTTCGACGATCATGGTGTTCAAGGTGGCGGCCACCGCCTCGAGTTCGCCGTCGCCGGGCTCCGGTCCGCCCGACAATCGGGACCGCAGTTCCGCCTGGGTCGTCACTTCAATCGCGCCGGATCGGTTGTCGTCGTCCGCGGCGGACACGACCCGCACCTGTCCTTCGATGAGGATCAACGTGGGATCCGGCAGCTCGGATTCGAGCAGCCGCCGCAGATCTCCGATGGTCACCTTCACCGCGTCACTCCCTCGCACCGCCGTTGCCGAACGGACATCGCATACCCGGCGCGGAGACCCCCAAACCCACGGATCGCACCGCCGGCGGGGATGGTCTCGTCGCGAACTACCAGCCGGGGAGCTCCTGCTCCACGCCGAGCAACCCCGCGAACGGGTCGCCCCGCTCGGCCAGGCGGCCGGGCACGTCCCGGATCGTCCACCGGGCGGAAGTGAGCTCGGGATCATCCAGCTCCTTCCAGTCGAGCGGGACCGACACCGGCGCACCCCGCCGCGGCCGCACGCTGTACGGCGCCACCAGAGTCTTGTTGAGCGCGTTCTGCGTGTAATCCAGCCGGGCGCGGCCGTCGCGTTTGTCCTTCGACCAGGCCCAGCTGATCAGGTCCGGAAGCACCCGGCCGATCGTCTTGGACACGGTCTCCGCCCACTCCCGGGTCTGCTCGAAGGTCGAGCGCGGTGTGATCGGCACCCACACCTGGATTCCGCGCTGCCCGGTCACCTTCGGTCTGCCGATCAGGCCGAGATGGTCAAGAGCAGTGCGATGCAGCCGCGCCAGCTCCAGCACTTCTTCGAAGCTCGTCGCCGGGCCCGGGTCGATGTCGAACAACACCCACGTCGGGTGATCGACGTCGTCACCTCGCGATGTCCAGGCGTGCAGTTCCAGTGCGCCGTAGTTCGCCAGCCAGGCGAGTGAAGCGAGGCTGTCGGCCACGACATAGCGTTGGCTCTCCCCCTTCGTGGCACGTTCGTTGTGCCAAGTGTTCAGCCAATCCGGAGCGTGGGACGGAACCTCCTTCTGCCAGAACCCGGGTTCGGTGACGCCCTGCGGGAAGCGATGGGTGTTCAGCGGCCGGTCCGCGAGGTACGGCAGCATCGCCGGTCCGACGGTGACGTAATATCGGACGAGGTCCCGCTTCGTGACCGGTCTTCCGCCGTCGGCAGCGGGAAAGAGCACCTTGTCGAGATTGGTCAGGGTGAGCTCCCGCCCGGCGACCGACCATCTTCCCTTCGGACCGAGGCCATCGAGAGCCGCCAGCTCGTCCGGGGTCGCCGCTTCCCAGGTGGCGCTTACGGCGACCTCCGCCTCCGCGGCGGGCCGGTCACCGTGCCACAGCGCGTCGGGGGCGGCCGCGACCTCGTCGTTGGTGCGGCCGCTTTTGACCGAGCGCGGATGGTCTTCGGCGTTCCAGCCGTCGCGGGCGTGGTCGTCGCGTTTGTGGAGGAGGAACCACTGTTCCTTGTCGCCGCCACGGCCGGACCGCACCAGTACGAACCGACCGGCCAGCTTCTCACCGTCGAGGTCGAAGTGAAGGGTCCCGTCTTGGATCGCCCGCGCCGGATCGTCTTCGACCGGATGCCAGACGCCGCGATCCCAGACGATGACGTCGCCGCCGCCGTACTCTCCGCGCGGGATCACGCCCTCGAAGTCGGCGTATTCGATCGGATGATCCTCGACGTGGACGGCGAGGCGCCGGGCCTTCGGGTCCAGCGTCGGCCCCTTCGGTACCGCCCAGCTCACCAGGACACCGTCGAGTTCCAGCCGGAAGTCGTAGTGCAGTCTGCGCGCCCGGTGCCGCTGGACCACGAACCGATGACCGCCCGGCCGTGCCGTGTCGCCTCCCGCCGGTTCCCCGGTGCGGGCGAAATCACGCATCTCCTGGTAACGCCGCAACTTGCGAGCAGGTGCCGCCGTCATGGGGAGGGAATACCCACTCCGCGGCCGGTCTAGCTTTTAATCCGGCCCGGACATGTGCGGCGGGCATGCTCAAGGTCAACGGAGGCCTCACAGCACTCGCTACCGACCTGCCCGCCGCGATCATCGCCGACCTCCTCGGCCTCCACGTGAACACCGCCGGCTCTGCGCCGCGATCGTCGACCGCTTGACATCGCCGCCTCGATCATCGAGACCAGCACTGATTCTTTCCGGCTGCGCACCACCCAACGTCGCCGCAGCAACACCCGGGCGACTGACCACCAGCTCGCCGATCGTGTTCGGCTGGCTGGCATCATGACGGGCATGAACGTGGGCGACCAGGTCGTGTTCCTCGACGACGAACCGGAACTCGACCTGACCGAAGGCGCCCCAGCCACGGTGACCACCCTCTACGAACCCGACTACATCGAGTTCCAGCTCGCCGACGGTCGCGTTTTCACCACGCTCGAGTCCTCGTTAGGCCCCGCCCCAACCACAGCCTGACCGCCACCTCCGGCCTGCTGGACAACCTTGTCAGAACGGTGCGTTCCGCCAGTCAACGTCCACCTCGCCGCCTAGCACGAGGCGGATCGCTCCGGCGTCGATCTCGACCCGCTCACCTACCGCGAACACGTCCGACACACCTGCGTTCAGCCGACGGTCTCACACCTCGCAGGCTTCCTTCAGTCCGTGGCGGACCACCACGGCCGGTTGGCTTGCGACCCCGATGAACACCTCGTCCAGCGCCAACACCTCCGGGCGATGCGCGAACGAGGCGGGGTGTCATCGTCACCGCCGGGCCACTCGCCTCGCGAGGACGGAATCGACCGAGCAGCTGCGTGGCCGCTTCCACTCTCGTCCCGACCACGCTGCCTGACGCGATGTGTCGGTGGCCAATGCCTCGATCGACCCACCTCGAGACTTCCTCGATGCCGAGCGGGTACCCCAGCTGGACGGCGTCAGCATCGACGACGTCGCCCATCCGTCCGCCTGCGGCCATAGACAGAATTGTCGATGCGACGCTAACCACGCGCCGCCGCCCTGATGTGCGGAGTGGGCAGCGTGTGCTGGCGCAGCCCCTAGGGAATCCACAGGTTGCGAGGCGGGCGTTATGGACAGCTCGGTGACCCCGGCGTGAGTGAGGGCGCCGACGACCCGGCTGGCGGCGGCGAAGTACCAGAATTGGGCGCCGTTGCTGAAATGGAGGTCTTTGCCGGTGTCGCCATCCTCGATGGCGAGCCCGAGCGATCGCCGCCTCCACCGCTGCGTGCTGAGCGAGGCTCGCCATGCTGCGGGCGTTCTCCGCAGCGCGGGCATCTTCGGCGCCTCCAGCAACCCATCACACCTGGGATAGGCTGCTGTCAAGCTCCCGCAGGCAGATTGAGCAGCCTAAATGATCGGTCTTTCGCGGAGAGGTCCCAGCCGAGAATGTTACGTTCGCTCCTGCTGGTCGCGAGTTCGAGCATCACCGAAGCCATTGAACGTTTTGTCCTCGTCCAGTCATCGGGACTGTGCCGACTCTGATACACCACGTGCCATTTGTCGGGATTGGATGTCCATGGCAGCCAGAAAAGTGCACCCCCCTCGACATCGGAAGCGAACGGAATCACTCCATTGGACTCCGGAAACGGCGGAAAACTATCATACCCCCGCTCCCAGGCTATCCTTGCGCAGACCAAAATCCCGTCAAATCTCGCTTTACACTGAGCTAGGTGCTCAGCGCTCTGGACAGGATTCCAGAAGGTGATCACGTCACGCACCACTCCGGAAGGAAACCGGCCCATGAATTCCTTGTAGTCGGCGGGAAACGGGGTTCCTAACTGTTCTTCGGCCACCTCCCACTCCAGCTCAGGCGATATGGAGCCATCCCAACCGAGCGCAACCGCGATACGATCGACAACGAGACCAGAATCGATCATCTCAACGCAGACTCCTTCATTGAAAGGACACTCGTTCAGACGTATCATGCCAGGCCGATAGTATCGATCTGGCATGATACGATTGCCGCACCTGTCATGACTCGCACTACTGACAGGTAGCCCGTGGCGGATTGGGAACATTCTCCACTATTCCGATACACCGGAATGAGCTTTCCATTCCCCATGCCATGATGTACAGCCTTGCCGGTACCGCATCTCCGGGATTTTTATAGTAGGCGCTGACCCGGTAGTAGACTTTTTCACCCGCGCGTACCGCCCGTGCGATCGGCTCTTCGAGGTCATATCGCATAACGGGCGTGTTCGCCAACTCATACAGCGGCACAATGTTTTGCACATTGTGCACCCCGCCGAACATCGAGGCGATGAGATGCCCCCTGTGCATCAGCCCGTCCTCGTACCCAACAGGCGTGTCCGGCTCACCTGGTTGCCGAGAGCCCACATGGGCAAGGCAAGCGGTTCCTCCAGTGGCGCGGCTCGCGGGCACGTTCTTGTATGTGAAATTCTGCATACGGTCGTTGATGACCCATCCGGTGGTGCCATCGGGGCCCTTCCGGTCGTTGTTCTCCTCGCCAGGGCCAGGCTCGGGAAGCGGGCCGGGGAACGGGTAGGGATCCGCCGCGGATCGCTCACCGGCGGCGCGTGGGGGTCACGCTTAGGTTTCGTCTGCACGTCGCAGGCAGGTCCGGCGTGGCTGTTGGCGGCGACCGTCTTACACCTGATCAGCCGCTGAGCCAGATCTCTCAGGTCGCTGGTCAGCCGTCGTCCCGCGACCTTCAGGTCCTTGAAGGTGCGGATGCCCTTGACGATGCGGACGACGGCGGAGACGGCGTCGGGGATCTTGCTGAGGACGGAGGCGATCTTGAGGATGGGCAGGGCGTTGATCACGGTCATGACGCAGGAGATGAAGTCGCCTTCGGTGAAGCAGCGTTTGGCGTCGTTGTAGCCGATGATGTCGAGGATAATTTGCCCGCCCTCGGCGGCGATGAAATCGAGCAACGGTTTGTTGGCTTCTGCGCGGGCGCGGTTGTACTCGTCAACAGCGGCTTGTCCCTTCTCAGTCCGCAGCGCCTCTGCTTCCGCTGCGGTCAGCGCAGGGATTCCGCTGTCATCGGTGATGACCGGCCCTGTCATGATTTCCGTGTAAGCCACGGATGATTGTGT
>NZ_LQCI01000041.1 GCF_001613935.1 Amycolatopsis regifaucium
GTGAGCAGGTGGTGCAGGAATCGCTCCGGGTGGGTGAGAAATCCGCGGGTGAGGGTGACGGGCTCGGCGTTGTCGTAGGTGACGTGCTCGATCTCGCCGTCGCTGTCGATCTGCAGGATCCGCGCACCGGGGACGGCGAGCAGGATGGGTGAATGGGTGGCGATGAGGAACTGGCATCGGCTGGCGCGCAGTTCGGTGATGCGGGCGAGCAGCGCCATGCAGCCACGCGGGGACAGCGCCGCTTCCGGTTCGTCGAGCAGGTAGAGCCCATCTGGACCGAACCGGTGCGTGACCAGGTCCAGGAAGGACTGTCCGTGGGAGCGCTCATGCGGGGAGATCCCGCCGTAGGCGGCCAGCAGCGACGAAGAGCCGGGGTCCTGATCGAGGCGTTCGATCTCGGTGGCGACGTTGTAGTAGGACTCGGCGCGCAGGAAGAACCCGGTGCGGGGTTTGCGGATTCCGCGGCGCAGGATCAGGTGCTCACCGAGGCTGGACTCGGTAGCGCGGGTAGCGAACCGGAAGGACTGCGACCCGCCTTCGGGGTTGAACCCAGCCGCGACCGCGATCGCCTCGACCAGGGTGGATTTGCCGGTGCCGTTGTCTCCGGCCAGGAACGTGATCCCGGGGTCGAGTGCCAGGCCGCCGGTGCGGGCCAGGTCCCGCACGACGGGCAGAGTGAAGGGATAGCGGCCGGTATCCGAGCCCGGAGCCAGCCGGATCGACTGAATGAATCCTCCGCCAGCTGATTCAGCCTGGTAAGAGCTCATGCCGGAGTTTCGTCTGCGGGCTGGCGCGTAGGCGGGGCTTCGAGCAGGTTCGCCGACCGGACGATGTCCGACGGTGCCCGCCGGACGGGGCCGGGCGGCAGGAGAGCTTTGGTCAGATAGCCGCTGACCGGCTGGCCTGTGTCGTCGGCGACGTCGCCGGGTTCGAGGTGTCGCAGGTACCAGGCGTCGAGGTCCTCGGCCAGCTGTCGGCTCGTGGAGGCGCGACGGCTGCGCAAGCCCTCCGTACCGATGCCGTCGGCGAGCGCGTCGACGACCTCGGTGGTCTCGGCCCAACGGCGCTGCGCCGACTGCTTGGTGATGCCGCCGGCTCCGACACCGATCTCTTCCCAGCGGGAACCGCGGGCCCGTTCGACGACGACGGCCAGCGCCGCGAGCCGCTCGGCCTGCCGAAGCACCAGCAGGGCCTCGTGGACGTAGTCGCCCGGGGCATGCTCACGCTCAGTCGGAACCAGGTTGCGCACCAGGTCGGACAGACGGCGCGCGTCATCGGCGTAGAGCAGCCGCGCCGCGTCCGCGCCGATCGGTTCCTGGTCCACCGTGTACTGGACAGCCTCCGGCGCCCGGTCCTCGGCGGCCGGGCTGACCGCGTTCTCGCCCATCGTCATGCCGTCAGCCTAAGGCTGACATGTCGTCAGCACAATGCTGACATTACTTAATTGGCGGCAGGCGTGATGGTGGTAGGACGCCGGATTTAACGATGACGAATCCGGGTGGCGCGGCGTAGGTGCTGGTCTGCGTCGTCGTGGCACGATCCGGCTATGGAAGCGCGGAAGAATCCTGATTACCTGAGGTCGGTTGCGGGCGCGGTAGCGGACTTTCGCGCGGCGCTGGTCGAGTTTCTCGAGCTTCATGTGATCAACGCGGGCTTGGAGAGCTTGGCGCCGGGGTTTGCGCCGGCGGTGCTCCCACGTGATGGTGCGGATCCCGAGGAGATCGCGCGGCGGCAGGCCAAGGTTTCTCGGCTGTCGGGCCTGGCGGCCACTGCGGTTCCGCTGACCGGCATCGCGATGGGCGTGCAAGGCGCGGGCGTCGTAGACCCGATCACGAACTGGCAGACGATCACTCGGCCGAAGCCATTGCTGGAGGCTTCGGATGTGCTTGGCGCATGTGACCATGCTCTCGGCCGTCTGGACGGCTTGATCCTGCAGGCCGAGGCGGAACGCCCGCCCAGTGTGGGCGCGGAGGCTATGCATCCGACGGTCTGGGGCGCAGCCTCACGCTTGTGGCGCGACGGTCACTTCCGCGAAGCCGTGGCCGGTGCCGCTGAAGCCCTGGTGTTGATGGTCAAGACGCGCACCAAACGCAACGACGTCTCCGAGACTTCGTTGTGGCAGCAAACCTTCTCTGACAGGGAGCCCCTGCTTGGCCAACCTCGGCTGCGGTGGCCCGGCGATCCAAATGACCGGGACGTCAGCACCATGAACTCCGGTTTGCGGTTCTTCGCTCCCGGGGTGCAGATGACGATCCGCAACAGCGCGGCTCACGGTGTCGGGGAGCTCGACGATCAATCCGCGCTCGAGCGGTTAGCGACCCTGAGCCTCCTGGCTCGCTGGGTGGACGAGTGTGATCTCATCGAAGCTCCCGAGCAACCAGACGATGGCGGTCCCGGCGCGTAACTCGGGGCCTGGCACTCGCTGCGGCCAGGGCTTTCACGTCGACTCGTCGAACAAGACTGGGCCAGTGAAGGTCGCCTCATCGAAGAGGGCGGCACTGGTGAAGGTCGCCCCGTGGAACTGGGCGATGCCACCGGTGAAGGTCGCCTCGCCGAACAGGGCGGTGCCGGTGAAGGTCGCCTTATGGAACCGAACGTCGCCGGTGAAAGTCGCCTTGATAAACCAGGCTTCGTTGACCGTCGTTCAGTGTTGTCGTGCTCGGTGGACCACTGCCGGCGCCCGGTAAGCACCAGCGCGACCACGCCACCGGTACCTGCCCCGACCGTGAGACCGACCTTGATCAGCTCGATCCTGTTCTTCGCGTCGCTGCCCGGATCGATGAACAGCAGCAGCGTGGTCACGGCCCCGGCCGCGATCAGCGCGACCGGGACGACGATGACCACGATCGCCCACCACCACGTGCCCCCGCGGGCCCGCCACCGTCGTCGCGCCCATCCGGTCTTCGGCCCACTCGTCAACTTCACGCCTGGTAGTCGTACGAAGGGTCTCCGATCGCTACGTGCCCTTCGGCGATCTGAGTATGAAAGGTGGCCACTGTTCACCCCGCCGTCCACGAAGGCGCCAAGGGGGCAATTCGACCACATGGCGCGCCTTGAACGCGACACGCGCGAGCATTGCTTGTGGTGATGTATGGGGGGCGAAGGACGTCACGTCGGCGGCCACGACCGGTCGCGGTAACGACTATGCAGCCGGGAGAACGGATCAAGAGTCCGCCTCGCGTCGTCGGCGGGCCGGGGTGCTGGGTTGATCGCAGAGCGCCCGGAGGATCGCGACGCGTTCGGCGGGGGTGGCGTTGTTCAGGGCGATCTCGAGCTCGCGTCTGCGGCTCTCAGCGCGGATCTTGGCCAGGATGCAGCGGGTGATCGCGGTGATCCCGGTGGCGGCGACAGGGCTGGCCAGCAGCCAACTCCACATGACGGTGGTCCTCCGACGTACCTGAGTGTTGAGCAGCCCGGCCCCACTTTCCCGATCTGGACAACGCGAGGGCCCGGCGTGACATGTCACGCCGGGCCCTACGGAGTAGGTGGGTCAAGCGAACGGTGGTCCTTCCGTTCATTCGGAAGGGCCACCGTTCGTGTCCCGAAGGGAGAAGTGCCCCCGTTGGTGCTACCGCTGTTCTTTCCCGCTGCGCTTCAGGGAGAAGGCGGCGTAGGCGAACAGCAAGGCGAGAATCACGGCCAGCGCGATGGTGAGTGTGGTTGGCCAGATGACTGCCAGCACGACGAGAGTGATGAGCAAGATTCCCGATATGCCCAGGAAAACCATGCTCACGGCTTTGCTCATCGGTGTGTGTTCCTCCTTGTCGTCGGTGATGTCACTTCCTGCAGGCGAGCGCTGCATTGCTGATGGCGGTCACGGTCGCGACTGTTGATCCCACCGCCAGTCCGGCTGTGACGCCGCCGGTGGCGGCGCTGACGTCGTACGTGGCGGTGGTTCCCAGCAGACCGAGGATGGAAGTGACGCCGGCATTGACGCATCCCTTAGACACGGCGCCGGTGGGGTCGCTGTTGTTGAGGGGGTCGGCTTGGGCGTAGGCGTAGGTGTAACGGCAGCGGGCCGAAATGACGGTGGGCCTCGCATCGAATGAGGCGAGGCCCACCAGCTTTTGACAAAGGAGGAGCCCGGCGTGATCAACACGTCGGGCTCCGCAAGCCCCCGGCCGGGCTCGGCCGGGGGCTTGCGTGGTCGTCTCGGCGACCCCTGTCGGCATGATTCGTTGCGTTCGGCGTCGTTTGTCTAAGGCGTGACGGCACCTTGGGCGTCGCGGAGGTAGCGGCGTGGCCGCCCCACGTTGGTCGGCGATGCGTTGCTGACCGTCATTTCGATCGCCGGTTCTTGCTACGCAAGATAGCGATCACCCCGAGCAGGATCGCGGTCAACAGTACTGCGATGCCGATCCAGGATGTGGTGGTCATTGACACGCCTTACTATCGATGGTGAGGCCGCCGGCAGCACCAGCGGCGAGGCCCGTGACGGCCAGCCCGACCCCCAGAGTGTCCACTGCGATGAAAAGCGGCGACCAGACCGATTCCTCCACCGAGCAGGGCAACACCGAGTAAGGCCACCCCCACAACCGCACCTGCGCAGCCGTTCAGTGCCGATGCAGCACCGGAGGGGTCACTCCTGTTCAGCGGGTCGCCTTGGGTGTAGGCGTAGGCGTTCTCTTCCTGTCCGGTGGGGTCGGGTTGGGTGAAGCGGCTGTAGACGGGGTTGTAGTGGCGCGATCCGGTCAGTGAGATTCCAGAGGCGAGCTGGTAGGTGCCGATCCAGCGAATCCGGTTGGCGTCCGCGCCGGAGCCGGCGAGGTTGGTGGCAGCGGCCGTGCCATAGGGGGTGTAGTCGTAGCGGGCTGTCACGGTGCCGGTGTCGTTGACCAGTGCGAGGACGCTGCCCTGGTAGTCGGTGATCGCGTTGTGGTGTTTACCGGTGGTGTCGGTGACGGCGGTCAGTTTTCCGTCGGTGTCGTGGGTGTAGGTGGTGGTGGCGCCGTTGACGACGGTGCGGGACACGCCGAGGGCGGTGCGGGTGAAGGCGTGGCTGGTGGTGGTACCGCCGGTGGTCTCAGTGATCGTGTCGGGTTGGGTCTGGTCGAGGGTGTCGTAGGAGGCGGTGAACAGGGTGTTGGTGCCGGAGGTGATCGAGGTGAGCTGGTTGGTGGGGCTGTAGCGGGCCTGCCCACCGGGGGTGGTGGTCGAAAGGTTGCCGGCGCCGTCGTAGTCGGCGGTGGTGGTGTCGACCTTGGTCATCTGGTTGGCGGTGTTGACGGTGTAGGTGCGCCCGTCGCCGGAGGTGAGGTTCCCGGCCAGGTCGTAGGCGTAGCCGCGGGTACCGGCTTTGGTGAGCCTGCCGAATCCGTCGTAGGTGTTCACGGCGGTGCCGGTGGAGTCGGTGCGGGACTGGATCTGGCCGGTGTCGGTGCCATCAGCACGGGTGTAGCGGTAGCTGCTGGAGAACACCACGCCACCGCCAGGGTTTTTGACGGTGATGGCTTTCTGCCGCCCGCTGGCGTCGACCTCGATGGTCTGCGTGCTGCCGCCGGGCAGGGACGCCGAGGTGCGGTTGCCGGCGTTGTCGTAGCCGTAGCCGGTGACCTTGCCCGCCTGGTCGGTCAGCGAGGTCAGCTGGTCGGCGGCGTCATAGCCGTAGAGGGTGCGCCCGCTGGGATCCTCGACTCCGGTGACGTTGCCGGCGCGGTCGTGGGAGTAGATCGCCGCCTGGCTGCTCCCGCCGGCGGTGCGGGTGACCCGGGTCAGCAGCTGCCGGTTGTAGGTACTGGTGAACTCGGCGTGCGCGGTGCGTGCGCTGGTGCGGTTGCCGATGCCGTCGAAGCCGTAGGCAGCGAGGCCGGTGCCGTCTGCGGTGGAGACGGCCACGATGTGGTCGAGTTTGTCGTAGCCGTAGTTGAGTCTGACGCCGTTGCCGTCGGTCACGCTCGCCACCCGCGACAGGGAGTCGTAGGTGTAGGCAGTGGGCTTGAGCGGCGCGGGCGGGGTCACCGTGGTCAGGTTCCCGGCGTTGTCGTAGCCGTAACGGGTGATGTTGCCGTTGCCGTTGGCCTTGGTCGCGACCAGGCCGGTGGCGGTGTAGGTGTACTTCGCCACGTCGGCGCCGAGACCGTCGGAGCGCACAGTCTTGACGTTGCCGTTGCTGTCGTAAGACTTGGTGACCTTGGTGCCGGAGAAGTCCGACACCTGGGTGGGCAGATGCGGGTGCGCGGTGTCGGTGTAGCCCACCGACGCGGTCGCGCTGGTGGGGAGCTTCCCGCCCTTGAGGTTGTTGAGCGAATCGTAGTCGTAGGTCACCGAGTTGTTCATGCCGTCGGTCACGCTCGCGACATCACCGTTCGCCGACCACGACTGGGCCCGGGTGTGGCCGAGTGCGTCGGTGGCCTTGGTCTGACGCTGCTTGTCGTCGATGGTGTAGGTGGTCTTGTGACGGTTGGGGTCGGTGACCGTGGTGGTCGTGTCGCCGTAGGCGTAGTCGGTGACGCTGGGAACACCGTCGGAGTTCGGTGCCTTCACCTGCGTCACCCGGCCCCCTGTGTCATAGGTCAGGGTGTAGGTCCCGCCCGCCGGCGGTGTCACGGACGTGACCAGACCCATCTCGTCCTGGGTGAAGGTGGTCTTGCCGCCGCCGCGGTTGGTGATGCTCGCCAGCCGGCCGCCCGGGCCCGGCTGGGTGTAGGCGTAGCCGCCGGCGACCAGGCCCGACGGGTCGGTGATCGCGCTGATGCGCCCGTCGGCATTGGTGGTGGCGGTGGTGACGCGGCCCTGGGTGTCGGTGATCGAGGCGAGCGTGCCGTCGGTGGCGTTGTAGCGGTAGGTGAGGCTGTGCCCGTTGCGGTCGGCCTGCGAGATCAGCCGCCCCGCGCCGGTGAACGACCATGTCTCACCCGACGAGTGCTGCGACAGCGTGTACTTGCCGTCGGCCAGCTTCACCAGTGTGGCGTGGGCGCCGATCGGAGTGGCGTAGCTGCCGTCGGGATTCTGCATGTACTCCGAGCAGTACCCCGTCGGGTCCTGCACGATGACTGAGCCGATACGGACGTCCAGCTGGACGTCCGGGCCACTCGACACCGTCCACTGCTTGCCGAACGCGCCACCGATACCGCGGCTGTTGTAGACCGCGTTCACCGACAGATCCAGCCCCGTGCCTTTCACTGTCAGCGCCCGGTCGGTGATCACGGCGTTGCCGTTGGCCCGGTTGACCTGCAACTCGGTGCCGTCGGAGATCGGATACCGGTCCATCGGGAACCACGGCTGAGTACCCAGCCGAGCGAAGGTCGCGCAGGTCACCGACATGGTCGATGGTCCCGCACCCGGTCTGGCTTCCGCGGGTCTCTCGATGACCTGATCGGCCGGGACACCCGTCGGGGTCCGGTTCACCTGCGCCGGCGGCGTCCACGTCACCGGCAACGGCACACCACCAGAGACCTCGCCCGCCACGGCGGGCGACGCCGCCACCGGAACCACGGCCAGCAGCACACCGGCAGTGGCCACGCTGATTGTGCGCAGCACACAGGGCCGCAACAATTTCCGTTGCATAATAAGGAAAATCTCCCCTCAAAGCCCGAAGGCTTTCCCCAGACGGCGGGTTCGCCGCCAGACCAGCCGACGCTAGCGCCCGACGATCACCAACCGCAGCGCCAGAAAATCACGACCACTCGAACAGCCCAGCACTTTCCACACCGGATGATCCATCCGGCGCATCAGCGAGCGCCGTCTGCCGCGCTCGTCCTAGCGGACGGCGAAGGTGGCGTTGGCGATCGCAGCGACGAGCCAGCGAACAGCCCAAGCAGCGCAGGCAATCTGGCGAGCCGCAGGTCAGCGGACTCCACGTCTCCGCACCATCACCGAGCCGGGACAGCGCGCGCAGTCAGGGATCGAGACAGGGCATGGCGCGGGTGGGAGGGCAGGAAGGAGACGGGGACGGAGCCGATCTGGGGGCACCCGGTCGTGCAGGGCTGTCTGGTCACGACCAATGAGGAAGTCCCCGCGGGTCGCCAGCTCCCCGCACAGCCGGAAATTCCTTCTACGAATTCCGTGGCATTCTCGAAATAATTTGCAGAAACTGGAGTGATCTTCAATCACCCGAATGGAGTATTTCTTTTATCTGCCAAGGTTGGCAATGTTCCTGTTGGCGCACGAATCGATTCTGCGTCAACAGGTGAGAGCTGGGATTGCAGGGTTCCGCGCTTTCGTAAGAGAATGCGCATTTCCCAACCCGTCGGCCTTGGTCATTCGTATGCGCGGAGTGAGCCCAGGGATGTCCGCCCTCGTTGACGCAGTTCCTGCTGGGAACAAGGACGGTCAATGTCAAGTTCAAGTCAGGGAGGGTGCTTTGTGAGGAAAAGCAGGATTTTAGCCGCAGTGATCTCAACGTTTGCTCTGGTAGTGCCCATGGCGGGGGTGGCCGGCGCCTCGCCCGAGAAGTTGCCGCTCGATTGCGGAACTTCTTTCGCGGATTCCTATCTCGGTTCCGAACTCGACGGTAACGGAAATTTCGACGTTAGGATCACGTATGTCGATTTGCAACGCTTTATCGGGCCTCAAAGTGGCACGATGACTTTTACCTCCCTGGCTGGTGGCGCCAGGTATCCCGGGTTCAACGCCTCTCCTAGTGGGGGGAGCGCGGTTGTTTCTGATGCGCATTACCAGCAAGCGGGCGTGTGGCAGGTCAATGTGTTCAACTCGCGAGGGGTCGACACCTGCGCTCGCAGGTTCGTCGTCCGATACAGGATCAGGGGCGAGTAGACACGTCCGTGTCAGCGGGTGAAAGGTGCGCGCGCCCACCCCGCTAGGGCCTCTGGCCTGGCACCATGGAATTCAGTCAGGTCAGAGGTCGCACGGGCGGGATGAGTGACATGAGT
>NZ_LQCI01000042.1 GCF_001613935.1 Amycolatopsis regifaucium
CCGGGCCGCCGCCTGTACGCGACCCCGGAGCATGTCCACACCGAACGGGCGCTCGCCGCCGCGACCGCCCGGGGCGGTGCCCCGGCGCTGGATGTGTCCGACGTGGACGGTTTCGTGTCCGCTTTGGCGGATGCGGGGATGGTGCTGGGTGCGGATCAGGCCGCCGCAGTGCGCGGCGTGCTGACCTCCGGTGCGGCGGTGGAGTCGCTGGTCGGCCCGGCCGGGACCGGGAAGTCCTTTGTGGTCGGGGCACTGGCAAAAGCGTGGCAGGACAACGGCTTGTGGGGAGGGCAGTCCCGCCGTGTGGTCGGTCTGGCGTCCAGTCAGGTCGCGACCGATGTCCTCGCGGGTGAGGGGCTGACCGCGCGGAACATCGCCCGCTGGCTGGGGGTGCAGGCGAAGCTGGCCGATGGCTCGACCCACCCCGAGCACGTCGAGTGGCAGCTCAGCCCCGGCGACCTGGTCGTGGTCGACGAGTCGGCGATGGCGAACACCGCCGACCTCGCCCGGATTCACCACCATGTCGAGGCGGCGGGGGCGAAGCTGTTGCTGACTGGTGACCATCGGCAGCTGGCCGCGGTCGGTGCCGGTGGCGGCATGGACCTGATGGCCACGGCCGGGGCCGCGTATGAGCTGACGGAGGTCCGCCGTTTCCAGGCCGAGTGGGAGCGGTCGGCGTCGCTGCGGTTGCGCGACGGCGACGAGACCGTGCTGGGCGACTACCACAAGCACGGCCGGATCCTCGACGGCGGAACCCGCGAGCAGGCCGAGGCCACGGCCGGGAAGGCGTGGCTCGCCGACACCCTGGCGGGGAAGCACTCGATCCTGATCGTGGACACCAACGAGCAGGCCGCGCACCTGTCGGCCGAGCTCCGCAACGAACTCGTCCGGCTCGGCAAGGTCCAGGAGGCGGGTGTGCCGTTGGGGATGCAGGGCACCTACGCCGGCGTCGGGGACCTGGTGCAGGCCCGCCGCAACGGCTGGCACCTCACCGGGTTCGACGGTAACCCGGAGGCGCCGATCAACCGCAAGCAGTACCGCGTCCTCGAGACCCGCGAGGACGGTGGACTGGTCGTGGCCCGCGTCCTCGGCCGCGAGGACGGTGTTGGCGAGGTGCTGGGGGAGCGGATCACGTTGCCCGGGGCGTATGTGTCGGAGCATGTGGCGCTCGGCTACGCCTCGACCGTCCACAGTGCACAAGGGCTCACCGTCGATACCAGCCACGCCGTCGTCACCGAAGCCACCGGGCAGGAAGCCCTCTACGTCGGCCTCACCCGTGGCCGGGAGGGCAACACCGCGCACGTCACGACGCTGGCCGTCCCGGACGACGCGCCCGAGGGCGCGGCGTTGCAGGCCGTGAAACGGTCTCCGGCCGCAGTGCTGGCCGCCGCGTTCGACGGCACCGGCCCGCAACGCTCTGCGCTCGCCGAGGCCACGGAGGCCGCGGCGGACAACGAGGCGATCCGCACCCCGGCCGAACTCCTCGCCGACGCCACCGAGCTGGCCACCGCCGGGCGCACCCAGCGGTGGCTCGACGAGCTGGTGGAGGAGGGGAAGCTGACGGAGAACCAGCGCGCGCGGATCGCCGCCGAGGACGGCGGACCCACGCTCGCGCGGCTGCTGCGCCGCGCCGAACTCGCCGGGCACGACCCGCGCGAGGTGCTCGATAACGCCGTCACCGCCCGGACGTTGTCCGGGTCGCGGCAGCTGACGAACGTGATCCACCACCGGATCACCGACACCGTCACGTTGGACCCGGTCGGCGATTCCTACGCCGACTGGCTGCCCAAGGTCGACGACCCGCAATGGGCGACCTACCTGCGCACGCTGGCCAACACCGCCGACCAGCGGCGCCAGTTGCTCGGTGACGAGCAGGCCGCCCAGCCCGAGCAGTGGGCGGTCGAGGCGTTCGGACCGGCCCCAGAGGACCCAGGGGCGCGGAAGGAGTGGAGCAAGCAGGTCGGCACGGTCGCGGCGCACCGCGAGCTGACCGGCCACGACGACCCCACGACCGCGGTCGGCGCGGCCCCGAAGTCGGGCCAGGTCGAGGCATACGCGTC
>NZ_LQCI01000043.1 GCF_001613935.1 Amycolatopsis regifaucium
GAGCGGTACCGCGATATCGCGTTCCTCCGCTCGACGGCCGCGGCCGGCGCCACCGACCCGGTGGTGCGGGCACGGCTGGAACGCGAAGCCCGCGAGGCCGCCGCCGCCGCCGACGGCTACGCCGCACGAGCCGCCGAGCTGGCCGACGGCAACGAGCCGTGGGAAGAAGTGGAGATTCAGCAGCAGGTCGATCAGGCTCGCGTGGCCGCGACCCACGACGTGCTCGACAACCCCGGTGAGACGTCGGAGCAGTTGCGGCGGCGCGAGATCGCCGACGCGACGATGCTGTCCTACCTCACCTGGCAGCAGGAAGGCATCCCGCCGGAGGAGATCGCGCAGCGGCTGGAGCGGGTCTCACCGATCGGCGCGAAAGCCGTCAGCGACTACGAGCAGCTGATCACCATCGGCTACGACCCCGACGACGCGCGCGCGATGGCCGCCGACACCGCAACCCAGGACCCCATTCCCGCGCAGGACACCACCGAGCGCGTGGCGACCCACGACACCGAACAGGAGTCCACTGTGGATACCAACAACCCGGGACCTTCTGCGCAGGCCGAGGCCGCCGCTGTCCGGCGGCGCAACAACGAAGCCACGTACCAGGCCGACGAACCGCAGCTGTACGTCAGCGCGGAGCCCGATAGCCCCGGGACCGTGGTGGGCCGGATCGACCAGGTGCTCTCCGAGGAGGACTCCGAGCGTGCGCGGCTGACTGATCCGGACACCGAGTCTCGCCTCGCCGGGATCCTCGACCGTTACGACTCGATGCGCGCCGAATGCGCCCATCTGCTGAAGGACGCCGAGGCTCGGCTTCAGCGCGGGGATGACGCCGAGGACGCGGAGCGTGCGGAGCGCTGCGCCCGCTGGAACGCCGAAGACGAGGCCGCCGCCGAGGACGTCGACGACAAGTCCGAGGGATGGGAGCAGCCGTGAAGATGACCGAAGCGCAGGCGCAGCAGGTCGCCGAGTTCGGCCGTGAGGCTTACGAGGTGCGGCTGCTGTCGTTCGACGACGCCCAGCCCACGGGGGAGACGCCGAGCCAGCTTTACCGGCGCACGATCCGGGAGCAGTGTCACGCCCTGGGCGTGGCCGAACGCGATTTCTACGTGTATTTCCCCGATGCGGGTGGAGCGTTCCAGCCGGAGGTCGTCACCGGGTGGCGCGGCGGACCGGTCAAGCGCGGCAAGCCGATGATCAAGCCCGACACGGCGGACGAGTACCTGCGATCGCTGGGTGACGCGGCGATCGACCGCTATGAGCGGGCACTGGCCGACGGGCTCGACCCGGACACCGCGCACCGGCAGGCGGCCGGTGACACCGTCGTGGCCAACGACGCCATCGAGCACTACGCCCGCCACCGCAAGGAAGGCCTGCCCCGGGCCGAGTCCCGCGACGCCGCCGCGGGCGATTCCGCGGCGCAGGGCTTGCGGGCTCTGGCCCGGGACGGCGGTGTCCTGCCGCCGGAGTCGGAGTGGGAACGTCCCGCCCCGGTCGACCGCCCGGACTTGGAGCGTGACGCGGCGCCCGCCGAGGTCGCGCGCGACGCGATCGACTACGTCACCGATCTGGTCGTCGCGGGCGTCCGGGTCGACGACGCGCACGCCGCGGTGACCTCCGTTCCGGGCGTGGACGCGGCGGTGCGGGACTTCCGCGCTCGCGTCGAGGGCGGGGCGAGCTGGGCGGAGGCTCGCCAGCAGGTGCTCGACGGCCTGCACGTCCCGGCCGAGTTCGGTGTCGAGGACGTCACCGGCGTCGCCGAGGTAACCGGCCGTGCCGCGCTCGCGGAGCGGGTGGCGGAGTGCGCGCAGACGGTGGACGGCGTCGGCGAGCTGGTGTACGGCGGCGACCGCGCCGACGAGGACACCGAGCGCGCGGAGCGTTGCGCGCGGTGGAACGCCGACGACGAAGCCGCCGCCGACGACGACATCAGCGAGGGGTGGGACCAGTGAGCAAGTCCAAGAGCACGTGGGCGACGGCAGGGTTCTGGCTGCCGGGTCTGGTGGTGGCGGTCTGTGCCGCGGTCGCGACCGCGCACGGCCTGTTCGAGGTCGTGGTGGCGTCCGGGGTGCTCGCGAGCATCGCGTGGACCTACCCGGTGATCACCGACGGTTTGGCGATCGTGGCGTATGTGGCGACGTCACGGCTGACGGGTGCGGGCCGTCGGTACGCGTGGGCGGTGGTGATCCTCGCGGCCGGGCTGTCCGGGTTGGCGCAGGCGGTCTACTTCGTGGGCGGGTTCACCGCCCCCGTGCCGCCGGGGCCGAACGGTGAGCCGGGTTCGGCGGGCAATCCGCCGCCGGAGTTGCTGCGGTTCTGGGTGGGGGCGTGGCCAGCGATCGCGGCGGCGATCGTGGCGCACCTGCTGTTCATGCTCAGCGAGCTTCGCGCGAGCCGGAAGCCGTCCACCGCACCGGACACGATCGCGAGTTCGGGTGTGGATGTGGCCGCCGCAAGCGGTGCCATCGTCTCGCGGGCGCCGTCCGTTCAGTCGCAGCCCGTCCAGTCGGACCGTCCGGAGAGCGTCGCCGTCCAGTCGCTGTCCGTCCAATCCGGGCTTGTTCAGCCGAAGCCGTTGGACGCGGCTGCGTCGAGCGAGCCTGCTGAACGTCCAGTCCCGGCAGTGTCTTCCGTTCAGCCGGAGCGGCCCGTGTCGCGCGGCGCGGAGGAGCCGAAGCCGGAGCGTCCAGCCGTGACGCCGTCGTCGCCGAAGCGGGACCGCGCGTTCCGTGAGGCCCGCAAGTACCAGGCGCTGCACGGCACCCTCCCGACCGTCGACCAGCTCCACGAAATCGCCGAAGTCGCCCGAGGCACAGCCGGAACCGTCCTCAAAGAACTCCGCGAACAACCACACCCGCTCCACATCGTTACCGACCTCAACGCCACCAAGGCCAACTCATGATCACCACAGCACCAAGCAGCACCTCCCCACTCAGGAAGCCACCAAGGCAGCCCAAGACATCCATCAGCCACTCACCCAGCAAGTACTCACCAATCAAGAAATCAGATGCACACCTATGCATCACGATCTGTCGGGCCGGTGCGCCCTGGCGGGCGCCCGGGAACACGACCGCCGTTGTTGATCTTCAAAGCCCGTGTGTTGATCTTGGAAGGGGGTCGGGATGCTGACGTTGTCGAACGGATACTCGGTCTCCTACCTCACGGAGGAGGTCGCGAAGGGGCGGGAGAACTACTACACCGACGCCGTGGCGGAGGGGGAGCCGCCGGGGCGTTGGTATGGCGGTGGGGCCGAGAAACTCGGCCTCACCGGGTTGGTCGACGAGCAGGACATGCGTGCGGTCTATGAGCAGTTCGTCGACCCGCGCGATGCCGCGTTCAAGGATCCAGCGCGGTGGGCGGAGGCGTCCACTCTCGGCCACACCGGGCGGAACTATCCAACGGCGGACGAGTTGTACGCGGCCGCGTTGGACAAGGAACCGGACGCGACGGGTGAACGGCGCGAGGAATTGCGCCTGGAGGCGAACAAGTCCGCGCGGAAGAACGTCGCCTTTTTGGACGCCACGTTCAGCGTCCAAAAGTCGGTGACGGTCCTGCACGCGGCGTTCGAGGCACAGCAAGTGAACGCTGAACGGACGGCTGGACGGTTGTCGGACGCGCTCGCCGCCGCGACGGCGGCGGGCGCGGATCCGGCCGAGCTGGCGGAGATCGCCCGGCAGCGTGACGACGCCCACGAGGCGGCGTTGTCGTGGCGGACGCACCGCGACGCGGTCGAGGACGCGATATGGGCAGGGAACCGGGCGGCGCTGGACTACCTGTCCGAGCACGCCGGGTACTCGCGGGTCGGGCACCACGGCGGGGCCGCGGGCCGGTTCATCGACGCCCACGACTTCGTGGTGGCGTCGTTCTTCCAGCACGACTCGCGCAACCACGATCCGCAGCTGCACATCCACAACGCGATCCTCAACCGCGTCGAAGGCGCTGACGGGCAGTGGCGCACGCTGGACGGCCGCGCCCTGTACGCGCACCGGGGCGCGGCGGCGGCGGTGGG
>NZ_LQCI01000044.1 GCF_001613935.1 Amycolatopsis regifaucium
CGCCCGGTTCCTTTCCGGCGTTTGGTCAGGTGGTGATTACGTCGTTCGAATCGCCGCCGCGGGTGCTGCGGTCGAGGCCGGCGATCACTTTCTGGATTTCGTCGGCGTTCCGCCCGTCGGTGGTCTTGAACCGCTCGGAGATGTCGTTGAGTTTTGTTTCCATCTCATCGAAGGCGATCCTGAGCTGGTCGGCATGCGCCACGACGGCGTTGCGCCGGTCGTCGACGACCCGGTCCAGCCAGCCCGCGAGCGTGAACTTCTCCGCAGGGGCCCAAGGCCGCTTCAGCGCTTCGAAAGCACTCTGGTCATCCATCAACCGGCCGATGTTCCGGCCGGCGGTCGCGATCGCTTCGGCATCGAATTCCGTCGCCACGTCGACTCCTTGCTCTCGAACGGCTCGACCGTTCAATGGTCAGGGAAAAGCGGTGTGCCGGGCGCGAGCACCCCGGCACACCGAGCGAACTAGGCGATGCCTTTCGCGCCGCCCTTGTCGGCCGCCTCCATGGCCGCGGCCGCGTCCGACACCTTCTGGCGAAGGTTGAGCAGATTCTGCCGGTGCTCGTCCAGACCGGCCTGGAGGTTGGTGGAGCGAGCCTCGTAGGAATTCGCCGTTTCACCGACCCAGTCCTGCATGATGGTCTTGACATCCCTGCCGAGCAGGGTCGCCTGGTTGTCGATCTCGTCGGCCTTCTTCATCATCATCGCGACGCACTGCTCGATGACGGGATAGTCGTAGGTAATCGTGCCGTCAGCCATCAAAACTCCTCAAAAAAGATCGTGCGGTGGTCGGGTCAGGCGCCGAGGAAGGTGCTGGTTCCCATAGGGACGTTCAGGATCGACTGCGTGTTGTCGGCGTCGGTGTCCACCTGGGCACCCGCCTCACGGCGCATATCGCCCGCCATACCGTTCAAGTTGCTCAGCACCGTCTTGCGCACCGCTTCGACCCACTCACCCGTCACCGAGCTCAGCGCCCTGGTGGCCGCACTCGTGCTGGCCGCGAGAGTGGCCTCGACCTCCCTCTTCAGGTTGTCGAGCTGATCGTTGACGTTGTTCGCCGTCTCCTCGTGCCGGGCGGCCTGGGCGATGATGTCCTGATCATTGAGCTTAGTGGAATGTGCCACTGTGCTTCCTCCTGCGATGAGTGCCACGACTTTGGCGAGCCCTACGTTTTCGTAGTAGCACGACCACTATTCGAGATTAAATCCCGAACCAGCCCCGAATCCGCTTTCCGCGGCCCTCCAGGC
>NZ_LQCI01000045.1 GCF_001613935.1 Amycolatopsis regifaucium
ATCTTGGTCCATCCGTGGCTTACACGGTTGTCATGACACGGCCCGATCACCGGCTCAAAGACGAACCCGGCTGGGTCTACCGTCTCGCGGCTGACGGGACGTTGACGGTCACCACCCCGACCGGGCACGGCTATGACAGCACGCCGCCGCCGCTCCACGAGCCGCGCACGCAACGCCCGCCGGCCGACGAACCGCCGCCATTTTGAGTCCTGTCGCCGGGGAGTGGCGACGGCTTATGCCGGGTTGGTGGTAGTCGCCGCGCCGATCGGGCATGGGTGCGGCAGCAGACGGGCGCCGCTTCGCGAGTCGTGCACGCAAAGTGCGCTGGGGAACCGTCGCTGTTCTAGACCCGTCGCCGGGAAGTGGCGACAGCTCATGCCGGGATGGTGCTGGTCGCCGCGCAGACCGGCATAGGTACGGCAGCACACCATCACCGCTCCACGAGCCGCGCACACAAAGCCCGCTGGCGAACCGCCACCGTTTTGAGTTCTGTTACCGGGAAACGGCAACGCCTCAAGCCAAGCTTGGGCGGCTGGAGAGGTGGCGAGCTTCCGACCTGCGATACCAGGACGAAGATCTATCGCCGAAAAACGGCGACAGCCACGTCACCGCGGTCTCGCCCCCACTCACCAACACGCTGCCGCGAAACCACCGACCCCGCCGCCACCAAACCGTGGGGGCGAATCCCGCAGGATCCGCCCCACCCCGACGAGCCCGCCCCTCAGCCCAAGAGCCGGTCGCGACTCAGGAGCGCGCGTCCTCCTTCACCATGTCCGCGCACTTCTCACCGATCGCCATCGTCGTGATGCACGGATTCACCGCGACCAAGAACGGCATCGCCGAACCGTCGGCGACCCGCAGCCCCTCGACACCGCGCACCCGCAGCCGGGCGTCCAGTACGGCCGACGGGTCGTCGTCACCGCCCATTTTCGCGGTGCAGGAAGGGTGATAGACGGTGTTGTGCGTCTTGCGCAGGTAGTCGGCGATCTCGTCGTCGGTCTTGACGTCCTTGCCCGGCGCCAGTTCCGTTCCGGCCCACTCGTCGAGTGCGGGCTGTTCGGCGATCTTGCGCGCCAGTTTGATGCCGTAGGTCATCACGCGCATGTCGTGCTCGTCGGTGAAGTACCGCGGGTCCACCTTCGGCTTGTCCCGGTAGTCGCGGCTGCGAAGCCGCACGGTGCCGGTCGAGCGGGACCGGGTGACGTTCGGCGTCAGGCAGAAGCCGTTCTCCGTGGTGGGATAGCCCTGCCGGAGCGTGTTCATGTCGAACGGCACGGAGCCGTAGTGGAACATCAGGTCCGGCCGGTCGAGGCCGTCCTCCGTGGTGGTGAAGATGCCGATTTCCCACCATTGCGTGGATTCGGTGGTCATCGGTTGCAGTGCGTCCCACTGGATGACGCCCTCGGGGTGATCCTGCAGGTTCTCGCCGACGCCGGGGGAGTCGACCAAGACTTCCACACCGACTTCGCGCAGGTGCGAAGCAGGGCCGATTCCCGACAGCATCAGGAGTTTCGGGGTGTCGATCGCGCCGGAAGACAGGATGACCTCGCGTCGCGCGCGCACAGGAACACCGTGGATCAGGTCGTCGGCGAGGTATTCGGCTCCGGTGCAGCGTTTGCCGTCGAACAGCAGCCGCCGGACCCGGGCGCCGGTGATGATCTCCAGGTTCGGCCGCTTACCGATGATCGGGTGCAGGTAGGACACCGAGGCCGACGACCGCGTGCCGTCCTCTCGCGCGTTGATCTGGAACCAGTTCGCACCGTGCGTCACGGTCTTGCCGGAGTTGAATTCCACCCTGGGGATCCCGGCCTGCTCACACGCCTGGAGCAGCGCGACACCGGTCGGATCGTGCGGCGGCACCGAGCGGATGGTCACCGGACCCGAGCGGCCGTGGTGATCACCGGGACCGTCGTTGGTCTCAAGACGCGCGTACAGCGGGAAAATGTCCTTCGCGGACCAGCCTGGCAGGCCGAGTGACGACCATTCGTCGAGATCTTCCGCCGGTGCCCAGAACGCGATGCACGAGTTGTGCGACGAGCAGCCGCCGAGCACTCGCGCGCGGGCGTGGCGCAGGAAGGAGTTGCCGGACTCCTGCGGCTCGACCAGGTAGTCCCAGTCGTAACCCGATTCCAGCAGGGCCATCCATTTCGTCAGCTCCAGCACCGCCGGGTCGTCCACATCGGACGGTCCGGCTTCGAGCAGCGCCACGGTGACGTCGGGATCCTCCGAGAGTCTCGCCGCGACCACCGAACCCGCCGTCCCGCCGCCGACGACGATGTAGTCGAACTCTCCGGTCACTGTGCTGCCTCCTCGGGATGCGCCGCCGCGGCGTGATCGGCGAGGACGCCGCTCTTGTGCCGCAGAACGAACCAGTAGTACGCGAAACCGACGACCGCCACCGCGCCGACGAACAGCACTGCCCCCCATTCGAGGTACCAGTGATACGGCTCGGTCGCGTTGTAGACCTCGCGTCGCGGCCACGCCAGGTTCACCACGATCGCGCCGCCCCACAGCACGCCGAGGAGGTTGACCGGCAGGCCCAGTTTGCCGAGGGAGAAGTACCTGGTCCCTTCCGTCTTCGGCGGCGGCCACTGCCCGCGGAGCCGCTTGACCAGCATCGGGACGGTGACCAGCAGGTACGCCAGGTAGATCATGATGATGCCGATGCTGGTGATCACCGTGAAGATCTGCGGCTGGCCGACGTTGACCACCAGGATCAGCACCGCGATGACGCCGGAGACGATCGCGGGGACCACGGGGGTCTTGGTCTTCGGCGACACCCTCGCCAGATGCTTCCCGGCGGGCAGGTTGTTGTCGCGGCCCATCGCGAACATCATCCGGATCGACGCCGACTGCACGGCCAGGTTGCACACCGTGATGGCGATGACGACCGCGAGCAGGAAGATCGTGCCGATCGTGCTGCCGAGGACGTCGAGCACGATGAACTGCAGGCCGCCCGTCGCGATCTGGGGGTTGTTGATGTCGGCGACGGCCATCAGCGCGAGAAGCAGGATCAGCCCGCCGATGACGAACGACGCGATCAGCGCGCGCAAGATCGCTTTGGGCGCGTTCTTGCGCGGGTCGTGGGACTCTTCGCCGAGCGAGCTGGCGGTGTCGAAGCCGTACATGACGTACGTCGACGCGAGCGAGGCGACCAGGAACGCGCCGAAGTAGCCCCACGGCTGATCGGCGCCGGTGTTGTTGGTCTGCATGACGACCTCCGGGCCCCGCGTGATGTTCACCGCGAGCGCGATGATCAGCAGGACCGCCGCGATCAGTTCGATGAACACCCCGGCGCTGTTGATCCGCGCCATCAGTTTGACGCCCCAGGCGTTCACCAGCGTGGTGAACAGGATCAGGACGGTGCCGAGGATGACCGCGTTCACCGCGCTGTCGCCGGAGAACGAGAAGAACGACGAGATCTGCGGGAGGGTGATCTGGTAGGCCAGCGCGACCGCGGCGATGCTGACGATCGAGGCGGTCAGCATCATCCAGCCTGCCAGCCAGGCCACGTGCGGGCTGCCGAGCCGTTTCGACCAGTTGTAGATCGACCCGGCGACGGGGTAGTGCGCGGCCAGTTCGGCGAACGACAACGCCACCATCAGCTGGCCGACGAACACCATCGGCCACGACCACCAGTAGGCGGGCCCGCCGAAGCTGAAGCCGAAGTAGAACAGCTGGAAGGTGCCGGTCAGGATCGAGATGTAGCTGATCCCGGCGGCGAAGGTGTGGAAATTGCCGAGCGTTCTTTCCAGTTCCTGTTTGTAGCCGAAACCGGCAAGTCCGTCATCGGAAGGAGCACTCATCGGCACTTTCCCCTCTTCAGTGGGACGCGGGCTCCCCGGAGAACCAGCGCTGTGGGGCGGGCCGGAGGTTCTGGTAGATGTGCTTCGCCTCCGTGTACTCGGCCAAGCCCGTCGGGCCCAGTTCGCGCCCGAAGCCGGATTGCTTGTAGCCGCCCCATTCCGCCTGCGGCAGGTACGGGTGGAAGTCGTTGATCCAGATCGTGCCGTGCCGCAGCCGGTTCGCGACCCGCTGCGCACGCGAGGCATCCGAGGTGAACACAGCGCCCGCGAGCCCGTAATGCGTGTCGTTGGCGATGCGGACGGCGTCGTCCTCGTCGGTGAAGGTCTCGACGGTGAGCACCGGGCCGAACGATTCGTCGACGACGGCGCTGCTGCCCTGCTTCACGTTGTCGAGGATGGTCGGCAGGTAGTAGTGACCCTTCGCCAGCTCGCGATCGTCGGGGCGTTTGCCGCCGGTGCGCAGGACGGCGCCCTCTTCCAGCGCGGCCGCGACGTAGCGCTCGATCTTTTCCAAATGGGCGGCCGAGATCAGCGGACCGGTTTCAGCCTTCGGGTCGAAAGGTCCACCCAGTCGGATCAGTTCGGCGCGGCGGACGAGTTCGCCGACGAACTCGTCGTGCCACTCCTCCTGGACGATCAGCCGCGCCCCGGCGGAGCAGACCTGTCCGGAGTGCAGGAACACCGCGGTCAGCGCGTAGTCGACGGCGGTGTCGAAGTCCGAGTCGGCGAAGACCACGTTAGGGTTCTTCCCGCCCAGTTCCAGCGCGACCTTCTTGACGGTGGCGGCGGCGGACGCGGCGATGATCTTGCCGGTCGCGAGGCCGCCGGTGAACGACACCAGGTCGACGTCCGGATGCTCCGACAACGGCGCCCCTGCCTGCGCGCCGGCGCCGAGCACCAGGTTCGCGACGCCGGCCGGGAGCCCGGCCTCGGTCAGCAGCTTCATCAGCATGATCGAGGTGTGCGGCGTCAGCTCGCTGGGCTTGAGGACGAACGTGTTGCCCGCCGCGAGCGCGGGGGCGACCTTCCAGATGGTCTGCAGGAGCGGGTAGTTCCATGGCGTGATCAGCCCGCAAACGCCGACCGGCTCGTGCACGATCCGGCTGAACGCGTCCGGGTTGCCGGTGTCGACCACGCGGCCTGCGTCGTTGGCGGCGAGTTTGCCGAAGTAGCGCAGGCAGGCGGCGATGTCCGCCATGTCGTATTCGCTCTCCACCAGCCGTTTGCCGGTGTCGAGCGACTCGGCGCGCGCGAAGGCCGCGACGTCGCGGTCGAGCAGGTCAGCGGCCTTCAACAGCAGGTCCCCGCGTTCCGGGGCCGGAGTGTGCGGCCAGGGACCGGTGTCGAACGCCTTCCGGGCGGCGGCGATGGCCGCTTCGGTGTCCTCGCGGGTGCCCTCGGCGACCTCCGCGACCAGTGATCCGTCCGCCGGGCAGCGGATTTCCCTGCGACCGCGGCCGACCGCGTCGACCCACTCGCCACCGATGAAAAAATCCGCCATCAAGCCACTCCAACCGGGCTTCTTCTCAACCGTCGAGGAGCGATTATGTCGGCCACTTGACGTAGCCGCTACTTGGCGAAAGAGACCATGTTCACACCTCTGGGTGCCGAGTGGTGATTTTCTGACATGTGACCCGTGACGCGGCGGGCGGAAGGTTCTCAGGCGGCCTCCGTAGACTGGCCGGAACGGCGGAAAAGGAATCAGGCGAGGTGGAAGAGTGACGTTGCTCGAGTCCGTGCACGGACCGGCCGACTTGAAGCGGATGGACGCCGAACAGCTCGGGGAGCTGGCCGCGGAGATCCGCGACTTCCTCGTCGAGAAGGTGCGGCTCGCCGGTGGTCACCTCGGCCCGAACCTGGGGGTGGTCGAGCTGACGATGGCGCTGCACCGGGTCTTCGACTCGCCGCGCGACGCCATCGTGTGGGACGTCGGCCACCAGGCGTACGTGCACAAGATCGTCACCGGCCGTCATGACGGCTTCGGCAAGCTGCGCCAGCTCGGCGGCCTCACCGGCTACCCGGCGCGCGGCGAGAGCGAACACGACCTCGTCGAGAACAGCCACGCGTCGACCGCGTTGTCCTATGTGGACGGTCTGGCGAAGGCGTTCGAGCTCGGTGGCGGCGGCAGGCACGCGATCGCCGTCGTCGGCGACGGCGCGCTGACCGGCGGTATGTGCTGGGAAGCGCTCAACAACATCGCCGCGAATCCGCGCCGCCCGGTCGTCATCGTCATCAACGACAACGGTCGCTCGTACTCGCCGACCATCGGCGGCGTCGCGGACCACCTGGCGTCGCTGCGGCTGAAGCCGGGCTACGAACGCGTTCTGGACCGCGGCAAGGAACTGCTGCGGCACACCCCCGTCGTCGGCAAGCCGATCTACGCGGCACTGCACGCGGCGAAGGCGGGGCTCAAGGACGCGCTGAGCCCGCAGATGATGTTCTCCGACCTCGGCCTGAAGTACCTCGGCCCGGTCGACGGCCACGACATCGCGGCGCTGGAGAAGGCGTTCCAGAGCGCCCGTGACTTCGGCGGCGCGGTCATCGTGCACGTGGTGACCGAAAAGGGCCACGGCTACGAGCCCGCGGTGACCAACCAGGCCGACCAGATGCACCAGACCGACCCGATCGACCCGGAAACCGGCCTGCCGCCGGTCAAGGGGCCGAGCTGGACCGGTGTCTTCGCCGACGAACTGGTCAAGATCGGTGCCGACCGCGAGGACGTCGTCGCGATCACCGCGGCCATGCTGCGCTCGACCGGGCTGCACAAGTTCGCCGAGGCGTACCCGGACCGCTGGTACGACGTCGGCATCGCCGAGCAGCACGCGGTGACCTCGGCCGCCGGTCTCGCGATGGGCGGCAAGCACCCCGTCGTCGCCGTCTATTCGACCTTCCTGAACCGGGCCTTCGACCAGGTCCTGATGGACATCGCGCTGCACCGCCAGCCGGTGACGCTGGTGCTGGACCGCGCCGGGATCACCGGGCCGGACGGGCCGAGTCACCACGGCATGTGGGACCTCTCGCTGCTGGGCATGGTGCCGGGCATGCGCGTCGCCGCGCCGCGGGACGCCGGCACGCTGCGCGAGGAGCTGCGTGAGGCCATCGCCGTCGAGGACAGGCCGACGGCGCTGCGGTTCTCCAAGGGCGGCGTGATCGACTCCGTGCCCGCCGTCGAACGCGTCGGCACGGTGGACGTGCTGCGCAAGCCGTCCGGCGACGCCGACGTGCTGCTCGTCGCGGTGGGCGCGTTCGCGATGCTCGGGCTCGCCGCCGCGGACCGGCTGGCCGACCAGGGCATAGGTGTGACCGTGGTGGACCCGCGCTGGGTCGTCCCGGCGCCCGCGGAACTCGTGGCGCTGGCCGAGCAGCACAAGCTCGTCGTGACCGTCGAAGACAGCGGCCGTCACGGCGGTTTCGGTTCCGCGCTGTCCGCGCTGTTCCGCGACGCCGAATGCGACGTGCCGCTGCGCGATCTCGCCGTGCCGCAGGTGTTCCACGAGCACGGCTCGCGCGAGGAGGTGCTGGCCCGCGTCGGGCTCACCGCGCAGGACGTCGCGCGGCGGGTCACCGAGTGGTCGGCCAAGCTGGCCAGCCGGACTCCGGCACCGGAGGACACGCACCGCTGAGAAGCGCTCCGGCGGTCGTGAGTGGCGATTCGGGTCAGAGCGAACCCTCTCTTAGGTACCTACTCGTCACCTGCGGTTCTGCTCGCGTGAAGTACATGATGGCCCCCTTCCTTGCGCTAGGCNNGCCCCACACCAGTGGGTGACCCAATACAGTCCCTCAAAGAGTCCTTCACGGTCAGGCGGCTACCGGGCTCACCCGCCGTAGGTACCTGAAACAGCCTTGGCTAGAACCCGAATCGCTACTCACGACCGGTGGGCCCTAGACGGCGACGGCCGGTTCCGTGACGGGCTCCGCGTACGAATAGACCTCTCGCGGCTCAGGGAAGAGCTTGACGAGCAAGGGATACGCGATCGCCGCCGTGCACAGCGTCACCACCATGCTGACGTCGACACCGCCCGCGATGTCCTTGAACGGCCCGGCGATCATCGGGGTGTTGGCGGTCAGCAGGCCCAGCGTCGTCGCCGGGATCCACGCGGCCATCGCCCGCCAGTTCACGCCGCGGGTGAACCAGTAGCGCCCGCCCTTGCGGCCCTGGTTGAACACCTGGAGGTCGTCCGGGTCGTAGAACCCGCGCCGCAGCACGAAGCCGATCATCATGATCACCATCCACGGCGAGGTGCACAGCACGATCAGCGTGGCGAAGGCGTTGATGCTGGAGACCATGTCCAGCACGAAATTGCCGACGAAGATGAACACGACGCTGAGCGAGCCGATCAGCAGTGTCGCCTGCACTCGGCTCAGCTTCACGAAGATAGAACTGAAGTCCAGCCCGGTCCCGTAGAGCGACGTCGTGCCGGTGGACAACCCGCCGATCAGCGCGACCACGATCAGCGGGATCGCGTACCAGAGCGGAGAGATCGCGGTCAGGCCGGTGATGTAGTCGGCCGGATCCGCGACCAGCGTGGCGGTGGCGATGCCGAACCCGAACGGCAGCAACGTCGCCACCTGTGCCAGGAACGGCGCGGCCAGCAGGGAACGGCGGCTGTGGCGCGCGGGGATGTAGCGCGTCCAGTCACCGAGGAAGGCGCCGAACGAGATCGGGTTCGCCATCGTGGTGAGGGCGGCCAGAATCCAGGTCGGCCAGAAGTCCCCGAGGGCGTAGACGCCGGTGCCGGCGAACCCTGGGTCGAAGGTGCCGCCGTAGGCCACGATTCCGAGCAGCATGATCGCCGTGCCCAGCACCACGGCGACCCGGTTCACCAGCAGCATGAACCGGTAGCCGTAGATGCACACCACCAGCGTCGCGATCGCGATGACGCCGTACGCGACGCCGCGGAGCACCTCGCCGCCGTCGAAGCCGAAAAGCCGTTGTGCCGCACCGGCGACGGCGTCACCGCTGACCCAGACCGAGATGGCGAAGAACGTGATCGCCGTCAGCAGGGAAAGGAAGGAACCGACACAACGGCCGACGACGCCGAAATGCGCGCCGGAGGAAACCGCGTTGTTGGTCCGGGTGAGCGGGCCGAACAACGACATCGGCGAGAGCACCAGCGCGCCGACGACCACCCCCGCGACGGTGGCAGCCACCGCCGCCCGGAAGCTCAGCCCGAACGCGATCGGGAGCGTCCCGAGGATGATGGTGGCGAAGGTGTTCGCGCCGCCGAACGCCATCCGGAACAGGTCGCGAGGCCGCGACGTCTGCTCCTCCGGCGGGATCGGTGCGATTCCGTGCTGCTCGACTTCGGTGATCTTCTCACCCATGGGGACCTCCAAATACGCGTTTCGTCCTCTAAGTGCGTTAGTTCGTGGTGCCAACTACCGCGTTCAGAGGACGAAACGCGGTCAGGCGAAGCGGGTCATGACGTGCTTCACGCGGGTGTACTCGGCGAAGGAGTAGGACGAGAGGTCCTTCCCGTGGCCTGAGTGCCCGAAGCCGCCGTGGGGCATTTCGGCGACCAGCGGCCCGTGGGTGTTGACCCAGACGCAGCCGAAGTCGAGTTCACCCGAGACGCGGGTCGCGCGTGCCAGGTCGTTGGTCCAGATCGACGACGCCAGCCCGTACGGGACGCCGTTGGCCAGGCGCACCGCCTCGTCCTCGTCCACAAAGGACTGGACGGTGATCACCGGGCCGAAGATCTCCTCCTGCACGATCTCGTCGTCCTGTTTCAGACCCGAGATCACGGTGGGGGAGAAGAAGAAACCGCGGTCACCGGCGGGCGTGCCGCCGGTCTCCACGCGAGCATGGGACGGCAGCCGCTCGACGAGTCCCCGCACCCGGCCGAACTGGGCTTCGCTGTTGAGCGGGCCGAAGTCCCGGCCGGGTGCCTGCGCGGCGGCGGCCTTGGTCAGTTCCGCGACGAACTCGTCGTGGATCGCCGCGTCCACCAGCACCCGGCTGCCCGCGGTGCAGTCCTGCCCGGCGTTGTAGAACGCCGCGCCGACGATGCCTTCCGCCGTCTCGGCGAGGTTCACGTCGCCGAAGACCAGCAGCGGCGCGTTGCCGCCGAGCTCCAGGTGCGTGCGCTTGAGGTCGGCCGCCGCGACGGTGGCGACGTCGATGCCGGCGCGGGTCGATCCGGTGATCGACACCAGCTCGGTGATCGGGTGCTTCACCAGCGCGCGGCCGGTGTCGCGGTCGCCGCACAGCACGTTGAAGGCGCCCTGCGGCAGGAACTCCGCCGCGACCTTCGCCAGCAGAACGGCCGTCGACGGTGTGGTCTCGGCGGGCTTCAGCACGACGGTGTTCCCGGCGGCCAGTGCCGGGGCGATCTTCCAAACGCCCATCATCAGCGGGTAGTTCCACGGCGCGATCTGCGCGCAGACGCCGACCGGCTCCCGGCGGATCGCCGAGGAGTGCCCCGGCAGATACTCCCCGGACGCGGTGCCTTCGAGCTGCCGGGCCGCGCCCGCGAAGAACCGCAAAGCGCTGACACACTCCGGGATCTCCTCGTCCAGCACGACGGCCCGGATCTTGCCGGTCTCCCGGATTTCGAGGTCGGCGAACTCCTCCGCGCGGGCCTCCACGGCGTCGGCGATCTTCAGCAGCGCCAGTTGCCGCTGGGCGGGCGTGCTCTTGCGCCACGCTTCGAACGCGCGGTCCGCGGCCGCCAGCGCGGCGTCCACATCGGACTGCTCGGACAGCACGCTGGTGCCGAAGACCTCGCCGGTCGCGGGGTTCACCAGGTCGAGCGTCCGCGTGCCCGCCGCCGGTACCTCGGTGCCGTCGACGAAGTTCAGGACCTGAGTCATTTCTTCTCCAGGTGGGTCGGCTCGAACATCTTCAGCAAAGCGGGGAGGACGACCAGCGACGGGCCGGGCTTGCCCAGTTCGGCGGCCAGGTCCTCGCCGATGGTGTCCAAAGAGGACACGGTGGCGGAGACGCCGAAAGACCGCGCCAGCGCGGCGAAATCGGGTCGCGCCAGTTCGGTGGCGGTGGACTGCCCGAAGGCGCCGGTCAGGTATTCACGCAGGATGCCGTAACCGCCGTCGTCGACGACGAGCCACGTGACGTCGAGTCCGTGCTGGACCGCGGTGGCGAGTTCGGCGATGCCGTACATCGCGCCGCCGTCACCGGAGACCGCCAGCACCGGGCCGCCGGTCGCGGCCGCGCCGCCGAGCGCCCCGGGCAGGCCGTACCCGAGCCCGCCCGCGCCCTGCGCGGTGTGGATCGGCGCGCCATCGGGATTCCACGCGGACCAGGCCCAGTAGGCCGCGATCGTCATGTCCCAGAACGTCTGCGTGCCTTCGGGCACCGCCGCGCGGATGTCGTCGATCAGCTTGCGTTCGACAGCGAGGGGCTGGGCGTCGAGGCGTTCGCGCACCTTGGCCAGCAGACCCGCCACCGCGGCTTCGGCGGCACCGTCTGCCTGACGGAACGGCACCTGCTCGAGAAGTCCTTGCAGGACAAGGCGGACGTCGGCGTGGATACCCAGCGCCGGGTAGTTCGACTCCAGCTTCCCGAGATCGGCTTCGACCTGGATCATCCGGCCGCGCGGGGCGAACTCGCGGTAGTTGCTGGACAGCTCGCCCAGCCCGGAACCCAGGACGAGCAGCACATCCGCGTCCGCGAGAAATTCGGTGCTGTGCCGGTCTTCGAGCCAGGATCGCCCGGAGAGTTCATGATCCCAGCCGAAAACACCCTTGCCGCCGAACGTCGACAGCACCGGAGCGCGCAGCGCCTCGGCGAGGGCCTGCAACTCGGCGTGGGCACCCGAGCGCAGCGCGCCGCCGCCGGCCAGGATCACCGGATTCCTCGCCGCGCCCAGGAGATCCGCGGCCTCGGTGAGCAGTTCCGGCACTGGCGTGAGCGGAGCGGGCTGTGCGGTCACCGACGTGATCCGGGGCAGCTCCGTCGGTGCCAGCAGGATGTCCTGCGGGATCTCGACCCACACCGGGCCGTACGGCGCTGTCGACGCCGACTCCCAGGCCTCGCGCAGCGCCGTCGGGATCTGACTGACGGTCCGCACCACGTGCACCGACTTGACGACGTCACGGAAGCTGGCCTGCTGATCGCGCAGTTCGTGCAGATAGCCGTGCCGTCCGCCGCCGAGCCCGGCGACCGGGATCTGGCTGGAGATCCCGAGCACCGGCACGGACGCCGCCCGGGATTCCTGCAGCGAAGCCAAAGTCAACAGCGCGCCGGGTCCGGTCGACACGATCATCGGGGTCACCGGGACCGGGCCGTCGGGGTCGGCCGCCAGCCGGGCGCGGGCGTGCCCGTCGGCCGCGAACGCCAGGTTGTTCTCCACCCGCGAGCTGATCACCCGCAGGTCGTCGGTGCGCCGCAGCGCCTCGAACAGACCCAGTGCGTGCTGGCCCGGCAGGCCGAAAACGGTGTCCGCACCGAGCGCGCGAAGGGTTTCGACGACGACGTCGCCGCCTATCCGTTGTGTCATGCGCTCTTCCCGAGGCTGAGCAGGCTCACCAGGTCGTAGGCGACGTGGGAGGCCGCGATGGCGGTGATCTCGGCGTGATCGTAAGCCGGGGCCAGTTCCACCACATCCGCTCCGATGAGGTTGCAGTCCCGCAGTCCCCGCAGGATCTCCAGCAGTTCACGGCTGGTCATGCCACCCGCCTCGGGGGTGCCGGTGCCCGGCGCGTGCGAGGGGTCGAGGACGTCGATGTCGACGGAGATGTAGAGCGGACGGCCGCCGATGCGCTGGCGCAGCGCGTCGACGGTCTCGGCCACCCCGCGGCGCATGACGTCGCCGGAGGTGACGATGCCGAAGCCGAGGCGGCGGTCCTCTTCCAGATCCCGCTTGCCGTACAGCGGGCCGCGCGTGCCGACGTGGGACAGCGCTTCGGTGTCGAGGATCCCTTCCTCGGACGCCCGCCGGAACGGGGTGCCGTGGGTGTAGGGCTCGCCGAAGTAGGTGTCCCAGGTGTCGAGGTGCGCGTCGAAGTGCAGCAGCGCCACCGGCCCGTGCTTCTTCGCCGCCGCGCGCAGCAGCGGCAACGCGATCGTGTGGTCGCCACCGACGGTCACCAAGCGCGTCCCGTTCGCGGTCAGCGCCTCGGCCTCGTCCTGCAGGGTTTCGATCGCTTCACCGATGTTGAAGGGGTTGAGCGCGATGTCACCGGCGTCCACCACCTGGGTCTCGGCGAACGGGGAGACGTCGAGTTCCGGGTGGTACGGGCGAAGGAGCCTGCTGGCCTCACGGAGCGCGGCGGGGCCGAACCGCGCGCCGGGGCGGTAGGACACCCCGGCGTCGAACGGCACCCCGACGACGGCGACGTCGGCACGCTCGACCTGATCGAGCCGCGGCAGCCTCGCGAAGGTCGCGAAACCGGCGAACCGGGGCACCTTGGACGAGTCGACGGGTCCGATCGGGCTCTGCTCAGGCACGGTGTCTCCTTCTGGGGGTGTGAGGGTTTCAGGACTTCGAAGCGGCGAGTTCCGCCTCTTCTTCTTGGGCGACCGCGCTGCCGTTCAGGCGGCGGGTCCACACGGTGAGGATCTCCTCGGAGGTGCGCGGGGTCAGGAAGCTGACCACCAGGTAGACCGCGAGGCTGGAACCGAGCCCCCAATAGATCGGGCTGTTCGCCTCGACGCCGTCGACGAACATGAACGCGATGACCACGACCGTGCCGACGACCATCGACGCGAGCGCGCCCTGCCGGGTGCCGCGTTTCCAGGCCAGTCCGCCGATGATCGCGACCAGCAGGCCGCCGACGAGGATGTCGTAGGCGATGGTCAGCGCGTTGACGACGTCGTCGACGACCATGGCGATACCGATCGCGACGATGCCGAGGATCAGGGTGGTGACCCGGTTCCTGCCGACCTCGGAGGCGGCTTTTTTGAGCCCCAGCTTGGAAAGCAGGTCCGAGGTGCTGACCGTGGAGCAGGCGATGAGCGCGCCGCTCGCGGTCGACATCATCGCCGACAGCGCGGCCGCGAGCACCAGACCGCGGATCCCGGCGGGCAGTTGCCGCTCGACGATGGTGGCGAACGCGTCCTGCGCGCTGGCGAGATTCGGGTACAGCGTCTTGGCCGCGGTGCCGATCAGCGCGCCGGCGAGGCCGTAGACCAGGCAGTAGACACCGGAGATGACGCCGCCGCCGGTGGCGATCCCCGGGGTGCGCGCGGTGAACACGCGCTGCCAGATGTCCTGGCCGATCAGCAGGCCGAAGCTGTAGATGAGGAAGTAGGTGAAGATCGTGTCGCCGCCGATGGCGGTGAGCTCGAAGTAGCTCTCGTCCAGCCGCGCGGCCATGCCGTCGAAGCCGCCCGCCGAAGCGATCGAGACCGGTAGGAGGATCAGCAGGATGCCGATGGTCTTGATGACGAACTGGACGATGTCGGTCAGCGTGATCGACCACATGCCGCCGAGCACCGAGTAAAGCACCACGATCGAGCCGCCGATGGCGATGCCCGCCCAGCTCGGGACGTCGAAGAGGACCTTGAAGATGGTGGCGAACGCCAGTGTCGAGGTGACGGTCAGCATCAGCGTGTACGCCCACATGACGACACCGGAGATGGCGCTGGTGGAACCGCCGTAGCGCAGGTCGAGCATCTCGCCGACGGTGTAGACGCGCAGCTTCACCAGCCGCCGCGCGAACAGCGTGTGCAGGACCAGGATGCCGACGCCGATCGCGATCACGAGCCAGGCGCCGGAGATACCGTAGGTGTAGCCGAGTTTCACGCCGCCGACCGTGGAAGCGCCGCCGAGGACGACCGCGGACATCGTGCCCGAGTACATGAACCAGCCGAGGCGGCGGCCCGCGACCAGGTAGTCGGATTTGGTCTTGGCCAGGCGCAGACCGAACCAGCCGACCCCGATCATGCCCGCTATGTAGAGCCCGATCACCGCGTAGTCACCGGCCACGGTGTCCTCCTTGCCTTGGGCCTGTTCGCTTCGTTCGGGTCACCGTAGGTTCGTTCGCCCGGTGAACGACATGGGACGATCCAGCCAAGGTTGCGTACAGTTGAGGACGAAATGACCCAAACCCCCGATCGACTCGGCTCCGAGGTGAATGTCCCGTTACGGGCCGTGGTCGGCAACCCGGAACTGGCACTCGACCCGGTCGTGGAGACGCTGCGGCCGGACGCGCTCGATGCCCCGGTGCGCTGGGCCCACGTCAGCGAGTTGCGCGACCCGGCGCCGTACCTGCTCGGGGCGGAGCTGCTGCTCACCGCCGGGGTGAACCTTCCGGCGGAATCCGCCGAGGTCGACCGCTACGTCCGGCGGCTGGCCGACAGCGGGATCTCCGCGCTGGGATTCGGGCTCACGCCCGGCACTCACGAGACGCTGCCGCCGCCGTTGCGGTCGGCGTGCGCGCGGCACGGATTGCCGCTGCTGATCGTCCCCCCGCGGACGCCCTTCCTGGCGATCAGCCGGGCGGTGTCGGTCGCGCTGGCGGAGGCGGGACAGCGGGAGCAACGGCGGATCGCGGCCGCGCGCGAAGCGCTGACCAGGGCGGCCGGTGACGGCCTCGGCGAACTGGCGAGCGCGCTGGCCGGGCGGCTGCGGGCGTGGGTGGCGCTGGTCGGCGTCGGCGGCGTCCTCGCCGCCGATCACGGAGCGCCGTCACCGTTGCCGCCGGAGGTCGGGGAGCTGCTCGCCACGCTGCGGTCGGGCCGGGGCATCCGCAGCGCGACCACGGAACTGGCCGACGGCACACACGTCGTCGGGCAACCGGTGTACCCGCAGGCGACGGCGTCACATCTGGTCGTGGTCGGCCGCGCCGCCCGCTTCGACGGCGCGGACCGGGCGATCCTGTCGGTCGGGGCGGCGCTGCTCGGACTGGCGGGCCGGGCGGGTTCGGACGCGGCCGGACTGGGCGCCACCGCGACCGCGTTGCTGCTGGGCGGAACCGGCGTGCTCGGCGAAGACGAACGCCGCCTGGTCGCCGGGATCGCTTACCGCCGGGGGCCGAACGAGGTCGCCGCGCGCTACGACTGGCTGCGCGCCCGGCTCGACACCCCGCTGGTGCGGCTGCTGCCCGGACCGCGGTTCACCGCGATCGTCCGCGAGGCACCCGAGATCGAGGATCTCGACCGGCTGCGCGCCGACGGCTGGCTGGCAGTGGTGAGTTCGCCTGTTCCGCCCGAGCGGCTCCCCGAGGCGGCCACCGAGGTGGACCTGCTGCTGCGGCGGGCGGCCGCGCTGGAACGGCCGGTGGTGGCGGAGGCGTCCGGGCTCGGCCTGGACGCGCTGATCGCTCCCGGCGCGGCGGCCGGGTTCGCCGCCAAAGCGCTGGCGCCACTGCGGGAACTCGACGGCAAAGGCGACCGCGCCTTGGTCGAGACCCTGCGGACCTGGCTCGCGCACCACGGCGGCTGGGACCGGACGGCCGCCGAACTGGGGGTGCACCGCAACAGCGTCCGGCACCGGATCGGGCAGATCGAACGGGCGCTGGGGGTGGACCTGGCCGATCCGGAGATCCGGATGCGCCTCTGGTTCGCCCTGCGCTGGGGCTCGTGAGTCCGATCAGGTCACTCTCAGGTAAATGTGGCAACGTGGTCTCGTGCGAATTCTGGTAGTCGAAGACGAAGAACCCCTCGCCGACGCGATCGCACGCGGCCTGCGGCGCGAGGGGATGGCGGTGGACATCGCGCTCACCGGGGACGACGGGCACGAGAAGGCCGCCGTCACCCGGTACGACGTCGTGCTGCTCGACCGCGACCTGCCCGGCATGTCCGGTGACGACCTGTGCCGCGAGATCGTCGCGTCCGGCGAGCTGACCCGCGTGCTGATGCTCACCGCGAGCAGTTCCGTGTCGGACCGGGTCGACGGGCTTTCCCTCGGCGCCGACGACTATCTCGCCAAGCCGTTCGCGTTCCCCGAACTCGTCGCGCGCGTGCGGGCGCTGGGCCGCCGCGCGACCCCGGCCGCGCCGCCGCTGCTGACCTCGGGCGACGTCGAACTGGATCCGGCGCGGCGGACCGTGCGCCGCGCGAGCGGGCCGGTCGAGCTGACCCGCAAGGAGTTCGGCGTGCTGGAGGTGCTGCTGTCGGCCGCCGGTTCGGTCGTCAGCAGCGAGGAACTGCTCGAACGCGTGTGGGACGAGAACGCCGATCCGTTCACCACCACCGTCCGGGTCACCGTGATGACGTTGCGGAAGAAACTCGGCGAGCCGGGGATCATCGAAACGGTCGTCGGCTCCGGATATCGCGTGCCGGAGCAGGGGACCGCACGCGGGTGAACCGGTCCGGCGCCCGTAGCCTGCGCGCGCGGGTCACGCTGCTCGCGACCGGGCTGGTGGCGCTGGTCAGTCTCCTGTTGCTCTGGCTGACCTGGAATCTGGTCGGCGACGCGGTTTCGGCCGTTCCGCGACTGCCGCCGGGCACCACCGTGCGGGTCGACGGTATCGACGTCGACGCCTCCGCCGTCACCGAGCATCTGCGGGTGTACTCCCGGAACCGGGTGCTGCTGTTCGGCGCGGTCGCGTTCTGTTTCGTCGTGCTGGCGGCGGGGATCCTCGCGTGGACTTTCACCGCGCGGGTCCTGCAGCCGCTGCGTGAGATCACCGGCACGGCGAGGCGTCTCTCGATCGAGTCGATGGGGGAGCGGATCGGTGAGGTCCGCACCAAGGACGAGCTCGCCGAACTGGCCGAGACCTTCGACGACATGCTCGACCGTCTGCAGGCCGCGTTCGACGCGCAACGGCATTTCGTCGCGAACGCCAGCCACGAACTGCGGACGCCGCTCGCGGTCATCCGCACCGAACTCGACGTCACCCTGTCCGACGAGAACGCCGACGAGGCCGAACTGCGGCGGATGGCCGAGGTGGTCCGCGACGCGACCGAACGGGCCGAGCGGCTGGTCGGCTCGCTGCTGCTGCTCGCGCGCACGGACGGCGCGGGACTGGCGGCCAGGGAACCGGTCGATCTCGCGGTGATCGTCGCCAGTGCTTGGCGGGCGGTGCGGGCCGAAGCGGAGAAACGCGGTATCCGCGCCGAATTCGCCACCCCTGGCGCGCCGACGTTCGGTGATCCCGCGCTGCTGGAACGGATCGCGGGCAACCTGCTGGAGAACGCGGTGCGGCACAACGTCGACGGCGGCTGGCTGGACGTCGTCACCCAGGCCGGTCCACAGTGGTCGGTGCTGCGGGTGCGTTCGTCCGGCGGCCTGCTCGACCCGGCCGCGGTCCCCGAGCTGTTCGAACCGTTCCGCCGCGCGGGTGTCGCGCGGACCGCCCGCACCGGCGCCGGGCTGGGGCTCTCCATCGTGCGGGCCGCCGTCGACGCCCACGGTGGCACGGTGTCCGCGGAACCCGTGGTGGGCGGTGGCCTTTCGGTGACCGTCCACCTGCCCGCTCTGCCTTGACCCGCCGACGGGGTTACGGTTCAAGGATGGTCCCCAGTATCAGGCTGAACAACGGAACGTCCCTGCCCCAGCTCGGATTCGGGGTGTACAAGATCGGCGACGACGAGGTCGCCGGCGCGGTCCGCACCGCCATCGAGGCCGGTTACCGCGCCATCGACACGGCGACCCTGTACGCCAACGAGCGGGGTGTCGGCGAGGCCGTCCGCACCAGCGGGCTGCCGCGTGAGGAACTGTTCGTCACCACGAAACTGTGGAACACCGAGCACGGATACGACTCCGCGTTGCGCGCCTTCGACACCAGCCTTCGCGAACTCGGTCTCGAGTACGTCGACCTGTACTTGATCCACTGGCCGCTGCCGTCGCAGGACAAATACGTGGAAACGTGGCGGGCACTGGAAAAGATCGCCTCCGACGGCCGGGCGAAGGCGATCGGCGTGTCGAATTTCCAGATCCCGCATCTGGAGCGGCTGATCGAGGAGACCGGGACGGTGCCGGCGGTCAACCAGATCGAGTGCCACCCGTGGCTGCAGCAGCCGCTGCTCCGGAAATTCCACGAGAAACACGAGATCGTCACCGAGGCGTGGGGTCCGCTGGCGCGCGGCGGGGAGCTGCTCATCGACGAGAAGATCACCACGATCGCGAAAAAGCACGGCAAGACACCGGCGCAGATCGTGCTGCGCTGGCATATCGAGATGAATCATTTGGTGATCCCGAAGTCCGTGACGCCGCAACGGATCGCGGAGAACATGGACGTCTTCGACTTCGCTCTCGACGCGCACGACGGTGCCGCGATCGCGACCCTGGAGCAGGGAAAGCGGCTGGGGCCGGACCCGGACACGCTCTCCTGAGCCCGCGTTCAGTGAAAGCATGGGCGACGCTACGCCTACCGGACGTCCACGAAGACCGGGTTCCCGTAGAGCCACAGGTCCTCGAACGGGTTGGATCGCCCGATGACGTCGGCGCTCGGCTCGATGCCGCCGGGCACGTGCTTCTTGCCGTCCGTGCCGCGGGTCCGCACGAAGAACGGCTCACGCACGTCGCGGAAGGTGTGCCGGAAGGCGACCTGCCGTCCGGGCGCCCATCGCGGTTCGAAGGACTTCACCACCCGCGTGCCGGGAGCGGTCTGGGTGTCGGGGTCGGCCGCGGGGCCGGTGACCGGTCCCGCGATGAGGTCGAGCCGCGCGAGCCGGGGGATCGCGCCGCCGCCGTTGGGCCGGGCCGCGAGCCGCGCCGAGAGCACGACCGTGACGTCGTCCCCGCGCCGGACCCGGAGCCTGCCGCCCATGGTGGCCGAGCTCCAGCCGCTGTGCGCGCCGAACTCCAGTTCCTGCGCCAGCCCGCCGTGGACCACCCAGACGCGGCCGGCGCGCAGACCCTCCAGCACCCCTTCGTGGCTCTTGCGCGTCACGCCGACGACGGTCCGGCTGAACTCGGCGGGGGCGAAGTCCGCGTATGGGGGCAGAGTCTGCGGGACGCCGGTGTCGATCGGGTCCGGGTAGTTGCCGTGCTCGTCGTAGTACCCGTCGGGAACGCCGGGCCGCACGAGGGTGTCACCGCGGTTGTAGTGGGAGTCGGAGTTGCTGGTGATCCACCACGGCTTTCCTTCGGCGAGCAGGGAATCCCACAGCCCGCCGACGGTCGCGGTGCTCCAGTCGAAGCCGCCATGGGTGCGGTAGGCCGAATCCGGGAAGCCCGGCCACGAGTTCGAACCGGGTGAGTTGCCGTATCCGCCACGCGCGCCACCGCCGCTCCCGAGCGGTTTCGGGAAGCCATCGGCCTGGGCTCCCGGCGCGCCTTCCATCCCGATGACGATGCCGGGCGCGGCGTCGCGCAGCGCCCGGATCTCGTGCGGGGCGATCCGGCCGTTGCGCAGCGGATGGTTGATCACCACCACCGGCGCGTGGATCCGCCGCGCGCGTTCCTCGGCCGCGAGCCAGCGGATCGCCGCGACGGCCAGTGCCTCGTTCGACGGCGTGCCGGGTTCGGTGCCGGTCAGCCGCCAGTCGAAGGCGCGTTCGAACTCACGCAGTTTCGCCGCCTGGTCGGCGCCTGCCTGAAAGAACAGTGTCGCGTGCTCGGCGCCCGGCACGTTCCACTCCATGCCCTGCCACAGCAGGAGATCGCGGTGTTCGCGCTGCGCAGCCCTGACCGCGGCGTTCGTCCGTTCCACGGAAGACTTCTCGTGCGCGGCGTGGCCGTGATCGGTGATCACCGCCCAGTCGGCGCCGTGACGGCGCGCGGCGACGGCGATTCCGTCCACTGTGTACATCGCGTCGTAGGAGTACTGGGTGTGGATGTGGTGATCGCCCACCAGCCACCGGTAGCGGTCCCGGCCGAAAAGGCGTCTGACATCGATGTCGAGGTCCAGCTCGAGGTCGAGGGCTTCGGCCGGGGCCGTGGCGGCGAGCGGCGCGCCCACGGCCGCCGCGGACACGAGGCCCGCCCGCTTGAGGAATCCGCGCCGGTCCACGTGCTCGCTGTTCATCGTGCTCCTGCCTGGAAGGTTCTCGAGTCGGCAGGACGGTAGAGAGCTCGGCTGAACGGGTGGTGTCCGAACGGCCAACGGACGGCGCCGTGTGATGATCGTCCCTGTGGAAGAACCGCAACGGAAACCCTGGGTACCGCGATGGTTGTTCTGGGTGATCGGCGTGGCCGCCGTGCTGATCGCCGGAGCCGTGGCCACGACGGCGATCGTGATGTTCGACAGGTTCGGCACGAAGATCGCGCCACCGTCCTCGTCCGCCGTGGCCTTGCCGCGCGACGCCGAACCCGTACCGCTGGGCGGCCGGGAGCTTTGCGGCAAGCGACTGATGATCTCCGCGGAGACCGACGAGGCCATGCGGGCGATCGCGCAGGCACTCCGGGAGGAGCCGAAGGCGCGCCGCGTGCTGACCGAGACCAAGAAGGAATCGTACGAGCGGTTCAAGAAGCTCTTCGCGAACGATCCGGAGCTGGTGCGGCTCACGCGGCCGGAGGTGCTCCCGGCGGTCGTGCATCTCCTGCCCGTCGCGGGAACCGACTTCCCTGCCTTGGCGGACGAACTACGGCGGCGCTTCCCCGAAGCGCAGAAGGTCGACGTGCTCGATCCCGCGGCCATCGCGGCCGAGATGACCGTGACCCCGCCGCCGTGCCCACCGGAGGGCGAACGCTGAAGACCCGGCTCTCCGGAGGATGGCCGGAGAGCCGGGTTGTCCTGCTACATGTCCCGGTTGGCCGGGGTGACGCCGAAGTCGCGGTTGTCCACTCCGGTGATCCGGACGCTGCCGGTCTCGTCGCCGGTGATGCGGACGCTGTCGTCAGCGCTCGCCACTCCCGCTCCGAGCATCATTCCCAGAACCGCCGCGCCGGCCCCCAGGCCCACGCGCACGACGATCTTCTTCATCGTTCCTCCCAGTGTGTTCTCTTCCCCAGTACCTGGAAACCCAGGTGTGGGTGAGTGTTCCGGAAATCGCACGCACGCGCCACAAAGTCGGCGAAATACCCGAAAATCCACCGTCGGCGATCAGGAGATCGCCGACGGTGGCTTTTCGGCCGGAGGTCAGGGGAGCGGAACGCTCGCCACACCCGGGGCCAGGAACGGCTTGCCGTTGACCTTCTCGGACACCCCGGCCCGATCCAGGTACGGCGTGATGCCACCGAGCCAGAACGGCCAGCCCGCACCGAGGATCAGGCACAGGTCGATGTCCTGCGCTTCGGCGACCACACCCTCGTCGAGCATGATCCGGATCTCCTCGGCGATCGCGGCCAGCGCGCGGTCACGCACCTGCTCGGACGTCGACGGCGAGTCGCCGCGCCGCCAGAGTTCCGCGACCTCGGGATCGACGGTGGCGTTGCCCTGCGCGTCCCACTGCCAGACGCCCTTCTTGCCCGCCTTGACGAAGCGGTCGAGGTTCTCGCTGACGGTGAACCGGTCCGGGAACGCCTCGTGCAGGGTTTCCCCGACGTGCAGGGCGATCGCCGGGCCGACCAGCTGCATCAGCGTCAGCGGCGTCATCGGCAGGCCCAGCGGTTCGAGTGCCTTGTCCGCGACCTCGAACGGCGTGCCCTCGTCTACGGTCACCAGCACCTCGCCGAGGAACCGCAGCAGCAGCCGGTTGACCACGAACGCGGACGCGTCCTTGACCAGCACACTCGACTTCTTGAGCTGCTTGCCGAGCGCGAACGCGGTGGCCAGGGTGGCGTCGTCGGTCTTCTCCGCGCGGACGATCTCCAGCAGCGGCATCACCGCGACCGGGTTGAAGAAGTGGAAACCGACCACGCGCTCCGGGTGCTTCAGCTGCGACGCCATCGCGGTGATCGACAGCGACGAGGTGTTCGTCGCCAGGATCGCCTCGGGGGAGACGTACTGCTCCAGGTCGGCGAACACCTTCTGCTTGACGCCCAGGTCCTCGAACACCGCTTCGATCACGAAGTCGGCGTCGGCGAACGCGGCCTTGTCGAGCGAGCCGGTGACGAGCGCCTTCAGCCGGTTCGCGCCGTCCGGCGAGACCCGCTTCTTGGCCAGCAGCTTGTCGATCTCACCGTGCACATAGGACACACCTTTGTCGACCCGTTCCTGGTCGACGTCGGTGAGCACCACCGGCACCTTGAGGCGGCGGACGAACAGCAGCGCCATCTGGCTGGCCATCAGGCCCGCGCCGACGATGCCCACCTTGTTCACCTTGCGCGCCAAGGATTTGTCCGGCGCGCCGGCCGGCCGCTTCGCCCGCTTGTTGACCAGGTTGAACGAGTACAGCCCGGCGCGCAGCGTGTCGTCCATGAGCAGCTCGGCGAGCCCGTCGGTCTCGGCCGCGTAGCCGCGGTCCAGATCGTTCTCGCGCGCCAGCTCCAGCAGTTCGACGGCCTTGGTCGCGCCGGGCGACGCGCCCTTCGTCCGGCCGTCCACGATGGACTTGGCGCGGGCGATCGCGGCGTCCCAGCCCGCGCCGCGGTCGATCTCGCGGCGGGCGGGGGTGATCTCGCCGTTGACGACCTTCGCCAGCCACAGCAGGGACTGCTCGAGGTAGTCGGCCGAACCGAAGACCTCGTCGACGATGCCGAGCTCCGCCGCCTGCGCGACCTTGAGCATCTTGTTCTGCGCCAGCGCGTTCTCGATGATCACGGTGACCGCGGCGTCCGGCCCGATCAGGTTCGGCAGCAGCTGTGTACCGCCCCAGCCGGGGAACAGGCCGAGGAAGACCTCGGGGAACGCGATCGCGGCGGTGTTCTCCGACAGCGTGCGGTAGTGGCAGGAGAGCGCGAGTTCGAGCCCGCCACCCATCACCGCGCCGTTGATGAACCCGAACGTCGGGATCTCGGTCTCGGTGAGCCGGCGGAACACGTCGTGCCCGGTCTGCGCGATCTCCCGCGCCAGCGCGGGATCCGCGACCGCTTCGACACCGGAAAGGTCGGCGCCCACGGCGAAGATGAACGGCTTCCCGGTGACCGCGATCGCGGCGGGCTCGGCCGCGAAGGCGGCGTCGATCGCGGCGTTGAGGCTCACCAGACCCTGCGGTCCGAAGGTGTTCGGCCGGGTGTGGTCGTGGCCGTTGTCCAAGGTGATCAGTGCGACCGGCTTGTCCAGGCCGGGCACCTTCACCAGGCGCGTGACCGCGTTCGTGACGACCTCGTCGGGGAAAGCGGCTTTCGCCTGCTCAGCGGTGAAAGTCATTACTTCGCCCCCTCGGAGCCGTTGTAGGCCGGGTTCTCCCAGATCACAGTGCCGCCCATGCCGATCCCGATGCACATGGTGGTCAAGCCGTAGCGCACATCGGGGCGCTCGGCGAACTGACGCGAGAGCTGCGTCATCAGCCGCACCCCGGACGACGCGAGCGGGTGACCGCAGGCGATCGCGCCACCCCACTGGTTGACGCGCGGGTCGTCGTCGGCGATGCCGAAGTGGTCGAGGAAGGCGAGCACCTGGACGGCGAACGCCTCGTTGATCTCGAACAGGCCGATGTCGTCGATCGACAGACCGGTGCGCTTGAACAGCTTCTCGGTGGCCGGCACCGGGCCGATGCCCATGACCTCCGGCTCGACACCGGCGAAGGAATAGCCGACGAGCCGCATGCCGATCGGCAGGCCGAGTTCGCGGGCGGTGTCCTCGTCGGCGAGCAGCGCGGCGGTGGCGCCATCGTTGAGCCCGGCCGCGTTGCCCGCGGTGATCCGGCCGTGCGGCCGGAACGGCGTCTTCAGCCCGGCGAGCTGCTCGACCGTGGTACCCGGGCGCGGCGGCTCGTCTTCGGTCGCCAGACCCCAGCCCAGTTCCTTCGAACGGGTGGCGACCGGGACCAGCTCGGGGCCGATCTTGCCGGTCTTCACGGCTTCGGCGTACTTCTCCTGGCTGCGCGCGGCGTACGCGTCGGTGCGCTGCTTGGTGATCTCGGGGAACCGGTCGTGCAGGTTCTCCGCGGTCTGGCCCATCACCAGCGCCGTCGGGTCGACGAGCTTGTCGGCGATGATGCGGGGGTTCGGGTCGACGCCCTCGCCCATCGGGTGGCGGCCCATGTGCTCGACGCCGCCGGCGATGGCGATGTCGTAGGCGCCGAAGCCGATTCCGCTCGCGGTGGTGGTGACGGCGGTCATCGCACCGGCGCACATGCGATCGAGTGCGAAACCGGGCACCGACTTCGGCAGGCCCGCCAGCAGCGCGGCGGTGCGGCCGATGGTCAAGCCCTGGTCGCCGATCTGGGTGGTGGCGGCGATCGCCACCTCGTCGACCCGCTCGGGCGGCAGCTCGGGATGCCGCCGCAGCAGTTCACGGATGGCGTTGACGACGAGGTCGTCGGCACGGGTGCCGGCGTACATGCCCTTTTCGCCTGCCTTGCCGAAGGGCGTTCGCACCCCTTCGACGAAGGCGACATTGCGTACCGACCGCGCGTTCGGCGCGAGCGGTGTTGCTCCTGCGGCCACGAATGCTCCTGAAGTAGAGGTAGTCCTGACCGCACCCTAGCCCCGGTTACCCGTCGGTAACCAGGATGGTGGCCCGGTCGAGTGGGGGAAGGCACACTCCCGGGGCATCGGGCGGGGTCGGGGTCGGCCGCTTGGCCGATCCGGGGGTGGTCAAGAAGTTGCTATGTTCGAAGTGATCAGGGGGAGGGATCACGATGACATCGCCGGGTCCGGCCGTCACCCGTCGTGGGCTGCTGGGGATGGCGGTCCTCGTACCGCTGGCCGCGTGCACTCGAGGGACTCCGCCCGCGAAGCCGTCCGTTCCCGCGCCGCCTCCGCCGCCTTCGACCGCCCGGCAATTCCACAACCGCTTGCTGGAGCTGGAGAGGAAGTTCGACGCCAGACTCGGCGTGTACGCACTCGACACCGAGAGCGGCGGAACGGTCGAACACCGCGCCGACGAGCGCTTCGCGTTCTGTTCGACGTTCAAAGGGGTCGCCGCCGCCGCGGTCCTGCAGCGCAACCCGTTGTCACACCTGGAAACCCGGGTCACCTACGCCCGGGGAGACCTGATGAAACACGCCCCGTCACCGGACAGCACGTGGCCACCGGCATGACGATCCGCCAGCTGTGCGACGCCGCCGTCCGGTTCAGCGACGGAACCGCGGGCAACCTGCTGCTGCGCGATCTCGGCGGACCCGCGGAGCTGACGGCCTTCGCCCGCGGCCTCGGCGACACCGTCACGCGGATGGACCGGGTCGAACCGGCGATCACCGAGGCCACGCCGGGCGATCCACGCGACACCACGACACCCCGGGCGTTCGGGACCGACTATCAGAAGATCGTCCTCGGCGATGCGCTGACGGCCGACAAACGCGGCTTCCTTCGCGATCTGCTCCAGCGCAACGTCACCGGCGCCCAGCGGATCCGCGCGGGCCTGCCCGCCGGCTGGACCGTCGCCGACAAGACCGGGACCGGCGACTACGGCACGATGAACGACTTCGCGATCGTGTGGCCGCCGGGCAAGGCGCCGATGGTCGTGGCGATCATGTCGAGCAAGGCGGCCAAGGACGCTTCCTACGACGAGGCGCTGCTCGCCGAGGCCACGAAGTACGTGATCGAAGCGCTTGCTGTGGCGTAGGTGCCGGGGCCTGCGGCAATCAGCCGCGTACCCTCGGAGTACATGATGGCCCCCTTCCTTGCGCCTAGCGCAAGGAAGGGGGCCATCATGTACTGGGGAAGCCTTATCACGCCACCCCGCCACTGACGGGCCGCTCGCCTAATTGCCGGTGGCACTCGGGAGCAACGCGGGGCAGCCGTTGGTGACATAGGTCGGGTCGTACTCGAAGTGCCATTTCTCGTTGTCGTAGCGGCGGCACCAGCCCAGCGCGCCGCCGTTCTTGTCCACCCACGACGCCGAATTCAGCGGCTGGATGTCGACGGCGATGCCCTTGACGTGCATGGACGTCTCCGGCTGCAGTGCCCACTTCTTGGCCTGCTCCACCGAGCCGAACCGCTCGACGGCCTTGTCGAACTCGCGCTGCTGCTGTGCCCGGCTGCGCTTGCCGTCGTTCACGCAGAGCGTGATGTTCTGGGCTTTGGCCTTGGCGCGCAGGGTATTCCACGCGTCGACCACGTCCGGGCGCATGCCGAAGGTCTCCTCGTCGACATAACGTTTGTCGACGGCGCACGTCGGTCCCGTCTCGGGGCCCGGGACTTCTTCGAGGATCGCGAGCGGCTGCCCGGCCACCGGCTTGACGGCGAACGGCAGACCGCCGGTGGCCCCCAGCGACACCATCGCGATCCCGACGAGTCCCAGCGCCACGAGCACGCTGATCGCGGTCCTGCGGCTGGTGGTGAATGTGGTGGACACCACTCCGAAGTTACCTCGTCACCGGAGGGCCGCCAGGGTTTGTGACCTTCTTCCCAGAACGCCCCGGCAGGCCAACCAAATCGGGAAACGCCTGGTGAACGACTAGCTTGCTAGCATCGGTTCATGGGTGACGAGGAGGTCAAGCAGTTCAACGTGTACCTGCCGATCGGGCTGATCAAGCAGGTCAAGTTCCGTGCCATCGAGTCGGGCTCGTCCCTGTCGGCGCTGGTCGCCGACGCCCTGCGCGCCTACCTCGATGAAGACGACGAAGACAAGGAGAACTGACATGGCGTTCGAAGGAATCGAAGCGGTCTTCCTGAAGACAAGGAACTGGGGGCCAGACCGCGAAGTTCTTCCAGCAACTCGGCTTCGGGCTGGAACTCACCAGCGGCGACGGTTCCGGGGTCTTCCGCAACGGCGAGGGCTCTGACGACGTCGGTCAAAGCCATCCGGGCTGTCCGTTGGCGATGAACCTGATGGTGGCGTGGCGGAGCTGGTCGAGGAAGTCGGTCAGGTCCGGGGTGAGAGGGGCGAAGTCGAAGTCGCGAGAGGCGACTCGAGACCGGTAGATCGTGCCACCCTGGCTGATCGCGTAGAGTATTCCTCCACCATCGCTGCCGAAGACCACTCCCTGGGTGGACTCAGGAAGACAGACCGGGCCTTGCTTTGTGAGCTCGTTCAGCACGTGGTCGAGTGGGTGGACGAAGTATCCATTGCCGATGTCGGGCAACAAGACCTCGTGAATCGTTCGGTAGAACACGGTGAGGGTGGCAGGCGGGTCAGGGTGGGAGTTGGACTCTCTGGCTGATGGACGGTCTCCGGCGGGGGCGATCCGGTTCTCGCCTGGCGGGTAGCCGTATGTGGCCTCGAATGTGGTGAGGAGTGACGTCAGGGCACGGTTGATGTCGTTGCGCCAGGAAGTCAGCCAGGCTTGGTCCAGGGTATGTGCGTTCATGTGGTTCATGGTCCTCTGTCTTTTTCGTCCACCAGCAGGGTTCAGAGCGGTCGAGCGCCGGCTGGCTTCAGCGGCGTAGGTGGTCCAGTCACCACTGCTGGCTCGTGATCGGACTCTTCCTCCCGGTGATGCTGTACCTGCGGACGGTGCTGCACTTCAGCGCGCTCGTCGCCGGGCTGGTGATGGCACTCGCGATGGTGGTGTCGGCGGTCCTCTCGCCGGGTCGCGGACCGGTTCGGCGGCAAGTACGGCCTGATGAGCGGGCCGGCCCTGTTCGCGGCCGGGCTCGCCTGGTTCGCGGCGATCGCCGACGACGGCAGCGACGGGTGGGAGTTCCAGCCCGCCTTGATCGTGGCCGGGTTCGGGATCGGCTGCGTGCTCGGCCCGATGGTCGCGCTCGGGGCGGTGGCCTGTTTTCTGGTGCGGCGCGAGCCGGGCCCGCGCCGCACCGGGAACTCACCGAGCCAGGTGACCGAGCCAGCCGCCGAACCGCGTGATGTCCTCGGCCCCGTCGACGGCTGAAGGCTCACAGACGAACCCGGACACTTCGCTCCCGTCGGCCAGCCGCACCTTCCCGATCGCCAGCGGCGCGGGGACACCGGCCACGAACTCGCCGAACCCGGCGAGCGGCAGGTCCCACACCTCGGCCTCGATCGGTTCGCCGCCCGAGGCGACCCGGACGAGGCCGGGTTTGGGCGGCACGGTGTCCAGCGCGTAGAGCCGGTACTCGGCCGCCGTCGGCCCCGCCGCGACGAACCGGCCGCCCCGCGAGGTCAGTTCGTGGTTCAGCGGCTGTCCGCGCAGATGGGCACCGACCACGGCGATCCGCGTCCGGCGCGGCACCAGCCGGGCGACGTCGGCGAGGATCCGGTCGGCGTACGCGGGACCGACCAGCATCACCCCGAACGGCAGGCGGCCGACGGTTCCGGCGGGGACCGCGAGCGACGACAGGCCCAGCAGGTTGGTCGAGTTCGTGAACCGGCCCAGCCGCGCGTTCACGCCGAGCGGGTCGGCCTCGACCTCGGCGATCGTCGGATGCCCGGTCGTCGTCGGCGTCAGCAGGCAGTCCACAGTGGACAGAACGGCCGCCGCCGCCCGCTTGAGGTCCTCGAGCGTCGCCAGGTCGGTGCACAGCCGGTGCGCCGGGATGTCCTTGGCCGCGCCGATGATCCGCCGGACGGCCGGATCGACCACGTCCGGGTGCGCGTCGATGAACTCGCCGACCGCCGAGTACCGCTCGGCCACGAAGGCGCCCTCGTACAGCAGGTTCGCCGCGGCCAGGAACGCCGATATGTCGACAGGGACCAGTTCGGCGCCCGCGTCGCGGAACTCGTGAGCCGCCGCGGAGAACGCCTCGGCCCACCCGTCCTGCAGAGGGCCGAGAGCGTCCGGCACGCCGATCCGGAAGGGGCGGTTGACCACGGGAAGGTCCCGGGGCTCGCTCAGGCAAGCGAACGCCGCCGTCGCCTCGTCGACCGTCCGCGCGAACACCGTCACGCAGTCGATGCTCGCGCACGCGGGCACGACACCGGTCGTCGGCAGGAGCCCCCGCGTCGGCTTCAGGCCGACGATCCCGTTGAACGCCGCCGGAACGCGTCCGGATCCGGCGGTGTCGGTGCCCAGCGCGAAATCCGCGATCCCGAATGCCACCGCGACCGCCGAGCCCGAACTCGACCCGCCCGAAACGTACGCCGGGTCGATCGCGTTCCGGACCGCGCCGTAGGGACTGCGCGTGCCGACCAGTCCGGTCGCGAACTGGTCGAGGTTGGTGGTACCGAGGATCAGCGCCCCGGCCGCGCGCAGCCGCGCCACCACGGGCGCGTCCTCGTCCGGACGGTAGGCGTACTCGGGACATCCGGCCGTCGTCGGCAGCCCGGCGACGTCGATGTTCCCCTTGACGGCGGCGAGTTTCCCGTACAGCGGCAGGGGTTCCCCGGCCGCGCGACGAGCTTCCAGCCTCTCGGCGTCGGCGAGCACTTCGGCCTCGGGACGCAGGTCGATCCAGATCTCGGGCCGATCGACTCGCGCGATCCGGTGATACGCGGCGCGTACCCGCTCCAGCACGTTCATCCCGCGCTCCTTCCCAAAACCACCAGCGGAGTGCCGGGGGCCACTTGGTCACCGGGGGAGACTAGTATCTCGACGACCTCCCCGACGGCGGGCGCGGGGATCCGCGCCTCGGTCTTCATCGCTTCGAGGATCACCAGCGTCTCCGCCGCGTCCACCTGCTCGCCGGGTTCGACATCCACCCGCCACACCGTCGCGGCGAACGGCGCTTCGACGACGTGACCGCCGGGCGGGGCTTCGACCTTCGCGCTCGGGACCTTCGCACCGGCCGGTTCCGGCCTCGGGTCGAATTCACCCGCGGCCGCCCAGGCCCGCCGTTCCGCCTCGAACGCGGTGCTCTGCTTCGCCCGGAACGCGGCGATGTCGGCGGCGTTGTCGGCGAGGAACCGTTCGTGGTCGGCCAAGGCGAACTCGCCGTCGCGGATGTCGAGTTCCAGTTCTCCCGCGGAACTTCGTGCCCGCAGGTCCAGCAGTTCCTCGGCGGAAACGGGGTACCACGAGATCCGGTCGAAGAACCGCAGCAGCCACGGCGAGCCCGGCTCGAACGACCCGCGCTGCCGCCAGCCGCTCCACACCTGCACGGTCCGCCCGACGAACTGATACCCGCCGGGACCTTCCATCCCGTAGATGCACAGGTACGAACCGCCGATACCGACCGAGTTCTCCGCGGTCCACGTGCGCGCGGGGTTGTACTTCGTGGTGACCAGCCGGTGCCGCGGGTCCAGGGGAGTGGCCACCGGCGCGCCGAGATAGACGTCACCGAGGCCGAGCACCAGGTACTCGGCGTCGAACACCGTCCGATAGACGTCGTCCACACTGGACAGACCATTGACCCGCCGGATGAACTCGATGTTCCACGGGCACCACGGCGCGTCGTCGCGCACGCCGGCCATGTACCGCTCGATCGCCTCGCGAGTCGCCGGGTCGTCCCAGGACAACGGCAGCCGCACGGTCCGGCTCGGCACCACGAGATCGGCGGTGCGCGGCAGATCGTGCTCCACCTCCTGGACGAGGCCGAGCAGCTTCGAGACCGGCAGCACGTCCGGATCGACGTGCACCTGCAGCGACCGGATACCGGGTGTCAGGTCGACCACACCGTCGAGGCCGTCGGTGGCCAGCCTGTCGGCCAGTGCGTGGACCCGCATCCGCAAGGCCAGGTCGAGCTTCATCGGGCCGTACTCGATCAGCAGGTTGTCGTCGCCGCCGCGCCGATAGGTGACTTCGGGGTTCTCGTCCGCTGTGGACAGACGGCCGAAGATCCCGCCGTCGTCGATCGGCTTCCGGCTCGCCTTGACCGCGGTGGCGGGGTCCGCGCGCAACGCGCCCGCGTGCTCGATGGTGATCGGCACGAACCGCACGGTGTCACCCGGCCGCAGCTGGCCGAGTTTCCAGCGCTGCCCGGTCACCACGGTCGCCGGGCAGACGAAGCCGCCGAGGCTCGGCCCGTCGGGGCCCAGCAGGATCGGCAGGTCGCCGGTGTAGTCGACGGCGCCGATCGCGTACGGCGTGTCGTGGATGTTCGACGGGTGCAGTCCGGCCTCGCCGCCGTCCTCGCGGGCCCAGCGGGGACGCGGCCCGACGAGCCGGACCCCGGTGCGCGCGGAGTTGAAATGCACTTCCCAGTCGGTGGCGTAGAACGTTTCGACGTCGTCCGGGGTGAAGAACTCCGGGGCCGCGTGCGGCCCTTCGGACGCGCCGATCTCCCAGTGCGTCGCGAACACCGGACGTTCGGCCTCGGGAACCGGTCCCGTGACGGCGTGCTCCGGTTCCGGGCCGAGGGAGAGAACGTCGCCGGTCGCGAGCGCGCGTCCGCCGTGCCCGCCGAAACCGCCCAGGGTGAACGTCGCCGCGCTGCCCAGGAAGGCCGGGACGTCGATCCCGCCGCGCACGAGGACGTACGCGCGGAGCCCGGCGGTGCCGGTGCCGACGTCGAGGACCCCGCCCTCGGGCACCTCGACCGGTCTCCACTGCGGAACGGTCTCGCCGTTCACGGTGACCGGTGACGGAGAACCCGTGACGCAAACGATCGCGGCGTCGGTGAACTTCAGCGATACACCGTCCACAGTGCACTCTAGCCCCGGCGTGCCTTCGGGATTGCCCAGTGCGCGGTTACCCAGCCGCAGCGAGAGGTCGTCCATCGGGCCGCTCGGCGGCACACCCACGTGCCAGAACCCCAGCCGTCCCGGCCATTCCTGCACGGTGGTCATGGTGCCGCCCCGCAGTACCTCGAGCCGCGGTTCGGGATCGATGATCGTCTCCAGCGTCGCGGTGTCGTGCGCGACTTCCCGCAGCCTGGAGTCCGCGGCGACCGCGCGCAGCTGCCCGAGGTTCGTGCGGACGCCGTCCACCCGGCTTTCCGCGAGCGCGGCGCCCAGCGCGGCCAGCGCCTCGGCCCGGTCCGCGCCGACGGTGATCACCTTGGCCAGCAAGGGATCGTAATGCGTGGTCACCGTCGTCCCGGCTTCGACCCAGGTGTCGACGCGGACCCCGGCGGGGAAGTCGGCGCGGGTCAGCAGACCGGCGCTCGGCCGGTGTCCCGCGGCCGGATCCTCGGCGTAGACCCGGGCTTCGACCGCGTGCCCGCGTGATTCCGGTGCGGTGGCGAACATCCCGGTGTCGCCGTCGGCGAGCCGGAGCATCCACGAGACCAGATCGATCCCGTATACCGCTTCGGTGACCGGATGTTCGACCTGGAGCCGCGTGTTCACTTCGAGGAAGGCGGCCTCTTCGCGCTCCGGGTCGTAGATGAATTCGACCGTGCCCGCCGACCGGTAGCGCACCGACGCGCAGAGACCGACGGCCGCCGAGACCAGTTTCTCCCGTACCGCTTCGGAAAGTCCCGGCGCGGGACATTCTTCGAGCACCTTCTGGTTGCGCCGCTGCAGGGTGCAGTCCCGCGTGCCCAGCGCCAGCACCTCACCCGTACCGTCGCCGAACACCTGCACCTCGACGTGCCGGGCGCGGGTCACCAGCCGTTCGAGGAAGACGCCCGAGGTCGAGAAGCTCTTCGCCGCGATGCTCTGCACCGCGTCCCAGGCGTCCCGCAGTTCCGCGGCCGAAGCGCAGGCGCGCATGCCGATCCCGCCGCCGCCACCGGTGGCCTTGAGCATCACCGGGTAGCCGATCCCGGCGGCCGCGGCTTCGGCGTCGGCGAGCGTGTCCAGCAGCCCGGTACCCGGCAGCAGCGGGACCCCGGCGCCGACGGCCTTGTCGCGGGCGGTGTGCTTGCTGCCGAACACCTCCAGCTGATCGGCGGTGGGCCCGGCGAACCGGATCCCGGCCGCTTCCACCGCCCTGGCGAAAGCGGTGTCCTCGGACAGGAAGCCGTAGCCGGGGTGGATCGTGTCCGCTCCGGTCTTCAGCGCGGCCTCGATGATGGCGTCGCCGAGGAGGTAGCTCTCCCTGGCGGGCGCCGGGCCCAGCCGGACGGCCTCGTCGGCGAGCCTCACGTGTGCGGCGGTGCGGTCCGCGTCGGAGTGGACCGCCACCGTCGGAATGCCCATCTCCTTGGCGGTCCGCAGGATCCGGACCGCGATTTCCCCCCGGTTGGCGACGAGCAGCTTCACTCGCCACCGCCGGTGACGATCATCCTGACCGGCGTCGGGTCGAACCCGTTGCAGGGGTTGTTTATCTGCGGGCAGTTCGACACCAGGACCAGGACGTCGGTTTCGGCGCGGAGCTTGACTTCGAGACCGGGCGCGGAAATGCCGTCGACGATGCCGAGCGTGCCGTCCTGTTCGACCGGGACGTTCATGTACCAGTTGACGTTGCTGACCAGATCCCGTTTGCCCAGGCCCCATTTCGCGCCCTCGGTGAGGAAGTTCTCCACGCAGGCGTGCTGATAGCGCGTGTGCTGGCCGTACCGGAGGCTGTTCGACTCCTTGCTGCACGCCCCGCCGATGGTGTCGTGCCGCCCGCAGGTGTCCTCGACGACGGTCAGCAGCGGTGCGCCCTCGCCGGTGCGCAGCACACTGCCGGTGGTGAGGAAGATGTTGCGCTGCGCGGCGATCGTGGCGGCCGCGGAGTACCTCTTCGCCGTGTCGGCGGCGTCGTAGCAGAGGAAGTCGACGGCCTGGTTGCCGCCGAGGTCGATGATGGCCAGCGTCTCGCCGCGCCGGAGCACGGTGGAGTACGGGGCCCGCGCGGCGACCTCGGTGTCGGAGACGGTCGTCGTGGTCATGCGATCCCCCTGGCGGTGAGGTAGTCGGCGGTGTTCTCGAAGGCGCGCTGGGCCTCGGGTGAAGCGGTCCACTGAGGACTGTCCGGTGTGGAGGGATCGCAACGCCGCGCGAGGACGCGCAGCGGGGTGACCGTGTAGTCCGGGCGCGGGTCGAGCGGATGCGCCACGTTCGCGATCAGGACGACGACCGGGAGTTCGGTGCGCAGGACCACGGATTTGCCCGGCCCGGCCGAGCCGGTGAACGTCAGCCCGCCGTCGGCTTCCACGTGGACGCCCTGGAAGAAGGAAAGGCTCGGCGGCAGATCGCGCGGGGTGAGCCCGTGTTTCGCCGCGGCGAGCGTGAACAGCGCGTTCCCCGAGGGCGAACCGCCTTGCGGGCTGCCGTCGCCGTACCGTTCGACGTTCTCGTCCACAGTGGACGTTCCGCACAGGGCATCGTGCTTGCCGCTCTCGTCGGTGACGACCGTCGCGAGCACGCGGGCCTGATCGGACAGCAGTGCCATCGCTTCACCGAGGTAGGCGTTCCACTGCACCTTCACCGTGTCCGCGACGTTCAGCCGCTCCCACGGCTGGTCGGCGTTGAACAGCAGCAGATGCGCGCAGGCGTCGCCTTCGACGTCGGTCAGCCGCAGCTCGGTGCCGCGGGCGAGCACCTTGTGCGTGTAGCCGCCACCGGCGACGGTCTCGGCCCAGACCAGCTTCGCCGGGTCGATCCCGGGCGGCGGATCCGGCCAGGTGGACGCCGGGATGGCGGGCATCGCCTCGCTCACCGTGCCCGCCTGGGCGCGGGCGTGGTCGCGAGCGCCGTATGTGGTCGATGTCGTGCTCATGGAACCTTCCTTCAGATCGTGGGGACGGGAACCGTGGTGAGCGCGGAGCGGCGGCGCCAGCAGAGGTAGCCGGTGAGCAGCGCGGCGCCGACGAACTCGATCGGGAACAACAGGACCCAGACGGAGCCGGTGCCCGCCAGGTCGTAGATCGCGGCTCGTGGCCAGGCGATGTTGACGATCATCATCGCGCCGTACCCTACTGCCGCGACGTTGACCGGAATAGCCCATCGGCCCAGCGAGAAATGGCCTGGTTCGGCGGTGAACCGGCCCTGGCGGCGCCGCACGAGCAGCGGTCCGGTCACCAGGAGGTAGGCGAGGTAGACCACGACCACCGAAGTCCCGGTGATGGTGCTGAAGATGGTCGGATTCCCGAGATTCACCAGCAGGAGGCCGATGGCGAGCGCCCCGGACAGGATCGCGGGCGCGACCGGGGTGCCGGTGCGGGCGTTGACCGCGGAAAGCCGTTCGGCGCCGGGAAGCGCGCCGTCGCGGGCCATCGCGTAGATCAGCCGGACGGTGCCGGTCTGGATGGTCAGGGTGCAGACGACGACCGCGATCGCGACGTCGGCGAGGAAGATCCGGCCGAGGGTGTCGCCGAAGACGGCCGTGATCACGTACGGCAGGCCCTTGCCTGCCAGCTGGCCGTCGGTCAGGCTCGGTGCCGCCATCAGCGCGGTGAGAACGACCGCGAGGCCGCCGAGCCCGGAGATCAGGAGCGCGCGGAGCACGGCGCGTGGGGCGGTGCGGCGGGCGTCCTTGGTCTCCTCGGCGACCGAGGCGGCGGTGTCGAAACCGTAGAGAACGTACGCGGCCATGAGCGCCGAAGCGAGGACTCCGCTCGCACCGGGGCTTTCGCCGGCCGGCGCGAGCACGACCTGCGGACCGCGGACGGCGAACAACGCGAGGCCGGCGATCAGCACCAGGACGCCGACGAGTTCGGCCGCGACCCCGACGTCGTTGATGCGGGCAATGAGCCGCACGCCGCCGGCGTTGACCGCCGTGGTGAAGACGATCAGCAGGGCGCCGAGCAGGACCGCGTTGGTGGCGCCGGTCGGCGACGTGACCGCCGGGTCGCCGCCGACGAGCTGGAAACCGCTCCAGACCGAGGGGAGCACCACCTGCAGCGCGATCGCGGCCGCGGCGAGCGCGACGACACAGCCCACCAGCATCATCCAGCCCGCGAGCCAGCCCCCGAATCCCGGCGACAGGTGTTTCGCCCACTGGTAAACGGATCCGGCCAGCGGGAAACGGGCGGCGAGTTCGGCGAAGTTGAGCGCGACGAGCATTTGGCCGGCGAGCACGAGCGGCCACGTCCAGAAGAAGAGCGTGTCTCCGAAGGAATAGCCGAAGGCGAACAGCTGAAACACCGTGGTCAGGATGGAAACGAAGGAGAAACCGGCGGCGAAGGCAGAGAAACCGCCTAGCGTCCGGCGGAGTTCTTGGCGATACCCGAAGGCGGAAAGGTCTTCGGAGGGCATTCGGGGGCTCCTGTCTGAAGGGCCGAATTTCGATCGGCTGACCGAAATTAAGGGCGTGCGAGGTCCTTCTGGTCTCCGCCCGGTAAGTGCGGTGTTAACAGATACCGGATTCGGTAACCTGAGCCGACCGCCGGACGTAACAAAGATCGCCGCGAAGAAATGGCAGGATCGGATAGATGACGAAAACGACCGGGGTGGGCAGACCGAGGGCCAGTGGCGCGGCGGCGAGCAAGCGGGAAGCGCGGCTCGCGGTACTGGACGCGGCGGGGGAGCTGTTCACCGGCGCCGGATACGCGGCGACGACCACGCGGGCCATCGCCGAACGCGCCGGCCTGCGCCAGGCGTCGCTCTACTACCACTTTCCGTCCAAAGAGGACATTCTCGCGGCACTGCTGGAGGACACCGTCCGGCCGTCGCTCGACGTCGCGGGCGGGCTCTCGGCCGTGCACGCGCCGGTCGGCGTCCGGCTGTGGGCGCTCGCCTACGCGGACATCCACCTGCTCGGCAGCGCGCGGCACAACCTCGGCGCCCTGTACCTGCTACCGGAGATCTCCTCGCCGAGGCTGGCGCGGTTCCGGGCCGAACGGGCGGAACTCAAACGCGTCTACGGCGCCCTCGTCACCGCGGTGGGAGTTCCCGGTGACCGCGCGGGCATCCGGACCGACCTGGTGTTCGGGCTCGTCGAAAGCATCGCGATCGTCCGGCGCGACCGCCCGGACCTGGACGTCGAGGCGCACGCCGTCGAAGGCGCGGACAGCGTCCTGAGGCTCGCCGGTCTCGGGGAACCGGACACCGGTCTGCGCACTTCGGCCCGGGCCCTGCTGGGGGACTGAGGGGACCGAGCGGCTTCCGTCAGGCGGCCGCGGTGGCGTGCAGGGCCTTGCTCAGCGCCGCCGCGGCCAGCTCGATCTGCCACGGCCGGGCGCCGCCGTCGCGAAGGGTGTTGGCGACCGAGTCCTCGCTCAGGTCGGCGGGCGGACGCCAGCAGGTGCGGCGCACGAGTTCCGGCAGCAGCAGGTTCTCCACCGGCAGTTGGCGCTCCTCGGCGATCGCGGCGAGGGCGGCACGGGCGGCCGAAAGCCGGGCGGCGGCGTCGGGATCCTTGTCGGACCAGCGGTTCACCGGCGGCGGGCCGTCGGTCTGCTGGGCCGGGGTCGGCAGCTCGTCGGCCGGGAGCGAGCGGGCGTTCTGCAGGTGCCGTAGCCAGCTCGCGGTGTACTTGCGCTGGACCCGGCCGCTGAACACCGGGAGCGCCTGCAGCTGGTCGACGGTCTTCGGGTCCGCGGTGACGGCGTTGATGATCGCGCTGTCCGGCAGGATCCGGCTCGGTGCCCGATCGCGTTTGCGGGCGAGTTCGTCCCGGGCCTGCCACAGCTCGCGCACCGCGGCGAGGCCGCGGGCGCTGCGGATCTTGTGCACCCCCGACGTCCGGCGCCACGGCTCGGCCCGCGGGGCGGGCGGCGGCGCGGTGCGGACGGCCTCGAATTCCTGCTGGGCCCATTCGAGCTTGCCCTGGGCGGCGAGATCGGCTTCGAGCTTCTCGCGCAGCTCGATGAGCAGCTCTACGTCGAGGGCGGCGTAGTTGAGCCAGTCGACCGGGAGCGGACGCTTCGACCAGTCGGCGGCGCTGTGCCCCTTCTCCAGCTGGTAGCCGAGGAGGAGTTCGACGAGGGTGCCGAGGGCGACCCGTTCGTACCCGGCGAGCCGTCCGGCGAGTTCGGTGTCGAACAGGCTCTTCGGGCGCAGGTCGAGTTCGGCGAGGCACGGCAGGTCCTGTGAGGCCGCGTGCAGCACCCATTCGGCGTCGTTGAGTACTTCCGCGAGGGGTGCTAACTGCCCTTCGAGCGGAATGGGGTCGATGAGGAAAGAGCCGGCGCCTTCGCGGCGCAGCTGCACCAGGTAGGCCTTGGGCCAGTACCGGTAGCCGGACGCGCGTTCGGTGTCCACCGCGATGGCCCCGCTGCCGCCCGCGATCTTCGCGCAGGCTTCGGCGAGGGCGGTCGCGTCGGCGATCACCGGTGGAGTGCCCTCGGATGGCTCGCGTAGCAGAACCGGTGCACCGGGCGTCGAGTCTGCCTGTGATTCTCCTGGTCGGTCGCCTTCCATAGGTGAAGACCCTACGGGACGAGCGGACCGCGCCTGGTCCGCCCGCCCCGCAGGGCAGTTCGCCTTTGTCAGCGGATCACGCCGGCACGCATGGCCAGCGCCACCATCTGAGCCCGGTCGCCCGTGCCGAGCTTGCGCCCGATGCGGGAGAGGTGAGACTTCACGGTGAGAGCGGAGAGGCTGAGTTCCTCACCGATCTCCTTGTTGGACTGGCCGTCGGCGACGAGCTGCAGCACCTCGACCTCGCGCGCCGAAAGCTCGCGCGGGGTGTTGTCGGTGCCGGCGACTCGGGTGCCGGTGGCCAGGACCGGTGCGACGCTCGGGTCCGCGTAGACGCCGCCCTCGAGCACCCTGCGGACGCCGTCGGTCACAACGACCGGCGATGCCGACTTGAGCAGGTATGCCTGGGCGCCGGCCTGGAACGCCGACCTGACCGCGTACGGGTCGTCTGATGAAGCGAGCACCACTACTCGAGGCCAGCCATGGCTACGGAGTTCCGTAACCAGCTCGATGCCACTGCCATCCGGCAGTCCGAGATCGAGGATCGCCAGGTCACAAGGCCCAGTGGCCTGTGCTCGCGCTCTCGCCTCGGCCACCGTGGCGGCCTCGTGAACGGTGCCCGCACCCATCTGTGCGAGTCTTGCTGAGATTGCCTCCCTCAACAGCGGGTGGTCATCGACCACCAACACGGAAAAAAGCTCTTCCCGCGGGTGCGGAACCATGCTCGCCGGCAATGAACCGGCTGGCGTGGATCGGACGGCCTGAGAAATGCCGACGGTAGCCACGTCACTACCTCCCTGGAGTCGGTCGTGCCCCCCGACCGGCACCGGGACTTTCGGCCGTTCAGCCGCGCCAGCTTTAGACCGAAAGTGGTGTCGTCGATGGCACTGTAGCCGCCCTGAGGCCTTCGCGGGGGGATCGAACGGGTATCTATCTCAAACCAGTAATTACTCAGGGAGTTCGTTGTAACACGATCGGGCTAGTACACTGCGGGTGGCTAACACATCGCCAAATGAACGCGATGGACTTCAGTTACCGGGGCCCGACCGACTGTGCAGATGGGTCGTGCACCTGCCGGTGCCTCTTCCCGGTACCGCTGGACGGCGGTGCGGCGCAGGGCGGAAAACCCCTCCGGCGTGGGGCTTGATCAACTTCGCGGAGCGTCATGATCGCTTCACTCGGTGACGATGACGGTAACGCTCCGGAATCAGATCGAGGGGCCGGGAGGGCCTGCTCCGGCCGACTTGATCGTGTTGCGGTCCGTGACACTGTGCGTAGCACGAACGGGGTGGTCCAGACCTCTGTGCCGCCCGCTCTCCGCTGGTCGGGGCTGGTCTAGTCCAGATGGCCCTGTGGGCGGTCTCGGCGGCGTCCGGGCGCTCTCAGGGTCGCGCGAACGGCGTAAGTGAAGGCGTCTACGGGTGCTTCGCAGGGGCTCGCGAGTACATGAAGGTCCCCTTGCTTGCGCTAGGCGCAATGAAGGGGTCCTTCATGTACAGCTGGCCCCGGTTCGGGCGGGAGAGCAAGGGACCTTTAGTATCGCTAGCTTTCCTAGCAGTGCTAGCTGACCGGGCATCGCAAAATAACCCGAATGCTATGTCTCGATTAGTGGGATTCCGGCGTGTCGGGACACGCGGCGGCCTTCAGGAGGCGGCCCGGCTCAGGAGGACTGGCGTTGCCCGAAGAGGGTCACGCCGACCGGAGGCAGCCCGACGACGCTCGCCATCACCTGACAGAAGGCCTGCCCGTGCGGCCGCAGGGCGGCGTCGGTCGGCGTCCAGGACGCCCGCAGTTCCAGATCGTCGGTGCGCGCGGGCCCGGAGATGTCGCCGAAGCGGGCCGACGACGTCTCGGTGACCGTGCCGCCCAGCGCCGTCCACTCCGCGCCGGAGCTTTCCAGCGCGTCGGTCAGCCACGACCAGCCCACGGCGGGCAGGAAGGGATCGGTGGCCAGTTCCCGGTCGAGTTCCGCGCGGACGTACATGACCAGCCGCAGGACACCGTCCCAGCCCTCCTGGCCGTCCGGGTCGTGCAGCAGCACCAGCCGTCCCGACGCCAGCACGTCCGCGGGCCCCTCCACCTCGCAGCTCACCGCATACGACCACGGCGCGAGGCGCTGCGGCGGGCGCATCGTCTCCAGCTGCACTTCGGGACGGGGCCGGACCGATTGCAACGCCGCGACGGCTTCACGGAAGAGATCGGGTACTGACGTCATCGCGGTCACCAACCGACTGTAGGACGCGATAGTCCGGTTCGGGGCGCAGACGCGCCGAGAGCAAGGCCGCTGAGCGCCCATGGCACCATGAACCGTGATGTCTCCTTCAGCTGCTTCTCCCGCGCAGATCGTCCCGGCGGCCCGTCGCGCCCTGCCCGGCTCGCCGTTCCTGGCCGCCGCGCGCGGCGAACGCCCGGCCCATACCCCCGTGTGGTTCATGCGCCAGGCCGGCCGGTCGCTGCCCGAGTACCGGGCGCTGCGCGAGGGCACCTCCATGTTCGAGGCCTGCTTCGACCCCGAGATGCTCGCGGAGATCACCCTCCAGCCGATCCGCCGTCACGGCGTCGACGCGGCCATCCTCTTCAGTGACATCGTCGTCCCGCTCAAGGCGGCGGGCCTCGACATCGACATCGTCGCCGGTACCGGCCCGGTCGTGGCGGCGCCGATCCGCGACACCGCGGGCGTGCGCGCGCTGCCGGTCCTCGACCCGGAGCAGGTGGAGCGGGTCGCCGAGGGCGTCCGGCTGCTGGTCGGATCGCTCGGCGAGACGCCGCTGATCGGATTCGCGGGCGCGCCGTTCACCCTGGCGTCCTATCTCATCGAGGGCGGGCCGAGCCGCAACCACGAGCACACCAAGGCGCTGATGCACTCCGAGCCGGAGTTGTGGCACGAGCTGGCCGGGCGCCTGGCGGACATGGCGATCACCTTCCTGTCCGCCCAGCTGGACGCCGGGGCCGACGCGATCCAGCTGTTCGACTCGTGGGCGGGAGCGGTCTCGGAGCGGGACTACCGCGAGTTCGTCCTGCCGCATTCGGCGAAGGTGCTGTCCGCGGTCGCCGCGTACGGCGTGCCGCGGATCCACTTCGGTGTCGGCACCGGCGAGCTGCTGGTGGCCATGCGCGACGCGGGCGCCGACGTGGTCGGCGTCGACTGGCGCATCCCGCTCGACGAAGCCGTCCGGCGGCTCGGTGGCGGGGTCGTGCAGGGCAACCTCGACCCGGCGCTGCTGCACGCGTCCTGGCCGGTGCTCGAAGCGGAGGTCCGGCGCATTCACGCCGAAGGCCGCGCGGCCGACGGTCACATCTTCAACCTCGGCCACGGCGTGCTGCCCGGCGTCGACCCCGACGTACTGACGCGCGTGGTCGGGCTGGTGCACGAGCTCCAGCCGTGAAGACCGTCGCCGTCGTCGGGGGCGGTATCTCGGGACTGACCGCGGCCTACCGCCTCCGGACGTTACTCGGCGAAGACGCTCGGATCGTCGTTTTCGAGGCGACGGAGTCGCTCGGCGGGAAGCTCCGCACGGTCGAGCTCGCCGGGGAACGCTACGACGTCGGCGCGGAGGCCTTCCTCGCCCGCCGTCCTGAGGCAATTGCCCTGGTCCGCGAGGTCGGGCTGGGCGAAAGCCTGGTCCATCCCACCAAGGCCCGGGCGAAGATCCACGCCGGCGGTTCGGTGCTCGGCCTGCCACCGGGCACGGTCATGGGCGTTCCCGCCTCGGCCGACGCGGTCGCGGGGGTGCTGTCGGAGAAGGGCCGGGCCCTGGTCGAGGCCGAGGCCTCCTTATCTCCGCTGGAACTACCCGCCGATGACGTGCCGCTCGGCCCGCTGCTGCGGGAGCGGTTCGGCGACGAACTGGTCGACCGGCTCGTCGACCCGCTGCTGGGCGGGGTCTACGCCGGGGGAGCGGACGGGCTCGGCCTGCGCGCGACCATGCCCGGTCTCGCGTCGGCGATCGATCGCGGCGCACGCTCGCTCACCGAAGGCGCCGCGTCCCTCATGCCCGCCTCGCCGAGTACGGCGCCGGTCTTCGGTACCCTGCTGGGCGGCCTCGGCACGCTGATCGCCCGGCTCGCGGAGCTGTCCCGCGCCGAGATCCGGACCGGGACCACCGTGACGGCGCTCGAACGCACCGCCACCGGCTGGCAGGTCGACGACCTCGAAGCCGACTCCGTCCTCCTCGCCGTCCCGGCTCCTTCGGCGCGGCGGCTGCTCGACGGTGTCGCGGGAGTCGCCTCGTCGGTGTTCGCGAAGGTCGAACTCGCGTCGATGGCGGTGGTCGCGCTCGCGCTCCCGCCGGGGACCGCGCTGCCGGAGTCGTCCGGGGTGCTGATCGGCGCCGGGGAGCGGGACGCGGCCGGGAAGCCGTTCGCCGCCAAGGCGTTCACTTTCTCCTCCCGCAAGTGGGCGCAATACGGCGAAGGCCCGGTGCTGGTGCGTGGCTCGGTCGGCCGCTTCGGCGAACCGGGAGCCCTGCACGCCGACGACGGCGAACTCGTGCGCGTGGTCCGCGACGACCTGGCCCGGCTGACCGGTGTCACGGCCGAGCCGATCGACGCCCTGGTGACCCGATGGGGCGGCGGGCTCCCGCAGTACGGCACCGGTCACCTCGTGCGGGTCGAGCGGATCGAACGCGCCGTCGCGGCCGTCCCCGGGCTCGCCGTGGCGGGCGCGACACTGCACGGCGTCGGCCTCCCGGCGTGTATCGCCACCGCCGACGCGGCCGCCCGGCGCATCGCCGGGATCACACCGACCCACGAGGGCTCCTGAGCACCGGCAGTGCCAAGATGGCGGTATGGCGCGGCTGAACTACAACGAGCTCAATGACACCATCCGCTACACCGCCTGGTCGGTCTTCCGGGCCGAGCAGGGGAAGCTCGGTGACGACCGCGCGCGGGCGACCGCGGAGACCACCGAGTACCTCGACGCGCTGGAGGCCAAGGGCGTCGTCGTCCGCGGCGTCTACGACCTTTCGGGGCTGCGGGCCGACGCCGACTACATGATCTGGTGGCACGCCGAGGAGATCGAGCAGGTCCAGGCCGCCTACAGCGGATTCCGGCACACCCCGCTCGGCCGCGCTTCGGCGCCGGTGTGGAGCCAGGTCGCGCTGCACCGCCCGGCGGAGTTCAACAAGAGCCACATCCCGGCGTTCCTCGCCGGTGAAGAGGCCCGCAAGTTCATCTGCGTCTATCCGTTCGTGCGGTCCTACGAGTGGTACCTGCTGCCCGACGACGAGCGCCGCAAGATGCTCGCCGACCACGGCAAGGAGGCCCGCGACTACCCGGACGTCCGCGCCAACACGGTCGCGTCGTTCGCGCTGGGCGACTACGAGTGGATCCTGGCCTTCGAGGCCGACGAGCTGCACCGCATCGTCGACCTGATGCGCCACCTGCGCGGCACCGAGGCCCGCCTCCACGTGCGGGAGGAGATCCCGTTCTACACCGGGACCAAGGTGACCCCCGCCGAGCTGATCGCCCTGCTGCCCTAGTGAACGCCCCAGTGGACGCGCGCGTCTGGACCACGCTCACGGGCGAGACGCTCGCCGAAGACGCCGTCGAGGTCACCGGGCCCGAGTCCGTGCTGCCCGGGATCTTCCGGGTCGAGGAGGCGGCGACGTCGAGTATCGCCGCGGCGACGCTGGCGGCCGGGGAACTGTTGCGGGTGCGGGGAATCGAGCCCGGCCGGGTCTCGGTCGACACCCGGCACGCCGCGGCTTCGTTCCACAGCGAGCAGTACATCCGCGTCGACGGGGAGCCGGTGCCGTTCAGCGCGCCGCTGTCCGGCGACTACCGCGCGAACGACGGCTGGGTACGGCTGCACTGCACTTACCCGCGGCACGTCGCGGCCGTGTGCTGGGGTCTCGGCGTGCCCGCGACCCGCGCGGCGTTCGAGAAGGTCGTCGCGGCCAAGTCGAAGTACGAGGTCGAGTCCGCGGTGATCGGCGCCGGCGGTGCCGCGGCCGTGATGCGCTCCCGCGAGGAGTGGCTGGCGCACAAGCAAGGGCAGGCATCGTCCGCGCTGCCGATCGCCGAGATCCGGCCGCTCGGCCCGTCGGAACCCCGCCGGCTCTTCGAGTCCGACCGGCCGATGGGCGGCGTGCGGGTCCTGGAACTGACGCATGTCATCGCCGGACCGGTCGCGGGCCGGGTGCTCGCCGCGCACGGCGCGACCGTGCTGCACGTCGGTTCGGCGAACCTGCCGACCGTGCCGCCGCTGGCGGTCGACACCGGGATGGGCAAGCGCTCGGCGTACGTCGACCTCGAATCCGAGGCAGGCCGCGCGCGGCTGCGGAAGCTGATCGCCCGCGCCGACGTCGTCCTGCAGGGTTTCCGGCCGGGGTCGCTGGTGGCCAAGGGTTTCTCGCCGGAGACACTCGCCGAACTCCATCCGGGGATCGTGGTCGCGGACCTGTCGGCCTACGGCTGGGAAGGGCCGTGGGCGCGCAGGCGCGGGTTCGACAGCCTGGTGCAGATGGCGTCGGGGATCGCCGACGAAGGCGGGAAGGCCGCCGGGCTCGACGTCCCGGGACCGCTGCCGGTGCAGGCGCTCGACCACGCAACCGGCTGGCTCACCGCGGCGGCGATCATGACCGCCCTGCGCCGGGCGATGACCGAGGGCGGCAGCTGGCACGTCCGTACCTCGCTGGCCGGCACCGGGCAGTGGCTGGACTCCTTGGGGCGCAAGGAACCCGGCCCCGCAGGCTTCGACGGGACCGAGTGGCTGGAGGACGTCGGCAGTCAACTCGGACGGCTGACCCGCGTCAGGATGCCGGGCGTGCTGCCCGGAGCGAATCCACAGTGGACAGAAGCGACGCACGTGCCGGGCAGCGACCCCGCGTCGTGGAACAACACCGGTGTCTGACTGACCGCTGGGCACCAAGGCCGGAAAGTCCGTGAAGGCCTCCTTCCCTACCTTGAGAGTAGGGAAGGAGGCCTTCACGGCCCGGCCACGTCCGCCGCACCCGTCACGAACCGCGCCGTAGCCACCTCGCCAAGCGCCCCGGGGGCTTCGGCACCTCGCCACGCTCCACGAGCCACGTGCCGAAAGCGTCCGCGTAGGCCCGCGCGCGGATGGCGTCGGTCTTCGGGTGGCTCGCCGCGTACTCGCGGAAGAGCGCCCCGAATCGGTCACCGAGGGTTTCCGCGAGGTCGGGCCGCAGGTAGGCGGCCAGCCTGCTTTGCTTGTTCCGCAAGACATTCGCTTCGATATGGAGCCTGCCCGCGTCGAAACCGGCCGGGGCCTCGCCCCCGGCGAGGAGTGCCTTGAGCAGCTGAGCTTGTTGCCCGGCGAGCCGCTCCCGGGGCGAGGTCACGGTGAGACCGCTTCCCGCAGCGCGGCCAGTTCGGCCGCCAGTTCGCTGTCGGGCGGGTAGTCGTCGTCGCGTTCCAGCAGCACGCCTGGCGGCTCGGTGCGCCGCCGCAGTTCGCGCAGCAGGTCCAGTACCTCCGGGACCACCGGATGGGCGTGCGTGTCGTGGTAGACGCCGTCGCGTTCGACGCCGCCGGCCATATGCGTGTACGCCAGCCGCTCCCACGGGATCTCGTCGAGGAACCGCTCGGCATCGGTGCCGAGGTTGCGGGCGTTGGCGTACAGGTTGGCGACGTCGATGATCAGCAGGCAACCGGTCCGCTCCGTCAGCTCCCGCAGGAACTCCGACTCGGTGAACTCCGCGTCCGGCCACTCCAGTACCGCCGCGATGTTCTCCAGCGCGAACGGGACGTCCACGATGGACTGCGTCAGTTTGACGTTGTCCACCAAGACATCGAGCGCTTCCCGGGTGCGGGGGAGCGGCATCAGATGGCCTGAGTCGAGGCCGCCCGCGCGGACGAAGCAGACGTGGTCGCTGGCCATCGGCGCGCCGAGCTCGCGGGTGATCTCCGCGAGCCGCTCGACGCGGACGGTGTCCAGCGGCTCGGCCCCGCCCAGTGACAGGGAGACCGCGTGCGGCAGAACGGGGATTCCCTTGTCCCGCAACGCGACCAGGGTTTCCGGGAGATGTCCGGCGTGCAGGTTCTCGGCGACGACCTCGACCCAGTCGACGCCGGGCAGCCGCGCGATCGACAGGTCCAGCTCGTGCCGCCAGCCGATCCCGATCCCGAGGTGCGCCGGCCGGTCAGCCACCGCAGCCCCCGCCTCCGCAGGAACTCCCGCCGCTGCTGCACGAGCTTCCACCGCTGCTGCACGAACTTCCGCCACTGCTGCTCCCGCACGAGGACCCGCCACCACCGGACGAACCACCGCCGAAACCACCCGGGACCGGGGGCGGGATGAGGGCCTCGCTCAGTTCCTCGTCGGGGTAGTAGGAGAGACCGCCGAACGCGACCGCCGCCGCGGCGCCGCCGAGCACCGCACCGCCCAGCATCGCGCCACCCACCGCGCTCCCGTCGGGGGCTGCGCGCTTGCGCTCCCGGCCGTGGGCGGACCTGGCCCGGTGGAGGACCCGGTCGCCCTCGCCGGTCGGGCGCGGGCCCGGCCTCTTGTTCTTGACGGCGCGGGCGACCAGTGTCGCGAAGCCGGCCGCGATCAGCAGCGGGACGAGGAAACCGACGGGGTGGTCACTGGAGATCCCGGCGATCAGGCGCACCACCCCGAGCACGAGCACGGCGAGATACAGGAAGTACACGACCTGGCGGACCCGAGGCGCCCGGTCCGCGACCACGAGCCCGCGCGCTTCCAGGTCCTTGGCGAGCGCCTGCATCGGTCCCGACATCCGCAGGCGGTCGCGCATGCCGCGGGTCGTGGCGTTGTAGCCGGGCTTCGCCCCTTTGGCGACGGCCTTCTCGATCGGGTCCGCGGGCATGGGGCCCGTCAGCTGCAGCTGCTTCGAGCTGCTGACCCGCAGTGTCCCGCGTTCGACCAGCGCCGCGATGGCCGTGTCGACCACACGGTCCGGGCCGCCCGCCAGAAAGGCGAGTTCGTACACCGTCGGTTCCGGGCCGCTCACCGCGGCGCGGGGTGCCTTACGGCCCACCCTGACCGCGATCGTCCACAGAAGACCGACGAGCAGTGGCAGCACCAGCAACACGGCATAGACAGCCAGGAAAGCAGGTCCGGGAATGCCCCAGGTGTCTTTCATCGCACGGGCCTTTCGCGAGCAGGTGCAGTTACCGTAGTCGGACGTCTTTCCGTCCGGTCGTGGTTCCGTGATTCGAACATCGGGGGTGGGCCTTCACCACGGCAGTTGGGCCGTCACAAGCCGCCGGTGTCCGTCCCGATCCCGTCTCCCCAGGCGAAGGCGCGAGTGTCCTTGCCGGGTGGTCCGGCGTGGCGGCTCAGGATGCGGGCGACTTCACGATCGGGATACGCGGCGACGCCGCGGAGAGCCACCGTGCCCGCCGCACCCGCGACCAGGCTCCGATCCGTCTTCGCCTCGGCTAGCACCTCGCGGCCCGCGATGGTCGTCCTGCCCTGGTAGTCGGTCCGCCCGAACCGGAGGGTCACGATCAGCAGAACCAGGGTGACGACAAGAAGCGCGCTCAGGATTCCGCCGCCGTCGCCGGCGAACCACCTGGCCGTTCCGATCGCCAGAAGCACGGCGTAGCCAACGGCGGCGATCCTCCACCAGAGCCGCCGTCGCCCTTCCCGGACAACCAGGCCGCGGCGACCCAAGTCGGCCCACAACGCCCGCATCGCCGGCCCGCGGCTCATCCACTCCCGCAGCCGGTGGTCGGGTGTCGCGGAGAGCGCACCGGCGAGTTCCTGTCCCAGCGGGTCGACCGGGATCAACGGCGTGCGGTAGAGCCTGCCCGAACCACCGAGCCGGGCCTGTTCGCGTTCGAGCATCGCGGCGACCACCGTGTCGGTGACCCGCGCGGTGCCGCCCGCCAGAGCCGCCACATGGTGCACGGTCGGCAGCTTTTCGCCATCGTGAAAGCCGCGCCGGAGCCACAACGCGTGCAGCCCCGCGATGGTGAAGGGAAGCGCGATCGCCAGTGCGTAGAGCCACCAGAAGTCCGGCCCTGAGATACCCCAGGCTTCAGCCACCACAACCACCTCCTCCGCCACTACCACAGGATGAGCCTCCGCCACCGCAGCCCCCGGAACCGACGGCGTACGACGCGCCTCCACCGCAGGTACTCGCCGTGCCGGCGAACAGCCTGCCCCTCGTTCCGCCGGTCTTGATCAGCGTGACCGCGACGACCTGGTCGGGGAAGGCCCGCAACCCGTGGAGGGCGACCTGCCCGGTCGCAGTGCGGGCCAGAGCGCGGTCCCACTGGCCGTAGTGGAAGGCCAGGCCGCCCGCGGCGGTCGCCCGGCCCGAGCGGTCCGGCCATTGCCGCCACACGGTCAGGCCGATCGCACCGGCCACCCCGATGATCAGGATGACGAGGGCGCCGACCGGCCGCTTCAGCGGTACGGCGTTCGTCAGCCTCGCGATCCCCAGCGCGAAAAGGGCCAAGTACGCGGCGAGCGCGTACTGCCAGCCCCAACGGCGGCGGTTCTCGCGGACAAGCAGGCCTCGCCGCTCCAGATCGGCGCGCAGCTCCCGGACGGCCTCGTGTCGTGCCATCTTCGAGCGCAGCTCGCGCAGTCCGGTCCCGTGACCGTGCACGAGCGAGACGATCGCGCGCTGGAACGGATCGGCCGGGACCGGCTTGACCGGGTGCAGGATGCCGCGGCTGTCGGGCCGCAGGAAGTGCCGTTCGAGCAGACCGGCGACGGCGGTGTCGGTGACCCGCTCGGCACCGTCCGCCAGTGCGGCCAGGTGATAGAGACCGGGCACCGTCCTGGCGCCGGTGTCGCGACGCAGCCACAGCTCGTGCGCCATGGCGAGCGAGAGCGGCAGGACGACCAGGCAACCGTACAGCCAAGCGAAAGCCGGTCCGGAGATTCCCCAAGGGTCATGCATAAGACACCGCCCTCCCCGACGCTGTTCCTGTTCCTCGGGAACGCATCAGGGAGGGCGGTGGTTCGCTTCGGTCGGTTACGACTCGGGAACGAGCTTCAGCGAGATCGAGTTGATGCAGTACCGCTGATCCGTCGGCGTGGCGTATCCCTCGCCTTCGAAGACGTGCCCGAGGTGGCTGTGGCACGACTTGCACAGCACCTCGATCCGGCGCATCCCCATGGTGGTGTCCTCGCGGAGGAGGACGGCGTCGGAATCGGCCGGGTCGTAGAACGACGGCCAGCCGCAATGGCTCTCGAACTTCGTGTCGCTGCGGAACAGTTCGGCACCACAGGCGCGGCACTCGTAGACACCGGCGGTCTTCTCGTCGGTGTACTCACCGGTGAAGGGGCGCTCGGTGCCCGCCTGGCGGAGCACCGCGTACTCTTCGGGGCTGAGCTGTTCCCGCCATTCCTGCTCGGACTTGACCACGCGAGGCGTGGCTCCGACAACGGGTTTCATGCCTTTCACCGGTTCCACGTTACCCCGCGAGCCAGGCGATGGCCCGGCCGATGATGTCCCATGCGGTGACCATCACGCCGAGCACGATGAGGATCACGACGAGCGCCGAAATCCACCAGCGCAGACCGCCGAGGCGGTTGCTGGAGTCGGCGAAATCGGAGACACCGTCGAGGCAGGCTTCCACGGTGAAGTTCGGGCCGCAGCGTTCGATGCGGTCCAGATGCTCGGCGAAGGCGCGGGCTTCGGGATCGTACGGGTCGAGACCTACCAGGTCCTCGCGGAAACGAGGATTCTGGCCAGGTCCGAAAGGTCCGCTATCGGCCATGAAAGCAACAGTAAGCCACGAGCGGCGTTTGTCCTACCACCGGCGAGGCGGGTCTCACCCCCGCCACAGCGGGTCACGGACCGAGTACGCGCGTGTCCGCGTCGATGAGGTACTGCCCGCCGGACTGGATCACGCGCAGCGCCGGGCGAGGACCGTTGTTGACCGTCACGTTCATGTCGATCGAACCGTCGGGGTTACCGCCGCCGCTGTCCGCGTGCGCCTGCTTGGCGCCGGTGACCTTGTGAGCGGCCCAGTAATCGGCGAAAGCCTGCTCCGAGCCGTACACGGCCTTCGCGGCGTCGGTCAGCATGTTCCAGCTCGCCGGCGTCCCGATCGTGTTGGTGTCGAAGAAGCCCAGGACGAACTGACCGACGCTGGAGAAGTTCGTGATCTTCTCGCTCTCGGTCTTCCCCAGCCCGGCCGGGGCCGCGCGTGAGGAAGACGGGGGAGCCGATTTGGAGACCGAGCTGCTGGGCCGCGGATTCGCGCCCGCGTCGGCGGGCCCCTGGTTGGTCCCGCCGTTGCCCGAATTGAGCACCAGGAACACGATCACGGCGATCACCACGACCGCGGCACCGGCGCCCGCGAACAGGGCGGCCTTGCGCTTGCCGTCGGCGGGTTTGGCCGGGGACGGCCGCATCGGGGCGGCCGCGGACGGCGGCGGGGATACCGCGGCGACCGGGCGCGGCGGCGTGTTGGGCGGAGCCGCCGGTGAACGCATCGGGATGAACGCGGCGGTCGGCGTGTGCTGCTTGGCGGGCGTCGGTGGGGCCGGCGTCGTGGCGGGCTGGGCCGGGGGATCGACCCGCTGCCAGGGCGGACGGTCCCCGCCGGGAAGGCCGCGTCCCGGCGTCTCGGGCGCGGCGGGCTGTCTACCGCCACCGGCTCCGAAAAGCCGCGGCGACGACACCGTTCCCGCGGCGGATTCACTCGCCGCCAGCGCGGCGAGCCGCTCCCTGGCCTCGGCCATGGTCGGCCGCTCGGTCGGTTCGGTGCGCAGGAGGCTCATCAGCAGCGCCGTCGCGGCACCCGCCTGCTGCGGCGGGTTGATCTGGCCGTTCGCGGCCGCGTACAGCAGCGCGAGCTGGTTGGAGCTGTTCCCGTACGGCGTCTGACCTTCGATCGCCTGGTAGAGCGTCGCGCCGAGCGCGAAGACGTCGGAGCTGGGCACCGGATCGGAACCGCGCGCCAGTTCGGGCGCGAGATAGGCCGGGGTGCCGCCGATAAGGCCCGTCTGGGTCAGCGTCATGTCGCCCGCCGCGCGGGAAATGCCGAAGTCGGTGATCTTCGCGGTACCCGACTCGTCGATCAGGATGTTCCCCGGTTTGACGTCGCGGTGCACGATCCCGGCGCGATGCGCGGCGACCAGCGCCGACGCCACCTGCTCGCCGATCTTCGCGACGCGGCCCAGCGGCAGCGTGCCCTCCTCGGAGATGATCGCCGAGAGGCTCGGGCCGTTCAGGTACTCCATCACCAGGCAGGGGTCGCCGCCGTGCTCGGCGATGTCGAACACCACGATCGCGTTCGGATGCTGGAAGCGGGCCGCGTTCTTCGCCTCGCGCATGGCGCGCTGGCGCATGTTGTCGCGTTCGGCTTCGGAGACACCCGGCTGCGGGAGAATCTGCTTGACCGCCACCGAGCGCTCGAGGCGGACGTCGATGGCGCGCCAGACCACCCCCATGGCACCGCTACCAATTTGCTCGACCAGGCGGTAGTGCCCAGCGATCAGCTGACCGGTGTCGATGGCGACTGCTCCTGACACATTCTTTGACGAACACATCCCGGGTGATGGTGGCGCTACGCGGCCTGACAGGTCCCGCGCACCCGATCGAGTGTAGCGGGCGGTGGTTTCGGCTCCCCGTCAGCTCGCCGGTGCGGAGGCGCGTGATTCTTCCCGCCCGTCCGGTTCGGGCACCCGGCGGGCTTTCCGCCGGAAGACCTTCACCAGTCCGATGGCCCCCGCCGCGGCGAACACGGCGTAACAGATCAGCAGGGCGGGCGGGGTTTCCCCGGTGAGGGCGTCGCCGAGGACGACGACCGCGACCGTGCCGGGAAGGCTGCCGAGCGCGGTCCCGAGCAGATACGGGGCGAAACGGACGGAGGACACTCCGCACAGATAACTCAGCGGAGCGAACGGCACCATCGGGATCAGTCGCAGGGACGTGATCGCCAGGACACCGCCGTCGGAAAGCCGGTCGTTGACCGCGCGGACCCGGGCGCGGTGCAGATGCCGGGTGACGAGGTCGCGTCCGAGTGCCCTCGCGAGGCCGAACGAGAGCCCGGAGGCGACCGTGGTCGCCAGGATCCCGACGACGATGCCCGTCGTGGTGCCGAGCAGCAGCCCACCGGCCAGGTTGAACACCGTCCGCGGGATCGGCGCGACGGTGAGCACCGAATAGACGAGGAAGAAGACCAGCGGGGTCGCCGGACCGGTCGCGGCCGCCCAGGCCCGCAGCCCGGCCGGGCTGGGGATGGGGAGCAGTACCGCGGCCGTCACGAAAAGGACGAGCACGGTGAGCGCGAGGATTAATTTGGTACGGCCGGACACCGCGTCAACCGTACGGTATCCGCTGTGATCGACACCGAGGCGTTGCGGACGCAACCCGAACTCGACGGCGAGAACGTCGTACTGGCGCAGCTCGACGATTCCTACTTCGCAGCCGCTTGGGAGGCGGTGCGAGACCCCGAGGTCATCCGGCTCACCGGCACCCACACGAAGTTCACCGAGGAACAGATCCACCGGTTCCTGGCATCGCGGCCGGGGCTCGAAGACCGCGCGGATTACGCGATCCTCCGCAAGGAAGACCGTGCCTATCTCGGCGACGTGGTGCTGTCCGACATCGACGAACACAACCGCTCCGGGGGCTTCCGGATCGCGCTGACCGGCCCGGACGTCTTCGGGAAGGGGTACGGCACCGAGGCGACGAAGCTCCTGCTGGACTACGCGTTCGACGTCGTCGGCCTGCACCGGGTATCGCTTGAGGTCTTCGCCCACAACCCGCGGGCCCGGCGCGTGTACGAGAAATGCGGATTCGTCCGCGAGGGGATCCAGCGGCAAGCGCTGTGGTGGGACGGCGAATGGCATGACGTCATCACGATGGCCGTTCTGAAGACGGATCCCCGGCCCTGATCGGCGATACGGTGGGCGCATGCCCAAGAACGGTGAGCCGATCCAGATCGCGGTAGGCGAGCGCGAAGTCCGGGTGTCCAGCCCGGACAAGGTGTACTTTCCGGCCCGCGGCATCACGAAACGCCAGGTCGTGGAGCACTACGTCGCGGTCGGCGAGCCGCTGCTGCGCGCGGTCGGCGAGCGGCCCACGACGCTGAAGCGCTACGTCGACGGCGTCGAGGGCGAGTGGTTCTACGCCAAGCGCGTGCCGAAGGGCGCCCCTGAATGGGTGGAAACCGCGAAGATCACCTTCCCGTCGGGCCGGACCGCCGAGGAGGTCTGCCCGACCGAGCCCGCCGTGTTCGCCTGGGCGGCGAACCTGGGCACCTTCGACTTCCACCCGTGGCCGGTGCGGCGGCCCGACGTCGATCATCCCGACGAACTCCGCATCGACGTCGACCCGCCGGACGAGGCCGGGTTCTCCGACGCGGTCGAGGTCGCCGGCGTGGTGCGCGAGGTCCTGGACTCGGCCGGGCTGGTCGGCTACCCGAAGACCTCGGGCGGCCGCGGCGTGCACGTCCTGGTGCGGATCCGGCCGGACTGGGACTTCATCGACGTCCGCCACGCGGTGATCGCGCTGGGCCGCGAGGTCGAGCGCCGCATCCCGGACAAGGCGACCATCGCCTGGTGGAAGGAAGAACGCGGCGGCCGGGTCTTCATCGACTACAACCAGGCCGCGCGCGACCGCACCGTGGCTTCGGCCTGGTCGGTCCGGGGCACCCCGCGCGCGACGGTGTCGACGCCGCTGACCTGGGATCTGCTCACCGAGGTCGACCCGGACGACTTCGACGTCCTCACCGCGGGCGCCTTCTATGCCGAACGAGGCGACCTGCACGCGCCGATGGACGAGCAGGCGTTCGGTATCGAGACGCTGCTGGAGTGGTACGCGCGGGACGAGCGCGACCACGGCCTCGGCGAGATGCCGTACCCGCCGGACTACCCGAAGATGCCGGGTGAGCCGAAGCGGGTCCAGCCGAGTAAGGCGCGCGACGACACGCCCTAACCCTGGTTTCCACGTTTCGTGACGGCGCGTGCGGCTTCGGTGACCAATTCGTACTCGCCGCCCGTCTCTTCTCCGGTTTCCTCGCGGAGTGATTGCGAACTCGTGTCGATCTCGAAACCTCTTCCCGGTGGGAGAGTGATCGATACGAGACTGTGTGACGCGTGGGGCCAAGTCGTAACGGCAGGTTTCCTGCCAGCGACATTCCCCGCCGAACACCTAGGCTGGGGGAGACGAAGGAGAATCCGTGGACGACCTGATCGCCTTTCTCGCCGCGCGTGTCGGGCAACGCCAGGCGTTGATCATGCAGGCGGTCAAGAAAACCGAGATCAGCGAATCGCTCAATCGGGGTGAGACCAAGGTCGTCATCGAAAAGAAGATCCGCTCGCTGAACGACATCGAACTCGACGTGGTCAATCAGATGATCAACGAGATCGAGGCGATCCGGCGGCTCCTGCAGGCGCACCGCACCACGGTCTCGGAGAAGGTGCCCGGCTTCCCCCTGTACGGCAACGAGTACTGGTGCGAGACATGCCACGTGCCCGCCGACGAGGCCGGGACGAACTGGTGCCTGACCCTGCGGTTGCTGGCCCTGCCGCACGCCGACCATCCGGACTACAGCGAACGTTGGCGCCCGTAGGGCCTGAGTGCGGTCGGGTGGGGAGGATCCGGTCGTTGGGCGTCCGGGAGCTATCCCGCTTGGTTGCCGGTCCATAGGTCGTGATGGGGCACGAGCTTGATCAACGGAGGATTGGGGACGTTGAGTGTCCCCGATCTTCCGTTGATCAAGGCGTGACGGGCGACGATGCCCGCGGCACCACCACCCTCGTGCCGGTTCACGGTCTCGATGATCGCCACGTCGGCCACAGGCGCGCCACCAGTCGCAACGGCGGCGGGCCAACTGCTCTCGCGTGAGTACATGATGGCCCCCTTCCTTGCGCTAGGCGCAGTGAAGGGGGCCATCATGTACTGGGGCCGTAGGTACCTGAAACGACGTCGGCCGGAACCCCTCGGTGCCCCTGAGCTGGGAATGCCCGCCGGTCCCCGGCGCGTTGAACCGAGGGTGAGCACGCTTTCGGTACTGGACCGGTCCCCGACCCGGCGCGGCGGCGACGCGCCTCGCGCCCTTCGTGACACCGTCGCCTTCGCACGGGAGATCGAAGCGCTTGGCTATCACCGGTTCTGGGTCTCCGAACATCACAGCGTGCCCGGTGTCGCCGGTTCGGCGCCCACGGTGCTGGCGGCCGCGGTCGCCGCGGCGACCGAGCGGATCCGGGTCGGCACCGGCGGCGTGATGCTGCCGAACCACCGTCCGCTGGTGGTCGCGGAACAGTTCGGCGTGCTCGAATCGCTGTTCCCCGGCCGCGTCGACATGGGGCTCGGCCGGTCGGTCGGGTTCACCGGCGGGGTCCGCCAGGCGCTCGGGCACGAAAAGGACGACGCCGACCGCTTCGGCGACCAGGTCCGGGAACTGCTGGGTTTTCTCGCGGGCGACCAGACGGCGTATCCGGGCGTGCACGCCGTTCCGGCGGAGGGCCTGCGCGTGCCCGCGTTCCTGCTGGCCACCGGCGCGGGGGCGCGGCTGGCCGCGGAACTGGGGTTGCCGCTGGTGATCGCGCCGGTCCGGGGCGAGGGACCGCTGCTCGAAGCGATCGCGGGATATCGCGCCGGCTTCCAGCCCTCCGCGCAGTCGTCGCGGCCGTACGTCGTGGTGTCCACGGCGATCGCGGTCGCCGAGACGGCCGAGCGAGCACGGCGGTTGCTGATCCCCGAAGCGTGGTCGACGGTCTACTCGCGGACGCACGGCGTCTTCCCGCCGCTGTCCCCGGTCGAGGAGATCCTCGCGACGCCGTTGTCCGAGCGGGACCGGGAGCGGCTGGACCGCGCGCTCGACGGCCAGATCGCCGGCACCCCGGACGAGGTGGGCGACCGGCTGGCCGATCTCGTCGCCAAGACCGGCGCCGACGAGATCCTGGTGACCACCAGTACTTTCGACCAAGCGGAGCGGCTGGATTCCTATCGCGGGCTGGCTGAGGTCGCCGACCACGCGTTTCGTCCTCTGGATGCGGTGGTTCAGGTCGCGAACTAGCGCGTTCAGAGGACGAAACGCGTTCTAGAGGCGCAGCAGAAGCTGGGCAAGGACGCGCTGCGCGGGGTCGGCCAGGTCGATCCCGGACACCTCGGCCGCGCGCCGCACCCGGTACCGGACGGTGTTCGGATGGATGTTCAGCTCGCGCGCCGCGCGCCGGACGTCGCCGAACGCGTCGAGGTAGGCGAGTACCGCGGGGACCAGGATGCCGCCGTGCTCGGCGTCGTGCGCGACCAGTTCCGTCAGCCTCGGGTCGCGGATTCTCGGTTGCTCGCCGAGGAAGGCGAGCACCTCCGAGAGCAGGACCTCGGCGCGGACGTCGGCCAGCGAGGCGACGTCCGCGGTCCCGTGGCCGCGGGCCATCGTCGCCAGTACGCGGTCCGCGTCGCCCCGCGAAGCCGCCGCGTCGGAAAGCCGGGGAACGACACCGCCCAGCGCGGCGCGCACGCGGACGTCGAGATGCCGTTGCGCGGTGCCCACGATTTCCTTGGCCAGAGCCAGAATCGGCGGCTCGGCGTGCTCGGGGAGATCGGGGAGAAGCGCGTAGACGCGGCCGCCGATCACGCTCACGAGCGCGCTCCGCCGGTACGCGGCGGTGTGCACGGTGATCAGGTGCACCAATTCGGCGCGCCGCAGCTGCCGGTCGCTCGCCGCCCGGTCGCGGGGCAGCGAAAACGCCAGCACCATGGCCGGTTTCCCGGGATCCGCGCCGATGTCGTCGGCCACGGACTCGGCGTCGAGACGGCCGTCGAGCAGCCCGGCCAGCAGGTCCTCGCGCAGCCGCAGTTCCGGGCTGGGCAGCGTGCGATGCCGGATCAGCTGGGGTGCGAGCGCCCGGCTCGCGCCGAGCAGCGCGACCTCCGCGCTTTCGGTGAGCGGATGCGCGCCCTCCTGGACCCAGATCGTGCCCAGTGCCTGCGAACCGGCGTGGATGCCTGCCGCGATCCGCCGCCGGATGCCGAGATCGGGCCGCTCCTCGATGCGGACGATCCCCTCCCCGGCGCGAAGCCGCTGGTAGACACCCCATTCGCGCAGCATCGCGAGGTAGCGCTCCGGACCCTCGCGGCCGAGGATCGAGAGCCTGCGCAGCTCGTCCACCTCGTCACCCGCCCGCGAGTAGGCCAGTACCCGGCTCGCGGTGTCCTCGATGCTGACCAGGCCGCCGGTCAGCGTCGCGATCGTCTGCGCGAGCGCGAACAGATCACCCAGCACCTCGCCGCTGTCGGCCTCGCCGCCCGCACGGGCCGCGTCGACGACGCCCCTGGCCAGCGCTTCGACCTGCTCCCAGCGTGCCTCGTGGCCGACCTCGATCAGCGCGATCCCGGCGTCGGCCGCGACGTTCACCACCGCCGAGCCGTTCTTGATCGCCACGGCGGCCGCGCCGGAGCGGCCCGCCGCCCGGATCGCCCCCGCCGCCGACCGGCCACGCGCCCCGATCACCAGCACGAGGTCACCCGGATGGGCGTCCGGCGGGTCTTCCGGGTCGTGGATGACGACGTCCTCCACCGCCACGCCGAGTCCGCCCGGCGCCGCGAGCACCCTGACCAGCGGTTCTCCGAGCGTGGCCAGGACGTGCCGCAGCGAGGCGACGGTGGTCGGTTGGGTAGTCGCTGTCATCACCGATTAAGCCGATCGGACAAGACGGTCACCCTGATTCTAGCCAGCCGGACAAGCCGTTGCGGAGACGTCCGGTCTACCGTTCGAGGGAGACCTCTAACCGGCGAAGTGAAGTCAGGAGCAGTCAGTGGACGCCGTGACCCAGACCCCCGCCCCGAAGAACGAGCCGGTGCTGAACTACGCACCGGGCAGCGCCGAGCGCGCTGAACTCGAGGGCGCGCTCAAGTCGCTGGGCGGCGCCGACCCCATCGACATCACCGCGACGATCGGCGGTGAGCAGCGCAAGGGCGGCGGCGAGAAGATCGAGGTCGTCCAGCCGCACAACCACCAGGCGGTGCTGGGCGTCATCCACAGCGCGACCGCGCAGGACACCCACGACGCGATCGCCGCCGCCAAGGCCGCCGCCCCCGGCTGGCGCGCGCTCTCCTTCGACGACCGTGCCGCGATCATCCTGCGCGCCGCCGACCTGCTGGCCGGTCCGTGGCGGGCCAAGCTGAACGCCGCCACCATGCTGGGCCAGTCGAAGACCGCCTTCCAGGCCGAGATCGACTCCGCCTGCGAGCTGATCGACTTCTGGCGCTTCAACGTCGCCTTCGGCCGCCAGATCCTCGCCGAGCAGCCGACCAGCTCACCCGGGATCTGGAACCGGATGGAGCACCGCCCGCTCGAGGGCTTCGTGTACGCGATCACGCCGTTCAACTTCACCGCGATCTCCGGCAACCTGCCGACCGCGCCCGCGCTGATGGGCAACGTCGTGCTGTGGAAGCCGTCGCCGACGCAGAGCTACGCCGCGCACATGCTCATGCGGCTGCTCGAAGAAGCGGGGATGCCGCCGGGCGTCATCAACCTGCTGCCGGGTGACGGCAAGGCCGTCTCCGAGGTCGCCCTGACCCACCGCGACCTGGCCGGGATCCACTTCACCGGGTCCACCGCGACCTTCCAGCACCTGTGGGGCACCGTCGGCGCCAACATCGGCGGCTACCGGACCTACCCGCGCCTGGTCGGCGAGACCGGCGGCAAGGACTTCGTGCTCGCGCACGCCTCGGCCGACGTCGACATCCTGCGCACCGCCCTGATCCGCGGCGCCTTCGAGTACCAGGGCCAGAAGTGCTCTGCCGCCTCGCGCGCCTACATCCCGCGCTCGGTCTGGAGGCGCCTGAAGGACGACCTGGTCTCCGAGACCGAGGCCATCACCTACGGCGACGTCACCGACCTGAGCAACTTCGGCGGCGCCGTGATCGACCGCCGCGCCTTCGACAAGCACGCCGCCGTGCTGGCCAGTGCCGCGGAGGACGCCGAGGTCGACGTCATCGCCGGTGGCACCGCGGACGACAGTGTCGGCTACTTCGTGCGCCCGACCATCCTCGTCTCGGACAACCCGGAGCACGAGATCTTCCGCACCGAGTACTTCGGCCCGATCCTCGCGATCCACGTCTACGACGACAACACCGACGACGCGTTCGACAAGGTGCTGAAGCTGGTCGACGAGACCGCCGCTTACGCGCTCACCGGCGCTGTCATCGCCAACGACCGCACGGCCGTCGCGAAGGCGTCCGAGGCGCTGCGCTTCGCCGCCGGCAACTTCTATGTCAACGACAAGCCGACCGGCGCGGTCGTCGGCCAGCAGCCGTTCGGCGGCGGTCGCGCGTCCGGCACCAACGACAAGGCCGGTTCGGTGTTCAACCTGCTCCGCTGGACGAGCCCGCGCTCGATCAAGGAGACGTTCGTTCCCCCGACCGGCGTCCGTTACCCCCACCAGGGCTGAGATCTCCAGGAGTCCGTGATGTTGCGTGCCCCGCTGCTCGCCGCCGCCCGATCCCGGCGGATGCGGAAGCTGGTCGAGGTCGTCCCCGCCACCCGATCGGTGGTGAGCCGGTTCGTCGCCGGTGCCGGGACGTCCGACGCCGCCCGGGTGGTTCGCGAACTGGCCGATGACGGCCTTCGGGTGACCCTCGACCACCTCGGTGAGGACACCACCGATGCCGAACAGGCCGCGACGACCGTTCGCGCCTACGAAGAGCTGCTGTCCGCGCTGGCGGCGGACGGCCTCGCGTTCGGCGCCGACGTCTCGGTGAAGCTGTCCGCGGTCGGCCAGTTCCTGCCGTCCGACGGCGAGAAGGTCGCGCTGGAGAACGCCCGCAAGATCTGCGCGGCGGCCGAAGCGGTCGGTGCCACGGTCACCCTCGACATGGAGGACCACACCACCACCGACTCGACGCTGGGCATCCTGCGGGAGCTGCGCACCGAGTACCCGTGGGTGGGCGCGGTGCTGCAGGCCTACCTGCGGCGGACCGAACAGGACTGCCGCGACCTCGCCGGGGAAGGCTCCCGCGTCCGGCTGTGCAAGGGCGCGTACGCCGAACCCGAGGAGGTCGCGTTCCAGGACAAGTCCGAAGTGGACAAGTCCTACGTGCGCTGTCTGAAGATCCTCATGCGGGGCAAGGGTTATCCGATGGTCGCCTCCCACGACCCGCGGATGATCGCGATCGCCGAGAAGCTCGCCATGGACGCGGGCCGCCAGGCGGACGACCACGAATTCCAGATGCTGTACGGGATCCGTCCCGACGAGCAGCGCCGGATCGCGGGCGACGGGAAGACGATGCGCGTCTACGTGCCCTACGGCGACGAATGGTACGGCTATTTCATGCGCAGGCTGGCGGAACGCCCGGCGAACCTGGCGTTCTTCCTGCGCGGACTCGCCACCCGGGGCTGACCCGGCCCCCGGTGGCGCTGGTCCGCTGTAAGACAAAGGGCCCCTTCCCGGCGAAACCCGCCGGGAAGGGGCCCTTCTCCATGCTCGTCAGGCTTCCTGGGCCTCTTCCTTGAGCTTGTCCATGTCGATGTCGCGTGCCTGCTGGATCAGGTCTTCGAGCGTCTTCTCCGGCAGCGCGCCGGGCTGCGAGTAGATGACCGTCTTGTCGCGGATCACCGCGAGGGTGGGGATCGAGCGCACGTCGAAGGCGGCGGCCAGCTGCTGCTCGGCTTCGGTGTCGACGCTGGCGAAAACGATGTCGTCGTGGTTGCCCGACACCTTCTCGTAGGTCGGTGCGAACTGGCGGCACGGCATGCACCAGCCCGCCCAGAAGTCGATGATCACGAAGTCGTTCTCGGACACGACCTGATCGAAGTTGGCGGCGGTCAGCTCCACTGTGCTCATGCCGGGCGTAACGAAACAGGCGTGGCGCACATTCCCGTGATTGCGCGTAGCGTCTCGGATGGAGCAACCAGGTTTCGCAGGAGGCGCAGATGGCCGACGGTGACATCCTCAGCCGGATCGACGAGCTGGTCAGCGAGGAGCACGAACTCCGTTCACGGGCGATCGGAACCGGGCTGAGCTCGGATGACCGGGCCCGGCTGGCGGGCGTAGAGCAGCAGCTGGACCAGTGCTGGGACCTGCTGCGGCAGCGGCGGGCGCGCGTCGAGTTCGACGAAGACCCGGAGCAGGCCGCGGCGCGGCCGATCTCCGAGGTGGAGTCCTACCGGCAGTAGTGGTTCAGCGCCGGGCTGCCCTCTCGTGCGCGCCATGAAAGGTCCTTTCCTTGCAAATTTTGCAAGGAAAGGACCTTTCATGGCGCGTGTGGGGAGTGGGCCAGGCCGCCGCTTCGGGCGCGTGAGATGAAGGGGCCTTTCCTTGCGAAAGTTGCGATGAAAGCGTCCTTCATCTCACGGCGGCCAGGACTGGATGGCGCGCGAGGAGGGTCAGGCCGGGCAGAGTGTGCCGTCGACCGGGATCTTCCCGTCGATCAGGAAGGCGCGTGTCGCGTCGGTGACGCAGGGGGACAGCGGCAGTGCCCCGTGTCCGGCGCCCTGCCAGGTGATGGTCACCGCGCTCGGCATCTGGTCGGCGGCCCGGCCGGTGCCCTGCTCCGGGGTGACCGGGTCGGTCGCGGTGCCCGCGACGAGGATCGGCGGAGCGCCGGGCGCACCGGCGGGCGGGAGCGGTTCGCGGCGGACGGGCCACGGGCTGCACCACGCCAGCTGTCGCGCGGCGAAGACGCCGAACTGGGGGTACTTGTCGCGCAGGGTCGTGGTCACCCGGGTGAGTTCTTCGGCCGAGAGCCGGGTCGCGCTGTCGTTGCACTTGGTCGCGAGCGTGCCGTCCAGCCGGGTCGGCCGGGCGCGGGAGTCCTTCAGCACCGGCTCGGCGAACGCGGCCAGCGGGGTGACGTCGCCGGTCTGCGCGGTCTTGAGCGCCTCGGCGAGCTCCACCCAGCGCGAGCGCTGGGCGAGCCCGGCATGGACGGCGTATATCGCGATCCCGGACGTGACCTCCACGCCGTCGGTGGTCGTCGCGGGAGCGCCGCGGAGCCGGTCCGCGACGGCGGTCACGGCCGCGCGGGCGTCGCCGATCGGGCAGCCCCTGGCGATGCAGTCGGCACCGAAGGCGTCGAGGGTGGCCTGGGCGCTCGCGGCGACGGACTCCTGGACGGCGGCCGCGTCGGCGGCCGGGTCGGGCAGCCCGTCGAGCATGACCCGGCCGACCTGCGCCGGGAACCGCACGGCGTACTCGGCGAGGACCTTCGACCCGTCACCGCGCCCCAGCGCGTGCAGTTTGTCCATCCCCAGCTGTTCCCGCAGTTCTTCGAGGTCGCCGGCCGCCCGCCAGCTGTCCATCGCGACCTGCGAGTCGTCCAGTTCGATCGCGCACTGCTGACCGGCCTTGCGCGCCGCGTCGACCACCGGTTCGAGGTCACCGGCGGCCGGATCGGCGCCGAGGAGCTCGGCGCGGATCTCTCCCGGGATGCACTGCACGGGCATGGACGCGCCCGTCCCGCGCCGGTCGACGCCGATCAGGGAGAACTTCCGCAGATACTCGGGCGGCAGCGCCGCGGCGAGCCGCGCGGCGTAGAGCGACCCCGGCTCCCCGTCGACGTCGTTGACCACGACCAGCGGGATGGGCCCGTCCCCGGTCTTGACCACCGACAGCCGCGAGAGCCCGCGCCCGGGCAGGTCCGGCGCGTCGAGCGTGGTGGGCACCCTGGCGCAGGAAAACTTCAGCGTGTCCGGCACGGACGGCAGGCCCAGCCGCTGCCGGGTCGCCTCGTCGCAGCCGTCCCATTTGATCGACGGCGACCGCGGCTCGGTCAGCGGTGGCAGCGGCACCTGCTGCGGCGCCGTCGAGGAGCCGGGCGTGGTCTTGCCGTCGTTGTCGATCACCGCCGGGCGCACCGACGGCCCGGCCGTGCAGCCCGCGAGCACGGCCGCGACGGCCGTCATGAGGATCAGCCGTGGCCTGCGGCGGACGGTGCTGGCGGGGCGCACGGGCTGGTCCTCACTTTCGGGCATGACAAAAGCTCGTAGGTGAGCTTCGCAGGTGGTGTGTCAGGCGCCGGTTAACGGGTCCGCTTGACCTCGCCGCGGAACACCGCGTCCAGGTCGTACCGGGCGACCTCGTCGAGCTGGGCGTAGGTGCAGGACTCCGGCTCGCGGTCGGGACGCCAGCGTTTGAACTGCGCGGTGTGGCGGAACCGCGACGGATATCCGCCTTCCGTGTGCTCGTAGCCGACCTCGACCACCTTTTCCAGCTTCAGCGGCACCCAGGGGGCTTCTTTGGCCTTCCATCGGGTGATCCCGCCGGGGATCCGCTGCTTCTCCCGGACGTTCTCCCCCAGCCAGGGGTGATCGGCCCCGTCGGTGATCAGCGGCGCCAGTTCCTCGGCCAGTTCACGCCGCCGGGTGACCGGGAACGACCCGACGACGCCGGGGTGGTGCAGCACGCCGTCTTCGTCGTACAGCCCGAGCAGGAACGAGCCGACCATCTCGCCCGGTTCGCCGTCGACGTGCCAGCGCAGTCCCGCCAGCACGCAGTCGGCGGTGCGCGAATGCTTGTACTTCAGCAGCACGCGTTTGCCGGGGCTGTACGGCTCGTCGAGCGGTTTGCCGATGACGCCGTCGAGGCCCGCGCCCTCGAACAGCTCGAACCAGTGCCGCGCGACCGCCGGATCCGACGTGGCCGGGGTCAGGTGGATGCCGTCCGAGGCCAGCTTTTCCAGACGTTCCCGCCGCTTCGACGTCGGTTCGTCCAGATAGGACTCGTCGCCGAGCGCCAGCAGGTCGAACGCGACGAACTCCGCCGGGGTCTCGTCCGCCAGCAGCTTGATCCGGCTTTCGGCGGGGTGGATCCGGTCGGTGAGCGCGTCGAAGTCCAGCTTCCCGTCCCGGCCGACCACCAGCTCGCCGTCGAGCACGATCCGTTCCGGCAGCGTCGCTTTCAGCCGCTCGATGACCTCGGGGAAGTACCGGTTGAGCGGCTTCTCCGACCGTGACTGCAAGGTCAGCTCGTCACCGTCGCGGAACACGAGGCAGCGGTAGCCGTCCCACTTCGGCTCGAACAGCAGACCGCCGGAATCGGGGATGGCTTTCGCCGGTTTGGCGAGCATCGGTTTGAGCGGCGGTGTCAAGGGCAGCGACATGACGGCCATTCTTGCCGCATCGGCGTGGTCAGCGCACCCGTTGCGGTGCTCCCGTGTCGAGTTCGAGCCGGACGGCGGTCGGCAGCACCTCGACCCCGAGCGAGTCCCGGGCGCGGGCCAGCACGGTGCGGTCGAGGTCCTCCCAGACCCGTTTGAGGTCGGTGCCCTCGGTCAGCCAGAGCGTGATCCGCAGCGCCGGGTCCTCGCCGTCGCCGACCGCGCGGACCCGGGCCCGCGCGACGCCGTCGACCGTTTCGGCGTCGGAACGGACGGCTTCGGAGATGGCGGAGGAGGTCACCACCAGGTCGTCGTCGAGTTCGAGGTCGGGACGGCCCTCCGGGCGCAGCGACCGGAAGAACCACCACAGTCCCAGCCACAGCAGAAGCGCCCCGAGCACCAGCGCGCCGACGCGGGCGGGAAGCGCGTTCTGCGTGAGCCAGTCGAGCGCGATCGGATCGACGAGCGGCCGGTCGGCGCGGTGCGTGCCGAGCCATCCCGCGCCGACCACGAGCACCGCGGCGCCGCCCAGCAGCGCGAGAAGTCCGATGAGGACGGTCAGGGTGCGTTCCGTGCCGGTGGACCGGCCGAGTGCCCTGGCGGAGACCGAACGGCTCATCGGCGGTCCTTCGGGGAGTCGACGACGACGGACACCTTCGGCCGTCGCACCAGTGGTATTTCGTCGAGCAGACCGGAAACCGTTTCCAGCAGCCGCGGCCGCAGCTCGCCTTCGGTCTCCAGCCTGCTGGTCGCGCGGACGCGGATCTTCTTGGCGGTGGCGATGACCTTGGCACCGGCGACGTTGTCCTGCGCGCGCACGGTCACCCCCACCAGCCTCGCCAGTGAACGCGGCGAGGTGATCACGCTGACCTCGTTCGCCGGATCGGTCAGCCGGACGGCGCGCCGCCCGGCCGAAGCCGCCGCGATGATCAGCAGGAGCCCCACCACGGCGACGATGATCGCGGTGAGCCGCACCGGGGAACCGCTCCAGGACAGTTCCGCGAGCCGGTCGCGCCAGTGGTCCCACGGCACGAACAGCGGCCCCCGCCCCGGCCGCCACCAGCCCCAGCCGACCTCCAACGCCAGCAGGACCCCGGCGGCGGCCAGCGCCAGCCCGATCAGGGCGGACAGCAGGCGGACGAACAAACGCATGCCTTGGCTCCTTCTAGCGGACGCGGGGCGCGATGTCGGGCAGGAGCGCGGAGACCGTCACGGAGATGTCGCGGACCCGGTACGAGGTGATCCGCTCGACCTCCTCGGAGACCCGGGCGCGCAGATCGCCGACGATGCGCCGCACCGGCGCCGGGTAGTTCAGCGCCACGTCGAGGACGAGATCGACGTCGTTGCCCTCACCGCCGACCTTCGCGCTCGCGCCGTGCGTGCCCAGCCCGAGTCCGGCGATCCGCCGTTCCGCCCGCGTGGTCCCGTCGACCTGGTCCGCGGCGTGCTGCGCGATCTTGCGGACCACGGCGGGGGCGATGGTGAGGGTGCCGCGATCCTCGGGGTCGGGCGGGACGGTCATTTGTCGCGGCCCCGGCCGAACAGATCGCCGAGGTCGAGTTCGCCGTCGAGGACCCGGCCGAGGACGAGACCGATGACGCCGACGGCCAAGGTCACCAGGAACGCGGTGAAGCCCTGTGTCGCGGCGAGGCCGAGGATGAGCCCGGCGAGCAGGCCGGTCTGGGTGCCGGTCATCATTCGACCCGCGAGGTCTCGGTCTCGCCGCCGTTCTCGTCGGGCAGGTGGATGTCGTTGACCGCGATGTTGACCTCGATGACCTCGAGGCCGGTGATCTGCTCGACCTGCCCGATCACGTTGCGGCGCACCGCACGCGCGACGTCCACGATGCGTGCGCCGTACTCGACGACGACGTCGAGGTCGATCGCCGCCTGCTTCTCGCCGACCTCGACCGTGACACCGGAGGTGGTGACCGTGCCGGAGCCGGGGATGCGCTCGCGGATCGCGCCGAAGGCCCGCGAAACACCGCCGCCCAGCGCGTGGATCCCGGTCACCTCACGGGTGGCGAGTCCGGCCACCTTCTGCACCACCACCGACGAGATGGTGGTCTTGCCGGCGGCTCCTTCCTCGTTGAGGGTCGATCCCGCCCCGACACCCGCCAACGCGGTCCCGGGCTTGCTCGCGCTCGGCTGCGCCATGAAGTTCGCTCCTTCTCGCACCTGCGCCCCGCGGCCTGCGCGCGCGGCGTTCCCTACGCTCTCACCGACCAGGACACGCGCGCATGCCGAGTCGTCCCGCGGTGTCACCCAAATGGGGTAATCCGAACCGGGGTTCGTCCGTCCGCGCGTGAGCTCAGTCGGGATGCACGTCGACGACGTGGATGTTGACCGTGGGCGGAGCCGAGCCCAGCTGGCCGGTCAAGGCCTCGGTGACCCGGCGGCGCAACAGGTCCGCGGCCGCCGCTTCGACGCCGAACCGGACCGTCACCAATACCTGGAGCACGTCGTCTTCGAGCGCGACGGCCGAGACGTGCACCCCGCCGAGGTCGCGCCCGATCTCCGCGGCGAGTTTCCTGGTCATCAGCACCAGGGCCCGCTCCGACACCTGGGTCTTCCCGCCCGCGGACGGCAGGTCGAGCGGCGGCGTGGTCCGTCCGCCGCGGACGCCGCCGACCGAGCGGAGCACCCGTTCGACGAGTCCTGGCGGCGTCGGCACCGGACGGCTCGCGACGGCGCGCACCTGCTCCCACCGGGGGTCGTCGCGCGGATCCTGGGTCATCACCGTTCCCCGGGTCGGAAGTTGTCGCCGAGTTTCGCCAGCAGCGCCACCCTGGCGCGGTGCAAACGGGCGCGCAGGGCGGGCACGCCGACCTCGAGGACCTCGGCGACCTCCTCGTAGGTCAACCCCTCGAATTCTCGCAGAATCAGCGGGATCCGCTGACCGACGTCGAGTTCGGCGATCGCGCGCAGCACCGCGCCGACCTGTTCGGCGCTCACCACGTGACCCTCCGGGCCCGGCACGACACCCGCGTCGCCCTCGTCGAGCGGCACGGTCGGTTTCCGGCGCCGGACCTGGCCGAGCGCGCCGTTGGTGGTCACCCGGTACAGCCAGGTGGACACCGCGGATTCGTGGCGGAAGCCCGGCAGCGCGCGCCACGCGGAAAGCCAGGCCTCCTGGACGACGTCTTCGGCCTCCGCCGAGCTGCCGGTGATCCGCAGCGCCACCCGGTACATCCTGGCCGTGTGCCGCCGCACCAAGGTGTCGAAGGCACCGTGGTCCCCGGCGGCGGCCCTGACCGCCAGTTCCTTGTCCGGAACCGGCGCGGGCTCGCTCACCCGCCCTCCCGGCGGCGGTAACGCAGCATGGTGAAACCGTCCTCGAACAGCACCGACGCGAGGTCCATCCGGCGTGGTTCCGGGGTGGGCCCGCCATCGGAAATCCGGCGCGCGCCGGCGCCAGCCAGCAGGGGAGCGACGGTGAGACACAACTGGTCGACGAGATCGGCCGCGATCAGGTCGCCGAACAGTTTCGGCCCGCCCTCACAGTCGACGCGGTACAGCCCGCGTTTCCCGAGGAGTCCGAGCGCGTACCGCAGATCGACGTCGTCGGTCCCGGCGACGAGCACGTCCGCGCCCGCGCGTTCCAGCGCGGCACGGCGACCCGTGGGCGCCTGCTCGGTGGTGAGGACGATCGGCGGCACTTTCGTGTCGGTGAACAGCGGCCCCGCGGGGTCGAGATCACCCGACCGGGTCACCACCGCGATCGGCGGGACCTCCGACAAACCGCGCGAAAGCCGGCGGGCGGCCCGTTCGGCGTTGATCCGCGCGCCGCGGTAACCCTCGGCGCGCACCGTGCCCGCGCCGACCAGGATGACGTCGGAAAGCAACCTTCCGAGCAGGAAGACGCGCTTGTCGGCGGGGTGCGAAAGCCCTTCGGACAGCTCGTCGACCGCGGCCGCGCCGTCGGCGGAGCTGACGAAGTTGACCTGGACCCAGGGACGGGTCAGGTCCTCGGGATATCCGTAGAGCCGCTCCAGGTCGGCGTCGGAGACGGGTTCCGCCGGTGTCGTTGGCCACAAAAGCTGCACCCGGCTATCCCAACACGCGCCCGACGGCACCGCTGAGCGGGGGATACGCCCGTTCAGGGAGGGTGAACGGCCACCGCCGGTGCCGTTACTCTCGGCGCATGCCCGCCCGCCTGATCGATCGCCGTCCGGAGCTGTCCGCCGACGAGCTGATCACCGCGCTCGTCCCGCCGCCCCGGTTCGACGCGGTCCGGTTCTCCACCTACGTGCCCGATCCGCACGAGCCGAGCCAGGCCGAGGCCGTGGACACCTGCGGCGCGTTCGCGAAACGCGTGGCGGAAGCCGCGGGCCGGAAGCCGAAGTCGAAGCTGCGCGCGTTGTTCGGCGGCGGGGACGAGGAGCCGTCCGGGCCGATGGGGCTCTATCTCGACGGCGGCTTCGGTGTCGGCAAGACCCACCTGCTCGCCTCGACGTGGCACGAGACTCCGTCGCCCAAGGCGTACGGGACCTTCGTGGAGCTGACCCACCTGGTCGGCGCACTGGGGTTCGCCGAGGCGGTGCGGCGGCTGTCCGAACACCGGTTCCTGGCGATCGACGAGTTCGAACTCGACGACCCCGGCGACACCATGCTCGTCACCCGGCTGCTGCAGGAGCTGATCTCGGCGGGCGTCTTCGTGGCGGCGACCTCCAACACGCTGCCGGACAAACTCGGCGAGGGCCGGTTCGCCGCGGCGGACTTCCTGCGCGAGATCCAGTCGCTGTCCGCCCGGTTCGGCGTCTGCCGGGTCGACGGCCCGGACTACCGCCACCGCGGTCTTCCGGACGCGCCGCCGCCCGCGACTCCCGAGGAACTGGAGTCGTCGGCCGGCGCCCATCCCGAGTCCACTGTGGACGATTTCGACGCGTTGTGCGACCACCTCGCCGGGTTGCACCCTTCGCGATACGGCAGGCTTCTCGACGGCGTGACCCGCGTGCACCTGCGCGACATCCACCCGGTTCCCGACCAGAACGTCGGACTGCGGCTGGTCGCCTTCGCCGACCGGCTCTACGACCGCGCGATCCCGCTGGTGGTCTCGGGCGAGCCGGTGCCGCTGTTGTTCACCGAGGAGATGGTGAACGGCGGCTACCGCAAGAAGTACCTGCGCGCGGTCAGCCGTCTGACCGCACTGGCGCGCGACGCCGTGCAGCCCAGGTGAGCAGCACCCAGGTCGCGCAGACGGTCGCGATGGCGAACAGTGCGCCGCCCACGACGTCGGTCAGGTAGTGGTAGCCGAGGCCGATCATGCCGATCGTGACCCCGACGAGCACCACCGCGCCCACGATCGCGATGACGGCCGTCGCGAGCCCGGGCCGGGCGAGCAGGACGAGCGCGGTCAGCACCGCGACCAGCGCGACGGTGTGCCCGCTGGGATAAGCGAGATAGGTGTTCTTCCAGCGGTCGAAAAGCGGTTTGAGCACCCAAGTGTTGGCGGCGATGGCGACGAGCGGGCCCACGATGGTCAGCGCCGCTTCGGGCTTGCGCCGTCCGAACAGGCACAGGACGGCGGCGAGGAGCGCGACCGGGATCAGCACGGCGGCCTCGGTCGGCAGGACGAGTAGCCGCAGAAGACCGGTGTCGGCGCCGAAGGTGCGCTCCACCCACTTGACGGCGAGGTCGTCCGGACCGGAAAGGCCTTCGCCGGACACCAGGAAGCCGAGTACGGCCATGATCGCGGCGCAAGTCACCGCGATGAGCCCGTACGGCGCTCTTCCGCTCATCCGGCGAGATTACGTGACAGGTGATCCGTCACCATGCAGGGACGGCGCACGAGGACGAAGGGGGCTTTCGATGCGGATCAGTGTGGTCGGCGGCGGCGTGATCGGGCTGAGCTGCGCGCACCGGCTCGCCGGGGCCGGGCACGACGTCACGGTGCTCACCGAGGCCCGGCCGGAGGAGACGACGTCGGCGGTCGCCGGTGGCGTGCTCTTCCCGCCGCCGGCGGCGAACTCCGGCCGGGTCGATCGCTGGACCGTGGCGAGTGTGCGGGAATACCGCTCGCTCGGCGCACCCGGTGTCCGCGTGATCCGGGGGACCTACTTCGTCCCGCGTGAGGCGCCGGTGCCGTCGTGGGCGTTCTCGATGCCGGACCTCGACCACGAACCCGGACGGCTCACCTTCACGACCGCGGTGATCGACACCCCGGTCTACCTCGCCTGGCTCGCCGGACGGGTCGCCGCCCTGGGGGCGCGCACCGAGTTCCGCACCGTCGCGCGGCTCGACGACCTCGACGCGGATCTGGTGGTGAACGCGGCCGGGCTCGGCGGCGGGCGGCTGGCGGGGGACAGCACCGTGGTGCCGGTCGGCGGCCACGTCGTCCATCTCGCCGATCCGGGGCTGACCGAGTGGATCGTCGACAGCTCCTCGCCGGTGCCGCGGCACGTGATCCCGCACGGACGGCACGTCGTCTGCGGCGGCACCCAGGAACCCGGACGCGCCGACGTCACGCCGGACCCCGGGGTCACCGCGGACATCGTGCGGCGGTGCCGGGAACTCGTGCCCGAACTGGCGGACGCGCCGGTATTGGGCGCGAAGGTGGGCTTGCGGCCGTTCCGGCCCGAGGTCCGGCTGGACCGCGAGGGCGACGTCGTCCACTGCTACGGGCACGGGGGCGCCGGGATCACACTGGCCTGGGGCTGCGCCGACGACGTCTTGAGCCTGGTGTGACCCCGCATTGAGAGGACTAAACGCGGGTGGTCAGAGGGCGGCGAAGGCGGCGAAGTCCGCTTCGGTCTGATCCGCGTACCGCACCGCGTAGGCCCCGATCGCCTCATCGAGGTCTTCGTCGTCCTCGAAGTATCCCGCCAGCAGCCGCGGATGCAGCGACCGCGCGTGCGCCCGCGCCAGCAACGCGCCCGCCAGCCGGCCGTAGTCGTCGAGGTGGTCCTTCTTCAGTTCCGCGGGATCGATGTCGCCCTTGAGGTTCCGGAACTGCCGCACGATGTACGGCAAGCCGTCGATGGTCGTCCAGCCGAGCAGGATGTCGGTCTCGGCCTGCACGAGCCGCGCCCCTTCGACGATCCGGCGGCCCTCGTGGTCCGGCGAAGCCAGCCCGAGATAGGGCGACAGTGCCGACGGGTTGGCCTGTTTCACTTGCAGGACAAGGTCTTCGCCGGAGTTGCCGTGCAGCAGCGCGACGTAGCTCCGCAATCCGACACTGCCGGTGCCGACCACCCGGAAGGCCACATCGGACACCCGGTACCGCGAGATCAGCGTCCGCCGCGACTCGCGCAGTGTGTCCACATAGGACACCAGTCCGGTGAGCACGGCTTCCGCCGTCGCGTCGTCGACGTGCGTGAGGACCGGCGGGTCTTCGACGAACCGGTGCCGTTCGAGACCGGTCCGGTGATCGTCGATGCGCCGGGTCCACTTCGCGGTGACCTTCGCGCTGGTGTTCTTCCGCGCCTTCTCGGCCGCTTCCTCGAAGTCGTCGATCAGGTCGTGCGCCTTGACCGCGCTCAGCACCGAGGCGTCCGGCAGCGCGTTCCACGACCGCAGGAACGGCAGTGCCGCGAGGCCCCGGATGGTGCGCCGGTAGGACTTCACCGCGTCCTCGGCGGCTTCGCGGCAGCCTGACTCGCCGATGCCGCCCTCGCGTCCGGCCAGTACGAGACTCGCGGCGAGGCGTTTGAGGTCCCATTCCCACGGGCCGGGCACGGACTCGTCGAAGTCGTTGATGTCCATCACGATCTGGCCCTCGGGCGTGCCGTAAAGCCCGAAATTCGCCGCGTGCGCGTCTCCGCAGAGCTGCGCCGTCAGCCCGGACGCGGGCGTCCCCGCCAGATCGGCGGCCATCAGCCCGGCCGCGCCCCGGTAGAAGGTGAACGGCGACGCGAGCATGCGCTCGCGCCGCAGTTCCACCAGTTCGGGCAGGCGGCCTTCGTTGCTCCGCGCGAAGAACTCCGCCACGGTAGGCCGGTCGGCGCCCGCCGCCGAGTGGTCGTGCGCGGACGTCGGCGCCTTGTCCCGCAGCGCCTTACCCCTCGCGGACCAGTCCTCCGGCGACACCGTTTCGGTGCCGACCAGCGGCCGCTCGACCCACTCCCGCTCGTCTCCCATGGACAGCCAACGTACCGGCCGCCCGAAAGGTTCACCGGGTCCCGACGACCTCCGTGATCGCGTCGATACCGCGGTCGAGTTCCTCGCGGGTGATCACCAGCGGCGGCGCGATCCGCAGCGTGTGGTCGTGCGTCTCCTTGCACAGCACGCCGCGTTCGGCCAGCTCGGTGGACGCCTCCCGGCCGGTCGGGCCGCCGGGCGCGATGTCGACGCCCGCCCACAGCCCGCGACCGCGGACCTCGGCCAGTCCGTCGCCGACCAGTTCCCCGAGCCGCGCGTGCAGGTGGGCGCCCAGTTCTCGCGAGCGCTCCTGGAACTCGCCGGTCTTCAGCAGCCCGACCACGGCCCGCCCGATCGCGCAGGCGACCGGGTTCCCGCCGAAGGTGGAGCCGTGCTCACCCGGCCGCAGCACCCCCAGCACGTCCTGGCCGCCGACGACCGCCGACACCGGCATGATCCCGCCGCCGAGCGCCTTGCCCAGGGTGTAGACGTCGGCGCGCACGCCTTCGTGGTCGAGCGCGAGGACGGTGCCGGTGCGCGCGAGACCGGACTGGATCTCGTCGGCGATCAGCAGCACGTTGTGCTCGTCGCAGAGCCGCCGCGCTTCGGCGAAGTAGCCGGCGGGCGGCACGATCACGCCCGCCTCACCCTGCACCGGCTCCAGCAGGATCGCGGCGGTGCGCTCGGTGATGGCGTCCCGCAGCGCGTTCGCGTCGCCGTACTTGACGGTGACGAAGCCCGGGGTGAACGGGCCGAAGTCGGCGCGCGCGGTCTCGTCGGTGGAGAAGGACACGATGGTCGTCGTGCGGCCGTGGAAGTTCGACCCGGCGACGATGATTTCGGCGGTCCCGTCGGGGACGCCCTTGACCCGGTAGGCCCACTTCCGGGCGATCTTCACCGCGGACTCGACGGCTTCCGCGCCGGAGTTCATCGGCAGCGTCATCTCGGTGCCGGTCAGCTCCGCGAGTTCCCGGCAGAAGAGCCCGAGCTGGTCGTGGTGGAAGGCGCGCGAGGTCAGCGTGACCCGGCCGAACTGCTCGACCGCGGCGGCGATGAGCCCGGGGTGGCGGTGCCCGAAGTTCAGCGCGGAGTAGCCGGAAAGGAAGTCGAGGTAGGTCTTGCCCTCGACGTCGGTGACCGAAGCGCCTTCGGCGGTGGCGATCACCACGGGCAGGGGGTGGTAGTTGTGCGTGCTCCACTGCTCGTCGAGCGCGATGAAGTCGGCGGTCGTCATGCGTTCAGGTTAGAGGGCCGTCCGTCCGCTTTCATCCGGGAAACGTTGCTTTGACCCGTTATTCGTTGCGTATCGACTCCGTTGAGTGGCGAAATCGTGCGCACGAGTACTCGATCACCACAGGCGGGACGGCCGGAGCGCGGTTATCGTCGCCGGATGGCGAAAAAGGACCGCGTCTCCGTCCGTGACGCGCTGAGGATCGGCAAGGGGACCGAGCGGCACCATCCGGGCTCGTTCCCGATCGGGCCGCGCAAGAAGCCGAAGGCGCTCAAGGACCTCGTCGACTCCGGCGACAGGCTCGCCAAGCTGCAGGAGGCCCTGTACGCGGAGGGCGTCGGCGGCGGCAACCGCAGCGTCCTGCTGGTGTTGCAGGGGATGGACACGTCGGGCAAGGGCGGCACCGTCGGGCACGTCCTCGGCCTGGTCAACCCGATGGGTGTGCGGTACGCGGGGTTCAAGAAGCCGACCGCGGCCGAGGCGCGCCACCACTACCTGTGGCGGATCCGCGAACAGCTCCCCGTGCCGGGGCAGGTCGGCGTCTTCGACCGCTCCCACTACGAGGACATCCTGGTCCCGCGCGTGCGGAAGCTGATCCCCGCCGCGGAATGGCGCAAGCGCTACGCCGAGATCAACGAGTTCGAACAGGAACTGACCGGCGCGGGCACGACGATCGTGAAGGTGTTCCTCGACATCTCACCGGAAGAGCAGCTCAGACGGCTCAAGGCGAGGCTGGAGACCCCGGCGAAGTGGTGGAAGTACAACCCCGCCGACCTGGACGCGCGCGCACAGTGGAACGACTACCAGAAGGCCTACGCCGACATCTTCGCCAACACCTCCACCCCGGCGGCGCCCTGGTACGCCGTCCCCGCCGACCACAAGTGGTACCGCAACTGGCTGGTCGCGCGGCTGCTGATCGAAACGATCGAGGAGATGGCCCCGAAGTTCCCCCCGGCGAACTTCGATCCCGGTGCGGAACTGAAGAAGCTGGAAGGCGTTGGCGTACCGGGATGAGTGTCTGAGAGAGTGCGGACGTGACCGACACCAGCCTCGAAGATCTCCCGTTCCTCCGCCGCCAGGCCCGCACCCAGCGCTTCACCCTCGGCGCGCCGAAAGAGTTCAAGGTCGCCCCGGACGCTTCCCGCATCCTGTTCCTGCGGACGGAGTCCGGCACCGACCCGCGGCACAGCCTGTGGTCGTTCGACGTCGCTTCGGGCGAAGAGACGAAGCTGGTCGACGCGGCCGAACTGCTGCCCGGTGAAGAGGACCTGCCCGCCGAGGAACGCGCCCGTCGCGAGCGCAGCCGTGAGACCGGCGGCGGTGTGGTCGGCTACGCGGTCGACGACGCCTTCACCGTCGCCGCGTTCTCGCTGTCGGGCAAGCTCCACACCCTCGACCTGACGACCGGCGCGGTGTCCGTACTGGTGGCGGGTTCGGTCGTCGACCCGCGGCCGAGTCCGGACGGCAGCCGGGTCGCCTACGTCCGTGACCGGCGCCTGCGGGTGATCGACCGGGCCACCGGCGAGGACACCCTGGTCGTGGAGGAAGAGGGCGAAGACGTCGCCTGGGGTCTCGCGGAGTTCATCGCGGCCGAGGAGATGGGCCGCACCCGGGGCTATTGGTGGTCCCCGGACGGGAAGAGCCTGCTGGTCGAGCGGTCCGACCGGGCGGCCGTGCCGCGCTGGACGATCGCCGACCCGGCCAACCCGCAGTCGGCGGCCAACGTCGTGGCGTACCCGGCGGCGGGGACGCAGAACGCCGACGTGACGCTGGCGATCATCGGGCTCGACGGCTCGCGGGTCGACGTCGCGAAGACCGAATGGGAGTACCTGGCCGCGGTGCATTGGTCGGCGGCGGGCAAGCCGCTGCTGTCGGTCCAGTCGCGAGACCAGCGCCGGCTCGAGATCCAGGCCGTCGACCCGGCGGACGGTTCGGTCGAGGTACTGCACACCGAGACCGACGAGCGGTGGGTCGAGCTCGTCGCGGGCGTTCCGGCGTGGACGACCGACGGGCGCCTGGTGCGCGAGAGCGCCGCCGACGGCGACCACCGGCTGATCGTCGACGGGGCCGCGGTCACCCCGCCGGGACTGCAGGTGCGCCAGATCCTGCACGTCGGCGACGAGGTGCTGTTCAGCGCGTCGGAGGCCGATCCGACACAGATCCACGTCTTCCGCACCGAAGGCGGCGAGCTCCGGCGTCTGTCCACTGAGGACGGTGTGCACGTCGGCGCCGGAACCGCTTCGCTGGCCGTGCTCTCCTCGTGGACCCTGGAGCGCAGCGGGCCGGTGGTGACCGTCGTGTCCGGTGAGAAGACGGTGGCGCGGATCGGTTCCTACACCGTGGATCCCGACGTCGTGCCGAATCTGACCTGGCTGACGCTGGGGGAGCGGGGCCTGCGCGCCGCGTTGCTGCTGCCGACCGGATACGAGGAGAGCGAGGGCAAGCTGCCGGTGCTGCTCGACCCGTACGGCGGCCCGCACGCCCAGCGCGTCCTGCAGACCCGCAACGCGTTCCTGACTCCGCAATGGCTGGCCGACCAGGGCTTCGCGGTGCTGGTCGCCGACGGGCGGGGCACTCCCGGCCGGGGCGCGGCGTGGGAGAAGGAGATCGCGGGCAAACTCGCCGACGTCACCCTCGCCGATCAGGTCGACGCCCTGCGGGCGGCGGCCGCGCTCCATCCGGAACTGGACACCGAGCGGGTCGCGATCCGCGGCTGGTCCTACGGCGGCTACCTGTCCGCGCTGGCCGTCCTGCGCCGCCCCGACGTCTTCCACGCCGGTGTCGCGGGCGCCCCGGTGACCGACTGGTCGCTGTACGACACGCACTACACCGAGCGCTATCTCGGGCTGCCGCAGGAGGAAACGGCATCGTATGAGCACAACTCGCTGATCGCCGACGCCGGTGACCTGTCCAGGGCGCTGCTGATCGTGCATGGCCTCGCCGACGACAACGTTTTCGTCGCCCACTCGTTGCGCCTGTCGTCGGCGCTGCTGGCCAAGGGACGCCCGCACGTGTTCCTGCCGCTGGCCGGCGCGACGCATATGACGCCGCAAGCCGAAGAGGTGGCGGAGAACCTGATGCGCACGCAGGTGGACTGGATCGTGCGCGAGCTGTCCGGTGACGCGGCGAAGAGCGAGGAGAACGCATGAAACGGTGGGGCATCACCATTCCGCTGACCGGGGTGCCGCTCGCGGCGCACCAGGAGCTGGTCGAGCAGCTGCCGGACCTCGGCTACACCGACGCGTGGTCGGCCGAGACGGCGGGCACCGACGCCTTCACCCCGCTGGTGCTGGCTTCACAGTGGGCGCCGCAGCTGCGGTTGGGCACCGCGATCGTCCCGGTGTACACCCGAGGACCCGGTCTGCTGGCGATGAGCGCGGCCACCGTCGCGGAACTGGCGCCCGGCCGGTTCGTCCTCGGCATCGGGGCTTCGTCGCCGGTGATCGTGAAGAACTGGAACGCCGCCGAGTTCGAGGCCCCGTTCGCGCGCTCACGGGACACCTTGCGGTTCCTGCGCTCGGCGCTGGCGGGGGAGAAGGTCACCGAGGAGTACGAGTCCTTCTCCGTCAGCAAGTTCCGGCTGGAGCGCCCCGCCGACCCGCCGCCGTCGATCATGCTCGCCGCGCTGCGGCCGGGCATGCTGCGGCTGGCCGCGCGAGAGGCCGACGGCGCCATCACCAACTGGCTCGCGGCCTCCGACGTGCCCAAGGTGCGCGAGGAGATCGGGCCGGACACCGAACTGGCCGCGCGGATCTTCGTCTGCCCCACCGAGGACAAGGCCGCCGCGCGCGGGCTCGGCCGGATGCTCATCTCGAGCTACCTGACCGTGCCGGTGTACGCGGCGTTCCACGACTGGCTCGGCCGGGGCGAGGCGCTCGCGCCGATGCACGAGGCGTGGGCAGCCGGTGATCGCCAGAAGGCCAACCAGGTCATCCCGGACGAGGTCGTCGACGACCTGATCGTCCACGGCAGCCTCGATTCCTGCCGCGAGCAGGTGCAGTCCTATGTGGACAACGGGCTGACGACGCCGATCATCGCGCTGCTGCCGACGGGTGAGGATCCGTTCGCTCAGGTTCGGGGACTGGCGCCTCGGTCTTGACTTGGGTCACCGAATGCTATGAAAGGACCTTTCCTTGCAAATTTCGCAAGGAAAGGTCCTTTCATAGCGCGCGCGGGGATACTCAGGCGACCTTGAAAAGCTCCTCGTACCGCGAAGCCATCATGTGCGAACCCTTGATCTCCGAGGTCGTCGCCGCGTCCAGGATCCCCACCTCCTCCGCGTAGGTCGCGCCACCGGCAGGACCGAGCGGCAGCGAGATCATCGGCCCGCCGGGCGTGTGGGTCCGCAGCTCGCCGCCCTCGACCAGCGCCCGGATGTTGGCGACCACGACCTCCGCGTGGTCACCGGCCACCTTCGCCAGTTTCCCCTCGGGCAGCGCGGTGATGTCGCCGAGCGCGAACACCCGTTCCTGTCCGGGAAGTCGCAGGTCGGCGGTCACGGCCACCTGTCCGTTCGCCTGCCGGGCGGCGGCGAGGTCGCCGTCGAGGTACGCCGTGTGCGGCGCGCCTCCGAAGCACTGGAACCACAGGTCGGCGGTCACCTCGCCGCCGGTGGTCAGCGCGGCGGTGAACGTCTTGGCCTGTCCGGGTTCCGAGACCGGTGACTCGGTCAGCGAAGTGCCGAGCAGGAGTTCGACGCCCAGTTCGTCGAGCTGACGGCGGATTTCGGCGCGGAAGTCGGCCGGGAAGCCCGGCAGGATCTCCTCGGCCGGGTCGACGATCGTCACGGCCTTCTCCGGCCAGACCGCCTTGATCTCGCCGGCCAGTTCGAGTCCCACCGGCCCCGCGCCGAGCAGCAGGACCTTCTCCGCGCCCGCGAGTTCTTCCCGCGTGGCATGGATTTTCGCCTTCGCCGAAGCGCTGTCCCGGAAATCGATCTTCGCCGGGAACGGGTACGCCGAACCGGTCGCCAGCACGATGTAGTCCGGGGTGAGCCGTTCGCCCGACGCGAGCGTGATGCCGCGCTGGTCCACGCTCACCGCGCGGTCGCGGATCACCCGTCCGCGTTCGAGGAGCCGGTCATAGGAGTAGAAGAGCCGGTCCGTCCACTCGGGATCGACGAGCCCGCGCAGCGCGGCGACGTGGTGGACGAAGTCCTCGCGCGGCTCGACGAGGACGACGTCGGTGCACGAGTCCAGTTCCTTGGCGACGGTGATTCCGCCGTATCCCCCGCCGATGACGGCCACGGTCGTGGTCATGAGCTCCCCTAGTTCGTAGTGCGGAATGTTGGTACTGCGAACTACAGTAGTTCGTACTCCGAACGATCGTCAAGTAGGCTTCGGGCATGAGCACGGCCGAAGACCTCGGATTCGCGACAGCGCTGGTCCGCCTCTCGCATCTGGTGCAGCGGGCGTTCATCGACGTCGGCCGCTCGCACGACCTCACCCCGCAGCAGGCGCAGCTGCTCTGTGTGCTGGCGCAGGGGGAGAAGGGCGTCGGGATGACCGAACTCGGCCGAATGCTGAATCTGGAGAAGTCCAGCGTCACCGGCCTGGTGGACCGGGTGCAGCGGCGCGCTCTCGTCGAGCGGGTCGCGGACGCCGGCGACCGCCGCGCGCTGAAGATCACGCTGACCGAGGAGGGCCTCCGGCTCGCGAACGCCGCGCACGAAGGCGTCGTGGAGAAGCTGGAGGAGATGGCTTCCGAGCTGCCGGTCGACCAGCGTGAAGCGGTCGCCGCGGCCGCGTGGCGGATGGCGCCCGAAGGCTGACTCAGTGCCAGAGGGCGGTGGCCAGCGCCAGTCCGGCCGTCGCGGCGCCGATCCCGGCGACCACGGTGACGCCGACGTTCAGGACGGCGCGCAGCCGCGCCGTCGCGGTGAACAGGCGCAGCGTTTCGTACCCGAAGGTCGAGAATGTCGTGAGCCCGCCGCAGAACCCGACGGCCAGTAGCGAGCGGACCGTATCCGGCTGGCCACCGTGCAGCGCCCAGCCGGTGAGGAAGCCGAGGACCGCCGAGCCCGCGACGTTGACCGCCAGTGTGCCCCACGGGAACGCGCCGCCCAGCCACGCTCGCGTCCGCAGATCGGTCAGGTAACGCAGGATCGCGCCGGCGCCACCACCGAGCGCGACGAAAAGAACGGTCATTTCACCACCGCACGGGTGATTGCGTGCCCGGCGTAGACCGCGATCAGTGCGGCGGCCACGGTACCGAGTGCGTAGGCCAACCCGGTGAACGGATGCCCGGTCGTCACAAGATCGAGTGTTTCCGTCGCGTAGGTCGAAAACGTGGTGTAACCGCCCAGGATCCCGACTCCGAGGAACGGGCGCAGCAGCCGGCGCGGGGCGGCCGTCGCGGTCAGCAGTGCCATCAGGACGCCGATCAGCAGGCAGCCGGAAACGTTGATGGCGAAGGTCGAAAGCGCGAATTGACCCCGGGAATGGGGGAGCGCGACCGACAGGCCGTAGCGCGTCAGGCTGCCCAGCGCGCCACCCGCGCCGATGGCCACGAGCACGTCCCAGCGCGGGCGCGGGACGGATGCCGGATCAGCCATGGATGGGAGCTTAGAACCGCTGTCCGGGTGAACCGGCGCCACGGTGTCGAAGATCGCTCGCAAGACCGTTTTTCCCTGCTGAGCGGTGATTTTTCGCCTGACGTGTCGTAGGCTTGGCGGCGCTCCAGACCGATTTTCGGTCCGTCCGCTCGGCTAAGCGAAGGTGGCAGGATGGCACAGGAACAGTCAGGTACGCAGGCTCCCGACAGCGGTTTGCTGCTGGAGGTGGAGAAGATCCCGACGGCGGTGGATCGCGGGAAGGCCAACGGCGCCGCCGCGGACAACGACGGCAACGACGGCTGAGTGCCCGAAACGCCGACGCTGGCTGACCTCGTGGCTCCGCTCGGGGTCAGCCAGTTCTTCCACGAAGTCCAGGGCCAGACCTACCGCCGTTTCGAAGGCCGCGCGGGCCGGTTCGCCGACCTGCTGCCGTGGCCGGCGCTGAACGCGATCCTCCGGCAGCACCGCCTGGAGTTCCCGCGGCTGCGCCTGGCGCTCGACGGGACGCCGGTCCCCATGGAGAGCTACACCGATCTCGTCCCCACCCGCCGCAGTGGCACCGTCCCCCGCCTGCGGGCCGCTCCGTTCACCGAGCAGCTCCGCGGCGGCGCGACGATGGTGCTCGACGCCATCCAGGAACTCAGCGACCCGATCGGTGACCTCGCCAGGCGTCTCGAACACGACCTCCGCGAGAGTGTGCAGGTCAACCTGTACGCCGGCTGGGGCGTCACCCACGGCTTCGACGTGCACTGGGACGATCACGACGCGTTCATCATCCAGGTCGCCGGCCGCAAACGCTGGCGGATGCACGGTCCGACCAGGCCCGCCCCGCTGCACCGCGACGTCGAACAGCCGGAGCGGCCCGGCGAGCCGATCGACGACTTCATCCTCGAAGACGGCGACGTCCTCTATGTCCCGCGCGGGCACTGGCACGACGTCACCGCGGTGGGGGAGATGTCGCTGCATCTCACGCTCGGTTTCAGCCCGGCGACCGGGATCGATCTGGTCTCCTGGCTCGCCGACAAACTGCGGGCGAGCACCGTGTTCCGCCAGGACCTCCCGAGGTTCGGGACGGCGGAGGACCGGGCCGCCCGCGCCGCCGCACTGCGCGAAGAACTGGAAGCCGCGCTGACCGAGGGCGTCGTCGGCCGGTTCCTCGCCGACCGCGACGCGTCGGCCCCGGCGCATCCGCGAGTGGGGCTGCCCTGGGCGGCGACCGCCGGCCTGCTGCCCGACGGCGACGAGACGGAGGTCCGGTTCCTCGTCCCGAGGGCGGTCCTCGAAGAAGGCGACGGCCGGGTGACGCTGCTGGCGGACGGTAAACGGTTCGTCTTCGCCGTCGCCGCCGCCCCGGTGCTGAAGGCATTGCTCGACGGCACTCCTCAGGCGGTCAAACGACTCGCCGAACTGTCGGAACTCGATCGGGGGACCGTGCGTGCCTTCCTCGGAGAGCTCACGGCGCAGGGGCTCCTCTCGGTCGGTTGAAAGTCACAAGGGACGAGAAGTGTGAAGGGTGGGTCGGCGGGGTAAGCTAAGGCATGCCTAAGGTCAAGTCCGGAGAGGTCAGCCGATGACCGCTCAGCTCTCGGACACCGCAGCGCCGCCCGCCGCTTTGCCGGGCTGCGCGACCGTCGCGCGCATGCTCGGCGCGAGCCCCGCCGGCACCGCCGCCGACATGCGCTGCTGGCTGCTGATCGAGCAGCCGGGCCCGTGGACGGCGGACGCGCTGGAAAAGCTCCTCGACGAGGCATTCCCCGCCGAGCGGCGTGAGCTGCTCGAGAACTTGAGACGCTCGCACGGCCTCCGTCCGCTGCTGATCCGCCGTCCCGGCAAGCACCAGCGCGATCCGGAGCGCCCTCGTTCGGTGTACGTCGGCGGCGGGGAACCAGGCAACCGCTGGCTGGAGCGGCTGGAGATCCGCGACCTGAGCGAACTGGCCGAACTGGACCTTCAAGCGGTCGCGGACGGCGCCGGCGGCCTCGGCACACGGGTGCGCGGGCCGCTGTTCCTGGTCTGCACGCACGGCACCAAGGACATGTGCTGCGCCGTGCTCGGCCGCCCGCTGGCCTCAACGCTCGACACCAACCACCCCGGCCGGGCCTGGGAGGTCAGTCACGTCGGCGGCGACCGCTGGGCGGGCAACCTCCTCGTGGTACCCGACGGTTTCCTGCACGGCCAGCTCAATCCGGCCGAAGCGGCGCTGGTCGCCAAGTCCGCGCTGCGCGGGCAGGTCGAACCGGAGCAGCTGCGCGGCCGGACGTCCGCGCCCACGGCGTGGTCGCAGTTCGCGGAGATCGCGATCCGGCGGCAGACGAGTCTGTCCGGTTTGGACGACGTGGTCGCCGTCCGGGAGGAGCCACTGCCCGAATCCGACGCGCGAGTGGTCACCGTGCGCGGCGGTGACGACTTCTACTCGGTGACGGTGCGCCGCCGGTCGGCGCCACCGCGCGGGGAGAGCCGGTGCGCCGGGCTCGTCCAGCCCGCCGGGTACGTCACGGAGAACATCGCGCAACTCTGACCCGCGTTTAGTCCTCTAAATGCGGTAGTTGCGTGTGCAAGTACCGCGTTCAGAGGACTAAACGCGGGAAAGATCACCCTCGTTCGAACACCTGTTTGACACCCGTCTAGAACGTGTGTTCGACTGGCCGGGTGCGATGGGATCGACAGCGGGCGGACGGCGGCGAGCCGGTCCTGCCCGGAATGGGCGGGCTGGGGCGGCCGGTGCGCGCACCCGAATTCGACGGCGTCACCTTCCACGAGGTGCACGCCAAATCCGTGCTGAACAAGGTGCCGGAGGGCTCGGGTGTGCCGTTCGGCTGGACGGTCAACCCCTACCGCGGCTGCTCCCACGCGTGTACGTACTGCCTCGAAGGCGGAACGCCGGTCCTGATGGCCGACGGCCGCACGAAACCGTTGGCGGAACTGGCGCCCGGCGACGAGATCTACGGGACACGCGGACGCGGCGCGGGACGCCGGCTGGTGCCGACGACCGTCCTCGCGCACTGGTCGACACTCAAACCGGCCTACCGCCTGACCCTCGACGACGGCACGTCCATCGTGGCCAGTGGCGACCACCGGTTCCTCACCGGACGCGGGTGGAAGCACGTCACGGGCACCCGGTGGGGCGCGGCGCAGCGGCCGCATCTGATCGGGGGCACCGAACTCGTCGGGGTCGGGAAGCTCGCCCGCACCCCGGACGACACCATCGGATACCGCGCCGGGTACCTCTGCGGGATGCTGCGGTCCGGCGGTTTCTCGGCCGAAAAGGACGCCGCCGACCGCGCGCTCAAGTATCTCCCCGATTTCGGGGCGTCGGTCGGTTTCGTCCAGGTGCCGCCGTCGCCGGATTCCCATTGGCAGCGCGGCTTCCTGGCCGGGTTGTTCGACCTCGCCGGTGGATACCGGCACGGCGCGCTGCGGGTCACCCACGACGAACAGGACATCGTCTCGACCTTCTGTGCCGCTCTCGGCAACTTCGGTTTCCGTTACGTGAAGTCCGAAAACGTCAAGTTCCGTCCGTTGTGGACGGTGCAGCTGCTCGGCGGGCCGTCGGAGGAGATGCGGTTCTTCCACCTCACCGATCCCGCGGTCGGCTGGAAACGGTCGCTCGACGGCCTCGCGATCGGCCGGACCAGGCGGAAGGTCGCGTCCATCGAGGCACTCGGCATCGAGCTCCCGCTGTTCGACATCACCACCGGCACCGGCGACTTCATCGCCGACGGCATGGTCACGCACAACTGCTTCGCCCGGAACACCCACACGTACCTGGATCTCGACGCCGGACGCGATTTCGACACCCAGGTGATCGTGAAGGTCAACGCGCCCGAAGTGCTGGCCGCGCAGCTACGGCGGCCGAGCTGGACACGCGAGCACGTCGCCATGGGCACCAACACCGATCCCTATCAGCGTGCCGAAGGCCGGTACCGGCTGATGCCGCGCATCATCACCGCACTCGCGGACTCGGGCACGCCACTGTCCATCCTGACCAAGGGGACCGTGCTGGCCAGGGATCTGCCCTTGCTGGAATCGGTGTCGAAGGAGGTGCCCACCGGGCTGGCGATCTCGCTCGCGCTGCTGGACGAGGAGCTGCAACACCGCCTCGAACCGGGGACGCCGAGCCCTCGGGCCCGGCTCGACCTGATCCGCAAGGCGCGGGACGCCGGGCTCCCGTGTTCGGTGCTGGTCGCCCCCGTGCTGCCCTACCTGACCGACTCGGTGGAGGCGCTCGACGCCTTGTTCACACGGCTGGCCGACGCCGGCGCCACCCGGGTCACCGTCCTCCCGTTGCATCTGCGGCCGGGCGCGCGGGAATGGTTCGCGCGCTGGCTGGGCCGGGAACATCCGGAGCTGGTGCCGAAATACCGCGAGCTGTACGCGCGCGGTGCTTATCTCCCGAAGTCCTATCGGGAGCGGCTGGGGACGCGGGTCGGCCCGTTGCTGCGCCGTCACGGCTTCGGTTCCCGCGCGGACGACGACGAACGCGGTCCGGTGACGGTGCCCGTGCAGCGCGCCGCGGAGGCCGCCGTCCCGGAGGTGGAGCAACTGAAACTGCTGTGAGGCGACCGCCGATGGCCCGCGGCGGACGACTCTCGATCCCCCTTGGGGAACTTCTTACGCAGCAACGGATTCGGCCGTTCGGCTCAGTCGCTTGGCGGAAGACCGTTTCGTGCTTAATCTCGGAGGGAGGAAGGCGAGGAGGTGCCTGTTGACCACCCGGACGGATCGCACCGCCGCTGTTCGCATCGCCTGGGCCGCGACCAAGCTGACCAGGGCGGGCAGGCACCCCATCGCCATCGGCAGACTCGCCGCGACCGTCGGCTTCGATCCCGGTGAGGCACACCGGCTGATGGAGCTGATGGGCTTCGACATCCGCGACGGCCTGGTCATCATGGACCGCGGCTCGCGTCCCGGCACGGCGGATCGCGCGGGTTCGGATCGCTACCGCGTCGACCTGTTCCTGCTGGCCATCGCCACGGGCGAACCCGTGCACGCGGACGCGACCTGCCCGGCGACGGGCGCGCGCGTGCGCGTGCACTTCACGCGTGACAGGGTGCTGAGCGTCGATCCGCCGCACGCCGTCGTCGCCGCGTCGAGACTGCCCGGAATCGACCTCACCCTCGGTCCGGACTACGTCGAGGCGCTGGTCTGCACGCAGTTCTTCGCCTCGAAGGAGGCGGCCGCGGGCTGGTTGCTGGAGAACATCGACGGCCGGGTCCTGTCCGTGCCCGACTATCTGGCGCATACGCGGCGGATGGTCGCCGCGCTGGAGTCCTGGCCGACGATCTGAGAACACCTGGTCGCGAGGCATCAGGGGCGATTCGTTAGCCTTTGACGTCGGCGAAAAGCCGTCGAATCGCAGAAACGTGATGCCGAAGGAGAGCACCCGCAGTGCTTCGCACCCACAAAGCCGGCACCTTGCGTGCCGAGCACGCCGGTCAGACGGTCACCCTCACCGGATGGGTGGCTCGGCGGCGCGATCACGGCGGCGTCATCTTCATCGATCTTCGTGACGCCAGCGGCGTGAGCCAGGTCGTCTTCCGCGAGGGCGAGATGGCCGAGCGCGCGCACCAGCTGCGCTCCGAGTACTGCGTCCGTATCACCGGTGAGGTGTCGAAGCGCCCCGAGGGCAACGCCAACACCGAGATCCCCACCGGTGAGATCGAGGTGCTGGCCACCGAACTCGAGGTGCTGTCCGAGGCCGCCGTGCTGCCGTTCCCGATCGACGACCGGGTCGACGTCGGCGAGGAGGTCCGCCTCAAGCACCGCTACCTCGACCTGCGCCGCAGCGGTCCCGCCGCGGCGATGCGGCTGCGCAGCGAGGTCAACCGGGCCGCTCGCGAGGTCCTGCACGCGCAGGACTTCGTCGAGGTCGAGACCCCGACCATGACGCGCTCCACCCCCGAGGGCGCCCGCGACTTCCTGGTCCCGGCCCGCCTCAAGCCCGGCTCCTGGTACGCGCTCCCGCAGTCCCCGCAGCTGTTCAAGCAGCTGCTCATGGTCGGCGGGCTCGAGCGGTACTACCAGATCGCGCGCTGCTACCGGGACGAGGACTTCCGTGCCGACCGCCAGCCGGAGTTCACCCAGCTCGACATCGAGATGAGCTTCGTCGAGCAGGACGACGTCATCGCGCTCGGCGAGGACATCGTGGCGGCGCTGTGGAAGCTGGTCGGCGCCGAGATCCCCCGGCCGTTCCAGCGCATCACCTACGCCGAGGCGATGGAGAAGTACGGTTCGGACAAGCCGGACCTGCGTTTCGACCTCCAGCTCACCGACATGACGGCGTTCTTCGCCGACACCCCGTTCCGCGTGTTCCAGGCGCCGTACGTCGGCGCCGTCGTGATGGCGGGCGGGGCCGACCAGCCGCGCCGCACCCTCGACGCCTGGCAGGACTTCGCCAAGCAGCGCGGTCACCGCGGCCTCGCCTACATCCTGGTGAACGAGGACGGCACGCTCGGCGGGCCGGTCGCGAAGAACCTGTCGGAGAAGGAGCGCGAGACCGTCGCCGAAGCCGCCGGTGCCAAGCCCGGTGACTGCGTCTTCTTCGCCGCGGGCAAGCCCGCCGACGCGCGTTCGCTGCTCGGCGCCACGCGGCTGGAGATCGGCAACCGCCTCGGCCTGATCGACGAGAACGCCTGGTCGTTCGTGTGGGTCGTCGACTTCCCGATGTTCATCTCCGCCGAGGAATCCGACGACGTCGCCGTCGGCAGCGGCAAGTGGAAGGCCCTGCACCACGCCTTCACCTCGCCGACCCCGGAGTGGATCGGCAAGCTCGCCGACGACCCCGGCGGCGCGCTGGCCTACGCCTACGACATCGTCTGCAACGGCAACGAGATCGGCGGCGGCTCGATCCGTATCCACCAGCAGGAACTGCAGAAGCAGGTCTTCGAGCTGATGGGCCTGACCGAAGAGGAGGCGCAGGAGAAGTTCGGCTTCCTGCTCGACGCCTTCGCCTTCGGCCCGCCGCCGCACGGCGGTATCGCCTTCGGCTGGGACCGGATCGTCATGCTGCTGGCCAAGGCCGAATCGCTGCGTGACGTGATCGCGTTCCCGAAGACCGGCGGCGGGTTCGACCCGCTGACCGCCGCACCGGCGCCCATCACGCCGGAGCAGCGCAAGGAGGCGGGCATCGACGCCAAGCCCGCGCCGCCCGCGAAGAACTGATGCTCCATCTCAGGGCCGTGTGCCCGCCGGACCGGACCGAAGAAGCGGTCAAGATCCTGCGGGCACACGCCGGGACCGCGCACCTCGTGGTGCATCACGGGGTGGCGGTCGAACCCGAGGGCGACCTGATCGAGGCGGACATCGCCCGCGAGGCGACCGACGAGATCATCGAATCGCTGTGCGGACTCGACCTCGACCACACCGGTGGCATCACACTGGAAGCGCTGGACACCGCGGTGTCCGACGCCGCGGACAAGGCCGAGGAGGCCGCGCCGGGCGAGGGCGCGGACGCGGTGGTGTGGCAGGAACTCGTCGGCCGCACCGGCGAGGAGTCCCGGCTCACCTGGACCTTCCAGGCGTTCCTGACCATCGCGTGCCTGCTGGCCGCGGTCGGGGTGATCACCAACTCGTCGGTCACCATCGTCGGCGCGATGGTCGTCGGGCCGGAATTCGGCCCGTTGGCGGCGATCGCGGTCGGGCTGGTGCTGCGCCGGGGAGACCTGGTGAAGCAGGGCGGGGTCGCGCTGCTCGGCGGCTTCCCGATCGCCATGGTGGTCACACTCGGTGTCGTGGTGGTGGGAAACGTGACCGGTGTGCTCGAGGTGGACAAGCTCGCGAACAACCACGAAGCGGACTTCGTTTACCAGGTGGGAATCGCGTCACTCATCATCGCGCTGCTGGCCGGCGCGGCGGGGATGCTTTCCATGACGTCGGCCAAATCCGCCGCGCTGGTCGGCGTGTTCATCTCGGTGACCACCGTCCCGGCGGCCGGGTACGCGGTCGTCGCCGCGGTTGCCGGTCAGTGGGACCGGTGTCTTTATTCGGCCGGTCAACTGCTGGTCAATCTCATCGGAATCGTTGCAGCTGCGGCCATTGTGCTGACCTTGCGCCGTCGCGGGCAACGATCGAGGGTGACGGAACGTCCGCTTTCACGCGGATGAGTCCCGGATCGCGTCACTGCGCGCGATTGCCCGGATCTCAGTGGTCATGGTTGCTCAGTCACGAGTAGGGTCGGTGGCAATGACAGTCGATACCTCCTCTGCCGATGATTCGACAGTCGGAGCCGAAACTTTGGCCGTCGCGGCGGCGGTCGCCGCCGGCGAGTCGGTTCTTTCACGCCGATTCGGCAGCGCGATCACCCTCGTCGCCCCCGAGGACCTCGCCGGCAGTGGTCCGGCGACGGTGGTGCGGGCGCGGGTGGCGACGTCACCGTTCGCGCTGCCGCGGACCTTGGTCATCAAGCACTATCCCGATCCACCCGAACCCGGCCGTCCCGATCCGTTCGCGCAGGAGGCGGTCAGCTACCAGCTGTTCACCGCGCTCGCGCCCGAGGACCGGATGTGCCCGGAACTGCTGGCACACGACGGCCGCGATCGCGTTCTGGTGCTCGAGGATCTCGGCGGCGTCCCGACGCTGCACGACAAGCTCCACGCCCGTGACGCGCGCGGCGCCGAACGCGCGCTGCTGTCCTGGGCCCGGTCCCTGGGCAGGCTGCACGCGAGCACCGCGAGCCGCGAGGCCGATTTCAACGCGCTGCTGCGCCGTCTCGGTGGCCCGGCGAAGCACGAGGACGTGCCGCTGCCCGCGGTCTGCGCGCAACTGCCGGATCTGCTCGAGGAACTGCTCGACGTCGAGACGCCGGAGCCGGTGCAACGGCGGGTGATGAAGGTCGCCGAGCGGGCCGGTTCGCCGTCCTTTCGCGCGTTCAGCCCGGTCGACCTCAGCCCGGACAACAACCTCGTGACCAGCGACGGAGTGCGTTTCCTCGACTTCGAACGCGGCCGCGTGCGCAGCACGCTGATCGACGCGGCGTACCTGCGGCTGCCGTTCGCGTCCTGCGCGGACGCGCTGGCCCTGCCGCCGGGGATGAGCGAGGCGATGATCGCCGCCTGGCGGTCCGAGGTCGTCTCGGTCTGGCCCTCCCTCGCCGACGAGGACGCGCTGGCCGAGCACCTGATGGACGGTCAGCTGCTGCTGTTGTGGTTCCTCACCTGGGAGATCCTCCCGGAGCTCGACCTGAGCAGGCACGCGACGCCCATCAGCCGGGAGGCCGCGCTGGTGACCTGGTGGCGGGAGCTGGCCAAGCATTCGCTGCGTGCCCGCCTGACGGACATCTCCGAGCACGCCACCCGGGTGGCCGCGGCACTCGGGGCCCGGCTGGGGCCGCACGCGGACCTCGCGTTCTACCCCGCGTTCCGGTAACCCGCACGCACGGACTTTTCGCTCGCGCGTCCTCGTCGCGTTACCCAGGCATCACCGCCGGTGAGTCTGCGTGGCCGATGGTGGCTACCGTGACCGTGATCAGTGTCGAAGTCACTCCGAGTCCCGAACCCGACCACTCCCTTCTTCCTCCCGTCACCGGCGTGCCCCGGTCCGCTCGCAGACTGGTCGTGCTCGGCGATTCCACCGCCGTGGGCCTGGGTGACCCGTTGCCGAACCGAGGTGGCTGGCGCGGGGTCGGCCGCTCGTCGCCGAGGCGCTGGGCGTCGATCCGGACGGCTACCTGAACCCCTCCTTCACCGGAGCCCGCATGAGCTGCGTGCTGACGAAGCAGCTTCCCGCGGCCGTGGCGCATCGCCCGGACGTCGCGCTGGTGGTGGCGGGGATGAACGACACGCTGCGGCCCGATTTCAACGCCGGGAAGATCGCCGCGGACCTCACCGAGGTGATCCGCTCGCTGGCCGCCGTCGGCACCACCGTGGTGCCGGTGCGCTACCACGACCACGGCAAGGTGTTCCGGCTCCCGCCGTCACTGCGGCGGGCGCTGAGCGAGCGGGTGGCCGAACTGAACGCCGCCATCGCCGGGGCCGTCGAGCGCGAGGGGGTGCCTTGTCTCGACCTCGAACTGCTGCCCGGCGCCTACGACCTCGCCGCGTGGAGCGTCGACCGGCTGCACCCCTCGGAACTCGGGCACCGGATGCTGGCGACCGGATTCACCGAACGGCTCGCCGAGGCCGGGTTCGCGGTGCCGCGGCCGGTCAGCCTGACCTGCTCGGGAGGCGTGGAACCGAGCACCGCCGGCCATGTCGGCTGGCTGGTGCTGAAGGGGGTGCCGTGGGTGTGGCGGCGCGGACGCGAGTTCGTGCCGTACGCGGCCGTCATCATGTGGCACGCGTTCCGGGAGCGGCTGCGCTGACCTGTGGCGAACAATGTCGGTGGCAACGGCTACCGTCGACACCGTGGCACAGGACGAACTCTTCACCGTGAACCCCGACCTCGGGCCGCCTCCGGAGCAAGCCGAGCCGAGGGAGGTCGCCGTCCCGGCCGGTGCGCCGCTGGCCGTGCGGATGCGGCCGCGGTCGCTCGGTGAGGTCGTCGGTCAGCAGCACCTGCTGCGCGAGGGGGCGCCGCTGAGGCGGCTCGTCGAGGGCGCGGCTCCGGCTTCCGTGCTGCTCTACGGCCCGCCGGGAACCGGCAAGACCACGCTGGCGAACCTCGTGTCGGCCGCGACCGGGCGCCGGTTCGTGGCGATGTCGGCGCTCTCGGCAGGGGTGAAGGAGGTGCGCGGGGTCATCGAAGAGGCCCGGCGCCGCCGGAACTACAACGCCGAGAACACGGTGCTCTTCATCGACGAGGTCCATCGGTTCTCCAAGACGCAGCAGGACGCCCTGCTCGGCGCCGTCGAAGACCGGACGGTCCTGCTGGTGGCGGCCACCACGGAGAACCCGTCGTTCTCGGTGGTTTCCCCGCTGCTCTCGCGATCGCTGGTACTGCAGCTGCGGCCGCTGACCGACGACGACATCGTCGCGTTGATCGAGCGCGCGCTGGTCGACGAACGCGGCCTCGGCGGCGAACTCACGTTGACCGAAGACGCGCGGGCGCATCTGGTGCGGCTGGCCTCCGGTGACGCGCGGCGCGCGTTGACCGCGCTGGAGGCCGCCGCGGACGCGGCGAGCGCGACCGAGGCCAAGACGATCGATCTCGCCATCGTCGAGTCCACAGTGGACAAGGCGGCGGTACGCTACGACCGGGACGGCGATCAGCACTACGACGTCATCAGCGCGTTCATCAAATCGATCCGCGGGTCCGATGTGGACGCGGCGTTGCACTACCTGGCGCGGATGATCGAAGCGGGGGAGGACCCGCGGTTCCTGGCGCGGCGGCTGGTGGTGCACGCGAGCGAGGACATCGGCATGGCCGACCCGACGGCGTTGCAATCGGCCGTCGCCGCGGCGCACGCGGTGCAATTCATCGGGATGCCGGAAGGCCGTCTCGCGCTGGCGCAGGCGACCGTGCACCTGGCGACGGCACCGAAGTCGAACGCGGTCATCACCGGGATCGACGCCGCGCTCAGCGACGTCCGGTCCGGGCGGATCGGGACGGTACCGCCGCATCTGCGCGACGGGCATTACGCGGGCGCGGAGAAACTCGGGAACGCGAAGGGCTACCGGTACCCGCACAATGTGCCGGAAGGTGTTCTGCCGCAACAGTATCCGCCGGACGAGCTGGTCGGGCGGGACTACTACGAGCCGACCCAGCGTGGAGCGGAGCGGACCTTGTACGAGCGGGTGCCGAAGCTGCGGCGGACCATCCGGGGAGAGCGCTGAGGTTCGGCGCGCCAGGCGCAATGAAGGGCCTTTCATCCGGAGGTTCCGAGGTTGTGAGTGGCGATTCGGGTTATCGGGGGGTAAGCCGGATATGGCGCGTCCTGGCGTGGATCCGGAACTGCTACCGGAAGCCGAGACGATGGCAGAGTGTCCACAAAGGACGCCTTTGGGCGGGCTGGTGGCCGACTTGAGCGGTATGCGTGGGCCCCAAGTAGTGTCTATTGAGCGATAAAACAAACGGGCGTGTCTCGGCGTGGGTTCAGACTGGCTGACCCGCGCCTTGCCGGGAGTCTCATGATTGTCGCCAGTCGGCGAAGGCCTCTTCTTCTACCTTGAGGGCAGGACAAGGGCCGAGGGTATCGACTGGGTGGATTTCGGGACGTTGGATGACCGGAAATCCACACACCCCTCACCCTGAGTGGCAACTAACGCTCTCGTCGATCCGACACGTTCGCCCTTCCCTCAGTAACCCTTATTGCCGCTCACGACCCCGCGAAACCGCACATGCAGGGCAGGCGGACGACGTTGACCGTCCGGACCCTGCGCGACGACGGCGCGGAGATCGACCGGTTCACCGTCCGCCGCGCCGCCGGTCTCCACTTCAAGCCGGAGTACATGAAGGTCCCCTTCCTTGCGCTAGGCGCAAGGAAGGGGACCTTCATGTACTTGACCGCGCTGTCGGGGTCTGTCAGGCGGATGCCCAGAGCGCGGGCACGTTCGGCGGTTCCCAGCCTGGCAGGGACCGATGGCCCTGGCGGCAGACGTAGGACGCGCCGTTGTAGGTCACCTTGGCGCCGGTGGCGTAATCCACGTTCGGCGCCCAGGCGCCCGACGGGACCGAGGTGGTCGTCGTCGGGGTGGTGGTGGTCGTCCGGGTCGTCGTGGTCGGACTGGTCGTCGTCGTGGGTGAGGGGGTCGTGGTGCCGGTGGTGGGTGTCGTGGTCGTCGTCGGCGGGGCGCCACCGCCACGCGGGTGGTCCGACGTGATCGCGTACGTCGTCCCGCCGAAGGTGAAGGTGAAGTTCGACGGTGACGCGATCGGCATGTAGTAGTTCAGCCGGATCTCGACCGTGGCCCCCGGCGCGATGGTCTGCCAGCTCGGCACGGTCACCGCGACATGCTGGAAGTCCCCTTTCAGACCGCCGACGTTGGGCCCGCTGTGGCCCTTGCTCGTGACGGCGAGGCCGAAGCCGGATTGATCGGACATGCTGCCGGGCGCGCTCGTGCCGTAGTCGAACTCGATCTTCGTGCCACCGGGGATGGTGGTGGTCGAATTGTTGGTCACGCGCATCCGCGGGGTGATCGGGTAGTTCGCGTCGCCCAGCGCGAACCCGGTCAGGTTGACGTTCACGTCGAGCACCGACGAGGGAGCCGCGCGCGAGGACTTGGTGTTGCCGTAAGGGGCCGCGCCGCGCAAGCCGTCGTTGATCTTCGTGATCAGCGTGTCGCCCATGAAGTACTGGCCCTTGGCGTTGTCGAACGCGTAGTCACCCGCCAGTTCCCAGATCATGATGCCGCCGATGCCCTTGTCGGCCACGTACTTGGCCTTCGTGGCGAGCGAGGCTTCGTCCTCGGTGGACAGGAACACCTTCTTGTCGTTGTTCCACAGCCACGGCGTCACCATCGTGTTGTCGTAGAACCGGTTGTAGGTGCCCGAGATCCGGTCCGTCGGGTCGGTCTTGGGAGTGAGCCCGTACGCCTCCAGGTAATCCGGGGTGATCTCGTTCTCGAGGTTCTTGGCGTGCCACATGGGGTTCGCGCCCGCCGGTACCTCGCCGCCCGCCAGGCCGAGGTCGTGCCAGAGGTTGTCGATGCCGATGGCGCCGTTACCGCATGGCACGGTCGAGCCGACCTGGGATCCGGTGCCCGGTGGACATTGTTTCTGATCCGGCAGGGGCGCCTTGCCCCACAAGCCGTTCGTCCCGCCGGACACGCCTTGCCAGCCACGGGTGTAGAACCCGACCCCGATGTTGATCCGGCCGGCCTGCATGGCGCCCCGGAAATAGTGATAGGCCCAGTCGGTGTTGAGATAGCCCTGTCCGTCGTACTGCGGTGTCGTGTACACCTGCCAGTGCGCGAGTTCCGCGTCGTTCCCCGCGTCGTAGAGCGCGGCGTTCGGCCCGGCGAACTGGTTCCACGCGCCGTGCAGGTCGTAGCTCATCATGTTGGCGTAGTCGAGATAGCGCGTGACGCCGTAGACCTCCTGGCCGCGCAGCAGCCAGCCGGACGCGGGCACGGCCGCGGTCAGCAGGTAGTGCTTGCCGTCGGCGGCACTGGCCCGGTCGAGCTTCTCGCGCAGGGTCCGCATCAGGTTCTCGTATCCGGCCCACAGGGTTCCGCGGTTGGCCTGTGCGATCCAATAGTCGTCGGGGTTTCCGGCGTAATTGGCCGAGGTAGCGTACTCGTAGTCGATGTCGGCGCCGTTGAATCCGTATGTGCGCAGGAACTGCACGACGGAATCCGCGAACACGTCGATGCCCGCCTGGGTCTGCGTCATCTTGTAGAATCCGCCCGAGGCGTTGCGCGTGCCGTCCGGGTTCAGGAAACCGCCGGTCTCGGCCCAGCCGCCGATCGAGATCAGCGTCTTCACGTTCGGATTCTGCTTCTTGTACTTGTTCAGCAGATTGAAATGCCCCTTGTAGGGCAGCGACGGATCCATCTCCGCGCCGGGGACGCCCGGCCATTCCATGCCGATGGACTCGTTGGCGGGGCTCGGGGCACCGACCGAAACCTTGTTCTGCGCGTCGACGTGGGCGAACGCGTAGTTGAGGTGGGTGACCTTCGACCACGGGATGTTGTTGACCAGGTAGGCCGGCGCGCCGTTCTTCCCGGTGCGCCAGCTGGTGAAGTAGCCGATCACGCGACGGGAATGCCCGTCTCCCAGCGATTCCCGGCCGGTCGTGTCGTAGACGGTGCAGTAGGGGGTATCGACGCCGGGTGTCCGGTAGAGGCCGTCGGGACGGCAGTCCTCGTGGCCCGCCGCGCTCGAGGTGGACGGGGTGATGACGACGATCATGAGTCCGGCCAGCGCGATGAGCGACGCCAGCAGGGGGAGTAGTTTCCTGGTTCTCCTTGGCACGCCGAACCTCCGACAGTGGAAGATGGCCCTCGGTCCCAGCAGCTTGAGCCGCTGACCTGCCGCGCGTCAATAGGTGTAGACCAATTTCCATCCGGTGCCGTACGGCCGGACGTACCTGCGCTTCGTCAGGTCCGGTCTTCGTCGAGGAGTGAGGGCGGTTCGGGTGCCGGGGTATAGGTCAATCCGGTCAACAAGGTTCGCGGGTGGCCATACTCCCGGCCACATCCCGTGAGTGCTATGACCCCGTGCCCTTCGACACGGGTGTGCGGGCCGATTTCGCCGGGGTGCACCGAAAGCGCTTCGGCGATCGTGTCCGCGTCGCAGTGGTCCGGGAGCTCGAGTTCCGCCTTGAGCCGCCGGTAGCGCCGGACCCATTCACGTTGCCAGTCCAAGGGATTTTCGGTGTGCGGGATGTCGTCGGACCACCCCTCGGGCAACGGGGTGTCTTCATGGGGGAGCAGGTAGCCGTTCTCCGCCGCGAGTTCGCCGACCGATTCCTCCGGCGCGGCATTGGCGTAGAGCCGGACCAGCGCGCCGTTTTCGGCGATGCACCACGATGTCATCGAATCACCGTGACTGCGGTAGTAGTGATGCGCCGCGCCGAACCTGTCGCTCAGTGCGACGCATCTGTCGCGAACCACGTCGCGCCGCACCTTCTCGTTCGCGACCATGGCCTGATAGTGCTCGCGCGGGTCGGTACTCCAGGAGCTCTCCTCGGTGATGCCCGCGGGGTGCTGATCTTCCGACGGCTCGCCGAAGACGAGCGTCCACCCGTCGAGGGCCGGGCTGACGTAGACCCGGGCGCATCGCTGGTGTCCCGCACCGAGGTAGTGCTGGTTCCAGATCTCGGTGCCCAGTGCCATGGTCACCGGTTCCGGATCGGACAGTCCGAACGCGTCGAGCACCGCCGCTTGGTCCGTGGCCGGGATGGCGTACCAGAACTCGCAACCCCGCATCGCGACGGGAACTTCGCCGTCGATCTTGCTCCGGATCAGGCGGCGGAAGAGCGCGAGGTCGTACTCGCCGAGTGCTTCCGGACCACCCAAAGCGAACAGCAGAGCGCGTGCCGCGTTGCGCAGCGCCGGACTCCCGGTTCGCCGGATTTCGCGTAGTTCGGGAAAATCGTCCGGCCCTGCCTTGTCCAGGTCCCAGACGCTGAAGCGTTCCCCGGCGACCAGCGCTTCGGCCGCGGCTCTCATGTCCATGGCGCGGAGGTTAGCCGGGCACCACGACAGAAAACTCGTTACCGTCGGGGTCGGCCATTTCCACCTGCCCCCCTTCCCCGGCGCCGAGCCGGGTCGCGCCGAGCGAGACGAGCCGATCGACGTCCGAAAGCAGACCGCTCACAGCGAACCGCACACGTCTTTTCGCGGTCTTGGGATCGAAAGGCGGGCCGCCCCAGGTGATCTTCGGGCCGCCGCGCGGGGACCGGATCGCGGTCTCCTGGTCCCGGTCCCACACCAGCGGCCAGTCCAGCGCTTTGCTCCAGAAATACCCGACCTCCTGCGAACCGTCGCACGCGAGCGCTCCGACGAAGCCGCAGCCGGCCAGGAAATCGTTGCCCGGTTCGATGACGCAGAACTCGTTGCCTTCGGGATCGGCGAGCACCACGTGCTCTTCCTCGGGGCGCTGGCCGATGTCGACATGCCGACCGCCGAGTTCGATGGCCTTCGCCACGGTCCGCCGTTGATCCTCGGCGGAGGTACTCGTCAGGTCGAAGTGCGCGTGGTTCTTGCGTGACTTCTTTTCTCCCGTATGGGTGAAGCGGATCCGGAAACCGGTGTCGTCGGTCGGCACCAGCACGGTGCCGTCCGTTTCCCAGCCGAGGATTCCGGCCCAGAACCGCGTGAGGCGGTCCGGGTCGTTCGCGTCGATACAAACGGCGTGCAGGGTGGCGGTCATCGGCGAGGCCAACTCGTGAGTGGTAATGACGGTCAGACCATCATTACCACTCACGAGTGATCAACGCCGCCGGTTTTCCACCTTCCCCGCCAACGTGCGCAGGAACGCCGGGTCCCCGTCGGCGGTGACCTTCACGTCGTACCAGCCGTTCGCGACCGGCCAGTCCACCGTGACCGAACGCCCGGCCCCGACCCGCACCACGCGCGTGAAGCGCGACGACGTCAGCCGCAGTGTCAACGCCGACGAGCCCGAGTTCGACAGCTTGAACTCGACACCCGAACGCCAGGTCAGGAACCGCGTCCGCACGTCGACACCCGCGGCCGCGCCCTGGCGGTTCCCGCGCAGTTCCCACCACGACCGGTTCGGCCCCTGGACGACGACCCGGTATTCGTCCCCCGGCAGTGGCACGGTTTCGGCGGCTTCGCCTAGGACATCGCGGTGCGCGGGCTCGGCGAATTCGCCCTTGTACGGGTACAGCGCGAAATGCGCCGACGACGAGCCGCTGTTCGCCAGCGACAGCGCGAGCGAACCGGACTTCACGACACCGGACACCGAAACCTGGTACGGCAGCGGACGTGCCGGGCGGTCGCCGGGCTCCGCGACCGGCAGGGCCTGCTTCGACGGCGCGGACGGGCGCCAGCGGCTGATCGGAGCGGGCACCGGGCCAGGGCGGGTGACGCGCGGCCGGCGTCCGGCCCGCGAGAAGTCGAAGGCGCCGGTGAGGTCGCCGGCCACGGTCCGGCGCCAGTCGCTGATGTTCGGCTCGGCGATCCCGGTCCAGCGTTCCAGGAACCGCAGCACGGAGGTGTGGTCGTAGACGGTCGAGTCGACGTGGCCGCCGATGGACCACGGCGAGACGACCGTCATCGGGACACGCGGGCCGAAGCCGAGCGGCTGGCCGTTGAAGTGGTCCGCGTCGTTGGCCGCGTTGCCGGGCGGAACCGGCGGCGGGACGTGGTCGAAGTAGCCGTCGTTCTCGTCGAAGTTGATCAGCAGCACCGTTTTCGACCACGTTTCGCGGTCGGAGGCGATGGCGTCGAGCACGCGGTAGATCAGGTTCGCGCTGCCGACCGGCGTGGACGCGCCGGGGTGCTCGGAGTCGACGGCCGACGGCACCAGCCAGGACACCGCGGGCAGCCTGCGCGCCTGGATGTCGGCCTTCAGCCGGGTCACCAGCGTCTCCGGCTCGCTGCGGTACATCGCCTTCTGGAACAGGCTCCGCTCGGCCGGCGTCAGCGCGGCGACCCCGGCGTCGAACTGCTTCAGCAGCTTCGCGCGCTCCTCGGGGGTCTTCTTGGGGAGGTTGTCGTAGAACTCCTCGGTGGTACGGAACTTCCCGTCGACCTTGGCGAGGATCTTCGTGCCGACCTTCTTGAACGGGACGAAGTACTCCACGGCGTTGTCGGTGAAGTTGTCCCACTCCTGATAGATCCGCCACGACACCCCGGCCGCTTCGAGGCGCTCGGGGTAGGTCGTCCAGTCGTAGCCCTTGTGGTCGTAGGAGTACGCCGCGTTCGTGACCGCGCGATTCGTGGTGCTGCCCGGTTCGAAGCCGGTGGTCCCGGTCCAGAGGAAGTTCCGGTTCGGGTTGGTCGAGCCGAAGATCGAGCAGTGGTAGGCGTCGCAGATGGTGAAGGTGTCCGCGAGCTCGTACTGCAGCGCGATGTCGCGGCGCTCGTAGTACGTCATCGTGGCCGGGGTCTTCGCCCCGATCCAGCCGTTGTTCCAGCCGCGCGCCCACGCCTTGCCGCTGCCGTTCCAGCTGTGGTCGAGGTCACCGAGGTACTGGATGTCGTCCGGGCTCCGGCCGGCGAGTTCGGCCGCCTCCCGCACCGAGAACGGCAGCACCGTGCCGCCGGCGGGGTTCGGCTGCTCGAACACCGATCTCCCCGACGGCAGTTCGAGCGGACGGGCGTCGGAGAAGCCGCGGACACCACGCAGGCTGCCGTAGTAATGGTCGAACGACCGGTTCTCCTGCATGAGCACGATGACGTGCTCGACGGCGTCGAGACCGCCGCGGCGCATGGGCTCGGCCATGGCGGCGTGCACGGACGGGGGCAACAGTGTGGCGGCGGCCGCGGCGCCGGTGGCACCCAGCAACGTACGGCGTGACAGTTCAGGCATGCGCGCGACCTTGGCCGAGCAACGTGAACGGCATAAGAACCGAATGGGTCGTGTGCGCGGCGAACATCGTTCGCCACGCTCCCCGGCCCGCTTCACTGCGCTGAGTGACGGTCCGGCGGGGTGACACCGCCGAACGGCTGGCGGGGCGGTAACCTCACGGGCACCAAGACCGCAGACCCTTGAGGAGGGCCCGTGTCGGCAGGGCAGATCGCCGCATTGATCGCCGCAGGAGCATTCGTCGTACTCGTCGTGCTGCTGGCGATCGTGCTGTTCAAGCTCGGCCGGACACTGGACGAGGCCACGATCGCGATTCGCAAGGCGCATGAGAACACCGATCCGCTGCTGATCGGCGCGAACGAGACGATCACGCACGTCAACACGCAGCTGGAGCGGGTCGACGGCATCACCGCGAACGCGCAGGCCGTCAGCGGCAACGTGTCCGCCCTGACGTCGGTGTTCACCGCGACGCTCGGCGGTCCGCTGGTGAAGACCGCCGCGTTGTCCTACGGCCTCAGCAAGGCCATCAAGGCCCGCCGCAAGAAGGCGGAGGCGAAGGCGGCACGCCCGGCCCGGAAGCGGGGCCGCAAGTGAAGCGCCTGTTCTGGCTCGGCGTCGGCGTGGCCGCCGGCGTAGCCCTGTCACGTAAAGCGACCGAAACCGCTCGCCAGGCCACGCCCGCGGGGTTAGCCTCGAACCTGGGCGACGCCGTGCGGGAACTCGCGGGCGCCGTCGGTTCGTTCGGCGCGGAGGTCCGCGCCGGGATGAGCGAACGGGAACAGGAGCTGCACGACATGGTGTCCGAACGCACCGGTTTGAGCACGGCCGTCGACGGCCCTGCGGGCAGGCACGCGGCGTCGCCGCGGCGCCCGGCCCGTCGAGCTCGCCGGGCGGAGGGCTGATCGGGTCGCGTCCGCGACCGGAAGATCACGAGCCCTCCGCCGTTCCCGCCTGCCCTCGAATCCCCGCGCCTTCGCGCGAGCCCGCATCCAAGGACGAACCCGTGGAAACACACGAAATCACCCAGCGTTTTCTGAGCCATTTCGAGCACAAGGGGCATACCCGTGTCCCGAGCGCCCCGCTGATCCTCGACGACCCGAACCTGCTGTTCGTCAACGCGGGCATGGTCCAGTTCAAGCCGTACTTCCTCGGCGAGGTCCCGCCGCCGTACCCGCGTGCCACCAGCGTCCAGAAGTGCGTCCGGACCCCGGACATCGACGAGGTCGGCAAGACCACCCGGCACAACACGTTCTTCCAGATGGCCGGGAACTTCTCCTTCGGCGACTACTTCAAGGAAGGCGCCATCGAGGCGGCGTGGGAGCTGATCACCAAGCCCCAGAGTGACGGCGGCTACGGTCTCGACCCGTCGCGGATCTGGGCGACCGTCTACGAGGACGACGCCGAGGCGGCCGGGCTGTGGAAGAAGCTCACCGGCCTGCCCGGCGAGCGCATCCAGTCGCGTGACGGCAAGGACAACTACTGGGACATGGGCGTGCCCGGTCCCGGCGGCCCGTGCTCGGAGATCTACTACGACCGCGGCCCCGCCTACGGCCGCGAGGGCGGGCCGGTCGCCGACGAGGACCGCTACATCGAGATCTGGAACCTCGTCTTCATGCAGGACGTGCGGGGCGACAAGAGCCCGAAGCACGGCCACAAGCCGATCGGTGAGCTGCCGAAGAAGAACATCGACACCGGCATGGGTGTCGAGCGCGTGGCGACGATCCTGCAGGGTGTCGAGAACGTCTACGAGACCGACCTCGTCCGCCCGGTGATCGGCCGCGCCGAGGAGTTCTCCGGCCGCCGCTACGGCGCCGACCACACCGACGACGTCCGCTTCCGCGTCATCGCCGACCATGCCCGCACCGGCGTCCTGCTCATCGGCGACGGCGTCACCCCCGGCAACGACGGCCGCGGCTACGTGCTGCGCCGCCTGCTGCGCCGCATCATCCGCTCCGCGCGCCTGCTCGGCGTGCACGAGCCCGTGCTGCCCGCCTTCGCCGCGGTCGTCCGGGACACCATGGGCCCGACCTACCCCGAGCTGCTCTCCGGCTTCGACCGGATCGAGGACGTCGTGCGCGTCGAAGAAGAGGCCTTCCTCTCCACGCTCACCAGCGGTTCGCGCATCTTCGACCTCGCGGCCGAGGAGACCAAGCGCTCCGGTGGCTCGCTACTGGCCGGCGACAAGGCGTTCCAGCTGCACGACACCTACGGCTTCCCGATCGACCTGACCCTGGAGATGGCGTCCGAGCAGGGGCTGACCGTCGACGAAGAGGGCTTCCGCACGCTCATGAACGAGCAGCGGCAGCGGGCGAAGGCCGACGCGGCGTCGCGCAAGACCGGCCACGGCGACCTGTCCGAGTACCGCAAGGTGCTCGAACAGCACGGCGAGACCGAGTTCCTCGGCTACCGCGACCTGCAGGCCGACGCGAAGGTGGTCGCGCTGCTCGAGGACGGCGTCCCCGTCCGCAGCGTCGGCCCGGGCAAGAAGGCGGAGCTGGTCCTGGACCGCACGCCGTTCTACGCCGAGAGCGGTGGCCAGGTCGCCGACACCGGCGTGCTGCTCGGCGAGGGCGTCGAACTCAAGGTCCACGACGTGCAGAAGATCGTGCCCGGCTTGTTCGTGCATCGTGTCGAGGTGCTCGACGGCGAGGTCGGCATCGGCAGCGCGGTGACCGGTTCGGTCGACCAGCACCGCCGTCTGTCGATCGAGCGGTCCCACTCCGCGACGCACCTGGTCCACGCGGCCGTGCGCGGCGCGTACGGCAAGCGCGCGGCCCAGGCCGGTTCGCTCAACTCGCCGGGCCGGATGCGGTTCGACTTCACCACCTCCGGGTCGGTCTCGGCCGACGTGCTGACCGAGGTCGAGGAGGAGGTCAACGACTACCTCCAGACCAACGTCGAGGTCGACACCTTCGTCACCACGAAGGACAAGGCCCTCGAACTGGGCGCGGTCGCGCTGTTCGGCGAGAAGTACGGCAACGACGTCCGCGTCGTCGACATGGGCGAGTACTCCCGCGAGCTGTGCGGTGGCACCCACGTCGACCGCATCGGCCAGCTCGGCCTGGTGAAGCTGGTCGGCGACTCGTCCATCGGCTCCGGGGTGCACCGCGTCGAGGCGCTGGTCGGCTCGGACGCGCTCAAGTACGTCCGCAAGGAGCAGCTGCTGGTCTCGCAGCTCGCGAGCACCTTCAAGGTGCCGTCGGACCAGCTGCCTTCGCGGATCGACGACGTGCTCACCCGGCTCAAGAACGCGGAGAAGGAGATCGAGCAGCTGCGCACGCAGCAGGTGCTCGGCTCGGCCGGTTCCCTCGCGGACAAGGCCGAGGACATCGGCGGTATCGCGGTCGTCGCGGAGAAGCTCGGCGAGGGCGTCGACTCGAACGGCCTGCGCGCGCTGGCCTCCGACATCCGCGGCAGGCTCGGCGCCCGTCCCGGTATCGTCGCGCTCTTCGCGCCGCAGGGCGAGAAGATCGCGTTCGTCGTCGCGACCACCAAGACGGCTCAGGAGAAGGGCGTCGCGGCGGGCAAGCTCGTCCCGTCGTTCGCCGAGGCGATCGGCGGCCGCGGCGGTGGCAAGCCGGACATGGCCCAGGGCGGTGGCACCAACCCCGCCGGGGCGGACCAGGCCATCGCCTCCCTGCGCGCGGCGGTCGCCCAAGTTGGCTGACGACGCCGTCGGACGGCGCCTGGATCGGCCTGGGGAGTCCGATCCGGGGCGCGGCAGGCGACTCGGCGTGGATGTCGGATCCGTCCGGGTCGGGATCGCGCTCAGCGATCCCGACCCCATCCTCGCGAGCCCGCTCGTTACCCTCACTCGCGACGCGACTGGCGACAAGGACGTCGACCAGCTCGTCGAACTCGTCACGGAACACGACGTGGTCGAAGTCGTCGTCGGCTTGCCGAGGACGCTCAAGGACCGGCACGGCCCGGCTGCCGAGGCCGCGCTCGACTACGCCGACAAGGTCGCCGCGAGGATCGCTCCGGTGCCGGTGCGGCTGGCCGACGAGCGGTTGACCACGGTGACGGCATCCAGGATGCTGTCGCAGCGTGGGGTGAAGGGACGCAAGCTTCGTGCCGTCGTCGATCAGGCGGCCGCGGTCGAGATCCTGCAGGCGTGGATCGACGCGGTAGCGGCACATCGCGCACGGAAGGGCGATACATGACCGAGCCCCACGGCGGACCCGAACGCCGTCAGGGCGGCAGACGACGGTTGCGGGAGCCTGAGGAGGCCATCCAGCCGCCGGCCCCGCCCCGTCGAAGGCCCGAACCCCAGCCGCCCGCCCGGACCGGGCACGTGCGCCGCGATATGCCCGAGGCCCCGCCCGCGGCACCCCGCGGCCGCCGGACCGCCGAGGAGCCGCCACCGCGGGTCCGCCGCGCCGCCGCCGAGGAGCCACCCGCGCCCCGCGTACCGCGTCCGGTCCCGCCGAGGCGGACCCCGGAACAGGCGGTACCCCCGCCACCGCCTCCCGCGCCGCCCCGGCGGTCCCCCCAGCCGGGTGACCGCGGTCTCGGTCTGCCCGCCCGTGCCCAGGAGGAACCGCGTCCCGGCCGCCGCAGGCGCCATGAGGACGACGGCCCGTACCCGGACGAGCGCCCGACCGACATCATTCCCACCGTGCAGGAGACGCCGCTGGCCCGGCGTCCCGGAGCGGCGCCTCCTCCGCCCCAGGGCAGCGAGGAGGAATATGACCAGATCTTCGGCGACGACGACGCGTACGACGAGTACGAGGACTACGACGAGTACGACGAATACGAAGACGACCAGGACTTCGAGGACGAAGATCGCGCCGAGCCCGAGCGCATCGAGGACGAACGCCCGGAACGTCAGGGACCGCCGCCCAAGAAACGCAAGAAGAAGCGCGCGCTGAGCTGGATCGCCGCGCTGGCCGTGCTCGTCCTGCTCGCCGGTGGTGCCTACTACGGCTTCACCGAGATCTTCGGCTACGACGACTACGAAGGCGCCGGCGAGAGCGACGTCCTCGTCCAGGTGGAGAAGGGTGACTCGACGTCGGCGATCGGCAATCGGCTCCAAGCGGCCGGTGTGGTCGCCAGCGGCAAGGCGTTCGTGAAGGCGGGGGAGGACAACACCGCCGTCTCGCGGCTGCAGCAGGGCTACTACGTCATGAAGACGAAGATGTCCGGCGCCAGCGCGGTCGAGAAGATGACCGCCCCCGGTTCGAAGGTCGGCCAGGTCGAAATCCGGCCCTACACCCAGTTCCACGACATCACCCAGCCGGACGGCAAGGTGACGCCGGGGGTGTACTCGTTGCTGTCCAAGGCTTCCTGCGCCGATTTGAACGGCAAGAGCACCTGTATCCCGGTCGAAGAACTGCGCAAGACGATCGAGACCGCGGATCTGGCGCAGCTGGGTGTCCCGCCCTGGGCCGTCGAGGCCGCTTCGAAGGCCGAGCACAAGGACCGGCGGCTCGAAGGGCTGATCGCGCCGGGCATCTTCAACGTCAAACCCGGTTGGACGGCCGAGGAACTGCTCGCCGACGTCGTGAAGATCTCGGCGGAGCGCATCCTCAACGCCGGGCTGAGCGAGCAGTCCAAGGGCGAGGGCAAGACGCCGTACGAGACGCTCATCATCGCCTCGATCATCGAACGCGAGGCGGTGAAGGCCGACTTCGGGAAGATCTCGCGGGTCGTCTACAACCGGCTCGACGAGAAGATGCGGCTCGAGATGGACTCGACGGTCAACTACGTCCTCGACCGGCCGACCCTGCTCACGAAACCCGAGGAACGGGAAAAAGCGGGCGCGTACAACACCTACAAGTCCTTCGGCCTGCCTCCGACACCGATCGCGGTGCCCAGCGCGGAAGCGATCCAGGCCGCGCTCAAGCCGGTCGCGGGAGACTGGATCTTCTTCGTCAAGTGCGAGAAGAACGGGCTCTCCTGCTTCGCGGTGACGAACGACGAGCACAACAAGAACAAGCTGGACGCACAGAGGCGTGGTGTCTACTAACCGCAGAGCCGCGATCCTGGGAAAGCCGGTCGAGCACTCGCTCTCGCCCGTGCTGCACGGCGCCGCCTTCCGCGCGCTGGGGCTCGAGGGCTGGACTTACGAACGCGTCGAAATGGACGGCGAGGGCCTGCCGGAGTTCGTCCGGAGGCTCGGTCCGGAGTGGACCGGACTCTCGGTGACCATGCCGGGGAAACGGGCCGCGCTGGAGTTCGCCGACGAGGTGACGCCGCGCGCTGCGGCGGTCGGCGCGGCGAACACCTTGGTGCGCAGGGAAACCGGCTGGCTCGCCGACTGCACCGACGTCGACGGGATCACCGAGGCACTACGGATCGCCGGTGGCTACTCGCCGGACCCGGACGACGAGGCCATCGTCCTCGGCGCGGGCGGCACGGCCGCGGCGGCCGTCGTCGGACTCGCGGCGCTCGGCGTCCGGACGGTCCGGCTCGTCGTGCGCGAACCCGCGCGGGCGACGGAAACGGTCGGGGCGGCGAAGCGGGCCGGTCTGGACGTCGAGGTCCTTCGCTGGGCCGACACCGACTTCGGGAAGATCGCGGCGGCCTCGGCGGTACTGGTGAACACCGTGCCCCCGGACGCCGTCCGGCCGCACCTGGCGGAGCTGGCCGGGATCGGCCGCGTCCTCGACGTCATCTATCACCCCTGGCCGACAGCGCTCGCCGAAGCGGTCGCCGACCGGGGCGGTCGGCTGGCCACCGGGCTGGACATGTTGCTGCATCAGGCCTTCGGGCAAGCCGAATACTTCACCGGGCGGCCCGCGCCGCGCGAGGTGATGCGGGACGCGTTGCGGGAGGCGACCGGCGGGATCCTTTCCCTGCCGATCCGTTGACAGGTCCGTGAAGGCCTCCTTACCTACCCTGAAGGCAGGGAAGGAGGCCTTCACTACCGGCCGATGTCGCGAAACCGCCTGACAAGATCGTCCCGGTTCGATAATCTGGCCGACTGCCTTGAGGAAGGAACAAGGGGTCAATGCCTAAACCCGATCGTGACGACTACACCGAAGAAGACATCACCAGCGCGTGGGTCGATCAGGCTCCGGTACTGAATTCCACCGTCACCCTGGCCGAATACGACCCGGAGTGGCCCGAACTGTTCGAACGGGAAGCCAAGCGCGTCCGGGGAATCCTGGGGGAGCGAGCGCTGGTCCTGGAGCACGTCGGCTCCACGTCGGTGCCCGGGCTCTGCGCGAAGCCGATCATCGACATCATGCTCATCGTCCCCGACTCGGACGACGAGGACAGCTACGTGCCGCCGCTGGAGGCGGCGGGCTACAAGCTCACGATCCGCGAGCCGGACTGGGAGAAGCACCGCTGCTTCAAGGGCCCGGACACGAACATCAACCTGCACGTCTACTCGCCGGACAACGGTCAGACCGAGCGGTACCGGCTTTTCCGCGACCGGCTGATCGCGCACGAAGACGAGCGGAAACTCTACGAGGCCAAGAAACGCGAGCTGGCCGCGCGCACCTGGAAGTACATCCAGCACTACGCCGACGCCAAGACCGAGGTGATCGACGAGATCATCGAGCGGGCGCGTGCCGCCCAATACGACGGCTTCTCCCGGCTCTACGCCGCGCACGCCGAAAGCAGCAGCACCAACGCCCACTACGACCGGCCCGCCATCGTCGAGCTGGCCGGTGACGTGGCGGGCAAGCGGGTGCTCGACGTCGGCTGCGCGGCGGGACACCTCAGCGCGCTGCTCGCCGCGAAGGGCGCCGACGTCCTCGGCGTCGACGCCAGCAAAGGCATGGTCGCCGTCGCCCGGGAGAAATTCGGAGCCGTCGCGAGATTCGAGACGGCGGACGTGTCCCGGCCGCTGACGTTCGTCGAGGACGGCTCCATCGACGTCATCACGGCGTCGTTGGTGCTGCACTATCTGAAGGAGTGGGCCCCGGCGCTGGCCGAGTTCCGCCGCGTGCTGAAGCCGGGCGGGATCCTGGTGTTCTCGGTGCACCATCCCGGCGAGGACTGGCGCTGGTTCGGCAAGGAGAACTACTTCCAGCTCGAACTGCTCGACGACGAGTTCCCGCTGGGGGAGCACAAGCAGAAGGTCCAGTTCTACCGGCGGCCGCTGAGCTGGACCTTCGGCGCGGTGCGGGACGCCGGGTTCGCCGTCGACAGGCTGGTGGAGCCGATGCCGGAGGAGGCCCTCGCCGAGTCCGATCCGCGCTGGTACGCGAACCTGCGGACCAAGCCGCGGTTCCTGTACTTCCGGGCCGTGAACTAGGCCCCGCCGAACGCGTCTAGTCCTCTAAATGCGAGACACCCCCAAGAGCATTCAGAGGACGAAACGCGTTCTCACGCGGCGTCGTCGCGCTTCGAGAGGTCCCGGATCAGCGACACGATCTCACGGCTGACCGGCCGCAGCACCCGCAGTCGCGACAGCCCCACCAGCCGGGCGATCAGCGGCACCGTCCGCTCCACCAGCACCCGGCTGCGCTTCTGGCCCGCCGACCGGTCGTGGACCCAGAACAGCACGACCCCCATCTGGTACAGCCACAGCAGATCGGGCAGGTCGTCGCGCAGGTCCGGGTCGAGTTTGGCGTCGGAGTCGGCGATGACGTCGCGCATCAGCCCGATGGAGGCGTCCCGCGCGGGCGTCGACTCCTCGCTGAACGGGCTCAGTGGCGAGTCCGGGTCGGCGGCGTTGACGAAGAACTGGGTGCCGAAGCGGTGGTACGGCTCCGCGACGTCGAGCCAGGTCAGCAGGACGGTCTTGAGCCGTGCGCTGAAGTCCCGCTCACCTTCGATCGCCTGGCGCGCCGTCGTGAGGTGCGCCTTGGCGATCTCGTCGTAGAAGCCTTGGATAAGCTGGTCTTTCGAGGCGAAGTAGTAGTACGCGTTCCCGACCGAGACACCGGCTTCGGCGGCGATGGCCCGCATGGTCGTGCGGTCGTAGCCGTTCTCGGCGAACAGCCGCAACGCGGTCGCCACGATCAGTGACCTGGTTTCCTCACTCTTCGCCACCAGTGCACGTTATCCGGTCAGGGCGCCGGATGTGGAGCGGGCGCCGGGTAACCGGGGTAGGGCGGCGGCACCGGCGCGGGCCGCGTGGTGCCGTGGTTGAGGTGGCGACGCCGGATCCCGTTGAACACCAGCACGTTGCCGACGTGCATCACGCCGAGTACGAGCGCGACGGTGCCGACCTTCACCGACAGCATCTCGAAGACGTCGCGCGCGTCGAGGACGGTGTCGTTGCTGGTCAAGAACAGGGTCACGAAGCCGAGGCTGACCAGATAGAAGCCGGCGACCAGCAGCTGGTTGACCGAATGGGCCAGGGCTTGTTTGTCCTGGAAGACGTCTTCCAGGAATGTCTTGCCGTGCTTGCTCAGCGTGCGGGCGACCAGCACGGTCAGCGGGACGGTGATGACCAGGTAGAGCGCATAGGCCACTACGACAGGTTGCATGGGGGACCTCCGTTTTGAACGTGTTCAAGACAAACGGTAGCCGATGTTTTGAACGCGTTCAAGAGTCGCTGTTCACCGGAAGCTCACCAAGGGGACCGCGGCGGCCGCGTAAGGTCTGGCCAGAACTGGGTCGTCAAAGCAAAGCGGGGAGTACAGGACCTTGAAACGCATCGCCGCCGTGCTCACCTCGGTCGCCCTGCTGGCCGGGACGCTGCCGGCCGCCACCCCGGCGGAGGCCGCCGTCGGGCAGAGCGTCCGCTTCGCGACGTACAACGCTTCGCTCAACCGGGGAGCCGCGGGGCAGCTCGTGACCGACCTGTCGCAGCCCGGCAACGCGCAGGCGAACGAAGTCGCCGAGGTGGTCCAGCGCTCCCGGCCGGACGTGCTGCTGATCAACGAGTTCGACTACGTGCCGGAAAACCGCGCCGCGGACCTGTTCCGCGAGAACTACCTGAAGCGCGGCCAGAAGGGCGCCGCCCCGATCGACTATCCGTACGCCTTCACCGCGCCGTCCAACACCGGTGTCGCGACCGGCTTCGACCTCGACCGCGACGGCCGGGTCGGCGGCGGCAACGACGCGCACGGCTTCGGCCTTTTCGAGGGCCAGTACGGCATGCTCGTGCTGTCCAAGTACCCGATCGACACCAAGAACGCCCGGACCTTCCAAAAGTTCCTTTGGAAGGACATGCCGGGCGCGCTGCTCCCCGACGACCCGGCCACCCCGGCGCCGAACGACTGGTATTCGCCGCCGGCACTCGACGTCCTGCGCCTCTCGTCGAAGTCCCATTGGGACCTTCCGATCCGCGTCGGCCGCTCCACCGTGCACTTCCTCACCGCGCACCCGACGCCGCCCACCTTCGACGGCCCCGAAGACCGCAACGGCACGCGCAACAACGACGAGATCCGCTTCTGGGCGGATTACGTGACCCCGGGCAAGGGCCGCTACATCCACGACGACCGCGGTCACCGCGGCGGGCTGGGCGCGCACGAGAAGTTCGTCATCGCCGGCGACCACAACTCCGACCCGCTCGACGGCGACAGCGTCCCAGGCGCGATCTCCCGCCTGCTGAACGCCCCTCGCGTCCTCGAGACCCGCCCGGGCAGCGAAGGCGCGGTGCGCGCCGCACAGGACCAGGCAGGCGCCAACATCGGCCAGAAGGGCGACCCCTTCTTCGACACCGGCGATTTCAACGACAACGCGCCGGGGAACCTGCGGATCGACTACGTCCTGCCGTCGAAGGGCCTGTTCCCCTGGCACGCCGAAGTCTTCTGGCCGCTGCCCGACTCACCGCTGGCGCGGCTCAACGACGCGTCGGACCACCACCTGGTCCGCGTCGACGTGTTCGTGCCACGCTGGTAGGAAGCCGCCCGATCAACGCCGACTGAGTGCTTCGACCGCCGCTTCGGAGGTCTCTATGACGATCGAGTGGTAGTTCTCGATCCGCGAAACGATCTCCTCGCGCGGGCCGTTCAGCCAGGCCTCGCTGCCGTAGAACTCGCGTTCCTGCCGCTCGTGCGCTTCCAGCGAGGCGAACGCCCGGATCAGGTAAGCCTCTTCCTGGCCGTCTTCGGCGACCAGGGAACGACCGCAATCGACGACGCGCAGACCCGCGCTTTCCAGGAGGGGGAGGCAAACCTCGCGCATGACGCGGAGGAAATCCTCACTCGTCCCGGGCTTCAGTCGGTATGTCCGGAATTCGAGGATCACGGCGGCCTCCCTGCGCATGGTTACGGAAGCGACCCTAGCCTGGGCTCCATGAAGATCGCGATTCTCGACGACTACCAGGAAGTGGCACTCGGCTTCGGGGACTGGGACTCCCTCGGCGCCGAGATCGAGGTGTTCACGGAGCCGTTCGCGGATCCCGCCGACGTGGTGGCCCGCCTGCGGGACTTCGACGTCGTGGTCGCGATGCGCGAGCGCACCCGCTTCCCGGCCGAAGTGCTCGACCGGCTCCCCGCGCTCAAGCTCCTGGTGAGCACCGGGCACCGCAACGCCGCGATCGACGTGGCCGCCGCCCGGCGCAACGGCGTGGTCGTCTCCTCCACCGGGTACATCGCGGCCCCGGCGGCCGAGCACACCTGGGCGCTGATCCTCGCCGCGGCGCGGAACGTGCCGGTGGAGTCGCGGAACATGCGCGAGGGCGGCTGGCAGACCACGGTCGGCACGATCCTGCACGGCAAGACCCTCGGGCTGCTCGGCCTCGGCAGGCTCGGCGCGGGCGCGGCCGAGATCGGCAAGGCGTTCGGTATGGAGACCATCGCCTGGAGCCAGAACCTGACCCAGGAGAAGGCCGATCCCCACGGCGTGACGGCGGTGTCGAAGGACGAACTGTTCGCCCGCTCGGACGTGCTGTCGGTCCACCTGGTACTCAGCGACCGCACCCGCGGACTGGTCGGCGCGCCCGAACTCGCCGCGATGAAGCCGACGGCGATGCTCGTCAACACCTCGCGCGGTCCGATCGTCGACGAAGCCGCCTTGGTGGACTCCTTGCGCCGCAGGGAGATCGCGGTCGCCGCACTCGATGTCTACGACGTCGAGCCGCTGCCTTCGGAGCATCCGCTGCGGACGCTGGACAACGTCGTGCTCACCCCGCACATCGGCTACGTCACCCGCGAGGCCTACGAGATCTTCTACCGCGACGCCGTCGAGGACATCGCGGCCTTCCGGGCGGGTTCACCGCTGCGTGTCATGGAGTGACGTCGCGCAGCTCGGCGAGCACGGCGTCGGTGTAGGGCGGCCACACCTCGGCCGCCCACGGGCCGAACGCGCGGTCGGTGAGCGCGACACAGGCGGCGCCGGCGTCCGGATCGACCCACAGGAACGTCCCGGACTGTCCGAAGTGGCCGAAGGTCCGCGGTGAGCTCGACGTGCCGGTCCAATGTGGACTCTTGTGGTCGCGGATCTCGAAACCGAGGCCCCAGTCGTTCGGCTTCTGATGGCCGAAACCGGGCAGGACACCGGAAAGTCCGGGGAAGACCACGGAAGTCGCCTCGCGCACCGTCTCGGCGGCGATCAGCGTCGGTGCCTGCAGTTCGGCGGCGAACGCGACCAGGTCGTCCACAGTGGACTCCGCACCCGAGGCGGGTGAACCGGTCAGCTTGGTCGCCTTCATGCCCAGCGGCTGGAAAAGTGCCTCCGCCTGGTAGTCGGCGAAGGGGATGCCGGAATGCTCGGTGAGCGCGTCGGCGAGTTGTTCGAAGCCGGCGTTGGAGTACAGGCGCCGGTTGCCGGGCGCGGCCATCGGCTTGTGCTCGTTGAAGGCCAGTCCTGAGGTGTGCGCGAGCAGATGCCGGATCGTCGACCCCTTCGGCCCGGCGGGGGTGTCGAGCTCGACGACGCCCTCTTCGATGGCGATCAGTGCGGCGTAGGCCGTCAGCGGCTTCGTCACCGACGCCAGCTTGTACACCTTCGACGTGTCGCCGTGCGTGCCCAGCACGTCACCGGCGGCGGTCACCACGGCCGTGGCGGCGTTGTCCACCGGCCACTCTTCGATCCCACGCACGCTGTCCATGCCCCACACCCTACGAAGCCCGGGCCGGTCGGGGCGGCCCGGGCTTCGCGGAATGAGGAATCAGGCGTCGAGGTCGGTCGCCACCAGCTCGGCGATGGCGTCGACGGCCGCCTCGGCCCCCTCGCCCTCGGCACTGATGATGACCTCGTCGCCGTAACCGGCGGCGAGCGTCATCAGGTTCAGCACGCTGCCGGCCGCGACCGGGTCACCGCCCGCCTTGGCGATCTTCACCGCGACGGGCTGCGCCGCGGCCGCCTTGGCGACCGTCGCCGCGGGCCTGGCGTGCAGGCCCACCTTGCTGGCCACGGTGACGCGTTTCTCCGGCATGTTCTTTCCCTTTCGTGCCTTCGGTTCCGCTGAGCTGAAACTACTTGATGGGCTTGGCCGCGGTGGCTTCGAGATCGGCCTCGATCGCGTCGTCCTCGCGGCCCGGGGTCCGCAGGTTCCACTTCTTGATCACGAACCGGAAGATCACGTAGTAGACGACCGCGTAGGCCAGGCCGATCGGGATGAGCAGCCAGACGTTGCCGCTCGCCGCCGGGTGGTTGAAGTTGAGCCCGAAGTCGATCGCGCCCGCGGAGAAGCCGAAGCCGAGGTGGATGTCGAGCGCGTTCACCAGTGCCAGCGACGTACCGGTCAGGACCGCGTGGATCAGGTACAGCGGCCACGCGACGTACATGAACGAGAACTCGATCGGCTCGGTGATACCGGTCAGGAACGAGGTCAGCGCACCGGCGATCATCACACCGCCGACGATCTTCTTCTGGCTGGGCTTCGCGGTCTGCCAGATCGCCAGCGCCGCGGCGGGGATGGCGAACATGAAGATCGGGAAGAAGCCGGTCATGAAGGTGCCGCGGGTCGGGTCGCCCTCGAAGAACTTCGTGAGGTCACCGCCGTCCAAGATGAACCACACCGGCACGTTCAGGAGCTGGTGCAGACCGACCGGGATCAGCAACCGGTTGAGCACACCGTAGATACCGCCACCGACCACCGGCGCGCCGGTGACCGCCTCACCCGCGGCCTGGATGCCGTCGTTGACCCAGTGGAAGACCAGGCCGAGCGGCACCGCGAGGATCATCAGCGTCAGTGCGGTGACGATCGGCACGAACCGGCGGCCGCCGAAGAAGGCCAGGTACGGCGGCAGCTTGATGCGGTAGAACTTCTGCCACAGCAGCGCGGTGACGAGACCGACGATCACACCGGCCAGCACGCTGTAGGGCCACTTGAGCGGGTTGAGCATCAGGCCCGCGGGCTTCTCGGGGTTCCAGCCCGGCAGTTCGGAGAACGGCGCGAAGACCTGGAGAACGCTGGTGAACACGAAGAAGCCGACCACTGCGGCCAGTCCGGTCGCGCCGTCGCTCTTCCGCGCGAAGCCGACGGCGATACCCACCGCGAACAGGAGCGGCAGCCAGCTGAACAGCGAGTTGCCCGCCGCGCCGAGCACCTCGGCGACCTTGTCCCAGCCGAGGCCGTCCTTGCCGAGCAGGTCCGGCTGACCGAGCCTGTTGAGAAGTGCGGCGGCGGGAAGAGCGGCGATGGGGAGCATGAGGCTGCGGCCGAAGCGCTGAAGCCCGGCCAGTCCCTTGCCCTTGCTCTTCGCCCCCTCCGCGGTGGTGGAGCTCATCGGGTACCTCCGTAGTGAGGATGGTGACCGGAATCCGGGGTGTTCCGGTCAAGCTGCATGGTGACCTGGTAGTGATCGCCCCGGTACCAGGAAGTCATGTCTTCGATCGGTTCCCCGTTGACGCTGGAGACCCGGCGGAAGACAAGGAGCGGACTGCCGGCGCGCATGCCGAGCATGCGGGCCGTTTCGCGGTCCGCGGATTCGGCCCAGACCGTCTGCCACGCGTGGTCCGGGCGAAGGTCATACGACTGGGCGAGTTGGACGTACAACGATCGAGTGAGATCGAGGTCGAGCAAGCCGGGCATCCGGCCGGCGTGATACCAGCCGCGTTCGACCGCCAGCGGTACCCCGTCGGCACGGCGAAGCCGGACCAGCCGGTGCGCCGGCGTGCCGGGGGCCAGGCCGAGTGCGTGTGCCGAAGGGGCGGGCGGGACCTCGGTGGCGGTCTTGACGACCTCCGTGGTCGGCGTCATCCCGCGACGGCGCATGTCCTCGGTGAAGGACATCAGGTAGAGCTGCAATTCCATCCGCCTCGCGGCGGTGAACGTCCCTTTCCCGCGCACGCGGGACAGGAGCCCTTCTTCGACGAGCTTGCCGATCGCCGACCGGACCGTGAGCCTGGACACCTGGTAGGTCTCGGCGAGGTCACGTTCCGAAGGGATCGGTGAGCCAGGGGGTAGCTCACGCTCCACTGTGCGGCGCAGAATCTCCCGCAGCTGGGCGTGCTTGGGCGTCGGTCCGTTGATCACACGGTCGGACGGCGGCAGCTGCGCCGAAGCGCTCATGACGGTCACCGTCCTTTCGGGCCGGTCGATTTGGGTAACCCGTACTCGCGTCTGGTCCGGAAGATTGGTACGTTCCGGTCTAGACCAATGATCCGATGGGGCAGGATGCTCCGTCGCACGAGCGGGTGTCAACCACCGTTACGCGTTCGTGGCCAGGGATCGGGTGCGAGTCGGCGAACGGCGTAGTACAGCTGGTTCGCATGTGGGAAACCGACAGGGAACAGGGAGACCGCGATGGCGGATGACAGGCCGGAAAAGATCCTCGCCGCGCTCGGCGGCGCCGAGAACGTCATCGAGGTGGAGGGGTGCATCACCCGGCTGCGCTGTGAGCTCGAAGACATGAGCCTGCTCGACGAGGCGGCGCTGAAGGCGGCCGGCGCGATGGGTGTCGTGCGCATGGGCGCCGGTGTCCAGGTCATCGTGGGGCCGGAGGCCGACACGATCGCCAGTGACATCGAGGACCTGCTGTGAGCCTGGAGATCCTGAGCCCGGTCGGCGGGAAGACGACCGCCATGACCGACGTGCCCGATCCGGTCTTCGCGCAGGCGATGGTCGGCCCCGGCCTCGCGGTCATGCCCGCGGGCGGGCGCCAGGACGCGGTCGCGCCGGTCGACGGGACGATCGTGACCCTGCACCCGCACGCCTTCGTGGTGGCCACCGAAGACGGCCGCGGCGTGCTGGTCCACCTCGGGATCGACACGGTGAAGCAGAAGGGCGAGGGGTTCACGCTCCACGTCGTCAAGGGTGAGGCCGTTCGCGCCGGACAGCCGGTCGTCGGCTGGGACCCGGAGGCCGTCGCGGCGGCGGGCTACTCGCCGATCGTGCCCGTCGTGGCACTGGACGCGAAGGCCGAAGTCCTTTCCGGACTGCTCACCGGCGGCGACGTCGAGGCGGGCGACCTGATCTTCACCTGGGACAGCTGAACTCCACACTCGCGAGTGTCATGAGGGGTCCCCATAGGACGGTAGTCGTCCGATGGGGCCCCTCATGACGTTTCTCAGGCGGTGACGACCTGACCGTTGGCGACCCTGACCGCGATCGAGGGCAACGGCTTGTCCGCCGGTCCCTTTTTGACCGCGCCGGTCGCCGCGTCGAAGATCGAGTTGTGGCAAGGACAGTTGAGTTCCGCGCCCGCCGGGACGACCGCGCAGCCCTGGTGCGTGCAGATCGCGCTGAACGCGGCCGCGGTGCCCTCGGCGGTCCTGGTGACGATGACGTCCTTGCCGTCGGCGGTCTTGGCGGCCTTCGCCTGGCCGACCTCGAGGTCGGAGAGCGCGGTCAAGGTCTCGCCCGGTGCCGCGACGGGCGGAGCGGCGGCCGAGCCGGACGACGGGGCTTCGCTTCCGCAGGCCGTGAGGGTGACGGCACCGACGGCCACGCCGGCGACGGCGGCCCCGGTGCTCAGGACGGTGCGGCGGGAATGCAGTTCGGCAGTCATGCCCATAGACACGGTTCAAGCGGCCATCCGGTTCAATTTCGGCGACCATCGGGTGCGGAATTGAACCGAGAGCCCCGCTTTTCCGTGTTCAAGGGCATGGGGGAACCGAACACGCGAAAAGAGATACGGGCATGATCCGGTGGTTGTTGCGGGCGGTGGTGGCGGCGAGCCTGCTCGGTTCGACGTGGGTGCATTACGTCGTATGGCAGGACTGGGCCGCCGAGACGGACGTGGTCGGGCCACTCTTCCTGGTGAACGTGGTGGCGGGCGTGGTGATCGCGGTCGCCGTTCTGGTCTGGCATCACTGGCTGCCCGTGCTGGCGGCGATCGGCTTCGGTTTGGCCACGCTGGGTGCGTACGTGCTTTCACTGACGACAGGGTTCTTCGGCGTCTCAGAGCGCTTCACCACCCAGGCCGAGCTGTGGGGCTTGATCACCGAAGTGGCGTGCGTCGTCTTCGCCCTCCCTTTGCTTTTCCTTCGCGAAGGCACGGATCGGTGAAGGAATTCGCGGAGGACCGGCTGATGCGGGCTCTGCACGACGAGCACGCCGCGGCGCTGTGGTCCTACGCACTGCACCTGACCAGCGGTGACCGGGTCCGCGCCGAGGACGTCGTCCAGGAGACGTTGCTGCGGGCCTGGCGCAACGCCAAGGTGCTCGACCAGTCCGAGGGATCGGCGCGGGGCTGGCTGTTCACCGTGGCGAGACGGATAGCGATCGACGACTGGCGTGCTTCCGCGGCGCATCCGGAGGTGGTGACCGGCGAACCGCCCGAAACGGCGGTCACCGACGGCACCGAACGGGCGGTTCAGGGCTGGCTGGTCGCCGAAGCCCTCGGCGAGCTCTCGCCGAGACATCGTGAAGTGGTCGTTTTGTGCTATTTCCAGGGCTACTCCGTCGCGGACGCGGCGAAGCGGCTTGGTGTGGCCGAAGGGACCGTCAAGTCGCGGACGCATTACGCCTTGCGGGCGTTGCGGATGGTATTGGAGGAAAGAGGGGTGACTCGATGACCGACCCCTTCGCCACCTACGACGCGGCCTACGTACTCGGGGCGCTGTCCCCGGAAGACCGGTCCGCCTACGAGAAACACCTCCATGTATGTGACCAGTGCGCCGCGTCCGTGCGGGATCTGGCGGGGATCCCGGGGCTGCTCGCCCAGGCCGGTGCCCCCGCGCCGCCGGCGGAGGAACCGCCGCCGGAACTGCTGCCGACCGTGCTCGACCGGGTCCGCCGGGGAAGGCGGCTCCAACGATCGATCACCGCCGTCGCGGCCGGAGTCGCCGTCGCGGCCAGTGTCACGCTCGCGGTCGTGCTGACCGGGCCGGTCGCGGCGGGCGGTGATCCGATGACGCCGCTCGGCGACTATCCGGTGACCGCCCAGGTCGCGATGTCCGCCACGGACACCGGCACCAAGGTCGACATGACCTGCAGCTACGGCGGCAACCGCACCGGGGACTACATCCTGGTCGCCGTCGACGCCGACGGCGGCACCAGCGAACTGGCGTCCTGGCGCGCGATGCCCAAGGACACCGCGCACATCGTGGTCGGCACCGCGATGCGCACCGGGGACATCAAGGCGCTGGAGATCCGCACGCCCTCGGGGCTGCCGCTGCTGCGGATGAACCCCTGAGTCCGGTGGGTCGTGAGTGATTCGGGTCGTTCTAGCCAAGGGTGTTTCAGGTACCTACGGCGGGTGAGCCCGGTAGCCGCCTGACCGTGAAGGACTCTTTGAGGGACTGTATTGGGTCACCCACTGGTGTGGGGCCCCACCCTCGGGCAGGGCAGGGCAGGCGTAAGTGCACAACTGCAGGTTCTCCTTTCCCAGTACATGAAGGCCCCCTTCACTGCGCCTAGCGCAAGGAAGGGGGCCATCATGTACTTCACGCGAGCAGGACCGCAGGTGACGAGTACCGCCCAGCCGCGGCGCCTCGCCTGCCGTAAGTGCGTGAAAGTCCCTGTCACGAAAAGAAGTTCTTGCCTGAGGGCACCACGGGGGCGGACTCTTGATCTTGTGTTCATGCCGATTGCCTTCGCGGTGGCGGGCGCCGGATCGGCGCTCGCCACCCGCGCCTGCCTGCGCCGCGCGGGAGCGCCGGTGACGGTCTGGACGGCCGCCCTCACAGCGGCCCTCCTCCTGGCGGTCTCCCTCCGCCACCAGGACGGGGCCTGGCCGTCCTGGTGGCTCGCGGTCCCCGCCGTGCTGACCGTCTTCGCCGTCCCGCTGGCGCTCGCCGACCTCAAGTACCGCCGCTTGCCCGACGTCCTGACCCTGCCCGCGTACCCGGCCCTCGCGGCCGCCATCACGGTCGCCGCGGCCGGGGGAGGGGCGGCCATCGCGGGGCGGGCCGTGCTGGGCGCGCTGGTCTTCGGCGGCGCGCACGCGCTCGTGCACGCGCTGTCGCCGTGCTCGCTCGGCGCCGGTGACGTGAAGCTCGCCGGGAGTCTCGGCGCGGTCCTCGCCGCGACGGGCTGGCCCTCGGTCGTGCTCGGCGCGGTCGCCGCGGCGCTGCTGAGCGTGGCGCTCGCGGTGGGCGGACCCAGGCATCCGACGGTGCCGCACGGCCCCGGTCTCCTGGTCGCGGCCTGGGCGCTCGCGGTCTTCGCCGGACCCGGTCCGGGATAGCCCGGCCCTTCCCCGGCAGGTTGGGACGTGTGACAGGATCTGTCAGGTGTTGCGCTGGATAACCGCAGGGGAATCGCACGGACCCGCCCTCGCCGCCATCCTGGAAGGGATGCCCGCCGGGGTCGAGGTCACGACCGCCGAAGTGGGCGAGCAGCTCGCGCGACGGAGGCTCGGCTTCGGCCGCAGCCCCCGGATGGGCTTCGAGACCGACCACATCGAGTTCACCGGCGGCGTCCGGCACGGGCTCACCCAGGGTGGCCCCGTCGCGATCCAGATCGAGAACGCCGAGTGGCCCAAGTGGGAGAAGGTCATGTCGGCCGATCCCGTGCCCGCCGAGGAGCTGGAAGGTCTGGCGCGCAACGAGCCGCTGACCCGTCCCCGGCCCGGCCACGCGGATCTGCCCGGCATGCAGAAGTACGGCTTCCCCGAGGCCCGTCCGGTGCTGGAACGCGCGAGCGCCCGCGAGACCGCCTCGCGGACCGCGCTCGGCACGGTGGCCCGCGCCTTCCTCAAGCAGCTGCTCGGGGTCGAGATCCTCAGCCACGTCGTGTCGATCGGCGGCGCCTCGGCGCCGGAGGGCCCGCTGCCCGTGGCGTCGGACCTGCCCGCCATCGACGAGAGCCCCGTCCGCGCCTTCGGCCAGGAGGGGACCGACGCGATGGTCGCCGAGGTCGACGCCGTGCGGAAGGCCGGTGACACCGTCGGCGGCGTCATCGAGGTGATCGCCTACGGGCTGCCGCCGGGCCTCGGCTCGCACGTGCACTGGGACCGCAGGCTCGACTCCCGCCTCGCCGGCGCGCTCATGGGCGTGCAGGCGATGAAGGGCGTGGAGGTCGGCGACGGCTTCACCACGGCCACGCGCTGGGGCAGCCAGGCCCACGACGAGATCGACCGCGGCACCGGCCCGGTCGGGGTGACCCGCCGGTCCAACCGCGCGGGCGGCCTCGAAGGCGGCATCACCAACGGCGAGCCGCTGCGCGTGCGTGTCGCCATGAAGCCGATTTCGACCGTCCCGAAAGCACTGTCCACTGTGGATGTCACCACCGGCGAACCCGCGGTGGCCATCCACCAGCGGTCCGACGTCTGCGCGGTACCCCGTGCCGGGGTCGTGCTGGAGTCGGTGGTCGCGCTGATCCTCGCCGACGCCGCGCTGGAGAAGTTCGGCGGCGACTCGCTGGCCGAAAGCAAGCGCAACGCCGAGGCCTACCTGAAGGCGCTCGAGGAGCGCTGGTGACTCCTCGTGCGGTGATCATCGGGCCGCCGGGCTCGGGTAAGAGCACGGTCGGCCCCGCGCTCGCCGCCGCACTCGGCCTGGCCTTCCGCGACAGCGACGACGACATCGTCGCCCGGGCGGGCAAGTCCATCACCGACATCTTCACCGAGGAGGGCGAGCCGGCCTTCCGCGCGCTGGAGGAGGAGGTCGTCGCCAACGCGCTGGCCGAACACGACGGCGTCCTCTCCCTCGGCGGGGGAGCGCCGATCACGCCGGGCACCCGGGCGCGGCTCGCCGCGCACACCGTGGTCTTCCTCAACGTCGGCATGGCCGCCGGCGTGCAACGCGCCGGGCTGTCGACGGCGCGTCCGCTGCTCGCCGGGGTGAACCCCCGTGCCACCTACAAGGCGCTCCTCGACGCGCGCCTGCCGGTGTACCGCGAGGTGGCCACGATCGAGATCGACACCGATCACCGTACGCCCGCCGAGGTCGTCGAAGCCGCCGTCGCCGGGCTGACCGAGTACAGCAAGGAACAAGCATGAAGCGCACCACCGCCGGCGTTCTCTTCGCCGTCCTCGCCTTGACCCTGACCGCGTGCGGCGAAGAAAAGCAGCCCGCCGGCTCCGACGTCGTCCAGACCGGTGGGGCGACCAGCGCCGCTCCCGGCGCGACCAGTGCCGCCGCCGAGGCGGACGTCGCCGCGGACGTCAAGGTCACCAAATGCGACAGCAACAGCTACACCCCGAAGATCACCATCGAGGTCACCAACAGCTCGAGCGAGGACGCGCGCTACGCCGTCACCATCGCGATCAAGGACGCCGAGGGCAAGGCCTCCGGTGAAGCGCTGTTCGCCAAGAACCGCATGACGCCGGGCCAGACGGTGACCGAAGAGATCCCGGGCGACACCCCGGTCAAGGGCAAGATCACCTGCGAGGTCGCCAGGGCCAAGCGGCTTCCGCCGAAGTGAGGGACACGATGACCGAGCCGGTCCGCATCACCGTCAACACCGCCAAGCCGTATGACGTCGTCATCGGCAGGGGACTGCTGGGCGAGCTCACCGAGCAGCTCACTGACGCCTCCAAGGTCGCGCTGATCCACCCCCCGACGCTCACGACCACCGCGGAGGCCATCCGCGACGAACTGGCCGAGGCCGGGATCGACGCGCATCGGGTCGAGATCCCCGACGCCGAGGACGGCAAGGCCCTCACCGTCGCCGGTTTCTGCTGGGAGGTGCTCGGCCGCATCGGCCTCGACCGCCAAGGCGTGGTCGTCGGCCTCGGCGGCGGCGCGGTGACCGACCTGGCGGGGTTCGTCGCCGCGACCTGGATGCGCGGCGTGCGCCTGGTCAACGTGCCCACCACGCTGCTGGGCATGGTCGACGCCTCCGTCGGCGGGAAGACCGGGATCAACACCGAAGCAGGCAAGAACCTGGTCGGCGTCTTCCACGAGCCGAGCGCGGTCCTGGTGGACCTCGCGACGCTGGAGACGTTGCCGCCCAACGAACTCGTCGCCGGGATGGCCGAAGTCGTCAAAACCGGGTTCATCGCGGATCCACGCATCCTCGAACTCGTCGAGCAGGACCCCGCCGCCGCGCTGGATTCCACCGGCGAGGTCCTCGGCGAGCTGGTGCGCCGCTCGATCCAGGTCAAGGCCGACGTCGTCGCCGCGGATCTGCGTGAGTCGAACCTGCGCGAGATCCTCAACTACGGCCACACGCTCGGCCACGCCATCGAACGCCGCGAAAAGTACCGATGGCGTCATGGCGCCGCGGTGAGCGTCGGACTGGTGTTCGCCGCCGAGCTCGCGCGCCTGGCAGGCCGTCTTGACGACGCCACCGCCGATCGCCACGCCGCCGTCCTCAAGCTGCTGGGCCTGCCGACCACTTACGACCCGGACGCGCTCCCGCACCTGCTGGAAACGATGAAGGGCGACAAGAAGACCCGCTCGGGTGTGCTGCGCTTCGTCGTCCTCGACGGGCTCGCCAAGCCCGGCAGGCTGGAAGGCCCCGACCCGTCGCTGCTCGCGGCGGCGTACTCGGTGGTGGCGGGCGAGGCACCCAAGCCCGGCGGGAGTGTCCTGCTGTGAAGGTGCTCGTCCTCAACGGTCCCAACCTCGGCAGGCTCGGGCTGCGGGAACCGGGCATCTACGGTTCGGCCACGCACGCCGATCTGGTCTCGACCTGCGTCGGCACCGGCAAGGAACTCGGGATCGACGTCGAGGTCCGTCAGACCGACCACGAGGGCGAGATGGTCGGCTGGCTGCACGAGGCCGCCGACGTCGGCTGGCCGGTGGTGCTCAACGCCGCCGCGTGGACGCACTACTCCATCGCGGTCCGCGACGCCGCCGCCCAGCTCAAGGCGCCACTGATCGAGCTGCACATCTCCAACGTGCACAAACGCGAGCGGTTCCGGCACCACAGCGTGCTGTCGGACATCGCCACCGCCGTCATCGCCGGTCTCGGTGTCGACGGCTACCCGCTCGCGTTGCGCTGGATGGCCGCGAACGCGGTATGAACACCCCGCCGGAGCTGGTCACCGCACGGCTTCGGCTGCGCGCGTTGACCGAGTCGGACGCCGACGCGATCGTCGAGCTCTTCGCCGATCCGGAAATGAGCGCGCATTTCGCGGTCCCGCTCACCGAGCCGGACCGGGTGCGCGAAATGGTCGGCCGCAGGTTGTCCTACGACGGCCCGGCCGGGATGGGGCACTGGGTGATCGAGCGCGACGGTGACGTCATCGGTCTCGCGCATCTGCGGCCCTCGGCTGAGTTACCCGGCGACGTGCCGGAGATCGGCTATTACCTTTCGCGCGCGCACGGCGGGCAGGGCTTCGCGACCGAAGCCGCGAAGGCCCTGCTGGAGCACGGCCTCATCGGGCTCGGCCTGTCCTCGGTGTGGGCGCTGATCGGCGAGTCCAATGTGGCCAGTCAGAACCTGGTGCGGCGCTTGGGTTTCCTCGACGTCGGTGGGGGAGATCACTACGGCAGCGGGCCGCATCGGGTCTTCGTCGCGCTGCCGTCGGACCACGGCAAACCGCATCACATCGAACTGTGGGTCCCGGATCTCGCACGCGCCGAGGCGAGCTGGGGCTGGCTGCTCGGCGAACTCGGCTGGCGCGAATTCCAGCGCTGGCCCGCCGGGGTCAGCTGGAGGCACGGCGCCACCTATCTCGTCGTCGAACGTTCGCCCGCGCTCAGCGGGGCGACGCACGAGCGCACCCAGCCGGGGCTGAACCATCTCGCCCTGCACGTCGATACGCGCGACCGGGTGAACGAACTGGCCGCGAAAGCCCTCGAACATGGCTGGTCGACGATGTTCCCGGACAAGTATCCGTATGCGGGCGGTGATCAGCACTACGCCGCCTACCTGGAAAACGCCGATGGCTTCGAAGTGGAGCTGGTCGCTCTACCGGGGAGCGACGTCACCCAGGCGGGCTAAGTCTCGCTACACTCGGCCATCATGCGCCTTTTTCGTGGGGGTCGGGGACCCGCCCGTGCCGTGGTGGCCGTCCTCGCGGCCGGCGCGCTTTCGATGGCGTGCAGTGACGGCACCGTCCAGTCCCAGGCCGACGGCAAGGGCGGCGGGATCGGCGGGGTCCAGCAGGCACCCGCCGAGAAGCCCCGCCCGATGGACGTCGAACTCGCCACCGGTGATCCGCGCCAGAGCGGCGGCGTGGTCGCCGCGGGCGATCAGGACGCGGTCTACAACTACGGCCCGACCGTGATGCGGGACGGCGACAAGCTCCGGATGTGGTGGTGCAGCCAGTACGGCAGTGCCCAGCCCGCCGGTGACGACATCCTCTACGCGCAGTCGCCGTCGCTCGACGGTCCCTTCACCGGCCCGTCCGGTGGCGGCCCGGCGGCGGTGTTCTCCGGCGCGCCCGGCGGTTTCGACGGGATGCACACGTGCGACCCCTCGGTGATCAAGGTCGGCTCGACCTACTACATGTATTACACCGGCGCGGCGGGCGACCACGCGCTCGGCAACTCCATCGGCCTCGCCACCAGCACCGACGGGCTCACCTGGACGCGTTCCGCGGGCGGGCAGCCGATCATCGGCCCGTCGCACGACGTGCACCGCGCCAACGTCTACGGCGCGGGCCAGCCCTCGGCGGTGTACCTCGACGGCTGGTTCTACGTGCTCTTCACCGACACCACGGCCAAAGCGGCCGGGTGGAACGGCGCCGGGCAGTTCCTGCTTCGCGCCAGGGACGCGGCCTTCACCCGGGGGGTGGAGACGCTGGGGGAGCAGGGGTTCGTGGCCAAGCCCAGCACGATCTCACCGCGCACCCGCTCGCTGGTCGACGGGTTCAGCACCGATCTCATGTGGGTCGGCGCGCTCGACGCCTTCGTGATCGCGCACGAGACCGACACCGGTACCACGCTCACCTTCTGGACCAGGGACTTCACCGCTCAGCCATACCGGCCGGTGCTCATCCCCGGCAGCTGGAAGGAAGGCCCCGGCCTGGTGCGGCGGCCCGACGGGCACGCGCCGCTCTCCTCGGGCGACGTCTGCGACCGGGTGCCGTTCGACGTCGTCCGTGCCACGATCGTCGGCGGCGCGGGGGCGCCGACCGACCTCAGGCATTTCGGCCTCGACGTCCGCGGTTCGCGGGCCTGCGACGGCGACGCCCGGATCCGGACCGCGTTCGAAGGGGTCGCGATGCCTTCGCCGCAACGGACGATCGACCTGGTGGCCGAGGGAAAACTGGTCCGGGTCGACCGGCGCTCGGTGGCGGCGACGCTCGCGGGCGAGGTGGTCGACCAGCGGCTCAAGGTGCTCGAGAAGTTCCCGCAGGCCGCGCGCCTGAGCGCCGGGGCGAAAATGGTGCGCGCGCCGGGCCGCGGGGTCGCGGTGGTGCTCGACGGCAAGCTGTTCGCCGTGCCCGACACCGGGGCGGCGGCGCTGAACGACTCGACCGTCGAAGAGATCAGCGATCAGGCCTGGGACGGTTTCCCGGCCGGTTTCTCGCTCTCAGGCTGAGCCTCGTCGTCCTCCGGGGCCGTCGTCGCGATCCGGCCGCCGACGAACAGGCCGAGCCCGGCCGGGATGAGCACCAGCAGGGCCGAGAAAGCGGCGCCGCCGGTGAGCGCGCCGCCGAGTTCGGAGGCGCCGGTCTGGTCGACGAACACCGCGCGGCCGATCACGTACAGCACGCCGGAGACCGGGCCCGCGATCAGCGCCGCGATGAACCAGTTCTTGCCGCGCTCGGGTTTGCCCTGCCACGCGTCCACCGCGCCCCAGCCCGCCGCCGCGCCGACCAGGACGGCGAGGGTGAGGGAGGTGACGAGGGTCTGGTCGGTGGGGTTGTAGACCTCGTACTTGGCCAGCACGGTGACGGCCGCGCCGTGCAGCAGCGCCATCACGAGTCCACGAGTCAGCCACGGTGCCATTGGGGGAGTTTAACTCGCCAGTAGCGATCAGCGGCCGCTGCGCCCGGCCGCATTTAGTCCTCTGGATGCGGGCCTCCCCCGCCGGAGGGGTGCCCGGTGGGCCAGTGATACCGAGGCAGTGACTGCTGAGCCTGTGGTGGCATCGCCAAGTACATGAAGGCCCCCTTGCTTGCGCCCAGGTACATGAAGGGGGCCTTCACGTACTTGGGCGGCGGCGAAACGCGTGCCACCAGCGGCCTACCCCCTAAACTCCAAGACGTGCGTGAATACTTCTCTCGCCGCCGTGCGGCGCTGCGTTCTCTGCTTGCCGACTCCGGCGTGGACGCGCTGCTGGTCACGGACCTGCTCAACATCAGGTACCTGACCGGCTTCACCGGGTCCAACGCCGCTCTCCTCGTCCACGGGGGCGGCGACGACAAGACGATCTTCTGCACCGACGGCCGCTACACGGTCCAGTCGGCGACGGAGGTGCCCGACCTCGAACGGGTGCTGGACCGCGCGAGCGCGGCGAAGCTGGCCGACCTCGCGGCCGAGAAGAAGTTCGGCAAGACCGGGTTCGAGAGCCAGCACGTCAGCGTCGAACAGCACGAGGACCTCAAGGTGCGCTTCGACCGCGTCGAGCTGGTCCGCACGCCGGGCCTCGTGGAGCAGCTGCGGCTGGTCAAGGACGAGCAGGAGATCGAGGCGCTGCGCCAGGCGTGCGCGGCGGCTGACAGGGCGCTGGAGGACCTGGTGACCTCCGGCGGGCTCCGGCCGGGCCGCACCGAGCTGGACGTCGCCCGCGACCTGGAGAACCGCATGCTCGGCCACGGGTCGACCGGGCCGTCGTTCGACACGATCGTCGCGGCGGGCGCCAACTCCGCGATCCCGCATCACCGGCCGACCTCGGCCGTCCTCGCGACCGGCGACTTCGTCAAGATCGACTTCGGCGCCACGGTCGACGGCTACCACTCCGACATGACCCGGACGTTCGTGCTCGGCAAGCCCGCGGCGTGGCAGGAGGAGGTCTACGAACTGGTCCGGCGCGCGCAGGCGGCGGGCTGTGCCGCGGTCTTCCCCGGCGCCAAAGTGTCCGAAGTGGACAAAGCCGCCCGCGGTGTGATCACCGACGCGGGCCGCGGCGAGGAGTTCGGTCACGGCCTCGGCCACGGCGTCGGATTGCAGGTGCACGAGGCGCCCAGCCTCGCTACCACGGGCGTCGGTACACTGACCGCCGGTATGGCGGTCACCGTCGAGCCTGGTGTGTATCTGCCCGGCCGCGGTGGCGTGCGCATCGAGGACACGCTGGTCGTGCGGGAAGGTACGCCCGAACTCCTCACACTGAGCACCAAGGAACTCGTGGTCGTCTGACGGCGGCCCGGAAGATCGACACAGGAGACTGCACACTCGTGGCCACCACCAACGACCTGAAGAACGGGCTCGTCCTCAACCTCGACGGCCAGCTGTGGACCGTCACCGCGTTCCAGCACGTCAAGCCGGGCAAGGGCGGTGCGTTCGTGCGCACCACGCTCAAGCACGTGCTGACCGGGAAGGTCGTCGACAAGACCTTCAACGCGGGTACGAAGGTCGATACGGCCACCGTCGACCGCCGGAACATGACCTACCTGTACAAGGAAGGTCAGGACTTCGTGTTCATGGACTCGGAGACCTACGACCAGATCACCGTGCTGGCCGAGACCGTCGGTGACAACGCGAACTACCTGCTCGAGAACACCGAGGTCCAGGTCGCGGTGCACGAGGGCGTCCCGCTGTACATCGAGCTGCCGACCTCGGTCGAGCTGATCGTCCAGCACACCGACCCCGGCCTGCAGGGCGACCGCTCCACCGGTGGCACCAAGCCCGCCACCCTGGAGACCGGCGCCGAGATCCAGGTGCCGCTGTTCCTCACCACCGGCGAGAAGATCAAGGTCGACACCCGTGACGGCCGCTACCTGGGTCGCGTCTCCAGCTGATGGCAGGCTCAGACAAAGCCGGCAAGTCACCGAACCGCGGTGGGCCGATCAGCCGTCGCCAGGCCCGCAAGCGTGCCGTCGAGATGATGTACGAGGCCGCCCAGCGCGGTGCCGACGCGGTGACGCTGCTGGCCGACCGCGTCGGTTCGGTCGAGGTCGACCCGATCGGGGACTACACGATCTCGCTGGTCGAAGGGGTCACCGGACGCAAGGCACAGATCGACGAGCTGCTGTCCGAGCACGCTCAGGGCTGGACGCTGGACCGGATGCCGCCGGTGGATCTCGCGGTGCTCCGGGTCGGTGTCTACGAGCTGCTGTGGGCCCCGGACGTGCCGGACCCGGTCGCCATCGACGAGGCTGTCGGGCTGGCGAAGGAGTTGTCGACCGACGACTCGCCGCGGTTCGTGAACGGCGTGCTCGGCCGGATCGGCACCATCGCGGACCGGCTCCGCGCGGTCCTGTAGAAGACGTACTACAACGGGCCGTGTCCTCTGCCGAGGGCACGGCCCGTTCTCGTGCTCGGTGGTGCTGGTTGGCGTTTCCGGTCCCCCCGGACCGAAAACGTCGCCATCTCTAGTCCTCTTTGGACGGGCGAGCTTCCGGCGGCAGCACACCCCAGTCGATCAGCTGCTCGGTGAGCTCGCCGGGGGTCATGTCGTAGATGATCGCCAGCGAACGCAGGTCTTCGGTGCGGATGGAGAGCACCTTGCCGTTGTAGTCGCCGCGCTGGCTCTGGATGGTGGCGGCGTAGCGGGCGAGCGGCCCGACCTTCTCCGCCGGGAGCTGCTGGAGACGCTCCAGGTTGATGACGATCTTCGTGGCGGGTTCGGCGCCCGAGGGCACCCGGCCCTCCGGCAGCAGCTCGACCACCGGCACGCCGTAGAAATCGGCCAGCTCGGCGAGCTTCTGCACGGTCACGGCGCGGTCGCCGCGCTCGTACGAACCGACGACGACGGCCTTCCACCGGCCTCCGGACTTCTGCTCGACCCCGTGCAGGGACAGGCCCTGCTGCTGGCGGATCCCGCGGAGCTTGGCCCCGAGCGCCTTGGCGTAATCGCCCATCTGGTGGTTCTCCGTTTCCTCATCCCCAACCGGTCGGAGTGACCGGTCCAGGGGACTCCTAGAGTCGAATACTCAGAGTAATGGTTACGCATAGTTGTCACCAGGTCAAGCGGGTGCTTTCGCGAGGCGTTCGTCACCTGGGGCGCGCCACCCGTAAGAAGGAGGGCCCGCTCCTGCTAGTGTCGGTTCGATTTCCTCGCCAAGCAGGAAGTCGACGTCCTTTAAGGACCCGTCCAGAGAGGCGGGGAAGGAGGTCCGCCTTGTCGTCACGTCCACGTGGCGCGGCGGAACCGGCGGGAGAGCGTGAGCTGCTCTCGTCCGGCGATGTCGCGCGCACGATAGCCCGAATGGCCCATCAGGTCATCGAGAAGACCGCTCTCGGTGCCGGTGGCTCGACTCCACCCGTGTTGCTGGGCATCCCGACCCGGGGTACCCCGCTCGCCCTGCGGCTCGCGGACAAGATCGCCGAGTTCTCCGGCATCCGTCCGCCGACCGGCGCGCTGGACATCACGCTCTACCGTGATGATCTCCGCCGCCGTCCGCCCCGCGCGCTCGAACATTCGCAGCTGCCGCCGACCGGCATCGACGACGCGGTGGTGATCCTGGTCGACGACGTGCTGTTCTCCGGCCGCACCATCCGCGCCGCCCTCGACGCCCTGCGCGACCACGGCCGCCCGCGCGCGGTCCAGTTGGCCGTGCTGGTCGACCGCGGCCACCGCGAACTGCCGATCCGTGCCGACTACGTGGGCAAGAACGTGCCCACCTCGCGTGCCGAGGGAATCGAGGTCCTGCTGTCCGAAGTGGACGGACGGGACACGGTTCTGTTGCGGGCGCAACCAGAAGGAGACCGATCGTGAAGCACCTGCTCGCCACCGACGGGCTCGACCCGGCGCTCGCGACAGCCGTGCTGGACACCGCGGAAGAGCTCAAGCACACCCTGCTCGGCCGCGAGGTCCGCAAACTCCCGACCCTGCGGGGCCGCACCGTCATCACGCTGTTCTACGAGAACTCGACCCGCACCCGTGTCTCGTTCGAGATCGCCGGGAAGTGGATGAGCGCCGACGTCATCAACGTCTCCGCGTCCAGTTCTTCGGTCAACAAGGGCGAATCGCTGCGGGACACCGCGCTGACGCTGGCCGCGGCCGGTGCCGACTGCGTGATCATCCGGCATCCCGCCTCCGGGGCGGCGCAGCGGCTTTCGGGCTGGCTCGCCGAGGCCGGGACGGCGGTCGTCAACGCCGGCGACGGCACGCACGAGCATCCGACCCAGGCACTGCTCGACGCGGCGACCCTGCGGGAGCGGCTCGGCTCGCTGGAGGGCCGCCGGATCGCGATCGTCGGCGACGTCCTGCACAGCCGGGTCGCGCGGTCGAACATCCACCTGCTGTCGGCGCTCGGTGCCGAGGTGGTGCTCGTCGCGCCGCCGACGCTGCTGCCCGCGGGCGTGGAAAGCCTGCCGGTCACCGTGTCGCACGAACTCGACGCCGAACTGCCCGCGGTCGACGCGGTCATGATGCTGCGGGTCCAGGCCGAGCGAATGCACGGGGGCTTCTTCCCCTCGGCACGCGAGTACTCGATCGCCTACGGCCTCAACGAACGGCGGATGAAGCTCCTGCCCGAGCACGCCGTCGTCCTGCACCCCGGCCCGATGCTGCGCGGGATGGAGATCGCCTCGGCGGTCGCCGACTCCCCGGCCTCGGCCATCACCGAACAGGTCCGCAACGGCGTCCACGTGCGCATGGCGGTCCTCTACCACCTGCTCGCCAGTGAAGGAGCCGCTGCATGACCACCGTCCTGATCAAGGGCGCTCGGCCCTACGGCGAGGGCGACCCGGTCGACGTGCTCGTCGAGGACGGGGTCATCACCGACATCGGGTCCCTCGACGTGCCAGAAGACGCCGAGGTGATCGAAGCGGGCGGCCAGGTGCTGCTCCCCGGCTTCGTCGACCTGCACACCCACCTGCGCGAACCCGGCCGCGAGGACACCGAGACCATCGCCACCGGTTCGGCGGCGGCCGCGCTCGGCGGCTACACCGCGGTGTTCGCCATGGCCAACACCGACCCGGTGGCCGACAACGCGGTGATCGTCGACCACGTGTGGCGGCGCGGCCAGGAGGCCGGGCTGGTCGACGTGCACCCCGTCGGCGCGGTCACCGTGGGCCTCAAGGGCGAGAAGCTCGCCGAACTGGGCACCATGGCGAAGTCCGAGGCCCAGGTGAAGGTCTTCTCCGACGACGGCCTCTGTGTCGCGGACCCGCTGCTCATGCGCCGCGCGCTGGAGTACTCGACGGCGCTCGGCGTGGTCATCGCCCAGCACGCGGAGGAACCCCGGCTGACCGTCGGCGCGCAGGCGCACGAGGGTGAGCAGGCCGCGCGCCTGGGCTACACCGGCTGGCCCGCTTCGGCGGAGGAGTCGATCGTCGCGCGCGACTGCCTGCTCGCCGAGCACGCGAACGCGCGCCTGCACATCTGCCACGTGTCCACCTCGGGTACGGCCGACATCCTGAACTGGGCCAAGGAGCGCGGTACCAAGGTCTCGGCCGAGGTCACCCCGCACCATCTGCTGCTGACCGACGAACGGCTGGCGACCTACGACCCGGTCAACAAGGTCAATCCGCCGCTGCGCACCGGGGCCGACGCCGAGAAGCTGCGCGCCGCGCTGGCCGAGGGCGTCATCGACTGCGTCGCCACCGACCACGCGCCGCACGCCGTCCAGGACAAGGACTGCGAGTGGAACTCGGCCCGTCCCGGCATGCTCGGCCTGCAGACCGCGCTGTCGATCGTGGTCGAGACCATGGTCCGCACCGGCCTGCTCGACTGGCGGGGCGTCGCGCGCGTGATGAGCGAGCGGCCCGCCGAGATCGGGAACCTGTCCGATCACGGCCGCCCGATCGAGGTCGGGGAACCGGCGAACCTGACGCTGGTCGACCCGGACACCGAATGGACCGTGCGCGGTGCGGAGTTCGCGAGTATCGCGGCGAACACCCCGTACGAAGGAATGCGGCTCCCCGGCGTGGTGACGGCGACGTTGCTGCGCGGGCGGATCACCGCGCGGGAAGGGAAGATCGCATCATGAGCGACCGGATTCTGCTGACCCTGGCGGTCTTCGTCTTCTTCCTGTTCTGCGTCTTCCTGATGTGGCGCGGCTGGCGGCGGAAATCGCGGACCCAGAGCGTCCAGGTGCCGCCGTTCGCCGAGATCCCGGCGGAGCCCGGCGAGGCGCTCCTCGAATCGACCGGTCTCTACGTCAGCACGACGACGGCGGGGCACTGGCAGGACCGCGTCGTCACCCGCGGCGCCGGGCTGCGCACCGGCGCGGTCTGGCGGCTGCACGAAGACGGCGTCGCCATCGAACGCGGCGGCGCCCCGGACTTCTGGATCCCGCGCTCGGCGATCACCGGCGTCCGCAAGGACAAGGGGATGGCCGGGAAGGTGATGGGCATCGACGCGCTGCTCGTCATCACCTGGCTCGCGGGCGACGTCGAACTGGACACCGGCTTCCGCGGTGACGACGTCGACGACTATCCACAGTGGATCGAAGCTTTGCAAGACACCCGCAACGACATCAAGGGAGGTGCCTGATGAGCACCGTGAACGGCACCCGTGCGCCAGCCGCGCTGGTACTCGAAGACGGCCGGATCTTCCGCGGCTCCGCGTACGGCGCCCGTGGCCGCAGCTTGGGCGAGGCGGTGTTCTGCACCGGCATGACCGGCTACCAGGAGACGCTGACCGACCCCTCCTACCACCGCCAGATCGTGGTCCAGACCGCGCCGCAGATCGGCAACACCGGCTGGAACGACGAGGACGACGAGTCCGCCCGCATCTGGGTTTCGGGCTACGTCGTCCGCGACCCGGCGCGCACCCCGTCCAACTGGCGCGCCAAGCGCACGCTGGACGAGGAACTGGAGCGCCAGGGCGTCGTCGGCATCTCCGAAGTGGACACCCGCACGCTGACCCGGCACCTGCGCGAGCAGGGCGCCATGCGGTCCGGCGTCTTCTCGGGTGACGCGCTCGGCAGCGACGAGGAGATGCTCGCCGAGGTGAAGGCCGGCCCGCAGATGAAGGGCGCCGACCTCGCCGGCGAGGTCACCACGAAGCAGTCGTACGTCGTCGAGGCGCAGGGTGAGCGGAAGTTCCGCGTGGCCGCGCTGGACCTGGGCATCAAGTCCAACACCCCGCGCATGATGGCCGCGCGCGGCATCGAGGTGCACGTCCTGCCCTCCTCGTCCACTGTGGACGAACTGCTCGCGGTCGAGGCCGACGGTGTCTTCCTCTCCAACGGTCCCGGTGACCCGGCGACCACCGCGCACGCGACGGAGCTGACGAAAGCCGTACTACAGCGGGAAATCCCGCTGTTCGGCATCTGCTTCGGCAACCAGATCCTCGGCCGCGCGCTGGGACTGGGCACCTACAAGATGCGCTACGGCCACCGGGGGATCAACATCCCGGTGATCGACGTGGCGACGAAACGCGTCGCGATCACCGCGCAGAACCACGGTTTCGCCCTCGAAGGCGAACCGGGACAGCGGTTCGAGACGCCGTTCGGCGCGGCGCAGGTCTCGCACTACTGCCCGAACGACGACACCGTCGAAGGTGTCCGCGCGTTCGACGTCCCCGCGTTCTCGGTGCAGTACCACCCCGAGGCCGCCGCCGGCCCGCACGACGCGGCACCCCTGTTCGATGAGTTCGTGAGCTTGATGGAGAAGGCCAAGTAATGCCGAAGAGGACAGACATCCAGCACGTGCTGGTCATCGGCTCCGGGCCGATCGTGATCGGCCAGGCCGCCGAGTTCGACTACTCCGGCACCCAGGCCTGCCGCGTACTCCGCGAGGAAGGCCTGCGGGTCTCGCTGGTGAACTCGAACCCGGCGACCATCATGACCGACCCGGAGTTCGCCGACGCCACCTACATCGAGCCGGTCACCCCGGAATTCGTCGAGAAGGTCATCGCCGAGGAGCGCCCCGACGCGATCCTCGCGACCCTCGGCGGGCAGACGGCGCTGAACTGCGCGGTCGCCCTGCACGAGCGCGGTGTCCTGGAGAAGTACGGGGTCGAGCTGATCGGCGCCGACGTCGAGGCCATCCAGCGCGGCGAGGACCGGCAGAAGTTCAAGGACATCGTCCGCACGATCGGCGCCGAGGTGCCGCGTTCGCGGGTCTGCCACGACATGGACGAGGTCCGCGCGACCGTCGCCGAGGTCGGCCTCCCGGTGGTCATCCGGCCGTCGTTCACCATGGGCGGGCTTGGCTCGGGCATGGCGCACACCGACGCCGAACTGGAGCGCCTGGCGTCCACCGGTCTCACCGAGTCACCCGTCACCGAGGTGCTCATCGAGGAGAGCGTCCTCGGGTGGAAGGAGTTCGAACTCGAGCTCATGCGCGACCGGCACGACAACGTGGTGGTCGTCTGCTCGATCGAGAACATCGACGCGATGGGCGTGCACACCGGCGACTCGGTCACCGTCGCGCCCGCGATGACCCTGACCGACCGCGAGTACCAGCACATGCGCGACGTCGGTATCGCGGTGCTGCGCGAGGTCGGCGTCGACACCGGCGGCTGCAACATCCAGTTCGCGATCAACCCGGCCGACGGCCGCATGGTCGTCATCGAGATGAACCCGCGGGTCTCGCGCTCCAGCGCGCTGGCGTCGAAGGCGACCGGCTTCCCGATCGCCAAGATCGCCGCGAAACTCGCCATCGGCTACACCCTCGACGAGATCCGCAACGACATCACCGGCGAGACCCCGGCGGCCTTCGAGCCGACGCTGGACTACGTCGTGGTGAAGGTGCCGCGGTTCGCCTTCGAGAAGTTCCCCGGCGCGGACCCGACGCTGACCACGACGATGAAGAGCGTCGGCGAGGCGATGTCGTTCGGCCGCAGCTTCCCCGAGGCGCTCGGCAAGGCGCTGCGGTCCATCGACACCAAGGCCACCGGCTTCTGGACCCGCCCCGACCCCGAAGGCGCGACCAAGGAGTCCATTTTGGACGCTTTGCGCACGCCGCACGACGGGCGGATCTACGAGGTCGAGCGGGCGCTGCGCTTCGGCGCCACCGTCGAGGAGATCCACGAGGCCTCGGGCATCGACCCGTGGTTCATCGACCAGATCGCCCTCATCGGCGAGGTCGGTGCCGAGGTCCGCGACGCCCAGGTGCTCGACGAGCCGCTGCTGCGCCGCGCCAAGCGCACCGGCCTCTCCGACCGCCAGATCGCCGCGCTGCGGCCGGAACTGGCCGGGGAGGACGGCGTCCGCGCGCTGCGCCGCCGTCTCGGCGTGCGGCCGGTGTACAAGACCGTCGACACCTGCGCGGCCGAGTTCGCGGCCAAGACGCCGTACCACTACTCGGCCTACGAGACCGACCCCGCCGCGCAGTCGGAGATCACCGCGCAGTCCGACAAGCCGAAGGTGCTCATCCTCGGCTCGGGGCCGAACCGCATCGGGCAGGGCATCGAGTTCGACTACTCGTGCGTGCACGCCGCGATCGCCTTGCGCGAGGCCGGTTTCGAAGCGGTCATGGTCAACTGCAACCCCGAGACCGTCTCCACCGACTACGACACCTCGGACCGGCTCTACTTCGAGCCGCTCTCGTTCGAGGACGTGCTGGAAGTGGTGAACGCCGAGCAGGAGTCGGGCACCGTCGCCGGCGTCATCGTGCAGCTGGGCGGCCAGACCCCGCTCTCGCTCGCGAAGCGCCTCGCCGACGCCGGTGTCCCGGTGATCGGCACCTCCCCGGACGCGATCCACCTCGCCGAGGACCGCGGCGCGTTCGGCGAGGTCCTCACCGACGCCGGGCTGCCCGCGCCGAAGTACGGCACGGCGACCTCGTTCGAGGGCGCCAAGCGGATCGCCGACAAGATCGGCTACCCGGTCCTGGTGCGGCCGTCCTACGTGCTCGGCGGACGCGGCATGGAGATCGTGTACGACGAGGAGTCCCTCGCCGGCTACATCCACCGCGCCACCGAGGTCACCCCCGAGCACCCGGTCCTGGTCGACCGGTTCCTCGACGACGCCATCGAGATCGACGTCGACGCGCTCTTCGACGGCGACGAGCTGTACCTGGGCGGCGTCATGGAGCACATCGAGGAGGCCGGGATCCACTCCGGCGACTCGTCGTGCGCGCTGCCGCCGATCACGCTGGGCCGGACCGACATCGAGACGGTACGCCGCTCGACCGAGGCCATCGCGCGCGGCGTCGGCGTCCGCGGCCTGCTGAACGTCCAGTACGCGCTCAAGGACGACGTCCTCTACGTCCTGGAGGCCAACCCGCGCGCCTCGCGGACGGTGCCGTTCGTGTCGAAGGCCACCGCGGTGCCGCTGGCGAAGGCCGCGGCGCTGATCATGACCGGGTCGTCTATCAAGGACCTGCGCACCTCCGGGGTGCTCCCGGCCGAGGGCGACGGTGGGCACATGCCCGCCGATTCGCCGGTCGCGGTCAAGGAGGCGGTCCTGCCGTTCCACCGCTTCCGCACCCCCGAGGGCCACGGCGTCGACTCGCTGCTCGGCCCGGAGATGAAGTCCACCGGCGAGGTCATGGGCGTCGACGTCTCCTTCGGCAAGGCGTTCGCCAAGTCGCAGGCCGGTGCCTACGGTTCGCTGCCGACGTCGGGCAAGGTGTTCGTCTCCGTCGCCAACCGTGACAAGCGTTCGCTGGTGTTCCCGGTGAAGCGGCTGGCGGACCTCGGCTTCGAGATCCTCGCCACCTCCGGTACCGCGGAAGTGTTGCGGCGCAACGGAATCGCTTGCACCGTCGTGCGCAAGCACTACGAAGGTTCGGCCGAGGGGGAGCAGAACGTCGTGGACGTCATCCTCAGCGGCGAGGTGCAGATGGTGATCAACACCCCGTACGGCAACAGCGGCCCGCGCATCGACGGCTACGAGATCCGCACCGCCGCGGTGTCGCGGGACATCCCGTGCATCACCACGGTGCAGGGCGCCGCGGCGGCCGTGCACGGGATAGAGGCGGTCATCAAGGGCGACATCGGCGTGCGGTCGCTGCAGAGCCTCCAGGCGGCGCTGAAGGCCAAGGCATGACCGAACGGTTCGGGGCGAGGCTGGCGCGGGCGGTCGCGGACAAGGGACCGCTCTGCGCCGGGATCGACCCCCATCCCGGGTTGCTCCAGGCGTGGGATCTCCCGGCGGACGCGGGCGGCTTGGAGAAGTTCGCCCTGACCGCCGCCGAGGCGATCGCGCCCGAGGTCGCGGTGATCAAACCCCAGTCGGCCTTTTTCGAGGCCTACGGGCCTCCTGGGGTCGCCGTTCTGGCCAAGACGATGAAGGTGTGCCGGGAAGCGGGCGCGCTCGTCCTGCTGGACGTCAAACGCGGCGACATCGGTTCGACGATGGCGGCGTACACGGCGGCGTTCCTGCCCGCGGGCGCCGAACTCGAAGCCGACGCCATCACCGTGTCGCCGTATCTCGGGTTCGGTTCGCTGGCGCCCGCGATCGACGTTGCGCAGACGCAAGGCAAGGGACTGTTCGTCCTCGCGCGCACCTCCAACCCGGAGGCGCAGGGACTGCAGAACGCCTTGCTGCCCAACGGAAAGACCGTCGCGCAGGACATCGTCGACACCGCGGCCGCGTACAACGCCGGTGTCGGGCCCCTGGGCGACATCGGCGTCGTCGTCGGCGCCACCATCGCGCCGGGAGAGCTCGATCTGAGCGTGCTGAACGGTCCGGTCCTGGCACCCGGTTTCGGGGCCCAGGGGGCCACTGTGGCCGATTTGCGGGTGCTTTTCGGGCCGGGACTGCCGGGAGTGCTCCCGGCGTCGTCCCGTGACGTGCTCAAGCACGGACCGGACCACGAGGCGTTGCGTGCGGCCGTTCGGCGGACACGGGATTCCCTCGGTCCCCTGGAAAACGGCCAATAGCAGGCCCGGGAATCGGTCATGACCAGCCACCCCCGCATTGTGGGCCGAGGTAACGGGTGGGTACCGTCGCCACACCCACCCAGATTTGAGAACTACCGGAGGAAAACGTGGCACTTCCCCAGCTGACAGAGGAACAGCGTGCTGCGGCGCTGGAGAAGGCCGCCGCCGCCCGCCGCATCCGTGCTGAGCTGAAGGAGCGGCTGAAGCGGGGCGGTACCACTCTGGTCGACGTGTTGAAGCAGGCCGAGGAGAACGAAGTCCTCGGCAAGATGAAGGTCTCGGCTCTGCTCGAGGCTCTTCCGGGCGTCGGCAAGGTCCGTGCCCAGCAGACCATGGAACGACTGGAGATCGCACCCAGCCGTCGTCTTCGCGGCCTCGGCGACCGGCAGCGCAAGGCGCTGCTGGCCGAATTCAGCGGCGAGTGAGCGGCGACGGTCAGGACCACCCGGTGAACCCGGGCGCTGACCGCGGCGGTGAGCCGGTGGCGGGAGTTTTTTCCCGACACCGGCTCACGGTCGTATCGGGGCCTTCGGGAGTCGGGAAGTCGAGCGTGGTGGGGGAGCTGCGCAAGCTGGATCCGGAGATCTATTTCAGTGTTTCGGTGACCACGAGGAAGCCGAGGCCGGGTGAGGTCGACGGCGAGCACTACCACTTCGTCGACCGAGCCGAGTTCGACCGCATGGTGGCCGAGGGCAGGCTGCTGGAGCACGCCGAGTTCACCGGCAACTGCTACGGCACCCCGCGCGAGCCCGTCGAGCGGGCTCTGGCGGCCGGGCGCAACGCGGTACTGGAGATCGAACTCCAGGGCGCGCGGCAGGTCCGCAAGGCGATGCCGGAAGCCCGGCTGGTGATGCTGATGCCGCCGTCCTGGGCGGAACTGGTCGGCAGGCTGACCGGTCGCGGCACCGAGAACCAGGCCGCCGTCCAGGCGAGGCTGGCCGAGGCCGAGCGTGAACTGGCCGCCGCCGGCGAGTTCGACGAGCGCGTCGTCAACGCCGACGTGCGGGACGCCGCCGAGCAGTTGCTAAACTTGATAACCGGCGACCAGAACTTTGAAGATTCGGAGCACCACGAGTGACCCAGGCCATCCTGAACGAAGAACTCGAAGGCATCACCAACCCGCCCATCGACGACCTGCTCGAAAAGGTCAGCTCGAAGTACGCGTTGGCGATCTACGCGGCCAAGCGCGCTCGTCAGATCAACGACTACTACGCCCAGCTGGGCGAGGGTCTGCTGGAGTACGTCGGCCCGCTGGTCGAGCCGGGCCCGCGCGAGAAGCCGCTGTCCATCGCCCTGCGCGAGATCCACGGTGGCCTGCTCGAGCACACCGAGGGTGAGTAAAGCCAAGATCGTTCTGGGCGTAGGCGGCGGGATCGCCGCTTACAAGGCCTGTGAGGTCCTGCGGGGACTGACCGAATCCGGTCACGACGTCCGCGTGGTCCCCACCGAAGCCGCGCTGAACTTCGTCGGCGCGGCCACCTTCGAGGCATTGTCCGGGAACCCGGTGCACACCGGCGTGTTCACCGAGGTGCCCGAGGTCCAGCACGTCCGCGTCGGCAAGGAAGCCGATCTGGTGATCGTCGTGCCCGCCACGGCGAACCTGCTCGCCAAGGCCGCGCACGGCATCGCGGACGATCTGCTGACGAACACCCTGCTCACCGCCCGGTGCCCGGTCGCCTTCTTCCCGGCGATGCACACCGAGATGTGGGAGCACCCGGCCACCCGCGACAACGTGGCGCTGCTGCGCTCGCGCGGGCTGGTCGTCGCCGAACCCGCCGCCGGCAGGCTCACCGGGGCCGACACCGGCAAGGGGCGGCTCGCCGACCCCGCCGAGATCGTCGACCTCGCCCGGCTCCTGCTCGCCGTGCCGAACGCCCTCCCGCGCGACCTCGAAGGCGTGCGCGTGGCGATTTCGGCGGGCGGTACACGGGAGCCGCTGGACCCGGTCCGGTACCTGGGGAACCGCTCGTCCGGCAAGCAGGGCTACGCGCTGGCCCGCGTCGCCGTGCAGCGCGGCGCCGAGGTCACCCTGGTCACCGCGCACACCGTCGCGTTGCCGGAACCGGCGGGCGCGAAGGTCGTCCACGTGTCGACCGCCGAAGAGATGCGCCAGGCGATGCACGCCGAGGCCGCCTCCGCCGACGTCGTCGTGATGGCCGCCGCCGTCGCCGATTTCCGGCCGTCGAACCGGGCCGAGCACAAGATCAAGAAGTCCGACGACTCGCCGGACCCTGTCGTCGAGCTCGCCCGCAACGCGGACATCCTGGCCGAACTGGTGCGGAACCGGACGGAAGGCCGGTTGGTCGTGGGGTTCGCCGCGGAAACCGGGGACGACAAGGGTGGCGTTCTCGATCACGCTCGGGTCAAATTGAAGCGCAAGGGTGCTGATCTGCTGGTGGTGAACGCCGTCGGCGAGGGAAAGGCTTTCGGGACCGAGGACAACTCGGGCTGGCTTCTGGGGGCCGACGGAACCGAGATCCCGATCCCGCTCGGCGCCAAGGCGGAACTGGCGTCCACATTGTGGGACGCTGTTGTGACCTTGATGAAGCGTTGACCGCGCCTTGAACGATAGTCAGTACGCTTAGGGCAAGCTAAGGGGTGCCTAACTTTCTGGGCATCAGACGTCTAGGTGAGGAAGTGACGGCCACCGTGACCGCGTCCACGAGCAGACTGTTCACATCGGAATCGGTGACCGAAGGTCATCCTGACAAGATTTGCGACGCCATCAGCGACTCCATCCTGGACGGCCTGCTGGCGAAGGACCCCCGCAGCCGGGTGGCGGTCGAAACCCTCATCACCACCGGACAGGTGCATGTCGCCGGCGAGGTGACCACCGAGGCCTACGCGGACATCCCGACCATCGTCCGCGATGTGATCCTGAAGATCGGCTACGACTCTTCGGCCAAGGGCTTCGACGGCAACTCCTGCGGCGTCAACGTCGCCATCGGTTCCCAGTCGCCCGACATCGCGCAGGGTGTCGACACCGCGTACGAGTCCCGCGTCGAGTCCGACGAGGACGAAATCAACCGCCAGGGCGCCGGCGACCAGGGCCTGATGTTCGGCTACGCCTGCTCGGACACCCCCGAGCTGATGCCCCTGCCGATCGCGCTCGCGCACCGGCTCTCGCAGCGGCTGACCCGGGTCCGCAAAGACGGCGTGCTGCCGTACCTGCGCCCGGACGGCAAGACCCAGGTCACCATCGAGTACGCCGGTGACCAGCCGGTGCGGCTCGACACGGTGGTCGTGTCCACTCAGCACGCCGACGGCATCGACCTCGAGCAGATGCTCGGCGTCGACGTCCGTGAGCACGTGGTCGCCCCGGAGATCGCCGACCTCGGCCTCGACACCTCCAACGTGCGGCTGCTGGTGAACCCGACCGGCCGCTTCGTCATCGGCGGCCCGATGGGCGACGCGGGCCTGACCGGCCGCAAGATCATCGTCGACACCTACGGCGGCATGGCCCGCCACGGTGGCGGCGCGTTCTCCGGCAAGGATCCCTCCAAGGTGGACCGCTCGGCCGCGTACGCGATGCGCTGGGTGGCGAAGAACGTCATCGCCGCCGGTCTCGCCTCGCGCGCCGAGGTGCAGGTGGCGTACGCGATCGGCAAGGCGGCCCCGGTGGGCCTCTTCGTCGAGACCTTCGGCACCGAGACGGTCGACCCGTCGAAGATCCAGGCCGCCATCACGGAGGTCTTCGACCTGCGGCCGGCCGCGATCATCCGCGACCTCGACCTGCTCCGCCCGATCTACGCGCCGACGGCCGCGTACGGCCACTTCGGCCGCCCTGAGCTGAACCTCCCGTGGGAGAGCACGGCGCGGGCCGCGGACCTGAAGTCGGCCGCGGGCGCCTGAGGCTTCGGTCCAGTAGTGCCATGAAAGGCCCCTTCATTGCAAATTTTGCAATGAAGGGGCCTTTCATTGCACGCGGTGACCGGCCCCGGCGAGCGAGTCTGGTAGAGATCACCGGGTGAGCAGCAGTCCCGAACCGACCCCGCTGTGGGAGCTTCCGGAGCCGAAGGCCGAGCCGGCGCGGAAGGCCAAACCGTCGCGCGCGAAAACCGCCAGCCGCCGGGGAGCGCAGAACCCCGCGCCCGAGAACCCGGTCGCCCGCGTCGTCGTGGACATCCCGCTCACGCATCTCGACCGGACCTTCGACTATCAGATCCCGGAGAAGCTGCACGAAGCCGCCGTGCCCGGCTGCCGGGTGCGCGTCCGGTTCGCGGGCCAGCTCGTCGACGGGTATCTCGTCGAACGTGCCGACAGCACGGAGTTCACCGGGAAGCTCGCGTACATCGACAGGGTGACCTCCAGCGAGCCGGTGCTGCCCCCGGCGTTGCACACGCTCTGCCGGTCGGTCGCGGACCGGTACGGCGGCACGCTCAGCGACGTCCTGCGGCTGGCCATCCCGTCCCGGCACGCGAAGGTCGAGGGCGAGCCGCCCGCCGAGCCCGCGCCGACGCCGGAGGCACCCGAAACCACCGCGTGGGAGAAGTACCAGAGCGGGCCCGCGTTCCTGGAGGCCGTCGCGGAACGGCGTCCCGCCAACGCCGTCTGGCAGGCGCTGCCGGGGGAGGACTGGCCGCGCCGCCTCGCCGAAGCCGCCGCGGTGGCGGCCGCGGCCGGCCGCGGCGTGGTGATGGTCGTCCCCGACCACCGTGACCTCACGAGGTTGCACGACGCTTGCGTCTCCTTGCTGGGTGAGGGCGCGGTGGTCGCGTTGATCGCCGGGCTGGGCCCCGCCGAGCGCTACCGGCGCTGGCTCGCGGTGCTGCGCGGCGCGGTCCGCGTCGTCGTGGGCACGCGCGCGGCGATGTTCGCGCCGGTCGCCGATCCGGGGCTCTTCGTGGTGTGGGACGACGGCGACGACGTCCACCTCGACCAGCACGCGCCGTACCCCCACGTCCGTGACGTGCTGATGGATCGCGCGCACGCCGCGAAGGGGTCGATGCTCGTCGCCGGTTTCGCACGGACCGCCGAGGCACAGTTCCTGGTGGAGTCGGGGTGGGCGCAGCCTCTCGTGGCGGCCAGGCCCGAACTTCGGGCCGCCGCACCGCGCGTCACGCCGGTCGGCGAGGACTTCGACGTCGCCCGGGACGAGGCAGCGAAGGCGGCACGGCTCCCGTCGGTCGCGTTCGAAGCGGCGCGGCAGTCGCTGGCAGGCGGATTCCCGGTGCTGGTGCAAGTTCCGCGTCGCGGGTACGTTCCCGGGCTCGCCTGCGGCAACTGCCGGACGTCGGCGCACTGCCGTCGCTGCGCGGGTCCGCTTTCCTTGCCCGGCGGCCTGATCGACGGCGCACCGAGGCCACCCGCCTGCCGGTGGTGCGGTGTCCCCGAGACGAACTTCCATTGCGCCGCTTGCGGTTCCGTCCGCCTGCGGGCGGTCGTCGTCGGCTCCAAGCGGACCGCGGAGGAATTGGGCCGCGCCTTCTCCGGGTTCCCGGTGCGGACCTCGGGCGCGACGGAGGTCTTGGCCTCGGTGCCCGGGAAACCGGCGCTGGTGGTGTGCACTCCCGGAGCCGAGCCGATCGCGGAAGGCGGCTACGGCGCGGCATTGCTGTTGGACGGCTGGGCGCTGCTGGGACGGCAGGACCTGCGCGCGGGGGAGGAGACCCTGCGCCGCTGGATGGCCGCCGCGGCACTGGTGCGGCCGGGGACCGAAGGCGGACGTGTGTTCGTCGGCGCCGAGGCTGGCCTCGCGGTCGTGCAGGCGCTGGTGCGCTGGGATCCGGGCTGGCACGCGAGCCAGGAACTGGCCGAACGGCGCGAACTGGGCTTCCCGCCCGCGATGCGGATGGCGAGTATCGAGGGCACCCCGGACGCGGTCGCCGGGCTGCTCGACGACCTCGCCCTGCCGGAAACCGGCGAAGTCCTGGGCCCGGTGCCGCTCGGCGACGTCGACGAGGACGGCAACGCCGAACGGGAGCGCGCCCTGGTCCGGGTGGCGCGTCCGCACGGGAAGGAGCTCGCCGCCGCCGTCCACGCGGCCGCCGCCCGGCGGGACGCGCGCAAGGCCACCGAGCCCATCCGGATCCAGCTCGACCCACTTGAGCTCATCTAGTCCCCCGGAAACCCCGCATTTCGTCCTCTAAACGCGTTCCTTGCACACGCAACTACCGCGTTCAGAGGACGAAATGCATGGGGTTAGAGGGTTGTGCCGGGGATCGCGAGGATGTCGGCGCGGGGCGAAGCGCCCGGAGCGGGCGTAGTAGACGGAGCGGGTTTAGTGGCCGGGCCGCCTAGGGCGGCGGTGAGCAGCGTGACGATCTGCGCCGAGATCGCCGCCCGCCGCGCCTCGAAATCGGCATCGGTCAGCGCCGAGGGATCGGTGGGCGTGCCGAGCACGGGCGTGTGCAGATGCCCGCCCGCGACACCGTCCAGGCCCAGGCCCGTCCGGAGCCGGTTGCTGCGGTACATGGACTCGTTGGACAGGTAGTTGCCGCCGCCACCGGAAGCCGCGATCTCGCCGGGCTTCGGCGCGTCCGTCCGGCAGACCGCCGTCCCCGTCCCGGGCTTCGTGCTGTCCGGCCACACACAGAACGCCTGGTTGTACAGCACCTGATACGCCCCGGCGGGCGCCGCGAGCATCTTTTCGTACGGCAGCGTGGTTTCGATGAACTGGACGGCGGGCTGCGGCCAGCCGGCGGCGGGCGGGACCTGGCCGGTGACGGACTCGTCGAGGTTGTCCGGGAAACCGCCGCGCCACGCACCGGCCCAGCGCTCGATGTCGAACCGGCCGGGACGGCCCTGGCTGATCGTCATGATCAGTTCCGGGCGGCGGAAGCGGTCCTTGAACGCCTTGCCGTAGGCCGCCTCCACGATGCCCGCGTCGAAGTAGCTCCACACCACCGGGAACGACACCGCCTGCACCAGCGCGGGGCCGGTCGGGGTCTGGATCACCTTGCCGTCCAGATGCAGGGCGGCCGCACCCGACGGGTTCGCGATGCGGACGCCCGCGCCGTTGAGGGTGAACGGATCGAAGCCGCTCACGAGCACCCGGCGCAGCGACGGGCCGAGCGGGAAGCGGGAGTCGTCGAGGCCCCGGGCTCCGACGTCGAACGTCTTCAGCAGCTTCGCCCGGGCGGGCGCGGACAGCGGGAAGCGCGGCGTCCACTGGCGCAGCGCCTTGCTCATCAGCAGACGCGCCCAGTAGAGCGGCCGGTCGTCGGCCTTGTCGATACCGCCGAGGTCGGGGCGGCGGCCCTGCGCGCGGTCGACAGCGGTCCGCCAGAGCCCGTCACCGGCGGTTTCCGCGAGCTTCTCGGCCTGCGCGGCGGTTTTCGTGGCGCAGAGACGGGTCGTGAAGTCGGAGACGAGCCGGTCGAACCCCGCGAGCCGGACCAGTTCCGGGCCGACGGCGGGACCACCGGACGGCAGTGTCGCGGTGAGGCGCCGTTCCTCGACCGTGATGGCCGCCGAGTCGTCGAAACAGGCCCGCGTGGGTTCGGCCTGCGCGACGCCGGGGACCGCGAGTACGGGAAGGGCGATGAGCAGCGGGAGGAACGCGCTCCATCGCCTGCCGGGAGTCTTCATGGACCGCATTCTGCTCAACGCGATCCCCTCGCACTACCGACCTTCGCCGGTGCGGACAGGACTTGTCCGGGGTGGACAGGCGGGGCAGACTCGCGCCATGGCCGCGCACAGAAGCACTCTGGGACGCATCACCGCAGTCACCGCGATCGCCGCTCTGGTCGGTGCCGCCGTGCCGGGCACCGCGGCGGCGGCACCACCGACACCCAAAGCCCCGACCGCCGTCGGCTATCTGGGTGCCGTGTCGAGCATCGACGCGGACGCGACCGCGATCGGCACGAAGATCCTGCGTGAGGGCGGCAACGCCGTCGACGCGGCCGTGGCGACCGCCGCCGCGCTCGGCGTCACCGATCCGTTCTCCGCCGGGTTCGGCGGTGGCGGCTTCTTCGTCTACTACGACGCGCGCTCGGGCAAGGTGCACACCCTCGACGGCCGCGAGACCGCGCCGTCCACCGCGAACGAGAACCTCTTCGTCGAGAACGGCAAGGCGATCCCGTTCGCCGAAGCCGTCACCAGCGGACTCGGGGTCGGCGTGCCCGGTACGCCCGCCACCTGGCAGGAAGCCCTGCGCAAGTGGGGGACCAGGTCGCTGGCGAAGGCGGTCAAACCCGCCGAAGACCTCGCCCGCAAGGGCTTCACCGTCGACCAGACCTTCAACACCCAGATCGCCAACAACGCCGCCCGCTTCTCGGCGTTCCCGTCGACCCGGTCGCTGTACCTGCCCGGCGGCGCGCCGCCCGCGGTCGGATCGACGTTCAAGAACCCGGACCTGGCTGGCACGTACGCGCAACTCGCCACGAAGGGCACCGACGTCCTCTATCACGGGCCGATCGGCGCGGACGTCGTCAAGACCGTGCGGACGCCGCCGGTCGACCCCGCTTCGACGCTGAAGGTGCGCCCCGGCGACATGACCGCGGCCGACCTCGCCAAGTACCGCGTCGTGGAGCGCAAGCCGACCAGGACCGAGTACCGCGGCCTCGACGTCTACGGCATGCCCGCGCCGTCGTCCGGCGGGCTGACCGTCGGCGAAGCGCTGAACATCCTCGAGAACACGAACCTGCGCAAGCTGGAGAAGGCCGACTACCTGCACTACTTCCTGGAGTCGACCCGGCTCGCCTTCGCCGACCGCAACCGGTGGATCGGCGACCCGGCGTTCGTGGACGTCCCCGCGAAGGAACTGATCAGCCAGAAGTTCGCGAACAGCCGCGCGTGCCTGATCGACCCGGCGAAGGCAGGGACGAGCCCGGTGGCGCCCGCCGACCCGCGCAAGCCGGCTCCGTGTGTCGCGGGGACGAACGCCGCGCCGACGCCCTACGAGGGCGAGAACACCACGCACCTGACCGTCGCCGACCGGTGGGGCAACGTCGTCGCCTACACGCTGACCATCGAGCAGGAGGGCGGCAGCGGCATCGTCGTCCCGGGCCGCGGGTTCCTGCTCAACAACGAGCTGACCGATTTCTCGTTCACCCCGGTGACGCCGGGTGTGCCCGACCCGAACCTGCCGGGCCCGGCCAAGCGGCCGCGTTCGTCGATGGCGCCGACCATCGTGCTCGACCACGGCAAGCCGCTGCTCGCGGTCGGTTCGCCCGGTGGCGCGTCGATCATCACCACGGTGCTGCAGATCCTCACCGGCCGCATCGATCGCGGGCTGAAGCTGGTCGACGCGATCGCCGAACCGCGCGCTTCGCAGCGGAACTCGGCTGCCGCGCAGGTCGAGCAGGCTTTCCTCGACCAGACCGAGGTGCTCAAGGCGCTGAAGGCCAAGGGGCAGGGCTTCTCGACGGCGCCCGCGGAGATCGGGGCCGCGACCGGCGTCGAACGGCTGCGGGACGGGCGGTGGCTCGCCGCCGCCGAGCCCACGCGGCGGGGTGGCGGTTCTGCTGCTGTCGTGCTGCCCTGGCCGCCCCGGTAGGTCTTCGCGCGTGCCATGAAAGGTCCTTTCCTTGCAAAATTTGCAAGGAAAGGACCTTTCATGGCGCTCTACGGAGGGGACAGGGAGAGCGACCGCGCCCCGAGACCGAGGCCCTTCTAGACTGAGCGGCGATGTTCGCCCAGTCAGAGGTACCCGTCCCGCCGGCGGAGGTGCGTTGATGCGCCTCGTCTTCGCCGGTACCCCCGAACCCGCCGTCCCGTCGCTGCGCGCGCTCCTCGCGTCCGAACAGCACGAGGTCGTCGCCGTCGTGACCCGTCCGGACGCGCAGGCAGGCCGCGGCCGCCGGGTCGTCCGCTCCCCGATCGGCGCGCTGGCCGACGAGCACGGGATCGAGGTGCTGACCCCGCCGAAGGCGAGTGACCCCGCGTTCCTCGCCCGGCTCGCGGAGATCGCCCCCGACGCGTGCCCGGTCGTCGCGTACGGGGCGTTGCTGCCCCAGGCCGCGCTGGACATCCCGGCGCACGGCTGGGTCAACCTGCACTTCTCACTGCTGCCCGCGTGGCGCGGCGCCGCGCCGGTACAGGCCGCGATCCGCGCCGGGGACGAGATCACCGGCGCCTCGACCTTCCGGATCGTCAAGGAACTCGACGCGGGCCCGGTCTACGGGGTGATCACCGAGCGGATCGGCGAGACCGACACCGCCGGTGAACTGCTCGGCAGGCTCGCGGAGTCCGGCGCGAAGCTGCTCGTGTCCACGATGGACGGAATCGCCGACGGTTCGCTGCGCGCGGTCGAGCAGACCGGCGACGGCGTGAGCTACGCGCCCAAGGTGACCGTCGAGGACGCGCGGGTGTCGTTCGCCGACCCGGCCACCGCGGTCGACCGGCAGATCCGCGCGGTCAGCCCGGAACCGGGCGCGTGGGCGGAGTTCCGCGGCGAGCGGCTGAAGCTCGGGCCGGTGACGGTCGTCGACGAACCGGGCCCCCCGCCGGGTGAACTGGTCGTGGAGCGCAAGCGGGTCCTGGTCGGCACGGCGTCGAAGCCGGTGCGGCTGGGCGAAGTGCAGGCGCAGGGGAAGAAGCGGATGGCGGCCACCGACTGGGCGCGCGGTACGAGGATCGAACAAGGAGAGCGCCTGCAGTGAACGAGCGTAGGGAACGCCGGCCGTCGAGGCCGGAGCGAGGCCGTCCGGGCCCGCGCAAGGAAGGACCCAGCCGCCCGCCGCAGATCGACCCCGCCCGTCAGGTCGCCTTCGACGTCCTGCGCGCGGTCCGTGAAGAGGACGCGTACGCGAACTTGGTGCTGCCGCAACTGTTGCGCACCCGCCGGATCTCCGGCCGTGACGCGGCGCTGGCCACCGAACTGACCTACGGCACCTGCCGCGCGGTCGGCATGCTGGACGCGGTCATCGAGGCGTGTCTCGACCGGCCACTGGCCAAAGTGGACGCCATCGTGCTGGACGGGCTGCGGCTCGGCGCGTACCAATTGCTGCGCACCCGCATCCCCGAGCACGCCGCCGTCGGGGCCACCGTGGACCTCGTCCGCGCCGAAGTCGGTTCCTGGATCGCGGGTTTCGTCAACGCCGTGCTCCGTTCGGTGTCCGAAAAGGACGAACAGGCCTGGCTCGAACAGCTGGCCCCGGACGAGGCCGCCGACCCCATCGGCGCGTACGCGCTGCGGACGGCGCACCCGCGCTGGGTCGCCCGGTCGTTCGCGGAAGCGCTGGGGGACAAGGGAGCCGAGCTGAAGGCGGCGCTCGAGGCCGACGACGACCGGCCCGACGTGCATCTGGTCGCCCGTCCCGGTGAGATCAGCGCCGACGAGCTGGCCGCCATCACCGGCGGCGACGTCGCCCCGTATTCGCCGTACGGCGTCCGGATGCCCGCGGGCTCCGGTGACCCCGGCGACGTCGAGCCGATCAAGGAAAAGCTGGCCGCGGTCCAGGACGAGGGCAGCCAGCTGTGTGCGGTCGCCGTCACGAAGGTACCGCTCACCGGCTCCGACGAACGCTGGCTGGACCTGTGCGCCGGCCCCGGGGGCAAGGCCGCGCTGCTGGGCGCGCTCGCGTCGATCAGCGGCGCCACCGTCGACGCCGTCGAGAAGGCGCCGCACCGCGCGAAGCTGATCGAGAACGTCGTCCAGGGGCTTCCGGTGAAGGTCCACGTCGCCGACGGCCGCGAGTCCGGCCTCGAACCGGGTTACGACCGTGTCCTGGTCGACGCGCCGTGCAGTGGTCTCGGCTCGCTGCGGCGCCGCCCGGAAGCGCGCTGGCGCCGCCGGCCCGGCGACATCTCGGACCTGACGAAACTGCAGGGCCAGCTGATCACCGCGGCGCTGGACCTGGTCCGCCCCGGCGGCATCGTCACCTACGTCGTCTGCTCGCCGCACCTGGCCGAGACCGAAGGCGTCGTCGGGGAGACCGCGCGCCGCGCGGGCGCCGAGGTCGTGGACGCGCGGGAGTTCTTCCCGGGTGTCCCGAAGCTCGGCAACGGGCCGTACGTGCAGCTGTGGCCGCACCGTCACGGCACCGACGCGATGTTCTGCGCCGTCCTGCGGAAGCCGGATTCCGCCGGGTGAGCAGGGTTCTCGGCCTGGTCGCGAGCGCGTGCGGCGGACTGGACGTCCGGTTCGCCGCACAGCTCGCGCGACCGGCGGCGGACCGCGGCTGGGAGCTCGCGATCACGCTCACCCCGACCGCGGCCCGCTGGCTGGAGACGACCGGCGGGCTCGGTGAGCTGGAGAAGTTCACCGAGCTGCCGATCCGCAGTACCTCCCGGCTGCCGGGCGAACCACGCCCGCATCCGGATCCCACGGTGTTCCTGTTCGCGCCCGCGTCCGCGAACTCCGTGGCGAAACTGGCCTTGGGCATCGCCGACAACCAGGCGCTGACCCTGCTCGGCGACGTCCTCGGCACGCCGGGCATCACGATCGCGGTCGGCTACCAGATCCAGGACACGCGAGTGCACCATCCGGCGTGGCGACGGCATCTCGACACGCTCGCGTCGGCGGGCGTCACCACCGCCCGGCTGGCGCCCGAAGCGCCCTGGACCTCCGTGCTGGACTTGCTCCCCGCGCCTTAGCGGGCGCAGAACCCGATATCGACGGCGGCCGCGAGGTCGTCCGAAGCCTTGTCCGGCAACGGATCCTGGTTCACCACGACGTTCACCCGCCTGCCGTGCGGGACAGCGCCCGACAGGTTCGCGAAGCCGACGATGTTCCCGCCGTGCCCCCAGAACCTGCCACCGCACGACAGCGGGACGGACGCGATGCCGAGCCCGTATTCCGCGCCGGGAAGGCCGACGGGCGCCGGAACGGTCCGCCGCATCTCCGCCTGCTGTGCCCGCGGGAGGAGGTGGCCGTCGACGAGCGCGCCGTAGAAGCGGTTCAGGTCTTCACCGGTCGAAATCAGTCCGCCGGAGGCTCCGGCCGCCGAAGGGTCGAATCCGGTGAAGTCGACAGGCCCCGGCGCATAGCCCCTGGCGTGGGGTGACGGCAGACGCTCGTCACCGCGCACCGGCAGGTACGTGTCGCGCAGACCGAGCGGTGCGGTGATCCTGTTCCGGATCTCGGCGGTGACCGGGCGTCCGGTGAGCTTCTCGATGAGCATTCCGGCGATGATGTAGTTCGTGTTGGAGTACGACCAGCTCGTGCCCGGTGCGAACAACGGTAGATGCGCGAGGCCGATCGCCACCAGTTCTTCCGGCTCCGCCCCGCGGTGCCGCCACTCGTCGATATCGAGGTCACGCACGTAGTCGTAGAGACCGCTGGTGTGCTGGAGCAGCTGCCGGACGGTGATCTCGGTGCCGTCGTTGCCGTTCCCGCGCACGAGACCGGGCAGGTACCGGTCGATCGGCGTGTCCAGCCCGACCTTCCCCTCGGCCACCAGCTGCAGCACCACGACGGCGACGAAGGTCTTGGTGACACTGGCCGCCCGGAACTTCGAGCCGTGCGGGAACGGCGTCCGGGTCTCGACGTTCCCGACGCCTTCCCGTGCTGACCACGTTCGCCCGGAGGCGCTCGTCACGGTCGCCTGCGCGCCGGGAACCCCGTCCTGAACCAGGGTCTTCAGTGCCTTGTCGACTTCGTCGTGCGGCTTGGCGACGGCGAGCGCCGGTGCGGCGGTCGCCGTGCCCAGCAACGCGATCAGCGAACCGATTGCGATGATCTTCCTGCCTGGCAAGGTTTTTCGCATGAGCCGAAGTTAGGGGCGCCGGTATCGGGTGGCCATGGTGCTGTCCCCACTCCGCGCCGGGGGTCTGCCCCACCCGTCGCGACACGGTTCAGCGCAGGCTGTGCCCGGGCGAGACGACGCCGGTCTCGTAGGCGAACACCACCGCCTGGCTGCGGTTGGCCGCGCCCAGCTTCCCGAAGATGTTGCCCACATGGGTTTTGACGGTTTCGAGACTGATGACCAGCTGGGCCGCGATGTCCACATTGGACATGCCGGTCGCGATGAGACGCAGGACCTCGGTCTCCCGTTTCGTCAGCGACGACGGACGGGGCGCGAGACCCGATTCCGCCGGGCGCGCGGCGACCATCCGCCGGATCGCGTCGGGGAAAAGCAGGGTTTCCCCGGCGGCGATGGTCCGGATCGCGTGCGCGAACTCCTCTTTGCGTGCCCGCTTCAGCAGGAACCCGCTCGCCCCGGCGAGAAGCGCGTCGTAGACGTAGTCGTCGTTGTCGAACGTCGTGATCACGAGGACCTTCGGTGGTTCGGGCACTTCCGCCAGCACGCGCCGGGTCGCCTCGATCCCGTCGACCCCGGGCATGCGGACATCCATCAGCACCACTTCGGGACGCGTGCGGCGGACCAGGTCCACCACCTCGCCGCCGTCACCCGCCTCGCCGACCACGGTCAGGTCGGGCTGGTTGTCCAGCAGCGACCGCAGCCCGGCGCGCAGCAGTGGCTCGTCGTCGACGATCAGGACCCGCAGTGTCATGAACGCGACCGTAGCGGGATCGTGGTCACCAGCCGCCACAGCGGTTCCCCGTCCATGGCGGGCCCCGCGACGAGTTCGCCGCGCAGCGCTTCGACGCGTTCGGTGAGCCCGGGCAGTCCGTTGCCGCCGCGGCCGGAGTCGGTCGTCACCTCGCGAAGCGGGTTCACGATCTCGATCCGCAGCGCGTCGGCGAGCACCGCGACCCGTACCGTCACCGGGCCGGGATGGGCGTGCCGCAGCGCGTTCGTCAGTCCTTCTTGGACGATCCGGTACGCCTCGCGGGAAAGGGTCGCGGGCAGTTCGGCGGCGGGCCCGGTCAGTTCGTAGTCGATCACGGCGCCGCCGGATCGTGCCCGCTCGGCCAGCGTCGCGACCTCGATGAGCCGTCGCTCGGGCTCACGGGACGACCGATCCTCACGCAGCAGGCCGAGGACGTGGTCGAGGTCTTCGAGCGCCATCCTCGACGACTCTTCGATGGTGCCCAGCGCCTGCCGGGCCAGCTGTGGTTGCGACTCGACCAGTTCGGCGGCCGCGGCGGCCTGGATGGTCGACGTCGTCAGGGTGTGCCCGATGGAGTCGTGCAGTTCGCGGGCCAGCCGGTTGCGCTGCTCGAAGTGGTTCGCCCGGACTTCGGCCGCGGCGACGCGTTCGGCGGCCGACGGACCCAGCAGCACGACCGCGCTGTACTGGAAGAGCCTGGTGAACCCGATCAGGAGATACGCGATGAGGACGAGCGTGCCCAGCGCGATCGGCAGCGTCCACAGCCCGCCGGTGCCGGATTCGACCGTCACCCGCTCCCCGAAGACCTCGATCGGGCTACCGCCGCCTCCCGCCCACACCGCGGCGAACACGAAGCCGAGCATCAGGAAGGAGCCGAGTCCGAACAGGACCCAGCCGAGCGCGGTGTGCACGAGCAGCCAGCCCGCCGAGCGCCAGCGCTCCGCCCAGGCGAGCTTGGTGTGCGGCGGGGGCTGCGCGATCCGGGTGCCCAGCATCTGGTTGGAGAACCAGATGCCGACCCGCCGCATCGGCCCCGGCAACCCGGCGAGCGCGACCAGCACGCCCATCGCGAGTACGCCGTAGACCAGCTTCGCTTTCGTGTCGCCGGGGATGAGGACGGCGGGGAGGAGCGCGACCGGGAACGGCACCGCCGTCATCGCCATACCGAGGAAGCCGAACGGCACGCTGCGGTAACCGCCGATCCGCACCACGGGTTTGAAGGGGTTGACCATGACCGGAACGCTATTCGGCGGCGCGTGCGCGCACCTCCCACTCCGGTGCCATTTCGCGTCATCCTCAAGACCGGGTGGCCGGTCACAGCCGGTTAGCGGACGTTAGCGGCGCCCTCCTACACTCGGGCGCGTGGCTCACCGACCTTTGATCGCACCCAGCATCCTCTCCGCGGACTTCGCCCGGCTCGGCGACGAGATCCGCGCCGTCGCGGGTGAGGGGGAAACCCGCGCGGACTGGGTTCACGTCGACGTCATGGACGCGCACTTCGTGCCGAACCTGACCCTCGGCCTCCCCGTGGTGAAGTCGCTGCTCAAGGCCACCGACGTGCCGATCGACTGCCACCTGATGATCGAGAACCCCGACAAGTGGGCCATCGGGTACGCCGAGGCGGGCGCCTACAACGTCACCGTGCACGTCGAGGCGGCGCACGACCCGGTCGCACTGGCGAAGAACCTCCGTGCCGCCGGGGCGAAGGCCGGTCTGTCGATCAAGCCGAACACGCCGCTCGAAGACCACCTCGAGACCCTCAAGCACTACGACACGCTGCTGGTGATGTCGGTAGAGCCCGGCTTCGGCGGCCAGTCGTTCATCACCGATGTCCTGGAGAAGGTGCGCACCGCGCGGCGCCTGGTCGACACCGGTCACCTCAAGCTCGTCGTCGAGATCGACGGCGGGATCAACGCCGACACCATCGAGCAGGCCGCCGAGGCCGGTGTGGACTGCTTCGTCGCCGGTTCCGCCGTCTACGGCGCCGAAGACCCTGGTAAGGCCGTCGCGGCCCTGCGCGAACAGGCGGCCCGCGTCCGCGGCTGATCCCGCCTCTTGATCCGCCGTCGGGTCAGGGGAGGGAATCGGACCGGATGGGTGTTGGATGAAGGGAGCACCGTGTTCAGCGACGGTGCGACCAGGAGGAGGGCAGCAGGAGTGTTCACCGGCATTGTCGAGGAACTCGGCGAGGTCACCGCGGTCGAGCAGGTACCGAACGCCGCGCGGCTGACCGTGCGGGGGCCGCTGGTGACCAGCGACGCCGGCCACGGCGACTCCATCGCGGTGAGTGGCGTGTGCCTCACCGTGGTCGCGGTGGCGGGCGGTGAGTTTACCGTCGACGTCGTGCACGAAACCCTGCAGCGCTCCAGCCTCGCGAAGGTGAACGTCGGCGACGTCGTGAACCTGGAACGCGCGACGCCGGCGGGCGGCAGGCTCGGCGGGCACATCATGCAGGGCCACGTGGACGGCACCGGCGTCTATCTCAACCGGGACGACCTGGGGCTCACCACGTTCGCCCTGCCCGGAAAACTGTCACGTTACGTGGTCGAGAAGGGGTCGATCGCGGTCGATGGCGTCTCCCTCACGGTCGCTTCGGTGACCGACGAGGAGTTCTCCGTCGCCCTGATCCCGACCACCCTCGAACTGACCACCCTCGGCCGTAATCAGCCGGGTGATCTGGTGAACCTCGAGGTCGACGTGGTCGCCAAGTACGTCGAGAAGCTGGCCATGCCGCACCTGCGCACGCAGGGGGACCATGGTGGCGCGGAGGAGCGGGCGTGAGTGAGACGAGTGCGATTCCGGGGTCGGCGGATCTGACCCCCTGTGGAGGCGGGGTGGCAGTGAACGCCAATGCCATCGAGGCGGCGATCGCCGATATCAAGGCGGGCCGTCCGGTCGTCGTGGTGGACGACGAGGACCGCGAGAACGAGGGCGACCTGATCTTCGCGGCGGAGAAGACCACGCCGGAACTGATGGCCTTCATGGTGCGCTACACCTCGGGTTACGTGTGCGTGGCGCTGACCGAGGCCGAGGCCGACCGGCTCGATCTGCCGCCGATGTACCACACGAACCAGGACCAGCGCGGCACCGCGTACAGCGTCACGGTCGACGCCGCCGAGGGCATCACCACCGGGATCTCCGCGGCCGACCGTTCGCACACCATCCGGCTGCTCGCCGACCCGGCGTCGAAGGCGTCGGACTTCCGGCGCCCCGGCCACGTGGTCCCGCTGCGTGCCAAGCAGGGCGGTGTCCTGCGGCGCCCCGGGCACACCGAAGCCGCGGTGGACCTGGCCCGCCTCGCCGGACTTTCCCCGTCCGGCGTGCTCTGCGAGATCGTGTCGCAGAAGGACGAGGGCGACATGGCCCGTCGCGACGAACTCGAGGTCTTCGCCGCGGACCACGACCTCAAGATGATCACCATCGCCGATCTGATCGCCTACCGCCGACGTACCGAGAAGCAGGTCGAGCGGGTCGCCGAGGCCCGCATCCCGCTGTCGGCCGGCACGTTCCGCGCGGTCGGGTACGACAGCCTGCTCGACGGCATCGAGCACATCGCCTTCGTCTACGGCGAGATCGGCGACGGCGAGGACATCCTCGTGCGCGTGCACTCCGAATGCCTCACCGGCGACGTCTTCGGCTCGCTGCGCTGCGACTGCGGCCCGCAGCTGGAGGCGGCACTGGAAGCGGTGGCCAAGGAAGGCCGTGGTGTCGTGCTCTACATCCGCGGCCACGAGGGCCGGGGGATCGGGCTGCTGCACAAACTGCAGGCCTACCAGCTGCAGGACGCCGGCGCGGACACCGTCGACGCGAACCTGCAGCTCGGCGTCCCCGCCGACGCGCGGGACTACGGCACCGGCGCGCAGATCCTGTGCGACCTCGGCGTCCGCTCGATGCGGCTGCTGACGAACAACCCGGCCAAACGCGTGGGGCTGGAGGGTTACGGCCTGCGGGTCAGCGGCCGGGTGTCGCTGCCGATCTCGCCGAACCCGGAAAATCTGCGCTACCTCAAGACCAAACGGGACCGGATGGGACACGACCTTTCCCAGCTGGAGCATTTCGACCAGGTCGGCGCCGAGGTCGACCAGGGCAACGGAGGTGGCACGCGGTGAGCGGCGAGGGCCGTCCGGACGTCGAACTCGACCTGTCCGACTGTAAGAACATCCGGCTCGGGATCGTGGCCACGCGCTGGCACACGAAGATCACGAGCGCCCTGCTGGACCGCGCGCTCGAGGCGGCCAAGGCGGCCGACCTGGAGGAAGAGCCGACGGTGGTCCGCGTCGCGGGCGCCGTCGAACTGCCCGTCGCCGCGCAGGCACTCGCCCGCACGCACGACGCGGTGGTCGCGCTGGGCGTGGTCATCCGGGGCGGGACACCGCACTTCGAGTACGTCTGCGACGCGGTCACCGCGGGCCTGACCAGGGTGGCGCTCGACGAGAGCACCCCGGTCGGCAATGGCGTCCTCACCTGTGACACCGAACAGCAGGCCCTCGACCGGTCCGGTCTGCCGGGCTCCGTCGAGGACAAGGGTTACGAAGCGACCGTCGCCGCGCTGGACGCCGCGCACGCGCTGCGGAACCTGCGCCAGCCGTGGACCGAGCGGGGCTTCGTGTGAGCGTCGAGGCGGATGTGATGACAGAGCCCGAGATCGTGGTGGTGCGGCCTCGCCGTGCCCTGGTGATGTGCTCGGTGCTGGCGGTGATCCTGCTGGCGACGTTCGTGGTCGTCGCGGTCCTGCTGCGCGGCTCGGACACCGGCGTGATCTTCCAGCCGTCCGACCAGGTGGCGATGATCGGCATCGGCGTCCTGCTCGCGGCGGGCACGATGCTGTTCGCGATGGCGCGCGTGAAGGCCGACGCCGACGGCATCGAGGTCCGGAACGTGCTGATGACCAAGCGATTCGCGTGGTCGGAGGTGCTTTCGGTGAGCTTCCCGGACGGCGCTTCGTGGGCGCGGCTGGAGCTGCCGGACGACGAGTACTACTCGGTCATGGCCGTGCAGGCGGTGGACCGGGAGCGGGCGGTGGCCGCGGTGCGGGCGCTGCGGCGGCTGCACAAGGCGGCCTGGAACGGCTGACGCCTCCTGACTAACGCAATGAAGGGGCCTTTCATCGCAAAATTTGGGATGAAAGGCCCCTTCATTGCGCGCGGGTCGGGGCAAGGGCTCCGGCTGACCTCCGGCTCACCAAGTCCGTGAAGGCCTCCTTCCCTACCCTCAAAGTAGGGAAGGAGGCCTTCACGGACCTCGAACCCCAAAACTTCTCAGAGCGAGAGATCCACCACGATCGGCGCGTGGTCCGAAGGGCCCTTCCCCTTCCGTGCCTCACGGTCCACATAGGAATCGGTCACCGCGGCCGCCACCGTCGCGTCGGCGTACACGAGGTCGATCCGCATTCCCTTGTTGTTCGGGAAGTTCCCGGCCCGGTAGTCCCAGTAGGTGAACGGGTGGTCGTACTTCAGCGGCCGCGGGAACACGTCGGACAGCCCGAGGTCCCGCAGCGCCGCGAGCGCCTTCCGTTCCGGCTCGGTCACGTGCGTCGACTCGGCGAACACGGCGATGTCCCACACGTCCGCGTCGGTCGGCGCGATGTTGAAGTCGCCGAGCACCGCGAACGGCAGCCCGCGCGCCTGCTCTTCGCGCACGGTCGCTTCCAATGCCGAGAGCCAGGCCAGTTTGTAGTCGTAGTGCGGATTTCCCAGCTCACGGCCGTTCGGCACGTACACCGACCACAGCCGCAGCCCGCCGCAGGTGGCGCCGATGGCCCGCGCGTCGGTCTTGCCCTCGAAGGTGGGCTCGCCGGTCAGCCCCCGCGTCACGTCCTCCAGCCCCACGCGCGACACGATGGCGACGCCGTTCCAGCGGCCGATGCCGTACGCGGCCGTCTCGTAGCCCAGTTCCCGCACCGCGTCGACCGGGAAGGCGTCGGTGCCGGATTTGAGTTCCTGCAGGCACAGCACATCCGGTTGCACCGAGCCGAGCCAGTCGAGGACCCTCGGCAGCCGGGGTCCGATCGAGTTCACGTTCCAGGTCGCGATCCGCATGCCCGCGAGCGTCCCACACCCCACCGACACCCGGACGCGAAAGGGCCCTCCGAGGCGGGTCGCGTCTCGGAGGGCCCTTTCACCGGGGTGGAGGTCAGACCCCGGTGGTCGAGCGGATCCAGGAGCGTGCCGAAGCGACGCTGCCGTAGTTGTTGGTGCCGCGGATGTTCGAGCCGCTCTGGTTCTGCACGGTCGAAGCGACGCCGACCTGGACGCCGTTGGAGACCTGGGGGCCGCCCGAGTCGCCCTTCCACGCCGATCCGTTGATGCCGACGCTCTGGATCGCCGGGCCGCCGTAGGCGTCGGTCGAGCTGCCGGTGACGCGGACGTTGGCCACCTTCAGCGCCGAGGCGGGCGGGCCGGTCGGGGTCTCCCGGCCCCAGCCGTAGAGCTGGTTGGTGCTGCCGACCGAGGGGTTCGAGCCGGCCAGGGCGATCGGCGTGACACCGGCGTCGGAGGCCAGGTGCAGCAGCGAGATGTCGGAGCCGGCGGGCGAGGACACCTTGCGGTCGACGGCGATCACGCGGCCGCCCTGGAGCTGGTTGCTGCCGACGCGGACCCGCATGCCGCTGCCGTCGGAGTCGAGGCAGTGCTTGGCGGTCAGGACCCAGCGCTGGGCGATGACGCTGCCCGAGCAGTTGAAGCCGTCCCATTGGCGGCCGGGGGTGTTGACGTAGACCTGGGCGCCCCAGCTCACGGTGGGGGCGGTGCCGCCGCCCACGATGTTGGGCTGGACCCCGGTCGGGGTGCCCGCGGAGGCGACCGCGCCGGCGGTCATGGTGAGGGCTGCGGCGGCGAGGGTGGCGGCGCCCAGCGTGCGAAGACGGCTCACGGTGCAGGAGTCCTTTCGAGCGTCATCTGACGAAGAACCGAGGGAAGTGGAACTGGGACGGAAAGTAATCACCCGGTTCACCCGCTAGGAACCAACGAACGTCTGATCCGGCACAAGACCCGACTTAGGTCGGTATACGTAGTGAAATACGGACCGCATCGTGGTAATCGCCACCCGTACGAGGGTTAGACCATGGGGGCTCGTAAGACTGTCGGTGGGGCCCCATAGGCTTGGCGGTGTGGCTGACCCGACCACCTACCGTCCCTCGCCGGGGAGCATCCCGGACGCCCCTGGCGTGTACAAATTCCGTGACGCCACGAAGCGGGTCGTCTACGTCGGCAAGGCGAAAAGCCTCCGCAGCAGGCTGAACTCGTACTTCGCCGACATCACCGGCCTGCATCCGCGCACCCGCCAGATGGTGACCACGGCGGCGAGCGTCGAGTGGACCGTGGTGACCACCGAGGTCGAAGCGCTCCAGCTCGAGTACAACTGGATCAAGGAGTTCGACCCGCGGTTCAACGTCCGGTACCGCGACGACAAGAGCTACCCGGTCCTCGCCGTCACGATGAACGAGGAGTACCCGCGCCTGCACGTCTACCGCGGCCCGCGTAAGAAGGGCGTGCGGTACTTCGGGCCGTACGCGCATGCTTGGGCCATCCGCGAGACGCTCGACCTGCTGCTCCGGGTCTTCCCGGCGCGCACCTGCTCGGCCGGGGTCTTCAAACGGCACGGCCAGATCGGCAGGCCCTGCCTGCTCGGCTACATCGGCAAATGCTCCGCGCCGTGCGTCGGCAAGGTGTCCGCCGACGAGCATCGCGACATCGTCGAGGACTTCTGCGACTTCCTCGCCGGTCGCACCGACGCGATGATCCGCCGCCTGGAGCAGGAAATGGCGGCCGCGTCGGAGGAGCTGGAGTTCGAGCGCGCGGCCCGGCTGCGGGACGACCTCGGCGCGCTGCGGCGGGCGATGGAGAAGCAGGCGGTGGTGCTCGGCGACGGCACGGACGCCGACGTCGTCGCCTTCGCCCACGACGAACTCGAGGCCGCGGTCCAGGTCTTCCACGTCCGCGGCGGCCGGGTCCGCGGCCAGCGCGGCTGGGTGATCGACAAGGCCGAGGAGATGGACGTCAAGGACCTCGTCGACCACTTCCTCACACAGTTCTACGGCGAACAGGCCGAACGCGCCGACGATCCCGACGGCGGCTCGCCGGTCCCGCGCGAGGTGCTCGTCCCCGAGCTGCCCGCCGACGCCGAAGCGCTCGGCGAATGGCTTTCCGGGCTGCGCGGTTCGCGGGTGAGCCTGCGGGTGCCGCAGCGCGGGGACAAACGCGCGCTCGCGGAAACGGTGACCCGCAACGCCGGCGAAGCGTTCACCCAGCACAAACTGCGCCGCGCGGGCGACCTCACCGCGCGTTCGGCCGCGCTCGCGGAACTGCAGGACTACCTGGCGCTGGAAACCGCGCCGCTGCGTATCGAATGCGTCGACATCAGCCACATCCAGGGCAGCGACGTCGTCGCGTCGCTGGTGGTGTTCGAGGACGGGATCCCGCGCAAGTCCGAGTACCGGCGGTTCGCGCTGCGCGAGGCGGCGGAGGAAGGCGACGTCGCGTCGATCGCCGAGGTCGTCCGTCGCCGTTTTTACCGTTATCTCAAGGAAAACGCCGAGGGCGCCGCCGTCGATCCGGACCGGCCGGGGATCGACCCGGAGACCGGTAAACCGCGCAAGTTCGCCTACGCGCCGAACCTGCTCGTCGTCGACGGCGCGGGTCCACAGGCCACCGCGGCCGCGGACGTCCTCTCCGAACTGGGCATCACCGACATCGCCGTGGTCGGCCTGGCGAAGCGGCTGGAAGAGGTGTGGCTGCCCGGCGATCCCGATCCGGTGATCCTGCCGCGCACCTCCGACGCGCTGTATCTGCTGCAGCGGCTGCGCGACGAGGCACACCGCTTCGCCATCCGCTACCACCGCGAGAAGCGGTCCAAACGGTTACAGGTGTCCGCATTGGACGGCGTGCCGGGCTTGGGGCAGGCTCGCCGTACCGCGCTGATCAAGCATTTCGGCTCGGTGAAGAGACTCCGTGAAGCACGGATCGAGGAGATCGAGGCGGTGCCCGGTTTCGGCAGGCGCACCGCGGAAGCGGTCGTCGCGGCGCTCGCAGGGGAGCCCGTGACGACGGGGGAGTCAGGTACGACGTGATCGGGGAAAGGACCATCGTGAGTGCGCAAGAAGAAGGCCGCGGTTCCGGGATGGAGGTCGCGGTCGTCTCCGGGTTGTCCGGGGCGGGTCGCAGTACCGCCGCGAAATGCCTGGAGGACCTGGGCTGGTTCGTGGTGGACAACCTGCCGCCCGAGCTGATCGCCACCATGGTCGAACTCGGCGCGCAGGCGCGGGGCGCGATCACCAAGGTCGCCGTCGTGATGGACGTGCGGTCGCGCGCGTTCACCGACGACCTGGCGTCGGTCATCAAGGACCTCGACGCCCGCGGGTACAAGCCGCGCGTGCTGTTCCTGGAGGCCACCGACGCGGTGCTGGTGCGCCGCTTCGAGGCCGTCCGCCGCGGACATCCGATGCAGGGGGACGGCAGGCTCGCCGACGGCATCACCGCCGAGCGCACACTCCTGGAGCCGCTGCGGGAAGAAGCCGACCTCGTGCTCGACACGTCGTCGCTTTCGGTGCACGACCTGCGCGCGAAGATCGAGGACGCCTTCGGTTCCGAGGCGAGCACACAGACCCGCGTCACCGTGCTGTCGTTCGGCTACAAGTACGGCCTGCCGATGGACGCGGACCTGGTGATGGACGTCCGGTTCCTGCCGAACCCGTTCTGGATCCCGGAACTGCGCGACCACACCGGTCTCGAGGGCGAGGTCCGCAACTACGTGCTCAGCCAGGAAGGGGCGGACGAGTTCCTCGACCGCTACCACCAGCTGCTGCGCCTGATCGGTGCCGGCTACAAGCGCGAGGGCAAGCGGTACCTGACGCTGGCCGTCGGCTGCACAGGCGGGAAGCACCGCAGCGTCGCCATTTCCGAGGAACTCGCCCAGCGTCTGTCCAATGAGGACGGTATGGCCGTGAAGGTGGTGCACCGCGACCTTGGCCGCGAGTAGCGCACCGCGCGCGGTCGCCTTGGGTGGCGGGCACGGCCTGCACGCCACCCTCACCGCGTTGCGCCGGGTGACCTCGCAGGTCACCGCCGTGGTCACCGTCGCGGACGACGGGGGCTCGTCCGGCAGGCTGCGCCGGGAACTGGGGCTGCTGCCGCCGGGCGACCTGCGGCAGGCCTTCGCCGCGTTCGCCGCCGAAGACGGCGGGACCTTGTGGGCGGAGGTGTTCCAGCACCGCTTCGGTGGTGACGGCGCGCTCGCCGGGCACGCGGTCGGAAATCTGTTGCTGGCCGGGTTGTTCGAGGTGCTCGGAGATCCGGTCGCCGCGCTCGACGAGGCGAGCAGGCTCATGGGCATCTCCGGCCGGGTCCTGCCGATGTCACCCGAACCGCTGGAAATCCAAGGCGAGGTTTCGGGGCTGGACGCCGAGAATCCCGAGGCGCTCAGGCGGATCCGCGGTCAGGTGGCGGTGGCGACCACGCCCGGTCAGGTGCACCGGATCAGCCTGCACCCGACGGGGCAGGCCGACAGGCCGCCGCGAGGCTGCGCGGAGGCGATCGAAGCGGTGCTCGGCGCGGACGTGGTGTTCCTCGGCCCGGGGTCGTGGTTCACCAGCGTGCTTCCGCATCTGCTGGTCCCGGACCTGCACGACGCCCTGGTCCGGACGAAGGCCACGAAGGTCGTCATTCTCAATCTGATCCCCCAACCGGGGGAGACAGCGGGCTTCTCTCCGGAGAAGCATCTGGACGTGCTCTTCGAACACGCCCCGGAATTGCGGGTGGACGCGGTCATCGCGGACCGTGACTCGGTGCCCTCACCAGCCCGGTTACGGAAGGCGGCCGGGAGACTGGGCGCACGGGCGTTGCTGGGGGCGGTGGCTGACCCGGTCGTGACGGGGCGGCATGATCCTGATGCGCTCGCGGGCTGTATGCGAGACGCTCTGGAGTCTCACCGGGGGAGGAGCTGAAAGTATGGAGGGGCAGCGATGGCGATGACCGCCGCCGTGAAGGACGAGCTGAGCCGGCTGGAGATCACCAAGATCGGCCCGCGCCGCGCGGAGGTCGCGTCGATGCTGCGATTCGCGGGCGGGCTGCACATCGTGGCCGGTCGCGTCGTGGTGGAAGCCGAACTGGACACCGGTTCGGTGGCGAGGCGGCTGCGCAAGGAGATCCACGAACTGTACGGACACCAGTCCGACGTCCACGTCATCTCCTCCAGCGGGTTGCGCAAGGGCACGCGGTACGTCGTCCGGGTGGTCAAGGACGGTGAGGGCCTCGCCCGGCAGACCGGTTTGATCGACCAACGGGGCCGTCCGGTGCGCGGGCTGCCCGCCGCCGTCGTGTCCGGCGGTGTCGCCGACGCCGAAGCCGCCTGGCGCGGCGCGTTCCTGGCACACGGTTCGCTCACCGAACCCGGCCGTTCGTCGTCGCTCGAAGTCACCTGCCCGGGCCCGGAGGCCGCGCTGGCGCTCGTCGGCGCCGCCCGCCGGATGGGCATCCAGGCCAAGTCGCGCGAGGTGCGCGGAGCGGACCGGGTCGTGGTGCGCGACGGCGACGCGATCGGCGCCCTGCTGACCCGGCTCGGCGCGCACACGAGTGTGCTCGCGTGGGAAGAGCGGCGGATGCGCCGCGAGGTGCGGGCCACCGCGAACCGGCTCGCGAACTTCGACGACGCCAACCTGCGGCGCTCGGCCCGCGCGGCCGTCGCGGCGGCGGCCAGGGTCGAGCGGGCACTGGACATCCTCGGTGAGTCCGCCCCGGATCACCTGCTCGCCGCGGGCAAGCTGCGGCTGTCGAACCGGCAGGCCTCGCTCGAAGAACTGGGCCAGCTGTCCGACCCGCAGATGACCAAGGACGCCGTCGCCGGCCGGATCCGCCGCCTGCTGGCGATGGCCGACAAGAAGGCGAAGGAACAGGGCATCCCGGACACCGAATCCGCCGTGACCCCGGACATGCTGGAAGAGGACGAGGCCTGACCCGCCGCCTTTAGTCCTCTGAATGCGGCAGTCGCGCTTGCGTCAATCGCCATCAGAGGACTAAACGCGGTGTTCGCCGAAGACGTCACAGGTGGCCGGGTCGCCGTCGAGAGCGGCGGTGGCCAGCAGGACGGCGCCCGCGGTCCAGGTGGTGCGCTCGTCCGGCCAGAACTCGTCGTCCGCGAACTGATAGCCGGTCCAGTACGAACCGTCTTCGTGCCGTAGCCGGGCAAGGCACGCGAGGAGTTCGGCGGCGCGCATCCCGCGGCCAACCGCGCGGTGGCGTCGGAACCGGTCACCACCGAGCCCAGGATCGGGTAGTACCAGTCCATCGCGTGTGGTTTCGCGGCGAACAACCCCGGCTCGCCGATCAGTGCCTCGCGAAGACGGCGAGCCGAGTTCCGCCACCGTGGACGGCTCAGACCCAGCGAAGCCGTGAGGGCGATCGCCTGGGTCAGCGCGTGATGGATGCTGCTGCACCCGGTGACGAGCCGGACGCCGGGGTCGGCCCGCCAGGCGATGGCGCCCGACGACTGCTGTCGCGCGAGGACGGCGTCGATGGCCTTGTCCACCACCGGCCACATCCGCTCCAGGTACGCGTGGTCTTCGCGCAGCAGATAGTGGTGCCGGACCCCGACCGCGACGTAGGCGGTGAAGTTCGTGTCCATAGTGGACACACTGATCCCGCCGCCGCGGTACTCGGCCGCCCACGAGCCGTCGGAACGCTGGTTCCGCGCCAGCCAGTCGTAGGCGGCTTCGGCCTCGGCGTGCAGCCCGGCGACGTCCAGCCCCATGGCGGCTTCGAGATGGTTCCACGGATCGAGGTGACCACCGGACCGCCACGGTCAGCGTGGGCAGCCGCCGCGCGACGCGGTGCTGCATGTCGGCGAAGCCATACCATCGCTTGACCCTCGTCGCTTCCCGGCCCGTGACGGTGGTCGCGAGATGACGGGCGACACGCAGGGAGAACGCCAGCGGTTCCGGGAAGCCACCGCGTCGCATGCCGAGGAACTCGATCCACGACGGCAGGTCGCGCAGCTCTCGCGGTCGCGGTGTCCGGAACGGGTCCGGTTCCGCGAACAGGTCGAGCCCCGGGAGCTTCGTCAACCGCACGCCGTCATCGACCTCCGGATAAGGCGGCCCGGACAGCACCTCGACCCGATGACCCAGAGCGGCGAGTTCGCGGCTCAAATGCCGGACGTACACCCCTTGACCGCCGCTGCGCGGGTTTGCCCGGTAGGTCAGGAGCGCGATCCGCAACGCGCTCACCGCTCACTCCCTGGCACCCCAGTATTCGAGCTGCGTACGGATCTTCCGGGTTTCCTGATGCCGTTCGCCGCGGACTTCGACGGAATCGTCGAGCAACTGGGTCCAGACCGAGAGGGCTTCGGTGACTTGACCGGCTTTGGCGAGCGTGAGGGCGAGGCCGAACCGGAGGTCGAGGACGTCGGGATGCCGGTCATTCAGCCGTCCCGTCGCTTCGTCGAGGAGCCGTCGGTACTCCGAAACAACGGCTGGGGGGTGCTCGATCTCGGCGCTCCAGAAAGCGATGTTGTGCCGGATGTGACCGACGATCTCGTCGTCGCCCAAGGCCTGTTTCGCCTCCGGCAGCAGTTCTCGTGCCAGCCGGAGGGCTTCCTCGCCGTTCCCGGTCTTGCCCGTCGCCACCGCGAGGAAATGGCGCGCGTGCAGCGTCTCGCGATGGTCCGGGCCGAGTGACCGGGTGGCGTCGGAGACCAGGGCTTCGAACGCGGCCCGCGATTGCTCCAAGCGACCTGATTCGGCGAGGAGGTGCCCGATATTGTTGCGGACGCTCAAAACGTCTTCGTCGCCTTCACCCAGTGCGGCGGTGACGATCGGCAACAGCTCCTCGAACCGCGCGAGTGCCGTGGCGGCGTCCCCCGCCTTGCCGGTCCAGGTGGCATGCCTTGCCTTGCAGCGCAACGTGATCCGGTCGGTCTCCCCGAGTTGCCGGGCCGCGCGGTTGGTCCAGGCCGCCCAGCGTTCCCGGTTCTCGACGGGAATAGGTGACGCCCGGCGCTCCAGGGCGCGTAACGCGTCTTCGTGCAGATCGGCGAGCCAGAAGTACTCGGCCTCGTTGGCGCCGGCGTAGCTCTGTTCGAGGGTCGGCTCGTCGTCCCCGGTCACGGGCGCCACCTCCGAGGCCGCCTCCGCCAGCCGGAGTCGCAGCCGCCTCGCCACGTCGGGGAAGGGCGAAGGCAGGGCGCCCGTCCACAGAACCGTTTCGTCGGCCAGACCCGCCTGCGTCCGGCTGACGGAGTCACCGAGTTCGACGAGGACGTCGCGGACGTGCACCTGCCTGTCCGGGCCCCCGCTCGCCGCGCTCGCCTTGGTGAGAATCGAGATCGGGATGGGGCCGCGGCCCGCGGCCACGCGCAGCAGGTCCAGGAGAACCGCCCGTGCGGGCTGGGGCGCGGCCGTCGCGCCGGTGTCCTCATCGGACTCCGGCCAGGCTTCCTCCTGGGTGACATTGATGAAGGTGACCGTCGAATCGCCGAGCCGGACGACGTCGCGGTGGGTCAGTACGGCGTTCAGCACGCGGCGCCCGTTGACGAAGGAGCCGTTGGCGGAGTCGAGGTCGGTCAGCCACGCTGTCTCGCCGTCCCAGCGGATCTCGCAGTGGAGCCGGGAAACCCGCGAGTCGTTGAGGCGGAGCGCGGCCTTCCTGCTGCGGCCGAGGGTGATGAGCCCGTAGTTCAGTTCGTGCTTGACCGGCGGCTGGCCGGGGACGTCGATGATCAGGGTGCCGGGCGTGAGCTTCGGCGAGGTGGGCGAACCGCCGGGCGGGCGCACTTGTCCCGGCACCGGCCGTGTCCTGCCGGGCACCACCTGAGTCCGGTCCGGCTCCGGTCGGGTACCGAGCACCCGATTACGTCCGGTGGGATACATGTCGACGGTGACGGCGGCGGCCGTGAGGCCGCTCCGCTCACGCGTCGCCATCACCGTCTTGACCCACCCCAGCGCCGGATCGGCCGACAGGCTCCGGAGGAAGTCGCTCAGCCGGGCACCGACGTCCGGGTCGAGGTCGTCGAGCCCGTCCACCGCGATCCGCACGTGGCCGTCCGTCCACTGTGGAGCGAGAGTGCGCAAGGGGCCGAGAAGGACCAGATCGAAAGCGCTCGCACCGCTGCGCGCATCGTCGTCGAGATCGCTCGAAAACGTCTCGTCCGCTTCGCTGAAACCGGGAACGGTGCGCCGCAACTGGCGGGCCAGCTCCCGCGCGAGTTGCTCCGCGGTCCGGCCGCGTGCGGCGAACAGCACGGCGTGCAGGAAATCCGGCGGCACGTACGCGCCGGCCACCGACGGTCGCGCCAGCGCGGCGAGCATGGTCGACTTCCCGGACCGCTCGCCGCCGGTGATCGCGACCAGGCGTGCCCCGGTGAGCAGGTGTCCGACGGTTTGCCCGAGCCGGGGGTCCGGCTGGTAGTCCTCGGTCAGCCGCTCGATCAGCGGGGCGGCCGGGTTGCCCGCCAGCGGCGATCGGCGCCACGTGGGGGAGGAGTTGAGCGCGATCCAGAGACCCTGATCGGCCTCGGTCACTTCACGGGTGCCGTCGAAACCCAGGTGCACCGCGGTCTGCATGGGGCACAGCCCGGCGATGACCCGTTTGAGATCCGCGCAGCGGACGCGCTCGCCGAGGCTCTCGTGCCCCGAACGCAGCACGGTGACCAGCGAGCGGCTGAAGCAGCCGTTGGCCGCGACGCGGTCGTCGGACGCGGTGAGCAGGTCGAACCGTTTCCCCGCCTCGCCCACGATCCGCAGCCAGCGCCTGCCCGCCTGCAACGCCCCGATGCCGGCGTGGCAGGTGTCGAGCAGGATCACCAGGCCGTCCAGCATCGAGTAGCGGCCGAGGAGTTCCTTGATCCGCTGCGCGAACAGGAACGACCTCCGGCTGTCCACCGGCAGGCTGGTGTCCTTGGTGAGGAAGTAGAAGTCGTCGTCGGCGTATTCGCCGTGCCCGACGAGCGAGAGGAAGAGCGTCGCCTCGTCCTCCGACGCGCGCTCGAACGCTTCGGCCAACGCGTCGTCGAGTTCGACCATGGTCGGGTCGACGAGCAGTCCGCGACCGTCCGCGAGAGCGGGAACGCAGCCGCCGATCCCCGGATCGAGCAATGCCGCCGAGACCTGCTTGCCCGCGTCCGGGAGGAACGACAACAGATTCAACGCCTCGCACTGCGACGCGACGACCAGTGACCTCCGCTCTCCCACGGAGATCACTTTGTCTCATCGAAGGGGCACCGGCAAGGGCATGCGCGATACTGTGCGTGTCGATACGGGAAAGGGGTGCCGGTGGCTCGGATCGTTCTGGTGCACGGCATCGCCCAGGAACAGAAGTCCGCGGACACCCTCGAGGCGGAATGGCTGCCGAGCCTGGCGGGCGGGGTGCGGCTCGCCGGTGACCCCGCGCTGGCCGACGAGCTCTGGCGGGACGCCCGGCCCGGCGCGGCGCGGATGGCCTTCTACGGCGACCTTTTCCGCCGTGACGGTCAGCAGGGTGGCGCGGACGAGCTGACCGCCGAGGAATGGGGACTCGCCGGGGCGCTGGCCGCGGAATGGCTGCGGAACGCGGCGTCGTCGGCCGCACGCGAGGCCGACCGCGCCCGGGCCCAGGCCGAATTGGCCCGGCTGACGGCGGATCGCGGGGAAGAACAGGGCGTGCGCGCCGCCGCCCGCCCGGTGCTGAACGCGCTGGTGCGACTGCGGCCGTTCGCCCGCCTCGGGGTCGCGTTCGCCGAACGCGTGGTGGTCAAGGCACTCAAACAAGTGACGCTGTACCTCACCGACGAGACGATCCGGAACCGCGTGCAGGATCGCGTCGCCGAGCACATCGGCCCGGAAACCGAAGTCATCATCGGCCATTCGCTCGGTTCCGTCGTCGCCTACGAAGCCGCTCATCTGCACGGCCGCCCGCTGCCGCTGCTGCTCACCCTCGGCTCGCCGCTCGGCCTGCGCACGGTGGTCTACGAGCGGACCCGCCCCCAGCCGCCGTCCGTCCCGCCCGGTGTCGCGCGCTGGGTGAACCTTGCCGACCGCGACGACCTCGTCGCCGCCCGCCCGGATCTCACGCCGCTCTTCCCCGGCGCGGACGGCGTCCTCGACAGCGGTTACATCGTCGACAACGGGGCCAAACCGCACGAAGCGGCGTTCTACCTGGCCAAGCGCCGCACCGGCGAAGTGCTTTCCGCCGCGCTGAGGTAGGGCTTTCGGTCGGTTCACTCACGAGCCCCGAACCAGTGGCGCGGCTTAACGGACAGCGGGAGCCGGTGTCTTCGCGGGCTGCCAGCCGGGCGGGCCGAACACATAGCCGAGTTTGTCCCGCCACGATCCGGCCGCGCGGACGTCACGCAGGATCGACCCGTACTCGTGGAAGCCGACCTTGAGCAGGTTGTAGGTCCCGATGTTCTTGGTCAGCCCGTAAGTCGGCCGCTTGCCCTCGGGCACGAAACTGCCGAACATCCGGTCCCAGATGATCAGGATGCCGCCGTAGTTCGCGTCGAGGTACTCCTTGTCGCTGCCGTGGTGCACTCGATGGTGTGAAGGGGTGTTGAACACGTACTCGAACCAGCGCGGCAGCTTCCGGATCTTCTCGGTGTGCACGAAGAACTGGTAGACGAGGTCGATCGACAGGCCGGTGAGGATCATCCACGGCGGGATGCCGGCGAAGGCCAGGATCGACCAGAACGGCAGCTGGAAGTACGGGGTCCACTTCTGCCGCAGCGCGGTCGAGAAGTTGTAGTGCTCGCTCGAATGGTGGACCTGGTGGCCAGCCCACATGAGCCGGACGCGGTGGCTTGCCCGGTGGTAGGCGTAGAAGACGAGCTCCTGGCCGAGCAGCATCAGCACCCAGGTCCACCAGTCGTCCGGGCTGAACTTCACCGGTGCCAGCTGGTAGAGCGCGGCGAACACGAACAGCATGGCGATGCGGAAGACGCCGTTGATCACGACCGCCACCGCGCCCATGGCCATGCTGGTCCGGGTGTCCTTGACGCTGTAGCCGATGACGTTGTCGTCGTGCCCCAGTACGTGCAAAGCGAGGATTTCGATCGCGACGAACAGCAGGAACACCGGTGTCGCCATCAGCACCGGGTCACTCAGATGGGCCAGGAAATCCGCCACCGCACCGCTCCTTTTCTCGCCGCGATCTGACCTTGAGGTAACTTACCTTTGGGTCATTTACCTCAGGGTAAGATAGCCGCCGTGACAGAAGCAAGGGCCGTCGGCACGAAGGGCGTGCCCCGTGAAGAGCGGGAAACGCAGATCGTGCGTGCCGGCACGGAGGAGTTCGGCAGGAACGGGTACGCCGGGGCGTCGATGGTGGAGATCGCCCGCCGGGTCGGCGTCACGAAACCCTTGCTGTATCAGTACTTCGGCTCGAAGGACGGGCTGTACCTCGCCTGCCTGCACCGAGCGGGGGACAGGCTTACCGAAGGCGTCGCCGAGACGATGGCGCGGGAGAGCGAGCCGCCGGAGCGGATGCCGCTGGCGGTGCTTTCGGCCATCTTCGAGACCTTCGACCACGACCGCTACGCGTGGAAGCTGCTTCGCGACCCGACAGTGCCCTCGACCGGGGAGATCGCCGGGGCCGCCGCCGACTACCTCTTCCGGCTCGACGGGTTCGCGCTGGTCGGCGCCGCCCAGCTGATGCGCTCGCGCGGGCTCGACGACGAGCGTGACATCGAGGCCATCGCCCAGGTGTGGACCGGCGTCGTCGATTCACTCATCAGCTGGTGGATCGACCAGCCGGATCAGGACGCGGCGGCGATGACCGAACGGTGCGCGCGGATCATGCGGAACCTGTTCGGCTGGTGAGCGCGGCCGCGGCGGCCTCGCCGTCGGCGAAGGCGAGCGGCGGACGGTCGTCCAGCGGGAACCAGGCGTATCCGGAATTCTCTTCCGACAGCGCGATTTCCGTGTCCGGCGGGAGTTCGCAGGTGAAGGCCAGCCCGATCGTCCTCAGGCCGGTGTCGCCGTAGACCGACGAATACGAGCCGGCGAACCGGAGATTCCGGAGTTCGCAGCCGATTTCTTCGCGTCCTTCGCGGACGAGGTTCTCCTCGGCGGTTTCGCCGCCGGAGAGGAAGCCCCCGACGGTGTCCCATCCGCCCTTCCGGGGCTCATGGGCCCGGCGCAGCAACAGGATCCGATCGCCGTCGAGGACGAGACCGACCGTGGTCGGCAGTGGGTTGTCGTACTTGGTGAAGCGGCACGCGGGACACGCGACATGGGCGTCTTCACCGGTCCCGGCGAGCCGGGTGCCCGCGCCGCAGCGGGGGCAGAACTTCCAGTCCTTCACGGGCCGAAGCCTAGTGGCCGGTGAAGGACCGGAAGGAGGGAACTTACGAGCATCGCCAGTACGAAGGCTCGGGCGAACCCATCGGCGTGGCGCAGCGACGACTGCCCGACGTCGACACGCTCGTCCGCCGCCTGCGCGGCGACGAAAACGCCACCTCGACGGGAAATCCCGGACGGGGTGGCGATCGTCGGCGTACGCGGTGGATACGGCTGGGGTGCCCGGCGCCGCTCCGGGCACCCCAGCCGCGTTTCAGGTCGCGGCCTTGGAATTGCCGCGCAGTTTGACGTTGGCCGTCGAGGCGTTCTTGATCGCCGTCTCGATCTGCGCCATCGTCGAGGACGAGGTCAGGCCGGGCACCGTCGCCGTGTTCAGCGCGTAGAGCGTGAACGTGTACGGGTGCGTGGAGCCGCCGGGGCACGGGCCGAAGTATTTCTGCGCGTTCGATCCGCTGCCCATGGCCTTTTGCTTCGCGCCGTTCTGGTTAGGCACGGTGAAGCCCGAGCCCAGGCCTTCCGGCAGTGACGCCGCGGCCGCCGGGATGTCCCAGATCGCCCAGTGCAGTTTGTTGCCGTTGTTGGCCACGTCGGCGAAGACGACCGCGTAGCCCTTGGCGCCCGTGGACCCGGCACCCCACGCCAGCGGTGGCGAGGTGTCCTGACCCGCGGTGCCGTCGCCGGCGCAGGTGTACTTGTCCGGGATGGAGGCGTTGTCGGCGAACGCGGAACTGGTCAGCTTGACCGCGCCGGGCTGGCCACCGCCGGGAAACTTCAGGCGTACCACCACGTTGTCGATCGCGCTCGGGGTGCCACCGTTCTTGTCCGCGTTGGTCGAGGTGACCCACAAGCCGCCGTCCGGCGTCTTGGTGACCGAACGGAGCCTGCCCCAGCGACCGGAGAACAGCGACTGCACCGAGCCGACGCCGTTGCCCGACGCGTTGATCTGCGTGGCGAACAGCTGCTGGCTGGTGACGGCCGCGACGTAGATCCAGTCGTTGACGATCTCGATCCCGCTCGGCCCGCCGGAACTGGTCGGCCAGGTCTTCTTCGGCGCGACCGTGCCACCGCAGGTGCCCGTGGTGCCTTCACACTGGGGCCAGCCGAAGTTGCCGCCCTTCTGGATCAGGTTGAGCTCGTCCTGGGTGCCGTCACCGAACTCCGACGCCCACAGCTGGCCACGGGAGTCCCACGCCAGACCCTGCGGGTTACGGTGCCCGAAGCTCCAGACGTACCGGGCGTTCCCGCCGGTGGAGAAGAACGGGTTGTCACCCGGCGCCGATCCGTCGGAGTTGAGCCGCAGGATCTTCCCGTTGAGCGAACCCTTGTTCTGCGCGGTTTCCTTGTTCTGCCCGTCGCCGGCGGTGGCGTAGAGCTTGCCGTCCGGGCCGAAGCGCAGCCTTCCGCCGTTGTGGTAACGGTTCTTGGCGATCCCGGTGAGTACCGGTGTCGACGTCGACGACAGGGTTCCGTTGTCGTAGGTCATCTTCACGATCCGGTTGTCGCCGGACGCCGTGTGGTACAGGTAGATCGCGTGATCGGTGGCGTAGTTCGGCGAGATCGCGATGCCGAGCAGGCCGCCTTCGCCGCTGGTGCCGACCGCGCCGGGAACCTTGCCCACCGTGGTCTTCTGGCCCGACGGCGTGATCCGCAGGATCTCGAAGCGGTCGCGTTCGGTGGCCAGCGCCGTGCCGTCCGGCAGGAAGTCCACGGACCAGGCGAGGTCGACCTTCGTGATGTCCTTGTCGTATTCGGGGATTCCGCCGCCGGAAGCGCCGCCCGTCTTGACGGAGAGCGCGGTGCTCGCCGCGGAGGCGTTGCCGTCGAGGTCCCGTGCCTTCACCGTGAACGTGTAGGACGTGTTCGCCGTCAGCCCGGTGATGGTCGCTTCGAGCGAAGGGGTCGTCGCGACCTTCGTGGTGCCCTGATAGACGTCGTAGCCGGCGATGGTCCCGCTGTCATCGATGGAAGCGTTCCACGCCAAGGAGACGCTGTTCGCGGTCACCGACGTCGAACGCAGGTTCCCCGGCACGGTCGGCGGCGTGGTGTCCCCGCTGGGCGGTGTGGTGAACTGCACGACATTGCTTTGCTGCGAGGGGTTTCCGGCCGCGTCGAAGGCGCCGACCGAGATGTCGTAGGCGGTGTTCGGCGTCAGGTTGTCGACGGTCGCGGTGAGCGTGTTCCCGTCGACGGTCTTCAGGACGTTGCCGCCGCGCATGACCTCGTACCGGACCACGCCGACGTTGTCGGTCGCGGCCTCCCAGGTGAAGGTGGCGGACCGGGCCTTGACGTCCTTGGCGGCCAGGTTCTTGGGCGGCGTCGGCGCTTCGGCGTCGAGCACTCCGCTCGCGGTGAGCTTGTCCGCGTTGGGGCCGCCGTTCACGGTCGTCGCGGTGGTACGGATCTTGTTGACCCCGGCGGCCAGCGCGACGTCCTTCGTCACGGTCTTCCACGTCGTCCACGCGCCGGTGCCGGGGAAGGACAGGGTGCCGGCGGCGGTGCCGTTGACGCTCAGCGAAACCGGCCTGTCGACCGTGGTTCCGTTGGCGTAGCGGAAAGTCAGGGTCTGGGTGCCGGCCTGAGCGGCGTTCACGGTGTACTCGACATAGCTGCCGACGACGTTGTCGAAGTTCACGAACCCGGTGCCGGAATAGCCCGCGTGGTTCGCTTCGACGGCGCCTTGGGAGATCGTCGCGGCCTCGGATTCGTGGTCTGTCGCCGCCGCGCCGGCGGGCAGGGCCGGGAGGACGGCGAAGGTCATCGCCGTTGCGACGGCGCAGGTGAACAGCGCGCGCCACGGTGGTCGGGGTGCCACTGGTGCCTCCATGCGTGCGGTCGGGGTCGGGGAGGTACAACGGCGCACCGGGCGAGCCCGGCGGGGAAGCGGAGTTTTAGTTAGGAAACTTTCCTATCTATGGTTCAGATCACACACCAGCTCGTGCTTTGTGTCAATAGTCCACCAATATCAACACGGAGCGTCACGCAAGAACGCGTTTAGTCCTCTGAATGCGGTACTTGCGCGGGCAAGTACCGCATTCAGAGGACTGAACGCGTTCTAGGGGGTGCGAGACGCGGGTCGGTCAGCCGGCGATGTCCGCGCGCGCGATGACCTTCGTGATCTTGGCGCGCACCAAGGACTCCTCGGGGACGGCGTTGCGCTTGCCGTAGGCCTCGGCTTTGTCGGCGCCCATGTACCGGCCACCGAGCCGGGTCGCCCACTCGAGCATCTCGTCGTAGTCGTTGTGCAGTACGGCCTCGGCGGTGAACTGCACGTAGGAGTACGGCGGCTTCTGGTCGTCGACGGCGAGTGAGATCCGGCCGTCGCGGCGGATCGCCTTCCCCTTGAGCGTGTCCGTCCCGGTGGTGAAGATCAGCTCGTCGCCGTCAGGCCCCTCGTCGAGCAGGAACCACACCGGCGTCACGATCGGCGCGCCGTTGGCCCGGACCAGGCCGAGCATGCCCGTACGGGTGCCCTCGCTCGCGAACTGCCACCACTCTTCCCGGCTCATCTCACGCATGGACCGGACGCTACCGGCAAGTCTCCGTGGTGAGCAGCCCTGGTCACTCGTGAGTGGCCGGTCACCGCCGGGCCGAGGCCGGTCACCCGTGCGGGGTGTCGGGGGCGGCGACTAGCCTGGCCTGCTGTGCGAGACGACGAGCTGACCGGGATGGGGCTGGCCGACGAGGGGCTGACCCGCCGCCTCAAGGCGCTGGCCTGCACCGCGCCCTTGCACGACCTCGACGCGCGCAAGGCGAAGCTGGATTGGGCGGACGCGACGATCTACCAGATGGCCGAGATCGCGCTGCACACGATCGACCAGGTCACCGTGTCGATGGACTTCGACACCGGCGCCGATCACGAACAGGTCATCGCGCGGTTGCTGCCGTTCGTCGCGCTCCAGGCCCCCGGCCGGACCCCGGACGAGCACGCGAAGGTCGCCCGCTGGGTGCTCGACAACCTGATCAACGTCGGCACCACCGATCGCGGCTTCCGCCGCGTCTACGGCTCCATCGGCCCGGGTGGCGGCTACCAGCGGCGCCAGTTCGACTTCAAACTGCTCGTCGAACTCGCCGCGCCCGACGGCGAGGTCTACCTGCGCGCCACCGACGAGGCGATCAACGTCCTCGTCGGCGCGCTGGACACCGACGTCGAATCCGCGCAGATCGCGGCCGAGGTCAAACTGGAGAACCTGATCAACCGCGGCCGCCTCGCGGACGCGAAGCTCGCCGCCGAACAGGCCCGTTACCGCACCGTCCAATACGGCGAGACGCTGCGTGCCAAACTCGACGCCACCCGGCGCGACGTCCGCGCGGTCGACTGGGAGCGCGAGGTCCCGGAGCTGCTGGACCAGGCGCTGTCCCATATCGAGTCCCGCTTCCGCGCGGAGAACGCGATCCTCAAGAACATCACCGCGTCCCGCGACGAGACCGAGGACCCCGACCGCAAACGCCGCGCCGCCGAACTCGTCGACATCGTCAGCGACTGCATCCGGCGCCACACCCGGCTGCAGTCGCGGCTGGCCGACGCCGGGGCGGTGTTCCGCGCCGAACAGGACCGCCAGCAGTTCTCCGGGCCGCCGCAGCGCGCGACGATCGACCTGTTCGGCCAGCTGCTGATGCCGACGCTGGGCCTGCCGATCGCCGACGCCGTCGCACCGGCGGAATCGTTCTTCCACGCCGGCGCCGGGATCTCCCCGCCGACCGTGCCGTCGCTGTCCTCGCTGGTGTCGCTGTTGCTGCGGCCGGCACCGGAACGCGACCAGCTCGTCGGCGAGATCCCCGAACCCGAGCTGATGCCGGCCGAGGTCACCGACAAGTTCGGCGACGAGCAGTGGCGCCTCGCCGACGACCTGCTCGACCTGCCCGAGGTACCGCGACGGCTGTCCGGGCTGCTCGAAGAGGCGCGCCGCATCGACCCGGGGCTGCCCGCTCTGGTCGCGTTGCGGGCGGTGCACGCCTACAGTCCCGAGGTCGGCGCCGCGCTCCGGCTGGGGGAGCGCCAGGTGCTGCTGGCCGTCGACGACGGCACGCTGCTCGAAGACCCCGAGTTCGGCGGAGCGGATCTGCTGCTTTCGTCGGCGCGGGTGGACCGTGATGACCAGGAAGAGGAGGAGGTCGCGTGACGACATCAGGGGACGTCGAATCCGCGGCCCGGCTGGTCTCGTTCGGCATGCGCCCGAAGCAACTGCCGTCGCGGGACGTCGTCTACGGCGATCTCGTCCGCCGCTACGGCGAGGACAGCGCGTTCAAGCAGCTCACGCACGCGGTCGCGGCCGGGCTCGGGCTGATGGTGCTCGAAGTCAACCTCCAGGCCGGTGCGGTGCTCGCGGCGACCGACGAGTCCGTCTTCGAGATCAAGATGGACAGCTACGCGCGGCAGAGCAAGATCCGTGAACGCCGCGAGACCGAGAAGGTCCTGCACGGCCTCATCCACCTGGCCACCGCCGCGCTCGGCTATCCGCGCCCCGACGACCTCGCCAACGACACCTACATCGGCCGCGTCAGCGTCGAACAGGTGGACGCGATGGTGCGGGAGGCCTGCCGGATGCTCGACGAACGCGCGGCCGAGGCCGAGGCGAACAACGACCCGCTCGCCGACGCTCCCGAACTCGAACAGGCTTGGCGCGCTTACGCGAGGCGTCCCGCGGCGGCGGCGACCAAGGACGGCAGGCTGGCGTCGGACACCACCCGCGGCATGGTCGCGCGGGCGCTGCGTTTCCTCGCGGATCAGGGTTTCCTGGTCCAGGTCAGCGGGGAACAGGGCGGGACCTACCGGACCACGCCGCGCTATCAGGTGCAGGTGCGCGAACTCGCCGCCGACGCGGCCTTCGACGATCTGCTCGCGCTGAACGTGGTCTCGGTCGCCAACGGCGGCGGGACGCTGCGCGCGGCCGCGTCGGACACGCTCTAGAGGTGTCGGTGGGCGAAGCTGTGGTGACGAGCGGAAACCAGCTGATGCGAACCCGCCCAGGCCGGAGGCCCCGCTATCGCGGCGGCAGTGCGCCGGGAAGCGCGGCGCGGGCGGCAAAGGGAACCAGCGCCCTGGCGACGCGTTCGCGGACGCGGGTTCTCGGATAAGGGGAGGGAAGAGATGTACGAGCTTTCGCGGGTTCGCCTGCATTCGGTGGGCCCGGCGGGCGCGCGCTATCAGGACGTCGTGCTGGACTTCAGCGGCGTCGGCGCGGCCATCACCGCGCCCAAACAGGACGCGCTGTTCAGCGCCGGGATCCACCTGGCCGGGGAGGGCCCGCCGCGGCGCCCGTCGCCGGCGAGCGTGCTCTTCCTGGAGAACGGCGGCGGCAAGTCCGTCTTGATCAAGCTGATCTTCTCGGTCATGCTGCCCGGCCGCCGTCAGGTCGTCGGCACGACGAACACCAAGGTGCTGGAGAAGTTCGTCGCCGCCAAGGACGTCTCGCATGTGGTGCTGGAGTGGCTGCAGGTCGAGACCGGTCACCGGGTGATCACCGGCAAGGTGTCGGAATGGCGCGGGCACGTGGTGTCGGCGGATTCGGAGAACCTCGTCGACTCCTGGTATTGCTTCCGTCCCACGCCGTCGCTGGACTTGGACTCGCTGCCGCTGACGTCGGACGGCAGGCTGCTGACGATGTCGGGATTCCACGACCGGCTCGACAAGGTGCACGGCGGTGAGCCGGAACTGGAGCTGTTCTGGACGCGGCGTCACCACGAGTGGACGTCCCGGCTGGACGGCCTCGGCCTCGACACCGAGCTTTTCCGGTATCAGCGCGCGATGAACGCGGGTGAAGGCGAGGCGGCGGACGCCTTCGCGTTCGGCACCGACGAGGCGTTCGTCGAGTTCCTGCTGCGCGCGGTGCTGTCGGAGGACGAGCCGAAGGATCTCGCCGAGGTCGTCGCGACCTACGCGCACAACCTCGCCCAGCGCGGAGACCTGTTGTCGGAGCGGGATTTCGTCGCGGGCGCGCTCGATCTGCTCACGCCGCTGGCGGAGGAGGAAGGCGTCGCCGCCGCGTCGCGGAAGCTCGCCGACGCCGCCCGTGCCGAGATGCGGACGCTGGCCGGCCAGGTCGCGGCTCGCGACAAGCTGGAGAACGAGCGGCTGAGTGGTCTCGAACAGCACGTCGACGAGGTGAAGTCGGCCGAAAAGCTGGCCGAGGGCGACCACCGCCGCCTCACCGCCGGAGTCACCGAACTCCGGCGGCTGGTCGGGAAACTGCGGCTCGACGAGGCACAGGAGAGCAAGAAGCGGATCAACGGCGAACTCGCCGAGGCCAAGACCGCAGCCGAAGCCTGGCGTGAATGCGCCACCGTGCTCAACCACCTCAACGCCGCCCGCAAGGCCCGCGATTTCCGGGAACTGGTGGGGAATCGGGAGCAGAAGGCGCAGCCCGCGCTGCAGGCGCGCGACACCGCCGCGGCCGCGCTCGCGCGAGGTCTGCTGGCACTGGCCAAGAACGCGACCGATCAGGCGGCGAAGGCCGAAGCCCATGTCGGCGCCCTGCGTGCCGAAGCGGAGAAGGCACAGGCGGAACGCGACGAGTCGGCGAACCTCGCCGCCTCGCGCCGGGCGGAGGCTCGCGGCCTGGGCGCGCGGATCGCCGAAATCCGGGAGGAGATCGCGGAAGCCGTCCGGTCCGGTGCGCTCAAAGCGGGGGCGGACGTCGCCGACGCGGCGCGGGCCGCCCGCGCCGAAGCCGAGACGACCGCCGCCGAACTCGTCCGCCGCGAGCAGGAACTCGAACGGGTCGCCGAGGACCTGCGGGCCGCGCAGGCGACGGTCAACGACGCGCACCGCCTCGCCGGGTCCACCAAGGACCGGCTGGAGCGCGCCGCCGAAGAACTGGACCGCGCCAACCGGCGCACCGACGCGCTCGCCGTGGAACCCCGGCTGGTCGAACTCCTCGGCGCCGACGATGTCGCGCTGGAGACGGATCTCCCGGTACTGCTGGAACGCCTTCGCGAGGCGGGCGCGACCGCGGAGAAGGAACAGACGGCGTTGCGGATGGAGGAATCCGTCGACGAGCGGGCGCTGAACGCGCTCGGTTCCGGCGGTCTCCTGCCCGCCACCGAAGAGGTCCAGGCCGCGTTGGACGCGCTGGAAGCCGCGGGGATGACCGCGTGGTCCGGCTGGCGCTACCTGTCCACTTTGGACAAGAAGCGGCGGGCGGCCGTGCTGGCCCGCGCGCCCCAGCTGGTCTCGGGGATCCTGCTCAACGAACCGGAGCAGGTCCGGCTCGCCGAAAAGGTGCTGGCGGAGCGGCGCTTGCTGCCCACCACGATCATCCCGGTCGCCACCACCGAGGCCACCACGACCGACCGCCTGCCGGGGGAGTCGGGTATCGAATTCCTCGTTCCGCCCAACCCGGCGATGTACGACGAGGAAGCCGCCGACGCCGAGCGTGAGGCCATCGCGCTGCGGCACGCGGAACGGCAGCGCCGTCTGGAAGCGCTGGCGGCTTCGCTGGCCGAAGACGCCGCGCTGTCGTGGAAACTCAAGACCTGGCGGGAGGACTATCCGCCCGGCAGCATCGCGACGCTGGCCGAGCAGCTGCAGCACGCGCGTACCGCCCACGAGACCGCGCGAACCGCGTTGGACCAGGCCGAGAAGGAATTCCAGCGCCTCGGCGAGAAGGCGGCAGGGCTGCGGGAGCGGATTCCCGAACTGCGCACGGCTTCGGCGGAGGCGGGGGAGCGGGCTCGCGGGCTGGAGGCGCTCGCGACGCGGGCCGCGAAGATTCCCGAATGGACGGACGACGTCGAACGCGCGACCGAGACCGCCGAGCGGGCCGAGTCGACGGCGTCCGAAGCCGCGGTGAAGGCGTCCCGGCTGCGTGAGCAGGCCGGTGAGGAACAGCGCACCGCCGACGGGCACCGCCGCACGGCGACGACGGCGAAGTCGGAACTGGCCGAGGTCCCGGGTTCGAGTGACGTCACCGAAACCGACCCCACGCCCGCGGAACCGGTGGACGCGTTGCGGCGCACCTTCGCGTCGGCGTCCGAGGCCTACTCGAAGGTCGAGGTCGGCAGCGATCTGCGGGCCGAACTCGACCAGGCGGAAAGCGTCGAGGCGTCCGCGCGGGCGGCCGTCGAGGCACTGGACGACGCGGTCCGCGAGCGGGCCTCGATGCTGCTGGAGACGCCGGACGGTTCCGACGCTTCGGCGCGGGCGGCCGCGCAGGCGCGGGCGAACCGGGCGGTCGCGGTGCTGGAGGAGGAACGCATCGAGATCGTCGGTCTCGTCGCCACCCGCAAGGCGGAACTGAGCCAGCTTCCGGAACAGCCGTCCGCGCTCGCCCTCGACGCCAGGCCGAAGGACATCGAGCACGGCCTGGAGCTGATCGACGAGGCGAGCCTGGAAGTGTCCGCCGCCGCGCGGAAGTGGGAGGAACTGCAGGAGCGCCGCGCCGCGGCCGAAGCGACTTTGGAATCCGCGAGGACCTCCGCGTCCGGCTTCGGCCTGCTGGCCGAGTCGATGGCACACCTTTTGTCCAAAGAGGACGACGCGGTGGCCTTCGATGGCGACGTCGAGTCCGCGCGGACCAGGCATTCCCGGCTCAACACCGCTCTCACCGAGGCACAGGACGCCGCCGACGCCGGCGACCGCCGGGTGCGTGCCGCGGCCGACCAGCTGGCGCAGTACGCCACCGACAAGCGCTTCGAGAAGCTCAGCACCCCGGTGCGGCAGCAGGTGATTTCGGTCCGCCGCGACCAGCTGCCCGCGCACGCCGCGGAGTGGGCCGAAGCCTTGCGCCCGCGGCTGCGCACGCTCACCGACGATCTCGCGCAGATCGACCGTCACCGCGGCGGCATCATCACCCGCCTGCAGGGCATGGTCGACGGCGCGTTGCGCACTCTCCGTGCGGCACAACGGGTTTCGCGGCTGCCGGACGGTCTCGGCGACTGGTCGGGCCAGGAGTTCCTGCGGATCCGCTTCACCGAACTGGAAGACAACGTGCTCGCCGAGAAACTGGGCGAGGTCGTCGACGAGGCCGCGGTGGGGAAGACCTCCGACGGCCGGGACGTCAAGCGGGACGGGCTTTCGCTCGTGCTGCGCGGCGTGCAGGCCGCCGCTCCCAAGGGTTTTCGCGTCGACATGCTGAAGCCGGACTCCGTGCTGAGGACCGAACGCCAGCGCGTCTCGGAGATCCGGGACGTGTTCTCCGGCGGCCAGCAGCTGACCGCGGCGATCATCCTGTACTGCACGCTCGCCGCGCTGCGGGCCAACAACCGCGGCAAGGCGCGCGACCGGCACTCCGGGGTGCTGTTCCTCGACAACCCGATCGGCCGCGCGTCGGCCGGGTATCTGCTGGAGCTGCAGCGGGCGGTGGCCGAGGCGCTGGGTGTCCAGCTGATCTACACGACCGGTCTGTTCGACGCGGGCGCGCTGAGCGAGTTCCCGCTCATCGTGCGGCTTCGCAACGACGCGGATCTGCGGGCCGGGCGCAAGTACCTGTCCGTCGACGCGACGATCCGCAACGCGACCGACGACCTCGGCGATCCCGACGGTGTCGCGCGGCTTTCGGCGACGCGACTGTTCACGCGACCGGCGGAAGAGCCGGAACCGGAGGAGGAGACTGCCTAGGTGGCACAGGGTGGCACTTTGGGGCACATGAGCGCTATAGTGCGCTCATGAGCGTTCAACACGAGATCTCCCAGCGTGATCTCCGGAACCGTTCCGGGGAGATCATGGACGCGGTCGAGCACGGTGAAACCTTCACCGTGACCCGTAGCGGTTCGCCCATCGCCCAGCTGGTTCCGCTGTGTCGACGGCACGCCGTTTCCCGTGACCAGTTCGCCACCGGTTCGGCGAACGCTCCGCTCATCGACCCGGACAGGTTCCGCGCGGACCTCGACGAGGCCTTCGAAGGGGAGGCGGACGATCCCTATGGCCGCTGAGGTCCACGGCCTGCTCGACACGAACATCCTCATTCTCCGGCGAAGGATCGATCACGCCCAGCTGCCGGATCTGATGTCGATCAGCGCGATCACGCTCGCCGAACTGTCGGCGGGTCCGCATTACGCCGCCGATCCGGCCGAACGGGCTCGGCGCACGGATCTGTTGCAGCGGGTGGAGTCCGAGTTCGACCCGCTGCCCTTCGGTACCGAGGCGGCGCGGATCTTCGGCCGGGTGTCGGCGTCCGTGCTCGCGATGGGCAGGACACCCCGGCGCAGGGTGGCCGACCTGATGATCGCCAGTGTGGCCATCGCGCACCGGATGCCGTTGTACACCACCAATCCGCAGGATTTCGAAGGCCTCAAGGAACTCCTCGACGTCGTTGCGGTCACTCGGCCGGGAAACTGACCTGACGCGTTCGCATGACGAAGCGGCGGTGAGACGTCCGGCCGGATCCACTCACTCCCACGTCACCGCCCGATCACGACCCCAGAAAGCCGAGCGGGAACGGAGCTGAGCGGCGGACGGCGGGGAAAGCGGCGAAACACGACCGAAGACCCCGCGTTGTCTCTAGCATTCCCGTCATGCCTTCGGATTCGTCACAAACCGGCTACGAGTTCCCCGACCTCACCCCGTTCACCCGGACAGCGGTCCGCCTGCATCCCCGAGCGGGGACGCCGACCGCATACGACAGCCACATCGGCGGACCATTGCTGTGGCCCGCGGACGAGCCCTGGCCGCACTGTCCCGACACCGCGCCGAACGCGCCGGCGCCGGGCGTGATCCACACGCCGACGGCCGGGCTGGAAGCGGCGCACGACTGCGAGAAGGCGATGCCGCTGGCGGGCGTGGCACAGTTCTTCCGGCGAGACTTCCCGAAGTCACCCTTCCCCGACGGCACCGATTTGTTGCAGGTGCTGTTCTGCCCGGACCCGCACGACGGCCACGGCTACTGGGGGCCGGGTGTCCAGGTGGTCTGGCGGGATTCAGCCGGGGTGGCCGAGCTGCTCGCGAGCCCGCCCGAGCTGTTCCAGACCGAGGATTACGAGTACCTGCCCGCCCGGCCGTGTTCGTTCGCGTCGTGCGAGGTCGTCGACCATCCGCACCCATCGGAGCTGCCCGCCGAACTCAAGGCGACGCTGAAGTTCCTCGACGAGCGCGGGAACTTCGTCGACGACGACGTCGAAGACGCCTGGCCCTCGCTGACCGTCGGCTCCAAGCTCGGCGGCCTGAACTTCTGGTGGACGTCCGGCTCCCAAGACTTCCCGTTGTTCTGCCCGGACTGCGGTGGCGGGCTCGACCTCCTGCTGTCCTTCGAAAGCTCGGAAAGCCGGGACGACGATTGTCCCTGCGACCAGCCGGACGAGGGGCCAGGCTGGGAGCTGGCTGCCTCGTCGGTCAACCTCCTCGTCTGCGCCGCCGACGCGACGCACGCGATCAGGCCGCACGCGGACTGATCGCGGTGTTTTGTCGGACCCCGGTGATAGAACCGATCCCGTGACCCCCAAGATCGACACCGCGCAGCGCCGTGCCCGCCTCGCGACGCGTCATCGCCTCACCGCGCCCGCGGAGTCGGTGCACGCCGCCGCGGACGCGGTCGTCGCACTGCACGCCACGGATCCGGCGACGGTCCACCTCTCGGCGTGGGCCAGGGTCAAGGGTGACGGCGTCGCGGAACTGGAGAACGCGCTCTACGAAGAGCGCACGCTGGTGCGGATCCTCGGCATGCGGCGCACGGTCTTCGTGGCCGGGCTCGAGAACGCGGCGCTGGTCCAGGCGGCCTGTTCGGCAGACATCGCCAAGAAGCAGCGCCGTCTGCTCGAACAGCACCTCGGTCAGCAGGGTCACCCGGAGAACGTGCCCGATCCGGAACGCTGGCTGGCCGAGGTCGAGGACGCGACAGAGCGCGCGCTGAAGGCCCGCGGTTCCGCGACGGCACAACAGCTGTCCGAGGACGAGCCCCGGCTGAGGCAACAGCTCCTGATGTCGAAGGGCAAGCCGTACGAGGCGATCGCCAACGTCACCAGCCGGGTCCTGTTCCAGCTCGCGGTCGACGGCCGCATCGTGCGCGGGCGTCCGCGCGGCAGCTGGCTCAGCAGCCAGTACTACTGGGCCACGATGGCGGACTGGCTTCCCCAGGGTCTCGCGGTGCGGGACGCCGACGAGGCCAGAGCCGAACTCGCCCGGAAGTGGCTCCACGCCTACGGACCGGCCCCGATCGCGGATCTGCGGTGGTGGACGGGCTGGACGGTCGGGCAGACCAAGAAGGCGCTCGCGGCCGTTCAGCCGATCGAGGTCGATCTCGACGGTGTCCCCGGCGTGCTGCTCGCCGACGATGTGGAGCCCGTCCCGGAGCCTGAGCCCTGGGTCGCGCTGCTCCCTGCTCTCGACCCGACGTCGATGGGATGGCTCGACCGCGAGTGGTACCTCGGCCCGCATCGGGCGGCGCTGTTCGACGGCACCGGCAACATCGGCCCCACGATCTGGGCCGACGGCCGGATCGTCGGCGGCTGGGCGCAGCGTCCCGACGGGGAGGTGGTCCATCACTTCCTGGAGGACGTCGGCGCGGACGTCGAACGGGCCGTCGAGGCGGAGGCGAACCACCTGGCCGAGTGGTTCGGAGAGGTGCGAGTCACGCCACGGATGCGTACGCCGCTCGAGCGACGGCTAGCACAGTGAAGCTGAGAGTTTTCCCAAGACGTCCTGGTAGCGACGCACTTGATCGATTCTTGACCTGACCCACCGAGTGGTGGAAGTCTCGTCAGGGCAAAGAGGGCCGCCCGAGCGCGCACGCTAGGGTTGCGCCCGAGTAACGGACGTCTTTCCGGGGCGATCCCGGACGAGTCTCAAGGGAGTGGCAGCAGTGACGGTTCGCGTAGGTGTCAACGGCTTCGGCCGCATCGGCCGCAACTTCTTCCGGGCCGTGCAGGCCGCCGGTCACGACATCGAGGTGGTCGCGTTCAACGACCTCGGCGACGTCGCCACCATGGCCCACCTGCTCAAGTACGACTCCATCCTCGGCCGTTTCCCGGGCGAGGTCAGCGTCAGCGACGAGGGCATCGTCGTCGACGGCAAGACCATCAAGGCGCTCGCCGAGCGCGACCCGGCCAACCTGCCCTGGGGCGACCTCGGCGTGGACGTCGTCGTCGAGTCGACCGGTTTCTTCACCAACGGTGACGCCGCCAAGGCACACATCGCCGGTGGCGCCAAGAAGGTCATCATCTCCGCACCCGCCAAGGGCGAGGACCTGACCGTGGTGCTGGGCGTCAACGACGACAAGTACGACGGCTCGCAGACCATCATCTCGAACGCGTCCTGCACCACCAACTGCCTCGGCCCGCTGGCCAAGGTCCTGAACGACGCCTTCGGCATCGAGCAGGGCCTCATGACCACGATCCACGCGTACACGCAGGACCAGAACCTGCAGGACGCCCCGCACAAGGACCTGCGCCGCGCCCGTGCCGCCGCGCTGAGCATGGTCCCGACCTCGACCGGTGCCGCCAAGGCCATCGGCCTGGTCCTGCCGGAGCTCAACGGCAAGCTCGACGGTTACGCGGTCCGCGTCCCGGTCCCGACCGGCTCGGCCACCGACCTCACCGTCACCCTCGCCAAGAGCGCGACCATCGACGAGATCAACGCCGCGTACAAGGCCGCCGCCGAGGGCCCCCTGGCCGGCATCCTGCGCTACAACGACGACCCGATCGTGTCGGCCGACATCGTCACCGACCCGGCGTCGTGCATCTACGACGCGCCGCTGACCAAGGTCATCGGCAACCAGGTCAAGGTCGTCGGCTGGTACGACAACGAGTGGGGCTACTCCAACCGCCTCGCGGACCTCGTCAAGCTCGTCGGCAACAAGCTCTCCTGAGCCATGGCGCTGAAGAACCTCGAAGACCTGCTGGGCGAGGACGTTTCGGGCCGGTACGTACTCGTGCGCTCCGACCTGAACGTCCCGCTCGATGGGGAGACCATCACCGACGACGGCCGTGTCCGCGCGGCCCTGCCGACGCTCAAGCGGCTCGCCGAGGCGGGCGCGAAGGTGGTCGTCACGGCGCACCTCGGCCGTCCCAAGGGCGAGCCGGACCCCAAGTTCTCGCTCGCGCCCGTCGCCGTGAAGCTCACCGAGCTGCTCGGCGTCGACGTCCCGCTGGCCGGTGACGTGGTCGGCGAGTCCGCCAAGGCCACCGTCGCCGGCCTGACCGACGGTCAGGTGGCCCTGCTGGAGAACGTGCGTTTCGACGCGCGTGAGACCAGCAAGGTCGAGGCCGAGCGGCAGGAGCTGGCCGCCGAGCTGGCCGCGCTGGTCCCGGGCGGCGCGTTCGTCTCCGACGGCTTCGGCGTCGTGCACCGCAAGCAGGCTTCGGTCTACGAGATCGCGCGGGCGCTTCCGGCGTACGCCGGCGGTCTGGTGCTGGCCGAGGTCGACGTCCTCAAGAAGCTCACCGAGGACCTCGCGCGGCCGTACGTCGTCGTCCTCGGTGGCGCGAAGGTGTCGGACAAGCTGGGTGTCATCGCCAACCTGCTGACCAAGGTCGACAGGCTGCTCATCGGTGGCGGCATGGCGTACACCTTCCTCAAGGCCCAGGGCCACGAGGTCGGGAACTCGCTGTTGCAGGAGGACCAGCTGGAGCAGGTCCGCGGTTTCCTCGCCGAGGCGGAGAAACGCGGCGTCGAGCTGATCCTGCCGGTGGACGTCCTCGCGGCGAAGGGCTTCGCGGCCGACGCGGAGTTCGACGTCGTCGACGCGAAGTCCATCCCGGCCGACCGCATGGGTCTCGACATCGGCCCCGAGTCGCGCGAACTGTTCGCGGGCAAGCTGGCCGACGCGGCGACCGTGTTCTGGAACGGCCCGATGGGCGTGTTCGAGTTCGAGTCCTTCGCCGGCGGCACCCGTGCCGTGGCCGAAGCGCTGGTCGAGAGCGACGCCTTCACCGTGGTCGGCGGTGGCGACTCCGCCGCGGCCGTGCGGCAGCTGGGCCTGCCCGAGGACGGTTTCTCGCACATCTCGACCGGCGGCGGCGCGTCGCTGGAGTACCTGGAGGGCAAGGAACTGCCCGGAGTCGCTGTGCTGGGAGAGAACGACTAGTGGCGCGCAAACCGCTCATCGTCGGCAACTGGAAGATGAACCAGAACCACCTCGAAGCCATCGCGCTGGTTCAGAAGATCGCCTTCGCCCTGCCGGAGAAGTACTACGCGAAGGTCGACGTCGCGGTCCTGCCGCCGTTCACCGACATCCGCAGCGTCCAGACGCTGACCGACGGCGACAAGCTGTCGCTCACCTACGGCGCCCAGGACCTGTCGCCGCACGACTCAGGTGCCTACACCGGTGACGTGTCGGGCCCGATGCTGGCGAAGCTGGGCTGCAGCTTCGTCACCGTCGGGCACTCGGAGCGGCGCGAGTACCACGGCGAGACCGACGAACTGGTCAACAAGAAGGTCAAGGCCGCGCTCAAGCACGGCATCAAGCCGATCCTGTGCGTGGGGGAGAAGCTCGAGGTCCGCGAGGCCGGCGAGCACATCGCCCACACCACGGCCCAGCTGGTCGAGGGCCTGAAGGGGCTCAAGGCCGAGCAGGTCAAGGACGTCGTCGTCGCCTACGAGCCGGTCTGGGCCATCGGGACCGGCAAGGTCGCGACGCCGTCGGACGCCGAAGAGGTGTGCGGAGCCATCCGCGCCACCATCGCCGAGAAGTACGGCGTCGAAACCGCATCACTTGTGCGTGTGCTCTACGGCGGCTCGGCGAAGGCCAACAACATCAGTGACCTCGTCGCCTGCGAGAACATCGATGGTGCCCTCGTCGGTGGTGCGAGCCTGGATGGTGACGAGTTCACCAAACTCTGCGCACTCGCCGCGGGCGGGCCCCTGCCCTGATCGGGGCACCTACCGGGTAACCTGTGTATCCGGTCCGTCACACAGCAGTGGACGAGTCCAGGAGTACGGTGTGTTCTGGTGGTCAAGAGCCACCCGCGGCACACCGTTTTCCTGCATTCTCCAAGAGCGCAGAGGATGACATGAAGCTGTTCCTGCAAATCCTGTTGATCGCCTCCAGCTTTTTCCTGATTGTGGCCGTGTTGCTGCACCGGGGCCGGGGTGGCGGTCTGTCTTCGCTGTTCGGTGGCGGTATGCAGTCGAGCCTTTCGGGTTCGAGCGTGGCCGAGAAGAACCTCGACCGGATCACGCTGCTGCTGGGCGCGGTGTGGCTGATCAGCATCATCGGCCTCGGGCTCCTGCTCAAGGTCTGATCGATCCAGGTGTTTCGGCGTGCCTATGGGGGGCGCGCCGCCGATCCCTATAGGTGTGAGGATTCATGGTTGGCGGTAACGCGATTCGAGGCACCCGTGTGGGTGCCGGTCCTTCGGGCGAATCGGAACGGGGTGAGTCGGCGCCGAGGCGCCGCATTTCCTACTGGTGTGCCAACGGGCACGAGGCGCAGCCCTCGTTTTCGATGGACGCCGAAATTCCCGACGAGTGGGACTGCCCGCGCTGTGGGCTCCCCGGTGGGCAGGACGAGAAGAACCCGCCTGCCGCGCCGCGGACCGAGCCCTACAAGACCCACCTGGCTTACGTGAAGGAACGGCGTTCCGACGCCGACGGCGAGGCCATTCTCGCCGAGGCGCTGGAGCGGTTGCGCCAGCGCCGGGAGATCTAGCCGCCGCTCACCGGTCGAGCGGGTACCGGGCACGCACCCGGAACCCGCCGTCCTCGGTGTCGGCGGTCTCGAAACTCCCACCCAGCAGTCGAGCGCGTTCGGCCAAACCGGTCAGCCCGTGCCCTCCCGAGGGCAGGGCCGCACCGGCGGTCCGGGCGCGCTCGTTGCGTATTTCGACCTTGAGCGAGCCGTGCTCACCCTGGATCCGGATGGTCGCGGTGGCGCCCGGTGCGTGCTTGTGCACGTTCGTGAGGCATTCCTGCACGGTGCGGTAGGCCGCCGCGGAAACCTGGCTGGGCAGCAGGTCGGGGATCCGCTCGACGGTGAGGTGCACGGGGACGTCCGAGCCCCGGATCAACCGGTCGAGTTCGTTGATCCCGGGCCGCGGCCCGTCGTCCTCGGAACCCGAGCGCAGCACGCTCACGAGCGAACGCAGTTCCTCGAGCGTTTTGGTGCTCAGTTTCCGGATGACCTGCGCGGTTTCGAGCGATCGGGGATCGGTCGTCTGTGCCTGCAGCGCGCCGGCCTGCATCGCGATCAGCGTGATCTGGTGCGAAACGACGTCGTGCATCTCCCGCGCCAGCCTGGCGCGTTCCTCCGCGCGGACGGCGTCGGCGTGGAAGCGGCGCTCGCGATCGCGGCTGGCGGCGAGTTCGGAGAGCTTCTGCGAGATCTCGGTCCGCGCTCCGATGAGCAGGCCGATGGCCACCGGCATCCCGGCGACGATGACGCCGTAGATCCCGTCGAGCACGTGTTCGCGCCAGCTGAGCTCGACGAAGTCCGGCAAGGGCCACTGGACGAATCGGCAGGTGAACACGAGCGCGAACCCGGTCCAGGTCTGCCAGTGCATCTGCTTGCGGGTGGCGAGGAAGCCGAGCGCGATCATCGCGGCGAGCTGCGACCAGCCTGCCAGGAAACCGGGGACCGTGGCGATCACCGCGAGGAACGGCAGCTTGCGGCGCAAGGCGAGGCCGAGGCAGGCGGCGCCGGAGAGATAGATGGAGTACGGCTGGGCCTTCTCGGGGATCACCAGCCAGACGTCGAGCGCGGCCAGGAAGATCGCGAGCGTGTCGACGCCCAGCGCGACCAGCGCCGGACGTTTGATCTTGGCGAACGACATGACCCCGGCGGCACGGCGCATCCGGTCGGCGGCGTCCGCTCCGGAGCCGCCCACCGAGATACCTGGCATCGAGAGACCCTCTGTGCTCATCGCTGGCGACCTCACTCGTCTTGTGGACTTGGATGGTGAGACGTGTTCTTCGCCCGATCGGGACGCGCAGGAACGAACAAATGTGCGGATGCTAACGGGTGGATGTACGAAGGCGGTAAGTTTCCCCCAGTCGGGCTAGCGACTGTTCGGTCACTGTCCGTTCTGCGGACAAGTGCATGAACGTTCGGTCGGTGGGTCCGGACTTTACCGTGACAGTCCCCTGACAGCGGCCTCCTCTAGATTTCGGTTTCCGCACCGAAGGACGAAGGAGAACAATGAGGAAGTCCCTGCTCGCGCTGGCCGCCCTGCCTGTTGCCGGTGCCCTGGCCACCATCGGAGCCGGAGTCGCCTCCGCCGCCCCGGCCACGGGTACCGGGTCGGAGTCGGCAGTCCAGCTGATGGCGAACTGTGATCCGATCTGGCGCCTCGCCGACAGGGCCGGGGGGAAGTGCTATGACATCGCGTTCCGGGTGGGTGTCCGGTGTAAGTCGACCCGTGGCGACTGGGAGGTCTTCTTCAGCCCCTGGACGCAGAAGAACTTCAGCGCCACGGCGTTCTGCCCGGCCGGCTGGGAGTCCGTCAGCGCCGACTACGACCTGCCCGACTGAGTCCTGACCTGAAGCGCGTAAAGGGCCCCTTCCCTCGGCTCAGCCAAGGGAAGGGGCCCTTCCGCGCAAAGCGTCAGGCCGTCGGAGGCTGATAGACCTTCGTGAGCTTCGAAGCGGCGCCCCGGTCCAGCAGCCAGAGCGTGCGACGATCGCCGCGTGCTCCCGCCACCGGGATCTGCACCTCGCCCGCACCGGCCAGCGCCAGCGCGACGGCGTCCGCCTTGGTGTCGCCGCCGGTGACCAGCCAGACGTCCCGCGCGCGCCGGATCGCGGGCAGGGTCAGCGAGATCCGGGTCGGCGGCGGCTTCGGGCAGTTGCGCACCGCGACGACCGAACGCTCCTGCTCGTACACCGCCGGGCTCTCGGGGAAGATCGAGGCGGTGTGCCCCTCCCCGCCGAGGCCGAGCAGCATGATGTCGAACGACGGCACGTCACCGTGGTCCTCGGGACGGGCGTTGGCCGCCAGGACCTCCGCGTAAGCGGCGGCCGCGGCGTCGACGTCGTCGCCGAACTCGCCGTCCGAGGGTGCCATGGCGTGCACCCGCTCCGGGTCGATCGGGACGTGGTCGAGCAGGGCCTCGCGGGCCTGCTTCTCGTTGCGCTCGTCCGAGCCGGCCGGGACGAAGCGCTCGTCGCCCCAGTAGACGTCGAGACGCGACCAGTCGATGGCGTCACGGGCACTGGACTCGCGCAGTTCCTTCAGGATCGCGATTCCGGTGCCACCGCCGGTGAGCACCACCGAAGCCGACCCCTTGGCCGCCTGGACGTCCACGATCCGGGTGACCAGCCTGGCCGCCGCGGCGGCGGCCAGGAGGTCCGGGTTCCCGTAGACGACGACCTCGGTCTTGCTCATGACTCGCTCTTCTTCGCGGCGACCGCGGCCTTCTTCTTGGGAGCCGCCGGAGCCTTCTTCACCGGGACGGCCTTGGTGGCCGTGCCGGAGGAGATCTTCGCGAGCCCGTTCAGCGAAGCCTCGTAGACCTCGTCCGGGTCGAGCCGCCGCAGCTCCTCGATCAGGCAGTCCTTGTTGTCCCGCCGCTGCAGGGCGATCCGCCGGGTGGGCTGGCCCGGCTGGGTCAGCGTGCCGACCCGCCCGTCCGGCCGGTGCAGCTCCACCGGGCCGGAACGCCGGTCCAGCGTCACCGAGATGATGCCCGCGGCGCCGGTGCTCTTGACCCGCTTGACCGGCACCTTCAGGTACTCGGCCAGCCAGCCCGCGAGCAGCTCTGTCGACGGCGAGTCGGCCTCGCCGGTCACGGTCGCCCCGGTGACCTTCTCGTGCGGCGGAAGGTCCAAGGCGGACACGAGCTGTGCGCGCCAGCTGGTCAGCCGGGTCCACGCCAGGTCGGTGTCACCCTCCACATAGGACTTCGCCCTCGTGGTGAGTGCTCTTATCGGCGCCTTCTCCGCGGCGGAGTCGGTGATCCGGCGCTGGGCCAGCTCGCCGAGCGGGTCCTTGGCCGGGGCCTTCGGACCGGTGCCCGGCCACCAGGTGACGATCGGCGCGTCCGGCAGCAGCAGCGGCACGACCGCGCTCTGCCCCTGCGCGGCCAGCGGGCCGTAGAGCCGCAGGACGATGACCTCGCTCGCGCCGGCGTCGCCGCCGACCCGGATCTGGCCGTCGATCCGCGGTGCCGCGGTCCGCGCGCCCTTGGCCACCACGATCACCCGGGAGGGGTGCTCCCGGCTGGCTTCGTTGGCGGCTTCGATCGCCTCTTCGAGCCTGTCGTCGTCATCGGCCACGATGACGAGGGTCAGCACCCGGCCGAGCGCCACCTGCCCGCCCTGTTCGCGGATCTCGACGAGTTTCTTGTTCAGCTGCGACGTCGTGGTCGACGGCAGGTCGATGATCACGGACGCCTCCAGTTCCGGCCGGTACGCTCCAGCATTTCGTCCGCGGACGGCGGGCCCCACGAACCCGGCGGGTACTGCTCGGGCGCGCCCTTCTTGGCCCAGGCGTCGAGGATCGGGTCCAGGATCTCCCAGGACAGCTCGACCTCTTCGTTCACCGGGAACAGCGACGGCTCGCCGAGCAGCACGTCCAGGATCAGCCGCTCGTAGGCCTCCGGCGAGGACTCGGTGAACGCGTGCCCGTAGCCGAAGTCCATGGTGACGTCGCGGACCTCCATCGTGGTCCCCGGCACCTTCGACCCGAACCGCAGCGTGATGCCCTCGTCGGGCTGCACCCGGATCACCAGCGCGTTCTGGCCCAGTTCCTCGGTCGAGGTCGAGTCGAACGGCAGATGCGGCGCCCGTTTGAACACCACGGCGATCTCGGTGACCCGGCGGCCCAGCCGCTTGCCCGTCCGCAGGTAGAACGGCACACCCGCCCAGCGGCGGTTCTGCACCTCGAGGGTCACCGCGGCGTAGGTCTCGGTCGTCGAGTCCTTCGCGAAGCCCCCTTCCTGCAACAGACCCGGCACCTTCATGCCGCCCTGCCAGCCGCCCGCGTACTGGCCGCGCGCGGTCGTCTCTTCGAACGGTCCCACGGGCTTCGTCGCCGAAAGGACCTTGACCTTCTCGGCCCGCAGCGCGCGCGGCGCGAACGAGACGGGCTCCTCCATCGCGGTCAGCGCGAGGAGTTGCAGCAGGTGGTTCTGGATGACGTCACGGGCGGCGCCGATACCGTCGTAGTACCCCGCGCGGCCGCCGAGGCCGATGTCCTCGGCCATGGTGATCTGCACGTGGTCCACGTAGTTGGCGTTCCAGATCGGCTCGAACAGCTGGTTCGCGAACCGCAGCGCCAGCAGGTTCTGCACCGTCTCCTTGCCGAGGTAGTGGTCGATGCGGAACACCGACTCCTCGGGGAAGACGTCGTTCACGATCTCGTTGAGCTCCTTGGCGCTCTTGAGGTCGCGGCCGAACGGCTTCTCGATGACGACGCGGCGCCAGGTCTCCTCGCTCGCGTCGGCGAGGCCGGAGCGGGCGAGCTGCTTGGTCACCACCGGGAACGCGCCCGGCGGGATCGACAGGTAGAACGCGGTGTTGCCACCGGTGCCGCGTTCGGCGTCGAGGTCCTTGACCGTCTGCGCGAGCTTGTCGAAGGCCTCGTCGTCGTCGAAGGTGCCCTGCACGAAACGGATGCCTTCGGCGAGCCGGTTCCACACCGACTCCTTGAACGGCGTCCGCGCGTGCTCCTTGACCGAATCGTGCACGAGCTCGCCGAAGTCCTGGTGCTCCCAGTCCCGGCGGGCGAAGCCCACCAGGGAGAACCCGGCAGGCAGCAGCCCGCGGTGGGCGAGGTCGTAGATCGCCGGCATCAGCTTCTTGCGGGCGAGGTCACCGGTGACGCCGAAGATCACCAGGCTGGACGGCCCGGCGATGCGCGGCAGCCGCTTGTCGCGCGGATCGCGCAGGGGGTTGTTCCAGGCACGGGTCACTCGCCTGCCTCCTGTACCGCGCGGACCAGTTCGGCCAGGCCGGCGGCCCGGTCGGTGAGGTGCAGGCGCAGGACCGGACGGCCGTGCTCGGCGAGCACCTGGCCGTCACCGAGCGCCTGCGCGTGCTGCAGCACCCCGAGGGTGTACGGCCGGTCCGGTACGTCGAGATCCTGCTCGACGGCGCCGGTGAGCTGCAGGAAGACACCGTTCTGATGCCCGCCCTTGTGGTACTGCCCGGTGGAGTGCAGGAACCGCGGGCCCCAGCCGAACGTGGTCTGCCGTCCGGTCCGCTTGGCGATTTCGCCGCGCAGGAGGGCCGTCGACGCGTCGTCGAGCCGGTCGAGGTAGGCCTGTACCGCGATGTACCCGGTTTCCGGGGCGGAGTCGAAGAAAGCCCGCAGGATGTCCGCGAGCTTCCCGTCGGTGGCCACGCCCGCCGAACCGAACACCTGGACCGCGCCGTCCACGGTGGACGGCTCTTCGCCGCCCTTGAGCGCGTCCGGGTTGTCGAGCAGGGACCGCGCGGCCTTCTTGGCGGCCTCGACGTCGGGCTGGTCGAACGGGTTGATCCCGAGCAGCCTGCCGACGAGCGCGGTGGCGAACTCCCACAGCAGCATCTGGGCGCCGAGCGGGCCGGTGACCGCGATCTTCGCCGCGCCTCCGGCCTGGCCCACCGCCACCGGGGTGGCGTCGGACTTCGCGTCGGCGAAACCGGGGGAGTCCGGGCCCTCGACGGCGACCGGCAGGAGACCGGTGCCCTGTTTGCCGGTGGACTCGGCGATCAGCTGCTCCGCCCAGTCGGCGAAGCCCTTGATACCCGAACCGGTGTCGGCGATGACGACCTTTTCCGCGCCGTCCTCGTGCGCCGCCGCCCACGCCGCGGCCAGCTTCACCGCGGGGTTGTCGGTCGAATCGGCCGCCAGCGTCTCGGCGACCGAAGCGGCCTGGTCGAGCAAGCGGGCGATGTCCGCGCCGGCGAGCCCGGCCGGGACGAGACCGAACGCGGTCAGCGCCGAGTAGCGGCCGCCGACGTCCGGGTCGGCGAGGAAGACCTTGCGGTAACCCTCCTTTTCGGACAGGTCCGCGAACGGGGAGCCGGGGTCGGTGACGACCACGATCCGCCGGGCCGCGTCGATGCCCGCGTCGGCGAAGGCCTTCGCGAAGATCCGCCGGTGGCTGTCGGTTTCGACGGTGCCGCCCGATTTGGAGGACACGACGATCACCGTCCGCTCCAGGTCACCGGCGAGAGCGTCGGCGACCTGGCCAGGGTCGGTGGTGTCGAGGACGGTCAGCGCGACCCCCTCGGTCGCGGCGATCACCTCGGGTGCCAGCGACGAACCGCCCATGCCGGCGAGGACGACGCGGTCGACACCCTCAGAGCGCAGGTCGGTCCGCAGTGCCTCGATCTCGCCGATCAACGGCCGCGAGGACTTGTGCAGCGTCGTCCACGAGAGACGGATCGACGCTTCGGACTCGGCTTCGGGACCCCACAGTGTGGCGTCCTTGGACGCCAATTTCGATGCGACCTGGTCGGCGACAAGCCGCTCCGCGAACGGAGCGGCTTTGCCGGCCAGGGCGGCGTCGACGATTTCGACGCCGGTCGTTTCCCCTGCCATGGTCGGTGATCAGTCCTTTGCCTTTTCGAGCTGTCCGTTGACGGTCTCGAGAAGCTCGGTCCACGACTTCTCGAACTTCTCGACGCCCTCGTTTTCGAGGGTCAGGAAGACGTCGGTGATGTCGATGCCGACAGCGCTCAGCTTGTCGAAGACGGCCTGCGCGTCGGCGCCCTTGCCGGTCACCGTGTCACCGGTGACCTCGGCGTGGTCCGCGGCCGCGTCGAGGGTCTTCTCCGGCATCGTGTTGACCGTGTCCTTGACGACGAGCTGGTCCACATAGCGGGTGTCGGAGTACTGCGGGTCCTTCACCCCGGTGGAGGCCCACAGCGGACGCTGCGGGTTCGCTCCCGCCTCGGCGAGCGCCTTCCAGCGATCCGAAGCGAAGAGCTCCTCGAACGCCGCGTAGGCGAGCCGCGCGTTGGCGATGGCGGCTTCACCGCGCAGCGCCTTGGCCTCGTCGGTGCCGATGGCGTCGAGCCGCTTGTCGATCTCGGTGTCCACACGGGACACGAAGAACGACGCGACCGAGTGGATGCCCTTGAGGTCGTGGCCGTTGGCCTTGGCCTGCTCCAGCCCGGCGAAGTAGGCCTCGATGACCGCCCGGTACCGCTCCACCGAGAAGATCAGCGTGACGTTGACGCTGATGCCCTCGGCGAGCGTCTTGGTGATCGCCGGGAGACCCTCTTCGGTGGCCGGGATCTTGATCAGCACGTTGGGCCGGTCCACGGTCTTCCACAGGTCCTGCGCCTCGGCCACCGTCTTGTCGGAGTCCTTGGCCAGCCGCGGGTCCACCTCGATGGACACCCGGCCGTCGACCCCGCTCGTGGCGTTGTAGACGTCGCGGAACAGGTCCGCGGCGTTGCGCACGTCGGTGGTGGTCAGCTCCCGGATGGTGGCCTCGACGTCGGCACCGCGGGCGGCGAGTTCCTTGGTCTGCTCGTCGTAGGCCTCGCCCTTCGACATCGCGTTGGCGAAGATCGTCGGGTTGGTGGTGACGCCGACGACGTGCTTGTCGCGGATCAGGCCGGCGAGGTTGCCGGTGTTCAGTCGCTCACGGGACAGGTCGTCGAGCCAGATCGAGACGCCTGCCTCGGACAGTTGCGCGAGCTTGTCGTTGCTCATGCTTTCCCCTTATCAGTTCTTGGTGTTGGCGATCGAGCGACGGGCGGCGTCGACGACGGCTTCCGCGGTGAAACCGAACTCGCGGAAGAGCGTGGCGGCGTCGGCCGAAGCACCGAAGTGCTCGATCGAGACGTTCTCCCCGGCGTCACCGGTGAAGCGGTGCCACGACTGGGCGATACCGGCTTCGACGGAGACGCGTGCCTTGACCGACGGCGGGAGGACGGAGTCCTTGTAGGACTGGTCCTGCGCGTCGAACCACTCGACACACGGCATCGAGACGACGCTCGCCGGGATGCCGTCGGCTTCCAGGGTCTTGCGGGCCTCGACGGCCAGCTGGACCTCGGAGCCGGTCGCGATCAGCACGACCTCGGGGCTGCCGTTGGACGCCTCGGCGAGGACGTAACCGCCTCGCTTGACGCCCTCGGCGCTGGTGCCTTCCAGTACCGGCACGTTCTGCCGGGTCAGCGCGAGGCCCGACGGGTGGTGGACGTCCTCCAGGACGGCCTTCCACGCGTACGCGGTCTCGTTGGCGTCCGCCGGGCGGACGACGTTGAGGCCGGGGATGGCGCGCAGGGCGGAGAGCTGCTCGATCGGCTGGTGGGTGGGGCCGTCCTCGCCCAGGCCGATCGAGTCGTGCGTCCACACGTAGGTGACCGGCGCCTTCATCAGCGCGGCCAGCCGCACGGGCGGGCGCATGTAGTCGGAGAAGATCAGGAACGTCGCGCCGTAGGGGCGGGTGCCGCCGTGCAGCGCGATGCCGTTGAGGATCGAGCCCATCGCGTGCTCACGGATGCCGAAGTGCAGCGTCCGGCCGTAGGGGCTGGTCTTCCACATCTCGGTGGAAGCCTTCTCCGGGCCGAACGAGTCGGCCCCCTTCATGGTGGTGTTGTTGCTCTCCGCGAGGTCCGCGGAACCGCCCCACAGCTCGGGAAGCGGCTCGGCGAGCGCGTTGAGCACCTCACCGGAGGCCTTGCGGGTCGCGATGCCCTTGGCGTCCGGCTCCCACGTCGGCAGGTTGTCCGCGAAGCCCTCGGGCAGCGTGCGGGTCGACATCCGGTCCGCGAGCTTCTTGCGCTCCGGGTTGGCGGCGCCCCACGCCTCGAACTTCTCCTGCCATTCGGCGCGCGCGGTCTTGCCGCGGTCGACGGCCTGGCGGGTGTGCGCGATGACGTCGTCGTCGACCTGGAAGGTCCGCTCCGGGTCGAAGCCGAGGATCTCCTTGACCGCGGCGACCTCTTCGGCGCCCAGCGCGGCGCCGTGGGCCTTGCCGGTGCCCATCTTCTTCGGCGCCGGGTACCCGATGACGGTCTTCAGCGCGATGAACGACGGGCGCCCGGTCTCGGCCTTGGCGGCCTTGATGGCCTCTTCGATCGCGACGACGTTCTCGCCACCCTCGACGACCTGGGTGTGCCACCCGTAAGCCTCGTAGCGCTTCACGACGTCCTCGGACAGCGCGATCTTGGTGTCGTCCTCGATGGAGATCTCGTTGTCGTCCCAGAAGACGATCAGGTTGCCCAGCTCCTGGCGACCGGCGATCGACGAGGCCTCGGCGGTGACGCCCTCCTCGATGTCACCGTCGGAGGCGATCACGTAGACGTAGTGATCGAAGATGCTCTCGCCGTGCGGAGCGTCCGGATCCAGCAGGCCGCGCTCGCGGCGGGCCGCCATCGCCATGCCGACCGCGTTGGCCAGGCCCTGGCCGAGCGGGCCGGTGGTGGTCTCGACGCCCTTGGTGTGGCGGTACTCCGGGTGACCCGGGGTCTTCGAGTCCCACGTGCGGAGCTGCTTCAGGTCTTCCAGCTCCAGGCCGAAGCCGGCGAGGTACAGCTGGATGTAGAGGGTGAGGCTCGAGTGACCGGCGGAGAGGATGAAGCGGTCACGCGCGGGCCACTCGGGGTCCGCCGGGTCGTGGCGCAGCGTCCGCTGGAACAGCGTGTAGGCGAGCGGCGCCAGGCTCATCGCCGTGCCGGGGTGACCGCTGCCGCAGTTCTCGACCGCGTCCGCGGCGAGCACCCGGACGGTGTCGACGGCCCGCGTGTCGAGGTCGGTCCAGTCGGCGGGCACGTTGCGCTCCAGGAGTGGGTTCTTCTCGCTGGTAGAGGCGGTTTCGGACACTGAACTCGAACTCCCCGTCATCAGGTTGTGGCTTCTCTTCCCTCATGGGTAGCCCACGCGTACCCCTACTAATCTCAATCGATCCGGAAGGGACGATATTCCTGCTCCGGACCGTTCGCAGAAGCACGCCGCGAGCTACCCCGGCCAGCCTAATGGTTCGGCCGGTGAAGGACCCGCGATCACCCTCTGGAAACAGCACGTCTAACATCGAGGAAGGGTTCAGAACGCGGGGATCCGGGGCCGCCACATCACCCGGAAGCCTGGCGGGACCCGGCCCGAAAACTGACGCAGGGAGTGAAATGTCGTTGGTGAACGCTGCGCACGGACGCAGTGACCGCACCAGCGCCGTACATCCGACCGGTGAACGACCGCACGGTGGCCGGCGAACAATCCGCCAGGTCGTCGGCGCGTACGCCGCCCTCGCGAAGCCCAGGGTGATCGAGCTCCTCCTCGTCACCACGATCCCCGCGATGTTCCTGGCAGGCCGGGAGATCCCGTCGCCGTGGCTGGTGCTCGCGACGCTCGTGGGCGGCACGATGGCCGCCGGCAGCGCGAACGCCTTGAACTGCGTCATCGACGCGGACATCGACAAGGTGATGAACCGCACGAAGCGCCGTCCGCTGGTGAAGGAATCGGTGCCCCGCCGCGGCGCGCTGATCTTCGGCCTCGTACTCGGGGTGCTGTCCGCCGTGGTGCTCTATTTCACGGTGAACCTGCTCTCGGCGATCCTCGCGATCGCGACGATCCTGTTCTACATCTTCGTCTACACGCTGGTGCTGAAGCGGCGTACGTCACAGAACGTGGTCTGGGGCGGCGCGGCGGGCTGCATGCCGGTCGTCATCGGCTGGGCCGCGGTCACCGGCACCGTCGAGTGGCCCGCGTTCGTCATGTTCGGCGTCATCTTCTTCTGGACGCCGCCGCACACCTGGGCGCTGGGCATGAAGTACCGCGACGACTACGAGCGCGCCGGCGTGCCGATGCTGCCGGTGGTCGCCACCCCGCAGCACGTCGCGCGGCAGATCGTCATCTACTCGTGGGTGATGGTCGCCTGGACCCTGCTGCTGGTCCCGGTGACGAGCTGGATCTACACGACGTTCGCGATCCTGGCGGGCGGCTGGTTCCTCTTCTACGCGCACAGCCTGAACGCGGCGGTGCGGCGCGGCGAGGAGACCAAGCCGATGTCGCTGTTCCACCGGTCGAACACGTACCTGATGATCGTGTTCGTCGCACTGGCCGTCGACTCGGCCATCGGCCTGCCGGTCATCGGCCTGCCCTTCTAACGCCGGGCGCGTCCTGCATTTAGTCCTCTGAACGCGGTAGTTGCGGACGCAACTACCGCGTTCAGAGGACTAAATGCGTGTCGGGGCACGCGGGGCGGGAATGAGATGATGGCGGGTGCCGTTGTAATCCGTTCGGCCCTTGTCCCACCTCTCGAAAGCAGGCTGCTTTTGTCCGTGTCCCCGGACCGGGAGCTCGATGCGACGGACACCGACGTCGCACTCGAACAGGAGTACGTCACCACCCTGTACCGCAAGCTCGACGCCGAACGCGTCGACGCCCAGCGCAGGCTCGACCAGACGCTGCGCCAGACCGGCGGCACTCCGCAAGCACGCACCGAACGCGACGTCGCGACGACGCTGTACACCGACAGGCTGGCCCAGCTGAGCTCCGTCGAGCAGGGCCTGTGCTTCGGCCGCCTCGACTTCCTCCCCGAGCACGCGGAGGAGACCACCTACATCGGACGGCTCGGGCTGTTCGACGAGGACGACGACTACCGCCCGCTGCTCGTCGACTGGCGCGCGCCGGTCGCGCGGCCCTTCTACCTCGCCACCGCCGCTTCACCCGAGGGCGTCCGGCGGCGGCGGCACATCCGGTCGCTGAGCCGGAAGGTCGTCGGCGTCGACGACGAGATCCTCGATCTCTCCGCCGCCGACCAGGGCCAGGACCTCGGGCTGGCGGGGGAGGCGGCACTGCTGGCCGCGCTCGAACGCCGTCGCACCGGCGAGATGAGCGACATCGTCGCCACCATCCAGGCCGAGCAGGACCGCATCATCCGCGCGTCGCCGAACGGCGTCCTGGTGGTCCAGGGCGGGCCGGGCACCGGAAAGACCGCGGTCGCGCTGCACCGCGCGGCGTACCTGCTCTATACGCACCGGCAGCAGCTCACCACCCGGGGCGTGCTCGTGGTCGGCCCCAACAGCACCTTCCTCCGCTACATCGGGCAGGTCCTGCCGTCGCTGGGCGAGACCGGGGTGCTGCTGGCCACGATCGGGCAGCTGTACCCGGGCCTGGACGCCGTCGGCCCGGTCACCCGTGAGGCCGCCGAGATCAAGGGCCGCGCGGTGATGGCCGACGTACTCGCCAACGCCGTCCGTGACCGTCAGCGCGTGCCGGAACCGGTGCTGGAGATCGAGTTCGAGCGCGAGATCCTCATGCTCGACCGCAAGACCTGCACCGAGGCGCGGACGCGGGCCCGCCGGTCACGCCGTCCGCACAACCTCGCGCGGCGGATCTTCGTCTCCGACGTCCTCGACGCGCTCACCCGGCAGGCCGCCCGCAAACTGGGGGAGGATCTGCTCGACGCGCGTGACGTCCAGGACATCCGCGCCGAGGTCGCCGCCGACAAGAACGTGGCCGCCGCCCTCGACGGACTGTGGCCGACGCTCACCCCCGAAGTCGTGCTCGACGAGCTTTTCGCCGACCCGGAACGGTTGCGTGGCGCGGCCGGGAAAGCCTTGTCGGAAACCGATCGTGAGCGGCTCTACAGCCCGACGGACGCGCAGTGGAGCCCGGCCGACGTCCCGCTGCTCGACGAACTCGCCGAGTTGCTGGGCGAGGACGACACCGACGCCAGGGCCGAGCGCGTCCGCCGCGAGCGGGAAGACCGCGCGTACGCGGAAGGCGTGCTCGACATCCTCGAACAGGACGAGGAGATCATCGACGAGGAACTGCTGCGGGTGAGCGACGTCCTCGACGCCGAGCTGTTCGCCGAACGCCAGCAGCGCCGCAGCGAGATGACCGCGGCGCAGCGGGCCGCGCAGGACCGGACCTGGACGTTCGGGCACGTGATCGTCGACGAGGCGCAGGAACTGACCGCGATGGACTGGCGGTTGCTGATGCGCCGGTCGCCGAACCGGTCGATGACGCTCGTCGGTGACGTGGCGCAGACCGGCGCTTCCGGCGGCGCGCGGTCCTGGGGCGAGGTGCTCTCGCCCTACGTCGCCGACCGCTGGCGGCTCGAAGAGCTGACCGTGAACTACCGGACCCCGGCCGAGATCATGGCCGTCGCGGCGCGGGTGCTCGCCGACGTCAACCCGGAACTGGAAGCGCCGGTTTCGGTGCGGGAGACGGGTTTCGAGCCGTGGTCGCGTTCGGTGGCGCCGGATGACCTCGCCGCCGGGCTGCCGGGGATCGTCGAGGCCGAACTGTCCGCTGTGGACGGTGGGACGGTCGCGGTGCTGTGCCCGGCCTCCCGGGTCGCTCCTGTTTCCGAGATGCTCGGCGCGGCGGGGGACCGGGTGTCGGTGATGGCGGTGGACCGGGCGAAGGGCCTCGAGTTCGACTCCGTGGTGCTGATCGCGCCGGACGAGGTCGTCGCCGAGTCGCCGCGCGGGCTCAACGATCTTTACGTGGCCCTGACCAGGGCGACCCGGCGGATGGGCGTAGTGCAGACCGGTGACCTTGTTCCGGCGCTGGAGGGTCTTGGCTAAGGTCGGCCGCATGCGCACATTCGGCAAGATCGTGGTCATCGGCGCGGGCGTCCTCGCCCTGGCGGCCTGTGGCGAGAAACAGAACACCGCAGGTTCCGCCCAACCGTCCTCCGGCGCGGCCCCCGCGTCGGCGTCTTCTTCGGCTCCGGCGGCCCCGAAGGGCAAGGAATGCACGGCGGAGGACGTCAAGACCACCGGGAAGTTCGGGGAGGCGCCGACCATCACCATCCCGGACGACTGCGACCCGCCGAAGAAGCTCATCACCAAGGACCTCGAGCCCGGCACCGGTGAGGGTGCCAAGTCCGGCGCGAACCTGAAGATGAACTATTCGCTGGTCACCTGGTCCGACAAGAAGAAGCTGGACAGCTCCTTCGACCGAGGTGAGCCGTTCGACCTGACCCTCGGCGCCGGCATGGTCATCAAGGGCTGGGACCAGGGCCTGGAAGGGATCAAGCAGGGTGCGCGGCGGCTGCTGATCATCCCGCCGGACCTCGGCTACGGCCAGGGCGGGCGCGGCATCGCGCCGAACGAGACGCTGGTCTTCGTGACCGACGCGGTGAGTGTCCCCGCCAACAACGGCTGACTGAGGTCCGGTTCGCCCCAGGAGCATTCCGGCGGCTTCACGTGGGCGACGAGGTCGAACCAGTACATGATGGCCCCCTTCCTTGCGTTAGGCGCAAGGAAGG
>NZ_LQCI01000046.1 GCF_001613935.1 Amycolatopsis regifaucium
GGCCCTGTCATGATTTCCGTGTAAGCCACGGATGATTGTGTGGTTATTTTAGTGGATTGGTAGGCGGTCGGGGAAGAGGACTACGAGTGTGTTGAGTGCTTGTTTCCATCCCCAGGTTCCGGTTCCTGATGGTCCTCCGCGGTGGCTGGTGATGTTCCGGAGTCCGAGGTAGAGGAGTTTCATGGCGGCGGCGTCGCTGTCGAAGTGGCCGCGGTTCTTGGTGAGTTTCCGGAGCTGGAAGTTGATGTTCTCGATCAGGTTTGTCGTGTAGACGACTCGGCGCAGTTCGGCTGGATAGTCCAGGAATGGGGTGAATTCGTTCCATGCGTGCTGCCAGACTTGGACTGCGGCGGGGTATTGGGTGCCGAATTCTTTGTCGAAGTTCTTGAGTGCGATCTCGGCGGCCTCGAGTGTGGGTGCGGTGTAAATGGATCGCATTCCGGCGGCGACTTTCTTGCGGTCACCGTAGGAGACGAACCGCATCGCGTTTCTGATCACGTGGACCACGCACGTTTGGACCACGGTGTCGGGGAAGACGCCGCGGATCGCGTCGGGCAGTCCGGTCAGCCCGTCGCAGCAGGCGATCAGGATGTCCCGCAGGCCCCGATTGCGCAGGTCGGTGACGACCTTGGCCCAGAACTTCGCGGCTTCGCTGTCGGCGATCCACAAGCCGAGGGCATGCTTGCGACCTTCGACGTCCACGCCGACGGCCAGGTGGGCGACCTTCGTGGTCACCACGCCCTTGTCCTTGATCCGCAGGCGGATGCCGTCGACGTAGAGAATCGGGTAGACCTCGTCCAGCGGACGTGTCTGCCACAGTGCGATCTCGTCGGCAACCACCTCGGTGACGTTGGAGATCAGTTCCCGTGAGGCGTTCACGCCATAAACTTCATGAAGGTGTGATTCAATATCGCGGGTCGTCATTCCACGGGAATACAGCGACAGGATCACCTCGTCGATATTCCCCAGGCGACGTGCGCGTTTCGGCACGATCGCCGGTTCGAACGAACCGTTCCGATCGCGGGGCACCGCCAGCTCGACCGGCCCGTTGGTCGTGGACACCGTTTTCGTCGACCGGCCGTTCCGGGAGTTCCCGCTGCCGTTTCCGGCGGGATCACCTTTCTCATACCCGAGATGATGGGTCATTTCGGTATCCAGCGCCCGTTCGAGCACCGCTTTCGTCATCTGATTCAGCAATTCCTGCACACCCAAAGAACCGCCGCTCGCGTGCGCTTCTTTGACCAGCACGTCCAATACCTCCGGCGGAAGCGCTCCGGCGAGCACTTCAGCCGACGACGAGCCGGCCGGGCGAGATGTGTTCTCCGTCACAGACAGGGCCTTCCTGGATCGCCAACAACGATCCGATCTTGGTCCATCCGTGGCTTACACGGTTGTCATGACACGGCC
>NZ_LQCI01000047.1 GCF_001613935.1 Amycolatopsis regifaucium
CGATCATTATCCCCCCGCCGGTGCACTGACCATCTGAAGCCAAGGTGCTTATGAGAGCAGCGGAGGTCGCCGGATCCGGTGTTCATGACACCAGGCTGCGGCGTCGTGACGGGGTAGCCCAGTTCCCGTTACTTGCCGCTGTAGGTGGAGAGGGCGCTGTGCTCGTCGTAGTCCTGGGCTGTACGCGTCGGCCCTTGGGGGCACGCGCATACGGTTAAGGCGCGGGGACGCTCAAGAGTCGCAAGTTCCCGCTTCTTCCTCTGGCGGCGAGGGTGCGGCCGTCCGGGCTGAACGCGAGCGCGGCGCCGGTATGCTGCTCCACCTTGGCCAAGCCGCTGCGGCGGAAGCGGCCGCCGGGACACAGTCCGGCGTGCAGGACTGGGCACAGGACGCCGTTCACGCTTTGTCCAATGTGACCTTCTGACCGCTGGCTGCACCGACTGGGTGGGTCGCTCAATGGGAAGACGACATGACCCGCCACGCCGCGTGTGCAGGAGAGTGCAATGGATACCGAATGCATAGGCCTGACGACGGGCACATTGCGCTCAGCGACTGTGTCGCGATCGGCGTTCCCGAAGCCGACCTTTAGACCGGCACCCGTGAGTCAAGCGGCCATCACACCAGAAAGACCAGCACGGAGAACAGGCTCAGGGAAGCCGCCATAGCCCGGGCCGACAGAAGTCGCCGAAGGCTGAAGGCCCTCCTGCGCCTATCGCGGTAGACACAATTGCCTACGTGCAGGTCTCGACTAGCGGTGGCGTTGCCGCCATAAACGATCCATACCTCACTTGGCTGGAGAACGGTCCTGCGCAGGCTCGCGCGGGCGTGGTTCGCATGGACGCGCGCGGTGGACTCGCTGATTCCGGTCTCGGCGGCGATCTCGGCGTAGCTGTAGCCGAGTACCTCGCGAAGGTGCTCGGGGAACCGGTCGAGTCCGAAGCGCCGCACGATCGGATCGAGCGCCTGCCGGCCGCCTGCGAATGCGCGACCGCGCCCGGCCCGGGCGCGAACACGACGTCGTCCCCGCGATCCCGCGCCGCCACGGCCAGGGGCAGCAAGGGGGCGATGTGGCTGTAGCCCGCTCCGGCAGAGAGTGCCGTGGATCGGTCGTGGGGCTGGGCCGGGCAGATCCGGTCCTGCCGGCCCATGCTTCGAGCTCACGCCTCAAGTGCTGCAGGCGTGCCCTACGCTGTCTCCGATTGGGCTCCGTTGCCCACGTAGAGCCCGATACAGGCCGACACGCAGCGGCACTCGGCCCGGGCTAAAACTGACGTTGACCTGCACAAACCGCCAGAATTTGGCATCCGACGACACTGGCTGACATGCCGGAGCTGTGGTCTCATAATCCCTTGGCCGTCGGTTCGAGCCGACCCGGCCCACACATCGACATCGCTGCCGACCTGCAAGGAGGGCTTTGCAGAGCCGGTTGGTGGCGTAGCAGCCTTTCTGCTTCCTCGTCACAACCGCTGCGGTTGGGGGACTTCAGCAGGTCTGGAGTTCTTCGCTCCACAGTTCGACAAGCGTGGTGTCGAGTGATGTCGAACAAGACTTTTTCGTCTGGTCATCGCGCATCGGCAGTGTCGGGGTATGTCGCCTGGTGTCGGGCTGTTTCGGACCTCTCGGGCGCGTCTCGGGCTCGCAGATGCCGGGTTCTGTCGCTTGGTTCATCCGTCTGAAGGATCGCGTCGTGTGTGGTGTGGTCGATAATGGTGGAGGAGCGGCGCGATCCGGTGGTGTCGGCCGTGAGCACGATGGTGGGAACCGTGGTCTGGGTCGAGCTGAGCCGAAGTTTGGCTCAGCGCGGCGGGCCCTGTCATGATTT
>NZ_LQCI01000048.1 GCF_001613935.1 Amycolatopsis regifaucium
TTGTCGACGTAGGCGGCGAGCCACGAGCGCATCAGGCACACCAGCTCTTCGACCACGTCGGGGTGCCACCACCAGCATTCGGGCAGCTCCGCGCCGTGGTAGCGCAGATACACCCGCGCCAGCCACACCGACAGCTCCGTCAGCACCGTCTGCGCCTCGTCGGCGCCATCGACGTCCTCGCCATCTGCCAGATCGAGCCACGACAACGGGCGGGTCTTCTTGCCCGGCTCCTCGTCGTTGACCTGCTCCACCAGGGCCTTCACGACCTTCGCGAGCTTCGTGACCTGCTCGGGCAGCGGCTCGACCACGTCGTGCAGTGCCCGCACCTGCTCCGGTAGCGGGGTGACCGCTTCCATCGTCAGCCGCAGGCCCTCGACCTCACGGGCGAGACCGGCCACGGCGGCTTCGGTGGCGTAGGCGAGTTCTTTGTCGTTGGTGTTCATCGGGTCACCTCCACGAGGTCGAAGCGGGAGTGCAGTTCGGTCCAGTCGGCGTGGTGGCGGCCGTCGGCGGTGTGCCACAGCCCGTCCTCGCCGGGGAACCACAGGTGCATCAGGTCGTCGCGCACCACGGGCGCGTCGGTCGGGGCGGGCTTCTCGGCCACGCCGGCGGCGAGCCACACGCGCGGGGTCGTCGGGGCGCTCATCGGCACCACACCCCCAGGCATGAACAGGAGACGAGGTCAACTTCGTGCACGACGATGGCGGGCATGGCCCCGGCATCCCCGGGGGCGCTCGCGACCAGCTCCCAGGAATCCGAGTCGGACCGTTCGCGGAACCGCACCAGCAAGGTCTCGACCTCACCGACGATGCGGGCAGGTCCGCCAAGGTCGTGGCGCGCGTGCGCGTGAATCGCCGCGAGCCCGCGACGGCGGTCGGCGGTGATCGCGACCGCGTCGCCGTCCTCGCCGACCCACGCGACCGGTATGTCGAAGTACGAGCCACAAACCAGGTCGTCCACGGCGAGGTACACAAAATGGTTGGCACTCATCAGAAACTCACCTCTGGGAAGAACTTCGCGGCCTTGGCCCAGTCGATCGCGTCGGACTCGGTCCCGGCCGGGACGATCAGGTAGGTCAGGGAGAGGAACGCGGCGAGGTCGTCGCGGCGGAAGATCGCCGAACCGGACCCGTCTGGAGTGGACAGGGCAAGCACCATGAGGTCGCCGCGGGCGGTGATCCGCACGTCGCCGATCCCGGCGGTCCCGGTGTTGAGCGCGGCGTCGAGAAGTTCCCGGCCCAACACCCAACGGGCTTCCTGCGGTTCGATCGGGAACGTCAGCGCGACGGCGAACGGCTCGGTACGCCGGTACTCGGCGGTCACCTGGAACCGCTGCGTGTCGATCAGGGCAGGCAGGTGCAGCTTCATCGCGCACCCCCACCCGGGACGGAGCCCAGACGGCGAGTGGTCTCGCTGACCACCCAGGTCACGAAGTCCCCCCGCACACCCGGTGAGATGTGGGCGTCGAGGAACGCGGTGATCTGCTCGGCGGGCTGGCCGTTGACCGTGCGCCACACGATGATCTCCACCAGCATCGCGACCAGGCGCCTGGACTCTCCCGAGTGCGCGGCGAACTCGCGGGCCAGCTGCTCGATCACCGTCGTGATCCGGAACGTCTCGACCGGCATGAAGGGCTGGTTCGGGTTCATCAGGACCACCGCCCCTCGGTGTCGACCGGCTCGACCTCGACCCGCTCGGCCTCGGCCCGCACCACCAGCGACTCGGTGACCCGGGCGGCACGGCGCTGCGCGGCCCACTCCTGGGCGCGGGCCACCCATGGCTCGACCCGATCGGCGAGCATGTCCACGAACGCCCCGGCCTTCGTGGTCCACAGTTCGCGGCGCTCGTCCCACCGCTCCAGCAGATCGCCGTACCGCTCACGGCGCTCCACGGCCTTCACGTCGCGGCGCTTCCACGCCATCTGAAGCTTCCCGATCGCGGCGGGCATCCCCCGGCGCACGATCACTGCGTGCAGCTCCGGCAGCTGCGCGATCTGCCCGGCCGAGAGGACCGGAACCCGCTGCGGCGTCCGCCCGGTCACCCGGCCGTCGACGTCCTCAGTCTCGACCATCTCGTGCCGGTCGGCGGTGAGCGTCGAATACGCCTGCAAGTCGTCCGCGTCGCGGGCACCCGCGAGGATCAGCACCGTCGACGAGTTCGTCATGATCGCCGCACAACCGGTGTCGCCCCACCGCTTCCGCAGTTGCGCCCGCGACTGGGCTCCGATGTGGATGGTGATGTTCCGGCCGCCCATGTCGGCAGTCCAGGTGTCCAACGGCACGGGCGCGATCAGCGCCGCCTCATCCAGGACCAGCGTCAACGCCGGATCCAACCGGCCGCCCAGGGACTCGGTGGCGATCTGGCGGGCCTCGCGGGCGATGTGCGCGGTCAGCGCCGCCACCAACGGCGCCGTGTGGCCCTCCTCGGCGCCGAGCAGGTACACCGTGCCGCGTCGGATCAGCAGCTCCGCGACGTCCAGGC
>NZ_LQCI01000049.1 GCF_001613935.1 Amycolatopsis regifaucium
CAAAGCCATCCTCACCCTCGAACAAACACGATGAAAAAGGCTCAATGAAGGGGCCTTTCATAGCGTTCGGGGACGAGTTAAACGGGCGTCGACTCCTTCACGTCCGGCTCCGCGAGCGGGTCCTCACTGCGGTGCCGCAGCGAGAGCAGCCCACCCACGACGAGCGTGATCACCACGCCGCACAACGTGTACCAGGGCCACGCCAGCGCCACCTTGGTCCCGGCGGCCCGGCCGAAGTCGATGCCGATCAGGCTGCCGTCCGGTTTGTTGAACTTGACGCCGAGGATGATGAACGCCATCACGATCACCGTCGACACGAACGCGACGATCGCGTCCGCCTGCCTCGCCCGCTTGAACAGCAGGCCCAGCAGGAACGCGCCGAGCAGCGCGCCATAGGTGTAGCCGGTGATGCCGAGCGCCTGCACCACGATCGGGTCGGCCGAGGTCTTGTTGGACGAGGCGAAGAAACCCGCGCACAGGATCAGCGCGCCCGCCCAGACGATCGTCCAGATCCGGCCGTGCTTCAGCCGGTCGGCTTCCGGCAGCTGCCTGCCGATCACCCGTTCGTAGACGTCGGTCACCGTGGACGAGGCCAGCGCGCCGAGTGACGAACTCAGTGCGGCGGCGAGGATCCCGGCGATCACGAAGCCGGACAGACCACTCGGCAGGTCGTTCACGATGAAGTTCGCGAACAGTTCGTCCTTGTTGGCGAGGCCGAGTCCTTCCGGCTTCGGTTTCGTGGGGGCCAGGCCGTTGTACAGCGCCCACAGCAGCACCCCGATGAACAGGAACAGCGCGAACTGGACGAACACCACGAAACCGCTGGCGACCAGCGCCTTCCGTGCGGCGCGCAGGTCGTTGGTCGCCTGCAGGCGCTGCACGATCAGCTGGTCGGAGCCGTGCGACGCCATCGAGAGCACCGCGCCGCCGATCACGGCGGTGAAGAAGGCGTACTGCCCGGTGAGCATGTTCGAGGTGAAGTCGAAGAGCTGGAACTTGTTGGCGTCGACGGCCTTGCCGAACCAGCCGTCCGGCAGCCGCCCGGCGATCACCCAGATGACCACGACCGCGCCGAGGATGTACCAGAGCATCTGGATCGCGTCGACCCAGACGACGGCGCGGACCCCGCCGAAGAAGCTGTAGATCACCATCGCGATGCCGAGCCCGACCACGATGGTCCAGTACGAGACCGTCAGGCCGTAGGCGGCGAGCACCACATTGATCGGGATGGCGGTGGCGAACAGCCGGATGCCGTCGGCCAAGGTGCGGGTGAGCAGGAAGGTCACCGACGCGGTGCCCTGCAACCCGTTGCCGAACCGTTTGCCCAGGAAGGCGTACGCGGTGACGAGGTTGCCCGCGACGTAGCGCGGCAACAGCACCATCGACACCACGATCCGGCCGGCGATGTAGCCGACCGCCAGCGCCAGATAGGTCATCCCGCCTTCGCCCGGGGTGGCGATGTAGGCCACCGTCGGCACGGAAAGCACGGTGAGGGTGGACGTCTCCGCGGAGACCACCGACAGGCAGGCCACCCACCAGGAGATCTTGCCTTCGCCGACGAAGTAGTCGGAGCCGGATTTCTGTTTGCCGCCGATCCAGATGCCCAGCAGGGGCATGCCGACCAGAAAAAGCCCGATGATCGCGAGGTCAAGTGCGCGCATCCGTATCTCCTATCGCTCGCCGGTCGCCGCCGCTACCCGTAGCCGGGTCACGGTTGAGGCATGAGGCGCGGGAAGCCGCAGGGATCCCGCGCCCGGGGTGATGTTGCCGAGAAGCCGGTCGCCACGGGCACCGGTCGCCGACGGGAGGTTCCCCGGGACGCCGGACCAGGTCAGCCAGCCGAGCAGAATGGTCAGGTATGCCTCTTTGCCCGCTCGTGGCAGGCCGTGGTCGTCGCTGGTCTTCAGTGCCGTACCGGGCAGATTCCGGGCGAGCGCGGCCATCAGCGCCGGGTTGTCGGCGCCGCCGCCGGAGACGATCAGCGTCGCGATCGCGTGGCGTCGGCATTCCGCGGCGATCGTCACGGCCGTGAGTTCTGTGAGGGTCGCCAGGAGGTCTTCGGCGCCGACGGGTGGGAGACCATCGAGCGCGGTGTCGAGGTAGGTGCCGTGGAACAGTTCCTTGCCGGTCGACTTCGGCGGCGCGGCCGCGTAGTACGGGTCGAGCAGGAGTTTCGCCAGCAGGTCGGGCCGGATGTCCCCGCGCAGGGCGAGCGCTCCGTCGATGTCGGCACGCCGTCCGGTGGCGCGGTGCGCGACGAGGTCCATCAGGGCGTTGCCGGGCCCGGTGTCGTAGGCGAGGACGTCGCCGTCGGCGGGGACCACGGTGATGTTGGCGATGCCGCCGATGTTCAGTGCGGCGATGGGGCCGGAATCGGCCATCTCCCGGAGCCACAACGCGTCCAGCGTGCTGGCCAGCGGTGCGCCGTGCCCGCCCGCGGCGACGTCGCGCACGCGCAGGTCGGCCACCACGGGTAGCCCGGTGCGCTCGGCGATCCACGCCGGATTCCCCAGTTGCAGCGTGCCGCGCGCGGTGCCGTCCTCGACCCAGTGGAACACGGTCTGTCCCAGTGAGGCGACGACGTCGGCTTCACCACCGGCCAGTTCCTCGATGCCCCGAGCGGCGGCCTCGCCGAAGGCCTGTCCTACCAGGGTGTCGAGTTTTGTCAGCTGCTCGGCGCTGCAGGGATTCGGCGGCAGGGCGGCGAGCAAGGCGTCACGGAGCGGTCCGGGATAAGGGACTTCGAGCTGACCGAGCGGGGCAAGCTCCACAGTGTCCCCGTGGGCGCGCAGTTCGGCGGCCGCCACGTCGATCCCGTCGATCGACGTGCCGGAGATGAGTCCGATCACCCGGACCCCAGTGCCGGAGAAAACCGTCATTCTTCAGTGGTCTAGCCCTCGTTCCGGAGACCGCGCAAGCAGGACTGTTTCTTCTTGTCCGAAATGAGTCCTATCCAGTGGGTGTCTGACGAGATCGGCTGCCTCGCAGTGGGGCGCCTGAGCCGGGCCGGGTGCGGATGCGAAGATGGCGCCGTGTCGAGCTCCCCCTGGTTCTGGATCGTTGTCGTTGCCGTCGTGGTTCTGGTCGCCGTCTTGGTGGCCGGGCTGTTCATCGCGCGCCGCCGCCGGATCAGCCTGGACGAGTCCAAGGCTGCCGAGGCTGTCGAGCGCGCGAAGCCGAAGGGCGGCGGATATGCCGCGACCGGCGGGATCGCCCTCGCTCCAGGCGGTGAGAAGACCGAGGAGCCCGTCGAGCCGGAGCATCCGGTCGAGGAACGTCCCGAGACCGACGGCCAGCCCGCGGTCGGGGACGACGCGTCGGTGCCGAGGGATTCCGCGCAGCGCACGGTGCGCGACGTCGAACTCCCCGAACCCGTGGAGCCTGCCGAGCCCGCCGGGGAGCCCGCACCCGCCCGCGAGGAGATCGCCCCCGCGACCGGTCGGATCGAGCGGCTGCGCGGCCGGCTTTCGAAGTCGCGTTCGGTGTTCGGGCAGAGCCTGCTGGGTCTGCTGGGTGCCGGTGACCTGGACGAGGATTCCTGGCAGGACGTCGAAGACACGCTGCTCATGGCCGACCTGGGTGCCGCGACGACCACCGAGATCGTCGAGCGCCTGCGTGAAGAGCTGAAGCGCCGCGCCGTGCGGACGTCCGAAGAGGCACGCGCGGTTCTGCAAGAGGTCCTCACCGCCGCCCTGTCGACCGACGCGGTCCGCGCCGTCCGCGCGTTGCCGCACACCGTCGACGGGGCGAAGCAGCCCGCCGTCGTCCTGGTCGCCGGTGTCAACGGAACCGGCAAGACCACCACCACCGGCAAGCTCGCCCGGGTGCTCGTCGCGCAGGGGAGCACCGTCGTACTCGGCGCGGCCGACACCTTCCGGGCCGCCGCGGCGGACCAGTTGCAGACCTGGGCCGAGCGCGTGGGCGCGGAGGTCGTGCGCGGCAAGGAAGGCGCGGACCCGGCGGCGGTCGCCTTCGACTCCGTCAAACGCGGCATCGAGGCGGGCGTGGACGCGGTACTGGTCGACACCGCCGGCCGTCTGCACACCAAGACCGGCCTGATGGACGAGCTGGGCAAGGTCAAGCGAGTCGTCGAGAAGCTGGCGAAGGTCGACGAGGTGCTGCTGGTGCTCGACGCCACCACCGGGCAGAACGGGCTGATGCAGGCGCGCGTGTTCTCGGAGGTCATCGACGTCACCGGCATCGTGCTGACCAAACTGGACGGCACCGCGAAGGGCGGCATCGTCTTCCAGTTGCAGCGCGAACTCGGGGTGCCGGTCAAGCTGGTCGGTCTCGGCGAAGGCCCGGACGACCTGGCGCCCTTCGAGCCGGGCGCGTTCGTCGAGGCCCTGCTCGGCAACTAGGACGCACGCAGGCGGGGGAGCAGCACTTCCACCAGGTAGCGGGAGACCTGAAGACGGTGGTCCAGGCAGGGTAAGTACATCCCGGCGCCCCCGCACATCGGGCATCCCGGGTTCCTCAGGCTGACCGACCGAGGAGAGGCGTGCAATGTCGGCGCCACGCCTTGCCAGGGGACAGTTCGAGGATCGACGCCGTGATCCGGTACCTGCCCCGGTTCAGCCGCACGCGGGCGGTTTCCCCCAGCACCATGGGCAAGGTCAGGATGACCGGTGCTTTCGCGCCCCGGTAGTACGGCAAGGTGTACTTCACGGTGATGTCGAGGTCGCTGGTCGCTTCGGCGCCTTGGCCGCTCAGATCGTGCCACTGTGGTTTCCGGCCGCCTGCGGTCACTGCCCGGTCGAGTGCCTTCTCCGCGAGCTTCCGCCCCACCCAGGCGATCACCGGCTCGACCATCTGACTTCCCCCTCGCTCGGCCCCTCTCGAGGTTACGGCGGAGGCCCCTCTCCCGGCTCAGCCGAAAGAGGGGCCTTCACGGACTTCGCCGTCACACGGAGACCGGAGCGTCGGCCGGGGCGGTTTTCTTGTCCTGCATCACCAGGAACGCGACGACCGCCGCGGCCAGCACGCCCACGGCGCTCACGAGGAACGTCGTCGACATCGCCGAGGTGAATGACTCGCGGGCCGCGCTCATCAGGCCACCGTCGCCGGTGGCGAAGGCGTCACCGATTGAAAGCCGCGCCTGCGCCGGAGCGGACTCGGGCATCCGCGAAGTGAACAAGCCGGACACGATGCTGCCGAGGATTGCGATGCCGAGCGCGGCGCCCAGCTGCTGGATCGTGTCGTTGAGCGCGGAGCCGACCCCGGCCTGCTCTTCGGGAACCTCGCCCATCAGCGCCGCGATCGCCGACGGCATCGCCAGTCCGCCACCGGCGCCGAGCAGGAACAGCGCGATCGCGGGCAGCAGGAAACCTTCGCTCGCCGACATCGTCGCGAGCAGGGCGAAGCCGCCGGCCATCACGATCATCCCGAAGGTGGCCAGTGCCCGGTTGCCGATCTTCTGACCCAGCGTGGCGCCCAGAGTGTTGAACAGCAGCGACGCGATGGCCATCGGGATGAACGCCAGACCCGCCTCGGTGGGGGTGTAGCCGAGCACGAACTGCAGGTACTGGGTCAGGAGCAGCAGCAGACCGCCGTTGCCGATCTGCACCAGTGTGAGCGACAGGCTGCCACCGCTGAAGTTGCGCTTGCGGAACAGCTTGAGCGGGACCATCGGCGACGGTGTGTGCCGTTCCCACACCACGAAACCGGCCAGGCTCACCACCGCGATCGCCAGCGGCACGAGCGTCCCGGCCTCGGTGAAGCCGTGCTTGGGCAGCTCGATGATCGTCCAGACCAGCGCGACCATCCCGGTCGCGGACAGGATCGCGCCGAGCGGATCCGGCTTCTGCCACGGACCCTTGGACTCGGGCATCAGCGTGAGCGCGGCGAGCACGGCGATGGCGACGATCGGCACGTTGATCAGGAACACCGCGCCCCACCAGAACCACGCGATCAGCACGCCGCCCAGCACCGGGCCGCCGACCAGGCCTAGCATCGCGACCGCGCTCCACGCCGCCATCGCCTTGCGGCGCTCTTCGTCGTCGAAGACGGTGATCAGGATCGAAAGGGTGCTCGGCATGATTAGAGCGCCGCCGACGCCCATCACCGCGCGGGCCACGATCAGTTCGAGCGGGTCCGCCGCGAACGCGGCGACGAGTGAGGCCGCCCCGAAAAGGGCCAGGCCGATGATCATCACCTTCCGGCGGCCGAAGCGGTCGCCGAGGCTGCCCGAGGTGAGCAGCAGTCCGGCGAACACCAGGATGTAGGAGTCCAGGATCCATTGCGTCTCCTGGGCGCTCGCCCCTAGGTCTTCGGCGAGCGGCGGCACGGCGACGGTCAGCACCATGTTGTCCACGACCAGCACGAGCGTGCTCAAGCACAGCACGATCAGGACCCACCAGCGGCGCGGATCGCGCCCTTCGATCACCTTCATCGGGAAACCCCCAGAGTCGTTCGCGTACATTGTTCCGTTGCTGCGCACACTGTACGCAAACTGCGAGATCGTTCGCAAGGGGGTACGTCGTGCGCTAAAGTGGGCGGTATGCCCACTGAGGAGAAGCCGATTCAGTCGGTGTGGACCCGTCCGCGCCGTAAGCGGGAGCAACCCGCGTTGAGCCAGGCTCAGATCGTCGCCGAGGCCGTCCGGCTCCTGGACGTCGAAGGCGTCGACGCGCTGAGCATGCGCAGGCTCGGCACCGCGCTCAACGCGGGCGCGACCTCGCTGTACCGGCACGTGGCCAACCGTGACGAGTTGATCGAGCTGGTTGTCGACGAGGTCTACGGCGAAATCACCGTGCCGGAAGAGGGCGTTTCGTGGCGCGAGGCGGCCGTCGTCGGGGCGCGGAGTGTGCGCGCGATGATCCTGCGGCACCCGTGGATCGCTGCACTGCTCGGCTCGGTCGGCCTGTCGTACCTGGGGCCGAATGTCATGCGGCTCAACGAGCGGCTGCTGGCCGTCTTCGTGGCCGCGGGCTTCCCTGACGACGAGGCGGATCAGGCGATCAGCGCGGTGATCTCGTACGTCATCGGCATGGGGACCACCGAGGCGGCATGGCTCACGACGGTCGCGAAGAGCGGCCGGAGCGAGCGTGAATGGGCGGAGCATCTGCGTCCCGCCGTCGAGGAGGCGGCGCGGGAGTATCCGCACCAGCGGGAGCGGCTCGTCCGCGACGACGTCGAGGCGGACCCGGAGCAGCTCCGCGACGAGAAGTTCCGTTATGGGCTGGACAGGATGCTCGACGGCTTGGAGACCCGCCTCAAACGGTGACCCCGTCACGCGAAAGGGTCGAACCGAGCGCGGTCGCGATCCGCTGGACGGCGGGAGCGATCCGCTCGACGGCCTCCATCGTGAGCCGTCCTGAGGGTCCGGACACCGAGACCGCCGCCGGCACCGGCGCGCCCGGGACCGCGACGGCGACGCAGCGGACGCCGAGTTCCTGCTCGGCTTCGTCGAGGGCGTAACCCTGCTGGGCGATTTTCGCCAGCTCGCGCAGGAGCGCGTCCTGGTCGGTGAAGGTGTGCTCGGTGTAGGAGGGCATGCCGGTCCGCGAGAGCAGGGCCGTGACGTCCTTGGGCGGCAGATGCGCGAGCATCGCCTTCCCCACGCCGGTGCCGTGCGGCAGGAGCCGACGTCCGACCTCGGTGAACATCCGCATCGAGTGCTTCGACGGCACCTGGGCGACGTAGACCACCTCGTCCCGCTCCAGCACCGCGAGGTTCGCCGTCTCGCCGACCTCCTCGACGAGTTCCGCGAGCAGCGGCCGCGCCCACGAACCGAACTGCATGCTGGCGTTCTCACCCAGCCGGATGAGCCGGGCGCCCAGCGCGTACCGGCGGTTGGTGTTCTGCCGGACGTAACCCAGATCCAGCAGTGTCCTGATCAGCCGGTGGATGGTCGGCATCGGCAGCCCGGACAGGGTGGCCAGCTCCGAAAGACTGGCCTCGCCTCCGGTGTCCGCGAGATGCTCGAGGAGCTCGAAGGCCCGCTGAAGTGACTGGACGCCGCCATCGCGTCCGTTCTTCTCCGCTGCCACCGTGGCACTCCTTACGTCGGCGTTGAGGTTCCGCTATGCAGAAACTATAGTCCGTCATGTAAAACCGTAGGGACGTCTTGCTTGTAGGAATGTCACTGTTTATCCGAACTCGGGGTGTTACTCATGTCTGAAGCTCAGGTGCTCGGCGATCCGGTCGAGCGCGGGAACGAAATCCTCACGCCGGAGGCCCTCGCCTTCCTCGCCGGCCTGCACGAGGCCTTCGCCGCCCGCCGCGACGAGCTGCTGCAGGCCAGGAGCAAGCGCCGCGAGGAGGCCAGGACCACCGGCAAGCTCGATTTCCTGCCCGAGACCAAGGAGATCCGCGAGGGCGACTGGAAGGTGGCCGAGGCCCCGCCCGCCCTGCGTGACCGCCGCGTCGAGATCACCGGTCCGACCGACCGCAAGATGACCATCAACGCGCTGAACTCCGGCGCCAAGGTCTGGCTCGCCGACCTCGAGGACGCCAACACGCCGCACTGGGCGAACGTCATCTCCGGCCAGGTCAACCTGTACGACGCCGTCCGCGAGACCATCACGCTGGAGAGCGGCGGCAAGAGCTACGCGCTGAAGGACGACGTCGAGCACGCGACCATCGTCGTCCGCCCGCGCGGCTGGCACCTCGACGAGCGGGGCCTGTCCTTCGGCGGGCGTCAGGCCGTCGGCGCGCTGGTCGACTTCGGTCTGCACTTCTTCCACAACGCGCGGGAACTGCTGAACCGCGGCAAGGGCCCCTACTTCTACCTGCCGAAGATGGAGAGCCACCTCGAAGCCCGGCTCTGGAACGACGTCTTCACCCACGCGGAGAAGACCCTCGGCATCGAACACGGCACCGTCCGCGCGACCGTGCTGATCGAGACCATCCCGGCCGCGTTCGAGATGGAGGAGATCCTCTACGAACTGCGCGAGCACGCCTCCGGCCTCAACGCCGGCCGCTGGGACTACCTGTTCAGCGTGATCAAGTACTTCCGCGACGCGGGCGAGAAGTTCGTCCTGCCGGACCGCAACTCGGTCACCATGACCGCGCCGTTCATGCGCGCCTACACCGAACTGCTGGTGCGCACCTGCCACAAGCGCGGCGCGTTCGCGATCGGCGGCATGGCCGCGTTCATCCCGAACCGCAAGGACCCGGAAGTCACCGCCGCGGCGCTCGACAAGGTCCGCGCCGACAAGAGCCGTGAGGCCGGCGACGGCTTCGACGGTTCCTGGGTCGCGCACCCGGGCATGGTCGACATCTGCCGCGAGGAGTTCGACAAGGTCCTCGGCGACAAGCCGAACCAGCTCGACCGGACCCGCGACGAGGTGTCGGTGACCGCCGAGCAGCTGCTCGACGCCGCTTCGACGCCCGGGAGCGCCACCGCCGCCGGTCTGCGGGCCGCGGTCGACGTCGGTATCCGCTACATCGCCTCCTGGCTGAGCGGGAACGGCGCGGCGGCGATCCACAACCTGATGGAGGACGCGGCCACCGCCGAGATCTCGCGTTCGCAGGTGTGGCAGTGGGTGCGCAACGGCACGTGGCTCGACACCGGCGACAAGGTGACCGAGGAGTTGGTGCGTGGTGTGCTGACCGACGTCCGCGGCGAACTGGCCGCCGAGATCAAGGCGGAGCTGCTGGAGCCTGCCGTCGAGCTGTTCGAGCAGGTCGCGCTCGCCGACGAGTTCCCGGACTTCCTGACGCTGCCCGCCTACGAGCGGATCAAGTAGCGCGATGGGGAACGGGCGGCTCACCGAGGACGTCTACACCGCCGCCGACGCGCGCCTCGCCGAGGCCGACGCGCGCGTCGCGGCCAAATACCCTGGTGAGCCGCCTGGCCGCCAGCCCGTGCACACCGTGTACGTGCCCGCGTCGCGGTACAAGACGCGGCTGGTGGCGGATTGGGGAAAACAGGCACTGCGGGTCTTCGGCGAACACGCCGATCAGCTGGGCCTGGACGCGGAGGTCGCCGACCGTGTCCGTACCAAACTCCTCACCGAGCCGATCGAGGATCTGCGGATCGACTTCGAGGACGGCTACGGCAAACCCGGCGACGCCGAGGAGGACGCCACCGCGCTCGCCGCGGGGCGGACGCTGGCCATCACGGGCGGGACCCCGTTCGTCGGCATCCGGTTCAAGAGCTTCGAACAGGCGACCCGGCGTCGTGGCATCCGCACACTGGACCTGTTCTTGGCCGGGCTGCTGGAAAGCGGGCCGTTGCCGGAAGGTTTCGTCGTCACGCTGCCGAAGGTGACCGCGGTCGAGCAGGTCGAGGTCGCGGCGGATGTCCTGGAGCGCCTGGAATCCGCGTACGGGCTGGCCGACGGCACCCTGCGGTTCGAGGTCCAGATCGAGACCGCCCAGTCCATTGTGGACGTCGATGGCACGGTCGCGGTGCCGCGGATCATCGAAGCCGCCCGCGGCCGGTGCTCGGGACTGCACTACGGGACCTACGACTACAGCGCCGGTCTCGGGATCAGCGCCGAGTACCAGAGCATGGAACATCCGGCCGCCGATTTCGCCAAGCAGCTCATGCAGGTTTCGGCGGCGGGCACCGGTGTCCGGCTTTCCGACGGCTCGACGAACAAACTGCCCGTCGGAGACGGGATCCTCCCGGCCTGGCGCGAACATCTCCGCCTGGTGCGGCGTTCCCTGGAGCGCGGGTTCTACCAGGGCTGGGATCTGCATCCGCATCAGCTGCCGACCCGTTTCGCCGCGACCTACGCCTTCTTCCGGCAGGGTTTCCCGGCGGCTTTGGCGCGGTTGCGGGATTACGCGGACCAGACCGGGCGCGGGGTGCTGGACGAGCCCGCGACGGCGCAGGCCTTGGCGAGTTTCCTGCTGCGAGGACTGGATTGTGGCGCGGTGGACGAAGGGGAGCTTTCGTTCTCGAGGTCCGAATTGGACGGTTACGCGCGACGGATTCCGTAATCGTGAGTGGCGATTCGGGTCTTGCTCGCGTGAAGTACATGATGGCCCCCTTCCTTGCGCTAGGCGCAAGGAAGGGGGCCATCATGTACTACCTGAACGACCTCGGCCAGACCCCGAATCGCCACTCACGACCCCGTGGTCACCTGCTTGCGGCTCAGCCCACCGCTTTCGCATAACGCTGACACGCGACCGTGATCTCCCCATCGGTGCCCGGCGGCTGATGTGCGAACCGGCCCTCGTCGACCCATCCGCACCGTTCGTAAAAGCGCCGCGCCCGCGCGTTCCCCGGCACCACGGCGAGCCACGCGCGGGAATGCCCGCCCGCGCTCACGCGCCGTTCCGCCTCGGCGAGCAAGGCCGGCGCCACCCCGCTCCCGCGATGAGCCGACGAAACGTAGACCTGCTCGACCTCGTCCGCGACGACCATCACGAAGCCGGCGACTTCGTCCTCGACCAAGGCGATCGCCGTATCGGCGACGCGTTTGCCGGCGCGATCCCAGAACGACTCCCGGGTCCGGGCCCACACGAGCGCGCCGGGCACGTTGCCGAGGTGTCCGTCCCGCCAGCCGTGGTACCAGATCTCCGCGACGGCGTCGGCGTCGTCCGGGGTCGCCGGGCGGATCACCACAGAAGTAGGCATGACGGGAGTTTAAACAGCCACGGAACGTAGGAAACCCTAGCGGAGCCGGGGGAGCGCGTCGCGCGCGAAATGGCTCAGTGTCCGCAGGTCCTGCGTGAACTGTTCGCGGTGGTCGGCGGGCAACGGGTCGAGGAAGAGCCGCTGGATGTTCTCGACGTGGATCCGCGCCGCCCGCACGGTCATCTTCTCGCCTTCGCTCGTCAGCCGGACGAGTTGTACGCGGCGGTCGTCGGGATCGGAGGCGCGCACGACCAGGCCGAGCGTCGTCATCCGGTCGACCAGCCGCGTCGCGCCGCCGGTGGTCAGCACCTGCTCCTGCGCGATCGCGCGCATGCTCATCCCGGCCTCGCCCTTCCGGCCGACGATCAGGAGGACCTCGAACATCAGATGCGTGATGCCGCATTCGGTCTCCAGCGCGCGGCCGAGCAGGTATTCGAGCCGGTTCGCCGCGCCCATCATCCGCCCGAACGCGACCACCCGCGGGTCGTAGGCGGCTTCCTTCGCCGTGGTGATGCCCATTTCAGCTCCCTGCCGACAAGGCCAGATAGACGTCCAGCTGCTCGGTGAACTCGGTCAGATCGACGCCGAGCAGTTCGCTCGCCCGTCCGATCCGGTACCGCAAGGTGTTGACGTGGACGTGCAGGGTCCGCGCCGCTCGCGTCGGCGAGCCGGAGCACTCGAGGAAGACGCGCAGGGTGTGCACCAGATCCGTGCCCTGTTCGGCGTCGTAGCTCAGCAGCGGGCCCAGTACCCGTCGCCGCAACGCCGCCCGCAGGTCGTCGGACGCGCCCGCCAGCAGCAGCCGGTGCATGCCGATCTCGCCGCCGGGGACGACCTCGACCGCGCCCGCCCGCTCCGCCGCCACTGCCAGCGCGTAGCGCGCGACCTCTTTCGCGCCTCGCAGCGCGGAAACCGGGGAGCGGTCACTGATCCCGATGAGCACACGACGGCACGGCAGCAGCGATTCCACGCCCACCAAGGCCGCGGTGACGGTGGCAGGCCAGTCGTCCGGCCACTCGCCGTCGTCCTCGGCCACCGCCCAGGTCGTTTCGCCGGCGGGGCCGACGAGGGCGCCGGGCGGCAGCAACTCGGTCAGGATCCCGCGCGCCGCTTCGGATCCCTCGGCACGGGCGACGACGACACGCAGATCGCCGCGCAGCCCGGTCGCGGTCAGGGCCGCGTGCGGATCGCTCCCCTCGTCGAGGGCGGCCAGCAGCGGTTCGACCACCCGGTCGGTGACCGCGCGGACCTCGTCCGCCCGGGTGCGCGCGAGCCCGATCAGCCCGGCGAGTTCTTCCGCGATCTCCGCCTGAGCGGCGGTGAGCCTGCCGCCGATCGCGAGCAGCCACGGCACCGCGTGCCGTCCGCCGACCGGCCGGATGGAGACGTCGTCGGCTTCCAGCGAGCGTCCGCCCGCGGCGACGAACCGGCGCACCAGTTCGTCCGGCGCGGTCGCGGGGACCACCCGGCAGGGGAGGCCGAGTTCCGCGCGGGCCCGGTCCAGCAGCGTCTCCATCGGCACGTCTTCGGTCGCCGCTGAAAGCAAACGTTTGCGCGCGCCTTCCGCGGCGGCTGCCAAGGCCAACACGACCCGTTCGGTGACGACCGAGAACGACAGATCCGCCGGCACCTCCAGCAACGGGATCCGGTGTCGCGTACAGGCCTCGACGAGGTCTTCGGGAATGCCGTCGGAGTCCGCGCCGGAGGCCGCCAGGCCCGCCGCGCCCGCCTTCGCCAGCGCGGCGACGAAGGCCTCGGAATCGCCGGGCCCGCGCCACCACAGCAACCCGCTCAGCACGAGTTCGCCCGCCGACACGTACCGACCGGGATCGGGCAGTTCGGTGACGTAGATCCGGGACACCGGACGGTCGAGCAGGGCCGCCCCGGCGCGAACGCGCAAGCGCAACCCGGGTAGCGAGAGCAGAGTTTTCACGGTCGTCATCAGGTTTGTAGGAAACCACAAATCGACCGGCAGGTGCTGGGGAGATTTCATGCTTCGGCACCGTTGCCGCCGTACGGGCGGAGGGCGTCTACTGAGTCAGCCGTCACAGCCCGCCGCCGAACCGAGGAGCCCGAGAGTGGATTTCCTGCGCCCCAGCTCGCTGACCGAGGCGCTCGCCGTCAAGGCCGAGCGGCCCGACGCGGTGCCCATCGCGGGCGGCACGGACGTCATGGTGGAGCTCAATTTCGACCACCGCCGCCCCGGCGCGCTGCTCGACCTCAACCGCGTCGCCGAACTCGCCGAATGGACCGAGACCGACGGCAAGATCCGGCTCGGCGCCTCGGTGCCCTACGTCCGGGTGATCGCTGAGCTGGGTGAAGTCCTGCCGGCGCTGGCGATGGCCTCTCGCACCGTCGGCTCGCCGCAGATCCGCAACCGCGGCACCGTCGGCGGCAATCTCGGTGCCGCGTCGCCCGCCGGCGACACCCATCCCGTGCTGCTCGTGCTCGGCGCCGAAGTCGAGGTTGCTTCCGTACGCGGGACACGGCTGATCCCGGCCGAGGAGTTCTACCTCGGCGTCAAGCGCAACGCCCTGGAATCCGACGAGCTGATCACCGCGGTGCACCTGCCCGCCGAGGTCGGCCCGCAGCAGTTCGCGAAGGTCGGGACGCGCAACGCGATGGTCATCGCGGTCTGCTCGTTCGCGCTGGCCCTGCACCTCGGCACCCGCGAGGTCCGCGCGGCGGTCGGCTCGGCGGCGCCGACCCCGCGCCGGGCGACCGCGGCCGAAGAGTTCCTCTCCGCCGAACTTCCCTGGTCCACCAAGGCGTCCGTCGCCGACTCGGTCAAACGCCGGTTCGGCGAGCTGGTCGCACAGGCATCGTCGCCGATCGACGACGTCCGCGGCAGCGCCGACTACCGCAAGCACGCGTTGTCCGTCCTGGCCCGGCGGACGCTGACCTGGGCGTGGAACGACTTCCAGAAGGGTGAACGCGAGTGCGCGTGAACGTGACGATCAACGGCGAATCCCGGCAGGCCGACGACGTCTGGGAAGGGGAGAGCCTGCTCTACGTGCTCCGTGAGCGGCTCGGTCTCCCGGGCTCCAAGAATGCCTGTGAACAGGGTGAATGCGGTTCCTGCACGGTGTACCTGGACGAGGTTCCGGTGTGCTCGTGCCTGGTCGCGGCCGGTCAGGTCGAGGGCCGCGAGGTGCGCACCGTGGAAGGACTCGCCGACGGCGACGAGCTCGACCCGGTCCAGCAGTCCTTTGTGGACACGGGCGCCGTCCAATGTGGCTTCTGCACCCCCGGCCTCGTCGTGGCCGCGCACGATCTGCTCAACCGCGTCGGCAAGCCGAGCGACGAGGAGATTCGCGAGGCGCTGGCGGGGAACCTGTGCCGGTGTACCGGATACGAGAAGATCCTCGACGCCGTCCGGTTGGCCGCGACCAGGGGAGAGACCACGTGAAGACCGTCATCGAGAACGCCGCCATCGCCACGGTCGATCGCGCGGGCACCGAGCACGCCTCGGGCCACGTCGTCATCGAAAACGACCGCATCGCGGCGGTCGGCGGTGGCAGGGCACCCGAAGGCGATTACGACGAACGGATCGACGGCTCCGGGTGCCTGGTGACGCCGGGCCTGATCAACACCCACCATCACCTCTATCAGTGGGCCACGCGCGGTCTCGCCGCCGACCACACGCTGTTCGAATGGCTCGTCGAGCTCTACCCGATCTGGAGCAGGCTCGACGCCGACATCACGCACGCGGCGGCCACGGCGGGACTCACCCGGCTCGCCACCACCGGCTGCACCACGGTCGCCGACCACCACTACGTCTTCCCGCGTGACGGCGGCGACCAGGTGGAAGCCCTCGCCGCCGCCCGGATCCGCGTCGGCGTACGACTGCACGTCGTCCGCGGCTCGATGGACCGCGGCGAGTCGCAGGGCGGGCTCCCGCCGGACAACCTCGTCGAGGAGACCGAGGCCGCGCTGCTCGGCACCGAGGCCGCGATCAACCGGTTCCACGACGATTCCGCCGGAGCGCATCTGCAGATCGCGGCCGGGCCGTGTTCGCCGTTCTCGGTGAGCGAGCGGCTGATGACCGGCGCGGCGGAACTCGCGCGGCGCAAGGGAGTCCGGCTGCACACCCATCTCGCCGAGACGATCGACGAGGAGAAGCAGTGCCTCGCGGAGGCAGGCTGCACACCCGCCGAGTACGCCGACAAACTCGGCTGGCTCGGCGACGACGTCTGGCTCGCGCACTCGATCCACCTCGCCCCGGAAGCGATCCGGCGGATGGGCGCCACGGGTACCGGAGCGGCGCATTGCCCGACGTCCAACGGGCGGATCGGCGCCGGAATCGCGCCGGTCCGGCAGCTGCTCGACGCCGGCGTGCCGGTCGGCCTGGGCGCCGACGGCGCCGCGTCCAACGAATCCGGCGGGCTGGGCGAGGAACTGCACCAGTCGCTGCTGCAGGCACGCCAGCGCGGCGGGCCGCGGGCCCTGACCACGCGTGAGGCGTTGTGGATGGGCACGATGGGTGGCGCACGGTGCCTGGGCCGGGCCAAGGAGCTGGGCTCGATCGAGGTCGGCAAGCTCGCCGACCTCGCGGTCTGGGATCTGAACGGGCTGAACTACGCCGGGATCACCGATCCGGTCGCCGCCCTGGTGCTCGGCACGACCCCGCCGATCGCGCGGCTGTTCGTCGGCGGCGCGACCGTGGTGACCGACGGGACGCTGCGCGAGGAATCCGAAGACGAGATCGCCCGCGAGCTGGCCGTGGCCGCCGCCCGGCTAAGGGAGACGGTATGACCTCGACTGAAACGTCCAAGCAGACCACCACCGCGACCGGTACCGCCAACGGCGTCGGCGCGAGCCCCCGGCGTCCCGACGGCACGGTCAAGGTGCGCGGTGAATTCGCCTACTCCTCGGACCTCTGGCACGAGGACATGTTGTGGGGCGCCACCCTGCGCAGCCCGCATCCGTACGCGCGGATCACCGGCATCGACCTCACCGGGGCCCTCGCGGTGCAAGGGGTTTACGCGGTGCTGACGCACGAAGACGTGCCCGGGCTGAACAAGTACGGCCTGGAACACTCCGACCAGCCGGTGCTGGCCGTCGACGTCGTGCGCTACGAGGGCGAGCCGGTGGCGCTCGTCGCGGCGGATCATCCCGAAACCGCGCGGCGCGCGATGAAGCGGATCAAGGTCTCCTACGAGGTCCTCGAACCGGTGACGGATTCCGAGAAAGCCGCCGCGGGCGAGGGCGCCGAGCTGCACCCGGGCGGGAACGTCGTGCGGCACGCCAAGATCCGCCACGGCGACCAATCCGTCACGGCCGACGTCGTGGTGTCCGGGGTGTACGAGGTCGGCATGCAGGACCAGGCCTTCCTCGGTCCCGAGTCGGGCATGGCGATCCCGGACACCGAAGGCGGTGTCGACCTTTACGTGGCCACGCAATGGCTTCACGTCGACCAGCAGCAGATCGTCGCCGCGCTGGGCCTGCCCAAGGACAAGGTACGGCTGACGCTCGGCGGCGTCGGCGGCGCGTTCGGCGGCCGCGAGGACCTCTCGATCCAGGTCCACGCGTGTCTGCTCGCGTTGCACACCGGCAAGCCGGTCAAGATGGTCTACAACCGCGAGGAATCCTTCTACGGTCACGTGCACCGCCACCCCGCGAAGATGTACTACGAGCACGGCGCGGACAAGGACGGCCGGCTCGTCTATGTGAAGGCGAAGTTGTACCTGGACGGCGGCGCGTACGCCTCGTCCACCGGCGCGGTGGTCGCGAACGCCGCCACCCTCGGCGTCGGTCCGTACAATGTGGACAGTGCATCGGTCGACTGCTGGGGCGTGTACACCAACAACCCGCCCTGTGGGGCGATGCGCGGCTTCGGCGCGGTGCAGGCGGCGTTCGCCTACGAGTCCCAGATGGACAAACTCGCCGAGGCCTGCGGTATCGACCCGGTCGACATCCGGATCCGCAACGCGATGGCCGAAGGCAGCGTCATGCCGACCGGCCAGGTGGTCGATTCGGCCGCGCCGGTCGCCGAACTGCTGGAACGCCTGCGCGCGAAACCGCTTCCTGTCCAGGACAGGGATCTCGACCTGCGCCGGATGCCCGGCGGCGTCTCCAACACCACACACGGTGAGGGCGTCGTCCGCGGGGTCGGCTACGCCGTCGGAATCAAGAACATCTGCTTCTCCGAGGGATTCGACGACTACTCGACGGCCCGCGTGCGGCTGCAGCTCGTCGGCGGCGAACCCGCGGCGACCGTGCACACCGCGGCCTGCGAGGTCGGCCAGGGTCTGGTGACGATCATGCAGCAGATCGTGCGCACCGAACTCGGCATCGAGCAGGTGACGATCCTGCCGATGGACACCACCATCGGCAACGGCGGCTCGACGTCGGCCTCCCGGCAGAGCTACGTCACCGGCGGCGCCGTCCAGGCCGCGTGCGTCGCGGTGCGGTCGGGGCTGCACAAGCAGCTCGCGGGCAAGCTCGCCGCGGACGGGAAGCTGAACGTCGTCGGGAACAAGGTCGTCTCGGCGGACGGCCGGGTACTGGCGGACCTCGCCGACGTCCTCGGTGACGAGGTCTTCGACGAGACCGTCGAATGGCGGCACCGCCCGACCGTGCCGATCGATCCCGAAACGGGGCAAGGCGACGCGCATGTCCAGTACGGCTTCGCGGCGCACCGCGCGGTCGTCGACGTCGACACCGAACTCGGGCTGATCAAGGTCGTCGCGCTCGACTGCGCGCAGGACGTCGGAAAAGCCCTCAACCCGCAGGCGGTACTCGGCCAGATCCAGGGCGGGTCCGCGCAGGGCCTCGGCCTCGCGGTGATGGAGGAGATCCAGACCGTCGACGGGAAGATCCGCAACCCGTCCTTCACCGACTACCTCATCCCGACCGTGCTGGACATGCCGCCGATGGACATCGACGTCCTGGAACGGCCGGACCCCAACGCGCCGTATGGTCTGCGCGGGGTCGGTGAACCGCCGACGATCTCGTCCACCCCGGCGATCGTCGCGGCCATCCGCGCGGCCACCGGGCTGGCGCTCACCCGGGTCCCGGTACGCCCCGAACACCTCACCGGCACCTGAGCACCACCGTACTTTTCGAACTAGGAGTCCAGCTGTGGGTACCCGTCTGTCCATTTCGGAGTCCGACGAGCGGAAATGGCTCGCCGAGGCCGTCGACCTGGCCACCGCGAACGTCGAACGCGGCGGTGGTCCGTTCGGCGCGATGATCGTGCGGGACGGTTCGGTGCTGGCCACCGGGACCAACCAGGTGACGCCGAGCCTGGACCCGACCGCGCACGCCGAGGTGGTCGCGATCCGCGCCGCCTGCCAGGCGATCGGCGACTACAAACTCGACGGCTGTGTCCTCGTGACCTCCTGCGAGCCTTGCCCGCTGTGCCTTTCCGCCGCGCTCTGGGCGCGCGTCGGCAAGGTGATCTACGCCGCCGACCGGCACGACGCGGCCGAGGCGGGCTTCGACGACCGCGAGTTCTACGAGCTCTTTTCCCGCCCGCGTGAGACCTGGTCACTACCCGTCGGCCAACTGTCCCTTTCGGACTCTTTCGCGCCTTTCCAGGCCTGGCTGTCGAAACCCGACAAGAAGGCTTACTGATTAGGCGAATCGTAGTCGGCTGGTTCGGCTGCCCACACCTGCTCCGCCGACCGTTGGCTTACTGATTTTCTTCCCGCCCCACAACGTTGTGGAGTAGGCATGACCCAATTAGGTACAGAGCGTCCCCACCTGCCCTCGCCCGAGCCGAGGCGGCTGTCCGGGCTCGACCGCTGGTTCAAGATCTCCCACCGCGGCAGCACGATCGGCCGCGAAGTGCGCGGCGGGATCACCACCTTCGTCGCGATGTGTTACATCGTGCTGCTCAACCCGCTCATCCTCGGCGCGTCGGCCGACATCACCGGCGCGCGGCTGAGCACGGAGGCGATCACCACCGCGACCGCGCTGGCGGCGGGGGTGACCACCATCCTGATGGGACTCGTGGGCAACGCGCCGCTGGCGCTCGCGGCCGGTCTCGGCGTCAACGGCGTCGTCGCCTTCCAGATGGCACCCGCCATGACGTGGGCGCAGGCCTTCGGGCTCGTCGTCCTCGAAGGTGTTTGCATCGTGTTCATGGCCGTTTCCGGGATCCGGGAACGGATCATCAACGCGATCCCGATGCCGCTCAAGGTCGCCATCACCGTCGGCATCGGGCTCTACATCGCACTGGTCGGCCTGGTCAGCGCCGGGTTCGTGACGCGGACACCGGACGCCGCCCAGTCGACGGTGCCGGTGCGGATGGGGATCGGCGGACATCTGGAAGGGTGGCCGATCGCGATCTTCTGCCTCGGCCTGCTGCTGATGATCGTGCTCGTGAGCCGGGGGGTGCCGGGGGCGGTGCTGATCAGCATCGCGGTCGCGACCGGGCTCGCGGTGCTGGTCAACAGCGTGTTTCACGTCGGCGGCTGGGGTCTGGTCGAGCCGAAGGTCCCCGAGCACGTCGTGGCGAATCCCGATTTCAGCCTCCTGGGCGACATCGATCTCTTCGGCGGGTTCGGCTCGGCGGGCGCGGTGACCGCGGCGGTGTTCCTGTTCACCCTGGTGCTTTCCGGGTTCTTCGACGCGATGGGCACGATCACCAGCGTCTCGGAGGAGGCAGGCCTGACCAAGGACGGCAAGGTCGAAGGGATGGGCCGCATCCTGCTGGTCGACGGCGCGGGCGCGCTCGCGGGCGGTGTGACCGGGTCCGCCCCGAACACGGTCTTCCTGGAATCCGCCGCGGGAGTCGGCGAAGGTGCGCGGACCGGGCTGGCCAGTATCGTCACCGGCGGTCTGTTCACCGCGACCCTGTTCCTGACCCCGATCGCCGCGATCGTCCCGGCACAGGCGGCGGCGCCCGCGCTGGTCGTCATCGGCGGGATGATGATGGCGCAGTGCGCGCGGATTCCCTGGCGGGACCTGGATTTCGCGATTCCGGTGTTCCTGACCATCGCGCTGATCCCGTTCACCTACTCGATCACCAACGGTATCGGCGCCGGACTGGTCGCCTACGTGCTGATCAAGATCTGCACGGGCAAGTTCCGTGAGATCGGCTGGATCCTGGGGATCCTGGCCGCCGTGTTCGGCTTGTACTTCGGTATCGAAGGGATCATGTCGTGGTTCTGATGTTCCTCAACGGCGGCGGGATGCGCGGCGGTCCGCTGCACGGACAACTGCAAGGCGCGCCGTTGTGCTGCGTGGCGCGTTCGGCCCCGAAGTACCGGTATTTCTCGGTGGGGGACCGGTTCCCGGCGATGTACGAGGGCGGCACCGGATCCGTGGTCGGCGAGGTCTACGACCTGCCGCTCACGGTACTGCGGGATCACCTCGTCCCGGCCGAGCCGCCGGAACTGGAGCTGGGTGTCGTCGAACTGGAGGACGGCGCGGCCTGCCTCGCGACCGTTCTGCGCTCGTCCTTTGTGGACTCGCCTGAGCTGACCGACATCACCGAGGTCGGGGACTGGCGGGCGTATTCGGCCTCCCGCTAGCGGCGGGACGGCCAGCGTTCGGCGCCCGGGGCCGAAGTACATGATGGCCCCCTTCCTTGCGCTAGGCGCAAGGAAGGGGGCCATCATGTACTGGGAAGGGAGCCTTCGCGACCCCGAATACTCACGAGCCGAGCAAGGTCCGGGCCAGTGCGACCGACGAAGCCCCGGCGACCTCGAGCGCCTCCGTGTTCCGCAGTGACCGGCTCAGCACGAACGCCCCTTCGAGACTGTTCACCAACGCGATCGTGAGCTGCCGTGCGGCAGCGGGTGCGAGGCCGTACTTGCCCAGTTTCCCGGTACCCGCTTCGATCCACGCCGTGAAGACGTCGGCCGTCGCGACCCGCAGCTTTTCGTTGGTGCTGGCGACCTCGAGCGCGACGGTCGCGATCGGACAGGCATCGGCGTAGTCGGTCTCGCGGAGTGTTTCGGCGGCGCCGGCGAAGCACGCCTCGATCCCATGGATCAGGTCCGGCTCGTCGGCGAAGAAGATGTCGAACAGCGCGACGTACATCATCCCGGAGGTGCGGATGACCTCCTCGCCGAGTTGCTCCTTGCCGCCGGGGAAGAAGTGGTACAGCGAGCCGAAGGGCGCGTTCGCGGCCTCGACGATCTGCTTCACCCCGGTGCCGGTGTACCCGTTCCGCCGGAGCAGTTCGGCGCCGGCGTTGACGATACGTTCCCTGGTCCCTGTCACCCCCTCATGATAGAGCGTTCTATCAAGAGTCGAACGTCCCCTTATCCCTTGGTTCAGCATCCGGTGCGACCTGCGGTCGATGTCCGCCCGGTATGCCGCGTCCTAGCGTCGTGAGCCGTGGGAATCCAAGGAAAAGGGGAAAGAGATGAAGCGGCTCATGGCCGTCGGCATGCTCCCGGTGATCGTGGCCGGGCTGGTCGCCGGAGCCACCCCGGCTTCGGCGAGCATCCCGGCTCACTACGCCGATCAGAAGCTTGCCTGGCGTCCCTGCGCGGAAGAGGAGCTGATCTCGTTGCCGCCGGGCACCGACATCGGCGGCCTCGAATGCGCGACCTACCGCACACCTCGCGACTGGGACCGTCCGCACGAGCGGCAGGATCTGACGATCGCGATCAGCAGGCTGAAGTCGACCGAGCCGTCGACGGCCTCGTTGCTCACCAATCCCGGCGGGCCGGGTGGCGCCGGTCGTTGGCAGCCGACGATGTTCCGCGGGCAGGCGAAGCTGCGCGAACATCAGGACATCATCGGCATCGACGTCCGGGGGACGGGCAAGAGCACCAATGTCACCTGCCGGGGAGCCGTCGGCGCCATCCGGCAGCTGGACCCGCGCGATCGCGATCCGCGCAACCTGGCCCAGATCCTGGCGAACGCCGAGTACGTCGCCAAGAGCTGTCAGAACGCCAATGGCGAACTCGGTCCGCTGATCACCACGTATCAGACGATCAGGGACTTCGACCTGCTCCGGACGCTGCTCGGTCGGGATAAGATCAACTGGGTCGGCTACTCGGGCGGCACTTGGCTGGGGGCGCATTACGCGCAGCGGTTCCCCCAGCGGACGGGGCGGTTCGTGCTCGACTCCTCGACGGAGTTCACCACGGACTGGCAGAAGACGTTCGACCGGCAGCCGGTCGGCTTCGAACGACGCTGGCGGCAGGACTTCCTGCCTTGGATGGCGCGGTACGACGCCAAGTATCACTTCGGCACCAGTGGTGAAGAGGTCCGGCAGACCTACGAGCGAGTGCGTTATGCCTTGTCCCGCAACCCGATCGACGGGAAGGGGCAGATGGACCTCGATACCGCCATCATCTACCTGCTTTACAAGAAAGCCGTGTTCCCGGCACTCGCCGACTTGCTGGTCAAGATCCGGGCGGCGGTGGAGAACGGGGCGCCGGAACAGGCCATGGCCGACGCTCGCGCCGCGGCGAAGGACGCGGGTGACTTCTCCGACGCGCAGGACGCCACCTTCTGGAACACCGTCTGTGGTGAAGGGCGCTTCATCGGTACCCGCGAATCGCTGATCCGTGAATCACAGCGGAACCTCGACCGCGGCCTGCTCCTCGCGGGCGGTGGCACGTTGAACGCTTCGGTCTGCCTGTTCTGGGACAAGGAACCGCGCCCGCTGCCGAAGCTGGACGGCAAGGGGGTGCCGCCGGTGCTCATCGTCCATTCCGAGCACGACCCGGCCACGGCGATCGAGGGTGCCAGGCGGGCACACGCGAAGTTCGCGAACTCGCGGATGCTGACCGTGACCGGTGAAGGCGACCACGGGCTCTACGCGGACGGGAACCCCGCGGTGGACGAGATCGTGAACGCCTACCTGGTCGACGGGATCGTCCCCGCCGACCAGAGCGTCCCCGGAATGCCGCTGCCCGTGCCCTAGAAAGCGGCGAGGGTGTGCCAGGCCAGGCCCGGGTCTTCCGCGTCGTCGCGGAGGACCACACCCTCGATCAAGCCGTACGGACGGTCTGCGGCGTAGAAGACCTCGTTGTCGTTCTTCAGTCCGAACGGCGACAGGTCCACCAGGAAATGGTGCTTGTTCGGCAGGGACAGCCGGACTTCGGCGACCTCTTCGCGTTCCTTGAGCACAGCCTCTCCCATCGCGTACAGCGTCTGCTGCAGGGAGAGGCTGTGCTTGTCCGCGAAGGTCTCCAGCAGGATCCGCCGGACCTCGGCGTGGCTCGTGGCCCAGTCGATCCCGTCGCCCTGATAGCGCCAGCGCGCGGTCACCGCGGTCGCGAGGATCCGGTCGTTCGTCTCGGCCAGTGTCGTGTACTTGTCACGCGGGAAACCGTGGAACTCCGAGCCGGTCGACTTGAGCACCACGAGATCGTCCAATCCGGACACCACCCACGCCTGGCCGTCCTGAATGGTCACCGCGGTGGTGCGCTTTTCGCTACCGGCCTGGGAGAACGCGTGGTCATGGCCGGAGATGCGGTTCCAGCCGTGCTCGTCGATCAGGATCCGCGTGCCCGAGATGTGCTCGAACGAGTCGACGAAATGCCGTCCGAGACGCAGGGCGAACTCCTCGATCTCGCCGACCGGCGCCTCCTTTGCGAAGGCGTAGACGGTGTTCTTCTGGGTATCGGTCGCGACGACGTCGGCGTTGTCGCCGGTCAGATGGGTGGCCGCGAGGTCACCGCGCAGCGACGTCGACACGGTGAGGTCCTTGAGGTGGTGGACGCTGCCCTCGCGCCGGACGGTGACGAGCCGGACTTCGGCCTTGCCGTACTGGTTGGGGCCCAGGGTGATGGCCACGGGCGATCAGCTCCCTCGATAGGTGGAATACGCGAACGGGCTCAGCAGCAACGGCACGTGGTGGTGCTCGGTTCCGTCGGCGATGCGGAAGGTCAGGGTGATTTCGGGGAAGAACGCGTCCGGGCCGAGGTGGGCGCCGGTGTCGAAGACCAGCCGGTACACCCCGGGTTCCAGGGTGTCCGGGCCGAGGTCGCGGATCCGGCCGTCGGCGTCGGTCCGCCCGTCGGCGACAAGGTCACCCGCGCCGGTTTCGAGCCGGACCCCGACGCCCGCCGCCGGTCGTCCCGCGGCGGTGTCGAGGATGTGCGTGGTCACGAGACTCATGCCGTCACCGCCTTTTCCAGCCGCAGTGCGGCGATCTTGGCCAGCTCGCGGCCGGCGACTTCGAGTTCCTGGTCAGGGTCGTTCGACAGCCGCGACCGGAGGTTCTCCAGCAGTTCGGCGCCGCTCCGGCCGCTCGCGCACACCAGGAAGACATGCCCGAACGTCGCTTCGTACTCGGCGTTGGCCGCGGCGAACTCGCGCGCGGCGTCACCGTCCACACCGGACTGCTCCGACCGCGACCAGCCTGCCTCGGTGCTCTCGCCGCCCGCTTTCTCCCCGATCCGGGGATGGGCGGTCATCGCCTGCCGCACCTCTTCGGGACGCAAGGGGGTGAGTGCTTCGGACATGGCGAGCAGCGCGGCCAGGTCGGTGTAGGGGCGCCTGGCCAGCAGGGTTTCCACCCAACGCGGGACGTCGAGGCAGGCGGTCAGCACCGGCCGGACGTCCTGTGCGGGCGCCTGGTTGAACTCTCGGATGGTCAGCGGCACGGGAATGGACGGTACGGTGGCGCGTCCACCGTCGTCAACATTTTGTTGAAACGGCTCTTCAGTCTTGGTCGCGATTGAGGTAGTTGTAGACCGTGAACCTCGTGACCCCCAGCGCCTCGGCGACGGTCGACACCGATTTGCGGAGGCCGAACGCGCCGCGTTCCTTGAGTAGCCGTACCGCGCGTTGCTTGGCGGCGCGATCAAGGGTGTCGAGCTTGGCGCCGAGTTCGCGTTCGACGTCGCCGATGAGGCGGGCGAGGGCGTTGTGCAGTTCGAGGGCACTGTGCACTTCGACGGCGGGTTCGCCCGTGTCGTCGCCGATCTGGCGGAGCTGGAGGGTCACGCGGGTCGCGCCGCCGTCCAGTGCCGCCCTGGCGATGGCGGGCAGTGCGTCGAGCAGGGTGTCGGCGTCACCGCGGACGAGGGTGCCGAGTGGGCCGAAGTCGGTGGAGAGCCCCGCGTCTTCCGCCTTGTCGCGTGCTTTGACGGCATGTTCGGGTGGCGGGCCCTCGCCGTGGAACGGTTCGCTGGTGAACTCGGCTTCTAACTGCACCAAGCGAAGGTAGCGCCGCTCGCGCTCATTGACGAGCACAAGTGGCCGGAGTTAATGTCGGAGTGCGAAACCTCGATTCCACTGAGTGGAAATTGGGAGTGCAGATGGACTTGGTGATCAAGGCCGCCAGGGCGATTACCGCCGCCGGTGAAGTCGCCGCGACGGTCGGCGTCGAAGGCGGCCGCATCGTCGCCGTCGAGCCCGCCGGTGCCGCGTTCGACGGCGACCGCGTGCTCGAACTCGGTGAGGACGTCGTCCTGCTGCCGGGTCTCGTGGACACCCACGTCCACGTCAACGATCCCGGCCGTGCCGAATGGGAGGGCTTCGCTTCGGCGACCCGCGCGGCCGCGGCGGGCGGGGTCACCACGATCGTGGACATGCCGCTGAACAGCCTGCCGCCGACGGTCGACGTCGCGGCGCTGGAAGTGAAGCGCAAGGCCGCCGAAGGGCGCGTGCACGTCGACGTCGGATTCTGGGGCGGCGCGATCCCGGGAAATCTCGCGGAGTTGCGCGGGCTGCACGAGGCCGGGGTGTTCGGCTTCAAATCCTTCCTGCTGCATTCCGGCGTCGACGAGTTCCCGCCGCTGGACGCGCGCGGGCTCGAAGAGGCGATGACCGAACTGCGGACCTTCGACGGCATGATCATCGTGCACGCGGAGGACTCCGAGGCGATCGACCACGCGCCCGACCCGCACGGCGAGAAATACGACGACTTCCTGCGTTCGCGCCCGCGTGGCGCGGAGAACGTGGCCATCGCCCAAGTCATCGAGCTGGCCAGGAGAACCGGTGTACGCGCGCACATCCTGCATCTGTCCTCTTCGGACGCGCTGCCGATGGTCGAGAGCGCGCGCCGGGACGGCGTCCGGCTGACCGCCGAGACCTGTCCGCACTACCTGAGTTTCACCGCGGAGGAGATTGGCGACGGCGCCACCCAGTTCAAGTGTTGCCCGCCGATCCGCGAGGCCGGCAACCGCGAACTGCTGTGGCAGGGGCTGGCGGACGGCGTCATCGACTGTGTGGTGACCGACCATTCGCCGTGCACGCCGGAGCTGAAACGCTTCGACAGCGGCGATTTCGGACTCGCCTGGGGCGGGATCGCCGGCCTGCAACTCGGCCTGCCCGCGGTCTGGACACAGGCGCGGCAACGCGGCTTCGCGCTCGCCGACGTCGTCCGCTGGATGGCCGAACACCCGGCCGAGCAGGCGGGAATGCGCCGCAAGGGTCACCTCGCGCCCGGCTATGACGCCGACTTCAGCGTGTTCGCGCCCGACGAAGCGTTCGTCGTCGACGTCGCGAAGCTGAAACACCGCAATCCGGTCAGTGCCTATCACGGGCGTCCGCTCGCCGGCGTCGTGCGGAGTACGTGGTTGCGTGGTGAGGAGATCACCGGTGACGACCCGGCAGGCGTCCTGCTGACCCGGGGTGAATGCTGAGATGGAGGCGACCGTGAACGACCGTCCTGAGTGGACAGCCCGGCCCGATCTGGCCTCGCGCAGGTTCGGCGGGACCGTGATGTGGGCGACGGACGAGTTGTTCGCCGAGAAGGAGAACCTGGTCAACCCCTGGACGCCCGCGCACCGGGCGGAGACCTTCGGGCCCAAGGGGCAGGTCTACGACGGCTGGGAGACCCGGCGGCATCGTGAACCCGGCGACGACCAGGCCATCGTCCGGCTCGGGCTGGCGGGCGCGATCACCGGCGTCATCGTCGACACCGCCTTCTTCAAGGGGAACTACCCGCCGTTCGTCTCGGTCGAGGCGTGCGCTGCCGAGGGCTACCCCAGTGCCGCTGAACTGTCCGAAATGGACTGGGACGTCCTCGTGAAACGCGGCGCGGCCGCGGGGCACACGGAGAACTTCTTCGAGATCGGCGGGAGCAAGCGCTACACGCACGTCCGGCTGACCATGCATCCCGACGGCGGGGTGGCCCGGCTGCGGGTGCACGGCACGCCGATCCCGGATCCGCGCCTGCTCGACCTCGGCGCGCTCGACCTCGCGGCGCTGGAGAACGGCGCGGTGGTCACCGGGTGCAGCAACATGTTCTATTCCTCGCCCAACAACCTCTTCTCGCCGGGGCTGGCGGCGCATCAGGCCGAGGGCTGGGAGACGGCGCGGCGCCGGGACGACGGGAACGACTGGGTCACCGTCCGGCTCGCCGGCGCGGGGGTCGTCCGGTTCGCCGAGTTGGACAACAGCAATCTCAAGGGCAACGCGCCGGGCTGGGCGGCGTTGAGCGGACGGGACGGCGACGGCGAGTGGGTCGAGCTGCTGCCGAAGACGCGCCTGCAGCCGGACACCCGGCACCGGTTCGCGCTCGCCGAGGGACCGGAAGTGACCGAGGTGCGGCTCGACATCTATCCCGATGGCGGCATGGCGCGCCTGCGCCTCTTCGGCGCCCTGACCGATCGAGGCCGCGCCGACGTCGCTTCGTGCTTCGAGGCTTCGCGCTCCTGATGCATTTCGTCCTCTGAATGCGGTGGTTCGCGATGCCAACCACCGCGTTTAGAGGACGAAACGCTGGGTCAGGGGCGCGCGCCCGGCCGGTTCAGGTACACGGAGAAGGCCGACAGGACGATACCCACCGAGAAGATGGCGGTCAGCCACCACGCGCCGCCGATGGACAGGTTCCACACCAGGGCACCCGCCATGAGCAGTGCCATGACGATGTTCCTGAGCTGCAGCGGCGTCGGTTTGGCCATGGGGCCACCTTCTCACGCGGCCGGATTTTTTCGAGCGGCGGGCGACCCTCGCGGGTATGACATGCGTAAGCGGCATGTCAACTTCACCCACCCTCAGCGGAAGATCGAAGCGGAAGCCCGAACCCGAAGAATTCCGCGGCGAGGCCTCCTGTGTTCGCCGCGTGCCTGGCCGGGAGCGCCGTGCTCACCGCTCCCGCGCGAGCGACGTCGTCCGAATCCGCGGCGCGCTCGCAGGACAAACCGGTCGAGATGCTTTCGGAACGCACCGGGACCTCGTCCACCTTCGCCAATCCCGACGGCTCTCGCACCACCCAGGTGCACGGCGGTCCGGTCCACGTCCGCCGCGACGGCGACTGGGTCCCGGTCGACCTTCGGTACGCCGTCCAGAACGCGGGCAAGTTGCTGGACCAGGGCTGCACCGCGACCCAAGGGGCACCGCTGTTCATCTGGGACCGGATTCCCGGGCGCGGCTGCCAGAACTGGCGGATGCCGGTTTCCCCGGCGAACGGGGTCACGGTGCAGTGGCTGCCGTTCACGGTGAACACCGCGGCCGGGTAGGGACTAGGGGGCGGACTGACGTCGTGAGCTGATCACGCCGGTGTTGAAACCGGCGAGATGGAGCCCGCCGGCGAACCGGGCGTGCTCGATCTTGACGCAGCGGTTCATCACGACGTCCAATCCGGCTTCCTTGGCCTGGTCGGCGACCGCTTCGTGCCACAGGCCCAGCTGCAGCCAGAGCGTGCGCGCCCCGGCCTTGACGACCTCCTCGGCGACGCCGGGGAGGTCGTCGTGCTTGCGGAACACACTGACCAGGTCGACCTCGCCGGGCACGTCGGCCAACGACGGGTACACCGGCTGACCGAGGAGTTCGTCCAGCCGCGGGTTCACGAAGTCGACCTGGTACTTGCTGGACGAGAGCAGGTAGGTCGCGACGAAGAAGCTCGGCCGCGCCGGATTGTTCGAGGCGCCGACGATGGTCACCGATTTCGTCCGCGAAAGGATGCGGCGGCGCTCGACCGCGCCGACGTCGTGGCTCATCCGGCCACCGCCTTGCCGAGTGCCTGATCGAGGTCCCACAGGATGTCGTCGACGTCCTCCAGCCCGATCGACAGGCGGATCAGGTCCGGGCCGGCACCCGCCGCGCGCAACTGGTCCTCCGAAAGCTGCTGATGGGTGGTGGACGCCGGATGGATGACCAGTGTCCGCGCGTCCCCGACGTTCGCCAGATGCGACAGCAGTTCCACGGAGTTCACGAACGTCTCGCCCGCCTCGCGACCGCCGTCGACACCGAACGAGAACACCGCGCCCGGCCCGGCGGGGAGGTACTTCTTCGCCCGCTCGTGATGCGGATGACCGGGCAGTCCCGCGTAGTTGACCCAGGCCACCCTCGGATCCGCCGCGAGGTACTCGGCGACGGCCCGCGCGTTGGCGACGTGGGCGTCCATCCGCTGAGGCAAGGTCTCCACCCCTTGCAGCAGCAGGAAGGCCGAATGCGGGGAGAGGACGGCGCCGATATCGCGCAGCTGCTCGGCACGGAGCCGGGTGCAGAAGGCGTACTCGCCGAAGTTCTCCCAGTATTTCAGGCCGCCGTAGCTCTCGACGGTCTCGGTCATCCGCGGGAACTTCCCGTTGCCCCAGTCGAACTTCCCGGATTCGACGACGACCCCGCCCAGCGTGGTCCCGTGTCCGCCGAGGAACTTCGTCGCCGAATGCAGCACGATGTCCGCGCCGTGTTCGATCGGGCGGCACAGGTACGGCGTCGCGAGGGTGGCGTCGACGACCAGCGGGATGTCGTGTGAGTGCGCGAGTTCCGCCAGCGCGGCGATGTCGGCGATCGAGCCGCCCGGATTGCCGATGACCTCGGTGAAGATCAGTTTCGTCCGGTCGGTGACCGCGGCCGCGTAGTCCTCGATGCGGTCTCCGCTGACGAAGGTGGTCTCGATGCCGAAGCGGCGCAGTGTCCCGGTGAGCTGGGTGACCGTCCCGCCGTAGAGCCCGCCGGCGGAGACGATGTGGTCGCCCGCCTCGGCGAGCGCGGAGAAGGTCAAGAACTCGGCCGCCTGACCGCTGCCGGTGGCGACGCCGCCGATCGCGCTTTCGAGGCTGGCCAAGCGTTCCTCGAAGGCCGCGACCGTCGGATTGCCGATCCGGCTGTAGATGTTCCCGTACTTCTGCAGGGCGAACAGGTTCGCCGCGTCCGCCGCGTCCTCGAACACGAAGCTCGTGGTCTGGTAGATGGGCACGGCGCGGGCGCCGGTCGCCGGATCGGGCGTCCCGCCCGCGTGCAGGGCGCGGGTGCGGAAGCCCCAGGTACGTTCACTCATCGCCCCCGACGCTACCTCGCGTCCCACCCGGTGACCATCGTTCCCAACACGTGACCTGGCCCGCTACTCGCGGTCCAGGGTGATCACGCTGCCCGGGCGGTGCCCGTTCCGGTTCGGATCGCTGCCCAGCTCGTTGGCGAGCTTCCCGGCGACCCGACCGCGCAAGGCCGCGACCCGGTCGAAGAGTTCCCGGTATTCCTTTTCCGTGCCCATCGGCTTCCTCCCGTGCGGGTGCGGCTACTGCCCGGTCCGCTTGCGCGTGGTCCGGGGTTTCGGCGGTTCCTCCGCCTCGGTTTCCGCGCATATGCGGCGGATCTTCACCAAACTGGGGGTCGGTTCCCGCGCGGCGATGGTGGCCGCGTTGACCAACGAGAACCCGTGACACTTCACCGTCCCGAATCGCGTTTAGTGGCGATTCGGGCTCTAGCGGGCCCTCGGGGCAGGTGTGGTGATCACAAAGGCCGCGAAGGCCTCCTTCCCTACCTTCGCGGTAGGGAAGGAGGCCTTCACGGCATGGCCGCTCACGAAAGGCGGCCGGTCAGCCGAGCGCCGCGCGAAGGCGCCGCTCCCGCTCCTCCGGAGTCTGCCGGGGGCAGCTGGTGCACTTCGGGTTCCCCGCCTCGTAGATCAGGCAGCAGGAAGCACGGCGCACCACGGTGTTCCGCCCGACCCGGGAGAACCGCGGCTCCGGCATCCCGAGGCCGATCGCGGCCACGAGCGGCGCCGCCAACGCCACCGCGCGTTCGGTGTCGCCGGTCCACAGCAGGCGGTTGCCGATCGAATCCGTCGCGATCGCGCCCAGCGCGCGCGGATTCGCGCCCGTGACCGCCGAGATGGTGTCGATCGCCGTACCCAGCGCCCCGGCGAACGCCTCCCCGAGTTCGGCCAGCCCGCCGGAGAGGACCCGTGACGAACGGGCGCCGGTGAAGCGGCCGTCCGGGACGAGATCGATGGTCACGGCGTCGAGCGAAGGATCCAGCGGCTCACCGCGCACGAGAGACTCGACGGAAGGAGCGACGAGTACCGAAGACAACGAGTACCACCAGATCGTGCCCAGGACCTCCGGCCGGGAGCAGCCGTAGAGCTTCGCGGCGCCGCCGACGCGGGCGCTGACCCATGCGGCGTCGGCGAGCAGGGTCGCGGGTGCCTCCATCAGGGCACCGGCCGGTACAGCGTGACACTGAACGAGGTGGTGACGTCCACCGGTTCGGTGATCGCGTCGAGCCGTTCGCGGCGACCGTCGCGGTGGAGATGGTGCGCGCTCGGTCCCATCTCGACGACTTGGCGGAGCTGGGCGGGCGACAGCGTCACCCGCTGGGTGACTTCGCGGCGGTCCACCCTGCCGAAGCGGTCACCGAGGGCTTCTTCCAGCCGCGCGTCCTTTCCGTCGTCGACGGAGATCACCAGGTCGCCCAGCTCCTGGAGATGACCGGGATTCGGCGTCGCGACGACCAACACCCCGTCCGCGGTCAGGACGCGATGGAACTGCTCCGCGTTGCGGGGGGCGAAGACGTTGAGGATCAGTGACGCGCTCGAGTCGGCCACCGGCCAGGGCTCCCACAGATTCCACACGGCCGCGCCCGCGCGCGCGTGCGCGCGGGCGGCCCGGCGCAGCGCGACGGCGGAGACGTCCAGCGCCAGTCCGTACGCGGCGGGGACGGCGTCGAGTACGTGCGCGAGGTAGTAACCCGTTCCCGCGCCGGCGTCGATGATCAGCCCGCTCTCGATGTGCTCTGAGGCGACCTTCGCGAGGGCCTCGGCGAGAGGGAGATAAGCGCCGGAGGCGAGGAGGTCGACGCGGGCCGCGACCATCGTGGCCGTGTCCGCCGTCCCTGCCGGGATGCGCGCGTGGAGAAGATTGACGTAACCCTGCTTCGCTACGTCGAACGAGTGGCCGCGCCCACAGCGCACCGTGCGGTCGGTCACCCCGACTGGGTCACCGCAGACCGAGCACAGCAGCGACCGGACGATCTCCGGGGGCAGTGGGTCATCGCCGAGGTCGCGGGGGCTCATGGGGATATTCGACCACGACGTTTCGCAACCGGACAGAACGCACCGGGTTTCCGGAAACCTGGACGTAACAACGCCGCGCCGACAGTTCACGCGGGTGAAACACCAATCGCCACCCGAGGAAACACCGCGGACCAAAAATTCCTGCGCAGTACACCCCAGGCACGGGAGGAAGATTGTGCTGAACGCAGGAGACACGGCATGGGTATTGATCAGCGCCGCGCTGGTCATGCTCATGACCCCAGGACTCGCGTTCTTCTATGGCGGCATGGTCCGCGCGAAGAGCGTCCTGAACATGTTGATGATGAACTTCATCGCGCTGGCCGTCGTCGGTGTCCTCTGGACGCTGTACGGCTTCACGATGGCGTTCGGCAACGACGTGGGCGGAGGTCTGCTCGGTAACTTCGATTTCGCCGGGCTGTCGACCATCTCCGGCAAGCTCGCCGGGTTCGCCACGGCCGCGACCGGCACCACGCCCGAAGTGGCCTGGCCCGGCGCCGACGCGCTGCCGTTGTTCGCCTTCGTGATGTTCCAGCTGATGTTCGCGATCATCACGCCCGCGCTGATCTCCGGTGCCATCGCCGACCGCGCCAAGTTCTGGGGCTGGACGCTGTTCGTCGCGGTGTGGGTCACCGTCGTGTACTTCCCGGTCGCGCACTGGGTGTTCTCGTTCAACGGCTTCATCAGCGCCGACTCGGTCGGCGGCTGGATCGCCAACCAGCTCAAGGCGCTCGACTTCGCGGGCGGTACCGCGGTCCACATCAACGCCGGTGCGGCGGGTCTGGCGCTCGCGCTCGTCCTCGGCAAGCGCCGGGGCTGGCCGAAGAACACCGGCCGCCCGCACAACGTGCCGTTCGTGCTGCTGGGTGCCGCTCTGCTGTGGTTCGGCTGGTACGGCTTCAACGCCGGTTCGGCGCTGGCCGCCAACGACCTCGCCGCCGTCGCGTTCACCAACACCACCGTCGCCACGGCGGCCGCGGTGCTCGGCTGGCTGGTCGTCGAGCAGATCAAGATCGGCAAGCCGACCACTCTCGGGGCCGCTTCCGGTGCCGTCGCGGGTCTCGTCGCGATCACCCCGGCCGCCGGGTTCGTCAGCCCGCTGGGTGCCATCGCGATCGGCCTCGTCGCCGGTGCGCTGTGCGCACTGGCGATCAGCCTCAAGTTCCGCTTCGGTTTCGACGACTCCCTCGACGTCGTCGGCGTCCACCTCGTCGGTGGTCTCGTCGGTACGCTGCTCATCGGCTTCTTCGGTACCACCAGCGTCAACTCGCTCGGCGTCGACGGCCTCTTCTACGGCGGCGGGCTCGGCCAGCTGGGCAAGCAGGCCGCGGCGGCGGCAGCCGTCCTCGTGTACTCGTTCGTGCTCACCTTCATCATCGGCTGGGTGATCAAGAAGCTCGGCGGATTCCGCGTCAGCGCGGAGGACGAGGTCAGTGGTATCGATGAGGCCCAGCACGCGGAGAGCGCGTACGACTTCACCGGTTCGGGCGGCGGCCTCGGCCAGCCGAGCTCCATCCCGGTCAAGTCGTCCACCGGCAACGCGGCCACGAAACTCGAGGAGAGCAAGGCATGAAGCTGATCACCGCGATCGTCAAGCCGTTCACGCTCGACGACGTCCGTTCCGCACTGGAGCAGCTGGGTGTGCTCGGCATGACGGTCAGCGAGGTCCAGGGCTACGGCAGGCAAAAGGGCCACACCGAGGTTTACCGGGGTGCGGAGTACTCCGTCGACTTCGTGGCGAAGCTTCGGTTGGAGGTCGTCACCGACGATTCCAACGTGGAAAAGGTCCTCGACGCGATCACCACCGCCGCCCACACCGGCAAGATCGGCGACGGCAAGATCTGGGTGACGCCGGTCGAGACGGTCATCCGGGTACGGACGGGTGAACGCGGCTCGGACGCCCTTTGACGCTCGGCGTGTGCCGGTGTCTTGGAATTGACCGGAACGGCGCTTCGCCCGAAGGGCTCGCTAACGCGGAGGCGGGCCGCCGTACAGCTGAAGGTGAGGGTTACATGCCAACGAGGGATCCGGCTACGCGTTCGCGATCGCGCCACCCGATGAGCGCGGCCCTATAGGCGTCAGGGATGGCCGACGGGGGTGAACTGGTCAAGGCCACCGAGCGATTGCTCGAGGGCAGGCACGGGAGACTGGGGGCTGCCGCGTTGCGGGCGGCGTGCGTCGATCTTTACGAATTCTGGTTGGGCAAGGGCGCCGCGGCGGCCGGCGTCGACACCGCTGATCCCGGTGTCGCGCTGGCCGCCGTCGGCGGTCTCGGGCGCAGTGAGCTGGTGCCCTTCTCCGACCTCGACCTGCTGTTGCTGCACAACGGCAACTCCCGGGTCGGCAAGATCGCCGACGCGATCTGGTACCCGTTGTGGGACGCCAAGATCGGCCTCGATCACTCGGTCCGTACGCCGGGTGAGGCGCTGAAGGTGGCGTCCGAGGATCTGCGGACCGCGATGGGGTTGCTCGACATCCGGCATATCGCGGGGGACGCCGAGATCACCGCGAGGCTTGCGGCCGCGGCTCGGGATCAGTGGCGGCGGACGGCGCGGAAACGGGTGGGCGAGCTGTCGGACGCGGTGCGGCAGCGCTGGGCCCGCAGTGGCGAGATCGCGCAGTCCGCCGAGCCCGATCTCAAACACGGTCGAGGCGGGCTCCGTGACTTCGCCGTCCTGGAGGCGATGGCCGCGGCGCAACTGACCGCGCGGCCTGGCGAGGAACTGCTCGCGGCCAAGGGGCTGCTGCTCGACGTCCGGACGGAATTGCGCCGGGAACTGCGCCGGGAGCGGGACATCCTCAGCGCGCCGGAAGCCGAGACGGTGGCTGGCGAACTCGGGTTCGGTGACCGGTTCACCTTGGCGCGCAAGCTTTCCGGCGTCGGGCGGACGATCGCCTACGCGGTCGACGTGGCGCTTCGGTCCACTGTGGAACCGCCCAAGGCGCGGTTCGGACGGCGACCGTCGCGGACACCGCTCGACGAAGGCGTGGTCCTGCACGGAAACGAGGTCGCGCTGGCGCGGGACGCGGTGCCCGCCAAGGATCCGGCGCTGTTGCTGCGGGTCGCCGCGGCGTCGGCCCGGATCCGCAAGCCCATCTCGCTCGGAACCCTGCGTGCGCTCGCGGAGACGGCGCCGGAACTGCGCGCGCCGTGGCCGGCCGACGCCCTCAAGGCGCTGGTGGAGATGCTCGGCGCGGGTGAAGGCCTGATCGACGCCGTCGAGGCGCTCGACCGGACAGGACTGTGGGCGCGGCTGTTCCCCGAATGGGGTTCGGTGCGGGATCTCCCGCCGCGGTCACCGGTGCACGCGTGGACCGTCGACCGGCATCTCGTGCGGGCCGCGGTGGAAGCGTCGAAACTGACGACCACCGTTTCGCGGCCGGACCTGTTGCTGATCGGCGCGCTGCTGCACGACATCGGCAAGGGTCGCGACGCGGACCACTCCGAACTCGGCGCGAAGATCAGTGCTCAGGTGGCGGCCCGGCTCGGTCTCCCGGAACCGGATGCCGCCCTGGTTTCGGGGATGGTGCGGCATCACCTGCTGTTGCCGCACACCGCGACGCGGCGGGACATCAGTGACCCGGCCACGATCCAGCGGGTGACGAAGACGCTCGACGAGAACCTCGTCCTGCTGGAACTTCTGCACGCGCTGACGACGGCCGATTCGCTGGCCACCGGTCCGGGGGTGTGGACCGACTGGAAGGCCCGGCTGCTCGCCGAACTCGTGTCCGGTTGCGAGGAGGCGTTGCACGGCAAGGGTTTCGTGCCACCGGAGCCGATGGGAGCCGAACAGCGGGAACTCGTCGCCGAGGCCGTCGCTTCCGGCCGCGGCGAAGTGCGGATCACGGCGGCGGGCAAGGTCGTGACCGTGGTGCTCGCGGTCCCGGCCCCTGCGGAACTGCTGGCCCCCGCCGCCGGAGTCCTCGCGCTGAACTCGCTGGAGGTGCACGCGGCGGTGCTGCGCGGGCACGACGGGGGACGGGCGGGCGTGTTCACGGCGTCGCCGAAGTTCGGCTCGCTGCCCGACGTCACGTTGCTGCGTGAGCAGTTCGCGCGGGCGGTGGCCGGGACGCTGCCGCTCACCCAGCGGCTCGCGGCGAAGGAACGGGACTACGGCGGTGCCGAGACGCCGTCGGCCGGGGCGAAGGTGATCTGGTTCGACGACGAGACCAGCGGGCAGGACACGGTCGTGGTCGAACTGCGGGCCGCGAACCGGATCGGGCTGCTGTACCGGGTCGCGGGCGCGCTGCGGCGGTGTGAGGCCGAGGTGCGCTGGGCGAAGGTGGCCACGCTCGGTGGCGCCGTCGTCGACTCGTTCGCCGTCGCGCCGCGGACCGGCCGGGTCGACCAGGCCTGGCGGTCGAAGATCGAGGCGGCGCTGCTGTCGGCCGCTTCCTGATCGTTTTGGGGGCGACGAGCCCGCTCCGGGGTGTCGCGCGGGTGGCGGACGGTAGCGGTGGCAGGATGTTCGCGGTCGGGACCCGAAGGATCCGGAGGGGCGGTGAGCGCGTGCTGGGGCACGAGCAGAACGCACCCCGACCGCAGCGGCTCACGCTGCCGCCGACGGTCGTCGCCTCCCATCTCCGCGGCTGCGCGGACGACCTCGCCGCTTCCCTGACCGCGTCGGGCACCGCCGCGACCGTGCCCGAACTGCTCCAGGTGGTCGAGCACCTCGTCGCCGGGCAACAGGCCTTGGCCACCGCGCTCGAAGGCATGGCCGTCCGGGTCGAAGGGGGCGGTGCGGGCGCGCTGGCTGCCGCTCCCCAAGTGGACGTCGAGGTCGTCGCGGAAGTACTCCGAGCGGCCGCCACCGCTGTCGGCTGTTCGGCCGACGCGCTCGCCGAAGCACGTCCGTCATTCGAATGTGTGAGCGAATCAGTAGCCCCTGACACCCGTTTGTAGCTGTCCCGGCGCTTCGCGGCCTGGATACGCTGACCAGGCGGAGGTGGGCCATGCGGGCGGTGTGGAAAGGCACGATCGGCTTCGGAACGTACGCCATTCCGGTGAAGGCGTACAGCGCGACCGAGGAGCACAACATCCCCCTCCACCAGGTGCACGAGCCGGACGGCGGCCGCGTGCGGGTGAAGTGGGTCTGCGAGGTCGACGGCGCCGAGGTCCCGCCGACGGAAATCGTCAAAGGCCACCCCGTCCCCGGTGGTGACGTGGTTTTGCTGACCGGCGGCGACTTCGCGTCGCTGATCGCCCCGACCACCCAGTCGATGGACGTCGTCGGTTTCACCCCGGCCGAGCAGGTCGACCCGACGTACTTCGCGCGCAGCTACTACCTCGAACCGGAGCCGGCGGGCACCAAGCCGTACGTGCTGCTGAGCGAGGCGCTGCAGCAGTCCGGCCGGATCGCGATCGTGAAGGTGACCCTGCGGCAGCGCGAGACGCTGGGCGCGCTGCGCGTACGGGACCAGGTGATCGTGCTCGAGACGATGCTGTGGCCGGACGAGATCCGCCGCCCGGACTTCCCGTTCCTGCACGAAGACGTCGACCTGCGGCGCGGGGAGCTGCGGAACGCGGTCTCGCTCATCGAGGACCTCACGCAGGACTTCGAGCCCGGCAGGTACACCGACCGCTACCGGGAAGCGCTGGAAGCGCTCATCCAAGCCAAACTCGACGGCGACGACGTCCTCCAACCGACCGCCGCCGAGCAGGCGGAAGGCGTGACGCGGCTACTGGCGGCCCTGCAGCGAAGCGCGGTCGAAGCCGACAGTGATCCGGTCGGGAAAGCCAAGGAAGCGTCGGGCAAGGCGCGTGAGGCGCGTACGCGCGCGAAGAAGGCTTCGGCCAAGATCAAATCCCGCGCCAAGACCAGTTGAGTAGTTCTACCCAGGGATAGTTGGGGGTCTTCACGCTGCCGTGACCCCACGGTGACCGGGCAAGGTTATGCCATCGCGCGGCGAGCGCGCGGGGATGCGAATCGCCTGGTACTGGGGGTCCGGCGAGCCGATTTCCCGCGAACTTCGCCAAGTGTGCTTACGGTCGGCTCGCGGGGAGGCGAGCCTTCCGTAGGGGCTCCGACACCGGCTTGCGAGGGGCGGCCGGTCTCGGAGCCCTTCTTCGGCCGGACGCCCGCTTCAGAGTCGCTTGGCGGCGCGGAACGCCTTGGCGTAGGTGCCTTCGCCGTCGATCAGCGACACACCGCCGGCGTCACCGAACGTCGGCCCATTGGCGACCTTGCGGCTGGACAGCACCCGACGCCTCCCGTCGCCGTCGATGCCGAGGTAGATCCCGGTGTGCGAGACCTGCGGCCCGAGGTGCGGCTCCAGATTGAAGAAGAGGATGTCGCCGGGCTGCAGGGCCGAGTAGTCCGTGGCCTGTTTCTTGGTATCGGCGATCACTTGTGTCCCGGGACCGAGTTCGGACATCGCCCAGGCGCGTCGCGGGAGGCCCGGCCCCTTCGTGTTGCCGCCGAGCATCGGATAGCCCGCGCGGTAGCCGTAGACCATCCGCACGAAACCGGAGCAGTCGAGCGAACCGAACCGCGCCGGTTCCGCTTTCTCGTGCTTGTCCGGGAAATCCCAGTCGACGCCGAGGTAGTCGTAGAAGTCCGACTTCTCGAGCCGTCCTTCGGCGCTGTCGGGACCGAAGCTGGCGTCGCCACCTATCCGGAGCTTCTTGGCCGTCTGAGGCGCGGCACCGTCGGTGTACTGCAGCGCGATGGCGAGGAGGTCCGGGGAGGTGTCACCGACGGCCTTGGGCAGCCAATCGCGGAACCATGGTTCCTTCTCCGCGCCTTCCTTCCAGGGCTGCGGCGCGAAGCGCACCCACGCCGACGAGGTGATCGTGACCGTGGTGAACTTCGGTTCGGTGAAGGTCCGGCTCCGGCCGGTCAGCATGACCGTGCGCGAGCCGTCGGTGAACGACGCCAGCTGCGTACCGGCGGAATCGCGGACGATCGTCCGGCCGGGGGCTTCGAGCCGCTCGTACGAATACTCGCCGGTCGCCGCGACACCCGGCGTCACCAACGACGCCGACATGGCGGTGATGGCTTGCTTTTCCTGCGTCGCGACGTAGACCGCGGCGGTTCCGGACACACCGATCACCGCGGCCAGTACCCCGATCCGGATCGCCCTGCGCATCGCCGACCTCACACCTCGGGGACCAGCCCGACCAGCACTCCGCTGATCAGGATCGCGTAACAGCCGAGGCTCACCCCGCCGGTGGCGAGGACGGTCGCCGCCGGTGGCTGCCGGACCAGCTGGTAGGCCACCAGGCCGGGCACCACGAAACCCAGGGTCTGGTGCACGAACAACAGCGGGAAGTCGGCCTGGAGGAAGAGCAGCAAGGTCGTCTGCAGCACTACCCCGAGCAGCACGACCGCGGCGAACAACCGCTTACCGTACAGGATCACCAGGCGCTGCAACACTTTCGTGCCCGCGTAGGTCAGCGCGGTCATCAGCACGATGATCGCCGCCCGCCGGAAGTCCTCGACGATGGTCAAGGCGATCCAGCCGGGGGTGATCATGCCGCCGGGTGAGAGGTTCGTGGTCAGGTAGCAGACCAGTGACAGCAGCAGCCCGATGGCGAGACCGATGGTGGCGACCTCGGGGGAGAGGGACGTGGTGAGCATCAGGAGGCGACCGCTTCCAGTTTGGCGAGTTCGTCGATGAGGAGTTCGCCCTGTCCGTGGATGTTGCCGATGGCGACCAGCGACGCCTGCCGGTCGATACCGCCGACGATCTTGCGCAGCAGCTCCTCCGGCGGTCGCGAGCCACCGAGGTCGAGGACGCGGTCCTGCCATTCGCTCGGGATCGCGTTCCGCGCACTGCGCGTCGGGTCGCCGATCAGCACCACCCGGTCCGGGGCGATCCGCGGGATCAGCGCGCCCATCTGGCCGTTGCGCTCGACCCGGTCGGGGCGGCAGTTGATGATCACGTGGAGCGGATCGGCGATCGCGCCCTGCGCGCGGAGCTGGTCGATGTTCATCAGTGTCGATTCGGGGTCGTTCGCGGCGAAGACGTTCGCGAAGCGGAGCTTTCGGCGCCCCGCGCGGTAGTGGTGGACCTGGAGGACGCCGGGGTCGGGTGGGGCGGCCCACATGCCTTCGAGCGCCAGCCGCCGGTTGACCTTGAGGAGGTCGGCGACGGCCAGCGCGATGGCGACGTTCTCCTTGAACGTGATCCAGCTGAACCCGCGCATCTCCTCGTCGGTGACCGTTTCGGGGTCGACGGCGATCAGACGGCAGTTCCGCTTGTCCGCCTCCTCCTGGAGGATCGCGAGCCGGTCCTTCTCCGCGGTGAGGCAGATCCCGCCGATCGGCATCGAGCGGCTCAGCGAGCGCGCGACGTCGTCCAGCGTCGGGCCCATCTCGGCGAGGTGGTCCTCGCGGACGTTGCAGAGCACGCCGATGGTGGACCGGATCAGCTTGCTCTGGTTGATCTCCTGGAGGTCCGGCATGACGGCCATGCACTCGATCACCAGCGCGTCCGGCCGGTACGCGGCGGCGCGGCGCACGATGCCGATCTGCTCGACGACGTTGGCGATGCCGAACTTGCGGTAGACCGGCTCTTCGCTGCCGTCGGGGTGGATGAACCGGGCCGCGGTGCCGGTGGTCTTCGCGGTCGTCACCAGCCCCCCGCCGCGGAGCGCGCCCGCGCAGAGACGGGTGATCGACGATTTGCCGCGAATGCCGTTGACCAGCACCCGCGTCGGGATGCTGTGCAGGTTCCGGTAATGGTTGCGCTGCTCGGCGATCCCGGCGGCCAGCATCGCCGCCGACGCGGTGAGCAGTACGAAGTAAAGAAACGTCACTTCGGGCTCCGGCCCCGTTCGGCCAGGTGTGGTTGCCGGCTTTCGCCCGGCCCTCGCTGGCGTCGTGGCGCCCGCGGCTGTTCCGGCCGGGGTTCGTCGCGGGCGGCCCGGGGGAGGTCGCGGTGCGGCCGCGCCGGGCGACGGGGCGCGACACGCGGTTCTGGTCGCCGTTCGGCCTTGGGCGCGTCCTTCACCCGCTGGAGCAGCGCGGTCTCGTCGGTCGCCGCGCCCGCCGGACGCCGGACCTCGCCGAGACGCGCCTTGCCTTCGGTCAACGCCTGGCGGCAGATCTCGACGCAGGAGGCGATGCTGCCGATCTCGTCCTGGCGCTGCGGGTAGACCACGGCACCCATCCCGATGCCCTTGGCGATCGGCACGGCGGATTCCGCGACGCGCCGCAGCGGCCGGATGACGACGAGCAGATGCCAGGCGAACAACATCAGCGCGACGACGGCGGTCAGGAGCGCGGCCACGCGGGCACCCGCCCGCACCGTGTTGTCCGCGACGCCGAGCGAGCCGATCGGCTGCTCGGCGACGACGACCCACTTCAGCTCGGCCACACTGCCCTCGCCGGCGAGGCGCTCCGCCGCGACCAGGGTCGTCGACGTGGTTTCACGGGCGTCCTCACCGGTCTGCGCGGTGGTGAAGTTCTTGACCAAGACGGGGTCGGTGAGCTGGGAGAAGGCGAAGTAGCCCTCGGTGTCGGCGATGGTGCGCTTGCCTTCGTCGACCACGCGGACCCGGCCGCCCGCCGAGCCGAGCATCGAAGCCATCCGCGGCACGTCGTATTCGCCGACCAGGACCTGTGCCGAATCCGGCAGATGCGTGAAGGCGTAGACCACGGGCACCCGGCCACTGGTGTTGTGCTGGCGCAGGCCCGCGCCGTCGGGCAGCTTGCCCGGATCGCGCAGTGCCTCACGCCCGGCCGACTGGAGCACCCCGCCGTCGGCGTCGGTCAGGTAGACGCTGCGGAACCGGCTCTCGTTCATGGCGAGCTGCTCGAGCATGCCGCGCAGCTGATCCGGTTGCTTGCCCGCGCTGAGCCTCGCGACGGCCCGAAGGTCACCGAGGCCCTGCGAGAGGCTTCGGCGCAGCGTGTCGGCCGAGTGCGTGACGCGGCCGCCGTACTCGCTCAGCACGGTGGGCGAGACGGCGGCGTTCTGGCGACCGAGGGTCGCGGCGACGGTGACCGACCAGCCGAGCAGCGCCAGGGAAACGAGCGCGACGACGGCCTGTGCGGAGATGAACGGCTTGACCTTGGCGCCGACCTTGCGCCGCCTCAGCTTCGACCGGCAGCGCTCGACGGCACGGGTCAGCCGGTTCACCTCGTGGACGCGGGATTGGCGCACCGGCCGGTCGAGCACCCCCGCCGCGACGGCGAGCGCGTCGGCGCGCAGGCGCAGGATCGGCGCGACGACCGTACGCCGCAGCAGCACGAAACCGCCGACGGCGAGGACCAGCAGCGCGGCGGCCGGGATCAGGCCCGGCCAGCGCGCGGGGACCGGTTCGACCGGGAAGCGGCTGATGGTGACGGCGGTCAGCCCGAGACTGCCCGCGGTGCCGTCCGAGGTCACCGGGGCGAAGGACACGACCGGCGCGATCCGCTTGTCCGGTTTGGTGGGTTCGGCCATCGCTTCACCGGTGAACGCGCCCGATTCCCCGGCGGCCCCGGCGGCGGTGGCGCGGGTGAGGAGCTCCTGTGCCGTCTTGTCGTTCTCGGGTATTTCGGCGCCGTACGAGTAGAGCAGCGCGCCGTCCGGGGTGACCAGCCGGAGCTGTTGTTTCGCGTCCTTGTCGAGCTCCGGCTGCACACCGCGCAGCGCGGTCGAGACGACGAGGAGCTTGCCCGCTCGGGCACCGGTGAGCGGGAGCGCCGTGAGGACGAGCGGCGAGTCGCCGGGCCGGGCGATCGGGCGGACCGTGAGTGTGGAGACGGCGACGTCGCGAAGGCTTTCGACGGCCACCGGTTCGCCGTGCGTGGCCAGGACCTTCCGGGCGGCGGGGTCGAAGACGACGATGCCGCGCCAATCCGGATACGTCTCGCCGAGGCGGTTGAGGACGGCTTCGTCGTCGGTGTTGTCGAACAGCCCGGAGCCGGTGCTGACCTGCAGATCGCTGGCGGCGGTGGTGGCGGAGGTGGCCAGCGCCTGCGCGAGGGCGACGGTCGCGCGCCGCTGGCCCTCGGTGACCTCGTGCGGGACGAGGTCACCGGATTTCCCGCCGATAGCCGAAAGCGGACCGGAGGTGGACAGATAAAGGGCGGTGAAGGCGGTGATCAGCAACAGCAGGACGAAACCCGTGGCGGACGCCACTCCCACGCCACGCGGAAAGCCCGCCTCGGGGATCTGATCGCGAAGCCGCGCCACCGGGTCGAGCTGGTCCTTTTGCCGATTCACCTGGCCCCCAGGCCTTTCAGTTCGAAGATCGGGGGTGATCGCGGCCCTGATCGGCCACTAGCGCAACCCGCACCCAATCGGGTTACACGCGGATATCAAATTTGCCCTCAGTGACGTTACAACTCACTCATCGGGCCAAATCGCGGCTAAGGCTACCTATTCGGGTGAGCCAGTAGGCTTCGGGTGGTGATCAGCCGAAAACGGATGTTGCTCAGCGTGACCGGTATCGCCGTCGCGCTGGCCCTGGTGCTGACGCTCGTGCTGATCCTCGGCGAGGACGAGTCGCCCAAGCCCGGTCCGCCGCCGGACGGGAGCCTGCGTTCCGTGATCGCCGGGTTCACCTCGGCACTCTCCGCCGAGCAGGATCACCGTTCGCCGAAAGCCGACGAACGTCGTGAAGCGGCTGCCGGTTTCACCACACTGCTGGACGCCGGGCGCGCGACGCCGTCCGATCTCGAGAAGCTCGGGTTCTCGGTGCGGGACGGCGTGGACGCGGACACCGGGCGGCCGTACACGATCGCCACGAACGAGTCCGGCACCGAGCGGGCATGGGGGCTGTACCTGATCGACCGCTCCGCGCCGGCGTCACTCGTCATCGAGGTCCCGCATCCGGCGTCGGACCTGAAGACGGAGTTGTTCGGCCTCGACTACTTCCAGCGGGTCCCGGGCGCGGTCCTGCTGATCGCGGGCGCGCACCGGAAGGCCGACGACGGCCACGCCGATGTCGCGCATGAAGTGGACTCGGTGTTCCACGTCGTGGCCGCGACCCTCGCCGGACGCGGGATGACACAGGTACAGCTGCACGGGTTCGACGACCAGAACATGCCGGACGACGACATCGTGCTGTCGTCGGGAATGTCGATGGCCGGAGATCCCATCCGGCGCGCGGCGGACCGGCTCGCCGGCGGTGGGTTCTCGGTTTGCCGGGCGTGGACCTCCTCGTGCGGCGCGCTGGAAGGGATGAAGAACGTCCAGGGCAAGGCCGCGGCCGAGGAAGGCACGGCCTTCCTGCACGTGGAGATGAGCCGCACCGTCCGCGAGTCCGGCACCGCCCGCGCCGACGTGATCCGGGCCCTCACCGAAGCCGACCTCCGCAAGCCCTGAGCCACGGGCGGCCGCAACCGCGTCAAACGCCTGCCCCGCACACCGACTACCCTGGAAAGCCGCCGGTCCGTACCGGCTCGCCACAAACGACCCAGCTGGAGCGTGCACACCCGTGTTCGACACCCTCTCCGATCGGCTCACGTCCGCCCTGCAGACCCTGTCGCGCAAGGGCAGGCTCTCCGACGCCGACATCGACGCCACCGCGCGTGAGATCCGGATCGCGCTGCTCGAAGCGGATGTCGCGCTGCAGGTGGTCAAGGACTTCATCGCCCGCATCAAGGACCGCGCCAAGGGCGCCGAGGTGCACGGTGCGCTGAACCCGGCGCAGCAGGTCATCAAGATCGTCAACGAGGAACTGGTCACCATCCTCGGCGGCGAGACCAGGCGGCTGTCGTTCGCGAAGAACCCGCCGACGGTCATCATGCTCGCGGGTCTGCAGGGTGCCGGTAAGACCACCCTCGCCGGAAAGCTCGCGCTGTGGCTGAAGAAGCAGGGACACGCGCCGCTGCTGGTCGCCTGTGACCTCCAGCGCCCCAACGCCGTCACGCAGCTGCAGGTCGTTGGCGAGCGCGCGGGCGTCACCACATTCGCGCCCGAACCCGGCAACGGCGTCGGCGACCCGGTCGACGTCGCCCGCCGCGCCATCGACGAGGCCAAGCGCGCCCAGCACGACATCGTCCTCGTCGACACCGCCGGTCGTCTCGGTGTCGACGAAGAGCTGATGAAGCAGGCCGCGGACATCCGCGACGCCGTGTCGCCGGACGAGACGCTGTTCGTCGTCGACGCGATGATCGGTCAGGACGCGGTCACCACGGCCGAGGCGTTCCGCGACGGCGTCGGGTTCAGCGGCGTCGTGCTCACCAAACTCGACGGTGACGCCCGCGGTGGTGCCGCGCTCTCGGTCCGCCAGGTCACCGGCCAGCCGATCCTGTTCGCGTCGAACGGTGAGAAGCTCGAGGACTTCGACCTCTTCCACCCGGACCGGATGGCCAGCCGGATCCTCGGCATGGGCGACGTGCTCAGCCTCATCGAGCAGGCCGAGGAGCATTTCGACCAGGAGAAGGCCGAGCAGACCGCGGCCAAGCTCGGCAGCGGCCAGCTCACCCTGGAGGACTTCCTCGAGCAGATGCTCGCGGTCCGCAAGATGGGCCCGATCGGCAACCTGCTCGGCATGCTGCCCGGCGCCGGGCAGATGAAGGACCAGCTCGCGCAGGTCGACGACAAGCACCTCGACAAGCTGCAGGCGATCATCCGCGGGATGACCCCCGCCGAACGCGACGACCCGAAGATGATCAACGCTTCGCGCCGCCTGCGGATCGCGAAGGGGTCCGGCGTCGCCGTCCGCGACGTCAACGAACTGGTCAACCGGTTCTTCGAGGCGCGCAAGATGATGGCGCAGATGGCCGGCCGCTTCGGCTTCGGCGGCGGAGGCGGCAGCAAGAACCGCAAGGGCAAGAAGGGGAAGAAGGGCAAGGGGCGCGGCCCGACGCAGCCCAAGGTCCGCGGCGGCTTCCCCGGCGGCATGCCGATGTTGCCCCCGGGCGGGATGCCCGGCGGCCCCGGCGGCGGCATGCCCGACCTCTCCCAGCTCGGCGGGATGAACGACGTACCGGGCTTCGACCCCAAGAAGTTCAAGTTCCCGAAGGACAAGTAGGCGTGGAGGCGCTGCACCTGGCGGGCGTCGTCCTGCCGGACGGCGAGCACCGCGAGCTGTGGATCACCGGCGGCCGGATCACGAGTGAACCGGTCGCCGGAGCGGAAACCGTTGTCCGGGAAGGCTTTCTCGTGCCCGGGCTGGTCGACGCGCATTGCCATCCCGGCATCGGGGTCGGCGGCGCCACCACCCTCGAAGAGGCCGCCGACCAGGCGATCACCGATCGCGACGCCGGAACCCTGCTGATCCGCGACTGCGGGCTGCCGATCGACGTCCGGCCGTTGCAGGAACGCGCCGACCTGCCGCGGATCATCCGCGCCGGACGGCATCTGGCCCTGCGCAAGCGCTACATCCCCGGTCTCGGCATCGAACTCGACGACCCTGCCGAACTGCCGAAGGCGGTCGCCGAGCAGGCCCGCGACGGCGACGGCTGGGTCAAACTCGTCGGCGACTGGATCGACCGCGGCATCGGCGATCTCGCGCCGCTCTGGCCCGATGACGTCCTCGCCGAGGCCATCGCCGTCGCGCACGCCGAGGGCGCCAAGGTGACGGCGCACGTGTTCGGCCAGGCCGCGTTGCCCGGCTTGATCGACGCGGGGATCGACTGTCTGGAGCACGGCACCGAACTTTCGGCCGATCAGCTGGATGTCCTCGCCGAACGCGGTATCGCGCTCGTGCCGACGCTGATCAACATCGAGAACTTCCCCGGAATCGCCGACAAGGCGGGCAAATACCCGGTGTACGCCGACCACATGCGGGCATTGCACGCCGGTGTGGGGCAGATGGTGTCGACGGCGATCGAGGCGGGCGTGCGGGTGTACGCCGGTAGCGACGCGGGCGGCATGGTCGAACACGGCAGGCTCGTCGACGAGATCGAGGCACTCCACAAGGCGGGCATGTCCGCCGGACAGGCGCTGGCTTCGGCTTCGTGGGCGGCCCGCGAATGGCTTGGCGTGCCAGGAATCGTCGATGGCGCTTCGGCCGATCTGCTGGTCTACCCGTCCGATCCGCGTGAGGATCTCGCGGTGCTGCGGCATCCGAGTCACATCGTCCTGCGTGGCAAGATCTACGCCTGACCCGACTCCACCCGTGACCGGAGCGGTGCTTAGCGTGGAGGCGTGGTGGACGACGGGCAGGCTCGCGAGCGTCTGGTGCTCGGAGCGCACTGGGGATTCGTAGCGTTCTTCGCGGGCATCGCCGGATACCACCTCGTCACTCTCGTCATGAGTTTCCTGATGTCGGGCCGCTTCGGCGGCTACGACCCGCTCGAACTCCGCGACGTCGGCCCGCTGCTGATCCTCGCGTTCCTCCCGACCCTCGTGCTCGGCCTCGGCCCCGTGGCCGGTTCCCGGGTCTGGGGACGAGGACTCCGCGCGGACTTCGGCCTCAAACCCACGTGGCGTGACGTCCGGATCGGGCTCGCCTGCGGGGCGGCCGCGCTCGCCGCCGGCTACCTCCTCAACCTGCTCCTGCTCGCCGTCTACGGGACCGACAGCACCGACAGGACCATTTCCGACGTCTCGCCCGGCCCGATCACGGAACTGTCCGGCACCACCGAAGGCGACACCGTCTGGCTGGTGGTCGCCGCGGCCATCGTCGTCTTCGCCGCCCCGGTCACCGAAGAACTGCTCTTCCGCGGCACGCTCTGGAACGCGATGGGCTTCCACCGGTTGCCCTCATGGGTGATCCTGTTGGTCACCGCGCTGGTGTTCGCCCAGTTGCACGGGGAGGCCGCGCGCACGATCGCGCTGTTCGGCCAGGGCATCGCGATCGGCCTCGCCCGCTATCTTTCGGGCCGGGTGAGCGCGGCGGTCATCGCGCACGCGGCCAACAACCTCCCACCGGCGGTATTGCTCTTCAGCGGAGGGGTGATCGCCAGTCCTGGCGGCTAGGGCGTGTCCGGCAAATCACGTCCCCGGCCTCCGCGCCCAGGCGGCCCCTGGCGGCACGGGCCCTTCGCCCGAGTACGCCCGGTACGAGGACGAAGGGCCCGCACCCCCAGGAACCACCTGGATCACGAAGTCCATGGAACAGATTCGCCGGACACGCCCTAGAGTCTGTGAGTAACCGAACGATCACCGGAGGATCGGCGTGACCGTATCTCAGCCAAGGGAGCCGATCCCCGAGGCGGCGCCGCCGGACGAGCTCCCGGAAGAAGTCACTGCCGGAGGTGAGGTGGCCGCGCCCGACACGCCACCGCCGCATCGTTGGGGGTTCGGGGCCTTTCTCCTGGTGGAGGCCGTCCTGCTCGCCTCGGCGGCGTTCATCAGCGTCCTGCTCGGCGACGTCCAGCCCGGCCAGCCGCTGCCGATGCGCATGGTGCTGCTGGGCACCATGGTGCCGACGATGATCGCCGCCGGAGTCGCGTTGCTGATCACCAGGCTGCGCGGCAACGGCCCGTTCACCGATCTGCGGATCGGCTGGAGCTGGGCCGACGTCAAGCTCGGGCTCAAACTCGGCGTGCTCGGACTCGGGTTCACCTCGCTCGCCGCCTACGTCTGGACGCAGGTCGTCGGCGACGCGAACGCGACCTCGGCGATCAGCGCGCTCGTCGAAGACCGCCGGATGTCGGTGTCGGCGGCCGTCGTCATGTTCATCTACCTGTGGCTGGTCGGGCCGATCTGCGAAGAGATCATCTACCGCGGTCTGCTGTGGGGCGCGGTCGAACGGCTGCAGTGGCGTACCGAGCGCTGGGGGAGGATCGCGGCGTTCCTGGTCTCGACGGCCATTTTCGCGGCGAGCCATCTCGAACCGCTGCGCACCACGTTGCTGCTGGTGATCGCGATCCCGATCGGGCTGGCCAGGGTGTTCACCGGACGGCTGCTCGGCAGCGTGGTCGCCCATCAGGTGAACAACTTCCTCCCGGCCGTGACGATCCTGCTCGCCTCGCTCGGGATAGCCGCGTTCTGACAGTCAGCCGGCGTCTGGCAGAATGTACGCTTGCCTGCTTTGGCCGGACCCTCTCACCGTGCCCGAGCTTCGGACCTTCGGGTGTGCGCAGCCGTTCCCCACTCGGCTGGCGTGCGCCTTCCACCTGCATCAGAGAGAACTGAGGAGTACCCACACCCGTGGCCGTCAAGATCAAGCTGCAGCGTCTCGGCAAGATCCGTGCGCCGTACTACCGCATCATCGTCGCCGACGCGCGCACTCGCCGTGATGGCAAGGCCATCGAGACGATCGGCAAGTACCACCCGAAGGAAGAGCCGAGCTTCATCGAGGTCGACACCGAGCGTGCCCAGCACTGGCTGTCCGTCGGCGCGCAGCCGACCGAGCCGGTCCAGCGCATCCTCGAGATCACCGGCGACTGGCAGAAGTTCAAGGGCCTCCCGGGCGCCGAAGGCACCCTGAAGGTCGCCGAGCCGAAGCCGTCGAAGCAGGACCTGTTCAACGCCGCGCTCGCCGCGGCCGGTGACGCCCCCTCGACCGAGGCCACCACGCCGAAGAAGAAGTCCGCCCCGAAGAAGGCCGAAGCCGACAAGGCGGAGGCCGCCGAGGGTGACAAGGCCGAGGCGTGAGCTTCCTCGCTGACTCCCTCGAACACCTGGTGCGCGGGATCGTCGACAACCCGGACGAGGTCCGGGTCGAGCTGCTGACCACACGTCGTGGCCGCACGCTCGAGGTGCATGTGCACCCCGACGATCTCGGCAAGGTGATCGGCCGGGGCGGTCGCACGGCGACCGCCTTGCGCACCGTCATGGGCGGCATCGGTGGCCGCGGCGTCCGCGTGGACGTCGTCGACACCGATCGCTGACCGGGGAACCAACGGGATGGACGTCGTAGTCGGCCGGATCGCCAAGGCGCACGGAATCCGCGGTGAACTCGCGGTGGACGTGCGCACGGACTCGCCGGAACAGCGGTTCGCGGTCGGTTCGGTCGTCACGACGAAGCTGCGTGACGGCAGCAGCAGAGACCTCACCATCGCAGCCGCCCGCGAACACAGCGGGCGGCTGCTGGTGCGTTTCGAAGAGGTGCTGACCAGGGATGTCGCGGAGACCCTCCGCGGCGCCCTGCTGATCGCCGACACCTCGACGCTGCCGCCGACCGAAGACCCCGACGAGTTCTACGACCACGAACTCGAAGGCCTGCGGGCCGAACTCACCGATGGCACGGTCATCGGCAAGGTGCTCGAAATCGCGCATTCGCCCGCGGGGGAACTGTTGTCGATCGAGTACGACGGACGTGAGGTGCTCGTGCCGTTCGTGAAGGCGATCGTCCCGGTGGTCGACGTCGCGGGCGGCCGTGTGGTCCTCGACCCGCCGGAAGGCCTGCTGGACGCCTGATGCGCCTCGACGTCGTCACGATCTTCCCCGAATACCTCGATCCGCTCCGCGCCGCACTGCTCGGGCGTGCGATCGACCGCGGCCTCATCGAGGTCGGCGTCCACGACCTGCGGGACTGGACGCACGACGTCCACCGCGCGGTCGACGACGCGCCGTACGGCGGCGGGCCCGGCATGGTGATGAAACCGCAGGTCTGGGGCCCCGCCCTGGACGACGTCTGCGGCGAGAACACCCGCCTCGTGGTCCCGACCCCCGCCGGACGCCCGTTCACGCAGGCCATGGCGCATCAGTACGCCGCGGAAGAGCACCTGGTGTTCGCCTGCGGCCGCTACGAGGGCATCGACCAGCGGGTGATCGACGACGCCGCACGGCGGATGCCCGTCGACGAGGTCTCGATCGGCGACTACGTGCTCGTCGGCGGCGAGGCCGCGGTACTGGTGATGGTCGAGGCCGTCGTCAGGCTGCTGCCCGGAGTACTCGGGAACGCCCGCTCCGCCGAGGAGGACTCCTTCTCCGACGGCCTCCTCGAAGGCCCCAGCTACACGCGGCCGGAAGTCTGGCGCGACCTGGCCGTGCCGGACGTCCTGCGTTCGGGCAACCACGCGCTGATCGACCGCTGGCGCCGCGACCAGGCACTGGAACGCACCGTCCGCCGCAGGCCCGAACTGATCGGCCGGTTGCCGGAAGGTAGTCTCGACAAGCACGATCGTGGGGTCCTCGAACGATTGAACGAGGGCACCGGCCAGGCCGGGTCGAACACCTGAGACCTGGTCTGCAATACTTGACAGGTTGGCGTGAGCAGACGCGCGAATTTTTACCTTGGCCAGTGGCCGAAGTAAAAGCCGCGAGGTCCGCCGGAACGCCATCAGCCCCCGGGTAGGTCGCAGTGCCCGACACTGCGCGCCCAAGCTGCACGTAAGCCATACGAAGACGAGGACGGACCACCGATGAACACCCTGGACGCGCTGGACGCGCAGTCACTGCGTTCCGACATCCCGGACTTCCGACCGGGCGACACGCTCAAGGTTCACGTCCGCGTCATCGAGGGCAACCGCGAGCGTAACCAGATCTTCCAGGGCGTCGTGCTGCGTCGCCAGGGCGGCGGCATCCGCGAGACCTTCACGGTCCGCAAGGTGTCGTTCGGCATCGGCGTGGAGCGCACCTTCCCGGTGCACTCGCCGAACATCGCCGAGGTCGAGGTCTTCAAGCGCGGCGACGTCCGCCGGGCGAAGCTGTACTACCTCCGCGAGCTGCGCGGCAAGGCCGCCAAGATCAAGGAACGCCGCGAAAACCGCGAGACGACCTCCGCCAAGTAGGTAGTCACACGGTTACCGGTAACCTGGCGTCGTGGTCGAACCCGTGTCCCAGAACACCTCCGAAGACGAGCCCGATCGCCCCGAAGAGGAGCGCCCCACCCGGGCCTCCCGCCGGGGCCGATCCGGCGCCAAGAAATTCGGCAAGGTCAACAAAAAGCGGTCGTTCTGGAAGGAACTGCCGATCCTGATCGTCGTCGCACTCGTGCTGACGATCTTGATCCAGCAGTTCCTCGCCAAGGTCTACATGATCCCCTCGGGCTCCATGGAGACCACTCTGCACGGCTGCAGCGGGTGCACGGGCGACCGGATCCTGGTCGACCGGATCACGTACGACTTCACCGATCCCGGCCCGGGCGACGTGGTGGTCTTCAAGGGACCGCCGGCGTGGGCGGGCGAGATCGACACGCCGGAGTCCAGCAACATCTTCGTCAGCGGTTTCCGCGCACTGGGTTCCCTGATCGGCTTCGCGCCGCCGGACGAACGTGACTTCGTCAAGCGGATCATCGCGGTCGGCGGTCAGACGGTGCAGTGCTGCGACGACAACCGTGTCGTCGTGGACGGCAAGGCACTGGACGAGCCGTACGTCCACTGGGAAGAGGGCATGCCCCCCACCCAGAAGACGTTCGATCCGGTGAAGGTGCCCGCCGGCTACGTCTGGGTGATGGGCGACAACCGCAACAACTCGAGCGACTCCCGGTTCCAGGGCGGCGGTGGCGTGAACGGCGCCGTCCCGGTCGACAACATCATCGGCAAGGCGCGCGTCATCGTGCTCCCGCCCGGCCGCTGGGGTGGCGTTTCGGACCACAACCCGCAGGCGACCGCTCAGCCGGTGGCGCTCGGTGCGCCGGCGTGGCAGCAGGGGCTCCCCCTGGGTGTCGGCATCGCCGCGGCGTGGCCCGTCGTCTTCCTCGGCAGGCGGATGTCGTCCGGAGTGCGCAAGGCGGTCGACCGGAGGCGGTAAGGCCTTGAGAGTTCCTGTACCGCTCACACCGGCCGAGCCGCTTCGGCCGCCGAGAGCAGTGGTGCGTGGCGACCTCTTCTGGGGGTTGCAGAGTGCGCTGGACCGGCGTGGCCTCGGGCCCGTCGCCGGAGTCGACGAGGCAGGGCGCGGTGCTTGCGCCGGCCCGCTCGTCGTGGCCGCGTGCGTCCTGCGTTCCGGAGACGCCGCCCGGCTGCCCGAGCTCACCGATTCGAAGGTGCTCACGGCCAAGGCCCGCGACCGCGTCTACGACCGGGTCGTCCAGCGCGCGCTCGACTATTCGGTCATCGTCATCCCGGCGGCCGAGGTCGATCTCTTCGGTATCCACGTCATGAACATCGAAGGCATGCGGCGCGCCGTCTCGGCGTTGCGAAGCACGCCGGGTTACGTCTTGACCGACGGATTCCGTGTCTCCGGGCTGCCCGCCCCGAGCGTGCCCGTGATCAAGGGCGACAAGGCCGTCGCGTGCGTGGCGGCGGCATCCGTGCTGGCCAAGGTCACGCGGGACCGGATCATGAGCGACCTGCACGACGCCCACCCGCACTACGGCTTCGACGTGCACAAGGGCTACAGCACCACGGAGCACAGCGCGGCGCTGAACACGCACGGCCCGAGCCCGGTGCATCGCTGGTCGTACGCGAATGTGGCCACCGCGGCCGCCGCGCACCGGGCGCGGCCGCCTCACCCGGTCGTGCTGACCGTCGCGGCGCTGGAAAACCCGAGCGTGCCGATACGTGCCCTCAGCCCTTACGTGGGTAACAATGAACGCTCCGCCGCTGGAGTAGCAGCAGAATCGCGAGGAGGGGCGCGGATTTCATGAGCGCAGAGGATCTCGAGAAGTACGAGACCGAGATGGAGCTCTCGCTTTACCGCGAGTATCGCGACATCGTCGGCCAGTTCTCGTACGTGGTGGAGACCGAGCGGCGGTTCTATCTGGCCAACGCCGTCGACGTCCAGGTGCGCGACGGTGGCGGTGAGGTGTACTTCGAGGTCCGCATGTCCGACGCGTGGGTCTGGGACATGTACCGGCCGGCCAGATTCGTCAAGCACGTCCGGGTCATCACGTTCAAGGACGTCAACGTCGAAGAGCTCGACAAGCCGGATCTCCGGTTGCCGGAAGACGGTCCGTTCTCCGGCTGAGCCGCTGGAAGTCTTTCTCCCAAGTACATGAAGGCCCCCTTCACTGCGTCTAGCGCAGTGAAGGGGGCCTTTATGTACTTCCAGCACGGCCGGGGGCGGCCCTAGCACAAGGCTCTGACGATTCTGGCCGCCGGAGCCCGGTCGCGGTCGAATCATCCACAACACCCCGGTTGTCCACAGGCGGGCGAATCGAGCCTGGCCGGTGCCCGATCACCCTGGCACCGTTGGTCGCACACGCACTGTGACGATCGCTGAGGGGGATCGAGATGATGAGCACGGCCGAACAGCCGTCCACCGGCGCATCGCGCGCCGAGCTGGGGCGTTGGGGTGAAGACCTGGCGGTCCGGCATCTGGAGAAGGCGGGCTATGTCGTCCTGAGCCGTAACTGGCGCTGTCGGGACGGTGAGCTGGACCTCGTCGCGACCGACAAGAAACGGCTCGTCTTCTGCGAGGTGAAGACCCGGACCGGGCTCGGTTTCGGCACGCCCGCCGAGGCCGTGACCCCGGACAAGGCGGATCGCATCCGCCGTCTCGCGCATCAGTGGCAGCGCGCGTTCATGCTCCGCTGGTGCCCGGTCCGCTACGACATCATCGCGATCGTCGCCCCGCCCGGTACCCGGCCGCAGGTGCGGCATATCAAGGCGGCGTTCTGAGTGGCACTGGCGAAAGCGTGGTCCGTCGCGCTGCTCGGCGTCGACGGCAAGATGATCGAGATCGAGGCCGACATCGGCGGCGGCTCGCCGAAGGTGACGATGGTCGGCCTGCCCGACGCGGGATTGAAGGAGGCCAAGGACAGGGTCCGCTCGGCCGTCCGCAATTCGCGGCAGACCTGGCCGGACGAACGCGTGATCCTCGGCCTGTCGCCGGCGAACCTGCCGAAGGTGGGCTCCGGCTACGACCTGGGCATCGCGGCGGCGGTCCTGGCCGCGACGGGGTCGGTTCCGGCCACGAAGCTGCTCCACACCGTGCTGCTCGGCGAACTGGCCCTCGACGGCCGGGTCCGGGCCGTTCGAGGGGTACTGCCGGGATTGCTGGCGGCGCGCAACGCCGGCTACCGGCGGGCTGTCGTCCCCACCGAGTCGTTGTTCGAAGCCGCTCTCGTGGACGGTGTGGAAGTCGGCGGGGTGGCTCGGCTGAGCGATTTCGTGGACTGGCTCAAAGGCGAAGGCGAACTCGCCCGGCCGGAGCCGTCCGTGGTCCAGGAGCCGGCGAAGATACCTGATCTCGCCGACGTCGTGGGGCAGCCGGAAGCACGGTGGGCGCTGGAGGTGGCCGCGGCCGGCGGACATCACCTGCTCATGACCGGGCCTCCCGGGGTGGGCAAGACGATGCTCGCGAAACGGCTGCCAGGACTCCTCCCGCGCCTGACCGCGGAAGAGTCGTTGCAGGTCACCGCGGTCCATTCGATCGACGGTTCACTGTCCCGGTCCGCGCCGCTGGTCACCGTGCCGCCGTTCGTCGCGCCCCATCATTCGATCAGCGTGCCAGCCCTGATCGGCGGCGGCAGCGGGCTGGCCGTGCCCGGAGCCATCAGCAGGGCGCACCGGGGCATTTTGTTCCTCGACGAAGTCTGCGAGTTCGGGCCGGAACGGCTGGAGTCGCTGCGCACGGTGCTCGAAGAGGGCGAAGTGCGGATCGCGCGGGTCAAAGGCGCGGTCTGCTACCCGGCCCGCTTCCAACTGGTCCTCGCGACGAATCCTTGTCCTTGCGCGCCGACGAAAGACGCCGATTGCACGTGCTCGGCGGCCGCACGGAGGCGGTACTTGGGCAGACTGTCCGGACCTTTACTCGATCGGGTGGATCTGCGGGTCCGGCTACGGCCCCTTTCCGCGCTCAGCGCACACCTGAGTGAGGTGCCCGAGGCGTCGGCGGCCGTCCGTGAACGCGTGCTGGAAGCTCGTGAACGAGCCGCGAAACGCTGGGCGGAGCACGGCTGGCCGACGAACGCGGAGGTGCCCGGCCCGGCTCTGCGTCGCGAGTTCGCGCTGCCCGCGCCGGTCACGGCGTTGCTGGACCGGGCGCTGGAGCGGGGAGCGATCACCGCGCGCGGCGCGGACCGCTGTCTCCGTATCGCCTGGACGCTCGCCGATTTGAAAGGTGCCGAAAGGCCGGAGAGCGACGAGGTCGCGGCGGCTCTGAACTTCCGGGAGAGGTCATCCTGATGGGTGAATTCGAGGCTGAACGGATCGCGCGGTCGTACTTACTGCGCGTGGCCGAGCCACCGGCGCCCGCGCTGACCGATTTCGTCGGCGAGCACGGTCCGGTCGTGGCCGCGGAACGGGTGCGCCGAGCCGATTGCCCGGCGAAGGTGCGCGACGAGACGGCCGCGCGGCGAGCGCACGACTACGCCGAGCGAGATCTGGAGCGGGCGGCGGCGGGCGAGACCCGGCTCGTCATCCCGGAAGACGGTGAATGGCCTGCCTGGCCCTTGCTTTCACTGGCCGTCGCCCGGGGCAGGGGCGTCTCTGGAGTGGCGTCTCCGCTGGCGCTGTGGGTGCGCGGTCCGGCCAGGCTCGACGAGGCGGTCGACCAGGCGATCGCGATCGTCGGCGCCCGCGCGGCGACCGAGTACGGCGAGCACAACGCGGCCGAGGTGGGCTATCACCTCGCGAGCCGGGGGATCCCGGTGTTCTCGGGAGCGGCGTACGGCATCGACGGCGCGGCCCACCGGGGCGCGCTGAGCGCGTCGGGCACGACGGTCGCCCTGCTCGGCTGCGGGATCGACGCCGGGTACCCGGCCCAGCACGCGACCTTGTTGCGCACCATCGGGCAAACCGGCGCCGTGGCCAGCGAGTATCCGCCGGGGACACCGCCCGCGAGGCATCGCTTCCTCGTCCGGAACAGGCTCATCGCGGCGCTCACCGAAGGGACGGTCGTGATCGAGGCGGGCAGGCGCAGCGGTGCGCGGAACACCGCGGGTACGGCCGGGGCACTGGGCAAGGTCGTGATGGCGATGCCGGGGCCGGTTTCGTCGGGGATGTCCGCGGGCTGCCACGCGCTGATCCGCGAAGGCGAGGCCACGCTGGTGACCTCGGTCGACGAGATCCTCGAGACCGCCGGCCGGCTCGGGCAGCAGGGCGAGGAGCCGCGGAAACCGGGTCGCCGCACCGATCGGCTCGGCCCGGAGGCACTGCGCGTGCATGACGCGCTGTCCGAACGGTCGGCCAAACCGGAGGAACGGATCGCGGCCGAGTCCGGTATTCCGGTGGAGCGGATCCGCTCGTTGCTGCCCGAGCTGGAACTCGACGGCTTCGCGGAAAGAGGTGACGCAGGGTGGCGAAGACGGACAGCGAAGACCTGACTGGCCTACCCGTGCGACGCCATCCCGGCACGATCCGACCACGGACACCGCAACAGGGTGCGGCGATACTTGACCATCCGCCGGACATCGCGCAGCGTGATCGGCATGCCGTCGACCGAAGGTACCCACGGCACGGGAAAACGCGCCCACAGGCCCGATCTGCGCGCCGCCCGTGCCGCGCTGCCGGAACCTGTCCGGAAGCTGATCGACGACTACGAGCGGCACCTTTCCCTGGAACGCGGGCTGTCCGCGCATACGGTGCGTGCCTATGTCGGCGACGTGGTGTCCCTGATGAGTTTCGTGGACGGGAACGGTGGCCGGTTCCCCGAACTCGACATCGCGACGCTGCGCGGCTGGCTCGCCCGGCAACGCGAGGAAGGGGCCAGCCGGACGACCTTGGCCAGGAGAGCGGCGGCGGCCCGCACCTTCACCGCGTGGGCACACCGCGGCGGGGCGCTCGCGACCGATCCCGGTGGACGGCTGGTGGCGCCGCGCGCGCACCGCAAGCTCCCCGGGGTCCTCCGGGCGGAGCAGGCGAGTGAGGTCATGCGGGCCTCAGCCGCCGGTGCCGAACAGCGGGACCCGGTGGCGTTGCGGGACAGTGCCATCGTGGAACTGCTTTACGCGACGGGGGTGCGGGTCTCCGAACTGTGCGGGCTGGACCTGGACGACGTCGACTTCTCGCGCCGGGTCGTGCTCGTGCTGGGCAAAGGCGGCAAGGAACGCGTCGTGCCGTTCGGCGTCCCGGCCGAAGCCGCGCTGCGTGCGTGGCTGGACGAGGGCAGGACGAAACTCGCCGTCGAAGCGAACGGCCGGGTGGAAGCCGCGCTCTTCCTGGGGGCGCGAGGCGGCAGGCTCGATCCGCGGGCGGCCCGCCGCGTCGTCCACGACGCCGTCGGCTCTGTGCCGGGCGCGAGCGACATGGGACCGCACGGCCTGAGGCACTCGGCGGCCACCCATCTGCTCGAAGGCGGTGCCGATCTTCGGAGCGTTCAGGAACTGCTTGGTCACGCTACGCTGGCTACGACGCAGCTCTACACTCATGTGACCGTCGATCGGCTGAAGGCGATCCACGACCGCGCGCACCCCCGGGCCCGATGATGCCGGGGAAGACTCGGCAGGTGACCCGACGGCCCGAATCGGCGGCGCACGCGCATCCGCACGAGCACGGAGACCATCCTGAGTCGCATGCTGAGAACGGCGGTCCGATGACCGCCGACCCACATGTCACCGAAGCCGCCGGGAAACACCGTTCCGGCGGGGACGGTCCTGCCGTCGCGCCCGAAACGCGGACGAGTTACGAAGTGGACGCTGGGATACAGGCGCTGTGGCGTGAGTTCACCGAGTCGCCGGACCAGGTCGTGCGTGACAGGCTCGTGCTGCACTACGCCCCGCTGGTCAAGTACGTCGCCGGCCGGGTCGGCACCGGCCTGCCCACCCACGTCGACGTCGGGGACCTGATTCAATCGGGGATCTTCGGCCTCGTCGACGCGATCGAGAAGTTCGAGCCGGCCAGGGGCCTGCGCTTCGAGACCTACGCCATGCAGCGCATCCGCGGCGCGATCCTCGACGACCTCCGCTCCCAGGACTGGGTCCCGAGGGCGGTGCGCAGCAAGGCTCGTGAGGCCGAGCGCGCGCTGGAACGCCTCGGTGCCCGGCTGAACCGCACGCCGACCGACGCCGAACTGGCGGCCGAACTGGAAATCGGTGTCGACGACCTGCGTGAGTTCTACGGCCAGCTGCAGCTGACCAGCGTCATCGCGCTGGAAGACCTCGTCGCCGCCGGCAAGGACAGCAGCTCGCTGGTCGACACCCTGCCCGACGACGGCGCCGTCGACCCGGTGGCCGTCCTGGTCGACCAGGACAACCGCCGCCAGCTGGCGCAGGCGATCGCCCAGCTCACCGAACGCGACCGGATCGTGGTCGGTCTCTACTACTTCGAGAGCCTGACGCTCGCCGAGATCGGCAAGGTCCTCGGCGTCACCGAGTCGCGGGTCAGCCAGTTGCACACCCGCGCCGTCATGCGGCTGCGCGCGAAGCTGGTCGAGCAGGCCTGAGCGTCTGTCGGTGAACCCGCGTCCGCGATCACGCATGTGGTCCCTTGCGAGGTAAGTCTTCAGCTCCGCCAACAGGCGTTGAAAGCCGGCCGCCCTCCCACGGTTTGAGGCGGATTTCCGACGGCTCACCGATCAACGCGAGCGGATCGACGTACTCGTCCCCTTTCCGGACACCGAAGTGAAGGCACGCGGGCTCCGGGCAGCCCGGATGTCCGGCCGCGAGCGTTCCGAGTAGCTGCCCCCGGTACACCTGGTCACCCGCGGTGACGACCGGCGCGAGAGGTTGGTAGGTGGTGTGCAGACCGCCTTCGTGATCGATCGAAACCACCCCGCGACCCGCCACCTGTCCGGCGAACATCACCACTCCCTCGGCGGCGGCGAGCACGTTCGTACCCGGTGCGGCGACGAGGTCCACGCCGCGATGCCCGGGACCGTACGACGTCGCCGGTGGCTCGAAGTACCTGGTGACGCTGGGTATCGGTGCGAGCGGCCAAGAGAGGCGTCCCTGGAGCGAAAAGGCGGCCCTGGCCGTTCCCGGAACGGCGAACGAGGCCATGAGCGCGAGTGTGATCGCCAGGATCGCGACGCGGGGGAGGCGTCTCGACCGCCCGGGACGGCGGTGCCTGCCGCCGGTGCGGTCGATCGCGAAAGAATGCCTGGTGACAGGGCGGGAACAGGTCGTCATGGTCATGCGTTCCAGCCTGGGCGCCCGGCGTGGCGAGTGGGGCGCGCCGGTGGAATCTGTGGATAACCGAGGCGGTTGTGGACAACCGCTCTCATCAGGGCTGCCGGTGCGGTAGGCGGTGACGACAGGGAGTAGACTCTTTTGCGCGGTCCGCGGCAGCGGACTGACTTCGCGTGCACGTGCGCGCTTCCGATGGCCGATCTCCTCACGGAGGGTCAGGACAACCGGGGGCACACGGTCCGGCGGTCCTTGGGGTCACTTCGCCTCCGGGTCCGGGCCCGAGCATCTGCACCAGGGCGATCGGCCACCCGGCCGAGAGCGACGAACCGAGCAAGCGCGTCCCGGCGGAGCCGGGCGCGCACGACACAGAAGAGGTTGATTCCGGCAATGGCCGTCGTCACCATGAAGCAGCTGCTCGACAGCGGCGTGCACTTCGGGCACCAGACCCGTCGGTGGAACCCGAAGATGAAGCGCTACATCTTCACCGAGCGCAATGGCATCTACATCATCGACCTGCAGCAGACGCTGACCTACATCGACCGTGCGTTCGAGTTCATCAAGGAAACCGTCGCGCACGGCGGCACCATCATGTTCGTCGGCACGAAGAAGCAGGCGCAGGAAGCCATCGCCTCCGAAGCCGCGCGCGTGGGCATGCCCTACGTCAACCAGCGTTGGCTCGGCGGCATGCTGACCAACTTCCAGACGGTGCACAAGCGTCTTCTCCGCCTGAAGGAGCTCGAGTCGCAGGAGCAGACCGGTGGTTTCGCCGGCCTGACCAAGCGCGAAATCCTCACGCTCACCCGTGAGAAGGACAAGCTCGAGAAGACCCTCGGCGGTATCCGCGACATGGCCAAGGTGCCGAGCATCGTGTGGATCGTCGACACGAAGAAGGAGCACATCGCCGTCGGCGAGGCTCGCAAGCTGAACATCCCGGTCGTCGCGATCCTCGACACCAACTGCGACCCGGACGAGGTCGACTACCCGATTCCGGGTAACGACGACGCGATCCGTTCGGCCGCGCTGCTGACCAAGGTCGTGGCCGAGGCCGCCGCCGCCGGTCTGATGGCCCGCTCCAGCCGCAACGGTTCCTCCGCCGACGCCAAGCCCGAGGCGGGCGTCGCCACGGACGAGCCGCTGGCCGAGTGGGAGAAGGAGCTGCTCGCCGGCTCCGAGACCGCCGCCGCGGACGCCAAGGAAGCCGCCGCCGCGACCGAGAGCGCCACCGAGGCGCCGGCCGAAGCCCAGGCCGAGCAGGCCACCGCCTCCTCCTGATCCACCCGCCCGTGGGGCCGCCGCCTGGCGGCCTCACGGGTGACTTCCCCAAAAGACTTTTCTCGTACCTGAAAAAGGACGGACACACCCACGATGGCGAACTACACCGCCGCAGACGTGAAGCGTCTCCGCGAGCTGACCGGCTCCGGCATGATGAACTGCAAGAAGGCGCTGGAAGAGACCGACGGCGACTTCGACAAGGCCGTCGAGTTCCTGCGCATCAAGGGCGCGAAGGACGTCGGCAAGCGCGCCGAGCGTGCCACCGCCGAGGGCCTCGTCGCCGGTGACGGCGGCGTGCTGATCGAGCTCGACTCCGAGACCGACTTCGTCGCGAAGAACAAGGACTTCCAGGACCTCGCCGCGAAGATCGTTGAGGTCGCGAAGGCCGAGAAGACCAGCGACGTCGAGAAGCTGAAGGCCGCCTCGCTCGACGGCAAGACCGTCGACGAGACCGTCCAGGAGATGGCCGCCCGCATCGGCGAGAAGCTCGAGCTGCGCCGCGTCGCCGCCTTCGAGGGCACCACCACCACCTACCTGCACCGTCGCGGTGCGGACCTGCCGCCCGCCGTCGGCGTGCTCATCGAGTACACCGGTGAGGGCGAGGCCGCCGCCGAGGCCGCTCGTGGCGCCGCCATGCAGGTCGCCGCGCTGAAGGCCAAGTTCCTCACGCGTGACGAGGTCCCGGCCGACGTCGTCGAGAACGAGCGCAACATCGCGGAGAAGACCGCTCGCGAAGAGGGCAAGCCGGAGCAGGCCATGCCGAAGATCATCGAGGGCAAGGTCAACGCCTTCTACAAGGACAACGTCCTGCTCGAGCAGCCGTCGGTCAAGGACAACAAGAAGACCGTCAAGGCCCTGCTCGACGAGGCCGGCGTGACCGTGAGCCGGTTCGCCCGGTTCGAGGTCGGCCAGGCCTGATCCAGGCCGCGGAACACAAGAGTCACCACTGTGCCCCGTCTCCGTCCATCGGGGACGGGGCACAGTCGGGTCCAGAGCATTAGGGAGGGCGACATGGGTGTCCGGGTCGAAGGCGGATACCGGCGGGTGCTGCTGAAGCTGGGCGGCGAGATGTTCGGCGGCGGTTCCATCGGGGTTGATCCGGATGTGGTGCACTCGGTCGCTCAGCAGATCGCCGACGTGGCGCGCACAGGCGTGCAGATCGCCGTCGTGATCGGCGGCGGCAACTACTTCCGCGGCGCGGAACTGTCGCAGCGCGGCATGGACCGCGACCGCGCGGACTACATGGCGATGCTCGGCACCGTCATGAACTGTCTGGCACTGCAGGACTTCTTGGAGAAGGAGGGCCTGCCGACACGCGTGCAGACCGCCATCACCATGGGCCAGGTCGCCGAGCCGTACATCCCGCGTCGCGCCGAGCGTCACCTGGAGAAGGGCCGCGTCGTCATCTTCGGTGCCGGGGTCGGCATGCCGTACTTCTCCACCGACACCGCCGCCGCGCAGCGCGCGCTCGAACTCGGCTGTGAAGCCGTCTTGATGGCGAAGGCCGTCGACGGCGTCTACACCGCGGATCCGAAGAGCGACCCGACCGCGGAGATGTTCCACGAGATCAGCCACCGCGAGGTGCTGGAACGGGACCTCAAGGTCGCCGACGCCACCGCGTTCAGCCTGTGCATGGACAACAACATGCCGATCATCGTGTTCAATCTGCTCACCGAGGGGAACATCGCTCGCGCGGTCGGTGGTGAGAGGATCGGCACACTGGTCGACACCCCCGCCGACAGGGTGCCCGCGTAGTCCTGCTCTGCTCTTCGCAACCGGTACGAATACACAACAACGGGAGTTGCCGTGATCGACGAGACCCTCCTCGACGCCGAGGAGAAGATGGAAAAAGCGGTGTCCGTCGCCAAGGAGGACCTGTCGTCGGTGCGCACCGGCCGGGCCCACCCTGGGATGTTCTCGCGCGTTGTCGTCGACTACTACGGCGCGCCGACCCCGCTGAACCAGCTGGCGGGCGTCAACATCCCTGAAGCCCGGATGGCGTTGATCAAGCCCTACGACCAGACCTCGCTCAACGCCATCGAGAAGGCGATCCGCGAGTCGGACCTCGGCGTCAACCCGAGCAACGACGGCAACGTGATCCGCATCGTGATCCCGCAGCTCACCGAAGAGCGCCGCAAGGAAATGGTGAAGGTCGCCAAGGCCAAGGGTGAGGACGCCCGTGTCTCGATCCGCAGCGTCCGCCGCAAGGCCAAGGAAGAGCTCGACCGGATCAAGAAGGACGGCGAGGCGGGCGAGGACGAGGTCGTCCACGCCGAGAAGGAACTCCAGAACCTCACCGACACGTACACGCACAAGGTCGACGAGCTGGTGAAACACAAGGAAGCCGAGCTACTCGAGGTCTGATGAGCCAGGTGAGCGAGGAACGCGACGACCGGGTGGACGTCCCGGAACCGGTTCCGGCTGAGAAGCCGGAACCGGCGCAGAAGGTTTCCCGCGCCGGCCGCAACCTGCCCGCCGCGATCGGGGTCGGGCTGCTGCTGGGGGCGGCGATCATCACGTCCCTGCTCACCGTCCGGTTTCTTTTCATCGGCATCATCGCGATCGCCATCGCGGTCGGCACGATCGAACTGGCCGGTGCGCTGAAGCGCGCGGCGGACATCCGGATCGCGCTGGTCCCGGTGCTCGTCGGCGGTCAGGCGATGATCTGGCTGGCGTGGCCGTTCGGCCGTGAGGGCGCGCTGACGGCGTTCGTGCTGACGGTGCTGGTCTGCCTGTTGTGGCGGTTGCCCGGCGGGGCGGAAGGCTATCTGCGCGACATCAGCGCGTCGGTCTTCGCCGCCGCGTACATCCCGCTCTTCGGCGCCTTCGCCGCGATGCTGGTGCCGCCCGAAGACGGGGTCGGCCGCGTCCTGGCCTTCATGATCGGGGTCGTCGCCTCGGACACCGGCGGCTACATCGCCGGCGTGCTGGGCGGCAAGCATCCGATGGCGCCCAGCATCAGCCCGAAGAAGACTTGGGAAGGCTTCGCCGGTTCACTCGTGGCGGGTGTGGTCGCCGGGGCGCTGACGCTGAGCCTTCTGCTCGACGGCCACGCCTGGCAGGGTGTGCTGTTCGGCGCGGCGATCGTCTTGACCGCGACGCTGGGCGATCTCGTGGAGTCGCTGATCAAGCGCGATCTCGGCGTCAAGGACATGGGGAACATGTTGCCGGGGCATGGTGGCCTGATGGACCGCCTCGACTCGCTGCTCCCCTCGGCCGTCGTCTCCTGGCTGCTGCTCTCCGCCTTCGTCCCCGTTTAGACAGCGGCGAAAGCAATGTGACAAGCCCGCGCCGTTGGGCCAAGGTCGGAGTATGCGAACTCAACGGATGAGTAAGCGACTTCTGACCCTGGCAATGAGCGTCCTGACGCTCGGCGCCCTGACGACATCCGTGGCGGAGGCGGGCGAAAGTCCGGTCGTCCGCACGGATTCCGGCCCCGTTCGCGGGGTGCTCACCAGCGAATACCGGAGTTTTCAAGGCATCCCGTTCGCCGCGCCACCGGTCGGCGAGCTCCGCTGGGCACCACCACAGAGACCCCGGCCGTGGACCGCTGTGCGGGACGCGAGCAAACCCGGACCTCGGTGCGCGCAAGGGGAGGGCATCGGCTCACCCTCGAGCGTCGACGAGGATTGCCTGTACCTCAATGTGATCAGCCCGGCCAAACCGACGCCCCGACCGCGTCCGGTGCTGGTGTGGGTCCATGGCGGCGGCTTCACTTCCGGCGCCGGCAGTGACTACGACTTCGAACGGCTCGCTCTCGGCGGGGATGTCGTCGTGGTGACCGTGAACTACCGGCTGGGTGTGTTCGGCTTCTTCGGCCATCCTGGACTCGGGCGCGACTCCGGCGTCTTCGGCCTTCAGGACCAGCAAGCCGCTCTTCGCTGGGTCCAGCGCAACGCCCGCGCTTTCGGCGGGGATCCTCGCAATGTCACGTTGTTCGGTGAGTCAGCGGGCGGGATGAGCACCTGCGCCCAGCTGACTTCGCCGTCGGCCGCCGGGCTCTTCTCCCGCGCGATCATCCAGAGCGGGCCGTGCACGATCGACTGGCCCGCCAACGGGATCTTCCCCGGTGCTCCCGAAGGGAAGCTCTTCCAACGCCGCTCGGACGTCGAGGCGTTCGGCGACGCCGAGGGGCAGAAGCTCGGCTGTGCCGACGTGGAGTGCCTGCGCCGCTTGCCTGTCGACGCGTTGCTGCCGTTGCCGTTCAACGCCCCGGCCTTCGACACCCGCCTCTTGCCGACCGATCCGGCGGAGGCGTTCCGGGCGGGCCGGTTCGCGAAGGTGCCGGTGATGACCGGGACCACGCGTGACGAGGGCAGGTTGTTCGCCGCGTTCTTCCCGGACCAGCCGATCACCGAAGCGCGCTATCAGCAACTGCTGCGGGACGCCTTTGGCGACAAGGCGTCCGTCGTCGCGGCGAAGTATCCGTCGGCCGCGCATGGCAGTCCGGGCAACGCCTTCGCCGACGTCATGACAGATCGAGTGTGGGCGTGCTCGGAGGTCGAGGCTCAGCGTCACCTCGCCGCGAGGACACGGACGTTCGCTTACGAATTCGCCGATCGCGGCGCTCCGTCGCTGATCCCCTTCCCGCCTGGGATCGACCCGGGAGCTTCCCATGGTTCAGAATTGGCGTATTTGTCTGAGTTAGGTGGTTCTCCGGCGAAGTTGACGCCCGCGCAGCAGAAACTCGCGGCGCTAATGATCCAGTACTGGACCCGGTTCGCCAGGACTGGCGATCCGAACGGCGAAGCCCTGCCGAAGTGGCGCCCGGCGCCGAAGGTGCAGTCGCTGGCACCGGACCGGATCGGCCCGGTCGACTACGCCGCCGAGCACAACTGCGGCTTCTGGGCGAAGCTCTGACGAAAGAGCCGGGGGCGAGCTGACTCGCCCCCGGCTCGATCAGCTCAGTCGTCGTAGGGGTCGTCGACTTCGGCGGTACCCCAGCCTTCGGCGACCCGGGAGTGGTCGATCACCGCGAACACCGAACCGTCGGGGTCGGCGAGGATCGCGACGCGGCCGTACGGGGTGTCGTAGGGCTGGACCACGACGGCGCCGCCGAGCATCAACGCCTGTCCCGCGGCGGCGTCCGCGCCGCGGGCGGGATCCAGCGCGAGGTAGACCATCCAATGCGGGGGAGTGTCCGGCCGGTATTCCGTGCCCATCACGTACCGGTACAGCACGGGCTCGTGCTCGATGAGCCATTCGGCGTAGTCGAGCGAGGTGCCGTCGCCGATCTGGTGGCTGGTGTAGTTGAAGAGGCGGCAGTAGAAGTGATCCGCCGCCGCGCCGTCGTGGGTGTTGAGGTCCGCGCCGCTGAAGGTGTTGGGGATACCGGTCGCGAACTCCCAGGTGACCGGCGGTTCCCAGAAGACGACGTGCGCGCCGCAAGCGTCGACGGCGTGGACGATGGTGCCGCGCTCGGGAATCGCCACCGGGCCGAGGGTGACCCGGCCACCGAGACTGTCGACCCATTCCGCGGCCGCGGCGGCCGAATGGGTCGACAGGTGGACGCTCCATCCGCTCGGCCCGCCGGTGCCGGAGCGGTACAGACCGCCGACGGGGACGCCGTTCAGGGTCGCGATCGAGTAGCGTCCGGTCGGCGTCGCGGGATCACGCTGGACAGTGAACTCCCAGTCGAAAAGCCCGCTGTAGAAAGCTTGAGCGGCCGCTTCGTCTCTGCAGGCGAGTTCGATCCAGCACGGGATTCCTGAAGGGATGACGGAAGTGTGAGCGGCCGAGCCAAGCGACATGCGGTTCTCCCTTACCGGTAGGGGTAAAGTCTAGTCGCTTTCCGCATTGTTTCCGTCAAAGACTTGGATCCGGGCGGCCTGGAACCCGGCCCGGTGTTCCGTCGTTGGAGTTTTCGTGCGCTGGTTTCCCCGATCCGTCTCCTCCTTCCGCCGCGGTGGTGAGGAAGTGCTGCCGAGCCCGAACATCTGGTACTACCAAAAGGCCTACGAGATCGAGAACCGCGCGCAAGACGTCGACGACGAGATCTGGCGGGTCCTCGCCGAGTATCGCGACTGGGCCGGTGCGGACGTGCTCGACCTCGGCTGCGGCGACGGTTTCCACCTGCCCCGATTCGCCGCGACGGCGCGGTCCGTGCTCGGGGTCGAACCCCACGAACCGCTCGTCCGTGACGCGCGGCACCGCGTCGGGGACCTGGCGAACGTCGAGGTGCGGCAAGGCCGTGCGCAGCGGCTTCCGGTGCCGGACGCGGCTTTCGACGTCGTTCACGCGCGGACGGCGTACTTTTTCGGCCCCGGCTGCGAGCCCGGCCTTCGTGAGGCGGAGCGGGTACTGCGGCCCGGCGGGACGTTGATGATCGTGGATCTCGACGTGACGAGTGAGCCCTACGGACGCTGGATGCGACAGGATCTGCCGCACTACGACCCGTCCGGTGTCGAGAAGTTCTTCGCCCGTCAGGGATTCGGCTGCCGCAAGGTGATGACGCGGTGGCTGTTCGAGGACGTGGCCGCGATGGAAGCGGTGCTGAAGATCGAGTTCAGCGCGCCGGTCGCGGCGAAGGCGATCGCGGAGGTCCGGCGCCTCAACGAGGTTTCGTCAGGAGCCGGGGAGAAGCGGATGACGGTGCCGGTGGGCTATCGCGTGCATACCCGCACCAAGCCCACCGGCCTCGTCGTGCCAGGTCACTCCGCGTCCTCGGGGGACGCCCCGTCCGGAGTGGTGTCGTCGTCGGCCTCGCCGAGGATGCCGTAGATCGTCCGGCGTGCCTCGTTGAGCACGTCGACGGCGCGGGACTGCTGTGCTTCGCTGCCGGCGTGCATGACCTGCATGACCGCGGCGGCCAGGGTCGCGCCCGCCTTGCGCAGGTTCACCTCGACCGGGTCGACGTCGTGGGCGATCTGCTCCCACGGCGGGACGGCGTCCTGTTGCTGGGCCGCGGCGCGACCGGATTCGGTGAGCTCGAACAGCTTCTTGCCGCTCTCGTCCTTGCTGATCACCAGGCCTTCGTCGGCCAGCATCTGCAGGGTCGGGTAGACCGAGCCGGGACTCGGCTTCCAGAAGCCGCCGCTGCGCTCGCCGATCTCGCGGATGATCTCGTAACCGTGCCTCGGCTGCTCGGAAAGCAGCGCGAGGATCGCGGCGCGGACGTCACCGCGCTTGCCGCGACGGCCGCCGGGGCCACCACGACGGCCGTGCCGATGCCGGTGCCCGGGTCCGCCGGGGCCCCAGCCGGGCGGCGGGGGGAATTCGCCGAAGCCGCCGCGTGCCCAGGGTCCGAAGGCGGGTCGGCCGTGTTCTGGAGGAAAAGGTCGTCCTCGCATGATGTGAATCCTCTCTACGTAATGTTCCGACACGTTCACGATATATCGGAACCAGTCGTACGGCAACCCAATCTTCGTGACGTGGGTCTCAGCTGAGGTCGAGGGCGAGCAGATCGACGCCGCCCGTGTCGAACCCGCCGACCTTGCGCCAGCCCCAACGGCGGTACAGCGCCCTGGCAGGCGCCGCGACGCGGGACCCCAGGAGCGCGAACCGCTCCGGCCGGTCTTTCAGCAGGTCGTCGAGCAAGGCACGGCCGTGTCCTCGGCCTCGCAACTCCGGGACGACGGCCGGCTCGTATACGTCTTCATGGCGAACCCAGGAGCGCGGCGTGTTCGGCACAAGCCCGGGCGCGCGTCACGTGAGCTGGCGAACAGCGATGGAGGGCGGCGCGGGCGCGTCGAAGGTGGACATGGGAGACTGGGTGAGCTATGACTGCCCTCCCTCTCGTCTTCGACGCGCCCAAGCGCGGCCTCCCGCCGCGCCACCTCGCCGACCTCACCGCCGCCGAGCGGGCCGAGGCCGTCGCCGAGCTGGGTGAGAAGCCGTTCCGCGCGAAGCAGCTGTCGAACCACTACTTCTCGCGGCTCACGGTGAATCCGGAGGAGATGACCGACATCCCGGCCGCGTCGCGGGAGAGGCTCGTCGCCGACCTGATGCCGCCGCTGCTCACCGAGATCAAAGCACTCGCCTGCGACGACGGCGCCACCCGCAAGACCCTGTGGCGCGCGCACGACGGGACGCTGCTGGAGAGCGTGCTGATGCGCTACCCGGACCGCGCGACCCTGTGCATCTCGAGCCAGGCGGGCTGCGGCATGGCGTGCCCGTTCTGCGCGACCGGGCAGGGCGGCCTCGACCGGAACCTCTCGACCGCCGAGATCGTCGACCAGGTCCGCGCGGCCGCCGCCGTGATGCGCGACGGCGCGATGGCCGGTGGCCCCGGTCGCCTCTCGAACATCGTCTTCATGGGCATGGGCGAGCCGCTGGCGAACTACAAGCGGGTGGTGGCGGCGGTACGACGGATCACGGACCCGTCGCCCGAGGGGCTCGGTATCGGTCAGCGTTCGGTGACGGTGTCGACCGTCGGTCTCGCGCCCGCCATCCGCAAGCTGGCGGACGAGAAGATGCAGGTCCGGCTCGCGGTGTCGTTGCACACGCCGGACGACGAGCTGCGGGACACCCTCGTGCCGGTGAACGAGCGTTGGTCGGTGGACGAGGTTCTCTCGGCCGCCCGGTACTACGCGGACACGTCCGGTCGCCGGGTGTCGATCGAGTACGCCCTGATCCGGGACATCAACGACCAGCCTTGGCGCGCCGAGCTGCTCGCCAAGCGGCTGCGCAAGCATCTCGGCCAGCTGGTGCACGTGAACGTGATTCCGCTGAACCCGACTCCGGGCAGCAAGTGGGACGCGTCGCCGAAGCCGGTGGAGCGGGAGTTCGTCCGCCTGGTCAACGCCGGCGGTGTCGCGTGCACGGTACGGGACACGCGCGGCCAGGAGATCGCCGCGGCCTGCGGCCAGCTCGCGGCCGAAGAAAGCTGATCACTCGCCTGCCCACGGGCGAAGTTTCTCCGGGTCGCGGATGGCCCAGCTCCGCGTGATCCGGTCGTCCGCGACGTCGAACGCGTAGCCCGACGAGACATCGTGTCGCATTGTCAGGGTGGGATTGCGCCTGACGTTTTCCAGGGCTGTGTCGTCGTAGTGCTCGGAAGTGGACGCTACGAGCAGCTGCGGCTGATGGGCGCGGGTGACGCTGTCGTTGTCGGCCGAGTTCGAGAACTTCGTGCCGCGCCCCCGGTCGCCGTTGCTTGATTCTCCGGAAGGACTGATGATGCGGGAAACGGGCGAAGCCGGACTCAGGCGGCACATCGGCGAAATCGTCGAAGGGATCAAGGCCAAGGATCCGGACCGTCTCCGGCGGCTCTACTCCGACGACGTCGTGTCCTTCGACATCGATCCGCCGTTGCAGCACGTCGGCATCGACGCGAAATTGAAGAACTGGGCGAGGGTGTTCGTGTTCTTCGAGGACGTGCGCTACGAGATTCGCGATCTGCGGTTGACGGTGGGCGAAAGTGTCGCGTTCGGACACTGCTTCGGACGGCTCAGCGGCACGACGAAGGACGGGACCGCGGTGGGCGGGATGTGGGTCCGGGGGACCTTCGGCTTCCGGAAGATCGACGGGCGCTGGCTGATCACCCACGATCAGGTTTCGGTCCCGCTCGACATCGCGGGCGGTAAGGGGATGACCGATCTCGAGCCGTGAGCCGGGATCGACGATCGGCGCCGACCACGACGGCTTGTGGCCGGTGCCGATGCCGGGGGTCGCTAGGGCCGTTCGGAGATCGCAGCCGTCCGTGTGGCGATTTCGGCCAGGTGGCGCAGCGAGTTGATGAGATGGTCGGGGCCGAACGGCGGGAACTGGAGGTATTCGCGGATGGAAGGCGGCACCGCCGACCAGTCGTAGGTCAGCGTGACCTCGGTCTCGGCCGGGCCGAGCGGTGCCAGGTCGTAGCGCCAGCTCCAGCCGCCGAACTCCAGGCTGCCGCCGGCTTTCTCCGTCCCCGTCAGCCAGCCGATGGCGCGCGGCGGGTCGAAGACCGCGACCTTGTTGACCACCCGGTAGTCACCGTCGGGACGGGCGGCGTGATACATGTCCATCCGGAACAGCTGCCCCACCACGGCCAGTGGCGCCTGGTCGACCGCTTCCTGAACCCAGCCGGTGCCATCGATCGCGGAGTGGGTCGTCGGATCCGCCAGTATCGCGAACATCCTGGCGACCGGCGCGGCGACGGTCATGGTGGCGGTGACGTTCTCCTCGGCCATGGTGTGCGCTCTCCTTCGTCTCGGGCCTCCCAGCGGCCCGTCGTGGTCTCTCACTCTCGCTACGAACGGGACCGGCGCTTTTCGACATCGTCCGCGAAAGAACTTCGGCGAGCCCGGAAAAGGGGCCCGCACTGGGCCGGATGGCCCAGTCGCGCGGCGGACCCGGCCGTCGGCCGCGACACTCGGAGGAAGTCGACGGCGGAGGTGAGCAGGATGTCCGGGACGAAGGCGAGACAGGTTCGCCACAGCGACACCGTGCAGGTGCTCGGGCGGATCGGAATGGGGTGCTATGGGTTGGTGTACCTGCTGATCGGGTACCTGGCGGTGCGGATCGCCGTCGGCGGCGGCGGTCAGGAGGCGGACGGGCGCGGCGCGATCACCGAGGTCGGCTCGACGCCGCTCGGTGGTGCGCTGTTGTGGGTCCTCGCGGCCGGTCTGGTGGCGTACGGGCTGTGGCAGGCACTGCTGGCCGCGGTCGGATACACCTGGATCGACAAGGAGTGGCGCCGTACGGTCAAACGCGTGACCTCCGGAGCGCGGTGCGTGGTCGGGATCGGGCTTGGCCTGTACGCGGTCCGGCTGGCCGCGGGGGCGGGAGAGCAGAGCGGTGACCAGAAGCAGCAGGAGTTCACCGCGCGGCTATTGGCGCTGCCCGCCGGTCCGTTCCTGGTGATCGTGGTGGCGGTCATCGTGTTCGGGGTCGCCGTCGCTTCCGTGGTGAAGGGGGTGCGGCGGACGTTCTTGCAGGATCTCGACCTCTCGTCCTTGCCGTCGGGTACCCGGCGCTGGGTCGAGCGGCTCGGCCAGATCGGTTACGTGGCAAGGGGTGTCGTGTTCGGCGTGGTCTCGGTGCTTCTCGGGTACGCGGCGCTGACGCATGATCCGTCCCGCTCCGGCGGTCTCGACGCCGCCCTGCGCACCTTGGCCGCTCAGCCGTTCGGCACGGTGCTGCTCTTCGTTGTGGCCCTCGGTGTCGCCGCGTTCGGTGTCTATTGCGGCGGAGCGGCACGGGCACAGCGCGGTTGAGTCCGCTCTGGGGGACAGAACACTCCGGATGCCGTCCGGAAGCGGCGACAGGGAGAGCAGGCATAGGCCCGTTGCCGCCGGCGGGCGAAACTCAGCCCGGTCTCGGCGATGAAGAGCCGGTTCTCCGCTAGTGATCCGATGAGTCGAGGCTCGAAGCAATGTCTCGGTGGACAAAAGCGGGCCTTGTCGCCAATAGATCCGATGAATCCTCTATCTCTTTGCCGGATCTTGCGCCAAGATGCTCCGCATGAAACTGAGATCGATCACCAAACGCATGCTCGTTCTCGGGCTGCTGACGGTTCTGGGGACCACCGGGATCCCGTCCGCGGCCACCGCCGACCCGCTGCCCGGCAACCCGGACGTGAACGCGACCGGGCTGCCGCGTGGCGGCTGGGAACCGGTCGGTCCGAACAGCATCGGCGGGCTGCTGGCGGTTTCCCCCGCCGGCCTGCTCATGATGCAGCCCAGCCCGCCCGCGTTGTGGGTCTCCGGCGATCGCGGCGCCTCGTGGACGGCGCGCCGAGGGCTCCCGGCGGAGACCGTCATCCAGGGGTTCTTCGCCGATCCGGTGAACCCCGGCCGGATGCTCGCGGTGGGCAACAAACCCGCGGGACTGCAGGGCGAGTGGCGCGGACTGCTGATGAGCACCACCGACGGCGGCCAGACCTGGGAGACCCTGCGTGAGTGGTATCCCGACGGCGCGTTCGGCATGGCCACGGACCCGGCCGGTCGCGTCGTCGTCGTGCAGAACCTCGACTCGCTGAGCGTGAGCACCGACGGCGGTGTGCACTGGAACGACGTACCGAGGACGTGGCCGCGTGAAGGGATCGCCGCGCCGGTCGGCGGGCTCAAGCTCACCCTGGTCGGCGACGACGCCTACTTCACGACGGTCTACCCGGAGTACTCGCTGTGGGTGGTCCGCGGTGTCAGCGGCAAGGAGCCGAAGGCCGAACTCGTCTACCGCGTCAACGGCGAGATCGGGCAGGTCGCCGCGGACGGCGAGCGGTTCGTGGTCACGGTCGGCCCCGAACTGCACGGTTCCGCCGACGGCGGGAAGACCTGGACGGTCCTGCGCCGCGAGCCCGGCGGGCAGCCGCTGCGCGAACCGCACTTCGTCGGCGGCCGCCTGTATGTGGCGACGTATAACGACATAGACGTCAGCGCGGACGGCGGCCGTACCTGGACCCGCAAGCCGGTGCCCGCGGCGGGCGAAGGCGTCACCGACATGGCCCAACTCCCTGCCGTCGCCGGCAAACCCGCCACCACGCTGATCTCCGCGGTGTACCGAGGGGTGTACGCCGACGGCGGCAAGAACGGCTACCAGCAGATCGGGGTGCCCGGCGAGTCCATTCGCGACCTCGTGACCACCGGGAACCTTCTGCGCGAGAACGTCGTCGCCGCCGGGATGCAGGAGATCTACAACACCCCGCTGCCGCGCGGCAAGGTCACCGCGGCGACCAGGATCTGGCAGTCGCACCCCACCGACCGGCTGCACGAAGACGCGCGCCTGTCCGTCTCGCCGAGCCGCCCGGACGTCGTCTGGCAGGTCACCCGGAACGGCTTCGCGCTCGACGTACTGCGCAGCGGCGACGGCGGCCGCACCTGGCAGTTCGCGGCGAAGGCGAAGGAAGGCCTCCCCCGGGCGATCTTCGCCCATCCGGCTGACCCGGACAGGCTGCTCGTCTCGGCCTTCGCCCCCAGCGGCTACGTCCTCTACCGCAGTGGCGATGCCGGGAAGACCTGGGAAAAGCTCCCCACCGACCACGGCTTCATCGCCTTGGCCGGGGACCCGTGGAACGCGGATCGCGTCTGGGGCGGGGACTTCGATGGCCTGTCCCGATCCGACGACGGCGGCAAGACCTGGACCCACGTGTCCGACGAACCGGTCAGTTCGATCTCGGTGAGCCGCTGGGGCGGCGGCCGCGTTCTCGTCGGTGGGGCGGGCCTGCTGCTCAGTGAGGACAACGGCCGGACGTTCCGCCGGGTCCGCGACGGCGAGGACCCGCGCGAGATCAGCCGGATCCTGCCGCATCCGTTCGATTTCCGGGTGTGGTTCGCGGCAGGCTCGACCGGGGGAGGCGTCCTGCGCAGCACGGACTTCGGCCGCACCTGGTCGCCGGTGCCCGGCGCCCTGCCCGACGCCAGGGTGCTCTCCCTGACGACCAGTTCGGACGGCCGGTACCTGTTCGCCGGAACCGCGCAGTCCGGCGCTTACCGCCTGACGCTGTACTGAGCCGAGGCGCTTCGTGGCCGGAGCAAGTTCCGGCCACGAAGCGTTTACTCGGTCCACCACCGGATGTCAGAGTCGAGGTCATGGCCATCGACGTCGCCGCCCTCCGGGCCCACTTCCCGTCTCTCACCACCGGAACCGCCTTCTTCGACGGACCAGCGGGCACCCAGACACCCCGGCAAGTCGGCGACGCCATCGCGGCGACGCTGACCGGTCCGCTGTCGAACCGGGGCAGGGTCAGCCCGTCCGAACTCCACGCCGAGAACGCGGTCGCGGACTTCCGCGCCGCTTACGCCGACTTCCTCGGCGTGCCGGCCGAGGGGATCGTTCACGGCCGCAGCGCCACCCAGCTGACGTACGACTTTTCCCGGCATCTGGCCAAAACCTGGCGTGAGGGTGACGAGATCGTGGTCAGCCGTCTCGATCACGACGCCAACGTCCGGCCCTGGATCCAGGCCGCCGAACGGGCCGGGGTGACCGTCCGCTGGATCGGCATCGATCCCGACACCACCGATTTCGACCTCGCTTCCCTCGTCCTCACCGAGCGGACGCGGCTGGTCGCGGTCACGGCGGCGTCGAACGTCCTCGGCACCAAACCGCCGGTCCGCCGGATCGCCGATCTCGCCCACGACGCCGGGGCGCTGGTGTTCGTCGACGGCGTGCACTACGCCGCGCACAATCGGGTGGACGTTCCCGCGCTGGGAGCGGACTTCTTCGTCTGCTCGCCGTACAAGTTCCTCGGCCCGCACTGCGGCGTGCTCGGCGCGTCGCCCGCCCTGCTGGAAACCGTCGAGCCGGACAAGCTCGTGCCGTCGCCAGGCACCGTGCCCGAGCGGTTCGAATTCGGCACCCTGCCCTACGAGATCCTCGCGGGCGCCACGGCCGCGGTGGACTTCCTCGCCGGTATCGACCCGGGCGCGGGCGGATCGCGGCGGGACCGGCTGACGAATTCGCTGAACTCCTTGCAGGACCACGAACTCTCGCTCCGCACGAGGCTGGAAAAGGGGCTGGGCGGCGCGATCACCGTCCACTGCAAGGCGGACGACCGGACCCCGACCATCCTGATGAGCCTCGGCGGCCGGGAGCGCGAGGCTCAGCGGCGGCTCGCCGAACGGAACATCGTCGCCCCGGCGGGTTCTTTCTACGCGTACGAAGTCTTCGCGGCTTTGAACCTGCGGGATCCGGCGCTCCGGGTCGGGGTCGCTCCCTACACCAGCGCCGAGGACGTCGACAGGTTGCTGGACGGGCTGGCGGCGTTCAGCTGAGGGACCGGATCTCCTCGACGGCGCCCAGCACGTGCTCGGCGTGCGTGCGGTGGCTGAGCACGCAAAGCCTGATGAAGAACCGTCCGCGAATCCTGGTACTGGTGAGCAGGTACCGTCCCCGCGCGCGGATCTCGTCGAAAAGCCGTTCCGTGGCCTCGTCACCCGCGCTCGCCCGGAAGACCACAGTGGACAGTTGAGGCGGCCAGGGCAGGTCCAGACCGGGGATGTGGAGAAGCTCCTCGTAGGCCCTCCAGGCGAGGTCGAGCTTCTCGTCCAACGCATCCCGGAAGGACTGGACCCCGTGCAGCCGCAACGGAAGCCAGACGGCGAGCCCGCGATGCTCCCTGGTCAACTCGAGGCCGCGATGGGCGTAGTCGGGCAGTCCCTCACGCCGGCCGAGGTCCTGGTAATAGGCGGCTTGCCGGTGATACGCCCGATCGAGTGTCGCGGTGTCCCGCACCAGTAGCGCGCCGATCCCGTAGGGCAGGAACAGGCCCTTGTGCGGATCGAGGGTGATCGAGTCGGCCTGTTCGATCCCGGCGAAGCGAGCACGGCCGCGCTCGGTCAGCTGGAACGCGCCGCCGTACGCGCCGTCGACGTGGAACCACAGGTTTTCGCGGCGGGCGAGGTCGGCGAGTTCGGCCAGCGGGTCGACGGCGCCGGTGTCCGTGGTGCCCGCGGTTCCGGCGATCAGGAAGGGAACCAGGCCCCGACGCCGGTCCTCGGCGATCATGCGGGCGGCCGCGAGCGGATCCATCCGCAGCTCGTCGTCCACCGGGACGACCCGGACGCTTTCCGAGGGCAGCCCGGCGATCGACGCGGCTTTGGCCACGCAGACATGCGTGTGCTCGCTGACGTACAGCGTGCCGTCCGGCGTGCGTCTCGCCGCTACGACGGCGGTGAGCGTCGCCAGCGAACCGCCGGAGGTCAGCACCCCGCCCGAACCGGCGGGAAGGCCGAACTCCGCGCACAGCCAGCGCAGGACGCTCTCCTCGATCGCGACCAGACCGGGCGCCATGTCGGCGACCGTCCCGAACCGGTTCATCGTCAGGGTGAGCAACCCCGCTATCGCCGAGGTGACCAGTCCGCCCGCCGGGATGTACCCGAGATAGCGCGGTCCGGCGGTCTCGACGCCGACCGCGGCCGCCGCGCCCACGGTGTCGAGCAGTTCGCCCAGCGGCCGGGCGTCGTCGGTGATGGAGACGTCGCCGTCGAAGGCCGTGGGATCGTGCGCGGGCCTGTCGGGCAGTCCGGTGACGAAGGAGGTGACGAAGTCGAGCGCCGCGGTCCCGAGTTCGCGCAGTTCGGCGTCGGAGGGTTCGAGAGGGAGCATGTCCCGCAGTCAAACGGTGTTCAGCCCGCCGATCTTGTACGTTCTTGCACCGCACGCCGGTACTGACCGGGGGTGATCCCGAGCGTTTTGCGGAAGTGCCTGCTCAGATGCGCCTGATCGACGAAGCCGACGGCCGTGGCCGCGCCGGCGAGATCGGCCCCGCGCCGGATCAGCGTGCACGCCTTCCGTACGCGGTACTGGGTCAGATACGCGTGCGGCGGGAGGCCGTAGGTCGCGCGGAAGGCGCGCAGCAAGGCGAACCTGGTGGTGCCCAGCACTTCCGCGAGTTCGCCGAGGCTCGGCGGCGCGAGGTGTTCGTCGCTGAGGATGTCGCGGGCCGCCGCGGCGACCGGTCGCACCTGAACCTGCTTCCGCGGGTGTCCGCCGTACCGGCCGAAGACATGGGCCAGCGCGGTGCACAGCAGAGTGTCCGCCGTGCAGACGTCCTCGTCCATCGCCCGGACCGCCGCGCGGAGCGCGTTCCGCGCCACCGGGTCGTCCGCGATCCTCGTGGTGAGGGCCGGGGCTTCGCCGAGACTGGACCGCACGAACCCCACGGGGACGTAGAGCGCGTGGTAAGTCCAGCCCGCGCCGGTCATCGCCCGCCCGGTATGGATGGTCTCGGGGTTGATCAGGACGACGTCACCGGCGCCGGCGTACTCGCGATCGTCGCCGTAGGAAAGTTCCTCCGACCCGTGTTCGACCACGCCGATCGTGTAGGTCGAGTGGGCGTGCCTGCCGAAGGCGTGGCGGCGGTAGCGAGCGTGCAGGACGCCCAGTTCGGGTGAACACGGATGCCATCGGTAGTGGACGAACTCGCCGGCTTCCACCCGGCCAGCGTAACCCGCAGGTCTCGTGGGCGGTGAAGACGGTTCTCGCCGTCTTTACCACCCACGAAGGGCGGTCGGCACGCGGGTCGCGGTAGGCGGGGCGATCGCATTCGGCTAAGGTCGGCTCCAGAAGCGGTTCTGAGCGTTGAGAAGTTAGCGCCGATCCGCCGGTAACCGGGTTGGTTGCGGCGGTTGATGGTGCGCGCTCGGCGCCGGTTCCCGCCGGTGGCTCCCGTGGTGCATCACGCCGATGTGCAGAAGTGGGAGAGGCGGGCTTTGGTCAATGAAACCGACTGGCAGCAGGACAAGAACCGATTCGTCGAGGATGTCGGCGACGGCGAACTGCCAGTGACCTCTGAGAACGGTACCCGGCTCGTCGCCGGGCCATTGGTTACCCAGTTCGTGTCCCTGACCAGGGCGTTGCTGGATTCCGGTTCGGTCGCGGCGGTACTCGAACGCGTGATCTTCGCGACCCGGGACCTGGTACCGGGGGCGGACCTGGTGAGCGTCACCCTCCTCGATCCCGACGGTCGGTTCCACACGCCGGTGGGGACCGACGAGATCGCCGGTGAACTGGACCAGTTGCAGTATCAGTACGGAGAAGGTGCCTGTGTCGAAGCGGCGCGGGTTTCGGGACCGGCGGCGGCTTTCAGCGACAACCTCGCCGAAGACGCCCGCTGGCCCCGGTTCGGGCCTGCCGCCGCGACGCTCGGGTTCCACTCGCTGGTTTCGACGGCTTTGCTGCCGGAAGCGTCGAGTTCGCAGCTGTCGGGAGCCTTGAACGTCTACTCGCGGCATCCGCACGGTATCGCGAGGGAGGACAGGGACGTGTTGTTGCTGCTGGCGACGCACGCGTCGCTGGCACTGGCGACCACGCAGGCGGTCACGCGCGGCCAGCTCCAGGAGGAGCAGCTCCAGCAGGCGCTGGACAGCCGGGACGCGATCGGGCAGGCCAAGGGCATCCTGATGGCGCGGCGCGGGATCGACGCGGCGGAGGCGTTCGAAGTCCTGCGGCACACGTCGCAGAACATGAACGTCAAACTCCGGGAACTGGCGGAGATGCTGTCCAAACGGCATACGGAATTGCACATCCCCGAGTGAGCAACGAAGGCGCCCCGGTGGTGCTGTGGCACGGAATACCGTGCCGCGGCATCGTCGGGGCGCTTTTCATACGGTCCGGCCGGGCGCCTGGAAGAGCACCCTTTCCGACGCGCGGTGTGCGACCACCCGGTAGGTCTGTGACACAGGGGAACCGTTCCTCTTTCGGCCTAGTGCCGCCGATATTGCGCCGGGGACGTGATCGTCGCCCGGTCCTCATAGGATCCCGGCCTGCCGCGGTCGACGTGGAACGTGGTCAGGGTGCTCACCGGTGAACGCGGGTCGCGCCTGTCGCCGATCACCCGGAGGTGGGTACTCCAGCGGCGCGGGGTGACCTCGTAGACGTCGTAGCCGTACCGGTTGCCCTCGAAGTACTTGAGATGCGGGTTCGCCGCGCCCATCTTCGGCCCGTTCGTGGCGTTCCATTCGGGGGAGTAGGCGCCGGAGGAGACCGAATGCGCGGTGAACTCGGTTCCGATCACCGGGGTGGCCGGGTCCGCGAAATCCGGGCGGATGTCGTCGACGAACGCGGAATGCCAATCTCCGGTGATCACCACGAGGTCTTCGAGACCGCTTTGGGCCACATGGGTCAGTACCTCCTTGCGTTCGGCGAGGAAGCCGTCCCATTGGTCGGTGAACATGTAGCCGCCGCCGCCCGGCTTCGCCAACTGGCTCAGCATGATCGAGTTCACCCAGCAGTGCCATGCCTCGCCGGCACCGGTCACCTGGTCCTTGAGCCACGCCTTCTGGTCCGCGCCGAGGATCGTGCCGTCGGGCAGGTTCTGTGCCGACCGGTACTGCCGGAGGTCCAAAATGGACAGATCGAGCAGGTCGCCCCAGCGCCGCTGCCGGTGGATCCTCGGCGTCGAGGGGTGGTCCGGCCGCACCGGCATGTGCTCGAACCAGGCCTGATACGCCGCCGATCGCCGCGCCCGCAGTGACGGGGAGGTGCCGCTGTAGTCGTTGACCACCTCGTGGTCGTCCCAGGTGACGAACCACGGGTGGGCCGCGTGGGCGTCCCGGAGCGAGGGATCGGATTTGTAGAGCGCGTGCCGCCGCCGGTACGACGGCAGGGTCAGCACCTCGGGGCCTTCGTGGTCGCGCAGCGGATTGCCGCCGACCTGGCCGTGCTCGTAGATGTAGTCGCCGAGGTGGACGACGAAATCGAGCTCCTCCCGTGCGATCCCGGCGTGCGCCGCGTAGAAGCCGTCGTGGAACGCCTGGCAGTTCGCCGACGCGAACCGCACCCGCCGGACCGGCCCGACCGGGGCGGTCCGGGTCCGGCCGATCCGGCTGACCTTGCCGAGCGCGTGGAACCGGTAGTAGTACTGCGAACCGGGCTCCAGCCCGGACACCGGGACGTGCACGCTGTGCCCGAGCCCGGCGGTGGCCGCCACGGTCCCGCTCGCCACCCGGCGGCGGAAGCCGCGGTCGGTGGCGAGCTCCCAGCCGACCTCGACGGTGTCGTCCAGCGGCTGCTCGAACTCCATCGGTTTCGGTGCGAGCCTCGTCCAGAGCGCGATGCCGTAGGGGACCGGGTCGCCGGACGCGACGCCCAGCGTGAAGGGCGCTTCGTCCCAGCTCGCGCCCAGTCGCGTGGCGGCCTCCTCCGCCTGCGCGACGGTCATCCGCGAGCTCAGCGGCCACGCCAGCCCCAGCGCACCGGCGGTGGCGGCGCCTCGCAACAGATCCCGGCGGTTGACGGACATCGGTGGTCTCCTCGGCGTTCGGCGGATCGCTCTCCGACACCGAACACTCCCAAGATGGCCGGGGGTGAACACGCGGGCGAACTCTTGTCAGCCGAGTCCAGCCGAGTTCAGACGGTGATGACGACCTTGCCGCGCGCATGGCCCTCGCTCACATAGCGGATGGCTTCGGGAGCGTCGGCCAGTGCGTAGGTCCGATCGATGACCGGGGTCAGTTTCCCTTCCTCGATGAGCGCACGCAGCGCTTCGAGATCGTCGGGATTCTCCGTGGAGAACAGGCCGCGGAGTCGGTGTTTCACGAACGGGCCGATGAGCAGCGCTCGCAGATTGCGGCCGACCGGTCCGATCCATTTCCCCTCGCCTTCACCGCCGACGATCACGAGGGTTCCGCGCGGGGCAAGGGATTTCCGCAGCGAGCCAAGCGACCGGTTCCCGGCGGTGTCGAGGATGAGGTCGTAGGTTCCGGTGATGTCTTCGCGGGTGTAGTCGAAGACGGTGTCCGCGCCGAGCGAGCGGACCAGGTCCACCTTGCCGGTGCCGCATACGCCGTCCACCTCGGCGCCGAACGCCTTGGCGATCTGCACGGCGTAGGTGCCCACGCCGCCGCCCGCGCCGATGACGAGGACCTTCTGCCGGGGCTGGACGCCGCCTCTGTCACGAAGTGCCTGGAGCGCGGTGAACGCGGAAATCGGGACGGCGGCGGCCTCTTCGAAGCCGAGCCGCCCGGGTTTGCGGGCGATCTTGTCCACCGTGGTCAGTGCGTACTCGGCGAAGGAACCCTGGCAGGTGCCGAAAACCTCGTCACCAGGCCGGAATCCGGTCACGTTCTCGCCGACAGCGTGCACGACACCGGCGAAGTCCAGCCCGCGGACCCGCGCTTTCGGTCTGCGGACTCCGAATCCCATCAGCCGTACGAGGTAGGGCCTTCCTTCCATGAGGTGCCAAACCCCGGGGTCGACGCCTGCCGCGTGTATCCGGACGACCACGCCGTCCGGTCCGGCTTCGGGTTCCGGCAGGTCGGTCAGCGCCAGGACATCCGTCGTGCCGTACTCATTCTGGACGATCGCCTTCACGGCGGCCTCTTTCTTAGTCTGGGTACTGGAAAACGTCGTCGAGCCCGACGCCGAACACCCGGGCGATCTGGAAGGCCATCTCCAGGGACGGCGAGTAGCGGCCCTGCTCGATGGCGATGACCGTCTGGCGGGTGACGCCGATCCGGTCCGCGAGTTCGGCCTGCGTCATCTCGCCGGTGGCGAACCGCAGAGCGCGGATGGAGTTCGTGACCTTGGTCGGTTTCACCATGTCTGGAATCCCCGGCGGTACGCGGCGATCTTCGCGATCGAACCGAGCAAGGACGAGAGGACGAAGGCGAGGTACACGGCGTTGGCGATCCAGAAGTGGTCGAGTTCGGCCATCGCCATGACCAGCGCCGCGACACCGCCGATCACGACGAACGACTGTCCGATGTGCTCGCCGAACCGGCCGATCTCGCGGTCTCGCTGGTCTTTGCGGCCCGCGTCCTCCGGTGAAAGCAGCGACGCGGCGATGTGCAGCACGATCGAAGCCACGATGGCCGCCCCGACCGTCCACAGCAACGGCGCCACGTAGAAGACGTCGGCGAGCGGGCGGGAATTCGTCCGGCCGAGGACGACGACCAGGTAGACCGCGTAGGCGCAGATCGTGACCACGGCCATGATCCACGCACGTTTTTCTTCCAGTGCCACGGCGTCTTCTCTCGGTTCGGGTCGAGCTGACCAGTTCAAGGTAAAGAGTTCTAGACACCGTGTCAAATATTCTTTACCTCGGCTCCAGCAAGTAGTTCGCGATATCAATAGTACGTACTACGAACTAAGGAGTGATGATGACACTGTTCGGATTCGGGCTGAGACCGGCGTCGGCGAGGTGGAAGAGCTTCTGCGGCACGCGGAACAGGCGGATCGTGCCGGGCTTGACGTGGTCAGCCTCGAGGGCGAGTTCTATTCCGTCGCCGGCCTCGAGCCGGCCGCCGCGGCGGCTCCGCCGGTCTGGACCGGCGCGGTCGGACCCAAATCCCTCGCGGTGACGGGGAAGCTGGCGGACGGCTGGCTCCCGGGGCGCGCGGCGGACTGGCTGAGCCCCCGGTTCGCGGAATCGCGCCCGATCATCGACAAGGCCGCCGTCGAAGCGGGGCGAGACCCGGCCGAGGTCGCGACCATTTACCACTTCCCCGGCCGGATAACGGAAAACCCGCTGGCCGCCACCCGGGGCGACGACGGCCGCTGGATCGGCGGCTCGGTGGAGCAGTGGGTGGAGGAACTCACCTCGGCGGTGCGGAACCATGCCGCGGCCGGATTCATCTGCTTTCCGGTCAACGACGGTACGTCCACCGGCAGCGTGCTCGGCCGCAGTTATCGGCAAAGTCGCATACCTGCTGGCCGACCCTGCACGAAACCGAGAGGGGAACTTCACGGCAGCAGCCGATCACGCCGAATTTGCCTTGACGCCAAGTCGACAGAAGGCGTCTCTGAGAGCTTCGCGGGGCTCAGGCTTTGGTGAGGGTCTCTCCGAGAGTCGAACGATGGGTCGGCTTCGCCTCTTCGTAGCGGCGACGTCCTTCGTCGGTCACGACGACGAAGATTCCCCGCCTGTCCGACTCGCAGAGCGCGCGCTGGACGAGCCCTTCCCGTTCGAGGCGGGCGACGAGCCGCGACGTGGCGCTCTGGCTCAGGTGGACGACCTCGGTCAGGTCCGCCGCGCGGCACTTGCCGACAACGCAGGTCACCAGCCGCTCAAGGGCTTCGAACTCGGTGACGCCGAGGCCGTGGCGCTCCTGGAGGCGGCACTCGAGCAGACCGAAGACCGCGGCATGCCGCGCGGACAGGGCGTGCCACTCCTGCAGCAGGTCTTGCTCGGCGACGTCGCTCACGCGGCCCAATATAACATGCGCATGAATTTAATGCAAAGGCATTAAATGCACTTGCATTAGATGCGCGTGCATGTAGTGTACGGATCATGAGTTCTTCCGTGCAGCTGTCCACCAGCTCGACAAGGTGGGACGCGCGCCTCTGGGGTGTCCTGCTCACTGTGTCCGTCGTCGTGGGCCTCGACGCGCTCGACGTGTCGATGGTCGCCGTCGCTCTCCCGTCCATCCAGGCCGAACTCGGCCTCTCCACCGGTGCCTTGCAATGGATCATCAGCGCCTACGTGCTCGGCTACGGCGGGCTGCTGCTCCTCGGCGGCCGCACCGCCGACCTGCTCGGCAGGCGCCGGGTCTTCCTCGTCGCCGTCGCGGTCTTCGCGCTCGCTTCCCTGCTCGGCGGCCTCGTCGATGACGGCGCGCTGCTGATCGCCACCCGCTTCATCAAGGGTCTCGCGGCCGCGTTCACCGCGCCGGCGGCCCTGTCGATCATCACCACGACCTTCCACGAAGGCCCGGCCCGCAACCGCGCGATCAGCATCTTCGCCGTGTTCGGTGCCAGTGGCTACTCCGCGGGCCTCGTCTTCTCCGGACTGCTCACCCAGGTCGGCTGGCGCTGGACGTTCCTGCTTCCGGTGCCGATCGCGCTCGCCGCGTTGGCCGCCGCGATCAAGCTGATTCCGCACTACCAGCCGCAGACCGGTGGCGGCTATGACTTCCCCGGTGCCATCACCGGTGCCGCCGGTTCGCTCCTGCTGGTCTTCGCCGTGGTCGAGGCGCCGGAAATCGGCTGGGCCGCGCCGCGGACGCTGATCTCGTTCGCTCTCGCGCTCGCCCTGCTCGCCACCTTCGTGTTCATCGAGAAGCGCAGCAAGCACCCGCTGCTCCGCCTCGGCATCCTGCGCTCGGGTCCGCTGGCCCGCGCCAACCTCGGTGGCGCGACGTTCTTCGGCGCCTACATCGGTTTCCAGTTCGTGGTCATGCTGTACCTGCAGAACGTGCTGGGCTGGTCCGCGCTGCAGACCGCGCTCGGCTTCCTGCCCGCCGCGCTGATCGTGGCCTTCGGTTCGCCCAGGATCGAGCCGCTGATCGACCGGCTCGGCACGCCGCGCACGATCCTCGCCGGTGTCGTCGCCCACGTCATCGGGTACGCGCTGTTCCTGCGGATCGACGAGAGCTCCAGCTACGCCGGTTCGGTACTGCCGAGCATGATCCTGCTGGGTATCGGCTTCATGCTGGCGTTCTCCTCGCTGAACATCCAGGCGACCAATGGCATCTCCGATGACGAGCAGGGTCTCGCCGGCGGTCTGCTGAACACGTCGATCCAGGTCGGCGGCGCGATCGGCCTCGCCGTGGTGACCGCCGTCCTGACCGGCAACTCGGGTGGGGCGACCGGCCCGGCCGCACTGCTGAACGGTTTGGCGCCCGCGCTGACCGTCGTCACCGGTATCGCCGTGATCAGCCTCCTGGTGGCGCTGTCCGGAGTCATCGGCCTGCGCAAGGCCGAAGCCCGCTCCGCCATCGCCGAACCGGAGTTCGCCGCGGCCGAATGATCGAGGGGTGATCGGCCCCTTCCCGCGCTCGGGGGCGCGGGAAGGGGCTCATCGCCACCAGCGGATCGGCAAGGACTTCAGCCCGTTTTGGAAGTTCGACCGCAACCGCACCGGAGTACCGGCGAGCTCGACCTCGCCGAGCAGGTCCAGCACCGCTTCGAACATCGCCCGCAGCTGCACCCTGGCGAGCTGGGCGCCGAGGCAGAAATGCGGGCCGTGTCCGAAGGTCAGATGGTCGTTGGGCGTACGGCCGATGTCGAAGCGGTCCGGGTCCGGGAAAACGGACTCGTCGCGGTTCGCGGCGGAGAACCAGACGACGACCTTGTCTCCCGCGCGGATGTCCACATCGGACAGCCGGACGTCTTCGGTCGCGGTCCGGCGGAAATGCATGACCGGCGTCCACCAGCGCAACATCTCTTCCACCGCACCGGGAAGCAGGGAACGATCGGCCAGCAACAGCCGGTACTGCGCCGGATGTGACAGCAGTGCCAGCAGTCCACCGGGGATGCCGTTGCGCAGCGTTTCATTGCCCGCCACGGAAAACAGCCAGAACAGGTTCTCGAACTCCGCGATCGACACCCGCCCGCCGTCGTCGACGTGGCTCATGAGATTGCTCACCACGTCGTCGCCGGGGTGCCGCCGTTTGTACTCGCCGAGCGCGGTGGCATAGGCGTAGAGATCCGGCATCCCGGCGCGCGTGCGCGGATCGGGCATTGCACCGTCCGGCCCCGGCACCGGTCGCACGGCCAGCGCCGCCCGCGCGAGATCGGTGACCTGGTCCGCCTCGACCGTCGCGCTCACCGCGTAGTCGGCGTCCTGGTAGCCGATCACGCGATTGCTCCAGTCGTACATCAGCCGCCGGTCCTGTTCGGGAATCCCGAAGACCTCGGCGAGCGTCAGCAGCGGGAGATCGGCCGCGACGGCGGCGAAGTCGCATCGGCCGTCCGCGGCGACCGCGGTGATCAGCTCCCTCGCCCAGCCGTGGATCCGCTCGGTCAGCCTCCCGACGGCGCGCGGGGTGAACGCCTTGGTGAGCAGGCCACGCAGCCGGGCGTGCTCGGGCGGGTCCATGTTCAGCATCATCCGGCGGACGTAAGTCAGGTCCTGTTCGGTCGCCGGATCCCGGATCTGCGTCCCGCCGAGGTGCGAGGAGAACAGTTTCGGGTTCCGCAGCACGTATTTGACGTCCGCATGCCGTAGTACCGCCCAGAAATCGTCCACGCGCACCACCGGCGACGCCCGGCGCAGCGACGCCAGGTGCTCGTACGGCACGCCGCGCGTGTACACGTCAGGATCGGTGATCACGGACCGAGACTAGCTCGGGGACGGGTGGCTGGGGAAAGATCGGGAGCTGTGGAGACACTGAAGATGCGCACCGCCGGAACCGACGGCCCCACCGTTCTACTCCTGCACGGCCTCGGCGCGACGGGTGCGGTGTGGGACGGCCTGATGCTGCAGCCCGGCTACCGCTGGCTGGCACCCGACCTGCCGGGACACGGTGCCTCACCGCGGTTGGCGCACTATTCGTTCGGAAGCCTCGCCGGGGCGGTCGCCGACCTGCTGCCGGAACGCGGTCCGCTGCTGGTGATCGGTCACTCGCTGGGTGGAGTGGTCGGGCTCGCGCTGGCCAGTGGCTGGTTCGGGCTCCGGATCGACGGCCTGCTCGCGATCGGGGTCAAGGTCGAATGGAGCGAGTCCGACCTCGCCAAGGCCGCCGACATGGCGGCGAAGCCGCCCAGGGTGTTCCCGAACCGTGAAGACGCCGAACGAGCGTTCCTCAAGATCGCCGGTCTGACCGGACTGGCCGAAGCGGACCCCGACGGCATCGTCGAAACCGAAGGCGGGTGGCGGCTGACCCTGGACCCTCGCGCGTTCGCCGTCGGCGCGCCCGACATGCCCGGCCTGCTCGGCGCGGCGCGCTGCCCGGTCGCCCTCGCCGCCGGGACGCACGACCCGATGAGCAGCGTGGATCAGCTTCGCGCCCTCAGCCCGGCTTCCGCGGAGCTTCCCGGGCTGGGCCACAACCCTCACGTCGAAGACCCGGCCGTATTGCTGGCCTTCCTCCGGCAATTCGTCCTCTGAACGCGGTGGTTCGGCGCCGAACCACCGCATTCAGAGGACGAAACGCGGGGGTCTCTAGCGCCGGATCCGGCCCAGGACGGCGATGCCTTCGGCGATGTCGCTCGCCGGGCTCGCCCCGTAGCCGAGGACCAGGCCCGGATTCATCGGCCGCTGGCAGTGCCAGGACAGCGGCTGCACCTTCACGCCCTCTTCCAGCGCGGCGGCGGCGAAGTCGAGATCGGAGAACCCGGCGTCGAAGGTGATCGTCAGGTGCAACCCGGCGGCCGCGCCGTGCACCACGGCGTCCGGGAGATGGGTCCGCAGCGCCTCGATCATCGCGTCCCGGCGCCTCCGGTGCCGTTTGCGCACGAACCGCAGTTGGCGCTCCATCTCACCGGACTCCATGAGATGCGCGAGCACCAGCTGCGGGAGGACGGCGTTGCCCAGGTCGGCGAACCGTTTGGCCGCGACCACCTCGTCCCGGTAGCGCGGCGGCACCAGCATCCAGCCCACGCGGAGCGCGGGCGCGAGCCATTTCGACACGCTGCCCGCGTAGCAGACCTGTTCGGCGAGCATCGAGCGCAGCGCGGGGACCGGCGGGCGGTCGTAGCGGTGCTCGGCGTCGTAGTCGTCCTCGATGATCAGCCCGCCGTCGGCGGCCCAGCGCATGAGCTCCCGCCGCCGTTCGCCGCCGAGCACGACGCCCGTCGGGAACTGATGCGCGGGTGTCAGCAGCACGGCGGGCGCCCCGCTGCGGACGAGTTCGCCGACGTCGACCCCGTCCTCGTCCACCCGGATAGGCGGGGTCGCCAGCCGCCGGTCGTGCAGATGCTGCCGGGCGCCCAGTGAACTCGGGTCCTCGACGGCGATCTCGGAGATCCCGTTGTCGCACAGCACCTGCGCCAGCAGCCCGAGGCCTTGCGCGACGCCGGCGACGATCAGGACGTCGTCGGCGTCCGCCGTGATGCCGCGGGTGCGCGCGATCCAGTGCGCGATGGCCAACCGCAGCGCGGGAGCACCCCGCGGATCGCCGTAGCCGAAGGCCGCCGCCGACAGGTCGTTGAGCACGGTACGTTCCGCGCGCAGCCAAGCCGTCCTCGGGAACGCCGTCAGATCCGGGACGCCGGGGGACAGGTCGATCCTGGCCGGGGTCGACCGCAGCGAGTCGAAGACGCCGATCCCGGGAGCGGGCTGGAAGATCGTGCCCGCCGATGGCGGCCCGGGTGCCGTTTGTTCCTTCGTCCGCGCGGGCGCGGCGACGACCACCGTGCCGGCCCGGCCGCGTCCGGCGACGTGGCCGTCCTCGACCAGCCGCTGGTAGGCCTCGGTGACCACGCCGCGGGAGACCCGCAGGTCCGCGGCCAGTGCCCTGGTCGCGGGCAGTTTGCTGCCGACCGGCAGACGACCGTCGGAGATGGCGTGCCGCAGCCGCGACGCCAGCCAGTCCGACCGGCGCCCCGGTGGTGCGTCCCCGATGTCCAGCTGCAGGAAGTCCGAGCCCTCGGCAGTCACCTGATCATTGTGTCACTCGGGGTCGTAGGCGAGGTTCGGGCGCAGCCACTGCTCCATAGTGGACAGTTCGAGACCGCGGCGGGCGGCGTAGTCCTCGACCTGGTCCTTGCCCAGCCGTCCGACGGTGAAGTACCGCGATTCGGGGTGGGCGAAGATCAGCCCGCTGACACTCGCCGCCGGTGTCATCGCGAACGACTCGGTCAGCGACATCCCGAGACGGTCGGAGTCGAGCAGGTCGAACAGCTCCTGCTTCTCGCTGTGATCAGGGCTCGCCGGATAGCCGAGCGCCGGACGGATGCCGCGGAACTTCTCGGCGTGCAGGTCCTCCAGCTTCGGCTCGGCGCCCGGCTCGAACCAGTCCCGCCGCGCCTGGAGGTGGATGTGCTCGGCGAACGCCTCGGCGAGCCGGTCCGCGAGGGCCTTCACCATGATGGCGCGGTAGTCGTCCTGCTTGGCCTCGAACTCGGCGGCGAAGTCCTCGGCGCCGAGGATGGTGACCGCGAAGCCGCCGAGGTGGTCGCCCGCACCCGCCGGAGCGATGTAGTCCGCCAGGCAGCGGTTCGGCCGGGACAGCGGCTTCTTCGTCTGCTGACGCAGCATCGGGAACTTGACACCCGACTCCAGGATGATGTCGTCGCCCTCGGAATGCGCGGGCCAGAACGCGTACGCACCCTTGGCCTGGAACCGCTTCTCGGCGATGATCTGGTCCATCAGGGTGTTCGCGTCGTCGAACAGCTCCCGCGCCACCGGGTTCTCGAGGATCGCCGGGTACTTGCCCTTCAGCTCCCACGCCAGGAACAGAAAGGTCCAGTCGACCATCTCGCGCAGCTCGGTGAGGGTCGGCGAGACGTACCGGACGCCGGTGAACGCGGGCGTCGGGATCTCGTCGAACGAGACCTTCTCCGGGTTGGCCCTGGCCTGCTCGACCGTGAGCAACGGTGTCCGTTGCTTGTTGGCGTGCTGCTCCCGCAGTTTCTCCTGGTCCTCGCGGTTGTTCTTGTCGAGGATCTCGGCGCGGTCCGCGTCGAGCAGGTCGCCGACGACGCCCACGACGCGCGAGGCGTCCAGGACGTGCACCGTCGTGCTTTCGTACGCGGGCGCGATACGGACCGCGGTGTGCTGGCGCGACGTGGTCGCGCCGCCGATCAGCAGCGGCAGTTTCAGCCCGCGTCGCTGCATTTCGGTGGCCACGTTGACCATTTCGTCGAGTGACGGCGTGATCAGCCCGGAAAGCCCGATGGCGTCGGCACCTTCGGCGACGGCGGTGTCCAGGATGACCGATGCCTGGACCATCACGCCGAGGTCGATCACCTCGTAGTTGTTGCAGCCGAGCACCACGCCGACGATGTTCTTGCCGATGTCGTGCACGTCGCCCTTGACCGTCGCCAGGACGACCTTTCCGTTGCCCTGGCGGGTTTCGACGCGGCCTTCGAGGCGAGCCTTCTCCTTCTCGGCCTCCATGAACGGTTCGAGGTAGGCCACTGACCGCTTCATCACGCGCGCGCTCTTGACCACCTGCGGCAGGAACATCTTGCCGGAACCGAACAGATCCCCGACGATCTTCATGCCGTCCATCAAGGGGCCTTCGATGACCTCGAGCGGTTTCGGCAGCAGCTGCCGCGCCTCCTCGGTGTCCTCCTCGATGAAGTCGACGATCCCGTGCACCAGCGCGTGGCTGAGCCGCTCCGCGACCGGCTTCTCCCGCCAGGAGAGGTCGACGACGCGCTGGGTTCCCTTGCCGTTGACCGTTTCCGCGAAGGCGACCAGCCTGTCGGTGGCGTCCTCGCGACGGTCGAAGAGGACGTCCTCGACCAGTTCCAACAGATCCTTGGGGATGTCCTCGTAGACCGCGAGCTGCCCGGCGTTGACGATGCCCATGTCCAGTCCCGCGCGCACCGCGTACAGGAGGAAGGCCGAGTGCATCGCCTCGCGCACGACGTTGTTGCCGCGGAAGGAGAACGAGAGGTTCGAGATACCGCCGCTGATGCGCACACCGGGGCAGCGTTCCTTGATCCGCGGCAGCGCGTCGATGAACGCCTTGGCGTACCCGTTGTGCTCGGAGATGCCGGTCGCGACCGCGAGCACGTTCGGGTCGAAGATGATGTCCTCGGCGGCGAAACCGGCCTTCTGCGTCAGAAGGTCGTAGGCACGGCCGCAGATCTCGACCTTGCGATCGGCGGTGTCGGCCTGGCCCTGTTCGTCGAAGGCCATCACGACCACGCCCGCGCCGTAGTCGCGGATGCGCCGGGCCTGCTGGAGGAACTGCTCCTCGCCTTCCTTGAGGCTGATGGAGTTGACGACACCCTTGCCCTGCACGCACTTCAGCCCGGCTTCGAGCACCGTCCAGCGCGAGCTGTCGATCATGATCGGCAGCCGGGCGACCTCGGGCTCGGTGGCGATGAGGTTCAGGAACGTCGTCATCGCCTTTTCGCTGTCGAGCAGGTCGGCGTCCATGTTGACGTCCAGCAGGTTCGCCCCGCCGCGGACCTGCTCCAGCGCGACGTCGACGGCGGCCTGGTGATCGTCGGCCTCGATCAGCTTGCGGAACTTGGCGGATCCGGTGACGTTGGTCCGCTCGCCGATCATGACGAACCCGGTGTCCTTGCCTATTTCGAACGGCTCGAGGCCGCTGAACCGCGTGCTGGGCCGCGGCTGCGGGACGACCCGTGGCGCCATCCCGCGCACGGCGTCGGCGATCTCCTTGATGTGCGCGGGAGTCGTGCCGCAGCAGCCGCCGACGACGTTGACCATCCCCGCCGTGGCGAAGTCGCCGAGCAGCCCTCCGGTCTCCTCGGGCGTCTGGTCGTAGCCGCCGAAAGCGTTCGGCAGCCCGGCGTTGGGGTGGCAAGCGGTGTATGTCCCCGCCAGGCGGGACAATTCGGCGATGTGCGGGCGCATTTCCTCGGCGCCCAGCGAACAGTTGACGCCGACCAGCAACGGTTCCGCGTGCTCGATGGAACTCCAGAACGCCTCGACCGTCTGTCCGGACAGCGTCCGCCCGCTCAGGTCGACGATCGTCACCGAGATCCACAGCGGCAGATGCGGCGCGACGTCGCGCGCGGCGGAGATCGCGGCCTTGCAGTTGAGCGTGTCGAAAATCGTCTCGATCAACAGCAGATCGACGCCGCCCTCGGCGAGCGCCTTGATCTGGTCGGCGTACGCGGCGTACACCTCATCGAAGGTCACCGCGCGGAACGCGGGATCCTCGACCTTGGGCGACAGCGACAACGTGACGTTCAGCGGTCCGACCGACCCGGCGACGAACTTCCCGCCCGCCGCGTCCGCGGCCTCGCGCGCGATCTGGGCCCCGCGGAGGTTCATCTCGTACGCGAGATCCTCGAGCCCGTAATCCGCCTGGCCGATCGTGGTGGCGGTGAACGTGTTCGTCGTCGTGATGTCCGCGCCCGCTTCGAGATACTGGCGGTGGATGTCGCGCACGACGTCCGGCCTGGTGATGTTCAGCAGGTCGGGGTCGCCGGTGATGTCGCGGGGGTGATCCTGGAACCGCTCGGTGCGGTAGTCCTCCGGCTTGAGGCCGGCATTCTGGAGCATCGACCCCCACGCGCCGTCGAGCACGACGATGCGCTCATCGAGCAGCTTTCGCAAGGCGGTCGTTTCCATCCAGCGCTCCTCCCATGTGGTGGGAGGCGCCCTTGCGATGAAGTCCGGGGCCGAGCGTGGCGGACCCGTGGTCCGTTGCAGCGCCTCTCGACCTTGGCGACGAGCTTACCGGATCTCGCATCTGGATCGTCACTCGAAGTTGTCCTCCGTTGCCGGTATCCGATGTTGGCCATGAGTCCCCTGCTCAGAGGGGGGTGTCGACGTGATGGTGACCACTGCCAGGGAAAGGGAGGTGTCCACAAGGTGGGACGGCCGTCGTTGGAGGTGAGCCGAACGGCGCAACTGTAAAAGAATCAGTAACAGCTTTCGGAGTGTGCCGATGTGATCATCGGATGGCTCGCGGGAGGCGAGCCCGGTCCGACAACGGAGGTAGGCGCTCAGGGAGGGGACGCTGGCCGGTCGCTTTCGATCGGGAGGCATCCGTCGACATCCCCCCGGTGGTGAAGGCCCAGTACCCGCCGAACGGTTACTCCGCGCCGACCCTGACGCCGCAGTTGTGGGTCGACGCCGTCGACGTGGACGCGCCGCCGAACACCAACGGCCTGAAGTACCGGTTCGAAATCTGCGAGAGCTACCGCCAGAACCCCGACGGGTCCCAGACCGGGGTTTCGTGCACCGATTCCGGGTATGTCGCCAAGCGCACGTGGACGGTTCCCCAGAACGCCTTGCGCTGGAGCAAGGACTACCAATGGCGTGCCTTCGCCTATGACGGGAACTCCGAAAGCCAGAAGTTGCCGCCCAGCCACCTGCTGACCGCGGTGCCGCAGCCCGAGATCACGTCGCACCTGGCCAACGCGCCCTACAGTGGCGGTCCGTCGGACTTCGATCCGCAGACCGGTAACTACTATTCGAGCGCTGTGGACGCGACCGTCCGGGTCACCGGCCCGGAGCTGAGCGTCGCGCGTACCTACAACAGCCTCGATCCGCGGCGGGATCTGATGTTCGGCGCGGGCTGGTCCACTCGCTACGACATGCGCGTCGTTCCGGACGACGACGGCTCCGGCAACGTCGTCGTCACCTATTCCGACGGGCAGCAGATCCGGTTCGGGCGCAACGCCGACGGTACTTATGCGGCGCCCGAAGGCCGCCAGATGGACTTCCACGCGGAGGTCGAAGCCGCCGGCGGTGGCTGGATGCTGGTCGACCGGTCGGCGACCGTGTACCGGTTCCGGCCCGATGGCAGGCTGATCACCGTACACGATCAGAACGGCCGGTACATCGAACTCGACTACGGAACGGTCGACCATCTCAAGCGCGTCATCAGCAGGACGAGTGACCGGATCCTTTACTTCAAGTGGACCGGGGACCATGTCACGTCGGTGAGCACCGACCCGATCGACGGCAAACAGCTCACCTGGAACTACACCTACGACGCCGACAAACTGACCAAGGTCTGCGACCCGTACGGCGGATGCACCGGGTACGAGCAGACCTCGGGCTCTCACTACCGCAGCTCCGTCATCGATTCGCGTCCCGCGTCGTACTGGCGGTTCGGGGAGACCACCGGCGCCGATGCGAACAGCCAGGTGCAGACCAAACTCGGCAAGGACAAGGGAACCTACAAGGACGTCGGACTGGGCCAGCCGGGCCCCCTGGCGAACGCGGGTGACACCGCGGCTTCCTTCAACGGGACGTCCTCGGTGGTCACCCTGCCGGACGGCACGGTGAAGAAGAACCGCGACCTCGCGATCGAGCTCTGGTTCAAGACCACCCAGGGCGGGCCTCTCTTCGGGTATCAGAAGTCTCGGATCAACGAGACGCCGCAAGGCGCTGTTCCCGTGCTCTATGTGGGAACGGACGGCAAGCTGCGAGGACAATTCTGGAACGGCGCAGCCGGTCCCATCACCTCTTCGGCGCTGGTGAACGACGATCAATGGCACCATGTCGTGCTCTCCGGCTCGCTCGCCACTCAGACGCTCTACCTGGACGGGCAAAAGGTCGGTACGGCCGCCGGTGAGATTCAGCATGATGACATCACCTTCAACCAGATCGGTGCCGCATATACGGTTCCGCCGTCGTCGTGGCCCGCATGGGGCACCCAGCCTCGCCGGTTCTTCTCCGGCTTGATCGACGAGGTAGCCTTCTACGAGTACCCGCTCGGTCAGACCGCCGCTCTCTCGCATTTCCAGGCGAAGGCGGGTGCGGACTACCTTTCGAAGATCACGCTGCCGAGCGGGCGGGTCGCCGCGAAGCTTTCCTATGACGTCGCCGCGGACCGTCTCAGCGAGTTCACGGACCGGAACGGCGGGAACTGGAAGATCGTCTCGCCCGTGGTCACCGGGACGGCGACGAACCTGGTGCGGACGACGCAGGTCACCGATCCCGGCAACCGGCTCCACTTCTACGACTACGACCCCGCCCGAGGACGCATCCTGCGCTCCATCGCGCCACTCGGTCAGGGAATCCGCGCCGAGGACCGGTTGGACAACGTAGGAAAGCCGACACCGGAACCCACCCCCGGTTGCCCGCCGACAGGTGGGTTCTGCGGCGGACCGGCGAACGGAGGCAGCACCTGGGTCGGTGGTCCGGTGGTGGGTCTGGGTGTGCGGACCTATGACTACGACGACAAGGGCTTCCAGACGACGATCAGCGACGAACTGGGTGACCAGGTCGTCCTGACCAATGACGCACGAGGGAATGTCACCTCACGCAAGAGCTGCGGGGTCGCTCCCGGCGACTGCCAAACGAGTTACTACAGCTACTACTACAACTCGGATGACGTAACCGACGCACGAAACGGAAAGATCCTTTCGTCGCGCGATGCGCGTTCTTCGGACGCCAACGACTCCAGGTTCGCCACGACGTACACCTACACCGACGGGTGGAGCCGCGGGCTGCTCGCGACCCAGACGACGCCCGACGGTGCCGTCGTCCGGCATGTGTACACCGATGGAACGGAAGCGGCCGTCGGTGGCGGGAACGTCCCGAGTGGACTGATCGAAAAGACCACAGACCCTCGCGGCGGGGAAATCAGCTACTCCTATTACAAGAACGGTGATCTCGCCGAGCTGGTCAACGCCGCCGGCCTGATCACGAGATACACCTACGACATGCTTGGGCGGAAGAAGTCCGAGACCCAGATCAGTGACGCGAATCCGAACGGCATCACGACCACGTTCACCTATGACCTGCTGTCCAGGCAGGCGACGGCCACGAGTCCGGCGTCGAGTGACCCGGTCACCGGTGTAACCCATACCGCACAACGGAAGACCGACTACGACGCGGATGGAAACGTAACCCGTGACGAGGTCATCGACTTGACGGGAGGGGACCCGAGCCGAGTCACCAACATGTCCTACGACGCGTTCGGCAGGCCGAGTGAGGTCACGGATGCCGAAGGCGGTAAGCGCTTCTTCGGGTACGACGGATTCGGCAACCGCACGTGGATGGTCGACCCGATCGGGAACAAGTACGAGTACGCGTACACCGCCCGGAACGCGATCGCCGAGATCCGCCTGCGTGGCTGGCACGGCGGGACGATCGAGGCCGGAACCGGTGAGGGGGACGGAGACGGAGACGGATCCCCTACGGCTTCGCTCACCCTTAAGTCGTTCGCTTACGACTTCGCCGGTCGGCTGATCCGCGAGACGGACGCGGTGGGACGCACCATCCGCTACCAGTACTACACGGACGACAAGCTGCGGAAGAAGATCGCGACCGACGTGTCGGACCCGGACAATCCTTCGGGCCCCAAGACGAACGTCACACTCAGCGAACTGACGTATGACGCCGCCGGAAACGTGGTTCAAGAGGTTCGTCAGGGCGGTGGAGTGACCGCCTACGAGTACGACCCCACGGGCCGCCGGACGTCGCAGACCCACGATCCGGACGGGCTGGCCAACCGGAGCGAGTTCCAGTACTCGCTCGCTGGTGACCTGACCGCCGTGACGCACACCGGTCGCAGCTCGAACAGTTCACGCATCGACGCCGGACGGGTGGAGAGCACCGAGTACGGCTACGACACCGCCGGTCGGAAGATCAGCGAGGCCGTCCTCAATGGAGGGTCGCAGAAGTTCACCACCACTCAGACGTTCGATCAACGTGGACTCGTCACGTCGGTGACCGATCCGCGCGGGAACGTCGGCGGCGCGGACCCGGCGGCGTTCACCACGAACTTCGGGTACAACAGTGCCGGGCTCGCGACGACGGTGACAGGACCCGCGGTCGACGTCGAAAGCGGAGGCGCCCCGGCCACGCGCTCGCGGCCGCAGACGCTGACCGGCTTCAACACTTTCGGTGAGCCGACGGCGAAGCGGGACGCGAACGGTCACGTCAGCACGGTGACCTATGACCGTCTCGGCAGGGTCACCGACTCATCGTCGCCGGAGTATCGCAAACCCGGGGAAACGGCGTCGGCGAAGTCAGTGTCCAGGACGCAGTACGACGCCGCCGGAAAGGTCATCGCTTCCACCGATCCGAAGGGTGCTGTCACCCGGTACCGGTACGACCAGCTCGGTAGGCTGCTGGAGCGGGCCGATCCGCGGGCGGACGCGGGCGATCAGGAGGGTGGTGTCTGGAAGTACTCCTACACGAACGCCAGCGATCAGCTCTCCGTCATGGATCCGAACGGTTCGCGACAGGAGACGACCTACGACGATCTCGGACGTCCGATCACAGCCACCCAGCTTGAGCGGTACCCGCAGCCTGCTGCCTACACGACGAACATTCGCTACGACGCGGCCGGAAACCTGAAGTCGACGACCTCGCCGTCCGGTGAGATCACCCGGTTCGGTTACGACGCGCTCGGACAGCGGATCACCGCCACCGATCCCGCGGGCGTCGTGACGCAGTTCGGGTACGACCTGGCGGGGAACCGCGTCCGCGCCAGCGATGGAACCGGGTACACGCAGTACACGAGCATCGACGGTGCGGGCCGCCCGACCGGCAGCTTCGATCTCGATCCGGGTGAACGCATTCTGCGGAAGTCCTCGGCGAGCTACGACTCGGCGGGCAACCGCCTTTCGACCACGGATCCCTACGGACACACCGTTAAGTTCGCTTACGACGCGCAGGGAAGGATGACTCGGCAGGAGGAGCAGGTCTCGGCGACCGACTCCATTGTCACCGGTTTCGGTTATGACGCTGTCGGTCAGCGGACCCGGATCACCGACGGCCGGACCAACGCGACGATTCAGACGTTCAACTCGCTGGGACTGCCCGAATCGACCGTCGAACCCGTCACCGCGGCTCATCCCGAGCCGAAGGACCGGACGTGGACCACGGGTTACGACCTCAACGGCCAGGCCACGAACTTGCTGGCACCGGGCGGAGTGACCCGGGTACGCGAGTTCGACGCTCTGGGCCGGCTGACCGGTGAGACCGGTGGCGGCGCTTCGGAGGCGACGACGGAACGGAAGCGAAGCTTCGACTTAACAGGTCGGCTGACCAGCGTCGATTCACCCGGTGGGGCCAAGGTCTTCACCTACAACGACAGGGGAGGGCTCCTCACCAGCACCGGCCCGACGACCGGCGTGTCGACCTACGAGTACGACAACTCGGGGCGTCTGGCCAAGCGTGCCGATGCAGCTGGGACCTCTTCCTTTACTTACGACAAGGGAAGGCTCGCGACGCAGACCGACGGTCTGACCGGAGTGCGCCAGGCGATCGGCTACGACGCGGGTGGCCGTGTCGGGACGATCGATTACGGCGCGGGGCGAGTCAGAACATTCGGTTACGACGATTTCGGACGGATGTCTTCGGACACGCTGAAGGGCGCGGACAACGCGACTCTGTCAGGGATGGCGTACGGCTACGACCTCAACGATCGACTCACGACGAAGAACACCGCCGGCCCCGAGGGATCGCGTAGCAATGTTTATGGCTACGACTTCGCCGGCCGGATGACGTCGTGGACGGCGAGCGGTGAGAAGACTGAGTACTCGTGGGACAAATCCGGCAACCGCACCAAGTCCGGCGACAAGACCGCCACGTTCGATGAGCGGAACAGGCAGCTCACCGACGGGGCGACCAGGTTCGCGTGGAGCCCCCGAGGCACGCTCGAGTCCCGGACCACCGCGAGTGGTTCCGTGCAGTCCGGGTTCGACGCCTTCGACCGAGCGGTCAAGGAAGGCACCAGCACCTACGGGTATGACGGCCTCGACCGGATGTCGGTCCGCAACGGCCAGACGTTCGGCTACGACGGAACAAGCCTGGACCTGATCACCGACGGCACGGCGAAGTTCGCCCGCGGCGCCGGTGGCCAGCTGCTCGGCCAGCGCTCGGCGGTCGGGGTGTCGCAGGTCGCGGTGACCGACCAGCACGGCGACGTCGTCGCCGGTCTCGACCCGGCCGGTGGCCTGAGCGGATCGACCAGGTTCGACCCCTTCGGAAAGAAGCTCGGTTCGACTGGGGCGACGTCGACGCTTGGGTACCAGTCGGACTACACCGATCCTGACAGCGGGAACGTGGACATGGGTGCCCGGTGGTACTCGCCGGGGACGGGCACGTTCAATGCGCGGGACGACATCGCGCTGCCGAGCAATCCGTCGGTCGCCGGTAACCGGTATACGTATGGCAACGCGGCTCCGATGAACGGGAGTGACCCGGACGGGCACATCAGCAAAATCGGCTGTCTGATGTTCACGCCACTCTGTTTTGGTGATCCTAGCGATCTTCTTCCGCCGAAAAGGGAGATGCGGCGAGCCCCTATTTCACCTGTCCAGGGCTATTTCGGCTGGACCTGGTTCGACCTTAATGCCGGCTGGGATTCTGTGGCCGGTGGTACGGGCGGTGGGCCGGGGCAGAAGGTCGGTACAGGCGGTGGACGTGGCACGAAGCCTGGTGTGGGCGGTTCGCGAGGAGGCAAGCCCGCGAGTGGCGGTGCTCCGGTCGTCGACCACCGGGCTGCTGCACAGAGCGCGGCCAAGAACAATCCGCTGCCGGTTCCTCAGGCGGTGGCACAACCGGTCTATGCAGGTGGGGAGGGTATAACAGCACCGGTCTCGCCGAGCCCTCACCTCCCGGCGATTGCTGTCGGCGGAAGCGTGGCAGCGGACAACAACGTCAACAAGATCACGAACGCTGTGACCGGCGATGGTCCGATCGTCCAGAACGTCAACGAACTGCCGCCGTCAGAGCTTGGCGGCGCCGGTCGATCGAACAGCAGCGGTGGCTTCCCGTCGATCTCCGATGTACTCGACGTGATCCTTCCCCCGGTGAGCCTGCTCGGGATGCTCTGGCAGTTGGGCAAGGCGGACAGTCCTTCACAGCTCGCGCACGGTGTTCTCGACCTGATTGGCTATGTGCCACTTCTCGGTGAGGTCGCAGACCTGTCAAATGCTGCGCTGTATGCAGATGAAGGAGACAGCCTGAACGCGGGAATATCCGCGGCTGCCGCAATTCCTTTTCTCGGGTGGGGAGCCGCCGCTTGGAAGTCGGGTAAGCAAGGGGTCAAGGGTGTACAGGACGTCGCTGAGCGTGCGACCCATGACTTCCCGGTCAACCCGTCCTGCGTCGGCAAGAACAGCTTTGTCCCTGGTACGCGGGTTCTCATGGCCGGTGGGCTGACCAAGCCGATCGAAGAGGTTCAGCTCGGTGACCAGGTCGTCGCGACGGATCCGGAGACCGGTCGTACCGAGTCGCGCCCGGTCGTGGCCACCATCATCGGCGAGGGGCAGAAGGACCTCGTAAGGGTCTCGGTCGGAGATGGGGTGAGCAACAACCGTGCAGGTGAGGTCATCGCAACTGCCGAGCATCCGTTCTGGTCTAATGTCCGCAATGAGTGGATCAGTGCAACTCGATTGGAGGCTAGTGAGAAGCTCCTCGCAGCCTCGGGGGAGCTGGTTTCAATTGCTGGAATTGACAAGTGGTCTGCGGCGCAGCAGCGTGTTTATAACCTTACGATTGAGGGCGTACATACTTACTATGTTCTCGCAGGAGTTACTTCTGTACTGGTTCATAACTGTACTGCTGGGCAGGTGCCGTACTTTAGCGCGTATCCATCCGAATTCATGGATCAAGCCAAGAAGTATGGAAAGGGAGGGATTCGTGAACTTTCGGATGGGCGGGTTCGATTTTATGGTGAAATAGCTGAGGCGAGAACTGCGGGAGAGATGCTCGGTAGGCGACTGGTTCGCGAGTGGGATCCAAGTACAGGTGTTACGCGTATTTGGCATGAAACGTTGGATCACGCTGGAAATGTGCGGATTGTTCGACCTGACGTAGATGTAACGAACGGAAAAAAGATTCACTATAGTTTCGATTCGCTTGGCAACTATACGGGAAGGTGGTAGTCGGGTGCATAATGTCTTTGGTGAGGTGAGGGCAATGCTGGCGGCTTTGGTTAAGTCTGAGATCTCGCGAGAAGAGGCTGCCGATTGGGCGATAGTGCGAGTCCGGGAGGGCGCGTCCATCTATGTGGATAATCCTCGTGTTTGGACTGCTCTTGACCGCCTGGGAGGCGCTGACCTCAAGATTGGACCTGACGCTTACCTTCATGGGCAAGCGGACTTTGAGTCATGGTTGAGGGAATTGGATGCCTAATCGCGACTAGTCAAGTAATGGGGTTTGCAAACCAATTGCAGATGAATTTAGTTGTTGGAATTTGTCGATCGGGTGCGCCTAAGCCCTCTTCTGGCGTCGTCGAGACTATTTAGAGGGTCCAGTGGATCTGGCCCCGGCGCGTGGGTCTGGTCTTTAATGTGGCGGTGAAGCATGCGTCGAGGAGTGAATAATATGCGACGGTTTAGCGCGCCTAGCTAGTTGTGGTGCTACCTGGGTCAATGTTTACGTCGAGACTTTGGTCTGATGCGCAGCGGTGGCCCCTGTGGAGGGGACTCAGGTACTCTAGGCAAGGCTTCGCGGCGCGAACGGGCACATATATCAGGAGGCAACTGCTTGGAGACATCGATCGACGCGAGGTATCCGAAGTCCTGCGGCGGTCTGTTCAGAAACCCACGGTCGCCTTCTGGATCTTCACCGGCTTCGCGGGCAGCCCGTCGGCAGGACCGTTCGGATCCGTCGGGATGATCCCGGCGGCCACGATCCGGTCCAGCACCTCCATGCCCCGCACGACCTTGCCCATCACCGAGTAGTTCTTCGGGATGTTCGCGAACGAGTGCACGATGAAGAACTCGCTGCCGTTCGTCCCCGGTCCCTGGTTCCCCATGGCGATGGTGCCGCGTTCGTAGGTCTCGGTGCCGTCGACCTCGTCCGCGAACTTATAGCCCGGCCCGCCCTTCTCGGCTTCGTAGATGTCGCCGCACTGAAGGACGCCGAGGCGCGACGAGTTCGTCAGGCGCCAGCACTGGCTGTGGTCGTAGAAGCGTTGCAGCGCCAGGCTCGCCAGGTTGTGGACGGCGCAGGGAGCGGCGCCCGCGCGGTTCAGGCGCACGGTCACGGGGCCGTAGTTGAAGCGGAACGTGACGTCGACGGTGCCACGGGTCAGCGCGAAGGGGAGCGGCCGCAGGACCGGGCGGGCCGCGGGGTTTTCCGGCGTCGGCGTGAACTCGCAGCGCACGATCGGCAGGGACGCCGAGGACGTGGGCGCGGCGGCGGCCACGCCGGGCAGGAACACGGCGGCGAGAGCGGAAACGACAGCGGTGACACCCCAGCGCAACTTCATGAGGGGGAACCTAACCCAAAAGGGTGGTCGTTGGGTAGCGGTTCACGCGGTCACCCCTCACCTCAGTCGACCTTCACAGACTGGAACGCGAACACAGAGGACCACTGGCCTCTTTCGAGGTCGGCTCAAGCCGCTGACCGTGTGGATTTTGCTGCGTTGGATGACACGAAATCCACACGGTCCGACGTCACCGGTCCGGTCACGACTTTGCCGGGGCCCTGCCCTGAAGGTGGCGAAGGAGGCCTTCACACCTTCATGTACGCAGGAGAGAACTACCGCGGTCCAGGTGGTCGTGAGTGGCGATTCGGGTTAGAACACGAATCGCCACTCAGGACCACCTGCACCGAACGGTCACCGCACATGCTGAGCTCACTCACCGCCGCGTACCTCGCCTTCTCCCTCGTCCTGCTCCCGCCCACCGAGAGCCAGCCGGACCAGGTCGACCACGTCGCCCTGCCCTGCGCCCAGACGGGCCCGTCGGCCGACGACGGCGACACCGCCAAAGCGCTCAACCAGCAACTCGGCACCAAGATGCGCGGCTACATGAATCCCTACAACACTTCGTGCGCCAGAGTCGTCGTGGAATCGGTACGGAGAGCGGGGCTCGACGACCGCGCCGCGGCCATCGCGATCGCCACGGTCATCGTCGAATCGAGTATCGCCAACCTCGACGGCGGTATGGGCGACTCGGTCGGGCTCTTCCAGCAGCGCGCGAGCTGGGGCTCCTTCGCGCAGCGGACCGACCCGGTCTGGGCGACCGGCAAGTTCCTCGCGGTGATGCGCCAGTTCTACCCGAACGACTCGTGGAAGGCCGCCGCCATCGGAGACGTCGCGGCGGCGGTACAGCGGCCGGCGGCGAAGTACCGGCATCGCTACGGGGTCGAGGCCGGCGACGCGGTCAAGATCGTCAACGAACTTTGGGTCCAGGACGGCAAGCGGCCCCCGTCCTCGAAGGAGAGCGGGGGCCGCTGAAGCCGTGATGAAGCTACTTGCGCCAGGCCGTGCGCCGCTTGCGGATGTCCAGCACCAGCGCGAACATGACGGCCAGCGACAGGCCGATCAGCCACAGGTTCTCGGTCCAGCCGTGGTGGTTGCCGTACAGCATCACCAACAGGATGATCGCGGTCAGCCATCCCGCGACTCGCGACGCCTTCGGGAAGGAGCCGTGCCAGCCCCATTCGGCCGACGGTTCGTCGCGGGGATCGACGGTGTCGACGCCCACCCGGCCGCGCTTTTCGACCGCCTTGCTCGCCACGATCAACTCCTCAAGACCCGGTGGTTCACTTGCCCGCGAATGATCCCACACCTGGCTGCGCGCGCCCGACGGGGCCCGCGCGACAATGACCCCCGATGACTACCTCGCGAAGTGTGCTCGTGCTCGGTTCGACCGGTTCGGTCGGCGCCCAGGCCCTCGACGTCGCGGCCCGTAACCCGAAACTGTTCCGGGTCGCCGGGATCGCCGCGGGCGGCTCCGACCCCGCCGCGCTGGCCGCCCAGGCCCTGGCGCACCAGGTCGACGCCGTCGCCATCAGCAGGCCGACGGCCGTGGAAGACCTGCAGCTCGCGCTGTACGCCGAGGCGCAGAAGCGCGGCTACAACCGTGGCGACTTCAAGCTCCCGCGCATCTTCGCTGGGGCCGACGCGGTCGTCGAGATGATCGACGCCACCCCGGTCGACGTCGTCCTCAACGCGCTTCCCGGCTCTCAGGGACTCCCGCCGACCCTGCGCGCGCTCGCCACCGGCGCCACGCTCGCGCTGGCCAACAAGGAATCGCTGATCGCGGGCGGGCCGCTGGTGCTGGCCGCGGCCAAACCCGGCCAGCTGGTCCCGGTCGATTCCGAGCACTCCGCGATCGCGCAGGCCCTGCGCGCCGGCCGCGAATCCGAGGTCGCCCGGCTGGTGCTCACCGCGTCGGGTGGGCCGTTCCGCGGCCGCAAGCGCGAGGAGCTGGCGGACGTCACGGTCGAGCAGGCGATGGCGCATCCGACCTGGTCCATGGGCCCGCTCATCACCATCAACTCGTCGACCCTGGTCAACAAGGGGCTGGAGCTGATCGAGGCGAAGCTTCTCTTCGACATCGAGACCGACCGCATCGACGTGGTCGTCCACCCGCAGTCGATCATCCACTCGATGGTGACCTTCGTGGACGGCTCGACGATCGCCCAGGCCAGCCCGCCGGACATGCGGCTGCCGATCGCGCTCGCCCTGCACTGGCCCGACCGCGTGCCCGGCGCCGCGGCCGCCTGCGTCTGGGACAAGCCCGCGAACTGGACTTTCGAGCCGCTGGACAACGAGGCGTTCCCCGCCGTCGAGCTGGCGAGGCACGCCGGAACCGTCGGTGGCTGTGTCCCGGCGGTCTACAACGCGGCGAACGAGGAGCTGGTGGCCGCGTTCCTGGCACAGAACACCGGCTTCACCTCGATTGTGGACACTATTGCCCAGGTGGTGGAAGCCGCCGACGAATGGCGTCGTGAACCTCGCGACGTGGATGACGTACTAGCTGCCGAGCGCTGGGCTCGCGCGCGTGCCGGTGCGCTGATCGGTAAGGGGAAGTAGCGCGTGGTCTGGTTCATTCTCGGGATCGTGCTGTTCGCGCTGGGTATCTGCCTGTCCGTCGCGCTGCACGAGGCCGGTCACATGTGGGCGGCCAAGGCCTTCGGCATGAAGGTCCGGCGTTACTTCATCGGCTTCGGGCCGACGATCTTCTCGTTCCGCCGAGGTGAGACCGAGTACGGCGTGAAGTGGATCCCGCTCGGCGGATTCTGCGACATCGCGGGCATGACCGCGCTCGACGAAGTCACTCCGGACGAGTCGAAGCGCGCGATGTGGCGCTTCAAGACCTGGAAGCGCACCGTCGTCATGTCGGCGGGCTCGGCGATGCATTTCATTCTCGGTTTCATCATCCTGTACCTGATGGCCGTCACCATGGGCCTGCCGAACCCGGCCGCGCAGGCCGCCCCCACCGAAGCGGTGATCAGCGGTACGTCGTGCGCCCGTGCGGCCACGACCATGGAGCAGCTCAACGACACGAGCTGCCCGCCCGGCGCCCCCACGCCGGCGAAGACCGCCGGGCTTCAGGCGGGCGACAGGGTTGTCTCCGTCGCGGGCAAACCGATCAAGACCTGGCGCGAAATGCTCGCGGCCGTCCAGGTCGCGAGTGGCCCGACGCCGTTCGTGGTCGAGCGGAACGGGCAGCGGATCAACCTGACCGTCGACGTGCCGAGGGTGCAGCGGCTGGTCGCCGACGGCTCCGACAAGACCACGGTCAAGGACGTCGGCATGATCGGCGCCTCACCGGTCCAGAACACCGCGCCCCCGCTGCTGACCTACGGCCCGGTCGACGCGATCGGCGGGACGCTCGGCTTCACCGGCACGATGTTCTCCGAGACCGCCAAGCGGCTGATCGAGTTCCCGTCGCGGATCCCCGCGGTGGTGGACTCCATCTTCGGCGGCGAGCGCGACCCGAACACCCCGGTCAGCGTGGTCGGTGCCAGCCGGATCGGTGGCGAGGCGGCCGAGCAGGGCCTGTGGGAGATCTTCGTTCTTCTGCTGGCGAGCCTGAACTTCTTCATCGGCGTGTTCAACCTGCTGCCGCTGCTCCCGCTCGACGGCGGGCACATCGCGGTCGTCTGGTACGAGCGGGTCCGGGATTGGGTCCGGAAACTTCGCGGCAAGGCGGCGGGCGGTCCGGTCGACTACACGAAGCTCTCGGCGGTCACGATGGTGCTCGTCTTCATCGGCGGCGCGGTGACTCTGCTCACCGTCACCGCCGACATCGTGAACCCGGTCAAGCTGTTCCAGTGACGGGGACCGCCGATTACGGAGCGCGCTGTCAGGACCGTTGGGCTGCCCAGGTAATGCTGCTCACCGTGACGGCTGACGTCGTGCATGTCCGCCGATCGGGGTAGGTACGCTTGAAGGCGTGACTGTCGCTCTAGGTATGCCAGCGCTTCCTCCTCCCGTCCTCTCCGAGCGTCGCAAGACCCGACAGCTGCAGGTCGGGCCGGTCGGCGTCGGTAGTGAGCACCCGATTTCGGTGCAGTCGATGACCACCACCCTCACCTCCGACGTCAACGCGACCCTGCAGCAGATCGCCGAGCTGACCGCTGCGGGCTGTGACATCGTGCGGGTCGCGTGCCCGTCGGCGGACGACGCCGAGGCGCTGCCCGCGATCGCGAGGAAGTCGCAGATCCCGGTGATCGCCGACATCCACTTCCAGCCGAAGTACGTGTTCGCCGCGATCGAGGCGGGCTGCGCGGCGGTCCGGGTGAACCCGGGCAACATCCGCAAATTCGACGACCAGGTCAAGGAGATCGCGCGGGCGGCGAAGGACCACGGCACGCCGATCCGGATCGGGGTCAACGCGGGTTCGCTGGACAAGCGGATCATGGACAAGTACGGCAAGGCGACCCCGGAGGCGCTGGCGGAGTCGGCGTTGTGGGAGGCGTCGCTGTTCGCCGAGCACGACTTCCACGACGTCAAGATCTCCGTGAAGCACAACGACCCGGTGGTCATGGTGCGCGCGTACGAGATCCTGGCCGAGCAGTGCGACTACCCGCTGCACCTCGGCGTCACCGAGGCGGGCCCGGCGTTCCAGGGCACCATCAAGTCCGCTGTGGCGTTCGGTGCGCTGCTGCGCCAGGGGATCGGCGACACCATCCGCGTGTCGCTCTCGGCGCCGCCGGTGGAAGAGGTCAAGGTCGGGATCCAGATCCTGCAGTCGCTCAACCTCAAGGAGCGCAAGCTCGAGATCGTGTCCTGCCCGTCGTGCGGCCGCGCGCAGGTGGACGTCTACACCCTCGCCGAGCAGGTGACCGCCGGGCTGGAGGGCATGGAGGTCCCGCTGCGCGTCGCGGTCATGGGCTGTGTCGTCAACGGCCCGGGTGAGGCGCGCGAGGCCGACCTCGGAGTCGCGTCCGGCAACGGCAAGGGCCAGATCTTCGTGAAGGGCGAGGTCATCAAGACCGTGCCCGAGCACGCCATCGTCGAGACGCTCATCGAAGAGGCCATGCGCATCGCCGAGGAATCGGGCCAGACGATCGGCGAGGGGCAGCCCACCGTCAGCGTCGGCTGAGACCGGCCGGAAGGTCGAGACCACGCTAGGAAAGGTCCTTTCCTCGCAAAATTTGCCAGGAAAGGACCTTTCCTGGCGCTTGTGGCCCTCCACCAGCCAAGGTTCTCTCAGCGTGTCTTAAAGCTTGCGTTCCGTTTAAGGCGCCCATCTGGCACCCTGGAGTGGTGTTGCGGCTTGCAGGTGCACGGCTGCTCGATGATCGGGACTATCCGGCGGTCCGTGCCGCGCTCGCCGCAGACCCGGTCGGCAGCTGCATGGTCAGTGCCAGGGTGGAGACGGCGGGTCTCGACCCCTGGCGGCTCGGTGGTGAGCTCTGGGCTGCCGATTCCCGTCCGGTTCGCGCCGGCAGGCTCCAGGGCCTGTGCTTCTCCGGGCCGAATCTGATCCCCCTGCGCGGCAACGCCTCCGCTTTGCGTTCCTTCGCCGATCGCGCCCTGCGCCGCCAGCGCAACTGTTCCTCGCTGGTGGGCCCGGCCGAACAGGTCCTCGGGCTGTGGGACGAACTCGAGCCGGAATGGGGCCCCGCCCGCGAAGTCCGGCACGACCAGCCACTGATGGCGCTCGACGGGATCCCGGCCGTGGCCTCGGATCCGTTGGTCCGCCCGGTGCGGCCGGAAGAACTCGACAGGTACCTTCCCGCCGCGATCGCGATGTTCATCGAAGAGGTCGGTGTCGACCCCCGCAACGGTGACGGCGGCGCCGGTTATCGCGCCCGGGTGGCGGAACTGATCGCCGCCGGTCGCGCGTTCGCGCGGTTCGAGGACGGGGAGGTCGTCTTCAAGGCCGAGATCGGCGCGATGTCTTCGACGGTCGGCCAGATCCAGGGTGTCTGGGTGCATCCGGAACGCCGTAGCGGCGGTCTCGGCACGGCCGGGACGGCGTCCGTCGTGACCCGGCTCGTCCGCGGGATGAACCGCACCGCGAGCCTGTACGTCAACGCCTACAACGGCCCGGCGCTCGCCGCCTATCGCAAGATCGGCTTCCAGCAGGTCGGGCAGTACGCGACGGTTCTTTTCTGAGTCGGCGTTTCGACCGGGCGGAAACCGCCGGGACTGGCAGGATCCGGGGCATGCCAGCAGGTCGTCGTGTCGCCGTCGTCATGCTCGCGGGAATGGTCGGCCTCGCGGCCGCAGGCTGCGGCCTGTTCGCCGATTCCGGTCCCGAAGACGCCATCACCGGCTTCCTGGACGGCCTCTCCTCCGGTGACACCGCCGCCGCGGCCTTCTTCACCGATTCGCCGGACGCCGCGCGGTCGTCGCTGGAGATGGCGCGGAGAGCGCTTTCCCCGGAGTCGGTCAAGGTCGCGGCCAAGAAGGTCCAGCACGCGTCCGGCGCGGACAACGGGACGGCGACCTACGAGCTCACCTGGACGCTCCCGCGTGGCCGGGTCTGGACCTATCAGGCCGACGCCCAGGTGCATTCCACTCAGGACGGTTGGAAGGTGCGGTGGCTGCCGACGGCGCTTCACCCCCAACTGGCCGCTCAGCAGACCATCGCGCTGAAGCCCGAGCCGCCGGATCTCGCCCCGGTCCTCGATCGCGACGGATTGCCGTTGCTGCGCCCGCAGACCGTCGTCAGCGTGGTGCTCGACCCGGCGAAGGCGGGGGATCTGGTCGCGGTCTCCGACAAGCTCGGCGCCGCGCTCAACCGCTTCGAGCCGTCGGTGACCGGGCAGTCCATCCGCGACGGGGTGAAGACGGTCAAGCCCGGCGCCGGCTATCCGGTGATGATCCTGCGGGCGAACGACTACCAGGCGGTGAAACCCGAGATCTACGACCTGCCCGGCGTCCGGTTCAGCCAGCAGGACAGGCTCCTGCCCGACGACAAGAACTCCGGCAAGCAGGTGCTGCCCGCCGTCCGCTCGCTCGTCGAGGACCAAGTGGACGGCGCGGCGGGCTGGCGCGTGGTCACGCTCGACGTGAGCGGCGGCGAGATCGTCGACCTGCACAATGAACAGCCCAAACCGGCACCCGCGGTCGTGAGCACGCTCAGTGTGAAGACACAGGGTTCGGCGGAGCGGGCGCTGGCCTCGCTCCCGACGGCCTCCGCGCTGGTCGCGATCCAGCCGTCGACCGGCGAACTCCTCGCCGTGGCACAGAACGCCCCGGCCGACGCGCAGGGCGCGATCTCGCTCAGCGGCCGGTTCCCGCCGGGTTCCACGTTCAAGGTCGCCACCGCCGTCGCGGCGCTGTCCGCGGGCACGGTGCAGCCGGGCAGCCCGGTCGATTGCCCCGGCACGGCCACCTTCGAGAACCGGACGGTGCCGAACGAGGGCAAATTCGCCCTCGGTGTCGTCTCGCTGTCGAAGGCGTTCGCCCACTCCTGCAACACGACGTTCGCGAAGCTCGCGACGGACCTCCCGCCCGCGGCGCTGACCGACGCGGCGCGAGACCTCGGCATCGGGGCCGACTTCGTCATCCCCGGCGTGACCACGATCACCGGCTCGGTACCGCCCGCGAATACCGTCGCGCAGCGCGCCGAAAACGGCTTCGGCCAGGGGACCGTCGTGACGAGCCCGTTCGGGCTGGCGGTCGCCGCCGCGACGGTCCAGTCCGGGAAGGTCCCGGTGCCGACGCTGATGCGAGGGATGCCCGCGACGTCGTCCGGCCTCGGCAAGCCGATCCGGCCGGAGGTGCTCGACGCCGTCCGCGGGATGATGCGCGAGGTCGTCACCGACGGCACGGCGACACTGCTCAAGCCGCTGCCCGAAGTCCGGGGCAAGACCGGGACCGCCCAGTTCGGCGACGGGACGCACTCGCACGGCTGGTTCGTCGGCTACACCGGTGACCTGGCGTTCGCGGTACTGGTCACCGACGGCGGGACGTCCAAACCGGCGGTCGAGGCGGCGCAGCGCTTCCTGACGGGACTGGGCTAGCGAGCAGGTCGTAGGCTGGGCTCATGTCCGTTCGTTCCCCCTTGAAGCCCGGCGTCCAGACGCCGAGGCGACTCGTCCCCGCCAGCATCGCCCGCCCCGAGTACGTCGACAGGCCGGCGCCGAAACGCGACACGGGCAACGGGGTCCGCACGCCCGAGGTGATCGAGGCGATGCGCGTCGCGGGCCGGATCGCGGCGCAGGCGCTCGAGGAGGGCGGCAAGGCCGTCAAACCCGGCGCGACCACGGACGACATCGACAAGGTGATCCACGAGTTCCTGCTGGACCACCACGCCTACCCGTCGACACTGGGCTACCGCGCCTTCCCGAAGTCGTGCTGCACCTCGCTCAACGAGGTGATCTGCCACGGCATCCCGGACTCGACGGTGATCGAGGACGGCGACATCTGCAACATCGACGTCACCGCGTTCATCGGCGGCGTCCACGGCGACACCAACGCGACGTTCCTGGCGGGTGACGTCTCCGAGGAGGCGCGGCTGCTGGTCGAGCGCACGCGTGAGGCGACCATGCGGGCCATCAAGGCCGTCCGGCCGGGCAGGCAGCTCAATGTGATCGGCCGGGTCATCGAGGCGTACGCGAAGCGGTTCGGGTACGGCGTCGTGCGTGACTTCACCGGCCACGGCGTCGGGCCGGCGTTCCACACCGCGCCGACCGTCCTGCACTACGAGGAGCCCTCGGTCGAGACGATCATCGAGCAGGGCATGACCTTCACGATCGAGCCGATGATCACTCTCGGCACCATCGACTACGACATCTGGGCCGACGACTGGACCGTCACCACCAAGGACAAGAAGTGGACCGCCCAGTTCGAGCACACCCTCGTGGTCACCGAGGACGGCGCCGAAATCTTGACCCTGCCGTAGCGGCTCCGAAGTACATGAAGGCCCCCTTCCTTGTGCCAGGCGCAAGGAAGGGGGCCTTCATGTACTTCAGGATCAGTCCTCGTCTCGCTCCACCCGGGCCAGGAGTTCGTCGAGGAAACCGCACGCCTCGGTGGCGGCCCGGTCGGCGTCGCCGTCGGCGATGGCCTCGGCGAGTCCCTCGTGACCGATCTCCGGCAGGTACTCGCGGCCCGGCGTCACGTTCGACGTCGCGGCCACGCTGGCCGTGATCACCTCGGTGAGCCCGCGGTACATCTCGGTCAGCAGCGTGTTATGTCCACTTTGGACGACGGCGAAGTGGAATTCCGCGTCCAGACGGGCGAATTCCTCCCAGTGACGCTCGCGCAGCTCCTCGTTGCGGCGTTCGAGCAGCGATCGGAGAGCGGTCACCTCCTCTTCGGTCCGCGACACGGCGGCGAGCCGGGCGCCTTCGACCTCGAGGATGCGCCGCACCTGCAGCACCTCGCGCAGCTCCGAACCGCACAACCGCCGGATCGCGCCCGAGACCTCGCTCGTCGCCCGCACGTAGGTGCCGTCGCCTTGCCGGACCTCGAGCAGTCCCGTATGCGCGAGCGCGCGGACGGCCTCCCGGACGGTGTTGCGCCCGACCCCGAGCTGTCCCGCCAGCTCCGGCTCGGTCGGAATCCGCTGCCCGATGGGCCATTCTCCCTGCGTGACGGCGTCACGCAGCTGCTCGATGACCTGATCGACCAGGCCGGCACGGCGCGTGGTGGCCAATGGCACAGCGTTGTCCCTTCATCCAATCATCCTATGTATGTGATACTAGCCGACGTGCGTGTCGACTCCCGAGAATCCGTGTCCCCGTTCGACGAGCGTCTTGAACTCGAAGGCGCGATCGAAACGGAATGGCGGCCGGGAGTGCTCTCCGGGGGTCTCCTGCTCGGTGTCGCGGTGATCCTGGTCGCCCTGAACCTGCGCCCGGCGATCACCAGCGTCGGCCCGATGCTCGGCGACATGCGTGCCGATCTCGGCGCCACGGCGACCTGGGCCGGCGTGCTCACCACACTCCCCGGCCTGTGCTTCGCCGCCGCCGGTCTCGCCGCCCCCGTGCTGGCCCGCCGCTTCGGCGTGGGCGCCGCCATCGCTTCCGCGCTGTCGATCCTGGCCGTCGGCCTGGTGCTTCGGGTGCTCGACGGACCGTACGTCGTGCTCGGGGGAACCCTGGTGGCCACGGCCGGAATCGCCTTGGCGAACGTGCTGATCCCAGTCGTCATCAAGGACTCCTTCCCGGCGCGTGTCGGCATGATGACCGGCGTGTACACCGCCGCTCTGCAGGGCGGAGGCGCCCTGGGGTCCGCGCTCACCCCTCCCTTGGAGAACGCGTTGGGCGGCTGGCGCCAAGGTCTCGGCGCCTGGTCGGTTCTGGCGGTGCTCGCACTCCTCGTCTGGATTCTCGCAGCCCGCGGTACGGGGCGTGCGACCGTCGACGAGGCAGGCAAGCAGGGTAGCGGGCGATCGCTGCTGCGTAGCCCGCTTGCGTGGATGGTCACCCTTTTCTTCGGCACTCAGGCCTTTTTGGCCTACGTCGTGATGGGCTGGCTGCCGGAAGTGATGATCGACGCCGGGGTGAGCAAGGGCGACTCCGGCCTGCTGCTCGGGCTGATCTCGCTGATCGCCGTCCCGATCAGTCTCGTGGTCGCGCCGATGGCCGCGCGGCACCGCAGTCAGAGCGCGTGGATCGTCGGGCTGGGCGTCTTCGGCTTCGCCGGAATGGCCGGCATGATGCTCGCCCCTAGCGCCTCGCCGCTGCTCTGGAGCATCCTGATCGGCCTCGGGATGAGCGTCTTCTCTCTCGCGCTGACGGTGATCGCGCTCCGGGCGCGCACCGGCGCGGACACCGCCCGGCTCTCCGGGATGGCGCAGGGCATCGGCTACCTGATGGCGGCCGTCGGGCCGTTCCTGTTCGGGCTGCTTCACGACCTCACTCACGACTGGACCGTTCCCTGGATCATGATGCTCGTGATCTTCGCCGCGCAGATGACCTTCGGCGCCCTCGCCGGTCGCCGCCGCTTCGTCTGAACGCGTTCAAAAACTTCTTGACCCCACGCCCGGCGGAGCCATACGCTGAGCGAGTTGAACCTGTTCAAAACTCGGTTCTGGGGGTCGGCGTGGTGGAGGACCTGGCCTTCGGGGCGGCTCTGGCCTGCTTCGCCGCGGTGTGCGTGGCGGTGGCGCCGGTTCCGCAGGCACCTGCTGTTTCGCCGTTCGAGTTCTACCGCGCCGTGGACCGGGTGTGCGTGCGGGTGTGGGAGGACAGCGCCGCCGCGATCCGGCGCTACTGGCCGGACCGGGAGGGGGACGTCGCGACGGAGCAGCGCAAATGGCAGCACTACGTCGCGACGAAGGTGGACGACGCCAAGGACGTCCTCAAGGGGGCGACGGGGGTCCGCACGGTGCCGGGAGGGGCGGCATCGGCGCGTGAGGAGTTCTTGGCGGCCGTCCACCACTACGTCGAGGCGGCCGAACGGTTTCAACGGAATGGGGCAGGCTCGGCCGTCTTGCTGGGCGCGTCGGACCTCAAGCTGACCGCGGTGACCGAACTCGCGGTGCGGCACGGGGCCCGCAACTGCGAACGCGTCATTTGAGGCTCGGAGGATGAGATGAAGGGGCCTTTCATTGCAAATTTTGCAATGAAAGGCCCCTTCATCTCACGCCGGGCCTCAGTCCAGCGGCAGGTTCAGCAGCGCGTTCTCGACCAGTTCCGGCATCGCCGGGTGGATCCAGTACTGCCCACGGGCCATGCGCTTCGCGTCGAGACCGAAGCTCATCGCCTGGATCAGCGGCTGGATCACCGACGACGCCTGCGGGCCGATGATGTGCGCGCCCAGCAGCTGCCCGGTGGCCGGGTCGGCGAGCAGTTTCGCGAAGCCGGTGGTGTCCTCCATCGCCCAGCCGTAGGCGATACCGGCGTAGTCCTGGTGCGACGTCACGTACGACACGCCTCGCTCGCGAGCGTCGCGTTCGGTGAGCCCGACCGAAGCGACCTGCGGTGAAGTGAACACCGCGTGCGGGACGAACCGGTGGTCGGCTTCGATCCGCTCGTCCGGATGCAGCAGGTTGTGCTGCACGACGCGCTGCTCGTGGTTCGCGACATGCTTCAGCTCGAAGACCGACGAGATGTCGCCGAGCGCGTAGATCCCGTCGACCACGGTCTGCTGGTATTCGTCGACCACGACGTGCCCGCGCTCTCCGGTGGTCACACCGGTGGCGGCGACGTCGAGGATGTCCGAGTTCGGCGTGCGCCCGGTGGCGACCAGCAGCACTTCGGCCTCGACGGTCTCGGCGCCTTGGGGACCTTCGAGGTCCAAAGCGACCCCCGACGAGGTCTTGCGGGCGCGGACGGTCTTCCGGTCGAGCCGGACGTCGAACCGCTGCGAGGCCAGGTCGGTGAATCGGGCGCTGACGTCGTCGTCCTCGGAGCGCAGCAGCGCGCCGGACCGGTTGACCACGGTCACCTTCACCCCGAACGAGGCGAAGACGTGCGCGAACTCGGCCGCGATGTACCCGCCGCCGAGGATGACGATGTCGGTGGGCAGCTCGTCGAGCCGCATCACGGTGTCGGAGGTGTGGTAGCCGGTCTCGGCGAGCCCTGGGATGTCCGGGATCACCGGGCGGCCGCCGGCGGCGAGCACGAACCGGTCGGCGGTGACCGTCTCGGCCGGGCGGCCGTCGGAGTAGCTGACCCGGAGTTCCTTGTGGCCGGTGAAGCGGCCTTCGCCCTCGTACACGGTGACGTTCTTGTTGTCCTCGTGCTCGACGCGGTACTCGCGCCCGCCGGCGGCGATCGGGTCGATCCGCCCGAAGATCCGGTCGCGGACGTCGCGCCAGCGGACCCCGGTCAGCTCCTCGTCGACGCCGAACTTCGCCGACGACGCGGGGGTGGCCGCGACATTGGCGGCGTGGACGAACATCTTCGTCGGGATGCAGCCCACGTTCAGGCAGGTGCCACCGAACGTGCCCTTCTCCACGATCGCCGTGTTCCAGTCCGCGAAGCGCGGGTCGAGGATCGAGTTACCCGATCCGGTACCGACGATCACCAGGTCGTAGTGGGGCACGCTGTCTTCCTTTGCGGCGGGAGCGGGTGGTTCCGACTCTAGCCAACCTGTCACGGTGACCGGTTGTTCCCGCCCGCGGACGAAGGTGTACCCGGTTCAGTGACACCGCATCGGGCCTTCTCCGATTAAGGTATTCGCGATCGCTTGTGTACGCGCTGGAGTCGATTGATCACGACCACGATGATCGCGATGGCCCAGTGCCGCGGCGCCCCGGCCCCTGCCACCAGATGGCAGTACGTACGCCTCGGTGAAGGGACAGAACATGCCCAAGAAGTCACGTCGCACCCTGCTGCTCGCTGTCGGAGCGGTACTCGCGACGGCGGTGATGGTGCCGATCGCGGTCAACAGCGCGTCGGCGGACGACAGTGCGGTCAGTGGACCGGACAAGGCCGCCGAACCGAGGATCGTGGGCGGTGAAAAGGCTTCCGTCTCGCAGTACCCCTACGCGGTCTACTTGGCCGACCGCGACGGTAACCAGTACTGCGGAGCGGTGATCGTCAGCTCCACGACGGTCGCGACGGCGGCGCACTGCGCGGTCGCGTACGACAAGAACAACGTGCAGGTGGTGGCCGGCCGCGAGGACAAACGCTCGCGGGAAGGCCAGGTACTGCGCGTTTCGAAGGTCTGGGTCAGCCCCGGCTACAGCGGAGACCCCGGCAAGGGCGACGACATCGCCGTCATGACAGTCAGGGGGCAGTTGCCGTACCGGCCCGCGAAGGTAGCTGACACCGGTGATGCCGACCTGTACAGCGAAGGGACTAAGGCGACAGTCCTCGGCTGGGGTCGTATCGCCGACGGCGGCGCGCGGTCGGACTACCTCCGCAGCGCGGTCGTCCCGGTGGTCAGTGACAAGACCTGCCAGAGCGCGTACGCGGGCTACGACCCGACCGACATGGTGTGCGCCGGTTATCCCGAGGGCGGGGTCGACGCCTGTCAGGGCGATTCGGGTGGCCCACTCGTCGTGGGTGACAAGCTCATCGGGATCGTTTCGTTCGGCGAAGGCTGTGCGAAGCCGAACAGGCCGGGCGTCTACACCCGTGTCTCGCACTACGCCAAAGAGATCTCTCAGCAGAGCAGTCGCGGGCTGATCGGCTGATCGATGCCTTCTTCACGTCCGATGTGCTAACAAGTGGGCGTGAGCACCGACACCCCGATCATCGAGACCTCGTCGTTCCCGCTGTCCGTCGCCGGTGACGAGATCACCGCCGCTCAGCTGCACGGCATCCTCCGCCTGCGCGTGGACGTGTTCGTCGTCGAGCAGGAATGCGCCTACCACGAGATCGACGGACGTGACCTCCTGCCCGGCACCCGGCATCTCTGGATCGGGGGTTCCGTCGCCGTCGATTCGTACCTGCGGGTGTTGCAGGACGCGGGCGGCACCTTCCGCATCGGCCGGGTGTGCACGGCCGTCCGCGCACGCGGCAAGGGGCTGGCGGGACGGCTGATGGAGACCGCCCTCGCGGGGATCGGGGACGCGCCGTGCGTGCTCGACGCGCAGACGTACGCGAAGGATTTCTACGCCAAGTACGGATTCGTGGTCGAAGGCGAGGAGTTCTTGGAGGACGGCATCCCGCACCTCACGATGTGGCGCCGGGAGGTGCGGTAGCCGTGATCACCCCGACCGCGCGGTCCACCTCGGCCTCGGTGAGGTCGGCCCGTGCGGTCAGGCGCAGGCGGGAGATGCCGTCGGGTACGGACGGCGGACGGAAACAGCCGACCCGGACACCCTGATCCGCGCACGAAGCGGCCCACGCGACGGCCGCTTCGGGGGACGGCGCCTGCACGGAGATCACCGCGGCGTCCGGGAGACTTACCCGGAACCCCGCCGCTTTCAGTTGCATCGCGAGGTTTCCGGCCGCGTCGGTCACCTTGGTGGCCAGCTCCGGCTCGGCCTTCAGCGCGTTGAGCGCGGCCAGCGCGGCGGCGGCACTGGCGGGCGCGAGGGCGGTGTCGAAGATGAAACTGCGCGCGGTGTCCACGAGATGCTTGATCACACGACGCGGCCCGAGTACCGCTCCGCCTTGGGCGCCAAGGGATTTCGACAGCGTGATCGTGGTGACGACGTCCGGCGCGCCGGAGAGTCCCGCCGCGTTGACCGCGCCGCGGCCGCCCTCGCCGAGGACACCGAAGCCGTGAGCGTCGTCGATGAGCAGTGACGCGCCGTGCTCCCGGCAGACCGCCGCGAGTTGCTCCAGCGGCGCGATGTCGCCGTCGACGGAGAACACGGAATCGGTGACGACGAGCGCGCGCGGTTTGCGGCGGGTCGCGAGGGCGTGCTTGAAGGCGTTCGGATCGCTGTGGGCGACCGCGGCGATGTCCGAGCGGGACAGCCGGCAGCCCTCGATCAGCGAAGCGTGGATGTACTTGTCCGTGACGATCGCGGAATCCGCACCGGACAGAGCCGTGACGGCCCCGAGGTTGGCGGTGAAGCCGGACGAGAAGACCAGCGCGGCCTGCGCGCCACAGAAGCGGGCGAGTTCGTGCTCGAGTTCGACGTGGACCTCGGTGGTGCCGGAGACGAGACGGGAGCCCGTCGACCCGGCGCCCCAGCGCAACGCGGCGGCCGCGGCCGCACCGGCGACGCGTTTGTCGCGGGCGAGCCCGAGGTAGTCGTTGCCCGCGAGGTCGAGCTCCGGTTCCTGCGCCTGCCGGATGCGCAGCTTGCGCACCAGTCCGGCCTCGGCCCGCTTCTCAGCCTCCACGTCGAGCCAGTCGAAGACCTGGTCGGGAGGGAGGTTCTGGGGAGCGGGGGCGGGAGAGTTCACGTCCCGCAGTCTCCCATCCGGCCTTCGGCGCCGGGCGTGGTGGTCCCCACAGCGAGCGCAATGAAGGGGCCTTTCATCGCAAAATTTGCGATGAAAGGCCCCTTCATCTCATGCTTGGAGCCGGACCAGCCGGCTCGGCTCAGCTGTCGAAGCTGCGACGCGGGCCGCGGCTCGGCCGCTGCGGGCGGCCACTGCCGCCACCGGACTCGCCACGACGCGGGCGGCCGCGGAAGCCGCCGGGACGGCCGCCTTCGCGGTGACCGTGACCCTCGCGCGAACCCTGGTAGCCACCGCGGTCGCCGCCACCGTAGCCGCGGCCACCGCCGCGACGCGGGGACTCACGACGACGTTCGATGACCGGCTCGCCGCTGGGCTGCTGCGCACCGGTGATGCGGATCAGTTCGGCGTCGCCCGGGCGGACCGTGGTCTGCTCGGCGCGGACACCGGCGCGGTCGGTCATCCGGCGCACCATGCGGCGCTGGTCGTGGGTGACCAGCGTGACCACGACACCGGACGCCCCGGCGCGCGCGGTGCGGCCCGCGCGGTGCAGGTAGTCCTTGTGGTCGGCGGCCGGGTCCACGTGCAGCACCAGCGAGATGTCGTCGACGTGGATACCGCGCGCGGCGACGTCCGTGGCCACGAGGACCGGGGCGAAGCCTTCCTTGAAGTCCGCGAGGACCCGGTTGCGCTGGCCCTGGGTCTTGCCGCCGTGCAGTGCGGCCGCGTGGACGCCCTTTTCGCGCAGGCGCTCGGTGAGGCGGTCCACGTGGTGCTTGGTGCGGACGAACATGATCGTGCGGCCCTCGCGGGCGCCGATCTCGGTGATGACGTCCTGCTTGTCCTGGTGCGACACCTGGAACACGTGGTGGTCCATGGTGGTGACGCTCGCGGTCGACGGGGCGACCGAATGCGTGACCGGGTTGGTCAGATACGCGCGGACCAGGCGGTCGACGTCACCGTCGAGGGTGGCGGAGAACAGCAGACGCTGGCCGTCACGCGGGGTCAGGTCGAGGATCTCGCGAACCTGCGGCATGAAGCCCATGTCGGCCATCTGGTCGGCTTCGTCGAGCGCGATGAAGGTGCACTCCGACAGCGACGCCGTGCCCTGGCGGACGTGGTCCGACAACCGGCCCGGGGTGGCGATCAGCAGGTCGACGCCGCGGGAAAGCGCGTCGGCCTGACGGGTGAAGGCCATGCCGCCGACGGCGGTGCGGCACCACAGGCCGAGCGACTTGGCCAGCGGGGTCAGCGAGTCGGCGACCTGCATGGCCAGCTCACGGGTCGGCACCAGGATCAGCGCGCGGGGGTGCTTCGGGCGGGCCCTGCCGCCGTTGAGCCGGGTCAGCATCGCCAGGCCGAAGGCCAGGGTCTTGCCGGAACCGGTCTGCGCGCGGCCGAGCACGTCGCGGCCGGCGAGCGCGTCGGGGATGGTCGCCGACTGGATGGGGAAGGGGGTGGTGATTCCGCCCTCGGCCAAGGCCTTGAGCAGCGGGTCGGGAAGCCCGAGCTCCGCCCAGGTCGTGGCCTTGACACTCTCGACGGTGTCGTTGTGCAGCATGCCGTCACCCGCGGGGCGGGTGCGCGGCTTACGGTGCTGCCTGGCCGACGGCGAGGTGGGGCCGGAGTTGAACGTGACTGTCACAAATACCTCTCGGACGTGGTACGTCACAAGGAGGCCCGGGCTGCCCGCGCGCAAGCAGGGCAAGATGGTGTGCACAGATGGGCGTTCACAGGGACGAACCCGGCACACCGCGTCTGCATGACACCGCGCGCCAATTGGTTGATACGGATACCGCGAGCCATTCGGTTGGCTTTGGAGGCGACGGACACCACTCATCCACGCCGCCGATTGCGGTCTAGCACTACTGTACCGGACTGTTATCCGCACTCCCAACGGGAGGGACCGATTGTGGGCAGGGTCTCCACGACGGCGTCCGTCCCGGGAGATGCGGGAAAGGGTCTTCCAAGACGTGTTCCGCCTTGAAAGACCCCTTCGTGACACTGTGGACAGTCGCTCAACTTCCCTGACAGGTCACCGACGGCTGCGCCGGATCCGTCCCGGGTGCCTCGACGACGAGACCGAACGTCGTCTCGCCGTCCGGCGCGACCGCGCCGTTCCAGTTCGCGTTGACCACGTTCACCACGTTCCCCGCTTGGCTCAGCGTCCCGTTCCACACGCCGGCTATCCGCTGCCCGGCCGGCAGCACCCAGCCCGCCAGCCAGCCGGCGTAGGCGGTCGTGCCGTGGTTCATGATCGTCACGGTGGCCTGGTAGCCGCCTGACCACGAGTTCGTGACGGCGAACATCGCCATGCACGAACCGCCGGTCGGCGGCGGGGAGGTGGGCGTGGTCGACGAGGGCGGCGTGCCCGGTTCGTTGATGCCGGTCACCTCGCCCTTGCCGCCGTCGAAGACGACGTCGGAGCAACCGTAGAACGTCTCGGCGCTGTCGGAGCGTTTCCACACCGAGTAGATGATGTGCCGCCCCGTCTTGTTCGCCGGTAGCGCGCCGCTCCATTTGTACTGGCCTTCGACCGTCCCGACGGAGCCGGTCACCGGCGGATGGTCCACGGTCAGGAACGGCTGATCCTCGAAGTCGTCCCAGCGCAGCGGCCGGTTCGCAGTCCAGCCGTCCTTGGTGACGAACGTGTAGAACCAGCCAGGGTGCGCGGCCCACGCGTTGTAGGAGAAGTCGAACGTCGCGCCCGCCGTCAGATGCGTGAGCGGCCAGTCGCCGACGCCGTCATAACCGGCGTACCCGGGATTGCCGCCCGAGCACAGCTGCCCGTCGGGGATGAAACCGCGGGTGCGCCCGGCGCCGTCGGAACGCAGGACGGAGAACCAGTTGTAGAGCGAGTTCGCGCCGCTCGTCCGGACGGCGGCGGAGCACGCCGGGTTGTGCGGGACGATCTCACCGGTCGGGGACAAGCCGTCCTTCCAGCAGAGGAACGTGCGGCTGCCCGGTTTCATCATCGCGCCGTGCGCGGCGGCGGTGCCGGTGTTCAGCACCACGGCGAGCACGCTCGCCAGCAGCACGGTCACGACGGCCAGGACGGTACTTCGTTGTTTCGTCACGTCGGCTTCGCCCTTCTCCCATGCGGACATGGCCGCCGGGCTCCGGCGGCAGTGTTTATGGGAGCGCTCCCAGTAAGGAGGGTAAGCCACTTCCGGGTGGCGGGGAAGAGCTTTCACCGCTCTCGAAGCGCGAGGGTCACAGGGGATCCCCAGGGGACCGATTTCGTCCCATGGGGATCCCCTGTGACACGTCAGCGCAGTCCGGCGATCTCCCGCAGTTCCTCGATCAGCTCCGGGACCGCCGTCAGCCGCTCAGGCAGTCCTCGCGAGTGGAACCACGTGGCGATGTTCCGCACGTCGCGCGCGAGGAACTCCAGCCCGCCGGGGTTGGCCACGATGTCGACCACCTGCGGGAGGTCGATCACCATGATCCGCTCGCGGTGGACGAGCAGGTTGTACGCCGAGAGGTCGCCGTGCGCGAGCCCTTGCGACGCCAGGAGTTCCAGCATCGCCGAGGTCTGGAACCACAGTTCCCGCAGCTGCTCCGGCTCGGGCCGGACCTGCGCCAGCCGCGGCGCGGCCGTCTCGCCGTCGCCGAGGAACTCCAGCAGCAGCTCGGTACCGTCGCGTTGCACCGGATACGGCACCGGCGCGCCCACCGCCCAGAGTTTGCTCAGCGCGGAGAATTCGGCCACCGCCCACTGTTCGGCGATGAGGTTGCGGCCGAAACTGCTGCGCGACTCCATGGCCCGCATTTCGCGCGACCGCCGCATCCGCCTGCCTTCGAGGTAGCCCGCGTCGCGGTGGAACAGCCGGTGCTCCCCGCTGCGGTACCGCTTGGCGGCCAGCACCGTGCCCGGCGTGTCGGGCAGGCCACGGCGCACGAGATGGACGTCGGCCTCCTTGCCGGTCTTGAGGATGCCGAGTTCGGTGTCCACCGCCGCGAGTTCGGTGATCACCCAGTCCGGCCGCGGATACGGCCCGTGCTCGGCTTCGCCCCAGGTGCTCCAGCGGTCGCCGCCGCCGGGGATGGCGGTTTCGGTGTAGGCGTCTTCACGCAGCCGGGCGAGCCGGACGCGTTCGGCCTCGGTGAGCCTGCCGCCGCGGTCGGGTTCGGGTTCGTCGTCGAACCGGCCGCGCCGGGCACGACGAGGACGGTCGATCTTTTCGAAAGCGTGCGATTCTTCGAGATCGTGCTTGCGCACTGGTGGGTTCTCCTCGTCAGGGTGCCCCACCGGGCGAGCGTGGTCGCGCTCAGCCTCGAGGGGCGAGTGGATGGGGGCGGCAAAGGCCCCGGACAGTCATCAGCACGAGGCACCTCCCAGTCGCATCCACCGGCTCCTGCCGGATCGCGCACGATCATGCCGGACGCTCTTCCGCGCCCGCAACCGAATTAAGTCGTGAGTGGCGACGGCCGGTCCTCCGCACCTTCCCCAGTACATGATGGCCCCCTTCCTTGCGCTAGGCGCAAGGAAGGGGGCCATCATGTACTTCACGCCCTACGCCCTACGCCGAACGCAGCCCGGCCAGCTCGCTCCGCGACCGCACCTTCAGCTTGCGCAGCACGCTCGCGACATGCTGTTCCACCGTGCGCCGCGACAGGAACAGCACCTCGGCGATCTCCCGGTTGGTGTGCCCGGCGGACAGCAGCCGCGCGACGTCACGCTCGCGCGGGGACAGCTCGTCGCCGTAACCCCGGCGGCCGCGTCGAGACGGGGCGACCGCACCGGTGGAGCGGAACGCGTGGCGGCAGCGCGCGGCGTCGCGAGTGGCGCCGAGGTGGTCGAACGTCTCGGCGAGCGCGGAGAAGGTCTCGGCGACGTCCTCGTTCCCGGCCAGGCGGCACCGCGCGGCCCGCTCCGCGATCAGTGCCGCGTGATACGGCGCGGGGAGGGTGTCGAAACGCGCGCGTGCCTGCTCGAAAGCCAGGATCGCTTCGGCGTGCTCTCCCCGCGAGGCCGCGACGAGCCCGCGGTTCGCGGCCAGTGCCGCGCGGGTCGATGGCGCGTCGAGGCCGGAGATCTCGCGTTCGAACTCGTCGGTCAGTGCGTGCGCCGCGGCGTCCCGTCCGGTGGTGCAGTACGCGTCGGCGGCGGCCATGACGAGATCGGCGCCCCAGGCCCAGACACCCTTGGCGCGCAGGAGTTCCAGGCCTTTCTCGGCCTGCGCGACGGCCGCCTCGCCGAGGTCCTGCGCGAGCAGCATGCCCGCCATCCCGGCGTGCGCGGCGATCGCGACCGGGGTGAACGCGTTCTCCGGCTGGTCCGCCGCGGTTCCGGCGAACCGGGCCGCGGCTTCGTCCCATTCGCCGCGGGCGGCGGCGAGCAGGCCGAGCACGAGACACAGTTCGCTGGTCACCGGCAGGAGGTCGCGGTACTCGTCGATGAGCGCGCCCGCCCGTTCGGCGAGGCCGTCCCAGTTCCCGGTGAGCCAGTCGGTGTGGACCGCGGTCGCGCGAGCGGTGCTGACGACGTACGGTGCGCCGCAGTCGGCGGCCAGTTGCATCCCGCTGCGCAGCAGGCTCCTGGCGCGCCGGTGATGGCCGATCCAGGCACAGGCGTCGGCGCTGTTGCAGTGCAGCCGCGCCAGATGCCGTTGCTCGTCGGCCGAACCGACGCTGGTCGGGGCCCGGTCCAGCATGGCCCAGCCGCGAGCGTCCCCGATGTGCAGCCGCGACGCGACGTTGTTGGCCATCAGGATGATCCTCAGCCGCCGGTCGGTCGCCCGGTCGATGAGCCCGTCGACCCGGTCCATCCAGCGGCGGTGCTCGTGCAGCGGGGTCGCGCCGACCCACGGCTGGGCGAGCACACCCATCCCGCGTCCGGCGAGGTCGGGCCGGTCGGCGAGGTCGTTGACGGCGATCTCGATCTCGGTCCTGGCCGCCTCCAGCCCACCTGCCTGGCGCACCAGCAGGAGCCCGAGTCCCAGCCGGACTTCGCCGCTCAGCCTGCCGGAAAGCCTGCCGTCGGTGAGCAGTCGTTCCAGCGCCGGGACGACCTCCGCCTGCGCGAGTCCGTTGCACGCCACCGAACTGAACTTGACCGCCAGTCTGTCCACATCGGACGGTTGGAGGCCCGGTTCGTCGAGCAGGGTACGGAGCAGGTCCGTCGCCGTGGCGAGGTCACCGACCGTCGACGCCTGATCGGCGGCCGCCTCGCCGTACTTCAGGGCACCGGCCCGGTCACCCGCCTTACGGCAGTGTTCGGCGAGCCGCACCAGTGACTGCGGGAGGCGGTCGCGCAACAGCCGGGCCGCACGCCGATGCAGTTCCTGACGGTCGGGGCCCGGGATGGTGCGGTAGACGGCTTGCTGGGCGAGCGCGTGCCGGAAGCCGTATTCGCCTTCATTGGTTTCCACCAGGACATTGCGTTCGAGCGCGAGGACGAGTGCGCGGTGGCCGCGTTCGGCGGTGAGCGCGGCCGCGGCCGCCAGCAGGTCCGAAGTGGACGGTGTGCCGAGTACGGCGGCGGCCTCGGTGATCCGCCGGGCGGCCGTCGGCAGGGCGGCGAGCCGTTCCACCGTCGCTTCCCGCAGCAGTGCCGGGACTTCGACGGCGTCGAGCAGACGCCGTGCGGTCGCGCCGTCGGCGTGCACCGCGCCTTCGATGCCACCGATCGCGTGCACGACCTCCTCGATCACGAACGGGATCCCCGCGGTCCGCTCGTGCAGCCGCGCGGCGAACTCCGCCGAGACGCCTCCCTCGCCGAGCAGCGCCGACACCAGCGTTTGGACGCCGTCGCGGTTCAGCGGCCGGAGCGTGACGAGCACGTGTTCGGTGCCGGGCGCGGGGCGGTAGGCGCTGCCGAGTGGAATGCCGCCGGGGGTTTCCTCACGCCGGTAGGTGAGCAGGAGGGTCAGCCCGGTCGGCGGATCGGTCATCAGGAACCGCAGCAGGCGGCGGGAGCCGTCGTCCGCCCAGTGGAGGTCTTCGATGAGGAGGACGTGCGGGCCCAGCGAGCCGAGCAGTTCCCGGACGGCGCGGAAGAGCCGGTGCCGGTCGGCCCTCGGGTCGCCGAGCCGCGGTGGCGGCGGGGGCAGGAAGGCCGCGAGTTCCGGCAGGTATGGCCCGAGTACGCCGGTCACGGGGTTGAGGTCGCGTGGCGGGCGGACGTCCTTGAGCGCGTCGAAGACGACGCCGTACGGGAAGGGTTCGCGCAGTGGCTGGCAGCTCCCGGTCAGGACCGGCCGTCCGGCCAGTTCGGGACAGGCCAGCAGTTCGGTGGCGAGCCGGGTCTTGCCCACGCCCGCTTCACCTTCGAGCATGATCACCGCGGGCGAGCGCATCGCGCCGTCGAGGATCGCGCGTAGTTCCGCATCACGGCCGACGAGTACCGGCGAACTCGTCCTGCGTCGGCATCCACCGATCACCATGCCGGGTCACCCCCGCTTCACGAACAACACCGTTCGAGTGAACGCAGCTTAAGCGCGCGCTCAGTGCTCACGGAACCCGCTCGGACGGTCACGGAACTTTCGTAGGGACGGAGGCTTTCCCCAATAGATACGTAGTCCTACGGACTGTTGCCTCGCTTGTTCAGGCAGGTACCGCCACCCGAAAGTGATTCCAACGTGACCGCCCGTCACGGCGCTGGCCTCGACCCCCGCCGGCGCGAACCACCTGTTCGAGTGAACGGAGCTCAGGAAATGCGTGGAGATCTTCGACGTCACCGGATCGCGGGTGCGGTGCTCACCGGAGCCGCGGTAGCGGCTTCCGTGGCCTTCGCCGGACCGGCCGCGGCCGCCGAGGGGCAGATCCGCGGCGCCGGTGTGCCGGGAGCCGTCACGGACGGGTACATCGTCTCGCTGAAGAGCGGCGACGCCGGCCTCGCGGCGAAATACGGCGGTCAGGTGAAGGCGACCTACACCGCGGCGCTGAACGGCTTCTCGGCCAAGATGACCGAGGCTCAGGCGAAGCGGCTCGCCGCCGACCCCAATGTCGACTTCGTCCAGCAGGACGCGGTCGCGCACATGACCGGCACCCAGACCAACCCGACCTGGGGCCTCGACCGCATCGACCAGAAGAACCTGCCGCTGGACCGGAAGTACACCTACCCGAACGACGGAGCCGGTGCCACGGTCTACGTAGTCGACACCGGTGTCGACTACCGCCAGGCCGAGTTCGGCGGCCGGGCGACCAGCGGTTACGACTTCATCGACAACGACAGCGACGCCCGCGACTGCCAAGGACACGGTACGCACGTCGCCGGCACCGTCGGCAGCGCCACCTACGGCGTGGCCAAGGGCGCCAAGATCGTCGCGGTCCGCGTGCTGAACTGCCAGGGCAGCGGCCAGTACTCGCAGATCATCAGCGGGATCGACTGGGTCGTGAAGAACGCCAAGGGTCCGTCGGTGCTCACCATGAGCCTGGGCGGACCGGCCGACTCCGGGGTGGACGCAGCCGTGCGCCGCGCCGTCTCGGCGGGCATCACCAACACCGTGGCCTCCGGGAATTCCAACACCGACGCCTGCGGCACCAGCCCGGCCCGCGTGCGTGAGGCCATCACCGTCAACGCGACCCAGAGCGACGACCGCCGGTCCTCGTTCTCGAACTACGGCAGCTGCACCGACATCTTCGCGCCCGGCACCAACATCACCTCGCTGCGCAACGGTGGCGGTACCCAGCAGATGAGCGGCACCTCGATGGCGACGCCGCACGTCGCCGGCGCGGCCGCGATCTACCTGACGTCGCACCCGTCGGCGACCCCGGCCGCCGTCGCGTCCGGTCTGGCCGCCGCCGCCACCTCCGGCGTCGTGACGAGCCCGGGCTCCGGTTCGACCAACAAGCTGCTGAACGTGGCGGGTCTCTGATGCGCCGCGGCGTGCGGGCCGGTGTGGTGGCCGTCGCGGCCACCGCGCTGGCCGCGCTCGCCGCGGGCAACGCCCTCGCCGTGGAGGCGGAAGGCGTTGTCGTGCAGGCGAACCAGCACTACGGCGACCAGTACATCGTGGTGCTCCACGACGTCGGGACGCTGGCGGTCGAGCAGTCTTCGGCCGCGCTGACCGGCCGCTACGGCGGTGAGGTCCGGTCGGCGTACAAGAACGTGCTCCGTGGGTTCTCGGTCAAGGGCCTGTCCGAGCGGCAGGCCAGGCGGCTCGCGGCCGACCCGGGGGTCAAGGCGGTCTACCAGGACGGCACCGCGCGCGCCGTCGGCACTCAGACCAACCCCACCTGGGGGCTCGACCGGATCGACCAGAAGACTCTGCCGCGCGACAAGAGCTTCACGTACCCGAACACGGGCGAGGGCGTCACGGCGTACGACCTCGACACCGGCATCAACCCGGAGAACCCGGAGTACGAGGGGCGCGCGTCCATCGGCAAGGACTTCGTGGGCGGCAACGGGAAGGACTGCAACGGGCACGGCAGTCACACCGCGGGCACCATCGGCAGCAAGACCTACGGCGTGGCGAAGAAGGTCAAGCTCGTCGGGCTGAAGGTGCTGGGCAACGACTGCTCCGGCAACGGTCCCGACTCCGCCATCGTCGACGCGGCCGAATGGCTGACCGCGAACGGCACCAAACCGGCGGTCGCGAACCTGAGCCTGCGGATGGATCAGGTCGGGCTCGGCGACGACGTCATCAAGAAGTCCATCGCGGCGGGCTTCGTCTACGCGGTGGCGGCGGGCAACGAGAACCAGAACGCCTGCAACGTCAGCCCCGCCCGCATCCCCGAGGCGATCACGGTCGGCGCCTCGGACGAGAACGACAACAAGTCCTCGTTCTCCAACCACAGTTCGTGCGTGGACATCTTCGCCCCTGGCAGCAACATCACGTCGCTGTCCACGTCCAACGGTGGTTCGGCGAACATGAGCGGGACGTCGATGGCCACGCCGCACGTGGCCGGGGCGGCGGCGCTGTACCTCGCCGCGAACGCCGGTGCCACCGCGCAGCAGACGCGGGACGCGCTGGTGGGCAACGCCTCTGACGGCGTGCTCAAGGGACTGCCGTCCGGCACGGTCAACAAACTGCTGAACGTGTCGTTCATCGGCGGCGGTGGCCCCACGCCGACGTGCGGGGCCAAGTCCAACACGACACCGGTGTCCATTCCGGACGCGGGTGACGCGGTGACCAGTTCGGTGACGCAGGAAGGCTGTGACGGCAAGGCGTCGGCGACGCTGCCGGTCAAGGTCGACATCGCGCACACCTACACCGGTGACCTGGCGATAGACCTGATCGGGCCGAGCGGTGCGGTGTTCGGCCTCAAGCAGGCGGGAGGGATCGGCGAGGCGAGCGGCGTGCACACGTCGTACACGGTGAACGCCTCGTCCGAACCGGCGAACGGGACCTGGAAGCTGCGGGTCCGTGACGTCTACCGGTTCGACAGCGGGACGATCGAAGGGTTCTCCATCACCTTCTGAGTCCTTGCGAACGGCGGTGCGCCGCGGTCACGATGACCGCGGCGCACTGTCGTTTCGCGGGGGGAGGCCGGGATGGAGTCCTACGACGCCGTGATCGTCGGTGGCGGGCACAACGGGCTGGTGGCGGCGGCCTACCTGGCCAAGGCGGGCCGTTCGGTGCTGGTGCTCGAACGGCGTGACGAGGTCGGCGGGGCGGCGGTGTCGTTCCGTGCCTTCCCCGGCGTCGACGTCCGGCTCTCGCGGTACTCGTACCTGGTGAGCCTCCTGCCGCGCAAGATCATCGCGGACCTGGGGCTCGGCCTGGAGCTGCGGCGGCGGCGGATGTCGTCCTATACCCCCGTCGGCGACGGAGGTCTCCTTGTCGACACGGGCGACGACGGCCGTACGGCGGCGTCTTTCTCCGCGCTCACCGGGTCCACAAAGGACTTCGACGCGTGGCGGCGGTTCTACGCGATGACCTCCGGGGTCGCCGAGCGGACCTTCCCCACGCTGACGGAACCGTTGCTGTCCAGGGCGGAACTGCGGTCACGCATCGACCCGGAGGCGTGGGACGCGCTGTTCGAGCGGCCGGTCTCCGAAACGCTCACCCGGATGTTCGACGACGACACCGTCCGCGGCGTCGTCCTGACCGACGCGTTGATCGGGACTTTCGCCGACGCCGGCGATTTCCGGCAGAACCTGTGCCTGCTCTACCACGTGATCGGCAACGAGACCGGCGACTGGGACGTGCCGGTCGGCGGGATGGGTGCGGTGACCGGCGCGCTCGCGTCCGCCGCGCGGGCAGCTGGAGCGCGGCTGGTGACCGGCGCGGAGGTGCTGTCGGTCGATCCCGGCGGCTCAGTGCGGTACCGGCGGAACGACGACGAGTTCGTGGTGCGGGGTGGCCACGTCCTGTCGAACGTCGCGCCGCGGACGCTCGCGCGGTTGCTGGGGGAGGAGCCGCCACCGGCACCGGAGGGCGCGCAGCTCAAGGTGAACATGGTGCTGTCACGGCTGCCGCGGTTGCGCGATTCGGGAGTCGGCCCGCGAGAGGCGTTCGGAGGCACCTTCCACGTCAACGAGGGCTACGGGCAGTTGGCGACGGCGTACGCGGAGGCCGCTGCGGGCAGGATCCCGTCGCTGCCGCCGTGCGAGATCTACTGCCACTCGCTGACCGACCCGTCGATCCTCGGTCCGGCGGAACGAGCCGCCGGGGTGCAGACGCTGACGTTGTTCGGGCTGCACATGCCCGCGCGGCTGTTCGAGGGACGCGACGACACCGCGCGCGAGGCGGCGCTGCGGGCCACCTTGTCCTCTTTGGACAGTGTGCTGGCCGAGCCGATCGAAGACTGCGTGCTCCGTTCACCGGATGGCCGGTCGTGCATCGAAGCGAAGACCCCGCTGGACCTCGAAGCCGAACTGGGCTTGCCCGCGGGGCACATCTTCCATCGGGATCTGTCCTGGCCTTACGCCGCGGATGCCGCTCAGGTGGGTCGCTGGGGCGTCGAGACCGCGCACGATCGGGTGCTGCTCTGTGGTGCCGGGGCCGTCCGGGGCGGTGGCGTCTCCGGCATCCCCGGGCACAATGCCGCGATGGCTGTGCTGGCAAGCGCGTGAAGGTCCCCTTCCCTTCGGCCGAGCCGAAGGGAAGGGGACCTTCACGCGCGAAGCGGTACTACTGGACCGTGAGGGTGTAGGTCGCTGTGGAGGTCTTGCCCGCCGAGTCCGTCGCGGTGACGGTCACCGGATAGGTGCCGCGCTGGAAAGGCGCGACCACCTGCATCGTCGAACTACCACCGCTCGAGATCGTCTTCGGGTTGAAGAACGGCGCGAACGGCAGGCCCTGACCGGAGGCCGAAAGCGTGATCGTGCCGGTGCCGCCGGTGGCGGAAACCGTGACGTTGCTGAAGAAACCGGGCTGGGAGGTCCCGCTGGTCGGGCTCAGGCTCACCTTGAGCTCGCCGGGCTGCGGACCACCGGCGCCGACGGTCAGCGTCAGGTTCGTGGTCGCGGTGTCGGTGGTGCCCTTGCCCGAGATCGTGACCGCGTAGTCCTTTTCGGCCGTCCCGGCGGGGACTTCGATGCTCACCTTGGCCGACTCGCCCGAGTTGATGGACGCGGGCTGGAAAGTGGCCTTCGCGCCGTCCGGCAGCCCCGAAGCGCTCAGGTCGACCTTCTCCGCGCCGTCCTTACCGGGCTTGCTGGTCACCGTGGCCGAAACGTACTCGCCCGGCTCGACCTTGAGCGAGGGCGGTGTCACGGCGAGGGAGAACTTCTCCGGGTTCTGCGGCTCGCCGATCTGCTGCTTGACCCAGTCGCCCATGTCGTTGTTGAGCCTGCCGTACACGCTGTACCACTTGAAGTCGCTACGGCTCCACGACGCGACACCGACGACCTTGCCGTCCACGATGAGCGGTCCGCCGCTGTCGCCGGGAAGGATCGTGACGTGACCGTCGCTGTAGCCGCTGCAGATCATCGTGGCGTCGCGGAAGCCCGCGCCGACACCGTTGCAGTTGCTGCCCGCCACGATCGGCAGGGTGAACTTGTGCAGTTCGACGTTGCGGGTGTCGTCGTTGAAGTCCTTCTTGCCGTAGCCGAGTCCGAGCCCGGACTTGCCCGGCTTGTTCAGCTCGGTGTCGGCCGACGTCGCGACCTTCGCGTACTGACCCCCCGGCACTGGGATGTCGGCGTCCGTGGTGACCACGGCGACGTCGTAACCCTGGTCGAAGTTGACGTACTTCGGGTGCTTTTCATAGCTGACGACGCCGATCCGCGTTCCGCCACCGGCGTTGAGATCGTCCAGGCCGTAAAGAAAACTCTTCGCCCCCGCCGCGTCCTTGCAGTGCGCGGCGATCAGGATCTTGCGCGGGGCGACGACCGAACCGGTGCAGGTCTGACCCTGCGGCCGCGTCCCGCCTTCGCGCAGGCCCGCGATGATGAACGGGTAGTCCCGGACCGAGGCGGGCGTGCCGCCGATGGAACTGGTGTGCAGTCCACCGGGGACGACCGCCTGATCCGTCGGGGTGACGGCGGTCAGGTTCGCGGCGGCCGCCGGTGCGGGCAGGAGGACCGAGAGGCAGCCGAGGGTGGCGGTGGCGATCCCCAGAAGCCGTTGTCTTCTGTTCACGGTGGTTCCTTTCCAGATGGCTGGAAATCACTTTCCGCATGTGCACCTGGCGGAACAACCGAGGAAGGGGCCCGTAGGGCTACGGAACTAATGCACGCCGTCTCCGGTGAGCAGCTCCAGACTGTGGTCCCCGGTGCGCTCGACGTCGAGTCCCGCCTTCGACAGCACCCGGATCAATTGCTCCACAGTGGACGGTTCCGCGCGGGACTTCACCAGTTCCGCGGCCAGTCTTCCCTTGTACGCCTTGTTGAAGTGGCTCACCGTGGTGCGGTTGCCCTTCGCGTCCTCGGTCACGACGCGCACCGTCACCGCGTCCGGACGGAGTTTCGCGAGCGCCGAGTAGGTTCCGGACCTCAGATCGACGACAAGCCCCTCGATGCCCTGGAGTACCGGTTCGAGCACCGGCTTCCACACACCGCGGACGGAGCCGAGTGACGGCAGCGCGTTCCCGCCGGACAGCCGGTACGCGGGGATCGGGTCGGTCGCCGCGACCACACCGAACAGTGCCGAAGCGACGGCGAGGCGCTTCTCGGCCTTCGCCAGCGCCGCCTTGGTGAAGGACTTGACGTCGAGAGCGTCGTAGAGCACCCCGGTGTAGCGGCGCAGCGCGGGCATCGTGGGCGAGGACCACAGCTCCGCGTTGCGGGCGACCTCGTCGGCCTGCCTCGGCGTGATGCCGAGCGCGGCGATGCTGGCGGGGACGTCGCCCGCCAGTTCGGCCAGTGCGTCGGCCAGCTTCGCCCTGGTCGGGTTCAGTGCCGGGAACGACAGGGCGCCGAGGTCCAGCGGCGCGCCGGTGCCACCGGCGGCCTTGGTTTCGGAAGGGGGGAGCAGCACGAGCACCACGGAAGCGTAACTAAATGGAATGCGTCACCCGAGGCGCGGGCTTAACCTCCTGGCATGAGCTTGACCTGGCGCCCGCTGACCATGGACGACATGCCGCGACTGGCCGAAACCTTCGCCGCGGCGGAGCGCGTCGAGCCGATCGACGAGCACTACAGCGCCGAGGATCTCGCCGAAGAGATCGCCTCGCCGAACGTCGACCTGCCCACCGCGACCACCAGCGCGTGGGACGGCGAAACGCTGGTCGCCTACGGGCTGCTCCGCCGTCGCGACGCGGCGAATCCGGCGCATATGGTGCGGGTCGAGACGCTCGTCCATCCCGAATACCGCGAAGACGCGATCGCCGCGCACCTCACCGGCTGGTTCGAGGAAGCGGGCAAGCGTGTCCACGCGAAGTCCTTCCCGGACGCGCCGCTGGAGCTGCACGCCGCGGCCAACACCAAGCAGCGCTGGCTCTCCGACGTGCTCGTCGGTGCCGGGTACGAGCACGCGCGGTGGTTCGTCGACATGCGTGCCGACCTCGCCTCGATCCCGCCGGTGAAGCCGCTGCCCGAAGAGTTCCCGCTCGTCACGTACGAGGAGAAGTACGAGGCCTTGACCCTTCGGTCCCGCAACGAGACCTTCGCGGACCACTGGGGGAGCACGGCGCAATCCCCGGAGGCGTGGCGGCATCTGGTGGTCGGCGGGAAGGACTTCCAGCCGGACCTGTCGTTCCTGCTGCTGAGCCCGGCCAGGGACAAGGTGGTCGCGATGGTGCTGAGCGCGTTCTTCGCCTCCGACGAGGCCGCCACGGGTGTGAAGGACCTGTACGTCAGTCATGTCGCGACCGACGCGAGCCTTCGCGGACGCGGCATCGCGAGCGCGCTGCTCGGGCGCACGCTCGTCCAAGCCGAGGCCAAGGGCTTCCAGCGGGCTTCGCTCAACGTCGACCAGGACAACACCCACCGCGCCCTCGGCGTCTACGAACGCGTCGGGTTCAGCGAGCATCAGCGCTGGGCCGGGTACGTGAAGCCCATCCCGACCTGACCGCTTGCCACCCGAAAGGGTGGATTTCGGTACAGTCGATCTTCTCTGAGTGTCTGGTGGTGAACCCCGTCCGCGATCGACGTCGGCAGGACGCTGCCTGGTCATCGGCGTCACGGTGGTGGTTCAGGCGTCCTGCCACCGCGATAGCGGCGCCTTCGGCCGTGGCGGGTTACACGTCTGGTCACTTCGGAGGTAAGTCTTCAGCTTCGCCAACAGGCTCGGAGAGATCGCGGGGGTGGTAGGGCGTTGCCGGTTTCCGCACGCCTCGGCTGGCATGACCTGCCGTCGGCGACGCGTGACGCCGTGGAGCGTGAGCTCGGGTCGGTGGTCCGGCGTTCGCTGTGGCAGACCCCCGAATTCGACGGCGGTGTCGCCGCGAGGCTCGAACTCGGACGCGATCATCGCTGGGTCTTCCTGAAGGCGATCCCCGCGAACAGCCCGCGCGCGGGTGGCTACCGGACGGAGGCGGCCATCGCGCGAAGACTGCCCGCGGAAGCGCCCACGCCGACGCTGCTGTCCTTTGTGGACAGCGACTGGCTGGTGCTCGCCTTCGCCGACTTCGACGGCACCAGGCCGAACCTGCGCCCCGGATCACCGGATCTCTCCGCCGTGCTGGCCACGTTCGGCGCACTCGGGCGCACGCTCACGCCATGTCCGCTTCCCGACGTCCCGGACGCCCTCGACGATCTCGGCCCGCTCCTGCGCGGCTGGCATGAACTCGCGAAGGAACCACCGGACGACCTCGACGGCTGGGCCGTCCGCAATCTCGACCGGCTCGTCCAGCTGGAGACGTCGTGGCATCCCTGGGCGGCCGGGGACACGTTGCTGCACAACGACATCCAGCCCGAATACCTGGTACGGACCGGAACCGGCCGAGTGCTCGTCACCAACTGGCGTTACCCCGCCAGGGGCGCGGGCTGGCTCGACCTGGTGGCGCTGGTCCCGTACCTGCTGGACGCCGGGCACGGGCCGGCCGACGTCGACCGCCTGTTGCGGCGGCGTCCGGTACTCACCGGCGTCCCGGTCTGGGCGGTCACCGCGTTCGGCGTCGCCTTGGCCGGGCACGCCGAACGTGCCTGCCGGCTGCCGGAACCACCCGCGACGACCGGCGTCCGCGCGGCGCAACGGCGTCTCGCCTCGGCCATGCGCGAGTGGCTCGCCTACCGCACGCACTGGCAGTAGCGCCGCACTGTACGCAGTCAGAGGTACGCATTTAGAGGACTAAACGCGGGGTCGGCCGACCACGTTCAGCGGCTCTTCCCCGGCGACGTAGCGGCGAAGCTGCTCGGTGACCAGCCGCTTCGCGCGCGGGTAGAACGACGCCGACCCGCCCGCGACATGCGGCGTGATGACCACCCCCGGCGCGGTCCACAGTGGATGCCCGGCGGGCAGCGGCTCCGGGTCCACGACGTCCAGCGCCGCGCGCAACCGTCCGGCCACGGTCTCGGCGGTGAGGGCGGCGGTGTCGATCGCCGAGCCCCGCCCGACGTTCACCACCAGGGCGTCGTCCGGCAGCGCGGCGAGTTCCGCGGCGCCGAACAGGCCCGTGGTCGCGGGCGTCTCGGGCAGAATCAGGACCACGATGTCGGCCGACGGCAGCAGGTCCGCCAGCTCACCGACGCCGTGTACCCGCTCCTCGGGGCGCGCCGTGCTCGCCACCCTGGTCACGACCGCTTCGGCCGCGAGCAGTTGCCGCTCGATGGCCCGGCCGATCGAGCCGTATCCGACCAGCAGCACCCGGCTGTCGGCCAGCGACCGCGTGTGCTCGCGCTCCCACGAACCCGTCGACTGCTGCGCGAACCAGCGCGGCAGATCCCGCTGTGAGGCGTGGATCAACGCCAGCGCGTGCTCCGCCACGCTGAGGTCGTGCAGGCCACGGCCGTTGGCCAGCTTCACCCCCGCCGGCACCAGCGGGAGCAGCTTCTCCACCCCGGCCGAAAGCGACTGCAGGAGCTTCAGCGACGGCAGCCGGGCGATCAGCTTCGTCGGCTCCGCTCCGGTGTCGTACGGCAGCACGTAAACCTCGACATCATCGAGGTCGCCATCCGGCAAGGGACCGGTGCCGTCGTACCACCGGGCGTTCAGCCCCTCGGGCAGCTCGATGTCGGTCCAGGGCAGGATGGCGCGCTCGTTCATGCCGCCATTCTGACCATCGGGATCGGCGTCAGCCCTGGTGGGTGGCGACGCAGAACTCGTTCCCAACCGGATCGGTCAGCACCGTCCAGGCCATCCCCGGCATCTCGTGCTCCTCCACCTTCCTGGCACCCAGTCCGATCAGACGCTCCACCTCCTTCTCCCTGTCTTCGGTACCGAAGTCCATGTGGACCCGGTTCTTGCCCACCCGCGGCTCCGGTACGCGCTGGAACGCGAACACGGGCCCGTTCTCCGTCTTGGGTCGCAGGATCAGGAACTCGCCGTCGTAGTCCTGATCCACCGCCACCCCGAGCGCCTTCGTCCAGAACGCCGCCAGCTCGCGCGGCTCGGCGCAGTCGATCGTGATCATGCCCAGCTCGATACCCATGGCGGCAAGCTAGCGGCACCCACCGACAAAAACCGCGCACCGCGATAACCGGTTGAATCGGCCCGGGGCGGGGTGACTACGCTGCGCAGAACGTCTCAGCACGTAATTCCAGCGAGGAGCCCAGAAGTGATCACCAGGATGTCGTCGTTGTTCCTTCGCACCCTGCGTGAGGATCCGGCGGACGCCGAGGTACCGAGCCACCGGCTCCTGGTACGCGCCGGCTACGTCCGCCGAGTCGCTCCGGGCGGCTACTCCTGGCTGCCGCTGGGCCTGCGGGTGCTGCGCCGGATCGAGAACGTCGTCCGCGAAGAGATGAACGCCTTCGGCGCGCAGGAGATCCAGTTCCCCGCGCTGCTGCCGAAGGAGCCCTACGAGGCCACGGGCCGGTGGACCGAGTACGGCGACGCCCTCTTCCGCCTCAAGGACCGCAAGGGCGCCGACTACCTCCTCGGCCCGACGCACGAAGAGCTCTTCGCGCTCACCGTGAAGGGTGAGTACAACTCGTACAAGGACTACCCCGTCGTCCTGTACCAAATCCAGACGAAGTACCGCGACGAGGCGCGTCCCCGCGCCGGGATCCTGCGCGGCCGCGAGTTCGTCATGAAGGACTCCTACTCCTTCGACCTCGACGACGAGGGCCTGGCGAAGTCGTACGAGCTCCACCGCAAGGCGTACACGAAGCTGTTCGACCGCCTCGGCATCGAATACGTCGTCGTCAAGGCGACCTCCGGCGCGATGGGCGGCTCGGCCTCCGAAGAGTTCCTCGCCGTCGCCGAGACGGGTGAGGACACCTACGTCCGCAGCACCGAATCGGGGTACGCGGCCAACGTTGAAGCGGTCACCACGCCCGCCCCCGAGACCAAGCCGATCGAAGGCCTGCCCGAGGCGAAGGTCCACCACACGCCGAACACCCCGACCATCGAGTCGCTGGTCACCTTCTTGAACAACGCAGACCTCGGCCGCACCTTCACCGCCGCGGACACGCTCAAGAACGTCCTGGTCAAGACGCGTCAGCCGGGCGCGAAGGAGTGGGAGCTGCTGGCCGTCGGCCTCCCCGGCGACCGCGAGGTCGACACGAAACGCCTCGAAGCCTCACTCGAGCCCGCCGAGTTCGAGCTGCTCGACGAAGCCGACTTCGCCAAGAACCCCTTCCTGGTGAAGGGCTACATCGGTCCGAAGGCGCTGAAGGACAACGGCGTCCGCTACCTGCTCGATCCGCGCGTCGTCGACGGCACCGCCTGGGTCACCGGCGCCGACGAGCGTGACCACCACGTGGTCGACCTGGTCGCGGGCCGCGACTTCACCGGTGACGGCACGATCGAGGCCGCCGAGGTCCGCGAAGGCGACCCCTCGCCCGACGGCAAGGGCACCCTGGTCGCCGCGCGCGGTATCGAGATCGGGCACATCTTCCAGCTGGGCCGCAAGTACGCGGACGCCTTCGAGCTGGACGCGCTGGGCCCGGACTCCAAGCCCATCCGCATCACCATGGGCTCCTACGGTGTCGGCGTCTCGCGGCTGGTCGGTGTGCTCGCCGAGCAGAACCACGACGACCTCGGCATCATCTGGCCGCGCGAGGTCGCGCCGTTCGACGTGCACGTGGTCATCGCGGGCAAGGACGAGACGGTCGCCGCCGGCGCGGAGAAACTCGCCGCCGAACTGGACGCCGCCGGGATCGAGGTCGTCCTCGACGACCGCAAGGCCAGCCCCGGCGTGAAGTTCGCGGACGCCGAACTCGTCGGGGTGCCGACCATCCTGGTGGTCGGCCGCGGCCTGGCGAACGGCGTCGTCGAGGTCAAGGACCGCCGCACCGGCGACCGCGAGGAGATCGCCGTCGACGCGGTCGTGAAGCACCTGGTCGAACTCGTCCGTCCGTAATGGGCTGGTTCGGCAAGAAGCGCGAGGATTCCCCGGGCTACGAGGACAACGCCGCGCTGGACGGGTTCGGGGGCTACCAGCCCTCGGACTCGCCCGGCTACACGCCCGTCCCCGAGACTCCCGCTTCGACCGAACCGGAGCCGCAGAAGCCCGCGAAGCAGCCGATGTCGCGGAGCGGGCGAAGGGCCATGTACGGCTTCTTCGCCACGCTCGGTGTCATCGCGGTCGCCGCGCTGGCGAACAACGGTGACAGTTCCTCGGAAAGCAGTGCGCCGAAGACCCGGACCCCGATCGTCTACACGCCTTCGCCGCAGGTCGTCGCTCCGCCGGTGACCGATGGCTGGCAGTCGGTGGCGGGGAAAGACGGCGTCTACGCCTACGACGTGCCGCCGGACTGGACCCCGAAACCCGGCACGATCCATGGCTGGGAGAAGGGCTCGCAGGTCCCGGGCATCACCATGGTCGCCAGCGCCTTCGTCGGTGAGGGCTACTGCCCGCAGGAGAAGCGAAGCCGGATCGGCGGCAGTGGGGTGACGAAGGTGCAGGTGGCCGCACCGGCCGCCGCGGCGGAGAAGGCGGTCAACGACCTCGCGGTCAGCGCCTACAACCCCGAGAACGGTCCGCTGACGGCCAAGATCACCCCGGAACCGGCCCAGCCGACCGAATTCACCCTCGGTACCGGCAAGAAGGTCCCCGCGAGCATCGTTCTCGCGGAGGTCGTCACCCCGCAGCCGGGAGCGTGCGGGGTACGGCGTGCTCTTGTCGGGGTGCTCGCGCCGGAGCTGGGCGACGCCTCGGCGGCCCTGACCGTCTATTCGGGCCAGGACACGCCGGGTGCCGCGGATCGCGAGCTGATCTTGAAGATCCTCAAGTCCTACCGGGGCGTCCCGGAGGCCGACCGCAAGACCATCACGCCGCCGCCTTCGACTTTGCGCTGATCTTTTCGGGGCTGGGTCTTCTTGCCGGACCTCGCGAGTTTGGCCAGTCGCAGCAGTCCGGTGTTCGGCAGGTAGGCCCGGCCGAGCGCGATCCCGATCCGCGGCAGATCCGCTTCGTCGCGGAACGCGAGGTACAGCGGGACGTGACGAGGCTGGAACTTCGCCTTGAACGCGTGCAGCGAACGGAAGCCGTAGAACGGCTCCATCATCGTGCCGAGCGCGTCGAGGACGCGTTCGACGGCGTGCGCGGGTTCGCCGGAACTCGCCAGCGGAGCGCCGGACAGCGAAACGAATTTCGCGCCTTCTTCGCGGAAGGCCAGGCACGACGACGCGATCAGGAACTCCATCGTGGGACGGAACCCGTCGGCGCGTTTGCGCATGACGTCCAGCGTCCAGCCACCGACGGCGCCGGCACCGGTGTGGACCGGCAGCCACGACGTCACCCCGTGGACCACGCCGTCGGCGTCCACCGCGAGACCGACCCGGGTCTCCGGGTCCATCGCCTCGTCGACGCCACCGAGCGTGAAGCCCATCTCCGGCATGCCCTTGTCGCCGATCCATTCCTCGGAGATCGCGCGCACCTGCGAGAGCACCGAACGGGGCTGATCGGCGAGCCGGACCAGCCGGAACTCGATGCCGTCCTTCTTGGCGCGGTTGAGCGCGGTCCGCACGTCCTGCCAGCGCTTGCCGCGGAACTCCAGCGTGTCCAGTTCGATCAAGGTGTCTTCGGCGACCTGGACGTGCTTCCAGCCGAGATCCGTCGTCTTGGCGGTGGTGTCCCCGGTGGCGGAGAACAGGCACGGCACGAGACCGGTGTTCTCGCACATCGTGATGAACTCGGCGATCGTCCGGTCACCGGCGCCGTCGGGCGCGATCGGGTCGCCGAGCGCGATCGCGACACCGGCATGGCGACGGTAGGCGAGGTAGGACTTGCCGTCCGCGGCCACGAAGTACGAGTTCTGCGGCCAGGTCGTCATCCACGAAAGCGTGCTTCCACCGTGACGGCTGAGCAGTGTGCGGGCCAGCGCGGGGTTGCCCATCCGGCCGAGACGGCGGCACTTCCGCCGCGACGGGACGCGGAAGGCGCCGCGCGAGGAGATCAGCAGCGCGAACTCGACCGTCCACAGGAGATTGTCCACGAAGAACAGCGGCGGATCCGAAACCCCGGTGTCCTCACCGAAGACCTCGGCCAGCGCGAGCACTCCGCCGTAGGCCATCACCTGCAGGATGACGAACGAGGTCAGGAGCATCGCGCACCACCAGGCGACCTGGCTGCCCTTGCGCAGGCCGTTCATGATCGGCAGCACGATCAGGCACAGGACGCCGACCTCCCAGGTCGACAGCGAAAGCTCCTCGGACGAACCGAAGGGCCCGTTGCCCGGGACGAAGGACATCACCAGTTCCGCGACGGTGAGCACCAGCAGCCCGGCGACGACGTAGAACCGCCATTCGCGCAGGCTCGGCCGCCGTTCGCGGGCGGAATCCGGGGAACCGATGAACTTGCGCCCGAACGGCAGGGCCAGCACGAGTGCGAAGAAGTGCACGAGGTCGGCGAGCGTGCCGACGAAGATGATCGCGACCCCGGCGTAGACGCACAGCCCGGCGCGCAACCGCAGCCGCCACGGCGGCCGCAGGGTGGCGCTGGCGACCGCGACCGCGGCGAGCGCGCCGCCGGAGAATCCGACGTCGAGGCTGCCGGCGACCCGTTCCGCCCACTCCCAGCCGGAGTTGCGGCTCAGTGCGAGGAACTGGACCGCGACCAGCACGCTGACGAACTGGCCGCCGATGGCGACGGCCATCGCCCGGCGGGTGCCGAGCCGCCATTCCGCGAAGCCGGCGAACAACGCGAAACTCAGCACCATCGGCAGGTAGTACAGCGGGACGACCGCGAACAGCGGTCCGGTGAGCAAGGTCCACCACCGGCCTGATTCGAGCGACGGCAGCCCATAGGCGATGTACGGGTACACCGCGCGGTCCTCGGCGGCCGACCAGAGCGCGCCCGTGGCCAAGGCGAGCGCGAGCATGGTCACCGTGACGAGGGTGGTGAAAGGCAGCCGGTGCCTCAGCACCGTGGTGATCTTGTGCGTCCGGTCCGGCGCGGCCGTCCCGCTTCCCCCTGTTGGCATGGGAACAAGGTAAGCGGTCCGAGGCCGCCGGGACATCGGGCAGGGGACCCATATTTCCCTTAGGGGAGTGCTACTCCCGACGGATGCTTCCACCCATCTTGAGGACGATGTCCCTGGCTACCGCACCGGGGATCCCCTGGTCCGCCAGGACCAGGAGGACGTGGTAGCGGCCGGATCCGGGCAAGGCGCGCGGCGGCAGGGCGATCGCGGTGATCGAGACCGAGGGTGCGGCGCACGGCCCGTCTGCGGTGGGGACGACGGCCGTGGCCACCGTACCGCCGTCGAGCGCGCTCACCGGTCCGACGGCACCGGTTTCGGTCTTCGGGGCCGCCCGTCGCTCGCCCGCGCCGAGTGGCCGGAGCCGGGACAGGAATCGCGGTGGTACCGGGCGACGCCCTGCAAGGTGACCGGTTCTCGGCCGGAGTTTGGTAACCGACGGTGACCTCGGGCTTTTCGATCGTCCGGACAGCACCGGATCGGGCAGGACGAGGTCGGTGACCGACGGCGGGGGCGCGGTCTTGGCCTGATAGGTGGCCGTCGTGCCGACCGCGAGGACGACGATCAGGCCGATGACACCCAGTGTCGGCAGCAGGCGGAAGCGGCGGCGCGGCGTCCCGGACCGGGGATCGGCTTCGTCTGTTCGGCCTCGGATTCGAGCGGTCGCCCGATGAGCGGATCGGCGAACCACGCTCGCGGTTCGCCGGGGCGCCCACCGGGGCCGGTCATGGCTGTGGCCTCAAACTCGCGAGGATCATCTGCGCGTCCGCTTCGGACAGGGCGTCCGGGGTGCCCTGGTCGAGGATCATCACGAAGCAGATGGTCTGCTCACCGACCTTGAACGCCGCGGAAGTGACCTTCACACTCGGCGCCCGGCAGCCTTCGCCCTCGCTCGGGATGTACGAAGCGGAGGAACTGAGAGCCTGCATCGTGCCGCCCGCGATGGGGATCTGCTTGACCTCGGGCAGCGGCACGTCGGTCTTGCCGGTGGCGGATTGGATCCAGAGCCGGACGGCGCCTCTCGCGGCGTTGTCGACCGGAATCTGATCCGCGGTGGCGAAGCCGACCGTTCCCCGGTTCGAACCGGAAATGTCGGGGCAGGCGCCGAGCCTGTACCGCATCGCGTCGTGGATGACCATCTTCAGGTCGCGCCCGGTGTTCCCGGTGGTGTAGCCCGGCTTGGTCTCCCAGCCCGTCGGGGGCAGGTCGTACGCCGTCTTGTCCTGCCTGGAGACGATTCCCTGCCAGCCCAACGTCTTGGCCGGGACCTTGTTGTCCTCCGGGGCGTCGCCGCTCTGTGCGGTCGACGGAGGCTTCGACGCGGAAGCGGCCGCGGGCGGCGGAGTGGGCTCAGGGCGCGGATCGTCGCCGTCACGCAGGACGAAGAAGAGCGTGGCCCCGACGGCGATGACCACGACGAGCGCGCCGAGGCCGATCCACAGGCCCTTCTTGCCCTTCTTCGGCGGTGCCGGAGAGAAACCCTGATAGGTCTGCTGCGGGAACTGCTGGTGGCCCTGGTACTGCTGCTGGGGATCTTGGGCGTACTGGGGCGGGTACCCCGGGGGCGGGGGTTGCCGCTGATCGGGCTGCTGTGGTCGCTCCGGCCAGCCGTTGCCGCCTGGGTATGCCATGGATCGAGTTTAGTCGGCGCTCCCCAGCACAGCGGCGCGAACCGCGGCCAGGTCGGTCAGGTCGCCGAGCACCGTGTGCGCGCCCGCGTCGGCCAGTTCCTCCGCGCTGAACTGCCCGGTCGCCACGGCCACCGCGACGGCGCCGTTGTCGAGCGCGGCCCGCACGTCGTCCGGGGTGTCGCCGATGACGACGACCGACGTCGGCGCGAATTCGGTGCCGTGTTTCGCCGAAGCGTGGCCGACGGCCGCGGGCACGAGATCGGGCCGGTGCGCCGAAAGGGAGCCGTAACCGCCGATCTCGAAGTCCACGTGCTCGTGCAGGTCGAACGCGGTCAGCTTGTGCACGGAGATCTCCGGCAGGTTCCCGGTGACCAGTGTCTGCACGATGCCGCCGTGCGAGGCGAAGGCGTTCAGCGCGTCTTTGGCGCCCGGAAGCGCGCGGCCGTTCGAGGACAGTGTCGGGGCGTGGCTTTCGGAGACCGCGATCAGCGCGAGCCAGAGCTTGCGCACGTTCTCCTCGGTGGGCTCGACGCCGTGCGAGGTCAGGATGTCCGCGCTGATCGCGCGTTCGGTGCGGCCGCCGAAGTTCGGCAGCGCCCGCAGTTCGAGCCCGGCGACCTCGGCGAGCGCGGCCGTGTACCAGGCGGCGCCGATACCGCGCAGGTCCACGAGGGTCTGGTCGATGTCCCACAACACGAGCCGGTGCGGAGTAGTCACGTTGCCGACGGTACCGGTGAGCTAGTTCAACACGCGAAGAATAAATGGAGGGCGGTCATGCAGACCCAGAGCCGGCGCCCCGCCGGGGCGTTCGCCTCACTCGCCGCGGTGGCAGGCGCGAGCGGCCGCCCACGGGATCGCGTCCCGCAGCGGAGGCCTGGTCTCCTGGCGGGTGACCTCACCGGAGGGCGGCCGGAAGCTGTTGATTGTCGGACACCGCGTCGGCCGAGACGCGGGAGTCGCCGCGCGCTTCACACAGATCGTTTCGGCAGGCGTGCTGGTCACCGGTGTTTTGGCCGGATTCCTGAAACTGTGGGACTCCTCGCTGCCGCTCGGCTGGGACGTCCTCGGGTTCCTCTTCCTGACCTCGACCGGGTTCGCCGCGCTGCAGACCGGCCTGCCGCGGCTGCTCGGCGTGCGGGCGATGGCGCTCCTCGGCCCGCTGTACCTGGTCGCGCCCGCCGTCGCGGGTCAAGTGCCGGAGCTGCCGAGCCGGTCAGCCCGTCGGAATCAGCCCTCCAGGAGGCTGAAGCGGACGCGCCGGACCGGGTTGTCCAGGTTGGTGTCCACCAGGCAGATCGACTGCCAGGTGCCCAGCGTCAGCACCCCGCCGAGGACCGGGATCGTGGCGTACGGCGGCAGCAGCGCGGGCAGGACGTGGTCACGGCCGTGACCGGGACTGCCGTGCTGATGCCGCCAGCGCCCGTCGCGGGGGAGCAGGTCATCGAGCGCCGTGAGCAGGTCCTCGTCGCTGCCCGCGCCGGTTTCGAGGATCGCCAGCCCGGACGTCGCGTGCGGCACGAAGACGTGCAGGATGCCGTCTTCGGCGTCCGCGTCGCGCAGGAAGGTCTCGGCGTCCTTGGTCAGGTCGTGCACCACGGCCACGCTGCCGGTGCGCACCTCGATCTCCGTGGAGTACATGTAGTTCACGGTAGTGCGTCAGGCGTGCCGCCGGGCGAGGGCGACCAGATAGCGCACCGGTCGATCCGTCGGGTTGACGTAGGCGCACGGCTGGGGCGTGCCGAGCTGAAGGCAGTCACCGGTGTCGAGTTCGTGGTCGACGTCGCCCTCGCGGAACCGCAGATGTCCGTCGAGCACCCAGATCTGGTGATGGGTCAGCGCGTAGGTGTGGGCGGGGAACGAGACCTCGGCGCCCGCGGGCAGGACGACCTCCACCAGTTCCAGCGGTCCGCCGAGCGACGGCGAGACAGCGCGGCGTACGTACCCCGTGTCCGGGTCGACCCATGTCGGCTGGTCCGCCACGCGAACGAGCCGCCGGTCGCCGTGTTCCGCGCGCGCGACCAATTCGGACAACGTCATTCCGAGCGCGGCCGAAAGCCGGCTGAGCAGGACCGCCGTCGGCTGCGCCTCACCGCGTTCGATCTTCCCGATCATCGCCCGGGACACGCCGGACATCTCGGCGAGCGCGTTGGCCGAGAGATTCTGGCCGACTCTCGCGGATTGGAGCGTCGCGGCGAGCGACGCGGACAAGGGATCCGACATGCTGCTCACTATAGTGGCAACCTCGGTTACTATACTCGCCATGGTGATCAGGGAAGCGACCGAAGACGACGCGGCGGCGTGCGCGGAGATCTACGCGCCGTACGTCACCGACACGGTGATCTCGTTCGAGACCGAGCCGCCCAAGCCGGACGAGATGGCCGAGCGCATCACCAAGGCGCGGCGGTCGCATGCCTGGCTCGTGCTCGAAGACGACGAAGGCCGCGTCATCGGTTACGCCTACGCGGGCCCGTTCAGTGGCCGTCCCGCCTATCGCTGGTCGTGCGAGGTCAGCGTCTATCTGGAGCGGGGCCGGCAGCGGAAGGGTGGCGGCCGCGCGCTCTACCAAGCGCTGCTGGACAGGCTGGCGTCACGCGGATTCCGGAACTTCTGCGCCGGAATGGTGGTGCCGAACGACGCGAGCGCCGGACTCCACAAGGCGATGGGATTCGAGCCGGTGGGGACCTACAAGCGCATCGGGTACAAGCACGGAGCCTGGTGGGATGTGGCGTGGATGCAGTTGTGCCTGCCGGAGGCGGAACCGGTGGAGCCGCGGTAGAGGTGCGGCGGGGCTCAAAGGCCCTGCAGGAGTCCTTCACACCTTCCCCGGTACATGATGGCCCCCTTCCTTGCGCTAGGCGCAAGGAAGGGGGCCATCATGTACTTCACGCGAGCAAGACCGCCCAGGGCTCGCCACGCCTCAAGACGCCAAGTACCGCAGTACCGCCAGCACCCGCCGATTGTCCCCTTCGGACTGAGGCAGCGCCAGCTTCCCGAAGATGCTCGACACGTACTTCTCCACTGAGCCCGCCGAAAGGAACAGCGCCGCCGCGATGGCCGAGTTCGACCGCCCTTCGGCCATCAGTCCCAGCACTTCCCGTTCCCGCGGCGTCAGCCCGGCGAGCGCGTCGGTTTTCCGGGTGGCGGTGAAGAGCTGGCTGACCACTTCCGGATCGAGCACGGTCTCACCGTCGGCGACCCGCCGTAGCGCGTCGAGGAAGTCCGACACCTCCGCGACGCGGTCTTTCAACAGGTAGCCGACACCGCCCGCGCGGTCGGCGAGGAGTTCCGTCGCGTACTGCGTCTCGACGTACTGGGAGAACAGCAGGATCGCGCAACCGGGCAGTTCCGAGCGGAGCGCGATCGCCGCGCGCAGGCCTTCGTCGGTATGCGTCGGCGGCATCCGGATATCCACAATGGACACATCCGGCCGGTGTTCCCGGACCGCCGCGCGCAGACTGTCGCCGTCGGCGACGGCCGCGACGACTTCGTGCCCCCGAAGGTTGAGCAGCTCGACGAGTCCGGCCCGCAGGATGGCCGAATCCTCCGCGATCACGACGCGCACGCCGCCCCCATGTCCTATTTCCGTAGTGGTATCTCCGCGCTGATCACCGTAGGCCCTCCCGGTGGACTGTCGATGTCGAGCCCGCCGTCGACGGTCGCGAGCCGTTCGGCGATCCCGGCGAGCCCGCCGCCGGGTTCCAGCCGCGCCCCGCCTTCACCGCCGTCCCGCACCACGAGCCGCAAGCCGTCACCGACGATGCCCACGTCGACCTCGATCGCGGCCGAGGTGTGCTTGGCGGCGTTGGTCAGCAGTTCGGCGACGGTGAAGTAGGCGATGGTCTCGATCGACGGTGACGGTCTGCTCGGCAGGCCGACGGTGATCCGCGCGTCGATACCCGAACCGGCGGCCAAAGTGGACAGTGCGACGTCGAGGCCGGAGTCGAGCGCGGCCGGGTGGATTCCACGGGCGAGATCCCGTAGTTCGACCAGTGCCTGCTTCGCGTTGGCATGCGCGGCGGTGACCAGGGTCGTGACGTGGGCGACGTCGGCGCCGTCCGAGGCGAGTTCGTCCTTCGCGATGCCGAGTTTCATCGCGAGCGCGACCAGCTGGGCCTGCGCGCCGTCGTGCAGGTCCCGTTCGATCCGGCGCAGGCGCAGTGCCGCGTCGTCGACGGCGGCCGCCCGGCTGCGTTCGAGATCGCGCACGCGTTGGGACAGGTCCTCGGCGCCGAGCACGCCGCGCACGAGCAGCCGATCGAATTCGGCCAGGCCGTGGACCACCCACGGCATCGCCAGCAGCACGGCCAGCCCGGTCAGCGCGAGCGGCAGGGTGAGCGGCCACGTGTCGACGCGGAGGTCGAACGTGGGCATGGCGTCGCCGTTCAGGGTGAACCAGAAAAGCGGATAGGTCAGCGTGCTGACGGCGTAGACGAACAGGGTCGCGACCAGGAAGAGTTCGATCAGCGTGAGCGGCAGCCGGATCAGCAGGTAGGCGATCGAGCGCCAGCCCGCCGGATCACCGAGCTTGCTCTTGATCCCGTTCCACAGGCCCGGCCGCAGCTCGGGCCGGGCGGGTGGCGTGACCCTCGTGCCGAGCAGGGCCCGGGCGAGGCGGATCTGCGCGGCGCCGATCAGCCGTGCTCCCGCCAGCACACCGATGAGTACCGGCAGTCCGATGGTGAGCAGGCTCAGACCGGTCCCGATGACGAGTCCGGCGACGACGAGCACCACGAGCACCAGCGTCAGCGGCGCTCCGATCAGCACCCACGCCAGCTCGGCCCAGTACGCGCGGCTCAGCTGTGCGCCGAGGACGCGTCCGAGCAAGGCGAAGCGGGTGGTCACGGCATTCAGCCTGCCGTGGCCACCCGCCTCATGCCATCCAGGTTTCCCTAGTCTTCGCGGTGCTGTTCGTCCGCCTGCGCCCGCTGGGACGCCTCACGCATCTCGATGACGTCCGTCAGCCAGTCGCCGGTCTCGCGGGCGATGTCCCGGATCGCGCCGGTGATGATCGTCGCGATGTTGCCGATGTGGGTGGCCGCCGACTCGGTGACCTCTTGGACCACGTCTTTGGTGCTCTCGAACTGACCGACCATGTCAGCCACCTTATGCCGCTCGGAGGGTCTTGTCGTTCTCAACGGTAGCGGTCGCGCGGGGTTCGCCGTTCCAGGGCATGGCCAGTTTCACGATCTTCTTTGCCACCGAGAACAGCTGCTTGTGCAGCGGGCCGGTGTTGTACGGGAGACCGTACTTCTCGCAGATCGCCCGCACCTCGCCCGCGATCTCCGGATAGCGGCGCGCCGGGATGTCGGGGAACAGGTGATGCTCGATCTGGTGCGAGAGGTTCCCGGTCATGACGTGGAAGAGCTTGCCGCCGGTGATGTTCGCCGAGCCGAGGATCTGCCGCAGGTACCACTGCCCCCGCGACTCGTTCTCGGTCTCCTCCTCGGTGAAGCTCTCCACGTCGGCGGGGAAGTGCCCGCAGAAGATGATGGAGAACGCCCACAGGTTGCGGGTCAGGTTCGCGGTCGCGTTGCCGAGGAAGGTCAACGGCGCGAGCGGACCGGTCAGCAGCGGGAAGAGCACGTAGTCCTTGCCGACCTGGCGACCGGCCTTCTTGAGCATCTTCAGGCCGACCTCCTTGTTGTCCGACCATTTGCGCTCGCCCTTGACGATGCGGTCGAACTCGAGGTCGTGCAGCATGACGCCCCACTGGAACATGAACGCCAGCGCCACCGCGTACACCGGGTTGCCGAGGTAGTACGGATTCCACTTCTGCGCCGGGTCCATCCGCAGGACGCCGTAGCCGATGTCGCGGTCCTTGTCGAGGATGTTCGTGTACGTGTGGTGCATGTAGTTGTGCGAATGGCGCCAGTTCTCGGCGGGGGCGACGTTGTCCCATTCGAATTTCTGGGAGCTCAGCGCCGGGTCGCGCGTCCAGTCGTACTGGCCGTGCATGACGTTGTGGCCGATTTCCATGTTGTCGAGGATCTTCGCCACCGAAAGCGCGGCCACGCCGGCGACCCACGCGGGCGGGAAGAAGCCGGCGAACAGCAGACCGCGGCCGGTGACCTCGAGCGCGCGCTGGGTCTTGATGACGTTGTGGATGTAGTCGACGTCGGCCTGGCCGAGATCGGCGACGATCCGCTGCCGGATCTCGTCCAGTTCGCGGCCGAACTCCTCGACCTGAGCGGGGGTGAGCTTGTCCTGCAAGCCGGTCATGGGCCGGTCCTTTCTAAGCGTTGATCTCGACGTCCCCGACGGGGACGGAGACGCAGAGTTGGATCTCTTCGTTCTCTTCGCTGGAGGTTTCGCCGGTCTTGGCGTTGCGCACGCAGCCGGAGGTCTTGACCTGCGTGCAGGAGAAGCAGATCCCCATCCGGCAACCGTGTTCCGGGCGCAGTCCCGCGTCTTCGGCCTGCTCCAGCAAGGGCTTCCCGGAGTTCTCGAACTCGCGGCCGCTGCGTGCGAACCGGACCTGCCCCTCGGCGCTCTCGGTGTCGAAGGTGAGCGCGGGCGGGGTGAACTCCTCGGTGTGCAGATGGGCGCCGAGCCCGTCGGCCTCGAACGCTTCGCGGACGGAATCCATCAGCGGTTTCGGGCCGCACAGGAAGGTTTCGGCGTCGGGGTACCACGGCGCGGCCTCTTCGAGGTGCTCCTTCGAGAAGAATCCGTGCAGGTCACCGCCCGTCTTCGCGTGGGTGAACGCGTGTACCACCCGGAGACCGGGGAGGCGGCGGGCGAGGTCGCCGAGTTCGGCGCGGTAAAGCGCGTCTTCGGCGCCGTTGGAGTAGTGCAGGAAGGCGACGTCGCCCTCGTACTGCTCGTCCGCGAGCGTGCGCAGCATCGACAGGACGGGCGTGATCCCGCTCCCGCCGCTCAACAGCAGGATCCGGCGCGGCCTCGGCGAAGGCAGGGTGAATGCACCGTCCGGAGTGGACAGTCCGAGGACGGAGCCGATCGTGACCGTGCGGTTCAGATGCCGTGAGACGAGGCCCTGCGGATCCGCCTTGATGGTCAATTCCAGTGCGCGGTCGTGCTCCGAACCGGCGGGTGAGTAACACCGGGTCCGGCGGACGCCGTCGATCTCGACGGTCACCCGCACGTACTGACCCGCGACGAAGCCGCGCCAAGCCCGGCTCGGCCGGATGGTCAGGGTGACCGAGTCGGGCGTCTGCCGCCGGACGTCGGTGACCAGGCCACGGAGCTCGCGGCGGACCAGCATCGGATCGACGAGTTCGAGGTAGCGGTCCATGCCATGGGGCGTGAGCAGGGCCTCGGCCAGCGAGGCCAGCCGCCTGGCCCTGCGCGGTAGGAGTGCCGTCATCACTTCTCCCAAATTCAGTGAACGCTTGTACACTGAATAGTGAAGTGGCGATACTCGCGCTTGTCAACGCGAGAGGAGGGCGATGTGACGTGGGTGATAGTGCGGAGGCGATTACGCTGTCCGTCGTGACAACGGAGCCCGTTTCCCGGCAGGAGCGCAAGCAGCGCACACGGCAGGCGCTGCTGGACGCCGCCCTGGACCTGGTGGCGGAACGAGGGTTCTCCGGGCTGAGTCTGCGCGAGGTGGCGAAGCAGGCCGGGATCGTGCCGACGGCGTTCTACCGCCATTTCGCGTCCATGGACGAACTGGGCGTCGCGCTCGTCGAGGAGTCGATGCGCACGCTGCGCACGATGATCCGGTCGGCACGCACCAAGCCGGCCGCGTACAACGACATGATCAAGACGTCGGTGCGGATCCTCCGCCGGCACGTGCGGGCGCACGAGGACCACTTCCATTTCCTGACCAGGGAGCGGTACGGCGGCACGGGACCGGTCCGGCAGGCGATCACGTTCGAACTCAAGCTCTTCGTCAGCGAACTCGCCGTCGACCTCGCGCGCTTCGACAATCTCCGCGAATGGAGCACCGAAGACCTCCATCTGCTCGCCGACCTGATCGTGACGACCATGCTCACGACGGTGCTGGAGCTGCTCGAAGCGCCTTCGCGTGACGACGAGATCGGGCGCACGGCCGAACGACGGCTGCGGCTGATCTTTCTGGGCGTGCCGAACTGGCGCAGCGTTCCATGATGCGGGAAGCGCTGCCATAAGCCCCTTATGACGTCGCGCACCTGGATCGATGGCTGGATCGATCGTGATGAGCGATGTCACGGAAAGATGCCGTCCGGATACGTTCAGCCAGGAAAGTTGTCGGCCTGGCGTGGTAAGAAGTGCGGGTTCGTGTGGTCCTCTCCAGCGAGGAGGTCGCCTGTGGCGGCAGAGAACGAGCAGCTCACGGTCGGTGTGGTCCGGGAAACCGGACAAGGCGAACGCCGTATCGCGCTGGTACCGAAACTCATCGAGCGCGTTTCCGGACGCGGACTGCGGGTGGTGGTCGAGCCCGGCGCGGGCGCCGGCGCGCTGCTCGCCGACGAGACCTTCGAGCAGGCGGGAGCGGTGATCGGCGATCCGTGGGATGCCGACATCGTGGTGAAGGTGGCGCCTCCGAGCGCGGCCGAAGTCGCGAGGCTCAAACAGGGCACCATTCTCATCGGCTTCCTGAACCCGAGGGGTGATCCCGACGGGATAGCGGCCCTCGAATCGGCGGGCGTGCGCGCCTTCGCCGTCGAGGCGATCCCGCGGATCTCCCGCGCGCAGGCGATGGACGCGTTGTCTTCGCAGAGCAGCGTCGCGGGTTATCGCGCGGTCTTGCTGGCCGCGGAGAAACTCACTCGGTTCTTCCCGATGCTCACCACCGCCGCCGGGACGGTGCCACCGGCGAAGGTGCTCGTGCTCGGCGCCGGTGTCGCCGGGTTGCAGGCCTTGGCGACGGCGAAACGGCTCGGTGCGCAGACCACCGGGTACGACGTCCGGCCCGAGGTCGGCGAGCAGGTGAAGTCGCTCGGCGCGAAATTCCTCGACCTCGGCATCGAGGCGGTCGGCGAAGGCGGGTACGCCCGCGAGCTGACCGACGAGGAAAAGGCCGAGCAGCAACGCAGGCTCACCGAGGCGATCACGAGGTTCGACGTCGTGATCACCACGGCGCTCGTCCCGGGCCGCCGGGCACCGGTCCTCGTCACCGCCGACGCGGTGAAGGGCATGCCCGCCGGCGGTGTCGTGGTCGACCTCGCCGGTGAGTCCGGCGGCAACTGCGAACTGACGAAACCGGGCGAGGAGGTCGTCGAGCACGACGTCACCATCTGCTCGCCGCTCAACCTCGCCGCGGAGATGCCCGCGCATTCCAGCGAGCTGTACGCGCGCAACGTCACGGAACTGCTGGAACTGCTCGTCGACAAGGAAGGCAAGCTCGCGCTCGACTTCTCCGACGAGATCGTCGCCGGGGCCTGCGTGGCCGGAAAAGAAGAAGGGGGCGAGTGATGCTGGTAGGCAGTTTGGCGATCCTCGTACTCGCCGGATTCGTGGGTTTCACGGTCATTTCCAAGGTGCCCAACACGCTGCACACCCCGCTGATGTCGGGGACCAACGCCATCCACGGCATCGTCCTGCTCGGCGGGCTGATCGTGCTCGGCCTCGGCGTGGACGGCGTACTGAACAAGATCCTGCTGGTGATCGCGATCGCCTTCGGCACGATCAACGTGGTCGGCGGCTTCCTCGTCACCGACCGGATGCTTTCGATGTTCAAGGCGAAGAAGCCGGAAGAGGGTGGTGACAAGTGACGACCTTCATCGCCGTCCTCTACATCATTTCCTTCGCACTGTTCATCTACGGCCTGATGGGGCTGACCGGTCCGCGCACCGCGGTGCGCGGCAACTGGATCGCCGCGGTCGGCATGGGCATCGCGGTGATCGCGACGCTCTTGACCCCCGGGATGGGCAACTGGCTGCTGATCGCGCTCGGTGTGGCGATCGGTGTCGTCGTCGGCGTGCCGTCCGCGCGCAAGGTGAAGATGACCGCGATGCCGCAGATGGTGGCGCTGTTCAACGGCGTCGGCGGCGGGGCGGTCGCGCTCATCGCGTGGGTCGAGTTCCGGACCACGGACGGCTACGCGCACGAGCCGGCGTACGTCGCGATCGCGTCGCTCTTCGCCGCCATCGTCGGTTCGATCTCCTTCTGGGGCTCGAACATCGCGTTCGGGAAACTGCAGGAGCTCATCTCCGGCCGCCCGATCACCTTGGGCAAACTGCAGCAGCCGGTCAACGCGCTGGTGCTGATCGCCGCGGTCGTCCTGGCCGTCGTCATCGCCACCGGCGGCGACGCCGAACTGCTGATGATCGGCCTGCTGGTCGCCGCGGGTGTGCTCGGCGTGGTGGTCGTGCTGCCGATCGGCGGTGCGGACATGCCGGTCGTCATCTCCCTGCTGAACGCGCTCACCGGTCTGTCGGCGGCGGCCATGGGGCTCGCCCTCGACAACACCGCGCTGATCGTGGCGGGCATGATCGTCGGCGCTTCGGGTTCGATCCTGACCAACCTGATGGCGAAGGCGATGAACCGGTCGATCCCGGCCATCGTCGCCGGTGGGTTCGGCGGCGGCACGGCGGTCGCGAGCGGCGGTTCCGGCGAGGTCCGGCCGGTCCGCAGCACGAGCGCGTCCGACACCGCGATCCAGATGGCGTACGCGAACAAGGTCGTGGTCGTCCCCGGTTACGGCATGGCCGTCGCGCAGGCGCAGCACGTGGTCCGCGAGATGGCGAAGTTGCTGGAGGCCAAGGGGATCACCGTCGCCTACGCCATCCACCCGGTGGCCGGCCGGATGCCGGGGCACATGAACGTGCTCCTCGCCGAGGCCGACGTCCCGTATGAGCAGCTCAAGGAAATGGACGAGATCAACTCCGAGTTCGCCCAGACCGACGTCGCGCTGGTGATCGGCGCGAACGACGTCACGAACCCGGCGGCGGAGACCGATCCCGGCTCGCCCATCTACGGGATGCCGATCCTCAAGGTGAACCACAGCCGGTCGGTGATCGTGCTCAAACGCTCGATGAGCTCGGGCTTCGCCGGTATCGACAACGAGCTCTTCTACGATGCGAAGACCAGCATGCTCTTCGGCGACGCGAAGTCGTCGGTGGGCGAGATCGTGGAGGAACTCAAAGCGCTGTGACCGGCCCCTCGGAAGTCGTCGCGTCGTTCGACGACCCGGCCGACAACCTCGCGTTCGACGAAGCCCTCCTGCGCGCCGCACCGGAAGCGCCGGTCCTGTGGATCTGGCGCAACACCGACTGTGTGGTCGTGGGGCGGGGGCAGAAGATCGAACGCGAGGTCAAGGCCGACGTCTGTGCGAGCGACGGCGTCCCGGTGCTGCGCCGGGCCAGTGGCGGCGGCACGGTGTTCCACGATCCCGGGAATCTCAACATCACGCTCGTCCTGCCGGGGCAAGGTCTGTCGGCGAAAGCCGTCAGACCGCTCGAAGCGCTCGGGGAACTGATGACCGCGACGGTGGCCGGACTCGGGCTGCCGTCGCGGCTCGGTGATCGAGGGCTGTTCGTCGGTGACGCGAAGCTGTGCGGTTTCGCCGTGTTCAGGACGAGAACGGGCTTGCTCGCGCATTCGACCCTGCTCGTTTCGACCGCGGCCGAACGCGTCGGCCGGTACCTCACCGCGGCACCGGCGGATCCCCGCCCGCTCGACTCGCATCGGAGCCGGGTCGCGTCGCTCGCCGACCATGGCCTGCGCAAAGGTGTCGCGGACGTCACGGCCGCGGTCCGCGCCGCGGCGGCCGCGCGACTGGGTGAACTCACCGCCCGGGAGCCCACGGCGGCGGAGCGCGAGTGGCACAGCTCGCTCCGGCACACCCGGTACCAGTACCCGCAATGGCACTCCGAAGGCGCTCAGCGTGAATAGTCGTGAGTGGTAATGACGGTCAGAACCGTCATTACCACACGAAAAGAAAGGGCCCCATTCGCTTTTTTCGCGAATGGGGCCCTTTTCGAGAGAACTACTTTTCTTTCGCCGAGAAGGTGACGGCGGGCACCTTGCGGGCGGCCCGAGTGGTCTTCTTCGGCTCAGCGGTCTTCTTCACCGGAGTCTTGGCGGCGGCCTTCGGAGCGGCCTTGGCTGCCGTCGTCTTCGCGGTCGTGGTCTTGGCCGCGGGCTTCGCGGCCGTCGTCTTCGCCGGGGCCTTGGTCGCGGCGGCGGCCTTGGCACGACCGGCCGGAGCCTTGGCTGTCGTGGTCTTCGCCGCAGTGCCGCGGGCCGCCTTCGCCTTGGCGGCGGTGGCTTTCGCCGTGGTCTTGGCGGTGGTCTTGCTCTCCGCCTTGGGGGCGGCGACCTTCGCGGCGGTGGTCTTGGGAGCGGCCTTGGCGGCGGCGGGCTTGCGGCCGGCGACACCCTTCGCGGCGGGCTTGCGACCCGGCTTCGCGGCGGTCTTCGCCTCCGCCTTCGCGGCGGTCGCCGCGGTCTTCGGGGTCGACTTCGACACCCGGGCGCCCTTGGGCCGCTGCACGACCCGCGGACGCAGTTTCCGGCCACCGATCCGGCGGCCGTTTTCCACATAAGCACGCAGGATTTCCCGGAGCGCGGTGGCGTTGTCGGCCGAAAGGTCGATGTCGTAGGCGATTCCGTCCAAAGCGAAGGCGACCGTTTCTTCGGCCGCTTCACCGGTCAGATCGTCCAGCAAATGCACAGCAGTGTTCCTGGCCATGAAAAAACCTCCCGCGCTCGATCGTTCTACTGCGTAACCGGCACGGTGCAACCTGAACCCGCGGCTGTTACTCACGCAGCGACACGAGGATAGCGGCAGGTTGCGCGAAGCTGCGCGGTGGTGTGCGCTGAATGCATGTCAGCACAGACTTTTGACGTGATCGTGATCGGAGGCGGCCCGGTCGGCGAGGTCGCCGCCGAGCGCGCAGCCCGCGGCGGCCTCCAGGTCGCCCTCGTCGAACACGAACGCTTCGGTGGCGAATGTTCTTACTGGGCCTGCATTCCGAGCAAGGCGCTGCTGCGCCCGGGCAACCTGCTCGCCGCGGCCAAACGCGTACCCGGTGTCCCGGTCGGCGACGCCGTCGACCCGGCGGCGGTGTTCGCGCGCCGGGACTGGTTCACCGGCAAGGGAGACGACACCGGACAGGTCAAGTGGGCGGAAGGCGCCGGGATCGCCCCGATCCGCGGGCACGGCCGGATCACCGGTGAGCGGGAGGTCACAGTCGACGGCGGTGACGTGCTGACCGCGCGGCACGCGGTGATCGTCGCCACCGGCAGTGTGCCGCGGACGCCGTCCATCCCCGGACTGGACACCATTTCCCCGTGGGGTTCGCGGGAGGCGACTTCGGCGGAAGAGGTCCCGCGCCGCCTCGGCGTGCTCGGCGGCGGTGTCGTCGGCGTGGAAATGGCGCAGGCCTACGCCACGCTCGGCGCCGAAGTCCACCTGATCATCTCGGGGGAGCGTCCCTTGCCGCGGCTGCCGGAGTTCGCCGGCGACGCGGTCATCGCGGGACTGCGCGACGCCGGGGTCATCGTGCACACCGGCTCCGGTCTCGACTCCGTGTCCGCTTTGGACGGTGGTAAGGAACTGGCGCTGAAGGGTGGCGACCGGTTGATCGTCGACGAACTGCTCGTCGCCACCGGCCGCCGTCCCGCGACCGACGGACTCGGCGTCGAGGTGCTGGGTCTCGAAGCCGGTGCGGCGCTCACGACCGACGACAACGGTCGTGTGTCCGCTGTGGACGGTGACTGGCTGTTCGCCGTCGGTGACGTCACCGGCCGGGCGCCGCTGACCCACCAGGGCAAGTACGCGGCCCGTGCCACCGGCGACGCGGTGGCCGCGCGGGCGGCGGGCAAGCCGGTCGACTCCGCCGCGTGGAGCGCGCACAGCTCCACGGCCGACCACCACGCCATCCCGCAGGTCGTCTTCACCGACCCGGAGGTCGCTTCGGTCGGGCTCGCCGGGCCGGAAGAGGGCAAACCGCACCGTGTCGTCGACATCGACATCGCGGTCGCCGGTTCGTCACTGCACGCCGACGGCTACGCGGGCAAGGCGCGGATCGTCGTCGACACCGAACGCGGTGTCCTCCTCGGTGCGACCTTCGTCGGGCAGGACGTGGCCGAACTGCTGCATTCCGCGACGATCGCGATCGTGGGGGAGGTCCCGCTGTCGAGGCTGTGGCACGCGGTTCCGTCGTTCCCCACGATCAGCGAGGTGTGGCTTCGTCTGCTGGAGGCGTACGGGCTCTGAGTCTCAGCCGTTGACGGGGAGTTCGAGCGCGGCCTTCGCGCCACGGACCAGGCCGGGATCGTCCGGAGTGGACGGTCCCGGCACCCACACCACCTGGATCAGCCGGACCGCCTTCCCGTCCTGGCTGCTCTGGTAGGCCGCCCCCTCGAACACGGGGACCTCACCCTGCCACTGGTTGGTTTCGGTGGCGAGATCGAGGATGCCGCCACCGCCGGGGGTGTCGGCGGCCGCCTTGAACGCGGTCGCCTGCGCGGTGTCCGGGAACTCCACGACGGCGATCGTCACCGCGGCGGCCCGGCCGTCGATGGAACTGGCGAAGCTGGCCCGTTTCACGCCCGCGCAACTCGTCTGCTGAAGGCTCGCCTGGACGTCGCCGTACGCGTGCGACGCGCATTTCTGGTCCGCGGCCGACGCCCGGGAGGTGAACTGGATGTTCTCCACGGCGCTGCTGCTCGGCGGGGCGGAACTGGTCGCCGGGGCCGGTGCCGGTGGAGGCTGCGTGGACGCGGTGTCGTCCCCGCCGGAAGCGACGGTGACGGCCGCGATCAGCAGCACGATGAGCAGGCCGATCGCGGCGACAGGAAGCCACTTCACCGTCTTGGACTGGTGAGGCGCCTTCGGTGCGGGCTCGGCGGGAGCGGGGGCGGCCGCCGGGGGCAGGGTCTGCCGGACCGGCGGAGCCGGTTTCGCGGCGGCGGCCCGCGGCGGGGTCTGAACGTGCTGAACAGGTGGAGTGGGTTTGACGGGCGGTGCCGAACGAGCGGCCGGTTTCGCCGGTTTCTTCACCTTCCCCGGATGCTGCACGGGAACCGTCGGCGCGATCGCGACGAGCGGGTTCTCGCGGATCACGGTCGGCTCGTCGTCGGAGTAGGCGCTGAATCCCTCGCCGAGCAACATCTCTTCGGGCATCGGCGGGGCGTCCGGGGCGAGCGCGGCGATCAGTTCCCGCGCCTGCTGGACCGACCGTGGCCGGTCCGCGGTGGCCAGCGAGACCGTCGCGGCGAGCATCGTCGTCGCCGTCGGGTACAGGACGCGGACCGAGCCGGCGAGATCCGACGGCGGCTGATCGACCGTCTCCACATACGGGCCGACGGCGATGATCGTGCCGATCGGACCGGCACCGGGGGCGACGTCGGCGATCTTGTGCGTGCACGCGGCGGACAGCGAGAGCGCGTCGGTGGCCGGGTTGATCGACGTGTCGCCGTGGACCAGCGGCCAGCCGTCGGCCTTCCACGGCCCGCCGAGCGGGGCTTCGAGTTTCAGTGCCGGATCCGGCAGGTCGACACCGATGACGATGATGACGCCCTTGGGCATGACGATGACGGCCTCGACGGCCCGTTCGTCCGCCGGGCGGGCGCCGACCAGGGCGACCCCGCCGACGACAGTGCTGCCGCGGCCGAGCGAGGCCAGCGCGGCACGAACGTCCTCGGCCACCCGGGACGGCTGCTGAGCGAGGCGAACGAGTCGCACCGAACCCCTCCCCATCTCGTCGGTCTCGGTGCACAAACTAGCGCCTCCATCCGGACTAATGGGGAGACACGTCCCAGGTAGGGGCGGTGAGGTTGCTCGAAAGGTCGTAATGCGCGTGCGCGCCGTCACCCGTCCGGGTGGTGCTCGTTGGTAGGTGACAGTTCCCCGTCCACCGTCACCAGGAGAACGCAGGGCCGCATTTCGCCACCGGCGTCGACATGCAGCGCTCCTCGTCGCCCTGCCCGCGGACCGCCGGCACCCGTCGCCGCGCGGTCCCGCGTCCCAATCAGGTGCGACTTATGGTGTTCATGTGGCCAAACAGCACAGTTGGGGTGCACAATGTGCTCACGCGTATCGGGCGGCGGCACGAGCCACCTGACCAGCGCAGCTCGCGAGGTCGTAGGGGAAGACGCCCCTCGTCGAGTAGCGGAGGTCAGCAGTGAGCACCCGTGGCAACACCCGTGGCGTGGTGTACGTCCACTCGTCGCCGTCTGCGGTCTGTCCGCACGTCGAGTGGGCTATTTCGGGCACCCTGGGTGCCCGAGTCGAGTTGAAGTGGACGGCGCAGCCCGCCAGTCCAGGACAGCTCCGCGCCGAATGTGGTTGGCGCGCGCCTGCGGGCACCGGCGCGAAGCTGGCGTCCGCGCTCAAGGCGTGGCCGATGATCCGGTTCGAAGTCACCGAAGAGCCCAGTGCGGGGGTCGACGGTGAGAGGTTCTGTTTCGCCCCCGGCCTCGGCCTGTGGCACGGCAGGACCAGTGCCAACGGCGACATCGTCGTGGGTGAGGACCAGTTGCGCGCTCTCGTGAGCAAGGTCCGCACCGGCGAGTCCCTGGCGCACAAGCTCGATGAGCTCCTCGCCGCCAATTGGGACGAAGCGCTCGAACCGTACCGGCATGCCGGCGACGGCGCTCCGGTCACCTGGCTGCATCAGGTCGGGTAGAGGGCGTGAAGACGGAAGAGGCGGGCGGCTAACCTTCCAGGGTGACCGCCCAGCCTCGCCCCGCCTCTCGCCAGCGGTGGCTGATCCCCGTCCTCGTGGTGGTGATCTCGCTGACCGTCGGCATCGGGTTGCTGGCGCGTGAGCTCTACCGCCGTCCCGAGGCCGAGCCCACCGATCCGGTCGTCAGTGACTCGCCGTCGTCGGTCGCCCCGGAGGCGCAGCCGGGTTCGCCCACCGTCGAAGTCACGCCCGACGTCTTCGCGCATCCGCAGTACCAGAGCGTCCGGCAGGTGCTGCAGGGGTATTTCGACTCCATCAACAATCGCGACTATTCGAAGTGGACTTCGGTGGTCAGCCGGGAACGGGCCAAGACCAAGACCGCCTCGGAGTGGAAGAACGACTATCAGTCCACTCGGGACGGCAGCATCCTCGTCTACCGCATCGAGCCGGGCTCGCCGGGCTCGCTCCGCGTGCTCGTCGCCTTCACCAGCACGCAGGACGTCGACGACGCGCCCGTGTACCTGCCGGAGGGCTGTATCCGCTGGCGGCTGGTGCTGCCGCTGCGGCTGGAGAACGCGACCTGGCGCGTCGACACCACCGACGGCGGCACCAACCCCGAGCACGAAAGATGCTGAAGTAACGCCCGACATGGTCCCTCAGGCTGACGCGTGCGCTGACGGGGGCGGAATAGAGTCGCGGGCATGGCAATTGATCAGCCGACCCTGCTGACCGACGCCTCGAGGGGGCTCACCAGCGAAGAGGTCGCCCAGCGGGTCGCCGCGGGCCAGACGAACTCGGTCTCGACGAAGACCAGCCGGACCACCGGCGAGATCGTCCGCGCGAACGTCTTCACCCGGATCAACGCGATCTACGGCGTGCTGTTCGTCCTCATCCTGTCGACGGGGTATTTCATCGACGGGCTGTTCGGCGGACTGATCATCGTGAACAGCGCGGTCGGCATCATCCAGGAGCTCCGCGCGAAACGGACGCTGGAACGGCTCGCGATCGTGGGGCAGGCGAAACCGACCGTTCGCCGTGACGGGCGGAGCGCCGAGATCGCCCCGGAGGAGGTCGTCCTCGGCGACCTCGTCGAGCTGGGGCCCGGCGACAAGATCGTCGTCGACGGTCCCACGCTGACGGCCGAGGCACTGGAGGTCGACGAGTCGCTGCTCACCGGGGAATCCGATCCCGTGGTCAAGCAGCCCGGCGACAAGGTGCTCTCCGGCAGCTTCGTCGTCGCGGGCAGCGGCACCTACCGCGCGGACATCATCGGCGACGAATCGTACGCCGCGAAGCTGGCCGCGGAGGCCAGCAAGTTCACCCTGGTGAAGTCGGAACTGCGGCAGGGTATCGACAAGATCCTCAAGTTCATCACCTACCTGCTCGTCCCGGCGGGCGCGCTGACCATCTACAACCAGCTCGCGGGCGACCAGGCGTGGCCGGACGCGTTGCGCGGCATGGTCGCGGCGCTTGTGCCGATGGTGCCCGAAGGCCTGGTGCTGATGACCAGTGTCGCGCTGGCGGTCGGCGTCATCCGGCTGGGCAAACGCCAATGCCTGGTGCAGGAACTGCCCGCGATCGAAGGGCTCGCCCGGGTCGACGTGGTGTGCGCGGACAAGACCGGCACGCTCACCGAGAACGCCATGCGGCTTTCCGAGGTCCGGGAAATCACTTCGGGACATCCGGTGGACACCGTGCTGGCCGCGCTCGCCGCCGCCGATCCCCGGCCGAACGCGAGCCTGCGGGCGATCGCGGAGGCGTACCCGGCCGATCCCGGCTGGCGGGTCTCCACGACGATGCCGTTCTCCTCGGCGCGCAAGTGGAGTGGCGCGTCGTTCGGCGGCGACGGTGACTGGGTGCTCGGAGCGGCCGACGTCCTGCTGCCCGAAGGGGAACACCGGGCGGCGGCCGAGAAGATCGGCTCGCGGGGACTGCGTGTCCTGTTGCTGGGCCGGGCCGAACGTGCCGTCGACGCGGCCGACGGCCCCGGTGACATCGAACCGGTGGCGCTCGTGGTGCTGGAGCAGAAGGTCCGCCCCGACGCGAAGGACACTCTGGACTTCTTCGCGCATCAGGATGTCGCGGTCAAGGTCATCTCCGGCGACAACGCCATCTCGGTGGGCGCTGTCGCGGGCACCCTCGACCTGCCGGGCGCCGACAAGCCCGTCGACGCACGGAAACTGCCGGAGGACGCCGAAAAGCTGGCCGATACGGTGGAGAATCGCGCCGTCTTCGGCCGCGTGACGCCGCTGCAGAAACGCGCGATGGTCGGTGCGCTCCAGTCGAAGGGGCACACCGTCGCGATGACCGGCGACGGCGTCAACGACGTCCTCGCGCTGAAGGACGCCGACATCGGCGTCGCCATGGGCGCCGGCAGCCCGGCCACCCGCGCGGTCGCGCAGATCGTGTTGCTGGACGACAAGTTCGCCACCCTGCCGCACGTCGTCGCCGAGGGACGCCGGGTGATCGGCAACATCGAGCGCGTCTCGAACCTGTTCCTCACCAAGACGGTCTACTCGGTGCTGCTGGCGCTGATGGTCGGCATCGCGCAGGTGCCGTTCCCGTTCCTGCCGCGGCACATCACGATCACGGCTTGGTTCACGATCGGCCTGCCCGCCTTCGTGCTCTCGCTGGCGCCGAACAACGAACGCGCCCGCACCGGCTTCGTCGGCAGGGTGATGCGGATGGCCGTACCGGCCGGGCTGGTCATCGCCACGGCGACGTTCGTCAGTTATCTGCTGGTCTACAAGGGATCCGGACAGTCCGAAGTGGACAAGATCCAGGCGGGGACGACAGCGCTGATCACGCTCATCACGATCGCGCTGTGGGTGCTCGGGATCGTCGCGCGGCCGTACCGGTGGTGGAAGATCGGGCTGATCGGCGGGATGGTCGTGCTGACCCTCGCGCTGTTCCTGATCCCGTTCACGCAGAAGTTCTTCGCGCTGGACCCGAGCGTGAGCGCGTACACGCTTTCGGCCTTCACCTGTGCCGGAGTGGGGATCGTGCTCGTGGAAGCGGCCTGGTGGATCGGGCGACACCTGGTGAAACGCTCGGAGGCCTGACCGTCGTCCGAAGTACGTGAAGGCCCCCTTCACTGCGCTAGACGCAGTGAAGGGGGCCTTCACGTACTTACAACCGGTCTCAGGCCGCCGGGGTGAACAGCAGCGCCGTGTTGTGGCCGCCGAAGCCGAACGAGTTGCTGATCGCCGCGCTCAGCTCGACCTTGCGGGCCTCACCGGAGACGACGTCGAGCTGCACCTTCGGGTCCAGGTCCTCGAGATTCAGCGTCGCCGGGATCAGGCCGTGGTAGATCGCCAGGATGGTGGCGATGCCCTCGACCGCGCCCGCACCGCCGACCAGGTGGCCGAGCGCGCCCTTGGGCGCGGTCACCACGGTGTGGTCGCCGATGGCGTTGCGGATCGCCGCGGCCTCACCGACGTCGCCGACGACCGTGGAGGTCGCGTGCGCGTTGACGTGGCCGACGTCGCTCGGGGAGACCCCGGCCATCGTCATCGCCTGCCGCATGGCGGCGATCTGGCCGATGCCCTCCGGGTGGTTACCCGTGATGTGGTACGCGTCCGAGGTGATCCCGTAGCCGCTCAGCTGCGCGTAGATCCGTGCGTTACGGGCCTTGGCACGGTCCGCCCGCTCCAGGATCACGACACCGGAACCCTCGCCGAGGACGAAACCGTCACGGTTCACGTCGAACGGCCGGGACGCCTTCGTCGGATCGTCGTTGCGGGTGGACACCGTCCGCGCCTGCGCGAAACCGGCGAGGGTGATCGGGTGGATGCACGATTCGGCTCCACCGGCGACCACGACGTCGGCGCGGCCCGAGCGGATCATCTCGTAGCCGGCGGCGATGCCTTCCGCGCCCGACGCACAGGCCGACGCGGGCGAGTGCACCCCGGCGCGGGCCTTCAGGTCGATCCCGACGTGTGCGGCGGGACCGTTCGGCATCAGCATCGGCACGGTCAGCGGGGAAACCTTGCGGAGTCCCTGCTTGTGCAGAAGGTCGTTTTGGGAGATCAGGGTGACCGGACCGCCGACACCGGTGCCGATGGTCACCCCCAGGCGCTCGGGGACCACGTCCTGATGCTCATCGGTCGGCTGCGTGAACCCCGCGTCCGCCCATGCCTGACGTGCGGCGATGAGGGCCACCTGCTCGCAGCGGTCCAGACGGCGAGCCTGGACCCGAGGCAGGACTTCGGACGGGTCCACGGCGAGCATGGCGCCGATCTTCACCGGCAGGTCGAGTTCGTCGACCCAGTCGGCTTCGATGCGGCGGATCCCGCTCGCCCCGGCGAGCAGACCGTCCCACGTGGACGCGACGTCCCCGCCGAGTGGCGTGGTGGCGCCCATCCCGGTGATCACGACGTCGATGTTGCTCATTGGTGTCTCCCCAAGGTCGGCGCCAATCAAGAACTGGGAATTACTTGGAGTTGGCGGACACGTAGTTCACCGCGTCGCCAACGGTCTTCAGGTTCGCCAGCTCGTCGTCCGGGATCTTGACGCCGAACTTGTCCTCGGCCTGAACAGCGATCTCCACCATGGACAGCGAGTCGATGTCGAGGTCGTCCACGAAGGACTTCTCGGCGGTCACGTCGTCCTGCGCCACACCGGCGACCTCTTCGACGATCTCGGCGAGGCCGGCGAGGATCTCTGCGTTGTCTGCCACTGGTTGTTCCCTTCTCGGTGATGCTTTCGGCTGCCCCGCGGACACGGCGTCCGCAGGGGAAGTATTCATCACGGGCAGATGAAGGCCTGGCCCGCGTAGGAGAGTCCGGCCCCGAAACCGACGGCGAGTACGACGTCGCCGGACTTCGCGGTGCCCGCCTTGCGCATGTGGTCCAGCGCGAGGGGGATGGACGCGGACGAGGTGTTGCCCGAGTACTTGATGTCGTCGGCCACGACCATGTCCTCGCGGCCGCCCTTGGCGCGCAGCTTCTTGGCGATGGCTTCGACGATGCGCAGGTTGGCCTGGTGCGGGATCAGCACGTCCACATCGGACGGTTCGAGCCCGGCCAGTTCCAGTGCCCGCAGCGCGATCGGCGCGATCTGGGTGGTCGCCCACCGGAAGACCGACTGGCCCTCCTGGTAGATCCACTTGTCGTCGCGCATGTAGATGAGGTCGACGTGCTCACCGGCGCTGCCCCAGGCGACCGGGCCGATCTGCGGGGTGTCGGCCGCACCGACCACCGCGGCGCCGGCGCCGTCGGCGAAGATGATCGCGTTCGCGCGGTCGACCGGGTCGACGTGATCGGTGAGCTTCTCGGCGCCGATGACGAGCGCCTTCTTCGCACTGCCCGCCCGGATCAGGTCCGAGGCGACACCGAGGCCGTAGCAGAATCCGGCACAGGCGGCGTTGAGGTCGAACGCGGCCGGATGCGTGATCCCGATCCGGTCGGCGACCTGGGCGGCGGCGTTCGGGATCTGGGTGGGCATCGTGCAGTTGGGCAGGATGACCGTGTCCACTTCGGACGGATCGACGCCGGCGTCGGCCAGTGCGGCCGTGCCCGCCTTGACCGCCATGTCGACCAGCGACTCGTCCTTTTCGGCGAACCGGCGCTCGATGATGCCGACGCGGTCGCGGATCCACTGGTCGTTGGTGTCCATGATCTTCGAGAGATCGTCGTTGGTCACGATCTTCTCGGGTTGGAAGCTCCCGACCCCGAGGATGCGGGTCCCGGCGGCGCCCGGCGCCTGCCGCAAGGTGGATCGGTCGGTCACGAAGCGTCCTCCTGCCCCTGAAGCTTCGCCAGCTCCGCGGGCGTCTTCAGTGCGATGGTGGTGGTCACGGTTCCCTTGAGCTGTCGCTTGACCAGTCCCGTCAGCGTCCCCGCCGGCGGCAGTTCGAGCGTCGAAGTGACACCCAAGGAAACCAGCCCGTCCATGGTGAGGTCCCAGCGCACCGGGCTGGTGACCTGCTTGACCAGCCGGTCGAGGTAGTCGGCCCCGCTGGTGACGACCTGGCCGTCGGCGTTCGACAGCAGCGGACGCGTCGGGTCCGCCGGGGTGATCTTCGCAGCGTGGGCGGCCAGCGCCGCACGCGCGGGTGCCATGTACGACGTGTGGAACGCGCCCGCGACCTTGAGCGCGCGGACCTTCGTCCCTTCGAGCGGCTCGGCCACGATCTTCTCGATCGCGTCGGCGGCGCCGGAGGCGACGATCTGCCCGGCGCCGTTGCGGTTCGCCGCGGCGAGACCGTGACCGTCGAGCCAGGCGACGACCTGCTCCGGGTCGCCGAGCATGACCGCGGCCATGCTCGTCGGCTCCAGCGCGCACGCCTTCGCCATTTCCGCACCGCGGACGGCGGCCAGCGCGACGGCGTCCTCGGGGTTCAGCACGCCCGCGATGGCGGCGGCGGCCAGCTCACCGACGGAGTGACCGGCGACCGGCGCGTCCGCGGCGACCGGGGCCGCACGCTGCAGGTGCTCGAACGCCAGCAGGGACAGCGCCACGATCAGCGGCTGCGTGATCGCGGTGTCCTGGATCTCCTCGGCGTCCGCTTCGGTGCCGAGACGGACGAGATCGAGACCGGCGCGCTCGGACCAGGCTTCGACGCGCGCGCGGGCGCCGTCGAGTTCGAGCCAAGGGGAAAGCATGCCTGGGGCTTGGGAACCCTGACCGGGGGCGAGGACTGCTGCTGTCACCTCTCAAGGGAACACTCTCGGCCACCATGGTCGTGATGCCGACGGTCACCAAGTCCGACCGACGTAATTGTAGGAACCCTCCAAAAGGGTCTTCCTGATCTCCGCTCTTAACCCAAAAGCCTTGTCGGGTTCAATCAGCTTTCGCTATGAAGTCTGTCACTGGATTGGTTATGCCGCGGTCGCGAACGGGTCGCCGGGCCGTGACTTTCGAAACCGGCTGGAGCGGGTGCCTAGGCGGCCCGCCGCCCCGTTCGCGAGCCCTTCGGGCAAAACGCGGCACTCCAAGGGATCAAGGGACCTTGGTCGCCTCAGCTTCGGTCACTTCGGCGTCGGTCACCAGAGGCCGCGGGCCCTGGCCAGCCGTCCGACCGTCAGCGCCACCTTCAGCACCCAGGCGTCGCGTGATTCGGCGGCGTGGCGTCCGGTGAGTTCGGCCGCCTTCCGCAGCCGGTACCGGACGGTGTTCGGATGCACGAACAGCGTCCGCGCGCAGGTTTCCAGCACACCGCCGCTGTCGAGGTACGTCTCCACGGTCCGCAGCAGCGCCGGGCCCGCCTCCTCCAACGGCCGGGCGATCTGCTCGACGAGCAGGCGTTCCGCCTCGGGATCGCCGGACAACGCGCGTTCCGGCAGCAGATCGATCGATCTCGCCGGCCGCGGCGCGCCGGGCCAGCCGACGACGGCGCGCAGGCCGGAGAGCGCTTCGGTGGCGCTGTGGTGCGCCTCGGCGAGGGTGGGCACCGTCGGGCCGGCGACGACCGGGCCCTCGGCGAAGGCGATGGACAGCTTGGTGAGGATTTCGCGGTCCTTGACGCTGCCGTCGGTGGGCCCGGCGACGACCACGACCAGCCGGGAGCCCTGCACCGAAAGGAGGACGGGGCGGCCGACCCGGGCGGCGCGGCTGCGGACCTCGAACACGACGGCGGGCGGGTCGTCCGAGGTCGGCGTGCCGACCAGCGCGGTGGCGGGCGCGGCCGGATCCCAGCCGAGCGCGGCGGCACGGGAGAGCACCGCCTCCTCGGCGTCACCGCGGACGATGCCGTCGACGACCAGCGCCTCCAGCCGCGCGTCCCAGGCGCCGCGCGCCTCGGCGGCGGCCGCGTAGGAGTTGGCGGCGGCGAACGCGATCTCCCGGCCGTAGCGCAGGATCCCCTCGATCAGCGCGGCGCGCTCCGCCTCGTTCGCGGCGAATTCCGGCAGCTGCTCCTCGAACACCTCGATCGCGAGCCGCACCATGCCGACCGCCTGCCGCAGGCTCACCCAGCGGGACAGCTCGGCGGGCGCTTCGCGGAACGCCTCGGTGGTGAGGGAGAGGGCCTCCTTCGAGTCGCGGAGCCAGTCGACGAACCCGGCGGCACCCGCTTGGGTGATCAGCAGGACGCTCGCGCGCTGATCGGCGGGGAGGCGGGCGAACCAGCTCAGCCGCTCCTCCATCACCGCCACGCTCGCGCTCGCGAGTCGGCCGGAGGCGTGATCGAGCCGCCGGAGGGTCTTGGCGGACAGCCCGTGGTGCTTGGGCACACGCCGTCCGGAAGTCGCGTCAGCCATGGTCAGCCGATCCTAGTCCGACCGGTCTCGATGCCCGTCGTCCTGCGGCCGGAAGGCTGATGAGTCCGAAGTGGACAGTCGCGGCGAAGGAATTGTGAAAGGTATTTGCATAAAACTCGAGGCCGCCCGGCGCTAGCGTTTTTCGCTGCGCCGGACGGCCTCGTCTCCCCGGTCCCCACCGGTAGAACAAGTATGGGACTTGTGGATCTTTTCCCGCTAGTTGACTCACTCGATCGTGGGGTGCCGAGTTGCCGGTGAGGTGCTCGTGATCAACGATCCCTCGCAAGCCGCGCCAGGCGCGGCGCGGATCGTGGAGGAGGGAGTTCGCCGTGGGCGAGCAGCTGAAAGACGGTCTGGGCGAGCATGGAACCTTGTCGCCACATCGCGGCCCAAACTGGTCGGATTCCTGATCATCTCGCTCTCACCGGAACGCTGAACAAGCGAATGTCGACGCCGGTGGGATCCTCGTCGAACTCGTGTACTACTTCATTCTCCTGATCGCCTCGCAACTCGCGTTCGGTGTATTCGCGGAGAGAAATCCGGTCAGCGCACTCGCCACCATCGGCGGCGTGATCGTCATCGATTTCGGCGGTAGCCTGACCAAGCCGGCACAGGAGCGCTGGCAGGGCCGGCTGGCCGAGTTGGAGCCCACGGCAGGCGAGCGGGAAGTCCGTTCGGAACCGCCGACGTCACCCGTGGGCATCGGTCGCGTAGATTCCTGAGCATCCCGCGGGCCCGGTGATCGAGGAAGGCACCGGGCCCGCGTGGACCCGAAGGGGCCCTTCGCCGCTCAACACGCGGCGAAGGGCCCTTCGTCGTGTGCTGGACGGCCGCCTCGTTACGCCACTTCAGCGGCTCTCCAGCCGGTTCCCTGTTCCGCACCTCACACTTCCTAGGGAATGGCGGTGCGGCGGAGCATGTTGGAGCGGTAGACGGAGAGGGGCGCGGACGTGGACTTCCTGCTGCACAACGGTGTCACGGTGCTCGGCCAGTGGATTTCCTTCGCCGAGCTGGCGGGGCAGATCTTCGCGCTGGCCGTGGTCTTCCTGGCGCAACGCCGCACGCTGTGGACGTGGCCGGTTCAGGTCGGCGCCACGGTGCTGCTGTTCTCGGTCTACGTTTCGGCGCATCTCGGCGGGCTCGCGACCAGGCAGGTCGCGATCCTCGCCATCTCGATCTACGGCTGGTGGGCCTGGTCCCGCCGCAGCGATCCGGTCTACGGCGTCGTCGTCCGCAAGGGGCGCCTTTCCGAACGACTCGCGATGCTCGGGGCGTTCGCGATCGGCACCACCGCGATGGCGCTGGTCCTCGACGCGCTGGACGCCTCGTGGGCGCCATGGCCGGACGCCGCGATCTTCGTCGGCACGCTGGTCGCCTTCGCCGCGCAGGGCGCCGGTCTGGTCGAGTTCTGGCTGGTGTGGCTGGTCGTCGACGCCATCGGCGTGCCGCTGCAGCTCTCCTCGGGCCTGTACTTCTCGGCCGCGGTCTACATCGTGTTCGCCGGACTGGTCGTCCACGGCTGGTGGAGCTGGAACCGCACGGCGAAGCAGGTCCGCACCGCGCCCTCCGGGGTCACTTCGGCCTCCGCCTGACCCGCGTTTCGTCCTCTGAATGCGGTAGTTGGTATCGCCAACCATCGCATTCAGAGGACGAAACGCGTGGGGGTCAGCGCATGGTGGCGTGCGAGGGCTTGAGGTCGGCGAGGGTACGGACGCCCAGCAGCTGCATGGTCCGGACTATCTCGGCGCGCAGGATGTCCACGCATCGCTGGACACCGCGTTCGCCACCGGCCATCAGGCCGTACAGGAACGCGCGCCCGATGAGCACCGCGTCGGCGCCGCGCGCGATCGCGGCCACGATGTCACCGCCGGAGAGGATGCCGGTGTCGACCCACACCTCGGCGGTGCCCTGGATCTCGTCCAGCACCGCCGGGAGCAGCTCGATCGGGGTCGGCGCGCGGTCGAGCTGACGTCCGCCGTGGTTGGACAGCAGGACCGCGTCGGCGCCGTGCTTGACCACGTCACGCGCGTCGTCGACGTTCTGGATGCCCTTGACCACGAGTTTGCCCGGCCAGGTCTGGCGGACCCAGTCGAGGTCGTCGAAGTTCAGGGTCGGGTCGAAGAGCTTGTTGAGCAGCTCGGCGACCGTGCCGTCGAAGTTGCTCAACGAGGCGAAGGTCAGCGGCTCGGTGGTCAGCAGGTTGAACCACCAGGCCGGATGCATCGCGCCATCGGCGAACGTCTTGAGGGTGAGCGCGGGCGGAATGGTCAGCCCGTTGCGCACGTCGCGCAGCCGCGCACCCGCGACCGGGGTGTCCACCGTCAGCATGAGCGTGTCGAACCCGGCCGCCCAGGCGCGATTCATCAGATCTTCGCCCGCCTTGTGGTCGCGCCAGACGTAGAGCTGGAACCACTTGCGGGCCTCGGGCGCGGCCGCCGCGAGGTCTTCGATCGACGTCGTCGCCATGGTCGACAACCCCATCGGGATGCCGTTGCGCTGCGCGACGCGGGCCACCGCGGACTCGCCCTCGTGGTTCATCATCCGCGTGAACCCGGTCGGCGCGAACGCGAACGGCAGCGCCGAACGCTTGCCGAGGATCTCCCTGCTCGTGTCCACATCGGACACACCGCGCAGGACGTTCGGGTGGAATTCCACGCTGCGGAAGGCCTGCCGGGCGCGACGGAGGCTGTCTTCCAGCTCCGCGGCGCCGTCGGTGTAGTCGAACGCCGCCCGGGGCGTCCGCTTGCGGGCGATCATCCGCAGGTCGGCGATCGTGTGCGCGCTCGCCAGCCGCCGGTCGGTCGGATTGAGCACGATCGGCTTCGGCCGCAGGATCTGCTTCAGCTCACTCGGCTTCGGCAGTCGACGCTTCGTCACACTCGCTCACCTTCTCCGCACACCCCAGAAACATCCGATGTCTAACCCTAACCGCTCTGCCGCCCAGTGCAATGAAGGGGCCTTTCATCGCAAAATTTGCGATGAAAGGCCCCTTCATCTCACGGCTAGGCGCTACCGGAGTCCGACAACTGCGGACCCGCGGCGGCGACGTCGTCGAGGCGGTACTTCCGCGCCGCCTCCGCCACCTTCGCCTGGTCGAACTCGCCGCGCTTGGCCAGCGCGCTCAGCGTGCCGACCACGATCGACTGCGCGTCGACCAGGAACTTCCGCCGGGCGGCCGGGCGGGTGTCGGAGAACCCGAACCCGTCGGTGCCCAGGGTCAGCATGTCGGTCGGCACCCACGGACGGATCAGATCCGGTACCGCGCGCATCCAGTCCGACACGGCGACGACGGGCCCGTTCACGCCGGACAGCTTCTGCGTGACATACGGCACACGCGGGGAGTCGCCCGGGTGGAGCAGGTTGTCGTGGTCGATCTCGACGGCCTCGCGCCGCAGCTCGGTCCACGACGTCGCCGACCACACGGCCGCGCGGACGCCCCACTCCTCGGCCAGCATCTGCTGGGCGCGGAGCGCGTCCGGCATGGTCACGCCGGACACCAGGATCTGCGCCTCCGGACCGTCGCCCGACGGGGCCTCGGCGTAGCGGTACAGACCCTTGAGCAGGCCGTCGACGTCGAGGTTCTCCGGCTCGGCGGGCTGCTGGTACGGCTCGTTGTAGATCGTCATGTAGTAGAAGACGTTCTCGCCGTTGCCGTCCGGCCCGGTCTCGCCGTACATCCGGCGGAGACCGTCCCGCACGATGTGGGCGATCTCGAACGACCATGCCGCGTCGTAGGCCACGACGGCCGGGTTGGTCGCCGCCAGCAGCAGCGAGTGCCCGTCGGCGTGCTGAAGGCCCTCACCGGTCAGCGTGGTGCGGCCGGCGGTAGCGCCGAGCACGAACCCGCGGGCCATCTGGTCCGCCGCCGCGTAGAGGCCGTCACCGGTCCGCTGGAACCCGAACATCGAGTAGAAGATGTAGATCGGGATCATCGGCTCGCCGTGCGTGGCGTACGAGGTGCCGACGGCGGTGAACGACGCGGTCGAACCCGCCTCGTTGATGCCCTCGTGCAGGATGACGCCCTTTTCGGACTCCTTGTAGGCCAGCATCAGGCTCGCGTCGACCGACGTGTACGTCTGGCCGTGCGGATTGTAGATCTTGGCCGTCGGGAACATCGAGTCGAGGCCGAAAGTGCGCGCCTCGTCCGGGATGATCGGGACGATCCGCTTGCCGATCTCGGAGTCCTTCGCAAGCTCACGGACGAGCCGGACGAACGCCATCGTGGTGGCGACCTCCTGCTTGCCCGAGCCCTTGCGGATGCCTTCGTAGACCTTGTCGCCGGGCAGCACGAGAGCCTTCGAGGCCTTCGGGCGGCGCTCCGGCAAGAACCCGCCGAGCGCCTTGCGGCGGCCGATCATGTACTCGATCTCCGCCGAGTCCTTGCCGGGGTGGTAGTACGGCGGCAGCTTCGGGTCGCGCTCGAGTTCCTCGTCGCTGATCGGGATGCGCTGGGCGTCCCGGAACAGCTTGAGGTCGTCGAGGGTGAGCTTCTTCATCTGGTGCGTGGCGTTGCGGCCTTCGAAGGACGGGCCGAGGCCGTAGCCCTTGATGGTGTGGGCCAGGATCACCGTCGGCTGGCCGTGGTGCTCCAGCGCCGACTTGTAGGCCGCGTAGACCTTGCGGTAGTCGTGCCCGCCGCGCTTGAGGTTCCAGACGTCGGCGTCGGAGAGGTCCTTGACCAGCTCTTTCGTCCGCGGGTCGCGGCCGAAGAAGTGCTCGCGGACGAAGGCGCCGTCGTTGGCCTTGTAGGTCTGGAAGTCGCCGTCCGGCGTGGTGTTCATCAGGTTGACCAGCGCGCCGTCGCGGTCGGCGTGCAGCAGCGAGTCCCACTCGCGGCCCCAAATGACCTTGATGACGTTCCAGCCGGCGCCGCGGAAGTACGACTCCAGCTCCTGGATGATCTTGCCGTTGCCGCGCACCGGGCCGTCGAGCCGCTGCAGGTTGCAGTTGATCACGAAGGTCAGGTTGTCGAGGCCCTCGCCCGCGGCCACGTGGATGAGGCCGCGCGATTCCGGCTCGTCCATCTCGCCGTCGCCGAGGAACGCCCAGACGTGCTGATCGCTGGTGTCCTTGATGCCGCGATCGCGCAGGTAGCGGTTGAACCGCGCCTGGTAGATCGCGTTCATCGGGCCGAGCCCCATGGACACTGTGGGGTTCTCCCAGAACTCCGGCATCAGCCGCGGGTGCGGGTACGACGGCAGGCCGCCGCCCTCACCGGCGTGCGAGAACTCCTGGCGGAACCCGTCCAGCTGGTTCTCGGTCAGCCTGCCCTCGAGGAACGCGCGGGCGTAGATGCCGGGGGAGGCGTGTCCCTGGATGAAGATCTGGTCGCCGCCGCCGGAGTGGTCCTTGCCGCGGAAGAAGTGGTTGAAGCCCACTTCGTACAGCGCCGCGGACGAGCCGTAGGTCGAGATGTGCCCGCCGACGCCCACGCCGGGACGCTGCGCGCGGTGCACCATGATCGCGGCGTTCCACCGGATGTAGGCGCGGTAGCGGCGCTCGATCTCCTCGTCACCGGGGAACCATGGTTCGTTCTCGGTGGGGATGGTGTTGACGTAATCGGTCGACGTCAGCGCCGGAACGCCGACGTGGCGTTCCCTGGCCCGCTCGAGGATGCGCAGCATGAGGTACCTGGCGCGCTGCTGACCACCCCTGGCCAGCGCCTCGTCGAAGGAGTCCAGCCATTCGGCAGTCTCCTCCGGGTCGATGTCGGGCAGGTGCGCCGCCAATCCGTCACGGATGACGCGGACGCGTGCCGGGGTCTCCTTGCCGGAGGCGCCGTCGTTCTGCGGGGCCAAGGGGTCTCCTTGCGAAAGGTGGTAGCTGGTTGTGCTCGTACGCGGGCGTGTTCGCCTTCCATCGTCGTACTCGGATTCCGTTCGCGTCACCGCTACTGATCGGTAACGTCCGCGGACCCGATTGCGACACGCCTCGCGCGCGCCTGTATTCGCGCGCGCGTTTTCTCCTCCACCCTAAAGCAGGGGTCTCCGCGGTGCCCAAGTGCGCCTGTATTCGCCTCGCGCGAGTAGGCCGAATGTCCGTACGCTGCGACACGAGTTGTTCAAGATCCGGTGTGGACGGTTGCGCGCAGCGCCTCACCAGTGTTCGCTAACGGGCATCGTGTACCCGAGTGTGGTGCCCGCCCGGTCGATCCGGCCGAGGTGACATCACGCTCCGTCGTAGTTGGAGGAGTGACAGCAGTGGTCGCCGCGGGAGACGCTGATCAGAACAGCGTCGCCGAAAGGCTTGGGATCAAGCCGGACATGGTGGTCCAGGAGATCGGCTGGGACGAGGACGTCGATGACGATCTTCGTGCGGCGATCGAGGAGCAGATCGGCGGCGACATCCTCGACGAGGACGCCGACGAGGTCATCGACGTGGTGCTGCTGTGGTGGCGCGAAGACGACGGTGATCTCGGAGACACGCTGATCGAGGTCCGGACCCCCTTGAACGAGAACGGCGTGATCTGGGTGCTGACCCCGAAGACGGGACAGCCCGGGCATGTCGAGCCGAGCGAGATCGCCGAAGCGGTGCCGCAGGTCGGATTGGCGCAGACGGCCAACATCAGCGCCGGCCCCAAGTGGGCGGGCACCCGGCTGGTGTCGCCGAAGTCGTCCAAGACCAAGCGGTGACCTCGAAGGCCGTGCGATCGACACGATAGGGTTGTCGACGCAGGCCCCTGTTCGCTCTTGAGAGGAAACCGCCGGTATGGCCGTCGAGGTCGGATCGCAAGCCCCGGACTTCACGCTCAACGACTACAACAAGCAGGCCGTGACGCTGTCGTCCTTCCAGGGCGAGAAGCCGGTCTTGCTCGTGTTCTACCCGTTCGCGTTCAGCGGTATCTGCACCGGCGAGCTGTGCCAGCTCCGCGACGAGTTCGCGGACTACGACGGTCAGGGCGTCCAGGTGATCGGTGTGTCCGTGGACACACCGTTCTCGCTCAAGGCGTGGGCCGAGCAGGAGGGCTACCAGTTCCCCCTGCTTTCGGACTTCTGGCCGCACGGCGAGGTCGCGAAGGCCTACGGTGTCTTCAACGAGGCGGCCGGCCTGGCCACCCGTGGCACCTTCCTGATCGACAAGAACGGTGTCGTGCAGTTCGCCGAGGTCAACCAGCCCGGCGAGGCGCGCGACCAGCAGGCGTGGAAGAAGGCTGTGGCCTCCCTGTCCTGAGTCTTCACCGGTGGCACCCTCGCGGTGCCACCTCCCGGGCGCATAGCTCAGCGGGAGAGCACTCGGTTTACACCCGAGCGGTCGTAGGTTCGATCCCTACTGCGCCCACCGAAAACCCGGCGACAGCCCCCGTGCGGGGGCTTACTGTCGTCGCGTGCATCACTCCCTCAGCTGGCGGCCGCTCAGCCACGAGGACGCCAAGGCGTCGGCGGACCTCCTCAACGCCATCGAGACCGTGGATCGCATCGGTGAGAACTACACCGAGGAGGACACCCTCCAGGAGTTGGCCGACCCGTACGCGGACTTGGAGCGCGGGAGCCTCGCCGCCTTCGACGGCGACGTGATGGTCGGTTTCGTGAAGATCCGCTTCAAGCCATCCGCCGACGAGGTCCACCGGGTCTTCCTGGACGGCGGGGTCCATCCCGCGTACCGCCGTCGCGGCCTCGGCACCGCGCTCGTCGAAGCGGGGGTGGCGGCGGCCAAGGTGGTGCACGCGCTGCACCACCCGTCCTCGAAGCTGGTGGTCGACGTCCACCGGCCGGAGCACATCGCCGGCCTGGCCGAACTCGTCCGGTCTCAGGGCTTCACGCCGGTCCGCTACTTCCAGCGCATGGAGCATCCGCTCGGCGCGCCGGATGCTCCGGCGATTCCTGAGGGGTTCGTGGTCGAGCCGTGGTCGGAGCGGAACGACGAGGAGTTCCGCACGGTCCGGAACGAGGCGTACCGGGACTACTGGGGTGCGGTGCCCATGCCCGTCGATCTCTGGCGGAACAAGATCACCAACCAGACCTTCCGGCCCGAGGTCAGTTTCCTGCTGAGGGAGGCGACCGGCGCTCCGGTGGGTGTGCTGGTGACCATGTGCTGGGAGGCGGACACGGAGGCCACCGGGATCCGCGACGCGCACTTCATGGTCATCGGAACCGTTCGGGAGTACCGGAAGCGGGGACTCGCCGGTGCGCTGATGGGACACGCGTTGCGCGCGGCCGCGGATCAGGGCTACGACCGTGCCAGCTTGAACGTGGACTTTGCCGACCCTGCCGGGGCGTTCGGGATCTTCGAGAAGGCCGGTTTCACCCCGAAGATGCGGTACGTGCGCTGGGCTCTCGAAGTCTGACGCCTATGCATTTAGTCGGCTGAACGCGTTGGCTGTAACAGGGGCGTCCCGGTGCTCGACGCATCAGGCGACGCAGACTAGGAGGCCGCGATGACCCCCGCCGCCGACGATGGCAAGCGAACAGCATTGGCACAGGAGTTCACCGACGAGATGTACGCGGCATACCGGCATCTCGCCAAGACGATCAACTACCGCGCCAAGCAGTTTCTCGAAATGGTGACGATGCATGGTGGCGTCGGCGCCGCTCAGATCCTGCTGCAGAGAGGCCGGGGTACCTCTGACGGCTTCGCTCGCCTGTGGGAGGCACGCATGCTCCAGTGGAGTGTCGAGGCTTCCGTGCTCAAGAACAAGTACGAGGACCTGTTCACCGATGAGGAGCGGGATACGGCTCGGCAGCGACTCGAGGCTCACGGGTTCGATGTCGGATCGTTAGTCGGCTGAACGCGGTGCCCCGACGCACGTGAAGACCCTCTTCGCCCGGCTCAACCGGGTGAAGAGGGCCTTCGCGTACCCCCAACCCTGTGGAACGTTTTCGGTTTCGGCGGTCTGGTCTGCCCCCTCGGCAGGCCAGACCGCCGGTGCGCCGCGCCGCGGGTGGCGAACTTTCGGCTGCACAAGACAGGAGACGGTCGGGACTGCCCAGATACATCAAGATCGGCGGCCATTGGAGTGATCCAGACCGCGAGGGGCGATCACGGAAAGCTACGGAGTCCGTGAAGGCCTCCTTCCCTACCTTGAGAGTAGGGAAGGAGGCCTTCACGGACACGCGATCGGGGTCGGCACCTAAGGCGCCCGGCTAGGCCCGGGTCATCCTGTTCGCCAGGGTCGACATCGTGTACGCCCCGATGCCCATGACGACTTCCAGGCCGTTCCGCTCGGTGTACCCGTGCCCGAAGAAGGCCTTCAGCGTCTCGTCGTCGACGCCACCTGCGGTCTCGAGCACCGCCAGCGTGAACTGCCGGATGGCTTCCAGTCGCTCGTCAGGCACGGGCTCCTGCGCGCGGAGTGCCGTGATGACGTCGTCGTCAGCGTTCAGTCCCTTCAGCTTGGCGGTGTGCATCTCGACGCAGAGGTGGCAGTCGTTGCGGGTCGCCACGGTCATCACCACCGTCTCCCGCGCGACCGGGTCGAGTGTCGTGCGCTCGAAACTCGCGCTGAGTTTCAGGAACCCGTCGAGCAGTTCCGGCGACGTCGCCAACCGGGCGACGGCGGAGGGAAGGTGGCCGAAGTGCCGGATGGTCGCTTCCATCGAGCGACGCGAGGCTTCAGGCGCGGTTTCGAGGGTGTGGTCGGTAAACAAGGCGGCCCCTTTAAGATGGTCAACGTGGTTGACGAAAAGGTAAACCAAGTTGTCGATCGAAGCAAGCGGGTTTCCGACTCGCCAGGTTTCGAACTGCCACTCCTGCTGTTCGCGGGCTTTCGCTCGATCATCGACCGGCTGCACGCCGAACTGGCCGAGCAAGGGCATCCCGACGTTCGCCCGGCGTACGGGTTCGCGATGCAGGCGGTCGGCCGCGATGGGGCGACGGCGAGCGAGATCGGGCGGCGGCTCGGAGTCTCCAAGCAGGCGGCGGGCAAGACCGTCGACAAGCTGGAGCAACTCGGTTACGTCGAGCGCGCCGACGATCCGGCCGACGCCCGCCGCAAGATCGTGCGGCTGACCGCGCGCGGGTTCGACTCACTCGGCCGGTCCGCGGCGATCTTCGATGAACTGCGCAAGGAGTGGGTCGCCGTGTTGGGCGCCGACAGGGTTCGAGCGCTCGAAGGCGATCTCCGCGCCATGGCGCCGTCGGACGGCTTCCGACTCGACGTCGCCAGCTGGTTCGGGGCCTAGAAAGGGCATCCCGGGTTCAGCGCGTCCTGCGAGAGCGGGCTTCCATGCGGCAGCACGTAGAGCACCTCCAGCACGAGGGGCGTCGTCCCGAGATTCCGTCCGATGTGGACGGTGTCGCTCGGTTCGGTGAAGGCGGCGCCCCGTCGGTACAGGCCATCGAGCCCGCAATCGGCGGAGTTGTGCGTCAGCGTGCCCGCCTTGACGTACGCGTAGAGCGTCCCGTCGTGGTAGTGCCAGCCGGTGTAACCGCCCGGCTGGATGACGACCTCGCGCAGAACGTAGTCGGTGTCCCCGACCGTCTTCTGCTTCAGGATCGTGCCGGTCACGCCGGAACCAGGGGTCGCCTCCGCCGTCGCGGGGACGGCGAGCGCGAGGACGAGTGTGGCGAGCAGTGTGGTCACAGACCGCAGGCGCATGAAGAAAACCGTACCGGCTTTCGTGAGCCGTCGCCTTCACCGATCCGGGCGTCGCAGGGTTTCCAGATGCCGTCCGAGCACCGCGCGCATCAGCTCCGGCGACGTCCGCCCGCCCGCCATGGCGAGGCCGTCCAATAATGCCGCCAGCCGTTCGGTTTCGACGTCCAGGTCGAGATCGTCGAGAAGTCCGCCCGCGCCACGCGCGCCTTCGAGTACCCGCCGGACGAGTGCGCGGACGCCCGCGTGGGTGCGCGCGACTTCCCCGGCGAGATCCGGCCGGCTTTTGGCGGCGGCGGAGAAGGCCAGCCAGACGTCGGTTTCGGCTCGGGTCTGCTCGGTGAGCGGAAGCACCTCGCTGAGCAGCGCTTCGGTGAGTTCTTGCCGGCGTGAGCGCGGCGTCGCCGGATCGAGCAGTTCGGGGAGGCGGCGCAGCAGCCGGGCTTCCACCCGGTCCCCGAGCGCGCGCATGGCGAACACGATCAGCTCGTCATGGCCGCGGAAGTAGTGCCGCACCGAACCGGTCGCGAGGCCGGCCTCATCGGCCACGCTCCTGAGCGACGCCTGCGCGAGACCGTCCCGCTGGATCACCCGGAAGACGGCTTCGGCTATTTCCAGCCGCCGGGCCGTGGGGTCGACGATCTTCGGCATGTTGCCTTTATAGCACGACCTTGCTAATTTATTTAGCACACACGTGCTACAAAGGGGGAGTTCATGCGGACCTGGTTGTCGATCGCGCTGGTGGTCGCCGCGGTGATCGTGATCGTCGCGCGCAGGCTGCGCGGGGAGCCGCTGGTCGCCCGTGAGGTCTACGGAGCGCCGCTGGTCCTGCTCGCGATCGGGGTCTACGGTCTGGCCAAGCTCGAAAACTTCACCTTCACAGACGGTGCCTGGCTCGTGCTGGGGTCCGTGGTCGGTGGTGGCCTCGGCGCGGTGCGCGCGACCACCACGAAGCTGTTCGAGCGCGACGGCGTGCTGTGGCTGCGCTACACCGGCTGGACGTTCGGAGTCTGGATGCTCTCGATGGTGGTGAACTTCGGGATCGGCTTCCTGGCCACGACGGCGGGCGCGCATCCCGACGCGCGGCCGGTGACATTGTCGATCGGCGTGAGCCTCCTGGGGGAGGCGTTGGTGATCAGCCGTCGCGCCAAGACGACGGGGCTGCCGTACGCCCCGCCGTCCGACTCCGTCCTTTCCCGCCGTTAAGCCAGTTTCTCGACTTCGCCGACGAGAAGCGCGATCTCGTCTTCGGTGTTGAAGTAGTGCACCGAGGACCGGACCATCGACGGCAGCCCGCGCGCGGCGAAATCGAACTGCGCGGACGTCGCCTCCGCGACACTGACGTTGATCTTCTTCGTCGCCAGGTGCTGCTTCACTTCCTGGGACGGCGTTTTCGCGACGCTGAACGTGACGATCCCGCATTTCCGCTCACCCTGGTCATGGACCTGGACACCGGGGATCCCGCGCAGCGCGTCGCGGAGTTTCGCCGCGAGCGCCGCGACGCGGGCTTCGATGGCGGGCATGCCCCAATCAAGGGCGTAGTCGATCGCCGCGCCGAGGCCGTGCACCGCCGCGTGATCGCGTTCCCAGACCTCGAACATCTTCGCGGTCGAGTCGACTTCGTAGGTCTCGGGCGCGGTCCACGCCGCCGAGTGGAGATCGAGCATCGCGGGCTCGAGACGCTCGCGCAGCCGCGGGTGCGCGTAGAGGAACCCGGTGCCGCGCGGCCCGCGCAGGTACTTGCGGCCGGTCACGCTGAGCGCGTCGCAGTTCAATCGCGTGACGTCGAGGTCGATCTGGCCGGCGCTCTGGCACGCGTCGAGCAGGAACGGGATCCCGGCCTCGCGCGCGACCGCGCCGATCTCCTCGGCCGGGTTCACCAGCCCGCCCTGGGTGGGCACGTGGGAGACGGCGATCAGCTTGACGTCGCCGTCGATCCGGCGTTTGAGATCTTCGACGTCCAGCTGGCCGGACTCGTCGTCGTCCACCACCTCGACGACGGCACCGGTGCGCTTCGCGGTCTGCAGGAAGGAGATGACGTTGCTCGCGTACTCGGACTTCGCCGTCAAGATCCGGTCTCCCGCCGTGAACGGCAGCGCGTAGAAGACCGCTTGCCACGACCGGGTCGCGTTGTCGGTCAGCGCGATGTCGTCGGGCTGGGCGCCGACGAGCCGTGCGGCCGAGGCGTAGACACCCTGGAGCCGGTCCACGGTGGCCGCGGCTTGCTCGTAGCCCCCGATCAGGGCTTCCTCGCGCAGGTAGTCGACGACGGTGTCGGTCACTCGGGTGGGTGGCAGCGAGGATCCGGCGTTGTTGAGGTGGACCACTTCGGCGCAGCCCGGGGTCTCGGCGCGGGCGCGTTCGACGTCCAGCTCCTGAATACGCGTCATGCCTAACTGAATACAGTACGTCCGAAGTGCATGCAATACTTCCCGCATGACGAGGAACCTGCTCCGGCGCGACCTCGCGGAGGAGATCACCGCCCGCGTGCTCGACGGCCGGATCGCCGCGGACAGCCGGATCAACGAGGTGCACCTCGCCCGTGAGCTGGGCGTCAGCCGGACACCGTTGCGTGAGGCGCTGATCGGGCTGGCCGATCGCGGTCTGCTCGTCTCGGCGCCCGGCCGCGGTTTCCTCGTGCCGCCGTTCGACCCGGAAGAGGCCCGGCGGCTGTACCCGCTGGTCGCGGAACTGGAATCGCTCGCGTTGCGCTGGAGTTCGCCGCAGGACCTCGCCGGGCTCACCGGCGGGCTGGACCGCATCGCCGCCGAGATGACCGAGGAACTCGGACGGCGGGGCGATCTGTCCGCTTTGGACGATCGCTGGCACGCGCTGCTGGTCTCGCGCTGTACGAATCCGCATCTGCTGCGCCTGATCGAGCAGACCAAGCCGCTGCTGAAGCGCTATGACACTTGTTATTTCGGTGGTACCGAGCGCTCTCTGGAGAGTATCGATGAACACCGGCGGATCGCCGAGGCGATCCGCGCGTCCGACCTCGCGAAGGCAGCGGAGCTGCTCGTGCGGAACTGGGTGAAGACGTTGGCATATCTGGAGAACTTGGGGTGACGAAGTGTTCGTGACGGCACATCTGAGCGACAACCATCTCGACGGCGGGGACCGGGCGGACGAGCGCACCGCGCGCGTCATGCGGTACCTGGAGAACCTGGCGACGCCGGTCGACGCGATCCTGGTGACCGGTGACATCGCCGACCACGGCACGCTCGAGGAGTACCGGCGCGCGGCAGAGCTGTTCAAGACCGTCGTCCCGCTGTTCACCTGCCCCGGAAACCACGACAAGCGTGGCCCGTTCCGTGAAGGACTGCTCGGCCAGGCGCCGGACGATGCCCCGGTCAACCAGGTGCACACCGTCGGCCACGTCACGTTCGTGATGGCCGATTCGAGTATTCCCGGCAAGCCCGACGGGCAGTTCGACGACGAGACGATGGCCTGGCTGGACGGCGTTCTCGCCCACGGCGACGGCCCCGCCTTCGTCGCCTTCCATCATCCGCCGGTCGAACTCGGCCTGCCGTTGGTGGACGCGATGCGCCAGTACGGCGAGGACAGGCTGGCCGAGGTGCTCGCGCGGCATCCGCGGGTGGTGGCCCTGCTCTGCGGGCACGTCCACGCCGCGGCGTCGACCACGTTCGCCGGGGTGCCGCTGCGGTCTGCTCCGTCGGTCGGGTCGAGCATCCTGTTCCCGTGGGAGGAGAACGGTCTCCGGTCGTGGGGAGAAGGCGGGCCGATCGACTACGACCTGCCGCCGTCGCTGGCCTTCCACGTGCTGCACGACGACGGCAGGCTGACCACGCACCTGCGGGTGGTCGCCTAACCGGCGAATACCGGCAACGTGAGCCGAGAGGGCCGCGCGGGATCGTGGAAGATCTCGAACCGGGCGGGTTTCCCTTCCACCGCGCGGAAAACCGGCTCGTCGGTGCCGTGGTTGCGGGCGAAGCGAGGGAACGCTCCGCCCGCGAGCTGCAGCCGCAGCCGGTGCCCGCGCCGGAACCGGTAGGCCGTCGGATCGAGGTGGACCTCGGCCGCGACCACACCGTCCACATCGGACCCGGTGGAGCCGGGGCGCAGGCGGAGGATGCCGTCGGTGACGTTGCGGGAGACGCCGCGACCGTCCACATCGCACAGCCGGACGAACACGTCACCGTGGCCGATGTCGGTCCGGACGTACACCAGCGCGGAGATCTCGCCGATGACGTCGAGATCCCGCTTCAGCCTGTCGCCGGTGAAGACCAGCACGTCCCGGCGTTGCTCGACGATCTTGTTGTCGCGTTGTTTCCGCGCGCCCGTCAGCAGGGGACCGCCGACGGTCGGTGTCGGATCGGCGGGGTCGAAGGTGAACGTGCCGGGCTTCGACTCGACCGGCTCGGTGGGGGAAAGCCCGCCCGGGCGCAGGAAATACGGGGTGGCGTCGGACTTCGGCGGCCAGCTGTCGAAGTCCAGCCATCGCCCGGCACCCTGCAGGTACAGGCGCACCGGGGCCTGCCGCAGCTGGGCCTTGTCGCCGAGCAGATGGGCGGAGACGAAACCGATCTGGTCGGTCAGCAGCGTTTTCAGGCTGGCGGGCTCGCCGTGCGCCCACGGGCCGATGGTGATCCGCGGTGCGCGTCCGGCCGCGGCGAGTTCCTTGAAGTCGCGCAGCTGGGCGGAGATGAACAGGTCGTACCAACCGGTCACCATCGTCACCGGCGTCGTCAGCGAGGCGACCTCGGCGCTGTGGTCCGACGGCGCCCAGAAATCGTCGCCGGGCTCGGCGTGCTCGGTGACGTCCTGCAGGAACCTCACCTGCTCGCCGATGGCCGCGACGTCCGCGCCGGAGATCGGCAGATGTGCCATGGCCTGGCGGGTCTTCTTCGTCTGCCACGGATTCGGCAGGCCGGCGAACCGGCCCTCCTGGCGGCCGATGAGCGCCGACCAGGAGACCATGTTGTCGACCGCGAGTACCCCGCCGGGATAGAAGGTCGAGACGAACTCCGACGCGGTGACGCCGAGGCACAACGCTTCGAGCGGCTCGTCGAGGTATGGGGCGACAGCCCATTGCGTGTGGCCGAGGTAGCTCGCTCCGGCCATCGCGACCCTGCCGTCGCACCACGGCTGCTCGCGCAGCCAGGCGATGGTGGCGAGGCCGTCCTCCTTCTCCAGGTGGAACGGCCGGAACTCGCCGCCGGAGCCGAAGGTCCCGCGCGTGCTCTGGAGGACCGTTTGCAGTCCGTGCCGCGCGAGCGTCTCGCCGAAGATCTTGCTGAACAGGCTCTTCCGGCCGTACGGCGTGCGGATCAGCACCACCGGACGGGGTTCGTCGCCCGGGAGGGCGTAGCGATCGGCGAGCAGCCGGACGCCGTCCGGCATCGGGACGGGGATTCCCTTGGTCGCGGTGGGAACGGGGCCTTCGGCCGGAGGGAGGCCGAGATACCGGTCGAGAAGTCGGTCGAGCACGCCCGGATCGCCTTTCGTGCGGAGGATCACCTTCCGCTTACGACCGTACTCGCGTGGTCCGGCGCCCGCCTGAAATGAAAGCGTCCTTCATTGCGAAATTGGCAATGAAGGACGCTTTCATGGCGCGGGGTGAACCGCCCGGTACCACCCCGCGGGTCTCAGGAGAGGCGCGCGAGCGTCTCCGGCTTCAGCAGTCTCGCCAGTACCTCCGCGGGAAGAAGGCCCTTCTCGACGACGAGTTCGGCCACTCCGCGCCCGGTTTCCAGCGCTTCCTTGGCGATCTCGGTCGCCGCCGCGTAACCGATACTCGGGTTCAGCGCGGTCACCAGACCGATGGAGTTCTCGACGTAACCCCGCATCACGTCGGCGTTCGCGGTGATCCCGGAAACGCACCGCTCCGCCAGCACCAGACAGGCCGCCCGCAGATGCGTGATGCTTTCGGAAAGCGAGTGCAGGATCAGCGGTTCGAAGGCGTTGAGCTGAAACTGCCCGGCTTCGGCCGCCATCGTGATCGCGACGTCGTTGCCGATGACCTCGAACGCGACCTGGTTGACCACCTCGGGGATCACCGGGTTGATCTTGCCCGGCATGATCGACGAACCCGCCTGCACCGGCGGCAGGTTGATCTCGTTGAACCCGGCCCGCGGACCGGAGGAGAGCAGCCGCAGATCGTTGCAGCTCTTCGAGAGTTTCACCGCGATCCGCTTGAGCACACCGGAAAGGTGCACGAACGCACCACAGTCCTGGGTCGCCTCGACGAGGTCGGCGGCGGTCACGACGGGCAGACCGGTGATCTCGCGCAGGTGCGCGACGGCCGCTTCGGCGTACCCGGGCGCGGCGTTGAGGCCGGTGCCGATCGCGGTCGCGCCGAGGTTGATCTCATGCAGCAGAGCCACCGCCTCGGTGAGCCGCAGCCGGTCTTCGCCGAGCATGACCGCGTAGGTGCCGAACTCCTGTCCCAGCGTCATCGGCACCGCGTCCTGCAACTGGGTCCGGCCCATCTTCAGCAGGTCGTGGAACTCGACGGCCTTGGCGGCGAACGCCTTCTCCAGGACCACCATCGCATCGGCGAGTTCGCGCACGGCGATGATCGTCGCGACGTTGACCGCGGTGGGGTAGGCGTCGTTGGTCGACTGCCCGAGGTTCACGTGTTCGTTCGGATGCACGCGGGCGTAGTCGCCCTTCTCGTGCCCGAGCAGTTCCAGCGCGCGGTTCGCGATCACCTCGTTGGCGTTCATGTTCGTCGAGGTGCCCGCGCCGCCCTGGTTGACGTCGACGACGAACTCCTCGTGCAGGGCGCCTTCCCTGATCTCCCGGCACGCCCGGCGGATCGCGTCGGCGACGTCCGGGTCCAGCAGCCCGAGATCGGCGTTGGCCTTGGCCGCGGCCTCCTTGACCGCGGCGAGCGCCTCGACCAGGTGGGGATAGCTGGAGATCGCGGTGCCGGTGATGGGGAAGTTCTCCCTGGCCCGCGCGGTGTGCACACCCCAGTAGGCCTCGGCCGGGACTTCCTTGTCTCCCAGCAGGTCGTGTTCCACACGGTGCATCGAAGGCTCCTCACGCGGCGAGGTGGTGTTCGGCCAGCGCGCCCGTCACGCGCAGGCCGTCGGTTCCGGCGGTCCCGGCGAACGGCTTCAGTACGTCCCGGTCGACGCCGCACAGTTCGAGCGCGGCCGCGAGCACCGGCTGCCGCGCGCGGTCACCGCCGTCGGCGATCTTGATCGCGATCGCCGTACCGTCCGGCAGGGCGGCGACCTGGACGGCTTCGAAACCGTCCTTGGCGATCAGGCCGGGGACCGCGCGCATGAGCGCGGTCACGTCGCGCCGGGTGCCGGCGACCAGTTCCGGATGCTTCCGGATCCCTTCGGCCACCAGAGCTTCCGGAGTGCCTGGCGCCGCCGCGGCGATCTTGCCGACGGCCGTGGCGAGCCCGCGCAGCGAAACCGCGAACAGGGGAGCGCCGCAGCCGTCGATGGCGACCTTCGGGATCCGTTGTCCGGTCAGGTTCTCGACGCAGTCCGCGATCGCGCGCTGCACCGGATGAGCCGGATCCAGATAGTCCTCTGTGGACCAACCGTGCAGGCGGCAGGTCGCGAGCATCGCCGCGTGCTTGCCCGAGCAGTTGTGCGCCAACCGGGACGCGCCCCGGCCCGCTGAAACCCAGGCGTCGCGCTCGACGGGATCGAACGGCAGGTCCTCCGGGGTCCGCAGATCACCGACGGTGAGCCCGGCACCGTCCAAGGTCCTGAGGACCTCCGACAGGTGGATCTCCTCGCCGGAGTGGCTGGCCGCGCCGACGGCGAAGCCAGCCGGACCCAGTTCGACCCCGAGGCGGGCCATCGCGGTGGCCTGCAAGGGTTTCGCCGCCGACCGCGGATAGAACGCGGCCTCGATGTCGCCCGCGGAGAACAGTACGCGGCCGTCCGGCGCGAGGACCACGGCCGAACCGTGGTGCACCCCCTCGACCATTCCGTCACGGAGGAGGTGGACCAGCGGTTCGTGGGCGGGGACGCGGATTTCGGGGATCACAGCTTCGTCTTTTCGAAGACGCTCATGTTGATCCGCTTGCGGACCCCGAACCAGCCGGCCACCAGCGCGAGCCCGATCACCGGCAGGCAGTACAGGGTGATCCGGCCGGTCTCGTCGAACGCCATCAGCACGACGACGGCGGCGAGGAAGATCAGCGTCGCGATCTCCGTGTAGGGCGAGAACGGCAGCCGGTACGAGGGCCGTTCCACCTCACCGCGCTTGGCCTTGCGCGCGAACAGCAAGTGGGAGAGCACGATGATCGCCCAGGTGCCGAGGATGCCGATGGCGGCGAAGTTCAGCACGATCTCGAAGGCCTGGCTGGGCACGACGGCGTTCAGGCCGACACCGGCCACGCACACCGCGGAGGTGAGCAGGATGCCGCCGTAGGGCACGTGGTTCTTGTTCATCACGCCGGTGAACTTCGGCGCGGATCCGGCCAGCGACATCGAGCGCAGGATGCGGCCGGTGGAGTAGAGGCCGGAGTTCAGGCTGGACAGCGCCGCGGTCAGCACCACCAGGTTCATCACGTTGCCCGCCTGCGGCACCCCGATGTGCGAGAGCACGGTGACGAACGGGCTCTCCTTCTTCGAGTAGGAATCCCACGGCATCAGCATCGCCAGGAGGACCACCGATCCGACGTAGAAGATTCCGATACGCCACATGATCGAGTTGATCGCCTTCGGCATGATCTTGCGCGGGTCCTTCGTCTCACCCGCGGCGACGCCGACCAGCTCGACCGAGGCGTAGGCGAACACGACACCCTGGACGATCAGCACCATCGGCACCAGACCGGCGGGGAAGATCCCGCCGTGGTCGGAGATCAGCGAGAAACCGGGCGTCTGCCCGTCGATCGGCTGCTGGGTGACCAAGAGGAAGATCCCGATCCCCATGAAGGTCACCAGCGCGGCGACCTTGATGATGGCGAACCAGAACTCCATCTCGCCGAACAGCTTGACCGACACCATGTTCAGCGCGAGCACCACCGCGAGCGCGATGAGCGCCAGCACCCACTGCGGGATCGGCGTGAAGAAGGACCAGAAGTGCGCGTACAGCGCGATGGCGGTGATGTCCGCGATCCCGGTCGTCGACCAGTTCAGGAAGTGCATCCAGCCCGCGACGTAAGCGCCCTTTTCACCCATGAATTCCCGGGCGTAGGAAACGAAGGCGCCGGAGGAGGGGCGGTACAGGATGAGCTCGCCGAGCGATCGGACCACGAAGAACGCGAAAAGGCCGCAGACCGCGTAAACGATCGCCAGCGCCGGGCCCGCCTGTGCGAGCCGCCCGCCCGCACCGAGGAACAGGCCGGTGCCGATGGCGCCGCCGATCGCGATCATGTTGACGTGGCGGGGCTTCAGCGCCTTGTCGTAGCCGGCGTCACCGGCGTCGGCCGGCACCGGCACGGATTTGTCGTCCGTGCTGAGGGTCTGTTCGGTCACGGTGTCAGTCGTCCTTGTTCGGGTGCGTCGTGTGGCCGGGCCGCACGATGGTGGTGAGGGCGTTCTCGACGTGCTCTAGATGGGAGGTCATCGCCGCGACGGCGTCCGCTTCGGACCCGGCGGCGATGGCGGTGACGATCTCGCGATGCTCGATGTTCGAACGCGCGCGGCGGCCGCCCAGCTGGTTGAGGAAGGACGACTGGCGCGCCAGCGCGTCCCGGATCTCCTCGATGACCTTGCCGAACACCGGATTGCCCGAGGCCTGGGCGATGGTGATGTGGAACAGCGAATCCAGCGCCACCCACGCGGTGTTGTCGGTTTCGAGGTCCATCCGCTCGACAAGGTGACCGAGCAGATCGAGGTCGTCGGTGCTGCGGCGCACGGCCGCGTATCCGGCGACGGGGATCTCGACGTGGCGCCGCACCTCGAACAGGTCGCGGGCCGAATAGGTCCCGAACGTAGGGTTCTCGACCGGCCCGGTGGCGGTCACGAAGGTCCCTTTGCCCGTTTTGGACACGGTGAGCCCGAGCGCCTGCAGCCCCCGCAGTGCCTCGCGGACGACCGAGCGGCTGACCTCGAACTCCTTGCCGAGCGCGGATTCCGACGGCAGCTTCTCGCCGACGGCGTACTCACCGCGCTCGATGGCGCCGCGAAGGTGGGCCAGTACGGCCTCCATCGCGCTGATGCGCCGCGGACCACCGTGTCCGGCTGTCTGGCTGTCAGACAGGTTCATGGGACGAGATCGTGCGGCCGGTCCAATGCTTTGTCAAGCGATCGGACCCGGGGCCGGACTCAGCCCGCACGGTCCGCGTCGATGGGGTAGCCGAGCTGGAATAGGAAGTCTTACTGGGCGCCTTTACGCGTGCGGAGTCCCATGGTGACACCGGATTCCCGGGTGGGCGTGGTCATCGTCACACGGCGAGTGGGGCTGGGGTCGTGAGTGGATCTTGCTCGCGTGAAGTACATGATGGCCCCCTTCCTTGCGCCTAGCGCAAGGAAGGGGGCCATCATGTACTGGGGAAGGTGTGGAGGTCGAGTTTGGCTTCCGCTACCGCTCACCCGCCTGAACGACCTCGGCCGAACCCGAATCGCCACTCACGACAGCGGCAACCGTCAGACGCGCTTGAGCGCGATCACCGGGAACGGCCTGCTGGTCTTCGCCTGGTGCTCGGCCAGTCGCGGGAACGCCTTCGCCTGCTTCGCGAACAGACGGTCCCTGGCCGCTCCGGTGATCTCGACCGCGTGGGCGGCGAAGGCCTCTCCGTCCGCTTCGACCTCGACGGACGGCTCCGCGATCAGGTTGCGGTACCAATCCGGATGCCCCGGAGCGCCCCCGTTGGCGGCGAAGACGACATAACGGTCGTCGTCGGCCAGGAACAGCATCGGCGTCACATGTCGCCGCCCGGTGCGGGCACCGGTGGTGGTGAGCAGCAGCGTCGGGAGGCCGTCCCCGTGGCGGCCGTTCGCGCGGAACTCCGCGATCACGCGTTCGTTCATCTCACGCAGGTCGATCATCAACTCTCCGGGCTGCTCGGTGATCTTGCCGGCTGGCCAGTCTGCCCATCCATGCCCAGGTCGGCAAGCGCTTTTGGATCATGGCTGCTCGCGGGGCCGCGCGTCCGCCACTGGACGTGGCCAGGGTGGAGCGCTGGCCGAAGCTGCTCCACGGGCCGGTCCGGCTTTCGGACTGCGTCGTCCAAGGCCAAGTGGATCAGGACCTCGTGGTCCTGGCCGCCACCCTCACCGCGGGCAAACGCTCGGTGGGGGTCGAAGTGGTGGTCAACGGGCACGAGGCCGACGTGATCGAACTCCACGCCGAGCCCGCGGACGCGTTGGCGGTTCTTCGCACCGGTTTCGAGGTGAGCGAGGCACGGCTGACCCGCGAGGAGTTCCGCAGCCAGGTGGAAGCGGCACTGATCCTCAGGGCGGACTCCGAAGCTTGGTTCCGGCAGAGGGCGCCGGAGATCTTCGAGCCGGGCTCGAGGCACCGGGCGGTCCCCTTCCGCTCGTGCTGCCCCCGCCCGTGCCGGTCACCGGCCTGCGGCTCGCGGTCGCACTGACCGAATCGGATCGCGCGATCTGGCGGCGGCTCGAAGTCCGCTCCGACGTCACCCTCGCCGGACTGCACCGGATCCTCGCGGCCACCTTCGACAGGGACGAGCGGCAGGACCACCGGTTCGAGACCGCGTACGGCGGGTTCGGCACCGATATCCAGGGTGGTGAAGGCGACCGGTCGGACGACGAGGTGACCCTCGGCCAGGTCGTGACCGCACCGGGCCATCGGCTTGTCCACGAGGTGGAGAACTGGCGACATTGGATCCGGGTCGAGCAAAGGGTCGGCCTTCCCGCGGCCCCGAGGTGCCTCGACGGCGAGCGGGCGGCGCCTCCGGAGACATGCAAGGGCGAGCAGGACTACGAAATGCTGCTGGAGGCCTTGAAAAGTCCGGACGACGAAGACAGCGAGGCCCTGCTCGAAGAGTTCGGCGCCGGGTTCGATCCGGAGTGGTTCGACCGCGTGGTGATCAACGAGCGACTGGCCCGGTCGAGCTGATCCGGCACCCCGTTCGGGGGTAACCGAGGTCATCGCGAACTCGCGCGGCGTCGGTGCTTGGCGGCGGACGATCGGAGGTACAGACTTGCCCTCGCCGGGGTGTCGGCCCGCCCGGGCGCCGTGATCACCCGGCGCATAAGGTGGGAGGACCGGCCCGCGTCACGCAGCCAGGGATCCGTCTGCCTAGGGGAGGTTTTCGCTGGTGTCGAACGATTCCTTCGTCCACCTGCATGTGCACACCGAGTACTCGATGCTCGACGGTGCGGCGAAGATCGCCCCCTTGTTCAAGGAGGCGGCGCGGCTCGGCATGCCCGCGGTCGGGATGACCGACCACGGCAACATGTACGGCGCGGACGAGTTCTACCAGCAGGCGGTCAAGCACGAACTCAAGCCGATCATCGGCATCGAGGCCTACATCGCGCCGGAGAGCCGCTTCCACAAGAAGCCGGTCTTCTGGGGACAGGCCAACCAGCGCGGCTCCGACGAGTTCGGTGAGGGCGGTGACGTCTCCGGTGGTGGTGCCTACACCCACATGACGATGCTCGCCGCGAACTCCACCGGGCTCCGTAACCTCTTCAAGCTCTCCTCGCTCGCGAGCATGCAGGGCTACTACCGCAAACCCCGGATGGACCGCGAGCTGATCGCGGAGAACCACGAAGGCATCATCGCGACCACCGGCTGCCCCTCGGGCGAGGTGCAGACGCGGCTTCGGCTGGGGCAGCGCACAGAGGCGATCCAGGCCGCGTCGGACTACAAGGACATCTTCGGCGCCGAGAACTTCTTCCTCGAGCTGATGGACCACGGGCTGCCGATCGAGCGGTCGGTCCGTGAGGGCCTGCTCGAGATCGGCAAGCTGCTCGACCTCAAGCCGCTGGCCACCAACGACTCGCACTACGTCACCAAGGACCAGGCCGACACCCACTCCGCGCTCCTGTGCGTGCAGGCGGGCAAGACGCTGAACGACCCGAACCGGTTCAAGTTCGACGGTGACGGTTACTACCTGAAGTCGGCCGCCGACATGCGGGAGTACTGGGACAAGGAAGTCCCCGGCGCCGCCGACTCGACGCTGCTGATCGCCGAGCGCGTCGAGTCCTACAAGGACGTCTACACGCACAAGGACAGGTTGCCGTTCTTCGAGGTCCCCGAGGGCTACGACCAGGGCTCCTGGCTGCGGGAAGAGGTCGCGCGTGGCCTCAAGTGGCGGTTCCCGGACGGCGTCCCGGACCCGTACTACAACGAGCGCATCGAGATCGAGCTCGACGTCATCATCGGCAAGGGCTTCCCCGCCTACTTCCTCATCGTCGCCGACCTCATCAACTACGCCCGCAAGGTCGGCATCCGCGTCGGCCCCGGCCGTGGTTCGGCCGCCGGTTCGCTGGTCGCGTACGTCCTCGGTATCACCAACCTGGACCCGATCCCGCAGAAGCTGCTGTTCGAGCGGTTCCTGAACCCCGAGCGTGTCTCGATGCCCGATATCGACATCGACTTCGACGACCGCCGCCGCGGCGAGATGATCCGCTACGCCACCGACAAGTACGGCGTCGACAAGGTCGCGCAGGTCATCACCTTCGGCACCATCAAGACCAAGGCGGCCATCAAGGACTCCGCCCGCGTCCACTTCGGCCAGCCGGGCTACGCGATCGCGGACCGGATCTCGAAGGCGCTGCCGCCGCCGATCATGGCGAAGGACATCCCGCTCTCGGGCATCGTCGACTCGAAGCACGAGCGCTACGGCGAAGCGGCCGAAGTCCGCGCGCTCGTCGAGACCGACGAAGAGTGCAAGACGATCTTCGAGACCGCCCGTGGTCTCGAAGGGCTGATCCGCAACGCCGGTGTCCACGCCTGCGCGGTCATCATGTCGAGCGAACCGCTCACCAACGCGATCCCTCTGTGGCAGCGCGACGACGGTTCGATCATCACCGGCTGGGACTATCCGTCGTGCGAGGCCATCGGCCTGCTGAAGATGGACTTCCTCGGCCTGCGGAACCTCACCGTCATCGGTGACGCGATCGACAACATCAAGACCAACCGCGGGATCGACATCGACCTCGACACCCTCGGCGTCGACGATCCGGAGACCTACAAGCTGCTTTCCCGCGGTGACACGCTCGGCGTGTTCCAGCTGGACGGCGGTCCCATGCGGGACCTCCTGCGCCGGATGCAGCCGACGGTGTTCGACGACATCGTGGCGGTGGGCGCGCTGTACCGCCCCGGCCCGATGGGCATGAACGCGCACAACGACTACGCCGACCGCAAGAACGGGCGGCAAAAGGTCAAACCGATCCACCCCGAACTCGAAGAGCCCCTGAAGGAGATCCTGGCCGACACCTACGGCCTAATCGTCTATCAGGAGCAGATCATGCATATCGGCCAGAAGGTGGCCGGGTACTCGATGGGCCGCGCGGACGTGCTCCGCCGCGCGATGGGTAAGAAGAAGCAGGAAGTCCTCGAGAAGGAGTTCGTCGGCTTCGAAGCCGGGATGAAGGCGAGTGATCTCGTCCCCGGCGGGTTCTCGACCGAGGCGATCAAGGCACTGTGGGACACGATCCTCCCGTTCGCCGGCTACGCGTTCAACAAGAGCCACGCGGCCGCGTACGGCCTGATCTCGTACTGGACCGCGTACCTCAAGGCGAACTTCACGCCGGAGTACATGGCCGCGCTGCTCACCTCGGTCGGTGACAACAAGGACAAATCCGCGGTCTACCTGTCGGAATGCCGCCGCCTCGGGATCAAGGTGCTCCCGCCGGACGTCAACGAGTCGGCGCTGAGGTTCGCGGCCGTCGGGGACGACATCCGCTTCGGGATGGGTGCCGTCCGCAACGTCGGCGCGAACGTCGTCGAGTCGATCATCAAGACCCGCGAGGAGAAGGGGAAGTACTCCTCCTTCACCGACTTCCTCGACAAGTCCGAACTGGTGGCCTGCAACAAGCGGGTCATCGAGTCGCTGATCAAGGCCGGCGGGTTCGACTCGCTCGGCAACACGCGGCTCTCGATGGTCCAGGTGCACGAGGACGCGGTCGAGGCCGTGGTGCCGCTCAAACGCCAGGAGGCGATGGGCCAGTTCGACCTCTTCGGTTTCGGCGGGGAAGACGACGCCGGGGACGCGGTGTCCTCGTCGCCGCTCGCGCATCTGAAGTTCGGTGAAGAGGAATACCCGCGCAAGCAACTCCTGGCCTACGAACGGGAAATGCTCGGCCTGTACGTCTCGGCGCATCCGCTGGACGGCGCCGAGCGCATCCTGCGCAAACACGCGCCGCGCCCGATCGCCGCGATCCTCGCCGACCCGCCGAAGGAAGGAGAGCTGATCATCTCCGGGCTGATCACCTCGCTGGAACGCCGGGTCAACAAGAAGGGCGAGCCCTGGGCGATCTGCACCGTCGAGGACATGGACGCGGCGATCGAAGTCCTCTACTTCCCCAAGTCCTACGCGATGTTCTCCGCCGACCTCATCGAGGACAACGCGGTACTGGTCAAGGGCCGGGTCAACTGGCGCGAGGACAAGATGTCCATCTTCGGCGGCGGGCTGGTGCCGCTCGACCTGTCCGAGGTCGGCAACGGCGACGACGACCTGCCACTGGTGCTGCTCGCCGCGCCGGAGAAGCTCGATCAGGCGGTGGTCAGCGAACTGAAACAGACCCTGCTGGCACACAAGGGTGACACCCCGGTGCACCTCAAGCTCGTCGGCAAGAACCAGACGGTCTTCGCCCTCTACGACTACCCGGTCAAGGTGACGTCGATGCTGATCGGTGAGCTCAAGGGCATCCCCGGGATCGCCGCCAGCACCTGATGACCACCTTCGAACCCGACCCGCGGCGCTGGAAGGCGCTCGCCGTCACCCTCGCCGCCGGGTTCATGGGCCTGCTCGACGTCAGCATCGTCAACACGGCGCTGCCCTCGATCCAGAAGGACCTCGGCGCGTCGAGCGGCGGGATCCAGTGGGTCGTGTCGGGCTACGCGCTGGCTTTCGGGCTGGTGCTGGTGACCGGTGGCAGACTCGGCGACGCGCTCGGCCGCCGCCGCATGTTCCTGTTCGCGCTCGCCGCGTTCGTGCTGACCAGCGCGTTCGCCGGTGCGGCGCAGGACGAGACGACGCTGATCATCGCGCGGCTCCTGCAGGGATTCGCCTCGGGCATGATGACGCCGCAGAACAGCGGGATGATCCAGGACCTGTTCCGCGGCGCGGAACGAGGCCGCGCGTTCGGCATGTTCGGTGCCACCGTGGGGATCTCCACAGCGGTCGGGCCGGTACTCGGCGGCGTGATCCTCGCCGTCTTCGGCGACCCGGAAGGCTGGCGCTGGGTCTTCTATGTGAACGTGCCGATCGGGATCCTGGCGTTCACCCTGGCACTGAGATGGCTCCCGAAGGCGGAGAAACCGGCGAAAAGCCTGCGGGGTGAGATCGACTTCGTCGGCATGATGCTGCTGGGTGTCGCCGTGCTCGGGGTGTTGCTCCCGCTGATCGAATCCGAACAGGGCGGACTCGGCAGCCTGTGGTGGCTGTTCGTCGTCGCGGTGGTCTTCGGATTCGCGTTCGTGCGCTGGGAACGCTCGATGGTGCGGCGCGGCCGTCCGCCGCTGCTGGACACACGGCTGTTCACCGGCACCCCCGGATACGCCACGGGTGCCGCCGTCGGCGCGCTGTACTTCAGCGGGTTCACCGGGATGTGGCTGGTTTTCGCCATCTTCTTCCAACAAGGCCTCGGTTACACGCCGCTGCAGTCCGGGCTCGCCGTCACCTCCTTCGCCCTCGGCTCCGCCGTCTCGGCGGCGGTCGCGGGACGGCTGGTACCGAGATGGGGCCGCAAGCTCACCGTCACCGGGCTGGTCATGGTGATCTCCGGGATGGTCACGGTCGCCGTCCTCGCCGGTCAGGACCCGGGTTCCGCGGCGGGCTGGTGGTTCGCGTTCCCCTTGCTCGTCGCCGGTGTCGGTGGCGGCATGGTCATTTCGCCGAACACCACCCTGACGCTGGAATGCGTGCCGACGTCGATGGCGGGAGTGGCCGGGGGCGCGTTGCAGACCGGGCAGCGGATCGGCACCGCGATCGGCACGGTCGTCCTGGCGTCGGTCTTCCACGCGGTGCTGGGGGCGAACGGCGGTTATCCGTCGGCGCTGACCGCGGCGATGCTGTGCGCGGCCGGCTTGACCTGTTCGGCACTCTTACTCGCCGTGATCGAACTCCGCGGGCGCCGGAAGCGGCGTTTGCTCACTGAGCGGGAAGAAGCCGCCTCGGCAGGAGCCGACAGCCAACGCGGCTGAGTCGCCGGAGCGCGTCACTGACTACGGTCGGCAAGACCTGTTGCTCCATCCGAGTGACGGAGTCACTCAGCCCCTGGCGCTACTCAGAGCAACCGGGTACACCTAACGGAGCCTTCACTGCTGTGTCTTGGCTACCGACAGTGGTATTTCTGTCGATCGATCGGGGATGGGTCGATCGGTGGGAGCGACCGTGGCAAGTCCGGAGTTCCAGGAATGGACACCCATGGTCAGCGAGCCGGTGGACGGCCGTCGGCGTCCGCGGGGGACCGTTCGGCGGCAGCCGGTTCGCGTCCACTGCCAGCCGAGCCCTGTGAAGCACTCGCGCGGGTGGGTCCGGCAGGGGACGCCTGGGGAGGTGCACCCCGGCCTGGACCCACCCGCCGTGCGCACTCCGCAGGTGTGCACCGCTCAGAGCTGCGATGATCTTCGCGAATTCGAGATCGCGAGGAGCACCGATGGCGGAGAGTCCTGTGAGCCGGAGTCGCCTCCGGGTCTGGTACCGGCCGATGAGGATGCGGGATTCCGAGGAAGGACATCGGGTCGCGACCCCGCTGGAGCTGTTGTTCGACCTGTGTTTCGTGGTCGCCGTCGCCCAGGCCGCGGCCGGTCTGCACCACGCGATCGCCGAAAACCACATCGGCCATGGTGTGCTCAGTTTCGGGATGGTGTTCTTCGCGATCTGGTGGGGCTGGTTGAACTTCAGCTGGTTCGCCTCGTCGTTCGACACCGACGACGTCCCCTATCGGCTGGTGACGCTCGTGCAGATCGCGGGCGGGCTGACCGTCGCCGCGGGCGTCTCGTCGGCCTTCGAAGGCGACTTCACGATCATGGTGGCCGGCTACGTCTTGATGCGGCTCGCGATGGTCGTGCAGTGGCTGCGCGCCGCCAGGACCGATCCCGCCTGCCGCCCCGCGGCCTTGCGCTACGCCATCGGCATCACGATCGTCCAGATCCTGTGGATCGTCCGGCTCGGGTTGCCGGAATCCCTGGCCCTGCCGTCGTTCTTCCTGTTCTTGCTGGCCGAACTCGCCGTCCCGATGATCGCCGAACGCAAGCGGTGGACCGGCTGGCACCCGCACCACATCGCCGAACGCTATGGCCTGTTCACGATCATCGTGCTGGGCGAATCGATCCTCGGCGCGACCACGGCGGTCAAGGAAGGGCTGGACGAAGGCGAGCACACCGGCAGCCTGATCTCCCTCGCCGCGGCGGGGCTCGTTCTGCTCTTCTCCCTGTGGTGGCTGTACTTCGACCAGCCGGGACAGGTCCGGCTCCGGAACGCCAAGAGCCTGTTCACCGTCGCGAGCTGGGGTTACGGGCACTACCTGATCTTCGCCTCGGCGGCCGCGCTCGGCGCCGGTCTCGAAGTCGCCGTCGACTACGACACCCACACCGGCCACGTGGCCCCGCTGCCCGCCGCGATGGCGACGACCGTGCCCGTCACGATCTATCTGCTGAGCGTCTGGCTGATGCACATCGGGCCCACCAACGAATGCCGTCCGATCGCGATCGGCTTCCCGGTGACCGCGGTGCTCGTCCTCGCCGCGTCGTTCACGCCGGCACCCATCCACATCACCGCTCTGCTCGCCGCCGCGCTAGTCGCGCTGACGGTGTTCGCCACGCATGGCGAGCCCGTGCCCGGGGAGAGCGGGATCGACGCAGGTCAGAGCCCCGGCGCGAAAAAAGGGACCCCCCTGTAAACGGCCGTTTCGGGCCGTGTAATGTTCTCTTCGTCGCCAGGGAAACCGAGCGGCCGCCGGGAACACGAACCAAGCTCCCACCGGATGGTGGTAGAGTGGGTGGTCCCGAACCGGAGAGGTAACCTTACCCCGCTGAGACGGCAGTTTCGAGCAGGTGCTAGGGTGTGCTCCGGACAAAAGCCAAGGAATGACTGCTTCGGATAAGGCCGTGGGGTGCGGTGTGATCTGGGGTGTGTTGCTTGAGAACTCAACAGTGTGCTAGTGAACTAAGCCAGTAGAGCTTATGTATTTGAATCTCGTTTGAGGTTCCTTTGAGAGCAAGTAAAATTTGCCTCGATCAAATTTGACATTGTTGGAGAGTTTGATCCTG
>NZ_LQCI01000050.1 GCF_001613935.1 Amycolatopsis regifaucium
CTTTACACGGCCTCCAGGGGCCCGAAACAGGGGGGTACCTTAACAACATTTCCGCTGGTCAAGGGCCTAAACAAGCCCTACCCCAATGATCGGCCCAGCGGCGGCCCGGTGCACACCCGGACAAGAACATTGCTCCGAGTACATTGCACCGTATTGATCTCGTAGATTGCTCCGATTAGCTTCGGTCCCATGAGCACTGCGGAACTCGACGGCATCTCCGTCGCCTACGACGATCTCGGCACCGGGTTGCCCCTCGTCCTCGTCCACGGTCACCCCTTCAACCGCACGATGTGGCGTCCGCAGGCGGAACGCTTCGGTCGCGAGGGCTACCGCGTCGTCACGGCGGACCTTCGCGGGTACGGCGAGACCACGGTGGTCCCCGGCAAAACCGGCCTCGACGTCTTCGCCGCCGACATCGCCCGGCTCGCCGATCACCTCGGCCTCGACCGGTTCGTACTGGGCGGCCTCTCCATGGGCGGGCAGATCGTCATGGAGTTCCAGCGCACCTATCCCGACCGCGTCGCCGGTCTCCTGCTCGCCGACACCTCCCCTCAAGAAGAGACCGAGGAGGGCAAGCGCGTCCGCAACGCGATGGCCGACCGGGTCCTCGCCGAGGGCATCGGCCCGTACGCGGACGAGGTGCTGACGAAGATGGTCTCGCCGACGAACGTCCGTACCCAGCCCGACGTCGCGGCGCACGTCCTCCGGATGATGCGGACGACTCCGAGGGAAGGAGCGGCGGCCGCTCTCCGGGGCCGGGCCGAACGGCCCGACTACCGGGAGACCCTCGCGAAGGTCACCGTGCCGAGCCTGATCGTCGTCGGCACCGAGGACGAGTACACGCCCGTCTCGGACGCCGAGTTGATGCACGAACTCATCCCCGGCTCCACCCTGGCGGTGATCGAGGGGGCGGCCCACATGCCTAATCTGGAGCGCGAGGCCGAGTTCAACGCCGTGTTCGCACGGTTCTTGAAAGAGATTGGGTGATCTTTTCCATGTCCCACAAGACCGTCTTCGTGACCGGCGCCAGCGCGGGGTTCGGCGTCGAGATCGTCCGCCGGTTCGCCGCGGACGGTGCCAAGGTCGTCGCGGCCGCGCGTAGCAAGGACCGGCTGGCCAAGCTGGCCGACGAGCTGGGCGAGAACGTGCTGCCCTTCGAGCTGGACGTCCGTGACGCCGACGCGGTGGCCGCCCTGCCCGGCACGCTCCCGGCCGAGTTCGCCGACGTCGACCTGCTGGTCAACAACGCCGGCCTCGCCAAGGGGCTCGAGCCCGCCCACCGGGCGAAGCTCGACGACTGGGACCAGATGATCGACACGAACATCACCGGGCTGGTGCACCTCACCCGGGCGCTGCTGCCCGGAATGGTGGAGCGCGGCCGCGGGCACGTGATCAACATCGGTTCGATCGCGGGCACCTACCCCTACCCCGGTGGCAACACCTACGGCGCGACCAAGGCGTTCGTGCACCAGTTCAGCCTTAACCTGCGCGCGGACCTGCACGGCACCGGTGTCCGGGTGACCAACGTCGAGCCCGGCATGGTCGGGGGCACGGAGTTCTCCGTCGTCCGGTTCGAGGGCGATCAGAGCAAGGCCGACAACGTCTACAAGGGCACGACGCCGCTGACGGCCGCCGACGTGGCCGAGTCCGTCTTCTGGGCGGCTTCGCAGCCCGAGCACGTGAACATCAACGTCATCGAGCTGATGCCGGTGGTGCAGAGCTTCTCCGCGCTGCAGATCCACCGAGAGAAGTAAGCCCGAAGAGGTCGAAGAGCGCCTGCTGCTCCGGGCTCCGCTCGGTCAGCAGGCGCCGGGTCCGCGGGCGGCCGCCGGTCGACGGGTAACGCAGCACCGTCTCGCCGATCCCGGCCAGGTTGTCCATCAATTCGCGGACCGAGAGGTTCATCCCGGCACGGTCGGCCTCGCGCCGCATGAGGTGCGTGACCGTCGAGGCGAGCACCGTGACCAGGGTGTGCACGGCGATCCGGTGCGGGGTCCAGTCCCAGCGCGGGGACGGCCCGGCGACGGCGGTGCCGGTCAGCCAGCGGAACGTCGAGTCGAGGTGGGTCCGCGCCCGGTAGGCGGTGACGACCTCCGCGACCGGCCAGTCGTGGTCGGTGACCAGCACCTGTTTGCCGAAGAACTCCTCGCGCAGCCGGGAGACGGCGGCGTCGTCGACCTTCCAGGTCAGCCGGATCTCCCCCGGCCTGGTCCCGGTCAGCGAAGGCGAGAGCACCCGCTCGACCCGGCGGCCACGCGTGATGCGCGCGATCTCGGCGTTCACCTGTCCCCGGTCACCCCGGTAGGTACCGGTGGCCAGCGCGGCGTCGAGGCCGGCGAGCTCGCGGGTAGCGGTGCCCAGTTCGTCGCCGAACGCGCGGGCCTGCGCGTTGTGCAGGGTCTCCGAATGGGTCAGGATCACGCGCCGCCGCACGCCGGCGACCATCGTCCTGGTGTCGAGGGCGGTCAGCCCGGCGAAACGCTCCGGGTCGACGGGTTTGCGCGCGGACGACGGTTTCGCCAGCAGGTCCGGATGGTCCGACAAGGGCAGGGCGCCGACGAAGTGCCGGCCGAGATCCACCTGGGCGGCCTGCCCGGCGGTGAAGACCAGCGTGACGTCGCCGTCGGTATGCCGTCCGCGAAGGTCTTCGGCCAGCGCGGCGAACGGTGGCGCCCCCTCTCGCGGGTACACGTGCGACGCCAGCGGGATCGCGCCGTCCTTGGTCACCACCAGTCCGAGTCCGGCGAGTTCGCAGCGGCACGGGTCGGCCGTGGTGAAGGTGGCGAACTGCGGCACGTCGACGGCGAGCGCGGCGTTCCCCGTGCCCAGCCAACCGAGTACGGCGTCGGCGATCGTGGTCTCGATCCGCGCGATGCGTTCCGGGGTGAGCCGGTGCAGTGCCCGCCAGTGGTTGGCCAGGTCGGCCTGGACGAATTCCCGCGCGACACCGTCCTCCCACCAGGTGGCGAGCTCCGTTTCCGGCGCGGTCGCCCGGTGCAGGACGGCGAGGGCGAGATGCGTCCCCAGGGTGGTCGCGGCGCGTTGGGCGCCGACGGCGTCGTCCACTCGCCGGACGAAGTCGAGCCGGTTCAGCGTCGCCCAGACCGCCGCGACGTCTCCGAAGGTGCGATGCCGCGCTTCGCCGGGCGCGGAGATCTCGCCCTCCATCGCGCGCCCGATCTCCTCGGCCGTGCCGAGGTAGCGCTGGGACACCACGCGGGGCACTCCGTCGACCCGCGCGGAGGTGACGAGGTAGTAGTACGTCCGCCCGCCGACCTTCTTGCCGATCACCGAAGCCACCTTTAGGTAATACACGCCGACCCACTGATGGGCAACCAAGATCCGCCCCTGACCTGCGTGAACAGTGAGCACACCCAGGTGAGCGAGGTGGTGGCCGGATGCACACTGGCAGCTGGAGCGAGTCCGGCCATAGCGTGCGGGAATGGCATCCGACGCTGACGTGACCGCCCCCACCACCTCGGCGATGCGCCGGGCACTCGCCAGGGCGCGCGACGGGAAGACCCTCGACCTCACCGAGGCCTCGATCCTGCTCCAGGCGCGCGGCGACGACCTCAAGACACTGTCCGACCACGCTTCCCGGGTCCGTGACGCCGGCCTTGTCGCGGCGGGCCGTCCCGGCGTGGTCACCTACAGCCGCTCGGTCTTCATCCCGCTGACCCGCCTGTGCCGGGATCGGTGCGGCTACTGCACCTTCGCGACCGTCCCCGGCCGGGTCGAGTCGCCGTTCCTCTCCCCCGACGAGGTCCTCGACATCGCCCGCAAGGGTGCCGCGATGGGCGTCAAGGAGGCGCTGTTCACCCTCGGCGATCGTCCCGAAGACCGCTGGAAGGCGGCGAAGGACTGGCTCGACGCGCACGGGTACGACGACACGCTCTCCTACGTCCGCGCGATGGCGATCCGGGTGCTGGAGGAGACCGGCGTCCTGCCGCACCTCAACCCCGGCGTGTTGACCTGGCAGGACTTCCAGCGGCTGAAGCCGGTTTCGGCGTCGATGGGCATGATGCTGGAGACGACCGCGAAGCGGCTCTACACCGAGAAGGGCGGCCCTCACTACGGCTCGCCCGACAAGGACCCCGACGTCCGCCTGCGCGTGCTGGAGGACGCCGGCCGCAGTTCGGTCCCGTTCACCACCGGCATCCTGATCGGCATCGGCGAGAATTTCGAGGAACGGGCCGACTCGCTGTTCGCGATCCGCAAGGTCGCCAAGACCTACGGCGGCATCCAGGAAGTGATCGTCCAGAACTTCCGCGCGAAGCCGGACACGAAGATGCGCGCGACCCCGGACGCCGATCTCGAAGAACTCGCCGCGACCATCGCCGTCGCGCGGCTCGTGCTCGGGCCGAAGATGCGCATCCAGGCGCCGCCGAACCTGATCGGCCAGCAGTACGAACTGATGCTGAACGCGGGCATCGACGACTGGGGCGGTGTCTCGCCGCTGACGCCTGACCACGTGAACCCCGAGCGCGCGTGGCCGCAAATCGACGAACTCAAGCGCCGCACCGAAGCGCTCGGCTTCACCGTGCGCGAGCGGCTGCCGATCTACCCGGAGTACGTCAAGACCGGTGAGCCGTGGCTGGACCCGCGGATGAACGCGCATCTCGCGCCGCTCACCGACGCCGAGACCGGGCTGGCGATCGAGGAAGCGATCCCGGTCGGCATCCCGTGGCAGGAGCCGGACGGGGGCTGGAAGGAGGCCGGGCGGACCGATCTGCACGTCGAGGTCGACACCATCGGCCGCACCGAAGACCGGCGCAGCGACTTCGATTCCGTCTACGGCGACTGGGCGGAGATCAAGGGCAACATCAAGACCGCGCCGCAGCGATTCGACCTCGACATCCGGGATGCCTTGCGCAGCGCGGAAAAGAACCCGGCCGGGCTTTCCGACGACGAGGCGCTGGCGCTGCTGCACGCCGACGGGGCGGAGCTCGACGCGTTCACCCGGATCGCCGACGACCTGCGCCGTGAGGTCAACGGCGACGACGTCACCTTCGTGGTCACGCGGAACATCAACTTCACCAACGTCTGTTACACCGGCTGCCGGTTCTGCGCGTTCGCCCAGCGGCGCACCGACGCCGACGCGTACACGCTTTCGCTGGAGCAGGTCGGCGACCGGGTCGACGAGGCGTGGGCCGCGGGCGCGACCGAGATCTGCATGCAGGGCGGCATCCACCCGGATCTGCCCGGCACCGCCTACTTCGACCTCGCGGCCGAGGTGAAACGCCGCCGGCCGGACATCCACCTGCACTCGTACTCCCCGATGGAGGTCGTGAACGGCGCCTCGCGGACGAATCTCTCGATCGAGGACTGGCTGGCGCGGGCCAAGGAGTCCGGTGTCGACTCGCTGCCGGGCACGGCGGCGGAAATCCTCGACGACGACGTCCGCTGGGTGCTGACGAAGGGCAAGCTGCCGACGTCGGAGTGGATCAACGTCGTCACCACCGCGCACAAACTCGGCATCACGACGACGTCGACGATGATGTACGGCCACGTCGACACCCCGGCGCATTGGGTCGGGCATCTGAAGTTGCTGGCCAAGCTGCAGCGGGAAGGCCTGGAACGCAACGGGCGGCGCGGGTTCAGCGAATTCGTGTTGCTGCCGTTCATCCACCAGAGTTCGCCGATCTATCTCGCCGGGCTCGCCAGGGCCGGGACGACGCTGCGGGAGAACCGCGCGGTGCACGCGCTGGCCAGGCTGCTGTTGCACGGGATGATCGACAACATCCAGAGTTCCTGGGTGAAACTCGGTGAGGAAGGCAGCCGCGCGGTGCTCCAGGGCGGGGTCAACGACATCGGCGGGACGCTGATGGAGGAGACGATCAGCCGGATGGCGGGTGCGGCCAACGGGTCGTACAAGACGATCAGCGACATGCGGGCGATGGTCGAACCGCTCGGCCGTCCGCTGCGGCAGCGGACCACCGAATACGGGACGCCGACGGCGGAGCGGATCGCCGCGGCCGAGGCGTCCGACGGGGTCGCGACCGCGGTCCGGCGGCCGCTGCTGCCGCTTGTCACCAGCTGACGAAAAATCCGTGATCACCCCCTGACCCGGGCACAGCGCGGGTCAGGGGGTGATCACGTTCCGTGTGTCGCCGCTCACAAGGCGCGGGGGCTTCGGGCGTTTTCTGTGCTAAACCCGAGAATCACTTCCGGGCAGGCGAGAGGACGTCGATGACCGCGAGCGCAGTCCAAGTGGCCGATACCGCCCGCTATCCGTTGTCCGAGCCCGGCAGCCCGGCCTGGCGCGAGATCGTTTCCCGGACCCGCGCCGAACTGCGGGAAACGGGATGCAGTGTCCTGGCCGACTTCGTCCGCCCGGAGTTGCGCGACGTCCTTCGCCGCGAAGGCGCGGAGATCGCTCCGAAGGCGTACGCGAAGGTCGAACGCGTCAACGCCTACAACATCGCCGTCGACACTCCGCTCCCCGAAGGCCATCCCGGCCGCACGATCATGGAACGCGGCAACGCCTTCGTGGCACGCGACCGGATCCCGCCGACCGCGATCATCCAGCAGCTGTACGCGAGCCGCGAGTTCCAGCGGTTCGTGGCCGACTGTTTCGAACTCCCCGTGCTCCACGAACTCGCCGATCCGTTGTCCGGCCTGGTGCTCAACGTGATCGAACCGGGCCGCTCGCATCCGTGGCACTTCGACACGAACGAGTTCACCGTCAGCATGCTCACCCAGGAGGCCGCTGACGGCGGTGTCTTCGAATACTGTCCGAACATCCGCTCGGAAAAGGCGGAGAACTTCGACGACGTCCGCGCCGTCCTGGCGGGCGAAGGCGATCACTTGATCCGGCGGCTCACGCTGCGTCCCGGTGATCTTCAGCTGTTTCGCGGACGCTTCGCCCTGCACCGCGTGAGTAGTGTTCTAGGAGCTACAGCACGCCATTCCGCGATCTTCGCCTACAGCGAGCGTCCTGGGGTCATCGGCAGTCCGGAGCGGACTAGACAGCTGTTCGGCCGGGTCCTGCCCGACCATGTCGCTTCAGCGGCCATCCGGGGCGATCAGCTGCTCGACTAAGTCAGGAGTCTGGCCCGTGCCTTTGGATTCGACCGGCAAGATCTCATTCGACCACATCTACACCGAGCCCGACCCGCGTGCCTTCTTCGGCACTTTGCGCGGCCTGGACTACGACATCCCCCAGCAGGCCAAAGCCTATTTCGCGCAGCTGATCGACGAGTACCGCGCCGAAACCGACGTCACAGTGCCGACAGTCCTCGACCTCGGCTGTTCGTACGGCGTCAACGCGGCGCTGCACCGCTGCGACCTCTCGATGGAGCGGCTGTACGACCACTACGCGGACGGCGCGTCGCTGAGCAGGGACGAGTTGATCGCCCGGGACCGGCGGATGCTGAAGGGTGCCGACGACAAAGTCCGCTTCATCGGCCTGGACACCTCCGCACCGGCCCTTGACTACGCGCTCAAAGCGGGCTTCATCGACGACGCGATCCACGCGGATCTGGAGAGCGAAGAGCCGACGGAAGAGCAGCGCGCGCTGCTGGCCGAGGTCGACATCGTCATCTCGACCGGCTGCATCGGCTACGTCACCGAAAAGACCCTGGTCCGGATCGCGCGGGAAAGCCGGCCGTGGATGGCGCATTTCGTGTTGCGGATGTTCTCCTACGAACCGGTCGCCGCGAGCCTCGCGGACCTGGCCTACGACACCGCCGGCACCGACGGCGTCTTCCAGCAGCGGAAATTCGCTTCGGAAGAAGAACGAACACAGATCCTGGACAACCTGTCCGTCGCGGGTGTCGACCCGTATGGGCTGGAGTCCGGCGGCCGGCTGTACGCGCGGCTGTACGTCTCCCGCCCGGACGGCGCGGCGGCCGACCTCGCCGCCACGCTGAACGCCCTTCCCCTTCGAGATCAAGGATGATCGTGAGCAGTCCGGAACTGTCCACCCGCACGTTCGGCAACGAGGACCTCCTGCCGAGGGTCCCCGTCCCCAACCTGGAGGACACCTGCCGCCGGTTCCTCGAATGGTGCTCGCCGCTGCTCACCCCGGGCGAGCTCGCGGAAACCGAAGGCGCCGTCGCCGAGTTCCTCGCGGAAGGAAGCCCGGCGCACGCACTCCAGAGCGCGCTCGAGGCCTACGACAGCAGCGAAGGCGTGCGGAGCTGGCTCGACACCTTCTGGCCGTATCGCTACCTCGGCCGCCGCGACCGGATCGCGCTCAACGCCAACTTCTTCTTCCTGTTCTCCGATTCCCCGCTGGGACAGCTGGAGCGGGCGGCCGAGCTGGCCGCGTCGGCGGTGGACTACAAGCTGAAGCTGGACGAGGAACTGGTGCCGCCGATCGTGGTCCGCGGGCAGCCGCAGTCGATGGTGCAGCACAAGTACCTGTTCTCGGCGACGCGGATCCCCGGCGCGGTCCAGGACACCGCACGGACGCCGTACAGCGAGGACTGGCCGGGGCCGTCGAAGGCCCGGCACATCGTGGTCTTCCACCGCGACACCCCGTTCCGGATGGACGTCATCGCACCGGACGGGCGGCCGTATTCCCCCGAACAGCTGGTCGCGGGGCTGCAGACGATCATGAAGTCGGGGAACTTCGTCGAGGATCCGGAGAGCGCCGTCGGGCATTTCACCACCAAAGCCAGGGCCGAGTGGGCGGCGACGCGCGAGGCGTTGCTCGCCGCCGGGAACGCGTCCGCGCTCGATGACATCGAGACGGCGTTGTTCTGCCTGTGCCTGGAGGACTTCACCCCGGCGGACACGCAGGAGGCGTGCGACAAGCTGCTGCACGGCGACAGTGGCAACCGCTGGTTCGACAAGGCCGTCTCGCTGATCGTGTTCGAGGACGGAACGGCGGGGATCAACGTCGAGCACTGCGAACTGGACGGGACCACGATCCTCGGCTTCACCGACGAGCTGCTGAGCGGCTCGCGGCTGGACCGCCCGCCCGCCGACGGCGTCCCGGCGTCCGAGGTCATCGAGTTCGTCCTGGGTGACGCGCTCCGCGAGGACGCCCGCGCCGCGGCCTCGTCCTTCGCCGCGTACGCCGACGCGACCGCCACGAAGACGGTGTCCTTCACCGACTTCGGCGCGAAGCGGGCGAAGGAGCTGGGGATGTCCCCCGACGGCTTCGCGCAGATGGCGTACCAGCTCGCGCACAAGCGCGCGAAGGGCATCACCGGCGCGACGTACGAATCGATCGCGACGCGGCAGTACCAGAACGGGCGAACCGAAGCGATGCGAGTGGTGACGCCCGAGGTGCAGTGGTTCGTCAAGGTGATTGACGACCCGAACGCGGACCGGCAGACGCGTCAGGCGGCCTTCCGCGCGGCGGCGGCGAAGCACGTCACGCGGGCGAAGGAATGCCAGGCGGGCGACGCGCCGGAGCAGCACCTGTGGGAGCTGCAGCTGATCCAGAAGCGTCGCGGCGTCGACGAGCCCCCGGCGCTGTACTCGTCGCCGGGCTGGCTGAAGATGCGCAACGACTACCTGAGCACCAGCTCGGCGCCGTCGGTGAACATCCAGTACTTCGGCTTCGGATCGACCAGCCCGCAGTGCATCGGCGTCGCGTACGTGCTGCTGCCGGACAGGCTGAACATCTACCTGTGCACGCCGAAGCACGTCGCGCACGAGATGGAGCTGTTCGCGGCGGAACTCGCCACGGCCATCCGGGAACTGCAGGAGTTGCTGGCTTAGAGATCTGAAGGCCCTGATTCTGGACGCAGGCCGGGGGTCGTGAGTGCCGATGAGGGTTACCGACCCGTTCGGCCGGTAGTGAAGGCCTCCTTCCCTACCTTCAGGGTAGGCAAGGAGGCCTTCACGGATCACGCGGCCACGGTGACCGCGGATCACCGGTTCCGCACGGCTTTGTCACATGGTCTGGGCGATCAAGACGGCCTCCGCGGAACCGGGTACCACGTAGACGGTCCTGGACCTGGTGGTCGTGGGCAGGTCACAGGAAAGCCAGGAAACCTTGGCGGGGATGAGCGGCTTCAGTCGTTCCGGGGTGTCCGGCAGCTGCCCCACCTGCGTGCATTTGTAGCTGCTCAGTACCTTCGGGACGGCTTCGAGACCGAGCTTCACCAGGGCGGTCAGCCGGAAGTCGCTGGGCCCGGGCGCCTCGACCCGACCCTCGGGGGCGCCCATCTTCTCCTCGACCCAGGAGACCTCGGCGATCTCGCCGACTTCCGGGAACGTCTCGGCGACCGGCGCCGGATCGGTGGACACGGGCGGTGCTTCGGGCGGAGGCGGAGTACAGGCCGCGATCAGGACGACCGCGGCCGTGCTCCCCAACATCTTCCCCATGGTGCGCATGGGGACATCTTGGCTCAGGCGGTGAGCTTCAGGATGTCGATTCCGCGAGTGTTGTCGGCGACGTAGACGTAACCCTTGTGCCAGTAGGGCGCCCACGCGCTGGCGTCCGCCGGGCGGAAGTAGGCGATCTGCTTCGGGTCGGTCGGGTCGCTGACGTCGAGGAAGCGCGTGCCCTGCGTGTAGAACGACTGCACGAGGACCTTGCCGCGAACGTCGAAGTAGTGCGCGGAGCAGTCACCCGTCGTCGGGTCGCTGCCTTCCTGCCCGGCGACGCTCCAGGTGCCGACGGACTTGAGGCGGAACGGCTTCTCCGGCGTCGAACGCCAGCCTTCGCCGTTGTAGGAGTTCTGCAACGACGAGATCGTCAGCACGCCGTCACCGGCGCAGCCGTCGAGGAAGCTCTCCTCGGTGGCGTAGATGAGATCGCGGCCGTGCCAGCGGTTCGAGTCCGCGCCGTCGGCCGAGCGGTGCCCGGCCGGGTGGAAGCTGTTGTGCATGAACTTCGACGGCGCGGCCGTCTCCTCGATCCCGCCACCGGCGTAGGGCACGGGGTCGAACGCGGTCGCGCGGCGGACCTTGCCCCGCACGGGATCGCGGTGGTAGCCGTTGGTCCAGTAGCCGCGGACGCCACCGCGCCCGGACACCCACGCCACCCCCTCGTCGTCGACCTGGACGTCGTGCACGTAGTCGGTCTTGCCGTCGTTGCGCGCGAGTTCGATCGGGTTCGGGAAGGTCTTGGGGTTACGCGGATCGCGGATGTCGGTCACCCAGATCGGGCGGCCGCCCCAGTCGGCGGGCTGGTTCGCGGCCTTCGCCGGGCCGCCGGTCCAGAGGTACCGGCAGTCGTCGACACAGCTGGTCGTATGTCCGGCCGGCACCTTGGTGTAGCTCAGGATGGCCGGTTTGTCCGGGTTCTTGAGATCGATGATGTAGATCCCGGATTCACCGGTCTGCGTGGTGCCGCCGTAAGCGCGCGGGTCCCGCGCGAGGAAGACGAGCTTGCGTTTGACGTCGACCTCGGTGTCCTCGGTCTCCCACAGGCCGGGCAGGCTGACCTCGCCGATCAGCTTCGGCGCCGTGGGGTTCTTCGTGAGGTCGTAGACCTTCAGGCCGAACTCGCCGGACACCGCCATGACGTCGCGGTGCCCGTACTGCAGGAAGCCCATGGCGATGGCGCCTTGCGCGTCGGGCACGTTGCCGACGGCCTTGACGTTCTTCACCGCGCCGGGCTCGCCCGAGACCCGGACCTTCTCACTCGACGGCTTGTCCTCCTCGCCGCAGGCGGCGGCGGGCAGGCCGGTGGCGATCAGGGTCGTGGTGACCGTCGCGATCGCCAGGCATGAACGGAGCAACCAGTTTCCTCGCACAGAAACCTCCCAGGCTGGTCTCCGCACCCTATGACCACCACTTTGCCCGCACAACCGCCGATGGTCGGTGCGGGACTGCTATGACATGACCATGCGCTTGCGTCTTCTGGCCCCGCTCCTCGCCGCCGCCCTGGTCACGGCGGGCTGCACGGAATCCGGCGAACCGCCCGCACCGGACGTTCTTCGCGTCGGGCTGGCCGCCCCGGCGACCCTGCTGCCCGCCGACGTCCGCGACCAATCCGGACGGCTCGTCACGGGCGCGCTGTGGACGCCGCTGGGCGACTACGACCCCGCGACGGGAAAGATGACGCCACGGGCGGCGGAATCGGTCACCAGCACCGACCGGATCACGTGGACGGTCAAGCTCAAGGACGGCGGGAAGTTCCACGACGGGACGCCGGTGACCGCCCAGTCCTACGTGGACACGTGGGCGGCCATCGGCAAGGAGAACTGGCAGGCGTCGCGCGTGGTGAAAGATCTCTTGCGAGCCAAGGAGATCACCGCACCGGACCCGCTGACCATCCGGCTCGTCCTCGACCGGCCGTCCGGACAAGTGCCGGCGCTGCTCTCCTCCCCCGCACTGGTCCCGCTCCCCGCGTCGGCACTGGCTTCGCGGGATTGGACGGGGTTCGCGCTGCACCCGGTCGGCAACGGCCCGTTCCGCTTGGACGGGGCCTGGCAGCCGTCGGGCGGCAAACTGGCCCGGGTGGCGGACGCGCCGGGCAAGGCTCGCGTGGTCGAGCTGAAGACCGGGGACGCCGCGGCACAGTACGACGAGGTCAAGGCCGGGAAACTCGATCTCTCCACCGTGGTCCCCGGTGACCGGCACGAAGCCATGCACGCCGATTTCGCGCAGCGGCACGCGATGTGGGCGCTGCCCACCGTCTCCTACCTGGGTTTCCCTTTGACGGCGGACCATTTCTCCGACGCCACCGTCCGGCACGGCTTCGCGCTCGGGGTCGACCGCGCCGCGCTGGAGTCGGACGTCCTCGGCAAGCAGGTGGACCCGGCGAAGTCACTTTTGCCGCCCGCCGTCGCCCCCGGCGAACGCAGCAGCACCTGCCGTCCCTGCACCTTCGACGCCGGAGCCGGGAAGTCCCTGCTGACCCAGGCGGAGTTCCCCACCGGTTCGGCGGTCCACTTCGGACAGACGGGGGCGAACTGGCTGCGCCCGCTGGCCGAACAGGCGGGCACGGCACTCGGCGTGCCGATCGCCTCGGCTCCCGGCAAAGGACCGTTCGCCCTCGATCTGAACCTCATGACACCGAGTCCGCAAGAGGTCTTGAGCGAGATCGTGAAGGCCACCGGCTATCAGAGCGACGGATTCGCCGACCTGCTGAAATCGGCCGAGGAGACCGAAGCGGGTGACAGCGGTGAGGTCTACCGGCTGGTGGAGAACCAGTTGCTGCGGGATCTGCCGGTCGCCCCGCTGTGGTCCGGGCACGGACACGCGGTCTGGGCCGAGCGGGTCGGCGACGTGAAGGCGACGCCGTTCGGGAGCGTGGACCTGTCAGCGGTTTCCGTGCGCTGACCCGAGGGTGCACTCCCCCGCCACGACGTCGATGAAGGCCGAGGTCAGCGGGTCTGGCGTGCTCCGGCAGTAGGCGGCGAGCGTGCGCCGGATCGACGGCTCGGGCCGGAGGACGCGGCCGGGAAAGCCTTGGGGCAGCACATTGGCCGGGACCAGCGCCGGGCCGAGACCGGCGGCCGCGAGCACCGGCGCGGCCGCGGTCTGCTCGGTACGGACCGCCGCCCTCGGCTGGAATCCCGCCGCCGCGCAGGCCTGGTCGACGAGGTCCGCGAGGCCGTTGCCCGGCGCGTAGTGCACCCAAGCGCAGTCGGCGAGGGTCGCGAGGTCGACGACGCCGGTGCCGTCGTCCTCGCGCGGGCCGTCGATGGGCAGGACGACGACGAACTCCTCGGTGCCGAGTTCACGCACCGGGCCGTCCCAGCCAGGCGGGACCGGGCCGACCGCGACGTCGGCTTCCCCCGCCGCCATCGCGTCGCGCAGTTCGTCCGCGTGCCGGAACTCCACCAGCGTGACGTCGACGTCGGGCCGCTCCCTCCGCCACACCCGCAACGCCGAGGGCAGCACCCCGAGACCGACCGAGTAGACCGTGGCGATCTGCAGTTCGCCGGCCTCCAGCCCGGACGCCTGGCGGGCCGCGCACCGCGCGCGTTCGGCGTCGGCGAGGGTGGCACGGGCGTGCGGCAGCATGGCGCGCCCCATCGGGGTGAGCCGGACACTGCGCGGCAGACGTTCGAGCAGGGGGCCGCCGACGCCCTTCTCCAGAGCGCGGACCTGATGCGACAGCGCGGGCTGTGTCACGTGCAGCAATTCCGCCGCCCGCGTGAAGGAGCCGGTGTCCACGACCGTCACCAGGTATTCGAGCTGCCGCAAACTGGTCATGCAAAGAGTTTATCGGAGTGGTGATATCTATGCCTTGGACTTATCACCCCGACGAGGCCAGGCTCGGTGACATGAACGAAGAACGCAAGGTCGCCCTGGTCGCCGGGGCGAACGGGGTCATCGGCAAGAACCTGATCGAGTACCTGGAGAGCCGGTCCGGCTGGCGGGTCGTCGGCCTGTCGCGACGCGGCGGCCCCGGTCAGATCGCCGTCGACCTGCTCGACGCGGACGACACCCGCGCCAAGCTGAGCGGCCTGGACGACGTCACCCACGTGTTCTACGCGGCCTATGTCGACAAGCCGACTTGGGCCGAGCTGGTCCCGCCGAACCTGGCGATGCTGACCAACCTCGTCGACGCGATCGAACCCGCCGCGCCCGGACTGCGTCACATCAGCCTCATGCAGGGTTACAAGGTCTACGGCGCCCACCTCGGCCCGTTCAAGACCCCGGCGCGCGAAACCGACGCCGGGCACATGCCGCCCGAGTTCAATGTGGACCAGCAGTCCTTTTTGGAGCGACGCCAGGCGGGGAAATCCTGGACGTGGTCGGCGATCCGGCCGTCGGTGGTCGGCGGGACCGCGCTGGGCAACCCGATGAACCTCGCGCTGGCCATCGCCGTGTACGCGTCGATCTCGAAGGAACTCGGCCTGCCGCTGCGCTTCCCCGGCAAACCCGGCGCGTACGACAGTCTCCTGGAGATGACCGACGCCGGGCTACTGGCGAAGGCCACCGTCTGGGCCACCGGCTCGGAGAACGAGGCGTTCAACATCGCGAACGGTGACCTTTTCCGGTGGAGCGAGCTCTGGCCGCGGATCGCCGGCTACTTCGACCTGGAGGTGGCGCCGCCACTGCCGATGTCGCTGGACGTCGTCATGGCGGACAAGGAAGAACTCTGGACTTCGATCGCCGCGAAATACGGCTTGGAGGTGCCGTACAGCGCCGTCTCCTCGTCCTGGGCTTTCGCCGACTTCGTGTTCGGCTGGGACTACGACATGTTCGCGGACGGCTCGAAGGCCCGCCGCGCCGGCTTCCACGAATACGCGGAGACGTCGGCGATGTTCTTCCGGCTGTTCGACGAGTTCCGGAAGGCGAAGGTGATCCCTTAGCCACGGCCAATGTACGGCATCGTGGTCGCCGTGATGGTCAGGAACTGGACGTTCGCGTCCAGCGGCAGACCGGCCATGTACAGCACGGCGTCCGCGACGTGCCGGGCGTCGAAGGTCGGTTCGGCCTTGACACTCCCGTCGGCCTGCGGGATACCGTCGGCCATCCGCAGGGTCATCTCGGTGGCGGCGTTGCCGATGTCGATCTGTCCACAAGCGACATTCCAGGCCCTGCCGTCGAGGGAGATCGACTTCGTCAACCCGGTGACCGCGTGTTTCGTCGCCGTGTAGGCGACACTCGCGGGACGCGGGGCGTGGGCGGAGATCGAGCCGTTGTTCACGATCCGGCCGCCGCGCGGGTCCTGCGCCTTCATCAGCCGGACCGCCTGCCGCGCACACAGGAACATGCCGGTCAGGTTGGTGTCGACGGCGCGTTTCCAGTCCGCGAAGGACAGCTCGTCGACGGTCCCGCTCACCGACACGCCCGCGTTGTTCACCAGGAGATCCAGCCGCCCCCATTCGGCACGGACCGTCTCGAACAGGGCGGCGACGGAATCGGGATCGGCGACATCGGTGGGCACGGCGAGCGCGTTCGGGTCGCCGCCCGCGGTCTCGGCCAGCGCGTCCGCGCGACGTCCGGCGAGGGCGACCCGGTAACCCGCGCCGAGCAACGCGCGGGAGATCTCCCGGCCGAGCCCGGAGCTCGCCCCGGTGACGACCGCGGTCTTGCCGTTGCCCATCGAACCTCCTCGCCGACCGCGCCGGACCGCTCCGGCGCGGCGATTGTCATCCGCGTCCGGTCAGCCTAGCTGGCCTCACGCGAAGGAACGCGCCGCGCCGAAGCGATTTCCTCCGCAGCGAGAAAAGCGCCAAGAAATACCCACGCTGGGATTGACGAAATGACCGTGGCGCCCTATCGCGAGGTAAGCCAACGTGGCCGTTCCGTGAAGGCCTCCTTCCCTACGCTTAAGGTCAATGCCAGGAACTTAAGGCTGGCGTTGATCACGGTTTGAGGGTGGTCGGCGTGGTGGCCTGAAAGGGCAACGAGGCTCGGACTAGGACTGGTGATTGTCGAAGTCATCAGTGCTGTCAGGAGCCTCGTTGCCTGCTCATGCTGTCATGCCCACGGGCTGGTCGTCACCGCTGGGGCGGTTGCTGTCGCGGACCGGTCTGGGTGTTCTGTCCTGTTTTATCCCGCCCTCGCTGGTCGACGAGGCTCTCGCGGTCGCTGGCAGGGACGAGCAGCGCTTCCGGGCATTGCCCTCGCGGCTGGGGGTCTGTCTAGTGCTCGCGTTGTGCCTGCTGCGCGCCCAGTCCGCCGCGGCCGTGACGCAAGCGATGATCCCGCCCGGAATGGTGCGGCGGCTGGCGGGCCTGGGCTGGGCCTTGCCGACGAGCACCGCACTGACCAAGCTGCGTGACCGTCTCGGCGTGGTGCCGTTCCAGCTGCTGTTCACCGCGATGACGAGGCCGGTCCCGACCCTGGTCCGGCCGTGGTCCCACGCGTTCGGGCTGCAGGTCTGTGCCTGGGACGGCACCGAGATCACAGTGGACGACACGCCCGCGAACCGGGAACATTTCCGCCGCCATCGGGGCGGGAACGGCCCGGTGGGAACACCGAAAGCGCGGGTGCTGGTGCTGCTGGCCTGCGGCACCCGTCAGCTGCTGGGCGCGGTCACCGGCGGGCTAGGCCAGGGCGAGGTCACCCTGGCCCGCCGGCTTGTGACCTTCCTGCGGCCGGGGATGCTGCTGCTGGCCGACCGGAACTTTCTGGGCTACCCGCTCTGGAGCGCGGCCCGCGCCCGGGGAACACACCTGTTATGGCGAGCCAAACTGGACAAACCCCTGCTCAGCCCGCAACACCTTCTGCCCGACGGATCCTGGCTGGCCATTCTGCACGACCCAGCCGACGCCCGCGCCTGGCGCAACAACGTCCGACGCAACCGCAAACGCGGACACCGCCCACCGAAGCCCCGCCCGATCCAGGGCATCACCGTCCGCGTGATCGAAGCCTGGATCACCGTCACCGTCGACGGCGTCCCCCGCACCCAGAAATACCGGCTGGTCACCAGCCTGCTCGACACCGACTCCGCTCCCGCCGACCAACTCGTCGCCCTCTATGCCCGCCGCTGGGTCGCTGAAACCGGCATCCGTGAACTCAAAACCGTGCTCCTGCAAGGACAACAACTCCGCGGCCGCACCCCAATCCGCGCCCAGCAAGAACTCTGGGCCGCCCTCACCACCTACCAGACAATCCGGCTGTTGATCACCCACGCCGCGAACACCGGCACTCTGGATCCATCCCGGATCTCCTTCACCGCCGCCCGCGACACGGCCACAGCGGCGATCACTATCACACCCGGACAAGCCCGCGAACACCTCGAACACACCTGCCAGCACCTACACCGGCAACTCATCACCCGCCACACCCACCACCGGATCTTTCCCCGAGCCCTCAAAAACACTCTCCACCGCTACCCCCACAACGGCAAAACCCGGCAACTGACCTGCACCACAGCCAGCTACCGGATCAACACCGCAACCCCCACCACCGGACAAGACACAGCCAACCCAACCCACCCCAGAGCCAGCCTAAGTTCCTGGCATTGACGCTTAAGGTAGGGAAGGAGGCCTTCACGGACTTCACGCGCGATAAAGGGTCACTACTTCGGGGCGACGCCCAGCGCGGCCAGCGCCGGCCCGGTCATGATGACCCCGGCCCCGGTGACCGGGTCGAAACCGGGAGCGCCGAGGTCGATCGCGGTCGACGTCAGCGCCGAGCGGATCTGCGCCGGGGTCGCGGTCGGCTTGCCCTGCAACAGCAGCGCGGCGATGGCGGCGGCACTCGGCGCCGCGGCGGAGGTCCCGAAGAACGGCTGGAAGCCGCTCACCGAGGTCGCCACGCCGTCGGCCGCGGTGATGTCCGGCTTGTTCCGCGTCGCACCACCGGTGGAGGACACGTTGCCGGGGGTGATCACCGAACCGTCCGGGTTGTAGAACTGGTGACGCAGACCGTCCGAAGTGAACCGTTCCCACTTGCTGGCGCTGGTGAACAGACCCGGGTACGGGCCGGCCGGGTTCGCCGGGTCGCCGGTTTCGAGCGCGCGGCCGAAGGCGCCGGCGGCCGGGGTGGCCGCGACGCTGAAGGCGTTGACCGCCGCGGAGTGACCGGAGGTGACACCGTTGGTGCTGAAGGCTTTCAGCGAACCCGAGGCGACGAAACGGCCGCGGATCACGTTGAGCGCGATGAACCGGTCGGCGCCGCTGTACTTCACGACGGCGACCTTGAAGCCGGAGCCACTGGCCGGGACCTGGGCGATCTCGTACGGGTTCTGGGTGCCGTTCTGCGCGCCCTCGCTGGAGGCGACGACCGAACCGGACGAGTTCAGGATGAACAGGTCGTAGTCGCTGGTGGCCTTGCCCCACGGGTCGGACCAGAACAGGGTGACGTAGCGGCCGAGCGAGCCCGGGGAAAGCGCGTTGTACAGCTGGGTCGTGCCGCTCGGGTCGAAGTCGTGCGGCGTACCGGTGATCCCGGAGATCTTGCTGCTGGAGCCGCGGAAGTCACCCTCGTAGTAACCGCTGGTGCCGTCGGTCAGGTTGCCCGAGTTGCCCGCGGAGGAGAAGTAGAGCACGCCCGCCGCGGTCACGTCGTTGACGGCCTGCGCGACCGGGCCGTCCTGGAACGGCGACTCGTCGAAGTAGGAGACGTCGTCGACGATGATCGTGCACTTGCCGGTGGTGCGCAGGGCGCGGATGTTGTCGGCGAAGCTCTGCTCGCTGGTGAACGCGGTCGCGAAACCGAGCGCGGCGCCGGGCGCCATGTCGTGGATGATCTCCAGCATCGCGGTGCCCTCGTCACCGCTGCCCGCCTGACCGGCGAGGACATCGACGGCGGGAAGTTCACCGGCGGTCTGCGAGGCTTTGAGCGACTTGACGCCGTCCGAGAGCACGCAGACCTTCTGGCCGGCTCCGGTGACGCCGTACTTGGTGCGGGCGGTGTCGGCGCCGTGCGCCTTGTCGCCCTCGGCGACCTGGAGTGCGGCGGCGGCCTGCTTGGCGGCGGCCTGCCCGCGGTTCTGCGGCGCGGACTCGTTCCAGGTCATCGCCTGCGCGGCGGCCTTGACCTCGGTGACGTCCCCGCGTCCGGCGATCGCGTCGACGGCGTTCAGCGGGAGGTCGGCGCGGAGCGCGCCGGTGGGCGAGGCGTAACGGACGGTTCCGCCCGCCGCCTTGACGGCGTCCACGAGGGACTGACCCGCGCCCTTGATGTCCACCGCGACGGTGCCGGCGTCGCTGACGCCCAGCCCGGTCCGGTACTCGGACAGCTTGCCGGCCAGCCCCTTGTCCGCGCGGAGACGCTTCTCGATGACGAGCTGGCTCGACTGCTTGCGCTCAGCCGGGGTGAGGCTCTTCTTGATGCTCTGCAGTGCGGTGATCCCGGCCTGCGTGCGCGCCTCCTCCGACGGCTGGGCGCCGGAAACGGCGGTCGACAGCAGCAAAGCGCCGACCGCGACCGGAACCGAGCATGTGACCACCCGGCTGAATCTGCTCATCGAATTCTCCCTGTTTCAACCCAGCGCTCCGGCTAAGCGCGCTGACGGCGTGACACCCCGTCGCAGTAATCTCTTCGGTTACCCGAATGAATTACCCCTGACCGGGTGTAATAGGGAGAATCTAAAGAGCTGTCGGTGACGAGTCCACCGACCAAAGTCGGGAAGGAGCGGGAATCCACATCGTGGGACCACGCTCAGTCCGAAAAGACCGAAATTTTGGTTTAAACCATTTGGGGCGCCGCGACTGGACTTTTGCCAAGCCGCGTATCCACCACAATTAGCCGATTAGTCGCGTTCGGCCGCCGTCCAGTCGCGCATCGCGGCGACGAACTCCTCGGGCGCGTCGGACTCCACGTAGAGGCCGGCGCGCTCGAAGAGCACGGTCTCGTGCTCGGGAAAAGACGCTTCCAGTCGCTCGCGCTCCCGAGGCCGGAAGCCGATCTGGGCATTTCCCCACACGATCAGGGTCGGCACGTGGGCGAAGTCGGCAAGACTTGCCTCGACCTCGGTGAAGAAGGCCCGGCTGGCGGTGATCCGGCCGGGAAAGACGGCGGAGGCCTGGCGTCGCTCGGGTGTGTCCAGCGCGCGACGGTACTGGGTCATCTCGGCCGCGGTCGGCTTGCGCATGCGGTGCCCCATGGGGATGAACGCGTTGACGACGAGATTGAACCGCCGGGCCAGGAAGCGGATCGGGGCTCCGCCCGCGAGGCGAGCGAAGGCCTCGAAGTAGAGGTCGCCGTTGACCGGCCAGGCCCAGGCGTTGACGAGCACCAGCCGCTCGAAGCCACCCGGCAGCCGCCGCGCGGCGGCCAGCCCGATCGGTCCACCCCAATCCTGTCCGACCAGCGTGATCCCCTCCAGTCCGAGGGCGTCGACGAACGCGGTGACCACGTCGGCGTGCTCCTCGGGCAGGAAGCGGTAGCCGGGCTTCGCCGCCGACAGTCCGAAACCCGGGTAGTCGAGGGCGACGCACCGGAAGTCGTCGCACAGCGCGCGGATCACGTCCCGCCAGAGGAACGACCAGGTCGGGTTGCCGTGCAGGAACAGGAGCGTGGGACCCGACCCCTCGTCGACGTAATGCACTGTGTGCCCGTCGACATCGACGAAGCGGCTCTCGAACGGGAACAGGTCGTCATCGACCCAAGCGGGCCGGGCGCTCCTGGTGGTATCAGCCATGGAGGGGCCCCTCTCGACTCGCGGTAGCTTGAGTTTCTCAAGTGCGCTTGAGACCCGATCTGCTCGAGGGCCTCCCCGGCATCGCGACCAACCTGCTCGCGGACCGGCTCCGCGACCTCGAAGCGTCCGGAGTGGTCGAGCGGCGGCTGGCAGCTGAAGGCAACGTGGTCGAGTACGCCCTCACCCCTTGGGGCACCGAGCTGCGACAGCCGATCGAGAGCCTGATCCGCTGGTCCACCCCGCTGATGACCCGCGGCCCCGAGGGCGACTCCTTCCGCTCCGAGTGGCTCGCCCTCGCCGTCCCCGCCTTGCTCGACACCCGGGTCACGATCCGCGACTCGGCGACGGTCGGCCTGGAAATCGGCGACCCGTCCTTACTTCTCCGTGCGACACGCTCGGGCTTCGAAGTCGGCCCGCACGACGGCGGCGACCACGACGCCACCGTCCGCGCCGAGCCCGCCTACGTCCTCGCCCTCGCCGCCGGTGCGCTCACCCTCGACGATGCCCGAGCCCTCGGAGTGGTCGAGATCGAGGGCGATGAGGCCGTCGTCCGCACCGTCTTCGCCGCCTGACGGGGCGCGACGGCTTCCTCCCTCACCGCCGCGCCCCGCCCGCACCCCCGTCACGGGAAGGTCAGCACGACCTTTCCCCGCCCGTGCCCGGTCTCGATCTCCCGATGCGCCGCCGCGGCCTCACCGAACGGGTAGGTCCGCCGCACCAGGAACCGCAATTCCCCCTTGACGTACAGCGACGCGAGCATCCCCAGCCGCTCGGCCGACCGCGTTCCGGTGACCACTCGCGCGCCGGCTTCGGCCGCGCGTCCATGCTCGACGAGAGTGAGCACCCGTCCCGGGTCGGCGACCAGTTCCAGCGACAGGTCGAACGCGACCCCGCCCGCCCCGTCCAGCGCCGCGTCGATTCCGGACGGCGCGAGGGCGCGCACCCGTTCGGCGAGCCCTTCGCCGTAGACGACCGGTTCGGCGCCGAGTGAACGGACGTAGTCCTGGTTCACCTCACTCGCCGTGCCGATGACCTTCGCGCCGCGCAGGACGGCGAGCTGGACGGCTGCGGTGCCCACCGCCCCGGCCGCGCCATGCATCAGCAGCGTCTCACCACGGGTGATCCCCAGCGCGTCCAGTGCCAAGGACGCCGTCTGCGTTCCCGCCGTGAAGCCGCCCGCGACCTCCCACGGCATCTCCGGCGGTTTCGGCGTGACGTTCTCCGCGGGCACCACGAGGTACTCGGCGTAAGCCTGGACAGCGGTGAAACCGAGCACCTCGGTGCCCGTGACGAGGCCGGTGACCCCGGAACCGACCTCGTCGACGATCCCGGCGAACTCGTTCCCCGGAACCCGCGGCCACCGCAGCTCGATCCCCGCGGGTTCCCAGCCCGCCCGCACGGCCGCGTCATACGGCTGCACCCCCGCCGCCTTCACCCGCACCCGGACCTGCCCGGCCCCGGCGTGCGGCTCTTCCAACTCCAGCACCCGGAGTACCTCCGGGCCACCGGCTTCCGTGAACGCGGCCGCTTTCATCTTGTTCCTCCAGTTCGTTCCCCCGCTGTGGAACCCACTGTGGTAGCTCCAGTTAACTGGAGGTCAAGAGTTGTCGGTGTGACGTTCTAAGCTGCGGGCGTGACGAGCTATCGCATCTCCAGGGCAAGCGCATCCGACGCGGGCAAGGTGACCACGCTGCTGCGGGAATCGGCCGCCTATCAAGGGGAATACGCGTCGATTCTCGAGGGTTACCGGGTCACCGAGGACTATCTCGCCACCCATCCCGCGTTCGTCGCCCACGCACAGCGGGAGGTGGTCGGCTTCTACAGCCTGATCGAATATCCGGCCGAGCTGGACCTGCTGTTCGTCGCCGATTCCGCACAGGGAACCGGCATCGGCGCGTGGCTGATCGAGCATATGCTCGGCCAGGCCGCGGAACTCGGCATGACCGAAATCCGCGTCGTCTCCCATCCCCCGGCCACCGGCTTCTACGAGCGGATGGGCGCGCGCCGCGTCGGTGTCGTGCCGCCACAGCCGCCGAAAATCACCTGGGAGCGCCCGGAACTGGTCTTCGACGTCAAGCGTCCACCGCACGGCTGAACCGGTCGATCAGCTTGCGCAAGTGCCCGGCGAATTCCGGTGAGTCGACGACGTCGAAGTCGGTGTCGAGCAGGCCGAGGTAGAGCGCCAGGTACTCCAGTGTGTCGGCACCGGCTTTGAGCAGGCAGGTCCGCTCGTCGACGGCCTCGACCACGACGGCGGGCGGCACCTTCGCCGCGGCTTCGGCGGCCGGGGCGTGCAGCCGGATCGTCGCGTGGTGCCGCCACAGCGCCGCGCCCACGCCGCGCTGCAGGTAGGCGACCACCCCGCCTTCGGGTGGTTCGCGCGGCTCGAACCGGCGTCCGTTGGGGGTACGCGGCCGCATCCGGTCCGCGCGGAACGTACGCCAGTCCCGCCGGTCGGCGTCCCAGCCGACGAGGTACCACCGGCGGTTCATATGCACGACGCGATGCGGTTCGACCTGCCGTCGCGTCTCGGATCCGTGGTGCCCCAAGTAATCGAACCGCAGGGTCTCGCGGTCACGACAGGCGTTGGCGATGACGGTGAGCACCTCGGCGTCGACCGTGGGGCCGCCGCCCTGCACCGCGAGCGTCGCGGAATTCAGCGCCTTGACGCGGCGTCGCAGCCGCGAGGGCAGCACCTGCTCCAATTTCGCCAGCGCGCGGACCGACGTCTCCTCGATCCCCGCGATCGTCCCGCCCGCGGCCGTGCGCAGCCCCATCGCCACCGCGACGGCCTCCTCGTCGTCGAGCAGCAGCGGCGGCATGGCCGCGCCCGCGCCCAGGGTGTACCCACCCGAGACGCCGGGAGTGGCGTCGACCGGATAACCCAGTCCGCGCAGCCGCTCGACGTCGTTCCGGATGGTCCTCGTCGTGACGTCGAGCCGATCCGCCAGTTCCGGCCCGGTCCAGACGCGTCGCGCCTGCAACAGGGAAAGGAGGCGCAGCAGTCTCGCCGAAGTTTCAGCCATGAATCCCACCTTGTCCGCAATCGCGGAACGAACCTTTCCGCAATCGTTCCTAACGTAGTCCTCATGACCGAGATCAAGCCCTTCCGCATCGCCATCGACCAGGCCGAACTGGACGACCTCACCGACCGACTGGGCCGCACCCGCTGGCCGCGCGAAGTCACCACCGACTGGAGCCGAGGCGTTCCGGTCACCTATCTCAAAGGACTGGCCGAGTACTGGGCCGACGGCTTCGACTGGCGGGCGCAGGAGGCGGAACTGAACGAGATCCCGCAGTTCACCACCGAGATCGACGGCCAGACCATCCACTTCCTGCACGTCCGCTCCGCCCGGCCGGACGCGCTGCCGCTGATCCTCACGCACGGCTGGCCGAGTTCGCCGTTCGAATTCCGGAAGGTCATCGACCTGCTGACCGACGAGTTCCACCTCGTCATCCCGTCCCTGCCCGGTTACGGCTTCTCGACGCCGGTGCGAGGCCCCGGCTGGGGCAACCTGTTCCGCGTCGCGCAAGCGTGGACGACGCTGATGGACCGCCTCGGCTACGAACGTTTCGGCGTCCACGGGACGGATGCCGGCGCCGGGGTCGCGGGCATCCTGTCGATGATCGCCGCGCACCGCACGGTGGGCGTGCACCTGACCGGCACCAGCGCGGGCATGCCGTTCGGCCCCGCCGTCGACCTGGCCGGTCTCTCGGGAAAGGACCGCGAACGCGGCGAACGCTTCAACCGGTTCCAGTCCGACGGCCTCGGTTACCTGCACCTTCAGGCGACCCGACCGCAAACGCTGGCGTACTCGCTCAACGACTCCCCCACCGGCCAGCTCGCGTGGATCGTGGAGAAGTTCGCCGAATGGACGGATCCGGCCAAGGCGCTGCCGGACGACGCCGTCGATCGCGATCATCTGCTGGCCGCGGTCAGCCTGTTCTGGTTCACCGGCGCGGGCGCGTCCTCGGCGCATGCCACGTACGAGGGCATGGAGGTCTACCGGCAGATGTCCCAAGGCGGCTGGGACGGTGAAGCACCCGCCGGACCTCCTCGCGGCATCGCCGTCTTCGCCGGGGACACGACGATCCGGAGCCTCCAGGACGGCCCGGTGGAACACTGGTCCGAATACGACACCGGTGGTCATTTCCCGGCGATGGAAGTCCCCGAACTGCTTGCCGGAGATCTCCGTACCTTCTTCGGGAGGCACGGCTGATGAAGACGGAAACCTTGAGCCCGCGCGCGCTCAACCGCGCCACCCTGGCCAGGCAACTCCTGCTGGACCGCGCCGATCTCCCCGCCGTCACCGCGATCGAGCGGCTGGCCGGCCTCCAGGCGCAGGCACCCGACTCGTCCTACGTCGGCCTGTGGTCACGACTGCGGGATTTCCAGGTGGACGAACTGGCGAAACCGCTGGCCGCCCGCGAAGTCGTCCGGTCGACGCTGATGCGCGGCACCGTGCACCTGGTGACGGCCGAGGACAGCCTCGCGCTGTGGCCCACGATCAAATCGGTGATCGAACGCGGTTTCCTCGGCCACTACTCACGGGAGATCGCCGGACTCGACCTCGCCGCGATCACCGAAGCGGGACGGGAACTGCTGGCCGAACGACCTCGCACGCGCGCGGAGATCCGGACCGCGCTCTCGGAGCGGTGGCCTGAGGCCGATCCGGTCACCCTCGCCTACGCGGTCAACAGCCATCTCCCTCTCGCGCACGTGACACCGCGGGGGCTGTGGGGCCAGACCGGTCCGGTGGCGTTTTCCCTGCTCGAACAGTGGGTCGGCGACCCGATCACGGACGGCATCTCGCTGGACGATCTGGTGCTGCGCTACCTCACGGCCTTCGGCCCGGCGACCGTCCGCGACGCGCAGGTCTGGTCAGGGCTGACCAAGCTCAAGGAGGCCTTCGAGCGTCTCCGGCCACGGCTGCGGACCTTCACCGACACCGAGGGCAAGGAACTGTTCGACCTCCCGGACGCGCCACGACCCGACGCGGACACCCCGGCTCCCCCGCGGTTCCTGCCCGAGTACGACAACGTCCTGCTCTCCCACGCCGACCGCACGCGCGTAATCCCGGACGGCCGCCGTGTACCCCTGCCGCCCGGAAACGGCGGCCGCCGGGGCACCCTGCTCGTCGACGGTGAATTCCTGGCCATTTGGGCGATCAAAGGGGCGACACTGACGATCGAATCACCGAAACCGTTGCGGGATCAGGATTCGATAGCCGAAGAGGGCACTCGGTTGCTGGAATTCGTAGTGCCCGGTCAGAGCCACGACGTGCGTTTCGGCATCGGCGGGTAACGGTCCGGCCTTTTGCCGTAACGACGGGCGGCGTTCGGGCGAAGCATTGCCTTGAAGAGCCTGAAGGGAGCGGGCGATGGGCAAGAACTACGGATTCATGACGGTGGTGGCCGGCCTGTGCGCGCTCGCGGTCATCGCGGTGGCGGCGGTCATGCGCTACCCGAACACGTCGGACGTCACGGCCGTGATCACCGCGGCGGGAACGGTGATCGGCACGGTGGTAGGCGCCTTCTTCGGCGTGAACGCCGCGTCGGCAGGACGCGTGAAGGCCGAGGAGAGCCGGGACCAGGCGACGGCGGCACTGGTGAAGGTCGCCGGGGAAGCGGACAAGGGCAGCGACGTGGCGAAGGCGGCCATGGAAGGCGTCAACTGATCGTCCTTTATGGACTCACCGCCGTCGCGCGGAAGTCCGTACTGTGGAGACCATGATTGACTTCTCCAAGGACACCGTCTTCAAGCTCACGCCGTGCAAACCGGGGGACATCGCGCCGACGGTGCAGCCGATCATCATCCCGGGCGAGCAGATCCTCTCCTCGTTCAAGGCGATGCGGGACTTCGTCGTGTTCACGAACAAGCGGCTCATCGCGGTGAACATCCAGGGCATGACAGGCAAGAAAAAGGACTTCACTTCGCTGCCGTACAGCAAGATCCAGGCGTTCTCCATCGAAACCGCAGGCACCTTCGACCTGGACGCCGAACTGGACCTGTGGTTCAGCGGCCTGGGCAACGTACGCCTGGAATTCCGGGGCTCTTCGGACATCCGGGCGATCGGGCAGCTGATCGCCACCCACACGCTCTAGGGTTTCGCGTTCAGTCGACTACTTGCGGCTGGCTTGGGGTGACGATGGAGGAATCGGGACGTTGAGTGTCCCGATTCCTCCATCGTCACTGGGCCGTCTCGCCCACGGACGCACTCGCGTCACTACATGTTGATCATGTGGCCCGCGAGGCCGTGCACGGCTTCCTTGACCGCTTCCCCGAGGGTCGGGTGAGCGTGCACGTTCCGCGAGATCTCGTGCACCGTCAGGTCCCACTGCTGCGCCAGGGTCAGTTCCGGCAGCAGTTCGGTCACCTCCGGGCCGATCAGGTGCGCGCCCAGCAACTCACCGTGGGTGGCGTCGCTGAGGATCTTCACGAAGCCGACGGCTTCGCCGAGGCCGTGTGCTTTTCCGTTGGCGGTGAAGGGGAATTTCGCCACCTGGACGTCGAAGCCCTTTTCGCGGGCCTGTTCCTCGGTCCAGCCGAAGCTGGCGATCTGCGGCTGGCAGTAGGTGGCGCGCGGGATCATCACGAAGTCGAGTTCCATGGTCTCGGCGCCCGCGATGGTCTCGGCGGCGACGACGCCCATGGACTCCGACGCGTGCGCGAGCATCAGTTTCGCGGTGACGTCGCCGATGGCGAAAATGTGCGGGACGTTCGTGCGGCCGCGCGAGTCGACGGCGATCGCGCCGCGCTCGGTCAGTTCGACGCCGGTCTTGTCCAGGCCGTATCCCTCGACGCGCGGCTGGAAACCGATGGCCTGCAACACCTTGTCCGCTTCCAGGACGCGTTGCTCACCGTTCTTCGACACGGTCACGAGCACCTGCTCCCCGGTGTCGTCGATCGTCTCGACCTTGGTGGAGGTCAGTACCTCGATGCCGAGCTTCCGGTAGCGGCGGGCGAGTTCGGCGGAGACCTCGGCGTCTTCGAGCGGGACCATCCGGTCGAGGTATTCGACGATGGTCACCTTGACGCCGTAGTTGTGCAGCACGTAGGCGAACTCGACGCCGATGGCGCCCGCGCCGGCGATGACGATGCTCTCCGGGAGCTCGTTTTCCATGATCTGCTGTTCGTAGGTGACCACGCGGTCGCTGCGCGTGGTGCCCGGGAGCAGGCGCGCGGTCGCGCCGGTGGCGATGACGCAGTTGTCGAAGGTGATCTGCTCGCCGTTGACCTCGATGGTGTTGGCGTCGAGGAAGGTGCCGTGCCCGTCGTATTCGGTGATCTTGTTCTTCTTCATCAGGAAGTGCACGCCCTTGACGCGACCGTCGGCGACCTTGCGGCTGCGGTCGAAGGCGGCCTGGTAGTCGAAGGTGATCTTCCCGTCGACCTGGATCCCGAACGACTTCGCCTCTTTGGTCACGATGTGCGCGAGTTCGGCGTTGCGCAGCAGTGCCTTCGACGGAATACAGCCGACGTTGAGGCAGACCCCGCCCCAGTATTTCTCTTCCACGACCGCCGCGCTCAGCCCCAGTTGCGACGCCCGGATGGCCGCCACGTAACCGCCGACCCCGGCGCCCAGAACAACGACGTCATAGTGTGCGCTCATACCTCGAAACCTACCCCTCACCGGGACGGTCCGAAGGGTGAGACTGCCTACTCAGGCGGGCGGGCGGGCGCCCCGGATCTCCACCAGCAGGTCCGTCACCGCGGTCATGATCCGTTTGGTCGCCTCTTCCAGCACTTCACGCGACGGTGAGGGGGTCACGAGGTCCGAAAGGTCGACCGGCGGACCCGCGACCAGGTTCACCGTCTTGCGCGGGAAGCCGCGCGGGAGCACCGCGTCGGACGGCAGCAGGTGGTGCGTGCCCCAGTTCGCCAGCGGGATCACCGGGACGCCGGTCTCCAGCGCGATCCGCGCGATTCCGGTCTTGCCCCGCATCGGCCACCCGTCCGGGTGATCCGTGAACGTCGCCTCGGGGAAGATGACGACGCACTCACCCTCACGCACGGCTTTGACGGCGTCGCGGTACGCGCCCGCCGCCGTCGGTGCCCCGCGGTGGACCGGGATGTGCCCGCCCGAACGCATCACCGAGCCGACGACCGGCGCGTCCCACAGGCTCGCCTTCGCCAGGTAACGCGGCACGCGCCCGTGCGCGAGGCAGTACGCCGTGACCGTCGTCGGGTCGGCGAACGAGAGGTGGTTCGACGCCACCAGGAAGCCACCCGAAGCGGGGAGGTGCTCTCCCCCGCGTACCCGGAACCGGGTGAACAGCACCAGGAACGGCCAGACCACGTTGATCGCGAGGCTGAACCAGGCGCCCCGGCCGACGCGGTTGAAGCGCCGGCCGAAGGCGATCATCTGGCGGAAGGTCAGCAAGTCACCCGAAACGGGCCTCAATGCGGTCCAGCGTTCACGAGGTCTCAGCACCATGGACGTAATTCGTAGCCGAATCCGGTCCGGTTCGGCTGGAACCCGCCGTGAACGCGGTGCGGATCACACGCGTTCGAGGACCACCACGGGGATCTCGCGGTCGGTCTTCTTCGCGTACTCGTTGTAGTCCGGCCAGACCGCGGCCAGCTTCTCCCACAGCTTCGCGCGCTCTTCGCCCTCCACCGTCCGGGCGCGCGCGGTGAACTTGTCCGCCTTGACCTGGACCTTCACCTCAGGGTTCGCGAGGAGGTTCTTGTACCAGCCCGGGTGCTCCGGCGCGCCGCCCTTCGACGCCACGATGACCGGGTTGTTTTCGCCGTCGAACTGGTAGATCAGCGCGAACTTGCGGTCCTCGCCGGTCTTGCGGCCCTTGGTGGTGAGGACGAGGCAGGGCGCGCCCTTCTCCCAGTCGTGTCCCACCTCGCCGTCGGTCTCCTCGTAGCGGCGGACGTGCTCGTCACCGAAAAGCATGTGTGCGTTCCTCTCCTGGTCCTGACGTGTAGCGGCGCCCTGCCAGTTTGACGCGAGCCGGTCGGTCGCGCTGATCAACTCGTGCAGGGTGCCCGGTTCGTCGAACGCGTGACCCGAGTCGCCGACCATCACCAGTTCCGCACCGGGGAGCACCTGGCTGAGCTCCCACGCGGTGATGGCCGGGGTGACCACGTCGTAGCGTCCCTGGACCAGAACGCAGGGAATACCCTCAAGCTTCCCGGCGTCGCGGAGCAGCTGATCTTCCGCGAGCCAGCCGCCGTGCCGGAAGTAATGGTTCTCGATTCTGGCGATCGCGAGCGCGAACTCCGGCTCGGAGAAGGCGTCGATCACTTCCTCCTGCGGACGCAGTTTGACCGTTTCCCCTTCCCACCGGCTCCACGCGACCGCGGCGGGTCCGTGCACCGCGGGATCCGGATGGTGCAGGAGGTCGTGATAGACCTCGATCAGGTTCTCGTGGCGGCGCGAATACGGCACCGGATCCAGGAAGCGCGACCACGCCTCGGGGAAGAGGAAAGCCGCGCCCCCGCCGAAAAGCCATTGCAGTTCCTTCACCCGCAACGTGGCCACACCGCGCAGGACGAGTTCCGTGGCCCGTTCCGGATGCGTCTGGGCGTAGGCCAGCCCGAGCACGCTCCCCCACGAGCCGCCGAAGACCATCCAGCGTTCGATGCCCAGATGCTCGCGCAGCCGCTCGATGTCCTCGACGAGATGCCAGGTCGTGTTGACCGAAAGATCCGCCTCCGGTGTGGCACAGTTCGGGGTGCTGCGCCCGCAGCCGCGCTGGTCGAAAAGGACGATCCGGTAGCGCTCGGGATCGAACAGCCTGCGGTGTCTCGGGCTCGAACCACCTCCCGGACCACCATGCAGGAAGATCACCGGTTTGCCCTCGGGATCGCCGCATTCCTCCCAATAGATCTCGTTGCCGTCACCGACAGGCAACATCCCTTGGACGTAAGGTTCGATTTCCGGGTAAAGGCCGAGCATGTCCGCCACTATGCCCGAAACGCCAGCTTGGAGGATCGATGAAGGCCCGCCCCCACGTGACGCTGGAAGATGTGGCGCGCACCGCGGAAGTGTCGCTCGCGACGGCGTCCCGCGTACTCAACGGCACCGCCACCGTCCGGGGGGATCTCCGCGAACGGGTGATCGCCGCGGCCGCCGACCTCTCTTATACCCCCAATGCTCACGCTCAGGCATTGGCCGGTGGCTCACAGCCGACCGTCGGGGTGATCTGCCATGACGTCGGCGATCCCTATTTCGCCGCCATCGCGGGCGGGATCATGCGCGTGGCGAGCGAGAACGACCTTTTGGTGATGCTCGCGAGCACGTTCCGCGACCCGGCCAAGGAGGTCGCCTACGTTTCCACGCTGCGCGCCCAGCGCGCGTCGGCCATCCTGCTGATCGGCTCCGCCTTCGAGGACAAAGGGTGGGAGAAGGCGATGGCCGCCGAACTCGAGCCGTACCGGCGCGGCGGCGGGCATGTCGCCGCGGTCAGCAGGCATCGCGGGCTCAAAGTGGACACCGTCCAGCCCGACAACCGGGGCGGCGGCGCCGCTTTGGCGAAAGCCCTCCTGGAGCTGGGACACCGGCGGTTCGCCGTACTCGCCGGGCCGAGGAGCCTGACCACCGTCGTCGACCGGCTCGAAGGCTTCGCCGCGGAATTGCGGGAAAACGACGTCGAACTGGCCGAGGACGACGTCGCCGAGGCGGCGTTCACCCGCGACGGCGGCTACCAGGCGATGGAGAAGATCCTCGCCCGGCCGCGGAAGCAGTGGCCGACGTGCGTGTTCGCGGTGACCGACGTGATGGCGATCGGCGCGATGGCCGCCTTGCGCGACGCCGGCGTCTCCGTGCCCGGCGAGATGTCGATCGCCGGCTTCGACGACATCCCGGTAGTGCGCGATCTCACGCCGTCGTTGACCACCGTCGCGCTTCCCTTGGAGAAATTGGGCGAACGGGCCATGGACCTGGCGCTCAAGGCCGCTCCCGGCACCCGGGCGCGGGTGGTGCGGATGTCCGGCGAGGTCGTCCGGCGTCGCAGTACCGCCGCCCCCGCGCGCTGAACCTCTTGTGTGCGGCCCGCGGGGTGACTTACCGTGGCACGAGAAAGCGCTTTCTCACGCTCGCGCCACGGAGACCCGATGACCTTGATCGCCCTGCCCACCGCCGATGGCGGACTGGTGGAGTGGACGCCGCAGGGGGCGGAAACGCCCGCGAAACCGGCGTCACCACCGACCTCCCGGATCGCCTACGCGGCCGCGCACGTGGTCGCCGACCCGCTCGCCGCCGCCGACCCCGAAGAAGGCGCGGTCCTCGACTGGGACACGACGCTCGCCTTCCGCGAGCACCTGTGGTCCTGCGGCCTCGGCGTCGCCGAAGCGATGGACACCGCGCAGCGCGGGATGGGCCTGGACTGGGCCACCACCAAGGACCTCATCCGGCGCACGGGTGCACTCGCCGCCGGGCGACCCTGGGTCGCGGGGGTCGGGACCGACCAGCTTCCCGCCGGTGACGCGACCGCAGAGTCCATTTTGGACGCTTGGCGTGAGCAGCTGGACCTGGTCGGCGGAGCCGGGGCCATCCCGGTCGTGATGGCCAGCCGCGCGCTGGCCGCGTCGGCGTCCGGCCCCGAGGATTACCATGCCGCGTACGGGAAACTGCTCTCCGGCGCGGATCGTCCGGTGCTGCTGCACTGGCTGGGCGAGCAGTTCGACCCGGCGCTGGCCGGATACTGGGGGCACGCCGACGTCCGTGCCGCCGCCCGCGAACTGGGCAGGCTCTGCGCCGACCACGCGGGAGTGATCGCGGGGGTCAAGGTTTCGGTGCTCGACGCCTCGATCGAGACCGAGTTCCGCCGCGCGCTGCCCGAGGGCGTCGCGTGTTACACCGGTGACGACTTCAACTACCCGGAATTGATCGCCGGGGACGACCAGGGTCACAGCGAAGCGCTTCTCGGCATTTTCGACGCTGTCGCGCAGGTCGCCGGCGCCGCGCTCGCCCGGCTCGACGAGGGCGACACGGCCGGATTCCACGAGTTGCTCGACCCGACGGTGGCGCTCAGCCGGGCGATCTTCCGCACCCCCACGAGGAACTACAAGACCGGCGTCGTGTTCCTCGCCTACCTCAACGGGCACCAGAACCACTTCCGCATGGTCGCGGGCCGCGAATCGGCCCGGTCCATCACGCATCTGGCCGAACTGCTGCGCCTGGCGGACGCGGCCGGCGTCCTCGCCGATCCCGACCTCGCCGTCGCGCGGATGCGTCCGCTGCTGGCCGCGGCGGGGGTGTCCTGATGGACCGGTTGAGCCTGAACCAGATCACCACCAAGGCTTGGTCGCTGCCGGAGGCAGTTGCGGGGTGCGCCGAGGCGGGCGTCCGCTGGATCGGCCTGTGGCGGGACAAGGTCGCCGAGACCGGTGTCGAGGAGACCGCCAGGCTGCTCAAGGAGTACGACGTCGGCGTGTCGTCGTTGTGCCGCGGCGGTTTCTTCACCGGGATCACCCCGGAAGGGTCCCCTGTGGACGGTGTGGCGCAGACCCGTGAGGCGATCGACGAAGCGGCCGCGCTGGGCGCGGACGTGCTCGTCCTGGTCGTCGGCGGCGTGCACGGCGACCTCGCGACCTCCAGGCAGCGCGTCGCCGACGCGGTCGGCGAACTGGCACCTTACGCCGGTGAGCGCGGCGTCCGGCTCGGGCTGGAACCCCTGCACCCCATGCAGTGCGCCGAACGATCAGTGCTGTCCACAGTGGACCAGGCACTGGCGATCGCGCTGGAGCATCCGGCCGATCAGGTCGGCGTGATCGTCGACGAGTTCCACGTGTGGTGGGATCCGCGGATCGAGGAGTCGATCGCCGCGGCGGCGGGGCGGATCGCCGGATTCCACGTGTGCGACCAGAAGGTGCCGTTGACCGACACCCTGCTCGGTCGCGCGCTGCCCGGCGACGGCCCGATCGACCACCGTCACCTGAAGGCGTGCGTCGAGGCCGCCGGGTACACCGGGCCGATCGAGGTCGAGGTGTTCGACGCGGATCTCTGGCGCCGTCCCGGCGGCGGGGTGCTCGCGGAGACGATCGCGGCTTATCGCGACCACGTCGCCTGACGAAAGGCGAAGGGGCCGCGGTCTTGCTCGCGTGAAGTACATGATGGCCCCCTTCCTTGCGCTAGGCGCAATGAAGGGGGCCTTCATGTACTGGGGCCTCTTCGGCAGACCTGACGAAAGTAAGGCCCCCGCCTTCCCTTGGTGCGATGTCCGGACAGGCGTTGTTTCCTAGCGTTCGCGGTATGAATCAGAGGCTGCTCTGGTGGCTGGGCACCGCGTTGCTCCTGCTCGCCGTCCACACCGACTGGAACGTCCCCCTCGCCGCCTGGGTGTTCCCGATCTTCTTGCTCCACTACGCCCGGCGGGCGCCCCTCCGGCGCGCGGTCCTGATGGTCGGGCTGTCCCTGCTGATCGGGCAGGTCTTCTGGCTCGGTGGCACCGGACTGCTGTTCGTCCTGCCGGCGTTGCTCGCCTTCACCTTGCTCGTCCTGCTGCAGACGACCGCGTTCGCGGCCGACCGGCTGCTCGCCGAACGCGCCGGTCCGGTGGGGACCTTGGTGTTCCCGGTGACGCTCGTGGCGGGCGAGTACCTCTTCACGCTGATCACTGGTTTCGGCGACTTCGGCGCGCTCGGCAGCACGCAGTCCGGGAACCTGCCGTTGCTCCAGGTCGCGTCCGTGACCGGCGTGTATGGCCTCACCTTCGTTCTCGCGTGGTTCGCCTCGGTGGTGAACAGCGGCTGGACGGAAGGGTGGCCGCAGGTCAAGCGCTCGATCCTCGTCCACGTTTGCCTGGTCGTCGTGGTGTTCGCCGCGGGCGGCGCGCGGTTGCTGTTCGACGCCCCCACGACCCGGACGGTGCGGATCGCCGGGATCAGCCCCGCCGCGGAAGCGGACAGGGCGAGTTCCGACGCACTGGAACGGATCGGCGTGAAATATTGGCGTGCCCAGGAAGTGAGCGCGGCCGACCCCGCCGCCGTCGGCGCCGCTTTCGCGCCGGTCACCGAAGATCTCGTCAGTAGGACCCGGCGGCAGGCGTCGGCGGGCGCGAAGATCGTGGTCTGGCCGGAAACCCACGCCCGCGTACTGGAACGTGATCAGGCCGCGCTGCTGGACAGGGTCGGTGCTGAAGCGAAGCAGGCGGGTATCCACGTCGCACTCGCCTACGCGCTCTACACCGCGCAGGCTCCCTACATCCGGAACGTGGCGGTACTCGTCGACCCCTCCGGCGAAGTGCGGTGGACCTACGACAAGACGCATCCGACGCCGATGGAGCCGATGACGCCCGGCTCCGGCGTCGTGCCGACCGCGGATTCGCCGTATGGACGGCTCGCGACGGTCATCTGCTACGACGCGGACTTCCCCGATTTGGCGCGTCAGGCCGCGGACAAGGACACCGCGCTGCTGCTCGTCCCCGCGAACGATTGGGCGGGCTTCGCGACCCTGCACGCGGAGAAAGTGACGTTTCGTGCCGTGGAAAGCGGTTTCCCGGTGTTCCGGCAGGCCACCCACGGAATCTCCACAGCTGTGGACAGCCAAGGACGAGTGCTGGGGAAAGCGGACTATTTCCGCACCGATCAGCAGACCCTCGTCGCGGATCTGCCGGTACAGCCGCGAACACACACCGTGTACGGCACGATCGGGGACGTGTTCGCCTGGCTGTGCCTCGCCGCGGCCGTGCTCTGTCCTTTATGGACATACCGACGGAACCGTTAGCGCCCCGTTACAGAACGGGTGGTCTTCGTAACGTCTTACCCGAAAAGAACAGTGTTCAACGGTTAAGCTCCGACGCATGCCGAAGCTGCTGGTGGTGGAAGACGACGACGCGATCGGCGGCGTCCTCGAATCGACCCTGCGCCTGCACGGTTACGAGGTTTCCTGGCAGCGTGACGGGCGCACCGCGCTGGCGGCCGCGGCGGCCGGGGACATCGACTTCGTCCTGCTCGATCTCGGTCTGCCGGATCTGGACGGGGTCGAGGTCTGCCGTCGGCTGCGCGCCGAACTCCCCGGTGCCGTCCTGGTCATCCTCACCGCCCGGCAGGAGGAGATGGACGTCGTCGTCGGCCTGGAGGCCGGGGCCGACGACTACCTCACCAAACCCATCCGCCTCGGCGAACTGCTCGCCAGGGTGCGGGCGCATCTGCGGCGCGGGACGGCGCCGCCGGAGAGCAGGCCCGCGATCGCCGTCGGACATCTGCGCGTGGACACCGCCGGACGGCGGGTCAGCGTCGGCGGCCGGGAGATCCCGTTGCGGGCCAAGGAGTTCGACCTGCTCGCCCGGCTGGCCGAACAGCCGGGTGTCGCGGTCAGCCGGGACACCCTGATGTCCGAGGTGTGGGACGCGCACTGGTACGGCTCCACGAAGACCCTCGACGTCCACATCGCCGCGCTTCGGCGGAAGCTGACCGAATCGGCGCCCACCCCCGAGCAGGCGCCGCGGATTTCGACGCTGCGCGGCCACGGCTACCGGCTCGAACAGCCCTTCGAAGGCTGAGCGGCGAAGGGGTCAGTAATCGCGGAGGTCGGAGACCTCGTCGCGGGCGGCGAGTTGCGCGATCCGCGCCGACGCGGTCACGCACGACGCGATCACCACCGCCGCCAGCAACCCGAAATAGCCATGCGGCGAAGGCGTCCCCTCCACCTGTGCGAAGAGGACGAACAGCACGCCGAGCAGATGTCCGGCGATCAGTCCCCCGGCGCCGACGATCAGCGCGTCACCCGCGATGAAGGCGGCCACCTGACGGCGTTTCCCGCCGAGGGTGCTCACGATCAGCAGGTCGCGACGCCGTTCGTTGAGCGCCAGCCCGAACGACGGCCCCGCCGCGGCGGCGGCGAGCACGAGCGACGCCAGCATGTCCACAGTGGCCGCTTTACAGCCGTCCTTGGTGAAGGCGGTGGAGATCGCGAAGGCCACCGCCAGCGCGACCAGCACCACCGATCGCGCCAGCAACGCGCTGCGCCACGAAATGGACAACGCAAGCACCCCCGCGAGTCCCGAGACGAGCGGTCTGAGCGCCCCGCCGAGCGCCCGCTTTCCCTTGCGCAGTCCCAGCTCCACCAGCCGCCACAGCAGCATCGTGCCGCCTGCCCAGCCGAACAGTGGCCAGAAGAACGCGAGGGCCAGCAGGAGGAAGTCGAGGCCGTAGGGCGCCCACCAGGGCGGCCCGTCGTCGGCAGGGACGAAATACCACTCCCGAAGGACCGGGGGCAGAATGGCGAGAGCCGCGACGAGCGGCCCGGCGACCAGCAAGAGAACGATTTCCCAGGCGAACGTCAGCCCGGATCCGGTGAGGAAACCGCCGGCCAGCGACAGCGCCACCCCGGCCACGCCACCCGCCAGCCCCGCGACCACGGCTTCCGCCGATGCGAGTGCGAGTACCTGTCCGCCGGTCGCGCCGCGGGCGCGCAGCAGGTCCTGGTCCGAGCGCAAGGAACGCTCCGAAGGGGTGGCCAGCAGCACCACGAGCGCCGTCGCGGGAATCCACGGCGGGGCCGGGGATCCGGTCCAGCCGTGCACCGCGAGCAACGTGATCACGATCGCGACCCCGGCCGCGGACACGCCGAGCCTGGCGGGGCGCACCCGCGCGATCCCGCCGACCCACAACGCCATCGCGGCGATCACAGGTCACGCACCAGCTTCCCGTCGACCATCGTCCAGCACTCGCCGAACAGCCCGGCCGGGGCGGGCTCGGCCGTGGCCACCAGCAGCCCGGCGGCCAGCCGGTCCGCCGCGCGCACGAGCCTGCCCAGCAGCCGCTCCCGCGCGGGCTGGTCCAGCCAGCCTGCCGGGTCGTCGGCGAGGATCAGTTTCGGTGCGGGCGCGAGTGCCCTGGCGATCATCGCCAGCCGCATCTGCTCGCCGGTCAGGTCACGGGGTGCCTTCTTCGCGAATCCGGCCAGGCCGACCAGGTCGAGGGCGCCGTCGACGGCGTCGCGGACAGCGGTGCCGGTGCGGCCCGCGAGGACCAGCGGCAGGGCGACGTTGAGCCGGACGTCGAGGTCACGCAGCAGGCCACCGTCCTGCAGGACCAGCCCGATCAGGTCGGGGCCCGGCGGGACCGGCTCGAACGCGGGCCATTCGATCGTGCCCGCCGTCGGCTTCTTCATCCCGGCGAGCAGATGCAGCAACGTGGTCTTCCCGGAGCCCGCCCGGCCGGTCACCACGGCGCGGGTCTCCTTGCCGATCTCACAGCTGACGCCGTGCACGGCCACCACCGCGGTCAGGCCGGTGCCATAGGTGTGCGCCAGCTCATCGGTGCGGACCAGCGGTGTCGTCACGCCACTCTCACGATCCGGTGCGCGGCCGCCGCGATGTCGGGGTCGCGGGTCGCCACGACGACGGCGGTCCCGCGCCGTGCGACCGCGCACAGCAGGTCCATGAGTTCGAGTGCGGCGAGCCTGTCGAGTTCGCCCGCCGGTTCGTCGGCGAAGAGGACGTCGGGCACGCCCGCCAAGGCGACGGCGACGCCGGCGCGCGCGCCTTCCAGTGCCGACAGCGTGCCCGGGTAGGCGTCACCGCGTCCGGCCAGTCCGGCCAGTTCGAGCAGGACAGCGGCGTTCTCCGGAGCTTTTTCGGGAGCACGCCGGGCCGCGAGCCTTCCGGCCAGCACGACGTTCTGCTCGACGGTGAGATGGCCGAAGAGATTCCCCCGCCTGAGCAGCACACCGACGCCGCGGCCACCGGCCGGCGCTTCGCCTCCTCCGGCGGGCAGCACGGCCACACAATCGCCCGGGACGGCGAGCCGGACGAGGGGGACGGATCCGGGCCCCGGGCCTGCCATGACGGCGGCACGTCGGCGCATGGCCCCAAGGTAAGGCGAAAGGGGTCAACATCGCCTTGATCTCAGGTCAACGGACGGCAAAATATCGCATCCGGCGAGTGATCCTCTTCCTCGTCGGCCACACTCTGTCCGTGCGCCGCCGGATCGTGACCCTCACCGTGCTGGCCGCGGTGCTGGCGATCACCCTCTTCGGGGTGCCGCTCGCCCTCGCGGTCGCCAAGTTCCACGAGAGCATGTCCACGCACGACCTCGAACGCGCTGCCGACAACGTCGCCCTCGAAGTGACCGGTGACCTCGCCAACGGCCGGATTCCGGAGCTCAGGCCCACCCCGGCCGGGGAAGAGGGCGAAGACCGGATCCGGGACATCGCGATCGGGGTCTACAGCCCGACCGGCAGGCTCATCGCCGGTGAGGGCCCCCCGCACGCCGACGACTTCGTCCGCAGCGCGCGCGACACCGACCGGGCGAACGGAATCGCCGGTGACGAGGTGGTCCTCGCCGAACCCGTGGTCAGTGGCGCGTCGGTGGTCGGAGTGATCCGGGCCGCGCATCCCCGGTCCGAACTGGACGACATGATCCGGGTGACCTGGTTGAAGATGGCCGGGCTCGGCGGGATCGCGATCGGGGCCAGCTGGCTGATCGGGCTCCGGATCTCCGCCCGGCTGGCGCGGCCGTTGGAGGACCTGGCCGTCACCGCCGAACGCCTCGGCGAAGGCGACTTCACCGTGCGCGCCCGCCGCACCGGGGTCCGCGAGATCGATCAGGTCGCCGAAGCACTCGACGTCACCTCCGAACGGATCGGCGAGACACTGGAACGGGAGCGGACGTTCTCCTCGGACGCCTCTCACCAGTTGCGGACGCCGCTGACCGGGTTGCGGCTGCAACTGGAGGCGGCGCTGGAAAGCCCCGGCAGCGACCCCTACGCGACGATCCGCGACGGCATCGCGTCGGCCGACCGGCTGGAACGCACCATCGACGACCTGCTGGCGCTGGCCAAACAGACCAGGGCGCCCCGCTCGTTGCTCGACCTGGGCAAACTGTTCGAAGAGGTCCGGCAGACCTGGCACGGTCTGCTCGCCGGACGAGGCAGGGCGCTGCGGATCAGCGGCCGTGAGGCCCTGCCCGCGCGGGCGGCGGACGCGGCCGTGCGCCAGGTGCTCGCCGTGCTGCTCGACAACGCGGCGACGCACGGCACCGGCACGGTCACCGTCCTCGCCCGCGACGCCGGGGACGCGCTGGCCATCGACGTGAGCGACGAGGGCGCCATCGCCGGCGGAAGCGACCCGTTCGTGACCAGGGAAGCAACCGAGGAACGGGAAGGCAACGGGATCGGGCTGCGGCTCGCGCGGAGCCTCGCCGAGGCGGAAGGCGGGCGGCTGCGGCTGACCAGCCCCTCGCCGACGACGTTCACGCTGCTCCTGCCCGCCGAACGCCCCGCACCGCGTGAAGAAGGCCCGGGCCTGGCGAGCTAGGGGGGGTTACTCGCCAGGCCGGGCCGGTAGGAGGCAAACGCGCCCCGACAGCGCGCACGGCATGCCACCTGGAAGAAGACGGTAAAGAACAGCGAGCCAACAGACGGTACACGCCGGATTAACTGACACTTTGCTTTTTGATGTCACAGGTCAGCGCCCCGGCGGGCTCCGCCTCACGACCGTCCAGCCGGGCTGAATCGATCGTGGGAAGATATGAGGTATGACCACGGAGCCGGCGCCGAGATGGCGGAGATTGGAACCGGACGAACGCAAGGAACAGATCTTCGCCTGCGCGGCCCGTCTTTTCGGGGATCGACCCTACTCCGAAGTGTCCACTTCGGACATCGCGGCCGAGGCCGGGGTGGCGAGGGGTCTGATCAACCATTACTTCGGCACCAAACGCGAGCTGTACCTGGAGATCATCCGGCGGGCGCTGACCGTGCCGCGGCTCGCGGTCGAGATCCTGCCGGAAGGCCCGCTCGAACTGCGCGCCGACGTCGCCATCGACTGGTTCCTGGACATGGTCACCCGTCAGGAGAAGATGTGGCTGGCCGCGATCGCGCCGGAAGGCATCGGCCGGGACCTCGAGGTCGAGCGGATCCTGGAAGAGGCCGATCGCGAATCGGCGGACCGGGTGCTCGAAGCGGTCGGCCTGTCCCCCGAAAGCCGGCACGGGCAGGAGCTGAACGCGCTGGTCCGCGCGTTCGGCGGCATGGTCAAGGCGGCGGGCCGGGAATGGCTCGTGCGCGGTGCGCTCAACCGCGAGCAGGTGCACACGCTGCTCAGCAAGTCGCTGGTCACCTTGGTCGGCGAAGTCTTCCCCGAGATCCAGCGCGCCGCGCCGCGGAGCTGACGGGAAGAAGCCCCCGGCACCGCGAGGGGGAGGTTGGTGCCAGGGGCTTCGGACCGGTGACGAGCACCGGTATCCCTCCACACTACGCCGATTTACTGTCAGAACTCTGTCAAACTTTCGAGAGCCCGCAGCTGGGTGAGCCGATGTTCCAGCCCGTCGAGGCAGCGCTCGACCGCGTAGGCGTAGAGACGTTCGTAATAGCCCGCCGCGAGATCAGGATCGGCGACCAGCGCCGCGATCGACTCGCCCAGCGCCGCCATTCCCGGCAGATCCCCCCGGTCGCGATACGCCGCGTAGCCCTCGGACCGGTCGAGCTGCAGCGCCATCGCGCTCTCGCGGTCGTCCTCCATCGCGACGAACTGGCAGGCGGTGGCGAGCAGCAGGTTGTAGGCGAACGGCGCCTCGGCCCCGAACCCGGCCGCGAGCAGACGGCCGATACCGGTGTCCATGGTCGGCACCGCGGCGGCGACCGACGGCCCGAACAGGGCCAGCCGCCGCGCCGAACCGGGATAGCGGCGCAGCACCGTCCGCACGGTCGGCAGGAACTCGTCGAACCAGGCCCGCCACGGCAGCGTCTTGTCGGGCAGGGTCAGTTCGCCGACCACGCGGTCCAGCACCGCGCCGACGACGGCGTCCCGGTCGCCGACGTGGTGGTAGACCACCGCGGGGTAGGCGTCGACCGCGGCCGCGAGCTGCCGCAACGTCCAGTTCTCCAGGCCCGACTCCGCCGAAAGCTCCAGCGCGGCGTCCACGATCCGCTCCCTGGTGACCGCCGGCCGCCCGGAAGCGGCGCGTGACCGGGACCGGGAACCCACGTCCTCAGGGAAAGTCGACATGCGGACACCGTATCCGCAGCACGCCGGTGGCACGGCGGGGGACATCCGGGCAGGATCGTGCCATGCCCCGCGCGCGTGTGAACGGCCTCGAACTCGAGTACGACACCTTCGGCTCCCCCACGGATCCGCCGCTCGTGCTGGTGATGGGGCTCGGCGCCCAGATGGTCACCTGGGAGGTCGGCTTCTGCGAGCTGCTCGCCGATGGCGGCTTCCACGTCGTCCGGTTCGACAACCGCGACATCGGCCTGTCGACCTATCTGGACGACCTTCCCGCCCCGGACCTCGCCGCGCTCGCGGCCGGTGACCTGACCACGGCCCCGTACCTGCTCTCGGATCTCGCGTCCGACGTCGCCGGGCTGTTCGACGCACTCGGGTTCGACCGCGCACACGTCGTCGGCGCGTCGATGGGCGGGATGATCGTGCAGCAACTCGCCATCGATTCCCCGGACCGCCTGCTCAGCCTCACGTCGATCATGTCGACCACCGGGGACCCCTCGGTCGGGCATCCGGAGCCCGCCGCGCTCGCCGGGCTGACCCGGCCGCCCGCCGCCACCCGTGAGCAGGCGATCGAGGATGGCGTCGAGTGGTTCAAGCTCGTCGGTTCGCCAGGCCATCCTTCCGACGAGGAGTACCTGCGGATGAAGGCCACGCGCAACTACGACCGAGCGAACCACCCGGCGGGCGGATTGCGCCAGGCCGCCGCCGTCGTCGCTTCGGGGGACCGCACGGCGAAGCTGCGCGAGGTCCGCGTCCCCACCCTCGTCATCCACGGCGAGAGCGACCCGCTGATCAACGTCAGCGGCGGGAAGGCGACCGCGGAAGCGATCCCCGACGCCGAACTGGTGCTGTTCCCCGGGATGGGGCACGAATTGCCGCGGCGGCTGTGGCCCGCGATCGCCGACGTGATCATCGGCCACGCGCGCAAAGCCGGGTCTTGAGTGGGCGATACCTCTGATTTCCACTGTCGCATTGGGGACACTGAGCGTCTCCTGCTGTGCGACCACTGCCAGCGCCCGCGTCCGCCAGGTGACGTAAATCGACTCGCCAACCGTGGTGGTTCCTGACAGGCTGGGAACGTCACATGTCGTCACCTCGGAGGTAGCAATGACTGAACCGGCACCGTCCCCTGCGGATGGCGAAGAGGACGACACCAAGCGCAAGTTCCGCGAAGCACTGGAGCGCAAGCAGGCGCAGTCCCGCACCGGCTCGGCGCATGAGAACGCGGGCGGGAAGAACCTGCACGCGCACGGTCCGGCCGCGAACAAGCGCACCTTCCGTCGCAAGAGCGGCTGAGTCCCGGGCGCACTGGTCGAAAGTCTGTGAAGCCCTCCTTCCCTACCCTCAGGGTGGGGAAGGAGGCCTTCACTACTTCGCTGGTCCGGTCGGGCGCCCCACCTGCCATGAAAGGTCCTTTCCTTGCGAAATTCGCAAGGAAAGGACCTTTCATGGCGTTACGGCGTGAGAGACCTACACCGTCAGGATCGACCGCAGGCCGCCGACCTCGGCCATCCGGCGCTCGGCCAGCCGGTCGGCCGCCGTCTCCGGCGGTACGCCGTCGGCCTTGGCCAGCGCGAACACCGCCTTGGTGGTGTCGAAGATGGCCGTGGTCTTGCGCTTCGCCCGCGCGAAGTCGAAGCCGCGCCGCTCGTCGTCGACCTGGATCACGCCACCGGCGTTGACCAGGTAGTCCGGCGCGAAGAGGATGCCGCGGTCGTCGAGCTGCTTGCCGATGCCGGGGTGCGCGAGCTGGTTGTTGGCCGCGCCGCAGACGATCTTGCTGCGCAGCAGCCCGACCGTCTCGTCGTTGAGCACGCCGCCCAGCGCGCACGGCGCGAAGACGTCGAGTTCGGTGCGGATCAGCGTGTCGAGGTCTTCGACCACCTCGACGCCGGGGTACGCGGCGCGGGTGCGTTCGATCGCCGCCGGGGAGACGTCGGTGATGACCACCTGCGCGCCCGCTTCGATCAGGTGCCCGACCAGGATGTGCCCGACCTTGCCGACCCCGGCGACGCCGACCTTGCGGCCCGCGAGTTCCGGGACACCCCAGACGGTGTCCGCGGAGGCACGCATGCCCTGGTAGGTGCCGAAGGCGGTGAGCACCGAGGAGTCGCCGGCGCCGCCGTTCTCCGGCGAGCGGCCCGTGACGAACTCCGATTCGCGGGCGACGATGTCCATGTCCTGCACGTAGGTTCCGACGTCGCAGGCGGTGATGTAGCGGCCGCCCAGCGACTGGACGAACCGGCCGAAGGCGCGCAGCAGCGCCTCGGTCTTGTGCTTCTGGGGGTCGCCGATGATGACGGCCTTGCCACCGCCGAGGTCGAGCCCGGCGAGCGCGTTCTTGTAGGCCATGCCCTTCGACAGCGCGAGGACGTCCGCCAGCGCGGCTTCCTCGGACTCGTACGGGTAGAACCGGGTTCCGCCGAGCGACGGGCCCAACGCCGTCGAGTAGATCCCGATGATGGCCTTCAGGCCGGTGGCCTGGTCCTGGCAGAAGACGACCTGTTCATGGCCCGTGCCTTGGCCGAACACTTCGGTCACTGTGGTGACTCCTTGTCATGGAGTGCACGCTGCTTGTGGCTCACGTGCGAAGATCCTGGATCAACGGCACAGTCCCCGCACGAAGGTCATCCGGCGGCGACGGTGCCACATCGCAAACCTAGATCCCCCCGGTGCGTTCGCCAAGCCGGGGATGCGACGTTCTCGAAACAGGTCAGCCCCGGACGACCTCGTCGAGGACGCGGAGCGCGGAGTCCAGCTGGTCGTCGGACAGGTAAGGCGCGGGCCCGAACCGCAGATAAGCGCCGCGGCTGTCGGTCCGGACGCCTCGTTCGGCGAGGGCGGCCTGCAGCGCACCGGCGTCGGCGCATTTCAGCGACAGGAAGCCGCCGATGCGGTCCAGCGGCGTCTCCCGGTCACGCGTGATGACGTCGTCGGGCAGGCCGAGCTTGTCGAAGCCCTCGGCGAGGAAGCCGACCTGGTGCCGCGACACCTCGCGCAGGAACTCCGGCGTGAGCCCCTGTTCGGCGAAGAACCGGAAGACGCGCGCGCCCCGGTAGTGGCTCGTGGGGTCGTAGGTCGCGCCGGCGAACCTGTCCGATCCAGTGGCGTAGGCGACCTGGCCGGGTCGGCGCTCGTCCGCGAGCGCGCCGAACTCCGCGTACCAGCCGGTGACCACCGGGCGCAGTTCCTGCGCGTGCGCGGGCATCCGCAGGAAACAGTTGCCTTCGCCGAGCTGCAGGTACTTGTAGCCGCCGCCGAGCACCCAGGCGTTGGTGAGCCCGAGGTCGTGCAGCGCGAACGGGACGGCGCCGAGCGCGTGGTAGGCGTCGACGACGAGGTTCACCGACTTCGAAAGGCAGACGTCGGCGAGGTGGGCCAGTCCCGGCACGAGCCGGGAGGTCTCGAACAGCACGGCCGAGACGAGCACCGCGCCCGTGTCTTCGGTGACTTCGGCCGCGACGCGTTCGGCCAGCGTGGTGACGGGCGTCGCGGGGACGCGGACCACCTCGACGCCTTCCTCGGCCAGCCGGGCCAGCTGACGCCGCAGCGTGTGGAACTCGCCGTCGGTCGAGACGATCCGGGGACGCCCGCGCAGGTCCATCGCCGACAGGAACCGGATCACCAGGTCATGAGTGCTGGCGCCGAGCGCGATGTCACCGTGCGGGTCGCCGAGCAGCGCCCGGAACCCGGCCCGCATCTCGTCGGCCTTCGCGAAGGCGCGGTCCCATTTCGTGTCGACCTCTTCGGCCGCGTCGGCGAAGGCTTCGCGGAGACCTTCCTCGGCGACGTCCGGCCACGCCTGGTGCGAATGCCCGGTCAGCAGGACCCGGTCCGCCACCCCGAATTTCGTGTAGTGCGCCGCGAGCGCGTTGGGGTCACGGCGGAGTTCGCCGAGAGTCGTCAAAGTCGGCTCCGCACTGCCCAGAGGTCCGGGAACATAGGGCGGAAAAGCGTCGTACGCAGGTAATGCGCCCCCGACGAACCCCCCGTCCCCGTCTTGTCCCCGATGGTGCGCTCGACCATCTTCACGTGCCGATACCGCCACTCCTGCATCCCTTCGTCCAGGTCGACCAGGTGCTCCGCCACGACTGACGGCCCGGTGTCATCGCGATAAACCTGCAGCAGAACCTCTTGGAGCGCCGGAGAGGGTTCGAGTGGCTTGCTGACGTCACGCCCGGCCGGAACGTCGTAATCCTTCACCGCGAGGTACTTGACGAAGGAATCGAAGAGCGACGGCCGGGACATCGCGTCGGCGATTTGGGCGCGTTGCGCACCGCCTTCGGGGTAATGCGCGAACACCCGCTCGTCCCGGCGGCCGAGCACGGCCTCCAGAACGCGGAACTGAGCCGACTGGAACCCGCTCGAAGCGTCGAGTCGCGCACGGAAAGTGGTGAACTGGCTCGGGGTCATCGTCTCGAGCACATCGATCTGCGCGACCACCACCTTGAAGATAGTCAGAATCCGCCGCAGTGTGCGGATGGCGTGAGCGGTGTTACCCGCCTCGAGTTGCTCCTGCAGGTAAAGCGCCTCGTGGAGAACTTGTTTGAACCAAAGTTCATACACTTGGTGGATGACGATGAAGAGCAATTCATCGTGTTCGTCGGAGCGGGGATGCTGGGAGTCCAGCAATTCGTCCAGCGAAAGGTAGGACGTATAACTCAATGCCGCTTGCGTGTCATTCATTTTTCTGTCACCTCATCGAAATGGCGTTGCGCCGCCGGAGCCAAGGCCTGGTAAAGATCGTGAAAGAGTTCGACCGCGGCCGCCCGGTTCGGCGGAGCCGGTACGAGTTCGACCGGGAGTTCCGGATCGAGCGACGGGAAGGCGCGGAAGGTGTGCGTCAGCCAGGTTCGGACCTGGAACGCCTCGGCATCAGGCAGCTCGCCTGAATATCCGCCGAAATCCCGGACGAACGCGTCGTAACGCGCCGCCAGGCTGTCGAGGTTCCAAGCACGTTCGGCGAACCGCCGCACGTCGAGCGCGAGCGACGGTTTGCCGAGCATCAGCCCGGCGTGTTCGGAGACGTCGAGCTCGGCCAGCAGGGCGAGCACCTCGGCCTCACGGTCGTGCGGGGCGATCCAGGTGCCGTCCTGGACCGGCCCGAAGCCGAGGAAGCGCAGGCGGCGGACCAGCCGCTCCCGCGCCTGACGGCGGGTTTCCGGGATGCTCTGCCACAGCACGGTCCACTCCCCGACCGCGCGTTCGCGTCTGCCCAGGGAGAAGATCCGGCGGTCGCCGTCCTCCAGCAGCGCGATCGTGCGGCGGGTCAGCGAGTAGTGGACCAGCCGCCCCGCCTTGTGCCGGGCGAGCAGGTCGCGGCGGGCGAGCCTGGCGAGCGCGATCCGCGCCGCGCCGTCGGAAAAACCGAGCCCGGCCAGCACGCTGACGAGGCCACCGGACCAGACACGGCGGCTCTCGCGTGGCGAAACGTAGGTGCCGAGCAGCGTCATCACCAGCTCTTGGGGAGCTGGATCACCGTGCAGCGGGGACGATGCGGGCATGAAGGCAACTCTATACACCTCAGGCCGCTGCGGTGTAGCTTGATTCGGGTGACGTACTTCGCGGATTTGAGCTCACGTCAGGTCGCGGCACTCGCGTCGCACGAGCGCGTTCCGGTCCTGCTGCTTCCGGTGGGCGCCGTCGAACCGCACGGACCGCACGCCCCGCTGAACACCGACCCCCTGATCTCGCGAGGAATGTGCGAGCGCGCCGCGGCGCGGCTGGCCGGTGATCCCGGTATCCGCGTCCTGATCCTGCCGGAGGTGCCCTACGGCGTGACCCGCTTCGCGGCGGGGTTCGCGGGCGGCATCCCGATCGGCGAGGAGACCTTGCACGCCCTGCTGACCGACATCTGCGGCGCGCTCATCGAACAGGGACTGCCCCGCGTCCTGCTGGTCAACAACCATTTCGAGCCTGCCCACCTGGTCGTGCTCCGGCGGGTGGTGGAGACCGTGGAAGCGAAGCACGGCGTCGGGATCGGTTTCGTGGATTTGGTGCGTCGCCGGCACGCGGCGCGGCTCACCGACGAGTTCCGCTCCGGCGCGTGCCACGCCGGGCGCTACGAGACGTCGCTCGTGCTGGCGGACCGGCCCGATCTGGTCGACGTCACGATCCAACGCGAGCTGCGCCCCGTCCACGTCGATCTGGCGCGCGGCGATGCCACGGACTTCGTCTCGGCCGGGATGACCGACGCCTACTGCGGGGAGCCCGCCCTGGCGACCGCCGAAGAAGGCGAAGAAACGTTCTCGGTGCTCACCGACATCCTGGTCGAGGCGATCCGGGAGCTGGTATGACCTTCAACCTGGCGACCCATTTCGTGGATCGCCTCCCCGGTGAGCGGACGGCGTTGCTGTGCGGTGACGAGGAAGTCACCTACGCGGAGCTGGCGGCGCTGGTGAACCGGGCAGGCAACGTGTTGCGGGACCTCGGTGTCCGAAGTGGACAGCGGGTGCTGCTGGCGCTGAACGACAGCGTCGAGTTCGTCGCCGTCTGGTACGCGGCGCAGAAGATCGGCGCGGTCACCGCCGAGGTCTACTCGTTCCTGCAGCCCAAGGACTACGCGTACTACCTGAACTACACCGAGGCCGTGGTGGTCATCGCCGACGCGTCGACGCTGCCCGCGCTGCGCGAGGCCGGGGCGCGGAACCTGCTGGTCATCGGCGACGTCGCCCTGGCACCCGGCGAGCACTCGTTCGACTCGCTGGTCGCGTCGGCTCCCGCCGAACTCGAAGCGGCGCCGACCACGCTGGACGACGTCGCGATCTGGAAGTTCACCACCGGCAGCACCGGCTCGCCCAAGGCCTGCGTGCACCCGGCACGGAGTGCGGTGGAGAGCTTCGAGCGGTACGCGCTCGGCGTGCTCGACCTGCGCGAGGACGACCGCGTGCTGGCCGTGCCGAAGCTGTTCTTCGGCTACGCGCGCGATCTGACCGCGTTGTTCCCGTTCGGCGTCGGCGCGTCCGGGGTCGTCTTCCCGCAGCGCAGTACCGCGAGCCTGCTGTTCTCCCTGATCGAGCGCTACCGTCCGACGATCCTGGTGAACGTGCCGACCATGATGAGCGCGATGATCGCCGATCCGGCGGCGGCAGGAGTGGACATGAGTTCCCTCCGGCTCGCGACGTCGGCGGGTGAAGCATTGCCTTCGGAGCTGCACCGCAAGTGGGACAACGTCTTCGGGGTCCCGGTGATCGACGGCATCGGCTCCTCGGAGGCGTACCATATCTATCTCTCCAACACCCCCGGCGCCCAGCGGGTCGGCAGTCTCGGCCGTGAGGTGCCCGGTTACACCGCGCGGATCCTCGGCGAGACCGGCGAAGCCTTGCCGGACGGCGAGATCGGCACCCTGGAGGTCACCGGGCCGACCATCGCCCGCGAGTACCACGGCGACCCGGAGAAGACCGCGCGGACCTTCCACGGCGACACCCTGCGCACCGGTGACCTGTTCAGCCGCGACGCCGACGGGTACTTCCACCACCACGGCCGCGCCGACGACCTGCTGAAGGTGTCCGGCGTGTTCGTCGCGCCGAGCGAGATCGAAGACTGCCTCATCGGCCATCCCGCCGTCGTCGACTGCGCGGTGCTGGGGGTGACCGTCGACGGGCTGGTGGTCCCGCGGGCGTGCGTCGTGCTGGCGGAGGGCGCTTCCGTGACCGCCGACGAACTGAAGGACCACGCGCGGACGCAGCTGGCGAAACACAAGTATCCGCGCGAGGTGGTGTTCGTGACCGAACTCCCCCGCACCGCCAACGGAAAACTCGATCGGCGCGCGCTGCGCCGGGTGGAGGCGCAGTGAGCAGGATCGTCGTCGTCACCGGCGGGACACGCGGGATCGGCGCGGCCGTCGCCGCCCGGTTCCAGGCCGCGGGCGACCAAGTACACGCACCCGGCCGGGCCGACTGCGACGTCACCGACGAGGCTGCCGTCGCCCGGTATTTCGAGGCTCTCGGCCCGGTGGACGTGCTGGTGAACAACGCCGGGATCTCGGCGAGCGCCCCGCTGGCGAAGACGTCGCTCGACCAATGGCGTACTCAGATCGACGTCAACGCGACCGGTGCTTTTCTTTGCACGCGGGCGGTTCTGCCCGGCATGCGGGCACGGGACACCGGCCGGATCGTCACGGTCGCCTCGACGGCGTCGCATATCGGCTACCGCTACACGGCCGGTTACACCGCGTCGAAGCACGCCGCCGTCGGGCTGATGCGGGCCACCGCCGCCGAGGTCACCGGCACCGGCGTCACCGCGAACGCCGTCTGCCCGGCCTTCGTGCGCACCGACATGACGGCCGCTTCGGTGGCCAGGATCCGGGAGCGGACCGGCCGGGACGAAGCCGACGCGGAAGCCGCCCTCGCGGCCGCGTCCCCGCTCGGCCGCCTGCTCGAACCCGACGAGGTCGCCCACGCGGTGGCCTTCTTCGCGGCGCTCGAAGCCGCCGCGATCAACGGACAGACACTCGTCCTCGATGGAGGTGGGATCCAGTCATGAGCCCGTTCCGCGCCACACCGCCGATCACCGCGAACTGGGAACATTTCGAGTTCACCGTGGACGACGGCGTCGCCACGGTCACCTTGGACCGCCCCGAAAAGCTGAACGCGCTCACCTTCGACGTCTACGCGGACCTCCGGGACCTGCTGGCCGAACTGCCGCATCGCGGCGACGTCCGGGTGCTGGTCATCACCGGCCGCGGACGGGGGTTCTGCTCCGGCGGCGACGTCGAGGAGATCATCGGCGAACTGCAGAAAATGGAGACCGCGGAACTGCTGGAATTCACTCGCATGACCGGTGCGGTGGTGAAGGCGCTGCGCGAGTGCCCCATCCCGGTGATCGCCGCGGTGAACGGGGTCGCGGCGGGCGCGGGTTCGGTGATCGCGCTGGCGAGCGACTTCCGGCTGCTCGCGTCGTCGGCGAAATTCGCGTTCCTGTTCACGAAGGTCGGACTGGCCGGGGCGGACATGGGCTCGGCGTACCTGCTGCCGCGGCTGGTCGGCCTGGGCCGGGCGACGGAGTTGCTGATGCTGGGCGACAAGATCGACGCGGCTCGCGCGGAAACGATCGGCCTGGCCTCGCAGGTCGTCGAGGATGCCGAACTGGGTGCCACGGCGTCGGCGCTGGCCCGTCGGCTGGCGGACGGTCCGGCGTTGGCCTACGGGACCACGAAGGTTCTGCTGACCCGCGAGCTGGACATGGACCTGGGCAGCTCCATCGAACTCGAGGCGATCACGCAGGCGCTGCTGATGACCGCGAAGGACCACGGGGAGTTCTACGCGGCCTGGACCGCTGGACGAACCCCCCGGTGGACCGGCCGCTGACCCTTACCACTCACGAAACGGGACCGGCCGCCCCCAGTAGCCGCTCCCCCAACACCCGGCACCGTTCGCGCAGTTCGGCCGGCTCGATCACCTCGAAAACGTGGCCCAGCACGACCACGTGCATCAGCAGGAAGTCGAGATCCCCCGCCCCGCTCAGCACCTCGCACCGCGCGGCCCCCTTCGGCCGTACCACCGCCGCCGACGCCGGAATCTGCGCCCGCACGACCTCGGCGGGCGCGTGCACCAGGAACCGCGCCTGATACTGATAGACCCGGCTGGCCACACTTTCCTGCACGTAGGCCGCTGCGTCGGGCGCCGAACGCGGCCGGAACCGCCACGCCCGCGCGGAAACCCCGGACATCCTGTCGACGCGGAAGGTACGCCAGTCTTCGCGATCGAGGTCGTAGGCGAACAGATACCAGCGCTTTCCGGAGGCGACCAGGCGGTACGGCTCAACCCTTCGCCGTCCGGACGACGAATAGTCGAACCCCGCTTCGACCTCGTCCCGGCAGGCCCGGGCCAGCGTCATGAGCACGTCGGGGTCGATCGAGGCGCGGCTGCCGTCGAAGGCGACCACCGAGCCCGACAGCGCGCGCACCGCGTGCCGCAGCCGGATCGGCAACACCCGGTCGAGTTTGGTGAGCGCCCGAAGCGCGGCATCGCCGTCACCCGCCCCGGCCAGCAGCGACACCGCGGTGGCGATCGCCTCCTCGTCATCGAGCAGCAACGGCGGCATGTCCTGCCCCGGACCGAGCTGATATCCGCCGCCGACCCCGTTGCCGGCCCGCACCGGATATCCGAGCGCCCGCAGCCGCTCGATGTCGCGGCGGATCGTGCGCGGCGTGACCCCGAGCCGGTCGGCGAGTTCGGGGCCGGTCCAGACCTGACGCTGCTGCAGCAACCCGAGCAGGGTGAGCACCCGCTCCGTGGTGCCTCGCTCGTCCTCCATGTCACCCACTGTGTCAGAGATAGCGGACCGATCCTGTCCGCTAGAGGTGTCAGGATGTCTTCATGAGCCGAAAGAGCCGCGAAATCCAGATCACCTTCGACGCCCACGACCCCAAGGGCCTGTCGACCTTCTGGCGTGACGCCTTGAGCTACGTCCACCCCGCTCCGCCGGGTGTCGAGCTACCCGAGGGCGCCGACCCGCTCTCCGCCTGGGAAGAGTTCCTCGAACGGGTCGGCGTGCCCGAGGATCAGCGCAATTCCAGCTCGGCCGTCCAGGACCCCGACGGAATCGGACCGCGCCTGTTCTTCCAGCAGGTCCCGGAGGACAAGGTCGCCAAGAACCGTGTCCACATCGACATCCGCGCCGCCCCGGGGCTCCACGGGGACGAGCGCATGGCGGTGCTCGAGGCGGAATGCGACAGGCTGGTCGCGCTCGGCGCGAAGCGGGTACGCCGTCACGAGCCCGAACCCCCGATGAGCCACGGGTTCATCGTGATGACCGACCCGGAGGGCAACGAATTCTGCCTGGACTGAGAGTCCCGGAGCGTGGTCGGTACCTGCGTGAAGTACATGATGGCCCCCTTCCTTGCGCCTAGCGCAAGGAAGGGGGCCATCATGTACTGGGGAAGGCGTGTCACCACTCATGACCAGCGGACTCAGACCGTCGTCACGGCGATCGCGTTGTCCTCCAGCGACCCGAAGTAAAGCGTCCCGGCCCGTTCACGGACCCCGACGAGCACATGGAACCCGTCGATCTCCCCGCGCAGTTCGTGCACCTGCTTCCCGTCCGGCGTCACCCCGCGCACGCCGCATTCGCGCGCGGGTGCGGGCTGCAGCGCCGTCGGCAGCGCGCGGACACGGGCGCGCAGCGGCGCGGGAAGCTTGCGCACCAAGGAAAGCGCGGGCACCTTCGGACTCGCCACGGTGATCCAGATCAGCCCGTCGCTGCCGGTCGAGATGTTGTCGGGGTAGCCCCACAGATCGTCGACCAGCACGTCACGGGTTCCGGCGCGGTCGCCGGTGAGCCAGACGCGGGCGACCCGGCAGGCGCCGGTCTCCGCGACGGCCACATAGGACTCGTCGGGCGGCAGCGCGACGCCGTTGGCGAACTGCAAACCGTCGGCGAGCTGGTCGATCTTCCCGTCCGGGGTCCGCCGAAGGAGACGTCCGCCGCCGGTCTGCTCGATCAGATCGTCTCGCCAGTTCTCGATGCCGAAGAGCCGGGACGAATCGGTGAAGTACACCGTCCCGTCCTTCGCCACGGCGGCGTTGTTGCAGAACACGAAATCGAGTCCGGCGGCGGCCGTCGCCAAGGTCGTCACCGAGCCACCCGCGAGCGGCATGGTGAGCAGACCGGCCTTGGCGTCGCAGATCAGGAGATCGTCGCCGTAGAACTCCAGCCCGAGCGGACGCCCGCCGGTGTCGCCGAGGACGTCGATCCGCTTGCCGTCCGCCGTGACGCGGAGGATGCGCCCGTCGTCGACACCGGTGTAGACGTGCCCCTGGTCGTCGACCACGACGTCTTCGGGGCCGTGCCCGTTCACCGGGATGACCGTGACCTGGCCGAACGACATCGCGTTCCTCCCTAGCGGTAGGTGAGCAGTTCCGCGGCTTCCGCCTCGAAGTGCGGATGTTCGTTGAACGACAGCATGGTCACCCCGCCGCGGCCGGACACCAGTTTGGTGATGCCCGCGTTCACGGTGACCCGGTTCAGTTTCAGCAGGCCGGCCTCGGGGGTGCCCATGAGCGCGCCGCAGACCGTGGCGATGACCCCGCCCGAACTGAACACGACGGCGTGCTCGCCCTTGCCCAGTGAAGCCACGACATCGGCCAGCGCGCCTTTGACACGCGCCAGGAACGCGGGCCAGGTTTCGGCGCACGGGCTGGTCTCCCCCGCCGAGACCCACGCGTTCAGCGCACCGTCCAAAGCGGCCTGATATGCCCGGGAATCGGTCTGCCGCACCCCGGCTGCGTGGTACTTCGCGATGTCGACGTGGTCGTACTCGTTCCAGCGCTCGTCCTCGACCACGGCGATCCCGGAACCGAGCACCTTCAACGCCGTCGCGGCCGTGTCCCGTTGGCGGGCCAGGGAGCCGGAACGCGCTTGGGTGAACTCGACGCCGCGCCGCAGCAGTTCCGAACCGACCACAGTGGACTGTTCGAACCCGCGCGGCGAGAGCTGGTCGTAGTTCTCCGCACCGAACGATGCCTGCCCGTGACGGACCAGGTAGATCGCACCCATCTACGCGTGACCCTCCGCGATGATCCGGCGGCATCGCCCGTCGAGATAGCCGACGAACTGCCACAGATCCTCGAAGGCCGGGTTGCTCGTCTGTCCATTGTGGAAGCGGTAGTAGAGCTGCTGGATCACCACCGCGAGCCGGAACAGGCCGTACACCTCGTAGAACGTCCAGTCGCCGATCCCGAGGCCGGACCGCTCCGCGTACCGCCGCACGAACTCCTCGCGCGTGTACATCCCCGGCACGTGTGTTGGCTGGCGACGGCTGAGCTTCATGACGTCGTCGTCATCGTCCTGTACCCAATACGCGAGCGTGCTGCCCAGTTCCATCAGCGGATCGCCGAGGGTGGCCATCTCCCAGTCGAGGACGCCGATGATGCCGAGGCCGTCGTCGAGCACCAGGTTGTCGAGCCGGTAATCGTTGTGGATCAAGCAGATCTTGACCTCGGCGGGTTGATTGTCCGCCAGCCACGCCATCACTTCGGCGCAATCTGGAACGTTTTCCGTGCGTGCCTTACGGAATCGCTCGGACCAGCCGCGCACCTGACGCTCGACGTAACCCGCCCCCTTGCCGAGGTCGGCCAGCCCGGCGGCCTCGACGTCGACGGCGTGCAGCTCGACCAGCCGGTCGACGACCTTGCCGCACAGCTCGCTTGCCTGATCCGGGGACAGCTCGAGTCCCGCGGGCAGATCTCCGCGCAGGATCAGGCCTTCCAGCCGCTCCATCACGTAGAAATCGCCGCCCAGTACGGTCTCGTCGCCGCAGAAGGCGAGCACCTCGGGCACGTAAGGAAAGACCGGTCGCAACGCGCGCTGGACCCGGAACTCGCGGCGCATGTCGTGCGCGGACGCGGCCTTGTGCCCGGCGGGCGGGCGCCGCAGGATCAGCTCCCGGCCGGGATAGCTCAGCAGATACGTGAGATTCGAGGCACCGCCCGGGAACTGGCGGACCTCGGGCGGCGCATCGCCGAGTCCTGACACCCGGCCGGTCAGCCAGGCGTGCACCGCGGCGGGATCGAACGAGTCCTCGCCGCGCACCTCGACGGTCTGGTCGGAGGCCGGCGTCATGCGAACTTCTTCAGCACCGACGCGGGGATGAACCGGAACACCCGTGCGAGCACACCCCACGGCCACGACGGCACGAACGCCTTCGCCGCCTCGGATTCGATCGCCTTCACCATCGCCTGCGCGCCGGGCTCGGCCTTCGTGCCGAGCGGGACCTTCGAGATGTCGTCGTTCATCTCCGATTCGATGAACCCGGGCAACAGCGTGGTGACCTTGATCGGCGTCTTCATCAGCTCGATCCGAGTGCCCTCGGCGAACGCCCAGATGCCCGCCTTCGAGGCGGCGTACGCGGTCAGGTTTCCGGGGAAGGCGCGAAGCGCGGAGAAAGAGGAGACGACCACGAGGTGGCCGTCCTTCTGCTCGCGGAAGATGCCGACGGCGGCCTCGATCTGGGCGGCCGCGGCGAGGAAGTTCGTCCGCAGGGTCTGGCGGTTGGCGTCGAACCGGCCCGAGCCGATCGGCTGTCCCTTGCCCAGCCCCGCGTTCACGATCACGCGGTCGAGTGAGCCGAGCTCCTCGCGGAACTCCTCGAAGACGGTGAAGACCTGGTCGTGATCGTTCACGTCCAGCTTCCGGGTGACCACGGTGATGCCCGGGTAAGCCTTCTTGAGCTCCGTGGCTAGGGTTTCGAGCCGGTCGAGACGACGGGCGGCCAACGCCAGGTTGCGACCTCTGGCGGCGTACTGCCTGGCCATTCCCTCGCCGAGTCCGGAGCTCGCCCCGGTGATCAGGATGTTCTTCCGCAGCACCATGGGCTGGAGCTTACCCGTTGGTAACAAGTCTCGGGGACCCTCGGACAGGTGGCTGCCCCCGGTGCCTGGGGTTCGCCGGGGGCAGCCTGTCGAGAGGGCCCTATTTCACCTGGAGCAGCTTGTTCGCCGTGCCACCGGTCGGGTTGCTGATCTTGCCGTCGGCGGCCGCGGCGACCAGACCTTCGGCGACCTGGGCCGGGGTGGCGTCAGGGTGGGCTGAGAGGTAGAGCGCGGCAGCACCGGCGACGTGCGGCGAAGCCATCGAAGTCCCGCTGATGGTGTTGTCGGCGTCGTCACCGGTTCCCCACGACGACGTGATGTCGACACCCGGGGCGTAGAGGTCGACGACCGAACCGTAGTTCGAGAAACCGGCCTGCTTGTCGGTCTTGTCGCTGGCGGCCACCGTGATGGCCTCCTTGACGCGGGCGGGCGAGGTATTACCGGCGTCGGAGGACTCGTTGCCGGCCGCGAGCGCGAAGGTCACGCCCTTGCCGATGGCGCCCTTGACCGCCGCGTCCAGGGCGTCGTCCGCGCCGCCGCCCAGGCTCATGTTGGCGACCGACGGGCCCTTGGCGTTCGCCGCTACCCAGTCGACCCCGGCGACGACACCTTCGGTGGTGCCACTGCCGTTGGCGTCGAGCACGCGGACGCCGACGATCTTCACGCCCTTGGCCAGGCCGTACTCGGTGCCGCCGATGGTGCCGGCGACGTGCGTGCCGTGACCGTGCTCGTCGTCGGGGGTGTCGTCGTTGTCGACGAAGTCCTTGCCGCCGGTCGCGCGGCCACCGAAGTCCTGGTGCGAGCCGCGGACACCGGTGTCGATGACGTAGGCGGTGACGTTGTCGGCCTTCGTCGGATAGGTGTACTTGGTGTCGAGCGGCAAGTCCGCCTGGTCGACGCGGTCGAGGCCCCACGACGGCGGATTGTCCTGGGTCTCGCTGATCTTGAAGGTCTTGTTCTGGACGACGTAGGCGACCTGCGGGTCGGCGGCGAGGCGCTTCGCGGCGGCCTCGTCGGCCTTGATCGAGAAGCCGTTCAGCGCCGAACCGAACGTGCGGGAAAGCGTGGTGCCGTACTGACCGGTGAGGCCCTGCGCCTTGGCGGCGACATTCGCGGTGATCTCGCTCGCCGGGGCCACGCCCTGACCGACCGCGGCGGGCTTGAGCACGACGATGTAGCTGCCGCCGACGGCGTTGGCCACACCCGCGTCGCGGATCTCGCCTTGCTGCTCGGCCTGCGCCGCACCCGCGCCGAACGTGGCGACCGCCGCGGTCACCCCGGCGAGGGCGACCCCCGCCATCAAGCCGCTCCGGGTCTTTCGGGACTTCAGGTTCTTCCGGGACTTGCTCACTGGTTCCCTTCCTGCCGCGCCGCGGGCGATCACCCGGGAGGATGATCGTTGCTGAGAGCCATGCAAGCCGGTGCCTTGGCGGACGGGCAATGATTCACAGTTACCAGTACTAGGCCGTAAGGACTAACATCGCTCATCCGGAAAGTCGCTTTCCCCAGGCAGACAGCGCCACTGGAGCGTTACCACAGACTGATAATGTTGTTCGTGTTGTTATCAACCGGACGGTGTCGAGAAGCGGCAGACGGGGGCGGTCGGGCGGCATATGGTGGCGGGGAGCGCGATCACGGAAGAGGACGACCAGCCGCCTACGGCCTTCGCCTCGACGCTGCGATCGGCCATCGCCACGAGCGGGCTCAGCCTCGACCGGATCCAAGCCCGGCTCCTCGCGCGCGGCGCGTCGGTGAGCGTGACCGCGCTGAGCTACTGGCAATCGGGCAAACGTCAGCCGGAACGGCAGAGTTCGTTGTCCGCGGTCCGGGTCCTCGAAGAGGTCTTGGCGGTACCCGCCGGTTCGCTGCTCGGCCTGCTCCCGCCGCCACGGCCGCGCGGGGCGTCGTCACGCCGGAGCCGCGCCACCACCGAGCAGCCGCTGACCTTCCCGCTCGAAGCGCTCCAGGTCCTGCTGGAAAAGGTCGGCGCGCCCAACGCGCTCGAACAACACCATCAGCTGAAACTGGTCGGCCTGCACGACCTGTGCGAGATCGCCGCGGACGGCGGGCAACGCGCGGTGACCGCCAGGGCGGTGTTCCAGGCGGGCGCGGACGGACAGGACCGCTGGTTGCTGGTCTACGCCCAAGGCGATCCCGACGCCGGCCCACCGGTGCTGAACACACTGCGCAACTGCCACGTCGGCCGCGCCGAAGTCGACGACGAGCACGGGCTCACCGTGGCCGAACTGCTTTTCGACCGGCCGATCGACCGCGGCGAGACTCACCTGATCGAGTACTCCCTGACCAACCCGGGGCCGCCGTACCCGGAATGCCGGAACACGCATTACCGCGAGTTCCGGCGTCCGGTGCGGGAGTACTTGCTGGAGGTCCGGTTCGACCCGGACACCATTCCCGCGAAGTGCTGGCGATATTCGCGGCAAGGCACGTCGCCGCTGGACCGGAGGGAACTCAAACCGGACCAGGGCAGCGGCGTCCACGCGGTCGCGCTCGACTTCGGTCCCGGGGTCTTCGGGATCGACTGGGAGTACTAGTGCAGCTTGTTGCGCAGTACCTTTCCGGTCGCGTTGCGCGGTAGCTCGTCGAGGAACTCCACGTCACGCGGCACCTTGTACCGGGCCAGGTTGGCCCGCACGTACTCGCGCACTCCCTCGACGTCCAGGTCCGACTTCTCGGCCCGCACGACGAAAGCCTTCAGCCGCTGCCCGAATTCGGGATCGTCGACGCCGACGACCGCCGCCTCGAGTACGTCCTCGCGCTCGACCAGGAGGTTCTCCACCTCTATCGGGAAGACGTTCTCACCACCGGAGACGATCATTTCGTCGTCGCGACCGTCGATGAACAGCAGGCCGTCCTCGTCGAAATGGCCGACGTCGCCGCTGGAGAGCAGCCCGTCGATGATCTCCTTGTTCCGCCCGTCGGTGTAGCCCTGGAAGCTCAGCCCGCTGCCGACGAACACCCGGCCGGTGACGTGCGGCTCGGTGATCTTGCGGCCCTTCTCGTCGTACAGCGCGACCTTGCAGCCCACCGGCGCGCGGCCGACCGTGCCCGGCGCCTTGCGCCAGTCCTCGGGCGTCGCGACCGTCGCGACCGCGACCTCCGTCGAACCGTAGAGGTTGTGCACGACGTCGCCGAACGCGGCGGTGGCGCGGTTCCCCAGATCCGGTGACAACGCGGAGCCCGCCACGAAGATGATCCGCAGGCACGAGGTGTCGTACTTGGCGCGGATCTCTTCGGGCAGGTCCACGATCCGCTGCAGCATCGTCGGCACGAGAACGAGCGTGGTGCAGCGGTTCTCCGCGACGCCGCGCAGCGTCTCCTCCGGCACGAACTTGCGCCGCATGACGACCTTCGAGCCGAGCGCGAAGGACAGGATGAACTGCGACAACCCGGTGCCGTGGAACAGCGGCGCGCCCATGTAGGTCGCTTCGCCGGTCCGGAGCGGGATGCGGTCGAGGAACTGCGCCGAGGCGAGCGCGGAGGTGTGCGGCCGCGGCGCGCCCTTCGGCGTCCCGGTGGTGCCGCTGGTCAAGAGAATGAAGCCGCCCGGTTTGGCGGGCGCCGGCCACGGGCGGTCGTCGGTGCTGGCGACCAGCTCGGTGATGATCGGGATCTCGTGCCCGGAAAGCTCGGCGTCCGAGTCGACCCACGCGAGGTAGTGGTCGACGTCGCCCTCGACCGCGTCCAGCAGATCGGTGAACTCCTGGTCGTACACGAGCGCGGTGACGCCTTCGCGCTTCGCGACGTCCGCGAGCTGTGGTTTGGCGAACCCGGTGTTCATCAGCAGCAGCTTGGCGCCGAGTTTGCCCGAGGCGAGCATCGTCAGCACGAGCCCGCGGTGATCGCGGCACAGCGCGGCGATCACCGAACCCGGGCCGAGGCCGCGTTCGGACCAGGCCCTGGCCAGCGCGTTCGACTGGGTGTCGAGCTGCTTGAAGGTCAGCGGGCCGAGTTCGTCGATGATGCCCGTGGCGGTCGGGTCCCGGCGGGCGGCGATCATGTTCGCGCCGGCGAACGGACCCCACTTCCGGACCATGACCAGCGAACGCAGCCCCTCGTCGACCCGTGGGATCGGGAGCAGGCCCGCTTGGCGCATCACGTCGATGCTGCGCACGGTCTCGGTCACCTTGCCCGCCACCAAGGTGGCGAGGCCGGTGGGGTTTCTCATCCGGGCACCTCCGTTGCTGCTGCGGCGAGACGCCATCCGCCGTCTTCGCGTACCGGCGGTATGGGTTGCTACTCGACAGTAGCCGACCGTTAGTCCAGGCGCACTAGCCCGCTGATGACAGAAATGTCGGTAGGAACTAGCACAATGGCAACGTGCAGGCGATCGCAGGTCAGGAGGAGGATGGCGACTTCGCGATCTCGATTTCCGGGGAACCGCCGCGTCGTGGCTTGACCCTGGCGCGGTTCGTCGACGAAGTGCGCGGGCTGGAGGCGGAGCACTCACCCCGTTGGGTGCTCCCGTCGGTCGAGCGGACGTACCCGGCCCTGATCAAGGCCGGTCTCCGGGTGCGGCGGTGTCACGACCTGGAGCTGGTCGAGGGCCTCCTGCTGGCGCACGAAGGCCGCCCGCAGGAATCGCGGAGCCTGCGCGCGGCGCTGGCCAGAGCGAACGGGCAGGAGGCGCCCGCCGACGAGCCACCACTGTGGACCGAGGACGATCAGCCGACCCTGTTCGAGACGCGCGGCCCTCGGCTGCCGTCCGGCGTCACCGTGGTCGACGCCGCCCGTCTCGTGCTGGCCGAACAGGAGAAACGGGTCGCCCTCACCGAACATCCGGAGCGGCTTCGGCTGCTCTTCGCGGCGGAGTCGGCGAGCGCGCTGGCGGCCGCGGAGATGTCGGCCGACGGACTGCCGTGGCGTGCGGACCTGCACCTCGAACTGCTCGCCGAGCAGCTCGGTCCGCGCGTCCCGGCCGGGCACCGGCCGAAGCGGCTGGTCGACCTGGCGGCGAAGATCAGCGACGCGTTCGGCGGGCGACCGGTCAACCCGGACGCCCCGGCCAGCGTCGTCCGCGCGCTCGGACGCGAGGGCATCGAGGTCACTTCGGCGAGGAAGTACCTGCTGCGCGACATCGACCATCCGGCCGTGCCACCCCTGCTGGAGTACAAGGAACTCGCGCGGCTGCATTCCGCCAACGGCTGGGCCTGGCTCGACGAGTGGGTGCACGACGGCCGGTTCCGCCCGCATTACGTCGTCGGCGGGGTCGTCTCGGGCCGTTGGGCGAGCCGGGGCGGTGGCGCGCTGCAGATCCCGAAGATCCTGCGAACCTGCGTCCGCGCCGATCCCGGCTGGAAATTGGTGGTCGCCGACGCCGCCCAACTGGAGCCGCGGGTGCTGACGGCGTTGTCCGGCGACCGCAAACTGGCCGAGGTCGCCGCGGCCACGGATCTGTACGCCAGCCTCGCCGAGGCGATGTTCTCCGGCGTGCGCCGCGTCCCGGTGCCCGCCTGGGACGAGAGAACCGACCGCGACCGCGCGAAGATCGCGATGCTTTCGGCGATGTACGGCGGTACCTCCGGCGAGGCGGGACCGCTACTGGCCTTGCTGCGGACCAGGTTCCCGGACGCGGTGTCCTATGTGGAGCGTGCCGCGCAGGCCGGGGAACGCGGCGAACGCGTCCGCTCCCGGCTGGGCCGGACCTCACCCGCGCCGTCGGAGGCCTGGCGCGCGTTGACCGGCGGCGTCGCCGAGGACGAGGCCGCCGAGACCAAGGCACGTCAAGCGTCGCGCGGCTGGGGCCGGTTCACCCGGAACTTCGTCGTGCAGGCGAGCGCGGCGGACATGACCGCGGTCCTGCTGGCCACCCTGCGCGGCAAGCTCCCCTCCCCCGCGCATCTGGTGTTCTTCCAGCACGACGAGGTCCTGGTGCACACCCCGGCCGAGTTCGCCGACGAGGTGTCTCAGTCCATTGTGGACAGCATGGCCGAGGCGGCGCGGATGCTGTTCGGTGCCGCCTGCCCCGTCCGGTTCCCGCTGCACATCGCCGCCGTGGACACCTACGCCGATGCGAAGTAACCCGCATTTAGAGGACTGAACGCGGACAGTCGAGGGCGCCGGGGAAACCCACCGGAGGGTCACCAAACCGTGAGCCCCCACGCCAAAACGCATTTAGAGGACTAAACGCGGGTGGCGGCGTCGTCCAGTGCCTTGATGACGCGCTTCAGCGAGACGGGGTGCGCGGTACCGAGCGTCTGGGCGAAGAAGCTCACCCGCAGTTCTTCGATCATCCACCGGATCTCCCGCAGCGCGGGTGACGACGTCCCCGGCGGCACCGCGTCGAGCGCCGCCTGATATTCGTTACGCAGCCACACGATGTCGCCGGTGCGCTGGATGTCACGGGTCGGCTCGGTCGGGAGCTTCTCCAGCCGCCGTTCGATCCCCCGCAGGTACCGGACGACGTGCTTCAGCCTGTCCTGCCCGGTTTCGGTCACGAAACCCTTGTGCACCAGGCCGTCCAGCTGTGCCCGGATATCGGCGAGCGAGTCGGCCGGGCCTCGGGTGTCCGCCAGCCGTGTCTCGACGTCGTTGGCCGCGCGCAGGATCTTCTCGACGTCGGTCAGCACGGCGAGCACGCCGGGGTTCAGCCCGGCGCGCACCTTCTCCAGCAGTGCGGCGAAACCGGCCTCGTCCCAGCGCGGGCCGCCGTTGTCGGCCACGAGTTTGTCCACGGCGCAGTCGACACAGTCTTCGAGCAACGCCGCCACGGAACCGTGCGGATTGCGGTTCAGCACGAGCTTCGACGAGTTGCCGAGGTTGCGGGTGATGAACTTCATCGGCGACGGCAGGTTCAGCCGCAGCATCCGCCGCGTGCCCGCCCACATCGACTGTTCCTGCTGCCCCGGCGTGTCCAGCAGCCGCACCGCGACGGTGCCGCCTTCGTCGACCAGCGCCGGATACGCCTTGACGTCGTGCCCGCGCTGCTTGCTCGCGAACACCTTCGGCAGCTCACCGAACGCGGGCGTCGTGAGGCCCTCGCGCTCGATGCTGTCGGCGGCCTTGGAGATCGTCGCGCGCACCTGGCCGCTCAGGTCTCGTTTGAGCGCCTCGATGTCCTTGCCCTCGGACACCTTCTTGCCGCGGATGTCCACCACGCGGAAGGTCATCTTCAGGTGTTCCGGCACCGCGGACAGCTGCCAGGCGTCGTCGGGGATGACCACCCCGCGCAGCGCCTCCAGTTCGTCCGCGACGGCGTGCAGCAGCGGGCCGTCGGCGGGGCCGACCCGCGAGAGGACGAGCTTCGCGTGATCGGGTGCCGGTACGAAGTTGCGCCGGATCGCCTTGGGCAGCGACTTGATCAGCTGGGTCACCAGTTCTTCGCGCAGGCCGGGGACCTGCCAGTCGAAACCGTCCGCGGTGACCTGGTTCAGCACCGGCAGCGGGATGTGCACGGTGACGCCGTCCGCGTCCGCGCCCGGCTCGAACTGGTACGTGAGCTTGAAGGTCTGGCTGCCTTGCGTCCAGAAATCGGGGTAGTCGGCCTCGCGCACGCCGCCCGCGGTCTCGTTGATGAGCATCGTCTTCTCGAAGCTCAACAGGTCGGGCTCGGTGTGCCGGGCCTTCTTCCACCAGCTGTCGAAATGCCGAGCCGAGACGACGTCGGCCGGGACGCGCTGGTCGTAGAACTCGAAAAGGGTCTCGTCGTCGACCAGGATGTCGCGGCGGCGCGCGCGGTTCTCCAGGTCCTCGACCTCTTCCAGCAGCGCGCGGTTCTCGGCGAAGAACTTGTGCCTGGTCTCCCAGTCGCCTTCCACCAGCGCGTGCCGGATGAACAGTTCGCGGCTCAGTTCCGGGTCGATCCGGCCGTAGTTGACGCGGCGGTCGGCGACCAGCGGGACCCCGTACAGGGTCACCTTTTCCAGGGCCATCACCGCGCCCTGCTTACGTTCCCAATGCGGCTCGGAGTAGTTCCGCTTGACCACGTGCCCGGCGAGCGGTTCGACCCATTCCGGCTCGATCCGCGCGTTGACCCGGCCCCACAGGCGCGACGTCTCGACCAGTTCGGCCGACATCACGAACCGCGGCTGCTTCTTGAACAGCGCCGAACCCGGGAACACCGAGAACCGCGCCCCGCGCGCGCCGAGGTAGTCGCCCTTGGCCGGATCCTTGAGGCCGACGTGCGACAGCAACCCGGCGATCAGCGACGTGTGCACCCGCTGCGGATCGGCCGCGCCACCCGCGTTGAGGGTGATGCCGAGCGGTTTCGCCAGCTGACGCAGCTGGCTGAAGATGTCCTGCCATTCGCGGATGCGCAGGTAGTTCAGGTACTCGTTGCGGCACAACCGGCGGAACTGATTGGTGGACAACGCCTTCTGCTGCTCGCTGACGTATTCCCACAGGTTCAGGTACGCCAGGAAGTCGGACGTCTTGTCGGCGAACCGGGCGTGCTGCTCGTCCGCCGCCTGCTGCTTCTCCGCCGGCCGCTCACGGGGGTCCTGAATGGACAGTGCGGCGGCGATGATCATCACTTCCCGCACGCAGCCGTTGCGTGCGGCCTCCAGCACCATCCGCGCCATCCGCGGGTCGACCGGGAGCAGGGCGAGCTTGCGGCCGGTTTCGGTGAGCTTCTTGCCGTCCGACATGTCGAAGGCGCCGAGCTCCTGCAGCAACTGGACACCGTCGGTGACCTGGCGGCGATCCGGCGGCTCCACGAAAGGGAACGCCGCGATGTCGCCGAGGCCGAGCGAGGTCATCTGCAGGATGACCGACGCGAGGTTGGTCCGCAGGATCTCCGGATCGGTGAACTCGGGCCGGGCGTCGAAATCGTCTTCGGAGTACAGCCGGACGCAGATACCGTCGGAGGTACGGCCACAGCGGCCCTTGCGCTGGTTCGCGGACGCCTGCGAGACCGGCTCGATCGGCAGGCGCTGGACCTTGGTGCGATGGCTGTAGCGCGAGATCCGCGCGGTGCCGGGGTCGACGACGTACTTGATGCCCGGCACGGTCAGCGACGTCTCGGCGACGTTCGTGGCGAGGACGACGCGGCGCCCGGTGTGGCGCTGGAACACCCGATGCTGGTCCGACGACGAGAGCCGCGCGTACAGCGGGAGGATCTCGGTGTTCCTGAGGTCCATTTTGGACAGTGCGTCCGCGGTGTCGCGGATCTCCCGCTCGCCGGAGAGGAAGACCAGGATGTCGCCCGGCCCCTCGTGCTGGAGTTCGTCGACGGCGTCGCAGATGGCCTGCGTCTGATCCCGGTCCTGGTCGGCGTCCGGATCATCGGGGTCGATGATCGGCCGGTAGCGGACCTCGACCGGATACGTCCGGCCGGAGACCTCGACGATCGGCGCGTCGTCGAAGTGCTTGGAGAACCGCTCCGGATCGATCGTCGCCGAGGTGATGATCACCTTGAGATCGGGGCGGCGCGGCAGCAGCTGCTTGACGTAGCCGAGGATGAAGTCGATGTTGAGGCTGCGCTCGTGCGCCTCGTCGATGATCAGCGTGTCGTACTGCCGCAGCATCCGGTCGGTCTGGATCTCGGCGAGCAGGATGCCGTCGGTCATCAGCTTGACCAGCGTGTCCTGGCCGGAGTGGTCGGTGAACCGGACCTTGTAGCCGACGGCCTCGCCGAGTTCGGTGTTCAGCTCGGAGGCGATCCGGTCGGCGACCGTGCGCGCGGCCAGCCGCCTCGGCTGCGTGTGGCCGATCTGGCCCCGGATGCCGCGACCGAGTTCGAGACAGATCTTCGGCAGCTGGGTCGTCTTCCCGGAACCGGTCTCCCCCGCGACGATCACCACCTGGTGGTCGCGGATGGCCTCGGCGATCTCGTCCTTGCGCCGGCTGACGGGCAGCTCTTCGGGATACGAGATCTTCGGGACGTTGTCGCGCCGACGGGTGATCCGCAGTTCGGCGGCCTCGATGTCCGCCTCGATCTGCGCGACGATGCTCTCGGCGTTCCGCGCTTTCCGGGCACCGTCGAGCCGGCGCCGGAGGCGGTGCTCGTCGCGCGACATCAGTTCGGGCAGGCGAGCGCGCAGGGCGCCGAGCGGGGAGGGTGTACTGGCCATGACCGGCACCAGGATAGCCGTGGGTGACGAGCACGGCCTCCGAATATCCCGCACGTCACCACCCACCCCCCGCGTTTCGTCCTCTGAACGCGGTAGTTGGCAACGCGAACTACCGCATTCAGAGGACGAAACGCGGGGTCAGGAGCGCATGAGGGAGCCCGGGGTGAGGTCGGCGAGCGTGCGGTGGCCGGACAGGCCCATGGTCAGGTCGAGGTCGGCGAGCAGACTCCGCAGCACGTGCCGGGCGCCTTCCTCCCCCGCGTGCGCCAGGCCGTACACCCACGGCCGCCCCACCAGCACGGCCTTCGCCCCGAGCGCGAGCGCCTTGGCGATGTCGGCGCCGGTGCGGATGCCCGAGTCGAACAGGACCTCGATCCGGTCGCCGACCGCGCTCACGACCTCCGGGAGCATGTCGAGCGACGCGACGGCGCCGTCGACCTGGCGGCCGCCGTGGTTGGACACGACGATCCCGTCCATCCCGGCGTCGAGCGCGCGGCGCGCGTCGTCGGGATGCTGGACGCCTTTGAGCACGATCGGGCCGTCCCAGTGCTCACGCAGGAACGGCAGCCGGTCCCAGGTGCTGTCGGTGCCGGTGATCATCGAGATCCAGCGCAGGATCGCGGTGGGCGGGTCCTCCTCCGGTGTCTTCTCCAGCAAGCCGCGGAACACCGGGTCGCTGAGCGGGACGCCGAGCCCCTCACCCTTGATGAACGGCAGATACGCGTGGTCGAGGTCGTTCGGGCGCCACGCGAGGGTCCAGGTGTCGAGCGTGACCACGAGCGTGGTGAACCCCGCGGCCTTCGCCCGCGCCAGGATGCTCGCGCAGACGTCGTTGTCGGTGGGCCGGTACAGCTGGAACCACCGTGGCCCTTCCCCGCTCGCCTCGGCGACGTCCTCGATGCCGGTCGAGGACGCCGTCGACATGATGTAGGGCAGGCCGACCGACGCCGCGGCCCGCGCGGCCGCCGGTTCGGCGCCCTCGTGCACGATCGACTGGACACCGATCGGTGCCAGCAGCACCGGCGCCGGCATCGGGGTCCCCAGCACGGTCGTGGACAAGTCGCGTTCGGTCGCGCCGGTGAGCATCCGGGGAACCAGCCGCCAGCGGTCGAACGCCTCGCGGTTGGCGCGCGCGGTGGCGCCCGAACCGGCCGAACCGGCGACGTACCAGAACGGCCCCGGCTCCAAGATCTCCCGCGCCGACTCCTCCAGCTTCGTGGCATCGGCAGAGCACGGCGGGAAGGTCCCGCCGAGCCCCTGCAGGTAGATCTCGTTCTGGTAGCCGCCGAACCGCTCCGTCACCCAGGCCTCCTCGTCACTCCACCCGGGCCGGCTCGTCGCGGCGGGGCGAGCCTCGGACGATACCCGCCGGTAGCAACCAGGTGAGTTTCTCCGAGCGGATGACCGCGACTGGACCGATCACGGCCAGCAGCAGCACGTAGCCCGCGACGAACGGCGCGACCCGCGAGTCCAGTCCGGCCGCCGTCGCCATCGCGGCGAGCACCAGGGAGAACTCACCCCTGGTGAGCACGGTCAGCCCGATGTTGACCCCGGCCTGGCGGTCGAACCCGTGCAGCCGCGCGGCCAGCGTGCCCGCGCCCAGGTTGACCACGATCGTCAGCGCCACCGCGATCAGCACCGGCACGACCACCGAACCGACCGCGTTCGGGTCGATGCTGAGCCCGAAGATGAAGAAGAACAGCGCGCCGAACGCGTCCCGCAGCGGGAGCACCAGTTTGTGGATCCGCGGCGCGACCTTCGAGCCGCCGAGCATCATGCCGACCATGAACGCGCCGATGGCGTCGGACACCCCGACCTCCTCGGCGACGGCCGCACCCATGACGGCGACACCGACGAAGCAGACGGTCAGCAGTTCGTCGTCGGCCGAACCGAACAGCTTCGACACCACGCGGCCACCCCAGCGGGCGAGCGCGGCCATCACGATCAGGAAGGCGAAGGCCTTGCCGAAGTCGGCCATGGCCGACCCGAAACTCCCGGCTCCGGACAACACCGGCTGCAGCAACGCCAGGTACAGCGCGAGGAACAGGTCCTCGATCACGATGATGCCCATGATCAGCCGGGATTCGGGGTTGTTCATCCGGCGCGATTCGAGCAGGAGTTTGGTGACGATCGCCGACGACGAGATCCCGATGGCACCGGCGATGACGAGCGCTTCCCTGGTTCCCCAGCCCAGCAGGAAACCGAAGGCGAGCCCGCCGCCGATGTTGAGGACCAGGTAGCTCAGTCCGGACCAGACGAGTTTGCGCCCGCCCTTGGCGAGGTCGTCGAGCGAGAACTCGAGGCCGAGGTAGAACAGCAGGAAGACGAGGCCGAGCCCGGCGAGCACACCGAGCTCACTGGGATCGTCCACAAGGGACAGTCCGGGGGTGTTGGGGCCGAAGACGAAACCGGCCAGCATGAACAGGGGGATGGTCGGCAGCCCGATACGGGCGCCCGCTCTGGCGATGACGCCGGCGGCGAGGAACGCCCCGCCGACGGCCAGCAGGGCATGACCGGAACTCATGGAGACCTCCGATGGTGGCTGATTCGGGACGCTGGGACCGGATCAGCGCGGAGGCGCCCGCGCGGCGGCGTGGGGCAGCGCGCGGGTGACGAGGACGGATTCGCCCGGCTCGGGAGCGGGTCCGGCGTCGGAGAGGTCGGCGGTCGCCGTTTCGGCGGGCACGTCGACGAGGGGAACGACTTGCGCGCCGTGGAAGGCGGGCAGCGGATGGGTCGCGAAGACGGCGACCGGATCGTCCTGCGTGAAGCCCTTGTTCCCCAGGACGCCGTGCCCAGGGGGAACAGTCGGCGTGACGAAGGCGAAGACGAGCAAGATCAAGAGAAAGAAGACGGAACGGTGCCGCGGAGCGGGGGCACGGTTCGGCGTCATCTCGCCGCTACTTTACCAGTCCTTTATAGACAAATCGACGAGGGATCCGGCACGGGACACGCCACAGCGTCTACTTAGGATGGTGACCGGACCTCAGCGCGGCGGGGCCGCGTGCGTCTTCCCCTTCTTCGAGCGGGCCGCCGATCCCGGCGTAGGTTTCGGGATCCCGCGTCCGCAGCACTTCCGCGCGCAGGAAACCCACCAAGGCCGCGAGGACCACCAGCCCCGGCAGCCCCCAGCGCAGCAGGAACGACCCGGCCGGGCCGAGCAGCAGGTCGAAGTTGAGCAGGATCAAGGCGAGGACGGCCGACAGCGCGAGCATCGCCAACCCGGGCGCGATCCAGCGGCGCCAGGCGTTTTCGGCCTGACGACGCCGTTTGAAAAAGCCGATCACCGACAGCGAGACGGCGATCATGATCACCACGGCACCCGTCGACGCCGTCGCGCCGAGCCAGGTGAACAGTTCGGTGACCGGATCGCGTTCGGCGAGCGCGAACGCGGCCACCACCACCAGCGCCAGCGCGGTCTGGGTGAGCGAACCGGCCACCGGCGCGCCGGTGCGCTTGCTCGTCTTGGCGAGCGAGCGCGGCAACAACCCTTCCCGGCCCAGCGCGAAGAAATACCGCGCGACGGCGTTGTGGAAGCTCAGCAGTGCCGCGCACTGACCGGTCACGAACAGCGTGTAGGCGACGTCGGAGAACGTTTCGCCGAGATGCCCGCCCGCCAGGTTGAACAGCAGATCCGGGCCCTGCGCGGACGCGGTGGTGACGATGACGTCCGGTCCGGCGCCCACGGCCAGCGCGAGCGACGACACGACGTAGAGCACCGCCGTGAGACCGATCGCCGCGAACGTCGCCCGGCCGACGGTGCGGCTGGGTTCGCGCGTCTCCTCGCCGTAGGTCGCCGCGCCCTCGAAGCCGATGAACGCGGCGGCGGAGAACGCGAACACCGCGCCTACTCCCGTGGTGAACAGGCTCGCCGGTTCGAGCGGCACCCAGGAAACGCTGCCACCGGCCGGATTCGCGAACAGCGTGACGTCGACGACGGTGAGGACGGCGACCTCCAGGCACAGGGCCACCCCGAGCACCTTGGCGTTGAGATCGACCCGCAGCACGCCCAGCGCGCCGACGATCACCACCATCATCAGCGCGCACAGCCACCACGGTGGCGGCGAGCCGGTGAGCGTCCCCAGCCAGGTCGACACGGACCAGCCGAACAGGCCGTAGACACTGATCTGGATGGCGTTGTAGGTGATCAGCGTCACGAACGCGATCCCGGCGCCGCTCGATTTGCCGACCCCGTTGGCGACGTAGGGATAGAAGGCGCCGGCGTTGATGATGTAGCGGCTCATCGCCGCGTAGCCGACGGCGAACAGGGCCAGGATCGGCGCCAGCAGGAGGAACGAGAGCGGCACGCCGACACTGCCGGTGACCGCGAAGTTCGTCGGGACGCCGCCCGCGATGGCGAACAGCGGGCCCGCCGCGGCCACCACGAAGAAGACGATCTGTGCGGCTCCGAGCCGTCGCCGACCGAGACCGCGCCGCGGTCTTTGCGTACCCATGAACCCGTCCCCCCGGACGTCGGTTTGGCGGCGAACGCGTCGATACGCGTTCTTGATCTTGCGAGAGCCATCCCACCCTAGGGCCGGGCACCCCGGCGAGGTACGTCCGTTCAGGCTAAAAACGGACCTCGGGTCGCGACGGCGGGGCGACTACCGCTACTTTGGCCGTCCGCACTACGACGCCGGGGGGCATGCCATTCATGCGTCGGCTGACCTTGGTCGATTCTTTGTTCTTCCTCGCCCACGACGAGTTCACCGGAAAGCCCGCGCTCCGCCGCACCGGACTCGGCATCGGAATGGCCGGTTCCGCGCTCTGCGATCTCCTGCTCGCCGAGCGGATCACCGTGGAACGCAAGCGAATCCGGCCGCTGTCCCGCCGCGGCCTCGCCCACCCCGCGCTGGATCGGGTGTTCTCGGAAATCCGCGGTGAGCGGGAGTCCCACACCGTGCGGGAGTGGGTCGACCACCTTCGCCACGATCTCGGGGAAATGGTCGCGGGCAATCTACTCGCCGCGGGTGTGGTCACCCGCGAGACCGAACGGGTGCTGATGCGGAAAATTCACCGGTACCCGCCGCGGGATCTGTTGATGTCGACCGCCGCGCGCAGCAAGGCCAGAGCCGCCGTACTCGGCACCGAACAGCCGGATCCGCATTCCGTGTGCCTGGCGCTGCTGGCCTGGACGGTCGGTCTCGACGACCTCTGCGAACCGGAACTCGACCGCGCCGGGCTGCGCACCTGGGCCGAGGCCACCCACCGGGAACTCCCCCGCGCGCTGGCCGACCTGATCTCGGGCGTCGACGCCGTCTGCGCCGCCATCGTCTACACCGGCGACCGGCGCTGACCGGCGGTAGCCTTGGCGCCATGCCGACTGAACGTGACCACGACGTCGTGCTGTTCGGCGCGACCGGCTTCACCGGTGGCCTGACCGCGGAGTATCTCGCCGAGGCCGCACCGCCCGGTCTGCGCCTCGCGCTGGCGGGACGCGATCTCGGCAAGCTGGAAGCGTTGCGGGAGAGGCTGTTCTCGCTCAACGAGGAATTCGCCGGCTTACCGCTGCTGCGAGCCGACGTCTCCGACGTGAACTCGCTCCGCGAGGTGGCGGAGTCCACGAAGGTCGTCGCCACCACGGTCGGCCCGTATGTCCACTATGGCGAGCCGCTGGTCGCCGCGTGCGCCGAAGCCGGGACCGGCTACGTCGATCTGTGCGGCGAGCCCGAGTTCGTCGACAAGATGTTCCTCGCCCACCACGCCCGCGCGGCCGAGACCGGCGCCCGGCTGGTGCACGCGTGCGGTTTCGATTCGATCCCGTACGACCTTGGCGTCCTCTACACGATTTCCCAGCTGCCGCAAGGAAAACCGGTCCGCATCGACGGATACGCGCGCGCGGGCGGGATGCCGTCGGGCGGCACGTTCCTCTCGGCGCTGACGGCGTTTTCCCGGCTGCCCGCGAGTATCCGCGCCGCACGGGACCGTGCCGCGGCCGAACCACGTCCGGCTGGCCGCCGTGCGCGCGCCTCCTTCGGGGCACCGCATCGCAACCCCGACGGTTTCTGGGCGGTCCCGATGCCGACCCTCGACCCGAAGATCGTCGAACGCTCGGCCACCGCGCTTCCGGCGTACGGTCCCGATTTCACCTACCGGCAATTCGCGGCGGTCAAACGGCTTCCGGTGGTGGCCGCCGGTGCCGCCGGCATGGGCGTGCTCTTCGCGGCCGCTCAGCTCCCCCCGGCGCGGCGGGCGCTGTCGAACCTGCTGAAGCCCGGCGGCGGCCCGGACGAGGTCCGTCGGGCGCGGTCGTGGTTCTCCGTGCGGTTTCACGCCGAGAGCGGCGGTGAACGTGTCGTGACCGAGGTGTCCGGTGGTGACCCGGGCTACGGCGAGACGGCGAAGATGCTCGGCGAGTCCGCCGTGTGCCTGGCGCTGGACGAGCTGCCGGAGACGGCCGGGCAGGTGACCACGGCGACCGCGATGGGGCAGGCGCTGATCGACAGGTTGAGCGACGCGGGCCTGCGGTTCGCGACGCTGTAGCCGATGCCCGTGGAACCATCACCCTCGCGCAGGTCCTTCACGGCCGGGGCCGGAAAGCCACTACCACTCACGAGGCGAGCAGGTCCTCAGCCGTCCGCGTGTTGATCACCCGGTCCGGCTCGATCCCCAGCTCGTTGGCCCGCGCGCAGCCGTAGACCAGCCAGTCCAGCTGCCCCGGCGCGTGCGCGTCGCTGTCGATCGCGAAGTCACAGCCCAGGTCCACGGCCAGGTTCAGCAACCGCGTCGGCGGGTCCCGGCGTTCGGGACGGGAGTTGATCTCGACGGCGACGCCGTTGTCCCGGCACGCGGTGAACACCGCTTCCGCGTCGAACTCCGACTCGGGACGCTTCCCCCGGCCGCCCATCACCAGCCGTCCGGTGCAGTGCCCCAGCACCCGGACGTGCGGATTCTGCACGGCGGCGATCATCCGCGGGGTCATCTCCCTGGCGGGCATCCGCAGCTTCGAATGCACACTGGCGACGACGAAGTCCAGCCGCGCCAGCAATTCCTCCTCCTGATCCAGCGTGCCGTCGAGGTGGATGTCGACCTCGATACCGTGCAGGATCCGGAAGGGCGCCATCTGCTCGTTCAGTTCCGCGACGACGTCCATCTGCCGCCGCAGCCGCTCGGGCGAGAGTCCGTTGGCGACGGTCAGCCGCGGCGAGTGGTCGGTGAGCACCATCCATTCGTGGCCGAGCGCGCGGGCGGCCTCGGCCATTTCCTCGATCGGGCTCCCGCCGTCGGACCAATCCGAATGCGTGTGACAGTCGCCGCGCAGCGCGGCCCGCATCGGCCCGCCGTCGGGCAGCTTCGGCTCGCCGATCTTCTCGAAGTACGCGGGACGGCGTCCGGCGAGGACGTCTTCGACGACGGCCGCGGTCGCCTTGCCGATATTCGGCAACGCGGTCAACGTGCCCGCCTCGGTGCGTTTGCGTAGTTCATCCGGTTCGACCTTGGCGATCACCGTGGCCGCCTGCCGGAAAGCCCGCACCCGGTAGGTGGGTTCGCCCGCGCGCTCCAGCCGGAACGCGATCTCCCTCAACGCCTGCGCCGGTTCCATGGCTACCTGTCTACCCCGTCAGCGGCGTAGTGGCAGCTCATGCAGCGCGACATCGCACAACTCGCCGTCGCGGAGCTCGGCGGTCTGGTAGGTGCAGAACGGCTGACGGCGCCGGTCCGTCGGCGAACCGGGGTTCAGCAGCCGCAGCCCCTTCGGCGTGACCGTGTCCCACGGGATGTGGCTGTGCCCGAACACGAGGACGTCCGTGTCCGGGAAGAGTTCGTCGCAGCGACGCTCGCGCCCCTGTTTGCCGCCGGTCTCGTGGATGACGGCCAGCCGGACACCGTCGAGTTCGGCTCTGGCGACCTCGGGCAGCCGCTTGCGCAGCTCCTCGCCGTCGTTGTTTCCGTAGACGCCGATGAGCCGCTTGCTGCGGGCTTCGAGTTCGTCGAGCAGGGCGACCTCGACCCAGTCACCCGCGTGGACGACGACGTCCGCCGCTTCGACTTCGCGCCAGACCTGATCCGGCAGCGCCTTCGCGCGCGACGGCAGATGCGTGTCGGCGATCAGCAGCAAACGCATGACTACTCCCCGATGGACTCGAGAACACGGCCAAGGAAATCACCGATGTGGGCTCGCAGCAGCTCGGCCGCCCCCTCTGCGTCACCCTTCTTCGCCGCCGCCAGCACCGCCTTGTGCTCACTCCATTCCTTGCGCCAGCTGGGATTGGCCTCCCACCCGACCACGCTGATCAGCGCGGCCCGATCCCGGAGGTCGTCCAGCATCGAGACCATCAGCGGATTGCCGCAGCCGCTGTAGAGCGCGCGGTGGAACCGGCGGTTGAGCAGGCTGAGCGCGGCCTGGTCCTTGTCCGCGATCGCCGCCGACGCCTCCTTCAGCGCCTCGGCGGCGTCTTCGAGCAGCTCCGGCGAGCGGCGGTCCACCGATCGGCGCACGGCCTCGGGCTCCAGCACCATGCGGACGTCGTAGACCGACTTCGCCAGTTCCGCGTCCACCACGCATACCGACGCGCCCTTGTACGGGCTGAAAGTGACCAGGCCCGAGTTCGACAGCACCTTGAGCGCCTCGCGGACCGGCGTCTTCGACACCCCGAGCCGGGCCGCGAGTTCGGCTTCGATCAGCGGCTGACCAGGCTTCAACTCGCGGGTGAGGATGCCACGGCGGATCTCCTCCAGCACCACTTCGGTGCGTGAGGCGGGCAGGCTGAAGGTCGACGACATGGGACAATCATATATGAGATGTCATACTCGGGTTCATGAGAAAACCCGAGGAACTCCGCAGCCACCGCTGGTTCGGCGGCGACGAACTACGCGGGTTCAGCCATCGGGCCCGGAGCAGGCAACTCGGCTACAACCCGGAGGAGCACCTCGGGAAGCCCGTCATCGCGATCCTCAACACCTGGAGCGACATCAACCCCTGCCATATGCACCTGCGCGAGCGCGCCGAACAGGTCAAGCGCGGCGTGTGGCAGGCAGGCGGTTTCCCGCTGGAGTTCCCGGTCGCGACACTGTCGGAGACCTTCCAGAAACCGACGCCGATGCTGTACCGCAACCTGCTGTCGATGGAGACCGAAGAGATCCTGCGGTCCTATCCGATCGACGGCGCCGTCCTCATGGGCGGCTGCGACAAGACCACACCGGCCTTGCTGATGGGCGCGGCGAGCGCGGGCCTTCCCGCCATCTTCGTGCCCGCCGGCCCGATGTTGCGCGGGCACTGGCGCAGCGAGGTCCTCGGCAGCGGCACCGACCTGTGGAAGTACTGGGACGACAAGCGGGCCGGGTTGATCGGCGACGCGGAACTGTCCGAATTGGAGCGTGGCCTCGCCCGCTCCCCCGGCACCTGCATGACGATGGGCACCGCCTCGACGATGATGTCGGTCGCCGAGGTGCTCGGCCTGAGCCTGCCCGGCGCGGCGTCGATCCCGGCGGTCGATTCGGCGCACCACCGGATGGCCGCGGCGAGCGGCGCGCGCGTCGTGGACATGGTGTGGGAGGACCTCACCATCACGAAGATCCTCGACGAACGCGCGTACACCGACGCGATCACCACCGTGCTGGCGCTCGGCGGCTCCACCAACGCCGTCATCCACCTGATCGCGATGGCCGGCCGCGGGCGGATCCCGCTGTCCATCGACGATTTCGACGCGATCGCGCGCCGGGTGCCGGTACTGGCGAACATCCGGCCCGGTGGCGACTGGCTGATGGAGGACTTCTACTACGCGGGCGGCCTGCCCGGCTTGCTCTCCCGGCTGACCGACCTGCTGCACACCGACCGCGTCACCGTCACCGGCCGGACCCTCGGCGAGACGCTGGAAACGGCGCGTGTGCACAACGACGACGTCATCCGTCCTCGCGAAAACCCTGTCGCCGCCGAAGGAGGCGTCGCGGTGCTGCACGGCAACCTGGCGCCGTCGGGAGCGGTGATCAAGCACATCGCCGCGGACCCCCGGCTGCTAGTCCACAGTGGACCCGCGGTGGTGTTCGAGGACTACCAGGATCTGAAGAAGCGCATCAACGATCCCGCGCTCGGCGTCACCGAGGATTCCGTGCTGGTGCTGCGTGGATCCGGTCCGCTCGGCGGCCCCGGCATGCCCGAGTACGGGATGCTGCCGCTGCCCGATCACCTGCTGGCCAAGGGAGTACGGGACATGGTCCGCGTTTCCGACGCCCGGATGAGCGGGACCAGCTACGGCGCCTGCGTCCTGCACGTCGCGCCGGAGTCCTACGCCGGCGGCCCGCTCGCACTGGTCCGCGACGGTGACCAGATCACTTTGGACGTGCCGTCCCGGCGGCTCAGCCTCGATGTCGACGACGAAGAACTCGAACGCCGCCGGGCACAGTGGACCCCGCCCGCGCCGCGCTACGAACGGGGTTACGGCGCGTTGTACACCGAACACATCACGCAAGCCGACGAAGGTTGCGATTTCGATTTCCTCGCACGAGTGGGTGATAACCCCGAACCTGACGCCCAGTGATCAATGGACAGAGGGACAGAGTGGCTGCTCACCCAACCGGGCGAGTTGCAAGCCGACAAACGGCGCCCCGTATCTTGAACGCACGTCCGGAACGCGGAGTAAGGCCCGGGCGTTCGACGTGCCGTCCGGCGACCTCGCCGGCCGTGGAGGGTGGAGAGTTGCCGCAAGAACCGCGCTGGCCCGAGTCGCATGCCGAGCAGACGGACATACTCCCGGTCGTCAAGCCCGGGTTCGAGGAGTCTGCCACGCCGGGTGGGGACGCGCCACCGAAACGCCGTCGCGGCTATCGCAAGGCCGCCTTCATCGGCGGGGGCGTGTTCGGTCTGCTGGTCGTCGCGTACGCCCTCGACGTGCTGGTCTCACAGGGCAGCGTCCCCCGCGGCGTCACCGTCGCCGGGGTCGACGTCGGCGGGATGGACCGCACCGCGGCCGAGAAGGAGCTCAGGGGCGGCATCGAGCCGCGGCTGACCCGGCCCGTGAAGGTCGTCGCCGGAGACGTCGAGGAGTCGCTGGCGCCGAACGCGGCGGGCCTGCGCCTCGACTGGCCGGCCACCCTCGACCAGGCGGGCGACCAGCCGCTGAACCCGTTCACGCGGATCGCGTCGTTCTTCTCGACCACCGAGGTCGGCGTCGTCACGCACACCGACGACGGCAAGCTCACTTCCGCGTTGGAGGGCCTGCGCGACAAGATCGACCGCGAGCCCGTCGAAGGCACCGTCAAGTTCGAGGACGCCAAGCCGGTCGCCGTCGAGCCGAAGACCGGGCAGAAGCTCGACGTCGAGGCCGCCAAGCAAACGATCCTCGACCGCTGGGCCACCGGTGAGCCGCTCACGCTCCCCGTCGCCCAGACCCCGGTCAAGGTGACGGCGGAAGCCGTCCACGCCGCCCTCGAACAGGTCGCGAAACCCGCCGTGGCGGCGCCGATGGTGATCAAGGGCGAGGGCAAGGACGCGATCGTCAAGCCCGAGGCCATCGCGAGCGCGCTGACCTTCGAGCCCGCCGACGGCGGCGTGCTGAACCCGAAGGTGGACAACAACAAGATCATCGAGGCCGCGGGCCCGCAGCTGAAGTCCACCGAAAAAGAGGGCAAGGACGCGCAGATCGTCTTCGAGGGCGGCAAGCCGACCGTCGAACCCTCCGAGGACGCCAACGTCGTCGACTGGGAGCCGAGCCTCAAGCCGGTGCTCGACGTCCTCAAGCGCGCGGCGCCCCGCGAGCTGCCGGTGACCTACAAGAAGACCCCGGCCAAGGTGACCACCGAGCAGGCGAACCAGCTCGGCATCAAGGAGGTCGTCAGCGAGTTCAAGACCGGCGGGTTCGCCCCGGACTCGGGGACGAACATCCGGGTCGTGGCGCAGAAGGTCAACGGCGCCATCGTGAAGCCGGGCGAGACGTTCAGCCTCAACGGCTACACCGGGCCGCGCGGCGCGGCACAGGGCTACGTCGAAGCGGGCGTCATCAAGGACGGCGCGCCCGGCCGCGAGGTCGGCGGCGGCATCTCCCAGTTCGCGACCACGCTGTACAACGCCTCGTACTTCGCCGGGATGAAGGACACCGAGCACAAGGAACACAGCTACTACATCAGCCGCTACCCCGCCGCGCGCGAGGCGACGGTCTTCCAGAACCACAACGGCGGCAGCGTGATCGACCTGAAGTTCACCAACGACGGTGACACCGGGGTCGCGATCCAGACCATCTGGACCCCGTCGGACATCACGATCCGGCTGTGGGGCACCAAGAAATACACCGTCGAGTCGATCCCTGGCGGTCGCAGCAACCCGTCCGACCCGCCGACGAAACCCGGCCCCGCCGAGAACTGCAAGCCCAGCAACGGCGCGCCCGGTTTCACCACGTCCGACACCCGGGTCATCAAGGACGCCGCGACCGGCCGTGAGATCCGGCGCCACACCCGGAGCGTGCACTACAACCCGCAGCCGAAGATCACCTGCGGCACGGAGTAATTCCCACCCGGACACGTTCACCGAACGCGCCCGGGGCGGTACGCTGAGTGGCTCACCCGACCGAACGGGGGTGGCCACCTCGTGACCTCGACGGCGACCTTCCGGCAGATCCTCGCGGTCGGCGAACTGCGGGCGATCTGGTTCGCGGAACTCCAGTCGATCCTCGGCGACCAGGTGGCCAGGGTCGCCCTGTCGGTTCTGGTGTTCGAGCGGACCCAGTCGGCGACCTGGCCCGCGCTGACCTACGCGCTCACCTATCTGCCCGACCTGATCGGCGGGCCGCTGCTCGGCGGGCTGGCCGACCGGTTCCCCCGGCGCGCGGTGCTGGTCTGCTCCGACGTCGTCCGGGCGGTCCTGGTCGCCGTACTCGCGATTCCCGGGATCCCGCTGCCCGCGCTCGCCGCCGTGCTCGTGGTCGTGCAACTGGCCAACGCCCCCTTCACTGCCGCGCAGGCCGCGGTCCTGCCGTCGGTGCTGAGCGGCGACCAGTACGTCCTCGGCCAGTCACTGCTGAAGATGACCAACCAGCTCGGGCAGCTCGCCGGATTCGCCTTGGGCGGCGCGGTGATCGCCTCCGTCGGGACCAGCCGAGGGCTCGCCATCGACGCGGTGACGTTCGGTGTCTCGGCCATCGTCCTGCGGCTCGGCCTCCGCGCCCGGCCCGCTTCGGCTTCCGGCGGGCCGGCGACGTCGACGGTGCGACGGCTTTCCGCCGGTGCCCGCACCATCTGGCGTGACCGTCGGCTGCGCGCGCTGGTCGGCCTGGCGTGGCTGGCGGGCTTCGTGATCGTGCCGGAAGGACTGGCCGTGCCCTACGCCGCGGAGATCGGCGGCGGGGCGGTGACGGCGGGACTGCTGCTCGCGGCGCATCCGGCCGGGATCGTGCTCGGGGTGTTCGTACTCGGGCGCCTGGTGCGGCCCGAACGGCGCCTGCGGCTGGTCGGGACGCTGGCGCTCGGCGCGATCGTGCCACTGGCGGCGTTCGGGTTCCGGCCCTCGCTTCCCTACGCCGCCGGACTGCTCGTGCTGTCCGGCATGTGCGCGGCCTACCAGGTCACCGCCAGTACCACGTTCATGCGGTTGGTCCCCGACACCGAACGAGGCCAGGCCTTCGGCCTCGCCGGGTCGGGACTCATCGCCGTGCAGGGAATCGGGCTGATCGCCGGCGGCCTGCTCGTCGGCGTACTCGGTTCACCCGCGACGACGGTCTCGGTCATCGCACTCGCCGGTCTCGTAGTGGCTGTTCCGGCCACCCGGGCTTGGCGCCACGTGGCCCCTCTTCACCCCCTTTGACCGGAACCGGGTACTCACCAGTTCTGCCCGCGCATGGAGCTCACCCCCTCCATTCCCCGAACCGGTCACGCGTGGTGCATCCACGCCTACCCATACAGCGTAGTGACACCTAGTATCCAACCGATTACGTTCGACTCCGTGGCGCTAACGAATTGGGCGCTGTGGCGGCTACCCCACCGCGGCTTGATCGGCTTCGTCCTCCTGGTGGACGTCGCGGCGATCGCCGGATCGGTCTGGACTTTTCTCCGCGCCCCGGTCACCCCCGGCGACGTTGTCCCCTTCGCGGCCCTGCTCACCAGCGTCGTGCTGTACACGGAGTTGTCGCGTCCGGTGGAACGGGTGCGGGAACGGTTCGCGGGCACGCCGCACATCTCACTCGACAGCGTCTGGACCTTCGCCGCCGTATTGCTGCTGCACCCGGGGCTCGCCGCGCTGGTCATCGCCGTGTCGTTCTTCTACCGCTGGTTCCGGGGGCAGCCGAACCCGCTGTTCCGACGCACGTTCTCGATGTCGGCGACCGTGCTCTCGGGCTTCGCGGCCTCCGCCTTCCTCACCCGGTACGCCGTCCCGTTCGACGTCCTCCCCCGCGACATCCGGTCGTTCGGGATGGTGGTCGCGGCCGGTGGCGTGTTCCTGCTGGTGAACACCGTGCTGATGACCGTCGCGGTGTACTACGGCACCCCGCACGACAGGCTGCGCGACGCGGTGGCGAAACCGTTCGAGTACGCGCTCGAAGCGGCGACGATCGCGCTCGGTGTCGTCGTGGCGTGGGCACTGCGGGACTGGCCGGTGGTGCTGCTGCTGATCATCGGGATCACGCTGGTGCTGCACCGCGGCGTGCTGCTGCGGCAACTGAAACGACAGGCGTGCAGTGACGCCAAGACCGGACTGCTCAACGCCAAGGCGTGGCGCGACGCCGCCTCCGACGAACTCGACCGCGCACGGCGCGCGGGACGGCACACCAGCCTGCTGATGCTCGACGTCGACCGGTTCAAACTGATCAACGACCGGCACGGCCATCTGGTCGGCGACCGGTATCTCGCGGCCATCGCGGAAACGCTCCGCACCGAGGTGCGTGCCACGGATCTGGTGGGGCGGTTCGGCGGCGAGGAGTTCGTCGTCCTGCTGCCCGGCACGCCCGCCGTGCACGCGCACGCGATCGCGGAGCGGATCCGGTCGAGTATCGCCAACCGGGGCGGCCTGCCGGAGCACGTCACCGTGTCGATCGGCCTCGCCGACCGGCCGGGCGTGACCGACCTCGACGCCCTGATCGCCGTCGCGGACCGGGCGCTCTACGAGGCGAAGAACACCGGGCGGAACCGGACGTCCGGCTACCAGGTGACCGGCTGACCCCCTCCCCTCCCGCGTTTAGTCCTCTGAATGCGGTAGTTGCGTGTGCAAGGACCGCATTCAGAGGACTAAACGCCTCAAGGGACGGACCGCACGGGAGCAGGCGTCACTACTACGGTGTCGGCATGGGGAATTTCGTACTGCTGGACGCGCCGTCCAATCTCGGGCTGCGTCCACCCGCCGAAGGAGTGGTCCCGGGCTGCTACAAGGCACCCGGCGCCTTGCGTGACCACGGTTTGCTCACCCGCTTGGACGCGACCGACGGTGGCGTGGTCACGCCGCCGCGTTATCTGCCCGACTGGTCGCCGGACAGCGGCGTCCGGAACGCCGCCGGTATCGCGGACTACACGGCCACCCTCGCCGGTCGTCTCGCGAAGATCCGCGCGGACGGCGGCTTCCCGGTGGTACTCGGCGGCGACTGTTCGATCGCGCTCGCCGCCATGCTCACTCTGCGCCGCGAAGGTCGCTTCGGCCTCGTCTACTTCGACGGGCACGACGACTTCCGCCACCTCGGCAACTCCGAACAGGTCTCGTCCGTCGGCGGCGAAGCGCTCGCCGTCGTGACCGGCCGCGGCGCTCCGGAACTGGCGGATGTGGACGGTTTGGCACCCTATGTCCGCGACGAGGACGTCCTCGTACTCGGCGCGCGCGAAGAGGAGTCCGCCGAAGCCCGCGAGGCCGGGCTTCGCACGATCACCAGCCAAGAGCTCATGGCTCGCGGAACCGACGGCGCGCTGGCGGCCGCACGCGAGATTTTCGCACCGCTGGACGGCTTTTGGATCCACGTCGACATCGACACCCTCGACCCGGAGTATGTGTCCGCTGTGGACAGTCCCGACCCCGGCGGGCTCAGCCCCGACAAGCTCGTCGAGCTTGTTCGCGGTCTCCTCGCGATCCCCGGCGCCGCCGGGCTGGAGCTGACCATCTTCGATCCCGACCTCGACCACGACGGCACGCAGGCCGCGTTGGTGACCGACTCGCTCGTCCGCGCTTTGGAAGGAACCCGATGACCGAAGTGACCGTCGCCGACGGCTCGTTCGACGCGCCGCTCTGGCTGCCCGAATCCGGCTCCGGCCCCGGGCTGGTGCTGATCCAGGAGATCTTCGGGCTCGACGACTACCTGAAGTCCGTCGCCGCCGAGCTGGCCGCGCTCGGCTACGTCGTCGCGGTGCCCGAACTGTTCTGGCGGATCGCCCCCGGCTGGTCGGCCACCCACGACGAAGCCGGCATTTCCGCCTCGATGGAGGTCTCCGGCAAACTCGACCCGGCACGCGCGGTGACCGACGTGCTCGCGACGCTGGCGATGCTGCGGTCACTGCCCGAAACCGACGGCCGCGCGGGTGTCTTCGGCTTCTGCCTCGGCGGTTCGATGGCCTACGCGGCCGCCGCCGAGGGCGATCCGGACGTCGCCGTGTCGTACTACGGCTCGACCGTGCCGGGGCAGCTTCCGTTGCTGGACAAGATCACCTGCCCGATCCAGTTCCAGTTCGGCGGCGCGGATCCTTACATCCCCGTCGAGGGCGTGCGGAAACTGGCCGACGCGGTGGCGACGCACGAGGGAGCGGAGATCCACATCCACGAGGGTGCCGGGCACGCGTTCCACAATCATGTGGCGCCGATGTTCCACCAGCCCGAACCCGCCGCGGCGGCTTGGGCGCTGACGCTGGAGTTCCTGCAGCGGACTTACCCGGCGTGACCCTCACCCGGTCGGGTGATATATGCCAGACTTCTCGCTCCCCGGCGGCGAGGGCCCGGGTCCGGGCTGACCGGGGTGCCGATTTCGGGATTACCGTCGCGGCCTCCACGCGACGCGGCGGACGTTCAAATCTTCCCCCGAGCCGGCCCTCGGGGCGGGCACATCCTCAAGAGGTGACACCAGGCTCCCGGACGCACCGGCCCGGGTGCACCGCGACCGTCGAGCCGAGGTACGAAACCGGCGATGAACGCTCGCTGCCGCCGCATCCGGCCGTCCTCTTCGAATCGGACCGACCGCGATCACTTTTCCGGCACTGTTCTTTTTTTCGAAACGGGACCCATCGGCATTTGACGGCAATCGTGAGTGAAGCCGAAAAATCCCTCGCGCCGACCGCCGTTATCACCGCTCGCGGCCCCGCGGCCGAGAATCGGCAAGACGTGTAAAACTCGAATCAATCCCCACTCGAGCCGGCAGGCGGAGCGGGGTCGGGTGAACTCCTCGGTGAGGTGAAAACATGAAGTTCCGATTCTCGGTGGAAGCTCGTTGTATCGATTTCCCCGCTCTGCCGACGCGCTGGTGGATCATCATCGTCGTGGTGATCTTGCTGGTGCAGGGGCACGAAGGGAGCGAGCTGATCACACTGCTGCACCACTGAGCGGTGAACGAGAAGGGGCGATCACGGGCCACCGTGATCGCCCTTTCGTATTCACCGGATCAGTACCCGGCGATATCCGGAGAAGTCGGGCTCCTCCGCCGGAAGCACCGGTACACCGCCGCTTTCCACCCAGGCGTGGAACCGATACGGATCTTCCGCGACACCCATCACCCAGGTCAGCCGTCGCCGCGACAAGGCGGCCGTGAACACGGCGGCCAGCGACTGTTCGAGGCACGCGACCCGGCCGGGGAACAGCCCCGCGGCCTTCTCGACCATGCACACCATCGCCGCCGCTTCTTCCGTGGCCGCCATCGCGGTGTCGCGGGAACGCAGGGCGGAAGTGATCGACAGGGTCCAGCGAAACGGCAGGCTCAGTGCCACCAAGGCCAAGGCCAGCGCCACCACAGCGCGCAGCCGGTAGCGGCCGTCGTCCGACCGGGCGACGATCGGTGTGCGGGGCTCCCCTGTCCCCGTGTTCCTCGCCGCTTCGAAGACGACCAGGTCACGATCGGCCAGCCGCTTGATCATTTCCTCCGCGTCGCGCCGGACACGATCTTCGTCCACCGCCGGATAGCGATCGCCGACCGCGCGGACCGCCGTTTCGAGGTCGCCCGCACGGAGTTCCCTGCACATCAGGGCGGCGGTGGAGTTGAGGGCATACCACCGGCCGGTGCGCAGATTCAACAGCACGCCGCCCTCGTGCTCAGTACCGTCGAGATGGATCACCTTCGAAATCCCCGTCATAGCTCGCCCCCGTCGAGCCCCCGCAGCCACAGATCCGCGGCGAGCAACCGGTTGAGCGCGGGAAAGGGCGCCTGAAGCCCGGCGGCGGCGCGCGACAAGCTCTCCTTCACCCTGTCTGGTTCGATCAGTCCGAGGTCAGCCAGCCTCGTACTGGACAGCCTGGCATCGAGTTCCGCCGACGCCAGGCGGACCCCTTTGTAGTCCTCCCCGGTGTAATTGCCCTTGGTGGTACGGGAAAGCACTTCACCGGGGACGACGCCGTCGAGTGCTCGGCCGAGCAAGGGTTTGCGGGTCATCGGATCGGCTCGCCGGTAGGAGGGAACGGTGAGGCAGGCCCGGATGACGTGGTTGTCCAGGAACGGCGCCTGCGGCCAGACCCCGTACGGCCGCGCGCGTTCGTCGAGCTGGCGCTGGACCGCCCCGGAGAACCGGACCTCCGTGACCGCCGCGCAATCGCCGACGCCCGCCCCCTCGGGCGGGGTGAACTCGCCGACGCCGGCCCGCACCAGTTCGGCCAGCCGCTTCCGCATGGACGTGGTCAGCCAGGTGGCCTCCGCGCCGAGGTCAGGCCACCACGCGATCGCGTCCAGCCACTGGATGTGCCGGTCGGCCGGTCGCTCGAACCGACCGGCCAGCAGACGGAGCGCCCGACCGAGCGAGGTCACCGAAAGTTCCGCGGACCGCGCCATCACCCGCGCGGACGCGACCCGGCGCTGCTTGGCCAGCTGCCGGCATTCCCGGCCCAGCCGCCGCAGCTCGCCCTGGCGCGCCAGATCCCCCAGATAGCCCGGCGCCGCCACCAGCAGCGCGTCCGCGCCCTCGCCACCGAGGTGCACACCGCCGCCCGCGGCCGCGACATGCCGCAACCGCAGCCGGGTCCGGACCTGGGTGACCGCGCCGGGATCGGGCAGGTCGGTGGCGGTCGCCGTGCCGAGTCCTCGGTAGGAAAGCGATTCAGGGGTGCCCGTGACGACCGTGGACCGCAGCCGCCGGTCAAAACCCAGATAACGCTTCGCGTGGAGCAGATCGTCGGCGGGAGCGTCCGGATGGTGATAGGTGAACACCGGCAGCGCCCCGTCCCGGCGACGCGCCGCCAGGAAGGCCAGCGAGGTCGAATCGAGGCCACCGCTGAAATCGGCGGTCAACGGCTGACCGGCCCGGGCGTCGACGGCGTTCTCGAGTGCGGCTCGCAACGCCTGCGCGGCGTCGCGAGCCGACCGGTTCCGGTCGGGCACGAGGGTTTCGTAGGTCCACGTCCGGCATCCGCCGTCGCGGCGGACACGCATCGCCTGGCCTCCCGCGAGCCTGCCGAGGCCGCGGTAGACGGAACGGGCGGCGGTCGGGAGCGGTACGCCGGGGCAGAACATGTCCGCGGCCATGGTGAGGACGTCCGGTTCCAACGGGAGACCCGCGGCCCGCGCGGTGGCCCGCGCGCGGGTTCCGAGCACGGTCCGCGCCGGGGTCGTGTGGAAGTACAGCGGATACTGTCCGGCGAGATCGACGAACGCCGTGACGTCTTCGGGCCGGACCACGACGGCCAGGTAGCTGCCCGGCCACCTGGTGACCTCGGCGAGCCGGTCACCTTCGAGCGCGCGCCGGAAGTCCTCGCGAAGGACCGAGTCGGTTTCGAAGCACTGGCCGACCAGTGCCAGCATGCCGCCCGGGCACCGCACGGTACGCAGTTCGCGGTGCCGCCATGCGCCGAAAGCGGTCCATGACGTCTCCCCCGGCCACACCGGTTCCGCGGGGACTCGGCCGCCCGCGGTGGGCGCAGGGCCGGGGAAGGCGCCCAGCAGGCCCGGCATGTCGGTCGTCACGGGGTGTCACCAGTAGTACTGCGAATTGGAGTCGGCGCTCCCGCTGGAAGAACTGCCCAGGGTCAGCTCCCGCACGTGTCCGAGATCGAACAGCAACGGCGGCTCGTAGCCGACCGAGTCGGCAGGTGGTTCCACGACCGCGTCGACGGGGTCGCCCGCGGGCGACGGACTGTGCACGGGAAGCAGGTTCATGGTCAGCACCTTCGAGTCCGGGTATCTCCTGATCGCCAGGAGGAAACGCATCCCCGGTTACGAATCGCCGAGGAAGGCAGGATCGTAACGGGACTCAATTGTGCGACCGTGGCGCCCCCTCGGGAAGACTTACGGAAAACGCCGGTGATATCGAGCCACCGAGAAGAAGGCGACTTGCCGTCTCGCAAAAATCACACGTCCGAGTGAGCCGCCTTAATTGACAGCCCCGCCGAATATATTCTAACGAAAGATACGAGAACTACTCGGCACTTCGTTCAATTCGAAACCACGCCGCCGGGAGCCCCGTCACCGGGATGATCCTGTTGCCGGGCACGCAACCCCAGGATGAGCGCACCGTGCGCCTCGGCGAGCGAGTCCAGCCCGCTGATGCGCAGCTCGAACCGGTCGGGATCGGTGACCGTACCGGCGAGGGCGTAGCGCTCCAGTTCCTGGCGGCAGGGGTCGAGGACCAGCTCCTCGGCGCCAGCCAGTTCCCCGCCGAGCACCACGAGGCGTGGATTCACCAGGTTGCACAGCTGGGCGAGCGCGAAGCCCAGCGTCCGGCCGGCGTCACCGATGATCCGGCGGCAAGCCGCGTCGCCCTTCTGCGCCAACCCGATCAGCAGGCCCAGATTGTCGGGCGGGCGATAGTCCCGCCGTCCGGCCCGGCGCACCTGACTGGTCAACGCTTCGGCACCGACCAACGTGTCGAGGCAACCGCGGCCGCCGCACAGGCACACCTGGCCATCGCGGTCGATGGTCAGATGGCCGAGCTCACCCGCCATCCCCCGTTCACCGCGGAGCAGTTTGTCGCCGATCATGATCCCCGCGCCGACCCCCGTCGACGCCTTGATGTACACCACCGTTTCCAGCGGTTTCTCCAGGCCGTAGGTCTGCTCGGCCATGGCGCCGAGGTTGGCGTCGTTGTCCACCGCGACCCGGACGCCGAGCAGTTCCCGCAAACTGGCGGCCGGGTCGTCGGTGCCGGTCCACGGCGGCAGGACCGGAGTGGTGAAGCGGCCGTTGCGCGGATCGATCATCCTCGGCACGGCCAGCCCGGCCGAGACGACGTCGTCCAGTTCCTGGCCGGTCGACCGCACCGCGGCGCGGATCATGCTTTCCAGCTGGGGAAGCAATCGGGAAAACCCGCGGTTGGCACCCTCGATCTCGATCTGGGCCTCGACCGTGTCGAACGGCCGGTCGACCGGGCGGGCGATCACCGCCACCCGGCGGAAACCCAGGTCGATCCCGAGCGCGACGCCTCTGGTCTCGGGCAGGCGTACGACACTCCCCTTGCGCCCCGGCTCGACCTCGACGATGTGCTCTTCCACGAGATCGGCGACGGCGGTGGAGACCGAGGCGCCGGAGATACCCAGTCGCTGAGCCAGGCGTGACTGCTGATCCGCCTTGATCATGATCTCGATGATCAGCTTCCGGCGATTCTGCTCCTTCGTGCCGCTCGTCGGGCCGAGCAGTTCACGCGCCTCAAGCATCGAACCCCTCTTCCCCGTCGCGCGACCCAAAAGTGAAGCCGAAGCAATGCACGCTAACAGAGTCGGCTTCAAGTTTAAGGAGACGGCTCTTAACGATTCACGCCACCTTGCGAAACACGCTTGATCAGCCGGTCTCGCGAGCCGAGTGATCAAGAAGAAATGTTCCTACTTCAGTCGGAAGGAGGCGAAAGTCTGCTCGATTTGAACACAACCCGAATGGCTCAATCAGCCCCCGAATTTGCCTCAAGAAACCGATTCTCGGTCGATCCTTCGTCGACCTTGCTCCCCGGCCGCCGACCCCCGCGGCCTGGGCGGCGCCCCTGCCACGCCATCGTCGCGGCCGTCCGCCCTGGTCCGCGCCGACGGAATATGTCGGGGCCTCGCGGTAGTTTCCCCAGCATGGCCACATTGGTGAGTTTTCACGCCCACCCCGACGACGAGTGCATCGTCGCGGGCGGCGTCATGCGCAAGGCCTTCGAGGAAGGCCACCGTGTCGTGCTCGTCGTCGCGACGAGGGGCGAGGTCGGTGAGGTGCCGGACGGTTTCCTCGACGACGGAGAGGAGTTGTGGCAGCGCCGCGTCCAAGAGACGCACGCTTCGGCCGAGGTACTGGGGGCCAAGCGCGTGGAGTTCCTGGGGTACACCGATTCCGGCATGATGGGCGAGCCGCGCAACGACGAGCCGGGCACGTTTTGGCAGGCCGACGTCGAGGAGGCCGCGCAGCGGCTGGCCGCGATCCTGCGCGAGGAGCAGGCCGACGTCCTGACCGTCTACGACGACAACGGCGGCTACGGGCATCCGGACCACATCCAGGTGCATCGCGTCGGCATGCGCGCGGCCGAGCTGGCGGGTACGCCGAGGGTCTACGAGGCGACGAGCAACAGTGACGAAATGCGCCGAGGCATGGAGGAGGCGGTGCGGACCGGGCAGATGAAGCCCGAGGAAGTCCCCGATTTCGAAGACGGCGCGGAGTTCGGCAAGCCGGAAGCGGTGTTGACGGCGAGGGTCGACGTCACGGAGTACCTGCCGCACAAGCGGGCGGCGATGCGCGCCCACGCCAGTCAGATCAGCGAGGGCTCCTTCTTCCTCGCGATGCCGGACGAGGGTTTCGCGCAGGCGTTCGGCGTCGAGTGGTTCATCCGCGCGGGTCAGGGACCGGGCATCACCGAGACCGATCTCATGGCCGGCCTCTGACGTCTCGCGTTTCGTCCTCTGAATGCGGTACTTGCGCGTGCAAGGATCGCAACCAGAGGACGAAACGCGGCGGGAGGGGGTCAGGCCGTCGCGGCGGTGACGTCGAGTTCGACGAGCTGTCCCCGGTAGCCGAGCTGCGCGACGCCGAGCAGGGTGCTCGCGGTCGTGAAGGCCTCGCCGATCTCCGACTCGACGAACCGGTCCCATACGGCCGAAAGTGCGTCGGCGTCCGATGTCACCACGTAGATCACCGTGCGTACGACGTCGGCCGGGGTCGCCTTGGCGAAGGCGAGCGCGGCGGCGGTGTTCGCGACGATCTGGTCGACCTGGGCGAGCACGTCGCCCTCGACGACCTTGCCGTCTCCGGCGAGCGGGCACTGGCCGGCGAGGTGGACGTCCCGCCGCCCCTCGACGATGGTCACGTGGTGGTAGGTGGGCGTGGGATGCAGACCGGGCGGATGGTGGCGTTCAATGGTCACGCATCGCATCGTCACCGAACCGGCCTCGGCCGGCCAACTGGATTTCCGGGGGAACCTCGCCATGCGCAGGACGATCGACTGGACCGGCGACGCGGTCACCATCATCGACCAGACAGCGCTGCCCGCCGAGTACCGCGTGCTCGAACTGCGCACGGTCGGCGAACTCGTCGACGCCATCAAACGGCTGGCCGTCCGCGGCGCGCCGGCGCTCGGCGCGGCCGGTGCGCTCGGGGTCGTGCTCGCGACCCGCACCAGAGGGGACGTCGAGGCCGAGGCGGACCGCGTCGCCCAGGCCCGGCCCACCGCGGTCAACCTGAGCTGGGGCGTCTCCCGCGCGCTGGCGAAGCTCCCCGAAGGGCCGGAAGCCGTTCTCGCCGAAGCGCTGGCGATCCTCGACGAGGACGAGCGGATCAACCACGAGGCGTCCCGGCTGGCGGCCGAGGTGGTACTCGAACACTGTGAGCGGCGGCCGTTGCGGTTGCTCAGCCACTGCAACGCCGGCCGTCTCGCGACGGTCGGCTGGGGCAGCGCGCTCGGCGTCGTCTGGCATCTACAGGCTCGCAACCTGGTCGAATCCGTTCTGGTCGACGAAACCCGGCCGCTGCTGCAGGGTGCCCGCCTGACCGCCTGGGAACTGGCCGAAGCCGGTGTGCCCTACCGGATCCAGCCCGACGGCGCGGCCGCCGCCACGATGAGCCGCGGCCTGGTCGACTGCGTACTCGTCGGCGCCGACCGGATCGCCGCCAACGGCGACGTCGCCAACAAGATCGGCACCTACGGCCTGGCGATCGCGGCGAAGCACCACGGCGTCCCGTTCGTGGTCGTCGCTCCTTCGTCCACTGTGGACACCGCGATGCCCGACGGCGCCGGGATCGCGATCGAGGAACGCGATCCCGGCGAGGTCCTGAGCTTCGGTGGCACGAAGGTCGCGCCCGAAGGCGCGGAGGTGTTCAACCCGGCCTTCGACGTGACGCCGTTCGAACTGGTCACCGCCGTGGTCACGGAGCAGGGTGTGCTGCGCCCGTGACCAGCTTGGTCATTTCGCCGGCCCAGTCGTGAAGGCCTCCTTCCCTACTCTCAAGGTAGGGAAGGAGGCCTTCACGGACTTCCTGGCTTCACGGCGCAGGCCGAGCTACGCCATCCCCCTCATCAGAAGGACTCCACGCAGCACGGCTCCCGATCGGTGGCGAACGCCGCCGTCGCCCGCGAAACCGCCCCGGCCGTCCGCTCCTTGATCCGCCCCGCCGCGGCCAGTGTGCTCGGACGGGTCCCGCCGAGGAAGATCGCGCCGAGGTCGGTCACGTCCAGTTCGAGATCCGGCGCGTCCTCGACGCGGGTCACCTCGGCGTGGCCGTCGGCGGCGGTGACGAGCCGCCAGTTCCCGGTGTTCCACGGACAGAAGGCGTCGCGCACGCCGAGCACCAGATCCACCGGAGCGTTGTAGTGGCGAGTGATCAGGGCGCGATCGACGTCGACGAGCCGGAACCACAGCGAGTCGCCGGCGGAGCGGGTCATGGCGCGCGGATTGTCCAGCAGGTGGATGAGCGGTTCGTCGAGGGCCGCGAAGGTCTCCACTGTGACGACCAGGTCGTAGTCGAGCAGGAAGCGATACAGCGTCGCGTACGCCTCCGGCGTGGTCGCGACCAGTTCCTGCACGGTCAAGATCCCTCGCGGGCCCTCTTCGTTCCAGTCGTTCTTCACGCGGTAGATGACGTAACCGTCCGGCAGGACGGCGAACTTGAGCGCCGTCGCGCCCTGACGGCGGTACTCCGGGTCGTCGAGGATGAACTCCCACGTCGACTCCGGCCGGTCGAGCGCGCCGACGCGCTGCGACGCTTCCTTCTCGTAGATCGACTTGATCAGCGGGATCGCTTGCGCACGCTTGATTTCGCGCACGGGTTCGGCCTCGAGTCCGACTCCGGGCCGGAACGCCGACTTCGCCCGTACTTTCGCCCGGTAGAATTGCGTCGCGAGGCCATAACCGAAACGGGGATAGATGACCGCTTCGGACGCCCACAACGCGGCGAACGGCTCACCGCCGCCCTCATGCAGGCCGTGCAACTGCGCCCGCATGACCCGGGTGAGCGCGCCGCGCCTGCGGTGTCCGGGAGCGACGCCTACCGCGGTCACCGCGGCGAACGGCGTCTGCCCCGCGCCGGGCACGGTGATCTTCCGGGTGAGCAGTTCCCCCGTCCCGATGAGTTCGTCGCCGTCGAAGACGCCATGCGCACGTTCGGGCTCGAACACCAGCGTTTCGCGGTGTTTCAACCCGTCCGTGAGGTCGGTGAGGAAAGCGCTCGCGAGCAATTCGGCGAACGCGGGCAGGTCGTCGGTGGTCAGAGTGCGGATGGTCAAGCTGTCATCGCTCACACCGTCGTCCTACGCCTGTTCACCGACGACCGCCACGCATTAAAGTGCGGAAATCAGGGCCGAGGCCCGATCACCTTTCCGTCCTCCTTGACCGCGATGGCCATCGCGGGACAGGAATCGGCCGCGTCGAGCACGGTCTCGTCCGCGTCGACCTCGTCCGCGATCACCGTCGCCGTGGCGCCTTCGAGTTCGAAGACCTCCGGCATCAGCGAAGCGCACATCCCCGAGCCGATGCACGTTCCGCCATCGACTTCGACTTTCCAGCTCATGGTCACCATCCGATCGGCATGGAGCGGGGCCCCCGCACCAGCATTTGCGTCTTCCACACGATATCGCCGTCGAGGCGCAGTCCGGGAAGATCGCGGAGCAAGGCCCGCAAGGCCTCCTGTAGTTCCAGCCGGGCCAGCGGGGCACCGAGACAGTGATGCACGCCGTGGCCGAAACCGAGGTGGGGATTGGCTTCGCGGTCGAAGTCGAGGGTTTCCGCCGCACTGAACTGGAGCGCGTCCCGGTTGGCGGCACCGATCGCGACCATCACCGGTTCGCCTTCCTTCACCAGCACGTCACCCACCTGGATGTCTTCGGTGGCGTAGCGGGCGAACCCGGCTCCGGCACCCAAGGGGACGAACCTGAGCAGCTCCTCCACCGCGGCCGGGATCAGATCCAGGTCCGCGCGCAGCCGGGCCAGCCGGTCCGGCTGGTCGAGCAGCGCGTAGACGAAGTTGGGGATCTGGCTCGCGGTGGTCTCGTGCCCGGCGATCAGGATGCCGATGCACAGGTCGACCAGTTCCAGCTCGCTCAGCCTGTCGCGGACGTCGCGCGCTTCGATCAGCGCGGTCATCAGGTCGTCCTGAGGCCGGGCGCGGTGCTGCTCGACGAGTACGTGCATGTACGCCCGCAGCTCGTCCTGGTTGGCCATCATCTGTTCGGTGGTCAACGGGCTGGTCGACAACGCGGCGTCGCTCCAGACGCGGAACTTCGGCCGGTCCTCGACGGGGACGCCGAGCAGTTCGCAGATCACCGCGACCGGGATCGGCAGCGCGTAATCCTCGACGAGGTCGGCGGGCCGGCCCTTGGCCTTCATGTCCTCGATCAGGCCCGCGGCCAGTTCCGCGACCCTCGGCCGCAGCAGTTCGACGCGGCGCATGGTGAACGCCTTCGCGACCAGCGTGCGCAGGCGGGTGTGGTCGGGCGGGTCCATGCTCAGGATCCCGCCAGGTCGCCTGCCCGGCGCCATCCGCGGCTCGTCCCTGCCGGTGGCCATCGCGCGGGAGAACCGCCGATCGCCCAGCACGAAACGCGCGTCGGCGTACCGCACGGCGAGCCAGGCGGGTTCACCGTGCGGCAGGCGGACGCGGAGCATGCCCTCGGTCTCGCGGGCGGCGGCGTAGGCCTTGTCGAGTTCGAGTCCCGCGTCCTCGTTGAAGGGATAGGCGAAGATTTCGGTTTCAGTGGCGGTCATTTGTCCGGAAACCCCCCGGCTCGGCGGTTTGTAAGCAACTGCTTACAACGCTAACCATGAGCACGGACAGCGTCAATGCGCCTACCGTGCGACAGCCGAGCCGGATAGCCTGTGCCCGATGACGGAAGAACCGCAGGTCCGCAAGCGCGACGCGGCCGCGACCAGGGCGGCCCTGCTCGACGCGGCAGGGGTCCTGTTCGGCGAGCGCGGTTTCGACCGGACGACGGTGCGCGACATCGCGAAGCTGGCCGGGGTCAACCAGGCTCTGCTGTTCCGGTACTTCGGTTCGAAGGACGCGCTCTTCGAAGAGGTACTGGCGCGCGGCGGACGCGAGCAGATCGCCACCACACCACCGGGTGAACTCCTCGGGACGGCGCTGCGCAGCATGCTGGAATCCGACACCGGCCGCAATCGCACCCTCGACGCCTACCTGCGCTCGACCGGGCACGACAGCGCCGCGGCCGCGGTCCGGCGGCAACTCGGCGAGGAATACGCGAAGGTACTGGCTACGCTGACCGACGCCGAAGACGCGGATCTGCGCGCCGACCTCGTCCTGGCGTGGCTGCTCGGAATCGGCCTCGTCCGCGAGATCACCGGCAAGGAACCCCTGGCCAGCGCGGATCCGGACGACGTCTGCCGCCTCGTGCTCGGCGCCGCGCGGACCCTGCTGGAGCGCAGCGGGTAATTGGGTCGCCGCCGGAGGATCCACTGCCCTACGGTCGCCTCCGTGACCTCGTTCCCGCCCGCCGGCACCGAAGCCGAGTTCGACGCGCTGACCAGGCAAGCTCTGCTTCCGGCGGTGACGTCGTTGACCGGGTCGCTCGGCCTCGGCGACGTCGTCCCGTTCACCGAAGGCTCGCTGCCGGTCTACGCCGTCGGCGAAGATCTGGTGCTCAAGCTGTTCCCGCCGGTGCACCGCGGCGAACTCCCCACCGAACGGACGATGCTCGAGGTCCTGCACGGGAAACTGCCGATCCCGACCCCCGCGGTGCGGGACGTCGGCGAGCGGGACGGCTGGGGCTACCTACTCATGGAGCGCCTTCGGGGCGAGACGCTGAAGGACGCCTGGCCGAAACTGTCCACAGAGGACAAACACCGGCTCGCACCCGAACTCGGCGAAGCGCTGGCCGCCCTCCATTCGCTGCACGACCGGCGATTGGACGTCCTCGCCCCGCCGGACTGGGCCGCCTTCATCGCCGAACAGCGCGCGAAGGCCGTCGAGCACCATCGCCGGACAGGCCTCGACGAGAGCTGGATCGGGCAGATCCCGGCGTTCCTCGACTCCGTCGACCTGGGCAGTCCGCCCGTCGTCCCGCTGCACACCGAATTCATGCGCGATCACGTCATGGTCACCCACGACGGCGAACGCCCGCGGCTGAGCGGGCTCTTCGACTTCGAACCGGCGATGCGGGGCGCGGCCGAGTACGACTTCGTCGCCGTCGGCCTGTTCGTTTCCGGCGGGGACAAGGATTTCCTGCGGCGGCTGCTCGCCGGGTACGGCACGGAACCGGACGAGGACTTCGCGCGGCGCTGCCTGGCGTACGCGCTTTTGCACGTCTACAGCAATTTCACCTGGTACTTCAAGGTTCTTCCGGCACCGGGAGAGCCGACGCTGGAGAGCGTCAGCCGCGCTTGGTGGTAGCCCACGTCACCGGCACGGCTTCGGGACCGCGGATCGAAAGCGGCGGCCGCCAGACGATGGCCGAAGCCGGAACCGCGAGATCCAGGCCCGGCAACCCGTCGAGGAGGGTCCGGAACGCGATCTCCCCTTCGAGCCTGGCGAGCGCCGCGCCTAGGCAGAAGTGGAGTCCGTGCCCGAAGCCGAGTTGTGGCGCGTTCCGGCGCCGGATGTCGAACCGCGACGCGCCGGGAAAGGCGCTCTCGTCGCGGTTCGCCGCGCCGGTGTGCGCCAGCACGGCCTCACCGCGCCGGACCACGCCCGCGCTCAATGCGACGTCCTCCAGCGCGACCCGCAGCAGCGACGCGTCGGCCGGTCCGTCGAACCGCAGGATCTCCTCGACGGCGCCCGCGGTCAGCCCGGGATCCGAGCGCAACGCGGCGAACTGCTCCGGATTCCCGGACAGCAACACGACCCCGGTCGCGATCAGGCTGACCGTGGTCTCGTGCCCGGCCAGAAGAAGCTGCGTGGCCAGGTCGATCAGCTCTTCCTCGGTGAGCCGGTCGCCGTCCTCGTCGCGGGCGTGCACGAGGACGCTCAGCAGGTCTTCACCCGGCTCCGCCCGCTTGGCGGTGACAAGGGCGGCCATGTCATCCGCGCCATCACGCCGGGCCCGCGCCACTTCGTCAGGGGTGTGCGAGGCCGGCGTGACGATCACCCGCGACCACTGGCTGAACCGTTCCCTGCCCGCGAACGGGACGCCGAGGATCTCGCACATGACCGCGGTGGGCAACGGGAAGGCGAACATCCGCACCAGATCGACCGGCGGCCCGGCCGCGACCATCGCCCGCAGGAGACCGTCGGCGATCTCCTGGATCCGTGGCCGCAGCGCGGCGATGCGGCGGACGGTGAAGGCCTGCGCCGACAGCTTTCGCAGCCGTGTGTGATCCGGCGGGTCCATGTTCAGGATGCTGTGCTCACCGGTGGAGAAGTCACCCGGTTCGATGAGGCAGGGCGCGCCAGGGCCGAGGAGGTTCCGGGAAAATCGCTTGTCCGAGAAGATCAGGCGCACGTCTTCGTACCTGGTCACCAGCCAGCCTTCGCAACCGCTGGGGAAGACGACCTTGGACATCGGCGGATGGTCGGCGTAGATCGCGCCCATCGGCGTCGCCGGATCGTCCTTCGCCGCGGGATAGGTGGCTGTCATGGGCCGATGATGAGCGGGTGGTGCCGGGATCGGAAGCCTCCGGCCCCTCACCCGCCCGAAGAGCCGAAGATCCTTCTCACCGCGTGATAATCGCGTTACTCGAAGGGTGCGCCCCAAGGTCTCGTGACCGAGCCCGTGCCGTGAACCATCAGAGGACTAATTGCGGGGCGGCAGGGCCCGCCGGAGTAGTTCCGCGAGGTGCACGGCCCGGCGTCCGTCCAGCTGCTCGATCTGTGTCCGGCAGCTGAATCCGTCGGCGACCACTTCGGTCCCCTCGGCCGCGGCGCGGATCGCGGGCAGCATGCGGTCCTCGGCGCAGGCGACGGAAACGTCGTAGTGCCCGCGTTCGAAACCGAAGTTGCCCGCCAATCCACAGCAGCCGGAATCCAGTGTGGAATTGTGGATACCCGCGGCGCGCATCGCGGCCTCGTCGGCGTCGAAGCCCAGCACGGCGTGCTGATGGCAGTGGACCTGGCTGAGCGCCTCGACGTCGAGCGCGCGGAATTCCAGCGGCGAGGCTTCGATGAGTTCGGCGAACGTCCTGGTCTGCCCGGCGAGCAGTTTCGCGACCGGGTCGCCCGGCAGCAGGGCCTGCAGGTCACCGCGGAACAACGCCGTGCAGCTCGGTTCCAGTCCGGCGACCTGATACCCCGCGCGCAGATACGGTTCGAGGACGGAAAGCGTGTTGCGCAACACCTTCTTCGCCATGTCGAGCTGTCCGGTGGACACCCAGGTGAGACCGCAACAGACTCCGCGATCCGGCAGCACGACGTCGTAGCCCGCCGCGGTGAGCACCTCGGCCGCGGCGTCGAGGACGTCCGGCGTGAGGTAGTTGTTGAAGGAGTCGGGCCACAGCACCACCGGCCTCGCACCGGTCGCCCAGCGCCGGAGATCCTTGCGCCGCTTGGTGAACGGCAGCCGGGCGAACGTCGGCAGCTCCCGTTCCGACGCGATCCCGCCGAGTCGTTTCAGCAGACCGGAGAACCGGCGCGACATCGTGTTCGCCAGCCGCGGCGCCAGCGCGGCCGCGCGCAGCCACACCGGCAGCCAGCCCATCGAGTAGTGCGACGCCGGACGCAGCCGCCCCTTGTGATGCTGGTGCAGGAATTCCGCCTTGTAGGTCGCCATGTCGACATCGACCGGGCAGTCGGACAGGCAGCCCTTGCACGACAGGCACAGGTCCAGCGCCTCGGCGACCTCCTCCGAACGCCAGCCGTCGGTGATCAGCTCGCCGTTCACCATCTCGGCGAGCAGATGCGCGCGGCCCCGCGTCGAGTGTTTTTCCTCGCGAGTGGCGCGATAACTCGGGCACATCACGCCCGCGCCGGTGGTGTTGCGGCATTTCCCGACACCGACACAGCGCCGCATCGCCTGCCCGAAGCTCCCCCGGTCCTCCGGATACGCGAGCGCGGTGACGTCTTCGATTTCCAGCGGCGCGCGCCGCACCCGGAGATCGGTGTCGATCGGCCTCGCGGCGACGAGGATACCGGGGTTCATTCTGCCGTCCGGGTCGAAGATCCCCTTGAACCGCGCGAAAAGCGCGAGGATCTCGTGGCTGTACATCCGGGGCAGCAGTTCCGAGCGGGCCTGGCCGTCGCCGTGTTCCCCGGACAGCGAGCCGCCGTGCTTCGCGACCAGGTCGGCCGCCTCTTCGAGGAAGGACCGGAACCCGGCGATCCCTTGCGGGGAAAGCAGATCGAAGTCCAGCCGCAGATGCAGGCAGCCCTCACCGTAGTGGCCGTAGACGACGCTCTTGCGGCCGTGCGCGCGCATGAGTTCCTTGAATTCGCGCAGATACGCGCCCAACCGCTCGGGCGGGACGGCGGCGTCCTCCCAGCCGGGCCAGGCCTCCGCGCCGCCGGCGAGCCGCGTGGCTAGACCGGCGCCCTCTTCCCGGATGCGCCACAGCCGCTTCTGCGCGGCCGCGTCGTCCAGCAGGGTGGCTCCGGTCAGCGCGCCGCTCAGTTCGGCGATCAGCGCGCGCGCCTTGTCCGGATCGGCCATCTCGACGAACAACCAGGCGCCACCGGGCGGCAGGCCGTCGGCGCGGCCCGGTTCCAGCAGCGCGACAAGGTCCGCGTCGACGCCCTCGACGGTCAGCGGCGACCAGGGCAGGATCGCCGGGACGGCGTCGGCCGCGGCGATGTCGGACACGAAACCGAGCACCGCGAGTACTTTGCGCTTCGGGACCTCGGCGAGGGAGACCGTCGCCTCCAGCACGGTGACGCAGGTGCCCTCGCTGCCGACCAGCGCCTTGGCGACGTCGAAACCGTTCTCCGGCAGCAGGTGTTCCAGCCCGTACCCGGACACTCGCCTGCTGAAGGTGGACAATTCGGTACGCAGCAACGCCAGGTTGTCCCGGACGAGTGCGCGCAACTCGGAGAAGACCCGGCCTTCCGTGCCCGGCATGGCCGCCCGAGCGTCCACTTCGGACGGTGTCATCGGTCCGACGGTCAGCCGGGTGCCGTCGTAGAGCAGCACGTCGAGTTCGCGGACGACGTCGACCGTGCGACCGTAGGCGACCGAATGCGAGCCGCAGGCGTTGTTGCCGATCATCCCGCCGATCGTGCACCGCGAATGCGTCGACGGATCGGGCCCGAAGCGGAGCCCGTGCGGCGCGGCGAGTGCCTGGAGGTCGTCGAGGACGGTTCCCGGCGCGACCCTCGCCGTCCGCGCGGCGGGATCGAGGTCGAGGACGCCGCCGAGGTGGCGCGAGGTGTCGATCACGACACCCGGCCCGCACGAGTTGCCCGCGACGCTGGTGCCGCCGCCGCGGGCGATCACCGGCATCCCGGCCTCGCGGCAGGCGGCGACGGCCGCGATCACCTCGTCGACGCTCCGTGGCAACACGACGCCCTGGGGCACGTGCCGGTAGTTGGAGGCGTCGGTCGTGTACAGCGCCAGTGTCGCGGCGTCGGCCAGTATCTCCACGGGTCCATTCAAGACAACCGCGGCCGAGAACGCACCGGTGTACCTCTCCGGACGGGTGTGTCGGAAACCACTTCCGTCTGCGATGGTGGGCGAGTGGCGGCGAAACGCCAGGTCACCGAGGACTTCGCCGTCGAGCACAGCGCGGTGCTCGGCGGGCTTCTTCGCGAGCGCGAAGAGCTGCTCGCCACCTCGACCGGGTCGCGGCGCTCAACGGGACGGCGCGGCTGATCCGCGATCCATCGGGACCCATTCCGGGTTCGTCGCCGAACTGGCCGGGCCCGGACAGGCGGTGATCCGCGGCCGGGTGCTCGCGCTGGGCAGGGCGAGCCGCGCGACTTCGACGACGACGCGGCGCAGTCCCTCGAAGACATCGCCGATGAGGTCGGCCGGGCGCTGCGACTGGCGTCGGTCGCCGAGTCCGACCGGTTGACCCGCGTTTCGTCCTCTGAATGCGGTACTTCGACGCCGAACTACCGCATTCAGAGGACGAAACGCGCCCATGGCCGTCGGCCGAGGGTGGGGTCCGCTACGCGGACATCGACCTGCGCAGCCTCAACCGCGGCGTGCAGGCGATGGTCTCGGCGCAGGTGCGGCCGCTGAGCCGGGAGGTGATCGACTCCTTCCAGCGCTCGGTCGCGAAATTGCCGGAGGTCCTTTCCGTCTTCGTCACCGCCGGCAGCGATGATTTCCTGATCCACGTCGCCGCGCAGGACGTCGATCAGCTCCACTCCTTTCTGGTGGATCGTTTGTCGAAGCGCAAGGAGATCGTCGGCTTCCGGAGTTCGATCATTTTCCGGCATCTGCGCAAGACCGAGCTGGAACCCCTTCCGCGACGAATACCGGGTGACCGCCCCTAGTGTTCACCCTTGATTACGCGACACACCGCCCTTAAGTACGTCCGAAATCCAAGGAATAGCATCGGAGGAGACGGAAAATGTCGGGGGTATGGGTTTAACTGTTCAACAGCGGACCAGAAAGGAGGCGCGCCATGGACGTTCGGACAGAGCTGAATCATCGTGAGCGGGCCACCCTGAGAGCGGTGGCCGAGGGCCACGCCGAGATCAGCTGCAGTTGCGAGCCGGACCTGTTCGTCGACGGTCTCGCCTGCTGCGACCAGCACACCGCGCACCGCCTCGCCCATCTCGGCCTGGTGGCGGCCGCCAGGGGCGGCAGGTGGGGCGAACGCGTCCCCGCCCTGCTCACCCAGGCGGGAGCGGCCGCACTGGGGGTCGCCACACCGGAGCTGGCCGCGTAAAACGGGTTGCCCCGGCCGCTCCCCGGCGCGACGCTTTGCCCATGCGTGTCTTTTTGGAGACCGAGCGGCTCCTGCTGCGGCAGTTCACCGACGCCGACGTCGATGATCTGTTCGCCCTCTACGACGACCCCGAAGTCATGCGGTACCTCAATGGGGGCAAACCCGCCGACCGGGCGGAGATCGAAAAGCACGACCTTCCCGCTTTTCTCGGTTACTACGAGCGTTTCCCCGGTTACGGGTTCTGGGCGGCGATCGAGAAATCCAGCAGCACTTTCCTGGGGTGGTTCCATTTCCGGCCGCTGCGCGGTCATCACTCGGATGATCCCGAACTGGGCTACCGGCTGAACCGGTCGTCCTGGGGCAGGGGGTATGCCACCGAGGGCTCGCTGGCGCTCCTGGAGAAGGGGTTCACCGAGCTGGGGGTCCAGCGGGTCTGGGCGGGAACGATGGCGGTGAACCTCGGGTCGCGGCGGGTGATGGAGAAGATCGGGATGCGCCACATCCGGACCTATCACGAGGACTTCGACGACCCGATCGCCGGCACCGAGGAGGGCGAGGTCGAGTACGCCATCACCCTCGACGAGTGGCGCGCCCAAGCGCGCCGCGTTTAGAGGACTGAACGCGGGGTGTGCCGCGCGAGACCCCTTCCGCGCCGGGCACCGGAGCGGCGCGTTTAGTCCTCTAAATGCGGGTAGTAGGCAGCCAGGTCTCACCGACGTCTTCGGCGAGGGCCTCCCCGCCGGTCAGGTCCGCCAGCCAGGAGCGAAAGGCGTTCCCCTGGTCCGGGGCGAGTCCGACATCGAAGTGCGCGACGTCCTCGAAGCGCGTCGCGTGCAGCAGGTACGGCGACGAGCGGAGGTCGTTCTCCAGCCGGCCGGCCCGGTCGTAGTCGACGACGACCTCCACCAGCCGCAGCCGCCGGTACTCCCGCACCCCGACGACGTCGACGGCTTCCGCCACGGCCTGCCCGTACGCGCGGATCAAGCCGCCCGCGCCGAGCAGCACCCCGCCGAAGTACCGGGTCACCACCGCGACGGTGTCGGTCAGCTCCCGGCGACGGAGTACCTCGAGCATCGGCGTGCCCGCCGTCCCCGCGGGCTCGCCGTCGTCACTGGATCGCTGAGCCCGGCCGTCGGCGCCCAGAACGAAGGCGTGACAGTGGTGCCGAGCGGCCGGATCGGCCTTCTTCCGGGCGGCGATCACCTCGCGCGCGGCCTCTTCCGACGTGACCGGCGCGAGGGCGCACAGGAAGCGCGAACGCCGGATTTCGATCTCGTGGACCCCGGCGCCCGCCACGGTCAGGTAACGATCCGCCATCGGCCAAGCCTCTCAAACCAGACGGGCCACTCTGCCGTTCGGGCGATCCGACGGTCACGTCAGGTGACCGCAATGCCCGCGATACACGCTCCATTGCGCGATCCAGGTCACACTCTCGCGCGAGGTGAGCGATCGTTCACGCAGGTCAGCACACTGATGCCCCACTCAGTGGACACATCATTCCAGCCAGTGGGCAGAGGACGGGTGAAGTCAACGCCCACGTGGCATTTCCCACCCCGACCAAGCGACGTATGTCGATAACAGCGATTTCACACTATCGTCATAAGACCGGCGAACCCGGGAGTAACACGTGTACCCGTCAGCCGCCCACCACAGCGGCCAGGCGGGACCCACGTGCACAGCAGTACCGATATGCGCATCGGCCGCCCAGTGCAGTGCGGCTCTACGAGGCCTGCCCCCGTTTCCGCGGGCGGGATCGTTCCCTCTCGACTGACCATCGCGGTCCCGGACCACTCTGTTAACTGGTTCACGCCCGAACCACCCGAACGGAGTGGTACCGGTCGCGCCGACGCCTTGGGAGGCGGCCAGCCGTGACCCACCATGCCAGCTACAAGGGCAGCAAGGCCCCCGAAGGCCTGTACGACCCGGAGTTCGAACATGACGCCTGCGGTGTCGCGTTCGTCGCGGACCTCTCCGGCAAACGCGATCACGGCATCGTCGCCAAAGCACTGATCGCGCTGCGGAACCTGGAACATCGCGGGGCCCGTGGCGCCGACCCGGAGACCGGCGACGGCGCCGGGATCCTCATCCAGGTCCCCGACGAGTTCTATCGCGAGGTCGTCGACTTCGACCTGCCCGAGGCCGGCGCCTACGCCGTCGGCACGGCTTTCCTTCCGCAGGACGAAAACCGCCGAGGCCGGGCGATGACGACCATCGAGCGTGTCGCCGCCGAAGAAGGCATGCGCGTCCTCGGCTGGCGCGACCTTCCCGTCCACACGGAACACGTCGGGACGGGCGCGGCCGAGACCATGCCGCACTTCAGCCAGCTGTTCCTGGCGGGGCAGGACGCGGTGGAGGGCCTGGCCCTGGAACGCGCCGCGTTCGTGGTGCGCAAACGCGCCGAGCACGAGCTGGCCGAGGACGACGTCTACTTCCCGAGCCTGTCCTCGCGGACGATCGTCTACAAAGGAATGCTCACCGAGCCGCAGGTCGAGAAGTTCTTCGACGACCTGACCGACGAGCGCGTCACCAGCGCCATCGGCCTGGTGCACTCCCGCTTCTCCACGAACACCTTCCCGTCGTGGCCGCTGGCGCACCCGTACCGGTACGTCGCCCACAACGGTGAGATCAACACCCTGCGCGGCAACCGGAACTGGATGGACGCGCGCGAAGCGCTGCTCGAATCCGACCTGATCCCCGGTGACCTCAAGCGGATCTACCCCGTCATCACCCGCGGTGCGAGCGACTCGGCGTCCTTCGACGAGGTGCTGGAGCTGCTCCACCTCGGCGGCCGGTCACTGCCGCACGCGGTGCTGATGATGATCCCGGAGGCTTGGGAGAATCATCAGGAGATGGATCCCGCGCGCCGCGCGTTCTACGAGTTCCACTCGACGCTGATGGAACCGTGGGACGGCCCCGCGCTGGTGTCCTTCACCGACGGCACCCAGATCGGCGCGGTGCTCGACCGCAACGGCCTGCGCCCGGCGCGGTACTGGGTCACCGAAGACGGCCTCGTCGTCCTCGCCAGCGAGGTCGGTGTCCTGGAGCTGGAGCAGGCCACGATCGTCCGGAAAGGACGGTTGGAGCCGGGCCGGATGTTCCTTGTGGACACCGAGGCAGGCAGGATCGTCGAGGACGAGGAAATCAAGGACGAGCTCGCCACCGCCCACCCGTACGACGAGTGGGTCGAGGCCGGCCTGCTGCCGCTGGACGGACTTCCCGAACGCGAGCGGGAGATCCCGCCGCACGCCGCGCTCGTGCGCCGCCAGCAGGCCTTCGGCTACACCGAAGAGGAACTCGACGTCCTGCTCGAACCGATGGCCCGCACCGGCGCGGAGCCGATCGGCTCGATGGGCAACGACTCCCCCATCGCGTCGCTGTCGAGCCGCCCGCGGCTCATCTTCGACTACTTCATCCAGCTCTTCGCCCAGGTGACCAACCCGCCGTTGGACGCGATCCGCGAGGAACTGGTCACCGCGCTCGGCACCCAGCTCGGCGCGCAGCCGAACCTGCTGGAGGCCGACGCGAAGTCGTGCCGCCGGATCGTGCTGCCGTTCCCCGTGCTGGACAACGACGAGTTCGCGAAGCTGGTGCACGTCAACGACGACGGCGATCTGCCCGAGTTCCAGGCGGTCACCGTGCACGGCACCTACGACGTCCACGGTGGCGGCGAGGCGCTCGTGCGGCGGCTCGACGAGATCCGCGCCGAGGTGTCCGCGGCCATCGCCGAGGGCGCGCGGCTGATCGTGCTGTCCGACCGCGGCATCGACGAAGACCACGCGGGCATCCCGTCATTGCTGCTCACCGGCGCGGTGCACCACCACCTGGTGCGCGAGAAGACCCGCACGCAGGTCGGCCTCATCGTCGAGGCGGGCGACGCGCGCGAGGTCCACCACATCGCGCTGCTGATCGGCTACGGCGTCGCCGCGGTGAACCCGTACCTGGCGATGGCGACCGTCGAGGAGATGGCCGATCAGGGCCTGATCCCCGGGGTCACCGCCAAGCAGGCGACCGCGAACCTGATCAAGGCGCTGGGCAAGGGCGTCCGCAAGACGATGTCGAAGATGGGAGTGTCCACAGTGGCCTCCTACACCGGCGCGCAGATCTTCGAAGCGGTCGGGCTCGGCGACGAGGTGATCCAGAACTGCTTCACCGGCACCACTTCCCGGCTCGGCGGCGTCGGCTTCGACACGCTCGCGCTGGAAGTCGCGCAGCGGCACCGCCGGGCGTTCCCGCGCGACGGGTTCCGCGCGAACCACCGCGAACTGGAGACCGGATCGGACTACCAGTGGCGCCGCGAGGGCGAACCGCATCTGTTCAACCCGCAGACGGTGTTCAAGCTGCAGCACTCCACCCGTGCCGGGAAGTACGAGGTCTTCAAGGAGTACACGAGGGCCGTCGACGACCAGGCGCAGAAGCTGTACACGCTGCGCGGCTTGTTCGACTTCAAGATCGGTCAGCGTCCGGCGGTGCCGATCGAGGAGGTCGAGCCGGTCTCCGAGATCGTCAAGCGGTTCGCCACCGGCGCGATCTCCTACGGCTCGATTTCGGCGGAGATGCACGAAACCCTCGCCATCGCGATGAACCGGCTCGGCGGCAAGTCGAACACCGGTGAGGGCGGCGAGGATCCGGACCGGCTCTACGACCCCGAACGCCGCAGCGCGGTCAAGCAGGTCGCGAGCGGCCGGTTCGGCGTCACGAGCGAGTATCTCGTCAACGCCGACGACATCCAGATCAAGATGGCGCAGGGTGCGAAGCCCGGTGAGGGCGGCCAGCTGCCCGGCGCGAAGGTGTACCCGTGGATCGCGAAGACGCGGCACTCCACGGCGGGCGTCGGGCTGATCTCGCCGCCGCCGCACCACGACATCTACTCGATCGAGGATCTCGCCCAGCTGATCCACGACCTCAAGAACGCCAACCCGGCCGCGCGCATCCACGTGAAGCTCGTGTCCGAGGTCGGCGTCGGCACGGTCGCGGCGGGCGTGTCCAAGGCGCACGCGGACGTCGTGCTCATCTCCGGGCACGACGGCGGCACCGGCGCTTCCCCGCTGTCGTCGATCAAGCACGCGGGCGGACCGTGGGAACTCGGGCTCGCCGAGACGCAGCAGACGTTGCTGGCCAACCGCCTGCGCGACCGGATCGTGGTGCAGACCGACGGCCAGCTCAAGACCGGCCGTGACGTCGTCATCGCCGCGCTGCTCGGCGCGGAGGAATTCGGCTTCGCGACCGCGCCACTGGTCGTGTCCGGCTGCATCATGATGCGGGTCTGCCACCTCGACACCTGCCCGGTCGGCGTCGCGACGCAGAATCCCAAGCTGCGCGAGAAGTTCAGCGGCAAGGCCGAGTACGTGGTGAACTTCTTCGAGTTCATCGCCCAAGAGGTCCGGGAGTACCTGGCGGAGCTGGGTTTCCGGTCCATCGCCGAGGCCGTCGGACACGCGGAGATGCTCGACAAGCGCAAGGCGATCGACCACTGGAAGGCCGCCGGGCTCGACCTGTCGCCGATCTTCCACGTGCCCGAGATGGCCCCGGCCGGACGACGCCACCAGCAGACGGTGCAGGACCACGGGTTGGAGAAGGCGCTCGACAACACGCTGATCCAGCTCGCCGAGGGCGCGCTGGCCTCCGGCGACAAGGTCCGGCTGGAACTGCCGGTGCGCAACGTGAACCGCACCGTCGGCACCATGCTGGGTCACGAGCTCACCAAGCGGTGGGGTGGCGAGGGCCTGCCGGACAACACCATCGACGTCACCTTCACCGGGACCGCGGGTCAGTCGTTCGGCGCGTTCGTGCCCAAGGGCATCACCCTGCGGCTCTACGGCGACGGCAACGACTACGTCGGCAAGGGCCTGTCCGGTGGACGGCTCATCGTGCGACCGCCGAAGGTGGCGCGGTACCACGCAGAAGAGCACATCATCGCCGGCAACGTGATCGGCTACGGCGCCACCAGCGGCGAGATCTTCATCCGCGGCAAGGTCGGCGAGCGGTTCTGCGTGCGCAACTCGGGCGCGCTGGCCATCGTCGAAGGCGTCGGTGACCACGGGTGCGAGTACATGACCGGTGGCCGGGTGGTCGTACTCGGCGCGGTGGGCCGCAACTTCGCCGCCGGTATGTCGGGCGGTGTCGCCTACGTGCTGGATCTGCCGGTGCACCGGGTCAACCCGGAGATGGTCGACGTCGACCCGCTGGATTCGTCCGATGTGGACTTCCTGCGCGAGGCGCTCGAAAAGCATTACGACGAAACGGAGTCCGCGGTCGCGCGCACGCTGCTCGCCGACTGGGAAGCCGCCGTCGAACGGTTCGGCAAGGTCATGCCGAAGGACTACAAGCGGGTGCTCGCGGCGCAGGCGAAGGCCGAACGTGACGGGCGCGACGTGAACGAGGCGATCATGGAGGCCGCACATGGCTGACCCCAAGGGCTTTCTGACCACCACTCGCGAGACGCCGAAGAGCCGTCCCGTCGACCTGCGCCTGATGGACTGGCGTGAGGTGTACGAGGACTTCGCGACGTCGAAGCTGCAGAAGCAGGCCGGACGCTGCATGGACTGCGGCATCCCGTTCTGTCACCAGGGCTGTCCGCTGGGGAACCTCATCCCCGAATGGAACACGCTGACCTGGCGTGACGATTGGCGCGACGCGGCCGAACGGCTGCACGCGACCAACAATTTCCCGGAGTTCACCGGGACCCTCTGCCCGGCGCCGTGCGAGACGGCGTGTGTGCTCGGGATCAACGACGATCCCGTCACCATCAAGCGGGTCGAGATCTCGATCATCGACCGGGCCTTCGAAGAAGGCTGGGTCACGCCGCAGCCGCCGGTGGCGCTCACCGGCAAGAAGGTGGCCGTGGTCGGATCCGGTCCGTCGGGACTCGCCGCGGCGCAGCAGCTCACGCGCGCTGGCCACAGTGTCGTGGTCTTCGAGCGGGCCGACAAGATCGGCGGGCTGCTGCGCTACGGCATCCCCGAGTTCAAGATGGAGAAGCGGCGGCTCGACCGCCGTCTGGAGCAGATGCGGGCGGAGGGCACGGAATTCCGGACGTCGGTGAACGTCGGTGTGGACCTCACCGTCGAGGAACTGAAGTCGTCGTACGACGCGGTGGTCCTCGCCGGTGGCGCGACGGCGTGGCGTGACCTGCCGATTCCCGGCCGCGAGCACCAGGGCATCCACCAGGCGATGGAGTTCCTGCCGCCCGCCAACCGCGTCGCGGCCGGTGACCTGGACGTCTCGCCGATCAGCGCTGAAGGCCTCGACGTCGTCGTCATCGGCGGCGGTGACACCGGCGCGGACTGCGTCGGGACCTCGCACCGCCAGGGCGCCAAGTCGGTGACGCAGCTGGAGATCATGCCGAAGCCGCCGCTTTCGCGGTCCGACGCGCATCCGTGGCCGACGTACCCGATGATCTACCGCGTCTCGTCCGCGCACGAAGAAGGCGGCGAGCGGCTGTACTCGGTCAACACCCAGGAGTTCCTGGCCGACGCCGACGGGCGCGTCCGCGCGCTGAAGCTGGTCGAGGTGCGCAACGAGGGCGGCAAGTTCGTCCCGGTCCCGGGTACCGAAAAGGAGCTCCCGGCGCAGCTGGTGCTGCTCGCGATGGGCTTCGTCGGCCCGGAGCGGGAAGGCCTGCTGGACGCGCTCGACGTCGAATTGGACCAGCGCGGCAACGTCGCCCGCGACAAGGCGTTCAAGACGAGCGTCGACAACGTCTTCGTGGCCGGGGACATGGGCCGCGGCCAGTCGCTCATCGTGTGGGCGATCGCCGAAGGCCGCTCCGCCGCGGCGGGCGTCGACGAATTCCTCACCGGACGTGACGTCCTGCCCGCGCCGATCGCCCCTACCGACCGGCCCCTCTCCTGACCCGCGTTTAGTCCTCTGCTTGCGGTAGTTCAACGGCGAACTACCGCAAGCAGTCCTCTAGACGCGGTGGTTGCGCGGGCAGCTATCGCAAGTAGAGGACTAAATGCGCGCCGTAGTCGCGCGCTGGTTCCTTCGGGTGGTAAATCCGCCGGAAGAGGACGATCGCGGGCGACGACGGCGAACTTTCGGTATCGGTTGTATCAAGGGTACGACTCACACGAGGGGTGGGGGATTCCTTGAGATGACGATCGACTCGAAGATCAGGCGAGAATGGGATATCGCATTTATTTCTCGTCCTTCCTACGTTTTTCGCAGCCCAAGCGCGCATAACGGCCCTTTTTCGCTCATTTCGTCCAAACGTGCCGACCCCCGTCTTCACGCCGTCGATCGCCTTCCTGAGCGAGGCGGGCTGGTCCCCGCGCGTCCGCCGGGTATCCGCTAAACGTCACCGGAACGGACGCAAAGCGGATATCAGTCCGCGCTCAGCGGCACTACCCTCCGATGCGGGCCGGTTCTGGGCGTACCGGCCACGGGGCGGGCGCCGGTCACACTGGGGGTGGCCGGCGCCCGCTTTCCCCGGTTCTCCTCACTTTCCCGAACCTGCCGCTTCCCTCCGCCCGTATCGCGACGCGTAGTACTTTGTCCGGTGCGGTAAGCGACATCGCGCTTCGGGGAGGGAGCTGGGGATGAATCGGCATGAACGGCTGACAGCCTTATTGGACATGGTGGGAGAGCGGGAAAAGGTCGACGTCGAAGTCTCGGCGGACGAACTCGGCGTCTCCCCCGCGACGATCCGGCGGGACCTCGATCACCTGGCGGGCCGCAATCTCGTGGTCCGCACCCGCGGCGGCGCCGTCGCGAGCAACGTCGCCTACGACCTTCCGTTGCGACACAAGGCCGCGCGCAACGCACCGGAGCAGCAACGGATCTCGGCGGCCGCGGCGAGAATGGTCGATCCCGGCATGGTGGTCGGCCTCAACGGCGGCACCACGAGCTCCGAGGTGGGCCGCGCGCTCGCCACCCGGCCGGACATGGGTGAGCCGAGCGGCGGCCCGTCGCTCACCGTGGTGACGAACGCGCTCAACATCGCCCACGAACTCGCCGTGCGCCCGAACATCAAGATCGTGGTGACCGGCGGGGTCGCGCGCCAGCAGTCGTTCGACCTGTCCGGGCCGCTGTCCCACCTGTTCCTCGACCAGATCTCGCTGGATCTGGTGTTCCTCGGGGTGGACGCGTTCGACCCGGTGCACGGCGCGCAGGCGCATCACGAGGGTGACGCGAGCACGAACCGGCTGATGGCGGCCCGCGCGCGGCAAGTCGTCGTACTCGCCGACGCCGGGAAACTCGGGGGTCGCGCCTTCGCGAAGATCTGCGCGACCGCCGACGTCGACGTCCTCGTCACCGACGGCCGCGCGGATCCCGAGCGGGTGCACGCCTTCGAAGAGGAAGGCGTGCGAGTCGTCAGGGCTTGAGCCGGTCCAACGCCAGCAGGGCCGCGCCGAGCCTGCCCGCCTCGTCGCCGAGCTCCGCGATCCGCAGTTCCGGCATCCGCTGGAACTGCAGGTTCGCCGTCAGCCAGGCACGGACCGGGTCGAGGACGTAGTCGCCCGCGGTGAACAGGCCACCGCCGAGCACGACGACCTCGGGGGCGAGCAACGTGACCAGGGTCTTGATGCCGTGACCGAGTCCGTCGAGCGCGTCGTTGACGACCGAGATCGCGGCCTCGTCGCCGTGCCGGGCGGCGTCCACCACCTGCTCGGCGCCTTCCGCCGGGCGTCCGGTGTGCTCGCTGTAGCGGCGGGCGATGGCCGACGCCGACGAGATCGCCTCGAGGCACCCCGTCGCGCCGCAGCCGCACGGCAGCCGGTGGCCGACGTCGATGTGCCCGACCTCGCCGCCGAGCCCGCCCGCGGCGTACAGCTTCCCGTCGAGCTGGAGCGCGGCCGCGATCCCGGTGCCGACCGGGATGAAGGCGGCGTCGGCGCAGCCCTTGCCCGCGCCGACACGGAATTCCGCGAGCCCGCCCGCGCGGACGTCGTGGCCGAACGCGAACGGCAGCCCCAGCCTGCTGTCGAGCATCTCGCCGAACGGCACGTTCCGGAAATCGAGGTTCGCCGAGAACCGCGCCACCCGCTCGACCTCGTCGACGATGCCGGGGATGACCACGCCGACCGCGTCCGGGGTGCCGGTGCCCGCCTGCTTGCCCAGGGTTCCCACGATCCGCGCGACCTGGTCCGCGAGCGCCTCGCCGTCCGCTCCGCGCGCCGTCGGCTCGCGCAAACTGGCCAGATCCTTCAGGTCCGCGTCGTACAAGGCCGCCTTGATGGACGTGCCGCCGACATCGAGTGCCGCCACCGCAGGTGTCATACCCGCGATTGTCACATTGACCGGACGCTTTGCGGAGACCTACGCTCGACCGGCCAGACGACGGTATCCGGAACGCGGTGAGATTCCGCGCGGTCGCGCCACTGTGACCTCGGACCGGCAGGTTCGGGGAAGCCAGACCCGGCGCCGTCGTGTCACCCCTGAAGAGGCCGCGCTAGCCCGAGGAGGTCCCACCGCCATGTCGTCCCCCGCGGTAACCGCAATTCCCGCCCCGATCCGGATCCCCGTCCGCGAGATCCTGCCCTGGGCGGTGCTCGTCATCCTCCTTTCGCTGATCACGCTGTACTTCGTCAGCGCCGAGCAGGGTGCGGTGTCGGTGTTCGCGAACTCGTACGTCCACGAGTTCGTCCACGACGGCCGGCACCTGCTGGCCTTCCCCTGCCACTAGGCGGCACGCGCCCCATGATGAGGACCTTGCTGGTCCGCGGCATGCTCGCGGGCCTGGTCGCCGGTGTCCTGGCGACCCTTTTCGCTTATTTCTTCGGTGAGCCTTCGGTCGATACCGCCATCGGTCTCGAAGGCACTTCCGCGCACTCGCACAGCGCTCCCGGCGCCCACGAGCACGCCGCGCCGGAGGCGGCGGAGGAAGAACTCGTGACCCGTGGTGTGCAGAGCACGGTGGGCCTGCTGACCGGTGTCGGGCTTTACGGCGTCGCCGTCGGCGGGTTGTTCTCGCTGGCGTTCGCCTTCGTCTACGGACGGCTCGGCACGCTGCGGCCCCGGGTGACCGCCGCGCTGCTCACCGGCGGCGCCTTCGTGGTCGTGTTCCTGGTGCCGTTCCTGAAATACCCGGCGAATCCACCGGCCGTCGGGCAGGCGGGCACCATCGGGAGCCGGACTTCGCTGTACTTCGGCTTCGTGGCGCTTTCGCTGCTCATCGGGATCCTCGCCGCGGCGTTCGGCCGGAAGCTGGCCGACAAGCTCGGTGCTTGGCGCGGCGGCTTGATCGCCTCGGGCGGGTACCTCGTGGTGATCGCGGTGGCGGCGGCTTTGCTGCCATCGATCGACGAGGTTCCCGCCGAGTTCCCCGGTTCCACGCTGTGGACCTTCCGGCTGGCCTCGGTCGGCACGCAGGTGGTGCTGTGGACCGCGCTCGGCCTGGTCTTCGGCGCGCTCGTCGAAAAGGCCCTGGCGCAGAAGGCACTGGCAGGCAAGACCGCGTAGCGCTCGTGAGTGATTTGGGTCGTTGGTACGAACCCTCTCTTAGGACCTACTCGTCACCTGCGGTCTTGCTCGCGTGAAGTACATGATGGCCCCCTTCCTTGCGCTAGACGCAAGGAAGGGGGCCATCATGTACTGGAGAAGGTGTGGAGGACTCCCGCAGGGACTCTGAGTCCTTCACGGCCAGGCGGCTACCGGGCTCACGCCGTAGGTACCTGAAACAACCTTGGCTAGAACGACCCAAATCACTCACGAGACGGAACCCCAGGCGGCACGAACGGCCTCCCCGCCACCGCGCCCTTCTCGATCAGGCGCAGCAGCCCGGCCGTGTCGACGTGCTCCTCGACGGCGTCGGCGAGCCGGTCCAGCATCGCCTCCCGCAGCGAGCCGAACCCCGGTGCTCCGGGGGCGGGCGACCAGTCCGCCACTTCGCCCAGCCAGGCGCGGCGGAAGCCGTCGTTCTCGAAGGCGCCGTGCCACATCGTGCCCCACACCGATCCCTGCCGGTGTCCATCCAAAAAGGACTCGGCGGGCCCGGTCGCCGAGACCACACCATGGTGGATTTCGTACGCCTCCACCGGCTGGCCGCGCCATTCACCCGAAGGACGGGCCAGCACCTTGTCGACGCTGAACGAGACCCTGGTCGGCAGCAGTCCGAGACCGGGAACCGTACCCGCGCCGGACTCGACGTCGTCCTCGATCTCGGCTGCCAGCATCTGGTAGCCACCGCAGATCCCCAGTACCGGACGGCCCGCGTCGGCGCGTTTTTCGACCGCGGCGGCGAGCCCGCGGGCCCGCAACCAGGCCAGGTCGTCCACGGTGGCGCGGGAACCCGGCAGGATCACCACGTCGGCGGACAGGACCGTGTCCGGATCCGCGGTCAGCGTGACCGAGACCCCCGGCTCCGCGGCCAAAGCGTCCACATCCGTCGCGTTGGAGGCGCGTGGGAACCGTACGACCGCGACCCGCAGGGAGCCGCCGGTGGCGCCCCAACCCGCCGCGGCCAAGGCGTCCTCGGAGTCGATCCACACCTGGTCGAGCCACGGCAGCACGCCGAAGACCTCGCGGCCGGTGAGTTCCTCCAGCGTCTCCAGCCCCGGCCGGAGCAGGCCGACGTCACCGCGGAACTTGTTGACCAGCCAGCCGGAGACCAGTGCCTGGTCTTCGGCGGACAGGAGGGCGAGGGTCCCGAACATCGCGGCCAGGACGCCGCCGCGATCGATGTCGCCGACGACCACCACCGGCAGGCCGAACCGCCGCGCCAGCCCCATGTTGACGTAGTCGCCTTCGCGCAGGTTGATCTCGGCGGGGCTGCCCGCGCCTTCGCACAGCACGACGTCGAAGCGCTGCTTCAAGGAACGAAACGTGTCGAAGGCAATCTCGGCGAGCCCTGCCCGGCCGGTCGCGTACTCGCCCGCTTCCAGCGTGCCGAACGGTTTCCCGAGCGCGACGACATGGCTGCGGCGGTCGCTCCCGGGTTTCAGCAGGACCGGGTTCATCGCGGCCTCGGGTTCGACCCTGGCCGCCCGCGCCTGGAGCCATTGCGCGCGGCCGATCTCGGCGCCGTCCGCGCACACCATCGAATTGTTCGACATGTTCTGCGACTTGAACGGCGCGACCCGCACCCCGCGGCGGGCGAGCCAGCGGCAGAGCGCGGCGGTGACCAGGCTCTTGCCCGCGTCCGACGTCGTCCCCGCGACGAGCAGGCCGCTCATCGCGTGACCGCCACCGCGACGGCCAGCGCGGCGAGCCCGACCGCTCTCGACAGCCGGACCGCGCGGCGCACGTCGACCGGTTCCGGCTCGCGGCCGTCACCGAGGACGCCGCGCTGCTCGGTGCGGCCGCCGTAGCTGTTCGTCCCGCCGAGCCGGACTCCGAGTGCCCCGGCGAAAGCGGCCTCGACCTGGCCGGCGTTGGGACTCGGGTGGTGCTTCCCGTCGCGGCGCCAGGTCCGGAACGCGGGTTTGGCGAAACCGCCCGCCAGCGGCGCCGACGCCACGGTCAGCGCCGCGCCGACGCGGGACGGGACCAGGTTGGCCAGATCGTCCGCGCGCGCCGAGGCCCAGCCGAAGTTCGCGTACTTCGGCGAGCGGTAACCGACCATCGCGTCCAGGGTGTTGAGCGCGCGGTACCCGAGCAGCCCGGGGATTCCGGCGACCGCTCCCCACAGCAGTGGCGCGACGACGGCGTCCGAGGTGTTCTCGGCGATGGACTCGGTGGTCGCGCGCGCGAGCTGCTCGGTGTCGAGCCCGGTCGCGTCACGGGCACACAGATGCGGGAGCCGCTGCCTCGCGCCGGGAAGATCGCCGTCGTCGAGGAGCCGGGCCATCCGCGTGCCCTCGGCCGCGAGCCCGCGTCCGCCCAGAACCACCCACGTGGATGCCGCGGTGAGCGCGAACCGCGCGAACGGCCGCTTCCGGGTCACGAACTGGGCAGCGACCCCCAATCCGGTGACCGTCCCCGCGCAGGCGGCGGTGTACGCCGCGCCCTTGACCTTCGAATCCGCCCAAACCCGCTGTTCAAGGGCTTGCGCGGCACGGCCGAAGCCGGCGACCGGATGCCATCGCCGTGGATCTCCGAAGACGGCGTCGGCGACGTAACCGGTAACGAGTCCGGCTGCGGTGGCGGCTTGTCGGAGTGGCACGTGGCGAACCGTAGCGCGTGCACGAGAATGCGGGGTATGACCAAGCTGACGCATCGCCTCGCGGGGGTTCTGGAGACTCTCGCACGGGCACTTCGCCGCTATTCGCGCGACGACGGCAAGGTGCTGATACTGGGCGGCGTCCGCTCCGGGAAGTCACATCACGCCGAGCGGCTCGCGTCCCGCCACCCGCACCTGACCTACCTCGCGCCCGGACTGCCGCCGAGCGCCGAAGATCCCGAATGGGCCGCTCGCGTGGCCGCGCATCGCGCGCGGCGGCCGGGCAACTGGAAGACGATCGAGACCACCGACCTGGCCACGGTGCTGCGCACGGCGACGCATCCGCTGCTCATCGACTGCCTCGGCACGTGGATCAGCCGCGTTCTCGACGAGGTCGGCGCCTGGGAGCAGCGCGCGGGCTGGGAACAGCGGCTCGACGAGCGGCTCGAGGACTTCCTGGCGGCCTGGGCGCAGGCCGACGTGCCGGTGATCGCGGTCAGCAACGAGGTCGGCAGCGGTGTGGTGCCCGCGACGGTGTCCGGCCGCCTGTTCCGTGATGTGCTTGGCGCGCTGAACAACCGGGTGTCCGCCCTTTCCGATCGGACCGTGCTGGTCGTCGCCGGACGGACCCTCGACCTGCCTTAGGGAGCCGCTATGCGTATCGCCACCCGGGACGCCGCCGCCGAAGCCGCCGCGCGCACCAGACTGGACGGCCTGGTCAAACCGCTGGGTTCGCTCGGACGGCTCGAAGACCTCGCCGCGTGGCTCAGCGCCGCGCACGGCGTCGTTCCGCCGCGACCGCTGGACGACGTCCGGGTGGTCGTGTTCGCCGGGGACCACGGGGTCTCCGGTATGTCGGCGTACCCGCGCGAAGTCACCGCGGCGATGGTCCGGGTCTTCCTCGCCGGGAAGAGCGGCGTCGGCGTGCTGGCCGAACTCGCCGGGGCGAAGGTGCGGGCGCTGGACATCGCGGTGGACTGGGACGGCGCGGACGTGCCCGCCGAAGTCACCGCGCACAAGGTGCGGCGGGGTTCCGGCGCCATCGACGTCGAGGACGCGCTTTCCGAGGGCGAGGCGCGCACGGCGTTCGAACACGGCCTCGCGATCGCGGACGAGGAGATCGACGGCGGCGCGGAGCTGCTCATCCCCGGCGACATGGGGATCGGCAACACGACGGTCTGCGCGGCCGTGGTCGCTTCGGTGCTCGGCCTGGGCGCGGAAGAAGTCGTCGGCACGGGGACCGGCATCGACGAGGAGGGGCGGGCAAGGAAGGTCGCGGTCGTCGAAGCCGCGTTGGCCCGCGCCGGAGCGATGAAGGACCCCTTCGCGGTGTTGACCGCGCTCGGCAGCGCCTGTCTCGCCGCGACGGCGGGCTTTCTCGTGCAGGCCGCCGTCCGCGGCGTCCCGGTGCTGCTCGACGGCGTCTTCTCCGGCGCGGCCGCGCTCGTGGCCAGGGAAATCGCGCCGGGTGCGGAGCAGTGGTGGCTGGCGGGACATCGTTCGACGGAGCCCTCGCAAGCGTATGCGTTGAAGGCGCTCGGCTTGGAGCCGATCCTCGACCTCGGGCTGCGGCTCGGTGAGGGCAGCGGCGCGGTGCAGGCGGTGCCGACGCTGAGGGCGGCGCGGGCGATCCTCGCGGACATGGGCCTGCTGGCGGATCTCGCTTGATCCTGGACGCGCTGAAGATGGCTGTCGGCACCTTGACCACGGTCCGGGTGCCCGCGCCGCGGGTGATCGACCGGCGGGTGGCCGGGGGCGCGATGGTCCTCGCGCCGCCGGCCGTCCTGCCGCTCGCCGCCGTCGCCGCCGTGATCGTCTACTTGGGTGAGTTGATCGGCCTGCCCTCCTTCGCGTCGGCGGCACTGGCCTTGGGCGCGGTCGCGCTGGGCAGCCGCGGGCTCCATCTGGACGGTCTCGCCGACACGGCCGACGGGCTCGGCGCCTCGTACGACCGCGCACGGGCGCTGGAGGTCATGCGGCGCGGGGATTCCGGGCCGACCGGGATCGCGACGCTGGTGCTGGTCCTGCTCGTGCAGGTCGGCGCGCTGGCCGGGGCGATCACGGCCGGGCACGGGATCGCGGCGGCCGCGATCGCCGTCGTCGCCGGACGCGGCGTGCTTTCCCTGTGCTGCGCCCGGGGTGTCCCCTCCGCGCGGCCTGAGGGATTGGGCGCGACAGTCGCCGGATCGGTGCCGGTGTGGACGGCCGCGGCGGTGTTCGCCGTGCTCGCCGGTGCGGCGGCGCTGGTGCTTCCGTGGTGGCAAGGCTTGACCGCGGTGGTGGCCGGCTATCTGGCCGCGTCGGCGTTGCTGGCGCGGTGCGTTCAGCGGCTGGGCGGGGTCACCGGGGACGTGCTCGGAGGCTGCGTCGAGGTCGCCGTCGCGGGGGTCTTGCTGGCGTCGTCGTTCTGAGGAGGCAACTTTTCGGGCCTTTCACGCGTGAACGCGGTGAACGGGAGGTCCGATGCGCACTGTCTGGCTGGTTTCGGCCGCGCTCGCCGCGCTGACGGTGGTGGCCGTCCTGACCGGTTCGCCACGCTCCGAGAACGTCCCGTCGGATCTCCCGGTCGCGATCCTCCCACCGGCGAGGTCGTTCCCGTTCGCGCTGTACACCCATTGCGGCATCGACGAAGCGCTCGTCGACGGCGTCTACTTCGAGGCCGAGCGGCCGCTGATCGGCGAAGCGTTCAGCGCCCCGCCCGGCTGGGACAATCCTTACCAACGCGGCAGGATGACCCTGCCGAGTCCGGACCGCGCGGTGTTCCGGGACGACCTCGGCCACGAAGTCGCCTTTCACGCGCGTCCGGGCGCGACCGCGTTCAAGCGGATTTGCGACTAGCTTTCCCCCGTCGCCAGCTTCTCGTCGATTTCCGGCAGCCAGAAGCACAGTTCGAGGGTTTTCATCCCGGCCCACAGCCCGAGTTTGCGGCCCTGCGAGACCAACGTGAACGACGCCGCCAGTAGCAGCACCGCGACCGCGGAGGCGACGAACGGGTGCTTGCCCGCGAAGATCTCGACGATCGCCGCGATCGCCCCGAACAGCAGCGGCGGCGCGCAGTTGCGCACCATGAGCCCGGACGCGCGCAACCGGGTGACGTCGACGGCGACATCCTTGTCGTGCAGTTGCAGCGCGCACAGCAGGAGATGCGGACTCTCCTTGAGGTACGGGCGATCCTGGGCCGCGGGCATCCGGCGGAGGAACTCTTCCGCCGGGATCCGCTGCCGACGTCGCGGCACGATCCGTTCCATGGCGTCGCCGAGCGGATAGGCCAGATAGCCCAGCAGGAAGCTCAGGACCACGATCACGATGACCATCACCACCGTGGGCACGCCACCGATGGAGGCCGCCGTCAGGATGTGGAGCTTCGTTCCGAGGTAACCGAAGAACGCGACGTACAGCGCGCCGGGGATGGTGTAGGCGAAGAGATCGAAGACGCCGATCACGAAGTTCACCGGCCCATCCAACCATCTTTGCCCGGTGAGGTGGGCTGGATCGGGGCTGAAGTCATCACGCGCGGCGAAGGGCGCTTTCCCGGCATCGCCCTGCGGGGGAGGCTCCTTTCAGCAGATGCGTCCGTGAAGGCCTCCTTCCCTACTCTGAAGGTAGGGAAGGAGGCCTTCACGGCGTGGCGCTTCGGGTCAGGGCAACTGCCGCCACGCCGCCAGGAACGCGTCCACCGTCTCCCGGTCCCGCACCGCGATCCGCAGATACCGCGCGTCCAGCCCCGGGAAGGTGTCCCCGCGCCGCACCGCGAACCCGGCCTCCCGTAACCGTTCCCGCACGCCGTCCGCCCCGGGCGACCGCACGAGCACGAACGGACCGCGCGGCTCCCCCAGCACCTCGACGCCCAAGGCCGTCAAGCCCGAAACCAGGTACTCCCGGTCCGATTCCGCCGCCACCGCGAGCTTTTCCGCTTCTTCCAACGCCGCCGGACGGCAACAAGCCACCACGGCGACGGCGGCGAGCGACGAGACCGACCACGGCGGCTGAACCGCGCGCAAAGTGTCCACAACGGACTCTTCCGCCAGCACGTAACCGGCGCGAAGACCGGCGATGCCCCAGGTCTTGGTCAGGCTTCGGAGAACGACGAAACCCGGTTGTCCCGCAACGCTTCCCGTCTCGCCGGGGACGGCGTCGAGGAAGGCCTCGTCGACGACGACCAAGCGGCCCGGGCGGCCCAGTGCCAGCAGCTTCTCGGCCGGATGCAGGACCGACGTCGGATTCGTGGGGTTCCCGACGAACACCAGATCCGCTTCTTCGGGAACCGAACGCAGCCGGAAGCCGTCCTCGGGCGACAACAGCACGCGGTGCACGGTGTGACCGGCCGCGCGCAAAGCGGCTTCGGGCTCGGTGAACTGCGGGTGCACGACGACGGCGTGAGACGGACGCAACGCGGTGGCCAGCAGCGTGAAGGCTTCAGCCGCGCCGGAGGTCACCAAGACCTGCGACTCCGGCAAAGCGTGCCGAGCGGCCACCGCCGCGGTCGCCGCGGTGACGTCCGGATACGCGGCCAGATCGTCCAGGGCCGCCGCCAGTTCGGCGCGCAGCCAAGCGGGCGGGGCCGGAAGCCTGACGTTGACCGCCAGATCGACGAGCCCCTCGCCGACTTCGCGGTCGCCGTGATGCCAGAGATCGTAGTCAGCCATGGGCGTGCACCGCGGCGGCGAACCGCTCGGCGAGTTCGGGGTAGCCCGCCCAGTGGACATGCAGGTACGACGCGTGCAGTGACGCCGACGCGAACCCGTCGGGCGTGCGGTCCCAGCCCCAGGCCGGCGTCGGTCCGCTGCCGGGTTCGATCACCGTGCGGTGGAACTCATGGCCGGTGACACGTTGCCCGGCGACGGTCAGCACGGTGTCCGCGGGCGAGAACGCCTTGCGGTAGCCGAGTTTCCCGCGTTTGGTCATGGTGGCCGACGCGTCGAGGACACCGGTCATCGGCAAGCCGTCGATGTCCTGACACAGATACAACAGGCCCGCGCATTCGGCCACGACGGGCATCCCGTCGCCGATGGCCCGCGCGACCGCCGACCGCAGGCCGACGTTCGCCGACAGCTCTTCGGCGTGCACCTCGGGGAAACCGCCGCCGAAGTACAGTCCGGCACAGCCTTCGGGAAGTTCCTTGTCCCGCAACGGATCCACCTCGACGACGTCGACACCGGCGGCGGCGAGCAGTTCCATCGCCTCGGTGTAGCGGAAGGTGAACGCAGGCCCCGCCGCGGCGGCGACCACCGTGCGCGGTCCGTCGTGGGAAAGCGGGGGCCGCCAAGGCTCTCCCGAAAGCCGCGAAGCCGAACGAGCGACCTGGACGACAGCGCCGAGATCGACGCCTTCGCTGATCCACCCGGCCAGTTCCGGCAACAACCGCTCCGATTCACCCGCCCGCTCCGCCGCGGGCACGAGGCCGAGATGACGGCTGGGCGCGTGGATCTCTTCGTTGCGGTACAACGTGCCCAGCAGCGGGACCCCGGTCGCCTCCAGCGCGGTGACGATCTCGTCCGCGTGCCGCTGCGAGCCCAGCTTGTTGAGGATCACCCCGGCGAGCCGGACGCGGGTGTCGTACTGCGCGAATCCGAGCACGGTCGCCGCGACACTGCGCGAAGCGGCCGAGGCGTCCACGACGAGCACGACCGGGGCGTCCAGCAGCCGCGCGACGTGCGCCGTCGAGGCGTACCCCTCGGTGCCGAGCGCCCCGTCGAACAGGCCCATCACGCCTTCGATGACGGCGATGTCCGCACCGGCGGAACCGTGCAGCAGCAACGGGATCAGTTGCTCCTCACCCTGCAGGAACGGGTCGAGGTTCCGCGCGGGCCGCCCGGTCGCGAGGGCGTGGTAACCCGGGTCGATGAAGTCGGGGCCGACCTTGTGCCCGGACACCTTCAGGCCCCGCGCGCGCAACGCCGCCATCAGGCCCGCGGCGATCGTGGTCTTCCCGTGCCCGGAGCCGGGCGCGGCGATGACCACGCGATTCACCATTCGATGCCTCGCTGGCCTTTTTGCCCGGCGTCCATCGGATGCTTCACCTTGGTCATCTCGGCGACCAGATCCGCGGCCTCGATCAGCTCCGGCGGCGCGTACCGGCCGGTGATCACCACATGCTGGTGGCCGGGGCGCGAGGTCAGTGTCGAGACGACGTCATCGACTTCGAGCCAGCCCCATTTGAGCAGGTAGCTGAACTCGTCGAGCACGTAGAAGTCGTGGGTTTCGGCGGCGAGACGGCGTTTGATTTCGGCCCAGCCCTCGCGGGCGTTGGCGGCGTGGTCCTCTTCGGTCCCGGACTTGCGCGCCCAGCTCCAGCCTTCGCCCATCTTGTGCCATTCGACCGGCCCGCCTTGGCCGGTGTCGTCGTGCAGCTCGCCGAGCGCGCGGAACGCGGCTTCCTCGCCGACACGCCATTTCGCCGACTTGACGAACTGGAACACGCCGATCGACCAACCCTGGTTCCACGCGCGCAACGCCATCCCGAACGCGGCCGTGGACTTCCCCTTCATCTCGCCGGTGTGCACGGCGAGCAGCGGACGATTGCGGCGCTGACGGGTGGTGAGACCGTCGGCGGGCACGGTTTCCGGTTTGCCCTGTGGCATTACGCGGCCCTCTCCGAAAGACGGGTGCGGACGGTGCCCGCGAGTGTGTCTGCGGCGACCTCGGCGACCGGAACATGTTCCGCGCCAAGGTGTTCCGCCAGTTCCGCGGCGAGCCCGAGACGCATCTTGCCGCTCTCGCAGTCCATCACGATCGATGTCACGTTCCCGGCCAACAGCCCGGCCGCCTGCTTCGCGCGCTGGACGGCGTCGGCGCCACTGGTCGCGCGGCCGTCGGTGACGACGACGAGCAGCGGGCGGCGCAGCGGATCGCGCACCGCTTCGATCCGCAGAACCCTTGCCGCTTCAAGGAGTCCCTCCGCCAGCGGGGTCCGGCCGCCGGTCGCTAGACCGTCCAAACGGGACGCCGCGGCGTCGACACTGATCGTCGGCGGCAGCGCGAGTTCGGCTCCTGAGGCGCGGAAGGTCACCAGGCCCACTTTGTCACGTCGCTGGTACGCGTCGAGGAGCAACGAAAGCACCGCTGTCTTGACCTCGCGCATGCGCTGTCGCGCGCCCATCGAGCCCGACGCGTCGACACAGAACAGCACCAGGTTGCCCTCGCGGCCTTCACGCCGCGCGAACCGCAGATCCCGCGCCCGCAGCACGAGCCCGGCGCCACTCCGGCCGCGGGCACGCTGGTGCGGCGCGGCCGCGCGCACGGTCGCCAGAAGATGCGGATGCCCGTCCTTCACCCCGGCGGGCTGGACGCCGATGGTGCGGCCGTTGTCGGTGATCGCGCGGGATCGCCGTCCGGCGGCGCCCTCGCCGGTGCCCTTCACCTCGAACCGCCTGGCACGAAAGGCTTCCCCGGCTCCGACCGGTTTCTGCTCACCGCCGCTCTCGCCACCGCCCGACGGCTCCTGGCCGCCTTCCGACGGCGGCGGTCCGGAAGCCTCGCCACCCTCCGGCGGGGCACCGGAACCGGGGCCGTCATCGTCCGGGCCGGGCCTCTCGGGCTCGGCGTCCCGCAACGCCTGTTCCAGCTGCTCCTCGGAGATCCCGGGCGCGTCGAAGGGATTGCGGCGACGGCGGTGCGGCAGCGCGAGCCGGGCCGCGACCCGGACGTCGTCGGTGGTCACCTCGGTGCGCCCGGCCCAAGCAGCGTGCGCGACGGCGGTCCGCGCCGTCACGATGTCCGCGCGCATCCCGTCGACTTCGAAGGACGCGCAGACCTCGGCGATCTGCCGCAGTGCGTCGTCCGGCAGCTTGACCGAGGGCAGAAGCCGTTGTGCCGCCTCGATGTCCGCGGCCAGTTCGGCGTCGGCCGCGGCGTACTGACCGGCGAAGCCGTCGGGGTCGGCTTCGTAGGCGAGCCGCCGCCGGACGACCTCGACCCGCAGTTCCGGATCACGGCTGGAGGCGACCTCGACGGTGAGCCCGAAGCGGTCCAGCAACTGCGGCCGCAGTTCGCCTTCCTCGGGGTTCATCGTGCCGATCAAGACGAACCGGGCGGCATGCGACACCGAGACACCTTCGCGCTCGACGGTCGCGCGGCCCATGGCGGCGGCGTCGAGCAACGTGTCGACCAGGTGATCGTGCAGAAGGTTGACCTCGTCGACGTACAGCAGCCCGCGATGCGCGGCCGCGAGCAGCCCGGGCTGGAAGTCGGTGACCCCGTCGGCCAGCGCGCGTTCCAGGTTCAGCGAACCGATCACGCGGTCTTCGGCCGCGCCGACCGGCAGCTCCACCAGCCGCGCGGGACGGCGGTGCGCGGGCGAACCCCCGGCGTGCGGGCCGTCCGGGCAGGCCGGGTCGGGTTCGACGGGATCGCAGGAGAACCGGCAAGCGTCCACGACGTCGACGCCGGGCAGCAGACCGGCCAGCGCGCGCACCATCGTCGACTTCGCCGTGCCCTTCTCCCCGCGCACCAGCACCCCGCCGACGGCGGGCGAGATGGAGGAAAGCACCAGCGCCAGGCGCAGATCCGGCATCCCCACAACGGCGGTGAACGGATACGGCTTCACAGCTCTCCTGTCGTCGACGACCTCTGGCCGATCATCGCATAGGAATTCCGTCGTCTAGCGTGACCGAGGTGCGCGAAAAATCACCCCTGACCGTGGTCGGCATCGGGGCCGACGGCTGGTCCGGCCTGTCCGAGCGGGCCAAGGAGGCGCTGCTCGGCGCCGACGTGGTCGTAGGCGCTCCGCGTCAGCTCGCGTACCTGCCCGCCGGGATGAAGAGCGAACCCTGGCCCAGCCCGCTCCTTCCGGGTCTGGACGGCTTCCTCGCCGAACGCGAAGGCCGCGTGTGCGTGCTGGCCAGCGGCGATCCTCTGCTGTCGGGCATCGGCACGACGCTCATCCAGCGCGGCTACGACGTCGAGATCATGCCGGCGCTCTCTTCGGTGACGCTCGCCCGCGCGAAGCTCGGCTGGCCGGCGGAGGAGACCGAGGTGGTCACCGTCGTCGGCCGCGCGATCGGCCGGGTGAGCCGGGTTCTGGCTCCGGGACGGAAGATCCTCGTCCTCGGCGCGAACGCCGAAGACCTGCTTGACCTGCTCAAAGCCCGTGGTTACGGCAAGAGCCGCGTCACCGCGCTGTCCGACCTCGGCGGGCCCGACGAGCGGATCGGCCCCGGCTCGCTGACCGTGTACGCCATCGAGGCCGATGGACCCGCGCTGCCGCTGACCGGCCTGCCCGACGACGTGTTCGAGCATGACGGTCAGCTCACTAAACGCGACCTCCGCGCGTCCGCGCTGGCCAGGCTCGCACCGTCGCCCGGCGAACTGCTGTGGGACGTCGGCGCGGGCGCGGGCAGCGTCGGCATCGAGTGGTCCCGCCTGCATCCACTGAACCGGGCGATCGCGGTCGAGCGCTCGCCGGAGCGCGCCGCCCGGATCACCCGCAACGCGGACGCGCTCGGCGTCCCGGAACTCGACGTGGTGATCGGTACCGCGCCCGAAGCACTCGAAGGGCTGACCAAGCCGCACGCGATCTTCGTCGGCGGTGGGCCGACCGTGCCCGGCGTGCTCGACGCCTGCCTGGCGACCGGCGCCCGGATCGTCGCGCACGGCGTGACCCTCGAAGCCGAACAGGCACTGGCCCGCGCGTACGCCGAACACGGCGGAGAGCTGATCCGTCTCGGCGTCGAACAGGCCGCACCGCTGGGTGGTTTCACCGGCTGGACCCCGGCGCGGGTCGTGACCCAATGGAGCAAGGCGTGACAGTCCATTTCATCGGAGCCGGACCCGGCGCCGCCGACCTCATCACCGTGCGAGGCCGTGACCTGCTGAGCCGCTGCGAAACCTGCCTGTACCCCGGCAGCATGACGCCGACAGCGCTTTTGGAGTACTGCCCTCCGGACGCAGTGCTCGTCGACACCGCGAACCTCGACCTGCCCGCGATCGTCGAGCGGATGGTCGAGGCCCACCGGACCGGGCATGAGATCGCGCGGCTGTGTTCCGGGGATCCGTCGATCTACAGCGCGGTCGCCGAGCAGATGCGCCGCCTCGACGCGGCGGGTGTTCCCTACGACGTCACGCCGGGGGTGCCCGCGTTCGCCGCCGCGGCCGCGCTGCTCAAGCGCGAACTGACCGTGCCGGAGGTCGGCCAGAGCCTGGTCGTCACGCGGGCGCAGGCCCGGTCCACCGCCATGCCACCGGGTGAAACGCTGGCGAACTTCGCCCGCACCGGCACCACCCTCGCGCTGCATCTCGCGATCAACCGCATCGAGCAAGTAGTCGACGAATTGCGGCCGTTCTACACCGACGACTGCCCGGCGGCCGTGGTCGCGTTGGCGAGCCAGCCCGGTGAGCAGGTGCTGCGCGGCACGCTCGGCACCATCGCCGCCCGGTCACGCGAAGCCGGGATCACCCGCGCCGCGATGATCTTCGTCGGGGAAGTCCTCGCCGCCGAAGGGTTTCCCGACAGCTTCCTGTATTCGGCCACCCGCGATCGAGCCAACCAACCGGAGTCGTTATGAAGGAACTGCGCTGGGGCCTGCTGGCCGCCGGGACCATCGCCGCCGAGTTCGCGGCGGGCGTCGACGAAAGCAAGCACGGTGTGCTGGAGGCCGTCGCCGCGCGCTCCGGTGATCGGGCGGCCGAGTTCGCGAGCCGCTTCGAGATCCCGAAATGCTACGGCTCCTACGACGACCTGCTCGCCGATCCGGACGTCGACGCGGTCTACATCTCGACGCCGCATCCGCTGCACGGCGCATGGGCGATCCGCGCGGCCGAGGCGGGCAAGCACATCCTGTGCGAGAAACCGCTGACCGTCTCGGTCGACGAAGCCGAGAAGGTCATCGAAGCGGCCCGCGCCAACGACGTCTTCCTCATGGAGGCGTTCATGTACCGGCTGCATCCGCAGATCCGGCGGCTGGCGGAGCTGATCTCGTGTGGCGCCATCGGCGAGGTCCGCGCCGTCGACGTCGCCTTCAGTTACAACTTCGCCGTCCCCCGGCTCACCGATCCAGCGCTCGGCGGCGGCGGGATCTTCGACGTCGGCTGCTACTGCACCTCGCTCGCGCGGCTGGTCTCGCAGGCGGCGACCGGACAGGACGTCGTCGAGCCCGAAGAGGTGCTCGGCATGGCCAAGCTGGACGAAAACGGCATCGACGAGGTCGCGTTCGGACTGCTGCGGCTGCCCGGCGGCATCCTCGCGCAGCTGGCCTGCGGTTTCCAGCTGACCCAGGACGACCACATCCGCGTCTACGGCTCGCAAGGGCAGCTGTACGTGCCGAAACCGGCGTGGATCCACGAGATGCGCCGGCCGAGGTCGTCGCAGATCATCCTCACGCCGGAAGGCCGGGAGCCCGAGGTGATCGAAGTGGAAGCGACTCAAGGCCTCTTCGCTCGCGAGGCCGACCACGTCGCCGCGCATCTCGCCGACCGGCAGGCGCCCGAACTCACCTGGGCGGAAACGCTCGCCAACCTGCGCACGCTCGAACGGTGGCGCGCGGCTGTCACCCGATGACCCTGCTGATTCTGGGCGGCACCGGCGAAGCCCGCGAGCTGGCGAAGGAACTCGTGGCGCGTGGTGAGCACGTCGTGTCGTCCCTCGCGGGCCGCGTCGCGCGCCCGAAACTGCCCGACGGCGAAGTCCGCGTCGGCGGCTTCGGTGGCCCGGAAGGCCTCGCGCGCTGGCTGACCGAAAACGACGTCTCCGCGATGATCGACGCGACACACCCCTTCGCGGAACGCATCGGCGCCAACGCGGCGAAAGCCGCACAGGCGACCAACACGCCACTGCTCAGGTTGGCCAGGCCCGGCTGGACCGAGCAGCCAGGCGACACCTGGCACTGGGCGGACGACCTCGACCACGCCGCGCGGCTGCTCCCGGGGCTGGGCGAACGCGTGTTCCTCACCAGCGGGCGGCAGGGGCTCGCCGCCTTCGCCGGGCTCGACGACCTCTGGTTCCTGATCCGCTGCGTCGACCCGCCCGAGGAACCACTCCCCCGGCGGCGAGAAGTCCTGCTGGACCGCGGCCCGTATACGGTCGAGAAGGAACGCGGGCTGATGGAGCGGCATGGCGTCCAGGTGCTCGTCACGAAGGACAGCGGCGGCGCGATGACCGCGGCGAAGCTCACCGCCGCCCGCGGACTCGGCCTCCCCGTGGTCGTCGTCCGGCGGCCGCGGCGACCCGAAACGGCCAGCGTGACGACAGTCCAGGACGCCCTGATCCGGCTCGGGGTGCCGAGCAAGGGCAGCCCTGCGTAAGCCGTTCGGACCAGACCCGTTAGCGTTGCGCCGATGCGTCTGATCGCTGTCACGCTGGGGTTGCTGTCCGCCTTGTGCGCGTTGGCTTTCCCCTTCCTGCCGGTGGTGCAGGACACAGCGGAGGTCGTCTGGCCAACGGGCGGCGACACCCGCTCCGTCAACGCGCCCTTGACCGGGTATTGGGCACAGGACCTGCGCGTCGATCTGCCGTGCTCGACCATCCGTTCGCTGGACGCGCGCTCGCCGGGCCAGGCACTGTTGTTCTCCACCGTGCCCGACGGCCGCACCGACCCGCGCGCGGGCAAGGGCGTCGGCCTGCAGCTGCGCATCGACAACGGCGTGCTGCTCGCCTCCAGCCAGGGCCAGCAGATCGTGCAGCAGCCGCTGCCTCCTCAGTCGACGTCGTCGCACAACTGCGACGTCAAGCTCCGTACGGACGCGAACCAGATGACGGTGACCGTCGCCGAGACCGTGGTGTTCCACGCCGAGGGCGACGTCCGGCCGCGGCTGGTCGGGATCTATTCGTCGATCAACGACGGCAAGGACCCGATCGACGGCCTGCACGTCTCGGTGGTCCCGGACACCCGCTACCAGACCTCGCCCACGGTGCTGAAGTGGATCATCGGGGTGCTCGCGGCGCTGTCGTTCATCGGCTGCCTGATCGCGGTGTGGCGGATGGACTCCGGTTTCGCCCGTCGCGCGCCCAGGTGGGCACCGGTCGGCTGGTGGCGGCTGACCGCCCGCGACGCGACGGTGATCATCGCGCTCGGCGCGTGGGTCTTCATCGGCCCAGTCACCTCGGACGACGGCTACATCCTCACGATGTCGAGAGTCGCCGAAGAGACCGGCTACCTGACCAACTACCACCGCTGGTTCGGCGTCGCCGAGGCACCGTTCGGCTGGTTCTACCACGTGTATCAGCTGATGGCGCACGTCAGCACGGTGCCGCCGTGGATCCGGCTCCCGTCGTTCCTGCTCGGCGTGCTGAGCTGGCTGCTGATCAGCCGCGAGGTCATGCCCCGCCTCGGCACCCAGGTACGGACGAGCCGAGCGGCGGGCTGGGCCGCCGCCGCGGTGTTCCTGGTCTGGTGGATGCCGTACAACAACGGCGTCCGGCCGGAACCGGTCGCCGCGCTGGGCTCGCTGCTGGCGATCTGCGCCGTCGAGCGCGCGCTGGTGACCCGCCGTCTGCTGCCGCTGGCCCTCGGTCTCACCGCGGCCGGCTTCACCCTGGCCGCGACGCCGACCGGGCTGATCGCCGTCGCGCCGTTCCTGGTCGCGGCCCGCCCGCTGTTCAAACTGGTCCGCCAGCGCGCCGAGAACGGCTGGCTGCCGGTGCTCGCGCCGGTGCTGGCCGCCGGGCTGCTGGTGCTGGTCGTGGTGTTCGCCGACCAGACCTTCGCCACCGTGCAGGAGGCGACCCGGATCCGCACCCAGGTCGGCCCGAACCTGTCGTGGTTCCAAGAACTCGCGCGCTACCAGTTGCTCTTCGAGAGCCTGCCGGACGGTTCGGCGCCGCGCCGGTTCCCCGTGCTGCTCGTGCTGCTGTGCACGGGGGCGTGTCTGGTGGTGCTGCTGCGCCGCGGCCGGATCCCCGGCGCCGCACTCGGCCCCAGCCGCCGCCTGATCGGCACGGTCGCGCTGTTCTTCCTGCTGCTGGCGCTGACCCCGACCAAGTGGACGCACCACTTCGGCGCGTTCGCCGCGGTCGGCGCGGCCATGGCGGCGCTGACCGCGCTGGCGACCAGTTCGACGGTGCTGCGGTCGAGGCGCAACCGGGCGGCGTTCCTCGCTGGGCTGCTCGTGGTCGGCGCGCTGGCCGCGACCGGACCCAACTCGTACTGGTTCGTCTCGAAACTCGGCGTGCAGTGGACCGCCGTGGCGCCCTCGATCGGCGGGATCCCGCTGTCGACGATCCTGCTCATCGCGGCCGCGATCTCCGGCGTATACGCGTTCGTGGAGAACGTCCGCGCGCACCGGCCGGGGCTGCCGGCGGGGCCGCAGGAAGGCCGAGGCCGGTCGCTGCGGCTCGGTTCACTCTCGCTGGTGGTCGTCTGCGGTCTGATGGCCACGGGCGAGTTCGTCAGCATGGCGTGGGCGATCCACAACCAGGCCGGTTCCTACAGCCTCGGTGCCGCGAACTTCGGGCATCTGTCCGGGAAGAGCTGCAACCTCTCCGACCACGTGATGGTGGAACGGGACGCCGCCACGAGCATCCTGCGGGCCCAGCCCGAACAGCGGACCGTGCCGGTGAAGAAAGAGGAGCCGCCCGCCGGGCAGACCCCGCCGCCGCTGCCCGATCCGGAACAGGACAACGGCCGCGTGCAGACCGGGTTCCACACCCGCGCCCTCGACGACAAGGACCCGCTGGCCGAACCGCCACACGGGTTCAAACCCGACGAAGTGCCGATGTGGAGCAGCTTCCTCGACCCCGAAACCCGCGCCGGACGGCTCCGCAGCGACTGGTACGCCCTCGCCGAAAAGCCCGCGGACGGCCAGATCGTGGTGGCCACCGCCGGGGCGTCACGACGGCCGACGTCGGTCAGTCTCGACTACGGCGTGAACACCAGTGAAGGCGTGAAGGTCCTCCGCAGCCAGTTCGTGCTCCCGCCGGGCGCGGGGACGAACGGCTGGAACGACACCCGCATCAACCTGCGCGACCTCCCCGCCGAGACGACGTCCGTGCGGATCAACATCGTGGACAACGACCTGACCGAGGACGGCTGGATCGCCGCGTCCGCGCCCCGGGTCCCGACGTTCACCACGCTGACCGAGAAGATCGCGGGCAAGCAGGTGTACGTCGACTGGCCGGCGTCGTTCGTCTACCCGTGCGTGCAACCGGTGACCTCGCACGACGGCATCTCGAAGGTGCCCGACTACCGGATCACCCCCGGCGCCGTCGCCGACGAGGCGAACTGGGCGTCCAGCACCAACGGCGGCCCGATTGGCTGGCTCGAAGAGGTCGCGGCCGAACCCGAGGTGCCCAGCTACCTGATCGGCCAGCCGAGTCAGTCGTGGGGCCAGCTGCTGCAGGTCGAACCGTTCACCGAGGGGATCGCGCCGACGATCATCCACGGCGAGAAGGTCGTCCCGGGCTGGTGGTCGCCGGGTCCCGGACCGCGGCAGCCGAACGGCAAGGACCCGACGCGGTAGAAGCCTTCGAGGTTGTCGTGTCCGTGGCGCGGTGGCGTTGGCGGTGGCGTGTCCGTGAAGGCCTCCTTCCCTACTCTCAAGGTAGGGAAGGAGGCCTTCACGGACTTCCCGGGCTGATTCTGGGCGCCACTCTTGGGCGTCAGTGTCCACAACGGACACTTTCTGTCGACTTGGCGCCCGATTGAGGCCTATAAGTACGTTTCGGCGCGGGGTCGTGAGTGCGGATGAGGGTTCTAACCCTGATTGGCACTCACGACCCCCTCCCGAAGCCTCGCATATCACCCGAATCGGGCGCTGCGGACTTCGGAAGTAATACGCCGACCTGTCGACCCCGCGTGAGGCCCCTTCGCGCGGCTCAGCCTCCTCGGTCCCCGAAGTGTCCCTTGTAGACGCTCAGATCCCCCTGGCGCGGTGGTGTGTCCGTGAAGGCCTCCTTCCCTACTCTCAAGGTAGGGAAGGAGGCCTTCACGGACTTCCTGGCTCGGCGACGGCCAGCTGAGGTGGTCGGCCGGACGGCCGGCCGTCACCGCGTGGTCAGCCCGGCCAGCTCCGACGGCAACGAACCCTCGTACAGCACCCCGAGCCGCTGGGTGGCGCGGGTGAGCGCGACGTAGAGCTCGGCCGCGCCACGGGGGCCGTCGGCGAGGATCCGGTCCGGGTGCACGACCAGGACCGCGTCGAACTCGAGGCCCTTCGTCTCCGAGGCGGGCACGGTGCCCGGCACCCCCGGCGGCCCGATCACGACGCTGGTGCCTTCACGGCCGGCTTCGTCCTCGGCGAACTCCTCGATGGCCGCGGCCAAGGTGTCGTCGGTGACGGCCCGCGCCCACGGCGGGACGCCGGTGGAGCGGACCGAAGCGGGCGCCCGGACGTCCGGCGCGAACTCGGCGAGCACCGAGGCGGCGACGGCCATGATCTCCGACGGCGTGCGGTAGTTCACCGTCAGCGACCGGTACACCCAGCGGCCCGGCACGTACGGCTCCAGCATCGACGCCCACGACCGTGCCCCGGCTTCGGACCGGCGCTGCGCGAGGTCGCCGACCACGGTGAAGGACCGGCTGGGGCAGCGCCGCATCAGCACTCGCCAGTCCATTTCGGACAGTTCCTGTGCCTCGTCGACCACGACGTGCCGATAGGTCCAGTCCCGGTCCGCCGCGGCGCGTTCGACCAGGCTGCGGGTGTCGTGCTCGACGAACCGGTCGGCGAGTTCGCCGGCGAAGAGCAGGTTCTCCGCCGACAGCATGACGTCCTCGTCCATCTCCTCGCGGTCGAGCTTCATCGTGTCGAGCACACCTTCGGCGTACTCGGCCTCGGCCTTCTTCTCCCGTGCCACGGCCTGCTCCGCCGCCTTTTCCGCCGCCGTGTCCCGCCCGAGGAGGTCGACGAGTTCGTCGAGCAGCGGCATGTCCGAGACCGTCCAGGCCTCGCCGTCGGCGCGCAGCAACGCCGGGTCGGCTCCGGCCGCCCGCAGCCGTTCCTCCGACGAAAGGAGCGAGCCCAGCAGGCTTTCGGGCGTCAGGATCGGCCAGAGCGCGTCGAGCGCGGCGGTGAACGCCTCGCTCTCCGCGAGCTCCTCGAGCAGGTCCTTGCGCAGCCGCTCCCATTCGTCGCGGTCGTCCCGGCTGAGCCAGCCGCGGCCGATGCGCGCGATCGCCCGTTCGGTGAGCACGTAGGTGACGATGTCGAGGAACGCCGCGCGGGCCTCGTTGTGCGGCAGCTCGCTCTTGCGCCCCTCTTCCCTCGCCCATTCCGCGGTCTCGGCGTCGATCCGCACGGTGACGTCGGTGAGCTCGATCTCGAGCGGCTCCTCCGGCACCCGCTGGCGGTCGGCGACGGCGGCTTTGAGGACGTCCAGCATCTTCAGCGAGCCCTTGAGCCGCGCCACCTCCGGTCCGTCCTCGGCGGTGACGTGCTTGCCGGGGACGAAGTCGCCGGTGGTCATGAACACCACGTCGGTCTCGCCCAGCGACGGCAGGACGCGGCCGATGTGGTGCAGGAACGCCGGATTCGGCCCGACCACGAGCACGCCGTGGCGTTCCATCCGCTCGCGCTGCGTGTAGAGCAGGTAGGCGACGCGGTGCAGTGCCACCACGGTCTTCCCGGTACCCGGACCGCCTTCGATCACCAGAACGCCGGGGTGCTCGTGCCGGATGATCTCGTCCTGCTCGGCCTGGATCGTCGCGACGATGTCGCGCATCCCCTCCCCTCGGGGGGCGTTGACGGCCGCGAGCAGCGCCGCGTCACCCTCCGCGTCCTCGCTGGGACGGCCGAACACCTCGTCGGTGAAGCCGCGCAGCTCACGCCCGTGGGTGTGGAACTGGCGGCGACGGCGCATCTTCTCCGGCGTCGCCGCGGTCGCGGTGTAGAACGGGCGCGCCGCCGGTGCCCGCCAGTCGAGCAGCACCGGTTCGTAGTCCTTCGCCTCGTCGAAGAGACCGATGCGGCCGATGTAGGAGGTCTCCCCCGAAACGCTGTCCAGCCTGCCGAAGCACAGTCCGTTGTCGACGACGTTCAGCCGCCGCGACTCCCGGTCCAGCGCGCGCACCTCGACGTCCCGTTCCATGGCCGTCCCGCCGGTTCCGCCCAGCGCGGCCTGGAACTCCCCCTTCACCCGTGCGCGTTCGGCGTCCAGGCGCGTGTAGAGCCCGGCGACGTATTCGCGTTCGGATCGCAGTTCTTCTTCATGACCCTGAGTTGACACAGGCTCCCATTTCCGCAGGTTCCGGCTACGGCGAGTGAGTCTGCGGTATGACCGGGGGCTTGTGGCAAGTCCCCCTATGCGCTATATGTTTATTACGGAGGGAGTCAGCCTTCGCCCGGTGGCGTGTGGTCGAGCCCCGGAAAGTAACTCTCCCACCTCTTCTCTCGTGATCCTCGGCGTCGCCGACCGGCAGATCTCCTCGCCCACCCGCTCGGCGTCCGTCTGCCACAGCCGCACCCCGCTGCCCCCGACCGCGAGCGTATGCGTCCGGGACGCGCACCGTCCGGAACGCCGACGCCGCCAGTTCCCTGCCGGTCGGGCCGAACGCCAGCTCCTTGACGCCCGCGGCGATCGTGTGGCCGTCGGGGCTGAGCGCCATCTTGTACAGCGCGCCGCTGTCGGGCCGCAGGGGTCGAAACCAAGCTCGGTCGTTGGGGGTCGGCGACGTCCCACAACGCGAGCAGACCGTCGTGGGTCTCTTGGATCGGCGCGAGCCGGTACGCGGCGAGGCTGCCCTTGTCCCGGTCCAGCGACTCCCTCAGATCGGTCGCTTCGGCGAACTGCCGGGCTCGGCCGTCACTCGTAGGTGCGAGGCGTCCAGACGATCCCGTTCTCGGCGCGGGTCTTGGACGAGCCCACGATCAGCAGGCAGCGCATGTCCACGCTCGCCGGATCGAGGGTACCGAGCGTGACGACGCGGATGTCCTCCTCCGGGCCGCCGACGTCGCGGGCGACGACCACCGGCGTCTCCGGCGCGCGATGCCGGAGCAGCACGTCGCGGGCCTGCGCGAGCTGCGTGGTCCGCGTCCGCGACGCCGGGTTGTACAGCGCGAGCACGAGATCCGCGGCACCCGCCGCGTCGAGCCGCCGTTCGATGATCTCCCACGGCTTGAGCCGGTCGGACAGCGAAAGCACGCAGTAGTCGTGCCCCAGCGGTGCACCGACCCGGGACGCGGCCGCCTGCGCGGCGGTCACCCCCGGCACGATCCGCACCCGCGTCCCCGCGCCGTGCCCGGCGGCGACCTGCTCCAGCACCGCCGACGCCATGGCGAACACGCCAGGGTCACCCGAGGACACCACCGCGACCCTGGCCCCGGTCGAGGCCAGTTCGAGCGCCTCCACGGCGCGGTCCGCCTCGACCCGGTTGCCCGACGCGTGCCGCTGCTGGCCCGCGCGCTGCGGCACTCGCGCGACGTACGGGCCGTAACCGACGATGTGCTCCGCCGCGGCCAGTTCCTCGGTCGCTTCGGGTGTCAGCCAGTCCGGGCCCGCCGGGCCGAGTCCGACGACCACGACCTCGCCACCGGTGTGCGTTTCCCGCTTCCGGGTGACTTCGGCTTCGTCGGCGAGCCGGGAGGCGTAGGCCGGGCTGGGCAGCAGTGCCAGCGAGAAGTACGGCACCGACTCCGGGTCCACGTCGGCGAACGGCTCGACGCGCTGCGCCTGCCAGGTCGCGCGTTCGACGTAGAAGGCGTCGTCCAGTTTCCCGGCCTCGGCCAGCGCCTCGCGGACGTTGCCGAACGTGCGGCCGAGTTTGAGCACCGCCGCGGCTTGCGTGTCGGCCAGCCGTCGCGCGAGTTCCGGCGCGGGCAGGGTGCCTGGCAGGATGGTGAGGACCTCGTCGCGCTGCACCAGCGGACGGCCGAGCACCGACGACGCCGCGCTCACCGACGTCACGCCGGGCACCACGGTCGCCTCGTAGCGGTCGGCGAGCCGTTCGTGCATGTACATGTAGGAGCCGTAGAAGAACGGGTCGCCCTCGCAGAGCACGACCACGTCGCGTCCGGCGTCGAGATGCTCGGCGAGCCGTTTCGCGCTCAGCTCGTAGAAATCGGCGATCGCGCCTTCGTAGCCGCCGGGGTGGTCGGTGGTCTCGGTGGTGACCGGGTAGACCAGCTTCTCCTCGATCTGGCCGTCCCGCAGATACGGCTCGGCGACCGATCGCGCGATGCTGCGGCCGTGCCGCGCGCTGTGATAGGCGATGACGTCGGCCTCGCCGATCAGCCGCGCGGCCTTGACCGTCATCAGTTCCGGGTCACCGGGACCGAGCCCGACACCCCAGAGTTTCCCGAGCCCGCTCATTCGACCTCACTCGCCATCGCGTTGATCGCGGCGACGGCCATCGCGCTGCCGCCACGACGTCCGTGCACCACCAGATAGGGGGCGGGAGCGCGTTCGACGAGCTCCACTTTGGACTCGGCGGCGCCGACGAAGCCCACCGGGACACCGATGATCGCCGCCGGGGCCCCGACACCCTCGTCCAGCAGTTCCAGCAGCCGGAACAGCGCGGTCGGCGCGTTGCCGATCGCCACCACTGAGCCGGGCAGCTTGTCGCGCCACAACTCCAGCGCGGCCGCGGAGCGGGTGGTGCCCATCCGCTCGGCCAGCCCCGGCACCTTCGGATCGGACAGCGTGCACAGCACCTCGTTGGCGGCGGGAAGGCGTTTGCGGGTCACCCCGGAGGCGATCATGTTGGCGTCACACAGGATCGGCGCGCCCGCTTCGAGGGCCGCTCGACCGGACTCCACCACGTCGAGGCTGTAGCGGAGGTCGTCGACCAGGTCGACCATCCCGCAGGCGTGGATCATCCGCACGGCCAGTACCGCGACGTCGTCGGGGAGGATCGCGAGATCCGCCTCCTCGCGGATGGTCGCGAACGAATGCCGGTAGATCTCGGCCCCGTCCCGGATGTAGTCGATCACTGTGTTCCCTTCTCCGCCAACGTCGCCAACGTCTCCGTTAGCTCGCCGACCGGGACGAACGCCCCGCCGACCAGATAACCGTCCTCCGTCGCGAGTACGTCGACGTGCTCGCGCGCGGGCTTTCCGCATCGCCGTGCGCACCCGGCGAAATGCACCCTCGGGGTCCGGCCGACCCGCGCCGCGTCGGCCCGCACGTCGGCGAGCGACTTCGCGCAGCCCGGCCGCCCGACGCAGGCGCTGATCCCGAGCGACGGCGCGCCCGGATCGGTGATCAGCCCCGGGTCCGCTTCCAGGGCGCCGAGGACCAGGATCGATCGCCACGGGGTGACCACGGCGTTTCCGGCCTTCGCGATCTTGCGGGCCTGGGCCGAGGTGAGCCTGCCGAAGACCGGGGCGACCCCGGTCGCGTCCCCGATCGGCCCGATCGGGAGGCCCGGGTCCACCTCGAACTTTCGCGGTTCCGCCTGTTCCCCCGGTATGCCCTTGAGCAGCGGCTCCGTATCGGCGAGTTCGCTGATCCGCCAGGCCGTTCCTCGCACGCGAAGGAACGCGCGCGCGACCGAAATCAGCGTCTCGACGGCGTGCTCGGCGGTGACCCGCAGGCCGGTGTCCTCACCGGCGAGCAGCACGGCTCCGTCGCGCCAGCAGACGTCGGCGCCCTCGCCCGCGACGTCGCCTTGGCCGCCATCGAGGGCGAAGAGGAAGCGTCCCGGGAGTTCGGCCAGCTCGGGAACGGCGCACAGTGCCTCGTCGAGCGCCGGGGCGAGCTTCTGCGCGGTGTCGCTGAGCGGCGACGCGAGGATGTTGCGGACGCGTTCGTGCGACGGCGAGGGCAGGAGCCCGGCCGCGGCGAGCCTGCCCGCGAGACCGGGCCGGGTGACGCCGCGCAGCTGCATGTTCCCGCGGGAGGTCAGATGGAGGGCGCCGTCCCCGAGGTCTTCGGCGGCTTCGGCGAGCGCCCTGAGCTGGTCCGCGGTGATGGCGCCGCCAGGCAAGCGGACCCGGGCGAGCGGACCGTCGGCGGCGTCGTGCGTGGCGAAGACACCAGGGCACGCGTCGGCTCGGACACGTGCGCTCGTGGACATGCGCTCACTGTAGATGGCCCGTTCTCCGACAGTATTCGTCGGACCAAATATAGTAGTTGTGCTACATTCGATCGCAGCACTGAGATGGGGGTGACCAATGAGAGATCCACAGGACGTGATGATCGCCGTCAAAGATCTCCGGATGCGGTACGGCACGAACGACGTCCTCCACGGCGTCGACTTCACCGCGCACCGCGGCGAGGTGATCTGCCTGCTGGGCCCGAACGGCGCGGGCAAGACCACGACGATCGAGATCCTCGAAGGCTTCCGGATGCGGTCGGAGGGCGAGGTCAGCGTGCTGGGCACCGACCCGGCGCACGCGGACGAGAACTGGCGGGCCCGGCTGGGGGTCGTCCTCCAGGCCTGGCGCGACCACGCGAAGTGGCGGGTGCGCGAGCTGCTGGAACACCTGGGCGGCTACTACGCGCCGTACTCCACGGATCGCATCAAGCGGCCGTGGGATCCGGACGAGCTGGTCGCCGCGGTCGGCCTGACCGAACACGCGGACAAGAAGGTCCGGATGCTCTCCGGCGGGCAGCGGCGCCGTCTCGACGTCGCGATCGGCATCGTCGGCCGTCCGGAACTGTTGTTCCTCGACGAGCCGACCGCCGGGCTGGACCCGGAGGCGCGGCGCGAGTTCCACGAACTCGTGCACCGGCTGACCGATGACGACGACACGACGATCCTGCTGACCACGCACGACCTCGACGAGGCCGAGAAACTGGCCGACCGGATCCTGATCCTGAACCACGGCCGGATCGTCGCCGACGGTTCGGCCGACGCGCTGAGCAGGCAGATCGCCGGAGAGGCCGAGGTGCGCTGGACCCTGGACGGTCAGCGGTTCGTGCACTCGACCACGGAATCGACGAAGTACGTGCACGAACTGTTCAAGCAGCACGGCGACGCCATCGCCGATCTGGAGGTCCGGCGGGCGTCACTGGAAGACACGTACATGACCTTGGTCCGCACGGCCGAATCCCTGGAGGCGGTGAGCACGCGATGAACGCGGTTCAGCACAGTGTCCGGCTGGGCATCCGACGCGGCTGGATCGAAGGCCGCCAGATGATGACCAACCGGGAGGATCTCTTCAACACCTTCCTCTTCCCGGTGATCTTCGTGGTCGTCATGTTCTTCATGCGCGACTCGAAACTGCCGGGGACCGAGTTCTCGCTCGGCTCCGCCACCGTGCCGAGCGTGCTGGGCGCGTCGATCGTGTTCAGCGGCATGCTCGGCATGGCGGGCATCCTCGCCGTCGAACGCGAGGACGGCACGCTCCTGCGCGCCAAGGCCACACCGAACGGCATGCTCGGCTACCTCGTGGGCAAGGTCGTCACGGTGTCGTTGAGCACGATCATCGGGATGCTGCTGGTACTGATCCCCAGCCTGATCCTGTTCGACGGCATCGCCCCCGGCGGCCTGGCTTCGTGGCTGGGCCTGCTGTGGGTGCTGGCGCTCGGCCTGCTCGCCACCATGCCGATCGGCGCGATCTTCGGCTCGCTGACCTCGAACGCGCGCAGCATCGGGCTGATCATGCTGCCGACACTGGGAATCGGCGCGATCTCCGGGATCTTCTACCCGATCACCGCGCTGCCGGAATGGCTGCAGGGCATCGGCCAGGTGTTCCCGATGTACTGGCTCGGCCTCGGCATGCGGTCGGCGCTGCTGCCGGACTCGACGGTGATGGTGGAGATCGGGCAGTCCTGGCGGCCATGGGAGACCCTCGGTGTACTGGCCGTCTGGGCCGTGATCGGATTGACACTGGCCCCGGTCGTCCTGCGGCGCATGGCGCGGCGCGAGTCCGGGTCCTCGGTGGCGGCACGACGGGAAAAGGCGATGCAGCGAATTGGCTAGTTCATGAGCGAGGTCGTTTACAACCGGATCGCGATGTTGCGCGCGGAACGAGGCATCTCCCGCCGCGAGCTCGCCGATGCGCTGGGCGTCCATTACCAGACCATCGGGTACCTGGAACGCGGCGAGTACAGCCCGAGCCTCTACCTCGCCCTGCGGATCGCGGCGTTCTTCGAGGTGGCGGTGGAGGTCATCTTCTCCACCGCCCCTTTCCCGCGGATCGGGGATTCCTCGGAGCGATCGGCTTGAGCGCCGAGGTCGTGAGTGGTACATGATGGCCCCACCACCGCCTCCGACCAGCGCGAACGCTGGGGCCTGTTCCCTGAAGGGCACATCACCTTGACGCCGGGCCGAGGCGCACCGGAGAGTGAGCTTCGAACCCACGCGTCGGCAGGTGGAGGAACCCGGTGAGAATCCGGGGCGGTCCCGCCACTGTCACCCCTCCCAGGTGAAAGAGGGGAAGCCAGGAACTCCGGCCGGCGCGACCGCACGACCCGGGGCGCGGACACCCCGAGTGAGGACTGCCGTGATCCTGCTTCTGTCCACTTCGGACACCGACCTGCTCAGCGCCCGTTCCAGCGAGGCCGGCTACCGGCTGGCGAACCCGGCCCGGCTCGACCTCGCCGAGTTGCCCGCCCTGCTCGACGGCGTCCAGATCGTCGTCGCCCGGATCCTCGGCTCCGAGCGCAGCTGGCAGGAGGGACTCGACACGGTCCGCGCGAGTGGCGCGCACGTGGTCGTCCTCGGTGGTGAGCAGACGCCGGACGCGCAGCTCATGAAGCTGTCCACGGTCCCGGCCGGTACCGCGGCGGAGGCACACGCGTATCTCGCGCAGGGCGGGCCGGAGAACCTCACCCAGTTGCAGCGCTTCCTGAGCGACACGCTCCTGCTCACCGGCGACGGTTTCGAGCCACCCGCGGTGCAGCCGCTCTGGGGTGTCCTCGAGCGCGAACCCAAGACCACCGAAGGCCCGGTCATCGCGATCCTGTATTACCGGGCGCATCACCTCTCCGGCAACACCGAGTTCGTCCACTCCCTCGCCGACGCCATCGAGGACGCCGGGGGCCGCGCCCTCCCGATCCACTGCGCGTCCCTGCGCACCCGCGAGCCGGAGATGATGGCCGAGCTGACCAAGGCCGACGCGCTCCTGGTCACCGTGCTGGCCGCCGGTGGCACCCGGCCGTCCGAGGTCGGCGCCGGTGGTGACGACGAGGCGTGGGACGTCTCCGAGATGGCCGCCCTCGACATCCCGATTCTCCAGGCCCTCTGCCTCACCAGCGACCGCGAGACCTGGTCGGCGAACGACGACGGCCTCTCCCCGCTCGACGCCGGGAACCAGATGGCCGTCCCCGAGTTCGACGGTCGGCTGATCACCGTCCCGTTCTCGTTCAAGGAGATCGACGACGACGGCCTCCCCAAGTACGTGCCGGACGCCGAGCGCGCGTCCCGGGTCGCCAAGATCGCGCTGGCCCACGCCCGGCTGCGCCACACACCGCCGCCGGAACGCCGTATCGCGCTGATGCTGTCCGCGTATCCGACGAAGCATTCCCGCGTCGGTAACGCCGTCGGCCTCGACACTCCCGCGTCCGCGATCGAGCTGCTGCGCCTCATGCGCGATCGGGGTTACGACCTCGGCGAAGACCCGTTCCCCGGCGTCGAACCCACCGGAACCGAGCAGCCCGATGGTGACGCGCTGATCCACGCGCTCATCGCCGCGGGCGGGCAGGATCCGGAGTGGCTCACCGAAGAACAGCTGTCCGGCAACCCGATCCGCGTTCCCGCCGACCAGTATCGCGAGTGGTTCGCCGAACTGCCCGCGGAACTCCGTGAGGCGATGGAGGAGCACTGGGGCCCCGCTCCCGGCGAGCTCTACGTCGACAACGGCGACATCGTGCTCGCGTCGCTCCAGTCCGGCAACGTCATCCTGATGATCCAGCCGCCCCGCGGGTTCGGCGAGAACCCGGTGGCGATCTACCACAACCCCGACCTCCCGCCGAGCCACCATTATCTGGCCGCCTATCGCTGGCTGGAGCGGGAATTCGGCGCGCACGCCGTCGTCCACCTCGGCAAACACGGTTCGCTCGAATGGCTTCCCGGCAAGACGGCGGGCCTCTCGGCTTCGTGCGCGCCGGACGCCGTCCTGGGCAATCTGCCGCTGATCTACCCGTTCCTGATCAACGACCCCGGCGAGGGCGCGCAGGCGAAACGGCGTGCGCACGCCACGATCGTCGACCACCTGATCCCGCCGATGGCCCGCGCCGAGAGCTACGGCGACATGGCCCGCTTGGAGCAGCTTCTCGACGAGCACGCCAACATCGCCGCGATGGACCCGGCGAAGCTGCCCGCGATCCGCGCGCAGATCTGGACACTGATCCAGGCCGCGAAGCTCGACCACGACCTCGGGGTCGCAGAACGGCCGCACGACGCGGAGTTCGACGACTTCCTGCTGCACATCGACGGCTGGCTGTGCGAGGTCAAGGACGCCCAGATCCGCGACGGCCTGCACATCCTCGGTGCCGCTCCGGAAGGTGAGGCGCGGATCAACCTTGTGCTCGCGATGCTGCGCGCCCAGCAGATGTGGGGCGGCAAACAGGGCGCGGTTCCGGGTCTGCGCTCCGCGTTGGGGCTGAAGGAGAACAGCGACGCCCCACTGTCCGAAGTGGACGCGATCGAGCAGAAGGCACGCTCGCTCGTCGAGGCGATGGAGGCCAGGGGCTGGTCCCCCGCCGCCGTCGCGGAGGTCGTCGCCGACGTGCCGGAACACCAGGACGTCGCCCGCGTGCTGACCTTCGCCGCGACCGAGATCGTGCCCCGTCTGGCCGGCACGAGCGGCGAACTCGACGCGGTGCTCCACGCGCTCGACGGCGGCTACCTCCCGGCAGGCCCCAGCGGGTCTCCCCTGCGCGGCCTGATCAACGTGCTGCCGACCGGCCGCAACTTCTACACCGTCGACCCGAAGGCGATTCCGAGCCGACTCGCCTGGGAGACCGGGCAGGCGCTCGCCGACTCGCTTCTCCGGCGCTACCGCGAAGACACCGGCGACTGGCCACGCTCGGTCGGCCTCTCGGTCTGGGGCACGTCGGCCATGCGCACGTCGGGTGACGACGCCGCCGAAGTCCTTGCCCTGCTGGGTGTCCAGCCGGTCTGGGACGAGGCGTCGCGCCGGGTCACCGGCATCGAGGCGATCCCGCTCGCCGAACTCGGGCGGCCGCGGATCGACGTCACCGTGCGGATCAGCGGTTTCTTCCGTGACGCCTTCCCGCATGTGATCAGCCTGATGGACGACGCGGTGCGCCTCGTGGCGGGCCTCGACGAGCCCGACGAGCAGAACTTCGTGCGCGCCCACACCCGCGCGGATCTGGCCGCGCACGGTGACGAACGCCGGGCCACCACGAGGATCTTCGGCTCCAAGCCCGGCGCGTACGGCGCGGGTCTGCTGCCGTTGATGGACTCCGGGAACTGGCGTGACGACAAGGATCTCGCCGAGGTCTACGCGGTCTGGGGCGGGTTCGCCTACGGCCGGGATCTCGACGGCAGGCCCGCCCGCGAGGACATGGAGAACTCGTACAAGCGAATCGTGGTCGCGGCCAAGAACACCGACACCCGTGAGCACGACATCGCCGACTCCGACGACTACTTCCAGTACCACGGCGGGATGATCGCGACCGTCCGCGCGCTGACCGGGACCGCGCCCGCGTCCTATGTCGGCGACAGCACCACCCCGGACGCCGTCCGCACCCGCACCCTCGGCGAGGAGACCGCCCGTGTCTTCCGTGCCCGCGTGGTCAACCCGCGCTGGCTGGCCGCGATGCGCAAGCACGGCTACAAGGGCGCCTTCGAACTGGCGGCGACGGTCGACTACCTGTTCGGTTTCGACGCCACCGCCGGCGTGGTCGGCGACTGGATGTACGAGAAGCTCACCGAGTCCTACGTACTCGACGAGGTCAACCAGGAGTTCCTGCGCCAGGCCAATCCGTGGGCGCTGCGCGGCATCATCGAGCGGCTGAACGAGGCCGCCGACCGGGGGCTGTGGGCGGAGCCGGACGCCGATCTTTTGGCTCAGCTGCGCGAGGTCTACCTCTCGCTGGAGGGCGACCTCGAAGCCTGACGTCACCCGGTGGAGCAGGCCCATGGCCCGCCCGGCGGTACCACTGTCATATGCGCAGAACTTAGCGTGACAGGGGCGGTGGGACATCAATGATCGGGAGGACAGCGATGATCAAGCGTCTGTTGAAGGTCGTGCTCCGTCACGGTTGCTGCTCGGCGTGCACCGGTGTGGGCTGCGGCTGCTGCGACGCCTGCAAGTAGTGCCGCAGCACACGGACTAGAGGTGGACACCCGGAATGTGGGTGTTCGCGCGGCGGACGCCGGCGGCGAGGGCGGGTACCTCGATCACCCGGCGTCCGGCCGCTTCCAGCGTTTCGGCGCCGACGCAGTCGACGAACACGGACGGTTCGCGCCAGGCGAACACGACTCGGGGAAGGCCGGCGTCGAGAATGAGCTGGGTGCAGCTTCGCGGATGTGACGTCCGCGAACTGCACGGCTCCAGCGACGTGTACATCGTCGCCTTCGCCAGTCGCGGGTCTCCCGGTTCGAGTTTCGCGAGTGCGGCTTCCTCCGCGTGGTTGGCGGGGTCGCCGTCGCCCGAGTAACCGGTGGAGATCACTTCGCCGTCGGCGCCGGTGATGACCGCGCCGACGCGGAAAGTCCTCGGCGGGCAAAGATCCGCCAGTGCGATGGCCTCGCGCAACCGCAGAATGTCCACTTCGGACGGTTCCGGTGTCGCGTGGTACTCCAGCACGGCGATGTCACCCAGCCGGGTGCTTTCGACAAGAGTGAGCCCGCGAGGGAAGGCGCCGGGACCGGCGAATCGCGGCGCGCGCGGGTCACCGACGAAGAACGGCGCGATCGCCAGATGCAGCTCGTCGACCAGTCCCTCGGTGAGGAACTGGGTGTGGATCGAGCCGCCGCCTTCGACCATCAGCCGCCGCACGCCGCGCGCGTGGAGATCCGCCAGCATCTCGCGCAGGCCGGTCAGCTCGACCACGGTCGCCTTTACCCCCGTGACGACGCCAGGCGGCGCGTACACCAGCTTCTCCGTGTCGCCGAGCGTGAAGAACTGGGCCCCCGGATCGAGTGAGCCACTGCGCGTGAGCGTCACCTTGACCGGTTGTTCCGGCCGCCCGGCCGCGACCCGCTCGCGCACCAGCTCCGGCGAGCGGACCAGTAACCGGGGATTGTCCGCGCGGACGGTGTTCGCCCCGACCAGGATGGCGTCCGACGCCGCGCGCAGGCCGTCGACCCTGGCCCAGTCGTCCTGGTTGGACAGCACCAGCCGGGTGTCGGTCGCGTCGTCGAGGTAGCCGTCCAGTGAGACCGCGGCGGACAGCAGGACGTGTGGGCGTTCGATCACGTCGCCAGTATGCCCTCGCGAACTAACGCAAAAAGAGTTGCGTTAGTTCGGGGCGGTCGGCTAGCCTCGGCCCCATGATCCTGTGAGACGAACCTGCGCCCTCATCCACCTCCTTCGCAGGGAGTCTCATGTCTATTTCTTTGACGCTTTCCGACGTCACTTTCACCTGGCCCGACGGCGCCCCCGTGTTCGAGCGGCTCTCGCTCACCATCGGCACCGGCCGTACCGGGCTGGTCGGCACCAACGGTTCCGGCAAGTCCACGCTGCTGAGCCTGCTCGCAGGCAGGCTGCGGCCCGAATCCGGCTCGATCACCACGCCGGGGGAAATCGGCTACCTGCCGCAGAACCTGGTCCTGGACACCGAGCGGCGAGTGGACGACGTCCTGGGTGTGACGGCGATCCGCGCGGCGATCAAGGCCGTCGAGAGCGGCGACACCGCCGAGGAGCACCTCACCACCATCGGCGACAATTGGGATGTCGAGGAACGCACCCGCGCGATCCTCGACCGGCTCGGCCTGGGCGTCGTCCGCCTGGACCAGCGGGCGGGCGAACTGTCCGGCGGCGAACTGACGTTGCTCGGCCTGGCCGCGTTGTTGTTGCGCCGGCCGGCCGTCCTGCTGCTGGACGAACCGACCAATAATCTCGACCTGCGGGCCCGCGAACTCGTGTACCGCGAGGTGGCGGCTTGGACCGGGATCCTCGTGGTGGTCTCGCACGACCGCGAACTGCTTCGGTCCGTCGACCGGATCGCCGAGGTCCGCGACCACGAGGTCACCCTGTACGGCGGCGACCTCGCGGAGTACGAACACGCCGTCGAGGTGGCGCAGGAGGCCGCGCGGCGCCACGTCCGGGCGGCGGAATCCGACGTCAAACGGCAGAAACGGGAGCTGGTCGAGGCCGGGATCAAGCTCGCCAGGAGGGCCCGCTACGGCCGGCAGATGTGGGACCGGAAACGCGAACCCAAGGTGCGGATGCGCAAACGCCAGGAGGACGCGCAGATCGCCGCGGGCAAGTACCGGAACCTGCACGCCGACAGGCTGGAGGACGCCGTCGAGACGCTGAAGGCCGCCGAAGAGCTGGTGCGCGAGGACGCCGAGATCCGCGTCGAACTGCCGGAAACCCTGGTGTCGCCGGGACAGGACGCGCTCCGCATCGACGCCGTTCCCCGCTTCGGCCCGGCGGCGAATCTGCACGTCATGGGGCCCGAGCGGATCGCGCTCGTGGGACCGAACGGTTCGGGCAAGACCACCCTGCTCCGCACGATCACCGGCGACCTCCCACCGAAGTCGGGCGACGTGCGGTTGTTCGTCCCCGCCCGGCTGCTTCCCCAGCGGATCGACATCCTCGACGACACCATGTCCATTGTGGACAATGTGCGCCGGTTCGCGCCGTCGCTCACGGACAACGAGATCCGCGCCCGGCTGGCACGGTTCCTGTTCCGGGGCACGGCGGCCGAACGAACGGTGGCGTCACTGTCCGGCGGGGAACGCTTCCGGGCCGCGCTGGCGGCGCTACTGCTCACCGACCCGGCGCCGAAACTGCTGATCCTCGACGAGCCGACGAACAACCTCGACCTGGCGAGCGTGCGACGCCTCACCGAGGCGTTACGCGCCTACCGGGGCGCGCTGATCGTGGCGAGCCACGACCGGCCGTTCCTCGCCGACATCGGTATCACCAGATGGCTGCCCCTCCCGCATCCAGAGGACGAAACGAGGTAGTGGCGCACGCAAGTACCGCATTTAGAGGACGAAACGCGGGGGCAACGCCGGGGGGCGTGAGTGGCGATTCGGGTTGGAGCGAACCCTCTCTTAGGGACCTACTCGTCACCTGCGGTCTTGCTCGCGTGTAAGTACATGATGGCCCCCTTCCTTGCGCTAGGCGCAAGGAAGGGGGCCATCATGTACTTACGCCTGACCTGCAAGGAGTCCTTCACGGACCGGCCACTACCGCACCCACCCGCCGTAGGTACCTAGAACGACCTCGGCCTCTCCCGTCGGCCAGGTCCGGAAGCGCATTCAGTCCTCTAAATGCGGGGTGGTCAGGCGTCGAAGTCCACGGTGACGGACTCGGAGATCGGGACCGACTGGCAGGTGAGCACGAAACCGGCGTCGACTTCGGCCTTCTCCAGCGCGAAGTTGCGCCGCATGTCCACCTTGCCGTCGCAGATCTTCGCCCGGCAGGTGCCGCACACCCCACCCTTGCAGGCGAAGGGCAGATCCGGGCGGTACTTCTGCGCGCCGTCGAGCAGGGAGGAGTTGCGCGGCAGCGTCATCGTCGTCGACCGGCCGTCGAGGACCAGCGTGACCTCGCTGGAGGACCCCACGACGGCCGGGTCGATGTGCTGCACCGGCTCCGGCGGAGTGTCCACATAGAACAGTTCCTGGTGGACACGCTCGTCCGGCACGCCGAGGGCGCGCAGCAGTTCCTGCGCACCGGTCACCATGTCGAACGGGCCGCACAGCCACCAGTGCGCGACGTCGTCGGCCGGGATCAGCACGGTGCACAGGCGCCGCAGCTTCTCCGCGTCCAGACGCCCGGTGAACAGTTCGGCCTCGCGCGGCTCACGCGAGAGCACGTGGACGAGTTCGAGCCGCGCCGGGTAGCGGTCCTTCAGATCCGCGAGGTCGTCGGCGAACATGACGGTGTCGGTGCGCCGGTTGCCGTAGAGCACGGTCACGGTGGCGTCGGAAGCGCCGAGCAGCGACGACGCGATCGACAGCACCGGCGTGATGCCCGAACCCGCCGCGATCAGCACGTGGTGCCCGGCGGAGTCCAGATCCGGGGTGAAGTTGCCGGTCGGCGCGGCGACCTCGATCTCATCGCCGGGGCGCACGTCGCGCACCAGCCACGACGAGAACAGCCCGCCCGGCACCTCCCGGACGCCGACGCGCGGCGCCGCACCGGCCGGCGCGCAGATCGAGTACGAGCGGCGCTCGTCCCGGCCTTCGATTTCGCGGCGCAGGGTCAGCGACTGGCCCGCCTTGAACCGGAAGGTTTCGGCGAGGTCTTCGGGTACGTCGAAGGTCACCGCGACGGCGTCGTCACAGAGGCGCTGGACGCCGGAGACCTTCAGGGTGTGGAACCCCGTGCGGCGCAGAGTGGACGCGGTCACGCTAGATCTCCTTGACGTGTTCGAACGGTTCGAGGCAGGAACGGCAGCGGCGCAGGGCCTTGCACGCCGTCGCGCTGAACCGGGACTGCTCCTCGGTGTCCGCGGAACCGCAGTGCGGGCAACGGACCGACGACACCGGCGGGCTCAACGTGAGCGGGATCGGCCCGGTCCGCCGCGGCGCGGCCCCCGGCGGCGCGATGCCCGCTTCGGCCAGCTTCCGCTTGCCGTCCTCGGTGATCCAGTCGGTGGACCAGGCGGGCCGCAGCACGGTCCGGACCTCGACCTCGCCGTAGCCCGCCCCGGTCAGCGCGTGCACGAGGTCGTCGCGCATGGTGTCCATCGCCGGGCAGCCGGTGTAGGTCGGGGTGATCGCGACGACCACTCGACCGTCCTCTTCGGACACTTCCCGTAGCACGCCCAGATCGGCGAGGGTGAGCATCGGCAGTTCCGGGTCGGTGACCGTGGCCGCCACGGCGTACGCGGTCACCATGTCGCGTCCGGATGTTCCCTGGCGACACTTTGCAGCTCCGCCAGCAGGTAACCCATCCGCTCGGTGTGCACACCGTCGCGGCCCATCCGGCCGGAGACCCCGGCGATGGCGCCGGCCTCGGGGCGCGTCAGCTTCGCGACGGCCAGCACCTGGTCGAGGATCGCGTCGAACTCGGGCCGCAGCGACGGCGATTCGACGAACTCGTCCTGGTGTGCCACGAAAAGCTCGTCGACGTAGGGCCAGACCGCGTCCAGGCCCTCCTGCATCCGCGCGTGGGAGAACTCGGTCCCGTCGCCGAGCCGCACGGCCCATTGGGCGGCGTAGTCACGGTGGTAGGCGACCTCCTTGACGCCCTTGTCCGCGATGGCCGCCAGCACCGGATCGACACTGGTCTGCAAGCGCTGCAACAAGGCCAGCCGCCAGATCGAGAACACCAGCAGCCGCGCGATCAGCTGGCCGAAGTGGCCGCCGTCGAGTTCGGCGAGCCGGACGTTGCGGTACTCCTGCTCACTCCGGAAGAAGGCGTAGGAGTCCTCGGTGCGCTCGCTCCCGTCGGCCTTGCCCGCGCGGGCGAGCAGCAGACGGGCCTGTCCGAGCAGGTCGAGCGCGATGTTGGCGATCGCGACCTCGTCCTCGAGTTCGGGCGCGTTCGTGCACCATTCCTGCAGGCGGTGCGAGAAGATCAGCGCGTCGTCGCCGAGCATCAGGCAGTACGCGGCCAGCCGCGTACCGTCCACACCGGACGGAACCGTGGTGTCCACACCGGACAGTGGATCCTCGAAGCCGGTGCCGAAGGCCCAGCGCGAGTCATTTTCCTCGGTGATCGCCTCGTAGGCGTTGTCGAAGCTCATGTCAGATGTGCGGAACGTTGTCGGGGATGTCGTAGAACGTCGGATACCGGTACACCTTGTCGCCGCTGGGCGCGAAGAACGGGTCCTTCTCGTCCGGCGAGGACGCGGTGATGGCGCTCGCGCGCACGACCCAGATCGACACGCCTTCGTTGCGGCGGGTATAGAGATCCCGGGCGTGGTGCAGCGCCATCTCGTCGTCGGCGGCGTGCAGCGAACCCACGTGCACGTGGTTCAGGCCGCGCTTTCCCCGGACGAACACCTCGTACAACGGCCAGTCGTGCTTCATCACGAACCCTTCTTCGCTGCGTGCGCGACGGCGGCTTCCCGCACCCACGCGCCGTCTTCCTGTGCCCGGCGCCGGTGCGCGACGCGCTGGGCGTTGCACGGACCGTTGCCCTTCAACACGTTCTTGAACTCGTCCCAGTCCACCGCGCCGAAGTCGTAGTGGCCGCGTTCGGGGTTCCACTTCAGGTCCGGGTCCGGGAAGGTGACGCCCAGCGCCTCCGCCTGCGGAACGGACATGTCGACAAAGCGCTGACGCAGCTCGTCGTTGGTGTGCCGTTTGACCTTCCACGCCATCGACTGCGCGGTGTTCGGCGATTCCGCGTCCGGCGGGCCGAACATCATCAGCGACGGCCACCACCAGCGGTTGACCGCCTCCTGCACCATTTCCCGCTGCTTTTCCGTGCCGCGCATCATGGTCATCAGCAGTTCGAAGCCCTGCCGCTGGTGGAAGGACTCCTCCTTGCAGATGCGGATCATGGCGCGCGCGTACGGCCCGTAGGAACTGCGGCACAGCGGGACCTGGTTGCAGATGGCCGCGCCGTCGACCAGCCAGCCGATCACGCCGACGTCGGCGAAGGTCAGCGCCGGGTAGTTGAAGATCGACGAGTACTTCTGCCTGCCGTTGATGAGCTTGTCGGTCAGGTCCGCCCGGTCGGCGCCGAGCGTGGCCGCCGCCGAGTACAGGTACAGCCCGTGACCGGCCTCGTCCTGCACCTTCGCGAGCAGGATCGCCTTGCGCCGCAAGGAAGGCGCCCGGGTGATCCAGTTGCCTTCCGGCTGCATGCCGATGATCTCCGAATGCGCGTGCTGCGCGATCTGCCGGATCATCGTCTTGCGGTACCCCTCGGGCACCCAGTCGCGCGGCTCGATGCGCTGGTCACGCGCGATGGTCGCCTCGAAATGCCGTTCGAGGTCTTCCTCGGACACCGTCGCTGTCATGCCTGCTCCTTCGCCACCAGGGTGAGCACGTCGTACTTGGCGACCGAGTCGCCGTCTTGGTTGGTCACGTCGGCGTCCCAGCGGACTTCGCCGTACTCCTGGTCGATGCGCGGGGTGATCTGCTTGGCGGTCAAGGTCACCGTCAACGAGTCGCCGACCTTCACCGGGGTGAGGAACCGCAGGTTCTCCAAGCCGTAGTTGGCCAGCACCGGACCGGGCTCGGGCGAGACGAACAGGCCTGCGGCGAACGAAACCACGAGGTATCCGTGCGCCACGATGCCGCCGAACAGCGGGTTCGCCGCCGCGGCCTCGGGATCGGTGTGGGCGTAGAAGGTGTCACCGGTGAACTCGGCGAAGTGGTCGACGTCTTCCTGGGTGACAGTGCGCGGCCCAGCGACCACGGAGTCGCCGATCTTCAGTTCCGCCAAGGACTTCCGGAACGGATGGACGTCGCTCTCGGTGCGCGGGGCACCCGCGACCCAGCGGCCGGTGACCGTGCTGAGCACCTTGGGGCTGCCCTGGACGGCGGTGCGCTGCATGTGGTGCAGCACGCCGCGGATCCCGCCCATCTCCTCGCCGCCACCGGCGCGCCCGGGGCCGCCGTGGACCAGCTGCGGCATCGGCGAACCGTGGCCGGTGGACTCCTTGGCGTCGTCGGCGTCCAACACCAGCAGACGGCCGTGGTACGGCGCGACCCCGAGCACGACCTCGCGTGCGAACTCCGCGTCCGCGGTGACGACGGAGCCGACGAGGCTGCCGCCGCCGCGGGCGGCGAGTTCGACGACCTGCTCGGTCGAGGTGTAGGGCAGCAACGTGGAGACCGGGCCGAACGCCTCGACCTCGTGCGGCTCGGAACGCTCCGGGTCCGCCTTCAGCAGCACGGGCGAGATGAACGCGCCGCGCTCGGCGTCCGCGCCGACGACCTCGACCCGCTCCGGGTCGCCGAAGACGACCGACCCGACGTCCAGCAGCGCCTTGAGCGACCGCCGGACCTCCTCACGCTGCTCCAGGCTGGCCAGCGCGCCCATCCGGACACCCTCGGCGGTGGGGTTGCCGATGGTGACCTTCGCCAGCCGCGCGCTCGCGGCCTCGGCGACGTCGTCCAGCAGGTCGGCGGGGACGAACGCGCGACGGATCGCGGTGCACTTCTGCCCGGCCTTGACCGTCATTTCGGTGGTCAGCTGCTTGACGAAGAGGTCGAACTCGGTGGTGCCGGGTTTGGCGTCCGGGCCGAGGATCGAGCAGTTCAGCGAGTCGGCCTCGGCGTTGAACCGGGCCGAGTTGCGCACGATCGCCGGATGCGCACGCAGTTTCTGCGCCGTTGAAGCGGAACCGGTGAAGGAGACGAGGTCCTGCGCGGTGACGTGGTCGAGCAGGTCGCCGACGCTGCCCGCGACGAACTGCAGCGTGCCCTCGGGCAGGATGCCGGCGTCGATGATGATCTCGACCAGCCGCGCGGTCAGGTACGCGGTCTGGCTGGCCGGCTTGATCAGGCTCGGCACCCCGGCGAGGAACGCGGGCGCGAACTTCTCCAGCGGGCCCCAGACCGGGAAGTTGAAGGCGTTGATCTGGACGGCGACACCGCGCAGCGGCACGGCGATGTGCTGGGCGACGAAGGTGCCGCCCTTGCTCAGCGGCTCCACGTTGCCGTCGACGTAGACGGTGTCGTTCGGCAGTTCGCGCTTGCCCTTGCTGGAGTAGGCGAACAGCACTCCGATGCCGCCGTCGATGTCGACCATCGAGTCGGTCTTGGTCGCACCCGTGCGCGCCGACAGCGCGTACAGCTCGTCGCGGTGTTCGCGCAGGTGCGAGGCCAGCGCCTTCAGCAACGCGGCGCGCTGATGAAAGGTCAGCTCACGCAGGGCGGGTCCGCCGGTGCGGCGGCCGTACTCCAGCGCGGCGGCGAAGTCGATGCCGTCGGACGAGACCCGGGCGACCTCCTCGCCCGTCGAGGCGTCGTGCAGCGGCACTCCGTCGTTGTCCGCCGTGTGCCATCCGCCGGAGACGTAGCTGCGCAGCAATGCCATGGGGCCGAACCCTTCGATGGTGGATTAACAGACCGTCCGTTCAGTAATTCACTGTAGCTCGCGTCCGGGGTCTTGCAAACCCCCGGACGGCGGCGGATCCTTGACATCCACGCGGAAGCACGCCTTTACTGGCGGCACCCTTTAACAACCGTCCATTCGGTCAGTAACCAGGTGGTGTGATGACGACCAACGCGGCGCACGCGATGTTCGCCGACGACCTGGCGTCGAGCGCGCTGGGTATCGAGCTGGTCGAGGCGGCCGAGGGGCACGCCGTCGCCACCATGCGGATCACCGAGACGATGGTCAACGGCCATGGCATCGCCCATGGCGGTTATGTCTTCCTGCTCGCCGACACGACGTTCGCCTGCGCCTGCAACAGTCATGGTCCGGTCACCGTCGCGTCCGGCGCGGAGATCTCCTTCGTCGCCACCGGCGCACTCGGCGACCACCTCATCGCCACCGCCACCGAGCGGACCCGCTACGGGCGCAACGGCATCTACGACGTCACCGTGCACCGGGAGACCCCCGACGGGCCGGAGGTCGTCGCCGAATTCCGCGGCCGCAGCCGCACCATCCAGAAGGCATGACGATGACTTTCAGCGACGACGCCGAGAACCTCACCATCGGCGAACTCCAGGCGCGGCAACTGAACCGGCTCCGGTGGACGCTGCGGCACGCCTACGACAACGTGCCGTTCTACACCAGGAAGTTCGACGAGGCCGGTGTCCATCCGGACGACTGCAAGGCGCTGGAAGACCTGGCGAAGTTCCCCTTCACCACCAAGCAGGACCTGCGCGACAACTATCCCTTCGGCATGTTCGCGGTGCCGGAATCGCAGGTCAGCCGGATCCACGCGTCCAGCGGCACCACCGGCAAGCCGACCGTCGTCGGCTACACCGCCGGCGACATCGACACCTGGGCGACGGTGATGGCGCGGTCGATCCGCGCGGCGGGCGGGCGGCCGGGCGACAAGGTCCACGTGGCCTACGGGTACGGCCTGTTCACCGGCGGCCTCGGCGCGCACTACGGCGCCGAAAAACTGGGCTGCACGGTGATTCCCGCGTCCGGTGGCATGACAGCGCGTCAGGTGCAGATCATCACCGACTTCAAACCCGAGATCATCATGGTCACGCCGTCGTACCTGCTCACGCTGCTCGACGAGTTCGAGCGACAGGGCATCGACCCGCAGACCAGTTCGCTCAAGGTCGGCATCTTCGGCGCGGAACCGTGGACCGAGCAGATGCGCACCGAGATCGAGGAACGCGTCGGCATCGACGCCGTCGACATCTACGGCCTGTCCGAGGTGATGGGGCCCGGTGTCGCGCAGGAATGCGTCGAGACCAAGGACGGGCTGCACATCTGGGAGGACCACTTCTTCCCCGAGGTGATCGACCCGTTCACCGAGAAACCGATCGACGACACCGGGGAACTGCTGTTCACCTCGCTCACCAAACAGGCGCTGCCGATCATCCGCTACCGCACCCGCGACCTCACCCGGCTGCTGCCGGGCACCGCGCGGCCGTCGTACCGGCGGATGGAGAAGGTGACCGGCCGTACCGATGACATGATCATCCTGCGTGGCGTCAACGTCTTCCCCACGCAGATCGAGGAAGTCGTGCTGGTGACCCCCGCGCTCGCCCCGCATTTCCAGCTGGTGCGCTCGACCAAGGGCCGGATGGACCACCTGACCGTCCGCGTCGAAGCCCGCCCGGACGCGACCGCCGAGCAACGCGCCGAAGCCGCCGCGCGGCTGATCGCCGGGGTCAAGGACGGCGTCGGCGTGAGCGTCGGCGTCGAGGTGGTCGACCCGGACACACTGGAACGGTCGCTGGGCAAGATGCGCCGCGTCCTCGACGAGCGGGACCGCGGTTGAGCACGCCCGCCCGCCGGGGACGCCCCGGCTACGACCTCGAATCGCTGCTGCAGGTCGCGGTCAAGCTGTTCAACGAACGCGGCTACGACGGCACCAGCATGGAAGACCTCTCCCGCAAGCTCGGCATCACGAAATCCGCGATCTACCACCACGTGCCGAGCAAGGAGGAACTGCTGCGACTCGCCGTCGACCGCGCGCTGAACGGCCTGTTCGCCGTCGCCGCCGAGACGGAGTCCTTCGAGGGCAGGGCGATCGAGAAGCTGGAGCATCTGGTGCGGGGCAGTGTCCTCGTGCTGGTCGGGCAGCTGCCGTTCGTCACGCTGCTGCTGCGGGTGCGGGGCAACACCAAGATCGAGCGCGCGGCGCTGGCGCGGCGGCGCGAATTCGACCGGCTGGTCACGGAACTGGTCAAACAGGCCGAAACCGAAGGCGACGTGCGGCCCGACATCGATCCGGCGGTCACCGCGCGGCTGCTGTACGGCATGGTGAACTCGCTGATCGAGTGGTACCGGCCGCGGCGGGGCTCGGCGGGGACGGAACTGGCGGACGCGGTGTGCAAGATCGCTTTCGACGGGCTTCGGACGCAGTAGGCCCCTTGGCGCGTCTGGCTGTCGCGGAACCCCAGGATGCGAGGCTGCACGCGTGCGCTACTCCCCCGCGGCCTTCGGCGGCTGCCGCGCCTGCCAGATCAGCGCGTCCCGCAACTGCTGGATGAGCTGTTCGTCGTCGGCCTCCGACGGATCGACCCCGAGCGGGATCCACCGTTCGCCGACCTCGGCGCCATTCTCGAAACTGGTGATCACGATCCCGGCGTAGGAGACGGTTTCGTCCCCGCTGTCACCTTGGATCCGGACGTCACGATGCTGCAGCCGCACACTGACCCACCGTCCGGGGCGGCACACCGGTTCGCGTTCGGCACTGGCCATTCGTCCCTACCTATGACGCCCGCTCCCTCGCCACGAACGTCGCACCCGGGGCGCGGAGGGTTACCGGCCGGTTGTTCCGGTTCGATAACGGCACCCGCCCACGTGAAACGGTTACGCTCGGCCCATGAGCACCGATCCGGAGATCCGGCGGCGCCGACTCGAACCGGCCGCCCGGCGTGCGGAGATCCTGGCCGCGGCACGACGGCTGTTCGGCGCGGGTACGTACGCCTCGGTGTCGACCTCGGACATCGCGAAGGCCGCCGGGGTGGCCAGGCCGCTGATCAACCACTACTTCGGCGGTAAACGCGAGCTGTACCTGGAAGTCGTGCGGCAGATGATGATCGTGCCCGCGCCGGTGATCGAGAACCTGCCGGACACGACCGCCGAAGAGCGGCTCGAGATCAGCGTCCGGCATTGGATCGAAGTCGTCGAACGCAACGAGCAGGCGTGGCTGACCGCGATCGGCCAGGAAGCCGTCGGCCGCGACCCGGACATCGAGCGGATCATGCTGGAGGGTGACGAGATCGCCGCCGACCGCGTGCTCGCGGCCGCGTTGATGAGCGACATCACCGAGGGTCGTGAAGAACTCCGCGCGATGATCCGCTCGTACGGCGGGATGCTGCGCGCCGCGTCACGCGAGTGGCTGATCCGCGGCACGCTCGACCGCGAAGAACTGCGGATCTTCCTCACCGATTCGATCCTGCACCTGCTGCGGGTCACTTACCCGGCCGTGCTCGCAACGCGTTCCGCCGGGCATAAGCCGCCGGCGTCATCCCCTTCCAGCGTTTGAAGGCGTAGATGAAACTCGACGCCTCGGCGTAGCCCAGCCGCAGCGCGACGTCCTCGACGCTGAGCACGCCGGTGTCGAGCATCTCCTCCGCCAGCGCCTGGCGGACCTCGTCCAGCAACGCGCGGTAGCCGGTCCCGGCCTCGAACAGGCGACGCCGCAGGGTGCGGGGACTGAGCGCGAGCCGTCGCGCGACCTCGTCCATCCCGGCGTCGACCCCGCCGAGCCGCACCAGCCGTTCCCGGACCTGCTGCGCGATCCCGGACCGCTCACGTTTCCGGGAGACCAGCAGATCGCATTGCGCGGCGCACACCGCGACCGTCTGGTCGTTGGCCTGCGGCAGCGGTTTGTCGAGCAGGAGCGGGTCCAGGGTGGCGACCTGCGACCGGGCGGAGAACGAAGGCTCCAGCCCGAAGGTCCGCACATATTCGTCCACAGTGGAGGGTCGCTCGTGCCGGAACGACAAGGAACGCAACGAGATGTCCGGCAGGATGTCGCGCATGACGGTGTGGATGGCGCCGAGATCGCGCAACATCAGGAAGCGGGCGACGTCGTCGGGCACCCGGCTGTCGTCCATGGTCAGCGCGAGCCGTCCGGCCTCGACGGTCACGTGCGGGATGCAGAAGGTGAAGCTCAGGTCCAGGTATCGCAGCGCGAAGCGCATCGCGTCACCCAATGTCGGGCTGCTGATGCACGCGAAGCCGAAGATGCCGAACGCGCTGACCCGGTAGCGCCTGCTCAGCCGCAGTGCGACGGCGTCCCCTGCACCGAGCCCGCGGATCAGCTCGCGGACCACGGCGAGTTCCTGGCGCGCGTCGACCTGGCCGTCCACGGGGGCGTGCTCGTAGTGGGCCAGTCCGGTGACGCCGTGCTCGGCGGCGAAGCGGGCCATGAGCACGATGCTCGCCGTGCCACGGGGGTAGTCCCAATCGCGGATCACCGGCGGCGGTAGTTCCATGGCCGGGATTATGGATCCCGGCAGCGATCGGCGCATTGAGGACCGTAGCTGTCCTTGATCCCGTTTAAGGTGAGCCGCATGTCCGACACGTTGAGCAGGCGCGCGCTGAACCGCGCCATGCTGGACCGGCAACTGCTGCTCCGGCGTTCGAAGATGACCGCGCTCGAAGCGGTCGAGCAGCTCGCCGGGTTGCAGGCGCAGGCGCCCAACCCGCCGTACTTCGCGCTGTGGACGCGGCTGCACGGCTTCCGCCAGGACGACCTGGCCAAGCTGCTGCTGGACAAGAGTGTCGTGCGGATCGCGCTCATGCGCGGCACCGTGCACCTGGTGACGCGGGAGGACGCGCTGGCGTGGCGGCCGATCGTGCAGCCCCTCTACGACCGGTCGGTGCACGGAAACACCCAGTTCTCCCCGGAGATCAAGGGCCTCGACCACCAGGAGATCGCCCGCACCGCCCGCAAACTGCTCGGCGAACGACCGCTTTCGTCGGGCGAACTAGGCGCGGAACTCGCGAAGCGCTGGGAGAGCGCCGGGCCATCGTCGCTGGTACACGTCGCGCGGGCCTTGCTGCCGCTGGTGCAGATCCCGCCGCGCGGCGTATGGGGCAAATCGGGACAGCCGACGTATCAGACCACCGGGGACTGGCTCGGCGCCGAACCGGACGCGACGCCGTCGCCGGAAGCGATGTTCCGGCGCTATCTGGCCGCGTTCGGGCCGGCCAGTGTGCAGGACGCGCAGGCGTGGGCCGGGATCACGAAACTCGGCGAGGTCGCCGAGCGGTTGCGGCCGGAGCTGCGGACGTTCCGTGACGAGAACGGACGCGAGCTGTTCGACCTGCCGGACGCGCCGCGGCCGGATCCGGACACCCCCGCGCCGCCGCGGCTGCTGGGGCCGTTCGACCAGACCATCCTGTCCTACGCCGACCGCACGCGCGCGATCAGCGACGAGTACCGAAAGGTCGTCATCACCCATAACGGCCTGGTCAAGGGCACCATCCTGGTCGACGGGTGGGTGAAGGGCTTCTGGGAGATCAAGACGGCGAAGAAGGCCGCTTCGGTCGTCATCACTCCGTTCGAACGCGTCCCGAAGCGCGATCTGAACGCTCTCGAAAGCTCCGCTCACCGCCTCCTGACCTGGGCGCACCCCAAGTCCGAGGCCCATTCTGTGCATTTCGTCCTCTAAATGCGGTAGTTGGGAGTGCGAACTACCGCATTTAGAGGACGAAATGCGGTCGCGAGGTGGCCGGAAATCTCGATTGCGTGGCCGGGCATGTACTTCCACCAGGGGTGACCGGTGGGTAGCTTCGTTCGGCATGGGCGAGACGAGCGTGCTGATCGTGGGGACGGGCTTCGGCGGGGTCGGAACGGCGATCGAACTCAAACGCGCCGGGTTCGACGACTTCACCATCCTGGAGAGCGCCGCCGAACCGGGCGGCGTCTGGCGGGAGAACACCTACCCGGGCGCGGGCTGCGACATCCCCTCGCCGCTGTACTCGTTCTCCTACGAGCCCAATCCCGACTGGCCGAAGCGGTTCTCGCTGCAGCCCGACATCCACGCCTACCTCAAACGCGTGGTCCGCCGCTACGCGCTCGAACCGCACATCCGCTTCGACACTCGCGTCACCAGCGCGTCCTTCGACGAGGAGCGCGGGCTCTGGCGGGTGGAGACCGCGGACGGCGAGACCTTCGAGGCGACCGTCTTCGTCCCCGCCGTCGGGCAGCTCTCGCGGCCGGTGCTGCCGGACATCCCCGGCCAGGACACCTTCGAGGGCCCCAGTTTTCACTCCGCGCGCTGGGACCACGACGTCGACCTGCGCGGCAAGAGGGTCGCGGTGATCGGCACCGGCGCGAGCGCGATCCAGTTCGTGCCCGAAGCCCAGCGCCAGGCCGCGGAACTGACGGTGTTCCAGCGAACCCCGCCCTACATCCTGGCCAAACGGGACACGCGCTACCGCCGCTGGCAGCAGCGGCTGTTCCGCTCGCTGCCCGCCACGCAACTGCTCGGCAGACTCCGGATCTTCCTTCTCGCCGAGTACGCGACCTACGCGATGACCAAACATCCGTCGCTGGCCAAGGTCTTCGAACTCCGCGCGGCCCAGTTGCGCCGCCGTCACCTCAAGGACCGGGGGCTGCGCACGAAGCTCACGCCGGACTATCCGTTGGGCTGCAAGCGGATCCTGTTCACCAACGAGTACCTGCCCGCGCTGGCGCAGCACAACGTCGCGGTGGAGACCGGCCGCATCAGCGCGATCACGCCGTCCGGGGTGCGAACCGAGGACGGCGTCGAGCACGAGGCCGACGTCATCGTCTACGGAACCGGTTTCGCGGCAACGGATTTCCTCGGCGAACTGAAGGTCGAGGGCCTCGGCGGGAAGTCACTGTCCGACGCGTGGAAGGGCGGCGCGCGGGCGTATCTCGGCATGACGGTGCCGGGCTTCCCGAACCTGTTCTGTGTCTACGGGCCCAACACCAACCTCGGCGCGGGCTCCATCATCTACATGATCGAACGCCAGGCGCGCTACATCCGCCAAGCCGTCGAACACCTCAGCCGTCCCGGAGTGTCCTATCTGGACGTCGTCCCCGAGGTCGAACAGCGCTACGACGAAGAGGTCCAGCGACGGCTCGCCGACAGCGTCTGGACGACCTGCGCCAGCTGGTACCGCCAGGACAACGGCCGGGTGACCACGAACTGGCCCGGTTCGGTGACCGAATACCACCGCCGGACGAAGACGCTCGACCTCGGCGACTACCGGACGGCGGGATCGCGATGAACTACGACGTGCTGGTGATCGGCTCCGGTTTCGGCGGCAGCGTGACCGCGTTGCGGCTGACCGAGAAGGGCTACCGCGTCGGCGTGCTGGAGACCGGCCGCCGGTTCGCCGACGACGAGTTCGCGAAGACGTCGTGGCGGCTGCGGAAATACCTGTGGGCCCCGAAACTGGGTTGCTACGGCATCCAGCGGCTGACTCTGCTGAAGAACACGTTCGTCCTGAGCGGCGCGGGCGTCGGCGGCGGCTCTCTCGTCTACGCGAACACGCTCTACGAGCCACCGGACACCTTCTACGAAGACCCGCAGTGGGCGCATATCACCGACTGGAAGGCCGAACTCGCCCCGCATTACGGCCAGGCGAAACGGATGCTGGGCGTGGTGGAGAACCCGCTGGTCACCCCGGCCGACCGGGTGCTGCGCGAGGTCGCGGAGGACATGGGCATCGCGGACACCTACCGGCCGACACCGGTCGGTGTCTACTTCGGCAAGCGCGACGTCGACCCCTTCTTCGGTGGCGAAGGCCCCGCGCGGAAGCCGTGCACACACTGCGGGGAGTGCATGACCGGCTGCCGGGTCGGCGCGAAGAACACGACCGTCAAGAACTACCTGTACCTGGCGGAAAAGGCGGGCGCGGCGGTCCATCCCCTGACCACCGCCGTGTCGGTCCGGCCCATCGAGGGCGGCTACGCGGTGGATACCGTCCAAACAGGACGGTGGGTACGCAAGCGCAAGCAGACCTTCACCGCCTCGCAGGTCGTGTTCGCCGCCGCTTCCCTGGGCACACAAAGGCTTCTGCATTCGCTGAGGGACTCCGGCACGCTGCCGAACCTGTCACCAAGGCTGGGGTTGCTCGCCAGGACGAACTCCGAGGCCGTCCTAGCCGCGCGATCGCTGCGCGAGGACACCGACTTCACCCGCGGCGTCGCGATCACGTCGTCGATCCACCCCGACGCCGTCACGCATGTCGAACCGGTGCGTTACGGCAAGGGCAGCAACTTCATGGGCTTGCTGACGACGGTGCTCGTCGACGCCGAGCCGGGGAAACACCGGTGGGTGCTGGGTTTGCGCGAACTCGTGCGGAATCGCCGGCACCTGGTGCGGCTGCACAACCCGCGGCGCTGGTCGGAGCGGATGGTCGGGCTGCTGGTGATGCAGACGCTGAACAATTCCGTGACCACGTACACCAAACGCGGGCTCTTCGGCCGGCGCATGACCACGAAGCAGGGCATCGGTGACCCGAATCCCGAGTGGATCCCCGCCGGACACGAGGTCACCCGGCGGGTGGCGGACAAGATCGGCGGGCTGGCGCAGGGCGCGTGGACGGATCTGGCGAACATCCCCATCACCGGGCATTTCATCGGCGGCTGCGCGATCGGCGACAGCGCCGAGACCGGCGTCGTCGATCCGTACCAGCGAGTGCACGGCCACCCCGGGTTGCACATCGCCGACGGCTCGGCGATTTCGGCGAACCTGGGCGTGAACCCGTCGCTGACCATCACCGCGCAGGCGGAGCGCGCGATGTCGTTGTGGCCCAACAAGGGAGAGGCCGACCCGCGGCCACCGCTGGGTTCCCCCTACCGGCGCCTCTCCCCTGTCGCCCCTCTCAAGCCCGTCGTGCCCCCGCACGCCCCGGCCGCCCTCCGTCTCCCCCTCACCCCGCTCTGACCCCCGCATTTCGTCCTCTGAATGCGGTAGTCGCTAGTGCGAACCACCGCATTCAGAGGACGAAACGCGTTTCACGGGAGGCCGGCGAGCCCCGCGCTCACGGTGTTCGACCACGCGTAACCCTGCGAGGCGTCCCAGTTGATCGACCAGGTCATCGCGCCGCGGATCGTCGGGTACGTCGTCGACGGCTTGAACGAGCCGCAGTTCGTGCCCTTCGCCAGGCAGTTCAGCGCGTTGACCGTGTTACCGGGCGCCTGGTAGCCGCCACCGGCCGCCGAGCCCGACGCGGGCAGGCCGAGCCCGACCTGGTCGGCCCGCAGGCCGCTCTGCAGCTGGATGCAGGCCAGCGCGGTGAGGAAGTCGACCGTGCCCTGCGAGTAGACCTTCTGGTCGCAGCCGAGCATCGAGCCGCTGTTGTAGTACTGCATGTTGACGATCGTCAGGATGTCCTTGACGTTGAGCGCCAGCTTGAAGTACTCGGCCGCCGGGCTCTGCATGTCGATCGTCTGCGGCGCCATCGTGATGACCGTGCCGCCCGCCGCGTGGATGCTGCGCAGCGCCTGCGCCATGTAGGTCGCGTTGACGCCGTTCTCGAGGTCGATGTCGACGCCGTCGAAGCCATAGGTCGCGATGAGCGACTTCATGCTGTTGGCGAAGTTCGCCGCCGCGGCCGAGGAGTCGACGCGGATCGTGCCCTTCTCGCCGCCGACGGAGAGGATGACCTTCTGCCCGCGTGCCTGTGCCGTCTTGATGTCGGCCTTGAACTGCGCGTCGGTGTAGCCGCCGAGCTGGCTCGAAAGACCGGAGTCGAGGGTGAAGGTGACCGCGCCCGGCGTGGTCGTCGCGTCGGCGAAGGACACCGCGATGATGTTGTACTTCGTCGGGACGTCGGCGAGCTTGAGCGCCTTCGCGCCGTTGTAGAAGTTCTGCCAGTACCCGGTGATCACGTGCTTCGGCAGGTTCCCGGTCGGCGGGGTGCTCGTCGTGGTCGTCGGCGAGCTGGTGGTGGTGGTCGTCGTCGGGCTCGTGGACGTCGTCGGCGTGGTCGGCGTCGTGGTCGGTGAGCCGCCGGGGCCGTCGAGGTTGACGTCGTCGGCGAAGTAGGCGGGCTGGCCGTACCAGCCGTGCAGGTAGATGTCGACGCTGGTGGTGGACGCGCCGGTGGTGAAGGTCAGCGACAGCTGGGACCAGCTGGCACCGCCCTGGGTCCAGGTGTTCTTGTCACCCGTCCCGGTTCCGGTGACGCCGAGGTAGGTGTAGCTGCCCTGCACCCACGCCGACAGCGTGTACGCGGTGTTGGCCTTCACCGGCACGCTCTGCGAGCAGCGGGCGTTGTCCTGCCCGGCCGGGGTGGCGCTGAGCGCGCGGCTGCCCGAGTGGACCGGTGTGCTGACCACCGCGTTCGTGCCGGAGCAGGTCCAGCCGCTCGTGGTCCCGAGTTCGAAGCCGGGGTTGGTCAGGATGTTGGCGGCGGAGGCGCTGCCCGACACCGCGAAAGTCACCCCCAGGCACACGGCCAGTGACGACAGCAAGGCGAGGAACGCGTGTTTCGGCTTGACTTTCACAGGTGGCCTCCACGAACGGGTGACGTCGGCCACCTCAAAATGGACTAGACCAATACGCCTGTCAAGGTTTCGGTTAAGGGAGGCCATACGAAAGTCGGCTCGGTACGAGCGGCAGAATGCAGAGTCCAGAGCACCCGAGGGCGGATTCAGGAGCGTGGGAGTGAGCGTGCAGGGCCTGCAGACAGTCGAGCAGAAGATCGCCGAAGAACTCGGTGTGCGCGAAGGGCAGGTCAAGGCGGCCGTCGACCTGCTGGACGGCGGATCGACCGTGCCGTTCATCGCCCGGTACCGCAAAGAGGTCACCGGGATGCTGGACGACAGCCAGCTCCGCACGCTCGAAGAACGCCTCCGCTACCTGCGGGAACTCGACGAGCGCCGGGTCGCGGTGCTGGACTCGATCCGCAGCCAGGGCAAGCTCGACGAGGCGCTGGAAGCGTCGATCATGGCGGCGGACACGAAGTCCCGCCTCGAGGACATCTACCTGCCGTTCAAGCCGAAGCGGCGCACGAAGGCGATGATCGCCCGCGAAGCCGGTCTGGAGCCGCTCGCCGACGGGCTGCTGAGCGACCCGAACACCGACCCGCAGGCCGCCGCCGCGGTGTTCGTCGACGCCGAAAAGGGTGTCGCGGACGCGCAGGCCGCGCTCGACGGCGCCCGCGCGATCCTCGTCGAACGCTTCGCCGAGGACGCCGACCTCATCGGCGAACTGCGCGAGAAGATGTGGTCGCAGGGCCGGCTGGCTTCGAAGGTCCGCGACGGCAAGGCCGAAGAGGGCGCGAAGTTCTCCGACTACTTCGACTTCTCCGAGCCCTACACCAAACTCCCCTCGCACCGGATCCTCGCGATGTTCCGCGGCGAGAAGGAGGAGATCCTCGACCTCACGATGGAGTCCGAGGAGCCCTCCGAAGAGCCGCGCACCGGCCCCACCGACTACGAGACCCGCATCGCGCACAAGTTCGGCATCTCCAACGAAGGCCGCCCGGGCGACAAGTGGCTCAACGACACCGTCCGCTGGGCATGGCGCACGAAGATCCTGCTGCACCTGGGGATCGACCTGCGGATGCGGCTGCGCCAGTCGGCCGAGGACGACGCCGTCCGCGTCTTCGCCGCGAACCTGCGCGACCTGCTGCTCGCCGCCCCGGCCGGCACCCGCGCCACGATGGGCCTCGACCCGGGCTTCCGCACCGGCGTCAAGGTCGCGGTGGTCGACGCGACCGGCAAGGTCGTCGACACCCACGTCATCTACCCGCACCAGCCCGCCAACAAATGGGACCAGTCCATCGCCGAACTCGCCGCGCTGTGCGCCCGGCACAAGGTGGACCTGATCTCGATCGGCAACGGCACCGCGTCGCGCGAGACCGACAAGCTCGCCGGTGAGCTGATCAAGAAGCATCCGGACCTGAAGCTGACCAAGGCCGTCGTCTCCGAGGCCGGCGCGTCGGTCTACTCGGCGTCGGCGTTCGCTTCGCAGGAACTGCCGGGCATGGACGTGTCGCTGCGCGGCGCGGTCTCCATCGCGCGACGGCTGCAGGACCCGCTGGCCGAACTGGTGAAGATCGACCCGAAGTCGATCGGCGTCGGGCAGTACCAGCACGACCTGTCGGAGGTCTCGCTGTCGCGTTCACTCGACGCGGTGGTCGAAGACTGCGTGAACGCGGTCGGCGTGGACGTCAACACCGCGTCGGCGCCGCTGCTGACCCGCGTCTCCGGTATCACGACGGGGCTGGCGGAGAACATCGTGGCGCACCGCGACGCGAACGGGCCGTTCAAGACCCGCTCCGGGCTGAAGGAGGTCGCGCGACTCGGCCCCAAGGCCTTCGAGCAGTGCGCGGGCTTCCTCCGGATCCCGGACGGCGACGACCCGCTCGACTCGTCCTCGGTGCACCCGGAGGCGTATCCGGTGGTGCGGCGGATTTTGTCCTCCACCGGCACGGACATCCGCTCGCTGATCGGCAACTCGCGGACGCTGCAGGCGCTGAAGCCGTCGGAGTTCGTCGACGAGACCTTCGGCCTTCCGACGGTGACCGACATCCTTGCCGAACTCGAAAAGCCGGGCCGCGACCCGCGTCCGGCGTTCAAGACCGCGACCTTCGCCGAGGGCGTCGACAAGATCGGCGACCTCAAGCCGGGAATGCGGCTTGAAGGCGTCGTGACGAACGTGGCCGCGTTCGGCGCGTTCATCGACGTCGGCGTGCACCAGGACGGCCTCGCGCACGTCTCCGCGCTGTCGAAGAACTTCGTCAAGGACCCGCGTGAGGTCGTCAAGCCCGGCGACATCGTCAAGGTGAAGGTCCTGGAAGTCGACGTGCCGCGCAAGCGGATTTCACTGACGCTGCGGCTGGACGACGAGCCCGGCAAGCCTGCTCGCGAGCAGGGCGGCGGCCGTGACCGCGGCCAGGGCGGTGGCGGCCAGCGTCAGGGCGGCGGTCAGCGTGGCGGCCAGGGCGGCCGTGGTGGCGGCCGGGACCGCGGCGGCAACTCCGGGGGCGGCGGCGCCATGGCGGACGCGCTCCGGAAGGCCGGCTTCGGCAAGTAGGTCTCAGAAGTCCGTGAAGGCCTCCTTCCCTACTCTCAGGGTAGGGAAGGAGGCCTTCACGGACCTTTACGGGTTCATGGCGTAGGCGCCGGAGAGGTCCCGCACCAGCGACCACACGTGGTCGAACCGCGCCGCGTCGACGACCGGCTTCCGGATCGAAGCCAGCGCGAGTGCCTGCTGCGCCTCGGTCGAGGACGACTTCCCGTGCAGCTCGACCGCGGTGGCGCTGAAGTCCTGCACCAGGATGGCGAAGATCTGGTCGACGACCTCGGTCTCGATGCCGGTGATCTCGGCCTGCTCCAGCACCAGCTGCCCGTAGACGACGAGGGTGAACAGCTCGGTCAGCGCGAGGCCGAAGTCGATGTCCTGCTGCTGCGCCTCGTCCGGTGCCGCGTCGGTGAACAGCTTCACCAGCGCTTCGGCCTGTTCGGTGAACCGCGCGACGTTCGGGATCGTGGACGCCTTGGCGTAGGCCTCGCGCCAGTCGTGGAACCGCACCTTCGAAAGCCCGCGCGCGGGGCCCTGACGGAACAGGAACTCGTCGTCGGCCGCGTCGGAACGCGTCGGCACCGGCTCGTAGTCCTGGGGCGCGAACAGATACGCGGGCACGAACTTCGCGATCAGCGCGAGGTTCACCGCCACCGTGCCTTCCAGCTTCGGCAGGCCGTCGATGTCGTTCTTGGACATCGCCAGGTAGGTGTCGGCCTCGAAACCCTTGGCCGCCACCACGTCCGCGACCAGACCGATGACCTTCCGCGCCTCGGTGGTCACCTTCATCTTGGTGATCGGGTTGAACAGCAGGTACCGGCGGTCGTCCGGGTTCGCGCTGCGGAAGTAGTCCACCGCGCGGTCGGAGAACAGCTTCATCGCGATGAGCCGCGCGTACGCCTCGACGAATTCCCTGCGCACGTGCGGGAATTCGGTGACCTTCTTGCCGTAGAGCACCCGGTTGTGCGCGTGCGTGATCGCCTCGTACAGCGAGTGCGTCGACATGCCGATGCCGCCGAAGCACAGGTTGAACTTGCCGATGTTGACCGTGTTCAGCGCCGCGGAGAACGCTTCGGAGCCGACGTGCAGAATGTCCTCTTCGGACACCGGGTAGTCGTCGAGCCGGAACTCGGCCACGTACATCTGTGACGGCACGACGTTCTTCACCACGTGGTAGTTCGGGTGTTCGGAGTCCGCGTAGAAGAACACGTACTGATCCGGGCCCTCGACACCGTCGATACGGCCGAAGACCGACACGGTCCGCGCGCAGTTCCCGTTGCCGATGTAGTACTTCGACCCGTTCGCGCGGTAACCGCCCGCGCCGTCCGGGGTCAGCACGAGGTCCGACGAGTAGATGTCGGCGCCATGCTCCTTTTCGGACAGTCCGAACGCGGCGACGCCGCCGGCCGCGAGCGAGTCCGCCGCGCGTTTGCGGGCGGCCTCGTTCGCGCTCTGCCACACCGGGCCGAGGCCCAGGATCGTGACCTGCCAGGGGTACCAATAATTCAGCCCATAGAAGCCGAGGATCTCCGACAGTGCGGCGACCCGCGCGGTGTCCCAGCGCTTGTCGGGATTCCCTTCGGCGCTGGCACCGGGAGTGAGGAACGTCGAAAAGAGCCCTTCCTTGCCCGCGAACTCGATGAAGTCCGCGTAGAAGGTGCGCTCGTGGTAGTCCTCGACGAGCTTGCGCTTGCCTCGCTGTTCGAACCACTCGATGGTGGCACGAAGCAGGCGACGCGTCTCCGGGTCGAACTGCCGTGGGTCGTACCCACCCGGGTTCAGCAACAACGCGGTCGCCTTTTCGCTCATCGTCACTCCTGGTCGCCGAAGTTACTACTCGGTAACCGTAGCGCGCCGCTTCGCCGTCCGGCCACCGAACTCGACCGAAGTCACCTCCCCGTGCTCATTCCGCAGGAAGCGCGCGGTGGGTTTCCGGGTGTCGGCGGCCGGGGCGATCGCGTCGTCGCCGACGAACACGGCTTCGAACGGCGGCGGCGACGGGAGGCCTTCGACGTCGGCGACCAGCTGGGCCTGCAGCGCGCCGTCACGGTCGCTGACCACGAACGCCAGGTCCCCGGTCTGGTAGCGGCCGAGGTACTCGGCGATGTCCGGCTGGGGCACCGGCGGCGGGCTCGCGAGCGGAGGCAGCCCCACCAGCTTCTCCAGGCACCAATCGACGATTTTCGCGCCCAGCGCGGAGCCGCCCGCGCTGTTGGTCAGCACGGTGACGGCGAAGTCCTCCTCGGGCAGGGTCACGAAGTCCGACAGCTGCAGGTTGCTCACGTTCCCCCCATGCCTGACCAAACGCGCGTCACCGTGGCTCGTGTGCAGCCAGCTCAGCCCGACCTCCTCGAACCGCAGGGCGGCCTTGCGCTGTGGCGCGCGCAGGAGGTCCCGGGACGCGGCACTGAGCGGCGGCTCACCCTCGGCCTCGCCGGCCAGGAAGAACCGGGCCCATTTCAGCTGGTCGCCCGCCGTGGACCACAGGCCGCCGCTCGCGCTGTCCGCGCGGGTCAGGCCCACGGTGTGCTCGACCGCCGGACCGCTTTCACGCACCACATGACCGACGGCGTGACGGCGTGTGAGCACCTCCCACGGCAGGTAATACGACTCGGTCATGCCGAGCGGTTCGAGCAGCCGGGCGCGGACGACGTCCTCGAAAGGTTCGCTCGCCACCACCTCGACGACCCGTCCGGCCAGCTGGAACCCGGCGTTGCAGTAGGAGAACACCTCACCGGGCGGGAAGTTCTGCGGCAGTTCACCGAACTTCGCGATGGCGAGGGCCAGCGCGTCGTCACCCCAGCCGGTCGTGAAGTCCACGTCGCCGAGGAACCCGGCGGAGTGGGTGAGGAGATGCCGGAGGGTCACCGTCTTCCGCGCGACCGGATCCGCCAGCGGAAGATCGGGCAGGTACTCGACGACCGGCCTGTCCAGGTCCAGCAGGCCGTCCTCGACCAGGGCCATGACGGCGGCCGCGGCGAAGGTCTTGCTGGTGGAGCCGATCATGAACAGAGTGCCGGGATCGACCGGCAGACCGGTGTCCACACTGGACACTCCGGTGGCGAAAACCGACTCCTCGCCGCGGTAGGTCACCCCCACCACGGCTCCGGGGACAGCCACCTCCCGCGCCCCCTCGTCGAGCACGCCTTGCAGCTCCTGAACGTTCGACACCCGTGTCCCCTTTCGTACGGTCAGGCCAGCGTTTCACCGCGACGCCGCGGCCGGCTCGTCCGAACCGACGAACATCGCCGGACCGATGCGGGCGATATCACGTAGTCGGGGAGATCACGACCCGCTACACTGGAGCCGCGGTCCGCTCAGTTCTGCCTCGGGCCGCGTTTCGTTGTCGAAGACCACGCGCCGCGGCCCCCCGAGGTCTGCGCCGGGCAGGACAACCCTTCCTATCCGTACGGAGATACCAGGGCGCACCTGTGCCCACACGCTTATGAGCACACCTACTTTCACCGAACTCGGCCTGCCCAAGACCCTCGTGGACTCGCTCGCCGAGCAGGGCGTCACCAGCCCGTTCCCGATCCAGGCCGCCACGCTGCCGCATTCGCTGGCCGGGCGCGACGTCCTCGGCCGCGGCCGCACCGGCTCCGGCAAGACCTACGGCTTCGTGCTGCCCGTCCTCGCCCGGCTCGCCGCCGGCCCGACCCGGCGCCGCCCCGGCCGTCCGCGTGCGCTGGTGCTGGCCCCGACCCGCGAGCTGGCCACCCAGATCGAAGCTTCGTTCGTTCCACTGGCCAAGCCGCTCGGCCTCAAGGTCACCACCATCTTCGGCGGCGTCAGCCCCAACCCCCAGATCACCCGGCTGCGTGACGGCGTCGACATCGTCGTCGCCTGCCCCGGCCGGCTCGCCGACCACATGCGTTCGGGCGAGGTGAAACTCGACAACATCGAGATCACCGTGCTGGACGAGGCCGACCACATGGCCGACCTCGGCTTCCTGCCCGACGTCCGGCGCATCATGGCCGAGACCCCGGAGCGTGGCCAGCGGCTGCTGTTCTCCGCGACCCTCGACGCCGGCGTCGACGTGCTGGTCAAGCGCTTCATGCACGATCCGGTCACGCACAGCGTCGACTCGGCGCAGTCGCCGGTCTCGACCATGAAGCACCACGTGCTGCACCTGGAGGAGGTCCACCGGCTGCCGGTGCTGATCGACCTCACCGCGGCGCCGGGTCGCACCCTGGTGTTCACCCGGACGAAGCACCGCGCCAAGCAGCTGACGCGCAAGCTCATGGCCTCCGGCGTGCCCGCGGTCGAACTGCACGGCAACCTCGGTCAGACCGCGCGGACGCGGAACCTGGAGGCGTTCTCCTCCGGTGCGGCGAAGACACTGGTCGCGACCGACATCGCCGCCCGCGGTATCCACGTCGACGACGTCACGCTGGTCATCCACGCCGATCCGCCGGTCGAGCACAAGGCGTATCTGCACCGGTCCGGCCGGACGGCGCGGGCCGGGGCGTCCGGCACCGTCGTCACGCTGATGACCGACGCGCAGGTCGGCGACGTCCGCGACCTCACCCGCAAGGCCGGCATCAAGCCGACCACGACGCAGCTCGGCCCCGGCCATCCGCTGCTGGCCGAACTGGCTCCCGGCGAGCGTTCGTTCACCGCGTCACCGCGGCGGCCGATCGTGGACACCCGGCCGAAGAAGGTCTCCGCCAGCGGCGAGGCCATCCTCGGCAAGGGCGACGACGAAGAGGACCGCCCGCCGAGCCGTGGCCGCGGTAACCGCGCGGGCCGTGGCCGTGGCCCGTCCGCCGGTGGTCGGGGCGCTTCCGGTGGCGGACGTCGCAGTGGTGGCTCCTCGGAGGGCCGCTCGCGCCAGCCTCGGGCGGAGGGTGATCGCCGCGGTGGCGCCCCCGCCGGTCAGGGCCGTCGCGGCGCCGAGACCACCGGACGTCGCGAAGGCGCGCCCAAGGGCGGCCAGGCTCGTCGTGGTGCGGCGGAGTCGCAGCCGCGCCGCGGTTCCGGGGCCGCGAAGTCCCAGTCCCGCACCGGCTCCGGCGGCGCTCCTGCCCGCCGTGGCGGTGCCGCCGCGTTCTCGTCGGGAACCCGCGCCGGAGCCCGCCGCTCTCGCTAGAGCATTTCGCTTCGCCGTCCGGTCAGCGCCGGGCGGCGGAGCGGGCTTCGGCGGCCGCGCGTCGCTCTTCGAACCGCGACGCCTGAGTGTCGAGGGCCTTCAGGAACTGATCGAGTTCGTCCCTGGCCTTCTCCCCGACCTCGCCGAGCCCTTCCAGCTCGAAGATCTTCCACTGCCGCAGCAGCGGCCAGATCACCTCGTCGTGGTGAATCCTCAGGTCGTAGATGCCCGCCTTCGCGATGAGCGCGGCCTTCCGCACGAAACTCGGGATCACGGCGCCCGGCATCTGGAACTGGACGACCTCGTCGGTGATCGCGCGCATCATCGCGTCGGGGGTGAGCTCCAGCGACGCCTGCACCAGATTCCGGTAGAAGACCATGTGCAGGTTCTCGTCCATCGCTACCCGGGAGAGCAGCTTCTCGCACAGCGGATCCTGCGTGTACCGCCCGGTGTTCCGGTGCGAAATCCGCGTCGCCAGTTCCTGGAAGGACACGTACGCGAAGACGTTCAGCAACGCCTTGTCGCCGCTGTCGTATCCGGCCTGCATCGTCTGCATCCGGGCCCGCTCCAGCTCGACCGGGTCCACCGCGCGCGTCACCAGCAGGTAGTCGCGGATGCAGATGCCGTGCCTGCCCTCCTCCGCGGTCCACCGGTGCACCCACGTGCCCCACGCGCCGTCGCGGCCGAAGGCCCGCTCGATCTCGCGGTGGTAGCTCGGCAGGTTGTCCTCGGTGAGGAGGTTGACCTCCAACGACGTCCGCGCGATCGGCGACACCCGCGACTGCTCGGGATCCCACGGCTCGCCGCCCAGTTCGGCGAAGTTCTTCCCCTCGCTCCACGGCACGTACTCGTGCGGCATCCACTCCTTGGCGACCGAGAGATGCCGGTTGAGGTTCTCCTCGACCGTTCCCTCCAGCTCGAGCATCAGCCGGGTGCTTTCGGGGACCGTGGTCATGCGTTCGTCCTTCCTGGGTACGGAAAACGCCTACCTACGACACCGTAACTTACGGTCTCGTAGGTAGGCCACCGACGGAAGGTGAACGCTCAGGCCTAGAGCGAAGCGGTCAGCCCTCGCGCGCGCAGGACCGACCGCTCCAGCGGCCGGAACACGATCAGTTCGATGCCGACGCCGACCAGGAGGATCAGGAAGATCGCCGAGATCACGGCCTCCATGCTGTTGAACGACGAGCCCTCGTTCAGATACGCGCCGAGCCCCTTGCCGAGCGCCGGCGACAGCGCGATCAGTTCGGCGGCCATCAGCGAACGCCACGAAAACGCCCAGCCCTGCTTGAGCCCGGCCAGGAAGCCCGGCAGCGCGGCGGGCAGCAGGATGTGCCTGGCGGAGGAGAGCCTGCCCGCTCCCATCACCTGGCCGACCCGCGGCAGGATCGGCGGGATCTGGTCGATGCCCGCGACGAGGCCGTTCGCGATCGAGGGCACCGAGCCCAGCAGGACGACGAAGTAGATCGAGGCGTCGTTCAGCCCGAACCACAGGATCGCCGCCGGCACCCAGGCCACCGACGGAAGGCTTTGCAGTCCGGTCAGGAACGGCCCGACGGCCGAACGGACCAGCCGGACCTTCGCCACCAGGAGGCCGAGCGGCGTCCCGATGAGCACGCCGATCAGGAATCCCAGCGCGGCCCGGTGCACCGACGTCCAGACGAATTCGAAGATCTCCCCGTCGGTGGTGATGCCGGCGAGTTCGTCCCAGACCGCGAGCGGCGCGGGCAGCATCGACTCCGGCCAGAACGCGGCGGCCCACAGGGCCTGCCACAGCGCGATCAGCAAGATCAGGAAGACCACGGGCGGCACGAAGCCGCGCAGGAACCGCTTCCCCCGGCTTTCCCGGCGTTCCCCGGCGGGGGTGTCGAGCGAGTCGAGCCCCGCGCCGACGGCCTCGTCCGCCTCCTCCGCCGCGAGTTCGGGGCGGTCAAGCCGCGGCATGGGTACTGATCACCTCCCGGAGGTGACCGGTGATCTCCAGCGTCAGCTCTTCGGCGTCGGAGGCCTGGACGTCGCGCCATTCGCGCACCACACGGCCCGGCCGTGAGGAGAGCAGCACGACACGCTGACCGAGCCGGACGGCCTCGCGGACGTCGTGGGTCACGAACAGCACCGACGTGCCGGTGCTGCGGTAGACCCGCAGCAGTTCACCCTGGAGGACGTCGCGGGTGATGGCGTCGAGCGCGGCGAACGGCTCGTCCATCAGCAGCAGCGACTGGTCCGGGTCACCGCCGACGCGCAGGGTCGCCGCCAGCGCCCTGGCGAGCGCGACCCGCTGGCGCATCCCGCCGGACAGCTCGTGCGGCCGCTTGTCGCCCGCGCCGCCGAGGCGGACGAGGTCGAGCAGCTCGGCCGCCTTCGCGCGGCGCTCGGTCCGGCCGAACCCGGCCAGCCGCAGCGGGAGTTCCACGTTGCGGGCGGCGGTCAGCCACGGCATCAGCGCGGCCTCCTGGAACATCACCGCGGGACGGGAGGTCTCGAGGGTGATCGTGCCGGAAGTCGGCTGATCGAGGCCCGCGACCAGGTTCAGCAGGGTGCTCTTGCCGCAGCCGGAAGCGCCCAGCAGGCAGACGAACTCGCCGGGGGCGACGGCCAGATCCATCCCGTCGAGGGCCACGACGGCCCGGCCGGTGGGACCGAACGCCTTCCGGACACCGTCAAGGCGCACGGCGACGCCGGTGGACAGGCCGGGCTCCAAGGTGGTCGTCATCGCTGATCCCCTTCGGTCACTTCGTCAGCCCGGGCGCGTTCACGCCCGGCTTGCCCTGCTGGGAGAGCACTGCGTTGAGCGGGCCGAAATCGGCGAACCCCTTGAGGTCCACCGCGGACTTCACCACGCCGGCGGTCACCGAGTCCTGCGCGAGCTGGCTGAAGGTCGACGCGACCGGGTCGATGCCGAGCTCGATGCCCGAGAACGCGCGGTCGAGAACCGCCTCGCTCAGTGTGCTGCCCGCCAGGGCTTTGAGTTCTCCATTGACCACCGTCTTCGCCTCGGCGGGGTTGGTCTTCGCCCATTCGATGGCGGCGAGTTCACCCTTGAGGATGGCGGTGACGGTCTCCGGGTGCTGCTGCAGGAACTCGCTGCGGACGATCACGACCGTGGTCGGGAACTTGCCTTCCGGCCACAGGTTCTTCTCGTCCACCAGTACTTTCGCGCCGGCGTCCAGCACCAGTCGCGACGACCACGGCTCCGGCAGCCAGCCGCCGTCGAGTTCGCCCTTCTTGAACGCGTCGAACGTCTTCGGGTTGTCGAGGTTGGTGACCTTGACGTCGGCCAGCTTCTTCTCGGCGACGAACTTCTTCAGCGCGACGTCCTGGGTGTTCGCCAGCGACGGCGTCGCGATGTTCTTGCCGGACAGCTGCTCCGGCGTGGTGATCTCGGGCTTCACCACCAGCTGCGCGCCGCCGGTGACCGCACCGGAGACGAGCTGGATGGCGCCCTTGGACTTGGTGAAGGCGTTGATCGCCGGGCCGGAGCCGATGAAGGCGATGTCGAGCGAGTTGCCGAGCAGCGCGTTGACCTCTTCGGGTCCGGCGTTGAAGGTTTGGGGCGTGAGCTTCGTCGAGCCCAGTTCCTTGGCGAAGAACTCCTTCTTCACCCCGATCAGCGCGGGCGCGTGCGTCACGTTGGGGAAGTACCCGACCCGCACTTCGGACGCGGCGCCCTGGCTCTTCTGCTCGGCGGGGGTGGAGCCGCTGTCGGCGCGCGAACACCCCGCGATCCCGCCGGCCAAGGTCAGTGCGGCGAAGGCCGCGGCCAGCAAACGGGCTCTGTGGTGGGTGCGCACGGAAGGTCGCCTTTCGGAGGGTACGACGCTGCTCGGGTGGTGGCGCGAGAGTCGCATGTTCACCCACCCGCCTGCATCGCCATCCGAATGACGGGAAAGATCCTGAGAAACCTTGACACCAGGCGGAACTGCTGTTCCACATTCCAGGACACCGGGAGCATCCGCCCGGTGTAACGGTCCGGGCCGAACGGGCGAATCACGCTTAGTGGTGACGACTGCATGGTGAATCACCGTCGGACCGTCGCGATGGCGGGCGTGCTGACCGCCGGCCTCGGGCTGGGCGTGCTCGCGATGACCCTCAAGATCGCCGACGGTACGCACACCGTGCTGGACACCACCTTGTCGACGACGACCGGATTCCTCTTCCTGCTCGCCGGCGCCGTCGCGCATGTGCGACGGCCCTCGAACCCCACCGGTCTCCTCATCGCGCTGGCCGGGCTCGCGTTGTTCGCCGAGGACCTGCAATTCGCCGAAGACGCCGTCACGCACACCGTCGGTCTCGCGCTGTCCGCCGCGTCCAGCCCGGTGATCGCGCATCTGGTGCTCGTCTTTCCCCACGGAAAACTCCGGTCCCGCGGGGAGCGCGCGCTCGTCTTTTCCGCCTACGGCGTGGTCTTCGGCTCGGCGGTACTCGGTCTGCTGGTCAACGACGATCCGCTGAACCTCGCCGCGGTCGCGGCCTCCCCCGAGGCGGAACAGCTGGTCAAACGGCTGCTGGAACTCGTCGGCGCGCTGATCGGCGGCGGTGTCGTCGTGGTGCTGGTCTACCGCTGGCTCGCCGGGCGGCTGCCGCAGCGGCGCCTGCTGTCCCCCGTCGTCGCCATCGCCGTGATCGGCGCGGTGAGCACGACGGTCGGCAGTGCGCTCGGCTCCGGGCATCCGGTCTCCGAACCGCTGCTCGACGTCTACCGCGTCTCGTTCTGCCTGTGGCCGTTGGCGTTCCTGATCGGGGTGCTGCGGGCGCGAGTCGGCAACGCGGAAATGATCCGGCTCCTGCTGGAACGCGACGGCTCCGGGCTGGCCGCGCTGGTGCAGGACGACGAGGTGTGGAAGGACACCCGGTCGATCGACGCGCTCAACGCCGCGGCCGGGCTGGTGCTGGACAACCAGCGGCTCGCCGCGGAACTGGAGGAGCGGCTCGTCGAGGTCCATGCCTCGCGGGCACGCATCGTGGCCGCCGCCGACGACGAGCGGAGACGGGTCGAACGGGACCTGCACGACGGCGCGCAGCAGCGGCTGGTGAGTGTCGTGCTGCTGCTGAGAATGGCGGAACGGCGCCTTGGCGACGAACTGACCCCCGCCGTCGAGAAGCTGCTGCGGAACACCATCGACGAACTGCAGGCCACCGTCACCGAACTGCGCGAACTCGCGCGCGGGCTGCATCCCGCGATCCTCACCGAGGCCGGGCTGATCCCCGCCGTCCGATCGCTGCTGGACCGGATCCCGCTCGCGGTCGACCTCGCCGGGGCGGACGTGCCCCGGCTGAGCGGCGCCGTCGAGGCGACGGCGTACTTCGTCGTCTCCGAAGCGGTCACCAACGCGCTGAAGCACGCGCAGGCCGGGGAGGTCCGGGTGCGGATCGGCGTCGAGGAGGACCGCCTGCGGGTGGAGGTCCACGACGACGGCACCGGCGCGGCCGACATCGGCGGCGGCTCCGGGCTGCATGGTCTCCGCGACCGCGTCCGCGCGCTCGGCGGCGAACTCACCATCGTCGGCGAGCCCGGTTCCGGCAGCACGGTGTCGGCCGTGATCCCGCTGAACGGCTCCTGACCCACCCGCGTTTCGTCCTCTGAATGCGGTAGTTGCACACGCAAGTACCGCATTCAGAGGACGAAACGCGGGGAGACCGGGGCGGGGTCAGGCCAGGCCGCGGATCGCGCGGGCGGGTGGTCGCACCCCCTGGATCGACGCGATCATCTCCAGCACTTGGCGGGTGCGCTTCACCTCATGCACCCGGAACACCTTCGCCCCCTCGGCCACCGCCCAGGCCGTCGCGGCGAGGGTCCCGTCGACCCGCTCCGCGAGTTCCACGCCGAGCGTCTCCCCTACGAAGTCCTTATTGGACAGTGCCATCAGCACCGGCCAGCCGGTGTCGGCCAGTTCCCGTGCGTGCCGCAGCAGCGCGAGACTGTGCCACGTGTTCTTGCCGAAGTCGTGGGTCGGGTCGATCAGCACGCCCTCGCGCGGGACACCGAGCGCGACGACCGCTTCGGCGCGCGCCGCGGTCTCCGCGACGACGTCCGCGACGACGTCCGGGTAGCGCACCCGGAACGGACGGGTACGCGGGACGGCGTTGCCGGTGTGCGAGCAGACGTAGCCGGTGCCGAACTCCGCCGCCACCTCGGCCAGCCGCGGATCGGCGCCCGCCCAGGTGTCGTTGATCAGGTCCGCGCCCGCCTCGGCCGAGCGCCTGCCCACCTCGTGCCGCCAGGTGTCGACGCTGATCACCAAGTCCGGATGCAGTTCCCGGATCCGCTCGACGAACGGGACCACCCGTCGGATCTCTTCCTCGACGTCCACCTCCGCACCGGGGCCCGCCTTCACACCGCCGATGTCGACGATGTCCGCCCCCTCTTCCACCGCCCGCGCGACGGCGGCGAGCGCGTCCGGGTCGGCGAAGGTCGCTCCCTTGTCGTAGAAGGAATCCGGGGTGCGGTTGACGATCGCCATGACCAGGGCCCGATCCCTGACGACGCGGCGCCCGCGGAAGGTCAGCTCGTTCACCCCTCGATCGTAGGCGAGAGCACCGGCGGGTGCCGCCCACCGGGACGGTCCCGGACACCGGGAGCGGCCATTCGAGTGGTGTATCTGATATATGACACCAGAGATCAGACCTCTCTTGACTTGCCGTCGAGGCGGCGAGTAGGTGTTGTCGCACAAGGAAAGTTCCGCCCGGTGTCCCCGGCGCAGGAAGGGCCACGAATGTCCTCAAATCCTCTTCGCGCGGCACGGCTTTCGCGGCGCACGATGCTGGCCGGAACCGCGGGCGCCCTCGGCGCGCTCGCCCTGCCCGGCGTGGCCACCGCGGCCCCGCTGGACTGGTCCAGGGCGGTCGTCGACTCGACGATGCGGCGCCACACCCCGGCCACGCTCGGCGGCTGGGGTTACACGCGCGGCCTGTACCTCTACGGCCAATTCCTGGTGTACAAGCGCACCGGGGAAAAGAGCTATCTCGACTACATCCTCGCCTGGTACGACCGGTTCGTCACCGAGAACGGAATCTCCAACGAGTTCACCAACCTGGACGCGATGCGCTCCGGACAGATGTTCCCACTGCTGTACAACGAAACCGGGCAGGCGAAGTACAAGACCGCGGCGGACCAGCTCCGCCGCCGGTTCCCGTCCTATCCCCGGACATCCGACGGTGGGATGTTCCACGCCACGAGCAAGACCGGGCAGTTGTGGGCGGACGGCGTGTACATGGCACAGCCCTTTCTCGCCTTGTACGGCAAGACTTTCGGCGACCGTGGCTACTGCTACGAAGAGGCCGCGAAGAACGTCTCCGTCTATTTCGACCGGCTCAAGGAGCCCACCAAAGGCCTGCTTTACCACGCCTATGACGAGGACGGTTCGGAATCGTGGGCTTCCGGCCCCGGGCGGCATTCGAAGTACCACTGGGCCCGCGCGATCGGCTGGCTCGGGATGACGGCGATCGACCTACTGGAGATCCTTCCCGCCGACCATCCACGACGACGGCGGCTCGTCGACGTCGTCAAGTTCCTCGCCGCCGGCTACACCCGCTGGCAGGACCGGACTTCGGGCCGCTGGTTCCAGATCGTCGACCGCGGCGGCGACAAGGACAACTGGCTGGAGACTTCGGCCTCCGCCATGTACACGTTCCTGCTCTCCAGGGCGGTGGAACGCGAATATATCGGCATGGAGTACCGGCCGGTCGCCGCGAAGGGCTACTGCGGCGTCCTGTCCCAGGTTTCCACCGGCTCCGACGGGCTGACGGAAATCAAGAACATCTCCGAGGGCACGAATGTCGGAGACACGGCGTATTACTACGCGCGCAAGCGCAACATCAACGATTTCCACGGTCTCGGCGCGTTCCTCATCATGAATGAGCAACTGGCTTTCCGAGGCGGTGTCGGGTATTGACCTGAGGCGCTAACATCGCGTGCTGCGACGCCCACTCCCAGGAGGGACGACCGGATGCGCGAGACGCCGACCCAGGCCTCCTATACCCGGCTCGAACTCGGTGACACCAGCAAGATCCCGGTCAGTGTGACGGTTTCCCCGCATATCTCGCTGGTCTCGATGCTCGTCGAGGTCGTCGGCGGGTACGACCGTGGTCTGCCCGCCCCCTGGCGCCGCCAGGTGGGCTCGGCGATTCCGGAGCAGGGATACCGTGCGGCGAGCGCGCTCGCCCGTCGGGGCACCTCCGTGCAGCCGGATTTCATCGTGCCGATCAGTCCCACCGAGGACGCTTCCGCCGCCGCACAGGCGGAAATGCTGCGCGAGCTGCCGGAAACCGATGTTTTGAAAGGACTCGAAGAGGTCTTCGGCGACCAAGTGCCCGCGCAGTGGCGGCAGGCGGCCGATCATCCGAGACGCTGGGTCGCCTCGCTCGCGGACGCCTTCACCGCGACCAGGGTGGCGACCGAAAATCTCTGGATCAAGGCCCGTCCCCTGCTCGACCGCGAGATCGAACGGATCGGCGTCGCCTCCGTCCGCGGCGGGACGGACGCGGTACTGGGCCTGCTGCGGCCCCATTTCCGGTTCAGCAACGGCTCCTTGCTGCTGCCCGACGCCGAACCGGCGCGCTACACCACCCGTGGCCGCGAACTGATCCTCGTCCCGATGCTCGCGGGCTGCCGGTCGGTGGTGTCCAACTTCGACGAGGAGGACGCCATCTGGATCGGCTATCCCCTCCCCGGACTGGACGGTCTGCTCGAGAACGGCAGGCCCGAAGCACCCCCCGGAGCGGAGGGGCTCGACCTCGTCGTCGGTGCCCACCGCGCGAAACTGTTGCGGCACTTGGGTAGACCCGCCCGCATGGGGGAGATCGCGAACCTGCTGTCCTGTGCCGCGAGCACCGCGACCTACCACTGCGAGCAGCTCGTCTCGGCGGGCCTGATCCAGCGTCACCGCGAGGGCCAGGTCGTCCTCGTGGTCCGGACAGCCCGCGGTGACGCTTTGGTGGACCTGCTGTCCTGACTCGTGAGTGGCGATTCGGGTTCTAGCCAAGGGGGTTTCAGGTACCTACGGCGGGTGAGCCCGGTAGTGACCGGTCCGTGAAGGACTCCTTGGTCACCCACTGGTGTGGGGCTGGTGCGGGCTGCCGGTCGGCACGAGCTTGATCAACTGCAGGTCCACCTTTCCCCAGTACATGAAGGCCCCCTTCACTGCGCCTAGCGCAAGGAAGGGGGCCATCATGTACTTCACGCGAGCAAGACCGCAGGTGACGAGTAGGTGCTCTAACCCGAATCGCCACTCACCACCCGCTAAACCCGTTGCAGGCCCGGCCTTCCCGCCTCGACGACGTAGCTGCGGTCCGCGGCGAGGGTCACCTTCGAGAAGTCGTACTCGGCGGTGTCCGAAACCGTCATGAAATCCGCCCGCATCTGCGCCTGGGTGGCCGTCACCCGGACATAGCCGCGCTTTCCCCGGCAGTACTTGATGTGCGGGTTGTGCGAGAGCCACGTCGACGACGGATCGCTCGCGGTGTCGCTGTTGCTCGTCACCGACGTCGTCACCAGTTCCGAACCGAACACCGGGTCGCTGTGGTTGAAGTAGTCGCGGCGCAGATCCGCGGCCCAGTGCCGGTGGACGTCGCCGGTCAGCACGATCGGGTTCGGCACCTTGCGGTCCACGATGCCCTTCGCGATCCGGTCGCGGGAAGCCTCGTAGCCCTGCCAAGAGTCGGGGCTCTCACAGGTCGCCTTGTTGCCGTCGCCGTCACGGGTGGCGAAGAAGACCTGCTGGCCGAGGAAGTCCCACTTCGCCGGGGCCGTCTCCAGCGCCTTCAGCAGCCACGCCTCCTGTGCGGTGCCCAGGATGCTGCGCGACGTCGACCGCATGTCGGTGCACGCGGGTCCCGCGTCGCCGGAGGGATCGGGTACCTGCGCGTTGCGGTACTGCCGCGTGTCGAGCAGGTGGAACCGGGCGAGGTTGCCCCAGGCGAACTGCCGGTACAGGCGGATGGTCGAACCACTCGGCTTGGCGGTGGACCGGATCGGCATGTTCTCGTAGAACGCCTGGAATCCGTTGGCCTTCCGCTCGGCGGTCGCGGGGGTGGTGGTGCCGTTCCAGTTGTTCATCACCTCGTGGTCGTCGAAGACCACGATCCACGGCGCCATCGCGTGCGCGTTCTGCAGGTCGGCGTCGGTCTTGTGCTGCGCGTGCCGGGCGCGGTACTGAGCCAGCGTCGTCACGTCCTCGGTGAAGGCGAGCCTGCGCGGATTCAGTTCGGCGGCCGCGCGCCCGGATTTCCGCTCGTACATGTAGTCACCGAGGAACAGCACCAGCTCCGGGTTGTCGGCGAGCATTCCCTTGTACGAGTGGTACCAGCCCTCCTCCCAGTGCTGGCAGGAGGAGAAGCAGTACTTCAGCTGGTCGACGGCCGCACCGGCGGCGGGTGCGGTCCGGGTCCGGCCGACCGGCGAGAGGTATCCGCTGGTCTTGAAGCGGTAGAAGTACTCGCGTCCCGGCGCGAGGCCGACCGGCTCGATGTGCACACTGTGCCCGGAGGCGCGGGCCGCGGTCGCGCTGCCGCGCTGGACGACCGAGGAGAACGCCTGGTCGTTCGCGATCTCCCAGTCCACTGTGTACGAAGCGTCCGGCATTCCGCCGAAACCGTCCGGGTTCAGCGGGGCGGGCGCGAGCCGCGTCCACAGCACGACGCTGTCCGGCAACGGGTCACCCGAGGCGACACCGAGCTGGAACGGATCGTGGATGGCGGGCGCCGCCGCCATCGTTCTCGCGTTCGCCCACGAAGGCAACGTCGACGTCAAAGCCGCCGCCGAAACCGCCGCGGCTCCACCGAGCAGTACCGCCCGCCGGTTCACCTGACCCATGAGAATTCAACCTTTCGAAGTGGGGAAAGAACGGGGAGTGAATTTCACGCGGCGTAATCGGTGATGCCGCCACTGCAGGCCTCGAGTACCGGATTCGCGGCGGCGTTGGCGACGCAGACCTTGTAATAGACCCACGAACCCTTCGCGACCGGAACGACCTTGTCGACGTGCGTGCCGTTACCGCCGGAGGCCCAGACATAGAACGGGCCGGCGCCACCCTTCGTCCAGTAGGCGACCACAGCGGACTTGCCGTCGGCGTCCTGGTCGTAAACCAGGAAATGAGCATCCGATGAACGGAACTGTCCTTCGCCGGCGCAGGTACCGGTGGAACATTCGGCACTGCCGGAACCGACGCCGCAGTCGGGTGCGATCCGCTGATCGGAGCCGGTGTAGACATATCCGTCCGAAATGTAGCCACCGAGCGCGGGAACGTAGTCCCACAACGTCGTCGTGCCGAGCGGACCGGTGACCGAACTCCCGATCGTCTGGCAGTCGATGGTCACCGTGGCCCCGTTGGCCACCGTGCGCACCGCGGTCGACGCCGTGTTCGGCGCGCGGCGCACGTTCAGCGGATCGCCCGCCGTCTTCACGGTCCCGGTCGCCGCGGCCAGCGCGGGGGTGGCACCCGCGAGACCGAAGGCGCCCGCCGTCACCAGCACGAGGAAGAAACCGGCGAGCCGCCGGATACTTGAACGCTTCATGGCGGCAGCGTCGACCGGAGTCGTACACATCCCGTACAAACACCGAAGCCTGTCTGCACATGCATGCGAATGGATCTAGCCAACCATGGCGTTACGGCAATACGATCGGAGGAATGGGGCTCCTGCCGTATTGGCGGTTTAGGTGACTATTCTCGGGTTTCGCGTTCTCGGTCCGCTCGAAGTGGCGGTGGACGGGCAGGTGGTGCCGCTCGGCGGCCCCAAACCGCGTCTGCTGCTCGCCGCGCTGCTTCTCCAGCCCAACGTCGTCGTCTCCACCGAACTGCTGATCGAGGTCCTGTGGCCCTCGTCGGCTCCCCGTTCGGCGGCGGCGAACATCCGCACCTACGTCCATTCACTCCGCAAACGCCTCGCCGATCACGATCCCGGACTCGGGGAACGGATCGGCAGCCGGGCGTCCGGATACATCTTGAAGGCTTCCCCTGGGGAGATCGACCACATCAGGTTCGGCGAACTGGCCGCGCTGGCACAGGACGCACTCGGCCGAGGGGAGGCCGAAACCGCTCTCGACCTGCTGGATCAAGCCGAAGCGCTGTGGCGCGGGGAAGTCCTCGAAGGGCTACCCCACGACCACGGCTGGGGCGCGACGGTGGCCCGGCTGACGGAATCGCGGCTCGCGGTCTCCGAACAACGGCTGCGGGCGAGGATCGAACTCGGCCGTACCGCCGAAGCCGTCGCGGAACTGCGCGGCCTGGTCACCGAGCATCCGCTGCGCGAGGAACTCTGGCAGCAGCTGATCGTCGCGTTGCGGGCCGACGGCCGCATGGCCGACGCGATCGAGGCCTACGAAACGGCCGAGAAAGTGCTGGCCGAGGAACTCGGCACCGAGCCGGGACCGCGGTTGCGGGAAGTGCGGGCCTCGCTGGTCGCGGCGCCGTCCGCGCCCGTCCCGCTCACCCGGCCTACGGCGCCGGTCTGCCAGCTGCCGCTGGACCTGCCGGACTTCACCGGCCGCGACACGGTGGTCGGCGATCTCGTCGACCTGTTCCGTCGCCGCCGTGGCCAGGGGAAACCGGCGATCGTGGTGCTTTCGGGGGCGCCGGGGGTCGGCAAATCCTCGGTCGCGATCCGGGTCGCGCACGCGGTGCGGGAGGACTTCCCGGACGGCCAGCTGCATGTCGATCTCGCCGGGACGTCGTCCTCGCCCCGGCCGCCGATGACCGTGCTCGCGGAGTTGCTCCGCGCGCTGGGCGTCCCCGACGCGGGCCTGCCGCGGGAACTGCCCGAACGCGCGGCACTGCTGCGCTCCCGGCTGGCGAGTACGCGGATGTGCGTCGTCCTCGACGACGCCGGCAACGCGGCGCAGGTCCGGCCACTCCTGCCCGGGGCGGGCACCTGCGCGGTGCTGATCACCAGCCGGGTGCGCATGCCGGATCTGGCCGGGGCCACCCCGGTCGACGTCGATCTCCTGCCCGAGGCCGAGGCCGCCCAGCTGCTCGAAGGCATCGTGGGCCGGGACAGGGTGGCCGCCGAACCTGAGTGCGCCGCCGCGATCCTGCGCCAGTGCGGGTATCTGCCACTGGCGATCCGGGTCGCCGGGGCGAAGCTGACCCACCGGCCCGGCTGGACGCTGCGTGTCCTGGCCGACAGGCTGCGGGACGAGAGACGAAGACTCGACGAACTCCGCGTCGGTGATCTTGCCGTCCGCGCCAGTGTCACGCTCAGCTACGACCTCCTGCCGATGTCGGCGGCGACCGCGTTCCGCGGCCTCGGCGGACTCGGCTCGGTCCAGTTCCCCGCTTGGGCGGTGGCGGCCCTGCTCGGCCGGACCCACGCCGACGACGTCCTCGACGTGCTGGTGGACGCCCACCTGGTCGAACTCACCGGCTCGGACGGCAGCGGCGAGCCGCGCTATCGCCTGCACGACCTGTTGCGGTGTTACGCCGTCGAACTGCGGGCGCAGGACGTCCCGGAGAAGGCGCGCGACGCCACCAAACGAGTACTGGAGGGATATCTCGCCCTCGCGGTCGAAGCGGCGGATCGGATGCCGATCCACTTCTTCGGGCTATACCGGGACGACACCGCCGTCCAGCCGGCTCTCCCACCGGGGACCGCGAGGCTGGTCGAAGATCCGGCCGCGTGGTTCGCCGCCGAGCGGCACACCTGCGTCGCCGCCGTCTCGCTGGCCGCCGATCTCGGTTTCGACGCGCTCGCCTGGCGGCTCGCCGCCGCGCTCGCGCCGTACTTCGACCAGCGCGGGCACCAGGACGACTGGCTGCACACGCACGCCGTGGCACTGGCGGCGGCCCGCCGGTCCGGCGAGGTGCGGGGCGAAGCGATCATTCAGCGCAACCTCGGCCAAATCCAGCTGTACCAAGACAGTTACGCCGAAGCACTGGTCGCGTTCGAGCAGTCGCAGCTGCTGTTCGACAAGATCGGCGACGCGCGGGGCACGGCGATCGCATTGGCCGGGCTCGGCACCGTGCTGCGGATCAAGGGCGAGGTCGAGGTCGCGCTGGAGCACTGCCACGCGGCACTCGACCAGTTCTCGGCGGCCGGTGATCCGCATGGCGAGGCCGTCGCGCGGATCGCGATCGGCGCGGTGTGGCTGGCGCGACGCCGGTTCGCCGACGCGGAACGCTGGTTCACCGAAGCACTCGAACAGGCCGCGGCCATCGGCGACCGGCATCGGGAGGCACACGCGCTCAAACGGCTCGCGATGTTGCAGCAACACCAAGGAAACCTCGCCAGGGCACGCGAACGGGTCGACCGGGCCATCGCGATCTTCAACGAACTCGGCGACGACCACTGCATCGGCTACGCGAACCAGAACCTCGGCGAGCTTTATCTGCACAGCGGGGACCTGGCCCACGCGCAACTGCTGCTGGTCAATTCGCTGAGCGTGCACCGGCGCAATGGGGACCGCCGGTCCGAGGCCGAGGTGTCCCAGCTGCTGGGGGAACTGCACGAGGCATTGAGCCAGCCGGAGCGGTCGCGGACGTACTCGGAACGCGCCCTCGCGTTGTGGCGGGAGCTCTCGGCACGGCCACAGGAGTCCGCGCTCGCTTCACGGCTGCAGGAATCGGCGGAAGCCTCCTACGGCGACTCCGCGAGCGCCTGACGTCGAAGTACATGAAGGCCCCCTTCCTTGCGCCTAAGTACAGGAAGGGGGCCTTCATGTACATCCCGGGCGTTTGTATCGATCGTGTACAGGTCCCGGCGAAGCTTCCGTCGTAGCAACCGAGAGTGCTCGAAGGGAGACCGGAATGGTCCGGACCGTGAAGGCCCGCCGTGTGATGGCGGCCGTGCTGGCCATGGGGGCGGTCACCGCGCTGGCCGCCAACCCCGCGAACGCGGCGTCCGAAGGAAGCTGGCGAGCCGACTTGTCCACTGTGGACAGCGACGATGTCAACGTCCGCAGCGACGGTGGCGTGCTCAGCCTGGAAAACGCCGCCTGGCACAGAAAACCCGACTCCATCGGCAGCCAGGGCTACCTGCTGCTGGGCGAGCAGAAGCTCGGGAAGCCGGTGAACCGCGTCACCGCGCGGGTGACCGCCGACGCGCCGAAGGGCACGGCCGTCGAGGTCGACGTCCGCGGAAAACTGAACTCGAACGACTGGACCGAGTGGACCCCCGCCGAGGGTGGCGCCCAGCTGTCCACTTCGGTCTCCACGGTCCAGGTCCGCATCGGACTGCGCACCGTGAACGACGGACTGACCGCGAAGGTCAGCGACGTCACGCTCCAGGGCGAACTCGGCCCGCAGACGAACGCGATCGGCGCGGCCGCCGCCCCGCTGACCTACAAGGTGTTCGCCACCCGTGAGGGTCTTCCCGGCGGCACCACCGCCAACGGCCACGTGATCAAGTCCCGCGACCACTTCGTCGCGCTGCCCTCCGGACGCGGCCTGGCGCCCAAGAACACCGGAAACTACACCGTCCGCGTCTGCCGCACCGACAACAGCCGCTGCGAGTACGCGCCGGTGTGGGACGTCGGCCCGTGGAACACCAAGGACGACTACTGGAACCCGTCGGCAACCCGCCAGATGTGGAAGGACCTGCCGCAGGGCAAGCCCGAAGCACAGGCCGCGTACCAGGACGGCTACAACGGCGGCAAGGACGAGTTCGGCCGCAAGCCCGCCAACCCGGCAGGAATCGACCTCGCGGACGGCACCTTCTGGGACGGCCTGAAGATGACCGACAACGGCTGGGTCAACGTCTCCTACCTGTGGACCGGCTCCGGCCCGACCGGTGTCGTCAGCACCGCGGGCGACCCGATGAACGTGCGGGCTTCCGCGAGCACCACGGCGGCCGTCAAGGGCCTCGCGGCGAACTACGCGAAGGTCAACATCGAATGCTACGTCGAGGGTGAGACCGTCACCGGCAAGTTCGGCACCAGCAACATCTGGGACCGGATCGGCCCGGGACACTACATCTCCGACACCTACCTGCAGACCGGATCGGACCTGCCCGTCGCGCCCAAGTGCGCGTGACCCCCTGAACGCGAAGGCCCGGCGCACCCCCATTGCGCCGGGCCTTCGCCCTTTCCGGAAACTCATCGAGGGCCGCCTCAAGCTCGCGCGTTCCGCGACGTCCAGCGCCCGGTTGCCAGGAGTCGAGGTCCATGTTCCGTGAAGGCCTCCTTCCCTACTCTCAAGGTAGGGAAGGAGGCCTTCACGACACAGCCGTCGCGGGTCGACACACGCGAGCGACACCAAAAAGCCTTACCGTCACCATAAGACCGTCCCACTGAACGGCGCGTTTATTCACAACCATGAATGGCCTTCACAAGCGCTCAGTCGTCATGCGAAACTCCCGTGACGCATTCCCACTGACGAATGGCGGGCATCGTGAGCGTTTCCCGGCGAACCCTGTTGACCACCGCCGCCGGTGCCGCCGTCACGGCGACGGCGATCACCCCGTCCGCCAGGGCGGCGGAGCGGGAAGCCGACGGTTCAAGGACTTTCCGCCGAACGGCCGACTACGCGGTGACCAAACTGCGAGTCGTCGCACCCGGCGTGACGGCCTTTCCGGAGATCACCCGATTCGAGAAATGGACCTATTCCGCCAATGGCGGCTGGATCGGCGGTTTCTGGCCGGGAACATTGTGGCTCGCCTCGATCTACAGTGGCGATCCGCAATTCCGGACGCTCGCGATGGCGGCCGCGGAAAAGCTCGCGCCGCGCCAGTATGAAACACGCGATCACGACCTCGGATTCCTGTTCTATCCCTCGTGGGTGACAGGCTGGCGGCTCACCGGCGACGAGAAGTGGCGCACCGGCGCGCTCAACGCCGCCGCGTCGCTCATCCAGCGCTACAACGAAAAGGGCCGGTTCATCCGGGCATGGGGCGCGCTCGGCACGCCGGGTAACGCCGGCCGGGTCATCGTCGACACGATGATGAACCTGGATTTGCTCACCTTCGCGAGCAAGCAGACCGGTGACCGGAAGTACCTCGACATCGCGGTCTCCCACGCGAAGACCACCGAACGGGTCTTCCTGCGCCCGGACGGTTCGACCCCGCACGTGTTCGACTTCGACCCGGACACCGGCGCCGAGATCGGCCCGAACTCCGTGCAGGGCTACAGTCCGGCGTCGTGCTGGTCGCGCGGCCAGGCTTGGGCGATCTACGGGTTCACCACGATGTACCGGCGCTCCGGCGACCCGCTGTTCCTGCGGACAGCGCAACGCCTGGCGGACTTCGCGCTCCGCGCCCTGACCCCGGACAACGTGCCGGTGTGGGACTACCTCGCTCCACAGGCACCGCACGACATCAAGGACTCCTCCGCCGGAGCGGTGATGGCGTGTGGGCTGCTCGACCTGGCGAAGGTCGCGAACCGGCCGCAGTACCGCGAGGCGGCGATCCGGATCCTCACGGCGTTGTGCGACACCTGCCTGACCACGAAGTCCACCCGCGCCGAGGCGATCATGGCGCGGGGCACCCGCAACCGCCCGGCCGAGGACGGCGTCGAGGTCTCACTACCCTACGGCGACTACTACCTGCTCGAAGGCATTCTGCGGGTGCTGATGCCCGCGGAGCTCGACAAGGCGATCGACCTCTCCACGCGTCCCAGTACATGATGGCCCCCTTCCTTGCGCCTGGCGCAAGGAAGGGGGCCATCATGTACTTCACACCAGCGAAAGACGTCAGTGCGCGTGGTGCGCGTGGACCTTCGCATGTCCCAGCCCGCGCCCGATCATCCACTTGTTCACCGGCACCGTCAGCACGAACGCGATGGCCAGCGAGAACGCCAGCGCGCCCCAGAACAGCAGGCTCCCGAGCCCGGCGTCCATGGCACCCGGCACCACCACCATGACCCCGTTGTCGACGATCTCCATGACCGCGATCGAGACGGTGTCGGCGGCCAGCGCCACCTTGAGCGCCGCGCCGATCCGCAGGCCCGACTTCAGCACGCCGCGCATCGTCAGCGCGTAACCGAAGACGAAGGCCAGCGCGACCGACAGGACGATCGTCGCCGCGTTGTGCAGGCCGAGTGCCGTGCCGATCACCATGCCGAGGACCTCGCCGATCGCACAGCCGGTGAGGCAATGCAGGGTCGCCGACGCCGCCATCGACCAGCTTGCTCCATGCCGTGTCTCGTTCATACGAACCAATATACCCCCTACCCGTATATATGGCGCAGTGACGCGGCTCTCCTCGATCGCTCACCGTCACCCCCGTAGGCCGAATCGGTAATCGGGCCAGGTCGATGAACTCACTTCCGTAACCCTTTGCGCTCATCCGGTTGACCGGGGTAACCGGAGACCCTAGTTTCGCCGGAGGTCTCCACCGCGCGCAGACCGATCGGCTGGTTCAGGTAGTTCCGTGACTATGGGGTGGAGATGCGAGGGCCGACGAAGACGCTCGTGGTGGCGGCCGTGTGCGTTTTGGGCATGCTGTTCGGGTTGATCGGGTGCGACGGCGAAGAACCGGCGGGAACGGCGGCCAAGCCGATCCGGATCGCGTTCGTGCCGAAGGTCGCGGGCATCCCGTACTTCGAGGCGATGAACACCGGCGGGCACGCCGCGGCCAAGCAGCTCGGCGTCGAATGGGTCTCGACCGGCCCGCCGACGGTCGACCCCGCCGCGCAGGTCTCGATCGTGCGCGGCTTCGTCGACCAGCGGGTCGACGTCATCGCGATCGCCCCGAACGACCCCAAGGCGATCGCGCCGGTGATCACCGAGGCACGGGCCAAAGGCGTCCACGTGATCACTTCGGACACCGACGCACCCGGCACCGATCGCGAACTGTTCGTCAACCAGGCGACCCCGGAGGGCATCGGCGAGGCGCTCACCGACGCCCTGATGAAGAAGATGGGCGGCGCGGGCAAGTACGCGATCGTCTCCTGCGGCGAGAACGCCGAGAACCTCAACGCGTGGATCGCCGTCCAGCGGGCTTATACCGCTACCCGGTATCCCCAAGCCCAGCTCGTCGAGACGGTGTACGCCGGCGAAGACCGGGACCACGCCACCGTGCTGGCCAAAAACCTGATGATCAAGTACCCGGATCTCACCGGCCTGGTCGGCGAGTGCACGACGTCCGCGCCGGGGGTCGCCGAGGCGGTCCGCACGCAGCAGAAGATCGGTCACGTCTTCACCGTCGGCGTCGGGACGCCGCAGGCGATCAAGCCTTACCTGCTGGACGGTTCCGCCTCGCTTTCGGTGCTGTGGAATGTCGAATCGCTCGGCTACCTCACCGCGTGGGCGGGTAAGCAGATCGCCGAGGGCAGGCAGCCCGGCCCGTCGAACAAGGTGAACCTCGAACTCCCGGCGATCAAGTACGACGCCGCCACGAAGACCGTCCTGCTGGGTGATCCGCTGTTGATCACGCGCGAGAACGTGGACCAGTTCAAGTACTGACTCACCGCGCCCGCCGCGCGGCACCGGCCGCCGCCGCCCCACCGAGGATCAGCACCAGCGTGGTCATCCCCCACCGCCGCTTCTCCTTCGTCTGGGCGCGGGGGTCGGCCTCCTCCGCTTCCTCGCGTTTCCGGGTGGGCGCCGAACGTGCCGGTTCCGGCGCGGGAGCGGGCGGCTGTATCACCTTGGGCGCGGAAGCGGGCCGCGGAGCCGGGCTTGGCGTGGGCGTCGGGCCGGGGGTCGGTACCAGGCTCGGACTGGGGGTCGGCGAGGGCGTCGGGGACGCAGGAGTGGGCACAGGCACAGGCACAGGTGTCGGCGTGGGGGCAGGGGTGGGGGTCGGCGTGGGTGTCGGTGTCGGCGTCGGCTTGGGCGGTTCCGGTTTCGGCGGCTCGGGCACTTCGGGGGCGGTGAGGCAGCCGGCGGCGTCCGAACTCGCCAGCGGCGGACCCGACCGCACCTCGGTCACCCGCCCCCCGCGGTCGAGGCGGTAGAGCACACTGCGTCCGCCGATCCGGTTCGCCGTGGCGTACAAGGCGCCGTCGCGGCCGAGCACGACCGAACCGTAGACATCGGCGGGCGGGAACCGGGCGTCGTCGGCTTCGCGCACCTTGCCGGACGCCGGATCGATGGTGATCACGACGCCTTTTCCGCGCCAGGTGGTGGAAACGCCGTACAGCAGTCCGTTGTGGTAGGCGAAGTCGTTGACATCGTGGGCGAGGGTGATCGGCCGCAGGAACACCGTCCGGATCACCCGCAGGTACCGCTCCCCCGGCGTCAGGTCCACTGTGTACAGGGTGCCGTTCCTGAGCAGGTACCAGGAATTCCCGCCGATCGCGCCGGCGGTCACCCCCGCGACGGGGCTCCACACCGGCAGCCGGTTCCCGGCGCGGGTGATGGGGCCGAGATCCCGGGCGGTCCCGTCACGATCGATCGTCACCGCGTGCGCACCCCGGCTGAGCCCCTCGGCGACACCGAACACCTGGTCTCGTGTCGCGGAGTAGCCGAGCGCGTTGAGCCGGTAACCCGGATCGGTGACGCGCAGCGTGGTCCCCGACCCGACGTCGAGCCAGCGCAGCTTCGACTTCCCGTGCGACCCGGTCTCGGCCTGCACCACCAGGCAGGACTCGGCGGCACGCGCGGCCATCGGGGCCAGCAGCGCCGAGGTGCCGACCAGTCCGGCGACGGCCACCGTCGCCGCGGCCCGCGTCACCCCGTCCACGGCGCTCAAGCGAGTCTTGCCCGGGCGGCCGTGAACGCGTCGGGCGGGATCCGGATCCCGCCGCCGAACGGGTTCTGCAGCTGGTAGATCGCGAACAGCAGGAGGGTGATCGTGCCGGCCAGGGTGGAGACGATGACCAGATGCGCGGCGAGCCGAGTGCCGCCGAACAGGTTCGGCAGCAGGACCGAGATGAGGCTGCCGAGGATCAGCGCGAACCAGACGACACCGCCGACCCGGCTGCCCTCGACGGCGTTGAGCCGGGATTGACGGGCCTCGTAGACCTGCCAGAGCTGGGCTGTCGCCTCGGCCTTGCGCTCGCGGACCCAGTCGTCGTCCGAAGGCGCCTTCTCGACCGCCTTGCGCAACTGGTCGAGTTGCGCCCAACCGGTGTCGGGGACGGTCTCGTCACCTTCGGCCATCAACGGCCACTCTCGCTGTTCGACCGTGGTGATGTACTCCGCGCTCAGCTTCCGTACCTCGTCCTTGGCCTCCGCCCCCAGGGAATCCGCGGCCCAGACGGCGGCGACGAGGCTGTCCGCCTCGTGGTAGGAGCCGTCGCGCGCCGCGCTCGCGGAGTCGAAGAGGGAGATCAAGATGAACGCGACCAATACCGCGTGCAGCCCGCCGACGATGGTGAACACCTGGCCGGCGGCGTCGTTGTTGTCACGCCGCCCCTCCTCCCAGCCGAATTTGCGGACGAGGTAGCCGACGAACCCCGCGAAGATCGCCGCGCCGACGACCCAGGCGATGCCGGTCAGGTAAATGCCCATTCGACTCCCTCGCTCCGAAGACCACTGAAACTAGTTCACCGTTCGGGGCGGGGAAAAGGTCAATTGAATCAATTCATACTCACGGCGGAGCGCGGCCTGCCGATCGTCACCTTCCCGGCGCAATTTCTCAGTCGGCGAAACGATTTGCGGTACACGCCGGAAAGGCGCGTCACCGGTTGGAGAGCACTCCTTCACGACCGAGTGAGCAGCGGACACGGCACGTCACCGGCACATCCGTTCACCGTCGGACCGGCAGGCTTCGACGCCCCGAACGGCCCCCGCCAACAGCGCCTACCAGCACCGATCCGGCAAACAGGTGAACATACCCCGAGACCCGATCGAGTGTTTGAGCCGGGATTACCGCTTGCTATGTTCATTTTGTGCGCACCCCACTCTAATGGGTAGCCGCGAATACGCGATCAGCAGTTCCCATGGCGGAATGACCCGCCACGACGACGGGTGGATTCCTTGACGACCATCGAGACCCGCACCGGCGCCCGGCCCGCCGGCGAAGTACTGACCTGGAGCCGGAATCTGCTCGATCCGGCGCTGCGTGAAACCGTCGGCAGATTACCGGAGTCGATGCGGTTGATCGCGGGCTACCACTTCGGCTGGTGGGACGAGCACGGCCGTCCGTCCACTTCGGACGGCGGCAAAGCGCTGCGGCCGGCACTGGTGCTGCTGGCCGCCGAGGCGGTCGGGGGCGACGCCGAGGTCGCCGTCCCGGCGGGGGTCGCGGTGGAGCTGGTGCACAACTTCTCCCTGTTGCACGACGACGTGATGGACGCCGACACCACCCGGCGGCACCGCCCGACGGCCTGGACGGTCTTCGGCACCGGTGCCGCGATCCTGGCCGGGGACGCCCTGCTGTCGCAGGCCTTCGAGATAGTGGCCCCGTTCGGCCGAACCGCGTTGCGGGTGCTCAGCACGGCCGTGATCGACCTGCTGGAAGGGCAGAGCGCGGACCTGAAGTTCGAAGAACGCGGTGACGTCGACACCGCCGAATGCGTCCGGATGGCCGAAGGGAAGACCGGCGCGTTGCTCGGGGCGTCGTGCACGCTCGGCGCGCTCGCCGGGGAAGGGAGAGAGGATCAGGTCGACCGGCTGACCGAGTACGGGAGGGCACTCGGGCTGGCGTTCCAGCACATCGACGATCTACTCGGGATCTGGGGTGATCCGGCGGTGACCGGGAAGCCGGTCCACTCGGATATCGCCAACCGGAAGAAGTCTTTACCGGTGGTGGCCGCGCTCCACTCCGGCACGGCTGCCGGGCGAGAACTGGACGCCTTGTACCGCAAGGAAAACCTCGACGCCGCGGAGCTGCCCCACGCGGCGGAGCTGGTGGAACGAGCGGGTGGCCGGGCGTGGAGCCAGGAGCAGGCCGACGCGCTCCTGACCGGCGCGCTGCATCATCTCGCCGTCGCGAACCCGGTGCCCCGCCCAGGTGCCGAGCTGGCGGCCCTGGCGAAACTGGTGGTACGGCGACGATATTGACGACCCGGCGCGGAGAAGGCACGGGTGGGCCGGGGAAAGTCTCCGGCCTTCCCGTGTTTCAGCGGCCGGGGCGGGTCAGCCCCCGGTCACCGGCACCGCGGCTGAGGACGACCTCGTCGGTGTCTTTGAGCGCGGTGGCCTTGAGCGCTTCCGCCCCGGCGTCCCCGCGCTGCCCCGCGGTCAGGTCCAGCAGCCGGATCGGCGGGCCGAGCTGCACCAGGGTCGGGACGTACTCGGCCTTGTCGACCTTCCAGCGCTCGCCGTCACGCACGAACCGGAACCGCGCGGCCGCGCCCTGTTCGGTCGAGCCCTTCGGTTCCGAATGCCGGGCGACGCTGTTGCCGAGGCCGTAGGCGACCCATTTGCCGTTGATCTGCTCGAAGGGCTGCACGACATGCGCGTGGTGGCCGATGATCAGGTCGATCGAGTCGTCGCCGAGGAGCTTTTTCGCCAGGGAACGCTGCTCCGAGGTCGGGTCGTGCTGGTATTCGGTGCCCCAGTGCAGGCTCGCGAGCACGACCTGCGCCCCCGCCTTGCGCGCGGCCTTGGCCTCCGCGATGACGGCTTCCGCGTCGATCTGGTTGACCAGCCAGGGTTTCCCGGCGGGCACCTTGATGCCGTTGAACCCGTAGGCGTAGGAGATCTGGGCGACCTTCACCCCGTTGACGTCGACGATCAGCGGTTTCTTCGCCTCTTCCGCCGAGCGCGCCGAACCGGTGTGCTGGAGGCCGGCCTCGTCGAGTTCGTCGAGGGTCCGCTTGGCGCCCTCCGGGCCCTGGTCGATCGTGTGGTTGGACGCCGTCGAGCAGGTGTCGTACCCGGTGTCCTTGAGCGCGTCGACGATCTCGGGCGGCGCGCTGAACGACGGGTAGCCGCTGTACGGGCCACCCTTCGGCGCCAGCGGCGTCTCGAGGTGGCAGATGCCGAGGTCGGCGCCGGAAATCAGCGGTTTCACCCCGGCCAGGAGCGGCCGGTAGTCGATCTTGCCGTTGCCGTCCTCCTTGGCCTGCTCGGTCAGCGCGGGGTGGATGAGCACGTCACCGGTCGCGACCACGGTGAACGAGTCCTCCGGCGCCTGGCTCGCCTGCGCGGGCGGCGCGCTTGACGCGGCGGGCGGCTGGTCAGCGGCCACCTCGCACCCGGCGAGCAGCACGGCGACGCCGAGGAGAGCGGCTGTCTGGCGGGCGCGGCTGGCGATCATCGGTTCCCTCGTTCGGGTGACGGTTGTCGCCCATCCTGCCTCACTGAGGTCACTCGCCGTCAAACCGGACGCCCGCGTTTAGTCCTCTGGATGCGGTCCTTGCACGCGCAACCACCGCATTCAGAGGACTAAACGCGGGGGTCAGGCGAGGCAGTCACCAGGGTCACCTCGGCGAAGGGCCGGGTCCTCCTGGACGAAGGTCCGGGCGACCCCGGGGCCACTGGAACGCGTCTCGAACCGCACGGTCACCCGCCCGTGCCCGGCACCCTGCACCCAGCCGCTCCCGAACTCGTCGTGCACCACGTCGTCCCCCGGCCGCCAGCCGGTCGAGGTGACCACCGGGGCGGGCGCCCGCGAGACGGTGGGCGCAGTGGACACATCGGGCACCGGGACCGACAGGGTGAACAGCGGATCCTGATGCGGCACCGAAAGCCCGGAAAACGCGACTCCGGCCAGCCGCACGCCACCGAAGTCCGACGGGTCGATCAGCAGTCGCTCCGCCATCGCGGCGAGCTGGTCGAATTCGTCGGTCGGCGAAGCCATCGTCTCCGAACGCGTCACCGTGCTGAAGTCGGTGTGCCGCAGTTTCACCACCACCGTCCGCGCGACCCGTTCGGCGTTGACCAGCCGCTTGTGCGCGTGGACGGCGAGGTCGCGGACCTCCCGCCGCAGGCTCACCAGGTCGATCAGGTCCCGGTCGAAGGTCGTTTCCGCACTGACCTGCTTGAGTTCCGCGCGGTCGGACACCGGCCTGTCGTCGACGCCGGTGGCGAGGCGCCGCAGATCCCGGCCGACCACACTGCCCAGCGTGGACACCGCGTCGGCGTCGGACAACGCGGTCAGCTGTCCCAGCGTCCGGACGCCGATCGCCCGCAGTTTTCCTTCCGCCACCGGGCCGATCCCCCACAGCACCCTGGTCGGCAACGGCGCGAGGAAGTCGCGTTCGGTGCCTTGATCGACGACGAGGAGCCCGTCCGGTTTGGCCAGATCCGACGCGACCTTCGCGACCTGTTTGCCCGACGCCGCCCCGATCGAAGCCACCAGGCCGATCTCGGCCCGGATGTGCTCCCGCAGCCGGGTGCCGAACTCGCGGACCTGCTCCGACGACGCCCCGGACAGGGAAGGCGGTTCCGCGAAGGCCTCGTCGAGCGAGATCCGTTCCAGCACGGGCGCGTACTGGGCGACGAGGTCGAACACCCGCGTGCTGAGCAGTTCGTAGAGGGCGAACCGCGGCGGCAGGATGACCCCGTTGGGCGGCAGCAGCCGCCGGGCCTGCGACATCGGCATCGCCGATTTGATCCCGTGCGCACGCGCCTGGTAACTCGCCCCGGCGACCACGCCGCGCGGGCCGGCGCCGCCGACCAGGACGGGGCGGTGCGCCAAGGTCGGCCGGGTCAGCTGTTCACAGGAGGCGTAGAACGCGTCCATGTCGAGGTGGATGACCCACCGGTCATGCCCGCCCATCGCCCGGTACCTCGAGAAGACGGTGCAGGGCTTTCGTGTACTCCTCGAACGCCGCGCGGCCCCGGGTGGTCAGCTCGACCAGCGTCACCGGGGTGCGATGTTCGAAGGCCTTGGTGATCTCGACGTATCCGGCGTCCTCGAGTTTGCGCAGATGGGTCGACAGGTTGCCGGGTGTCATGTCCAGCAGTTGCTGCAGGCGCGGGAAAGTGATGCTGTCGCCCGGCCCGAGGCTCGACAGCGCCACGGTGACCCGCAGCCGCGCCTGCGCGTGGATCACCGGATCGAGCTGGGGCAACCCGTCCTCGCTCATCGCGATCGCACCAGGAAGACCAGCGACGCCACCAGAAACCCGCCGCCGCCCGCGAGGCTCAGCACCAAGAAGTTGTCGGGCCCGCCCGCCAGCACACTCGCCGCGCCGCACGCGATGATCCACACGCCGAGGCCGTACTGCAGTTTGCTCTGCCACAGCATTCCGCCGGCGAGGTACATCAGTCCGGTCAGGATGAGCGAGGTTCCCGACCACAGCAAGGGGATCAGCTCGGAATCGAGGCCGAGGCGGATCAGCGCGGTGTTCACCACCGTCAGCCCGCCGAACGCGATCATCCAGCTCCACCCGTACATCGCCCCGACGAGCCGGGACGGACCGCGGACACCGCGACCGCTCCGGATGCCGTAGATGGCCGAGTACGCGATGGCCCCGGCGAAGGCCACGACCGCGAGGGCGCCGGCCAGCCACAGCGGTGTCAGCGAGGTGGGCGGGGCCGAAAGGTAGATGAGCCCGAAACCGAGCAGCCACACCAGACCCCAGACGGCGAGCAGCACGGCGGGATTCGGCCCGATCCCACGCCGGGTCTCCTCCGCCTGCTTGGCGATGAGCGCGAGCGACTCCTCGGGCGTCATCGGCCGCGCGTCGTCGTCCCGTTCATGCTCCACCACTTCGGAAAACTAACACGGGTTCACAATCTCGCCGTGTCGAGCCGGAACCTCGCCATCACCACGAGCGCGGGCACCACCAGCCAGGCGGCGAGCACTCCGGCGGCGGTCAGCACACCCGAACCGCCGAGCACCGGCGCGCGGCCGATCTCGCCGAGCCAGTACGTCGGCAGGAGATGTCCGGCGGTGTTCATCCAGCCGGGCAGGATCTGCAGCGGGATCCACAGCCCGCCGAACATACCGAGCGGCAGCATCAGCGCGCCGGTCACGGCCTGGACGGTGTCGCCCTTGCCGAACAGGCCGATCATCAGGCCCAGCACCGCGAACGGCAGGGCGCCGAGCCACAGCGCGCCGAAGATCGTCAGCCACTGGCCGGTTTCGAGCCGGATGCCGCGGATCATCCCGGCCGCGAAGATCACCAGCAGCACGGGCAGCGCGACGAACAGCCCCGCCGACACCTTCACCAGCAGATAGCCGGGTGCCCGCATCGGCGTCAGCCGCAAGGTGCGCTGCCAGCCGTCGGTGCGCTCGGTGGCGACGCGCGTGCCGGTGAACAGCGCGGCGGTCATGGCGCCGTACGCGGCCATGTTCACCATGGTCACCGTCGCGGTCGAGATGCCGGGAGCGATCTCGCGGGCGCCGAAGATCCCGCCGAACAAGAGGAACATCGCCAGCGGCATGCCGATGGTGAACAACGCGAACTGCGGGCTGCGGACGATGCGCTTGATCTCCAGCGTCAAGTAGTCCAGGTTCATCGCAAGGCCCCCTCGGTTTCATCGGCGGTCAGCGCGACGAAGGCTTCTTCCAGTCCGACAGCGGTGATTTCGATGTCCGCGGCGAGCGGGAACTCGCGCAGCAGAGCGCGGATGGCGGCGTCGGAATCGGCGCAGCTCAGCTCCGCGTGCCCGGCCCGCAGGACCGCTCGCGACACTCCGGGCAACGCGGCCAGCACGGTTTCGGTGGCGCCCGGGACGACGGCCCGCAGCGCCCGGCCCGCGACCGCGGCCCTGACCTGGCCGACCGGCCCGTCCGCGACGATCCGGCCGTGGCGCATGAGCACGACGCGGTCGGCGTAGTCCTCGGCTTCGGCGAGGTAATGCGTCGCGAAGAGGACCGTGCGGCCCGTCTCGGTGTACTCACGCATGGACGCCCAGAACCGTCGCCGCCCGTCGACGTCCATCGCCGCGGTCGGCTCGTCGAGCACCAGCAGCTCCGGATCGCCGACCAGTGCCAGCGCGAACCGCACCCGCTGCTGTTCTCCGCCGGAGAGCTTCCCGCACCGGCGATTCGCGTACTCGGTGACACCGGCGCGGTTGAGCACCTCGCGCACCGGCAGCGAATTCCGGTGCAGGGACGCGAACAGGCCGACGAGCTCGGCGACCGTGGCGTCCCTGAGCAGTGTCCCGTTCTGCGCCATCGCGCCGACCACGCCGCGGTCCATCGCCTCGGCCGGGCTGCGCCCGGCGACCCGGACCCGGCCCGCGTCGGGCCTGGTCAACCCCAGCAGCATGTCGATCGTGGTCGACTTGCCCGCACCGTTCGGCCCGAGCAACGCCACCACCTCCCCCGGCGCGGCCCGCACGCTGACGTCGTCGACGGCCAGGACGTCACCGAAGCGCTTCACCAGCCCTTCGAGGCTGAACGCGTCCACCATCACTCTCCCCCTTCGAGCACTCTGAAATACAAAGTCGATACGCACTTTGTAACACAAAGTCCCCTGTCCTGGAAACCCCAAAAGTCCGTGAAGGCCTCCTTCCCTACGCTCAAGGTAGGGAAGGAGGCCTTCACGGACTTTCAGCTAGGCGGGCACCCGGGAGAGTGCCGCTTCAGGAGCCGAAGCCGAGACCGGAGCCGGAGGCGGTACCGGAAGCGGCAACGGCGCGCATTCGACGTCGGCCGTCCGCCCTGGCTTGCGATCGGGCAGCGCACCGGTCGCCAGATAGTCGGCGATCCGGTTGTCGACGCAGGCGTTGCCGCGCGGGGTGATCGCGTGGCTCGTACCGCCCGGCTCACCGATCAGGCGAGCGCCGGGGAAACGGCTTCGCACCTCGAGGCTGCCTTCGTACGGCGTCGCCGCGTCGAGCGTCTCGCCGATCATCAGCACACTCGGCACCTTCTTGCCGTCGACCTTGACCGGCTTGCCCGGCTTCGCGGGCCAGTACCGGCAAGGCGCGTTGAACCAGGCGTTCTGCCAGGTGAAGTACGGCGCCTTCTGATAGGTGCGCCAGTTGTCGAACTTCCACTGCTGCCAGCTCTGCGGCCACTTCACGTCCGTGCACTGGACGGCGAGGTAGACGGCGTACCCGTTGTCGTCGCCGCGACCGCCGAAGCCTTCGAACAGGCCCTTCATCGTCTGCCAGTCACCCTTGTTGACGAACTTCGCGAGCGCGTCACCGAGCAGCGTCCACCGCAGCTGGTAGTACGAAGCCTGTTGGAAGACGTCGAGGAGTTCGTCCGGCCCGATGAACCCGCCCGCCGGGACGGCGGCCACCTTCTTCAGCTGCTCGTCGAAGACCTGCTTCACCGCGGCCTGTGTCTTGCCGAGGTGGTAGACGTCGTCGTGCCGCGCGACCCAGCCGAACCAGATGTCGAGGTTGACGTCGAAGGCGACGTCCTGGTTCAAGTTGGCCTGGTACCAGACATTGCGCGGGTCCACAGTGGAATCGAGCACCATCCGGCGGACGTGCTGCGGGAACAGCGTCCCGTAGACCTGGCCGAGATAGGTGCCGTAGGAGTACCCGTAGAAGTTCAGCCGCTCCGCGCCGAGCGCCTTGCGGATGCTCTCCATGTCCTTGACCGTGTCGGTCGTCTTGATGTTGTCGAGCAGCGCGCGGCTGTTGTTCTTGGCGCACGCGTCGGCGTAGGACTTCGAACGCTGCAGCCAGGTCTTCTCCAGCCGCGGTGTCGTCGGCACGTAGTTCGGCCGGTTGTAATCCATGTAGTCGGGAATGCACGAAAGCGCGGGTTTGCTGGAGCCGACGCCGCGCGGGTCGAAGCCGACCCAGTCGTAGGCGTCGCCCGCGTGGTTCGGCACCCGCGTGCCGCGGGTCGCGAGCAGCAGCCCGGAGCCGCCCGGGCCACCCGGGTTGGTGAGCATGACGCCTTGGTACTGCGCCTCCGGCGTCTTGTGCTTGACACGGCTGAGCGCGAGCTGGATCTTTTCGCCGCGCGGCCTCGTGTAATCCAGCGGCACGGACAGGTAGCCGCATTCGGCGCCGGCGTTGATCAACGCCGGATCGGTACAGGGTCCCCAGGTGATCGTCTCGATGGGCTGCGCTTCTTCCGCGGCGACAGCCGGTGCGGTCACCGCGACCGAAGCCAGCGTGGCCATGGCCAGCGCGGTGCTGAGAACACGTCTCACGGTTTCTCCCTTTCCCTCCAAAGGTGAAGCCCCGAAACCCTATCCACGTCCGTGACCTGGGGAACCCTTCCGGCGAAGGTCCCTACCAACGGCGGGTCCCGATCGCGGCAAACCGGGCAACCGGTTAATCGGTTGGGAGGCCGCGCGGTGGCGGCTAGGATCTCGATCATGACCTACCACATCCGGATGCGCGCCGCCTGAGACGGCGTGACCGCCGGGCCGTCCGCGATCGGGTGGCCCCTTTCCTGCGCGCCGTCTGTCATTCCTTCACGGGCACAGACAGGACATCATGCAGAAGCAACACATCGCGATGATCGGCTGCACCGCGCCGAGCCACATCTACCCGTCGCTGGCCGTCATCCGTGAGCTGGTCGCTCGCGGGCACCGCGTCAGCTACGCCGTAGGCGAGCCACTTACCGGGCTGATCGAACCGACCGGCGCCGAGGTCGTCCCGCATCCGTCGATCCTCCCGCTCGGCGACCAGACCGCGTGGCCGGAGGATCCCGCCTCGCAGATGCGCGTCTTCCTCGACGAGGGCATCCAGGCGATGCCGGTGCTGACCGACTTCTACGACGAAAACCGACCGGACCTGCTGCTGTACGACATCGGCGGGCTTCCGGCACCGATCCTGGCCAGGCGCTACGGCGTCCCCGCGGTACAGCTGTCCCCCACGTACGTCGCGTGGGACGGCTACGAAGAGGACATGGCCGAAATCCTGCGGACGATCCGGACCTCACCGTCCGGAAAGGACTATTTCGCCACGTTCACCCGGTGGCTGACCGAAAACGGCATCGAGGCCGACGCCTGGGAGTGGATCTCCCATCCGCAGCAGGTGCTCGCGCTGCTGCCGAAGGCGATGCAGCCCAACGTCGACCGGGTTCCGTCCTCGGTCCGGTTCGTCGGCCCGGCGCTGGACCCGGAACGACTGGCCGACCGAAGCTGGACACCGCCCGCGAGCGGCAGGAAAGTCCTGCTGATGTCGCTCGGCACCGCGTTCACCGACCAGATCGACCTGTTCCGCGCCTGCGTGGACGGGTTCCGCGACTCGGACTGGCACGTGGTCATCTCGATCGGCCAGACCGACCCGGCCGGACTCGGACCGCTGCCCGAGCACATCGAGGTGCATCCGTTCGTCCCGCAACTCGCGGTGCTGGAGGCCGCGTCGGCGTTCATCACGCACGCCGGCATGGGCGGCAGCACGGAATCACTGTGGTACGGCGTCCCGACCGTCGCGATCCCGCTGGCGACCGACGGCTTCGGCAACGCGGCGAAACTGGCGGAACTGGGTGTCGGTGAGGAACTGGCGGCTTCGGACGTGACCGCGTCGACGTTGCGGGCCGCTGTCGAGCGCGTGGCCGGATCGCCCACGGTGGCCGCGCGTCTCGCCGAGATCCAGGCCGAGACGCGCGGGAACGGCGGCATCGACCGGGCGGCCGATGCCGTGGAGTCGTTCCTGAGCCAGGCCCGGTAGGAGTGCTATGAAAGGTCCTTTCCTTGCGAAATTTCGCAAGGAAAGGACCTTTCATGGCGCGGGTGAGTGGTCTCGGTACTGCAATGAAGGGGCCTTTCATCGCGCGTTTCCCCGGCGTGTCCGTGAAGGCCCCTCCGCTCGAGACTCCGCCGAGGAAACTCGACCTTCACACCTTTCCCAGTACATGATGGCCCCCTTCCTTGCGCCTAGCGCAAGGAAGGGGGCCATCATGTACCTCGAGGGTTCGTGCCGGGGCATGGCTCGTTACCGTGGTGGCTGATCCCCGTCGCCCAGTTCAAAACCACGCCACATTTGGCCTACCCTCTATAGAACGCTCATCAGCACTCACGACCCCTCTCAAAGCCCCGCAGATCACCCAAGTCGGGCGCCATGGACTGCACCAGGATCCCTTGTAGACGTTCAAGAGCTGGGTTGAGCCTCGATCGCTCTAAAGCAGTGGCACCGACCAGCGGTTACGCGACTTGGAGGCCTGCACTTCCCCCGGTGCGTCAGCTGCCCCGGATCTCGTTCAGGTAGTTGTAGATCGTGTACCGCGTGACGTCGAGTTCCCCGGCGAGGTGGTCCACCGAGTCCTTGATGAGGAAGAACCCCGCCTCGTCCAGTTCCCGGACCACGGCCGCCTTGTGCCGCTTCTTCATCAGGTCCACCGGGATCCCGGCCTTCGCCACCGCCCGCCCGACCAGGAACCGCTGCAGGCTGTCGACGTCCGGCGGGAAAGTCTCGGGTTCGTGACCGTCGGCGTTCGGCGAGCCGTCGGACAGCCGGTTCACGCACAGGCAGCCGATCGCGACCCCGTCGGCGTCCCGCAGGAACAGCGTCGAGGAGCGGATCGCGCGGCCGTCGGGGCCGTGGGTCTCGTAGTTCGTCAGGTCCTGGGTGGTGCCGCGGCGGACCAGGCCCAGCAGCAGATCCGTCATCGGACCGCCGACCGTCCGGCCGGTGAGGTCGCCCGCGATGGCGACGATCGAATCCGGCAACCTGCTCAGATCGTGCAGCAGGACCTCGTTGCCCGGTCCCAGCATCGCGGCGAGCGCGTGCACCGCCGGGACGAGCGCGGTGAGCAGATCCGCCGAAGCCGCCGACGCGACGACAGGCGTCTCGAAGACGCGGACCGGTTTCTCCAGCCGTTCCAACGCGGAGCGCAGCTGTTCCGCCGCGCTCGCCGGAGTCGACGCGTGCGGGGACAGCCGGACGTGCTCCGGCCGTACGGTCACGGCGATCCCGGCGTTGGCCAGCGCCGAGCCTAGCTGTTCGGCGGCGTGCCCCTCCCACTTGAAGGCGAGGATCCCGGCGCGTCGCTCGACGGCCGAAACCACCTCTGCCCCAACGGATTTCACCACCTCTTCGAGTTCACCGACGCGTTCGGAGATCCGAGCGGCGATGGCCGCGACACCCGCCTCTTCGACCAGTTCCAGCGCCGCCGCGAACGCGCCCGAGGTGATCGGGCTCAGGTTCGAGATCGACCACGCGGCCGCGGTGTCGTCGGCGGGGTGGATCTCGTCGTCGAACAGTCCCGGGTCGCGGGCGCCGGTCCAGCCGGAGAGGATCGGTTCCATCCGCTCCAGCGCGCGGTCCGAAAGCACGGCGAATCCGGTGCCCCAGCCCGCCCGCAGCCATTTCTGGCCGCCGACGACGAGCACGTCGGCGACCTCCCACGGCGCCTCGGTCACGCCGAAACCCTGGATGCCGTCCACGACGAGCAGCCGATCGCCGACGACTTCCCGGATCGCCGCCAGATCGGCGCGGTATCCGGTGCGGAAGTCCACCGCGCTCACGCTGACCAGCGACGTCTCCGGTGTCAACGCCGCCTTGACCGCGTCCGCCGTGACGTGTCCCAGCGGCAGCCGCCGCACGGTGAGCCGTCCCGCCTGTTCGGCGCGCGCCCACGGATAGGTGTTGGCGGGGAACTCCGACGCCGAGACCAGCGCCTCGCCGGCCGGGGCGTTGAACGCGGCCTGGAACAGCCCGAGACTGGTGTGCGGCAACAGTACCGTGTGGTCGGTGTCGCTACCGGAAAGGCGGGCGGCGGCGGCCTTGGCCCGGATCTCCTGCCGCATCAGGTCGTCCACAGTGGACGGACCGGCCTTCGTGGAGGCGTCGAGCAGGCTCGCGGTCGTGTCGAGTACGGCGTGCGACGGCGGCCCGAACCGGGCGAAGTCGAGGTACCCGGCCGGTTCGTCGAACTGCAGCAGGTACCGCGGGGAGATCCGCGTCATGCGAGGACCCGCGCCAGGAACTGCTTGGTCCGCTCGTGTTTCGGAGCGCTCAGTAGCTCCCCCGGCGGGCCGGTCTCGACGATCGCGCCGTCGGCCATGAACACCACCTCGTCGGCGGCCTCGGCCGCGAAGCCCATCTCGTGCGTCACCACGACCATCGTCATCCCCTCCGCGGCCAACGTACCCATCACCGCCAGCACCTCGCCCACCAGTTCCGGGTCGAGCGCCGACGTCGGCTCGTCGAACAACATCAGCTTCGGCTTCATCGCGAGCGACCGGGCGATCGCGACCCGCTGCTGCTGCCCGCCCGACAGCTGAGCCGGATAGGCGTCGGCCCGGTGCGTGAGGCCGACCCGGTCCAGCAGTTCGAGCGCCTGCTGACGGGCTTCGTCCGACGCGACCCCGAGTACGCGGACCGGCCCTTCGACGACGTTCTGCAGCACCGTCCGGTGCCCGAACAGGTTGAATCGCTGGAACACCATGCCGATGCCGCGCCGCTGCCGGGCGACCTCGCGCTCCCGCAGTTCGTACAGCTTGCCGTCACGCAGGCGGAAGCCGATCGGCTCCCCGTCGACCCAGACCTGCCCCGCGTCGATCGTCTCCAAATGGTTGACACAACGCAGGAACGTGCTCTTCCCGGCACCCGACGGGCCGAGCAGGCAGACCACTTGTCCTTTATGGACTTCGAGGTCGATCCCGCTCAGCACCTCGGTGTGCCCGTAGCTCTTGCGGACACCCACCGCCCGCAGCAGGGGTTCAGACACGTTCACTCCTCACCAGCGGCGCGGTGCGCAACGCCTTGGCGGCACGCGAGAACGGGCCGCCCGCCCGCTCTTCGGAATCGAAGGCGCGCTCCAGATAGTGCTGCCCGACCCCGGCGACGGTCACCACGACCATGTACCAGATCGCCGCGGCCAGCAGGGTCTCCATCACCAGCAGGTTGTTGGAGGCGATGTTGTTGGCGGCGTGGATCAGCTCGGTCACGCCGATCACCGACGCCATCGACGTGCCCTTGAGCATGTTGATGAAGTCGTTGCCGGTCGGCGGGATGATCACCCGCATCGCCTGCGGCAGCACCACGCGGCGCAGGGTGGCGAGCGGCGTCATCCCGATCGACTTGGCGGCCTCGGTCTGTCCACTGTCGACACTGTTCAGCCCGGCGCGGACGATCTCCGCCATGTACGCGCTTTCGTTGAGCGCCAAGCCCAGCAGCGCGGCGGTGAACGCGGTGATCAGCACGTTGGTCTGCTCGTGCAGCAGGTAGCCGCCGAACGGCAGCGGGATCGAGATGAACTCGAAGACCAGCGCCAGGTTGTACCAGATCAGGATCTGCAGCAGCACCGGCAGCCCGCGGAACAGCCAGATGTAGCCCGCCGCGAACCAGCGCGCCACCGGATTCGCCGAACGGCGCATCAGCGCGATCACGACCCCGATGACGATCGCCGAACCCTGCGCGATCACCGCGAGCAGCACGGTGTTGAGCAGACCGACCGCCATCACCCGGTACCACAGGAACTCCGGGACGGAATCCCACTGGATCTGGGCGTTGGCGAGCGCGATCCCGAGCAAGGCCAGCAGCGCGAGGATGACGACGGCGCTGACCCAGCGGCCCCAGTGCCGCAACCGGACGATCGGCAGCGGCTCAACTTCCGCCATTGAGCTTCGCCTCCTTCACCGCGCCCTGCTCGACGCCCCAGGCCTGCAGGATCTTGCCGTAGCCGCCATCGGCGATCAGGGACTGCAACGCCTTCTGGACGGCTTCGGCCAGCGGCTTGTTGTCCTTGTTGACGCCGATGCCGTACGGGCCGCCGTTGATCGGCTCACCGGGGACGACCTCGAAGAACTCGCCCTCGCCCGCGGTCCGCGAGATGTAGACCGCGCTGGGCAGGTCGTTGAGGATGGCGGCGACCCGGCCGGTGCGGAGCTGGTTCTGGTTCTGCGTGTCGCTGTCGGTCGCGGTGACCGTCAGCGCGGGCTTGCCTGCCTGCGTGCACTTGCCGTTCTGCTCTTCGGCGAACTTCTGGTGACTCGTGCCCTGGACGACGGCGACGTTCTTGCCGCACAACGTGTCCGGACCGGCGATCCGGTCGGGATTGCCCTTGCGGACCATGATCGTGATGCCGGAGGAGAAGTAGTCGACGAAGTCGATCTGCGCCTGGCGGGTCTTGGTGTCGTTCATCGCGGCCATCGTGAGGTCGACGCGGCCGGACTGGAGGCTCGTGATCAGCGAACCGAACGCCATGTCCTGGTGGTGCACGGTGACGCCCAGCTTCTTGGCGATGGCCTTGGCGAGGTCGACCTCGTAGCCGATCGGGGTCTTGCCGTCGGCGGCGTAGAAGTTGTTGGGCGCGGACTGCAGGTTCGACGCCAGGTGCAGCATCCCGGCCTGCGTGTATTTCGCGGGCAGGGTGGCGGCGACGGCGGCGTCCTTCTGGACGGCCTCGATCACCGCGGTGGTGTCCGGAATCGCGGCGGGCGCCCCCGGGGTGGCGGCGGGCTGCCGGCCGCCGGCTCCGTCGGGCCCGCCCCCGCAGGCGGCGGTGACGAGCGCGGCCACGCCGGTGAGCACGGCCAAGCGCCAGGTTCGGGTCAGGGTGAGCGGCGTCGACGGCATGACGGACCTCCACGGTGCCTTGGGATGGTCGCCGACGCTACAACTGCCTGTTGAATAGGTCAACAAGCAGTTGAAATCTTGTCCGGTGGATGTCCGCTGTACATGAAGGCCCCCTTCCTGCACCTAGGCGCAAGGAAGGGGGCCTTCATGTACTTGGCTCAGACAGCGATGTAGTTCCCCGAGAGGATGAGCAGGACCTGCAGGGTGATGCCGGTGCCGTAGTAGTCCTTGGCGTTCGGCGTCCAGGTCGTGATCGAGGTCCACAGCTTGTCCAGCCAGGCCTGGCTGCCCGGGTCGTTCATCGCCGCGATGGCGAACGACGCGGTGAAGCAGGGGTGCTGACCCGTCTGACCCGAGATCTTGGCGCCCGCCAGCGTGTAGCCGGTGGTGATCTTGGCCGGGTCGCCGCCCGTGTTCTGCTGGATCCAGGTGTTCATCTTCCGCACCTGCCCCTGCGCCGGGCTGCCAGACACGGTGATGCCGTCGACGCCGAGCCGCCACGGGTCGCGGCAGGCGTTGTAGCTGTACTTGTCGTCCTTGCCTTCGAGGAGGTTGTACGGGGCCGGCTTCGGCGTGGTGTTCGTGTTGACGACGAAGTCCGGGATCAGCCCCGTCTTCGGCGCGTACTGCTGCTGAAGCTGGGTGACGGCCTGCTCCTGCCGGGTGCGGACCTGGCCCCAGAACGAATCCCCGGTGACCTTTTCGAACGCGCGGAGGTGACCCGGCATCCAGTCGGAGGAACGCGAGCTGTAGAGGTACTTGCCCTCGTCGGCCCAGTCGGCCAGCCGCATGAACTTGGTGGTGGGGTGCACCTCGCTGCGCTTGATGGCCTTGATGATCCGCAGCGCCTCGGCCTTGTAGTTCACCGAACCGCCGCTGCCCCAGACCTTGTCGGCGATGAGCAGGCCGTAGGCGATTTCCAGGTCGCCGTCGGTGGCCGAGTCGGTGCCGTTGACGCTCTTGCAGGTCTCATCCTGCTCGGCGGCGTGCAGATCCCCGTCGATCGACGAGGGATGCGCCTTCACGAACTTCAGGATGCCGTCGAAGACGGTGCGGGCCTGCGAGTCCTTGTCCCCCATCATCGCCGCGATGGTCATCCCGTAGCCCTGACCCTCGGCGACGAAGGCGTGGTCGGCGTCCGGCGCCTTGACCGCGTAGGTGCCCGTCCCGCACTTGGTGGTGAGGAAGTTCTTCTTCCAGTAATCGTAGTACTTCGCGAGTGCCGCGTCCTGCGTCGCCTGCGACACCGAGGGACGCAGGACTCCCGGCAGATAAGGGGTTCCTTGAGTGGTGGCCGCGGTGGCGGGGGCGGTCGTGGCGACCAGCCCGGCGGTCAGCGCGGCCGCGGCCAGCACTGTCCGAACGGTCTTTCTCATGGCTCCTCCGGAAACGTCGTTGGTGGCGGCGGCGCTTTTCGAGAGTGACATCCGAGTCGGGCAAAAACAAGAGAGTTAAGAAAGTTTCCTTACTATTACCGTAAATGACGCCCGCGTGAACGATGTCCTAGCGTGGGGTCATGACGATCGACCTGAGCACGCGCGGCGAGGCCTTCCGGGACTTCTGGACCGAGCGGCATCTCGCCACCCTGACCACCGTCCGCGCCGACGGGACCCCGCACGTCGTCGCCGTGGGGGTCACGGTGGACTTCGAGGCCGGGATCGCGCGTGTGATCACGTTCCGCTCGTCGAAGAAGGCCCGCCTGGTCAAGGAAGCGGGCGAAAAGGGCATACCGGTCGCGGCCTGCCAGCTGGACGGGCCCCGGTGGTCCACTTTGGAAGGGCGCGCGGTCCTGCGCGAAGATTCCGACTCGGTCCGTGACGCCGAGAACCGCTACGCCGCGCGCTACCGGCAGCCCAAGCCCAACCCGGAACGCGTGGTCATCGAGATCACCGTGACCCGGGTCCTCGGCAACGCCTGACACCCCGCCAGCCCCGCGTTCCGTCCTCTGAACGCGGTAGTTGCACACGCAACCACCGCGTTCAGAGGACGAAACGCGGGCGGGGGTGACGTCAAGCGACGAACAGGTTGAGCAGTCCCTCCACCGAACGCACGATCACCCGCGCGGCGGCGCGTTCCGCGTGGGCGGCGTCGGGCCGCTCGGCCTCGTGCCGCCAGCGGACGAGGGCGCTCTCGGCACCCGCGTGGATCTCGGCCGGATCCGCGTCGGGTTCGAGACCGAGCCGCTCGGTGGGCGCGAGGCCCTGCGCGCCGAGCAGTCGTGCCGCCTCCTCGGCGATCTCGCCGGACAACGCCGTGCGGCCGCCCCGGATGTCGGCGATGAGCCGCAGTTCCCGGAAGTCGTGCGCGGCCGCGGCGAACCGCTCCACCCGCGCGGCCAGCCGGTCACTGTGCGGGCGCGGTTCGGCGGCCAGCAGACCTTCCAGCCGCAGCACCGCCGTGCGGGCTTTCAGCGCTTCGGCCCTGGCGACGAAGCATCCGGCGAGCGTGTCCCGCAAGTCGCCGAGGCCGCTGCGGTGCACGAGTTCCGCCGAGAGTTTCAGTCTGTTCTCGCTCCCGGTGCGGATCAGCGTGAGGGCCAGCCGGACGCCGTAGATGCCGAACCGCGAGACCAGATGTTTCCGTGACTCCGGCGGGATCCGTATCGGAAACGGATCGTCCACAAAGGAATCGACAGACAGGAGACAGCGCTCCAGGTCCTGCCGGGAGATCGACGCCAGCGCGCGCAGGACCTCGAACTCGTCGTCCCGCAGCGCGCGCCCGGCGTACCCGAGTTGCCCGGCGACCGCGATGACTCCCTGGAAACCCGCGCACCGCGGATCCTCGCGCCAAGCCCGCCGCGCCAGTTGTTTCGCGGTGAGCAAGGCGTCGATCCGGCCCGCGCCGACCTCGTCGGCCCTGCCGAGCACCAGCACCGAGTTCACCGCGCTCTGCCGCGCGAACGCCGAACCACCCACCGGCCGGGCGCCGTCGAGTTCGTCGGGTTCGAGATGGCGCACCAACCGCACGGTCGCGTCGACGTGTTCCGCCAGTGCCGGGGTGTCGAACAGGTCGAGTTCGCGCAGCGCCCGCGTCGGCCATTCCGCCAGTGCGGAGACCAAAGTGGACTTTCCGGTTCCCGGTGTGCCGACGAAACCGACCCGCAGCGGTTCTTCCAGTCGCTCCAGGCATTCACGCAGCATCGCCACCGCGGGCGGGCGATCCCGGTAGAGCGCCGCGGCGTCGGTCAGGAGTTCACGGACATCGAGGGCTGTCACGCGGAAAGCTCCCGGATATCACGGGCGGTCACGCCTAAAGTTCCCGCCTTCCGGTGCAGAGCCGCCAGCCGGTCGATCTCCTTCTTGACCCGCTGCGTGCGCCGATCCCGTTCGGCGGAGCCGGCGACGATCAGTTCTCTCCTGTGCGTCAGTTCTTCCGCGAGTTCGTCGGACAGCGCGGCGAAATGATCGCGCAGCCGCCGCTGAACCTGGCGGATCTCGTCCTTGATCTCCTTGCTGAACCGGATGAACACGTCGTCGACGTGGCGCTGCGCCGCGGCCTTCGCCAGCGCCTGCCGTCGCTGCAGCCGCATCCCGCCTTCGTCGCGCACGCTCTTGGTGGCGAACGCGACACCGGCGCCGAGGGAGACCGGGTTGATCAGCGGCAGCCCGGCGAGGCTGGTGACCAGACCGAACATCAGCACACCACCGTAGGAACCACGCAGGCCGGTGAAGAGTTTTTGGCCGATCTTGAACCGTTCGATCTTGGGGGCGCCGACTTCGGGGATCGAGTCCACTCCGGACCCGGTGAGCGGCAGATCCGGTACCTGGCCGTACCGCGGCCCGAAACTCGTGGCGACCGCGTGCGCGATCCACGTCGCCCGGTCCGCCACCCAGTGGTAGTTCGTCTCGACGGCCTCGGCGAGGTTTTCCTCCAGCCAGGCTTGGAAGTCCGGCCAGATCTGCACCGGGTCGCCTTCGTCGAAGGTGCGGTCGATATGCCGCACGATCACTCGCGTCCGTTCACGCAGGTCGTATTCGGCGTCGGAGACCAGATCGGTGATCTCGTCCGACAACAGGTTCTGCCAGCGGACGTTCTGCCGCCGCAGCTCCTCGGAGCGCCGTTGTGCCTGGTGCAGCAGGGTGACCTGATCGATCCCGCTGTCCTGCGGAACGGCGTTGAGCCGCGTCTGCAGCGTCTCCACCAGTTCGACCGCCGCCGCGCGGACGCTCACCGCGGCGGCGAGCGCCCGGGTGCGTTCGATCGGTCGCGCGGCCTGTTCCCCCACCCAGTTCAGGAGTTCCGGGAAACCGGACCGTCCATTGAGGTCGACGTCACCGGCCTTCGCGGCGGCCTGGCGCACCGTCGCGGACACGGGGAAGACGTCGGCGACGACCCCCGTCTCCGAAAGCGCGGCACGGTTGCGCGCGGCGAGTTCCCGCCAGTCCGGGCTGACGTCGATCTTGGTCAGCGCCAGTACCAAGGCCGGGCACCAGGTCCGGATGTGCCGGGCCAGCGCGAGTTCGGCGGGCTGGAGTTCCTGTGTCGCGTCGGAGACGAGGATCACCGCGTGCGCGTCGGCGAGGACGTCGAGGGTGGCCGCCGTGCGGGGCGACCGCGGATCGCCGACGGCCGGAGTGTCCACCAGGACCAGGCCCGTGCCGAGCAGTTCGCGCGGCAGGCCGACCTCGACGCGGCGCAGCGAACCGGGCGGGCGGACCTCGAGTTCCTTCGCCAGGTCACCGACCGGGACGCGTTCACGGGCGTGCCCGACCAGCGTCGCGGCGGGATCGCTGGCGTAGCCGATCTCGGTGGGTACGGCGGCCGTGCTCGCGTCACCGACCGCGCAGACCGGCGCGTTCAGCAACGCGTTGAGCAGGTAACCCTTGCCCTGCTTGGGAAAACCGACCACCGCGATCCGGGTGCCCGGCGCCTGCTGGTCACGTCTGCGCCGGAGTCGTTCGGCCAGGTCGGCGCGACCATGGGCGACACAGGCGTCCAAGGTCTCGTTGAGCACGTCGAGCCAGGCGGGGGCTGTCACGGGGATGCAGTGTTCCCTTAACCAAGCGCGGAATCAATGTGGCATGGGCCAACATGGACGTGCGGGCCCCGCGACCTGCCGCGGTCGCGGGGCCCGGTCACCCGGTGAGATATGAAGAATCTTCAGATCAGCCGATGTGGATGTCGTTGCCCGAGGCGATGTCGCCGCCACCGATGTGGATGTCACCGATGTTGCCGACGTTGTGGCCGATGTTGTTGCCGACCTCGGAGACGACGTCGTGGACGTCGGAGACACCCGCGTGGTTGGCGACGCTGGCGACCTCGTTGGCCACGTTGCCCGCGACGCTGCCGGTGACGTCACCGTGGTTGTTCGCGATGTCCCCGTTCGCGTAGTTGTTCGCGACCTCGTGCACCTTGGTGGTGACGTCGGCGACGCCGACGTTGCCGATGACGCTGGTCAGGTCGCCCACCTGGGACAGGAAGTCCGGGGCACCGCCCGCGACACCGTCGGCGCGCGGCAGGTCGCCGGCCAGGTCGCCGACGACCGGAACCGAGTCGACGGCCGGAAGCTGAACCGCGTCCACGGCGGGGACGTCGTGGACGAGGTCGGTCGCGGTGTCGACCGCGCCGCCCGCGACGCCACCGGCCTGGCCGAGGGACACGGAGTCGAGGCCACGCGAAAGGTCATCGGTCAGGCCGAAGCTGCCGACGGTGTTCTGCGCGAGGGCGGTCACGCCGGCGGCGGCGTTCGACACGTCGGTCACGTCGGAGACGGCCGGGACACCCGGCAGGCCCGGGACGGCACCCGGGACCTCGATCGGCAGGTCGCCGAGGCCCGGCACGCCCGGCAGGGTGCCGGTACCGACGGCGGGGACGTCGACCGGCAGGCCGGCGGTCAGCGCGGTGAGCTGGTCGATCGCGCCCTGGACACCGTCGGCGCACTCGCCGTCGGTGCCGTTGACGGCGTTCGCGACGCCACCGAAACCGGCCAGGTTGTCGGCGGCGGCGGCCGCGGTGCCGGTCACGCCGGTGGCGGTGTCGACCGGGACGAAGTCGAGCACCAGGGGGACGACCTCGTGCACGTCGGCGGCGTTGATGTCACCGAGGCCGGCGTCGGCCAGCACCTGCTGCGGGTCGTTGGCGAACGCCGCGCGGGCCGCGGTGTCGTTCAGCAGGTTCAGCGTGAAGTCGTGCAGGGTCTGAACGGAACCCATGAAAGGACTCTCCTGTGGGGTCTGGGGCGATGAGGGCGAACGCAGCGCCTGAGGGCACGGCTGCTCGCAGGTCACCGAAACTAGCGAGGGGGCAGCTCCCCGCACATCGGGGATCACTCCCCGTCGTCGCCCACTCAGCCAATAGGGGATCGGTATGACATCGTTAGGGCGTTAGGGGCTTAACCGAGACGCGCCCCGTTGGGTTTAATTCCAGCTCTCACCCATAAGGGTCAAGCCGTACGGGTGAATGGCCCTGGTTGGTCCTTAGGGGCTGGTCAAGCGAAGGAGGATGCTCGTTGCCCTACGTCCTCGGCATCGATATCGCCTCGACCCGCACCACGGCCGCCACCTGCGCGCACGACGGCGACGGCTGGGGCACGCCGGAACCGTTGTGGCTCGGCGCGCGCGGCCCGGCCGCGGCTTCCGCGGTGTTCCTCGACGACGACGGCTACCTGCTCACCGGTGACGCGGCGGCCGAGGCCGGGCTGTCCGCGCCCGCCCGCCTGCTGACCGGGTTCCACGATCGGGTCGGCGACGATGTCCCGGTCATCGTCGGCGGCGAGCGGTTTCCCGCCGAATCCCTCAGTGCCGTCCTCGTGGACGCCGCGGTGGATCAGGCGACCGAGCGATTCGGGGAGAAACCGCGGCACATCGTGCTCACGCATCCCGTCGGCTGGGGCTCGTTCCGCCGCGACCTGCTGCGCCGGGCGCTGGCCGAAGCGGGCTTCCCCCGCGCCGCGCTGGTGGCAGCCCCCATCGCCGCACTGCACGCGTACCTCGCCCCGCAAGGCGACGTCACCGCCGGTGTCTGCGAGTTCAGCCCGGACGGCGCGGTGGTCACGATCGCCACCGCCGGGATCAACGGCTGGCAGCCGGTCAAGACGATCGAAGGCGTCGACCCCGGCGAGGCCGTCGGCAAGGTCTTCGAACTCGCGCACGGCGCCGGCGTCCAGCCGCAGGCCCTGGCGGGCCTGGTGCTCGCCGGCGAGGCTCCCCCGGTTCCCGGAAGGACGCCCTGCGCCCTCTTCGCCTCGAGTGATCCGACGCTGACGGTGGCGACCGGCGCGGCCAACATCGCCGCCCGCCGTGACCTTCCTCAACCCGGCGGTGCGCCATCGAGCGCCGTCGCGACCGTGGAAACCACCCTGCTCCCCAGGGTGGAGGCCGTTCCGGAGCTCACGGAACGGCCCGAACGGCCCCCGGTGGACATCACCCCGTTCCCCTTGCCGGAACGCACCGGGGCGGCGAAACTGCTCAGCCGACGCAAGCCCCTCGTCGCCACGGCCGCGGTCGTGGTGCTGGCCGCGACCACCCTGCTGCTCACCCTGACCACTCGAGAAGCCACCGCGGACAAGGGACAGCAAGCCCCGCCCGCTTCCAGCACCTGCGCGCCGGCCACCCCCGGCGCTGCCACGACATCCCCCGAAGGTCGCTGTTGAACGCACTGCTCGACAAGCCCGGCATCATCCATCCGGATGCCCGGCGTCTGCTCGACGAGGTGATCGCCGCACCGGAACTGCCGGTGCGGGTCACCGTCGTCGCCCCCGGCGGGCATGGGAAGACCCATCTGCTCGGCCTGCTCGGACGCCACTACGCGAGCGCCGGAGTCGAGGCCCTGCTGATCGACGACGCCGACCAGCTCGACGACGACGGGATCGCGAAGATCAAAGCGAGAGCGGACGAAACGACGGTGCCGGTCGTTCTGGCCGGGAGAACGATGGTGCGGACCAAAGCGCTGCGCGCGCTCGCGGACTCGTTCGGCCGTTCGGTGTCCTTGGGCGCGTTCGGCGTCGAAGACGTCCGGCGGCTCGTCGAGCAGGCAGGCGGCGACCCGGCCACGGCCGGCGACGTCCACGCCAGAACCGGCGGGGTGCCGAGGCTCGTGCTCCGCGCGGTCACCGGTCAGCTCGCGGATTTCCGCGCCGAGCTGGAACAACTCGACGACGACGTGCACCGCTACCTGATCGCGGCCGAGGCCGGCGCGGGCCGGAATCTCGATCTCCTGGCGGCTTTGCTCAACCGGGACCGCGACGGTCTCCCCGAGATCTTCGACGGGGCGAGAGCGACCGGGTTGCTCGGCGAGGACGACGTACTGCTGCCGATCGCCGCCGAAGCCGTCCGCACCTGGGGATCGCCGGGCCGACGGCTGACGGTGCTGCAGCGGCTGGTGGAACTCCAGCTGCGCGAAGGACTTCCGGTACTGGAGCTCGCCCGTTCTCTACTGGGGACGGGAAGTTCGGGAGCGAGCGCGGCGGCGGCCTTCGAGGCGGCCGCGCGTGAGGCGATGCCCGACGACACGAAACTCGCGGCGCGGTTCTACGAAGCCGCGTCCGAGGCCGGTGGGCGCGGCGCGGCGCTCACCGTCGGCTGGGCGCACGCCGCGGCACTGGCCGGAGATCTCGACACCGCCCTCCGGCTCGGCGACGGCCTGCTCGGCAACACCGACGACCCCGATGGCGTGGACGCCCGCGCCGCGGGCGCCGAAGTGGCCGGGACGGTGCTGGCGCACCGTGGCGAACTCGCGCACAGCGCGGAGCTGTATCAATGGTCCGGCCGCGCCGGATCGAAGGCGTTCGCCGCGATCGCCTTGGTGGGCACCGGAAAACTCGAAGCCGCCCGCGACGTGCTGGAGACCCCCGAAGTCCCGACCCTGTTCGCGGGCGCCGCCTCACGGATGGCCCGCGCGATCACCGACTCGGTCTCCGGCTGCGGCTCGGAAACCCTGTCGGCCCTGCTCGGCGCGGCGTCGATGCTGGAGTCGGCGGGGGCACCCGCGCCGCTTCCGGACAGCCCCGCCGCACTCGCGGCGTTGGTGGGGCTGCATTCCGGCGAACTCGCGCTGGCCGAATCGGTGCTGGCTCGCGCGGTGAACGGCCGGATCGGCGGCGACCTGCTCGCGAAACGGCACCGGCTGCTGCGCGGCTGGGTCGCGATGACCTCGGGTGACCTCAAAACGGCCGCCGAAGCGATGATGCCGCCGGACGGTCTCGAAGCCCGCGACGAACTCTTCGCCGCCACCCTGCAGCTGGGCCTGGCGCGACGGGCGAGCGACCTCCCCGGGCTGCAACGCTCCTGGGACCGCGCGTATCAGGCGTCGATGCGCCAGCAGCCGGATCTGTATTCGTTGCTGCCGCTGGGAGAACTCACCATCGCGGCCGCGCGGGCCGGTGCGAGCGCCAAACTCGCCGGGCAGCTGGAGCGGGCGCATACCTTGCTCGACGCCCTCGGCAACCCTCCACTGTGGACGGCGACCCTGCGCTGGCACGAACTGCACGCCGCCATCACCGTGGAAAACCACTCGCTGGCGGAAGAGCACCTGGCCGCGTTGCACGATTTCGCTTCCTGTGGCCGCTATCCGGCGGCGCTGGCCGCGGCCGCGACCGGCTGGCTCGCGGTGTTGACCGGGAACTTCGATCCCGAACCGATCACCGTGTCCGCGGCGGAATTGCACGAACTCGGGCTCTGCTGGGACGCGTCACGGCTGGCTGGTCAGGCGGCGATCCGGACCTCGGACCGGAAGGCGATGGTGCAGCTGCTCGAAGCGGCGCGGCAGTTCCAGGGCCGCGCTCCGGAACCCGTCGCGGCCACCGGCTTGAGCGCGTTGAGCGAACGCGAACTGGAGGTCGCCCGCCTGGTCGTCGACGGGCTGACCTACAAGCAGGCCGGGAGCAAGCTGTTCATCTCCGGAAAGACGGTGGAGCACCATATGGCCCGGATCCGGGGGAAACTCGGGGCCGGGGACCGGCGGGAGCTGCTGGCGATGCTGCGGGAACTGCTTCCCGCGACCGAGGCCTAGCGTTCTCGGCCGGCGTGCCCCGCATTTGGTCCTCTGGATGCGGTCGTTGCACCGCGCTCATCCTTTCGCGGGTAGACGCCCGATGGCAGGGGGCGTAGGAACGAAGAATGGCTGAGGAGAGGTCCAGACGAGTTTTCCTGTCCACGTCCGCCGCGCTGTCGGCCGTCGCCCTCACCGGGGTCCCGGCCGGCGCCGAAGAGCTGGGCGATCGAGGGCCCGGCCGACCCCTTCCCCCGCAACGGCCCGACGCGGAACTGCGGGCGATCCTGCGGGAGGTCGACGAACACCGCATCGAGGCCACCGTGCGCAGGCTGGCCGCCTTCGGGACGCGGCATACGTTGTCCTCGCAGACCGATCCCGTCCGCGGCATCGGCGCCGCCCGCGACTGGATCTTCGCGGAGATGACGAAATCCGCGGAGAAGTCGGGTGGCCGGATGACGGTCGAGTTGCAGTCGTACCTTCAGCAGCCCGCGCCGCCGCGGATCCCGGTGGCCACCACGATCACCAACGTCGTCGCCACCCTGCGCGGATCCACCACGCCCGAACGGGTTTACGTCGTCTCGGGCCATTACGACTCGCGGTGTTCCGATCCCTTGGACGCGACGAAAGACGCGCCCGGCGCCGACGACGACGCTTCCGGGGTGGCCGTCGCGATGGAGCTCGCCCGGGTTCTCGCCACGCGCCGCCCGGCCGCGACCCTCGTGTTCGCCGCCGTCGCGGGCGAGGAACAGGGCCTGTTCGGCGCACGGCATCTGGCCACCACCTACAAAGCGGCCAAAACGAACGTGCGGGCGATGTTCACCAACGACATCGTCGGTTCGAGCCGGGCCGACGACGGGACGCGCGATCCCCGGACCATCCGGCTCTTCGCCGAAGGGGTGCCGACCGCGGAGACGCCGGAGCAGGCGAACATCCGCCGCGCGGTCGGCGGCGAGAACGATTCGCCCTCGCGGCAGCTGGCCCGGTTCGTGCGGTCGGTCGCCGAGAACGACGCGACCGGGATGTCCGTCCGCGTGATCTACCGGCGCGATCGCTATCTGCGGGGCGGCGACCACATCCCGTTCCTGGAACAGGGCTATCCGGCCGCGCGGTTCACCGAACCGCACGAGGACTACGCGCATCAGCATCAGGACGTCCGGGCGGAGAACGGCAAGCAGTTCGGTGACCTGCCGGAGTTCTGCGACTTCCCGTTCATCGCCCGGGTCGCGCGGGTCAACGCGGCCACGATGTGGTCGCTGGCGACCGCGCCCGCCGCTCCCGAGGACGTCCGGATCCGGACGGACCAGCTGACGAACGACACGGATCTGGTGTGGCGCCGCGGAACCGACCCGGAGCTCACCGGCTACGAGGTCGTCTGGCGGGACACGACGGCGGCCGACTGGACGCACGCGATCGGGGTCGGCGACAAGACCGAGGCTAAAGTCGATCTGTCGAAGGACAACGTGTTCTTCGGTGTGCGCGCGGTCGGGAAGAACGGCCGCCGTTCTCCGGTGGCGTTTCCGACCCCCTTGAGTTGATGCCTGATGACAGTCACGCCCGACGACCTCGACGCGGCGACAGCGAGTGTGGCCGACGGATTACGCCAGGCGTCGGGCCGTGCTTGGTCGGCGGCCCCGGGCACCGGTGAACTGACCGCCTGGCGGACCGCCGAGCACCTCGGCGACTGTCTCATCTCTTACGCCGCACTGCTGCTCGCCCGGCCGTCGACACCGCGTTTCGTGTGCTTCGAAGCCGTCGCCGACCGGGCCGCGACACCGTCGGAGCTACTGGAATTCGTCACGGTCGGCGGCGGGATCCTGAGCGCCACCCTGCGCACGGTGGCTCCGGACGTCCGCGCGTACCACCCGAGCGGCCGCGCCGATCCCGAGGGTTTCGCCGGAATGGGCTGCGTCGAGGCGCTCGTCCACGGCGAGGACATGGCGCGCGGCCTCGACGTCACCCTCGATCCGCCGAGGGAGGTGTGTGCCCGTGTCCTGACGCGGATGTTCCCGGACGTGGACGCCGACGGCCTCGATCCCTGGACCGCGTTGCTGTGGGCGACGGACCGGATCGAGCTGCCCGCACGCCCTTCCCGCGCGGGCTGGCAATGGCGGGGCGCGCCGCTGGACGACGATGTCGCCCGGTCACGGGCGGCCTCCGGGGAGTAGGTGGATACGGCCGATCGGCGCAACTTGGCAGGTGAAACGTTTGTCACCGCGGAATTCGGGAACTTTTCCGGCATGTCCAGATGGCGAACCACCAGCAGAAGCAACACGGCCGTACGCGTCATCGTCGGCGTCGGCGCGCTCTTCGCGTTCATCGAACTGCTGTACATGGTCATGGTGCTCGCGGGTGCCAACGCGGGCAACGGTTTCTTCATCTTCATCCAGTCACTGGCCGGCCCGCTGGCGTTGTTCTGGCCAGGCCTCTTCCCGGTGAATGACCCGAATTTCCAGGTCATTCTCGACTACGGCCTGGCCGCGGCGTTCTGGGTTATCCTGGCGGGCGTCATCGCCCGTATCGCGGCCCGCTGACCCCCTGCGGCGGCGATCGGCGTCCCGTTCGGCGACACTGGACGGATGAGCGAAGGCAGACGGTTCGACCTGAACCCGCTTCCCGAGCTGTTCGGTCTGGCCGCCGCCGGGCGGGCGCTGCTGCCGAATGTGCCGCTGACCCCGGCCGCGGTGCTGAAGACCGTGACCGAACAGCTGGTCGGGCGCCGGTTGACGACCAAGGTGGACGGGCACGAGGTCGGGCTCACCCTGACCGGACTCGACTATCAGGCCGACAGCCTCAGCCTCGCCGCCACCGGCCGGGTCGGCGACGTCCGGATCGTGGTGGAGGACGTCGACTGGCCGGACACACCGCTCGAGCGCATCACCATCCTGGCGTCGAACGTCCGGCTCCGTTCGCTCCCCTCCCCGGCCGCCATCCCAGAACAGGTGAAGATGGCGATCCGGGTGGCCCCCGAGGTCCTGCGGGAGCGGGTCGCCGAAATCCGGCCGGGCATCATCGTGACCCCGGGCGACGACGGGCACTTCCACGTCCGCTGGGAGAAACGGCCGCGCTGGGGTCATCTCGCCTTGGAGTCCAGTGTGGAGGAAGACGCTGTCGTCCTCCGGCCGATGTCCGTCCACATCGGACGGCGCCGGTTCGGGCCGCCGTCCCGCCTCAAGCCGATCGTGCTCCCGCTGCCGGAACTGCCGCGAGGGATCCGGCTCACCGCGGTCGAAGCGCACGACGGCCACCTCGTCCTGCACGCACTGGCCGACCAATGGCCCGAGAAGCTGTCCACCATCCCGCTCGGTGACCTGCTGGGCTGGGTGATGACGGCGGTGACCACGCTGACCCTGCCGAGACTCGGCGGCCGGTGACCCGCGCGGGCCCGCATGGGCGAGTTGGGCGTGAGTGGCCTCGGCGACGGCGTCCACCGGCACAGCTGTCGTCAGTTTCTGGCGAAACGTTGGGATAGCTGGAAAATCAGATCACGGACTGTTCCGAGATCGGCAGGCAGACGGTGAACCGCGTGTTCCCCGGTTCCGAGTCGACGCGGAGGTCACCCTGATGCCGTTCGACGATGATGCGCCACGAGATGTCCAGGCCGAGGCCGGTCCCCTGCCCCACCGGTTTCGTGGTGAAGAACGGTTCGAAGATCCGCTGCCGGATCTCGGCCGGGATCCCCGGGCCGGTGTCGCCGATCTCGACGTGCACGTGATCGTTCACCCGGGACGTCCGCAGCGTCAGCGTGCCCTCGGCACCCATGGCGCCGAGCGCGTTGTCGACGACGTTCGTCCACACCTGGTTCAGTTCGCCCGCGTACGCCGGAATCCTCGGCACCGTGTGGTCGTACTCCTTCACGACCCGGATTCCCGGCCCGATCTTCCCGGCGAGCATGACGAGCGTGGAGTCGAGCCCTTCGTGGACGTCGATCCACTGATGTGGCGCGCGGTCCATCTGGGAGTACTGCTTGGCCTTGCCGACCAGCACCGAGATCCGCGTCGTCGAGTCCTCGATCTCGCCCATGAGCATCTCGGTTTCGAGCGCGTACGCCAGCCAGCGGACGGCGCCGTCGAGGAACGTCTCCCCCACCGATTCCAGCAAACGGCCGAGATCGGGCACGGTCAGCCCGGCGCGGACGTAGATGTCGGCGAGGTCCCAGCCCTGATCGATGCCGTGCTCGTCGAACCAGTCGCCGATCTCGTCCTCGCGGTCGGCCTGCTGCATCGCCGTCAGCCTCGGTGCCGAAGAGACCTGCTTGACCAGCTGCTCCTGGATGTCGAGCAACTGTTCCAGCAGCGCCGGGTCGACGCTCTTCTTCGCCAGCATCGCGAGCTTGTGCCGCATCCCGGCGACGCGTTCCCGCAAGGACGCCGTCGCGCGCACGGCGGCCGCGGCCGGGTTGTTGAGTTCGTGCGTGAGCCCGGCGGACAGCTCGCCGAGCGCGAGCAGACGTCGCCGCGAGCCGATCACGGTGTCGCTGTTGCGCCAGCCGAGGTACATCCCCTCCAGCAGATGCGTCGCCATCGGGAACCAGCTGCGGAACTCGGTGGCGAACTCGGCCGCGGGCAGGGTCAGGAAGGTGAGGTCGCTGACCGCGTGCACCGAAGCGCCGTAGGTGTGTTCGGTCTCCTGGTGCACGAAGAACTGCGTCGCGCCGCAATACGCGCCGCGCTGGTCGGAGCGGACCACCTCGACCTCGGTGCCCCCGACGAGCCGCGTGATCCGCAGCGCGCCGGACAACAGGAGGTAGAAGCAGGTCGCGGGCTCACCTTCACGGATGATCGTCTCGCCGCCGGTGTACCGCTCCAGCACCGCGTGCTCGTCGATCCAGTCGAGCTGTTCCTCGCTGAGATGCTCGAAGAGGAAGAGCCCGCGCAGTTCTTCCCTGGGCAGAACGCTCATTGTTCCTCCAAGTAGCGGTGAACCAGGGTGACCGCCATGGCGCCTTCGCCGACAGCCGACGCGACGCGCTTCACCGACGCCGCACGCACGTCCCCGGCCACGAACACACCGGGGATGGACGACTCCAGGTAGTGCGGGTCGCGGTCCAGCGGCCAGTCAGGCGGCCGGGCGCCGTCGATCAGCAGATCGGGCCCGGTCCGCACGAAACCGTGGTCGTCCCGCAGGATCTCCGTGCCCAGCCAGTCGGTGCGCGGCGCGGCGCCGATGAAGATGAACAGATGCCCGGTGGGCACGGTCTCGGTGGTGGCGCCGTTCTCGCACAGGGTCAGCTGTTCGAGGTGGTCGTCGCCGTGTGCCTCGACCACCGTGGTCCGGGTGCGGACGTGGATGTTCTCGATCGCGGCGATCTGCTCGATCAGGTAATGCGACATCGACGCTTCCAGCGACTGGCCGCGGACGAGGATGGTGACCTCGGCGGCGTGTTTGGAGAAGAACACCGCCGCCTGGCCGGCCGAGTTCGCGCCACCGACGATGTAGACGTGCTCGCCCTTGCATTCGGGCGCCTCCGTGGCGGCGGAACCGTAGTAGACGCCGCGGCCGGTGAGCTCGGCGATGCCCGTGGCCTCCAGCGCGCGGTAGGTGACGCCGCTGGCCAGCACCACGGAATGCGCGGCGATCTCGGTCCCGTCGCCGAACATGACCACGCGCGCCGAACCACGCGCCTCCAAGCCGACGACGTCGCGCGCGGTGAGCACCTCGGCGCCGAACTTCAGCGCCTGACGCCGGGCCCGGTCCGTGAGCTGCGCGCCGGAAACGCCGTCGGGGAAGCCGAGGTAGTTCTCGATCCGGGAGCTGGTGCCCGCCTGCCCGCCGGTGGCCTTGCGCTCGACGATGACCGTGCGCAGCCCCTCCGACGCGCCGTACACGGCCGCCCCGAGCCCGGCCGGTCCGCCGCCGATCACGATCAGGTCGTAGAACTCCTGCGCGGGCCGTGTGGAGAGGCCGACAGCGTCGGCGAGTTCCGGCCCGGACGGCTGACGCAGCACCGAGCCGTCCGGCGTGACCAGCACCGGGATGTCCTGCGGCGCGGCGTCCGCGGCCTCCAGGATCCGGCGGCCCTCGTCGTCGTCGACCGAGTACCAGCGGTACGGCACGGCGTTGCGCGCCAGGAAATCGCGCAGGTGGAACGACGGTGACGAGTACCGGTGGCCGATGAGCTTGATCTGGTCGACCGGCCGCTCCCCCACCGCGCGCCAGGTCTCCACCAGCGCGTCGATCACCGGGTACAGCTTCTCCTCCGGCGGATCCCACGGCTTGAGCAGGTAGTGGTCGACGTCGACGACGTTGATCGCCTGGATCGCGGCGTCGGTGTCGGCGTAGGCGGTCAGCAGCGCGCGGCGGGCGTTCGGGAACAGGTCCATCGCCTTCTCGAGGAAGACGATGCCGTCCATCTGCGGCATCCGGTAATCGGCGAGGATCGCGGCCACGGCGTCACCGCGCAGCTTGATCTCGCGCAACGCTTCGAGGGCGTCGGCACCGGAATCGGCCCGGATGATCCGGTAGTCCTTTCCGTACCGTTTGCGCAGGTCGCGGGCGACCGAACGGGATACGGCGGGATCGTCGTCGACGGTCAACAGGATCGGCTGGCTCACCGGATCAGCCTAAGCGATCGGGTCGCGGCGTAGCGTGGGGCCGATAACCGCTCAGGGTCGGGCGAGCTGCCGCAGCCGGAAGGCCAGCACGAGCAGGATCACGCCGTAGATCAAGGCGTAGATCCCGACCAGCAGCGCGATCCCGTACGCGCCCGCGATCGGGTTGAACACGATCACGATGCCCGCGATCAGCGAGAGCGCGCCCGCCGCGATGAGGAAGGCCTCACCCTCGATCTGCTTGCGCAGCCGGATCGCGGCGACGATCTCGACGATGCCGGTGAAGATCGCCCAGAAGCCGACGAGCAGGGCGAGCACCAGCACCGTGATCCCCGGCCAGAGCAGGACCAGCACCCCGGTGACGATGCCGAGTACGCCCAGCACCCCGTAGGCGGCACGGTGGGCGGCGTCGCCCGGCCGGAAGGCCTGCATCACGCCGCCGATGCCGTCGAAAATCGCGTAGATGCCGTAGAGGATCGCCAGCGCCAGTACGGTCGTGCCCGGCCAGATCAGCGCGAGCACCCCGAACAGGACGGCGAAGACCCCGCGGACGGCGGCGAGCGGCCAGGCCAGGCGGGGTTCGATGGCGGTGAAACCGACGAGAGGCATGTCCCGAGTATCGAAGCGCCGGAGGACGTTCGCGCGGCACACCACCCGTTCGGGGGGCCGGTGCGCGCCGCGACCGCCATCACGGCGCGCACCGGGGCTCTCAGGGATAGGCGACCAGGTTGGCCACGTTCGATCCCGAATTGGACGGTCCGCCGGTGTTGTTGATGACCCGGCTGATGGTCCCGTTGCCGCCTAGAGAGACGGTGACCATGCTGCGGAAGCGGACGTTCGGCGTGTTCGGCACTTCGATCGCGCGATCGGCGACCACGCTCGGGTTCACGTTGAAGAAGCAGTAACTGCCGAGCCCGAACGCCTGGTGGTCCGTCACCGAGTTCGCTACCTTGTAGGCCGCGTAACCCCGCGTCGACCCGTTCATCCAGGCGGCCTGATTCGGTGGGTCGTAAGGCATTTCGTTCTGGTAGAAGTACGTCCGGCCGCGGTTGCCGTTCCAGATCGTCTGGTACTTCTGGTAATGCTCGACGAACAGGCCGTACATCGTGACGTCGTCGCCGTTGACGATCAGGCCGGTGTCGGCGGTGTTGGTAGTCCACCCGACGCCGCTGCCGTGGTCGGCGCGCCAGATCCACAGATGGTCGCCGATGACGTCGTCGCTGTTGACCACCAAGCTGTTCGTGGCCTTGCCGACGCCCGCTCCGCCGACGCGGAAGAACACGTCGTGCAACGAAATCGGGTTGGCCGCGTGGTCCTGCGCGGAGTTGGCCGGGCCGACCTCCATCAGCGTGTCCGAGTTCGTGGTGCCCGCGTCGATCAGCACGCCGGCCACCTTGACGCCGTCGACGTCGGCCACCGTCACCGCGGTGCTGCCGTTGTCCGGGATCAGCGTCGCCAGCCCGAGGCCGAGCACGACGGTGTCCGGCCTGGTCACGCGAAGCGTCTCGTTGAGGTGGTAGACGCCCGGCGTGATCAGGAGATCTTTGCCCTCGGCAAGGGCCGCGTTGAGCTGCGACGCCGTCGTGCCAGGCTTCGCGATGAAGAACCGGCTGATCGGCAACGAGGTCCCCGGCTGGTTGGCGCCCCACGTGATGCCCGACGCGTTGGTGCGCGTGGAAGGCACGAAGACTTGGTACGCACCCGCGTTGTCGACGTAGAGGAACGGCTTCTCCCGCACGACCGGCGTCGTGTTCACCGTGGTGTACGGCGGATTCGGGAAACTGGTCGACGGCGCGCCGTTGACACCGGCGAACACCATGTTCCAATTGGAGCCGCTCCAGCTGCCGAACTGCGAGTTGCGTGAGATCCACTGCTGCTGCGAACCGGACCGGACCTGGCCGTCCACCTTGACGTCCGACATCCAACCGCCGCTGGACCAGCCGCCGTCGTCGAGCTGAAGATTGCCACGAACGTGCATGCGCCGATAGGGCGCGGCCTGCGAAACAGCCCAGCGGTCGGTGCCGCCGTTCGGGGTGACGGAGAGGTTTTCCGCGCCACGCCAGAAGTTCTGTGTCGCGTTGCCCTGGAACCAGTCTGCCTCGGCGTGCACCGCGCCGTTGATCGTGACGTTGTCCGGCGAAAGCCCGAGCCCGAGCACCTGCGTGTAGAACCCGACATTGACATCGACGTTGTACGAACCCGGTTTGAACAGCAACGCCTTGCGGTTCAAGCCGAACTGGTTGGTCTCCTGCTGGGAGAACACACTGTTGACCTGGGACTGGATCGCCGACTGCGACATACCGGGGTCGAAGACGAGCACGTTCGGCCCGAGGTCGGGGTTGGCCGTGCCGGTGACCGGCGTGAGCCGGAACGACTGCGCACCGCTGCCGTTGCACGCGTACTGCTGCAGCTGCGCGCTGTCCGCGGTCGACGCGCCGGGGATGTCGAGGCACTTTCCGCTGTTGCGGCTGACGAAGTGATACGCGCCACCGGATTCCTCGACCGGCTGCCACTGCTGGTTGTCGCCGCCGCCATAGGCCCACAAGTGGATCAACCCGCCGTCCGCGGTCGACACGTCGGCGACGTCCCACACCCGCGCCGGGTCGTTGCGCGTGTTCACCCGGTAGTAGCCGCCGGAGGTCGGCTGGAACTGCCACTGCTGGGAGAAGGTCTGGTTGCACGCGTACTGCTGGACGACCGTCCCGTTCGCCGTCCCGGCGGCGCGCGCGTCCACACACTTCCCGCTGCCGGCCGTCACCGTGTACCAAGTGTCGGGCACGATGGCCGCCTGAGCCGCCGGAGCCGCCACTATCAGCGCTCCGACCAGTGAAAACAGGGTCAACAGAGCTGCTCTGGCCCTCATCAGGACCTCCTCCGCGTCATTCGGGCAGGGCGAGCTGAGGCGGAGCCCAGTGGAGACGCGGCGTAGCGGGCGGGGACCTCGGCGTCACGATCGTCGAAAACGTAACGGCGGTCACACGCGGAGTCAATACACAACTAAAAATAAGGTTAAAAGATGCAGGTCAGGGCGATTTGCCCGGCCTGCGACCGCTCAGGGCGACCCCCGCGTGAACGGCTCTCGCGGGCGGTGTAATGTATGGACACACGAGATGCGGAGTTCAACTTCGCTCCGGGGCTATGGCGCAGCTGGTAGCGCACCTCACTGGCAGTGAGGGGGTCAGGGGTTCGAGTCCCCTTAGCTCCACAGTGACGAAATACCGCCCACCAGGCATGCTTGCCTAAGTAGGGCGGTTTTTCGCGTTAAGTCTCACTTTGAGAATTGACGCGACGAACTACGGGGTCACCAATACTGCCCAGCAGGGTCGCCTTTCGGGCAGTCCTGCAGAGATTTCTTCGGTGACCTCGGGTTGGTGCGGCAGGCCGATCCGTGGTGCAATGCACTCGTGCGCGTCGTGCATTCACGTCGTGGCCCACACCAGTTCACACGGCAGTTCCGCCAGGCGAGGACCGTACTCGGGGTTGATTCTGGTCAGCAGGGGTTCGAGCTGTCCTCCTGTGGCATCGCTCGCGGGCGACACAGTAGCGGCTCGTCGTGACAGGCGGGCTCGGCGAGGACCTCCGGCAGGACATGGAGCTGCACTGCGGTAACCGGGAACCTCGGGAAATCACCTAGCTCGCTCGGCGGGTCGAGATCGGATGTCGGCCATTCCAAAGTGGACAGGTGCGCTGCGAGCGGCACGCATGGCTTCGCGTTTCTGTGCCGCGGAGGCCCATGGTGGTCTCGATTGCGGCGACCTCGCCCAGCCAGCCCTGCTGTTTGGCCTCGGCGAGCCGGTCGACGAGGTTGGCGTGGGCATCTGACGCACGCATTTTCGTGCTGGCATGGGGTTCCGTCGTCGCGGCCACAGGTTCCGAGGGCCACTTCCGCAGTTCGAAGTGGGCGAGGAAGTCGTCCCCGCACGTCGACGTGCTGCCGGCTCCCGGACATCTTGGGCCCCCGGCCCGGCCCGGCTCGAACGGGCTACCACTCCCACCATGCGACGGGCAGGACGCGCCCATGCCGGCGAGCGTGTAACGGCTCCGGCGAACGGCAATGTGAAGGGCCGGGAGTCGGGTTGGTCGGTATCCCGGAATGCCCGGTGCCGGATGGCAGGCTGTGGAAAACCACAGCCTGTTCGTGCGGAACACATCATGGTCGGCATCGTTTTGGCTGCTTAGGGTTCCGGCGTGCTCAAAAAATTGATCGACGTGCCACACAGGGCCGTCGCGGGGATAGCCGCTCTACTGGTTCTTGCCGCCGCGCTCTTGGTGACTGTCCTGTCCGAGGGGAGCGTTCAGCAACCCGTTTCCGCGTCGGCGCCAGGGCAGCGGTTCAGTGCCGAGCGGGCGATATCCCATCTCGAACGGTTCGCCACCGAACCGCGTCCGCTGGGCAGCCCAGCCAGTGACCGCGCCAAGGATTACCTGACCCGACAGCTTCGGTCGGCGGGTTTCGCGGTGGAGATCCAGCACTCTGTCGGCTCACGATCGGCGGCGGGACTCGCGACCTTCGGCAGGGTCGAGAACGTGGTGGCCACGCTGCCCGGCCGGGACTCCACCGGAGCGGTCGTGCTCGTAGCCCACTACGACTCCGCCGCCGCCGGACCCGGCGCCTCTGATGACGGAGCCGCGGTCGCCGCCATGGTGGAGACCGCCCGGACGCTCAGCGAACAGGGACGGCTACGCAACGACTTGGTGCTGCTGTTCACCGATGGCGAGGAGGACGGACTGCTGGGGGCCAGCGCGTTCGTCCGGGAGCACCCCTTGGCTCGCCAGGGTGGCGTGGTGCTCAACTGGGAGGCGCGAGGGGTCAGTGGACCCTCACTGATGTTCGAGACGTCGAGGGGTAACTCAGAGTTGGTCTCGTTGTTCACCGACACCGTGCCGCATCCCCGGGGTGACTCGTCGATGGTCGAGATCTACCGGATGCTGCCGAACAACAGCGACTTCACCGCACTGTCCCAAGCCGGCTTCGCCGGGCTGAACTCCGCCTACGTCGAAGGGGCGTCTCGCTACCACACCGCCGACGACTCCATCGCCAACCTCGACCGCGGCAGCCTGCAGCACGTGGGCGAGAACATGCTCCATCTCTCCGCCGCGTTCGGTGACGCCGACCTGCCCACCCTCGCCTCCGGCCACGACGCGACCTACTTCCGGATCTTCGGGACGATGATCACCTACTCCGACGCCGTGATCTGGCCGGTCGCGATCCTGGCGGTGTTGCTGGTGGCGACCTTGGTGCTGATCGCGCGGCGGCGGCGGTTGGCGAGCGTGCCACGGATGCTTCTCGGCGCGGCGTCCGCGGTGCTGCCGTTGGCCTTGTCGGCGTTGCTCGGACAGGGACTGTGGACCCTGCTGGTACGACTGCGACCCGGTTACGACGCGATGGGCGGTTTGCTTCACCGCCCGCTGGCCTTTCAGGCGGCTCTCGCCACCCTCGCCGGACTGGCGTTGCTCGTCTGGTACCTCTCGCTGCGACGCCGGCTCGGACCGGCCGCACTCGCGATCGGCGCGATGATGTGGCCTGCCGCGCTCGGCGTCGTCTGCGCGGCGTCGGCGCCGGGAGCGTCCTTCCTCTTCGCCCTGACGGCGATGTCCGGTGCGCTCGGTGTGCTTCTCGCGTTGCTGCCGGTACGGTTCGCGGCCTGGCCCGTCGTCGCGGTGACCCTCGGGACCCTGATCCCCACAGCGCTGCTCCCCCTGCTGGCCCGCAACGCCTTCATCGGAATGGGACTGGCACTCGCCGGCGTCGGGACGACATGTCTGGCCCTGTTCGGCCTGACCTTGCTGCCGATCGTCGAGTTGTTGTTCCCCAGCCCTGCCCGCGGTGTCGGCAGGCGTGTCGCCCTTGCAGTGCCGCTCACCGCGGCGTTGTTGGCAGCAGGTCTGGTGGGAGCCGGACTCGCCGTCGACCGTTTCGACGTGCGGCACCCCGAACGCACACACCTCGCTTACGTACTGAACGCCGACACGGGCACCGCTGCGTGGGTCAGCGGGGAGGACGAGCCGACCGCGTGGACCGGCAAACATGTGAGCAGCCGCGATATCTCCACCCTGCCGCCCGGCTACGCGCGCGGGAGGTTGTGGACCGGCGCTGCCAAGCCGATGGCCGTGGCAGGGCCGGAGGTCTCGGTACGGGCCCGCGACGGGGACACCCGCACGGTGCACGTGGAATCCAGGCGAGCGGCCTCGTCGTTGACGCTACGGGTTGATCACCGGATCGTCGAAGTAACCGCGGCCATACCGGGAGCGGCACCGGTGACCCTGGCCGTCACCGGAACACGAGCCAACACGTGGCCGGCGGAGATCCGTTTCCGTGACCTGCCACCCGGTGGAGTCGACATCACCTTGCGTACACCAGGCGCCGACCACGTCCGGATCACCGCTGTCGACGAGACCTCCGGCCTCGCCGACGCACCGGGATTCCAGCCGAGACCCCTTGGAGTGGTCGCGTCGACCCGCGAGGACGGCGATCTCGTCGCGGTGGCACGGACCTACGAGATCTGACGAACGCCGAATTCAGCACACCGCGGAGAGCACGCGAGAGCGAAAATCGTTGCTGCTACCGGCCACACCGATGATTATGACCATGGCCTCGGCGCGCCGCGAGGTAGACCGACATGGCTTGGCGCGCACCGACGACGCGAAAGAATGAGAAAGGCGAAAATGAAGCACTTCGGAATCCTCGCGCACAGTGTCGAAGGCGCGGCGCTGTGCCTGCGCACCTTCGCCAACGAAGGTGCCCGCGAACTCGGCGCGCACCAACATCCCGACGTCACCCTCGACTGCATCGCGATGGGCCACAGCATGCCCGCGTGGGACGCCGACGACTACCCGCCCATCCGCGCGACGCTGGCGACCAGCGTGCGCAGGCTGGCCGCGGCCGGGGCGGATTTCTTCGCGTGTCCCGACAACACCGCACACCTCGCGATCGAGGCCCCGGGTGACGATCTCGAGTTGCCTGGCCTGCACATCGCCGAGGTCGTCGCCGAACAAGCCACACACGACGGCAGGCGGCGGGTCGGCGTGCTGGCGACGAAGTACACCATGGACAGCACGCTCTACCATCGCGCGCTCGGTGCGCACGGAATCCACGCCGAGGTACCGCCCGAGGCCGACCGGGATCGCCTCAACACCATCATCTTCGACGAGCTGGTCAACGGGGTGTTCACCGATTCCGCGCGCGAAGAGTACCTTCGGGTGATCGAAGGGCTGCGCGACCGAGGGTGTGACGCGGTCGCGCTGGTGTGTACCGAGATCCCGCTCCTCGTCACACCCGACGTCTCACCGCTCCCCACCTTGGACTCGACGCGGCTGCTGGCCAGAGCCGCGTTCGAGGTTTCCGTCGGCAAGCGCGCACTCCCCACTTGGCGCGGCGGTGAACGCCCGCACCGGTCGGTCCGACCTGGTCACTGACGCGCGACGGCTGGGTGGCGTCGCGTTGGACGACGTCGCCTAGCAGTCCGCCCCTGATCTTGACCGAACCTCGCCGGCCACCCCACCGTGAAGAGAGCTGCTCCGTACCGCCGACCACAAGAAGATCGGTGTGCTGGATCTAAACGACGTAACGACCGTCCATTTTCTTTTCGGCTGTCGGCAGGGGGGCTTCGGGAGGGATTTCAGCCCGAGTGTCCGCGGCGATAGTGACGGGCGGCTTTCGCCCTGTTCCCACAGGTTTCCATGGAGCACCAGCGCCTGGTGCCGTTCCGTGTCGTGTCCTCGAAGTACAGCGTGCAGACCGGATAGGCCGAGCACCGCTTGATCCGTTCCGGGCGCCCGCGAAGCAACATCAAGTAGTCGTAGGCCGCGAGCCACGCGGGCCGCCACGCCGCCTGCTCGACCTCGATCACGTCTTCAGGAGCGCCTTGCCTCAGCCCCGGTCGCAGACACCCGCGCTCCAGCACCGCGTTCAGCGCGTGTTCGGCCTCCACAGTGGACTTCTCGAGCACATCGCGCAGAACGGAACGGGTGTGGCGTAACGGACCCTCCACACCCGGCACATCCGGGATACCCCGCTCGGCCAGCCAGGCGCCGACCCCGCCGGGCTCGTCGAAGACGTCACGCTGCTCACCACGGTCCGGCCACGTGGTGTTCAGCAGGTCCAGGGCGAGGGGCTCGCCGGACAAGGGGCGTCGCAGCACGCCGCCCATCCTACCCTCCGTCAACCGCTTGACAGGTTAGCTCCGGCCGTGCTTGGGTCTAACCGTTCTAAGATTTTTAGACGGTTAGAAAGATCTGGCACCGAGGAGTACTCACCCATGTCCGAAACCCCCGTGGTGCACCACCGCACCGTGACGATCGACGGCCGCGGCGTCTTCTACCGGGAAGCCGGTGACCCGGCCACGCCGACGATCGTGCTGCTGCACGGTTTTCCCACGTCGTCGCACATGTTCCGCACGCTGATCCCCGCGCTGGCCGACCGCTACCACGTCGTCGCCCCGGACCACATCGGCTTCGGCAACTCCGACGCCCCGCCCGTGGATCAGTTCGACTACTCGTTCGAGAACCTGACCGCGATCACCCTCGGACTGATCGACACGCTCGGCCTGGACCGTTTCGCCCTCTACATCCAGGACTACGGCGCCCCCATCGGACTCCGCATCGCCAGCGCGCACCCTGAGCGGGTCAGTGCCCTGCTGGTGCAGTCCGGAAACGCTTACGTCGAGGGCTTCACACCGTTCTGGGGCGTGCTGTTCGCGCACGCCAAAGACCGCGAAACGCATGAGGCGGAAGTACGCGGACTGCTGGAGCTCGACGCGACCCGCTGGCAGTACACCCACGGCGTGCCCGCGGACCGGCTCGACCGGCTCACCCCGGACACCTGGACGATCGACCAGGCGCTCCTCGACCGCGCCGGCAACAAGGAAGTACAGCTGCAGCTGTTCTGGGACTACCAGTTCAACCTCGACGTCTACCCGGCGTTCCAGCAGTACTTCCGCGAGCACCGGCCGCCGACGCTGATCACCTGGGGCGAGAACGACGAGATCTTCGGTGCCAAAGGAGCCCGGGCGTTCCTGCGGGACCTACCCGACGCCGAACTCCACCTCCTCGACGCCGGACACTTCGCCCTGGAAACCCACGGCCCGGAGATCACCGCCCTCATCCGGAAGTTCCTCGATCGCACCTTGCGTTGACCGAGATACCTTCTCGAAGGCCGTCATCGGAGAGCGTTCCTGATGGCGGCCCTCCACGGTGCCGCGGGGCCGGGGTTCAGGGAGCGGGCAGGTAGCGCTCGAACCACCGCAGGACGCGCGCGAGGAGGTCGATCTGCGCGGGGTATGCCCGGACACCGTGGCCCTCCTCCGGATAGATCACCAACGCCGAGGGGACGCCGTTGGCACGCAGGGCCTGATGGAATTCCCGGGCCTGTCCCGAAGGCGTGGCGCGGTCGAGCGCGCCCGCGACATTCAGGCACGGGGTCCGGACCTTGCTCGCGTGCAGGACCGGGCTGCGGGTGTGCACGAGGGTCCCCGGCGTTTCCGGGTCGCCGTCGAGGAATCGGTCACCCCAGGACGCGATGTTGCTCATGAACCGCTGGCTGTACCAGTCGGTGACCGGGGAGATCGGGACCGCGGCGGCGAAGCGGCTGTCCTGGGTCACCAGCCACGACGACATGAAGCCCCCGTAGCTGCGGCCGATCAGGCCGACCCGATCCTTGTCGGCGACGCCGCGCTCGACCAGCGTGTCGATTCCGGACAGGTAGTCGTGGGTGTCGGCGCCGCCCATGTCGCCGACCACGCGCGCGGCGAACTCCTGGCCCCGGCCGCCGCTGCCGCGAGGGTTGGGGTTCAGCACGGCGTAGCCCTGCGCGACCAGGAGCGGGACCCAGGGGTAACGCATCGACCAGCAGTTCTGGAACGCCCAGATGGGTCCACCGTGGACGTTGACCACCAGCGGGAACGGCCCCTGGGCCTCCGGACGGCACAGGATTCCCTCGATGTCGAGGCCGTCGGGTGCGGTCCACGTGACCGTCTCGGCCTCGCCCGCCACAGAAAGGAGGTAATCGGTACCTGGATGGGCTGTCGAGGCGAGTACTCGGTCGCCGCTCTCCCCCGTGAGCACGAGCTGGGGCGGGAGGGAGTAGGAGTCCCGCACGGTCAGCACCCGGCCGTCCGCGGTGAACGCGCCAGTGGGATAAAAGGCGTCACCGCTGCAAGACAACTCCGTGGCGAACACCTCCTGGGCCGCGCCACCGGGCACGTCGACGATCCCGGCGACCGAATCGAGCCGACGCTGCCCGAGGTAGCCGAGGCGGTCCGCGTCGAGCCATTGGACCTGGGTGACATCGGTGCGCGCGGTGTCGATCCGCCGCACCACACCGGTGGCCGGATCGACCAGCAGCAGATCGCCGGCGACCACCCCGCGGTCACTGCACACGGCCTCGATCACCGCCACCCGCGACCCGTCCGGGGCACCGGCCGGCAGAGCCAATTGCACGGGACTGTCCAGCAGCTCGCGCACCTGACCGTCGAAATCCAGCAGGCTCAACCGCGCGGTGTACCACGCGTCCTCCCCCGGCTCGCCGGACGAGATCGCGACGACCTGATCCGGCCCACACCAGCCCGCTTCCCAGCAGTTGAGGCCGTCCGGGGACAACCGGGTCAGGGTGCCGGTGGCCGGCGTGTAGACCCACAGGCGACGCCAGGCGGAGTCGTCGGTGGCGTCGTCCTCGACCTCCGGGTACCACGACGGCCGTTCCGTCCTCCGCCGGTTGTTCGAACCCGATCCCTCGCCACTGGAACGGTCCGCGCCGAGCCCGGAGACGCCGAGCAGGATCCTGCGACCATCGGGAGACCAGTGGAGGTACTCCACGCTGCCGGGAGCCTCCGGCGCGGGGACCGCCTCGCCGAACCCCTTGTCCCGGAGCAGATGCAGCTGGAACACACCGGCCTCACGGCGATCGGCGAGGAAGGCCAGCGTGCCGCCGTCCGGAGAGAATCGCGCCCACCGCGCCGATCCCCGTCCTGCCGACACCGCGCGAAGCTCCCCGGCCACCGCGGCGTACACCGCGGTCCTCGGCAGTCCGGTGAGTTCGTCGAGGACCGCACCGGTCACCACCGCCCTCCCGCCATCCTGCGTCACGTGCGGCTCCCGGAGTGCTTGCGGGCGACCGAACGCGGGTTCGTGCAGGGCACGCAGATGTTCGACGACCCTGCGGTAGGCGGCTGCGGTCTCTGAGTCTTCCAAAGTGTCTCCCCCTGCCGCCGATCATAACGGGAAGGCGATCGCGGCCGCTTTGTACGGATTTTGTACGGGCTTGAAGAATTTTTCGGTCGGACCGCGAAACTCGATGAAGGTGAGCGCTCAATGTCCGAGCAAGTGCCCCGTGCTCTCGTTTCTCGACGTTCACTGCTGCGCATGGGTGGCGGACTCGCCGCGACGACGGCACTGCTCGGCGCCGGCGCGATGTCCGCCGGACCGGCTTCGGCCGCGATCACCGCGATGCCGGTGTCCAAGCGATTCGACCTCACCAAGCCGTCTTACGACGAGTTCCGCGGCAAGATCCTGCACGAGTCGCACCACGTGATGCAGGGCTTCGCCTTCGACAACCAGAACGTGCGCATCTTCATCGTGAACGCCCGCAATGGCGGGACCGGGGACGACCTGTGCATCACTCAGGTCAACTTCTCCGGGCAGATCCAGGGCTCGATGCATCTCAACAACGCCGGGCATGGTGTGTCGATCGGCGTCGAACCGGTGGGCGCCGACTCCTACATCTGGATGGAATGTGACTCGGACGGACCCACTGGTGACGGGCGAGGGACGGCGCTGGCCAGGTTCAAGTTCGTCAACGGAGGCACGCCGTCGGTGAAGAAGTTCCTCACCGGTAGCGACACGATCACCTGTGCCACCGACCCGATCAACAAGCGGATCGCGGTACGCCGCAAGGAGGGCGGCAGGATGTTCATCAGCGTCTACCCGCTCGCATCCGCCGCCGCCGGTGATTTCAGCGCACCGCTGGCACACTTCCCGCAGCCCGCACTGGCCGACGAACCGGTGACATTCCAGGGATACACCATCTTCGGCCAGTATCTGTACACAGTGGACGGTACGGGCCACGCGAATCCCGCCGACATCGATTCCTACCTCACGTGCATCGACATGAACACCGGCAAGGTGAAGAGCCGCGCGCTGACCAAGGCGGGTGAGTCGCTGGTGTTCCGTGAGCCGGAGGGACTGGGGATCTACCGGAGCCTGGCCGGGGAGACCCGGTTGTACCTGGGCTTCGGCTCGCGCAGCAGCATGGACGACCCCAACCGCTACGCGAACCTGTTCTACAAGAACGTCCTCATCGACTGAGGCACGCGAGCGGGTTCCCACTGTCGCATTCGTGACGCTCAGTGTCTCCAATGCGACATCGGGGACAGCGGACCGGCGAGATGGGAACCATCCGGCAGTGCCGCGTTCAGCCGGCGCCGCCACACTTCGATGAGGACGGTGCCGATCAGGGTCGGCGCGAGCCACGGGATCAGCTCGGCGGGGCCGGAAACCGGTCCATCGACGACCAGTGCGACCACGATCAGGGCGGTGACCAATGCGATGTACGAGCCGCCCTGACCGTGCACGTAACCGTGGGTCCACGCGCGATGGCGACGGCTCGCCGACCTTTTGGCGAGCACGGCCAGGCCGTAGGTCAGCGCGGAGACCGGCACCAGCCACCACAGGTCGCCGCGGCGAACGATCACCAGCCCGGTCGCGGACAGGCACACGACGAGAACCATCGCGCGATACCAGGCACTGAGGACGCCTGTGGACCGCTCGGCGGCGGCGAAGCGCCGGGTGTCCTGTCGCATGGCCAACGGTCCCAGGAGCAAACCGACGGTGCCGGTGGCGATATGGACGACCAGCAGGGCGAGGTGGACCATGCGCTTCACCTTTCGCGACCGGCGAATCCGACAGCCTAGACTTGCTTAGCTAAGTTAGCATGCTAAGGTTCTTTGTGTCGCAAGATCTGAGCTTCGATCTCCACGCGTTGACGGCCCGGCTGGATCGGTCCGCCGACCGAATACTCCAGGCGGAGTACGGACTCTCGTACCGCCGGTTCCGGACCCTGTTGATCGTGGGCAAGCTGGGCGCGGCCACGCAGCGGGCGGTGTCCGAGGAACTGGGTGTCTCGGAACCGTCGGCGAGCCGGATGACGGGCGTACTCGCCGGAATGGGCCTGCTCGACGCGCAACCGGATCCGGCTGGCGGAAACCGGCGGCGGCTGAGTCTCACCGTCGAAGGCAAGCGCATGGTCGAGCAGTGCCGCGAAGTACTGGAGCATCGCTTCCGCGACCTGGTACGGCGCAGCGGCGTCTCCTATGCCGACTACGCCCGCGACACGCGCCTTCTCCTGGAGGCGCTGAACACGCCGCCGGGGCTCGATACCACCACATAAGCCGCTGCCATTCCCACCGGCGCCCGATCGACCAACGTGGAATCCTGGTCGATGCCCGGCTCAAGACTGGGCGTCGAGCCACCCCCATTGGCGGCGATCTCGCCGTCGGGGATCTCGCCGTCGGGGATACGGGAGCCGTCGATGCCGACGACCTTGACGCCCCGGCGGGCACCGAGCAGCGCGGCGGCCTCCGCCATGATTTCCTTGCGGGGCCCGGCGATCTCCGGGATCGGGGTTCCCGGGACCGGCTCGGCCGGGTCGATGGCCAGGTCGACCAGTTCCTCGGCCACAGCGCGGCAGGCCACCAGCTGCGTGGGCAGCGCGGGAATGTAGGCGACGCCGTCCTGCTGCCACTCAAGGAGCTGGCCGACGAACTCGTGGAACTGCGCGGCCCGCAAACCACGAACGGGCAGCGGGCCGGACCGGAGGAGTTCCTCGTGCACCTTCTTGGCGGCGACGAAACCGGCGTAGTTCCTCCGGCGCGCGAATGGCTTCCGGCGAATTCGCGATTGTCGTTGGTCCTCACCGGCGGATTCGGCGGTCCACGGCGCTCCAGTTCGTTTCCCACGTCGTTCCGCCGTCGGCCGAGAACGCCTGCTCGAATCTCGCTTCGTCCACGCTCGGCCGGAAAATGCGGAAGCGCACCTTGATCGGTCGGCCGTCGTACTGGTCGTCGCCGAAGAATTCGCCCGTTCCGTCGCGGAAACCGCCGTACACCGCCGGGGTGAGCAGCCCGTCACGCATGTTGACGAAGGTCAGGCTCCAGCGCTGCGCCTGCGGTTCGTAAAGCCGGAGGTTAAGGGCATCGATGCGGCCGTTCGGGCCCGAGACCTGGAATTCGAGGACGTTCGCCCGCCGGTCGAGGAGCGGTTTGACGACACTGGTTCCCGTGAACCGGAGCCATTCGTCCGGCGTACCCGAGAGCGGCTCGGCCAGCACCCGCACCGTGGAACGCCAGGTGCCGACCTCCCAGTCGAAGTCTCGTTGGCCGTCGGCGGTCGCCGACGACGTGGGAGACGTCGCCGCGTCGCCCGAGGCCGCCGTCGCGAGCAGGATGAGGGCCGAAAGCCCCGCGAGCAGAATGCGTCTGTATGGCACGGTCATGGTCCGACTATCCGAGTGGAGCGCGCTCGTGGACAAGAAGGCACCTGCGGGTAACCCCTCCCGCCCCAACCCGCTGCCCGGCTGCCCGATGGCCGCGGCGTTCGCCGCGATCGGCGGGAAATGGAAGCTGACCCTGCTGTACTGGCTCGCCCACGGCGAAACCCATTTCGCGGGTCTCCGTCGCCGAGGCACGCCGATCACGCCCAAGGTGCTGACCGAACAGCTACGCGAACTCGAAGCCGACGGGCTCATCGAACGCGTCGTCACCGGACCGGTCCCGGCACGCGTCATCTACCGGCTCACTCCTTACGGGACCACCGTCCTGCCCGTCGTCGAAGGAGTCCGGGTCTGGGGTGAAACACATCTCCAGCGCACCGGTGGCGTGACCGCACCGGAGGAGGCGATGAGCTGTACGACGGCGATCGACTGAAGGGCACCCTGGCGTTTCATCGGTATTTCATCGGCGCTCATTAGCGTTCGGCCGGGAATTCGACAGTGGGGAGAGACCGATGAGAAAAGTCGGAGCGCGGTGGCTCGCGACCGCCGTTTTGTCCGTCGTCGCACTGGCGGGCGCGATCGCCGGTCCGGGGGCGGCGCAGGCGGCCACCGCCCGGACGGCGGGCGCGTGCGGGCCGGTCATGTTCGTCGTACCGGGATATCAGGACGGCGGGGCGCAGAAACTTCTGGACCCGGCGCTCGCGCCGGGTGGCGCCGACCCGGTGCGCATCCCGTACCCGAACAGCGCCGGCGACGTCAATCTGTACGCCGACGTCGACGCGGGCGTCGCCAACCTCAGGACCGCGCTCTACAACCTTTATGTCACCTATGGCTGCGACCTCGACACCAAGGTGTACATCGTCGGGTTCAGCCTCGGCGCCCTCGTCGCGGGCACCGTGCTGGAGACCGAGCCACCCGGACGGAACATCCAGGGCGTGCTGATCGCCGACGGGCGGCGGCAGCCCGTCGAGTCGAACTGGCCGGGTGACCCCGGTGGCCTGATCGGGCACCTGCCCGTGCCCGGCCCGGGCGGCGCCGGTTTCCGGCCGCTGGACTCGTTCGCCTACCCGACGCTGAGCCTGTGCAACGGCCCCAATTCGGCCGGTGGCGCGGATCTGATCTGCTTCGGCGGCACCAATCTGGACAGCTACTTCACCTCGCACCCGTATTACAGCTTCGAGGTGGGCACCGAGCTGAGCATCCACGGTGAAGGCCCGTACCCGCACAACCTGCGTAACCGCGTCATTCCGTAACCAGCCACGGCATTCATCCCGATGCCGGGGTGCCGGCCGGGCGGGGGTGTTCAGCGCGGCCACCCTGTGCCCGAGTGATTCGGTCACCATCGACGACCAGGGCTACGGCACCCTGCCGTGCGGCCAGGACCAGCTGATCCAGCAGCTGGAGGACGGCAACCCGGTGCGCGCGCGGATCAACGTGGACGGCGCCGACCAGATCACCACGGTCAAGGAGAGCTACCACCCCTGATCCGGGGCACCGGATCAGGGGTGGTAGCCGGCAACGCGCCCCGGCTGCCGGTCTTTCGCGGCTCAGCCTCGGAAATCGACCTCGCTGGTTTCGACCGTCCCTCCCCTCCGGCCGGGCGCGAGCTGAAACCGCCAGTACAGGTTCGTATGCGCGATGACCTGCTCCGGCGACGGCGCGCCCCAGGCCGTCTTGTCCCCGGTGGTGTGCGCGTCGCCGACCAGCGTCGCGTCATACCCGCGGACCAGCGCCCCGTGCAGCGTCGAGCGGATGCAGGCGTCGGTCTCCGCTCCGGTGACCACGAGCCGCCCGATGCCGCGTTCGGCCAGGATCTTCTCCAGATCGGTGTCCTCGAAGGAATCCCCGTAGGACTTCTCGACGATGGGTTCGGCGTCGTCCGGCCGCAGCTCGTCGACGATGCGCCATTCCTCGCTTCCCTGCACGAGTTCCTCGTCGGAATGCCGTACCCACACCACCGGGACGCCTTCCCGCCGGGCCCGGCCGACGAGGCCGCCGATGTTCGCGACCACGGCGTCACGCTCGTAGGCGTCGTCGACGACGCCGTTCTGGACATCGACGACAAGGAGCGCGGTGTTCGGCCGGTTGTCGAGAGTGGTCATGGCAGGGTGTCCCTCCTGGTCAGGCAGCTGCGGCAGACCTTAACCTCCCCCACCGACAGAACCGGCGCTTCTCGCCGGCCGACCTGGGATCATGGCGGGGGTAACCGGCGACCTCGACGAGAGCAGCGAATGACCACACCGGATCTCGGAGCCCCACCCCGGCGCATCACCGTCGACGCGGCGCAGGTGCGCCGGTTGATCGCCGGCCAGTTCCCGCACTGGGCCGGCCTCCCGGTCCGGCCCGTGGCGGAAAACGGCTGGGACAACGTCACCTTCCACGTCGGCGACGCGATGATCGCGCGGCTGCCGAGCGCGGCCGAGTACGCACTGGCCGTCGACAAGGAACAACGGTGGCTTCCGGTGCTCGCTCCCCTGCTGCCGCTGCCCATCCCCATCCCACTGGCGAAGGGGCGGCCGGACGCGGATTATCCCTTTTCCTGGTCCATTTACCGATGGCTCGACGGTGAACCCGCGAGCGCGGACCGCGTTTCCGACCCGGTCCGCTTCGCCCTCGACCTGGCCGGATTCCTGGCGGTCTTGCAGAGTCTCGATGCCACCGACGGTCCCCGGCCCGGTAAGCACAACTGGTTCCGGGGCGCCACCCTGCGCACCTACGACGCGCAGGTCCGGCGCGCCCTCACCGCGCTGGACGGCCATATCGACGTCGACCTCGCGCGCGAGCTCTGGGAGACCGCGCTGGACTCACCCTTCGACGGCGTCGACCGGTGGTTCCACGGCGACATCGCAGCGGGAAATCTCCTGCTCGACGGCGGGAAGCTGGCGGCCGTCATCGACTTCGGGACCTGCGGGGTCGGTGATCCGTCCTGCGACCTGGCCATCGCTTGGACGCTGTTGACCGACGACGCCAGGCAGGCGTTTCGCGAGCGCCTGTCCGTCGACGACGCGACCTGGGCGCGCGGGCGCGGCTGGGCGCTGTGGAAGGCGCTGATCGGGTACGCGCGGACGGTGAGCCGGGCCGACGAGGAGGCCGCGGAGGCGCGGCGCGTGCTCGGCGAGATCTTTCCGCCGGGCTCGTGAGTGAGGAGTAGGGCGAAGCGCGCTTGATGCCGCGTCCATGAACCCTCATGGGCTCGGGCCACGACGACGGAGGTATGTCCGAAGCCAGGACTCGGCCCACCGCACGCGGTAGCATCACGGGACCAGCCGATCCGGCCGCCGCCGTCGACCGGATCGCTGCCCGCTATTGGGAGGTAGCTTGATGTACACCCCGTCCGCACACCCGTTTCCGGTGGCGCTGACCCCGGGCGACCCGGTCCGGGAAGCGGCGTTCCAGGCCGCCACCGCCCGCCTCGACGAGTGGTTCGGCGATCGCGTTCAGGTGCAGGTGGAACGCTTCGACCGCCTGGGGCCTTGGGTGTTCTTGCAGGGCACGATGCGTGGCACCGACAACGGCCGCCCGTACTACGCCGGCACCGTCTACGAGGCACGCCGGGCCGACGGCGTCATGTCCGACGTCTACGTCGCCCTGCTCAAGAAGACCGACGAACCGCGTCCCGAGAACGACGCGCGGGCCTGGCGCTTGGCGAACTACGCGGTCGGCCCGACCGACGTCGCTTGGCTGACCTGGCCGGACGAGCACGAGGCACCGCGCGCGCTGTTCGGATTCTGACCCTTCCGCCGAGGCCGGGTCCTGTAAGTCTGTTCGAAGACGACTTACAGGACGCGGCCTGACCGGCTCAGGTCGGCGGGGTGAGGACCTTCACGAGGCCGCCGCCGCCACCCATGCTGATCTTCTGCGAACCGTCGGGGTTGATGTTGTTCGAGCCGATGAACTGACCATCGCCCGCGTACAGCACGACGTGCCCGCCGCCGTTCGAGATCACCACGTCGCCGGGCTTCGCCTGGGAGAGCGGTACCGACTTCCAGCCGTCCGCCTCGAGGTTGGCCGTCAGCCCCGCGACCGAGGCGCTGGCCTGGTTCTTGTCGATCAGACCGGCCGCCTCCAGGCAGCCCGAAACGAAGTTCGCGCAGTTGACGTTGTTGGGCACCCAGGACTGCATCGCGGGCAGCTCGCCGCTGCGCTTGAGGTCACCGGCGTTACGGCCGAGGAACTGCTCGGCGATCTTGGCCGGGTTGTCGCCCCGCGCGTCGATCGGCTTGGCGGGCCTTCCGTCGCCCTGGACCCCGGCGACCCCACCGCCGCCACCGCCACCGCCGTCTCCGCCGCCGTACACGGGGGCCGGGCCGACCCTCGAATCGACGGGTTTGGCGTGGACGCTCGACGCCGTGGTCTGGCCGCTTTCGGCGGGAATCAACTCCAGGAAACCGCCTTCGATTTCCAGGCCGAGCGGTTTGAGGAGATCGTCGATCTGTTTCTCGGCGGCGTCCAGCGCGCGCTCGATCTCCTCTTTCTTGCCGTTGGAGTCCTTCTCGTTGAGCTGCCGGAGCCGCTCGATGTCGGTCGCCGCGGCGGCGATCTCGTTGTCGTCTTTGGCGTTGTTCTTCCGCTGCCGGGCCGCGCCGATCAGGGCGCGGTTGTCGGCGTCCTTGTCGTTGGCTTCCTGGGCGAGCTGCGCGACCTTCTTCTTGACCTCGTCCAGGATCTCGGACACGCGCTGGAGGATGTTCTTGGCCGCTTCGGCCTTGTCGCTGACCTTGTAGCTGGCTTTGCCGAGCGCTTCGAGGTGGTCGGCGACGGCGTCGGCGTCCTTGCCTTCCCATTCGCGCAGCACGTCATCGCGAAAAAGCTTCAGATCGTCGCCGAGATCGTTGGCCTTGGTGGCGGCTCCGCCGACCTTGGCCGCCTGGTCGTTGACCGCGCGCGCGTTGAGCTTCTGTGCCTGTTGGGCGTGCTTGTCGATGGCGTCCATCGACTTCGGACGGTCACGCGACGGGTCGTCGAGCGCACCCAGATCCCGTTCTGCGGTGGTCATCGGTTAATCCCCCTGTGTTCCCGTCCTCGATCCGATCAGTCCCGCTCGCGGTGGCCGCCGAGAGTGTGCACGCCCTGGGCCTCGTCGGCCCGTATGCGCGCGGCTGCACTGGCCAGCGCCGCCGACGCGGCGTCGACGAGCTTCGCGGCGGCGTTCAGCTCGGCGTTCACGCCACTGTAGAACCCCTGCACCGTCTTACCCGCGCTGGCCGCGTTGCTCAGATCGCCGAAGGCGCCGCCGGGGTTACCGTCACCCAAGTCCGTGCCCGTCTTGCTGAACCCGTCTTTGAGCCCGCCGACCTTCTTGGCCAGCGCGGCGATCTGATCCGGGTCGAATCGGCGAGTCATGAGTGATCCCTCCAGTCTCGGCGCCTGCGCCCGTGCGTACCTGACCAATAGTGCTCCATCGCGCAGCTTAGGAGTTCACACCCACCCGCGCGCGACGTTTCCCGAAACGCGATGACGACCTTTCGTGTACACCGACGCACCTCACCGCGCTTCGGTTCCCCACCTCGGCCAGCGGATCTTCGGGAGGACGCCGACCCTCCGCTCAGTCGAGGATCTGCACGTGACCGTCGGTGCCGTCGACCCGGATCCGCTGCCCGTCCCGGATCAGCCGGGTGGCTCCCTCCAGGCCCACGACGGCGGGCAGCCCGTACTCCCGCGCGATCACCGCCCCGTGCGTCATCAGGCCGCCTACCTCGGTCACCAGTCCGGCGACGGCGACGAACAGCGGGGTCCAGCTGGGATCGGTGTAGGTGGTGACCAGGATGTCGCCCGTCTCGATGTCGGCGTGCGCCATGTCCACGACGACCCGCGCCCGGCCCTCGACGGTGCCCGCCGAGACCGGCAGACCGGCCAGCGCGCCGGGCGGGGCGTCCTCGCGCCGGTAGTCGCCGGTGACGACCTCACCGTCCGAGGTGAGGACCCGGGGCGGCGTGAGCGCTTCGTACGAGCGGAACGCCTCCCGCCTCGCCTGGATCAGTTCGTCATCCGCCTTTCCGCTGCGCACGACTTCGTGCAGTTCCCGCAGCCGGAGATAGAAGATGTCCTCCTTCTCCCGCAGAGTGCCGGCCCGCACGAGGCGCCCGGCTTCTCGCAGCAACGCCTGTTTGTAGACGAAATAGCGGCTGACCATGCCGTACTTGGGGTATTCCCGGTAACCGGCGAAGGTGCGGACGCGGTCGATCATCAGCTTGGTCTGGTGGGCCTTTTCCTTCCCATCGGGCAGGGCCGCCAACCGCGTCAGCAGTTCTTCCTCTTTCCGTCGCGCCTCCTGGGCCCCTTGAGCGAACCGTCGTTTGCCCGCGCCCGGCTCGAAGTTCTTGATGTTGCCGAGGAGCAGGGGCACCAGGGTGGCTGGATGTTCGCTCCAGCGCGTCCTGGTGATGTCGATCTCGCCCGCGCAACGCATTCCGTACTCGTCGAGGTAGCCCACGATGGCGTCGCGTGCCTCTCGGCCACCGGGCAGGTCGGCCAGCTCGTCGAGGAAGCCGTCCCGGCCCTCGTCCACCACGCGCCGCAGGAACTCCAGCACGGCCGCGTGCGGCCGGATCGTGTCCGCGACGTCGAGCAGCGCCAGCCCCATCTCCGCCGTGACATTGTGGGGCACGGACTGCGTCAGGGCGTCGGCCGCGTTCTTCTCGCCGAGCCAGGCTTCGAGGTTGTCGTTGAGCCAGCCCGCCGCCTCCATTCCCGCCGTGATCACCTGGTGGCTGCGCGGGTCGAACAGGAGCCGCTTCAGCTCGGCGATATCGGCGAGGATGAAGTCGAGCAGCGCCGGTCCCGACCGGGCTTGGATCTCCTGTCGCAGGGTGGCCACCGACTCCTGGTTTCGCGCGATCAACTCGGTGACGACCGCCGGGTCGGTCTCGATCGGGGCGGGCGTACCGGCAGCGGGTCCGGCGCCGCCGTCGCCGTCGGGAACCGAGCGGACGAAGTCGCCGCGGTCGAGCACCGTTTGCAACGCGTCCCGGATCAGCGGATCGGACTTCCCCAGCGTCCCCAGCATGGTCGCGCGACCGGCGGAGGTCGCCAGCGCGGGTGCGACGTCGACGAACAGCCGGCCGCCCGCCTCGTGCATCGGGCGCGGGGTCGTGAGCTGCCAGAGCGACAGACCCAGCGGCTTCATCGCGTCGGTCATCATCTGCTGGTGGCCGACGGAGACGTAGACGTGGTTCTCCTGGTCGTCGACCTCCGGCAGGGGGAACAACGTGGTGATCGGACGGCTCTGGACGACGTGGAGGTCGTCGTCGGCCAGGCACCATTCGATGTCCTGAGGACGTCCGAAACGCGCTTCGATCCGACGGCCCAGCCGCACCAGGCGCAGGACCTGCGCGTCCGTCAACGCAGGCCGCGTCTGCCGCTCCGGCTCGATCGGCACATCCAGGGTGCCGCCTCCCGTCGCCGCGTGGACGGCCCGCTGCTTCGTGGCGACAGCGGTGGAGACGATCTCGTCGTCACGCACCGTGTAGACGTCCCCGTTCACCAGACCGGAGACCAGCGCCTCGCCCAGCCCCCAGCCCGCCTCCACGGTGGCGATCTTCCGGTTCGACGTCACCGGATCGGCGGTGAACAGGATCCCGGCCGCCTCGGGGAACACCATCCGCTGCACGACCACGGCCATCCACACGCTCCGGTGATCGAAGCCGTTGTGCAGTCGGTAGGTCACCGCTCGTTCGGTGAACAGCGAGGCCCAGCATCGCCGGATGTGCCGGAGGACCTCCTCCTCGCCCACGATGTTGAGGTACGAGTCCTGCTGCCCGGCGAACGACGCCGTCGGCAGATCCTCGGCCGTCGCGCTGGACCGCACGGCGTAGGCGGCCCGCTCCCCGAGCCTGGCCAGCGACGCGCTGACCTCGGCCACCAGTTCGGCGGGCATCGTGACACCTTCGACGAGCCCGCGGATCTCCTCGCTCAGCGTGCGGATCGCCGCGCGATCGGCAGGGTCCACGCGGGAGAGCAGGTCGAGGTGCGCACCGATCGACGGCGTCGCGGCGACGACCTGCCGGAAGGCGTCGGTCGTCACGCAGAAACCGTCCGGTACCCGGACACCGTCGATCCGCGAGAGCTCACCCAGCTGGGCGCCCTTTCCGCCGACGTCCGCGAGATTCGTCCGGTCGATCTGCTCGAAACCCATCACCTTGGCCAATTGCCCTGCTCCATCGTTCGTCGGTTCGGTGTGCGACGGGCAGTATGGATCAAGTTCCGGCGCCACATGAGGTGCGCGATTCTGGTATAACCTGAAAGGGGCGGGGGTTCCCCCGGTGTCAATCACCCGGAATTTCTTTTTCTGGACACCCGTGCGCCAAACGACCAGGCCCGATCATCGTCCAGTCGATTTCCGCGCTGTTATGGGGAAATCCGCCCGGCGGCCCCGCTTTCTCCGGTTGAATACTCACGAAGTTCCCGACAGGTGAGGAGATCTCGTGCGGAGAGCTAGCAGGCTGGGGGCACTGGCCGTTTCGGTACTGGCGGCGACGACGGCGCTGGGAGGTGCGGCGTCGGCCGACACCGTGCAGTCGTTCCACACTTCGCTCGACCCCGCTTCGGTGCGGGAGTCGGTGCACTACCTGGTCCGTACCTATCAGGTGAACGAGCAGGAAGCGTTGCGCCGTCTGGAATTGCAGACGGACGGGGCGAAACTGGACGAGCTGCTGCGCCGTGATCGCGGCGCCGAGTACGGCGGAATGTGGCTCGACCAGAGCAAGGGCCAGCTGGTCGTGGCGATGACCGAACCGGCGGCCGCCGAGCCGTATCTGAAGGCGATGCCCGTCCGGGCCGATGTCCGCACGCAGCGGGTCCAGCATTCGTTGCGGCAGCTCACGGCGGCGAAGGAACGCGTCGCGGCCAAGGTCGGCGCAGGACGGGAGGCCGTCTACCTTCCGGCGGTGAGTGAATCCGAGAACCGCGTCGTGCTTTGGGAACGTGCCTGGGTGGCAAAAGACAAGGTGGCGACGCGCGCCGCCGGTGACGTCGTGGCCGCCGAAGCGGACACCGCGCGCGAGGCCGCGGCGGCGGAATCCGGCATGGTCGTCTCCCGCGTCTTGGCGGAGCCGAACGCGCTGTCCACGCCGAATGTGGACTGGGGTTACTGCCATCCGCTCTACTGCACCGATTACGGCCCGATGCGCGGCGGCATCCGGCTGGACATGAAGCGGGACGACGGCACCTGGGGCGGCTGCACCAGCGCCTTCAACCTGCGGTCCACCGGCGGCGGTTTCCCCGGCAAGGGCTGGGTGTTGACCGCGGGGCACTGCATGCGGACGAAGACCAACAACACGCCGACCCAGCACAACGGCAACGCCGTGGTGCAGCAGCACGGCATCGAGAAGAGCTCCTACCCGTACGACTACGCGGCCCTGCCGTACGTGGACGACGCGGCGGCCACGAAATGGCTCGAGGGGCAGACCGGCCGCAACCGGGTGCTGAAGTACTGCCGCAACGGCGGCATGGACAGCAACGGTGACACCCCGTGCGGTACGCAGGCCACGTCGGTGGACGAGTACATCACCGGCACCCACACGCTCGCCGAGATCAAGGCGGGCTGGGTCGTCTGCGCGAGCGGGACGGCGTCGAGCGCGGCGAACTACCCCGATTCCGTCGACAGCGGCGCGGGCGCCGGCTACCTCGTCGGCACCCGCTGCGGTCGCGTCCTGTCCACGGACGTCGGTATCAACACCGACCTGTGCGCCCGTCCCGGCGACAGTGGCGGACCGCTGTTCAGCCAGGCCGACCACACCGCGCTGGGCATCCTGATCGGCAACCAGCAGTCCCGGTCCGGTCCCTGCCAGGCGGGCGAACTGAACAACTACGCGCCGATCGAGACGATCACCACCGACCTCAGCGAGCGGATCGCCTCGAAGGGCTCGACGTTCGCGGTGATCACGACTCCGAACGGCTGAGCGACGGATCTGCGGCCTTGCTGGCGTGAAGTACATGATGGCCCCCTTCCTTGCGCCTAGCGCAAGGAAGGGGGCCATCATGTACTGGGGGCTCAGCCGCTACCGGGCTCACCCGCCGGAGAAACACCCTTGGCCTGAACGACCCGAATCACTCACGACCCGTTAAACCAGGCCGAGTTCCCGTGCCCGTACACCCGCTTGAAAACGGGACTCCGCGCCCAGCGCCGACATCAGTTCGGCCACCCGGCGCCGGTAGGTACGCACGCCGAGGCCGAGGGACCGGGCGGCGGCTTCGTCCTTGACCCCGCTGCCGAGCAGGTCCAGCACGGCAGGCGCGAGCCGGCGGATCTCGGAGACCCGCGCGTCGAAGACGGCGAGCTCGGTCGCCGAGCGCCAGGCCGTCTCGAACAGCGAAATCACGCCCTGCACGGTTTCGGGCTGGGTGATGACGCTGTAGCCGCGTTGCCCGGCGATGAGGTCACCGGCCAGGATCACGAGCCTGCCGTCCATGATGATCGTCTCGTTGAGGTCCTCGGTGGTGATGCGGATCCGCGCGCCGAAAGTGTCGCGCCGGTCCGCGAGTTCCTGCGCGGAGCCGGGGTCGAGCAGCACGCTGGACCGGTAGATCTTGCGGATCCGCAGGTCGGCCGCACGGCGTCGCGCCGCCGTGGGGATCTCGCCGGACTTGCGGTCGGCGACCCAGGTCGCGAGGTCGTTGGCGGCGCACGCGAGGTCGGTCACGGTGGTGAACAGGTGCCCCACTCGCCGGAACAGCTCCTCCTCACCGCGCACGACCGTGACCGCGTCACCTGCCCGCGTGATGCCGTCGTCAGCCCGCATGGCATCAATACTGCCTGGCGTTCCCGGCCCGCGACCACCTGGCAGCTTGTTGCCATTTCCTGACTTCCGGCCGCCCCGTCGCGACGCTGGGCCACATGACGAACATCCAGCACAACGCCGCAGGTCTGTGGCGACTCGGCGACCGCACCGTCAACCGGCTCGGCCTCGGCGCGATGCGGTTGACCGGTATGCCCTGGGACGCGAAACCCAAGAGCCGCGAGGACGCCATCGCCGTCCTGCGCCGCGCGATCGAACTCGGCGTCAACCACATCGACACCGCCTCGTTCTATTTCACCCCCACGCGCTCGGCGAACGAGTTGATCAGCACCGCGCTCCAGCCCTATCCCGAAGACCTCGTGATCACCACGAAGGTGGGGGCCGGCCGGTCCCGGGACGGCGAGTTCTCCTTCGCGCGTCCCGATCAGCTCCGCGGTCAGATCGAAGAGAACATCCGGCAGCTCGGCCGCGACCAGCTCGACGTCGTCAACCTGCGCTGGGGCGCCGCGATGGGCAAGGAACCCGGCTCGGTGGCCGAACATTTCGGCGCGCTCGCGGATCTGCGCGAAGCGGGTTTGCTCCGCCACCTCGGCATCTCCAACGTCGTGGCCGAGCAGCTGACCGAGGCGAGGACGATCGCGCCGGTGGTCTGTGTGCAGAACCGGTACGGCCTGACCGACCGGGAAGACGATGCCCTGGTCGACCTGTGCGCCGAGCACGGCATCGCCTTCGTACCGTTCTTCGCCGTCACGACCTCGGTTCCCGGCGCGGCCTCGCACGATGGCCCCGTTCCCGGACAGGCCGAGATCGCGAAGGTCGCCGACGCGCACGGCGCCAGCCCGGCGCAGATCCGGCTCGCCTGGACGCTGCACCGCGGCGCGCACGTGCTCGCCATCCCCGGCACCGGCGACCCCGCGCACCTGGAGGAGAACGTCGCGGCGGGCGCCATCCGGCTCAGCGCGGACGAGCTGGCACTGCTCGACGCCATCGCCCCTCAGCCGGGAGCCGGTGGCAGCTGAGCCCGGGTTGTCTCACCGGCCGCGTCGTCGGCGGGCGGCGGTCGCCGTGGCGAGGGTCCGGAGCACGTTCTGGGTGGCGGCGAGGTCGATACAGGCGTCCGTGATGGATTGGCCGTAGGTGAGCGGCCGGTCCGGGTGGAGGTCCTGGCGGCCTGCCTGGAGGTTGGATTCCAGCATGACGCCGACGATGCCACGCTGGCCGGTCCTGATCTGTTCGGCGATCTGCTCGGCGACGACGGGTTGCTGGAGATGGTCTTTCCGGCTGTTGTCGTGGCTGGCGTCGATCACGACGCGCCGCCGCAGTCCGGCGTTCTGGAGGGTGGTGAGGACCGCCCGGACGGACGCCGGGTTGTGGTTGGGCGCGCTGTTGCCACCACGCAGGACCACATGGCAGTCGGGATTGCCGACGGTGTGCAGGATCGCGGGCAGGCCGCCGGGGTCGACGCCGGGGACGACATGGCGTGCCTCGGCGGCGCGGATCGCGTCGACGGCGACGGTGACATCGCCGTCGCGGCGGTTCTTGAAGCCGACGGGCATCGACAGGCCGCTGGCGAGCATGCGGTGGTTCTGGCTTTCCACGGTGCGGGCACCGATGGCGCCCCAGGAGACGGCGTCGGCGAGATAGGCCGGGATGGTGGTGTCCAGCCATTCGCACGCGACGGGGAGGCCGCCTTCGGCCAGTTCGAGGAGGAGGTCACGCGCGATGCGCAGCCCCTGGTTGACGTCGCCGGTGCCGTCGAGGTGGGGGTCGTTGATGAGCCCTTTCCAGCCACCGACCGTACGCGGTTTTTCGAAGTACACCCGCATGACGATCAGGAGGTCGTCGGCGAACCGGCCGGCGAGGGCGGCGAGGCGGTCGGCGTATTCGAGCGCCGCGGCGGGGTCGTGCACCGAGCAGGGGCCCGCGATCACGAGCAGCCTGTCGTCCTCACCGTCGAGGACATGGACGACGTTTGCGCGCCCTTCCCGCACCGTGTCGGCCGCGGTGGCGCTGAGCGGCAATTCATGGTGCAGCAGGGCGGGGGTGACCAAAGGGACCGTGCGATCGATGCGCTGATTGTCGAGATCGGCCGCGGCGGCGATTGTTGTCATCAGATATCCAGCGTTTCTGCCGGCACCGGGCACTGGGAAAGCCGGGGTTTCCCGGCCCGGTCGGCGGTCTCGGGTGAATGACGAACTCAAAATAACCGAAAAGGCTTTGTCCAGCTCGTAAGCGACACCGGCCGTTTTGCCTGCCCGAATCACTCACGACCAACGCCCCGTCCAGATCGGATCCCGTTTCTCGGCGAAGGCGCGAGGCCCTTCGATGGCGTCCGCACTTCGCCGACGGCGCTCTTCCCAGAAATACGAAGTGGTGAACGCCTCTTCGAGCGGGAGGTCGACCGACCGCAGTGCGGCCTCTTTGATAGCGCGAATCGAAAGCGGGGCACCGCGCACCAGGCTGTCGGTCCATTCCGCGACACACCGGTCCATTTCGGCGGGCGGTACGACCTCGTTCACCAGTCCGTATCGAAGTGCCGTGGCCGCGTCCATCCGGCGCCCGGTCAGCAGATACCCCATCGCCACCTTCTGCGGCAGCTGCCGCGGCAGGCGGAACACCCCGCCGGCTCCGGCGATCAGGCCGAGCCGGACCTCCGGCAGGGCGAAGACCGCGTCCTCGGCGGCGATGACGATGTCGCAGGCGAGCACCAGCTCGAAGCCGCCACCCAGCGCGTAGCCGTGCACCCGGGCGACCACCGGTTTGGACAGGGTGAACCGGTCCGTCAGCCGCGGATGACCCGGCTGTCCCCCACTGCCGAACGTCGAAGGCGGCAGGCCGGACTCGTCGAGCCGCGCGCGTTCCTTGAGGTCCTGCCCCACGGAGAACGCGCGATTTCCGGCACCGGTGAGGACCACCACCCTGATGTCGTCGTCGGCCTCGACGTCGTCCCAGATCCCGGCGAGGTCTTCGTGCATCCGCCGGTTCATCGCGTTCAGCACTTCGGGCCGGTCCATCGTCACGTAGGCGACGTGGTCCTTCTTCTCGTACCGCACCACGGTTTCGCTCATCGCGATCCCCGGGCGAAGCCACCCACCTTGCCGATCACGTCCGCGCCGTAGATGCGCAACGCCTGCTGCAGGGCGAATTCGGCCATGTACCCACGGAATCCTTCGAGCGGTTCCTCGGCCAGGTTCATCATGCGCCGGTTGGCCCGAACCGCGTCTCCGTCGAGTCCGGCCAGCGCGCCCTGGATCGCCGCGTCCATCTCCTCCGGCGGGACGACCTCGTCCACGAGCAGCCGCGCGTCCGGCTCGTTCGCCAGGATCCGGCGGCCGCCGAGGATCACCTGCCGGGCCACCCGCGGCCCGGTGCACCGGGAAAGCCGGAAATTCGAAGCCCCGGGAATGATCCCTTCCGTCGCCGCGGGCAGGGAAAAGTACGAGTCGGAAGCCGCGATCACGTGATCGAAGACCAGCAGGAGCTGGGCCCCGCCGCCGATGGCGAAGGAATCGACGGCAGCCATCCACGGCTTGTCGACGAACCGCGAGTGCCACGAACCGTCCGTGCCGATGCCGCGCACGATTTTGTGGATATAGCCCAGTTCCCGCCGCAGGAGGAAATCGACGAGGGGGATGTCGCCCGAGCTCAGCTTCTTGAGGTTGATCCCCGCGCAGAACACCCGGCGCCCCCGGTAGCGGGGATGGCTCATCTCGCCGCCGCGCAGCATCCCCACCCGGACGGACGGATCGAGCAGCGCCAGGTCGACAGCGGTCTCCATGTCGTCGACCTGCTGGGCGTCCTCGGCGTTCAGGCAGTCGTCCCGGCACAGGGTCAGATACGCGACACCGTCACGACGCTCCAGCCGGACGGCCTCCATCCGCACGACCCCGGACTCGACGAATTCGGGCAGCAGAGCGAGCGCCCTGGCGGTGGGCCTGAGCATGGCGTCGAGCAGATGCGGACCGGCCTGCGGGGCACGCAGGATCCCGCGCAGGAAGATGCCCTGATCGATCTCGCGCCCTTCCTTCTCCGCCTGCTGTCGCGAACGCTCGGCCGCCATCTGCTCTTCCGTGGGCACCAGTCCTGGATAGGCCAGTGCGGCGGCTCGGACGAGTTCGTCGACCCGCAGGTACCGGGTCCGGCCGTCGGTGAGCGCGTCGTAGATCTCCTCGGCGTGCGTCGCCACGAAGTCCGTGCGCAGTGTCCTGATCTCGTCCAGCGCCGAGGACGCGGCGTCGCGTTGCGCGTCCGTCCGGGCGGAAGGCGACGGCAGTCCGGCGAGCAGCTCGTCGACTCGCCGGGCCGCCTCCGCCAGGGCTCGGTGGTCGAGCCCTGACGAAGGCGACATAGTGCGGGAATCCGTTGTCACGGCTTCGCTTCCCGTCGCAAGGCCCGGTCCGCCGCGGCCAGGTGCGCGCCGAGCGCCTCTTCGAAGGTGGTCGAGCCCGCCTCGAAGATCAGCTGCCTGCGAATCGCCAGCTCCGCGCCGTCCATCACACCGTCCAACTCCGCCAGCGTCTTCGCCGGGTCCCCGGACACCTCGTCGATCAGGTTGAGGGCGAGCGCGCGTTCGGTCCCGATCGGGGCGCCGAGCAACACGGCCCGCCGGATACCCGCCGCGCCCGCCTGCTGGGTGAGCCGGTAGACGGTCATCCCCGGCCAGGTGGCTTCGCCGACGGAAGCGAGTCGCAACCGGGTCCCCGGCTCGGCGATCCGGACGTCGGCGGCGAGAACGAGGTCCAGCGCCGGTCCGGCGCACTCACCCGACGCCACCGCGGCGGTGAGCCTGCCCAATCGCTCGAACCGGCGCACGGCCCGTTCCCACTTGGAGACGAGGCCGACCGCGAGCCCCTTCGTCCAGTCGGCAGGCGGGGCTCCCGTGACATGAACGGTGACCAGACCCGCTTCCCGCCGGTCTTCGGCCCGATCGCAGAGGGCGCCGAGCTCCTCGACCACCGCGGCCGACAACGGCCGGGAGCCGTCGAACCGCAGCACCAGTTCACCGTTCACTTCATTACGCGTCACCATTGGATAAGCGCCATTTCGATTGTGGAGCCAGGCCCCATGGTCATGAGCACGCCGTAGTCTCCGGGGCGGGCGACGTCCTCGTCGGCGAGCCGCTCGTAGGAGAAGAGAAAGGAGCCGCTGGAAAGGTTCCCGTAATCGCGGAGCACACCGGTGGTGTGGCGGACGTCGTACCGGCTCAGGCCGAGGTTGACCACGACCGCGTCGACGACCTTCTTGCCGCCGGAATGCACCAGCCAATGGCCGATGTCGCTGCGGCGCAGTCCCGTACCGGACAGGAGCCGGTCGACGACGATCTCGGCGTGCGCGCCGACCACGTAAGGAATCTGCGGGTCGAGGAAGAAACTGAACCGGTCCTGATCGCGGTCCCAGTCGTAGCGCATCGCGTCGACCGCGTCGGTGATGATGTAGCTCGCGAACTTCAGGACACGCGGGCCCGGCACGCGCCGGTCACCGGAAATCACGGCGAGGGCCGCGGATCCGTCGCCGAACAGGCTGTTGACCACCGCGGTCCGCATGGTGCCGTCCAACGCGTAAGCGGCGGAACACGCCTCGCTGCACAGGACGACGCCGAGTTCGCCCGGGTGCGCCGCGGACCAGCCCGAGACCACGTTCAGCGCGTTCAGGCCGGCGTTGCAGCCCATGCCGACGATGTCCGAACGGCTGCAGTGCGGGTCGATGCCCATTTCACGGATGATCAGCGCGCTCAGGCCGGGGGTCAGGAAACCGGTCGAGGTGACACAGCACAGGTGTCGCAGGTCCGAAAGCGTCGCTCCCGCCGACTTCAGGCAGGCTTCGAGCGCCCGGCACCCCATGTCGACGGCGATCCGCTTGTGTTTGTCGAGGAGGTCGCCCTGCGGTTCCGAGACACGTCCCCCGCCTGGACTCTCTGGGGGAAGTGTGAGAAAGCGCCGATCGATCGTGCTGTTCAGGAAGACCGATCGGATCTTGGGGTCCGCTACGTCGAGTATTTCCAGGAGCTCGGATTGCGAGTAGGACGTGGCGGAAACCGCGGTGCCCACCCCGGCGAATCGGGTGATCTCGGTGAGTCCGTTGTGGACGGACAAGTCTTCAGCAGGTTCGGCAACGGTAGTCATCGATACATCCACCCCCATGTTCTGAGCTTGCTTCGAAGCAGCTGCTTGTACCGCGCAGCGGGCATTTCTCTCACCTTTCCCTGATTTCGGTGGCTATTTCGAAAGTAGGCTTGTCCGAACTCGACGGTCAATGTCGTCCAAGGGGCCACCGTGGCGGTCGTGAGTGATCCCCGACAGCTGCCGTTCGAGCTCCAGGCTGGTGGCGTAGTCGGGCAGCAACCCCTGCCGCTCCGCCTCGGCGAGGGTGACGGCCACCCGGTCCCGATCGGACAAAAGCGGTTCGATGTCGGCGCCGACGTCGATGGGCAGCCCCAGCACGGGATCCAGGACGGAGAGGGCAAGTTCGTTCTCCGCCACATAAGCCGTGGACATCAGGTACCACATGGTGGTGTCGTCTTCGAGCGACACGAACGCGTGGCCGACACCCACGGGGAAGTACACCGCCCGATGGTCTCGCTGGTCCAGCAGAACCGCGTCCCACCGGCCGAACGTCGGCGAGCCGACGCGGATGTCGACCACGATGTCCAAGGCCTTGCCGCGCGCGCAGTAGACGTACTTCGCGGTACCCGGTGGCGTCGTGGTGTAGTGGACGCCTCGCACCACGCCGCGTTTGGACAGGCTCTGATTCGTCTGCGCCACCCGGAAAAGCGGGCCGCCTCGGGCTTCGGCGAAGGCCTCCTCCTGGAACGGCGAGACGAACAGGCCCCGGTCGTCGGGGAAGACCCGAGGGGTGAACTCGATCGCACCCTCGACGGCGAGTTTGCGTGCTTGCACGGCTACTCCTGATGGTGGAGCGGTCAGAGGGTGGACAGCACTTCGCGGACCGCGTGGACGACCTTGTCCTGCAGGTCGGGGGAAAACGTGGGGTACATCGGCAGCGAGAAGATCTCGGTGGCCAGCTTCTCGGTGATCGGCAGCGAACCCTTCTCGTAGCCGAGGTGGGCGAACCCGGTCATGGTGTGCACCGGCCACGGGTAGCTGATGTTCAGGTGGATGTCGTAGGCCTTGAGACGCTCGATGATGTCGTCGCGTCGCGGGTGGCGCACGACGTAGACGTAGTACACGTGCTCATTGCCCGGGACCGTCCGCGGGAGTTCCAGCTCGGTGTCACCGAGGCCCTCGACATAGCGCTGCGCGATGGCCCGGCGGTCGGCGATGTAGGTGTCCAGCCGCTTGAGCTTGCGCCGGAGGATCTCCGCCTGGAGCTCGTCGAGACGGCTGTTGTGGGCGGGCGTTTCCAGCGTGTAGTACTGCTTGTCCATGCCGTAGTAGCGCAACCGCCGCAGCCGTCGATCCACGGCTTCGTCGGAGGTGATGGTCGCGCCACCGTCGCCGTACGCGCCGAGCACCTTGGTGGGGTAGAACGAGAACGCGGCCGCGTCGCCGGTCGAACCGGCGACGGTCCCGTTCTGCCTGGCGCCGTGCGCCTGGGCGCAGTCCTCCAAAATGGACAGTCCATGCTTCGCGGCGAGTTCCTTCAACGGGACCATGTTCACGCACTGGCCGTACAGGTGCACGGGCACCAGGCATTTGGTTCGCTCGGTGATCGCGGCTTCGACCTGGTCGGTGTTCATCAGGAAATCGTCCTCGCGGACGTCGACGAAGACGGGGGTCGCGCCGGTGCCGTCGATGGCGACCACGGTCGGGGCCGCCGTGTTCGACACCGTGATCACCTCGTCGCCCGGACCGACGCCCAGCGCTTGCAGGCCGAGTTTGATCGCGTTCGTCCCGTTGTCGACACCGACACAGTGCCCGACCCCATGGTATGCGGCGAATTCCGACTCGAAACCGCGCACACTCGCGCCGAGCACAAGCTGCCCCGAATCGAAGACCGTCTCGACCGCGTCCAGCAGGTCGAGCCGTTCGGCCCGGTATTCCGCCAGGTAATCCCATACACGCGTGGTCATGTGCGAACCCTTCCCTGAACTGATGACGTCAAAGCGGCGACGGTGCGACGCACCCCGTCGGACAGCGAGATCTCCGGGCGCCAGCCGGTGATCGCCCGGAAGGAGGTGGAATCGATGGTGATGCTGCGAAGATCCGTCTCGGGCGCGTGTGCCGGTGGTTCCACACAGGTCACCTCGACCGGATCCTCCCCGGTCTGTGCGGCCATTTCCCTCGCCACGAGCCGGAAGACCTCCCCCAGCTGATCACCCCGGCCCGCGCCGAGCAGCCAATGGCCGCCCACCAGGGAGTCCGGGTGATCCAGTGCCGCCGTGAACGCCGCCGCGACGTCCTCGACGTGGAGCAGGTCGCGGCGCACCGTGCCGTCGCCCCAGACGGTGAGCGCCTGGCCTTCGAGCGCGCGCCGCGCCATGGCGGACACGACACCGCGGTCGTGGTTGCCGCCTTCCACCGTGTTCTCCCCGAAGATCGTCGGCAGCCGGAGACTGATACCGCGGACGACGCCTTCGGCCGTGGCCTTCTTGAGGACTTCTTCCGCCGCCAGCTTCTGCACGTCGTAGGGGGTCGCCGGATGATCGGGCTCGCTCCCGTCGAGCGGCTCCCTCGGCGGCACACCGACTTGAGTGGTCGAACCGGCGAACACCACCAACGGAGGCTCCCCGTCTCCGCCGACTAGTTCGACCAGGTCCCGCAGCACGCCGACGTTCACGCGTTCCGCCCCCTCCGCCGCACGCCAGCCGCCGTCCGCCAAGAGCAGGTACACGACCGCGTCCGAACCCGCGACCGCGTCGGCGAGCGCGGCACGGTCGGTGAGATCGGCGGCGACGACGGTGATCTCGGCCCGGCCGGGCGGTGGGGTGAAACGTCTGCGCGCCACCGCACGCAACCGGATCGGCCGCCGCGCCAGTGCGCGGGTGACGGCCGAGCCGACGAAGCCCGACGCGCCGAGGACGGTGATCGTCTGCATGTCACACACCTCGCCGGGGCTGTGCCGACGCGGCGTTGAGACAGGCGAGGAGCGTGCGGGCCTCGACGTTGACGTAGTGCCCGTGCCGGGTGAGCGCGGTGAGCTGGGCCGGGGTGACCCAGGCGTAGCCGGGTGGCGGATCGAACATGTCTTCCGCCTCGACCGCGAGATAGCGGGCCCTGACGTTGAGGAAGCGGCCGCCTTCTTCGGAATGTATCGCCTCGTAGCGGATCCGCGACGGCGGCGCGTTGAGGACGTCGTCGAGGAAGGGCGGGCGGCTCTCCGCGGGCAGATGCGCGTAATTCCGGGGCGTGCACTGAACGGTCGGCGCCAGCTCGACCGTGTCCACGAAACCGCCGTCGACCCTGGCGTGGACCAGAACGTGCGGCACACCGCCGATCTCGCGCATGAGGAACGCGGCGACCCCCAGCCCGACCGATTCGAGCAGCGGCTGCGTCCAGCTGATCTTCTCGCGGTTACTGCCTTTCACGGCGACGGCGAGGACCTTGAAGTAGAGGCCGTCTTCGTGCTCGATCGCCTCGACGCCCTGCTTCCAGCCGGTCACGTCCTTGAGCGGGATTCGGGTGGCACGCACGTCGTGCCGCGACCGTTCGTTCGTGAACCACGACAGGAGCTGGACGTCGGAGAGCAGCGCGCCGGGCGCTTCGTCGTGGTAAGGAAGACACGACAACACGCTTCTCGCGTTCATGTTGATCGTCTCGTCCTCGTACATCAGCTCGGCGATCTGGCCGAGGGTGAGCCAGCAGAAGTCGTCCCACATCGGCACGTCGTCGTCGGTCTCGACGATCATGTTGCGGTTGCTCTTCCGGAAGAACCAGGATCCTTGCTCCGCTTGGAGAACGTCGACGATGACCCGGTCGGGGTCGGGCGGGGCGAAGTACTCGATGAGTTTGACGTTCGTCCCGCCGTGCGCCTTGGTGTAATTGCTGCGCGTGGCCTGCACGGTCGGCGAGAGCTGCACCAGATTGGGGTTTCCCGGCTCCATCTTGGCCTGCATCAAAAAGTGCAGGACCCCGTCGAACTCCTTGGCGAGGATGCCGAGAATGCCCACCTCGGGCTGCTTGATGACCGGCTGCCACCATTCGCGGTACGGACCGTCGCCGTGCGGGCCGTCCTGCTCGACCACATGCAGGCCCTCGATGGCGAAGAACCGCCCGCTGCTGTGCACCAGATTGCCGGTGCCGCCTTCGAACCGCCACTGGTCCAGCGCCGCGAAGGGGATGTGTTCGACGTGGAAGACGTTGGCCTCGCGGCGTTCGGCGATCCAGGTACGGACGTCCTCGGTGCGCATCTGCACGCCTTCGGTGGTCGCGGCCGACAAGGCGATGCGGTCCGCGTGGTCGTGATCGTCGCGGGGACGCACCGTGCCGGGTGGCACCAGGCAATGCTGCATCACAGGACCCCCTGTCGTCGAGCGGCCAGTGGCCGGGATCCGGCGAACGGACTGTTCCCCGCCCGGTGCGGTACGGACCGTCATCGATACATCCACCCCCATGTCCTCGGACAAGGTAGCTTCGGCCGATCTCGGCGGAACAGATCGTCCAATACCCTTTCTTGCCGGATTCTTCGTTCGCCGACACCGGATTCACCCGACCGACGGCTGATAGGTCCATAATGGACAGTGCTAGAGCGGCTGCTCCTGCTGACTCGCCGCCGATTGCGAATTCCACGCCCGGTGTTCGGTCTCCCGCACCTGCTCCTCGGCGGTCTGCTCCAGCCTCTTCATCGCGAACCGCAGGATCGGCGGGGCCATCAGCGAAGTGACGATCGCGACGAGGATGACGATCGTGTAGATCTCCACACTGAGAATGCCCAGCCGCAGGCCGACCATGGCCACCACGATTTCGATGACCCCGCGCGCGTTCAGCCCGGCGCCGAGCGCCAGTCCTTCCCACTTGTTCAGCCCGCTGAGCCGCGCGCCGGCGTAAGCACCGACGAACTTGCCGACGATGGCCAGTGCGAGCACCGCCAGCCCGGTCAGCAGGACCTGCGGACGGATCAGCGCGGTGAGATCCATCCGCAGTCCCGCGGTGGCGAAGAAGATCGGCGCGAAGACCGACAGGACGACCGTGCGCAACGGGGCGAGTCTGGCCGGATCGACCTTGCCGGCGGTGCCGATCAGGATGCCGCAGACGAAAGCCCCGAAAACCGCTTCGAGGCCGAGAGCCTGGGTGCCCGCCGAAGCGAGCAATACCAGTACGACGACGACGCCGACGGTGAGCCCCGGCCCCTCGGACTTGGCGGCGACCCGCAACGCGCCCCTGGCCAGTGGCCTGCCGAGGGTGAGCGCGAAGACGACAATGAGGACCAGGTAAGCGAGGGAGAGAAGCACGGTGCCGGTGGTCACCGCGTGGACCGCCATGGCGCTGACGACCGACAGCATGAACCAGCCGAACGCGTCGTCGATCGTGCCCGCGGCGAGCGTGAGCTGCCCGACGTTGCGGTGCAACAGGTTCATGTCGATGAGGGTCTTGGCGATGACCGGAATGGCGCTGACGCACATCGCCACGCCGAGGAACAGCGCGAAGACGGTGATGTCGGTGCCGTCGGGGATCAGCATCTTGGGCAGCACGAAACCCGCGCCGATACCCAGGCTGAGAGGAACGATCAGGCCACCGAAGCTGACTCCCGCGGCCGCGCCGCCGCGACGGCGGACCATCCGCATGTCCATCTGCATACCGGTGAGCCCGACCAGCAGCAGGACGCCGATCTGGCCGACGGCGTCGAGCAGGTGGTACTGCTCGGCGACGGCGGGGAACAGCCAGCCGTGCAGGCCAGGCACGGCCCAAGCCAGCAGCGAGGGACCGAGGAGCACCCCGACGAGCAGTTCGCCGACCACGGCCGGCATCCCGAACCGGACGGCCAGCCGTCCGAAGACGACGGCGAGCAGCAGCAGCGAACCGACCTGGAGCAAGAAGACCAGAAGACTGTGTGCGGCGATCGGGGCGATCGGCGCGGGTAGCGAGAGAAGCACCTTCCTCCTTCGGGAAAGCTCGGTTCGACGTCGGGTGAAGGCGGAATGTCAGCGGTGGTGGGAAACCTTCGTGTCCAGCCGGCGCGCCGCGCTCACCGAGTCGCAACCGGCCAGCCCCATCGCGTTCCGGAATTCGACGGCGAGCAGGTCGAGCACCTGCCGGGCGCCCTCCTCGCCCGCCGCGGCCAGCCCCCACATCACCGGCCGGCCGGCCAGTACGCCCGACGCGCCGAGAGCGGCGGCTTTGAGGATGTCCCCGCCGCTGCGGATTCCCCCGTCCAGCAACAGTTCGCCGTCCCATCCGGAGACCGCGGCGGCGATCTCGCCCAGCATCTCGATGCCGGGCACGGCCCCGTCCAACTGACGACCTCCGTGGTTGGACACCACGATTCCGCCGACACCCGCGTCCACCGCGCGACGGGCGTCCTCGACGGCGAGGATTCCCTTGAGCAGCACGGGAAGGTCCGTGTTCGCCCGGACGGTCTCGACGGATTCCCAAGTGGCCGGGGCGAATTCACGCGCGGTGTGGTCCGCGACCGCCGACTGACCGCGGGTACGCCGGTGCGCTGCCACGCCGGCGTCGAAGTTGGCCGCTGTCACGGAATTCGGCAGAGCGAAGCCGTTGCGCATGTCCCGCAGCCGCCGTCCCATCCACGGCACGTCGACGGTGAACACGATCGCCTCGCAACCGGCGTCCTCCGCGCGGCGGACCAGCTCGAGAGAGCGTTTCTCGTCGCGCAGCCAGTACAGCTGGAACCAGGGTCGTCCACCGACGGCCGCGATCTCCTCCAGCGGGACACTGCTCAGGGTGCAGATGGTGTACGGCACGCCGGCGTCCCGCGCCGCGCGAGCCGCCGCGAGTTCCCCCTCGGGATGGAACAACCGCTGGTACGCGATCGGGGCGACCGCCATCGGCAGCGCGGCGCGGCGGCCGAAGAACTCGACCTCGGTGGTGCTGCCGGTCAGCTCGCGCAAGATCCGGGGAACCACGAAGATCCGCTCGAGCGCGGCGCGGTTGGCCGTGAGCGAGGCCTCCGCACCGCTCCCCCCGGCGAGAAAATCCCAGATCTCGCCGGGGAGGACGTCCCGTGCGGCACGTTCGAGGTCGTCCAGGCAGAGGTGCGTCATCGACGGGCTGGGCCGAGCTTGCTCTGCCCGGTCCGTTCCAGCTCGACGGCCTCGTACAGGGCCTTGATGTTGGAACTGCCGAAGGTGCCGGCGCCCTGGCGCTCGATGATCTCGAAGAAGATGGTCTTACGCGGATGCGCGGAGGCGGTGAAGATCTGGAACAGCTGGCCACCGTGATCCTCGTCGGCGAGCAGCTTCGTCTCCCGCAGATCGTCCAGCGAATGCGTCTCCAGCTCGATCCGCTCGCCGAGCAGGTCGTAATAGGTGTCCGGGGTCTTCAGGAATTCCACCCCGCGCGCGGAAAGCTCCTTGACCGCGCGGACCGCGTCCGCGCTGGTGAAGGCGATGTGCTGGACTCCCGCACCGTGGTGTTCCTTGATGAAGTCGTCGATCTGGCCGGGGTCGGCGCTCTTGTCCGGCTCGATCAGGGTGAGGGTGACCTCTCCCGACGCGCTCTGCACGACGGTGGAGTTCATCGCCTGCGCGCCGACCACGATGTGCTCCTCGAAGATCTGCTTGAACCCGAGTGCGCGCTCGTAGAACGCCACCGTCGGGCCGAGATCCCCCGCGTTCAAGCAGACCGCGAAGTGATCGATCGCGAGCAGTTCCACGGCTCCCCGCCCGCGGCCGGTCGCCGGGGTCTCGGGGGTTTCTTCGCGCTGGATCAAGGTGTGCACGACATCGCCGAAACCGCTGACGGTGGCCGTGACGACGGACTCCGAGCGCTCGCCCGGCTCGCGGATGGGTTCCGCCCCGCCCTGCACCGCGGCCTCGAAGGCGGCGGCCACGTCCGGCGTGCGCAGCGCGATGTCGGCGACGCCTTCGCCGTGGGTCTGCAGGTAGGTCGCCCCCGGGTGACGGTCCGACGTCGGCTCGGTGAGGATCAGCTTGATCGGTCCCTGCCGCAGCGTGACGCTCCGGTGGTCCGCCGACCGGTCCGTACCGGCGACGGTGAAATCGTACTTGTCCATCCAGCCGGACGCGGCCACCTCGAGATTCGGCACATACATTTCCACATAGTCGATCTCGAAATTCCGCATGGTCGCTTCAGAAGACAAGACATTCCTCCATGGAATAGATGCAACGCTCATTCACAGGATGACGCGAGGTCAATTTCGCATCAATGGTGTCCGCTTGACAGTTGGAGTCCACATCGGACGGACGCGACGCGGGATCAGCGTCCGCTGAACCGCACCGCGAGTTCCCGGTATCCCTGCACGACGACCGCGCGCAACCAGGTCGGTTCCTTCACCAGTTCCACTCGCGACACCCGTTCGGCCACCTCCCGCAGCACGACCGCGAGCTCGATCCGCGCGAGGGCGGAGCCGAGGCAGTGGTGCAGCCCGTGGCCGAACGCGATGTGCCGATTGGGTTTCCGCCCGGCCCGGAACGTGTCGGGCTCGTCGAACACGGCGGGATCCCGGTTCGCGGCGGGAAGCCACGCGACCACCGGTGTGCCGGACGGCAGGTCGCGACCGTTGATCGTGACCTCGCCGGTCGACACCCGGAGCACGTGCATCGCGGGTGAGGTCCAGCGCAGCACCTCGTCCACGACGGTGTCGATGTCCGCGCTCCCGGCCCGTATCTCGTCCAGCAGACCGGGCACCGTGGCGAACGCGTGCACGGCACCGGTGATCGCGTGCCGCGTGGTCTCGTTGCCGCCGATCAACACGTTGTCGCAGTTGAGCAACACGTCGTCGGTCGTGAGGTCGTCATCGGCGACCAGCGTGCCGACGAGGTCGTCGCCGGGCTGCTTGCGGCGCGCGCTGATCAGCTCGTCGAAGTAGACGAGGATCTCGGTGTGCGCCTGCCGCGGCGTCATCCCGTCGAACAGTTCGTCCTCACCGCCGAAGGCGTGGTTGGTCAGGTCGATGAGCATGTCCTGGTCCGCCGCGGGCACGCCGAGGATCTCGCAGACGACCGCGGCGGGGATCCGCGGTCCGATCGCCGCGGCCACATCGCACACTTCACCGTCGAGCACGCGGTCGAGCACGCCACGCACCTCGGCCCCCACCCGATCCGACAGTTTCCGCGCGGCCGCCCGCGAGAGCAACGGGCCGACCAGCTTGCGGAGCTTGCGGTGCTGGTCCTGTTCGGAGACCACCATCATCTGGCCACCCGAATTATCCGGGTGGTCACGGTCGAAGCCGATCATCATCCCGTACTCGGAGGTGAAGGGGGCGGACGGTCCGAGGACCGCGGCGCACGCCCGGTGCGAGAACACCGACCAGAAGCCGGTGGGTGAACTGCCCGGCTCGCTCCACACCATCGCGTCTTCCGCCGCGAACTCGCGCCAGCGGGTGTGGCGGTCCAACGTCGTGTACAGATCGGGGTTGCCGAGGTCGACCGCTGTCGTCGTCTGCATGAAGGGTCTCCAGGTCAGGTGAGTGCGCCGTCGAGCACCTTGGCGAGCTGTGCCACGGTCGGCGCGTCGAAGAAGGCCTGCACTCGCAGCCGGATCTTCAGGCTTTCGCGGATGCGGCTCACCAGACGAGTCGCGAGCAACGAGTGGCCGCCGATCTCGAAGAAGCTGTCCTCGACGCCGACACTGCCGACGCCGAGCACTTCGGCGAACAACTCGGCGAGGAGGATCTCCGTCGGCGTGAGCGGCGCTCGCCCCGTCGTCGCCCGCCCGGCGTGCTCCTCTTCGGGAGTGGGCAGGGCGGCCCGGTCGACCTTGCCGTTCGGCGAGATCGGCAGGCTCGGCAAGCTGACGACCACATCGGGTACCAGATACGAGGGCAACCGCTTTCGCAGCGGCGGCAGAAGATCCTCGGCCGACACCCGCTCGCCCGCGGTGCCGACCACGTAAGCGACGAGCCTGTTCTCATGCTCGGTCACCACCGCCTGTGCCACGCCGTCGGCCGCGAGCAGGGCCGTCTCGACCTCGCCCGGTTCGATCCGGTGACCGCGGACCTTCAGCTGGTCGTCGACGCGGCCGACGAAGACGAACTGGCCGTCCGAACGCCGCCGCACCCGGTCTCCGGTGCGGTACATGCGGCCACCCGGCTCACCGAAGGGATCCGGCAAGAACCGCACGGCGGTCGCGCCCGGCCTGCGGAGGTAACCGCGGGCGAGACCGGGGCCCACCGCGTACAGCTCGCCCACGTCCCCGTCCGGGACGGGCCGCAGGCGATCGTCCAACACATACGCGCGGACACCGGTGATCGGCTTGCCGATCGGCGGCGTGCCGTCGCCGGTCAGCGGGTCGCTCGCGGTCACCGCGACCGTGGTCTCCGTGGGACCGTACGCGTTGATCATGACGCGGTCCGTCGCCCAGCGTTTCGCGACCGGTGCCGGGCACGCCTCGCCCGCGACCAGGAGCGTCACTCCCGGGGGCAGCCCGCCGGCGTCCTCCAGCGGCGCCAAAGCGGACGGCGGCAACGTGATGTGGGAGATGCCCTGCTCCCGGACCAGCCTGGCGAGCGGTTCGCCGGGGACCAGGTCCGCCGCGGGCGCGAGCACCAGACAGCCACCGGCCGCCCACATCGGCCAGAACTCGGCGACGGCGGCGTCGAAACTGGGCGAGGCGAAGGCCAGCAACCTGTTGTCCGGCAGTAATCGCTGGCGGCGTACGTAGTCGGCGGCCAGATTCGGGATGCCGCGGTGGGTGACCACCACGCCCTTCGGCCGCCCTGTCGAGCCCGAGGTGTAGATGACGTAAGCGGGGTGGTCGGGCAGCAAGGGGCCGAGCCGGTCCCGGTCGGCCAGGTTCGGCTCGGACGCACCGGGCTCCCGCACGACGCTCATCACGTCCCCGGCGTCCGAGACATCCTGTCCCGGCAAGCACAGCAGGCAGTGCGCCGCCGTGTCGTCCAGCATGTGCCGCCTGCGTTCCTCCGGATAGTCCGGATCGACGGGCACGTAGGCACCACCCGCCTTGTGCACGGCCAGCATCGCGACGACGAACTCGATCGACCGCGGCATGGCCAACGCGACCAGCCGCTCCGGACCGACGCCGTGCGCGACGAGCCGTCGGGCGAGCCGGTTGGCTTCCGCGTTCAGTTCGGCGTAGGTCAGCGTGGTGGCACCCATCGCCACGGCAGGCCGGTCCGGCAGTGCCGCGGCGGTCGCCTCGAACAGCGCGGGCGTCGTGCCCGCCGCGGGCACGGCGAGCTCGGGTGACATGGTCGTACCGGTCATGCGGTCTCCCCCAGACGTGCGCCGGACCCGGCGCGAAGGAACCCGAGCAACTCGTGGTTCACCGCCGCCGGGTTTTCCAGATAGCCGAAGTGCCCGACACCCGGGACGGTGTGGTGCGTGGCGCCAGGGATCACGGTGGCCAACTCCTGTCCCGCGGCCGGCGGCGCCACGAGGTCGTGTTCGAAGGAAATGACGTGGCAGGGCACCTCGATCGCGCGGTAGGCCTCGCGGCGGTCGGGCAGCGCGCTCAGCAGCAGCTGCGCCCGGACCCCCGGTCCCCAGGCCCCCGACGCCTCGAACAGGTCCAGCCAGTCGCCGACGAGATCGTCGTCGGCGAGGGTCGCGGGCCCCAGGTTGTGCATGGCGCGGACCGCGGCGAGGAAGCCCGGCGGCAACTCGGTCCCCCGCTCGATCAGCTCGGCCTCGCTCTCGGCGAGCACCCGCTGGACGAGGCTGCTCCTGCCGCACGCCGCCATCAACACGACCGAATCCAGCGACTCCGGATGGGCGAGTGCCAGTTCCTGCGCGATGTACGAGCCCATCGACGTGCCGACCACGCGGCACGGGGCCGCGTCGAGGTAGTCGATCAGCGCGGCCACATCCGCGACGAGGTCGTCGATGGTGAACCCGCCCGCGCCATCGTCGCTCGGCGGGATCCCGCGGTTGTCCATGGTGATCACGCGAAATCCGGCGGCGCGCAGTGCCGGTACCTGATGCAGGTCCCACACCGAGCTCGGCGCCCCGGTGCCGGTCAGCAACAGCACAGCCGGACCGTCACCTTGGTCGTGGTAAGACAACCGGATCCCGTTCTCGGTTGTCATCAGCATGATGGTCCTTCCCCGCTCGCCGCACAGCCACGGCGCGCAGCGACATGGCAGCCGTCGAATAACGTCGGTGCCGGTTTCCGTCTGATGTGGAACGTGCGATCCCCAGGTCCCGTGCGCACTGTCGTGACCGTACCTTCGAAGCTCGATCATCTGGAAGGATTCGGTACTGGACATGGACGAAAAATCGACGGTAATCGCGTCCACGCCGCTGCTTGACACTTCGCAGCCGGATGGAAATCCTAGCATTTATGTTTTCGAACGGTTTGTCCAATCATTTGGACATGAAATCGCTGCACGGATCACTCACCGATCCCGCCATCTCGTCGATGAATCTGCTCAACGAGCTGATCGACGAATATCCTGTGGCCATTTCCATGGCGGCAGGCCGACCGTATGAAGAGTTCTTCGACATCCGGCTCATTCATGATTACCTCGACGCGTACTGCGATCATCTCCGGCGCGACCGGAAAATGGACGAGGCCGGTGTCACCCGTGCACTCTTCCAGTACGGCACCACGAAGGGCATCATCGCCGACATCATCGCCCGCAACCTCGCCGAGGACGAGAACATCGACGTCGCCCCGGAATCCGTGGTCGTCACCGTCGGCGCCCAGGAGGCGATGTTCCTGGTGCTCCGCACGCTGCGGGCGAACGAGCGGGACGTGCTGCTCGCCCCCGCTCCGACCTACGTCGGCCTGACCGGTGCGGCACTGCTCACCGACACCCCCGTCTGGCCGGTCCGGTCGGGCGAGAACGGCATCGACCCCGAGGATCTCGTCCTCCAGCTGAAGCGAGCCGACGAACAGGGCAAGCGGGTGCGCGCCTGCTACGTGACCCCCAACTTCGCCAACCCCACCGGCACCAGCATGGATCTGGCGTCCCGTCACCGGCTTCTCGACGTCGCCGAGGCGCACGGAATCCTGCTGCTGGAAGACAACGCGTACGGGCTCTTCGGCGCCGAGCGCCTCCCCACGCTGAAAGCACTCGACCGGTCGGGGACCGTGGTCTACATCGGATCCTTCGCCAAGACCGGCATGCCCGGCGCCCGGGTCGGGTACGCGGTGGCGGATCAGCGCGTGGGAGGCGGCGGCCTGTACGCCGACCAGCTCTCCAAGCTCAAGGGCATGCTCACCGTGAACACCTCCCCCATCGCGCAGGCGGTGATCGCCGGGAAGCTGCTGCTCAACGACTACAGCCTGACCAAGGCCAACGTTCGTGAGACCGCCATCTACCAACGCAATATGCAGTTGACGCTGAACGAGCTCGACCGCAGGCTCGGCGGCTGCGCCGGGGTCCGCTGGAACACCCCGACGGGCGGATTCTTCGTCACCGTCACCGTGCCCTTCGTCGTCGACGACGAACTGCTGGCCGACTCCGCCCGCCACCACGGTGTGCTGTTCACCCCGATGCATCACTTCTACGGCGGGAAGGACGGGTTCAATCAGCTCCGGCTGTCCATCAGCCTGCTCACGCCGGAGCTGATCGAGGAAGGAGTGAGCCGACTCGCCGCGTTGATCACTTCACGGCTGCCGTGAGCATGAAGTACATGAAGGCCCCCTTCCTTGCGCCAGGCGCAAGGAAGGGGGCCTTCATGTACTGGGGGTCGATTTTTCTCGCCGCTCAGGACCGTTGTGCCTCCACCAGCACCATGTCGTCGCGACCGCCGCCGGTGGAGGCGAACGGTTTCCGCGCGACGACGTCGAAGCCCGCCTGCCCGAGTTCCCGCACGATCCGGTCCACCGTGAAGAGCCTGCGGCGATGGGTGCAGACGACGAAGGGATCCGCGGTCTCGTCGGCGGGGTAAATGGTGATTTCCTGGATCTCCTCCGACGGCAGGATCTTCACGTGCAGTACGTGCCGCCTGCCGCTGCGCCCGGACAACTCCTGGCTGCGCTCCACCGGCTCCGCGTCGACGGGTTTCGTCAATTCCAGGCTGAGCAGGAATTTCCCCCCGGGCGCGAGATGCTCGAGAACCGACGCGTACAGGCCTTTCCGGTCGGCCTCGCCGAGTTCGTTGACCGAACCCGAGCTGATGACCACGGCGCCGAAGCGCTTGCCCAACGCGAAAGCGCTCATGTCCCCCTGGACCACCGTGCAGCGCTTTCGCAGGTCCGACGGCGCTTCCGCCAGCCGCTTCCGGAACGCGGCGACCACCGTGGCCGACAGCTCCAAGGCGGTCATCTCCCAGCCGAGTTCCAGGAAAGGGAACGTCAGCCTGCCCATTCCGGCCGCGAGCTCCAGTACCGGCCCGGGATCCCCGGGGACGCGAGCCGCGAATTCCCGCGTTTCCAGGGTGCCGTCGGAGTCCTGGATCAAATCCCGATAGGTGTCCGACCCGTCCTCGTCGTAGAAGTCGCACAGCACACCCCGCTCCCCCACCGAGGAAAGCAGGACGCCGGCGTGCGCGGTCCGCGCCGGGCCGCGCTCAAGTTGATCGGTCATCAGGACATCCTCCTGGTCGGCATTCGTCTCCGGCACGGTTCAGCCGTTGTCTTCGCGGGCGATGACGGGCCAGGTCGTTTCGCCGTACGCTCCCTGTGGCGAGCTTTTCCGGGCGTGCCCTTCCAACTGCGCGAAAAGGTCCTTTTCCGGCCCGTGGAGCATCGACATCTGCGTCGGATAAAGCCGCATCGCCTCGAACTTCCGCGTCCGCGCCGCCGGCTCGACAGAGACGAAATCGGGAACACCGAGCCCGAAACCCGCCGGGAGTTCGGCGGCGCCCGGCGCGAACATCGCGTGCGGAAGGTCTTCCCACAGCCGCACCGGGATGTCCTTCTCCCGCGCGACGAGCAGCGTGGCGTCCCGCGTGATCTCGTTGTCGACATGTCCGCTGGCGGCCGCGCAGGTCACGATCAGCGTCGGGTCGCACTCGCCGACGATCGACGCGATTTCCGCCTTCACCGCGGCGAACAGCTCCGGATCCCCCTGCGGCGACTGCGGTCCGATGGCCAGTTTCTGCCGTCCCGGCACGTTGTCGGCCAGCCATCGGCCGTCCGGCGACTTGCGATAGATGGCGTCGAGGAATCGGCTGTGCCGGTACTCAGCCCCGAGATGGCCGAGCGCGGCGATGTCTTCCTCGCGGCGACGCAGCGACGCGTCCTGATCCGGCGAGAGCCCCCAGATCGAGTGCAGCCGCTCCGCCGCCGGTGAGAACGGCGGCGTCGCGCTACCGGCGAACACCGTGTGGACGGTCACCTTCGCGCCGTCGCGTTCCGCCTGGGCGAGGCCCGCCCCGAAGGACAGGACCGCGTCGTCCAGATGGGGCGAGATCGCCAGTAGCCGGTCCGCGCCGAGGTCGTGGGTCATCGCGGCCACGTCAGCTCACGTGCACATTCGGCACGTACCGGATCCACTGTCCGCCGGAGTCACGGAAAGCCTGCTCCGCGTTCATGATCTCGTCTGCGTGGTTCCACGCGAACAACAGGGCGTAGTCCGGGTGATCGTCGGCGAATTCCCGGTACTCGCGGACCGGGATGTGCTGGCCAGGGCTGAGCCTGCCCTGTTTGGCCGGGGTGGTGTCCGAGATGAACTCCACCAGATCCGGGGTGATGCCACAGAAGTTGGTCACCGTGGCGCTCTTCGCCGTCGCGCCGTAGCCGACGACGCGTTTGCCCTCGGCGCGGAGCTTGGTCAGCAGCGCGATCAGGTCTTCCTTGATCTTCTTCACGTTCGTGGCGAAACTCTCCAGCGTGGCGTACTCCGCCAGCTTGCGTTCGGTCTCCCACGCCAGGAGTTCCGCCACGGCCTGGGTCGGCTTCCGGGCGCCGGCGAGGGCGAGGGTGTAGCGCACCTCGCCGCCGTGCACCGGAATGCGCTCGACGTCCACGAGCTCGAGACCGTTGCGCGCGGCCATCTCCTGTACCGAACGCGCGGTGAAGAAGAAGAAATGCTCGTCGTAGATCTGGTCGAACGAGGTGCGCTCCACGATGTCCCCGAGGTACGGATCCTCGAACACGAACACGCCGTTCGGGCCGAGCAGGGTGGTGACGCCCTTCAGGATCGAGTCCATGTACGGGATGTGGCACAGGGTGTTGGCCGCGTAGATCACGTCGGCCGGACCGTCGTTCTTCCGGATGTCGGCCGCCGTCGCCTCTTCGAAGAAGTCCTTGCGGACACGGATCCCCTTGGCCGCGGCCAGATCGGCCACACCGCCGGAGGGTTCGACGCCGAGCTGGCGCACCCCCGCTTCGGCCACGGCCTTGAGCATGATGCCGTCGTTGCAGCCGAGTTCGACGATGAAGGGGTCGTCGCCGGTCAGTTCCGTGGTCAGCAAACGCTTGGCCAGTTCGGTGAAATGCTCGCGCATGACGGCCGAACCGGACGAGTGGTAGGGGTAGGCCTCGTGGAACATCAGGTCCCTCGGGACCTCTTCCATCAGCTGCACCATCGTGCAGGAATCGCAGATCCCCGTGGCGAGCCGGAAGAAGAACTCCTTCTTCTCCTCGCCGGGAACCACGAACGCGTCCGAAAGCGGCTGTCGCCCGAAATCGATGAACTCGGTGACGGTGCCGTCACAGATACGGCACTGGGACGTGGTCGGCATGCGGTCTCCTCTGTGCTTTGTCGTCGAAGAAGTCGTGGCCCGCGGTCACGCGGGAACAGTGAGCTTGCCCTGTCCGGCGGCCTCGAACAGCAGTTCCGCGGCCATCGTCCGGCCGTCGGTGCGGACCTGGTCCGCCACGGCCGCCGCTCGCGCGCGGGTTTCCGGGGCAAGGGCCTTCGCGAGCGCGGCCGAGAAGGTGTCGAAGGTCGGGACCGGACGTTCCTCCAGTGCCACCCCGATCCCCAGCGCGGTCACGCGGCTCGCGTAGTACGGCTGGTCCGTGTGCCGGGGCAGCACGAGCTGGGGGATGCCCGCCCGCGTGGCCAGGTGCTCCGTGCCCGCGCTGCCTTTGTGGAGGGCGGCGGCCACCCGGCCGAACAGCGCCTGGATGTTCACCTCGCCGACGGCGAAGCAGTCGGCCCCGTCGTCGGGCAGGTCCAGATCGGCCCAGCCGCGGGAAAGGATCACGCGGCGGCCCTTGGCGCGGATGGCTTCGATGGCCGTCTTCGTGGCGTCGGCGAGTCCGGGGCCGGACGCGCTGCCGAAACCGACGTACACCGGCGGCGGCCCGGCGACCAGGAACTCCTCCAGATCCGCCGGGAGCGGCCGTTCGTCCGGCAGGATCCACGCGCCGGTCTGCACCGCGTCGAGAGCCGGATCCACCGGGGCCAGGACGGCGTCCGCCGCCAGCCAGGGCCGCTCGCCGTAGCCGTAGCGGAAGACGTCCTCGACCGGGGCCAGTCCGATCGCGACACGCCTGTTGTTGAGCGCTTCCCCGTACCGCTCGCCGAAACGCTGGGCACGTTCGGCCCACAGCACACCGTTGTCGGTCACGCCCGGCGTGGTCCGCTCGTCTTCGGGCGGCGGATAGGACGACGAGGGCAGATAGTTCGGGCTGTAGGCGGCGTAGAAGTAGGGGATGCCCAGCTTCTCGGCCACCGACCGCACGCCGGTCGCGTGGGCCAGCTCGCCGGTCGCCACCACCACGTCACAGCCCTCGGCCCCCGGGGGGACCTGGTCGAACTGCATGTCGATCGCCATGGCCGCGAACTTGCGCTCCTCCTCGGCCGACGGCGGCGGCATCCCCTCCTGCAGCAGCATGCCCTCGTGCGCCAGGCCGACCGGCACATGCGGCACACCGGCTTCGGCGAGCCGGTCGGCGGAGGAAGGCGACGCGCACATGCGTGCTTCCGCGCCGAGTTCTCGCAACCGGACCGCCAAGGCCACCAGCGGTTCGACGTCTCCGCGGCTTCCGCACGTCGACAACAGCACACGCATTTCGCGTCCCCTATCTTGATCGGTTGTGGGTTTCACGCGGAAATCGAAGCCTTGGCCCGGCCGGCCGCGTCGAGCAGCAGTTCCGCCGCCACCGTCGTCCCGTCCGTCCCGGCCGTGGCCGCCACGGCCGTCGCCCGGGCACGGGTTTCCGGGGCGAGCGCCGTGGTGAGCGCGGCCGTCAGGGAATCGAAGGTCGGGACCGGACCGTCGTGCGCCACGCCGATCCCCAGCTCGGCCACGCGGCTCGCGTAGTAAGGCTGGTCCGCCATCTGGGGCAGCAGGATCTGGGGCGCGCCCGCCCGCGTCGCCACGTGCGTCGTGCCCGCGCCGCCGTGGTGGACGACGGCGGCCACCCGGGGGAAGAGCGCCTGGTGGTTCACTTCGCCGGTCTCGAAACAGTCTTCCCGGTCATCGGGCAGCATCAGATCGGCCCAGCCACGGGAAAGGATCACCCGGCGGCCCTGGGCACGGATCGCGTCGACGGCCACCCGGACGGCGTCGGCGGGCGCGCGCAGGCTGCCGAACCCGAGATACACCGGCGGGGTACCGGCGGCCAGGAAGGCTTCCAGCTCAGCGGAAAGCGGTCGTTCATCGGGCACGATCCACGCGCCGGTCTGCACGGCGTCGAGGTCGGTCGGCCGCAGCGGGGCCAGCACCGGGTCCGCGGCCAGCCAGGGGTGATCGGTGTAGCCGAAGCCGAAGATGTCCTCCACCGGCGGCAGGCCGATCGCTTCCCGTCGGCTGTTGAGCGGACCACCGTATCGCCGGAAGGCGCTCTGGTTGTTCCGCTCCCACAGCGCCCGGATGTCGGTCCCCTCCGGTGCGGGCGGCTCGCCGAGGGGCGGTGGTGGCGGATAGTGCGGCGACGGCACGAAACTCGGGCAGTGGAAGGCGTAGAAGTACGGGATGTCCAGCTTCTCGGCCACCGACCGCACACCGATCGCGGCGGCCAGCAGCCCGGACGTCACCACGGCGGAGCACCCCTCGGCGGCGGCCGGGATGCGGTCGAACTGCGTGGTGATCGTCTCGGCCATGAACCGCTGCATGTCCTCACGCGTCGGTGGCGCCGCGTTCTTGACCGGCTCGCGCGCGGAGGCACCGACGGGCACATGCGGCACGCCGACCTCGGCCAGCCGATCCGCGCAGTCCGGCGGTGCGGCCAGCCTCGCCTCCGCACCGAGCTCCCGCAACCGGACGGCCAGCGCCACCAACGGTTCGACGTCACCGCGGCTTCCGCACGTCGCCAGCAACACCCTCGTCACGTTTCCCCCGTTCATGCGGGCACGACCGGCTTCTCGACGCCGGCCGCGTCGAACAGGAGTCCCGCGGCCACCGTCGTCCCGTCGACGCGCATCGTGTCCGCCACCGCCTTCGCCCGCGCCCGGATTTCCGGCGACAGGGCCGTGGTGAGCGCGGTCGACAAGGAATCGGCGGCCGGGATCGGCCCGTCGATCGCCACCCCCACACCCAGCGCGGCCACCCGGTCGGCGTGATACGCCTGCTCCACCACGTTGTCCACCACGCGACGCACGACGACATGGGGAATGCCCGCTCGCATGGCCACGTACGTCGTGCCCGCGCTGTCGTGGTGGATGGCGGCGGACACCCGGCCGAACAGCTCCTGGAGGTTCACCTCGCCGACGGCGAAGCAGCCGTCGTCCTCGTCCGGCAGGGCGAGATCGGCCCAACCACGGGAAAGCACCACCCGGTGGCCCTGTGCGCGGACCACCTCGACGGCCACCTTCGCGGCAGCGGCGGTCCTGGCACCGGACGAGCTGCCGAAACCGACGTAGACCGGCGGTGGCCCGGCGGCCAAGAACGCCTCCAGCTCCGAAGGCAGGGGCCGTTCGTCGGGCAGGATCCACGCACCGGTCTGGACAGTGCCGGAGTCCGACGACGGCAGCGGCGCCAGAACCTGGTCCGACGCCAGCCAGGGCCGCTCGGTGTAGCCGTAGTCGAAGAGATCCTTAACCGGCGCCAGGCCGAGCGAGGCCCGCTTTTCGTTGACCGTGTCACCGAAGAGCCCATAAGCGCCCTCGTTGTACATGTCCAGCTCCGCCCGGCTGTGCACCGACGGCAGATGGTCCGGGGACAGCACGATGTAGCGGTAAGGGACGCCCAGCTTCTCGGCCACCGACCGCGCGGCGACGGCGGCGGGCAGCAGACCGGTCGTCACCACCGCCGTACAACCCTCGGCGGCCGCCGGAAGCTTGCCGAACCATTCGGCGACCACATCGGTCACGATTTCGGGGTCCCCCGGCGCCGGTTCCCCCGGCCCGCGTGCCCCCGCTCGTACCGCCGGCCCGGCCGGCACCATCGGCACACCGACCTCGGCGCACCGTTCCGCGTAGTCGGGCGGCAGGCACATCCGTGCCTCCGCACCGAGTTCTCGCAACCGGACGGCCAAGGCCACCAACGGTTCGATGTCTCCGCGTGATCCACACCCCGAGATCAGCACGCGCATTTCGCATCCCCTGTTTCGTAGGTCCTCGGCCACCGTGGGCTCATGACGGGCAGCGGCTCACACCGGGTGGTGCGGCAGCCACTTCATCCCGTCGGGCGAAGTCACCAGGCCGCCGGGGAAGAGCGGCAGCTCGGGTTCGGCGTCCTCGCCGAGCAGTGCCTTCATCTGGACCTGGCCCGCTTCCTGCATCGCCTGCTGGACCACCGCCGACTTGAACATCGGCACCATGTCGTCACCGTCGCCCGCCGCCATCTTGTCCACGGCCGCGGCGAATTCGGCGCTGCGCGCGGCGATCCGATCGGCCGCGGTCAGCGCGGTCTCCCCGGACGACACGCCGCCGATCAGCTCGACGAACGATTCGATGTCGGTGCTCTGGTTCTGGGTGACCTTCTTGGCCTGCCAGAAATACGATTCCTCGTTCACGTTCATCTGGTAGAAGGACACGAGGAATTCGTAGAAGACGCCGTACTCGCGGCGGTAGCGCGACTCGAACTCGTTCAGCGCGGTCTTCTCGTCCAGATCACCCGCGAGGACGCTGTTGATCGACCGGGCCGCGAGCAGCGCGCTGTAGGTCGCCAGGTGCACCCCGGAGGAGAACACCGGGTCCACGAAGCACGCGGCGTCGCCGACCAGGATCATCCCCGGCCGCCAGTAGCTCTCCTGCTGATACGAGTAGTCCTTGCGGACCCGGAGTTCGCCGTACCTGCCGGTCGTCACCCTGGTCGCGTTCGAGAGGTAGTCCGAGATCAGCGGGCATTCGGCGATCAAGGCGTTCAGCGCCTTCTCGCGGTCGCCCTGGATCTTGTCGGCGTCCTCCCGGCGCACCACCGCGCCGACACTGGTCAGCGTGTCGCTCAACGGGATGTACCAGAACCAGCCGTTGTCGAAGGCGACGCTCAGGATGTTCCCCGAGACCGGCTCTGGCAGGCGTTTGCCACCCTCGAAATAGCCGAACAACGCGAGGCTGCGGAAGAACTCCGAGTAGTTCCGCGATCCGCCGACCTTCGAGTACAGCCTGCTCTTGTTGCCCGACGCGTCGATCACGAACCGCGCCGACACTTCACGCTCGTTGCCGTCGGGATCGGTGTAGCGCGCACCGGTGACCCGCTCACCGTCTTCCACGACGTCGTTGACCGAGCAGCCTTCCCGCACGACCACGCCCTTGCTCTTGGCGTTCTTCAGCAGGATGTCGTCGAAGCGCGCCCGCTCGACCTGATAGGCGTGCGACGTCGAACCGGCCATTTTGGCGGAGATGCCGAAGTGGAACGTCCATGGCTCCGGCCGGGCACCCCAGCGGAACGTGCCGCCCCGTTTGATCGGGAAACCGGCGTTGGCCAGCTCGTCGGAGACGCCGAGCATGCGGCACACGCCGTGCACCGTGGCAGGCAGCAGCGACTCGCCGATCTGGTATCGCGGGAAAACCTCTTTCTCCAGCAACAACACCCGATGGCCCTGCATGGCCACCAGCGTGGCGACGGTCGAACCGCCCGGTCCGCCACCGGCCACCACCACATCGAAGTCTTCGACCGACATCTCCCACCATTCCTCTATCGAGTGTCAAATTGCGGAGGCTGGTTTTCACCCCCGGGTCGTGCTACCAGACGACTGGAACCCGATCAGGACAGTCGACGAACGCGCTTCGGTATTTCACTTCCGCGATGGGCACCGCCAGCCGCAGGCCCGGGAATCGCCGCCACAGGGTCTGATACGCCGTCCGCAGCATCGACCTCGCCAAGGCCGCGCCGACGCAGTAATGGATTCCGTGCCCGAATCCGACGTCCGACACCGCGGCACGATTCGCGTCGAGAACATTGGGATTCGGCGTCAACGCCTCGTCCCTGTTCGCCATCAGGACCGAGCAAAGGACGTAATCCCCCGCCTTGATCAATTGTCCGTCGATGACCACGTCCTTGATGGCGAGACGTGGATTCGGCGCCTGCACGGGAGACAGATAACGCACCAGTTCGTTGACGACGCGATCAGCGCGTTCCGGGCCTTCGAAGAGCACCTTGATCTGGTCGGGGTTCTCCAGCAGGGCGAGCACCCCGAAACCGATCATCCCCGCGACGGTCTCGACACCGCCGAGGATCAGCGCCGTGCACAGCCCCTTCAGTTCCTCGTCGCTGACGTTGTCGCCGTGCTCGCGCACGATCATGCCGAGGAACCCGTCGTCCGGATCCGCGCGCTGCCGGGCGATGAGGTTGTCCAAGTACCGGTTGAACGCCGCGCTGTCCGCCGCCCGCGCCTTGAGACCGCGGCTCAGATCGGTGTTCCGCCGGAGCCGCCGGACGAACTCGCGCTGGTCGTCCCGCGGGATGCCGAGCAGTTCGCACAGGGCGAAGGCACCGACCGGGTCGGCGAACAGCGACTGGAGGTCCGCGGGCGATCCCTCGGCCTCCAGCAGGTCGAGACGATCGTCGACGAGGCTTTGGATCGCGGGCTCCATCCGGCGGATCCGCCGGACCGTGAACTCCGGCGTGAGCATTTTCCGCAGCCGGGTGTGCTCGGGAGGATCGTAAGTCGATATCTGCCCGACGAACTGGGCTTCGACGTGTGTCCCGGATTTCGCGTTGGTGAATTGCGGCCGCGTGGTGAAATTCTCGTGATCGCCCAATATCCGGCGGACGACGTCGTAGCCGTGGGCCTGCCAGACGAAGTCCCTGCCCAACTGTGCCGACGAATCGCCGGCTATCCGGACCAGCGGGCCGTGCGCCCTGAGTTCGAAATTCTCCTCATGCGGGTCGCAGTTCGTCCTCAGCTGGAAGTTCGCGGGCTCCCGCAGGAGTGGCGCGACCTGATCGATACCGTGCCCCATCCGAATGGAAGCTCCTTGATTGACCGGAAATGACCGTTCGGCTTTATCGACCCGAACACGCCGACGCCCCAATTCCACCCGTAATCAGGCGGGACGTCCAGCGGCCCGGGTGGACGGGACCGCCGATCACCAGGCGACCATCAGTTCGCTCACTCCGTACGCGGGAGTGGTCAGGCGGAACTTGGTGTCCTGTGCGGGATCCGCGAGCCTCAGTGTGGGAAAACGCCGCCACAGGGCGGTGAAGACCGTGCGCAGTTCGAGGCGGGCCAACGCGGCGCCGAGACAATGGTGGATGCCGTGCCCGAACGCGACATGCGGGACGGGGTCGCGGGTGACGTCGAGCCGCTCCGGATCCGGCACCAGGGCGGGGTCACGGTTCGCCGCGGGCAGCGAACAGATGACACTCTCGCCCCGCTTGATCACCTGGCCCCCGATGGTGACGTCCTGCGTGGCGATACGGGGTGTCGGGCTGTAGGGCACGGTCAGGTACCGGATCAGTTCGTCGACGGCCCGTTGCGCCGACTGGTCGTCACCGCGGAACGCGGCGATCTGCTCGGGATGCCGCAGCATCGCCAGTACACCGAGCCCGATCATGCCGGAGATGTTGTCGTCGCCGGCCAGCATCACCTGAACACAGAAGCCTCGCAGCTCCTCGTCCGTGGCGTCGTCCCCGTATTCGGCGACGACCGCCCCGATCATCCCGTCGCCCGGTTCCTTCCGTTCCCTGGCGATCATCGCCAGCAGGTAGCGGGAGAACTTGTCACCGAGCGCCGCCCGTCTCTTCTGGCTCAGTGAGGCGTCGAGATGTCCGTGGCAGAGCTTCAAGAACATGTCCCGGTCGTCCCTCGGCACGCCGATCAGTTCGCACAGCACGGCACCGGGCACCTTCTCGGCGAGGAGCGGGACGAGATCCGCCGGGGATCCCGCTTCCGCCATCTCGTCGAGACAGCCGTGCACGATCTGCTCGACGTACGGCTGCATCCGCTGCATCTTGCGCAGGGTGAAGCCGGGAGTCAGTTTCTGGCGCAGCCGCGTGTGCTCGGGCGGGTCGTAGTCCATCAGGTTGCCGACCAGTTCACGCGGCCGGAAGATGCCCTTCCCGCCGATCTCGTCGCGCGGGTCCCAGCGGCGCCGGGTGCTGAACTGCTTGTGGTCGCCCATCACCTGCCGGACGACGGCGTGCGTGGCCGCCATCCAGTGGGTCTCGGCGTCCGCGCCGGATCCGACAGTGACCCTCGTCAACGATCCGGCGGCGAGCAGCTCGTCCGCCGGATCCAAGCCGTCCCTGCGAATGTGCAGCGGCCGCGGGTCATCCTCGCTCAACGGGAAAACTCCTTTGCTACGGCGGAGAAGGGGACACAGGTGAGGAGTGGGTACCGTTGGTCGTGAGTGGCGATTCGGGTTCTAACCCGAATCGCCACTCACGACCACCTGTACCGACGCCGCTACCAGTCGAGCGGCAGGGCTTCCACGTCGAACGGCGGCGGGCCCAGTTTGATCTCTCGATCCGGCTCCGCCAGCTTGAGCGTCGGAAAACGGTGTGCCAGCGCCGGAATGGCCGTCCGGAACACCATCTCGGCCAACGGACGGCCGAGGCAGTGATGGATGCCGTGCCCGAACGTGACGTGCGCGGGCTTTTCCCGGGTGATGTCGAACCGGTCTTCCTCGGCGGGGAACTTCCGGCGGTTCGCGGCCAGCAAGGAGCAGGTGACGGCATCACCCTCCTTGATGAGCTGATCGCCGATGCGCACGTCCTCCAGCGCGATGCGCGGAGTGGTCTTCTCGTCGCTGGTGAGGTAGCGGGCCACCTCGTTCAGCCACTCCGGGACGGTCTCCGGTTTCTCCCGGAGCAGAGCGAACTGTTCCGGGTTCTCGACCATCAGCCACGCGCCCGCCGCGAGGAAGCGAGCCACCTGGTCGCCGCTCGCGCCCATGACGAACGCGGCCACTCCCAGCAGTTCCGCGTCGGTGATTTCGTCGCCGTGGTCGCGCACCACCGCGCCGAACATGTCGTCACCGGGATCGCGGCGGGTCTTGGCCGCGACCTGGCCCATGTACGTCCAGAACTTGTTCCCCGCCGCCACGCGCCGTTTACCCGACCGCTCGGACCGGCTGGCGTGCAGGGCGCGGGACAGGTCCGCCTGATCGTCACGGGGAATGCCGAGGAAGTCGCAGATCACCGTCGTAGCGATGGGCCACGCGAAGCGGGGGACGAAATCCACCGGGCCACCGGTGGCCTCGACGTCGTCCAGGGTGGCCTTGACGATCAGTTCGATCTGCGGCCGGAAGGCCTGCATCCGCCGGAAAGTGAACGCGGACGCCACCATCCGGCGCAGGCGCGTGTGCTCCGGTGGGTCGTACTGACCGAGGAAGCCGGGCCAGATCCGGCCGGCCGCGGTCCCGCCGAAGAGCAGCTTGGCGCTGAACTTGTCCGAGCCGAGAACTTGCCGGATCTCGTCGTACCCGGTGGCGAGCCACCCGGTCCGTCCGTCGGGGGAATGCTTGTCCTCCAAGATGGACCAGGGGCCTTCGCTCATCAGGGAACGCAACTCCGGCCCCGGATCGAATCGGTCTCTCCGGTGTATTTCCGTGCCCCGGAGGGCGTTGTTCTCCTCGAACACCGCACAAGGTCCTTTCGCCTCGTCCAGCCGATGAATTAGGGGAGGGCGACGCAGGGGCGGGTCGTGAAAGCCACTTTCGAGACATCTGACGTCCCGAAAGTGGCTTTCGCGACCTGGCTACCGCGCTCGTCCAACCGTCCGCGTTGAGCGGCTGGACACCTTCTCTCAGGCGTTCGCTTCCTGGATGAGGCTCTTCGGCCGGAGGTCCGTCCAGTTCTCCTCGACATAGGCGAGGCATTCCCGCCGGGTGGCCTCGCCGTGCACCCGGGTCCAACCGGCGGGCACCTCCGCGAAGGACGGCCACAAGGAGTGCTGTCCTTCGTCGTTGACCAGAACGAAAAAGAAACCGTCTTCGTTGTCGAAGGGGTTGGTCATCGTTGTGTCCTTTCACCCTCCGGGCGGTGCCGGAGTTTCTCGGCGACGATGGCTCCAATTTGGCCCAGCGCCGCGGTTTGCACCATGTCGTAGTGGTTGGACGGAATCTCGTGGGCCTCGACGGACCCGCTGGTGAACTCCTTCCAGCTGGCTTTCGCCACCGATACGGGCAAATGCTCGGGACGGTCCACCGTGGCGATGAAAAGCAGGATGTCCCCGGCGAAGGGCGAAGAGGTGTGGCGCGGCCCGATCTCCCAGAGGTTGCGCATGACCGCCTCCAGCCGTGCCCGGGCGGCCTCTCCCTTGACCAGTTGCCCCGCGAGATCCAGATCCGCCTGATTCCGCTTCGAGAGGGCCGCTTCTTCGCTCGCGGCACCGGTCGTCTTGCGGCCCATGTAGACGGGATAGGCGTCGAGCAGCGCGAGCAGGCCGACCTGCTCCCCTTCCGCTTCGAGCGACCTGGCCATCGCCTGCGCGATACGGCCGCCGAGCGACCAGCCGAGGAGGTGATACGGCCCTTCGGGCTGCACGGCACGGATCTGCGCCAGGTAATCGGCGGCCATTTCCTCGACGCTGCCCGGCAACGGTTCGGTGCGGGCCAGTCCGCGCGCCTGCACGCCGTAGACCGGCTGATCCTGCGGGAGGTAGCGCAGCAACGGCTCGTAGTTCCAGCTCAGTCCGCCGCTCGCGTGGACACAGAACAGGGGCGGGCGGTCACCGCTGACCCGCAGTGGCAACAGGATCTCGAAGTCACCCGTCTTCACCGAAGCGCTCGCTCGCCGCCGTTCGCCCACTACGACCAAGGTCTTGGCAGGAGTCTTGCGGGCGAGGAGACCGGTGTGCAGCATCCGGTGCCCTGCCTCCCCGAACGGACAGGACACGGTCGGCAGTTCGGCCGGTCCCTCGTCCACAGCGGGACCGGTGACGTAGAGATCTCCGACGGCGCCCGGAGCGACAGGACGCAGCCGATCGTCCAGCAGGAGCGCGCCGAGTGGACTGTCCCCGGCGAGGTCGGCGACCACCTGGGGCACGTCCCCGGCCCAGCGCGCCGGTGCGATGGGCGGACGACCGCGTTCGAAGTCGTCCAGGAAGAGGTCCAGGTCGCTGATCCGCCGCCGGGGGTCCTCCGCCACCTGTTCGAGGACGCGGACCAGCCGCCGCGCCACCGACTCGGCCGTCGCCTCGTCGAACAGGTCGACGGCGTAGTGCAGCGCGCCTTCGAGGCCGCCCGCTTCGTCATCGTCGTCGAAGCGCTCGGTGAGCTCGACCGCGAGATCCAGCTCCATGGCCCCGGTCCCGCCGGGTTCGACGCTGGTGCGCAGGGCAGGCAGTTCCGCCGCCGACCACCCGTCGATGTCCTCCTCGTCCACCCGCAGTCCCACCTGGAACACGGGGTGGCGGGAGAGCGAGGCAGGCAGATCCAGCAGCTCGACGATCCGCTCGAAAGGCACGTCCAGGTGCTGTTCCGTGGCCTGGAAGGCTTCCTGAACCCGGGTGACGACCTCCAGGAAGGTCGGATCCCCCGAGAGATCCGTGCGCAGCGCGAGCGGCCGGGTGAACGGCCCGATCATCGGTTCGAGGTCGAAGAGTTCCTCGTCCCGCGGCAGCGTCGTGCCGATCACCACGTCGTGGCCCGCCCCGTACTTGATCAGCAGCATGGCGAGCGCGGCGTGCACCAGCTGGAGCGTTTCCGCGCCGATCGGTTCCGCCGCCTCCGTCAACCGGGCGTGCGGGCCGGCGGCCAACCGCAGCGCGATCGAGCCCGCCCGCCGGGACGGGACGGCGGGCCGAGGACGGTCGAACGGAAGCACCGTCTCCTCGTCGATACCCGCCAGGTTGTCCCGCCAGAAGGTGATCTGCTCGTTGATCAGGCCGCCCGGCTCATTCCCGCCTTCGAGCAGCCGCTGCTCCCAAAGCGCGTAGTCGGCGAACTGCAAGGCCAGTGGCGCCCGCTGCGGCACCCGGCCCTCGCGCCGCGCGCCGTACGCGGCCGCCAGGTCGCGGAAGAACACGTCCAGCGAGTCGTCGTCGGCGAGGATCCGGTGGATCTGCAGATGCAGCACGTGTTCTTTGTCCGAGAGCGCGAACAGGTCGCACCGCCACGGCACTTCCCTGGTGAGGTCGAAGTCCGACCCGCGCCGCTCGGCGAGCAGGCCGGGGAGGTCCTCCTCGGTGACCGGAACCGCCGCCGGCTCGACCGGCCAGGCCTCGTGCACCTCCTGGCGGACACTCTGCGCGTCACCGGGGAAGGTCGTGCGGAGCAGTTCGTGCCGGGCCGCGACGTCGCCGAGCGCCGACGTCAACGCGGGCACGTCCAGTTTTCCGCGCAGGCGCAGCGTCACCGAGGTGTGCAGGCCCGCCGTCTCCCCGCTCGGATCCGCCAGCAGCCAGGCGCGCAGCTGCCGGGCGGTGAGGGGCAGCCGGTCCGGCCGCGGGACGGCTTCCAGCGCGGGCCGTGACTTCGCGGCGAGTGCCCTGGCCAGACCCGCTGGCGTCGGCGAAGAGAACAGCTGCCGGATGGGCAGGTCCGCGCCGAGCTCCTCACGGATCCGCGCGACGAGCCGCATGGCCAGCGCCGAACTGCCACCGAGATCGTGGAAGGCGTCGTCGACCCCGACCTGGTCGACGCTGAGGATTTCGGCGAACAGCGCGCACAACACCTTCTCGGTCTCGTTCTCGGGCGCCTTCTCCGAGGAGCGTCCCGCGAGATCCGGGGCGGGCAGCGCCCGGCGATCCACCTTGCCGTTGGGGGTGACGGGCAGACCGGGCAAGGCGACGACCGCGATCGGGACCATGTAATCGGGCAGCACCAGTGCCATTTGCCGCCGGATCTCCTCCGGCCCCGCGTCGGTGCCGTCGGACACGAAGTAGCCGACCAGGCGCTTTTCACCCGGCTGGTCTTCCCGCGCCAGGAGAACGGCCTCGACCACTCCCGGCTGGGCGGCCAGCACGGACTCCACTTCGCCGAGCTCGACCCGGTAGCCGCGGATCTTCACCTGGTCGTCGGCGCGGCCGAGGAAGACGATCTCGCCGCCCGAGGTCCAGCGCGCCCGGTCCCCGGTGCGGTACATGCGTTCGCCGTCGAGGAACGGGCACGCCACGAACCGGCCCGCCGTCAATCCCGGCGCGTTCAGGTACCCGCGGGCCAGGCCCGTCCCCGCGATGTACAGCTCGCCTTCCACGCCCGGCGCGACCGGGCGCAGGAAAGCGTCGAGGACGTAGATCCGGCGGTTGGTCATCGGGTGCCCGATCGGCAGTTCGCCGTCGAGCGCGTCGCCGGGTTCGATCGGCAGCCACGTCGCGCACAGGGTGGTCTCGGTCGGCCCGTAGGTGTTGCGCACCCGCAGACTTGGCTGGGCCCGGCGCAGGTTTTCCACCGACTGCAGGGGAACGACGTCGCCGCCGGTCCCGATTTCGACCAGTCCGTCGAAGCACTCGGGCGCCGTTTCCGCCAGCGCGCGGAAGGTACCGGCGGTGAGGTGGACGAAGGTCGCGCCCCGGCGCACGGCCTGCCGCACCCCGGCCGCGTCCAGCGCGCCCGGTTCGGTGAGCAGGACCCGGGCACCCGAGACGAGCGGCACCCACATCGCGTAGAGCGAGGGGTCGAAGACGTGCGTCGCGTGCATCAGCACGCCGTCGCCCGCGCCGATCTGCCAGCCGGCGTCACCGGCCAGACCGGCCACGGCCCCGTGCGGGATGCCCACGCCCTTCGGCAGGCCGGTGGATCCCGAGGTGTACATGACGTACGCGAGATCGTCTGCGTGCGGCCGGATTTCCGGTGCGGCCCAGTCGTTCACGGCCGCGCGCGTTCCGGGCGCGTCGAGCACGATCGCGTTCTCCGGCGCGACCGCGCTCGTGGCTTCGGTGCACAGGACGGTCGAGACACCGGAATCGGTGAAGATGAACGAGATCCGCTCGGCCGGGTACTCGACGTCCACCGGGACGTAGGCGGCGCCCGCCTTCCAGATCGCGAGGAACGCGATGACCAGGTCCGGCGACCGTTCCATGGCCACGCCGACCCGGTCGCCGCGGCCGACACCGTGACCGGCGAGGTAACCGGCCAGCCGGTCCGACGCCTGGCCGACCTCGGCGTAGGTCAGGTCCGCACCGGCGGCGTCGGTGATCGCCACCGCGTCCGGCGCCGCGGCCACCCGCCGGGCGAACAGTTCGACGACGGAGTCCCCCGGCACCGGGCCGTCGGTCGCGTTGAACTCGTCCAGCACCAGGGCTCGCTCGGCGTCGCTCACCAGCGGCAGACGGCCGACGAGGACGTCGGGCTCGGCGACCAGCCGCTCCAGCACCCGTTCCAGCGCGCCGACGACCGATTCGGCGGCCGCGGGGTCGAACAGGCTCCGGTCGTAGTCGAGGATGAGCGGCATCCGCTCGCCGGGTCCGGTGACCAGCGTGAACGGATAATGCGACGAGTTGCGTCCCCGCTTCACCGGGATCAGGGCCAGTCCGCCGTCCGACGTCCGGCCGAGGCCCTTGCGGGGGAAGTTCTCGTAGATCACGAGGGTGTCGAAGACCGCCCCGGGTCCGACGACCGCCTGGACGTCCTGCAGGCCGAGGTGCTGATGCGCCATGAGCGCGGCCTGCTCGCGCTGCACCCGGGCGAACAGGTCGACCGCGCGTTTCCCGCCGTCGAGCCGGACCCGGACCGGCAGGGTGTTGAGCAGCTGGCCGACCATCGCTTCCACCCCGTCGAGGTCGGCGGGCCGCCCGGAGGCGGTCGCGCCGAACACGACGTCGTCGCGGCCCGAGAGCTGCGCCAGCACGACGGCCCACGCGCCCTGCACGACGGTGTTCAGCGTGAGGTCGTTGCCCCGCGCGAACCGCGCCAAACCGTCCGTCAGTTCCGTGGACAGCTCGACCACCGTCGTGTGGATGTCCGGTACGCGGGCCGGATCGGGCGCGGCGACCGTGGTCGGGGTGTCCAGCCCGGCGAACCCGGCCCGCCAGGCCGCCCTGGCCGCGTCCTTGTCCTGCCGTCCCAGCCACGCGAGATAGTCCCGATAGGACACGGTGGGCGGGAGGCCGGACGCGTCCCCGCCCGCCGCGTAGATCGTGGCGAGCTCACGGTGCAGGATCGGCATCGACCAGCCGTCCACCAGCACGTGGTGCAGGGTGTGCACGAGCCGGTGGCGCTCCGGGCCGAGCCGGAGCAGGTGCAGTTTCATCAGCGGCGCCACCTCGACGCGCAGCCGCTCGGCCGCTTCGTCGGCGGCCAGCCGGTCCACCTCGCCCTCGGCGACGTCCTCGGGCAGTCCGGTGAGATCCGTTTCCCGCCAAGGGATTTCGGCGTCCCGCGCGATCACCTGCACCATCTGCGCGCCGCTGACGTAGCGAAAACACGCCCGTAGCGCGGCATGCCGGTCCACGAGGGCCTGCCACGACGCCCGCAGCAGAGCGGCGTCCAGCGGTCCGTCGATGGCGTAGACGGTCTGCACGGTGTAGGTGTCACGACCCTCGTCGTCGAGGGCGGTGTGATAGAGCATCCCCTCTTGCAGCGGGGAAAGAGGCCAGACGTCCTCCACGCTGGAGCGACGCTTCGCGCGAGTGTCGTCAACGGTCACAATGTGCTCCTTAGTGCCTGAGTACCCGAGTGCCTGGCGGTCATTCGCCTGCCAACCCGGCCTCGAGTAGGTCCATCTGGTCAGGGGAGAGGGCGACGAGCGTGTCCCCGCCGGGTTCCGGCGCAGCGACGGTCTCTTCCTCGGGCGGAAGTTCCTGTGCGATCGCCGCCAGTCGTTCCGGCGTCTTCTCGTCGAAGACCTGCCGCGGGGTCAGCCGCAGCCCGAGGGCGCGAGCGCGGACCGACACCTGCATCGAGGTGATGGAGTCACCGCCGAGTTCGAAGAAGCTGTCGTCGGGCCCCACCTGGGCGAGGCCGAGCACCTCCGCGAACAGGTCGCACAACTTCGCTTCCACGGGCGTGCGCGGGGCACGATTCGAAGCCATCGCGGCGAAGTCGGGGGCCTGCAGCGCCCGGTGGTCGAGCTTGCCGTTCGGGGTGAGCGGCATCTTCTCCAGCGACACGAACGCCGCGGGCATCATGTAGTCCGGCAGGCGTTCCGCAGCCAGCTCCCGCAGCGCGGCAGCCAGTGTGCCGTTCTCGGCGACGGCGTCCGCCGACGGCACGACGTAGGCCACCAGCCGCTTGTCGCCCGGCCCGTCCCGGCGGACGGAGACCGCCACCTGGCCCACCCACGGGTGTTCCGCGAGCACGGCCTCGATCTCGGCGGGCTCGACGCGGTATCCACGCACCTTGACCTGCGCGTCGACGCGGCCCGCGAAGATCAGCTGGCCTTCCCTGGTCCAGCGGAACAGGTCGCCGGAGCGGTACATCCGCTCGCCGGGGGCGAACGGGCTGGCGACGAACCGTTCCGCCGTCAGACCGGGCCGCCCGAGGTAGCCGCGGGCCAGCCCCACACCGGCGATGTAGAGCTCGCCGACCACGCCGGGCGGCACCGGCTGCAGGAAGGCGTCGAGCACGTAGTGCCGCACGTTGTGGATCGGGCCGCCGAGCGGGACCACGTCGTGTCCAGGGGACAACGGGGCGCTCATCGTCGAGCAGATGGTCGTCTCGGTCGGCCCGTAGGCCTGGATCACCCGGCGCCCCGGTGACCAGCGGTCCACCAGCGCGGCCGGGAGAGCCTCGCCGCCGGTCAGCACGGTCCGCAGGGTGTCGGGCAGGTCGTCCTCGCTCGCCAGCACACTCGGCGACACCGTCAGGTGCGTGATGCCCGCCTGCCGGATCGCGGCGCCCAGCGTCACCTTCGGCGGCATGCTCGCCGCGTCGGGCAGGACCAGGGTCGCGCCCGCCAGCAGGGACATGTAGAGCTCGGAGACCATGGCGTCGAAACCGATCGCGGACAGCTGCAGGATGCGCGAGGACGACGTCACGGCCATCCGCTCGATGTGCGCGTACCCGAGGTTGACGAGTCCGGAGTGGGTGACCAGGACACCCTTCGGCACCCCCGTCGATCCGGACGTGTAGATCACATACGCCGCGTCTTCCGGTGCCACCGCGGGCGATTCGGCGACCGGGTCGGTGGTGGGCAGCTCCTCCAGCACCAGCACCGTGCCCGCGAACTCCGCGGGCACGAACGACCGGGTCGCCTTCGTGCACACCAAGACCCCGGGCGCCGAGTTCGCCAGCATGAACTGGACGCGGTCACGCGGATAGTCCGGATCGACCGGGACGAACGCGCCGCCGGCGAAGGTGACCCCCAGCAGGGTCACCGCGAGGTCGACCGAACGCTCGACCAGTACACCCACCCGGGCTTCGCGCCGCACGCCCGCTCCGGAGAGCAGCCGCGCCAGCGCCTCCACTTCACTGAGCAATCCTCGGTACGACAGGCTTCGCGCCGCGTCTTCGACGGCGACCGCGTCCGGTGTCCGCTCCGCCTGTTCGCGGAGCAGCACCGGCAACGTCTTTTCGGTGAGCGGTGCGTCGGTCCGATTCCACTCGTCCACCACCAGGCGGCGCTGCTCCGGGCCGATCAGGCCGACCCGCCCCACCGGCGTCCGCGGCTGCGCCAGCACCTGGTCGAGCGCGCGGAGGATCGCCGCGACCGTCTCCTCGGCCCCGGTCCGGTCGAGCACGTCCGGCCGGTAGATCACTTCACCGTGGACGCGGCCTCCCGCCACGGACGCGCGCAGGGACAGCGGATAGTGCCCGTCGTCGTCCGAATTCCCCGCCGGCCGCATGACGAGCGCGTCGGAGCCGTCGAGCCGGGGCGGCGGGGCCGGGTAGTTCTCGAACACCACGATCGTGTCGAACGCCGCGCCGCGGCCGGCGGACTTGGTGATCTCGCTCTGCCCGAGGTGCTGGTGCGGCAGCAGGTCGAGCTGCCGCTCCTGCAGGTTCTTCAGCATGTCGACGACGGGCTCGGTGCCGACGAGACGGGCCCGGACCGGCAACATGTTCATGAACAGGCCGATCGCGGCCTCCACGCCGGGGATCTCGGGCGGGCGCCCGGCCACCGCCGCGCCGAAGACCACGTCCCGGCGTCCGGTCAGCCGGGCCAGGTGCAGGGCCCAGATCCCCTGGAAGAGCGTGTTCGGTGTGACCCCGTGACGGCGGCTGAACTCCGCCAGGCGCCTGCTCGGCCCGTCGCCGAGCTCGAACCTGACGCGGTCGGGTTCGAGCGGGGTGAGGATCGACTCCGGCGGCACGATCTGGGTCGCCTCGTCGAGGCCGGCGAGTTCGGTCCGCCACGCCTCGTGGGCGGCCGCCTTGTCCTGGCGGGCGATCCAGGCGAGATAGTCGCGGTACGACGCCGAGGCGGGCAGCGCCCGGCCGTCACCGCCCGCTTCGTACGCGGTCAGCACGCCGGTGGCGAGCAGCGGCAGGGACCAGCCGTCGACCACGATGTGGTGTGACGTGAAGATCAGCCGGTGCTCGCGTTCGCCGAGGCGCACCAGGTGCAGGCGCAGCATCGGTCCCCGGGCCAAGTCGAACCGGTCGGCGTGCTGTGCCGCGGCGAGGCGGTCGAATTCCGCCAATGCCTCGTCCTCGGGCAGCCGGGACAGATCGGTCTCCTGCCAGGGCAACGTCACCTCGCGGGCGATCGCCTGCACGGCCGTCCCGGATCCGAGCTGGTGGAAACTCGCCCGCAGGGCGGCGTGCCGGTCGAGCACGGCCTGCCAGGACGCGCGGAACCGGGCCACATCCAGCGGACCGTCGAGGGCGAGGGTCCGCATGCTCGCGTAGACGTCGGGACCCTCCTCGTCGGCGGTGTGGAACAGCAGACCTTCCTGCAGCGGGGAAAGCGGCCAGATGTCGAGCAGGTCCGGCACGGCGGCCTCGATCTCCGCCACCTCCCGCTGCGTCAGGGCGGTGAGCGGGAAATCGGACGGCGTGTGTCCCCCCGCGCCGCCGTCGGCGTGCGCGGCGAGGCCGGTCAGCGTGGCCAGCCACGCGTCGGCGAACGAGTCCGCTTCGGCGTCGCCGAGAATCCGTCGGGCCCAGGTCACGGTCAGGCTGAATTCGGGGCCGTCCGCGCCGTCCACCACGACGGCGTCGATTTCCAGGGCGTGCCGCAAAGGCGTGTCCCCGTCCGCCGCGTCGCCGACGATTCCCGTTATCCGCCAAGGCTTGCCGTCGCCGTCGGACCGTGCCGAGAAGCGGCCGAGGTAGTTGAACCCGATCTCCGCCTTCGGCAGCGCGGCGAGAACCGGCGCGGTCTCCGGGTTGAGCCGGCGCAGCATCCCGTAGCCGAGACCGCCGTCGGGGACGGCCCGGACGTTCTCCTTGACCTGCTTCAGCAGACGACCGGCCGCGGCGCCGCCCGCGATGACTTCGGCCGGGTCGGCGCCGGTCGTGTCCAACCGGAGCGGATGGACGTCGGTGAACCAGCCGAGTGTCCGCGACAGGTCCATTTCGCCGAGGGGCTGACGTCCGTGGCCTTCGACGTCCACCACGACGGCGGTGCCGCCGCGCCAGCCTGCCACCGCGCCCGCCAGGGTGGCCAGCAGCACCTCGTGGACACCGCAGTGGAAGGCCGAGGTGACCTTCTCCACGAGTGTGCCCGCGTGCTCCCCCGGCAGGGTCCAGGTCCGGCGTCCCGCGGTCGACACGGTGTCGCGCCGGGGATCGAGTTCGCCCAGCCGCGGCTGTGCCCCGCCGAGTATCTCGGTCCACGTCGCCAGTTCCGCGGTCCGGTTCGCCGCCTCGGCGGTCAGCGTGCGCGACCAGCGCCGGAACGAGACGTCCGGCGGGTCGAGCGACGGCCGCAATCCCGCGATCGCGGCTTCACAGGCCACCTGCAGGTCCGGCAGCAGGGTTCGCCACGACACGACGTCGACCACGAGGTGGTGCGCGGCCACCACGAGCCGTCCGGAGCGCGCCGGTCCGGCGTCCACCAAGACCGCCCGGACCATGACGCCCCCGACGGGATCCAGGCGTGCCGCCGCGTCGCTCGCGATTCCGTCGAGGTCGCCCGCGGTGGCGTCGACCCGTTCGACCAGCGTCACCGCGTCGACCGTTCCCCGCTCGGCCACGACCAGCCGGGGCAGGTCGCCCTCGGTCTCGACGAGCCGGCTCCGCAGCAGGTCGTGCGTGTCGATCACCGCGCCCAGCCCGGCCGCCAGCGCGGGCACGGAAAGGTCGCCGGGCACGTCCACGATCACCCACTGCGCCATGCCGCCGCGGGTCAGCCCGAGCGGGTCGCGTTCGAGCAAGGCCCGCACCACCGGCGTCAACGGGACCTCTCCGACGCCCTCGCCGTCCTCGGCCCGCGTCCGTCCGCCGTGTTCGGCGACCGCCGCGATCCCCGCGGGTGTCTTCCGGTCGAAGACCTGCTTCGCCCCGAAGAAGAGGTTTTCGCGACGTGCGCGGGCGGCCAGCCGCATCGAGAGGATCGAGTCCCCGCCCAGCTCGAAGAAACCGTCGTCGGCGCCGACCCGGTCCAGCCCGAGGATCTCGGCGAACAGAGCGCACAACAGCCGCTCGGTCTCCGTCCGCGGTTCGCGTCCGGCCGCCCTCGGCGTGAACTCCGGGGCGGGCAGGGCCGCGCGGTCGATCTTCCCGTTGAGCGTCAACGGGAAACCGTCCAGCACCAGCACCACCGACGGCACCATGAACTCCGGCAGCCGGGCCGCGAGGTGCGCGCGGACCGCGTCGGATTCCAGTTCCCGCCCCGGTTCCGCGGTCACGTACGCGATCAGGCGCTTCTCGCCCGGACGTTCTTCCCGCGCCACCACGATCGCCTGCGCGACGGCGGGGACGTCGGTCAGCGCCGCCTCGATCTCGCCGGGTTCGACGCGGTAGCCGCGGATCTTCACCTGGGCGTCGGCACGCCCGCCGAACAGCAGTTCGCCCTGCTCCGTCCAGCGCGCCAGGTCACCGGTCCGGTACATCCGGCCCGGGCCGAACGGATTGGCGACGAAGCGCTCCGAGGTCGACGCGGTGTTGCCGAGGTAACCGTGTGCCAGTCCGGCACCGGCGATGTAGAGCTCGCCGGTCACGTTCGGGGCCAGTGGCTGCAGGAACGCGTCGAGCACGTAGACCTGCCTGCCGGCCAGCGGCCTGCCGATCGGCAAGGTGTCGCCCGTTCCGGCCGCTGGTTCGAGGACGAGCCAAGTGGCGCAGAGAGTGCCTTCGGTCGGGCCGTAGAGCTGCCGGAACCGCACGTCCGGGCAAGCCCGGCGCATCCGTTCGACGGAGGCGAGCGGTACCGCGTCCCCACCGGTCAGGATCTCCCTCAACCCACGGAAGGACTCCGGTGCTTCCTCGGCCACCGCACGGAAGGCGCCCGCCGTCAGGTGCGCTGTCGTCACGCCGCGGGAGATCGCGTCGCGGAGCCGCTCCGCGTCGACCGTGCCCGGTTCGGCGACCACCACGCGGGCCCCGCTGACCAGCGGCACCCAGAGCTCGACCAGCGAGGCGTCGAACGCGTGCGAAGCGTGCAGCAGCACGTGATCGCCGGGGCCCTGCGACCAGCCCGGGTCGCTCGCCAGCGCCGCCACACTTCCATGCGGCACCGCGACCCCCTTCGGCACCCCGGTCGATCCCGACGTGTACATCACGTAGGCGACGTCCTGCGCGCCGACCGTCACCAGCGGCGCCTCGTGCCGCGTTCCGTCGATCGCCGTCAGGTCCGCGACCACCGGCTCGACCCCGTCCGGCACCGCCTTGCGGCTCGCTTCGAGGCAGACCGCGACCGACACCCCGGCGTCGGCCAGCATCCGCTCGATCCGCTCCGCGGGGTAGTCCACGTTCACCGGAACCTGCGCGGCGCCCGCCTTCCAGACCGCGAGCAGGGCGACAAGAAGGTCCGCGCCGCGATCCATGATCACGCCGACGCGGTCACCGCGCCGCACGCCGGCGGCGGCCAGATATCCGGCCAGCCGGTCGGATTCGCGGTCGAGGCCGGTGTAGGACAGGGCGCGTTCGCCGTCCACGACCGCCACCGCGTCCGGCGAGGCGCCCACCCGACGCCGGAACAGTTCCAGCACCGACGTCGTGTCGGCCGCTTCGCCCGTCGAGTTCCAGCGTTCCACCACCGAAGCGCGCGCCTGTCCGCTCGCCACGCCGAGGCGGCCCACCGGCAGCGAAGGCCGCGCCACCACCTGTTCCAGGACACGGACCACCTGCCGGGCGACCTCGGCGGCCGTTTCGCCGTCGATCCGGTCGGGCCGGTAGGACACGTTGATCCGCAAACGGTTCCCGAGGCTGACGTTCATGGTCAGCGGATAGCCGGTGCCGGTCCGGGTCACGACCGAACTGATCGCGACGCCACCGTCGTCGCCGAGGCCGTCGGCGGTGTGCGGATAGTTCTCGATCATCACGATGGTGTCGAAGACCGCGCCGGATCCGGCCACCTTCTGGATCTCCGGCAGCCCCAGGTACTGGTGCTCGGTCAACGCCGCCTGGCGGCCCTGCAGGTCCTGGAACAACTCCAGCACCGGACGGCCGCCGTCGAGCCGCACACGGACCGGGACGGTGTTGATGAACATCCCCACCATCCGCTCGACGTCCGGCACCTCCGCCGGCCGCCCGGACACCACCGACCCGAACACCACGTCCGTCCGGCCGGTCAGCCGCGCCAGCACCAGTGCCCACGCGGCCTGCAGGATCGTGCTCGACGTCAGGCCGTGCCCGCGGGCGAGCTCGGTGAGCGCCCGCGTCGTCTCCTCGGAGAGCCATTCGGCGTGTTCCCCGGGCATCACCATCGTCTTGCCCGCGTCAGCGTCCACAAGGGACGGTTCGGCCAAGCCGGCGAGTTCGGCCTGCCACGCCGACCGGGTCCTCTCCCCGTCCTGACCACCCAGCCACGCCAGGTAGTCCTTATAGGACGGTGCCGTCGACGGGAGCTGCCCGCCCGCGTAGGCGATCGACACCTCACCCAGCACGAGCGGCGTCGACCAGCCGTCCAGCACGACGTGGTGCGACGTGAGCACGAACCGGTGCCGGTCCGCGGCGAGCCGGATCAGCAGCAGCCGCAGCAGCGGCGCCTTGGTCACGTCGAACCGCCGGGCCTGATCCTCCGCGAGCAGCCGCTCGACCTCGGCGGCCGCGGCCGTCTCGTCGAGGTGCGACAGATCCGCCATCCGCCAAGGGACGTCCACCTCACCCGCGACGACCTGCACCGTGTCACCGGAGCCCAGCTGATGGAAGCCGGTCCGGAGCGATTCGTGCCGGGCGACCACCCGGCTCCACGCCTCGCGAAGGCGGCGCGCGTCGAGCGGCCCGTCAAGATCGAGGATCCGCTGGCTCTGATAGACATCGACCCCATCGGCGTCGAAGTCCCGTTCGAACAGCATGCCTTCCTGCAGCGGCGACAGCGGCCAGATGTCCGTCAGCCCCGGCGCCGCGGCCTCAAGCTCCGCCACGTCGCGCTGTGTCAGCTCGACGAGGTCGAAGTCCGAGGGGGTGTGGCCGCCCGCGCCGGGATCTTCGGCGAGGGCCGCGAGACCGGTCAGCATCTCCAGCCAGGCCTGCCCGAGCCGCTCCACCGTGGCGAGATCGGCATCCCGGGTGTCGATGGCCAGCCCCAGCCGGGGTCCGGCCGGGGTGTCCTGAAGTTCCGCGCTGACCTCCACGGCGTGCGCGAGGACCATGTCCGGACCACCGCCGAGGGGCCCTTCCCCGACGGGCTGCCACGCGCTGTCCTTGGGGGCGAGCACGGTCCGGCCGAGATAGTTGAACCCGATCCGCGAAGACGGCAACGCGGCCAGCCTCGCCGCGGTCTCGGGATTGAGATGGCGCAGCAGCCCGTAACCGGATCCATCACCGGGCACCGCGCGGATCTGTTCCTTCACGGTCTTCAGCAACGGCCCGGCGGCCCCGAGGTCCACATCGGACAAATCGAAGCGGACGGGGTGGACGCTGGTGAACCAGCCGACGGTGCGCAGCAGATCCTCGCCGTCGGCGGCTTCGCGACCGTGTCCTTCCACATCGACCAGCAGCCCGGCGCCGGTACCGCGCACGCGCGCCACCGCACCCGCGAGACCCGCCAGCAGAACGTCTTGGATACCGCAGTGGAACGCCCCCGGCAGAAGGCCCACCAGTGCGCGCGCCTCGCCGCCGGACAGCCTCGTGGACCACGAATGCGACTGCCCGGTGTGCTGTCCGGTGTCCGCTTCCACGGCCGGGTCCGCGCCGTCCAGCAGGGCGACCCAGTCCTCGAGTTCGGCCACGGTCTGCTCGCTGCGCGCCTGCTCGGCCTGCCGCAACGCCCACTGCCGGTACGACGTCGCCGGGGGTTCGAGGGCAGGGGTCCCGCCGGAGACCACCTCGTCGTACGCCGCCCGCAGATCCGGCAGCAGGATGCCCCACGAGACCGCGTCGACCGACAGGTGATGCGCCACGAAGGCCAGCCTGCCCGGCTCGGCGGCCCCGGCGTCGATCCACACGACCCGCGCCATGACTCCCGCCGACGGATCCAGCGTGCCCGTCGCCGTCCTGACCTCGCGTCCGGCGATCTCGTCGAGATCGCCTGTCCCGGCGGCCACCCGCGTCACCAGTCCGGCCGCGTTCACCGCACCACGCTCGGGCACGATCAGGCGACCGCCGGGCTCCACCCGGGCCCGCAGCAGGTCATGCGTGTCCAGGACCGCTCGCAGCGCGGTCACCAACGCGTCCAGGTTCAACCCCGCCGGGGTGACGACGACCCTCACCTGCGCGAAACCAGGGCGCAGCGCGTCGTCCCCGAGCGCGCGCATCACCGGCGTCCACGGGATCTCTCCCACGCCGGAGACGACCTCGGCGCGGGGTGCCGTGGCGGCCGCTCGCGCCAAGGCCGCGAGGCGTTCCGGGGTCCGGTGCTCGAAAACCTGCCGTGGGGTAAGGGAGATTCCTTCGCGACGGGCACGGGCGGCGACCTGCATGGACGAAATCGAGTCTCCGCCCAGCTCGAAGAAGCCGTCCTCGATCCCGACCCGGTCGAGGCCGAGCACCTCGGCGAACACTCCACAAAGGATTCGCTCGGCCTCGGTGGTCGGCTCCCGGCCCGCCGCCTTCGCGGCGAAGTCCGGTTCAGGCAGTGCCCGCCGGTCCACCTTTCCGTTGACCGTCAACGGCAACTCGGCCAGCACCAGCACCGCGGCCGGAACCATGAACTCGGGCAGCGTCTCGGCGAGCTGTTCGCGCAGCGACACCGGGTCGAGCTCCCGCCCCGCTTCGGCGACCACATAGCCGACCAGGTGCTCGTCCCTGGCGAGTACCACGGCCTGCCCGACACCCGGCAGGCCCGCGAGGACGACCTCGATCTCGCCGGGCTCGACCCGGTACCCGCGGATCTTCACCTGGTCGTCGGCCCGCCCGGCGAAGGCCAGCGTGCCCTGATCGGTCCAGTACGCCCGGTCCCCGGTCCGGTACATCCGCCCGGACGGCACGAACGGGTCGGCGACGAACCGCTCGGCCGTCAACGCCGGACGATCCAGATATCCTTGCGCCACACCGGCTCCGGCGGCGTACAGCTCGCCTGCCACCCCCGGCGGCACGGGACGCAAGAACGCGTCGAGGACGTAGACCCGCCGTCCCGCGAGCGGTCGCCCGATCGGCAGCACCGAGCCCGTCCGGTCGCCGGGTTCGAGCAGCCACCACGTCGCGCAGAGCGTGGCCTCCGTCGGGCCGTAGAGATGCCGCACCCGCACGTCCGGGCACGTCCGCCGCACGCGCTCCACCGCCGCCAGCGGCACCGCGTCGCCACCGGTCAGCACCTCGCGCAGCCCGGCGACCGACTCCGGCGACTCCTCGGCCAGCACGCGGAAGGCTCCCGCGGTCAGGTGCGCGGCCGTGACGCCACCCGCCACCTGACCCGCCAGCGCTTCGCCGTCCACCGCACCCGGTCCGGCCAGCACCACGCGGGCGCCCGACAGCAGCGGGACCCAGAGCTCGAACAGCGAAATGTCGAAGGCGTGCGAGGCGTGAAAGAGCACGGCGTCATCGGGGCCCACTCGCCATCCCGGCTGCCCGGCCAGCGCCGCGACGTTTCCGTGCGACACGGTGACACCCTTCGGCGTCCCCGTCGAACCCGACGTGTACATCACGTAAGCGAGGTCGTCGGGGCTCGTGCCCGCCGACCGGCGCGGGGATTCCGCCACCGCCGTACGCGTCCGAGGATCGTCCAGAACGATCGGATCGAGGCCGACGTCCAGCACGGTGTCCCGGTAAGTCTGCGCGCACACCACCGCCGCCGGCCCGCAATCCGCCAGCATGAACTGCACGCGGTCCACCGGGTAGGCGGGATCCACCGGCACGTACGCCGCGCCCGCCTTCCACACCGCGAGCAAGGTCGCGACCAGGTCGGGTGACCGGTCCAGTACCACGGCCACGCGGTCCCCGCGCCGGACTCCCTTGTCGTTCAGGTGACCGGCGAGCCGCTCGGCGCGCTCGGCGAGTTCTCCGTACGACATCGTCCGATCGCCGTCGACGATGGCCACCTCGTCGCGGCGGTTCTCGACCTGACCATCGAACAGCTCCAGCGCCGACCGGCTCGGCGACGGCTGCGAGGCCACACCCCACGCGTCGACCACCAAGGCACGCTCGGCCGCGCTCGCCACCTCGACGCCGGCCACCGTGAGGTCGCCCGCGTCCGCCAGCTGACGCAGCACCCCGGTGAAGCGCTCGACGATGGCGAGCGCGGCGTCGGTGTCGAAGAGATCCGTCAGATAGTCGAGCTTGAAGTACATCGTCTCGCCGGGGACGGCGACCAGCGTGAGCGGATAATGGGCGGCCACCCGGCCCTGATGTACTCCGACGCCGAAAGTCTCCGCGGAGCCCAGTTCGCCGGAATCATGGTGGAACTTCTCGAAGACGATCAACGTGTCGAAGACGGCGCCGGGGCCTGCCGCCTGCTGGATGTCCGACAACCCGACGTACTGGTCGGGAATGAGCGCCGACTGCTGCCGCTGCAACTCCGTCAGCAACTCGATGACCGGGCTCGAACCGCGCAACCGCACGCGCACGGGAACGGTGTTGAGGAACAACCCCACCATCCCCTCGACCCCCGGCAGGTCCGGCGGGCGCGCCGATACCGCCGCCCCGAACACCACGTCCGTGCGCCCGGCCAGCTGCGCCAGCACCAGTGCCCAAGCGCCCTGCACCACCGTGTTCAACGTCAACCCGTGGCCGCGGGCCAGCTCGCCCAGCGATCGCGTGACGTGCTCCGGCAGCTCGATTTCGACGCTCTCCGGCTCGGCCGGCGCCCGCCCCGGATCGGCGGCCACCACCAAGGTCGGCTCGTCCAGGCCTCGCAGCCGTTCCGTCCAGGCCGAGAGCGATTTCGCTTTGTCCTGACGGCCCAGCCACGCGAGATAGTCGCGGTACGACGTCACTTCCGGCAGCTCCAGCGGGCCGCCGTCCGCCGCGTACAGCTTCGACATCTCGTCCAGCAGGATGGGCAGCGACCAGCCGTCCATGATCGTGTGATGGCAGGTCACCACCAGGCGGGACGCGCGGTCGCCGAGCCGGATGAAGGTCAACCGCAGCAACGGCGCCTGCGCGAGGTCGAACCTCGTCGTCCGATCCTGCTCGGCCAGTGCTCGCACGGCCTCCGCGGGATCATCGAGATGGGAAAGGTCGGCCTCCCGCCACGGCAGGTCCACCTGCCTGGTGATGATCTGCACCGTCTCACCCGATTTGCGCTGCCGGAAGCAAGCCCGAAGCGGGGCATGCCGGGCCAGCAGCGTTTCCCACGCCGAGCGCAGTCTGGCCGCGTCCACCGCGCCGTCCAGGTCCAGGATCCAATGACCTATGTAGACGTCGGGCCCTTCGCCGTCGTAAACCGCGTGGAAGAGCAATCCGGCCTGCAATGGCGACAGCGGCCAGATTTCCTCAATCCGCGACTGGTTCATCAATGTCTCCCTCGATCAGCAAAGGGCCTGAAGTTCGTAGAACTCAGCTTGAATTCCTCGATCCGGCATCGAACCGGTTCGAGGAGGGCGACGTCGTATGCGGAATATCCCCCGCAGCAGGATCATCCCCCTGCCCGGCCTTATCGGACAACATGTCCAGCCGCGCTATTTCCGGTGCAGGGCAATGATCTCGTGGTCGATTCGGATCACAGAGAAGGCAAGGCAGCGCCAAGCCGAGGTGGATGTCGCTCACAATTGGGGGTGTGTGGAAATAGGGACGTTGAATGTCCCTATTTCCACACACACCTCACGCCTGTGCGGCTGCCCAGTTTCGTCGTGACCGGTCCGGTCGGTAGAGGCAATGGTAAAGCAAATGCGCCGTGTCGCGAAAGCCACTTCCCGGACATGCGATGTCTCGAAAGCGGCTTTCGCGACATGAGCTTTGGGAGCTAGGTCCTGCCGCGCTCACCACTCACCACTAGCGTCAACGGCCGCTTTCGAACTCGGCCTCGAATTCGTCGATCTCGTCCTGATTCAGTTCCAGAAGGGCGACGTCGGACGCGGCGAATTCCGTCGCGACGGGGCCGTTCGTGCCCCGCTCCACGATCGCCGCGATGGCCGCGGGCGTCCGCTGCTCGAACACCTCGCGCGCGCCGAAGGCCATCCCCTCGCGGTGGGCCCGCGCCGCCAGTTGCATCGAAAGGATCGAATCCCCGCCCAGTTCGAAGAAACTGTCGTCCGCACCGGCCCGCTCCAGGCCGAGCACCTCGGCGAAGAGCGCGCACAGCAACCGCTCCGCCTCCGTGACCGGTTCCCGGCCCGAAGCACGGCCGTTGAAGTCGGGATCCGGCAGCGCGTCCCGGTCCACCTTCCCGTTCGCCGTCAACGGGAGCGCTCCGAGCACCACCACCGCCACCGGCACCATGTACTGCGGCAGCCGGGCCGCGACACCTTCGAGCACCGCGGCTTCGTCGACTCCGGTCTCCCCGGCGGCCGTCACGTACCCGATCAGCCGTTTGCCGGAAGCACCGTCGCGGGCCACGACCACCGCCTGGCCGACGGAATCCAGGGCCATCAGTGCCGCTTCGATCTCTCCCGGCTCGATCCGGTATCCCCGGATCTTCACCTGATCGTCGACCCGGCCGGCGAACACCAGCTCCCCGTCCGGATTCCACCGCACCAGGTCCCCGGTCCGGTACATCCGCTCACCGGAAGCGGACGGGTCGGCGACGAACCGCGTCGCGGTCAATCCCGCCCGGCCGAGGTAGCCCCGTGCCACTCCCGCGCCCGCCACGTACAGTTCGCCGACCGCGCCCGGAGGCACCGGCCGCAGCCACGAATCCAGTACGAACACCCGCGCGTTCGTCATGGGGGTACCGATCGGCACCACGTCACCGGACGGCGCCGCCTGACCGGGTTCGAGCCGGTATTCGACACAACCGACCGTCGTTTCGGTCGGCCCGTATTCGTTGACCACCACGGTATTCGGGTAGGTCCGGCGCCACTGGGCGATCGTGTCGACGGGCAGCTGTTCGCCGCCGAGCAGAAGGTCGCCCGGCACGGTGATTTCCCGGGTGCCGGTGTCCAAGGTCTTCAAGTGACTCGGCGTGGCCTTGAGGAAAACCGACGGGGCGCTTTCCACCGTGCCGATCAGGTCTTCCAGCGCGCCGACGTGAACCGTGCCGCCCACGGTGAGCGGAGTGAGCACCGCGGTCACCGTCAAATCGAAGGCGATCGACGAATGCATCAGCGATCGTCCCCGCAGGCCGGGATACTTCTGTCCACAGTGGAACAGATAGTTCGCCAGGTTCCGGTGGGTGACGACGACGGCCTTGGGCTGACCGGTGGAACCCGAGGTGTAGATGAGGTAGGCCGGGTCGCGCGGATCCAGCGGCCGGACGCGGCCGGTGCCGGTGACCGGTTTCCGGTCCGGACCGGCCGGTTCGCCGACGACGCCCGGATCGTCGATCACCATCGTCGTCGACCGGGTGGCCAGTACCGCACCGGCCGGTGTCGCCGAAAGCGCCGCGGTGGTGATCACCAGTGCCGGTCCGGCGTCGTCGAGCATGTAGGTGACCCGGTCGGCCGGATAGACCGGATCGATCGGCAGCCAGGCGCCGCCTGTCTTGGTCACCGCCAGCAACGCGATGACCAGTTCCAGCGACCGGGGCAGCATCACCGCGACCAGGTCTTCAGGTCCGACACCCCGATCGATGAGCCGGCGCGCGAGCCGATCGGCGCGGGCGTCGAGTTCGGCGTAGGACAACGACCGGTCCTCGAAGGTCACCGCGGTCGCCTCCGGGGTGGCGGCGACCTGGGCGGCGAACAACTCCGGCAGCGTCCGGTCCGGCACCTCCACCGCGGTCTCGTTACGCGCTCGCAGCTCTCGCCGTTCGGACTCGGTGAGGATCGGCACCGCCGACAGCGGCAGCCGCGGATCGGCGACGACGGCTTCGAGCACCTGCGTGAAGCGGTCCAGCACGGCAGTGGCCTGCTCGGTGGTGAACAACGCGGGTTGGTGCTCCAGGCGCAGCCGTAGGTCGGTGCCGGGCACGACCGCCAGCGCCAGCGGATAGTGAGTGGCGTCGGCCGCGGTCAACTCCCCCACCTTCAACCGATCCGGTTCCGCATCTGCGGTCTCGGCGGGCCGGGGGTAGTTCTCGTAGACGACGAGGGTGTCGAACAACCGGCCGAGCCCGGCGGCCTGCTGGATGTCGGCGAGCCCGACGTGGTGATGCGCCAGCAACGCGACCTGCTCGTCCTGCATCCGCCGCACCAGCTCGGCGAAGGTCTGCCGCGGCCGCATCCGGACCCGGACCGGCACGGTGTTGATGAACAAGCCGACCATGGTCTCGATACCGGGCAGCTCGGCCGGTCGCCCGGACACCACCGACCCGAACACCACGTCGTCGCGTCCGGTGAGCGCCGCCAGCACCATGCCCCACACCGCCTGCAGCATCGTGCTGACCGTGGCCCCGCACTCGCGGGCTCGCGCGGCCAAGGCTTCGGCGAACGTCTCGTCCAGTGCGGCCCACAGCTGCCCTGGCAGCTGGACCGGTACCGGCCGGTCCTCCGCGACGAGGGTCGGCTCCGGCAAACCCGCCAAAGTGTCCCGCCACGCGGCGGTCGACGCCTCCTGATCGCTTTCGCGCACCCAGGCCAGGTAGTCCCGGTACGGGGTGACCGGCGCCAGCGCGGCCGGAACCGCTCCCTCGCGGTAAAGCGTGCACAGCTCGTCCAACAGCAGCGGCGTCGACCAGCCGTCGAGCAGGATGTGATGGTTGGTCAGCACCAGCCGGTGCTCGTCCTCGCCCAGCGCGATCACCGTGATCCGCAGCAGCGGGGGCTCGGCCAGCTCGAACGGCTTTGCCCGGTCGGCCGCGGCCACCACCGCCGCCTCGGCGACCGGATCCGCCGACTCGGTCACGTCGACCAGGGTCACCGGCACCTCCACGACACCGGGGATCACCTGGTAGGCGGTCCCGTCGGCGGCGTGCCGGAAGCCGGCGCGCAGATTCGGATGCCGGTCCAGCAGCCCGCGCACCGACTTCCGGAGCAGCCCCAGGTCCAGCGGACCGGTCAGCTCCAGCACCGCCTGCGCGGTGTAGACGTCGACTCCGCCGGCGTAGCCCGCGTGGAAGGCCAGCCCGTGCTGCAGCGGCGAAAGCGGGAGCAGATCGGCGACACCGCCGGCGTCCGCGTATTCCGCTTCAAGGGCCTCGATCTCGCCCTGGCCCAGGTCGACGAGGGCGAAGTCGGACGCGGTGTGCCCGCCCGCGGCGGGATCGTCCGCCTGCCGCGCCAAGCCGGACAGCATGTCCAGCAAGCCCTTGGCCAGCCGTTCGACCTCGGCCTCGTCGAGGAGGCCGTCCTGCCATTCCAGCAGGAACGTGAGTTCGGGACCGCCGGGCAGATCCTGGACGAAGGCGTTGACCTCGACAGCGTGCGGCAGGCCCATGCCGGGTTCCAGCGAACTGCCGATATCGCCGACCGGCTGCCACGCCCGTATACCGCTCTGCTCACCGGTGGCGGACCTGCCCATGTAGTTGAACCCGATCCGCGGTGAGGGCGACTTCGCCAGCACCGGCCCCGTAGCGCCGTTGAGATGACGCAGCAAGCCGTAGCCGAGCCCGTCACCGGGCACGGCCCGCGACTGCTCCTTCACCAGCTTCAGCAACCGCCCTGCCGCCGGACCTCCGACGAGCGCGTCCGCCAGATCGGTGCCCGCGACCTCCAGCCGGACCGGATGCGCGCTGGTGAACCAGCCGACCGTCCGGGACAGGTCCGCGCCGTCGACCGGATGACGGCCGTGGCTTTCCACCTCCACCAGCACCGCGTCTTCGCCGTGCCAGCGCGCCACCGCTCCCGCCAGCCCGGCGAGCAGGACCTCGTGCACCCCGCAGTGGAACACCACCGGCGCCCGCCCCACCAACGTCGAGGTCTGTGCCTTCGGCACCACCCACGACCGGGAGCGCACCGCACCTTCCGCGGCCCGGCTCGTGGTCGGCATCGACGCGTCGGTCCGGTGCTGGTCCGATCCGAGAATCGCCTTCCACGCGGGCAGTTCGGCGACCCGCTCCGCGGAGACCGCCCACTCCTTCAGCCGGCTCGCCCACTGCTTGAACGACAGCCCGACCGGCTCCAGTGCCGGCTTCCGTCCCGCGGCCACCGCCTCGCAGGCCAGCTGCAGATCCGACCGCAGAACCCGCCACGACACACCGTCGACCGACAGGTGGTGCGCCACGAAGACCAGGCGGCCGACCCGATCCGGTCCGGCGTCCACCCACACGGCCTGCGCCATCACCCCGGCCGACGGATCCAATCGGCTCACGGCCGCTCGCGCCGCTTCCTCGGCGACCTCGTCCGGCGAGCGACCGTCGGCGTTCACGCGCGTGACCGAGCCGGTCACATCCAGCGCCCCGCGCTCTCCCACCACCAGACGCCGGCCGCTCCCGTCGTCGACGACCCGCGCCCGCAACATGTCGTGCGTGTCCACCACGGCCGCGAACGCCGCCGCCAACACCTGCTCCGTCAGATCCGCGGGCGCGCCGACCGTCGTCCACTGCGCGAACCCCGGTCCCGTGACGCCGTCACCCAGCATCCGCATCACCGGCGTCCACGCGACCTCACCGACACCCTCCGGCGCCGTCGAACGAACGGGCTCCGGCGACGCCGCCTCCTCCGCCAGCCGCGCGATCCGCTCAGGGGTCTTCCCGTCGAAGACGTCCGCCGCGGTGAACGTCAGCCCCGACCGCCGCGCCCGTGCCGCCAACTGCATCGAGAGGATGGAATCCCCGCCCAGCTCGAAGAAGCTGTCGTCCACCCCGACCCGCTCCAGGCCGAGCACCCCGGCGAACAACTCGCACAACGCCCGCTCGGTCTCGGTGGCGGGCTCCCTGGCGGGCGGCCCGGTGGTGAAATCGGGATCGGGCAGCGCGCGCCGGTCGATCTTCCCGTGCGCCGTCAGCGGCAGGGCGTCCAGCGCCACCACCGCCGCGGGCACCATGTACTGCGGCATCCGGGACGCGAGCCGCGCCCGCACCGCCTGCGTGTCGATGTCGCCGGGAGTCACGTAGGCGACCAGGCGATCATCGCGCACGGTCACCGCGGCCTGAGTCACCCGAGGGTAGCCGGACAAGGCGAACTCGATCTCGCGCGGTTCGACCCGGAAGCCACGGATCTTGACCTGGTCGTCGGCGCGTCCGGCGGAGACCAGCTCACCCTGGTCGGTCCAGTACGCCAGATCCCCGGTCCGGTACATCCGCTCACCGGGGACGAACGGATCGGCGACGAACCGCTCGGCCGTCAGCCCCGGGCGGCCCAGATAGCCACGGGCCACCCCGATCCCGGCCAGGTACAGCTCACCGGTGACCCCGGGCGGCAACGGGCGCAGGAACGAGTCCAGCAGATATCCGCGCACCCCGGGAACCGGCCCGCCGAACGGGATCGGGTGCTGGCCGGGTGACAACGGCATGCTCATCGTCGCGCAGATCGTGGTCTCGGTCGGACCGTAGGCGTTGATCATCCGCCGGTCCGCGGACAACCGGTCCACCAGCCCCGGCGGGCAGAGTTCTCCCGCCGCCACCACCGTCTCCACCGTTTCCGGCAAGGTCTCGGCCGTGCCCAGCACCGACGGCGGCGCCTTCACCTGCGTGATGCGCCATTTTTCCAGCACGTCGGTGAACGACGCCCTCGGCGGAAGATCCTCCTCCGGCGGCACGACCAGCGTCGCCCCCGACAACAGCGCCATCATGACCTCGGACACGATGGTGTCGAAGCCGAGCGCCGCGAACTGCAGCACGCGTGACGACGGCGTCACCCCGAACCGGTCGATATGCGCCAGCGCCAGATTCCCCAGTCCGGTATGGGTGACGACGACGCCCTTCGGGGTTCCGGTCGACCCCGACGTGTAGATCACGTACGCGGCACTACGCGGATCCACCCGCGGCAGCTCCGCCTCCGAGCCCGACGCGAGATCCACCTCGTCGATCACCAGCAGCCGGTCCGCGAACTCCGCGGGCACCGTTGTCCGCGTCGTCCCCGCGCACACCACCAGCATCGGATCCGCGCTACGGAAGATCCATTCCTTGCGCTCGTCCGGATAGGCCGGATCCACCGGCACGAACGTGCCGCCGGCCAGCAACACGCCCAACATGCCCACCGTCCACCAGGACGATCTTCCGACCACGAGGCCGACCCGGCATTCGGATCCGACACCGTGGTCCCGCAGCACGGCCGCGAACTTCAGCGACCGCTCCCACAGTTGCGCATAGGTCAGCTCGCCGCGGCTGTCCGCCAGCGCCACGTTGTCCGGCAGCCGCGCCGCCATCCGGCCCACCAACGTCGGCAGCGGCTCGCCCGCCACCAACGGTGGTTCCCAGCGGCGCTTCTCGGCCGCGCCGACCCCGATCCGCCCCACCAGGCCCGCCGGGTCGGCGACCAGTGCGTCGATCGCGCCGACGAACCAGTCCAGCAGCGACTCGGCGACGATCTCCGGGACCTGCCCCTGCCAGTAGCCGAGCTGGATCCTGAACCGGTCCCCCGGCGTGATGCCGAGGGTCAGCGGATAGTGGGTGCCCTCGATCGTGCGCCGATGCGTCCATTGGGCGGCGTACTCGCGCGGGTAGTTCTCGACCACCAGCAGCGTGTCGAAGGTCGCGCCGGGGCCGGCCGCCTTCTGGATCTCCGGCAGGCCCAGATGCTGATGCGGTTTGAGGGCCGTCTGACGGCTGTGCAGCTCGGTGAGCAGGTCGACGGCCGATTGCCCGCCGTCCAAGGTCACCCGGACCGGCACCGCGCTCATCAGCAGGCCCGGCATCGACTCGATACCCTCGAGTTCCGCGGGCCGGGTCGCGACCATGGTGCCGAACACCACGTCGGTCCGCCGCGTCAAGCGTGCCAGCACCATCGCCCACGCGGCGTGCACCACCGTGCTCGGCGTCAGCCCGTGCTCGCGGGAGAACTCCAGCAGCCTGGCGTGCAGTGCCGGCGACAGGTGGGTGGCCCGGTAGTCGTAGTCCGTCGCGGCGCCCGCCGTCGCGATCAGGGCGGGCTCGTCGAGGCCGGACAGTTCCGTCCGCCAGGCCGCGCGGGCCGCGTCCTTGTCCTGCCGGTCCAGCCAAGCCAGGTAGTCCTTGAACGAGGCACCGCCGCGCGGTTCCGGCAGCTGCCCGCCCGCCGCGTACGCCTCGGACACCTCGTTGAGAATGACCGCCACCGACCAGCCGTCGACCAGGATGTGGTGGATGACGAACAGCAGCCGGTGCCGGTCCTGGCCGGTCCGGACCAGCACCAGCCGGACCAGCGGCGCGGCGGCGAGGTCGAACCGCTTCTCCTGTTCCTGTCCGGCCAAGGCCTCGACGGCGGCGTCGACATCGTCGGCCCCGGTCAGGTCCACCGCCCGCCACGGCAAGGTGAAGTCCCCGTGGACGGCCTGCACCGTCTTGCCCGATTCGAGTCGATGGAAGGTCAGCCGAAGCTCGGCGTGCCGTCGGACGACCGCTTCCCACGCGGCCCGCAGCCGGGCCTCGTCCAGCGGTCCGTTCAGCTCCAGGATCACCTGCACCTGGTAGATGTCCGGCCCTTGGTCGTCGAGGATCGATTCGAAGAGCAGGCCTTCCTGCAACGGTGCCAGCGGCCAGATCTCGTCGGCAGCCGGAGCGGCGATCGCCAGCTCCGCCTCCTCCGCCGCGGTCAGGGTGATCAGGGGGCCGTCGACGGGCTTGTCGGCCGGTACCGGGCGCGCCACGGCCGCCAGCCGGGCGGGGGTCTTCTCCTCGAAGATCTGGACGGGTGTCACCAGCAAGCCCGCCTTGGCCGCCCGTGCCGCCAGGCGCATCGCGAAGATCGAATCGCCGCCCAGGTCGAAGAAGCCGTCGTCGACACCGGCCCGGTCGAGCCGCAGCACCTGGGCGAACAGTCCACAAAGGATCCGTTCTTCCTCGGTCGCGGGTTCGCGGCTCGTGGCGCTCGCCTCGAACCCGGGAACGGGCAGCGCCGCCCTGTCCACCTTTCCGTTACGGGTCAGCGGAAGCGCGTCCAGCGCGAGCAGGGCGACCGGGACAAGGTACGCCGGCAACACCGCCCCGAGCCGCTCGCGAACGAGAAGGGTGTCCACCTCCCCGTTGGCCACCACGTAGCCGACGAGCCGTCCGTCGATCGCCGCCACGAAGGCGTCTTGCACCTCGGGCTGCGCGATCAGCGCGGCTTCGATCTCGCCGGGCTCGATCCTGAAGCCGCGGATCTTCACCTGGTCGTCGGCCCGGCCCGCGAACAGCAGCTCACCGTCCGGGGTCCACTGAGCGAGGTCCCCGGTCCAGTACATCCGCTGCCCTGGCGCGGCGGGATCCGCCACGAACCGCTCCGCCGTCAGTCCCGCGCGGCCGAAGTAGCCCTCCGCCAGGCTCCCGGAGAGGTACAGGTCACCGACGACGCCAGGCTCGACGGGCCGCAGCGACTCGTCGAGCACCTGAACCCGGCGGCCCGACAGCGGAGACCCGATCGGCAGCACCGGACCCAGCTCGTCACCCGGCTCCACCACCAGCCACGTCGCGCACATCGTCGCTTCCGTCGGGCCGTACATATGCCGGATCCGTGCCAGGGGGCAGGCTTCCCGTATCCGCTCCACCGCGTGCACGGGCACCACGTCGCCACCGGTCAGCACCTCACGGAACGCCGCGAACGATTCCGGCGATTCCTCCGCCACCGCGCGGAAACTCCCCGCGGTCAGGTACACCCTCGTCACCCCGGCCGCCGCGGCGGCGCGCAGCCGCCGGGCGTCCACCGCACCCGGTTCGGCGATCACCACCCGGGCACCCGCCGCCAGCGGCGTCCAGATTTCGAGCAGGGAAGCGTCGAAGGCGTGCGGCGAATGCATGAGCACCGCTTCGCCCGGCTCGATCGCCCAACTGGGGTCCTGCACCAATTCCGCGACGCTGCCCTGGGAGATCGCCACTCCCTTCGGCGTGCCCGTCGAGCCGGACGTGTACATCACGAACGCCAGCTCTCCCGGGCCCACCGCGGCCGCGGACGCGTCGGGAACCTCGTCGTCCGTGGCGGCGTCCACCTCGATCGACTCGATCCCCGACGGTACGGCGTCACGCGCCGCGGCCGAGCACACCATCAGCGCGGACGCCGAATCCGCGACCATGAATTCCACCCGCGGAGCGGGGTAGGCGGCATCGACCGGCACGTACGCCGCTCCCGCCTTCCACACGGCGAGCAACGCCGCCACCAGGTCGGCCGACCGGTCCATCATGACCGCGACGCGGTCACCGGGGCGGATACCCCGGTTGATCAACCGCCCGGCCAGCCGGGCCGCGCGCTCGTCGAGCTGCCGATACGTCAGAACCCGATCGCCCTCGGCCACGGCCACCGCTTCGGGCGTCCGGTCGACGTGAGAGGCGAACAGAGCCAGCACCGTCGTCGGCGTGGTCCGCATGGCGGAATTCATCGTCATCCTCCGAAACCCATGTATTGGATCGCCGGCTCGGGCTCGTCCAGTTCGGGCTCTTCGCGTTCCGGTTTGGGAGCGTCGTTCGCCGGGTTGGCGAACTGCGTGTGGTACAGCTCGGCGTAGAGACCGCCCTGGGCCAGCAGCTCGTCGTGCGTGCCACGCTCCCGGACCCCGCCGCCGTCGATCACGAGGATCTGGTCGGCCTCGCGGATCGTGGACAACCGGTGGGCGATCACCAGCGAAGTCCGGCTGCGCAGGGCGGTCTTGAGCGCCCGCTGGACGGCGGCCTCCGACTCGGAGTCCAGATGAGCCGTGGCTTCGTCGAGCACGACGATCGTGGGCGCCTTCAGCAGCAGCCTGGCGATGGCCAGTCGCTGCTTCTCCCCACCCGACATGCGGTAGCCGCGATCACCCGTGACGGTGTCCAACCCGAGCGGGAGGGATTCGATCAGGTCCCAGATCTGGGCTCCCCGGCACGCCTCGATCAGCTCGTCTTCGGTGGCTGACGGGCGGGCGTAGAGCAGGTTCTCCCGGATCGTGTTGTGGAAGAGGTAGGCGTCCTGGCTGACCACACCGACCGTTTCGCGGAGCGAAGAGAAGCTGACGTCCCGCAGATCGTGTCCGCCGACGCGCACGGTCCCGGAATTCGGGTCGTACAGCCGGGAGACCAGGTGGGTGATGGTGCTCTTCCCCGCGCCGGACGGGCCGACGAGCGCGGTGAGGGTGCCGGCCCGCACATGGAAGTTCACGCCGCGAAGGACCTCCGGCGCCACTTCCCCGCGCTCCCGCTCGCCCTTCAGGTGCTCCAGCGACGCCAGTGAAACCTCGTCCGCCGTGGGATAGCGGAACGACACGTTCTCGAATTCGACGTCCGGCGCCACGTCCTTCTCGAGCTCGACCGCGTCGGGGCGTTCCTGGATGAGCGGCTTCAGATCGAGCAGCTCGAAGACCCGGGAAAAGCTCACCACGACGGTCTGCGCGAGTTCCTGCATCCCGGACAGCTGGGTGATCGGCCCGAACAGCCGTGAGAGCAGGGTGGCGATGGCGACCAGCGTGCCGAGCTGGAACGCCCCGGCGAGCACGAGCTCACCCCCGATCCCGTAGACGAGCGCGGTGGCGAGCGAGGCCATCAGCGCCATCATGACGAAGGCAGTGCGGCCCCAGACCGAAAGGCTCACCCCGATGTCGCGGATCCGTCCGGACCGCTTCTCGTACTCGGCCATCTCCTCGGCCGGGCGACCGAAGAGCTTGGAGAGCATCGCCCCCTGGACGTTGAACCGCTCCTGGAGAAGTCCGCCGAGGCCGGTGTTCGCGTCCATCAGCGCCACGCTGCGCCGCTGGATCACCCGTCCCACCCGGATCCAGGGCACGAGGAAGAGCGGGATCAGCACCAGCGTGATGATGGCGACGAGCCACGAAAGGTAGATCAGCTCCGCCAGCACCACCACGACCATGACCACACCGGTGGCGGCCATGAGCAAACCGGTGAAGTGCTGCTGCGCCATGATCAGTTCCGTGTGCAGCCGACCGACCAGCACCCCGGTCTGGGTGCGGGTGAAGAACGCGATCGGCAGTCGCCGGACGTGGTCGAGCGCCTGCACGCGGAGGTCGTAGGTGATCCCCTCCCCGATCTTCCCGGAGATGTAACCGGACACCAGCGCCAGCACCGCGGCCAGCAAGGCGAGTCCGGCGGTGAGGCAGGCCATCAGGACCACGACCCCGGAATCGTTCTTGACGATGCCGCCGTCGATGAGCTCCTTCAGCAGCAACGGAGTCGCGACGACGATAAGCGCCTCCAGCACGGCGACGAGAACGAAAAGCGCCACCTTGCCGATATGCGGGCGAAAGTAGGTGAGGACGCGGCGCACAGTCCCCTTGTTGACCTTGGTCACCCAGGGATCGGGATCGTCATCACTCTTGTCCACCCCCCCGAAGCGCAACACCACATCCATCCGGTCACCTCTCTCATACGCCAAGTCGGCGATCTCAATCGTGCTTAATCGAGTCGATGTCCACGAGTGGGTCCAAGCGAGCACTTTCGGCACTTGGACGCGGTGGCAACGCTTTTCGCCGCGGAACCCGCTGGCCTAGGCGGAAATCCGGCCTTGGCCGTCCGCGCCGCGCCGCAGCAGATCCGTCACCCGATCCAGGTCGCCGGACCGCAGCGCCGAAGCGGCCGAGGCGAGATCGGCCGCGATCCGATCGAGCACCGCCGCCACCGGGTCGGCGTTCCCAGCGAGAATCATCCGCCACAGCAAGGGATTTCCGGCGGCGATGCGGGTCACGTCGCGCAACCCCTGGCCCGCCAGCGCCAACGTGACCTCGTCGGCGGAGGCCAGCCTCGCCGCCACCGCGGACGCGACCACGTGCGGGGCATGCGACACCAGCGCCACCGCCGAGTCGTGCTCATCCGCGCCGACGACGACGGCCTTCGCGCCGCACAAGGACACCAGTTCTCGCGTGAGCCGTAAGGCGGCCGTACCGGTCGCGGCGCCGGGGCAGAGTGCCCAGGGGCGGCCGGAGAACAGATCGACGCGGGCCGCGGCCGGGCCGGATCGCTCCCGGCCGGCGAGCGGATGCCCTGGCACATAGGAGGTCAGGTCGCAGCCGAGCCGCTCCGCGTCGGCGATCGGATCGGCCTTGACACTGGCGACGTCGGTGTACGCCCGCGCGGCACTCTGTTTCTGCAGTGCTGCCAGCCGCTCCCCGACCAGGTGTGGCGGTACGGCGATCACCGCCAGATCCACTTCCTCGCCGGCCCACCTCCGGCCCGCGCCGAGCTCCCGCGCCAGCCGTACGGCATCCGGGTCGACGTCGGAGAGGTACACGGCCACGTCCTTTTCGCGAAGGGCCAGCGCGGCCGAGGTGCCGATCAGTCCGGTGCCGACGACGAGCGCCTTCTGCAGGGTCACCGCTCTTTCTTAGGCCGCCTCCTTGTCGAAGTCCAGCCGCGAGGACTGGGCATCGACCAGTGCGTCCACTGTGGACTCAAGAGCGGCCGGTGGCCGAACGGCGAGCCGCCGGCCACCGGTACGCCGAGCGCTCATCCCGCGGCCAGATCGGTTGCCCGGTTCTCCAGGTGATCCGCGAAACCCGCCCAGACCCTGGCGTGATCCCTGGCGAATCCGGCGACCACGCCGTACAGATGCGGCGGGACACCGCGCACGATCCGCTCCCATTCCTGCCCGTCGATGGAGTGCATGGTGAGCAGGCGCAACAGGATCCGGCCGACTTCGCTCAGCCGCAGCGCGGGATCGGCCTTGAGGCGCTCCAGCATGGCGAGCCGTTCACGGTCCACGGTCTGGCTGAGGTCCGGCTCCGTCAAACTCAAGGGATGCGGCTTCGTCCGCAATCTCCTGGTCCCGTCCGGGGTCGGGCTCTCGCCACGTTCCAGCCTGCCCCGCACGTCGCGGACCGTCTCCGGGGAGATGCCGACCTGCTTGGCGACCTGACGGAGCGAAAGGCCCGGATCGTTGCGGATGAGCTCGGCGGCGAGTTTCCGCCGCTCCGCACTGTCGACGGGACGGATCCGCCCATCCCGCCCGATCCTCGCCTGGTTCCCGTTTTCTCCTCCACGTCTTCGCAGGTCGGCCACCGTGCCGGCGGAGATCCCCGTCGCCGAGGCCACCCGCCGATCGGACCACTGCGGATGCGTCCCGATGATCTGGACGGCCGCACGTTTGCGGTCGGCGAGCGAAAGCGGCAGCCCATGCCGGATGTTCGCCTCGACCGCCATGACGAAGGCATCCGATTCGGTGCCTTCGATGAACCTCGCCATGATCTTCGTATCGCCTCGAACCCGCGCCACCTTCAACCGGTGCAGGCCGTCGACCACCTGCATCGTCGGTCGGTGCACGAGAATGGGCGGAAGCTCCCACTCTGCCGACAACAGCGTCTCGACGTGCTCCGGATCCTCGCCCGAGGTTCGCGGCGAGCACACGGAAGACAGCCGGGACAGCTCGATTTCGACGACCGGGAGAGCGAGAACGTCGACTCTCGTCGGATCCACCTAGCCCCCAATGATCTGTTATTCGGCAACTTGCGGTACGGCATCGAACCCACGGTCCAACTGCTCAAGCTCCGTGGTTGGACACCGAGATCTCGGCCGGCGCGGGGCCGGCCGCGGGATGGGAGTCCTCGACAGTGAGGTCCCGCGAACACCTTTGACAGACCCGTATGCGCACGGGCCGTTTCCACGGTCCACCCGGTATCCGGAGGCGACGTTGCGCTCCGGTGGAACCACCGGGCCGACCGGTGTCCTCTGCTCGCCTCGGTGCCACGCTTTCGGCGAGACGAGCGCACAACGACATCGGCTCGTCGAGCCGATGTCGGATCGGCTCGACGACGCCGGAGCGCGCTGTGATGCGAGGTCTCAGGACAGGGCCGACCTCGCGTTCTCGGCGAAGGCCAAGCTCAGACCAGTGGTCTCACTGGTTGGTTTCTACGATTTCCTCGCGGTCGCGAGTCACCGTCGCACCCCCTAAGTCCCCAGCAGGTGCGCACATCCCCAGCGATTGCACACACTGTCAGCATGGCATGACCGATCGTTGTCGGCAATTGACGAACAGTGTGATTTCCGCAGTGAGGTCGCCACCCAAGATCATTTTTCGGAACTTTTACTCTTTCTATTGACGCACCAGTCATCCGGTGCGTACAACGCCCTCGCGCGACATCTCCACCTCTCGATGTCACCCCGATTAGCCTGTTCGCAACACTTGTTAGACCGTTCGCGGGTCTTGATTTTCCCCCTTCCCTGAGTATGCGGCGATCCGGTCATATTCCGTCCATCGCGAGTTGTTCACACGAATGGCCGTACCGGTATTCCTTTCGGGGCACCACTGCGTCGAACGGGTGATCATGATGCCGAGGGAGATGTCGGACCCCACAAGCAAAGTAAGGGATGTAATGGTGGACGTAGGCATGAGTGATCCGCGAGGGCGCGACGGGCACGCGCCGACCGACGGGAGGCAACTGATTATCTCCACGATCATGGGATTGACCTGCGACAACACCAGGGTTCGCGCCACGGGGACCGAATGGCTCGGAGCAAGCCGCCAGGGGCGGCTCAGCCGATCCCGCCGAGGGCGCCGAGACGCGGCGACGATGGGCTGGACGTCCATTCACCCGGTCGAGACCGTGCCCGAGCGAGCCGCGCACAGCGATTCCGTCATTGTCCGTTAACGGCTTGACAACGCGGATATCGAGAAACGTTTGTTCAGCGCGCCGACTCCGTCCCGACCGCCGAAACCGGCGAACTTATCCCATCGGGGCCGTTCGCCCGATTATCCGGCAAAGGCGATTGCGCCGACGCGGGTTCCTCAGCGGAGCGGTTCAGTTTTGCCCCGGTACCGAGGGCGCTTCGTCCCACTTGAGACGATAAGGCAAAGGAGTCGTGTTCACGACCGGACCGAAACGAGTCCGATTGTCAAACCACCGGGTCAACGGGGTGCGTGCGCATAGTATGTGACGTTCTGACATGATTCGCCACCCTCCCTTTCCCGGCAGAGGTCAGTGCCGCAATCTCGGGTCGTGGCTCGGGTCGGGCAACATGGGTGGGCACCCGTGCTCGATCGCTTCAGGGCGAAGCTCGTAGTGCCAGGGTTCGTTGCGGTAAATCTGGCACAGCCCGTATGCGGCCCCGTGCTCGGACAGCCACGCCGCGGAAGCGGGCGGTCCGATGTCGGCCGCGCCGCCCGCCACGTGAATGGACCTCTCCGGCGTGGCCACCCACCGGGCGGCCTCCTCTTCGGATCCGTACTTCGCGACAGCGTTGCGACGGAGGCGGTCCTGATACTCCGGGGAGCGCCGGCCACTGTTGACGAAGAGCTCGACTCCGTCGTCCGCGGCGGCTGTCGCGGCCTCGCGCAGGGCGGCGAGGAGACCCGGGTCGAGATTGACCACACCGGGAACCCGGTCGTCGAAAACCGTTGTTCCCTTGGGGATGGCGCCGTGCGCCTCGCCGAGCGCGTCGCGCGGCTCGATGCGGACCAACCGGTAGCCGAACGCCTTGGCGATCGTCGCGACGACGACCCGCGGGCCGGCGGCGAAGGCTCTGAGTGCCCGACGGGGCGCCGCTCCGAGGATGCCGGGGATCCGGCGGGCCCTTGTCCGTACTGGTTCGCTGCGGATCATGCGTCCAGTCAACACCTCGTGCCGTCGCCGGCGCAGGGGTGAGCCCCGGCTCGCGGCACCCGCACACCTGCCCCGGCGTCCGCAAGCCTCGCTCAGAACGCACCCTGCGCGTGGCGCGGCGATTCACATCCACCCGCGAGCGAAGCAGTGTTGATCAACGGAAGATCCGGGACACTCAACGTCCCTGATCTTCCGTTGATCAAGCTCGTGCGGACCGGCGACCCACACCACTGGGTAACCAAATACAAGTCCCTCAAGGAAACCTTCACGGACCTGCCACCCTGACCGGCTATTCGATGGGGAAATCGAAATAGGTGTCCGGGTAGGGCTCGTCCTTCAAGCTGTAATGCCACCACTCGCATTCATAAGCGCTGAACCCGCTCGCCTCCATGATGGCACGGAGGTGGAGCCGGTTCTTCACTTCTTCTTCGGTGATCCCCTCCGCGCCGTGATGCGACACGACGTCCATCACGTCGTGGTCGCCGCCCATGGGAGCGAGTTCACCGGTGTCGAGGCGGTAGATCGTCAGGTCGACGGTGCTACCCCGGCTGTGACCCGATTTCGTTGCCACGTAACCCTTTTCGAACATCTGGGGTCGGTCGATGTTCGGGTAGTGCCGTGCCTTCTTCCGCCCGTCCTCAGGCTCTTCCGCCCAGCGCATGAAACGGTTCACCGCGCGCTGGGGGCGGTACCCGTCCCAGAGAAGCAAGCCGAAACCGAGAGACACGGCTTCGTCCTTCGCTTTTTCCAGTGCCGCGCACAAGGCCTTCGTGCCGACGATGCGGTTCACCAGGTACCCGTCCACCGGCTTGCCGGTGAAGTTGTCCCAGGTGGCGTATTTGGCGTCCCAACGTATTCCGGGGACGACCTCGTCTACGAAGACGAAATCATCCTTCATCCGTTACGACCCGCCAAGGTCAACGCCACCAGCCGGTCGACGACCTCGCCGAGCGGGAGGCCGGCGGCGGCCATCATCCGCGGGTAACGGCTGTAGGAGGTGAGCCCGGGCAGGGTGTTGACCTCGTTGAGCACCACGCTTCCGTCTTCCTTGAGGAACAGGTCCACGCGCGCGAGACCCCGGCAGCCCAGGGTGCGGTAGATGGCCTTCGCCGTCTCCTGGACGAGCGTGCGCGATTCAGCCGGGATGTCGGCGGGAACGATGAAGGACGAGTTCTCGGACCCGGTCTCGGGGCTTTCTTCCTGGTGGATCTTGAAGAACCCGTGGGTCAGCGCGACCCGGTCCACCTCGCCGGCGAACAGGTCGTCGCCGTTGCCGAGAATGGAGCAACCGATCTCGCTGCCGACGACGGCCTCTTCGATCAGGACCTTCGAGTCGAACTCCCGCGCGGTTTCCAGCGCGCTCGCCAGCTCTTCCTTGTTCGAGACCTTGCTGACGCCGAAGGACGAACCCGAACGGGCGGGCTTCACGAAGACGGGGTAGGTGAGCTTGTCGGCATCGACGTCGTTGTCCGACGTGACGATCCAGAAGTTCGGGGTCGCGATTCCCGCGCCGCGGATGACGGCATAGGTGAGGGACTTGTCCATGCACAGGGCCGAGCTCTGGACGTCGCAGCCGACGTAGGGGATGCCGGAGATCTCCAGCAGGCCCTGCATCGCGCCGTCTTCGCCGAACTTGCCGTGCAGGACGGGCAGCACCACGTCGAGGGCGATCGTCTCGTACTTGCCCTCGTCGAGGACCAGCAGGCCGTGGGCGCTCCGGTCCGGGGAAAGCACGACCGGCCGGGTGTCGCCGGACTCCCACTCCGCGCTGGGGCCGTCGCAAAGCTTCCACTCGCCCGCCAGCGTGATCCCGATGTAGTACGGGTCGTACTTTTCGAGGTTCAGGTTCTTCGCGACCTCGACCGCGGACTTGACCGAGACCGGATGCTCTTCGCCGGATCCCCCGAAGATGATGCCGAGTTTCAACTTACCCATGCTGCTTCCCGCTTTCAAATTTCAGGCAATTGACGATAGAGTTTTCAACGGTGTCACGCAGAGCGTGATCCGTGTAATAGGCGGTATGCGGGCTGATGAGGACGTTCGGCAGTTCCTGCAACCGCAGCAATGGTTTGCTTTCGATGTTCTTGTCACTGCAGTCGGCGTAGAAGACCCCCTCCTCTCCTTCGACGACATCGAGCGCCGCTCCGCCCAGTTTTCCGCTGTCCAAAGCCGAGATGAGGGCCTCGGTGTCGATCAGTGCACCGCGTCCGGTGTTGATGATGAACGCGCCGTGCTTCATCTGCTCGATATTGTCACGACCGAGGAGATGATATGTATCCGCGTTGAGCGGCGCATGGAGCGTCACGATGTCGCTCCGCCGCAGTAATTCGTCGAGAGAAACGTAAGTGGCGTCGGTGTTCTGGACCTTGTCGAAAGCCAGTACTTCGCAGCCGAAACCGCGCAGCCGGTCCATCACCGCGACGCCGATGCGCCCCGTCCCGACCACGCCGACGGTCAGGTCACGCAGCTCTTTTCCGCGCACGTCATGCAGTCTGTAGTCGTGGACGTCCGCCCGGCGGATGATGGACTTCGCGTTCCGCAGCGACATCAGCATCAACATCAACGTGAAGTCGGCGACGCTGTCCGGCGAATAAGAGACGTTTCCGACGGTGATGCCGACGCTCTCGGCATATTCCACGTCGATATGGTTGAACCCGATGCTCCTCGTGGAGACATAGGACACACCGGCCTCGCTGAGCGCGAGAAGAGTGGAATTTTCGATTCGGGTTTTATGACCCACGCTGACGCATCGGTTCCCGGCGATCAGTTCGATATTGGCCTCGGATACCGGTTCCGCCACGATGGTCGGCTGCACACCAAAGCGAGGAGCCATCTCCCGGAACAAGACGGCTTCATCCTGTCCGCATCCGTAGATCGTGATCCCCATTACCTCCTCGGCGGAGGGGGACGCGGACGCCAGCGATCGCGTGCGGCTGCCCGCTACCGGTGCTGGTTCGCTGTAGGTCATGCCCAGCAGTGTAAGCAGCGCGCTGTTGCCGACCGGTATGTGGTTCTATACCCCTGGTCACCACCATCGCCGATTACGTTCGAGCGATCGTGCGTCACTGGTGGTCACCGCTATCGGCTCTTCATCCCGCGTCGGCCTTGACCGCGACGATGTGCGCCCACACGAGGCGCGCGAGTTCCTCCGGGGCGTCCCTCGCCACGAGATGGCCCGCGGCCGGAACGCGGGCGACGGTGACCCGGCGGTTGGCCGCGCGCAAGCGGCGCAGATCGGCCTCGCTGAGCGGTGAGTCCCGGCCACCGTGCACCACGAGGATGGGCATGTCCAAGGCGCCGGCCGTCGCGAGCAGGGCGGCGCCTGACCCGAGAACGTCCTCCACGAGCTGGGTGGAGCGGCCGCCGAGGCCGCGGAAGTCCAGCCACGAGCGCACTCGCGCCGGGGCCGGATCCGGGACGACGTCGACCAGCACGAGACAGCTCACCCGGGCCGCGACGGCGGGGTCCGCGAGGGCGGCGATGGCGGCCAGCCCGCCGACCGAGGCGCCGACGAGGACGATCGGCGCCGGTTCACGGCCGATCATCCCGACCACGTCGCGGGCGAGCGCCCGGAGCGTGGTCGCGCGGCCGGTGCTGTCGCCGTGACCGCGCAGGTCGAAGGCCACCGTCCGGAGGCCGTGCCCGGCCAGCACCTCGGCGACCGGCGCCCAGACACCGCGGCGCTCTCCGCCCGCGTGGAGCAGCAGCACTGTCGGACCGGTACCCGTCACCGTGCCCTGCAGGACGACTTCGCCCAGGTCGAGGCGGATTTCGGTGGTCGCTGATCGAGTCATGGGGTCGCTCCCGGGGCCAATTACCTTGAGCTGTCAAGGTAGCTCAACTACCTTGGCACATCAAGGTAGGATGCCGCCCGTGATGACATCCCGAGCCCGAAGGACTCCCGAAGAGGCTCGCCTGCTGATCCTCGACGCGGCGGCATCGCTGCTCGCCGAGTCCGGGGTGCCCGCCGTCCAGATGCGGGCGGTGGCCGCGCGGGTCGGCATGACCGACGCGGGCGTGGCACACCACTTCGGCAACCGCGAGAAACTGCTCGCCGAGCTGCTCCGGCACGGCGGACGCCGCCTCCGGGACGCGCTTCAGGAACTCCTCACCGGCTGGCTGGACCACGACGCCGACCTGCTCGAACTCGTCGAGGCGCTCCATACCCTCTACCAGCGCGGTTTCGGCGAGCTCGCGGTGGCGCTGCACACGGCGGGATGGCGTGACCCGGGCAGCGGCATGCTCGCCCCGGTCGTCGAGGCCCTCCATGGCCTGCGGCGTGACGGCGGTTCACTCGACGACACCCGGCTCGCGGTCGCGGCCCTGCATCAGGCGATGGCGACGGAGGCCTTGTACGGACGCGCCTTCCGGCGCAGTGCCGGCGTCACCGGTGCCGCGTCCGACGATTCAGCCGCCCAGGTTCGCTGGTGGGCCCGCCAGCTCCACCTCGCGCTCGGCCTGGAACCGGTCGGTGACCAGCGGCGGCCCTGACCCACCCTGGTGCGTCAGGGCCGCCGGCCGGTGGGGCAGCGAAGACCCTGGGAAATGAACTCGTCCATCCCGTCGAGTTCA
>NZ_LQCI01000051.1 GCF_001613935.1 Amycolatopsis regifaucium
ACACCCACGACACCGACGGAAAACTGACCGCCGTCACCGACACCGCCGGCAAGCACCACAACGCGATCGTGGATTCCCAGGGCAGTGTCCTGGCGCTGGTCAACGACACCGGCACCGTGACAGCCCGCTACGACTACACCCCCTACGGCGCCACCACCGCCACCAACCTTCTCGGCTCCGGCGCCGAAGCCAATCGGGTCCGCTGGATCGGCACCTACCAGCTCACCTCCGGCATCTCCCTGACCGGCTACCGCCACTACAACCCCGTCTACAGCCGCTTCACCCAACCTGACCCCACCGCGCAGGAAGACAACACCTACGCCTACGCCCAAGGCGACCCCATCAACTACAGCGACCCCGGCGGCACGAAGGCGAGCAAGGGGTGCACCGGCGCCGGGGTCGCCGCGATCTTCGGCCTGGTCGGTGCCGCGGCCGCCATCGCCGGGACTGGGGCGACAGGCGGAGCTCTGGCGCCGGTCGCTATTCAAACCAGTATCACGGCAACCGGTGCCATCACCGGCGCGGCAATAGCCTGTAGCTGACACAGGACAAGCTATTGGGCCAAGGTGAAAGGATGCCAGCCATCGACAAGAAGATCATCGGTCCCGCAGTAGCAGGAACAGTATCCGCTCTTTTCGCGCTTTTCGCGTTCCTGTACCTGCAAAACCTGTACGTCAACATCATCGCGGTAGCGGGCCTCGTCGCGACGGTCTACGCCTTCTGGCACTACTACCATCACCAAAGACAGACCGATAGGTAGCCCTGTTCGATATCTTGGGTGGGCTGCGTGACGGACACCCGTCACGCAGCCCACCCTTCACGTACTGGCTGCTAGCTGTCGCGGCAGGTTCAGCTGCGCTGGGAATCCCGGACCGTGGTCGTCGACGGCCCGCGCGGTCCGGCGGAGACCGTGGTCTATCCCGGGATCACCCTCACCCGGCCCCGACACGGGCACGTCGTCGACGAGCTCTGGCTCCCGGTCGGCGAGGCCGCGCCCACCGTCGCCGACGACGAGGCCCTGATCGCCGCCATGCGGGACGCGTGGCGCTGGAGTGCCTCCGCTGCCTGAACGAGTGGTTTCCCGACCTCGGCGTCCGGGGTAGATCAGCGGGGGATCTCAGGACAGGGATCACCAGGGCCGCGGCGCGACCCTCCCCCTTGTTCACGCCGCCTGGCCGCTGTGGCCGGTTCCCGGCGCGTACATGCACCGGGAACCGGCCACTTCCACCCGCCGTCGACGACGTCTTCACCAGGCTCACCCGGTCGATGTCCTGAGTGGACAGTGCCGTCCGGCGCGGCTGTCCTATCCCGGTGTCACCCTGATCCACCGGCGCGGTGACTTCGTCGTCGGCGAGGCGTGGGTACCTGTCGGCGACGAGCCCACCTTCACCGACGACGAAGTCCTGATCGACGCACTGCGCGCCGCCTGGTGCTGGACCAAGGAGGCCGTCTGACCTGGCCATCCACGGTGCTGTGGATGGCAGATGTGCGCGTTGTCGCTCGGCTGGGTCGAAGGCCGGTCTTCACTGGAGCTGGGGCTGCTTCTTCACGAATCCGTGGTAGACCGGCGGGAAGGCGCGGACGCACAGGTCGAGGTAGTAGTCGTTCAGCGACGTGTCCGGTGTCCAGCGTCGGTCTTTCAGCGCGGCGATGAGCTGGGTCCAGGCGGTGGTGACGATGTCGGCCACGAGGTTCTCGACGTCGGCGGGGCTGAGGTCGCCTGGCATGCGGAGCATGCGGCGGCCGGCGCGGGTTGCTTCCTGGACGATGCGGCCCGAGTGGATCCAGGCGCTGACGATCGGCCGGGTGTGGTCGATGACCTTCTCCGCGAACTGATCGAACTCGGCCCCGGTGAAGCCGGCCGCGCGCAGCCGGTCCACCAGCGCGGCGTCGACCGGGTACGCGACCTCCTCCTCCTTGACCAGGTCCCGCAGCTTGTTCAGTGCCCGCACGCGAGTGGGGCCGATCGACCCGACGGACAAGCCCAATGCCCGCGCCACGTCCTGATGCGGTTCCCGGTTGATCACCAGGCGCCGCAACAAGTCCTGGTTGCGATGGGACAGCTTGGCGAAGGCGCGCCACAGCCGCTGGTCGTGGTCGCTGCGCAGCGCTTCCTCTTCGGGAGCGGGCTGAATGCTTTCGATGGTCTCGGCCAGCGCGTCCGGCAACGGCACCACCCGCGTTTCACCGCGGGCCACCCAGTGCGCGTTCCGGCGGGCGGTGGTGATCAGCCACCCTGCCAGCGCCCGGGTGTCACGGATCCGGTCCATCTGATTGAACAGCGCGAGCCACGTGGTCTGCACGACGTCCTCGGCCGCGTAGCGATCGCAGCCGGCGCTGCGGGCGACGTGCCACACAAGCGGGGTCAGGTCCTGGACCAGACGCTCCATCGCCTCCCGGTCGCCCTCTTGGGCGGCCGCCAGGTCCGCGGCGTGCCGGTCGACGCGGGTGTCGGGCACGGCGACCGCCCCGGTCCGCTCCTCCGCAGAGGACAGGACCGAGTCCGTGGCGGCCGCCGTGCGTTCCACGTCAGGCCAGGCGCGGGTGTGGGCGCGGGCCGCGGCCGACCACGAGCGACAACACCGTGATCATCGCGAGCACGCCGAGCAGCGACGCGGCCTGATCCGGCTGCCACTGACTCACGATCAGCAGAATGACGATGACCGGCCCGGCGGTGTTGGCGCGCGGAAACGGTCTCTCAGGGCCGCCCATGGGCATGGGCGGTGACAGATGGAACATCTCGATCTCCAGTTATGTGTCTTCGAAGGGATGCCCGCCCTCCCCGCGCTCCGGCCAAAGAGACTGAGGACAGTGGGCTCTGCCCACTCAGTGTGGCCGGTCACATACGACGCCGCAGAGACTTTCGAGCTGTGACTTGGGTCACTGAATCGTGGTGTACGGATCCTGGTTCCCCAGGCCACCTATGGAGTGACTGGCCTTCTGGGCCTGTCACCTCGATACCGGTCTCCGGTCTTCGAAGGGGAAGCCCACCGTTCCGCGCTCCGGCCAAAGAGACTGAGGACGGTGGGCTTCGCTATACCCATCCCCTGCCACGCCGGAATACGGTTCGGCGGGGCCCTGCGGAGACAGATTCCGCAACTCCAGGCGGCCATGCCGGATGCGGCTTCCCTCGCGGAACCCGTTCGACGTGGCTGTTACATGCACGGTCCGCGATGCGACATACCTGGGACAGCCGACGGAAGGCCGGGTTTTGAGGACTGATCGTGTGGTCCAGCTGCACTGGGAGCCCCGGACGGTGGCGGTCGACGACATCGCCGGGCACCCGGCGGCACTCACCTCTCCCGGGCATCGCGGGTCTGGCTGCACTTTGATCCCTCAGCGCTGAGATCGGCGCGGCAAGAGGTCAGCGGTGCAGCGCATGGGCGGTGCGCGGCGGCAACCGCACCCCGTCGTAGAACAAGGAACCCACGAGTGCGAAGACGCTGCCCGCGAGCCATGCCACTACAACGACTCCGAAAAGAGGCGCCGGGAGGTCACCTGGAATGCTGTCCCTCTCGACGACCATTTTGCCGATCGTTACGAGCGCGACCAGTGACCCGACGCCGGTCAGCAGCAACAGCAGGCGTGCCCACTTAGTGTGACGAGCGCTGTAGACCCGGACGTCGATCTCATCCCCGCAGACGCCGCACCGCACGGGGGCGACTTTGACTCCCTTGGCTGGCCGCGCAACCCGGATCGGGTAACTTGAGTAGGTAGAAATCCATCCTCCCGGAACTTTCCACCCATGGTGAGTGTGCTGTAAACGCAGCCGCGGAAACCTGCCAGCCGCGCGCATCATCTCGAGGTCGACGGACACTGCGTGGGCTTGGAACTTGGCGAGTTCTTCGGTGGCCTTCTTCACCGCGACCTCATCGATGTCGGGGAACGTCACGAGCGAGTCGAGGGCGTCGAGGACGTCGTCCCAGTTGTTGGCGACGATCGTGGCCAGGTCGTCCCCACAGCCGCTCGCCCTCGCGGTCGTATTTGAACTCAGCGAGTATCGCGAAACCCTTCGCCTTGTCGAGGACGTCGGTCACCTCGTCAAGTTCGTACATGTCGGCGAGCGACCGCATGACCGCGACGATCCCGACGAGTTTGGTGATCGCCCAGGGGGTGGGTCGTTCCCCCGCCACCAGCTCGGGAACGCCGACGAGGTCGTACTTATGGACGTAGGTGGGCGTCAGCTGGGCGACCGACAGCGGCGGCACGAGGCGCCAGGAGGGGTGGTCGCTCAAGCCATGTTCGGACTCGGTACGCACGAACGCGGCCAGGTGCGCAACGTCCGGGAAGGCATAGAGGTCGTCCTCCTGGCCGAGGAACGCCTCTCGCTTGTCACCCTCCTGCCGCCAGCGCGGCGCCCACAGGGTGACCACGTCGCCCTGTGGCAGCCCGAGCTCAATCGGCACGATGTCCTGGGCCATGCCCCGGTTCCTTCTGATCGCGCGGATGCGATTCTTACTCTCCCGTCGACCGGTCGCTACGCATAGGCGCAAACCGCCGGCCAGGATCAGCAAGTTCAAATACCCTCATCGCCGCGCGGGCGCTTGATCGCGAGCCGCGGCCTACGCTGTGGAGTGAGGGGGCCATTCGGGTGACGTACGAGGTGTGCGGCACCCCTGAATGGAGCAACCTTGTTCCGGCCTTGTCTGTGCACCGAGAAGATGCTCGCGGCTGTCGACCGCGCATCGTCGGTCATGACCTTTCTCGTCGCGGACACCCGCCGGGACGTTGCCGGCCTGCCCGTCGATCGGGACGCGGTAGGGCGCCCGCGCAAGCAAGGGGCTGCGCGGGCATAGGTGTCTCTTGATCTCTTGCGCGTGGTCGAAAGCTGGGTGGGGTTCCCCGCGGCTAAACAAGGAACCCCAGCGGGTACACGTCCGGACCATCGAACAGTGAGCTCCGGCAGCGCAGCGGCTGCATGAGTGAGTGTCGGCCTCCCCAGGGTTGTCCTGTAGGCCGGTGAGTTCCCCGAGAGGGTCTGGGGTTGTTCGTGAACATCGTCGCCGTGACCTGGCCTGACAACGTCCTTCGTCAGGTTTGTCTGCGTTGTCGCGGGGTCCGGCGGCCCGCGGTGAACACCAGCGGACGCGGGCCGCAAAAGTGCTGACAATGAACGGGCTTCTGCGCTACCTCACCGAGACCGGGGTCCGGGACGATGGCAGGTAGTGAGCCGCAGTTCCTCCCGGCCGGCTAACCGGGATGCGGCCCCACGCCACATCGTCCGGACCGTCGAACCTTTCGGGAGGCCCCTGATGTCCCCGCATCCGCGACCGCTGTCCGCCCGGATGTCGTGGTGGTGGCTGCCGGTCTTCCTGGGCCTGCTCGCCGGATACGCCGTGCTGGTGCTCGTCCTGGTGCGCGACGGGATCCCCGTCGTCCTGGCGCTCACCGTGCCGCCGGCGATCCTCGGCGCGGCCGCCTCGACCGTGGTGTTCCTCAAGAACTTCCTCGGCTCCGCCACCACCTCCGCCGTCCCGGAGCCCCGCCCCGCGGTCGAAACCGGGCCGGAGACGGCGGCCGGGACCGGCGCCGAGCGCGAAACCGCCGGGAGCTGATCGCCGTGGGCCGCGCCGAGAAACCGATCCGCGGCGACGGGCCGCTCGCCGACTTCGCCCGGCGCCTGCGCGCCGCACGCGCCGACGCCGGGATGCCGACCTACCGGTCGATGCAGGCCCGGGCGAACTACTCCCACGCCGTACTGGCCCAGGCCGCCGGCGGCGACAAGCTCCCCTCGTGGGAGGTCACCAAGGCCTACCTGCAGGCCCTCACCGCACGTGGCGAGACCGACCGGTTCGAGCTGGCGCGGTGGGAGACCTACCACGGCGAAGTCGAGCGCACCCTGGCGAACCTGGCCCGCAAGACCGGCGAGACCACCACCGTGACCCCCGGCGGACAGGTCGGCGGGCCCAGCACCCGCGGCCGCCCCGTGGTCGCCGAGCACGCCACCCCCGAGCAGACCCTTCCCCGGCCGGAGACCGTCCGCACCTACGAAGACCTCACCCGGGAACTGAACATCCTGCGCATCACCGCCGAATCTCCTTCTTTCCGGGAGCTGGCCAAGGCCAGCCACTGGGGTGCGAGCACCCTGTGCGAGGTCTTCTCCGGACGCCGCCGCCCCACCATCGTCATGGTCCGCACCCTCACCCACGCCCTCTACACCCACCTCGAACGCCATGGCCTGCCCGCCGAACCCACCACCGGCCCGAGCGCCGGGGACCTGGACTTCGGTCTGCCGCACGACGGCGTCGATCCCGACCTGCTCGTCCCCTGGACGAGGGCCTGGACCACCGCCGAATACAACCGGCGACGTCCTGACCTGCACAGCCGCCACCGCGGCCTGGACAACATCGTCCTGCTGCCCGAACACCAGGACACCGGCCCCACCGCCGACATCATCGCCGAGCTCCCCGTCGCCACCGCCGCCGTGCTGCTCGGCCAGATGGACCGCGCCGTGTCCGCCGCCCTCATCGCCGACCTCCCGCCAGGGAAAAGCGCCGCGATCCTCAGCCAGATGTGGACCCTGTCCAGCAAAGGCGACCCCGACAACGCCCACCCCGCCCTCGTCCAGCTCACCGCCACCTGACCCCCGTTCGCGACGGCCTCCAGCAGGCTCGCCATCGCGAACCTGCTCGAAGCCCCGCACCGACAGTCCCGTAGACGAACGCGTTGCCGAACACCATCACCTGGACCGACAGCGAAACCAGCGTCGGAACGTGATCCTGTTCGGTCAACGATCGTTTTCCGAACACGGTTGTCATACGTCCCGCCGCCACGCTGCTGAACTGGCAGGACGCGAATCGCCGCGTGCTCCGTCGACGATTCGTCGCCGGGATTTCCCCTCTGCCACGTGTTAACCGCGCCGGACGCGCGCGAGCGAACGTGTCGGGGATCCTGGGGCGCGACGTAAGCGCGACATGGTGCGCCGGACCTCCGCTGGTTGTGTGACGCTGGAAGACGTCAAGCCTTGCGCGCTGAGTGACGCCCGTTGTCACGGACAGTATTTTTATTGGCCAATAAGTGAAAAACGCGTCAGTCAACTGCTCTTCCTGTCTCCACATGATGAATGCCGGAATCTGTCCGGCACACGGAATGGACAGGAGAGCCTGCACATGCACGACCCCACTGTGCTGGCGGCCGTCATCACCGCTGTCGGCGCTGTCGCCGCTGCCCTTCTCGGGCGCCGTCGCCGATCGGGAGGTGATGATCGGGACTGATGTCCCGCGCGGTAGCCGATCGCGGGGCACGGCTGGTCACTGCCGGTCGCGTTGTCCAGGTCTAGCCCACCTGGCAACGCGGCCGGCAGTCGCGCATCACGACCCCACATCGCCATGCGCTGATGAGGACGTGTCCGGCTGAACGTCGTGACAAGATGGTGTCGGGTAAGCAGACAGGGCGGAGGTGCTCGTGACCGAATACTGGGGCGCGTCCCAGATCGCTGGGCGGCTTGGCGTCGCGACCGGCACCGTCACGAAATGGGTCGAGCGGTTCGCTGCGACTGACCATCCTTTTCCAGAACCCGATGTCGAGATCGTCGAGACTGGCGGCCGGATCACCCGCGGCTGGGCACCCCACCGCTGGCCAGAGATCAAAAAGTGGGCGGACAAGGACCGCCGGTACGCGGCCCGGATCCCGGAAACCGGCCCCAAGCACGTTCGCACCAGCTACAGCGAACGACTGCGACCCAACGGGATGCCGCTCTTCCCTGAGAACTGAAGACCGCAGCCTCGATCGCCGGTGTTGCTTCCTGGCCTGCACGTCTGGACCGTCGGCACGCGGCGCGATCACCGAGGAATGCGGCGAGCCCCGCGCTGGACGCGTGGCTGACCGACCGTGCCGCCTGGCTCGCCGGGGATCCGGCCGAGCAAGCGCTGGTCGTCGGCCGCCGCGGCGGGCGGCTCGGGACGCGCCGGATCTACGACATCGTCGCTGTTGTGGGAGCACGCAGTCGGCGATGCCGGCCAGCGGCAGGATCACCACGCTGTCCTCCCACGCGATGAACACGTGCTGGCCCGCGGTCGTGGCGAGAATGTCCTGTAACGCTTGATACTGGGCGATCCGGCCGGCGTCTTTTCCGGACAGCCTTGTCGTTCATCCCGATCACCTCACCGCCGTAGTCATCGGAAGTCGTCTACGCCGGGCCCAACGTTACCGCGCGTGCGGCCTCCGCCGTCGGTGGAGCACCGTTCCTGGGCTGGCGGCTCAGCGCGTCCCGGCCATGCCCGTAGCCACGACGGGGGCGCCATGCTGGTGAGTGAGGCACGGTACGCATCCGGAGGGCCTTCTGGTCGATGGCGGCGTATCGCTCGGTCCCGTTCGGCCGACGTCGCCTCCAGCGGGCCTCCCCGTTCGGTGTCCTGGGCGGGCGGTGCTGCCCGGCGCGGCGGCAGCTGGGCCGCGTGGGCAACGGTCACCTGCCCGGCGTACCCGGTCGAGCACGGCATCGATCTGGCGTTCCGGTCGTTTCGCGCAGCAGGCGACGTTTCCCCGTCTTGCCTGGCGGTGATGCTGGTCGACCGCGGCGGCGGGGGCTCGGCAGCGTCTCGGTGGCGTGGTGCACGCCCGGCCGGGGCCGGGTGTGACGTAGCGCTGCACCGACCGCGCGGACTGGTGTCCGGTTCTGGCCATGACGACGTTGGCGGAAGCCGTGTTGCGCCGCATCCCCGACGCCGCCGGCCCGGCGCCCCACCTCTGGTTCGCCGCCCAGCGTGACCGCGGAAAAAGCCAGGCGTGCTCTCCGGCGAGAACCGCAACTGAAATGTCTTCATGTGTCACGGTTGGGTGACTCTCACAATCACCTGCTTGTGTCTATGGTTACCCAGCGCGCACCCTTTTCCACGGTGTCCCCAATGGACAGAAAAGCCTCCCGGGGACACCGGACATTGTGACAAACAAATACCTCTGGCGAGTACTCCTCGTCTGTTGCTTTCCTGCCGGAAAACACGACCTGCCACTCGCCCCGAGGTGGAATGAAGCCCACCATGAAATACACCCGTACCCTCATCACCGCGATGGCCGCCGTGCCCGTGGCACTGCTGCTGAGTCTGCTCGGCCCGGGCACCGCCTCCGCCGCCGACGTCGACGCGGATGCCTCGATCAGCATTCTCAACAACCCCGCGTTCCTTGACGTTGGCGCAAAGCTCTAGCCGGTCCCGTGGTGGGGTCGCCTTCTGATGTGCCGGGCACGATGCGGTGTCCCGACACTGGGTGGTGACCTGCGGAAACAGCCCGTGGCATCGACACGGGTCCGGTACGGACGGTGCTGCGGACAGAGAGACGACCCAGCGCGCTGACACACCGAGGACAGCCAACCAGACCGGCCTGGTTGGCTGTCCTCGCCGCTTCTCCCGCTCGACACCAAGCGGGCGTGCAGAGGATTCCGGGTCATCGTTCAAGCCCGCCTCGACACCGGCACTCGGTCGGCGGTGCAGCCTTTCCGCCCTGGACGGGAATGGACCTGCGGCGCCGGGGTCAGCCGTCGGGTCGTCACGATATTCGCGGAAATGGCCAGCTGCGCCTCGCGGTGTTCAGTTTCCCATTCGCAGTCGCTCGTGTTACGACGGCGTTGCATCATCACCCGAATGCGCGTTCGCCAACAGCTAATAGTTACGTGGAATGTGACTGCCGGGAAAGTGCGGCGCCGGACCGGTGGTCAGCCGCGGGGGTCGATTAGTTCCAGGTCGATTCCCCGGTCACCTTTATCGCGCAGGGACGCGAGGATGACCTGGCTGACGCTGTGGTGCATCCGCCCGTCCTCGTCGACGAACTCACGTTCTTGCAGGAGCTCGACGGTGCCGGGGAAGAGCTTGTGAGCCGGGTCTTTGGCCAGGCGGTAGGCCTCGATGAGCGCGAACTTCGACATGTTGTCGCCTGTCATCAGGTCCTGCAAGGTCGCGTGCGTGGCGGTGACGATCATCGAGGGCAGTTCGTCACCGGTGCGCAGCCTGATCGTGGACAGGTCGAATCCGCCGTCGTCGAACGGTGGCTGGTGAGGGACCGGCTCGCCAGCGGGCGCGGGTGCCGGGGTGGCCGGTGTCCAGCCGGGGTGGGTGGTGTAGCAGGTTAGGGCCCGTTCCAGCGCGGGCGAGACGTCCCACCACTCGTCCGGCGTGACCGCGTCGGGGTCGTAGTCGGCCGGCGGCCGCCAGTCCGGCCGCTCCCCCTGGACCGGGTGGCCGATGGCCTCGCAGAACGCGACAACGACGTCGTAGGGCTCGGCCAGGTGCCCGACCGGCAGGTCGGTGACGTAATCGGCGCTCTGGCCGTTCTCGAAGGACAGGTAGTACCAGCCCTGGTCCTCGCGCCAAGCGAGCTGGGTGGAGTCGTAGCCGGGCAGCGCCTCGGCGAGGTCGATCGCGCCGTCGCGGGGCTCGTTCCCGGCGGCGAAGGCCTCCTTCACGCCGATCCCGGCCCGTTCCAGCTCGTGGCCGACAGCGGCCATGTACGGCTCGCAGGCCTCGTGGAAGGTCACCCCGGCCGCGGCGAGGATCTTCTCGACCTCGTCGTTGCGCTGCCCGATATCGCTGCGTTCCAGCTCGACGGTGATCGGCTCCGTGGTGGGCTCGACCGGCCACTGGGCGCCTGGGGCGCGGCGCCAGCCGTGGACGTCGGCGAGCTCGTCGACCCGTGTCACGAAACGGTCGGCGCCGTAGACCCACTCGGCGAACGGTTCCTCGGTGCGCGGGTCGTCGACGACGATCTCCCACCGGCGTGGCGAGACCGTCCCGTCGGAGTTCGCGGTCACGGTGACCTGGGCGCGCACCCGGTCGGCGGCGGGAAGCGCGGGGCCGGCGTTGACCGCGCGCAGCGCGTCGGTGTATTTGACGCCGTGTGCGGCGGCGTAGGCGCGGGCGGCGCGCTTGAGTTCGTTGCTGAGCATGGTGATCGCTCGTTTCCTGCGGCGGTGATCCCCCGCATCTCGCCGCGGACGTCGATCGGCCACGGAATGAGGTGCGGCACGGTAGCTCTGCTACTTGTCCTCGGTCACCGGGTCCCGGCGTGGGTGGGGATCGGCTCGGAGAGAGGCCGGCGTGCGGCGGCCCCTGAAACACTGAGTCACTGTAGCGCCACCCACCGACACTTCCGCGACCCGCTAAACGGGTTGTTGTCAGGCTTAGCCTGCTTTTTCCGGGAAGGCAGGGCTAGCCTGACATTCATGAGCGAAGGTGAAGAGTGCGGCGAGCGGCTTCCGCCGTGGACGGAGGCGACGCGGGCGCGGATGGTGCTCGCGGCCGAGGCTGCGGAGATGGCCGACCATTTGCGTGGTTTCGTGGCGATCGGTGAGCACGAGCTGCGTGAGGACGGGTCCGCGCCGTGGGCCGGGTCGGTCGTCGACGAGGCGAACCGGCTCTCGGGGATGGCGCGGAAGGTGCTGGAGGCCGCCGTGGTGTACGCGCGGCTGGGCGGGCTCACGTGGGACGAAGTCGGGAATGCGCTGGACGGAATTACGCGCCAGTCCGCGCAGGAGCGATTCGACGAAGCCGTCGACCGTTTCCGTGAGGAGCTGCTCTCCCCCGAGTACCCCGGCTACACCGGGAAGTTCGGTGAGCTGCGGTGGCGGCTGCACCCGGCCGCGCGCGAACCCGAGGCCACGGCGCGGGACCTGGACGAGTGGGTCCGCCGGCACCGCGACCCGCACGACGCCGTCGACGAGCCGGACGTGCCGCCGGTGTCGGGCGGGCTGACCAGGATGGACCCCCACACCGAGCTGCGCTGGCACGGCGCCCGTTCCCACCAGCAGTGGCTGGACGCCGCCCACGACGCGCGGGCTCTGCCGTCGGTCGAAGACCGCCTCGATGTCGCCGAGGCGATCCTCGGCGCCTGGGAGCGCATCGCCGCCGCCCAGACCCGGATCAGCGCACCGACCCGCGACGGCCTGGCCGCCGCCCGCCGCTCCGTCGCGGAACTCCGAGCCCAGCTTGACACCCAACCGGCCGCCGGGACCACCACCAGGAGCAGCTGATGAGCACCGATGCGATGTCGTGGCCTGGACCGGTCGACGGCGCCCCCTATACGGAGCAGTCCCTGACCGCGCTGCGTCTCGCGCGGGCGGCGGTCGAGGCCGCCGATGCCGCCGCCGGAATCATCCCCACCGGACCGCCCGGCCGGAACCGGGTCCCCGGTCTCGGGCTGTCCGACGCCCTGATCTTCATGGGCCGGGCGCGGGACGTGCTGGACGCGGCGGTCCTGACCGAGCGGGTCCATGGCACCGGCTGGGACGTCATCGCCGAGACGATCACCGCCGACACCGGCGAGCAGATCACCGCCGAGCAGGCCGAGAACCGGTGGGGCCACCTCGAAACCGAGTGGGAATCCGCGCAGCGACTCGCGTCCTTCCCCGGCCGGAAGGACATCGTCGGCATCCCCGACGAGCTACTCGACCCCCACTACTGGATCACCCGCCGCCGCGAGGAGCCGGACGGGCCCGGCCCGGGGCTGGTGTCGGACCGGATGCGGCGAATGGACGCCTTCGCCGAACTCGCCCACCAATCCCGGCTGCGCGACCAGCTGCGCGCCGACAACCTCGCGCCGACACCGGCGCTGCTCGCCCCGATCTACGAACGCGAAGCCCTCCTCGCCGACGCGATGGCCGACGCCGGCCACGAGAACTACCGCGACCTCGCGGCGAAGGCACGCACCCGCGCCGCCGACGCCCGCGCCCGCACGACCAGAACCGGAAAGGACAGCCACGATGCCTGAACTCCGTGACGGGGAGGTGGTGCGGATCCTGATCCCGGACCACCCCGACCTGGTCAAGCGGCCCTGGCGCGCCTTGGAATTCGCCCACCACCTGCGGTACGCGACCGACCCGGACACCTACCTCGACGGCGAGGATCCATGGCGGCTGCCCACCGCGCTGACCAACCCCGCCCTCGCCGACGCGCTGGAAGCGATCCTGCAGCCCTCCTGGATCCGCCGGATCGACGACGACACCGCCGTCGACGACCCGGACAGCCCGCTGATCTCCTTCTCCACCGCGAACCCCACCGACACCGGCGTCGACGCCCTTACCGGCGGCGGCATCGGCCGCATGGGGGTCTTCGTCGCCACCGCCACCCGCGACCAGCTGGAACTCCTCGCCGCCGCGCGGGACCTGCTCACCGAGGCCAAAACAACACCACTGCGCTCGCGCAGCCCCTGGCAGCAGGAGATCGCCGACTACGTCGACGCGATGACCGAGGCCGAGGAGAACGACGAGATCGAAGCCTCCATCAGCAGCTGGATGCTGATGCTGCGGCTGTTCGACATCGCCACCGCCGACACCCCGACCACCAGCCACCGCCCCGACCGGCTGCTCGACGAGCGCGCGAAGCAGGTTCGCCTGCCAGATCCGGCCGCGACCTCCCCCGCCGACACCGCCCACCTGCTCGGCGCCATCGACACCGCCGCCACCCGCGACCTCGCCCTCGACACCGACGCCGCGGACGCGCTGCGCCGCCTGCAGACCGAATGGCACACCGCCCTCTACGGCGACAAGGCCAGCAGCGGCGACGCAATACTGAGCTCGTACCTGTACTGAGCAGTCCCCCATGCCCGCCGCGCGCCGGGAAAACCATATGTCCTCACTGCCGCTGCCACGTTGCCGGAACGACCTGAGCGGCTTGCCTGAACGAGTGGTTTCCCGCCCTCGGTGATGGGATGAACCCCGGGCGACGCGACCGGCTCGCGCTGGCAGCAGCCAGCGGCCGCGCCGCAGCGCCCGGAGTTCGTCACGGGCGCAACGGGCGACTCACTCCGTGACGCCCAGCTTCTGCGCGAGCTTCTGCGACATCAAGTAGTGCTCGCGCAGTGTCGGGAGGGCATCCAGAGCGGCCTGCTTCAGCGACGGGTTCTCACCGTCCTTGGCTTCCTTCTCGAACGCGGCGATGGCGATCCGATGTCCCTCCAGCCCGACCTTCCGCACGTAGGCGCGGTCGAAATCGGCGCCGACCAGAGGCCGGAGCGAGTCCAGAAGGGCCATGTCGCTGTTGTCGTTCGGAATCACCACGCCCTTGGGGGCGACCGCCTTCAGCTGCACGGTCAGGCGCATGTGGTCGGCGATCATGTGCCGGGCGAAGGACCGCACGTCCGCGTTGGAGGTGTTCTTGTGCGCCATCTTCCCCGCGTCGACCTGCGTGCTGTGCTGCATCGTCGCGGCCTGGATGAAGTCCCTGTCGACAGCCGCCAGGACGCCGACAGCGGTAGTACTGGCGTTCTCGGTGGTCATGGTCTGCTCCCTTGCTCGGTGGTTCACCGCCCGAGATGGACACCTCGCCAACGTCGCCGCGGAGCCGCGCCGGACGGACAGCGCCTGACGGCGACCGCCTCTCCTGGCTACCTGGCCCGCGACACCGGATCCACCAGCCGCACCTAGCTCCACCCGTTCGAGGTGCCAGCTTCAACCCGCCGGGCCCCCCGCACACCACCCCATCACCGAACCTGCCAGGCGAGCGCCCAGGTTCACCGCACCGCCGTCACGATCCGGCGATGCCATCCGGCGACGCCGCATCCGCTGCGGGCCTGGTACGCCCTCGCGCAAACACCTCGTCACCACCGAGGACGGTGCCGAGCGCGGTACCAGGGCGACGTCGACCGGCCGGTCGTACTGGAGGAGATCGCCCACGCGATCCTGCGCGGCCAGCTCGTTCCCTACCCGCAGCACCGGTACGGAGGCCTCCCGTGGTGGTGGGTCCGGGTCGACGAACGCGCTCACGCGCACCGCATCGGAACCGGTGTCGAGGACGTTCATACCGAGCAAGCCCGCCCGGCACGCCCCCGCCGATAAGCGGACGGTTCAGTCCACCGCGTCGTCGAGGACCGTCAGGGCGGTCTCGTGCCGACGATCCTGACCTGGCCCCCCGGAACAGGTCGGCGGCCTTCGGAAGTGAGGACCTCCCGCTGAACACCGGGTGCTGGATGGTGTGGACGGGCGACTTTAACCGAGGCGCACTGGCGGTGGCCGGACCTCGCCGACCCGCTTTGCCCAGGTCTTCATCGCATCCGACTGCCCATGGGGATCCGGGGCGCCGAGCGCCCACCACACCGATGCCACCCCGGTTTCCAGCCTGCGTTCCGATCGCGGCAAAAGAGGGTTCGCGAGGTCAGGCGTGTTTCATAAGGCCCGATCGGCATTCTATCGGCAAAGGATGCCGAAATTGCGTTTTCTGTCGCGACTCTCCATTGTGGAGGGTGAGCGAGCCCCGTCACGCCGGGCGCCGGACGGCTACTTTTCAGATTCGCGGACACCCGCCACGACCCCTGTCATGGGAATGGCACAGGAGGCGGCATCTGCGGTATTCTGCCCCCAGGTATCCACTACTCATGCACCTCTCGTTCCGCTCCGGTCCCATCCCGCGCGGATCGCGATCGTGCGGGGTGGCCAGCTCTGCGACCTGCGGAGCGCCCCGCTCCGGTCGGACGGAGGAGTAGGGATGAGTAGCCACGATACCGGCGACGAGGGTCATCGGAGACGGAAGCGGTTCGCGCGAGCCTGTGCGGCTCTCGCGACGTTTCTGGAGGTAGGAGCCACTTCGGTGGAGTTCCTCCACGACGGCGCGAGCCTGACAGCGAAGGCTGTCAGGCTCGCGGCCGTAGGGCTCCGGGTGATGGCCAGATGGCTCGGCAGTAACCGGTAAGCCCTCGTCAACGTGGCTGGGCGGCCGCGCACGGTGGTAGCGCACCCCGCGGTCGTTCAGCCCCGCCTGCCAATCATACCGTGGAAACAAACTTACCGCCAATACTCTAACAAGAGTCAAACTGTGGAAACTTAGTTACCATTTATTGTTGTTGCCAGCGTGACTCTATGTGTGGCTTCAATGTGGCAACTTAGTTTCCGATGAAATAATAGTTTTAACTTTGGAAATAATTGCAGTTAGATGTTCCGGGTCAAATTGTTAAGGCCACTGTGGACGGCCCGGTCAGAAGTAGGACCTGGTCAGCGGGCCGCCCTTCCGGCCACCCGGGCAGACGGAGGGCCGGATCCGCCGCAGCGCGCAGCGCGGCCACCCTCCTGCGGGCTGCGCCTTCGGGTGTCGTTTGCTGGGGAAGTTCCGCCGTGCGGGCACGTGCTGACCGCGCAATCTCCGCCTTTCTGGGAGTTCGATGCAGGTGGCCGCACCGAACCACTGAAAACAGAGGCTGAGACCTGACCTGGGGGCAATGGGGGCAGTACCAGGGGCGCGGGACGAGCCGCTTCCTGTCAACGCGATCCGTTCGAAGCCTGGCTACCTTCAGTGATGCCCGGCTTCAGGGCTCTCGCCTCTCCGGAGGGGCCTACGGCGATCGGTTCACGGCAGGCGTCACTGACCTTGCGGAGCTCTGGATAGGGCCACCGGTCGTGGTCACCCGCTCGGCAGCGGCATACCGCCACGTTGACGGCACCGTCGGGCATTTCGCCCTCGCGGCCGGCTCCGTCAGGGCCGCAACGGCTCCGGCGGAGCCCCGACATGCACGACCTGGTAGCGAAAGCCCGGGTGGCCTGTCTCCCCCATCGGATTGCGGTCGGGGTACACATCAACGAAGATCTCTCCCTCTTCGCCGACGACGACGTGAGACTCCCAGGTGAGATCGCCCTGTACGACGCCGTCCGAGGCGTCGAACGCCAGCATGGCCACGTCAGCAGGATCGGTGATGTCAGGGTTGTCTGCGCTCATCAGCTCACGATAGGGAGTTCCACGCGGTCCGACGCCGGATCCGCCAGGTTACGAAGGACGACGACGTGTCCGTGCGGGCCCGGATCTTCCTCGGCGCAGGCCGTGGGACCTGAAAGTCCATCGCACGGTCCGCCCTGTCGTTTCGTCTGGCGAAGGCTTCCGCACGGCTCGGCCCGGTCCGAACCCCGTAGCCTGTCGGCGGCGCTAGCATCTGGTTCAGCCTGCCCCACACCAACACAGCCGAGGAACGCGAATGACCGTCGATGTCTCCTTCCGCATTCCCGCAAGGATTCAGGCAGGTCTAGACACCGGTGATCTGATCCGCTCCGGTGGTGTGGTGCGTAACCGTGTCGGACGCATCGTGACCTTCCTCGAGGAGGCCTCCAGGTTCACACCTGACGAGGGTGCGGTTGCCTCGGCGGCCTGGATGGTCAAGAAACCAGTCGTCATCGGAGGACTGGCGCTGGCCGCCGCCGCGGCCACTGCGGCCGTCGCGATCGCTCGCAGGCAGAATCGGGCACTGGCGGAGTGCGTCACGAACTACAACGACTCACTTCACGACTACCTTGAGGCTGTCCGCGACCAGAGCCTCACTGCCGCGATCGTCGACCGCCTCATCGCCGCTCTCGGCCTGGTTCAGGCCCACTCCGAGAGCGGCATCGTCACGATTGACCTCTCTGCCGAGCACCTGGAGACCCTGGTACAGGTCGTCATCAGCACCACTCGGCAGCGGGCCCAGGCGAACTCGATCGATCTCGATGAGTCACCGCCATCGCCCGCAGCCTCGACCCGCGCACCCGTCGTGAATCTTCGGCACTACCTCGAGATTCAACGCAGGACATTCAACGACGCAGCCTGATTGACTGCAGGATATTGTGGAAAACAAGCTCCTTAACTGTCTGAATTTCGAAACCGGGAGGCATCATGGCTAGGTTGAAGCTCGGCATCTTGTTCGGCGGTTCGGGCGAGGAGCACCTCGTCTCCGTCAAGTCGGCGCGTGAGGTGGCCAAGAGCCTCGATACGGCCAAGTACGAACCGTTCTGGATCGGCATCACCCGCGACGGCGCGTGGAAGCTCTGCGACGGCCCGGATGGGGACTGGGAAAGCGGCGACTGCCGCCCGGTCGCGGTGTCGCCGGACCGGAGCACCCGCGGCTTGCTGGTGCTGGACGAGGGTAAGTACGACTCGATCGGCCTGGATGTCGTGCTGCCCGTGCTGCATGGCAAGTTCGGTGAAGACGGCGCGATGCAAGGCCTGCTGGAACTTTCTGGCATCCCCTATGTCGGCTGCGATATCCCGAGTTCCGCAGTGTGTATGGACAAATCGCTGACCTACACCGTGGTCAGCAACGCCGGAATCGCCACCCCGAAATTCTGGATCGTCAACTCCGACGCGGATGTCGACCCCGACCAGCTCAACTACCCCGTTTTTGTGAAGCCGGCCCGGTCCGGTTCCGCCTTCGGGATCAGCAAGGTGTCCAGCAAGGAAGAACTGTCCGCAGCGCTGACCGCTGCCCGGGAATACGACGCGAAGGTGCTGATCGAGGAAGCCGTGGTCGGCAGCGAGGTCGGTAGCTCTATCCTGGGTAATGGTTCGGAGTTGCTGATCGGCGAGCTGGACCGGGTGGTGCTCACGCACGGATTCTTCAAGATTCACCAGGAAGCCTCGCCGGAAACCGGGTCCGAGAACTCCTCGTTCATTTGCCCCGCCGATATCTCCGACGAGTTGCGCGATCTGGTGAAGGAAACCGCGAAGGCCATTTACCGCGCGCTGGGCTGCCGCGGTCTGGCTCGGGTGGACCTGTTCGTTAAGGAAGACGGCAGTGTAGTGCTCAACGAGGTGAACACCCTGCCGGGGTTGACCTCCTACAGCCGTTACCCGCGGATGATGAAGGCCGCCGGCTTCTCGCTGACCGAGGTGATCGATCGGCTGGTGTCGTTGGCGCTGGCCGACAAGTGACCATGCACGAGAATTTCACCTTCGTTGACGAGCTGGTCACGGGAATTCGCTGGGACGCTCAGTACGCCACATTCGAGGGCCACTGGAAACCGCTCTGGGTCAGGCTGAAAGGCGGACCGGAGGCGGCGGACCGCCCGAGCGCCGACTACGTCGCACCGACGTGCTCGACCTGCAGCACGGCGACGCCGGAGTCCCCGGTCACCCGTTCCCACCTGACCGTCGTGCCCGCGTAGACGATCAGCCGCCCGCGAAAGGAGGCGTCCGCCGACACAGGCGGACGCCTCCTGTCGTTTCGCAGCACCACCTGCCGCGATCCGCTCCTGCCGGTCCTACGCGGACTGGTCGATCTCGGCGCGGAACCGGGCGCAGGTGGCGGCGTGTTCCTCTTCGTTGTCCTCGGGGTTGCTCTCGAACGGCCCAAGGTCGATCACCGTCTCGTGGCAGGTGGAGCACTCGAAACGGAGCGAGGGATCGTGGAAGGCCTCGCGTGGGAGATCGAGCTAGGCACGGCGATGGCCGAGGCGATCCGCGACGGAGTGATGGGCCGCGCCCACCGCGCGGGCCTGGCCGCCCGCGGCCGCGTGCACGGCCAGCCGGGATTCTCCCGCGCGGTCGCGCAGGCGTTCGCCGATCAGGGCCCCGATCAGGCGTTCGCAACCGCCTCCCTCGTGCTGGTGGCCGAGCACCGCGAGCACGGAGTGATCGGCACCGTGATCGCCTTCCCGCCGCCGAACGTGACCGAGCAGTACATGACCCACGCCGAGCGGATGAACGCCGCGGCGCCGGAGGTCCGCAAGCTCATGCTCGTCGGCATCGTGGGGCTGGTGAAGGTGGCCGTGTTGGCGGTAGCCGAAGCTCATCAGGGCAGCGGGCTCGGTGCCGCGCTGCTGAGCCGGGTCAAGAAGATCTTCTTCTCGCACGGATACGTCTTCGTCTACGGCCAGATCCGCCCGGACCACGCTGGTCTGGCCGCGTTCTACCGGCGCCAGGGTTTCGAAGTCCGTGAGCCGGACGAAGGCCTCGACCTGTGGGTCGTCTTCGGGATCCCCGGCGGAATCCAACCTGACCGGGGCGAGCGGTTCTTTGTCCGCACCCGGCCGCGCGAAGGCTGACAGACAAGGCGGGGCCGGGTGGTGCGTCGGGGTGATCAGCGTCCGGTCGTCGGCTCTGCGGCGGGAGCAGGCTGACGTACAGTGGGCCGCTGTGCCCAACAGAAGACACTCGGTCGGCCTGCTCGTAGCGGCCGGCGCCCTCGTTCTGGTCGCGTGCGACGGCTCTGCCGCGCCGGACGCTGATGGCCTCGATCCCGCGCAGTGCGCCAACCCGAATTTCGCCAGTGCTCACACGGATTCCTGTGTCGACAAAGTCTCCGAGCCGGAGACCCCGGCAACCGAAGCCGCCACCTTGTCCAACGGCTTGAAGGCCCGGCTCATCTCCGCGAAGTCCGAGACCGTGGATTCGAAAGGCTACGACTCCGGCCCAACCGCGAGCGTTTTGGTAACCATCACTACCGAGATCACGAACACCGGCAACGCGACGTTCGTCTTCCCCACGGCGAAGAGCAAGGTCCGTGCAGAGTTGCTACGGCCGCAACCACGCCAAGGCGACGGACTCGGCCGTTCAGAAGGGCGACATCACCGGCCTGCCAGAGCAGCTCGCTGCGGGCAAAGCGGCGACGATGACATCGACCTACACGATGCGCGCCGGGGGTGCGGACAACGTCGTCTTCCGGTTCAGTCTGGACACCACCACTACGGACGACATCACCTTCACGAAGGTTCAGACCTTGTACAACTAGTGCTCGCGCGCCACCCCAGATCCGAGGCCCAGACTTGTAAATCCGCCGAATGAGCGTCGCTGGTCCAGCCCCGCTCGGCGGCATGCGTGCGCGTGGTGCGGCCCGATCTCGGGCGCGTCGGCGACGATGACGTCGACCCTCACGATGCGGCGCCGCTGCCGCTTTGAAGGAGTATGGGGCGCTGCGCCGCACGATCTACGCCGCCCGCTACCTCGCCGATCCGGCCTATCGGCGGAAGATCTCGCGGCAGCTGAACAAGGGCGAATCCCTGCATGCACTGAAACGGGACCTGCTCTACGCCCACGAGGGCGCCGTCCGTGCGCGGCACCTGGAGACCCAGACCGAGCAGGCATGGTGCCTGACGCTGGCGACGAACGCGGTCATCGCCTTGACCACGGAGTACTACGGCCTGGCCATCGAGCAGATGCGCGCGGCCGGGCGTCGGATCGATGACGAGGTCCTGGCCCACATCTCCCCGGCACACAGCGAGAACATCAACTTCTTCGGCGCGATCGAGGTCGATATCGACAGCGAGCTCGCCCAGCTCGGTCCCACCGGCTACCGGCCGCTGCGTGTACGCGACACCCTGTTCTGACCCCGGCTACGAGGGGGACGGGAGATCAGTCGTGGATCTGGTGGGCGAAGCCGACTCCGGCGACGTTGTCCAGGTAGTCGGCGAGCACGAGATCGGAATCCGCGTCCTGGTTCGCGATGGAGCCCTGGGGCATCGCGACCGCGCGGCCGTGCGCGTCGAAGTACGCCACCGGGATGGGAGCCCGGTCGTCGGTGAAGAAGACCATGGTTCCCGCGGACGCCGGGGCCAGCGGCGCCGTGATGCCGTGGTGGGTGAACAACTTCTCGAACACCAGGCCCTGGTCGGCTTTATAGGTGCTGACCGAGGGCAGCCGGCCATCGCGAACATCGAGAACCAGAGCCTCCCCGGACACACTGAACGCGAGCCACGGGCACGGCATCACCGCCCTGCGGGCCGATGTCGGTACGGCGGGTGAACTTCGCGCGCAGCCCGGCCGGAGCGGCGAGGGCCACCACGACCGGATCACCGGTGGCGGGATCGCTCATGTTGTCACCGGCCGGGGCGACATCCACGACAGAGTCATCGGGCAAGGATGCCAACCCCGGCCGCCGCCACGATCAGGCGATCACCACGCGTGTGCCACTTACCCAGGAGACCGGGCGCACGGGTGAGGTCAGGTCCGTCGTTCGTCCAGACGGTTGATCATCTCGTTCACCGGATCCCGGCCTCGTCCCGGCAAGGGCGGTGATCGCCGTGCCTGAGCCTCGACCCACCGATCCCGGTGGTCCCGCTCCTCGGCGGTCAACCCCTCCGGCTCCGGACCGTCACCCGACAGCAGGTGATACGGATCCTCCAGATCACCCGGCGGATCCTCCCACCACCCAGCACGCCGCCACCGCGGCCGCGGTCGCCTGCTCTTCCCGCACACACTCAGACCGTAAGCCCGAACTTCCGCTCTGCGGCTCACTTCTCCACGATCGCGTGACCCCTCGCCCCTGTCCGGGCCGGTGTTCAGAAGTAGGGCCACCACACCGGACCGACTTTCGGGAGCAACAGGCGATACGACCTGTTCTTGCCGTCCCAGCAGTCGATCAGCGACCGCCACAACGGAATCGAGGTGGAACAAGCACGCTTGTCCGGCCAGCTGTGCGCCGTGGCGGCCGCTGGCCGCAGCACGGCGATCGAGGTGGTCGCGAAGGTGACGATCGCGTCGACGGCCCGGACGGCGGCCGCCTCGTCCACGACGGCCACCCGGCGGTCGCGCCCGGTCGCGGGCATGACCACGCCGGAGTGCTTGAGGGCGTCGGAGCGGTAGAGCTGTTCGGCGATGTCGAACTCGACCGACTCGGCACTGCGCTGGCACGACGCGTGAGCAGCACCGACGGTCGCGGCTTCCAGCCCGCACCACCGGATAAGCACCAAGCCTTCCCACGCCGCCCGCAGCACTCCCGCCGTGTCGGCGGCGTCGATCCGGCCGAAGTTCGCCGTGTGCAGCTCCCGCGCGACGACATCTCGCAGTTCATGAACGGCACCGGCCGCTCCGGTTGGCAGGCCGTCGCAGCCCCCGAGTTCAAGGACCCTGTCGTCCTCGCCTACCGCGACGGCACGTATCACCGCATCACCACGATCAAGGACGCGGGGAAAGGCTAGAGCGCGGGCGCTTTGAATGGGTCCTGCTCAGCCAGAAGCATTCGGCCGAAGGCTGTCGGCCAGGCCTATTGCCCCTTTGAGCACGGGCAATTGATTACGGGCTCCCTGGGCGCTCCCACTGTGCTCTAATCACCCCGTCCGAGTCCGGCACCACGGCACACCAATCCCCCATCACCCTGTCCGGCAGCATGCGCCAGAACGCCGGGCGGCCGGATCGCCCTACTGGTGGGCGGTGCGCGCCGTCAAAGTAGTTCGGCCACCCGCCGAACCCCTCCGCCGCCCGTCCCTTGTTCCTGTTCCGCTGCCCCTGGCCTCACACCCCATCCAATGGGCTTGAGAGGTGTGCGAGCGATCCCACGACACGTTCGGCGGGCCCAATTGGATCACCCCGTGGCCCGGATGGTCAGTGCCGGTTGGCCCGGAAGAAGTTCAGCAGCACGGGGTTGACCACGTCCGACCGTTCCCAGTGGACGTTGTGCCCGCACTCGTTGGCCACCATCGTGCTCACCCTGCGGAAGTGCCCGGCCAGCAGACGCTGCACCGGCGGTGACGTGTGCGGGTCGGCGTCCCCCCACAGCAGCAGGGTGGGCACGGTGAGCCGTTCGATCACGGCCCAGCTCAGCGAGGTCGCCCTGGGCTGGACGATCCCGTTGGGCCCGGCCCGGTGATGGATGTCCAGCCACCTGGCGACACCGTCCGGGTCGATCGCGCGGTAGGACGGGCCCAACTCCCGGAAGTGGATGGGCAGCGCGTCGACCTCGGGCGACCGCAACCGCTCCACCATGTCCTGGTAGTCCCGCTCCCGGACCTGAAGCACGCACGCGCCGATCACCAGGCTGTGCAACCGGTCCGGGTGGTTGAGCGCGTAGTCCATCGCGTACCAGCCGCCACCGGCAACGCCGACGACGTGAAACTTCCCGGCCCCCAGGAACTCCACGAGGTCGTGCAGATCCTCGATGCCGCTCCTTGGGTCGTTCGGGTCCTGCACCGGCGAGTTGGCGTACCCCCGACGCGAGTAGCCGATGACCCGGTACCCCGCACGGGCGAGGTACGGCTGCTGGTACGGCCAGCTTTCGCCACTGCCGCTCAGAGCGTGCAGCAGAACCACCGGCTCACCGGGCCCGCCGGTGTCCCAGTACCACAGCCGCGCCCCGGGCACCTGGAACCAGCCCTGGGTAGCCGGAACCTGCTCGGGCACCGGGATCGGGCGCACCGGGCTGCCGGGGCCCGGGACCGGAACGCCCGGTGGGTGCGCGTCGGCGGTCCCGTTGACCAGGGCCGTGCCGCCGAGCGCGAGCCCGGTTCCCTGCAACAGGGTCCGGCGGGATATCGGAAGCGACAGGTTCGGGTTGGCCTCGGCGTTGCCCATGTGACCTCATCTCGGGTGACCGGTTCCCGCCGCCGTGCCGGACGTGCCGAGGAGCCGAACCACTGGCGCATCGGTGAATCACGTGCCGAGTCGGGCGGATGTGGCGGCCGTCCGGAGCGTAGCGACGGTCCGCACTCGACTCCAAGTCTCCCACTGGCGGGCCCGGAACCACCACCATCGCAGCAAATCGGGGTCGCCGAGGTCGCGTATTCAACTGTCGCGAGTTCGTCGTGGTTATGGTGGTGAGTGATCGCCTGGGGCGTAGCGACTCCAGGCGATTCCTGCTCGTGAGGCGATTTTGGTGGTGGTGACGGGGTGGTAGCCGAGGGCGTCGGCGACCACGGGTGCAGGCATGGTGAGCACGTGCTGCTGGATGGCCGCGGTGCGCCCGGTTGTGGTGGGGACGCCGAGCTTGGTCACCAGCGCCCCAAGCGATCTGGGGTGCATCGGCTGTCCGGCGCGTCGGCCGGGAAATAGCCAGCGGGCGTTCGGGTTGGTGGCGGTGTTCATGTTGTCGCGCTGGCCGATCCAGGTGAGGAGTAGTTCGGCGACTGGTGCCGGAACCGGGGACGGTGGTTCTCCGAGGCGCAGCAGGACCTGGTCGCCGTCGCGGGTGAGGTCGTCGACGGTGAGCCGGACGATCCGGCTGAGCGGTTGGGCGGTTGGGCGGTTGGGCGGTTGGGCGTAGAGCAGCACGATCACGCCGGCGACTCGGGACCGCAGCGGCAGGTCGTGGCTGGTGAGCAGGCGGCCCAGGCGGGCAATCCGCTCGCGTTCGGCCAGCGGGGCGTTGCGGGTGATCGTTTGAGCGGGCAGTTGCATCGGCCGGGCGAGTTTGCTGACTATGGCCCAGAGCAGGAACCCGCGAAGTCGGCCCCGTTCGTGCTGACCGCGGCCGGTGTGCCAGGCGTCGATGTCGGCTTGGCAGCAGGTTTCCAAGGTGTGGCCGCGGTTGGAAAGCCAGCCGAGGAACTCAGTGGCCGCCTTGACCTGCCCGGAGGCGAAATAGCGCGTGGAGGGAGTCAGCGATTCCCGCGCGGCGCGGCGACGCAGCCGGGGCAGGACCTCCCAGGTGGCGAACCGCCGCGCGAGCTGTTCGTGGTCGGGAATGCCGATGCCGCCGAGATATTCGCCCAACAAACGCTCGAACGAGCAGATCTGCTTGTCTATCAGTGGCAGCACGCCGCAGGACATGAGGAGTTCCCTCAGGTGCCCGGCTGCTCGCCAGGGCTGGAGATGGTGGAACGCCTCGTGGGTGAGTTCGATGTCGCCGTCTCCCAGGCCGCGCAGCAACTTCACCGCCGCGCCGACGTTCGGTGGGCGTCCGCCGAGCCAGCTCAGCCCGGTGCGCGGGTTCTTCATCGCGACGAGCGTCGGGTGCAGCGGAAGCAGCTCGGGCCGAACCTGGCCGGTGCCGTCGTCCAGCAGCTCGGCGAGCCGGTCGGACAGGTGCAGCGAATGCAGAGGCGGCCCGCGCGCAGCTGGCTTTCCTGGCCGCAGCGCGAGCAGGCGTAGGACGGGCGGAAGCCGGCGCAGCCGGTGCAGCCGGTGCAGATCGCGACGGCGTCGGCAGGCCGGAGACAGGGCAGGATCCGGTGTTCACCGCACTCGGGGCAGCGCCCGTCGACGCGCAGGGCGCGGCACTCACAGGTGCGGCAGATCGGTCCGTCGGGCCAGACGGCGGCGAAGAAGCCGAACCGGTCGCAGCGCGCGCAGGTCCGTTTGTGCCAGCGCTCGAGTTGCTCCGGCGTGCGGTAGGCGGGACTCACTCGCCGGGCAGGATCCGGGCTGCGCGGGGTCGTAGCTTCGCGGCCACGGCTGAGGGCGCGGGGCGGTCGTCGGTGGCGGTTTTGCGGACGCCGGAGTTACCCGCGGTGGTGGCCACCAGGTCGGCCGGGGTGCAGCCGAGGATGTCGCAGAACGCCGACAGCACCTGTAGCGAGAGCCGTTCGGGGGTGCCGGAGACCAGGCGGTGGACCTGGGCTCCGCCCCCGCCCCGCCTACCTCACCAATCGCCTGCCAGAGCAAAGCAGGCAGTTGCTTGGTCATTGGGTAGCCGAACGCGGACATCCCCGCGCCAAGCACGACGACACTGTCATAGGAGCGGATGTCAGCGGTCATCGCTGACATCCGGTCGGCCAAAGGTGGTACTCCGAAGGTCACTGTCGCTTTCTAGCACGTCCGCGCCTGTCAGTCTGGAGTGCTGTTGGGATGTCCTGTCGCAGCCGGGTTCCTACCATCCATCCCGCATCACGGGTTCGCGCTATCCGGAGTACCCTCCGGACGCAGGTCCTTCCCAGAAAGCGCAATTACCTTCAAGCCATACACAGATGCCCGATCGATAGCAGCACGCTCAATCTCCGCCGGAATGCCATCGACCGATGCAAGGATATGTGCGTCGACACCAAGGCGTGCACTGGTGTCGAAGTCTCGGTCCAGTTGCGTCGACGTAAAGTCTTTAGCCTTAGATTTTACTTCCCCGGCAATGAATTGCTGGTCATGAATTCCAACTACGTCGATCTCGCGAGTAACGTCACCGAAGGTGGCAAGCACACCGCCAAGGAGATTGGTGTTTGCATCACGCTTGGTTAGCTCAGCAATGACAAGAAGGTGCGGCACGACGCCTTGATCACTGGCGCGATCGATCAGAGTGTTGAGCCGATAGTAGAGAGTAACGCTGTCAACGGACGTCGTGTAGCGGGAGGCCGCCCTGCACCCGGGACACCGAGCGACTGTCTCCACAGCAGCAAGTGGAACGAAGCTTCGAATCCCACACCGGTCGCAGTCGACTTCGAAGCCACGTTCGGCCCATCCGATCGAGCACAGTTTCTCCAACGCGCCCACAGGATCTGACATCTGGTGACCGACACGCGCTATGAACGCACTCGCACTGTCGTAGCGGCGTTCGCCGCGGCCTCCCCATCGAGCGCCGAACTCGTCGATCTCTTCGCCGGAGAGCCCGCTCGCGCGCATCCGTTCCATCTCACGACGGTAGGCCGTCGCACGAGGAGTCGTTAGATGCCTAATCGCTTCATAGACGCTCGGTTGCAAGAGGACAGCTGGGCCAGCGTCCTCCATGAGCGCGGCCGCTAGACGTCCCTTTTCCGACATGCTCCAAGTTGACACCCGATCGCCCACGAGTGCGGCTGTGGCCTCACTCTGAGACGGGATCGACAGGTCCACCTGATAGACGTTTGTGTTGTGCGTAGCAATCTGGACCGAACGCCCACGCCAAACGGCGGCGTTCGCAATCCTGGCTGCAAGGACGTCGCGTGCGGGCAAGGCATCAAGCAGGGTACTGCTTAACCGAAGCAAGAGCTTGCCGCCGCCCGAAAATTCAACTGGTGATGGGAATCGCAACTGGGCGCGCCCATCCGTCAAGAAGGTTTCCGTCTGTCGGACTTCCCCATAACGCCTCGAGAAGATAAAGAAGTGGCGAACGTCCAGGTTTACTCGATACGTGAACGGCGGTACGCGAAGATCTGCCGGGACCCTGAATCCCGTGCGAACCTCTTCATCTGTCAGCTTCAGTCCGAACACCTTCGTAGCGAGCTGGTGGAGCGCCACTTCCGGCACACTGCGGCTGATAACGACAACATCTGGTGCAAACTCGTCCGGCCGCGCCAGCTGACTGGCCCACTCGCGCGAGAACCCGGTCCAGCTCTCGACTTCGTCCGCTGGGATGATCACCATCGGGCACTGGCCGAAACTCGGACGTAGCGCCCTCAGGTTCCAAAATAGCAGGCAATCCTGAAAGTCTTCGTCACCCGCCACCCACAGGATCGCCGGGCTTGGCCACGAGTCCTCCGCGTAGTTCTCCCGAAACTGGTCAACCGTGCGGTCCAGGAAAGTCTGTCCTGCTAGCGCGGCTCGGGCTACCTGATCAGCAGTCGTTGGGCGACGGAACGACAAGACGTCCTTATGTTCTTCTGCATGATCCGCAGTGAAGTCACCCGCTAGGACGACCTGCCACAAGGACCCGTCGACACACGCCACGACTGGAGTCTGCTGCGACGAATGGTCGCGATAGGATGACAGCGCTATGGGATGAACGGTGAATCGAGTGGGTCCCGAGCGGTCGATGTCGTCGATCTCGGCAACTGGCAGCCCGCAAGATTCGGAGAGCTTCTGCACGAGATTGGCGGGCACGTCGACGTTCACCAACCCCTCGACACCTGCGGTCTCGATGACCTTCCGCCACCACTTCTCCACCTCACCGTCGGGACGAACCGGAATAATGGGTTCAGCCATTCCACCCCAACGGGTAGAAGCCTCTTGCACGGCGCGACGAAATCCCGCCTTGCTCCCGTCGTAGATGAGGTAGGCGGCGCGGGCAGGGAGAAGCTCGGCCTTGACCACGGCCGGCCCTGTTCGTCTTTCAGTAGTCATAGTCGAGGATCACATCACACAACACCGACACGATCGTGATCAACCGGGACAAAGGTAATATCTAACGAAGCCTGGAGACTGTAAGGACTTCAGCAGGCATCCCTTCATATTGTAAGTACGCAACGGACCGCGTGCTCGATCGAGCTCTTCTCAAGGGGGCAGACGGTCCTCAACATCTACTATTGCGGCCCGGTAACACTTGCCCATCAACTGAAGCGCCCAGACGGCTACCAACGAATTAGCACCACAAGCCGTCGAACGATCAACGCTGGAGAGTTCGTGAACATCTTCCTGTCTTCGGACAACCCACGATGGACCGCCCATAGCGAGGCTGACCTGCAAAGCGCCATCGATAGTGGCATCCTGGAAGAAACCCACTGGATGGACCTCAAACGAGAGATCAACTCAGGAAAGTCTGCGAACCGCGAGCTTGCTCGCGATCTGGCCTCCTTCGCTCTCGACGGTGGCACTCTGCTCGTTGGGATCGAGGAGACAGCATCCGGACTGACTCTTGTGCCGCAGGAGCTTGATGGCTTGGCAGGTCGATCGAATCGGTTGCTCGCAGCTTGCCGGATCCGCCCTTGAATGTCGTATGCAGGACAATCCCGAGCGCGGCGGAGACGTCCAAGGGATACCTGGTCGTTACGGTCCCTCCCAGCGGGCAGGCGCCGCACATGGTCGATCATCGTTACATCGGTCGTGGGCACAAGCAAAAGCAGTACCTGTCGGACGCCGAGGTCTTGCGGCTTCACCAACGACGCCGTTCAGTCGAAGTCGACCTTCTCGGGCTCCTCGACAAAGAAGTGGCACGCGATCCTGTGCCGAACGACCAGTCACATCTCTTCCTCCTAGCCGAGCCGCTCCCCGGTCGTGAAGGCATGCTGATGGACCTCGTCGGCAAGGAAGGTTGGCAAGAACGCCTCGTCAAGCTGCAGCATGAAGCAGTTCAGAAAACACAGTTCACCCCAAGGTTCTCGCCGGATCTCACCGAAGCGTCGAGACAGCATCGTCGCCCATCCGGGGCGGCCCTGAGCAGCTACCGGCTGCGCGGCGATCGCCAGCTTTCGTCCGAGTCCTCAAGCGAAAGTGTTATCGACCTTGAGTTTTCCGAAGATGGCGGCATGCGACTCTACTGCAGTCGCCTGTCGGACACGCTCAAAGATCAACGAGTCCTTTTCGACGCTGGCGCATTGACGTTGACCTGCCAGTTCATCGCCCTCCTCGCCGCCGTCACGGCGGAAGCCGGCTATCTCGGGATGTGGGGATTAGGGTTACGAGCGAACAACCTCGCGGGCTTACGCTCCTACGAGGACCTAAAAGGCATGTGGGGAGACGGCCCAGCCTACAGCGAGGACAACTATGACCGCACGGCCATGGCGAACTACGCCGATCTCAGCGAGTCACCTGGACGAGTAGCCGATGCACTGCTCGGTCGGTTTTTGCGTGCACTCGGAACCAACGAGACACATCAGAAGACGCTGGAAAAGTTCGGCAAGTAGCCACTGCTCCCTGGACACCTCGTGCACGCAGATGCGTCTCGAGGGCCCCAAGTCGGTGCCCGGCGCTGTCCGGCGTGCCAGCGGCATTGCTTCTCCAGCCCGATGACCAACAAGTATGCCGCTGCGCGGCGGTGGTCGGCTTACTCGACCAGACATTCGAATGGTGCGACCAGTCGAGTGAGGTTCCGGCGAAATCACTGGTGGCCACTGGCGTCGCTGACGACACTCTTGACCGTGGTCCACACAGCGGGAAGTCACATCACCATCGAGAGGGTGCCACACGCAGACCCCTCGACAATCGAGGCTGCCATCAAGCTTGGCGACAGCGCGCGGGCAACATTGGGACTGCTACCGCGTGCGGTGTACCACGACGCGGCCAGCAAAGGCTGCTTGCTGGTCGCACGGCACACCGATAGCGACGAAGTCATCGGCTACGCCCTCTTTCGGCTGCCGCGCGACGAGGTGGTACTCACTCACCTCTGCGTCGAGAACGAGCACCGCCACAGCGGCGTTGCACGCGCATTGGTCGATGAGGTTAGCAGGCGGCACGAGCGCAGACAGGGGATCCGGGCGAAGTGCCGCGACGATTATCCCGGGATCACTGCGACCTGGTCCAAACTTGGGTTCGAGCCACGGGCCAAAACGAAAGGCCGCGGCAAAGATGCCGCGGCGATGACGGTCTGGTGGCGCGACCACGGGCACCCAGACCTGTTCACTCTGCCGATGGACGAGCCTGCGGTGGTCCGCGTGGCCATCGACACCAACATCCTCCTCGACCTGCAGGTCCGATCGGAAAAAGTGAACGCCGAACGGTCCCAAGTGCTCGAGGTGGACGACCTCGTCGACCGGATCGAGATCATAGTGCCCCCGGGGCTGGAGCACGACCTCGACGACAAAGACGACGACCAGCGGAAACGGCTGCTCGAGGCCGCCGCCCAGTACGTCCGACCGCGTGGCAGCAGGGACCGCGCCGCCCGATTCTTCGAGATCGTCGAGGCGGTCGTCGCGGAGCACCTTCCCGGATACCGTCGGACTCACCAAGACCTTGCCGATCTATGGCAACTGGCCGAAACCGCAGCAGCGGGTATCAAGGTCTTCCTGACGTGGGACGAGCAGCTGAAGAACGCGGTGGCGCCGCTGCTGCGGAGTCTTCCCGACGTGCCCGAGTTGTCCCAGCTTCGTGTTCTCGATCCCGACCACCTGCTGATTCACCTCGATGAGCTGGCTCATGCGGCGGCGTACCGGCCGGACACGCTCAAGGGCAGTGCCTTCGAGACCGGACTGGCTGGCTCGTCGTCCGAGCCCACGCTCATGCGTTTCCTCGATCACCGCGGTGGTGAAACACGCGCGAAGCTCAAAGCAACGCTTCGTGAACTCGCCAGGTGCCGGCGGGAGCAACTGATCGTGACCGCGCCCGACGGCGAACCAGTGGCGTGCTACGCACTGATGGCTGTCGGCTCTGTGCTCCAAGTGCCGCTGCTTCGGCTGGCCGACCACCCCATCGCCCCCACGCTCGGCCGGCAACTGCTGTGGCACCTGCGTGAGCAGGCCAGAACTCGTGGCTGTTCCGTGGTGGACCTGGCCGACCCATACCTCCCGGTCCATCTCCAGAGCATCGCGCGTCACGAGCATTATCAGCATGTCGAGGATCATTGGTACGCCGTCGTCGTGGACAGGATCGATACCGCCGCCGAGGTCAGTGCGGCTGCGACCCATGCGTATCAGCACGTGGGTCTTGGTAACGCACCCCTCATTCCCGTCGGCGCCGACGCGGCCCTCGCGCACCACTACGAACGAGTCTGGTGGCCGGCCAAGATCACCGACAGTGCCCTCCCCCACTTCGCCGTGGCCATCAAACCCACCTGGAGCGCCGAGCTGATCGGCATGCCAGCGCCGCTGCACCGGAGGACTGAACTCGCGTTCGGCCGCGAACAGGTGTACTTCCGCAGCGGACGCAACAGCACACTAAGCGCACCTGGTCGGATCCTCTGGTACATGAGCAGCGGTCACCGAACCGGACCCGCGTCCTTCATCGGGACATCAGTGCTCGACGGGATCACCACAGGCACCCCCGAAGAGCTCTTCGCCGCCTACGGCCACTACGGCGTGTTCACACTCGCAAACATCGAAGACGCAGCCCGTGATGGCATCGCACAAGCCTTGCAACTGTCGGACACAGAACTGTTCCCGAACCCGGTCCTCCGAAAAAGCTACGACCAGCTACAACGCAAATACGGAGGCCCCAGAGCGGTGCAAGCACCCGTGAAAGTCTCAGCTGAGCTGTTCACCGCCATCTACCGACTCGGGCAACGCACGGCTTTGGACGTGCACGTGTCCTGAATCGCACCAGCACACCGGACACGGCGGGCCTCGAACTGCCCCAGCACGTTTTCGTCGGTGTTCCAGGCTAGGGTCCAGCCTCGTGAAGGCACGCACGACTCCCCCGGCAACGGCTGCCACGACGGCGCGACCACTGCTGCTGTCGTTACGTCCCCGCTTCGCCGAGGCGATCCTCGACGGCGTCAAGACCATCGAGCTGCGCCGTACCCGCGTGTCCGCCCCTCCTGGCACCAAACTGGTGCTCTACGCCAGCGCACCGACGATGGCCGTAGTCGGCGTCGCCACCCTGATCGACGTCCAAACGTCTACCCCAGGTCAGATATGGCGCCGCCACCGTCGACACGTCTGCATCAGCAAGACCGAGTACGACGAATACTTCGCCGGCACCGATCTCGCGACCGCAATCTCGATCAGCGCTCCCGAACGACTCGCTGCACCACACACGCTCGCCGCACTGCGCGCCGCCACCGGGTTCAGACCACCCCAGAGCTACCGTTACCTGAGCGAACTCGATCCTGACGTACTTCACGAAGCCGCAGCTGACAGCCAGGACCCACGCAATGCCTGCAAGCTGTAGGGAAACCGAGAGCTCTTCAGCTATTCGTTACTGGGTCGACCACAGGCTCGATCGTCGTCGTGGTTAACCAAGTGCTCAGCCTCCCATTTCGCCCGTACCGTACGCATCAGCAGGCGTGAGCGCTCGGCTCCCAGACCAAACTGTCGCATCAGGCCTTCCGCCGAGACCGGACGTTGGTGCTCCTCGCGATGAAGGCGGTCCACCTCGATAGCTCTCCCGATGAGGTCGTCGTCGAGCTTTGACAAGCTCGACCGCTTCGTAGGCGACGGGGACGTATCGATCTCCTGAGGCCATGTGTCCGAGGAACCTTCAGGCACCGCCGGGGCACGGCGGTTCGGCGACGGCGCCGGTTGCTCTGCAGGCGGCGCCGCGGAGGCGAGCTCACGAAGTAGCGCTGGGCCGACGTCTGCCCAGCCAATCAGCAGGAGCGGGCCAACTGCATCGAACAGCGCCCGACCGATCTCCCCAGCGATGAGCGGTTCGGCCACGTTCAGGGCCAGCGTGACGACGCTCGAGACCAACAATAGTCGACGCGCTGGCCGGATCACCTCGGCAGAGGCGCCACGCAACGACAGCTGCCGGATCGCGATCAGCAGCGCCAGCACCGACAGGTCCACGGCAGGCGCGACCAGCGGAGCAACCCATCCCGGCACACCGAGCTGAAGACCGAAAGCCAGGACATTGCCGAACCCGAACATGAACGTCAGCCCCACGATGACACCGACAATGACCGTGACCAGCTGAAGCACCGAGTCACGCTCGACCGGAAAACCAATAGCTTTGGCAGACACGAAGCAACTCCTCGTAACCAGCAATCCAAGATCAACTGGCGATATTCAGGCGACCGGAACGCGCCGCAACGCGTTCGAAGCCACTCCAACGAGGAGGAACGAGAGACCGCGGACCTGCGGGAACAGAGGAAACGCCTGGTCAGGAGCTAGATCGATCTTCCCTGACACGGAAGAGGTCACTGGTTCAATCCCAGTATCGCGCACCATCTGTTTTCGCAGGTCAGAAGCCCTGCTCCTCCTCGGAGGGGCGGGGCTTCTGACGTTCAATGGCGAGGTTCGGAGCGGTCTCCAACTGCCCGTCACGGAACGTGGCGTGCAGGTGCGGGAACCACTCCCCAGCGTCGTCCGCTCCCCCGGGGTGAGCGCGATCAGCGAGCCGATCCAGCGGGCCTCCATCGCTTGCAGAATCTGGCGGCGCATCAACGGAGTCACATGGTCGTAGACCCTCGCGATGCCCTTCATTCTCGGACCCAATCGTGCTCTGCGTGCGCCCCCTCGGGGATACCGTCCTCGGCGAGCCAGGTTGTGACTGTGCCGCCCCTCGTGGAAGGTGAAGGGCGGCAGGATCGGCTGCCGCAGACCGCGTGTGTTCAGCGTCACTGCCGTCCCAGACCGGGCGCCAGTAGGGGTTGCGGAAGTTCGACCGCCGCAACGGCGCACCTTCCGAACTGCAGAGAACGAACGGGAAGCTGCGGCTGTCCATCAGCTCCACGTAGAAGACCGCGATGCTCGGCGGCAACTCCACGGTCCGCGTCCCCGCCGGCGTCTTGGTCCGGCCCTTCTTCGTTCGGCCGCCCTGTCGTCTCGGCGTTACCGGACGAGTCGGCCTCGGCCCGAGATCAGCCAACCGTGAGGTGTCGATCCTACGGCCACCTTTGAACAGCCGTCCGCCGATCTCTTTCAGCGGCTCACGGATCTGGATCGCCCGCGCTTCGCTGTCGTACTCGTGCCGCTGCTGCCCGACCTGCTCACCCCAACGGGAACCGGTGTAGAAGTCGAGCAGCCCGAGCACGAATCCGGCGAGTTCGAGTCCGCTATCATAGAGCCGCATCGAGGCTCGCAGTGCCTGCGCCGGTGTCGCGACAAGCTTCTCGACCTCGAACTCGCCCGAAGCTGTTCCGGGGTTCGCTCGTCGTCGCACCATCGCGCACTGGCGCATGTCATGTCGCGGTGTAGTCGACTTTGTCGAGGTACTCGTGATCCTCGTTGCCGAGAATGTGCAGGAGTTGCTCGAGGGCGTACGTGTAGTTCGCCCAGGCTCTCCCGTTGGCGACCGGGCTGTCGATCTCGATCCGTCTGAACAGTTTCGCTTACCTTGACTCTTCGCGAGTTCGAGCATCACTGCCGTTATCGTCCGCTTCGTTCGCGTCCAGGAGTCCGGACTGTGCCGACTCAGGTAAACCACGTGCCATTTGTCGGGGTCGGGCGTCCAGCGGAGCCAGAAGATTGTTCCACCTGTGTCGTCGGAGGCGAACGGTACGAATCCGCCGGATCTGGAAATGGTGGATACGTGTTGTATTCGTATTACCAGACTGTCTTCACATTGGCCACGGCCTGGTCGAAGTCAGCCTGAAAGAATCCTAGATGGGCGTTACTCTGCATCGGATTAATGAGCCTGATTACCTGACGAAACATTCCCGACGGGAATCTGGCCATGAATTCTTTGCAGTCAGCCGGGAGAGGAGTTTTTAGGCGGCGCTCGGACATTCAGTCCACTTCGGAAGCCACGGAGCCGGCCCATCAAGCGTGGTGGCGATACTATCCACAAGGCGATGGTCAGTGACAGGCAAGGCGAGCTCCTTCACGGTCGTTCGCCCTGGCGCGCTGCTCGCGCGATCGACCGAGAAGAATTTACGAAAAGAGGCACGATGCGCATCGAGTCCCGGTTCTGTCCTCAGTTTCCCAACATACAATGAACGCGGTAGAGCAATAGACGCGAATGTCACCGGCGCAGATCATTGAACCTGGGATCCTGGGACCGGTCCCTGTGACCTTGCGGCAGACTTACCAGGCGAACATCGCCGACGGCGGCCCAGTCGCCAACCACAGGAGGAACACGATGTCCAATGTGAAACACCGGATCGCGAGCATCCTGACCATCATCGGTCTTTGCGCCGGGGCCGTGATGGCGACAAGCACCCCTGCCAGCGCCATTTCCGACTGCCACGGCTGGACGACAACCTCCGGTGCACGGGCTATCTGCGGAAGCACAGCGGGGGCTACCGACGAAATGCGCGTCGTCGCCTACTGCCCCGGCGGTTCGGTCAGGTACGGAAACTGGGTCAGCGCCTATTACTACTCCGACGCGTACTGCCCAGGTGGGGTACGGGCACGCACTTATGGTATTCAGGTTGCCTAGTTTCATGCGACCCTGAACGCTTTGCGCCGTCCGAGCCAACCGACACGCGTAACTGGTTGGACGACACACCTGCGTGGCCGGATTTTGGCGTGTGTCGCCCACGTGATCGAAGTCGTCGTCCCTCAAGTCGCGCGTGCCGGTTGTCTGCTAGTGGTAGCGAACCATGTCCGCCGATTGTCGTCGAGCGCTGGCTTCACGTTGCACGACCTCATCAGCGAGTTCTACGGTGTCGGTACCGTCTTGAGGCGCTGAGTGACAACCTAGAGGATTTGCCACCAACTGACGCCGTCGAGTCGCGGACTACTGTGACCGGTGACGGTTGCGTCAGTGTCACTTCATCGCCGACGCCACCCGCGAAATCAACGAGAACGTCCTCCTGCGCTGATACCTATGCGAGGTGAGGCAGGAGCACCAGACACCCTCGCCGCACCGAAATCGCGTCGGCGACAGGGCGATGCCTCTTCGTGCGTACTTCCGGGCGATTCGGGGATTTGATCGTGTAACGGGCTACTTTGAGAATCGGCCTGGCAACCGGGGGCTTGGTTGCGTGCCGAGGCGGGATGGACATGCCTCTCTCGCCTTTCAATCGAGAAGCAATCACGTGAGGGAGGAAACGTGTCGTTGCTCGTCACGTTTACCAGCAAGGTGCCGCTGGCCAAAAGCGGACCAGACGCCAACTATCAGGTCTGGACCTACACCGTCCAGCCGTCGTCGGGCGATCTGGCGACCGTACCGCGCATCGCGCTGGCGGTGCCTGCCGACATCGACGTCCAGGACCCGCGCCGGTATCCGGACATAGCCGCTCTGGGTGGCGCGTTCCTCGAACACGACGCCAACCTGAGCCGACAGTACGTGGGCAAGACACTGGCCACGCCCGCGATCGGGCCGCAGACCATCTCGTTCGTGGCGCCGGCCGGCCAGTCCGAGCGGGAACTACTGCTGGCCAGTGGGGCCAGCGGCAGGCCGTGGACGGTCTTGCCTTACGCCACGGCCGCCGGCAGGCCGATAGCCAATGCGCAGGTGCTCCCGGCACCGAAGGCCGCGCCGCCGGTGACGAACGGCCGCCCCGTGCACCAGTTCGCCGGAACACTGCCTTACGCCAGCGAGGTGTTCGGCGTCTACCAGCCGCTGATGGGCTGGCGCGGCCGGCAGAACGAGCAACGCTTCACCGTCGGTGCGCTCACCCGTGACCAGCTCACCGCGTTCGCCGATGAGCACCCGCTCACCGACGCGGTGCTCTCCCCTGTCGGTCTGGTGAATCTATTCCGCGAGTACTTCTTCGAGTTCGACACATTTCTCGGTACATCGGCGGGGCATTTGTGGCTCAGCCCCGGTGGCACCGTCGAACTCATCGAGACCAGCACGCGGCGCACGCTCACCGAGCAGACCGCCGAGCAGTCCGAGACGATCAACCGCAAGGTCGAGGAGAGCCTGACCGACCAGAGCGACATCGCCGACGCCGTCAAGGAGTCCAACGCCAACGACACCACATTGGGTGCCAGCGCGTCGGGCGGCGGTGGCTTCGCCGGTATCTGGCACGCCGAGGGCAGCGCCTCATTCAGCAACAAGACCACGACGAACCGCTCGTCCGAGCTGACCCACAAGTACACCCGGACCCAGAGCAGCAAGGTCTCCAGCGAGATCACCCGCAACTTCAAGACCACCTTCAAGACCATTACCGAGACCACCGACACCAACAGCCGCCGGTACGTGGTGCAGAACACCACCGACAAGCTCGTCAACTACGAACTGCGGCGCAAGATGCGCAAGGTGGGCGTGCAACTGCAGCATCTCCGCAGCCAGCTTTCCTGGCAGACGTTCTCGGGACTGTCGACCGACGCCGACGGCAAATTGACCGGTACGGCGCCCGGCCTGAGCCTGGGGATCGGGGAGACGGTCAGCGTGGTGCCCGCGCCGGACCTCACCTCGGTCAAGAAGCCGGAGCTGCAGCCGATACCCGGGCAGAAGTCGGTGGTGTATCACCTGGCGGTGCCGTTCCAGCAGAGCCACGGTGGTGGCCCCGACAACGATGACCCTTATGAGCGGTCGTCGGAGAACGGGGATCACGGCATCAACAAGCCGACCGTGGGCGACGCGAACATCATCCAGTTCTGGTTCGAGTACCCGCTGCCCGACCCGCCCAGCGGGTACCAAGTGAGCAGGATCGGCCTGCTCGATTTCCACGGCGCGGACGTCCGATTCGTCACCGTGAACCCCGACCACGGCAAGCCGAACCCGAATGTCACACAGAACTCGTTCTCACTCCAGCTGACCTACGCCCATTTCCACGGCGCCATGAGCCTTCCCTTCGACGCGACGATCGTGTACGAACCGCTGTCCGCGACCGTGCAGGCGATCAAGGAGGCGAATGCCGCCGCGCAGGCGGACTACGACCGGTCGGTGACGTTGCTCCTGCGGAAGGCCTATGCGAACGCGGTGGCCTCGAGGCTCAAGACGGTCAGCGGAATCAAGCCGCGACCGTCCGAGGACCTGCGTACCGAGGAGCGGCAGGCCGTCTACGCCCACTTGATCCAGAAGTTGGAGTCGGTCATCCCGGACAAGCACCTGGCGTCCGAACTGATCCGCCAGATGTTCGATGTCGACCAGATGCTGTACTTCGTGGCGCCCGACTACTGGCGCCCCGGCGCCGCGGTCGGCGCCGCCGGCGCGGCGTCGCTCGGCCGGTACCCGGTGCCGCCGGCCATCTGGCTGCCCTCCGACGCGCCGGGGTACATGGACAAGCGCGACCCGCTGCTCGGCGAGACCGTGCTGAGCTGGTACTCGCACACCGCTTCGGAGAACAAGCCGGGCGCGACCGTGACGAACCCCGGGGACCCGAACAAGCCTCCGTCCGAGCAGGAGTATCGGGTCAACTACCTGGTCACCGGCGACTCGCAGCCGGCGCCGATGGGAAGTTCGCTGGGCTGGCTGATCCAGGCCGACGGCGACGCGCGGCGCAATGAGTTCCTCAACGCGGCCTGGGTCAAGGTGGTGCTGCCCATCCGACCGGGCTTCGAGTCGGCGGCGTACGACTGGCTGAGGCAAGCCAACGTGGAAGGGACCGACAACCTTACGTTGCCCTACGCCTGGCAGGCCGGGGATCCACCGGAATGGCAAGGCAAGCAGATCGGCGAGGTGCTGAAGCTGCTGGCCGTCGAACTGCAGGGTGCCAACACCACAATGGCCAACACGCTGGCCACCGAGACCGTGTTCCAAACAGGCTTTGATCCTTTGGAGGGCGGATTCCGGCCCGCCGAGCCGTACCAGATCTTCGACCAGTGGATCGAGGTCCTGCCGACCGACCAGATCGTCGCGGTCGAGGTCGAATACGACCCCAAGACCGGGCAACAGCTGTGACCGGCGCCCACCGGTCGGCGCCACCGGCCGCGCCTCGATGGACCGTCGTACCCAAGCCACGCTGGCAGGACCCGGACCTCACCGGATTCTACGAGTCCGCGCACGCCGACGGGGGCCCGTACGCGGGTCTGCAGGTCCAGCTCAACCAGGCCGGGCAGGTGCTGGCGGGGTGGGCGGTGCCGCCGCCGACCGGCGTGCCGGCGGCACCGGTGCGATGCTTCGCGCCGAACGCGACCGGCCCGCGCTGGACCAGGCGCGAGATCGCGCTGGTGTTCGTGGTCGACCTCGACGTGGCCAGGCGCGACAGGCAGGACGGCAGCGCACCGGTGTACTCGGTGACCGTGCCGCTGTCCACTCGCACCGGCCCATCGGACGCGTGGTACCCGGGTGCCGATCCCAGCGAGGTGCTGACCCGGCTGTCCTCGGGCAGCGGATCGGTGCCGGTGGGCCGATTCCGGATCTCCGGGTCCGGCGCGAAGCAGGTGCTGGAGGTCCAGTTCGAACAGGGTGCGGCGTACGAGAAACTGCTACGCCTCAACGCCGTGCCGCGAGTGCCCGCAGCCGATGGGGCCTGGACGGCGAGCCGAGGGCCGGGCAAGGACCCGTTCACCATGTGGGCTGCAACCCACGCCCGCCCTATTCCCAATGGATACCTCGAGGACGCCGCGGCCGCGCTCGCCAACGACTGGTCGACGAGGCAGAGCCCGAAACCGCCGCCGAACACGCTCGCCGACGTCGCGTACGCCTGGTACACCTCGACCGGGCCGGTGCGGCAGGCGAGGCGGGAGACGTTCCTGAACCGGATCATCACCTGGCTTTCCGGCACCACGCCGAATCCGACATGGGCATACGCAGGCCGGACTCGTTCGGCGCTGCTCGAAGCGCTCGCCGCACACCGTATCGAGGCTCCCAACGAGAACGGCGCGCTGATCAGCCACAGCTACCTTCGGTTGCTCGACCAGGCGTGCGAGGAGGAACGGCAGCACTGGATGGCCAACGACCGATCGGGGGTCGACCTGTCCAAACCACTGAGTTTCGCGGCGACCAGGGCAGGCACGTTCCTGTACACGTTCTCGCTGGCCACTGGTTCGGTGATCCCGCTGCCGGACTGGGTCACCGGCAAGATCCCCGAACCTGGAAAGTTCCTCCGCATCCCGCCGGTCGTCGGCCTGACCATCGGCTTCAATCCCTTTTACATGCAGGTGAAGAAGGAGAAGGTGGAGGTCAAGACCGACAGCGAGGGCAAGCTGTCGGTCGGCAAGGACGGCAAGATCGAGTGCAAGTCGCGCAGCACGGTTTTCGACACGACGCAGACCGCGGGCTCCGGCCTGATCGGCGCCTACTTCGACGTGGGCGGCGGCTTTCCCAGCCCCGGCGTGGACGCCAAGAGCTTCGAGCTGCTCACCACCTACGACCTGGGCAAGGACGCGTTCGACGGCGCGTCGTTCGAGCTCGGCACGATCAGCGTGGGCACGGCCGCAGGCCTGACCTGGTCGGGGCAGCTGGCCAAGTCGGTGATGTTCCACGTCTGGAAGGAAGATCCGGCGCAGCCTTACGACATCAGTACGATCGTGGAATTACCTGCAGGCATCAAAAAACCGACGGTCAAGACCAAATTGGAGTTCATCACCTCGGACGATCTGAAACCCGCGGGAAACCTGGCCGCCGCCGGCGTCGGCCGGGGCTGGTTGGTCGCCGGCGCCCACATGCCAGCGGTCACGGCAACGCCGGAAACACCCCGCCCGGTGCCGACGGCGCAGCTCGACGCGGCGGCGCGGATCGAGAGCTGTTTCACGGTCGACTCGAATCTGATATCGGACCTCGCCCGGCCCATCGGCCCGTTCACATCGCGCGCCGTATTGGAAGTCTCGCTGGCCGAGAACCGCGCTGCCCTCGTCAATCCCTTGGTACTGCGTGAAGTCATCGGCTGGGCCTCGCCTGAGGGCCGCACGCCGGACAACCAAGACCTGTCCGCGGCGCGCGCTCAGGCCTTGGCGCAGGCGTACCAGGACGCGTTCCCTGCCGGATCGGTGCCGCCGATCGACAGGAGCCGCGTCGTCGGCTTCGGCGAGATCCCGGCCGAGACCGTGGGCAGCCTGGACGACCCGGAGACCGTACTCGGCATGGACTCCACCAACCCGGCCTTCCGCGCTGCCTACAACGCCTGGCTGCGGAGTAACCCGACGCAAACCGCCCAATGGCCAGACTGGCGGCGCGCTGAGTTGCGAATCTCGGGCCGGACGACCATCGCGGCATCCGGCCCACAGACCCCGTACAGATGACCCAGCGGACACTGCTGCTTCGTCTGAGCCGCAGCATTTTCGACCGACGCAGCCGCAGAGTCTCAGCGCTCGTGACGCGTCGAAGAATGATCAAGTGTGACGACAGGCGCTAGTTGGCATCAACAGGAGATGGTTGGCACGGTCGCTGCCCGCAGTTGCAATGCCGCTGTGGCCGGACGGAATCGTAGGATGGATCTTGATGGTGAGCACGACCGCTGGGTGTAGACCGGACATGAGTGCTGGTATATCCGTGTGCGACTGCGGCTCTTGGCGACGAGGCAAGGAGGCCGCCACACCGCGCATAAGTGAAGTCACGTGGTCGTAGGTCCTCATGATGCCCTTCATCCCCTGCCAAGGCCGGCCCTCGGCCACTGGGTTTCCGGCACTTCGCGATTCTCACTCGGTCCGGCAATACGGGAGTTCTCGCCGCCGCCGCGCCAGTGCGACGCTGGACGGATGTGCGGTATCGCCGGTTGGGTGGATTTCGGGCGGGATCTGACGCGGGAGCGTGACACGGTCCAGGCAATGACGGACACCATGACGAAACGGGGTCCCGACGCCGGTGGGATCTGGCTCTCCCCGCACGCCGCTCTCGGCCACCGTCGGCTGTCGATCATCGACCTCGACGGCGGTCGCCAGCCGATGGCGGCGGGTCCGGCCGTCCTCACCTACAGCGGCGAGGTCTACAACTTCCGGGAGCTGCGGGCGGAACTCACCGGCCGTGGCCATCGGTTCGGCACCCGCAGCGACACCGAGGTCGTCCTGCGTGCCTTCCTCGAATGGGGTGAGGCGTTCGTCGACCGGCTCAACGGTATGTACGCGTTCGCGATCTGGGACGGCGACGAGTTGCTGCTGGTCCGTGACCGCATGGGCGTCAAGCCGCTCTTCTACTTCCCCACCGCGGACGGCGTGCTCTTCGGTTCGGAGCCCAAGGCGATTCTCGCGAACCCGCTCGCCGAACGCGTCCTCGACACCGACGGCCTGCGGGATCTGCTCTCGGTGGCGAAGAACCCCGGGCACGCCGTCTTCCGCGGAATGCGCGAGCTTCCGCCGGGAAACACGCTGCGGGTGCGCCGTGACGGCATCGAGCTGCGGGAGTACTGGTCGCTCCAGGCCCGGGAGCACCCCGACGACCTCGCCACCACGATCGGCACGGTCAGGGAACTGCTCGAAGACACCGTCGCCCGCCAGCTGGTGGCGGACGTGCCGCTGTGCACGCTGCTTTCCGGCGGGCTCGACTCCAGCACGCTCACCGCCCTCGCGGCGAGGACCTCCGACGTCCGGTCCTATTCGGTCAAGGTGACCGACCAGCCGGGCGACAACCTCGACCACGTGCACGCGCGGCTGGTCGCGGACCACGTCGGCGCGCGGTACGAGGAGATCCTGCACACCACCGTCGATCTTCTCGCGCCGTCGGTGAAGGCGGCTGTGCTGACCGCGTACGACCTGCCGATCGCCAAAGGCGACGAGCACGCTTCGCTGCACGAGCTGTTCCGGCTGGTCCGGGAGCGGTCGACGGTGGCGTTGTCCGGCGAATGCGGCGATGAGGTCTTCGGCGGTTACCGCTGGTACCGGAAGCCCGACGCGGTCTGGTCGGGCACGTTCCCGTGGGTCCACTCCGGACGGAGCCGCCACGAGGGGCTTGAACTGCTCTTCGCGCCGGACCTGATGACGAAACTCGGTTTGCGTGAATACGAACGTGACAGCCATGATTCCGCCCTCGCCGAACTGTCCACTGTGTCCGGTGAGGATCCGCTCGAAGCGCGGATGCGCGAGGTGACCTACCTCGGGCTGACCCGGCACGCGCAGGTGCTGTTCGACCGCAAGGACCGGATGAGCATGGCGGCCGGACTGGAGGTACGCGTGCCGTTCACCGACCACCGCCTCGTCGAGTACACCTTCAACGTTCCGTGGTCGATGAAGAACTTCGACGGCCGCGAGAAGAGCCTCTTGCGTGCCGTGGGTAAGGACCTGCTCCCCGCCGAGGTACTGAGCCGCGCCAAGACACCATACCCGTCCATTGAGGACGATTCCTACGACCGCATCCTGCGCGACCGGCTGCGGAGCCTGATCCTCGCGAAGGACGAACCGCTTTCACCGTTGCTGACCGGCGAATTCCCCGAGGGGCGGCTCACCCGACCCGCGCTGGAGACCACGTTGCAGCTCAACGACTGGCTCAAGGCCTACGACGTCCGGCTCGTGCTCTAGGCCGGGTCCCGTCACGCGTCCCGTCCTCTGCTCGCGGAGAGGTTCCGCGAGCAGAGGACGGAACGCGTGGTTCACAGAGCGACGACGTGGGCATCGTGGGGAACGGCACCCCTGGTGTCCAACAGCAGCCGCGCGCCGCGGGCGAGGGCGTCGACGTCGTAGGCGGTGTGCTTCTGCAGCAGGATCGTCAGATCGGCCGAGGCGAGTTCCGCCGTCAAATCGGCCGCCCGCGGTACCGATTCGCCGTGCACGCGCCAGTCCGTGACGTGCGGATCGTGGTAGACGACGTCGGCGCCCAGGTCCCGCAGCCGCACCGCCACCGGCAGCGCGGGTGACTCGCGCTGGTCGGCGATGTCGGGTTTGTAGGTCACGCCGAGTAGGAGCACCCGCGAACCGCGCAACGCCCGGCCGGATTCGTTGAGCATGTCCTGCGCCCGTTCGACGACGTAGCGCGGCATACGCGTGTTGATCTCCTGCGCCAGTTCGACGAACCGGAACGGGTAGCCGAGGGTACGGACCTTGTACGACAGGTAGTTCGGGTCGATCGGGATACAGTGCCCGCCGACCCCCGGCCCCGGCCGGAACGACTGGAACCCGAACGGTTTCGTGGCGGCGCACGAGATGACGTCCCACAGGTCGATGCCGAGTTCGTGGCAGAACACCGCCATCTCGTTCATCAGCGCGATGTTCACGTGCCGGTAGGTGTTCTCCAGCAGCTTCGCCATTTCGGCCTCGCGAGTGCCCTTGGCGGGTACGACGTCGTCGACGAACCGGCCGTAGAACTCCGCCACCGCGGCCGCGCACGCAGGCGTCAGCCCGCCGACGACCTTCGGGGTGTTGCGGATGCCGTAGACCGCGTTGCCGGGGTCGACCCGCTCCGGCGAGAACGCCAGGCAGAAGTCCTCCCCCGCGCGCAGCCCCGACCATTCCAGGATCGGGGCGACGACCTCTTCGGTCGTCCCGGGGTACGTGGTCGATTCCAGAATCACCAGTGTTCCCGGCTTCAGCTGACGGCTCACCGCCTCGGCGGCGGCCTTCACCGCGCCGAGGTCCGGACCGCCGTCGGACGCCAGCGGCGTCGGCACGCAGATCACGATGACGTCGGCCGAGGTGAGCACGCCTTCGTCGGTGGTCGCGGCGAACCCCGCCGCCACCATCGTCGCCACGTCCGCGTCCGGGATGTCGTCCACATGCGACAGTCCGGTGTTGAGCGCGGCGACGACGCGCTCGTTCTGGTCCAGCCCGGCGACGGTGAGTCCGGCGCGGACGGCTTCCCTGGCCAACGGCAGTCCCACGTACCCCAGGCCGATGACGGCGAGATCCTTTTGCACGAGTGCCTCCTAGATGCGGGTCCTCAGCGCCAAAAGGCAGGCCGGGAGCGCGATGAGTGCCACGAAGGCGAAAACCACCCCGTAGACGAGGCCGCCGGAGTAGCCGACGGCGGTACCGACGTTGAAGAGCGCGCCCGCCGCACCGATCATCACGACGCTGCCGAGTCCCTGGGAGACCTGCATGGCGGCCGAGTAACGCCCCTGGTCCTCCGGGGGGCAGTGGTCGAACGCGAGCACGGTGAGACTCGGCAACACCAGCCCCATCCCGAATCCGGCGACGATCAGCGCGACGCTCGCGGTCATCGGTGGCACCACGGCGAGCACGCCGAGGATCGCGATCAGGCTGGATCCCGCGATCACCACGGAACCGAGCAGGACGAGCTTGTGCCTAGGTACCTCCGACCACGGGTGCCCCTGCAACCAGGCCGCGCCCGCCCACAGCAACGTGGCGCCGGTGAACGAGATACCGGCGGCGGTGACCGAGATCTGCCGCTGGTTGATCAACATCAACGGGATGTAGGACTCCAGCGCGAAATAGATACCGGAAGCCAGGCCCCGCAACAGGATCGCCGCGGGAATGCCCCGCACCGCGCGCAGCGTCCCCTCGGGAAGCAGCCGGGGGACACTGATCACCAGCGCGATCACGCCGCCGAGCGCGAACAGGACGTGCACCAGGTCGAGCCCCGAAGCACCGAAGTGCAGGATCCCGGCGGCCACCGCGACGATGGCCGCGGCCCGGACGAGACCCGGCGGTGTCGAGCGCTCTTCGGCGGCGACCGGGCTGAGCCGCCGAAGGAAACCGAGCGGGATCAGCGAGGCGACCGAAACCAGGATGGCGAGGCCGAAGAACACCCATCGCCACGACAGCAGTTCGGTGACGATCCCGGCGATCGCCGGACCGATCATCGACGGCACGATCCAGCAGGTGCTCATCAGCGACAGCGCCTTCGGCCGCAGCTTCGACGGATACGACTGCGCGATGGTGACGTTGAGCCCGACGACCACGACGCTGCTCGCGAAACCCTGCACACAGCGCCCGGCGATCAGTTGCCACACCGTCGTCGCGGTCCCGGCGAGCAGCAACCCGGCGAGGAACAGGCCCAGTCCGAGCACCAGCAGCAGCCGGGGACCCCGTTTGTCGGCGATCTCCCCCGCCAGGACGCTGCCGAACAGGCTCATCGTGACGAACCCGCCCAGCGCCAGCGCGTACACGGTGAGCCCGTCGAGCCGGCCGACCGCCACCGGAAGGGTGGTGACCAGCGCCAGCGCGGCGAACCCTTCGAGGAACATCACGGAGGCGAACCCGATCGTGCTCGCCCGGTACTCCTTGGAGAAGATGCCCACCTTCGCCGGGGTGACGTCCTCCTCCGTCAGCGGCGCGGCGGTCATTCGATCGACGTCATGATCGTCATGGTCAACGACTCCAGCGTGCCCTGGACGCCGTCGGACGAGGTCCGCACGGCCTCCAGGAAGCGTTCGAGCTGTTCGGGACTGAACCCGGCCAGCGGGGCGAGCGACGGGTCGACCGATCCCTCCGGAAGCGGTCGTGGGACGGGAATGCTCACAGCGCACCTCGGGATTCGACGGTGGTGATCCGCGGTTGTCCGCCCGGATCGAGGAAGTCCCGCATCGCCGCGAGCAGCAGCACGGCGTCCTCACGTTTCGTGTCGGGCGCCCCGCCGTCGAAGAAGGCGGCGATCCTGGCGTGCTCGTCCGCCGGGATCTCCCGGCGCAGCAACAGGAGCACGGTCCGGGTGACGCGTTGCGGGAAGTACAGTTCCTTCGCGATCTCGAGGAACCGCTCCCCCGTTTCCGGGGCGAACGCGCCTTCCTCGACACCGGCGGCGATGGCGAACCGCAGGTTGACCATCGGTTCGGACAACGCCGAAAGATTTTCTTCGTCGTAGGTGACGGCGACCTCGTCGTCGGCGTCGATCCGCCCGGAGAAGTACTCCTCGTAGATCTTGCCGACACCGACCATGCCGAACGGCGAACATTCCGCCGCCCGCAAGGCGCCCATACTCGACGAACCGAACATCGTGACCCCGCGGTCCATCGCCTCGAGCACCTCCTTCGGCGAGATGCACAGGCTCTGCAGGAAACGGCCGTCCACGATGCCGATGGCCTCGGGCGGCTCCGGCCGGGCCAGCAGTTCGGCGAGATCGCCCCGTTTGACCGGGGGCAGGAACTCGACGTCGAGTTCGGCGGACGCCGCTTCCCGGTCGATGCTCGGGCCGATGAAAACCACTGCGCGCATGACGGATCTCCTAGGCGGGCTTGGAAAGTTCGGCGGCGCGCTTGCGGGCCGACAGTTCGAGCAGGGCGTTGTTCCACACCGTCGCGCCGCGCGGACCGATCTTGCAGTGGTCGACGGCCCACGATTCGAGCCGGGGCACGATCACCCGCACGACGCTGACCGGGATCCCCGGCGGCGAGAGATCGACGGCGAGCGCACGCTCGATGCCGGCGGCGCGGATCCGGTCCAGGATCAGCTTGATGTCGGTCATCACGTCGTCGGTGGTCCACGACGGGATGTCGTCGAACGCGACCTGCTTGCGCATCGGCTGCCAGGCCCACGCGCCCTTGTCGATGGTCGCCGACCGCTGGACGTGGTTCTGGTACTTGGACACGTTCTCGGTCGGGAGCCGGATGTCTTCGCGCATCGCCTGGATGTCGACGGCCCGGCCCTGCGCGCATTCGGTGATGGCGCGGATCAGCGCCACGTTCGCGTCGGGATGCGTGCCGAACCCGCCGTGTCCCTGCGACGTGGTCGGGCCGAGGTCTTCGGAGGTGGCGGCGAGGAAGCTCGGGATCTCCAGATCCGAGGTGATGTGCACGATCCGCATCCGCAGCCCGGCGTCGTGGAACTTGTCCACGAGGGACTTCGCCAGCGGAGGCAGCGATTCCAGGTCCACGTGCGGATGCAGTTCACGCAGATACGAAGTGATGTGCTCGGGCTGCGGATCGACGAAGATGCCCTTCTCCAGCACCTGGGCGAGCTGGCTGCTCACGAGTTCGGCGTTGGTCATCGAATCGCGTTCGATCAGTTCGGTGAGCGCGTGGCAGATGGCCTCTTCGATGCTGTTGCCCGACGCGAGCCCGTTGGTGGAAAGCACCTTGTAGCAAGGGGGTTCGTGGAACTTCAGTCCGTAGACGGCACACGCCTGCGGGATGAGGACGGACTCTTCGTTCATCAGGTCGTAGGCCTCGACCCACGAGATCGGGAGATCGTCACGGTAGTGCGCGGAGAGTTCGGCGTTGTTCTCCCGCGGGTCCAGCACCGTACGGCCCTCGGCGACCAGTTCCGCATAGGACGCGATGACGTCCGGCCGCACCGGCAGCGCCGCGGAAAACCGCTCGATCGCCTCCATCGCCGCGGACGTCTTCGCGTCGATGTTCCGGAGGCCTTTGCCGTTGTAGACCGAGATGATGTCGTTGGATCGGGGCGCGATGGCGTTGTAGACCGGGATGCCGACCCGGTCGAGCCAGGTGATCTCCGCGACCCGGGTGACCCCGGCGCGCCGCAGATGCGGCTCGATCCGCGCGTAGGTCTGCTCGGCGGTGAACTCCCGGTGCACCCCGCCGCCCCCGACCTTCGGAACGCTCTTCCTGAGTTTCATCGCACTCCCTCGTATCCGGCGTTCGTGGGCACCGCTTCGGCGAGCAGCCGCTTCCATGCCTCGGTTTCGCGCTCCGGATCCACCGAAGCGCGGCGGGCGGCGCACTGCCGCCGCAACTGCGTGTAAAGCCCGTCGTGGTCACGCTCGGCGGCGTCGAGTACCGCCGCGAGCGCGTCCGTGTCGCCGACGGGGAAATAACCGGCGTAGTCCTCACCGAGCAACCCGACCGAACCCGGGATGCGGGTCGAGACGATCGGGACACCGGCGGCGAGTGCTTCGGTGACCACGTTCGCACCGCCCTCGTGCAGCGACGTGAGCACCAGCAGCCGGCTACGGGCGAGGACGGCGAGCGCTTCGGGCCGCGGCAACGGCCCGAGCCACGAATAGCGTGGATTTTCCGCGGACTCGGCGCGCAGCCGATCGCCGATGTCGTCCTCGCGGACCCCGCCGACGTGGGTCACGGTGACGCGGGACGACGACGGCAGCAGGCGCACCGCCTCGCACAGCCGAAGTGGGTCCTTGACCGGCCTGGCGTGCGCGAGGAAGGCGATCTCGAACCGGTCCTCGGCGGGTGTCCCGCCGGAGATCGGCGGCATGGACTGCGTGATCACCCTGGTGCGGCTCCGCAACCCGGGCGGGACCTGCCGAATTCCTTGCGGCTGAAGGACGACGATGCGCGTCGCATGTTCGAGGAGGGTCAGGTCGACCCCGCCGGTGACCAGGTCCGGGTAGAGATCGGTGCCGGTCAGCGCGATCACGATCGCGGCGGCCGGGCAGGCGGCGCCGAAGGCCCGGATCGCGGCCTCGCTCTTGCGGGCGTGCAGTGCGACGAGCAGATCGTGAGTGCCGCCGTCGTAGTCCTGAACCACGCGGACCTCGTGGCCGAGGTGCCGGAACAGGTGCGCCCAGCGGCGCGCGGTGACGCCGTTGCCGTAGTCGCTGCCCTCCGGGACCGGTCCGGCGACGAGGATCTTCATCGGTCCCATTCCCGGTCGTAGGCCAGCCATTTCCCGAAGGTACGGACGGCTTCGTCGGCCGGGACGGTGGCGGTCCAGCCGAGTTCGGCCGCGGCGAGGCCGAGTTTCAGCACGGTCGTCTCCGACGATGAGATGACCGCTTCCGTCGGCACGGATCGAACCGACGCGCAGACGATCTTCGCCAGCTCGCCGCCGGTGAGCGTGGCCGTCGCGATGTCGTACCCCGGGGAGACCGGCGCCCCGGTCAGCACCGCGTCGATCGCGCTCGCCAGGTCCCGCACGTCGGTGAACTGGTGCACGCGCTCGGGATCGACCGGCAAGGTCTTACGCGTCCATGCCAGCTGGATCCACCGCGCCACCTCGGAATCCGCCGGGGTGTGCGGTCCGATCGGCGTCGCGCACCGCAGGACGTGCTCACGCGCGCCGGTGTCGACGATGACGCAGAAGACGTCACCCGGATCCGGCTCGTCGCCGAGCTGGACGAGACGCGTGGAAGCGGACGCGCTTTCGCCGCTGACGATCTCGTGACCGAGTTCGGCCAGCAACCCGGCCAGATACCCGGTGAGCGGCGCGTCGGAACCGGTGACCGCGACCTGGAGCGCACTGCCCGCACGCGGACGCCGGGGCCGGGCCGCCCGTGCCCGTCCCGCGGCGAAGGCCTTGACCGCCACTTCGTGGTGTGAAGCCGTGATCGCCTCGATCTCGGATGCGGTGAGCTGGTCGCAGAGACCGCCGGGGCCGATGCTCGCGAGCGCGAGATCCAGCGCCTCACCTTCGACGACGTCCACAGAGGACAGTCCCATGGCGAACGCCGTCAGCCAGGTCTGCCAGGCGCCTTCGGAAAGATCACCGCCCTGCGCGAATTCGGTTCTGCACTCCTGCGGCGAAATCCCCGATCGCCGCAGGAGCCGTTCTGTGCCGAGGTATTCCCAGTGCCCGCCTGCCCGTACGGCACATTCCGACGTGACGTGCTTGTGAAAGGGGATCACCTCGTGTTCGGCGACCGCGCCGTCCACGGCCGTCGGCGCGACACCGGAGAAGCAGGAAGAACGCCGGAGCCCGTGCGCGTCATTACCGGCGACACTGGGCAGACCGGAATGCTCGACGGTATTCGGCACGGCGATGCGGATCGGCATCCCGACGGCCTTCAGATACCGGAACATGAGCACGTCGCACGGCCAGCCCTCCGGATGCGCGTCGGCGTAGGGCGCGTAACCGCGAGCGACCGCCGCGGGCAACATCATGGCGACACAGGGCGCGTATTCATTGACCGCGGTCGCCCAGCAGGCACCGGCGGCGGCCGCCATCCGAACGGCCGCGCCGTTGCGGGAATTCCAGTTGGCGTAGAAGGCGATGGCGTCCCCGGGCAGTCTCGCGGCCGCTTTTCGCGCGTGTTCGAAGAAGCCGTCCGCGAGCTGGACGTCGTCCTGCAGCACGAGAAAGTGAGTGGCATCCTCCGGAACGCTGCTCCAGGCGAGTCTCGCCGTCCGCAACGCCGTAGGTGGCCCGTCCGGATCGGGGTCCAGGACCACGCGCAGCGCACCGGCGGGGTCGAGCCGCGCGAGTTCCTCCGCGGCCGCCTCGCGCCTGGGATGCGCCATCACGGCGCCGCTGAGCCGTACCTCGGTCATCGATAACCCCCACCGTCTTTTACGGGCACCGGAAAAGTGTGCCAGCGCCGATAAACCCTGCTCATCTCCGTGGATGCGAGTAGGACGGAATGGTGAAGTTCTCCTCGATTGCCACCCTTTTCCTCACCCGGGATGGATGAGGTTTTCACGGGTAACCTCGGTAGCAGAGCACATCACCGAGTAGAATGGGCGGCGCGATGACGGAAATCCTGTTCGTGTGCGTGCACAACGCGAGCCGGTCGCAAATGGCGGCCGCCCTGCTGAAGCATCACGGATTCGGCAGGGTCACCGTACGGTCCGCGGGCTGCGACCCGGCGGAGAAGATCAACCCGCTCGTGGCCGGTGCCCTGGCGGAATGGGACGTCGACATTTCGGCGGAGGTACCGAGTCAGGTCACCTACGCGGACGTCGAGGCCGCGGACATCGTGATCACCATGGGCTGCCGGACCTACCCGGTCGCCGAGGGAACGCGGTACGTCGAGTGGGTCGTCCCCGACCCGGAGACCGAAGGGGTCTCCGGCATCCGGCCGTTACGGGACGATATGGACCGCCGCGTGCGGGAACTACTGGCGTCCCTCGTGGACGCTCCGGTGCCCGGCTAGCGGCCGGATCCGGACGGTCGTCGCGCAAGTCCCGGTGGTGAACGTGCTGCCGGACGCTTCGGAGCGGCACGCCGAGGGTCGACGTCCGCGACACCCCCGCGAAACTTTTTTCCCGGAGGTGTCGATTCGCGTCGGGCGCGTTCGTAGCCAGGGTGAGAGGCCGGCGACGGGCCGGCCGCGCCTGAGGAGAGTGCCATGACCGTCCCCTACACCTTCGACATCTTCTGCAGCCTCGACGGCTTCGGTTCGCACAGCGGCGACTGGGGCGGCTACTGGGGCAAGCAAGGCCCTGAGCTGCTCGAACGTCGCCTGTCGCTGTACGACGAGCCGCAGCGGATGGTGTTCGGGGCGGCTACGGCTTCCCTCAACGCGCAGATGCTGTCTTCGCTCGGCCCGGAGTCACTCGACCCTTGGGTCACCCGGATGCGGGCCCTTCCGGCGACGGTCGTGTCGAACACGCTGCGAGAGCTCGACTGGCCGGACGCGACCATTGTGAGCGGCGACGCCGTCGACGTCATCGCCCGGCTCAAGGAGGAGTCCGACCTGCCCCTGCGTTCGCACGGCAGCCTGTCGTTGAACCGGACGCTGATGGCCGCCGGTCTGGTCGACCGCGTCCAGGTGACGATCTTCCCCGTCCTGACCGGTCAGACCGGCGAGCGCCCGATCTTCCAGGGCGCGGCCGACTTCGACCTCGACCTGCTCGAAAGCCGGACGCTCGACGGCCGCACCCAGGAGCTGATCTACCGGCCCGTCCGGCACGGCTGAAACCTTTGGTGAGTGATTCGGGTCGTTCTACTCAAGGGTGTTCTAGGTACCTAAAAGAGGTTTCGCTCTAACGACTCGAATCACTCACGACAGTCCTACGCGGCCCGGGGAACCACCGGCTCCGTCTCGTTCTCCGTGGTCGGCGCCTGCCCCGTCGGCTGAGCCGCCGCCGCACGTACCGAAGCGGGCGCCGTGGCCGCGGCGAAGGCGATGATCACCCCGAGCGGCACCAGCAGCACGTCAGCGCGGCACTGATCCCGAAGGTCTGCGCGAGCCAGCCGAAGATCGCCGGACCGGAGAGCACACCGGCGTTGTGCAGCGTGCTGTACCGCGCGATCGCGAGGCTGGTGTTGGACTTCGTGCCGTGCCCGACCGCGCTGGAGATGATCGGGATCGCCACGGCGAGCCCACAGCCCGCCATCGCGAGCCCGGCCAGGCCGAACCACACGCTCGGCACGGCGACGGCCACCAGCACTCCCGCGCCGGTCATCGCCATACTCCAGCGAACCAGGGCCACGGCACCGAACCGGCGGTGCAGCCGGTCACCGACGAGTCTCGTCCCGGTCTGCGCCACGATGAACGCGAAGTAGCCCAGCGACGCGATGTTCGCCGCCGCGCCGCGTTGCTCACTCAGGAAGACGCCGCCCCAGCTGGACACCGCGCCTTCGCAGAGCGCCACCGCCGCGCCGAGACCGCCGAGCACGATCACCGCGCGCGTCCAGCCGGACAGGAAGCCGACCTTCGCCGTCCGCTTCGAAGGAGGCGAAGCGGCAGGAGATTCCGTCAGCAGCCAACGGCCGCTGAACAGCGCGATGACGACGAGGAGCACCGAAACGATCCAGAAATGCGAACTCAGCGACCATTCCGCGCGCACCGCCAGCACCGTACCGCCCGAGCCGAGCAACGCCCCGATCCCCCACACCGCGTGCAGGCTGTTGAGCACCGGCCGCCGTGCCCGCCGTTCCACTTCGACGCCCTGTGCGTTCATGGACACGTCGAGGAGACCGGCGATGACACCCCAGGTCAGCATGCCGAGACCGGCGGTGATCGCGTTCGGCATCACCGCCATCAGCGGCAGGAACCACGGCAGGACCAGGGAAGTGACGCGGATGACCGCGCGGCTGTCGAGGTGGTTCGACAGGTGTCCCGCCAGCTGCATGGCCACCAGGACCCCGACGGTCTGGGCGAGCAGCACCATGCCCAGTTCCGCGAAGTTCAATCCTAGTTCGATCCGCAGCTGCGGCACGCGCGCGAACCACGAGCCGAGCATGATCCCGACCATCAGGAAGATGCCGGAGATGGCGATCCGCTGGCGACGCACGTCCTTCACCGGATGGGTTTCCTGCTCACTACTCATCGCCGCTCGTCACACCGGACGCGTCGCCGAAGCCGGACTCGCCCGTCCAGCTGCCCACTTCCACGTGCGCGTTGAACGGTTTGCCCTCGGCGTCGCGCATCGGTGGCCGCCGGTGCGCGAGGTGCAGGAAGACGTCGTCGTACTGGGTGACGTCGCCCGCCGCGGAGATGCGGTAGAGCATGTCTTCGTCCTCGCCGCCCCAACCCTTGTAGCGCTCGTCGAAGCCGCCGATGCGGTGGAAGATCTCCGGCCGCGTCCACAGACAGGCACCGGGCACGTCACGCAGCAGCAGCCCGCGCGCCCCGGCCAGCGGCGCTTCCTGCGTGTTCTCGCCGCACCGCCGCTCGATCAGCCAGTCGCTCGACGGCGCGTCCAGCGAAAGCATCTCGGTGTGCGGCAGATGCGCGTCGCGCCGCTGGTCGATGAACCTGGCGTGGTTGCGCTCCAGGAATTCCCGGTCCACCAAGATGTCCGCGTCGAGCAGGCACAGGGTCCTGGCCGCGCCGAGGGTTTCGCGGACGCCCACGTTCAGCGTCCAGGACTTGTTGAACAGGCCCTTGCCCTCGATGTGCACGTAGTGGTCGGCCAGCGGCTGGACGATGTGCTTCCACCGCGGCTTTTCGTCGAATTCGACGACGGTGACCCGGTAACGGTCGGCAGGAAAGGTCTGGTCCTGCAAGGCGAGCAGGCAGGCGGTCAGGTTCCGGATCCGGCCCGCGCCGTCCCGATCGGACAGCGGGACGACGACGAGGATCTCGTCGCCGGTACCGGACGGCCGCGAGCGTACGCCGCGAGCGAGTTCTGTCAGCCGGTCGAGACCGGCGGGTTCGGCTTCCGGTTCGTAGAGCCTGCCGCGGAAATAGTTGATGTAGACGTTGTCGTCCGCCGCGTCGGCTTCATGACCCAGTTTCGTCGCCAGGTCGGGGTTTTCGTCGAGCAATGCGACGACACGCTCTTCGAGCCGACGTTCGGCGAAGGTGTCGGTCGGCCGCGCGACGAGCCGCCGGTATGCCGGATCGTGGCCGATGGCGGCTTCGAGCGGGTCGACCACGGCACGGTAGAAGCGTTCGCTGTGCATCCAGTAATCGGCGGCGACGTCCGGCACGGCGGGATCGTTGGCCAGTACGACGTAACGGACGATCCGCCCCGCGAGGTCCGCGCTACCCGGCTCGGCCTTCCAATAAGCCGATGCCGAAGCGAACGTCTTGCCACCCGTGCGGGTCGGCCGGATCCGCATCGGATTGGTCGCCCGCAACACGCACATCGGACTGCAGTCACAGGGATGCGGTTGCACTGCCCCTCCGTCCCTCGGTCTCCTCGCGATGACTCGGACACCGAGCGTGACAGTAGGCCGCAACGCGGAACGTCTTCTTGATTGCCGACGATCTCGAAGATCCCGGCCGCGCCGCGGTGTCCATAAAGGACCGAGCACGGCGCAATCGAGGAGAGGTGGCGCACCGGGCGCGACCGATACCGTCGTTGACCGAGCAGAGGGCCGTTCCCCGCACGCGGAGCCGTGGCACCGCCCGAAACTCCCCCGGAACGCTCAGCGTCCGCGCCGTGACCTCGCGGACGCTGAGCGGGACGAGGTGCGCCTATCCCCGGCGGTCACGGAGACCCAAACGGCTCGCTCGGGAACCGTACCGACCACCCACGCCCCCGGCTACCGGACCGGAACACACTGCTCGACGGCGTCGATCAGAATGGTGCCCGCGAGTTCGATCACCTCGGCGGTCACGGTGAGCGGGGGCATCAGGCGGAGCACGCTGTCGTCGCGGCCACCGAGCTCGATGATCAACCCTCGTCGCAGCGCGTATGCCTGGACAGCGCGCGCATATCCGCCCGCCGGATGTCCGTCGTGGGGGTCGGCCAGCTCGATCCCCCACATCAGGCCGAGACCGCGGACCTCGCGGACCCACGGATGATCGCTCACGGAGCGGAGCCGTTGTTCGAGCTGGTGCCCGCGGTGCCGGACATTGCCCAGCACGTCGTCGCGCCGGACGATGTGGACGGCCGCGGTGCCCGCCGCGAACGCGGCCTGGTTGCCGCGGAACGTCCCCGAATGGGCACCGGGCGCCCAGCTGTCCAGTCGCTGGTCGTAGAAGATCACCGCCACCGGCAGGCCCATGCCGCTCAACGCCTTCGAAGCGATGATCACGTGGGGCTCGATGTCGTACTGCTCGAACGCGAACCATGTCCCGGTCCGGCCGCAGCCGGTCTGCACCTCGTCGACCACCAGCGGGATGTCCAGCTCCGCCGTGAGTGCCCGGAGACGCCGGACGAAGTCGCGGTCGGCCGGTATGATGCCGCCTTCGCCCTGCACGAGCTCCACGATGACCGCGGCGGGCAGGGGAATCCCGCCGTTGGGGTCGCGCAGGGACCGCTCCAGCAATCCCACGCAGTTCGTCGCGCAGGTGTCCCGGGAGAGTCCGACGGGGCAGCGCGCACAGTAGGAGTACGGGAAGAAGTGCACGCCGGGCACGCCGTTGGCGATCGGTCGTTTCTGGGCGACGAGTCCGGTCAACGCCATCGCGGCGTGGCTCGAGCCGTGGAATCCGCCCTGGAAGGACACCAGGTCGCCACGTCCGGTCGCGGTCTTGCAGAGTTTGATCGCGGCGTCGACGGCGTTGGCGCCACCCGGGCCGCAGAAGTGCATCCGCATCCGCGAGCGCAGGCCGGGCGGCAGCATGGACAGCTGGGCGTCGATGAACTGGCGTTTGGCGGGCGTCGGGAAGTCCAGGCCGTGGGTCAGCACGCGCAGCTGCTCCGTGGCCGCGTGTACTACTTCGGGATGGTTGTGTCCCAGCGAAAGCACGCCCGCTCCGGCCAAGAAGTCGATGAAGACATTCCCGTCCACGTCCCACAGGTAGCTGCCGTCCCCGCCGGCGATCGCGATCGGCAGATTGCGCGGGTAGGCCCGCGCGTTGGATTCCCAGCGTCGCTGGTGTTCGAGGTATTCGGCCGAGCGAGGTCCTGGCAGATCGCCCTCGACCCGTGGCGTCAGCTCGGGTTTCGCCGTGGGGGTGTAGGTCATGGCAGTCTCCTTGCCGCGGTGATCTCTTCCGCCGTGTCGAGTTCGACCGCCGGATTGGCGTGCCAGCGGGTCCACGCCGGGACCGCGGTCCCCTTCATCAGGAACGCGTCCGCTTCGGCGATCGCCCCCTCTTCCATCCTCACTCCATAGTGGACGAAGGCGCCGGTGCCGAGCGTGCACGCGGCGCCGATGACGATGTGGTCGGATTTGAACGTGCCGTCCTCCAGTGAGTGCGCCTGAAGGACGGAGTGGAGGTTGAGCACGCAGTCGTCACCGATGCTCACCAGGGACTTTTCCGGAATGGCGGCACCGTCGTCGAAGACGCGGCGCCCGATACGGACGCCGAGGCAGCGCCAGATCACGTTCTTGAACGGCGTCCCGTCGAACAGGTTGAGGTAGCGGCCGGGGCTGAGCTTCCAGAAGCGTTCGTGTCGCCAGAAGATCGGGTCGTAGATCGAGCAGAACCGCGGTCGCAGCGTCCGGAAACCCTGCACGCCGAGTTCGGCCAGTACGAGTAACGAGACCGAGAACAGCAGCATGGCCACGATCCCGCCGCCGACCGCGAAGGCGCCGAACCGGTCGTGGAGGGCGCCGGCGGCCGCCCCGATCAGCATCACGCCGAGCAGCTGAAGCCAGTGCACCAGCAGGTAGACGGCCATGGTGGCGGTGTTGTGCCGGTTCTTCGCCCTCAGGCCGCGGCGCAGCGCGTCTCCCGTGCCGAGGTGTTCGAACCCGGTGTCGCGGCGGACGGTCCGGGGGATCTCGAACGCGGGAGACCCGAGCAGGCCGACGTTCTCCCGGATCGGCCCGTCCAGGGGAACCAGGACCTTGGTGGCCAGCAGGCAGTTCCGGCCGACCCGCGCGCCGGGCGGATAGCCGATCTCGTTACCCAAGAACGCCTGCGGCGGGACGGAGGTCTGGCGCAGCCGGAACGACGAAGCGGAGAAGTCCGCGTTGAACAGCGACAAGCCGTCCGAGACCATCGTCCCCGTGCCGACCCTGCTGAGGAACGGCGTCTCGTGTTTGAGCTCGACCCCGAAGTTGGATCCGGTTTGTTCGACCTTCGACAGGTCGTATCCCAGCCCGCGCAGGTAGTGCACGATGTAGCTGCTGTCACCGAACAAGTAGGTGAACGAGCGCAGGTTGGTCAACCGCGCGATCACCCGCTGAATCGCGAAGTGCCTGCCGTACAGTGGATAGACCCGATCCGGCTGGAGAAACCGGTTGAGCAGGCGCGGGATCGTGAGGACGACCGCCAGCCCGGCGAACAGCGCCCCGAAGTACAGCAGCGCGGAATCGGCTATCCGGTCACGATAGAAGGCCCAGCTCGTGAAGTCCACCACCGTCGTGAACCAGCGATCGAAGATCAGGTCCGCCCCGCCCAATGTGGCAGGAAGCGTCAGCAGGAGCAAAAGCAGGAGGCTGGACACGCAGAAGGCGAAGGGCCTGAATCGGCCGAGAGCGCGCGTCTCCAGTGCCCGATAGTCCACTGTGGAGGGGACGGCGGGCGATCCGTGCCAGCGTTCGCCATCGGGCACGGTCTGCCCGGCGTTGAGTGACGACGAGTGACCGAGCTGGGCGTCGTCGCCGAGCGCCGTGCCGATGTCGAGCACGGTCATCTCCCCGACGAACGCGTTGTCGCCGAGGGTGACCCGGCCGATCTGGATCCGGCCCGCCCTGGCGCGGTAGCACGGGAAGAAGGCGTCTTTCCGGATGACAGCCCCGGCGCCGACGCTGAGCAGGTCGGTGCAGACCGGCGCGTTCCTGGACAGGATCACGGCACCCTTGCCGATGTCCGCGCCGAGTGCCCTCAAGTAGAAGGAGTACAACGGCGTTCCGGTGAACAGCATCAGCGGGCTGAACCTGATCAACGTCTTGACCGTCCAGAAGCGCAGATAACCGGGACTCCAGAGCGGGATCTCCCCCGGTCTCCACCGTCCGACGAGCGCCCATTTCGTCAGCACGGGCATCGTGGAAAGGACGACGAAGACGATGAGCCCGAGTCCGACCGAGCGCGCATAGCCGTCGGCGAGCCCGGTCGCCGCGGTGATCCAGGCGAATCCCCGGTCCAGGAGCCAGCCGGAACCCGCGGCATAGACGAGGAACGCCAGCAGCTGGAACAGTCCACAGAGGACGTAGGACCCGGTACTGGCACGGTACGGTTCCTCGGCCCGTGCCACCGGGGCCCGGACCGCGTCAGGGAGCGACTCGGCGAGACGGCGAACGGTCGGGTTGAGGTACACGTCTCTCGCCGACAACGGCGCGACGTCGCCACGTTCCCGGACCAGCGCGCAGAACTTGGCCACCAGGAGCGAGTCGGCGCCGTAGTCGGCGAAAACGTCGCCCGTGACCGAAATCCGATCGACGCCGAGGACTCGGCCCAGTTCCTCCGCGAGGCACTGTTCGGTCTCGGTGGCAGGCGCCACGTAGTCGGCGAGGCTCGCCGCCGCTCGCGGGTTGCTCGGTGCCGGCAGATGCTTGCGGTCGGCTTTGCCCGCCGGGGTCAGGGGGATGTGGTCGAGTTGTTCGAGATAGGCGGGCACCATGTAGGCGGGCAGCAACTCCGCCAGACGGCGTCGCAGTTCACCGGCGTCGACACTCGCTCTGTCGCGGCGCAGGCAGTAGTAGGCGACCAGTTCGGTCCTCCCGGCTTCCGGATGGTGGGTGTCGACCACCGCCTGCGCGATTCCGGGGATCCGCAGCAGGACCGATTCGATCTCCGTGAGCTCGACGCGGTAGCCGCGGATCTTGACCTGCGTATCGGCACGACCGTGGTATTCGATTTCCCCTTCCGGGGTGATCCGGCCCAGGTCGCCGGTGCGGTAGATGCGACGGGACGGGTTGTGCCCGATGCCGACGAAGTCCGGGATGAACGCGCGCTCGGTCAGGTCGGGACGGTTCAGGTAGCCGCCGGCGAGCCCGACCCCGGCGATACCGATCTCCCCCAACTCGCCCGGGGCCAGTGCCCGCGGCTCGTCGGGATCGAGGATGACGACCGAGTAGGTGGGCAGCGGGACGCCGATCGTCACCGGCCGGTCCGGTCGCAGCACCGCCCAGGTCGCGGTGACGGTGGCCTCGGTCGGGCCGTAGACGTTGAGGAACCGCCGGTCCTGGCGATACCAGCGACGGACGAGGTCTTCGGGGCAGGCCTCACCGGACACCAGGAGGAACCGCAGTCGCGGCAAGTCCTCGTCGAGGCTGGCCAGCAGCGTCGGGACGCAGCACAACGCGGTGACGCCGTTGTCCCGCAGGAACTCGTGCAGTTCGTGGCCGACAAGGCTCGTGCCGCCGGGTTTCGGCACGAGGGTCGCGCCGGAGAGCAGCGGGACCCAGATCTCCTCGACCGAGAAGTCGAACGCGATCGTCATGCCCTGGTAGACCCGATCGGTGCCCAGGATGCCGTAGACGTCCGCGGCGACCCGGACGAAGTTGCAGATCGCGGCGTGGTCGATCGTGACACCCTTGGGCTTTCCGGTCGAGCCGGACGTGTAGACGACATAGCAGAGTTCGTCCGCCGGGACACCCTTCTCGGCGGCACTGAGCCGTTCGCCCGACCTGGCCGCGATCCGGCCTTCGTCCTCGTCGAGGCAGAGCAGATCGACGCTGCCCGCCTCGAAGCGGTCCCGCAGCCCGGAGGTCGAAAGCACCAGCCGGACGCCGGCGTCCCGGACGATGTAGCCCAGCCGGTCGTCCGGGAATCCCGTGTCCAGCGGCACGTACGCCGCGTTGATCTTGAGGACGGCCAGCATCGCGACATAGGGACGCACCGGTTCGTCGAACAGCAGCCCGATCCGGTCGCCGGGCAGTACTCCGTGTTCTCGCAGATGACGGGCGAGGCGATTGGCCAGCTCGTCCAGCCCGGTGAAGGTGAGCTTCGTACTCCCGGCGTCGACGGCGAGGCGATCGCCGAGACCTTCGGCGCGCAAGCGGTCGCAGAGGCCCTCGTACAGCTGTTCCAGCCGCTCGCCCCGGTTCCACCGGATCTGCTGTTCGTGCCCGTCACAGGTCAGGACCAGACCGTCGGTGGTGAACAGCCCGGCGGGTTGAGCGTACGGGGTCATGTCCGGTCCTCGGCCAAGCCGAACGAGTCGTGCAGAGCCCGGACGGCCGTGTCGAGGGCGTCGGCCGGTATCACGGCGGTGAGCCGCGACTGCGAGGTCGTCATGGCCGGCACCGTGACGCGGTGATCGGCGAGGACGCGCAGCAACTCGGGCAGGCAGCCGGGTGGATCAAGCAGCGCCGTGCCCACCACGGAGACCGACCCGAGGTCCTCGAGAACCGTGGAACGGGCGCCCAACTCCATCGCGAGCTCGGCGATCGGTGCATCGAGCTGCTCCGAGCCGCGCACGGTGAACCGCAGTTCGCCGGGATCGGGCCAGCTCAGATTGTCCGCCTTCACCCCGCACCTGGCGAGCGTGGTGAGCACGCGGGCGTAGTGGTCCGCATCGGGCACCGACACCTCGACACGCACCAGCCGCACGTCGCGTTCATGCGCGATGCCGATGACCCGAGTGGCGCCCTCCGAAGACGGCTGCGCCGTGACGACGGTGGAAGGTCCGGGGTTCGACGAATGCTTGACGCGCACCGCCACCCCGTGACGGCAGGCGAGTTCCACCGATCTGGGATGCAGCACGCGGGCGCCGAGACCGGCGAGTTCGATCATGACGTCGTAGGAAACCGTCCGGACCGGCCGGGTGTCCGGCACGATCCGGGGATCCGCGGTCCGCACACCGTGGACGTCGGTGCAGATCTCGCATTCGGATCCGCCGAGCGCGGCAGCGAGCGCCACCGCGGTGGTGTCGGAACCGCCCCGGCCCAGCGTCAGCAGCTCGCCGTTCGCGTCCCGCCCCTGGAACCCCGCGACGACGACGACCTGTTCGTCGCGCAGTCTCTCGGTGATCTTCGCGGGATCGACCCGCGCGATCGTTCCCGCTCCCGGCCGGCCGCACACCTCGATCCCTGCCTGGTCACCGGTCAGCGAGACGGCCTTGACCCCGCGCTCGGCCAGCGCCAAGGCCAGTACGGCCGCGGAGACCTGTTCACCCGTCGCCATCAGCTGGTCCAGCTCCCGGGGAACCGGTGACTCGGCGAATTCCCCTGCCAAGGCGATCAGCTTGTCGGTGGTATCCCCCATCGCCGACACGACCAGGACCACTCGATTCCCCGCTTCGACGAGCGTGGCCACGTCGGCGGCCACCTCGTTCACCATTCGCGGCGTGGCAAGCGACGAGCCCCCGTATTTTCGTATGACCAGTTTCTCGCTTCGCATCGACCGTAAGGGCGGGACCGAACCGACATCGAGATCTTGCGTACGATTCACCATTTTCCTTAATAGATCACTGGCCTGACCGGAGTGCGCGGTGGCGGCAATCCGCCCGTTTCGGGTACTACTGTCCGAAGCGATCACACTGCCGCAAAGCGCCTTCCTGCCAGCACTTACCCAACCCAGACTCGGTCGCCGCGCGACCGTGTGACCGTGTTGAAAAGTAGTGCGAGAAACTTTTTGCGGGTACCTCCATCCGTACGAAAGGCCGAAAAACAGATCCTTGTGGTCATAACGCGGGGGCATCACGCAATGACATGGGTGTGAACAGCCCAGTTCGATGGAATTAGGTCAAAAGAATGACGTATTACGATTTGCTTCGAAATTCGAGTGAACGACCGAACGGCAATGCGAAATTGTTTTCCACGCGGTGCGGAAATTTACGAGATCCTCCTGCCCGCCGAAACCCGTCAAAGCGGTTATAGCTCACTTGACGACCGAACCTGCGCACTCCGAGGCGCGGACGCAGGCGCTCCAGCGGCCGGGTCCGGGTGTATTTCGGTGGCGACACGGGCCGTTTCGGGCTTCAATCAGCGGCGTGACCAGCGATCTGGCCCGCCCGGTGACCTGACCGGCCGGGTCAGCCGCATTTGGCGACGCAGTGGCAGGGATGCCGTTCCCAGGCCGGGGGCTCGACGTCGCATTGGCGGCGTTGCGAGCACCGGCTCGTCCCTTCGATCGAGCGATCGAACAGGCGCTCCTCGCCATGCGCACGGCCCTCGCGGCGCCGATTTCCGACCACGCGGCCGCAGCCGGGTTGTACGAACGACAGTTGCGCCGACGATTCCTGGTGGCGGTCGGGTTGAGTCCCAAGGCGTACACGCGGGTGCTGCGCTTGCACCAGGCGATGGCGTTGGCGCGGTCGTCGGCGGCGCCGTGCTGGGCGGGAATCGCGATCCGCAGCGGTTTCTACGATCAGCCGCATATGCTCGCGGAGTTCCGGCGCGCGGTCGGGATGTCGTGTGTCCGGTTTTTCCGATCGGCGACTGTGTGCGGGTAGCATTCTGTGGGGTATGTCCGTCGAGGAGATCTTCGCTTTTCACACGCAAGAGGTAGGCCCGGTGCGGTTCGTCGAGCCGTTCGGGGGCTGGGTGGTGACCCGGTATTCCGAAGTGGACAGAGTGCTCACCGATCATGCGGTGTTCTCCTCCGACGAACTGCGCCACAGCACCCAACCGACCCCGCACAGCTCGAACCCGTTGTTACGTAGCCCGCAAGCGATGGATCCGCCTCGGCATCACGCGCTACGCCGGATCGTCAGCCAGGTTTTCACTCCCCGGGCCGTGGCTTCCCTGGAACAGTCGATCACGGCGAGGGTCCGCGCACTGCTCGCTTCGGCCGGGGCGACCTTCGACCTGATCGGGGAGCTGGCGTACCCGTTGTCGATCCACACGATCGCGGGCCTGCTCGGCGTGCGGCCGTCGCGGTGGCCGGATTTCGTGCGGTGGGCCGAGGCCATCACCTCGTTCTTCGGCACGTTCACCGCGGACGAGGCCCGCCAGGCCGCTTTCCACCGAGCGCTGACGGAATTGGGCGACTACTTCCGTGCGGAGTTCGAGCGCCCGAGCGGCATCATCGCGACCTTGATGGCGACGGATCTCACCGAGGACGAGCTGATCGACTTCTGCGCACTCCTGCTGATCAACGGCCATGAGACCACGAAGACCCTGCTCGTGAACGCCATGCTCTGTCTTGCCACCCGACCGAAGCCCGCCGACGTACGACTCGCCGTCGAGGAGGTCTTGCGTTATCTGCCGCCCACGGGCGGAACGGACCGGTTCGTCCCGAGCCCACCACGCTCGGCGGTCGGAAACTGCACCCAGGTCAGCGAGTCGTCGCGATGATCACGGCGGCCAACCGTGACCCCGAGGTCTTCACCGACCCGCATACCTTCGACCCGAACCGAACGCCGAACCCTCACTGGCGACGAGCGGGGCGTTGGGACGATGAAGAGCAGAGCGACCAGGGTGAGGCACCCTGGCGGCCTCGTGCCGCCCCGGTAGGTCACCCTCGGCGTTCCGGCGGGCGACCGCGTCACCATCACGGTGCCGCCGCCGCCCGCCAGCCCACCATCAACGGATCAGACCGGGATGTCGCCTGGTGTTCCCCACTGGGTGGTGAACAGGCCGAGGCCGTACCAGGTCCCGTTCGAAGGACGCCACACCACGAAGTCGGCCCGTGGGTCGCCACCGAAATTCCCGGCTACGGGAACATCACCGGCGGTGCCCCACTGCTGGGTCGCGATTCCGAGTACGTACCAGTAACCGTTGCTCGGCCGCCAGACGGCGAAGTCGGTGCGACCGTCCGCATTGAAGTCACCGGTCACCGGCACGTCGCCGGCGGTGCCCCATTGCTGCGTGGCGATGTTTCGCACGTACCAGACGCCGTCACTGGGTCGCCAGACGGTGAAGTCGGCCTTGCCGTCCGCGTTGAAATCGCCGGACACCGGCACGTCGCCGGCGGTGCCCCACTGCACGGTGGCGATTCCGAGCACGTACCAGTAACCGTTGCTCGGGCGCCAAACAGTGAAGTCCGAGCGGCCGTCGCCATTGAAATCGCCGGTCAGCGGAACGTCACCGGCGGTACCCCACTGCTGGGTCACCACGGTGCCGGTGCTGCTCTGGATGATGTACCAGACACCGTTGCTCGGCCGCCACACGGCGAAGTCGGCCCGGTGGTCGCCGTCGTAGTCCGCGGCGACCGGGACGTCACCCGAAACGCCCCATTGCTGGGTCACCACGCTGCCGTTGCTGCTGCGGATCACGTACCAAACACCGTTACCGGGACGCCACACCGCTTTGTCGGCGAACCCGTCCCCGTCGAAGTCGGCGGCGGTCTTCTGTGACTCGGGCGAGGCGGCGATGTCGACGTCGCCCTTGTCCGCGCTCGCAACCGATGGCACGACGAAGATGCCCGCGAACAGACCCGCTATCGCCATCCCCGTCCGAATGGTTCTTCGCATGTTTCAGAACCCTTTCCACTCTTTGGATGTAGGCTTACCAGTCCGATCCCGTTAGCCGAAGATACGCACTGGAATGTCCACAGGCTGGCGCGGAAACGTGTCATTGTCAGCAAATGTTCCATCCAGTGGACCACGCGAGGGGGATTTCGATGGAGACCGGAAAAAGACCAAGAAGCGTCCTTGACGGCGCTTTCGCCCTATTGGACGCCTTGATACGACATAAAGGTGAAGCCGGTCTTACCCAGCTGGCAGATTCGTGCTCGATGCCGAAATCAACGGCACACCGATTGCTCGAACAATTGACCGCACTGGAGGTTGTCCAGCGCAGCGAAAACCGCTACCGCGTCGGCGCACAGGCATTCCGGCTCGGCCAATCGTGGCAACCCTATCCACGATTGCTGGAACTCGCCCGCGACCGGCTCCGGTGGCTGTTCGCGGCCACACGAGCCAGTTCGGTGTTCGTCGTGCCCTGTGACGGCGACCTCCTGATCGCCGCCGGCATCACGCTGACGGAGCACACCCTTCTCCTGCGGCCAGGGACGACCGTGCCACAGCACGCCGGCCGCTTTTCGCCCCTATGGCAGGCCGAACACGGTCTCGTGGTCACCGAAGCACCGGTCAGGCTGCCGACCGGCGAGCGGCTCGGTTCGATCGCGGTCGCGATCGACGTACGGCAGCCATCCGGAGCGGCGCCCGAAGCAGTCTCCCGCGCCGCCCGCACCCTGAGCATGGCTCTGGTGCACTGACACTCGCTTCGCTCGCCGCAAAGAAAAAGACGAATGTAGGCGCGACGCGGAATGACTGACCGAAAGGTGGCGCTCCAAGCTTTGCGAAAGACGGTTCTCGGCAGGCGCCACGGCGGAAGGCCGCACGATAGTCCCTCGGGCGCCGTCCGGTGCGCTTGGTGAAGGTGCCGGGATCCCCGGTGACCGACCGTGGAACAGATTCCGGCGACAGTGCGGCCCGTCGTTTCGAAGAGGTGGCGGACACGTCACGCGCGTCCGGAATGCGGGTATTCGAGCGGCTTTGATCAGCCTCCTCCGCGAAGCGCCGAAGCAATGTCCGCGTGCTGACAGTGAAAGCGTCGGCCAAGTCGTATCGGGCGGCAAGGTGCTGAACGAGTCATCGCATGCCCTGCTGGAGAATTCGCTGCCAGGCTGAGGAAGCAGCCAAGCGTCGACTAGCCGGACATCGGCTTCAGGGCAGCGTTGAGCGAGTTCGTCCACGAAGAGCCACGACGTGGTGGCGCGCCGACGGGCAATTGAGGTGCGAAGGAGAAGCCTCCGGGACGCGCCTTGATCGTCACGGGGATTCCTGTCGGCGCCGACGTCGATTCCACCAGTCGACAATGATCCCGCCGGTGAACGGCCCCAACCCGACGATCCCGTGAAACCAGATGTCCGGGCGACCGAACAAGTAGTTGATCCCGACGGCGCTCAGGTAGCACAGTACGGCTATTCCAACGAGATACGCCACCGCCCTGCCGCGACGGCGACGTGAGCTCACGTGTCCTCGTTCCCCATCCGAAGTAAGCACGCCTACAGCATGCCCCTTACTGCTGACCGGCGCAGGATTCCAGGCGCGGGCAACCAACGCCCGTCCCGCGGTGTCGGCATGATGACCATGATGAAGCGGATGATGTTCTGGACCGGGTCGGACTCCTGGCGGGCCGAGGTCAGCGAAGTCGAATGGCCGGACACCGCGCTGACCGCGACCGGCACCCAGGTCGGCGTCGCGCCGCTGCTTTACCGTCTCGACTACTCGCTGTCCACCGGCGAGGGTTTCGTGACCGGCAGACTCGAAGTGACCGCCCACGGAGAAGACTGGAGCCGTCAGCTGAGCCTCGCCCGCCGGCCCGACGGGACATGGACCATCGGCGCCGAACACCAGGGCACGGTGGACCTCCCGGATCCAGGCGGCGACCCCGCCGCTGTCACGGGCGCTCTCGACTGCGACCTGGGCCGTTCCCCGCTCACCAACGTCATGCCGCTACGCCGTCACAGCCTCCATGAGCGGCCCGGCGCAGTCGATTTCCTGATGGCCTGGGTATCGGTACCGGACTTGAGCGTGCACCCCTCCCGGCAGCGCTACGAGCATCTACGACCACCGGCAGACGGAGTCGGGTCGGTCCGCTATATCGGGGCGCGTCGCGCTTTCGAAGGCGAACTCGAAGTCGATGACCACGGCTTCGTGCTCACTTACCCCGAACTGGCCCGCCGCGTCCCACCACCCCAGCCGAGCTAGGACGTCGCACCGCCGGAGTTACTCGCCTTGGTACTTGCGGCGGGCCTTGCCTGCCAGCCGCCACCCCGGAAGCCCGCCTCCGACGACGAACCCCACTTCCACGAGCACCAGCCAGAAGACGCCCTGGCCGTCGAAGACCCGCCGCCACGCGAAGTAGCCCGCGGTCGCCATCAGCGCCATGACCACCAGGGTGAAGATCACCCGATGCCGACCGGCCCAGCGATCGAACCTGATGCCGCGCTGCCTGACCTTCTCGGACGAGAACTCACTCGGGTCGTGCTCCTCGGTCAGCCTGTCGTCGAATTTCCTGCTACCGAAGCCAAACCCGGCCATCGATGGCGCTCCCCTCGTCGACCGCCGTAGACGAGACGCCGTCTCGACGCGCGACACTCGCCTAGCTGCTCGCATGCTGACCCTGGACAGAGTAGATGGCATCGGGCCTGCGGGGGCGAGAGATTCCGGCGCCAGCCGCCGAGGCGCCACGCGCGTGGTCACCGCAGACAGGTGATCCAGTAGCTTCCCGCCAGGTCCCGGCTGACACCATGGGTCTCACTGGGGAAACCGGGGAATTCCCGGTCGAACGTTTCCAGCGCGCGCAGATAACGCAACACGGGACCGTCCGCGTCGCCGGTGCTCTCACCGGGCATGAGCACCGGGATGCCCGGCGGGGTGGTGACGACCTGCGTCGCGACGGTACGTCCGGCGATGTCGGCGAGACGGACCGGTTCCGTTCCACCGCGAATGAGGCGTTGGTAAGTCTGCGCCGGAGTGAGGACGGCCGGGGTCGGATGGGTGAACGCCTCGTCGAGCAACGCGGTCAGCTCGCTCTTGCTGAGCTGGGTGTGCATCTGCGCGCAGAGCCCGGACAGCGTGAGGTTCCGGTACCGGTCGGGATGGGCTTTCACGAGGTCCGGCAGGACGTCGGTGACGATCGCCTCCGAGTCGTACAGACTTTTGAAGTCCAGCAGCGCGTCGAGCAGGGTGCCCCACTTGCCCTTGGTGATGCCCATCGAGAAAAGGATCAGGCAGGTGTACGCGTCGGTCTTCTCCACGACGATCCCACGTGCCTCCAGATACATCGTGAGAATGCGTGCCGGGATGCCCATCTCGGAGACGTTGCCCCGCGCGTCCACACCCGGGCAGGTGATCGACACCTTGATGGGATCGAGCAGGCAGTAGCCGTCCTCCATGCCTTCAAAGCCATGCCAGTGCGCACCGGGAGCGAGAGTCCAGCAGCCGGGCACGGTGCGCAGCAGCTCGAGCGGGGCGTCGGCGAAGGCGTGCAGCCGCCCGGTGGCGGGATCGGTGACCTCAGTCGGCTGCCAGGTGCCGAAGAACCAGCCGGGCCGGTCACCGGCCTCGCGGATGCGCGCCCCGAGCCGGGCCACCGCCTGGCGGAACCGGATGGCCTCGGTGATCGCCTCGTCGGTCAGCCACCGGCCACCCGCGCCGTCCATCATGGCGGCGGCCACGTCGAGCCCGGCGATCATGGGATACATCGGCGAGGTGGTGGCGTGCATCATGAACGTCTCATTGAACTGCCGGTGCTCGACCGGTGATCTCGGCGAGTTCTTGACGTGCACCATCGAGCTCTGTGACATGGCGGCGAGCAGCTTGTGTGTCGACTGGGTGGAGAAGACCGTCGGTCGCACGTCGTCGGGCAGCGCGTCGGCGTCGACGGACATGCCATAGCGGCGGGCGTAAAGCGGATTGAACCGGGCGTAGGCGAACCACGCTTCGTCCAAGTGCAGCCGCGGCACGGAAGCGCCGAGCAACTCGGCGACGCGGACGGCGTCGTAACACAATCCGTCGTAGGTCGAGTTGGTGATCACCGCGTACACGGGTTCCGCGCCGGCTGCCCCCTCGGTGAACGGGCTGCGCCGGATCTGGGCCGCCACCGCTTCGGCTGCCATACCCGACGGCGGAATCGGTCCCATGAGCCCGTAACCGTTGCGTGTGGGCACGAGGTAGACCGGTCGGCCTCCGGTGAGCGTCAAGCCATGGTAGATGGCCTTGTGACAGTTGCGGTCGACGAGCACCAGCTCGTCGGTGGCGACGCTGGCGTGACAGGCGATCCGGTCCGCGGTGGAATCACCGTGCAGCACGAAGTACGTCAGGTCCGCGCCGAAGATCCGCGCCGCGTTGCGCTCGGCCTCGCCGATCGGGCCGCTGTGTTCGAACAGCGACCCGAGTTCGGCTACGGAGATCGACAGGTCGGTGCGGAACAACCGTTCGCCGTAGTAGTCGAAGAACACCCTGCCGACCGGTGATTTCAGGAACGCCACGCCACCCGCGTGCGCCGGGGTGTGCCATGAGTACTCGTGCATGTCCTCGAACCGGAGCAGCTCCCGGAAGAACGGCGGAAGCACACCGTCGAGGTACCTCTGGGCGGCGACCCCGATCCGGCCGGCGATGAACGCCGGCGTGTCCTCCAGCAGCCAGACGTAGCCGGACACCACCTCCGAAACCCACAACGGGAGATTGTCGACCGAGGTCGCCGTGGTGACCAGGAAGACCGGAAGCTTGGTGAACCGGCCCATGAGCGCCTTCAGCACGGTCTCCGGCGTATCCAGGTCCCACGACACCAACGCCGCCGACAGATCCGCCCGGCTCTGCGTCAGTGCCAACGCGTCCTCGGCCGTGTCCGCCCACGCGACCGCGTGCCCCTCGTCGCTCAGGCAGGCGCAGATCCGGTCCAGCTGATCGCGTGTCACTGCGCCATTCGAGGGGCGATCCAGCGCTACCAATACCGTTGAGGGAGACACGTCGACTCATTCCGCCGGGCGACAGGGTTCTTGGTTCTTCAAGCAGTCTTGGGCCGAATGGCCTATCTGTCGATGCCGCGAACGCGTGAGGGATTCGCCCCGGATGGGTCACCACCCGCGCGGTTGTCACCTTTTCGCCGTCCCTGAGTCGCCATACGAGCGATCAGGCTGTGCGCAAGAGTGACACGGTCGAAGCGGGGCGGGTCCTCCAGTTGCCGCTGGCCCGCGAACTGCGCGACAGTGCCGTCGGACTGATCATGCGCCGCGAGGTCGAAGCCGAACTCGAGCGCGAGAAGATGGCGGCTACGACGCACGCAGAGTCGCACCGCCTGGACGTCAGCGGCCCCGGGGCCGGTCGTGCTTCAGGCCTCTCGGCGGTCGTCGCGCGCCTTCTTGGTAAGCGACCTGCTGACGTAGACCAGCCCACTGGTCAGGACCACGACGTCGTCGAAGTACACCGGGTCGGGCAACAAATCAAAGGGGAACACCGTGTAGGCCAGGGAAACCCAGTAGGCGACCTTGGTCGGCACCGGCGTACCCGGCTGATGGACCTGACGGTGCTTCCGCACGAGCTTGACCACAAGGAACAGCGCGACCACAACGAGGACGACGACCACCACCACGGCCACTACACCAAGTGTCGTCCACAGAGATTCCACGCGATCCCCTCCCTCACCACGACACTGTCACAGATCAGCACCTCAGCCGGGTCACAGACTGGTGATACCCATCGCCGCCGTGGAAACACGACGCGGCCGGCTACCCCCGAACGGTAGCTGTCCACGTGCGCTCCAGGGCCTCCTCGTAACACTGTTGCGATAACCACACCCCCAGCCGGTTGATCGGATCCGTCCGAATCCGACGCCGTCTCCGTCGCCTGCCTCACAGCGTGCCGTCCATGGACCTGAGTATGTTTCTGATCATCGATTTCGAACACAGGAGGAACCGTGGCCAAGGGCTACTGGGTCAGCGTCTACCCCACCATCGCGGACCCCGAGAGGCTTGATGTCTACAACGAACTGGCCGGTTCGGCCGTCAAGGCCGCGGGCGGGCGGGTGCTCGCCTCCGTCGGCAGCCGGGTGGTCGCACACGAAGCCGGAATCGCCGAGCGCGTCGTCCTGATCGAGTTCGACAGCTTCGAACAGGCGGTCGCCGCATACGAGAGTACGGCCTACCAGGAGGCGCTGGCCGCACTCCCCGACGGCTTCAAGCGCGACTTTCGCATCACCGAAGGCCTCGGCTGACCGTCGCCACCGGGTGCCTACGCGTTGACCTCAGCGGGCTGTCACCCTGCTCCACCTCGATCGCGACCGTCTGTGCCCCTGTCGTGTCGAGCAGGTGAGCGAAGCCACCGACCAACCAGACTGCGTCACAGTTCGCTGGTTGCTACGTTCGTCGCGGCAGAGCAGGATGCGAGGATACGCGGATGGATGTCAGCCGAAGGAACAACGTCGTCGTGACCGGGCCCGCCGACGGGCCTGTGGTGATGCTGGCGCACGGGTTCGGCTGTGACCAGAACATGTGGCGTCTGGTGGCGCCGGTGCTGGCCGAGCGCCATCGCGTGGTGCTGTTCGACTACGTCGGTTCGGGACGCTCGGAGTGGTCGGCCTGGGAGGAACGTCGGTATTCGTCTCTGGACGGTTACGCACGGGATGTTCTGGACATCTGCGAGGAACTCGACCTGCGCGAGGTCACGTTCGTCGGGCACTCGGTGAGCGCGATGGTGGGCGTGCACGCGGTGAAGGCGGCACGCGAACGGTTCGCGTCGCTGGTTCTGCTCGTACCGTCGCCCTGCTACATCGACGACGGAAACTATCGCGGCGGGTTCAGCGCCGAGGACATCGACGAACTCTTGGAGTCCCTGGAATCCAACTACCTCGGCTGGGCGTCGGCCATGGCGCCGGTGATCATGGGCAACCCCGACCGGCCGGAGCTGGGCGAGGAGCTGACCACCAGCTTCTGCGCCACGGATCCGGCGATCGCCCGGGTCTTCGCCCGCACGACCTTTCTGTCCGATTCGCGCGCCGATCTGGCCGGAGTGGACGTCCCGACGCTGATCCTGGACTGCACCCAGGATGTGATCTCCCCGCCGGAGGTCGGTGCCTTCGTGCAGGCGTCGATTCCGGGCAGCCGGCTGCGCACCCTCGACGCGGTCGGGCACTGCCCGCAGCTGAGCGCACCGGAAGCGACCGCCGACGCCGTCCTGGAATTCCTGGAACACCGGCATTGATGTCCTCCCGCGGGCATTGCCCGCCTCAGCAGCCCGACGACGCGGGAACGGACGTGTCCTTCTCGGCCTTGTTGGAGGACAGCGCCGAGGAGCTCTACGAGAACGCTCCCTGCGGTTATCTGTCCACCCTCATGGACGGCACGATCGCGAAGATCAATGGCACGCTGCTGGAGTGGCTGGGCTACCGGCGCGACGAAGTCGTCGGCCGGATGCGGTTCTCCGATCTGCTCAGCGTCGGTGGGAAGCTCTACCACGAAACGCATTTCGCGCCGTTGTTGCACCTGCACGGCGAAGCGAAAGGCATCGCGCTGGAACTGCGCACCGCCACCCGCGACCAGTTGCCGGTGCTGGTGACCTCGGTGGTGAAACGCGGCGGCGGAGGCGAACCACTGCTGATCCGCACCACGATCTTCGACGCACGCGAACGTCGTTCCTACGAACAGGAACTTCTTCGTGGCCGCCGGATCGCCGAAGAAGCCAGCAAGCGGGCGCACGCCGACCGGGCACGCTTGCAGCAGGCGCTGGCGGTCCTGCAGAAGAGCTTGCTGCCCGCAGCCCTGCCGCAGGTACCGAACCTCCGGTCCGCCGCCCACTATCACACGGCCTCGCCCGACCAGTTGGGCGGCGACTTCTACGACCTGTTCCCGCTCGCGGGCGATCGGTGGGCGTTCTTTCTCGGCGACGTCTGCGGCAAAGGGCCCGAGGCGGCGGCGGTGACCTCGCTGACTCGCTACACCCTGCGCACCGCCGCGATGCACAATCCCGACCCGGTCGCCGCGCTGACCACGCTGAACGCCGTGCTGTACCAGCGATACACCGGCGGTGACACCCGTTTCTGCACAACGATCTTCGGCACTCTGGACCCCGAAGGCGACTCCATGCGGGTGCGGCTCGCCGCGGGTGGGCACCCGCCGGCGCTCATCATCCGCGCGGACGGTGGGGCCGACTATCTCCCGACCCCCGGCGGGATGCTGATCGGCTTTCTGCCCAACCCGGTCTTCACCCCGGCCGAGACGGTGCTCCGCCCGGGAGACACGATGCTGCTCTACACCGACGGGCTCACCGAAGCCCGCACCGGCCGCGACCGCGCCCTCTACGGCGAGGAAGCCCTCTGCTCCCGCGCCGGTGAACTGGCACCCGTCTCACCGGAAGCGCTCATCGCCGACCTCACCGACCTACTGGGCAGTTTCGGTGACGGCCTCAGCGACGACGCGGCCCTGCTCGCCCTCGGCGTCACACCGATCCCATAGATCGCTCACGCGTGAACTCGAGGTCAGGGCGGCGTCAACCGGGGGCGTTGCTGTCGGCCGGCATCCCCCGGAGGCCTTGACGTCGGCATGTCAGTGCGCTTCGCGGCACGACTGGCGATTCAGCTGGTAGACGATTGGACTACGCGCCTGGCGATCTCCGCGTCCAGCGGGCTCATATCCTCGCTCACCGGCTCCGATGGCGACCACCATCGAAAGTCCAGCGCTTCATCGTTGACAGTCAGCCGAGGCACGAGCTGGAGCTGGACCCGATATACGGTCAAGAGTTCCCGACGCTCCGGCTTCGTGAGATCGAACTCGGCCACGGCGGCGAACGACAGGTCCACGCCTTGGATGCCGGTCTCCTCACCCAGCTCCCGTATCGCGGCCTCCCGCGGGCTCTCACCCGCCTCCCGCATCCCACCCGGAAGCTCCCACTGCCTCCGCCGGCTGTCGAACATCATCAGGACTGCTTGCGCGTGGACAGCGACGACCAACGACGCGGGCACGGTCACGCGCTCGGCCAGACGCCCTAACTCGTCTTCCGTGACGAAACGAAACTCGAGCAAGGCGTTACCAGCACGATCACAGATCGGCAGTTCGACCATGACGCCTCCCCCACAACAACGACAGAATCGCATACCGGGCCGGTCCACGACACCGGCGATGTTGCGGGCGAGGCCGATCCGCCCCGGCGGGGACCGGGGCGGATCAGCGGGTGTCACGCGTGCTGCGAAACGACAGCCGGCCGCGCGGCCACCGTGGTTCCCGCCGTCGGCACCGGCAAGGGATGCGGCGCGATGTCGAGGTCGGCGTTCGGGAGCAGGCCGTCGACGAGGTATTCCTTGCCGATCCGCTGGGCTTCCCCATTGGCCATCGCCGGGTGGCTGCCGAACACACAGTGGGTGCCCGCGCCCCGTTCGGTCACCAGCACCGAACTCGGCAATTGCTTGTGCATGGCGACGGTGTTCGCGTACGGCGTCGCGGAGTCTCCTTCGACGCCGAAGAGCAGAATCGGCGGCAGTTTCCTCCCCGAAGGCACGATCCGCTGGTCATGCCCCGGCCAGTTGGCGCAGGCGGACGGGATCGACACGTTGTACCAAGCGAAATCGCTGGTCTCGGCCAGCTCACTGAAATCGCGTTCGATCTTGGTCCGGTCCGTCGGCGCGTCGGAGTCGACGCAGGCGATCGAGATCATGCCCGCGATGGAGCGCTCGCCCTCCGCGCCACCCGTTGGTGTCGCCCAGTCCAATACGGCGCGATCGTCACCGCGCAGGACGTGGTCGGCCATCGCCTTCGCGAGCGGTTCCCAGTAGAGCTCATGGGAAAGGTTGGCGATGTAGACGTCCATCAGTTCCACCGCGCCGACGTTCTTCGACGGCCCGCGCGGCGCCTTCCGGAAGTCGCCGAGCAGCTTCTTCCAGGCCGCGTTCACCTCGTCGTGGGTTTTGCCGAGGTGGAACACGTTGTCGTATTTGGCGATCCAGCTCAGGTAGGCGTGTTCACGCGCGACTCCCGCGGTGACCTGCCCGGTCGAATTGTGATACCACATTTGCGGTTCCACCGGATTCATCGAGCTGTCGAGGACCATCCGGTCCACCCGGTCCGGATATCGCTCGGCATACGCGCTGCCGAGATAGGTGCCGTAGGAGTACCCCAGGTAGCTGATCTTCTCCTCGCCGAGCAGCGTGCGCACGCGGTCCATGTCCTGGATCACGTTGCGGCTGCCGGTGTACTTCAGCTTCTCCCCGTTCTTCTCCGCGCACGAGCGGGCGAAAGCCCTCCAGCGTTCCCAGCTCTTGTCCCGCTCTTCCGGCCGGTCCGGGTCAGGCTGCAGCTGACGCCAGTAGTCCTCGCCGACGCAGCTGAGCGGCTGGCTGTGGCCGGTGCCGCGGGAATCGAGACCGACGATGTCGTAGGCCTCGAGCACTTCCTTGGGCAGCCGCGTGTACCCGGTCGCGTTCGGAAGGGACAGCTTCCCCGCCAGCATCACCGCGGAACCCGACGGGCCGCCGGGGTTGACGAACAGCACGCCGCGCCGTTTCGCCGGATCGGTGGCGGCGTGTTTCGAGACGAGCACGTCCATCCGCGCGCCGAACGGCCGCGAATAGTCGAGCGGGACGTTGACCGTCGCGCATTTCAGTGCCGGATAAACCTGGGCGACATCCGCCGGGCAAGCCCCGAAGTCGAGCTGCGAAGCGGCATACGCCGGTGTGCTGACGGCCGCCGCGGTGCCCATGGTGAGCAGCGCGGTCAGCCCGATGGTGAGGAATTTCCTCATTCGAACCCCCAGTTCGATCGGACCCGGGGACTGTAGCGACAACACCGATGCCTCGTCCGGGCATCCGGTGTGACGCCCGACACATCGCGGGGATGGTCAATCGAGGGACGGGCGCGGCGATTTCCACCAGACTTTCCTGGTCGTCACCGACTGGGGGGACGACTTGTACGAGAAATGAGTCCGATCTTGTTCACCAAATCATGGAGAACCGCGGCCGTCGGCGCCGCGGTCGCGGTCGTCGCGGGATTGTTCGGTCCGGTGGGTGCGGCGGGGGCCGCGCCGCAGGACGACATCCTCGACCAGCTCAAGCGGATCCCGGGCCTGACGGTGCTTTCCGAGGGAACGCCACCGGCCCCGGAGCATCGCTATTTCGTGCTCGGCTACACGCAGCCTGTCGATCACCGTCAACCGAACGGAGCCACCTTCCAGCAACGGTTCAGTCTTGTGCACAAGTCGGTCGACCGGCCGATGATCCTGCACACCACCGGATACGGGCTCTACCCGACCTCGTTCCGCACCGAGACGACCCAGCTCGTCGGCGGCAATCAGATCTCGACCGAGCAGAGGTTCTTCCCGCCGTCACGGCCGGAGCCGGCGAACTGGGACCAGCTCACCATCTGGCAGGCGGCGACCGATCACCACCGGCTGGTGAACGCGCTCAAGCCGCTCTACGCCAAGAAGTGGCTCTCCAGCGGAGCCAGCAAGGGTGGGATGACGTCGGTCTACCACAGCCGTTTCTACCCGGGTGATGTCGACGGCGTCGTCGCGTATGTGGCGCCGAACGATCGCGACAACGACGAGGACAGCGCCTACGACCGGTTCTTCGCGTCCGTCGGCCCTGAGGCTTGCCGCGCCATGCTCACCGACCTTCAGGTGGAGGCGTTCGAACGCAGGCCGGAGATGGTCGCCCTGCTGACGCAGTACGCGGCCAAGTTCGGCTGGACCTATGAAAGGATCGTCGGCAGCCTTGACCAGGCGTTCGAAAAATCGGTGATGATGCTCGGGTGGGCGTTCTGGCAGTTCCTCGGCAAGGCCGAATGCGGGAAGGTGCCGTCGACCTCCGCCACCACAGAGCAGATCTTCGAGTACATCAACAATACCGTCGCCTTCGGTTCGTTCAGCGACAACGACCTTGGTCAGATGACGCCGTACTACTTCCAGGCGATGACCGAACTCGGCTGGCCCGAGCCGCAGTTCGCGCATCTGCGTCCCTATCTCAAGTACCCGGACTCGTCGTCGGTGTACTCCAACGTCCCGCCCGAGCTGCACCGGACGCACAACCCGGGTCCGATGCTCGACGTGGACCGATGGGTGCGCACTTCCGCGCAGCGGATCATGTTCGTCTACGGGGAGAACGACCCTTGGAGCGCCGAGCGGTTCACGCCGAGCCCGCACGACTCGCACCTCTACACCGCACCCGGTGCGCACCACGGAGCGAAGATCTCTCTTCTCGCCGACGCTGACCGCCTCGCGGCGACCGACATCGTGCGCCGCTGGGCCGACGTCGGGTTCCAGGCCACCGGTACCCCGCCGGTGATCAACCCGGCCGAGCTGGAGGTCGTCCGGGCGCCGCTTCCGTTCTGATCCTCCCTTACTGGTGGGCGCCTTCCTCGAACCGACGGGGAAGGCGCCCACGCGGCTGATCGGGCCACCTCGCCGACGAGTCTCGCGTTCTCGTGCGATCCCGCCTTTTGGTGGGGCTGGCCCTAACGGGACATCGGGGGCAACCCCGATGGTGTCCGTTTCTCTCGGCCGACAGGCTGGCCGCATGTCGAATTCTCCTTCTCGTCGTGGCTTCCTCAGATTGAGTGCCACGGCCACCGTCGCCGCGGCATCTCTCGGTATCGCGGGCACGGCATCCGCAGCCGAGCCACCGCGCCTCACGCCCTTGCGAATCCCCACTGCCAGTGGCACTTTCGACGCTGTCGCCGCCGGGCCGCGGCGTGGCCGGAAAGTGCTCCTGCTGCACGGTTTCCCCGAATTCGGCATTGAGTGGGACCATCAGTTGCGCGCACTCGCTGCCGCCGGATACCGAGCGGTGGCACCTGACCAGCGGGGCTACTCGCCGGGCGTACGACCTGTCGGGATCGAGAACTACCAGTTGGACCATGCCGTCCGGGACGTCCGGGCAATGGCCGACGCACTGGGCTGGCACGGGTTCGACCTGGTCGGGCACGACTGGGGTGCCGCGGTCGCCTGGATCGCCGCAGCGAAGTACGCACGCCGCGTGCGCTCGCTGACCGCTGTCTCCGTGCCGCATCCCGCTGCCTTCGCCGAGGCGCTGAGGAGTGATCCCGCGCAGCAGGAGGCCTCCAAGTACATGGAGTTCTTCCGGCAGCCCACGCCGATCCCGGAGGACTCGATTCTCGCGTCGGGGCCACCGAAGCTGCCGGGCGTCGCGCCGGAGAAAAGCGCGGAGTACTTCCGGCGGCTTTCCCAGCCGGGTGCCCTGACCGCCGCGCTGAACTGGTACAGGGCCAACGACTTCACCGGCTACGAGCAGCGGGTCGCGGTACCCACGCTCTTCATCGCGAGCACGAACGATTCCATGGTCGCACCGTCTGGCGTGGCCGCGACCAGAAACTGGGTCACCGGACCATATCGGTTGGAGAAGCTCGCGGGGGTCGGGCACAACGTGCCCGAAGAGGCCGCTGAGACCACAACTGCCTTGCTTCTCACCCATCTCGATTCGGTATGTTCCTAGCAGTTTGCCGGAGGCGGTTTTCACCTGGCCCGCTCTCCGCGGCATCATCAGCCTGTGGCCGTCCTCCCCCACTCCGAACCCCTGTTCGGCGAGGTCCTGATCCGGCCCGCTCGGCCTGGCGAGGAGGACCTCGTGCTCGACCTGCTGGCCGAGGCCGCTGCCTGGCTCCGTGGTCGAGGCATCGTCCAATGGCCCGAGCGCTTCCCTGCGAACTCCGTCCAAGCTCAGATCGTCGCAGGAGAAGCACTCCTGGTGGAAGAAGCCCGCCAACCTTTAGCCACCCTCGTCGTCGCCGAAGACGACACCGAGCTCTGGGGCTCGGACACGGCACCGGCCTACTACCTCTCCAGACTCGCGGTCGCCCGGCGTGCGAGCGGTGCCCACCTTGGCTATCGCCTCATCGACTGGGTCGCGGGCAAAGCCGCCGAGCGCGGCCGGCGATACGTCCGGCTGGCCACAACAAGCCACAACCAAGCACTACGGGGCTACTACGAACGAGCGGGCTTCGACCACGTCACCGATCCACCACACGCGCGGTGGCCGACGAGCCTCTACGAGCGGGATGTCGCCCGTCCTCAAAGTCCTGTCACACCGAAGGGTTCATGACCAGCCGGGCGCCGACCAGCGCTGCGGCGCGCCGGAGAGGGTCGGACAAGGTCGACAGATTCCGCTGGTCCAGCACCACCGCACCGAGCGTGGCAACGACTTCCCCGAGCGAATTGCGGATCGGTGCGGCCATGCACGACACCGGAAGGTCGAGATCGGTGGCGTGGTCGACGGCCAGGCCCCGCCCCTTCGCGTCGGCGACCAGCTGTTTCCATTCCCGCGCCGAGTGGGTTTGCGGGGGCTCAGGTAAATGCGGCAGTGCAGTGGCGTGCATCCGGTCGCCCGCACAACCGTAGGGCAGCAAGGTTCCTGCCCGAAGTGGCAGGACGTCGTCCGCGTCCCCGCGAATCGCGCCGACGATCAGAGTGCGCCCGGCGTGCGGTTCGGCGACCGCCACACTGATCCGCTCCCCTCGCACGGCCGAGGCCAGCGCACGCAGCGGTTCCTCCGCCGCGGCGCGCAGTACCGGGTCCGGCCGCCAAGCCTGGCCCAGCCCCACCATCCGCGGGCCGATCCGGTATCGGCCGGCACTGCGCTGCACCGCGCCCAGCTCCACGAGTTGGACCAGCAACCGGTGAACCGTCGCTTTGGGCACGCCGGTCGCGGCGGCCAGCTCGGTCGGGCCCGCCTCCCCCGCCCGGGCCAGCTCGTCCAGCAGACCGAAGACGCCTTCCAAAACCCCTCGCCCGGCTCCCCTTGGTTTCTTCACCTCGGACCCCTCCCCGATTCACCACGGCCGCATAACCATCATCGCCGACATCGGCGGAAGGGACAAACATCAAGACCCGACGAACCGGCGCCGGATGCCGGCCGAGAAGAATCGAATCGGCGAACGGTTCAGGTTTCTCTGTGCGAAGCATCCGGTCACCGGAAGTGTCTCTTGTGGATGGTCGGAGCATCGACGATTGGCGGCACCCCACGTAGAACCAGGCTGACCTCGTCCGACCCGGCCAGTAGTCCCCAGTGGACGGTGAACCAGGAGGAGTGATTCGTGTCCAGCCACTTCGAAGCGATCGGGATCGGCGTCGCCAGCCAGGACGAGTTCCAGCAAAGGGGGATCTCCCTGATCAGCGCGGGCACGGCCCGGCAGGTCGCCGAGAAGTCAGCGAGCATGTGTGGACTGATTCCTCCGGCGCCCGGCTGGTCGCGCAGGTCAGCAACGGCGGTCTTGGATTCCTCCTGCCGTGCCTGGCCGGAACAACGCCCGCGGTACCGGTGCGCGACACTGGAAGACCGAGTGGTCCTCGTCCAGTCCGGCGGGCGGCTCGAGACGGATTCCCTGGTGCTGGCGGCCCTGGCCGAGGACGTCACCGTGCACGCCGACGCCGAGGCTTACTTTCGCGCTCACGGAACCCTCGTCCGACTGGACGCCGTCCTCTCAAGCGCTGTTCGACGGCGAAGTCATCGACGTCGCGACTACCGTGAACACCGTTATCGTGGCCGGCACCTTCTTCTTGACCGGAAATCTGGGGCTACAGCCAACAGAGGCCGCGAAAACCTCGCCGAAGCGGCGACGCTGATTCCGGCGATAGTCCCACCGACGATGCGAGCCCCATAGGCAGGGAAGCGCGGGACATACCTCCAGGGGAACCGTGCCGCTTCCGGCCACGTCTCAGTGACACTCGATGCTACGGTGTCACACCACTCTGACGGAGGGTCGTCACATGTCAACTCGGTTCTTGCCCGTGCTCGTCGCGGGACTCGCTCTGCTGGTCACCGCGTGTTCCGGCGACGGCGGCGGCACCGGAACGGCGGCGACCAGCGGCGATTCACCGTCCGATGACTCTGCCACGGCCCAGTCCGGCCCGAAATACTCGCAGTTCGCCGACTTCCCCGGCCAGGCCCTCGTCACCACGGAACCGGGTTTGGACCAGGCGATACAGGTGAAGGCCGTCGACGTCGCCTGGACGCCCGAACTGGCAGGCCAGTCGGCGAAGGCGGGAAAGCACTACGTCGCGGTGTATGTGGCCGTGACCGGAGCGCTCGCCGATCGTGGCGTGCAGCGGGCCAGGATCAAGTACCTGCAGCTTCGTCGCAACAACACGGCCGGGGAACCGTGCGACCCCTACGAGCCGAAGGAAATCCCCCAGTACTGCTTCACCGAAGCGTGGCCCGCCAGCGACCTCAGGACCGAACTCGCGGACAAGACCTGGCGCGAAGCCACCTGGTCGGCGGACTCCCTGATGGGCAAAAACCTCGATCGGGGCGAGACCGCGATCGGCGTGGTCGGATTCAGCGTGGCGGACGGCACGAACACCGACGGCCTCCAGCTCTGCGGGCCGACCAAGGAGATCGAGGTCGACGTCACCCGGTTCCCGTGTGTCCCGATCCCGAAGCCGGACGGTGTGTGAAGCCGGCCGGCGAGGACGCCCTGGCCCGCGACGGGGACTGATCAGCGCCCGGCGGCACGACCTCGACTCGACGACCGCGCAGGTCGAAGGTTCGAACGGCGTGACGTCGGGCTCTTTCATGCCTGGCCCCCTGTCGCGCGGATCCGTTGCCGCACAATGGGCCGATCGGCCGCACGGCAGTTCTGCAGGCAGGTGTTTCATCGGAATTTAATCGACCCTCGATAGCGTGTGGCCGAGAGATTGATGCCTCGCCCTCGCGGATGAATGGGCTGGGCACAGAAGGGGATGTTCCTCCGGATGCACTAATCCGGCGACGACCATTTGATCGATCGCCTTTCTTTGCCCGCATCACCGCTCGATCCCGTGCGCGACAGCGTTTGTCGCTCTTTGCCGGGGCCTGATAGCCACATTCACTGATCCAGAGGGGGTCGGGGGCATGTCTGCCTTCGCGTGGGCTCGTCCAGTTCGTCATCACCACAAGGCAGTCGTGGTGGCCTTGATCCTGGCGTTGGTGGCGATGGCGGTCCCGGGCGCGGCTCCGCCCACCTCGGTGCGCGGGGCAGGGCAGGCATCAGGCGCGGAGGGGGCGGTGGCCGCTCCGGAGCATCCGGAGGGAACCTCGTTCAATCCGAATCAGATCAAGGACATCAAAGCGGCCGATCCAGGGGCCGGGGTGAACCTGATCGCGCCACCGTCGGCGAACAACTCCGGCGATGCGCGGATGTCCTACCCGCTCGAGGTGCCCAAGGGACGGGCGGGTCTGGAGCCGAAGCTGGCGGTGGCGTACAGCTCCGGAGGCGCGAACGGCTGGCTGGGTGCCGGGTGGGACGTCGCCATGCCGACGGTCACGGTCGACACCCGCTGGGGAGTACCGCGGTATGACGTGGCTCTGGAGACGGAGACCTACCTCCTGAACGGTGAGCAGCTCACCCCCGTCGCCCACCGGGGCGAGTTGCAGAAGCGGACGGCGGAGAAGGTCTTCCACGCACGCGTGGAAAGCCGGTTCGACCGGATCGTGCGCCACGGGGACAACCCGGCCGGTTACTGGTGGGAGGTCACCGACAAGGCGGGCACTCGCATGCTGTTCGGCGGAGCGGCCGATACGACGTTGACCGACAACGCGGGCCGCATCGCGACGTGGGCGGTGCGCGAGGTCCGTGACACCAACGACAACCGCATGCGTTACCGCTACGCGCGGGTGAACGACGGTGGGACCGAGAAGTCGACGGTGGCGGGCAGCAACCTGTATCCGCAGCGGATCACCTACACCGGCCACGGTGACGTCGAAGGCAAATACTCGGTGACGTTCCTGCGTGACCGGGACCGCGGTGAGCCTCGTCGCGGCGATGTGCAGATCGACGCCAGGGGCGGGTTCAAGAAGGTGACCGCCGACCTGCTGCGGCGGGTCGAGGTCAAGCTGGACGACCAGCTGATCCGGGCCTACGAGCTGAACTACCGGACCGGCGCGTTCGCGAAAACGCTGCTGGCGTCGGTGTCTCAGTTCGGCGAGGACAACAAACTGTTCAACACCCACTCGTTCGACTACTTCGACGACGTGCGTGACCAGGCGGGCAACTACACCGGGTTCGCCGACGCCGCCGGTTGGCCGGTCCCGGATGACGACCTTGGTGTGAACATCCGTGAAGGTGAGGCGAGCGCGATCTCGGCGAGCACCTCCGTCGGATTCGGCGCGCACTTGTTCGCCGGCTACAACGTGCAGGGGCTGCCGGTCAAGCAGGGGGGCGTCGGGCTGAAGGTCGGGTTCAACGCCGGACAGTCCGATGGCCTGTCGGCACTGGTGGACGTGAACGGCGACAACCTGCCGGACAAGGTGTTCCGCAAGAACAACGACGTGTACTACCGACCCAATCTGAGCACACCGGGAGGTACACCGAAGTTCGGGGACACACCGCTGAAGTTGCGTGACCTTCCGGGTATTTCCACCGAGCGGACGTTGTCGGGCACGATCGGTGTCGAGGCTTTCGTCGCCGCTATCGCCGCGCAGCTGGACTTCGTGGGGACCACGACCACGTCGGATCGGTTCTTCAGCGACGTCAACGGTGACGGCATCACCGACCTGGTCGACAACGGCGGCGTGTTGTTCGGCTACCTGGACGCCAACGGGCAGCCCGCCTACAGCGCGGATTCCACCCGCACCCCGGTGCCGGTCGGCGGTGGCGCGGTGACCGGGGAGATCGTCGGTGACCAGACCGCCCAGTTCAACCAGCAGGTCGACAACTCGCCGCTGCTGGACTCGGTGCGCCGCTGGGTCGCGCCGTTCAGCGGCACCGTCCGCGTCGACGGCCGGGTGCAACTGACCGTGGACCCCTCGCCCGCGCGCGCCGCGTACACCAAGGCCGACGGTGTGCGGGTCACCATCCAGGCCAAGGACACCGAACTCTGGGCGCAACGAATCGGCCCGGACGACCACACCGAGTTCACCCCGGCCAATGTGTCGGCGATCGCGGTGAAGAAGGGCGACGCGCTCTACTTCCGCACACAGTCCATTCTGGACGGAAAGTACGACACGGTGGCGTGGGACCCGACGATCAGCTACACCGACCTGGCGGCAGGCACGGACGTGAACGGGCTGGCGAACACCGTGTTCCGCGCGTCGTCGGACTTCACGCTCGGCGGCCGCTCATCGCAGGTGATGGTGCCGGTGACCGGCACGCTTCAGCTGACCGGTGACGTGGTCAAGAGCAAGGTGACCTCGGACGACGTGACCGTGGTGATCACGAAGGGCAACGGGGTGCACGCTCCGGCGGAGGTGTTCCGCAAGGTCCTGCCTGCCGGGTCGACCGGGACCACCACGATCGACATGAGCCTTCCGGTCAGCCAGTTCGAGAAGATGTCATGGCACATCAGGACCGACTCCCCGATCGACGTTTCCGCGGTGTCCTGGGTGCCGAAGGCGCACTACACGGCCGCGCCGGGGGTGGAGTCCCTGGTCGACGACAAGGGTCGGCCGACGCTGGTGATCAGCCCGCCGGTCGACGTGGACATGTACCCCGCCGACACCCTCACAGCGCCGCAGCAGACCTACAAGGTGACCAAGACCGGCAAGTTGCGGGTCCGGCCGAGCGTGAAGCTCAACTTCGGCTTCCCCGGCGCGACCAAGATCGCGTTCACCGTCAAGAAACGCGGCGGGCAGCTGTTGGGCAAGCGGGTCGTCGACATCGTCAATGGGCAGTACGGCTCGCCCGGCCAGGACCTGGACGTGGTCGTCCCGGTCACTGAGGGCGACGAGCTGTATTTCGACCACTCCACAACGGATTCCAATCTGTTCGGTTTGGTCGCCGAACAGTCCGCGAAGGTCACCTACGATCTCTCGTCCCCATGGCCGACGTTCAGCCCGGCGCCGAGCGCGGCACACGGCTCCGCCCGCCAGGGCGCGTTCCCGCAGCCGTACCGCGGTTGGGGTGTGATCGGCTATCAGGCCAACCGCGACCGCGCCACCCAACCGATCAAGCAGGCCGAACTCGCGATCGACCAGAGTTTCAAGGACGCCTTGCCCCGGGAACCCAAGGAAGCCGACATCGCGGGGTTCGCCGCGAACCCCCGGATCCCCATGCCCCGGCTGGCGATCTTCGCTCCGAACCCGGCCAAAGGCGGCTGGGCGGCGCAGGACGAGTCGTCCTGGTTCACCGGCACCATGGCGACCAGCTCCCGGCTCGGTGCGGACACCATCGATGTGGTCACCGACGCCGATGTCGCCGGTGACCGCACGGTGATGCGTCGCGGCGTGACCGGTCAGGTGTCCGGCACGCTGTCCGCCGGTCCGTTCGGGGGCACCGTCGTCGGTGGCATCACCGCCGGGTCGGTGGACTACGTCGACCTCAACGGTGACCGGTTCCCGGATGTGGTCGGCGCCAAAGAGATCCAGTTCACGGACATGAACGGCGCCCTCGGCTCCCGACGGGGGACTCTCGGCGGCAACGTCCGCGAAACCGACAACCTGTCCGGCAACGTGTCGTACTCCGCGGGCAGCGAGGCCGCGACCCTGGCCAGCGCGCTGGGTCTGGCCGCACCCGAAGCCGGCAGCAGCAACAACACCGCCACCAACGGCCCGGTCCAACCGGCGCTCGGGATCGGTGGCAGCCTCGGCGGGGGTGAGTCCGACACCCGCGTCGATCTGATCGACATCAACGGTGACGGCCTTCCGGACAAGGTCTTCGCCAACGGCGACGCGCAACTCAACCTCGGCTACAGCTTCGCGGCCCGCGAACCGTGGTCGGCCGGACCGATCAACGACGCCTCCACCCGCAACCTGGGCGTCAACCTCGGGTTCAACGTCGACAACTACGGCTTCGCCGGGGGTCTCTCCGCCGAACTCGGCACCTCGTTCACCAACGCCAGCATGCTCGACGTCAACGGCGACGGTCTCACCGACCGCGTCTTCACCGACGGCGCCAACCCGATCAAGGTGGCCGTCAACACCGGCACCGGTTTCACCGCCCCCACTCCGTTCCGCGGCAGCTTCACCGACATCGCCGTGGACAAGAACGCCACCCTCGGCGCGGGCGTCTACTTCACGTTCCCTGTCCCCACCCCGATCGGCACCTTCGTGTTCAATCCCGGCGTCAACGCTTCCACCGGCATCGGCCGCGCCGAGATCGGCTTGCGTGACGTCAACGGCGACGGGCTGGCGGATCACGTCAAATCCACTCGTGACAACGAGCTGCTGGTCGCGGTCAACAAGACCGGCCGTACCAATCTGCTTCGCACGGTGAACCGGCCGTTGGGTGGACGGGTCGAACTGGACTACACCCGTACCGGCAACAGCCAGGCCATGCCCGAAGCCCGCTGGGTGCTGTCCCGCACCACCGTGTCCGACGGCCACCCCGGCGACGGCGCCGACACCCAGCTCACCACCTATCGTTACGAACAGGGCAAATACGATCGGCTCGAACGCGAATTCCACGGCTTCGGCAAGGTCGTCACCGAACAGCGTGACCCCGGCTCGGCCGAGGCGCTCTATCGCTCGACCACCGACGAGTACCGTACGGACGGTCCGCACACCCGTGGGTTGCTCGCCCGTACTCTCACCACCGACGGCACGGGGCGGCCCTTCGCCGAAACCGTCAACACCTATCAGCTCCGCGACACCGCGCCGGGCAGTGCGTTCGCGGCACTGTCCCGGGTGGACAAACGTTTCTACGAGGGCGTCGAGAAACCCGGCAAGTCCACCTACACCGAAATGTCGTATGACGACTACGGCAACCTGATCCGCTCGTTCGACGCCGCCGACGAGGGTGTTTCCGACGACGTGGAGACCATCTACCGCTACACCGCCTCCGACCCGGCTTGCCGGGCACGCAACCTGGTCGGTACCGCCAATCTGTTCAACCAGCGCGGCACCACCGGCAGCACCGCGTCGAGGCACAGTGAATCCACAGTGGACTGCGTAACGGGCGCGGTGCGGCAGGTCCGCCAGTACCTCACCGACACCGTCTCGGCCGACACCGACCTGGAGTACTTCCCGGACGGGAACCTGAAGTCGGTCACCAAACCGGCCAACAAGACCGGTCAACGTTACCGGTTGGACTACGGCTACGACACCATCGTCGGCGTCCACGTCGAGTCTATTGTGGACAGCTTCGGGCTGCGATCGGGCGCGACGCACAATCTGAAGTACGGGCAACCCGACCGCACCACCGATCAGAACGGTCAGCAGGTGCTGCGCGGCTACGACAGTGCCGGGCGTTTGGACACGGTCACCGGACCGTACGAGATCGGGTCGGGCAAGGTCACGATCGACTTCGACTATCACCCCGAAGCCGCGGTCCCCTATGCCACGACCCGGCACCTCGACCGCGACGCCACCGGTATCCGTGAGGACACCATCGACACCGTCACCTTCTCCGACGGTCTCAAACGCGTGCTGCAGACGAAGAAGGACGCGTCGGTCGCGAACAATCCCGGTGACACACCCGAGGAGGTCATGACGGTGTCCGGCCGCACCAAGTTCGACTTCCTCGGCCGCGCTGTGGAGCAGTACCACCCGATCACCGAACCCAAGGGCAAGGGCAACGCCGCGTTCAACGCCGCCTTCGACACGGTGGTTCCGACTCGCGTGTCGTTCGATGTGCTGGACCGGCCGGTCAAGACGGTCCAGCCGGACGAGGTCACGACCACCGTGGCCTACGGGTTCGGCCCCGACCGCGCCGGTGTCACCCGGTTCGAAACCATCGCGACCGACGGCAACGGCAAACAGAAGCGCAGCTACACCGACCTGCGGGAAAAGACCACCGCGGTCAAGGAATTCAACCCGGCGGGTGGACAGGCGGTGATCTGGACCAGCTACGACTACGACTCGCTGGGTCAGCTCACCACCGTGGTGGACGACAAGACCAACACCACGCGCTCCGGCTACGACGCTCTCGGCCGTCGCACCGTCCTGGAAAGCCCCGATGCGGGTCGCACCGAGACGCGCTACGACCTGGCCGGGAACCCGACGGCGAAGATCACCGCGAACCTGAAGGCAACGGGCAAGCAGGTCGAGTACGACTACGACCACAACCGTCTCACCGCGGTCCGCTACCCGGCCTTCCCGGCCGACAACGTCACCTACACCCACGGCGCATCCGGTGCGCCGGACAACGCCGCCGGGCGGGTCACCGAGATCCGCGACGCTGCCGGGACCCTCACCCGCGGCTACGGACCACTGGGTGAGACCACCAGGGAAACCCGCACCATCAAGATCACCGGACAGGCGGATCGCAGCTACACCACCGGATGGCGCTTCGACACGTTCAACCGAGTCCTGCAGATGACCTACCCCGATGGGGAGATCCTCCGCTACGACTACGACACCGGCGGCGAGGTCACCCGCGCCGCGGGGGCCAAGAACGGCACCGACTACCTCTACCTCGGCCGCCTCGACTACGACAAGTTCGGCCAGAAAGTCCAGCAGCAGACCGGGAACGGGGTGCGCACCACCTACACCTACGACCAGGCCGACCGCCGGCTCGCCACCCTGAAGTCGAAAACACCGGGTGCCACCGAGTTCCAGAACCTCGGTTACACCTACGACAAGGTCGGCAACGTCATCGCCCTGACCAACAACACGCCACAGAACCCGACGATCGGTGGCCCGAGCAGTCAAACCTTCGGCTACGACGACCTCTACCAGCTCACCTCCGCCAGCGGCCAGTACACGACCAAGAGCAACCAGCAGGACAAATACACCCTGGCGCTGAGCTACGACTCCATTCACAACACCACCACCAAAACCCAGCATCACGAGATCACCGGCACGACCACTCAAGCGGCGTCGCTGAACCGCGGGTCGAGTCCTGTGTCGCCGGTCGGTGGTGGCGGAGGGAGCCCGGCGTCGCCAGGCCCACTGACGGTCGGACCGATCGAGCCGGTCGGGGGTCAGGACGAGACCAGCTACGACTACAAGTACGACTACGGCAGTGGAAAACCGCACGCGCCGAGCACGGTCGGCCCGATCACCCAGGCCTACGACCCGAACGGCAACCTCACCGACACGGTGAACACCGCCGAGGGCGGGAAACGACGCCAGTACGTGTGGGATGACGAGAACCGGCTCGCCTGTAACCAGGACACCGCCACGGCGACGGTCCCGCAAACCCCGGCAGGATGCCAGGGAGCCACTGTCGGCTACACCTACGACGCGGCAGGCGAACGCGTCATCAAACAGGGTGACGGCCTGTCCCTCTACCCCAACCGTGGCTACAGCGAACGGAACGGGACCGGCTTCAAGCACATTTTCGTCGGCGACAGTCGCCTCACCACCAAAACCGTCGCCGCCAGCGACCCCGAGAACGCCCAGTCCTACTTCCATGCCGACCATCTCGGCTCTGCCGGCTACGTCACCGACAGGCAAGGCAACGTCACCGAGCACCTCGAATACATGCCGTTCGGCGAGACGTGGGTGGAAGAAAGGACGAGCCAAAGCGGTATACCGTACAAGTTCACCGGCAAGGAACTCGACGAGGAAACCGGTCTCTACTACCACGGGGCTCGCTACTACAACCCGAGAACGCAACTTTGGGCGAGCGCGGATCCGGCTCTTGCCGACTACTTGGATACCGACCTCGCGGGCGGCATCAGCGAACCCCTCAACCTCGCCGCATACACCTACGTCCACAACAATCCGGTGAAACTCACCGACCCCTCCGGAAGAGCGCCCGTGGTCGACCCGCTGACCCGGCGGGAAATGGAGATTCAATTCCCGCTGACGCCGAAGACCGGCGAGCGAGTGCTGTACTCGAAATTACGTCATGAAAGACTGGTCTCCCCGGCGGAAAAGGCCATTTTCGATCAGACCAGTCTTAGCGATCTACTCTTGATGAGCAACCTCTCCGACGAGGCCGCGGCCAACGCAGCCGGCCATTTCGGCGCCGGTGCCCCAGGACGCGGCGAGGACGGGACGCGGGACGGTGACATCGGCAACGCGCATCAACACGCGTTGTGGAACGCCTTGCTGACGAAGTACTTCGACAAGGAGAAGGCCAAAGAGCTCACCGACGCCCATGAGGCGTGGAAGGGCAACAACAACCCTACGGCCGAATTGATGGACCTGTACAACAACCAGGTGGGCCGGAACGTCGCCGTCGAGCTCGCCGCGAAGCTCGGCCGTCAACCCACCGACACGGAGCTCGCCGAGGCGGTCAAGAACGCCGTCACCAGCGGGAGAACCGTCATGATGGTCAACCCGGAGGATCCGAATAGCGAGCTCCAGTGGACAGGACCAATCAACGGTCGATGAGGCAGGGATCGTGAGTGGCGATTCGAGTCGGTGAGAGATAAAGCAAATGTGGCTTGTCCTGAAGGCTCCCTTTCAGACGTCGAAAGTCTCAAAGGGAGCCTTCAGGACATCAGGCTTCGACGCTGGGCAGCGGGCGCCGACCTTGAGGGAACCCGCGCTGACTCCCGGCCGCTCTTCTCACCCCCAAAGGGACGCCCTTGCCGAGGGCACCGGCCGCTCAGCGACCCGCGAACCTGACCGGGCGGCCGGCCACCGAAGTGGGATCGAGAGTGCCGCTGCGGGCGAACGCCACCCAGACGGCGCGGAGCCCGGTGCCGAAGGCGCCGAACTCGGACCCTCGGGCAGCCAGCCGAGCCGGTACGAGCAGACGCCAGGTCCGGCTTCGCGCAACCTGTCACCGAAGGCGACCAGCGATTCGACGTAGACCTCGTCGGTCGCGGCGGCGCCGGGCAACGCGGGTTCCATCGGGTTCGCCGGCGTCGCAGGCTGGTCAGCGCGGCTTCCTCGTGCGCGCCACGGATTTCCGTGAGTCCAGCGACGCCCGGGTCGGTGCCGAGCGCGTCGGCGAACAGCCGACCGATTCTCGCCGCCCCCTCGGGACGGCGGACGGCGAGGCCGGGCGGCGCGCTCTGCAGGATGGCCCGCCGGAACAGGCCAAGTGCCTCGGGCAGCTCCATCGACAGCCGGATCGAGATTCCGCCTGCCGACTGACCGGCGGGCACGCCCCGATGATCGCCACCGCGGCGCTCACCGCGACCGCGATCGCCGCCTGAGGTAAAGATGGTTTTCTATCGCCCGACCAAACGGAATAATCGAGTTTCTCGCGGCAATTACCACCACATTACCAATACATTTACTTACTGGTCTTTTCGAGTGATCCACCCGCTATGATCACCTTCGCGAAAGGACAGCACACGTCCGATGCCGCTAGCATTGCCGCGTTCCCGGACAGACTGAACATGTCTTGTTCGTGCTGTCCGCCTCATTCACGACTTCAGTCGGGAGGTCGCGAGCGTGCGCTCGCCACGAAAGGCCAACGGAAACAGCGCGAATAGCCACGCCGAAGGTGCGGCGACCTCCGCCTTGCTCCGCCTCGGCCGCTATTTGACCCGCACCGAAGGATCGGCGGACCTGCACTCGGTACACCTCACCGGAGGCCGGGAAGGTGACGCGTTCTACCGGGATCGATGGAGCCACGACAAGGTGGTCCCGTCGACGCACGGCGTGAACTGCACGGGCTCCTGTCGCTGGAACGTCTATGTTTCCGACGGGATCATCACCTGGGAGAGCCAGGACCCGGACTATCCCTCCGTCGGACCGGACAAGCCCGAGTACGAACCGCGGGGCTGCCCGCGAGGCGCCTCTTTTTCGTGGTATTCCTATTCTCCGACCCGGGTACGTTTTCCGTATGCGCGAGGCGTACTGGTCGAAATGTATCGCGAGGCGTTGAGGCAGCACGGTGACCCGGTCGTCGCATGGGCATCGGTGATGGACGACCCCATGAAGAGGCTTTCCTATCAACGTGCCCGCGGAAAAGGCGGATTGGTCCGGGTCAGCTGGGACGAGGCCGCGGAAATCGCAGCCGCCGCCCACGTGCACGCCATTTCCCGCTACGGCCCGGACAGGGTCGCCGGCTTTTCCCCCATTCCGGCGATGTCGATGGTCTCGCACGCGATCGGGTCGCGGTTCATGGCCTTGATCGGCGCCCCCATGCTCTCGTTCTACGACTGGTACGCCGATCTGCCGGTGGCCTCGCCGCAGGTGTTCGGCGACCAGACCGACGTCCCGGAATCCGCGGACTGGTGGGACGCCGCGTATCTGATGATGTGGGGCTCGAACGTTCCTGTCACCAGGACGCCGGACGCGCATTGGATGGCCGAGGCGCGTTATCGCGGGCAGAAGGTCGTGGTGGTCTCCCCCGACTACGCCGACAACACCAAGTTCGCCGACGAATGGCTGGCCCCGCACCCCGGCACCGACGCCGCGCTGGCGATGGCCATGGGGCACGTCATCCTCACCGAGTTCTTCGCCGAGCGGCAGGTGCCGTTCTTCACCGATTACGTCCGCCGGTTCACCGACCTCCCCTTCCTGGTCACGCTGACCGAACGGGACGGCGCCTACGTACCTTCGAAGTTCCTCACCGCGGCCGACCTCGGCGACACCGAAGCGGCCGAGCCCGCTTGGAAGACCGTGCTGGTCGACGAGCGCACCGGGGAACCGGTCGTGCCGAACGGTTCGGTCGGCTTCCGCTGGAACGAGCACGACCAGGGCCGCTGGAACCTCGACCTCGGCGATGTCGTGCCGCGGTTGAGCCTGCTCGACGATCCCGGCCACCGTGCCGTCGAGGTGCTGCTGCCGCGGTTCGACGTCGATGGCGTGCTGCGCCGGGGTGTGCCCGCCGTGGAAGCGGGCGGGCGGCTGGTCACCACGGTGCTCGATCTGCTGATGGCGCAGTACGGCGTGCGGCGCGGCGACCTCCCCGGCCGGTGGCCATCCGGCTACGACGATCCGGCGGAACCGTGCACCCCGGCATGGCAGCAGGAGATCACCTCGGTCCCGGCCGAACGGGTCGCCCGGATCGCCAGGGAGTTCGCCGAAACCGCCGAGGCCTCCCGCGGCCGCTGCATGATCCTGATGGGCGCGGGCACCAACCACTGGTTCCACTCCGACACCATCTACCGCTCCTTCCTGGCGCTGCTGACGATGACCGGCTGCCAGGGCCGCAACGGCGGCGGATGGGCGCACTACGTCGGACAGGAGAAGGTGCGCCCGCTGACCGGGCACGCGACCCTGGCCGGCGCGATGGACTGGGTGCGGCCCGCCCGGCAGATGATCGGCACCGCCTACTGGTACCTGCACACCGACCAATGGCGCTACGACGCGCTGCGCAACGACGAACTGACCTCACCGCTGGCTCCCGGCGCGCTCGCCGGGACCAGCGCCGCCGACACCCTCGCGCAGTCGGCGCGGCTGGGCTGGATGCCCTCGTTCCCCACTTTCGACCGCAATCCTTTGGATCTGGTGGACGAGGCCGAAGAAGCAGGCATCGACCCGGCCCACCACGTCACCGCGAAGCTGCGCGAGGGCACGCTCGGCTTCGCAGCCGAAGATCCGGACGAGCCCCGGAACTGGCCGAGAGTGCTCACGGTGTGGCGGTCGAATCTGCTCGGCTCCTCGGCCAAGGGGCACGAGTACTTCCTGCGTCATCTGCTGGGCACGGACGCGAACCTCCGCGGCGAGGAAGCACCGCCGGAAGCCCGGCCGCGATCGGTCAAATGGCAGGACACCGCCCCCGTCGGCAAATTGGATCTCCTGCTGGCAATCGATTACCGCATGACCAGCACCACGTTGTTCGCCGATCTCGTACTACCCGCCGCGACCTGGTACGAGAAGCACGACCTGTCGTCGACGGACATGCACCCGTTCATCCACTCCTTCAACGCCGCCGTCGATCCGCCGTGGCAGACCCGCACCGACTTCGAGGCGTTCCATACGATCGCGAAGCGGTTCAGCGAACTCTCCGAACGTCATCTGGGCGTGCGGAAGGATCTCGTCGCCACCCCGATGACGCACGACACGCCGGGAGAAACCGCGCAACCCGGCGGGGTCGTGCGTGATTGGCGCGACGGAGACGTCGAACCCATCCCGGGTGTCACGATGCCGCGGCTCACCGTCGTCGAACGCGACTATCCCGCCGTGGCGGCGAAACTGGCCACCCTCGGACCGCTGCTGGAGAAGCTGGGCGCCACCAGCAAGGGGATCACCTACGACGTCGGCGAGGAACTGAACTGGCTGCGCGCGAAGAACGGCGTCGCGACGACAGGAGCCGCTCAAGGACACGCGCTGATCGACACCGACATCAAGGCCGCTGACGCCGTGCTCGCGCTGTCCGGCACCACGAACGGACGGCTGGCCACCCAAGGCTTCCGTGAGCTCGAGAGACGTGTCGGCACCGAGCTGGCGCATCTTTCGGCCGAGCACGAAGGCAAGCGGATCTCCTTCGCCGACACCAGGTCCCGGCCCGCACCGGTCATCACCAGCCCGGAGTGGTCCGGCAGCGAAAGTGGTGGACGCCGGTATTCCGCGTTCGTGATCAACGTCGAACACGGGAAACCCTGGCATACGCTCACCGGCCGCCAGCACTTCTTCCTCGACCACGACTGGATGCACGAACTCGGCGAGGCCCTGCCGGTCTATCGGCCGCCACTGGGCGCGCACCATCTCTCCGGCGAACCGGGGAACGGCGCGGAGGTCACCGTCCGCTACCTGACCCCGCACAGCAAATGGTCGATCCACTCGACGTACCAGGACAACCTGCACATGCTCACCCTGTCGCGTGGCGGTCAGGGGATCTGGATGAGCCCGTCCGACGCCGAGGCGATCGGCGCCAAGGACAACGACTGGATCGAGGCGGTCAACCGCAACGGCGTCGTGGTGGCCAGGGCGATCGTCTCGCACCGCATGCCGGCGGGCACCGTCTTCCTCTACCACGCGCAGGATCGGGCCGTGAACGTCCCGCGCAGCGAGACCACCGGGAAACGGGGCGGCACGCACAACTCGCTGACGCGGCTGCTCGTCAAACCCACCCATCTCATCGGCGGCTACGCCCAGTTGTCCTTCGGGTTCAACTACCTGGGCCCCACCGGCAACCAGCGCGACGAGGTCACCGTGATCCGCCGCCGTTCCCAGGAGGTGCGTTACTGATGCGGGTTCTGGCGCAACTGGCCATGGTGATGAACCTGGACAAATGCATCGGCTGTCACACCTGCTCGGTGACCTGCAAGCAGGCGTGGACCAACCGGGCAGGCACCGAGTACGCGTGGTTCAACAACGTCGAAACCCGTCCGGGGCAGGGCTATCCACGCCGCTACGAGGACCAGGAACGGTGGAAGGGCGGCTGGGAACGAACTTCGAAGGGCCGCCTTCGGCTGCGCGCGGGCGGACGGCTGAGCAAACTCGGGAAGCTCTTCGCGAATCCCGATCTGCCGGAGATCTCCGACTACTACGAGCCGTGGACCTACGACTACACCACCCTGATCGAGGCACCGCTCGGGGACGACGTGCCCACCGCCGCGCCCCGCTCGGCGATCACCGGCGAGCCCACGCAACCCACCTGGGGTCCGAACTGGGACGACGACCTCGGCGGTTCGACCGAACACGGCGTCAAGGACCCGATCGCCGAGAAGCTGCGCGAGGAACTCGGGATCCGGATCAAATTCGAGTTCGAGCAGAGCTTCATGTTCTACCTGCCGCGTATCTGCGAGCACTGCCTCAATCCGTCCTGTGTGGCCAGTTGTCCCTCCGGCGCGATGTACAAACGCGAGGAGGACGGGATCGTGCTGGTCGACCAGGACCAGTGCCGCGGCTGGCGGATGTGCGTCACCGGCTGCCCGTACAAGAAGGTCTACTTCAACCACAAGACCGGCAAGGCCGAGAAGTGCACCTTCTGCTACCCGAGGGTGGAGGCCGGTCAGCCCACCGTCTGCTCGGAAACCTGCGTCGGACGGCTGCGTTACATCGGCGTGCTGCTCTACGACGCCGACAAGGTCACTGAAGCCGCGTCGGTCGCCGACGAACACGACCTCTACCCGGCTCAGCTGGATCTGCTGCTCGACCCGCGCGACCCCGCGGTGATCCGGGCGGCCGAAGCGGCCGGTGTCCCGCACGACTGGCTCACCGCGGCCCGGCGATCGCCGGTGTACCGGCTGATCCACGACTACCGGCTGGCGCTGCCCCTGCATCCGGAGTACCGCACGATGCCGATGGTGTGGTACATCCCGCCGCTGTCGCCGGTGGTCGACGCGGTGAGCGGCAGCGGCCACGACGGTGAGCACCGCGACAACCTGTTCGGCGCCATCGACGCCCTTCGCATCCCGGTCGAGTACCTCGCGGAGCTGTTCACCGCCGGGGACACCGCGCCTGTGCGGCGGTCACTGCGGCGGCTGGCCGCAATGCGGTCCTACATGCGGGCGGTGAACCTCGGGCAGGAGACCGACGAGGACATCCCCGCCTCCGTCGGCGTCACCGGCGAACAGATCTTCGCGATGCACCGGCTCTTGGCGCTGGCCAAGTACGACGAGCGTTACGTCATCCCGACCGCGGGGGTCGGCCAGGCCCATGACCTGGAGGCCATCGCCACTCGCTGCAGCCTCGACGTCGACGGCGGCCCGGGGATGGGCGGCGGTGAGTCCACAGTGGACCTCGTCAGCTGGGCGGACGGCGGCAGGCCGGACGCGCTGTTCCCCACTCTGCGGGGGCAAGACCGATGAGGCTTGCCCGTTCCCGTGCCGTCGACACCCGGCAGCACGCGGCGTTGCGGCAGATCGCGGGCTGGTGCCTGCAGTACCCGGACGACGCCGTCCTCGGCAAACTGGGTCTCCTGCGTGCCTGCCTCGACGAGACCAGCGGCCCCGGCCACGACGAACTTTCGCGCGCCGTGACATACCTGGGCCAAGGCGATCCTCGCGCGCTGGCTTCGCACTACATCGAGGTCTTCGACCGCAAGCCGCGGCGGACGCTGCATCTGAGCTGGTTCCTCGACGGCGACACCCGCCGTCGCGGGGAAACGTTGGCCGCCCTGCGGCGGTTCTACCGCACCCACGGCTTCGCCCCTGCCGAGAACGAACTGCCGGACTTCCTGCCGGTGATCCTGGAATTCGCCGCGGCGGCCGAGCCCGCCGCAGCGACCGAGGTACTCGACCGGTTCCATCCGGCACTGGACCTGTTGCATCGCAACATGTCCACTATGGACACTCCCTATCGCGGCGTCGTCGGCGCGGTTCTGGCCACCCTTCCGGCCACGCCAGCGCCACGACCCGCCGCTCCCCCGGCCGAACTGGTCGGTCTCGACCCGTTCCCGACCGGAGGTGGCCGATGAGTTCCGGACTCGACCTGCTGCTGTGGGGCGCCGCGCCCTACGTGTCGATAGCCCTGCTCGTCTTCGGCACGATCTGGCGCTACCGCCACGACAAGTTCGGCTGGACGAGCCGGTCGAGCCAGCTCCACGAGTCCAGGGTGCTGCGGGTGGCGAGCCCGGTGTTCCACGTCGGGCTGCTCATGGTGATCGGCGGGCACGTGCTCGGTCTGGTCGTCCCCAAGGGCGCCACCGAGTTCGCCGGGCTCGACGAACACGCGTATCACCTGATCTCGCTCGGGATGGGCAGCCTCGCCGGCCTGGTCGCGGTCGGCGGCCTCGGTCTCCTGCTGTGGCGGAGGGCGCGCGTCCCGGCTGTCCGCCGCTCGACGTCGGTCAGCGACCGGTACATGTACGTGGTGCTCGTGCTGGTGCTGCTCGCCGGGCTGGCGACCACGCTGGTCGACAACGGTGTCCGAGGCGGGTACGACTACCGCGAGACCGTCGCGCCCTGGTTCCGCGGCATCCTCCTGCTGGATCCTCGACCGGACCTGATGGCGTCGGCGCCGCTGGACTACCGGCTGCACACCGCGCTGGGGATGGTGCTGTTCGCGCTGTGGCCGTTTTCCCGGCTGGTGCACGCTTTCAGCGCTCCGGTGCGTTACCTGCTGCGGCCGTACGTGGTCTACCGGCGGCGCGCCCCCGGCGCCGTCGGGACCCGGAACCCGCGCCGCGGCTGGGAATGAACAGAATCCGCCGCACCGCGTACGTGGCACTGAGCGCGTTCGGGTGCATCGTGTTCATCGGCCTCTGCGCGATCCTCACCGGCGCGCCGCTGCTGTTCCCCTCACTCGGGCCCACCGCGTTCCTGGTGTTCGCCAGTCCGGACGCCCCCGGCGCGAGCCCGCGCAACACGGTCCTCGGTCACCTGGCCGGTGTCCTCGCCGGCCTCACCGGCCTCGCCGCCACCGGTCTGCTCACCGCCTCCCCGGATCTGACGCATCCGTCATGGGCCAGGGTCGGGGCGGCGGCGCTGGCACTGGGCGTCACCTGCGCCGCGATGGCGGCCCTCGGCACACCCCACCCGCCCGCCGGTGCCACCACCCTGATCATCGCGCTGGGCCTGCTGCACACGCCGTCCCAGATACTCGCCGTGCTGATCGGCGTCCTCCTCATCGCCCTGCTCGCCGTGCTGATCAACAAGCTGTTCGGGGTGCCCTATCCCTGGTGGCGCGGCGTGGCCGAGACTTCCGCGGTAGTCGTGAGTGGCGATTCGGGCTAGAGCGAACCTGCGGTCTTGCTCGCGTGAAGTACATGATGGGGAAGGCGTGAAGGACTCCTGCAGGAACAGCCCGCGCGAGCCGGTTTCCGCACACCGGTCACGCACAGGGCTTTAGCGAGTTGTGCGCATTTCTGTCATACGCGTAACAACTTTCGGTCTTCTGACGCCATACCGGGCAGCTGTCGACTTCCTACCGGTCCCTGCGCAGAAGGAGTTCGCGTGATGAGTTCTCGTCGTCCCTTGTTCCCACGAAGATCGAGACGTCCGCTCGCGGTCGGCGTGGTCGGCCCGCTGGTCGGCGCGCTCGCGGTCGCGCTCGTCACCGCGGCACCCGCCGAAGCCGCGGTGCCTGCCGGTTTCACCGACACGGTGGCGATCGGGGGGCTCAACTCACCGACCGCCACGGCGTTCGCGCCGGACGGCCGCGTGTTCGTCGCGGAGAAGAGCGGCCTGGTCAAGGTCTTCGACTCGCTCGCCGACACGACGGCGACGGTCTTCGCCGACCTCCGTCCGCAGACACAGGATTTCTGGGACCGCGGCCTCCTCGGCCTGGCCGTCGACCCCGCCTTTCCCGCCAGGCCGTACGTCTACGTCTCCTACACCCTCGACGCGGAACCCGGCGGCACCCCGCCGCGGTGGGGTGACACCTGTCCGACCCCGCCGGGTGCCACCACCAAGGGCTGCGTCGTCACGGGCCGCGTCTCACAGCTGACCATGGGTGCGGCCGGCACGGCCGTCAGCGAGAAGCCGCTGGTCACGGGCTGGTGTCAGCAGTTTCCCAGCCATTCGGTCGGCGCTCTCGCCTTCGGACCGGACGGTGCCCTGTACGCGGGCGGCGGCGATGGCGCCAGCTTCGGTTTCACCGACTACGGCCAGGTCGAGAACCCTTGTGCCGACCCGCCCTCGCCCGCCGGGACGAATCTCTCGCCGCCGACGGCCGAAGGTGGCGCGCTGCGTTCGCAATCGCCGCGACGCCCCGCCGGGCAGCCGGTTCTGCTCAACGGCGCACTGCTGCGCATCGACCCCGACACCGGTGAGGGCCTGCCAGGAAACCCCTTCGCCAGCAGCGCCGACGCCAACGCGCGGCGCGTGATCGCTTACGGCGCGCGGAACCAGTTCCGGTTCGGCTTCCGGCCGGGTACCAGTGAGCTGTGGGCGGGCGACGTCGGCTGGGACACCTGGGAGGAGATCAACCGCGTCGCCGACGTCGGCGACAGCGTGGCGGAGAACTTCGGCTGGCCTTGTTTCGAGGGCAACGCCAGGCAGGCCGGTTACGACGGCGCGAACCTCGACCGATGCGAATCCCTGTACACCTCCGGCGGACAGGCGGCGCCGTACTACGCCTACAACCACTCGGCCAAGGTGGTGGCGACCGATCCGTGCCCCACCGGCGGTTCCTCGATCAGCGGCATCGCCTTCGAGGCGGGGAGCAATTACCCGGCCGAGTATTCCGGCGCGCTGTTCTTCTCCGACTCCTCCAGAGGTTGTATCTGGGCCATGCAGGCAGTCGGCGGCCAGCCGAGCGCGAGCCGTCTGGTGCCGTTCGTGACCGGCGTCAACACACCGGTGCAGGTGCTCACCGGTCCTGGCGGCGACCTATTCTACGTCGCGCTGGGCAGCGGCGAACTCCATCGTGTGAGCCATCCCGGCGGCACCAACCGGCCGCCGGTCGCGTCGGCCACAGCGAGTCCGGCGAGTGGCCCAGCGCCGCTGACGGTCCAGTTCGACGGCACCGGCTCCACCGACCCGGACGCCGGGGACACCCTGTCCTACGCTTGGGACCTCGATGCCGACGGCGCGTACGACGACTCATCGGCCTCCAGTCCCACCTGGACCTACACCACTGCCGCTACCGTCGACGCCGGGCTGAGGGTGACGGACTCCCACGGCGCGAGCGCGACCACCACGGTGCGGGTGACCGTCGGGAACCCGGTAGGCCTTGATCCGGTTCCGGTCATCGACAGCCCGGCGAGCACACTGACCTGGTCGGTCGGCCAGGCGGTGCCCTTCTCGGGCCGTGCTGTCGACGCCCAGGACGGTCAGCTCCCCGCGTCGGCGCTGTCCTGGCGACTCGCGATCCGGCACTGCGCGACGAACGGCACCTGCCACACGCACAACGTCCAGGACTTTCCCGGCGTCGCGTCCGGCACGTTCGTCGCACCGGATCACGACTATCCGTCGTACTTGCAGCTGACCCTCACCGCGACCGATTCGAGTGGCCGCACCGGCAGCAAAACCGTCGACCTCCAACCGAAGACGGTGTCGCTGAACTTCACCTCGAGCCCCAGTCAGGCGATGCTCACCGTCGGCGGCAGCCGGGAACGCACGCCGTTCACCCGGACGGTGATCGCCGGCTCCACCAACTCGATCAGCGCGGACAGCCCGCAGAACCTGCCACCGCTCAATCTCAAGTACGCCTTCACCGGCTGGGCGCACGGCGGCCCGAGGACACAGAACATCGTCGCGCCGGGCGCGTCCACGACCTACCGGGCCGACTACCGGCTCTGCTGGCTGTTGCAACCCTGCTAAGCGGGTCTGTGAGGGAGTAAGTCATCTCCGGTACCCGCCGTCGGCGGCGGGTACCGGAGAGTCGGATCATGACCGCTTTCGCAGGCCGACCGGTGCCGGGACCAGTTCCGCGACCACCGGTACGAGCGCGTTCGCCGGCCCCGTCGGTACTTCCGTGTACTCCGCCACCTCGAACCCCAGGTCTCGACAACGCGGACACGGTAGCGGGGTGCACCGACAGAACCATGTCAGGTCCAAAGTAGACGAATTTCCGCGGTGCCACGGAGGCTGGTCACCCGGACCGGGATCCGGAGTCGACGGTGCGGTGTCCGAGGCTCCGGCCAGGCAGGCTAGTTTGCTCGGGTGAGTCTCCTCGATGATGTGGCCGAGCGCGACGGCTGGCGATGCTGGGTGTGCGACGAACCGGTCGACCCCGACATGTCGGTGAACGACCCGCGCGGGCCCAGTGTCGACAGCCGGACCGCCGACCGGAAGGCCAAGATCCCCGAGCGCCTCGCGCACCGCGGCTGCAACACCCGCAAGGGCGCGGTCAAGGTGGTCATCGCTTGGCCGGACCGGCTGCACGTGGTCGAACCCGCGCCGCTGATCACCGTCGCCGGGCGGCTGGAACGCAAGGGCGGCCGCGAAATGGTGGCCCGTTGCCCGACGAAGCAGGACGCCCAAGAAGCGGCGGACTGGCTGGTGGACCGGTTCTCCCGGCTGATACCAGGGCTACCGGTGACCGCGACGATCGAGCCGGGTGGCGGCCAGTTCCTCGTCATCCTGGCCGCCGGGCGCCGCTGACCTTTCGCCGTCCGGATCCGCGGCGGTCTCAGATGCCTACGGCGGGTGAGCCCGGTAGCCGCCTTCCCCAGTACATGATGGCCCCGAGTAGGTACCTAAAGAGGGTCCGCTCTAACCCGAATCGCCACTCACGACCAAGTCCGCCAACGATCTCTAGCCAAGAAGAGCCTGAGTGATCTGGCGGGTGGTTTGTGCGGCGACGCGGGGGTTGACGGCGGCGTAGGTGACATACGCGTTCAAGCCGGTGGCCAGAGCCCAACCGCGACCGCGAACCCAGGTCGCGTCGTCCACATCGAGCGCGGTGCGGAAAGTCGCTCGCGTCTCGGCCGACATGAGAGTGAAGGCGATCATCAGGTCGCACGCCGGATCGCCCATTCCCAGCTCACCGAAGTCGATGACAGCGCTGAGACGGCCGCCTGTCATCAGCAGGTTGCCGGTATGGAAATCGCCGTGGAACCAGACCGGTGGACGGTCCCATTCAGGGGCGGCGAGCGCGGCGGTCCACAGTTCACCCATCGCCCCGGCGTCGAACGCGTCATCGACTTTCGTGATGGCGGCTCGCGTCGCCGCGTCCCGTGTGGCCAACGGCGGGCCGACGAGATCGTCGGTCTTCGCGGCGTCGAACCGGTGGAGTGCGGTCAGGAACTCGGCCAACACGACTGCGGTCTCAGGCGAGCCGGACAAGGCATCGGCGGTCGCCACCTCGCCGTCCAGCCAGCGCGTTACCGCCCACGGCCACGGATACCCGAAGTCCGGTTCACCCACCTCCACCGGTACCGGCACGGCCAAAGGCAGGTGCGGTGCGAGCCGGGGCAACCACTCGGCTTCCTTCCTCGCCTGTTTGATCGCACCGGCATGGCGAGGCAGCCGCACGGACAACTCCCCACCCAAGCGGTAGATCACATGATCCGAGCCGGCCGGGGCATGCCGAAGCAACGGCAGCCCGGCCCACCGCGGGAACTGCGTGTCGATCAGACGCCTCGCCAACGCGGCATCGATCGCCGGGATTGTTTCGGCGGTCACGGGCAGCTCCAGCGGGGTTGGGATGACAGTCGGCAGCGTGTCATGGCGTCCGCAGGCCGATCAATCGGTTTATGCGGCTGAGCGTTCCAGAGCGCATAGAACGTAGCTCGGGAAGCAGGTGTGAGGCCGTCGGCGAACGGAGGACACGCCGGACCGAGACCCGCCCTGCGGATGACCGGTTAGTGAAAAGTTAGCGGTCGCCGTCACAGTGGCGATCACTGGCCATTGAATCATTCCCACGCGTGATTATTCGAGGGGGCAAGGCAAGGTGGCGTGTCGTCTGCGAATTGGTGACCATGATGGCGCTGACCGGGACTGTGTGATCGGGCTCGCCAAGGGGCCGACACGGTTCCGATTGTCCATAAAGGACGATATTCGACATTGGGCCGTCCCACCATTGACACTCACGACCGCACCGGAAACCGCACACGGCGCCACCAACCGGATGCTCGGTTGCCACCAGGGCGCGGCTCGTCGATCAGTCCGCCACCCTGGCGCCGGCGAAGAGCGTCTCGGGCGCCGAGCGATACCCGTAGCGCGTCGGTGATTGCCGAGTCCGACACGGCATTGGGCACAAGTTCCGATAACGGCCAGAATCCATCGGTTCCCACAAGCCCTGCTCGCGCCGATGACCTGCGATGACACCACATCAGAGATTGGATGGTTCAGCCACTATGCAGAAGGACCAACCGAAAGAACTGCCTGGCAGCGCGAGCGGGGCCGGGCAATCTCCGCCGAACCCGGCGAGCGCGCCGACCTCCGACGAGGGTACTGGCCTTGATCTTGCCGGGCGAGGCCGAACTACCGGGTTCCTGAAGCGTGCTCTCTTCCTTGTCGTGATCGCGCTGCTGGCCGCCGCGGTCCCCGCGACCGCGATCCCCACGGCCGCGGCCGGTGAACTTCCCGGTGGCCGGGCCAATTTCGTGGTATCGACCGGAAGCCTGACCACCGGGTCGACCAGTAACTGGTTCCGGCTGGGTACCTACGCGTTCGACGCGGCCACCGGCAAGGTGTCAACGCGCATGCACGTGTGGGAGCAGACGAAACCCACGCAGCGGACCGGTATCAAGGTCACTCCGGACTCATCGTGCTCGTCCCGCGATCCGAAGACGACCGACAAGGTCCGCCCGTGCGAGATCATGACGGCGGGCGGGTTCACCGGTGCGCCCAACGACACCCGGCAGGGCACCTATGAGCTGGGTACCCAAGACGGCAAGCAGACCGTCACGATCACCTGGTCGCCGACCTGGACGGACAAGTGGTCCGTGGACACCCAGCAGGGGCTGGCGCGGTTGAACTTCGTGAGTTCCACGCGGGTCAACAGCGGTTACGGCTACGGCAGCAACGCGGCGTTGACCGACCGTCGCGCGATGTCGAGCGTGAAGTCGCATCCGGGTGATCTCCGATATGTCGGAAGGGGATGGACGGGTGGCAAGGCGAGCGATGTGGCCAGTTCGTTCGCGGTCGGCTCCTTCAACGCCTGTGAGATGGTGACCTGGTGCCTGACCTACCTGCAGCCGTCATCGGCGAAGGTGTGCCAGGCGAGCGGCGGCTGCCCGCACTACGGCGGCGGCACCCCGGCCAACGTCAGCTCCTTGCAGTACTACCTCGGCCGGGTGAACTCAGGCGACCGCCGCGACGCGCTGTGGCACTGGTGCACCTGCCTGGCGATGGAACGTAACGAGCCTTGCTACACCGGTAATTCGCACGTGAAACCGTTGTTGCAGATCCTCGACGACAACGGCACCTTCCGCGGCTGGGTAGGTGTCGAAGGCTCCTTCTCGACCAACGGCGTCCGCAGCAGCGACATGCTCGCCGTCTTCGCTCAAGCCGACTGGGTCGCCTAGCCAGTACGCACGAGGTCCGGCGCCGGCCGGGATGGGCGTCCTCGACAACGCCCATCCCGGCCAGGACGCCCTACTTCGGTGCCTCGAAGCCGCCGATCTTCCGCTCCAGCAGTTCGGCCAGCCGCAGTGGGGTGCGGTCCTCGAACATCGGACCGATGAGCTGCACGCCGATCGGCAGGCCTTCGGGTGACCGGCCCGTGGGTACGGCTGTCGCGGGCAAGCCGGGCATGGTGGCCAGGCCCGCCCAGACGAGCTGATCGAAGTACGGGTATTCGGCGCCGTCGATGTCGACGCGCCGTCCCATCGGATCGGGATCGTGGTCGTGCGGGAAAGCGGGCGTCGGCGTTATCGGGCACACCACGGCGTCGAACTCGGCGAACAGCTGCCGCCAGCCGTGCCGGTGGACCTCGCGGAGGTTGTTCGCCTCGAGCCAATCGCGATGACTGAACACCATCGCGCGTAGCCGCGCGGAGTCGAGACTCCGGTCGTCCGCGCTCAGTCCGGCGACGTGGGCACGCAGCTGCTCGTCCGATTCGACGGGGAAACGCGCGACTGAGCCCGAAATCAGCAACTGCATGTAGAGCGTCGCGGCTTCGGTCAGATCAGGCAGCAGCGGACTGTGCCGTTCGACGCGGGCACCGCTGCCGACGAGCGCGGCGGCCACCCGGTCCACACCCGCACGCACGGCTGCCCCGGTCGGAATGAGCGGATGCTCGTCGATGACCAAGACGCGGAAATCGCCGAGTCGCTCGTGGCGGGCGGGCGGCAACGCCAGCCGGTGCGCCACGCCGCGCGTCAGCGGATCGGGTCCGGCCATGACGTCGAGCAGGAGCGCGAGGTCGCGGGCGGTGCGCGCCATCGGACCGGCCACGGCGAGGTCGAGTTCGGTGGGGAACGCCGGCTCGGACGGCGGGACCATACCGCGCGTGGCCACCAGCCCGAGAGTTGGCTTGTGGGCGTAGACACCACAGAAATGCGCGGGGGTGCGCAGCGAACCGGCGAGGTCGGAGCCGATGGAGAGCGCTCCGAACCCGCACGCCAGTGCCGCCGCAGAGCCGCCGGAAGACCCGCCCGACGTGCGCCCGTGGTCCCACGGATTGGTGGTGGTGCCGTAGATCTCGTTGAAGCTCTGGATGTCTTGCAGCCCCAACGGCACATTGGTCTTGCCGAGTATCACCGCGCCGGCGGATTTGAGTCGCGTCACCTGTACCGCGTCCTCGGACGGCAGGTAGTCCCGGTGCGGCGGCAGGCCCCAGGTCGTGGGCAGCCCGGCGACGTTGTAGGACTCTTTGACCGTCACCGGGACACCGAGCAGCGGCCGGTCCTCACCACGCGCCCGGGTCTCGTCGGCACGGTGCGCGGCGGCCCGCGCACGGTCGAAGTCCCGCACACAGATCGCGTTGATCACCTTGTCGTCGCGCTCGATACGGGCGATCGCCTCTTCGGTCAGTTCCACCGACGTCACCGCACCGGACCGCAACGCGGCGAGAAGTTCTTCGGCCGTCTGAAAGCTCCATTCCATGAATTCGAAGCTATCGGACAGCTTCGGAAGACACGAAATTCACATCCACGCAACAGAAAAGCCGAACGGGCCACCTACGCTCGCGGAAACACGAACTCGACACACCACCGAGAACGTAAACCACAGGTCAAGCACCGAAAGCCGAGGGAATCCACCTGCGCGAGCCATGAGCGGGCATATCGCACAACAGGGTGGATGTCTCAATTTCCCCGCTCTACCCGATCCTTGACCCTGCATGGCAAATGCGGAGGCGTGTCGATGGGAAGAGGCGTACGCTTTGCGCCGGTCGTGACCGGCAGGGTGGACGGTCTGAGTGCTTGGAGTCATCAGGTGGAGAACGCTTTGGTACGTAGGGCGCTCTCGGTGGCGAGGGCGGCCGAGCGCTGCGGTTGCTTAGGGCCGGGCGACTGGCCGGACGTCGCGGTCAGCATGTTGCTGGAAGGCAATGAAGATCCGGAGATCGCCGAACTGGCCGGGTTCAGCCGCCAGGTGAACGGGTGGGTCACCGAGCCGTTGGTGGCCGCCGTATGCGAGCGGCACGGCGTCTCGACGCCCGGCCCGAGTGAGTCGACGGAACTCGTGGCCCGGTTGATGGCGGACGACCTTCGTGCCCGGCCCGCCTCGGTCACCGCGCCGATGATCCGGCTGCTCGCGCGGCTCGCGCCCCCGGCCTTCGAGTCGGACCTGGCTAGCCGATGCTTCGAGGTGAAAGAGTATTTGGACTGCGACTGCGCCTACGACGACCCTGATTTCGAAGCGGAATTGCACCTCCTGCCGACATTGCGGCTGCCCGCCCCCCTCGTCCAGGCACTCGCCCGACCACTGCGCTCGACGCTCCCGCCAGCTCAGCCCGCTCGCAGACATTAAGGAACGACCATAGGGCAGAAGTCGAAGTCGATGGAGCACCTCGCTCCGCCAGGAGCTAGCCGACACTCACCCCGGCTCACCCGGTCGCAGGAGAGAACGGGTGCCTCGGGGAAGGGCGGCGGCATTGGCGAGATAGCCGGTTATGGCGTCCCGGAGGGCCCGTACGGCCCTGGATGGTTCGACGTCCTCGCGACTGGCGAGCCGCACGACCCGGCTGAGCCCCGGCTCGGCGAAGCGGGTGACGCGAAACCTGTCCCTGACCACGGTGCTCGGTACGACCGCGATCCCCATCCCGGCCTGGACGAACTCCAGCACGGCGTCCATCTCACCGCCCTGGATGGCGAACGAAGGTTCGAAGCCCTCGGCACGACAGGCGTTGATGGTCGCGTCGCGCAGGTCGTAGCCGCGGCGGAACATCACCAGCGGTTCGTCCTTGAGATCGAGGATCCGCAGCCGTCCGCGCCGTATCGGCGCGGGCCGGTCCTTGGCGGAGATCACCACCAGTTCCTCGACGAGCAGCGGCCGGGTCGACAGCCGGGTCTGGTCCCGCAGCCGTGAGTCGACGATCAACGCGAGGTCCAGTGCTCCTTCGGACAAATCGGTCTGCAGGTCGCGCGAACCGCTCTCGTGCAGTGTGAGCTCGATCCCAGGGTAGGCCGCCCGGAAGCCCGCGAGCATCGACGGCAGCAGGCCGGTGCACAGGCTCGGAGTGGCCCCCAAGCGCACTCGTCCGCGCTCCAACTCGTCGAGTTCCCGTACGGCCTGGTAGGCGGACTCGGTGTCGGCCAGGATGCGCCTGGCGTACGGAAGCAGGGTCTCCCCCGCTTCCGTCAGCGAGAGATTTCCCCGTATCCGGTGGAAAAGCTCGGCTCCGACGTCGCGTTCGAGCGCGCGGATCTGCTGCGAGAGCGAGGGCTGGGCGACCCGCATCCGCTCGGCGGCACGGGTGAAGTGCCGCGTGTCGGCGACGGCCACGAAGTAGGCGAGTTGATGGAACTGCATCACTTCATCATAGGCACAGCCTATGGTGATGAGACCTTTCTTCTGTTTGCCCTCTGGTCCACCCGGCCTTAGCGTCGATCAGGTGTCCACGGAACTCGCTGTCCCACCACGAAAACCCTCGTCGATCGGCCGGTTCTGGGCCTCGACGATCGGCAAGAAGACCGTCATGGCGGTGACCGGCCTGGGACTGGTGGCCTACCTGTTCGCACACATGCTGGGCAACCTCAAGGTCTTTCTCGGCGCCGCCGCGATGAACGAGTACGCCGCCTGGCTGCGCACGATCGGCGAGCCCGTGCTTCCGTACGGGGTTTTCCTGTGGCTCATGCGCGCCGGCCTGATCGTCGCGATCGTCCTGCACATCACCGCCGCCGTTCAACTGTCCATCAGGGACCGTCGGGCGAGGCCGGTCCGGTACGTACACGGCCAGCGGGCAAGGGCGAGCTTCGCGACGAGCACGATGCGCTGGGGCGGCGCGACGCTCGCCGTCTACGTGGTTTGGCACATCCTCGACCTGACCGTGGGCGTGGCCAACCGGGACTACGTCAAGGGCCAGCCCTATCACAACATCGTCGCCGACTTCAGGGTGTGGTGGGTCAACGTGATCTACATCGTGGCGCAGCTGATGCTCGGACTGCACCTCAACCACGGTTTCCGGAGCGCGGCCCGCACGCTGGGCTCCGCCCGGCCCGCGATGAGGACCGTCGGCACGCTCGTGGCCGTGGTGATCACCGGCGGCTTTCTCGCCGTCCCGATCGCCGTGATGACCGGATTGGTGGCCTGACCATGATCGACCATACCGTCGGCTCCCCCATCGCCGACACCAAGGCACCCGACATCGACCTCGAACGGCGTTGGCGAGAAAGGAAGTTCACCGCCAAGCTGGTGAATCCCGCCAACCGTCGCAAGCACCGGGTGATCGTGGTCGGCACCGGGCTCGCGGGCGCGTCGGCCGGCGCGACGCTGGCCGAGCAGGGCTACCACGTGACGCAGTTCTGCTTCCAGGATTCTCCTCGCCGAGCACATTCCGTGGCCGCGCAAGGCGGGATCAACGCGGCGAAGAACTACCGCAACGACGGCGACTCCGTGTATCGGCTGTTCTACGACACGGTCAAGGGCGGGGACTTCCGTTCACGGGAGTCCAATGTGTACCGGTTGGCGGAGATCTCCACGCAGATCATCGATCAGGCCGTCGCCCAAGGAGTGCCGTTCGCCCGCGAGTACGGCGGCTTGCTCGACACGCGCTCGTTCGGCGGCGTGCAGGTCCAGCGCACGTTCTACGCGCGAGGCCAAACAGGTCAGCAGTTGCTGCTCGGCGCCTACCAGGCGCTGTCCAGGCAGATCGACGCCGGGCGCGTCGAGATGTACGCCCGCACGGAGATGCTGGACCTGATCGTCGTGGACGGTCGCGCGCGGGGAATCGTCGCCAGAGACCTGATCACCGGAGCGATCACGACGCATCTCGCCGAGGCCGTCGTGCTGGCGACCGGCGGCTACGGCAACGTGTTCTATCTGTCCACCAACGCCAAGGGCTCCAACGCGAGCGCGATCTGGCGCGCGCACCGCCGCGGCGCCTACTTCGCGAATCCGTGCTTCACGCAGATCCACCCCACGTGCATCCCCCGTACCGGCGAGCACCAGTCGAAGTTGACGTTGATGAGCGAGTCGCTGCGCAACGACGGCCGGATCTGGGTTCCCCGGCGCCGGGACGACGACCGGCCGCCCGGCCGGATCCCGGAAGACGAGCGGGATTACTACCTGGAACGGATGTATCCGAGCTTCGGCAACCTCGTGCCGCGTGACATCGCGTCCAGGGCGGCGAAGAACCGCTGCGACGACGGCTTCGGGGTCGGGCCGGGCGGGCTGGGCGTGTATCTGGACTTCGCCGACGCGATCGCCCGCCTCGGCCTCCCGGCGATCGAGGCCCGCTACGGCAACCTCTTCGACATGTACCAGCGGATCACCGCCGAGGATCCGTACCGGGTCCCGATGCGGATCTACCCCGCGATCCATTACACGATGGGTGGCCTGTGGGTGGACTACGACCTGCAGAGCACCATTCCCGGACTGTTCGTGATCGGTGAGGCGAACTTCTCCGACCACGGCGCGAACCGGCTCGGGGCCTCGGCGCTGATGCAGGGCCTGGCGGACGGCTACTTCGTGCTGCCGACCACGATCAACGACTACCTCGGCGGCAACTCGCTCGACGCCGTCGCGCCCACGCATCCGGCCGTCTCTGCGGCCGAAACCGAAGCTCGCGGCCGCCTGGATCGGCTGCTCTCGATCAACGGCACGAGGACCGTCGACGACTTCCACCGCGAACTGGGCCTGCTCATGTGGGACCACTGCGGGATGTCCCGCAGCGAGAACGGGCTGCGCGAAGCCTTGGCCCGGGTGCCCGAACTACGGGCGGAGTTCTGGCGCTCGGTCCGCATCCCCGGCACAGCCACCGAACTCAACCAGGAACTTGAGAAGGCCAACCGCGTCGCGGACTTCCTCGAACTGGCCGAGCTCATGCTGCTGGACGCCTTGGTGCGCGAAGAGTCGTGTGGCGGGCACTTCCGCGAGGACCACCAGACCGCCGACGGCGAAGCGCTGCGCGACGACACGCGCTTCAGCCACGTCGCCGCGTGGGAGTACGGCGCGAAACCCGTGCTGCACCACGAAGAACTGACGTTCGACCACGTCCACCCCACTCAACGGAGCTACACGTGAAACTCACCGTGCGCATCTGGCGCCAGTCCCGACCGGAGGAACGCGGACGGATGGTCTCCTACACCGTCGACGACGTCAGCCCGGACATGTCGTTCTTAGAAATGCTGGACGTCCTCAACCAGCACCTGATCACCAGCGGTGAGACGCCGGTGGCGTTCGACCACGACTGCCGGGAGGGAATCTGCGGCTCCTGCGGGGTGGTCATCAACGGGCAAGCACACGGTCCGGAGCGGACGACGACCTGCCAGCTGCATATGCGGGCGTTCCGCGACGGAGACGTCATCGATGTGGAACCTTGGCGTGCCAGGGGTTTCCCGGTGGTCAAAGACCTGGTCGTCGACCGGTCGGCCTTCGACCGCATCATCCAGGCGGGCGGATATGTCACCGCGCCGACCGGCAGTGCCCCGGACGCGCACGCCACGCCGGTCCCCAAACCCGACGCCGAACTGGCCTTCGACAACGCCACCTGTATCGGCTGCGGCGCGTGTGTGGCGGCCTGCCCGAACGGGTCGGCGATGCTGTTCACCTCGGCGAAGGTGAGTCACTTGAACGTGTTGCCGCAGGGGCAGCCCGAGCGGGAACAGCGCGTGCTCGACCTGGTCACCGCGATGGACGACGAAGGATTCGGTGGCTGCACCAACACCGGCGAGTGCGTGGCGTCGTGCCCGAAGGGAATACCGTTCGACAGCATCGCCCGGCTGAACCGGGAGTTCTTGCGGGCCTCACGTTGACCCGTGCGGCTGGGCGTCGCCGTCGCCGTCGCGCAGGGAATGGATCATGCTCCGCAGGATCCGGAACGCGCTCGCCTGCTCGGTCTCGCTCAGCCCGGCCAGCATCCTGACCTCGACGGACCGGACCGCCGCGGTCGCCTTCTCCAGGCTCCGCCGACCGCGAGGCGTCAGCCGCGCGGGAAGGGCCTTCCCGACGGGCGCTTCCGCGGGCCTGGTCACCTGACCCTCCCGTTCCAGGGCCTGGAGAAGCACGTTCATCGACTGCCGGGTCACGAACACGCCCCGCGCGAGTTCGGAGTTCGACAAGCCCGGCCGCTGCGCCAGCAGTTCGAGGCAGGCGTAGTGCGTCACGCTCATCCCGAGCGGCCGCAGTACCTCCTCCATGGCCGCGCGCAGTGCGCTCGATGCCTCCTTCAGCAGGTAACCCAGTGACTTGTCCAGGTCGACCCCGTGTTGACTCATGTCAGTATTCTGACATACATTGAGTCGTGTCAGGAACCTGACACGGACAGAAGGAGCATCGTCTTGCCAGCCACCGGCCCCGACTTCATCTCGCTGCAAGCGCGTGACCTGAACGCTTCGCAGGCGTTCTACAAGCGGTACCTCGGCCTCGTCCGCTCGCAGACCGGACCTCCGCACGCCGTCGTCTTCGAGACGAAGCCGATCGCGTTCGCGCTTCGCGAAGTCATTCCCGGCACCGATCTCGCCTCCGTCGGCCAACCCGGCATCGGTGCCGCGATCTGGCTCCACGCCACCGACGTCCAGTCCATTCACGACGCTCTCGCCGCCGACGGTCACACCATCGTCTCCGCGCCGATCGACGGCCCCTTCGGCCGGACCTTCACCTTCGCCGACCCCGACGGCTACCAGCTCACTCTCCACGACCGTGGCTGAGGCGAGCACCCTGGTTTTCGGGGTGACCGGGGTACTCGACAGGCCGACGACAAGCCTCGTGGAGGGTCTGAAGGCAGCGTGAACAACGGGGGCGGCGCGGGCTGGTCAGCTCGCGCCGCCCCTCAGCTCTTGTGGATCACGTGAAAATGGCTGCCCGGTCAGAGCGCCGCGCGTGTTCTGCCCCGCAGCCACAACTCACGCCATCGGTGGTGCGCGAGCAAGGTCCGGAACTCGGGGCGGTTCGCGGTCGGGCGGGGGTCCACACCACAGACAAGACAGGGGAAATCCGCGGATAGCGGCTGTCCGCAAGCGCGGCAGGTCACCAAGGGATCGGCACCGGAGTCATAGGCGGCGATCACCCGCCTGACCACGACGGCCAACCGGTCAGTCGGGTGTTTCTCGAAGTCCGGGCAGTAGGCGAGCATTCCGGACCAGCTACGCCACCGGTTGGCACGGGGAGGTGTCCGGTGCCCTGCCGCCTTCTCCCGCCGGCGGCGCGCGACATAGTCCTCGACCTGCGCTCGCCACACGAAGCGGGCTTCCTCCAGTTCGTCCACCATGCGCGGCAGCGGCAGCGGGCCCTCGTCCACCCCTTCCGGCCCGTCCGCGCCGACGATCAAGTGGTGCCAGGTCGCGCGGAAGCCGTACGGCGCGAAACACAACACACACTCCCGCAGCGACAGCAGTCTGTCGCGGGGCGTCAGGTCGGTATCGCGAACTCGACGAGCCGCGGCGGGAAAACTCGTCACCTCGCCACCATATCCGGCGAACGGCCCGACCGGGCACCGAAGAGCGGCAGTACCTGAAGCGGACTACCGGGGTTGCGCGGAAACTTCCCGCTGCGATACCGTCGTCGTGTTCCCTCTCGGCGGATGCAGGCAACGCCTCCCGCGAGAGCGTCTCTCGATTCCCTTCTCGCCTTGAAGGTTTCTTCCGGCGTGTCTTCGCCGTTCTCCCGTACAGAAAGAACTTCATCATGACCATCAACGGAATACTCGATATCGTGCGCGACCGCGCACACGTCCGGGCGGACGGCTACCTGCCCGGTCCCGACGACGTGCCCGTCCCGCGGAAGGTGGTCCGCGATCTCGGCCTGCGCCGCGGCGACCTGATCCGCCTCGACGACAACGGCGAGGTGACCGGGGTCAACGGCCGCAACCCGCACCCGGTGCGGCGCCGACCCGGCTTCGCCGACCTTGTTCCGCTCTACCCCAACGAAAGACTGCGGCTGGAAACCGAGGCGCACGCCCTCACCACCCGGGTGATCGACCTGGTGATGCCGGTCGGCAAGGGGCAGCGCGCCCTCATCGTCGCACCGCCGAAGGCCGGGAAAACCTCGGTGCTGCAAGCGATCGCGCATGGCATCAGCAAGAACCACCCGGAATGCCACCTGATGCTGGTGCTGGTCGGCGAGCGACCGGAGGAGGTCACCGAGCTGTCGCGCGCGGTACCCGGCGAGGTGATCGCCGCCACCTTCGACCATCCGCCCGTCGAGCACACCGCGCTCGCCGAACTCGCCATCGAGCGGGCGAAGCGGCTGGTCGAGCAAGGCCAAGACGTCGTGGTTCTCCTGGACTCCCTGACCCGGCTCGGCCGGGCCTACAACCTGGCCGCACCGGCGTCCGGCCGCATCCTCTCCGGTGGCGTGGACTCCACCGCGCTCACCCCGCCGAAACGGTTTCTCGGCGCCGCGCGCAATATCGAAGACGGCGGCTCGCTGACCATTTTCGCCACCGCGCTGGTCGACACCGGCTCCGCCGGTGATACCGTCATTTTCGAGGAATTCAAAGGCACTGGCAACGCGGAACTGCGCTTGGACCGCCGACTGGCGAACAAGCGCGTGTGGCCGGCCGTCGACCTCGCGCAATCCAGCACCCGCCGCGAGGATCTGCTGGTCTCTCCCGGCGAAACAGCCGCCGTCAGCGCGCTTCGCCGGGCCCTCGATGGCCGCGACAACGCCATCGAGACACTGCTCGGCGGCCTCCGGAAGACCGAGACCAACCAGGAATTCCTGGCCCAGCTGACTCGCCCGTAGACCGTCGACCTCCCGACCATCAGCCGATCGGGTGATCAACTTCGAGCCCGCCCTTGACCTTGACACTGTGACAACGTCTTCACTGGGCGCAGGAGGTGGTCAAGATCAACACGACATCCAAGACCCCACAGGACACTCGGCTGCTCGACGCGCTGAGCGCGGACGACTCGTCGACGCGGCTCAAGGCCGCGCTCGCGGCGGGCACGCACCCGGACCCTGGCTTCGCCGACGTCCTACTGGCACGGTGCGCGATCGAGCCCGACTTCTTCGTGCGGGACATGCTCACCTGGGCGTTGACCCGTCTTCCGCAGGAGGTCACGGTGCCCGAACTCCGCGCGGAACTGCGTTCCGAGCTCGCTCAGGCCCGAAGCCAGGCTTTGCACACGCTGTCCAAGATCGGGGACAAGGCCGTGTGGCCCGCGATCACGCGGTCCTTGCTGCACGACGCCGACGACGAGGTGGCCCGAAGCGCATGGCGTGCCGCTGTCGTCCTCGTCCCCGCCGGGGAGCGGGAAGGCCTGGCCGTCGAACTGGCGACGGAGTTCGGGCGCGGCGACCGTACTGTGAGACTGAGCCTCAGCCGGGCGCTCACCGCGCTCGGAGACGTGATCGAGCCTGTCCTGCGCAAGGGACTGGCGAGTGAGGACCCGGCGGTCAGTGCGCACGCCCGTGCCACGGAGCGGCTTCTCCGCGACCCGGACGCCGGTTTCGACGAGGCGAAACGGATCGTCGCGCTCGGCACGGAAGGGCAGTGAGGAAGCAGCATGCTGATCGGCGAGGTGGCGCGCCGCTCGGGGGTGAGTGCCCGGATGCTCAGGCATTACGACACCCTCGGGCTGGCGCGGCCGACAGGTCGCACCGTCGGCGGCTATCGCGAGTACTCCGCCGAGGACATCCGCCGGATCTTCCACGTGGAATGCCTGCGCTCCCTCGGCATGTCGCTCAGCGAGATCGGACGCGCGCTGGAGGATCCCGCGTTCGCACCGTCCACCCTGGTCGGCGACCTCATCCGAAGGACCGAGGACAGGCTGAAGCGAGAGCAGGAGCTGCTTGAGCGGCTCCGCTCGGTCGACGCCTCGGCGCCTTTCGACTGGCAGGACGTCTTGCGGATCGTCCAACTCCTGCACGGGCTCAACTCCCCCGACGCCGCACGCCGTCAACAGGCCGTCCTCGCCCCGGCCGAGGACGTGCCGGTTCCCACCGAGCTACTCGCCGGGGCGGTCCTCGCCGAATCCGATCCAAACGTCGCCGGCGCCCTGAGGTGGGCCCTCGCCCGAGCGGGCGCGGACGGTCTGGCGAGCTTGGCTTCCGGCGCGCGTTCGGAGAACGTCGACATCCGGCGGCGCGCGATCCTGGCGATCGCCGACCTGCCCGACGCCGAGACGACCCAAGTGCTCACGGACGCGCTCGAGGACCCGGACACGACGGTCCGCAAGCACGCCGCTCTGGCGCTGGGCAAACGTGGCTTGACCTCGGCCATCCCGACGCTCGTCCGCATGGTGGTCGAGGGCTCCAACGACGTCGAGGCGGCCGAGGTCCTGGGGACACTGTCGGCGGATCCGGACCGCGCGGACCGGATCATGAGCGCGCTCGTCGACGCACTCGCCGCACCCGGCGCGGAGCCTGCCGCGCGGATGCGTCTCACTCAAGCACTCGCCGAGATGCCGGCGAACGTCGCGCGGGAAGTCTTGCGAGGGCTGGCTCACGACGATGATCAGTCGGTCGCCCGGCTCGCCTCGGCACTCGCGGCGGTGCTCGCCGAGCGCTCCGACGGGTGACTCTCAGGCGTGCCGATGATCTGCGACCGCGTCGGGCGGCCACTACGCTGGACCTCATGAACGACCGTCCCGAAGTCGCGGACGTCGAGGTCCTGGCCGCCGAGCTGCTCCTGAAGGCTCGCGAACACCACTCCCGGCGTGCCGCCAAAACCCTCGTGGCGGGCGTCGCCCAGCGAGTCACCCTTATCGCGCTCACCGAAGGTGCCGAGCTGGCGGAGCACGACTCGCCCCCGGCCGCCACGCTGCAGGTCGTCACCGGACGGGTTCGCTTGAGCACCCACGACCATGACCGGTTCCTCGACCGCGGTCAGCTCACCGCCGTCCCGCCCGAGCGGCACAGTCTGACCGCTTTTCTCGACAGCGCCGTCCTGCTCACCGTCGCGCTCCGCTGAGCAGTGGAACACCCGCGAACGACGGACGCCGATTGAAACCGGGGCAAGCCGGGTACTTCACTGATCATGTGGATGGCGCTGCTGACACCGATGCTGATCATGGCCTTCGCCTTGGCCATGGAACGCGTGGAATCGACCGTGCCGAAGGCACTGCGCGCCACCCGCGGCGCACGTGACGACCAACGCCCGCAGCGCCGGACTCGGACTCACCCGGCCACGCGCGACTCCGGGACCGGCTGGACCGCTATCTCCCGGCGGGCTCCCGCGAAGCCGGTTCATCGCCTTGGAAGTGTTCCGGCCGCACAATGACACTCAGTGTCAGATTGGGTGGGCGGTCGTGCCGTCGCCCCGGCGCAGCGCCGCGCTGACCTGCGCGATCACCTCCGGCAAGGGTGCCGACGAGCTCATCACGGCGACCACCGTCCCGGCTCGGCCGCCCGCCGACGGATGGGTGGTCCGGAACGCGTCGATGACCAGCGCGAACGCTTCGGCGGCGCCGGCCTCGATGTCCTCCTCGCCACCACTGCGCAACCACCGGCGGAGCACGTGGTTGTTTGCCGCCGCGATCGCCGCCGCGGCGACGGCCGCGCGCAACGCCGCCATCGTGTCGCCTTGCTCCTCGAATCGCCGCTGCAGGTAGCGCGCGAGAACGCGCTGGTAGCGGTCGACGGTCGCGACTTCCTTGTCCCGCAACGACGGCACGGTCCGGGTCAGCGTGAAGCGCTTGAGTGAGCCGTCGAGGTCGGCGGCATAGGAATCGAGGACCAGGCTGACCGCGGCACAGGCCACCTCCACCGGGTCACGCGAGGGATCGGCCGCGGCGAAGGCCTCTTCCATCTCCGCGACGATCTCGTCGTGGTTCGCGAAGAGCACGTCGTCCTTGGCGTCGAAGTACCGGAAGAACGTGCGGCGGCCGATCCCGGCGGCGGCGGCGATCTCGTCGATGGTGGTGGCCTCGTAGCCGTGCGCCACGAACAGGTCCACGGCCGCGGAGGCCAGCGAGCGACGCAGCCGCCGCCGTCCGGCGGGGGTCGCCCCGACCCGGGCGACCGGCGTGCGACGCGACGAATCGGTCATGGCCGGAACCGTAACAGTCCGGCTTGCTAGTGACACTCAGTGCCGTTAAGCTGGGGAACACCCCACTCCGCCGAGCTGAAGGCGTCGACGATGACCCTCGACCAGCAGGTACAGCCCACCGAATCCACATCGCGGGACGCGACCGCCGAAAACTTCGACGCCTATTACGGCAAGCTCTTCGGCTGGTCGGTGAAATGGCTGGGCTCCCGACCGTTCCTGGCCTTGGAGAACGGGATCTGCGCCGCGACGCTCCCCAAGCTCAGCGCCGGACCGGTCCTCGACCGCCTCGCCGTCACCGGCTGCGACGGGCCCGCTTTCGTCGTCCCGTCACGACAGGGGCGACGCGTGGCCATACTCGCGGAGACCGACGGCCTCATCCCCCCTCGCTCCGCGTTGCCGAGAGACGTCGAGGTGCTCGCGGGGGGCGCGCTGCTCCCCCTGCCGATGGGGAACCGGCGAGTCGACTCCTCGCCGGAATGGGTGACGGCGCCCGACCCGCGACAGCGGTGGCTTCCCAGTCTGAGCGCCGTCCTCGCCGGTATCCACGCCTGCCGGTGAACCGAGGCTTCAGGCGCTGACTTCGTACGACATCCCGGTCACAGCCCGTACGCGCCGCGACACACTGCCTGCCTGAACCGGAGCGGTGAACACGCTGCGCGGCGGAGCGGGCCTTTCGTCGTCGGGCTGGTCGAGGGCATCGAGCCCGTCGTGCCAGCGCGCCCAATGCGGGGCGCACAGCCCCAGCCAGAACTCCGCGTCCTCGCAGTTCAGGCGGCGGCAAAGGTTTCTGCGGTCAACGATCGTCATCACCAACGAACCCTCCTCCCCCCATCACCGCCATACGGTACCGCGAACCCCGATCTCGTTGCCGCATCAGGGCGGACGAGCCGAAGGTTGTCGCCACGGTCGCCGCGAAGCCAGTGAAAAACTTTCTTCCCCTTGGCAGGCAAGGGATCCATCAGGAAACAAGTCCTGCCGCGCGATCGGCGCGTCGCCGCGTGGACCCTCGTGACGCCTTTTCGTTGCCGCAGTCGGAATTTCGGACAGAAGACCGGACAATTCTCGACTCGCTCCGCATCCGGGCCGCACACTCGGCGAGCAGTGTGTTTCTTTCCCCCGACCTTGAAGGAGTCCTCCATGCGTCGAAGAATCGCCCTGGCACTCGGTGGCACCGCCGTCCTGACCGCGAGCCTCACGGCCGCCGCCCTCGCTCCCACCGCACTGGCGTCCCCTGGGCTGATCGCCGCCATGCAGCGGGATCTGGGGCTCACCGCCGCACAGGCGGAAACCCGGCTCGCCCAGGAAATGACCGCCACGCGCGTCATGCCGGCCGCGCGGGACGCCGCGGGCGCGGCCTTCGGCGGCGCCTGGTTCGACCCGGCGCGCGGCAAGCTCGTCGTCGGGGTGACCGACCCCGCGGCCGTTTCCGCCGTACGGAAAGCCGGTGCGGAACCGGCCGCTGTCGCGGTCAGCGCGGCCGAACTCGACGCCGCCAAGGCCGAGATCGACTCGTCGGTCAAGACAAAACCCGCTCCCACCGCAGTCAACGGCTGGCGCGCCGATGTGCGGACTGGCACCGTCGTGGTCTCCGTACGCCCCGGCGCGCACGGTGCCGAATTCGACGATTTCCTCGCCAGGGCAAGGAAATCCGGACCGGTCACCGTGGTCACCGCACCGGCGCCCACCCCGTTCGCGGCAGGCACCGTCGGCGGGGATCCCTACTACATCAACGGGAACACCCGCTGCTCGATCGGATTTTCCGTCCGAGGTGGCTTCGTCAGCGCCGGCCACTGCGGCGGCGTCGGCAGCTCGGTCGTGGACTGGGACGGCTCCGCGATGGGCAGCTTCGCCGGTTCTTCGTTCCCCGGCAACGACTACTCGTTCATCCGGATCGGCAACGGCTGGTGGACCGCGCCGGTCGTGCTCGGCTGGGGCACGGTGAGCGACGCGCTCGTACGAGGATCTTGGGTCGCGCCGGTCGGCACTTCGGTGTGCCGTTCGGGTTCGACAACGCACTGGCACTGCGGCACCGTGCTGGGGCACAACGAGACCGTCAACTACGCGCAGGGCGCCGTCCACCAGATGACCCGCACGAACGTCTGCGCGGAACCCGGGGACTCCGGGGGCTCCTTCATCACCGGTGACCAGGCTCAGGGAGTCACCTCGGGCGGCTGGGGAAACTGCGCATCCGGCGGGGAAACCTGGTTCCAGCCGGTGAACGAGATCCTGCAGACCTACGGCCTCTCGCTCGTCACCGCGTAAAGCGCCGGGTCCCGCCGCCACGGGACCTGGTCCACGCCGGAGCTAGTCGACCGGGCTGCGGCGTTCGAGGAAGACGGCGTCGTGCCAGACGCCATCCCGTCGCGCGACGCGTTCGCGGATGCCGACGGTGCGGTAGCCCGCACTTCGGTGCAGGGCGATCCCGGCGCGATCGTCGGTGAAGACCGAAGTCTGAAGTGTCCAGAGCCCGGCGGCGTCGGCTTCGGTGACCTGTTTGAACAGCAAGGCTTTCCCCACCCCTCGGCCGCGGTGCTTTTCGCCGACGTACACCGACGTCTCGGCGACGCCCCGAAAGCACTCGCCTGCCGAGACCGGAATGGCGGCGGTCCAGCCGGCGACCTCGCCATCGAGTTCGGCTACCCAGCGATGTCCCTCCCCGTCGAGCGCTTCGCGCACGGGAACCTCGACCTTGTCGCCGTAGAGCCGGTGGACCGAGTCCCGGTCGTCGTCGTCAAGGGCGCGAATGGTGACGTCGGACGGCAGGTTGTCCGGGCAGCAAGGACGCGGCGCGAGGAGACCCATGACCGCGTCGGCGGCGTGCGGGAGTCCGCTGCAGCAGGCCTGGTTGATCGTCACGACCGTGGCCGTGCCCTCTTTGCGCAGGTGCAGGAAGCCGACCTCCGCCAGTTTCCGGACGTGGTGGGAACAGGTGGACTGGCTGGTCCCGAGGATCTCGGTCAGCGCGCCGACGGTCAGGCCCCGGGGCGAGGTCGCGACGGCGTGCAGGAGTTTGACCCGCGTCGGTTCGGCGAGGCAGGCGAACCACCCCGCGTAGGTGGCGGCTTCGCGCTCGGGCAGGAGCCCGGCGAGGGGGACGGGCACAACCGTGGTCATACCGTCCAGTATCGACCAGAATCGATGGTTGCGTCAATCGATTCCGATCGATACAGTCTCTCGAGTCGGCTTAATCGAAGTGGATCGATGAAAGGTGCCTGGGGATGAACGAGCTGCCTGTCGTGGTGATCGGGGCCGGCCCGGTGGGGCTCGCGGCGGCCGCCGAACTGGTGGAGCGCGGCCTTGAACCGCTGGTACTGGAACGAGGCGCACGGGCAGGCGCGGACGTGGCGGAGTGGAATCACGTGCGGCTGTTCTCGCCGTGGTCGGAACTCGTCGCCCCCGCGGCCGGGCGGTTGCTGGAGAAGACCGGCTGGGCACGGACCGCCGGTGAGGCATATCCGACGGGCTCGGAGTGGGCCGGGCGGTATCTGCGGCCACTGGCCGAGGCGCTCGCCGACCGGGTGCGGTTCGGCGCCGAGGTGAGCGGAGTGGCGCGCCGCGGGCGGGACAGGGTCGTCGACAGCGGCCGCGACGACGAGCCGTTCACGGTGCACGTTCGCTCCGCGGGCGGCTCCGAGGAGCGGATCGTCGCCCGGGCGGTGATCGACGCGTCCGGCACCTGGTCGACCCCGAATCCGCTGGGCGGCGAAGGGCTCCCGGCGGTGGGAGAACATGCCGCCGCGGATCGGATCGTCTACCGGGTCCCGAATCTGGGCGACGAGGCGGTGCGGGCGCGCTACACGGGCAAGCACGTGGTGGTCGCGGGAAGCGGCCATTCGGCGTTGACCGCGCTGGTGGCCCTGTCCGGACTGGCGAACGACACCACGCGGATCACCTGGGTCCTGCGGCGCGGCGCGGTGGGCAACACCTTCGGCGGCGGCGAGGCCGACCAGCTCCCCGCGCGCGGCGCGCTCGGGCTGCGCGCCAAGGAGTCCGTGGACTCCGGGCGGATCAGGGTGGTGACCGGGTTCCGCACCGAGGCGGTCGAACGCGACGGCGACGGACCGCTGTCCCTGATCTCGTCCGCCGGGCAGCGGATCGAGCGGGTGGACGAGGTCGTGGCCCTGGCCGGGTTCCGTCCCGACCTGACCTGGCTCTCCGAGATCCGCCTGGGCTTGGACGCGACCCTGCAGGCGCCGGTCGCGCTCGCGCCGCTGATCGACCCGAACGTGCACTCGTGCGGCACCGTGTACCCGCACGGCGCGAAGGAACTCGCCCATCCGGAAAAGGACTTCTATCTGGCCGGGATGAAGAGTTACGGCCGGGCGCCGACATTCCTGGCCATGACCGGATACGAACAGGTCCGCAGCATCGCCGCCCAGCTCGCCGGAGACCACGAGGCCGCCGCCCGCGTCGAACTGCGCATGACCGAGACCGGGGTCTGCGGCGGTTCGGGCCTGTTCGACGAACCGGCCGAAGCGGCGACGAGCAGCGGCTGTTGCGCGACACCGCAGTCGGAGGCACTGACGCTGTCCTCGCCTGCCCGGTGAAGTAAGGGTTATCGAGGGCGCGCGCCCGGTCCGTGAAGGCCTCCTTGCCTACCCTGAAGGTAGGGAAGGAGCCCTTCACTACCGGCCGATGTGGGACGGTGTGATGTCGGGCTGCGGCTCCCCTTGTCCGGCCTCGGTTCCACCCCGGTCAGCTGCCGTAGATGCTCGTGCCCTCGGTAGGCGCGAAGCGGGCTTGAAAGAACCGGAGGTGGGGTGGTTCGTAGGTGAACGTGAGACCGCGCGTGATGCGGTCACGTCGCCGGTGGACACGGATGACGGTGTCGGCGACATGGTCGATGTGGCTTTGGGTGTAGACGCGCCGGGGAAGGGCGAGCCGGAGGAATTCCAGTGAGGGGTAACGGTTCTCGCCGGTGGCCGGGTCGCGTCCGGCCGATACGGTGCCGCGTTCGACGCCGCGGACCCCGCCCTCGAGGTAGACGGCGGCAGCGAGGGTTTGGCCGGGCAGAGCGGTGCGGGGCAGGTGGGCGAGGACGGCGGTGGCGTCGATACAGACGCAGTGGCCGCCGATGGGGTGCACGATCGGGACCCCGGCGGTGTCGAGCCGGTGGCCGAGATATTCGACCTGGGCGATGCGCGCTCGGATGTGTTGTTCGGTGACGGATTCGGCGATGCCCTGTGCGATGGCTTCCATGTCGCGTCCCGCCATGCCGCCGTAGGTGTGGAGGCCTTCGTAGAGCAGGACCAGTCCGCGTGCTTGTTCGGCGAGGTCGCGGTCCCGCAACGCGATCCAGCCACCGATGTTGGCCAGGCAGTCCTTTTTGGCCGACATGACGGCGCCGTCGGTCGGGGCGCAGAGGGCGAGCAGGATGTCCGCGATCGAGCGGTGTGCCCAGCCGGGCTCTCGCTGTTTGACGAACCAGGCGTTTTCGACGGCGCGGGCGGTGTCGAGGAAGACGGGTATCCCGCTCGCGTGGGCGAGGTCGCAGGTCTCGGTGAGGTTGGCGATGCTGATGGGCTGGCCACCGGCCATGTTCACCGTCGCGGCGAGCGAGACGTACGGGATGGCGGCCGCGCCGTGTTCGGTGATGACGGCCCGTAGCTTGGCGAGGTCGACGTTGCCCTTGAAGGGGTGTTCGCCATCCGCGTCGTGTGCTTCGTCGACGATGACGTCGTGGAAGGTGGCGCCGTTGAGTTCCTGATGGGCGCGGGTACTCGGGAAGTACATGTTGCCGGGAATGTGGGTGCCCGGGCGGATGAGGCAGCGGGAAAGGATGTTCTCGCCGCCGCGCCCTTGGTGGACGGGAATGACGTGTTCGTAGCCGTAGTGCGTACGGACGGCTTGTTCGAAGACGTAGAAGCTCTGGGCACCGGCGTAGGCTTCGTCGCCGCGCATGAGGGCCGACCACTGCCTGTCGGACATGGCGTTGGTCCCGGAGTCGGTGAACAGGTCGATGTAGACGTCTTCGGAACGGAGCAGGCAAGGATTCCAGCCGGCGGACCGGAGTGCCCGTTCACGATGGTCACGGGTGCGGGCGTGGATCGATTCGACCATCTTGATCCGCCACGGTTCCGCTGGGTGGTCAGGCATCTCGGGTCACCTTGTCTCGTTCGAGCTGGTTGAGGATGGGGCCGGTCATGGCGGTCGTGACGAGGGCCATGATGACCATCGCGGTGTAGAACGCGCTGTCGATGACGCCGAGACCGAGCCCGATGCCGAGGAAGACGAGTTCGGTGACGCCGCGCGTGTTCATCAGGGTCGCGAAGACCGCGGCCGGACGGGGTGGCTGTCCGGCGAGACGGGCACCGAGGTACGCGCCGCCGCCTTTCGCGACGACCGCGACCGCGATGACGGCGAGGATTTCGGTGGCCAGGGTGCCGTCGAGGTCACCGAGATCGACCTTCCGTCCGATGAGGACGAAGTACAACGGCACCAGCAGGGACGCGGCCGGCGCGATCAGGGCGGTGGGGTCGTGCCGGGACTGGGACCGGCCGACGGCCGCGCCGACGAGGAAGGCCCCGATCGCCGCGTGCAGGCCGATCGCGTCGGTCACCGCGGCCCCCGCGCAGGCGACGGCGACCATGGCCACGGCCGCCGTCGGCCCGGACAGGCGCGTCGTCGCCTGCCCGAACCACGGCCGCGAGAGGAGCAGCAGGCTCAGCACGAACGGAACAGCGACCAGGAGCGGCCAGACCCGCGCTCCACTGTGCACCGACGCGGTGACGAAGGCGAGCGCCGTCCACGCAGTGACGTCGGAGAGCGCGGCGGCGGTGAGCGCGCACCGGCCGAGGGAGTCGTCCGGCATCCGTCGTTCGGCCAGGATCCGCGCCAGGACGGGAAAGGCGGTCACCGCCAGCGCCGGCGCGGTGAACAGGACGAACGGCGTGACCCCGGCCGGGGCGTGACCGTCGGCGAGCAGAAGTGCCAGCAGCGCGCCGAGTACCAGCGGGACGACGGTCGCGCCGAGCGCGGGGACGAACGCCGTCTTGATCCGCGTCGCCGTCATCGACGGCGCGAGGCGGGCGCCGACACCGAACAGGAACAGGGCCAGGCCCAGCTGGGCGAGGGCGTCCAGGGTGGTGTCGACACCGCCGGGCAGACCGGGTCCGGATCGCAGGGCGACGCCGACGGCGAGGCCGCAGACGATCTCCCCGAGGACGGCCGGTTGCCCGAGCTTGGTGAAGACCCAGCCGAAGCACCGGGCCAGGCTCAGCAGTACGGCGAGCGCCGCGAGCAGCAGGGTGAGGTCAGGCATCGGGCACCCGCCACCGCCTGCCGTCCGCGGTGGGGACGAGTCCACCGGGGAACATCGGTGGCTCATCGCCCGCGGCACCGCCGAGCAACCCGCGCAACTGCAGTTGCACTCCTTCGGCGAGTACATTGCCGAACATCCCGCGGGAGAAGTCCTGTGAGGACACTCCCCCGACGAGGTCGGCGAAAGCTTCGTCAGCGGCTCCGTGACTGCTGATGAGTCGCCGCGCCTGCCGAAAATAGTCGTCTTCGCCGGTGTCCAGTTCGTAGAAGGTGAGGAGGAAGTCCCGGAACAGCGAGAATTCCCGGCGGTAACGGGCTTCGAATTCGGTGAAGCAGCGGCTCTCCTCGCCGAGACCGGCCAAGGTGGTGTTGATCGACCGGGCGGCCAGTAGCGCGCTGTAGGTCGCCAAGTGCACCCCCGAGGAGAACACCGGATCGATGAAGCACGCGGCGTCCCCGACGAGCACCATTCCCGGGCACCACAAGACGGTCCGGTCGTAGGAGTAGTCCTTTCGCACCCGGAGCCGGTCGTAAGGCGGTTCGGTCGCGCGGTGCGCGTCGCGGAGGAATTCGGCGATGAGTGGGCAATCATCGATCAGCGAGGCGTAAGCCACGTCGGGATCGCCCTGCACCCTGGTCGCCGATTCCTGTTTGACCACGGCTCCGACGCTGGTCAAGGTGTCCGAAAGCGGGATGTACCAGAACCAGCCGTCGGCGAACGACACGCACAGGATGTTCCCGGCGTGGGGCGCGGGCATCCGATGGCCGCCCTCGAAGTACCCGAACAGCGCCAGGTTCCGGAAATGCGGCGAATACTCGCGGGCGCCGCCGACATCGTGATGGAGCCTGCTGCCGTGCCCCGAGGCGTCCACGACGAAGCGGGCCGTCGCCAGCCGCTCACGTCCGGTGTCGTCGGCGTAGCGGACGCCGGTGATCCGATCGCCTTCCCGGATCGTGCCGAGTGCCCGGTGTCCTTGCCGGACTTCGGCACCGAGACGGCGCGCGCCGTCGAGTAACACCAGGTCGAACCGGCTGCGCTCGACCTGATACGCGTAGGACGTGGGCCCCGCCATCCGCTCGGAAGCGGCGAAGGAGAAGGTCCACGGTTCGGCGCTGGTACCCCATTTGAAGGTGCCGCCGCCTTTGCGGACGAAACCCGCCCGCTCGATCTCCTCGCGCACACCGAGCAGGGCGCAGATCCCGTGGATCGTGGCGGGCAGCAGGGATTCCCCGATCTGGTAGCGCGGGAAGACGTCCTTGTCCACCAGCAGCACCCGGTGCCCTTCCGCGGCGGTGAGCCCGGCGACGGTGGAGCCGCCCGGTCCGCCGCCCACCACGATCACGTCGTAGTCGTCCATGTCGACGCTCCTTTCGCAAGGGTAGGGACGAGTTCGGCGAGCCGGGCGACCGTGCGGCGCAGCAACACGTCCCGCAGCGAACACGGCACCCCTCGCGCCCGCAGCCGGGCGGCGAGCGCCGCGGCGGAAAGGCTGTGACCACCGAGGGCGAAGAAGTCGCTGTCCGCGTCGACCGCCGGAATCCCGAGCTGGACACGGAACGCGGCGGCGACGAGCGCCTGCTCGGGGGTCAGCACGCTCGCGCTCGGTGCCGGGACGAATGGCGCCAGTGCGGTCCGGTCGATCTTCCCGTTCGGCCCCAGCGGCATCGCCTCGACCGGGATCACGGCGGCGGGCAGCAGATAGGTCGGCAACACCGCCCGCAGCCGTTCCCGCACCTCGGCGAGGGAGCTCGTGCCGAGGACGACGTAGGCGACCAGCCGTGGTTCGGCGCCTTCGGCCCGGACCACGGCCTGCCGGACACCGGGCAGCCCGAGCAGCGCGTGCTCCGTCTCCCCCGGTTCGACCCGATGCCCACGGATTTTGACCTGGTCGTCCAGCCTGCCCAGCCATTCCAGCCGACCGTCCACCGCGAGCCGGCACCGGTCGCCCGTCCGGTATCGGCGCTCTCCCGCGGTGACGAACCGGTCCGCGGTCAGCTCCGGCGAGCCGAGGTAGCCGAGGGCCAGACAAGAACCGCTGATCAGCAGCTCGCCGGGCTCGCCGATCGGCACCGGCCGCAGGTCCTCGTCGACGACCCGGGCGGCGGTGTTGCCGATGGGACGCCCGATCGACGGCGTCGCGCGCTCGTCGAGCCGGCAGGCCGTGGTGAACACCGTGCACTCGGTCGGCCCGTAGAGGTTCACCGCGGTGACGTCCGGGGCTTCGCGCAGCTGGGACCAGAGTTCTTGGCCGATGGCCTCTCCACCCATCAGCAGCAGCCGTGGGCGACTCCGGCCGTCGAGCAGTCCGGCCGCCAGCAGTGCCGACATCTGCGCGGGTACCGCTTCCACGACCGACAGCCGGTGCTCCCGCACGAAGTCCACATAGGACTCGGGATCCATCCGGGCGGAATCGGGAACCAGATGCAGCTCGTGCCCGCCCGCCAGCCACGACAGCGGATTCCAGGACGCGTCGAAGGACAGCGGCAAACCGTGCGCCACCCGTTGAGGGCCGCGGCTCGCGGGGAAGAACCGATCGGCGAGTTCGCCGTACAGATTGACCAGGCTCCGATGGCCGACCATCACGCCTTTCGGCGCGCCCGTCGAACCGGAGGTATAGATGATGTACGCCGGACCCGCGGCGCCTCTGGGCAGCCGATGCCCGTCTCGACGGGCGAGTTCCGCCTCCCAGTCCTCGTCGGACAGCACCACGTCCGCCCGCGACGCGAGGCTCGCGGCGTCCGTCAGCACCACGGCGGGCCGGGCGTCACCGAGGATCGCGTCCACTCTGGCGACGGGCGAAACGGGATCGATCGGCAGCTGGACCGCCCCCGTCTTCGCTGTCGCCAGCACTCCCAGTACCGCGCGCACGGACCGCGTCATCCCGCAGGCCACCACCGAACCCGGCACCGCACCCGCGTCGCGCAGTACACGGGCGAGCCTGTCGCTCCAGACGTCGAGCTCCCGGAATGTCCAGGAGGTCTCGCCGGTGACCAGGCATCGGCGGGACGGCGTCCGCCGCGCTTGGCGCTCGAACAGGTCGCACCAGGTCCCTTGAGGAAGCCGTCGTGTCCCGCCGTCCACGATGGACAGCGATGGATCACTCATCGCATGACTCCTTGCCGAGCCGTGGCCTCGTGGACCAAGGTCCAGAACCCGGCTTCGCGGCCCGGGGTGAGCACCCCGAGATGGCCCCCTGGCACGACGCGGCACTCGAACCGCCCGGACGTCCAGGCCCGCCACGCCCGGAGCGCGTCGTCGCCCCCGGCGAAGGCCAGGTCGTCTTCGCCACGGACCGCGAGGATCGGGCAGGTCAGCGGCGCGTCGGCGGTGGCGGCATAAGCCCTGGTCAGTCGCAGATCGGTGTAGAGGAGATCCAGCACGTAGTCCCGGTACTCGGCCGGACGGGTCAGGGCGATCCGCTCGATCAGCCGTTCCACCTCGGACGCGCCGCTCCCCCGCGCTCGCCGGTGCGGCGCGCACACACCCACGACGACCAGCGCCGCCGGCGCCGGATGTCCTCGAAGGCAGACCCGGCGGGCCACTTCGAAGGCGACGAACGCGCCCATGCTGAACCCGATCAGCACGATCCGCGAAAGGCCGTCCGCCCCGAACCGATCGAGGGCTTCTCCGGCGATCTCCTCCGCCAGCTCCTCGATCGACCCGGCGGGCGGCAGGGCGAGACACTCGCCGCGCCCCGGATATTCCGCACCCCACACTTCGGAACCGGACGAGGCGCGAGCGAGCCCGCGGAGCCCGAGCACCGTTCCCCCGGCAGGCGGAAAGCACAGATATTCGTAGCCGAAGCCGACTTCTGTGTCCATTGTAGACATACGTATGAGGGCAGTATTCATCGCCGGGTTCTCCCGAACTGGTCCATCGACGGAAACACTTGGGTGCCACGCACTCAGGTGTCCACTGTGGACGAAGAGGTATTCGCCGCCATGCCGGCGAGCGATTTTTCACGATGTCGCGCCATCCCGGTGAAGACCCGGGCTCGGCGCCGATGACGCGCCTTGACGAAAGCCGGCCACGCCGGACTCGTCTCGCCCGCACCTTTGGGTGATTCCGCGACCGCGTCGACCGCGGGAAAGGTGCGAGACTCCTTCCTGCTCTTCCGTTACGCACTAACCGTCAGAGGTGTTAGTCCGAAAGATACGACGACGTTAGCCCGTCAGGGGTAACAGTTTGATGGCGGGCGCAAACCGGCTGCAAGAGGCGACAATGCCGCCCTCTCGCTCCCTCACACGGGCTACCTCAGGCGTGGCTCCGCTACCCGGCGAGGCGGTGGTCACCGGCCGGCGCGAGCGCGGCGGGCCGGGGCAGACCGAACACCGACAGGTCGATCGACTCACCGAGCACGCGGTCACCCGCGGCGTTGGGGTGGTAGCAGTCGTTCCGCCAGGCCTGACGGATCACCGTCGGATCGGCGGGATCGCGCAGCACGGCGTCGAAGTCCAACACCGCGTCGAATGTCCCGGACGTACGGATCCAGTCGTTGACCGCGAGCCTGGCCTGTTCCTTCGCACCGCCCGCCGCGTTGCACATCGGCAGGATCGTGGCGCCGATCATCTTCACCCCGGCCGCGTGCACCCTCGCCGCGATGGTCCGCATGGCGTCGATGGTCTGAGCCGCGGGCGCGGGCGGCGCGTGGTCGCCGCCGCCCAGGTCGTTGGTGCCTTCCAAGAGCAGTACGTGGCTCACGCCGGGCAGCGAAAGCACGTCACGGTCGAGCCGCGACGGGGCGGGCGGACCGCAGCACTGAGTGGTCGGGTCGTACGGGTTCGGCTGGACGCTGACCGTGTTCCCGCTGATGCCGGCGTTGGCGACCGAGAGCCGCCGACCCGGCGGCAGTTGCCCGATCCGCGCCGCCAGTACGTCGGTCCAGCGCGGACCGCCACCGAAGGCGTTGTAGCCGTCGGTGATCGAATCGCCGAGCGCCACGATGGTGCCGCGCGCGGCGGAGACGGCGCTGACGGCGTCCACCCACCACAGGTTGCCGGGCGAGAAGGCGCCGTACGCGGTCCCCGACTCGTCCGATCCGGCGTCACCGGGCCCGGCGGACAGGAACGAACCGGGGGTGTCGCTCTCCGGCGGCGGGAAGGTGTGGTCGTTGATCGGCGACCCCGGCGCGTACACACTCACCGCGACGTGGTCGCCGGACCGCACGGTCAGGGGCAGCGGGTCACTCCAGACGGTGCCGCCCGGCGGCACCGTCACCGTCCGCTTGAACCCGAACGTGGCACGGCGGTTCGAACCGGGCACCAGCACGGGCGAATGCGTCGCGGGCTGCACGCCGACCCACGCCGACCGCACGACCAGCGGGGTGCCGCCGAACGGGTTGCCCAGCCGGATACGCAGTGCCGCCCCGTTCGCCGTGACGGTGAGGACGTTGCGGACCGTGACGTCTGGAGCCGTGCCGTGAACTCCCTGGAGGGAGGATTCGGTCAGTTCGCCGGGCGGATGGAACGCCATCTGGCTTCGTTCGGCAGCGCCGCCGAGGCGGCCGTGGAATCCGTGGTGTTCGCCGTGCGAACGGTGCCCGACGAGCCCTATCTCGGCCTGCTCCTGGAGGCGGGCGAGACCGACTTCTTCACCGTCGAAGTCGCCTCCGCCCCGGCTTTCGCCCTCGGCGCGCGGATCCTTCGCAACGTGCCGGTCGACTGGACCGCCGTCGGGGTCACCACCGACGAGGAACTCCAGGGCCTCGCCGAGATCCTGATGCGGCTCTTCCTGTCCTTTCTGCGCTATCCCTCGGCGGCGACGCTCGACGACGACGAGCTGCGGAAACTCGTCCGCCGGTGGATCGGACCGGCGCTGGGCGGATGAAAGCGAGCTGCCCCGCGTCCGGGTTGCGGGGTCGACGCCGTACCGGTTATGCATGAGTCATGCAAGCAAGGACGGCGAATCTGCTGGGCGCGGCGGCACTGGCCGTGTCCGACCGGGTGCTGGCGGATGCGCACCGGAAGGTCGGGGTCAGCGCCAGCGGCGCGGCGGCTCTCGTGGTGGCGTCGGCCGCCTCTGGGTTGAGTGTGTCCGAGCTGGGCCGCCGAGTAGGACTGAGTCAATCGGCCGCGGCCCGCATGGTCGACTCACTGGAACGGAGCGGGTTGCTCGAACGGCGCCCCCGCCAAGGCCGTGAGGTAGCCGTCGAACTCACCCCGGTGGGACGGCAGGCGGCGAACACCCTGTTGGAGGCGCGCGGCGCGGGACTGACCGGCCTGATCGAGGAGCTCAGCGCACGGGAGCAGGAGCAGTTCGCCGATCTGCTGGGCAAACTGCTGACCCGCCTCTACGCCGATGTAGGCAACGCCGATCTGTTGTGCCGGTTGTGCGACAGGGCGAGTTGCACTGATGGCGCGGTGTGTCCGGTCGGGCAAGCGGAGCGGTCTCGTGAGTGATGCCGCGCGACGCCGGGCCGACGCACAAGCCCACCCCTCACCTTGGGCTGTACTGCCGAGAAAGAAGCGCCGCCTGTTCCCGGCGATAGGCCTCGACGTTCGCCAGTTTGACGTCCTCGTAGCCGCGGATCAGGTCGGGCAGTTCGGCGAGGGCGAGAAGCCGGTCCCGATCGAGGTCCTCGGCGCTGAACGCGGCGAGGATCGTCTCCCGGTACTGGCCGACGAGCTCCCGCTCGACCTTCCGGACCTTGGCCTTGCCGAACGGGTCCCAGCGCGTGCCGCGCACCTTCCTGGCGGCGCGCAGCGCGACGAACAACGGGCGGAAGCCCGGCCCGAGCGCGATCTTCCGTTTCATTCCCAGCGCGCGGAGAACCGGCGGGTGCAGGCGGTAGGCGTAGCGGCTGCCGACGCCGAACTCCGCTTCGATCCCCGCGAGCACGGCCGGATCGAGGGAAAGCCGCGCGACCTCGTACTCGTCCTTGTAGGCCATCAGTTTGTGCAGATTGCGGGCCACCGCTTCGGTGACCGCGGTCGAGTCCCCTTCCAGGACCCGGACGCGCTCGACGAACTGGGCGTACTCCCGCGCGTAGCGAACATCTTGGTACCGAACGAGTTCCGGGACGCGGATGTCCAGCAGGCGAGCGAGTTCCGAGCCCGGCTCGGCGTGTACGAGCGCGCGGGCGCGAAGAGCCGCCGCCGACGGAGCGGGGGTCGCGACGACGGCGGGAGGGGTGACGGCCTCGTGCAGGGCATCGGGGTCGGCGACGAGCTGCCGCCCTCGCCGGAACGCCTGGAGGTTGCCCGCGACGGCGACCCCGTTGAGCTCGATCGCGCGTTCCAGGCTGGCCGCGGCCAGCGGGATGGCGCCGGTCTGCTGCGCCGCGCCGAGCTGGAGGATGTTGGCGAACTGGTCGTCGTCGAACAAGGTCTCCGCCAGCGCCCTGGCGTCGAGTGCCACGGTGCGCGCCGCGTTCTCCGAGATCGCGCCGCGGACGGCGGCGGCGTCGGGGAAGGACACGGTGGTGTCGACGACCATCTTGCCGGTCGGCACCTCGGTCGTGGAGACCACGGCGGTGGTGCGGCCGGGATCGGCCACCGCGAGATGCGCCGGGTCGGCACCGACGAGGACGTCGCAAGCCAGGTAGAGGTCGCACTCGCCGGCCGCGAGCTTCGGGGCCTGTGACGTCGGCTCGGCGGTGATCTTCAGATCCGAGACGACGGCGCCGCCCTTCTGCGCGAGCCCGGTCTGGTCCAGGGTCCGGACCTGCCTGCCTTCGAGTACGGCGGCGGTGGCGAGGATCTGCGCGACGGTGACCACGCCGGTCCCGCCGACGCCGGTGATCCGCACGGAGAAGTCGGTGCCCGCGGTCTCAGGCTCCGGCAGGTCCGCCGCGGCGATCTCGCCCGCCTGCCGCCGCTGTTTCCGCCCGGTGGGCACCACGGTCATGAACGAGGGACAGTCTCCCGCCAGGCACGAATAGTCCACATTGCACGAAGACTGGTGGATCGCGGTCTTGCGGCCGAACTCGGTGGTGACCGGCTGCACCGACAGGCAGTTCGACTTCTCTCCGCAGTCGCCGCACCCTTCGCACACCCGCTCGTTGATGACGACCTTGGCGGCCGGGGTGTCCAGTTTGCCGCGACGGCGTTTGCGGCGTTTCTCCGCGGCGCATTCCTGATCGTGGATGAGCACGGTCACCCCGGGCACCCCGGCCAGTTCCTCTTGGGTGCTCAGCAATTCGTCACGATGCCGGACTTCGACGCCGTCTGGCAGGCGGACACCGCGGAAACGCTTCGGTTCGTCGCTGGTGATGACCACCTTGGCGACGCCTTCGACCAGCAGCAGCGACGCCAGCCGCTCCACCGGTAGCCCGCCGACGGCGTCCTGTCCGCCGGTCATCGCGACGGTCGCGTTGTAAAGGATCTTGTAGGTGATGTTGACCCCGGCGGCGACCGCGGCCCGCACCGCGAGGCTGCCGGAATGGGTGAACGTGCCGTCGCCGATGTTCTGCACGAAATGCGAGGCTTCGACGAACGGCTCCATCCCGAGCCATTGCGCGCCTTCGCCGCCCATCTGGGTCAGACCGACTACGTCCCCGACCTGTTCCGGTTCCATGAACAACGCCATGGCGTGACAGCCGATGCCGCCGCCCACCACGGTTCCCTCGGGCACCTTGGTCGACGAGTTGTGCGGGCAGCCGGAGCAGAAGTACGGCGTGCGGGTCAGCAGTGGCACCGAGATACGCTCACGACGCCGCCGTGACCGCCACGCGGTCACCGACGGGATCTCGTGGTGCTCGCTCAGCCGCCCGGCCAGGGCCCTGGCGATGGCGTCCGGGTCGAGTTCGCCGAGCTCGGTGCACAGAGTGCGGCCGTCCGGACCGGTCTTGCCGTGGACGGCGGGGGCTCCGGCGGTGCCGTAGAGCACGTCCTTGATCGCCGCTTCGACGAAGGAACGCTTCTCCTCCACCACGACGATCTCGCTCAGGCCGTCGGCGAACTCGCGGATGATCGACGGTTCGAGCGGATGGATGACGCCGAGTTTGAGGATCCGGATGCCGTGCCGGGACAACGCCTCGGCGTCCAGGCCGAGCAGCAGCAAGGCCTGCATGAGGTCCAAATAGGACTTTCCGGCGGTGACGATGCCGACGCGGTCCGCCGGCCCCCGCGCGACGATCCGGTTGATCCCGCTCGCCCGCACGTATTCGACGGCCAACGGCAGGCGTTCGGTGTAGAGGCTGCGTTCCAGCGCCATCAGCGTGGTGCCGAGCAGCCGGGAGCTGGGCTTGTGCCGGTACGCGGGCAGAGCCAGCTCCGGTGGTGTCCACAGTGGCCGGACCTGGGCGGTGCTCGCGGCGTCGGCGACGTTCGCCACGAGTTTCATCGACGACCACAGGCCGCTCGCCCTGGACAGTTCGACCGCGTGCAGGCCGAAGTCCAGCACGTCCTGCGAATCGGCGGGGAAGAACACCGGCATGGACAGGTCCGCCAGCGCGAGTTCGGAGGCACAGGGCACCGAGGAGGACTTGGCGTTCGGATCGTCGCCGACCAGCGCCACCGCGCCGCCCGCCGGGTCGGTGCCCGCGAGGTTGGCGTGCCGCAGGGCGTCCGTCGCCCGGTCCAGACCGGGTGCCTTGCCGTACCAGAACCCGGTGACGCCGCCTGCCGAGGAACCGACCGACGCGGTGAGCTGGCTGCCCATCACCGCCGTCGCGGCGAGTTCCTCGTTCAGGCCGGGCCGGTGTACGACGTTGTGCTTCTCGAGCAGAACGGACCGGCGGCCGAGTTCGAGGTCGTAGCCCGCCAGCGGCGAACCTTCGTAGCCGGAGACGAACACCGCGGGGGACGCCCCGGTGGCGCGATCGTGCCGGACGCGGTCGAACAGCATCCTGACCAGCGCTTGGACCCCGCTGAGGTAGACGGTGCCGTCTTCGACCAGATACCGGTCCTCCAACGTGAACTGCTCCACCAGACCTGCCTCCTTCGGCGCCCCCGCGCGATTTCAGGACAGGACACCGGACGTCGGCGGCCTGCCGCAACAAGGCGCAGCCTATTGCCTCTTCACACGCAAAATATCCGGGCCATACCCAGCGATGGGCGATATCCGTTGCGTCTGCGTACCATCCTGTCCATGGTGGACCAGCTCATCGACGAGACCGATCGCGAAATCCTCGAACTGCTGCGGGAGGACGCCCGGCGCACCCTCGGCGACATCGGGGCCAGGGTGACGCTGTCCACCGCGGCGGTCAAACGCCGGATCGACCGCATGCAGGAGAACGGCGTCATCGTCGGTTACACCGTCCAGATCGACCACGCCAAACTCGGCTGGGGCATCGAGGCGTTCACCGAACTGCGGTTCACCGGGACCACCAAGGTCGGCGAGATCGTCCGCACGACCACCCGGATGCCGGAGGCACAGGCCGTGTTCACCATCGCAGGTGATCCCGACGCGCTCGTCTGGCTGCGGGTCCGCGACATGGGCCATCTTCAGCACACCATCGACGAGATCAGGCGGCATCACCAGGTCACGGGCACGAAGACCCTCATGGTGCTGGACTCGTGGACCCGCGGGCAGCAGTGGCCACACACCGACGACGTCTGAAGCCTCAGCGCGCGCTCCCCCGAAGCAGGCGCTGACCGGTTCTCGCGAGGTACTCGCCGAACTCCGCCGGCTCCTCCACCGTGAAGTCGATGTCGGTGAGGGTCAGCACGACGGCCAGCCACTCGAAGGAGTCGACGTACGCGACATACCGGCAGCTCTGGTCGCCGAGTTCCTCGAAACTGCCGTCGATCCGGTGGAGGCGGGCCGCCGCCTCACCCGCGCTGACCCGCAGGGTCAAGGTGATCCGGAGCGATTTCGGGCTGTGGAACCGCTCTTGGAGATGACCGGCGACGTCATCGACGGGGAGGGCGCGGGGCTCGAACACCACCTCGGTCGTCTTCGGCGCGGTGAGCCGGTCGAGGCGGAAGTTCCGCCAATCCCGCCTGTCGAGGTCCCACGCGTAGAGGTACCACCGCCTGCCGAGCTGGACGAGACGCATCGGCTCGACCCTCCGGGACGACGGCCCGTCCTTCGCGGTGTACTCGAACTCGAGACACCGGCGAGCCGCGATCGCCGCCGCGAGGACGTTCAGGACGTCGGGGGCGACCCGCGGTTGTTCACCGCCGCCGAACTCGACGGAGGCGAGCATTTCGTCGGTCCGCCGTCGCAGGGCCGCCGGGAGGACACGCCGGAGTTTCGCGGCGGCGCGGTCCGCTGACTCTGCGGTGAGGTCGATGCCGGTCCCGCCCGCCGCGGCGAGGCGCAGGCCGAGCACGGTGGCGATCGCCTCGTCGTGTTCCAGCATGAGCGGCGGCAGCGCGGCGCCCGCGACGAGCCGGTAATTGCCTCCCGGACCACGGGTGCTCTCCACGGGATACCCCAGGCCGCGGAGGTGGTCGATGTCCCGGCGAAGGGTGCGCGGCGGGACTTCCATGGCCGACGCGAGTTCGGCGGCGGGCCACTGGCGACCGGTCTGCAGAAGCGACAGCAGCCGCAGCATTCGTTCCCGTGGTGCTGTCAGGGCGCCTCCCACCTGCGAATAATTGTGGCCGTAAACCGGCCACATCTCATCGTAGCCTGACATCATGTCGGAAGATCCAGGAATTCAGACCGAGCGCGGCCGGTGGATCACGGTGGAGGGCGCCAGGACGCACAACCTTCGCGACGTGTCGGTCCGGGTGCCGAAACACCGGCTGACGGTGTTCACCGGCGTTTCGGGCTCGGGCAAGTCGTCGCTGGCGTTCGACACGATCGCGGCCGAAGCCGAGCGCCTGGTGACCGGGACCTATCCCGCTTTCGTGCGGAACCGGCTCCCGCAGCATCCGCCGCCCGACGTCGACCGGATCGACGGACTGCTCTTCACCACGATCGTCGACCAACGGCGCTTCACCGGGAACGCGCGATCGACGGTGGGTACGGCGAGCGACATCGCCCCGCTGCTGCGCCTGTTGTTCTCGCGGCTCGGGCAGCCGAGCGCCGGGTTCACGCCCGCCTATTCGTTCAACGATCCGAGCGGGATGTGCCCGCGCTGCGAAGGACTCGGCGTGGTCGACGACATCGACCTCGACCGGCTGCTCGACCGGTCGCGAAGCCTGCGCGAGGGAGCCGTGCGCTTCCCGACCTTCGCTCCGGGGACCTACCGATGGAAGCGGCTCGTCCACTCCGGACTCGTCGACCCGGATGTCCCGGTGGGACGCTTGCCGTCGGCGAAGGTCGAAACCCTGCTGTACGCCGAAGGACTCCCCCTCGACAATCCCGGGCCCGACTATCCCCAGCACGGCGTCTTCGACGGCATCGTCCCTCGGCTGCGGGATTCGTACCTGCGCAAGACGCCGTCCCGCCTCACCGCCGAAGAACAGGAAGGGCTCGCCGAAGTCGTCACCCGCAGCACCTGCCCGGACTGTGGGGGGACCCGCCTCGCCGAAGCCGCGAGGAAGAGCCTGATCGACGGGCGGTCCATCGCGGACTGGTCGGCGCTGCCGGTCAGCGAACTGCGTGCCGTCGTCGCGGCCGTCCGCGATCCGGCCGTGGCACCCTTGCTGCAGGCCATCCGGGAACGCCTCGACGCACTGGATTCCGTCGGCCTCGGCTATCTCAGCCTGTCCCGGGAATCACGGACGCTCTCCGGCGGCGAGGCGCAGCGCGTCAAGATCGTCCGCCATCTCGGCAGCGCGCTCAGCGACGTCTGCTACGTGTTCGACGAGCCCAGCACGGGTCTTCACCCGCACGACGTACACCGGCTCCTCGAACTGCTGGCGAAGCTGCGCGACGCGCACAACACGATCCTCGTGGTCGAACATCACCCCGCCGTCATCACGGCCGCCGACCACGTCATCGACCTCGGGCCGGGCGGTGGCACCGAAGGCGGTCACGTCCAGTTCGAAGGCACCCCCGGCGACCTCACCGCGACCGGCACCGAAACCGGGCGTGTCCTCCGCGCCCCGCTCCACTTCCGGAAGCGCGTCCGCGTGGCCAAGGGAACCGTGACGATCTCCGGCGCCCGCAGTCACAACCTGCGTGACGTCACCGTCGACGTGCCGCTCGGTGTCCTGACCGTCGTCTCGGGGGTCGCCGGTTCCGGCAAGAGCACGCTGATCGCGGGTGAACTCCCCCGGCAGCATCCCGAATTCGTCGTCGTCGAGCAGGCTCCGCTGCGCGGCGGCATCCGGTCCACCCCCGCCACGGTGCTCGGCGTCGCCGAACCCGTCCGCGAAGCCTTCGGCAAGGCCACCGGGCTCCATCCGTCGTTGTTCAGCCCGAACGGCCGTGGGGCCTGCCCCGTCTGCAAGGGGAAGGGCGTCATCATCACCGACCTGGCTTTCCTCGACGACGTCCAAACCGCGTGCGACGCGTGCGGCGGCACCCGGTTCAACTCCGACGCGCTCGCCGCGCGCTTGAACGGCCGCACCATCGCCGACGTCCTGGCGATGAACCCGGCGGACGCCGCCGCCCTGTTCGGCGAGCGGTCGCCGATCGCGCGGCGGTTGCACTGGCTGGACCGGGTCGGTCTCGGCTACCTGACGATCGGGCAAAGCCTCGACACGTTGTCCGGCGGCGAACGGCAGCGCCTCCTCCTCGCCCGCCACCTCGCCGACGCGGGCCCCGCCGACGACCTGCGCCTTGTCCTCGACGAGCCCACCGCCGGACTGCACGGCAGCGACGTCGACCGGCTGCTCGCCCTCTGCGACGACCTCGTGGACGACGGCGCGACCCTCGTCCTGATCGAACACAACCAACGGGTGATCGCGCACGCCGACCATGTCATCGACATCGGTCCCGGCGCGGGTTTCGACGGCGGGACGGTCGTGTTCGAAGGCACCCCGTCGGCTCTGGCCGAGGATGCCGTGTCGCTCACCGGCCGCCACCTGCGGATTCGCTGAACGCGTTCCCGGCGCCTCGCGGCGCCGGGAACACCCACCCGCCCGGGAACAGTTCCCGGGCAGAGCGAGATGATTCCCCATCGCGCTTTGCCCGACACGCCGGTACCGAACAGTTCTTAGGCCGATTTCCCGCCACGGCGCCTTCGGGCGCCTCTGCCTTTTCGGACAACGTCGCAACGCGGAACAGGCAGTATCGCCGCGGTTTGGGGCGGAATGGCTTCCGGCAGGGTGTCGGCTTCTCCGGAACCGTGCGGGTGTACGAAGTCCACATCTGGTGACCTCAGCCCCGCCGGGGCTTCTGTCCGGGGCGCGGGGCGGTCGCCTTGGGCTTCACGACCACCCGCGCCGCCTCTTCCCGGTCAAGCACCTTGGTGAGGAAATGCTGCTGCCCCAGCGTCCACACGTTGGTGGCCAGGAAGTACAGCAGGACCCCGATGGGGACCGGGAAGAACGATCCCGAGACCAGCATCCCGAGCGGCGCCAGGTACATCATCAGCTTGGTGATCCCCGCGGCCTGCGGAGCGGCCGAGGTCTGCCTGTTCAGGCTCGAGCGCATCGAGAAGAACGTGGCCAGGCCGGCGACCAGCATCAGCGGTATCCCGACGGCGAACATATCGGTGTGGTCCGTGCCGAACGCGGCCAGCTCCGCCGCCGGTTGCGAAAGCCAGTTGCCGAGTTTCGCGCCGAACACTCCGGCGTTCAAGAAGGATTCGACCTCGGCGCGGTCGAAAACGTGATTCGACCGGGCGCCAGGGGTGAAGTCGCGCAGTACCCAGTACAGCGACAGGAACACCGGCAGCTGGACCAGCGCCGGGAGGCAGCCGGCCAGCGGACTCGAGCCGTTGTCGGCGTGGAGTTTCTGGATCTCCTTCGCCATGCGCTGGCGATCCTTGCCGTACTTTTCCTGGATTTTCCGCAGCTGCGGGGCGAGCGCTTGCGTGCGACGTCCCGCGCGCAGCGCGCTGAGGGCTGGTTTGACCAGTAGCAGGCGCAGGGTGAAGACGAGGAACGCGATGGACAGCACCCAGGCCGCGCCGGAACCGGGACTCAAGAACGCGCCGAAAACCTTGTGCCAGAACCAGAGAATGGCGGAAACAGGGTACAGAAAGACATCGAACATGACCGGGTCACTCCGTCGTTTGAAGGTGTGGGCAGGAGTGACTGCCTCACCTTCGAACAAGGAGAAGTCAGGCAGCCACGATGCCCCGTGACGGAGCCCGTGGCCGGACGCGGCCGCGCGCGTCGGGATCGCGCAGACTCAGGAACAGCTGAGCGCGTTCGCGCAGGCTGATGGCGCGCACTTTCATCGCCGCGGCCGCTGGTTCCAGGCTGAAGTGCGCGGCGAGCGCGAGCAGGATGACGGCGAGCGACGCGGACAGGGTGGCGGCCAGCCCCAGCGGGTTGGCGACCGCGACCGACGCTGTCAGCGCGGTGGCCAGGCTCAGCGGGTTGGCTCCGCTGACGACCGGGAGGACGACGAACAACTCCGGCAGGAACAGCGCGAGCATCAGCTTGAACCGCGCACCGAAGAGGGTTCGTTCCACGTCGTCGACATTACCGAAGAAACCGATATTGCGTTGCGGGGCCTCCTCCGGCGAAGGCAGTCTGTCGAAGTTCGCGCACCGACAGTCGGGACAGCACCATGGGCCATGTGGAAGTCGCACACGTCGAGTACCACCTGCCCGACGGGCGGCTGCTCCTCGGCGACGTGTCGTTCCGGGTCGGCGAGGGCAGCGTCTGCGCGCTCGTCGGCGCCAACGGCGCGGGCAAGACGACTTTGCTGCGCTTGATCTCGGGCGAACTTGAACCCGACGGCGGCTCGGTGACCATCAGCGGCGGGCTCGGGGTGATGCCCCAGTTCGTCGGCTCGGTGCGCGACGAACGGACCGTGCGGGATCTGCTCGTCTCGGTGTCACCGGAGGCGCTGCGCACCGCGGCCCGCGCGGTCGACGAGGCCGAAGTCGCGTTGATGGAACGCGATGACGAAGCGGCCCAAATGGCCTACGCCCAGGCTCTCGCCGATTGGGGCGACGCTCGCGGCTACGAAGCCGAAGTCGTATGGGACAAGTGCACGACGGCGGCGCTGAACCTCCCGTATGAGAAGGCACGTTGGCGGGAGGTCCGAACTCTCTCCGGCGGCGAGCAGAAGCGGCTGGTCCTGGAGGCGCTGCTGCTCGGCGGATCCGGCGTTCTCCTGCTCGACGAGCCGGACAACTATCTCGACGTCCCCGGCAAACAATGGCTGGAAGAGCGGCTGCGCGAGACCTCGAAGACCGTGCTGTTCGTTTCCCACGACCGGGAACTGCTGGCGCGGGCGGCGAAGAAGATCATCAGCGTCGAGCCCGGACCCGACGGCGGAGATGTCTGGGTGCACGGTGGCGGCTTCGACACTTATCATCGGGCCCGCGCGGAGCGTTTCGAACGCTTCGAGGAGCTACGCCGCCGCTGGGACGAAAAGCACGCCCAGCTCAAGAAACTCGTCGCCGACCTGCGCCAGTACGCCGCACGCAGCGACGAGATGGCGTCGCGTTATCGCGCCGCGCAGACGCGGCTGCGCAAATTCGAGGAGGCGGGTCCGCCCGCCAGTCCCCCGCGCGAGCAGAAGATCACCATGCGCCTGCGCGGTGGCCGGACCGGCGTGCGCGCCGTCACCTGCGAAAACCTCGAACTCCGCGGCTTGATGAAACCTTTCGACCTGGAGATCTTCTACGGCGAACGGGTCGCGGTGCTCGGCTCGAACGGCTCCGGCAAATCGCACTTCCTGCGGCTGCTGGCGGGTGAGGACGTCGCGCACGACGGGCGGTGGAAGCTCGGCGCCCGGGTCGTCCCCGGTCACTTCGCGCAGACGCACGCCCATCCCGAACTGCTCGGGCGCACCCTCGTCGACATCCTCTGGACCGACCACGCGCGGAGTCGCGGACCGGCGATGAACATCCTGCGCCGCTACGAACTCGACGGGCAGGGTGACCAGCGGTTCGAAAAGCTGTCCGGCGGCCAGCAGGCGCGCTTCCAGATCCTGTTGCTGGAGATCGGCGGCGCCACCATCCTGCTGCTGGACGAGCCGACCGACAACCTCGACCTCGCGTCGGCGGAAGCGTTGCAGCTGGCGCTGGAGTCCTACGAGGGGACGACGGTGGCGGTGACGCACGACCGGTGGTTCGCGCGGTCGTTCGACCGTTACCTCGTGTTCGGCACCGACGGGAAGGTGCGGGAGACGGCCGAGCCGGTGTGGGACGAGCGGCCCGTACAGCGGGTTCGGTGAGTCTCAAAGCGGGCGTGGCCGCGGTGTGATTCAATGCCGCCGCACCGCGTGCCGACCCGCCGGAGACCACCCGGCATCATTCGAAGGCTGGAGTTCTCGTGAGGGCCGCCGCAATTCCCTTCGCCATCGCGGCCGTGTGCTGTGTGGCGTTCCTGGTGAGCTTTCTCCGCGACCGGCGCCGGCTGCGCAACGGCTTCTATCTTTTCTTCGCGCTCCTGTTCCTCGGCGTGACGCTCATCGCGCTGCTCGCCTCCGTGTCACCCGAGGCGGCGGGCATGGTCGCGGTCGGCGTGCTCCTGCTGATGGTGCCCACTGCCCTCGCGTTGACGGTCTTCCTGATCTGCAACGGCATCACCATGCTCCGCCGTGAGGGGCGCAGGCCCGCCAACATCCTGTCACTGCTGACCGGGATCGGGATCTGCGCGCTGATCGCGTTCAACGCGACCGTCACACAACTGGCCTGGGAACCCCTCGACATCCTCCGCAGCAGCCTCAACGGGATCGTCGTCTACGTTTCGTTCCTCTTCGTCTGCTTTCTGCTGTACTCGATCGTCTACGGCCGCATCGGCACCAAGAAGGGCGTGGACTTCGTGGTCGTCCTCGGCTCGGGTCTGCTGGACGGGCACCGGGTGCCGCCGCTGCTGGCGAGCCGTCTCAAGCGGGCCGAACGCGTCGTGGACAGCGAGGCCCGTCGCGGCGGGGAGCCGATGGTGGTCACCTCGGGCGGGCAGGGGCCCGACGAGGACCTGCCGGAATCCCACGCCATGGCCGATTACCTGGTCGAGGCCGGGCTGCCGCGGGAACGGATCCTGGTGGAGGACCGGTCGACGACGACGTTCGAGAATCTCACCTTCAGCGCCGAAATCATGAGGCAGCGGAAGCCGGGCTACCGGTGCACGGTGGTCACGAACAACTTCCACGTCCTCCGCGCCGCCCTCATCGCCCGCCGGGCAGAGGTGAACGGCCAGGTCGTCGGTTCACCGACGGCCTGGTACTTCTGGCCGAGCGCTACCATCCGCGAGTTCGTGGCCATCCTGGTCGATCACAAGATCAAGAATCTGGTCATCTGCGGGTTGATCGTCCTTTCCCAGGTCTCGCGCGCCTTCCACTGAGGGACTGTGTTCGCGTCCGGGGGTCCACAAAGGACCTTTTCCAGGGAAACATGTGTCTGATTGATGACTCTGTGTCCGTTTCCAGGCGGGGTCGTGAGGGGTAAAGAGGGTTAGAGCGACCCCTCTTAGGTACCTACTCGTCACCTGCGGTCTTGCTCGCGTGAAGTACATGATGGCCCCCTTCCTTGCGCTAGACGCAGTGAAGGGGGCCTTCACGTACTGGGGAAAGGTGGACCTGCAGTTGTGCAGCTCGTGCCGACCGACCGGACCGGTCACTACCGGGCTCACCCGCCGCAGGTACCTGAAACCCCTTGGCCAGAAGGCTCATTAACACTCACGACCCCTGGCAAAACCGCGCAAAATCCCCAAAGCGGGCGCCACACTCGCAAGATGTGTCCTTTTTGGACATTTGAGTAGGGGTCCGGTCATCCAGGAGTCCGCTCCCGGCACGGCCAGTGTTGCCCTCGTTGTCAGCTCACCGAAAAACACCCCCGACTAGAACGCTCATCACCACTCACGACACCATGGATGGAAGCGACATGACAAATCCCGGATCGTCATTTGACACCACGGTTTTCCCCGGGCCATCGTCCTGCGGATGAGCGCTTACACCCGGCAGGCGATGGCGCTGCTGTTCGACCGGACGGCGAAGACCTACGACGCCCTCGGCGTGGACTTCTTCGGCGCGTTCGCCAAGGAACTGCTCGACCGGGTCGGGCTCGTCCCCGGCCAGCGGGTACTGGACGTCGGCTGCGGACGCGGCGCGGTGCTGTTCCCCGCCGCCGAGCGGGTCGGTTCGGGCGGTTCGGTCCTGGGCATCGACCTGTCCTCCGCGATGGTCGAGCGCACCACGAAGGACATCGAAGACCGCCGGTTGGCCAACGCCTCGGTTTCCCTGATGGACGCCCAAGAACCGACGTTGACCGACGCCGATTTCGATGTGGTTCTCGCGTCCTTCGTGGTGTTCTTCCTGCCGGATCCGGTCGCCGGGCTGCGGTCATGGCATCGCCTGCTCAAAGCGGGCGGCCGGATGGGCGTGACCACGTTCGGCGGCGACGACCCCCGGTGGGCGGGCGTGCGCGAGGTGTTCAAACCGTTCGTGTCACCGGAACTGGCCTGGACTTTGGCCGTCCGAGCGGGTCTGTTCGCCACCGTCGAGGGATTCGACCAGGTCGTGGAGTCGGCGGGCTTCACCGGTGTCACGTCGGTGGAACGCGTCTATCCGGTGAAGTTCGCCGATCCCTCGCGGTGGATCACCTGGTCCTGGTCGCACGGCCAGCGGATGTTCTGGGAACTGGTGCCCGAAGACCGCCTGGACACCGTCCGCCGCGCCGTGCTCGCGGAGCTGGAGCCGCTGCGCGAACCCGACGGGAGCGTGGTGCTGGCGCAGACCGTGCGCTACACCATCGCCCACCGCGGTTGACGGCTCAGAGCGCGAGCCGCGGCCAGGATGCCGTGTCGCGTGACAACCGCCGGTCGTGCGTGGCGATCACCACCGCGGCCGGGGTGTTCCCGAGCGCGGCGGTCAGTTCGTCGACGAGCGTGGCGGAAAGGTGGTTGGTCGGCTCGTCCAGCAGCACGACGTGCGGACGGCGGGCCAGCACGAGTGCCAGGTCCAACCGCCGTCTTGCCCCGACCGACAGTTCGCCCACCGGCCGGTGCCGGTCGTATCCGCTGAGCAGGCCGAGTTCACCCAGCCCCGGGCCCGGGCTCCCGGCCCTGGCGAGCTGTTCGTCGTACAGTTCCATCGCCGTACGCCTGTCCGGCAATTCGGATTCCTGGCCCAGCCGGCCGATCCGCGCCGACCGGGACCGGACGACCGTGCCCGTACTCGGCTCCAGGTCTCCGGCCAGCACGCTCAGCAGCGTCGATTTGCCCGTGCCGTTGGCTCCGGTGACCACCAGCCGGTCACCGCTTTCCAGCACCAGATCGACCGGCCGCGCGAGCCGGCCGGTCACCGTCACCCCGGCCGCCAGGAGCAAGGTGGCGCCGCGGCGTTCCGGTAGCTCAGGCATGACGAACCGGGCGGGCGGCGGCGGGACGGCGACCACGTGTTCGGCCAGCTCCTCCTGCCGCCGGTGGACCGCCCGGACCAGCCCGGGCGCGCGGGTGGCGCGAACGTGCCTGCCGGTGCCCTTGGGTGGCCGCCAGTTGTCGCGCAACCGGTTTCGCGCGGCGGACAGGTCGTCGGCGAGCCGTTGCCGTTCGGCGAGCTGTTCGGCGTGCGACGCCTCCCAGCGAGCACGTTCGGCCCGGCGAGCCTCGACGTAGGCGGTGTAGCCACCGCCGTAGACCCGCGGCCTGCCGTCACTCGACGGGTCGAGATCGAGCACCGTGGTGGCCACGTCCGCGAGCAACGCCCGATCGTGACTCACCAGGACGACCACGCCGGGATAGGCGCGCAGCCGCTCGGTGAGGTGATCGAGCCCGGCGGCGTCGAGGTGGTTGGTCGGTTCGTCGAGCAGCAGCACGGCATGCCCGGCCCCGAGCAGGCAGGCGAGCCGCACCCGGTGGCGCTGTCCCACCGACAGCGTCCCGAGCGGACGATCGCGGTCGTCGACGGCGTTCAGGGCGGCCAGCGACACCTCGACCCGCCGGTCGGCGTCCCACGCGTCGAGGGCCTCGGCGTCCGCGAGTGCCTCGGCGAAAGCGTCGTCGGCGCCGGGGCGGGCATCGGTGAGCGCTTCGGTGGCGGCCTCCAGCCGAGCCAGTGCCCTGCGGACGGTGGCCAGTTCGAGGTCGATCAGGTCGCCGACGGTGTCGGTGACACCGAGCGGGATCTGCTGGTCGGCGACCCCGGCCGACCCCGCCCGGTGTACTTCGCCACGGTCGGCGGCCAGCTCGCCGGCGAGTACCCGGAGCAGGGTGGTCTTGCCCCGCCCGTTCTCCCCGACGATGGCGACCCGGTCACCGGCGGCGGCGACGAGGTCGACCCCGGAGAGCACGGGTCGTCCGCCGAACGAGAGGTGGACGCCGGACAGGCGGACGTGCGCAGCGCGCAGCGGCGCGGGCGAAAGAGGGGATGACATGAAGGAACTGCCTCCGGTCAAAAGTGATGAGCAGGAAGAACGAACTCCGGTACCGCGGCTCGCGGTACCGGTGGAGGCGTCGTTCCTCAGAGGAACAGCAGTTGCTGCATCACGATCACGAGAATAGGACAAGCCGCGGAGACAGCGCATCCGGTTTTCGGAAGACGTCCGGCCGGAGATCACACCTTCGCGCCAACCCGGCACCCGCCGATCACCGCGCGGATACCCGCCTCCACCTGCCACGGCACGCCGGACGTAGCCAGTACGCCCGGCTTCAAACCCCCACTTTCCGGGGTCACCCACAGGGACATCACAACGGTTGCCATGATCACTTTCCCGGCCGACGGTGGGCTTCTCAGCAGCAACATCGTTCGGGAGGAGCAGGATCGATGGCGAAGACCATGCAGCCGCAGGAACTCATCGACAGTGCCGTGGTCGACCCGACGGGCACCAAGCTCGGGAAGGTCGGCAACGTTTACCTCGCGGATGCGACGCACCAGCCGGAATGGATCACGGTCAAGACAGGGCTGTTCGGCACCAAGGAGAGTTTCGTCCCGCTCTCGGGCGCGCACACGGACGAGGACGGCGTGCACGTCCGCGTCGACAAGGAGGCGGTCTCGGAGGCACCTCGCATCGAGGCCGATGGCCACCTGTCCGTGGAGGAGAGCGCGCAGCTTTACAAGCATTACGGGTTGCCGATGCCGCGGACGTCCCCGGACGGCCGGATGGACGACCGGGCGCAGGGCCGGGGTCGCGGCGGAATGGACGCGGGCGCCGGGGGCGCCATGGGCGGTACCGGTCGCGGCAAGCCCGGAATGAACGCGCGGACCGGCGAGAAGGACCGCGACGCCGAGCGCACCATGACACGCTCCGAGGAACGGCTGAAGGTCGGCACCGAGCAGGTCGAGACCGGCCACGTCCGGCTGCGCAAGTACGTCGTCACCGAAGAGCAGCAGGTCACCGTGCCGGTCAGCCACGAAGAAGTGCGGATCGAACGCGAACCGATCACGAACTCGGGTGGCGAACGGGTCGAGATCGGTGAAGCCGAGCAGGATGTCGTGCTGCATGCCGAGAAACCGGTGGTGAGCAAGGAAACCGTGCCGGTCGAGCGGGCGAGGCTCAAGACCGAGACCGTCACCGAGGACCAGACGGTTTCCGGCAAGGTCCGCAAGGAGCAGTTCGAGGTCACCGATGACGAGAGCAAGCACCGCAAGTCCTGATCCCGGACACCGGGGGCGGCCCGCGAAACCGGGCCGCCCCCTGGGATCAGCGGGTTCGGAGGCCCCCACGACACCGCCGTCCACAATGGACACTCCCGCGCCTCCGACGGACGTGCCGTCGTCGAGCAGCACTCCGCCCGGGCCGAACGACCTGATCCTCGACCGGCCGAGCGTGCAGCCCGGCGACCGGCTGTCGGCGACCGGGAAGGGCTGTGTGCCCGGCAAGGCCGTCACCCTGACCTCGGACGGCAAACGCGTCGGGAGCGCCTACGCCGACGGCACCGGTACCGTCGAGCAGGTCGTGACCAGCTCGTCCGGCGGGCACAGCGGAACACTCGTGGTGCTGGTGTTCTTCGTCCTGGCCGGGATCACCGTGCTGCGTTTCCCCTGACGGCTACTCCCTCTCCGCCGTGGCCGTCTCCCGGCGGCGTGCGCGCAGGCTGGTGAACGTGACGGTGGCGAGCACGACGACGATCACGGCCAGCGAGAGCGGGGTGGGCACCTCCGGCACACCCGGCCAGATCCCGTGCGCCCAATGCAGCACCAGCTTCACCCCGATGAAGGCGAGAATGATCGCGAGACCGTGGTTGAGGTGCACGAGCTTCGCCAGCGCCGAACGCAGCACGAAGTAGAGGGCACGCAGGCCGAGCAAGGCGAAGGCGTTGGTGGCGAACACGAGGTACGGGTCTTCGGTGATGCCGTAGACCGCGGGCACCGAATCGACGGCGAAGACGACGTCGGTGGCGAAGACCGCGACCGCCACCACGGCCAGTGGCGTGAGGGCCCGGCGACCGTGCACGCGGACGGTCAGGCTGGCACCGCGGTATTCGTCCGTGACCGGCATCAGTTTGCGCAGCAGACGAACCGACCGCAACTGGGAGAGATCCCGTTCGGCGTCACCGCCGGACATGGCCTCACGCAGAATCTTGACCGCCGAGGCGAACAGGACCAGCCCGAACACGAGGAACGCCCAGGTGCCCGCCGCCAGCATCGCGGCACCGGCGGCGATGAAGACGCCGCGGAGCACCAGTGCGCCGACGATGCCGTAGAGCAGCACGCGTTGCTGTACGGCGGGCGGGACCGCGAAGGCGGCGAGCAGCAACATGAACACGAACAGGTTGTCCACCGACAAGGACTTCTCGACCACGAAGCCCGTCATGAACTCGACCGCCGGGCGGCTGCCGAAATCGAGCCACAACCACAGCCCGAAGAAGACGGGGAGCGCGAGGTAGAACACCGACCACCCGACGGCCTCCCGCATCGACACCTCGTGCGGACGGCGGGTGACCACGAAATCGGCGACGAGCAGCCCCAGCAGGACCACGATACTGATCGACCACAGCCATACCGAGCCCACGGATTCGGGCATCAAAGCCTCCTCGAACATCAAGTTCGAGGTCTCCTTCACCCACCGCGGGCGGCCTCCCGGGGACACCGGCGGAGTGTCCGTACTGACCGGGCAGACGCTTGGGAAGTACTCCCCTCACCGCCCAGTATTGATCAAGGCGGACTGAAAGTAAAGGGTTGTTAAAGGTGTCGGACGTGTTTCGAGCTTGACGCCGCAGCGCCAGGGGCGATCAGGCCGGACCGTCCCGCAGCACGCCGCGTACCGCGTCGGCGGACAGGTCGTCCCACGGGAATTCGGCCATCCACCAGGTCGCACCCGCCCGCTCGTACGGCGCGAGATCCGTACCCGCCGGGACACCGATCGCGAAGTCGTACCGCGTCTTGTCGTCGTCGCGCAGCGTGGTTATCGTCTCGACCGCCTCCGCGAACTCGTCCGCGTGCGGCAGGTTCACCGGGAAGAACCCGTCGTAGCGCGCGGCCCGGCGCATCGGCTTCCGCTTCCCGGGAAAGCCCGCAAGCCACACGGGGACGGGCCGCACGGGCCGGGGCAGGAAGGTGATGTCGTCGACCGTGTAATGCTTTCCGTGGTGCCGCACCGGCTCGCCGGTCCAGGCGGTGGTGAGGATCGCGAGCGACTCGTCCAGCATCTCGCCGCGTTTGCGATCGTCCAGCTCGTCACCGGTCTTCGAGAATTCCCCGCCGAACCGGTCACTGCCGAGTCCGGCGCCGAGAATCAGCCGCCCGCCGCTCAACCGGTCCAGCGTGGCCGTTTCGCGGGCGAGCTTGGCCGGGCGCCGACGCGCGAGCGGGGTGACCATCGGGCCGAAGAGGAGGTTTTCGGTGGCGGACGCGACGGCGGCGAGGGTGATCCACGGATCGGCGATCGCGCGCACCGGCTCGTTCCAGCGGATGTGGTCCCAGACGAACAGGCCGTGCCAGCCCGCTTCTTCGGCCTCGGCGGCGAGGCGCGCGATGATGACCGGGTCGGCCAGTTCGTCGAAGATCGGCAGCCAGAGTGCTGAGCGCAGGTTCATGCGTCGACCATACGAACGGTGTCGACCCTGTGGTGCCGGTTCGACCTACTCGGGCTTCAGTGTCCACAGAGGACACCAGCCGGTGATAGGTAGCGAAGGGAGCCTTCGCTACCTGGTTCCCGCGGGTGCAGTTATACGACTTCGAGACCTTCACGGACTTCCGAACTCGAGCCCCCGAACACTCGACGACTTGACAGCGCTCTCCGACGCACTACAGTTCAACCAACACGTTGATCAACCCACCGGTTGAATGAACCGAGGCCCGCGGAAGAGAATCGAACGATGACCGACCTGACGATCACGCGCCTTCTCGACGCTCCGCGCGAACTCGCCTTCCGGGTGTGGACCGATCCGGACCATCTCGCCCACTGGTGGGGCCCCGCCGGGTTCACCACCCGATCCTGCACGGTGAACCTCACCGAGGGCGGCCGCTGGCGCACCTGCATCAGCGACGGCGAGACCGAGCTGTGGGCCTCGGGCGTCTACCACGAGATCGTCCCGCCGGAACGGCTCGTCTTCAGTTTCGCCTGGGAGGAACCGGAAGGCGCGCGAGGGCACGACACCCTCGTCACCGTCGTCCTCGCCGACCGGGACGGCAAAACCGAGATGACCTTTCACCAAGAGATCTTCGAGACCGTGGCGGAACGCGATGACCACGTCGACGGCTGGCAGTCCTGCTTCGGCCGCCTCACCACCTATCTCACCGAACTCGACTGACGACGTCCCGCACCACTTCGCGGGCTCGCGCCACCCCGTCCTCTTCACGCAGCCGCGCGGCGACGTATTGCGCGCCGCGGCGGAACAGGAGATTGCCGGACAGCTCCAGCAGCCGCGCGGTCAACGAGTCCGCGGTGAGTTCACGGAAGGGCAGCGGCCGGGGTCCGGCGCCGAGACGCGACACCCGGTCGCCCCAGTAGGGCTGGTCGGAGAAGATCGGGCAGACCAGTGCCGGGACACCCGCGCGCAACGCCGCCGCGGTCGTGCCCGCGCCCCCGTGATGCACTACGGCCGCGGTGCGAGGGAAGAGCCACGCATGCGGCACGTCATGGACAGTCAGCAGATCGTCGTCGCCGAAGTCGAGGTCGGTACCGAGAAGACCGCGCAACCCGACCCTCCGCAGCGCGGTGCGGACGGCGGTGAACGCCCGTTCGGTCTCGGACGGCCGCATGCTGCCGAAGCCGACGTACACCGGCGGCGGTCCCGAGGCGAGGAAGTCCCGCAGACGCGGCTCCGGCCGCCAGCCGGCGGCGGTCTCGAGGAACCAGTACCCGGTGACGTGGACACGGGCGGGCCAGTCCTTCGGCCGGGGCACCACGGCGTCGGAAAACCCGCACAGCGCCGGGGTTTCCTTCCGCCGGGGCCCGCGCCATCCGGCAGGCGGGAGACCGAGCGACCGGCCACGCCAGCGGTCCACCTCGGGCCGCAACAGCTGCCAGGCGACGGTGTCGACGGCGTGATAGCTCAGCAGGCGTCCGCCCGGCCCGAGCCTGGCCGCCCACGGCAGCAGCGGATGCGCGAACGCCCGGGTCGGCACACTGGGCTGGTAGTGCAGTTCGACGTCGGGGACGCCGAGCGAAGCGCCGAGGTGCGCGCCGAGGAAGCCCAGCGTCGGGGCGAGTACGAGATCCGCCCCCTCCGCTCCTTTGTGGACATCTTCCAGCAGACGCTCCAGCACCGGCGCCAGAGCGCCGCGTAAACCTCGCAGGAACGTCGCCGGATTGCGACCGCCTTCCGTCCATTCGCGGCCGCCCGCCGAGCCGAGAACCTCACTGGGATCGGCCGAAAGGGGCGCGAAGTCCAAGCCGTATCCGGTCGCCAACGTCCGGAAGCGTTCCGCCGCCAGCACGCGAACACGGTCACCGTCGACGGCGAGGCCGCGCCCCAAGGCGATACACGGCTGGACATCGCCTCGCGAGCCCGGGGCGACGATGACGACGAGCCGGCTCACCGCTTCGCCGCCGTCAGCCGGTAGCGGAGCCGGAACGGCAGGTTCGCCAGCACGGCCGCGATCCGCGCGTCACGGCCGACCAGGTAGCGCGGCGCGGGGCGGCGGGCGGTCAGCGCGTGGACGACGACTCGCGCGGCCCGCTCGGGCGGCACCCCGGAGCGCGCCGAGCGTTCCGCGCTGCGTTCGGCCTCGTCCAGTTGGGACGCATACCTTTCCCGCGCGGCCTCCGGCAGCGCGGCCCGTACCTCTTCGGCCGCGGCGCGGGCGCGTGACCAGATCGCGGTGGCGACCGCGCCGGGTTCGACGAGGACGACGCCGATCCCGGACGGCGCCAGTTCGGCACGCAGGCTGTCGGTCAAACCGACCAAGGCGAACTTCGACGTGTGATAGGGCCCGACCATCGGCCCCGCTATCCGGCCGCCCATCGATCCGACCGTCACCACGCGGGCGGCGGACGCGGCGCGCAGCGCGGGCAGCATCGCCTGCGTGACGGCGAGCTGACCGGTGACGTTGACCTCCAACTGCTGCCGGAAATCGTCGAGCGGCACGTGTTCCAGCGGGCCGGGGCGGGCCATCCCGGCGTTGTTCACCAGTCCCCGCAACGGTCCCGCCGCCGCGACCTGCTCCCCGCACGCCGCGATCGACGCGGCGTCACGGAGATCCATCCGCAACACGGTGACCGCCTCGCCGTACGTTCGGGCGAGTTCGGTTTCGTCCGCGTCGGTGCGCACACCGGCCCAGACGTGCGCACCCGTTCGGACGAGTTCGGCCACGCAGGCCCGGCCGATCCCGCTGGAGGCTCCGGTGACCACAAAGGACGGACGCGTCACGATGCCTCCCCCGCCTTCACCGGCGCGGACAGCGCGCGCAGCATCCGCGGCCAGGTCTTGTGCAGCTGGTCCTGCCAGTACGCCCAGTGGTGCGTGCCCGGCCCGTAGAAGTCCGTCGTGACCGGGACGCCGAGCCGGTTCAGCCGGTCCGCCATCGCGGTGGTCTGACCCGAGCAGAGGAATTCGAGCAGCATCGCACCGGGCAGGACGTCGACCGGGAGCTTCCCGTCGAGCGGACCCGGCAGGCCGTTGCCCGTCGACAGGTACAACTCCGTGCCACGCAGACGGTCGGCGTTCACCAGTGGATCGTGCGCGTCCCACCGGGAAGCCTGTCGCCGCCGGTCACCCCAGAGCGCCTCGGGGTCCTGCCGGGCCGAAGCGACGATCGCGCTGGTCAGCAACTCGCCGTACCGGCCGGTGGGATTGAGGTTGCCACTGAACGAACCGGCGAACCGGAAGACCCCGGGCCGCCGGGCGGCGAGTTCCACCGCGCCGTAACCGCCGAGCGAAAGCCCGGCAGCCACCCGCCGTCCGTCTCCGCGATAGCCGCGGTCGATGAGCTGCGGGAGCTCGACGGCGGTGAAGGTCTCCCATTGATTGAGGACGACGTCCTTGCCGTAATTCCACCAGTCGGAATAAAACCCCGCGGAACCGGAACCCGGCATCACCACCAAGGCGCCGGAATCGTCGGCGAGCTTCCGGATGTCGGTGTTGGCGGTCCAGCCGCGGTAGTCCTGCAGTCGCGTCTCCCCGGCGAGCAGGTACACCGACGGCCACTTCCGGTCCGGTTCGGTGGCCCAGCCCGACGGCAGGATCAGCCGGACCATCGCGTAACTCCCGACGCCGACCGAGCGCACGGTGAGGTCCAGCATCCGGGGATCACCGTCCACAGTGGTCTGTGCCACGACGTGTGATCCGTCGTCGGCGCGGGCGTCCGGGAAACCGTTCTCCGCCCGCGCCGGGGCGGTGGCGACGCTCGGAAGCAAGCACGTCACCGCCGCCAGTACCGCGACGGCCCGCAGCCGCCTCGAAGTATCGCGCATACGTAATCCTTTGTCCCGGTCGCTCGATCGAATCCGAAAATGTGACGGCGATTACTCGCAAAAGAAATCCAGCAGTGCGGACACGTTAAGCGGAAGAGCACTCTCCAGGCAATTGTCCTGCTCACAATACGGGAGGACAATATGAATGCCAGGGAAACAAGAAATGCGCTCGCATCCCCCATCCGGGTGACCCGTCCCTCACGGACGGTGAGCGACTGTGGCACGGTGGTACCAGATTGCCGCGCACACCTGGGAAAAGTACGAAAGTCGCAGGTCACCCGCAGTACACGAAGGACATTTACGTTCTCTTGACACCTTCCGGTATTCGATTTCCCGTCGTAGCCTTCGTCGTGCCGCCCGAGTTCGGCGTCCGCTGACGCGACTTTGGCGCCCGCGTCCCACCGAAGGGACCACGCCCCCATCAGGACCCTTCCGAAAGGGCTATTCATGGCTGCCCGAATTCGCCGCACCTCCCGTTTTTCGCCACCGCAGTGGCGGGGTCGCGCAGTCGCGCTCGTCGCCTCCGCCGCCGCGGTGGCCACCATTTCCGGCGCGTCCGGGGAATCGATTCAGGCGGCCGCGACACCGACTGCTCCGCCCCCGCCGGCCGCTCCCGCCGTTCCGCCCGCGGCCCTGCTTCCGCCCGAGACCGTCCCGAACGCGTCCGCGCGCGACGGTTTCGACCTCGGCCGGGTTCTGTCCACCTCGGACATCGGTAGTCGCGTGGAAAGCCGGATCGACGTCGACGGCTGTGAAGACGTCGTCCACGGCAAACTGGTCGGCGCGAACGCCACCGGACAGGGCTTCCAGTCCGCGGTACCCGGCGGCCAGGTCTCCGAACTCGTCGCACGTACGACGAACCCGCCCGACCTGACGGCATGGGCCGGTCAGGCCGCCCGGTGCTCGAAGGTGACGGTCGACGACGCGGCCGGTACCGCGGTGTCGACCGTCACCGTCCACCCCGCGCCTGCCGTCCCCAACGCGAAAACCCTTTCCTACGAACAATTCCTGACGCTTCCCGGGCAGCCCCCCGAGCTGCCGGGACTGCGTCTGCGGACCGTCGCCATCGCCGCCGACGACGTACTGGTCGTGCTTCGTGACGTCGGGACCACCGGCCTCGATCTCGACGCCCTCGCCGTCACCGCCTGGCAGCACGCCGCCGGACCGCTCGGCCGCTGAACCCCGCGATATCCCCCGCCGAACCCCGAGGAGACGCCATGTCCCTGGCCACTGAAAACCTGCCCGCCACGGCCGGCCCCACCCTCCCCGCCTGCCTCCGGCATTGGGCGGACGTCGCGGGCGACCGGCCCGCGGTGACCTTCACCGATTTCGCGGTCGATCGCGCCGGCCGTCGGCGAACCCTGACCTGGCGACAGCTCCAGGAGCGCGTCGACGCCGTCGCGGGCGCGCTTCCCGTCCGGCCGGGTGACCGGGTGGCCATCCTGTGCCCGCAGAGCGCGGACTACGTCGTCGGTTTCCTCGGCGCGATCACCGCGGGCGCGATCGCCGTCCCGCTGTTCGACCCCGGGCTGCCCGGCCACGCCGGACGGCTCGCCGCGGTGCTGACCGACTGCTCCCCCACCGCCGTCGTCACCACCGCGGCGGCCGAGGACGCGGTCCGCGGGTTCCTGTCCGGTCTGCCCGGCGGCGAACGGGTCGCCGTCCTCGCGGCAGACCAGCCCGCCGAAGGACCTGCCCGCGCGTGGCCGGTACCGGAAGCGGCGCCGGACGACGTGGCGTATCTGCAGTACACCTCCGGTTCGACCCGCAGCCCCGCCGGTGTGGTGCTGACCCACGCGAACGTGCTGGCCAACGTCGCACAGGCGGTACACGGCCTCGGCATCGACCCGGCGTCGGGAACCACCGTGTCGTGGCTGCCGCTGTTCCACGACATGGGTCTCGTCCTCGGTCTGATCACCCCGCTGGCGATGGGCATGCGGTCGGTGCTGATGGATCCGCTGGCCTTCATCGAACGGCCGGTCCGGTGGCTGGAGCTGCTGAGCGACCACAACGGAAGCTGGAGCGCCGCGCCGAACTTCGCGTTCCACTACTCCGCGACCCGGGTACGCGAAGAGGACCGCGCCAGGCTTCGCCTCGACCGCGTCGCGGCGATCGTGAACGGCGCCGAGCCGATCAACCCCGACGTGCTCGACCGGTTCCACGCCACCTTCGCCGATTCCGGCTACCGGCCGGAGAAGACCCGCCCCGCGTACGGGCTGGCCGAGGCGACCGTCTTCGTCACCACCGGGCCTGGCGAGCCGCCACGCGTGGCCACGTTCGACCGCGCCGCACTCGGAACCGGGACGGCGCGCCAGGCCGACGACGGCCTCAAACTCGTCGCCTGCGGTGTCCCCGTCGGCCAGCACGTGGCGCTGGTCGATCCGGAAACCGGCGTGGTGCTGGAAGACGGCTCGGTCGGCGAGATCTGGGTGCACGGGCCCAACGTCGGCACCGGCTACTGGCAGAAGCCCTTGGAGAGCACCGAAACCTTCGGTGCCCGGCTGACCGGCGACCACGAAGGGCTCCCTGAGTGGCCGTGGCTGCGCACCGGAGACCTCGGCGTCCGCCACGACGGCGAGATCTACATCGCCGGCCGGATCAAGGATCTGCTCATCGTCGACGGCCGCAACCACTACCCGCAGGACGTCGAAGCGACGGCGGCCTCGGCCGACCGGGACATCCGGCCCGGCAGCGTCGCCGCGTTCGCCGTCGAGGGGACCGACACCGAAGCCGCGGTCATCGTGGCCGAACATCGCCGCCACACCGAACTGACCACGGAGGACGAACGCGCCCTCGCCGCGTCGATCCGGCGGCTCGTTTCCGACGCGCACGGCCTCTCGCTGCGTGACGTCGTGCTCGTCCCGGCGGGCCGGGTCCCGCGTACCTCCAGCGGCAAGATCGCCCGCGCCGCCTGCCGCGGCCACTACCTCGCCGGCGACTACGGAAAGGCACTGGTGCGATGAGAAACCCGTCGTTGGACACCCCCGCGCTGCGCCGCTGGCTGCTCGACACCGTCGCCGGGCACATCGGCGTGGACTCCGCCCGGCTCGAACCCGACCGTCCGCTCAGTGACTACGGCCTGTCCTCCCGTCAGGCCGTCGGCATCGCCGCGGACCTCGAAGACCTGCTCGGCACACCGCTCCCGGCGACGCTGCTGTGGGAGAGCCCGACCATCGACCACCTCGCCCGCTCCCTCACCGGCGGCGGCGAACCGGAACCGGAGCCGACCGGTACCGATCGCCGCCGGACCGACCCGATCGCCGTCGTCGGCCTCGGCTGCCGCTGGCCGGGCGCGAACGGCCTCGAGGAGTTCTGGGACCTGCTGCGGACAGGACGGGACGCCGTCCGGACGGCGCCGCCGGGCCGCTGGACCGCCGACGCCGCACCGGTGGTCGGCGGTTTCCTCGACGACGTAGCCGGTTTCGACGCCGACCATTTCGGCATCACCCCGCGTGAGGCGTCCACGATGGATCCGCAGCAGCGGATGCTCCTCGAAGTCGCCTGGGCGGCCCTGGAACACGCCGGGATCGCGCCGGTTTCCCTGCGCGGCAGCCGGACCGGCGTGTTCACCGGCATCTCCACCCACGACTACGGGCATCTCACGATGGCGGGCGGCGACGTGGATCTGTGGACGGCCACGGGCGCGGCCGGCAGCATTTCCGCCAATCGGCTGTCCTACATCTACGACCTGCGCGGGCCGAGTATGGCGGTGGACACCGCCTGCTCGTCTTCGCTGGTCGCGGTGCACCACGCGGTACGCGCGCTGCGGGACGGCGAGGCGGAACTGGCCTTGGCCGCCGGGGTGAACCTCATGCTGCTTCCCGGGCCGACGGCCGCGTTCGCCGCGGCCGGGCTGCTCGCTGGCGACGGCCGCTGCAAGACCTTCGCCGCGGGCGCCGACGGCATCGCGCGTGCCGAAGGGTGCGGCGTCGTCGTCCTCAAGCGGCTGGCGGACGCCGAGTACGACGGCGACCGGGTGCTCGCGGTGATCCGCTCCACCGCGGTCAACTCCGACGGCCGGTCGCAGGGTCTCGCCGCCCCGAATCCCGTCGCCCAGCAGGACATGCTGCGCACGGCGTACCACGGCGCGCGGCTCGATCCATCCACTGTGGACTACGTCGAGGCGCACGGCACCGGCACGCTGCTCGGCGACCCGATCGAGGCACGCTCGCTCGGTGCCGTGCTCGGCAAGGACCGGACGGCCGACGCGCCCTTGCTGATCGGTTCGGTGAAGACGAACATCGCGCACGCGGAGGCGGCCGCCGGGATCGCCGGGCTGATCAAGGTCGTCCTCGCCATGACCCACGACGAACTGCCGCCCCAGCTGCATTTCACCGCGCCCAACCCGCACATCCCGTTCGACGACCTGCGCCTTCGGGTGGTGACCGAGCCGACGCCGTGGCCGCGACACTCCGGCCGCGCCACTGCCGGGGTATCCGCGTTCGGGTTCGGTGGGACCAACGCGCACGTGGTCCTGGAACAGGCGCCGGTGCCGGAACCCGCGCCGGAACGCGCCGACGTCCGGATCGGGCTGCTGTCCGCCCGGACCGCCGACCGGCTCACCGAACGGGCGACCCAACTGGCGAACTGGCTGGAGTCCCCGGCGGCGTCGTCGGCTTCCCTCGCCGACGTCACCCACACGCTGTTCCGGCGTGACAACGGCGGACCGCACCGCGCCGCTGTCGTCGCCGGGGACACCGCGGAACTGGCGGTACTACTGCGCGCCGTCGGCGCCGGAGCCGATCCGCTGCCCGCCGGGGCGGTCACCGGCTCGACCCGCACCACCGGCGGACCCGTCTTCGTGTTCTCCGGCCACGGCTCCCAATGGCCCGGCATGGGACGCGGGCTGCTGGCCGCCGAACCCGCCTTCGCCGCACAGGTCGACAAGCTCCACGACCTGTTCACCGAGCACACCGGCCGGTCACTGCGTTCCTTGCTCACCACGGAGGAGCCCCTGCCACTGCCGGAAACGCAGGCGGCCATCTTCGGAACGCAGATCGCGCTGGCCGCCCAGTGGGAGGCGCTCGGAGTCCGGCCCGCGGCCGTCATCGGGCACTCGCTGGGCTCCGCGGCCGCCGCGGTCGTGAGCGGCGTGCTCACTCCCGACGAGGCCGTTCACCTGGTCGCGACGCGTGCCCGGCTGCTCGGCACCATCGGCCCCGGCGGCGCGATGGCGGCGGTGGAACTGGCACCGGAGGAACTCGAGCTGTACCCGGACATCGAACTCGCCGTCGAATCCGCGCCGGGGCAGCTGACCGTGGCGGGTGACGCCACCGTCCTCGACCTGCTCGTCTCGGAACTGGTGGCGGCCGGGCTGACCGCGCGGCGGCTGCCGGTCGAGGTCGCCGGGCATTCCGTCCGCGTCGAACCCGTCCTGCCCGCGCTCCAGGAGGCACTCGCCGAACTGGGCGGTCGCCGCCCCACCGTGCCCTGGTACGACACGGTTCTGGCCGATCCGCGCGAGTTGCCGGACTTCGACGCCGGATACTGGGCCGCGCATCTGCGCCGTCCGGTGCGGTTCCGGCAGGCCGTGGCGGCCGCCGCCGCGGACGGCTACGGCGTCTTCGTCGAGGTGTCGCCCCATCCGATTCTGCGGGGATCGGTGGCGCGAACCCTTGAAGCCGAGGGAATCCGCGACGCCGTCGTCACCGGAACCCTGCGCCGGGGTCAGGACGAGGTCCGCGCGCTCGGTTCGGCCGCGGCCGAACTCTACTGCGCGGGCACCCGGATCACCCCCGCCGATCCGGACGACGGAGCCCGGCTGGTCGACGTCCCGCCGATGCCGTGGCGGCACGAACGGCACTGGTACACCGCCGTCGAGGAGCCGCCGACGTTCGCGACACGCACGGCCGAACCCGAACCGGTCCGCCGCGGTGGCGGGAACCGGCTGACGGAGATCGTCGCCGCCGTCATGGGGCTGCGGCCCGACCGGATCGACGCCGACGTCCCACTCGTCGAACTGGGGCTGGACTCCCTGATGGCGAACCGGATCCGCGAAGCCGTCCGCCGGGAGTTCGGCACCGAACCCGACGCCGCGAGCGTGCTCCGGGGCGCCACCCTCGCCGACCTGAATCGCGATCTCGCACCGCGCGAAGACGAGGATCCGCTTCCGGCACGAGGCCGTGCCTGGGACGCGGCGGACCGGCTGGTGCTCCGCCTGTGGCAGGAGCACACCGGGGCCGAAGCGGGCGGCACGCAGGTCCGGTTGACCGAGACTCCCGCGCCGGACCGGCTGGCCGGCCTGATCGCCGAGGGGCTCAGCACCGAACTCGACACCCCGATCGACGCCGCGGAACTTCTGCGGCACGACTCGCTCGCGGCCATCGCCGACGTCGCCCGCGCCGTCCTCGACACGAGGGAGGAACGGGGGCCGGTGCACGTCCTCACGCCCGGAGAGTCCGGTGTCGAACCACTGCTGCTGTTCCACCCCGGCGGCAGTACCTGCACCGTTTACCGGCCCCTGCTGGATCGGCTGCCGACAGCGGTGCCGTGTGTCGGATTCGAGCGCGTTCCCGGTATCGGCATCGAGGAACGCGTCGAACACCTGCTGCCGCTCGTGCGGGCACAGAACCGCGGCGGGGCGTACCGGCTGGCAGGCTGGTCCTTCGGCGGAGCGCTGGCCTATGGGGTCGCCACGCGGCTCGCGGAGGAAGGCGAAGAGGTCGAGTTCGTCGCGCTGATCGACACCATGCTCCCGCTCCCCGAACCGGACCTCGATCCGCGGGCGTCGTCCGCCCGGCGATTCCTGCGGTTCACCGGCTACGTCGAAGGGACCTACGGCCGCGAAGTCCGGCTCGGTCACGAGGAGCTGGCACCGTTGCCCGAAGAAAAGCAGATCGAGCTGACCATGCGCCGAGTCGCGGAGGCCGGCTTGCTCAGCCCCGGTGTCCTCCGGCATCAGCGTCAGTCCTTTTTGGACACGCTGGCGGCGGAACGGGGCACACCACGCCGCTACGACGGCCGTGTCGTCCTCTATCGGGCGACGGAGCAGTACGCCGCCGGACTCGCGATGGAGCCGCGCTACTCCCGCACGGACCTCGCGGCCGGATGGGCGGAACTGTGCCCAGGACTGGAGATCGTGCCGGTGGAGGCCCATCACCTGTCGGTGGTCGACCCGCCGCATGTCGATGTCGTGGCGAGGCATCTGGCAGGACTCCTGTGACCACGGCCCGGGCCGAGCGGGCGGTCCGGGCCAGACCGCTGCTGGCGGTACTCGGCGCCGGGCTCTTCCTCGTGGCGGTGGACGCGACCGTCCTGCACGTCGCGCTGCCCGACCTCGTCCGGCAGCTGCGGCCCGGAGCGGCGGCACAGGTGTGGATCGTGGCGATCTACCCGCTGACCGCCGCGCCGCTGCTGCTGCCGTTCGGCACCCTCGGCGACCGGTACGGGCGGAGACGCGTGCTGGTCACCGGGTACGTCGTGTTCGGGGTCGCGTCACTCGGCTGCGCGTTCGCACCGAACGTCCCGGTATTGCTGGGTTTCCGCGCGCTCCTTGGCTGCGGCGGCGCGATGATCATGCCGGTGACGATGTCGCTGCTCCGGGAACTCTTCCCGGAGCAGCGGCAGCGCCGGACGGCGATCGCGGTGTGCAGCGGGATCGCGGGCACCGGTTCGGTGTTCGGGCCGATCCTCGGCGGTGTGCTCGTCGAGACGTGGGGGTGGCGCGCCACCTTCCTGCTGAACCCGCCGGTGATCCTGGCGGCCGTGGTGCTGGCGCTGCGGTGGCTGCCCCGGAATCCACCGGGACGGCGGCCGTGGGACGCGCTCAGCGCGGGTCTCGCGGCGGGCGGTGTCCTCGGGATCGCGTTCGCCGTCGGACAGCCGGGCTCCTGGCTGACGGCCGTCGTCTCCGGGGTGGCCGGGTGTGTCCTCATCGGACTGTTCCTGCGCCGCCAACGCCGGACCGATCCGCCGTTGCTGGACCTGACGTTGTTCCGGCTGCCGGGGGTGCGGGCCGCGGTCGGCGGGGTGCTGCTGGTGATGAGCACCCTGGTCGGCCTTGGCCTGCTGTTCGCGCAGTACCTGCAGGTGGTGCTCGGCCTCTCCCCGACCGCGGCGGCGGCCCGGCTGCTGCTGGTACTCGGCGCGTCGGCCGTCGGCAGCGTGGTGACGCCGGCGTTGCTGGAGCGGTTCGGCAACGCGAGGGTCCGCACCGCCGGCTTCGCCGTGACGGCGTTGTCCTTGGTGGTCCCGTCGACGGGGTCGGCGGCGTTGACCTCGCCGGTGCTTCTCGGCGCCGGGCTGACCGGTTTGGGGCTGGGTATGGCGCTCGCGCTCACGTCGAGCACCGACACCTTGCTTTCGGCGACTTCGGCGGACCAGGCCGGGGGCGCCGCAGCGGTGGAGAAGACGGGCTACGAACTGGGTGCGGGTTTCGGCACGACGTTGTTCGGTTCCCTGGCGGCCGCGGTGTACGCGGGGCAGCTGGCGCTCCCGGCCGCGGTCCCCGATCAGGCGCGGCGACTGGCCTTGTCGGGACCCGCTCAAGCGGAGACGGCGGCCTCAGGCCTCACTCCGCAGTTAGCCGTCGAAGTACTCGACGCCGCACGGGCCGCCTGCACCGTCGGGCTTCAGGTGTCGGCGGGTGTGGCCGGTGGGGTGTTCTTGGTGGCCGCGGTCGCGTCTCGGACTCGTGAGTGATCCGGGTCGTTCTATTGAGGGATAGGGCAACGGTGGCGTGTCGGTGCCGGTGGTCGTGAGTGGCGTTTCGTGTTCTAACCCGAATCGCCACTCACGACACCCACCACGCACGAGACGCGAAAAGGCCCCACCCTTGCCGGGTGGGGCCTTCTCCGCGGTGGGCGATACTGGGATCGAACCAGTGACCTCTTCGGTGTGAACGAAGCGCTCTCCCCCTGAGCTAATCGCCCGTGGTACGAACTCCGGTCCGCCGGGGAAGCGAACCTGGTGCGCGATACTGGGATTGAACCAGTGACCTCTTCCGTGTCAGGGAAGCGCTCTCCCGCTGAGCTAAACGCGCGTGGTGAAGTTGTTCGTACTGAAGACAGTTTAGCGGACCCGTTTCGGGGCCCGCGCAGGGGATCCCCTTCTCGATCGAACCCCAGGCGAGCGGGCGGATTCAGGGCTTCGGGAGCTTCGGCACGATCGAGCCGGCGATCTCCTTCGTCCGGTCGCAGGGGCTTCCACTCCCCTCCTTGGCGCTCAGCCGGACGGCGACGTGTTCGGCCTCGCGCTCCGGCAGTGGACGGTGCTGCCAGGTCACGGTGCAGTTCGTGCCACCGAACTCGCGGATGTCGCCGGTGACGCCGTTGCCGAGGTCGACCGGCGAACCCTCGGGCACGTAGGCCCCCTGGCTCAGCTCGACGGTCACCGTCTCGCCACCGCCCTGCCATTCGCAAATACGCAACGCCCGCGGACCGGCCTGCGCGTTGGGCAGGTTCTTCGCGACCACCGCGGTATCGACGACGGCGCACGGGTCGAGCGGCAGCAGACTCGACGGGTCGCTCGCGCGGTCGACCTCATGCGTGCGCAGCCGGGTGACGGCGGCGGTCAGCATGTCGTCGGCGGCCTTGCAGGGGTCGCCTTCCCGGCCCGGATGCGAGACGACGACGCCGAGCCGCCGATCCGCCGGAAGCTGGATGACCGAATCACACCCGCCGCTGATCGTGCTGCGCAGCAGCGGAAGTCCATCGGCCGTCCGATCCGTTCGCACGACACCGCTGGTGCTCATCGGCTCGCCGAGCCGGATCTCGAAGGACTCGCCGTTGAGCCCGGTGTACTTGCAACGGGCGGGGTAGAACGAACGCGTGTCCGGCTTCAGGGTGCCGAACTCCTGCACGAACCGGCCGGCGAGGACCTGACACGGATCCACCAGGCGCAGGCGTTCCGGACTGAGCGCCTCGGTGGCCGCCAGCGACGTCACGCCGGGGTTCTCGGGTTTGGCGTGATCGGCGATGGAGAGACCGAGCGCGACGATCCCGGTGACCACGAGCAACACGACCGCGCCGAGTGCCCCGAACAGGATCTTCTTCGTCCGCGGCGCCATCTTCTCGGACGGCGGCCGCCAGATCGGCAGCGGCAGCGCCAGCACCGAACGCACTTCGGCGTCCTGCTGCTGGATCCGGGCGTGCACGGACGGCGGCCAGGGAGCCGCGCCGGGCGGCACGGGGCCGAGGTAGTCCAGGATCTGGTCCGGGGTCGGACGGCGCGCCGGATCCTTGGCGAGGCACGGTTCGGCGAGTCGCCTGATTTCCTCCGGGACCCCGGTGAGGTCCGCGGTGGCGTGCACGACGTTATACAGCGTTTGGGGTGCGGTCGGGCCGGTGAACGGACCGCGGCCGGTGGCCGCCATGACCAGGATCGCGCCGAGGGAGAACACGTCGCTCGCCCCGGTGACCTGCCCGCTTCCCGCCTGTTCCGGGGACATGAACGCGGGCGACCCGATGATCGCTCCCGTCCCGGTGAGTTCCTGCGCCTCCTCCGCCACCCGCGCGATGCCGAAGTCGATCACCCTGGGTCCGTCACCGGTGAGAATGATGTTGCTCGGCTTGAGATCCCGGTGGATCAGCCCGGCACGGTGGATCTCGGTCAGCGCGGCGGCGAGCCCGGAAGCCAGCAGGCGCACCGACACGGACGGCAGCGGACCGGCGGCGTCCACCGCTTCCTTCAGCGACGGCCCGGTGACGAAGACCGAGGCGAGCCACGGGGTTTGCGCTTCCGCGTCGGCGTCCATGACCGCGGCGGTGTAGGCACCGGACACCAGCCGGGAGGTGGCGACCTCGCGCCGGAACCGTTCCCGGAAGCGGGGATCGTGCGCGAACTGGGCGTGCAGCTGCTTGACCGCGACGAGCCTGCCGTCCGGCGCGAGGCCCAGTACGACGCGGCCCATGCCGCCCTCGCCGAGCTCGGCGATGATCCGGTACGGGCCGATCTGCCGGGGTTCGCCGGGTTTCAACGGTTTCACTGACCAGCCTAGGGTTTCGGAAGTTTCTGCAGCAGTGCCCCGGCGAAGTTCTTCGCTTTCTCGCAGGCCAGTTCGGCGTTCTTCTCCGCGCCGCTGGTGCCGACGGTGAGCTCGACGTTCTCCCCGACCCGGTCACTGACCGGCCGGTGCTGCCAGGTCAGCGAGCAGGTGGAGCGAGCGGCGCCATCGTCCGACCTCGCCAGGTACACCTTGGTGCCGCCGAGATCCAGCGTGGCGGTGGCCGCGTAAGACGAGTACGTCGCCTCCGTCGGCGGAGTTCCCCGCACGAAGCTCAACCGGACACTGCCCGCGGCGTCGTACCGGCATTCGTGCAGATGCTCGCGGATCGTCTCCACCACCGGGCCGATGAGCCGGTCCACGGTCGCGGCACCGACCAGCGCGCACGGATCCAGCGGCGCCAGCGTGCCTGCCGCGAGGTCGTGCTCGTGACCACCGGCCCGGATCCGCTTGACCGCGTCGGCGAGGGCCGCCTTCACCACCGGGCACGCCTCGTCCTTTGTGGACAAGGAGTTCACGCCGGCGGTGAGGTTGGTGTTCAGCAGCCCGGTGACGGGGACCGCGACCTCACACGAACCGGCAGACCCCTTGACGGCCAAAGGAAGCCCCTCCAGTTCGCCACCCGCTTCGGCTTGGAAGAGGTCGCCGCCGATCTTCAGCTCCAGCCACTTGCCCGCGGGCGAGGAATACGTGCACCAATCGAACTGGGTGCCGTTCTTCGTGCTCAGCTTGCCGAGACCGGGCACCTCGCGGCCTTCGAGCACCTTGCACAGATCCACCTTGCGCAGGTTGTCCGGACCGAGCGGATCCGGGTTGACCGGAGTGGTGACCGGCTCGTCCGGCTGCGGTGACCCGCTCGGTGCCGCGACGGCGGGAGGCGGGCCGTCCTTGTTCAGCGAAACCGCGGCGACGACGCCACCGGCCAGCAGTACGACGGCGGCCGCGGCGATCCCCGCGTAAAGGCCCCGACGGGACCGCTTCGACGGTGGAGGGTTCAGCAGCCGCCGGATTTCGGCCTGCTGCGTCTCGATGAGGTGCGGTACCACCGGCGGCCAGGGGCTGGTCGTCGGCGGGATCGGGCCCAACCGCTCCAGCACCCAGGCGGGGGACGGCCGGTCCGCCGGGTTCTTCGCCAGGCACGGCTCGGCGAGCTGCCGGACCTCGGGCGCCAGCCGGCGCAGATCGGGCTGGACGTGCACGACGTTGTAGAGCGTGTGCGGGGTGGACGTGCCGGTGAACGGACTGTTCCCGCTCGCGGCCATGACGAGCAGGGCGCCGAACGCGAACATGTCGCTCGCCGGGGTCAGCGGCTTGCCCTCGGCCTGCTCCGGCGACATGAACCCGGGCGAACCGATGACCGCGCCGGTGTGCGTCAGCTCCGAGTCGCCCTCGGCGGCGCGGGCGATCCCGAAGTCGATCACCCGGGGACCGTCGCCGGTGAGGATGACGTTGCTCGGCTTCAGGTCCCGGTGGATCAGCCCGGCGCGGTGGATGTCACCCAGCGCCAGCGCGAGCCCCGCGGCGAGAGACCGGATCGCCATCGGCGGCAGCGGTCCACCGGCGGCGACCGCTTCGGCCAGCGACGGGCCTGGTACGAACATCGAGGCCAGCCACGGTGTCGGCGCGTTCGGGTCGGCGTCCATGACCGGCGCGGTGTACGCGCCGGACACCAGGCGCGAGGAGGCGACCTCGCGGCGGAACCGTTCGCGGAAGCCGGGATCGTGGGCGAAACCCGGATGGACCTGCTTGATCGCGACCAGGCGTCCGTCGGCGGAGACGCCGAGCAGTACCCGGCCCATCCCGCCTTCCCCGAGCGCGGCGAACACCCGGTAGCGCCCCACGCCGGTGGGTTCGCCGGTGTTCAACGGCTTCACGAAGGCCCCCTTGTCCGGGGCGATGGTACAAAACCACCCGCAAGTGTCACGCGGCGCGTCGGTCCGCCCGGCCGAAGTCTCTCAGCCGGAGGCTGTTGGACACGACGAGCACGGACGACAGCGACATCGCCGCCCCGGCGATCAGCGGGTTCAGCAGGCCCAGCGCGGCCGGCGGGATCGCGGCGACGTTGTAGCCGAACGCCCAGGCCAGATTCCCCCGGATGACGCGCAGAGTGCGGTCGGCGAGCCGGATGGCGTCGGGGACCACCCGCAGATCTTCGCGGACCAGCACGATGTCGGCCGAACGCAGCGCGATGTCGCTGCCGCGCGAAGCCGCTGTCCCGGTCCTCTTCGCCGCGAATCTCCGCCGTGTAGCCGGCTTTGCGGAGCCGTTCGATGAGGACGTCGTCGGCCAGCGCCGGCCCGGCTACTGCGGTGGTGGTGGAAACAGGTGTCCTGGATCAGGGCTTGCGCGGGGTCAGCACGAGATCGAACGTGTTGCCCTCGCCCTGGACGAACGTGCTCAGATACGGGGTGAACGCGCCGCAGCCGGTCAACGGCGCGAGCGCGTAGGCGCCCGTGAGCGTGCCGCCTCCCGCCATGGTGAACCCGTCCCCGGTACGCAGTTCCGCCGTCGACGGGCTCGAGGTCCGGCAGCCGGGGCCGCTGCTGACCGGCATGCCGAGGAGGGTGACGAGCGGCAGAACGGTGGTGAACCGCGGCCGGGCGACGAAGCCCGTTCCGATGAGGTCGCCGCCCTGCGGTCCCTCGGCGACGAACTCGAGATCGGCCACGCCCGGCACGAAACCGTACAGCCGGAAGTCGGTGTGGGCCTTGTCGAACACCGGACCGCCGGAAAAGACCGTGGACGAGGTGGCGCTCAGGTCGAACGTGCCGGTCAGCGGCGCGGTGGCGCCCAGCGCCTTGACCGCTGTCTTCCCGGCGACGGCGTAGTGGCGCCCCGCCGGGGCCCCGCCGAGGTCGAAGGAGAGCAAGACCGCGTCCTGGCCGGGGTCGAGGGTGCAGTCCGAGGTGAACGCACCGATCCCGGTGAAGGAGCCATCGGCCTTCTTCGGGGTCAACCGGGTGGTGAAGTCGCCGACGGTGAGCGTGGTCTTGCCCGGCTTCGCCAGCGTCACCGTGGGAACGGAACCCGTCGCCACCGTGCTGAACGAGCCGGACGACGGGAGGTCGGTCTTGGCGACGTTCAGCGGAATACGCACCGGAAACGGGTTCGCGTCACCGTTGACGAGCGTGACACCCGCCGCCGCGGTGCCTTCGACGGTGGTGGCGCCGACAAGGTTGAGCCCGCGCGCCGCCTTGTCCGGCACGGTCACCGTGATGGTCAGGCCGGAGGTGGTGAGCGTGCCACCAGGCGCTGTCGGGACCTCGAAGTCGGCCTTGATCACCGCTTCGAGCTTCTGCAGCCCGATCAGCGGGAACGGACAGGTGAACGACAGCTTCTTCTCGACCGGCGTGCCGGCCGCCGCGCTGTGGACCGCGACGAACAGCAGGCAGCAGGCGGTGAGCAGGACGATGAGGCCCGTCGCGAGCAGCATCCGGACGTTGATGCGGAGGGGCATGGTCGCCTTCCCGGAAAAGGCACCGGTCCCCGCCGCGGGAGGCGACGGGGACCGGCTTGCCTGGCTACTTCTTGGTGAGGTTCAGATCGAGCGTGTTGCCGTCGCTCTTGGCGAACATGCTGATCATGTCGTTGAACGAACCACAGTTCTGCAGCGCCGCCAGCGAGTAGGTACCCGACAGCTTCCCGCCCTTGAGCAGGTCGAAGTCCGGACCGGTGGTCATCTCGCTGGTGGACGGGCTGACCGTCCCGCACTTCGGGTCACTGCTGATCGGGATCCCGAAGACCTGCACACTCGGCAGGAACACGTTGAACTTGATGTGCGCCTTGAAACCGGTACCGACGAGCTCACCGGTCTGCTTGCCGACCTGCTCGACCTTGACCTCCGAGCGACCGTCGACGAACCCGAACAGCTTGAACTGGGTGGACGTCGGGTCGACCTTCAGGTCACCGGTGAACGTCTTCGCGGCGAGATCCACGTCCGCGTCGAAGCCGCCGTTGATCGGCGCGGTGCTGCCGAGCGCCTTCAGAGCGGTCTGCCCCTTGATGCCGAAGGAGTACTTCAGCCCGCCGCCACCGGGGGTGGTGGTACCCGGCGGGGTCGTGGTGGAGCTCGGCGGAGTGGTGGTGCTGGACGGCGGCGGAGTGGTGGTGGTCGTCCCGGTGGGGGTCGGGCCGTCACCGATCTTGATCGTGGCCAGCGTGTTGTTCTGGCCAGGATCCTGCGTGCACGGCGCGTCGATCGTGCCGTCCGGGGTGATCCCGGTGACCGAACCGTCGGCCTTGCGCGGGGTGACCTTCAGCTGCAGGTCACCCACGGTGATCTTCGCCTCGCCGGGCTGGTTGAAGGTCAGCGAAGGCGTCTTGCCCGCCGCGTTGACCGTCATCTCGCCCGAGGTGGGGATGTTCTGCTTGGCGATGTCGTTGGGCACCTTGACCGGGAGGTTGAGTCCCGGCGCCGCCACGGTCGCCGCCGCGATGGCCTGACCTTCCAGCGTGGTCGCACCGATCAGGTTCAGCCCGCTGACCGTGTCCGCGTTGATCGTGGAGACGGCCTTGATGTCGAACGTGCCGGTCGGCTGCCCGGTCTTGACCGAAAGCGGCAGATCGGTGTTGATCACCACCTTCAGCGACTGGGAACCCACGAGCGGGAGGTTGCAGTGGTAGTTGAGCGGGAGCGAAATCGGATCGGCGGCACTGGACTGTGCCCCGACCACGAGTACCGCGGTGGCAAGCCCCACGGCACCGGCCGCGGCGGCGGCGACCGCCTTCTTGGTTCCTCTACGGTGACTCACGATCGTCCTTCCGTGGTATCAACGATGATACGAAACGGCGTACAATTCCCCAGAGCAATGAATATCGGCCCGAGAGAATTCTCCGGGTAGCGACGATGTCTGACGGATCGCAACCGAACAGTAAACTAACGACGCGTCCGCATCGCTATCAAGGGCTTCCCCGGAAAAGTTGACGCACCGCCGGTAAATTGTCACGCTGGCACGGTGCCTCCGCCCGTTTCCTAGTAGCGGCACATGGGTTTCCCCAGCACAGAGCTACTTGAGGCCGTCACGGGAACTGCTGACGCGAGTGACAATCGCACCGGCCGAAACTATCTCGCGCATGCCAATCACCGCTTTCCCCGCTTCTCCCGCCGGTTGGCCTGTTGCCTGCCGGAATCATTCGTGAGTAACCTCGCGGTTCAGCAAGCCGGTCGCCGCCGACCGCGCGGATTTCCGCTCGTCGCGGGGCGACCGGCCCTCTTTCGCCGAATTCGACGGGGAAACCATGAAGAGAATGCGCCGAACGGCAGCGCGAATCGCTTTCGCCACCGTCTCCGTGACCGCCTCGGCGGTCCTGCTGAGCGCCTGCGGGTCCGACGATCCCGCCGACGCCGGTCGTCACGCCGACCCCGCCGCGCTCGCCTGGGCGGACAAGGTGTGCTCCGGGGTCGCGGCCGGTTCGGCGAAGCTGTCCCAACCGCCCGCTTTCGACCCCAACAACCCGCAGGGGGCGAAGACCGCCATGGTGGGCTTCCTGAATTCACTCACCGTGGCGCTCGACGACATGGCAGGCGGGATCCGCAACGCCGGCGTGCCGCCGGTCCCGGATGGACAGTCAGCTGTGGACAAGGCGACCACCACGCTGGACGAGACCAAGTCGAAGGTGACGGCCACCCTGGCGAAGATGCAGGACGCGAAGGTCACCGACAAGGCCAGCCTGGAGAAGGTCGTCGCCGACGCCGACACCACGATGAGCGGGTTGAGCGAGCCGGAGGGCCCGATCAAGCACCTGCGCGCCAACTCGGAACTGAACCTCGCTTTCACCGAATCCTCGACCTGCCGCCAGGTCTACGGCATGTCGTGAGTGATCCGGGTCGTTAGAACGACCTGAATCACTCACGACCGACCCTCGTCCCGCGTTCTTTGGAGGCCCGGCCGTGCCGATCTCGTTCCCCCGCCCTTCCCACCGGACGCTCGCCGCCGCACTGGCGATCGTCCTGTCCGCCGGTGTGCTGAGCGCGCTGAGCGTGACCCCGGCGAACTCCGCCGCCACCGCGGCGTCCGACGACTCGTTCTACACCCCGCCGTCCCCGCTCCCGGCCGGCAAGCCGGGTGACATCATCCGCTCGCGGGTTTCGAAAGCGGGACCACGCAAGGATTCCGTCAACGCGTGGCAGGTGATGTACCTGTCCACCGACGCCCTCGGGCGGCCGGACGCGGTGACCGGGACGGTGCTGGTGCCGAAGAACGCCGATCCGGCGAAGGCCCCGATCGTCTCGTTCGCCGCGGGCACGCACGGCCCGGCGTTCCATTGCACGCCGTCGAAGATGATCGACATCGGCGCGTTCTACGAGCAGTCCGGGCTCGACGACCTGCTCGACGCCGGGTACGCCGTCGCGCTCACCGACTACGAGGGCTACCGCCAGGATCCGAAGACGACCTATGTGGTCGGGCGTTCGGAGGGCCCCGCGGTGATCGACGCGGTCCGCGCGGCGCAACGCCTGCCGGAGGCGAAACTGTCCGCCGACGCGAAGGTGCTCTTCCGCGGGTACTCGCAGGGCGGCGGGGCCGCGGCTTGGGCCGCCGAACTGCAGCCGACCTACGCCCCGGAACTGAATCTCGTCGGCGTCGCCGCCGGCGGTGTCCCCGCCGACCTCGTCCAGGTCACCCTGCAGCTCGACGGGAAGTTCGGCTTCGGTGTCTTCGCCTACGCCCTCGTCGGGCTGGACAACGCCTATCCCGAGCTGAAGCTGGATTCGTTCCTCAGCGACAACGGCCGCGCGAAACTGGCCGAGATGCAGAAGAGCGCCTGCACGTTCGAACTGCTCACCACCTACGCGAACCAGAGGATCGCCGACTACACGACCAGCGCGGGCTACGTGCGGCCCGAATGGGTCAAGCGGCTCAACGAGAACAAGCTCGGCAATACGCCGATCAAGGTCCCGCTGTTCCTCTATCACGCCACCGGGGACCAGCTCGTGCAGTTCGCGCAGGCCGACGCGCTGCACAAGACCTACTGCGCCGCGGGGGTCAAGACGACCTGGAAGACCTTCGACACCGATCACATCACGGCGGTCTACACCGGTAACGCGGACGTGCTCACCTTCCTCAAGGACCGGGTCGCGGGTACCCCCGCGACGTCGAACTGCTGAGCCCGCGGTGCTCAGAACCGCCCCGGAGTCCTTTGTGGACGAAGCGGCGCCCGGCGGTGCGCGTAAGCGGCGCGAGCTGCTTCGGTTCGCCACCGTCGGGCTCGCCTCGTTCGGTCTCACCCTCGGGACGAACTACGGGCTGAAACTCACCGTCCTGCACGCCAAACCGGTCACGGCGCTGGCCATCGCGACCGTCGTGGCGACGGCCTTCGCCTACCTCCTTTCGCGACGGTGGGCGTTCCACACCCGCGGCGGCAGGCCTCGCCTGCACGAGGCGGCGTTGTTCTTCGCCGTCAACGCGATCGCCGTGACGATCAACCTGTGCCCGCCGCTGATCTCGCGGTACGTCCTGCGCCTGGAAGTCCCCGAAGTCGGCTTCCTCGCACAAGAGATCGCCGACTTCGTCAGCGGGATGCTGATCGGCACCGCGGCCGGTTCGGCGTTCCGCTGGTGGGGCTACCGCCGCTGGGTGTTCCCGGTGGCGGGCGCCCGTCAGCGCGTCCTCGTGCGTGGTATTTCGGATTCCGTTGACAGGTAAGGCAAAGGTGGCTCAGCGTTCGATCCCTCGCCAAGTACATGATGGCCCCCTTCCTTGCGCCTGGCGCAAGGAAGGGGGCCATCATGTACTGCAAACCCGCCAGAACCCGAAAAGCCGGTCAGACGTCGGCGGGACGCAGCCGTTCCGCCCGCAACGCCAGCTCGATCCGCAGCCGCTGATCCGGGTCGTCCAGCCGCTCGCCGAACAGCTCCGTGAGCCGCCGCAGGCGCGCCCGCACCGTCTGCGGGTGCACGGCCAGCTGCCGGGCGATCTCGGGCGCGCTCCCCCGCGTCTGCACCTGCGTGAGCAGGGTCGCCGCCAGCTCGTGGTGCTGCCGCGGCGCCAGCCCCGACAGCGGTTCCAGCGTCTCTCCGGCCAGCCTGTCCAGCAGGAACTCGTCGGCGAGCAGCAGCAACGTGGTGATGTGCTCCTCGCACCACAGCACCGGGCCGACCGTGGTGATCATCCCCCGCTGGGCCAGTTCGGAAGCGCGGCGGGCGATCCGGAACGACTCGCCGGCCTGCGCCACCGGGACGGGCACCCCGACCGTGGCCGACCAGCCGGAAGGCAGTTCCCGCAGACCACCGAGATCGGCTTCGGGACAGGCCACCAGCGCACCGGGCGCGTCCGAGACGAGATCCGCGGGCACCGCCGAAGGCAGCAGACCCGAGGGGAACGCGGGTGCCCCGGGCGCGGCGGTGAAGACGACCGCGGTGATCCGGGCGGGGATCCGCCAGCCGATCGCGACGGCGAGCGCGCCGACGTCGGCCTGGGTGTAGCCCGCACCGCCGGTCAGCAGCCGGAACAACCTGGCCCGCTGCTCGGCGGGTCCGGTGGCCTCGGCCTGTGCCGCGTTGTACCCCTCGGTCAGCGCCATCGTCACTTCGACGACGTCGCCGAACAAGCACTCCGCCGCGCCGTAGAGGACGTCACCGGACAGCCGCAGCCGGCGGCCGGCCGTGACGATGGAACGCCACAGCACCCGGCTCGAGACCCGGAACGCCGCCTGCGCGGCCTCACGGCTGAGCCCTTGCCGGAACGCGAGCCTGCCTTGGTCGCGGAAGTCCGCCAGGAGGTCGTTCTGCAGCAGTTCGGGGACGCCGACCCGGTCGATGGCGCGTTCGATGCCGCGCCGGGTCAGTTCGACGGCCGCGGCCCGGGCGTCGCTGTCGCTGAAGACTTCGGCGCATTCACCGATTTCGGCCGCCACGGCGTCGACGCACTGCCCGGCGATCGCGGGGATCCGCGGCCGGACGGCGTCACCGAGTTCCCTCGGCAGGCGTGCCCACAACGAACCAACGGGCTGCCAGCTCACGTGTGATTTCCCCCGCTCGGAAGTTTGCCGACGATTCCGGGCACCCATTCCCTTCGGCCGCGCGCCACCGGCGCACTCGAATGCACGGAGCGTAGGACCGGCGCCACATCCGTGTCAAAAGCCGCCACACCGAAAGGCCGTCCGTGGGACGAGGGCGACTTTCCGTTGACAATTCAACGTCACATTCGTGGTACACGCCGTCGGCCGACCGAGTAGAAACACTCCCGGCACCGTTCCCGTCGATCCGACGCGGCCGTGCAAAGGGATTCACGTTTTCCGTCTTCCCGTTCGTCGAAAGCAAAGGGGGTCTTCGTGGTCGAGTACCGCAGTTTCCGCATGCTGGCGACGTTGCCGCGTTCGCTTGGCGAAGAACTGCGTCCGTATACCGGTCACGCCGCGGCCGCGATGATCAACGAGGTGCAGCGGTCGGTCACCGCCTACGCACGGCCGTTGCGCGGTGTCTTCGGCCGCGTCCTGGTCGTTTCCTGCGAACGGGCGGTGCGGCATTACGTCGACTGCATCGGCGATCCGGTGGTCCCGCACGACCGCTGGATCGATTTCTACCGCCTACGCGGGCGGAGCGAGTTCACCGAAGGCCGCGGCCTGGAACCGTTGCACGACAGCGCGACGATCGGCGCCCGGGCGGCATGGCGCGCGATGCGGCCCATCGTGCGCGGCCTCGGTGTCGGCCCCGACATCATCGCGCTCGCGGCGGAGTCCGTCTTCGTCTACGTCGACGAACTCTTCGCCACGACGATCGAGGGTTACCAGGAGGCCGAAGCCAAGGCCGCGGGCGCCGCCCCGCTCCGGCGCCGTCGTCTGCTCGAATTGATCACGCAGGCGCCGGAAGGGTCCGCCTCCAGTATCGCGAGCCTGGCGAACGGGGCCGGGTGGCGGGTCCCGCGCACCGCGGCCATGGTCGCGCTCCAGCGCGCTCCGGGCGCCGGCGAATTCCCCGCCCACCTCCTGGACGACGACGTGCTGCGCGACCTCGACGCCGCCGAGCCGTACCTGCTCACCGCGGATCCCGACACCGATCTCGCGCCGCTGAACGGCGCACTGGACGGCTGGCGCGCGGCGATCTCCCCCGTCGTACCGCTCGCCGACGCCCCGGCCGCCCTGCGCACCGCGCGCCGCGCGTTGCTGCTGACCAGCGAGGACGCTCCCGGACCGATCATCTGGTGCCGGGATCATCTCGCGACACTGTGGCTGCTCGCCGAGGATTTCCTCGGCGCCGAACTGGCCAAGCAGAGCCTCGACCCGTTCACGTCGCTGAGCGAGAAACAGCAGGAGCGGCTCGGCGAAACCCTGCTGGCGTGGCTGGAGACCCGCGGCGGGGCACCGGAGATCGCGCAACGGCTGGGAGTGCATCCGCAGACCGTGCGGAACCGGTTGCGGCAACTGGAAGAACTGTTCGGCGACCGGCTCAAGGACGCCGACGACCGGCTGGGCATGCAACTCGCGCTGCGCGCCCAGCGGCTCATGCGCGCCCACCGCCGCGACGAAGGTGGACCAGGGAACTGACCCGCCGGACCCGCCGCTCCGGTGGCCGTAGGGTGGGAAGGACCCAGCGCAAACCGCGACGGGCGCGTTCGGCCCTCGGCCTGCCCAGGTGGAAGTCCGCCCGGCAGGCCATCAGAGAACGGCCGCCGATCCGGCACGGGGCGTCGTCGCATCCATGCTTTTCTCCGTGGTTACGGGTGTTTACGGACGCTTTCCTGAATACCGACGTGGTGGGAAAATGTCGATGCGCAGTTGTTCCGGCCGCCCGGTTTTGGCATCCGGCTCGGGGTCGGCTCCGACATTCTTGTCACCGTGGCCGCAATAGGCGGACCGTGTCCAGCGACACGCTGACGAATCCGGCATTCCTCACGTTATTTTGACGCCTGACAACGGAAAGGCGGGACATGACCCTCGAAGCACGCACACTGACCCTGCACGGGCAGGAAATCCGGCTGCGGGAATACCTGCCGTCCACAACGGAGGAGCAAGGCGAGCCGCTCGTGCTGCTGCACGGGATCTCGGGAAGCGGGCAGACCTGGGTCCCGTTGCTCGACCACTTCGAGCGGACCGGATTCGGCCGCCGGGTCCTCGTCCCCGACCTTCCCGGCCACGGCGATTCCGGAGCGCCCCGGGCCGACTACGGGCTCGGCGCGATGGCCAGCGTGGTCCGTGACGTCCTCGCCCTCACCGGGAACCACCACGCGACCATCGCCGGGCACTCCCTCGGCGGCGGGATCGCGATGCAGTTCGCCTACCAGTTCCCGGAGATGTGCGCCCGGCTGGTGCTCGTGGGCAGCGCCGGACTCGGCCCGCAGGTGACGGCGGTGCTGCGCGCGACCGCTCTTCCAGGCGCCAAGGCGACCCTTTCCGCCGCCGTCAACCCGGCCACCGTCGCGATCGCGCGCGGAATCGCCGCCGCCTGCCGTGGACTCGGCGGGAAGCTCACACCGGAGACACGGGAGCTGACACGGCATCTTTCGTCACTGTCCGACACCGGACGACGTCGGGCGTTCCTCTTCATCGCGCGCAGCCTGATCGATCTCCGCGGGCAGCGCGCGAGTGCCGTCGACAAGCTCTATCTCGCCGAAAAGGTGCCGACGTTGGTCATCTGGGGCGCCCACGACCCGCTCATCCCGGTCGAACACGGCCGAAAGACGGCCGAACTGCTGCCGGGTAGCCGCTTGACCGTGTTCGAAAATGCGAAACACTTTCCACATGTGGCCGACCCGGCCCGGTTCGGCGCGGAGCTCGAACGCTTCCTCGACGAGACGGAACCCGCCCGGCTGACCCTCGAAGAGGTCGTCGCGGTCCTCGTTCAGGCGAGCGAGGCGGCGAACGAGGTCGAAAACCGCGCGACGACCCCTCGGAAGGCCCCGGAAAAGTTGTCACCTGAGCCCCATCTCAGGCGCGCCTAAATGTCACTCACCGCCGGATCGGACCACCCGTTCGGGTGTAGTCCATCCAGGTGGCCGATCCGGGCCCCGTCAGCCGTTGACACTCCTCCCGGCCGGATTTTATGTTGCGTGAGCCACAAAATCTGGATCGGCTTCACCGTTGAAGAGGCTGATTTTGTTGCTAACAAGGATAAAAACATGACCGACTTGGATACCGGGTTCTCGCGGCACGATCTGCGGACCGCACGGCCTGACCCCGACGTGCGTCATCCCGCCACCCCGCACCGCCAGCCACCGGGTCCGGTCCAACGACCGCGCGCCTTCACGCCGGCACCGAGAACCCCCGTGGAGAACCGACCTGTGCGCAGCACCGGTGCGAATGGACTGTGGGCGTCACTGCCGAGGGAACTGGGCGAGCGGTTCCGGCCGCGCGCCGACCCCTTGGCCCGAGCCATCCTCCAGGAGGTACAACGAGCCGTCCCCGAATACGCGCTGCCACTCGAAGGCGCGTTCGGACAGATCATCACGCAGGGTATCCGGCAGGCCATCCTGCACTGCCTCGACACCATCGGTCAGGGGACGGCCTCGCTCGACAAGTGGGCGGCGGTCTTCCGCAACCTCGGGAAGGTCGAGTTCAAGGAAGGCCGCAGTCTCGACTGCCTGCAGACGGCCTACCGCGTCGGCGGTCGCGTCGCCTGGCGGCACGTTTCGGAATTCGGACAGGCGATCGGAGCGGACGCCGATCTCCTCTGCACCGCGGCCGAAGCGATTTTCGCTTACGTGGACGAGATTTCCGCACTGTCCATCGAGGGCTACACGGCCGCGCAGGAGCGGGCCGCCGGCACCAGGGCCAGACGCAGGCGCAGGCTGCTCGAACTGATGCTCGCCGATCCGCCCTCCTCACCGCAATCGATCGCGTCGCACGCCGCCAACGCCCAGTGGGCGCTGCCCGCCGAGGTCACGGTCGTCGCGCTCGAACGCCGGAACGGCCCTCTCGACCCCGACAGCGCCGACCTGGACGCCGACGTCCTGGTCGACTTCGAGGGCCCCAAACCCTGCCTGGTCACCGGCGACCCCGACAAACACCTGAAGGATCTCGCCGAACGGCTTCCCGGCTGGCGGGCGGTGATCGGCCCGGCCGTGCGGCTCACCGAAGCGCCGCGTTCCCTGCTGTGGGCCCGCCGTACCCTGCGGCTGGTCCAGCGCGGGGTCCTGCCGGACAATCCGGTCACCTGGTACAGCGATCACCTGTCGACCCTGTGGCTGCTCGCCGACGAGTTCCTGGTCCGTGAGCTCTGCACGCGCAGCCTCGCCCCGTTCAACGACCTGACGCCCAAGCAGCGGGCGCGGCTCGGGGAGACGTTGCTGATCTGGTTGCAGTCCCGGGGCAGCGCCCCGGAGATCGCGAAGAAACTCAAGGTCCACCCCCAGACCGTGCGGTACCGCATGCACCAGCTGATCGATCTCTTCGGCGACCGGCTGAACAACGCCGACGACCGGCTCGACATGGAGATCGCCCTGCGTGCGGAGGCCTTGCTCGCCGAGGACTGACGCCGGGCCTTGGTAGTAGAGACCAGCGTTTCCCACTCACAACGAGGTGACGAGGTGACCCGACCGCAGGATGGTCGCAGCGGGGTCGAGGCGACGTACGGCCCGCTTCTCACGCCCGCTCGGCCGGGTGGGTCGAGCGGGCGTCCCGTCCAGCTCTGGGCGCTGCTGCCGAAGGAGCTGGCGACGGTGTTCCGTCCGGTGCTGGCCGACGTGGCCGGGGAGGTGGTCCGCGAGATCCAGCGGACCATCCCCGACTACGCCCGGCCGCTGGACGGCGCGTTCGGGAAAGCGCTCAAGACCGGCGTACAGATGGCGTTCCTGCAGTTCCTGGAGCGGATCGGGAACCCGGAGGCGCCGTCGGAAGACCGCCGGAGCGTGTTCCTGAGCCTGGGCGTCCAGGAGTTCCACCAGGGCCGGAACGTCGACGTCCTCCAAGCCGCGTACCGGGTCGGGGCCAGGGTGACCTGGCGCCGGGTGGCCGAAGCGGGGCGGCGCACGGGCGTCCCTTCGGCGACGCTGTGCCTGCTCGCGGAAGCCATCTTCGCCTACATCGACGAACTCTCGGCGCTGTCGGTCGAGGGGCACGCGGAGGCGCGGGAGAAGGCCGCCGGCGCACTGGAGCGTCGGCGCCACCGGCTGATGGAGCTCCTGCTCGCCGAACCGCCGTCCCCGCCCGACGTCGTCAAACACGCCGCCGACCTGGCGCGCTGGCAGCTGCCTGAGCTGCTCGTCGCCGTCGCCCTCGACCAGCCGTCGGACGAAGCTCCGGCGGCTGCTTCGAGCGCGCTGGCGGACTTCGAGAGCAGTTCGCCGTGCCTGCTGGTCCCCGCTCCGGAACCAGACGAACGAGAACAATTCGCCGAATCCCTGGCTGGGTGGCGAGCCGCGATCGGGCCGGCCGTCCCGCCGGCTTTCGCCGCGCGTTCCCTGCGGGCCGCCCGAGAGGCACTGCGGCTCGTCGAGTCCGGTGCGCTCGCCGACGAGCCCGTGACGTGGTGCGTCGACCACCTTTCGCGACTGTGGCTGCTCAAGGAACCCTTTCTGGCCGCCGAGCTGGTGCGGGAGCGGCTCGGGCCGCTGACCGGGTTGACCGGGAAGCAGCACACGCGGCTGGCCGGGACCCTGCTGGCGTGGCTGGAGACCTGCGGGAACGTCCGCGAGGTGGCGGAGCGGCTCGCGGTCCATCCGCAGACGGTCCGGTCACGCGCGCAGGAGCTGGAGACGCTGTTCGCGGACGGGCTGCGGGATCCCGAACGGCGCTTCGAGATGATCCTCGCCCTGCGAGCCACCCCTCCTGACCCCAGCCGCATTTAGAGGACTAAACGCAGGCGCAGGCGTGGTCGTGAAGGCCTCCTTCCCTACGCTCAAGGTAGGGAAGGAGGCCTTCACGACCAACTCAGCCCCCGCATCCAGAGGACTAAACGCGGGAAGTCAGGCGGCGGCGAGGGCGGTCACTCGCCACTTGCCGCCGGAGCGTTCGGCGGTGACGCTCAACTGGGCCGCACCCGTGCTCCGCTGCCCGTCGCCGCGCACACCGGTCTGGTCGAGGAACACCAGCAGCGACGCCCGGTCTCCGTCGAGCACCTTGACGCCGGAGACCACCGGAGTCGAGGTCACGACCAGTTTCTGCGCCACGGCCAGGTTCCGGACCTGTGCGAACAGCTGGTCGTACTGCCCCAGCGCCGCGCCGGTCAGCACCTCTTTCGCGGCCTGCTCGCTCTTGGCCGGATCGTCGTAGCGGTAGGAAAAGACCGTGCCGAGCGCCTTGCCGACCTGGTCGCTCACCTCGGCGGTCGTGGCGACGTCGGTCAGCGCCGTGTTGTGCGTCAGCACCGCGGTCGCGTCCCGCGCTTCGATCGCGAACCATCCCGCGAGGCCCGCCATCACCAGCGCGACCGCGCCGAACACCACCGGAAGACGACGCCGCCGCACAGGCGCGACAACGTCATCGGCGGACTCGGTGTCCAGGACTTCGTCGGCGGGCTCGATCTCAGCCGCCTCGGGCGGAGCGTCGAGAACCCGCGTGCTCCCGCCCATTTTCCCGGCCACCTTCACCGTGCGCCGTGCCGGTTTGACGGTTCGTTTCGTCGACATCGCGTCCTCCGTCAGGGCTTTCCGGTGTCGGTCACCGGCACCTGGCCGAGCGACGTGACGCGCCACCCGTCCGGCGTCCGGTTCAGGCCGGCCCGGAACCGGTTGTGCTTGGTCACGGCTTCACCGCCGTCGGGCCGGACCTCGAGTTCGACCGACGCGATCACCTCGGCGGTCCCGCCGCCACTGTCCACTTCGGTCACCGCGGCGTCGACGACCCTGCCGGTGGTGACGGTCTTCGCCTGGCCGATGCGGGCGAGCCCGCCTTCCCGGTCCCGCGCCAGTTCGTCGTGCAGCGCACCGCCGGAGAGGTTCAGCCAGTTCTGATATCCCTGGCCGGCCTGCCGATAGTCCAAAGTGGTCAGTGCGGCGACCGCCTGCCTGCCCGCCTGCAACGCGTCCTCGCGGACCGTGGCCCGCGCGACGCCGTCATCCCGGCTCGCGTCCCACCAGGAGTAGCCGAACCAGGCGGCGAGTGCCGTGGCGATCGCGGCGAGAAGGGCGGCGAGTCTGGTCATGGGTTTCACCTTCCCGGCACGTTCTGCGAGCCGCGCACGTTCGTCGGGTTGCCCTTCGGCAAGGCACAGCGCGCGGCGGTGTTCAAGGGTCGGGCCGAAGTGTCGAGTCCGTCGCGGTAGCCGGTGTTGTAACCGGTGACGCACGGCGGCGGGTCGAAGAAGGTCAGCGAAAGGCCGACGTGCGCACCGTCCGGCCCCATGATCGCGTGTCCGGCCGCGACCGCTTTCGGCGCGGTGACCAGCAATTGCTCGATGCCGTCCTGCCGCGATTCCAGCACGTCCGCGGTGGTCAGCAGATTCGCCAGCAGGATACCCAGGCTCGGGCCGGTCTCTCGCAGCAGTGTGCTGACCTCGTTCGCGGCCGCCGGAACGGCCGGGATCAGCCGTCGCAGGTCCCCGTCGGAACTCTTCAGCGTCTCGGCGAGCAGTTTCGCGTTCGCCCCGAACGAGCGGATCGCGTCCGCCTGCGAGACCTGCGTGTCGAGCACGGTCTGCGCATCGGTCACGAACCTCGTCAGCGGGCCGACGTGGGCGCTGGCCTCCTGGACGAACTCGATGCCCCGCCCGACGAGCTGGTCCAGTGCCGGCCCCGCGTCGGACGTCGCGTTGTACAGCTCGTCGACCACGGTCCGCAGCGCGGGTTGCGGCACCGAATTGGCGAAGGAGTCCACACTGGACAGAACCACGTCCACCGGCAGCGGGATTTTCGTGTCCGCCTCGGAGATCACCGATCCGTCCCGCAACGTGGCACCGTCGCCGCGGCGAGGCCGCAGGTCGACGTACTGCTCGCCGACCGCGGATCGGTTGGCGACGACCGCTTCGGTGTCCGCGGGTACCTCCGGGCCACCCGGCTCGATGTCGAGATCCACCTCCATCCCGGAGGCGGTCAGCCGCAGTTCGCCGACCCGGCCGATCGGCACGCCGCGGTAGGTGACCTCGGCGTTGCTGAAGATGCCGCCACCGGTGGCGAACCGTGCCTTGACGGTGTACCCGCGGTCGAGCACGAGTTTGTCCAGCCCCGCGTACGTCGCGCCGACGTAGGCGACGCCGAGGACCGCGATGACCACGAAGACCACCAGCTGGGCGCGGACGAACCTGGTCAGCATCAGCGGCCACCACTGTTCTTGAAGGTCAGGAACGTGTTCAGGTAATCACCGCGGAGGGCGTCGAGCGCGGCGTCGGGGAACGGAAAGGTGAAGATCATCTCCATCGCCTTCGGCAGTTTGTCCCCCGAGTCGGCCAGCTTCCGCAGCATCGGTTCGAGCGCCTTGAGATCCGCGACGAGGTCGTCCTTGCTGCGGTTCACCGTGTCGACCGCGACCGAGGTGAGCCCGTCCAGTGACTTCAGCATCCCGACCAGCGCCTGACGCTGCTGGTTCAGCACCTCGATGCCGGGGGTGAGGCCGTTCAGCGTCGCCTTGATCTCCTCGGTGTTCGAGTTCAGTGTCGCCGCGAGCTTGTTGACGCTCTCGATGGCGCGGGTGATCTCGGCCTTGTGCTCGTCGAGACCGCGCACGAAGATGTCCAAATTGGACAGCAGGCTGCGGGCCGCGCTCTCCTTGCCGCCGAGCGCGTCGTTGAGTTCGCGGGTGATGTTCTGGACCTGCGCGACGCCGCCACCATTGAGCAGCAGGGAAAGCGCGCCGAAGACCTCCTCGATCTCCGGAGTCAGCGACGAACGCGCGAGCGGGATCACCGCGCCGTCGACCAGTCGCCCACTCGGGGTCCCGTCGTCCGGCGGCGCGAGCTCGACGAACTTTTCGCCGAGAATGCTCGCCTGCCGCAACCGCGCGACGGCGTTGGCAGGCAGGTTGACGTCCCCGCTGAGCAGCAGCCCGACCACCGCGCTGCGCCCGTCGGGTGCCAGCTCGACCGTGCGCACCTGGCCGACCGGGACGTCGTTCACCTTCACGCCGGACTGGGGAACGAGATCCAGCACGTTGGTGAAACTCGCCGTGACGTGGATCGGATGCTCGCCGAGCGCGGCGCCACCCGGCAGCGGGATGTCGTAGACGTCGACACCGCTGCTGCAGCCGGTGGCGGCCAGCGTGACGGCCACTACGGCGAAGCCTTTGAACCGGGACTTCATTTCGCCCCCGAGAATTCGGTGAGGTTTCCTCGGCCGTCGAGTGTTCCGGCGCCCTGGTTGTACGCGCCGAGCACGTTCGCCAGCGCGTTCGGCGCGGCGTCGAGCGCCTCCCCCAGCGAAGCCTTCTGCTGGCTGAGCACCTTGGTGATCTCGGCCAGTTTGTCCACATCGGACTTGACCTTGCCGCGGTTGTCCTTGATGAACCCCTGGACGACGCTGAGCGCTTCGGTGAGTTCGGTCATCGCTCCGGAGAACTGGTCCCGCTGATCGGCCAGGATCTTGCTGATCGAAGAGATCTGCTGGATCGCCTGTTTCACCTGGCCGTCGTTCGACGCGAGCATCGCGGTGAACTTGCTGATGTTGTCGACGGAGTTGAACAGATCCTTCTTCGAATCACTCGCCGTACGGGCGAATTCGCCGAGGTTCTTGATCGCCTCGCCGAGTTTGCCGCCGTTGCCGTCGAGGTAGGCGGCGGCGTGGGTCAGGACGTCGCTGACCGCGCCGTCCTTGTTGGCGCCCTTCGGCCCCAGCGCGGTCATCAGCTGATTGAGGCTGCCGAGGAGTTCGTCGACCTCGACCGGGGTCACGGTGCGTTCGCGGGGGATCCCGGCGTCGGCACCCAGCTCCGGCCCACCCACGTACACCGGGGTGAGCTGCACGTACCGGTCGGCGACCAGGCTCGGCGTGATCACCACGGCGCCGACGTCGGCGGGCAGTTTGACGTCCGGCCGGACGGACATGGTCACCTCGACGGTCGTCCCCTTCGGCTCGACCTTGGTCACCGAACCGATCGCGACCCCGAGCACCCGCACCTCGGAGTTCGGGTACACCCCGACCGTCGCGGTGAAATACCCGGTCAGGACCCGATCGGCCTGGCGGGTCAGCAGCGGCCAGGCCGCCGTCACGAGCAGTCCGGCGACGACGGCGAGCGCGAGCCGACGCAGCCAGGCCCGCCGACGGGCCTGTCCCCCGAGATCGGCCAGGGTGAAGTGGCGCCCCATCAGCGTCCCCCGTTCCTCGACGGCATGCAGCTTCCCGGCGTTCCGCCGGTCGGGACGAGCCCGCAGATGTAGGTGTCGATCCAGCGGCCGTTGCCGACCGCGTTGCCGAGCAGGCGGTAGAACGGCCCGGCCAGCCGCAGGCTCTCATTGAGCTTGTCCTGGTTGCGCTGCAGCACGGTGGCGACGCGGTCAAGCTGGTCCAATGCGGGCCCGAGGGTCTTCTGGTTGTCGGCGACGAGCCCCTTGAGCTGCACCGACAGGTTCTTCACCCCGCTGAACAGCTTCGCGATCGCGTCCTTGCGCGCGTTCAGCTCCGTGAGCAGGGTGTTGCCGTCACGGATGAGCGCCTCGATCTGCTGCGTGCGGTCGCCGAGGGTCTGGGACACCTTGTTCGTGTTCTGGAACAGTTTCACCAGTTCCTCGTCGCGAGAGGCGAGTGTCTTGGACAGCGCGGTGATGCCGTCAAAGGCCGTCCGGACGTCCTGGGGTGTGGAGGCACCGAGCGTTTCCGACAGCGTCCCGAACGCTCTCGCCAGCTGGTCGGTGTCGATCGCGCCGACGGTGTTCGCGAGGTCGTTGAACACCGTGGTGACGTCGTAGGGCGAACTGGTGCGCTGCACCGGGATCGGCTCGTCCGGATCGAGTTCCGCGTTGCCCACCGGGTCGATGACCAGGTTCTTCTGCCCCAGCAACGTCTTGATCTTGATCGCGGCGGTGGTGCGGTTGCCGATCCAGGTGTCCTTGACCCGGAACAGGACCTTGACGCGCCCTCCTTCGAGGAGGACGTCGGAGACCTCACCGACCTTCACGCCGGCGACCCGGACCTCGTCGTTGCGTTTGAGCCCGGCGGCTTCGGTAAACTCCGCCGCGTACGTGGTGCCGCCGCCGACCAGCGGGAGGTCGTCGGAGAAGAAGGTCGCCGAGCCGGCCGCGGCCATCAGCAACGCCGTGATGGCGCCGACGACGATCGGGTTGCGGCTGCGGAAGGGTTTGATCCTCGGCGCTTTCACCGGCACCGTCCTTGGGTCAGCGGGATGCCGACCGGCGGGCCGCCCGGGGCGGGCCGCGCGTCGGATTTGACCGAGCACAGGTAGAAGTTGAACCACGAGCCGTAGGAGACCATCGCGCCCATGCGGTCCAGCTTCTTCGGGAGGTTCGCCAGGAACTGCTCGAACACCGGGGTGTTGTCGGCCAGGTTCTTCGACAGGTCACCGAGGGTGGTGATACCGGCCTTCAGCGGCGCGCGGCCGTCTTCGAGCAGGCCCGCGGTGGCGGTGGTGAGTTCCCCGAGCCCGCCGATCGCCTGCCCGATGGGTTTCGCGTCCGCGGCGAGCCCGGAGACCAGCTGGGCGGTGACGTCGACGAGCTTGTCGAACTGGTCGCCCTGTGAGTTGAGCGTGTCGAGCACGGTATTGAGGTTCCCGACCACCTGGCCAATCACCTCGTCCTTGCCCGCCAAGGTGTTCGTGAGCGACGCGGTGTGCTCGATCAGGCTGTCGATCGTGCTCCCCTCGCCCTGCAGTACCTGCACGATCTCGAACGACAGCTGGTTGACGTCGTTCGGTGATAGCGCCTGGAACAGCGGTTTGAACCCGTTGAACAACGCCGTCAGGTCCAGCGCCGGACGCGTCCGCTCCGGCGGGATCAGCGCCCCTTGTTCGAGCACGGGCGGCCCGTCGGGACCGGGGTCGATCGAGATGTATCGCTGGCCGACGAGGTTGCGGTACCGGATGGTGACGGTGGCGCCCGCGCTGAGGCGGCGTTTGCTCTCGATCGAGAACCGCACGTCCGCCAGGCGGCGTTCGACCACGCCGACGGACTCCACCTGGCCGATGCGGACCCCGGACATCCGGACCTCGTCGCCGGGGTTGACCGACGTCGCGTCCGTGAACCTGGCCGTGTAGCCGACCGTCGTGCCGACACTGGAGTTCGCGATGGTGATGGCCAGGATCCCGGTCGCCACCGCGGTGATCACGAAGAAGATCAGCCCTTTGATCGCCGGGCCCGCGATACTCCTCATCGGACGGTCACCTCCGTTCCGCGCAACGCCGGGCCCACGAGCACGCTGCTCCAGTCCGGGACCTCGGCCGGCCTCATCCCGAGCGACGGCGCCAGCAACTCGGCGACCAGCCCTCGTTCCCCCTTCGAATTGGCCGGGCCGAGGTCCCCATCGGCGGCGAACGACACCGCCGCCGAAGACCCACCCCCGCCGTAACACCGCGGACCGCCCTTCTGGTCGAACCGCGGATCGTCCCGGCCCGGCACGTACTTGTCCCTCGGCTCGTGGACGGACAGCGTCACGTGCAGTCCCGGCTCCCCGGTTCCCTTGCCCAAGGCCTTTTCCATCACCGGCTTGAGCCTGTTCACCGCGTCGAAGAGACAGGGGAACTCGGGCGAGTACCGCGAGAGCAGTTCCAGGGTCGGCCTGCTCTTCACGCTGACGCCGATGATGTTCTCCTTGTTCTGCACCAGGAACTTGTTCAGGTCACCACTCGCGGTGGTGACGCTGGTGTACAGCTTGTCGAGGTCGGCGCGAGTGTCCACAATGGTCTTCGCCGTCGTGGAGAGATCCGAGAGCGCCTTGAGGATGTCCGGCGCGGCCCCGGTGTAGAGGTCGGCCACGTCGGCGGCACGGCTGATGTCGGCCTTGAACCGCGGCATCAGCGGGTTCACCTGGCCGAGGAGGTCGTTGAGCTGGACGATGCTGTCCCCCAGCGACTTCCCGCGATTGTCGAGCGCGAGCGAGATGGCGCCGAGCGAGCTGTTGAGCTTCTGGGGCTGCACCGCGCGCAACAGAGGCAGCAGATCGCCGAGCACCCGCTCCAGTTCGATCGCGTTGGCCGAGTGGTCCTGGGTGATGACGTCACCGTCCCGCAGCGAGCCGCCCGCGGGGCGATCGGGCAGGACGAGGTTGACGTAACGCTCACCGAACACCGTCTTCGGCAGCAACCGGGCCGAGACGTTCCTGGGCAGCTGATCGATCTTCGCCGGGTCGATGGCGAGATCGATCTCGGCGCCGTCCGCGCTGCCTCGGACCGCCCGGACCTCGCCGAACGGGACACCGCGGACCTTGACCTCGGCGGGCGGGGCAAGCTGGTTGCCGACCCGGTCGGTTTTGAGCGTGACCAGTTCCGCGCGATCGAAGTCCTTGTTGAAGATCGCGACGGCCAGCCAGCCGAGCAATACCAGGATGACGAGGAAGATCACCCCGGCGACCTGCGTCCGTGCCCGCGTGCTCATCCGGACACCTTCACCGTCGTGGTCGCGCCCCAGATCGCCAGGCTGAGGAACAGGTCCAGCACGCTGATGAGCACGATCGACGTCCGCACCGCGCGGCCGACGGCGACCCCGACCCCGGCCGGGCCGCCCGCCGCGCGATAGCCGTAGAAACAGTGCGTGAGGATGACGCCGACGCTGAACACCAGGACCTTGCCGAACGACCACAGAACGTCTTCGGGCGGTAAGAACAGGGAAAAATAGTGATCGTAGGTTCCGCCGGACTGTCCGAAGAAGACGACCGTCGTCACCCGCGAACCGAGGTAGGAGATCAGCAGGCCGATCACGTACAGCGGGATGATCGCGATGAACCCGGCCACGATCCGCGTGGTGACGAGATACGGCATGCTGCGCACGGCCATCACTTCGAGCGCGTCGATCTCTTCGGAGATCCTCATGGCGCCCAGTTGCGCGGTGAATCCGGCGCCGACCGTCGCCGACAACGCGAGCCCCGCCGACAGCGGGGCGATCTCCCGGGTGTTGAAGTACGCGGTGAGGAAACCGGTCATCGCGGAGATGTTGATCTGGTTGAGCGCGCTGAAACCTTGTAGCCCCACCGTGATCCCGGTGAACACGCACAGACCGACCATCACGCCGACGGTGCCGCCGATCACCGCGAGCGCGCCGCTGCCGAAGGTGACCTCGGCGAGCAGGCGCACCACTTCGCGGAAGTAGCGGGTGACGGCCATCGGGATCGCCGCGAGCGCGCGGATGTAGAACAGCAACTGGTCGCCCAGCTCGAAAAGACTGTTGCCGGGGCGCTTGAACGCTTTGCGGGCCCGTTCGGGGACGCTGGTCACGGGATCAGGTTCCCTTCGCGGGGACGAGCTGCAGGTACAGCGCGGTCAGGACGGTGTTGACGAAGAACAGGAGCAGGAACGTGATCACCACCGACTGGTTGACGACGTCGCCGACGCCCTTGGGGCCGCCTCTGGGGTTCAGCCCCCGGTAGGCCGCGACCACGCCGGCGAGGAAGCCGAAGATGAACGCCTTGATCGAGCTGATGACGAGGTCGGGCAGCTGGGCCAGCGCGTTGAAGCTGGCGAGATACGCCCCCGGCGTCCCGCCCTGCACGATCACGTTGAAGAAGTAGCCACCGAGCACACCGACGACACTGACCAAACCGTTGAGCAGCACTGAGACCCCGATGGCGGCCTGCACCCGCGGCACGATGAGCCGGTGGATCGGCGAGACGCCGAGCACCTCCATCGCGTCGATCTCCTCGCGGATGGAGCGGGCGCCGAGATCCGCGCAGATCGCCGAACCACCGGCACCGGCGATGATCAGCGTCGTCACGATCGGGCTGGCCTGCTGCACCACGGCCAGGACACTCGCGGCGCCGTTGAACTGTTGCGCGCCGATCTGGCTGGTGAGCGAGCCGAGCTGCAGCGAGATGACCGCGCCGAACGGGATCGACACGAGGATCGCCGGCGTGATCGACACACTGGCGATGAACCAGAACTGCTGGATGAACTCGCGGACCTGCACGGGGCGGCGGAACATCGCGAGGACGACGTCGATTCCCATGGCGCACATGCGGCCGAATTCGCGCAGCGCGGCGGCGGCCTTCTCCGGGGCGCGGGCGAGCAGGGTGACGGGATTGGCCATCGTCAGGCTCCGCATCCGTTGGGGGGACCGCCGGAGCCGACGCAGCGCAATTTGAGGTTGGTGACCAGAGTGTTGCCGGGTCCGGACACCAGGCCGGTGAGCAACGGGCTCAGGTCCTCACGGACGCCACAGCCGGTGAACGCGGGGGTGGCGAAGGTGCTGGTGACCTTCACCGATGGTGCGGGGAACTCGAGAGGCATCAAGGCCTTGATGTTCACCGTGGCGGACTGCGCCGTCCGGCAGTTCGGGCCGACGTCGAGGACCTTGCCGTCGACTTTGACGTTCGAGAGCTTGATGAACACCTTGTTCGTGACGTCGGAGTCCGCGCAGATCCGAGTGCCGACAGCTTTGCAGTCGCCCGTGTTACCGGTCTTCACGTGGACCGTGCCGGTGGCGTCGCCGTCCGGGATGAGCTCGACATCGCCGGTGGCGGGCATGAACCGGAAGGACACGAAATAGCTCGACGTCGGCGGGATGGCGAGTTTTCCGGTGATCGGCACCTTGCCGGAGAAACCGAGGATCATGCCGTCGAACCGGCCCTGCGGGAACGTGATGTCCGAATCGAGTTTCGCGACGTGGCTCGTGGTGGGCTGCTGCTCGTCGCCGACATAGAAACCGAACTTCAGCCCGGCCTGTGCGACGGACGGCGCCTGCTCGGCCTGTTGCTGTGTTCGCGCCGGGTCGGCGGAGGCGGAAGCCAGTGAAAGCGCGCCCAGCCCCAGCACCGCCGGGAGCAGGAAGGCGCGCGGAACGCGCCCGGTCAGCACTGACATTCGGGCTTCCTCACTTCTCTTGTTCCGGCCGAACGGCCAACTTGTGCAGCACGCTACTGGCGGAAGATCAGGTAGACAAGCAATGGCAGGAGTCGTCCGGAAAAAGGGGCGGGTTTTGTCAGGGTGGTAACTGTTTTGGATTTGGTCTCGTGAGTGGTGATGACGATTCCAAGCGTCATCACCACTCACGAGACCGGCGGACTCACTTCTTGGTGAGGTTCACCTCCAGGCTGTTCCCGTCGCCCGAAACCATGGCGCTGATCATCGGGGAAAGCAGACCGCAGCCGCGGAACAGCGGCAGCTTGTACTCCGCGGTCAGCTTGCCGCCCTTCATCGGGTTGAAGCCGTGCGCGGAAACCAACGGGATGTCCGCGGGGTGGGCCGTCTTGCACGCCGAACTCGCCATGATCGGGAAGCCGAACAGCCGCACCGTGAGCAGCTTGACTTCGGCCTTCGCGGCGGCCTTGACCGCCCCGGCGTTGACCGTGCCCGTGAGGTCACCGACCTGGTTGATCTTCACCGTCGCCGAGGCCGGGAAGAAACCGAGGAAACGGAACTGCACCGAGGAAGGCGGCAGCGACAGTTGCCCGGTGAACTTGCCCGACTGGGCGTTCAGCTTCGCGGTGAACTCACCGGGACCCAGCGGCAGCTTGGCGTTCAGGCCCGCGATGGTCGTCTTGCCCTTGACGCCGTAGGTGATCTGCGTGTCGCCCGGCGGCTGCGTCGTGGTCGGCACGGTGGTCGGGCTCGTCGGCTGAGTCGTCGGGGTCGGCTCCGTGGTGGGAGTCGGCTCCGTCGTCGGCGTCGGCTGCGTCGTCGACGTGGGCTGGCTGGTCGAAGTCGGCGTCGGCTCAGTGGTCGGAGTGGGCTCCGTGGTGGACGTCGGCTGAGACGTCGGCGTCGGCTGAGACGTCGAAGTCGGCGTGGGCTCCGTGGTGGGAGTCGGCTCCGTCGTGGACGTCGGCTGAGACGTCGACGTGGGCTGGCTGGTCGACGTCGGCGTCGGCTCAGTGGTCGGAGTCGGCTCCGTCGTGGACGTCGGCTGCGTGGTCGGAGTCGGATCGGTGGTCGGCGTCGTCGGCGTGGTCGGCGTCGTCGTCCCACCCCCGGCGGGCTTGATCTCGAACGTCCCGAGCTGCTGGTTCTGTCCCGGCTGGACGACGCAGTCCGAGGTGAACGTGCCGAGGTCGGTCGGCTGCCCCTGCGCGTTCTTCGGCGTCATGGTGGTGCTGAAGTTCCCGACCGTCACCGAAGCGGTGCCGGGGCTGGGGAACGTGACCGCGGGTGCCTTACCGCTCGTCTTGACGTGGAAATCGCCCGACTCCGGCACCGGCGTGACCGGGATGGTCAGCGGCAGGCCGAGGTTCAGCGTCTTGTCGACCGGATACTTCAGCACCGCGGCGGCCTTCGCGCTGCCCTCGATAGTGGTGGCGCCGACGAGCGAGAGGCCCGCGGTCGCGTCCGCCGGAACGGTGACGTCGACGTCGAACGTGATCGGTGTGGACGTCTTCCCGGCCACGGCGTCGTCCGGCAGGACGGTGTCGATCTTCACGACCAGTGTCTGCTCACCGATCAACGGGAACGGGCAGGTGTACTTCAGCGTCAGCGACGCGGGCGCCGCCTCGCTCAAGCCGGCGCCGGCGATGCCCAGGGTGGCCGCGACGGCGGCCACCGTACCGGCGGCCAAGGCTTGCACGGATCTTTTCGACTTCAGTGGGAACTTCACAACGGTCACTCCCGGGGAATCGGAGAAATTGCGTGACCCGGCTGAAACAGCCACGTCACGAAAGCGGTAAATTACCTGTGCGTTCCGTCACCGGCAAGAAACCCGGATGCGGGACCATTTCTTTGTCACCCCGGTCAGGTCAGAGCCGGAATAGACTGGCATCGCGACCCGCCGGATCCTGTTTTTGTCACCCAGGTCATCAGCCGGGAACCGAAAACTGTCACACGTGAATTCTTGTGACGTGCCTGCGCGGCACGGTGACCGGAATTGGCACGCGCGTCCGGAGTCCGCGCCCGTTCATTGCGGCCGCGCCGAATATCTCGGTAAGTTCGCCGGACGTGATCCCAGGGAGTGGCGATGGAGCAGGCTGCCATCGAGGTGACCGGCCTCGCCAAGCAGTACGGTGAAGTGACGGCCCTCGCCGGTGTCAGTCTTCGCGTCGGCCGGGGCACCGTACTCGCCGTGCTCGGCCACAACGGCGCCGGGAAGACGACGCTGATCGACATCCTCAGCACCCGCGTCAAACCGAGTGGTGGCAGCGCCAAGGTGTGCGGTCTCGACGTCGTCCGCGCCGGGCATCACGTCCGGCGGCGGATCGGCGTCACCGGCCAGTTCGCCGCCGTCGACGACGCGCTTTCCGGTCGCGGCAACCTCGAACTCGTCGCCAGGCTGCTGGGCGCGAACCGGCGCCAGGCCAGGGCACGTGCGGCCGAACTGCTCGCCATGTTCGGCCTCGACGACGCCGCCGACCGTCCCGCGCGGACGTACTCCGGCGGGATGCGCCGCCGGCTCGATCTGGCCGCGGGCCTCGTCGGCTCCCCCGACGTCCTCTTCCTCGACGAACCCACCACCGGCCTCGACCCGGTCAGCCGGGCAGGTCTTTGGGACGGCGTCGAACGCCTCGCCGCCAGGGGCACCACTGTCGTGCTCACCACGCAGTATCTCGAGGAGGCCGACCGGTTGGCCGATCACGTCGTCGTGCTGGGACTGGGCCATGTCACGGTTTCCGGGCGGCCGTCCGAGCTGAAGGCCCGCCTCGGCGACCGGACCGCGACCCTGACCTTCGGCACCGATCTCGCCGCCCATCGGGCACTGGCCGCGGTGCACAGACTCGGCCTGCGCTGCACGCCGTCCGCGTCCGGGCTCGTCGTGAGCGTCGCCCTGTCCGGGCCCGCCGACATCACCGTGCTGGTCCGCGCGCTCGACGCGGCGGGCGCACCGATGAAGGACCTCACCGTCGCCGAACCGACACTCGACGACGTCTACCTTTCCCTGCACCGGAATCCGGCGGTCCCGTCATGACCGAGGCACGGCACCGCGCGTCTTCGCCACTGGTCCTGAGCGATCCGGCCACGTGGCCGCCCAGCACCTTCGCCACTCAGGTCCGCGTCCTCGCCGGACGCTCCCTGAGGACCGCGTTCGGCGACCGGCGACTGGTGTTCTTCGGCCTGCTGCAACCGATCGTGCTGCTTCTGCTGTTCAGCCAGGTCTTCAACGGCGTCAGCACGCTGCCCGGTGTCGCGGCTTATCAGGGCTACGTGAACTTCTTGGTCCCTGCCACGCTGGTGAACATCGCGATGACCACGGCGATGAGTTCGGGGGCAGGTCTGCTCGCGGAGATCTACAGTGGTTTCACCGGCCGTCTTCGCTGCATGCCCATCAGCCTGTCGTCGGTGCTGGTGGCCCGCACGATCTCCGACTCGGCCCGGCTCGCGGTGCAGTTGCTCGTGACCGCGCTCGCGAGTGTGGTGCTACTCGGTTTCCGGCCCACCGGCGGCGTTTTCGGGATCACCGCGGCACTTCTGCTCACCCTCGTCGTCGGCTGGTGCCTGAGCTGGATCTTCGTCGCCATCACCACCTGGCTGCGCAAAGCCGAAACCCTGCAGATGGCGTCGTTCGTGGTGATGTTCCCGCTGATGTTCTCCTCCAGCGCCTACATGCCGCTCGACACCATGCCCACCTGGCTGCGCGTGGTCTCGGCGATCAACCCGCTGACCTACGCGATCGACGCGACGAGGGCGCTCGCCCTGGGACGTCCGTCGGGCTGGTCGATCCCGGTGTCACTCGGGATCGCGGCGGTGGCGGCGTTGGCGGGCGGCTGGATCGCGGCGCGGACCTTCCGGTCACCGCGGGAGACGCCGCCGCGGTGACGTTGCCGGTACAGGTAATCGTGAGTGGCGATTCGGGTCCGGCGGCTTCCCGAGTACGTGAAGGCCCCCTTCCTGTACATAGGCGCAAGGAAGGGGGCCATCACGTACTTCAACGCGCCTAGATCAACGACTCCAGGTGGTCCACCGCGGCCACCACTCCCCCGGCCGCCGCGAACGAAGCCCGCACCCGCGCGGCCGCCGCGGCGTAGGCGGGTTCGGTGAGCACTTCGTCGATCGTGCGGCGGATGTCCGGCGCCTTCACGCGGTCGAAACGCAGCCGCAGCCCGGCGCCGGCGGCCTCGACCTGCTGGGCCAGCATCGACTGGTCATCCCGGATCGGCGCGATCACCAGCGGCAGCCCGGAGGCGAGGCTTTCGCTGACGGTGTTGTGCCCGCCGTGGCAGATCACGGCCGCCGCCTTCCGCACCACCTCCGCCTGCGGGATCCGCCTGGCCAGCAGCACTTCGTCGCTGAACAGCTCGCCGGTCGGATCGACGACCAGGCCTTGGACCTCGGGCATCGCGGCGAGGGCGTCGACGCATTCGGACAGGAAGCGGCGGCCGAGGGCGGCGTTGGCGGTGCCGAGGGTGGCGAGGACGAGCGGGCGGCCGTCGAGCCGGTCCCACGAGAACCCCACCGGGGGCGCGGGCGGCAGCGCCGGGCCGACGAACCGGACCGCGGCCATCCCACCGATCGGTCCCGTCAAGGTCACGGTGGTGAAGGCGAGCACGAGGTCCGGCGAAAAACGCAGGTCACCGCAGGACACCCGGTGCCGCGTCCGGAGGCCGTCCTGCAGCCCTTCGACCCAGGCGGCGACCTTCGGCAGGGCACGCAGCGGATCGCCGAGTTCGGTCGACGTCGACGCCGAGGTCACCCACGGTACGGCCCGGCGGCTCGCCACGAGAGCACCCGCGAAGGCCTGCTGATCGGCGATCACGACGTCCGGCCGGAAGTCGGCCACCGCCTTCTCGACGCCGGGGACCATCGCGTCGGCGAGCGGGACCAGGTACTGCTCCCACAGGAACTTCAGCGCCGCGAAGCCACGCAGGCCCTCGGGACGACGTTCGACGGCGAACTCCAGCGCGTCCCCGGCCGCGTACACCCGGCCCGCGCGGCTCAGCCCGGATGTCGTGGGTTCCGGGCCGCACCAGGCGACGTCGTGGCCGCGGCGCAGGAGTTCGGCGGCCACCGCGCGCAGCGGGGCGACATGCCCGGTGAGCGGCGGGACGACCAGCAGGAACCGGCTCATCCGCGCGGCCTCCCGTGCCGGGCGATCCAGTTCAGCAGCAGCTCTCGCACCTCCCGGTGCTGCTCGACGAGCACCGAATGCCCCTGGCCCTCGAACACGTGCAGCTCACCACGGGGCAGCAAGGACGTCAGCGCGGTGAGATCGTCGGCCTGATAGCCGTGACTGCCCAAAATGGACAGAACGGGGCAGTCGATCGCCGCCACCTGCTCCATGGTCAGCAACGGGCCGAGGGGGACCTCCTCGGCCATCGTCGTGGACATGATCCGCTCGGCCGCCATCCGGGCCAGCCGCCGGTGATGAGCGCTGTAGTTGGCCTCGATCCAGTCGAAACTCTCCTCGACCTCGAGGAATCGCACGGTGTGTTCGAGGATCTGTGCCATCTTGTCCGCCCACAGCTCGGTGGCGGGTTCCGACTCGATGCACACGATGCTGCGCACCCGCTCCGGCTTCGCCACGGCGTAGCTGTAGGCGAGGGTGCCACCGAAACTGTTGCCCACCAGATGAACCGGCCGGTCGAGGTCGAGTTGGGACAGCAGGTCGTCCAGGTCGGCGATGAAATCGGCGATCGTGTACCCGCGCTCGGGGCGTTCGGTCTTGCCGTGGCCGCGCAGGTCGTAGCTGACCACGTCCACCCCGGCGGCGGCGACCGGCGGGGCCAGCGTGAGGTAGAAGCTCGCCAGGCTGTCGGTGCCCATGCCGTGCAGGAACACCACGGTCTCCGTGCCTCCGCCGGAGACGAGGTGCACGTTCGTGCGCAGACCGTTGACGGTCATCGTCGGCACCGTGTCAGCCCCGTTCGCCGAGGCGGGCGGCCACGTAGTCCGCGATGTCGCCGACCCGCAGGCCGATCACGTCGTCGAGATCCTTCTCGGCCAGGAACTCCGCGAGGTTGACGTCCGCGCCGAAGTGCTCGGCGAGGATGCTCGCGAACGTCACCAGGTCGATGCTCTCCAGCTGGAGGTCCTCGTGGAAGGTGGTGTCCGGGGTGATCTCGATGCCGAGGACGTCGGCGTCCCCGACCAGTTCCGTCAGCAATTCGGCCACGGTGCCGAAGACCGAGACCGGGCTCTGCTGTTCGATCGTCATGCTCTGCTCCTGTTCTTACTGTCTGGAGGTGAACCCGCGGCCGCGATCGACGTCGGCAGGGCGCTGCGGGCGAACCCCGTCACGGCGGGCGACCACCGCGATAGCGGGGTCTTCGGCCAGGGCGGGTTCACGCGTCTGGTCCTTTCTTCGGGGACATCTCAGCTCCGCCCACTGGCTCACCCGCGGTTCCAGGCCACCACGTGCCCCGGTATCCCTGCGAACTCCACCCCGGTACCGATCTCCTCGCCCAGCCCGGCCAGATCACCCTCGGCACGGACCGCGATCCGGGGCGGCGACGCCGACGCTTCGCGAACCAGGGCGACCGCGAGGTCCCCGGACTTCGCGAGGGCGACGGCCACGGCGAACTCCGGCAACGTCCTGCCGTGCTGTCCGGTCACCGTGGTCCCGTCCGCGCTCACGCGGATCTCCGCCGGGTAAACCCCTTCGACACCGTCCTCGGCGAGCCGCGCGCGGACCGCGTCCTTGATCGCGATCCGTTCCAGCAGCCAGCCACGCTGCCGTCGGGGCTCACAGGCGGCGAACTCGGCGCGTTCCTCGGCGCCGAGGTAGATGCCGGCGTAGATGTCGCGTGCGGCCGGGCTCGGCCAGCGATCGGTCACCAGCGTCCAGGCACCGTGATGGTCCTCGGAAAGCCGGTGCCGGTCCGGGAAGGCGTAGACCCGGTGCGCGGGCCGGTCACAGGGGAACCGGATGTCCCGCCACTGCTCGATCCGCGCCAGCACGGTGCCGTCCCGCACCAGTTCGGCGTCCATCTCCAGCACCTCCGGCCTCGGCAGCCGCACCCGGACCACGCACCGCAGCGAGGTGCCCGGCGCCGGTTCGGGTCCGTACCAGGTGATGCGGCCCATCGACGTCGGGAACGCCAGCAGCGCGTCCGCCTTCGTCGCCATCAGCCAGCAGCCCAGCAGCTGGCCGACGTTGTCCAGCAGCGCACCGGGCGCCGACGGCACGACGAGGTCGCCGCGGATATGCCGTTCCCCGAGCCCGATCAACCGGACGAGTCCTTGGTAGGAGGGACCGTGGAACATTTCGCGGCGCGAGTAGATCTCGGCGGCGCTCAGCGGAGGCGCGGTTTCCGGCCCCGGCAGGGACGACGGCCGGGGCGCCACCGGGTAACGCGCCGCCAGGTGGACGTCCATACTGGCGTGCGGTCCGATTTGGACACTGATCCGGTCGCCCTCGCGCGTCATCGACATCGGCACGCGCCGCGCCGGGGCGGCGATCAGCCATCGCGAGAACGCCGCGTTGCTCACGCCGGCCGCGACCGTTCCCGGCCAGGCGCGTTCGGCCGCCCGGCAAGCCAGGTCGACCAGCGTCGTCGCGGGAACGGTGGGACGGAAGTCCGCCTCCTCCGGCCATCCGTCACGCTGGCGGAAGAACCGGTGGTCCACCAGATACGGCATCGTGACCACCGATACGTCCACAGTGGACTGTACGGTGCGCTGCTCTTCCCGCCGTTTCGCCGCGTTGACGACGCTCGCCGCCGCCTGCCTGGTCTCGGCGAGCAGCGCGGTGAACTCCGCGACGATCGCCTCCGGCACGCCGTCGGTCAGCTCGGGAATCTCGCCTGCGCCTTCGAACATGCCCTTGACGTCGTCGGTGACCGAGAGCAGCGTGCCCGCGGTGTCGATCCGGGTCCGGCGTGGCTCCAGGACGTCGAACGCGGGCCGTCCGCCCTCGACCCAGACCGCGGTGGCGACCCGGCGCAGCTGGGCGAGACCGGGCCGGGTGCCGGACGACGCCGCGACGACCAGATGCGGGCGTTCTCCCAGCGTGTCGGCCACGAACGAGCCGACCTGACCGGCGCCCGCCTGCACGAAGACGCGGGCGCCGTCGGCATAGAGCGCGTCGACGAGCTCCCGGAACCGGACCTTGCGCACCAGATGGGCCAGGTACAGCTCGCGGACCTCCACCGGATCCGCGGGATAGGGCCGCGCGGTGGTCGCCGACCAGACCGGGACTCGCGGCTTTTTCAGGTCCAGTTCCGCCGCGAGGCGGGTGAACGGCCCGAGCCGGGACCGCATGAGCGGGGTGTGGAACCCGGATCGGAACGGCAAGGTCCTGGCCACGACGCCGTGCTGCGTACACAGTTTGGCGAGCCGGGCCGCGGCCGCGGGATCGCCGCAGACGATCGTCTGCCGCGGCGCGTTCTCGTGCGAGATCATCAGTTCCGGCTCGGCGCCGAGCAGGTCGGCCGCCCGGCCCGCGGAGCAGCCGAGTACCAGGAATTCGGCGTCGGGCAGAGTGAAACCCTGCGGCCAGTACCGGCTCAGCATGTCCTTGGTGGACTGACCGGGATACATCCCCGCGGCCTGCATCGCGGTCCACTCGCCGACACTGTGCCCGGCGAGCGCGTCCGGGCTGATGGCGAGCCGCCGCAACGCGGTGTCCAGCAACAGCCCGACCTGCGACACACTCGACGCGCGGGCCAGCACGCTCGTCGTCGACCACTCCGGTCGCTCCAGGCCGAAATGCCGGGCGACGTCGGCGCACCGTGGTTCCGCGTCCGCCTCCAGACCCGGGTAGACGAACACGGTCTTCGCGCCGTCCTGCTCCAGCAACGGCGCCGTGGTGCACCAGATGTCGCTGGGCCCGTGCCAGGCCTTGCCCCCGGCCGCGACCTTCGCGAGCACCCTCCGCGCGACTTCCAGCCGCTTCTCGGTCGGTCCGACGATCCCGATGCGGCATGGGCCCTCACCTCCGGATCGCGGATCCGGCCGGTCGAGCAGGACGCGCAGTTCGTCCGGAGTGGACGCCGCGAGCAGCAGCACTCGCTCGGGTTCTTCGGACACCTTCGTCCGCCGCGGCCGGGCGGGCGCCGGATCGGCCTCCTCCAGCACCACGTGCGCGTTGACGCCGCCGAAACCGAAGGCGTTGACCGCCGCCCGGCGTGGCACGTCACCGGCGAACCACCGCTCGGCCCGGGTCAAGGTGCGGAACCGGGTCTTGTCCAGCAGCGGACTCGGATCGGCACAGTTCAGGGTCGGCGGCAGGACCGCGTGGTGCAGCGCGAGCGCGGCCTTGACCAGCCCGGCGGCCCCGGCGGCAGGCATGGTGTGCCCGATCATCGCCTTGACCGCTCCGATCGCGGCGCGAGGCCCTTCCGGCGGGCCGAACACCTCGGCGAGGGTGGCCAGTTCGGCCGCGTCCCCGGCCGGGGTCGCGGTGCCGTGCGCCTCCAGCAGGCCGAGCGCGCCAGGCGCGGTGGGATCGAGCCCCGCCGACGCCCACGCCCGGCGCAACGCCAGGATCTGGCCCGTCACGGCCGGGCTGAGCAGGCTCGCGGCCTTGCCGTCACTCGACGTGCCGGAGCCGCGCAGCACCGCGTAGACCCGATCGCCGTCGCGGCGCGCGTCGTAGAACCGTTTCAGCACGACGATCGCGGTGCCCTCGCCGATCAGCAGGCCGTCCGCGTCGCGGGAGAAGGGGCTGATCCGCTGGCTCGGGGACAGGGCGCCGAGCTGGGTGAACATCGACCAGAGCGTGTCGTCGTGGCAGTGGTGCACCCCGCCGGCCAGCACGACGTCGCACCGGCGCCGGGCGAGTTCGCCGATCGCCTGATCCACGGCCAGCAGTGACGAGGCGCAGGCGGCGTCCACGGTGTACGCGGGGCCGCCGAAGTCCAGCCGGTTGGCCACCCGCGACGCGGCGAGGTTCGGCACCAGCCCGATCGCGGCGTCGGGGCGGAACTCGCCGAGTGGTTCCAGCAACGCGTTCCGGAGCCTGTCGAGCAGCTCCGGACTGGTCGACGGGAGGAGTTCCCGCACGGCGCCGGTGAGCTGGCGGACCGACCGGACCCGCTGGTCGAACCGCTGCAGACCGGGCGAGAGATAGCCGCCCCTGCCGAGGATCACGCCGACCCGTTCCAGGTCGCCCAGCCGCCGCAGGCCACCGGCGTCGTCGACGGCGGAAGCGGCCACGGCCAGTGCGACCAGCTGGTCGGGTTCCATCCCGGCCAGGGAACTGGGCGCGATACCGAGCGCCGTCACGTCGAACTCGAGGTCGTCCGCGACGAATCCGCCGCGCCGCCCGTAGGTGCGGTCGGGAGTGCTGCCGTCGCGAGCGTGGAAGCTCGGGTCCCAGCGATGCGGCGGGATCTCGGTGATCGCGTCGGTCCCGGAAACGATGTTCTGCCAGTATTGGTCCACAGTGGACGCACCGGGGAGGAAGACGCCCATCCCGACGATCGCGACCGGCTCCTGGTTCACCATAGTGATGCCGTGTACAGCACTGAGCGCACGTCGGCCGGACCGTAGGCCAGCTCACGCAACAACGCGGCGGTGCCCTCCTCCGGGTCGATCAACGCGACCTCCCGCCGTTCGTACTCACGGGCGAGTTCCGGCGACACCATGCCGGCATGGTCGTCCGAAGGTGCCCAAGGTCCCCAATGGACGGTCAGCGCGCGGCAGCCGGTACGCTCCGCCCACTGCTCGCCGAGAGTCTCCAGCGCGTCGTTCGCCGCCGCGTAGTCGGTCTGACCGCGGTTGCCCAGCACCGCGGCGATACTGCCGAAGAACGTGACGAATCCGGGCCGCACGCCGAAGTGCTCCAGCGCGTCGAGCAAAGCCCGCGCACCGTCCACCTTGGTCCCGTAGACCGTGCGGAAGGAGTGCTCGTCCTTGTCCGCCATGAGCTTGTCGTCGATCACTCCGGCCGCGTGCACGACACCGTCGATCCGGCCGTATCGCGTGTGCAGATCCTTGACCAGCTGCCGGACGGCGGTGCCGTCGCGGACGTCCAGCGACCGGTAGGCCGCGATACCGCCGGCCGCGCCGATCTGGTCGAGTGTCCTGGTGATCTCGCGCTGGGCCAGCACGGTACGCACCCGGCGTTCGATGTCGGCCAGCGAACCACCGCGCGCGGCCAACACCGAACGCATTCCCTGAGCGTCACCGGGCAGGTCCTCGTCACCGGGTTCCGCGGGCCACGGCGTGCGCCCGGCCAGTTCGATCCGGCATCCGCTCGCCGCCAGCGCGACCGCCGCCCGCGCGGTGATCCCGCGAGCACCGCCGATCAGCAGCAGCACCGACTCCGGCCCGAGCCCGAGCGCCTTGATCTCCCCGCCGTCCGGGCCCGCGCCCGCGTAGGCGAGAGAGCCGAGGGATCCCGCCGACGGTTCGAAAGCGGCGCGACCGGCGGTGTCGTACCGCACGGCGGCCGGGCCCTCGGCGATCACCTCCTCCAGCACTATCCGCGCGAGGTCCACTGTGGACTCCAGTTCGACCAGTCTGGTCGGCTTGGTCCGTTCCCTCGCCGCGGCGCGGACCAGGCCGCGCAGTCCGGCGGTGTGCCCCGCCCCCGGACGAGCCACCACGACCACCGCGCCTTTGGCTTCCTTGAGCAGTCCGAACACCTGCGCGGCGACCGGTTCCTCGGCGTCCGACAACGGGTTCAGCACGATGACGACGTCGGCCACGTCCCGCACCCCCGCCGTCGCACCCGCCTCGGCGAACACCGTGCGGACCGACTCGGCCAGCTCCTCCTGGCCGGGGTCGAAGCTCACCGCGATCGTCTTGCCGTCGACCTTGGCGAGATCGGGCGTATCGAGCGGCGCGGGCACCCTGCTCAGCAGGTACCGGCCCGGCGCGCGACCCAGCGGGGACTCGGCGGGTGCCGTCGCCACGGTTGCCGTCGCCGAGGGTTCGAGCCACTTCCGCAGCCGCGCGGCCAGCGCGCTCGCCGTCCGGTCGCGGCTGAGCTGATCCTGGGCGTCGTCGTGCACCCGTCCGGAGAGGCCGAGCTTCGCCAGCAGCGAGCCCGCGATTTCGGTGCGTTTGATGGAGTCGATGGAAAGATCCGCTTCGAGGTCGAGATCGGCGTCGATCATCTCGGCCGGATAGCCGGTACGTTCACTGATCGCGCCGATCACGGTGGCGAGAACGTCGCTTCCCGCGGCGGGCGCCGGTGCCTCGGCCACGGGTTCCGCGGCGACGGCGGGCACCGACGCGACGGGCGGTGGCCCGACGGACAGGTGCGCGGCAGGCAGCTCCACGGTCGGCGGCACCTGCACGACGGGGGCCGCGGGAAGTGGCGCGGTGCCGAGGTATCCCAGCATCACGTCCCGTTGCGCCGCCAGCAGCTCGCGGCTGGTGCGGAGGAATTCGACGACGGCCTGGTCACGACCGGGCGCGGGCTGGTTCATGGTCGTCCTCGGGATTCGTCGGGCGGGCACGAGCCCATGGGCGGGGACCTCGCCGCCGGGCGCGCGGACGGTCTGGCCGTCCACGGTCCAAGCAGGCTTGGGAAGCGGTCCGACGCGGACCCGGCCGCGGAAGAGCCGCTCGGTGCGGACGTCGACGCCGGTGAGCGCCAGCCGCGCGAGCGCGGTGAGGAACCCGCGCAGACCGGGGCCGCCGGGATCACACGCGACCACGGTGTGCGGCCGGTCACCGAGGATTTCCTTGGCCAGCCGGGAAAGCACCTGTCCAGGGCCCGCCTCGACGAACGTGCGCGCTCCCGCGGCGTACATGCCCTCGATCAGCTCGACGAACCGCACCGGCGCACCGATCTGCGCGGCCAGTTCGGTGCGCGCCTTTCCGGGCTCGTATGGCCCGGCGGTGCGGTTCGACCACACCGGCAAGGCGGGATCGCCGATCTCGGCGTTGTCGAGGTCGACGGCGAACACGTCGCTCGCCCCGGCCACCAGCGGACTGTGGAAGGCGCACGCGACGGGGATCCGTTTGGCCGCGATCCCTCGCTCCCGCAGCTCGCGGACGGCGTCTTCGACCGCGGCCGTCGGTCCGGAAAGGACGGTCTGCGCGGGTGCGTTGTGGTTGGCCAGCACGACATCGGCGCTGTCGAGAACGGGGGCCAGTTCTTCACGGGACGCCTTCACCGCGGCCATCGTCCCGGGATCGGCACCGGCGACCTCGGCGATCGAGCGGGCCCTGGCCCGGCTGAGCGCCACCAGGGTCGGGGTGTCGAAGGCACCGGCGACCGACAACGCGGCCAGCTCACCGTAGCTGTGCCCGGCCAGCAGATCCGGCCGGACACCGAGGTCGGCGAGCAGACGGCAGACGGCCGATTCGACGAGCCCGAGCGCGGGTTGCGCCACGCGCGTGTCCTTGAGCGCCTCGTCCTGCGCCGCCCGGATCTCCTCGCCGAAAGCACGAGGCGGGAACGTGGTCGCGGCGACGTCGGGAGCGAGCCGCAGCACGTCGGCCAGCTCCGGGAAGTGCACGAACAGCTCCGCCAGCATGCCGGTCCGCTGACTGCCCTGTCCGGGGAACAGGAACGCGACCGCGCCGGCGTCGGTGCCGTCGGCGGTGAGCCCGCCCCTGTCCTCGGCGGCCTCCCGCAGGTCCGCGAGGTCACTCGCGACGACCGCGAGCCGCACCGGCCCGGAGCCGTCCCGCTCGGCGGCGAGCGCGGCGATCTCCCGCAGCGGACGACCTTCGTTCGCCGCCAGCAGGTCCCGCAGCGCGGCGCGGGCACTGTCCACATCGGAGCCCCGGAGCAGGACGAGCTCCGTGTCCCAGTCGCGGGGCCCGTGCCGCCGGTCGGGCGGTACCCCCGGGGCCGCCAGCACCGCGTGGAAATTGGTCCCACCGAACCCGAACGCGCTCACTCCGGCGAACTCACGGCCGCGCGGGACCGGCGACGGCCGGGCGCCGGTGGAGAAGGTGAAGGGACTGCTCTTGGCGTCCCAGGCGGGGTTCGGACTGCTCAAGTGCAGCGTGGGCGGCACGATCTCCTGCCACAGCGCCAGCGCCGCCTTCATCAGCCCCGCCAGCCCCGCGGCGCATTTCGTGTGCCCGATCTGGCTCTTCACCGAACCCAGCGCGCACGTGCCCGGCCCGGCACCGGCGTCGAGGAAGAACTCGGTGAGCGTGGTCAGTTCGGTGGCGTCGCCGACGACCGTGCCGGTGCCGTGCGCCTCGACCAGCGAGACGTCGGCCGGCGAGACCCCGGCGTCGCGGTAGGCCCGTTCGAGCGCCCGGCGCTGCCCCTCGGGCCGGGGCGCGGTGAGACCGAGAGCCTTTCCGTCGCTGGCCGCGCCGACGCCCTTGACCACGGCGTAGACCCGGTCGCCGTCGCGTTCGGCGTCGGCCCGCCGCTTGAGCACGAGGCAAGCGACGCCCTCGCCGAGCGCGATCCCGTCGGCCGCCGCGTCGAACGGGCGGCACCGCCCGGTCGGCGACAACGCGCCCGCGGAGGTGAACATGAGGTAGTCGTTGATGCCGTTGTGCAGGTCGACCGCACCGCACAGGACCATCTCGCTGGTGCCCGCCCGCAGTTCCTTCACCGCGAGGTCCAGCGCCGCCAGCGACGATCCGCACGCGGCGTCCACGGTGTAGTTGGTGCCGCCGAGGTCGAGCCGGTTGGCGATCCGCCCGGAGATGACATTGGCGAGCGTGCCGGGGAACGAGTCCTCGGTCAGCTCCGGCAACTGGGAGAGCAACTCCTCCGGGACTTCTTCGAGATAACTCGGCAACAGCGCGCGCAGGACCCCGGCGTTCGCCAGGTCTCCCCCGGCTTCGGCGCCGAAGATGACACTGGTGCGCTCGCGATCGAAGCCGCCGTCGCCATAGCCTGCGTCTTCGAGGGCGCGCCGCGCCGTCCGCAGCGACACCAGCTGCGCCGGGTCGATACTGCCCATCGACGTCGGCGGGATGCCGTAGGAGAGCGGGTCGAAGTCCACCGGCGGCAGGAAGCCGCCCCACTTCGACGTCGACTGACCGGCGTAGACCTCTTTGTCCCAGCGTTGGTCCGGCACCTCGGTGACAGCATCCGCGCCACGCAGGATGTTGGACCAGAACGCCGGGAGATCGGGCGCGCCGGGGAACACACACGCCATGCCGACGATGGCGATGTCATCGTCCACAATGGACTCATCGGCGGGTGCGCGTACCGCGAGCAGTTGCGTCGCGCCTTCGGTGACTTCACGGTGCAGGGTGGCGATGTCGGTGCGCTCTTCCCGCAGGACCGTGACCTGGCCCGCCATGTACATCCCCTCGGCGCGCTGACCGAGCGCGTCGACCTCGACCAGGGCATCGCCTTCACGCCGGATCCCCTTGCTGGCGATCCGCAGCCGCCCGGCGTTCAGCTCTTCCAGCCGTTGCCATGCCTCCTGCGGCGGGATCCCGGCCGCGCGGAGCCCGGCCTTCAACGCGGCGAATTCCTCGGTGTACGGGCTGGGCAGGCAGCGGGTGAGATGGCCGGGCGCGGTCTCCAGGGTGACCGTGGACCCGGCGTCGAGCACCCGGTCCTGGAAGACGCCGGTGATGGCGCCGTGCGTCACGGCTTCCTCGGTGAACAGGTACGCGGTGCCCATCAGGACACCGATCCCGCCGCCTTTCACCGGTTCCGCCATCGCGGCGACCATGGCGGCGGACCTGGCGTCGTGCACGCCACCCGCGAACAGCACCTCGACGTCGTCGGCGCCGTGTTCGCGCAAGACGTCCAGCTGCTGCTCCCACAGCACGAAACTCGACCGCGGGCCGACATGCCCGCCGCACTCGGCGCCCTCGAAGACGAACCGGCGGACCCCGGCGTCGAGGAACTGCCTCAACAGGATCGGCGACGGCACGTGGAGGAAGGTCGCGATCCCGTCGGCTTCCAGCGCCTTGGCCTGTGCGGGTTTCCCGCCCGCGATCAGCACGCAGCGCGGGCGCGCGGCCCGGATCGCCGCGAGTTGTTCGGCGCGCAGGGCCTCCGGGACGAAGCCGAGGATGCCCGCTCCCCATGGCCGGTCACCGAGTGCCTCGGCGGTGCGGCCGAGCAGTTCGGTGGTCTTCGCGCCGTTCGCGGTCGCCACCGCGACGAACGGGAACCCGTCGTGCGCGGCGACGGCGGCGGCGAAACCGGGCTGGTCGCTCACCCGCGTCATCGGCCCCTGTACGACCGGGAGGCCGGTCCCCAGCGTCCGGCGCAGTCGAGCACCCTGCTCCGCGGGGTTCGCCGACGGTGGCCTGGCGAGCGAACGCACGACCGATCGGACAGCGCTTTCCGCGTCCTCGAACCGGTTCGCGAACAGCGCCGCGAGCCCGTCGTCGGCCCTGGCCAGTTCGAGGCGCGCCGCCGAGGGCAGGTCGGCTTCCGGGAACAGGCCGAGCCCGTCGAGCACCACCCCGGCCGCGCCACCGGCGACCGCGGCCACCGCCGTCCGCGCCCCGATGCCGCCGTACGCCCACACCGGGACTTCATCGCCGAACCGCTCCAGCAGGCGCTGCAGGAGGACGAACGTGGTGAGATCCGAGCCGCCGGCTTCGGCGCCCTTGGCGACCAGACCGGAAGCGCCGGCGCCGAGCATCCGGATGGCCTGTTCGACGCCGGTCACCTCGGCCAGCACGGGAACCTCGACCGTGCCCTGCCAAACTGTCCCTTCGGTCAGCAGGACGAGCTCCGCGCCGCTTTCCCGCACCTCTTCCGGGCGCACGCGGCGGCCCGCCGGGATCCGGACCCCGAACGGAAATCCTCTGTCCACTATGGACCCGGTCGGGCCGAGGTCAAGGACGCCGAGCCCGCCACCCCTGGCGACGGCGGCGGCCAACCCGGCATCCGGCCGTTCGAGCGGATTGACGCCGAGTACCCGCGTGCGCGCCGTCGCATCACTCACCGGCGGACCTCCTGTTCGGCTTGGCTGGGTCGAACCTCGCCGGGTTCGGCGATCTTCAGCGGGATTCCCAAGAAATAACCTACTTGCCGCAGAGAGCGCAATACTCTCGCATCAGAACTCGGAAAACAAGAGATCGCATGCTAAAGTCCGGCGCCGGAAACAAATAAGTCGACATGGTCAGAACGAGCCTCTGACCTGCACTTTTATCACCTCGACTCCAGATTTCGGCGCCGCATTGCTCACCGCCATCACAAAACAGAAGAATTGTCATCGACAGCAGAACTAATAGCCATGGAGCGCATGTGGAACTGACAGGACGAGTCGTCGTGCTGACCGGCGCGGCGCACGGTATCGGCGCCGCCATGGCCCGGCGGTTCGCCGCCGAAGGCGCCGCCGGAGTGGTGGTCTCCGACCTCGACCTCGACGCGGCGGAGAAGGTCGTCGCCGAAATCACGGCCTCGGGCGGTGCCGCGATCGCCCGCCATGCCGACGCGGCGTCCAAAGAGGACTTGAAGACGCTGGTCACCGCGGCGCGCACGGAGTTCGGTCCGGTGGATCTGTTCTGCTCCAACGCCGGCGCCGCCTTCGGCACCGGCGTGCACGCCGCGGAAGAACAGTGGACGCGGTCATGGGCGATCAACGTCATGCAGCATGTGCACGCGGCACAGGTCGCGCTGCCCGCGATGTTGAGCCGCGGTAATGGATACCTGCTGATCACGGCTTCGGGCGCGGGCCTGCTCGGCACCCCCGGCGACGCGCCGTACTCGGTCACCAAACACGCGGCCGTCGGGCTCGCGGAATGGCTGGCCATCACTTACCGGCCGCGTGGTGTGCGGGTCAGCGCGCTGTGCCCGCTCGGCGTGCGGACCGCGCTGCTGGAGCCGGGGATCGCCGCCGGTCACCCCGCCGCGCTGGCGATCGCCGCCGCGGCGCCACTGCTGGAACCGGAAGACGTCGCGGAGTCCGTCGTACACGGTCTGGCGTCGGAGGAGTTCCTGATCCTGCCGCATGAATCGGTGCGGGAGACCTACGCGCGCAAAGCCGCGGGGCTCGACGAATGGATCGACCGCACCATCCTCGAGACCGGCGCGCTGAAGAGGTGAGCATGGACTACCGCAGGCTCGGCGCGAGCGGGCTGTCCGTCAGTGAGATCTCCTACGGCAACTGGCTCACGCATCCCGACGGCGCGGAGTGCGTCGAGGCCGCGCTCGACGCCGGGGTCACGACCTTCCACACCGCCGCGGCCTGGGACGGCGGCGCCGCCGAAGAGAACCTCGCGGCGGCACTGACCCCCACGCGCCGCGACGATCTCGTGCTGTGCACCGGGGTGTTCTGGCCAGAGGGCCCTGGCGTGAACGACGCCGGTCTCAGCCGCAAACACCTGACCACGTCGCTGCACGGTTCGCTCCGGCGCCTGCGCACCGACTACATCGACGTCTACCAGTTGCTGCGGTTCGACTACCGCACCCCGCTGGAGGAGACGTTCCTCGCGCTGTCGGATCTGGTGCGACAGGGGAAGATCCTCTACGCGGGCACGGCGGAATGGACGGCCGAACAGCTGCTGGAGGCCAAGCCGATCGCCGACCGGCTCGGTGTCCCGCTCATCGCCAACCAGCCGCACTACTCGATGCTCTGGCGGGTCGCGGAGGCACAGGTGATGCCGGTGTGCGAACGCGCGGGCATCGGCCAGTTCGCGTCGGTCCCGCTCGCACAGGGCGTGCTGACCGGCAAGTACCGGCCCGGCGAGATCCCGCCGGACTCGCGGGCCGCGAAGTCCCCCGAGGCCCGGCCGTTGCTCCTTCCGGAGCTGATCGAACGTGTCGGCCTGCTGCGCGGCGTCGCCGATGAGGCCGGACTGACCATGGCGCAACTGGCGATCGCGTGGACGTTGCAGCACAACACCGTCGCTTCGGTGGTGACCGGGGCCAGCAGCGCCGCACAGGTGACCGAGAACGCGAAGGCGTCCAGGGTGGTGCTGGAGCTGGACGTGCTGACCCAGATCGATCAGCTGCTGGGCAGCTTCGTGCAGACGGATCCGCGGCTGACCTGGTCACCACCCGCGACCAGGTAGGCCTGCCGATGTCGTGAGTGGCGATTCGGGTTATTGAGTGGTAAGGCAACCACACAGTCCCGCGTGATGGGTCCGATTACCGGCCAGACTCGTGAAAAGGTGAGGGGGTGTGTGGAAACAGAGACAGTGAACGTCCCTATTTCCACCCACCCCTCACCCTGAGTGACGTCTCACGCTCGTCAATCCGACACGTTCGCCCTACCCCTCAATCACCCGAATCCCACTCACGCCAACCCAGCCCACCCCACACCGCATCCTCAAACTCTGGAAGTCCACGAAGGTGGCTCCCAATGTCGCATGGGTGACGCTGAGCGTCACTCATGCGACATTGGGGAACAGCGTTCTCACGCTCGGCGCCGCGTCCATGAGGGAATCGGGACGTTGGGTGTCGGAGATTCCTTCATGAACGACCCGTGCGCCCTGCGACGACAGTGTCATCATGGCCGTCGCCAATCACCCTCATCGGGCACCTCGCTTTTGGTGGCTCCCCCACCCTGAGCGTAGGGAGGAAGGCCTTCACGGCCCCGCAACGAGCGTCAGCGCCTCGGCCAACCCGGCCACCTCACCGTCCGAGGCCGCCCACGCGACGTACCCGTCGGGCCGCAGCAAAAAGGCGGGATCGGCGGCCGTCTCGACGACCCGGACCCGATCGGTGTGGCCAGTCACGACGTCGCGGATCTTCTCAGAGCCCGCCATCAGGAGCGGACGCCCTTCCCGCTCCACCGGCTGCAGCGGGGCGAACCGGCCGACGAGTGGATGGGCGGAGTCCGGCGCGTAGTCGATGTCGGTACCGTTGCCCATCGCGATGAAGTGCCGTTTGGCCGCCGGAATCTCCAAGGTCTCCGCCAGTACCTCGCGGAGCGCGGCCACCTGCGGGCCGGGACGCATCAGGGCGACTTGGGCCCGGGTGTCGCGCAGCACGCGCTCACCGACGGGGTGCCGTTCGGCGGTGTAAGTGTCCAATAAGGACTCCGGTGCCGCGCCCCGCACCACCAGACCGAGTTTCCAGCCGAGGTTCATCGCGTCCTGGAGGCCGAGGTTCAAGCCCTGACCGCCGATCGGCGAATGCACATGCGCGGCGTCGCCCGCCAAGAGCACTCGCCCTGCCGATAGGTGGCCGCCTGCCGGGTGTTGTCACTGAAGCGGATTCCGCCGTCCAGTCTGGTGACCGTCACATCGACTCCGGCGGTGCGCCTGATGCTCGCCTGCATCTCCTCGGCCGTCAGCGGCGCGTCCCGGTCGCCCGGTCCGCCGTCGAACTCGATGGTCGAGATCTCGCCCGGCACCGGTGACAGATGCACCAGCCCACCGGGGCCGTGCATGGACGTCTTCACCAGGTCCGGATCGGCGAGTTCGGCCGAGGCGACCCGCCCGGTCATCGTCGCGTCCGTACCGGGGAACGCGATTCCGGACCGCTTCCGCACGACACTGCGGCCGCCGTCGCACCCCACCAGATAGGCGGCCCGCTCAGCCCGGCCATCGGCGAGCACGGCCCTGACCGCCGATTCTTCCTGAACGACGTCGACGACTTCGTGGCCCGTGCGGATCCGGACACCGAGTCCGACCGCCCAGTCGTGGAAAATCCGTTCCAGCAACGGCTGTTTGAGCACGAACCCGGCCGCGGCTCCGGGCTGGATCTCGTCTTCCATGAGCGGCAAGCCGGCAAAATGGCCCCTGGACCGATTCCCTTCCATCATTCGCGCGAGCCCCCGGGCGACGCCGAACATCTCGCTCTGCGCCTTCACCAATGCTTCGGTCAGGCCGCGCATGCGCAAGGACTGCGAGGTCCGGCCGTTGAGACCGCGTAACCCGAAGCTCCGGTTCCGGCGGATGGCCCCGTCTGCCGCCTCCAGTACGAGCGGATCCGCTCCGGCCAGCCGAAGCTCACCGGCCAGCAGCAGGCCGACCGGTCCCCCGCCCACGATGATCACGTCGTTCACGACACCCCCGTTATTTACAGCGTATATGTACGCCGTAAATATGGTAGATACACCGTAAACCTGTCAAGCGAAGGGCGCCGAGATGACGCGAAGAGAACCGTTGAACCGGGGGAAGGTCCTGGACGCGGCGCTCGCCTTGGCCGCCGAAGAGGGCCTTAAGGGACTCTCGATGCGCAAGCTCGCCAAGACACTCGGCGTCGAAGCGATGGCGCTGTACAACCACGTCCGGAACAAGACCGACATCCTCGACGGCATCGCGGAACGCGTCTACCGCGGGATCGAACGGGCCGACCCCGCCGCTCCCTGGCCGGACCGGGTGCGGGTCACCGTGCTCAACCTCTACCGCGCGCTCGCCCGGCATCCGGTCGTGCCGATGGCGCTGGTCACCGACGAGGCCACCCCGAACTCGCTGCGCGCCCTGCAACCGATCGAGGACCTCGTCGGCGCGCTGTACGAAGCCGGGTTCGACGACGACGGGGTCCGCCAGACGTTGGGCGCGCTGAACAGCCTCGTGTTCGGTTCCCTGCTGCTGACGACCGCCGGGTTCGCCACGGAACGACGCGGCGAAGCCGAACAGGAGCAGATGGACCACTATCTCCGGCGGATCGACCCGGCGGTCCTGCCGAACTTCAGCCGCGCGCTGCCCGCGCTCGCGACCGTCGATCCGGAGCGTGACTTCGCCAGGGCCTTGGACATCCTGATCGACGGCCTCACTTCGGCCGCAGCATCGGGACAAGGAACCGCCTAGCCACTTCGCGGACCTGTTCGTCGTCGTCGAGATCGATGACGTGGCTCGGGGTGACCAGGAACGAGGCGGAGACCCTCGTCATCAGTTCGGCGACGAGTTCGACGTCGACGTCCTCCGAGACGTGGCCGGCGTGCTGCTCGCGGCGGAGCTGGCCCGCGACGAACCGCTGCACCGTCGCCAGGGTGTGCCCGCCGTCGCTGACCATCGACGGAACGAGCACGTCGGGCTCGACGGTCATCAGCCCGCCGATCAGCGGGTTGTGCCGGATCGCCCGCAGCGCGCTGGCGAAACCGAGCACGACCCGGTCCGCGGCCGATTCGGCGTCCTGGATGTCGATCAGGAACTGGTCGAAGTAGCGCCGGAATTCGCGGCGCACCACCTGCTCGACCAATGCGTCCTTGGTGGCGAAGCGGCGGTAGGCGGTGATCCGGGAGACGCCTGCCCGGCGGGCGACGTCCTCCATGGTGGACCGGCGGATCCCCATCCGGCAGAACTGTTCGTAGGCGGCGTCGAGCAGCCGGAGCGCGATCTCGTCGCCTTCTTCGGCGCGTTCGAGCGCGTCGGTGAGCGCGCGCTCCAGCAGAGAATCCGGGTCTGGCGTCTTCGCGATGATTGTGCTCTCCTTGAGATACGCGGTTGCACTACTTGTATCACAGTATCAATCCGCAGGTCCTGGACTCAAGGAGGAGTACTGGCGCATGACCGAACTCAATCGACGCAAGATGCTGATCGTCAGTGGCGGAGCGACGCTTCTGGGGGCCATGGGGCTGGCCCAGCCCGCCTGGGCGTGGAGTCCGAGCGGTTCGGTGGCCGGGACGGGGGCGGGCACCGATCCGAAATGGGTGTGGGACGCCGAGGCGGATCCGGTGGTCGCCGCGGTCCTCGACCGGGGACAGGTGGCGCAGGTCAACCAGGCGCTGCGGACCTGGACCAGGAACGACCAGCCGACGCCGTCCGGGCTACCGCCGGATTTGCGTGAGTTCGTCGAGCACGCGCGAGCGCTGCCATCATGGGCCGATCAGTCCAAATTGGACAAGGCGGCGGATTTCATGAAGGTCAGCGGGCGGTTCGTCAACCTGCTGAACGGCCTCGGCGGCGGGATGCTGAGCACCGCCATCCCGAACGAGGCCAGGGCGGTCTACTACTCCAAGGGCGGCGCGGACATGAAGGACCGCGTCGCGAAGACGGCCAAGCTCGGCTACGACGTCGGTTCGCTCAACGCCTACCGGCCCGACGGCCAGATGATCGTCTCCGCGGTGAAGACCCGGCTGGTGCACGCCGCCGTCCGGCACCTGCTGCCGCAATCGCCGCACTGGCAGCAGGGAATCCCGATCAGCCAGAACGACATGCTGGTCACCTGGCACACCCTGCCGACCTACACGATGCGCAAACTGACCGAGTGGCGCGTCGCGGTCTCCCCCGCGCATTCCGCCGCCTACCTGCACAGCTGGCAGGTGACCGGCCACATGCTCGGGATCAGCGACGAGTACCTGCCCTCGACATGGGAGGCGGCGTACGCGCAGTCCACGCAGGTGCTGGACCCGGCGATGGGACCGACCCGCGAGGGCGTCGAACTCACCGACATCCTCCTCGACATGCTCGCCGAGCAGACCAGCCCCGGCGGCGCCGACCGGCCGATGGTCAACGCGCTGGCCCGGTACATCGTCGGCGACCGGGTCTCCGAGTGGAACGGCATCCCGCGCGAACGGATCTGGGACCCGCTGATCGGCACCGCTTTCCCGGCGCTGGTGGCGTTCCACGAGAAGCTCATCCCGCTGCCGCTGGTGCCGCCGGTCGCCTGGGTGCTGGACGAGGCGATCCGGAGGTACATCCGGCTGTGGCTCTCGGAAGGCAGGCCGGTGCACATCGAGATCCCCGACATGAACCGCCCTTCCTGAGCACCTCCCGACGCCATGAAAGGTCCTTTCCTTGCGAAATTTGCAAGGAAAGGACCTTTCATGGCGCGCGCGGGGTCAGTTCAAACTCGAGCAAGGCCTCGCGTCGGGGTCTTGAGCCCCCTTCGGCACCCACCGCACGTTCGCGAACGAAGCCGAGAACGGCCCGTCGGTGTACACCAGGAACGGCGTGTTGATGTTCTCCAGGTCCAACCCGTTCGCGAAGCACGACACCGGGATCTTCACCGTCGACTTCGGCGCGCCCGCCAGGTCGGTGAACAGCTTGGTCGCGTTGACCTCGGAGAAGCACGGGTAGACGCAGTGCATGCTGATCACCGTCCGGTTGGCCGGCGCCTGATGCACGACGGTGTCGAACTCCAGCGCCGCGTCGGCGTTGAGGTAACCGCGCAGATCGTTGGTGCCGGCCGGATTCTGGAAGTAGAGCTGGGCAGGGCCGGCGCCGGTCCAGGTCGACTTGAGGCCGTCCTGCTGGACGTTCACATCGGACTGGACGACCGCGATCTCGGCGTGCGAAGCGGTGCCGTCCGGGCCGATCTCGGTGCCGCCCCAGTTCTGCGCGGAACCGATGAAACCCTTGTACGGGGCGATATCCGTCCGATTGAACAGCTCGAGGTCCTCGGTCGCGGTCCCGCCGCCACCGGTCGAACCACACGTCACCGGGCCGGCCGTCTCGTCGAGTTGCCCGATGGTGACCCGCTGCCCGGTCTTGAGACCGTAACCGAGTTCGAACAGCGGGTCGTAGTCCGCCGAGCCCGCGTTCAGCGGTGTCTGGCAGGCGCTCTTCGGCCACGAGTACGGCAGGGTGCCCTTGAATCCGCCCTTGACGAGGACATCGGCGACGCCGCCGCCCTCGGTACCCGGCAGCCAAGCCGCCACGAACGCGTCCGAGCGGTTGATCTCCTTGTTCAGGTACAGCGGGCGGCCGCCGACGTAGACCGTGACGACGGGAGCGCCCTTGCCGCGGACCTTGTCCAGCACGGCCAGGTCCTCGGGGTAGAGCTTCGCGGCTTCGAGCGTTTTACGGGTCAGGTCGCCGACGCCTTCCGCGTACGGGGTCTCACCGATGACGGCGATGACGGCGTCGTAGCCCTTCGGGTCGGTGTCGCCCTTCTCGTCGAAGGTGACGTTGACGTCGCCCAGCTGCTGCTTGAGCCCGGCGAGGATCGAGGTGGCGTTCGGGAAGTCGGCGTTGGTGTTGCCGGTCCCCTGCCAGCTCAGCGTCCAGCCACCGGTCTGGTTCTGGATGCTGTCCGCGCTCTTGCCGACCACCAGCACCTTCGACTTCGGCTTCAGCGGCAGCACGTTTCCGTTGTTCTTCAACAACGTCTGCGACGAGCGGACCGCGTCACGCGCCAGCCAGGTCTCCTTCAGCGCTTCGTCGGAGTTGGCGTAGGAGCGCTCGGACGGCTTCTGCGACTCGTACAGTCCGGAGCGCAGCTTGACGCGCAAGATGCGGGTCACCGCGTCGTCGATCCGCGAGAGCGGGATCTGGCCGCCGTTCACCTGCGCGACGGTGTTGGCGATGAACGCCTTCCAATCGTGCGGGACCATCACGATGTCGATGCCGGCGTTGATCGCCTGCGGGCACGAGGCGTTGGTGCAGCCGGGCACCTGGCCGATGCCGTTCCAGTCGGACACGACGAGGCCGTCGAAGCCCATCTTGCCCTTCAGGATCTGGTTCAGCGCCTTGTCACTGCCGTGCAGTTTGCCCTCGTTGATCCCGAGTTCGGCGTTGGTCCAGCTGTTGAACGACACCATCACGGTCTGCGAGCCCGCCGCGAGCGCGCCGTAGTAGCCCTGACCGTGGACATTGATCATCTCGGCCTCGGAGGACGGGTTGACTCCCTGGTCCTGTCCCTTGAGGGTGCCGCCGTCACCGATGAAGTGCTTGGCGGTGCCGATCACGCCGTTGTAGCCGATGCGTTTGGTCGAACCGTCCTGGAGACCGTTGATCGCCTCGTAGCCGTACGCCCGGGTGATCCGCGGATCCTCGGAGAACCCTTCGTAGGTCCGTCCCCAGCGGTCGTCCTTGACGACGGCCAGCGTCGGCGCGAACGCCCAGTCCTGACCGGTAGCGCGGATCTGCCGGGCCGTCGCCGCGGAGATGTCGCGCACCAGGCACGGGTCGTGCGCCGCGCCGAGACCGATGTTGTGCGGGAAGACGGTGGCGCCGTAGACGTTGTTGTTGCCGTGCACGGCGTCGATGCCCCAGATCACCGGGGTCCGGGTCCGGCTGCTCTTGGCGGCGTCCCAGTAGGCGTCGGCGAGCTTCAGCCAGTCCTGCTGGGACGCGTGCTTGTCCTGGTTCGGCCACGAGCCGCCGCCGTTGAGGACCGAGCCGATGGAGTACTGCCGGACCTCGTCGGGAGTGATGGCGGCGATCTCGGGCTGGGTCATCTGCCCGACCTTCTCCTCGAGGGTCATCCCCTTGAGGAGCTGGGCGATCCGCTGCTCGTCACCGGCCTTGCCCTTGAACCGGCTCTCGACCTTCGGCCAGTCGGCGAGCGTCGGGAGGCTCTTCTCGATCCGGGCGCAGCCGTCCCGGTCGAGCGCGGGCTTCCCGATCACGGGCTGCTCGGCCGCACCCGCCGTCGGCGCCACCGCCACGGCGCCGCCGAGCAGGGCGAGGCTCATCAGGGCGACAAGCGGACTTCGGCGCGCACGAGAACGTCTTGCCATGGTCTGGTCCATTCTGCGGGAGGCGGGGACCGGCCGATCCTCACCGGAGGGGACGGGCGCGTCAAGAGTTTCGGACCGGTACGGCCGCTGTTAATTTCTGCCATAAAATAAGACTTGACATGTCACCCCCGGACGTCGAGCGGTGAAACGCCGCTTGACCTCCACATTGCTGGAGATTTTACCTTCGCGGAAGACGAAGGGAGAGCGAACATGACCGTCTTGGTAACCGGAGCCACCGGGAACACGGGCCGCCGGGTGGTGGCCGAACTGCACCGGCGCGGGGAACGCGTCCGGGCGCTCACCAGGAATCCCGCCGGAGCCCGGCTACCGGCAGGCGTCGAAGTGGTGGAAGGCACGCACACCGCGCCGGAAACGTTGACCGAAGCCTTGGAGGGCGTCACGCGGCTGCACATCACCGCGACGGCCGGGCTCGCCGACGTCGGCACCGAACTGGTGAACCGCGCCGTGGACGCCGGCGTGCGCCGGATGACCATGGTGTGGGGCGGCTACGTCGGCCCGACGGAACAGGCGATGGCCGAGTCCGGGGTGGAGTGGACGCGGCTGGAGCCTCAGGAGTTCATGTCCAACACGCTGACCTGGATCGACGCGATCCGCAGCGACGGTGTGGTCCGGGAGCCCTACGACTTCCCCAGCGCGCTCGTGCACGAGGCCGACATCGCCGCCGTCGCGGTCACCGCGCTGCTGGAAGACGGCCATTCGGGTCAGGCGTACGACCTGACCGGCCCGGAAGTGCTGACCCCGCGTCAGCGGGTCGCGGTCCTCGCTAAAACCCTCGGCAGGGACATCACGTTCGCCGAGCTTCCCCATGAGGCGGCCATCGACCGGCTGATGGCCACCGGAGTCTCCCGCGAAGACGCCGAGTACGTCATCGGCTGGTACGCCGACCCGCCCGCGGAGGCGAGCACCGTGGTCGGCACGGTCGAGAAGGTGACCGGCCGCCCGGCCCGCACCTTCGCCCAGTGGGTCACAGAACACGCCGACCGGTTCTGAACTCACGCCGGAAGCGGCCCGACCGCCTTCACGATCTCCAGCACCGGAGCGGTGTGCAGCGTGCGGATCGCGCGCTGCGCACCGAGCCGCCGGGTGAGGTAGCGGTGCAGCGCGGCGGGGTCGGGACACAGCGCCTGCGCGATCAGATTGGTCGGCCCGGTCGTGGCGGCGACCACCGCCAGCTCCTCGTGGGCGGCCAGGGTCGTCGCGACCTCGTCCAGATCCGCCGGTGCGATCGCCATCCACAGGAACGCCTGGGTGGTCACGCCGTACAGGGCCGCGTTGATCTCGACGTCGAAGAAGAGCGCACCGCTCGCGCGAAGATCGTCCAGGCGGCGGGTCACGGTCGACGGCGCCAGTCCGGTCGCGACGGCGAGCTGCGTGACGCTCATCCGGCCGTCGTGGCGGAGCACGTCGATCAGGGCGTGGTCCGCCGGGGTCAGCGGACCCTGATCGACGGCGGTTTCCTTTACCCGTAACGCTTCTTGTTGTTCCTCGGTCAGTGCGGCCAACCGTCCGTGCCAAGCCGCCGGGCCGCCGAGATAGGTGTGCAGCATGAGATGGGCGGACACCGCCGTGACGGTCGCGGTGCGCGGGATGTCGTGCAGCAGCATCGCGCTCGGCGAATCCGTCGGCGTCTGCGCGATCGCGACGATCTCCGTACCGCCCGACGTCAGCTTGACCCAGGACGTGTCCGGCCGCTTGGCCAGCGAACGGGCGAGCGTCCGTGCCGTGGCGGGCTGGGCGGTGAGCCGCACGATCCACTGGGTCAACCCTGCCCTGCCGGGATCGGGCAGGCCCACCACCCGCAACCCGGCTTCGGAGCGAAGCCGCTGGTAGCGACGCGCGACGGTCTGCGTGGACACGCCCAGCACGACGCCGATACGGCTGAACGGCGCCCGGCCGTCGAGGTGCAGCGCATGGATCAAACCGCGGTCGATCTCGTCAAGCATGGAAGATTTCGTCCATTCGCCGCCGAATTCGTGGAACGAAGCCTAGCGTTCGCCCGAGCATCGCGGTCATGCAAGAAACCAAAACCAGCCCGGTCCCGCTCGCCATCCTGCTCGCGGCCGAGGCGATGAACGTGCTGGACGCGACGATCACGCAGGTCGCCGGTCCGGCGATCCACGCCGACCTCGGCGGTCCCGCGTCGACCATCCAGTGGTTCGGCGCCGCGTACACCCTCCCGTTCGCGGTACTCCTGATCGCCGGCGGCAGGCTCGGTGACCTCTTCGGCCGCCGCCGGATCTTCCTGTCCGGTGTCGCCGCGTTCGCCTTCGCGTCGCTTTGCTGCGCGCTCGCACCGGACACCGCCGTGCTGATCGCCGCGCGGGCGGTGCAGGGCGCGGCGGCGGCCCTGGTGATCCCGCAGACCATCGGGCTGATCAAAACGCTGTACACCGGCCCGGCGCTGGCCGCGGCACTCGGCTGGAACGGGCCGGTGGTCGGCCTTTCGGCGGTGAGCGGGCCGCTGCTCGGCGCCGCGTTGACGGAGCTGTCGACCTGGCGAGCGGCGTTCCTGGTGAACGTGCCGATCTCGATCGCGGTGCTCGCGGCGGGCAGGCTGCTGCCGGAAGACCGCGTCGCGCACGGGGTCCGCTTGGACCTGCAGGGCACGGCCCTCGCCTCGCTCGGTACCGGGCTGATGGTGTATCCGCTGATCGACCGGTGGAACTGGGCGCTGTTCACCGGCGGCGTCGCCGTGCTGGTGGTGTTCGGGTTCCATCAGCGGGCGCGGCGGCATCCGCTCGTCGAGCCGAGCCTGTTCGGCCACCGCGGCTTCCCGGCGGCGCTGGTGACCTCGACGTTGTTCTTCGCGGTGATGAACGGGCTGATGCTCGTGGTCGTCCTGCATCAGCAACTCGACGAAGGCCGGAGTGTGCTGGCGTCCGGCCTGACCCTGCTGCCGTGGTCGGGCGGGCTGGCGGTGTCGTCGTGGGCGGCGGGCCGATGGCTCGTCCCCCGTCACGGGTCACGCGTGGCGTTCGCGGGCCTGGCGTTGTTGCTCGCCGGGATCCTGCTGGGGATGACGGGTCCGTTGCCGCTCGCACTCGGGGTCGGCGGCCTCGGACTGGGACTGTTCACGGTGCCGTTCTTCACGACGGCACTGTCGAGGGTCCGTCCACATGAGACCGGTTCGGCGGCGGGACTGCTGAACGCGGTGCAGCAACTGGGCGCGACGCTCGGCGTCGCCGTCCTCGGCACCGTCTTCCTGCAGGGACACTCACTGACGCGGCCGTTCTGGCTGGCGGCGGCGCTGGTGCTCGCGACCATGGCGACCACCGCGCTGATGTACCGAACTTCTGCCGCGTAGACGCTGCCGGTGGTCGTGAGTGGCGATTCGAGTTCTAGCCAAGGGTGTTTCAGGTACCTACGGCGGGTGAGCCCGGTAGCCGCCTGACCGTGAAGGACTCCTTCAGAGACTGAATTTGGTCACCCACTGGTGTGGGGCGCGGCGGTGCCAGCGGAACCACCCTCGGGCAGGGCAGGCGTAAGTGCACAACTGCAGGTCCTNNCGCAGGTGACGAGTAGGTACCTAAGAGAGGGTTCGCTCTAACCCGAATCGCCACTCACGACCAAGCCGACCCACCACGGCACGTTTGGCTTATCCCTCAATAGCCGTCAGCGGCCTTGAACCACGCGCCGATCCCGGCGAGCGCGCCCGGACCGTAGTCGCCCCGGACGTCTTCGGCCAGGTCCGCGATGGAGACCGCGCGCAACGCCGCCCGCCACTGCGTCTCGGCGTTGGCCATCGCGCGGCTGATGGCGCACGGCGCCGTACACGCTTCGGGCGGCGTGGCCATCGGTCCGCGTTGCCGGATTTCGGTGCAGATGAAGGCCGGTCCGGGTCCGTCGATCGCCTCGACGACGTCGAGCACCGTGATTTCCGAAGGCGGTCGAGTGAGGACGTAGCCACCGGACTTCCCCTGTACCGAGCGGATCAGGTCGGCCCGGGAAAGCGCTTGAAGCTGCTTCGCTAGGTAGCTCGGGGAGACGTCGTGTAGCTGCGCCAGACGCGCGGCAGGCGCGGGTTCGTCGACCGAGGTCAGCACGACACAGCAGTGCAGCGCCCACTCGACCCCGCCGGACATCTTCACCCGGATGACTCTAACCCGCCTCTTGACTCGGACACAATGTGTCTGAGTATTATCTCGGACATGAGGTGTCCGAGTTAGCGGACACCTGTCGACGAAGGGCATTGGGTCATGAAATTCGCGATCATCGGCGGCACCGGATTGATCGGCTCACAGGTCGTGCGGAACCTGAACGAAGCAGGGCACGAGGCGGTCCCGCATTCGCCGTCCACCGGGGTCGACCTGCTCACGGGCCAGGGACTGGACGCCGCGCTCGACGGCGCCGACGTGGTCGTCAACCTCACGAACTCCCCGACCTTCGACGAGTCCTCCCCCGCGTTCTTCCGGACGTCGATGGAAAACCTCGTCGCCGCGGCGAAGAAGGCGGGCACCGGGCATTTCGTGATCCTGTCGATCGTCGGCGTCGACCAGGTTCCCGAACTCGACTACTACCAGGCCAAGACGCTGCAAGAGGACATCCTCAAGGGCGGTGGGGTCCCCTATTCGATCGTCCGCGCCACCCAGTTCATGGAATTCGTCGACGCCGTCCTGTCCTGGACCGCCGACGAAAACACGGTCCGCCTGCCCAGCACGCCGATCCAGCCGATCGCCGCGGCGGACGTCGCCGCCGCCGTTTCCGAGGTCGCGGCCGGAAAGCCGCTGAACGGGACCCTCGACGTGGGCGGCCCGGACGTCTACCCGCTGGCCGACCTGGGCCGGATCACCTTGTCCACCAAGGGAGACCCGCGTTCGGTGACCACCGACGAGACCGCGGGCATGTTCTCCGCCGTCAAGGGCGACGTCCTCACCACCAAGGACGGCGCCCGCCTCGCCACGACCCGCTACCTCGACTGGCTCAAGTAAGCATTCAGTCCTCTGAATGCGGTAGTCGCGTGCGCAAGGACCGCATCCAGAGGACTGAACGCCACCCGCGGGCGTGGGGCTCAGCTCGACAGCAGCGCCGGAGCGGCGAGACGGCTGGCGTTCGCGGCTTCGTCGTCCGGCTGAGCCTGCGCGGAACGCTCCGCCTCGACCCGGGCGAGGTAGTTGGTGACCTCGCGCTCCTGACGGTGCGAGTCCCAGCCCAGCAGCGGCGCCATCAGCGCGGCCACCACCGGCGCCGCCGCCACACCGCGATCCCGCTCCTCGATCGAGATACGCGTGCGGCGCGTGAGGACGTCCTCCAGGTGCAGCGCACCCTCGTGCGAGACCGCGTAAACGACCTCCGCCTTGAGGTACTCGGCCGTTCCCGGGATCGGCTCGCCCAGTTCGGGACGCTCCGACATCGACTTCAGGATGTCCTCCACCGCGGTGCCGTAGCGCTGGAGCAAGTGCTCGATCCGGCTCAGCGGCAGTCCCGCGCGCTGGGCGAGCGAGTGCCGCGCGCCCCACAGCTCGTGATAGCCCGTCGCGCCCACGATCGGCAGCCGTTCGGTCCACGACGACGGCGCCGGGCGGCCGAGATCCTCCACCGCGACGTCGACCGCGTCGGCGGCCATCACCCGGTACGTCGTGTACTTGCCGCCCGCCACGATCACCAGGCCGGGCACTGGATGCGCGACGGCGTGCTCCCGCGACAGCTTCGTGGTCGAGGTCGCCTTCGCGGCCAGCAGCGGCCGAAGCCCGGCGTAGACGCCTTCGATGTCGTCGGCGGTGAGCGGCGTGCGCAGGACGGCGTTGACGTGATCGAGCACGTAGTCGACGTCGGCCTGGCTGGCCGCCGGATGCTCGCGGTCGAGGTCCCATTCGGTGTCGGTGGTGCCGACGATCCAGTGCCGTCCCCACGGGATGACGAACAGGACGCTCTTCTCGGTGCGCAGGATCAACCCGGTGTCGAGGTCGATCTTCTCGCGCGGCACCACCAGGTGGATGCCCTTCGACGCGCGTACGGTGAACGGCGCCGGGATGCCGGCCGCCTCGGCCATGTCGTCGCTCCACACGCCGGTGGCCGCGACGACCGTCTTCGCCCGGACTTCGATCTCCGCGCCGCTTTCGCGGTCGACGACCTTCGCCCCGACGACGCGCTCACCCTCCCGGATCAGGGAGGTCACTCGCGCCCGGGTGAGCACCGAAGCGCCTTGCTCGGCCGCCGTCCGCGCGATCATCATCGTGTGGCGGGCGTCGTCGACCTGCGCGTCGTAGTACTGGATCGCGCCGATCAGGGCGTCTTCGGCCAGTCCGGGCGCCACCTTCGCCGCGCCGCGTTTGGACAGATGCCGGTGGCGCGGCAGCGCGCGAGCCCCGCCGAGGGTGTCGTAGAGCGTGACACCCGCGCCGATGTAGCCGCGTTCCCAGACGCGGTGCTTGAGCGGCACCAGAAACTTCACCGGCCGGACCAGATGCGGCGCCAGCGTCTGCAGCAGCAGGCTCCGTTCCTTCAGTGCCTCCCGGACCAGCTTGAAGTCCAGGTTCTCCAGGTAGCGCAGCCCGCCGTGGATCAGCTTGCTGGACCGGCTGGACGTCCCGGCGGCGAAGTCGCGAGCCTCGACGAGAGCGACGGAGAGCCCGCGCGACGCCGCGTCGAGCGCGACGCCGGCGCCGGTCACTCCCCCGCCGACGACCAGGACTTCGACTTCTTCGCGGGCGAGCTTGCGCAACGTCTCCGCGCGATAGACCGGGGAAAGCGGTACGGGTGTCACAGTGTTTCTCCTCGTTTTCATCGGGCTCACTCGACCTCGACCCAGTCGAGCGTGCGGCCGACGGCCTTCTGCCAGCCCGCGTAGCCCTCGGCGCGCTGCTCGTCCGTCCACGACGGAGTCCAGCGCTTGTCCTCGTTCCAGTTCTGCTCCAGCTCGTCGGTGGACTTCCAGAACCCGACGGCCAGACCGGCCGCGTAGGCGGCCCCGAGCGCGGTGGTCTCGGCGACGACCGGCTTCGAGACCGGGACGCCGAGGATGTCGGCCTGCAACTGCATGCAGAGTTCGTTCGCGGTCACGCCACCGTCCACCCGCAACACGTCGAGCGTGACCCCGGAGTCGTTCTGCATGGCCTCGACGACGTCGCGGGTCTGGTAGCAGATCGCTTCCAGCGTCGCCCGCGCCAGATGCGCGTTGGTGGTCGCCCTGGTGAGCCCGACGATCGCGCCGCGCGCGTCCGAACGCCAGTAGGGCGCGAAAAGCCCGGAGAACGCGGGGACGAAGTAGACACCGCCGTTGTCCTCGACCTGACGGGCGAGGCTCTCACTCTGCGACGCGCCGCTGATGATGCCCAGCTGGTCCCGCAGCCACTGTACGGCCGAACCCGTGACGGCGATCGAGCCTTCCAGCGCGTACACCGGCTTCTCGTCGCCGAACTGGTAGGCCAGCGTCGTCAGCAGGCCGTGCTTCGAGCGCACGACCTCGTGCCCGGTGTTGAGCAGCAGGAAATTGCCGGTGCCGTAAGTGTTCTTCGCCTCGCCGGGCCGGAAGCACACCTGGCCGACGGTCGCCGCCTGCTGGTCGCCGAGGACACCGGTGATGGCGACCTCGCCGCCGAGCGGGCCGTCCGCGCGGGTCGTGCCGAAGCGGCCGTTGTTCGACGACGGTGCGATCGACGGCAGCATCTGCTTCGGGACATCGAAGAACGACAGTAGTTCGTCGTCCCAGTCCAGGGTTTCGAGGTCCATCAGCATCGTGCGTGACGCGTTGGTCGGGTCGGTCACGTGCACGCCGCCGTCAGGCCCGCCGGTGAGGTTCCAGATCAGCCAGGAGTCGGTGGTGCCGAAGAGCGCGTCGCCCTTCTCCGCGTCTTCCCGGACGCCGTCGACGTTTTCCAGGATCCACTGCAGCTTGCCGCCGGAGAAGTAGGTCGCTGGCGGCAGACCGGCCTTGCGGCGGATGACCTCGCCCTTGCCGGACCGTTCCAGCGCCGAGGCGATCCGGTCGGTGCGGGTGTCCTGCCACACGATGGCGTTGCAGTACGGGCGGCCGGTCCGGCGGTTCCACACGACGGTGGTCTCGCGCTGGTTGGTGATGCCGAGCGCGGCGAGGTCGGCCGTGGTCAGGTTCGCCTTGTTGAGCGCGGTGGCGATGACCGAACGGGTCCGCTCCCAGATCTCGGTCGGATCGTGTTCGACCCAGCCCGGCTTCGGCAGGATCTGCTCGTGTTCGAGCTGGTGGCGGGCGATCTCGTTGCCGCCGTGGTCGAAGATCATGAACCGCGTGCTGGTGGTGCCCTGGTCGACGGCGCCGATGTGGTCAGGCATGGTTTCTCTCCTTAGGAAACGCGCTCGATGTCCTTGGCGGGCAAGACTTCCGGTGCCGGGTCGGCGGGCAGGTAGCGCTCGATGAAGAACTTGTAGATCGCGCCGCCGATGACGGCGCCGATGACCGGGGCCACGATCGGGATCCACCAGTACGGGAAGCCGTATTGATCGGTGAACGCGGTGTCGTAACCGGTGAGCCAGGACATCAACCGCGGGCCGAAGTCACGGGCGGGGTTGATCGCGTAGCCGGCGTTGGTACCCCAGGCCATGCCGATCGCGACCACCAGGAAGCCGACGACGACCGGGGCGAGATTCGCGGCGGGCGCGGTGTTGCGGAGGTCGGTGATGGCGAAGATCACCAGCGCGAGGATCGCGGTTCCGATGATCTGGTCGCGGAAAGCGCCCCAGTCCCCCACCGGAAGGGTTCCGTTACCCGGAAGGGTCGAGAAGACACCCTGGGTCTTGATTGTCAGGCCGGGGTCCGCGGCGTTGAGCACCTCGGTGTAGTTCCACCGCACCAGCAGCGCGGCGACGAACGCTCCGGCGGTCTGCGCCAACGCGTATGGCGCGACCTTGCGCCACGAGAAGCCCTTGAACACCGCGAGCGCCACGGTGATGGCCGGGTTCAGATGCGCGCCGCTGATCCGCGAAGCGACGTAGATACCGAGCGTGACACCGATGCCCCACGCCCACGCGATGCTGTCGTGGTCCCCGATGCCCGCGGCGACGACTTGAGCCACCACCCCACAGCCGAACAGGATGAGGATCATCGTCCCGACGAACTCCGCCGCCAGTTCGCCCGCGAGTCCGCGAGCCTTGAGGTTTCGCACCATTGCTTCCTCCACAAAGGACACCGTTGCCCTGATGAGGCCGAAGTTAAGTTCGGGGGAACCCGGGGTCAACGGACACCGGTCGGCATTGTCGAACACCCGAAGACGATGTTCGACATTGTCGAATCAGCGCCGGTCGGGCTACGGTGTGGCCGTGCCCGGTCCGATCCAGTCCATCGAGCGCGCCGCCGCGATCCTGCGGTTGCTGGCGCGCGGTTCCGGCCGTCTCGGGGTCGGCGAGATCGCCGATTCCCTCGAACTCGCCAAGGGAACGGCACACGGGATCCTGCGCACCCTGCAAGGGGTCGGCTTTGTCGAACAGGACCGCGACACCGGGAAATACCAACTGGGTGCGGCGCTGCTGCACCTGGGCACGAGCTACCTCGATGTCAACGAACTCCGGTCGCGGGCGATCAACTGGGCCGACGCGCTGGCCGCGCGCAGCGGCGAGGCCGTCCGGATCGGCGCGCCGCTGGAGGGTCGGGTCCTGGTGGTGCACCACGTGTTCCGGCCCGATGACAGCCTGCAGACCCTCGACGTCGGCACGCTTCTTCCGTTGCACGCGACCGCGCTCGGCAAAGTCCTGCTGGCCTACGACACGGGTCTCGTGGCATCGTTGCGCAGCGGCGAACCGGAGGCCTACACCCGCCGGACCCTGGTCACCCAGACCGCGATCAAACGCGCCTGCGGCAAGGTACGCGAAGCGGGCTGGGCGAGCGAGAACGGCGAAATGATCACCGGCGAGGCCGGGATCGCGGCACCGATCCGCGGGCACGGCGGCATCGTGGTCGGCGCGATCGGGGTGTCCGGCGCGGCGGACCGGATCTGCGAGGCCGACGGCAGCCCGATGCCACGGCTGCTCGGTCACGTCCGCGACGCGGCGCGGGCGGTCTCACGCGATCTCGGCGCGTCCCGATGGTGATGGAGGTGCTCGCGTGGTCCAGCGCTATGTGATGTCGATCGACCAGGGCACCACCTCGACGCGGTGCATCCTGTTCGACGCGCGCGGCAGGCTGGTGTCGGTCGCGCAGCGCGAGCACCAGCAGCATTTCCCCCGGCCGGGCTGGGTGGAACACGACGCGACGGAGATCTGGCGCAATGTCGGGCGGATCGTGCCGCAAGCGCTGGCCGACGCCGGCGCCGAAGCGGGGCAGGTGGCCGGTCTCGGCATCGCGAACCAGCGGGAGACCACCGTGCTGTGGGACCGGCACACCGGCAACCCGGTCGGCCGCGCGATCGTCTGGCAGGACACCCGCACCGACGCGATGCTCGAACAACTCGCCCGCGAGCCGGGCGCCGACCGCGTCCGGCACCTGTGCGGGCTGCCGCTCGCGACGTACTTCTCCGCTCCCCGCGTCCGGTGGATGCTGGACCGGACGCCCGGCCTGCGGGAACGCGCCGAACGCGGCGACGTCCTGTTCGGCACGGTCGAGAGCTGGCTGATCTGGAACCTGACCGGCGGGCCCGACGGCGGCGTCCACGTCACCGACGTCACCAACGCCTCCCGCACCATGCTGATGAACCTGCGGACGCTGTCGTGGGACGACGAACTGCTGGAGTTCTTCGACGTCCCCCGCGCGATGCTGCCGGAGATCCGGCCGTCGACCGAGGTGTACGGGACGACGTCGCGGGTGGTGCCCGGGATCCGCATCGCGGCGGCGCTCGGTGACCAGCAAGCGGCGTTGTTCGGTCAGACGTGTTTCGCGCCAGGCGAGGCGAAGTGCACCTACGGCACGGGTAGTTTCCTGCTGCTCAACACCGGTCCGGCGCCGGTGCTGTCGGACCACGGCATGTTGACGACCGTCGGCTTCAAGATCGGCGACGAACCCGCCGTGTACGCGCTGGAGGGCTCGATCGCGGTCACCGGTTCGCTGGTGCAGTGGTTCCGGGACGGACTGGAACTGATCGGCAGCGCGCCCGAGATCGAGACGCTGGCCCGCACGGTCGAGGACAACGGCGGCTGCTACATCGTGCCCGCGTTCTCCGGTCTCTTCGCGCCGCACTGGCACAGCGAGGCACGCGGTGTGATCGCCGGACTGACGTCGTACATCACCAAGGGACACCTGGCCAGGGCCGTACTGGAGGCGACAGGCTGGCAGACGCGCGAGGTCGTCGACGCGATGAACGCCGACTCCGGCCTCGCGCTGTCCACGCTCAAAGTGGACGGTGGGATGACCGCGGACAACCTGCTGATGCAGTTCGTCGCCGACGTCCTCGACGTTCCGGTGGTCCGCCCGATGGTCGCCGAGACGGTGTCGCTCGGCGCGGCATACGCGGCCGGGTTGTCGGTCGGCTACTGGCCCGATCTGGAGGGCCTGCGCCGGAACTGGCACCGCGCCGGGCAGTGGCTGCCGTCGATGAACCCCACCCGCCGCGACAGCGAATACGCGCACTGGCGGCAGGCCGTGGAACTGACCTTCGGCTGGATGCGGCCGGGGCCGGCGGCCGCACCTCCCGGCTCCGACCTGGTCGAGGTCGTCCTGGCCGACCACCGCCGGATCGAGCAGCTGTTCCGGGACCTCCGCAACGACGAGGCCGACCGCCCGGCGCTGGTCGCGGAGCTGTCGGCGTTGCTGGTCGCCCACGTCACCGCGACAGACCGGATCGTCCGTCCCGATGCGACGGAGAGCGGTCTCGCCGCCGAACTGCTGGCCGTACTGGAAGCCACCGACTCCGAGAAAGCCTTGGTGGCGCTGGAGAATTCGGTCGCCACGCATATCCGCTCCGAGGAACGCGGACTGCTGAACGAACTCCGGCGCACGATGTCCACTTCGGACCGGACCGGCCTCGGGCGGGCTTTCGTCGCGGAACGGCAACGGCAGTTGGACCTCGACTGCGGTTCGGCCGCGCACGTCCGCGAACAAGGAGCGCGGCTGCGGCGGTAGCCGTTGACGTCCTCGGGCGGCGTGCTAGCCTGTCGCCCATGCAGCGCTTCGCTCGACTCGTACTCAAGCGCGCCGGCTGAAACCAGGTCGCCGGCGCGCAGTCCGGCGACCCCTCGATACGGGGCATCTTCCCGGGACCTGGCCCTTTTGGCCTTTTCGTTCCCGTTCCAGGAGATCCACGATGTCGCTCACCACGTTCCAGGTTCCCGCCCCTCGCTCCGCGCTGATGGTCCGCCGCCGGATCGCCACCTACTTCGTCGGCGGCGTCGAACAGATTCCGAACCTGGTCGCCGCGCTCGGCTGCCTCGTCCACGACCTGTCGGTCGACGTGCGCGACGGTGTCCGGGAAAGCACGATGACCTGCGCCGTCTTGATCGCGGAGGACCAGGTCGACGCGTTGCTGGAGGGGCTGCGCGGTCTGCCTTCGGTGGTCTCCTCAGAACTGCTCTGACCTTCCCCCGATGCCTGGCGTTTGGCTGCTGAGGCTCGTGGTGGCCGTCCGGGCCGGTGAGAGGAACTTTGAGGGACTCTAAGTCCCTCAACGAGTCCTTCACGGCACGGCCGCTACCCGGCTCAGCCGCCACCAGAAAGTCCGTGAAGGCCTCCTATGACCGAAGTCACTTGCACGGTTCCATGCAGCCTCACTTGAAACCATCCGCAACCCTTGACTTAGTTAGGAAGCCTTCCTAACTTCAGATCATGTCCGAGACTCCCCGAAACCGCAGGTCTCAAGCCTACCGTCGACTCAGTCTCGCCGAGAAACACGACAACTTCGTCAACCAGTACTCGCGGCGGACCCTGTTCCGGGTGGGCGCGGTGGGCGGCGCGGCCCTCGCCGCCGGCGGTGTCCTGCTGCCCGGCGCCGCCGCGGCCTCCCCCGGCCCGACCGTCCTGCTGAAGGCCGACAGAACCGCGGGTTCGGCGCTGCGGCCGTTCGGCAGGCACATCGCCTACGGGGCGGACCCGTCCCAGCAGGTCGTCGTCTCCTGGCAGGTCCCCGCGGCGGTGACCGCGCCGTTCGTCCGGATCGGCACGGTTCCCGGCGACTTCAGCCCGCCCATCGCGGCCGAGGTCCGGGCCCTGACCAGCCAGCTGTCCTGGCAGCATCCGGTCGAGGAAGTGCCGCCGAACAGCCCCAAAACGATCACCCAGTTCTACCTCCACGCCCGGATCGACCGCCTGCTGCCCAACACCACGTACTACTACGTCGTCGGCCACGAGGGGTACGACCCCGCCGCCAGGCTCGGCGAGATGGCGAGTTTCCGCACCGCGCCCGCGCCGGGCGGCGACGGCACGTTCACCTTCACCGCGTTCGGCGACCAGGGCGTCGGCTACAACGCCGTCGCGACCAGCAGCCTGATCGCGGGCCTCGACCCGGCCTTCCACCTTGCCATGGGCGATCTGAGCTACGCGCTCGAGGGCGAGGGCGGACATCCGGAGGAGGACCAGTACGACGCCCGATTGTGGGACTCCTTCTTCGTCCAGAACGAATCCGTCACGGCGGGGATCCCGTGGATGATGGCGCTCGGCAACCACGAGATGGAGGGCTGGTACTCGGCCGACGGCTACGGCGGTGTGCGGGCCCGGTTCACCATGCCGGACAACGCGTGGACGGGGTCGACGTGCATCTACTCGTGGCGCTACCAGAACGTCGGGATGATCAGCCTCGACGGTAACGACGTCTGCTACAACAGTCCGTCCAATCTGGACTACACCAAGGGAAAACAGCTCAAGTGGCTCGGGAAGACGCTCGCCGCCTTCCGCGCCGATCCGACGATCGACTTCATCGTCGTCTACTGCCACCAGTGCACGTATTCCACCTGCCATTCCAACGGCGCCGAACTCGGCGCGCAGACGGACTGGGCGCCGCTGTTCGACAGGTACCAGGTGGACCTGGTGCTCAACGGGCACAACCACATCTACGAGCGCACCGACCCGATCCGTGCCGGCAAGGCCGTCAAGAAGGTGCCCTCGCGCGGGACCACCAACCCGGTCAAGGACGGCACCACCTACATCACCGCGGGCGGTGGCGGCGGCAGCGTCTCGGAATTCCCCGCGCCCGACACCTACCTGGGACATGAGACGAGCAACGACTCCCCGGTGCCGATGAAGTATTCGGAACGGGACGGGCACAGTCTGACGAAGAAGGTCACCTGGTCCCGCGTCCGCTTCCGCGGCTACAGCCTGGTCGCGGTCGACGTCATCGCGGGCACGGGCACCACACCGCCCAAAATGGACGTCCGGGCGATCAGCGCGGACGGCACCCTGGTCGACCAGATCATCGTGCAACGCGCCTGATCGAGGCGGCGGCTACCGCGGCCGCCGTCTCCCGGGTTCTTCCGCGGGGAAACCGGCCGCGTTCTCGACCGTCGTTCTGAAAGCGCTTACAAGAAGTTCGGCAAGGCAGGCCCGCGGAGCCCCGGAAGCGGGCCCTGTCTGCGTTCTGAGCGCGGTCAGCTGTTCGTCGGCCAGGGGCGCGACCCGGTCCAGGAACTGCCCGAGGAACCGCAGGGCAGCGACGGGCGGCACCCCGGCCCCGACCAGGTCGGCGACAGCGCGTCGCACGGAGGGGCGCACGACGGCGGGGCGCCCGGCGTCGTCCCGGCCGAGCACGCCGTGCCGCTCCAGGCAACGGGCGAGCGAAGGCTGGTCGCGGACGACGCCGTCCACCGCGGCGCCCAGCCGGTCGGTGCCGCCGTCCGCTGTGGCCGTTCCTAGCATCGCGGCGATGGAGACCAAGTTGAAGCCCTGTTTCTGCAGCGTCGTGATGCGTAGCAGCCGCCGCAGATGAACAGGTCCGTAATAGGCGGACCTGCCGTGCCGGGCCGGGGGCGGCACCAGCCCTCTCGTCTGATGCGCCCGGATATTGCGCGCGGACATGCCGACGATCGCGGAAAGTTCTTCGATCGTGTATCCGGCCGGTCTCGGCAAAAGGGGCTCCACGCCCCCAGCTTAACCAATGGTCAGATGAGTAGCCCACGAAGCCGGTGCAATGACGACAGCACCGTCAACCGGCTGAATTGCCGAGTGACGATAAGTCCATCGGTTCGCCACGCTGGACGCAAGGCCCACAACGAGGCTTGCATCTTTCGTGCCAAGGAATGCCGGTTTTGAGGCGTTCTACACCATCCGACTACTCCAGTCAGGCGATCTTGATGGGCCAGGGAGTTTCCTGCCGTTTAAATGCAGCTGAGACATCAGATGTCTTACTCTGTCGACGCCCGCGGAGCGCCGCTGAACCCGATGGTTGGTCGTCAAAGTTTCAACCTTTTCCCAGGAGGTTTCATGTTCTGGAAACGGATCGCGGTCGCGGCCGTGGCCGCGACCGGTTTGGCCACGGGGCTGCTGGTGTCGCATCAGGACACCACCACTGCCGCGATCGAACCCGCGGCCGCGAAGGTGCCCGCGTTCGACCACATCGTTCTCGTGATGTTCGAGAACAAGGACTACAAGGAGATCAACGGCAGTTCCAAGGCACCGTACTTCAACAAGCTCGCCGCACAGGGCGCCAAGTTCACCAAGGCGTACGGGACGACGCACCCGAGCCAGCCGAACTACATCGCCCAGTTCGCGGGCTCGACGCACGGTGTCGACAGCAACAAATGCCAGGATCTGGGGAACAAGGAGAACATCGCGTCCCAGCTGGCGGGTATCGGCAAGACGTTCACCGGATACGCGGAAAGCATGCCCTCCGACGGCTACACCGGCTGCACGAAGGGCAAATACGCGCGCAAGCACAACAGCTGGGTCAGCTTCGGCAACGTCCCCGCGTCGGCGAACAAACGGTTCTCGTCGTTCCCGAGCGACTTCACGAAGCTTCCCCATGTGGCTTTCGTGACCCCGGACCTGTGCAGCGACATGCACGACTGCGCGGTCGACACCGGCGACAAATGGCTGAAGAACAACCTCGACGCCTATGCCCAGTGGGCGAAGACGCACAACAGTCTGCTGATCGTCAATTTCGACGAGGACAGCGGGACGTCGGTGAACCAGATCTTCACCACTTTCGTCGGCGCCCACGTGAAGCCGGGCAGTTACAGCGAATCCATCAACCACTACTCGATCCTCCGCACGATGGAGGCGGCGTTCGGCCTGCCGGGCATCGCCAACGCGGCGAACAAGTCGCCGATCACGAGCGTGTGGCAGTAATCGGGTGAACCCCGCGGGCGTGTCCACTGTGGACGCGCCCGCGGGCGGGGAAAGGTGGTCCAACGCGTGTACCTGTCCACGATCGGCCGCCGGGAGCATTCCGGCGGCGTGTCCAAGAGGTCGTTCGCCCTGCTGGGCGGGAACGTCTTCGCGTTGGGCACCGTCAGTCTGGTCACGGACGTCTCGTCGGAGATGGTGACGGCTGTGCTACCGGTGTACCTGGTGCTGGGGCTGCACCTCGGCCCCGCGGCCTACGGCGTGGTGGACGGCCTCTACACCGGCGCCACCGCGTTGCTGCGCCTGGTCGGCGGCTACGTCGCGGACCGCGTGCGTCGGCGCAAGGCGGTCGCCGGGCTGGGCTACGCGATGTCGGCGGTGGCGAAACTGGGGCTGGTGGCGGCGGGGTCGTCGGCGACCGCCATCGGTGTGGTGCTGACCGCGGACCGGACCGGCAAAGGCCTGCGGACCGCGCCTCGCGACGCGCTGATCACGCTGTCGGTGCCCGAGCACATGCTGGGCCGCGCGTTCGGGGTGCACCGGGCGATGGACAGTGTCGGCGCGTTTCTCGGCCCGCTCGCCGCGGTCGCGGTGCTGGCCGTGGTCGGCTCGTCGACCGGGGTCGAGAAATTCGACGCCGTCTTCGTGACCAGCTTCTGCATCGCCGCCTGCGGAGTGCTGCTCATGGCGTTGTTCGTCCGCGATCGTCGCGCGCCCAAACCGCCGTCCGGCACCGTGTCCTTGCGGGCGGCGGCCGGGCTCCTGCGCGCCACCGGGGTGCGGCGGCTGCTGATCGCCGCCTGTGTCCTCGGCCTCGCCACCATCGGCGACGGGTTCGTGTACCTCGTGCTGCAGGACAAGGAGGACATCGCCACCGGCTGGTTCCCGCTGCTCGCGGTGGGCACGAACCTGGGTTACCTGCTGCTGGCCGCTCCGCTCGGCGCGCTGGCCGACCGGGTCGGCAGGCTGCCGGTGATGCTCGCCGGCTACGGCGCGCTGATCGCGGTCTATCTGCTGCTGCTCAGTCCGCTGACCGGCTGGGCCCTGTTCGCGCTCACTCTCGGTCTGTACGGCGTGTTCTACGCGGCGACCGACGGCGTGCTGATGGCGCTGGCCGGGCCACTGCTGCCCGAGGCGCTGCGCACCACCGGGATCGCGATCGTGCAGAGCGGGCAGGCGCTCGCCTACTTCGTCTCGTCCGTCCTTTTCGGACTTTCATGGCAGTTCTGGGGTGCGACGGCGGCGATCGCGATCGCCGCCGGGACGGTGCTCGCCGCCGTCGCCGCCACCTTCGTTCTCTTGGCCCCCCGCAGGAAGGCACGACCGTGAACACCCGCACCCGCGTCCTGATCGCCGTCACCGGAGTACTCACGCTGGCCGCGGCCGCCGTGATCTACGTCGGGGTGGCGGGAGCGCGCAATCAGGACACCGCGTCGGCGGGCACCAGCGGTGCCGTCACCCTCGACGGGGAGCGGTTGCTGTTCCGCAGCACCGCCGACGCCGACCGCGGTCACGTGTCCAGTGTCTCGGCGGCCGATCCGGGCGGCGCGCGGGCGGTGTCGGACGTGAGCTGCAGCCGCGTCTACGCGGCGGGCGGGACCGGGATCTGTCTCCGCCCGGAGACCGGGCTGACCACCTACCAGCTCGCCGTGCTCGACAGCCGTCTCACGGTCACGCAGGAGATCCCGCTGGTGGGGTTGCCCAACCGGGCGCGTGTCTCGCCCGACGGACGGCGGCTCGCCTGGACGGTGTTCGTCACCGGCGACTCCTACAACGGCGGCCGGTTCTCCACCCGCGCCGGCACCCTCGACCTCAGCACCGACAACGTCGAGGGCACGCTCGAAGACTTCGCCGTGACCGTGGACGGCAAGCCGTACAAAGCGGCGGACTTCAACTTCTGGGGCGTCACCTTCGCCAGGCAACCGAACCGGTTCTACGCCACCATGTCCACCGGCCCCCACCGCTATCTCGTCGAAGGCGATTCCGCCGCCCGCACGATCCGGACGCTGCGGGACAACGTCGAGTGCCCGTCCCTGTCCCCCGACGAGACCCGCATCGCCTACAAGGCCGCCATCGACGGCGATCCCGCCAAGGGCTGGCGGGTCTCGGTGCTCGCTCTCGCGAGCGGCACCGTGACACCACTGGCCGAGACCCGGAACGTGGACGACCAGCCCGCCTGGCTCGACGACCGCACCGTCGGCTACGCCCTTCCCCGTACGCAAGGACATTCCGACGTCTGGGCCGTGTCCGCCGACGGCTCGGGGGCGCCGAGGCTGCTCATCCCGGAGGCCGAATCGCCCGCCGCGCTGCCCTAGGCTGCCGGACATGAAGGCAGCGTTGCTGATCGTCGACGTGCAGGACATGCTCGTTCCGCTGGTCTGGCGCGGCGAGGAACTGGCGGCCCGGATCGCCGCGCTGGCGCGCCGGGCCCGGGCGGAAGGCGTTCCGGTGATCGCCCTGCGGCAGATCGGCGCGCCCGGCACCGACTTCGACCCCGCGTCGCCGGGCACCCGGGTCAGCCCGCTGCTCGGCCTCGAACCGGTCGACACGGTGGTCGACAAGACGGCGACGGACTCATTCTACCGCACCGGGCTGGCGGGGCTGCTCGGCGACCGGGGCGTCGACACCGTGGTGCTGACCGGGCTGGCCACCGACTACTGCGTCGACGCGACCGCCCGGTCCGCGCAGAGCCACGGGCTGGACGTCGTGCTGGTCGGCGACGGCCACGCGCCGTCCGCCGACGGCGATCCCACCACGGGCCTGACCGCCGAGCAGGTCATCGCCCGGCACAATCTGCTGTTGACCACGGCGATTCACCCTGGCGGGCGGCTGCGCGTGGTGCCCGCGGCGGAGGTCGAGTTCTCCGCGTGAGCGGCCGTGTTTCCTAGCCGCCCTGGTGCCGGTGACGATTCTGCTGGTCGCACTCGTCTGCGCCGTCCTGGAACCCGGGGTGCTTGTGCACGTCCAGTTCCCCCTGCCCACCCTCGGCAGGGTGGAGCTCCTGGCGCGTCACGCTGCCGACCAAGCGACCGCTGACGATGCTCGCGGCGGGTTCGGGAGTGTTCGCCGTGATCGGCATGGCCGGTGAAGCGCCGTACTCAGTCCGGCAGTTCGATGGGCGCGATGTCGTCGTAGACGTCACCCGGCCCCGGATTCGCCGGATCCGTCTCGCCGCCGAAGTGGTGCAGCACGCCCCACACCGCGTTGAGCGCCGTCTGCACCGCGCCTTCCGCCCAGCCCGCCGTCCACGAAACGTCGTCGCCCGCCAGGAAGAGGCCGCGATGGCGCTCCTCCAGCCGGTCCTGCATGAAATGCGTGAACAGCCGGTGCTGGTAGCGGTAGTGGCCCGGCAGGTTGGCCTTGAACGCGCCCATGAAATGCGGTTCGGCCTCCCAGGACACCGTCACCGGGTCGCCGATGATGTGCCGCCGGACGTCGACGCCGGGGTAGATCTCCCGCAGGGACTGCAACATCACCTCGACCCGTTCGGAGACCGAAAGCGGCAGCCACTTCAGTGAATCGTCGGCCCAGGTGTAGGACAGGCAGATCACCGCGGGCGCGTCGGGATCGTCACCGAGCAGGTAGGTGCCGCGCGGCATGCGGTCGGTGAGCGTCATGCTCATCGTGTCGCGGCCGGTCTCGGGATCCTTGTCCAGCCAGAACGGCCGGTCCACCGGGACGAAGACCTTCGAGGACTCCATGTAGTGCGTGCGCTCGATCGCCGTCCAGTGGTCGATCGGGAACAGCGCCTCGTCACATTCGATCTTCGACAGCAGCATCCAGCTCTGCGCGGTGAACACCGCCGCGGGGTAGGTGCGAATCCGGCCTTCGGTGTCGGTCACGGTGATGTTGTTCGGCGCGGTGCGGTGCAGCCGGGCGACGCCGGGGTTCGGATTGCCGCCGTGCAGCGTGCGCAAACTCGTCCCGGCGGGCCAGAACGCGAGATCCTCCGGCGCGTGTTCCCACAGCCGCAAGGGAAGCTGCCTGCTTCCGCCGGTGATGCCGCGGTGCTCGTCGTCCGCGCCGGTGTAGACGACCCGCAGGATCTCCAGGACCGAGTTCGGGAAGTCGGTGTCCCAGCCGCCGGTGCCGAAGCCGACCTGCCCGAAGATCTCACGATCGCGGAACGAGGCGAACGCGGGCGAGTCGCAGAGGAAACCGTAGAACGTCTGGTCGTCCAGCCGCGGGACGAGTTCGTTCCACAGCCGCTTGATCGTCTTCGTGTCGCGGTCGCGGATCGCGGTCTGCATCTCGGTGAACGCGGCCTGCTCGGACAGCGTGCTGTCCCAGGCGGCCGCGACCTTGCCGAAGACCGCGGGGAGTTCGTCCGCGGTGCGGGCGTAGTGGCTCTCCCCCTTGAGGTCGACGACGGTGCTCGGCGTTCCCGGTGCCAGCGGGTTCGGGAACGGCGTCGTCTCCAGGCCGACCTTGTCGATGTAGTGGAACAGCGCGGTGGACGCGGGCGGGAAGCGCATCGCGCCCATTTCCGCGACGACGTCCTCGGGGCAGCCGGGGAAGTTCACGGTGCGCAGGCGGCCGCCGATCTCGGCGATCTCGTAGACGACCGGACGCAGGCCCAGCTTCATCAGTTCGTACGCGGTGACGATGCCCGAGAGGCCACCGCCGATCACCGCGACCTCGGTGCCGTGCCGCTCGGCCGGAAGCGTGCCGAGCCCGGCCGGATGGGCGAGGAAATCGTCGTAGGCGAACGGGAAATCCGGGCCGAACATGGTGATCGGCCGACCGGCCCGCTCGTCCTGGTGGATCGCGGTCGGAACGGCGGAGGTCATGCGGTGCTTCCTTGTCCGGTCAGTGCTCGGTACAGGTCGGGCCGTCGGTCGGCCAGGTGGGTGTTCTCTTCGCGCGACGCGAGAAGCGCCTCACGGGTGACTTCGGCGCTGATCAGCTCGACCCCGCCGCCCGCGCGAGCGAGCACTTCGCCGGTCGGGGCGACGACGCAGGAACGCCCGCAGTAGGTCAGTTCCTGCTCGGTGTCACAGCGGTTCGCGTAGGCGACGAACAGTTGGCTCTCATAGGCCCGCGCGGGTACCAGCGTGTCGGCGACCAGCTCGTACGGGCTCATCAGCGCGGTCGGCACCACGAGCAGTTCGGTCCCGGCCAGCGCGTGCGCCCGCACCAGTTCGGGGAATTCGACGTCGTAGCAGATCAGCAGACCGACCCGGACGCCGTCGAGATCGGCCTGCACGACCGCCTCGGTACCCGGTGCGAACCACGACCGGTCGATGTCGCCGAACAGATGTGTCTTGCGGTAGTTCGCCAGGCGCCGTCCGGCCGCGTCGATCAGCTGGACGCTGTTGTGGACGCGGGCGCCGTCGGACTCGGGATATCCGTAGGCGAGCGCGACCCCGGTTTCCTTCGCCAGCGCGGACATCCGGGCCGCGGTGGGGCCGTCGGCCGGCTCGGCGAATTCTCGGGAACGGGCGCCGATGTGATAGCCGGTGGTGATCATTTCGGCGGCAATCACGAGATCGGCCCCGGACGCCGCGACCGCATCGGGCAGTTCGGCGTAGGGGCCCTGGTGGACGGCGACCTTCATACCGGCGAAGATATCTGCCGTTTTGCTGCGTCGATAAGGCATGATCGTTGCGTATATCGCTCTCCGAGCACTGCTTTGATGCTTATCAGTGCGATCCTGCGGCGATCTGTTGTGTGGATCACGGGTGAACCCAGGAGCGGCTGGTTGCCGGTCCCCACGTTTTGATCAGCACGAGCTCGATCAACGGAGGATCAGGGACGTCGAGGTCGTCGGCCCACCGGAACCTAAGCGGCCTTCGCCGCGCTTGCCCGTCGGTACGCCAAGGCGGCCCGCGTTTAGTCCTCTGAATGCTGATCAGAACAGGACTTCCCCGGCTTCGTGAAGTGCGCCCTGGGCGGTGGGTCCCCGGCGCTGGCGCTCTACGCACGAGAGGCCGCGGCGCAGGATGCCGGAGTCCCCGCGGAAGGCTCCGGTGTCCGCGGTTCGTCCTTCCATCACCTCTGCGAGTCCCGTGAGGAGGTGGACGAGGTGATGCGGGCCGCCGTCGCGGCGGGCGGGTCCGTCGTCAAGGAGGCCGTCGCCGCCGATTGGGGTGGCTATTCCGGCTACTTCGCCGACCCCGACGGCTACCTGTGGAAGGTCGCGACTGCCTCCTGCCACCGGCCTGCGCCAGGTGATCTTCTGCGCGAGACTGAGGCAACCATCGATCTCCGGAGGCGCTTCAAACGTGCGACTGGATCTGAGCGGAAAGACGGCCTTGGTCACTGGATCGACCCAGGGCATCGGGTTCGCCATCGCCACGGGGCTGGCGAGGGCCGGTGCCCGGGTCGCGCTCAACGGCCGGGGCGAATCCGGCGTGACGGCGGCGATCGACCGCCTGCGTGGCGAACTGCCGGACGCCGACGTCGTCGCCGCGCCCGGTGACGTGTCCACCGGCGACGGCACAGCCCAGGTCCTCGGAGCGGCGTCCGACGTCGACGTCCTGGTCAACAACCTCGGCATCTTCGGCGCGCAGTCCCCTCTGGACATCACCGACGACGAGTGGCGGCGCTACTTCGAGGTCAACGTCCTCGCCGCGGTCCGGCTGACCCGGGCGTACCTGCCCGGGATGACGGACCGCGGCTGGGGTCGGATCCAGTACATCGCCAGCGATTCCGCGATCGTCATCCCCGCCGAGATGATCCACTATGGAGTGTCGAAGACGGCGTTGCTCGGCGTCTCGCGGGGGTTCGCCAAGACCGCGGCGGGGTCGGGCGTCACGGTCAACTCCGTGATCGCGGGCCCGACCCACACCGGCGGTGTGGAGGACTTCGTCTACGAGCTGGTCGACAAGGATCTCCCGTGGGACGAGGCACAGCGGGAATTCATGCGCCTGCACCGGCCGCAATCGCTCTTGCGGCGGCTCATCGAGCCCGAGGAGATCGCCAACCTGGTGGTTTATCTCGCCTCCCCGCTCGCCTCGGCCACCACCGGGGCCGCGGTCCGCGTCGACGGCGGGTACGTCGACTCGATCGTGCCGTGATCGGCGGCGTCCGACTGATAGTCCATATAGGACTCGAAGTCGGCTACCGAGCGTCGTGTGGTTGCGCGAAGTCCCGGCCGGGTACTCCGCGCGAATGGAGATACTGCTCGCCGGGGCCGGCGTTCTGGCGTTGTGCGCCGCGGTGCTGCCGAACCTGCTGCACGAACGCGCGTTGTCGATGCCACTGGTCCTGTTGGTCGGCGGGCTGATCTTCGGGCTGCTCCCCTTGGGGCACCCCTACGGCGAAGGTGTGCTCGATCCGCGATCGCATGTGGGTGCCGTCGAAGTGATCACCGAGCTCGGTGTGCTGGTGTCGCTCGTGGGCGCGGGGCTGAAGTCGGACCGGCTGCTCGGCTGGCGGTCGTGGAACTCGACGTGGCGGCTGCTGGCGATCACGTTACCGCTGTCGATCTGCGCGGTGGCCCTGCTCGGCTGGTGGGCGCTCGCCCTGTCCCCGGCCGCAGCCCTGCTGCTCGGGGCGGTACTGGCGCCGACCGATCCGGTGCTGGCGAGCGATGTCCAGGTACCGGCGCCGCATACCGACGACGGCCGGGGCGCGGACAACGAGATCAGGTTCACGCTCACCTCGGAGGCCGGGCTCAACGACGGGCTGGCGATGCCTTTCGTGCTGGTGGCGCTCGCCATGGTCGGCACGGCGAGCACCTCACCGGTGCCGTGGCTGCTGACCGAGGTCGTCGTCCCGCTCGTCGTCGCCGTGCTGGTCGGCCTCGCCTGCGGCCGGTTGCTGTCCTGGCTCATGTTCCGGGTGCGGAACGAACGGCTGCGCCTTGGCGAGTACTCCGACGGGCTGGTGGTGCTGGCCATCGCGTTTCTCCCGTTCGCGCTGTGCGAGTGGCTGGGCGGAATCGGTTTCGTCGCGGTGTTCACCACCGCGGCGACCATCCGCGCCAGCGAACGCTCACACGAGTACCACGGTGTGCTGCACGAATTCGGTGATCAGCTGGAACGGCTCTTCGTCGCGCTGGCCCTGCTCGGCCTCGGTGTCGCGCTGGGCGACGGGCTCCTGGCCGGTCTGCGGCTCGTCGAGGTCCTCGTGGCGGTGGCCGCGGTGATCATCGTCCGCCCGCTGTTCGGTGGATTGGCCCTGATCGGCGGCGCCACCACCCGGCCGGCGGCGACGGCGATCGCGTTCTTCGGCATCCGGGGGATCGGCAGTCTCTATTACCTGTCCTACGCGTTGGGGCACGGCGACTTCCCGATGGCCGACTCGCTGTGGCGCGTCACGGCGCTCACGATCGCGGTGTCGGTCCTCGTGCACGGTCTGCTGTCCGGCCCGGTGATGCGCAAGCTGGAGAGCCGCGGCCTGCAGGAACCCAGCGTTTAGTCCGCTAAACGCGCCACTCCCGGCCCTCGACGCGGGCCTTCACCCGCCGCAACGTGGCGGCGATATTGACCCGGTTGGTCCCGGCGCGGTCGGGCTGGCCGGTGATCATGATGGCGAACGGGACGAACCACGGCGGCACCCGCAGCCAGTTCGTCACGATGACCCGGCTGCCGTCGCCCTCGGGCCGGATTTCGTACTCCCAGCGGGAAATCGGCACGAAGAACGGCGTCCGCACGCGATAGGCGAACCGACGGCCCGGCTCGGCTTCGGTGACCTCGGCGTGGGTCACCCACCGCCGCCATCCGTTGCGATTGCTGCCGGAGAACCAGTTCCCGACGGCGGCCTCGCTCGCACCCCGGATCCAGCGAGCCTTCCGGAGCTCCTCCGCGCACTCGGCCATCGCGACGGGGTCGCTGACCAGGCGATACACCTTCTCCGGCGAAGCGTCGATCGAGACCTCTCCGGTGGCGAGCGGCTCGGTATAGCTCAGGGTTCTCTTCGGCTTCGTCACCATCGCGCCTCCAGTCGACCTCGTCAGCCCACCAGCACGCGGTGACACGGTCAAGGCCGTCGCGGGAACCACCGCACGTTCGCGAAGATCATCGTGCGGCGATGAGTGCTTGGGGAGCGCTCTGCTTCATCCGCGTACGAATCCAGGTCAGCTGGCGCGCGGTCTCCTGTTCGCGGTTTTCGACGAGGTCGAGCAGTTCTCGATCACGCAATCCTTGGGCGGCCTGACCGACGACGGTCCAGGTGACGTCGGCGAACGACGCGAGAGCGTAGAGATCCTGCAGGTCCCGCAGCAATCCGACCGGGCCGCTACGGGTGGTTTTCAGGCCCGCGGCGTGAAGCCGTTCCGGCTCCGGCTCCCGATCTTCGCCGTAGCGCTCGACGATCGGGGCGAGGGCAGCCGCCTGCCGGTCGATCCGCCCGGCGAGCAGCAGGCAGGTCTGCTGTACGTCAGGCTCTTCCCCGTGGCCGCGGCCGACTTCGCGGAAGGCGTCGGCCAGAGTGGTCAGCGAAGTACGCAGTAGGCCGAGATAGGTCGCGAGATGCACGGGTCAGCCCTCCACCCTGGTGACGCGGACGGCGCTGATCTTGAACAGCGGCTGTTTGGACACCGGATCCCATTCGGTCATGGTCAGTTCGTTGGCGGCGCGGGGGCGGCCTTCGCCGTCGGTATCCCAATAGCCGTAATGGAACGGCAGGAAGACGACGCCGCGACGAACGCGGCCGATCCGGACCGGGACCTCGACACCGCCCCGGACGGACTCGACTCGGACGAGGTCCCCGTCCGTGACCCCGAGATCGGCGGCGTCGGCCGCGGCCAGTTCCACCCAAGGTTCCGGTGCGGCGCGCCGGAGGTGCCGGGAACGGCCGGTCTTGGTCCGGGTGTGGAAGTGGTAGACCGTACGCCCGGTCGTGCAAACGAACGGATACTGCTCGCCGGATTCCTCCGGCGGAGGCGTGTATTCCACCGCTTTGAGAAACGCGCGCCCGTCCGGGCGCAAGGCCTGGTGCTCCTGCGCCGAAACCGTCCCGCCGGTGAGCAGGTCGTGGCCGTAGTCCTCGCACTCGTCGGTCCGGGTGGCGAAAACGCCGTCCTGGTAAAGCCGTTCGGTGCCGTCCGGCCGATCCCCGTCGCATGGCCATTGGATACCACTGTCGCCGCGGAGTTTCTCGTACGACAGCCCGGTGTAGTCACACAACCGGCCTCGACTGCATTCCTGCCAGGCCTGGAAGGCGGCCTCGGGGGTCTCCCAGCCGATCAGCGGATCGCCGTCGCGGTCCCGGAAGTCCATCCGTCGCGCGTAGTCGAGGAAGATGTCCAGATCGGCGCGCGCCTCCCCGGGCGGATCGACGGCCTTCTCCGAAAGGTGCACCGTGCGGTTGGCGTTGGTGAACGTCCCCTGCTTCTCACCCCAGAACGCGGCGGGCAGGACGACGTCGGCGAACTCGGCCGTCTCGGTCCGGAAACCGTCCTGCACCACGACGAACAGCTCTTCCTTGCCGAGAATCTCCCGGATACGCGGAAGTTCCGGCATGGATACCGCCGGATTGGTCGCCGAGATCCAGAGGAACCGGATCGAACCTTGTTCGGCGTACCGCCAGATCTGCATGGCGTGCGTCGGTGGCGCCCAGTGCGGGATGGTCGTCTCCTCGACGTTCCACAGTTCGGCCAGCTGCCGGACGTGCTCGGAGTTCTGCCAGTTGCGAAACCCCGGAAGATCGCCGTCGGCGCCGCATTCGCGGGTGTTCTGCGCGGTGGGCTGCCCGTTCATCTGCAACACCCCACCGCCGCGTTTGCCGATCATCCCCCGCAGCAGATGCAGGTTGTTGACCTGGCAGGACGCCGCCGTGGCCTGATGCGACTGGTAGAAGCCCTGCAACACGGTCGACAGCACCCGCCCGGACGTACCGAAGATCTCCGCGGCCCGCACCAGCGCGCCCGCGTCGATCCCGCACACCTCGGCGACGTGGCGCGGGGTGTATGGCTCGACCGTCGTCTCGAGTTCGGAAAAGCCGAGAGTGTGTGCGGAGACGTAATCCTCGTCGACCCATTTGTTGACGATCAACTCGCGGATCAGGCCGTTCATCAGCGCTTGGTTCGTGCCAGGCAGTGGAGCGAGATGGACGCCGCCGGAATTCTTCGCCGCCTCGGCGACCTTCGTCGTCCTCGGGTCGACGGCGACCACCACCGGCGGCTCGGCGCCCGCGAGCCGGTCCAGTACCCGGGCCCACAGCACGGTCTGCGTCTCCGCCATGTTGTGGCCGAAGAGGAACAGCGCGTCGCAGTGGTCGATGTCGGCGTAGGTGCCGGGTTGGCCGTCCGAGCCGAAGCTCTCCTTCATCGCGGCCGCGGAGGTGGCCGTGCACAACCTGGTGTTGCCGTCCATGTGGGGTGTGCCCAGTCCCGCCTTACCGATGACCCCGAGGGTGTAATACTCCTCCAAGAACAGCTGGCCACTGGTGTAGAAGCCGTGTGACAGCGGCCCGGATTCGGCCAGCAGCTCCTTCGAGCGCCGCACGACGACATCCATCGCGGTTTCCCAGTCGGACTCCACCAGTTCGCCGTCGCGACGGATCAGCGGCCGGGTCAACCGGTCCTCGCCGTTCCATTGCCACGAGCCGTACAGGCCTTTTGGGCCCATCCTGCCGTGGTTGACCAAGTCGGTCTCACGGCCGCGCACGCCGACCATCCGGCCGTCCTTGACCGCGATGTCGCAGGCGCAGCCGTTGCTGCACAGCACGCAGGCCGACTGGACCCAGCGATCGACGGCGGATTCGCCGATGCCGTCTCCGAGGTGGAGGTCCCGTCTGCGCGGCCACGCGGCTTCGCGCGCGTATGGGGTCCGTTCGCCCCAGACCTCAGCGATCCTGTCTGGCACCGGGTTCGCGTTCATGCGGAAGCCATACCACCGGCCTGACCAGCTGAAACACCGGACAAAGCGGACGCGGTCAACCGGCCGGTTCGCCCGGGAACGTCACCTGGAAGCCGAGGGCCGTGAGCATCCCGGTGAGCATCGCCTTCGTATTCGCCCTCGCCCGCTCGATCAGGCCGGAACGCTGCGCGGCGTCGGCTATCCGCTGCTCGGCGGCCACGTGGAACTGTTGTTGCTGCGGCACGGTCACCAACGCCGAGAGCCGGTCGACCAGCCCACGCTCCTGGCCGAAGACGTAGCTGCGCTGGTTGTCGAGGTTGGGTTTCGCCAGCTGAGGCTCCGGCAACCGCACCTCGACCGTCCGCCGGTCTTCCGACACGGTCAGCGCGTTCTCGACGATCGGCCCGAAATCGACGTACGCGTCGACCGAGCCCGCCGCCACGAACAGGGTCCGCTCCCCGGCGATGCTCGCGGGCACCCATTTGACGTCTCTTTCGATGTCGACGATGACCTGGTAGTCGCCGACCGCCGCGTGGTACTGGCTCAGATCGCGGACGGCCTGGAGCACCGCGGGCTGGGAACGGTCCACAGTGGACGTTCCGAACGGGTTGAGCTTCGGCAGCAGCCCGGTGAGCTGCAATGCCGCCGCGACGATCAGGATTCCGGCCAGGGCGAACGCCCCGAGGCGCACCCAGCTTTTCTTCACGCCCACCACCGCCTCTCCAGAGCGTGGGTACCCGGCGGACACCGGACCGAAGCGTCCAGGAGCGTTTCTCGGACGTTCGGCGGAACCGGCTTCCGCACTTGGCGTAGTTTGGCCGCATGCAGAACGTCTTGCCCGCACCGGAGAAAACCGGGCTGAACATCGGGACGCTGCACTGGGCGGGGTTCACCGGAATCGTCGTGCTGGTGCTGGTCACGTCCGGGATCGGCCTGCCATCGGTGCTGGTGGTGGCATTCGGGGTCGCCGGGATGGCCACGCTCGTGCTCTGCTGGCTGGGCATCGGACGGCTCGCCGCCGAACTGCCGCGGCGGCGGCTGTACTGGATCGCCGCCTCGTGGTGCGCGCCCCTGCTGGCCGCCCGCCCGCTGTTCAGCGGCGACATCAACAGCTATCTGGCGCAGGGCCTGATCGCGGCCAAGGAAATCGACACCTACCTCGTCGGCCCGGCCGAGGCGCTCGGCGCCGATTCGCCGGTCACGCTGTCGGTCAGCCATTACTGGCGGGACACGCCCGCACCGTACGGTCCGGCGTTCGTCGCGCTGGCCCGCACGGTCGCCCATATCGCCGGTGACGACCTGATCCCGACCGTGTTGCTGCACCGGCTGCTGGGACTGGCGGGCATCGCGCTGATGGCGTGGGCGCTCCCCCGGCTGGCCCGCCGCGTCGGGGTCTCACCGTCGATCGCGCTGTGGCTGGCCCTGCTCAACCCGTTGGTGCTGTGGCACATCGTGGCCGGGGTGCACAACGACGGACTCATGGTCGGGCTGATGGTCGCCGGGCTGGAACTCGTCCTCATGGGTGCGGCGAAGACCGGTGCCGCCCGGCCGGCGTTGATCGCGGCGGGCGTGAGCGCGGTGAGCGCCGCCGCGAACGTGAAGATCGTGGCCGTCGCCGGCCTGCTGTTCGTCGGCGTCGACCTGTTCCGCCGGGCGACACCCTTGGGCCGGGTGGCGGTGGCGCTCGGCTTGCCCGCCGGATTCGCCGCGGTCACCGTGGCGATCTCACTCGGCAGCGGGCTCGGTTTCGGCTGGGTCCGGGTCCTTTCCGGGGTTTCCGGTCAGGTCCACAGCTGGATGGCGCCCACCAACGAACTCGGTTTCCTCGTCGGCGGCGTGGGCAAGCTCTTCGGAGCGGATCTGACCGACAGCGCGATCAAGGTCTTCTCGCTCATCGGCGCGATCCTCGGCTTGGCCGTCGGGACCAGGCTGTTGTGGCTCACCTACCGGGAAAGGATGCACCCGCTCTACGGCGCGGGGCTCACCTTCGCCGCGATGCTGGTCCTCGGTCCGGTCGTGCAGCCGTGGTATCTCCTGTGGACGGTCGCGCTGCTCGCCGTGAGCCTCACGACCGGCCGCGGCCGCTGGATCCTTGCCGGGATCAGCGCGGTGTTCGGCGTTCTGCTCCCGCCCGCGAACGGCGGTGCCCTGTCACTGGTGCTGGGTTACCTGATCGCCGTCGTACTCCTCGGCGGGATCTTGTTCGCGCTGAAGCGAAAGAACCTTTTGCCGGAGATCAGGTTCCGCAAGAGCCGGACGTAAGGGCTCCACCGCGCCGGTGTCCGTATCGTGCCGGTGAGCTCGCGCTCGGCATTGTCCAGACAGTCCTCCAGCAAGGCGTCGTGCATCGGCCGCCACAGCAGCGGATAGGTGTACCAAGCGGGATACCGGAGCCGTAACACCATGAGGTGCACGAGTTCGGTCTCCTCCGTTCCCGTCGCGCGCAGGGTGAACTCGTGGAATCCGTCGAATCCGCGTGGCGCGGTGAAGCGGAACCGCACCGACGTGCCCGGTTCATAGGACTCGACGACGTACCGCACCGGCCCGTGCCCGCCTTCGGCACCCACCCCGAGCGGCCGATCGAACCCCATCGGCGGCCACGCGGCGATGGGCCAGAGCCGGTCGTCGTCCGCGGCCAGTGTGTCGATCAGCGCGCCGACGCGCTCCGGTGACACGGCGACCACCCGGGAATGCCTGTTCCACACGCGCATCGCGTTCCCCATTCTAGAGACCTTCCACTAAAACATAGTAGAGGATACTCTCTGATAATGGGACGCCCACCGCGGCACAACGCCGACGACTTCCTCGACGCCGCGGTCCGGATCTTCGCCGCCGACGGGATCGCGGCGGTGACCATGTCGGCCGTCGCCCGCGAGGTCGGCGCGCCGAGCGGGTCGATCTATCACCGCTTCCCCGGCCGTCCGGCCCTGCTCGCGGCCGTCTGGCTCCGCACCCTGACCCGCTTCCAGCAGGACTACCTCGCGGTACTCGAACGGGAACCGGCCATCGAAGCGGCGGTCGAGGCCGCGGCACAGGTCGTCCGCTGGTGCCGGGCCCATCCCGGCGAGGGCAAACTGCTCTACGCGGGTGACCGTTCACTCGGCATCGACGATTGGACCGCCGAAGACCGAGCCCGCGCCGACGAGGCCAACCGCCGCCTCACCGCGGTGATGACCAAGGTCGTGCGACGGCTGCGCCCGCTGACCGGCCGGAGCACCGACGAGCTGATGCTGGCCCTCGTGGATCTCCCCTACGCCGCGGTCCGGCGATACCTCGACCGCGGCGAGGCGCCCCCGCCCCGCGCCGTCGACCTGGTGACCAAGACCACCCGCACGCTTCTCGGTGCGGAGTAAGGAGAAGGTCGTGATCCTCGTCCAACCTGCGGGCAGCCTGCGCACCCCTGTGCGACCCTGAAAGCGGAGCCTCGTGATCGAGGTCCCCGGACGAGTGGGTGCCGTACCCGGCCAGCGACAAGACGGCGCTCTGGGAGCGTGTCATGTCCTGGCTTGTCCTCATCGTTTCGGGTGTGCTGGAAGCCGTGTGGGCCACCGCCCTCGGCAGGTCCGAGGGACTTTCCCGGCTGACCCCGTCGGTGATTTTCGGCGTCTCGCTGGCGGCGAGCATGGTCGGTCTCGGTTACGCGATGAAGGATCTCCCGGTCGGTACCGCTTACGCGGTCTGGGTCGGGATCGGGGCTTCGCTCACCGTCGGCTACGGCATGTGGTCGGGAGCGGAAACCGTGTCACTGGCCAGAATTCTGCTGATCGTGGGGATCGTCGCCTGCGTGGTGGGACTGAAAGTCCTGCACTGAAACAGAAAAGGGACCGTCCCCGACGCACGGACGACGTCGGGGACGGTCGGGTCCGGGCCACCCCTGCGTGTGGCCNNCGCCCAGGTGCCGCCCGGCGGGTTCGACGTCGTCGGGCTGGTCGGGGTGGTGGTCGGCGTCGTGGTCGTGCTGGACGGCGGGTTCGAGCCCGAAGTCAGCAGACGCAGGCTGTAGACGCTCAGGATCTCCGAGATCGGCTGGAAGTAGAACGTGCCGCCGGAGCTGCAGTTGCCGGAGCCACCGGAGGTGACGCCCTGCGCCTGGTCGCCCGCCAGCCACGAGCCACCGGAGTCGCCCGGTTCGGCACAGGCGTTGGTCCGCGTGAGACCGGAAACGGTGCCCTGCGGGTAGTTCACCGAAGCGTTCTTCTGCTGGATGGTGCCGCAGTGCCAGCCGGTGGTCGAACCGGAACGGCAGACCGACGCACCGATCGCGGCTTCCTGCGATCCCGCCACCGGCACAGTGCCCGGGTAGCGGTTCACCAGCGGGCGCGGCGTGTTGCCGGCGTCCACACGGACCCAGGCGTAGTCGTTACCGGGGAAGCTGGAGCCCGCGACGGTCCCGCTCGGGTTCGAGGTGCGCGTGCCGGTCGTGCCGCAGTGCCCGGCGGTCACGAAGCCACCCTCGACCGAGAAGCCGATCGAGCAGCGGCCCGAACCGAACGTGTAGGCGTTGCCGCCGATGACGTCGATCAGCGGAACCGGGCTTTCGGTGCTGGTCTCGACCCGCACCGCGTCGGCCCGCACGCCGGACGCGGTCGCCCACGACTTCGCGGCTGCCTCGGCACCGGCGTTGGCCAGGACGACGATCGAGTTGGTGGTGGCGTCGACGTACCAGCCGGGCACGCTCTTCGGCGCGCTGGTTCCCTTGGTGTCCAACGACAGCTTCGCCGCGTCGAGCTGAGCGGCACTCCGCGCCACGGTCCTCGGGATCGCTCCGGCCGCGCGGACCGTGCCCTCCAGCGCCGCGTCGGTGACGGCGACGGTCAGCGTGGTCCCGGCCGCGTCCAGCCAGGATCCGGCGTAGGACGAACCGAGCCTGGCCTTGAGGGCGCTGTCGGTGTGTGCCGCCTTCTGCTCGTTCGCGAGGCGGGTTCTGGCCTGGTCCGGGCTGATTTTCAGGTCGCGCGACAGTGCCGCGACGATCTCCGACTGGACCTGGTCCGCCGCGGAAACAGTCTGGCCGGCGCTGGCGCTCGGCGTCAGCGCGACGGCCGCGACCAGCCCGGCGCCGGTGATGGCCGCCGCGGCGGCCGCTACGATCTTTCGGTTCATTTAGGCGCTTCCTCGACACGTACCGGAGGGGATCTCGTCCCCGACCGTACGAGGCGCCTCACGCGAAAGGTACATACCATTTGGGTCATATCCACCCAGTGGACTGGACCTTTGGAGGGTCTTCGCGCAGGTCAGCGCACTACGGCGTCCGTGTAGTCGACGCCATAACCCGGGTTCAGCTCCAGGTACTTGGAGTAGAGGGGCCGCCGGTCGATCAGTTCGCCGTACACCGCGCGGGACAACGCGATCATCTCCGCGGCGAAGGGACCCATCTCCCCCCGCTCCGACCAGCCGACGAGATTTCGCCAGCTCAGCGGATTTCCCGCGATCGGGACGGCGACGATACCGGGGATCTCGTGGAACAGCGGCTGGCACAGCACCACCGCGTGGCCCGATTCGACCATCTCGATGCAGGTCAGGACATCGGTCTCGTACAACGAACGCGGGGTGAAGCCCGCCCGGGCGCACGCGGAAGCGAAACAGTCGCCGAAGCAGCCGTCCCCCGGGGTCGCGCACCACCGTTCGTCCGCCAGCGCGCCGAGTTCGACCGAATCGTGCTGCGCTCGCTCGTCGCGTGCCGACATCAGCACGAACACCGGGTGGTGCGCGAGGGTCCGCCACCGGAGACCGGGCGCCGGTGGTGGCGGGGCGTCACCGCAGACGCCGACGAAGGCGAAGTCCAGCGCGCCTTCGGCGGTCATGTCCGCGAGTTTGTTGGACGACCACGACGTATGCGTGGCGACATGGATGTCGGGATGGGTGCTGCCGAGGCGCTGCAGGAGCGCCCCGAGCATCGGGCCCGTCGCCGAGCCGAGCCGCAACGTGACCGGCTCGCCGGTACCGGTGTGCTGCGCGAGCCGAGCCGCCTCGTCATGCAGCGACGACACGGCGGGAAGCACCATTTTGGCCCGGTCGAGGACGAGCAGGCCGAGCGCCGTCGGCCGGGTCCCCGTGTGATCACGCAGGAAGAGCTTCCCGCCGAGTGTCCGTTCGATGCGTTTCAATTGGGCGGTCAACGCGGGCTGCGCCATCCCGAGCGTGTTCGCCGCCTTGGTGATGCTCCCGAGTTCTGCGATCGCGCACATGATGCGCAGGTGGCGCAGTTCCAGCTCCATCCCTCTACGTTAGAGCGGTAACTGGACTAGACCAAGTCAAGAACTGCGCCGAATGGCTTCATTTTCCTTCCGCCGCCGGCCGCACTCCGGACGGGGTTGTCGCCGTCGCCGGGGTTCTGACCAGGCACTAACTCGCGGAATCGTTCCAGCGGCCCTGAGATGCCATCGATGTCAGGAATTCGGCACCGGCCGCCAGATCCGTGAAGAAATCCCGGTTCCACCCCTGGGCGCACCGCTCCGCTCAGCCCGTCCACTCACCGTCACGCCGGGATAACGGTTCGGGAACGAGCGCCCGCGCGGCCCCCGCCTCCCTCGTAAAGTGCCTTTTTCCGTGCCCAGGGGAGGGTTTCGTGTACATCCACGCCAGACGCCGATCCATCCGGTTCAGCGGCAGGACGATCACCATCAAGGCCGCCGTCAAAGGACTCGGCGACCGGAAGCACACGTTCAGCGTCGGGAAGATCAACGGCATCAAGAACATCCCGCCTACGGCGTTCAAGCCGGGGAGGCTCGTCTTCGACGTGCCGGGTGCCTCCAAGGCGATCGTCGAGGACGTGCCCATGTACGCCGACAAGGTGGACATGAACACCTTCACCTACGGCGCGATGGACGCCAAGAACGTGCAGGCACTCGAAGCGGCGATCAGGAAGGCCATGACCAGCTGAAGCGGCTCTGAGCGGGGATCCGGCGGTCGCCGCGGCTCACGAGGCCTTGGACTTGCGGTTCAGGAACGCCGACGCGCCCACCCCGTGCGCGACGACACTCGCCAGCACCGTCACCGCCATGACGCTCAGCGCGACATCCGCCGCGTCCCCGTCGAGCGAGTTGTAGGCCAGCAACCCGAACACGATCGACGCCGCCCCGCGCGGCGCCAGCAGGCCGATGGTCATCCGGTCCCGCCACCGGAACTCCGTCCGCAGCAAGGTGAGCAGCACCGGGATCAGCCGCGCGACGGACAGCGCGACGACGCTGACGATCACCACGCCCCAGGTGAGGCCGAACGACAGCACCAGCACCGCGGTACTGCCGAACACGAACCACATCAGCAGCCCGCACAGCGAGCTGACCTCCTCGGCCAGCCCGAGTTCGTCCTCGGTGGGGTGCCGGGCGGTCTTGTAGGCGATCCCGCAGATGAACGCGGCGACGAACCCGTTGCCGCCGATCGCGACGGCGGTGGTGTAGGTCAGCAGCGGCAGCGCGACGGCCGCGACCCGCGCCGAATGCCGGGTGGACCAGTCGTGCCTGCCCGCCACGTTCATCGCCACCGCGGCCACCGCGCCGACGACAGAGCCGACCAGCACCGCCAGCAACGCCGCCGGGATCGCGGCCCGCAGGGCCTCCCCCGGCGTGTTCGCGTGGTGGTGGCTTCCCGCGAGGGTGAGCGCGAAGATGAACACCGGCGCGACGACGCCGTCGTTGTAGCCGCTCTCCACGTTCAGCAGATGCCGCACGCGTTCGGGCACGCGGACGTCGTGCACCACCGACGTCGCGGGCGCGAAATCCGTGGGGGCGATGATGCAGGCGATCAGCAGCACCACCGCCCAGCCGAGGCCGGGCAACACCAGCAGGCCGACGCCCAGCACGATCAGGATCGTCAGCGGCAGTGCGATCAGCAGCAACCGCACCGCGGTCTTGGCGTCGTGACCGAGGTAGCCGCCCTTGACCGCGGTGGCGTCCACGAACAGCAACAGCGCGAGGATCAGTTCCGCGACGTTGAGGGCGATCTCGGTGTTGAGGCCCGCACCGAGGACGTTGCGGGTGCTGAACCCGATCGCCAGCCCGGCCACGACCATCGCGATCGGCGCGGTGACCCGCCACCGCTCCAGCCGCGCCGCCGTCATCGTCCACATCAGCACGACGACCGCGCCGACGAGCACGCTCTGGATCATCTACCCGGCCCCTCGTTCCCGGTGGACTCCCCTGCCACCGGGAACGAGCATAGAGACGGGACGACCGCGGCGGTCCACAAAGGAGCGACAATCACACCACCGCGCCGTTGTCGTCGCGCTTCCGTGCCCGCGGCGCCTTGCTGACCGGGCGTCCGGCCCCTGGCCATCGCCGGTCGAGGAGGATGGCGACCGGGCCGGCGGTGGCCACAGTGGACACCGTGCCCGCCACGAGGCCCAGCAGGAGCGCGAGGGCGAAGTCGGCCAGCGACCCGTCCCCGAGGAACAGCAGCGCCCCGAGCACGAACAGCACACCGATCCCGGTGTTGATCGTCCTCGGCAAGGTCTGGAGCACCGCGGTGCCCACGACGCGGGCGAATGGTTCCTTACGGCGCTGCCCCCGGACTTCGCGTACCCGGTCGAAGACCACCACCGAATCGTTGACCGAATAGCCGATCACCGTCAGCAGCGCGGCGAGGAAGACGCCGTCCATCGACTTGCCCAGCCAGGCGAAGATCCCGAGGATGATCAGGACGTCCTGGGCGAGCGCGGCCACCGTGGCCAGGCCGAGCCGCCAGTCGAACCGCACCGCGAGGTAGACCAGCTGCGCCAGCACCGCGAGGCCGAGCGCGATGATCGCCTTGGTGCGCAGTTCGGCGCCGAGGCTCGGGCCGATCTGCTCGTCACGGATCTCGGTGGCGTCACCGGCGACCCCGGCGACCGCCGTCCGGATCCGCTCCGTCGCGGCCTCGTCGATCGGCTCGGTGCGTACCGAAATGTCCTTGTCCCCGGACAGCTGCACGACGGCGCGCGGGAATCCGGCTTCGGAAACCGCGTCCCGGACCTGTTCGACGTCGACGGGCGCCGAGGTGGCGTACTCGATCACCCGGCCGCCGGTGAACTCCACGCCGAGGTTCGGTCCGGCCACCAAGAGCCCGGTGACGGCCGCGATGACGACGCTGCCCGCCACCATCAGCCACCGGCGCGGCCGGGCGAGGAACTCCGGATCGCGGCGGTTGACCCACCGGCGGACCCGGCCTTCGTGGGTGAGCCCGGAAAGCCTCGGTTTGCGCGCGACCGCGCCCCGCATCGTGAGGTGCAGCAGCACCCGCGTGAACACGAGCGAGATGAACAGGGCCACGACCACACCGATGGAGAGCGTCACCCCGAACCCGCGCACCGGGCCGGACGCGAGCCAGAACAGCAGTCCCGCGGCGAGCAGGGTGGTGACGTTCGAATCGACGATCGCCGACAACGCCCCGCTGAACCCGCGGCTGACCGAGCGCGGCAGCGCACCACCGCGGTCGACCGCGTGTTCCTCCCTCGCCCGTTCGAAGACCAGCACGGTGGCGTCGACGGCCATCCCGATGGCCAGCACGAATCCGGCGAGCCCCGGCAAGGTCAGCGTCGCGCCGACGGCGAGCAGGGCGGCGTAGGACACCGCGGCGTACGCGACCAGCGCGCCCACCGCGATCAATCCGGCCAGCCGGTACACCGCCAGCAGGAACAGCGCGGTCAGCGCCAGGCCGATCACGGCGGCGCGGGCGCTCGCGTCGATGGCGGCGGCGCCGAGCGTGGGACCGACGGTGCGCTGCTCGATGATCTCGACCGGTGTCGGCAGCGCGCCTGCGTTGATCAGCAACGCCAGATCCTTCGCCTCCGCCGGGGAAAACCGTCCGGTGATCTGCGTGCTCCCGCCGACGATCCCCACCCCGCAAGCGACCTGTGGGCTCACCTGCGGCGACGAGATCACCTTGTCGTCGAGCGCGATCGCCACCCGCCGGGCCGGATCACCCGGCGGAGAACACGCGGCCTGCCCGGTCAGCCGCTCCCAGGCGCGGCCGGAGTCTCCTTTGAAAGCCACGGAAACGAGCCAGCCACCGCCTTGCGAATCGATCGAAGACAGTGCCTCGTCGACGCCTTCGCCGGTCAGCGCCGCGGGCCCCAGCTTGATCGGTTGCCCGCTCTCGTCGGGAAGGACGCGGGTACCCACCGCTCCATCGGAAGCGGATCCGGCGCCGCGTACCGGATGGAAGGACAGCTGCGCGGTCCGGCCGATCACCTCGACGGCCTCACGCGGATCCCGCACCCCGGGTAGTTCGACGATGATCCGGTTGTCGCCGGAGCGGGCCAGCATGGGTTCGGCGACGCCCAGCGCGTCGACCCGGCGGCGCAGCACCTCGAGCGTCCGGTCGGTGGTCTCCGGTCCGGCGGTGGCGGTGGGCGAATCCTTGGTCTCCAACACGATCTGCGTGCCACCACGCAGATCGAGCCCCAGGCGCGGGGCGGTGGTCAGCAACAGGTACACGGTCGCGGCGAGGATGACCAGCGAGACAACGGCTCGCCCGGTCATGCCTCGCCGCGCGGTTTCGCGCGGCACGACGGTTTCTCCTCGATCGGTTCCCCGGTTCGGGCACGCGGAAGACGCGCCCGTCAGCTTCGGACGGCTACCGGGGAAGGAGGAGCGCGATCCCCCAGCGCGAGGCGGTGCGCCGCGCGGGAGAGAGGAGTGGCTTCGGTGCGGAGCTCGCCGAGGCGGAGCAGCGTCGGCGACGCGGGCCCGTGCGGAACTGCGCCGAAGAGGGGCAGGTCGCCGTGACCCTGCACCCCCAGGAGCGCCGGCTCGGCGGCGAGCCTGCCCATGGCGCGTACCGGCGCCACGGCCTTGGAGAGCGACGAATCGATCGTCGCGTTCGCCCCGCGCGACTCGTCCGCGGACGCGGAATCAGCCGAGTGGAGCGTGAAGAACAGCCCGAGCGCGGTCAGGACGGCGGCGAGCAGCAGCAGCACGGCCTGCCTGGCAGGCCGGTACGTCCGGCGCTCCACCGTCATCGACACTCCCCGGGTTCTCCTGGCCACCTTACTGGCCGGTTGATCGAGACGACCGGCTCTTCGACCCACGGGTGAGGACGGCGCTCGCCGAGTTCGCCCACGACGACGACCTCGGTGTTCTGGAAGCGGCCGCGGCCATCCGCGCGGCGGCTCGCGGCCTGGACAAACTGCGTTCGACGGGCACGGGCGACCGCGGGCTCAGCCCCGGCGCCCTGGACATCCTGCTCCGCCTGGCGGTCGACGAAACCGGCATCAGCATCAAGGATCTCGCCGCCTCGGCGGGAGTGAGTTCAAGGAACGTCACCGGCCTCGTCGACACGCTTGAGCGGGGCGGACTCGCCGAACGCGTCCCCGCCCCGGAGGACAGGCGTTCCGTACTCGCCCGGATCACCGCTGCCGGACGGACCTGGCTCGACGAGTTCCGCCGGCCTTCGCAAGCGGCCATGGCGGCGGTCTTCCGCAATTTCACCCCGGCCGAAACCGCGTTGCTCCGGCACCTCTGCCTACGTGTGGTGGAAAACCAAGACCGCTTGGCCCGCTATCCGGAGGACCGTTCATGACCGCCACGACGTGGAAACCCTGCTGCCGATGGGAATCCAGCACACCGCCGAGCACTTCCGGCTGCGGGACGGCCGGATCGAAGCCATCAGGTTGATCTTCGACGCGACTCCTTGGCATCCGGTCCTGGCCGCGGCCGGATCCGCCTGATCACCCGGAAATCATCGCCTTCCGCCACAGGCGCGTGATCCCCGCGCGGATCCGCTCTTCGCCGAGTTCCGGCAGCAACGCGGTCACGTGCTCGGCCGCCATCGGCGCGAGCAGGGCGTGCGCGGCGTGCTCCGGGTCGGGCGTGCCGTCGAGGAGGATCGCCACGTGCCGGTGCCAGAAGCGGTAGGCGCCGATGCGGTAGCGCGCCCCCGGCGCCGCGGTCTCCGACATCCGCACCAGCGGCAAATGCTTGAACAGGTAATCGAGGTAGGCATCGGCGAAGGCCGCGAGCCGTTCCGACGGCGGGGCGCCGGGGCCCAGCGGAGGCGGTCCCTGCAGGACTCCCTCCTGGAGCACGCGTTCCCTGGCGTCCAACAGCGACGCGGCCAGTCCCGCCTTGTCGCCGAAGCGGCGGAACAGCGTCCCCTTGCCCACCCCCGCGGCCGCCGCCACCTGGTCCATCGACACCGCGTCGACGCCGTGTTCGGCGAACAGCGACGCGGCCGCGTCCAGGATCGCGGCCCGGTTGCGGGCCGCGTCCGCGCGCTCCTTGGGCGGCGGCGTGCGCAGGAGTTCCAGCGAGGTTGCGTAAACGGACTGCGGTCCGTTATGGTCACGGGGCACATGCGGACTATAGTCCGATTAACTGGAGGTAGCGACATGACCGCACTCATCACCCGCGACGAGCTGAAGGCCGCGATCGACGCGAAGACCGTGACGGTGGTCGACGCCCTGGGTAGCGAGTACTACGCCAAGCAGCATCTGCCCGGCGCCGTTCCCCTCGTCCTCGCCGACGTCGACGCGCAGGCCGCCACCGTGCTGCCCGACCGCGGCGCCGCGATCGTCACCTACTGTTCGAACCCCGCCTGCCCCAACAGCGGACAGGTCGCCGACCGGCTGACCGCGCTCGGCTACACCGACGTCCGCAAGTACCGGGAAGGCATCGAGGACTGGGCCGACGCGGGCCTTCCCCTCGAACAGGGCTGACCTGGAGCGCGGTTAAAACTCCCTTCGCCGCGGACCGGCCAGGAGCAGCAGGGTGCCCCGGACCGGGCGGCTGCGGGTTCGCCGAGCCGGGCGGGTGATGAAAACGGTGTTCACCATAGGTGTCCACAGCGGACAGTTCCGGAGGAACATGGTGTTTCACCGCGAAAAATGCCACTCTCGACGGAGTGAACGACCTCCACTATCAAGGCTCCGGCCCGTACTGCTACACCCATTCCCTGTCGATGATGCTGGGCTCCGGCGCCCCGGGAACCGCCGTACTCGAGACACTGACCGGCAGCCCGTTCGGCATGCAGCTCGTTGGCGGCGCGCTGCCGTTCTTCGACCCGTTCGGCTGGGATCCCGAGATCGGCATCGGGGACGCGCTCGCCGCCCTCGGCTGGACCGCGGACACCGTCAGCGAAGAGGATCCGGACGCGGCCTTCGCCCGGCTCGCCGAAGGACTGGCCGACGGACCGGTCATGATCGGCCCGGTCGAGATGGGGCATCTGCGCTATCAGCCCGGGATGACCGGTCCGATCGGCGCCGACCACTATCTGGTGGCGCTCGCCGTGGACAGCGAAACCGTCACCGTCCACGACCCGCAGGGCTACCCGTACGCGCGGCTGCCGCGGACGGAGTTCGCCGCCGCTTGGCGCGCGGAGACCGTCGCCTACGGCAAGCCGCACACCCTGCGCACGAACTTCGTCCCGCACACCGTCGTCGACGAGGACGCCGCGATCGTCGCTTCGCTCCCCCGGGCGGCCGCTTGGCTCGGCGGCGAGAACGGGGCCGGGCTCCCGCCGGGCAGCCTTGGCAACGCCGACGCGGCCCTGTCGCTGGCCGAGCGGATCGAAGCCGGACTGGACGCGGATTCGCGCGGGCAGCTCGTCCACTTCGCGGTCCGGGTCGGCGCGCGACGACTGGCCGACGCGGCGGCCTGCCTGCGCCGGGTGGACCATGGCGCCGCCGCGGAAATCGCCGCAACGCAGGCGCGTTCGGTCGGCTCGTTGCAGTACGACCTCGTCGCCGGGAACGACGTGACCGCCGCGGCGACTCTCCGGACCCTCGCGCCGACCTACGAAGAACTCCGCCGGGCCCTCACCGCCTCGTGAGGCCTGCCTGAGTGGTCAACGCAGCAGGGCGGCGGCGATCGACTTTCCGCGAAGGGCCGCGTCCGGGGAGTTCTCCCGGACCGCGGTCACGATCGAGCCGTCGACGACCAGCACGAGTTGCTCGGCGAGTTCGGCGGCGCCGGCCCGGCCCGCGTCGGCGAGCAGACCAGCGAGATAGCCGGTCAGCGCGACCTTGTGCTCGGCCGCGACGGCGTGCACGGGGCTCGACGGATCCGCCGTCTCGACCATGGTGTTGATGAAGGCGCAGCCACGGAAGTCTTTGCGGGAAAAGCGTTCGTAGAGCGCGTCGAAGACCGCGAGGACCCTGTCCGCCGGGTCGAGGCGATAGCCGTCGACGGCATCGGAAAGCCACTGCCGCCAGGTGCGGTCGCGTTCCCGCAGCACCGCCTCCACCAGCGCTTCCTTGCTCGGGAAGTGCCGGTACAGCGACGCCTTGCCGACGCCTGACTCGTCCAGGATGCGATCGATGCCGACCGCGCGGATGCCTTCGGCGTAGAACAGCTCTTCCGCCGTGCTCAGCAATCGCTCGCGCGCTCGGGTGCCCACGAGCGAAACAGTACCACTCTGTACCGAAGCGGTTGACCAAAGACGGAACAGATCTGTACCGTCTCACTCGGAACAGACCAGTACCGTTTGGAGTGCCCGTGCCCCGCATGCCCCACCTGACCGAGCATCCGTTGCTGACCGACGTCCGTCACCAGCTCGGCCGGGTGCCCAACCTCTACGCCGCGATGGCCAACGGTCCCGCCGCGCTGAGCGGCTACCTCGCCCTGCGCGATTCCCTCACCCACGGCGAACTGACCGCGCGGGAACGGGAACTGCTCGCGCTGTTCACCGCGTGGCGCAACGAATGCGGCTACTGCCTCGCCGCGCATACGTTCCGCGGCGAGAAGATGCGCATCCCCGCCGAAGAGCTGGCGAGCGTCCGGGAGGCCGACAGTCCCGACCCGCACACCCGCGCGGTGCTCCGGCTCGCCGACGTCGTGATGGCCCACCGCGGCCGGATCTCCGACGAGCGGCTGGCCGAAGCCCGCGCCGCCGGCGTCACCGACGCACAGGTCGCCGAGGTGGTCGCGCATATCGCGCTCAACGTGCTGTCGAACTACTTCAACCACGTCGCCGAACCGGACCTGGACTTCCCCGAGGTCTCCCGGTGAAGCACGCGGTGCCCATCCTGCTGACCGCCGCCGGCGCGGGCGGAGTGGCCGCCGCCGGAATCGGCTCGGGGATCGGACCCGCGGCATCGGCCCCGCTCGCCGCCAGTCTGGCCCTGGTACTGGCCAACCCGGCGCTGCCGTCCGCTCGGCCGGCCGCGGTCTTCGGCGGCCACGCGCTCGCCGTGGTGGGCGGCCTGCTCACCGCGCTCCTGCTCGCGCCGGGACCGGTGTCCGTCGCGATCGCGGCGGCGGCCGGACTCGGCGCCATGCTGGTGTTCCGGGTGGTGCACCCGCCCGCGGTCGCGTCCGGCTGCCTGATGGTCCTGCAACCGTTGCCCACCGGCGTGTTCCTGCTCGGCGCCGCGGCGGCACTGGCCGTCGCGGTGAACCTCCGCACGCGGTTCACCGCGAAGACGGCGCCACAATGAGAACACCGGTGGGGCCGCGCGCCGCGGCCCCACCGGTGATCCCCTCCCCGCCCTGCCGACGAGTCTGAAGTGGACTCAGAACGTGCGGAAGCTTTGCCGTCACAGCCTTCCTGGGTCACCGAACTGGCCACCGCGGCTCCGGCGTCCGGATCGGGGAAGTACGCACGAAGGCCGCAGGGGAATTCGCGACTGCCCGACGACTGTCGGACGGCCGGGGAATCGGAACCCTAGGAAATAAGGTCGTCACGCGGTTTTGGAACCTTCGCCGGCCGCGTCGCGGAGCAGATCCTCGGTCAGGACCGTGCGCGAAGGCAGCCCCAGTTTGCGCAACGCCCGTCCGATGTGGATCTCGACGGTGCGCGGCGACAGGAACAACCGCTCGCCGATCGCCCGGTTGGTGAGGTTCTGGGCAGCGAGCCTGGCGACTTCGAGTTCTCTCGGCGACAGCGCTTCGCCGTACCCCTTGCGGCCTCGGCGAGGCGCCTCCGGATCGCAGCGTCGCAACGACCGGCGGCAGCGAAGCGCGTCCACGGCGGCGCCGAGGCGCGCATACGCCGTCTCCGCGGTGGTGAACGCGGAAACGGCTCGGCCTCGTTCACCGGCTTCGGCGAAGCATGCGGCCGCGAGTTCGTCGGCGTAGGCGGCGAAATACGGCAGGGGAAGCGCGTGATAGGCCTGCGCGGCGCCGAGCAGCAGGTCACCCGCGGCGAGTATCTCGCCTCGGGCCTGGGTGAGCATGCCCCGGCACAGCAGCGCCGCCGCGTTGGCGACCGGGGTGTCCTTGCCGTCGATGCCCTGCCGGTATTCCGCGAGCAGTTCCCTCGCTTCGACCAGTTGTCCCAGTCCGAGCATGGTGCGCACGGCGAACGGCATCAGTTCGGCCGCCCACACCCAGTTCTTCTTGCGGCGCACGGTATCCAGTCCGTACTCGGCGAGGCGTCGGGCGGCTTGCAGGTCCTTGCCCGCCTGATGGACCGCGACCCGGCCCGCGTACGCCGAAGCCTGCACCGGAACGCTGCCCGCGGAAAGCGCGAACGCCGCGTCGAAACTGCGCAGCGCCGCCGTGGGCCGATGCTGCCCGTACTCGTACCAGCCGAGAACGAGCAGCGGCTCGGCGGCGAGTGAACCGTCCTTGTCCACCCTGGTCAGCATCGCCCGCGCCTTCTCCGCGACGGTCGCCCACTCACCCATCGCGAGGTCCAGGCGCAGTTCCGTACCGTCGGCCAGCGCGTCGAGATAGGGCTGGTGGTCGTCGCGGATCAGCCGCCGAGCGGTCGCGAGATAGGCCCGCGCGACCGGGTAGTGCCCGTTCCAGGCCACCGCGTCGGCCAGGTTGATGTAGGTGCGGGCCACCTGACGGCACACCTCGGCCGATTCCGGGACCCTCGGCAGCTCGGCGATGTCCTGCCAGGCGTCCGGATCGGCGACCTGCATCCGCGCCGACAGCCGGTTGGCGGTGATGGCGGCGAGCAGCCCGGCGTCGTGTTCGCCCTTGCTCGCCTCTTCGGCCTGATCGAGCCAGCGGAAGTTCTCTTCGACCGGGACAGTCCCGATATGCGGCAACGCCAAGGTGACCAATCCCCTCGCGAGCAGCGCCTGCCGCCTGCCGAGATCGGCCGCGCCCAGTTCGATCTCGAGCCTGCCCGCTTCGACCTTGCCCACCTGGTTGATCAGCACCTGGCCGAGGTGGACCCGGATCTCGCCCCGCGCGGCCTTGCTCAGCGGCCATTCGCGCAGGATCTCGCGCAGCAGCCGGACCGTGCCGGCGTGGGCGATGCTGCGCGGCAGTTCCCTGCCGAGCCGGACGGCGAACGATTCGCGCGCGGTCCGCGGCAGATCGGTGTCCCGCAACGCGGCTTCGAGCAGACGGCTCGCTTCCTCGGTCAGGCCGTCTTCGATGGCGTTGTCGACCGCGACGCCGGTCCACTGTGTCCACGCGGCGAGGTCACCGGCCAGCCGGGCGTGCCGGGCGATGAGTGACGCGAAGGGTTCGGCACCGGCGGCGAGCCGGGAGGCGGCGCGGCCGTGCATCGCGCATCGCTGTGGGCCGGGCAACAACGCGTAGACCGCTTCCGCGATCAGAGGGCTTCCCGAGACGTACCGGCCACAGCCGAGATCCCGGAGCAGTCCCGCTTCGACCGCTTCGGTGACCGCGCCGGAGGTCTCCCCGGACGATCGCGCCGCCACCGCGCCCAGATCCGGTTCCCCCGCCGGGGAACCCAGTACCGCGGCCGCGCGGACGACGTCCCGCGCGGCCGGGCCGAGCGCCGCCATCAGCTCGGCGACCCGGCCCCGCACGACCGGGGGCACGGTCGCCGATGCCAGTGCGTCAGCGGAAAACGCCTCGGCCGTGTCACCGAGACTGCGTATCAGCGCCATCAGGTCGGCGGCGTTCCCCGACGTCCGCCGGTGCGCCGCTTCGGCGAAATCGGGCGCACAGCGGCCGAACGACGTGTCCAGCAGCTTGCGCACCTGAGCGGTGGTGAACGCCGGAAGCGAGAGCCGCTCCGCGATCTCCCGCATCGGCGGGAACCGCCGCGGTCCACCCGCCACGGAACTGACCACCACGCTCAGCGGCACCGCCGGGGACGCCGCCAGTCCGCGCACGAACTCCCACGTGTCGTCGTCGGCGGCGTGGACGTCGTCGAGGACCAGTACCGCCGGGCCACAGCCGGTCAGTACTTCGCGCACGGCACGGAACTCCTGTTGCCGCACGGTCTCGGCGTCCACGTTCTCCGGGAACGGCGGCAGCCACGGCGACCATTCGGGGATCAGCCGCCGCAGGACCCCGGTGACCGGCGAGAAGCCGGCCGCGTGGGCGGCGGCGAAGGCGCTCTTCCCGAGCAGCGCGTCGACCAGCGGGGCCAACCGGCACGGGCGGACGAAGGAACCGCAGCGCGCGGACCAGACCACGCGCGACGCGATCCCGGGATGGGCGACCAGTTCTTCGAGCAACCGGCTCCGGCCAACACCCGGCTCGCCCTCGACGACGGCGACCGACGGCGGGCTCGTGGTGACGCGCACCAGTTCGGCCAATTCGGCGTCGCGCGCCACGAACACCGGTGCCGCACCGATCGTCGGCATGTTCGAAGACCATACCGATCGGACACCCGCCGAAAGGCGGGAACACGGACAGTGACGATCAGCCCTCCGCTTTCCCGGCTTCGACCTGCGCGAGCCGACCCACCGCAGCCGCAATACGGACCCTTACGTATTGCCTCACGCCTTGCCACGGGCGCCACCGGAGGGTGAATCTCATTCAGTTCGCAGTGCCCCTCTGTTATCTCGCCACAGCGCAAGTCCCCCGCTCGCGCCGGACGGCCACCCGTTCGGGTAGCCGACGTCCCCACTTGTCCCTTCGGGTAGCCGTCCGCGCGTGCTTCGCGTTTCGACCATCCAGTTAGGAGTGTCCCCACGGTGAAAACCTCATTCAGGCGCGGGCTGGCCACGGCCTGCGCCGGTGTCGCCGCGATGGTCGCCCTGCAGGCGCCCGCCGCCGCGGTTCCCACGATCACGGCGGCCACCACGATCCCGATCACGATGCAGGCACAGGAGAAGAGCAACTGGTGCTGGGACGCCAGCGGCAACACGATCGCCGCCTGGTGGGGGTACACCCTGTCCCAGACGAAGTTCTGCCAGGTCGCGCACAACGAATCCGGTACGGACTGCGCCAACAACCAGGGCTACCTCAGCGATCAGCAGCGTGTGTTCCGCTGGCTCGGATTCAGCAACGTCGGCACCTACAGCTCCTCGGGCCAAACGTTGAGCTTCGCGTCCATCAAGGGCCAGGTCGACGCGCGGCAGCCGATCGGCACCCGGATCGGCTGGCGCAACGGCGGAGGCCATATGCACGTGCTCTACGGCTACGACAACACGAACGGCGCGACGACGGTCTACTACGGCGACCCGTGGGGTTCGAGCCCCCGCTACAACCAGATGAACTACAGCGCCTATCGGTCCAACAACTCGTTCACCTGGACCCACACCGTCTACGGGATCAAGGACTGAAACCATGAAGCGAACCTTCCTCGGCGCCACGATCCTCGCTCTCGGGCTGTCGCTCGCGCTCGGCGGCCAGGCGTCCGCCTCCGACGCCCCCAGCGGCACGCCCACCGCGGCCGACCTCGCCGCGGTGTCCACAGTGGTCACCAGCGACGCGACCACCCAGCGGCTCGCGAAGGCGGTGTTCCCCGGTGCCGCGAAGGCCGACACGGCCGTCGCGGCCCGGACCGCCAAGGCCGATCCGCGTACCCCCGTCGCGGTCTACCAGCCGACCGCGGCCTTCATCGCCGGAACTCCCGGCGCACCGGCGGAACTCGCCTACATCGCCACCCCCGCCACCCTCGGCAACGGTGGCGCGGCGACCATCTGGTCCCAGCGCGAAGGCACCGGCTGGTCGGTGTTCAACGTCGCCTCGGGTGACGTCGAGAAGCGCCTCGCGGCGTTGACCGGCAAGGGCTATCTGCTGAGCGAACCGCAGGCCGGTGCCTGGTATGCCGTCGACGGCGACACCGTGACCGTCCTCGACGGCTCGTCGGTGGCGAAGACCGGCGAGAAGATGACGCTCGCCGCCTACCGTGAGGCCCTGATGAGCCGCTACGGTGACAAGCTGCCCGGATCGACCTACGACCGCACCGGTGCCGCCGGTGGTTACGGTGCTTCACCGGTGGGCGACACCTCGGTGCCGTGGTGGCCCTACGCGATCGGCGCGGTGTTCCTCGCCGCGGCGGGCGCGGGCGTCACGCTCCGGCTCCGCAGGCAGTAAACGCGATTCTCACGGATGCCGGGATCGCGCGGGATCCCGGCATCCGTTTCGCTAGGCGAAGGTGTAATCCTCGATGGGGAAACTGCCCGCCTCCTTGATGGCGTTCAAGGTCGACGACGGGCGAAGCAGGGTCGCCTCCCCGTGCGGGTTGAAGTAGTAGCTGTTCGCCGGAGCGCAGTTCCCGAGGGTGAAGATCGAGTCGCCGAGGCGTTCGGTCATCCGGTCGAGAAACGCGTCGTTGGCCTCCTGCGTGACCTCGAACTCGGTCGCGCCGCGCCGCCGCATCGCGCCGAACAGGCGCTCCATATGCCGCATCTGCGTCTCGATGGTGGTGAAATAGGACAGTCCCGAGTAGGAATACGGACTGTTGAGCGAAATGAAGTTGGGGAACTTCGGGATCGCGACCCCTTCGTAAGCCTGGAACCGGTTCTCCCGCCACCATTTCCCGAGATCGCGGCCGCCGCGGCCGATGATCTCGATGGCCGGGAAGTTCGCCTCCCACAGGTCGAACCCGGTCGCCAGCACCAGGACGTCGATCTCCCGCCGTCCGCCATCGGCCGTCACGATCCCGGTTTCGTCGATCCGCGCGATCGGCGTCGTCTCCAGCCGCACGTGGTCCTTGGTGAAAGCCGGGTAGTACTCGTTGGAGAACGTCGGACGCTTGCAGCCGAACGAGTACCGGGGCGTCAGTGCCGCGCGCAGACCAGGATCCCGCACCTGACGGCGGAGATGCGCCTGGCACCACAGCTTGCCGAGCCGGTTCGCCATCGGCAGCTGCTTGTAGTGCAGGACGCCGGAGACCATCATCAGTTCCAGCACCGCCGTCCCGGTCAGCCGCGCGATCCGCTGGGTGAGCGGAACGGCGGCGAACGCGCGGCGGACCGCCTTGGGCACCGGGAAGTCCAGTTTCGGGCTCACCCAGATCGGGGTGCGCTGGTACACGGTGAGCTCGCGCGCGATCTTCGCGATTTCGGGGATCAGCTGGACCGCGGTCGCGCCGGTGCCGATCACCGCCACGCGTTTGCCCGTGAGGTCGTAGTCCTCGTCCCAGGCGGTGGTGTGGATGACCTTGCCGGTGAAGGAATCGATTCCGGCGATGTCGGGTTTCTTGGGCTGGGAAAGAAATCCGGTCGCGGTGAGGAGATACTTCGCGGTGACCGGCTCCCCCTCGGCGCGCGACACCGTCCAGTGCGCGTTCGTCTCGTCCCAGACGGCGCCGGTGACCACGGTGCCGAAACGCATGTAGCGCCGTAGCCGGTACTTGTCCGCGACGTGTTCGGCGTACCGCTTGAGTTCCGCCCCCGGCGCGAACAGCCGCGACCAGTGCGGGTTCGGTTCGAACGAGTACGAATAGGTGGCCGACGGGATGTCGACGGCCAGACCGGGATAGTGGTTCACATGCCACGTGCCGCCGAGGTCGGACTCGCGTTCGAGGATGAGCAGGTTGTCGTAGCCGAGCCGGTTGAGCTGGATCGCCGCACCCATCCCGCCGAAACCGGCTCCGACGACGACGGCGTCGTACTGCGCGTTCATGCGTTTTCCTCCCGGTGGATGTCCTGGTCGAGGCGGTCGCGGTAGGCCGCGCGCTCCGGTGAGTCGAGGCGCAGGGCACGGTCGTCCCGCATCAGACGGCGGAACGCGTTGAGCGCCGGTTCGGGTGTCACGCCCGCGAGGGCGGCGAGCGCGCCGACGTAACCGGGCACCGCGATCTCGGCGGCGCGGGTACGGACGGAAGTCACGACGGCGTCGGCGATCCTGCCCGGCTTCACCTTGGGGATCGGCCGCATGTCGAGCCCCGAAGCGAGCGCGGTGTCGACCGCGGACGGCAGCACGGCGGAGACGCTGACCCCGTGGGGCGCGTATTCCAGCCGTGTCGCCGCGGTCAGCCCGACGACGGCGAACTTGCTGGCGTTGTAGATGGCCAGCCCCTTGACGGGGAACTTCCCGGCCAGTGAGGCCACGTTGACGACATGTCCGCGTCCGCGTTCCACCATGCCGGGCAGTGCCAGCCGCATGCCGTGGACGACGCCGAAGACGTTGACCTCCATGGTCGCCCGGTTCAGCGCGTCGGAGAGGTCGAGGAAACCACCGTTGGGCATGATGCCGGCGTTGTTGACGAGTACCGCGAGCGGTCCGTTCGCCTGTTCGGCGTCGCCGAGAAAAGCGGCGAAAGAAACCGGATCGGCGACGTCGAGGCGATAGGCCGTCCCGCCGATGTCGGCGGCAGTGCGTTTCGCGGCTTCGAAGTCGAGGTCGCCGATGGACACGCGCGCGCCGCGAGCGGCCATCCGTTCCGCGGTCGCGCGGCCGATGCCCTGTCCCGCGCCGGTGATCGCCACATGTGCCCCGTCGAGGTCGAGGGCCGGGTACTTGCTCACGCGCGCACTCCTTGCCGTGCGAAGGCGGCGGCGACCAGGTCTGGCGCCGTCCTCACCGCGGTGGCGAGCACGTGCGCCCGCCGCCGCCCGTCCATGAAGTTGGCGCCCATGGCGGCCAGGTCGGCCGGCGCCGGTTCGATCCTGACCACCCGCACGCCCGCCGCACGCAGTCGTCGTACCTCGTCGTCGACGCGCCGGGTCATCGCGGTGCGGAGCAGGCGTTCCAGCCTGCTCGGGCCGCGCGCCGGCGCCCCGCCCTCACTGCTCATCGGCGCGATCAGCACAACCTCGCCGACGTCGTGTCCGAGCAGGAGATCCGCGGAGGTCGGGGAAACCGTCCCGCCGTCGAGCAGCGGACGTCCGTCCACGAGAGACGGAGGGAACCAGCCGGGGATCGCCCAGGACGCGGCCATCGCCTCGCCGAGCCGGGCGGGCGGCGCGTCCGGGGAGCCGAGTGCGATCCGACGGCCCGCCGGATCCGCGGCCACCAGCCAGGTCGCGGGATGTGATACCCAGCCGTCGGGCGCCAGCGCGTTCCCGAGGTCGCACAGCCAGCCCGCGTCTCCCCTGCCCTGAGGAAGGAGTCCCGCGAGACCGGCGAGCGTGTCGACGTCCCGGCGCACCGCGGCTCGCACCAGTCCGGCGGCAGGCCACCGCGGGTACGGCACCGGCGGGAACCGGTTCGGCACGCGCCGCACGTGAGCCGCGACGACGGGATCGCCGTCGGGTGTGCCGACCAGTGCCCCGAGGATCGCCTTCGCCGGGATGCCCGCTCCGAGCATGGCTACCGCCTCGGCGCCTGCCGAGGTCCCGACCAGGACGTCCGCCTCACGTGGGTCCCAGCCGGCCCGTGTGTCCAGTGCGTCGAGGACCGCCGCGGTCCAGGCGAAGCCCAGGGTGCCGCCGCAACCGAGCACTAGCGCCCTCTCGGAATGACGTGTCATTTTCGGAACGGTATGTCATTCGAACGTGTCAGGCAATAAGCTGACCGTCATGACGACGGAGACCCCGGTCAGCAGGGCCGCACGGAAGAAGCAGGAGCTACGGCGCGAGATCGTGGAGACCGCGTTCGACTGCTTCGCCGAACGGGGCTACCACGCGACCGGTATCGCCGACATCGCCGCACGGCTGGGCATCGGGCACGGCACGTTCTACCGGTATTTCCAGAACAAGCGGGACATCGTCGACCATGTCATCACCGACCTGGTCGAGAAGGTGGTCGCCTCGCTGGCGGCGGACAACGCCCCGGACGCGGTCAGCAGCCTGGCCGAATACCGCAAGCAGAGCGCCAGGATCGGCGACGCGCTCGCCCAGATCTTCGGCAGCGACCCCCGGCTGGCCCGGTTCCTCCTCCTCGAAGCCGCGGGCATCGACGCGGAGATGCGGGAGCGCGTGCTGGATTTCTACGAGACCGCCGCCGAACTCACCGCAGGCTACCTGCACCACGGCGTCCACCTCGGCTATCTGCACGCGGATCTGGACGTCGACGCCACCGCGCGGGCGATCAACGGGATGATTCTCGCGTCGATCCTCTCCGGGCTGCGCGATCCGTCGCCGGCGGGACAGGCGGCGATGAGCAAGGCCGTCCGCCGCGTCATGTACGACGGGATCGCGTCGCGTCACGACCGGACCGGAGAAGAATGACCACCCGCACCGGCCACGTCGTCGCCGCCGACGGCACACGGTTGGCTTACCAGTGGCACGGCACGGGAAGGCCGCTCATGCTGCTGGCCGGACAGGCGAACGACCATACGTGGTGGAACCGCGCACGTGGAGACTTCCCGAGCACGATCACCATGGACTACCGCGGCACCGGCGCCAGCGACGCACCCGATGTTCCCTACTCCACAACGGGTTTCGCGGACGACGTGATCGCGGTCCTCGACGGACTCGGCGTCGCCGAAGCCGACGTCTACGGCACCTCGATGGGCGGCCGCGTCGCACAATGGGTCGCCGCGCGATATCCCGGCCGGGTACGGCGGCTCGTCCTCGGCTGCACCTCGCCGGGCGGGACGCACGGGATCGAACGCACGAACGACGTCCGGCTGGCGCTCGCGAAACGGCATTCGGTCGAAGCGCGGGAAGCGTTGGAGGACATGATGTACACCCCCACCTGGCGGGCTGCGAACCCGGGCCCGTACACCGTCCTCGGCGCCCACGGGATGCCTCCGCACGCCGTCCGCGGTCACCTCGTGGCGAGCAACACACACGACGCCTGGGAAGCCCTCCCGCGAATTACCGCGCCTACTTTGGTCCTGCACGGAGATGACGACGTTCTCGCGCCGCCCGCGAACGCGCCTTTGCTGACCGAACGGATTCCTAGTGCGCGGATGCACGTTTTCGCGGGGGCGCGGCATGCGTACTTCGACGAATGCCGTCCTGAGTCCAGCGAGCTGGTGAACAACTTTCTGGGATAGACCGGGTACGCCGTCCGTTGCGGACGCGGCTCGCATCGTTTGCGGCCGTTGCCGTTTTGCGGCGACAGCTCGGAGCGGTGGGGATTCGTTGGTCAGGGGGCTTTGTGCGCGGGGTTCGTGACGCCGTCCTTAACCCGTCACGACGCGCCCTCGCAGGCTAATAGATCCGCGCGCGGGACACGGCACGTCTTCTTCGACGGATGCCGTCTCGAGTCGAGCGAGCCATACCGACCGGATACGCGGTCCNNTCGGCCGGCGGGCGTTGCGTGCGCGGCTCGTGGAGCGGCGGCGGCGTGCTGTCGTAGCCGTGCCCGGTCGGGGTGGTGACCGTCAAGGTCCCGTCAGCCGCGAGCCGGTAAACCCAGCCAGGCTCGTCTTTGAGCCGGTGATCACGGCGGCACAGGTCGATCAGCTCCTCGGCGTTGGTGTGGCCGCCGAACTGCCACGGCACCACATGGTCCAGATCGCAGGCCTGCGCGGGACGATGACACCCCGGTCTTCGGCACTCCCGATCCCGCACCCGTACGAACTCACCCAACCCCGCCGACGGCCGATACCGATCCCGCCCCAAATCCAGCACCTGCCCCGACAACGGATCCGTGATGATCCGCCGCAACACCGTGTCCGGCCCCGTCGCGATGTGCCGCGCCAACCCAGCGGGAATGTGCCCATGCCCGGCCAACTCGGCCGGATCATCGTTGAGTCCGAGATAGGTGAACAGGTCCATATAGAGGAACACCTCGGTGCGTTCACCCCCAGAGCACTGCCCACCGAGCAGCAAATCCAGCGCGACATCCGCGCGCAACTGATCCAACGTCCGCGTCTCCCCACCCTTCCGCAAAGCACGCGCTTCACGATCGATCCGGCGGTAAGCGGCGGTGACCTTCTCCACCGGGCCGTCTTCGACCTCGATCGACGCCACCCCCGCCTCACCCTGCCGCAGGGTAAGACGGCGACCTTCCCGATGCCGACGGGCACGCCGGTCCGCGCCGTCACGGTCGATGCTGATCGCGGCGTGATTCGCCGCTTTCCGGATCTGATCGGCATNNCCTTCATCGCACCGAAACCACCCAGCTTCCCCCGGTCCATCAACCCCAGCGTGCACGGCAGCCGCGTCGTCAACGCCTCAGCCGCGGCGACCACCGCACCCGCATGACTGTCCACAAAAGACAACGCCAACGCCACCTCCTGCACCACACTCCCCACACCCCCACGATGCCGACTCAGCTGAGCCAACGCCCGAAACCGCACCGCCTCCAACCGCGCGATCCCCGCCGACGCCACCTGCGCCACAGCCACGGAATCCCTGTCGTCCAACGAATCTACCGAAGCATTGACCAACTCCAAAAAGTCAGGATCAGTGAGTTCTTCGAGAAGCGCCACCGGCGCGGCCTGGTAAGTATCCACGCCAAAAACCGTACGACCGACCACCGACAACTTCCGATCACGCGGCCACCGGCAAGCGTCCCCGATTTCCGGCAACGACAGAACCGAGCCCTGTCACCGAAAACCGACAACAACACACCTACAGACCTCACCGAACAAGAGCGCCATCATACGAATCAAGCAACCCAGCAGCCCCACCCTCAAGCCGCCGAGCGATCTCAACCGACCGCGGCACCATCGTCTCCTCATAAGCGGCGACACCTTCACCGATACTGCCGGAACCGGCCAGCGCGAGAGCGAGTTCGCAAGCGTCGAGCATGGCCAGATTGGCGCCGACGCCCAGGGGCGGCATCAAGTGGGCGGCATCGCCGAGCAAGGTCACCGTCGGCTGGTGCTCCCACGTATGCGGCACGGGCAGGGCGAACAATGGACGATCGACGTAGGGGCCGTCGTTTTCGGTGATCATCCGGAGCATGCTCGGCGCCCACTCGGCGAAGGCGTCGAGCAGCCACGACCGGATTCCGGCGGTGTCACCGGGGTTCAGCCCGGCCGCGGCGATCCAGTCCACGGGCAGCCGCTGGATGATGTACACGCGGATGCGGTCTGCGCTGTTGCGTTGCGCGAACACGCATCGGTCGCCGTCGGCGGCCATGGCGCTGCCCTGACCGACGAGGGCGGCGAGGTCGGGGTGGGCGTTCTCGACATCCTCGTACCAGGCCTCGAGGAAAGTGATCCCGACGTATTCCGGGACGGCCGTCGACACCGCCGGACGGACCCTTGAGAACGCGCCATCGGCTCCGATGACGAGGTCCGTTTCGATCGTCGTCCCGTCCGTGAAACGCAGCAGTCCCCCATCGACGCCGTCCAGGGTCCAGCCCCAGCGCACGGTGCCCGGTTCGAGTGAGCCGAGCAGCAGATCGCGCAGCTGGCCTCGGTCGATCTCAGGTCTGAAGAACTCGCCTTCGGCCGGGACGTGCCGCTCCAGCAGCCGGCCGGCCGGATCCAGCCTGCGCATCTCCTGCCCTTCCGGCCGGGCGAGGGCGAAGAATTCTTCGGTCAGGCCCGCTTCGCGCAAGGCCAGCTGCCCGTCGTCCACGTGGAGGTCGAGGGTGCCGCCCTGGTTGCGGGCGTGAGGGTGCGGGTCACGGTCGTACACCGTCACGGGGACGCCGTGCTTCTGCAGGATGCGGGCGCAGGTCAAGCCGCCCGGACCCGCGCCGATGATGCTGATTCTCGAAGTCACGACCTCAGAAAAGCAGAACAAGTCAAAAAGTGCAACGAGTCAACTTAGTGACTCCGACAACCGCTGCGCTAGAGTGCGCACATGGAGACACTGGGACGGCGCGAACGCAAGAAGGCCGCCACTCGTCAGGCGCTCGCGGACGCCGCGTTGGAGCTGTTCCTCCAGCGGGGCTACGACCAGGTGAGCATCCGCGACATCGCCGAGGCGGCCGACGTGTCGACGACGACGCTCTTCAAACACTTCTCCGGCAAGGAGGCGCTGGTCTTCGACGAGGCTCAGGACCGCGAAGCGAACCTGATCGCCTCAGTGCGGCAACGCACTGATGGACAAAGCGTGGTCGAAGCGCTGCGCGAGTATGTGCTCGCCTCGTGGCTCTCCATAACGACTCATCCGCGGTACGCCGAATTCACCGCCCTGGTCAGCGGCACCCCGGCACTGCGGGAGTACGGCGAGCGCATGTGGACCCGGCACGCCGACGCCCTCGGCGCGGCCATCGCCGAGGAGACCGGCGTCGACTCCGAGGACATCGCCTGCCGCGCGCTCGCGCGCTTCGTCCTGGACATCCCGGCGCTCACCAGGGGGAGGCCGGATCCCCGCGAAGACGTCGAGCGGATCTTCGACCTCCTCACCCACGGCTGGCGTTAGTCCTCTTCGGAGCGGGAGCCGCGCAGCGAGCCCGGGTGTGCTTTGGCGGTGGGATCCTTGCGGGTCTTGAGCAGGCTCGCCACCGTCACCACGACGAGGATCCCGATGATCACCGCGAGGCTGACCGGCGTCGAGATCTCCGGAACGCTCTCGTCGATGTCGACGTGGGCCCAGTGCAGGATCAGCTTGATCCCGATGAACCCGAGGATGATCGCGAGGCCGGCCGACAGGTACACCAGGCGGTCGAGCAGGCCCTTCACGAGGAAGTACAGCGCGCGCAGGCCCAGCAAGGCGAAGGCGTTGGCGGCGAAGACCAGGTACGGCTCGTCGGTGACGCCGAAGACGGCCGGGATCGAGTCCAGCGCGAACAGCAGGTCGATCCCGCCGATCGCGAGCAGCACCACCACCAGCGGCGTGCCGACCCGCTTCCCGTCGAGGCGGGTGGTCAGCTTGCCGCCGTCGTACTCCGTGGACAGCGGCAGCAGGCGGCGCGCCGTCCGCACCACCACGTTGTTCTCGACGTCCGGATCCTCGTCGCGATGCCGGAACAGCTGGACGCCGGTGTAGATCAGCAGTAGCCCGAACAGCAGGAACATGAAAGAGAACAACGAAAGCAGCGTGGCGCCGAGCGCGATGAAGATCGCGCGCATGATCAGCGCGACGATGATCCCGAAGGTGAGGACCTTGTGCTGGTGCTTTTCTGGCACCGCGAAGGTGGTCATGATGATCACGAAGACGAAGAGGTTGTCGACCGACAAGCTCTTCTCCACGATGTAGCCCGCGAAATACTGCTGCCCGAAGTCCCCGCCGTGCGCCAGCGTCAGCCAGACGCCGAACGCCACCGCGACCAGGATGTAGCCGACCGACCAGGCCACCGCCTCACCGAAGCCGACCTTGTGCGGCCGCACGGCCGCGAGGATGAGGTCGAGTGCGAGCAGGGCGAGCACCAGTCCGATCGTGACGGTCCAGGTGAGGCCATCGATCTGGAGCATGCGCGCCCTGTCCTTCTTTCGACGGCGGGTTTCCCAGATCCTAAGGGCGGATCCCCTGGTCCGCATTCGCATGCCGGGGGGCCGCTTCCAGCAGGGCGGCGAGGACGGTCTTGAGCAGCGGGTGATCCGCGCTCCCCCGCCGGACCGCGGCGAACACGCGGCGCAGCGGCGGCTCGCCACGCAACGGGACGGCGACCGCGCCGGGCACGGCGGTGAAAGCGTTGCGTGGCACCAAGGCCACGCCCTCCCCCGCGGCGACCAGGGTGGTGATCGCGTGGAAATCGTCGGAGACGTGCCGGATCTCCGGATTGGCGCAGGCGATCGTCAGCACGTCGCGGCAGGGATTTCCCGGTTTCGGCGCGATCCATTCGTCGTCGGCGAGTTCGTCGATATCCACTTCGGACGCTCCGGCCAGCCGGTGCGCGGTGGGCAGCACGACGTCGAACGGCTCCACGTACAACGGGAACCGGCTGAGCCTGCTTTCATCCGTTCGTGGCGAGAGGCGGTATTCCTCGGTGATCGCCAGGTCGATCTCTCCGTCGAGCAGCAGCGGGATGCTCGCATGCCCCTCGACGTCCTGCACCCGCACCGAAACCCCGGGTGAACCGGCGCGCAGCGCGGCGATCGACGGCGCGACGACCATGGTGATCGCCGAGGCGAAACTCGCCAGTCGCACCTGCCCCTGTACCCCGGAATCCAGCGCCGCCAGGGTGGCTTGCGCCCGTTCCAGTTCGGCGGCGACGGCGTTGGCGTGCACCACCATCAGTTCACCGGCGGGGGTCAGCGATACCCGCCTGCCCCACCGCCTCAACAGCTGCTGGCCGCATTCGGCTTCGAGAGCGGCCAGCTGCTGGGAGACCGCGGACGGCGTCAGGTGCAGTGCCTGGCCCGCCGCCGTCACGGTGCCGTGGTCGGCGAGCGCGCGCAGTACCCGCAGCCGTCGCGGATCGATCATTCGTCCATCATGGACCTTGCTGTCACGAACGCGTCGACCGCACGGTGGATGTCCTCGGTCGAATGCGCCGCCGACATCTGCGTCCGGATCCTGGCCTTACCGTGCGGCACCACCGGGTACGAGAAACCGACCACGTAGATGCCCTGGTCGAGCAGCAGATCCGCCATCTTGCCCGCCTTGGCGGCGTCGCCGATCATCACCGGGATGATGGGGTGCTCACCCGGGAGCAGGTCGAAACCGGCCTCGGTCATCCGGCGCCGGAACAGCTCGGTGTTGGCGCGCAGCTTCTCCAGCAACTCACCCGAGGAGCCCAGCAGTTCCAGCGTGGCGAGCGCGGCGGCGGTGATCGACGGCGCGAGCGAGTTCGAGAACAGATACGGCCGGGAGCGCTGCCGTAGCATCTCGACGATCTCCGCGCGGCCCGAGGTGTAGCCGCCGCTCGCTCCGCCCAGTGCCTTACCGAGAGTGCCGGTCAGGACGTCGACCTTGTCCTGCACCCCGAACAGCTCGGGCGTGCCGCGGCCGGTCGGGCCGGTGAAGCCGACCGCGTGCGAGTCGTCCACCATCACCAGCGCGTCGTAGCGCTCGGCCAGCGCGCAGATCTCGTCGAGCGGGGCGAGGTAGCCGTCCATGGAGAACACGCCGTCGGTGGCGATCATCCGGTACCGCGCGCCGGAAGCCTCCTTGAGTCGCTGCTCCAGGTCGGCGATGTCCCGGTTGCGGTAACGCATCCGCTTCGCCTTGCACAGCCGGACGCCGTCGATGATCGACGCGTGGTTGAGCTCGTCGGAGATGATGACGTCCTGGTCGGTCAGCAACGTCTCGAACAGCCCGGCGTTGGCGTCGAAACAGGAGCTGTAGAGGATCGTGTCCTCGGTGCCGAGGAACTCCGAAAGCTTCGTTTCCAGTTCCTTGTGCGGCTGCTGGGTCCCGCAGATGAACCGCACCGACGCCATGCCGAAGCCCCAGCGGTCCAGCGCCTCCTGCGCGGCCTTGACCAGCACCGGGTGATCGGCGAGACCGAGGTAGTTGTTGGCACAGAAGTTGAGGACTTCGCCGTCGGCGACACTCACCGAAGCCCGCTGCGGCCCCCGGATCACCCGCTCGCCCTTGTACAGTCCGGCTTCGCGGATTTCGGCGAGCCCGGCCTTGAGGTCGTCGCGCATCGCGCCGTACATCAGTTCTCCGTCCAATCCAGAATGACCTTGCCGCAACGGCCTTCTCTGGCCGTGGCGAACGCCTTCGCGTGATCCTGGTAGCCGAACCGGTGCGTGATCACCGGCGAGATGTCCAGCCCCGCCTGCAGCAGCACGGACATCGAGTACCAGGTCTCGTACATCTCGCGACCGTAGATCCCCTTGAGCTGGATCATCTTCAGCACGACGGCGGCGATGTCCACGGAGACGTCGGAGGCGGGCAGGCCGAGCAGCGCGACGCGGCCGCCGTGCGACATGTTCGCGATCATGTCGCGCAGCGCCTCGGGCCGTCCGCTCATCTCCATGCCGACGTCGAAGCCTTCGGCCATGCCGAGCCGCTCCTGTGCGTCGGCGATGGTCGCGGACGAGACGTCCAGCGCGAGGTCGACGCCGACCTTGCGGGCCAGCTCCAGGCGGTGCTCGCTCACGTCGGTGACGACGACGTTGCGCGCGCCGGCGTGGCGGGCGATCGCGGCGGCCATGATCCCGATCGGTCCGGCGCCGGTGACCAGGACGTCTTCGCCGATGACCGGGAAGGACAGCGCGGTGTGGACGGCGTTGCCCAGCGGGTCGAAGATCGCGGCGATGTCGAGGTCGACTTCGCTGCGGTGCACCCAGGCGTTCTCCTCCGGCAGCACGGCGTACTGCGCGAAGGCGCCGTCGGTGTGCACGCCGAGGCCCTTGGTCCGCGCGCACAGGTGGCGTCGCCCGGCCTTGCAGTTGCGGCAGCTTCCGCAGACCAGATGTCCCTCGCCGCTGACCAGGTCGCCGACCTTGACGCTCGTCACCGACCGGCCGATTTCGACGACCTCGCCGACGAACTCGTGCCCGACGACCAGGGGCGCGGCGATGGTGCGCGCCGCCCAGTCGTCCCAGGAGTCGATGTGCAGATCGGTGCCGCAGATACCGGCGCGCAGCACCCGGACGGCGACTTCCCCGGGACCGACGGCGGGGTCCGGCACGTCGGTGAGTTCCAGCCCCGGTGCTCGGTCGGCTTTGACCAATGCCTTCATGGCGCGAAGTCTTACCGGTGCCCGCTGTGCGGTCCATCGCGAGTTTCTGAAATCCCTCGTTAGCGTGGCTTCACAAGGACCCCGTCCCCGGCGATGCGCAGCGCCTCCACCAGCTCCCGGTACAGCGTGTCCGTGGCGAGCAGCTGCTCATGGGTTCCGCTCGCCCGTACGCGGCCTTCCACCATCACCACGACGTAGGCCAGCCGTGCCGGTTCGCCGCCGTAGCCCGCGGTCACGCCGCGCAGTTCCAGCACCGGCCCGTCCTGCTCGCGGTCGGCTGAGTCCTCCGAAATGATGACGCGGGCAAGCGCCGATTCGATGATCCTGGCCCGGTGACGGAAAAGACCGGAGTCCGGGCGGGCACCGACTGGCGGATACTCGTCGGCGGGCTCGCGGCGTTCGTCGCCGCCCCTGTACTGCTGCTGGTGACAGGCCATGACGCGATCAAACCGTCCGCGGACTCGGACAAGGAACTTTCCCTCGCGGGCGCGCTTCTTCCCGCGCTGGCGGGGATCCTGCTGATCCGCGGGCTACCGCCGCACACGCCGGGACTGCTCCCCCACACGGCCGACCGGCGTGCCCTGCGCGGACAGGCGACGACCTTGGCGCTCATCGCTTTTTTGTGGCCGCCGGCGTTGTTCCTGGTGTCGGCGACAGGACAGCAAGCGCTGGTCCGCGACATCTGGGCACTCGCCAAACCGCTCGTGTTCTTGGTGCTGCCCTTGGTTCTGCTGCGGATCCTGCGCCCGCGAGAGGAACCGGATCCGTTCCGCCTCAGGCACATCTGGTGGCCTCGGCAGGCGTGGCAGTGGCTCGCGCCGGTTCCGGCGGTACTCGTGTTCGGCTGGCTTTACGTCCTCGGCCCGCTCGCGCCGCCGCTCCCCACCACGGACGACTATCCCGACCCGGTGTACCTGGCGGTGGGCGCGACGCTGACCTTCTTCACCGCGAACGTGCTCGAAGAAGTCTTCTTCCGCGGCCTGCTGCAGACCCGGCTGGAGGCGCTTTTCGGGCGGTGGCCGGGGATTCTGCTGGCGTCACTGCTGTTCGCGTGGCTGCACCTGCCGACGCACGGGCAAGGATCCCTTCCGCTCACCGTGGGCGCGATCGTGGCCTTCCAAGGGTTTTTCGGGCTTTTCGCCGGTTACCTGTGGTCTCGCTACCGCAACCTGCTGGCACCGATCGCCGCGCACACCGCGATGAACACGTTGCCGCTGCTGCTGATGTGAAGCGGCGGCCGGTCTCCCGGAGGAAGACCGGCCGCCACCAAGGGACTTACGCGCCGATGGTCGCCGCGTCGATGACGAACCGGTAGCGGACGTCACTGTTCTCGACCCGGTCGTAGGCCACGTTCACCTGGTCCGCCGAGATCGTTTCGATCTCCGCGCCGATACCGTGCTCGGCGCAGAAGTCGAGCATCTCCTGGGTCTCGGCGATGCCGCCGATCATCGACCCGGCGAGCACCTTGTTCCCGCCGAGCAGCGAGAAAGCGTTGTAGGACAGCGGTTCGCCGGGCGCGCCGACGTTCACCATCGCGCCGCCGACGCGCAGCATGCCGAGGTAGGCGTCGACCGGCAGCGTCGCCGAGACGGTGTTGAGGATCAGGTCGAAGCGGCCACGCAGGGTCTGGAACGTCGACTCGTCACCGGTCGCGAAGTAGTCCTTCGCGCCCAATTTCAGGCCGTCCTCCTGCTTCTTGAGGCTCTGGCTGAGCACGGTGACCTCGGCGCCCATGGCGACCGCGATCTTGACCGCCATGTGGCCGAGCCCGCCGAGGCCGACGACGGCGACCTTCTTGCCCGGCCCGGCGCCCCACCGGTTCAGCGGGGAGTAGGTGGTGATGCCCGCGCACAGCAGCGGAGCGGCGACGTCGAGGTCGATGCCCTCCGGGATGCGGCACACGAACGCGTCCTTCACGACGATCTGACGGCTGTAACCGCCATAGGTGTTCTCGCCGTCGAAACCGACGCCGTTGTAGGTCTGGATGTTGCCCTTGCGGCAGAACTGCTCGGTGCCCGCGAGGCAGTACTCACACTCGCCGCAGGAATCGACCATGCAGCCGACCCCGACGCGGTCCCCCACCTGGTACTTCGTCACGCCGGACCCGACCGCGGCGACGACGCCGGCGATCTCGTGCCCCGGCACCATCGGGAAGATCGCGGTGCCCCAATCCTCCTTCACCTGGTGGATGTCGCTGTGGCAGATCCCCGCGTACGCGATGTCGATCAGCACGTCCTCCGGGCGCAAATCGCGTCGCTCGATGGTGGTCGGCGACAGCGGGGCGCCCGGGGACGGCGCGGCGATGGCGTGCGTGGTCGTGCTCATGAAACCCTCCGAGAAACAGTGAGACCATGTAAGAGGTCACTTACAACGACGTAAGAGGGCTCTTACATATTCCACGACCTGGGGTGTGATTCACGACATGGGCGGCAAGTACCACCACGGAGACCTTCGCGCGGAACTCGTGCGGGTCTCCCTCGACCTGATCGCCGAGCAGGGCCTCGCCGCCTTTTCCGTCGCCGAGGTCGCCCGCCGCGCGAGGGTGAGCCCCGGCGCGCCCTACCGGCACTTTCGCGACAAGGAAAGCTTGATGGCCGCCATCGCCGCCACGGTGGCCTGCCAGCTGGCCGACCGGGTGCACGACGCCATCGAGGCCGAATCCGATCCCGTCGCCGCACTCGCCGCGGCCGCGGGCGCGTACACGGCGTACCTGATCGAACGCCGCGCCGGAATGAACGTCATTTACTCCGACGGCCTGCAGGGGCCGGAACACGCGACCTTGCACGAGCAGACCCGCCGCCTGACCGACCAGTTCCTCGCGCTCTGCCTCGCCGTCGCTGACCGGCCACAGGACGGGCTCGAACTGATGGAGCAGCTGTTCACCCAGGCGCACGGTTACGGCACGTTCTACCTCGACCGCGTCTTCACGAAACAGGGCTATTCCACGGACGTGGTCGTCCGGAAGTCCGTCGAGGCCGCCCGCGCCGCCATCGAAGGCCGCACGAAAATGTGACGTGATTCACGTCCGTTTTGTCCGATTACCGGGTCTTCGGGCGCCGACATGATGCGAAGCGCAATCCACTCGACAGCGAGGAGAAGCGCGTGAGCATCGGACAAGACGTCGGATCGTGGCGGGAACTGAGGCACCATACGAGCACCGCGGTGGTCCTGGCGGGTGGCGTGCTCATCGGCGCGATCACCATCTACGTGGCGGCGAGCCTGCTGCCGACAGCCGTCCAAGAGATCGGCGGGCGGCCGTTGTACGCCTGGACCATGACGGCGTTCCTGATCGCGCAGGTCGTCGCGACGATGCTCGTCGGCCGTTCCCTTTCGCGGTACGGGGGCGCGGGGTCCTATCTGATCGGCTTCGGCGTCTTCGCCGCCGGTTCGGTGCTGTGCGCGGTCAGCCCGTCAATGCCGGTACTCCTGCTCGGCCGCGGGGTACAGGGTTTCGGTGCCGGACTGCTGACCGGACTGGGCTTCGCCCTGATCCATTCGGCGTTGCCGAGGCGGCTGTGGAGCCGCGGCAGCGCACTGATCTCCGCCATGTTCGGCGTCGGCAACTTCGCGGGCCCGGCGCTCGGCGGGTTCTCGGCACAGTTCGGCTCGTGGCGGATGGCGTTCGCGGTCCTGGCCGCGGCAGCGGTCGTGCTCGCCGTCTTCGTGCCGCGCGCGCTGCCTCGGGGTGAGCGCACGGCTCAGGTGGCGCCGGTTCCGGTCCGGTCACTGACTTTGGTCGTCGCAGCGGCCGGTGCGGTGGGGGTGGCCGGGATCCTCGCCGATCGAGTCGCGATGGCAGCCTGTCTCGCACTCGGTCTCGCGCTCGTGGCCGCGTTCCTGGTGGCGGAAAACCGTGCCACGTCGAGCGTGCTGCCCCGATCGGTGTACCGGGCCGGTGCCAAGCTGCGCTGGATCTACCTGAGCATCATGGTCCTGGCGTCGGGCGTCGCGGTGGAGACCTTTCTTCCGCTGTTCGGTCAGCAGCTCGGCGGGCTCCCACCCGCGGCGGCCGGCTTCTTCGCCGCCGCGCTGTCCTTGGGTTGGTCGGTGAGTCAGCTCGTCAGCGCGTCGGCGCACCGGGCGGCGACGATCCGGCGGCTTCTGCTCGCCGGCCCGGCCTGCCTGACCGCGGCCTTCGCCCTCTTGGGCCTGATGCAGACCGAGGATCCGGCCCTGCTCCTCGTTCTCGCGTGGCTGCCGGTGCTTTTGGCCGGCGGCCTGGGCATCGGCATCGCGATGCCGCATCTGTCCGTGGCGGCGATGACCTCCGCTCCGGCGGACGAGGCGGGCAAGGCCGCCGGCGCGATCGCAACGGTGCTGACGATGTCGACCGCGTTCGGCGCGACGATCGCCGGGCTCCTGGTCAACCTCGGTGGACCGTCGGTGGTCATGTCGGCGCGCTGGCTGCTGTTCGGTTTCGCCGCGATCTCCGCGGTGGGCCTGTTCACGGCCCGCCGCGCCGTCTGAGCGGCGGTCAGTTCCGGGAGTGCTTACCGCGTACGCGCGGAAGTGCTTCCGGGCAACCGCCGTCACAGCGGATATGCGCCCAGACGAGCTTGCCGCCACGCACCGACTCACGCCGGGCGCCCCACTGCACGGCCACGCCGTCGACGACGAGTAGCCCACGCCCGCGCGGATCCTCGATTTGCGAACGGCGCGCTCGAGGCTGTTCGACGCTGACGTCCGCTACCTCGATACGGATCGCGCACGGCGACACGCCGCGCCACAACTGGATGTGGCGCGCGCCACCACCGTGCACGTACGCGTTGGCGACGAGTTCCGTCGCGGCGAGCAAAACATCGTCACGATGGCCTTCGCCGAGGTCTGGCAGGCATCTGACCACCCAGGCCCGTATTTCCGGCAACGCACGCGGCGTCGTCGCTCGCAGATCCAGCACCCAGGTTCCCGGAACCGGATGCTCCGCGATACTGATCATGGAGGCACCCTTCCCGTCGCGCGGCCTCTCTGCTGAAGACGCACGATCGGATTACCCAGAACTCACGCCGATCAACCCGCGATCCGCCGAGGCGCACCCCGCCCAGGTCAGCGGCCCGCGATCCCCGCCAGCACCGTCGCGACCACCGCGTCGACCGCGGGCGCTGTGACCACCTTCGGACCGTGCGGGAACAGGCCGGACAGCACGGTTTCGTGGCAGACGCCGACCAGCATCGCCGTCGCTGCCTCGACATCGCCGGAAATCCTGCCGAGTTCCTTTTCCGCGCCCAGATATCCGGCGAGGCGATCCCGCCAGTTCGCCCCGTCCCCGGCCAGTTCCCCGAACCGCGCGAGCACGGCGGGGCGGGCGAGAAGCCCGGCGAACGCGGGCAGAATCTCCTTGTGCAGAGCCAAACCGTAGGCCAGCTGCGCACCCAGATTGGCCTCGACCGTACCCGAACCGGGCTCGGGCAGCGCACCGAGTCCGCGTTCGACGGTCCGGACATGCTCGGCCAAGGCGTTGGCCAGCAACTCCTCCTTGTCGGCGAAGTGGTTGTACAGCACGCCGTCGGCGACACCCGCCTCACGGGCGATCGCGCGGACCGTGAGTTCCGCGGTTCCGCGCAGGGAAATCAGCTTCGCGGCCGTGGCGATCAGGTGCTCCCGCAGGCTTCGGCCGTCTTCACTGTCGCGCAGGGCCGCCGCTTTCCTGGGTGCCATACGGAATCAGCGCCCCGCGGCCGCCGTGACCGACCACGCCGCCCCTCGCAAGCGGACCCCGCCGGGCCCCTCGAACGACCGGAGCGCGGCCGAAAGTGCTTCCCGCGCACCGTCCGCGGGTTCGGCGCCCGCCTGATCGAGGTGATACTTGACCGGCCCCCAGTCCGCGATGAAGGCCGCCGCGTCGCCGACGTCACTCCCCCAGACCTGGTCCGCCTCGACGCGGGTGCAGGTGACATCGACGAATCCGGCGTCCGTGAGCACCGAACGGATCCGGGCGGGATCGGCGAAAGAAGTGGGACCGGTACCGTCCTCGCCAGTAGGCGTCGGCAAAAACGGTGCCAGAGCGCCGAAAACGACGCCGAGATCAGTTCCGGCGAGTTCGGTCATGCAGAGGAACGCGAGCCGCCCTTCCGGCCGCAACGCACGCCGCACGTTGGTGAAGGCCGCGACGGGATCGGCGAAGAACATCACCGCGAACCGGCTGAGCGCGACGTCGAAGACGGCTTCCCCGAACGGGAATACCTGGACGTCGCCCTGCTCGAACGTCACGTTCGCGACTCCCTCGGCCTCCGCGCGGGCCCGCGCGGTGGTGAGCATCGGCGCGGACAGGTCGACGCCCGTCGCGCTCCCGAGCGGGGCGCGGACGGCGGCGAGCCGGGTGATCTGGCCGTTTCCGCACCCGATGTCCAGCACCCGGTCCCGCTCACCGATACGGGCCGCGGCGAACAGGGTCTCGTTGAATCCCTCGTTCACCGCGTCGTAGCGCTCGGGGTGAGCCGCCCAATGCCGTCCCTCGTAACCGTTCCACGCTTCCGCCTGTGCCGTGTTGACGATGTCGGTCACGCCAGACCTCCTCAGTTATGAACACACGTTCATGAACACGTGTTCATAGTGGCGGAGCGCTAGTGCGCAGCCCGGCTCTTGATCGTCCACAAAGGACAGCTGGCAGGCAAATGTCCGACTTGAGCGGAGGGTGCCCCTTGTGATTAGTCGAGGACACGCCGTGTTCAGTGGGGAGTATCTGACCGCAGCCAAGTAGCGAAGGGCCCTCCGCTACCCTCAGGGTAAGCAAGGGGACCTTCACGGCAACGGGCCGATCACGCCATATTTGCGAATCGCCACTTAAGGGCAAGGGGGCGGAAGCCAGCCCGGCCTGGTCACCACCTGCTCGGGCGTCACCGTCATCTGCGAAGTCTTCGAACCGAAGGCGAAGCCGACGAGGCCGCCAGGACAGACGCGGACCGCGCCAGGACCGCCCTGAGTCCGCGACTCCCGCCAGGCGAGGGGATCGACGCCAACCCGCCACACCTTCCAGAACGGCGCGCCGTCCCGGTGACCGGTACAGAAATCGTCAGCGGGCAGGCCTTCGAGACGGCAGACGTAGCCGGAATCCCCGTACGGCCCGCTTCCGCTCCCGAGACGCACGTCGAGCCCGGAGCGTTCGAGCGCGGTCCGCGCATCGCCGGGGGAGCCGGCCACACAGCGCAAGAGAACTTCGGGCCGACCGGCCCCCTTGAGATCGACGGCGACAGTCACCCCTTCCGCCCTTTCGCAGGCACCCGCGCGAGCAACCGGGTCCGCGGCGGGAAAAAGAGCCACCAGGCTGAGGAGCACAGTCAAGATCGACACACTCGGATACTAGGGGTATCGACCCGGATGCGCACAGTAAGAGTTTTACGGAAGGCCGACACAGATCACACTCCGTTTCGTACGAATCGAGGGAATTGTGCCGGAAATTGCCCTGCACAGGGGGCTTGTGCATTTCACGGCAGAGGAAAAAGATGTGTTCTTCTCGCGCATCGCCCCCATTGGGTGAGGCCGACATTGACCGGATGGGCACAGTTCGTCCGGGTCCTCGAAAGGTTCAGAGCGTGACGCGCAGGCGCCTTACCGCATTCGTCGTTCCCCTCGTACTCACCGGTTTCCTGCTCACCGGGGGCGGCACGACCGCCCAATCGCGGCAGCCGTCACAGAGCCCGGTCGACATCTCCCCTGGCGCGATCCGGTTCGATCCCACCCTGCCGAGGCTGTATATCTCCTACGGCCATTCCGATCTGGACCTGGAATACGTCCGAAAGGACGCAGCCGAATCCAGCGGATGCAGTACGAGAAACCACGAAGAAACCGAAGAGGCGGTGGTTCGGCCCGGCACCGGGCACGTCACGCTGGCCGGGGTCCGCTACGAACTCGAACAGTTCCATTTCCACACCCCGTCCGAGCACCGCTTTAAAGGTCGCACCGATCCGCTGGAAATGCATTTCGTCCACCGCAGCGCCGCCGGAAAGCTGCTGGTGATCGGAGTGCCGTTGCGCGCGGGCGCCGCGTCGCCGGTGGATCACATCCTGGCGAAACTCGCGCCGGAATGCGGCGAGACGGTCGCGTTGGCCGACTTCGACCTGAACACGCTCCTTCCCCGCGACCGGGGCACGCTCCGCTACAGCGGCTCCCTCACCACGGCGCCGTTCACCGAAGGCGTGCAGTGGTTCCTGATGTCCGAGCAGACCGTCTCCCCGGCGACGATCGCGCGGTTCCGAAGCCTGTTCGGGGACGGCAACGCCCGGACGCCCCAGCCGCTGAACGGGCGGCACCTGACCGTGGTGCCGGGGAGCTGACCCCACGGGACAGCGGCGCGGCGACGTTTCATCGGGATTTCATGGCGCCTCCTTACGGTTCCGGCACGGATCCGTGAGCGCGGTCCGCTGGTCCACGAGGAGGCGTGCATGAGCCCGGCGAGCCGGACCCCGTACAACACGGTGGTGCCCGAGGACGACCGGCCGAGTCCCGGGGAACTGGACGGTGTCGTCGGACCGGGTTGGAGCTGGACGGCGTTCTCCACACCGTGGGCCACCGGCCGTCCGGCGCCCAAGTACCGGTGGACGCTGTTCGCGACCGCCGCCCACGCCGTCGACGACCTCCGGCGCTGTCTGGACGACGGCGCCGTCAGCAGGCGCGGTGCCCTGTGCGCGTCCGTACTCCGGAAGCGCGGGGCACCGCGGGAACTGGTGCTGTGCGACGGCGCGGACTGGGCGTACGTCGTCCACGAGGTCCGCCCCGGAGCTCACCTGGCCGACGCCGGTGACGCCTACTTCGACCGCTGGCGGGCGACCATGACAGGACACCGTTTCACGATCGTCAACGCCGGCGTGCCGACTGTCTGGTGAGGTCCAGACCTTCCAGGGCGAGGGTGCGTTGCAGGGCGTCGCCGTCGGGTCCCATGGTGGTCAGCACCCATTCGAAGTGCTCCCTGGCGGCCACCGGGTCGCCCGCGGCGAGATGGGTGCGGCCGAGCCGGTTGCGGATCTCGGACTCAATCCCGGCGATGGTCTCTTCGGTGACCGCGGTCAGTGCCCGCCGCTGGAGTTCGAACGCCTCGTCGAGGTTCCCGAGTTCCAGTTCCGCCGCGCCCAGCCGGGCGAGGCTGGACGCGGTCAGCAGGCCGTCGGTCGTCTCCTCGGCCAGTTCGACGGACCGCCGCAGATCCAACACGGCTTCGGCGAACCTCCCGATTTCGAGACGGACGGTGCCGCTGTGGCACAGCACCCGGGCCAGCATCCCAGGGCTGCCGATCTCCTCGCTCAGGTCGCGGGCACGGCCGAGATGTTCCAGCGCTTCTTCGTACTCGCCGCGCAGATAGGCGAGATAGCCGAGCGCGGACAGCGACCGTTCGGCGAGCCAGCCGTCGCCCACTTCGTCGGCTATGGTCATCACCCGTCGCATCCCCGGCACCGCGAGGTCGTGCCGCCCGGCGATCAGGTCCACCATGGTGAGCCCGCCCAACGCCCGCGCCTCCATCCCGCGGTCGCCGCAGGCCTCGCCCGCTCGCAGCGCGTCGTCGAACCAGCCGCGCGCCCGGTCCAGCTGCCCCTGCATGGCGTAGGCGTAGCCGAGGCAGAACCGAAGCGACGCGACCAACAGCCCGTCTTCCGCCCGTTCGGCCAGTGGCAGCGCGATCTGCAGGGCGGCCCGGCATTCGTGGTACCGCTGCTGGCGCGCGAGGTAGTCGACCAGCCCTTCGGCGATCGAGCAAGCGACATCTTCCAGACCCGCCTCGGCGGCTTGGGTGACCACTTCGGGCAGGTCGCCGACGGCGTCGAGCCAGACCGAGGCGTCCCGCTGTCCGGTGAACGGCCCGGCGCCCGGCGGCGGCGGGAACCGCGCGACTCCCCATTCGCTCGCCCGGCGAGCGGCCTTGAGGTACAGCCCGTAGACCCGGTTCCGCGCGGCTTCGACGACGTCGTCCGGCAGCTCTCCGGCGAGCCGTCGCGCGTAGACCGCCACCAGATCGTGCAGCCGGTAACGGCCGCTCGCCGGTTCCTGCACGAGACTCGCGTCGACGAGGTTCTCCAGCTGACGCTCGGCTTCGGCGGGCGAGCAGTCCAGCAGGGCGGCCACCGAAAGGCTGTCGAACTCGGGGGTCGGCGAAAGTCCCAGCGCGCCGAACGCGCGTCTTTCGGCGGGCCGAAGCTGCTCGTACGACAGGCTCAGCGCCACCTCGACGCTGCGGTCCTCGGCGGTCAGTTCGCCGAGGCGCCGCTCGTCGTCCGACATCCGGTCCACCAGGTCCTTGAACGTCCACATCGGACGGTTCTGTAACCGGGCACCCGCGATCCGCAGCGCGAGCGGCAGCCGTCCGCACAGCCCGGCGAGCGCGCGCACGGCGAACCGCTCCCCCTCGGCCCTCGGCGCGCCCACGATGCGACTCAGCAGCCGTTCCGCGGCTTCGAGCCCCAGCGCGCCGAGGGACACCCGGCGATCGGCGTCCAACCCGGACAGACGACGGCGACTGGTCACCAGCACGCGACTACCCGGACCGGCAGGCAACAAGGGTCGTACCTGCCCAGCGGATCGGGCGTTGTCGAGCACCAGCAGCAACCGCAGCCGCGCGGTCGCCGCCCGCCACGACGCGGACAGCTCGTCGAGATCGTCGGGCATGGCGACGTCTTCGACGCCGACCGCGCGCAACAGCCGCCGCAGCGCGCGTTCCGGGGTCACCGGCTCGCGGCCTTCGGTGTATCCGTGCAGATCCACGAACAGCGCACCGTCGGAATAGGACTCACGGAGCCGGTGGGCCGCGGACACCGCGAGCGTCGTCTTCCCGGCGCCGGGGACACCGTCGATGGCGTCGACCGAAACCGACTCCGGATCGCCTTCCGCGACGAGCAGCGCGAGTTCCCGGTCCCGCCCGACGAGTTCGCCGGTGGTGGCCGGCAGTTCGTTGCGGGCGCGGCGCGGTGCCTCCCGGCGCTGGGTGACGCCGAGCAGCGCGTCATCACCACGCAGCACCGATTCCTGAACCTGCCGTAGTTCCTCGCCAGGCTCGACGCCGAGCTGGTCGATCAGCCGCTCGCGGACGTCGGTGAACACCTCCAGCGCCTCCGCCTGCCGCCCGCCGCCGTAGAGGGCGCGCATCAGCAGGGCGGCCAGCGGCTCGCTCGGCGGGTCGGCGGACACCAGCGCCGACAGCTCGCCGATCACCTCGTCGAACCGGCCGAGTTTCAGCTGGGCGCCCAGTTTCCGGCGCAGCAGCAGAAGTCTGCGTTCCTCCAGCCGTCGCCGCTCACCCTGCACGAACGCGCCGGGCAGCCCCGTGAGCGGCTCGCCGTGGAACAACCGGAGCGCGTCGGCGAAGGTGTCCACCGCGGTGACGAGGTCACCCGTCTCCTCGGCGGCGGCCGCGACGGCGGCCATCTCCTCCAGCCGCGCCACGTCCAGCCGCACCCCGGCGCTGGCGAACCGGTAGCCGCCGCGGTCGGACACGATCACCGAGTCCCGCGGCCGCTGCCCGGAGGTGTCCAGGCATTGCCTCAGCCGCCGGACGTAGACCGGCAGCACGTTCGACTCCGGCGGCCGTTCCCACAGCCCGTCGGTGAGTTCGTGCTGGCTGACGGTCACGTCCGGGCGCAGCACCAGCGCGGCCAGCACGGCCTGCTGCCGGACCGGACCGAGATCCAGTCGCGTCTCCCCACGCCAGGCCCGCAGCGGGCCGAGCACCTCGAAGCGCAACGTGTCCGGCATGGTCATCCCCCCTTCGTTTCCCATGGCTAGCCCGGCACCACGATCCCGTGATCGAACGCGTAGACGATCGCCGCCGCCCGGTCACGCAGGCCGAGCTTGGTGAAGATCCGGCCGATGTGGCTTTTCACGGTCACCTCCGAAATCACCAGCGCCGCGGCGATCTCCGCGTTGGTCAGCCCGCGGCCGATCGCCCGGAGCACGTCCTGTTCCCGCGGGGTCAGCAGTTCGGGCGAACGCCCGCCGCTGCCGGTTCCGGCGGCCTGCCGGTAGGCGGCGAGCACGCGGCCGGTGACGCCGGGGTCGAGCCAGGCGTCGCCCGCGGCGACCGCGCGCACGGCCCGGATCAGGTCCTCGGCCGGGGAATCCTTGAGGACGTACCCCGCCGCCCCCGCCCGTAGCGCGTCGGCGAGCAGGTTGTCGTCGTCGAAGGTGGTCAGCGCGAGCACGGGCGGATGGCCGCCGGAATGTCGCAACCGCCTCGTCGCTTCCACGCCACCGACGTTCTTCATCCGCAGGTCCATCACGATGACGTCGACCTCGTGCGCGGCCAGCGCGGCGGGCACTTCCGAGCCGTCGCCGCATTCCCCCGCGATGACGAACCCGTCGCGACGCCGCAGGATGCGGCGCAGCCCGGACCGGGCCAGCTCCTGATCGTCGACCAGCAGCACGCGGATCTCGGTGGCGGTCATGCCTGCACCGCCCGGGTGCCCGGCACGGTGACTTCCACGATCCACTGCTTGCCTTGGGGCCCGGCGCTGAGTTCCGCGCCGAGCTGCGCCGCCCGGACGGCCATCCCGGCCAGCCCCGACCCGTCCTCCGACGTGCGCCGGACGGCCGTGGGCAGGGTGTTGCTGACAATGAGCTTCGCGCCCCACCGGCCGGTGTTCAGCCGGACCTCCGCGGTCGCGCCGGGGGCGTGCTTGACAACGTTGACGAGTGATTCCTGCACGATGCGGTAGAGGCCCAATCCTTCCGAGGCGCCTACCAGACCGAGGTCGCCTTCCTGTGTATAGCGCACCGCCAAACCGGCGGCCCTGGTGCGTTCCACCAGCGTCGCGATGTCCTCCACGCCCGGTAACGGGGCGCTTCCGGACGGTGTGTCGGCGAGCAGGCCGACCGTGCGGCGGATGTCGGCCATCGCGGCGCGGCCCACCTGTTCGGCTTCGGTGAGCGCTTCGATCGCCTCGTCGATGTCGCGGTCCTGCTGCAGCGCCCGCCGGGCACCGGTCAGATGCAGCAGCGTGATGCTGAGCGAATGGCCGACGACGTCGTGCACCTCGCGCGCGATCCGCTGCCGCTCGGCCAGCAGCGCCTTGTCGCGGGAGGCGTCGCGGTTGCCGCGTTCGGCGTCCAGCACCCTGGTGTACCAGCGGACCATGAGCCCGCCGCTGAGGCCGAGCAGGATCGCGACCAGATAGACGGGCACGCCGATCAGCCCGCCCCAGACGCCCGCGACGATCAGGACCGCCTCACACGTGACGGTGACGATGGCGATTCCCGTCGTCGTCTTCAGGACGCTGCCCGCTTCGGTGGCCGCGACCAGCAGCAACAACGGCGCGAAATCCGGGAGTACCGGCTCGAGGAGCAGGACCGAGGCGGCGGCGATCAGCGCGGCCATCCGCACCCACGGCATGATCCAGGCGGTGGTGACCCAGATCAGCGACGGCGCGATCACGATCAACCCGGCCAGCGCGATCGGCTCGGGCGGCAGCAGGGCGTCCCGCTGCACCAGCGCGACCACCGTGAACACCAAGCTCACGCTGGTCGCGCACAACGCGCCCCACCACGGCAGGGTCAATCCGGCCCGGGCGAGGCTCACCTGCACCCGTGCCCGGAATCGGTCCCGCAAGATCACCAGCACCGCTTCAGCCTAGGAAGTCCGGGACGACACGTCATCGTGCGGCGGTCGGCACCCGTCTCCGCCCACGGTAGGAGGCCGGGCGAGCACGGACCGATGAAATCCGGATGAAACGCGGGCCGCTCACTCCTGGCCGAGCGCGACCCACTTCAGCTTCTCCTGCTCCCGTTTCGGCAGGCCCGCGACGACGAGGTCGTAGGAGTCCTCGATCATCTCGCGGACGAAGTCGTCGCTCAGCGAGCCGTCGAGTTCGACGGTGTTCCAGTGCTGCTTGTTCAGGTGGTAGCCGGGGATGATCGCCGGATGCTCGGCGCGCAGCCGGACCGCCAGATCCGGCTCGCATTTGAGGCTGATCCGCAGCGGCTTCGTCTTGAGCGCGCTGAGCGCGAACATCTTGCCCGCCACCTTGAACACACTGGAATGCTCGTCGAACGGGAACTCCTCGCGGGCACCGGGGAAGCCGAGGCAGATCTTCCGGAGAGCGGCAGGCGTCATCCGCTCAGGCTAACCCCCGTGTCCGACAGAAATCTGTCCTGCGCCGCGCATTGACCGCGGTCGGTGATTCACCGACGATGAGCGGAGCCGACTGGGTGGAGGCGTGACGACATGCGACCGAACCGTGTCTTGCCAGGCGGGTATTCGGGAAAGCGTTTACTGGTGGCGGCCGTCCTGCTGCTGGGCGTCGTACCGGGAGCCGCGGCGGCGGCTTCGGCGGACCAGGTGGAGAGCGTCACCACGAGCGGATGGGTGGGCACCTGGGCGGCGGCGCCCGCGGCCGGGGTGGCCGGGACCGACAACGGCTACCCGAACTACTCGATCCGCAACATCGTGCACACCAGCGCCGGCGGGCACGAGGTCCGCGTCCGGCTGTCCAACGCTTTCGGCCGGACGCCGGTGCTGTTCGGCCGGGTGACCGTCGCGGTCGCCGCCGGACCGGACACCCCGCAGGCCGTCCCCGGCACCATGCGCACGCTCACTTTCGGCGGCGACGGCGAGATCACCGTGCCACCGGGTGCCGACGTCGTCAGTGACGGCGCGGCGCTGAACGTGCCGAGGGACGGCGACCTCCTGGTGACCACGTACACCCCGACGCCGTCCGGCCCGGTCACCCATCACCCGCTGGCCATGCAGAACTCGTACTTCACCCGTGATGGCGACAAGGCGGCCGACGAGTCGGCGGCGGCGTTCCCGGAACGGACCGCCGTCTGGCACTACGTGTCCGGAGTGGACGTCCGCGGCCACGGGCTGCGGGGCAGCGTCGTCGCGATCGGCGACTCCATCACCGACGGGGCGAACTCGACCTGGGGCGCCAATCTGCGCTGGCCCGATCAGCTCGCCGACAGGATCAGCCGTCACCTCGGCGTGCTCAACGCGGGGATCAGCGGGAACCGGCTGCTGCTCGACGGCGGCAACTACGGCGTCAACGCGCTGGCGCGCCTCGATCGGGACGTGCTGAGTCAGTCCGGTGTGCGGACGGCGATCGTGTTCGAAGGCATCAACGACATCCAGCAGACCCCGCATCAGGCCGAGCCGGGCAAGATCATCTCGGCGCTGAAGCAGATCGCCAACCGGGCACATGACCGCGGCCTGCGGGTGCTCGGCGCGACGATCACGCCGTGGAAGGGCTGGCGTTCCTACACCCCCGAACTCGAAGAGACCCGGCAGGCGGTCAACCGGTTCATCCGGACCAGCAGGCTGTTCGACGGCTACCTCGACTTCGACGCGGTGATCCGCGATCCGGCCGACCCGCAGCGGATGAAACCCGAGTACGACTCCGGCGATCACCTCCACCCCGGCGACAAGGGCTTCACGGCGATGGCGGACGCCGTCTCCTTGCCGCGGCTCAGGTAGAGATTGAGGGCTGCGCGCGGCGGTTTCGTCAGGCACGATGAGTTGATGGCGATCAATGATGACTGACAACGACAGCGGCAGCCGAGCGACGGCGCGGTTGGTCCGGTTCGCCGAACACGAAGCGCGCACGGAAACCCTCCGTGCGCAACTGGCCGGCCTCCACGGCACGATCCGGCTGGCGAAGCGGACGTCGAACCTGTTCCGCGCGCGGACGGCGACCAGTACGCCGGGACTGGACGTCTCGGGGTTCACGCACGTGCTCGACGTCGATCCACTGGCCCGCACGGCCGACGTCGAGGGCATGGTCACCTACGAGCAACTGGTGGACGCGACCCTGCCCCACGGGCTGATGCCGCTGGTCGTGCCGCAGCTCAAGACGATCACCCTCGGCGGCGCGGTCACCGGCCTCGGCATCGAATCTTCGTCGTTCCGCAACGGTCTCGTGCACGAGTCGGTGCTGGAGATGGAGTTGCTCACCGGCGACGGCAGGGTCGTCGTCGCGCGAGCGGACAACGAGCACAGCGACCTGTTCCACGGCTTCCCGAACTCCTACGGGACGCTCGGCTACGCGCTGCGGCTGAAGATCGAGCTGGAGCCGGTCAAACCGTATGTGCGGCTCGACCACATCCGGTACGACGACACCGAGGAGTACTTCGCGGCGCTCGGCGAAGCCTGCCGGAACGGATCGGCGGACTTCGTGGACGGAACGGTCTTCGGCCCCGGCGAGCAGTACCTGACACTGGGCACGTTCACCACTTCCGCGCCCGCGACCAGCGACTACACCTGGCTCGACATCTACTACAAGTCGATCCGCGAACGGGAGACCGACCACCTGAGCGTCCGGGACTACCTGTGGCGCTGGGACACGGACTGGTTCTGGTGCTCGCGGGCGTTCGGCGTGCAGCACCGGCTCCCCCGGCTGCTGCTGGGCAGGCGGCTGCTCCGGTCGTCGGTCTACTGGAAGGCGGTGGCGCTCGACCGCCGGTTCGGGATCGCCGCGAAACTGCTCAAGCTGCGCGGTCTCCCGCCGGAAGAGACCGTCGTCCAGGACATCGAGGTGCCGCTCTCGCGGGCCGCGGAGTTCCTGGACTTCTTCCGCCGGGAGATCCCGATCAGCCCGGTGTGGATCTGCCCGCTGAAGCAGCGGCCGGGTAGCGTGAACTCGCCGCTGTACGAACTGGACCCCGAAACGCTGTACGTCAACTTCGGCTTCTGGTCCGCGGTCCCACTGGACCCCGGCGAGGAGCCGGATACGCACAATCGGCTGATCGAAGCCGAAGTGACCCGACTCGGCGGGCGGAAATCGCTGTACTCCGACAGTTTCTATACCGAAGAAGAGTTCTGGCGGCTGTACAACGGCGACGCCTACCGGAAACTCAAAACGGCCTACGACCCCGACGGCCGCCTGCTCGACCTGTACGCGAAATGCGTGCGGCGGCGGTGACCCGGGCCGGGAAGAAGAAGAGAGACGAACATGGCTGAGAGCACGACCGTCGGGAAGATCTTCGAGCGGTTGCTCGGCCCGAGCGCCCAAGTGTCCATCACCGCCTACGACGGCAGCACGAGCGGTCCGGCGGACGCGCCGGTGTCGATCCAGGTGCGCTCACCACTGGCGCTGACGTACCTGATGTCGTCTCCGGGAGACCTCGGTCTCGCGCGCGCCTATGTCGCCGGCGCGCTCGACGTGGACGGTGACATCTATACGGCGCTGCGTGCTCTCGTGGCACAGGTCGATCAGCTCAGCACCGCGGATCGCCTGTGGCTGCTGCGCGAACTCGGCCCCCGGCATCTGCGCCGGGTCGCCCCGCCCGCCGAAGAACTGCCGAGTCGCGTCAAACGCGTCTTCGACGGGCTGCGGCACTCGAAAGCCCGCGACAGCAACGCGATCTCGAACCACTACGACGTCTCGAACCGGTTCTACGAACTGGTGCTGGGCCCGTCGATGGCCTACACCTGCGCCGCGTTCCCGTCCGCCGACTCGTCACTGGAAGAGGCGCAGGAGCACAAATTCGACCTGGTGTGCCGGAAACTCGGCCTCAAACCGGGGATGCGGCTGCTGGACGTCGGCTGCGGCTGGGGCGGGATGGTCGAGCACGCGGTCGCGAACTACGGTGTCGAGGCGCTGGGCGTCACCCTTTCGCGCGAACAGGCACAGTGGGCGCAAAAGGACATCGTGACCAAGGGGCTCGCGGACCGGGCCGAGGTGCGGCACCTCGACTACCGCGACGTCACCGAAACCGGCTTCGACGCCGTGTCGTCGATCGGGCTCACCGAGCACATCGGCGCGCGGAACCTGCCGTCGTACTTCCGTTTCCTCGCCGGGAAACTGAAGCCGCAAGGGCGGTTGCTGAACCACTGCATCACCAACCCCGACACCTCCGTCCCGCACCGGTCGCGCGGCTTCATCGACCGGTACGTCTTCCCCGACGGGGAGCTGGAGTCCGTCGGGGAGATCGCCACCGCGATGCACGACAGCGGACTCGAGGTGCGGCACTCGGAGAACCTCCGCGAGCACTACGCCACCACCCTCGGCGCGTGGTGCGCCAACCTCGACGCGAACTGGGACGCGGCCGTCGCCGAGGCGGGCGCCGGCCGGAGCCGGGTCTGGGCGCTGTACATGGCCGCCTGCCGCCTCGCCTTCGAACGGCGCGAGATCGAACTGCACCAGGTGCTCGGCGTCAAGGTCGGTCCGGACGGCGACTCGGGCATGCCGTTGCGGCCGGACTGGGGCGTGTAGCACTCAGTGGCGGAAGGCCTCGGCCAGCCACCACGAGCCGCCGTCGTCGGCGATCTTGGCGTCGACGACGAGCGGCGCGTCCCGTGGTCCGCCGAGCCAGTCCGTGACGGCCGTCAGCTCCTCGGCCGATCGCACGGTGACGCCCTCGCAGCCGAAGCCGCGGCCGATCGCCGCGATATCGGTGTCGGGGAACCGGACCGTGGTCATGTCCGCGTCACCGAAGTGGTGGATCTCGGCGCCGTACGCGGCGTCGTTGTAGACGACGACCACGAGCGGGATCCGCAGCCGTACGGCGGTTTCCAGTTCCGAGAGGGCCATGTGGAACCCGCCGTCGCCGACGGCGAGCACCGGGAGCCTGTCCGGCCTGGCCAGTGCCGCGCCGATCGCCGTACCGAAACCGAGCCCGACGCATTGGAACGCCTGCGTGAAACAAAAGCCGTTCTCGTCGGGCACGGACAGATACGCGCTCGGATAGCCCATGAAGTTGCCGGAGTCGACCGAGACCACACGTTCGGCGGGGAGGATCTCGTCGAGACGGCGGCTGAGCGTGCGCGGATCGATCCGCCCGTCGCCGGATAAGTCGTTATACGGGACGTCGTTCCATCGGGTTCCTGGAGGGAATTCGCGGCTCGCGTGGTGACCGCGCCTGCCGAGTTCCGCGTGGACGTCGACGGCGGTGCTGGTGACGTCTCCGACGATGCCGAGGTCGATCGGGCGGTGGGCGCCGAGCGCGGCCTGCTCGACGTCGACCTGGACCAGGCGGGCCTCCGGACCGAGGAGTGTGCCGTGCCGCGTGGTCCACATGTTCAGCGCGCAGCCCCAGCCGATCACGAGGTCGGCGTCACCGATGAGGCCCGCTGCCCCCGGGGACGAAAACCCGCCCGCGATCCCGACCGCGAAGGGATCATCGTGGAACAGACCATGTGCCACCGCCGACGTCGCCAGCAGGGCGCCGGAAACCTCCGCGAGCTCTCGCAGCGCCGCGGAACTCGCCCGCGCACCGCGACCGGCGATGAACACCGGCCGCCGGGCTTCGGCGAGAAGATCAGCCAGTTCGGCGACCGCCTCGACGCTCGGCCGGATCGGCGCCGGGCCACCGATTTCCGGAACTGGAACGCCTTCCGGCGCCTCCTGGGCCTGCACGTCGAGCGGGAGGTTGAGCAGGACGGTCCGGCGTTGCTGCCAGGCCGTCCGGTAGGCGCGGACGGTGTCGGCGACCGCCGTCGCCGCGCTGTGGACGCGTTCCGGCACGGCGCCGACGGCCGCCCCGAGCGCGTCCTGGTCGATCCGGAAGTTCGACAGCACCGCCGAGGCCGCGGTGTCGGCGGCCAGGACGATCATCGGTGTCCGGCTCTTGGCCGCTTCGGTGATCCCGGTGATCGCGTTGGTCAACCCGACGCCCTGGTGCAAACTCAGCACCGACATCCGGCCGCTCATCCGCGCGTACGCGTCGGCCATACTCGCCGCGCCACCCTCGTGCCGCGCGGCGACGAACCGCACTCCCCCGGCCCGCAACCCGTTGGTGGCCTCGAAGTTGCCACTGCCCACTACTCCGAACGCGGCACCCACACCGAGTTCCGCCAACGTGCGGCCGACCAGCTCCGCGACCTTCATCCCCGTTCCACCAACGCGTAGACACGAGCGGGACTACCGGAACCGCCGACGATCGGGAGCGGGCTGACGACCAACAGCGATCCGGTCGGCGGCAGGCTCGCCAGATTCCGCAACTGGGTCAAGCCGTGCTTTCCCGCCCCCAGCAAGAGTTCGTGACAGGGGAAGGCAGGTTCGAGGGCCAGCGCCTGCCCCGCGTCCGTGCCCACCGTCTCCACCCCGAACCCGGTGATCGGCGCCTCCTCGGCGAGCCAGCGGGCACAGTCCGCCGAGATCCCCGGCGTATGCGGGCCGTTCTCGTCGTTGTTGAGGAAGGTCTCCTGCTCGTGCGAACGGGCGTCCCAACCCGTGCGGTAGAGCAGCCAACCACCGTCGGGAAGCGGCCCGTTCTCACGCTCCCACTCGCGGATGTCGTCGACCGACAACAGAAAGTCCGGATCTTCGGCCGCGCGAGCCGACGCGTCGAGCACCACCGCCGGGGCGACCAGCGTCCGCAGCGGAACCTCGGAGACGTCATGGCCGTCCTTGCCCGACAACCAATGCACCGGGACGTCGAGATGGGTTCCGGTGTGCTCGCCCGTGTGGATGTTGTTCCAGTACCAGCGCGGCCCGCGTTCGTCGTAGCGGCTGATCTCCTCCAGGCCGAACGGGATCGTGTTCGCGAACGGCTCCGGCAACCGCAGGACGGGCGTGCTCGCGCTCAACGGTGCGGTGAGGTCGACGACCTCGACCCTACCGGTGGTGATCGCGGTGCTCAGCTGGGCCAACAACGACATGCGTGCCTCCCGGGATGACTGCGGTGTCTCGGACACTTTAGGCCGGTTTCCGGTGTTGGGGCTGAGAGGCCGGTCCGCCCACCGATCAGTCCAAAATCACCAGATCCAACGTCCGCAGCCGATCCCGATCCGCCATGACGTCGATCTCGGCGATCTTCCCGTCCACGAAAGCGAACGCGAGCACCACCGACGGCAGGCCCTCGTCGGCCATCACGAGCCCGATGCCACCGTTGACCAGCGCGAGCTGAGTGACAGCCGCCCGCACCGAAGCGGCCGCCGCACCACGAGCCACCGTGTCGACACCCCGCAGGAAGATCGGCGCGCGTGAGGGGCCTGCCGCCTTGTCGGCGCGGAGGACGACGTCGGGGTGGAGCAGTTCGAGTAGCGCTTCGAAGTCCCCGCCGCGGGCCGCGGCCAGGTAGGCGTCGACGGCTTGGCGGCGTCGCGCGAGGTCCGGTTCCGCGGTGGCGGGGCGGCGTTGGACGCGGCGCCGGGCGCGGCTCGCGAGTTGCCTGGCGGCGGCCGGGGTGCGGTCGATCAGCGGGGCGATCTCGTCGAAGGGTACGGCGAACATGTCGTGCAGGACGAACGCGAGCCGTTCGGCGGGGACCAGCGTGTCCAGTACCACCAGCATCGCCAGTCCGACCGAGTCGGCGAGCACCGCATCGGCGGCGAGATCGACCGAGGAGTCGGCGGGCTCGGACGAAGCGGCGTCGAGTGGCTCTTCCCGCCGGTGGTCACGCGAGCGCAGCACGTTCAGGCACACCCGCGCCACGACCGTGGTCAGCCAGCCGCCGAGGTTTTCGATCTCCCCGGCGTCGGTCCGGTTGAGCCGCAGCCACGTGTCCTGAACGGCGTCTTCGGCCTCACTGGCCGAGCCCAGCATCCGGTACGCCACCGCGCGCAACCTCGTCCGGTGCTCTTCGAATCGTTCCGCCAGCCGATCACGCTCGTCCACCGCACTCCTCGTTCCCGCAGAACCCCGGTCCTATCCAACGACCCGCGGGAGGCGAGGGATGTGACCGGGTCAGCAACCGCGTGTGCCGTCGGTGAACCGCACGCCCGAAGACCGGTACGACGCCGCCCGCTCGGCGGCCGCCTGAGGTGTGAGGACCTCGTTCTTCGCGTAGTAGACCCAGTCGACCTGTTCCAGGTAGGTGCTCGTGCCGCCGGCGTGCCGCGTGAGGTCGATGAACCATTGGTTGAAGTTCAGCGACATGGCCTGCCGCGGGTAAACGTCGAACGGCCCACCGCGATCGTGGTCGGCCACCAGCGCGCCGTCGATGTAGTACCGCACGTGGCCACCGGACACGGTCGCCGCCACGGAGTGCCAGCCGCCGATGCTGCGGCGCTGCGCGTCGCTCTTGTTCTCGGCGTACCAGGGGTCCGGTGTGTAGGTATGCCAGCTGGTCTGGAAATTGACCGGCCCCGCCTCACCCCAGCCGCCGTTGGGCAGGTACTCGGAGAAGTCCAGCTCGCTGTAGATCGGGTCATTGTCGTAGCGGAGTGGACTGATCGTGAAGAAAGTCTGGTTGATCCGGTCGCCGTCGGGGCCGGACGCCGGCGCGTCGGAGAACCGGATCCGCGCCGCGTAGGTCCCTTCGAAGAACCGCCGATCGGGCTGCATGATCTCGGTCTGCGTCGTACCCGCGGGCGTGCCGTCGGTGGCGGAAGCCAGCTGCAGCACCTTGTCCCCGCCGGACGTCGGGAACGTGATGCCTTCCGGAGCCCACCGCGCGCCCGCGACGCCGGGTCCGCCGCCACCCGAGCGCACCTGCCAGCCGCGCTGCCCGAGAAGCCCGTCGGTGTGCGAGGCGTAGTGGAAGTCGTCGAACAGCGCCCCGCAGGCCGCCGCCCCGCTCGCGGTACCCGGCACCGCTCCGAGCACCGCGACCGAGAGGGCGGTGACGGCCAAGGTGGTGAGACGGAACTTCGGCATCGCTGTCTCCTTTACCACTGGTCAGTTTTCACCAAGGTCGCCCGCGAAAGTGGTAAAGTCAATAGGTCTAGACAAGTTGTCCACCAGCCAATTCAAGACGACCACTGGCTAAGCTGTGGTCATGCGGCGGACAGAGGTCAAGGAACGGCTGCGCAAGCTCATCGAGCGGCGGCAGCCGGGTGAGGTCCTGCCTTCGGAACGCGCGTTGAGCATGGAAATCGGCGTTTCGCGCCCCACCTTGCGGGCGGCGATCGACGAACTCGCGCGGGACGGCCTCCTCGTCCGCGAGCACGGCCGCGGCACGTTCACCGCGCCCCGCAAGATCTCCCAGGATCTCCTGCCCGCCACCGGCGGCGACCAGTTCGCCCCACCCGCCGAGGGCGAGTGGACCAGCCGGGTGGTCGACTTCGCCATCACGACGGCGGGCGCCCGGCTCGGCAAACGGCTCGAGGTCTCCCCCGCCTGCCCGCTGGTGGCCGTCACGCGCGTCCGAATCGTCGAAGAAGCGCCGATGGCGATCGAGCGGATCCTCGTCCCACGGGGCCTGGTGCCCGACATCACGCGCGCCGACTTCGAAGCCGGCTCGTTCTACGAGCTGCTCCGCACGCGGTACGAGGTCTTGCCCGCGACGGCCGTGCAGGTCACCGAACCGACCGTCACCGACGCCGACGAGTCCGGGCTCCTCGGCGTCCCGCAGCATTCCCCCGCCTTGCTGTTCGAACGCACCACCCGCGACCCCGGTGGCCGGGTGATCGAATACACCCGCTCGATCTACCGGGGCGACCGCTACCGGATCACCTCACATCTGAAGTTCGACCACACCTCCGGCTGACTCCGGCGTGCCGGGGCTGCCCGGACGGGAGTCCATGTCAGACTCCCGGGCGATGTACACCCCGTCCGATCTCGCCGATCTGCTCGAATGCGAGCACCGCAGTGTCCTGAACCAGGCGCTGGCCGCCGGTCTCCCAGGGGCGCCCCGGCCGGGTTCCGGGCCCGATCAGCTGGCGGTCACCCACGGGCGAGCGCACGAGGCCGCGACGCTGGACAAGCTGCGCGGCGAGCGGAGCGCCGTCGTCGAGATCGACGAACGCGACCCGGTCGTCGCCGCGAAGGCCACCGAAGAAGCGCTGCGGGCCGGTGCCCCGGTGATCTACCAGGCCGTCTTCCACGATGGCGAGTTCTCCGGCCGCGCCGACTTCCTGATGCGGGACGACGAAGGCCGCTACGAGGTGTACGACACGAAGCTCGCCAGGCACGCGAAGCCCGCGGCCGTGGTGCAGTTGACCGCGTACGCCGACGCCCTGCGCCGGGCGGGCTGGCCCAGCGGCCCGCGAATGCACCTGCTGCTGGGTGACCACAGCACGCGCTCGTTCCGCGTCGACGACTTCCTGCCGCTGGTGGACCGGCTCCGCGCCCGGCTGCGGAACCGGCCGCCGACTCTGCCGGTCCCGCTGTGGGCCGACGAGCGGCCGGCCTGTGGCGGCTGTTCCTACGCCGCGCACTGCGCGAGCGCCCGGGAAGCCGATCGCGATCTTTCGCTGGTGGCGGGGATGCGCGGTGACCAGCGGCGCAAACTCGTCGCGGCAGGTCTCGGCACCATCGACGCGCTCGCGGCCGCCACGCCGGAGGACCGGCCGCGCGACATCTCGGCGACGTCGTTCACCACGCTGCGCGCCCAGGCCGCGATCCAGGTCCGTCAGGACGCCACCGGTGAGATCGCCTACGAGATCATCGATCCGGACGCACTGGCGGAACTGCCGCCGCCCGCGCCCGGCGACGTCTTCTTCGACATGGAGGGCGATCCGTACGCCCTGGCCGGCGAGGGACTCGAATACCTTTTCGGCGCGGTGACCGCCGACGAGGACACGAAGTTCACGCCGTTCTGGGCGCATAGCCGGGCGCAGGAGAAACGCGCCTTCGAAGAGTTCGTCGACTTCGCCACCGCAAGGCTCGCCGAGCACCCCGGCTCGCACGTCTACCACTACGCCCCGTACGAGGTCACCGCGATCAAACGGCTCGCCGCCGTGCACGGGACCCGCGAGGACGCCGTCGACCACCTGCTGCGCAGCGGCGGACTCGTCGATCTATATGCCGTGGTACGCAAGGCACTCCGGGTCTCGCAGCGGTCGTACTCGATCAAGTACCTCGAACCGCTCTACATGCCGGAAGCTCGCGGCGGTGACGTGAAGACGGCGGTTTCGAGCATCGAAGCCTACGAGGACTACCTGTCGCTCACCGCGTCCGGCGAGACCGAACAAGCGGACGAGGTCCTGCGCGGCATCAGTGACTACAACGAATACGACTGCCTCTCCACACTGCGGTTGTTCGAATTCCTCCACAAGATCCGCGCGGACGAAGGAATCCCGCTCGCCGAGCCCCCGGAAGAGTCCGATGTGGACGCTTTGCTCCGCGAGACCGAAGAGGACGTCGCCGCCCGGAAACGCGCCGAACGCGCCGCGCAGCTGGCCGCGCTGGTCGATCCGCTGCTGGACGGGCTGCCCGACGATCCGGCCGAGTTCACCGGCGAGGACCGTGCCAGGGCGCTGCTCGCCGCGTCCGTCGGCTATCACCGCCGCGAGACGAATCCGGCGTGGTGGGAGTACTTTCGCCAGCTGGCCGCGCCGCTCGGCGATCTGGAGACCGACAACGCCTGCACCGTCCCGGTGGCCATGGAGGCCGGGGAATGGGTGCCGCCTTCGGGCCGGGTCCGCAAGGCCAAACGTTCACTGACGCTTCGGTGCGATCCGGACCGGCCGCATCCCTTCGCCCCCGGTGACGACGTCCGCCTGCGCTACGGGGCGTCCGCGCGGGATGCCAAGGTCGTCTCCGCCACCGCCGTCGAATTGACCCTCGAAGAGAGCTGCGCGCCCGACGAGACGTCCGCGGACCGACCCGTCGCGGTGCTGCCGGGAAGCCCGGTGCGGCCCTCTCCCAAGGACGACGCGGTCGCGGACCTCGCCCGGCTTGTCGTCGACGCGCTGCCGACGCTGCCCGCTCACCCCGGCGTCGACCTGCTCCGGCGCACGACGCCGCGGCTGCGTGACGACCGGCCCCTCCCCGAGCCCGGGACGGATCTGGTGAGCACGGTGATCGACGCCGTCGAGGCGCTCGACGGCTCCGCCCTCGCCGTCCAGGGCCCGCCGGGCGCGGGCAAGACGTACCTGGCGGGCAGGCTGATCGCGAAGCTGGTACGCGCGGGCAAAACGATCGCCGTCACCTCCACCAGCCACAAGGCCGTGGAGAACGTGCTGTCCGCCGCGCTGAAGAACGCGCCGGACCTGCCGTGCGCCAAACGCGCCAAGCGCACCCCGGATCCGGCGGCGCCGTGGGAGCAGCCGAAGACCAATCCCGCGCTGGTGAACTGGCGTGAGGAGCACGACACCGGCCATCTCGTCGGCGGGACCGCGTGGACGTTCGCGAACGCCGCGATCCGCGAGGAGCCGTTCGACCTGCTGATCATCGACGAGGCGGGCCAGTTCGCCCTCGCCGACGCGCTCGCGGTGTCGATGTGCGCCAAGAACCTCCTGTTGCTGGGCGATCCGCAGCAGTTGCCGCAGGTCGTGCAGGGCACGCATCCCGCCGGCGCCGAGGCGTCCGCGCTCGGGCACCTGATCGGCGAGGCCGACATCATCCCGGCCGAACTCGGCTACTTCCTCGACGAGACCCGCCGGATGCATCCGGCCGTCTGCGCGCCGGTCTCGCGGCTGTCCTACGCGGGTCGCCTGCACTCGCACCCCTCGGCGGCCGACCGGGCGATCGACGGCGTCGAGGCCGGGCTGTATCTCGCCGAAGTCGATCATCACGGCAACACGACACGCTCGGTCGAAGAGGCCGAAGCCGTCACCGCCATCGTGGCGGATCTCCACGGGCGGGCCTGGACCGACCACGGCGAGCCCCGGCCGCTCGGCGACGAGGACATCCTGGTCGTGGCGCCGTACAACCTGCAGGCCAGGGTCGTGGCCCGCGCACTGGACCAGGCGGGATTCCCCGGCGTGCGGGTGGGCACCGTCGACCGGTTCCAGGGCCAGGAGGCGCCGGTGGTGATCACCACGATGACCTCGTCGTCGGCGGTCGATCTGCCGCGTGGCCTGGAGTTCCTGCTGTCCCGCACCCGGCTGAACGTGGCACTTTCACGGGCGCAGGCGCTCGCCATCGTGGTCTGCTCACCGCGACTGGTCGAAGCCGATATCCGCACGGTCGACCAGATGCGCCTGGTCTCGGGCATGCTCGGGTTGATGACCGAAGCCGTGCCCTGGCACGAAGGACGGAGTGGACGATGAGTGAGAAGGATCCGGACAAGACGCCGGAAGTGATCGACGCCGAGATCGTCGAGGAGGCTCCCACGGCCCCGGTGGAGGTTCCGGAGCCGGAGTACAGCGAGTCCGGGGTGCCGTCGTTCGACCACGTGCGGGACCGGATCGAGCAGCGCTACACGACCTCGCTGGGCTCGACCGAACTCGCCGGCCTCGGCGGCAAGGAGGACGTGGCCTCGCTCGACAAGAAGATCGCCGATCGCGACAAGGCCGCGAAGGACAAGCTGGCCGAGATCCGCCGTGCGATGCGCGAGAAGTGAGCCATTGAGGGGTTAAGGCAAAAGTGGCGTGTTGCCCGCGGGTTGGTGACCATGACGGCGCTGGCCGGGACTGTGTGGCAATCGGGACGCTCGACCTCCTTACGTTCGAGCGGCACAAACTGTCCTTTGTGGACACTTGCGATATATCGGGCCCTTTCTCACAAATCCGAAGCCTGGCGTGCCGCGGCCGCCCAATGCGGCGAGCCCGCCTTCACCGCGATGGCGTGTGCCCGCCGGTAATGCGCGGCGGCCGCGGCGTGGCGCCCGAGAGCGGCGGCCAGGTCACCGAGATAGTGCGCGACCGGCCGGAGGGTGAGCATCGCGCTCCCGGCGCCGGCGATCTCGCCGTCGGCGGGCAGGAGTTCGGCGTACAGCCGCTCCATCGCCGTCCGGTCGCCGAGTTCGAGCGCGACGACGGCGTGCAGGCAGGTGCGGGCTTCGTAGAGCAGGTCTCGGGGTGAGTCCGGGATCGGAAGCACCGGACGGCACCAGCATTCGTAGGAACCGTAACTCTCTTCGCGTGCTTCACGGGGCAAACCGCGCTGGAGTCGGTCGCAGAACAGCGCGAGGGCGAGGATCCCGTTGTCCACTCCGGACATCGACGTCCCGGCGAGCCCGGCCGCCGCGGCCCGATAGGCGGCTTCCCCGCCGGGACCGGTCATCGCGGTCCGCATCGCGCGATACCACCGGGTGAACACGCCGACGAGCGGAGTGCCATACCTCTCCCCGAGTTCATCCGCCGACGCGGCATGCCGGTCCGCGGCGGCGAACTCCGCGAGCGCGCTCTTCGCCTGCAGGAGCACGAGATGTCCGAGCACCTCGAACGTCACCAGCCGGTGCCGCGCGGCGAGGTCGACCAGCTCCTCGCCGATCTCGGCCCGCCGCGGCGCGAGCCCGGCCCGGTCGAAGGACTGCAGGAACCGGGCGTTGAGCGCGAAGGCCAGCAGCGCCGGGTCGCCGAGGCGTCGTGCGAGCGCTTCGGCTTCTTCGGCCGCTTCGCGAGCCCGTCGCCCGCCCGCGTTCCGCAGCTCGACGGCGAGCGTCGCCAGCAGACGGCAACGGTCGGCCTCCCGGTCGGCGGGTAACGCGGCGAGTGTCCGTTCGACGGCGGCCGTGATCCGGAAGGCCAACGCGGGGTCGTCACTTTCGGTCCAGATCGCGGGGACGTCGAAGGCGCCGATCACCCGGGCGGTCAGGAGCGGATCGTCCAGCTTTTCCGCCAGTTCCAGTGCTTCGGCCCGATGCCGCCGGGCCTGGCCGAGCCCACCGGATACGGCCGACGCACGGGCCTTGCCCATGATCAGCTCCAGCCGCGTCTCCGGGCCGGAGGCGCCGGACCGGTCGTACGCGGTGAGCGCGGCGTCCCACAGCTTGGCCGCTTCCGTCGAGGCGAAACGGCTTTCCGCCCGTTCGGCGGCGGCCCGCGCGTAGTGTGCGGCGCGATCGGTGTGCCTTCCGGACAGCACGAAATGGTGCGCCAAGGCGTCGACGTCTTCCGGGCGCAGGCTTTCCAGCGCCTCGGCGATCTCGCCGTGCGTGCGGGCCCGCCGCGAACGAGACAGATCGTGGTAGAGCGTGTCCCGGACGAGAGCGTGCGCGAAGCGGAACCGATGCGGCGCCGTCTCGGTCAGGAATCCGTGCTGGGCCGCGCTTTCGACCGCGTCGAGCGCGGTTCCCCCAGTCAAAGCTTCGAGCACGTCCAGGTCGATGTCCGTGCCGATCACCGCGGCGTGGCGCACGACGACCCGCACGGCTTCCGGCAGTGCCTGGACCCGGTGCCGGACGACGTCGCGGACTCCCGGCGGGACCGCGTCCAGCGCGGCCGGGCCCTCGGCGGCCAGCAGGCGGGCGAGTTCACGCACGAAGAAGGCGTTCCCGCCGGTGCGCCGGTGGATCACCCTGGCGGTCTCCCGGCCGACGTCCTCGCCGGTCGTGGCGCGGACGAGGTCCGCGATCTCGGTCTCGGGCAGACCGGCCAGGTAGATCCGGGTCGGCTCGGCACGGGCGGCCCGGCCGAGGAAGTCCGCCAGCGGGGCGGGCAGGTCGGTACCCCGGTAGGTCGCGACGATCAGCGAGGGTCCACCGCCGGGCTCGGCGAGCACGGATGTCAGCAACGCCAGCGTTTCTTCGCCCGCCCAGTGCAGATCGTCGAACACCAGCAGGAGTGGGGCGGCACCGGCCAGATAGGACGCGACCGCCCGATGCCATCGCCAGCGCGCGGACACGGGGTCCACGACGCCCTGGTCCGCCGTCGGCGCGGCGCCGTATCCGGCGTCGGCGAGTGTGGCGAGAATCCGGGTCCACGCCCAGGCGGGTGGCAGGCCCTCCTCGGCGGGGTTGCCGCCCCAGGCCGTGGTCCAGCCCCGCGCGGCGAGGCGGGCCGCGAACTCCTCGGTCAGCGCGGTCTTCCCCACCCCCGCGTCCCCCGAGATCAGCACCAGCCGGGACCGTGCCGCGGCTTCCTCCAATTCGGCCAGTTCCGCGTGCCGTCCGACCAGCGGCCGTGCGACCGGTTTGGGCACGGACGGCTCCAGCCGGGGTGCCTGCGCCAGGATGTCGGCCTCCAGATCACGCAGGGCCGGGCCCGGATCGATACCGAGTTCGTCGGCGAGGACCTCGCGCGCCGTTCTCAGCACCGCGAGCGCGTCTCCTTGCCGTCCGGACCGGTAGTGCGCCAACGCCAGTAGCCGGAAACCGTTCTCCCGCAACGGATGTTCGCGTACCTGTGCTTCCAGATCGGGAATCGCCTCGGCCGCCCTCCCCAGCGCGAGAAGGGCCTCGGCACGCAGTTCCCTCGCCCGCAGCCGGAGTTCGGTCAGGCGGGCGATCTCACCGCGTGCCCAGCCCTCCTCGGCGAATTCGGCGTAGGCGGGGCCGCGCCACAACGCGAGCGCGCTGTCCACGTGCGGCAGCGCGGCGTCCGGGCGGTGGGTGTCGATCAGTTCGCGGGCGGCGGTCACGGCGGCTTCGAACTCCCAGGCGTCGACGACATCCGCGCGCAGCGCGTAACCGCGGGCGACCGTGACGAGCAGCCGCGCGGGTTCACGAGGCGCGCGATCCGGCTCCACCGCGCGGCGCAGGGCTCCGACGAAGGTCTGGACGGCACCGACCGCTCCTTCGGGCGGGCGCTCCCAGAGGTCGTCGACCAGGCGTTCCACCGGCACGACGCGGCCGCGGGCGATCAGCAGTCTCGCCAGCACCGCCCGGTGCCGCGGCCCCTTGAGCCCGACCTCGCCGCGCCCGTCGGTGGCCACGAGCGGACCGAGCACTCCGAACCGCATCGTCACCTCCTTTCACCGACAGTGATCATCGTGCCCAACGCGCTCGTTCGCCGCTGACCCGGTGCTGATTCGGCACAGGGACGCTGGCCTCACAGCGAACGACCAGGAAGGTTCTCATGCGTATCTCCGGATTCGACTACCAGCGCGTCCCCGTGGCGGACGGCGTGGCACTCAACGTCGCCGTCGCCGGGGCCGGCGACCCGATCGTGCTGCTGCACGGCTTCCCCGAGACCCACCTCATGTGGCGTCACGTGGCGGCGGAGCTGGCGGCGGACCATCTGGTTCTGTGCCCCGACCTGCGAGGCTACGGTGAAAGCGACAAGCCGGCCGACACCGGCGAGACCTACTCGAAGCGCACGATGGCGGCCGACGTCGTCGCCGTCGCGCAAGCGTTCGGCCACGACCGGTTCGCCCTCGCCGGGCACGACCGGGGCGCGCTGGTGGCCCTCCGTGCCGGACTCGACCACGCGGACAAGGTGAGCCACCTCGCGATCCTCGACGTGCTGCCGACGCTGGACATGTGGGCCGTACTGCACGGCACCAGCGCCGCCGTCGGCTTCCACCTCTACCTGATGGCGCAGCCGCCCGGCCTGCCGGAGACCCTGATCGGCGCCGCGCCCGACGCGTTCTTCGGGCACTTCCTCGACGCGTGGACACAGCGCGGCGACGTCATCCCCGCCGATGTCCGGGCTGCCTACCTGGAGGCGTCACGCAACGCCGTGACCTCGATCGTCGCCGACTACCGCGCGTCGGCGGGCATCGACGTCGAACACGACACGGCGGACCGGGAAGCGGGCAACCGGCTCACGATGCCGCTCACCGTGCTCCAGCAGGACTGGGGCGCCGCGCTCGGCTACGACGCCGTCGCGCTCTGGGAAGCGTGGGCGACCGACCTGGACCACCGGACGGTCACGTCGGGCCACTTCATGGCCGAGGAGTCGCCGACAGAGGTGGTGAAGGCGGTGCGGGACCTGCTGACGCGTTAGCCGGTACAGGTAGTCGTGGCCTGCGCTCTGCTGGCGTGAAGTACATGATGGCCCCCTTCCTTGCGCTAGGCGCAAGGAAGGGGGCCATCATGTACTGGGGAAGGGTGCCCACCCCCGGTAGGTACCTGAAAGCTCTGGCCACTCACGACCAACCCGGCCCACCACTCACCGGAACCCCCAAGACGGCCTGAGTCGAACGGCCCAACCCGCGCCTCCACTCGCCCCTATCCGGCGGATGTTCGGTTTAGCCGCTATCCCACGGGGTATGGGCTTGTCGGCACGACCGACAAGGGGCCTCGACATGAAACCCAGTCCCAGACGGGCGCACACCATCGCCCGCGATCTTCTTTCACTCACCAGATCGGGCGAGGCCGACCGGCTCGCCACCGCACTGGTGTCCACCGCGTCGCCGACCCGGCAGGGACCTGCCCTCGACGACGTCGTCGAGCGGCTGGTCGACACGTTCTCCTTGGCCGCCAAGGATCGCCGACGTTCGCTGCGGATCCGTGAACCGTTCACCCTGCGGCTGCGCGACCCGGCGGGGATGACGGTCCGGCCGGACAAACTCGACCCGAGGGTGGCCGCGATCGCCCGCGCCATCGCCGCCAGCGTCCGCGACGACACCGACACCTGCGCCGACCAGATCGGCGAGGCCTGCGGGAACGCCGATCTCGCCCAGCGGATCCGGGTACTCGCGCACTGCCTCGTCTGGACGTCGGATCTCCTCAGCGCCGACACCACCGCCTATCCCCCGGTCCTGTCCTGCCTCGATGGCCCGCATCCGCATCGTCCACAGTAGACATTGCGCGGTTCGGATGACTTCCCGTCGAACGTGTGGACATCCCTTGGGCGGCACGGCAAGCTGGATCACCGCGCACGAAGTCCCGGCCCCCGATGACGGGCGCACCCCTTCTCGGCGAATTCCCCGAACCTGGAGTGCAGACTTGGACGAGGTAGCGCCATCGACGGTACCCGCGGACTCCCGTGCCGCCGCGACGGCGGGACGGCTGCCCAACCCGGACAGCAGGCTGGTGCGCGCGGCCGTCGCCGGTGACCCGGAAGCGGTCCGGGAACTGGTCGGTTTCCTTTCCCCGCACGTGTTCCGTTACTGCGCCGGCCGGCTCGGGAACGCCGGAACGGGTGCTTGCGACGCACAGGACTGTGCACAGGAAGTGTTGCAGGCGGTCCTGATCGCCCTGCCCCGCTATCGCTATCGCCCGGACCGGTTCCTCGCGTTCGTCCTCGGCATCGCCGGACACAAGGTGGCCGACCTCTACCGGCGCCGCTCCCGCGAACCGGTCGCCTCCGTCCCCGAGATCGGCGACGGGATGACCCAGTGGGCCCGCCGCGACCCCGACGAGATCGAACGGCTGGAGCACCGGATACAGGCCGGACTCCTGCTGGCCAGACTGCCGATGCCGCACCGGCAGGTGCTCGCCCTCCGGTTCGTGTTCGGCCTTTCGGCCGAGGAGACGGCGGAGCGGCTCGGCCTGCCGGGCGCCGGTGCCGTCCGTGCGGCCCAGTTCCGGGCGCTCGCGCGGCTGCGCGTGCTGCTCACCGAGCGGAATGCCCGTTACGCGACCCATGTCCGGGACGTCGAGCAGGTCGCCGCACCGGAGCTCGTCCCGGTATAGAACCGTCCACTTCCGACCATCGAACACTTGTACGTCGCTTGTACGGGAGTCCGCGATCCTGTCCTCTCATCTGGGGAAACCACTGGAGGACAGAGATGAAGATCCGATCGAGGATCGCCAGGGGCGCCATGGGCGTGCTCGCGATCGCCGGAGCGGTCATGCTCGGCGGCGCGGGCGAGGCGCTGGCGGCGACGGGCACCGTCAACACCGACTCCGGTGTCGCGGTGACCGTCCGGTCCAGCCCGAACACCGGTGCCGGCTCGGTCGGCACGGTCGCGAGCGGCACCGCCGTCACGATCGACTGCCAGACGAACGGCTCGACGGTGACCGGCAAGTACGGCACCACCGACATCTGGGACTACGTGCCGTCCAAGGGTGGCTACATCAGCGACGCCTACGTCTACACCGGTTCGGACGGCCGGGTCGCCCCGGACTGCGCCGGCAGCACGCTCTCCTGCTCCACCGCCGGTACCGGCAACCCGCGGACCTGCGCCGAAGCCGTCGCGTGGGCGAAGGCGCACGTGCACACCAACAACGATCCCGACTACTACCGCTGGTGCGACCGGATCAACTCGTGGGCCTACGGCTGGTCCGCGAGCGGTTCGGAAACGGCCTACGTGCACTGGACCCAGCTCCCGGCCTCGTACAAGCACCCCGGTGACACCCAGGTCCCCGCGGGCGGGCTCGCCTTCTTCAGCAACGGCGGCACCGGGCACACGATGATCTCCATCGGCGGCGGCAAGTTCCTGTCGAACGACATCCACGGTCCCGGCAGCTTCACCGAGACCACCATCTCGGAGATCAAGAACACGTGGAACTACACCTACCTCGGCTGGTCGCAGCCCTGGTTCAAGATCAACCACTGATCGCACGCGTGGCCTCGAAACGCTGCCGGACGAAGGGGTCCTCGTCCGGCAGCGTTTCCTCCGCCCGCCAGGAGAAACTCTCGGCGGTGAGCTCTGAAAAGATCCACCGGCGCCGGACGCCGCCGGTGTCGGATTCGATCTCGAAACCGTCCTCGGTCCGCTTCCCGAGGAACGGGAGCACCCAGCCGTTCCCCGGACCGAGCCAGGTCGACCGGAACGCGTCGATCTTCTCGTCGTAGAAGCGCAGGCTCATCCCCCATTCGCCGTCCACGCCGTCGACCCGGCTCGCCCGCGCCGGACAGATCCACACGTCGGTCACCGCGCGCCCGTCCAGCGCCCAGCCGAAATGCCATTCCCCGTCGACGGTCCGGACACTTCCGTCCTCGCCGTAGTTGTGCACGACCAGATCCCAGCTGCCGATCAGCGGTTCGAACACGCTGAGCCGGGCGGCGAGTTCGGGCCGGGGCCCGGTGGCGGTGAACACGGCGGCGATCCGCTCGGTGACGTCCATGCGGTCAGGATGACCATTTTGACAGTATGCTGTCAACTATGACCGATCTGGTGCGCGACTACCGGCTGTTGATCGCCGACGTCTACGAGCTGGCGGGCTTGAGCCGCCGGATCAGCGAGCGGGAAGCGGCGGAGCAGGGCACGACGGTGGCCCGCTGGCACGTGCTGAGTGTGGTGTCGGAGGAACCCGCCGCCGTTCCCGCCATCGCGCGACGGCTCGGCCAAGTCCGTCAGGCCGTGCAGCGGGTCGTGGACGACCTCACCGAAGCCGGCCAGCTGCGGGCGGAGCCGAACCCCGCGCATCGCCGCTCACCCCTGTACGCCATCACACCCGAGGGTTCACGGCTGCTGGACCGACTGTGGGGAGCGAGCGAAACACAGCGCCTGGGGATGCTCGATGACAGCGGTGTCAGCGCCGAGGACCTGCGACAGGCCCGCGACACGTTGCGCCGGTTGTCAGACGCGCTCAGCACCTGAAGCACCCTTTCGTCGTATCGTGCTGAAAAGCGGCCGGTTCGTCGGGTTGGAGTTGGCGAATGGGCACCGATGCTCCCGAGCAGATCGGCGGTCTTGGCCGACTCGCTCGCGGTCACGGTGACACTGAAGCATTCTTCCTGCGGCACGGTCGCCGCGAGGCGGGTGAGCACCGGCGCCACGTCGGGCGCGGCGGTGATCTCGACCGGGGTCAACGCGTCACACCCGTTGCCTGCATGTGCATGCCTCCGAGTGCGGTGCGCCCGCGCCGGTGCGGCAGATGGCGCGGTCCGTGAAGGCCTCTTGAGGGACTCTGATTCCCTCAAGGAGGCCTTCATTCATGTACCTGCGCCTGACCTGCACGAGGGTGGTTCCACCCGGTGTCACCTTGATCAACGGAAGAGTGAGGACGTTGAGTGTCCCCGATCTTCCGTTGATCAAGCTCGTGCCGATCACGGCCTGGCCTTCACGGACCATCGGCCTAACCGAAGTACCTGCCTGCCCCGATGTGGGCACCGGCGGCCTGCCACCATCCGGCGTCCCCGGTCGAGTCGATCCCGTCCGCGACCACCGTCGCGCCCGCCATGGTCGCGGTCTCGATGAGGTTCCGCACCGAGCGTTCGGCCAGCGGTTCCGTGCGCCGTTCGGCCAGCCGCGGAGCGATGCGGACTGTCTGCACGGGCACGTCCACGAGGCAGATGACGTCACCGGCGGCGCCGAAGTCCTGCAGTTCGGCGTCCACGCCGATCTCGGCGAGGAGATGCAGGTTCTCGACGGTCTCCCCGAGGTCGCCGAGCACGGCACCGGCCGGGAAGCCCAGCCGCAGCCGAGACGGCCCGAGGCCGGTCGCGGTGAGCAAGCCTCGGATCGACCCGACGAGGTCCGGATCCGCGGCCTGGTGCGGTGTCAGTCCCACCACCATCGGCAGCCTGTCGTCCGCCTCCTCGCAAGCGGTGCGGATGAGCCATTCGCCGAGCGGCACGATGAGGCCGGTCTCGTTGGCGAAGCGAACGCAGGTGTCGTGACCGATCCGGCCGTGGCGGGGATGGTTCCACGCGAGTCTCGCCTCGATGCCCGCGGGAGTGCTGTCCGCCAGCCATGTCAGCGGCCGGAAGCCGACTTCGATCTCGCCGGTCTCCCAAGCGCCCGCCATGGAGACGGCCAGGCCGAACTCGTGCCGCTCCCTGGTGTCGAGAACGGAGTCGGACAGCGCCCACTGCCGGTAGCCGTTGGCCTGCGCGCGGCGCAGGGTCATGCCGGAGACGCGCAACAGCTCGGTCGGGGCGATGTCCCGCGGCGGCCGGTGCACGACCCCGACACACGCCGAGACCGCGACCCCGCTCCCGCCTTCGAGGTAGACCGGTTCGGAGAGTTCCTGGTTGATCATGCCGATGACGGTGGCGACGTCCGGGCTGGCGGCGGTGTTCTGGATGAGGATGCCGAACTCGTCGCCGCCGAGCCTGGCGACCAGCGCGTCCTCGCCGCCCACGACGGCCCGCAGTTTCGCGGCGACGTTCTTCAACAGCTCGTCGCTCTGTTTCTGGCCGAGCCCGCCCGAGATCAGGGAGAACCCGTCGAGATCGAGGTGGTAGACCGTGACGCCGAAGGCCGGGTCGGCGTGCCGTAGCGCCCGTTCCAGCCGGGTGCCGAAGAATTGCCGGTTCGGCAAACCGGTCAGCGGATCGTGCAGAGCCTGGCGGCTCAGCTGCCGCTGGAGCAGGGAGACGTCGGTGTCGCCGTCGACAAGGGTGATCAACTGCCGGGCTTCGCCTGCCGGATCGCGGATCACGGCGCCGGTGAACCTCGCCCACGTCGATTCCTCGTCTTCGGCGACGAGTCTTCGTGACAGTTCGAGCCGCCGGCGCTCGCCTTCGAGCAGCTTCCGGTATCCCTCGCGCAGACCGTCGGCGTCCTCCGGATGGACGAGGTCGTAGAGGTTGAGTCCGATCAGGTCCGCGACGGGCCGGTTCAGCATCTCGGCGAACGCGGGGTTCACTCGCTGGACGCGGCCGTCCACCCTGGTGATGGCCACCCCGGTCGCCGAGCCGGCGAACAACTGCTCGAAGCGCGCCTGCGAGAGCACCAGTTCGCGTCTGGTCTCGCGTTCGAGGGTGACCAATGTGCGGCTCAGATCCTCCTGCTGGGTCTGAATGCTTTCGCGTAAGGCCTCTCCGTAGCCGGAGGCGAGCGCTCCGAGCACCTGCAGCACCCTTTCAGGCAGCGACTTCACGCCCTGCAATTCCGGTTCGTGCAAGAGCCCCTTGCCCAGTACCTCCATCGTGCGACGCAGGCTGTCCGGACCGACGCACCTGAGCGCGACGAGCCGCGCGCCGGCTTCGGTCGCCTGCGGGGGCTCGGCCTCGTCACTCAGCACCGCCGCGAACACCTCGTCCAGCAGAGCGGCGAAATGTTCTTCTATCTGGGCGTGGGTATACGGAAGGTACGCCGTACCGGTGACCAGATAGGCCCACTTCCTGGCCAGCGTGGCGCGGGTCGGTGCGGCGTTCTTCCGCCTGGGCGTCGCGGACGACGAAGTTCTCTTCGGGGCGTCAGGCGATACGGGATTGTCGTCGCTGTTCCGAAATGGGGCAGTCACGTCTGCCGGTCCTGGGGTCGTCTTCGCATTCCGTTGTGGAGAAACATCCTCCACGATTCTCGGGTCGTACTCATGGTTCACTGATCACCCGAACGGGTGGTAACCCTACGGTAGTACAACACCGACCTTATCCCTCAACCATAGGCGCGTGGCGTCCCGATACTCGGACGCGTTGCGGTGTAACGCCACCGAATGTCCGGCACCGGACAGAACATATGTGGAAAGCTCCGCTTCGGGCCGGTAGTACGGCGCTTCCGCCGGACGCAGCGTCTTTGCGCTCGAACAGTCCCGAAGGGCGAACAAACCGCAGAACAGGATGTCCTTCTCCCCGACCACCTGGAAAACCGGCACCCTGATCGCCTTCGTCGCCGGCAGTACGATGCCGAACACGGCGACCGTTCCCATTCCCGGAACCGAAACCTGATCCTTGGTCGCCTCATCCGTCTCGATGGCGCGAGGGTCGGCATTTTCCGCCGCGTAGAACAGTCCGGCACGCGCTCCCGGTTTCGTCGTGAAATAGAGCGGGTCGCTGCCGAGTGAACCGAGCCGGTCGTCCACGAACGCGGGTCGCAGACCGAAAAGCACCCCCAAGGTCAACGCGGGTACCGACGGCAGATGCGTGATACCGGTGAGGATGACGCCGTCGACGTCCTGGTACGTCGACGCCTCGGCCGCGACGATGCCCGAACCGACCGAATGCCCGACGATCACGACCTTTTCGAACGGCGTCCCACCGACCCGGCCGGCGCGGAGATGGCCGATCACCTCGTGCATCGACCGCGCCAGCACCGGCAGGAGCAGCGGAAGGCTGAGCGGTTTGCTGCTCCGGCCCGAACCGAGCTGATCCGCGGCGAAGGTCGCGTAGCCGTGCTTGGCCATGTCGCGCTGGTACGAGTAGCGGTCCGGGTCGTAGGGCAGGTCCCAGTAGGCGCTGTTGTAGGTGCCGCCGTGCACCAGGAGCTGCACCGCCTCGGGCGCCGGGCCGTCCGGCAGGCAGAGCCGGCCGTGCACCGTCGCCGGTTCCCCGATCGGGCCGGTGACCGGCAGATCCACGTCCGTACAACGGATTTCGACGGCCGCGGCCGGGGCGGCGACCAGGAAACCCCCGAGGAGCACGCAGCAGGCGGCCACCGCCGTGGCCAGTTTGAGCGGCATTCTCACAGAATCCTCTCCGGAATCGGAACGCTCGGAAGGAGCATGAACCCTACACCTGGTAACCGAACGCTCACCGTCAACCCGATCCCCGGGCCACCACGGTCATCGGCAGCCGATTCGGCTGCATGGTCGCTTTGATCTTGGGAAAGACCCTCACCCCTGGCAGCGGCTCCAGCCGCCACCGCGCGCCGATCGTCGCCGCGACCAGGGCGATCTCCGTGGGGGCGAACTGATGGCCGGGACACAACCGGGCGCCGGCGCCGAACGGGATGAACGCGCCCTTCGGCACCGCGGCGGCCCGTTCCGGTGCCCAGCGATCCGGGTCGAACCGGTCCGGTTCGGGGAACCAGCGCGGATCGCGGTGCAGGGTGTGCTGGCTGACGGCGACCTCGGCACCGGCGGGAATGCGCACCCCACCGAGTTCGACGTCCTCCCGTGCGCGCCGCATCAGGATCACCGGCGGGGTCCGGCGGACGACCTCGTTGATGATCCGCTGCGTGTAGACCAGCCGCGGCAGGTGGCCGAAGCGAGCGGGACCGCCGGCCAGGACCTCGTCGACCTCGGCGTGGAACCGGCGCTCGATGTCCGGCCGGGCCCCGATCTCGTGGAAGAACCAGGCCAGCGCGACGGCGGTGGTCTCGGCGCCGGTGGTGAGGATGGTGATGACCTCGTCCGCCACCTGACCGTCGGTCATCTTCTCGCCGGTCTCGTCGTCCTTGGCCAGCAACAACATCGACAGCAGGTCACCCTGATCGCCGCCCTTTTCGCGCGCCTCGAGGACGGCCTCGCCGATGACCCGCCGCAGCCGCGCGGCCGCGGCGTCGAACTCGCGGTTCGCCGGAATGGGCAGCCGTTCCACGAACTTCGGCGAAAAGGCCCTGACCATGACGTACTTCAACATGATCGGGATCGACCGCTGGATTTCGGCGAGTGCCTCGTCACCGAGTTCGGCGGAGAACAGCGTGCGTCCGGAGATGGTCAGCGCGAGATCCTGCATCCGCCGGTCGAATTCCACCACCTCGCCCGGTTTCCACGCATCGGCAAGCTCTACAGCGAGCTTCGTCATCGTCGTCTCGGCGTAGAGTTCGAGGCGGCTTCGCTGGAAGGCGGGCAGCATCATCCGCCGTTGCCGCTGGTTGAACGCGCCGTTCGAAGTGGCGAGCCCGTCGCCGAACAACGGCCGCATCTTGTCGAACACAAGACCTTTGTCGAACTTCCCCGCGTCGACGGCGAGCAGCCGCCAGGCCAGTTCCGGTGTGGTGACCAGGTAAACGGGCATCGGTCCGAAGTCGAGCCGGACGACGTCGCCGTGCGATCGCAGTGACGACAGCAGTTTCAGCGGGTCACGGAGCATCGGAACGGTATGCCCCAGCAGGGGCCAGCGACCCGGTGCGACGGCGACGTCCGGAGGTGGTGCCATCGTGCTCGTCTCCCGGTGCCTGGACGCTGAACCCGGTCACCTTAGGACCACCGAACGGCGCACGGCGTTCCACCGCCGCATGTCCACACGATCGGACGATGGCGGCCCGCTCCCCTGCTCCCGCTAGAATCCTGTGCCCCAACGGATTCCACGGAAACGGCGGCGACGACGGTGACTGCGAACCCGGCCTGGGTGCCTCCCGAGGTCGACACGACCGTGCCGAATCCCGCCAGGGTCTACGACTACTGGCTCGACGGCGACCACAACTTCCAGGCCGACCGCGACCTCGGCGAACAGATCCTCCGGATCATGCCGGGGATCCGCGACGCGGCCCGGCTCAACCGCGCCTTCCTGCGCCGTGCCGCGTTGCACATGGTGGAAGCGGGCGTACGGCAGTTCCTCGACATCGGCTCCGGCATCCCGACCGTCGGCAACCTGCACGAGATCGTCCAGCAGGTCGATCCGGACTGCCGGGTGGTCTACGTCGACCGTGAATCGGTCGCCGTGGCGCACGCCAAACTGCTGCTGCGCGACAACGACCGCTGCGCCGCCATCCAAGCCGACCTGCGCGACGTCAACGACATCCTCGACGCGCCCGAAGCGAAGGAACTACTGGACCTCGACCAGCCGGTCGGCGTGTTCATGTTGCTGCTGCTGCATTTCGTACCGGACTCGTGGGAACCCCACGCGATCCTCGCCCGCTACCGCGAACGCGTCGCCCCCGGCAGTTTCCTCGCCATCTCGCACGTCGCCGCCGACGCGGACTCGAGCGGGCTCGACGAAGCCATCGAGGCGTACCGGAGCACGCAGAACGACCCCATCCCCCGCACGCACGACCAGGTGCTGTCGTTCTTCGAGGGTTTCGAAGTCGTCGAGCCCGGTGTCGTCGGGTGCGCGATGTGGAACCCCCAAGGGGCGGGCGACATGTCCGACGACCCGGGGATCAACGCGCTCCCGTATGCGGGGGTCGGCCGGAAGCCGTAGCCCGCACGAGTCCGCCCTGCTGACGACCCCGCTCAGGGCAGGACGTCGGTCACGGTGTCCTTGATGACCTGCCACTTACCGTGTTCGCGCACCAGCGTCAGGCTGATCGTGTAGTGCCGGTCGATGTTCTGCGACGGCGCCTTGTAGTAGGCGTCAAGGAGCGCGAAGCCCATCTTGCAGTCCTCGACGACGGTGTGCGTGACCGTCCACGGCATGCTCCACTCGTACGGGAGCTTGAACTGGATGTCGACCACCGGCTCCACGTTGTCCTGGTAGCCGATGATCAGCTGCCCCTTGCGCCCGACGGTCACCATGTTCTGGTGGATGATCGCCCGGTAGCGGGCCTCGTCACGCTTGTTGTAGCTGTCCATGTCCTCCCAGACGGCACGGTCGAACGAGCGCTGGCAGGCCTGCCGCTCGCTCTCGGCCTGCTGCTCGCCCGCGGTCGCCGCGGCGGGCACGCCGATCCCCGCCGCCGCCACGACCAGCCCGGCCAACGCCGCGTAATACCGCTTGCGCATAGGGTTCTCCTCATCACGTTCGATACTTCATCCACCGGCAGGTTCGCCGGACGGCGCATCACAGCTGCATCACTTCCGCATCGACGTGGGCTCATCGCCGGTTAACCTCGCGGGAGGGGGTGTGATGGAGTTTCGGGTACTGGGACCGGTGCAGTGCCGGACGGGCGCACGGCCGCTGAAGCTGGCCGGTCCACGGCAGGAGCGGATCCTCGCCGCGCTGCTGCTCGGCGCTGATCGCGTCGTCTCGGTTTCGCGGCTGGTGGACGTCGTCTGGGGCGAGGACCCGCCCGCCACGGCCATCCGGCAGATCCGCAACCTCACCACCGCCTTGAAGCGCGCTCTCGTCGCCGAGGGCTCCGGTGAAGACGTCCTGACCGCCGAGGGACCCGGCTTCGTCCTGCGCCCGCCCGTGTTCGATCTGCGCTCGTTCGAGGAGCACGCCTCACGCGGCGAGTTCCGCGAGGCACTGGCGTGCTGGCACGGCCCGGCACTGTCCGGTCTGGACAGTCCGGTACTGCGCGGTGAAGCCGATGAGCTCGACGAACGCCGGCTGTCCGTTGTGGAACGTTGTCTCGACGAAGAGATCTCCGCCGGTGAAGACCGGGTCGCGGAACTGAAGGCACTGGTCGCCGAGCATCCGTTCCGGGAGGCGTTCGCCGGACTGCTCATGCGGGCGCTCCACCAGCAAGGCAGGCAGGCCGACGCGCTGAACGCCTATCGTCAGGTGCAGACGCGGCTGGTGGAGGAACTCGGGATCGACCCCGGACCGCAGCTGCGCGAACTCTACGAGCGGATCCTCCGCGACGAGCCCGAATACGGCAAGGCGCGCTGCTTCCTCCCCTACGACGTCCCGGATTTCACCGGCCGGGAAGCCGAGATCCGCCGCCTTTCCGACGCCGTCCGGCTCGGCCGCCCCGTGGTGCTCGACGGGATGGCGGGCGTCGGCAAGACCTCGCTCGCCGTCCACGCCGCACACCGGCTCGCCGCCGATTTCCCCGACGGGCAACTGTTCGTGGACCTGCACGGCCATTCGCCCGGACGGGAACCGCTTCCGCCAGAGGCCGCCCTCGAAGCCCTGCTCGGGCAACTGGACGTCCCGGCGAGCAGGCTCCCCGGCGGCGTGGACCGGCGGGCCGAACTGTGGCGGACCAGGACGGCGGGCCGGTCGCTGCTCGTGGTGCTCGACAACGCCGCCGGCGCCGAGCAGCTGCGGCCCCTCTTACCCGGTTCGGCCACGGTCGCCCTCGTGGTCACCGGCAGGCGGCGGCTGGCCGCCGTCGACGGCGCCGCGTCGATCAGTCTCGAAGTCCTGCCGGACGAACAGGCGAGCGTCCTGTTCGCCGCGGCGTCGGGACGGCCGGACGCGGGCGTGGCCGCGTTGTGCGGAAACCTGCCGCTGGCGATCCGGATCGCGGCCGCCCGGCTGCAACATCGTCCACAGTGGACGGTGGAAACCCTCGCCGAACGGTTGGGGTCCGAGCACGACAGGCTGGCCGAACTGAAGGTCGCCGGACGCGACGTCGCCGCCGCGTTCGCACTGTCCTATCAGGAACTCGACGCCGACCGGCAGCGGATGTTCCGGTTGCTGGGAAGGAATCCGGGGACTGACATCGGCGTACCCGCGGCCGCCGCGCTGGCCGGGGTCAGCGAGTCCGAAGCCGAGCGGCTGCTGGAAGACCTGCTCGACGCCCATCTGCTCAGGCAGCCGTCACTGGGCCGGTACTCGTTCCACGACCTCATCGCCGAGCACGCCCGCAACGCCGCGAGCGACGAGGAATCGGCTCCGGCGTTGGGCAGGCTGCTCGATCACTACCGCGAGGGCGGCGGCGACGGCTGGTATGCGGCGGAACGGGCCAACCTGGTCGCGGTGACCCGGCACGCGTTCGACGCCGGTCACGATGACCACGCCTGGCGGATCGCCGAGAACACCGCGGCACGCCTCCGGGAGAGCGGTCGTCTCGACGAACTGCTCGCCGTCGCGCGAACCGGCGTCGCCGCCGCCCGCCGGATCGGTGACCCGCACACGATCCAACGCAGCCTGGCGGACCTCACCTTGGCCTATTGGGAGAACGGGCGGCTCGCCGAGGGGATGCGCTGCGCCATGGAGCGGCTGGAAGTCGTCCGCGCCTCCGCTGACCGCGCCGCCGAGGCGACCGCTCTCTCCAGAGCGGGCGCTTTGCACGGCATGCTCGGCCACTACCCCGAGGCGATCCGGTTCTATCGCGAGGGCCTCGCCGCGGCGAGAGGTACCGACGACCCTGAAACCACCGCCACACTCTGGATCAACCTCAGCAACGTGCAGGAGACCCTCGGTCTGCTGGACGAGGCGCTGGCCTCCGCCCGGCGGTCGGTGGAGCTGCGCGAGGATCCCCGGAACACGGTTCTCAGTTCGGCGCAGCTCGGTCTGGTCCTCGCCCGGCTCGGCCGGTTCGAGGAAGCCTTCGAGGTCACCGCACGCTCGATCGGCTCGGCACGGGAACTCGGGTACCTGTTCGGCGAGGCGTGGAGCCTGGTCGACCACGCCGACGCCCTCCTGCTCGCCCATCGGCCGGACGAGGCGCGCGAGCACGCCGAACGCGCGTGCGGCATCCTCGCCCGGCTCAACCATCCGCTGCTGCTGACCATGGCGGCCAACAGCCTGGGCACCGCCTGTCTCGCCCTCGGCGAAGCGACGGCGAGCCTCGCGCGGCACCGCCTCGCGCTCGAAACGGCGAAGCGGATCGGCTACCGGCTGCAGGAGGCCCGCGCGCTGGCGGGGATCGGGCACGCCCGCGCCGCCCTCGGTGAGGAGGCCGACGCCGAGTTCCGGGCGGCGCGCGACCACTACGCCGCGATGGGCCTGTCCGCCAAGCCGCTGACGGCCGTCACCTGAGGAATTCGGTGAGCAGTCCGCGCAGGGCGTCCGGCTGCTGGAGGACGCCGTGATCCTGGCCCTCGACGGTGACATGCCGGGCACCGGGGACGGTCTCGGCGACGGCGCGGGCGGCGGCGCGCAGCCACGCGTCGCTCTCACCGCCGTCCATGACCAGCGTCGGGGCGGTGATCTTTGCGAGCCTGCCCGCGGGGAGGGCACCGCCGGGACCACACAGCGCGATGTCGTAGGGCAAAGTGTGGGCGAGTCCGGTGAACCACGCCCAGAACGGGTCGGTCCGCATCCCCTTGACGACCTCGGCCGGGGTGGCCGCCGCTTCGGTGAGGAACAGTTCCGCCGCGTCGTCGCGATCGCCGTCGGCGATCAGCGCCCGGACGCGGTCGAAGAGGTCGCTCGCGGGCTTCGGACGGCTGTCGTCGACGATATACGGCGGCTCGTACACCGCGAGGCGGGTCATGGGGACGCCGCGGGCGGCCGCTTCCAGCGCCAGCACGGCTCCCGACGAGTGCCCGAAGACCGCCGCCGAACCACCGACGTGGTCGATCACCGCGGCGAGGTCCTCGACCTCACGTTCCACCGAGTAGACCGCGCCCGCGCCGCTGTCGCCCCGGCCACGCCGGTCGTAGGCGATCGCGGTGCAGTCCGGGGCCAGCGTCGTGGCGAGCCCGGCGACGGTCGTCCGGTCGTTGAACGCGCCGCCGACCAGGATCACCGGCGTGCCTTCCCCGGTCCGCTCGAAGGCGATCAACGTGCCGTCGGCCGAGGTCACGGTCTCGAGGGTGGTGGTCATCGGTTCCTCCTGTGTGGATCTTGCGACGCTATCTTCGCCCATGGGTCGGAGCCGACGACCACCGCTCGACATCACCGCCGGAGTTCTCCGAAGAATTCGCGGATCTCGGTCACCACGTCGTCCGGGACGGCCATCGCGACCATGTGGCTGGGACTCTCGCGGTCGGCCCAGCGCACGATGTCGTTCTTGCGCGAGGCGATCTTGCGCAACGCCGCCGGGCCGCCGTGCGAGACACCGGTCGGGACCACGGTCTGATTCATCGGCATCGCGGCCGCGCCTTCGTAGTACGGCCACAGCGAAGTGCCACCGGTCGCGGTCAGCCAATACAGCGTCACGTTGGTGAGCAGCAGGTCGCGGTCGATCGGCTCGGCGGGACCGGCGGTGTCGGGCCAGCCGTCGAACTCCTTGAACCGTTCGACCAGGTAGGCGAGTTGCGCGACCGGCGAGTCGAGGAAGCCGAAGCTCAGCGTCTGCGGCCTGTTCGTCAGGTACGGCGCGTACCCGCTGCCGCCCGCGAAACGTTCCATCAGCTCCGAGAGCTCGGCTTGCTCCTGTTGCGTGAGCCCTTCGAAGTCGGCCGGGTCACCCATCGGCACGCCGAGCCCGGAGGTGATGTGCGAGCCGATGACGTGCTCGGACGCGTACGCCGCCAGACACGGCGTCACCAGCGCGCCGGCGTCGTTCCCGTGTGCGCCATAGCGTTCGTAGCCGAGACGGCTCATCAGTTCCGCCCAGGTCCGCGCCACTCGCGCGATGTCCCACGGCCGCTCGTCGGCCGGTTCCGGGAACGGCGAGAAGCCGAAACCGGGCAAGGACGGCGCGACCACGTGGAATGCCCGGGAAGGGTCGAGACCATGGGCTCGCGGGTCGGTGAGCGGGCCGAGGACGTTCAGGAACTCGGCGATCGAGTTCGGCCAGCTGTGCGTCATGATCAGCGGCATCGCGTCCGGTTCCGGCGAGCGGACGTGCAGGAAATGCAGCTGTTGGCCGTCGATCTCCGTGGTGTACTGCGGGAACTCGTTGAGCCGCTTCTCCACCGCGCGCCAGTCGTAGCCGTCCCGCCAGTACTCGGCCAGGTCCTTGAGATAGGCGACCGGAACGCCCCGGCTCCACTCGGCACCGGGCAGCGCCGACGGCCAGCGGGTACGGGCGAGGCGGTCGGTGAGGTCGTCCAGATCGGACTGCGGGATGTCGATGCGGAAAGGCTCGATGTCGGTCATAAGATGACCGTAGAAGTCATATAGGACAGATCATGTCCTAAATTTCAGGGCGGTGATTCGGCCGGGTGGGGAGGATTCCGGTCGTGGGGCGCGAGCTTGATCAACGGAAGATCAGGGACGTTGAGTGTCCGGAATCTTCCGTTGATCAAGGACTCGGAGTCCCGCAAAGTTCCCCTCACGAGACGGGCGGCTCATCGGCCGAGTGGGACCACCCGCGTCGCACCGAAGGTATCCTTCACCGGCACCTCGACGGTCTTGCGCCGCACCGTCACCCGGACGACGTCCTGCCGCTGCGTCGGATCGGAAACGGCCAGCTGCCAGCCGTTCTTTCCGCGGCCCAGCGCCACCGACGCCGGACCGGAGACCGACACCTCGTCGACCGAGCCCGCGGCGAAGAAGTTCGCCAGCAGCGTCGCGTCCCACAGCCGGACGGCCTGCACGGTCGCGGTGTTGGCCCGCACGCGCCACGCCCAAGCCGACGCGACGGTCTCCACCACCGACGCCGTGGGCAGGACGGCATAGGCGTAGCTCGCGTCCACGGGTTCGGCCCCGTGCTCGATCACCAGTTTCTGGTAACGCCGGGTGTAGGGCACCGTGGTGCCCTTGGTGTTGGCTCCCTTGTCGACGTCGCGCCAGGTCCCCGTCCGGTCCTCGCGCAGCGCGGTCACCTCCGCGTCGTCGAGCAGGATGTACCCGCCGACCTTCTCCAGATGCAGCCATCGCTTGCGCCGCAAGGACTCCGAGCCGCCGACGAGACGACCGTCCGCCAGCAGCACCCCCGAGCCGTTCTCGCCGAGGTTGCGGTTCTCGATCGTGGTGCGGATCCGCTCGCCGGAGCCGTCGGTGATCCCGGCGCCGAGGCAGACCACCCCCGACGGCGTGAAGAACCACGACTTCTTCGCGGTCAGCGTGCCGTCTTGGGAGACGAAGTCGAGGGCGTGCGCGCCGTGCCGCGCGTCCCAGCGGACCCCGCCGCAGTGGGCTTTGCCGGTCAGCGGTACCTGTTCCAGGGTCGGCGTCGGCCCGGTCTTGGTCGTGGTGCCCGGAAGCAGCAGCGGATCGACCGTGGGCCAGTAGGCGTCGGTGAAGTGTCCCTTGGCCTTGGGCACGAACAGATACAGCGAACCGTCGCCGGTGTACCAGCCGTGCAGGTTCATCGCGTTGACCGACTCGTACCGCGAGATCCGCGTCGAAGCGACGCCGAGCGAGGCCGACCAGCCTTCGGTGCTGTGCACCATCCGGTCCTGCTGGCCGAATACCCGGTGGGTCGCGACCGTCGGTGCCGGCCGGATGCCGGTCGCCAGCAACTCCTGCGCGAACTCGATGCCGGGAACGCCGACGAGATCCGGTCCCGGTGCGAACCGCTCGGGATCGGGGATCTTCAGATACGGCGCGAAAGTGTCCTCGGCGATCCACTTCGCGGCGAGCCCGCCGAGTTCTTCCTTGCGCTTCCCGCTCGCCGACCGCGCCAGCAGGACGACGGCGCCGGTGAGCTGATGGCCGATGTCGTGCGCGGATTCCCCCTGCCGGGAGAGGAACCGGCCGCGGACCGACTCCATCAGCGCGCCCGCGTAGACGAAGGGCGCGAAGGTGTCGGACACCAACGCGTACGCCGCTTCCCTGACATCGGCGGGCAGCTCGAACTCCGTGCCCTTGGTGACGTGGACGGCCGCCGCGACCGCGGTGAGCAACACGATCCCGTAGTGCCCGGGATACGGCACCGAATCGTGCTGGATGAATGAGCCGTCGGTGTGGAAACCGTCACCCGCCGCGCGGTGGAGTTTGGCGATGACGCTCGCCGCTCCCCCGCCTTCGACGTCGGTGAACGCCCCGACGCCGCGCCGGATCCGCTCGGTGTCACCCAGCATCGCCCCGGACACGATGGCGATCGTCGACTTGTCCGCGCGGTTGGCGCCGGTCTCGACGACGTTCGGGTTGTTCGTGCGCAGGTTCGGGTTGCCGGAGAACTTCAGCACCGGCTTCGAATACCTGGCGATCTCGTCCTGGGTCAGCTCGTCCGCCACCGTTGCCAAGATATGCAGCAGGTAGAGCGGGATGCCGATCTCATAGGTGTACCAGTTGCCGATCTCGGCGGTCTTCTCGCTGTACTGATCGCTGGTGTACAACAGTTCCAGCGCCGCCTTGATCCGGCCGAGCACGGCGGGATCACCGGCCAGCGCACCGCCGGGGGTGCCCCAGTTGACCGCGATCGCGCGCAACCGCGCGTACATCGACGTGGTGAACTCGCTGCCCGGTCCGAGCGGGAGGTCCTTCCACAGTGGACCGCCGCCGACCGTCATGCTGTCGTGGTAGGCCTTCGCGACCCTGTCCAGGTTCGCCAGCGCGGCCGTCCGCTCCGCCGACGGCCGGTTGATCCCGGTCTGCAGCTCGCGATAGCCGGTGACGATGGACGACATCCCCGCAGGAGACGGAGAAGCGGCGAACGAGGGACGGGTGATCGCGGTCGACAGCGCGACCGAAGCGGCCGCGGCCGCTCCTCCACGCAAGGCGGTTCTCCGGTCCACGTAACCGAATCCGGGCATGACGGGGCCTCCCAAGGGGTCGAAAGACGGCAACAAGGGGCGGCGGCGTGGTGAAGCGGCTCGTGAGTGATTTGGGTCGTCAGGACGACCCAAATCACTCACGAGCTTTCTAGCGTTTCCCGTCGGTCCTGCGGGGCAGACCCCACGGGTTGTTCTCCTGCAACGGTTCCGGCAGCAGCGCGTCGGGGAAGCCCTGCCAGGCGATCGGTCGCAGGAACCGCTCGATCGCGGCGGTGCCGACCGAGGTGCTGGTCGGCGCGGTGGTCGCCGGGTAGGGACCACCGTGTTCCTGTGCCCAGGTGACCGTGACACCGGTCGGCCAGTCGTTCCACAGCAGGCGGCCGGCGACCCGGGTCAACGAGGGAAGGACGGGGCGAATCCAGTCCACATCGGACTCTTCACCCTGGATGGTCGCGGTGAGCCCGGGTTCCATCACCCCGAGCAGACTGATCAGCTCGGCCCGATCGGCGTAGGTGACGATCAGCGACGCCGGGCCGAAGCACTCCTCGCGGACGGTGTCGCCGTCGGCGAGAAAGGCCTTGGCGGTGGTGGCGAGCAGGGTCGCGCCGTGCGAGATCCCTTCCGTGCCACCGGACTCGGACAGTACCTCGACACCCTCGACCTCACTCAGCTTCGCCAGCCCTTCGGCGAAGCCTGCCGCGATGCGCTCGTTGAGCATCGGCTGCGCCGGGATCGTCGAGACGGCCTCGCGCAGCGTGTCTTCCAGCCCGTGCCCCTCGGGAAGGAACAGCAGACCCGGCTTGGTGCAGAACTGGCCGGCACCGAGGGTGAACGAACCCGCGTAGCCCTTGGCGATCGCCTCACCGCGGGCGTCGATCGCGGCCTGCGTGACGACGACCGGGTTGACACTGCCGAGCTCGCCGTAGAACGGGATCGGCGACGGCCGCGAGGTCGCGATGTCGAACAGCGCGCGCCCGCCCGGAACCGAGCCGGTGAACGACGCCGCCTGGATCCGCGGGTCCTTCAGCGCCGTCACGCCGTTCTGCTGGCCGTAGATGACCGCGAAGATCCCCTCCGGGGCGCCCGCCTTGACCAGCGCCTCACGGAGGACCTCGCCGGTGCGGGCGGACAGCTCGGGGTGCCCGGAGTGTGCCTTGAGCACCACGGGGCAGCCGGCCGCCAGCGCCGACGCGGTGTCACCGCCCGCGACACTGAACGCGAACGGGAAGTTGCTGGCGGCGAACACCAGCACCGGACCGATCGGCGTGAGCAACCGCCGGATGTCCGGCCGCGGGCCCATCGGCCACGCGGCGTCCGCGTGGTCGACGGTGGCGCCGAGGAACGCACCGTCGGCCAGTACCTCACCGAACAGGCGCAGCTGGAACGTCGTGCGCTTCAGCTCTCCCTGCAGGCGCGGGGCGGCCGGGAGGTGCGTCTCCTCGGCCGCGAGCGCGATCAATTCGTCGGCGGCCGCGTCGAGGGCGTCCGCCGCGGCGTTCAGCCAGTCGGCGCGCTGGGCTGGGGTCGCGGCAGCCGCCGTGCCCGCCGCATCGGCGGCGGCCGCGAGGATCTGGTCGAGCGTGGCGGGATCTGTTGCCTGGCTCATGGGTTCTGCTTCTCCTAGAGTTCTTGCGCGGCGCTGACGGCGGCGATGAGGTCCGCCCAGCGCCCCGGGCCGGCGAGGCCGAGGTGGTACAGGTGCAGTTCGGTGGCGCCTGCCTTGCCGAGTTCGGTGGTGTAGGCCTCGATGTCGGGCACCGGGCTCGCCGCCACCGCGGTGATGTAGCTGCCCACGGCGACCTTCTCCGGCAGTTTCGCCCGCGCGGTCGCGACGGCGCCCACGCTGGGCCGTCCGGGTGCCCAGTTCTGCAGCACCACCGCGTCGACGTCGTCCGGGGCCGACGGCGTCAGCCCGGGCAGCGCGCCGGTGATCCACGGGTCCATCGCGCCGTGGAGCACGATCCTGGGCCCGGACGGGATCTTCGCGATCACTTCGCGCCGGAGCGCGTCTGTGGCCTTTTGCCGGGTGTCGAGCAGGACCTGCCGCAGGGTGGGCAGGATCTTGTCCTCGGTGGCACGGAGGTCACCGCTGTCGATCAGCCGACGGACCTCGGCGCGCAGCTTGCCCAGTGCCTTCGCCGGGTCTTGACCCGCCTTGGCCCACTCCTCCAGGCACGCGTCACAGCAGCAGATCGACAGCAGCCGCGCCGTCGCGGGCGACCAGACGCCGTCGGTCTTCTCGTGCTGGTGCTGGTGCACGGCGCCGAGCGGCCCGCACGCCTCGAGGATCACCGAGGTGAAGTCGAGTCCGGCGAGGCTCTCCGCCGTCACGTTCGCGGCGTATTCGCGGACCGCCTGCTGCCCGGGGCACAGCGCCCACGGGTACCGCTCACCGAAACAATTGCGCACGGTGAAATCGGGGAACTCCGTGCCCAGCTGGGAGTTGTGGGTCAGCACGAGCCAGGCCGCCGCCGGGATGCCCGCCTCGGTCAGCGCCCGGACGGCGTCGCCCGCGCTGTCCCGGCTCTCCACCCAATCCGGTTCGGCCGGCCGCAGCTCTCCCCAGGCGTCCTCGCGCACCGGCCGGTACAGCGCCGCGTGGCGCGCGACGACCGAGGTGCGGTCCGGCGACCAGGGGGTCGCCGCGCGGGCGCTGTGGTACGACACGGCGACGGCGACCTCGTCGACGCCGAGTTCCCGTACGCGCTCGACGAATCCTGGATCGTCGACGACGTCCCAAGGGTAGGCGTATCCGGTGACCTTCACCCTGTCACCACCGCGCCGTATTCGGTTCGAAGTCTCCGACGAACTTCCGCATATAGGTCACGTCATCCCGTTTGGTCTGTCCACATCGGACATAGTCTTCATGGGCCCGCGCCAGCGCGTCGGGGTCGAGTTCGACCCCCAGCCCCGGTTTGTCGGGCACCGCGACCGCACCGTCGACGAACTCCAGCGCACCCGGGGCGATGACGTCGGCCGTCTTCCACGGCCAGTGGGTGTCGCAGGCGTAGGTCAGGTGCGGCGTCGCCGCGGCCACGTGCACCATAGCGGCCAGACTGATCCCGAGATGACTGTTCGAATGCATGGAAAGCCCCACGTCGAAGCATTCCGCCGTGGTGGAGAGGGCTTGCGTGTCCCGCAGGCCACCCCAGTAATGATGGTCCGAAAGTATTACGCCGACCGCTCGCTGCCGGAACGCCGGCTCGATGTCCGCGAAGCGCACGACGCACATGTTGGTGGCCAGCGGCATGTTCGCCTTCTCGGCGACTCGCGCCATCCCCTCGATGCCCGGGGTCGGGTCTTCGAGGTACTCCAGGACGCCGTCGAGTTCCTCGGCGACCCGGATGCCGGTGTCCACGGTCCACGCCGCGTTGGGGTCGATCCGCAGCGGGTGGTCCGGGAACGCCTCCGCGAGCGCGCGGATGCCGTCCATCTCCTGGTCGGGATCGAAGGCGCCGCCCTTGAGCTTGATGGAGCCGAAGCCGTACTCCTCGACCATGCGCCGCGCCTCGCCGACGAGTGCCTCCGGCGTGGTCACCTCGCCCCACGAGTCCTCTTCGGCGCCGATGTGGGCGCCGAACTTGTAGAACAGGTAGGCGGAGAAGTCGACGGCGTCGCGTGCCTTGCCGCCGAGCAGATCCACCACCGGCCTGCCGAGGTAGTGGCCCTGCGCGTCGAGCGCGGCCACCTCGAACAGCGAGTACACGCTGGCGACGGTCTTGCTGACGGAGAAGCCGCCGGTGAGCCCGTGCGCGTCGGCGAAGACGACCTCGCCGAGGGTGGTGGCGACCTTCCGGCGCAGGCCGGGCAGGTCGAACACGTCCTGGCCCTTGAGTTCCGGCAGCACCTTCCGGACCTGCTCGAGGAAGGCGAGGTCCCCGTAGGACTCACCCAGGCCGACCACACCGTCCTCGCAGATCAGCTGGACGACGCCGCGCAGCGCGAAGGGCTCGTGCACGCCCATCGCGTTGAGCAGCGGCGGGTCGGCGAAGGCGACCGGGGTCAGGACGACGTCGAGAATCTTCATCTTCAGGCACCGGCCTCGACGGATTTGAGGACGGCGAAGCCGTCGTCGACGATCTTCTCCAGCCGGGCGATCTGGTCGGCGGTCGGTTCGACCAGCGGCGGCCGGACGGAGCCGACCTTGTCACCCCGCAGGCGCGCGGCGGCCTTGACCAGCGACACGGCGAAGCCCCGTCCCTCGTCCCGCAACGCCACCAGCGGCAGGTAGAACCCGGCGAGCAGCGCCTCCATGACGGCGTCATCGTGCTCGGCGAGCGCGCGGTGGAACCGGGCCGCGATCTCGGGCGCGAAGCAGTGCACGGCCGAGGAGTACCGGGCCACGCCGATGGCGGAGTAAGCGCGAGCGGAGACCTCCGCGGTCGGAAGACCGTTGAAGAACAGGAAGTCCCGCGCGCGGTCGGTGCCGGCCGAGCGGATGGTGGTGATGATCCGGCTCATCAGTTCGACGTCGCCGAAGCCGTCCTTGAGGCCCACCACCGAGGGGATGTCGAGGAGGGCGGCCGCGGATTCCGGGGTGAAGACCCCGGTGGAACGGTGGTAGACGATCACCGGGATCGAAGAATCCCCGACGGCGTAACGAACGTGGTCGACCAGCCCCGACGGCGGGCCGGTGATCAGGTAGGGCGGCAGGAGGAGGACGCCGTCCGCGCCGTCCGCCTCCGCCGCCGCGATCCCGGCACGGGCCGACGACGCGCCGCCGCCGGCCCCGACCCAGACCGGTACGCGCCCGGCGACGACCTCACGAGCCTTGCGCAGGATCGCCGCGTGCTCGTCCGGGGACAGCGAGCTGAATTCGCCCGTACCGCAGGCGACGAACAGCGCGCCGGCTCCGGCGGCCACGTGGCTCTCGACGTTCTCCGCGAACGCGTCGAGGTTGAGTTCCAGCCCCTCGGTGAAGGGGGTCAGCGGGAACGCCAGTAGGCCGTCGAGTTCGATCTTGGGCTGTGCCATGGATTTCTCTTTCGTTCTTTGTGGATGGTCCCGGGTACGGGCCCGGTCAGGCGGGCACGGTGGTGCCGTCCTGCGACTTGCGGGGTAGGACGTCGTCGTCACGGTCGATCGTGTCGATGATCGCGTCGGTGCCGGCCTTGCGCTCGGGCATGAGGTAGCCGAGCCCGATGAACAGCGCCAGCGAGACCAGGATCGGGGTGGAGACGGTGACCGCGAGGGTGGCGTTGTAGCCGTAGTAAGCGATCGCGTAGGCGATGAGACCGCCCGCCCACGAGATGAGCGCCGCACGGGAACCGGACCGGCGGAACGCGGGGAGCATGCCCAGCAGCAGCGGCACCGAGATCGGGCCCATCAGCGCCGCGACCCAGAGCACCACGATACCCAGCACCCCACCGAGTTTCTCGGCCTGCGTGGCGACCGCCATGGTCAGCACGACGAAGATCACCGTCGAAACCCGGGCGGCGAGCAGCCCCTGGGATTCGGTGAAGTTCTTCGCCTTCTTCCACAGCACCGGCATCATGTCGCGGGTGATGACCGCGGAGATCGCGTTGGCGTCGGAGGAGACCATCGCCATGGTGTGCGAGAAGATGCCCGCGAGCACGAGCCCGACCAGCCCCGGCGGGAGGAACGTCGTGGTCATGATCGCGTAGGCGTTGTTGGGGTTGGAGATGTTCGGGATCAGCAGCGGGGCGGCGAACATCGGGAACATCATCACCAGCGGCCACACCAGGTACAGGATCGAGGAGAGCCGCGCGCCACGCCGGGCTTCGAAGGTGTTCGGCGCGGCCATGTAGCGCTGCGCCAGGTTCCACATACCGCCGTTGTACTCCAGGGTCTTCACCAGCACGTAGACGAGCAACACGACGGTGGTGAACTTCGACGTCGTCGGATTGAGGTGGCTCGGCGGGAGGTCGCGCCACACGGTCCACAGCCCGGAGACGCCACCGAGCTTGTCCAGCACGACCCACAGCATCACGATCGCGGCGATGGCCTGGATGACGAACTGGCCGAAGTCGGTGAGCGCGTCGGCCCAGAGGCCGCCGACGGTGCAGTAGATCAACGTGATCGAGCCGGTGATGATGATGCCCCAGGTGTAGGGCACGCCCGCGAAGACGTTGAGGATCGTCGCGACCGCGAACCACTTGGCCGCGATGTCGAAGATCTTCAGCAGGCTGCCGCTCCAGGCCAGCGCCTGCTGGGTGGGCACGTTGAAGCGTTTGGCCAGGTACTCCAGCGGCGACGAGACGCCCAGCTTCGAGCGCAGGCGGTTCCAGCGTGAGGCGAACAGCCAGCTGCCGATGCCGACGCCGATACCGATGCTGGCCATGCCCCAGAAATAGACCGTGATGCCGTCGGTGTACGCGACGCCCGCGTACGCGACGAAGAGCACCGCGCTGTAGCCGGACATGTGGTGGGAGATCCCGGCCAGCCACCACGGCATCTTCCCGCCGGCGGTGAAGAAGTCACTGACCGTGTTGACCCGGCTGTGTGACCACAGGCCGATCACCACCATCAGCACGAAATACGCGGACACCATGATCCAGTCCAGCAAATGCACCGCTGACTCCTTTCCGCGTCCACGACGATGCGGCCCAGTACTGTTCACATCCATGAACGGAGTCTGTTATAGTGATTATGTTCATCCATAAGAACGCTGTTCGGGACGCTAATATGGCCAGAGTCACAAGTCAACGGCCGGATGGAGGAGCGCGGATGCCGCAGCAGGAAGCCCCCGCTGTCATGGTGGCGAACGGCGCGTCCGCGTCCGAGCCCGCCGGGGTGAAGTCGGCACGGCGGGCGATCGACCTGATCGAGACCTTCGCCGCCAACGACGTCTGGCTTTCCCTTTCGGATCTCCACGCGCGCACGGGTTTCCCGAGGTCGAGCCTGCACGGCTTGCTGCGCACGCTGCTCGAAGCCGGCTGGCTGGAAGTGGACACCAACACCGCCCGCTACCGCCTCGGCGTGCGCGCGCTGATCTGCGGCACGGCCTACCTCGACCGCGACCCGGTCGTCCCGTTCGCGACGGAGGCGCTGGAGCGGATCCGGGAGAAGACCGGTTTCACCGCGCACTTCGCGCGCCGCGAGGGCACCGACGTCGTCTACCTGGAGACGCGGGAGTCACGGCACTCGACGCATCTCGTCTCCCGCGTCGGCCGCACGCTGCCCACGCACGCGACCGCGCTGGGGAAGGCATTGCTGGCCGAACTGACGCACGACGAGATCGACGACCTCCTGACCGGAGAGCTGTCGGCGCTGACCCCGAACACCATCACCACGGTCGAGGCGCTGCACGCCGAATGCGCGAAGACCCGCGAGCGCGGCTACGCGGCGGAAATCGAGGAAGGCAGCCTCGGCGTCCGGTGTGTGGCGGCCGTGATCCCCTACCGCATTCCCGGCACGGACGCGATCAGTTGCTCCATGCCGGTCACCGAAGTCACCGACGCCGACGCTCAGCACGTCGGCGAACTCCTCGCCGAAATCACCGCCGAGCTCGGCCAGCAGCTGCGCCGCGCCGGTATCCGCTGATCATTCCCGTTCTTCACGCACAGACAAGGGGCTTCCATGGCAGACCAGCGCGTCCTGATCACCGGCTCGGCGGGCATCGTCGGCACCCTGATGCGGCCGCGGCTGCGCCGTTCCGGACGGGTGTTGCGCCTGCTCGACCTGGCACCGCAGCCCGAAGCGAAAGCAGGTGAGAGCGTCGAGCTGATCACGGCGTCGGTGACCGACCCGGAAGCGATGGCGAAGGCGTGCGAAGGCGTCGATGCGCTGATCCACCTCGGCGGGCACAGCCGCGAGAACTCGTGGGAAGCGACGCTCGACGTCAACATCAACGGCACCCACACCGTCCTCGAAGCCGCGCGGGCGGCCGGTGTGCCGCGGGTGATCCTGGCCTCCAGCAACCACGCCGTCGGTTTCCGCCGCAACGACGAAGCGGGCGAGAACGGCCTCCCCGCCGACTCGACGCCTCGGCCCGACACCTACTACGGCGTCAGCAAGGCGGCCATCGAATCGCTGGGCAGCCTGTACCACTCGCGGTTCGGCATGGACGTGATCGTCATCCGGATCGGCTCGTGCTTCGAGAACCCGCTCGTGCTCGGCCCCCGCGGCCTGACGACCTGGCTTTCCCCCGACGACGGTGCCCGCCTGTTCGAGGCGTGCCTGAGCTACCCCTCCCCCGGCTACCGGCTGATCTGGGGCGTCTCCGACAACACGCGCCGGATCTACTCACTCGCCGAAGCCGAAGAGCTGGGCTACAAATCGCTCGACAACGCGGAGATCTACGCCGACCAGCTGGCGGACAAGCCGGCGCCGACCGGTGCCGCGGCGGAGTACGTCGGCGGGCCGTTCTGCACGGCGCCACTGGGCGCGCACAACCCGCTCTGAGGCTCTGACGGCGGAATCCCGGTGGGCGGCACTTCGCTCCGCGCGTCGTGAGTGCCATGGACGGCTATCTGAGCCGTAAGGCAACGGCGGCTGACTGTCAGTCCTGGCGAATCGCGTGCAACAGCGTTCTGTGATTGCCGGCTCTGAAAGCAGGGACTCTTCCTTCGCTCCCGCCACAGCCGATGGTCGAGGTGACGCTCGCGGCGAAAGGGCCTATTGACGCCTATAGTTACCGTCCCAAGGGGACCGCGAACACCGGACGCCTCAGCCAGGAAGGCCCCTTAATGCCGCTTTCCTACCTTGAAGGAAGGGTGTCGGCAAAGTCGCACAAACCCCAGCTCTTGAGTGTCCATAAGGGCCACTCCCCGAGTCTGCGACGCCCGATTCGGAATGATCTGCGGAGCTTCAGGAAGGTCATGAGTGCCAATGAGGATTATTGAGGGTAAGGCAAATATGGCGTGCCCTCCCGCGGGTCCGGACTGGCCACCGGAGGCCGGAACGAAGACAGAATGTCCACAAAGGACACTTTTGGCAGGCCAGTGTCCGACATGAGCAGTGCGTGGTTCCCGAGGGGGTCGTGAGTGCCAAGTGGTGCGGTAACCCTGATCAGCACTCACGACCCATCCCAAAGCCGCACACGCAGTACTTGACTGCGACCAAATAGCGAACGCCAGGCCTTCACTACCGTCACGGTAAGGAAGGGGGCCTTCACGGCAATCAGCCGATCACGCCATGGCGATCCTCGGTCAGCCAGAGGACGCCGGCCGGGGGAAGCTGGAGGACCGCGGAAGCCGGCTGGCCGTGCCACGCCTCCTTCGTCGCCTCCACCTCGCCCAGGTTGCCCACATCCGAGCCACCGTAGGAAGCCGCGTCCGTGTTGAGCACCTCGCGCCAACGGCCAGCCGACGGCAGGCCGACGCGGTAATCGTGGTGCGGGGTCCCGGCGAAGTTCGCCACACACGCCAGGCGTGAGCCGTCCTCGCCGATGCGGAGGAAACTGAGCACGTTACCGCCCGCGTCGCTGGCGTCGATCCAGGCGAAACCCTCCGGGGTGGTGTCCTGGCTGAACAGCGCCGGGGTCGAGCGGTACAGTTCGTTCAGAGTGCGCACCAGCTCCCACACTCCTCTGTGCAGGGGCGCGTCCAGCAGATGCCAGTCGAGCGAACGTGACTCCGCCCATTCGGCGGCCTGGCCGAATTCGGCACCCATGAACAGCAGCTGCTTGCCGGGGTGCGCCCACATGAACGCCAGCAGCGAACGCAGTCCGGCCGCCTTGTTCCACTCATCGCCGGGCATCCGGTCCCACAGCGAGCCCTTGCCATGTACCACTTCGTCGTGGGACAGCGGAAGCATGAAATTCTCGCTCCAGGCATAGGCGAGGGAGAACGTCATCTCGTTGTGGTGGTAGACGCGGTGGACCGGCTCATGGGACAGATAACGCAGTGTGTCGTGCATCCAGCCCATGTTCCACTTGAAGCCGAAACCGAGCCCGCCAAGGTGCGTCGGGCGCGTGACGCCCGGCCAAGCGGTTGACTCCTCGGCCACCATCACCACCCCTGGGTGCCGCTTGTAGACGGTGGCGTTCAACTCCTGGAGAAACCGTACGGCGTCCAGGTTTTCACGACCACCGTACTGGTTGGGCAGCCACTCCCCATCCTTACGGGAATAGTCGAGGTAAAGCATCGACGCGACCGCGTCGACCCGAAGGCCGTCCAGGTGAAATTCGTCGAGCCAGTACAACGCGTTGGCCACCAGAAAGTTGCGGACTTCATTGCGGCCGAAGTCGAAGACGAGGGTGCCCCAGTCCGGCTGTTCGCCGCGGCGCGGATCCGCGTGTTCGTACAGCGGTGTGCCGTCGAAACGGGCGAGCGCCCAGCTGTCACGCGGGAAATGCGCCGGTACCCAGTCGACGAGTACACCGATGCCCCGCCGGTGCAGATGGTCGACGAAGTACCGGAAGTCGTCTGGCGATCCGAACCGCGCGGTCGGCGCGTAGTACGAAGTGACCTGGTAGCCCCAGGAGCCGCCGAAGGGGTGCTCCGACACCGGCAACAGCTCGACGTGCGTGAAGCCGGTTTCGACCAGGTAGTCACCCAGCTGCTCGGCCAACTCACGGTAGTCCAGGCCCGCGCGCCACGAGGCGAGGTGCACCTCGTAGACGCTCATCGGCGCCTTGGTCCAGTCGGTCGCCTCGCGCCGCGCGACCCACTCCTCATCACCCCACGTGTGGCCGGACGTGGTGACCACCGAGGCCGTCGCCGGTGGTGTCTCGGTGGCGAACGCCATCGGGTCGGCCTTCTCGTGCCAGGTGCCGTCCGAGCCGAGGATGCGAAACTTGTAGCAGGCGCCCGGCTTGACGTCGGGCAGGAACAGCTCCCAGACGCCGGACGAGCCGAGCGAGCGCATCGGCTGCGCGCGCCCGTCCCAGCCGTTGAAGTCACCGATCACGCGCACGCCTCGCGCGTTCGGCGCCCACACCGCGAACGACGTGCCCTCGACGACACCGTTCGGCGTCTCGTAGGAGTGCACCCGCGCTCCCAGCACCTCCCAGAGGCGCTCGTGCCTGCCTTCGCCGATCAAGTGCAGGTCCAGCTCCCCCACCGTCGGCAGCCAGCGGTACGGATCGTCCGTGACGACGGTGTGCCCGTCATAGTCGACCTCGAGCCGGTAGTCGCCGGGATGCTCGGGTACGGCGACGGCGAACAGCGCGTCGGTCACTCGCTCCATCGGGTATCGGTGGCCGTCGACGCACAGCGTGACGGCCTTCGCGCCGGGCCGCAGCGTCCGCACCGCGAACGCCGAGCCCGCCGAGTGGGCGCCCAGCACCGAGTGCGGATTGTGGTGATCCCCGGCCAGGAGCCGGTCGATATCGGCGGCAGGCGGGGCGGCGTCGGGCAGGTCGTCCGATGCGGCGTTCGAGTTCACGCTTCTCCTTGAGCGATACGGGCGATCGAGGCGAGCGGCACGCCCAACCAGTCCGGCCGGTTCGCGTACTCGTAGGCCACCTCGTAGATCGCCTTGTCCAGTTCGAAAGCCCGCAACAATTCGTCTTGGTCGCCGGGGGACACCGACGTGTCTTCCCTCGCCACGGCGTAGCCCTTGTAGAAGGCGGCGCGGTTGCGCGCGGCCCATTCGGCTGCCTGCTGCTCCAGTTCCACGTCGTCCGGCTGCCCGACCAGCATCTGCTGAGCGGCGTAATCGAACGAACGCAGCATGCCGGCGACGTCCCGCAGCGGGGAGCGGAGCGCCTGCCGTTCCTCGACCGGGGCGGCGGGCTCGCCTTCGAAGTCGATCAGCAACCAGCCGTTGACCGTCCTCAGCACCTGGCCGAGATGCAGATCTCCGTGGATGTACTGCATCGGGACGGCGTCGGCGGACACCCCGCGCAGCTTCTCGAATGCCGCCCGCAGCATCGGGGCGTGCTCGGCCAGCTCCGGCACTTGCCCGGCGACGGTCTCCAGCCGGGCGACCATCGCCCGCACGGTGCGTTCGAGTTCGGCGGCGTCGGCGGCCTCCGAACCGAGCGCCTTCGCCAAGTCGGCGTGCACCTCGGCGACCGCCCGGCCGAGCCGCTCGGCCTCACCGGCGAAATCACCACCGGCCTCTTCGGCGTGCCGGTCCTGGCTCGCCATCAGGTCCCGGACGCTCGTGGTGGCCATCGCCCAGCCGTCGACGGCGTCGGGAACGAACCGCTGGAGCATCCCGACCGTGGCCGGCTCCCCGTCCAGCTCACCGGTGATCGAGCCCAGCGGCTGCGCGATGTGCTTGCTGCCGATCTTCTGCAGGGCGCGGTGCAGCACCAGGTCCTTGTTCTCGCCAGGGCTCAGCTTGCGGAACAGTTTCAGGATGTACTGGCCGCCGTACACGAGCGAAGTGTTGCTCTGTTCGGAAGTGATCGGCCGGGCCCGCAGCCCGGTGTCGAGCTCGACACCGGCTTCGTGCTCGAACGACAGCGTGCCGACCTGACCGCCGCGGGCCATCAGCTCCAGCAGCACGCTGGTCAGGTCCGCGTCGCCGGAGGCCTCGTACGCGTTGAGCTCACCGCCGGCGCCGATCCAGCTGGTGGAGGCGATCTCCGGCGGATGCGTGCGGCGTCCGACGAGCAGTTGGTAGGGCTCACGCCGCCCGTCCTGATCGACTTCGACGACCACGTGCAGCAACTGCGGGTCGCCTTCGACCAGCTCGGTCACGCCGAGCGGCCGGACGGTGGTCACGGGCCGGTCCTTGCCGGCGAACCAGCGCTGCTCCGGCAGCCAGTGCTTCAGATCAGTGGCCAGTTCTTCGACCAGCACACGGGGGTCGATCAAAAGGTCTCACCTCGTTTCGCCTGCTTCTGCCGGGTTCTGCAATTGGAACCAGTAGAAGCCATGTCCGGGCAAGGTCAGCAGATAAGGCAGCTCGCCGATGCTCGGGAACTGCACGCCGCCGGTCAGCTCCACCGGCGTGGCCCCGCGGTGCGCCGCGAGGTCCAGTTCCACCGGCTGCGGGAAGCGGGAGAGGTTGTTGACGCAGAGCACCACGTCCTCACCGCCGTCCGGCCGTTTCCAGTGCCGCTTGTAGGCCAGCACACTGGGGTTGGACCCGCCGAGGTCCAGGAACTCGCCCGCGGCGAAGGCGTGGTGCTGTTTGCGCACCTCGATCATCCGCCGGGTCCAGTTGAGCAGCGAAGAGGCGTTGTTCGACTGCGCCTCGACGTTGAGTCCCTGGTAGCCGTAGACCGGGTCCATGATCACCGGCAGGTAGATCCGGCCCGGGTCGCAGGAGGAGAATCCGGCGTTGCGGTCCGGCGTCCACTGCATGGGTGTGCGCACCGCGTCGCGGTCGCCGAGCCAGATGTTGTCTCCCATGCCGATCTCGTCACCGTAGTACAGAACGGGCGAGCCCGGGAGGGAAAGCAGCATCGCGGTGAACAACTCCTGCTGGTTGCGGTCGTTGTCCAGCAGCGGGGCCAACCTGCGGCGGATACCGATGTTGGCCTTCATCCGCGGGTCCTTGGCGTACTCCGCGTACATGTAGTCGCGCTCGTCGTCGGTGACCATCTCGAGGGTCAGCTCGTCGTGGTTGCGCAGGAAGATCCCCCATTGCGTGCCGCTGGGGATCTCCGGGGTCTGGGCGAGGATCTCGGTGATCGGAAACCGCGATTCGCGGCGCACGGCCATGAAGATCCGCGGCATCAGCGGGAAGTGGAACGCCATATGGCACTCGTCGCCGCCGACCTCCGGGTCGCCGAAGTACTCGACGACGTCCGAAGGCCATTGGTTGGCCTCCGCCAGCAGGATCCGCCCGGGGTATTCGTCGTCGACGACCTTCCGGCAGCGCCTGAGGAACTCGTGCGTGCGCGGCAGGTTTTCGCAGTTGGTGCCCTCTTGTTCGAACAGGTACGGCACCGCGTCGAGCCGGAATCCGTCGATGCCCAGGTCGAGCCAGAAGCGCAGGACGTCGATCATCGCTTCTTGGACGTCCGGGTTCTCGTAATTCAGGTCGGGCTGGTGGGAGAAGAACCGGTGCCAGTAGAACTGGCCGCGCACCGGGTCGTAGGTCCAGTTCGACGTCTCGGTGTCGACGAAGATGATCCGCGCGTCGGGGTAGCGGGAGTCGTCGTCGCTCCAGACGTAGTAGTCACCGTACGGACCATCGGGGTCGCTGTGGGATTGCTGGAACCAGGGATGCGCGTCCGAAGTGTGGTTGAGGACCAGGTCGGTGATCACGCGGATGCCGCGGCGGTGTGCCTCGTTGAGCAGGAACACGAAGTCCTCGACGGTGCCGAATTCCGGCAGCACGGCGCGGAAGTCGCTGATGTCGTAGCCACCGTCGCGCAGCGGTGAGGCGTAGAACGGCGGCAGCCAGAGACAGTCGACGCCCAGCCAGGCCAAATAGTCCAGCCGCTCGGCCAGGCCCCGCAGGTCACCCGTGCCGTCCCCGTTCGAGTCGGCGAACGCGCGCACCAGCACCTCATAGAACACCGCGCCCTTGAACCACTCCGGGTCCGACGGCGCCTGCTGCGCCGCCCGGAAGTCGTCGGCTTGCGGCTCCACCAGCATGCCGTCGGCGGTCATCGCCTCACCGGTGTGCGGGACGTTCTCCAGCCTCAGCGCCACCTCGGGCCCGGCCTCTTCCGGCATAGCTCCACCTCGTATCCGCAAGTCCGTCCATCCGCAAAATCAGTCGGGGGTACCGAATGTTCAAGTGGCCAAGCGGCGCCTGAGCGCCACGACGTGGGCCACCGCACGCCAGGGTTCGAGCCGGACGAAGTTGGCCTGGCCCCAGTCCCAGGTGTCACCGGTGACTTCGTCCTGCGCGATCAGCCGGTCGTGCGGCTCGAACCCGAGGGCATCCATGTCGAAGTAGAGCGTTCCCTCTTGAGCCATGTACGGATCAAGCGTGACAACGGTGACCACGGTGTCGCCGGTGGCCGGGTCCTGTTTGGAGTAGGCCAAGAGGGCGTCGTTGTCGATGTGGTGGAAGTACAGCGTGCGCATCTGCCGCAGCGCCGGGTGGGCACGGCGGATGACGTTCAGCTTGGTCAGCCACGGCTCCAGGGATCGTCCCTCGGCGAGCGCGCCTTCGAAGTCGCGTGGACGTAGCTGGTACTTCTCCGAGTCCAGGTACTCCTCGCTGCCCTCGCGGACCGGAAGGTGCTCGAACAACTCATAGCCCGAATAAACGCCCCAAGTCGGCGACAGCGTCGCCGCCAAGGCCGCCCGCAAAGCGAACATGCCCGGGCCACCGCGTTGCAACGACTCGTGGAGGATGTCCGGGGTGTTGACGAACAGGTTCGGCCTGCCCTCGTCCCAGTGCTGCCACAGGTCGACGCCGAAGTCGATGAGTTCCTGCTTCCCGGTCCGCCAGGTGAAGTAGGTGTAGCTCTGGCTGAAGCCCAGCCGCGCCAGGCCCCACAGCCGCGCCGGGCGGGTGAACGCCTCGGCCAGGAACACGACGTCCGGGTCGACCTCCTTCACCGACTGGATCAGCCAGGCCCAGAAGTCCGGGGGCTTGGTGTGCGGGTTGTCCACGCGGAAGATCCGCACCCCGTGGTCGACCCAGTGCAGGACGACCCGCAACACCTCTTCGTAGATCGCCTTCGGGTCGTTGTCGAAGTTGATCGGGTAGATGTCTTGGTACTTCTTCGGCGGGTTCTCCGCATAGGCGATCGAACCGTCCGGACGAGTGGTGAAGAACTCCGGGTGCTTGAGCACCCAAGGGTGGTCGGGTGCGGCCTGCAGAGCGAGGTCGAGGGCGACCTCCAGGCCGAGGTCGCCGGCGCGGGCGACGAAGGCGTCGAAGTCCTCCAGCGTGCCCAGCTCCGGGTGGACCGCGTCGTGCCCGCCCTCGTCGGCACCGATCGCCCATGGCGAACCGACGTCGTCGGGACCCGCGTCAAGGGTGTTGTTGGGACCCTTGCGGTTCACCCGCCCGATGGGGTGGATCGGCGGCAGGTAGACGACGTCGAAACCCATCCGCGCGACGCGGTCGAGCTCGGCCGCGGCGGTGGTGAAGGTACCGTGCACCGGCCTGCCGTGCTCGTCCATACCTCCGGTGGAGCGCGGGAAGAACTCATACCAGGCGCCATAGGCGGCGCGTTCACGGTCGACCCACAGCTTCATCGCCTTGCCCTTGGTGACCAGCTCACGCACGGGGAACTCGTGCATCAGCTGCCGCACCTCGGGCGAGAGCGCGGGTCCGATCCGCTCGAGCAAGGCGCGTTCGGTGTCCCGCAGCGCTGTCACCGCTCCGGTCAGCAACGCTCGTTCGGCGCGCCGGTCCGGACGACGGGCGAGGCGTTCGAGCAGCCGGGCACCGATCTCGAGGTCGTTGGCCAGTTCGTCGGGCCCCTGACCGGCGGCGACCTTCACCTCGACCGCGTGTGTCCACGTCGCCCACGGATCGCTCCAGGCGTCGACGCGGTAGGTCCACAGGCCCCGGGCGTCGGGCACGATCACGGCCGCGAAGCTGTCAGGGTGGTCGGCGCCGCGAGGAGCCATCCGGGTCTGCCGGGTCAGCCGGTCGCCCGGTCCGCGCCAGGCGACGGTGGCGGCCACGGCGTCGTGCCCCTCCCGCCAGACCGTCGCGGTGACAGGAATGTGTTCTCCCACAACGGCTTTGGCCGGATACCGGCCGCAGCTCACGCAGGGGGAGACGTCATCGATGCCGAGCCGGCCGGTCATGGGCAACGCCCCTCAAGGTGTCGGGGGTGGACGAAGACAGGCACAGCCTGCCCGAGTCGATCAAGGTCCCTGACGCCAGGGTCCTCTTTCGGGATACCCAAATCGAGCGCGGCGAAACTCTTCTGTCACAGGAGATGTTCCCTCGTGGTCACCGGGGCGGGTCGATCTTCCGAGGGGCACGACACCTGCCAGGCGAAACCGTGGTGACGACGGCTACGAGGGCGGTCATCGGCGGCGTGTTCGCGGACGGAACTGGCCGGCGCAGGACATCTTCACCCTGGTCGGGCCGGAAAGCGGGCACCCCGTGACCCCGCGACCGTCGCCATGGCGGGAGCAAAGGACGAGTTCGCCACCGTCCGGGTGGGCAAGGAGGCTTTCACGTCGGCTTCACCCGTGATGAGCCCGTGCCGGCCTTCCTCGCCCTCCCGACTCACCACGCCCCCTGAGCCTCAACCTCAGGAGCTGCCTGTCCTCGGCGCCCTCAGCAACAGCAGCGACCTTGCCGGGAGGGTGATCCTGCTCTTCGCCTCCAGGACGCCGAAGCCGGCCGGAGAGCCGTCCGTCGAACTCGTGTCCAGAGACGCTTTGAACGTCTCTCCGTACTCCCGGCCGGGGAGGATCACCTGCACCGGCTCGGCGCCCGCGTGCAGCCACAGCAGCCACGAATGGTCCGGGACCAGCTCGCCTTCACGGTTGCGGGCCTGGCTGTTCGAGCCGTCGATCCACATGCCCAGGGTGCGACGGTCCTCGAACCAGTCGCTTTCGTCGAACTCCTCGCCATCCGGGCGGAACCAGATGAGGTCCGGTTTGCCCGTCGGCGTGGTGCGGCCTTCGAAGAACTCCGGCTGGCGCAGGGCTGGGCTCGCCGCCCGCAAGCGGATGACCCGCCGGGCGAACGCCAGCATCGCCGTCGCCTCGTCGGCTCCCCCGTCGGGGGTCCAATCGAACCACGACGTCTCGTCGTCCAGGCAGTAGGCGTTGTTGTTGCCATGCTGGGTGCGCCAGAACTCGTCACCCGCCGTGAACATCGGGGTGCCCGTGGACAGCAGCAACGTCGCGAACAGGTTGCGGGCCTGGCGCGTCCGGAGCGCACGGATTTCCTGATCGGCCGTGTCGCCCTCGACGCCGTGGTTCCACGAGCGGTTGTCGTTCGTGCCGTCACGGTTGTCCTCGCCGTTGGCGTCGTTGTGCTTTTCGTTGTAGGACACCAGATCGCGCAGCGTGAAGCCGTCGTGCGCGGTGATGAAGTTGATCGACTGCCACGGACGGCGAAGATTGTGGTCGTAGAGGTCCGACGAACCCGAGAGACGGTAGGCGAGATCTCGCACGCCGGTCGCGCCACGCCAGAAGTCGCGGACGGTGTCGCGGTAGCGGCCGTTCCACTCCGCCCATTGAGCACCGAAGTCGCCGACGCGATAGCCGTCCCCCGTCGCGTCCCACGGCTCGGCGATGAGCTTGCACCGCGAGAGCACCGGATCGGTCGTGATCGCGGTCAGCAGCGTCGAGTCGCGGTCGAACTTCCCCCCGTGCGGCCTGCCGAGCGTGCTGGCCAGGTCAAACCGGAAACCGTCGACGCCCATCTCCTGGGTCCAATATCGCAGTGAGTCGGTCACCAGCCGCACCACGGTCGGCGACGCGGCCTCGAGGGTGTTGCCACAACCGGTGATGTCGGCCAGGTGACCGCGGTCGGTGTGCAGGTAGTAGGCGGGGGCGTCCAGTCCCCGGAAGCTCAGCGTCGGCCCGTCCGGCCCGCCCTCGGCGGTGTGGTTGAACACCACGTCGATGATCACCTCGATACCGGCCGCGTGCAGGGCCGCCACCATCAACCGGAACTCTTCGACCTCGCGGCCGGGCTCGCTGGCGTACGCCGCGTGCGGGGCGAAATATCCCAACGGCGAGTAACCCCAGTAGTTGCGCCGTCCGTTGCGGATCAGCGCCGGCTCGTCCTGGAACCAGTGCACCGGCAAGAGCTCCACCGACGTGACGCCGAGGCGGGTCAGATACTCGATGGCGACCGGGTGGGCCAGCCCGAGGTAGGTGCCACGCAGCGACTCGGGAATGAACGGGTGCTGCTCGGTGAAGCCCTTGACGTGCAACTCGTAGATCACCGCTTCCTCGAACGGCACCTCCGGCTTGGTGCCGGTGTCCGGCCCGCCGGGGGAGGTGACGACCGACAGCGGCACGCTGCCCAAAGAGTCCACTGTGGACATCCGACCGCGATCGGGGTCGCCCGTGAAACCCTGGGCGGCGCGCAGGTCGGTGAGCGCGCCGGTGATGCGCCGCGCGTAGGGGTCCACCAGCAGCTTGTTGGGGTTGCACCGCAGACCGCGGGTCGGCTCATAGGGCCCGTGGACGCGGTAGCCGTAGCGTTGCCCCGGGGTGACGCCGGGGACGAGCCCGTGCCAGACGCCGAAAGTCCGCTCGGTCAGCGCGATCCGCCGTTCGGACCCGTCGGTGTCGATGAGGCAGAGCTCGACGAAGTCGGCGACCGCGGAGGTGATCGCGAACCGGACACCGCCCGCCTCGGCGTGGGCCCCGAGCGGAAACGGGCGGCCGGCGAGGACGTGATCAACGGAAGGTCGTGTGGCCATGGCCCGATGATCGCAGATCCGGACCGCTGTCTTCCGCTCCTGCCAGAGGATGTTTCCTCCGGCAACCGCCGTCAGGGTGTCGTTTCCGCCAGGACGAAGGTCTCTGGCGGCAGCCGGGCCTCGCGACCGTCCACGGTGGCCGTTCCCCAGGCGAGCAGGGTGGCGGTGGCCCCGAGCGGGATCCGCGCCTCGGCCCGGCCGAAGTTGCACGCCAGCCGGAGCCCGCCGCGGTGCAGTACGAGCCACGACCCGTCGGGGGCGGTCTCCACGCGCAGGTCCGCCACCCGAGGATCGGCCAACTCGGGCCGCTCACGGCGCAACCGGATCAGATTCCGGTAAAGCTCCAGCATTTCCCGGTGTCCCTCACGGTCCACTTCGGTCCAGTCCAGCCGCGAGCGCTCCACCGTGGCGGGGTCCATCGGATCGGGCACCTCGGCCTCACCCCAGCCGTGACGAGAGAATTCCCGCCGTCGTCCCGTGCGCACGGCCTCGGCGAGTTCCGGGTCCGGAAAGGAGGCGAAGAACTGCCACGGCGTGCTCGCGGCCCACTCCTCCCCCATGAACAGCATCGGGGTGTAGGGCGAGCAGAACAGCAGCGCCGCGCCACAGGCGAGGCGGCCCGGCGCCACTGTCGCCGAGAGCCGGTCACCGGTCGCGCGGTTGCCGATCTGGTCGTGGTTCTGGAGGTAGCCGAGGAACCGGTGCCCCGGTAGGACCGCGGTGTCGACCGGGCGGCCGTGGGTGCGCTCGCGGAACGACGACCAGGTGCCGGTGTGGAAGAACACCTCGCGCAGCACCCGTTCCAATGCGTCCGGGGCCGCGAAGTCGGCGTAGTAGCCGGAGGTTTCACCGGTGAGCTTGACGTGCAGGGCGTGGTGCAGGTCGTCGGACCACTGGGCGTGCAGGCCGTAGCCCCCGCGCTCCCGCGAGGTCACCAGCTTCGGATCGTTGAGGTCCGATTCAGCGATCAGTGTCAGCGGCCTGCCGAGCACCGCGGACAGCGCGTCGGTCTCGGTGGCGAGCTCTTCGAGCAGGTGGGTGGCCCGCCGATCGGCCAGCGCGTGCACCGCGTCCAGGCGCAGGGCGTCGAGGTGGAAGTCGCGAAACCAGCCCAGCGCGTTGTCGATGACGTACCGGCGGACCTCGTCGGAACCGGGGCCGTCGAGATTGAGCCCCGGCCCCCAGTCGTTCTGCCCGGCGAAGTACGGCCCGAACCGGTCAAGGTAGGCGCCCGAGGGGCCGAGGTGGTTGTAGACGACGTCGAGGACGACGGCCAGCCCGCGGGCGTGGGCGGCGTCGACGAACCGCTTGAGCCCGTCCGGCCCGCCGTAAGGCTCGTGGACCGCGCCCCAGAGCACCCCGTCGTAACCCCAGCCTGCGGTGCCGTCGAAGGAGTTGACCGGCAGCAGCTCGACGTGCGTGACGCCGAGATCGACGAGGTGGTCGAGCCGCTCGATCGCCGCGTCGAAGGTGCCGCCCGCGGTGAAGGTGCCGATGTGCAGCTCGTAGAGCACGCCACCGGGCAGCTGCCGCCCGGTCCAGGCGTCGTCAGCCCAGGCGAACTCGCTGTGGTCATAGACGCGCGACGCCTCGTGCACGCCGTGCGGCTGCCACCGTGACCGCGGGTCCGGCAGCGGCACGTCGTCGTCGTCGAGCAGGAAGGAGTAGGTGACGCCCTCCGCGTCGGCGTGCCACCAGCCGCCGTCACCGGCGGTCATCTCGTGCACCCCGGCGTCGACCCGGACCCGCGCCCGTTGTGCCTCGGGGGCCCACACGCTGAACCTCATGCGTCTCCTCGCACCAGCAACGCGACCGGGTAACGGTCGAACAATTCGGACAGTCGCGGCCGGGTGCCGATCTCACGACCGGTCACCACGTCGGTCCACCTGCCGTCGGCGAGGGGCAGCACGGTGTCGCCCCAGCCACCGCCGGCTTCGAGGCCGACCGGCAGACGGGTCACCGCGACCACCAGATCGGCCGATCGGGTGTAGGCCAGCACGTGCGCCGCGGCGCTGCCCTCAGCCCGTAGCGGCCGGTAACCGGCGAACAGCGCGGGCCTATCGCGGCGCAGGCGCAACGCCTTGTGCGTGACCAGGAGCTTCGCGGCGCCGGATGCGTCGACGGCGGGCTGTTCGCCGTCGGCGATCCGGGCCAGGATGGCGCGACGGGCGCCGTAGTCGACCGGGCGCCGGTTGTCCGGGTCGACCAGCGAGAAATCCCACAGCTCGGTGCCCTGGTACACGTCCGGGACGCCGGGAGCGGTCAGCTGGACCAGCTTCTGCCCGAGCGAGTTCGACCAGCCGGGACCGGTGATGCGGCCGGCGAAGGCTTCGACGTCCGCGGTCAGTTCGGCGTCGCCGAGGACGTCTTCGGGCCAGGCGGCGACGTCGGCCTCGAACTCGTCGTCATGGTCGGTCCAGCTGGTGCGGACCTTGGCCTCCTTCGCCGCCTTGTCCAGATAGTCCCGTAGCCGGTCCGGCTCGATCGGCCAGGTGGCGACCAGGGTCTGCCAGGCCAGCAGATTCAGCGACGGCTCGTCGATCCCGCGCCGCGCACTCCACCGGCGGACCGCGTCGGCGAACTCGCCGGGCACCTCCGCCAGCACGGCCATCCGGGCCCGGGTGTCCTCGGAGCGCTTGGTGTCGTGCGTGGTCAGCGTCGTCATCGCGGCCGGATGCCCGGCCTCGCGCGAGGCCGCGAGCCGGTGGAACTCCTCGACGTCCAGTCCGAAGCGGTCCGGATTGCCGCCGACCTCGTTGAGCGCGGCGAAGCGGGTGTAGCGGTAGAACGTCGTGTCCTCGGTGCCCTTCGCCACGACCATGCCGGAGGTTTGCTGGATCCGGGTGGCCAGCTCGCCGTCCGGCTCGGCGCGCACGCGCGCGTCGAGAGCCTCGAGCGCGGCTTCGAGGTCGGGCCGAGTCCGCCGGGCGGCGGCGATCGCGGCCGCCCAATGCGCCTCGCCTTCGGGCAGATAAGAGCGGTAGACGGGGAAGGCGACCATGGTTTCGGCGACGGCCGCGCGTGCGGCGTCCGCGTCCACGCCGCGCAGCAGCGCAGCGATCCGGCGTACCTCGGCGACCAGGATGCGGTCGGTGACCAGCCGCCGCGCCTCGGTCTCCACGGCGTGGTAGCCGGTTTCGAGGCCGAGTTCGGCCGCGAGCGCGGTGAACGCCGGCTCCGCGGCCGGGTCGAGGAACACCCCGGCGATCTCACGCAGGGCGTCGTAGCCGGTGGTGCCGTCGACCGGCCAGCTCTGCGGCAGCGGCTCCCCCGGGTGCAGGATCTTTTCCGCCACGATCCAGGCCCCCGGGGCGTTCTCCCGCAGCCGCTGGAAGTAGCCGCCCGGATCCGCCAGCCCATCCGGATGGTCGACGCGCAGCCCGGTGACGTCACCGTCGGCGACCCAGCGCAGTACTTCACCGTGTGTTTCGGCGAACACCTTCGGATCCTCGACCCGGACCGCGGCCAGCGTGGTGATGTCGAAGAACCGCCGGTAGGTCAGCTCGGCATTGCCGCGGCGCCAGCCCACCAGCCGGTAGTGCTGTCGCTCGTGTACCTCCCGCGGCGCGGCGCCCCCGGTACCGGGCGCGATCGGGAACCGATGGTCGTAGTAGACGAGTTCGTCGTCCTCGACGACCAGCTCGGCGACCGCGTCGTCGTCGCCGAGCACCGGCAGCAGCAGCGGGCCGCGGTCCCAGTCGACGTCGAAGTACCCGGCGAACTCCGAGTCCCGGCCGTGGCGCAGGACGTCCCACCACCACCGGTTGACCTTCGGCACTTCGACGGACATGTGGTTCGGCACGATATCGACGACCAGCCCGAGACCGCTCCGCTTGAGCACCTCGGCCAGCTCCCGGCGAGCGTCCTCCCCGCCGAGCGCGGGCCGGGCCCTGGTCGTGTCGACGACGTCGTAGCCATGGGTCGAGCCCGGCGCCGCGTCCAGCACCGGCGACGCGTAGAGCGCGCCGATACCGAGGTCCCGGAGATACGCGGCCAGCCCGGCGGCGTCGGCGAAGGTGAACTCCGGGCGCAGCTGGACACGGTAAGTGGACGCGGGCACCGCCATCAGGACTCCATTCGCTGGAGCACGATCAGGGATCGCGCCGGAAGGGTGAACTCGCCGCCACCGAGGATCGGCTCGCGTTCGGCGGGCTCGATTTCGCCCGTGGCGGTGTCGGCGACGACCGTCCACACCCGGCCGTAGCCGTCGCCGGGCAGGGTGGCGTCGATGTCTTCGTAGTGGGCGTTGAAGGCGAGCAGGAAGGATTCGTCCGTGACCTTCATCCCGCGCTGGTCGAGATCCGGGATCGCGTCGCCGTTGAGGAAGACCACGACGGCCTTGCCGAAGCCGTCATCCCAATTCTGCTCGGTCATCTTGGCACCGGCCGGGGTGAACCAGGCGATGTCACCGAGCTTGTCGCCCTTGCCGACCGGACGGCCCTGGAAGAACCGGCGGCGCCGGAACACCGGGTGCTGGGCGCGGAACGCGGTCAGCCCGGCGGTGAAGCGCAGCAGGTCGGCGTTGTCGGCTGCCAGGTCCCAGTCGATCCAGGCCAGTTCCGAGTCCTGGCAGTAGACGTTGTTGTTGCCCTGCTGGGTGCGGCCGAACTCGTCGCCGTGCAGGATCATCGGCACACCTTGGGACAGCAGCATCGTGGCCAGCATGTTCCGCTGCTGGCGCAGCCGGAGTTCCAGCACCTCGGCGTCGTCGGTCTCGCCCTCGACACCGCAGTTCCACGAGCGGTTGTCGTCGGCGCCGTCGCGGCTGTCCTCGCCATTGGCCTCATTGTGCTTTTCGTTGTAAGACACCAGGTCTCGCAACGTGAAGCCGTCGTGTGCGGTGACGAAGTTGATCGAGGCGAAGGGACGGCGGCCGTCGTCCTGGTACAGATCCGACGAACCGGTGATCCGGGACGCGAACTCACCGAGCGTGGCGGGCTCCCCGCGCCAGAAGTCGCGGACGGTGTCCCGGTACTGCCCGTTCCACTCCGTCCACAGTGGGGGGAAGTTGCCGACCTGGTAACCGCCGGGCCCGACATCCCACGGCTCGGCGATCAGCTTGACCTGGCTGACGATCGGGTCCTGCTGCACCAGGTCGAAGAACGCGGACAACCGGTCCACGTCGTAGAACTCGCGCGCCAGCGCGGAGGCGAGGTCGAAGCGGAAGCCGTCGACGTGCATCTCGGTCACCCAGTACCGCAGCGAGTCCATGATCAGCTGCAGCGTGTGCGGGTTGCGCACGTTCAGCGAGTTGCCGGTGCCCGTGTAGTCCATGTAGTACTCGGGCTCCCCCTCGACCAGCCGGTAGTAGGCCTCGTTGTCGATGCCCCGCATCGACAAGGTCGGCCCGAGGTGGTTTCCCTCGGCGGTGTGGTTGTAAACCACGTCGAGGATGACTTCGATCCCGGCCTCGTGCAGGGCCTTGACCATGCTCTTGAACTCCTGGACCTGGCCACCTTCACCGGGCATCGCCGCGTAGGCGTCGTGTGGGGCGAAGTAGCCGATGGTGTTGTAGCCCCAGTAGTTCGTCAAGCCCTTCTGCGCCAGGCCGTGGTCGGTGACGAACTGGTGCACCGGCAGCAACTCCACGGCCGTGACCCCGAGGTCCCGCAGATGATCGACGACCACCGGATGCGCGAGCCCGGCGTAGGTGCCGCGCAACGACTCAGGGACGTCCGGATGCTTGACGGTCATGCCCTTGACGTGTGCCTCGTAGACGACCGTCTCGTTGTACGGGCGATTCGGCGGCCTGTCGTTGCCCCAGTCGAAGAAGGGATTGACCACCAGCGAGTAGGGCACACAGCCCGCGGAGTCGTCGTCATTGCGCTCCTCCGGTTGCTCGAACTTGTAGCTGAACAGCGACTCGTCCCATTTCACGCCGTGCGAGACGGCTTTGGCATACGGGTCGATGAGCAGCTTGTTCGGGTTGCAGCGCAGGCCGCGGGCCGGGTCATACGGGCCGTGCACCCGGTATCCGTAGCGCTGGCCGGGACCGATGTTGAGCAGGTAGCCGTGGTGGACGAACCCGTCCACCTCGTCGAGGCGGTACCTCGTCTCGGTGCCGTCGTCGTCGAACAGGCAGAGTTCGACACGCTCGGCCACCTCGGAAAACACGGCGAAGTTCGTCCCCACTCCGTCATAGGTGGCGCCGAGCGGGTAGGGCGTTCCGGGCCAAGGCCGCACTGAGGTCTCCTCGAGCTGAATTCGTGCCGGGAACGTCCGCGGTGAGCGGACGCTTTATGGGGATCGGGTAACGGAGTCCGTCACCGGGGCAGCGGCCGGGCCGCTCGCAGCGGCGCCACCGCGGCGCGCACGCTCTCCGTGGTGAAGAAACCGTCTACGCTGACGGGAAGGCGAATCCGCCAGTTAGGGTACTGGTCGATCGTGCCGGGCAGGTTCGGCTGACGCACCTGGCCGGTGACGTCGGCGGGCGAGGTCAGCACCAGCCGGCACGCTGCCGATGCCAGCAGGACGTGTAATGCCACGACCGGATCTTCGTCCTCGATCCCTTGCCGGGCAAGGAGTTCACGGAGCGCGGCCCGCTCGGCGGCCGCCGCCTCGTACTCGGCGTCCACGCCGCGGTCCAGCAGGTTGAGCTCGGCGCGGACCCGGACGTGCTCATCGGCCAGCCACCCGGCGACCGTCGGCAGATCATGGGTGGAGATGCTGGCCATCGCCTCCGGGTCCCATTCGGCGGGCGGCACGAACGGCTGTCCAGGCGCGTCGTAGTCGCGCTGGAACCACAGCACGGCCGAGCTGAGCACCCCGCGCTCGTGCATGGTTTCGGTGACGACCTCCTCGACCGTGCCGAGGTCCTCGCCGACGACCACCGCGCCCGCACGCCGCGCCTCCAGCGCGACCACGCCGATCATCGCTTCGGCGTCGTAGGAGACGTAGGTGCCGCGGTGCGCGGGTTCGCCCGGCGGGATCCACCACAGCCGCCACAACCCGGCGACGTGGTCGACGCGGATGCCGTCGCCGTGCCGTAGCACCCCGCGGATGACGTCCCGGAGCGGCGCGTATCCGGCCTCGGCGAGCTTGTCCGGCCGCCACGGCGGCAGGTTCCAGTCCTGGCCCTGCTGGTTGAACGCGTCCGGCGGGGCGCCGACGCGTGCCTCGGCGGCGAAGACCTCCCGCTGTGCCCAGGTATCCGCGCCACCGGGGTGCACCCCGACCGGGAGGTCGTGCACGATGCCGGCGGGCATGCCCGCCTCGCGTGCCGCTCGCCGGGCGGCGCTCAGCTGGACGTGGCAGAGGTGTTGCAGCCAAACGTGGAAGCGGATCCGGTCCGTGAGTTCTTCGCGCGCCCGCGTGACGGCGGGGCCCGCTGGGTCACGCAGTTCTTCCGGCCAGTCGCGCCAGTCCGCGCCGTGTCGCTCGGCCAGCGCACAGAACGTGGCGAAATCGCGCAGGCCCGAGGTGTCGGGCAACTTCTCCACCCGGTGGGGCCACAGCAGTTCCAGCGCGGCCCGCTTGGCCGTCCAGACGGCGTCGTAGTCGATGAGGTCACCGTTGCGGTCCGGGGTCAGCGACAGGACCGCTTCCCGTGTGGCGCGGTCGGCCCGCTCGAACGTCTCGGTGGCGGTGACGCGCAGGTAGATCGGGTTGGCGAAGCGACGGCTGGCCGGAGAGTACGGCGAGCGCTCCACGGGGTGCGCAGGGCTGATCGCCTGGACGGGATTGACCAGCAGCACGCCGGTGCCGAGCTCACGGGCCGAGCGCACGGCGAACTCGGCCAGGTCGGCGTAGTCACCGATCCCCCACGAATCGGCCGAGTGCAGGGCGTAGAGCTGAAGCATCCAGCCCCACGCCGGCGGGGCTTCAGGCAGCTTGGCGGGCACCACCGCCAGCACGACCTCCTGCTCGGCCGTGACGACGCGGTGCCAGCCGAGCGGCAGATCCGACGGCAATTCGTCCTCGACGTGGCGCCGGACACCGTCCTCCAGCACGACCTCGGCGGCCACGCCGAGCGGGTAGGTGGCGCCCTCCCGCACGACGATCGTCGGCGGCAGCGCGGTCGCGGCCCGGGCGGCTTCGACATCGGCGAGGGCCCGCTCGACGTCGGCCTCCCCTGAGGCGTTCACGCCGAACTGGGCGAGAACGGCGACGACGACATCGTCGGCCACCTCGACCCACTCGTGATCGGAATTCTCATAGCGGGTGGCTATGCCGTAGGCGTCGGCGAGCCGGGCAAGGGGGCGGGTTTCGTCTCGGGCCACTCGACAAGCATCACGGTGCGAAGGTGATCGCGCCATCTGTGCGAGCGAAGTCACTCCGAGCACCGCCCGGGTCACCCCGGGTGGGCAGTGTCAAGACTCGGAGATCGGCCTGTGGAAGCCTCGTCGTGAGCCGGTCTCAGGGAACCAAAAGAGGAGGCATCGCGGACTTGTGAAGCCACAGCGAGAAAAAGGCGTCCAGCGACCGACCAGCGAACCGTTCAGCCAGCGCGACGAAAGCCGCGGTCGTCACCAAACCGTGCCGGTTCTCCGTCGCCCAAGCCTTCACCAGCGGGAAGAACACCGCATCGCCGACGGTGCACCGCAAGGCGTGCAACAGAAGGCCGCCGCGTTTGTACACTCGCTCGTCGAACATCCGCGCCACGCCGGGGTCGGCGAGACGCAGGTCCGCGGGCCTCGCCTTCATCCGCAGGTGCCACGCCTTGGCCCACGAGTGCGCGCTCTGCCCGCCGGATTCCTCGGACCAGAGCCATTCCGCGTAGGTCGCGAAGCCCTCGTTCAGCCAGATGTGCCGCCAGTCCGCGACGGTCAGGCTGTTGCCGAACCACTGATGTGCCAGTTCGTGGACGACGAGCCGTTCGTGGGTGCGCCGTCCGTCGACGTGGTTGGCGCCGAAGATCGACATGCCCTGCGCTTCGATGGGGTCGTCGAGATCGTCGTCGGTGACCACGACGACGTACTCGCCGAACGGGTAAGGTCCGAACAGCCGCTGCAGGGCGTCCATGATCTGGCCCTGCCGCCCGAAATCGCGTGAGAACGCCCGGCGCAGCCGCGGCGGCACGGCGGCCCGCTGCGGAACGGAAGCCACCACCTGATCACCGACGAGGCTGATCCGGTACGCGGCGGCCTCGGGATGGGAGAACCAGCCGGGGATGGCGCCCGAGACCAGTTCGATGTCGTCGTACCGTCCGATTTGGACACTCATCAGGTACGTCGGTGTCGGCTCTGGCCGTTCGAAGACCCACCGGGTGGTACTCGCGCGACTGTGCCGCGCCACCAGGTTCCCGGTGACCGCGACGAGGTACGGCGACGACGTCGTCAGCGCGACGCGGTAGGTCGCCTTGTCCGCCGGATGGTCGTTGCACGGGAACCACGACGGCGCACCGACCGGCTGGCTCGCGACGAGCGAGCCGTCGGTCAGTTCGTCCCAGCCGATGTCGCCCCACAGCCCGGAAAGCGGGCGCGGGTTGCCGACGTAGTGGATCTCCGCGACGAACTCGCTCCCGTCGGGCAGCGACTTCGCCGGCTTCACGTTCAGCTTGTGCCCGCGCCGTGTGTACTTGGCGGGCTTCCCGTTGACCAGCACCCGGTTGATCCGGAATTCGCCGAAGTCCAGGGTGAACCGCGACAGCGCTTGGGTCGCCTCGGCGGTGATCACCGCGGCGGCCGAAAGCCGGTTGGGACCGATCTTGTAGTCCAGCTCGAGATCGTAGTGCCGGACGCGGTAACCGCCGTTGCCGTGCAGGGGCAGATAGGAATCGCCGGAGGTGTCCGCGCCGGGTGAGGGTTGCGCGGAGGCCTTCGAAATCACCCGCGAAGACCCCGCTTCCCTACTTCGTCCAGGCTGAGATGGGATTCCCGAGCCACCGCGAGTCGGCGGGAACCGCGTCACCCCGGGTCACCAGAGACCCCGGTCCGACGGTCGTCCGCGCGCCGATGCTCGCGCCGGGCAACACGATACCGTGCGGCCCGAGTGTCGCTCCCTCGTCCAGGTGCACCGGCGACATCGTCATGATCCGGTCGTGGAAAAGGTGCGTCTGCACGACACAGCCGCGGTTGATCGTGGCGCCGTCGCCGAGGCTGACGAGGTCCGATTCGGGCAGCCAGTACGTCTCCAGCCAGACACCCTTGCCGATCTTGACGCCCATGGTGCGCAGCCACGCGGGCAGCAGCGGCGTGCCGCCCAGCGAACCGACCAGCCAGGGCACGGCGAGCGCCTCGACGAAGGTGTCGGCGAGTTCGTTGCGCCAGACGAACGAACTCCACAAGGGGTGATCGACGGCGCTAAACTTGCCCACCAGCAGCCATTTCATCGCGGTGGCGGTCAGCGCGGCGACGGCACCGGCGGCGAGCAGCAGCGGCCCGCCGAGCAGCACGGCGACCAGGAAGCCGAACGACGACGCCAGCGCGAAGATCCCGGCGGCCACCAGCACGGTGAGCGCGACGCCGCACATCACCGGCACGATGCGGCACAGTTCGACCAGTGCGCGGGCCGCCTTCAGTCGCAGCGGCGGAGTGAAGGTACGGCTCGTGTCGGATTCGCCGACCGACCGGCGGACCGGCAGCGGCGGCATCCCGAGGTATGAGGACCCCTTCTTCGCCTTCAACGGGGTCGAAGACAGCACACCGACCAGACCTCGTTTGGGCACGGAACGGCCGGGCGCGGTCATCCCCGAGTTGCCGAGGAACGCCTGCTTGCCGATCCGGGCGGGCGCGACGTGCAGCCAGCCGTGGCCGAGTTCGTAGGTGGCGACCATGGTGTCGTCCGCGAGGAAGGCACCACTGTCCACCTGAGTCATCTTCGGCACCGCGAGGACGGTCGACGCCTCCACGTTGCGGCCGACCTTCGCGCCGAGCAGCCGGAGCCACACCGGCGTGAACAGGCTGGCGTACAAGGGGAACAGCCCCTCACGAGCCATGCCCATCAACCGTTCGGTCGCCCAGACCTGCCACGCGACGCGACCGTGCACCGGGTGGTAACCCTCGACCATGCCGATGCTCAGCGAGCGGACGCCCGCCAGCACGAGCAAGGCGTAGGTCACGAAGTACGCGATGGTCGCGAGCGGAGTGAACAGAAGAGCCTGGCCGAGCGCGGCGCCCAGCGAAGGAGTACCGGCGATCGCGTAGCCGAGCACCGCGACGGCCGGAAGCGCGGCGGCGGCGGGCAGGAGACCCAGTGCGACCGAGGTCGCGCCGTAGACCGACGACCAGAACCGCGAACGCGGCGGGCGGCTCGACGGCCACTTCAACGAGTCCTTGGTGGTCCGCGCCGCCGGGGCGCCTGCCCAGCGCTGCCCGGCGGGGACGACGCCGCGGACGGTCGAACCGGCCGCGATCTCCGCACCCTTGCCGATCCGCGCGCCGGGGAACAGCGTGCTGCGCGAGCCGATCCGCGCGTCCGCGCCGATCCGGATCTTGCCGATGTGCACCAGGTCGCCGTCCACCCAATGTCCGGTCAGATCGACCTCGGGTTCGACGGCGGCACCGCGGCCCAGTTTCAGCATGCCGGTGACCGGCGGCGGCGAGTGCAGGTCGACGTCCTTGGCGATCCGGGCGCCGAGTGCCTTGGCGTACGTCGTCATCCAGGACGCGCCCGCGACGCTGTCCGCGCCGCTGAACTCGGCGAGTTTCTCGGCCGTCCACAGTCGCAAGTGGACCTTGCCGCCACGTGGGTAGCTGCCGGGGCGGACGCCGCGCAGCAACAGCCGCGAGCCGGTGGCCGAGATCGCGATCCGGCCGGCCGGGCTGAACAACACGACCCACGCGACGGCGATCCACGCCCAGTTCAGCGTCGGGGCCCAGCCGAAACCGGCGAGGGAGAGCAAATTCGACAGCGTCGCGGCGATCGTCGTCCAGCGCAGGCCGATCAGCCCCATCAGCGGGATCATCAGCAGGGACTGGATGATCCCCGCCTTGCGTGGGGTCGGCGCGATGTCGCGGCGTTCGGTCTTCTCGCCGCTCAGCGCGTCCAGCAGCGAAGCCAGCGCGCCGAGCTTCGGGTTGGCGTAGATGTCGTTCACCGACACCTGCGGATGCCGGGTGCGGATCCGCGCGATCAGCTGCGCGGCCGTCAGGCTTCCGCCGCCATTGGTGAAGAAGTCGGCCTTCGGGTTGTCGACGGAAACACCGAGGATCTCCGACCAGCCTTCGGCCAGCCAGCTCTCCGTCGGCGACAGGCCGGATTTCGCGGCGTCCACAGTGGACAGCGGCCACGGCAGGGCGTTGCGGTCGACCTTGCCGGACGTCCGCGTCGGCAGGTCGCCGACCAGCGCCAGCAGCGGGACGAGGGCGGCGGGCAGCTGCTCACGCAGCCGCGTCGCGGCCTCGTCGTGGTCGAATTCGGCACCTTCTGCAGGCACGACATAGCCGACGAGGACCTGGTTCCCCGCCTTGGTGCGGCGGATCGCGGCGGCCGCGCCCTGCACCCCGGGCAGCGCCTGGAGCGCGGCGTCGACCTCGCCGAGTTCGATGCGGCGGCCACCGAGTTTGACCTGCTCGTCGAGGCGCCCGAGGAACAGCAGCCCCTCGGCCTCGGCGCGGACCATGTCACCGCTGCGGTACGCGCGGCGCCAGCCCAGCGAGGGCAGCGGCGCGAACTTCTCGGCGTCCTTCTCCGGGTCGAGGTAGCGGGCCAGGCCGACGCCGCCGATGACCAGCTCGCCGGTCTCCCCCATCGCGACCGGCTCGCCCGCCTCGTTGACGACGGCGAGCTGCCAGCCCGCCAGCGGCAGGCCGATCCGGACGGGGCCCTCACCGGTCATCTGCGCGGCGCAGGCGACGACGGTGGCCTCGGTCGGGCCGTAGGTGTTCCAGACTTCGCGGCCTTCGACGGCGACGCGCTCGGCCAGTTCGGGTGGGCAAGCCTCGCCGCCGAAGATCAGCAGGCGGACGTCTTCGAGCGCGTCCGACGGCCACAACGCGGCCAGCGTGGGGACGGTCGAGACGACGGTGATGCCCTGCGCGATCAGCCACGGGCCGAGGTCGACCCCGGTCCGCACCAGCGAACGCGGCGCCGGGACCAGGCAGGCGCCGTGCCCCCAGGCGAGCCACATCTCCTCACACGACGCGTCGAAGGCGACGGACAGGCCGGCGAGCACCCGGTCACCGGGGCCGATCGGCTCTTCGGTCAAGAACAGCCTGGCTTCGGCGTCGACGAACGCAGCGGCGGACGCGTGCGAGACCGCGACGCCCTTCGGCTTACCGGTCGAACCCGAGGTGAAGATGATCCACGCGTCGTCGGTGGGGGAAGGAGTGCCTTCGACCCCGCCGGGCGTGCCGGTGACGGTGATCGCGCCGCCATCGGTGACGACGGCGGCGACGTCGGCCTCGCCGAAGACCAGGTCGGCGCGCTCGTCGGGGTCGTCCGCGTCGACCGGCACATAGGCGGCGCCGACGGACAGGATCGCGAGGATGGCGACGTACAGCTCGGCGGTGCCGGAGGAGATCCGCACGCCGACCCGGTCGCCGACGCCGACGCCGTTGGCGGTCAGCTTGCGGCCGTAGTCGTCGATCTCTTCGACGAGCTTGCGGTAGGACAGCGTGGTCTCGCCGTCGTCGATCGCGCCCGCGTTGGGATGGCGGAGCGCGGTGTCGGCGAGGATGTCGATCAGGGTGCGCTCACCGGCGCCGGGCCCGGACCGGAAGAGGGCGCGGTCGGCGACCGGGGTTTCCGCGTCCTCGGCGGCACCGTCGGCACCGGCGGGCGGACGCGAGTCGGCGGTCAGGGTCATCGGGCGGTCACCACGGGCAGGAAAGAACCATGGGCGCTCAAGCCCATCACACACCTTTCACAAGTGCGTCATTCGGGCTCGCTCTCCGAATGAGGCGCCCGCTAACAGACCTATGACTTTACCGCAGATGGACGACATATCTCGGCAGGGTCTCGGCAGAGTGTCGAAACTCACCGGTGGACACGCCGTAACGCGAGGTCATCGACGTGTCCACCCAGTGAACTATTCACCTACATCATGGGAAAATTCAGCGGTTCTTCGGTTTACCCGCGTTTTTTCCGCTGACCGCTTTTCCGCCGACCTTGGGCCTTTGCTTCTTTTCCCGCACCCGGACATTCACCCGGACGGGGCTGCCTTCGAAGCCGAATCGCTCGCGGAATTTGCGTTCGATGAACCGGCGGTAGCCCGCCTCGAGGAAGCCGGTGGTGAACAGGACCAGCGTCGGCGGCCGGATGCCGGCCTGGGTCGCGAACAGCACCTTCGGCTGCTTGCCACCGCGCACCGGCGGCGGGGTCGCGGCGATGAGGTCGGCGAGCCAGCCGTTCAGCTGACCGGTGGGGACGCGCTGGTCCCAGGACTTCAGCGCGGTCCGCAGCGCGGGCGCGAGCTTGCGCACGGAACGGCCGGTGAGCGCGGAGATGTTGACCTTCTCCGCCCACGGCACCCGCACCAGGCCGCGGTCCAGTTCGCGGACCATCGCGTGGCGGCGGTCCTCGTCGACGAGGTCCCACTTGTTGAACGCGAGCACGCAGGCGCGTCCCGCCTCCACGACCATGGTCAGCACCCGCAGGTCCTGCTCCGAAAGCGGCTCGGCGGCGTCCAGCAGCACGATCGCGACCTCGGCCGCGTCGATCGCGGTCTTGGTTCGCAGCGACGCGTAATACTCCGCGCCGTTCGCGGAGTTGACGCGCTTGCGCAGACCCGCCGTGTCGACGAAACGCCAGGTGTCGCCGTCCAGCTCGACCAGCGAGTCGACGGGGTCGACCGTGGTGCCTGCGACGGAGTCCACGACGGACCGCACTTCGCCGGAAAGCTTGTTCAGCAGGCTGGACTTGCCCACGTTCGGCTTGCCGACCAGCGCGACGCGGCGCGGGCCGGTGGTGGCGCGGTCGCCGTCACGCGGCATCGACGGCAGCGCCTTGACGATCGCGTCGAGCAGGTCGCCGGAGCTACGCCCGTGCAGCGCGCTGACCGGGTACGGCTCGCCGAGGCCGAGCGACCACAGCGACGCGGTGTCGGCGAGCAGGCGGTCGTCGTCGACCTTGTTGGCGGCGAGCAGCACCGGCTTCTTCGAGCGGCGCAGCACCTTGGAAACGGCCTCGTCGGTGGCCGTCGCGCCCACGCTGGCGTCGATGACCAGCAGCACCGCGTCGGCGGTGGCCATCGCCATCTCGGCCTGCGCGGCGACGGCGGCCTGCAGCCCGGTCGCGTCCGGCTCCCAGCCGCCCGTGTCGACCAGCGTGAACCGGCGGCCCGCCCAGAAGGCGTCGTAGGCGACGCGGTCCCGGGTCACACCGGGAACGTCCTGCACGACCGCTTCGCGGCGGCCGAGAATGCGGTTGACCAGGGTTGACTTGCCCACGTTCGGCCTGCCGACCACGGCGAGGACCGGCTGCGCGAGCTGCGCCTCCTCCTCGGCCTCGCCGGCGGCGATCTGCGCGTCCAGCGCGGTGAATTCGGACTCGTCGGACCAGGAGCCGTCGATCTCGCCGACTCCGTCAAGCTCTGTCATTTACTCAATCCTGTCGCGTGTCTTGGAGCCCGTGCTCCAAGCGCCATTCGTCCAGTGCCTTCACGAGGTCCGCGAGCGCGATGCGAAGCCGCTCGGTTCCCTCCTCCAGCCCTGTCCTTCCCTTCCCGATGGCGGGAGTGAAAGGTTCGCCGACCATGATGTCGACGCGTGGCCGCCAACGCCTCTTGGCGCCGGCGGGTTTGTACGTCCCCCGAGTGGCGACCGGTACCACGGTCGCGTTCCCGGCGCGGACCAGGAAGGCCGCGCCGCGCTCGAAGTTTTCGGCGTCACCGAGGCCGCGGGTGCCTTCGGGGAAGATCCCGACCGCACCGCCGTCCTCGAGCACCTTGACCGCCGTCATCAGCGGTTTGCGGTCGACCGCGCCCCGTTTCACCGGGATCTGGCCCAATTTGGGGAAGAACCAGCCGACGAACCCGCGGAACAGTTCCTCCTTGACGAGGAACGCCGTGCGCCGCGACAACATTCCGAACAGCAGCTGCGGTTCCACCATCGAGCTGTGGTTGGCGATGAACACCACCGGCCCCGACGCCGGTACCCGGTCGCCGCCGTGCAGCCGGACCCGGAACGCGGGCCGGACGATGAACTTGGAGATGCCCCTGCCGAAGGTGTGGAGCGGGCCGCTCGCGCCTTCGGGTAGTCCCTTCGCGCTCACCTGGCCGCCTCCGCGGGGCAGTCTTCGAGTAGACCGCGGTGCAGTGCGAGTTCCGCCAGCGCGACGATCACCTGGTCGATGTTCAGCTGGGAGGTGTCGACCTCGACGGCGTCGTCGGCCGCGCGCAGGGGCGACGTCGCCCGCGTGGAGTCGAGGCGGTCACGCCGTTCCACCGCCGCCTTCGCGCCGTCCACAGTGGACTGACGACCGGCGGCGGAGTCCTGCGCGCTGCGGCGTGCGGCGCGGACCTCGGCCGAAGCGGTGAGGAAGACCTTGAGTTCGGCGTCCGGGGCGACGACGGTGCCGATGTCGCGGCCTTCGACGACGATGCCACCGACCCGGCCGAGCACCTCGGCGATGAGGTCACGCTGCCGCGCGACCAGCAGTTCGCGGACCGCGGGAACGGCCGAAACCGGCGACACCGCGGTGGTGACGTCCGTGCCGCGGATTTCGGCGGCGACGTCCTCGCCCGCCAGGGTCACGGTCGTTTCGTCCGGGCTGGTCCCAATGCCGAGTTCGGCTTTTTCCGCGACGGCGAGCACGGCAGGCGCGTCGGCCGGGTCGACCCCGGCGCGCAGCACGGCGAGGGTGACCATGCGGTACATCGCTCCGGTGTCGAGGTAGCCGGCACCGAGTTTCGCCGCGAGCTTCCGCGAGACCGTGGATTTCCCGGTTCCGGACGGGCCGTCCATCGCGACCACACCACGCAGGGCTCCCGCCACCGAAACTCTCCTCTGCCTCTTCGTCGCTCACCTGATCGAGGTCCATTCTGCCTGGTGGCGAACGACACGCCTCAGCCGCCCACGGCGAACCGGTCGACGAGCATGCCGACGCGTTCCGCCCGCGCGGGCGCCGGCAGCCGTCGACTGCGTTCGAGGGTGACCAGGCCGTGCAGGGCGGCCCAGAACGTCTCGGTGTAGAGGGCGGGGTCGTAGGCACCGGCCACCGGCCCCACGGTTTCGAGCAGGGCGCCGAACGCGTCCTTCAACGGCTCAGGACTGTCCGGGCTGGCGAAGCTGAGTTCACTGGCGAGGGTGAAGATCGCGTCGTAAAGCGCGGGATGGCGGTCGGCGAAGTCGAAGTAGTTCTCGGCCAGCCGTCGCAGGGCGCCACGGGAGTCCTCCGCCGCCCCGGCGCCCCGCCGCAGATGCGCGGCCATTTCGGTGCAGCCCTCGAGCGCAGCGGCGGCCATGATCGCCCCCTTCCCGGAGAAGTGGCTGTAGAGGACCGGCTGGCTGTACTCGATCTTCGCGGCCAAACGCCGGGTGGTGACCGCGTCCCAGCCTTCCTCTTCGGCGATCTCGCGGGCGGCGGCGACGATCAACTGTTCGCGCTGCGAGCGGTCCCGCTCGCGCCGGGGATTGGTGACCATACGAAATATCCTAGCACTGCTAGACAAGCTAGCGATGCTAACGCTAGCGTTGACAGCGTTCCTAGCACTGCTAGATCCCGGAGTCGGAGACCATGACCAGAATCAAGATCGCTTACGCCCTGTCCGCCGCCCTCGTGCTCTTCGTCCTCTACTTCGGCAGCGGTTACGTGTTCTTCCCGCAGACCCAGACGGGCGGCTTCGGGCTGCCGGTGATGCCGTCCGAGGGTGACCCGATCCTCGCGGTCAAGGGGGTCCGCGACATCGGCACGGCACTCGTGGTGCTCGCGCTGCTCCTGTTCCGGAACGTCCGCGCGCTGGGCTGGGCGATGCTCGCGCTCGCGTTCATCCCCTTCGGCGACATGCTGATCGTGTTGACCCACAACGGTTCCGTGGCCGCCGCGCTCGGCATCCACGGGGCGACGTGCGCCGTGATGCTCCTGATCTCGGCGCTGTTCCTGATCCGCCCGGCGCAAAGCGGACAGTGAGTTACTGTTGATGACGTGAACGTCGAAGTGACCCCGCTCCCCGGAATAGGTGTCCGCAAGGACTTCGCCACTCGCAACGGCCGCCGCGTCGGCGTGGTGACCCACCGCGATGGGCATGTCGAGCTGATCGTGTCCAAAACGGACGATCCCGACGCCTGCCTGGCCTCACTTCCGCTCACCAACGACGAAGCTGGGGCGCTGGCGAACCTGCTCGGCGCGCCCCAGCTGGTCGCCCAGCTCACCGAGGAGCACCGGGATCTGCCCGGGATCAACACCAAGCAGCTGCCGATCAGAGGGGCGTCGCCGTTCGACGGGCGCACCCTCGGCGACACGGCCATGCGGACGAGGACGGGCGTCTCGGTGGTCGCGGTGATGCGGGCCGGGCAGGTCCACCCCTCCCCCACGCCGGACTTCAACCTCACCGCCGGCGACGTGCTCGTCGCGGTCGGCACGTCCGACGGCCTCGAGTCCGCCGTCAAGATCCTCAGGTACGGCTGATCGCGGATGGATCACACCGCGCTGTCCTTGATCGAACTCGGGGCGGTCTTCTTCGGCCTGGGCGTACTGGGCCGCCTCGCCGGGAAGATCGGGATGTCCCCCATCCCGCTGTATCTGGTCGGAGGCCTGTGTTTCGGGCAGGGCGGGCTGATCCCGCTCGGCGACATCGGCGACTTCACCCACCTCGCCAGCGAGATCGGCGTCGTCCTCCTGCTCTTGCTGCTGGGGCTGGAGTACTCGGCGGCCGAACTGTTCACCGGGCTGAAACGCTCGTGGCTGGCGGGGATCGTCGACATCGTGCTCAACGCCGCGCCGGGCGCGATCGTCGCGCTCATCCTCGGCTGGGGACCGATCGGCGCGATCGTGCTCGCGGGCGTCACCTACATCTCGTCGTCCGGGATCATCGCGAAGGTGCTCGGCGACCTCGGCCGGCTCGGTAACCGGGAAACGCCGGTGGTGCTGTCGATCCTGGTGTTCGAAGACCTGGTGATGGCGCTGTACCTGCCGATCCTCACCGCGGTGCTGGGCGGCGTGAGTTTCCTCGGCGGGATGAAGGCGGTCGGGATCTCGCTACTGGTGATCACCGTCGTCCTGGTGATCGCGCTGAAGTTCGGCCGCTACGTCTCCGCCGCGGTGGACAGCCCCGATCGCGAGGTGTTCCTGCTCAAGGTCCTCGGCGCGGCACTGCTCGTCGCGGGTCTCGCGTCGGCGATGCAGGTGTCGGCCGCGGTCGGCGCGTTCCTGCTCGGCATCGCGATCTCCGGCTCCACCGCGGAGAACGCGACACACATGCTGGAACCGCTGCGGGATCTCTTCGCCGCGGTGTTCTTCGTCGTGTTCGGACTCAACACCAACCCTGCGTCGATCCCGCCGGTGCTCGGCTGGGCGGTCGTGCTGGCGGTGGCGACCACGCTCACGAAGGTGGGCACCGGCTGGTGGGCCGCGCGCAGGCAGGGCATCGGGAAGATGGGGCGGGCCCGTGCCGGAGCCGCGTTGGTCGCGCGGGGGGAGTTCTCGATCGTCATCGCCGGGCTGGCGGTGGCCGCGGGAGCCGTGACCGGAGAACTGGCGGCCCTCGCGACGGCTTACGTACTCCTGATGGCGGTCCTCGGCCCGACGGCGGCGCGGATCGTCGAACCGGTGGCCCGCGCACTGCAGCGGAAGCCGTTCGGGTCGAAGAGTCCGGCTTCACAGACCGGCTGAGGCGCCCCGCGCGTGAGATGAAGGGGCCTTTCATTGCAAATTTTGCGATGAAAGGCCCCTTCATCTCATCCGTCAGCCGCCCTCGAGCACCTGAGCGGCCCTACCTCCGTGAGCCGTCGCCCACCGCGCGCTGAGCCGGAGGGGCCGGTCCCACGCGCTAGGAAAGGTCCTTTCCTGGCGAATTTTGCGAGGAAAGGACCTTTCCTGGCATCGCCTACCCGCGCTCAAGCCCCGAAACACCCGCCGGAGCGATCTGCACCGGAGCCGACGGCAACGGAGCCGGAACGGCCGCCGGACCCGCACCCGCGACCGGCAGAGCCAGCGAAGTCTTGCCGAGATCCACCGTGATCTTCGGGTACTGCGCCGGTCCCGAGATGAACGAACCGTCCGTCCCGCCGATGATCAACGCGAGCTGATGTCCTTGCGGCACAACGTGATCCGTACTCGCCAGCCGGAACGTCATGGTGTACGGCTGCCCCGGCGTCAGCGGCGATTCCTGGCTCAGCGACCGATGGTTCGCCAGATCCGCCCAGCCGCGGCTGATGATGTTCAGCCCGACCGAAACCGAGTCGGTGCTCGTGTTCAGGTAGCAGGCGTCATTGCCGGTAGCGCTCGATCCCCAGCACGACTGCGTCACCTCGTTCTTGATGCCTTCCTTCGGCCCGGTGTAGTTCCGGATCGTCGCCGGGCCGTAGTCCACCAAGATCGCCGAAAGCCGCGCGGTGGACGTCGACGGCGTCGCGGTCACCGTCACCTTCGCGGTCCCGGAGACGTGCAGGTCCTTCGCGAGCGCGCCGGTGCTGAACAGCACCCGGCCGCTGGAGGTCTCCGTCGGCCGCGCCGCCCAGCCGTTCGAGGACTGACCGGACGAGTCCGTGAACGACGCCGTGCCCGTCCCGGCGGTCGTACCGAGCGTTCCGACACCCGGGGTGCCGCCTGCCGAGGGGCGCAGGGTCACCGCGCTCCCCGCGGGCCACGCCGCCTGATCCACCCAGACGTCGGGAGCGCGTTCCACACTCGCGCCCGGGGTCTTCTCGATCCCGTTGTCGACGCCGAGCAGATAGTGGTCGAACCACTTGTGCAGGGTGTCGACCCACGCCGACCGCCGGTAGTCGAACGGATCGACGTGACCGGCCTGCGTCAACCACACCTTGCGCTCGACCCGCAGCGCTTCCCACCACTGCCCGAAGTTGATCGTCTTGACATTGAGGTCGCCCAGGCCATGCGAAGCGAGGACGCTGGCCTTCACCTTCGAGGCGCTCTGGACGTAGTCCCGGTCGAGCCAGAACGAGTTGTAGTCGCCGTTCGCGGTCGCGCCCTCGGTGAGTTTCCGGTTGGCCGCGGCGCAGTTCTGGCCGCCGTTGCGCTGGGAGACGGTCTGCGCCAGCCCGGCGGGGCTGCCCTGACGCAGGTTCGCGCCGTCGGAGCGGTAGTAGTCGTACCAGGAACTGATCGCGCCGATCGGCACGATGGTCTTGAGCCCGTCGACCCCGGTCGCCGCGACACCGTTGGCGACCGTGCCGTCGTAGGACTTCCCGATCATGCCGACGGCGCCCGTCGACCAGGTCGCGTTCGTCCTGGCGGAGCCGGTCGCGGTGGTGTACCCGTTCGCCCGCCCGTTCAGCCAGTCGACGACCTTGCGGGCCGAATCGACGTCCGACGGACCGCCGATGTCGGTGCAGCCGCGGGATTTGTTGGTACCGGCCAGATCCACCAGGACAACGGCGTACCCGCGGGGAACGAAGAAGTTGTCGTAGTAGAGCGGGAACCCGACCGGCCTGCCCGCCGAGTCGTAGGTCTTGAGTTCGCTCTCGTTACCGCGGCCGCAGCACGAGTAGTACGGGCTCGCGTCCATGATGACCGGGACCTTCGTGCCCCGCGCCGCCGGCTCCCTCGGCCGGATGATGTCGGCGGCGACCCGGTCGGAGCGGCCGTCGCCGTCGCCGTCGAGCCCGATGTCCACCCAGGCCGTCTCGCGGACGGCCTGGGTGAAGTCGTAGACCGGTTCGCTGCCCCGCGGTTTCGCCGCGGCTTGCGGCACCGCGACCACGGCCGCGGCGACCGCCAGAATCCCTGCCAGCACAACAGTTTTCACGGTTGAGCCCTTCCCCGTCGGCTGAAAGCCCGTCAGAGAGAGCTAAACGCGATGATCGCGTGGGCAGTAGAGCGGAAAGTCTTGACAGTCAGGCGCAGCCTGTCCGTTGAGGGTGGTGGCGGGGCGGGGTCCGGGCTTACAGATCGACCGCGCGGTAGAGCGAACCGACCTCGCCGCGGTTGAGCCGCCGGATCGAGCCCGAGCGCTGTGCGCCGAGCTGGACGTCGCCGAGCGCGGTCCGGACCAGTTTGCGCACCGGATGCCCGGTGGCCGCCATCAGCCGCCGCACGATGTGCTTGCGGCCCTCGTGGATGACCAGTTCGATTTGGGTCCGTCCGGCCAGCATGTCCTTGACCCGGAACTGGTCGACCTTGACGATGCCGTCCGGCAGCTCGAAGCCGGCCCGCAGTTCCTTGCCGAGCCCGCGCGGGACGATGCCCTCGACCTCGGCGAAGTAGGTCTTGAGCACCTGGAACGACGGGTGCATCAGCCGGTGGCCGAGGTCGCCGTCGTTGGTGAGCAGCAGCAGGCCTTCGGTGTTCTCGTCGAGCCTGCCGACGTGCACGATGCCGGGCGTCTCCTCGTACCGGCCGCGCAGGTAGTCGCCGACGCACGGGCGGCCGCGGTCGTCGCTCATCGTGCTGTGCACGCCCTTGGGCTTGTTCAGCACGAGGTAGACGAGGTCCTCGCGGACCTGGACGCGGGTGCCGTCCACATGGATCACGCAGTTGTCCGGATCGACCCGGCGGCCGAGTTCGGTGACCACCTTGCCGTCCACGCTCACGCGACCGCGCACGATCAGGTCTTCGGCCGCGCGCCGGGAGGCGACGCCGGCCTGCGAAAGGACCTTCTGCAGCCGAATGCCGTCGGGATGCGGGTCAGATGTCATCGATGGTGTCCACTTCGGGTAGCAACGGAGCGATGGGCGGAAGGTCGGCCAGGGACGACAGGCCCAGTCGCTCCAGGAACAGCTCGGTCGTCACGTACAGCGTGCCAGTGGTTTCGGGGTCGGTCCCCATCTCCTCGATCAGGCCGCGTGCCAGCAGCGTCCTGATCACCCCGTCCACGTTCACCCCTCGGACGGCGGCGACCCTGGCTCTGGTCACCGGCTGCCGATAGGCGATCACGGCGAGGCTCTCCAGAGCGGCTCGCGTCAGCTTGGAACGCTGGCCGTCGAGCAGAAGCTTCTCCACGAACGGGGCATAGACGTCTCTAGTGTAGAACCGCCACCCTTCGCCGACGCGGCGCAGGTCGATTCCGCTGGCTCGCTCGGTGAACTTCTGCGCCATCGTGCGCAGCGCGACGGTCACCCGCGACTCGGGCTGGCCGACGGTCTCGGCGAGCGATTCCTCGTTGATCGGCGAGTCCACGACCAGCAATAACGCCTCGAGAGCGGCTTCGAGCGCCTCGTCGGAGGTGAGGTCGGGATAGTCCCCGGCGCCCGCTGCCACGAGCCCTTCGTCGGCGGGCCCGTCCTCGGCGAGCGGCTCGTCGGCGAACGGCTCGGGCTCGCCCGGCGCCTCCGGTTCCACTCGGGTGTCTTCGGTCTCTTCGGTGTTCTCGGGGCTCACCCGTACTCCTCGTCCTCCGCGGCGGCGAGATCCTGTTCGGCCGCCACCGACGCCTGCGCCACGGACCCGCCGGTCCAGCGCACGTGCAGTTCGGCGAGCGCCTCCAGCTGCTCGAACTGGACCGAGGCCTCCCGGTACAGCTCCAGCAGCGCGAGGAACCGCGCCACGATCTCGACGGTGTGCTCGCAGTCCTCGACGAGCTCGCTGAAGGTCGCTTCGCCGCGCTCCGCGAGCTTGAGCCGCAGCAGCGCGGCGTGCTCGCGCACCGAAACGCGGCCCATGTGGATATGCGCGATGGACACCGTCGGCGGCGGCTTCGGCCGGAAGACCGCGATCGCGATCTCGGCGAACTTCGCCGGGTCGACGCCGAGCATCACCTCGGGCAACAGCCCCATGAACCGGTCTTCGAGCGCGACCGACCGCGGATAGCGTCGCAGCGCGCCCGCCTCCAGCTCGCCGAACAGCGCCGCGACCTGCTTGTACGCCCGGTACTGCAGCACCCTCGCGAACAGCAGGTCCCGTGCTTCGAGCAACGCGAGGTCGTCTTCGCTTTCCACCTCCGCGGCGGGCAGGAGCCGCGCCGCCTTGAGGTCGAGCAGGGTGGCCGCGATGACCAGGAACTCGGTCGTTTCGTCGAGGTTCCACTCCGTGCCCAGCGCCCGGGTGTAGGCGATGAAATCGTCCGTGACCCGATGCAACGCGACTTCGGTGACGTCGAGCTGGTGCTGCGAGATCAGCTGGAGCAGCAGATCGAAGGGGCCCTGGAAGTTCGCCAGGTTCACCTTGAACTTGGACGTGCTCAGCTCTTCGCTGGCCAGTCCCTCGGGGACCATCCCGCCGTGCACGGTTTCGTGCACGGCGGGGGTCTCGTCTGCTTCCGTCCGCTCGACCGGCTCCGGGCCGCTTTGCGCAGCCGCGGCCGGGTCGTCCATCAGTTCTCGGTCTCTTTCCCGCCCTCGGCACCCGCGCGCAAGCGCTGGACGAGGACCGACTCCTCGCCGGCCGCGTCGAAATCGGCCAGCAGGACGGCCACCGCCTCGCGGACAAGCCTGCCGCGGTCGAGGACGAGCCCGTGCTTCGCCCGCAGGTTCAGCCTGGCCTGCTCCATCGCCAGCAGCTCGTCGCCGGAGACGTAGACGGTGATCTTCGCGTCGTGTTTGGTCCGCCCCGAACCGCTGCGCGCGGCCCTGGTCAGCTGGTTTTTGTGCGCCTGCCCGTCCCCGTCCGCCGAACCGTTCCCGGTGCCGTTCCCCGTCGAGGGGGCGGGCTGCGCGGGCGCGGGCGGGAGATCGAGGGCGGGGCTGGAGGTGATCCTGAAAAGTTCGGACGCTCCGGGCAGGGAAGCTCGCCTGCTCACCGGGCGATCACCTCGCGGGCCAGCGCTCGGTAGGCCGCCGCGCCGGCTGATTTGGGGGCCCAGGTCGTGATCGGCTCGCCCGCGACTGTCGTCTCGGGGAACCGCACGGTGCGGTTGATCACCGTGTCGAACACGATGTCGCCGAATGCCTCCACCACTCTCGCCATGACCTCCTTCGAGTGCAGGGTTCTCGGGTCGTACATGGTGGCGAGAATCCCCGTGATGTCCAGTTTGGGGTTGAGGCGTTCCTGCACCTTCTCGATGGTGTCGATCAGGAGCGCTACGCCTCGCAGACTGAAGAACTCGCACTCCAGCGGGATGATCACACCGTCCGCGGCGGTCAGTGCGTTCACCGTCAGCAGGCCTAGCGAGGGCTGGCAGTCGACAAGAACATAGTCGTAGTCGTTCATGACCGGACGAAGGACCCGTAACAAAGTGTGTTCGCGCCCTACCTCTGCGACCAACTGGACCTCGGCCGCGGACAGGTCGATGTTGCTCGGCAGCAGGTCGACGCCGTCCACCCGGGTCTTCCGGATGACGTCGGTGATGCTGACCGAGCGCTCCATGATGACGTTGTAGACCGTCTGGTCCAGCTCGTGCGGCTGAATGCCGAGACCGACCGAGAGCGCACCCTGCGGATCGAAGTCGACCAGCAGTACCCGGCGGCCGCATTCGGCGAGCGCCGCACCGAGGTTGATGGTCGAGGTGGTCTTGCCGACGCCACCCTTCTGGTTGCACATGGCCATCACCAACGCGGGGCCGTGCCGTTCCAGAACCGGCGGCTCGGGGATCTCGCGGAGGGGACGGCCGGTGGGGCCGATGCCTTCCCTCTCGAGTTCTTGTTGCTTGGTTTCTTTGGCGCGCTTGGCCTTACGGCCACGGGAAGAGATCGTGTCCTCCGACGGTTCGTCGCCGTCGTGTTCGGCGGGGGTTGCGATGGTCACCTGGCTGAGGCTCGCCGCGGCCGAACCGGCGGACGCGGACGGCTTCGCCGGCTCGTTCGGTGTCGACATGGCGCGAAAGCTCCTCTTCGGCTAGGTCTCCGGCAGCCTATGCGCGGATCGCGAATCGAGCCAAAGCGGCTCGCCGGGGCCGATCGGGTCGATTAACCGAGCGCGCGGGGATGTGCTGTCGCGTAAACCTCGCGGAGCGTGTTGACCGTGACCAGCGTGTACACCTGAGTGGTGGTCACCGAGGCGTGACCGAGCAGTTCCTGTACGACACGGACGTCGGCGCCACCTTCGAGTAGATGAGTGGCGAAGGAATGGCGCAACGTGTGCGGGGAGACGCCGGCCGTGATGCCCGCGACTTCCGCCGTGTCCTTGAGAACCTGCCACGCGCTCTGCCGGGAAAGCCTGGAGCCGCGGGCGTTGAGGAACATCGCCGGTGTCCCCCTGCCGTGGGTGGCGAGCACGGGCCGCGCGCGGACGAGGTAGGCGTGCACCGCTTCGAGCGCGGGGCGGCCGATCGGGACGATGCGCTGTTTGCCGCCCTTCCCGTCGAGCAGCACGGTCCGTTCGGTGTCGTCGATGTCGTCGACGTCGAGTCCGACGGCCTCGGAGATCCGCGCGCCGGTCGAGTACAGCAGTTCCAGCAGTGCCCGGTCCCGCAGCGCGCGTTCGCCTTCCGGTGGCGGGGTTTCCAGGAGTTTCAGCACCTCGTGCACCGGCAGGGCCTTGGGCAGCCGCTTCGCCGCCGCGGGCGGGCGGACCTCGTGGGCCGGGTCGCTTTCGGTGATGCCGTCGGCGTGCGCGAACTTGTGCAGCCCCCGGACCGCGACGAGCGCGCGAGCCGCCGAGGACGCGGCAAGCGGCCGGTGCTCCTCGTCGCCTTCGCGCAGCGCCGCGCCGAACGAGGTGATGTGTGCCGGGGTCACGTCGGCGAAGCGTTCGACGTCGGCTTCGCTGAGGTACGCGGTGTACCGGCGCAGATCGCGCGAGTAGCTGTCGAGGGTGTTCCTCGCGGTTCCGCGCTCGACCACCAGATGGTCGAGGTAAGCGGCGACCACCTGGGCGACTCCGGCACCGCCAGCCCGTGACACACGGACACTCTAGAACCACCACGACCCGTTCGGCGGTTCGCCGCGCGTACCACGCCGCAGGTGTGAAACCGGCTACCTTGGGACCATGTCCCAGCAACCGGACCCGGACGAGATGCGTGTCGGCACCGCCGAGCGCGAGGAGGCGGCGCGGCTGCTCGCCGACCACTACAGTCAGGGGAGGATCACCCCCGACGAGTACGAGGGCCGTGTCCTCGCCGCGTACGAGGCCGTGACGCTCGGCGAACTCCGGCCGCTGTTCCAGGACCTGCCCGCCCCGCATCCGAAGTACCTGACGCCGCGGTTCGACCCGCCGCCGTTCGTGCCCGTGTACCAGCAGCCTGCCGCGGTCCTGCCCTACTCACCGAAGTCGAAGACCGCCGCCGGGGTGCTGCAGATCGTGCTGCCGTTCGGGATCGGGCGGTTCTACACCGGGCATGTCGGACTCGCTTTGGGGCAGCTGGCGGTCGTGGTGTTCACCTGCGGCATCGGGGCGGTCTGGCCGATCGTCGACGGGATCGTTCTCCTGGCGAACGGCGGCACCGACGCGCAAGGCCGCCGTCTCCGGGACTGAGCACCGGCACCCGGAAGCTGCAATGAAAGGCCCCTTCATCGCAAATTTCGCAATGAAGGGGCCTTTCATGTCACGCGCGAAGCCGCTAGAGGCCGCGCGAAGCGAACTTCGTCGGCCGGTCCTTCCAAGGCGCGTCCGCCGGACGAGACGAAGCCGCGCCCGAAAGCACCGCGTGCGCGGCCAGCACGCCGCCGACGGTCGCCCCGTTCACCAGCTCACCGGCCAGCGCCATCCGGACCGCCTCGGCGAGCGGGAACTTCCGCGTGACGAGGTCCGCCTCCTCCTCGCCGAGGATCTCCCTGTCCACTTCGGACAGCCCTCGGGCGAGGTAAACCCGGACGACCTCGTCGGTGAATCCCGGCGACGCCGCGACGTCGACGAGGGTCTCCCAGCGCTCGGCGCTGAGCCCGACCTCCTCGACCAGCTCGCGTTTCGCCGCGCCGACGGGGTCCTCCCCCGCCTTGTCGATCAGGCCGGCGGGCAGTTCCCACAGCCGTCGCCCGATCGGGTGGCGGTACTGGTGGATCAGCGTGACGGTGCTGTCCATGCCTTCGCCGTCGAGGGCGACGACGGCGACCGCGCCGAGGTGCTCGACGACCTCCCGGCGGGCCGTGCCGCCGCCGGGCATCACGACCTCGTCGACCCGCAGCCCCACGACCCGTCCGATGTGGACGTCCCTTGTGGACGCGACGGTGAACTCGTGCTTGCCGGGCTCGGTCACCTCGCCACCGCGGGGGCTTCGGCCAGCTCGACCGGCAGCCGCTCGGCGACCTTGCGGTCCACGACCGCCTTCACGAACGAGCTGAACAGCGGGTGCGGCCGGGTCGGGCGGCTCTTGAGCTCCGGATGGGCCTGGGTGCCGACGAAGAACGGGTGCTTGTCGGCGGGCAGCTCGACGAACTCGACCAGCCGATCGTCGGGCGAGGTGCCCGAGAACACCAGACCGGCCTCAGAGAGGCGCTTGCGGTAGGCGTTGTTGACCTCGTAACGGTGACGGTGCCGCTCGGAGACCTCGTTGCTGCCGTACGCCTTCGCGACCTGCGAGCCCGGCTTGAGCTTGGCGACGTAGGCGCCGAGCCGCATCGTGCCGCCCATGTCGCGCTCGCCCGCGACGACGTCGCGCTGGTCGGCCATCGTGGAGATGACCGGGTTCGCGCTCGTGTCGTCGAACTCGGCCGAGTTCGCGTCCTCGATCCCGGCCAGGTTCCGTGCCGCGTCGATCACCATGCACTGCAGGCCGAGGCACAGGCCCAGCAGCGGCAGCCCGTGGGTACGGGCGTAGGCGATCGCGCCGACCTTGCCCTCGATGCCGCGGATGCCGAACCCGCCGGGGATCAGCACACCGTCCACATCGGACAGTGCGGAGGCGGCACCGGACGGCGTCTCGCAGGTGTCGGAGGCGACCCAGACGATCTGGACCTTGGCGCGGTGGGCGAACCCGCCCGCGCGCAGCGCCTCGGTCACCGACAGGTACGCGTCCGGCAGGTCGATGTACTTGCCGACGACCGCGACCCGCACCGTCTCCGACGGGTTGTGCACACGGTCGAGCAGGTCGCCCCACACGGTCCAGTCGACGTCGCGGAACGGCAGCCCGAGGCGGCGCACCACGTAGGCGTCGAGCGCCTCACGGTGCAGCACCTTCGGGATGTCGTAGATCGACGGCGCGTCGGGACAGGCGATGACGGCCTCGGTGTCGACGTCGCACATCAGGCCGATCTTGCGCTTGAGATCCTCCGGCAGCTCACGGTCGGCGCGGCAGACGAGCGCGTCGGGCTGGATACCGATGTTGCGCAGCGCGGCGACCGAGTGCTGGGTCGGCTTGGTCTTCAACTCACCCGAGGGGGCGAGGTAAGGCACCAGCGAGACGTGGAGGAAGAAGCACTGGTCGCGGCCGACGTCGTGGCGGACCTGACGGCAGGCCTCCAGGAACGGCAGCGACTCGATGTCGCCGACGGTGCCGCCGACCTCGGTGATCACGACGTCCGGGCTGTTCCCGTCCTCGTCGGCGCCGGCGGCGGCGGTGATCCTGGCCTTGATCTCGTCGGTGATGTGCGGGATGACCTGCACGGTGTCGCCGAGATACTCACCACGGCGTTCCTTGGCGATGACCTCGGAGTAGACCTGGCCGGTGGTGACGTTGGCCTTGCCGTCGAGGGACCGGTCGAGAAAACGCTCGTAGTGCCCGATGTCCAGATCGGTTTCGGCGCCGTCGTCGGTGACGAACACCTCACCGTGCTGGAACGGGTTCATCGTGCCTGGATCGACGTTGAGGTACGGATCCAGCTTCTGCATCGTGACCCGGAGCCCACGTGCGGTAAGGAGCTGACCCAGGCTGGAAGCCGTGAGTCCCTTACCCAGAGAGGAGGCAACGCCTCCGGTGACAAAGACATACTTGGTAGCCCGCGACTGAAGTCCCACGGGCTTCCACCTTATCGCACGCCCGCCGGGGCGCTCAGTGGCCACGCCGCAAGCGTCCGATGGAGTGGAAAACCGCTACTCTCGCGACGTGACTGACGCGCACGACACCTGGACCGCACCGGTCGCGGAAGGCCCGCTCGACGCGGACATCCGCGTCCCCGGCTCGAAGTCGATCACCAACCGGGCCTACGTTCTCGCCGCGCTCGCCAGCGCGCCGACGCGGGTGCGGACCCCGCTCGACTCCCGGGACGCGCGACTCATGCTCGGCGCCATCTCCACCCTCGGCGCCCATTCGCAGGGCAGCATCGGCGGTTACCTCGTGCATCCGCTCGGCCACGGCCGGGTGCATCCCGACGAGACCGTCCGGGTGGAACTGGGCAACGCGGGCACGGTCGCCCGGTTCACGCCCGCCCTCGCCGCGCTCGGCACCGGCCCGGCGCTGTTCGACGGCGACGAGGCCATCCGCCGCCGTCCGATCGGGCCGCTGCTGAAGGCACTGCGCGGCCTCGGCGCCCGGATCGAGGACGACCGCCGCGAGGCGCCGCCGTTCACCGTCCACGGCGAAGGCGGCCTGCGGGGCGGCAAGGTCGATCTGGACTCTTCGGCGTCGAGCCAGTTCCTGTCCGCGCTGCTGCTCGCCGGGCCGTCATTCCAGCAAGGGGTCACCGTGCGCCTGGTCGGCGGCACGGTCCCGAGCGAACCGCATATCGCGATGACCGTGGAGATGCTGCGCCGGTTCGGGGCCACCGTGGACCGCGAGGGAACCGAGTTCCATGTCGCGCCCACCCGGCTTTCCTGCCCTGAGTACATCGTCGAGCCGGATCTTTCGACGGCCGCCCCGTTCGTCGCCGCGGCGGTCGTGACCGGCGGCACGGTGCGAATCGCGGGCTGGCCTCAGCAGACGACCCAGCCCGGTGACTGGCTCCGCAGCCTGCTGCCCGTGCTCGGCGCGACCGCCGAACTCGACGCGGCAGGGCTGACGGTCACCGGCAGCGGCACGATCCCCGGCGTCGAACTGGATCTGCACGACGTCGGCGAACTGACCCCGGTGATCGCGGCGCTGCTGTGCTTCGCCGAGGGCCCGTCGATCATCTCCGGGGTGGCGCATCTGCGTGGCCACGAGACCGACCGGCTGACCGCGCTGGCCACCGAACTGTCGTCACTCGGCGCCGACGTCCGCGAGACCGAAGACGGGCTCCGGATCACCCCCGCCCCGCTGCACGGCGGGAAGTTCCGCACCTACGACGACCACCGGCTGGTGATGGCGGCCGCCGTACTGGGACTGCGTGTCGAAGGGATCGAGGTGGAGAACCCGGAGACGGTCGGGAAGACCTACCCCGGGTTCGCCGAAGCCTGGACTTCGATGCTGGGCTAAGCGAGGCCACCGGCGAACGGGGTCCCCCGCCACTGGTCGATCATCGGTTTCATGCCGTCCACCAGCATCGGCAGCTCAGGCGCCATCGACAGGCACGCGACCACCTGCAGGAGACCCACCGCTTCGAAGGTCCGCAGCACGCGTTCGTCGACCTCGCGTAGGCCGAGTTCCCCTGCGGCGGCGTTGTAGGCCTCGATGCCTTCGGGACCGTTGAAGGCGAGGTCGCGTTCGATCGGGCCACGGTTGACCAGTTCGAAGTCGGAGTAGAGCTCGCCGTCGGTGGTGACGATCAGGTTGTAGCCCGGCGCGTCACCGTGGATCGGCTGGACGGTGGCCCCGGGGAATGCCTCGGCGAACGCCTCTTCCGAGGCCAGCAGCGGCCGGAAGACCGCCCATTCGCGGCGGGCGCGGTCGAGGTCGGCGGGGGCGAGCAGGTCCGGCCGTCCTTCGAGCCGGGTGAGACCGTCGGGGATGAACGGGTCCACGCCGTTCAAGACCGCCAGCTCGCCGGGATAGTCGCGGAGCGCGGCGTGCAGTTTCGCGACGAGCTTGGCCGAGTACTCCACGGTGAGGTTCGCGTCCTCGACGAACTCGACGAGTTCCCAGAACGTCATCGAGAAACCGTCGCGCTGCACGGGTTCCGCCGGAACCAGCGGGCTCGGCTTGACGACCGGAAGTCCCTTCTCGCCAAGCCAGGAGGCGACGGCGAGTTCGCGCCGCTGGTCGGTCAGCTGCGTCTCCAGCGTGGTCGTGCGCGGCAGTACGGTCGGCACGCGCACGACGACCGGCGACGGCGCCAGCCGCACGATGACGGAGAAAACGTCGTACAGGACTTCGGGTTCGGTGACGGTGATGCCGAGGTCGCGTCCCGCGGAAACCGCGGCGGCCACCGCCCGCGCGGTGCGGGCAGCCCGTTGTTCGTCGGTGATCATGCCGCGAGTCTGACATGTCCGGTTCACCCGGCGGAGCGTTCTCCGCCGTCCTCGGGGAACAACGTCCGCAGCGTGACCTCGCGGTTCACCCGCACATGCCCGACGGCGTGGGCACGCGCGCGGTCGGCGTCGCCCGAAGCGATCGCGTCGTAGAGGCGGCGGTGCTCGTCGAGCAGTTCGCCCCAGTGCTCGTTCTGGCTGGTGAGCCAGCGCAGCCTGCCTTCGAGCGGCCGCAGGATCTCGTGCAGAAGGCCGTTGCCCGCCAGCGCGACGATCTCGTCGTGGAACCGGGTGTTGAGCGAGGTGATCCGGGCCGGGTCGCCGCTCTCGGTGGCGCGCGCGGCGTCGGTGAGCAGACGTTCGAGCGCCCGGAGTCCCGCTTTGCCTGCCCGCTCGGCGGCCAGGCCCGCGGCGAGGCCTTCGAGCGCTTCCCTGACGTCGAACAGCTCCTCGACATCGGACCTGGCCAGCTGGCGCACGACGATGCGCCGGGGCGACTGGACGACGAGGAACCCTTCGGCCTCCAGGCTGCGGATGGCCTCGCGCACCGGGACCCGCGAGACGCCGAGGTCCTCGGCGAGTTCCCGCTCGACGAGCCTGTCCCCCGGCTTCAACCGCCCGGTGAGGATCCGTTCGCGCAGCTCGTCCCGGACCCGTTGCCGGGTCGCGGCCAGCGGCTGCCGCGGTCCTTCCTCGGCCACTCCGTCCCCCTCGCTCAACACAGCCGTAACAGCTCGTAACCCGAGTTTATCGGCACGAACCTTGACGACGGGGCACTGCGGGATGATATTGGGATACCAAATTTTGGGATACCAAATCGACCAGCGCTTGCCGTCACCCGTCGATCCGGAGGCCCGCATGACCGCCGCCCCAGCCACCCGGTCCACACCGTCCACCGCGGCCGAGCCCGATCCCCGGCTCTGGAACTCCGACCTCGCCCCGGCGAAAGAACGCCGTTGGAAGGTCTACGACATCTTCGCACTGTGGATGTCGGACGTGCACAACCTCGGCAACTACACGTTCGCGGCGGGCCTGTTCGTGCTCGGCCTCTCGGCCTGGCAGGTGTTCACCGCGCTGCTCTCCGGTTTCGTGCTCATCTACTTCGGCATGAACCTGATGGGCCGGATCGGGCAGCGGACCGGCGTCCCCTTCCCCGTCGTCGCCCGGATCAGCTTCGGCACCTTCGGCGCGAACCTGCCCGCGCTGATCCGCGCGATCATCGCGATCTTCTGGTACGGCATCCAGACCTATCTCGCCTCGGTGGCCATCACACTGCTGGTACTCGCGATCGATCCCGGCCTGAAACCGTTGACAGAGGTCGGTTTCCTCGGTCTGCACGCCCTCGGCTGGAGCTGTTTCATCGCGCTGTGGCTGGCGCAGGCGCTGGTGCTCACGCGCGGCATGGAGGCGGTGCGCAAATTCCAGGACTGGTGCGGTCCCGGCATCTGGGTAGTGATGATCGCGCTCGCGGTGTGGGTGCTCGCCGCCGCGGACTGGAACATCTCCCTCACGAGTAATCGGAAGTCGCTGTCCACCGGGGAACAAGTACGGCAGTGGTTCGGCGCCGTCGGCCTCATCCTGTCCATCTACGGCACGCTGATGCTCAACTTCTGCGACTTCTCGCGGTTCGCCCCGAACCAGAAAACGGTGCGCCGCGGCAATTTCTGGGGTCTGCCCATCAACTCGACGGCGTTCGCGCTGCTTTCGGTGCTGGTGACCGCCGGCAGCCTGCAGGTGTTCGGGGAGGCCATCACCGACCCGGCGGAACTGCTGGCCCGTATCGACAACACCCCGGTGCTCATCATCGGCGCGCTGACGTTCGCCATCGCCACCATGGGCGTGAACATCGTCGCGAACTTCGTCTCCCCCGCCTACGACCTGGCCAACATCTGGCCGAAACGGATCACCTTCACCATCGGCGGGATGATCAGCGCGGTCGCGGCGCTGTGCGTGCTGCCGTGGAAGCTGTACTCCTCCCCCGCGGTGGTCAACTACTTCCTCGGCGGCCTCGGCGCCTTCCTCGGCCCGCTGTTCGGGATCATGATGGTCGACTACTACCTGGTGAAACGGGGCCGGATCGACGTCGACAAGCTGTTCGTGGCAGGCGCGGACTCGCCGTATCACTACAAACACGGCGTGAACCCGCTGGCGATGATCACCTTCCTGCCCACGGCGGTGCTGTCCGCGGTCATCGCGCTCGTGCCCTACTTCGCCCCGGCGGCGCCGTACTCGTGGTTCATCGGCACCGCGTCGGCCGCCGCGCTCTATCTGGTGGTGTCACGGAAGCAGCGGGTCGCCTGATGCGGATCCTGGTCACCAACTGCAACACCACCGAGGCCATGACGAAGGAGATCGAGGCCGGTGCTCGTGCCGCCGCGAGCCCAGGCACCGAGATCCTCGCCAGAACGCCGTTGTGGGGCCCGGAATCCGCGGAGGGCTGGCTGGACAGCTTCTTGAGCGCGGCGGCCGTCCTCGACCTCCTCAACGGCATGGACGAACCCTTCGACGCGCTCGTGATGGCCGGTTTCGGCGAGCACGGCCGGGAAGGGGCGAGGGAACTGCTCGACGTCCCGGTCGTCGACATCACCGAAGCCGCCGCGCATCTGGCCTGCCTGCTGGGAAGACGGTACGGCGTAGTGACCACATTGGACCGGACGTGCGGCCTCATCGAAGACAGCCTGCACGCCTCGGGAGTCGCGCAGAACTGCGTCGGCGTCCTGGGCGCCGGACTCGGCGTGCTCGAACTGACCGACGAACGCCGGACGGAGTCGGCACTGCTGACCGCCGGGCGCCGGGCGCGCGACGCCGGCGCGGAAGTGCTCGTCCTCGGCTGCGCCGGGATGACAGGACTGGACCGGCGGATCTCCGCGATGCTGGACATCCCGGTGATCGACGGCGTCGCGGCCGCCGTCCGCCTCGCCGAATCCCTGGTGACGCTCGACCTCAAGACCAGCCGGGCCGGTTCCTACGCCCGCCCCTTGCCCAAAACCCGCCGCTGGCCGCGCATTTAGTCCTCTGAATGCGGTCCTTGCGCGTGCGACTACCGCATTCAGAGGACTAACTGCATGGGGTTCGGTCGCCTGTGGCTAGTTGCCGGCGGCGGCGATGCCCGGAGCCGGGGCCTGGGCGTTACCGGCGATGCCGTAGCGGCCGGCGCCGCCTTCGAGCTGCTCACGCAGTGCCATGATCGTGGTGACCCGGCCCGCCGCGGTCTCCGCGTTGTCCACAGTGGACAAGATGGAGGTCGCCGAGGTGTCGGCGCGGACGACCCCGATCGCGCCGGTGCCATCGGCGGATCCGGCGTCACCCGCGAGGACCGTGCCCGCGCCGGAACGGTCGAGCTGCGCGGCGAAGCGCGCGACGGTCGAGGCACGGTCACCCGCGCCGTCACCGGTGTACTTGGAGCCGGTGAGCACGATCGCGAGCTGCGCGGGCTTCACGTCCTGGCCCGCCTTGAGGAAACCGCCGTCGGTGAGCCCGCCGAGCGCGGCCGACAGTTCCACCGGCGTGGACTGCGGCTGCGCGTTGTCCTTGTTCAGCAACGCCACCGAACCGAGCAGCGCGCCGGCCAGGGTGCCCGGGTCGCCCGCGGTCGGGAACTGGACCCCGGCGGGCTGCAGGCGGGTCACGACGTCACGCAGCTGATCGGACCGCATCGGGTCGGAGAACGCCTCGGTCAGCTGGATCTCGCCGGTGACCGAGCCACCGGCCTGTCCGACGAGCTGCTTGAGCGCGTCGCGGTCCGCGGGCTTCGCGTCCTCGGTGGTCACCAGCACCACCGAACGCTTGTCCAATTGGCCGGCGACGACCTTGGGTCCCATCGCCCCGGCGAACGCGTCCGCGTCGCTGAGCCGGGCGTTGAGGGAATTGCGCTGCGCCTCCAGGTCCGCGACCTGGGAACCCAGGTCCTCCTTCTGCCCGGCGAGCCCGGACAGCAGTGAACCGTTCAGCGCCGTCGACCCGAGCACCACCCCGATGGCGAGCGCCAGGAAGCAGGCGGCGATGGAAATGATGTGGTACCGCAGAGAAATCACGTGAAAAGTCCCTTGCCCCAGGCGATGAACGAGTTCCAGGTGTCGCGGATCCAGTCGAGGTAGACCGAACCCACGTCGGACACCAGCAGCGCGACCGCGACGGCCACCAAGGCCGCCAGCACCAGCAGGACGACGGCGCCGATCGACACGCGGCTGCGGTGCAGGGTCGCGACCGCCTTGCCGTCGACCAGTTTCGTGCCGAGCTTCAACCGGGTGAGGAACGTCGACGGGTTCGACCCGGACCGGCCGTGGTCGAGGAATTCCCGCAGTGTCGCCTGGAAACCGACGGTGACCACCAGGCTCGCCTCGTGCGCGTCGGCCAGCAGCAGGGCCAGATCCTCGGCGTTGCCCGTGGCGGGGAAGGTGACCGCGCCGATCCCGAGGTCCTGGATGCGCTCGACACCCGGCGCGTGCCCGTCCGGCTGTGCCGGGACCACGACCTCGCCGCCGCTGCGCAGCGTTTCCGCGCCGATCCCGTGCGGGTCACCGACGATGACGTCCGGCAGATACCCCTGCGCCCGCAGGGTGTCGGCACCGGCGTCGACCCCGATCAGCACCGGGCGGTGCTCGGAAATGTACTTCTTCAGCTTCTTGAGGTCTTCGGCGTGCCCGTTGCCGCCCGCGACCACCAGGGCGTGCCGGTCCCGCAAGGGAACCCGGATCTCCGGCACCCCGACGCCGTCGAGAATGAGGCTGCGTTCCCGGCGGAGGAACTCGATCGTGTTCGCGGAGAACGCCTCCAGCTGGGTGGACATCCCGGCCTTGGCCTCGATCATCTGGTCCGCGACGCTTTCCCGCGTCTGCTGGATCCCTGACCCGATCTGCCGCTCGCCGACGTAGACGACGCCCTCGTGCAGGCGGAGTTTCGTGCCGTCCTTCACCTTGCGCAGCAGCTCGCCGCCGACCGAGTCGACCAGCAGGATCCCCGCCTCGAGCAGGACCTCCGGTCCCAGGTTGGGGAACCGGCCGGAGATCGACGGCGAGGCGTTCACCACCGCCGCGACTTCGGCCTCCACCAAGGCGTCGGCCGTCGAACGGTCGAGATCGAGCTGGTCGAGGACGACGATGTCACCCGGGCTCAGCCGGCGGAGAAGCTCACGGGTACGCCTGTCGACCCTCGCGACGCCGGTGATCCCGGGGAGGGTCTCTTGGTTACGCGTGAGCAAGCCGGTGAGCTTCATGCGACCGATAGTGACAAATCGGTGCGGCCTTATGCGTCCGCCACGCCGAAGGGAACACGCCGATTAACCCACACCGGGTGGCGCCACTCCCCCGGCGTCTCGTCCGTTACTTCGCCTTCTTGCGCTTCCCGCCGCGGCGGGCTTTCGGCTTGTCCGGCGCGCTTTTGTCGGCCTCGGCGACGGCGAGCAATTCCTCGGCGTGCGCCCGGCCGGTCTCGGTGCTCTCCATTCCGGCGAGCATCCGCGCGAGTTCGACGACCCGCTCGGATTGTTCGAGTACACGCACGCCACTGCGGGTCACCCCGCCGCTGGTGCCCTTGTCCACCACCAGATGCTGATCGGCGAACGCGGCCACCTGCGGCAGATGCGTGACCACCAGGACCTGGTGGCTGCGCGCCAGCCGCGCCAGCCGCCTGCCGATCTCGACCGCCGCACGGCCGCCGACCCCGGCGTCGACCTCGTCGAACACCAGGGTCTGCACGGTGTCCGCATGCGCGAGGACGACCTCGATCGCCAGCATCACGCGGGAAAGCTCACCGCCGGAAGCGGCCTTGTGCACCGGAAGCGGCGGTGCGCCGTTGTGCGCGCGCAGCAACAGTTCGACGTCGTCGACGCCGTCGGGGCCGGCGTGCACGAGCCTGCCTTCGACCTTCACCGCGTGCGGGTCGCTCTCGTCCACGGTGCGCCGCTCGACGGTGATCTCGATCTCGGCCTGGCCCATGGCCAGCCCGGACATCTCGGCGGTGATCGCCTCGGCCAGTTCGGCGGCGGCCTCGACCCGCGCCTCCGACAGCCTGAGGGCGTGTTCGGCCAGCGTGACGGCGAGTTCGTCGCGGCGCTTGGCCAGTTCGGCGAGCGCCTCCTCGGAAGTGTCCATCGTGGACATCCGGCGGCGGGCATCGTCGGCCCAGGCGAGCACACCGTCCACATCGGCGGCGTACTTGCGCGTGAGCCGCTTCAGGTCGGCCTGGCGCGCGAGCACCTTCTCCAGCAGCGCGGGGTCGGCGTCGAGCGTTTCGAGATAGCTCCCCAGCTCGGTGCCCACTTCGGACAGCAGCACCGAGGCCTCGTCGAGGCGGGGGCCCAGATCGCGGAGCACGGCGTCCTCGGAGCCAGTCAGCTGGCGGGTCGCCTCGCCGATCAGTCCCAGCGCGCCGGGCGCGTCCGGATCCCCGTCGGACGAACCGGCGACCGCGGCGTGCGCCGCACTGGCCGCGGCCCGCAGTTCGTCGACCGCGGCGAGCCGCTTGATCTGCTCGGTGAGTTCGGTGTCCTCGCCGGGTTCCGGCGCGACGGCGTCGATCTCGGCGAGACCGTGCCGCAGCAGGTCCGCCTGCTGGGCCATCTCACGGGACCGGGTGGACCGTTCGGTCAGTTCGGCGACGACGGCGAGCCACTCGTCCCGTACCGCTCGGTACTGCTCCAAGGGTTCGGTGACGGCTTCACCGGCGAACCGGTCGATGACGGCACGCTGCTCGGCGGGCCGCAGCAGCCGCAGCTGATCGTTCTGCCCGTGCACCGCGATCAGCTGCTCGGACAGATCGGCCAGCACGCCGACCGGCACCGAACGGCCACCGAGGTGGGCACGGGAGCGGCCGTCGACCGAGACCGCGCGCAGCGCGATGACGCTGCCGTCCTCGTCGACCTCCGCCCCGGCGTCGGTGACTATCCGGGTGGCGCCCTCGGCTCCGCCCAGTTCGAATCGGCCTTCCACGAAGGCCTTCAGCATTCCCGTTCGCACCTTGGACACTTCGGCTCGGCCGCCGGAGAGCAGGTGCAACCCGCTGACGACCATGGTCTTGCCCGCACCCGTCTCACCGGTGACGACGGTGAAGCCCGCGTGCAGTTCCAGCAGGGCGTCCTCGATGACTCCGAGGCCCTGGATGCGCATCTCGGCCAGCACGACGCCCACCGTAGCGGCCTACCCCGACCATTCCCGCACCCGGCACGAGATGAACGGGACTTTCCTGGCGAATTTCGCGATGAAAGCCCCGTTCATGACATCCCTCAGCGCGCGTGCCGCTCCCGCCAGCCCTTGATCGGCAACGAGAACTTGTGCACCAGCCGGTCGGTGAAGGGGCCTTCCCACAACCGGATCAGCCGCACCGGCACCCGGCCGCAGGTGACCCGGACGGCCGAGCCGGCGGGAAGGTCGAAGGTCCGCGATCCGTCGCAGGTCAGGACGGCGGGCGAGCCGTCCGGATCGATGGCGACGGTGATCTCCGAGTCGCGGGAGACGACCAGCGGCCGGGAGAACATCGCGTGCGCGTTGCTCGGCACCACCAGCAGCGCCTGGACGTCCGGCCAGATGATCGGCCCGCCCGCGGAGAACGCGTACGCCGTCGAGCCGGTCGGAGTGGCGCACAGGACGCCGTCACAGCCGAAGGAAGACACGGGCCTGCCGTCGACCTCGATGAGAGCGTCCAGCACGCGCTCACGCGAGCTCTTCTCGACGCTGGCCTCGTTGAGCGCCCACGTGTGGACGGTCTCCTCGCCGTCGATGCTGACCGTGACGTCGACGGTCATCCGCTCTTCGACCTGGTAATCGCCGTCGACAGCGCGCTGGACGGTGTCGGCCAGCTTGTCCGAATCGGCCTCCGCCAGGAATCCGACCCGCCCGAGGTTCACTCCGAGCACCGGGACACCGTTCGGCCTCGCCAGTTCCGCGGCCCGCAGCAACGTGCCGTCGCCGCCGAGCACGAACACCAGCTCGGTCCCGGCCGCTGGATCCTGCTCCGGCGCCATGACCGTGCAGGGCGCGCCGATCCCGCCGTCCGCTTCGAGCATCTCCCGGACGTCCTCGTCGAGGACCCGCAGCCGCACACCGGCCTTGGCGAAACGGGCCGATACCTCGCGTGCCGCGTCCCGGGTCGCGTCCCGGTCCGGGTGCACGACGAGCAGCACCTCGCGATCGCTCATTGGGGTCCCTCCAGGACTGCGGTACGGACGAGCCGTTCGGCGTCGGTGCCGACGGTCTCCCCCGTCCCGCGGGTAAGCCAGACGAAGTATTCGACGTTCCCGGACGGGCCGGGAAGCGGGCTCGCCACGACACCGCGCAGGCGCAGGTCCAGCTTCTCGGCCTCGGCGAGCACGCCCAGCACGGATTCGACTCGCAGTTCCGGGTCACGGACGACGCCGCCGCTGCCGAGCCGGTCCTTGCCGACTTCGAACTGCGGTTTCACCATCGGCACCAGATCGGCGCCGTCCCGCGCGCAGACGGCCAGCGCGGGCAGCACGAGTTTGAGCGAGATGAACGAGAGATCACCGACCACGAGGTCGACCTGCCCGCCGAGGTCTTCCGGGGTCAGGTTGCGGACGTTCGTCTTGTCGAGGACGACCACGCGGTCGTCGGTGCGCAGGCGCCAGTCCAGCAGGCCGCGGCCGACGTCGGCGGCGAGCACCGTGGCGGCGCCGTTGCGCAGCAGGACGTCGGTGAAGCCACCGGTCGAGGCGCCGGCGTCGAGGCAGCGCTTCCCGTCGACGGAAAGGCCGTGCGGGGTGAAGGCGGCGAGCGCGCCCAGCAGTTTGTGCGCGCCGCGCGAGGCCCAGCCGGGGTCGTCGCCGTCGCGCACCACGATCGGCGCGCCGGACTCGACCCCGGTCGCGGGTTTGGTGGCCACCATCCCGCGCACGCTGACCTTGCCCTCGGCGATCAGCGCGGACGCCTGCTCGCGGGAGCGGGCCAGACCCCGCCGGACGAGTTCCGCGTCCAGGCGGGCGCGTTTGGGCACGCGGTCAGACCTTGTCGATGGTGGACAGCGCCACCGTCAGCTCGGTGTGCACGGCTTCGAAGCGGTCGACGTGCTCCGAGAGCGGAAGCGAGGCGAGGTCGTCGAGGCCCGCCACGGCTTCGTCGACCCCGGCACGGGGATCCGTGTCCTGCTGCGCGAAGTGGTCGGTCGGGTCGCTCGGGACCGGCGGCGGTCCGGGCACCGGGGGGCGCGGAACGGGGTGGAAGTGGTCTTGCACCCCACCAAGTTAGCAGCGCTGGTCAGGCGAGGCGCAGCTCGCCGAGCGCGGCGCGGGCGGTGTCGCCGACGCCACGGACCTCGGTGATCCCCGTCTCCCAGGCCACCGCGCACAACGCGCGCAGCAGGTCCAAGGAGTCACCTTCACCCTCGGCTTCGAGCGCGTCACCCTGTGCGGTGACCCGCCAGCCGTCCTTCGGGCCGACCTCGAGCAGATCCGCGCGGGCGCCGAGGCCGGACAGATCCCACGCGAGGTACCGCGGCCGTTCCTCGGACCTCGCCTTGATCAGGGCCGCCGCGTCGGCGACCCCGGTCAGCACGCAGAGCGCGTCGATCCCGGCCGCGACCGCGCCTTCGATGTCGGTGTCCAGCCGGTCACCGACGACGAGGGCCCGCTCCGCACCCGCGTCCCGCGCCGCCGTGGTGAACAGCAGCGGTGCGGGTTTGCCCGCCACGAGCGGTTCGGCCTCGGTGGCGGTCCGCAGGGCGGCCACCATCGACCCGTTGCCGGGCAGCAAACCGCGTTCGGTCGGCAGGGTCGCGTCGACGTTCGTCGCCACCCACAGCGCGCCCGCGCGGATGGCGAGACACGCCTCCGCGAGGGCGGCCCAGGTGTTTTCGGGGGAATGCCCCTGCACGACGGCGGCCACATCCGGCCCGGCTTCCCGGACCGTGCGCAGCCCCACCGACTCGATCTGGGCGGCGAGCGAGTCCGTACCCACGACGAGCACGACGGCGCTCTCGGGCAGCCGCTCACCCAGCAGGGTGGCGGCGGCTTGGGAGCTCGTGTGGACCTCGTCGGGGGTGGCGGGCAGGCCGAGGGCCTCCAGGTGCGCGGAGACCTCCTCGGGTGCCTTGGAGGCGTTGTTCGTCACCCAGCGGACGGCCGTGCCGTCGTCCCGAAGCGCCCGGAGTGCTTCCGGGGCGCCCGGGACGACCGTGCTGCCGTGATAGACCGTGCCGTCGAGGTCGAACAGGACCGCGTCGTACCCGGCCGACAGGGCGTCAGCCATTCGTGAGCTCCGCGGCGCGCTCGGCGGCGTCGGTCTCGTCCTCCTCGTCGGCCTCTGCCGCGTTGAGGAACCAGCGAATCGCTTCTTCCTTGCGGTCGGCGGCCGCGAGGTTGTCGGCGTAGGCGTAGAACAGCCGGGCACTCCACGGGTCGCGCTTCTCCGCCTTGAGGTCGTCGCCCTGCAGGGAGACGACGGCGGCTTCAAGCTGACCGAGGTCACGGCGCGCACCGGCGGCGACGATCGCGAGTTCGATCTGGGTCGCCTTGGACAGACGCTCCTTGTCGACCTCCTTCGCGAGGTCCAGCGCCCGCTCCGGGCGCCCGATGGCACGCTCGGCGTCGGCGATGATCGCGATGTGGTCGTCGGCGCGGGTCATCCGGCGGACGGCTCGAAGCTCCGAAAGCGCTTCGGACCAGTTGCCTGCGTGGTAGGCCACCAGACCGAGCGCCTCACGGACGATCGGCACCCGCGACGCCTTGGCCTTCGCGTACTTGGCGTGCTCCATCGCGGCTTCGGGGTCTTCGTCGAGGAGCCCACCGGCCGCGACGAGGTGCTTGCCGACGGTTTCCGCGAGTGCCTTGGGCAGGGTGCGGAGTTCACGACGGACCTCTTCGTCGAGGTCGGAGAACTCGATGCCCTCGGGCAGTTCCGGAGCCGAGAGCAGCTCGCGCGCCAAAGTCTCGTCGTCGACCGGCTTGTCTTCGGTACGCGGCATGGTCCGGAAGTCCTTGCGGCCCTCGGAACGATCGCGCTGGGGACGGTCGTCGCGCTTGCGCTCGAACCGGCCTTCACCGCCACGGGAATCGCCGCGCTTGTCGTCGTACCGCTTCTCCGGCCGATCGGACGGCTTGCGGTCGGGACGGTCGGAGCGGACCGGCCGATCGGAACGCTCGGGACGGTCGCCGGAGGGACGGTAGCCGCCACGACGGTCGTCGTCGCGGCCGCGGTCACGGTCGCCGAAGCTCTTGCGCTCGTAGCCACCGCCCGTGGGACGGCGGTCGCCCGAGGAGGGACCACGCCGGTCGTCACGGCGATCGCCGCCGTAACCACCGGAACGCGCACCACCGCGGTCGTCGCGGTAGGACGGGCGCCGGTCGTCACGGCCGCCACGGTTGTCGCGGTCGCCGTAGGACTTGCCCTGCGGGCGGCCTTCGTACCGGTTGCCGGACGGGCGGTCGTCGGAACGGCCGCGGTTGTCGGAGCCGTAACCGGAACGAGCCGGACGGCTGTCGGTGCGCTTCTCGTACCGGCCCTCGGATCGGTTGTCCGACCGGTTGTCGTAGCGACGCTCGGGGCGGCCCTCGGAGGAGCGGTACCCGCCGCGGTCGCCGCGGGTGTCCCCGCCACGGTTGTCCGACCGGTACCCGCCGCCGCGGTTGTCGGAGCGGAACCCGCCGCGGTCGCCGCCACGGGTGTCGCGGCTGTCGCGCCGGTCGTCGGAGCGGTAACCACCACGACGGTCGTTGTCGCGGCCACCGGACCGGTCGTCACGGCGGTCGCCTGCTCCGGTACCACCACGGCGGTCGTCGCTGTCGTAGCGCGGACGGTTCTCGTCGCGGCCCTGACCGGCGAAACGGCTACCGGCACGCTGATCGCGCGGGCCATCGCCGCTGCGCGCGGGCTTGCCGGGATAGCTGCCGGTCCCACGGGCACCGCGATCGTCACGGCGCGGGCGGCCCTGGTAGCCACCGTCACGACCGCCTCGGTCCTGCCTGCCGCCGGCGGAACCGCGCCGGTCACCTCGCTGCGCGTCAGACCGGCCTCCGCGGGGACTCTCGTCCCGGCGACCCGACCGGCCGGACGCGCCATCATCTGAGTCACGTCGACCGAACTCGGACACCTGGCCTCCTGCCACTATTGAAAAAGTCTTCGATACCGGCGACACCCATCGGGCGCGCCAACGGACCACTGTAGTCCGTCCATGGACATGAAAAGAGACAGGGCCCTGACCGGGGAGAACCTGTGGGGTTCTCGACCCTGGTCAGGACCCTGTCCTGAAGTTAGTCCGGCGGTGTCCTACTCTCCCACAACCCTTCGGTTGCA
>NZ_LQCI01000052.1:0-66634 GCF_001613935.1 Amycolatopsis regifaucium
ATCTTGGTCCATCCGTGGCTTACACGGTTGTCATGACACGGCCGTCATGGCCCCGACGAAGTCCAGGCACGCTGTCCCGATCCCGGACTTGAGTTCTTCGAGTCCGATGGTGACGTGTACCAGGGTCCGATACCCGAAGGTGCCGGGTTGGTCCGGGCACGCGATCGCCAGATCCAGCACCTCCGCGAACGCGTCACCCTGCCGTTCGGCCCTGCTGCGCGGATCCGCCTGACCGAACTCATCGACCGGGCGTGGCTTCGCGTAGGCGTCGAGCACCGCGGCGGTCCGGGCACCCAGCTCATCATCGAGGAGACCGGTCAGTTTCCAGAACCCGTCCTTGCGACGCTCCAGGGTGACTTCCCTCGACGGTGGGGCCGGTTCAGGATCCTTCGGCTCNNATACTCCCGATCCTCCGGCGACACCTCCGCCGGGATCTTCCCCAGAAACTCCAGAATCCGATCGATCCGATGATCCCCGATCGCCCCCTCAGCAGCCGCCGCGGCGGCCGCGGGAGCCACCGGAGGAACCTCCGTGCCATCCAACGCGCGAGTCGGGTTCAACGCGATCGCGCGCCGCACGACCGGACCCGCCTCACGAGACGACAACCCCGCCACATCAGCAAACCACGCCGCCGTCGAACCATAACCGTACAAGTCCTTGACACCACGAGACTCGACCTCCGCCAAAAACTGCCCCAACCCAGCGGACGCCATCCGCATCACCCGCAGAAACTGCCGCACGCCATAAGCAAGCTCCAGCTTGCCAGCACGCCACAACTCCTGCGGCAACTCAGGAAGAAACGTCTCAGACACCCCTCGATAATACCAAAAACTGGTCGAACCTGTGTTCGTAATTAAGCGACAATGAACCGGCCACCTTGACCACTAAAGGGTGATAACACGCGGTCAGCCGACCACTTTCCGAGACCGCATTTAGTTGACTAAATGCGGGCATTGCGCGGCGACCGGTGCACTCAAAAGCACCGCGCGAGACCCACCGCAATTAGTCGACTAAATGCGAAAGGCGCCTTTTGTCGCCCTCAGCCAGGGATGACCAACCAGTCGAGGGCACAGCCGACACGTGACCGGCACCACCTGGACTTTTCGTCCAATGCTTATACAGTCAGTCTGGTGAGCAACGAGCATCCGTATCCCCCGGCCTTCCGCAGCGGCGACCTGGTTTCCGTGTCCGGACGGCTCGGCGTGACCGAGACGGGCGAGCTGGCGCCGGGCGGTTTCGCCGCCGAATGCCCGCAGGCCTTCGCCAACCTCGACGCGGCGCTGCGCTCGGTGGGCGCGAGGCGGGCCGACGTGGTGAAGGTCGTCGTCTACCTGACCGACATCGCCGACCGGGACGGCCTCAACCGCGTCTACGAAGACTTCTTCGCCGAACCCCGGCCCGCGCGCACCTGTGTCGGCGTGGCCTCGTTGCCCTACGGCGGCGTCGTCGAAGTCGAGGCGCTCGCCCGGGTACGCAATGTCTGAACAGGACGCGATCCTCGACGCGCTCGCCCCGGTCGCCGACGGCATCGCGGCGACGCTCGGCTCGTTCTGCGAGGTCGTCGTGCACGACTTCCGCCGTCCGGAGAAGTCGGTGGTGGCGATCGCGGGATCGGTCACCGATCGCAGTGTCGGCGGGTCGATGAGCGAGATCGGCATGGGCTTGCTCGCGCGCGGTGACGAGGCCGAGGACCAGCTGAACTACGTCACCCGCACCGCGTCCGGCAAGCTCGTGAAGTCCTCGACGATGCTGCTGCGCGACAGCGGTGGCTCGGTGTTCGGCGCGCTGTGCGTCAATCTCGACGTCACCGCGCTCGGCCAGCTGCGGACCCTCGTCGGCGAACTCGCCGACGTCGGCACCACCGCCGAGACGCCGACCACCACCTTCGGCGACGACGTCGACGCGGTGGTGGACGCGATCGTCGACGAACACCAGCTGCGGCTGAACAAACCGTGGGCCGCGCTCAGCCGGGAAGAGCGGCTCGACCTGTTCCGCAGTCTGCACGCGCGCGGCGTCTTCGCCGTTCGGCGGGCGGTGCCGCAGGTCGCGGCCCGGATCGGGATCTCCCGCGCCTCCGCTTACAACTACCTGTCCGAAATCCGTGATCAAGGAGCATCATGACCGCCCCCGTGACCATCGACGACATCCGCGACGCCGCCGCCCGCCTGGCCGGTGTGGCACACCGGACCCCGGTCGTGCGCTCCCGCACCCTCGACGACCTGGTCGGCGCCGAGGTCCTCATCAAATGCGAGAACCTCCAGCGCGTCGGCGCCTTCAAGTTCCGTGGCGCGTACAACGCCGCGTCCCGGCTTTCGCCGGAGCAGCTGGCCAAGGGCATCGCCGCCTACTCCTCGGGCAATCACGCCCAGGCCGTCGCGCTCGCGGCGCGGGAACTGGGGAGCAGCGCGGTCATCCTGATCCCCGAGGACACGCCGCAGTCCAAAAAGGACGCCACCGCGGGTTATGGCGCCGAGATCGTCACCTACGACCGGTACACCGGCGACCGCGTCGCGATCGGTGAGGCCCTGGCCGCCGAGCGAGGCCTCGCGCTCATCCCGCCGTATGAACACCCGCACGTGATCGCGGGGCAGGGCACCGCGGCACTGGAACTGCTGGAGGACACCGGTTCCCTCGACACGCTGATCGTCCCGGTCGGCGGCGGTGGTCTCATCGCGGGCAGCTCGACCGCCGCGAAAGCGGTGCAGCCCGGGATCCGCGTCGTCGGCGTGGAGCCCGCCGCGGGCGACGACACCAAGCGCTCACTGGAGGCGGGCGAACGCGTCTCGATCCCGGTCCCCCGGACGATCGCCGACGGACAGGCCGCTTCCGTGCCCGGCGAACTGACCTTCTCGATCAACCGGAAGCTCGTCGACGACATCGCGCTGGTCACCGACGATGCCGTCCGGGACGCGATGCGGTTCGCGTTCGAACGCCTCAAGCTCGTCATCGAGCCGAGCGGGGCGACCGGTCTGGCCGCGCTGCTCAGCGGTGCGGTCCCCGCCTCCGGCCGGGTCGGCGTGATCATCAGCGGCGGAAACGTGAGCCCGGAACGCTTCGCGGAACTCATCACCACCCGCGTTTAGTCCTCTGAATGCGGAACGCTCGGCGCCCACACCCCGCGTTTGGTCCTCTAAATGCCGAGTGCGCCGGCCAGTACCGGCCACGAGTTCCGCAAAGCTCGCTGCCAGTAGGGCCAGCTGTGCGTGCCGGGACCGTAGTAGTCGACGGTCACCGGGATTCCCTTGAGCTTCAACCGATCCGTGAAGCTCACCGAGGTACCCAGTGCCGAAGGTTCGAAGATGTCGGACTGACCGGGCGGATCGAGTGGACCGGTCTGGCCGTTGCCACAGGAGATGTAGAGCGCGGTACCGCGAAGGTCGTCGATGTGGTCGTAAGGGTTGTTCGCCGACCACAGCGGCCGCATCCCCCAGCTGTCCCCCCAGAGTTCGAGGTAGTTGAAGACCCCCGCGCGGGCCAGGATCCCTTGGATGAACAGCGGTGTCCCCTGGTAGAGCGTGTTGGGAACACCGCTGTAGGACGCCGCCGCGCCGAACATCCCCTTGTGCTTGTACGCGTAGGCGAGCGCGCCGTACCCGCCGATCGACAGCCCGGCGATCGCCCGGCGGGTCCCGGCGCGGTATCCGCGTTCGACGATCTGCCGCACCTCCAGGGTGTGGAAGGTGTCCCAGTCCGGAGTGCTCTTGAGCCCGAAGTTCCACCACTTCGTGTACATCCCGGCCGGTCCACCGGTCGGCATCACGATGAGCGCGTCCTTGTCCGCGGTGAACGCCTTGACGTCGGTGAACTGGTCCCACGAGCGGTAGTCGACCGGTTCACAGCAGCCGTGCAGCAGGTACAACGTCGGCCAGGTCCGCGCCGGTTGCGCGGCCCAGCCGGCCGGGACCAGCAGGCGGACCATGCCGGTGGTGCCGAGGGCAGGCGAGTTGATCTTGAGGTCGACCGTGCGCGCGTCCAGCCAGGTCTCCTCGACGACCTTCGCGCCGTTGTCGGCGGTGGCCGGTGTGGGAGCGGCGCTCGCCGGGATCGACGTCCCGAGCAAGGCGACCAATGACAACACCAGCAGACCCCACCACCGCGTTCGGTTCATCACTTCTCCTTGGTCACAACGGGATGTTTCCGTGCTTCTTGGCCGGGAGGGTCTGTCGTTTGGTCCGCAGCGCGTGCAACGCCCTCGCCACCTGAAGGCGGGTCTGAGACGGCGCGATGACCTGGTCGACGTAACCGCGTTCCGCGGCGAGATAAGGGTTCGAATGCCGTTCGCGGTACGCCTCGGTGAGCCGTTCCCGTTCGGCGGATCGCTGCTCCGGCGGCATCGCGGCCAGTTCACGCCGGTGCAGGACCCGCACCGCGCCCTCGGCGCCCATCACCGCGATCTCCGCGGTGGGCCACGCCAGGTTGACGTCCGCGCCGAGATGCTTCGACCCCATCACCGCGTAGCCGCCGCCGTAAGCCTTGCGGAGCACGACGGTCACCTTCGGCACGGTCGCCTCGGCGTAGGCGTAGATCAGTTTCGCGCCGCGCCGGATGATCCCGTTCCGCTCCTGCTCCGCACCGGGAAGGTAACCGGGGACATCGGCGAGAGTGAGCAACGGAATACTGAAGGCGTCGCAGAAGCGCACGAACCGCGCGGCCTTCTCCGAGGCGTCGATGTCGATCACGCCCGCCTGATGCCGCGGCTGGTTGGCCACGACCCCGACCGTGCGGCCCCGTACCCGGCCGAACGCGCAGAGCATGTTGGGCGCGAAGCCGCTGTGCACCTCGGTGAACTCGCCGTCGTCGACGAGGCGGACGATCACCTCGGTCATGTCGTAGGCCTGGTTCAGCGAATCGGGCACCAGCCGGTCGAGTTCGAGATCGGCGGCCGTCAACTCGGGCTCCGTCTCGTCGGCGTACTCCGGGCCGGGGTCGAGGTTGTTGGACGGCAGGTAGCCGAGCAGGGTCTGCACCCAGTCGATCGCGTCCTGTTCGTCGACGGCCCGGTAGTGGGCGTTCCCGGAGACCTCGCTGTTCACCATGGCGCCGCCCAGTTCCTGCGCGGTGACGCGTTCGCCGCTGACGGCGTTGACGACGTCCGGCCCGGTGACGAACATATGCGCGGTCTCGTCGACCATCACGGTGAAATCGGTGATCGCCGGCGAGTAGACCGCGCCTCCCGCACACGGCCCCATGATGAGCGAGAGCTGCGGGATGACCCCGGACGCCAGGGCGTTACGCCTGCCGAGTTCGGCGTAGTACGCCAGCGAGACGACACCTTCCTGGATCCGCGCGCCGCCGGAGTCGTTGATCCCGACGATGGGGCAGCCCAGTGTCATCGCCAGGTCCATCACCTTGAGGACCTTCTCGCCGAAGACCTCACCCATGCTGCCGCCGAAGACGGTGAAGTCCTGCGAAAACACGCAGATCCGCCTGCCGTCGACGGTGCCGTGCCCAGTCACCACACCGTCGCCGTAGGGCCGGTTGGCGTCCATCCCGAATTCGGTGCACCGGTGCCGGGCGAACTGGTCGAGTTCGACGAAGGAACCGGGGTCCAGCAACAGATCGACGCGTTCGCGCGCGGTCAGCTTGCCCTTGGCGTGCTGCCGGTCGACGGCCCGCTTCTCCGCGATCCGGACGGCTTCGTCCTGACGGGCGGCCAGATCGGCGATCCGGAACGCCGTCGTCGGAGTCAGGGGGACGTCGGTCATGGCCGCGCCGCCCTCGGTGCCGCGAGCCGGTTCGCGAGCGCCGCGGCGACCACCTCGACGTGCGGCGGGTCGATCATCGACAGGTGATCGCCCGGGATCCGGACGACCTCGAGGTCGGCGCAGAAGGCGTCCCAGCCGAGGGTGTCGTCGGTGCGCAGGTAGCGCGGGTCGAGGGTGGTGGTCAGCGGATGCGGATCCTGCGCGCGCAGGAGCAGCACCGGTCCGGCATACGGCTCCGGGGAGTACCGTTCGGCCACCCGGGCGTCCACATAGGACTCGTACTGATGCCGCAGCACCCCTTGTCCCATGCCAGGCACCTGTGCGGCCAGTTTGCCGATCACCAGCCGGATCTGGTCCTCCTCGCCGAGCTGGACGAGTTCCGCACGCGGGAAGTCCAGCGGGACGCCGTAGGTCCGTTCGACGTGCTCGGCGAACCGGTCGAACCGGTCCAGCAGGATTTCGTGCGCCGGTTTCCCCGGGGCGGGCAACGGCAGGATGCTGTCGATCATGAACACGAGGTCGACCCGCTCCCCCGCCGCGGTCAGCCGCCGGGCCGTCTCGTAGGCGAGGCAGCCGCCGAACGACCAGCCACCCAGCCGGTACGGTCCCCGTGGCTGGATTTCCCGGATCAGCTCGGAATAACAGCCGGCCTTTCCCTCGACGGTGTTCTCGTCGTCGATCCGTTCGAGCCCGTAAACGGCCCTGTCTCCCGGCAGAAGTCGCACGAGTCCTTCGTAGACACTTGTGGGACCGCCCGCCGGGTGGAACAGGAACACCGGCTCCCCGCGACCCTCGCGCAGCGGCCGGACCGGGCAGTCCCCGCGGCCCTCGATTCCGGCGCGCAGCAGATCGGCCATCGCGGCGATCGTCGGAGTGGCGAAGAGCCGGTCGACGTCGGGGACCGCGCCGAGCTGACCGGCGATCGCCGAGCGCATCCGTTCCGCGCCTTCCGCGTTTCCGCCGGCGGCGAAGAAGTCGTCGTGGACTCCGGGTTCCGCGTCACCCAGCTCCGCTTGCCAGTGCCGGGCGACCCAGCGTTCGGCGGGATCGCGTGGCCCGACCTTGACGGCCGGTGCGGCGGACCGCGGACCGCTCGTGCCGAAGCCGGCCTGTTCGGCGAGGTGGTCGGCGAGTTCGCCGAGGCTCGCGCCGCGCAACAGCAGCGGAATCGGCAGTGGCAGACCGAAATCGCGTTCCACGACTCCTCGGGCGCGCATGGCGGTGAGCGAGTCCAGTCCGAGCCGGGTGAGCGAAGCGTGCCTGTCGATTTCGTCCGCCGCGAGGCCGAGCATCCCGGCGACGAGCCCGGCCAGGTAGTCGGCCAGCATCTCGCGCGCGGCTTCCGGCAGGACCGCGCGCAGTGCGTCCAATCCATCCCAAGTGGACGGTGCTACCCCGGGTTCGTCCCGCGGTACCAGCATTCCGAAGAACGGTCGTTCGACCAGCCGGGGGAACAGGGCCAGTACGGTTCCGGCGTCGACACGGGCGATCCCGGTCGCGACGCGGTCACGCGTCAGCACGGCGTCCAACGCCGTCAGCGCCTCCTCCGTGCCGAGCGGTTCGAGCACCGGGTTGCGGCTGCCGACGGCCGCGCCCGCCTCGCCCCAGGCTCCCCAGCCGATGGTCGCCGACGGCAGGCCACCGGCCCGGCGCCACGCGACGAGCGCGTCCACCCAGGCGTTCGCGGTGGCGTAGGCGGCCTGACCGGGTGAGCCGAACAACGCGGCCGCCGACGAGTAGGCCAGCCACCAGTCGAGGTCGTGTCCGGCGGTCGCCTCGTGCAACCGCCACGATCCCAGCGCCTTCGCCCGCCAGACCGCCTCGACCGCTTCGGTGCCGACAGCACTGGCAGCGCCGTCGGCCAGCACGCCGGCCGCGTGCAGCACCCCGCGCAACGGCACACCGCCTTCCGTGGCCGCCGCGACCAGTGCCTCGGCCGTCCCCGGCTCGGCGATGTCACCTGTCACCACGAGAACTTCGACGCCGAGGTCGCGCAGTGCCGTCAGCGCGGGTTCGGTGTCCGGGCCCGCGCCGTGACGGCCGGAGAGGACGAGCCTGGTCGCGCCGCGTCCGGCGAGCCAGTCCGCCGCGACCAGACCGAGGCCCCCGAGTCCGCCCGTGATCACGTACGCGCCTTCGCGCACAACGGTTTCGCGGACGGGTTCACCGAGCGTCGGACGACCCAGCACGCGGGTGTACCGGATGCCTTCGCGCCACGAGACCTCGTCGTCCGGCGCGTCCGCCCGGATCTCCGCCACCAGCCTGCCGACCCACAGCAGGGCGGGATCCGGTTCGGCGTCGAAGTCGACCTGGCTCGCGCGCAGTCCGGGATGTTCGAAGGCGAGGACCCGGATCAGCCCACGCAGGCAGGACTGGCCGGGGTCGCCGCGCTCGCCGGGTTCGACGGCCGACGCGCCCGCGCTGACCAGCCACAACCGTGGGGACGAGGCGGTTTCGGCCAGTTCGGCGACGACGGCGGAGAGGGTGGCGATCGTCTGCCCGGCCCGCATCGGGTCGGGGTCGCCCGTCGTGGCGACACACGCGAGTACGCCTGTCACCTCGCGGGATCGCAGCACTGCCGCCAGCGCGGCCCGGTCGCCGAGCTGGACCATCGCCAGCTCGTCCCCGGTCTCGGTGAGCCGGTCGCGTAACGCCGTCAGCCACGGGGCGCCTTGGTGTCCGGCGTCGTGCAACACGACCCAGTTGCGTTCCACCGCCTCGGTCGCGGGCAGCTCAGCCTGCCGCCAGACGGTTTCGAACAGCAGGTCCGTCATCGGGACCGGCAGGGCCGAACGCTGGAACCGGCGGCAGTAGACCTCGCGGAACTCGACCAGGACGACGTCGTCGGCGTCGACCAGCTGGACGCCGCCGACCAGGCCGTCACCGGCCGGATCGAGCGAATCGAGCAGGGCGTCGACCCGGACACCGCGGCGGGGATCGCCTGCCAGGACGACCTCGCCCACGGTCAGCGGCAGGAAGACGCCGTCGGCTTCCCGCAGCGCGTCCCCGCCCGCCGCGGCCAGCGCGTGCAGGCAGGCGTCGGCGATCACCGGGTGCAGGACGTACGCCGGATGGTCGGCGGGCTGGGTGATCGACGCCGAGGCACGGCCGGGCACGGCCAGGACTCCGTGCAGCGCACGGAAAGCCGGGCCGTAGCTCTGCCCCACCTTGGCCAGCGCCTGGTAGAGGTCGATCGGCCGGGCCTCCCCGCCGACAGCGCCGAACGGCACCACCGTGGTATCCCCGTCGCGGACTCGCGCGGTGGCGTGCCGGATCCAACCGCCGTGCGCCGCCCGGGCGTAGATGTCCACTTCGGACGGCCCGGAACCGGTGCCGAGGCTGGTCGTGACCTCGGTGTGCGCGGCGAGCGGGAGCACCCGGTGCAGTTCGAGATCGCCGACGCGCAGTTGCCTGCCGGGGCGAAGAACGGCCTTGGCCGCCGCGAGCGCCAGTTCCAGGAAACCGGCGGCGGGGAACAGCGCGACACCCATCGCCGCGTGGTCGGCCAGCCACGGCAGTACCGCGGTCCCGACGTCTCCGCGCCACAGATGGCCACCGCCGGTCGGCTGTTCGATGTGGACACCCAGCAACGGATGCGCGCCACCGGATCCGGGCACCGCGGCCGGGCGCCGCGGCCAGAACCGCTCGTGCCGCCAGCGCGGGCCGGGCAAGGCGACCGGCACCGGACGGGGACCGCGCGCGTCGAGCACGCCGGGCAGGCCGAGGGTGTGGAGCCGGGCGAGCGTGGTGAGGAACGCCGTCCGCTCGTCGATCTTGCGGCTCGCCGACGGCAGCGCGAGCGCGCCGGTACTCTGCTCGATCGCGGCCAGCGCCACCGGATGCGGAGAGATCTCGATGAACACGCCGTGTCCGTCGGCGGTCGCCGCCGCCAGCGCCTGGCTGAACCGTACCGGACGGCGCAGGTTCGCCGCCCAGTACTCGACGTCGAACGCCGGTGTCCACCGTGGATCGGTGAGAACACTGCTGTAGCAGGTGATTTCAGCCGGCTTCGGGGTGAGACCGCCGAGGTCGGCACGGAACCGGCCGAGCACGGAGTCGACGGCTTCCGAATGACCGGCTCCCCCGACGGGCAGCCTTCTGGCCAGCCTCCCGAGGCGCTCGACATGCGAGACCAGCGCCTCGACCTGGTCCGCGGCCCCGCTGACGGTGCACTGTACCGGCGACGCGTACACCGCGACGGTGATGCCGGGGAACTCCGCTTCCAGGTCGGCCAGTTCGGCCGGCGACAGTTCGACCACGGCCATCGCGCCGTCTCCCGTCGCGTCGACCTCGGCGAGCAGCCGCGCCCGCGTGGCCATCACGCGCAGCCCGTCCGCGACGTCCAGCGCCCCCGCGACGACGGCGGCCGCGACCTCGCCCATCGAATGCCCCAGCACCGCCGCCGGGACGACACCGTGCGCGCGCCAGAGTCCGGCCAGTGCGAGCTGCATACCGAACAACGCGAGCTGCGTCGCGCCGAGATCCGGCAGGTCGTGCTCGCCGGAAAGTACCTCACGCAGGGAGAACCCGGCTCCGGCCACGAACGCCGGATCGAGTGCCTCGACCTCCGCGCGGAACGCGGGTTCGGTGCGCAGCAGGTGGCGGCCCATCCCGGGCCACTGGGAGCCGTAGCCGGAGAAGACGAACACGACACGGGGCACGCGCCCGGCCTCACCGGTGACGACGCCGCCGCCCTCGCGTCCGGCCGCCATTTCCCGCAGGGAGGCAGCGATCCGGTCGCGCTTCTCGGCGATCACCGCGCCCCGGACCGGAAGGTGATCCCGGCCCCGCGCCAGGGTCGCGGCGACGGCGTCCGGTGGCACGGCGCGCTGGGCGGGGTCGTCGAGCCAGTCCGCCAGGTCGGCGGCCCGCGCCCGGAGTACTTCAGTCGATCTGGCCGACAGTGCGAACACCTGCGGGCCTTCGGTTTCCTTCCCCCGAGCGGGGAACGACGCCGCGGGCCACTCTTCGAGTACGACGTGGGCGTTGGTCCCGCCGAAGCCGAACGCGGAGATCCCGGCCCGCGCGACGCCGGAGTAGCGCGGCCAGTCCGTCGCGGTGCCGACCACACGCAGGCCGAGACCGGGGAAGTCGATGTGGGGGCTGGGCTCGTGGTGATGCGGGGTCGGCGGGAGCCGCCGATGGACCATCGCGAGGACGACCTTGATCAGCCCGGCGATTCCCGCCGCGCCTTCGAGATGGCCCAGGTTTCCCTTCACCGAACCGATCAGCAGCGGGCGGGCGGGTTCGCGGCCGGCGCCGAGCACCGCGCCGAGCGCGCCCGCCTCGATCGGATCCCCCAGCGCGGTGCCGGTCCCGTGTGCTTCCACGTAGTCCACGGAGGACGGTTCGACGCCCGCCGCCGCGTACGCGGCACGCAGCAGGGCGGCCTGCGCGTCCGGGTTGGGGGCCACGAGGCCGTTGGACCGGCCGTCGGAGTTCACCGCGCTGCCGCGAATCACGGCCAGTACCCGGTCCCCCGCGCGGCGCGCGGCCTTGAGCGGTTTGAGCACGACCACGCCGCACCCCTCGCCGCGGGCGATGCCGTCGGCTGCGGCGTCGAACGGTTTGCAGTGACCATCGGCAGCGAGCACCCCGGCGCGGTGGAAGGTCGCGGTGACGGCGGGTGAAAGCAGCAGGTTCACCCCGGCGGCCAGCGCCGTCCCGCATTCGCCGTGACGCAGGCTCTGCACCGCTTGGTGCACCGCCACCAGCGAAGACGAGCAGGCGGTGTCGAGGGTGAGGCTGGGGCCGCGCAGGTCGAACAGGTACGAGAGCCGGTTGGCGGCGATACTGGTCGCCGCCCCGGTGGCGGACCACACGTCGACGGCGGCGGGGTCGGACATGGTCAGGTGCCCGTACTCGCCCGCCGAAAGCCCGACGAACACGCCGGTCCGGCTTCCCCGCAGGGTGGACGGCGGGATCCCGGCGTCTTCCAGCGCGGCCCAAGCGACTTCGAGCAGCATCCGCTGCTGGGGGTCCATCGTTTCGGCCTCGTCCGGCGTGATGCCGAAGAACCCGGCGTCGAAACCGGCGACGTCGCCGAGGAACCCGCCGCGGCCGGGCAGCCAGCCGAGGTCGGCGCCGAACGCCTCCCAGCGATCCTCCGGGACATCGCGGATACCGTCGCTTCCGGCGTCCAACAGGCGCCAGTACCGGTCCGCGGACTCGGCCCCGCCCGGCAGACGGCAACCGACCCCGACGATCGCGATCGGTTCCCCTTCACGGCCTTCCACGGCCGCGACGTCCTCATGCTCCACTGTGGACAAATGAGCGGCGAGGGCGTTGATCGTCGGGCACTGCCACACCAGGGTCGGCGCCAGCGGACGGCCGAGGTACCGGCCAAGATCCGCGGCCAGCGCCGTCGACTCCCGCGACGAAAGCCCGCTTTCGTACAGCGGGCGGTCCGGATCGACCTGGTCCGCGGGAAGCCCGGTCCGTTCCGCCACCCGCGCGATCAGCCAGTCCCGGATCCCCGCGGTCATCCGAGCCGCCGTGCGGTCAGCGCACGATCCACATAGGACTTCCGGCACAGGACCCTGCTGATCTTGCCGCTGGAGGTACGCGGAACCGCGCCCGGTTCGAGCACGACGACGTCGTACGGCCGCAGACCGTGCGCGGCCGAGACCGCTCTCCGGATCTCCGCGGTCACCACGGCGACGTCGGCCTCGACCCCTTTGGCCCGTTCCAGCACCACGACCGCCGCCTCGCCGTCTTCGTGCTCGATCGCGAAGGCCGCGGCGGAATGCGGCCGGACCGCGGGATGCGTCTCCACCGTCTGCTCGATGTCCTGCGGGTAGTGGTTGCGGCCGTCGACGACGACGAGGTCCTTCACCCTGCCGGTCACGAACAGCTCGCCGTCGTAGCGCACGCCGAGGTCCCCGGTCGTCAGCCAGCCGGTGCCGGTGTCCGGATCGACCGGCGGCAGGCCGAACACGGCGGCCGAGGCGCCGGGCCGCCCCCAGTAGCCCACGCCGACGTTCGGGCCCTTCACCTGGATTTCGCCGACCTCGCCCGCCTCCGCCGAAGCCCCCGTCACGGGGTCGACGATGCGGATCCGCTGACCGGCGGGAAGTCCGCAAGAGACGAGCGTGGTGGATGCCGCGCCGGGTCCGGCGGGCAGCGCGAACCCGGCGGCGAGCCGATCGCGGTCGAAGGTGACCTGCCGCGGCGCCTTGCCCGCATCGGTGACGGAGACGAGCACGGTGGCTTCGGCCAGGCCGTAGGACGAGCGGTGCACCTCGGGCCGCAGCCCGCAGTCCACGAAGGCGTCGTGGAATTTCGCGATGGTCGAAGGCAGGACGGGCTCGCTTCCGTTGATCAGCGAGACGACCCGGCTCAGTTCGAGGTAGCTCTTCTCCGCTTCGGTCACCCGGGAAGCGGCGTAGGCGTAGGCGAAGTTGGGTGCCGCGCTGATCGCGCCGGGGCTGGCCGTGAGCGCGCGCAACCATCGCGACGGGCGTTCGAGGAACGCGAGCGGATCCATCAGGACCGACGCCGCGCCCGCCGCCATCGGGGCGCCGATGCCGAGGATCAGCCCCATGTCGTGGAAGAGCGGCAGCCAGCTGACAGTGGACGTCGTGCCGGTTTCGACCCCGTAGGAGTCGCAGGCCTGGCGGGCGTTGGTGAGCGCGTTGCGGTGGGTCAGCATCACTCCCGCCGGGCTCCGGGTGGAACCGGACGTGTACTGCAGGTACGCCAGTCCGTCCGGTTCCGGTCGCGGCCAGGAACGCTCACCGGCCGCGACCGGAGTAGGGGTGTCGACGGCGAGCACGGCGGGCCGTGCGATCTCCGTCGAGGTGAGGAAACCGGAGACGCCGTCGATCGCGTCGGCGGTCGTGAGCACGACCCGCGGCGCGCAGTCGGCGAGCACGGCCGCCAGCCTGCCCGCGTGCCCCGGCAGGTCCGGGGCGAACAGCGGGACGGCGACCAGCCCCGCCCGGATCGCGCCGAGGAAGGCGACGACGTAATCGGCGGACTGCCTGGCCAGGATCGCCGCCCGCTCCCCCGGCACGGCGAAGTCGGCCAGCCGCGTGGCGAGGACGCCGACCCGGTCGTCGAGCTCGCGCCAGGACAGGGTGACGGCCCTGCCGTCCGCGCCGGAACGATGGTCGAGGTAGGTCACGGCGACCTCGTCACCGAGTCGGCGGGCCCAGTACTCCAGCAGGGTCGCGAACGACTCCCCGGCGAGCGCGTCGTCCTGCCCGTGGGCGACGACGACCGTTTCCGAAATGGTTTCCATGGCCCCTCGTTTGACGACGTGAGCGGGAGCGGGTGAATTCGGAACGGCACCGTTGCCGAAAGCGGATTCCATTCCGGAGACCGTTCTTTATCTGTGCCGAACTGTATGGATCAGGCGGGAAGAGTGTCAATGAGAGGACCGCGAAACGCTGACGGCGATGCGGTCATGCTCACGGGGAAGTGAGAAACGGGTCACCACGCTTGTCACTCGGGGACGGGTTTCGGCCCGCACGCTCCTTCAGCAGCTTGAACGCGAGGACAGCGCCGACGAGTTCCAGTGCGGCCGCGGTCAGCAGGCCCGCCGTGTAGCCGCCGGCCAAGGCCGGTGCGGCACCTTCGCCGAGCCGCGCCGTGCGCACCACCGCCAATACCGTCCCGATCAGCGCGACCCCCAGCGCGCTCGACAGCTCGCGGGACGCGGTGAGCAGGCCGGAGGCGGTACCCGAGTGCCGTTCCGCCACGATCTCCAGCGCGTACGAGGTCAGCGGTGTGGTCAAAGCCGATCCGGCACCGATCAGCACCAGCGAGGGAATCCTCGGCAGGACCTCCGGGACATGGTTGACCGCGGCGAGCGCCAGCAGCCCGGCGGCGACCGTGGCCAACCCCGTCGCCACCGTCCGATGTGGACCGAAGCGCGGCACCGCCCACGGCACCAGCGGCGTCGCGGCGACGACCGCGACCGCCACCACGACCAGCGGCAGCCCGGCGAGCACCGGCCCGAGACCCAGAAACTCCTGATGCAGCAACGGCGTGAAGAAGAAAATCCCGGAGACCCCCAGTCCCCACAGCATTTGCACGCCGAGCGCGCCGGTGAAGACCCGCTGCCTGGTCAGCTCCGGGGGAACCAGCCGCTCACGCGCGCGTTTTTCCCGCAGCACGAACCAGCTCGCGAAGGCGGTTCCCGCGGCACCGAGCGCCACGGGCGCCAGCACGTCACCCTCGCCCAGTCGCACCACGGCGGCGGTGATCAGGACCATGCCGGTGGTCATCACCAGCATCGATCCCGCGGCGGGCCGCCTCGCCGCGGGATCGCGGCCGGCCGTGGCGACCTTGCGGCGCAACGCCAGCATCGCCGCCACGAAGGGAAGATTGACGAAGAAGATCCAGCCCCAGCCCAGGTACTCGCTCAGGACGCCGCCGAGTGGCGGACCGAGTGCCAGCGCGACCGCGAGGCAGGCCGTCCACACCGTCGCGCCGACCGCGCGGCCTCGCGCGTCGAGATTGGTGCGGAGCAGACTCAGCAGGGTCGGGACCAGGAACGCCGCGGCCGCGCCCTGCAGCACCCGCGCGGCGATGACGAGCCACGCCGTCATGGCCACTCCGCCCACGGCCGCTCCGGCGCCGAACGCGAGCAGCCCGGCCCGTAGGGTCGCGGCCTGCCCCCAGCGGTCCACCAGCGTGCCCGCCACCGGCAGCAGCCCGGCGAACGGGAGCATGTAGCCGATGCTCACCCATTGCAGGGTGGGCAGGTCGAGGCCGAGGTCACGCGCGATCGAGGGCGCGCCCGCCGCGACGATCGTGTTGTCGAGAGTGGTGACGAACGCCCCGAGCGCGATCATGACCAGCGTCGGAATCATCGGTCACCTCGTACCTGGTAATGACGGTCAGAATCCTCATTACCCCTCACGAGTCAGGAAAAGGCGAATACCTCGCGCGAAACCCGCTTTGGAATGACAAGCTTCCCGCGACTGACTCGGGTTGTCGTGCGTGTTTTGAGTCGTTGGGGCAAACCCTGGCGTGAAGTACATGATGGCCCCCTTCCTTGCGCTAGACGCAAGGAAGGGGGCCATCATGTACTGGGCCCGCTCATTCGACGGAACACGGGATCAGTTGCTGACGGGCATCCCCTGCTCGTCAGCCGCCGCGGTGACGGCGCCTCCGAGGAGTTCGCGCACGATCTCGTTCGCCTTGCGCACCTCGTCGGTGATCATCTTGATCTTGACCTTGCCGTCGTGCCCCAGATGACCCCCGACCTCGACCGTCTTGTCCTCACCCGGCAGTGGCAGCCCCTGGCAGCCGGTGAACTTGTCTTTTGGCGTCAAGCCGGTCTGGAAGTAGGCCACGATCGGGTCGTCGACGCAGTCGGTGTTGTACGGGAAGATCCCGTGGCTTCCCTCGTTGTCGACGCTGACCATCTTGGCTCCCGGCAGGTTGTTCGCGGTGGCGAGCCCACCCTCGTACGGCGTGGCCGCGTCCAGCTCGGTCTGCACGATCAGCAGCTTCGGGAAGGTCTTCTGGTCCGGCGCGGGCTTGGCGTTGGCGGTCGGCCAGAACGCGCACAGCGGCGCGCCCGAGAGAGCCATGATCGGTGCGATGAACGGCGCCTTGACGGTCAGGTCGGCCAGCCAGCGGTTCCAGTAGTGGAGATTCTGGTTCCACTGCCCGTCCTGGCAGCGGATCGCCTCGAACGCGGCGCTCCAGGTCTCGACCTCGGCGCCGCCCTGGTAAGCGGCCTTGCGTTCGACCGAATCCTTCTTCGCGATGGCCTTCAGCGCGTTGCTCTTCGCCTTGGTCAGGAACGCCTTGTTCGCGTCGGTCAGGCCGGGAGTGCTCAGCGCCTTGGCGACGACCTGGTCGAGCTTCTCCGCGACGGTCCCGGTGGGCGCCGGTCCCTTGGCGACCGTGGCCACCATCGAGGCCGCCGACGGGTATTGCGCGGTGTCGTACATCGCCGGGATGATGAACCAGGCGGCGTAGACCATGCCCGTGTATTCCCGGGTGCCCCCCGCCTCCTCCCACTTGCGGCGGATCTCGAGCGGGTCGGTGCCCGTCCGGTACTTGGCGTCGTTGCGCGCCATGTAGGGCAGCAGCGCTTCCTGGAACTGGCGGTCACGGCTGCGCGGCTGCAGGTCCCACGTCTTCTCCAGGGTCGAGCGGCTCGCGTCGGTCGAGGAGTCCAGCAGGAACCGGTGCGCCTTGCTCGGGAACATGGTGGCGTACCAGGTGCCGAGCCACGTGCCGTAGGAGTAACCGATGTAGCTGGTCTTCTTCTCGCCGAGGATGACCCGGATGAAGTCCATGTCGTACGCGGTCTGCTCGGTGGTGATGAACTTCGTCAGCGGGTTCTTCAGGCACCCGTCGACCTTGGCCCGGTTGATCACGTTCTGGTCGGTGCTGTCCGGGACGGGGTAGCTGCAGGTCAGCGGCGTGCTCATGCCGACGCCACGGGGGTCGAAGCCGACGAAGTCGTACTGCCCGGCCAGCACCGGGCTGCGCTTCGCCATCGCGGGGCCCCACGGAAGCCCTGCGCCGCCGGGCCCGCCCGGGTTGACCAGCGCGATGCCCTGCCTGCCGGTACCGGGGTAGGCGGTCGCGGTCTTGGAGACGCGGATGCCGATGGTGTTGCCGTCCCGCGGGTTGTGCCAGTCACGCGGCACCTGGATGGTCGCGCAGGCCAGGCCCTTGACCTTCTTCAGTTCGGCTTCCGCCGCCGGCGCGACCGAGGGGAACGAGCACTCGCCCCAGGCCACGGCCTGCTTGGTCAGCGCACCGGCGAGCGCCGCGGTGTCCGGCTCCGCGTTGTCCGCAGGTGCCGCACCCGTCGCCGGGGGCAGCATCAGGCCCGACGCCAGGAAAGCACCGGCGACCACGGCCAAGGTGCCTTTCCGCGTTTTTCCCGCACTACTGATCACCATGATCCCTTTCGACAGGAGCCGCCGACGTCCGTACGAGAAGTGAAGGCGGGTGATCAGTTTACCCACTCGGCTCGGAGTTGGCGGGTATCCGACATGCCGGAAATTTCGACACCATGGACGCGGTTACGGGTGCAGACCGGGGCCGTGGTCGGGATCCGGCGACGACGCGATCGGTGTCGGGCTGAGCGACGCTTCGTCCTCGCCCTCCTCCAGGAGGGTCGCCGCGGCGCCGACCACCTTCAGGTCCGGCTCGCCGACGACGTCCTCGTCCTTGTCCGCGTAGTCCACCCGAGCGAGCACACTGCGCATCGCCTCGACCCGTGCCCGTTTCTTGTCGTTGCTCTTGACCACCGTCCACGGCGCGATCTCCGTGTCGGTGGCGCGGAACATCTTCACCTTCGCCTCGGTGTAGGCGTCCCAGCGGTCGAGTGACTTGACGTCGTTGGCGCTCAGCTTCCACTGGCGCACCGGATCGACCTGCCGGATCAGGAACCGGGTCCGCTGCTCGGATTTCGACACGGAGAACCACAGTTTGACGAGGACGATCCCGTCGTCGACGAGCATCCGCTCGAACAGCGGGGCCTGTCGCATGAAGCGTTCGTATTGTTCGTCGGTGCAGTACCCCATCACCGGTTCGACACCCGCGCGGTTGTACCAGGACCGGTCGAACAGCACGATCTCGCCCTCGGTGGGGAGGTGGTTGACGTAGCGCTGGAAATACCACTCGCCCCGTTCGCGTTCGGTGGGCTTGCCCAGCGCCACCGCCCTCGCGCCGCGCGGGTCGAGATGTTCGGTGAACCGCTTGATGGTGCCGCCCTTGCCCGCCGCGTCGCGGCCTTCGAACAGGATCACCACGCGGCCACCGGTGTCCTTGATCCAGTACTGCAGTTTCAGCAGTTCGATCTGCAGCGACCGCTTCACCACTTCGTACTCCTCGCGCGGCATGCGCGTCGAGTACGGATAGTTCTCCCGCCAGGTGTCGATGGGGGAACCGTCCGGACGAAGCAGAACCGGGTCGTCGGCGTCTTCGTAGTCGACGACGAGACGCTGGTCCTGCAATTCGGGGAAGTGCGCGGCGAGATCAGGCGATGGGTCGAGCACGGGCAGGGGGTACCCGTGATCATCCTTCCGCAAACCCTGGGGAGAGCCCTTCAGCCGGCGCGCAGATGATCGCGCAGCGCCCGCGCCACGCGGGCCATCAGCACTTCGGCCTCCGGCTGGTTCGCCGCGGGGACCCGGGATTCGGTGAACGCGGCGATCGCGAACACGCCGCCGTCGGCGTGTTCGACGACGCCGACCTCGTGCCGCAGGTTGAGCAGTGTCCCTGTTTTCGACGACCACTTCGTGGCATCGGAGACGAAGTCGGGACTCAGCCGCTGGCGCAACAAGTTGAGTCCCATCAGCTCGCGCACCCTCGCCGCCACGGACTCGTCTACTTTGGACGGTGTCCACAACGCCTCCAGCAGGCGGCTGAAAGCTCGCGCCGAACCGGAGCTGGCGCGGGTGATGTCGAGCTGGGGTACGGGATGTCCTTGTCCGGTGGTGCCCGCGTTGATCGCGAGCGCGTGCGCGAGGTGGACGTCCTCGGGGCCGAAGCGTTCCGCGGGCGTGTCGCTCAGATCCGCCGCCGGATGCCGTGCGGAAATCCCGGGCACCCCCCATTCCCGGGTCATCCTGGTGACTTCGGCAGGCGAGGTCAGCGAGAAGAGCGCGTCGGCCGCGGTCTCGTCGCTGATGGCCATGGTGAGGTAGAGGAGGTCTTCGATCGCCACCCTGGCCGGATGCCGGAACCGGGTCAGCCCGGTCGGGCCCGGGGCGGTGGCCCGGCCGGGCTGGACCTCGATCGGCGCCGCGCCGTCGAGTTCGCCTCGGCGGATCCGCTCCAGGGTCGCCGCGGCCAGTGGGATCTTCACCAATGAGGCGCACGGGAACTCGAGGTCGGGATCGATGCCGATCTCGTATCCGGTCCGCAGGTCCCGTACCAGGAAAGAACCGCGCAGCCCGCCGTCGGCCAGTTCCGCGCGCAGCCGCGCGAGCAGCGATTCGGTGTTCATGTGGTCTCCTCCGCGCCGAGACACCGGGCGATGTCCGGCCACAAGCGTGCCCGGAGCCGCTGCGCGTCCTCGCCCAGCCCCGCCGTGATCTCGTAGCCGCGCACGAGCCGGATCTCGCCGATGGGCCGCCAGGCCAAGCCGAGTTCGGTGGCCTGCGCCGTCGAACACAGCAGCAGATCGGCCGAACCGAACACGGCCGCCGCGGCCGCGGTGAGCGAATCGGCGACGGTGACCTGCGTCGGCCGCAAGCCCACCGAGTCGCGGACCCGGAACAGGCGGTCGCGAAGATGGGGGACGTCGTCCTCGGGCTGGATCCAGACCCGCCGGGGCACCCGGCCGGACCGGCCCACCCGCAACGTTTCCAGGTGCAGCGACCCCGCTCGCGACGCGTCCGTACCGGCCAGGCCCAGCGTGACCTTCCAGGTGCCTTCTTCCCCGGGGACGGTCGTGAGAGCCGCGCGGACCTCTTGAGTGCGCACGAGTTCGGCTCGTTTCCGTGGCGGGGCCTGCCGGAACTCCAGGAAGACGTCCAGTGCTCGTGCCGCCGCGTCGAGTTCGGCGAGTTCGCGGGTGGTGCAGATCTCCGGCATCGCGAGCCACGTCGGCCGCAGCCTGGCGCGCTGCGCGTCGTGCTCCATGGCGTCGGCCAGGGTCACCAGGCGTTTCGCCGAAGGCAGCATGTCCCGGCCGAACGGGGTGAGTCGCGCGCGGCGGGTGCTGCGGTCGAACAGCCGCTCGCCGAAGTGCCGTTCCAGGGCGGCGATCCGACGGCTCGCCACCGGTTGGGGAATGCGGGCGAGCGCGGCTCCCGCGGTGAAGCTCCCGGCCTCACTCACGCTCACGAACGCCCGGCAGCCGCCGATCAGGTCCACGACCACATACTATGCCGGATTCGCATGAAACTGCTCGTTTGTGTCTTGGACAGCATGACCGGCGCTCACCAGACTGCGGACATCGAACGATCTCGAAAGGAATCACCGTGTCCGTTTCTTCTCGCCACTGGACCGGCCGGGCGGCCCTCCTGGCGCTTTCGGTCGTGTCCCTCGCCGCGTGTTCCACACCCGCCCCCGCGCAGGCACCGGCCACCCCGTCCGCCGCCATCGCGTTCGCGACGGACGGCCGTGCCGACTTCGAGCAGCTCGAACGCACCTTCGGCGCCCGGCTCGGGGTGTACGCGGTGGACACCGCGACCGGCCGCGAGGTCGCCTTCCGCGCCGACGAGAGGTTCGCCTACGCCTCGACGCACAAGGTGTTCACCGCCGGCGGTGTCCTGCAGCGGACACCGATCGCCGAATTGGACCAGACCGTGACCTACAGCCGGCAGGACGTGGTCACCGGGTCGCCGGTCACGGAGAAACACGCCGGTACCGGCATGTCGCTCCGCGCGGTCATGGACGCCACCCTTCGCTACAGCGACAACACCGGCGGCAACCTGCTCTTCCGCGAACTCGGTGGTCCCGCGGGCCTCACCTCGGTGCTGCGCGGGATCGGCGACACCACGACCCACGTCGACCGGATCGAAACCGAACTCAACGACACCGCTCCGGGCGACATCCGGGACACCAGCACGCCTCGCGCCCTCGCCGTGAGCTTGCGGGCCTTCGCCCTCGGCGACGTGCTCCCCGAGGACAAGCGAAAGATCCTTGTCGACATCATGCGCGGCAACACCACGGGTGACGCGAACATTCGCGCGGGGGTCCCCGGCTGGCCCGTCGCCGACAAGACCGGGACGGCGAGCTACGGCACGCGCAACGACATCGCCGTCGTCTGGCCGCCGAACCGGGCGCCGATCGTCCTCGCCGTACTGACCGATAGGTCCACAAAGGACGCCAAGATCGACAACGCGCTGCTCGCGCGAGCCACCGCGGCCACCGTCAAGCTGCTCCCCTGACTCACCGCACGCTGGAGAGGCCGGGCGGACGGGAGACATCCCGTCCGCCCGGCCGATTCATCCGCCTCAGCGACGGCAGGGGTTGCCGGCCGGGTGCGCGGCGGTGCCGTGCACGTCGGCCTGGGACTCCGCGAGCACGATCGTCGCGAGCGCGGTGTCCAGCGCGACCGCCTGCTGCTTCACGACGCCGTTCGACACGCTCTGGCCGTTGAGCTTCAGCGAGCCGATGACCAGCGGGATGGTCAGCGGCGCCGAACCCACCGTGACCGCCGAACCGTTGATCTTCAGCGACGCGACATGCGAACTGCCTGCCAGTACCGGGGCGAGACCGCCCGGCGTCGGCTGACAGGTCGCCGTGGCCTGCGACTGGATCACGCCGAGTTCGATGGTCAGCCCGACCGTGCTGATCACCGTCTTGTCGATCCTGGCCGTGGCCAGCGCGCGATCACCCGCGGCCGGGGCCGCCGACTGGTCGTCCGGCGTGAGGTCGGTCGACGCGGACAGCACCTGGGTGTCCACTTTGATCAGCCCGGCGTTGAGCGTCGCGGCGGCCACGGTGCTCGCGTCGTCGGCGCACGGCAGATTCGCCGGGTTGGCCCGTGCCGCGGTCACCCCGAGAACGTTCGCCGCGGTACCCGTGCAGGAGAAGACGCCGTCACGGTCGTCGTCGAGGATCGTGCCGACACCGACCGGATCGACGAGCCCGGCGCCCGAGGGGGCCGAGAGGTTCACCGTGAAGGTCTCGTTCGGTTCGTCGACGGTGTCCGGGTTGACCAGGACGGTCACCGGTTTGGCCGTCTCACCGGGCGCGAACGTCACGGTGCCGCTCGCGGGCGCGTAGTCGGCGGGCGCGGTCGCGGTGCCGTTGGCGGTCGCGTACTGGACGGTCACCGGGTTCGGGGCCGGACCACCGAGCAGCGACACCGTGAAGGTCGCCGGGACCGGCGCGCCGCCGGAACCTTCGCCGACCGTCACGTCGTCGACGCTCAAGCCGAGCACGCGCACGGTCGTGGTCTCGAGATACCCCAGAGAGACACCGTCGACCTGATAATCGACCACACAGTGGTAGGTGCCGGGAGCCGCCCCGGCCGACGCCGTGATCGTCTCGGTGAACTGGGCGACGCCGCCACTGGCCACCTTGACGCTGCCCGGGTCGTTGGTGACGGTGAGCTGCGGGTCGCAGCTGGTCACCTTCGGGGTCACCGTGACCTCGATGGCCCTGATGCCGTCCAGAATGGCTTGGGAGACCTGGCCGGCGGGGACGTTGTTCAGCAACACGCCACCGGTGGCCGAGGTGATGGCGCTGGCCTGGCCGGTGGCGTCGAGAGCCCCGACGTTCACGGCGACGACGCGGATTTTCGCCGCCTGCAGCGCCGCGATCGTCTGCGCCAGGGTGTGCCCGCCGCTCGGATCGTGCGACGGCGCGTCACCGAACCACGCGACGATGCGGGTGCCGTCCGGTCGGAAGGACACGGCTCCGGTGGCCAGCTGATAGAGGGCGTTCAGGTTCGCTTCCGGCGTATCCCCGCCGCCTGAGGCCACCCACTGGTTGATTCCCGCCTGGACCGCGGTGGTGTCGCCGGTGATGCCCTGGTTGACCTTGAACGGCACCGAGTCGGTGAAGTCCTTGTACTCGGCGACGCCGAACTGCGCGGTGGGCTGCGCGGCGAGCACGTCACCGGTGATGGCATTGGCGTTGGACCGCACGTTGCCGATCGGCCCGCCCATACTGCCGGTCGTGTCCGCGAGCAGGACGAGATCGGGGTTCGGCGGCACCGTGGAGGTCGTCACGTTCTTGAGCACGGTCGTGCTCTGCCCAGCGGCGAGGGTGAGGTCGACCGTGGCCGGGTCGACACCCGGCGGCGCCGCGGCGGCGACCGCGGTGGACACGAGCATCGCCGTGACAGCGGTCAGGACGACGAGCAGTGGTCTTCGCGACATGGATTTCCCTTTCGAGACCCGGCCACAGCCGGAATTCCGTGGGTTGCCTGAGGAAGACGGAAAATTCCGTCTTTCGTTAACGCGAGCGCCGGACATCACCCGGAGCGCCCTGCGGGGATGCTCTCAACGGGTTGTTACCGCGAATCCGGGCTACTCGGACCATGTCCGCGTTAGGCCGTTCAACCGCAGGACCTTCGACACCTCTCACTCTTCAGCGTGAGAAGTGTCGAAGGTTCCGGCGTTCTCCGTGATCACCTCGGCCGGTGAAACCCGGCTGGCGCCGATGTTCGTCAGTGAATCCTCACCGAATGGCGCAGTGTCGGCCGATGCCGCGACGAGACATCAGGCCTGTCGGGATACCCGCTCAGCACGGCCGAGTCCTTCGGTACGCCGGAGATCCGGGTCACCGCGATGGCGAGTGTGAACGCCGCCCTCCTTGGGTATCCCGGTGGGGAACCGCTAAGGAGACGCGTGTGGGAACAACAAACGCCTACGAATTCCTCGGCGGCGGCACCCCTCCGCTGGGGAAGATCAGAGCATGGCTACGAGATCAGCTCGCCGGCCTCGGACTCACCACCGTGTCGGACACCGAGCTGCTGACCACGGAACTGGTCACCAACGCGCACGAACACGCGGACGGCGCCGCCGAACTGAGGGTGTCCGTCCCCGCCGGCCGCGACGTGGTCCGCGTCGAAGTCGACGACCATCGCCCCCAGCTGAAACCGCGCCGCGTGGCGAAGAAGGATCCGACGAGCGCGCATGGACGAGGACTTGCGCTGGTCGAGGCGATCAGCGCCAACTGGGGTGTGGACACCGGCGCCGGGGTCAAAACGGTGTGGGTGGAGATCCCGGTCCCCTGACGACCAAAAGTTACTTGGCTTCGACCCGCCCGAGCGGGTCGACTCCACTGGTCAATTCCTCGCACGCCCGTCGCCAAGCCGGATCTCCCGGAGAGAACTCGCTGCGCAGATAGGCCGAGGTGAGCCGGGTCACCGCGGCGACTCGCTCCGGGTTCTCGTCCGTGGTCTCGGCGACGTCGAACCCGGAGATCCCGCCGAGCCCGTGCTCCGCGCCGAACAGGGTGAGCAGAGTCTTGCGCCCCGGCGAAAGAAAGTACGGATCGGCGTGCCACTCCGGACCGCGGACCGTCAGGTGGGTGGAGGCGTCCTTGTCACCGGCGACCACGAGCGCGGGGGTCGTCATCGCGGAGAAGTCCGTACTGAGGAAGAAGGAATAATTCTCCGCCACGAACTCGGTGACGGCATCGCCACCCCGGCCGGGCGCGGCGAGCAGTACTCCGGCGGAAATACGAGGCTCGGCGAGGTTCACTTCCGTGCAGGTATGGGGATCGGTGTACCGCGCGCCCAGCAGCAGGCTCGCGGTGTGCCCGCCCATCGAGTGCCCGGCCACGGCGACCTTGCCCCGGTCCAGGCGTCCACGGAGCTGCGGGACGGCGGCTTCGACCTCGTCGAGCCGGTCGAGGATACGGATCATGTCCTCGGCGCGGGACCGGTAGTACATCGGTGCTTCGGGGTCGTCGGAGCCCAGGTTCAGCGTCCTGGAACTCAGATGCGTCGGCTGGAGGACGGCGAACCCTTGCGCCGCCCAGAAATTCACGAGTGGGGCGTAGCCGTTCAGTGAGGAGAGGTGGTTCGAGTACCCCTGGCCGTGTGACAACAGGACGATCGGCAGCTCGTCTCCGGTCATCGGCGCGGACACCCGGACCTGCAGGTCCACGGCGCGGTCCGGGGTGGGCAGCACAACCGGGCTGACCGAGAGGACCGGGGCCGGCGCGAGGGTCGAAATGCTCATGAGATGTCTTTCCCTTGGATCGGCGAACTAAGCGGAGCACTGTTCCACAAACATACGGAGCAGTGTTCCGCTTTGTCAAACGCCGAGGGAAACGGTCTGGGGCCGCGGTGTGTCCGCCACCCGGCCCCAGACCGCGTCCGGTTACCTCGTGCCGCGACGGCTTGTCGACACCACCGCGGGTACCGGTCCCCCGTCGATCACGAACTGCGAACCCGGCTCGCGGACGATGTCACCCGTGAACGAGTTCGTGATCGTCACATTCGTCAGCGTCGCGCTGCCTCGGGCGCCGCTCATCGCGAGGACGCCGGCTCCGTTGTTCGACTTGTCGATCTTGACGCCTCCGACGGCCGCGGTCACGACACCGCCGCCGGTCTTGAACTGGACACCGTCGTAGGTCGAGTCATGGATCTCGGTGTCCCGCAGCGTGACTCCGGGAATGTCCTTGCCCTGCGCGAAGAACGTGATCGCACCGAACTTCTGCTGCTCGCCCCAGAACACTCCGCCGCAGCGGTACAGGGCGTTGTTCGCGATGAGCGTCTGCCCGGAGAACGGCAGCGGATCGTGGTCGGTCGCCAGCATGATGCCCGGGTAGTTCATCGTGTCGTGGACGACGTTGTTCTCGATCTTGTTGCCGTATCCACCGTAGATCGCGATCCCGTTGGCACGCCAGGGAAGCTGGATCGTGTTGTTGGTGAACGCGTTGTCGTGCGCGATGTCCTGTGCCGGATCCTTCACGTACTGGTTCGCCCACACCGCCAGCGAGTCGTCACCGGTGGTGCGGAACGACGAGTTGAACACCTTCGAGTTCCGCGTGCCGTTGGTGAAGTTGATGCCGTCGGCATAGGTGTCGCGGATCCGCATGCCGCTGAATTCCAGACCGTCACCCGGCCCCCACAGCGCCGGGATGTTGCCATAGTCCCGGCCGACCCACACCGCCACGTTCGCGTGCTCGATCCACACGTTCGAGATCTTCGTACCGGTGCCGAACCGGCCGTTGAGACCGACGCCGCCTTCGGCGCCGCCGTCCCCGCCCCGGATGCGGCCGGAACCGAAGATGGCGATGTCGGAGATCTGGGTGTTCTTGTCGATGTCGAACCCGAAGTTGCCTTCGTGCGGATGGTTGATACCGCCCGCGTTCTGCGGCTCGATCTGCGAGTACAGCTGCGAATGCCACATACCGGCACCACGGATCGTCACGTTGGAGATGCCGATCTGGTTGTACTGGCCGCCGCCGTTGGGCACGTTCGGATCGTCGGTCAGGATCTTCTTCTCCTGCCGCCACTGGCCCGCCGGGATCCAGACGCAGCCGATGACGCCGTTCTGATCGTCGGTGACCGCGCGCTGGATCGCCGCCGAGTCGTCGTTGCCGTCGTTCGGCACCGCGCCGTACTCCGTGATCGACACGCAGTTCGCGGGCTTCTCCGAGGCCGGGGCGACCTGCTCCAGATCGACGAAGTCGACGATGTAGAACGCGGCGTTGTCCCCGTTGTCGCGCTGCAGCTTGAACTTCGTCCCCGGTGGATACGACTGGGACAGCAGTGCGTGCGACTCGTCGAACAACCGTCGCGCGTCGGCCTGCGGCGTATTCGTCAGCCCCTCGGGGTCATCGGTGCTGCCGTAGAGCCAGCTGTGCTTCGAGGACAACGTCAACTTTTGCGCGAAGGTGCCGTTGACATACAGGCTGAGTGTCGCGTCCTGTCCCCCGCCGCCCGGGGCGTCGGGGATGGAGTTGCGGACCACGATCGAGTTGGCCTGGTTCGCCGACGTGAACTCCACGTACTGGCCCTGGCTCGCCAGGCGCACGGACTTGCGGCCGGAGGACTCGGTCGCGAAGTTCGTGTGCCCGAACGTCCGCAGCCGGTCGGCCTCCAGCAATTCTCCCTGGTACCGCGCGGATTCCGCTTCGTACTCGACGTAGGGCACCGCCGCGCCGCGGCCGACCACGATCCCCCGCGAGAGCCCGTTGTTGGCCTCGTTGGTCTCCGTGACCGTGCCGGTCGCGTCGGCCGTCGCGGTCAGGGTCGCACCGCCGTTGGCCGCGGTCCACGTGCCCGAGATCGCGACGTTCGCCGTGGCTCCCGGCGCGATCGCGCCGGTGGCACCGGTCAGCGTGGTTTCTCCGGCGACCAGCCGGGTCACCGAGGAGCCCGCTTCACTCGTGCCGCGGTTGTGTACCGCCACGGTGAACGAGACCGCCGCGCCCGCCGCCGGGTTCGGCGGGTTCGACGTGATGCCGGTGACTTCGAGGTCCGGACCGGGCGACTGCGCGATCACCAGCGGAGCCGGCGAGGTGAAGGTGTTGTTGGTGTCGTTCTGCTCGGCCACCTTGTCGGCGGGATCGACGGTGGCGGCCACGGTGTAGGTCCCCTGCGGCCGCGTTCCCGCGTGCACGGTCACCGTGGTGGACCCACCGGGGGCGAGTGCCCCGACCGCCGCGTCACCGACGACGGCGCCGCTGAGGCTGACGTTCACGGTCGTCGCGCCCGCGTTCGCGGTGCCGTTGTTCTTCACCATCGCCGAAACCGCCAGCCTGCTGGTCTCCGTCGGGTTCTCCGGCGTCCAGGTCGTCCCGGTGACGACGAGGTCCGGGTTCGGCGCCGGGGTGCCGATCACCTGGAACTCCGCGACCTGTCCGCCGGGCGCGCCGGAGTTGGCGAAGAACCGCAGGCGTACGTCCGACGCGCGGCCGCTGACCGGGATGGTGATCGTGTTCTGGTTCGTCGCCGGGTCGAAGCGGCGCTCCGCCCGCGCCGACAGGATGGTGAACGCGGTGGCGCCCTGTGCACGGCCCAGGATCTCGAAGTCCTGCGTCCGCGCTGCCCAGATCAGGTCCGGGTTGAGTTTCACCACGACCGAATCGACGTCCGCGTCGATTCCGAGCTTCACCGTCAACGAGTTCGGATAGCCCGCGGCGGATTCCCAGTACGTGGCGGTGTTGTTGTCGTTGGCATTGGCGGCGACGAACGAGTGGACCGTCGACGTGGCCTCGATCGGCTTGCCCGCGGCCAGATTCGCGCCCGCGGTGGTTCCGGAGCGCACGACGTGGTTGCTGTCTACGGATTCGTTGCCCGCCGCGTCCTTGGCCCGCACGAAATATTCGACTCGCGTCCCCGTGGGCCTGGCCTCGGTGAACACGGTGCCGGTGAGTGTGCCGACCGGGGTGCCGTCTCGGTAGACGGTGTAGCCGATGACGCCGACATTGTCGGCCGAGGCGGTCCAGGTCAGCCGGATCTGGCCGACGGCGGGTTCGGTGAGCGCGAGGTTCGCCGGCGCGCTGGGTGCCTGCGTGTCACCGGTGTCCGGTCCGTACAACTCGAACTCCGAGAGCTGCGCGGCGGGCCAGCGCGTGTTCGCGGTGACCTGCAGCCGCACATACCGGGCCGACACGGTCATCGGGATGGTGACGGTGTTGGCGCCGAGGGTGAACGCGTAGCCGGCGGCACTCCTGAGGTCGGTGAACGCCGTGCCGTCGGTACTCCCGCGCACGGTCAGCGTCTGTGTCCGGGATTCCCAGGCCGACGGGAGCTTCAGCACGATCCGCGAGAGCGATTTGACGGCTCCGAGGTCGGCCTGAATCCACTGCGGGAACACGTTGTTGGCGGATTCCCAGTAGCTGTCTTGATTTCCGTCGACCGCGTTCGCGACGGGATAGCCGGGCAGCGCGCTGCTCGCCGACACCGTCCGGGTCAGCGGCACCTCCGCGAACGCGGCCGGTCCGGGTGGGGCGGCTGGATCCGGCGGTGGGCCGCTCGCCGCCGAAGCGAGGGAGAGTCCGGCGACGGAAAGCCCCGTGACCAGGAAACCGGTGATGAGCCGGGACAGGCGCATACGTGTCATGGCGTCTTCTCTTCTTTGAGACAGCGGGGAGGGAGCCAGAGCCGTACGAGCATGCAACAACCCGGAGACCAAACGCAAGAAGCTGACATGTTTCAGAAATTTTGCGACTGTCTACTCACCTGAGGGCCTGCCTCTCCCGACGCGCGGACGTCCGCTACTTGCCGCCCGCGCGAGGAACCGTCAGAGTGATCACAGCAACCATCTCCGCTTAATCGACTCAGGTCACAAATGTGCACTAGAAATTTTTCATACCTGAGCCACCCCAGGCAGATGGTGGTTTCCTATTCCGAATTACGGGAGTACAGGCGTACACTCAAGCGCAAGCAAGGCGCGTGGAGGTCGACCCTGATGGACGTGACGAAAGCCCTGAAGTCCGCACTCACCGGGTCGGCGGCCGAGTCGAGGTACGCGGTCCGCGAGTTACGGCGCGAAACCGAGGACCTGGTAGCCCGCCGGGCGGGCAGGACGGCGAACAGGCTGACCGAACTGGGCGGACAGCTCGCCGATCTGGTCCTGGTCTCCGGGAGCAGGCTCGCGGGTTTCGCGGATCGGCACAGCAAGCCCGTGGGCGAGGGTGTGCGCCGCGAAGCGGGCCGCATCGGCGATTCGGTGGAGCGCTTGTCCGCGACCCTGTCGGACCGCGCCATCCTCATCGCCGAGGAACTGATCGACCCCACGCCGACGACCCGGGCGCGAGTCGCGAAGCGGCTGCCCGGGAAAAGCCGCCGTCGATGACGGCTTAGGGACGATCAAGTCCTGACACAGACGTGCCATCGGCATATTCGTGCCGACAGGCCGAGTGCCTTGCCGTCCGGCGCGGCCTTCTCCCGTCTTTAGTCGCTATCTGCGGCCGCATCCGCTTGCCTAGCATGGGAAAACCGGCAGCGGATCCGGCCGGGCGCCCCTGGCTGTCCGCGCGGACAGACCCGCCGCGTTCCCCATCTTTTCTCCATTGTCCCCAGTGGAAGGCACCCATGCGCATCCGAGGACTCATCACCGCTTTGCTGTGCGCGGCCGGACTCACGGCGGCGGTGCCCGCCGCCGGTGCGGTCCCGATCATCGATGGCGAATACGCCCAGTCCGGATCGTGGGCGGCCATGATCGAGCAGAACGGCGAGCAGTGGTGCTCCGGCTCGATCATCGGCGCCCGTTGGGTACTCACCGCCGAACACTGCGTCGACGAACCCGGCGCCGGCTATTCGGTGCGCGTGGGTGACGTCGACAACCAGGCCGGAACCTACGCCGCGGTGACCGACGTCTACACGCCGTCCGGGGGCGCCGACATCGCGCTCCTTCGCCTCGACCGTTCGGTCAGCACGACCTACGCCTCACTCGGCACCTCGGTGTCCGCCGGCGACACCGAATACGTTTATGGCTGGGGTTACAACGAAGACGGTGTGCTGCAACGCTATCTCAAGGTCGCCCGGATGACGGTGACGAGTGTCGGGAGTGGACTGATCAAGGCGCGCAGGGGCGACGGGCTGACCAACGGCGGCGACTCGGGCGGACCGGTGTTCGTCGACGGCAAGCAGGTCGGCGTGCACATCGCCGGCAACAAAGTGGACAGTTCGACACACACCGGTATCGCGGCGAACCGCACCTGGATCCGCGACACCTCGGGCGTTTAGGTTCGGTGAACGAGTCGAGAGCGACGCCCCCGGACGGGCTCGGCGCGCAGCTCATCAAGCTGGGCCTCGGCGAGACCGCCGCCCGGGTCTACGGCCGGATGCTCGAAAGCGCGCCGGTGACCGTCCGGGAATTGGCGGCGGGACACGGCGACGCGGAGACCGTTCGTCAGGCACTGGAAGAGCTGGCGAACGCCGGGCTGGCGGTGTCGTCCGGAGTGGACGGAACCGAGTTCCTCCCCGCGAATCCCGGGGAGGCGCTCGCCGCGCTGACCACGCGACGGCAGGCCGAACTGCACGACGCCCGCCTCGCGGTCCAGACCGCGTACCGCGCCTTCAAGCGGGCGCATTCCGGGATGCCACACGTTCAGGACCTGCTCGAAGTGGTCACCGGCGACGCCATCGTCCCGCGGCTCCAACACCTGGCGACCATGGTGCGGCACCAGGTGCGCCGCCTCGACTCCCCGCCCTACTTCACCGGCGGCCACCGGAATCTCCTGGAGGAGGAACAACTGCGGCGCGGGATCAGCTACCGCTGTGTCTACAGTGGAGCATCCTTGGGCGACCCCGGCTACCTCGCCGAAAACATCTTGCCGTGCCTGCGGGCCGGCGAGCAGGCCCGGCTGCTGCCCGAGCTCCCGGTGAAATTGACGCTGTTCGACGACCGGGCGGCCACCATCGCGCTCACCATCCGAGAGGCCGACCGGAACCAGTCCATCGTCATCGTGCGCCCATGCAGCCTTTTCTCCGCGCTGGAAGGACTGTTCGAAACCTCCTGGGCCGCGGCACTCCCGCTCGATCAGCGGGGACAGGCGGCCGAGCAGCCGATCCGGCCGATCGAACGAGAATTGTTGCTCCTGCTCGCCGCCGGGCGCAAGGACGACGAGATCGCCGCCGAACTCGGCGTCAGCAGGCGCACCCTGTTCCGCTACCTCGAGACCCTGATGGACCGCGCCGGGGTCTCCAGCCGCTTCCAACTCGGGGTCTTCGCCGCACACAACGGCTGGCTCTGACACCCGGCAACGCATTCAGTCCTCTGAATGCGGTAGTTCGCGATCCACACGAACGCATTCAGAGGACTAAATGCGGCCCTCGCCCCGGGTCACTTTCACTCGGATGGGGTCACCCAGGGAGCCGGCCTCCGCTGCGGCGAACTCCCGGAAGGTGGAAGGTGATCTTGAAAGGAGGGCGGCACCATGGGAAATCACCGGCACCACAACGGCACCGCGTCACTCCGGATCGCCGCCGCGAGCCTGCGGGTGTGCGCGGTCGTCATCGCGGTCGCGGCCTGCGCCTGGCTCGCGTTGTGGCTCGCGTTCACCCTGTGAGACCGGACGATTTCGGCTCACGGTCCGGGCGGGGCCGCTCCCGGCTGAGGATCCGGCGGGCTTCCCGGTTCCGGCAGCGGACGGTCCGGTCCCGGCTCCGGGAGTCGCTCGGGCACACCCGGGTCGGGTAGCCGCTCGGGCTTCCCGGGGTCCGGCACCGGCTCGGGAATACCGGGCTCGGGCACTCCCGGATCCGGCGGCATCGGGTTCGGCGGCGCCGGAGGCGCGGTCATTCGATCACTCGTCATCGCACTACCTCCTGCTGACGCTGCTACCCGTTCGGTCACCAGGTGAAACGAACGCGTGACGGCCCCGCTAGGCCGTCTGGGTGGCGATCCAGTCCGCGATGACGTCGGCGCGGGAAGTCGTCTCGACCCCGGCGTGGGGACAGGCCGGGCCGGTGGCTTCGATCGAGACCAAGGTGCCGCCCTTGCCTTCCGGGACGAAATAGGGCGCGCCCGAGTCGTACGTGCAAGCGCTCGTCGTGATCGCCGGGGCCGCGCCGCGGACGCCGATGGTCGTCGGCGCCACTGTCGCCACCTGCACGGTGCCGTGCTGCATTCGCGTCGCCGGGGCGGGAGCCGTATTGCTCAGGCTGCCCCAACCGGCCAGGGTCAGCTGCTGACCGACCTTCGGGAGCATGCGGCTCACCTTCATCGGCGCCACCGTGCTCACCGGGGTGTCGAGCCGGAGGAGTGCGACGTCGTTTTCCTTCGCCTGGAGCACTTCGGTCGCCTTGCGGGCCACCCCCGACTCGATCGCCTCGTCGACAAGGCCCAGCGTCACCGTCGTCGGATACGGCATCTGGCCCGCCACCCGCTTGCGCTGCGCGTCGTGGAAGCAGTGCCCGGTGGTGACGACCCAGCCGGGTGCGACCAGCGCACCGGTGCAGTAACTGCTGTAGGTCGAGCCGTCCGGGCGGGGGATCTTCGTCATCGCGATCTTCGCGACGAACCCGAACTGCCCTGGTGGGACGTCGGAGCCGTGGGCGACGTCCGGCGCGGCGAGCGCGGCCGGAGCGGCGGTGATGGTCAGGACAGCAGCGGCCAGCAGGGCGCGCAGACGCAATTTCTTACCCTTCGTCGATGAGGTGATCCGAGGCTAGAACCGCCCGCCCGACAAGGGGAATTCCCCGACCAGGTGTCACCCGATGGCACACCGGACGGCGGCGGGTTCCCCGCGGCGCGTGAGCCAGTGGCGATAGGTGTGGCTGCTGTCGGTATCGGACCGGTAAGCCGCCTTGGCCGCGGCGAGCAAGGCGTCGCTGTTCCCGCCGAACGCGCCTTCGGTGTGCCAGGCGATCAGGTACCGCATCCACAATGGATCCCCCGTGAGTGCCCGGATCGCGATGCCGGGTGAGGCGGGAAACGTGACCTGGCACGGGGAAATCGCCCGGCCCGCCGCGATCAGGCGCTGCAGCGGCCGCAGCTCCGTGCTCCGGTGCGCCACCTGCGGCCGGAATCCCGCCCGCGCACAGGCTTCCTCGAAACATTCCGGCCAGCCGGCGCCGTCGGACGGCCCGAGCACCCAGCGTTCGGCGGCGAGGTCGGCCAACTCGACCTCAGTGCCTTGGGCGGCCGGATGATCCGCGGCGATCGCCACGAACACCGGTTGCGCCGCCAACGGCCGCAGCGCCACCCTCGGTGCGGCGGGCAGGACGTGCCCGGGATAGTCGGCGACGACGGCGGCGTCGAGCTGGCCGCCCGCCACGAGGTCCAGCAGCCGCAACGGCGAGAACTCCGTGGTCACCGAAACCGCTGGTGCCCGGCCGGAATCACCGAGCCGGTCCGCCAGCTCGACGACCATCGACCCGCCGATCCCACCCAGCGCGACCGGACGCTTTTGCTCCTCCGCCAGCCAGCGTGCCGCGTCGCGGTGCATGGTGTCCGCGGCGGCGAGAACGGTCCGCGCGTGTGCGAGCACGCGTTCGCCGAACGCCGTCGGGACGACTCCGCCTCTGCCCCGGACGAACAACGTTCCGCCGAACGCGCGCTCGATCCGTTGCACCGCCGCGGTCAGCGCGGGCTGGGTGCTGCCGATGCCGATCGCCGCGCGCGTGATGCTGCCCGCGTCGGCGACGGCGCACACCACTCGGAGGTGACGTAACTCGACATCCATCACGCGGACCTTATGGCCACTTGGGATGTGCCGGAAGCCGTCGAAAGTCGGGATCGTTTTTCGTACTCCTCTCCCCTTTCTCTCCCCTCCCCGCAAGGAGTACGCATGCGACGCGCATGTCTCACGTTCGCGCTGACCACCGTCCTCGTCTCCGGTCTCGTTCCCGCGACGGCGTCGGCGGCCCCGGCACCCCGGTTCACCACATCGATGGAAGCCTTCGAACCCGGCGGGACCATCAGGCGGGTGGAAGTCAGCCGCCCGGTTTCGGACAGAACCGCGTTACCGCAGCGGGTCGCGAGCGCCGCCGCGGTGACCCCGATCGAGATCAACGGCCCCAGCGAGACCACCTTCGACCTGGTCTTCGTCGGTGACGGCTACACCTCCGGCCAGCTTTCCACCTACTCGCAGCACGTCCGCTCCAGTATCGCGGCGTTGTTCGCCATCGAGCCGTACAAGACCTACCGCAAGCAGTTCAACCTCTGGCAGGTCGACGTCGTCTCCGCCCAATCCGGTGTCACGAACGACCCGACCCAAGGGGTGCGGCGCACCACCGCGCTGGGCATGTACTTCTGGTGCGGCGGAATCGAACGGCTGTTGTGCGTCAACGAGACCAAGGCGAACCAGTACGCCGCGGCCGCGCCGGACGTCGATCAGGTCATCGCGCTGGCGAACACCACCAAGTACGGCGGCGCCGGCGGCGGGGTCGCGACGTCTTCGGGCGCCAACGCCCAGGCCAGCCAGATCGTCGCCCACGAACTCGGGCATTCCATCGGCGGGCTCGCCGACGAATACGACTACGGCACTTGCGAAACCCGCGAACCCCGCGAGCCCAACGCGAGCGCGCTCACCGCCACGCAGATGAGGGACCGCCGCGCCAAGTGGTACGCCTGGCTCGGCAAGCCTTCTCCCGACGGCGGCACGGTCGGTGCCTTCGAAGGATCCCGCTACTGCAAGACCGGGATGTACCGCCCCAGCGTGAACTCGCTCATGCGCACGCTCGGGCAGCCCTTCAACCCGCCGAGCACGGAGGCGATGATCGCCGGCTTCCACCGTGAAACCGCCCAGCGGATCCACCAGCACCCGTAGGGGTCACCGGGCCGGGCCGCCGGCGTGGTCGGCGAGCCCGGTCGCCATGTCCCGCATGAAGCGACGCAGATACCACTGGAAGAACCACGCCATGCCCCGGCGGGCGCGATACGTCCCGTGCCAGCGGATCTGCGTCCCGCCGCCGGAGGTTTCGCGCAGTTCGACGGCCGCCCGGTAGTCGGCCATCGCCGGGTTCTCGACGCCCTCGTAGGCGAACCGGCGTTCGGGTTCGAGCGCGGTGATCCGCTCCTTGGTGACCGTCTTGCCGGTCCGGAAGGCGCGGGTCGCGCCGACGCCGTCGCGTCCGTCGGCGGAAAGTCCTTGCGACGCGGTGGTTTCCAGGGCGTCGACCCGCGACCAGACCGGCCAGCTCCGGGCGTTCAGCAACAGCGCCCACACCGCCGCCGGTGACGCCGGCGATTCGGCGGTGACGTCGTACGACTGCATTCGGGAACTACTCACATGGTCACCTTAGGAACGGCCGTACCCGGTCACCATGCGTGGGATTGCGGAGGACCGATCAGGAATTGCGATAGTCCGAAGGGCGCACACCGGTGTGCCGGAGGAACGCGGCCGACAACGCGCCGGGAGTGGCGAATCCGCATCTCCGTGCGATCCGGGCGACCGAGAGATCGGTGTCGCGCAACAGCCGTTGCGCCTCCTCCAGCCGGAGCCGGGCCAGGAACCGATGCGGTGTCTCGCCGGTCTTCTCCTTGAAGACACGGATGAAGTGGTAGACGCTCAGGTGCACTCCCCCGGCGATGTCGGCCAGGCTCAGTGGGTCGGCCAGCCGTTCGCGCATCATCGCCACGGCGGCGCGTACGCGGGCGTCTTCCCGGCCCGCCCTCGGCGGAGACGGCTTCAGCGCGTGGCGGGTGAGCAGGTGCACGGTGAGGAAGGCGGCCGCGGATTCGGCGTACAGGTCGTCTTCCTCGCTCGCGTTCCCGAGTGCCCGGACCAGCTCGCCGAGCAGCGGATCTCCTTCGGTCAGGGAGGCAGCCATCGCCTCGTGGTCGACCGCGCGGCCGCCCAGCCGCGTCGCGATCGACTCCACCGTGGTGCCCGGAATGTGCACCTGCAGGCTGCGCATCGACTCGTCGCCGCGGTACCGGTGCAGTACCCGCTTGCCGGGAACGGCCAGGGTGAGGCGTCCCGGCCGCCAGTCGGAGCGGTTCCAGCGGCCCTCACCGCGGGTCTCCATCACCGCCCGTCCCGAAGCCGGCAGGACCAGGTGCAGATCCGCGGTGGCGGGCATTTCCATGTCCTCGGCGACGGGGACATGGTCGAACCGCTGGACGAGCAGGGATTGCCAGCCGGAATCCTCCCAGCTGCAGTAGGTCCGCCGGACGTAGCGGGCCATGTCGAAACCGACATACGGCTGCAGATCGAAACGCTCGGAGCGGAACACCACGACTTCGAGGCTAGCGCGCTTCGAACCGCGAAGGTCAACTCCGCGCGAGCAGTTCCTTCACCCGCGGGATGACCTGCTCGCCGTAGAGCCGGATCGACTCGAGCCGCTGCTCGTGCGGAAGCGCGCCGGCGCCGTATTTGAGCTGGAAGCGCGACAGCCCGAGGGTCCGCACCGCCCACGCGATCTTCTGGGCGACGGTTTCGACGGAACCGACGAACAGTGCGCCACGCGGCCCGGCCATGGCGTCGTAGTCGGCGCGGGACATCGGGCCCCAGCCCCGTTCGGCGCCGATCCTGGCGAAGGCAGCCTGGTGCTGCGGGAAGTGCTGGGCCACCGCGAGTTCGTCGGTCGCGGCGACGTGCCCCGGGCTGTGCATGGAAATCGGCAGCTCTCCGTGCCCGGCTTCCGTCAAGGCACGCCGGTACAGGTCGGCCAGCGGGGTGAACCGCTCCGGCGATCCGCCGATCACCGCCATCACCAGCGGCAGGCCGTACGCGGCCGCACGGACCACCGACTGCGGGGTCCCGCCGACGCCCACCCAGGCGGGCACGCTGCCGGACTCGGTGAGCGGGAAGGCCTGCGCGCCGTCCAGCGCGGGACGGACGGTTCCGCTCCAGTCGACCGGCTTTTCCTTCTGCAGATGGGTGAACAGGTCGAGCTTTTCGGCGAACAGCACTTCGTAGTCGTCCAGCGAGTAGCCGAACAGCGGGAACGACTCGGTGAAGGAGCCGCGGCCGAGCGTGACCTCGGCGCGGCCACGGGAAACCGCGTCGAGTGTCGCGAACCGCTCGTACACCCGTACCGGGTCGTCCGAACTGAGGACCGTGACCGCGGTGCCCAGCCGGATCCGTTCGGTGCGGCCGGCGATCGCCGCGAGGACGACGTCCGGTGAGGACACCGCCATCTCCGTGCGGTGGTGCTCCCCGACGCCGAAGTAGTCCACGCCGGCCTGGTCGGCGAGCACACCTTCGGCGACGACCTGCCGGATGGCCTCGGCCTGGCTCACCGGCTGGCCGTCCGCACCGTTCTCCACGTCACCGAAAGTGTCCAGGCCGAAGGTCGGCTCCTGCCGTGTGCCCAGGATTTCGTACCCCATGTCCAACTCCTCAGAAGTAGTTGAACGCTCAAACGTCGCCTTCGTCGATCGTATTCCGCCGCCGAAGGCCGCTAACCACCGGCGATGTCACGCGCCAGCTGCCGAGCTTCGGGGAGGGTGTACTTGCCGCTGATCTGGGCTTGCCCGCCGATGATGGCGGACTGGATCATCGGCGCGGTCAGGACGCGGCTCCGCAGTACCACCGCGACCTGCTTGCCGACGTTTCCCGTGGTCCAGTCCGCCCACGCCCGCCCGCCCGCGGCGGTGAAGGTGAGGTCGATGATCGAGCCACCCTGCTGCGGATCGACATGGGCACGCGCCCGGCTGACCTCGGCTCCGGTGAGGAACGCCGGGCCGAGCACATATTTCGCGCCTTGGACGCGGTCGCAGCTGACCAGCGGGAGCGCCGGATCGTCCCGGCCGTCCAACGGGTCCTGCCCCGGCGAGCAGTCGAGCGCCGCGGCGGCGGCCTGCTGCTCGGCGGGATCCGTGCTCTGCCGGTTCGTCGCCGAGCCTGTCGCCGGTCCCGGTGGAAGCTCGGCCAGGACCGGCCGAAACCGCAGCCGGGAGCCGTCTTTGACCACGAAGCCGTCACCCTCGGGCTCGGGTTGACCCGAAACCTCGGCCTGACATCCGGTCACACCCAGCAGAACGAGGGCGGTCGCCACGACAAGTGTTCGCACAGACGTCATTCTGCCTTGCGCGGCAGCGAAATGTGCTCAAAGACGAGAGTGCCGCCCTCGGCGGTACAGGCGATCTCCGCCTCCGGGACGAACTCCGTGATGACGACCTCGACGTCGTACTTACCCGAGGGGCAAGCCGCCGGTTATTGACGGGTAAGGCCAACGTGGCGTGCGGGCATCGCTCGCCGGTCCGTTGGTCGCCGGGAAGTGTGGCGCCGAGGATCGCGGAGGTCGTCCCGGCCTTCGCGCGGGCCGTTCGGTGACCGCCGGTCAGCCCACCGCCACGGTGATGGCGGCCGTGTGGACCCGCCCGCCGTGGGAGAACTCCAGGAACAGCCGGTATTCCCCGCGTTCCGAGAACATCGAGTGGAAGGCCAGCTCACCGTTGACCAGCCGCGCGCCAAGGGGCTGCACCGGATGCAGATGCGTGGCCGACAGCAGCATCGTGTGGAACCCGGTCAGATGGCCGTTGGCACCCAGATGCGGGTCGACGGCCGTGACCAGTGCGCCGCCGGGATCGCGGACGGCGAACCGGAGCACCTGCGCCCGCATCAGCGGGACGCGGTCCGTTCCCTCCACCCGCGCGACCCGGTAACCGGTGGCCGTCACGGTCTCCCCGGCGGGAGCGGGCACCGGCACGAAGGTGGTGTCACCGGGCACGGTGAACGGCACGCCGAGCACCACCGGATGCCGGGGATCCTTGGTGTCGAGCGGGACGAACTCGGCGAACATCCGGTAGGCGCCGCCGTCGGTCAGCGCGAGAGCGGTGCGCCAGGTCTCCCCGTCGAGCGTCGGATGCACGTGCTGGAAGACGTTCATGTCGTCGCGCACGGCGAAGAAGTGCATCTGTTTGGTCTGGTTGTCCAGGAAACGGGTGACCGGCTTCCCGTCGGGGCCGAGGATCCGGAACGCGACCGGCACCGCCGGGCCCCGGACGGCGGGCGTGGTCACCCGCTCGAACCGGTATCCGCTCTCCGCCTCGGACAGACCGTCGCTGTGCGCGGCGGGCACCAGATCCGCCGTCACCACCGGCCGGTGTGCCGAGTGGCCGGGGCCGGGCGTCGGGCGGAGCGCCACGAACGCCGCGGCCACCCCGATCATCATGGCCAGGGCGAGGAACACCCAATCCGTGAGCCGGGGTCTGCGCACCTGTCACCGCCCGGCGGTGGCGAGGTTCGGCTTCACCACGACCAGGCCCTGTTCGATCCCGTTGACGATGACGATGCCGCTGGAGAAGTACGGGTAGGTGCTCCACGCGCCGTTGAAGTTCGCCGCGTTGCCCGCCGGGTAGATGTCGAAGTAGCCGACCTCGGACAGCTGTGCCGACGCGACACCGCTGACGTCCAGGATGCGCAGGCCCGCCTGGTAGTTCGCCTGGTACGAGTAGCGGCCCTTGATGTACTGGTTGTGGTCGATCGCGGTGGCGGGTGAACTGTAGACGCCGGTGTGCACGGGCGCGGAAAGCTTGGCCAGGTCCCAGACATAGGTCTTGGTGCGCTTGTCGGTGCCGCGCGACTCGTCGAGTTCGTCGTCCAGCAGGAAGTAGCGCTGGTCGTCGGTCAGCCAGCCCTGGTGCGAGTACTGCGCGCCGGAATAGCCCTTGCGCGAAAGCTGGACCGGCCGGGCCTTGTCGGTGACATCGACGATGGTCAGCGTGTCCTCGTTGGCGTTGAAGCAGATTTCCTTGCCGCGGTAGGCCGCGTCCGGTCCCCGGTAGACCACGCATTGGGTGTCGTGGGTGTAGCCGTCCTGCGACACGCAGCCGGCCTTGGCGGGAGCCTTCGGGTTCTGGATGTTGACGACATGCGGGCCGCCGCCGCAGGTGTTGGAGCCGATCGCGTAGGCGAAACCGGTCTCCTCGTTGATCGCGATGTTGTGCGCGGGCCCGAACTCCTTGTACAGCGCGTCGGCGGTGAACGTCTGCGGCGTGGTGACCGTGCGCAGGCGGGTCAGGTCGAACACCTGCATCCCGTGCCCGGAGATGAAGTCGGCCACGATGAACGCGTGGTTCTTGTACACCTTCATGTCCCGCCACGAACTGCTGCCGCCGTTGGAGGGCAGGTTGCCGAGGAACTTCGGGGAAGTCGGCGTGCTCAGGTCGACGAACGCGGTTCCGTTGGTCCGCCCGACGATGGCGTATTCCTTGCCGGACGACGGATCGGTCCAGCCCCAGATGTCGTTGCCGTTGCCGCCGCCGAGGCCGGACAAGGGAAGCACGCTGAGCAGGTCCACGTTCTTGCACGGGTAGATGTCGGCCTTGCCGTTGACACACGGCACCCCCGCCGCGGTGCCGGTGACGGCGTGCCGCTCGGCCGGGACGTGGTCGGCCATGAAGGTCTTGGCCGCCGCCTGCCCTTCGGCCGTCTCGGGGTCGTGCGCGGACGCCGCCGTCATCGACAGCACCAACGCGGAGGCCGTCACCAGGGCCAGGCCTATCGTGCGCACGATCTTCATCTGGCGCGCTCCTCACCGGAGAGTCCGTTTCTGCCCGGTCTCCGACGATAGGAGCGTCGACGATCCGCGTATCCCTCCGAACGTCTGGCGCCGTTAACCGTTTACCGCGGCTCCCGGAACGCGTTCCTTATCTCGGACACCAGGAGATCCGGCTGTTCCAGGCCGGGGAAATGCCCGCCGCGGTCGAGTTCGTTCCACCGGTGAAGCGCGCGATAACGACGCCGCGCCCAGCGCTCGGCGGTGGGCCAGGGATCGGCCGGGAACACCGAGACCGCGGTGGGCACGGTCACCGGCAGGGCGTTCTCTTCTTCCGCGCTGCGCGGCACCCAGCGCATCGCCTCCCAGTACCAGCGGGCGCTGGAGGCACCGGTCCCGGTCAGCCAGTACAAGGCGATGGTGTCGATCTGCTTCGCGAGGCTCACCCCGCCGCCGCTCTCCGGCCGGTTGTCGGCGTAGGCGTCGAACTTCTCGCCGAGCCACGCCGCCAGGCCGGCGGGCGAGTCGAGGAGCGCGTAGCCGAGGGTCTGCGGGCGGGTGGCCATGATCCTGCCGAAGCCGTAGCCGTCGGACAGATGCAGATCGCGCCGGTCCAGCATGCGACGTTCGGCAGGCGTCGGCGTCGCCCGGTCTTCGGGCAGTGGCGACGCCGACGGCATCATCAGGTGCAGACCCGTGACGCGTTCGGGCACCTGGCGCGCCAGCTCGGTACTGACGACGGCACCCCAATCCCCGCCGTGGGCTCCGAAACGCTCATAACCGAGGACGGTCATCAGGTCCGCCCAAGCCCGGGCGGTCCGACCCGGATGCCAGCCCTGCTCGCGAGGTCGTTCAGTGAAACCGAATCCCGGCAACGCCGGCACGACCACGTGGAAGGCGTCGCGAGCGGAACCGCCGTGCGCCACCGGATCGGTGAGCGGCCGGAGCACGCTTTCGAACTCGAAGATCGAGCCGGGCCAGCCATGGGTCAGCACCAGCGGGAGCGCATCGGGCTCAGGCGAGCGGGCATGCCAGAACGCGATGTCCAAACCGTCGAGCCGGGCCCGGTGGTGCGGAATCGCGTTCCACTGGATTTCCCTTGCCCGCCAGTCGTGTTGGCGCCACGTGTGGAGCAACTCCGTCAGCCGCTGAAGCCCGATCCCTTGGGTGGCGTCCGGCACCGTCTCGGCTTCGGGAAGGCGGACCCGGTCCAGGCGGGCGAGCAGATCCTCCAGTTCACGATCCGGAACGGACAGGGTGAAAGGTTCGACGTCGCCGCGCCCGATGCTGTCGATCATGATGACGAAGTTAGCTTCCCGCGGCCACCGCGCCCATCTCCGAGATTGGCGTCCCGCGGTCGGAAATTGCCGTTGCGGGCTACTGCTCACCCAGCCGGACAGGGCGCTCGATCGTCAGGTCCGAACGCGACAGTCCCGCGAACCGGCCGGGACGGAACGAGTCGAGCAGATCCCGCGTTTCCCCGGAGACGATCTCCTCCGCGGCGAGACGGCCGAGGATCGGCGCCAGCGTGATGCCGCTGTGCGTGACGAGGCAATAGATCCGGGAACCGGGCGACGGCGGGCCCGCGATCGTGTGCCCGTCCGCGGGCATCGACCGGATGGCGACCCGGAAGCCGATCTCCGGTCTGCCCGGGGCGTCCGTCATCGCGGAGAACCGCTCCGCGATGACCGCCGCGGTCTCCGGGTCCACCGGCGCCGACGGATCGACGCGGGCGTTCAAGTCGAGTGCCTGCACCACGGTGTGCCCGTTCCCCGCGGGCCGGAGGTTGAGGGACGGCGTGTGCAGCACGCATTTCAGGTCGAGCCGCGGTGAAGTCACGTAACCCAGCAAGCCGACGATCGGTGAACCTCGGCGGACGTCGGTCATCATGGGGATGTCGATTCCGGCTTTCGCCGCGAGGGCGTCGGTCCAGCGTCCGGCCGCGAGCACGACGCGATCGGCCTCGATGATCTCCCCGCCGGACAGGGTGACCGACGCTTTCCCTTGGCTCTCGCCGAAATCCACCACCTCGCCGAGGGAGACCTCGGCACCGTGGCGTTCCGCGTCGTCCAGCAGGCTCCGCATCAGCAGTTCCGGAAGGACGTAGCCTTCGCTGGGGAAATGCGCGATCGCCGTCGTCGCTTCGGGGAGCACGACGTCACCGGCGATCTCCTCTGCCTCCGCTCGCTCCACCCAGCGAGCCGGGTAATCCAGCGACCGCAACAGTTCGACGTTGCCGGTCAGCCAGGGTTCGGTCCGGGGATCCGCGCAGTGCAGGCTGCCGCTGCGGAAGTAGGAGCGCGGCCCGGGCAGCCGGTCCGCCAGGACGGCGTGTTCCGCCATTCCCGCGACGTTGAGCCGCTGGTAGGCCGGATCGTGTTTCCGGTTCGCGTTCGTCCACGCGAACGTGGTGGCGCTCGTTCCCCTCCCCTGGCCCGAGCGGTCCAGCAGGAGGACGTCTTCCCCCGCGAGGGCGAGCGATCGCGCGACACTGGCGCCCAGCACTCCGGCGCCGACAATGATGATCTTCATGCGCTTCCTTTCCGAGGTTTCCCGGTCACCGGGCGGAAAAAGGGACTTCCACGAAGAACTGTGCCGAGCCGGGACGGACGATCGTCTCGACGATCTCCACCACCGTGCCGTCCTCGGTACGCGATTCCCGGCGCCGTTTCAGCGCGGGCGTCCCCGGTTCGCTGTCGAGCAGACGGGCGGTGGTCTCGTCCAGGCACACCGGGTCGAGGTAGACCCGGACGCTGTCGATCGGCACTCCCCGCGCCCGGAAGTACCGCATGCTCACGAAATGTTCGAGATTCTCCTGCAGCACGCCGGGCGCGGCGGAGAAGAGGATGACGTGCCGCTCGATCGACCGCGGCCGGTCACGGACGTCGAACTTGCGGCGGACCAGTTCGATGACCGCGGTGTCGGCCGGGGTGTCCGGCAGTGGGACGACCGCGTCACCGGACGGGATCGTGTGCGCGGACAGGATTTCGTGGCGCCCCGGCGCACCTTTCGCCGCGGCCTCGGGGGCGGCGAAAGCGAGCAGGTTGATCTGCGGCGTGACGTCCGCGACGAAGGTCCCATGCCGCCGATGACGCACGGCCAGCCCCGCGGCCGCGAGGTCGTTGAGCACCCGTTGCGCTGTGGCTCGGCTGACGCCGTACTGCCCGCACAACTCGTTCTCGGTCGGCAACCGCGATCCGGGCACCAGCTCCCCGGCATGGATCTTCGCTTCGATCTCACGCCGGATCCGGCGGTGCAGCAGCTCGGTCATGAATTGACCGTACAAATGCCGATTTGACCGGTCAATCCGGCTTTCGGCGCAGTTCAGCACCTGACGATGTGGCATTCAGAGGACGAAATGCGTGGTCGGCCTAGCGTCGCGCGAGTTCCTCCGCGGTCGGCAACGGCCACTCGTAGCGTTCCTTGGCGATGCGAAGGTGCACCCACGTCTCCGCGGTCACGACGTCGGGCCTGCCGCTGATCTCCTCCAGCGTCCGGTCGAGGTCGCGGGCGGACTGCGCCGCGACGGTGGCGACGACGTCGAACCGGCCGATGGTCCTGGCGAGGAATTCGGTGTCGTCGCGCGCGGCGAGCGCCGCTGTCACGGCGTCTCCGGCGCCCCGGACGTTGAGACCGATTCCGCAGACCAGGCCGGCGTCCGGACGAGCCCGGCTGAGCACCGGCGCGATCCGGATGACGTCGTGCTCCACGAGGTAACGCACCCGGGTGCGGGTGGCCGACGGCGAAAGGCCGACATGCTCGGCGGTGCGCGCGAAGCTCTCCCGCCCGTCGGCCTGCAACCGCAGCATGATCGCGAGATCGCGGTCATCGAGCCGCAACCAGGACGGCAGCGGACGGCCCGGCATGAACAAGCCCTTGACCACGTCGACGTAGAGCAGGGTGTTGACCTGTTCCACCTCCGGCAGGCCGCGGATCTCCGCCACGGTGCGGTAAAGCGCCGGGGAATCGGGCAGCCGTAGCTCGGCGACGGTCTGGTACTCCCCGCTCACGGCGGACACGAACGCGGCGGCGGGCAGCGCCGCGATGGCGTCCGTCGTCGCCTGCGACCGGCCCGAGGTGCGGATCGCGAGATGCGCGTACGCGGTGAGGCCGAGGAATTCGGGATGCACCGCCGCCACCACGTTGAGCGAACCGTCGGCCTTCAGTTGCTCCAGCCGGGCCGACACGGCGGAGCGGGAGACCCCGACGCGGTTGGCCAGATCGGCCACGCTCATCCGGCCGTCCGCGCGCAAAGCCGCGACCAACGCGTCGTCCACGGCGCTTCTCCTCTGCTGAATTTCCGACACCGCCGCGGACCATATCACTTGCGGAATAGGGCTTCAGGCAGCAGAGATAGCGCGATCTGCCTCTTGTCGCTGGCATATCGATCGTGAACACCGTCTGTGCACGAATGATCTGATTGCGCTCGGCGCTCCTCCTCGCTTACCTTCGCCCCACTTCACCGCCGAACCCAGGAGTCCGCGCGATGCGCCTGTTGCCCTTTGACCGTTCAGTCCTCGACGCGACCGCGACGATCCTGTGTCCCGAAGCGATGGTGACCGTCGACGACGCCACCGAAGGCGCCGAGGCGGTGCTCGTCTTCGGCGAGGAGATCGCCGCGGTCGGCTCGGTGGACGAGTGCCACGCCCGCGCGGCGGGTCTCGGCCATCCATCGCCGGCGGTGCGGCGATTGCCGGGCACGCTCCTGCCCGGCTTCGTCGATCCGCACGCGCATCCCCTGATGTACGGGCAGATGATGACCTGGGTGGACTGCGGCCCCGAGCGGGCCACGACCATCCCCGGCATCGTCGCGCTGCTGCACGAGGCGGCCCAACGCACTCCGGCCGGCAGGCCCGTCCGCGGTTACGGCTACGAACACCGCAACCTCGCCGAGAAACGCCATCCCCGCAAGGAAGAACTCGACGCGGTCGCCGTCGACCGCGAGGTCTACCTCATGAACGCCAGCGGGCACGGCGGCGTGGTGAACAGCTTTACGTTGCGGCGCAACGGCATCACCCGCGACACCCCGGACCCCGACGGCGGCGTGTTCTTCCGGGACGAGCACGGTGAACTCACCGGGGAGCTGTCGGACGCGGCGTGCAACATCCTCACCGGTGTCACCGGCGTGAAGGTGGGACGGCACGGCCCGAACTTCCACCTCGAGGACGAGCCGGACGAACATGCGCGGCAACTGGCCGCCGCCCAGGAGAAGTTCCTCGCGGCGGGCGTGACCGCGATCGGCGACGCCCAGGTCACTCGACGCGAGTTCGACATGTACCTGCGGCTGGACGAAGCGGGACAGCTCAAGACCCGGGTCCACATGTACCTGCTGTCCCACCTGCTCGACCAGGCCCTGGAAATGGGGCTGCACGGCGCTTTCGGCACTCCGCGCCTGTCCTTCGCGGGCATCAAGTTCTACGCCGACGGCACGCTCGGCGGGTGGACCGCCTACTTCCCCGACGGTTACGTCGGCGACCCCTGCCGGACCGGGCAGCTGTATCACCAGCCCAAGGACTACGCCGCGCTGATCGGCAAGGCGCACGAGGCCGGGCTCCAGACCGCGACCCACGCCCAGTCCCCCGCCGCGATCGGCATGGTGCTCGACGCCATCGAAGACGCGCAGCGGCGCGATCCCCGTCCCGACGCCCGGCATCGTATCGAGCACTGCGGGCTGCCGACCCCGGAGCAGATCGAGCGCATGGCGGTACTCGGCGTCCACCCGGTCAACCAGCCCCAGCACTACTACAACTGGGGCGAAGGCGTCACCGACGCTGTCGGCACTCCCGGCGAGCGCTTCAATCCCCTCGGCGAGTTCCAGGCGGCCGGTGTGCCGGTCACGCTGAGCTCGGACGCTCCGGTCGCGGAGCCGAATCCGCTCGAAGCCATCCAGACGGCGGTGACCAGGACGACCCGGCGTGGCCACCGGCTCGGCGGTGACGACCTGCTGATCGACGTCCGGTCGGCGATCGCGGCCCATACGATCGCCGGCGCCCGCGTGCTCGGCCGTGACCGTGACCTCGGCTCGATCACCCCCGGCAAACGCGCGGACTTCGTGCTTCTCGGCGAGAATCCCCTCACCTGCGAACCCGGCCGGATCGCGGGCATCGGCGTGCTGGAAACCTGGATCGACGGCGAGGTGGCCCGATGACCGTCCAGACCGACACCCAGTCGCTCCGCCGGGCCCGCCGGGCCGGGCTCGCGGCCTTCGTCGGCACCACGATCGAGTGGTACGACTTCTACATCTACGCCACGGCCGCGAGCCTGGTGTTCGGCACCGTGTTCTTCCCCGCGACCGGTGACCGGCTGACCGGGGTGGCGGCGGCCTTCGCGACCTACGCCGTCGGGTTCTTCGCCCGGCCGCTCGGCGGCATCGTGTTCGGGCACGTCGGTGACCGGATCGGCCGCAAGACCGCGCTCGTGGTGACCCTGACGATGATGGGGGCGGCGACCTTCCTGGTCGGCTGCCTGCCCGGATACGCCCAGATCGGCACGTGGGCGCCCATCCTGCTCGTGGTGCTCCGGTTCGTCCAAGGGCTCGCCGTGGGTGGCGAGTGGGGCGGCGCCGTGCTCATGGCGGTCGAACACGCGCCACCGGGCAAGAAGACCTTCTACGGCGCGTTCGCCCAGGCCGGAAACCCCGCCGGCGCGCTGCTGGCCACCGGCCTGTTCAGCCTCCTGAGCCTCGGCGGCACCGAATGGCTCACCACTTGGGGCTGGCGGATCCCGTTCTTCGCGTCCGTCCTGCTCATCGGCGTCGGTCTCATCGTGCGGCTGAAGGTCGAAGAGTCACCGGTCTTCGAGGAAGCCGTCGAGGAGACCGGCGCGCCGATCCTCTACGCGGTGCGGACGAACTGGAAACCGATTCTGCTGGGCATCTGCGTGCTGCCCGTCGCGGTCGGCGGCTATTACCTCGTCACCACCTTCGCGACGGCGTACGCGACAGATCCCGCCGTCGGCGTCTCCGAATCGCTGGTGCTCAACGCGCTCACCATCGCCGCCTTCGTGGAACTGGTCGTCAGCTTCGGCGCGGCGTGGCTCGGCGACCGCTTCGGGCGGGTACGCGTGGTCGTCATCGGTCTCGTCGGCGTCGCCGTCCTCGCGGCACCGCAGTTCCTGGTGCTCTCGACGAAGAACGCCGCCCTGATCATCGCGGCGTTCGTGGCGATGCGCCTCGCCATGACGGCCACCTACAGCCCGATCGCGGCGATCCTGTCGCAGATGTTCCGGCCGCGGGCGCGGTACACCAGCATCTCGCTGTCCTACCAGCTGGCGGGCGCGCTCTTCGGCGGGCTCTCGCCGTTGGTGTCGACGTTGCTGTTCCAGGCGACCGGTAGCGTCTGGCCGGCGATCGGCCTGCTGATCGGCATGTGCGTGCTCAGCATCGCCTGTGTGCTGGCCGCGCCCCAGCACACCGACGAGGTCTAGCGGATGCGCAGACGCCGCATGAGTTTCAGCCCCGACAGCATCCCCTCGACGTACTTCTCGTAGGTCTGGCCGCCGCGGGGACCCATGACCTGTTTCTTGAGCACCGCCACGTTCTTGACGTCGGTGTACTTGAGCAGGCCCTGATCCCCGTGGCGTGCGCCGACGCCCGAGTTCTTGACGCCACCGGACGGTGTTCCCTTCGACGCGTACGCCGTGGCCAGGATGTCGTTGATGTTGACGTTGCCGGACTCGACGCGTGCGGCCACCGCGCGTGCGGCAATGACGTCACCGCCCCACACCGACGCGTTGAGGCCGTACTCGGTGTCGTTGGCCAACGCGACGGCCTCGTCGACCGTGCGGTACTTGTGCAGTGCGACAACGGGTCCGAAGGTTTCGGTGACACCGCAGAGCATGTCCTTCGTGACGCCTTCGAGGATCGTCGGTTCGAAGAACGCCGGACCGAGATCGGGGCGCGGCTTTCCTCCACAGAGGACGGTCGCACCCTTCGCGACGGCGTCGTCGACGTGTGCCTTGACCCGGTTCATGTGGTCGACCGAGACGAGCGAGCCCATGTCGGGCCCGAAGTCGTAGGCGGCGCGGACGTCGAGTGCCCTGGCCTTGGCCACATACGCGTTCTTGAACTCGTCGTAGCGGGACTCCGGCAGGTAGATCCGTTCGATGTGCATGCAGATCTGCCCGGTGTTGCCGAAAGCGCCGAAGACCGCGCCCTGCACGGCTTCGGCCAGATCCGCGTCTTCGAGCACGATCATCGGGTTCTTGCCGCCGAGTTCGAGGCAGCAGCCGATGAGGTTCCGGCCCGCGCGTTCGCCGATCACCCGGCCGGTGGCCGTGGAGCCGGTGAACATCACGTAATTCGCCTGATCGATGAGGGTGGGGCCGACATCCGGGCCCTCGCCGCACACCACCTGGAACAGGCCCTTCGGCAGCCCGGCCTCCTCCAGCATCTCGACGCCGTAAAGCGGTGAGAGCGCCGTCTTGTTGTCCGGCTTCAGCACGACCGCGTTGCCTGCCATCAGCGCGGGAATGGCGTCGGAAATGCCGGTGGCGAACGGGAAGTTCCACGGCGCGATGATCCCGACGACCCCTTTGGGCTGCCGGATCTCGGTCGAGGTCGTCAGGAACGGGACCGGTCCGCCGCGTTTGGCCGGGGCCAGCAGTTTGGCGGCCCGCGTCAGATAATGGCTCATCACCATCGCCGGGTCGCAGGTCTCCTCGATCGCCATCCGGCGGTTCTTGCCGCTCTCGGCCTGGATGAGGTCGGTGACGATCCGCGCGCGCCCGACGAAGAGCGCGTGCGCCCGCTTGAACACCTCCAGCCGCCGCTTGAGCGGGGTCGCGGCCCACTTCTCCTGCGCGGCCCGCGCGGTGGCGAACGCCTGCTCGATGTCGGCCGGCGTCGACTGGGGCAGCTCGACGAGCGCCTCGCCGGTGTAAACCTCGGTGAGCTTCCAGGTCGCCCCGGACGAGTCCGGCACTCGGGCGGCAAGGCGCCGCAGGAACGCGTCGGTCACCGACGCCGGACGGGTGAGCGCGAGCGGAGTGACGGTCATGGCCCTCTTTTCCGTCGGTTGTCCGGTCAGTTGTCGGAGAGGACGAGCTGCGCGCCCCTCTCGCCGATCATGATGGCGGGCGCGTTGGTGTTGCCGCCGGTGATCGACGGCATGATCGAGGCGTCGCAGACCCGCAGGCCTTCGACACCGCGAACCTTGAGGTCCGGACTGACGACGGCGAGGTCGTCGACGCCCATCCGGCAGGTGCCGACGCCGTGGTAGACCGACGTCGCGCGGTTCAGGATCGCGTCGCGCAGCTCCTGGCCCTGCAACGCCTTGCCCGGGTGGAGCTCCTCCTTGATCGAGCCTCCGAACGCCTTCGACGCGAAGATCTCGCGGACCATCTCCGAACCCTCGCCGAGCACTTCGAGATCGGCCGGGTCGGACAGGTACTGGGGGTCGATGAGCGGCGCCGCCGTGGGATCGGCCGAGGCGAGCCGCAGCGTGCCACGGCTCCTCGGGTAGATCAGCGTGGTCAGCACGGTGAGCGCGGGCCGCTTGTCGACGTCGTGCCGGATCGGCGCGTCCTGGTTGGGCGTCACGTACGCCCACGGCAGGAGATGCAGCTGAAGGTCGGGCACGTCGGCGGCCTGGGAGGTCCTGAGGAAGGCGACCGCTTCGAAGACCGAGTTCGCCAGGAACGTCGTGCCGGGCCGCATCAGTTCGCTGACCAGGCCGCGCGCGAAGTACGGCGGGGTGCCCCGGTTCTTGCTCGACGACGCGCGGAAGGTCAGCGCGTGGAACATGTGGTCGTGCAGGTTGTCGCCGACCGGCAGATCCGCGACGACATCGATGCCGTGCTCCCTGAGGTGCTCGGCGTGGCCGATGCCGGACAACATCAGCAGCTGCGCGGATCCCACGAAGCCGGCCGAGAGGATGACCTCCTTGCCCGCGCGCAGCGTTCGCTGTCGCCCGTTCGCGTCGACGACCTCGACGCCGACGGCACGGCCGTTCTCGATGAGCACCTTCTTCGCCAGCACGCCGGACTGGACTTCCAGGGTCGCGGGCGCGAGACGGTGGATGTAGCCGCGCGAGGCGCTGTAACGCAGGCCGTCGGCGGCGTTCTGCTGCATCCGGCTGACGCCCTCTTGGGAGGCGGCGTTGTAGTCGTCGAGGATCTCGCAGCCGATCGCTTCGGCGGTCGCCTGGAGGAACTGCAGCGTCCCCTCCTGCGGGACCTTGTTGCGGGTGACCCGGATCGGCCCGCCCGCGCCGCGGAACGCGTTCTCGCCGTCCTCGAAATCCTCCATCCGCTTGTACGCGGCGTTGACGCTGTCGGCGTCCCAGCCCTTGTTGCCTTCCGCGGCCCAGGAATCGAAGTTGGCGCGGTTGCCGCGGACGTAGACCATGCCGTTGATGGAGCTGGAGCCGCCGACGACCTTGCCCCGCGGCACCGGCATCCGGCGATCGAGAACGTGTTTCTGCGGGACCGAGTAGTAGCCCCAGTCGAAGGGTTTCTTGAGCTGGGGTACCGCGTGCATGGGGCCGACCAGCCCCGGCTTCTTGACGAGCAGCCTCTCGTCGCTCTTACCCGCCTCGAGCACGATCACGCTGGCCCCGGACTCCGCGAGCCTGCCCGCGATCGCGGCCCCCGAGCTGCCCGATCCGACGACCACGTAATCGGCCTCGTCGCCGCGCGGCGCCCTGTTCGCCATTCCCGCTCCTCGGTCCGCCCACCGTGCAGAACTGTAACCTGTTCTAGTTCTGTCACCGTATAGCGAGACCGGCCGGTTCCGCAACGGGCGGTCACTCCCCGGCCGGTCTTCGAGACCTCAGCGCAGCGGTTCGAGCGCCTTCGCCAGCGGCTCCAGCACGGCGGGGGTGTGCGGCGGCGGCAGGTAGATGATCGCCAGGTCGAGGCCCGCTTCGCCGAGGGCTTCGGCGTCCGCGGCGACCTTGGCGTAGTCACCGTCCGCGCCGAGGCGGACGTGCGAGGACAGCGTGATCTCGTTCGGGTCCCGGCCGATGTCCGCGCAGTGCCGGTGCAGCACCTCACGCTTGTGCGCGAACTCCTCCGGCGTGCCGCCGACGAAGTTCCAGTGCTGGGCGTACTTCGCGGCCGTGCGCAACGTCCGCTTCTCACCGCTGCCGCCGATGCAGATCGGCGGATGCGGCTTCTGCACAGCCTTCGGCTCACAGCGGGCGTCGGTCAGCTGGTAGTGCTCCCCCCGGAACGTGGTGGTCTCCTGGGTCAGCAGGCCGACGAGCACCTCGCAGGCCTCCTCGAACCGATCGCTGCGTTCCTTGATGGTGCCCAGTTCCATGCCGTACGCGCCGGATTCCTCCTCGTTCCAGCCCGCGCCGACGCCGATCTCCAGCCGACCGCCGGAAACGATGTCCAGTGTCGCGGCCATGTTCGCGAGCAGCGCGGGGTGCCGGTAGTGGATGCCGCTCACCAGCGTGCCCAGGCGGAGCCGTTTCGTGGCCTGCGCGAGCGCGGTCAGGGTCACCCACCCTTCCAGGCACGGACCGGTCGAATCCGAGAAAATGGGATAGAAGTGATCGAAGGTCCAGCCGGATTCGAAGAGTTCGATCTCGTCGGCGGCCTGCCAGACGGCGAGCATGTCGGCCCAAACGGTGTCCTGCGGTGAAGTCTTGATGGCGAATCGCATGATCTTGATCGTAAACCTGGAGTTCCTCCAGTCGCGCGGCCGAAATTCAGCGGGCGATACCGAGCGCAGGTGGTCGCCGGCGTCCACTCCGGACTCGACGGGCAGGCTCGCGTATGGCGGGACCTCGCCCATCCACGCCTCGAAATCGTCGAAGGTCACCCGCGGCCCGCCCGCACCGAAGCGCTTTCTTCTTCGCGGCGCGCACAAGTCCGCCGATGATCAGTCCGCGAAGACGTCGGGGTTGCCGGTGTACCATCGATCACCGGCCGAACTCCGGTCCACTCCCCGAGTGGACCAGGCCGCGAGACCGAGCGGCGAATGCATCGAATCCCCGACTGGGACGTCGACGCGTTCCGTCCGCAACGACACCCACTTCTGCTGCGCTCGGTCCTTGTTTTCCCAGCCCTGTTCACGATCTTGCTGGAGCTGATGGTTATCCGCGCCTCGGCGGACGCGCCGGTCACCTCGAAGGCGCGCGCTATCTGGTGCTGGTGCCGGAAAACTGGTGCTGTGGAGTCACGGGATGTACTCCCTGGCCTATCCGGAGCCGGAGCGGATCGCGCTGACCGCGTCCCAGTACCGGGCCGTGCGCGGCTGGTCGATCGAAGAGGCGCTGACCGACCAGGTCCGGTTGGCCCGCCGCGTCGCACCATCGCGGCGGGTGAATCGGTGGGGGCGATCACCGCCCCTCCTCGACGCGCGGCTGGAACTGGTGCGGATCACCGATCCCGCGGCCAACGCGGCCGAATTCGCCGGCGTGGTGCAGGCCTCCACCGCGAACCCGCAAGGCCGGCGCATGAGACCGCTACTACCGCGTCGGCACGTTCGGCGTCGACAGGGTCGCGTTGGAGCGGCGTTCGGGCGGCAACCCGAGCTGGAACGCGGGGATCGACTACCGGCGGATCCTGGCATACGCCGAGCGGGTCACGCTGACCGGCGACCGGGAGAACCTTCGCGGGCTGTTCGTGAACCGGGCCGGTCACTGCGTGTTCACCGCGTCCGAAGAGATCACCGCGCTACGCACGCTGGAGCGGCGGCTGGACCACGGACAGTGGCCGTCAAGCGCCCCTGACGCGCTGAACGATCTTCGACGCCGTCGGGGAAGCCCGGGTGACGACCACCCCGGCGTTCGCGCGGCCCACGCCTCCCCCGTATCCGCGGGTCCTGCCGTTCTAGCCGGTGAGGATCGTCAACCCGTAGGCCGACAGGACGCGGTTGACCGGGACGAAGTAGGTGGTGCCGCCGCTGGAGCAGTTCCCGCTTCCGCCGACCAGCACTCCCTGCGCCTGCGTCCCGCTGACGAACGGCCCGCCGCTGTCGCCGGGTTCCGCGCAGACGGACGTGCGGGTCAGCCCGGTCAGCGTGCCCTCGGGGAAGGTGATCGAGACGTTCTTCGCCAAAATCGTGCCGCACCGCCAGCCGGTGGTCGCTCCGTACTTGCACACCGACGCGCCGACCGGGGCCTCGACCGAACCGGTGATCGTCACCCGGCTGTCGGTCGGTGGGATCGACCCGACCAGCCGCCAGTCGGTCGTATTGGTCACCCGGATGACGATCGCGCCGTTCGGGGGAACCTGCGCGCCCGGAACGACCCCGACCACACGTCCGCCGCTGCGGATGGTGTCGCCGGGCTTGCCGCAGGCGGAACTCGCGATCAGGTAGCCGACCTTCCCCGAGACCGCCGCGAATCCGGCCGTGCACCGCGACGCGGCGCCGCTCTGCAACACGCTCCCGCCACCCAGCGGAGCGGGAACGCTCGCTTGCGCGGTCGGCGGGGCGAGGGAGAAGAGCGCGACCAGGCCGAGCAGGAAGCGGGATCGGGGCAGTCTCATGGGACCCTCCGATGGGCCGGGGATGCCCTGATCGTAACCAGCGAGCAGCCCCGGCCCATCCGCCGAATCGCGCATTCTCAGCGCCAGCCGAGCTCCGGCGCCACATGCGTGAGAATGCTTTCCAGGACGTGCGCGTTGTACTCGACACCGAGCTGGTTCGGGATGGTCAGCAGCAGGGTGTCCGCGGCCTCGATCGCCTCGTCCTCCTTGAGCGCCCGCACCAGCTCGTCCGGCTCGGCGGCATAAGACCGTCCGAAGATCGCCCTCGTGTTCTCGTCGATCATGCCGACCTGATCACGCGAGTCGCGGTCACGACCGAAGTAGGCGCGGTCCAGGTCGTTGGTCAGGGCGAAAATGCTGCGGCTGACCGACACCCGCGGCTCACGTTCGTGACCGGCCTTCCTCCATGCCTCGCGGTAGGCCTCGATCTGCTTGCGCTGCTGGACGTGCAGCGGTTCGCCCGTCTCGTCGTCCTTGAGCGTGGAACTCTGCAGATTCATGCCCTGCTCCGCCGCCCAGACAGCGGTCGCGTTCGAACCGGAACCCCACCAGATCCGCTCGCGCAACCCCTCGGAGTGCGGCTCAAGGCGCAACAGCCCCGGCGGATTGGGGAACATCGGCCGCGGGTTCGGCTGCGCGAAGCCCTCCCCCTCGAGCAGCTTGAGGAAGACCTCGGTGCGCTGCCGGGCCATGTCCGCGGCGGTCTGCCCCTCCGCGGGGCCGTAACCGAAGTAGCGCCAGCCGTCGATCACCTGCTCCGGAGATCCCCGGCTGATCCCGAGCTGAAGTCGGCGGTTGGAGATGAGGTCGGCGGCGCCGGCGTCCTCGACCATGTACATCGGGTTCTCGTAACGCATGTCGATCACGCCGGTACCGATCTCGATCTTCGACGTCCGAGCACCGATCGCCGCGAGCAGCGGAAACGGACTCCCCGCCTGCCGCGCGAAGTGATGCACGCGGAAGTACGCGCCGTCCACGCCCAGCTCCTCGGCCGCGGCCGCCAGGTCGATCGACTGATGCAGGAAGTCGGCGGCCGACCGGGTCTCGGAGTGCGCGCTCGCCGACCAGTGGCCGAAGGACAGGAAACCAATCTTCTTCACGCACGTGTAAGCGTCCGATGACCGGGTTTGATTCCCTACCCACCCGCACCAGTTACTTAAAGCTACCCATGGTCACACTGTGCACTTCAGGCTCTCGACCTGGGGACTTACCGACGCCGCCCGTCCACCCGAGGCACAGAAGTTGTCAGAGGGTAACCGATCATTCTCTCAATGTAGGTTTGCGTGACGAGACGGACCCCCCTGATTAATGCTCTCGAGGCGACGTATACTCTTCTCACATCAGCAAGTCCGAGTGGCGGAATGGCAGACGCGCTAGCTTGAGGTGCTAGTGTCCTTAACGGACGTGGGGGTTCAAGTCCCCCCTCGGACACCCGCATTATTCACACGCAAAGAGGTCGTCGCGTAGACGGCCTCTTTTTCGTTGTCATACCGCAGGTCAAGCCTCAAATCCCGGTACAGCCGTGCCAGCTTGCCCGGCTGACTGTCAGCGAGGGCAGCCCCGATGGCACCCAGCGAGTCGATCATCGCGTAGACCTCGGCGTCGGTCATGCCCGCTGGCTCGTTCGCGGCTGCTAACGCCCCTTGCGCGGCCGCTCGGTCCGCCTGAGCCTCGTTGATGCTCTCGACCATCGCCATCGGGTCGACGCCAGCAGCAATGGCGTCCTGGAAGCGCCTGAGCTTGGCTTCTGCCTCCTCCAGTTGTTTGCTTGCAACTCGATCGCCCTCGGCTCGCATCGTTGGCTGAGCGCCCACGAGCTGGCTGACGGTCTACCCGATGTTCTGCTGGTCGAACAACTCACCGACCCAGCCGTTCACCGCGTCACGCAGCGACTCCTCCCGGAGATAGATCGTGGGTGGATGCGCGAGCAAGGCCGGTGCCCCTGGTGCCAGAGTCCGGGCCGGGCATCGGTAGTACATGCCGTACTTGCGCGGACTGCCTTCCATCTTCCGTTCGCACGCGCCACACCGAATGAGACCGCGGAACAAGTACACGTGCTTCACCGGGCGACCCACGCGTTCGGCCTTGCGCGCTGTCCGGAGACCGCCGGCCGCCTTGGCTCGCCGGATCACCTGCGCCTGCGTGAAGTCCTCGACGGACACGATCTTCGGGTGAGCGGGCTTACGCGACCGAACCACCCGATCCGGCTTGGCTCGCCGGAACCGCACGACGTTGCCGGCAGCAACGTCATCAGGGTCGAACAGCATCTCCTGCCGAGCCGACCGAAGGCGTGATCGGCGAGGCGAGTCAGCCAGTTCCGCTCGTCGCCCTGGACTGTCGCCATTCTGGTCTGGGAGTACCGCGTAGGTCAGGCAGGCCACCGACTCCCCGCCGAACCTGGCGAGGACGCCGACTCCGGCGTCGTGCAACGCGACGACGACCGGAACTGATTCCTCGCGGGCATGGTCTATGTCAACCGCACGGACCGGGCACTGTTGATACACCGTCGAACGGCACCTATTTGGACGCTCAACCTTGGGCATCCCGTCGCGTGGGCCGTTCTCGGCGCGCTCGCCGTCGTCGTGCTTCTCATGAGCTCCGGAGTCATCGTCGTCCCCCAACGGAAAAGCCTCTTATAAAGAGCGTCGAACCGGGCCCGGTCCCGATCCCAGTTACGGTCGCGGACGTGATTCACGATCCGATGTGTCAGGGAGCAGACCAGTCCGAGCGCACTTGAGAACAACAGCCATGACAGGACACCGCCGGACACCGCCACGGCAGCGGCGTCGGCGGGCTTTCCCGGTGTGGTGGCAAGTCGTCCGTCCTCGTGCAGCCAGATCGGACGGATCGTCCCGCAGGTAGGTCGGCACGAGGAACCGTACGACCTGGGACGCGGGCAGCACAGACTGCGGGCAACCACCGCTGTCGGTCACGACGATGCCTGGAATTCGATGTGGTGTGCGCGTACGGCACCCTCGTGCTCGTTAGAGAATCTCCCGTTTCTGTGCGTGTGGCGACTTGTTCTTGTTCAGCAGCTCGAAGGTCTTCCGTTTGCAGGTCGGATCGGAGCTGTAACATGGTTCAGCGCTGATTCAGGTCTTCCAAAAGGTCTCGTGCGGCGAGGTCGCCCCAAGCCAGTCCGCGTTCGAGAACGGCGCGAGCTTCGTCGACGCGCCCTTGGCCGAGGAGGAACTCACCCAAGCCGGAGCTCCAACCTTCCTCGTCGTGGTTGAATCCTTCCCAGAATTCTTCTTCGGCGGCTTTGAGATCCTCACGATAACGCCAGAGAAACCGCGCATATCGCTGATGAATTCGTGGTGCATCCAGTTCGATAGCCTGCCTGAAGAGGCCTTCTGCCTCGCCCAAACGCCCGAGGCGGGCATAGACAGCAGCCAAGGCGGCATAGACACCCGGGCTTCGCGGCCCCAGGTATCTTTCCCCGACTTTCGCCGCGGTAGCGGGGTCGTCGAGATCTTCCGAGTACAGGACGACCAAGTTCCCAGGAGCGAGGGTGTCGCCGAGCTCAGCCGACCGTTGCAAGACTTCCCGGGCTTCGTCGAATCGTTCTTCATCCTGCAGGAAGACGGCGTAGTCGTTGAGCGCCTCGACATCGCCTTTCTCGATGGCGTTTCGATACGCTTTTTCGGCGACTTTCACCTCCCCGAGCTCGGCAGCGATCGACCCGAGCAGACCGTACAGGTCGACCCGTCCGGACTTGATCGCACGCTTGAGCATCTTGACGGCCTCGCGTGGTCGCTCGGTACCCAGCAGGGCGTAGGCGAGTTCCCTGGGAGCGTCGGGTTCCCCCGCTGCGACTGCTTCGCGAAGTGTGCGCACGGCTTCCTCGTGCCGGTCTTCGTGCCGCAACTCCACACCGCGGCGTGTCAAATCGTGGTCGCTCATGGTGCTCACCAAGCTCATTCTCGCAGGTCCGACGCGCTCGACGGAGCTCAGTCTAATGTCGAGGGCCGAGGCCGGGGCGGGACGCACGGCCGACGCACATCCCGCCCCGGGCCAGGGCTAACGCCAGGCGAATGCCATCTTCGGCGGATTACGCCGCTTGTTCGGGTTTACAGGAAGCTTCCTGCGGCCGCCGTGGTTGGCGGCTTTTTGATGCTTGTCGCGCGACGATTTGCTTTTGCTTGTCTCGTGCGGCTTTCGCGCTTGCTGATTCAAGGGCAATTTCTTCTTCTTCGCGAATGCCATCTTGAGTCGGCCCACCGAAGCTCGAGCCTTGCTCGCGAAACGGGGAGCGGCTCGTACGGCGGCCTTGCCGACCCGGCTTGAAACCTTGACGACCGCTCTGGCCGCCTTGATGACAGCACCGCCCAGTCCGCCAGTGACTGCGCCGAAGGCGTACATCGCGGCAGCGCCCCAGTTGCCCTGGATGGCGTTGCCGACCGCGGCGACGCCGCTGGCCACGGCGCCGATCGGCCCCGGGATCCACGAGACCACCTCGGCGACCTTCGTCACCGCGGAGACGATCGAGCTGAACCACGAGTTGCCGTCGAGGTCCATCGCGTTGATGGGATCGCCGGCGACGTAGTCGTAGTCGTTGGCGGAGCCGCCGTCGACCGGGTCGACCGAGAGGAATCGGCCCAGCAGCGGACTGTACGGACGGGCGCCCATCTGGATCAGAGACAGTGCACCGGCGTGCTCGTAGGGCCGCTGATACTGACCGAGCCACCCATAGTCCATCGAGCGGGCGAGTTGTCCGGCACGTTCTGCGCGTCGACCGCGCCATCGGCCCTGAGCGGCTGGCCGTACGGATCGAACGTGCGGAGTTCACCGACCTGGTGCCCTGCCGCGTCGGTGGACAAGACCAGGTCACCGCGGATCGACGGATGGTCGAACGACGGCGTGAACGCCCCATTGTCGCCGATCTTGCTGATGTACAGCACACCGCCAGGCGGTGACAACGACAGTGACGTGAGCCGGCCATCGGCGTTGAGCGTCAGATCGGGACTGTCCCCGTCGCCGGAGAAGCCGTACCTCACGACGGTGTTGTTGTCGCAGTCACGGGGGTCACGGCGCACGATGCGGTTCGTCGCGTCCCTGGTGTAGGCGATGTTCGCGTTCTGGGCGGCGTTCGGCCCCGTGGTCTGGACACCGATGTTGCGGTCGGAGCCATCCCAGCGCAGCGTCGTGACGCTGCCGTCGGCGGACTTCCAGCCGGTGGTGTTGCCGTCGGCGTCATAGCTGAGCCCGGACAGGGCGGTAGCACCCTCGGTAGCGAGCAGGCGGTCCGCGGCGTCGTAGCAGTACCGAGTCTCGGCCGTGCCGGTGGCGGTCTGGTCCAGCAGCCGCATCCGGTTGGTGTTCAGTCCGGCGTTGCCCACGCTGCCGTTCGGGCAGGTCACCGAAGCGGCCGAGGTGTAGTCGTACGTGTAGTGGTGTCCCGTGACATAGGCCTCGCTGAGCCGTCCAACGGCGTCGTAGAGGTAGTTCGGCGCGTTCGGCCTGGCGTCCTGGCCGGCCAGGGACTCGTCGATGATCGTACCGGCGGAGGTGCGTCCCACCCGGGAGACGACATCCTTGTTCTCGTTGTCGTGGCGTGGTTCCTGACCAAACCATCCGGCCAACACTCGCAGTCCACATCAGCGTTCGACCCGGACGGCAGGTTGTCCGTTCTCGCTGCCGCGATCGGCGGGCTATGGTCGGCCAACGTCGCCGTCGTCGCAGTGATCGCCGGCGGCATCACCATTGCCGTACTGGTTCATCTCGTCCGCGACGCGAATCCTCGGACCTCCGGCTGGATCGCGATCGCCACCTACGCCGTCCTGCTCGCAGGCATGCTCGCGCTGGGCCGAACGACCGATCAGCTACCCGGCGGCAACGTCGGACTCATCAGCCGGTATGTCGTCATCAGCACACTCGCCACCAGTGCCCTGCTGGCGTTGGTGGCCATCAACCGTCCACAATGGCCTCTACGGCAGCTACTGATCGCCACCGTGACCGTCGCACTGGTCACTCACGCCATCGGCGGCAACAAGGCAGAAGGCGTCCGGCACGACTACGGCCCTCTGAATCTCGCGGCCGTCGCCCTTCGGGTCGACGCACCCACCGTCCTCGACACCCTGCACATCCAACGCGCCGCCGCACCCGCCGCCCGCTCGCTCGGCGCGTACCCGTTCAATGGCACCTTCACCCTCGGCTGCGGCGGCCCCGAACTCGGCAGCCGCCTGCCCACAGCGGCGCCACTCCCCCGCGGCACGGAACCCGGAGACACACACGGCGAAACCGGCACCCCTCTGACCGGGGACACCCTCCTCAGCGGATGGGCCACCATCGGCGGCACACGAGCCGACTGCGTCCTCGTCGTCGACCAGAACGACATCGTCATCGGCGGCGGCCTCATCGGCCTGCCCGGCTCGGTGACCAAGACGAAGACCGCGGCACCGGAAGGCATGGCCTGGCAAGCCGTCGCACCGGCCGGAGCCACGATCGGAGGAGTGATCGCCGTCAAGACGGGTGCCTTTTACCGACTGCAAGCGCAGGAATGATGACACGGCAGCGAATCCCGCTGTTATACGCACCTCTTCAGCGCGGTGGCGGGCGTCACCGGCCGCGAACATCCGGCTTCCATACGAAGCGCTCGATCTCGGCTGTGAACAGCAGCTCGACTCTCACACCAATTTCCTGGAGCAGTTCAGGAACAAGAAGGCGGTTAACTGGTTCGAGTCTTTTCGAGTCGGTCTCCGTCGATCTACCTGGGACCTTCGGCGGTGAGGTCGTGGAGCAGCACGAGGACGTCGTCTCCGTGGCGGCTGGGCCAGGAGCCGCGCGCGTAAGTCCTCTGGGAGGACGTGGTCGAGGTGGGCCCAGCCGGCCAGGCGGATGGTCAGCAGTGCGGCGGGATCTGAGGTGTCGGTGAGGATCCGGCGGGTCTGCTGTGCGAAGGCCACTTCGGTGAGCAGGCCGGTGGTGGGTTCGATGTCGATGCCATGTTCCAGCGCCGCAGGAAGGTGACGTTGTCGGGCAGGCCGTGATCACCGCGGGGCAGGGTGGCCAGGGCGCGGCGTATCTCGACGCCCCGACATACAGTCTTTTCGGCAGGTAGATCAAAGGGAAGGACCTGGGTGTTTACCGGGCCGGCCACAGGCGCTGCACATGGCGTGCCTCGACGCTGCTGCACCGCATGGTGACCCGCGCACGCAACTGATTTAGCCCGCATCCTGCATGACGAAAGGCTTCAGCATGGAGGCCAACGTTTGTTCGGTGAAGCTTTGCGCTACAGCGACCCGGCCCTCGCCAGGCCTGACATTCACCGTGGGCGGGCACGACGCATCGGCGGAGCCGCTGCTCGCAATCGGAAAGGTCGCCAGACTGCGACCAGTCTTCGCCTCGTACACCTCGAACGTGTACGTCGCCGGGTATACATCACCCTCCGCGATATCCCATTCGCACGTGCCGATCGGCATGGTGTCCCGCTTTCGTACTCCGCCCAGGCACACGACCAGTTGTGCTCGGGACGCATCGGCCCGCCACTCCAAAGGGAGCGAGTAGACACTGAATGATCCGATCAAGTCGGATACGCCGGTGGACTTCGCTCCCCCCGCGACGAGGTGAGGTCCGTGACCGACGTAAGGCGGCGCCGCCGGATTCGGGACCCGCGTGTCCATTCCACAGAGGAAGGTCGCGGGACTCGTACTGGCGGACGTCACCGGAGCGGTCGTCGTAGGCGAAGGCGCTGCTGACCTGTCATCCGGCGTGCTGCAACCTGCCGCTCCCGCCCACGTCGCGGCAGCGAGGACAAACGCACATCGAGGTCTCATACGGTCGATACAACCGCACAGCAGCCGCCGAAGGTAGCGCCAGCCAGAGAACAGCTGCCCCACCTTGGCTTCGGTCCACAGCACGCGCAGCGGTGGCTCGCCAGCACGGACTCGATGACAACAAACGCTCACCACTGGCAATAGGCGCCTTCACGGTTCGCAGTCACCTCCAGCTCACCGACATCTGCGGGTGACGCCTACCGCTCACAGCGACGAGCTGGTCAGCCCGCCGGCGGTATTACGACTACGGATGATCCCGCTGGTATTCGGGCTCACCAACGACATCGCCGACCCGACCCACTCCGAAGCCCTCTGGTAACCCCTCGCCCTCGGCGCCGACTTCGGCGGCAACGCCACCGCCATCGGCGCCAGCGCCAACGTCGTCGTCCTCGGCATCGCCGCCCGCGCCGGCAGCCCCATCTCCTTCTGGGAATTCACCAAAAGAAGGGCGTCCTCATCACCGTGCTTGTCGCCGCGCCCTACCTCTGGCTCCGCTACTCCGTCTTCGCATAAGGAGTTCGTCAGGTCAGCCGGGGCGCTGCCGTGCGACTGTGGTGGCCGAGAAGCTGATCACTATCCAGCCCGTGCTTTACCGGGTAAGAAATGGAGGCCGACCGACCTATGCGAACGCGTCGCCGTCGTAGCCGTGCCGCAAGCACCCAGCATCGGCCGCGTTCAGCGGAACAGCAGCGCGTTCGTAATCGCAGGCACACTGCCGCACCTGGTCGGGGCATCAGGCCGTTGGCTGCCCCCTTTTGCTTTTCTGACTTAGCGATCGTCGCCGGTCGTGTGGCCTCGTCTTCTCGACTTAATCGAGCCCGGGAAGGCCCGAACCCGAACGGAGCATGCCTTCGACGGTCCGCACAAGCCTGACCGCCTGGCGCATCTGCCGAGAAAGTCAGTGGAGGGTGGTGTCGATGAAGACGGGTGTCGAGGAGACGGAAATCTTGATTTCCCCGTCGTGCAGTTCCACCGGTGTACTGGTACCGAGAGCGTCCACCGCACGTGCGTGGGGATGGGGCCATTCCCAGACGAGTTCGGTCGGCGGCCGATCATCGCGATGGGCGCTGGCGGGTCGTCGCCAGGCGATCAGCAGTGGCGTGCGGCGGGTTCGCCGGACTTCGAACAGGTAGATGTCCGGCCGGTCGGGCACTGTGATCCGGTCGACTCGTGCGACCTGGTCGAGGTGGCGGGTCATCAGGGCGAACGTATCGGCGGCCGGGTACCGGTGAGCGATGGCGTCGCCGGTGTAGTCCATCAACGCGAGCTTGCCGAACATCAGGATCGGAGTGATGCGGAGGTGCCGTTTCAGCTTCCACTCCGGTCCGAGCGCGTAGTAGAGGTTGCGCCGGACTCCGGCGGCAAGGGCGAGCACGGTGCGGACGACCAGGTCGGTGCAGGCGATCCGATGGCGTTCGGACTCGAGGTCCGCCGGGCAGTCCGCCAGGAACATCTGCAGGGCCGGCGGCAATTCGTCGCGGCGTTCGTAGAGGGCGACCACGGTGTGTTCCTCGGTGGCCTGCAGGTCCTCGATCGTGTCCGGCATGGGCACCTCCCCGAGGAACTGCCGCTGATGTGCGGCGAGTGCCTCGGCCAGATACGGGAGATTCTCGGGGAAGTCCGTGGGCAGCGGACCGCTGTGTTCGCTGGCGACCACCAGTTGACGGCACCCGTGCGCGGCCAGCTGTGTGCGGCACGCCTCTATCAGTGCCGGAACCTCGTAGGCGTCACCGTAAGGGTGGATGTCGAAGACGTCGAAGTACTCGGAACCGTCGCGCAGCACCTGGCCGAAGAAGGCAGCCCAGGTGCCGGCTCCGGCCTGGCCGTCGCCGAGCATCGCCCCTGGCACCGCTCCGCCGAGCACTACCAGCGCGGCCGGGTCAGCACCCTTTGCCGCCGTGTGGAACGCGCCAAGCTGAGTCAGGTACTCCTCGGCCGTGCCCGCCCAGAACAATGGCAGGCAGGGTTCGATCTCGCACTGCCAGAACCGGATCGCCCCGGGGCGGCGGCCGACCAACTCGGTGACGAACCTGCGGTACCGGCCGATCTCTAGCGCCGGTGATGCCGGTAGCCAACGAGTCCCACGGCGGGTGGCCCACGGTGAGCTCGCGCAGACAGTCACCCATGCCTCGTCACCTTCGCCGAGCTGATCCAGCAGCGCGTCGACGGCGTCCCACACGAAGCGCCCGGGTTCGGGCTCCACTTGCGACCAGTAGATGTTCACCCGCACGATGCCCGCTCCCAGCGCGCGGGCTTGCGGGACGAAGAGTTCCGGTGGACTGAACAGTCCGTAGGTGGTGGCGCGAACCATGCCGACACGGATGTCGTGCGGCATGTTCTCCTCCTGCACGGTGGCCGTCATCCTGTTTCCTTCGCTTTCCACTAGGAGACGGTACGTCCCCTATGATCGCTACCAGGTTAGCAACGAACGGAGCATATAGGGGACTTTTAGTCTCCTAAATTGAGCGGAGGGACATGGTGACGACCTCGCCGCAGGCCGGAGACCCCCGAAAAGGGCCTCGGCGGCGCGGGAAAGTGCTGGAACAGGCGATCCTGCAAGCCGCGCTGGACGAGCTGGCCGAGGTCGGCTACAGCGGCCTGACCATGGACAGAGTCGCCGCCCGTGCCCACACGAACAAGACCGTGATCTATCGCCGCTGGCCCCACCGCGCGGCGCTGGCTGTCGCGGCGTACCTCCACGTCACGCCTGCCGACGATCCGCCCGACACCGGCGACCTCCGCGCCGACGTACTCGCCTTGTTGCGTGGCGCGGCCCAACGGATCAGTTACCCGCAAGGGGCGATCCTGCACATTCTCGCCGCGGAGATGGGCAATGAACCCGACCTGGTCCGCGCGGCCCGCGATCAGCTGGTGGACACCAGCCTCGCGCGATGGCTGACCGTGCTCGGCAAGGCGGTCGCCCGCGGGCAGGCACGCCCCGAAGCGCTTTCGCCTCGGATCGCCACCGTCGCGATCGATCTCGTGCGCCATGAGTACCTCGTCCGTGGTGCGGCCATCATCGCCGACAGCACCATCGTCGAGATCGTCGACACGATCTACCTCCCCCTCGTGCGAGCGTCGGCCGATACGGACGATCCGGGCACTCGCCGGTAGTCATCGTGTCCGCCGGACTTGACGACTACCGGCTGCCCTGAGAGCTATCCGGGTTCGCTCACCGCCGGTGTCATGGAGATGTCCCAGAAATCGGCGTAGCGGCCACCGTGACGCAGCAGTTCGTCGTGACCGCCGTCCTCCATGATCCGGCCGCCGTCCAGGAACACGACCCGGTCGGCACGCCGGACGGTGCGCAATCGATGTGCCACCATCACCACGGTCCGACCCGCCATCAGACGTTCGAGACCTTCGTGCACGGCCGCCTCGTTGCCCGGGTCCAGTGCGGAGGTCACCTCGTCCAGCAGCACGACGGGCGCGTCCTTCAGCAGCGCCCGCGCGATCGAGACTCGTTGGCGTTCACCGCCCGACAGCGATGTGCCGCCCTCGCCGACCTGCGCCGCCCACCCGCCCGGCAGCCGCGCGATCACCTCGTCCAGCCGCGCCGCGCTCGCCGCCGCCCGCACCTCGGCGTCGTCGGCGCCGGGACGGCCGAGGCGCACGTTGTCCTCGATCGTGCCGTCGAAGAGGTAGACGTCCTGGAACACGATGGCGATCCGCGCCATCAGCACCTCGCTGCCGACCGAACGCACATCCACGCCGCCCAGGCGGACCGTGCCCGTGTCCACGTCGTAGAACCGCGCGATCAGCTGCAACAACGTGCTCTTGCCCGCACCCGACGGCCCGACGACGGCGAGCCGCTGTCCAGCCGGGACGGACAACGACAGGTCGTCGACCACCGTGCGGTCGCCATGCCGGAACGTGACCGATGCGAACTCCAGGTCATGACCTGCCGGCTGGACGGGTTCACGCGGTTCCGGGAGCGGCTCCGCGCGCAACACCGCCTCGAGCCTCGCCAGCACGGAACGCGCCCCGCGCAGCTTGCCACCGATATCCGTCAGCGACAGCAACGGATCCGCGCAGCGAGCGGCCAGAACCAGAGCCGTCAACACCTCCGCCACGCCGATACTCCCACCCAGCGCGAGAGAGGTGCCCAGGACCAGCAAGACGGTGAACATCGCCTGCACCACGAGCGTCACCCCCACCACTCCGGGCAACGCCGACAGCGTGCCACGGCGGGACATGCGCTGTAGTTCCCGCAGTGAATCGTCGAGCAACACGCAAGACTGGCTTGCACGATAGGCAGCCCGGGGTGATTGCCATCTCTGTACACCGCCCGGTTCGTATATCGTCACTTCCCTCGGCTGCCTGGGGTTGCAGGCGCATGTGTCGCCGATCAGAACCGGACGAGTGAAGGGGAGCGGGTATGACCGACGATGTGGCCGGTCAAGTGATCAAGGCCGAGCGGGAGCGGATCCGATGTCTCCTCGACGTGGATCGCGGCACCTTCGACCGCTTGCACGCCACGGAGTACCGGTTGTGCAACCCGACCGGCACCGTGTGGACGAAGGCCG
>NZ_LQCI01000052.1:66642-520529 GCF_001613935.1 Amycolatopsis regifaucium
CGCGGCACGACGCCTGGCACACCGACGTCTACACCGATGCCGACGGCACCTGGCGTTGTGTCTGGTCGCAAGCCACCGGCATCATGGACCTTCCGTCGGCCGCACCCTGACCCGGTGGATTCTCGCCGCACCGCCGACGGCGGATCGTATGGGTCATCCGGCCTTTCCGGATTCGATCACCCCGACGGACTCCTGTCCCAGCTCGCGGCTGACGTAGGTCGAAGCCTCCAGGCCGTTGCCCAGGGGGACCTCCACGGAGAAGAATCCGTTCGCGCTGTCACGCACATGATCCAGGTATGGCCGTGCCTGTACGCCGAACCGGCGCGTGGAGTTCGCGTAGATCTGCGCGCCGGGTCGCAACGCGGGCCGCAGGACGGTGAGCGCGTCCAGGTACGAACCCACCCAGCTGTCCAGGTACACCAAGTCGACCTGCTCACCGAAGCCCTTCAGGCTCGTCGCGGCGTCTCCCAACAGGAGCCGTACGTGGGAGTGCAGGCCTGCCGCGGTGAAGTTCCAGCTCGCGTCCCTGGCCTTGCGTGGGTCGATCTCGGAGGTGAAGACGGTTCCGTGCCCGTTGTCCCGCATGGCCGCGGCGATGTGCAGGGTGGAAAACCCGTAGGAGGTGCCGAGTTCGACCACCACGTCCGGTTTGATCGATCGGACCGCCGAGTACAACAGCAGTCCGATCTCCGGCGGTGACGCGAAGGCGCCATCTCGGTAGACCTCGAGGACGTCGCCCGGTTCCGGTTGCGCGTCCGTGCCACGCAGCAGCCGGTCCAGCGCGGGCTCCTCCCCCGAGTTCCATCCGTTCCGGGCACCGATCCGGTCGAGCACGCGCCGCACCTTGGGCTCGTCGAGAGCCGTCCCGTCGTTGCGCATTCGCTGTCCTTTCCGCCGTCAGGGTCAGTTGTCCGCGAGGAGCCGCATCGGCTCCTCGACGCAGTCGGCCACGTAGCGAAGAAATCCGCCCGCCACGGCGCCGTCGCACACCCGGTGATCGAAGGTGAAGCCGAGCTGGACCAGATCGCGCAGTTCGATCCCGCCGTCGTGGCCCCACGGCCGGGCCACGATGCGGCCCACGCCGAGCATCGCCGCCTCCGGATGGTTGAGCAGCGGCGAGGCACCGTCCACTCCGAACACCCCGTAGTTGTTGAGGGTGAACGTCCCGCCCGACATCTCGGCGAGCGACAGCTCGCCCGTGCGGGCGCGTTCGACCAGCCGGGCCATCTCGGCCGCGAGTTCGGCGGTGCTCAGTTTTTGCGCGTCGCGCACCACCGGGACCACCAGTCCGTCCCGGCCCTGTGCGGCGAACCCGAGGTGCACGGCCCGGTGCAGGACCAGCTCGCCGCGTTCGACGTCCACTGTGGAATTGAGCTCGGGATACCTCGCCAGCGCGGCGACGCAGACGCGGCCGAGCAGGGCCGACAAGCCGATCGGCCGGGCGTCGGTACTGATCCGCCGCCTCGCCGTGCGCAGCTCCGTCGCGTCGGCGTCCACCCAGCAGGTCGCGGCCGGGATCTCGCCGTGGCTGCGGGTGAACCGGTCGGCGGCGGTCTTGCGGCGGCCGCGGATCGGGACGCGCTGGGCCTCGTCGCCGGCCGCGGGCCGGGTGGCGGCGACGACGTCCGCGCGCACGATCAGCCCTCCGGGCCCACTGCCGCGCAGCTTCGTGAGGTCGACGCCGTGGTCCTTGGCCAGCCGCCGCACCACCGGTGAGGCCACCGCGACGGCACCGCGCGCCGGGGTCGCCGAGGTGCCGTCGCGAGTGGCGGGCTCCCGGCCGCCGAACAAGTCACGCCGGTTCCGCGTCGAGCGCCGGGTGGTGCCGTAACCGACGAGGACCGGGCCCGAGCCGGGATCGGCCGCGACCGGGGCTTCCTCGTCTTCGCCCGCCACCACCAGCAGCGGTCTCCCGATGGCGAGTGTCTCGCCTTCGGCCGCGCAGAGCACCGTGACGATGCCGCCGTGCGGGCTCGGCACCTCGACGGTCGCCTTCGCGGTCTCGACCTCGGCGACCGGCTGGTCCACGGCGATCAGGTCGCCGACAGCGACGAGCCACTGGACGACGGTGGCCTCGATCAGACCCTCGCCGAGGTCGGGCAGCAGGAATTCACGCGCCGGCAAGGGAAACACCTCCCGGACGGCCGTCCCACTGCAGGCGCGCGAGGGCGTCGAGCACGCGGTCCACGCTCGGCAGATGGTGGCTCTCGAGCTTGGGCGGCGGGTACGGGATGTCGAACCCGGTCACCCGCAGCACCGGCGCTTCCAGCTGGTGAAAACAGCGCTCGGTGATCCGGGCGGCGATCTCCGCGCCCACTCCGCCGAAACCGGTCGCCTCGTGCACGACCACCGCGCGGCCGGTCCGGCGCACCAGTTCGCAGATCGTCTCGTCGTCCAGCGGGACGAGGCTCCGCAGGTCGAGCACGGCGACGTCCAGCCCCAGCGGTTTGGCCGCCTCCGCGGTTTCGAGGCACACCTCGAGGCTCGGCCCGTACGTGATGAGCACGGCGTCCCGGCCCGGGCGGCGCACGACCGCGCGGCCGATGGGTGGCACGTCGAGGGTGCGGCGGAAGGGCTGCTTGCCCCAGTACAACCGTTTCGGCTCGAGGAACACGACCGGGTCGTCACTCGCGATCGCTTGCCGCAGCAGGCCGTAGGCGTCATCGACGGTGGCCGGGGTGACGACGTGCAGCCCCGGGGTGTGCGTGTAGTACGCCTCGGAGGAATCGCTGTGGTGCTCGACGCCGCCGATGCCGCCGCCGTAGGGCACCCGGACGGTGAGCGGGAGCGAAACCGCTCCCCTTGTCCGGTTGCGCATCTTGGCGGCGTGGCCGACGAGCTGCTCGAAGGCCGGATGGGCGAACGCGTCGAACTGCATCTCGACGACCGGACGGGCGCCGTAGAGGCACATGCCGATGGCGCTGCCGAGGATCCCTGCCTCCGCGAGCGGCGTGTCGGTGCACCGGTCTTCCCCGAACTCGGCGGTCAGGCCGTCGGTCACCCGGAACACGCCGCCGAGCGCGCCGACGTCCTCACCCAGCACGTGCACGGACCGATCCGCCGCCATGCTGTCGCGCAGGGCGGCGTTGAGCGCACGGGCCATGCTTTCTTCGACGTCCTCGGGAGCGGGCCGTACCCGGGGACTCGTCTGGACGCTGGTCACGGCGAGGAATTCCCTTCCACGTCTTCGGAGAGCTCGGCGAGCAGGAACTCCCGCTGTTCGAGCAACTGGGGGGTCGGTTCGGCGTAGACGTGGTCGAACAGGCCGAGCGGGGCGACGGCGGGTTCGACGTGCATCCGCGTCCGCAGGTCGGCCGCCATCCGCTCGGCCGCGGCGCGGGCCTCTTCGATCGTCCCGGTGTCGAGCCCGCCGGTCTCCAGCAGATGACGTTCGAGTCTGGCCAGTGGGTCGCGTTCGCGCCACGCCTCCACCTCGGCGGTGGAGCGGTACCGCGTCGCGTCGTCGGCGTTGGTGTGTGCGTCGACGCGATAGGTCAGTGCCTCCACCAGCGTGGGGCCGCCACCGGCGCGGGCGCGGGCGACGGCTTCGGTGAGCACGCCCAGCATCGCCGGCGCGTCGTTGCCGTCGACGAGCACACCCCGGACGCCGTAGCCGACGGCTTTGTGCGCGAGCGTCGGCGCCGCGGTCTGCTTGGCGAGCGGCACGGAAATGGCGTATCCGTTGTTCTGCACCAGGAACACGACCGGCGCGCACCAGACCCCGGCGAAGTTCAGCGCCTCGTGGAAGTCACCCTCGCTGGTGCCGCCGTCCCCGACCAGCGCCATCGCGACGACGTCGTCCCCGGCGACCCGCGCGGCGTGCGCCAGGCCGACCGCGTGCGGCAGGTGGGTGGCCAGCGGGGTGCACAGCGGTGCGACCCGGGTGGCGTGCGGGTCGTAACCGGTGTGCCAGTCGCCCCGCAGCAGCGTCAGAGTCTGCACCGGGTCGACGCCGCGCAGGACGACCGAAAGCGTGTCCCGATAGGTCGGGAACAGCCAGTCCTGAGTGGACAGTGCCAGTGCGGCGGCCACCTGGCAGGCCTCCTGCCCGGTGGACGAGGGGTACACCGCCAGCCTGCCCTGCTTCACCAGCGCGGTCGCTTGCTCGTTGTACCGGCGTCCGAGCACGAGTTCGCGGTAAAGGCGCAGCAGGTCCTCGGGATCGAGATCCGCCGCGGCGGGGGTCTCCAGCACGCGCACCGGATCGTTGTCGGGCAGCAGCGCCGCGGTGTCGGGCCGGACGAGGGCGGTGTTTTCGGTGAGCGTCATCCCGCCACCGCTTCCCGGCGGCCGACGAGGACGCGGGTCCGCAAGGTCAGGACGTCTTCACCGTCCGCGCCCGCGGCGGCGACCAGCAGGTGCACCACGCCGGTGTCCGGGCGGCGTGGATGGCCGACCGCCTGCTCGACCTCGGCGCGGACGGCGAGCACGTCACCGGCGAACACCGGCCGCAGGTACCGCACCTCGTCCAGACCGTAGGAACCCCGGCAGGCCGAGTCGGCGAGCAGCTGCGAGACGTACAGCCTGGTCGCGTGCGCGGTCGTGTGGTTCCCGCTCGCCACCAGCTTGCCGAACGGGCCGGCACTCGCCGCCGCTTCGTCGGTGTGGAAGGGCATCGGGTCCCATTGCCTGGCGTAGCCGATGATCTCCTCCTCGGTCATCGAGACCTGGCCGAGCTGGTGCTCGTCACCGGTCACGAAGTCCTCGAAACAGCGCATGCCGTCCTCCTGTTCTCCGCGGCCTGGTCCTCGAACACCATCGCGAGTTCGAGGGCCAGATGCAGGGACTGATCGTGATTGAGCCGCGGATCGCACGCGGACTCGTAGCGGGTGGCCAGGTCGTCGAACCCGACACCCGAACTGCCGACGCATTCGGTCACGTCTTCGCCGGTGAGCTCCAGGTGCAGGCCACCCGCGTGGGTGCCCAGCTCGTGGTGGACCGCGAAGAAACCCCGTACCTCGCGCAAAATGTCGTCGAAGTGACGGGTCTTGTGTCCATCGGGCGCGGTGATCGTGTTGCCGTGCATGGGATCGCAGATCCAGATCGCCGGGGACCCGCTGTCGCGGACCCGCTCCACCAGCGGCGGCAACAGGTCGCGGACCCGGTCGGCGCCCAAGCGGGCGATGAAGGTGAGCCGGCCCGGCTCCCGATCCGGGTCGAGCCGTTCGGCCAGCGCGAGCGCCTCTTCCGGCCGCGCCGTCGGCCCCAGTTTGACCGCGACGGGGTTGCGTACCCGGGCCGCGAACGCCACATGGGCGCCATCGGGCTGACGGGTGCGTTCGCCGATCCACAGGAGATGGCCCGAGCTGCCGTAGTCGTCACCGGTGCGGGGGTCGGTGCGCACCAGGGCCGTCTCGTAGTTCAGCAGCAGCGCCTCGTGGCTGCTGTAGAAGTCCGGCGCGCGCAGATCGCTGTCCGCCCCGGCGTAGCCGGCGAGGAACCGCAGCGCCACCGAGATCTTCTCGATCAACTCCTGGTGCCGCTCGTTGCGGGGGCCGCGGGCGGCCATCTCCCGGATCTGTTCGTGCAGCGCCGTCAGGTCGATGCCGTCGTGTCCGATCAGCGCGCTGATCTCGTCGAGGGTGTCGGCCGAGGAGCGGTACGTGCGCAGCAGCCGGTACGGATCGATCCGGCGCGCGTCCTCGGTGAACTCGACGTCGTTCACCGCGTCGCCCAGGTAGGACGGCAACGTCACGCCATCACGGGTCTCGACCGGCCGGGAGCGCGGTTTCGCGTACTGGCCTGCGATCCGGCCCACCTGCACGACTCCGAGTCCGGAGGCGCAGGCCAGGATGACGGCCATCTCCCGCAGGCAGCGCAGCTTGCCCCGCACCGAGGCGGGCGTCGCCTTGGCGAACGTCTCGGCGCAGTCACCGCCCTGCAGCAGCATCGCGCGGCCGAGCGACACGTCGGCGAGGCGGCCGCGCAGCCGGTCGCACTCGCGAGGCGCCACAAGTGGCGGATAGCCGGCCAGTTCGGTCTCGACCGCCACGATGTCGGGGCCAGTGGGCCAGTCCGGCTGGTGCGGCGCGCGCTCGGCGCGCCACGTCGGCAACACGGTCATGGTCGTGTCCTTCCGGGCTCGGTGCCGCGGCAGAGCCGCAGGAGGGTTTCGGCCAGGGCGCCACCGGTGCCGCCCAGCGCGTCGCGATAGCGTCCGATGACGGCCTCTTCACGCCCTTCGGCGATCCGCGCGCCACCGGTCTCCGTCCGCCGCTGCTGAATGCTGCGGGAAATCTCCAACCGCTGCCGCAGCAGCGCGATGATGGACTGGTCGAGCTGGTCGATCCGGGCCCGATCGGTCCGGAAGTCCAAGGTTCCTTGCTGCTCGGGCACTGCGTGCTCCTATCTGCCGCGGTAGCTGTGGAGGGTGACGTGGACCGGTTCGGTGCCGTCCGATCCGGCGAAACCGCGGCGGCCGGGTTCTTCCCAGGCGGCGGGCTTGGTTTCGCGCAGGCTCGCCAGGCTTCGCCGTGCGAGGTCCTGATAGGTGCGGGTCCCGTTGGCCTTCCAGTCGATCTCAACGTCCGTCAGCTCACGCAGCACCTTCGCCGGGCTGCCCGCGATCAGGGAACGGGCGGGCACCCGGGTTTCCGCCTTGAGGAAACTCATCGCCCCGACGAACGACTCGTCCTCGACGATGACTCCGTCCATCAGGACGCTGTTCATTCCCACCAGCACGTCCCGGCCGACCTGGCACCCGTGCAGCACGGTGCCGTGGCCGACGTGCCCGTTCTCGCCGACCACCGTGACCGAACCGGGGAAAGAGTGCACGACGCAGCCGTCTTGGATGTTCGCCCCGGCCCGGACCTCGATCCGGCCGAAGTCACCGCGCAGGCTGGCCAGCGGGCCGATGTAGCAGCCGGGGCCGATCAGGACGTCGCCGATGAGGACCGCGTCCGGGTGCACGAACGCCTCCGGGGCGATGACCGGGACCACTCCGTCGATTTCGTAGACGCGAGCCATCTGCCGCGTTCCTTTCGTTCCGGGGTCAGACGCCGAGACCGAGTTCGGCTTCGGCGTCGAAACCGTGGATCCAGGCGACGTTGTCCGCGAGGTGGGTGAGCCGCTCGTCGCGCTTCTCGGCCTCCGGCCCGTCGGGGACCTGGAAGCATTCGCCGTTGGTCCGCGAGCCGATCTGCAGCTGCCGGGACCTGGGCTTGCGCAGGGCTTCGTACCGGCGCAGGGCTTCGGCGATCCCAGCCGGTTCACCTACGCCGGCGAGCTGCCCCGCCAGCACGACCGCGTCCTCGATCGCCTGGTTCGCGCCCTGCCCGTGGTGCGGCAGCATCGCGTGGGCGGCGTCGCCGAGCAGCGTGACCCGCGAAGTGCTCCAGCGGGAAAGCGGTTCGCGGTCGTACAGCGCCCATTTGCCGATGTTCCGTGCCCTGGCGAGGATCGACGTGACCACGGTGTTCCAGCCGTCGAACGCCGCCACCGCCTCGCCGACGTCGCCGCGCGTGACCCAGGATTCCCGGGTCCAGTGCCGGTCCGGAACCACACCGAGGAAGTTGATCAGCCGCCCGCCGCTGACCGGGTAGCAGATGAAGTGCCGCCCCGGTCCCGGGAACAACCAGAGCGCGGGCTTCCGCGGATCGAATCCCGGACCCGGTGGGAGGTGGTCGATCGGGGTGAGCCCGCGCAGGCCACTGGTGCCGGAGAACGTCGCCTCCTGCGGACCCCACAGGGCCTCCCGCAACGCGGAGTGCACGCCGTCGGCCCCGATGACGATGTCCGCCCGCGTGGTGACACCGTTGTCGAAGACCAGCTCCACGCCGTCGGCGTCCTCGGTGACCGAAACGCATTTGTGTCCCAGGTGCAGTGCGCCGTCGGCGAACCCGTCCAGCAGCAACCGGTGCAGGTGGCCGCGGTGCACCGTGTAGTACGGCGAGCCGAATCTGCCGGTGTAGTGGTCACCGAGCTCGTGGGAGCAGAACACTTCGCCACCGGCCCACCGGTGGAACTGCGCGTGTGACGGCAGCACCGCGTCGGCGCGCAAGGCGTCACCCAAGCCGAGACGCTCCAGCAGCCTGCTGGCGTTGGCGCCGATCGCCACCCCCGCGCCGACCTCGGCGAACTCCTCGGCCTGATCGTAAAGCGTCGGCTCGAGGCCCCGGCGGCGCAGGGCGACCGCGGCGGCGAGCCCGCCGATGCCGGCCCCCACCACGGCGACCCGCGGGGACGCCTGCGCCGCGATCACCGGGCGGCCGCGGAGTTTTCCAGCACCGTGGCCAAGGTCTGCTTGGCGCGGCGCTGTTCCTTGTCGTCGATGACGCCGAGGTCGATCGCGGCGAAGTCGATCCTGGTCACCGCGGCGGGACGACCCGCCTGCTCGATGACGACCTCGTGGGAGAACACCAATTGCTCGGGCTTGTCCAGGTCTGCCTGCAGCACGGTGAGGCGGAGGGTGGCGCCGACCGGGAACAGGAAGTTCTTGAACGTCGTGTTCATCGTGTTGATGACGAGGTAGTACCGGCGGCCGGGGGTACGGCTGAGGTAGAACCGTTCGGTCACCGCCACGAACATCTGGCGCGCCGCCTCGACCGCCACCATCCCCTGCACGTGTGGCCGGGTCTGCGCGTCGACCACCAGCTCGTTGTCGTTGTGCAGCCGGAGATCGGCGGTGAAGACCTCGGGGGTCTCCTCGGTGAGGTTGGCCACCAGCACGTTGTGCGCCTGGCCCTTGTGCAGCTCGTGCCGGTCGGCGATGACCTCTTCCGACCGCAGCAGGCTCACCTCGGACTCCTGGACACCGCGCCGCGTCAGCGCGGCCAGCAGGTAGGTGCCGGAGTAGTCGTCGATCCCCTGCCCCAGCAGGATTCGCAGCGGCCACGGTCCTTCGTCGAACTCGCCTCCCGTGATCGCGGCGACGAGTTCGCTCAGCGACCAGGCGCCGACCGACTCGGCGAAATCGCGGAAGCGGTCCCCTACGACACAGATGACGCGGGGCGACCCGGTTTCGGACATCGCGGATACCTCCAGGTGGCTGCCGTCAGCGCGGCAGATCGGAAAACGGGGCGTGATAGGCGCCGCGGTGGAACACCAGCGGCGGCGCCGGGGTGGTGTCGAGCCCGACGACCGAGCCGATCACCAGGACGTGGTCTCCGAGCTCGACACAGCGATAGAGCTCGCATTCGATCGTCGCGGGACTGCCGTCCAGTACCGGGCAGCCGGTCTCCGGGCCGGGGTGCCAGGCGCCGACTTCGGCCAGCGGCGGCCGGCTTCCGTACGGGCGGCTCAGCGCCTTGGCCACCTCGGCCGTGCCGGACCCCAGGATCGAGGCGGCCCAGACCCCGGACCGGCGCAGGCGGTTGAGGAAGGTCGAGTCCTGCCGCAGGTAGAGCGAGACCAGTGGCGGGTCGAGCGAGACGGAGGTGAAGCTGTTCACCACGACCGCGTCCTCGGCCTCCCCCGGTCTGCCGTGCACCAGGGTGGACACGACGCAGATCCCGGTCACCAGCTCACTCATCACCGTGCGCAGGCGGTCCCGGCCGCCGGTCGATGCGGTCACGACGGGTCACCTCCCGCGCAACGCCGGGCTCTGTGGCCCGTGCAGATGCGGCAGCTTCCAGCCGTCGACGTCGTACTCCGACAGGCAGGTGTCGACCAGGCCGGTGTACTCGTCGAACTTGCCGGTGGCCTGCTGGGCCTGCAGCACCTCGAACCGGATCTGCTCGTGGTTACCGGCGTAGTTCATCTCGTACAGCTCGTGCCTGCCGCCGAACTCGGTCCCGACCGCGTCCCAGATGAGCTTCATCAGCTTGACCCGCTCCTGCGCGGGAACGCCCCGGCCGCGGATGTACTTGTCGAGATACGGGCGCAGCTCGGGCACTCCCCAGTCCGCGGCGTCGGAGTTGTTGTAGATCAACGCGCTGCCGAGGTCCTTGAAGAAGATCTCCTTGATCTTCGGATACACGCTGGTGGCCAGCACCCGGAAGGCCATCGCGGTCTCGCCGTTCGGGGCGAGCGTGCCGTCGGGCCAGGGCGTCGGGTTGTGCACCATCGAATCGATGAGGCCCCAGAACACGCTGCGGTAGGACAGGACCTCGCCGAGCCGTCCCTGCACACCGCGGTAGTCGAGGGTGCCGGTGGTGTCGAGGCCTTTGGCCAGCAGGCCGGTGAGGAAGTCGAGCTTCACCGCGAACCGGACGCAGGCGTGCAGCATCGCGCGGTAGAAGAAGCCGGAGCCGACGAAGAAGTTGTTGGCCTTCTCGACGTCGTAGCAGAACACGTCCTCCCAGGGTACGAAGACCTGGTCGAACACAAGGATCCCGTCGTTCTCGTCGAACCGGCTGCTCAACGGCTGGTCGAACGGGGTGCTGGTGGCCGAGGCGACCTGCTCGTAGGACCGACGCGAGATGATCTTCAGCCCGGAGGCGTTCATCGGCACGATGAAGAACGCCGAGAACTCCTTGCCGTTCTCCGGGATCCGCGCGTAACTGCCGACGAAGATGTGCTGGGTCACGGCCGCGCCGGTGCCCACCACCTTCGCACCGGACACGACGAGGCCGGCGTCGGTTTCGCGGTCGACGGTGAGGTAGACGTCCTTGTGTTCGGTCATCCCCCGGTGGCGGTCGATCGGCGGATTGACGATCCCGTGGCCGATGAACATCACCTTTTCCTGGGCCTTGCGGTACCAGTTGGCGGCGTTGTCCTCGAACGGCGCGTAGTGGTCGCCGTTGGAACCCAGGGTGGACAGGAACGCCGCCTTGAAGTCCGGCGTGCGGCCCATCCAGCCGTAGGTCATCCGCGACCACTCGGTCATCGCCTCGACACCCGCCTGCAGGTCCTCGACCGTCCGTGGTGCCTTGAAGTAGGGATGGGTGAAGCCGCCGTTGCCGGTGTCGGTCGGCACGATCAGCTTCTTGCTGGTGGCCGGATCGTGCAACGAGTCGTAGAGCCGCGCGATGGAACCGGCGTTGTTCCGGAACGCCGGGTGCGCGGTGACGTCCTCGACGCGCTCACCGCCGATCCAGACCTCACGCCCGTCCTTCAGGCTGTCCAGGTACTCGGCACCGGTGTAAGGAAGTTCCACGGATTCGGGTCGCGAGGTCGTCATCGTCCACCTAGTTTTCGTCTCATTCGTCCGTCCGCTACAGCATCTCCGGCCCCCACCCGGTCCAGTACCCGCCTTTTGGTACTAGCCGTTAAGGACTATGGCGAACGGGGACGGTGAATTCCCCGCCGAAAGGGGAGCGCATTCCCGCGACCGCGGCTTCGCGCGCACAACGGCATTCTTACCCACGGGAAGATTCTGAGAAATGGAGGCGGGCCGGGTGTTCAGCCCGCCATTTCCCGGTGACAGACGTCGCGGAACTGGTGGCGCAGCCAGCGGTGGGCCGGGTCTGCGTCCATCCGGGGGTGCCAGGCCTGGGAAATCGCGACCGGCGCGCTGATCGGGTGGTCGACCTCGGCGAGGCCGAACCGGCCGATGGCCGAGCCGAGCACCCTCGACGGCACGACCGCGACGAAGTCGGACGCCGAGGCCACTTCGAGGGCCACGTAAAACGACGCCACCACCAGGCTCACCTGGCGGTTCAGGCCTTGGCGCTGCAGAAGGCCGTCCAGCGGGCCGTGGGTCCGCCCACGGCGCGAGACGTTCACGTGCGGGTAGGCCGAGACCTGTTCGAGGGTGGCCTCACCGGTCACCAGCGGATGCCCCTTCCGCACGGCGAGCACGAACCTGTCGTCGAACAGCCACTCGACCCGAACCTCCGGGCCGAGATGCCCGATCATCCCGATGTCGAGGTCGACTTCCCCGTCGCGCAACGGGTCGACATCCTCCCCGCCCTCGGCCATGAACCGCAGCACCGCGTTCGGCGCGCTCTCGCCCAACCGTTTCACCAGCGGGCCGGCCACCGCCGACGCCAAGCCGTCACTGGCGCGGACCACGAACGTGCGGGTCAACGAGACCATCTCGAGCGGGTCCTTCGGGCCCAGGAGCTCCGATGCCTCCTCGACCAGGCCGCGAACCCGATCGCGCAGGGCCAGCGCGTGCGGAGTGGGCACGAGCCGGCGACCCGCCCGCACGAGAATCGGGTCGCCGAGCTCGAGCCGTATCCGCGACAGCGACCGGCTGACCGAAGGCGCGCTGAGTCCCAGCTTCTTCGCCGCGCCGGTCACACTGCATTCCTCCAGCAGCGCGTCGAGAACGACGAGCGTATTGAGGTTCAGAGCCTTCATCTCGCCAGTTTATCCAGCGAACCCTGCCGCGAAATGACCTTTTCGGAGAACCAGGGGTCCGTTCGGGCCGCCTGAAAAGGCAGGTACTTGAAAGCTCAGCTACTCGCGATGATCGGGCTCGCCGTATTTCCAATAGCCTTTCGTTGAGAATTCATCGCGACCGAGACCCCATTCGTTGAGAAATAACATTCGCGCCTGCTTCACCGCGCCGCCCTCGCCCGCCACCCAGATCACCGAGCCGGCGGAAGGTTTCGGGAGCGCACGCAGCGCCGGGGTGATCAACGTGCCCTTCCGCATCCCCTCGCTCCGGCGCAGCGAGCACACCGACGTCATCGTCGGATCGGCGGGTGGCAGCAGGTGTTCCCCACCCTCGAGCACCACGGTCACCTTGCCGTGTCCCACGGGCAGGGAGTCGAGGATCGAGGCGATCGCCGGTGCGGCGCTTTCGTCGCCGGCGAGGAGGTATGGCGTTCCGGGCTTCGGATGGGTGAACCCACCGCGCGGCCCGGCCACCGTCACGACCTCGCCGAGCAGCGGCGATTCCGCCCACCGGGCCACCGGGCCGTTGCCGTGCAACACGATGTCGAGGTCGATCTCGGCGGAGCGTTGCCGCCGCACCGTGTAGGCCCGCCCGACCTGCGCTCCGGTATCGGGGTCGACGACGAACAACTTCACCCATCGGGTCGGCCCGTCGAACCGCACGCCGTCGGCGCCACCGAGCATGAGCGTGATCCGCACGAACGGCTCCGGCAACCGGACGACGTCGACCACCGACGCCGGGACGCGATGGCGGACCGGCCGCGAACGGGTCATCCCCGCCGCCGCCCTTCACGGGCTTGCCCGACCACCGAATGCGCCAGCTCCTCCAGGAACTCGGGGCTCGACGAGATCCCGAGCACCACCGACCGGTAGTAGATCGGGCCGAGCAGCCGGTCGAGCAGTTCGGCGAGCTCGGCGTCGCCCGTCGGCGCGCAGTCCAGGCGCTCCAGCACGTTCCGCAACCCGGCCAGATCCCGCCGCCGCTGCGCGAGCAGGAAGCCTTCCCGGAACCGCTGGGCGGTGTCGGGGTCGTGCAGGGCCTGCCCGATGAGGCTGTGCATGACGGCACCGGCGGCTTCGTCGCGCAGGAACGCCTGCAGCCGCGAGAGCTGGCCGACCAGCTCCGCCAGCGGCTCACCATCGCCGTGATTCCAGGCCAGCGCCGCTTCGCCGTCTTCCTCCAGGTTGTCCAGGAGGATCTCGACCTTCGACTTCCACCAGCGGTAGATCGTCTGTTTGGCGACTCCGGCACGGTTCGCGATGGCCTCCATCGTCACCCCGGCGAAACCCCGTTCCACCAGCAGGTCGTCCGCGGCGTCGAGCACCGCCTGCCGGGCGCTCACGTTGCGGCGGGGTCCCGCGTGCCCGTGGGGGTTCTTGCCGGTGGACGGACGTGTGCTGGTCATTCGGCTGCTTTCTTCTGGCTGGTCAGGCTGAGCAGCACGCCGGCCGCGATCAGCGCGACCACGATCGCGAACGTGGTACCCGCGACCCGCAGGCCGGACAGCTGGATGAGCACGCCCACGCCCACCGCGGGCAAGCTCAGCATCCCATACAGGATCGCGAAGAAGGTGGACACGGCGGCGCCGCGCAGCTGGGGTGCGGCGCCCGTGGTGATCGCCAGCATGCCGGAGCCGATCGCGATTCCGGTGCCGAAACCGGTCGCCACCGCGGCCAGCAGCAACGCTGTCAGCGAAGCGGCGAGCACGGCGAGGGCGACGAGCGCCGACGCGAGGATCAGAGCCGAACAGGCGACGGGCAGGGCGATGGCGGGCCGCATCCGCCGGAGCACGAGCTGACCGAGCGCGGTGCAGGCGAACGCGAGAAACACGACGAAGCCGGTCAGCGCCGGACTGGTCAGGTGCAGTTCGGAGGCCAGCAGGAGGCCGGTGACCGCGGTGAGGACGCCGAGCACCGCGAAGCCCGCGCCACCGGTCATGGCCGAACGCAGGAAGACGCCGCGGATCTCGCGTGGCACGTGCAGTTTTTGCGGGGCCAGCTTCAGCTTGCCGGTGACGGTCACCGTCTCGGGCACGAACAGCTGAGAGATCAGGGCGATCAGCAGCAGGCCGCCGTGCACGATCCACGGCAGGCGCAGCGGGGCGATCCCGGTCTCGGCGAGCAGTCCGGCGATCAGGTTGCCGCAGGCCAGCCCGCCCATATTGGACAGCAGGGTGACGATCGGCGCCCTTCCTTTGCGCGCCAACGGAAACAGTTCCATGATGCCGGCCGTCGCCGCACCGGTGACGAGAGCGGCGGAGAAACCCGACAGCACGCGACCGACGAGCAGGCCGGGCAGGCCTTGCGCGGTCAGGAACACCACCGCGGCGACGGCGGCCAGCAGCACCGCGGCGAACACCACCGGCTTGCGTCCGACCTGGTCCGACACCCGCCCGAAGACGAGCAAGCCGGCGACCACACCGACGGCGTAGACGGCGAACAGGATCGTCACGGCCAGCGAGCCGAAGGCGAACTGCGACTTGTAGAGCGGGTACAGGGCGGTGGGCACCGTGGTGCCCACCATCACGGCCCAGAAGGCGAAGGCGGTGACCGCCGCCCATGGGCCACGTGAGCGCTCGACGGAAGGCGGTAAGTCAGGCGACATCTGGATGTTCGACACGCGGAGCGCTCCTCGCGGGTTCAGGGGGATGAGGCGTCGACCAGGGGGTGGAAAGGTTCTCGAAGCGGCGAACAGGCGCTTGCCTAAACGCAACGTTGAGTCTCGATAAAAGCATAGACGCACCGTTGCGTCAACGCTTCACCGCAGGGGTGAACTTCGAGACCACAAGTTCGAAAAGGGCTCCTACCTGCCGGTTTCCACCAGACCCAGTCGCAGGGCGCTCAGGACCGCCTCCGTGCGCGACGCCACCCGGAGCTTGGAGAAGACCGTCTTCAAGTGCACCTTCACCGTCCGCTCGGAGATACCCAGCGTCCGGGCGATCAACCGGTTCGACTTGCCTTCCGCCAGCTGCCGGACCACCTCCAGTTCGCGCGGCGTGAGCTGGCAACCCAGTCCTTGCCGCGAGCCGGAAACGATCCCCTCGACCGCCTCGCCGCGTTCGATGTCCAACGGATAGCCGATCACGGTCTTGACGAACTCCGCCGGCTCCGCCTGTTCCTTCGGATGCATTCTGGAAAGCAGCATGATGATCATGCTTTGGGTTTTCAGCACCTCCCCGAGCAGGTGCGTCACGCGTTCTGAAACGGGTTCATGAAGATCACCATTCGCCACAGGCATAGAAATCCCCCAGATACGGTAACGGCAGGCATTTTGCGCGCCATCGCGCGGATATGGCGACCTACCGATGTCGGCAGGTCTCCCAAGGTGATAGGCCGAAGGCCCTTGATCTGCCGCACCGAGTCTAACCTCGACGTCGCGGAGCCGACAACCACAACACTGAACAATGAGACTTTTTGCCAGGCGCAACAATCGGAGTCCTTCGGGATACCGTCCGAGAGGCCGGGACCTGCGCCGACACGTATTCGACGAAAAATACGTCAAAGTCGATCACGATAGCGCATCAACTGATCATTCCGTCGCGGATGGCACCATCGAGCCGCCGGACCCAGACCACGACAGCCGGGCATAGCCGATACACGGAGAGCGACAGGACTTGGTGCTTCCCCTGCCGCGGCATGCCAGGGCTCGGCTTCGCGCCGACCATCGTCACCACCTGTAACGGCGCGCCTGTACCGCAAGGCCGTCCGACCGAAGCACCGTCGGCCACGCCACATTGCCGTGACGATCGCGGCGCGCCACAGCCACGCTCCGGCACATCCGGTCGGAGAATCGGCTCGGAAGAGGCCGCCGTCGAACCGTCGTGTTGGCGTTGTGCGTCTTCGGCGCGCCATGGTCTCGCCTATGCCGATCTTGTCCCAGCGGGAGCAGCTGACCGAGGCCGCCGCCTGGCTACGGCACCGAGTAGGCACCAGGTGGTATTCGCGGTTGGCGCCGCGCGCATGGTCAACCGGCGTCCGGTACTTATCTGCGCTCGACGCGCGATGGCATCCGGCGTGGTACAGGGCTTGTCGTTCTCACGCTGGCCGGCGACCAGACCAGGGTTGTGACCCGTTTCGACAACAGCGTCCTTCCGTGCCTCCAGCCCGTAACCCAGACGCAAGACTCGAAAGGTTCGCCAGTTCTCGCTGTCCACACTGCCCCGGATACACCAGCCGGAGCCAGGTTCTGTGAGGCCGAAATACACCATGTTGGACGGCAAACCTCAAGCCACGCCGGCCAACCTGAAGTGTGAGCTGAACATCGACCATCACCTCGACCCAGTGCCGACCGGAGCGTTCTGTCGTATGAACGATGCCGTGTTCGAACTTGGGGAATCAGCCATTATCCCGATTGGTCTCGTGTGCCTGGAGTATTCCGGTGATCTGTCGCGCGCCAATACTGGGATGACAAGAATACCCATCGCGGACTCGACGTGACCTGCACCGACGGATGAGTGCCCGATCATGTCGCGTCGCCAGCAGGGGATCCACGACTGAGATTTCGGTGCTCCCCCACTGGTTCTACCAGACGAGGTTTGCCATGATCCGCCTTCGCGGCACCTTGCCTGCTCTTTCACCGGCCTCGGCACCCGTGCGGTGTCGGAGGGGCGATGGGCCCGCGAACGAGGGACCCCCGGCAGCGCACTGGCCGCCGGGGGTCCCTCGTTCGACGTCGGCTGCTTTCGGTGCAGCGTGAGAACGGCCCTGAGTCAGCCGAGCGGGACTCCACCCCCGAGAAGGCCACCGAGAAGCCCGCCGAGCTGGCCGTTGAAGAGTCCGCTGAGTGTGTCCATGAAGGATGCTCCTTGACTGTCGTCTTGCTTGGTTCGCGGCCATCCCAGCAGGAGCGATCCCATCTCCGAAGCCGCCACGCGGGCGGACCAGAGCCGACCACCCGGTCGAGTGCCTGGCGACCGGAGTCGGTCCGGCCGGAAAGAGCAGGGTTTGAGCGCGTACATGCTCCACCGGGAGCGGCTCGGATCGGCCGCGAGCAGATCCCGCCGCTATTCGTTGCGATAGCTACGCAACTGCGGGAACTCCTCGTTGGCGATGGCATCGGAGTTGCACAGCAGGGTCAGCAGGTGCTGGAAGCCCAGCACAGCAACCACTGGAGGCCGTCTGGTGGCAGCTCGACGACGGCCTGCTCGCCATGGCTTCGCGCGAGGAACGTGTTGTGGTCACCACTGTCCACTTGGGTGGAAGGGTGCCAACTCATCCACTCATCGCGCGGCATCACCCACGTGCGTCATTCATGGCTGGGCACAGAAAAGGCCGAACCAGCCGGAACAGCTGATCATCTGGGCAACTCTGCGGTGAGCAGCCGTAGGCCCTGTTCGAAGAGTTCGGTCAGATCTGTTCCCGTGAGGTGATCTTGGCCCTGGGCGAGATGGGGATATTCGCCGTCCTGGATCGCCTTGTGCAGCTGTTCGATGCCGGCGGGCAGATCTGGGCCGGATTGGATCGCCGCTTGCTCCTCGAGGGCATGGCCGGTCGCGAAGTGCATGATCAAGAGCGCGGTCCGCATTGCCGCCGCGGCGTCGAGCCCGGTCTCCCGTAGAGCGCCGTTGAGAGCTTCGGCGAATCCCAGGGTGTTCGGTCCGATGGCGTGCGTGCCCGCGTACACCCGCGCTCCGTCGCGATAGGACAAGAGTGCTGTGCGTAGGTTTCTTGCGAGGGCCCATACCCGTTCACGCGGTTGAGCGATTCCTTCGTCCACGCCACGACAGCCGCTGAGCATCGCCTCGGCCATGGCGGTCAGCAATGCCCGCTTGGTGGGGAAATAGCCGTAGAGCGTCCCCACTTGGACTCCGACCGCAGTGGCCAGTTTCCGCATGGTGAGCCCGTCGAGGCCCACTTCCTCGAGTAGCCGCAGTGCGGTGGCGGTGACGTGATCCCGGTCAGCGGCCGGTGGCCGTCCTCGGGTGCGGGGCTGGTGCGCGGTCATGTCAGGGCAACTCTAGCAGCGTGTTGACAGCTTCTCGGTCGCTCAGGATACTGAGCCATATAATGAACGTTGTTCATAAATTAGAGGAGACGACCGTGGATGCCGATGTGGTGATCAGCGGGGCGGGCCCCACGGGCCTGCTGCTCGGCGCCGAACTCGCGCTGGCCGGATTGCGGGTCCGAATACTGGAACGACAGGAGGCGCGGCACGGCCAGTCCCGCGCCCTCACACTGCATCCCCGCAGCATCGAGATCCTCGAACTGCGCGGTATCGCCGATCGCTTTCTCGCCGCCGGCCATACCGTCCCGGGCTGGCATTTCGCGGGCCTGTCACGGAAACTGGATTTCTCCGTCCTCGACACCCGCCACGGTTACACCCTGTTCCTGGAGCAGGCCCGGACAGAGCGACTGCTCGAAGATCGTGCGCGGGAACTCGGAGTCGAAATCTCCTATGGGCATGAGGTCGTGTCGCTGACTCAGACCGGCGACGGAGTCGACGTCGTGGGAGTGGGGCCTGACGGGGGCTTCAGCCTTCGCGCGGCGTATCTCGTTGGCTGTGATGGTGGCCGGAGCATGGTCCGGGAGTCCGCCGGCATCGGTTTCCCGGGATCGGACAGCACGATGAGCACCATGCTCGGCGACTTCGCCGTCTCCGACAAGGAGGAGATCGCCGCGGCCGGGCAAGTCCCCGTGCTGATCGCCCCGATGACCGGCGGCGTGACCCGCTTCGTGGTCACCAGTCCGGGGCGTATGCGGATCCCGCCGTCGGAACCGGTGACTTTCGAAGAGTTCCGCGAAGCGCTGGTGGAACTGACGGGTACGTCCTTCGGAATCGCGGAGCCACAGTGGCTGTCGCGCTTTGGCAACGCCACACGGCTGGCCGAGACCTACCGGGCCGGCCGGGTATTCCTCGCCGGCGACGCGGCGCACATCCATTTTCCCGCAGGCGGGCAGGGCCTCAACACCGGTCTGCAGGACGCGATGAATCTGGGCTGGAAGCTCGCTGCCGAGATCAAGGGCTGGGCCCCGCCGGGCCTGCTCGACACCTACCACGCGGAGCGCTTCCCGATGGGAGAACTGGTCGCCGACAACACTCAGGCCCAGGCACTGCTGCTCGAACTCACCCTCGTACCCGACTACCGGCGTCCGGTGATCGCCCTGCGCGGGCTGCTGGAGTCCCTTCTGGACCTCCCCGAGGTCAACGCCCGCCTGGCCGGTCTCGTGTCCGCGCTGGCGACGTCCTACCCGGCACCGGACGACGACCCGCTCGTCGGCACGCGCATGCCCGATCTGCCCCTGGGCTCATCAGGCACCGGAGTCTCGAAACTGGTGCACAGCGGCCTATTCGGCTACGTCGACTTCACCGGGGACGGCGCGGCGCAGGTCGCCGAGGGATGGAAGGACCGGATCGCGGTGGCCACCGGTGGCGATCGGGCCTGGGCCGAGGACGTCGGCGAAGTGCTCGTCCGGCCGGACGGCCATATCGCGTGGGTTCGCCGCGAAAACGACCTCCCGGACGCCGCGAGCCGGGAAGCGGGGCTCACGGCCTGGGCCGGAACCCCCGATCGTACGGCGGTGCGGCGATGACCGATCCCGAGTACCTGATGCCCGCCGGTCTCCACCACGTTCCCGGAGGCTTCACCCCCGTCGTGCTCGTCCCCGGCGCCGACCTCGTCTTCCTGTCCGGACAGGTCGCCTGGGACGAGCAAGGGAACCTGTGCGGAACGGACCATGTGTCCCAGATGCGGCAGATCGCGCGGAACCTCGACACCGCGCTCGCGGCCGTCGGCTGCGGACGCGAGCACATCATCAAGGAAACCGTGTACGTCGTGGACTACCACCCGCGGCTGCTCTCCGGGCTTTTCGCGGTACTGCGCCAAGGGGTGTCCCGGGCTCCGGCGAGCACCCTGGTCGGGGTCGCCGCGCTGTTCGAACCCGGCGTGCTGGTTGAGGTCGACGTCGTCGCGAAGGTGGCCGCCCGATGAGCCATTACGTCCTAGTGCACGGATCATGGTGCGGCGGCTGGGTGTGGGACCGGCTCGCGGCGCGGCTGTCCGAGGAAGGACACACCGTCGTCGCGCCCACGCTCACCGGCCCCGACGACGCCGCGGAACACGGCCTGCTGCGGCACATCGACGAAGTCGTCCGGCTACTCGACGACCAGGCGATCCTCGTCGGCCACAGCTACGGCGGCATGGTCGTCGCCGGTGTCGCGGGCGCGCGTCCGCGACAGATCCTCGAAGCGGTCTACCTCGACGCGTTCCTTCCCTCACCCGGCGAGTCCGCGTTCGACCTGATGCCGATGATCCGGCGGCCGTTCACCGAAGCGGCGATGTCCCACGATCCGGCCGGCAAAACCGTACCCCCGTTCGGGCTCGACGCCCTCGGGTTCACCGACCCCGACGTCGTTTCCCGGCTGCGGCCGATCGGCATGGCCACTCACGAAGAACCGTTGCCACCGGCCGAGAACGACAACAAGCGACCACCAAGCCGCTACCTCCTCTTCGGCGACCGCTCTCCCTCGCCCCTATGGCCGTCCGTGCGCGGGAGCAAGGAGCGGAGTGCCTGACCGTCTCGGCAGACCACATAGGACTGTGGACAGCGGCCGCCGACGTGCACGCCGCCATCACCCGAAACGGAAAGCGGACGACGTCACTGTGAAGCTCGAAGAGCGATCACCGAACGAGCGTGGACCGACAGCCGGTTCAGCGCAGACCCAGATCTCACTCAGGAGGAACTCCTGCGCTCATTTCTAGCCCACTGTCAACGACACTCGATCGAGGGCCCAGTTCATCTGACGCTCGAGCACGGCCCACTCCAACGTCGCCGTGGGTGTCACGAGCCGGACCACCTCCGTGCCGGGATCAACCGAGAGCACCTCGCGGCCCGTGGGGCTACGACGCTCACTCACATCGATCTGGTCGACAACGATCTCCACCGCTTTTCGCCGCAGGAATCGCACGGCGCCGACAAAGGGAACAAAATGGACCCGACCGGGCGACAACATGGCCTCGCCGGCCCACCACTTTTCGCTCAGCCCGTCGTGCGTACCGGTCACCACCCGGACTCTGCACTCGAGCCGGTCGACGCGTTGCAGACGTCTCGCCCGACGTCGCTGCAATATCACGCCAATACCAGCGGCGGTACCACCGCTGACAACGGCGACAATGAGAATGCGGATGATGTCGGACACCCCAAGCCTCTTTCCACGTTGCAATACTGCCGAGCACCATGCTGGCCGACAGACTGGAGCGGTGGAACCATCGGTGGCAAGGTCGGCGTGAATTGCTGTTCATGTCGAGAACGGAGGTCGTGCCGTTATCGACGCCGACTTCGGGACGACGCATCGTACGGCGTCCTGTCGAGGCGGCAGGCTGAGTCCGGCGAACCGGCCGGCTGAGCGCGATGTCCGACGGACCACTGTGGCCTATCCCGGTGACAGTGTCCGCGGGCACCTACGCGGGTTCGCGTCGACGAGGACCGCGTCGGGATCTGGGCCCCGGGGAACCTACCGCTCGCGTCCTATCGTCACGCGGTGACACGCTGACCAAGCCCTTGAACCGGCGCAGGCATTTGCCGCAGGTCCGCGGTGCGAGGGTGCGGATCGGCTAGTCATGCTCTGCCACTTCTGCGGGCCGCTGCCGTCGCGGTTCTCCGTGGTGGGCGCGTCATAATCGAGGCCGAAGCACTTGTTGTCGAGCGCGATCCGGTCACAAGGCAGGCCGTCACGGCCGGCAGGGCGCGCCCCGGTATCCGCGTGACGGCGCCGAGTCGTCCGCTGATCAAGGTTCCATCCCGTCATCGACGAAGATGGGCACGCACAGGATGACGGTCTTGAGCAGTCCACGTCGCGCGTCTACGGGCGGCATCCGGGGCAGCGAGCCTGCCCGTTCGGCTGGACTTCTGGGCCTTGGCGCCGCGGTGCGGGCGCGAAATCGTCGGGTGTGGCCTGTCGATCGACCTGTGAGGCGTGATGATGAGACGTTGCCGGACCGCGCTCGTGGCTTCACTGCTGCTGGTCATGGGAGTGGTCCCGGTCGCTTATGCCGAGGTCGCCGCGCATCCACGCCTGCTGCTCGACGCGGTGAAGCTCGGCCAGCTGAGGCAGCGGGCGCAGGCGAACGATCCCGCCTGGGTCGCGGTGCGCCGGAAATGTGACGGCTACGGTCCGGTGGAATGGCCTGATGGCAACGACTACCCCGGCGACAACGGGATCGGCGAGGGCTATCAGGGCGACGGGTACTTCGCGGCCATCGCGAACATCGGCCTGTGCTATCGCGTCGCGCAGACGGCTGATCCGGCGCGAGCGCAGGCGTATGGCGTGAAAGGGGTCGACGTCCTCGTGCACATGAGCGCGCCCGCCGGGGATCCGCACGCGCCGGATCCGCTGCGGGACGCCGGCTACGGCATCCGGTTCTTCGGTGTCGGGATGGCGCTCGGTTTCGATTGGCTCTACGACGCGATGTCACCGAGTGAGCGCACGAGGGTGTACACCGCGCTCGATCGCTGGATCGACGCCTTCGAAAGTGGCGGGTTCGGCCGCAATCATCCGCAGGGCAACTACTTCGCCGGTTACTACGCCACGAAAGCGTTGGCCGCGCTGGCGACCGAGGGTGATGATCCGCGTGCGCCCGCGCAGTGGGCGGATTTCACCGGCCGGGTGCATGAGCAGTTCGTTCAGCCGTACTACGCGGCGAACCTGACGGGCGGGGGCTGGCCCGAGGGGCAGCACTATGGCCCACTCGCGACGTTCAACATGCTGCTGCCGGTGGTGGCGGCCAAGACCGCCAAGGGTATCGATCTGGTGCACGGCTCCGCGCCGTTCGAGTTCGCCTCCGGTGCGGCGACCTGGTACCTGAACAACGTCTGGCCGAACCTGCGGCGTGTCGACGACCGGGGCACCATGCGCGAGCGGCCGGAGCCCGCCGCCGCGCCGGTTCCCGTCATCACGCAGTTGGCCGGGATGCTGCCGGTGTGGGGTGATCCGCGGGCGCCCGCGTTCCACCGGTTCGCTCGTGAGGTGCGTGCGGCCAATCCCGGCACGTCATCCGACGGCTTGTGGAGCGAGTTCCTGTTCTGGGACCCGAACGCGCCAGAGGCCGACTACCGGACCGGACCGCTCGCCTCGTACGCGCGTGGCATGGAGATGGCTTCAGTCCGTTCGTCGTGGGACGCGAACGCGACGATGGGTTCACTCAAAGCCGGTCCCTACACCAACAATCCGGATTCTTCGGAGGAGCTGTTCGACTCGGGCAGCCTGGCGGTCGCGCGGGGAAACCAGCCGTTCCTGGTCAACGCCACCGGGCAGCTCTTCCGCGGCAGTGCGGCGCCCGACGACTTCGTCTACAACGACAATTTCGGCTCCGCGTCGACCAGAGGTCTCTACAACGTGTTCTACACGGCCTCACCGACGCCGACCGGTCAAGGCACGAAGACGCGTGCCGACGGCGCCCGCACGCGGCTGAGTGCCTTCGACGCCGCGCAGGACTACGTGTTCATGCGGGCGAGCCAGCTGGAAGACATGTACCCGAGGGGCTCCGCCGCGCCGGCCATCTCGTCATGGACACGCGAAGTCGTTTATCTGCGGCCGAACCTGTTCGTCGTCCACGACCGCACGGCGACGGCCGATCCCGCGGTGGGCCAGTGGATGCGGTTCCACTTCGCCGGTGCGCCGACCCGCGTCGCCGATCCCGCGCCCGGTGTCAGCCGCTACGACATCGCGGGTGGCGGCTCGGTCAGCACGGTGCTGCCCGCCGGCCATCAGGAGCAGGTCACGCCCACCGTTTTCGGGGGCAGCGACGTCTCGCGCATCGACGTGAAGCCATCGGCCGCCGCCGCGAGCAACCAGTGGCTCACGGTGGTCGACGCGGGCGGCACCGCGCAGGCGAGCCGGGTCTCCGTGCTCGAGGGCGCCATACAGGGCGCCTTGCTCACCTCGCCCGATGGCACTTCCGCTGTGCTGAACCCGATCAGGGACACGCCCACCACCCCGATCCGGTACCGCCTCCCGGCGGGGACCACACGCAACGTCATCACCGGACTGGCGCCGGACACCTCCTTCGCGGTCACTACCAGGGCCGACGCGGACGGCGCGATCGTCGAGGTCACGCCGGGAACCGGACCGCGCACGACCCAGGCCGGGGTGCTCAGCTTCACCACGAACGAGAACTGTCAGGCTTCGCCGGGCGGTGGCGTGTTCGTGTCGAAGCCTTTCCCCGCTCGCTCGGGCACGTTCGGCGCAAGCTGGGAGGTGACCCCGCGGACGGCGACGGCCGACGGCGCGGTCGGGCTGGCACCGGCGGCGACCACCCGGTGGAGCGGGCTGGCAGCCATCGTCCGGTTCGGGGCCAACGGCACCATCGACGCCCGCGACGGAACCGACTACCCGGCCTCATCGGTCCGCTATGCCGAGGGGGTGACCTATCGCGTGCGAGTCGAGGTCGATGTCCCCGGCCGGCGGTACTCGGCCTGGGTACAGGCACCCGGTAGCGCCGAAGTTCTTCTCGCCCAGGGCTATCGGTTCCGCACCGAGCAGCAGGCCGCGACCAGCCTTGCCGCGTCGGTGGTCGCCAGCGACGGCGACCGGGTCCAGGCCTGCGGGTTCACGGTGCGTCCGTGAGGCAGAAAGCTTTGCGGGCCAGGTCCGCGGCGAGCGAACGGTCCTTGACGCCGAGCTTGGTCAAGATGACCGACACCTGGTTGCGCACGGTCTTCGAGCTGAGTCCGAGCTGCCGCGCGATCGCCGGATTGGGCAGGCCGGTGGCGAGCAGCTCCAGCACCTCGTGCTGCCTGCTGGTGAGCTGCGGGAACGGGTTCCGCACCGACTCTGGGTCGCCGAGCGCCGCGGTGACGTAGTCCGCGATCGTGGCATCGAAGTAGGCAGCCCCGGCGGCGACGGAGTGGACCGCGCGCACGATTTGCGAAGGCGGCGCGGTCTCCAGCAGATAGCCCAGCACGCCGGAGCGCATCGCCCTCAGCACCGAGACGTCGTTGTCGACCTCGGTGAACACGAGTACCGACGTGCCCGCGACGCCAGGCGGCGGACCCAGCCTGGCGTTGATGAGCAAGACATCCGGACGTAAGCGGGCTGTCTCCCTCGCCGCGTCCGGCCCGCTCATCACTTCGGCGAGAACACTGATCTCACCGGAGAGCGCCTCGCGCAAGGCTGCTCTGGCGTGCTGACGGTCGTCGGCCACCACGACGGTCGTCGCCATGTTTTCACCCCGTTCCTCGGCTCTGGACCGAGCTTCGCGGCCGGGCGCGCGCACGGGCAGGGGTATGCCGTATCCCTTGCCGCCCGGATTTCGGGATACACGTTGTGACCAGCGGAAATCGTCAGGCGCACGGCGGGGAGTACGTGTAGTCGCCGAACTGCTCGGCCCACTCCTGGCGCGTGATCGGGGTGCCGGACAGCTCGCAGATCCGCCTCGCCGCGGCCTCGATGTCGGTGTTCCAGAACCGGATGACGTGCTCGCCGGTCTCGGCCGCGATCCGCCTGCCGTCCGGGAGGAAGACGAGGTTGGTCACGGCCGCGCGCGGGCTTCGGAGTGCGGCGGTGAGCGCCGGGTGGCCTGGGTCTGTGACATCCCAGAGCCGGGTGTCGCGGTCGGTGCTGATCGTGACCAGAGTGCGATCGTCCGGGCTGAAGGCGACATACCCCAGCGGCCCGGCGTGCCCGGCGATCGTGGCCAGTTCCGAGCGGTCGGCCAGGTTCCACAGCCGCGCGTTGTGATCGAGGCTCACGGCGGCGAGCCTGCCCGCGTCCGAGCTGAACGCGACGCTCATGACGGCTTCGGTGAATCCGGACAGTTTCGCCACCTGCCGCGGCTTGGCGCGGTCGGCCAGATCCCACAGCCGGACGGTCCGGTCACTGTTCCCCGAAGCCAGCTGCTTGCCGTCGGCGCTGAAGGCCACCGCGTTGACGTTGCGGAAATTGTCGGTGAGGGTTGCCAGCTTGACGGGCGAGCGTGGATCGGTGACGTCCCACAGCATGAGGTCGCCGTTGTCGTCACCGGTGGCGAGTGTGCGGCCGTCCGGCGACCAGGCCACGGCGCTGGCCGTGTCCACGAAGCCGCGAAGCACGCCGAGCGTCACGGGGCGCGCCGGGTCGGCGAGATCCCAGAGCCGGACGGTCCGGTCTCGAGAGGAGGTGGCGAGCAGCCGGGCGCCCGGGCCGAACGCCGTACGCTCGACGTCTTCGGTGTGGCCGGACAGCGTCGACATCGGCGCCAGCCCCGACCAGTCCGTCCGCCAGAGCAGCACGCGCGCGTCCTGCCGGGCCGTGGTGGCGACGAGGCCAGAGCCCGCGTCGACGGAAACAGTCTGAAGTGGACTGTCGTGCCCCGCGCGGTTCGACACCGGGAGGTGCCATAGGTACGAGCGGCCCGCGCTGCTCGCGGTGGCGAGCACGCTGTCGTCCTCGCTGAACGCGAGCGCCCGCACCCGGTTCGGCTGGGTCAGCCGGGAGAGTTCTTGGCGTGAAGCGACGTCCATGAACCGGATGACGCCGTCATTCGCGCCGAGCGCGAGCCTCGTGCCGTCGCGGGTGAACGCCATACCTCGGACCAGCGCGTTGGGGCCGGGGAAGGAAGCAGGGGCGCCGATCTGTGTTCCGTCGACCGCGCAGAGCCAGAGCGAATGCGTTTCGTCGGCCAGCGCGAGCGTCCGCCCGTCACGGCTGAGCGTGAGCCCGCTGACCGGGCTGCCGAGCTTCGCGATCACCTGCGGCCGCGAGTCACGCGTGTCCCAGGCGATGACCTGCCCGTCCTCGCCGCCGGTGACGAGCAAGGGCGCCGTCTGGCTGAACTCGACGGTGTTGACCTCGCCGTCGTGCCCGCGCAGCGCGGTCAACTCGGCCGGATGCCGGGGATCGCTCACGTTCCAAAGCCTGGTCGGCTGCTCCGCGGTCGCGGTGGCGACCAGCGTCTTCCCGTCGGGGCTGAACCGGACGGCCCGCGCGCCCGGTTGCAGCGGCGCGAGCCATTCGGGACGGGCTGGGTCGGCGACGTCCCAGAGCGAGACGCCGCCGGACGCGGCCGTCGCCAGCAAGCGGCCGTCGGGACTGATCGCCAGGCCGGCGACCCGTCCGGCATTCGGCAGGGTCGAGGTCGGCGCGGCGTGTTTGCCGTCCCACAGCTGGATCAGGCCGTCGACCCCGCCGGTGACCAGCAGGTTCCCGTCCGCCCGCAGGGCGAGTGTGTCGAGCTGGTCGCCGCCGCCGTGCAGCCGGGTCGGGTACGGATCGGCGAACGTGCTCAGCAGCGCGCCGCGCGCGGCGGCGGTGTCGGCGATCCGGTACGCGGCCAGCGCCAGCTGCCCAGCCAACGACGGATCGGTGGCCAGCAGCGCGGCGGCGCGCTCTCCCGCCTGACGTGACGTCGCCTGGTCCCGCTCGGTCAACGCCTGCTGCCGCTGGACGATGGCGACACCACCGGCGATCGTGGTCAGCACGACGAAGACCGAAAGGGCGACGACCAATCGCCGCAGCCTGCGGACACCCTTGTGCTCTTCACGCTCACTCGCTGCCAGGAAGTCGCGCTCCAGCGCGGTCACCTCGTCGCGGTGCGCGCTCGCCCAGCTCCGCGCGCCCGCCAGCACGGTGCCCCGGTAAACGAGTGAGGTCGCGCGTTCGTGCTGGTCCCACGTCTCGGCGGCCTCGGTGAGCCGCTGGCGCACGCGCAATCCCACCCGGTCGGCGTCGAGCCAGCCACGCAGCCGGGGCCAGGCCCGCAGCAACGCCTCGTGGGTGATCTCCACCGTCGTGCGGTCGAGCACGAGCAGCCTGGCCGCCGCGAACGCCTCCATCGCGACCAGCGCGGCGTCCTGTTCGAGCAGTGACTCGCGGTCGGCGCGGCGGCGGGTGTCCCAGCCCTCGTCGCCTACGCGGACCAGCCGGAGCAACAGGCGCCGGGCGGCTTCTCTTCCCGTTTCGTCGAGCTGTGTATAGACGCGCTCGGCGGTTTCCGCGACGGCTCGGTTGATGCCACCGGTCAGTTCGTAGCCCGCGACGGTCAGCCGGTCCCCGTCGCGTTGCTGCCAGGTGGTGAGCAGCGCGTGGGACAGCAGCGGCAACGCACCCGGCTCGTAACCCGCTTCGGTGATGCCGAGGTCTCGCAGCAGCAGTTCGACCAGGCCCGGTTCGACGGTGAGTTTGGCCTTGTCAGCCGGACGGGTGATCGTCTCGACGACTTCTTCGCGAGTCATCGCGCCGACGGCGAACTGATTGCGCGTGACGACCGCCAGCAATTCGGGGTACGCCAGGCAATGCGGGTAGAAGTCGGCGCGGACACCCAGCACGGTCGGCGTGTCCGCGCCGCACAGTGCCTTGATGACCGACTCGCGTTCGGTTTCGGACTCGCAGAGCGTGAAGATCTCCTCGAACTGGTCGACGACCAGCACCAGCCGGGTCCCGCCGGTGCCGAGCGCCACCCGCAGTGCTTGGCCGAACGTGCCGTGGTCGATCGCCTCACGCAGGTCCGCTTCGGACGCGCCGAGCATTTTGGCGACGCCTTGGGCCAGCGCCTGCGCAGGACGCGCGGTCGGTGTGAGCAGCAGTACCGGCCAGCTCGCCGAACCGGTGGCGGGCAGCGCACCTCGCGCGATCGAGGGCACCAGCCCCGCCTTCAACAGCGACGACTTCCCGGCGCCGGACGCGCCGAAGACCGCGAGCGGCATGCCGTCCAGTGAACTCGCCAGCCTCGCGACGAGTTCGGCGGTGAGCCGCTCGCGGCCGAAGAACCAGCGCGCGTGCTCCGGCTCGAACGCCGCCAGCCCGCGATAGGGGCAGGCCGACTCGGACGCGACATCCGCCAGCTCGAGCAGGGTCCCCCGGGCGCCGAGCACCTCGTCGAGCCTGCGCGCCAGGTCGGCGGACGGCGGCTTGCGCTCATTCTCGACGTTGCTCAGATAGCTCTTGCTGTAGTGCGTCAACGTCGACAGCGCGGACAGCGAGAGGTCGTTGGCCCGGCGCAGGCGGCGTAACTCGGCGGCGAACCGGTTCACGGAAGTGAGGCTAGCGTCTTGTCGATGTTCTGGCTGACCTGGTTTCAAAGCACGCGGTCTCGCTTCGCCGTTCGGGTCGCCTTATGAGTCGTATGCGACTGTCACGTGCGAGCTGCTGCGTGGCCGACAAGCCGATGCTTCGACGGCACCGAATTGATCGGCCCAGGTCCGCTCAGGCCGTGGAAACAAGTCGGATGTCCCCCGCGGTTCGCCGTTTTCCGTATCGCCAGTTTCCGCAGCCGCGGCAGATCCTGACCTGATGATCATGGTCGGCCAAGCCCCACGATCTCGCCGACGAGCGTGTCTCCGACGGCCGGCAGTGACGCGTCGCCCGGCACCTTAGCCACACACGGTGGGAATATTAGCCACGAGTGCGAATCCGGGTGCTTGATCTCGCCCGGTGTCGCCACGGACGTCTGCGAGGCGGTCGCGGACGGCCTTCCCGAATGAAGAGCATCGCCATCCCGACGACCGCGCCTGGCCTGGTCCCCCTGCGACCAGCGCGGCCCAGCCAGCCGAACGCTTCGGCAATGCGGGCGGTGGTGAAGAACGCCAACACCAACGCCAGACCTGCCTGAAACAGTGCGATTGCCCAGGACCGCTTGTCGGGCGGGAACAAATCAGCGATCAACAAGTTGAACGCCCGATCTGCGGCATGACGGGACGTTGGCGAGGAGTGGCCCCGCTCGCTGATCCAGTGGCGCGGCGTCGTCAGGGTCAATAACTGTCACAGCTTGCCCTATTGGGCGATAATGAGACGTGACCGATGGGGTGGAACGAGCGCGGGACCGGCTTCCTGTTCTCAAGTGGTGGTGGGTAGCGGCTGCAGCTGCCACCGCAATTCTGCTGACAGGTGGGACGATCTGGCTATTGCTGGCCGTCCTGAGCAGACAACCGAGCACAGAGCACGCAAAAGCCCAGCTGGAGGCGATCCGTACCGCGCTGACCGTCGGCGTGGGAACCGGTGGGGCGTTCGCTCTGTGGATGGCCGCCCGCAGGCAGCGGTCCACAGAGATTCAACTGCACGAGAGTGCTAGGGCTGCGGAGGCCACTGAACTCGACTCGCGTGAGCGGCGGCTGACGGACCTCTACGTCCAAGCGGTGGAACAAATCGGGTCTGACAAGGCACCGGTCCGACTCGGCGGACTCTACGCACTCGAGCGGCTGGCGCGGGATGACGTTGGACGCCGCGCGGTTGTGATCAACGTGCTCTGTTCCTATCTGCGGATGCCTTATCTCGTCCCGGAGGAACTCAAGGACGGGCGATACCGGCTTCCTGCCGCTTCCGATGTGCGGCAGCACGAGGAGTGGCAGGTCCGGATCACCGCGCAGCACCTTCTCGCCGACCTGCTCCGGGACCAACCGTACGACCTGGATCTTCGTGGGGCGGTAAGGCGCTCTTTCAAGACGCCCGGTTCATCTCCACACCGAAGTTCATGGGCGCGACGTTCCACGACGAGGCGTGGTTCTTCGACACGTCCTTCGACATCGTCGTCCGAATGGAAGGTGTGGCCTTCCGCGACCGGGCTATCTTCACCCGTTGCGAGTTCCGAAAACTCTGTCTGAAGGATGCCAGTTTCGCTGGCGGCGCATACTTCACACAGTCGAAGTTCGCCGGCAAGGCGGACATGTCACAAACGACATTCAAGTCAGGCATCGAGTTCGAAGCCTGTGTACTCGACATGGACCGGTACACAGCCGAAGAGATGCAGAAGCGTGGCTGGGAGCCACCCGAGATCGATCTGACCGGTGCCACGGCGGATGTGGCCTCGCTCAATGAGCCGGCGAAGTTGCCCTCGGGCTGGCAGCTCAAGGGATCGGACATCGTCCGCGCGGCCACACCTGAGCCGAAGTCTTCTGTTGTACGGCGGTAGATGAGACGCCACGACGTCAATGAGCAAGTGAAGCCGGCTCCACAGACCCCTCGACACGCGGGCGTGCCCGCCACACCTCGCGTTCATCGAATTCGCGACCTGAGCGGTTGTTGGGGGCGGTCGGCTCACGCTTCATCGAGTTCATCGGCGGGGAGGCCCGGTTGACCCAGCCGTAACGTTCGGCGGTCTGCGGGTCGTACAGCTCGGCACCGAGCGCCACCTCCAAAGCGCGCTTGCGGCGGATCCGGCCGGCAAGCTTGACGATTGTCAGCTGTAAAACGTTCGTGTCGTCGGGTGTGTCCGGCCGCGAGTTCGTCAAAAGCGTCCGGTGGCGTCGAGCAGCCTGTCGGTGGGGAGGCCGCCTTCCGCCTTGTGCCGTTCGGCGAATTCGCGGATGAGCCTGTCCCGGTGTTCACCGTTCTCGCCGACCAAATGGCTCGCGACGATCGTCGCGGGCTGGTGCCCTTGAGCAGACCGGGTGCGCGCTGCGCGTGCGGACGTGGCTGCCGGTGAAAGTTCGACAGCAAGCACCAAGAAGGATCTTGATGACAGGTTGCGTTCAGGTGCTGAAAGAACGGTGAGCCGAGGTTGGGTCAGGTGAGGAAGGCCAGTAGTCCGGCAGCGGGGATCGTGTGAGCACCGTGTCGGTCCACCACCAGGTGAACCGATGGCAGCGCGAGCTGCCGTTCGAGGGCAGCCGGGTCGGTCAGTGCCGCTGCCGGGGTGTCGACCGTGGTACCACGGCGAAGACATGGCCCTCGGTCACACACGCCACGACGCGCGGACGGCCCCGTGACGGGTTGACGGTCTTCGTCGCAGGTCCGCTCGATGACGCCCGTGATCGCGCTCGCCGGGAGGCTTCGCTCGTGTCCACGAGGGAGCTGGCCGGGAACCGTCAACCTCAGCGTGGGGAGCCGATTACGAAACGCTCTCGTCGGCACGAAAACCGTTGCTCAGCGCGCGACAGCCGCGCCGCCGTGCCAGGTTTGGACCATGAGTGACTACCCGAACCATCCCGCTTCCACGGAGACCTCCACTGTGGCCGGTCGGGACCGCCCCGGCACGATCAACGGTGCCTTCTGGGCGTTCCTGGCCTCCGCGGTCATCGGACTGCTCAGCGGTGTCCTGGCCTTCGCCAACAAGGACGCCTTGGTCGAAGCCACCAGAAACGCGAACAGACAAGGCGGGGCTCAGCTCACCGAAGCCCAGATCGATCAGGCCGCCACCTTCATCATCATCGTCGGACTGGTGATCGCGGTCGCGTTCGCGCTGTTGTACCTGCTGTTCGCGGTGAAACTCCGGGCCGGCCGGAACTGGGCACGGATCGTCCTCACCGTCCTTACCGCGCTCCAATTGATCTCAGTCATCTTCAGTACCAACACCATTATGGGCTACCTCAGCGTTCTGGCCGCCGTTGTCGGTGTCGTGCTGTCGTTCACCACTCCGTCCAACGAATACATCGCCGCGACCAAGGTCGCGCGCTGAGCACCTTCGGCGCAGCGGTGCCGTGACAGCACCGCGCACCAACGAGTTCGAGGGAGGGTGTGCTGCCCCTGCGACGGGGTGGCACACCCTCCCTCGACGCTGTGCCGTGACGGGCGAAGGAAAACGGTTGTTCACCAGCCGAGTGGATAGCGTTCGACTTCCAGATGCGGTTCGGGGTCGTTCTGGTACCGCGTCACCACGAACAGTCTTTTCCGGTCGGCCGACCAGGAAAGGCCACGCGGCTGTACCGTCTCGCCGCCGTCGAGCGCGATGGAGTTGACCGGGGTCACGCCGCCCACCTCATAGATGAGCACATCGGCGGCGTCCGTGGTCAGCGCGCCCGCTGCCAGATGCCGGTCGTCGGGCGACAGGCTGACCGCGACCGGACGTGGCCGGGCCGCGTAGGCGCCACGGCGAGCCAAGTCCGCCGAGGCGAAGGCTTCCACCCGGTCACGGCCGCCCGCCGCGCTGTAGAGCGTCGCCCCGTCCGCGGTGATGTCGGTGTCGTACAGTCCGGCGCCGACGACGTCGCCGGTGGCACCGGCGCTCAGCTCGCCGCCGGACACGCCGTACACCTGCACCATGGATTGGCTCAGTGACAACTGTCCCGCCACCAGCGGGCCGTTCGCCCCGCCGGCGGCACTCAGCAGTGGCGCGCGCTGATAGCGCACATCCTTCTGCTGGTCACCGGAAACCGGCGTAGCCGCGGCCGGGTCGAGCTTGCCGATCTTGCCCGACCAGGTGCCGTCGACGCAGCCATAGCCGAACCAGATCAGGTCACCGGTCCTGGCCAGATGGGTCGGGCAGGTTCCGGCGCCGGTCGGATGCCGCGCCGTTTCGGTCAGGGTCGCGGTGTCGATCACCGAGATCGCGTCCCCGGCGGACAACGCGGCGTACAGCTTGGTGCCGTCCGCGCTCAGTACGAGTCCGTCGGCGCCCAGCTGGTTCGGGATCGTATGGCGGACCCGGCCGGTGAAGTCCGCCACCACGATGCCGTTGCCGGCGCCACCGCCGGAGACGAAGACCCGCTCGTGCGCGTCGTCCACCACGACGTCGCCGAACCCCGGCAGCGGCAGTTCCTGTCCCGCCGACGCGGCGGGTGCCGCGACGACCGAAACCGTCATCGCCACCACCGCGCCCAACCCGGCCAGCACATTCCGTCTCATCGTCATGCCCTCCCTCGGTTTCCTCGGCGGGCCCCAGGCCCCGCCGAACGGTCTTCGCCCCGGAAGCGTCGCGCTCTAGATCTTGCGATCCATCGACCGGAACTCTGTCGCCAGGCGTTCGCCGTAGGTCCCCTCCTCGGAATCCCACAGCGCGGTGAAACACAGCGCCGAAAGACCGGTCCCGGCGAGTTCGTCGATCAGGGCATCGGTGAAAAGCACGGGCTTTCCCGGCTGCTGCGTCAGCGTGAAGGCACCGAGACCTTCGACGTCCTTCGCCCGGAAAACGTACGAGCGGATCTCTTGGAGTCTGCCACTGCTGCGGAAATAGGCGATCTCCGACTCGTCTTCGTCCAGTGCGTCCACGACGGTGGTGCAGTTGAACACCGACACCCGGAAGCCGTCACCTTCCAGCGGAAGGATCTCTCCGTACGGTTCGAGCAACGGCCCCACCTTTTCGATGGCCTCGTCCCGCAGCATCAACCGGTCCGACCCGCTCCATGGAAAGTACGTGAACTCGTCACTGGTCTGGGCACCTCTGCTGTCCTCGGTGACCAGCTCCATCTTCACCGGTTCCCACGAGGATGCCCTCGATGTCCCGTCGAAGCGCAGGCGTTTGAAATCATCTGAATCGACCGGATTGATCCAGTGATACCCGTCGAGTGGATCGGTCCAATAGATTCGCACGGTCATCCGCCCTTCTTCGGGAATTGACGCCCGGAGTTCAGCGCCTCTTTGATATCCGCCAGGATATCGAACACTTCCTCCTTGTTCCGTGCAGCGGTGAGCTTCTCGGTGATGTATCGGTAGTAGCTGTCCCGGAACGTCTGATTGTGCGGTGTCCGGGACGAGCCCAAGGCGGCCGCCGTCTTGGCGTTGTGCGGCAGGTTGATCCCGTTCTCCGCGTCGTTGATGCCTATTCCGGCGTCATCGAGGACGTCACGGGCCTCCTTGGCCTTCGGCGAGCCGTGCGGCACGATGTGGTGCGATTGCTCACCCGTTCGCCGGAACTCACCCTGCTTCTCCAGTGCCCGGTTGAGTTTGCAGCTCTCCCCCGCGTTGTGGACCAGCAGTTCTTCGCTGCCGACGGTGACGTAGTAGGTGTGGACGTCTTCGACGGTGAGGTTGTGTACCTTCTGCCGCTGGGTCCACGCCCGGGTCGAGACCACGGCGAGGCGCCTGCCGTCGTCGGTGCGCACCTGGTCACCGGAGCGGAGATCCTTGGCGTTGACCCAGCGGCCCTGCTGGTCGGCCCAGAACGGGTGCTCGTCGGTGGCGATCACGACGCCGCTCGAGCCGGTGAGGTCCCCGCCGTCGGTGTCGACGGTGACCTCGACGAGGTTCTTGCTGCCCTCTCCGTCGATGACCGCGGTCACCGGTTTGGCGACCGTGTCACCGCTTTCGGGGTCCGTGGCCAGCACGTGGTCCCCGACCTGGACGTCTTCGATGGGTTTGCGGGTGCCGTCGGCCATCGTCACCGCGGTGCCCGGCACGAAACTGTTGCAGCCCGCCGCCTTCGACGCTCCGCCACCGGAGCCCTTGGCGGCGCTGGTGCCGCCCCCGTTGGCGGCCTGACCGCCGCCGGAGCCACTGCCGGACGACTTCTTCCCGGTCGACGCCGTGCCGCCCGCCTTGCCACCGCCCGCTCCTGACGGCTTGCCCGCGCTGTCGGCACCCGCTTTGGGCGCGGGTTTCGGTGCGGGCGCGGTCTTCGCGCCATTGGCGCCCGCGTCCGCCGACTTGCTCGCCGTCTTCGCCGCGGTTTGACCGGCGTCGGCGGCCTTAGTGGCGCCCTGCGCCGCCTCGGCCCCCTTGACCGCGTACTTACCCGCCTTCACCGCCGTGGCACCCCAGCCGGCGAACGGGATGGCCGAGGCCGCCGACAGCGCCGCGTTGGCGTGGTCGCCCTCGGCGGCGTACCAGGCGGCGTTGGCCAGGTCCGCCGCCTCGCCCACGACGGGGATGACCCCGGCGACGTCGAGTGCGGCGTGGCCGATCTCCTTCGCGTTGTCCTTGACCCAGTCCACCGCGTCGTCGAACCAGCCGTGCCCGTCGATCTCCACCTGGGACAGCGGGTTCCCGGCGCCGAAGGTGTAGCGGTTGTTGGTCCACGGGTCGGTCGTCATCGACAGGTCGGCGAGCGCGCCGTTGTAGAGGTCGAGGGTGAGGAACCGGTTCAGTCCCGGCGAATAGTCCCGGAAGCCCATGTCGTAGGTCCCGGTCGACTTGTCATGCCGGGCGGTGTTGAACCGATAGGAGTTCTCCTCCGCCTTGTCCGGATCGGCCTGGTCGGGCTTGTCTTCCCCGGAGAACTCCTTCTCGTCGTCCTTGCCGTAGGCGGTGTAGCCGTAGGTGGACTTGGTGTCGCCCTGTGCGTTGGTGACCTGTTCGACGTCGGAGTGCGGGTTGAACCCGTATACCGCGTCCTCCTCGGTCCCGTCGTCCTTGTACTTGATCTGCGCCAGCAATTCGCCGTCGGCCCCGTACTGGTATGCCTTGCGCAGCTTGCCGTTCTCTTCCTCGGTCAGTACCTGGTCGGACAGGCCGAGGTGGTGGTACGCGGTGGTCTTGTCCCCCACCTTCTTCGTCTGCTGCCGGTCGAGCGGGTCGTAGGTGTAGGTGGTGCTCTTCGGCCCGCGACCGTCGTCCTTGACGTGCTCCTTCTTGCGGTCGAACCCGTCGTAGGTGTACTTCTCCAGTTCCTTGCCCGACTGCGTGACCCTGGTCAGCTTGCCGAAGGCGTCGTAGTCGTAGACGGCTTTCTGCCCGTCGGTGGTGGTGGAGAGCAGCCGGTTGCGCTGGTAGTCGAACGTCGTGCGCTTGCCGCCGACCTCCTGCTCCCACACATTGCCGTTGTCGTCGTGCTTGTAGCTCTCCTTGCGTTCCCCGTCGGTGCCGTTCTTGGTGACCTCACGGACCCGGTCCCGCGGGTCGTACCGATAGCCGGCGTCGGTGTCGATCGTCGCGCCGTGGTCGTCCGCGTTCTGGGTGCGGCCCTTGTCCTTGGTGCGGTTGGAGTTCGAGTCGTACTCCAGGTTGTGCTCGCTGACGACCGGGCCGTTGTCCTTCTTGCGCTCGACCTGGGTCCGCAGCAGGCCGTCGAGGTAGTAGGAGTACTTGACGACGTTGCCGTTGCTCTTGACCTGCTGTTCGACGTGGCCGCGTTTGGTGTAGCCGAACGTGGTGACCTTGCCCGCGTCGCCGTCGTCACGCTTGTTCGTGATCTTCTCGACCTGGTCGAGCGGGTTGTAGTCGTACAACGAGGTCTTGCCGTCGAATTTCGCGGACTTGAGGTTGGCGTTTTCGTCGTAGGTGTAGGCGGTGCTGTGTGCGACCTTGCCGTCGTTCACCTCTTCGACCAGCTCGGCCAGGTTCACCGCGTCGTACCGGACACGGTAGGTGTCGATCGGGGTTTCCGGCGAGGAGTCGGTCAGCTCGATCAGGTTGTCGTTGGCGTCGTAGCGGTGGGCGAAGGTCTTCTTCTCCACGTCGACGTCCGCGCTGTTGTCGCGTACCAGCTGTACGGCGTCCGCGGCGACCGTGCCGCCGGCCTGGCCGGACAGGGTCACGTTCCGCACCTGTCCCGCCGACATCGGGTACTTGCCGATGCTGACCCATTCCCCGGCCCGGGTGGTCTGGTCCACTTTGCTGGTGGTCGCGCCGTTGTTGTGCTCGACGGTGTAGGCGGCGTCGGTGGCGGTCGCTCGCGGATAGCGCACCAGCACCTCGTAGGTGCCGTCGGCGGGTACCGGAGCCTTCCAGGTGAAGGACGAGCCGGGGCCGCGGCCGTCCCCGGTCCGGTATTGCGCGCCTTGGAAGCCCTTGTCCGAGTCGGCCGTGGCCCAGTCGCCGGTGGCCTGGGTGCGCTCGGGGTTGGCGTTGTCGGCGACGACCACGGCGCGGCCGACCGGAACACCTTCGTCCGAGCGGGTCTTCAGCTTCCCGTCCGGGAAGTAGTCCCACGTCTGCACCCGGTTCGCGCCACCGCCGGCGCTGGTCAGTGTCCGGTTGGCCTGCTGACCGAGGGCCGTGTAGTCGTAGCTGGTCTTGATGTCCCACTGGTCGACCGATTCACGCAGCCAGCCGTTGTCGTAGTAACTCATCTTGGTGACGTTGCGAACCTGTTCACCGTGCGACGGGGGCGCGCTGACCTCCTTGACCCTGCCGACCTCGTCATAGGTGGTGATCGTGCTGACCGGCGTGCGGTGTTCGGCGTCGGCCGGGTCGTACGGCAGGATCTCCTCGCGGACCCGGTTCAGCTCGTCGTAGACGGTTTCGGAGACGAAGTCGTTCGCCTCACCCGGCGTGTCCACCCCACGGGGGTTGACCGTCCTGGTCAGGTTTCCGACCTGGTCGTACTCATACCGGGTGGTGAAATACCGCAACCCGTTGTCGTTGCTGTGCGGCGACCGCACCTCGGTCTGCATGGCCCGCTCGTCGAGGGTGATGAGGGTCTTCTGGCCCTCCTCGTCGACGCTGGCCACGACGTTGCCGTCCCGGTCGTACTCGGTGCTCACCGTGTTGCCGTTCGCGTCGGACGTCGCCACGACCTGGTGGTTCAGATCGAAGCGGTACTTGGTGGTGTAGTCGGCCGGGTCGGGGGTCTTGTTCTTCCGGGCGTCGGCGTGCGTCACGAGGTTGCCCACGTCGTCGTAGCTCGCGGTGACCTGCCCGCCCTTCACGTCGGTCGCCCGCACGATCTGGTTCAGCTCGTCGTAGACGAAGGTGTAGGTGAAGTCTCCGGGGTCGTTCGCGGTGAGGACGCCCTTGGGTTCGGTCTGCTTGATCAGATTGCCGACGGCGTCGTAACCGAAGGTGGTGATCTTCTCCGGGCCGTCAGGCGTGTCCTTCGGGGCGTGGACGGCGACACGCCTGTCCATCTCGTCGAAGGTGGTGCGGGTGACCGCGCCATTGGCCGCCGTACTGGTCACCACGTTGTCGTTGCGGTCGTAGCGCGGGCCGGGCGTGACGATGTAGGCACCCGCCGCCTGATCCTTCGGCTCCTTGGTGTCGAGCGGCCGCTTGAAGACGTCGTAGGTGTAGGTGCTGGTCTTCCCGCGCGCGTCGGTGATCCAGACGACGTTGCCGATCTGGTCGTAGCGGTAGAGCGACGCGCAGCCCAGCGGGTCGGTGATGACCCGCGGATACCCGTTGGGGTCGTAGTCGCCGTAGACGGTGGTGCGTCCGTTGGCGTCGGTCTGGTTGATGAGGTGACCGAAACCGTCGTAGGAGTACCTTGCGGTGTAATCGCCCTGCTGCGGCGTGGCGTTGCCCTTCGGGTCGGTGACCGCGACCAGATTTCCCTTGTCGTCGTAGACGAAGGTCCACTTGCGCCCTTCGGGGGTGGTCTTGTCCGTCAGGTCGGCGACGTGACCGTTCAAGTCGGTGCGATACCCGAGCCGGGTCGCCGGGCCACCCGCCCGGTTGGCCTCGGCGTCCTTGATCTCCAGCGGATACCCGGTCTTCTGGTCATAGACCCAGCTCTGCGTGGCGCCGTTGTTCTCGACCAGCCGGATGACGTTGTTGTCCTCGTCCCAGTGCGCGAGGGTCTTCTCGTTCTTCGCGTTGACGATCCGTTCCGGACGGCCGTAGCCGTCGATCAGTGTCTTGCTGGTCTTCCCGTTGCCGTCGACGAACGTGGATTCGATCTTCGATCCGGTGTCGCCGTCGGCATCGGCGTAGTCGAAGCTCATCGGGGAGGCGCGGCGGTCGGTGACCGTGCGCACGTTCCACCTGCGCTGTGTGTCACCGGCTTCGGTGAAATAACCGATCCGGGTGGTGTGCCCGTTCGGATCGACGACGGACGTCAGTTTGACGTAGTTCTCGTCGTAGAAGAACGTGAACGGTTTCGCGTCGGGGGTTCCCGCGCCGTCGACGACCTCGCCGAGCGCACCGCGGTCGGTATAGGTGAAGTTCACGACGCGCCCGGAGACGTCGGTGACCGACTTGAGCTTGTCGATGATGAAGAGGTTGTCGAGGTTGGTGCCGGTCAGCTTCTTCCCGCCGAGGATGTAGGAGAACGCGTCACCGCGCTGGTAGTAGTCCAAGGTGAGGGTGCGACGACCGGTGGCGTCGGTGACGTGTTTGAGCACCCCGGTGTTGCGGTTGCCCAGCAGCGCGCGCTCATAGGCGAACGACATGGTGTTGCCGTTCTTGTCCACAGTGGACGTGTGATAGCCCTGGGAATCGAAGAAGAACTTGGTGCGCTCGGGCGTGGTGAACACCCAGCGGCGTTCGTCGGCGCCTCCCGGGAGATACTGCAGGTACAGGTGCACGCCCGCCGGGCTGTCGTAGGTCCATTTCGCCGAGTCGGCGGAGTTGTTCTTGTTCAACTCGAAGACGTGGCTGGTTCCGTCACCGTCCACCAGGGTCACCGTGGTCGGCCAGCCGAGCAGACCGGGCAGCAGCCCGCCGAATTCCAGCGGTGTACCGAGCCGGTTCAGCGTCGACGCGGTGACCGACCAGCCGTTGCCGGCATAGGAATCCGAGGTGTCGGCGCTGTTGCTGCTCAGGCGCAGGAAGCTGGCCAGCCCCCGGCTGGGGTTGCTCAGCACGTCGAGGTTCCACACGGCGTTGCCGGAGAACTGGTTGACCGACACGGATCCCCCGGCGCCGGTGGGCACTCCGACGTAGGAGTAGAACTGCTCCAGCCCGAGCTGGTCCGACGTCGGACGCTCGACCCGCACCGGCTGATCCAACGTCGGCACCCCGGCCGTCTGCGACAGCCACTTGCGCGTCGAGTTGTCGTAGACGTCCCAGCGCAGCACGAACTGCTCACGCTCGTTGCCGGTATCGGCCAGCGCCGGCGCCTTGACCTTCGCGTCCAGTGCCACGGAGGCGCCGGGGGCGAGGTTCGCGGGCAACGGCGTGTCGACGCGGTTCCCCAGGGTGGCGTCTTGGCCGTCCGGCAGTTCCCACCGATAGGACAGCACGTGTTGTCCGGCGACCAGCGGGAATTTCACCGTGTTGGTCACGGTGACCCGCACCGGATGGACGTCGCCGGGGATCATCCGCCGCGCCGTGTCCGGCGCCGAATAGGCCGCCGACGCGGCCTGCCCGGCCACCGGCCTCGTCAAAGGTGCCTGCGCCTGCGCCGCTCTCGTCTCCGGAGGGGCGGCCGTCTGCGGACACCGCGGCGACGGCGGCGCCGCCACCCGCGGTGCCGGTTCCGCGGCCACGGCGACGGCGGGCGCGGACAAACCGACCACACCCGCGAACACGATCGCGGTCAATGACAGGACAGCGCCGAAACGGACTGGTTTCCCCATGATCCCCAGTTCCCTTCACCCGCGGAAAAGCGGGCGCGATCAACCACCGCTCGACCAAGCGATGCGGCGATCGGTGAAATAAGCTCGTGTGGTCATCCCCAGCAAGCGCCCCGCGGCGTCTTCACGACGCGCCCCCAGCCCCGACGTGCCCACAATGGAGCACCGGCCTCAGTCAAGCACTGGACGGCGAAGATCGGAATAGTCCGAACAGGTGGCTGCCAGGCGAGTCAGCCAATCCGTGCACCGGCGTCGAGGCAACAGAATCGATTCCCGTGAAATTATCCTCGATTTACCCGGAATTCGCTTTGAGGGGCTGCTTCGAGCACTGCTTTCCCCGTCGCGCGCCGTCTACGGGAATCCCAGGAGACCGCACCCGGCCTGTCGAACCGCGGAGACCGGCGAGAAGACAGAAAGACCGCTACACCACCAACCTACTCCGCCCCGCTTTCTGAAGACAGAGAACCATCGTATTACGCCGCGCCGACAAAGGACCGTGCTCGAAGCACCTCTCACACGTCGTTGCGTCCGGCGTGACCCGATGACCACCGGCTGTCCTGATCTGCGGTTCGGTAGTCCACGAATACGCGTGGCGCGGCACAGGATAGGGGCGGACCGGGGCCCTGTATTGGAAAGATGTCAGATCGTCGCCAGCTGCGAAAATCCAGGAATACCGGCCCGCCGTTCCCGTGGGCTGACCGGGTGATGTTGCCTCGATCGCCTGGCAGGCAAGTGTTTTGGCTGCGTACCGTCCCCAAGGTGCTTGAGCGCCAGGGGGCGTTGTCGGGGCGAGCATCGCAGAGAGGCCATTCAATCCATGGATTCGAGACGCTTTCATCGATGGCGGCTGCGCGGAATCTTCGCGACCACGACCGCGGTCGTCTTGGCGGCGAGTGGAATCACCGCCCCGGCGAACGCGGTCGCACAGTTCACCGCGAAACCGCCGCGTCCGGCGACAAGTCAGGCATGGCATCCCGGCACCGCGGTCGACCGGACACCTGACGGCGGCTCACCGCCATCGAGCGACTGGACCTCCCGAGCGTCACGGTCGCGAGCCGACAGACAGGCATCCGGGCTGGCCTCCTGCGGTGACCGGACCGGAATCCGGCCGTTCTATCCACTGGAGCGGTTCAAGGTCAGCGATCGGATGGAGATCCTCGTCAATCTCTCCAGCGGAAACCTGGTGGTCACCCAGGACGACTTCTCTCTCCAGGGCACGGGCCTGGATCTGGCGATCAGTCACGTCTACAACAACCTGGTGCCGAATCGGGGCTCGTTCGGGGTCGGCACGACAATGTCGGCCGGGGCGGACGTCGGCCTGGAATTCTCGGGCGACAACGTGATTCTGCATGGCCCCAGCGGCTACTGCGCCACGTACGTACCGAAGACCGGCGGCGGATACACCGCGCCGAACGGGATGAACGCCCAGCTGCGCAAGGAAAGTGACGGCACCTTCACGCTGATCTTCGATTCCTCGGAGGAGAAGTGGCGATTCACCGGCCAAGGCTGGCTGACCTCACAAGCCGACCGCAACGGCAACGCCAACAGCTACACCTATCATCCCAACGGGACACTCGCGTCGATCAGGGACTCGCAGGGACGGGTCACCACGGTGGCGAGCGACACCCAAGGCCTGGTGAAACGGATCATCGACCCGACCGGCGCCGACGTCGGAACCTACGAGTACAACGGCAATGGACAGCTGACCTCCTTTGTGGACCGTAACGGGCACACGGTCGCGCTGGGGTGGGACGCGGCCTCCAACCTCGTGTCGATCACCGATCCGTCCGGCAACGCCTACCACTTCGCCTTCGACGGTGCCGACCGGGTGACCAAGGTATCGGTTCCCAACAGCGCGAAGGCATTGGACACGACCTTCGAGTACCAGAGCGGCCGGACCGTGGCGCGGGATCCGAAGGGCAACGCCACTACCTACCACTTCGACGGCGAAGGCCGCCAGGTCAAGGCCGTCGACGCACTCGGGCACGAGCGGTCGCGGTCCTGGAGTGCCAACAGCGACGTCCAGTCCACGACCGACAGCATGGGCAACACCGGCAAGCGCCGCTACGACCCGCTCAACAACCTGATCGGAACCGAGCTGCCGACCGGCGCGAAGAACACACTCGGCTACACCGACAGCGCGCACGCGCACTCCCCCACGTCGCTCAAAGACCCGGCAGGACGGGAACTCGTCCACGAGTACGACGGACCCGGCAACCTGACGAAGATCCGCTCGATCGGAGCGCTGACCGCCGACCTGGACGTGCGCACCTACAACTATCCACAAGGGACGCTGGCCACGGCCAAGGACGGCAACGGCCACCTCACGAGTTACGGATACGACCCGGCGGGCAACCTGACGTCGGTGACGGAACCCGCGCCGATGGGAGTCACCGGTTATCAGTACGACGCGCTCTCGCGGATCGTGCAGGTGACCGACGGGCGTGGTCACAAAATCGGCTACGACTACGACAAGTTCGACCGTGTCGTGCGGGTCACCGACGACTCCGACGGGGACAAAACCCTGCTCGAGGTCTGGTACGACCACCAGGGCAACGTGATCTGGAAGATCGCGCCGACCTGGAACATCTACTACTCCTGGGATCGATACCCCGTCGGCAACCAGGTCAAGACCGCCGAGCGGACCGAAGGAACCGGCAACGAACACGTCACCTACGACTACGACGAGGCGGGCAACCTCGACAACGTGTGGACCAGCGAGACCGGCCAGCCACTGCTGTTCTACTACGACGCCGCGAACCGCCTCGTCAAGATGACCGACCCAGGCATCCAGGACACCACCTTCACCTACGACGACGCCGACCGCCGCACCTCGATCCTCTGGCCCGGCGCAGGAACCCAAACGATCACCTACGACAACTCCGGCCGCCAGACCGGCATCACGGTGAAGAACACAGCGAACACCGAAACGTTCAGAGCCACGTACAGCTACACGACCGCCGGCGGCGAGGACAGTGACCAGCTGCAGGCCAAGACGATCGCTGGAGTCACCACGCCCTACAGCTACGATCCGCTGCGACGGATGTCCAAGGCGGGCCCCGAAACTTACGGCTACGACCTGGCGGGCAACCTGACGAACCTGGCAGGGACCGCCTTCACCGTCAACGCGGCCAACCAGTTCACCCAAGCCGGGAACTCCGTCAACGGCTTCGACGGAGCCGGCAACCTCATCAGCCGCACCGACCCTGCCGAAACCTACACCTACAGCTCGACCAACCAGCTCGTACGGGCGACGTCCGGCGGGACCGAGGTCTACCGGGCCGCCTACGACGGCATCGACCAGACCCAGCCGCGGTCCATCACCGAACAGACCGGCGTGGCCACCAGCAGCACACACGTCTTCGGACAGACCGCCCTCGGACCGATGTGGGTCAAGGAGAACGGCTCGACCACCACCTACAGTCGCGATCCCCGCGGCACGCTGGTAACGGTCCGGACCGGTACCGGCGCCCGCCACAACGCCATCACCGACTACCAAGGCACCGTCCTCGGCCTGGTCGACACCACCGGCGCCGTCACCGCGAACTACGCCTACCGCCCCTACGGCAGCTCGACGCCCAGCGGTGCCGCGGCATCGGCGAACAAGCTGCGCTACCTCGGTCAGTACCAGACACAGCGCGGTGACCTGTTGCTCGGCTACCGGAACTACAAGCCCGACTGGGGGCGCTTCACCCAGCCGGACCCCACGTACCAGGAACGAAACGCTTACAACTACGCGACCTGCGATCCGATCAACAACAGTGACGCCACCGGCGCACTGTCCGTCACAAGCCTCGCCAAAAAGCTTTGGAACGGCGCCAAGAAACTCAAAGGACCGTTCTGCTACATCAATCGCGCCCTGGAAGACACCGATGATTCACTCAAGGACGAGTTCAAGGACTTGACCGAATGCTTCTTGGGATGACACGCCTCGCGGAGTGAGCGGTCGTCCGCCGGTCACAGCACCGGCGGACGACCACCCGTTCGGTGAACGAGAACACTCGCCCAAGCCGGACATCGGGAACCTGAATACCCCCGACTCCTGGTCCGCGGCGCCGGAGCGGCAGCGAGATGTCGAGGACGCCGTGGAACATGACGGTGCCGGAGCGAACCAAGGCTCGCTCCGGCACCGTCGGATCTCGGTCCATGTCAAGCAGACCGCCGGTCGCCTTGGCTGAGGTCTAGCCGAAGATCCGGGCGCGCAGTTCTTTCACTGTCTGGACCGAAGCGATCAAATCCAGCGTGTCGAAGTGCAGCGACCAGGCCGTGCCGGTCGCGGTCTTCACCGTCCGCTCGACCAGGCTGAAGGAGATCGTGCGCGGGTCGGCGCCACCCAGCGCCACCGCGGTACCGACCCACTCCCGGTATTCCGTGCCGCCCGCGGACACGGTCGCCCGCGGCTCGAGCTGGACGTCACGAACCGCGCCGAACAACCGGTCCAGGTAGTCGGTCATGGCCCGGCGGCCGGAGATCGGCGCGGTCAGGCCAGGTCCCTGCAGAGTCGCCGTGCCGTCCACCCCGGCGACCAGGATCCCGGCTGCCTCCCGGTTCCAGGCCAGCTGCCGGACTCGCGGCGGCAGGGGGATGCCCGGGGCCGGATCGGTCGACGACGAGGTGATTCCCTCGAAGAGGTTCCGCAGCGGGTTCGCCGGATCTTCGACCGGGCGGAACATGTTGACCTGGTCCCAGAACCGCCTGCCGTCCTGCACCCGGGCGGAATCCTTGCCCGCCGCCGGATCACCGAGGACGAGCCGGTGCATCGTCTTGAACGAGACCGGCTTGCCCTTGATCGTGCCGGTGTTGAGCGCCTCGATGAAAACGACCCTGCCGTCCGGGTCGGAGGTGACGGTCTCCGGCACGAAGACATAATCCGGGACCAACCGCAGTACGCCCTCGATCTGGCTCTTGATCCCCGCCCAGTCCCGAGGCGTTTCGAGCCCGCTGTCCCACAAGCGCGCGGTTCCGTCTTGGACGAACAGGTTCAAGTACGCGCCGACATCCTGCGCGTTCCGTCCCCAGTCACGGTAGGCGTCCATGAACTGCCGCACGTTCGACGGCACTTCCGCCGTCGTCCGGTCCGGTTGCCGGGCAAGGGGTTCGGCGTTCGCCGAGGTCGCCAGGACGACACAGGACAAAAGAGCGGCCGTGAGAGCGGGGATGAATCTCGAAACCCGCATCGGGTTTTCTCCGATCACTTCGGTGGAAAGCCGGTTCCCGGCTCGGTCTCATCGCAGGAACGTGGTGATCGACGATGCCGGTCACCGGGTCTTCTCGGTGGGGTGCTCCTGCTCTGCCCAAAGGATCATCGAGAAGCAGCACGCTGTCGATTACCTCTGAGGTAAGGGCGGGGCCGCCGCCGCAGAGCCGACACCGAGCCAGGCCGTCTGTCCCGGGGCTACGCGGGTGCCGGGCTCAGCGGGCGAGGGATTGGACACCATCCGGGGGCGGCAGGCGGTCGCGGTCAACCACAGAGCGGGTGGTCCCGAGGTGGCGGACCGGGCAAGGAGCTGGGCCGCCGACCTGGTGGACGGCCAAGGTCCGCTGACGATCGACCGGACAAGTGTGCCGGAGCTGTCCGCGCTGCAAGAGGTCGGCGTCGAGATGCGGTACGGCCAGAGCGTGCTGGAGCGCGCGGGCAGGGCTGTGTTTCCGGGAATTCCGTGATCGAGCCTGGCTGCCACCCGAAGGCTTTCGCAAGCGCGGACACCGTCCTACGACGGCACGCTCGAGACCGGAATGATCATTTGCGTGGAAAGCTATGCGACCGCTGACGACCTTTCTCTTCGAGGACGCGCTGTCAGCCTGAACCGGCGCGAGAACGGTGCCGAGCAGCCGAAAGCGCCCTTCACACAGGAAGTGGTGAAGGGCGCTTTCGGCTCGGGTGACGACGTCAGCCGGTGACATCCAGGTGTGCGGGGACCGGGGTGGGCTTGGGCGCCTTGCCGCCGGGCTGAGGCTTGTCGCCGGCGGGCTTGGTCGGCGGTTCCGGTGCGGTGCCGGGCTTGACGCAGGTGGCCGACGCGATGTCCACGGTCTGGGTGCGACCGAGCAGCTTGGCCGAGACCGCGGTCACGGTGAGGGTCCCGTCGGCGTTCTTCGTCTGCTTGTTGACCACCAACTCGACCAGCTGGGCGAGCGGGACGGTCGTGTTCGGCGGGACCTGGTCGAGGTCGAGCACCTTGCCACCGGCCTTCAGCTTCGTGATCGACACCGAACCCTTGCCGTCGCGGCATTCGGCTTTGATCGCGTCGGCACTCAAGCCGGGCAGGGCGACCGTGGCGGGCAGCAGGCCGAGGTTCAGCGCGAGAGCGGTGACCCCGGACCTGGCTTGCCCCGGTCGCACCTCGGCGTTCAGTGCCTTCGCGGTGAGCAACGCCGGGCCGGGGTTGGGCAGCCCCACCGAGGCGAGTGAGTCCTTGCCGGTGCCGGAGACCGACGGGGTGCGGGGGATCGTGATCAGGCCGGACGCGGCGATGGCGTACGCGGATTCGGCCGGCGCGGCCGTGGCGGGGATGGCGGTGAGCGCGAGAAGAGCCGCCGTCGTACCGGCGAGCACGCTCGTTTTGCGCGGGGACAAAGAAAATACCTCCGTAGGGGACATCAGGCGATCTGGACGACGGTGCCGAGTGGCAGCTCCACGAGGCGGTCCAACGCCTCGCGGGGGACGCGGATGCACCCGTGGCTCGTGGCTTTGCCGACGAAGCTCTCGTCAGGCCAGGTGTGCAGGCCGACCGTGCCGGGACCGCCACCGAAGGTCTCGTGCGAATCGGAATGGCTGCTCAGCGGCAGCACGATCGGGCTGTAGGTGTTCACGCTTTCCCTGATCGAAGCGAGGATGAACGCGCGACCGGTCGGCGTCGGGTGTTCGGGCTTGCCGGTACCGATGGTCCACGAGCCGGTCGGCTTGCCCGCTTCGCGGATCTCCAAGCGGAAGTCGGCGAGGTCGACGGTGACGTGGAAGTCGTTGACCGCCGATTCCACGGCTTCCGGCGTGGCACGCAGCCAGCCCGTCGCCCCATTGGGACGGGCCGGCAGCAACACCTGCGCCCACTCGCCCTGACGGGCGATCACCGGCACCCAGGTCGGCGAACCGATCTGGGTCTTGGGCAAACGGGCGATCGGCTCCGCGCCGGGCACGCGGTGGATCACCGCGTCTTCCTTGGGGTGCAGCACTTCGCCGTCGGTGGGTGCCGCCGGGAGCGGATCGGTCGGCGCGGAGGTCAGCTCGCCGAAGGTGTTCGCCTCCGGCAGCGCGGCGAGCGCCTCGGGGGATTGGGATGGTGGAGCCGAGGAGGTGACGGCGCCACCTTGGTTCGCGGTCGTGCCACAGCCGGACAGCGGCAGCGCGACCAGTATCAGCGCCAGGAGCGCGTAAATCGCCGGTGGGCGGGCATGACCGCAAGAGACCTGCGGAGTGATCATCGGGGCCTGTCCTTGTGCAGAGTCATCCGCAACGGGGTTCGATTCCGGGAGGTCAATTACTAACATCGAAAGGATCTGTCAATCAATGATGACGTTGCGTATTCGAATCCGGCCTGCCTGCGATTTCCCACTGTTTTCCCAGGTCGCGTACAGGCCGCATATTCACTCGATCGGTGATCGTACAGAAAATTCGGTAACATCCTGAAACTCCACTCAGAGTATATTTCCGTCGCCGTTTTCGAGGGAACGGCGGGAAATCACGTCGTGATGATCACGCGGCGTGGTCGTGCGGCAGGGCGGGAACAGGAATCCGCCGAGCGGCGACAACGGTGGCAGCGGGCCTGGACATCTTGGGCTGACCCCGGCGTCCCTGCGTGAACCACTTCCGCCTCAGTCGTAGCCCGGCGTCCTGCCGGACACAGCGGAAGGAGAGCACTCCTCTCTGCCCGACACCCGGTGCCAAGCGCCACCTGTCCGGGTGGTTTCCCGCCCCCGGAATTGCGGGTAGATCTCCAGGAATCCCGGCATGGGGTTACCTGGCCGCGGCGCGACTCTCCTTAGCTCGTGCTGCCTGGCCGCTGTGGCCGGTTCCCGGTGCGGACGTACCCCGGGAACCGGCCACTTCCAGCGTTACGGGGCGTCCGCTGGAGCGGATGACACCGCGTCAAGCAGGTCGCCAGGTTTCCGGGTCGCGAGGGAACCCACACGAGTGCCACTCCCCCTAAGCTGCGCGACGGGTTCGGTGGCAGGAGGGCGCGGGATGACGAACGAAGTGCTCCAGGACCGGTACGCCTTGGTCCGGGAACTCGGCCGCGGCGCGATGGGGGTCGTGTGGCTCGCCCACGACCAGGTTCTGGAGCGTCCGGTCTCGATCAAACAGCTCCACACGCTCGGCGGTGGTCACGTCGCGTCCATGCGCTTCGTCCGGGAGGCGCGACTCGCAGGCCGGCTCAGCAACCCCGCTATCGTCACCGTCTACGATGTTTTCCATCACGACGGCGTCTCGTACGTCGTGATGGAACTGCTGGACGGCACCAATCTCGCCGATCACGTCGAACAGCTCGGCCCGCTGCCCATGCACCGCGTCGCGCAGATAGGGCTTGACCTGCTCTCGGCGCTGACCGCCGCCCACTCCGCCGGGATCGTGCACCGCGACGTCAAACCCGCGAACGTGGTGCTTACCCCGGCCTCAGCGAAGCTGACCGATTTCGGCATCGCGCACTCAGCGGACGACACCCGGCTCACCGGCACCGGCCTGCTGATCGGCTCCCCCGCCTACATGGCACCCGAACGCCTCAACGGCGACGACGCCTCTGCCGCATCCGACCTGTGGGCTCTCGGCGCCACCCTGTTCTACGCATCCGAAGGGCGGCCGGCTTTCCAGCGAGCCAACCTCGAAGCCACCATGGCCGCCGTTCTCACCGAGAAACCTGTCCTCGAAAACACTCGAGGACCTCTCGCCGAAGTCATCACCGGCTTGCTCGCCCCAGCGAAGAACCGGCTGGACGCCGAGTCCGTGCGCCCCCTGCTCGAGCACGCTCGTGACGGCGATACCGGTCAACGCCGTCGAACACCTCTGCTCAGAATCGCCACGATCACCGCCGTCGCCGTAATCGTCATCGCGGTAGCGATCTTGTGGCCGAGTGGCGATGACCAGCAGACCGCCGCACCTGACCGCACCACACCGCCCGCATCAGCCACAAAGCCCTCGACATCACCCACCATCCAGCCCTCCTGCCCCATCGACCGGATCGAGATCTCCGGCTCGGCCCGCCAACGGCCCAGCATCACCATTCCTCGCGACTGCGCGCCACCCACCGCGCTTGCCGTCCACGACATCACCACGGGTAGACGCGGCAAACCAGTTCCTGAACACAATGACGACCACCTCCAGCTCAACATCAGGACCGAAGCGCTGTCCTGGTCCGGAAAACCGGTCTGGTCCACCTGGAACCTACAGACCGCACCACAGGTCTTGCTGGGTCACCGCGCCGACGATGGCCTCGCCGGAATGCGACCCGGTGGCCGGCGCACCATCGTCGTCCCACCCCACCACCCATATTGGTCCACCCTGCGGAATTCCCCACCTGACACATCGGCCTGGCCCGCGGACGACACCGTCGTTCTGGTCGTCGACCTCATCAGCTGAACAGCCGGCTAGGCCCGGGTGTCGGAGTCGCCGGGCTCAGCGTCGTGCCGAGGCGCCCGGCCGCGAAGGCCAGGTTGTATCGGTGGGTAAGCCAAATATGGCACGCCCTCCCGCGGTCCGGACGGCTACCGGAAGCCGTACGAGGACAGAGGTGTCCACAGACAGCCCGCAGTTCATCCCCGTTCTGAGCGGGATACAGGTGCCGAGGCTGGGAGATGGTCGGCCACGACCCCGTCCGGATCGAGTGTTGGCGGGTAAGGCCTCCAGGGCCCACCTGCGCGGTCGCCATCCGCTACGAAGCCACCGTCCACATCGCCGCGATCAGCGAATGACTTCGACCTACTTCGTTAGAGCCGCTCGACTCGGTCCTGCGGGTGGCGGGACTTCCGGGCGAGGTGGAAGAACCCGGCGGCGACCAGAGCACAGATCAGTCCGAGCACCAGAAAGAACCACCCGATTCCCTGGCCACTGGAGGCGACGATGCCGATGCCCGCTACCACCATCATGATGGCCATCAACGACGTTGTCGTTGCCCTCCAAGTGAAGGGCGACCGGTTGTCGAAGTCCTTGGATGTGTCGGCTTCCATGGCCCTCTACTACCCGGAAAGGGCTTCCATCATGCCCCCTTTGCGGCTAGGCATGTTCCTGGCTTCTCGTTCGGATGGATGACGATGCGCTGCCATCCTCGCGGCTGCCTGTCGGAGCGTCGCTGCGAGCCGGCGACACTCCGATGGGCAGGTGAAAAGGCTTGCCCCGCAGCCGGTTTCGGCACGAAGGCAGAGGCGAACGCAGCACCGAAGATCCCGACCGCGGTGGCGGCGATCAGGACCCGGTTCAGCCCGTCGACCGGAGAGGCGCCGTCGTGCTGGAACAACACTCCGAAGATGGAGCGGCCATGCCTCCGCGCTCCGGTGGAAGGGCCGCGAAGACCGCGGCTCCCATCGTCGGCCCCATCAGCCCACTGCCGTGGCGGGCCACCCCGTGAAACGAGCCGGCGCACTGCTTCCCAGGTGAGAACCCAGATCAGTGACGCGGTGAGCGATCGAGGATCACCAAGGGGATCGTGACCAGCGCCAGTGCGGCGCCGATCCAGAACACCGCGGTCACCGAGGCGCCCAGGTTCAGCACCCCCGCGGCGAAGGCGGGCGTGAGACTGATGCCCAGCTGGAAAGCCGACACCGTGGTGGCACCGGCCAGCGTAGGCGCGGAAGCGGCGATCGCGAAGACCCGTCCGTATAGCGCCGGGTTCAGCACGAAAGCCGCGACGCCCAGCAGGAACACCAAAGGCACGACGAGCCAGGCGGACGCGGCGAAGACAGCGAGCAGGGCCGAGAACAGAGCGATGCCGAGCGCCCCGCCGAGCAGCGCGTGGTGGGGCCACCGGTCGGAGATCCGGCCGCCGAGGGAGAGACCGAAGAAGGCGCCGATACCGAAAAGTGCGAGCACCGCGGGAATCCAGACGGCAGGAAGGCTGGTGACGTCGGCGAGAACCGCGGCCAGGTAATTGAAGGACACCATGTACGCGGCGGTGCTCAGGATCGTGATCGCGTAAACTCCCCAGAGGCGTGGTGTCCGCATCGCGCGCAATTCAGCCGCGAGACCGGATTCTGCCGACACCGCCGTGGTGGGCAGACCGGAAGCGCAGGCGACCACGCCCAGCAGGGTGAGCACGACTACGCCCCAGAAGCCGCCGGTCCAGTCCGTGAGGTTACTGAGCAAGGTGCCGGCGGGGCCTCCGGCGACCATGGCGACACTGAGTCCGGCCACGACGACACCGGAGGCGCGGGCGTTGCGGTCGGGTGTCACCAGGCTGATCGCGGTCACGGCGGCGACGGCGAAGAAGCCCGCGTAGGCGAGACCGGCGACGAACCTGGTGACCAGCAGGGTCCAGTAGTCGTCGGCGAGCAGGCCCGTCGCGATGGCGGCGGCGAAAACGGACTGGGTGGTCATCAGCGCGGTGCGGCGCGGCCAAGTCAAGCTGAGCACGGCGAACGGCGGACCGCCGAGGACGACACCGAGGGCGAACGCGGTGATGAGCGCGCCCGCCGAGGAGAGAGAGACGCCGAGCTCCGTGGCTACCGAGGGCAGGACCCCGGCCATCAGGAACTCGGCGCTCCCCATCGCGAAGAGGCTGAAGGCGAGGAGATAGACCCCGGTGGGAAGGCGGTGGGTTTCGATCATGGCGCCACCATCGACCGGGTTTGGCGATTTCAGCAAAAAATGTTGCCGAAATCGGGACGAGCTGCTGATCTGGCCTCATGGAGATCCAACCCGCCGTCAACGCGGCGATCGAGCTGATCGCTCCCCGATTGCGTCGCGCCCGCGAGAAGAAGGGGACGACGCTGGTGGAACTCAGCCGCGCCACCGGCATCTCCGCCAGTACCTTGTCCCGCCTCGAATCCGGGCAACGCAAGCCCAGCCTCGAACTCCTGCTGCCGGTCATCGCCGCGCTGGGCCTGCGCGTCGACGAGATCGTCTCGTCACCAAGGGTGCTGGAGCCGCGGGTGCCGCCGGACGGGCGAGTCCTCATCCCGCTCACCCGGCACCAGGGCGAGCCCCGCGCCTACAAGATGACGATCCCGCCCGACGACGAGGCACCCCGTCCGCGCACGCACACCGGATACGAGTGGCTCTACGTGCTCCGGGGCCGGCTGCGGCTCGTGCTCGGTGACCAGGACGTCGTCATGGGACCCGGCGAGGCGGCCGAGTTCGACTGCCGGACGCCGCACTGGTTCGGCGCGGCCGGCCCCGAGGGCGTCGAGGTGCTCAGCCTCTTCGGCAAGCAGGGTGAGCGGATCCACGTCCGCGCCCGCACCCGGTGACAGGGGTGGGAAACCGATCATGGCGGCTGCACGCGATCCGCTCCTGACAGCTCATCGCCGCCGCGGCCGTCTCCGGCATGTCGGTCAACGGCGACGTCGTGCGCGCCAAGGTCGGGTAAGCGGCTGCCCCGGCGGCACGGCGGCTGGGGTGGGCCATCGACATCGGTCACTAGGCCTGCAACGCGGCGACGACGGCCTCGGCGACCCCGCGGGCACTGCCCGGGTTCTGGCCGGTGATCAGCCGGCCGTCGGTGACGACGTGGGTCTCGAACGGTTTGTCCGCGATGCTGTAGTTCCCACCCCGTTCGGCCAGCTCGTCCTGCAGGCTGAACGGGACGGCATCGGCGCGCTGCGCGGCCTCCTCCTCCGCCCACGAGAATCCGGTCACGTTCTTGCCCTTGACCAGTGCGTCGCCGTTGTCGAGCGTGACGTCCAGCAGCCCGGCCGGACCGTGACAGACCGCCGAGACGATCCGGCCGCTGTCGTAGAATCGCGCCGTCAGCGCGGCCAGGTCCTTGTCTCGGAAGTCGAACATCACCCCGTGGCCGCCGGTGAAGTAGATGGCGTCGTAGTCCTCGACGTCCACTTCGCATGCCTTCTTGGTGTTGTTCAGCAGGTCCATGAACTCGCGGTCCTGGTAGCGCCGGTCGGTGCCGAGTTCTTTGAGCACATCGTGGGCCAGGCTCTCCGGGTCGATCGGGACGTAACCGCCGGCCGGGCTGGCGATGTCCAGCTGGAACCCGTTGTCCAAGGCGTAGTCGTAGAAGTGGGTCAGCTCGCCTAGCCACAGCCCGGTCCGCATTCCCACCGTCTCGTACTCGCGAACGTTCGTGACGATGATCAAGATCTTGCCGGTAGCCATTGAGTTACCTCCGGAAGGTGCCTTCGAGTTCCTCGCCGGCGGCCGGGTGGCCGCCGCGGTCCGCCTCGTCTCGCGCTTGGCGAGCGACGCGGGAGAGCAATCACCTCGCCTGTAGCGCCACCCATCCCGGCTCACGGTCTGGCTCGACGTCGGATATCGACATGCATCTCAGTGTGCTCTCGGATCACCCGCACGCAACTCGGCCGCTTTGGACAACGAAACCCAGCACAGCGATCCGCGGAGCCTGACTCGGCCTGGATACAGTTTGCCACCCACCGGAGCTGGAGCTTTCCGATCCGTGCGGGTAGGCGAACGTCGCGCCGCCTGGCCACTGTGGCCGGTTCCCGACGCCGTCCTCGTCGAGTCCGTGCTGACCGGCCACCCCGCCATCAAGGTGCCGCGGTGCTATGTCCGCGGGTGCGCTACCGGGCAGACGCCGGCGGCAAGCCACTTCTCCCGCAGGTCCGCCGGGATGGTCAACGCGGTCGACTGACCGTTGGTCAGCGTCCGGACGCTGCCGCCGAGCAGCAGGCTGCCCGCCTTGTCGAGCACTGCCGTGGCCGTGTGGCTGCGGTCCTCCGAACGCTCCAGCCATCGCATCATCCGCGCCCCCGCACCGACCGCGCGGCGCCATCCGCGCGAGCTCGGCACTTCGAGCCAGTCGGCGACCTCCTCGGTGACGACCTGGCGGACCATCGCCGCGACCACCCCGTCGAATGCCTTGCCTGGCACCATTTCCTCGTACAGGCGCAGGAGGTTGCGGGTCAGCTCGATCCCCTCGGCCGACGGGCCGTAGGTCGCCTCGACCAGCTCCGCGTTCAGTTCCCGGGCTGCCGTCAGCGTTTCGGGCATGGCCTCGGCCGGGATGCCGAGCATCGCGCCCGTCACCCGCCAGACGTAGTAATAGTCCTCGGCTTCGCGCTCGGTCACCGAGATCCCGATCCGGCGCATCCCGTCGATGACCTGCACTGAGAAGATCAGCAGCGCGCCGAGCATGTCCTGCTGGCACAGTGGGACACCGTCAGCCTCGACATCCCATTCACCGGACCGGGTGATGAAATACCGCACCGCGGCATGAATCAGCCGGGTCTTCTGGATGGTGGGCACGAAGCTGCCGCCCGAGCCGAACGGATCCGGCCCCATCAAGTGCAGCACGAACTGCGACGTCTCCGACAACCGCCGATGCGGCTGGTTCAGCCGGTGGGTCAGCGACAGGACTCGGGACGGCCGCGGCTGGGCGTAGCAGTTCACCATGGCACCGAAGGACAGTACCGAAGCGACGTGCACACCATCGTCCACGAAGAACTCGTACGTACCCGCCACCCGGTCCAGATCCACCCAGCCCGGCGGGACGTCCGTGTCGATCAGATAACGCCGCACCGACTCCGGCAAATCCTCAGGAATGGGCTGGTCGTTGTCCCGGAACTGGGCCAGCACCTCGTTCACCACGCCTGTCCGCCCACCGGTCACCAGATCGGCGATGACGGCGTCCGCCAGCGGGTCACCCTGGTACTTCAGCGTTTCGAGAGCGGACAAACCCGCCCGCCGCCCGATCAAGCTTTCCGACATCGGGTCAGCCTCATCGAAAGTCCACTGTGGGCGCTAGCGCCGTTCGGGCACGGCCACGCCTCGATGTGGTGGCACCGTCATCACTGCCCGTGTCCCCACGGCAGGCGGCTACTGGATACGTCACCGGTCCGGGGGCCCAGAAGCCCGGTGCCCGCCGAGACGGGACCCTCGTCGAAGTAGTAGACGCGAGTGGCCGTCGCGGTCCAGGTGGTGGAACGTCGCCCGGGCGTCGGCCTCGGGCGAGCCCATCAGCGCACCGGTCCAGCGCACCTCGTCGTCCTCGGTCAACCGGCCGTCGTGGTCCCCGCCAGTGCGGGGAGCCGATCACCTTGGTGATCACGCCGGGCCGGCGACCGCGGGCACGGACTCCTCCACGGCAGGTCCTTCGGCCTTGCGCTCGCCGCCGAAACGACCACGCAATTCATCGACGGCCTCCGCGATCTGCCCGAGTTCGGACAGGACCGCTCGATGCGCCTTTTGGATAGCCGCCGCTTCCTCCCCCGCACGGGAAAGGATGAGTTGGGCCTCGCGATGCGCGGCGCGTTCCGTTTCCTTGCGGGCCTTCTCTGCCTCGGCGACGGTTTTCTTGGCGGTCGCCAGCAGGTCCTCGCTTTCCTTGCGGGCCTGTTCCTTGATCTCCCCGGCTTCGGCTTTGGCGACCGCGATAATCTTTTCGATCCGCCTTCCCAACCCACTGGCCTGGTCCGGTTCCGGAGTCCGAGGCGCCGGAACCTGGGCTTTGGCGAGCCTGCGTTCCGCTGTTCTCCGGGCTTTCTCGTGTCGGTCCACACGCTTCTCCATCGCCCGCACGTATTCGTCGACCTGTCGGCGGTCGTATCCCCGCAGGACGATCGGGAATTGGACGGCGGACTCCGCTGTGGCCTCGTCTTCGGACACCATACTTTCCATACGCCAAGTGTCGGATACGGCAAGAAGACCGGCAAACCGAAACCTGATGTCGGCGCACCGGGAGCCCTTTCGGGCAACCATCCGAGATGAGCGCCCACCAGGCACATCACCGATCGGCATCCTCCTCATTGTGGAATAGTGCCCGTCGTAGGGCTAACCCTATCGCGGAGCGTGCTCACCCATTGGTGCCCCGGCTTACCCGGCCGGAACGCGCGCGCGATCACGCTAAGTTGACGTTATTTCCCGCATCACCCGTAGCTGCGCCGCCCTTGATCACTCCAAAGCGAAGATCGAGGTGGTGGCCGGCGCCGATTGTCCCGTGAACCGAGCTGGATCGAGCGTTTCCGCAGGTCAGCCCAACGGCGAAGCCTGCGACGCTGCCTCTGCCTGGAGCGGTCCCGCCGGCTTGCGAGGTTCGCGACCACGGCGCCGGCCCAGCACGGTGTTCACCGTCGCACTCGACGAAGTCCGCGCCGTCGAGTCCACCGGCTCTCCGATTTGCGAGCAAGGGAAGCATCGATTACCGCTTCTCGAGCGCGGCGTGCGGGTTGTGCTAGCGGGTCGTGACATCCGGCAACCCACTCCAGCTTCCCGCGATCGTCACGATCGTCGAGATCGAACCTGATCGGGGCGGTCAACGTGACCCGCCTCAGCCGTACGACGGCGAGAAGACCGGACGAGTTCCGGGAAGCTTCATCTTGTACTTCGGCTGAGGCGCAACGTGAGGAAGTCCGAGCTGGGCGAGAGATCCGCGTAGTCGACCCGGTAGCCGCCGAAGGTGGCCCACTCGGCCTTGACCACGTCCATCGTGAACGACACCGCCGGGCCCGCCGATGGCAGGGCATAGGACATCGTCACGATCGCGCGCCCCGCCGAAGCGCAGCTCCCCCCTTTCGGGCACCGCTCGTCCAGCACCGCCAGATACTCGAGGCGCAGGTCTTCGTCCGGGAGCATCGCCCAGGTGCCGAGGCGGACCGTGAACGCGTCGTCCAACGCCGGCGGGCCGCACGAAGCGTTCATGAACACGAGCACCAGACCGAACAGCACCAGTCTCACCGGAATCCCCCAGAGCCACCGTCTTCTCATACGAGAAGGGACGAGGGGACCGGCCGTTCCGGTTGCGTCGGTCCGCTCGTCATCGGCGTGGGCATGGAACGCCGCAAAGCACTCGGGCTTTGATCGCCGAGTGGGTCGGTCTTGCGAAGGGGAACTCGGGCCCTCACTCCGGCGGGCGGTCGTCCCGGCTCACCTGATGGGCCGGGTCGCCGCCACCTCCCGCATGCCGGCCATGTGCGCCGCCCCCTTCGGGGCCTTCCTCGTTGGCTGGCTGGCCACCACCTGCCAGCAACCGAACGGTCCAGGACAAACGCGCCAAGTAGCCTGACCGACGAAGGCCGCCCCGAGAAGTGCAGAGACTTCTCGAGGCGGCCGTTATCGAGCAGGAGTCAAGACCGCGCGGACGCACTCGCCTTTCTCGCTCTTGAACAAGTCGTAGGCGTGGGGCGCCGTCCAGCCGGGATTCAGCGTGAATCGCGGTGATAGTCCCGGCGCTGCCCGATCTGGCCGTCCCGGTTCCGGATGACGTGCTCCACCTTGCGCTTCTGCGCCATTTCCCGCCCTTGTGCGACGGCGTCGGTCTTGACATCGTGGGCGTTCGCGGCACGGGAACTGCCCACGAGCCGGTTCTTCCACCGCCCGTTTTCGAACAAGGTCTCGACGGCACCTTCACCGACAAGCTCATCGCGGTGGGCGTCATCACCCGGGCCGGTGGGCGCCGAAGTGCCATATAGGGCAGGATCCGGTGGCGGGGCGACGCCCGGACCGCCGAGCGCCTCAGGATCCATCAGGTACTCGAGACCTTCAGAGCCGCTGCTCCAGCCGCCTTTCGCGCCATCCGGCCCGTCGGAAAGATGCCAGATGGTGTTGTTGTGGTCCTGGTTCTCTTCGTCGAACAACGCCGACGGCGCGACGTCGCTTTCGAGCCCGTCGGCCTTCAATTCCTCGATCGCGGCCAGCCACTGCTTCTGATGTACCGTGTCGCGGGCGAGGTTGAACTGCAGCATCGCCTTCACGCCGGGATCGTCGGTCATGTTGTACAACCGCGCCGTCTGCAAGCGGCCCTGCGCCTCAGCGGCGACGTTGGCCCGGAAATCCGCCAGCAGGTTCCCGGACGCCACGACATAACGGCCGTTCCACGGCACGCCGTTGGAGTCCGCGGGCAGTGCCCCGCCACCGCCGACGATCGCCTGCTGCACATCCATCCCACCGATCGTCGCGGCCATCACCGGGTCCTTCACCGCCTCCGCGGTGACCGTGGCGGGAGCGCCTTCCAACAGCCGGGCGACCATGGTGGCGAGCATCTCCACATGCCCGATCTCCTCGGTCGCCGTGTCCATGATCAGATCCTTGTACTTGCCCTCCATCCGGCAGTTCCAGCCCTGGAACAAGTACTGCATCGTCACCGACATCTCACCGAATGCGCCACCGATCAGCTCCTGCAATTTCCGCGCGTAGACAGGATCCGGCTTTTCAGGTTTCGCTTCGAACTGCAGGAGCTTAGTGTGACGGAACATCGGCCCGGACCTTTCTTCGGCGCGCACCTGGCTTCTCGCCGGTGCTCTGCCCGCCGGATGCCCTCTGGCGCCGAAAATAATCATGTTCACGCTCGCAGGTGAAGGCACGGACGGCGCCGGTGCTTCTCTTCGACCTCGACGTGCAAGATCACCGGGCCGGCCTGTCGACGTCGACCACCCCTGGGGTTTCGGCAACTCACGTGAATGGGCCACCCCTTGCCCGGCGACCAGGGCCCCTGCCGAGCCGCTCTCGCCGTGCTCCGCGTCATCTCCACCCTTACCCCCTCACACGGCGGGCAAACGGGCGACATCACGACAGACCACGCCGACGCGCGAGTTCGGCCACCTTCCCGCACCCTCGGTCCAGGCCGGGCCATGACCGACGAGGACGGTGCCCGCGCCGGTCCTCGCGATCGATGTGTTCTCCCACCGTGACTTTGTCAGCAGGACGTCGCGACCGGGCGACCCGACGATCTCCAGCGCGCCTCAGGGTTCATCGCCCGAGACACGCGGCGGCGAGCCGGGTCAGCGTGCGGTGGCAGATTTCGCCGGTGCGCCCGAGCGGAAGTTCGGCGAGGACAAGCAGGAACTCCGGCAGTTTGGGAGTCGCGACGCCGTTGCCGGTAAGGAAGGCCGTGAGCTCCGCCAGCGCCGGTGAGCGTCCATTCCGGACAGTCACGCAGGCGGTCCGATCCCGGAGGCACGGGCAGGACCACGGCACCGACCGCGGGCACGGCCAGTTCCGCGATCACCGCGGCACGTCCGGTGGGCTCCCGTACCCCGACGATGTCCGTGGAGCCGCAGCCGGCGGCCTCCAGCCGCCCGGCCAGTTCCCGCGCCGCGGTGTCCAGTGCCGGGTAGGTCAGCGATCCCTCGTCGTCGATGACCGCTGTGCGCAGCGGATGCTCGCGCACCCGGTCACGGAACAACGAGTACAGATCCCTGTCCGGACAGTGTCCATTCGGACCCGCTCACGGCGCAGCTCGACCGGCACGAGGTCGGGCAGGACCACTCCGGTGGCGGAAACCCAGGTCATACGGTGAACTCCCACGGCGAGCGCGGCGAGGTCTTCGCAGACCGGCACGGTCAACGGCCGGTCACATCGCCGCCCGGCACCCGCGTTGAGCCGGGAGGCCGCGGACAGGAGCGACGAGTCGGCCCGCGTGGCGGCGCGCGCCAGTGCCGTCATGATCCCGTGTGCGGACACGATCCCGCCGAACACGTCGACGATCGTCATCAACGACGGCGATACGCCCGCGTAGGCCTGTACGACGTAGTCCGTGCCCACCGGTGGTTTCGGTCCGAACTCGGTGCCCCAGCCCGACGCGGACACGTACACGATCCCGGGCCGGACGCGCGCCAGATCGTTCGGGCACAACGACCATTGTCCCGCCTTTGCCGGCGCCCAGTTGTGCAGGAACACGTCGGCCCCGGCGGCGAGTTCGAGAAGTTGCCGCCTGCCGCCTGGCGTGGTCAGGTCGGCTTCGACGACTTCCTTGCCCTCGTTGAGCGCGCGAAACCTGGCCGAAGTGTCCCCGGCGATCGGCGGTACCCACCGCAGCGGGTCGCCGCCCGGCGGCTCGATCCGCAGCACCGTCGCGCCGAGAAGCCGTAACAGATGCCCCGCCATGGGCCCTGCACCCGGCGGCACGATTCGAGGACCGCCAAGCCCGACAGCGGCAGCAGCTCCGCAGGTGCCCGCGCTCGTTCCCGCTCACGACGAAGGCGGGCATCGGGTGGAGCGCCCGGTCCGAGACCCGCATCAGGGTCATGCCCGCGCTGTCGGCTGCCCGTTCTATCGCGGCGATCGGGAGCGCGGCGAGCAGCCCCGGCAACCGCGGCGGCAGCGGACAGGTCGCGGTCGCGAACCTGTGCGCGAACGCCGGCGGCCGTCGTCTCGATTCACTGTGGCAGCGCTTCCGCGGCGGACCTGCTGTGCTCGGGGCAGGCCGCGGTCCGGTGCGGTGAACAATCGTGACGGTCAGTGACCTTGGCAGAATAAGCCGGTGACCGACACCGCCGCCTCCGACAGAGATGCTCCGCAGTCAGCGCTGAACCGGATCATCGCCGGGCACCCCCACGCCATCGGCGGTTTCCGGTTCTACTTCGCCGACCAATCCTGGGAGTGGTCCGACGATCTCGCCCGCCTGCACGGCTACGAACCAGGCACCATCCAGCCCACCACCGAACTGCTCCTGTCACACAAACACCCCGAAGACCGCGACACCGTCGCCGAAACACTCGCCGCGGCCGTCCACGACGGCACCGCCTTCTGCAGCCGCCACCGCATCATCGACACGGCCGGCGTCGAACACCACGTCCTCGTCGTCGGCGACCGGCTCCACGACGACACCGGCACCACCATCGGCACCACCGGCTACTACATCGACCTCAATCTCACCGACGACGACCACCGCCGGCAAATCCTCGACGAAACACTCCCCGACCTCCTCAACGCCCGCGCCGCCATCGAACAAGCCAAAGGCGCACTCATGCTCGTCTACGGCATCAACGCCGAACAAGCCTTCCGCATCCTGCAATGGCGATCCCAGGAGACCAACACCAAACTCCGGACCCTCGCCGAAAAACTCACCACCGCCCTCCCCGCCCTCGGCGGCAGCCCCACCCAACAACGCACCCGCTTCGACCACACCCTCCTCACCATCCACGACCACCCCGACCAGCCGGACACCTAGCGCGTCCACGGCCCCGGTCCGGATGCGCGAGGGCTCCGCGACAGGCGCCTAGTAAGCTCCATTGGACGGTAAGGGCCGAGTTCGCGCCGGGAGGCAACGACGTGGAATACGCTGCCAGCGCCGGCGGCCAGGGCCATGGTCAGCCGGTCGAGGCTGAGTTGCGGATCCTCGACCTGCCCACCTCGAGCGGGATAATGGTGCTCGGGACGATCGACCCGGCGACCCGCGCATCATGGGAGACGAGCTTGAACCTGCTGGTCAACAATGGCGGTGGGACAGTGGATCTGTCCCGCCTGTCGTTCACCGACGTCCGCGGGATGAGTGCCCTCATCGACGCGGCCCGCCGCGTCCAGCCACCGCGGTCGCTGACGATCCGGCATCCGCCGGGCACCGTACGTAAGGTCCTGCGCCTCTTCTGGCCGGAAGAGGCAGCTCAGCTCATCACCGACGACGGACGGCCGACATGACTCCAGCTGTCACGACCGCGGACCCGTTCGTTCACCCCGCTCTGTTCTACGCAGGTCCGGATGACTACCTGGCGGGCACCGTCCCCTTCATCCGCCAAGGCCTGCTGGCAGGCGAACCGGTCGCGGTGTCGGTTCCCGGCCCCAACCTCGAACTGCTGCGCACCGCGCTGGGCCAGGACGCCGAGCAGGTCCGGCTGCTCGACATGACCGAAGAAGGCCGCAACCCCGGCCGGATCATCCCCGGCGTCCTTCGTGCCTTCGCCGACGCCCACCCCGATCAGCGGGTCCGCATCATCGGCGAGCCGATCTGGGCAGGGCGTTCGGAACTGGAGTACCCGGCCTGCGCCCAGCACGAGGCATTGATCAACCTCGCGTTCACCGGCCGCGACGTCACCATTCTCTGTCCGTACGACACCACCCGGCTCGACGCGCACGTCCTGGCCGACGCCGAAGCCACCCACCCCCTGCTGGTCGACACCGACGGCGAACGTCCCAGCGCCGGCTACGACCCCCAACGCATCATCGGCGGCTACAACACCCCCCTCCCCGAACCGGCCACCTCCATCACCATCGACACCGTCACCCGCGACTCGGCCTCCCTGGCCCATGCCCGCGGCGTGATCCGCGAACAAGCGGATCGGGCCGGACTCTCCCCGGACCGCAAGGAAGACGTCGAACTCGTGGTCGCCGAACTGCTCGGCAACAGCATCGACCACGGCGGCGGGCAGGGACGGCTCCGGCTGTGGACCGAGCCGGGCTACCTGGTCTGCGAAGTCCGCGACACTGGCCACCTCACCGACCCGCTGGCCGGGCGGCGCCCCGTCCCCGCCGGGGAACTACGCGGCCGCGGTCTGCTGCTGGTCAACCAGCTGTCCGACCTCGTCCGCGTCCACACCGGCCCGCATGGCACCACCATCCGGGTCTGCTTCACCACGTAGCCCCCGCACGGAGTTACCGCATGCGCGAGCCGGCAGCGCGCTAAGTGGCGGCAGGGTCGCGCAGGGTGAGGCCGGCGAGTTCGGCGCGGGATTGGACGCCGAGTTTGGGGTAGGCCTTGTACAGGTGGTGTCCGACCGTTCTCGGGCTGAGGAACAGCTGCGCGGCGATGTCGCGATTGGACAGTCCGGTGGCCGCCAGTCGGACGATCTGCAGTTCCTGCGGAGTGAGCTGGGCTAGCGGGCCGCGCAGTGTGGCGTGCCCGCCGCCGCTGCCTGTCACTCCGGTGGCACCGAGTTCGCCTTCCACCCGTTCGAGCCACGGCCTGGCTTGTAATCGTTCGAACGTCTCCTTCGCGGAACGCAGGTGGGTGCTCGCCTCCGCCTTGCGGCGGGCGCGGCGCAGCCATTCCCCGTAGAGCAACTCGGTTCGCGCCTGCTCGAACGGCCGTCGATCCTTGCCGTGCAGGGAAAGCGCGGCCGTGAAGTGGTGTTCGGCTTCCTGCTCGGGGCCGAGCAGGGCCCGGCAGCGTGCGACCAAGGCGTCGGCCCATGCCTGGCGCATGCTCCTGGCGCGCGTGGTGAACCGATCGAAGGCCTCGCCTGCCCTGGCCGGCTCGCCGAGCCGCACCGCCGCCTCGACCAGGTCGGGCACGCTGCGGGTCACCGCGACACCGTAGCCGCTCGGTGACTCGGCGAGCGTCGCGAGCCGGGCCAACGCGGCTGCGGCGCGGCCTCTGCCGAGGTCGAGCACACCAAGGGCCCAGATGGCTCGGTGGGTGCCGGGGCCGTCGGGCGCGGCGAGCACGCTGTCGGCGAGATCACGGCATCGGGTGTCGTCGCCCTCGATGGCCATGAGGTAGGCCAGCACCCCGGCGTGCATCCCGCGCCATTGGTGCTGCCCCGTGTCCTCCGCGATCTGGTTTCCCTCAGTGGCCGAGGCGAGAGCGTCGCGGTGGAGGCTTACCGCGAGTTGCGCCTCGGCGAGCAGGAACAAGAGGTTCGGCAGCCGCGCGATCCGGCCGTCCGCCCTGGCCTCGGTCACGGCCCGGCGGGCGAGCGAGAGCACGGCGGCGTCCTGGCCGGTCGCCAGCTCGAGACCGCAGACCAGCAGCAGCTGGTGCGGTGCGTCCGCGTGCAGGCCGGCTTGCTCGCCGAGCGCGGCCAGGTCGGCAGGCGCGACGTCGCGGTCGAGGAGAACCGAAATCGCCGCGACGAGTAACCGGGCCATCGCGCCCCTGGCACCATCCGGTTCGAGCCGCAGAGCCGTCAGCCGGTCGAGGCTTTCGACCAGTTCGCGCCGTCCGGCGAACCAGCCGAAGTAGGAACCCGCCAGCAGCAGGTCCAGCGACTGCTCCTGCCCGAGCCCGGCCAGGTTCGCCGCGTCGAGCAGCAGCCGGTGCGCTTCGCCCGCCCGCCCCTCGGCGAACCGGGCGAGGGCGTCGACCTGGACCAGGCGGGCTCGCAGCTCAGGATCCTCCGGCGGCTCGGTCACCGCGACGGCCAGCGAACGAGCCCTGGACACTTCTCCGGCCTCGGCGGCGGCTTCGGCGGCGAGCACGAGCCGGCGCGCGCGCTCGGCAACGGCGGGGCTGAGCTGCGCGGCCCGCTCGTAGGCCGTCGCGGCGGCGGTGTGGCCGTGACGACTGCCCGCGCGGGTCGCGGTCCGCTCCAGCTCTTCCGCCACCGCTTCATCCGGTCCGGTACTCGCCGTGGCCAGATGCCAGGCGTGCCGGTCAGCGTGTTCGGGGCCGCTGAGCGCGCCGGCGAGCGCCTGGTGCAGTGCGAGCCGGTCGGCCAGCGGGGCGCCCTGATAGGTCGCCGTCCGCACCAGCGGGTGCCGGAAGCCGACGGTGCCGTCGGCGACGACGACCAGCCCGGCGAGTTCGGCCGGCCGCAGGTCGGCGACCGTGGCACCGAACCCTGCGGCGGCGGACAGCACTATCGCGAGGTCACCGGTGTCCTCTGCGGCTGCGATCAGCAGCAGCCACCGTGTGGCGTCGGGAAGGCGGTCCAGCTGGGCACTGAAGGTCGCGCGTAGTTTTTCCGTCAGCGGCAGGTGCGTGTCCAAGGCGGAATCCGCGTCGCCGAGGGCGGCGGGGAGCTCGATCAGCGCCAGCGGGTTTCCCCCGGCTTCGGCCAGCAGTCGGTAGCGCAGTTGCGGCGTCAGATCGTCAGCGTGCTCGGCGAGCAACGCGGTGGCGGCCGAGGCGTCCAGACCAGTCAGTTCGAGCTCCGGAAGGCCATGCGCGGAAAAGTGCGACCGCGCGCCGAAGACCAGCAGCACGCCGTCCTCGGCCAGCCTGCGGGCAGCGAACAGCAAGGTCTCGACCGTGGCGCGGTCCAGCCACTGGGCGTCGTCGACGAGGCACACCAAGGGTTTGTCCTCAGCGAGCCGGGCGAGCAGGGACAGCACCGCCAACCCGATCAGGAACTGGTCACCGCCGCCTGCCGGGGCCAGGCCCAAGGCGCTGCGCAGCGCCGCCGCCTGCGCCTCCGGCAGCGCGTCGAGGTGTCGCAGCGCCGGCCGCAGCAGCAGTTGCAGGCCGGCGAACGGCAGTTCGGCCTCGAACTCCACACCGCTGCCGCGGAGCACTCGCGCGCCTTCGGACGTCGCTGTCTTCGCCGCGTAGTCCAGCAGCGTGGTCTTGCCGATTCCGGGCTCACCCAGTACCACTAACGCCCCACTGTGCCCGGCCATCACGGCCGACAGCAGTTCGTCGAGGACGCGGTGTTCGGTGTCCCGGCCGTGCAGCATGTCGCGAACCCTACTTATGCCTGCCCGCCGCTCGTGCCAGAAGTACTTATTCGTGACCGATTCCTCGGCCGTTGACCGCGCATAACGTTCTCATCAGCAAGAACAAGCAAGCAGGAACACGGCAAGGAGCACTCAGGTGAGCGACCTCAACGAACTCGTCGACGACTACCTCGCGATCTGGAACGAGACCGACCCGGCCGCACGCCGCGCCAAGATCGACGCGGTGTGGACCGCGGACTGCAGCTACATCGACCCGATGGCGGAAGCACACGGTCGCGACCAGCTCGACGCCACGATCGGCGCGGTCCAAGCCCAGTTCCCCGGCTTCGTGTTCACCCTGGGCGAGGGTGTCGACATCCATCACGAACAGGCCCGGTTCACCTGGGAGCTCGGCGCGGAGGGCGCAGAGGCCATGGTGGTCGGCTTCGACGTCGCGGTCTTCGAAGACGGGCGTATCCGCAGCGTCTACGGCTTCCTCGACGAGATCCGCACTCCTTGAGCCTGGCCATGCCGGGCAGCGCTTCGTCAGCCCCTCGCAAAGCAAGGCTCACCGCAACCAGCTCGACAACTACTCGCCATCGGACAGAGGAGAATGAGATGACCGCCCCCACCGCAACCGTTCCGGCCTCCACCCCCACGACCACGTCCGCCACGACGATCCTGCGCCGGGTGCTCGTGCTCGACGCGCTCGTGACCGGCGGCAACGGCTTGATCTACCTGGTCGCCTCCGGACCCGTCGCCGGACTTCTCGGCACCAGCGCGGGTCTGCTGCTCGGCATCGGCGCCTTCCTGGCGGCCTACGGACTCGCGGTCGGTGCGCTGGCCGCGCAACGGAAGCCGTCGGGGTCGATGACGAAGCTGGTGATCGGCGCGAATCTGCTGTGGGCACTGGTCAGTGTCGGAGTCGCCGCGTTCGGTGTCCTCGGCACGAATGTGATCGGCACGACCTGGACGGTGCTGCAAGCCGGTACCGTCGCCGGATTCGCCGCCCTGCAAATGTGGGGACTGCGCAAACTGCGCACCCACCACTGACCTGTGGCACCACGTCACCACGCCGAGGACCGGGAACCTCCCGTCCTCGGCGTTCCTCATGCCCTTGATCGCTCAGCCGGCTGCTCGGTCGGCGTGGGACGCGTCGGGATGCGGGGCACGCCGGCGGGTCACCACGGCGTGCACCACCGCCAACAGCAAGGCGATCGCGACCAGCACGCCGCCACGCAGCCATACGGCGGCCTCGATCTGTGTTGCCAGCAGGACACACGATCCCAGCCCGAGCACGGGAAGCACCGAAGGCACGCGGAAGTGCGGCACCGCTTGCGTGTCCTTTCGCAGTACCAGCACCGCGGTGTTCACCGCCGCGAACACGATGAGCAGCAACAGGACGAGCGTGGAGGCGAGAACGGCGATCTCCCCGGTAAGCGCCAATCCCAAGGAGAGACCGCTGGTCGCGACGATCGCGACCCACGGGGTGCGCCGGCGGCGCAGTGTCTTCGTCAGCACCGACGGCAGGAGCCGATCCCGAGCCATGCCGTAGGCCAGCCGGGAGGACATGATGCTGGTGAGCAGCGCGCCGTTGGCCACGGCCACCAGGGCGATCACGCCGAAGACCCACGGCGGTACGCCACCGGCCACGCGCACCACCTCCAGCAGCGGCCCGCTCGACTCGGCCAACCGGGACGCCGGGACGACCGCGCCGGCGACCACACCCACCAGCAGGTACAACAGGCCCGCGGTGGCCATCGCGCCGAACAACGCCCGCGGATAGGAGCGGCGAGGGTCTTTGGTCTCCTCCGCGACATTCACCGACGTCTCGAAGCCGACGAACGAGTAGTACGCCAGCACGGCGCCGGCCAGCACCCCGGCGACCGGCCCGCGCTCCGCGGTACCCAGCTCGACCAGCCGGGCCGGTTCGGCATCCCCTCGTCCGATGACCCAGAGGCCCAGCCCGATCACCAGGACCAGACCACCGGTCTCGATCAGCGTGGCGACCATGTTGGCACGCAAGGAATCCTTGATGCCGCGGACGTTGAGCGCGGCCAGCACGAGCAGGAACACGGCGATCACCGGCACGGGCGGCAGATCGACGAACTCCCCCAGATAATCGCCTCCGAAGCCGCGCGCGAGCGCGGCCACCGAGACCACCCCGGCGGCCAGCATGCAGAAGCCGATCACGAAACCGGTGAACGGCCCGAACGCCCGGTGAGCGTAATGCGCGGCGCCGCCGGCCCGGGGATACTTCGTCGCCAGCTCCGCGTACGACGCCGCCGTGAGCATGGCCAGCACCAGCGCGACCACCAACGGTACCCACACCGCGCTCCCGGACACGCCGGCGATCTGCCCGATGAGCACATAGATTCCCGCGCCCAGCACGTCACCCAAGATGAACAGATAAAGCAAGGGTGTCGTCACCGCGCGAGCCAACGGTTCGGTCATCGGCTCAGTCTCCTGGAGAAGACCCGGCCCCGCCGATCAGAAGGAACACAGGACCCGGCGCACGACCGCCTCGTGCCACGCCATGCGGCCCTCAGTCAGTTCGTCGAAGGAGCCGGCACGGTCTCGACGGTGAGAGGGTCGCTGCCGGGCCCGGTCAGCCCGGCGAGCTCCAGAATCCGCAGTGGCATGGAACCCGCCGTTGTCAACACCGTCAACGTCGTGTCCAGTCCGGACGCCAGCCCTGCGGCGTCGAGCAAGAGCGCGATGCCACAGCTGCTGAGGTAACGCACTCCGGTCAGGTCGATCGTCAGTTCCGGCGCGTCGGCGGTTTCGATGCGGTGGAGCAGCGCCTGCCTCGCGTCGGCGGTGGTCGCCAGGTCGAGGTCACCTGTCAACCGCAGGACGGGTTCGCCGGGCGTGTCGTCCACCGGAACATCCATGGCTGGTCCGGCGGCCAGGACGGGGGGCACCGTCCTCGCGGCCGAGGTCGGGATCCGGAACCTGACTGTGGTGCCGTGCTCGTTCTGTTCGATGGCGGCTTCTTCGGCCAGCGCCTTGATGAGCTGGATGCCGCGACCGCGATGTCCGTTGTCGGCCGGTTCCGGCCGCCAGGTGCCGTGATCGGTCACGACCACCTCGACCTTGCCCGTCGCTGTCCTGGCCACCGAGTAGGCGACCTCGCCGGCGGTCTGCGAATAGGCGTGCTCGATGGAGTTCGCGACGGCTTCGACGAGGGCGAGGTTCAGGTCTTGGTACAGCTCGGCGGAGATACCGGCGAGTTGCGACCACTGAACGACCTCCGCGCGCAGCTCCCGAAGGATACCGGGTTCCGCCGTTCGGCTGCGTCGCAGCGGCGGTGGTGTCAGCCGGAGCCCGAGCAAAGCGACGTCGTCTTGCTGCCCGGAGTCGAGCAGGTTGTCGATGATCGTCGCGACCAGCGGTTCCGGGGACAAGGACCGGTTTTCCGTCAGGGTTTCACACAGCCGTCGCAACCCCTCGTCGATGTGCTCGTCGCGCCGTTCGATCAAACCGTCGGTGTACAGCAGTACCGAAGCTCCGGGATCCAGGGTCGCGGTCTCCTCGCGGTAGCGCGAGCGTCGCGGCCCGCCCAGCACGCTGCTTCCGCCGGGAAGCAGCGTCGCCGTCGAGCCGTCGACGACCACGGGCGGCGGGTGCCCGGCGAGGGCCCACCGCAATTCGCCGGTTTCCCAGTCGAGGGTCAAGCAGGCGCAGGTGGTGCCCGAAGCTCCCTCGATGCGGGCAGCGAACGCGTCGAGGCGTTGCAGCGCCGCGGCGGGCCCATGTCCGTCGAGCAGGCTGACGGCCAGCGCGCTGCGCAACTGCCCCATGATCGCCGCGGCCTGTGGTCCCTTGCCGACGACATCGCCGACCGAGAGCGCCACGACGGAGCCACCCAGTGAGATCAACTCGTACCAGTCTCCGCCAGTTTGCGCGTGGGCGGCGACGGGCAGATAGCGTGCCGCGGCGGCGATCCGGGACAGCGCGGGGAGTTCACGGGGCAGCAGACTCTGCTGAAGGGTCTCCGCGATATCGCGTTCGCGTTGCAGCATCAGGTCGCGTTCGGCTTCGCGGCGACGTCGTTCGGTGACGTCGCGACCGATCGCCTGCACCCCGGACGGAGTGGCCTGGACGCTCAGTTCGAGGGCGATGCCGGTTCCGTCGGCCCGACGGAAGTGGTGCACATCGCTGGTCTCCCAGACCTTCCCCAGATCCGCGACGAATTCTCGCCACCGGTCGCTTCCGTCGTTCTCGAGCAGGTCGGTGATCGGGGTGCCGATGAGCTCGTCACGGGAGTAGCCGAGCAGTTCGCAGGCCGCCGGATTGATCTCGTCGAATCCGAGGTCGCGGTCCAGCATCCAGATCGCGTCGGTCGCCCGTTCCACGAGTAGCCGGTAGCGCTGTTCGCTGTCTCGCAATGCCCGGCCCGCGTGCGTGCGCTGGATGGATTCCCAGCAACGGTTCACGATCATTTCCACCAGGCCGATTTCGGCCTCCGTCCAGTGCCGGACGGTCGCCTGGTGGACGGCCATCGCGGCGACGAACCGGCCGCCGCGCAGCAGCGGCACGCAGATGACGGCCCGGATACCGGTCACCTGGTAGGCATTCAGGTCCGATTCTTCGAGGCGGTCGTCCTCGGCACTGTCGGCGACGATCCACGGCAGACCGGCGCGCATCGCGCGCAGGCAACCCTTTCCGAACTCCGACATCGCGAACCGGCCGGGCAACGGCGGAAGACCGGTGGCATGGTCGCCACTCATCAGGAAGTGGTCCTCGTCGTCTTCGGCCTCGGCGTAGGCACAGCGATCGGCGTCCAGGTGATCGCCGAGGCTCCGGGCCGCGTACGCCATGACCTGCTCGGCGTCCTCCAGCTCCTGAAGCCCTCGCTCGAATTCGGCGAGGAACTGGTGCCGCTCGGTCTCCAGCCGCCTCCCGGACACGTCGAGCAGGACACCGCTGACGACGCCCCCAGGCAGTACCCTCCCCAGCTCCTGAAGCCAGACGATCCGCCCGTCCGCGGCGATCGCGCGGTAGGTGAGGTCGTAGTCGGGACGGGCCCAGCCTTGGGCGCGCACGCGGCGGTAGCGCCCGCGATCCTCTGGGTGCACCAAGGAAATCGCGAAGGCCGGATCGGCCAGCCAGGCGGCGGCAGGATGCCCGAGCAGGCGCCGGCATCCTTCGGACACGAAAGAATAAGCACCGCTCTGGACATCCGCCTGCCATACGACGACCGGAGAACCACCCACGACGTCAAGGAGGTCCTGGCCACCGTCGCCGGAACCCGGCGGCGGGTCTTGCGTTTCCATGAGCACAACCTCCAGCGGGGACACCGGGACCCGGCCGGAAAGTGGCCTGTCTCGAAAGCCGTATACGTGAAAGAATCTAAACGGTCGCGGCCTGCTCGAGCTCTCGGCATGCTCATTTACAGGGCAACAGCGCCGCCCTCACCGCGCCGGGCGAAATCGGCGACCTGTCGCCGTCGTGCTGAACCTGTCGCGGATGACCTTCTGCTCCAGTGGGAAAACCGCACACCGAAATTGCCCAGGGCGCGAAGCGGCATGGACAAGTCCGGTATGGCGTTTCGCGCGAAATACGGTTCATCTCGGAGCGACCAGAAAACCGTTGACCACGGGAGCACGCACGCCGGGCGGGTCGCGGCTGGTTGCTCAACCGTCACGATGCACAGTAGTACAGCTTCGCTATGCTCGTGAACCGTGCGGGCCGTTCCTTCTCGCCCGAACACTCCCTCGGCCGGTCAGTCGGTTCTTTCCTCGACCTTGTGAAATGAAGAGTGGTGGCGGATGAGTGGGTCGGCGGTTTCGACGATGAGTCGTGCTGGGGAAGAGGAGCTGCGGCAGCTTCTCGCCGGTTTGACGGCGGTGCGGGACGGGGACTTCGGCATTCGGCTGCCGGACGGCGACGGCGGTCTGCTGGGCGACATCGCGACGGTGTTCAACGGGATGGCGGACCAGCTGTCCCTGTTCACCTCGGAGGTCACCCGGGTCGCCCGTGAAGTCGGCAGCGAGGGGCAGCTCGGCGGCCAGGCGAAGGTACCGGGTGTGTCAGGCACCTGGAAGGACCTCACCGACTCGGTGAACGCGATGGCGGGCAACCTCACCACCCAGGTGCGTGACATCGCCCAGGTGGCGACCGCGGTGGCCCGAGGCGACCTGTCGCAGAAGATCGACGTCGACGCCCGCGGTGAGATCCTGGAGCTGAAGGACACCGTGAACACGATGGTGGACCAGCTGTCCTCGTTCGCCGACGAGGTCACCCGCGTCGCCCGTGAGGTCGGCAGCGAGGGCAGGCTGGGCGGCCAGGCGGAGGTTCCGGGCGTCGGCGGTGTCTGGCGTGACCTCACCGACTCGGTGAACTTCATGGCGGGCAACCTGACCGACCAGGTCCGGAATGTCGCGCAGGTGACGACCGCGGTCGCCAAGGGTGATCTGTCGCAGAAGATCACGGTGGACGCGCGCGGCGAGATCCTCGAACTGAAGAACACCATCAACACGATGGTCGACCAGTTGTCCTCCTTCGCCGACGAGGTCACCCGCGTCGCCCGTGAGGTCGGCACCGAAGGCCGCCTCGGTGGCCAAGCCGACGTCAAGGGCGTCTCCGGCACCTGGCGCGACCTCACCGACTCCGTGAACTTCATGGCGGGCAACCTCACCGACCAGGTCCGCAACATCGCCCAGGTCGCGACCGCGGTCGCCAAGGGCGACCTGTCGCAGAAGATCAACGTGACGGCCCGCGGCGAGGTCCTGGAGCTGAAGGACACGCTGAACACCATGGTGGGGCAGCTGTCCGCCTTCGCCGACGAGGTCACCCGTGTCGCCCGTGAGGTCGGCACCGAAGGCCGCCTCGGCGGCCAAGCCGACGTCAAGGGCGTCTCCGGCACCTGGCGCGACCTCACCGACTCCGTGAACTTCATGGCGGACAACCTCACCGCCCAGGTCCGCTCGATCGCCCAGGTCACCACCGCGGTGGCTCGCGGGGACCTCTCCCAGAAGATCCGGGTCGACGCGCGCGGCGAGATCCTGGAACTCAAGGACACCATCAACACGATGGTCGACCAGCTCTCCGCCTTCGCCGACGAAGTCACCCGCGTCGCCCGCGAAGTCGGCACCGAAGGCAATCTCGGCGGGCAAGCGACGGTACGGGGTGTTTCCGGCACCTGGAAGGACCTCACCGACAACGTCAACGTGATGGCGTCCAACCTGACCGGCCAGGTGCGCTCCATCGCCCAGGTCGCCACGGCGGTAGCGCGAGGCGATCTGTCCCGCAAGATCACCGTCGAGGCCAAGGGCGAGGTCGCCGCGCTGGCCGACGTCATCAACACGATGGTCGACACGCTCTCCGCGTTCGCGGACGAGGTCACCCGCGTCGCCCGCGAAGTCGGCACCGAGGGCATCCTCGGCGGGCAGGCCCGGGTCCCGAACGTCGCCGGCACCTGGAAGGACCTCACCGACAACGTCAACTCGATGGCGAACAACCTCACCGGCCAGGTCCGCAACATCGCCCAGGTCACCACCGCCGTCGCCCAAGGCGACCTCACCCGCAAGATCGACGTCGACGCGCGCGGCGAGATCCTGGAACTCAAGACCACCATCAACACGATGGTCGACCAGCTCTCCGCCTTCGCCGCCGAGGTCACCCGCGTCGCCCGCGAGGTCGGCAGCGAAGGGCGGCTCGGTGGCCAGGCGGAGGTCGAAGGCGTCTCGGGCACGTGGAAACGCCTCACCGAAAACGTCAACGAACTGGCCGGGAACCTCACCCGCCAGGTGCGGGCGATCGCCAAGGTCACCAGCGCGGTCGCGGAAGGCGACCTCACCCGCTCGATCACCGTGGACGCCTCCGGCGAAGTCGCCGAACTCAAGGACAACATCAACTCGATGGTGGAGTCGCTGCGCGAGACGACCCGGGCGAACCAGGAACAGGACTGGCTGAAGTCGAACCTGGCCACCATCACCGGGCTGATGCAGGGGCGTCGTGACCTCGCGGTCGTCGCGGCCGCGGTGATGGACGAGCTGGTGCCGCTGGTCGCCGCGCAGTACGGCGCGTTCTACCTCGCCGACGACACCACGGAGATGCCGGAACTGCGCCTCGTCGGCGCCTACGGGCATCCGGAGGGCGAGGACGGCCCGGTGGTGCGCTTCAGGATCGGCCAGTCACTGGTCGGCCAGGCGGCGCGCAGCCGACGCCCGATCGTCGTCGACGACGTCCCGCCGGACTACGTGGCGATCTCGTCCGGTCTGGGAAAGACGAGCCCGGCCAACCTGATCGTGCTCCCGATCGTGGTGGAGGATCAGGTCCTCGGCGTCATCGAGCTCGCTTCGGTCCACGGCTTCACCGCGGTGCACCGCGCCTTCCTCGAACTGCTGATGGAACAGATCGGCGTCAACGTCAACAGCATCGTCGCCAACGCGCGCACCGACGAACTTCTCGGCGAATCGCAGCGGCTGACCGCCGAACTCCAGACACGTTCGCAGGAACTGCAGTCACAGCAGGAAGAACTGCAGCGTTCCAACGCCGAGCTGGAGGAGAAGGCCGCCCTCCTGGCGACCCAGAACCACGACATCGAGACGAAAAACCTCGAAATCGAGCAGGCCCGGCAAGAACTCGAGACCCGCGCCCATCAGCTGACACTGGCGTCGAAGTACAAGTCGGAGTTCCTGGCCAACATGAGCCACGAACTACGAACCCCGCTCAACAGCCTGTTGATCCTCGCGCAGCTGCTCGCCCAGAACCCGACCCGGAACCTCACCGCCAAGCAGGTGGAGTACGCGAGCATCATCCATTCGGCCGGTTCGGATCTCCTGCAGCTGATCAACGACATCCTCGACCTGTCCAAGGTCGAGGCCGGGAAGATGGATGTCACCCCGGAGCAGGTGCCGCTGCGGCAGCTGCTGGACTACGTCGAAGCGACTTTCCGCCCGATGACCTCCCAGCGGCATCTGGACTTCCGGATCGTCGTCGGCCAAGACTCCCCCGCGCAGCTGCTGACCGACGACGCGCGTCTGCGGCAGGTTCTGCGGAACCTTCTCTCCAATGCCGTGAAGTTCACCAATACCGGCGGAATCGAGCTGCACATCGCGCCGGCGGGCAGGGAAGAGCTACCTCCCGCCATGCACGCGAACGGCCCGGCGGTCGCCTTCCGGGTCGTCGACACGGGTATCGGGATCGCCGAACACCAGCTCGAATCGATCTTCGGCGCGTTCCAGCAGGCCGACGGCACCACCAGCCGCAAATACGGCGGCACCGGTCTGGGGTTGTCGATCAGCCGGGAGATCGCGAAGCTGCTCGGTGGGCACCTCGCCGCGGAGAGCACTCTCGGCGAGGGCAGTACCTTCACCTTCTACCTTCCGATCGCGCGACCGGATTTCACGGCGCGGCCCGCGATCGGTACGGAACCGGCGCCCAAGCCGGACACCGAGCCCGCAGCACAGCCGTCCGCCTCGGCCCACCGGCGATTGCTGGTCATCGAAGGACGTCAACGTGGCTTGCTGACCCTTGTCGCCGAGAGCGCGGCCGGCGATCTGGCCGACAGCAGGGACTTCGGTGTCGTGACCGCCGACGTCGAGGTGGTGAGTGCGGCCGGGACACGACAGGCGGCCACGGCGCTCGCCACCGACGCCTATCACTGCGTCGTGCTCGACCTCGACCTACCGGACGGGACCGCGTTCACCTTCCTCGAAGCCGTGCAAGGCGACCATGCCCTGAGAACCGTCCCGATCCTGGTCCACAACACCAGGCGGCTGGACCAGGAGCAGGAACAGTTGCTGCAGGCGCGGGCCGAGACCTTGTCGCTCGAGGTGCTTTCCGGCCTGGACGAACTGCGTGAGCGGCTCGCGTTGCACTTGTCGGCCGAGAAGCCGGGAGCCGTCCTGCCGCTGGTCCAGCCCGGCAACGAGTCGGCGCCCGTGCGCACTCGGAACGTGGACAGCACTTTGACCGGCCGCACCGTGCTGATCGTCGACGACGATCCGCGCAACGTCTACGCCCTCACCGGAATCCTCGAGTTGCACGGCCTCAACGTGCTGCACGCCGAAGACGGCCGGAAAGGTGTCGAACGGGTGGCCACGCAGCCGGGCATCGATCTGGTCCTGATGGACATCATGATGCCCGAGATGGACGGATACACGGCCACCGAGACGATCCGGGCCATGCCCGAACACGCGAATCTGCCCATCGTCGCCGTCACGGCGAAGGCGATGCCTGGAGACCGCGAAAAGAGCATCGCCTCGGGCGCGAACGACTACGTCACCAAACCGGTCGACACGGATGAGCTGATCGCCTGCCTCAAACGACACCTGACGGTCTGAGCGGGAACGACCCCATGTCCGTCGATGACACCGCGCGAGGGCACTCCGCCGACCTCGCACCCAACGTGGCACGCCTGGCCGCCACGGTCACCCGTCTGCGCGGCGAGGTGGACCACGCGCACGCCGTCGCCGACGGCCGCGCCCTGATCGAGCTCGCCAAGGGCGTGCTGATGGAGCGCCTGCGGTGCGGCCCGGGCGACGCGGCACGGCAGCTCGCGGCACTGGCCGAGCGCGCCGGAATGACGCGCTTGGAGTTCGCCGCCGACATCGTCGGCGAGGCCGCGAAGGATCGGCTCAGTGAAGTAGCCGCGGAATTCCTGGCTCGCGCGGACGACCACGAAGACGAAGGTTCGGTCGCCGTACGGCTCCGGACGGCCGAAAGTGGCGCGCTGGCCACGGGTGACACCCAGCGCGTCGCCGAAGCGATTCTCGAGCACGCGCTGCATCCTCTCGGGGCGACCGCGGTCGCGGTCTGGCTCGCGGGCCCGGACGGTTCGCTCACACTGGCCGGCTCAGCCGGGTTCTCCGCCGAGGAGGCGGCCCGCTGGTGCTACGTCCCCCCAGGGGTGCCGACACCCGCGCATTCGGCGTTGGTCGAACGCGATCTGGTGTGGTTGCCGGCGTTGCGCGACTCCGGCCTTCCCTCGATCGGGCAGCACACCATGGCCGACGGGGGCCGGGCGACCATCCCGACCGGCACCGGCGGACGCATCGTCGGCGTCGTCGAAATCTGCTGGCCCGACAAGCCCGCCCTCGAATCCGACCGGCTGCGGCGGCAGTTGGAGGCACTGGCCGAGCTGTGCGCGCACACCCTCGACAACTCGACCGAAAGCGCCGTCAGCTCCCCTGTCCGCTCCGCCCCGCAGCTGCTCGGCGAGCTGGTCGATCTCGTGGACAGGTTGCCTGATCCCGCCCTTCTGTTGTGCCCGTGCGTCGACGAGGCCGACCGGCTCGACGATTTCCGGATCCACCACGTCAATTCCCGATTCGCCGACCCGGCAGGACGTCCGGGGAGTCGGATCGTCGGCTCGCGGCTGCTCGAGGTGTATCCGTTGACGGCAGAGGAAAACGGCCTGCTGGACACGATCCACCGCGTCTACGCCACGGGCGAGCCGTTTCAGGATCGGAACATGATGCTCACCACCTCGGTGGACCAGGTTCCGTTGCCCGTACTCGCCGACGTCACCATCAACCGGATCGCTGACACGGTCCTGGTCGGCCTCCGCCTTCAGGACGACGCCGCGAAGCTGACCATGTTGCTGCAGCACGCCCAACGACTCGGCCGGATCGGTGGTTTCGAGGAGAACGTCGTTTCGGGTGCGGTGCTGTGGAATTCGGAGCTGTTCTCCCTCTACGGACTCCCTCCCACCGCGGCACCGCTTCCCCTCGCCCGCCTCGCTGACTACGCACACCCCGACGATTCCCACTCGATCGGCCGATTTCTGCGCACCCTGTTGCACCATCGACGTTCGGCGTCGACCGCGTTCCGGCTCCAGCGATCCGATGGCGTCTCCCGCTACATCCGGGTCGTCGCCGAGCCGGTCGTCGACAGCCGGAACGAGCTCATCACCATTCGCGGCGCCTACCAGGACGTCTCCGCCCAGCACTGGGCCGAAGTCGCGCTCGCGGCCACTCACGACCGATTGGCCGAGACCGAACAGCAGGCGATCGAACACAACCGGCTCACCCTGCAACTGCAGCACGCGATCATGCCACCCGCCCGGGCCCCACTCGATGTACCAGGGTTGCGTGCCGCCGTCCGTTACCGGCCCGCCGAGAAGGAGAATCTCGTCGGGGGCGACTGGTACGACGCCGTCACCCTGCCCAGTGGCGAGGTCCTGCTGTGCGTCGGCGACATCGCGGGGCACGGTATCGAGGCGGCCACCGGCATGGTCAACCTCCGCAACGCACTACGCGGACTCGCCGCCACAGGCGCCGGACCCGCTCAGCTGCTCACCTGGCTCAATGTGGTCGCCTACAACCTCACCAACCAGGTGACCGCCACGGCGATCGCCGCGCTCTATCACCCGTCCAGCCGGACACTGCGCTGGGCACGCGCCGGGCACCTGCCGCCCATTCTCCGGCAGCAGGGCCATACCACCACCTTGCCGCTCATCCAGGGAACACTTCTCGGCGCACTCCCCGACGCGACGTACGACGAGGAGCGACTACAACTCGACGATGGCGACGTCCTGCTTCTCTATACCGACGGTCTCATCGAACGCCGCGACCGTCCCGTCCAAGACTCCATCTCGCATCTGGTCGAGCTCGTCGATACGCACAGCGGCAACCTGGAACAACAGCTCGACGCCCTCCTCACCTTCAGCACCGCCGACACCGACGATGACACCTGCGTCGTCGCCATCGAGGTCGTCTCCGTGCCCTGACCGCGTGTGGCCATTGACGCCTTGACCACACGAGGGCCGCTGTCGGACCGATCAGTGCTCCTCCGCAGATCGCGAACGGTGCGCCGATCACGGGACTCAAGGTTCAGCGTCGCCGCGGCGGCGTTGCGGCTCAGCCCGCGCGGTAGAGAGGTGCCGTTCACCGACGACGAGTTCCTCAAGGAGCAGGAAGCCGCCTGGGGCCGTAGCACGGCCTGGTGACACCAGCCGGGGTCCGTGCCGCGCCGGTGCCGGCTCCAGCGAGGCAGGACCCGATCCCACAGTGACGAAAGGCCGCCCGCCTGGCGAGTTTGTCCAGGCAGGGCGGCTTTTCGTGGCAATTCATTCGAGAATTGAGTTGACGAACCTCAGGAACTGTTCAGGAGCGGGAAAATCTGGAGCACAGAGCGGGCCGGTGCCCGGATTTCACGGACGGACCGCGTCTTACCGAGCATGACGACACAGGCGCGGCTAGCTTTTCTCGTCCTCGTCCGACAACAGGCCCTCTTTCTCGGCCCGGGCCACGACCTTCTTGACGAAGTCGAGGGATCCGCAGTCCTGGTCGAGCAACGCGTTGCGGCGTGTGGCCCAGGCCGTCCCCAGCTCCTGCCGCACCTTTTCGCTCACGTCGGTGCGTGCCGGGTTGAGAATCGTCTGTTCCTCCTCGCCGATGTGGTGCATCAGCGTCTCGGCGAGCTTCTCGACCGCGTCGTCGAACTTCTGGGTATCGGTCCCTTTACACTCCAGCAAGTCCAGCAGTGCCTGATTGCCCTCGGCGTGCTCTTCCTCACTGTGTTCCTGCTCGTGCTTGTCGATCGCGTCTTTACGTCGCAGCGCCGGGTAAACCTCGTTCTCCTCAGCCTCCCCGTGCGCGATCAACGCCGCGGACAGCGCGGCCCGGGCAGCACCACGGTCCGCGGTGGCGTCCCGCAGATCACGGAGGAGTTGCTCGAACAACCGGTGATCATCCAAAATCAGGTCTACGACATCACCAGCGACAGGGCGCGGGATTTTCACGGCAGTCATCTCCTAATGATTCCCTCACAACGTCCGCCGGGCAACACGAAGCACCACGCGGCCGACACTTCTCACCGTTACGGAAGCTCAAAACGCCACCGAATAAACCACTGCTCTGCTGACCATGACCTCCAGGGCCCAGTCTCCTTGGCGTTGCTCTGTCCGGCGTGCGCACAGTCGATTGAGTGAGTCTCGACGCTGACGATTCTTCCCCCGAATTTCCGTGCAGGAAGGAGGGCCGCCGACGCGGTCGCCCCTTCGGCGGTCCTCGCGCGCCCTCCGAATCCGTCAGCGTCTCCGGGTGGCAGTGCGGCGCGGGGTCGTCGGACGCTTCGCGGTCGTCGTGGTGCGATGAGTCGTGGCCCGCGTCGTCTCCGGCGTCAGCTGGGTCGTAGTGGTCACCGGGGTTTCCGAGGGTGACGACGTCGGCGTCTTCAGGGGGCCGGTCGCCACCGTCTTCGGGACCTGCGGGGTCGCCGGGGGCACCACCTGGCCATTCCCGGACCCGCCCCCGGTGCACGCGCCGACCAGCACACCCGCGCTCACGACCAGGGCACACCACCACATCCGCATGGCCCGGACCCTAACAGCCGACGCCTCCCCGATCTTCGGCTTGCGGTTTCACCGCCTCGGTACCGGCCTGCGGTGTTTCGGCGCATTCGCTTCTCTCGGGCCGAAATCACGCCGACCGCGGTACTCGGCCGGTCGACGCCACCAAGGCCGCACAGCGTGCCAGCGAGATGTGCCGACGGCGTGCCATCTCCCTCAGTTCGCCGCCGGCCCGCTCACGGCTGACACCTCGAGCGACCAGAACGGCCATCGCCCGCTCGACGTCACCGACGGGCACCACTGCTTTCCTGCGAAACCACACTGCTTTTGTCCTCCGGGGCTGCTCACGACGACTCAGACCCTTTACCCGCGAACGGTCGCCCTAAACCTCTGTGATGCGGCACACCTGTGCCGACGGAGAAGGCAAAACTTCCCAACATGGAAGCGAAACCGGGACAGCGGTGTTTGACGCGACGCCGGAGGGGGCAGTACGAGCACCAGTCCCCATCGTCGCGGCGGATTCCTCCCGCCGCTTCAGAAAGTGAGTAACCATGATCGTGCTCGGAGTCATCATTCTCGTGATCGGCCTGATCGTCGACATTCCCGTGCTGACCACCATCGGTGCCGTCGTCGCCGTCGCCGGTGTGGTGCTCGCGATCCTCGGCAGNNCGGCCCCGGTCCGCGCTTCGCGCCGGACCGGGGCCCCGGCTCGACCAGAACGAGCCCGCGCGCCTGCCACTACACCGAGTCAAGACGTAGCATGGTGATCAGGCAGCAGGCGTGACGCTGTTGACGGTGCCGATCGGGGCAAGCTCCCTGCTGCTGGTGCTCGCGGCTGTCGATTGGCCGACGCTGTCGTCTCTTCTCGATTCTGCCGCACACCACAGCCGGCTCTGGCCGGTCCGACTCACTCCACAGGAGACTCTCCATCAGCGTCCCAGTCGTTCTGCCGCACGCCGTCAGCGCTCCTCGCTCTTTCACCGACGTGTACGGTCCCGGCATCGCCGTCTGCGCGCGGCCCGAACTGGCCACCACCGAACCGGTGAACAAGCACCGCCACAGCCGCGACGTCGTCTCCGCGCGACCGATCGCTGTCGCGGCTGACACGCCGGTGATCTGCAGCGCGGGTGGCACGGACCCGGATTTGCTGGCGCACCTGCGTGACAGCGGCCTGCCCGTCGGCACCGACCTGCGCGAGTTCCGAACCGAAAGAGAATTCGCCGCGCGTGTGGCCGAAGCGATGTCCGACGGCTTGCTGATGTCGATGGAGTATCCGCAGCCGACCACGCTGTGCCCGGACGAACGCGCGCTCAAAAGCGCGCAACTCGTCGGCTACTTGAACAACAAGGCCAGCATCACCACGTTGGTCGATCCACGTTTCCAGGCGCACCGCAGCGTCGTGACCCGCGGGCAACTCGCGGAGGCGGCACCGGTGGAGAAGTCGTGGGTGCTCAAGGCCGCGACCAACGACGCGCACGGCGGCAGCCTTGATGTCTATCTGCACCGGGCCCACGAGCAGCTCACCCTGCCGGCGTTCACCGAGGTGCTCACCGAGTTCGTCGTCGAGGAGTACCTGCAGATCCTTCGCAACTGGGGCCTGCAGTTCTACGTGGGAGCGGACGCGCGGGCTCGCCTGCTGGCTGTGACCGAACAACGCGTCGACGCGACCGGTGTCTATACCGGCGGCAGGTTCGGTGCGGTCACCACTCCCCCTGCCGAACTGCTCGCCGAATGCCTGGCGATCACCCAGCGCGCGGCCGATGGCGGCTACCGGGGTCTGTGCAGCCTTGACTGCGCCCGAACCCAGGACGGCCGTCAGGTCGTGCTCGACCTGAACTTCCGGATCACCAGCGGGTCGATCCCGTTGCTGGCGATGCAGTCCGTCCGCCCCGACGCCCTCGACCGCCCCGCCGAGTCCGTGAAGCTCACCGTCGACGGCGCACTCACCGACCTGCTCGCCGGGATACGCCCGGAATTGGCCGCCGGTGGCCTGCTCCTCGTGGCCGGTCATGACACCGGCCACACGGACAATCCGATCAGGCAAAGCACCTTGCAACTGCTGGTCCTCGGGGACGACCCCGACGAGGTGGCCGCTCGGCGCCGTATTCTGGAAGAGAAAACCGGCCGATAACGTTCCTCCTGCCCCAGCCCGGCTCGGTTGAACTTCTGCCCCGGACATACGACTGGGTCGACAAGTGGTTCGCAACGGAGCACCGGCGGCGGCGCGCTCAGCTCAAGGTGTCCAGGCCGCGCTGCCACCGTTGCCGCCGCTCGGCGGAATCCTGTTCCCACCACGGGGTACCGCGCTCGCCCAAAGCGACCTTGGCGGTGTGCACCCGCGCCCGGGCTTCCCGCTCGGCTTCGGAATCCCGGGCGCGGCGGGCCGCGCCGACGTCCCGGCGAGCCCGCATCAGCAGACCACGCAACCGAGTCGCCGCTTCTTCCGGGATCTCCGGATCGGTCGCCCGCCAGCGACGGCCGTCGATCACGATGAAGCGCCCGTCGGGCGTGCGGTCCGGCTCAGCCATGCGCGTGCCCCGCCAGGCGGATCCTGATCGGCCCCTCCCACTGTCCATCCGGGTCGAGCGACCGGCCACTCTGGGTCAGCCGCACCTCACCGGCTCGCGCGAGTTCGCGGGCCAGTTCCCGCGCCTGCGGCAACAGCGGGCGCCACTCGTCCGCCAGCGCCCTGGCCGCGTCCGACGGACACGTGCTGCTGCCTTCACCTCGTGCGCAAGCCAAGGCCAGGATCGCGGCCCGCAACCGATCGGGAAGCGGCCCGGCGCCCAGCGCGATCCGGGAATGAGCCGCACCCGGCCCAGCACTCTCCCGAATCCGCTCCAGTTCTCGCCGTGGCCCCGGCCGATCGATCATGCCTCCAGAATCGCACCGACCGGCCTCCGCCGCCGGGCAGCGGGCGGCTGTCAGCGGGACAGTGCGGCGATGAGCGGGCCCGGGTCGGGATGGCGCGACGTGCTTTGCAGGATGACGGAGGTTGCCCCGGCCGCGGCCAGTTCGTCGATCAGAGCGCGGGCACGGTCGCCGAGGGCGGGTACGTCCGGTTCGATCTCCGCGAAAACGATGACCTGCGGCGCCGGTCGGCCCACGGCCTGTGCGGCCTCGGCGACCCGGGCGGCCTCCGAAGCGACATAGCCCGGGTTGACGAGCCCGGCGTCCAGGAGCACACCGTCGCCCACCTCTCCGGCCAGCGCGACGGTCTTCGGCCCCCGTCCGCCGATGATGAGGGGCGGGACCTGCACCGGCGGCCAGTCCAGCGCCACCGCGTCGAGGTTCACATAACGCCCGGCCACGCTGACGGTCTCGCCGTGCAGCAGCCGCCGGACGGCGCCGGCGTGTTCGCGCAGCAATGTCATCGGTGACGTGACCCGGGCGCCGACCTGCCCCATCCAGTCGAGCACCCCGTGCCCGGCGGCCGGGACGAACCGGCCGGGGAACATCCGTGCCAGCGTCGCGATCTCCATGGCGGCGACGGCCGGGTTGCGCAGCGGCACCGGCATCAGGCCGATCCCGACGGTGAGTCGCTCGCTCCACGCCAGCGCGGCCGCGGCACTGGTGAGACCACCTTCGAGAAAGCAGTCCTCCCACAGCCATAACTGGTCGATACCGGCCGCGTCGGCCGCGACGACGGTCTCCCGCAGCTCCTCCGGCGGCGATTGCGGACGGAACACCACTCCCACACGAACCTCGGCCATGGTCTCCACGCTAGTCCCACCCCTGCGCTCCGCCGCGGGGTGATCAGCTCACCACAGGGACTTCAGCTGATGAAGCCCGCCGACTTGAGCCAGTCGCGGGCGACGGTGGCGGGCTTCAGGCCGTCGACGCTGACCTTCTTGTTCAGATCCGTGAGCGTCGCCGTGTCGAGCTTCGTGGCGATCGGTGTGAAGACCTGCTCCAGCTGGGGATATTTCCGGGCGAGCGGAGTGGCGATCGTGATCGCGGGGTTGTACGTCGGGAAGAAGTGCTTGTCGTCTTCGAGCACGGTGAGGTTCTGCGCGGCCACGCGTCCGTCGGTGGAGGCGACCGAGCCGAAGCCGCAGGGGTCTCCCTTGCCGACGCTCGGGTAGACGACGGCGTCGTTGAGCAGGTGCACGTGCGGGTCGGGCAGGGTGAACCCGTAGGTCTTCGCCAGCCCGGGGAAACCGTCGTCCCGGCTCTTGAATTCCGGCCCCATACAGGTCGAGGCCGCGGCCGGGTCCCGCTGCACCAGGGCCGCGTAGTCGGACAGCGTCTTGACGCCGGTCCGGTCCAGTGTCGCCGGGTTGCCGGCGAGGGCGTAGGTGTCGTTGGCGGGCGAGCGTGCCCACCAGGTGACGCCGTTGGCGGTGTCGGCTTGTTTGACCGCGTCGTACTGCGCCTGCGCATCGCTGATCGGCTTGGTCTGGTTGAGGTAGCTGATCCAGGCGGTGCCGGTGTATTCCCAATACAGGTCGACCGCGCCGCTCGTGAGCGCTTGGCGGACGTTGCTCGAACCGGTGATGTTGGTCTTGTCCTGCGGGCTCGCCCCGGCCGCTTGCAGTGCGACGAGAGCGATCTGGCCGAGCAGCAGCTGCTCGTCGAACTCCTTGGAGCTGACGCGGATCTGGGCACCGTTCAGCGCGTCGATCTTCTTGATGGAGCCCGCGCCGACCTGGGCGCCGGTCTCGTCCTTGCCGATCGTGCAGCCGGCCGTGAGCGCCGCCGCCGCGACGAGCGCGAGCGCGGCGGCTGTTGTGCGCTGAAGCATCCGCATGGTTGGTCCTCCTCGAAGTCGGTCGGGCTAACTGCCGCGCGGGTGCAGGAGCTCCTCGGCGACCAGTCCCAGCCAGTCGACGAAGAGCGCCAGGACGGCGACGATGATGCCGAAAGTCAGGCTCAAGATCGGGCGGTACAGCCCGATGCCGGCGACCAGCCCGCCGCCGAGACCGCCGCCGTCGATGAACGTCGCGAGCGTCGCGCTCGCGACGGTGAGCACCAGCGCGGTCCGGATCCCGGCGAGAATCACCGGGACGGCCAGCGGTAGTTCGATCCGCCACAGGATGGCCGTCTTGCTCATGCCCATGCCTCGCGCGGCGTCGACGACGGCCGGGTCGACGCCGTCGAGCCCGACGATCGTGTTGCGCAGCACCGGCAAGGTCGCGTAGACGACGAGTGCCGTCACCGCTGTCGCGGTACCCGTGCCCATCCAGAGCGCGAGCAGCACGACAAGCCCGATCGACGGGATCGCCTGGCCGAGATTGCCCAGTCCCAGGCCGATGGGCCGGGCCCAGCGGGCGCCGGCACGGGTGAGCAGGATGCCGAGCGGGAGGGCGATGGCGATGGTGCACGCCGTGGAGATCAGGGTGAGCCGCAAGTGCGCGCCCAGTTCGGTGAAGATCTCGCCGGAGTTGAGAAAACGCTGTTCGATCGAGTCGATCGGGTGCGCCCGCACGATCATGAAGAGCGCCAGCAGGACAAAGGTCAGCAGGACCGGGCGCACCAGTAACCCGAGACGGCGGCGAGGCCGCGCGGGCACCGTGGTGCCCGGCCCCGGCCCGGGCGCTTCCTCCGCGTCCGGGATCGCGGGCGCGGGCCCCTCTTCGGTCGGCCTGAGCGCCGCGACGAGGCCGGGCAGATCGCACACCCCCAGCGGTTGCCCGGCGCCGTCCCCGGTGACCATGACCGCGGTGCTGCCGGTCCGCACCATCACGTCCAGCACGTCCCGCAGGGTGGCGTCGAGCCGGACCGAAGGCAGGCCGTCCGGCCCGGCCGCCGGCCGGAGGTCCAGGTCCCCCACCCGGATCAGCGCGAGCCGTTTCAGGTTCCGCTTCGGGCCGATGAAACTCGCGACGTAGTCGTCCGCCGGCGCGGCGAGGATCGCCTCGGGCGTGTCGTACTGAGCGAGCACCGACCGCGGCCGCAGTACGGCGATCCGGTCGCCGACCTTCAGCGCCTCGTCAAAGTCGTGCGTGACGAACACGATCGTCTTGCGCACTTCCCGTTGCAGGCGAAGCAATTCGTCCTGCAGCCGGGCGCGTGTGATCGGGTCGGTGGAGCCGAACGGCTCGTCCATCAGCATGACCGGCGGGTCCGCGGCCATCGCCCGCGCCACCCCGGCGCGCTGTTGCTGACCACCGGAAAGCTCACGCGGATAGCGGAGGCCGTGCTCGCGGGTCAAGCCGACGACGTCGAGCAACTCGCGCACACGGTCGGCGATGCGTCGCCGAGTCCAACCGAGCAGCCGCGGCACCACGCCGATGTTGGCGTCCACTCGCAGGTGCGGGAAAAGCCCGACCTGCTGGATGACGTAGCCGGTGTGGCGCCGATGTTCGTCGAGGTCGAGTGCCGACACGTCGGTGCCGCCGATCGTGACGACGCCCGAGGTGGGCTCGACGAGCCGGTTGATCATCCGCATGGTCGTCGTCTTGCCGCATCCCGACGGACCGGTCAGCACGACGATTTCCCCCGCGGGGATGCGCATCGTCAGGTTTTCGACCGCCGGTACCGCTCGCCCGGGATAGAGCTGGCAGACGTTCCGCAGCTCGATCGTCTCGCCACCCATTCCGGCCGCTCCCCCGGACGTAGCCGAAGCAGCCGCCCGGCGGGCACGGGGACGTCGCCGGGTGGTCAGCTTGCCGACCACCACGAAGGCCAGGTCGAACAGCAGCGCCAGCACCATGATCCCGAGCGTTCCGGTGAGCACCTGGTTCAGCGAGTTGACCGAGCCGAACCGGCCGAGCCCGTCGAAGATCTCGTTGCCGAGGCCGGGGCCCTTGACATACGCGCCGATGGCCGCGATACCGATCGTGATCTGCGTCGAGACCCGGATGCCGGAGAGGATCACCGGCCAGGCAAGCGGCAGGCGCACGCGAAACAGCAGCCGCGCGCGGCCGAATCCCATGCCTCGCGCCGCGTCCACCACGGCCGGATCGACGCCACGCAGCCCGACGATCGTGTTGCGCGTGATCGGCAAAAGCGCGTAGAGCACGAGTGCGAACAGGACGTTCGTCAGCCCCAGCCCGAACGGGCCGATCAGGATGCCCAGCAGCGCGATCGACGGGACGGTCAGGAACGCCGCTGTCGTCGTGGTCGCCATCGCGCCGAGCCACCGACGCCGGTAGGTGAGCAGACCGATCGTCATGCCGACCAGCACGGCCAGTGCCATCGCCACCAGCGTGAGATCCACGTGCAGGATCGCGTCGTTCACGACGTCGATCCAATTCTCCCGGAGGTACTCCGACAGGCTCAGGGCGCCGCTCCTCGACGTCGCAGGGCACGAACAGCCGACCACCCCGGTTCGGCCGCGTCTCAGCCCAACATGTCCGCGGCGCTTCTGTCCACAGCTCGACGTAAAGATTCGGTGCTTGCGTTCAGCGGAGGGCGTTCTCGACCAGCGCGACGGTCGTGCGAGGGTCGTCGACTTGGAGGACCAGGCGGGCGTAACGCTCGTCGGCGAGTTCGATCACGACGGCCTTCGACGGATCCTTGACGTCCCAGAAGACCTTCTCGCCGTCGAGGTGGAACGTGCCCGCCGTGATCACACCGGGCAAGTGGGCACCCGGCGCTCGGATTCCCTTGGGATCGGCGGCGATGCCCGGGTCCTCGGTCGCGCCGCGGACGTTGGCCAGCGGGATGGTCAGACTGCTCTTGAAGGCCCAGAGCTTGTCGAGCCCCTCGATCACGACGACGAGGTCGTTGCCGTCGATGTGGACCAGTGCCATGTCGGTTTTCCTTTTCAGTCAAGAGGATCGAGCCGCCGGGTCAGCGCGGTGCCGACGCCGTCGGGGTCACCGCGCAGGAGGATGCCCAGTGCGGCGGATGTGAGGGCGGCGGCCAGGGCGGGGGGAATGCCGAGCGCGTCGGCGATCGCCTGGTCGACGGAGGCCAACGCGGCGGCCACCTCGGCGGCGACCTCCTCGTCGACCGGTGCCCGCTCGACCGCCGCGAGCAGCAGCAGACCGAGGTCGGCCGACGTGACCAGCCGCAGCGCGGTCGCGGCATCCGTCGCCGCGGCGAGTGCTTCGGCCAAGGGGCGGACATCGTCGGCGAAATGGCGGCGCAGTGCGACCAGGTAGAGGCCGCGCTTGCTGCCGAACGTCTTGTAAAGGCTGTTGCGGTGCACGCCGAGGTGAGTGACGAGGTCGTCGATGGACACCCCGTCGTACGCGCGGCCACCGAACAATCCCACGGCGGCGCGCACCGCCTTCTCTTCGTCGAACGCCCTTGGCCTGCCCATGACACGACCGTAGACCATTAAGGAACGTTCAGTCAAGAACGACCGTTCCTTAATGGTCCGGCTTGGCGTGCTCACTGGCCGCGTTGGCCAGGTCGATGGCCGCCATGTGCGTCTCCGCCCAGTCGCGAAGGGCGGCGAGGGGCGCTTCGAGAGCGGCCCAGATCGGTGAGTCGATAGTGGACCTTGGGTGGCACCGTGGGTTCGACCCGCCGCGAGACCAGGCCGTCACGGGTCAGGTTCGGCGGGGTCACGACAACGTCTTCTGGGAACCACCGGGGATACGGCGTTGTAGATCGGCGAAGCGAATCTCCTCGCGTCCGGCTTCGCCGAGCACCTTGACCACCATCGAAGTCCACTTCGTACCGATGCGGTCCAGTAATCGTCGAGTGGGGCACTGCGGGTCGAAGAGATCGCCGCGCACGCCTCGGGCCGCCCGGGAGGTCACCTGGAGCACCAGGTCGGTTGAGCGGCGGGATCCGCTGCCCGCGGTCGTCGCCGATCCCGCTCATGGGTATCCGGCCCTTGACGAAGTGGATCTACCCTGCCAAGCTGAAGTGACATTCACAGACGATATGTCACAGACGGGCCCGGTCCGGTGCACACCGGAGCGACGACGTCATCTGGGGACCGCCAAGCCGGGGCGGACCGGCATTTGGTGTCCGATGAAATCCGAAAGCGACCGGCCACCCGAGGCTTTCGATGTTCAGCTTCGAGACCGTCATATCGAAAACATGACCAGCGCAAGGAGTGATGATGCAGAAATCGAAGTCGAAAATGAGCGGCGCGGTGAAATTCCGCAAGGTATTCGTGGGGGCGGCCATGGTGGCCGCGGCTTGCGGCGGCACCGTGCTCACGGCACCGGCGGCTTCCGCACACGACGCGTCAGTGCCTGTGAACCATTGCGGGGTTTTCCCCCAGCTGGCATCGCAATGCGGCTATGGAGGCGTCACCAACAACCACACCCGCGCCTACTCATGCGACACCTACAGCGACGGCATCGGCGTCCGCACCGAATTCACGCTCCGCAACGGCACGCCGGGGCACGTGGATGACGCGAATGGCAGCGACAAGGGCTGCAGTGCCGTCATTTCGGGGTCATCGTCCAATCCGATCGTCTCTTTCCGCGTCTGCCAGAAATCGAACGTGTGGTTCTGCACCCGCTGGAGTCCCGCGTGAGCCTTGTTTCCAGTGAGGGGTAAGTCAACTTTGACGTGATCGGCTCCTTGCCGTGAAGGTCCCCTTGCTTACCCTGAAGGTAGTGAACGAGGCCTTCGCTACTTGGTTGCAGTCCCCGGTGAGACGCGGCGCGTCCTTGACTGTCCACAAGGGACATTGTTAGGCAACTCTGTGTCCGATTCATGCCTTCGTGTGCGGTTTTGAGCGGGGTCGTGAGTGCTGATTAGGGTTAGAACCCCACTTGGCACTCACGACCCCTGTCGAAACCGGGCAGACCCAAAGCGGGCACCGCGATGTCGAATCGTGTTCTTGTGGACATTCGAGCAGGCGCAGGTCGTTGACACTCGGCCCCGGCGACGCCCGGGTCACGTCATCGCGACCAGGGTCCGCCGCTTGCCCGTGAACGGCTCGCGTCCGTGGGCCATCAGCATGTTGTTGATCACCATGATGTCGCCCGGCTGCCACGGGAACGCGTAGCTGACCTCGTCGTAGGTCGCCTTGATCGTGGCCAGGTCCGCCCGCGGGATCGGCGAGCCGTCGGCGAAGTACGCGTTGCGGGGCAGGTCTTCCTCGGGGTACAGCTCCAGCAGCGCCTCGCTGACCTCCTCCCCCAGGCTCGACACGTGGAACAGGTTGGCTTGGTTGAACCACACCGTCGCGCGGGTGTGCGGTTCCTCGACGAAAGACGGCCGCACGTGCCGGGTGCGCAGGCCCTCGTCGGTCCATTCGTAGGTCTGCCCGTTGCCGGTGCAGTAGTCCTCGACCACCTGGCGGTCGCCGGTCTGGAACGCCTCCTGCCAGGTCAGCCCGAGGCCCTCACGGAATGCCCGCGTGTAGGTGACGCCGCCCGCGAACCGCTCGCGCAGGTCGGCCGGCAGCAGGCGGTACATCGCGCGGCTGTCGGCGATCGGTGTGGCGCCGCCGGTTTCGGCCGCCGTGTCGCACAGGAAGAACAAACGGTCCGGCCAGTGCGCCGAGTACGAGTTCTCGTTGTGCATCGGGATCGACTCGGCAGGCGGGTACTCCGTCGAGGTGTAGATGTTGCCCGAAACCGCCGACCGCGGTGTCGATCGTTCCGTGTAGGTCAGCAGCGAGCCGCCGATCTCCTCGGTGACTTCGTTGAACAGTGTCAGGTCGGCGGGCATCCCGCGCAGCAGGATCGCGCCGTGCTCGCGCAGCCGGTCCTGCAGGACTTCGCGGTGCGCGCGCACCCAGTCCAGGCCCGTGGCCGCGTACGTGGTGATCTTCGTGTGTTCGTTGCCCTCCACGTCGTGGGCGCTGTCGAGGTTCGCCGCGAGTTCGGTCATGACTCCTCCAGTTCGAATCGGATCAGCTTGGCGGCCTCGGCGTGCAGCGCGGCGAGGTCTTCGGTGTCGCCGAACCCCGCGGCGAGCACGTTCACCGCGTAGATCTCCTGGTCGTCGGTGAGCAGCTGCCCCGGGCGCACGATGGTGACGACCTCCAGGACCTCGGGCAGGTCGGCGACCTCGTCGGTGCCCTCGACGCGGACCAGCCGCCCGGAGCCCTCGGCGTAGAAGATCAGGTAGCCCACCGGCACCGGCAGGCCCGCACCTCGCGCGGGCGGTGGCGTGCCCAGTGCCAGCGACACGGCCTCGGCGATGACGTCGATGCCGGTCGCCAGCTTCAGCAGCACCGGCTGGGCGCCCCCCGCGGGGCGGCCCGCGTTCACCTCGACGATCGTCGGGCCCAGCTCGGCGTCGTCGATCAGCTCCAGATGAGCGCAGGTGTTGTCCAGGCCCAGCGCGAGCACGGCGGCCGTGGCGGCCGAGAACAGCCGCTGACTGTCCTCTTCGGACAGGTCGACCGGTGGGCAGACCATGCCCAGTTCGAACTTGCGCTCGTCGATCAGCGACTTCTCCACCACGGCCACCGGCTCCGCGACACCGTCGCGCACCAGGACGTCGACCGCGTACTCCGGCCCGCGCAGCAGGCCTTCCACGAGGAACACCTTCGTCGGGTCGATCGGCGCCGGTCCGCCACCGATGAAGCGGTGGTATCTGGCGTCCTCCGACAGCGGCAACCGCTCGGACAGCAGCCGGTACGCCGCCGCCAGTTCGTCCACAGTGGACACCGTCCGTACCAGATTGCTCGCCGCGCCGTTCACCGGCTTGACGATCGCCGGGAGCCCGACCGCCGAAGCCACCGACGCCGCCTCGGCAGCCGACGAGATCAGCGCGCAGCGCGGCCCCGGCAACCCGGCCGCGGCCAGCGTCCGCCGGACCGCGAACTTGTTGTGTGTCACGGTGAACACCGACGCCGGGCAGCGCGCGACACCGAGCAGCTCGGCCGCACGGGCGACCTTCGCGATGATCCCTTCGGCGGCGGTCACCACCCCGGCCGGACGGGCGTCCCGCGCCCGGATGGCCTCGGCGACGGCTTCGGCGTCACGGACGTCGTCGACAACGACGAAACCGTCCACGAGTTCCGTGAGCTGTGCCTGCTCGGCCGGTTCCAGGGGCTGGGTGACCAGTTCGGCCCGCAGGCCGGTCGCGTGCACGGCGGCCACGACGTCGGCGATCCACTGTCCGGCGGTCTCCCGGACCACGAACGCGGTGCTCACACGTCCTCCAGTTCCAGACGGACGAGTTTGCTCGCCTCCGCGTGCAGGGCGGCGAGGTCGTCGTGATCGGCGAACCCGGCCACGACGAGGTTGACCGCGTAGATCTCCTGTTCGTCGGTGAGCACCTGTCCCGGCGAGACGGTGGTGACGACGTCGATCACCTCGGGCAGCTCGGCGATCTCGTCGAGTCCGCCGATGCCGGTCAACCGGCCCGAACCGGCCGCGTAGAGGATCAGCATGCCCAGTGGGATCGGCAGTTTCGCGGGTTCCCGCACCGGCGGCGGAGCGCCCACCGCGAGTGCCGCCAGCTCGGCGAACACGTCGATGCCGGTGCGCAGCTTCGCCAGCAGCGGCATGATCGACCCGGCGGGCCTGCCCGCGTTGACCTCGACGATCGTCGGACCGCGGTCGACGTCGTCGATCAGCTCGACGTGGGCGCAGGTGTTGTCGAGTCCCAGCGCGCGGACAGCGGCGACCGCGGCCGCGGTGACCAGCTCGGCCCGGTCGGCGGTGAGCCCGGCGGGCGGGCACGACAGGGCCAGCTCGAACTTCCGCTCGTCGATCAGGGGCTTGTCGAGGATCTCGACCGGCTCGGCCACGCCATCGCGGACCAGCACGTCCACCGCGTACTCCGGACCAGACAGGAATCCTTCGACGAGGAACGTCTTCGACGGGTCCAATGTCCCCAGTGGACGATGGTAGCGCGGATCCGCGGACTCGGGCAGCCGCGCGGCCAGCAGTTCGTACGCCGCCGCCAGTTCGTCCACAGTAGACACAGAGCGGACGAGGTTGCTGCCCGCGCCGTTGACCGGCTTGACGATCGCCGGGAGCCCGACCGCCGAAGCCACCGACGCCGCCTCGGCAGGCGACGAGATCAAGGCATACGCGGGTCCGGGCAGCCCGGCCGCGGCGAGCGTCTCCCGGACCGCGAACTTGTTCGCGCACAAGGCGAACACCGACGCCGGGCAGCGCGCCACCCCGAGTAGCTCCGCGGCGAGGGCGGTGCTCGCGATGGCGCCGTCCGAGCCGGTGAAGATCCCGGCCAACGCGCCGCCGTCGATCTCCCGGACCTTCGCCGCGACGGCTTCCGGGTCGTGGACGTCGTCGAGCGCGACGACGTCGTCCACCACCCCGGCCAGCGCGGCCCGCTCGGCCGCGTCCATCGGCGGGGCGAGCAGCACCACACGGTGCCCGGCCGCCCGCAGTGTCGGCGCGACCTCGCCGATCCAGTGCCCGCGGGCCTCCCTGACCAGCACTGCCGTACTCATGCGGTTTCCTTCCCGGCGAGCTTGCGCTCCCGTTCCTGCGCCCCGACCAGGTCGTCGGGCAGGGAATCGGGCACCTCGGTGTCGAACCGGCGCAGCAGCCGCAGCGAGAACCCGCCCACGTTGATCAGCAACAGGATCAGCGCGAAGACGACATAGGCGAGCCCGATACCCCGGGTCTCGCCCGTGCCGAGCACGGCACCGACCGACCCGGTCAGCGCACCGCCCGGCGCCAACAGCGGCGAGAACCAGCCGACGGCCAGCGGCGCCAGCACGGCGAACCCGATCGGCAGCGTCGACCACGTGATCGTCTGGTTGATCGCGAACACCCGGCCGTGGAACCGCTGCGGCACCTTGACCTGCACCAGCGTCGCGTAGATGCCCTGTGACACGGCCATCGCGGCGGCCAGCAGGAACACCCCGGCCGCGACGACGATCAGCGACGGCCGCAGGCCCATCACCAGGCTGCCGAGCGCGATCCCGATGTTGCCCGCCAGCACGCCGACCATCCGCCGGTGCCGCGGACCACCCCACAGTGCCATCCCGATGCCGCCCGCCACCGCGCCGACGGCCTCCGCCAGCGCCACCTGCGCGACGTCGGTGACCGAGCCGAACGACAGCACGAGCGGCGATACCAGCACCAGCGCGGGCGCGAGGAAGACGTTCGCCAGCGCGAAGTACAGCAGCATCGTGCGGAAGCCGCGGTGGTTCCACGAGTACCGCAGGCCGCCCGCGATGGCGGTCAGCAGCGGTTCACGCGGGCGCCAGCCCAGCAGATCCGGGAACCGCACCAGCAGCAGGCCCACGATCGCGAACGCGTAGCTCGCCATGTCCAGGATCAGGATGCCGGACAGCTCGATCGCCGCCAGCAGCCCGGCCGCGAGCACCGGCATCAGCAGCTGGGCGAACCCGGTGGACAGCTGCGCGAGTCCCATCGCGTGACCGAGGTACTGCTTCGGCACCAGCTGCGCCACCGACGACTGGTAAGCGATGCGCTGGAACGAAGCGGCCACCGACCCGAGCGGGATCAACAGGTAGAACAGCCACAGCTGCACGTGCCCGGTGATCAGCAGCAACGCCAGGATCAGCTGGATCCCGCCGGCGACGCCGCTGGCCGCGATCATGATCCGTCGCCGGTCGCCGCGGTCGACCAGCGCACCCGCCACCGGCAGGACGAGCACGCCGAACAGCAGCGCGAGCGCCCACAGCAGGCCGAGGTCGGCGACCGAGCCCGTGCGGGTGTAGAGCCAGATCGGCACCGCGAACGACGTCAGCGCCGAGCCGGTCGAGGACACCAGTTGCCCGACCGTGATCGTGAGGAACCGGGCCATGCTCGGCCGCACCGCGGGTTTGTCGTCGACTTCCGCTCGATGGGTCTCGTGCACCGCCCAGGCCGCGTCGTCGCCGCGCGCCCGGACATCGAGTTCACCGGGATCGTCCAGCGCCGGGTGCACGCGGGTGACGATCTCCGCGAGTTCGTCGGCCCGGTAGCGCAGGAAGAAATGCCCGGCCCGGTCGAGCACCACGAGCGCGGTGGTGCCGGTGAGGAACTCCCATTCCCGGTACCGCTCGGTGTAGTAGTCGGTGACCGGGTCCTCGGAGCCGACCACCGACACGATCGGCGCGCGCAGCTTGGCCACGCGGGCATCGAGCAGGCCGCTGAAGTACTCCTCGGCGGCGCGGCTGTCGGCGCGCATGTTCGTGATGATCTGATCGGCCTGCGCCGGGTCGAGGTCGTCGGTGTCGACGCCCATCCCCTTGAGCCAGTTCGAGTAGTACCGGTTGCTGCGCAGCTTCTCCAGCCGGGTGCGCAGCGTGCCCACCACGCCTTTCATCCGCGCGAACGGGAAGATCGCGCCGATGTAGACGACCTCCAGCTCGCGGCCGCGTTCTTCGAGCAGCCGGGCGACGCCGACGGCCAGGGCGTTGCCGACCCCGCAGTGGCCGTAGATGGCCAGCGGGCCGTCGACGCGGTCGAGGATCTCGTCGGCCAGCCGCTCGACCAGGTCGTCGAAGGGCAGAGCCTCTTCGGTCAGTCCGACGTCGTGGCCGGGGATGGCGACCGAGTAGAGCGAGTAGCCCTCCGGGAGCGCGTCGGCCAGCGGCTGGTAGACGATCGCACTGCCGCCACCGTAGGGGAAGCAGACGTAGGTCAGTGTCCGCTGCTTCGCCGGCTTGGTCAGCTCGTACAGGAGATGCCGCGGCCGGTCGGTGGTGTCACCCTCCATAAAGGACGCCAGCTCGCGGATCGTGCGGTGCTGGAACAGGTCCATGACGCCGACCTGCCCGGCGTCCGCCTTGCCGATCCGCGCCACCACCTGGGTGGCCAGCATCGAGTGGCCACCGAGGTCGAAGAAGTCGTCGTCGATGCCCAGTTCGTCCACTTTGAGCACGTCCCGCCAGATCCCGGCCAGCAGGATCTCGGCCGGGGTCGACGGCTCGACCAGCTCCTTGGTCGCGTCCCTGGACGCGACCGGGGCGGGCAGCGCCTTGCGGTCGAGCTTGCCGTTCGGGGTGAGCGGCAGTTCGTCGAGCGGGACGAACGACGGCGGGACCATGTAGTCCGGGAGGCTCTGCTTGAGCGCCGTCCGCAGCGCGCCGGGCTCGGCGTCCCCGACGACGTACCCGACCAGCCGCTTGTCCCCCGGCGTGTCCTCGCGGACGATCACGGCGGCGTCGCGCACACCCGGCTGGGCACGCAACGTCGTCTCGATCTCCCCCAGTTCGATCCGCAGGCCGCGCAGCTTGACCTGGTGGTCGATCCGGCCGAGGAACGCGATCGTCCCGTCCGGGCGCCAGTGCGCGAGGTCGCCGGTGCGGTACATCCGTCCACTGTGGAACGGGTCGGGCACGAACCGCTCGGCTGTCAGTCCGGGACGGTTGTGGTAACCCAGCGCGAGGCCGACCCCGGCGATGTGCAGTTCGCCGGGCACGCCGACCGGACAGGGCCGCCCGGCGCGGTCGAGGACGTAGATCCGGATGTTCTGGATCGGCGCGCCGATCGGCACCGACGCGACCTCGGCGAGCGCGGCAGGCGTGCAGTGCCAGGCGGTGACGTCGATGGCGGCTTCGGTCGGCCCGTAGAGGTTGTGCAGCTCGCAGTCCGGCAGCCGCCGGGTGAACTCGCGGGCGGCGTCGAGGGGCAGTTCCTCGCCGCTGCACACGACCCGCCGCAGCGCCGTGCAGGTCTCGACGCCTTGCTCGGCAAGGAAAAGCGTGAGCATCGACGGTACGAAGTGCGCGGTGGTGACGCCCTCGGACGCGAGCAGCTCACGCAGGTACGCGGCGTCCTTGTGGCCGCCGGGTTCGGCGAGCACCAGCCGCGCGCCGGTGATCAGCGGCCAGAAGAACTCCCAGACCGACACGTCGAAGCCGGCCGGGGTCTTCTGCAGCACCGAATCGGTGCCGTCGAGGCGGTACGCGCGCTGCATCCAGTCGAGCCGGTTGACGATGCCGCGGTGCCCGTTGGGCACGCCCTTCGGCTGACCGGTCGAGCCCGAGGTGTAGATGACGTACGCCGGGTCTTCCGGTCCGGCGAGCGGCTCGGGCGAAGCGCCCGGTTGCCCGGCCGTCTCGGCGAGGTCGTCCAGGACGACGACGGTCGCATCCCCCGGTGGCAGCGTTTCGCGCAACGCCGCCTGCGTCAGCACGACGGGCGCGGCCGCGTCCCGCAGCATGAACGCCAGCCGGTCGGCCGGGTACTCCGGGTCGAGCGGGACGTAGGCACCACCGGCTTTCAGCACGCCGAGGAGCGCGACGACCAACTCGAACGATCGCTCCGCGAACACGCCGGTGAGCACACCGGGCCCGACGCCGAGGCCACGCAGCCGGTGCGCGAGCCGGTTGGCCCGCTCGTCCAGTTCGCGGTAGGTCAGCGACGCGCCGCGGAAGGTCACCGCGGGCGCGTCCGGCGTCCGGGCGGCCTGCTCCTCGACGAGCGCGTGCAGCGTGGTCTGCGGGAACTCGGCCGTCGTGGCGTTCCAGCGCTCCAGGACGAGTTCGCGTTGCCCGGCGTCGAGGAGGTCCAGTTCGGACAGTCGCCGCTCCGGATCGGCGACGATCGAGCGCAGCAAGGTGACCAGCCGCTCGGCCATCCCGGCGACCGTTTCCGCGGTGAACAACGCCGTGTTGTGCACGAACTTGCCGATCAGCCCGCCTTCGACCTCGATCGCGTGGAACTCGAAGTCGAACCGGGTCGCGGGCAGGTCCATCGGCAGCCAGCGGAAGTCCACAGCGGACTCTCCGGCCGCGCCCATCCGCCCCATCTCGTAGTTCTGCAGCACGAACATCGCCTGGAACACCGGCGAGCGGCTGACGTCGCGGGGCACGCCGAGCGCGTTCACCAGCCGCTCGAACGGGACGTCGGCGTGCTCGAACGCGTCCAGCACGTGCCGCCGGGTGCGGTCGAGCAGTTCGGCGAACGTCGGGTCGCCCGCCAGCTGGGCACGCAGGGGCAGCATGTTGATGAACATGCCAGCCACGCCCTCCAGCTCGGGCAGGCCCCGTCCGGCCGACGACGAGCCGATCGCGAAGTCCTCCTGGCCCGAGTACCGCGAAAGCAGTACCTGGTAAGCGGCCAGCAAGGTCATGAAGAGCGTGACGCCGTGCCCGCGGCTCAGCTCGCCGAGGGCACGGGCGAGGTCGCGTTCGACGAAGAATTCGTGGATCGCGCCGTCGAAGCTCTGCTTGGCGGGCCGCGGCCGGTCGGTGGGCAGTTCCAGGGGCTCGACCCCGGTGAGCTGCGCCCGCCAGTGCTCCAGCTGCCGGTCCAGTTCGCCACCGGTGAGTGTGCGGCGCTGCCAATGCGCGAAGTCGCCGTACCCGATGCTCAGCGCGGGCAACTCGGCCGTGCCACCGGTGCTCAGGGCGTGGTACTGCGCGGCGAGGTCACGCAGCAGCAGGTCGACCGACCAGCCGTCACCCACGATGTGGTGCGTGCACAGGACCAGCAGGTGCTCCTCGTCGGACACCCTGGCCAGCGTCGCCCGCAGCAGCGGGCCGGCGGCCAGGTCGAACGTCTCGGCCGCGGCGGCGTCGACGGCGGCGCGTGCCGCTTCCTCGCTTCCGGCGTCCACTATGGACAAAGTGACCGTCACCGAGGGTTCGATGTGGACGGTCGGCTGTCCGTCGTCCCCGGCCGGGAACCGCATCCGCAATGCCTCGTGCCGGGCGGGCAAAGCGTCCAAAGCGGACTGGAGCACGGCGACGTCGAGCGTGCCGGTCAGCCGGATCGGCACCGGGATGTGGTAGGACCCGGTGCCCGGCGCGAACTGCTCCATGAACCAGACGCGTTCCTGCTGATAGGACAGCGGGACGACGGCGTCGGCAGGGCGCGGCGTGATGGTCGCGGCCTGCTCCGTGCGCCGTCGCAACCGCCGTTCGAGCAGGGCGCGGCGCGCGGCCGCGCTGCTGGTTTCGTCGATCGCGGTCATGAGTGCTCGCCTTCGGCCAGCTGGCGCTGGACCTCTTCGTCGCTGAGCTGGTCGAGGTCTGCCTCGAGCCGCCGCTCGATCTCGGCGGCGAGCCCGGCGATGGTCGTGAGAGTGAACAGCCCCCGCACCGGGATGTCGACCTCGATCTGCTTGCGGAGCCGGGCCATCGCGCGGATCGCCAGCAGCGAGTTGCCGCCACGGGCGAAGAAGTCGTCGTGCACGCCGAGGTCATCGACGCCCAGCAGCTCACCGAGCACCTCGGCGACGAGTTCTTCGGCGGCGGTCCGGGGTGCGACGTAGGCCGTCGCCTCGCCGGGTTCGGGATCCGGCAGCGCGGCCCGGTCGAGCTTGCCGCTGGCCGCCATCGGCAGCGCGTCGAGCGTGACGAACCGGGTCGGCACCAGGTAGTCCGGCAACGTCTTCCGCAGGGCCTCGGCCGCCCGCTCGGTGCTGCCGACGACATAGCCGACGAGCGTGTCTCCGCGCACCGCCACGGCCGCGTCCCGGACCTCCGGCAGCTCGCGCAGCGCCGCTTCGACCTCGCCGGGCTCGATGCGGTAGCCGCGCAGCTTCACCTGCTCGTCGACGCGGCCGAGGTAGTCGAGCGTGCCGTCACGGCGCCGGCGGACGAGGTCGCCCGTGGCGTACATCCGGCCGAAGGGGCCCTCGGTGAACTTCCCGGCGGTCTGGTCCGGCAACCCGAGGTAGCCGCGAGCGAGCTGCGGCCCGGTGACATACAGCTCACCGGGGACGCCCGGCGGCACCGGCTGCCGCCGCTCGTCGAGGACGTACACGCGAGTGCCGGGCACCGGACGGCCGATCGGGACGGGTCCGGACGCCGGCTGGTCCCCTGGTTCGATCCGGTGGACGACGCAGCCGACCGTGGCCTCGGTCGGGCCGTATTCGTTGACCACGAGTGTGCCGGGGTGCCGCTCCCGCCACGGCTGGACGGCCTCGGCGGTCAGGGCTTCGCCACCGAGCACCAGCTCACCCGTCGGGAACAGCTCCTCGGCGAGGACGGCGAGGTGCGTCGGGGTCGCCTTCACGAACGTCGGGCGGCCACCATCGACCACCGCGCCCCCGGCGGTCAGGGTGCCGAGCAGCGTCGTCACGGTGAGGTCGAACGACGGCGACGTGTGCAGCAACGCGCTTCCGGCCAGACCGGGGTACGCCTCACGCGCCCACGCCAGGTACGTGTCGACGGCCCGGTGCTCGACCTCGACGCCCTTCGGCCGTCCGGTCGAGCCCGACGTATAGATCACGTAGGCGACGTCGCCCGGCCCTGCCGCCGGTTCGGCGTTTTCGGTGGCCGCGGCGGACCACTCGCCCGGGTCGTCGAGGGCCAGCGTCTTGGTGTCCAGTGTGGACTGCCCGGTGACCAGTACGAACGGGACCCCGGCGTCGGCGAGGATCAGCGCCTGCCGGGGTGCCGGGTTGGCCGGGTCGAGCGGGACGTAGGCCGCGCCGCTCTTCAGCACCCCGAGCACGCCGGTCAGCAGATCCGCCGAGTTCGGCACGCATACGCCGACAACGGTGCCGGGACCGGCGCCCAGCTCGCGCAACCGGTGTGCGACCCGGTTGGCCCGCGCGTTCAACTCCGCGTACGTCAGGCGAATCCCGCCGAAGTCGACGGCGGGCGCGTCCGGTGTCCGCCGGACCTGGGCCTCGAACCTGGCATGCACCGGCATAGTGTCCGAAGTGGACACCGTGGCTGCCGTATTCCACTCGGTCAGGACCAGTTCTCGCTCGACGTCCGACAGCAACGGCAGGTCAGCGATCGACCGGGCGGGTTCGGCCAGCGCCGCGGTCAACAGCCGCAGATACCGCTCGGCCATCGCTTCGGCGGTCTCGCGGTCGAACAGGTCGGTACGGTAGACGAGCCTGCCGTCCACGGCGGTCAGGTCGATCGCGATGTCGTCCTTCGCGGTGGCCGAGCGGATCGGCTCCAGCCCCGAATCGGGCAGGAAGTTGAACCCGAGCTGATACAGCGTCTGCACGCCGGGGTCCCGCTCGGCCCCGACCGCCTCCGCGACCGCCTGGAACGGCACCTGGCTGTGGTCGATCGCCTCCAGCAGCGTGGTTCGGACCCGGCCGACCAGCTCGGTGAAGGCGGGCGCGCCCGAGCAGTCGACGCGGACGGCCATCTGGTTGACGAACATGCCGATGAGGTCGGCCAGCTCGGGCAGGTCGCGACCGGCGACCGGAACGCCGACGACGACGTCGTCCACTCGGGACAGTCGCGAAAGGAGTGCCGCGTAACCGGCCAGCAGCACCATGAACGGCGACGCCGAAAGCTCCCGGCCCAGCTCGCCGACCCGGTCGATCAGTCCGTCCGGGAGGGGGAAGTCCACCTGGTCACCGGCGAACGTCAGCTCCGCCGGACGCGGCCGGTCGGTGGGCAGGCCGTGCACCGGCGGGAGACCGGCGAGCCGCGTTCGCCAGTAGTCCAGCTGCGCGCCGGCCGTTTCGAGCTGCCCGCGCTGCCAGGCCGAGTAGTCCGGGTACTGGATGGCCAGCTCGGGCAGCTTCGGCTCGCGGCCTTCGAACACGGCGTCGCACGCCTCACCCAGCTCGGCGCCCAGCACCAGCACCGAGCCGGCGTCGAACACGGTGTGGTGCACGACGAACGTGAGCACCCACTCGTCGTCGGCCATCCGGCACACCTGTGCCCGCCACGGCGGCGGCGAGTCGAGCGGGATGGCCTCGCGCGACACACCACCGGCGAGTTCGGCGAGCCGGGCTTCACGGGCGTCGGCGGGCAGGTCACGCAGGTCGTGCACCTCGGGCTCGATCGGCACCTCGGCGTGCACCACCTGCATGAGCGCGCCGCCGTCCATGCGGAACGACGTGCGCAACGCCTCGTGCCGTCCGACGATGACGCCGAGCGCGGCGCGCCACTGCTCGGCGGTCAGCGGGCGGTCCAGCCGGGCGCGGCAGTGCAGGTTGTACACCGGGGACGCCGGGTCGAGCTGGCCCGACAGCCAGATCCGCTCCTGGCCGAACGAGGCCGGGAACGTCCATTCCTTCGTGTCGCTCATGATTTCCTGTTCTCAGTCTCTGTGGCGGCTGCCGGGAGTCGTGCGTGTTTTGGGTCGTCAGAACGACCCAAAACACTCACGAGTCACCGCTTCAGCGCTCGAGCTTGGGGATGGTGGTCCGGGCGGCTTCGGCCGGCGCCTCGGCCTTGTCGGCGCGCAGCTCCTCGATCCGCTCGACCAGCGTGGCCACTGTGGACGCTTCGAACAGCGTCTTCATCGCCAGCCGCGTGCCGGTGGCCTTGCGCACCTGGGCGATGAGCTGGATGGCGACCAGCGAGTTGCCGCCGAGGGCGAAGAAGTCGTCGTGCACGCCGATCTTCTCCACCCCGAGCAGCTCGGTCCACTGGCGGGCGATCTCGGCCTCCAGGTCGGTGCGCGGGGCGACGTAGTCGTCCTCCGACACCTTCACCGGCGCTTCCCCGGGTTCGTCCAGCTCCTCGGCACTGACGCGGCGTTCGATCAGCTCCCGCACCGGCAGGGTGGTGATCACCACCTGCCCGCCGAGTCCGGGTGCCAGCGCCCGGACGAACGCCTCGGCGCCGTCCACCGGCCGGATCCCGGTCGACGTCTTGTCCACAGTGGACACAGTGGACACGGTGGACGCCGAGGTCAGGCCGCCGCCGACGGCGTCCTGATCGACCTGGCGCAGCACGAAGTCCTCGATCGCGACCAGGACGCGGCCGGTCTCGTCGCACAGCGACAGGTCGGCCGCCACCACCTGGTCACCGCCGGAGTCGCGGTAGCGCAGGTGGCTGCGGAAACTCGCCGGGAGCGCGTCGTGCACGACGATCCGGCCGTAGCTCATCGGCAGATAGGTGCCGCTCCCCCGGCCGCGGCCGAACGCGGTCGCGATGTCCAGCAGCGCCGGATGCAGCCCCCACGCCCCGATGTCATCCGCCGCCGCCTCGGGCGCCGTGATCGTCGCCAGCTCTTCCTGTGCGCCGATGCGATGTTCGCGCAGTGCCGCCCACCGCGGGCCGAAGGTCACCATGCTGGTGCGGCCGGTGCCGAAGCCGTGCCCGTCGTCGATCGGCTCGGTCCGCCCGGTCACCGCCTCGATGTCCACGGTGGACGTCGTCCCGGCCGCGACCCACCCGGCGGATCCACGCACGTGGGTCCGGCTCGCGCCGGCGATGTGGCTGGTCACGGTGAAGTCGTCGCCGTCGAACTCCACGCGGTACTCCGCGGTGGAACCGTCCGGGACACCGAACGGCTCCAGGAACGCGACATCCCGCAACTCGACGACGTGCCCGTCACCGGGCTTCGGCAGTGCCGCGGCCACCGCCGCGCGGACGGTCTCCAGATGTCCCGTGCCCGGTACCACCGGCACCCCGGCGATACGGTGCTCGTCGAGCAGCCAGTGCGTGGCCGCCGAGACGAGCCCGTGCGCGCCGTCCTCGGTGCGGGTGGTGAGCACGGGGTGCTCGACCGGGCCGAGCGACCGCGACCGGGCGGCACGGATCGTGGTCGGCGCGGCCACCTCGGCCGCCATGCCGACCTCGTCCCAGCCACCCCAGGCGTGCGAGACCAGCCGCGCCCGCCAGCCGTGGCCGCCCCGCGCGTAGGCGTCGAGGAAGTTGTTGGCGGCGCAGTAATCGACCTGCCCGATACCGCCGATCACCGCGGTGATCGACGAGCACAGCGCGACGAAGTCCATCGGCAGGTCGGCGAACGCCTCGGCCAGAGCCAGCGTCCCGGCGATCTTCGGGACCAGCACGGCCTCGGCCGCGGCCCGCTCCTTCACCTCGGCGACACCGCCGCCGGGCATTCCGGCGGCGTGCACGATCCCGTCGAGACCGCCGAACTCGCGCTCGGCCAGCTCACGCACCTCGCGCAGGCGCGCCGCGTCGGTGACGTCGGCGGCGACGACGTGCACCACCGCGCCCGCGGCCTCCATCCGCCGCACGGCGAGCATCGTGCGCCCGGCGCGGTCGGTGCCGCCGTGCGCGGCGAGGTGCGCGTCCCATTCCGCTCGCGGCGGCAGCCCGGTGCGGGCGAGCAGCACGAGCTTCGCCCGCACGCGCCGGGCGAGGTCCTCGGCGAGCGTGATGCCGATACCGCCGGTCCCGCCCGTGATCAAATACCGGCCGCCGTCTCGCAGCACCGGCTCGGCGGCCGGGGGCAGCTCGATCTGGGTGTGCTCCAGTACCCAGCGACGCCCGGCCCGCAGCGCGACCTCGGCCGCCGCGTCGGCCGGTCGGAACAGCTCGGCGACGGCGTCTTGCGGACGGTCGACGTCGATCCGGCGCACCACCGTGCCCGCGACCTCCAGCGGCACCACCCGGGCGATACCGGCGAGGGTCGCGTGCTCGGGGCGGGTCAGGTCGGTGCCGGTGACGTCGGCGGTGCCGGTGCTCAGCACGTCGATCCGCACCGGCTCTCCCCAGGCCTGGACGAGGTTGAGCAGGCTGAAGAACCCGAGGTCCTGTGCGGCCATGCCGCGCTCGTCCCCGGCCAGTGTCCAGGCGTGGACGACCCGCTCGGGCCGGGTGGGCAGCGCGGCCACGAGCGCGTCGTAGTCCTCGCGCACCCCGGGCCGGACGGTGAACCCGGTCTCCGTCGCGGCGAACCCCTCACCGGGACGCACTTCGGTGACCGTCACATCCGCGTCGCGCAGCAGTCCGGGCAGGACGTCGTCGGCGGCGAAGACGAGCGCGTGCGCGAAGGGCTCGCGTCTCAGATCCGGTTCCGCCTGCCGCCACACCGGGACCGCGAACCACTCGGAAAGGGGCAGCGGACCACTCCGCCGCGCGGGCTGGGTGGCCGTGACCGGATCCGGGTCGACCCAGTACCGCTTGCGCGCGTACGGGTAGCCGGGCAGTGGTACCCGGTGGCCGGGCGCGCCGAACATCCGCGTCTGGAGGGCAACCCCGTTCGTCCACAAGAGACCGGCCGCGCCATACAGCGTTTCGACGTCGCCGATGCGCTCGGTACGGCCCGGCAGGCTCGGCTGCGGCGCGGGCATCCCCTTCGGGACCTGTCCGCGAGCCAGCCCGGACAGCTGATGTCCCGGTCCGCATTCGACGAGCGCCCAGCGGCCGCCGCGCGCGAACAGATTCTTGACACAGTCACCGAACCGGACGGCCTGGCGCAGGTGGGAGGCCCAGTACGCGGGATCGGTGGCCTGGGCGTCGGTGATCCAGTCGCCGGTGACGTTCGACAGGAACGGCAGCGCGGGCGCGGTGCGGGCGACGGCCGCGACGGCCTCGGTGAACCCGGCGAGGATCGGGTCCATCATCGGCGAGTGGAACGCGTGCGAGGTCACCAGCTCGCGGCACTGCACGCCGCTGGCCTTGAGCGTCGCCGCGAAGTCCGCGATCGCGTCCGACGGCCCGGCCACGACGCACGTGCCGGGCCCGTTCACCCCGGAGATCGCGAGCGTGCCCGGCAGCCGTGTGGCGACGCTCTCCTCGTCGAGCTGGACGGCCAGCATCGCCCCGGCGGGCATCGACTGCATCAGGCGGCCGCGCGTGGCGACCAGGTTCAGCGCGTCCGGCAGGGTGAAGACCCCGGCGACGGTCGCGGCGACGTACTCGCCGACCGAGTGCCCGATCATCGCCGCGGGCCGCACACCCCAGCTCTGCCACAGTTTCGCCAGCGCGTACTCGACGACGAACAGCGCGGGCTGGGTCACGCGGGTCTCCCGCAGCGCCTGCTCACCGCCGGGCCGGAAGATCAGCTCGCGCAGCTCCGGCAGTTCGGATTCGAGCAGCCGCAGGCATTCGTCGACGGCCGCGGCGAACACCGGCTCGGCCCGGTACAGCTCGGCGCCCATCCCGGCGTATTGGGAACCCTGCCCGGGAAAGAGGAACGCCACGTTCGTCTCTCCGGCCTGTCCGGACATCAGGCGCCGGGGGTCCCGCAGCCCATCGACCGCGTCTTCCAGGTCACGGGCGACGACGACCGCGCGGTGCGGGTACTCGGTGCGCCCGGCGGCCAGGGTGTGGGCCACGTCGGCGAGATCGAGGTCGACGTCCCCGGCCAGCCGCTCGGCCAGCCGGTCGACCGCGGCCGAGAGCGCTTCCGCGGTGTTGGCCGACACCCGCAGCAGGTGCGCCGGGTGCGGCGTCCGGTGCCGCTCGAGAACCGGCGCCTCCTCCAGCACGACGTGCGCGTTGGTACCGCCGACGCCGAACGAGCTGACGCCCGCCCGCCGCGGCACCCGGTCCGCCTCCCACTTCGTCACCCCGCGCGCGGGGTAGAACGGGGTCGCCGGGAAGTCGATGCCCGGGTTGGGTTCGTCGTAGTTGATGGTCGGCGGGATCAGCCCGTGCTCCATGACGAGCACGGCCTTGATCAGTGAGACCACACCCGCCGCCTGCGACAGGTGGCCGATGTTGGACTTCACCGAGCCGATCGCGCACCAGCCGGTGTCCGCGACCCCGTTCCCGTACACAGTGGACAGTGCGGTGATCTCCATCGGGTCGCCCAGCGCGGTGCCGGTGCCGTGCGCTTCGACGTAGCCGATGGTGCGCGGATCGACACCGGCCATGCCGACGGCCTGCGCGATCGCCTCGGTCTGCCCGGACACACTGGGCGCGGAGAAGCCGACCTTGGTGGCGCCGTCGTTGTTGATCGCGTTGCCCAGCACGACACCCCGGATGTGGTCGCCGTCCTCGATCGCCTGCGACAGCCGCTTCACCAGCACGACCCCGGCGCCGCTGCTCCATACCGTGCCGTTGGCACCGGCGTCGAACGCGCGCACGTGGCCGTCGGGCGAGGTGAAGCCCTCGACGCCCAGGTAGCCGATGCCGTGCGGCATCTCCAGGTTCACCCCGCCGGCCAGCGCCATGTCGCATTCCCCGTTGCGCAGCGCCTCACAGGCCAGGTGCACCGCGACCAGGGACGTCGAGCAGGCGGTGAACACCGCGAGGCTGGGGCCGCGCAGGTCGAGCTTGTACGACACCGAGGTCGTCAGGTAGCTCGGCTGATTGCCGGTCGAGATGCCGATACCACCGTGCTGCGAGGCCATGATGCGCTCGTTGCGCAGCAGGTTCTCCTTCAGGTAACCGGTGCCACCGGACCCGCCATACACGCCGATCGCGCCGTCGAAACGGGCCGGGTCGTAGCCCGCGTCGGTCAGCGCGGCGTGACACGACTGGAGGAACAACCGATGCTGCGGGTCGGTGATCTCGGCCTCGCGGCTGGTCATGCCGAACAGCTCGGCGTCGAACTCGTCGAAGCCGTCGACCACGGCGGTCGCGTTCACCCAGCTCGGATCGTCCACAGTGGCCTCTTCGGCGCCGCGGGCGATCATCTCCTCGCGGGTGGCGGGCACGATCGACTCGACACCGTCGACGAGGTTGCGCCAGAACTGCCGCGCGTCGCGGGCGCCGGGCACGCGCACGTCCAAGCCGACGATCGCGATCGGTTCGGCTCCGGGATCGCCGGCGCCGGTTTCGGGAAGGTGGGTCACGGTGGTGCTCCTATCCGAGGCCGGCCGGGCCGGCGGTGCTACGGGGTCTTCTGGTCTGGGTGCGGGCGCGGCGGGCGGCGACGCGTTCGGCGGCGCGGGCCAGCTCCGGGCCCGCGGTGCCGCCGGAGTGCAGGTGCGCGGCGAGGGCGCGGACGGTGGGATGGCTGAACAGGTCGACCATCGGGATCCGGCGGCCGAGCCGGGCGGTGACCTGGGCGTGCACCCGGGCCAGCGCGAGCGAATGCCCGCCGACGTCGAAGAAGTTGTCGGTGTGCCCGACTTCGGCGACGCCGAGGATGTCGCACCAGGCACGCGCGATCACGGCCTCGGTCGCGGCGAGCGCCGCCGGATCCGCGACCGCCGCCGGTGGCCGTGCCGGGGCACGGGTCATCGCGGCGGGCGCGGCGGTGCGGACGCCTGCCCGCGGCAGCTCCGGCGCGCTCGTCCCGACCGGCGCGTCCGGCGCCGCGGCGAGCACGTCGAGCAGGGCGACGTAGTCCTCGGCGAGCCCGGCCATCCGGGCCTGGTCGAACAGGTCCGGGTTGTACAGCAGCTCGACGCCGTCGTCGTGGACGTACACCGTGAGGTCGAACGGCGATCCCGGCTTGTCCACCGGCAGCCACGCCGAGGCCACGCCGGGCAGGTCCAGCCGCGGCTCGGTGAAGTTCAGGACGTTGAACATCACCTGCACGAGCGGCGCGTACGCGGGATCACGGGGCACGCCGAGCGCCTCGACGAGCCGCTCGACCGGCGCGGCCGGATGCGCGGTCGCGGCGAGGAGTTCCGCGGCGCCACCACGGACGTGCGTCGCGAAGTCCGCCGCGTCGTCGGCCCGCAGCCGCACCGGCACGATGTCCACGAAGAACCCCGCGACCTGTTGGAACTCGGCGAGCTGCCGGTCCGCGACGACCGTGGCGACCAGGTGATCGGCCGCGCCGGTGAGCCGCCGCAACAGCTGGCCGAACGCGGCGAGCAGCACCCCGGCACGCGTCGCGCCGGTGCGGGCGGCCAGTGCCCGGACCGAATCGGCGGTGCCGTCCGGAAAGGACTGACGCAGGCTCGCGCCCCGGTAGGTCTGCACGGCCGGGCGCGGCCGGTCCCGCGGCAGGTCCACTGTGGTCGGTGCACCCGCGAGATGTCCGGTCCACCAGGCGACGTCCACGGCCTCCCGGCGTTCGTCGCGCCCGGCCCGCCACACCGCGTAGTCCGCATAGGACGCCACCGGCGGCGGCAGCGGCTCACCACGGTAGGCCGCCGACAGGTCAGCACAGAGCAGCTCCTGCGACCAGCCGTCGAACACCGCGTGATGCAGCGTGAGGCCGAGTACGTGCTCGGTCTCACCGAGCCGGTAGAGCCGCACGCGCCAGGGAGCATCGCGGTCGAGGTGCACCGGCGTCGCGACGTCGGCGGCCAGCCGGGACCGCAACCCCTCCTCGGTCACCGGCGCCACCGACAGCGGAACTTCCGCGGGCGGCAGGCGATCCGCCAGCGGCGCGCCGTCGACGGCCCGGATCCGCCACCGGAGCACGTCGTGCCGCTCGGTGACCGCGCGCAACGCGTGGCGCAGCGCGTCCACGTCGAGTACGCCGGTCAACCGGAACGCCATCGCGATGTTGTACGGCGCGGCGTCCGGAGCGAGCTGGTCGAGGAACCACAAACGCCGTTGCGGCGGGGACAGCGCGGGCGCGTGCCCGGTGGTCAGGCCCGGTCCGGTCAGCGGCGGCGCGGCCGCGACCCGCCGGGTGAGCCCGTCGAGCGTGCCGCCTGCGAACACGTCGTCGGTGGCGATGTCCGCGGCCAGTTCCGCCCGCAGTGCCGCGACCAGCCGCATCGCGGCGATCGAGTTCCCACCCGAGGCCAGGAAATCCGGCCCCGCGCCGTCACCGAGCACCCGCCGCCAGATGGCCGCGACCGCGCGTTCGGCCGGGGTGTCCAGCGGGCCGAGGTCCGCCCGTGCTCCCGCCAGGACCGCTTCGGCCAGATCGCGCAGGGCTGGCCGGTCGATCTTGCCGGTGACCGGGTTGACCGGCAGGCGGTCGAGCACCCGGACCGCGGCGGGGCGCATCGCCGCGGTGAGCCGGTCCCGGCCGAGTTCGTCCACATCGGACGGTGCGGACGCCGGTGTCAGGAAGGCCACCAGCCGGGTTCCGCCCGGTCCGGGGACGGCCGCCACGGCGGCGGTGTCGACGTCCGGGTGAGCCGTGAGCGCGGCCTCCACCTCGCCCAGCTCGATCCGCTGGCCGCGGACCTTCACCTGCCGGTCGGCGCGGCCGGCGAACTCGAGACGGCCGTCGGGCAGCTCACGGGCCAGGTCGCCGGTGCGGTAAAGCCGTTCACCCGGGGTGGCCGGGTCGTCGACGAACTTCGCGGCGGTCAGCTCCAGGCTGCCCAGATAACCGAGCGCGAGGCCAGGCCCGCCGATGAGCAGCTCGCCGACCTCGCCGGGCGCGACCGGCCGGAGCCCGGCGTCCACGACGTAAGCCCGGTGGTTCGGCGTCGGACGGCCGAGCGGCAGCGGGTCGGCGGGGATGCCGGTCACTTCGTCGGTGAGGACCACCACGGTGGTCTCGGTCGGGCCGTAGGCGTTGAAGAACCGCCGTCCCGGCAGCCAGCGCGCGGCGAGTTCCGCGGGCACCGGCTCGCCACCGCAGGCGATGACGCGCCAGCCAGGGACGGCCGCGGGGTCCAGCATGGACAGCAGCGTCGGCGTGACGAAGCCCCACTCGACGTCGTGCTCGACGAGGAACCGCCGCAGCCGTTCGGGATCGGCCCGGTCGGCGGTACCGGCGAGCTGGACCGATCCGCCGTGCGCCAACGGGACGAACACGTCCATGGTGAAGGCGTCGAAGGCGAGGGAGGAGATGCCGAGCGCCCGGGCGCCGGGCCGGATCCCGAGGGCGGCGGCGAACCCGGTGACGAACGCGACCACGTTGCGGTGAGTGGTCAGCACGCCCTTGGGGCGACCGGTGGAGCCGGAGGTGTAAAGGAGGTGGACGAGGTCGTCCGGCCCGGCGGGGCACTCGGCCGGCCCGTCCGCGGGCCGGGGCACGTCAAGCGCCTCGATGCCTTCCCTGGCACCGAATTCGGCCCGGGCGCGATCACCGACGACGAGGGAGACCTCGGCGTCCGCGGCGATTTCGGCGAGCCGCGCCTTCGGGCCGCCGGGTTCGAGGGGCACGTAGGCGGCCCCGGACAGCAGCACCCCCACGACGGCCGAGATCAGCTCCGGCCGCCGGTCGGCGCAGACGCCGACGCGGGCACCGGGACCGGCGCCGCGAGCCCGCAGCAGCCGGGCGACGCCGGTCGCCGACGCGACCAGTTCGCGGTAGGTGAGCCGGGCCTCGCCCTGGCGGACGGCGACGGCGTCCGGGGTGCGCGCGGCCTGGTCGAGGATCAGCGCGGTGAGCGTGGTGTCCGGAGAGGACAGTGGCGGGCCGTGGCCGCCCGCGACGGGCAAGGTGTCGGTCACCGAGGGCTCCCCTGGTCGGATGTGTGATGAGGCGGTGGGTCGATCCAGTGCCGCTCCCGCTGGAACGGGTAACCCGGCAACGGGACGCGGCCCGGTTCACCGCCCGCGAACCGGGCGGCCCACTCGACGTCGCCGCCCCCGGTCCACTGGACAGCCAGGTCCCGCTCCGGCCCGGCCGGGCCTTCGACGTCGGTTCCGTTCGCCAGCACCGCGTCGAGCGCGGTGACCGCCGACGTGACCGAGTCCGCCACCACGGCGGCCCGGTGTCCGAACGTCCGTCGGGCCGAAAGCGTGTACGCCGCGTCCCCGAGGTCCGGCGCGTCGGTGGCGAGCCGCTCGCGCAGCCGGGCCACCGCTTCGCGCAACACCTTCGCGTCACGCGCGGACACCGGCAGCACGAACGGACCGCTCGCCGCCTGCCGTGGCGGGAGAGCCGGGGCCTCCGCCACGATCATGTGCACGTTCGTGCCGCCCATGCCGAACGAGCTGACCCCGGCCACCCGCCGGTCGCGGGCGGGCCAGTCGGCGGCCTTCGCCGGCACGTACCAGGGGCCGCCCGCCAGGTCGACCTCCGGGTGCGGGGCCGTGAAGTGCAGGCTCGGCGGGATGACGCCGTGCCGCACGGACAGCACGGCCTTGATCAGCCCGGCGATGCCCGCCGCCGCGTCGAGGTGCCCGATGTTCGTCTTCACCGAGCCCAGGGCGCACGTCTCCGGCGACGCGTCCCGGTAGACGCGGTTGAGCGCGGCGACCTCGATCGCGTCACCGAGCGGGGTGCCGCTGCCATGGGCTTCCAGCAGCGCGACCTCGTCCGGGGTGACCTCCGCGATGGCCAACGCCTCGGCCACCGCGGCCGCCTGACCGGCCGGTCCCGGCACGGCGTAGCCCGCGCGGTCCGGGCCGTCGTTTGTGATCGCCCAGCCGGGTAGCACGGCGTAGACGTGGTCGCGGTCGGCGAGCGCGTCCGCCAGCCGCCGCAGCACGACCACCCCGGCGCCCGAACTGAACCCGGCGCCCGCCGCGGCGACGTCGAACGCGCGGCACCGGCCGTCCGGCGAGACGAGCCCGCCGCCGCGGTACCGAGGCCACGTCACGTTCGCCCCGCCGGCCAGCGCGACGTCGCACCGGTAGTCCGCGAGGCTCTGCGCCGCCAGCGCCACGGCCGCGAGCGAGCTGGAGCACGCGCTCTGCACGGCCACCGCGGGGCCGGTCAGCCCGAGCCGGTAGGCGACCTGGCCGGGCAGGTGGTCGGTGAGCTGGCGACCGGTCAGCCGCCCCTCCCAGTCGTCCGGGTCGACGTCGCCGGTCACCGCCGGGTTGCCGAACAGGTGGAACAGGAAGTAACGGTTCACCGAGGCGGCCGTGAACACCCCGACCGGCCCGGTCTCGGTGGCGGGGTCACGTCCCGCGTCCTCGAGGGCCCGCCACGCCGTTTCGAGGAACAGCCGGTGCTGCGGGTCGGTCCGCGCGGCCTCGTCGGCGGTGAGCCCGAAGAACCCGGCGTCGAACTCCTCGACACCCTCGATCCGGCCACCCGCCCGCACGTACGCCGGGTCGGCACGCAGGCCCGGCCCGATGCCCAGCGCCGCCAGCTCGTCGTCGGCGTAGTCGTGGATCGAGTCGGCACCCGCGCACAGGTTCCACCAGAACGAGGCGGCGTCCGGCGCGCCGGGGAACCGGCAGGCCAGCCCGACGACGGCGATGAGATCCCCGGCCGGCTCCTCCGCGGCGACCGTTGGCTGAATGTCCGAAGTGGACTCCGTGAGCCAGGCCGCCTGTCCGGCGATCGTCGTGCGCTCGAACAGGGCGAGCAGCGGGACGTCCCTCTCGAACTCGTCGGCCAGCCGCACCTGTACCCGGCCGAGCCGCAGCGAGTCACCGCCCGCGTCGAAGAACGCCTCGGTACGCCCGACCCGGTCGCGGCCCAGCACCGCGCACCAGATCCGGTGCACGCGTTCCTCGGCCGGGGTCAGCCGCTCGGCCGGACCGGTCGAGGCCGTCCGCGGGTCCGGCAGCGCTCGTTCGTCGAGTTTTCCGGTGACGGTCAAGGGGAACTCGTCCAGCACCGCGACGGCCGCGGGTACCGAGTAGCCGGGCAGGACGTCCGCCAGCGCGGCCCGCAGCGCCCGGCCGTCCGGCCGTGAGCCGGCCGTGGTCACGTAGGCGAGCAGGTCACCGGCACGCACGATCGCGCGGGCTTCGGCGACGCCGGGCTGTTCGGCGAGCCGGGTCTCGATCTCGGTCAGCTCCACCCGGAAGCCGCGGACCTTGACCTGCCGGTCGAGGCGACCGAGACACACGAGGTTCCCGTCCGGCAGCAGCCTGCCGAGGTCGCCGGTCCGGTAGCGACGGCCGCCGTCGGTCGTCACCCCGAACGCCGGGCTGGGCTGGTCGAGGTAGCCGTCGACGAGATGGCTTCCGCGCACTTCGAGTTCGCCGCTGTCCAGCACGGTGAGGGCGAACCCGGGCAGCGCGCGCCCGATCGGCAACGGCCCGTCGACGTCGGGATCCAGCTCGGCGGCGGTCGTGCGGTACTGGGCGGCGAAAGTCACCTCGGTGGCGCCGTAGCCGTTGACGAACACGCACCCCGGCGCGAACCGGCCGCGGCGGACGTCGGCGTGGGTCGCTTGCTCGCCGCCGAGCAGCACGGTGCGCACGGACGGGAGGCCGGTCTCGCCGAGGACGTCGAGCAGGTGCCGATAGACCGTGGGCGTCGAGTGGTAGACGGTCACCTCGTGCCGGGCCAGCTCGCGCGCGGCATGGGCGAGGCCGTGCGCGCGCAGGTCGACCGGCACGAGTGCGGCGCCGGTGAGCAGTGCCGGGTAGAGGTCGGGGATCGCCGCGTCGAAGCCGAACGACGCGAGCAGGCTGAGCCGGTCGGCGGCGGTGATGCCGAGCGCGGCGATCTGGTTGTCGACGACGTGCAGGAGGTTGCGGTGGGTCTGCGCGACGGCCTTCGGCCTGCCGGTGGACCCGGAGGTGAACAGCACGTACGCCGGACTGTCCGGATCGGTTTCGGGCACCGGGAGCGGCGCGGTCTCCGTGCCAGGGTGCACGAGCCGCGCGGATCCCGTGCGGCACAAGAACTCTGCCAGCTCGACGTACTCGGGATCGGCGAGTACGGCGGTCACCCGCGCTGCCGCGAGCTGGTACTCCAGGCGCTCCCGGGGGAAGGTCGGGTCCAGCGGGACGTAGGTGCAGCCCGCGGCGAGGGTGCCGAAGAGCGCCGCGATCGTGGCGCTGCCGTGCCCGGTGACGAGCCCGACCCGCTCCCCCGGCTGGACACCGGCGTCGCGCAACCTCAGCGCGCGGCCGCCCGCGAGCCCGGCGAGCCGGGCGTAGGAGAGGCCGGTGCCGTCCTCGAAGACCGCGATCCGGTCGGGCGATCGCCGGACGTGTCCGTCGAATCGGCCGACGCAGCCGGATTGGGTCATCGGGCGTCGAGCAGTCGCTCCGAGGTTTTCCGAACGCGCGACGACAACGGCGTGGACTTCATCTTGCTCCCCAGTGACCATTCAAGTGAAGAATTACGCAAGGTTAAGTCGACCGGCCGCGTCGAGGAATACGAATTCCATCGATTTAGGCCAAATAGCCCACGATCTTGGACCGCATGTTGCAGTTATCGACGTCTTTCAGCCCAATCTGCGCACTGGTTCGCACTTCACGCTCGATTTCTCGACCACCTTCGACACTCGATCGATTACGTTCGGTAATGTGTCGGAGATTAACCGACACCTTGTTGCGGAATACGTTCACGAACCACTCGCAGGCGAATTCTCTGTAATCGATTCAGATATACGACGCCGGTCGTACCGCCTCCGAGGAAATGTCGCGTTCGCGTAACTTGTTCGGCACGGTGGCGTGCTTGACACCCGGTCGGCCGCCGGATCGAGCCAGGGTCGGCCGGGCTGCCTGTCCCGAGCGCCAGATGCTTCGACGCTGGGCAGTGGCAACGTGTCGCGAGCGAAAACTTCGAAGAAACGCGCACCGCGAAGATTCCAGCCACGACAACTTCGCCTCGCCTCCGGCCGCGGTGTGACCTCGGGGAGTGATATGTCTAATGTGGACAGTTACGATCGGATACCCTCTCGCTCTACAGTCGGCGACATGACTGAAACCGACACCGCTTGCGTGTTCTGCGAGATCGCGGCCGGGCGCGAAGGCGCCGGGCGCGTGCTGTTCGAGGACGAGCGGACGATCGCGTTCCTCGATCACACCGCCGTGATGCCGGGGCACACCCTCGTGGTGCCCCGGGTCCACGCCGCGGACATCTGGGAGATATCCACCGAGGACGCGGCCACCGTCATGCGGACCGTTCACTCGATGGCCGCCCGGATCCGCGACGTGCTGCGGCCGGACGGACTCACTTTGTTCCAGGCCAATCGATCCGCCGGCTGGCAGGACGTCTTCCACCTTCACGTTCACCTGGTACCCAGGGCGACGGGTGATCATTTGACCAGGCCCTGGGTCGCGTCGGCGAAACGCGACGAGGAGCTGGCGGCCGTGCGCGCCCTGCTCCTGGACGGCCGGTCAAGCCCGCTCGAACCGTGAGTTGTCACTTGACAGCGGGACCTCCGGGCCTGCATCCTTAATTAGGAAAGTTTCTTTACTATATCGGCCGCACCGTCGCGGATCCGGTCGAACTGGGGGACAGTTCACGGCTTTGTCCTATCTGGACAGTGAATGATTCCTCCTTCGTCATGCCCACCGGCAAAGAAGGAAGTCCACTGCTGTGACGCATCCCGACCCCACCGTTCGTCGCGCCAGAATGGCCGTGGTGGGCGTTTTCGGGCTCTGCGGGCTGATCTGCGCGGTCTGGAGCGCGTCACTGCCGTCGATCAACGCCCGGCTCCACCTCGGCGAGGGCCGGATCGGACTGGTGCTGCTGGTCACCGCGCTCGGCTCGATGAGCTGCATGCCGGTGGCCGGGCGGCTGGCCGACGCCTGGTCGAGCCGCGCGGTGTCGCGGGTGGTGGCGCCCGTCGCGGCGCTCACGCTGCTCGGTCCCGCGCTGGCCCCGAGTTTTCCGGTACTGCTGGCCGCCGCGTTCGTGCTCGGCGGTGCGCTCGGTTCCTTGGACGTGGCGATGAACGGGCAGGCCGTCGAGGTGGAAACCCGATACGGCCGCCCGATCATGTCGGCGTTCCACGGGGTGTGGAGCCTGGGCGGGGTGGCCGGTGGCCTGACGATCACCGTCGGACTGCATCTCGACACGGACGGCACGGCGTTGATGGTCGGCGCCGGCGTGGTCGCGGCGGTGCTGTTCTTCCTGCCGGGCAGGCATTTGCTGTCCGGCGCGGCCCGGCGCGAGGTGGCCGGTGAACCGGTCGTCTCTTCCGGTGGGCTGCCGACGAGCACCATCATGCTGCTCGGCCTGGTCGCGCTCGCCGGTTTCGTCAGCGAAGGCGCGGGTTACAGCTGGGCTTCACTGCACGCACAAGAAGCGCTCGGCGCGGACCCGGCGACGGCGTCGTTCGCGTACACGGCGTTCGCCGCCGCGCTGACCGTCTCCCGGCTCACCGCCGATCGGCTCCGGTCGAAAGTGCGCCCGGCGAACTGGATGCGGTGCGCGGGATCGGTCGCCGTCCTGGGTTACGCGCTCGTTCTCGCCGCACCTCTGCTTCCCGCGGGACGGCTGGCTTTCGGCCTGGTCGGCTGGGTGGTCGTGGCGGCCGGTCTGGCGACCGTCGTACCGGCGATCTTCAGCGCCGTCGGCGCGGGTGGCGCGAACGTCGGGCGCGCGCTTTCCTGGGTGACCACCATGGCCTACGCCGGTCAGCTGGGCGGACCCGCGGTCATCGGCCCGCTCGCCGACGCCACCTCGCTGGGCACCGCCATGGTGGTACCCGGCCTGCTCGCGGCGGTGATCGCCATCGCCGGACCGATCGTCGTCCGGCGGGCGACCGACCGGCGACTCACCACAGCCCGACTCGACTGAGTGACACGCACCATGGGGGTAAATCGATGCTCTATGCCGGAATCAGCTGGACCGCCGCGGGTTTCGAGATCGCGGTTCTCGACGGGAACGGGCACGGTGACCGGCCGCCCGTGCGGTTCGCCGCGGACCGGACCAAGGAGATCGCGTCCTATCTGAAAGGTCTCGGCGGCCCCGTCACCACGGTCGTCGACAGCACCAACGGCATGCTCGACGGCGGCTTCATGGCCGCCGGCCTGGACATGTACCGCGCCGACCCGGCCATCCTGCCGCCGAGGCCTGCCTTCGGCTCGGTGTCCGCCGTCGAGCTGGCGCGCGCGGCCTGGCGGGATCCCGCTTCCGTGGTACGACTGAAGATCGATCCGGGTTCGCTCACCGGGCGGATGGACGAACACTTTGCGGCGATGGCCTCCAGTGACGAAGCGTTGGCCACGATGACAGCCGCCGGACGCTCGCTGGAGCACGGCGATCGGACGCGTGGGCAGATCGCGCTCACCTTCGACGACGGCCCAAATCCTCCTTACACAGGGCGGATTCTCGACATTCTCGAGTCTTACGGCGTCTGCGCCACCTTCTTCTGTGTCGGGCTGAACGCGGGCGCGCGCGGCGAGGACCTGCGACGCATGGCGGAACAAGGCCATGGCATCGGCAATCACACGTGGTCCCATCCCTACCTGCCGGATCTCTCGCCGACGGAGCTGGCCGACCAGCTGAACCGCACCGGCGACGTGGTCGCGGCGGCCGTCGGCACCGCGCCCGCGTTCTTCCGCCCGCCCTACGGATCACGGACGCCCGAGGTGCTCCGTTCGCTGACGAACCTCGGCACGCGGCTCGCGCTGTGGGACGTCGACACCGAGGACTGGGCGATGCGCGGCCCGGACGTGATCGCGCGAACCGTGCTTCGGCGAACGAAACCCGGCTCGATCGTGCTGATGCACGACGGAGGCGGCGACCGTTCCCAGACCGTCACCGCCTTGCCGTCGGTGATCGAAGGACTGCTTGCCCGCGGACTCGAATTCGTCCGCGTCGAAGACCTGGTGACCCCGAACTTCGCGACAGGAAAGAGATGACGATGCATCCCATCGAGCTTGCGGAGACCCACGTCGGACCGAGCATGCTGCGCAGGCTGGCGGCGGCCTGGCCCAAGCGCGCGACCATCCGCACCGACATGGCCGGGGTGGTCAACCCCGGCGAATACGACCCCAGCCTGCTGGACTACCCGCTGCACCTCATGCCGTTCTCGGAGCACCCGCGGTTCCTCGAAGCGTCGGAAAAGCAGCGGTTGCTGGTCAACACACTGGCGTGGATCGCCTACAACGAACGTGTCATCGCCGCCGAGGAACACGTGGCGAACCCGACCTTCGAAAAACTCGCGCACGGCGTCTTCTCCGGCGTCGACCGCTACGAGGTCAAGGAGGTCGTCCAGCAGTCCCACATCGACGAGGTGTGGCACACCTACATGCACATGATGGCGATGCAGCGCACCCGCGAAGCACGCGAGATCGACCTCGAAGAGTCCTTTGTGGAGCCGGTCACGAACCGCAGGCTCTACGCGCTCGCCGAGAGCATGGCCGAGCAGTGGCAGCGCGACCTGCTCTATCTCATGTGGACGGTCGTCGGCGAGGTCAGCATCAACGCCTTCCTCGACCTGCTGGCCGGTGACAAGTCCATCCAGCCGATGCACGCGCTGATCGCCCGGCTGCACGCCCGCGACGAGGCGGCGCACGGTCCCGTGCTCGCCGAGCTGATGAAGGAGATCTACCCGAAGCTGGAACCGGAGCGGCAGGAGTTCTTCATCCGGTACCTCCCCGAGGCGATCACCGCGTTCGGCGCCGAGGACTACGAGCTGTGGCCGCAGGTGCTCCGGTTCGCCGGTATCGAGCACGTCGACGAGATCATCGCCGACTGCCGGGCCGCGGAGGACGGCGAGGTCATGATGAACGATTTCGCCACCGTGCACCGGCTGCTGCGGGACCTCGGGATCGAAGACAAGGTGAAGTACCACTTCGTGACGGCCAAGGGCGGGGTGAAATGATCCTGACCGGGCCGGAGATCACCGAGTCGGTGACCGACGGCCGGATCGCGATCTCCCCGTTCAGCCCGGATCAGGTCAATCCGAACAGCTACAACGTCAAGCTCGGCGGCACGCTGATGTCCTACCGGGACAAGATCGTCGACGCCTACCATCCGAACCCGACCAAGACGATCCAGCTGCCCGAGGACGGGTACGTGCTCCAGCCCGACCAGCTCTATCTCGGGCACACCGAGGAGCGGATCGGCTCGGACATCTACGTGCCGCTGTTGTTCGGCCGGTCCTCGGTCGGCAGGCTCGGGTTGTTCGTCGAGATCACCGCCCCGATCGGGGACATCGGATTCCACGGCCAGTGGACGCTCATGCTCTCCCCCGTGCAGCCGTTGCGCGTCTACCGCGGTATGAAGATCGGCCAGATCATGTTCTTCGTGTCCTCCGGTGAGATCGACCTCTACGCGGGGAAGTACCAGTCGGCGGTCGGCCCGCAGGAGTCCCGCTACTGGCGCGACAGAGTGGCGGTGACCTCGTGATCCTCACCCGCAAGGCGATCGAAAAGGCGCTGGAGAGCGGGGACATCGCGATCGACCCGTTCGAGGCGGACCGGTTGTCGCCCAACGCCTACGACTGGCGCCTCGGCGAGAAGATGCGAGTGTTCGACACGGAACTGGACGCGGCCAGATCGACGCCGTTCACCGAGCTCGTCATCCCGCCCGAGGGTCTCGTGCTCGAACCGGGGAGGCTGTACCTCGGGGTCACCCACGAGCGGACCCATTCCGAGCGATACGCGCAGATGATCAACGGTGACCACACCATCGGCGGGCTCGGCATCTGGGTCCATGTGTCGGCGCCGCTCGGGCACGTCGGCCACGCGATCAACTGGACATTGGAGATCAGGGTGGCCAGGCCGGTCCGGGTCTATCCGCTGATGACCTTCGGCAAGATCATCTTCCTGGTGGCGCACGGATCGCCGTCGAGCTACCAACGGATCGGGACGAAGTACACGAACACGGCCGGTATCGACATTTCCCGGCTGTACGAGGAATTGTCGTGAAGACGCTGACCGGGATCGACCTCCCGCCGGGCAGCCCCGGCGGGAGCGTCGAGCTGCTCAAGGATCTCTACCTCGCGCCGGAAGCACCGATCGAGGCCGGTGTCTTCATGCTCGGCTCCGGCGCCACCCCCGGCGGGCCGGAACTGCTCGACGTGCCGGGCAAGCAGCTCGGCGGACCAGGGTTCTGGTCCTATGTAGACGATCTGGCGATGGCCATCCGGTGCCGTTTCGATCCGGCCGATTTCGACGCGGTGCACTGGCAGCACCTGAGTTTCGGTGCCACACCCGCGTTGCTCCGCGCGTTCCCCGACCACCCGCGGATCGCGCTGGTGCACGGCACCGACCTGCTCTTCGCGGCGGAGCATCCCACCCAGCGTGAGGTGCTGCGCGAGGCCGCGGCGGCGGCGGGCGCGGTCGTCGTGCCGACCTCGGCGATGGCCGACCTCCTGCGCACGGTCACGCCGGTCGAACCGAAGCGGATCGTCCACCTGCCATGGGGAATCCCCGATCGGCTGCTGCACTCACCGCCGCCCCGGCCCGAACGGCGGGACGGCTTCCGGGTGCTGTACGCGGGGCGCCTGACCGCGGAGAAGGGAGCGGCCGAGCTGATCGCGGACCTGACGGGGCTGCCCGATGTGACGTTGTGCGTCGCGGCGCCCGAGCACGAGTTCGCCGCACTCCCGGTGGACACGGCGCAAGTCGACTACCTCGGCTGGTTCGACCGGCCCGCGTTGTGGCAGGCCTTCGCGCGGCACGACCTGCTCGTGGTGCCGTCGACGACCTTGGAGGCATTCGGACTCGTCGCGGTCGAGGCGCAGGCCTGCGGACTGCCGGTGGCGTATCAGCCGGTGCCGGGGCTGACCGAGGTGCTGGGCGACTCGGCCATCCGGGTCGCCCGGTCCACGCTCGCGGACACCGTCCGGCTGCTGGCCGAGGACGACAGCGCCCTGACGGACCTGCGTGCGGCCGGGCTGTGCAACGCGGCCCGGTTCCCGCTGTCCAGTACCGCGGCCGGGCTGGAAGCGCTGACCGCCGGGGTGCGCCGGTGATCGCGCAGCGCGGGCTGTTCGCCGGGCCCGATCCGGTGATCAGCAAGGATCTCTACGCTCAGCTCGTCTCGGGCGGCGCCCGCCGCGACCGGACCACGCTCACGCTCGAACCGGCGTCGAAGGTCTCCGGCAACACCTACTTCGGGCGGTTCCCGGCCGGCTACTGGCAGCGCTGGACGAGCGCCGGCGTGGTCGAGGTCGAACTGGAGGCCAGTGGTTCCGGCACGGTTTCTTTGCTGGCATCGGATTTCGAGGGCGAGCCACGGGTGGTGGCGGCGCAGGTCGTCGACGGCGCACCGATCTCGCTGGCCGCTCCCCTCGACCGGTTCGTCGACGGCGGTGCGCTGTGGCTGGACTGGGAAACCGAACCGGGCGAACGACTCGTCGTCCGCGACGTGCGCTGGACGGTTCCGGCGGCGGAGCGGGCACGGCCGACGGTGGTGACCATCTGCACGATGAACCGCCCGGCCGACTGCCTCGCCACGCTGACCGCGATCGCCGGTGACGACCTGGCGCTGGCCGCGGTGCACGCCGTGTACGTCGTCGATCAGGGCACAGACCACGTTTCGGCCGAGGACGTTTTGCCGCCGGCCAAGCTCCGGTACCTGCGGCAGCCGAACCGGGGTGGCGCGGGCGGCTTCACACGCGGCCTGTACGAGGTCGCGGGCGAGCACGTGAACGTGCTGTTCATGGACGACGACATCGTGCTGGAACCCGACCTGATCGTCCGGATGACGGCGTTCTCGGCGGCCACGGCGGAACCGCTGATCCTCGGCGGCCAGATGCTGAACCTGCTGCACCCCACGCGCTTGCACGCGGCGGCCGAGTACACCGACCTGGACGGCATCCGGCCGGGCAGGCCGGTCCGGCACAGCCTGCACGCGGTCGACCTGCTGGCCACCGATCCGGCCACCGGCAGGCCGTACCGGCAGGAGTTCCGCGTCGACGCGGGCTACAACGGCTGGTGGGCGTGCCTGATCCCGGCCGAAGTGGTCAAGGAGGTCGGCTATCCACTCCCCCTGTTCTTCCAGGGCGACGACGCCGAGTACTCCTACCGGGCCAGGGAACAGGGGTTCCCGACGGTGACGCTGCCGGGCGCGGGCCTGTGGCACACCGACTTCCCGTGGAAGGACGCCGACGAGCTCAATCGGTATTTCATCCTGCGCAACTACACGATCATCTCGGCGCTGCACGGTGATTTCCCCGTGCTGAAGATCGCCGGAACCCTGCTCGCCGAGCTGGTCGAGGCCCTGCTGGGCATGCGGTACGGCGCCGCGGCGACACTGATCCAAGCGGTGTCGGACTTTCTCGACGGGCCGGACATCCTGCGCGACGGCGGGGTTTCGGCGCTCGCCCGGATCCGCGAGGTGCGTTCCCGCCATCCTGAGACCGTCGTACATCCACCGACGGCCGTGCCCGGACTCGCGTCGAACGACATCGTGATCAGCGAACCGGGTGTCTTCGACCGGCTGGCACTCGGGCCGTTGCTCGGCGTGCACCGGCTCGCCGTGGGCTCCGTGCCGGTTTCGGAGGCCGACTGGTGGCGTGTCGGCGCGTTGCGCACGGCGGTCGTGACCGACGCGTCGCAGCGGGGCGTCCGTGTCCGCACGTACGACCGGGGGCACCTGGCCCGGCTGGCGTACCAGGGCGCGCGGGTGCTCACCAGGTTCATCCGCGACGGCGCCGCCGTCCGCGAGCAGTACCGCGCGGCGCTGCCGCGGCTGACCAGCCGGGACGCCTGGACCGGATTGTTCTCGGACGAAGGATTGATCGCATGAAGCCCTTGCTGGTGGCGACGGATCTCGACGGCACGGTGGTGCGCCCGGACGGCACGATCTCCGACCGCACGGTGTCGGCGTTCGCGCTGGTCGAAGAAGCGGGTGCCGAATTCGTGGTCGCCACCGGCCGTCCGCCGCGGCTGGTGGCCGAGATCGCCGGGAGATTCGGTGACCGGGGCCTCGCGATCTGCTCCAACGGCGCCTATCTGTACGACATGCACACCAGGACGGTCGTCGAGGAGTACGCCATCACGACACCGGATCTCGTCGAGGCGGTCGCCAGGCTGCGTGCGGTGATCCCCGGCATCGGCATCGCCGTGGAGCACGCCGACCGGTTGGTCGCGGACTCGATTTACGAGCCGTGGGAATGGGACCGCGGCGCCACGGTCGAGCGCGCCGACGACGCGACGCTGCTGAGTCTGCCCGCGCCGAAGCTGCTCGGCAGGCACCCGTCGCTTTCCGCCGACGAACTCCTCGCACTGGCCAAGCCGGCCTTGGACGGGCTCGTCGCCGCGTACCACTCCAACGGCTCACGCCTGGTCGAAGCGATCGCGATCGGGGTGAACAAGGCGGCCGCGCTGGCCCGGCTCGCCGAGCGGAGCGGGGTGGCGGCCTCGGACGTGATCGCGTTCGGGGACATGCCCAACGACCTGCCGATGCTGTCCTGGGCGGGTACGGCGTACGGCGTCGCCAACGCGCACCCCGACGTGCTCGCGCTGGTCGACCACGTGATCGGCAGCAACAGCGAAGACGGCGTCGCCGTCGTACTCGAACAGCTCTACGCGAAGGAGAACTCCGTTGTCGGTGAATGAGTTGGACCGGCTCGTCAACGCCTGCCTGCTGGCCGGGTACACCGGGGCCGAACCGCCGTCGTGGGTGCATTCGGCGCTCGACGAGGGGCTCGCCGGGGTCACCCTGTTCCCGGCCAATCTGGCCGGTGGCAGGCAAGCGATCGTCCGGCACACCCGCGCGCTGCGGCGGACGGCCCCCGACGCGCTGATCGCGCTGGACGAGGAGGGGGGTGACGTCACCCGTCTCGACCACGAAACCGGCAGCGCGTATCCGGGCAACCTGGCGCTCGGTGAGATCGACGACCTGGCCTTGACCGCCGAAGTCGCCGCGGCCATCGCGGCCGAGCTGAAGGCCTGCGGGGTCAACCTCAACCTGGCCCCGTCGATCGACGTCAACAGCGATCCCGACAACCCGATCATCGGCGTCCGGTCTTTCGGCGCCCGGCCGGAGCTGGTCGCTTCCCACGGCGCGGCGTTCATCGAGTCCATGCAGGACGGTGGCGTGTCCGTCTGCGCCAAGCATTTTCCCGGTCACGGCGCGACGGTGACCGATCCACATCACGCACTGCCCATTGTGGACTCTCCGGCCGCGACCTTCCGCGAGCGCGAGCTGGCGCCCTTCGTGTCGGCGATCAAGGCGGGCGTCCACGCGATGATGACCGCCCACGTGCTCTATCCCGCACTGGACCCGGACAACCCGGCGACGCTGAGCCGCCGTCTCCTCCACGACCTCGTCCGCGAAGAGCTGGGCTACGAAGGCGTGCTGCTCTCCAGCGCGATCGCCATCGAGGTCGGTCAAGGCAACCAGGACATCGGCGCGGTGGCCGTCCGTGCTCTGCGGGCGGGATCGGATCTGCTGCTGCTCGGGCCGACCGAGGGCGCGGAGCTCGCCGCGGTCATCCGGGCGTCGGTCGCCGAAGCCGTCCGCGCGGGCACACTTTCGTGGGAAACCCTGGAAACCGCAGCCGCACGGGTGTCCACCTTGCGCACCCTGGCCGCACCCCGCCCGCTCGGACTCGAAGCCGCGCGGCGCGCTCTGCGCGTCGAGGGACCGGTCACCTTGACCGCTCCCGCCTTCGTGGTCGAACTGCGCGCCGGTGGCAACGCGCTGGGTGAAGCCCACTGGAGCCTCGCCGGCCGGTTGACCGAACTCGGCGCCGCCCACTCGACGGTGCTCGCCGCCGAAGACGACCCGGTGGTCCTGCCGTCTACCGGCCCGGTGGTGCTGGTGGTCCGGGACGCTTACCGGACCCCTTGGCAGGCGGCCCGGCTCGCCGAGGCGCTGGCCGCCCGGCCCGACGCGATCGTGGTGGCCGTCGGTATGCCGGACGACGTGACTCCGCAGGTCAAGGCCAGTATCCGGACCTACGGCGCCGGTGCGGTCAACATCGAGGCGGCGGTGGAACAGCTCACCGCACAGTGGCCGTGAGCGGCCGACATCGGCGCTCGGACCTGTTTGCGCGATCCCGCCACCGCCGTCTATCTTCCTCCGTGTCCGGATAACGGCTCAAGATGTCCGCATATCGAACGCGGCACCTGCTCCGGCCGACGCGACGAGGAGCGAAAGTTGACGAACGTGCCCGCCTCGCACGACACGGCCGGTTCGCGGTCCGGCGGCGTCAGCCGGTCGGCGTTCAGGCGGGTCCTGGCGGGCAGTACCGCCGGCGCGGTGCTGGAGTGGTACGACTTCGCGCTCTACGGAATCCTGGCGGCCACCGTGCTCGGGCCGCTGTTCTTCCCCGGTGGCGACGGGTTCGCCCAGCTGCTGCTCGCGCTGGCGACACAGGGACTCGGCTTCGTCGCGCGCCCGATCGGCGGCATCGTCTTCGGGCATCTCGGTGATCGCCTCGGGCGCAAACCCATGCTGGTGACCACTTTCCTGCTGCTCGGGCTGTCGACGTCGGCGATCGGGCTGCTCCCCACCTACGCCCAGGCCGGCATCGGCGCGACGATCTCGCTCGTCGTGCTGAGGCTGATCCAGGGGTTCGCCCTCGGCGGCGAGTTCGGCGCGGCGGTGCTGATGGTCAGCGAGTACGGAAGCCCGAAGCGGCGCGGCTTCTGGTCGGCGTGGCCACAGGCGGGAGCGCCGCTGGGCACGGTGCTGGCCACGGCCGTGGTCGGCGGGATCGCCTTGGTATTCCCCGAGAACACCTTCGACCAGTGGGGGTGGCGCGTCGGTTTCCTGTTCGCGATCCCGCTCCTGGTCATCGGTTTCTGGATCCGGCGGCGCATCGACGAGTCGCCGGTGTTCCAGGAGGCGCGAGCGCGGGCCACGGCGGCCACGGACGTCGTCCGGGAGCGATCGAGCATCGTCGAGACACTCGCCCACCCCGGTCCCCTCCTCCGCGGTCTCGGCGTGCGGCTGGGCGAGAACGTGGCGTTCTACGTCTACACCGTCTTCGTGGTCGCCTATGCCACGAAGACCTTCGGCTACGACAAGCCCGACGTCCTCCTCGCCGTGGCCGTCGGGTCACTGCTGCAGTTCGCCGGGATGCTGACCGGCGGCTACTGGTCGGACCTCGTCGGGCGGCGTCTCGCCATGCTGGTCCCGGCGGCGGGCCTCGCGATCTGGGCACCGGTCTTCTTCGCCGTCGTCCAGGCCGACAACCTGTTTCTGCTCTATCTCGGCGTCGGCGTCGGCGCGGCACTGCACGGCCTCCTGGCCGGGCCGGAAGCCGCGTGGATCGCCGAGCTCTTCCCGACCCGCCGCCGGTTCGCCGGTGCTTCCCTGGTGTTCCAGGGCTCCTCGATCATCGCCGGCGCACCCGCGCCGCTCATCGCCGTGTGGCTGGCCGGAAAACACGGTCCCACGGCGGTCGTGCTGTACCTCGTCGGCACGATCGCCGTCACCCTTCTCGCGCTGCTCCTCAGCACCGAAACCCGGGGCGCCGACCTGAACTCCGACAGCAGGTGACCAGCCACTTTTCGAGCCGTCCGGCCGGACATCCTCCTGTTCCGGGCAGGACACCGGTCCGGACGTGTCCTACGCGCCGCCGGATCCATACGGGCGGGTAAGGATTTCCAGCACGTGACCGTCCGGATCGTCGAAGTAGACACCCCGGCCGCCGTCATTGGTGTTGATCTCCCCCGCGCCGCGGTGTCCCGGCCCCGCCCAGTACGTCAGGCCTTTTTCGCGGATCCGCCCGAAAATCGTGTCGAACTCGTTCTCCTCGACCAGGAAAGCGTAGTGCTGCCTGGAGAACTCCTCGGTGCTGTGCATGACGTCGAGCGAAACCCCGTTATCGGTCTGGACGACCAGGAAGGGTCCGAATTCGGCTGCCTCGGGCAGTCCGAGGATCGAAACCAGGAAATCCGCCGTGGCGGACCGATCGGTTGCGTGGATGATGGTGTGATTCAGCTGAACTGTCATGGAAAACACCATGACACCTCGAGTTCGCTGGAGGTCAACACGGTCGCCCGTAACGTTTCACGACCCGTCACGACTTGACTACGGGAGCCGACACGAAGGGGACGTGATGCGTGCTTTGGTGATGGCCGGTGTGGCCGGTCTGCTCATCCTGACTCTCGCGCCACCGGCCGCCGCGTCCGGCGTCCCGGAGCAGTGGTCGGCCGGGCCGTTCACAGCGCAGGTCGCGGTCATGGCCGGGGACGTCGACGGCGACGGCAAGGACGACCTGGTCAGCTACAACACCTATCTGTACGGGTGCTACGTGCTGCGGTCGAGCGGCTCCGCCTTCCAGCCACAACAGAACTGGGGTGCCGGAGACTTCCTGAGCAGCGGCTTCAACGGTAACGCCAACTTCGTCGGCGACATGGACGGCGACGGCCGCGCGGACGCCATCGCCGTCCGGCGGTCCACGGCCTCGACACCTCGCGGCATCTTCGTGGCGAGGTCGATCGTGGACCACTTCGGCGTGGAACGCTTCGGAACGCCCAAGCAGTGGCTGAACAACACCATCGCCGGTGACTACGGGAACCTGGCCGCCGATCTGGACGGCGACGGGGACACCGACGTGATCGGCCTGTTCGACGTGGCCACCCTGGCGGCGAGGTCCGACGGCGGCACGACCCTTCCGCTGGTCGCGTGGGCACCGCCCATCCGCGGCGGGAAGGCGACCCTGGCGGCCGACGCGACGGGTGACGGCAAGGCCGACCTCATCCTCGTCGACGCGGACGGCACGAGGGTGGTGACCGGCACCGCGAACCGCTGGTTCGACGCTCCGGTGTCGTGGTCGGCGATTCCCTTCCACGGCGGCAAGAAGACGCTCACCGCGGACATCGACGGCGACGGCGACGCGGACCTCGTCGCGATCAACGAAAACGACGTGCGGGTGATGCGCTCCACCGGGTCGAGCTATTCCCCGCCGGAATCGTGGTACGCGGGCTCCTTCTACGGCACGAAGGAGACACTCACGGCCGACGTCGACGGAGACGGCGACGCGGACCTTGTCGCGGTGAACGCCGACGACGTCCGGGTTCTGCGCTCGCAGTAGCGAGTCTGCCTTCACCGATCAGAAATCCTCCGCCGCGGCGTCAGTTCTGGTAGCCCCCTCGCCCCGGTGGAAGGATTGACGACCATGACCGACGCCAGACCGCTGGACGCCGACGAGGCCACGTTCATCGCGGCGGCCCGCTCAGGCGATACCGCTCGGTTCGCGCTGCTCACCGAGCGCCACCGGCGTGAGCTGCAGGTGCACTGCTACCGGATGCTCGCGCACTACGAGGACGCTCAGGACATGACGCAGGAGACGTTCCTGCGAGCGTGGAACAAGCGGGAGTCGTTCAAGGGCGACGCCGCGCTGCGGACCTGGCTGTACCGGATCGCGACGAACGTCTGCCTGGACTTCCTGGAGAAGCGCACCCCCGTGCCGTCCGGCCTCTCGGACTCCGGTTCCGGAATGCGGTACCTGCAGCCGTACCCCGACCGGATGCTCCCCGAGGACCCGCAGGAATCGGCGGTGGCGCGGGAGACGATCGAGCTGGCGTTCATCGTCGCCGTCCAGCACCTGCCGCCGCGGCAGCGAGCGGTGTTCATCCTGCGCGACGTCCTCGGCTGGCCGGCGTCGAAGGCCGCCGACGCCCTCGATTCGACCGTCGCGTCGGTGACCAGCGCCCTGCAGCGGGCCCGCGTGACGATGCGCGGGCAACTGCCCGCCCACCGCCTCGACTGGCGCGGCCCCGCCACCCACGAACTGTCGGATGACGAACGCGACGTGGTGAAGGCGTACATCGACGCCCATGAGCGCAACGACCTCGACGGGCTGATGTCCCTGCTGCGCGACGAGCTGCGCTTCGCGATGCTGCCCGAGCTGGGCCCAGTACTCATGACGGCCGAGGACGCGGTCGGCGGCTGGGTTTCCGGTGGGCTCTTCCAGCCAGGCCACGACGACTGGCGCGGGATCGCCACGACCGTCAACCGCATGCCCGCCGCCGCGCTGTACCTCCGCACCCCCGCGGACCGGGAGTACCGGCTGTTCGCCATCGCGGTCCTGCGCGTCGTCGACGGGAAGATCGCCGATCTCACCGGATTCGACGCCACCGGCAAACCATGGCTGGCGCTGCCCCCGACGCTGTGACCACTCAGCGCCTTGTCTCGTATCGGGTCATCAGCACGCCACCGGGAAACGTCCGCGTCTCCACCAGGGTCAGGTTCACCCAGCTGTCCAGCGCGGTGAAGAACGGCGTGCCGCCGCCCACCAGAACCGGCACGGTGACCAGCACGTACTCGTCGATCAACCCGGCCCGCATGGCGGCCCCCGCGAGGGTCGCGCCGCCGATGTCCATCGGGCCGGCGTCCTCGTCCCTGAGCCGGGTGATTTCGGTGACCGCGTCGCCGGTGACCAGGCGGGTGTTCCCGTCGACCGTGCCGGTCGTCGAGGAGAACACGACCTTCGGCATGGCCCGCCAGCGGCGGGCGTACTCGATCACCGCCGGTGTGGCGCCGGGCTGCCGGTCGGCGGTCGGCCAGTGGGAACTCATCGCCTCCCACAGCTTGCGTCCGTACAACGCCAGCCCCGTCGCCGCCACCCGGTCGGACCACCAGCCGAACAGCTCGTCGTTCGGCGACGAGTCCGGTCCCTCACCACCGCCCCAGCCGAGGTCGTCCCCGGGCGCGGCGATGTAGCCGTCCAGGGTCACATTCATGCCGAAGGTCAGTTTCCGCATGGCGTCAGCCTTCCGTGAGTCGATCTCACACGTACAGACGGTCGCGGCGCGAAAACCTCATCGGTGCGCGAAAGACCGGGCAGCCCGGATCCCCGGCGTCAACCGGCATGAGCCGCGGCGAAGGCCAGGAGCGGTACAGCGGTCCGCGGCGGATCCTCGATGTTGGGCGAATGCCCGAGCGCGGGCAGCATCTCGACTGCCGCGCCTGGAACAGCGCGGTAGTCGCCGGCGGAGGACGGGCGCCACCGACGGTCCTCCTCGCCGAAGATCACCAGCAGCGGTTTGCCGAGCGGCGCCAGCCGTTGCGGGAGCGCCCGCTCGTCCAGGTACGCGCGGATCGCCTGCGACATCGCGCCGAACACGGAGAAGTCGATGTCACGGAACTGGTCCACGAACGATTGGGGGATCTCGAATCCGGTGCGGAATCCGTCGTTCATGGCCTGACGGATCTGAACGTCGGTCAACTCCGCCGATGACGCCGCCCGGATGGGGACCTCCTTCGCGATGTATGCGGCCATGCTGGGGCCGGTGTTGATGAACACCAGCGCGGTCACCAGGTCGGGTCGTTGCTCGGCAAGGGCGGTGGCGAACACCCCGCCACTGGAGTGGCCGACGATGACGACGTGTTCGACACCGAGCCCGTCCAGTACCGCGCCGACCCGGTATGCCTGGTCCGGGACCGCATAGCTCGCGGCGTCCGGTTGGGCCGACCGGCCGCACCCCGGAAGGTCGATCCGGATGACGCGATGGGATCGGGTCAACAGCGGCACCATCGGCTCCCACGAGCGGGCCGAGGCGGCGGTCCCGTGGATGAGCAGGAGCGCCGGGGCGTCGCGCGGGCCGTCCTGGCACACGTGGATCCCGCCGCGGCTCAGGACTTCGTCGTTGGAAACAGTCATGCGTGCACTGTGACCGCCGGTGCGCGCCCGCGGCTTGTACGAATGTTCCGGCCGGCATGCGTAGCATGGCGGAATGGGGGGCGGCTTGTCCGAACGGGACTTGGCTGAACGGGACGACGCGGTGTTCTGGGACATCACCTGCCCGAACCGGCCCAGCCGGGTGCCCGGGGTCTCCATGGCCGGGTTCGGTGACCGCGGCATCACCCCACCCGGCCTCCGGTTGATCCCGCACCCGACGGTGACCCTGGTCCTGGTGTTCGGCGGCACGGTTGCCGTGGAGGACGCCACCGGTCGCCGGCAGCAGGGCAGCTTCGCCACCGGGCTCGGGTTCGGCGACGTCGTCCGCTCGCTGCGGACGGACGACGTCGAAGCCCTGCAGGTGCGTCTGTCACCGGTGGTCGCACACAAGGTTCTGGGCACCACCGACCCGGTCGACGCCGTGGTGACCCTCGACGAGCTGTGCGGCCGGGAGGCAGCCCGGATCAGCGACCGGCTGGGCGACCTTTCCTCGTGGGAGGACCGCTTCGCGTGGACCGATACTTGGCTCGCCCGGCGCTGTGCGGCGGCGTCGCCGGTCGCCCCGGAGGTGGCCTGGGCCTGGCGACAGATCGTCGCCACCCGCGGGATGGTCCGGGTCGAGCAGTTGGCGGCCGAACTCGGCTGGAGCCGCAAACGGCTGTGGTCCCGGTTCCGGTCACAGCTCGGCCTGCCGCCCAAACGCGCCGCGAAGCTGGTCCGCTTCGACCACGCCGTCCATCGCCTGGTCGCGGGGCAGGACGCGGCCGGAGTCGCGGCCGACGGCGGCTACACCGACCAGTCCCACCTACACCGGGACATCGTGGCGTTCACCGGGCTGACCCCCACCACAGTGGTCAACGAACCATTTCTCGCGGTCGACCACATCGCATGGGGCTGGCCCAGACCGCGGAAGCCCTGACGCCGAGCCCTTTCCCGCACCGCCTGGACCGGTAGGTAGCGCAGGCGCTACCCCCGGCGTCGGGGCGGCGCCACCGCGGATCGGCGGGTTGACCCGATGGTGCGAAACGCGGCTGACGGAGATGCTTGGTGAAGACCGAAGCCATCGAACGAAGGAAAAGCATGTCGAGAGTGAATTCCCTGCGCCGTAACACTCTTCGTGCCGCCAGTGTGGCGTTGGCCGCGGCTTTCTGCGCGGTCGCGGTACCCGGCGGCGCCGGTGCCGTGGTGAACGGGAAGAACTCCACCGAGCGTTACGAGTTCATGGCCTCGATCCCGGAGGTCGTGCCCGAGATGAACAACGCGAAGGGCGTCTGCGGGGCCGTTCTGGTGCATCCGCAGTGGGTGGTGACCGCGGCGCACTGCGTCGACCCGGACAACAACCCGGCCAGGCCGGAAGGGACCGTGCGCATCGGCAGCGAACGGCGGACGACCGGCGGCACCGTACGCAAGATCGACCGCTGGGTTCGCCACCCCGGCTACCAGCCGGGCGCGCCGAACAAGAACGACATCGCGCTGGTGCGCCTGGACCGCCCGGTCTCCGAGCGGCCCATCCGCATCGCCGACCGTCCCGGTCGTCCCGGCACGCCGACCCGCTTGATGGGCTTCGGCACCACGGTCGACACCGCCGACTTGGAAAAAGTCGTGTTCCCCGAACGGCTCCAGCAGCTCGACACCCGCATCGGCGCCGTGTCCGAATGCTCCCCCGGGTACGCGGATTCGACCCGGCTGTGCACCATCAGCCGCAAGCGCGGCGCGATGGCGTGCATGGGCGACTCCGGCGGGCCGCAGGTCCAGCGCGGGAAGGGTGGCCGCTGGGAGCTGATCGGCGTCACCTCCGGTCCCGGCGACGACGACGTGCCCTGCGCCAACGGGCCCGGCCTCTACACCAACGTGCCGGCCTACACCGGCTGGATCCGCCACACCATCCGCTGAGGTGATCGGCCCGGTCGTGCCCGAACCGCGCCAGAACCGGTCGAACGCCCGGAGCTGGTCGGCCCGGGCGGACCGGGCCCTTCATCGGGCACCTCGCTCGGAGAGCAAGTTGTCCGGCACCCGCGCGCAGGTGCACACCACGTTCCGCGGCGAAGGTAAGATCAAGCGGCGCGTCCGTGGGCATCGGCGACCTCGTCCGAGGCGAGGCAGTCTGCCACCTGATCCGACGGGAGGTCCCGTGGCACTCGAACCTTCGTTCTCCGCCGAGGTGTTCCGTCGAGCCGCCGCGCGGCCGGATTGTTCGCCTCGGCTCTCGCGGGCCGCCGACGCCGTTCGCGAGGGCAAGTTCACCTGGGAGGACGTCGCCGCGGGCACGTGCGAGCATCCGCTGGCACTCGCGTTGTTCGCGCCGCAGGCGAAGGAGAAGGTCTGGCCCGTCCTGGCCGCCATCGAAGCGGAACTCGCCGACGAACAGCTACCCGAGGCTCCCCCACCGCCACCACGTCCCCGCCGGACGCCTGTCGCGGACGAGGACTTCAGCGACGTCACCTATCTCGAAGACCTCGCCGAACCGCCCAGCCATCCCGCCTGGCCCAGGCGGCCTCGCTAGCTTCCCGGGTGCACGCTCGAACGGGCGGCCTCGGTCGTCAGGGAGCGACGCCCCGCCGGGCGTTGCGCCGGCTTCCGTTCACGAAGTCGTTGAAGCGGTCCACCAGCCAGACGGTGCGGAGTCCCAAGGGGCTCATCATCATCGGGCGCGGGAACTCAGGCTCTTCCCGCCACAGTTCTTCCAGGTCCTCGTGTCGCTCGCCGTCGACGATCAGATCGGCGATGAGAGAGCCGACATAGGGTGCTTGGGCCAGACCGTGGCCGTTGCAGGCGATCGAGTAATACGTACTGTCGTCGAGTTGTCCGGCGATGGGCAGCCAGGACGAGGTGATCGCGATCCAACCTCCCCACGCACGGTCGACCGCGACGTCGGACAGCGCCGGAAACCGGGTCGCGAAGGCTCCCGCGAGTTCTTCGACGAGCGCCGGATCCGGTGCCTTCTGCGGGAGCGGGTAGGTCCTGCCCCGTTCGAGGCGCCGGACGCCGAACACGATGGTGCCGCGCGGCGTCAGGCGGTAGTTCTCCATGATGTTGTGCTGAGTGACGAGTCCCGAGCGGCTCGTCCACCCCAGTGCGGCCAACCTGGCGGGGTCGATGGGCTCGGTCTCCACCTCGATGACCCAAATGGGCACGGAGAGCCGTGGCGGAGTGATGTCCCACTCTCCCGCGTACGCGTTCGTCGCCAGCACCACCTTGTCCGCACGCACTTCACCCCACGGAGTGCTGAGGACCACCTGACCGCGGTCGTGTGCGACGTCGGTGACCTTCGTCTGTTCGAAGACTCGCGCGGGCGTGCGGAGCAGGGCACGTCGCAGCCCCAAGGTGAATCGGCCGGGATTCATGATCCCACCGATCTTCTCGCGCATCCCGCCGAGGAATCCGCGGGGGATTCCGAGCTCTTCACTCGTGCCCAGTTCCACGTCGGCGCCGACGCGCCGAAGGAGCTTGGCCACCCGGCGCACGCGCCCCAGCTGGCCACGGGACACCGCCGCGAAGACATTGCCTGTCTGTTCGTAGTCGCAGTCGATGTCGTGCTTCTTGATGAGGTCCTCGACGTGGTACGCCGCATGCTCGGCAAGGCGGATCATTCCCGGCATCTTCTTGCGGTACAAGAGATCGAGGAGCTGAAGATCCCCGCCCGGAGCACCGGCCAGTTGCCCGGCGTTGCGGGAACTGGCGCCGTGTCCACAGAATTCGGCCTCCAGCAGCACCACGTCCTGGCCACGTTCGGCCAGCCGCAGCGCCGTCGACATGCCGCCGATGCCACCACCGACGACCGCGACCTCGCAGGTGAGGTCGCCGGTCAGGGAAGGCAGGACATCCGAGGGCGGATCGACCCAGCCGCTGAAGGCGGTGTACTCGACGTTGCCGGTCTTCATCGCACGCTCCGGACAACGCTGTGTTCGTCCGAAGCCGGTTCGGCACCGGTCGTCACGTTGTGCTCGTGCAGGGCGCGATAGGCGAAGAAGACCACGAACATCTGGAATCCCCAGGTCGCCAGCGCCGCGGTGTAGAAGAGCGTCCGGTGCGCGTCGTCGCCCGGGATCGGGAAGAAGTCGTACGTGATCGCGATGGCGGATCCCGCGAGGGTGACCAGCCCGGTGCAGACGGCCTGCTTTTTGGCGCCGATCCGCCAGAGCCGCCGGATGAAGTAGGCGAGGAAGATCGTCGTGAGCACGTTGACCACGACGTAGAACGTCGCCGGGCCGAGGTGCAGCTTGTCGGCGCGGAATTGCTGGAGGTACAGCCCGGCCACGGCGGCGAGGGCGAACACGCCGACATCGACCGCGACGGACGGCCTGTATCGGTGCGTCACGCGCATCAGCCCCATCACGAGGATGAGGGTGATGCCGACGGAGCGGGAGAAGGCGTCGAAGAAATACGCGATGGTGTAAAGAAAGCTGTTCTGGTCTCCGCCCAGCAATGCCCACAGGAGAAAGTTCGAGCCGGACGTGGCGACGATCATCCATTCCAGGCCGAGCAGATAGTTCTTGTAATGCCGGATGAATTTCCAGCCGAAACAGAAGCCGGCGAAGATCATCCAGAGATCGGCCAGCATGAAGAGCATTTCCTTCATGTCCTTGTTTCCTTCGAGTCGTGCCTTCACCGCTGAACTGAAGGCGGTGTGCGGGCCGGCGGCCGGAGCCCTGGAGACGCTGAGCGGATTTGTGATCCGGCCCATATGCTACGCCGCTCTTAGCCATCCGATCAAGTCACTTGACTAAGATTTTCCGCTGCTAAGCTGGTCTTGACTTAATCAAGCGTCCAACTACGTGCACCGGGAGGATTTCGTGCCACGGATCTCCGCCGCCCAACGGCGTAGCGACTTCATCAAGGCCGCGGTGGAGGTCATCGCGACCTACGGCATCGAAGGCGCGACGACCCGGCGGATCGCCGAGCAGGCTCAGGCGAACCTGGCGATGCTGCACTACTGCTACGACTCCAAAGAGGATCTCTTCGCCGATGTCTACGAGTTCGTGGCGAGCCGGTACCGCGACGCGCTCGAGAACAACGACTCCCCCGGCGACGTGGCGGAGACGGCCCGACGGCTCCTGCGCGGAGTCATGGAGTGCTATCTGGAGTCAATCAGCTTCACCGCGGCGACGGCGGAACTCATCAGCTGGGCGCGGCGCCAGCACGGAGACCGCGGGATCGCGGTGTACGACAAAGCCCTCGAGACGGTGCGCACCGCACTGCGTGACGCCGCTTCCGACCAACCGCTCGAACCGGAGATCGTCGAAGAAATCGCTTTCGTCATCGCCACCCTCGCCGACGGCTTCGCCGCGAACTGGTTGACCTATGGGGATCGGTCCGCCGCGCTCGCCCAGATGGAGCTCGCCACTTCGGTTCTCGACAGCTGGCTCGCGGCGAGGCTCGGCTCCGCACCGGTGGCACCGTGACCTGGCGTCACAACGGCAAGTCGGCCGAATCGACACCGACGACCCGGTCGCCGCAGAAGACGCGTACCGACTCCGCCGGCCCGTGGCCGCCGATGCCCGCCAGGCCCCAGAAGCTCTGAGCCGAGTCGTCGCCGAGGTCGGCGATCTTGGCGCCGTTGACCCGCACCTCGCCGGACAGGATGCGGGAGCCGACGTCGATCGCGCGGCCGGTGTCGGCACCGAACACGTAGGCGTCGAGGCCCGACGGGCTGGCGTTGGCGACGCGCAACGCCCCTTCGTCGGAGTCCACGGCGTGCAGCGAAACGACCGGGCCGAACAGTTCGGCGGTGGCCTGGGCGGGGTCGGCGCCGACGGCGATGGTCGGCGACAGGAAGTAGCCGCCGAGTTCGGGCAGCCTTGCGGGCCGGTGGAGGGTCGCCCCGAGGTTCCACAGTTGCTCGATCCTGTCTTGCAGGGTCCGGAAGTGCGGGGCGTTGGAGATCGGGCCGAGCTGGACGTCCTCGTCGAGTGAGTGGCCGACGACGAGCTTGGAGATCCGCTCGGTCAGCGCGTCGAGAAGAGGGGCGACCAGGCTGCGGTGCGCGAGGATCTTGCCCGGCCCTTCACACCATTGACCGTTGAGTTTGGTCATGCCGTCGAGGATGCCGTCGGCGGTCACGTCGAGATCGGCGTCGTCGAGCACGAGCACCGGGTTGTTGCCGCCCAGCTCCAGCTGCAGGACCTTGAAGTCCTCCGCGGCCGCCCGCGCGATGGCGCGTCCGGCGCCGGGTCCGCCGGTGAACGAGACGATCTTGACGCGCGGGTCGGCGGTCAGCCTGGCGCCGACGTCACCGCCGCCGTGCACCAGCTGCAGCGCGCCGCTGGGCAGCCCCGCCGCGAGGAAGCACTCGACGATGAGCTGCGCGCTGCCGGGCGCGTGCTCGGACGGCTTGAGGATGACGGGGCAGCCCGCGGCGATCGCGCTGGCGATCTTGGCGGCGGGGATGAAGCTGGGCCCGTTCCACGGCGTGAGGATCGCGGCGGGCCCCCACGGTACCTTGTAGAGGCGGACGTCGCGGCCGCCCGCCGCCAGCGCGGTGACCCGGGGGATGTTCACCAGATCCGCCGCCGACGCCCGGATCCTCGCGGGCAGGAAGGCCGCGACCTCGCGTGTGACGCCGATCGGTGTGCCGCTGGTCAGCGAGTCCGTACGGGCGATGTCCTCGATACGGGTCTCGACGATGTCGGCGACGCGCTCCAGTATCTCGGCGCGCTCACGGCGGGCGTCCTCGTCCCAGTGGCCGACGTCGTACACGCGCTCCGCGTGCCGCAGCGCGCGTTCGACGTCGTCGGGTGCCGTCGTGACGGAGCGGTGGACGCGCTCGCGCGTGTTGGGGTCGAGGTTCCACGCGTCGGGGACCGTCTCGGCTTCGCTCCAGGCGTCGGCGATGTAGTTCACCGGCTGGGAGATCGTGCTCTCGTTGCTCATCTTCGCGTTCCTTCGTTGGTCAGGATTGGACGTCGACGACGATGCGGGTCACGTCGCCGGATTTCATCGCCTCGAAGCCCTCGTTGATCTCGCCGAAGGGGATGACACGCGTGACCATCTCGTCGAGCAGCAGGCGTCCCTGCTGGTACAGGCGCGCGAGCTGGAGGATGTCCTGCCGCGCCTGCCCCGAGCCCATGTAGGAGCCGATGAGCCGCTTCTCCTCGAAGAAGAAGTCCGCCGCCGGGATGCTGAGTTCGGTGCCTCCTGGCGCGATGCCGACCAGGCAGGCGGTACCGGTCGGGCGCACGAGGGCCAGCGCCGTCGCCGCGGTGCGGGCCGAGCCGACCGCCTCGAACGAGTAGTCCACGCCGTCACCCAACTGGCGGTGGAGTTCCGCGACCGGGTCGCCGTCCCCGCCGTTGACGACGTGGGTGGCGCCGTAGCCGCGCGCGGCCTTGAGACGCGCGTCGTCCAGGTCGATCGCGACGATGGCCGAGGCTCCGGCGAGCCTGGCGCCTTGGATGATGGCCGATCCGACGCCGCCGCAACCGACGACCGCGACCGTGCTGCCCGGCCGTACGCGGGCGCCGCGGAAGACGGCACCGACGCCGGTGACGACGCAGCAGGCCAGGAGACAGCCGACGTGCGGCGGAACGTCGTCAGGGAGTCGCACCAGCGAGTTCTCGCGCATGAGGACGTGCCGGGAGAACGCCCCGATGTCACCGAGCCGCTCGATCGGCGCGCCGTCCGTGGTCTGGAACGCGGGCCGGGGGCGGCGGCGGATCTCCTCCACCCGCCCGCACTGGGTCGACCGTCCCGCCTCACAGTTGGCGCACCGGCCACAGGACGGTGTCAGCGCGCCGACCACGCGGTCCCCGGCGCGCAGCCCGGACACCTGCGAACCGACCGCCTCGACCACGCCCGCGACCTCGTGCCCGACCACGACCGGCAGTTCGGTCGGCACCGTTCCGGTCATGTAGTGCAGATCGCTGTGGCACAGCCCCACGTTCGTGACCGCGACCCGCACCTCGTGCGGCTCCGGGTCGTCCACCCGGATGACGGTCAGTTCGAGCGGCTCGCCGACGGCGGTCAGCACCGCGGCCTGGGTATCGATCATGTCGAGGTCTCCTTTTCGGCTCCTGCGGTGTCCCTTGTGGACAGAAATCCCTCGATGCCCGCGGTCAGAACCCCGCTCTCCCACGCCTGGGCGGCGGCGAGGTCTTCCCGGGCGAAGGCCGCTTCGACGTCTTCTGCCCGCGGACGCAGGAGCGCGAGGTGAAGCGCCGTCGTGTTCCCCTCGGGCGTCCACTCGATGACGGTGTCGACAGCGCGGCCGATGAGGGCGCCGGGCTCGACGATTTCGTCGAGAAGCCCGACTCGCAGGGCTTCGTCGGCCCGGATACGAGGGGAGCCGAGGACCACGCGCATCGCGTGGTTCCCGACGAGGCGCCTCAACAGCACGCTGGAGGCGTTCGAGATGGTGATGCCCCGGCCGTTTTCCGGTTGGTAGTACTCGGCTTCCGGAGTTCCGATGCGGGCGTCGCAGCACAGCGTGAGTTCCGAGGCTCCCCCGACCGCGATTCCGTTGACGGCCGCGACCACGGGCACTCGCGTCTCAAGAATCGCCCTGGTGAGGTCGTGGAAACTGGCGAACGCTTCCCGCATCTCGGCGTCCGTGGACGGCGCGCTCTGGAGATCCATTCCGGCGGAGAAGGCTCGGCCCTCGCCGGTGAGCACGATCCCGCGCACGCGCTCGCCGGTGCCGAATTCGCGGATGGCGGCCGCCAGTCGCAACCGGGTGGCGACATCCAGTGCGTTGAGTCTTCCGGGCCGCCGGAGGGTCAGCACCGCCACGTCCCGGACGAGGTCGACGCCGAGGAATCCCCGTCGTGCGCCGAGGTCGTAGGTCACGCCGGGATCGTCCGCGGCACGGGCCTTCAGCGCCGGTTTGGAAACGCGTTCGGACGGGGTCCGGGGAAAATCGGCGACGAATTCGACATAGCGCGGCACCTTGAAGCGCGCGAGTTCCTTGCCCGCCCGCTCGACGATCCGCTCGGCCGTCGCACGACAGGAAGGCACTCCGGCCGCCAGCTGGACGAAAGCCTTGACCTCCTCGCCGAGGGTCTCGTCGGGTTCGGCGACGACGGCGGCCGAGACCACCAGATCGTCCCGCTCCAGGGCGGCTTCGACCTCGACGCTCGCGACGTTCTCGCCACCGCGCCGCACCATGTCCTTGATCCGGCCGACCAGCCGGATTCCGCCGTCCGGGCGCCGGACGACGACATCGCCGGTGTGGAGCCAGCCGTCCCGAAGCACCCGGGCGGTGTCCTCCGGACGGTTCCAGTAACCGTTCATCATCGGCGTGCCCGCGACGACCAGCTCCCCGGCCTCGCCGTCGGGCACCTCGGTGCCGCAGGGATCGACGACGCGGACCTGTTTCGTCGGGACCGGCCTCCCCAGGTTCCCGCTTCCCACCGCGTCGGTGTCACCGAACGGGCTGAACAGGTCGATCCCGGACTCGGTCATCCCGTAGATCTCGCGCCACGGCGCGCCCCAGCGCTCCTCCAGCCGAGCGTGCAGCCCGACCGGGATTCCCGAGCAGAACACGAGCCGGAGGTCGTTGTCGCGGTCTTCGGGCGTGGGCGGCTGTTTGAACAGCAGCGTCGGCATGGACCCGAGGACGTAGAAGAAGGTCGCACGATGCCGCCGGACGTCCGCCATGAAGGTCGACGCGGAAAACCGGGGCACTACGACCAGCGGGGCGCCGACCGTGAGGGCCAGCGCGGTGTTCCACTGTGGATCCATGTAGGAAAACGGTTGCGCCGTGAGAAGAACGTCTTCGGGTCCGAGCCCGGTCGCCGACGCGCAGATCCAGCCCAGCCGCACCCAGTAGTCGTGGGTGAGCATGCACGCCTTGGGGAAACCGGTCGTGCCCGAGGTGTACTGCAGGTTCGCCAGCGTCCCGCCGTCGATCGGCACCGCCGGAGGCGCCACCGGGAACGGCTCCGACCCGTCGTCGGCGACATCGACGACGCGGACACCGGCGAGTTCGTCCTCACCGGCGATGACACCGGCGATCAGCTCCACGCGATCGGCGTCGGTGAACACGACGCGTGCGCCCGAGTCCCGCAGGACGAAGGCGAGGTCGGCCCGCCGGTAGGAGCTGTTGACCGGGACGGTGACCGCACCCGCCTTCAGCGCGGCGAGCCACACCACGGGCCAGTGCACGACGTTCGGGAGCATGATCGCGACACGGTCGCCCTGCCCGACGCCGTCGGCCTCGATCAGCCGGTGGGCCAGCCTGGAGGTCCAGTCGTCGATCTCGGCGAAGCTCCAGGACCACTCGCCGAACCGCAGGAACTCCCGTTCCGGGGAGTCCCGCGCCCGGTGCGCCAGCAACTCGGTCAACGTCGGGACGGCGGGGTCGTCGCCCGCCTGTCCGGCTGTCACTTTCGCGGTCATGGCGAACTCCTCTGCCTCTTCGCCGCGGCCTGGACGATCCACGTCATGGCCGGGTCCTCGCTCTTCATCCACTCCGGATGCCACTGGACGCCGAGCACCGGGGCACCTGGCAGTTCGACCGACTCGACCACGCCATCGCTCGTCCGCCCGGTCACGACCAGACCGGTGCCGCAGCGGTCGACGGCCTGGTGGTGCCAGGAGTTGGTCATCGCGCGCTCACCGAACAGGCCGGCGGCGATCGAACCTTTCTCGAACGACACGAGGTGCTCAGCGGTGCCATCGGTGGGCGCGGCCTCCGCCGACAGGTGACTCACGGACCCGGCCGGAAGATCGGCGACGAGGGTGCCGCCGAGCGCGACGTTGAGCACCTGCATCCCCCGGCACACACCGAGCACCGGAATCCCCGCCTCCAGCGCGGCACGGACGAGTGCGATCTCGTACTCGTCCCGGGCCGTGTCGTGGGCCATCGGGTCCAGTCGTGGATCGATGTCGCCGACCACCGCCGGGTCGCCACCCCAGAACGCCGGGTGGACGTCTTGCCCGCCGGTGATCACGACGCCGGACAACCACTGACAGATCGCCGTCGCGTCGGTGTCGTAGGAGAGATGCACCGGGAGGCCACCGGCCCGCGCGATCCGGCTCGCGAAGTCCGACATGTAGCTGTCGAGACAACGGTCTCCGTACCGCTCGTCGGCTCCCTTGACCAGCTCCAGCCGGAACCGCCTGCCGGTGGTGCCGATCAGCGGACGCGCGCTCACGGGAACTCGAAGTAACGGGTGGATTCCCACTGCGAGAGTTCAGCGAAGGGATCGCCGCCTTTGGTGTGGAACTCCATCCACTCCCATCGCCGCGACGCGACCCAGAAGCCCACGAACTCGTCGCCGAGGTACTCGCGCAGCAGAGGATCGGCGTCCAGGGCCGCGCCCGCCTTCGACATCGTGTCCGGGATCCGGGTCACTCCGTGGCCTTCGGGCAGGCACCACGCCATGTCCGTGACCTGCTCCGGCGGCTCGATCCCCCGCTCGATGCCCGCCAGCACTCCGGCCAACACCCCGGCCAACGCCAGGTAGGGATTGACGTCGGCGCCGGGGAGCCGGTACTCGAGGCGCGAGTACCGGGGGTGCCCGGTGATGGCGCGCACCGCGGCCGTCTTGTTGTTCACGCCCCAGCTCACGGTGGTGGGCGGCCCGGTGAAGTCCACCAGTCGCCGGTAGGAGGTGATCTGCGGCAACGCGAGCGAGGTGTTGCCCTCCATCGTGGCCAGCAGTCCTCCGACCGCGTGCCGCATCAGCGGGGACGGGCCGTCTTCGGCGAAGAACCGGTTCTCTCCGTCGCGCTGGAGCGACAGGTTGAGGTGGGCGCCTTGTCCGTAACCTGCCGTCGGCTTGGCCATGAAGGTCACGGTGTGGCCTTGGTCGAACGCGACCTCCCGCATGATCTGCCGGGTCCGCGCCCAGGAGTCGGCCAGCGTGATCGGATCCGTCGGCGCCAGATTCAGCTCCGTCTGCCCGGCGGCGGCCTCGTCGGTCCATGCCTCCCAAGCGATACCGACGCTATCGAGGCGGCCGACGACCGCTTCCATGTAGTCGATCCAGTCCTTGGACCTCGCCAAGTGATACGTCGCTCCCGTGCCGCCGCCCAACGGCGTCAGACCCCGGTACCCGAGTTTTCGCGCCTCTTGAACGGATTCCTCGAACAGCGTCGCTTCGATCTCCACGGCGACGGTCGCGGTGTACCCGAGCACCGCAAGCCGCGCCACCAGCTTCCGCACGAGATTCCGCGGACAGATCGGCACGGGCGTGCCGTCCTTCAGCCAGTAGTCGCCGATGACCGAGTCCAGCCCCGGCTTCCACTCGACCAGGGTCGACAGGTCGGGGACCAGCTGGATGTCGTGGAGATTGCCACGCCAGTCCGGAAAAGCGTCACCGAGGACGATCTCGTTGCCCAGGTCGATCGCGAACAGGATGTCGGCGAAGGCGAAGCCGGATTCCTTGCCCGAGGCGAACTTCGTCATCGACACGTTCTTGCCCAGAAAGCTTCCGTCGTGATTGGTCGCCTCGAGGCGCACGGCGCGGGTATCAGACATCGAAGCGAACCCTCCAGGACGCGGCCGTCATGACCGACATCTGTGCCAGCGTGCCCTTGAGCCGCAGACCGGCCGCCAAGGAGGCGACGAAGTCGTCCGCGCCGCTGAACACACCCGCGAGAACGTCGGGCGGCCCCGCCATCAGATACTCGGTCGTCCCGTCGCCGAACCGATGCCGTTCCGGACCGCCGGGGCCGTCGGCGTCGACGATCAGCACCTCGGGAATGCCCGGTATTCCCCTTGTCACCGCCCAGAAATGCCGGGCGGACTCGCGCCAATGCGGTAACGGCGGCGTCAGCGCGCGCAGGATGCCCGCGGCCAGGACGACATCACCGGCGGGCTCCCGCGTGGACGCGAAGCGCCTTCGCAGATCGACGACGACCGTCGCGTCGGGCTCGCCGAAGACTCCACCGGTCACCGTGATCGCCTTGTGGCCTGAGGAAATCGTGGCGGCCTGTGGCGTGTCGTGGGAGCGGATCGCCACGGTGCCGTCGGCTCGGCCCAAGAGCTCGTGTGCGTGACCGATCCGCGAGGAGTCGCGCAAGGTGCGTCCGATCAGCCGGACGACCGGACTCGCGTCGTCTTCGATCGTGATGGGGAAGGTGGAGCCCTCCCGCACGGGCGCCTCGGGAAACGTCATGATCTCGGCCATCGCGGGCCCTTTCGATCTTGGCGAGTGTCGCGTCATAGTTAGTCAAATGACTCGATCAATTGACAAAGATGATGGGCGTCCCGTCGCGCGTTGTCAACAGACCCTTTCGAGCGAGCGCCTGAACCGCCCCTTGACGAGAGATGAAAGTTGCCACACACTCGGCCAACTGACTTAATCGGATGACCTACTCGGTCAGGAGCTCTCATGAAAGTCATCCATCGGCGCTACGTCGCCTACTCCGAAACCCACTACGCCGGCAATCTCGTCGACGGGGCGTTCGGCCTGGCGCTGTTCGGCGACGCCGGAACCCATCTCGCGATCGTCACGGACGGCCACGAAAGTCTCTTCGCGGGTTACTCGTCCGTGGAATTCCTGTCGCCGGTGCGTGGCGGGGACGTCATCGAGGTCGAAGCCCGGCTCGCGGCCAAGGGAAACCGGAGCCGGACGATCGACTTCGAGCTGCGCGTCATCGCCAGGGCTCTCGACCACACGGGCAGAGCGGAAGTCCTCGCCGAGCCCATCGTCGCCACCCGGGCTCGCGGGACCGGCGTCGTCCCCGTCCTCCCGCAGGACCGAAACCCAGAAGGAAGTGCAGCATGAAGGACACAGACGCGTCGGAGTCCGCCGACATCGTCGTCATCGGCGCCGGAATCTCCGGTATCGGCGCGGCCCGGCATCTGATGGCCGACTTCCCGGGCAAGAAGGTCATCCTGCTGGAGTCCCGCGACTCGATCGGCGGCACCTGGGACCTGTTCCGCTATCCGGGTGTCCGGTCCGATTCCGACCTGCACACCTACGCCTACGAGTTCAAGCCGTGGCGGCACCGGAGCGCGATCGCCGAAGCGCCGTTGATCCGCGAATACCTCGGCGAGACGGTGCGCGAGTTCGGCCTCGACGACATCCTGCGGCTCCGGCACCGAGTGACCGCCGCCGACTGGTCCAGCGACGAGGCACGGTGGACGCTTCAGGTCACCGCGACCGACGAAGCCGGTACCGAACGCACGAAGACCATCAAAACCCGCTTCGTCTTCAGCGCCACCGGCTACTACCGATACGAAGAGGGGTACACGCCCCCCTTCGAGGGCCGTGGCGATTTCCGGGGGGACATCCTGCATCCCCAGCACTGGCCCGAAGACTACGACCACAGCGGCAAACGCGTGGTGATCATCGGCAGCGGCGCCACGGCGGTGACGATGCTCCCGGCCATGCTGATGGGTGAGGGGGCCGCGGCGCACGTGACGATGCTCCAGCGCACACCGAGCTACATCGCCTCCCAGCCGCGAGTCGACAACATCGCCGTCAAGCTCACCAAGCTGCTCGGGGCCAAACGCGGCTACGCGGCCACGCGCCTGAAGAACATCTGGATCGACTTCCTGCTCGTCAGCAGCCTGCGCAAGTTCCCCGACTTCGGCCGGAAGGCGCTTCGCAGGTGGACGCTCAAGGAACTTCCGGCGGACGTCGACGTGGACACCCATTTCAATCCGCCGTACGCCCCCTGGGACGAACGCCTCTGCGTCACCCCGGACGGCGAGTTCTTCAAGGCACTCCGCGACGGCGACGCCGAGGTGGTCACCGACCGGATCGACCGCTTCATCGAGGACGGCATCCTTCTGCGGTCGGGCAAGACGTTGAAGGCCGACCTCATCGTCACCGCGACCGGTCTCGTCATGCAGCTGCTGGGCGGCATTCAACCCACAGTGGACGGTCGTCCGGTGAAGATGTCCGACGTCGTCCTCTACCGCGGCGCCCTCATCTCCGGAGTGCCGAACTGGGCCATGATGCTCGGCTACACGAAGGCGTCGTGGACCCTCCGGCTGGGCAACGTGTGCCGCCTGGTCGGCGACGTGCTCCGCCGTATGGACGCGAACGGCTACGACATCGCGGTCCCGGTGGCGCCGGAGGAACTGGCCACCACGGATCTCCTCGACCTCACCGCGGGCTACATGCAGCGGGCGAAACCCCACCTTCCCCGGCAGGGCACCGAATCGCCGTGGCGGATGCACACGACGTTCGTGAAGGACAACCGGCTCTTCAAAGGTCAGCTTGTCGACCGCAACATCCGTTTCTCCGTTCGCACACCCGCGGCCGCCGGCCTCACGAGTGCGGCGGCGGACTCGTGACCGCGGCGCGCCTGACGTTGAGCCGACGTCTTCAACGGGGCTTCGTCGTCGCACTGAGCCGCATCCCGGCCCCGCTCCTCAGCCTGGCGGTACGCCCACCGGTCAACAGCGATGGCGACCGGATGGCACCCGACGTCGCCCTCCTGATGAAGCTCACGGCGGCCGGTGCCGACTACAGCGACCTTCCGGTGAAAGCCGCCCGAGAGGTGACCGAGCGCGACGCGGCCTTGTTCGCGGACCGGATCGCCCCTTGCGCGATCGAACGAGAAGTCGATCTCGGCGATGGGTTGCCGTCGACCCGCTACAGCACCGGCAAGACCTCCCGAGCGCTGATCCTCTTCTTCCACGGCGGCGGTTTCGCACTGGGGAGCCGCGAGGGCTACGCCGCCCCGGCGCGGATGCTCGCACAGGGAACGGGCGCCGACGTCTTGTCCGTCGAGTACCGGCTCGCCCCCGAGTACGCCTTCCCGGCGGCGCACGACGACGCGCTCGCCGCGTGGCGGTACGCCGTCGAGCACGCGGCCGACTGGGGTGTCGACCCACACCGGATCGTCGTCGCCGGGGAAAGCGCCGGAGGCAACATCGCCGCTGTGCTCTGCCAGCGGCTCCGAGGTCAAGCGGTCCAGCCGATGGCGCAGGTGCTCATCCAGCCGGTCACCGACATCTCGCGGCGACGTCCCTCTCAGGACGAGTTCGCCGGGTCCCCCGCTTTGTCGGCCAAGCAGATCGACTGGTTCATGGGCCACTACCTCCCCGAAGGAACCGACCATCGTGACCCGCGGGTCTCCCCGTTACTGGCAAGTGACCTGGCAGGTCTGCCCCGCGCCATCGTGACGGTCGCCGGTTTCGACCCGCTCCGCGACGACGGACTCGCTTACGCGGCCGCGCTGACGGCGAGCGGCGTACCGACCGCGGTGATCCACGAGCGCGGACTCGTGCACGGCTACATCGCCTTCACCGCGATCAGCCCGAGCAGCAGGACCGCCACGGGACGGCTCGTGCGAAGCGTCGCCGCGGCACTGACATCGACACCGGTACGGAGCGAACCATGACCGAATCCATCCAGGAGCACACAGCGGACGTCGTCGTGGTCGGCGCGGGCATGGCGGGCCTGATGGCGGCGACCACCCTGTCCGATCAGGACGTCGTCGTGCTCGAAGCCGCCAGCCGGGCCGGTGGTCGCGTGGAGTCGGCTCGCCGAGGCGACTACTGGATCAACCTCGGCACCCAGTTCACCGAGGGCACCGGTCCCTTGATCGAAGCCCTGGAACGCCACGGGGTCGGCATGGGGACACTGGCCGGTAAGAAGGTGGCCCTAGCGCTTCACGGAAAACAGGTCGACACCTCGAATCCGTTCGGTTTGATGGTCCGCTCCCGGATGACCTTCGGCGACCGGGTCGGGCTCGCGGCCGTCGGCGCGCGCATCATCGCGGCGGCACCGTTCCTGCAGCTGAACCCCGACACCCGCCTGGCGGAGCGCGTCCGGGCGAGGCTCGACGCCCTCTCCGCGTCGTACGTACTTCGAGGAGTGCGCTCCGAAGTCGCGCGAGACATGGTCCGGTCCTGGTCCGGGCAATGGATGGGCTGCGAGCCCGAGGAGACCGCCGCGACCCAGTTCATCACTTCGATGGGCATTCTCCTGACCGATCCGGCGAAGGTGCCCAACCTTTCCTTGCCGGAAGGGGGAAACCAGACCCTCACCGACATCCTGGCCGCCGACCTCGGCGATCGGCTGCGGCTGAACTCGCCGGTGAGATCGGTGGAGTGGACCGAGAACAGCGTCGTCGTGGCTTACGAGGACGAGAACGGACCGGCGCGGATCCGTGCCCGCCGGGCGATCGTCGCCGTTCCCGCCGACGTGGCCGTGAAGCTCATGCCAGGCCTCCCCACCGGCTATCGGAGGGCGTTCGACGACATTCGCTACGGCCGTTACGTGGTGGTGGGTTACTTCACCCGCGAGGAGGGCCCACAGCGGTGGGACGACTACATCGCCGTGTCGACACCACAGCTGTCGTTCCAGGCGATGTTCAACCATGCCGCGGCGTTGCGCGGGCCCGGCCCGCGAAAGCCGGGCGGCGCGCTGGCCTGCTTCGCGGGCGGCGCGGTGGCCGACAGTCTTTTCCAGCTCACCGACGAGGAGATCATCACCCGCTTCACCGCGGACCTCCTCTCGCTCTACCCAGAACTCGAAGGAAAGCTCGACGAAGGAATCGTCCGGCGCCACCACCGGGTCGTGCCGTTCTGGGCACCCGGCGGACGTGCCTCGCTGGCGACGCTGCGCGGAAACCTCGGCCCCGTCCACCTGGCCGGCGACTACCAGCTCGACATGCCCTCACTCGCCGACGCCGCCACGTCGGGTGAGCGGGCCGCGAAGCGGGTTCTGGCGAGCATGTCGTGAGGGCGGGCCCTCTGTCGTCATACCCGTCTTATCGAGGGTAAGGCCAATATCGCGTGATCGGCTCGATGCCGTTCTCTCCGCTGAGACTCGAACACCGTGTTCGATTTAGGACTGTGTGCGGTTTCGTGGTGGGGTCGTGAGTGCTGATCGGGGTGAGAACACCACTTGGCACTCACGACTTCCCTCGGCGGACCTGCACCCGGACGCGGGCACACCGAGCCACTTCGGTATACCAAAGAGCCGGTTCGGACCCCGGCAGGAAAGGTGCTCCCCGTGTTGATCCGTGACGTCCGCCCGTGGGGTGGACAGCGCAGCGACGTCGAAGTGGCCGGTGACCGGATCGCGGCGGTGCGGCCGCACGATCCGGCCGCCGCCACGGCGCCCGGCACGGTCGAGGGGCGCGGGCGGCTGCTGTTCCCGTCGTTCAGTGACGTGCACGTCCACTTGGACTCGACGCGGATCGGCCTGCCGTTCCGGCCGCACACGGGCGCGCCGGGCGTGTGGGCGATGATGCTGAACGACCGCGAGAACTGGCGCGACGCCGAGGTCCCCCTGCCCGAGCGCGTCGCCGGGACGCTGGAGCGGATGATCGCCAACGGCACCACGCGGGTGCGCAGCTACGCGCAGGTGGACGTCGACTGCCGGTTGGAGAAACTCGACGCCGTTCTCGCCGCGAAGGAGCGGTTCGCCGCGCACGCGGACGTCGACGTGATGGCGTTCCCGCAGGCCGGGATCCTGCGCGAGCCCGGCACCGCGGACGTGCTGGAGGCCGCGCTGCGGTCGGGTGCCACGGTCGTCGGCGGGATCGACCCGTGCTCGCTGGACAAGGACCCCAAGGGGCATCTGGACGTCGTGTTCGGGCTCGCCGAGAAGTACGGCGTGGAGGTGGACATCCACCTGCACGAGCCGGGGCACCTCGGCGTGTTCTCGACCGACTTGGTGATCGAGCGGGTCCGCGCGCTGGACATGCGCGGCAAGGTGACCATGTCACACGCGTACGGCTTGGGCTCGGTCTCGGAGTCGGTGAGCCGCCGCATGATCGACACGTTCGCGGAGCTGGACATCGCGATGGCGACCGTCGCACCGTCCGTCGACGGCCAGCTGTCCCTGGCGGACCTCACGACCGCCGGCGTGCGCGTCGGTCTGGGGGAAGACGGCCAGCGAGACTACTGGAGCCCGTACGGCAACTGCGACCTGCTCGACCGCACCTGGCAGCTGGCCTTCACCCACGGCTTCCGCCGCGACGACCTTATCGAAATGGCACTGGCCGTCGCGACGATGGGCGGCGCGTCGATCATGAGCCACGACGTCCCTAGGCCGGCCGGCATCACCGACCGTCCCGGCGTGGCCGTGGGCGATCGCGCCGACCTGGTACTGGTGGACGGCGAGACCCCGACGAGCGCGGTGATGGACCGCAGCAAGGACCGCACGGTGCTGCACGACGGCGTCGTCGTGGCGGACGGGCTGGCGGTGGTGAACCTCTGATCGGCCGCGCCTCGACGTGCCCCGATAGTAGGCTTCGGGCGTGAGAACCCGGCCCGCCACCCCAGACGACGTAGACGCTCTCGTTCCCCTCTTCGAGCACTGGGGACACCCACAAGATCGCGCGGGGGTCGCGGAGATTCTGAAGCAGTGGCAAGACCTTCCCCGAGGCGCTCTCATCGTCGCCGACGACAACGCCGACGTCGTCGGAATGGCCGCTGTCGTGGCGAATCCGCGACTGGCCGACGCGAAACGCAACGCCCATCTGCAGGGACTCGTGGTCGCCCGGCGGCGGTTGCGCACCGGCGTCGCGAGCATGTTGCTGACCGCGGCGGAGGACCTCGCCCGCGAATGGGGCTGCGTGCGGCTGGAACTCACCACGTCACGCACCCGGGACGCCGCACAGCACTTCTATCGGGCTCGTGGCTATCACGAGACCACGAGCCGGCAGGAGCGCTTCATCCGCGAGCTCCACGACCGGACCGCGGGCATGGCGCGCTGAGGGGTCAGTGCCCGTCCGGCTCGGAGCCGATCCGGTACGGCACCGGCCTGCCGTCCGCGTCCCGGACCGGCACCGGATTGCCGTCGGCGTCGACGATCTTGCCGTCGACGATCCTGTCGCCGTTCTTGAGCCGGGAAAGCGCCTTCAGGTCCGAGTAGTCGATCACTCGCGTGGCGGCCGCGAACACTGACGGGTTGTCGTCTGTCTTGCCCGCCTTCAAGTGGTTGAAGAACAGGTTCAGCAGGACCGCCGTCAGCGCGGCGGCGCTGATTCCCGAGTGGAAGATCGTGCCGACCCACGCCGGGAAGTGATGGTAGAAGTCCGGCGCCGCGATCGGGACCATGCCCAGGCCGACGGAAGCCGCGACGATGACCAGGTTCATGTTCCCGTTGTAGTCCACTTTGGACAACGTCTTGATGCCGGACGCCGCGACCGTGCCGAACAGGACGAGACCCGCGCCGCCCAGTACCGGATAAGGAATCGCGGCGACCACCCGCCCCAGTACCGGGAGCATGCCCAGTACCAGCAGGACCACCCCACCGGCGGTCACCACGAACCTGCTCTTGATCCCGGTGATCGCGACGAGGCCGACATTTTGGGCGAACGCGCTCTGGGCGAACCCGTTGAAGACCGGCGCGATCGCCGAAGACGCCATGTCGGCCCGCAGCCCGTCGCCGATCCGGCGTTTCCCGACGGGCGTGTCGACGATCTCCCCCACCGCCAGGATGTCGGCCGTGGTCTCCGTGAGGGTCACCAGGATGACGATGAACATCGAGGCGATCGCGGCGACGCTGAAGGTCGGCGGGCCGAAGGCGAACGGTGTCGGCACGGCGAAGATCGGGCCCTCCCCGACCGCGGAGAAATCGGCCTCGCCCAGCGCGGCGGCGAGCACGGTGCCGACCACGATGGACAACAGGATCGAGAGCCGGGACACCGCCGGGATCGGGACCTTGCTCAGCACCAGCACGATGACCAGCGTCAGCGCGGCCAGCCCGATGTTGGAGACCGAGCCGAAATCCACCGCCTTGGCGTCGTTGCCCATCGCCCACCGCGCGGCGACCGGCATCAGGCTGAGGCCGATCACCGTGATGACCGTGCCGGTGACCACCGGCGGAAAGTACTTCACCAGCCGAGAGAACACCGGCGTGACGAGCACGCCGAGCAGCGCCGAGGCGATGACGGCGCCGAACACCGCGGGCAGGCCGCCGTCGGCCACGATCGCGGTCATCGTCGCCACCCCGGCGAACGAGGTTCCCTGGACCAACGGAAGCCGGGAGCCGAAGAAGGGCAGGCCGAACGATTGCAGAATCGTCGCCAGCCCACCGATGAAGAGACAGGAGGCGACCAGCAGGCCGATCTCCGACGGCGAGACCCCCGCGGCGCCACCGATGATCAGCGGCGGCGCGATGATGCCGCCGTACATCGTCAGTACGTGCTGGATGCCGTAGGTGAAACTCTTGCCCGCCCCGAGCCATTCGTTCTCGGAACCGCCTCTCGCGGCCGCGTCACCCGCCATCGGCCTTCTCTTCACCATCGGATCCGCCTCTCAGCAGTGCCGGGCCCCAAGTTTCGATCTGCGGAGGTTAACTTCCACATGGCAGAATTGGCAAGACCGGGCGAGCCGGCCCAGGGCCGGGGGGGGGCGACGGCGAGCGCTGGAGCCAATTCTTTCCGGAGTATGACGGGAGCTCTCGTTCCGTGGTCCGGCGCCGCCCACCGGTGTTCTGATTCCCTTCCACCGCAACACTGGAGGGAAATCATGGACAAGTTCCGCAATTCGACGACGCGTCCGGCACCGAGACGCAAGGCTCTCACCCTCGCGCTTCTCGTGCCGTTGGTATCGCTCACGGCGGTGATCGGCGCCGGGACCGCCGAGGCCGCGACCGATCGCACGATCAAGGTGGTCACCTACAACGTGGGCGACGCGGGTGGCCTCAAAGCCGACCTCGTCCGTCTCATCGAGACCGAACGTCCCGCGGTCATCGGACTGCAGGAGGTCGCCGACCGCGAGGAAGTGGTGAAGGACGCGGCGGCCGCGACAGGTTATGTCGCCATTTACGAAACTGACCGTCAAGCGGTGAAGCACAACGCGATCCTCGTACGCGGCAACCTGACCATCTCCGGCCACGGGGCCACCGAGATCTCCCCTTCGTCCAAAGTGGACCCGTCCACCCCGGGAACCGGGCCCGCGGAACCCGGCGACTGCGGCTGCTGGGTACCGCCGAAGTACATCAATTGGGTGCGCGTGGGAGGTTCCGAATTCCAGTGGGTCGTCGGCGTCGCGCACCTCACGCCGTCCGCGCAGCGGTACGACCTCAACCGCGAACTGCACAATCTCCAGGTCCGCAACACCGCCGACTGGTTCTCCTCGCGGGTGGCCGAGCCGATCGTCATGGGTGACTTCAACGCCGAACCGGGATCGGACCTGATGACCGGTCTCCGGCGCGTGGCCAAGGCGTACAGCGCCCCGAGTCACGAAACCCGGTCCATCGACCACGTGTGGGCGAAGAGGGATTCGGCGGGCTCCGAGGTCGACGCCCTGTCCGGCTACGGCAGCGACCACCGTCCGGTTCGGGCCCGGGTGACGGTGACCCGATGAGGAGGCTCTCGTACCTGCGCTCGTTGGTGATCGGCGCGGTCGTCGCCGCGTGCGGTGCAGGTCTCCTGACGGCGCTGCCGAGCGCGACGGCAGTCGAAGCCGACACCGGACCGCGAGACGAGTCCCTGGACTTCCGGTTTCCGGCGGCGGACCTGATGCGGGTGCCGGACACGAACACCTACATCGCCGTCGGGGCCAGCATTCCCGGCAAGAAGCTGCCGTACACGAAGGTCGAGTTCGCCGACGGCTCCTTCCAGCGCCGCGGCGCCATCGATGGTGACGCGTGGGACGGTGTCACGTTCCCCACCGGCTACTGGGCACGGCGGGATTCTCCACTGTGGACACCATCGATGTTCGCGCACCAGGAGGACGGGCGCGTCGTCTACTACGTGTTCTACAGCGCGGCGCTACCCGGGCCCGAACCGGACGGCCAGGCGAAACACTGCATCGGCTACGCCACCTCGTTGCGCGCCACCGGAGGGTTCGTCGCGAACGCCGATCCGCTGTTCTGCCCCGGACACGGGTGGGCGATCGACGCCGACGTGAGCCGGGGCCAGGGCGAGGTCTGGCTGACCCTGCGCAACGGCGCGTGGACCCAGAACCGGATCACCGCGCTGGGCGCGGCCAAACTGGAATTCGACCGGGCCCGGCACGTGCGGCGGCTGTCGGAGGACGACGCGAAGAAGTTGATCGACAACGCGAATCTCGAGTGGACACACCACAACAGTCCCGCCGAAGACGTACTCACGATCGAGAATCCCAACGCCGTCCGTATCGACGGCGAGTGGTTCCTCTTCTATTCGGGGAACAACTGGTACGCGAACCGCTACTCCACGGGCGTCGCGTACTGCGGAACCGCGTTGACCGGCAACCGGTGCACGCCGATGTACGAGCAGCGGGCGTACTTCTCCTACGAGCCCGACCCGGAGGGTGAGCCGCGGTTCCGGCCGGGGCTGCCGGACAAGTACCGCAAGAAGAACCTGCCGGGCAACAAACGGGGCCCGGGAGCGTTCACCGCCTTCCCAGCGCCCGATGGTTCCTGGTGGGCGTCCTGGAACTACATCACCGACGCAAGCCTTCTCCCGCAGGAGGACCCGTCGCCGGAACGACGGAGCAGGATCGCCCGGCTGACCAAAACCGGCAGCGGAGCCACCGCCGACTTCACGGTCACCTGGTAACCGCGAGTTTCGCGACGGCTCGTGAGTGACGATGAGGGTCTCAACCCTCTTTGTCACTCACGAGCCCATCCGGGTCAGGACGTCACGCGGGTCAGCCAGGAGCGCAACTCCGTCGCCATGACGACCGGGGCGTCGAGGTGGACCAGGTGCCCCGCCCGCTCGACAGGGGTGAGCGAGGCACCGCGAATGCCCGCGGCGAGCCGCTCGCCGGTGGCCGGCGGAATCCAGGTGTCCTCGGTGCCCCAGAGGATCTTCACCGGGAGGTCGATGCGGTCCAGCAGTGCCTCGTTCTCCTCGAGGTACCGCTCGTCGTATGCGGCGATCTGGCGATAGAAAGCCGGTTGTCCCTCCTCGCCGAGCCATGGGGCGGCAAGCCGGGCGAGGTCGTCCTCGTGCAGTCCGCGGTGGGACGCGTTGCCGATGTACGCCTTGACCAGAGCCTCGTGGATGTACGGCGGGACCTGGGCGAGGACGTCCGGGTGCTGCTTGACCAGGCGGAAGAACGGTGAGCCCGCGGGCGGGATCGCCACGACGTCGGCCATCAGCAACGACGCGTACGCCACCTCGTGCACCAGATGGGTGCGCAACGAGACGGCGCCGCCGTAGTCGTGCGTGACGACGTGCGGCCGATCGAGTCCCCAGTGCGTGAGCAACGCCGCGAACGCCTCGGCCTGGACACCGAAGTCGACGGGATGTCCGGCGTCCTTCGACGACTGGCCGTAGCCCGGCATGTCCCACAGGTACACGGTGAAGTCGCCGCTCAACGCTTCCGCGAACGGGCGCCACAGCCACGACGACCACGGCGTTCCGTGGCAGAACACCACCGCGGGTCCCGAGCCGGTCTTGTCCCAGGCGATGCGCCGCCCTTCCCAGCTGAACGTCTCACGAAGATCCATATCCCTCATCGTAGGCGGCCCGCTGCTCGGCGAATCCTGAATCGAGTCCGTGGCGATCAGATTTTCTTCGACACGGACTTGACACAATCTACGGTGATGGCTATAAGAAAAGTATCGGTCAGGAACCTGGTGAAGACGCCCCTGGAAGTGATCGAGATGTACGGCACAAGCGTTCCCCGCCCCGCTGGGCGGCTGCCGAAGACACGGCAGGCGGGCTTCGTCGAGCTGATCTGCCTCGACCCGGTTTGGGTGCGCACGGAGTTCGATGCGATCATCGCCGCCAACTTCGGCGCCGACACGCGGGCCGCGGTTCCCGTACGCCGCCCACCACGTCACGCACCGGATTTCCGCGACCGTCCCGGTGAAACGGACCGGAGGCCCATCCTCCCCTCGTGGATCGGACGCGGTGATCTCGCGAGGATGGCCCACCGGGTAGGAGCCAGGGAGCGGTCTCCTCCGCCACGCGGCGGCGGTGTCACACGGCAAGCTAGTCCAAGACGTTTTACTTACCCTGCCTGGAAGTTGAGTCCGATCCGCCCGCCACGGCACCGCGCTGCGGCGGGCACCGGATTGCCCCGGGGCGGCAGTCCCACAGATCTCAAGCGGGTTCGACCGCCCATCCCGAAACGATTGGTGTGGAAGGAGACTGTGACATGTTGATGCGTACCGACCCGTTCCGTGAGCTCGACAGGCTGACCCAGCAGTTCCTCGGCGCCAACGGGACACTGGCCCGTCCGGCGGCGATGCCGATGGACGCCTACCGCACCGGCGACGAGTACGTGGTCGCCTTCGACCTGCCCGGTGTGCGCCCGGACTCGATCGACCTGGACGTCTCACAGAACGTGCTGACCGTGAAGGCCGAACGGCCCGGACCCGGCGACGACTCCGCCGAGTACCAGGTCGCCGAGCGGCCACGTGGTGTGTTCAGCCGGCAGCTGTTCCTGGGCGAGACGCTGGACGCCGACAACATTCAGGCCGGCTACGAGGCCGGTGTGCTCTCGTTGCGGATCCCGGTCGCCGAGCGCGCCAAGCCGCGCAAGATCGCCATCAGCGCGGACAACGACACCAAGCGGATCAACGCCTGACCGATCGTCCGTAAGGCCCCGGAGACACCCGTTCTCCGGGGCCTCGCCCGACCGAGCTGGAGGATCGTGGTGGACCAGGACAAGCCATGGAACGACGTGGCCGATCAGCTGCGCCCGGCCCGGGCCGACCTCGATGTCGACGGCGACCCCCTCGACGGCGAGGAGCCGATCGAGGTGGTCGATGCCGATCCTGCCGACGTCGCCGACCAGCGCCGCGTCGTGCCGCTGCCCGACGACCAGTCCGGTCTTTGAGCGCACCGACGGCGGGCGAGGGGAGCTGAGCGATGCCCCGGCACGATCCCTATCGAGTCCTCGGCGTCACCCGCACGGCCGAGGACGGCGAGATCACCGCGGCGTTCCGGGCACTGGTGCGCGCTCTTCATCCCGACACCCGGCGTGAACCCGCCGATCCGGCACGCCTGGCCGAAGTTCTGGCCGCTTACCGCCTGCTGCGCGACCCTCGTCGCCGCGCGGCCTACGACCGCCGGCATTCCCCCGCGGCACCAAGGGATCCGGGAGCCACGCCGATTCCCGTGCGCGTGCGCACCGGTCACTCACCCCGGCAACCCGACATCCGGGTCAGCCCGGTCCGGCGCCACTTCGGCTGAGTGACGCGCGAAAGTCGGCGGGAGCCGCTCCGCGGCCATGGCACGGGAGCCGGGCCTGTCCCCGGAACGAGTGAATCCGCCTCACCGGAGCACCGCTCGGTGCTCGCGAAGGACCGGGACCGCGGCCCGGTCCGGTATCCAGGGTCCATGCGCATCCTGTCCGAGTCGCGGCTGTCCGCCGTCCTGTCCGCCGCCCTCACCTGTCCGAGGGTCGTGGTCAGTGGCAATTTCGCCACCCCGTATCGCGCCCTGGAGCTGCTGGACAAGGCCGTGGCCGAGTACCGGCTGTTCGCGCTCAACGCCCAGCCCGGTCTTCCCGACCGTGCCGGGGTGACGCTGGAGACGCCTTTCGTCGGGGCCGGGATGCGCGGGAAGCCGATGCTGCGGTACTTCCCCTCCCGCCTGTCATTGGTGCCTCGTCTGCTCCAGCAGGCCCTGCCGCCCGACATCGTGGTGATCCACACGTCCACCCCGGTGGACGGATGCGTGTCCCTGGGCACGGAGGTGAACATCCTGCCGTCGGCGATCGAGGCGGTGCGTGCGCGCGGCGGTCTCGTGATCGCCCAGCTCAACCCCCGGATGCCCTACACCTACGGCGACGGCGTGCTCGCCTGTGACGAGGTGGACTACGCGATCGAGGTCGACGAGCCGCTGCCCTCGCCCGTGCCGCGCCCGATCAGCGACGTCTCGCACGCGATCGGTGAACGCGTCGCCGAACTCGTCCCGGCCGGCGCGACCCTGCAACTCGGCATCGGCGCCGTCCCGGACGCGGTGCTCGCCGCGCTGACGACGCGCCGGGGTCTCGCCGTGTGGTCGGAGATGTTCAGCGACGGAGTGCTGGGGCTGGAACGGGCGGGCGCGCTCGACCCGGACGCGCCGGTGACCGCGTCGTTCGTGTTCGGCGGCGCGGAACTCTACGACTGGGTGGACCGCAATCCCCGCGTGCGGCTCCTGCGCACCGAGAAGACCAACGACCCCGGCCTGATCGCCCGGCAGCCACGGCTGGTCTCGATCAACAGCGCCCTGCAGATCGACCTGTACGCGCAGGCGAACGCCAGCCGAGTGCACGACGTCATCTACTCCGGGTTCGGCGGGCAGACCGACTTCGTGGTCGGAGCACTGCACTCCCCCGGCGGCCGCGCGATCATCGCCCTGCCCTCCTGGCACCCCAAGGCCGACGTGTCCACCGTGGTACCTCGGTTGGCGGGCCCGGTCACCTCGTTCCAGCACAGCTACTTCGTCAGCGAACAGGGCACCGCCACCATCTGGGGCCACGACGCCGGTGAACAGGCCGAGCAGATCATCGGGCACGTCGCCCATCCCCGGGCGCGCGACGAACTCCGGGAGGCGGGCCGCCGCCTCGGTTTCCCGCTACGGGACGGGAGTTGAGCTTTCGCCGAAAAGGACGATTTCCGCCTGTAGTCACGTTGTTACGTCCATCAGCCTGAATCTTTCGGGAAGCCGCATGGACGGCGGCATACTCATCTCATGGGCGACGGCGCACTGTCAGACGCGGAGCACACGGGTCCGAACGGACGACGCCGGGTCGTCTACGTGACACATCACCTGCCCTGGCCCGTCGACAGTGGCGGACGATTGCGCGAAGCGCAGCTCATCGCCAGGCTCGCCGATCGCTTCGACATCGACCTGGTCGCGGTCAGCAAGGACCTGGACAAGGACCGACGGGGTATCCGGCAGGCGTGCGCGCTCGGTGTGCGCCCACGGCTCTTCGCCGCGACCCAGGCGGAGGGAGTGTCGGGTCCTCACGCGTTACGGCACGATTCCGCACCGGCTCGCCGTCACCTGCGGCACCGATGGAGACGCGGGGCCGGTCGCGCGGCAGGCACGGAGGTCGTCCACGTCGAGGGCCACTACCTCATGTCGCTGTTGCCGCGGTCGGCGCGCCGACGGGCGATTCTGGTCGAACACAACATCGAGTCCGCGCTGTTGCGCCAAGCGGTGCACGCGGTTCCGCCGCCTCGACCGGAGCTTTCGGTGACTTCTGCCGACGCCGCCCGAACCCGGATCGACGAACGGCAGGCGTGGCTGACAGCGCGGATGGTGGTCGGGGTGACACCGGAGGACGTCAGCGCGATCGCCGAAGTCGTCGGACCGGCCAGGGCGCGGCTCGTGCCGAATGGCGCGGATCATGTCCTCGGTGCCGACGAACGAAAGTTCCGGCGCGATCCGGAATGCGCGTCGCAGCTCGTTTTCGTCGGGAACTTCGCGTATTCGCCGAGCGCGGACGCGGCGCACGAGCTCATCGAACGCATACTTCCCGCCGTGCGCGCGCTGGCCGGGCCCGCTTCGCTGGCGTTGGTCGGCTCCGGTCCGCCTCGGTGGCTGTACGAGGCCGCGGCGCGGCGCGGTGGTGTCACGGTGACAGGCACGGTCGCCGACGTCGTTCCGTGGTTGCGCGGCGCGACGGTCGTCGTCGCGCCGCTGCGGATAGGCGGTGGTGTGAAGGTGAAGGTCCTCGAAGCGCTGGCCTTGGGCAAGGCCGTCGTCACCACCGGCATCGGCGCACAGGGACTGCGACACCTGCCGCCCGGTTCGCTCGTACTGGCGGACGAGCCGCACGAGTACGCCGTCGCCGTCGCGCGACTGCTCACCGACGATTCCGAACGCGAGCGCCAGGAGTCCAGAGCCCGGCTGGCCGCGCGACGGCTCCCCACCTGGGACTCCGCCGCGGAGCGGCTCGCGGCGTGCTGGAGTGAGGGCTGATGTCCACTGAGCGCGGCATCCACGGCCCTGTCCAAGGACTGGTCGTCGGGGACCACAACCGCGTCGAAATCGTCCTGCCGCCGGGTGAGTCGGTCCCGTTCATGGCGCCGCCGCGGCCGAGGCACAGCCTCATCGGCCGCACCGAAGCACTCGACGCCCTGCGGCGCGATGTGCTCGCCGGCCACGACTCGGCGCTGTTCGCCCTCAAGGGCATCCCTGGCGTGGGCAAGACCGCTTTGGCCATCGCACTCGCCCACGATCCGCGGGTGGGCGGCACCTTCATCGGCGGTGTGCTGTGGGCAGGCCTCGGCCCTTCACCGGACGTGATGACCCTGCTGGCGAACTGGGGTGCGGCGCTCGGCATCCCGGCCGAGCAATTGGCGACCGCGGCCAGCCCGCAGGCCCGGGCCCAGATCGTCCACCTCGCCATCGGCCTGCGCCGCATGTTGCTGATCGTGGACGACGCGTGGAGCCTCGAAGCGGCTCTCGCGTTCCGCCTCGGCGGTCCCAACTGCGTGCATCTCCTGACCACGCGGATCCCCGCGGTCGCGACGCGCTTTGCCGCGAAGGCGACGGATATCAAGGAACTCCAACGGGACGCGAGCTTGCGGCTGCTCACCCGCCTCGCGCCCGAGGCCGCCGAGGCCGACCCCGCGGGCGTAGGCGATCTCGTCGACCTCGTCTCCGGGCTGCCGCTTGCCCTGATCCTGATCGGTAATCACCTGCGGACCCGCTCCGCCGGGGGAAGCCGTCGGCGGGTGCGCGAGACCATCGTGCGGCTCCGGGACGCCAAGAACCGCCTCACCGTGAGCGAACCGCGAGGCTTGCTCGACAGCGGCGCCTACGACACACCTCTCTCACTGGCCGCGTCGATCCAGGTCAGCGACGCGGCTTTGCCCGATGAGGGGCGGCGCGCGCTGCGCGACATCACGGCGTTCCCGGCGAAGCCGAACTCCTTCGGTGAGGACGCGGCGGCCGACGTCCTGGAACGCGGTTTCGAGGATATCGACCTGCTGGTGGATCTCGGCCTGCTCGAGCACACCGGCGATCAGCGCTACACGCTGCACCAGGCGATCCACGACTACGCGCACGCGGACGGCCCGACCACGCGGGCGCGGGAACGCTTGGCGCGCCACTACGTCCACAGCTTGGAGGCGACGCGGATGCCCCGGTCGGGATCGACCAGGCCGGACGGACTGGACGAGGGCTGGTCGGCCGATACGGCGAACGTGCTCACGGCCCTCGACTACGCACAGGAACGCGGGCTGCACGAGGAACTGGTGTCCGGCGCGAACGACTTCGCGGAGCATCTCAACCGGCGGGGTCTGCTCACGCAAGCCCAGTTGCACCTCGAACGTGCTCTCGCCGTCGCGGATCGGGTGTCCGACGTCGACGCGCTCACCCGGACGAGAATCAACCTCGCCGGCGTTTACCAGCAGCGCGGCGAGCTGCGCGCGGCCGAGGACCTGCTCGACAAGGGCCTGGGGAAGGGCACGGACGCGGCCCGTGGCGGGCTGCGCTTCGACGCGCTGCTCAAACTCGGTTGGGTGCGTGGACGGCTGGGCAAGGTCTCCGAAGCCCGCGCGGCTCTCTCCGCAGCCCTCGACATCCATGACGAGATCGACCGGCCGGGTGGGCGCGCGGCGGCACTGATGGGGCTCGGGTGGCTCGACACCGTGCACGGCAGACAGGCGGAGGCGGCCGAGAGCCTGGTCGCGGCGTTGGAGGTGGCGAGAAGCACCGGGGAGAAGTACCAGATCGCGGACATCCTGCAGCGGGTCGGCTGGCTGGAGGGCATGCGTGGCCGCCGCGAACAGGCACAGGAGGCCTTCGCCGAGGCCGCCTCGGTGGCTCGCGAAAACGGCTTCCCCACCGTGCTCGTGGACGCGCTCAACGGTCTGGGATGGCTGGACGGTCTGCGAGGCGACTATGGCAGCGCCCGGGTCCTGTTCGAAGAGGCGATCGCCTTCGCCGAGGCGACCGGGTACGCCGAGCGCTACACGCTGCTCGGTGGTCTCGCGTGGGTGGTCAAGGAAGAAGGCGATTTCGCCGACGCCCGCGCCCGCTACGAGGAGGCCCTGGTCATCGCCAGGGAGAAGGGCGAGACGGAGAAGACATCCTTGTTCCTGGCCAAACTCGCCGAGCTGGAGGTCTTGCTCGGCGAACCCGGCAACGCGCGGGTGCACGCCCGCGAGGCCGTGGACCTCGCCCGCGAGCTCCACCTGCCCGATCGGCTCGTCGATCCGTTGCGCACCCTCGCGACCATCGCCCGCGGGCAGGGTCTGCCCGAGCGGGCCCTCTCCTTCCTCGACGAGGCCACCGGCCCGGCCCGGGAAATCGGCAACGACTTCCTGCTGGCAGACGTGGCCAACGAGACCGGTTTGGCACACCTCGACCTCGGCAGGCTCGAGACCGCCGAGGAATTCATGATCACGGCGGCGGACCACGCCCGCCGGGCCGACGCCGGTGATGCCCTCGGTCGCGCGCTCTTCGGCCGGGCGAAGCTGGCACTGGCCCGCGACGACCTTGCCGGAGTGCGCGCGTTCGTCGCCGACGCTCTGCGCGTACTGGACGGTGCGAGCCCGGCGCTGGCGCGGGAGGTGAGCGCGTGGCGAGACCAGGTGCTCGGCTCGTCCACCTGACCGCACGGCTCGGGGCGGTCGCTTTCACGATCGGCTTCGGCTACGCGGCGCTGGCCCGCGTCGGCGTTCTCCTGCCCGCTCTCCGGTCCGTCCACAAGAGACACTCGCGGCCGGTCGATCCCGGCGGAGCACCCGACGGGCACGCGGTGACCTTCCTGGTCCCCGCCCGGCAGGAGCACTCGACCATCGGCCGTGCTCTCCGCTCGATGCTGGCCTGCCGGCCTGGCGACGGCGGAGTGGTGGCTGTCGTGGACAGTGACGACCCGCGCACGATCACGGCGGCCGAGGGCGCCCACGACGGCAGCGGGCGTCTGCGGGTACTCCACGACGCGAGCCCTGGCGGCAAAGGCGCCGCCCTGACGGCGGCTCTGACCGTCATCGACACCGAGATCGTCGGCGTGTTCGACGCCGACAGTGTCGTCCGGCCCGGTCTGCTACCACCCGTGAGGCAGGCTTTCGCGGACGGCGCCGACGTCGTGCAGGTACCCGTCCGGCCGTGCTGGAATCGCCCGGCCGCATGGCACGGCACGCGCACGCTTCTGGACTACGCGGCCTGGTCGAGTGGCCGGGCGGGGACGACGACAGGCGTCGTCCGGCTGAGCGGAACCGGTGTCTTCTTCCGGACCAGCCTGTTGCGCGCGGTCGGCGGGTGGCGGCCCTCGCTCACCGAGGACTTCGACCTCGCCCTGCGCCTGACCGCGGCCGGGGCCCGGATCACGGTGGTCGACCGTCCCGACCTCGCCACCGACGAGCAGGTACCGCACTCGGCGTCCAGCCTGCTCCGGCAGCGGATTCGCTGGCACCAAGGCTTCCTGGAGATCCTCGCCACCGGAGTGTGGTGGCGGATGCCGACCACGCGCATGCGGATGTCCGCGGTGGGCCCGCTTCTCGTCCCGGTCGGCCGCGCCTTGGCGGCTGTCGCGGCGGTGCCCACGCTTGCCGCCGTTCTGGCCGCGGGGAGCGCGCCGCTCACCCTCCTTGTGCCGGCGGGCCTCAGCTGTCTCGTCCTGGCCATCGACGTCGCGGTCTTCGTCCGGCTCGCGCCGTCCTACGGAGTACGACCGTCCCTGGCACGGCTGGTGGCACTGGTGCTCGGCGCCGTGCCCTTCTACACGGTGTCGGCCACCGCGTCCACGCTCGCCGTTGTCCGTCAGCTCACTGGACAACACGATTGGGAGACAACGGAACACGCCGCTTCGGAGTAGCCTCGCGGCACGGTGGCGTGAAATCGCACGAGGAGGCCTGGTGGATCCGATAACAGTGATCGTCACCGCGTTGGTGGCGGGTGGCGCGGCAGGGCTGCAGAGTTCAGCGGGCGATGCGATCAAGGACGCCTACGCCGGGTTGAAAGCGTTGATCATCCGCCATTTCGGGACCAAACCCGAGGTGACCGTGGCGGTCGAGCAAGCCCAGGAGTCTCCGGAGGTCTGGACCGCTCCCCTCAAGGACGCCTTGACCAAGGCCGGCGCCGATCAAGTGCCGGAAATCGTCCGGGCGGCGCAGGAGGTCATGCGGCTCGCCGAGCCCGAGGCGGCGAAGGCCGGTAAGTACAACGTGACCATCACCGGGAACGTGCAGGGCATGGCGACCGGCGATCATCAGCATGTCGAAATGAAGTTCGGTCAGCAGACCTGAACCCGCTCACCGGTCGCGGATCACCCGGTCGCCCAGGATCAGGAAGTCGAGGCCGAGCTCGCGGAACGCGCGCAGGGCATCCACCGCCGTGTTCACGATCGGTTCCCCCGGTCCGTTGAACGAGGTGTTGACGAGCACCGGCGGCACCCCCGCCCGCCGAAGCGTCTCCAACAGGCTTCGCACCACAGAAGCCGATCCGTCCGGGAGAATCTGCGGCCGGGTCGTGCCGTCCACGTGCACGGCGGCGGGCATGACTTCGAGCCCGTGCTCCGAGACGACGGCGTTGCCGATCATGTAGAGATCGCGCAGTCCCTGACCCGGCCATAGCCGGGGCGCGTAGCCGTGGAGCGTGACCGGCGCGAACGGCCGCCACCGCTCACGCCGTTTCACCGTGTTGAGACGGTCGCGCATGCTCGGGGCGCTGGGGAGCGCGATGATCGAGCGGTGCCCCAAAGCACGCGGCCCCACCTCGGCTCTTCCCTCGGCGACCGCGCCGATGCGGCCGTCGAGCAGCATCTCCACCACCGTGTCCGGCGTGAACGGGGTGACGACGAGGTCTCCGAAGTCCGGATGTTCTTCCCCGATCGCGGTCCCGAGGTACGGCGACTCCAGCAAGCCGGTCATCACCGGAGGGCGGACGGACCAGGCCGCGCCCAGTGCCACCCCCGCGTCGTGCGGGAAAGGCGGGATGTAGACCGGTTCCGGCAGCCTGCCGTTGGCCACCGAGTTGAGGGCGACGCCACCGGCGAGGCAGACGTGCGGGAATCCGGTCAGCCGTCGGGTTTCGGCGTGGAGAGCGGGCAGCGCGAGCTCGACGGTCCGCTGCGCGGAAGCGGCCATCCGGACGGCGACCGGGTCACGGGCGAGGTCGTCCGCCGTGCTCGTCACCGTGCCGAATCGCTCACCCAGATAGCTCCCCCAAGCGTCGACGATCGTCTGGTACTTCGTGCGGGGGTGGAGGCCGAAGAAGGACGGGCCTTCTTCCACGAGGTCCCCGAGTGGCAGCGGGTCGACGCCGTCGGTCGTCTCGTACGCCGCCAGCCCCATCGTCTTTCCGGCGTCCAGAATCCCCAGGCCGAGAGCGCGGGTGGTGGCCTCGTACAGCGCGCCGAGCGAGAATCCCCGGTGCCAGTGACGCAGTGGCCGTAACCCGGTCATGCGATCGGCCGCGTAGACCGTGGTGCCGTAGAACTCGCCACTCCCGTCGACGACCAGGACACCGGCCCGTTCGAAACCCGACGCGTGAAAGGACGACAGCGCATGGGCCACGTGGTGTTCCACGAAGACGATCTCGGGCCGGTGCGGGGTGGTCAGCTCCTCGGCGAGGGCACCGAACAACGCGGACAACAGCCGTCGTCGGTCACGGCCAGGGAAATGCCAGAGGTTGCTGTGCGGGATGTCCCAACCGACGGCGACGACGTCGACGTCCCGAAAACCGATGCCCGCGGTCCTCAAGCAGTGGGCGGCGGCCCGCGCGGGAAAGCTGTCCCAAGCGTGCTTCACGCGAGTGAACCGCTCCTCCTCGGCGAAGGCATGGATACGGCCTTCACCGTCGACGAGCGCCGCCGCCGTGTCGTGCCACTCCCAGTTGATTCCGAGCACCCACACGTGGCCCTCCCTGCCCTGCGCCGACCCGACGGCTGTCTGGACGATTGTCGCCGCTGGCCAGGCCCGCCCATACCGCTCGGCAGGTACATCATTTAGTCGGCTAAAGGCGAAAACCCCGAAGAAAGGCGTCGAGTTCGGCTCGGCCCGGCGACGTGGCAGGTCCCCGCCGGGTGACGGCGATCGCGGCCGCGGCGTTCGCCCGGCGGGTGGCTTCGACCAGCTCGGTCCCGGCGATGAGTTCGGCGGCGAGCACACCACAGTGCGCGTCCCCCGCACCGTTGGTGTCCACGGCGTCCACCGCGAAACCCGGCACGGTGACGACCCGCTCCGCGGTGACCACCCGGCATCCGGCGGGTCCGTCGCGGACGATGACCGTCTCCACGCGATCGCTTCCCACGTCGAGGATGTCCGCCTCCCTGACATTGCAGCTCAGAATGTCCACATGCGACAGCACTGCCGAGAGCACCGGAGCCGGGATGTCCCCGGCGAGCGGACCCGGATCGAACAGCACGGTCGCGTCACCGGCACGCGGCAACCAGTGCGTCAGCGCCTCCGCGTTCGTCTCGTGCAGCAGGCTGTATCCGGTGAGATAGACGACGTCGTGGCCGGTGGGGACGATCTCGTCGAGCAGGCCCCGCGGCATCCGTCCTTCGGCACCGGTTCCGGTGATGAAGGTGCGTTCGCCGTTGTCCTCCACCAAAGCGACGGAGATACCGGTGTCGCCTTCGCCCGACCGGCCGTGCGCGAGGACGATGCCCTCGGCCGCCATCGCCGCCCTGGCGAGGTCGGCGAAGTTCCCGGTGCCGTGCATCCCCGCGTAAAGGACGTCTGCGCCCGCCCTCGCGGCCGCGGCCATCACGTTGAACCCACCGCCAGGCAGGAAGTCCATTGTGGACGCCATCACGTCACCGCCGGAAACGGGCAGCTTCGGTACCCGCATCACCAGGTCCAGTACGACCTGGCCGGTGTGGATCAACCGTCCGCTCATCGGACGGCCGATCCGGGGAAGGTCAGGTGGAACCGGAAGCGCGCCGGGTCCAGCAGGCTCACCACATGCTCGACCAGTCCGCCAGTGGCGTCCACAGTGGACCGGGTGGTGTGCAGGAACAGCTCACCCGGTTCGCGTTCCAGCAGCGCCGCCGAGGCGGTGTCCAGCTTTGCGGTGCAGATCCACTGCTCGCCGCCCGCCGCGCGCAATCCGGCCGCGCGCAGTGTTCTGGCCAAGGACCCTTTGACCAGGCTTTGGTCGGACAGGTCGGGCAACGGCACGTAGGCGGTCTCAAGGGAAACAGGCCCGGTTCGCGGATCGCGGCGCAGCCGTCGGACCTGAGTCACCCGCGCGAGGCCGTACCGCTTGGTCAGCTCGGCGTCGGACACTCGCTCGATGCCGAGCAGTTCGGTTTCGATCGCCACACCACCGCGCTCGAACGCCTTGGCCCAGCCGGTGAGCTGGTCGAGCTCGACGTCGTCGAAGGTGACGAAGGAACCGACCCCGGTCTGGGTGGTGATCAGACCGCGGTGCTGCAGATCCGCCAGCGCGCCACGGACGGTGCCACGGCTGACCGAGTACCGGCGGGCGAGTTCGTTCTCCCCCGGCAGCCGGTCTCCATGGGCGAAGCGGCCGGAAGTGATCTGCCCGGCGAGCTCATCGACCAGCCGGTTCCGCTTACCGAAGCCGACCTCGCCGCCGACCTGTCCAGTCATGTACATACATGTACAGCCCGAGTTTGCCGATGTCCAGACCGCTCTTGCTAACGCGACACCGGCGCCCTACGGTGACCTGGGAGCGCTCCCAGGCAGTTGTCAACCGTCAAAGCAGACGGAGGAGACCCACTCCGATGAGACCGCTTTCCCTTCCCCGCCGGTTCCGCCAGGCCACCGCCGCCCTGACCCTTCTCACCCTCGCCGCCGCCCTCACCACCGCCACCGCGCACGCCGCCGACTATCAACGGATCCTCAACGGCGCCTTCACTTCCGGCACCGCCGATCCGTGGTGGGCGAGCGCCGGGGTCACCAACCGCGTCGTCGACCAAGAGCTGTGCGCGTCGGTCACCGGCGGCACGACGAACCCGTGGGACGCCTTGATCGGCCAGAACGGCGTGCCGTTCGAGGCCGGTCAGCAGTACACGATGTCCTTCGACGCCTACGCCACGACATCCCAGCCCATCGCGGCCAACGCGGGCGAAGGTGTCAGCCCGTATCGCGGGATCGCCCGGCACGAGGTCCAGCTGGGCACGAGCAAACAGAGGTACACCTTCACGTTCACTTCGGAGCTGGACTTCCCGGATTCGGGCAACGGCCAGCTCACCTTCCAGCTCGGTGGCAACCCGGCGGACAACACCATCTGCGTCGACAACGTCTCCTTGGCCGGCGGCGTGATCCCACCCGGTGGTCCGCCCGCGCCGACGAAGAAGGTGCAGGTCGACCAAGTCGCGTACGCACCAGGACTGCCGAAGCACGCCACCCTCGTGTCCGACGCGGCGACCGCTCAGCCATGGGCACTGAAGAACTCCGGTGGTACGACCGTCGCCACCGGCCTGACCACACCGAAGGGTGTCGACTCGCTGTCCGGTGATCCGGTGCACCTGATCGACTTCTCGTCCTACGACACCGCCGGCACGGGATACACGCTGACCGTCGGCTCGGAGACCAGCTTCCCGTTCGACATCTCCGTCGACCCGCTCAAGAAGCTGCGCTACGACTCGCTGGCGTTCTTTTACCACCAGCGCAGCGGAATCGAGATCGAAGCGCAGTACGTCGGCGCCGCGTACGCGCGGCCGGCCGGCCACCTCGACGTCGCGCCCAACAAGGGCGACACCACCGTGCCCTGCCGGTCCGACCTGAACTGCGGTTACACGCTGGACGTGCGCGGAGGCTGGTACGACGCGGGTGATCACGGAAAGTACGTCGTCAACGGCGGTATTTCGGCGTGGCAGGTGCTCAACACCTACGAGCGCGCGAAGCTGATCGGCGACGCCACCGCGCTCGGCGACGGCAAGCTCGCCATCCCGGAAAAGGCCAACGGGGTGCCCGACATCCTCGACGAGGCCCGCTGGGAGGTGGACTTCCTGCTGAGGATGCAGGCACCCGACGGCATGGTGCACCACAAGATCCACGACGCCGACTGGACCGGCCTTCCCACGCTGCCGCACCAGGACAGCCAAGCGCGACGGCTGTCGCCGACCAGCACCGCCGCGACGCTGAACATGGCGGCGGTCGCGGCGCAGGCCGCCCGTGTCTGGAAGACGATCGACCCGGCGTATTCGGCCAAGGCCCTCACCGCGGCCACGAGGGCTTACGCGGCCGCGAAAGCGACTCCGAAGAAGATCGCCGACCCGAACGACGGCACCGGCGGCGGCTCGTACTCCGACAGCACGCTGACCGACGAGTTCTACTGGGCCGCCGCGGAAATGTACGCCACCACCGGCGAGGCGTCCTATCGCGTGGACGTCACCGGCTCGACCCTCTACAAGGGACAGTCGATCACCGACCGGGGCTACGACTGGGGTTCCACCGGCCCGCTGGGTGACATCACCCTCGCACTGGTGCCCACCGGCCTGCCGACGGCGGACGTCGCGGCGATCAAGGCGGCGTTCGTGGCCACCGCCGACAAACACCTGAACCAGATGGCGTCACTCGGCTATCCCGCGCCGTATCGGGAACCCGACGGCAGTTACGTGTGGGGCTCGAACGGCCTCATCGCCAACAACGCCTCCGTGCTCGCGCTCGCCTACGACTTCACCGGTGCCGCCAAGTACCGCGAAGGCGTGTTCGAGGCACTGCACTACCTGCTGGGCCGCAACCCCGTGAGCTACTCCTACGTGAGCGGATACGGCGAGCAGCCGGTGCGCAACGTCCACCACCGGCACTGGGCCAACCAGCTCGATCCGACGCTGCCCACCGCACCGCCCGGGGTGCTCTCCGGCGGTCCGAACAGCTCGCTGCAGGATCCCGTCGCCGAACGCCGGCTCGCCGGTTGCAAACCGCAGAAGTGCTTCGTGGACCACATCGAGGCCTACTCGCTCAACGAGGTCACGGTCAACTGGAACTCGGCGCTGGCATGGATCGCCAACTGGGCGGCGGAGAAATCGGGCTCGAGCGACACCACTCCCCCGGCCACGCCGGGCACCCCGGTCGCCTCGGAGGTGACCGCGACGGGAGTCAAGCTGGCCTGGACTCCTTCAAGCGACCCGGAAAGCGGCGTCACGAACTACGACGTCGTCTCGATCGAGGGTGACGCCCCGCGCGTGGTCACCACCGTGACCGGCACGTCCGCGACGCTGACCGGGCTGCGGCCGAACACCGCGTACCGGCTCGCCGTGCAGGCCCGCAACGGGGCCGGACTCAAGTCGGCGCTGTCCGGAGCGGTCGCGGTGACCACCGCACCGGACGGCCAGTCGTCCTGCGAGATCACCTATCAGGCGAGTGGGTGGAACACCGGGCTGTCCGGGAACGTCACCATCACCAACACGAGCGGCGCGGACTGGGGCTCGTGGACCCTCGGGTTCACCTGGCCGGGAGACCAGAGGATCACCCAAGGGTGGTCGGCCGTCTGGACACAGAACGGCACCGCGGTGACGGCGACCCCCACGTCGTGGAACAGCCGGGTGCCGGTGGGCGGTTCGGTGCAGATCGGGTTCAACGCCTCCTCGTCCCCGCCGCACCCGGAACCGACCGGCTTCATCATCAACGGGCAAGCCTGTACGCGGGGCTGAACCCATGAGTGGCGATTCGGGTCCTGACCAAGGGCTCGGAAGCCCGCCCAGCCTCAGTAGCGACAACGGCCGCGGGTGAAGGCTCCTTCCCCAGTACATGATGGCCCCCTTCCTTGCGCTAGGCGCAAGGAAGGGGGCCATCATGTACTTCCGCCGGCCACGCAAGGCCTTCACGGCACCCCTCCGTTGATCAAGCTCGTGCGATCACGCCCGGCCAGACCACGGCAACCCGCACAAGCCCCACCTCAAGAGAGCCCTTCACGGACACGCCGCCTTTGGATGCCCGCTCGGATGGATCACCGCAGCCTGGCACATTACATCGTTTTCGATGTATCGTTTCCGATATGAAGGCCAGCGAGCTGTACCTGCTCGGCAAGCATCTGATGGAGCTCGCCTCCCGGGGCATGCGTGACGACACGGATCCGGAGACCCCGGAGATCTACGACCTGCTCATCTCGGTGCTCGTCGAAAGTCCGGCCATGTCGATCGGCGAGCTGACCGCGCGCACTGGTTTCGCGCAGAGCCATGTCTCCGCGGCCGTCGCGAAGCTGCGGGAAGGAGGTGCCGTGGTGACGCACCCGGATCCGGCGGACCGGCGCCGCACCCTGGTCACGCCGGTCGAGGGGCTGGTGGAGGCGGTGACCCACCGGCAGCAGCGTGCTGCCGAGCAGATCATCGCGGAGGCGCTCGCCGAGCTCGATCCGGACACGGCCGCGGTCGCGGACCGGGCCGCGCGACTCACGCTCGCGGCGGAGGAGTTGTACCGGGTACTGACCGCTCGCGCGTTGGGCGTGCCAGGGCATCTCGACCTGATGCCGCTGAACTCGCTGACCGAAAAGGCGACCGAAAGACCGAAGAGGAGGGGAAAATCATGACTGGGGCGATCGATTACCCGTTCACGCAGGCGGAGCCGTTGCGGTGCCCGGCGGAATTCACCCGGCGGCAGGACGAGGAGCCCGTCGGCCGTGTCCGGCTGGCGTCCGGCGAGGACGCCTGGCTCGTCACCCGTCACGCCGACATCCGGACGTTGCTGGCCGATCCGCGGTTCCGGCCATGGGTGCCCGGAACTCCCGTGGACAGTGGCGGCGAAATGCTCTTCACCATGTCCGGGCCCGAGCACACACGGCTGCGCCGTATCGCGGCCAGAGCCCTCACGCCTCGCCGGACCGAGTCGCTGCGGCCACGGGTCGAAGCCGTCGCGGCGGACCTGGCCGCGAAGCTGATCGCGCAAGGACCGCCCGCCGACGTGCTGGAGGGATTCGCGATCCCGTTCGCCCTCTCGGTGCTCAACGAACTTCTCGGCGTCCCGCCGTCGGCTCGCGACGATCTGCGGACCTGGACCGACGGAATCGTGGCGGTGTTCACCGCACCGGACTACGCGGAGATGGCCGAAGCGGCGCAAAACCTGGGCGGCTATCTCGCGGAACTGGTCGAAGCGAAGCGGAACATGCCCGGAGACGACCTGCTGACCGGGCTCATCGAGGCGCGGGACGACTCAGGTGACGCCTTGCGGCCGGAAGAGGTCACCCACCTCGCCTTCGCGATCATGATCGCCGGATACGTCCCGCCCGCGAACGCGCTGGCCCAGGCCGTACTGCGGCTGGCGGTCGCACCGGAGCTGCCCCGGGATCCCGGCTCCATGTCCGCGCTCGTCGAGGAACTCCTGCGCCAGGACCAAGGTTCGGCCGCGGACCAGGGACGGGTGGCCGTCGAAGACGCCGGGATCGGCGGGGTCCCGATCCGCGCCGGCGACTTCGTCCTCGCGCCGCTGCGAGCGGGTAACCACGACCCCCGGCGGTTCCCCGAGCCGGAATCGGTCGATCTCGCTCGCGCGCCGGGGCATCTCACCTTCGGGCACGGGCCCCATCACTGCCTGGGCGCGGCTCTCGCCCGGCTGGAACTCCGGATCGGCCTCACCGCGCTGCTGGGCGTCGCGCCGCGACTGCGGCTGGCCGTACCGTTCGGGGAACTCACCTGGCGGCGGATGTTCCTGACCCTGCAAGGACCAGTCGCCGTACCGATTGCTTGGTGACTCCCTCCCCCAAGTACATGAAGGCCCCCTTCACTGCGCCTGGCGCAAGGAAGGGGGCCATCACACGACCGGTTTAGTGGGCGAGCACCCCGCTGACCTCGTTCGGCGTCCCCGGCAGCGCGCCGGTCGTGGTCTTCGTACCGGAGGCGAGATCGACGGCGTGAATCTCCTTCTTGCCCGGATCGGTGACATACGCCGTTCCGCCACGCACGAAGATCGCCGGCCGCGGCCGCTGCCATTCGAGCGGTTCCTGCCAGGAGCCGAGCACCGCGATCTTCTTGGTCACCGCGCCGGTCACCGGGTCGATCACGTGGATCTGCCCGTCGGTGCCCAGTACCAGTGCCTCGCCCCGCGGGCCGCGCGCCAGCGACCGGAAGGTGTAGCTGGTCCCGAGTTCCACGTGCTTGAGCGTCGCCTTCTCGGTGTCGATCAGCGACACCCGCGTCGGACGCTCGAGTTCCGCCGCCTTGTCGACCTTGTAGTCGCCCAAGGTGATCGGGGAAAGGTCCGAGCCGGCCTGGTTGCCGATACGGCCGTAGGGGTCCGGGCTGGGGACCTTGGTGATGGCGCCGTCACGATAGATGAGGACGCCGGTCTCGCAGCCGATCACGACCGCTTCGCCCCGCGCGGTGGCTTCACCGTGTACGCCGGGGCACTGTTCGTTGCGCGCGATCTCTTTCTTGTCCTTGTCCAGCACCACGATGCCGGGTCGGGCGTCCTCGTTGCCGATGGTGGTGACCAATTCGCCACCGGTGAGTTCGACGGCCACGCCGTGATGTGCCTCCGGCGTCTTGTGTTTCGGCGCGGGCGGAGCCGAGGCGCCGAGTGTCTTCGGATCGAACACCGTCACCTCACCGGTCCCGTCCGCGAACAGCACCGTCTTGCCGGCGTGGCGGACGACGTGCCCCGGTTTGGCCGCCTTGACCTCGGTGTCGGTCAGCACGGCGCCGACGGCGTCGAGCACGCGGAAGCCGCTGGAAGTCGAGACCAGCAGATGCCGGTCGTTTCCGGCCGGGTTGAGCCGGTTGAAGCCGCCGAGCGGGAGATCCTTGGCCATCTTCAAGGTTTTTCCGTCGAGCACCAGGATTCCCCCGTCATAGGTGACGGCGACGGGGTCGGTCACGACGGCCGCCGACGCCGGGGTGGCACCTTGAGCCCGCGGTGCCGGTTCTTCGGTCGCGCAGGCGGCGAGCGCGAGCGTGCTCACCGCCGTCGTCATCAGTGCGGCATATCGGGTGGGGCGTGCCATTCAACTGCACCTTTCTTCTGTGCCAGGTCTTTTCAGGAGCGGGTCAGGCCGGTGGTGATCGACTCGGTGTTGGCGCGCATCATGTCCAGGTAGGTGGCCGCGCCCTGGCCCGGTTCGCTGAGCGATTCGGAGAACAGCGAGCGCACCGCCACCCGCAGGCCGGCCTGCTCGGCCAGCACCCGGGCGAGCCGGTCGGGCTGGGAGGAATCCGCGAAGATGACCGGAACCCCGGCCGAACGCACGACGTCGGCCAGCGCCTTCAGATCCGACGAGCTGGGTGAGGCGAGGGTCGTTCCACCGGGGATCACGGCGCCGACCACCTCGAACCCGTAACGCTGGGCGAGGTAACCGAAAACATGGTGGTTGGTGACCAGCTTCCGCCGCTCCGCCGGGATGCTCCCGAACTTCCGGGTCATCATGGCGTCGAGCGCCTCGATCTCGCCGCGGTAGCGGTCGGCGTTGGCCCGGATCACCTTTTCGTCGACTCCGGGCACCCGGGCGACGATCTCGTCGGCGATCACCTTCACCGCGTCGCGCACGCGGCCCGGGTCGGTCCAGAAATGCGGATCCTTGGTGCCGCCCGCGTAGTCGATGGGATTCGCCCGCTCTCCCACAGGAAGGGCCGCCACGCCGTTTTCCTCGGCGGTGCGCACCGTGCGCAGCATGCCTTCTTCGAGCCCGAGTCCGTTGTAGACGATCAGCCCGGCGCGTTCGACCTGTGCGGCTTGCTGCGCGGAGATCCCGAACGAATGCGGATCGGCGTTCGGTTTCATCAGCACGGTCACCTCGGCCTGCTCCCCCACGATGTTGCGGGTGAGGTCGCCGAGGATGTTCGTGGTGACGACGACGGAGTTCCGGCCCTCGCCACTCGCGGAACACCCGGAGAGCGCGAGCGACACCGCGGTGACCAGTGCGAGCAGGCGGCGGCTCATCGACCGGTCTCCACGATGTGACCGGCCTTGCCGTCGACCCTCAACGTCCTGGCGCGACGGAGGTTGTCGTTGTAGTCGATCTCGTACACCTCTCCGGAAAGCGGGTTGTTGACGTACGCCCGCGTCGTGTCGACCTGAATCGAGGGCGCCGCGGCCGCGGCAGCCTCGGGCGACAGCAACGAGATCCGGGCCTGCTCCTTCCCGGTAGCGCCGTCGTAAGCGCGCAGGCCTCCATCCCGCGCCAGCACCAGAAGGGGGCCGCCCTCCCCCACCGCGTTCACCGCGGCGACCGGTCCGGTCTCGAGGTATCGCCAGGCCCGGCGGCCGACGTCCAGCGACCACACCGCGCCGTCCCCGGATTCGGCCACGAGCGTGGTGCCGCCCGGCCGATGGGAGAACGCGGTGGCGCGCTCGTGTGCGACGGCTTCCGGCGGGTACGGGATCTTCTCACCGGTGAATGTGCCGTCCTTCTCCGTGACCAGCAGTGCGCCGTCCGCGCAGCCGAACACCACGCCCCGTCGGGTCACCGCCTGCCCCTGCAGTTCCGGGCACGGCGGATCGAGCTCCGCCACCGGTTTTCCTCGCCGGTCATGGACCCGCACCCGGTGGGCGTACGGCTTGCCGGGGTCCGCCACCGAAGCCAGGATGTGCTTGCCGTAGGGCACCGCGACGCCGGCGTGTGGCTCGCGCACGATCCTGCCCAGTTCGGCCACGGAACCCTTGTCGAGCGCGGCCCGGTCGAGCACGGACGCTGAACCGTCCGAAAAGGACACCACGGAAACCACCGGATCGCTGTACGCGCCCAATGGTTGTTTTCCCGGCGCCAGGCCGACTTCCCGGGGCTTCGCGCGGTAGTAGTGCACATGGTCGCCGTGGTCGACCATCCAGGCTCCGCTGTCGATCACGCGCACCGAAGCGTCACCGCCGGTCAGATAACCGAACCGCCCGTCGCCGATCAGGCCGCGTACCCCTTCGACGCGTCCGGCTTCGTGCACCTCCTCGGTGATCAGGTCCACCACGCGCACGGCACCCGAGGCGGGATCCGCGACGATCAATCGTGACTGCGCCTCGGCGGCTTCCTCGGCGCCTTCGACATAGCCATGCGGGACCTCCGCGGCGGTGTCCCGCGGCGGCTCGCCGCCACAGGCCGCCAGAGTCACCGCCGTGACCGCGAGAACGACCGCCGTCCGGCTTTTCTTGAGTCTCATCGTGAACGCTCGATCTCCAGTGTCGGGGAACGGAAGTGCTGTCGCGCGAAGGAAAGGGCCGCGGAGAGGAAGAACAAACCGACCGCGCCGGCGGCGATGGTCGCGCCGGCCGCGGTATCCCAGTGCCAGGACACGAGCAGACCACCGACCGTGGCCACCACACCCAGCAGCGCGGCGACGAGCATGATCGTGGTGATCCGCCGCGACCAGAAGAGCGCCGCCGCCGCGGGGGCGATGAGCAGGCCGAACACCAGCAGCGTCCCCACCACCCGGAACGAAGCGACGATCGTCAGCGTGACCAGCGCCAGCAGCACGGCGTTGGCCAGGCGCGGACGCAGGCCGAGGGTGTGGCCTTTGCGGACGTCGAAGGTGAGCGCGGTGAAGGACCGGTGGCCCAGCAGCGCCACCGCCGCCACGACGACCAGCGTGATCGCCAGGCCCACCAGATCGGCGGAGCCGACAGCGAGCACGTCACCGAAGAGGAATCCGGTGAGATCGACGGCGAACGACCGTGAATGCGAGACGATGATCACGCCACTCGCGAGCATGCCGACGAAGAGAAGTCCGATGGTGGTGTCCTCCGACAATCGCCGCGAGCGACCGAGTGCCGTGACGCCGAGCGCCATCACCCCGGCGCTGACCGCGGCGCCGATCAGCAGGTTCACGCCGGTCAGCGACGCGACCGCCACGCCGGGCAACATGCCGTGCGACATGGCGTCGCCGATGAAGGCCATCCCCCGCAACACCACCCACGTACCCACGACCGCGCACACCACCGACACGAGCACGCCCGCCACGAGCGCTCGCTGCACGAAGGACACCTCGAAGGGGACCAGTAACCACTCCACGCGAACCACTATAATGGTAATGATTGTCATTATCCGAATGAGGTGGGATGAACTCGGACACAACCGCCCTCACACTCGACGGCGTACATGCGCACTACGGCCACCGGGAAGTGCTGTGCGGCGTCACCGCCGAGGTGCCGCACGGGCGCCTCACCGCGGTCGTCGGCGCGAACGGAGCAGGCAAGTCGTCGCTGCTCAACGTCGTCGCGGGGGTTCTGCCACCGACCGCCGGTTCCTGCACCCGCCGGGATCCCCGCCGCGTCGCTTACGTGACCCAGCAGAGCGAGGTGTCCTCATCGCTCCCGGTCACCGTGCGCGCCACCGTCACCATGGGTCGCTGGGCGCACCGCGGCCCGTGGCGCCGACTGTCCGCGATGGACCGTGAAGTCGTCGAGGAATGCATGGCACGTCTCGACATCACCTCGATCGCGCACCGGATGCTGGGCACTCTGTCCGGTGGCCAACGTCAGCGGGCGCTGGTGGCGCAAGGGCTGGCGCAGCAAGCCGGACTGCTGCTGCTCGACGAACCCTCGGCCGGTCTGGATCTGCACGCCCGGGCCATGATCGACGAGGCACTGCGGACCGCGCTCGCCGAAGGGACGACGATCCTGCGCGTCACCCACGATCTCGCGGTCGCACGCCGAGCGGATCACTGTTTGCTGCTGCGGGACGGTCACCTCGTCGCCGCGGGTCCGCCGAGTTCGGTATTGACCTCCGGCCAGGTGGCGGAAGCCTGGGGAATCCCGTTGACCGACTGAGATGCGCCCGCAGGTCCGTGAAGGCCTCCTTCCCTACGGTGAGGGTAGGGAAGGAGGCCTTCACGGACCGCTTGCTCAGCTCGCTGTGCCGCGGAATCCCTTGAGCCGCAAGCTGTTCGTGACCACGAAGACCGAGCTGAAGGCCATCGCGGCACCGGCGATCATCGGGTTGAGCAGCCCCGCCGCGGCCAGTGGCAGCGCCGCGACGTTGTAGGCGAAGGCCCAGAACAGGTTGCCCTTGATGGTGCGCAACGTCCGCCGGGAAAGCCGGATCGCGTCCACCGCCGCCCGCAGATCCCCGCGGACGAGGGTGAGATCCGACGCCTCGATCGCGACGTCCGTCCCGGTACCCATCGCCAGGCCGAGATCGGCCTGGGCCAGCGCGGCCGCGTCGTTGACGCCGTCACCGACCATCGCGACCACCTTGCCTTCGCCCTGCAGCCGCTTGACCACGTCGACCTTGTCCTTGGGCAGGACCTCGGCGATCACCTCGGTGATCCCCACCTCCGCCGCCACCGCGCGGGCCACGGCCTCGTTGTCGCCGGTGAGCAGGACCGGGGTCAACCCGAGCGCCCGCAGCTGCGTGATGGCTTCGGCGGAGGTCGGCTTGACCGTGTCGGCGACGACGAGGACGGCGCGGGCCTTCCCGTCCCAGCCGACGACAACCGCGGTGCGGCCCTCTTTCTCCTCGGCCGCCTTCACCTCGGCGAGCGCCTCCGGCAGGTGATGCGCCCACTCTTCCAGCAGGGCGCTGCGCCCGGCCAGTACCGCCTTGCCGTCGACGATCCCTTGCACACCAAGACCTTCGACGTTGGCGAAGCCCTCGACCGACGGCAGCTCACCCACCCGCTCGCGGGCCGAGCGGGCGATGGCCTGCGCGATGGGGTGCTCGGACGCGTCTTCCAGCGCGCCTGCCAGCCGCAGGGTCTCCTCGGTGTCGACACCGTCGGCGACGTGCACGGCCACCAGCGACATCTGCCCCGTGGTCACGGTGCCGGTCTTGTCGAGGACGACCGTGTCCACGGCGCGGGTCGATTCCAGCACCTCCGGCCCCTTGATCAGGATCCCGAGCTGCGCGCCGCGGCCGGTGCCGACGAGCAACGCGGTCGGCGTCGCCAGGCCGAGCGCGCACGGGCAGGCGATGATCAGCACGGCGACCGCCGCGGTGAACGCCGCCGCGACCGAACCGCCCGCCCCGAGCCAGAACATCAGCGTGCCGGCGGAAAGCGCGATCACGACCGGTACGAACACCGCCGACACCCGGTCCGCCAGCCGCTGGACCTGGGCCTTCCCGGTCTGGGCGTCCTCCACCAGCTTCGCCATCTGCGCCAGTTGCGTGTCCGCGCCGACCCGTGTCGCACGGACGACGAGCCGTCCGCCCGCGTTGACCGTCGCACCGACCACCGCGTCCCCGGGACCGACCTCGACCGGCACACTCTCCCCGGTCAGCATGCTTGCGTCGACGGCGGAACTGCCTTCGGTGATGACACCGTCGGTGGCGATCTTCTCGCCCGGCCGGACCACGAACTCGTCCCCCACGGCCAGCTGATCGACCGGGATACGCACTTCCCCGCCGTCGCGGAGGACCGCGACGTCCTTCGCGCCCAGCTCCAGCAAGGCCCGCAACGCCGCGCCCGCCCGCCGCTTGGAGCGGGCCTCGAAATAGCGTCCGGCGAGGATGAACGTCGTGACACCGGCGGCGACCTCGAGATAGATGTTGCCGTCACCGGCCATGCGCTGAACCGTCAGCTCGAAGGGATGCGTCATCCCCGGCGTCCCGGCTGTCCCGAACAGCAGGGCGTACAACGACCACAGGAACGCCGCCAGCGTGCCCATCGAGATCAGCGTGTCCATGGTGGCCGCGCCGTGGCGCAGGTTCGCCCACGCCGCCTTGTGGAACGGCCACGCCGCCCACACCAGGACCGGTGCGGCCAACGTCAACGAGATCCACTGCCAGTAGGTGAACTGCAGCGCGGGCACCATCGCCAGCAGGATCACCGGCACCGACAGCACCGCGGAACCGATCAGCCGCTGCCGCAACGGCGCGATCGGATCGGCCTCTTCACGAGGCTCGCCGAGGTCGGCGCTCTTCGCCGGGGCGGGTACGGCGGCCGAGTATCCGGCCGCCTCCACCTGTTCGATCAACCGCCGCGGTTCGATACCGGCTGGATAGGTGACCTTGGCCTTCTCGGTGGCGTAATTGACGGTCGCGGTGACCCCGTCGAGTTTGTTCAGTTTCTTCTCGATGCGCATCGCGCAGGACGCGCAGGTCATGCCGGTGATCGCGAGTTCGACTTCGGTCGTCCGCGCCTGGTCGACATCGGATGTCATCGTGCTCACTCCTTTTCCGACTCTCGCGGTCAGCCGTGTCCGCCGTGGCCGTCGTCGGCCACCGGCGCGGCGGTACCCGTGGCGACGGTGAACTCCGCGGTGCGGACCTTCCCCTGGTGCTGGAAATCCAGGAACAGCCGATAGGTGCCGTCGGACGGGACTTCCGCGAAGAAGGTGATGGCGGGTCCGGGTGCGGTACGGCCGTCACCGGGCTCACCGTCGGGGTGCACGTGCAGGTAGGCGAGGTCGCCGCCGCGCAGGGCCACCAAGTGTCCGTAGGCTCCGAGGTAGGGCTGCAAGTCGGTCACGTCCTGGCCGTCCTTGGTCACCATCAAGGTCACCTTCGAAGACCGGCCCGGCGTCAGGTCACCGTCGAGGCGGACCCGGTAGCCATCGACGTTCGCGACACGCGACGGCTGGTACTCGACCGGCTTGAAGTCCCCGGCCGCGGCGACGTCGACCCCCAGCGTGGTCGCTGTACCGCCTGACGGTTTGAAGTCGGCGAAGACGCGGTAGGAACCCGCCTCCGGCAACGCGAGCGGCACCGTCCACGTGCCGTCCGCCCCCAGTTCGGGATGCACGTGCCGGAAGCCGGCGGTGTCGCGGCGGACGACGATGAGATGCATCCGCTTCTCGTGTTCGACATCGTAGGCGGTGATCGGCGCCCCGTCGGAACCGAGAATCCGGAAGGAGAAAGGCCGGGTCGTCCCCGGCGTGAGCGTCGTGGTGGTGGGCGTGAGGGTGTAGCCGCCCCTGGACGACGCGAGCCCGCCGGGCTCGTCGGTCCGCGCTGCCTCCGCGACAGTGCCGCTGTGAGCGTCCCCGTGCCCGGCGTCCTCGCCGCCGGGCAGGCCGGCGGCGCCGGCGAAGGGACCGACAGCGCTACCGGCGGCCCAGGCGCCACCGGCGACCAGGGCAAGCGCCACACCGTAGGCGGAGAGCTTCGCTGCTGTGTTCATCGTGAAGTCCTTAGTACGGGCCATGGGCCCGTGGTCATGGAGCCGCCGCGCGAATCAGGCGGTCAGCTCGTATCCGGCTTCTTCGACGGCCGCGCGCACGTCGGCGACCTCGGGTTCCCGGGAGCTGATGACGGTCACCGCGCCGGTCGGCAGGTCGACACGGACGTCCGTGACGCCGCTGATCTTCCCGACCTCTTCGGTGACCGAGCTGACGCAGTGGCCGCAGGTCATGCCGGTGACGGTGTAGGTGGTCTCGCGCATGGTGTTCTCCTCCGTTTTCTTCGGGTGACTCAGGAACGGACGAGGCGGGCGATGACGTCGCTCGCCTCCTTGATCTTCTCGTCGGCTTTGGCGCCGCCCTTGGCGATGGCGTCGGACACGCAGTGCTTGAGGTGTTCGTCCATCAGCCCCAGCGAAACCGATTGCAGCGCCTTGGTCGCGGCGGAGACCTGGGTGAGGATGTCGATGCAGTACTCGTCCTCGTCGACCATCCGCTGCAGGCCCCGGATCTGTCCTTCGATCCGTCGCAGCCTGGTCAGGTATTCGTCATTGCCTTGCGCGTATCCGTGCATGTCCGACCTCCTGACACCGACCCTACATACCCTAGGGGGGTAGGGCAAGCGGCATACCCCGGTGACGTATGCCACGACACCGCCACCGACGCGCTCCACGCACCGAACGGGCATGCTGGGACGAGACAGGGCGAACCGGAGGGACGGACGTGACCGGTCACGGCGACAGCAAGACGAACCACCTCAAGCGCTTGCGCCGCATCGAGGGGCAGCTCCGCGGACTTCAGAAGATGGTCGAGGAGGACGAATACTGCATCGACATCCTCACGCAGGTCTCCGCGGCGACCCGGGCGCTGCAGTCGTTCTCGTTGGAATTGCTGAAGCAGCACATGGCGGGCTGCGTCGTCGAGGCGGCGGCGAAAGGGGGTCCGGAGGCGGACCGAAAGATCCGCGAGGCCTCGGAAGCGATCGCACGTCTCGTCCGCTCCTAGCCACTCCCCCGGCCACTTCCCGCATTCAGAGGACTAAACGCGGAAGTGGCTCATCGCGTTGACCACTCCGCGGAGGAGACGACCTCGAATCCCCGGCTGGGGAAGACGGCGTCCATGAAGAAGTCGTGCATCGCCGGATCGCCGTCGGCGCAACCATCGCGGAGCACGGTCACGTGGTAGCCGCGGTCCGCCGCGTCGTAACACGTCGCGGCCACCATCGCGCTCGTCGCGACCCCGGCGATCGCGACGGTGTCGACACCGCCCGCCCGGAGCACCAGGTCGAGATCCGTACCAGCGAAAGCGCTGGCACGGCGTTTCAGTACGACGACGTCCTCGTCGGCGACCGGCAAAGTGAGTTCGGTGCCCGCCGAGCCTTCATGGAAGGTGTCCCCGGCTTCGAAGAACGATCTGACCAGCGCGTTGCCCGGTGGCAGGTCCGCACCGTTGCCTCGCATCGCGAAGTGCACGAACACGACCCGGACACCGGCGGCGCGGGCACGCGGAAGCAGTTCGGCGACCTGCGGCAAAACCTTTCCGGCGAACGGATACTTGTCCGTGATACCTCGCTGGAGGTCACCGATGATCAGCGCGACGGTCAAGACGGGCTCCTCTCCAGCAGACGGCTGTGTGTCAGACGACGAAGACGCAGAACGGGTGTCCCGCCGGATCCGCGTACACGCGCAGCGGTTCGTCGGGGTCGTCGCTGCGGTCGAGCAAGAGCCGGCCACCGAGTTCGAGGACGCGTGCGTGCTGCGCGTCGAGCTCCTCGACCGAGTCCACGGTCAGGTCGAGGTGCAACTGCTGGGGCACCGGGGCGGGATCCGGCCAGCTCGCTTCGGGCAGCCGATCGACCCGCTGGAAGGCGATTTGCACGCCGCCTGCCGGGTTTCTCAGTACCAGCCAGTCTTCGCCGCGCTCGTCTCCGGCTCCCGCCGACGGCGGTTCGTCGCCAGGACGGTAGTTCCACACCAGCAGCCGCCGGTAGAACTCGGCGAGCACACGGGCGTCGGTGCAGTCCAGCACCACCTGACAGAACGTCGGACCCTTGTTCGGCTCGACCACGCAGCCACCTCCGGCTCTTCCACCCCATCCCTCAGTACCTGCAGTGAACCTCAGCTCACCGCCGCGCGCTGATCGAGAACGGCGAGAACCTGTTCACACCAACGAATGTTTCCCTGCTCGAACGAGATCCCGCGCGCGAGCGTCAAATAGGGGCCGACCCGGGGCGCGGTAGCGAGAAAGTCCGGCTCGGTGGCGTCACCGAGCAGCCGCTCCCGGAGGCGTTCGAACCGGTTGAGTTTCGTTTCGGCCGTGGCCATCCGGTCCACCACGGCGCGCCGGATCGCCTCGTCGTCGCCCGCTTCGACAGCCTGGATCTGCACGAGCAGTTCGTCACGGATCGCGGTGGGCTTCGGTGCTCGCGTGGTGAAGTCGGCGAGTTCGGCCGCGCCGGCGTCGGTCAAGGAGAAGAGCCGCTTGTTCGGACGGCGCCCCTGTTCGACGACCCGTGCCGCCACCAGGCCCTGCGACTCCATCTTGTCCAGCTCCCGGTAGAGCTGCTGCGGCGTCGCGGTCCAGAAGTTGGCGACCGACGCCTTGAAACTCTTCGCCAGGTCGTAGCCGGAGGATTCACCCTCCAGCAGCATCGCCAGGATCGCGTTCCGCAGCGCCATGGGCTGATCGTAGTCAGCTCGTAGATTAGTCGCAAAGTTGATTACCCACTTGATGGACACTGGACCGGCGAGCATCTACGCTCGGCCTCCTCTACTCAACAAGTTGACTAAGAGGAGCTCGCCATGCCCACGTTCCGTCAGGCCGTCGAAGCGAAAGACGCTGCCGCGATCGAAGCGATGCTCGCCGACGACGTGGTCTTCACCAGCCCTGTGGCGTTCAAGCCGTATCAGGGCAAGGCGATCACCGCGGCCATCCTGCGCGGTGTCCTGCGCGTGTTCGAAGATTTCCGCTATGTCCGCGAGATCCAGGACGGCACGCACCACGTCTACGAGTTCGAAGCGATGGTCGACGGGTTGCGGATCAACGGCTGCGACCTCCTGACCTTCGACTCCGAGGGCAGGATCGCCGACTTCAAGGTGATGGTCCGGCCGCTGCGTGCGGCGGAAGCGCTCGCGGCGCGCATGGGCGCCCAGTTCGAAGCCATCAAGGCCGACGCGCTGGGCTGAATCGGGCGGCGGATTGGGCCGATCGGGGCGGAACCGTCACTCGTCCTGGTCAGTGTGGCGGGCCCGGGTTTCAGGACGAGCGGGAGTGCGCGATCCTCGATCTGTGACGACCGACGACAACATCGACGACGCGCGCTGGCGTGCCTCCTTCTGGCGCGAGATGGCGACGATCGAGCGAGCCAAGGGCGCGCTCATGGAACGTCACGAGGTCGACAGCCACGCCGCCGCGGCACTGCTGGCGTTGTGCGCCGAGCAGGACGGCATCGAGATTTCCGAAGCCGCTCAGCGGCTGAGCTGAGGAAGAGGGCCGTACGCGCAGCCGTCGCGACCGGTGGTGCGGCTGAGGCTGATGGTGGGCTTCCCGGGAAGGTGCCGCACGAGCATCGTCACCCGGTTTCGCACCTTGATCACAACCTGGGGACCGGCGATGAAGGAATACGAGTCCCTCAAGGAGTGAACCACCGTGGGCTGAACCCGAATCGCCACTCAGGACTGGCCGGCGTGCCGTCTGCTCACGATCTCCGTGATCCAGACGGGCGCGAACGGGGACGTGCAGTTCGGCGGAGTCGGATAGTCCTTGAGGACCTCCAGGCGCTCCCCGATGTCGATCGCCCGGGCACGATACTCGGGGTGGTCGATGCCGATCTGCGCCAGGCAGTGGTTCATCGCCCACTGCAGACGGTCCGGGGCTGCCTTCATCTCCGCCTCGATGACGTCGAGCAGACGAGACAGGTCGAGGCCCTCGGGCTTCTTCGTCACGCGCTCGGTGGTCAGTGCCCAGCCCGCGCTCGCGACCACCGGATCCGGATCGGCGAACCAGGCGGACCGCAGCCCTTCGGCGTGCGGGTTCTTCTTCACCACATAGTTCACGAGCCAGTCGTGCACCTTCGGGGTCCGCGCCTCCCGCACCATACGGTCCAGATCTTCACGGTCGAACGCCTTCGGGCGGCAGATCAGGAGCGCGAGCAGTTTCGCCGCGGTGTCGCCGGTCTCCCAGAGCTCGCGGGCGAGCTCCTGCTGGGTCTTCAGCCGTTTGGCGAACGCGCGCAGCTTGCCGAGGTTCACCCCGTGATCGTCACCGTGTTTCTCGTTGACCTGGCGTGCTCTCTGGTCTTCGAGCGCGGCGAGTTCGGCCATCACCTCGGCCATCGTCGTCCCGGACACTTCAGCCTCCTGTCACCGCGAGTGGCGTTCAGCCTACGAGGCGCTTCCGTGTGGAGCAGTCGCCGTCCGGATCGGGCAACCGGGTGACCGGCCCGAAACGCTCATCCAGCGGTGCGGGCAGAGGGGCTGATACGGTTGCCTGGTCGCGGTTCAGACACCAGCCGCCGGGCCCTTTCTTTTTTTGGGTCCGGTATGTCCCGTACCGGGGCAGCAGCCGGGCCCCGTACCGGCAAGGAGTCAATTTGACCGACTATCGCGCACCGGCCGCCGAGCGGCCCCGTTCAACCCGGAGATTCGTGTCCCCTCTCGACGTCTCGGTCACCGCGTCCGACACCGATACGGTGGTCACCGTTTCCGGTGAAATCGATCTCGCCGTCTCCGACGGCCTGCGGCAGACCCTGGAGGAAGAGCTCCGGTTCAGCCCCGCGGCGCTGATCGCTGACCTGTCCAAGGTCACCTTCTGTGACTCGTCCGGCTTCACCGCCTTCGTCCAGATCCGGGCGAAGGCCGATGAGGCGGGCGTCCCGTTCATCCTGGTCACCCAGGAGCGGGCCTTGCTGCGCCCCATGTCTCTTCTCGGCCTCGATGCCGTTTTCAACGTGCATCCGACCCTGGAATCGGCCCGGGACGCGCTCACTCGCTGACGCCCGGTTCCCCGAGTGCCTGCTCGCCGGCGTAGCCGAGCGGCCTCGGGGATGCCACTCGTCGGGCGGCCGACGAACTGTCCACCCGCTGCTTGAAGACCTCGTGAAACGGGTACTTCCCGGCGAGTCGGGAGGTGATGGCGATGTCCACCGCGCAGACCGGTGCGGGCCCGGTCGTGGTCGGGTTCGACGGTTCGGGCGAGGCCCGGCGGGCCGTTCGATGGGCGCTGACCCAAGCGAAGACGCGGGCACGCGGTCTGGTGCTCGCTTATTGCGCGCGTGACCGCCTGCCTCCGCCCGGCGCCGACCTGGTGGCCTCCCCGCTCGCGGGAGCCGTTCCGGAGGCCGCCGACGAGGCGGCCGCGGTGGAACCGGCGCGTCGGCAGCTCGGCTCGATGGCCGAAGCGCTTCATCGCACCGAGCCTGACCTCGACGTCCGGACGGTCGTCCGCGGCGGCACCCCGGAGGCGGTACTGACTTCGGTCGCCGACGAGACGGACGCCGCGATGATCGTGCTCGGGGAATCCCACACCGGCGTCTTCACGCGAGCGATGCTGGGGTCGACCGAAGCCGAAGTGACCAAAACCGCCGGACGGCCGGTCATCGTCGTCCGCGGTGAAGAGTCCGCCCCCGGCGGGCCGGTGGTGCTCGGCACCGACGGCTCCGAGCAGAGTTCCGCCGCGGCCGCCTTCGCGTTCGACTTCGCGGCGCGTCACGGCTTGGCGGTGCACGCCGTCCACGTCGCCCGGATCCCGGTCTGGGGACCGACGAGCGAGCCGCTGCTCGGCGGCCCGATCCTCGACCCCGCGCCCGCGGCACCCCAGGAGATCTCCGACGAACTGGTCGACCGGCAGCTGAAACCCTTGCGCGAGCGGTTCCCCGAGGTGGCCGTGGAGGTCGTGCACGGTATCGGTCCCACCGGGCAGGCACTGACCGGACAGTCTTCGGACGCGGCCTTGCTGGTGCTCGGCCGGAGCGAGCACGGCCCGCTGCGGCGGCTGCTGCTCGGCTCGATCAGCGACGACGCCCTCCATCACGCGCGCTGCCCCGTCGCGGTGGTCCGCGCCTAGGGTAGGGGCGCAGGATCGATTCCAGCAGCGTGCGGTCCGTGTAGGCCAATCTTTCGAGTGGTTTCCGCGATTCACTCCCCGGCTACACCGATCGTATGGATCATCGCAAGGCACCGGTACTCGAGGCGTTGCGCGAGTACCGTGACCGCGGCTTCGTACCGTTCAACGCGCCTGGTCACAAACAGGGCCGGGGCGTCGACCCGCGCGTACTCGAAGTGGTGGGACCGGACGTGTTCGCGTCGGACGTCATCGCGCTCAACGGACTCGACGACCGGTTGATGCGCGCCGGTGTCCTTGCCGAAGCGCAGAAATTGATGGCCGACGCCGTCAGCGCGGAGCACACCTTCTTCTCGACCTGCGGCAGTTCACTCTCGGTCAAAAGCGCGATGCTGTCGGTCGCCGGTCCGCACGAAAAGCTGCTCGTCCCCCGGCACGCGCACAAATCCGTGATCGCGGGGTTGATCATCAGCGGCGTCTGCCCGGTATGGGTACGGCCGCGCTGGGACACCGAACAGCATCTGACCCATCCCCCGGGCCCGCAGGAGTTCGCGGCCGCGTTCGAAGACGAGCCGGAGGCCAAGGGCGCGCTCATGGTGACGCCGACCGATTACGGCACCTGCGGGGACATCCGCGCGGTCGCCGACGCCTGCCATGACCGCGGCATTCCCCTGATCGTCGACGAGGCGTGGGGAGCGCATCTGCCCTTCCACGACGATCTGCCGCCGTGGGCGATGGACGCCGGCGCCGACGTCTGCGTGACCAGCGTGCACAAGATGGGGGCGGCGGTCGAGCAGAGTTCGGTGTTCCATCTTCAGGGTGACCGCGTCGATCCGAACGTGCTCAAGGCACGGGAAGACCTGCTGGGCACGACCAGCCCGAGTTCACTCGTGTACGCCACGCTCGACGGCTGGCGACGTCAGATGGCCTTGCAGGGCAAGGAATTGCTCGCCGCCGCGTTGAAGCTGGTCTCGTCGGTGCGGCAAAGCGTCGCCGAGATCGGCGGTCTCCGGGTCCTGCATGACGAATTCCTCGGGCCGCGGCTGGCCGATTCCGTCGACCCGCTCAAGGTGGTGATGGATGTGCGCGACCTCGGGATCAGCGGATATCAGGCCGCGGACTGGCTGCGGGAGCACCGTGACGTCACCGTGGGGTTGTCGGACCATCGCCGGATCGTCGCGCAGTTCAACCATTCCGACGACGAGAAGACGGCGACCGTCCTGCTCGACGCGCTCGAAGCGCTGACCGAAGCCGACCTGCCGGCCCCGCCCGAAGTCCGCATCCCCGATCCCGCTGACTTCGAACTCGAGACGGCGATGCTGCCGCGTGACGCCTTCTTCGGACCGGCGGAGCAGGTGGCGGCCGACCGCGCCGTCGGCCGGATCTGCGCCGAGATGATCACGCCTTACCCGCCGGGAGCGCCCGCCGTCCTGCCCGGCGAGGTACTGACCGAACCGATCCTGGACTACCTGCGCAGCGGGCTGGGGGCGGGAATGGAACTGCCCGACCCGGCGGACGCGGAACTGAAGTCGGTCCGGGTGGTCGCCCGCCGGTGACCGGCTCATCGCGCGGGCTTGGGCCAGCGCGATGCCGACGCCCGCCACCTTGTCCCACGCCTCCCCGACCGAGCCGACCCGGCCGGACAGCAGCTGGTCCTCCAGGTGATCCTGCAAACCGGGCAGCAGGTGGGCGAGGTCGTCGGCCAATTGCCGCAGCGCGCCGATACGGCGGCTCCGCCGACCTGGATTCCATGCCGTGAAGTACCCCTTTCGGCGTGGCGGAAAACCACGTTTGGCCAGGGCATACCTCGGGTATCTGCCGCAGGTGAAAGACGACGTACTCACGTTCGGTATCGAGGAAGAGTTCTTCGTGGTCGGCCGCGACGGTCACCTGGCCCCGGCGGGCGACATGGTCGTCGACGCCGCGGATGAAGACGAGGGCGAGCTTCAGCACGAACTCACCCGGTCACAGGCCGAATCGGCCACGGACATCTGCACCACGCACGATGAGGCGCTGCGGCAGCTTCGGAACCTGCGCGCGGATCTGGCGAGTGCCGCCGCCCGGCGGGACTGCCGCCTGTTGCCCTGTGGCAGCGCCCCGCTGGCGGAAAGCGAACTCCCGACGATCACGCCGAATCCACGCTACGAGCGGATGGCCGAACACTTCGGAGCCATCGCCCGCACCTCGCACACCTGCGGCTGCCACGTCCACATCGCCATCCCCGACCGGGAAACCGGCATCCGGGTCCTCGCGCGGGTCCGCCCGTGGCTGCCCGCCTTGCTGACCGTCACCGCGAACTCGGCCATCTGCGACGGCTACGACACCAGTTACAGCAGCTGGCGTTATCAGCAGTGGAGCCGGTGGCCCTCGGCCGGACCCCCGCCTGCCTTCACCTCGCTGGACCAATACGAAAGCATCGTGGACGCCTGGTTGCGCGCGGGCGCGATCCTCGATCGCAAGATGATCTACTGGGACGTAAGGCTTTCCGAAAATCAGCCGACACTGGAGTTCCGGTTCTCCGACGTCGCCGCCACCCCCGAGGAAGCGACTCTGCTGGGAGTGTTGATCCGCGGCATGGTCGCCACGATCCTCGACTCGGACGAACGGCCGGCCGAACTGCCCAACGAAGTCCTGCGAGCGCACCTTTGGCGTGCTTCGCGGGAAGGCTTGTCCGGTCGCTGCCCCCATCCCCGCACAGGTGACCTCGCTCCCGCCACGGAGGTGCTCGAGGACGTCGTCGCCTTCGCCGCGAGTGCGCTCAAAGAGAGCGGTGACTACGACTTCGTCCGGGAAGGCTGTGTCCGGCTCGTCGAAGGCGGCAGCGGAGCGGACCGGCAGCGTGCCCGGTTCGCGGAACGTGAACGGGCCGAGGACGTCGTCGAGCTACTGGCCGTGCGGACGGAGTGAACCCCACTCTCAGGCTCGGTCCAGCTCCGGCGGGCGGCGCAGCGGACCCCATTGAGCGTCCTCTTTCGCGTGCTGCTGCAGCAGATCGCGCGCTTCGTCCAAGACGTCGGTGGAAATCCGGGCGACCGGCTCCGGATCGGTGAGCAACGGCTCGTTGTCCGGTCCGGTGCCGGCGATCCGGCCCGAGAGGACCCAGGGTTTCGTGTCCCGGCGCCGTTCATGCTGAAGGTGGCAGTAGTCGTAGAGCTTCCTGGCCAGCCACAGGTCCAGCGGCTGGTCGCGCCACCACGGTTCGGGTTCGAGGGGGTTCACCGACAGGCCGGGCAGTTCCACCCCGGTGAGCTCGTCACGGCTGGTACCCGGCCGGTGCTCCGGCGACGGCGCCCAGCGCACGTACAGTTCTTTCCGTCCCCGCACGAGGTCGGCGAGCTCCCTCAACGAAGTCACTTGCTGCATCTGTCCGCTCCACAGTGGTCACGGTGACCGGCGCGCCGGCGTCCCTGCTCCGCCGGGACTGCCCACGCCGGTCCACCTCGCGGCCGGGGGCGCACAACCTCGTTGCCCCGGCCGCTCGTCTCCGGTTACCCCTTCAGACCGCCGCTACACGGAACGACGGTCCACAAGGTGCGCGATCTCCTCCACCACCCGTGTCGCCTCCGGGATCGACGCGATCATCCAGGCATGGATCATGCCTGCGTACTCGTGGTAATCGAGCCGGACGCCCTGTTCGGTGCAGAGCGTCCGCAGTCGTCGCGCGTCGGCGAGCAGGACGTCCCTGGTACCGATGTAGGTGGTCAGGTTCCCGAGACCGGTGAGATCCCCGGAGATCGGACTGAGCCGGGGATCCGTCCGCGGCAGCGGTCCACTGTAGAGCCGTGCCGCCTCGTTCAGCCCGGTGAGCGCGAGGGATGGATCCCGCCGGTCCAGTGCGGGCTGGGCCGGGTGGCTCATCGTGAGATCCAGCCAAGGCGACAGCAGCACGGTCTCCTTCGGCACCGGACGCCCGTCGTCACGCAACGACTTGACGAGTTCGAGCGCGATCCCCGCACCGGCGGAGTCACCCATCACGACCTGGTCCTCCGGCTGGAGGCCGGCGGCGAACTTGTCGTAGGCGCGCTGGACGAACTCGACGGTCTCGGGGCACTGATGTGCGGGCGCCAGTGGATAGATCGGGACGGTCACCGTGCACCCGGTACGGGTGATGAGCCGGCCGAAGAACTTCCAGTGGTCGTGCTGGATCTGGTGCACGTAGGCGCCGCCGTGGAAGTACAGCACCTGCTTGCCGATCCCGGCGTCGTGCGGCCGGATGGTGTAGCAGGGCCGTCCATCCACTTCGGACTCCCGGACGTCGAACCGGCGGCGGATCGACCGGCTCGGTTCGGTGTGGCCCGCACGCTGGCTGCGTTCGATGCTTCGTCGGAAACGGTCGATGTCGGCGTAGGTCCGTTTCCGTTTGGTGATCCGTGACCAGGCGTAGAGTGCCTTTGCCCGCAGGCTTGGCTCAGACGTGGTCACGGGGCACCGTCCGATGCCAGTTGCGGGAGAACACCCTTCGTTCCCCCTCGTACCCGTCGAGCTGGGCGTCGATGACGAACTCGGTGGGGGTGCAGGAAACCCGGGTGCGGGTCTCGGACCTGGCTTCCCAGTCACCCCGGGAGAAGGTGATCGACCACGAGGTTTCCGCCACCGGGGAACAGAAGTCGTCCGCCACCCACGAGTAGCGCTCCAACACGTTCCTGGTGACTTCGAGATCGATGTCCTCGAAGCGGACCTTGCCCTCGTTCTTCACGATGTCGAGCGCGGACCGGTAGTCGATCAGGTCACGGGAGACGGTCCAGCGTTGCTCACCGGGTTCGAGTTGCGTGGCGGGCAACGGTTCCGTGCCTTCGGGCTCGTCGAACGGACGTGCGGGCACCTCGTCCGCTTCGGCCATCGGCCGGACCGGGAGGGTGAGCGTGCTCTGTCCGGTGTGGACGGTCACCATCGCCGGTTCCGGCGGTGGCCAGGCCAGCGGCCAGTACGACGACGAGAGCGAAAGCCGGATCCGGTGCCCGGCGGGGAAGGCCTGCGCGACCGCGTTGAGTTCGATCCGCACCCGGTAGCGTTTCCCCGGCTCCACCGGTTCCGGATCGTCGTGCCCGTCCCGATGGGTCAGGTTCAGCAACCCGTAGGTCACCCGCGTCGCCCGGCCGTCCGGCGCGACGTCGGACAGGCGGGCGGCGACCATCGCCACCGGCTTGTCCGCGGAGACCTCCAGCTCCACCACCGGTGAACCGAGGATCTCGCACGGTTCGGTGAGTTCGTCGGTGTCGAAGACGAGGGAGCCGCCGTCCTCTTCCCGCTGGTCGTACGGCAGGTCGGGCGGTGCGCTGTAGGAAGCCCACTTCCCCGCGAACTGGCCGACCGACAGCGGCGAGGAAACGGACAGCCGCTCCTGCGGGACCTCTTCGCCCGGCCGGGCGATCCGGTGCCGGGTGAGCCGGTGTTCCGACGGGTGGACGTGCGGTGAAGGCCAAGACGGTTCGCCGACCCAGCGGCCGGGCCGGTCCTCGTAGGACGTCGACGGCGGTACGCTGTCCTGCATCCAGGTCTGGAGCATCGGCCCGTCCATGACGCCGTTCTCGATGTCCTTCAGCCAGTGATCCCACCAGCGGACCAGCTCCTGCAGGTACCCGATGGCCGGACCCGGCCGGCCCAGATGCGGGTACTTGTGCGACCACGGCCCGATCAGCCCTCGGCGCGGGACGTCGAGATTGGCCAGCAGCCGGGATACCGCGTTCGAATAGCCGTCGGCCCAGCCGCTGGAGGCGAGCACGGGCACCTGGACGTCGCTGTAGTTCTCGCAGACCGAAGCGTGCCGCCAATAGCCGTCACGACGCTGATGGCTCAGCCACTCACCGATCCAAAGGCTGCAGTTCTCCAGCCGTTCGAACCACAGGTCGCGCCACCGCTCCCCCGCCAGCGCCGGGTCGGGCGGCAACGTGCTGTAGGCGAACATCGTGGACGCCTCGGCGACGTTGTCCGACAGCAGGCAGCCACCCATGTAGTGCATGTCGTCGGCGTACCGGTCGTCGGTGAAGGACGAGATCGCGATCGCGGCGAGGCCGGGCGGTTTGCGCGCGGCGGTCTGCAACGCGGCGAACCCGCCCCAGGAGATGCCCATCATCCCGGTCCGGCCGGTGCACCACGGCTGCGCCGCGATCCATTCGAGGACCTCTTCGGCGTCGAGTTGCTCCCGTTCGAGGTACTCGTCGGCGAGCACGCCCTCCGACTCCCCGGACCCCCGGATGTCCACGCGGACACAGGCGTACCCGTGGCCCGCCAGATACGGATGATGCACCGAGTCCCGCACCGACGTCAGATCGCGATGGCGGTACGGGATGTACTCCAGGATCGCGGGCACCGGTTCGGTGTCCGAGGCGACCGGACGCCAGATCCTGGCCGACAGCCTGATCCCATCGGACATCGGGATCCAGACGTGGTCGTCCTCGGTGATCTCGTACGGCAGCGAAGCCACCGTCCGCATGGGCTATCCCTCCTCGAATTCGAACCGCAGCGCTTCGGTGCACCGGCGGTATTTCTGCTCCATCTCCCGTTCGGTCTGCGCCGCGACGAAGAGATGGGCGAGTTCGTAGCTGTAGCTGTCCTGCGCGGGCAGCTCAGAAAGCCGCATGCCCTTCTCGGGCACGATCTCGATCTTGACGCCGGGGATCTCGGCCTCCAGGTCGGCGACCTCGGCACGAGTGGGTACGCGGGTCACCATCCCGTCTTCGAACCGGCGGTAGTACCACTTGCCCGCGATCTGGTAGTCACCTCGATGCCGCCGCTCGCCGGGATCCTCGCCGAGCCCCAGCCGCACCATGATCTGGTGGTTCGCCAGGCCGTCGACGTATTCGAAGAGCTCCGCGTGGGACTGGGAGTGCCTCGGGTTGATCTCCAGCAGGCAGGCCTGCCCGGATTCGGGATGGCAGAAGAACTCGATGCTGAACGTCGCGTTGTCGAAGCCGATCTGCTCCATGACCAGCACCGAGATCTCCTTCATCCGCCGGACGGAGTCGTCCGGCAGCTGCGACGGGTACTGGTGTCTCATGAAGCAAGGCGTGTCGGGGTAGTTGATCGAATCGAGCACGCCGTACACGGTGACCTGTCCATTGTGGACATAGCCTTCGGTCGCGGCCTGGACGCCGGTGAGCGCGCCTTCCGCCAGGCAGGCCGCACCGCCGGCGTCGGCGACCGACTGGGGCAGGTCGACCTTGCCGAGGATGTGGTCGAAGGGTTTGCCGACCCGGTCGACTCCCTGGCGGATCTCGGCGACGGCCTTGGCGAGCTCCTCGTCGTCAGCGACGTGGAAGGCCAGTTCGGACGAAAACGACTTCACCGGCTTGAGCCACATGGGGTAGTCGACGCCATCGGGTGGCTCAGGCTTCTCGTTGTCCAGATCGACGATGCCGAACGCGGGCAGCTCGTCGATCACCTTGGCCTGTTCGAGACGGCTCCAGTACTTGTGCTCGGTCTTCAGCACCGCTTCGAGCGAGACGCCGGGCAAACCGTACTTCTCACACAGCATCGCCACCATCGTCGAGGCCGGGAAGTCCCAATAGCTCACGATGGCGTCGATCGTGCCGTCAAAGGCGTCCAGCTGCTTCTGCGCCTTCTCCATGAGGTCGATGATCGGGATTTCTCCGTACTGGAGTTCTTCGACCGTCAGCAACTGGTGGAAGTGGTAGCGGTCCGCGCCCGGGATCCGCCTCAGTACCTCTTCGTTGCTCTCGTCGAGACCGATCACGAAGATGTTCTTTTCCTCGGGGGACCTGGGAGCTGTGTTCATGACCGACGGCTACCCCGCTCCCCGAGCCGGAAAACCCCGCCGTCGCTGGTTTGCCCGCGTTGGCGTGCGGGCATCCGGGCGCCATGACGGAGTTGCCCGGAACGCGTTCACTGTGGCTCGACACCGCTCCCGCTCCTGATCGGACCGGTACTCCGCTGCCGAGGGAGGTCGACGTCGCCGTCCTCGGTGGTGGTATCGCGGGACTGACCACGGCCTACCGGCTGGCGAGGGCGGGACGCTCGGTGCTCGTCCTGGAGGCGGCCCGTCTCGCGGCGGGTGTTTCGGGCCACACCACGGCGAAGATCAGCACTCAACACGGGCTGAAATACGCCACCCTGACCAAGTCCAAGGGCGCCGAAGCCGCCGCGACGTACGCGTACACGCAGGCCGCGGCCCTGGACTGGATCGCCGCCGCTTCCGCCGAACTCGGCATCGACTGCGGGTTCACCCGCGCCGACAGCTTCGTCTACACGACACGGCCGGGGACGGTGGAAAACCTCGAACGGGAAGCCGAAGCCGCCGCGGAAGCCGGTCTGCCCGCCACCTTCGTCACGGACGTCGACCTCGACGTGCCGTCACTCGGTGCGGTGAAGTTCACCGGGCAGGCTCATTTCCACCCGCGCCGGTGGCTGCTCGGTCTCGCGGAGCAGATCGAACGCGCGGGCGGCACGATCGTGGAGGGTGTCCGCGCGGAAGGCGTCGACGAACTCGGTGGTACCCGGGTGCGGACCACCGCCGGTGAGGTACGGGCGGGGGAAGTCGTGGTGGCGACCCACTATCCGATGCTGGATCGCGGCCTGTTCTTCGCGCGGCTCGACCCGGTGCGCGATCTGGTCGTCGCGGGCCCGGTCGAAGGCAATCGGCGGGTGGAGGGGATGTATCTCGACGCCGACACGCATCACTCCGTTCGCGGCTATCTCAACGACGGTGTCCCGTACGCGGTCGCCGGCGGCGAGCACTACCGGGTCGGCGACTCCGTCGACGTGGAGAGCCGTTACGAACGACTGGCGAGCTGGGCGAGCGACCACGCCGGGGTGCACCGGGTGACCCACCGCTGGTCCGCCCACGACTTGTCCACTGTGGACTCCGTACCCTATGTCGGGCGGTACCATCCGGCGAGCCGTCACCTCTGGGTCGCCACCGGCTTCGGCCAATGGGGGATGACCGGCGGCACCGCGGCCGGGCTGCTCCTGGCGGATCTGCTGACCGGCAAGGAGAACCCCTCGGCGAGCCTCTACGACCCCAACCGTTTCGACCTCCGTTCCGCGATCACGACCGTGGAGAACAACGCCACGGTGGCGAAGTTCCTGGTGGGCGACCATGTCAGCGCTCTGCGCAAGCCCGCGGCCCTGGACGAGCTGGCCCCCGGCGAAGCCAAGGTCACCCGGGACGGCGGTGAACTCGTCGCCGCCTACCGTGATCCCGACGGTGAGCTGCACGCCGTCGGCGCGCATTGCACCCACCTCGGCTGCCTGGTCGCGTTCAACAACGCGGAGAAGACCTGGGACTGCCCGTGCCACGGCTCGCGCTTCGCCTTGGACGGCTCGGTGATCCAGGGGCCCGCCGTGCACGCGCTGCCGAGGAAGCGGGAGCGGCGATGACCGGCATCGGTGTCGAAGAGGAGTTCCTGCTGGTCGACCCCAGAACCGGGGTGAGCTGTCCGCGCGCGGAAGCCGTGGTCGCCCGGCAGCAGGCCTGCTGTCCGCTGCCCGACGGCGCCGCGGTGCACCGGGAATTGCGGCCGACGCAGATCGAGGCCGCCACCGGCGTCTGCGAGACCTCGGAAGAGCTGTATCACCACCTGGTGGCGGGACGGCGGTCACTCGCCGAAGCGGCCGCCGCCGAAGACTGCGCCATCATCGCCTCGGGTACCGCGCTGCGCGGTCCGCCCGACCGGGAGCCCCAGGCCGACGACGACCGGTTCGGCAAGGTGGACGACCTGTACGCGGGAGTGGTGCGGTCCTACGAGGCCTGTGGTTGTCACGTCCACATCGGCGTACCCGACCGCGACACGGCGGTGGCCGTGGTGAACCATCTGGCCGAATGGCTGCCCACGCTGCTCGCCCTGTCCGGGAACTCGCCGTTCGACGGTGGCCGGGACAGCGGGTACGCCAGCTGGCGGATGGTGGAGCAAAGCCGGTTCCCCGGCTCCGGGATCGCACCGCACTTCGCGGGCATCGAGGACTACGAGATCCAGGTCGACCGGCTGGTGGACTGCGGCGTGCTCGTCGACGCCAAACAGACCTTCTGGCTGGCGAGGCCGTCACCGAGCTGGCCGACGGTCGAGGTCCGCGCGGCCGATACCGCCTCGACCGTGGACGAGGCCGTCTTGCAGGCACTGCTGACGCGCGCGCTGGTGCGTACCGCGCTCGACGCGCTGGACAAGGGCGTCGAAGCCGAACCCCTCGACCCGCAGATCGCGGCGGCCGCCGTCTGGTCGGCCGCACGATACGGGCTGTCCGGACCGGCCATCGACCCGATCGCCGGGAAACCGGTCCCGGCCGCCGGCAGGCTCGCCTCGCTGCGGGAGCACACGCGATCGGCGCTGGCGGAGACCGGTGATCTGGCGCTCGTGAACACCCTTCTCAACCAGCTGGAAAACGAAGGAACCGGAGCCGAACGGCAGCGCCGGGCCGCCGCCGACGGTGACATCGCGGTGCTGCGAATGTTGACCGAAGAAACGGTTCCGCACGGGTAGATCGGGTATCCCCCGATCATGACGACGACGGAAACGCAGGTGGCCGCGAGGCTGCCGGAGATCCGCGGCCCGCTGTCCGCCGCCGTGATCGACACTTTGGCGGGCGGGCGCACCAACGACTTCGACCTCGACGAGGTGCGGAGCGCCGACCCCTTCGGCGAAGACCTCCAACTGGCCTTGTACGTCTGCTATGAACTCCACTACCAGGGGTTCGCCGAGGTGGACCCGGGCTGGGAGTGGGACACCGGGCTGCTCGGCTTCCGCGGCGCGTTGGAACGCGTCTTTCTCGACGGTATCCGGGCCGCCGTTCCCGGCGGTGACGACGTCGACGGCCTGCTCGACGAACTCCTGGTCGAACCGGTCGACGGCGACGGGGTCTCCCACTTCCTCCGTGACGACGGCGCCTGGTGGCACCTCGAGGAGTACTTCGCGCACCGGTCGATCTACCACCTGAAGGAGGCCGATCCGCACGCGTGGGTGATCCCGCGCCTGCGCGGAAAGGCGAAGGCGGCGCTGGTCGCCGTCGAGTTCGACGAGTTCGGCGGCGGCCGGGCCGATCAGGCGCATTCCCGGCTGTTCGCGGATCTGCTGACCGCGGCCGGCCTGTCACCGGACTATCTCGCCTATCTCGACCACGTCCCCGGCTGCACGCTGGCGACGGTGAACATGATGTCGCTGTTCGGTCTGCATCGGAGCCTCCGCGGCGCCCTCGTCGGGCATTTCGCGAGCGCCGAGATCACCACGGCCCCGGCCGCGCGGCGGATGGACGAAGCGCTGCGACGGCTCGGTGGCGCGGCGGAGTGCCGGTACTTCTACACCGAGCACATCGAGGCGGACGCCGTACACGAACAGGTGCTGCGGCACGACGTCATCGGAGATCTGCTTGCCAGGGAACCGGAACTCGCGGCGGACGTCGCCTTGGGCATCCAGGCGACCGACCTGCTGGAGTCCCGGCTCGCCGAGCACCTGATGAAGGCCTGGTCGGCCGGGGAGTCCTCACTCCTCCGGCCGCTGCACCCCTTGCCGTGAGCGGCGGCGGTGGCTGGTGTCGCAGAACGGGTAGCGCTTGCTGCGACGGCAGGCGCAGAGAGCGACCACGAAGCGGTCCGAGGTGATCGTTTCACCCTCGGGGGTGACGATCTCGACCGGTCCCTCCACCAGCATGGGACCGCCGGGTTCGATCCGCACCCGGGTCCTACGGCCGGTCGGCACGGATCACCACCAGTTCTTCGAGCCGCTGGCCCGCGGTGATCAGGCCGGCGGCTTCGAGGAACTCCGCCCGCTTCCGCATCACCGGGCCGAACGGGATGAACCGGCTCGCCACCACGGCGGCCGTCATCCCGGCGGCCCGCAACTCGTCCAGCGACTGGTCGACCCCCGCCACGGTGGAGTGAACCAGCAGGAGATAGCCACCGGGGGCGACCAGGGACGGCGCTTCCGAGCAGACCGGGCTCAGCACGACCCGCCCGTCCGGCCCCGCGTCCCAGGCCCGTGCCGCGCCGGATGCCGGGATCGGGCAGGGGACATAGGGCGGATTGGCCAGCACGACGTCGTACGGCCCCCTGCGGGCCGCCTCGGCGAGACTGCCGCGCACCGGCCGGACCGGCAGCCGTCGCAGGCGCGCGTTCGCCCACACCGCGGCCAAGGCCCGGCGGGAGATGTCCACGGCGGTCACCGCCCCGGCCCCACCGGCCGCTGCCGTCAGCGCGAGCGCGCCGGTCCCCGTGCACAGATCGAGCACCTTCGCACCCGGTGCCATCCCCGACGCCCGCAAGGCCGTCGCAAGGAACCAGGTGTCGTCCTGTGGTCTGTACACCCCGGGCGGCCGGAGTAGCCACGGGCGCGCCGGGGCAAGTGGTCTCGCGGAACTGGTGATCGCGGTCATGGCCCCTCCGGCTCGCCGACATCGGTGCTTCCGGCTACCCCGGCCGTCCGGCTCCAAACGTCCAAAGTGGTCTCGAAATCCGTACGGGGGAAACAGGATTAGCCCGCCTGTGACGGGGTAGTCCTTCGGAAACCGTCGAGGATTCGAGGTGCCCATGATGGGTGACGACCGGGACCAGACCGCCGAGAGCGGGAAGAAAGAACGCGACGAGGAACGTCAAGAGGTACGGGGCGAGCAAGGCACGTCCTCCGGCGATCCGCACGACGACACGGATCCACAGTCTGGCTGAGCCCCGCCCGGGATCGCCACGGACACCCTCGATCGGGGTATCCGTGGCGTTTTCGTGGCGCCCTCACGGGGTATCTCTATCGGTCTTTGGTGAACGGAGGACCTTTCCGATGAACGAACGTTCGACCATCTCACCCCTGCGGCCAGTGGTGCTGGTCATCGCACTGGTCCACTTGGCATTGGGGCTGCTCGGTTTCTTCTTCCTGCCTGAGGCCAACCCGGCCGGGGAGAACACCCTTTGGATCTTCAGCGCGACCGGGATGCTCAACGTCATCCGCACGGTCGTCGGTGTGCTCGGGGTGGCGGCGGTGCTGAAGCCTTCCGCGATCCTCGCCTACAGCTGGATCGTTTTCGTCGCCTTTGCCGGCTTGACCGCGTTCGGTGTGCTTTCCGCGGCCACGACACTTGCGGGTGACGCTGTCAATGTCGGCTGGGCTGACAATGTGCTGCACGCGCTCACCTCGCTGACCGCGCTGGCCGTCGCCCTTCTCACCACCCGGCGGGCGCGACGAGATCAAGCCCGACCGTCGACGAACGTTTAACTCGACTCCAGCGGGTAATCAGTCGTATATGACGAAGATGGCGCCGCTCAGGATCTTGCTGTGGCACGTTCACGGTTCGTGGTCCGAGGCTTTCGTCCGGGGTGGGCACCGTTACTACCTCCCCACCCTCGACGAAGGCGGACCCTGGGGGCGTGGCCTGAGCGGACGCGACTGGCCCGCCGCGGAAGAGGTTCCCGTCGATCGGCTGAAGGACCTTGACGTCGACGTCGTCGTCCTGCAACGTCCCGACGAGCTTGCCTTGGCGGCCCGGTGGCTGCGCCGTCGTCCCGGCATTGACGTGCCCGCCGTCTACGTCGAGCACAACACCCCCCGGCCGCACGCGGTGACCACCCGCCATCCCCTCGCCGACCGCGACGACATCCCGCTCGTCCACGTGACGCACTTCAACGAACTCATGTGGGACTCGGGCATCGCGCCCACGGTCGTTGTGCCGCACGGGATCCCCGATCCCGGCGAGCGGTACACCGGCGAACTCCCGCACGGTGCCGCGATGATCAACGAACCTGTCCGGCGGGACCGGATCACCGGCACCGACCTGCTGCCCACCTTCGCGGAGATCGCCCCTGTGGACGTGTTCGGCATCGGCAGCGGGGAACTCGAGGGCAAGCACCCCGGAGTGCGGCCGGGGGGTGATCTCCCGAGCCGGGAGTTGCACACCGAGGCCGCCAAACGCCGGGTCTATCTGCACACGGCCCGCTGGACGTCCCTCGGTCTTTCGCTGCTCGAGGCGATGCACCTGGGGATGCCGGTCGTCGCGCTGGCCACCACCGAAGCGACGCTGGCCGTGCCACCCGACGCGGGTGCGATCTCGACGGACGTCCAGGTGCTGACGAAGGCCTATCGAGAGCTTGTCCACGAACCTGATTTCGCCGTACTGGCAGGGAAGGCGGCACGAGAGCACGCGCTGGCGCATTACGGCCTCGACGCTTTCTTGAAGCGCTGGGACGCCCTGCTGACCGAAGTGACCGCTTGATCCGCCCGGAGCGGACGGGAAGGAGACTTATGAAGATCGCGATGGTTTCCGAGCACGCCAGCCCGCTCGCCGCGCTGGGCGGAGCCGACGCCGGTGGCCAGAACGTCCACGTCGCCGAGCTTTCGGCCGCGCTGAGCCGTCAAGGGCACGACGTCACCGTCTACACGCGCCGCGAGAACCGCCGCTCCCCCGCGATGGTGGAGACTCCGGACGGCTACCGGGTCGTCCATGTGTCCGCCGGGCCACCGAAGAAGCTACCGAAGGACGACCTTCTGCCCCATATGGGAGAGTTCGGCCGGGTACTCCGCTCCAAATGGGCCAAGGACCGCCCCGACGTCGTCCACGCGCACTTCTGGATGTCCGGGCTCGCCTCGGTGCTCGCGGCCAAGGACCTGGAAATCCCGGTGACGCAGACCTTCCACGCCCTCGGCGCGGTGAAACAGCGCTACCAGGGCAAGAACGACACCAGTCCGGCGGAGCGCGTCCGGCTCGAGCGGATGATCGCCAAACAGGTCCACCGGGTGATCGCGACCTGTTCGGACGAGGTGTTCGAACTCGTGCGCATGGGCTTGACCCGCTCGCGTGTCTCGGTCGTGCCTTGCGGCGTCGACCTCACGACGTTCACTTCGGACGGCGAGGTCGCTCCCCGCACGGCCCCACATCGGATCGTGAGTGTGGGCAGACTGGTGCCACGCAAGGGTTTCGACATCGCCATCGCCGCGCTGGCCGGATTGCCCGACACCGAACTGGTCATCGCCGGCGGCCCCGGCTCGGGCTCCCTCGACAAAGACGACGAAGCACGCCGCCTGCGGGGCATCGCCAAACGGTTCGGGGTGAGCGACCGGGTGCACATGCCCGGGCAGGTGTCACGGAAGGACATGCCCGCACTCCTGCGGTCCGCCGACGCCGTCGTCTGCACCCCTTGGTATGAACCCTTCGGCATCGTGCCACTCGAAGCGATGGCATGCGGCGCCCCGGTGGTGGCCAGTGCCGTCGGCGGCCTGATCGACACGGTGATCCACGGCGTCACCGGTCTGCACGTCCCGCCGCGCGACCCCAAGGCGCTCGTGACCGCGCTGCGACGGCTGGTCCCGGACGCGTCCCTGCGCGAGACGTACGGGGTGGCGGGCTGCGACCGGGTGCGCGCGCGGTACTCGTGGGACCGGGTGGCGGCGGATACCGTGCGGGCTTACGAGCGGATCCTGACGAACGAGACCGAAGCCGCTTCGGAAGCGGAGGCCGGTGTGGGTTCGTGAGGCGGCGAGGTCGCATTTAGTCGACTGAATGCGGGGTGCGGATGGTCACCCACTGGTGTGGGGCTGGTGCGGGTTGCCGGTCGGCACGAGCTTGATCAACGGAAGATCAGGGACGTTGAGTGTCCCGGATCTCCGTTGATCAAGGTGTGAGACGGGCAGAGGGCCACCTCAACCCACGTATCGCCGCGCCACCGAGTTCCGCTGCGCGTCCTCCAGCAGCACCAGCCCCCGCTCCACTTCCAGCGGCACCACCGCACGATTCCGCAGCACCCAGGGAATCCCCCGCACCGCCTCGGCCACCGCGGTCACGGTCGCCCGGTCCAGCGGCGCCGAGCGCAGCACGGTGACCATGCGACGCAGGATGCTGGATACCGGCCGTCGTAGCCACAGCGTCCATAGGGTGTTCCGGATCCCGAGTTGCCGTCGGCGGCGCGGATCCCGGAGGGTGGACGGCGCGTGGTGGATCACCATCTCTTCGTCCCAGCACATCCACCAGCCCCGCGCGGCCAGATCGAGGGCGAACAGCTCCTCCTCCCCGCCGAGCCACATGCGTTCGGAGAATCCGCCGACGTCGGTGAACGCGCGGACACGCACAGCCGACAGACCCGCCATCACGCCCAGCAACGCGGGGCCTGGCAACCAGTCCGGTCCGGGGACGGGCGAATGCCTCAGTTCCGGGGTGATGGGGTCTTCTGTCAGGCCGGGTTCCACCAGGCACCGGCCGGTCACCACGCCGAGACCGGGATGGCGGTCGAGTTGTTCGGCGGCGCGCGTCAGGGCGCCCGGCTGCCATCGGGTGTCGTCGTCGCAGAAGGCGACGTACGGCGTACTCACCGCCCCGACGGCGACGTTTCTGGCCACCGCCCCCAGGTTCCGGGGCGACCGGAGCACCCGGACCTGGGGGTATCGCCGCTCGACGGCGTCCGCGGAGCCGTCGGTGGAAGCGTTGTCCACCAGCACGATCGGCGCGGCGTCGGGCAATGCCGTCATCTGCTCGAGTGTTTCCAGCAGCTGGTCACGCCGATTGTGGGTGATCATCACGACCGTGATCCGGTCCCGCACTTCAGCCTCCCTGCGCGTGTTCGAGCACGCGGATCTGACGTTCCACTCCGACGGGCAGCGGCCGTCGTTCCGCGAGCGCCGACGGCAGACGGCGGAGGGCTCCGGCGAGCGCGCCCAGTACCCGCGGCTCGCGCGGGATCCGGGTGAGCACTCGAAGCCCGTCGGCGAGGCACTGGCGCACCGGTCGCCGCATGACCGTGATCAGCAACCGGTTCCGCAGTTCCGTGCGCTCACGCCAGCCTCGCGACGGCCGCACCGACGACGGGTGGTGGTGCGCCCGCACGCGGTCCACGTAGCACAACCGCCAGCCGTGGGCGGCGAGATCGTAGGACAGCAACCGTTCTTCGGCGCCGAAATGCAGCAGCGGGCTGAATCCCGCGGCCTGCAGATAAGCTTTCCGGCGGACGACGGCCGAGCAGGCGAGGAAACCGAGCACCGACGGCCCGGGAAGCCCATCGGGCGTGCCCAAGGGACTCTCCGCCATCAGCGAGACGACCGGATCCTCACGTTCTTCTTCCCCGACAAGGGTTTTCGCCGCCACCAGCCCGACATCGGCGTGTGCTTCGAGGATCCGCTCGGCTTCGGCGAGCGCGTCCTCGGCCCACCAGGAGTCGTCGTCGCTGAAGGCGACATACGGTGTCCGCGCCAGCGCGACGCCGAGATTCCGGGCGGCCGCGCCGAGATTCCGCGGTAGCCGGACCACCCGGACACCGGGAACCCCGGCGGCACGATCGGCCGTGTCGTCACTGGACGCGTTGTCGAGCACGATCACCGGAGGCCGTGGCCGCAAGGCCGTCAGTTCGGTCAAGGTCCTGGTCAGTTCCGTGGCGCGGTTCCGGGTGGCGATCACCACCGTGGTCCGGGCACCGGTCATCGCATCGGCCCCGTCTTGAGCGCCTTGACCATGTCCTTGACGAGTCTGTTGTCCGTCGGCAACGCGCGGAGCGCGGCCACCGCCCGGCCCTGGACCGAGGAACACCACCGCCACCACGAATCGAGGACCTCCGGCTGAGTCGCCTCCTCGGCGGGAACGAGCGCCGGCCAGCCGAGGGCGTTGGCCTGCGCGGTCACCTTTCCGCCACCGACGACCGGATCGACGGCCAGCACCGGTACGCCTGCCCGCAGCCCCAGTACCAGACCGTGCAGCCGCGTCGTGACCACGAGATCCAGGTGCGACAGGATCGAGGTGAACTGGTCCGGCGTCTCGCACCGTTCCCAATCCGAAGCCGCCAGACGCGTGTCGAGGGGGATCCTGCCGCAGTTGACCCCGGAGATCCACTCCGTCACCGCGGTGTGGACTTTGCCGTGCCGCGCCGCGTCGCCGTACTCGCGTTGTTCCGGAGCCAGGATGATGCCCGCCGCGAGCACTTCGTCGGTCGCCGCCTCGACAGAGAGATCCGGTACGGCGAGCCCGCCACGATCACGGGCCAGCACCTGGTCGAAGCCGGTGACGGTGTCGTCCTCCGGATCGATCACCGAGACTCCGACGGCGATCCGCCAGCAGTGGGCGAAACGCCGGTGCACCTCGCGAACCTGCCACCCGTGCGCGGGCCCGCAGACGAACACGACGTGGCTGTAGCGCGCCGGATCCACTTCCTCGTAACTCAACTCTCGCGGGCGATAAACGGGACTCCAGGCCAGATCGTGCGGAACGCCCACAGTCGACAATGCTTCGTCGATCCGGCGCATGCTGAGGACATCGCCCGCGGTGGCCTCCCCATGCCGGAAACTCGCCCAGCCGATCACCAATGTGCGCATACTCGACGCTTACCCCGCCCTGCGCGGTTCACACGGGTTTTTCCCGAGGCGTACCCGGGTAGCCCGTCGCCATGACTCCAGCGTTCGGACGTGCCTTGGTGACCGGGGGTGCCGGTTTCGTCGGCTCGCACCTGTGTGAGCGGCTGCTGGCGGCGGGCACCGAAGTCGTCGCGGCGGACAACTTCGCCACCGCCGACGCCGGCAACGTCGAACATCTCCTCGGTCTTCCCGGCTTCCGCTTGGCGACCCGGGACGTCACCGAGCCGCTGGACGAGCCAGACCACTTCGACGTCGTGTTCCACCTGGCCTCCGCCGCCTCGCCCCGCGACTACTTCCGGCTTCCGCTGGAAACACTGCGCGCGGGGTCGTATGGCACCGAGCACGCCCTGGACATCGCCGAACGCGACGGCGCGCGCTTCGTCCTCGCGTCCACCAGCGAGGTCTACGGCGATCCCCGGGAACATCCGCAGCGCGAGGACTACTGGGGGCACGTGAACCCGATCGGCCCGCGCAGTGTCTACGACGAGGCCAAGCGGTACGCCGAAGCGCTCACCTCGGCGATGCGCCGGGAACGCGGGGTGAACACCGCCATCGCCCGGATCTTCAACACCTACGGGCCGAGGATGCGCGCCGACGACGGCCGGATGATCCCGACGTTCGTCTGCCAGGCGCTCGGCGGCGAACCGCTCACCGTGGCCGGGACGGGACAACAGACCCGTTCGATCTGCTACGTGGACGACACCGTCCGAGGCCTGCTGGCGCTGGCGGCCTCCGATCTTCCCGGCCCGGTGAATCTGGGGAACCCGCACGAACTCACCGTGCTGCGGATCGCCAAGGAGGTCTTGTCGGTCACCGGCAGCTCGTCCGCGATCGAGTACATCGACGCGGCGGTCGACGATCCGACGCGCCGCTGCCCCGACATCTCCCTGGCGCGCCGCGAACTGGGCTGGGAGCCGGAGATCGAGATGGCGGAGGGGCTGCCGCGCACGGTCGACTGGTACGCCCGGAACATCCCCCTCGAGCCGCTTCGCTGAGTAGCGACGTCCTGGGCTTTTGCGCCGCGTCGTTTATCCACGATTGCACCGGGTAGCGCTATAGGAGCAAGGGCGGGTCACGGCCCGCATCCCGGAACAGAGAGGTGGCCCGGTGCGCATTCTCGGTGTCAACGCCGTCTTCCATGATCCGGCCGCCGCGCTGGTCATCGACGGGGAAATCGTGGCCGCGGCGGAGGAGGAACGGTTCAGCCGTCGCAAACACGGCAAACGGCCCGTCCCGTTCTCCACTTGGGAGCAACCGGCCGAAGCGGCCGCGTGGTGCCTCGCCGAAGCGGGCATTTCCGCGCGGGATCTCGACGCGGTCGGCTATTCCTACGACCCCGCCCTTGTCGAACCCGAGCTCGATGGCCACGACGGGAAGAACGAAGGTCTGCGGACCGATTACGCCCGCCGGGCACCCGCCTTCCTCAAGGCGGCATTGCCCGGTCTGGACCCCGCGATCGTCCGGTTCGTCCGGCATCACGTCGCGCACGCCGCTTCGGCCGCGCTGGCCGCGCCCTTCGGCGACTGCGCGGTCCTGGTCGCCGACGGTCGTGGTGAAAGTACCTCGTATCTCGCCGGTGAGTACCGCGACGGCAAGTTCGAGGAACTCGCGGCGCAGCGGCTTCCCCATTCCCTCGGGCTCATGTACGAGGACCTCACCGAACACCTCGGCTTCGCCCGCTCCAGCGACGAGTACAAGGTGATGGCGCTGGCCTCGTACGGAGAGCCGCGGTTCCTCGACCAGATCCGCGAAAACGTCCACATCAACGGCATGGGTTTCCGGACCGACCCGATCGACTGGACCTCGTTCGCACCCGCCGTCGAGCCGGGCCAGGAACCGCAGCGGGTACACGCGGACCTGACGGCGAGTGTCCAGCGCTGTCTGGAAGACGTCCTCCTCGACCTCGCCAAAGGGCTCCACGAGCGCACCGGGCTGACCGATCTGGCGCTGGCGGGAGGGATCGCGCTCAACTGCGTCGCTAACACCCGGCTCCACGCGGAGGGCCCCTTCGACCGGATCTGGGTGCAGCCCGCCGCCGGTGACGCGGGCACCGCGCTCGGCGCGGCCCTGCAGCTCGCGGCCGACTTCGGTGAACGCGGCCGTCCGATGTCCGGCGCCGATCTGGGCCGCGGCTGGACGGACGACCAGCTGGAGAGCGCACTCAAGACCGCGAACGTACGGTACGAGCGGCCGGACGACGTCGCCGAAACGGTGGCGGAGGCACTCGCGGACGACCGGATCGTGGCTTGGTTCCAGGGCCGGGCGGAGTTCGGCCCGCGCGCGCTCGGCCACCGTTCGCTGCTGGCGCACCCCGGGCACAAAGCGAATCTCGAACGGCTCAACGACGTCAAGGGCCGTGAACAGTTCCGGCCGGTGGCGCCGATGGTACTCGCCGAACGCGCCGGTGAGGTCTTCTCCCGTGGCCCCCTGCCCAGCCCCTACATGCTTTTCGTGCATGACGTCGCTCCACAATGGAGGGACCGGCTCCCGGCGGTCACCCATGTCGACGGCACCGCCCGCGTGCAGACCGTCGATGCCGCACAGGAACCGCTGGTGGCCAGGATGCTGACGGCGTTCGAACGGCGCACCGGGATCCCCGCCGTCGTCAACACCAGCCTCAACACCGCGGGAAGGCCGATGGTCGACTCGCCGCGGGACGCGCTCGAGTGCTTCGGCTCCGCGCCCATCGACCTGCTCGCCATCGGCCCGTTCGTGGTCCGCCGCCCGTGAACTCCTTGAACGACTTTGGAGGTGTCTCGTGATCGAAGAACACTTCGCCGCGTTGAGGGACGCGGCCGGGAAATCCGTTTCCTGGGCGCCGAAACTCCGTGACTGGGGTGACCATCTGGCCACTGTCCTGTCCTCCGGCGGACGACTGCTCGCCTGCGGCAACGGCGGAAGCGCCGCCGAAGCGCAGCATCTCACCGGTGAGCTGGTGGGCCGGTTCCGCAACGACCGGCGGCCGTTCTCGGCGATCGCCCTGCACGCGGACACCTCCGCCGGCACGGCCATCGTGAACGACTACGGCGAACACGAACTGTTCGCCCGCCAGGTCCGGGCACACGGTCGTCCCGGTGACATCCTCGTCTGCCTTTCGACCAGCGGTACCAGCCAGAACGTCGTCGCGGCGGCGAAAGCCGCCCACGAACTCGGCATCACGACGTGGGCGCTGACCGGCCCCTCCCCCAATCCGCTCGCCTCGCTGTGCGACGAGGCGATCCCCGTGGAGGCCGCGTCCACGGCCACCGTGCAGGAAGTCCATCTGGCACTGGTCCACGCCTTGTGCACCGCGCTGGACGACGCGCTCGGGGTGCCGACGTGAGGCCGCTGGTCGTACTGGGGGACGCCCTGCTGGACGTCGACATCGACGGCACTTCCGAGCGCCTCTGCCCGGACGCGCCCGTCCCCGTGGTCGATCTCGACCGGCATTGGCGGCGGCCGGGCGGCGCCGGCCTCGCCGCGCTGCTCGCGGCGCGGTCCACCGCCCACGTCGTCCTGGTCGCCCCACTCGGTGGTGACCAGGACGGGCGCGCACTGACCGGTTTGCTGGAGCGCGAGGTCGCGCTCGTCCCGATGCCGTTGCGGGGCACCACCGTCACCAAGACGAGGGTGCGGGCCGCTGGGCAGTCCCTGGTCCGTCTCGACAGCGGCGACGGCACGGCGGACCTGGCACCCTTGTCCCGCGAGGTGCGGGACGCGCTGCGTTCGGCGGGCACGATCCTCGTCGCCGATTACGGCCGGGGAGTGACCGCCCATCCCGGCGTCCGGAAGCTGCTCGCGGAGCTGGCGGGCGAGATCCCGATCGTCTGGGATCCGCATCCTCGCGGCGCCGAACCGGTGCCGGGGGTCCGGCTGGCCACGCCGAACCTGGCCGAGGCCGAGCATTTCACCGAAACCCGCTCCGGCCCGGAAGACCTCGCCAAACGCCTCCACGAGCGGTGGCGCGTCGAAGCGATCAGCGTCACCACCGGCCAGCACGGGGCCGTCCTGACCGACGGAGAGCGGTGCGCGACGTTCCGGCCGCCCACCGGTATCACCGCCAAGGACACCTGCGGCGCGGGTGACCGCTTCGCCTCCGCGGTGGCCGCCGCCCTGCTCGACGGGGCGGCCATCGACGACGCGGTGGCCTCGGGGGTCGAAACCGCCGCTCGGTTCGTCGCCACCGGCGGTGCCGCGACCTTGTCCACTATGGACACCCGAGACGAGCAGGAAACCCGGCACAATGGCGCTTCGGCCTTCGATATCGCCGCCCGGGTCCGCGCGCGGGGCGGCAGGCTGGTCGCCACCGGCGGCTGTTTCGATCTGCTGCACCCCGGGCACGCCAGTCTGCTGCGCCAGGCGCGCGCACTCGGCGACGCGCTGATCGTATGCCTCAATTCCGATGACTCGGTCCGTCGCCTGAAAGGACCGGGTCGGCCGATCGTGGCCGCCCGCGACCGCGCGCGGCTGCTCACCGAACTCAGTTCCGTCGACGCCGTCGCGGTGTTCGACGAGCCCGATCCCGCCGCACTGCTGGACCGCCTGCGCCCGGATGTCTGGGTCAAGGGCGGCGACTACGCGGACACGGAGCTTCCCGAAAGCGCCGTGGTCCGACGGCACGGCGGCGAAATCGTCCTGATCCCGACCATCCGCGGTTATTCCACCTCCCGGCTGGTGGCCGCGGCGGAAGGAGCATGATGCGTCCCCTCGGCAATATCCTGATCACCGGCGGAGCTTCCGGCCTCGGTGCGGCGACGATCGAGGCCGTCCGCGAGGCGGGCGGCACCCCGCTCGTCATCGACCGCGCCGAACCAGCCGCCGACGTCGACTTCGTCCAGGCGGATCTGGCGGATTCCACCGCGGCCGAGAACGCCGTGCGGGTACTCGCCGAACGCGCGGGCGGGCTCGACGGGGTGTTCACCGCGGCGGGTACCGATGCCTGCGGAGCACTCGACGAAGTGTCCACAGAGGACTGGGAACGCGTGGTCCGGGTCAACCTGCTCGGTACGGCCGCGGTCGTCCGCGCCGCGCTGCCGTATCTGCGTGAGAGCCACGGCACGGTCGTCACTTGCGCGTCGACGCTCGGGGTCCGGGTCGCGGGCGACGCGAGTGCTTACTGCGCCTCGAAATTCGGCGTCGTCGGCTTCACGAGGGCGCTCGCCATGGAACTCGCCGGCCGCGTCGGGGTGACCTTGCTCGTCCCCGGCGGAATGCACACGGCGTTCTTCGACGACCGCGCCGAGCAGTACAAGCCGCCGCCGGACGCGAAACTCAACCAGCCCGAGCACGTCGCCGCGAGCGTGGTGTTCGCGCTGTCGCAGCCGCCCGGCTGTGAGGTCCGGGAACTCGTGGTGTGCGCGTCGGAGGAAGGGTCGTGGCCGTGAGCGGCGGCATCCTCGTGCTGCGTGCGCTCGGCCTCGGCGATCTGCTCACCGGTGTCCCCGCGCTGCGCGCCCTACGGCGGGCGTTCGACGGCGAACGGCTGGTCCTCGCCGCCCCTGAAGGCCTCCGCGACATCGTCGAACTCATCGACGCGGTCGACGAACTTCTCCCGACGGCGGGCCTCGGCGAGCTGGCGTGGCCCGGTGCACCGCCGCGGCTCGCGGTCAACCTGCACGGCCGCGGCCCGGAGAGCATCCACGACCTGCTCGCGCAGGAACCGGTCGAACTGATCACCCACCGGCATCCCGACTTCCCCGGGGTCGACGGCCCGGACTGGCCCGAAGACGTGCACGAGGTCGACCGCTGGTGCCGCCTGCTCGAAGCGGCGCGCATCCCGGCGGAACGCGACGCACTCGGGCTCCCACCGCCGCCCGGGCCGAGTCCGGCACCCGGTGCGGTGGTGATCCACCCGGGCGCCGCCTTCGCGGCCCGCCGCTGGCCACCGGAGCGTTACGCGCACGTGGCGCGGGAACTCGCCGGAGAGCACCGGGTGGTCGTCACCGGCAGCGCCGCCGAGGTACCGCTCGCCAGAGAGGTGGCGGAAGCGGCGGGGCTGCCGGAAGACGCCGTCCTCGCCGGGAACACCGGCCTCGCCGAACTCGCCGCGACCGTCGCCGAGGCGAAGCTCGTCATCTGTGGTGACACCGGCGTCGGACATCTCGCCACCGCGTACGGAACGCCGTCGGTGCTGCTGTTCGGGCCGACTCCACCGTGCCGCTGGGGACCGCCGCGCGAGGCTCGGCAGCACGTGGTGCTTTGGGTGGGCGATGTCGGCGATCCGCACGCCGACCGGCCGGATCCGGGTCTGTTGCTGCTGCGCGAAGACCGCGTCCTCACCGCGGCCGAAGGACTGCTCGCGGAAAGGGCGTCGCATGGTTGAGCGGGTCGGCGTGATCGGCGCCGGATACGTCGGTCTCACGAGCGCCGCGTGCTTCGCGCACCTGGGGCATCAGGTGATCTGCGTCGACAACGACCAGTCCAAAGTAGGCTTACTCGATCGCGGCGAGATCACCATCGCCGAACCCGGCCTGGCGGAGCTGGTCCGCGAGGGCCTGAACTCCCGTCGGCTGCGGTTCTCCACGGCGCCGGAGACGCTGTCCGATGTGGACGTGCTCCTGCTGTGCCTGCCCACACCGAAGGGCGACGGCGGGAACGCCGACGTCCGTATCCTCGAAGAGGTCGTCGCCACCCTGCCCGACCTGCTCGAATCGGGATGCGTGGTGGTCACGAAGTCCACCGTCCCGGTGGGCACCGGCGCGCGGCTGCCGGAGCTGCTGGGCCGGCCGGATCTGCCGGTGGTGAGCAATCCCGAATTCCTTCGTGAGGGCCACGCCGTCGAGGACTTCCTGAACCCCGACCGGATCGTGCTGGGCTCGACGGAGCAAAACCGGCGCGCTGCCGAACGAGTGGCCGCGTTGTACGGGGAGACCGGCGCTCCGGTCTGGTTCACCGACCCGGCGAGTGCCGAGCTGGCGAAGTACGCCAGCAACGCGTTCCTGGCGCTGAAGGTGTCCTATGTGAACATTCTCGCCGAACTCTGCGAGCACTACGGTGCCGACATCCGCGACGTCGGGCGGCTCATGGGGCTCGACCCCCGGATCGGTCCCGCGTTCCTGTCCCCCGGCCCCGGCTGGGGTGGCTCGTGCCTGCCCAAGGACACCGCCGCGCTGCTGCGGACCGCCGAGCAGGCAGGCGTAGATTTCGGCATCCTGCGTGACGCCATGAAGGCCAACGCCCGTCAGCAGGCCGCCGTGACGCGAAAGATCCGGCAAGCGGTCACCGGCGCTTCGGACGGCTCGCTCGCGGGCGTCCGCATCGGACTGCTGGGACTGGCGTTCAAGGCGGGGACCGGGGACCTGCGGGACTCCCCCGCGCTGGCGATCGCCCGCGAACTCGCCCGCGGCGGCGCGATCCTGACCGCCTACGACCCGGGCGTCGAAGCGGTCGAACCGGACCTCGTCCAGGTGGTGGACGACCCGTATCTGGTGGCGAAGGACGCCGCCGCGCTGGTGGTGCTCACCGAATGGCCCGAGTTCCGTGATCTCGACTGGGACCGGCTCGCCACCGCCGCCGAACGCGCCGTCGTCGTCGACGCCAGGAACCTTCTGGACCCGGCGGCCGTCGCCCGAGCCGGGTTCACCCATACGGGGCTCGGCACCCATCCGAACAGGAGGACACGATGACCCAGCCGTTGAAGGCCCTCGCACTGGTGTGCACGCTGAAACCGTCGCCATCCCCCACGAGCAGCGGGCTGATCGCCCAGCAGGTGCTGGACAAACTGGCCGAACACGGGGCGACCGGCGAACTGGTACGCGTTGTCGATCACGACGTCAAACCCGGTGTCGAGGCCGACATGGGCGAAGGCGACGCCTGGCCCGAGATCCGCCGCAAGATCGCCGCCGCCGACATCCTGCTGATTTCGACGCCGACCTGGGTCGGGCACCTGTCCAGTGTGGCCCAACGCGTACTGGAACGGCTCGACGCCGAACTGTCCGAAACCGACGATGAGGGCAGGCCGTCGATGTTCGGCAAGATCGCGGTGACCGCGGTCGTGGGCAACGAGGACGGCGCGCACAAGATCACCGCGGACCTGTTCCAGGCGCTCAACGACATCGGGTTCACCGTGCCCGCGCAAGGTGGGACGTATTGGAACGGCGAAGCCATGCAGGGCGGCGACTACAACGACCTCGACGAAACGCCGGAAGCGGTCGAATCGACCAACGCGACCCTGGCCCGCAACGCCGTCCACTTGGCGAACCTGCTGCGCACGAGCCAATACCCCGCGTCATGACAAAACGCGGTGTGTAATCGAGTGCCTGGCGGGGTACCTCTGGTGCGTGATCGTGAAAGTGCTGGCGCTCGGTGCTTGCCTGCTGCTGGCCGGTTGCACCGGAGCGAGCGGGCAGGAACCGGTGAAAGAAGCCACCGGGAGGTTCCTCGGCGCACTCGCGTCGGGTGACCAGCGCTCGGCGTGCGCTTTGCTCGCGCCCCGGGTCCGGGAGTCCTGGGGCCCGGAAGGCTGCGAACACGGTCTCACCAGAGCGGCCGTGCCGGGCGGCACTCCGGAAACGACGTCGATCTGGAGCGAAGAAGCCCAGGTCAAGACCGGCGGCGACACCCTCTTCCTGCACGAGTTCTCCGTCGGATGGTTGATCACCGGCGCGGGCTGCCATCTCCGCAACGAACAGGTCTACGACTGCGCGGTAGGTGGGCCATGAGGGCGCGGGGGGTCTTCACCGTTTACCTGGTCTTCGTCGTGGCAGGCCTCGGGTACTGCATCCTTCTCGGGCTGCTGCACCGGTGAAGGGGGGCGACGATGCGACGCTTTCTTCGTGACAACGGCCTTTCACTGGGCTTCGGATTATTGTTTCTGGCCAGTCTCGTGGGACAGGCGTTCGCCGGACTCTCCGCCTACAACGACGGACAATTGCGGCACGCCGCCGAACCCATCGGCCTGATCGACTACCTGACCTCCGCCGATTTCGCCGTCGACGTCGCCGAAAACTGGCAATCCGAATACCTGCAATTCTTCCTCTACGTTTTCGCCACCGTATGGCTCCTGCAACGCGGTTCGCCCGAATCCAAACCCGCCGGCCGGGCCGGCCTGGAGAGCGACGAAGCCCAGCAGGTCGGGGCGCACGCCACCAAGGAGTCACCCCGCTGGGTGCGGGCGGGCGGCTGGCGCACCGGCGTTTTCTCGGTGTCGCTCGGCCTGATGATGCTGGGCCTGTTCCTGCTGTCGTGGCTGGCCCAGTCGGTGGCCGGGATGAGCGCCTACAACGCCGAGCAGCTCGCGGACTTCGGCGACCCCGTGAGCTGGTTCGAGTACCTGGTCTCGGCCGATTTCTGGAACCGGTCCCTGCAGAACTGGCAGTCGGAATTCCTCGCCATCGGCTCGATGGCGGTGTTCAGCGTATATCTGCGCCAGCGCGGTTCCCCGGAATCGAAACCGGTCGGCGCACCCCATCACGTCACCGACGAATCCGGGTGAGTCCCCACCCGTCCGCACTGTCCGAAGTCCGTGAAGGCCTCCTTCCCTACCTTGAGAGTAGGGAAGGAGGCCTTCACGGACATTCGAAAACGCGACGGCCCGATCGGACCGGTAATGCCGCCGCGCTTACGAAGTCTCGGCCAGGACGTCCCGCACCGAAGAAGCGGGCAACTCTCCCGTCAGCGCGAAATCCACCCGCCGCGCCACGGAGACGACCTGGTCGGCGAACCGCTCGTAGAACCGCGCCAGCAACGTCACCGAGATCGCGGGCGCGACGCCGTCGGTCCAGTCGGGGCCGGTGACCAGCTCCATCAGCTCCTCGTAGAGGGCGTCGACGCGCTGATCGGACCGCGCCAGCGACTGGAACACCTCGGCCGTCGGCCCGTCGATCGCCGCGCCGAGGTCTTCCGCCATCGAACAGGCCAGTATGCCCATTTCGCCGAACCGTCCGGTGAGCGCGTCGGGAACGGCGAACTCCGGTGACCGCAGGGCCTGCTCGGCGATGTGCTGGGCGAGGTCGCCCATCCGCTCCAGCCGGTCGGCGCAGTACACCGCGGCGAGCACGGTCCGCAGGTCCCGCGCGACCGGCGCCTGCAGGGCGAGCAGCTTCTGCGCGGTCTCCTCGCACTCGGTCCGTGCCGCGTTCAGTCGCACTTCGACCGTCGCGAGCTCGGCGGCCGCCTCGACGTCGTGGTCGAGGAAGACGCGGTTGGCCAGGCGGAGCTCCTCGCACGCCATGCCGCACATGTCCGACAAGCGCTCACCGAGGACGCTCAGCTGGCCATGGAATCGTTCCCTCATGCCAAGGCCTTCGCTGGTTCAAGGACGTACGTCGCGTAGGCCGACCTGATCACCGGCTGGGCGACATTGCGCACCGGCACCCCGCCCGGGCTGACGCCCTGTTCGCTGCCGTAATGCGCGTGCCCGTGCAGCGCGAGCGCGGCCCCGACCTCGTCGATCGGCTCGCACAACAGGTACGAACCGAGGAACGGGTGGATCTCCGGTGGTTCGCCGTGCAGCGTACCGGGAATCGGCGCGTAGTGCGTCAACGCGACGATCACGTCCGGCTCCTCCTCGCGGAGCCCTTCCAGCGCGGTGCGCAGCCGGTTGGCCGCCGCGATGGTGTGCTCGACGAAATCCTTCATCTCGCGTTCGCCGAACCGGCTCGCGCATTTGCCCGCGAAGCCGCCGCCGAAGCCTTTCACCCCGGCGACGCCGAGTGTGCCGCCGTCGAGTTTCACCGTCGTGGCACTGCCTTCCAGGACGGTGATCCCGCTTTCCTCCAGCAATCCGCTGACCGCTTCGGCCTGGTCGGAGTGGTAGTCGTGGTTGCCGAGCACCGACACCACCGGGACGTCGAGCCCGGCGAACTCGTCGGCGACCACCCTGGCTTCGTCGATGGTGCCGTGCCGGGTGAGGTCGCCGGCGAGCAGCAGCACGTCGGCGTGCTCGGCGATGTTGTCCAATGCCGGCCGCAGCAGGCCTCGGTTGTCCTCACCGAGGTGGACGTCCCCGACCGCGGCGACCCGGATCACCGGATCTCCTCGGCGCGCGCGGGTTCGCGCACGTCGGCCAGCCGGACGTCGTTGTGCACGAGTTCGGCGGCGATGTGTTCGCAGATGACGGCCTCGACGTCGGCCTTGCGGTTCTCGCAGGCGACCTCGCCGCTGAGCCGGACCTGATCACCGCGCACCGTGACGTGCACACCGAGTTCGGCCGTCCTCGGATCCTCGGCCAGTGCCTTGGTCAGCCTCGCTACCAGGTACTGGGGTGCCTCCGCTGGCATGGGGAGCTCCTTCCCGTCGATGATGGACAGTGCCGCGAGCAGGGTGAGGAACGACCACGCGTAAGGCGACTCGGAGGTCTCCTCGGCCACCCGGTGCCAGTCGACCTGCTCGCGGAGGTCGCGCGCGATCCGCAGCAGCGGCCCGAAATCACACCGGTGCGGGCTGAGGACGAGGACCTTGTCGACGAGCAGGTCCGTGCCGTTGAGCACGGGCGCGGCGGTCGCCCCGATCCGCATCAGCGAAGCGCGGTCGAGCATCTCGTCGTTCACCGGCCGGTGGTTGGGGCGGAAGATCAGGTCGACCAGGCAGTCGCCGTCGTAGACCTTGGTGAGCCAGTCCTCGGGCGGGTGCACCCGTCTCATCCCCGCCGCTTCCAGGGCCCGCGCCGCTTCCTCGATGTCTTCGTGCTTGAGGAAGAGGTCGACGTCGTGATCGGACGGAGGGCCGCCTCGCGCGTAGACGGCGAGACCGCCCGCGACGGCGAACCGCACCGAAGTCCCGTCCAAAGTGGTCACCACTTTGGTCAAGGTGTGCAACAGCTCCTTCTCGTTCACGGCCGCTCCCCCACTCCGGTCGCCAGTTCGTGGGCTCGGCCGACGTCCGGTTTCAACGGCTCGGTCGGCAGCCCTTTCCCTTCCTTCAGTCCGTTGAGGAACGCTTCGATCGCCTCCTCCGACGAATATCGCGGCGTCCAGCCCAATTCCTCCCTGGCCCGCGTGCAGTCCATCACCGGCAGGTGCAGGACGGCGTCGAAGAGTCCCGGCGTGGCCGGGATCAAGTGCAGGGACCAGGCCGCGGCGAGCGCGCGCCGGACGAAGACCGCCGGGACCTTCACCGGCTTGGCACCGAAGATCCGGGCCAGCGAGCGGGTGTCCAGCACCGGGTCGGCGGCGATGTTGAACGCGCCCCTGACCTCTTGCAGCGCGCAGCGGCGATAGGCGTCGGCCACGTCGTCGGTGTGCGCGGTCTGGATCCGCAGCTGCGGGATGTCCGGCAGGAGGGGGATCAGGGACGGGCGCACGAGCTTTCCCGGCACGAAGGGACCGCCGAAGAGGCGGCGCTGTTCGGGCGCCGCGGCCTTCTGGAAGAGGAAGCCCGGGCGCAGCCGCACCACCCGCATCCGCGGATGGCTCCGGTCGAACGCTTCGAGAACCCTTTCCACATAAGCTTTTTCGCGGGTATACGCGGCCTTCGGTGAGCCGTGCGTCGGCCACTCCTCGGTCACCGGGTGATCGTCGTCGCGTGGCGAATACGCCCCGATCGACGAGGCGTACACCAGCGCCGGGACCCGCATGGCCTGTGCGGTCTCGAAGACCCGGATCGAGCCGAGCACGTTGGCGCGCCAGGTGATTTCGGGCCGGTGGGTGGGCTGGAACAGCCAGGCGAGGTGGATCACCACATCGGCACCGTCGAACACGGCACGAAGGTCGTCGCGGGCGACGTCGGCGGTGACGAACTCGGTTTTCGGGCTCTCCCATCGGCTGGGGCGCCTGGCCACCCCGACGATCGACCCGACCTCCGGATCCGAACCGAGCGCACGCACCACGGCTGTCCCGACGTTACCGGTGGCGCCGGTGACCACAATCCGCTTTCCGCTTCCGGTCATGGGTACGGTTACCCAAGGTGGACGCGGCTTAATCCGCCTCCAGCCGCTGTACCAGGCGGCGGGCGGGCAGGGCCATCGCGCCGAGCCCGATCGACGTCGTGACCTCGTCCGTGGGCATGACGAGCAGGCGATCGAGTTCCTCGACCAGGCTCCGGCAGCGGTCCAGCTTCTCCGAATCACCCGAACGGGCCACCTCCGCGAGCGTCTCGAGCAGCTCGCCGATCACTCCGCGCGCGTACTCCCCCGGTGGCTGGATCGGTTGCTCGCTCTGGACGGCTTCGCTCACCGCGTCGATCAGCTGGGCGAGCGGCGGCCACAGCGAGACCAGGTTCGCCAGCGGCTCTTCCCGCTCCTCGCGCCCTCGGCGGAGGTTCAGGTACCGGCTCTCCCTGGTCCAGCCGATCGCGTCCTCCGCCTCCGCGACCAGGCTGCGGACGTCACGCATCCGCTCCTGCAGGCGTTCGGCCGCTTCGGGATCGTCACCGCCGCGGACCAGGTGCGCGGTCTCCTCCAGGACGTCCCCGATCGCCGAAGCGAGCCGGGACGTCGCCGTCCGCAGCCGTTCCCCGTGCAGAGGCGGCAGGACGACCGCGTTCAGCACCGCGCCGATCGCCGCGCCCAGCGCGGTTTCCAGCAGCCGGTCGGCGAGCAGGACGGGCTCGGTCGCGCTGCCGTAGGAGATCAAGAGCATGCCGGTGATCCCGACCCACACCCCCGAGTCGCCGAACGCCCGCCAGGAGCCGATCAGCAATCCGGTGAAGACGGCCAGCCCGAGCGCCACCGTCACCGATGGGATCAGCTGGCCCGCGGCGGCCGCCAGCAGCACTCCCACACTGACCGCGCCGACCTGCTGTGCCCAGCCGCGCACGGATCGGTACACGGTGGCCTGCACCAGGAACACGGCCGCGTACGGCGCGAGAAAGGGCTGCGGAAGCCTGAGCACCGCCGTCGCGACGATCCACGCGATCACGGCCGCCGCCGTGGCCTTCGTGATCTGGATGAGGCTTCGCCGCTCCTCTCCCGGGACGCGGATCACCCGGACGATCCACGCGAACGGCGACGTCCACCGGATTCCCCCCGCCATCAGGGTCCCGGCGGCGCGAGGTGGACGACCTTCGTCTGCGTCATCTCGTCGAGCAGTTCGGGTCCGTAGCCGTAGCCGCTCCCGCTGGCCCGCCGCGGATGCGCGGCCCCGCCGGGTGCGCCGCCGAAGACGTTGTTGATCTTCACCGTGCCGACCGGGAGTTCACGCCAGGCCCGCTGCGCGTGCGTCATCGACGAGGTGAGCACGGTGGCGGCGAGGCCGTACTCGTCGCTGGCCGCCTGGCTGAGCGCCTGGTCGAAGTCGGCGACCACGCGGACGGGAGCGACCGGGCCGAAGGTCTCCTCGGTGAAGACCCGCATTCCCGGTGTGCAGCCGGTGAGCACGGTCGCCGGGTAGAACGCGCCGGGACCGTTCGGCAGGTAGCCGCCGATCAGCGGATCGGCTCCCTGCGCGAGCGCCTCCGCCACCTGGCCGTGCACGCGATCGCGATGCCGCCGGTCGACGAGCGGGGCCAGCTCGCGAGTAGCGGCCTCGGCGACCAGTGCGCTGAGGAAGGTGTCGGCGATGTCTTGATGGACATAGATCCGTTCCACGGAAACGCAGATCTGCCCTGAGTTGGCGAAAGCCCCCGTCGCGGCCTGTTCGGCCGCCCAGCGCGGGTCCACGTCGGCGTCGACGATGAGGGGATCGTTGCCGCCGTTCTCCAGCAGCACCTTGGCTCCCGTCCTCGCCGCGCTCTCGGCGATCGAACGGCCCGCCACCGTGCTGCCGACGTGCGCGACGAGGTCGACGTCCGGATGGGCGGCGAGTTCGGCGCCGACACTCCCGTCGCCCTGCAAGGTCTGGAGCACCCCTTGTGGCAGCGCTTGGGACAGCACGCCACCGAGCCAGGCCCCGGTATAGGGGCAGCGCTCGCTCGGCTTGTGCACCACGGTGTTCCCGGTGACCAGCGCGGCGCCGAGCAGGCCGCAGGCCACCGCGACCGGATCGTTCCACGGGGTCAGCACCGCCACCACGCCCCGCGGTTCCGGCACCATCAAGTCGGTCGCCCCGGGGTCACCGAGCAGAGACCTCCCCCGGTGTACCGGGCCCAATTCGGCGTACTGCTCCAGTGTCCCGGCCCCGGCCAGCACACCTTCCTCCGCTTCCGCCCGGGGTTTCCCGGTCTCGTTCTCGATGAGGACGGCGAGTTCACTCGCCCTGGCACGCAGCGACCGGGCCGCGTCCTTCACCGCGGCCCCCCGTTCCGCCGCCGGCGTCGCCGCCCAGGCGGACCACTCGCGCCGAGCCGTGGTGAGCACGGCCTGGACAGCGTCCGGGGTCGCGCACTTGACGCTCCCGACGAGGCTGTCGTCGGCCGGGTTGCGGATCTCCAGCACGGCCGTGCGATCCGTTGCCGTCATTCGCATCTCCTTCGAAGTCTTTGCGAGCGGTTACCCCGAACAAGCGTTCCGACACCTCGTATGTGCCGTTTACCGGATCCGCGGCTGGGTAACGGTCCCGAAAGACGACCACCGAGAAGGGCGGGCCCGTGGCGCAGCGCCGAGAGGACGCGAAGGACGAACAGCTGCAGGGAGCCGGGTGGACCCGCGGGATTCCGTCTTGACCACCCAGCGAGGGGTCCGGATCGATCACACGAACGACTCACTGACGGCCGGAAGCCGCGGCCCCACCCTGCTCGAAGACTTCCACGCCCGGGAGAAGATCACGCGTTTCGATCACGAGCGGATCCCCGAACGCGTCATCCACGCGCGCGGCGCGGGCGCCTACGGATACTTCGAGGCCTACGACGACTCCCTGGCCGATTACCCGGTCGCCGAGTTCCTCACCAGCGGCGAGAAGATCCCCGTCTTCGTGCGCTTCTCCACCGTCGCCGGTTCACGCGGCTCGGCCGACACCGTCCGCGGATTCGCGACGAAGTTCTTTTCCCGGCAACGGAACTACGACCTGGTCGGCAACAACATGCCGGTGTTCTTCATCCAGGACGGTATCAAGTTCCCCGATTTCGTGCACGCGGTCAAACCCGAGCCGCACAACGAGATCCCGCAGGCGCAGTCGGCGCACGACACGTTCTGGGACTTCGTCTCCCTGCAGCAGGCAAGGACCCCGACTTCAACCGGCGCGATCTGTGGGACGCCATCGAGGCCGGGCGGTACCCGGAATGGGAACCGGGGGTGCAGCTCGTCGACGAGGACGCCGAACACGACTTCGACTTCGATGTGCTGGATCCCACGAAGCTCATCCCCGAGGAGCAGGTGCCCGTGCGGCCGGTCGGGCGGATGGTACTGGGCCGCAACCCCGACGACTTCTTCGCCGAGACCGAGCAGATCGCCTTCCACACCGCGAACGTCGTGCCCGGGATCGACTTCGGCAACGATCCGCTGTCGCAGGCGCGGAACTTCTCCTACCTCGACACACAGCTGGTCCGGCTCGGCGACCCCAACTTCCCGCAGCTGCCGGTGAACCGGCCGATCGCGCAGGTGCACACGAACCAGCGCGACGGCCACGGGCAGCAGGGTGTCCACAAGGGACGGACGAGCTACTTTCCCAATTCGCTCGGCGGTTGCTGCCCGGCGATCGCCGATTCCGGCGTGTTCAGGCACTACATCGAAGCCGTGGCCGGGCGCAAGATCCGGGAACGCAGCGAAAGCTTCAAGGACTTCTACAGCCAGGCGACGTTGTTCTGGAACAGCATGACCGCCGTCGAGCGCGAGCACATCGTCACCGCGTTCCGGTTCGAACTCGGCAAGGTGGAGGACCGCGAGGTCCGGGTGAGGACGATCACCGAACTCGACAACGTCGATCACGACCTGGCCGCCCGGGTGGCCGAAGGGATCGGTGTCAGCGCACCCGCCGCTCCCGCGACCCCGCACCATGACCGCACTTCACCCGCGCTTTCGCAGCTGAACCAGCCGACCGGGAATCCTGCCAGCCGCAAGGTCGCCGTGCTCGCCGCCGACGGCGTCGACACGGTCGGCGTCGGCCGTCTCGTCGCGGCCCTGACCGAACAGGGCGCGATCGTCGAGGTCTTGGCACCCACCGAAGCCGAGCTCCGGCCGGGCGGCGAGGGGGATCCACACCATGGCCTCGGTGCTCTACGACGCCGTCGTCGTTCCGTGCGGTCCGGGTGCGACCGACATCCTGGAACGCGACGGCTACGAGGTCCACTTCGCCGCCGAGGCGTACAAGCACGGCAAGCCGGTTGCGGGGTTCGGTTCGGGTCTGAACCTGCTTCGCCGTGCCGGAATGACGGCGAAACGGCCGACGACGCCGAAACCCTGATCGACCAAGGCGTCGTCACCACCACCGCGGCCGAGCAGACCATTCCCGACGGGTTCTTCGCCTCGTTCCTCGCGCAGCTGGGTGAACACCGCTCGTGGCTGCGGAAAACGGACTCGATTCCCGCGTAGCGGGCGGGTCCCGGGTTTGTGCCGGGCGTACCCGGGTATCGGAAGAGAGTGACCCACCTGGATTACACCATCGTCATCCCGACCACCGGCCGGGAGAATCTCCAGACGCTCCTGGCCGGTATCGAAGCCGCCGGGGAACCGCGACCCGCGCGGATCATCGTGGCCGACGACCGGCCCGGCGGTGCCGACCTCGAGCTGCCTCAGTGCACGCCGGAGGTCGAGGTGATCCGCACCGGCGGGCGCGGTCCCGCCGCCGCTCGCAACGCCGGGTGGCGACGCGCGGCGACGGAGTGGATCGCCTTCCTCGACGACGACGTACTGGTCAGCTCGGAATGGCCGAGGAAACTCGCTGAGGACCTTCTTCCGCTCGGACCGGACACCGCGGCGTCCCAGGCCCGGCTCGTCGTGCCGCTGCCCCCGGACCGCCGTCCGACCGATGACGAACGCGGGACCGCCGGCCTGGAGACGGCCAGGTGGATCACCGCCGACATGGCCTACCGCCGGACGGTGCTGGCCGAGGTCGGCGGCTTCGACGAACGCTTCCCCCGCGCCTACCGCGAGGACTCGGATCTGGGGTTGAACGTCGCCAAGGCGGGCTACCTCATCGCGAAGGGCGAACGGGTCACCACCCATCCGCCCAAGCGGTCGGGTCCGCTGGCCAGCCTGCGGGCTCAGCGCGGCAACGCCGACGACGCGCTCATGCGGCGCAAGCACGGTGTCCTCTGGCGTCAGCAGACCGCCGCGGGCCACGGGCGGCTCGACCGGCACGCGCTGGCCACGGCGAGCGCGGTGGGCGCCGCCGCGCTGTTCGCGGCGGGACGGCGTAAGGCAGCCGCCGCGGCGGTCGGGGTGTGGGCGGGGCTGACCGCCGAGTTCGCCGCCCGCCGGATCGCGCCGGGGCCGCTCACGCCCGGCGAGGTTTCGCGCATGCTCGTGACCAGCGTGCTCATCCCGCCCGCGGCCTGCTATCACCGGCTTCGCGGCGAACTGCGCCATCGCCTGTCCCGGCGGCCTCAAGCGGTGCTGTTCGACCGGGACGACACCCTCATCTTCGACGTGCCCTACCTCGACGATCCCGAAGGCGTCCGTCCCGTGCCCGGCGCCAAGGAACTGGTGCACAGCGTGCGGAGCGCGGGCATCCGCGTCGGCGTGGTCAGCAACCAGTCCGGAGTGGCGAAAGGCCTGATCACGCCGGAACGGCTGGCCGCGGTCAACGCCCGCGTCGAAGAGGCGCTCGGACCGTTCGACACCTGGCAGGTCTGCGTGCACGACGACGGCGACGGCTGCACGTGCCGGAAACCGGCGCCCGGAATGGTGCGCCAGGCCGCCGAAGCGCTCGGTGTGGACGTCCGCCGGTGTGTGGTCATCGGCGACACGGGAGCCGACGTCGACGCGGCGCTCGCCGCCGGAGCCCGCGGGATCCTCATCCCGACCGCGCGGACCCGGCCCGAGGAGGTCGTCCGCGCCCGCCGCCGCGCGACCGTCGCCCGCGATCTCGCCGAAGCCGTCCACCTGGCCGTCGCGGGTACCCGATGAGGGGAACGGTGCTGGTCGCGAGGATGGACAACCTCGGCGACGTCCTGCTCGCCGGTCCCTGCGTCCGCGCGGTGGCCGCCGGGGCGGAGCGGGTCGTCCTGCTCACCGGCCCCCGCGGGCGCGCGGCGGGTGACCTGCTGCCCGGTGTCGACGAGGTCGTGACCTGGTGCGCCCCGTGGATCGACCCCGAACCCCCGCCGGTGACCGGCGAAGACATCGACCAGCTCGTCCGGCGGCTGCGCGGACTGTCCCTCGACGCGGCACTCGTGCTCACGTCGTTTCACCAGTCCCCGCTCCCGCTGGCACTGGTGCTGCGGATGGCGGGCGTGCCCTGGATCGGCGCGATCTGCGAGGACTATCCGGGTTCCCTGCTGGACCTGCGGCATCACGTGCCCGGTGATCCGCCGGAACCGGTCCGGATGCTGTCACTCGCCCAGCAGGCCGGGTTCTCCTTGCCTTCGGAAGACGACGGCGGTCTCGCCGTCCGCGAACCGTTGCCGCCGGTTGACCACTTGCCCGGGTTCGAAGCGCTCGATGAGGGCTACGTCGTCGTCCACCCCGCGGCGTCGGTTCCGGCCCGCCAGCCCTCCGCCGCCCGTTCCGCAGCGATCGTCCGGGCACTCCAGGCCGCCGGGCGGCGCGTCGTCGTCACCGGTTCGCCGTCGGAACGCGCCCTCACCCGGGAAGTCGCCGGAGACGCGCTCGACCTGGGCGGGCGCACCTCACTGCCCGAGCTGGCGGCCGTGCTCGCCGGCGCGGATGTGGTCGTCGCGCCCAACACCGGCACCGCCCACCTCGCCGCCGCAGTCGGGACGCCGGTGGTGTCTCTGTTCGCCCCGGTCGTCCCCGCGGCCCGCTGGGCGCCCTATGGCGTGCCGACCGCGCTGCTGGGCGATCAGCACGCCGCGTGCCGGGACAGCCGGGCCCGGATCTGTCCGGTACCCGGCCATCCCTGCCTGGACCGCGTGCCGCCCGAAGCCGTCGTCGAGGCGGTGGAACGGCTCAGCCTGGTGTCGTCTCGCCGCCGAGTGCCGCGATGACCTCGCCGCTGTAGTACGACGAGAGCCGGTTCGACGCCAGGAACACGTACGAGGGCGCGAGGTCGTCGGGGTGGGCCGCCCGCTCGAACGGGACCTGCAGGCCGAACTTCTCCACCTTCTCGGGCGGGAACGTCGACGGGATCAGCGGCGTCCACACCGGACCCGGCGCGACACAGTTGATCCGGACGCCGCGGTCGGCCAGTGCCTGCGCCATCGCGTAGGTCCAGGCGTGCACGGCGCCCTTGGTCGCGGAGTAGTCGATGAGGGACTTGTTACCTCGCAAGCCGTTCACCGAACCGGTGTTGATGATCACCGAGCCCTTGTCCAGATGCGGCAGCGCGGCGTTCGTCACCCGGAAGTAGCTGTGGATGTTCACCTCGAACGTGTGAGTCCACTGTTCGTCGGTGAGTTCTTCCGGCGAGTCGACCGGCCATTGGGTGGCGATGTTGTTGACCAGGATGTCGAGCCCGCCGAGTTCGTTCACGGTCCGGTCGACGATCTCGCGGCACTGCGCCGCCTCGGCCAGGTCACCCGGTAGAAGGAGGCACTCGCGACCCTCGGCCCGTACGCGCTCCTCAGTGTACTTCGCGTCTTCGTGCTCGTTGAGGTAGGCGATCGCGACGTCGGCGCCCTCCTTCGCGAAGGCGATCGCGACCGCCCGGCCGATTCCCGAGTCCCCGCCGGTGATGAGCGCGCGCTTGCCGTCCAACAGGCCACGGCCCTCGTAATCCTCCATGGAGTCACGGGGATGCGGGTCCATTTTCGACGTCACGCCCGGCGGGTCCTGTTGCTGCGGCGGTCGTAACTTGTCGGCCATGGGGGCTCCTCCGGTCGGTTGTGGATCTTCCCGGAGGGGTTACCCGTGTCGGCGCGGTTCTGAACATGGGCGCGTCCGTGAAGGACTCCTTGAGGACTCGTATTCGGCTACCCACTGGCGCGAAGCCTGTGCGGTTTGCCGGTCCACAGGTCGTGATCGGGCACGAGCTCGATCAACGGAAGATCGGGGACGTCGAGTGTCCCGGATCTTCCGTTGATCAAGGTGCGAGAGCAGGCGACGATGCCTGCGGAACACCACCCTCGTGCAGGTCAGGCGCGGGTACGCGAACTCACCGGCCGTCAGTGCACCCGCCGGTCCTCGGCCGTGCCCCGGTACCGGATCGTCCACAGGCTGCGCCGGATGTAGGTGCGCTGCAGCCACCGGTCCCGCCCGTTGTGCCGCGCGAAGAACTGCGACCGCGCGTGCAGCCCCTTCCGGTTGTTGATCAGCAGCGCCGTCCCGGGCTCCAGCTTGACCTGGTGCGCGACTTCGCGGCAGACCCGCTGCAGTTCCTCCAGCGCCTGCTCCGCCTCGACGGTCTCCCCCACCACACCGTTGGCCGAGACCGCGACCTCCGGCGAATCCGACGGTCCGGAGATGATCGGCACGAGGTCGGACAGCACGTCGGCCCCCTTGGCCACGTCGCGCACGTAACTCCCGGGCGCGTTGAGCCGGAACAGGGGACGCCGCAGGACGTCGAGCACCTGGGGGTCGAGTGCGCCGGAGATGTCCCGGCCGTCGGCGTAGTAGGTGACGGCCTCCTTGTTCCCGTCCTGCCGCACGCAGTTCAGCACCAGGAAGTCCGGATTGGACACGTCGTACCGGCCGAGGTCGTCGTGCACGATGTCGTTGTGGAAGTTGAGGAACACGTGCGAGCTCTGATTCGTCTGGCTGCGCGCCCCGGCCGAGACCGGGACGACGTCGTGCACGAGCCGCCCGCTCTTCTCGGTGGTGAACCCGACAGGCTCGCCGAGCAGCTGACTCAGTCCCAACAGGACGGTCTCGGCGACGAACGTCTTCTTGTCCTTGCTGGGTTCCCCGTCGACCGGTGTCTCCGGCAGTTCCGGATCCACCGGCAGGTTGCGCACGAGCGCGACACCGGGGGTGTCGACGTGCCTGCCGAAGTCCAGGATCGTCTGCGACTGGTCGATGGGCAGCCGCGAGAAGACCACCCGCAGCATCGCCAGCGAACGGTCGATGTCGTCGACGGGATTCGGGAAGGTCCGCAGCTCGCTTCCGATGGTCTCGCGGACCTCGTCGGCGAGCACGACCTCCGCGAAGGTGCTGACTAGGGTTTCCTGCTTGCTGGTCATGGCGTCCTATCTGCTTTCCGCCGCCGCTGGACCGGCGGACTTCTCTTCGTCCTTTTCGGACTTCTTCCCGAACCTGGAGATCAGGGCGAGCGCGGGAGCGGTGGCGACGGTCGAGACCAGCGTCATGATCACGAGCATCGCGAACACCGTCGGGCTGATCACCTTCAACTGGAGACCGACGTTGAGCACCACCAGCTCGGTCAGCCCCCGGCAGTTCATCAACGCCCCGAGCGACAGCGAATCGCGCCAGCCGACGCCGGTCAGCCGAGCGGCGGTGGTACTGCCGGCCCATTTGCCGAACACCGCCACCGCCGTGATCAGCGCGCACCACGCCCACAGGCTCGCCTCGCCGAGCAGGCCGAACTGCGTGCGCAAACCGGTGTAGGCGAAGAAGAGCGGCAGCAACAGGGTCACCGTGACACTGCCCAATTTGCCGGCCGCGCGGCTCACCACCGGATCCTTGCGCGGCGCGACCACGCCGAACAGGAACGCGCCGAAGATCGGGTGGATGCCGATCTCCTCGGTCGCCAGCGCCGACAGCATGATCCCCGCGAGCAGGATCGCCAGCACCGCCGTTTCGGGGACCCGCGGCAGCCATTTCGCCAGCACCGGGCGGACCACGTAGACCATCACCAGGGCGAAGACCACGGTCAGCGCGATGGTGAGGAAGACCTCGGTGCCCGATCCGCCCTGGCTGATCGCGATCACGACGGCCAGCAGGCACCAGGCCGCGACGTCGTCGACGGCCGCGCAGGTCAGCGCGAGCGCGCCCAGTGTGGTCTTCGCGATCCCGCGATCGGTCAGGATCCTCGCCAGCACGGGAAAGGCGGTCACGCTCATCGACACCGCGATGAACAACCCGAAGCTCAGGAATCCCACGTCACCGCCGAAGACCGGATACAACCCCAAGGCCAGCACGATGCCCGAAGCCATCGGCAGCGCGATGCTCACCTGGCTCACCGTCACCGCGGTGAACCCCCGCCGCCGCACCGCGTCGAGATCGATCTCCGAGCCGACCAGGTACATGAAGAAAATGAGTCCCAGCTGCGCGAGGATGTTGATGATGGAGACCACATCGCCGGGGAACAGCCAGGCGAACCCGGCGGGCCAGAGCAACCCGAGCAGGGAGGGGCCCAGCAGCACACCGGCGACGATCTCGCCGATGACCGCGGGCTGGCCGAGCCGTCGCGCGGCCAGCCCGGCGAGATGACACGCGGCCAGAATCACCGGAAGCGCGACGAGCAAGCGCGGATACGGATCCGACCCGCCCGTCGCGGCCGTGGTCGCGGCGACGTGGCCCTCGTCGTACGCCGAGCCGAGCCCGAGCACCACGATCACGACCACGAGCGGGACCGCGACCAGCACGGCGCCCGTCAGTACCCGCCGGACGGTGACCGTCCTGCGGGCTTCCGGCTGCGCGGACTTCATCTGTTCCCCTTATCCCGCACGCAGTTCCAGCGTGCAGCATTTGACGCTGCCGCCCGCCTTGAGCAATTCGGACAGGTCCGCGCCGATCGGCTCGAAACCGCGTTCGCGCAGCTGCGCGGTAAGCCCGGTGGCCGCCGGCGGGAGCACGACGTGCTTGCCGTCGGACACGGCGTTGAGGCCGAACACGGCGGCGTCGCGTTCGGAGGCCAGGATCGCGTCGGGGTACAGCTCCTTCAACACCATGAGGCTGTCCTCGGAGAACGCCTCCGGGTAGTACATGACCGTCTCGTCGTCGAGGACGGCGAGCGCGGTGTCGAGGTGGTAGTACCGCGGGTCGATCAGCGTCAGCCCGATCACCGGGCGGCCGAAGAACTCACGGGATTCGTTGTGCGCCTCCGGATTCGTGCGGAACCCGGTCCCGGCGAGGATCTTCTGCCCGGCGACGAGGTAGTCGCCCTCCCCCTCGTTGACCCACTGCGCCTGCCGCACGTAGCGGTATCCGTTGGCGCGGAACCAGTCCAGGTACGCCGCGGACTCGCCACAGCGCTGCGTGTGCTGGAATCGCGCGACGAGCACCTGCCCGTCGACCACGGTGGCGCCGTTGGCCGCGAACACCATGTCGGGCAGCCCGGGCAGCGGGTCGAGCAGGTCGACGCGATGACCCAGGTCGACGTACAGATCGTGCAGCCACTCCCACTGAGCGATGGCCAGTTCGGTGTACGTGGGCTTCTTCGGGTCCATCCAGGGGTTGATCGAGTACTCGACGTCGAAGTACGTCGGTCTGACCATCAGGTAGTGCCTTGGGGTGGCTGTACGTGACACGCTGTCCTCCACGCGGTTTTGGGCGTCTTCCACCGCCGCGCCCTGGGTGAGGGCGCGGGTTCGTCGAACGGGATTCGGTGCTACTTCTGGGTTTCGCTCAGCTTGACCTCGATCTTCCCGGCCAGGTCGTTCGCGTTGCGCATGGCTTCGTCGAAGGAAGAGCCGAGCGCGCCGATACCACCGAAGATGTTGTTGCCGAGCGGCGGTCGCTTGATCAGATCACCCGGCTTCGCGAAGATCTTGAGGTAGTACAGGGATGCCGACTCGCTCACCGCCGGCGGGACCTCGATCGAGGAGATCACACCCCCAGGGCAGATCAGGCACATCGCGGCGGTGTGCACGCCGGTCGGGTGGTAGTGCTGGACATCCGGCCGCACGCCTCGGGAGACGTCCATGAGTCCCTTGATGGGGTCGTAGCCCGCCGAAAGCCGCGCCATGTGGTCGAGTCCCCCGCCGCCGGGACGGACGGCGATCTCCAGCAAATACGGTCTGCCCTGGTGGAACCGGACCTCTGCGTGCAACGCGCCGCGCGTGAGCCCCTGCGCCCGCACCCCGGCGGTCACCACGGCGTGCACCTCGGCCACCTGTTCGGGGGTCAGCGACGTCGGAGCGTGGTGCACGTCGTCGTCGAAGGTCTCCCCCTCCGACGTGACTCTGTCCACAATGGACCCGAGGTAGACCTCGTCGTCCCACGCGAGCGCTTCGATGAGATGCTCGTGACCGTCCAAGAAGGACTCGACGAGCAGGCCGTGCGGCCCGAGGTCCAGCCCTTCGGCCTCCATGTTGTACCAGCTCATGTTGTCGATTCCGGCCCGCGCCTGCGCATAGCGCTCCCGCATCTTTTCCTCGTCGTCGACACGGAAGACGAAGTTGCTGGCCGCGCCGAGCGTCGGCTTCAGGATCACCGGGTAACCGAAGTCCTCGGCCGCGCGCAGGGCCTCGTCGACGTCCTCGACGAACCGGAAGTCCGGATGCGCGGCGCCACCCTTCTCGTGTGCCTGCCGCATGATCAGCTTGTTCCGGCTCGTGCGCGCCGCGTCGACGCCGATCCCGGGCAGCCCGAGCGCTTCGGCGACGGCGGCGACCAGGACCACGCCGGACTCGGAGAAGGTGAGCACCCCGTCGAAGGACTCCTCGGCGTGCCACGCCTTGGCGTGCCGGATCAGGTCGTCGAGGTGGTTGCTGCCGGCGATCCGGTAGCGCTCCCGTGGCCAGAGGTCTTCCGTGCCGATCCCGTTGAGCACGTACAGCACCCCGCCGAAGTCCTCGATCTGCTGGTACCGGGGCAGGTAGTAGTAGGAGTTCTGACTGGCTTCCAGCGCGAGCAGTTTCACGACACACCTCGTAGGGCAGGGCGGGATGGGTGGACGCCGGACGCGCGCACGAGCGGCCGGTCGAGCGGTTCGAGTCCGGTCGGGGCCGGTTCCGCGCCGGTCAGGCGCGCGGCGAGCGACCGGGCGATCAGCGGGGCGAACTTGAAGGACGAGCCGCCGCACGCCGCGTAGGACAGGACCCGGTCGCCGAGGACGGCGAGCATCGGGCCGAGGGTGGAACGCCGGGCGAGGTAGTGGCAGTCCCGGGTGTCGATCAGCCAGTCCCGGCGGAAACCCGGGATCAGCGCGGCGAACGTGTCGATCAGGTGCTCACGCCACCACGACGGCGCGGCGCCACCGCCGACCTCGTCGACGATCCGGCAGGCGCTCGCGGCGCTGAGCTTCAACGGCGTCCCGGCGACCGGCGGGACCAGCCACGCGCCGCCGGGAGTGCCGAGCGAGGTGATCGCCGGGGTCGCCGCCCACGCGGCGGCCTCGGCGGGCGGCACATCGCAGTAGAGCATCGTCTGCCGGTGCAGTACGAGTTCTCTGGAGAGCTCGGGGGCCAGCAGGTCACGCGACCACGGACCGGCCGCGAGCAGGACGGCGTCACCGCGGATGACCTCACCGTCGGCCAGTCGTACCTCGGCCCGGTCGGCTTCGACACCGACCACCTTGCGATGCGGGTGAAGTTCGGCGTGCGCGTGCCGGCGCAGCCAGCCCGCGCAGGCCGCCAGGACCCGGTCGGCGAGCAGGACTCCGGCATGGGACTCGAAAACCGCCCCCGTACCGGGGTGGAACCCGGCGTGTGGGAACGCGGCGGTGAGTTCGTCCGCACCGTACACTTCGGCCTTCGAACCGGCCGCGGTCAGCAGTTCCCGCGCGGCCGTCGCCTTGTCCGCGTCGAGCGCGGTGAGCGCGCCGACCTGCTCGTAGAACGCCGTGGTCAGCAGCTGTTCGAGCTCGATCCACGCGTGATGCGCGCCGACGGCGGCCGTCGTCGTGGCGAGGTCGCCGGGATGCAGCGCACGCAGCACGCGGTGGCGGTCGAACGAAGTGGCGCCGGAGAACGGGATGTCGGCCTGGTCGGCGACGATCACCTCGTGCCCGGCCGACACGCACTCGACGGCGGTCAGCAGCGCGATGACGCCACCGCCCGCGAGCACGACTCGCATGGCCTTCCCCTTCGGTGGAAAGTTCGAGTGGGCGCGACGGGATGCCCGGACGCCGCCACTGGGGAGGCGGCGTCCGGGTCTTGCCCGGTGTCGGGCAAGAGATCAGGACGCGCGCGGGGTCACGAACGTGTCGTTGATGACGTAGCCGTCGAGGCCGTACGTCTCCCCGTACTCGATGAGATCACTGGTGCGGTTGAGGAAACCGCGTCCGTTGTTGTTCAGCGAGGTGTTGCACAGCACGCTGAACCCGGTCTGCTCGCGGAACGCTTCGAGCAGGTCCGTGATGCCGGCGTTGCGTTCCCGCGTCACCGTCTGGGTGCGCGCGGTACCGTCGACGTGCGTGATGGCCTTCAATTCGTCGGAGGTGACGTGGTTGAAGTACAGCATGTACGGATCCTCCACCGAACCGACGAACCACTTCGGCGCGTCCGACTCCAGCGCGATCGGCGCGATCGGGCGGTAGTCCTCGCGACGCTTGATCTTGTTGAGCCGCACGGTGGTGTCCACGGTGAACGGCGCGGCCAGGATCGACCGGTTGCCGAGCGCCCGCGGGCCCATCTCGTACCGGCCGCGCGCCCAGCCGATGATGTTGCCGTCCTTGAGGTATTTCGCGACCTCGCTCGCCACGAGCGGCCGCGTCTCGTACTTCGCCGGATCCGGGACGACGTCCTCGACGAAGTTCTCCCCCGCGTAGACGTCCCATTCGATGGTCGCCTGCCCGGTGTAGAACCACTGCGCGTCGATGGCCGTGCCCAGCGCGGAACCGCTGTCGTTCGGGCAAGGCGGCACGAACACCGAGGAGAACAGACCGCTCTCCCGCCACAACCGGTTCCAGTCGCAGTTCAGCCCACAGCCTCCGGAGATCAGCAGCGGCAGGCCTTCGGTCAGGTTCTTCTCGGCGTAGTCGTGGAACCGGTTGAAGATCGCCTGCGAGTGCTTGGCCGCCGCGTTGCGGTACTCCTGCGACCAGACCCCGGCGTTGTACAGATGCGACCACGACATTTCCTCTTTGGACAGACCGAGGATGATGCCGTCACGGTCGAGGATGAAGTCGATGGTCTTCTGCTCGTCGGGGGTGAGCGGGCCGGGTTCGGCGAACCCGGTCAGCGCCATCTGCTTGCCGGCGTCGTTGAACCGGAACTTTCCCTTGCCGAGCGGGAAACCCGGATCCGCCAGCGCGAAGAGGTAGGCGTACTTCGCGCCCGGGTCGGTCAGCACGTGCTGCAGGTGAGTGGCCTCACCGCGCTCGTCGATCCGGTAGAAGTCCCCGATGTTGCCTTCCCACACCAGGGAGTAGTACGCCTGGCCGGGTGCCGCGGGGGCCATCCCCAACGAGGTGTAGATGTGCGAGCGCTCGTGGGTCGAGGAGAAGTAGCGCACGTCCTTGCCGAAGAACTTGCCCGCCTCGTCGGAGATCGCGCCCTCGCCGACACCGAAGTATCCGGTGCGGGACGGTGGTTCCACCGAGAACTCTCCCTTGACCCAGCCGCCGAGCGCCACCACGTCGGGTTGCCTGTCGAGCATCCCCGCCGCTCGCGCCATCAGCTCGCCGGTGATCCGGTCGTAGCGCGGGTAGTTGTCCTTTTCCGACTCCAGCGCGAACAGCAGCTTGCCGTCCTCGATCGCCACGATCCCGCCATCGTGACCCTCTTTCATGGACAGAATCAGCATTGTGTCACCGAATTTCGCTCGCCTTCATTCGTCGACTCATTCAAGCCGCGCCGCCCGTTGACCGGAAGCTTCGCGCGGGGAGAACAATCAACCTTCCGACGAGCTGCCCGGCAGGGTGCGCACGGCCTCGTGTCGCAGCGACTCGAACGCGTTCTTCCGCGCCCGGCGGCCCACCATCGGGACCGCGGCGGCGAGCGGGTTCGGTTCCCGTTGCCGCTCGGCGGCGAACGCGCTGACCAACCGGGAGACCGCGTAGCGGCCGGCCACAGTGGCGCGCTGGAGAAGTCCGGCGTCCACCACGGATTCGAGGAGTTCGTCCGCGGTCTCGATCATGATGCCCATCGCCGCGGCGACCCCGATCGACGTCGCCCAGCCCGCCCCGCTCTGCCCGAAGTGATGGATGGCCTCCCGCCCGGCGGGCGAAAGATGTTCGTAGGCCGAAGTGAACCGGTCCCGGACGTTGACGTCACCGACACAGAGACTGTCCATGAGCCGTTCGCGATCCGCGAGCCTGCCCGCCGTGTACGCGATCGCCCATTCCGGACGCGCGGCGATCTTGCGGCCGACGATGTTGATCGCCAAGGGCAGATCGCCGCACAGGTCGGCGATCGCGTCGGTCGCGTCGTGTTCGGCGTGGACCCGGCCCACCCCGGCGATCCGCCCGATCAACGCCAGCGATTCTTCGCGGGTGAACGTATCCAGCTCGATCCGGTTCGTGTCCTCCAGCCCGAGCAGCCGGGCGCGGCTGGTCACCACGACCTGGCTGTGCGTGGCCTGGCCCAGCAACGGCCGCACCTGACCTTCGTCACCGACCCCCGCGAGCAACACGAACAACCTGCGTTCGGCGAGCAGGGACCGGTACAGGCCGACGCGCTGCATCGGGTCGTCGGGCACGAGATGCGCCGGCACCCCGAGCGCGCGCAGGAAGCCGCGCACGATCCCGTTGGCCGACCGGCCGCCGGTGCCACTGTTGCTCAGATCGGCGTAAAGCCGCCCGTCCGGGAAGTCGGCGGCGACCTCTTCGGCCAGCCGCAGGGCGAAGGCCGTTTTACCGACCCCGATCGGACCACTGACGACCAGCGGCGCCTTGACCGGACCGGTCGCCCCGATCATCCGGGTGGCCTTGGCCAAATCCCTTTCCCTGCCGACGAAAGTCCTCGATCCCATCGGCAGCTGGGCCGGACGGGCCAAGTGGATGACGCCGGATGCCGACGCGTGCGCGCCATCCGCCGGAATCTCGGCCGGCGGTGGTGCGGGCGCGCGCTCCTCCCGCGCTTCGACACCGCCTCCCGTTTGGCCTGCGACGCTCCGCCAACGCCGTTCCCACGCCGCGCGGTCGCCCCCGCACGCGGAGACGAACGCCAGTGTCACGGCGAGGGTGGGCAGCCGGTGGCCGCTCGCCGCGCTGGACAGCACGGAAGGCGCGAACAGCGCCGTCCTCGCGAGTTCCCGGTAGCTCGGGTTTCCCGCCCGGTTCCGTAACACCCGCAGATCATGAGCGAATGCGGCGATCGGACCAGTGGAGCCGTCCAACGGTCGCTCGGGTCTGCCCATGCCATCTCCTCCCCTGGATGGGGTAACGCGATCGCGCTGCGTAACCGACATCCTTGTGGCCTTCCTGGCCACAACCCTAAAGGACCAATGAACCATGCAGCAGATACAAATAGGTGACTCAATGTACAAAGTCCAATAGTTGGACGCGGAAATTCACCTGCTTGGTGGCACCGGATAGGGTTCCGCCATGTCCCGCTCCCTCCCGCCTCTCGCAGAACTCCGACGCGCCGCCGAAGTGTTCAACGGGTTCGCGAATGCCGACACCTCTTGGCTTCGGCTCCTCGAAGCTGTGTCCGATCAAAACGGGCTCTCCGCGATCGACCTGTCACAGACCGCACATCGCACAATTCTTCTTCGCTGGTTGAACTCGTGGGGTTGCCGTATCCGCTATCCGCGGGAAGGGGAGCCCGCTCCGTTCGACGACGGGATCCGGGATTGGTGGGAAACCTGGGGCGCGGCCCTGCCGGACGTCGAGCTGGTCCACCTGACGGATGCGGGCATCGACACGGCCGCGAAGGCATACGCGGACCTCTCCGGTGTCGTCGTCTCAGCGGGACGGACGAAGCGCACCCTCGGTCCGACCGCCGCCGCGAAGGCGCTGTATGCGTTGCGACCCAACACGATCATGCCGTGGGACGCAGCCATCGCGGGCACGCTCCACGGCGCCAGGGACGGCGCCGCGTTCGGCAGGCACCTGCGCCTCGGCCGCGAGTGGGCCGCCGCCACTCTCGCGGAGGCGGACTCGAACGGCGACGGTATTTCTGCCCTGGTGGGCAGACCGGTGTCACTCGCGAAGATCCTCGACGAATATCTTTACGTCGCCATCACCATGGGCGCGGCGGGTGACTGGGGAACGGACAGCGGAGAATGGTGGAAAGATGGTAACCGGGGATGACGTCAGAAAGATCGCTTCGGAGCTGCCTCGCGCGTATGAAGCGCTGGTCCGGGACCGGGTGAAGTTCCGCGTGGGGCGAATCGTGTTCCTTTCGCTCTCACCTGACGAAACCGTCCTGGGATTCGGCTATCCCAAAGAGGAGCGAGAAGCGCTCGTGGCGGGCGAACCGGACAAGTTCATGATGCCGATCGCGTCCGATATGCGCTATCAGTGGGTTCGCGTCCGTCTGTCCGCGATAGATTACGAAGAGTTACGAGAGCTGATCGTCGACTCGTGGCGAATGTGCGTGCCGAAGAAGGTCTGGGCGGAATACCTCCAAAAGAACCCGCGGTGAAGCCCGCCTTTCGGCGTGAGCCATTCGGCGTCGTCGACTGCCCTTTTCGGTCGCGTGAATCGCCGCCGAATCCGCAGGTTCCTTCACGGCAAATGCGCCTTGGAGTGCCCCAAGGGGCGACCGCCGCGGGCCGCGGTGACGCGTGCGTCGGAGTGGTCTCGCTCGCAATGAAAGGTCCTTTCCTCGCAAATTTTGCAAGGAAAGGACCTTTCATGGCATCCGGCGCGCCGCCCACTCCGCACCCACCCACACGGCGCCGGTCGCGGTCCGCTGTTCAGGTGCGGGAAGTCCGTGAAGGCCTCCTTTCCTACCTTGAACGTCAGGGTGCAGGCCGCCGATGAAGGAATCGGGACGTTGAGTGTCCCAATTCCTTCATCGACGCGGGGGCACCTACTCGGCGACCTCTTCGATCGCCGAGATCCCCCGTGACCCGTGAGTGCCGTACCGCTCCCACACCTCGTTGAGCCGGATCCGCCCGTCCGGCAGGAACTCCGGGGTGTTCGTGCTGTGTCCCGAAATCACCTGCCCGCCGGTCAGCACCATGGTGTAGGCCAGCTCGATCGTCCCGTCCTCGCCGCACTTCCCGGTCAGCGACCCGAGCCGCACGCCGCCGCCGGACAGTTCGGCCCACACCAGGTCGTCCTTCTGCCGGTACCGGGTCACCGGCGCGTCCGGGTCGGCGCTGACCTTCCGGAACCGTTTCCCGTCGTAGTTGATCATGCGTCCTGCTCCTTCGGTCCGGGAGCACCCGGAAACCAGAGATCGTCCGAGGTGAGATCGGTGAGGTCGTACTTCCCGAGGGCGCTGGCGAGCAGCCGCAGTTCGAGTTCGAGGCACCGCACCAGCCGCACGAGCCCTTCGGTCGCGTCCTCGTCGACGGCGAGCAGCGCCGCCCGGCCGAGGCCGACCGCGGAAGCGCCCATCGCCAGGCATTTCAGCGCACGGGCCCCTTCCCAGATCCGGCCGGACACCAGCAGCGACGCGTCGTGCTTGCCGACCCGGCGCAGGCATTCCACCAGCGGCAGGCCCACCTGGTCGAGGAACACCGACGGCGCCCAGCCGGTGCCGCCCTCGGCACCGTCCACGGTGACCGCGTCCGCTCCCGCCGCCCACGCGACCTGTGCCGCCTCACCGACGTCCCGGCCTGGATGCAGTTTCACCCAGGCCCGCGCCCGCGGGTAGTTGTTGCGCATCAGGTGGATCTGCTGGCGCAGGATCTCCCCGGTGAACGTGCCGGGACTGCTCGAGCGCAGCACCATCGCGGTGTCCGTGCCGAACGCTTCGTCCACTGTGTACTGTTCGGCGACCTCGCCCGCGGCCGTGCGCGAGAGCACGGTCATCCCGCCGAGGCCCGGTTTGGCCCCCTGGCCCACCTTCAGTTCGAACGCCAGACGCCCGCTCTCCAGCAGTTTCGTCGCGGACGGGTCGCTGTAGACGAGATTCCAGACCTCCGCGTCGGCGTCCTCGGTGCTCTGCTGCACCACCACACCACCCAGCCCGTCCGGCACCGCGCCGGCGTACGCGCGGATCCGCCCGAGCAGCCCGTCTTCCGCGCTTTCGCCCATCCGCCCGTAGCCGTGCATGGGCACGACGTTCTCGCCGATCACCATCGGCATCCCGAGTCTGCCCGCCTGCTCGCTCGCGGCGATCCCGAGTCCGCTGCCCGCCACCTGCGTTGACCCGAACGCGCACAGGAAGACCGGCGACGGCGCCGTGAAGCCGCCGAGGACCGTCGTCAGCCCGACATCGCCGTAGACCGGTTCCCGTGCGAGGTCGAACATCTTCTCCAGGCGCCGCGGGACGAACACCGGCGGCACGATCCGCGCGCGGTCGAGTTCGTCGGTGCCCGAATCGACGTCCGCGCCGAACAACGTGCGCCCGTATCCCCCGACATCGGGGAAGATCGCCGCGCTGCCTTCCCGCGCCCGCGCGCGGATCGCGTCTTCCGGAAGCTGCCGTGCGGTGATCACGGCGCCGCGATCCCCGGCAGCTTCGGGTACGCGTTGGCCTGCCAGACCGCGTCCAGCCCGGCGAGGTACCGCGTCACCCGCTCCAGTCCCATGCCGAAGCCGGCGCTCGGGGGGAGTCCCTCGCGCGCGAGGTCGAGGTACCAGCGGTACTTCGCCGGGTTCTCCCCTGTCTCCCGCATCCGCTCGATGAGCCGCCGGTACTCGTGCGTGCGCTCACCGCCACTGCACAGTTCGCCGTACCCGTCCGCGGCGATGAGGTCGAAGTTCCGCAGCACGCCCGGTTCGGTGCTCGACTCGCCGTCGGTGAACCCGCGGGACCCCTTGGGGTAGTCGACGATGAAGAACGGCCGGTTCGTCTGCTCGGAGATGATCCGCTCGCCCTGCCAGTCGATCTCCGCGTCGGCGCTCTGCCCGTGCAGCAGCCCCCGCAGCCGCGACACCGCCTCGCGGTGCGTCATCCGCTCGAAGTCCTCCTCCAGCAGCGGCGTGAACGCGTCCTGGTCCCGGCCGAGCGCGGCGAGGTCCATTTTGGACTCCCGCAGTGTGTAGGCGACCACGTGCCGGAGCAGTCCCTGCGCGAGATCGAGGACGTCCTCCCGGCTCGCCCGCGCGACCTCGACGTCGATCTGGGTGAACTCGACCAGATGCCGTCCGGTGGTCGAGGTCTCCAGCGGCTCCAGCCGCACGTTCGGAGCGACGTAGAAGATCTTGTCGAAGGCCAGCAGCGACGCCTGTTTGTACAGGATGACGCTGGTCATCATCTTGTACTTGTGCCCGTAGTAGTCGACGTCGACCTGTTTGGCGCCGCGGCAACCCGGGTCGGTCACTGGCCCGATCAACGGCGGCTGCAGTTCCACGAAGCCGTTCATGCCGAGATACTCGCGGGTGCCCGCGGTGATGCTGTTCTGGATGCGCAACGCCGCCTGTGTCACCGGCGACGTGAGATGCTCGCGGGTACCCGGCGGCAATGCCGCGTCCGCTGTTCCGGTCATGTCCTACTCCCCTGAATTAGTTGAACGGTGTCGATTCCGGGCATCCCGTAGCGCTCGTCGAACGACCGCTCGACGTACCGGAGCGCGTCCAGCAGGTCGCTGGAGGTCATTCGTCGCTCCGACGGCAGGTCGACGAGATCGCCCAGTGGCATCGCGCCGATCCGCTGCCATTCCAGGCGCCCGCCCGCGTCCAGCCGTCCACGCGCCCGGCCGGCGTTGTCCGGGTGCAGGCAGAACGGGACGTCCAGCTGTCCCCGCGCGAACGCGGTGACCAGCGCCCGTCCGAGGTCGCCGTCGAGCGAAAGGACGTTGTCCACCAGCGCTTTCGCCTGCGCGTGGATCCCGGTGTCACCGAGATGACCGATCCGGGAGACGCCCCGCGCGGCGTCGGCGGCGTGTTCGAGGGCGGTCACGTTCTCCGCCACGGTCGGCAGCCGGTGCGCTTCGGCGGTGGTCTTCACGATCAGCCTGCTCGCGCCGGTGCGGGCGGCCAGCCGCGCGGACTCCGCGATCAGCGCCAGCGCGCCGCCGGGAGTCCTCGGGTAGACGCCCATGTAGCCGTAGACCACCACGTGCGTCCGCGCGTGCGGTACGTATTCCCTGATCAGGGCGTGCAGCGCGGCGATCGCCTCCTCGTCCTGCCCGGCGTGGGTCTGCTGCGCGTAGCTGAAGGAAAGGCAGCGCACGCCGTGCCGCCAGAAGAACATCCCCTCCAGCACACTCAGCGCGACCAGCAGCGCGGGCGGGCACAGCTGCCCCATCATGCAGCCGCCGAAGGTCTCCAGATGCGGCTCCAGTTCCGGGCTCCTGGCCTCGGCCAGGGTTTCGCAACAGCGCCGCCAGTTGTCGACGGCCGCCGAGAGCGGCATCCGGCTGTAGGGCAGGCAGTACGACACCGGCCCGCCCTCGGTCGCGTGCAGCCCGAAGTCGAGCAGTGTCCGCACGATCCGGCGGGGATCCGCCGAACCGTGCCGGATCTGCACCGGGAAATCCTCGGACAGCACCCCGTCGAGCAACGCCGCCGTGGTGGCGGGCTCGTGGTCGGCGAGCGGGTAGCCGTTGAGGTCGGCACCGGCGGCCAGCGCCGCCCGTGCCGCCTCGCTGTCGCCGACCCGGGTGTAGCTGTCGATCGTGATGGTGCCGACGGTCGCGGCCCGCGCCGCCCTGGTCGCCAGCAGTCCCCTGGTCATCCGTCCCGGATCCGCGAAACCCATCCGGGGCTGGACGACCAGGTCTCCCCTGGCGTGGTGGCGTTCGACCACCGCGCCGAACGAAAGTCCCCGTCGCGGGGCGAGCACGCTCATCCGGCACCCAGCGGGACACCGGGGGCGCGCACGGACAGCGTCCGCAGGAACGTCCGGAACGGGCTCAGCCCGCCGGAGTCCTCGAACACCGCGTCGAAGCCTGCCTCCAGCAGCCGGGCGGCGTTGCTCCCGCCGGTGACGTCGAGCTTCCCGCCGATCACGACCGGCGTCGTGACCAGCGCCGGCTCCGCGCGGAAGGCGTCCATCAGCCGGACGCCGTCTTGGCAGCCGTGTCCGTTCAGACTGCTGATCACCACCAGGTCCGGCCGCCGGGTGACGCATTCGCGCACGATCGTCGCGTCCGGGACGCAGGCGCCGAGATTGGTCACCCGGCACCCCAGTTCCTCCAGCAGCAGCTCCAAATACACCAGGTTCCAGGTGTGCGCGTCGGACGAGAGCCCGGTGACGATCACGTCGAGACCGGCGTCCGGAAGGGCGGGCTGGACGGTTTCGATGCTCATGGCGCGGCGTTCTCCCTCTCCTCGCCGTCCGGCCGCACGTCGATCTCGATCAGCGCGACCGCTTCTTCGGCCAGGCGCGACGCCTCCGCCGGACTGGCCGCGGTCACCATCAGATCGCCGACGCGGTCCCACGAACTGCGCAGCCCGTCGAACCGGTCACCGGCCGAAACGCCGACGTCGCACAGGAACACGCCCTCGGCCTGTGCCGCCTTCTCGACACCGCGCACGTCCTCGATGAAGCCGGGCTCGATGGACACGAACCGCACCGCGGCACCGCGTTCGGCCTTGCGCGGCAACGCGTCCACAACCGGTTCACCCTTCATCACCGAGAAGTAGGCGCGATTCAGCTCCACCGGGTAGGCGCGCTGGATCAGCTCGATGATGCCGTCGCCCGCGAACCGGCCGGCGCATTCGACCAGATACGGCACCCCGTTCGAGACGATCCATTCACAGTGGACGATGCCGGTGCCGAAGCCGGTCGCCTCGGTGAGCCGCCGGGTTTCCTCGGTCAGCAGCGCGGTCAGTTCGTCCGGGATGTCGGCGGGGACGATGTGCGCGAGTTCCACCGGGCGCGACCCGGGGAACAGCCGTTTGCCGGTGACGTTGGCGAACAACGGTTCGCCGTCCCGCAGCAGCATTTCGACGCTGTACTCGTCGCCGTCGACGAAGCTCTCGGCCAGCATCTTCAGTTCCATCGCGCGGTCCGGGACGAAGACGCCCTCGTCCTGCACGGCACAGTCGGCCCAAGCCTGCTCGACCTCGGCCGGGTCGGTGATCACCTGGGTGCCCACCGACGCCTGCCGGTTCGCGGGCTTCAGCACGATCTTTCCCGGATGCCGCGCCATGAACTCGCGGACCTGCGCCGGGGTTCCGACCTGGGCCGAAGGCGGGTTCGCGACCCCCGCCGCCCGGCTGACCAGGCGCAGCATCCCCTTGTCCCGCAGGATCTGCGCCGCGCCGAAGCCCGCGCCCGGCAGGCCGTACCGTTCCGCGAGCCGGGCCGCGAACGGGGTCGCGTACTCGGTCAGCGGGACCACCGCGGCCGGATCGAGGTCGTCGTGGACGTGGTAGAACTCGTCCGCCTTGCCGGGGAGGTGGAACTCCCACTCGATCAGGTCCCGCACCAGGGCCGAACCCGCCACCGTCTCCCGCGCGCCGCGTTTGCGGACCACGTCGGGCTCCTCGACGAAGATGACCGTTCCGTCGGGCTGGAAGTCCTTGATGGACGAACCCAGCGCGGCGGCCACGAAGCCGACCAGCAGCACCGGGCGCGTCATGACTCGTCCTCCTCCACGTAGTACCAGTTCTCGGGGTTGATCAGGCCGTACGGGTTGAGCGGGGTGAACCCGCGCAGGTTCCCGGCGACTTCGAACAGGCGCCGGGGGAACGTCGGCATGAAGATCACCGGGGCCTGGTCGGCGATGTACTCCTGGTACTCGTACAGCGCTTCGAGGTCGTCGGTGGTGACCGTCTTCGCGATCAGCTCGTCGGCCCTGGCGTCGCGGTAGTTGCTGAAGTTGCAGGCGGCCCCGCTCTGGAAGAGGTTCTCGCCGGTCGGGTAGTTGTAGACCCAGCCTCCACCCCAGCAGGACAGCTCCCACAGCCGCTTCTCGCCCGGCCCGTCCTCCGCCACCAGGACCGAACCCATCACCTCTTCCAGGCGGATCTCGATCCCGGCCTTGGCCGCGTCGTCGCGGAACTGCGTCATGAGCCGGGCCAGCGAAGGCCGCCCTTCCCAGTAACGCAAGGAGAAACTCAGCTCGGTTCCGGCAGGGATGCCCTCGCCCGCCGCGCCGGGCCCGGTTCCGGGCCGCACGCACACGGCGGGGGAAGCCTCGGTGTCCCAGCCGTTTTCGGCCAGCAGCGTACGTGCCCGTTCCAGGTCGAACGGCCAGGACCCGCCGCGTTCGGTGATCTTCGGTGAGACCAGGTCGCTCTTGGGCAGGACCGGGATCGGCCCGGTCTGGCTCCAGCCGTAACCCTGATAGACCTCGCGGGCGCCGTACTCCTGGTCGAAACAGCTCTGGAGTGCCTGCCGCACGTACGGTTGCCGGAGCAGCTGGCCGGCGACGGTGGGGTTGCCGAAGTTCACCGCCATGAAGTTGATGTTGAACAGGATCTGCGGTTCCAGCTGGAATCCGGCGCCGAGCGGGTTCGGCCCGCCCCGCGTCGGGTCGCCGTCCGGTTGGACGCCCTTACCCGGCGGCAGGAAACCGACCTGGACGTCGCCCGACCGCAGCAGTTCGTACTGCTGCTCGTCCGACGTCGTCGAGACCTGGCGCAACTCGTCCAGGTGCGGCGGGTTGGGGCCGCTGTAGTGCTCGTTCGGGACGAAGGTGATGACCCCTTCTTTCGTGTAGCTCTTCAGCCGCCACGGTCCGTTGACGACACTCCACACCGGACTGTCCGCCCACCGGGTGCGGTGGGTGTTGTCCTCGGCGACGGGATCGCCGTTCTCCGCCATCAGGAACTCGTACACCGCTTCCGCTTGGCCGATGTCGTGGGTCGCGTCGGCGGGTCCGGCCGCGGTGCGGTCCCACGCCTTCGGCATCGGCGTGATCATGGTGAGCTGGTTCAGCAGCACCCAGTTCTTCGAGTACGCCTTGTCGAAGGTGAAGCTCACCTTGTCGTCGACGACCTTCTCGAAGGACACCAGGTTGTCCGGGAAGTAGCCTTCGCTGTAGGCGCCGAACTTCGGCCCCTTCGTCTTCAGCATGTTCATCCAGAAGACGACGTTGTCCGCGCAGACCGTCTCGCCGTTGGACCATTTCCACGGTTTGATCCGGACCGTGCAGGTGCGGCCGGTCTCGTCCCACACCGGCTCTTCGCCCACGCTGAGGTCGTAGTCGATCGCGGGTTCGCCGTCGCGGCCGAGCCAGTAGAGGGGCCGGTACATCAGCATCTGGAACTCGTAGAGGTTCCGGATGCCGAAACGCTCTCCGGGGGTGAACGGGAAGATCACCGCGGGCGGGAACCCGGGAAGGCAGGCCCAGGTCGCCACGCCGCCCTTGATCGGCTTGTCCGTCATGGTTTTCGCTTCCTCCGAATTCGGCCGCGGTCAGGCGGCGGTCGCCTCGAGAACTTCGGCGGGCTGCTTGTTGTCCTGCGCCGACAGCGGTTTCGCCAGACTGAAGTAGGTGCCGATCACGATCGCGCCCTGCAGGATCGCCAGCCCCCAGAAGGCGTGGGGCACGGTGGTCGCGTCCGCCAATGTCGACAAGCCGACCGTCGCGCCGACGCCGAGCCCGAGGCCGACGGCCTGGGTGCCGCCGAAGATCCGGCCGACCCGCTCCTCCGGGCTCGCCCGCATCAGCAGGGTGCGGGCGGCGATGCGGCCCTGCGCGAAACAGAACCCGGCGAACGGGATCGCCACCATCAACGCGATGTAGTGCAACGGCTGGATCGCCAGGCAGATCAGGTTCCCGAGCGTGCCGAGCACGGCGAGGTGGATGCCCTTGAACCGTTTGCTGACCTTGCCGTACAGGGCGGCGCCGGCGATGAACCCGGCCCCGGCCAGCGCGTCGACCACGCCGATCATCCAGGCGCCCTGGTTGAACGTCTGCAGGATCAGCGTCGTCAGGATGACGTTGGCGACCATCAGGCCGATGTTCCCGTTGGCGTACAACAGCGCGAGCCGCTTGATCGGCTGGCGCACCGGTACCTCGACCGGCGCCGACGGGTCCACGGTCACCGTCTCGACGATGACCGGCGCCTTGACCGGCTTCCGGCCGATCGCGTAGACGAGGACGGCCGAGAGCATGAAGGTCAGCGAGTTGAAGATGAACAGCGGTGTGGCGCCGAACCAGATCACCAGGAAACCCGCCAGCGACGAGGCGAGCAGCATGCCGGCGTTGCTCGCCATCTCGAAGTGGGAGTTGAACTTCCCGAGCCGTTCGTCGGCGACCCGTTCCTTGATCAAGCCGTTGCTGGCGGGCATGAACAGCGCCGCGGTGCAGGCGAGCATGAAGTTCGCTATGTAGGAGCCCAGGTTCGCCGGGCCGCCGATCCACAGCCACACCGGCAGCGCGAACGCGGTCATCGCGCTGACCAGGTCCGCCGCCACGCAGAGCATCCGCCGGTCGACCCGGTCGACCAGTTTGCCGAACAGCAGCGCGAGCGCGACCTGCGGGACCGACACCGCGATGAACAGCCAGCCGACGGCCAGTGTGGTCTGCTCGGCGTGGAAGACCAGGATCGCGGCCGCGGTGATCTGGAAGGCGTTGCCCGCCGTGGTGATGAAGCCGGCCGGGACGAGCAGCCGTTCGGCGATCCGGGACCGCCGGACCGCGTCGGCGGAGAGGGTGCTGTCGAGTGACATGGGGGCTCAGACCTCGCTCGTCGGGGGGAATTCCAGTGGTGGCACGGCGAACGCCGTGGTGTGCGTGACGTCGTAGGCGTCCGCGGTGATCCGGAGGTCGAATCCGCCCGCGCTCGCGGCACGCGCGGAGAGGTCGATGAGGATCGGTGAGGCACAGCCGATCAGCGCGCGCAGTTCCAGGAAGAGGTCACCCAGCCTGCCGCGGAGCACCTCCTGGTCGAGGTTCCCCGCGAGGGTGCGTTCCGCGGCCGCCCGCAGCCGTTCGACGTGCTGCACCACCAGATCCGCCGCCCGGCTGAGGCTGAAGTCCTCGAGTTCGTAGTTCAGGACGAACCGGGACACCATCGCCGCCGCGCGTTCCGTGGCCTCGGTGGACACCGGAAGCCCGCCTTCGCCGCCGACCTCGGCGGTGAGCTTGGCCAGGGTCTCCGCGAGTTCGTTCCAGGGCGCGACGAGCCGTTCCCCGGCGATCTTCTCCAGCGCGGCGCGGCTGAAGTTGGTCCTGGCGAACTCGGGGGCGGTGAGGTTGAGATAGAACCGCGCGAGGTCGCGCGGCAGTTCGGCCGCCAGTTCACGGGCCCAGACCACATGTCCCTTGCTGGTGGAGAACTTCTCGTTCTCGAGTTCGTAGAACTCGTTGACCAGCAACGTGTCCGGCAGGACGTAGCGGCCGTCGTGGGCGATCAGCTCGGCGACGTGGACGACGCCCCAGGTGAACAGCGGGTCGAACCCCATGAACACCACGACCCGCGCGTCGTTCTCCGCGAGCCACGCGTCGTCGTCGGCGACGACCGGCTTTCCGTTGCGTCGCAAGGCGTATTCGGTGCAGTACATCGACGCGGGCATGCCCTCGACCCAGGCGTTGAGCGTCTGCCCCGGCGTTTCCGCGAACGGCGCGGGCAGCCCCCAGCTCACCGGATAGGTGATGGCGAAGTCCGGCAACGGTCCGGCCAGCAGTTCGCGCATCAGCCCGAGCACGTGCGGCCGCCAGGCGGGACCGCGTTCCTCGTAGTAGGCGAGCAACTGTTCGCGGTACTCCGAGACGGGGAAGACCAGGATCTCCGTCTCGCGGTAGGTCACCTCGTCTGCCGGGTCGAGCACCGAATACGGCTCGATGAGCGCGTCGAAGTCGATCGGGTGCCCGCATCCCTCGCAGAATCCGCCGCGGCTGTCGGCGAGACAGGTGGGGCAGCCACCGCCGACGAAACCTTCGACCAGGAATTCGCCCTCGCGCTCGCTGTAGGGCAGCCGCACCTTGCGCAGGCGAAGCTTTCCGTTGTCGTACAAGCGGTTGACGTAGTCGTGCACAAGGACCTTGTAGCCGTCGTCGGTCGGCGAGAAGCCGTCGACCTCGACGCCCATCGCCTTGAAGGTGCGCTGGATGTTCTCGGTCGACTGCTTCACCAGCTCGGGCGGGGTCACCCCGACCCGGGCGGCGCTGGTGACGAGGTAGGTCTGGCTGTCGTCGGTGCACGAGGCGAACACGCCCTCGCGACCCGCCGCGCGCAGATACCGCCGGTGCACGTCGGCGCCGAGATACGGGCCGGCGATATGCCCGATGTGCAGGTCCCCGTTGGACGTCGGCGGGCCGCCGATGATCACGACCGGTCTCGTGTCGGCCATGCTCACACCCCCGCCCGCTCGGACGGCTGTGCCGCGTGCCGGGCGGCGAACTTCGCCGTCATGTCGGCGTCCCACCAGATCGCGTACATCTCGAAGTCCTCCGCACCGTCGTTGAGGATGCGGTGCTCGGTGCCGGGCGCGTGGAACTCGATGTCGCCCGGCCGGAACGCGCGGCGTTCGCCCCCGGTCTCGACGACCGCCTCGCCGCTGACGGCGATGAAGATCTCGTACTCGTGGTGAGAGTGCGCACCCGTCGCGCCGTGGGCGGGCACCGTGACCCAGGCACCTTCGAACGGCGCGTTCAGCGCCGCCCACGGCAGGAGCCGCTGTCCGTAGGCGCCGTTCTCGAAGACCATCTTTTCCCGCTCCAGCGGACGGATCTCCATGACTGCTTCTTCCTTTCCGTGGCTCAGCGGGTGGCGACGATGGGCGCGGTGTCCGACGTCGGCTGCGGCGGCACCGACGGGGCCTCGCCGCGATGGGCGAGGATGTCCTGCAGGATGTCGTTGGCGCGCGGGGCGAGCACGCTCAGCAGCGAGTCCGCGATCCCGTGCGTCGCCTCGTTGACCCCCTGGAGGTAGACGGCGGCGGTGGCGGGCTGGTCGATCTCCAGCCGGTAGTCGCGGGTCACCTTGATCTCCGAGAGACCGATCGATTTCGCGATCTCCTGGACCATCCTCGGCATCTCCGGCGAGAAGCCGGTGCCGAGCAGCACGAGATCCGTGCGCAGTTCCTGCGTCTCGCCGGTACGCCGGTCGGTCAGTTCCAGCACGACCTCGTCACCCTCGTCACGGGCGTCGGTGATGTCGCTCATCGTGATCATCCGCAGCCGCGAACGCCCGGAAAGCCGGTCGAGGTACATCGAGCGGTAGAGCGCGTCCATCGTGCCCGGCGCCAGCCCGGAGTAGTTCGTGTGGTGCATCTCGGCGAGCATCTGCTCGCGTGCCGCGGGCAGCGCGTCGAAGAACTTGTCGACCTGGGACGGGAAGAACAGCTCGTTGTTGAACTTGCTGCTCTCGTAGTAGTTCAGGCCGATCGACCGCATCACCATCGTGGGCTTGCATTCGGGCAGGTCGTTCTGCACCGCGCCGAACAGTTCCGCCGCGCTCTGGCCGGCGCCGATCACCGCGACGCGGTAGGGCAGGTCCTTGCGCAGCTTGGCGATCCGCGGCAGGTACTGGGTGCTGTGGATGACGCGGTCCTGGTTCACCGTCCGGAGCTGGTCCGGGATCCGCGCGTCGCGGCCTGCCCCGACCACCAGGTACCGGCTGCGGATGACCTCGCCGTCGGCGATCCGGGTCTCCCAGCCGGTGAGCGTGCCGTCCGTCCACACGGGAGTGATCTCGCGGCATTCCCGGCCGCGCTGAAGATCGACCATCGACAGCGAGTCGGCAGTCCACTTCAGATAGTCGGCCAGCTCGACCCGGTACGGGACGAAGCTGCCCATGTTCACGAACTCGTTGAGCCGGTTGGTGTCGTGCAGATAGTTGAGGAACGAGAACCGGCTGCGCGGATTGCGCAGGGTCACCAGGTCCTTGAGGAACGAGACCTGCGACAACGCCTCCGGCAGGAGCATGCCCCGCTGCCAGGAGACCTCCTCGTCGCGTTCGATCAGGACCGAATCGCGGGCCAGGCCGGGCGCGAGCTCCTCCAGTGCCACTGCGAGTGCCAGGTTGGACGGTCCTGCTCCGACTGCGAGAAGCTCGACATCACGGTTCGCCATTGTTTGCTCCGCCATCGTTGAGAGTGCTTGGAAGGTGTTCTGCGGTGCGGTCACGCGGTCAGCCACCGGTGGCCACGGAGGGCAGCAGGGGGTACGCGGTCAGCCGGACCTGGGCCATGGCTTTGTCCAGCACCACCTCGCAATCGTCGGGATCTCGACCGGCACAGATCACATACGCGTGGCGCGAAATGAACTCCGCCGGCGGCAGCCGCATCCGCGCGCCCGGTTCGACGAGCCCGCCGGAGGCGAGAATCCCGTTTCCCAGCAAGGGTTCCGGCACCGAAACCGATTCGACGACGCAGTCCTGCTTGGGGTAGCCGAACCGCACGCCGACCCACCGGTCCTCGGCCTCGTGCGGGATATGGGGCCGCATGCCGAGCGCGACGTCGACCGCGGCGGCGCCCGGGTCGATCCCGGTCGCGAACCGGGCCAGCAACGGGATCAGGTCCCCGCCGAGCCTGCCGTTGATCTCCACGATCACCGGCCCGCGTTCGGTGAGCTTGAGTTCGGTGTGGGTGACGCCGTACCGGAAATCGATCGCGCCGTGCGCTCGGGCCAGCGTCGAACGGAGTACGGGGTCGGCGAGCAGTTCGTCGGAGGAGCTGACCAGGTGGCCGAGTTCCTCGAAGTACGGATGCATGCCGACCGTCTTGTGCGCCAGGAACATCGGCGTGTACTCGCCGTCGACGACGGCGCCGTCCACGCTGATCTCCGGGCCGGTCAGATACTCCTCGACCAGCGCCCCGCCCTGGTAGGCGGGAGAGCCACCGAAGCTGGCCTCCTCCGCGGTGCGGAACGCCTTCCGCACCGCCTCGCCGTCTTCCGCGAGGCTGACGCCGATGCTGGCCCCTCCCCCGCGCGGCTTGACGACGACCGGATAGCCGATCCGCTCAGCCACGCGGACCGCCTGCTCTTCGTCGTGCACGAAACCGAAGTCCGGCTGCGCGACCCCGGCCGCGGTGAGCGTCCGGCGGCTGAGCCATTTGTCGCGGCAGCCCTCGATCGCGGAGATCCCCGCGCCCGGCACGCCGAGTTCGTCCGCGACGTGCGCCGCGGTCACGATCAACGCCTCGTCCCACGAAACCACGCCGAATACCGGCGTGGTCGCGTTCAGCGCGCGGGCCGCGGCCAGTACGGCGTCACGGTCCTGCAGGTCCAGCACCGTGGCGCCGGTGATGTAGCGGTCCTGCCAGGTCGGTTCGTCCCCGTTGAACAGCCACAAGGGATGCCGGTGACCGGCCGACGCCAACAGGTACTCCCGGTACGGCCGCATCCCGCAGCCGATGACCAGGACAACACCCTCCGCTGAGCTCATTCCCTCTCCCCACCAGCCCGTCGCTTCGTCGCGGGCTACTACATCCCGGGGATTGGTTGACCGGAACCCTTGATTCGGGCAGAACAATCAACGGGATGCGTGGTGGAGCACGTCTCGTGAGTGGCAGGGATGGTCAGAACCGTCAGCACCGCTCCCGACTTACCTGCTGTTCGGGACCGGGCCTAGTTGCGGTTCCCGTAGGACTGCTCGCACGGGTATCCGTCACGGTCGGCGTCCCAGCTCAGCGGACGGCCCGCGGCCACCCAGGCGTTGAACGCGTACTCGAACGAGTACCCCTCGGAGAGAAGCCGCTGACACGAAGTGAGCCGCTGGACCGCGGGCGTCCGGGTGACCGTCATCGGCGGCTCCACGACGACCACGGAAGTGGGCGGCGGCGGTGCGACGACCACGGCGGTGGTCGTCGACGGCGGCGCGAGTTCGCGCACCACGGTGACCGGGGTACCGACGGTGGGCGTCCCGCAACCGCCCAGTCCCCCGGCGGATACGGCGGCACCTGCCGAAACCAGCAGCGCCGCGATCTTCCTGTTCATCTACTTGCCTCCCGATGGAACCGCCGGATGCTCTCCAGAGGAGGTCGGCGGTTCCACCGGTGTCATGACACGAATCGCGTGATCGAGGCCGTAAGTCCCCGGAGGCCGGGAGTTATGGCAGGGCAGGGACCGGGCCGGAAAGCCCTAGGACTGGACGACGTTCACCATCCACGAGATGCCGAACTTGTCGGTGCAGGCGCCGAATTCGTCGCCCCACATCTGCTTTTCGAACGGGACCGAAACCGTGCCTTCGGCGGACAGTTTCTCCCAGTATCCGCGCAATTCCGCACCGTCGTCACCACTGAGGCTGACCGACACATTGGTGCCCGGGTTGTGCTCCATTCCCGGCGGCGTGTCCGAGGCCATGATCGTGTACCCGCTCGGCGATTCGAGCTGGGCGTGCATGATCTGGTCCGCCACGGGCGAGTCCGCCATCCCGTATTCGCCGAACGTGTTCAGCGTCAGTTCCCCGCCGACCACCGACTTGTAGAACTCCATGGCCTGGCGGGCGTCACCGGCGAAACTGATATAAGGGTTGAGACGAGAAGCCATCGAACGCTCCTTCGGATCGGTTCACCGAGCATCCTGGCAGACCCCGCGGAACGCGACAATGACGGAACTACGGCCGGGTGAATCCGGCAGGGGGCCGAAAATTCAACGCGGTTCACCGAACGCGGTGAGCGAATTCCCGAATGCGCCTTTTCCGGCGAGCGTCGTTGTGACGGCCCGCCCGCAGACGTCTACCCGGGAGCACGAGAAGGACGCATCTTGGATCGCTGGACGATAGCTACCGATTGACTTTCGATAGATAACGCGCGAAGATCGATGCATGCTCACAGCGCAACGGGCGGTCGCGCCCCTCAGAGTGTTCCTCGTGCTCCTGTTCGGGATCCTGGTGCTCTTCCAGGTCATGTCCCTGCCCGGGCAGTTCGCGCACATGGCCCGCCAGAACCCCGACCTGGCCTACCTGCGCTGGCCCGCGACGGCCGTTTCCGTCTTCTGGGTGCTGTGCGTCCAGGTCGTGGTCGTGGCCACCTGGCAACTGCTCACCCTGGTCAAGAAGGACCGGATCTTCACCGAAGCGTCGTTGAGGTGGGTGGACGCGATCGTCTGGGCGATTCTCGCCGGTTGGCTCGTGCTCGCGGGCGTGTTCCTCTACGTGGGCTTCAACGCCAAGGACCCGGGCCTGCCACTCCTGTTGTTCCTGGCGTTGATCGGCGTCGCCGTACTGGGCCTCCTCATGGTGGTGATGCGCACGCTGCTGCGCCAGGCCACCACGCTGCGGTCCGATCTGGAACAGGTGATCTGATGCCGATCGTCGTCCGCATCGACGTCGAACTGGCCAAACGCAAGATGAGTGTCGGCGAATTCGCCGAACTCGTCGGCCTCACCCCGGCGAACGTGGCCGTGCTGAAGAACGGCCGCGCCAAGGCGGTGCGGTTCAGCACCCTGGAAGCCATGTGCCGAGTACTCCAATGCCAGCCCGGCGACCTGCTGGAATGGGTCGACGACGAAGCCTGATCGGGCTCAGCCGGAGACCAGCTCGAACTTCAGGTGGAAGTTGTCGAGCGTCGCGGGCAACGGCCGCTCCGGACCGAGGACGGCACCCGAAACCAGCTCGAAACGACGGTCGCGGATCAGGTGGGCGAGCATCGTGCTCGCGCAGAACAGCACCAGATCGCGGCCGGGGCAGATGGCGGGGCCGGCGCTGAAGGGCACCAGCGCCGGATTGGCCGCCGCGCTGCCGTCCAGCCAGATTTCGGGTTCGAACCGGTCGGCATAGGGCATCGACTCCGGATCGCGGTGGAAGAACGGGGTGAAGATCAGGATCGTCGTCCCCGCCGGCCCCCACGCGGTATCGGCGGTGCTCTCGCGCAGCAACGCCGGCGTGGTCGGCCACAGCCGGACCGATTCGAGAGCGCAGGCACGCAGGTAGGCGAATTGATTCGGCTGGGCCAGATCGGCGTCACCGAGTTCCTCGTCGGCCCGTTCGCGGGCGGCGGGATGGGTGGCGAGCAGCGCGAGGGCGCGGAAAGTGACGATTCCGGCCGCGTCGAACGCGAAAAGCCAATGGGCGACCTGGTCGGCGACGACCTCGGGTTTCCGTTCCTCGGTGGCGGAGGCGATGACCTCGGCGAGGCTGCCGGGTTCGACCCGCTCCAGGTGCTCGATCAGCCGCTTGCGGAACCGCTCGTGCAGTTCCTCGCGGCGGGGATGCGCGTAGGCCCAATTCGCGTCTTTACGCAGCCGGGCGAGCATGTCGGTGAGTTCGTCGTCGCCCGCGGCGGACTCGCCGAGGGTGACCTGCCGGACGATCCGCCACCAGGCGAGGTTGAAGGTGTCCCAGTCCAGGGTCCCCTTGTCCCACAAGGACGCCGCTTCCTTGGCGATCACCGTCGCGAAGGGGGCGGCGAGGTCGTGGAGCGGACGGCCCGGTTCGAGGACCTCCTCGTTGAACCGACGGCGCGGCGGCCGGTCGGTCGCGTCCGAGATCAGCACGCCGTGCGGCTGGAAGTGGCCCAGCGCGGCCCTCTTCTCCTTCGTCGACGGGCTGAACGGCACCGGCGCGGCGGCGAGCACCTCGGCGACGTCCTCCGCGGAAAGCGCCAGATCGACCGAACGCCCTGGCACCCGCAGCCGCAACGGCCCCGGCCCGTATCGGGCCCTGAGCCGACCCAGCAAGCGCACTGCCGGGCGGTCCACCTGCAGTTTCTGCGCAGCGGCCAAGCCGAGCGGCCGCCGCTTGATCACCCCGCCCGCGAGCGTGGGCAGCACGACCTGCACGGCGACGCGGAGCGTGTCCTGAATGGAGGCGGTGGCCGGTTCGGTGTTGGTGACCATGACTCCCGGCTACCCATCGCGATGGGCGCGAAACCGGTTTGACCGGGTGGTGGGCCGGGAAATCGCTCGAAATGGCGACCAAGGCACCCGGGGCGGATCCGCCCGAAACCACTGACCTGGACCGGCTCCGTGAGGCGGCGTCCTCCTGTCACGGATGTGATCTCTACCGCGACGCGACCCAGACCGTCTTCGGCGAGGGGCCCCGCAAGGCGGAGATCATGGTGGTCGGAGAACAGCCCGGCGACCAGGAAGACCGGGCGGGTGCGCCGTTCGTCGGACCGGCCGGACGGCTCCTCGACCGGGCCCTCGACGAAGCGGGTTTCGATCGCCGGAAGATCTACGTCACCAACGCGGTCAAACACTTCAAGTTCAAACGCGACGAACGCGGCAAGCGGCGCATCCACAAGACGCCGTCGAAGACCGAGATCGTCGCGTGCCGTCCGTGGCTGCACGCGGAACTGGCGGCGATCCGTCCGGAGCTCTTGATCTTCCTCGGCGCGACAGCGGCGAAGGGGCTGCTGGGCGACGACTTCCGCATCACCAAAAGCCGTGGCGAGCGGATCGAGCTCCCCGAATTCGACCTCACCGCCGTCGCCACGGTCCACCCGTCCGCGGTGCTGCGCGCGCCGGACCGCGACGAGGCCTATCAGGCCTTCGTCGCGGACCTCGTGGCGGCGCGCGGCCGTTGATTCACCGCTGGATCAGGCCACTTCGGAGCTGCGACCGCTGCTCGCGTGCAGGCCGAGCATGTCCAGCAGCCTCGCGCAGTCATCGGCGCTCGTCGCCCGTGAAGCGACGGCGAGCGCCGCCTTGCGGCGCACCGCCTGGTACTCCGGGGAGTCTTGGCCCTCCGGGAGCAGGTCAGGTACCGAGTGAAGTCCGAGTTCGTTGCTCATCATTCCCCCTTCAGGTGAAGGCCGACGTAGGGCCAAGTACCCACGACAGCCGGCTTAAACACAGGTGACTCCGTTCGGATGATCAGCCGCGCAACGCCGGAAGCAGCTTGTCCTCGGCGAACCGGAGGAAACCTTCCTGCTGATCGCCGCCGATCTGGATGAGGGCGAGGTCGGTGAAGCCCGCCGCCTCGTACTCGGCGGCCTGCTTCACGATCTGGTCGACGTCCGGTCCGCACGGGATGGCCGCGGCGACGTCCTCCGGTTTGACGAACTGCGTGGCCCCGGCGAACCCCGACGGCCCCGGCAGCTCGGCGTTGACCTTCCAGCCGCCCGCGAACCAGCGGAACTGCTCGTGCGCGCGCCGGACGGCGGCGTCGCGGTCCTCACCCCAGGACACCGGCATCTGGGCGATCTTCCGGCTCGGCGGGCCGAGTTTGGCGGCGTCCCACTCGCGGCTCAGCGATTCGTCCGGCTCGACCGCGATCATCGCGTCGGCGACCGGGGCGAACCTGGTCACCGACTGTGACCCGGACACCGCCACCGCGATCGGGACGCGCTGCTCCGGGAGGTCCCAGAGCTTCGCCGAATCCACCCGGAAGTGCTCACCCGCGTAGTTGAAGTACCCGCCGTCGAACAGCCCGCCGATGATCTGGAGTGCTTCGGCGAGCATCTCGTGGCGAACGTTCGCCGGTGGCCAGCCCTGGCCGATGACGTGCTCGTTGAGGTTCTCCCCCGCGCCGAGGCCGAGGGTGAACCGGCCGTCCGAGAGCGCCTGGATGGTCGCCGCCTTCTGCGCGACCACCGCCGGGTGGTACCGCATGGTCGGGCACGTCACAAAGGTCATCAATTCGACCCGTTCGGTGCTCTGGGTCACCGCTCCCAGTACGCTCCACGCGTACGGCGAATGGCCCTGTTCATCCAGCCAAGGTGAGTAATGGTCGCTCATCACCTCGAAGTCGAATCCCGCCTCCTCCGCCCCGGCGGCGTACTTCACCAGGTCCTTCGGTCCGGCCTGTTCGGTCATGAGCGTGTAGCCGATACGCATCGAAGCCTCCCTTCGCGTCTGATCACCGCGTACCCACCCGTTGTCGAGGTCAACCGAAGGTTTATCCGGCGAATCGATCGGGGTACCTGCCCGGGTGAGAGAGGAGTCACGGATGCCTCAGCAGGGTTGGAGCGACAAACGAGAACGTCAGTACGAGCACATCAAGGAATCGGCCGAGGACCGGGGCGTGAGCACCGACCGCGCCGAGGAGATCGCCGCGCGCACGGTCAACAAGAACCGCGCGCAGGCCGGCGAGTCGCGCGAGGCGAGCCGCTCCTCCCTCGAGGACATGTCACCACAGCGACGGGGTGGCAAGCGCTCGGGCAATCGGCTGGGGCCGAACGGCCCGACCAAGGACCAGCTCTACAACGAAGCGAAGAAACGCAACGTCAAGGGCCGGTCGAAGATGTCCAAAAAGGAGCTTCAGCGGGCCCTCGGCCGTTGATCACGCGTCCCGCGGCGGGTCCCCTCCGCGGTTGTCATACGGCCACGGACGGATAGGTTTGAGAATGGATGCACACGGACGGGGCCGCCTCACCCCCCAAACCCGGCCTCAGTCGGACGGCTTGGTCGACCAGGTCGAGCTTCGCCTCCCTGCGGAGGCGGAACAGATTCCTCTCGTCCGCACGCTCACCCATGGGGTGGTGGCGCGTGCGGACTTCGGCTTGGACGCCATTTCAGACGCGAAGATGGCCGTCGACGAAGCCTGTTCACAACTCGTCCAGCCCGCGGAACTGGGAGCCGTGCTGTGCTGTGTCTTTCACGAGATTCCGGAGGGCATCGCCGTCTCGATCTCGACGCGGACTTCGAAGCCCTTCTTGCCGAGCGAAACGACGTTCGGCTGGCATGTCCTGACAACCTTGACGCGCTCGGTGACGGCGCGCGCCGAGCCGATTCCCGGCGAAGTTGGGGGTATCACGACGATCGAACTCGTCCTGACCCCGGGAACGAGCGACGGGTGAGCGGCGAGCGCAAGACACTCGCACGGCAGGCGGACGACTACGCCCAGTGCGAGCCGCTCTTCGAGGAGTTGTCCACCCTGCCGGCGGACTCCCCGCGCCGCCAAGAGGTGCGGGCCCGGCTGGTCACCGAACTGCTGCCCCTCGCCGAGCACATCGCCACCAGGTTCTCCGGCCGGGGCGAGCCCCGCGAAGATCTGGTGCAGGTGGCGCGGATCGGGTTGATCAACGCGGTCGATCGCTTCGATCCCGCCCGGGGCCACGACTTCCTCTCCTTCGCCGTGCCCACGGTCATGGGCGAGGTCCGGCGGCACTTCCGCGACACCGGCTGGTCGGTCCGGGTTCCGCGGCGGCTCAAGGAACTCCACGTTTCCCTCAGCCAAGGGACGGCCGCGCTGTCCCAGACTCTCGGACGTGCGCCGACGCCGACGGAACTCGCCGAATACCTGGGCCTCGACATCAACGAGGTGCGTGAAGGCCTGCTCGCCGGCCAGGCGTACCAGACGTTGTCGGTCGACAAGCCGGTGCACGACGACGCCACCGAAGCCCTTTCCCTCGCCGACACTATCGGTGAGGAGGACCACGAGATGGCCTTGGTGGAGAACCACGAGGCGCTGCAACCGCTGCTGCGGGAACTGCCGAAGCGGGAGCGGGCGATCCTCGTGATGCGGTTCTTCGGCGGCTACACGCAGACGCAGATCGCCGAGAAGGTCGGCATCTCGCAGATGCACGTCTCGCGGCTTCTTTCGCAGACGCTGGACCAGCTGCGAGGAAAACTCTCGGAGTAGGCGCCCCACGCCTCGTGGGCGCTGAAGATCGGTGCGGTACATGATGGCCCCCTTCCTTGCGCCTGGCGCAAGGAAGGGGGCCATCATGTACTTGGGGGCCGCAGGGCACAGCCCAAACGTCCGTGAAGGCCTCCTTCCCTACCTTGAGAGTAGGGAAGGAGGCCTTCACGGACTTGTTTTCCTACGGCGTCGTATACGGCGCGTGCTGTTCGATCGACGGGCTGGCCGTCGGGAAACGCCCTTCCTGGCCGGGAACCGGAGCCACCGTGGTGCCCTGCTGTTCGGGCTCGACACGCTGCCTGGGGCGGTTGATCACCGCTTCGGCCTCCTGCTCACCGCGGATCCGGGAGAGCACGCTCAGCGTGATCCCGTGGGCGATGGCCAGGACCAGCAACAGCACACCCAGTCGGCCCACCACACCCGGCAGGTCACTGCCGCCGATGTCGACCGTCGACAGCAACGCCAGCACGCCCAGGGTCGCGAGGTGGAACAACACCGTGATGAGCCAGGTCATGGACGCCCCGGCGGCGGGATCGCCGTGCGAACCTCGCAGGTAGCGCTTACCGCTCTGGTAGATGATCAGGCCGTCGAGCATGACCAGCGCCACCCCGATGACGAGGAAGGCTACGTATGCGTTGGTAGTCATGCCGGGACGCTCCCTTCGTAGAGGACCTCACCCACAGAGATACCCGGGACTTCCACCTGGAAAACGCGCTTTTCCAGGCGGAAGTCCCGGGTATGGGTCAGCTGCCGGGGCGGTCGACGTCGCCGCGCCAGGCGCCGGTCTCGTGACCGCGGCTCTCGATGAACTCCTTGAACCGCTTCAGGTCGCTCTTGACCCGGCGGTCGAGGACACCGAGCTTGTCGGCCACGTTTTCGACGAAGCCCTCGGGGTCTATGTCCATCTGCGCGGTGACCCGGGTCTTGTTGTCGTCCAGGCGATGGAAGGTGATGACGCCGGCGTGGTCCGGACCGGAGTCCGACGTCCACGCGACGCGCTCGTCGGGGTGCTGTTCGGTGATGGTCGCGTCGAATTCCCGGCTCACCCCACCGAACTTGGTCACCCAGTGGGTGTGGGTCGCGTCGATTTGACGGATCTCTTCGACGCCTTCCATGAACTGCGGGAAGGACTCGAACTGAGTCCACTGGTTGTACGCGGTCTTGACCGGTACGTCGACGTCCACCATTTCGGTGATCGTGCTCATGCATCCTCCTGTCGGTTGGGTGCTGTTCGAGCCGGCACTCTCTCGGCTACCCGGCGCTCCCCGCGCTGAAACTCGCCGTGATTGACCAGCCGTACTCCCGGGTACCCGGCGGACAGAACACTCCGAGGAGGTGCTCCATGATCGAGGAAATCCACCGGAAGCCGGCGGCGGACAAGTCGATCGGCGAACTGGTCTCCGACCTGAGCGACGAGGTCAAGCACCTCGTCCGCGACGAGATGCGGCTGGCCGTGGTCGAATTGCAGGGCAAAGGAAAACGCTTCGGGCTCGGCGCCGGGCTGTTCGGCGCGGCCGGCGTCTTCGCCCTGTTCGGCCTGGCGACCCTGATCGCGGCGGTAGTGCTGGCACTCGCTCTCGTCATGCCCGCGTGGCTGGCGGCCGTGGTGACCGGCGCCGCACTGCTGCTGATCGGCGGCCTTGCGGCCGTCGTCGGCCGCAAGGAGGTCGCGAGTGCGACCCCGCTGATGCCGGAAGAGGCCATCGAAGGCGTCCGCAAGGATGCCGACACCGTCAAGCAGGGGGTGCGCTCATGAGTGATTTTCCCAAGAACGCCGAAGAAGCCCGCGCCGATCGCGACGTGACTCGCGAGGAACTCACCGAAACCCTCGACGCGCTCGGCAAGAAACTCGACGTGAAGGCCCGCGTGCACGACAACCTGGACGCCAAGGTCGACCAGGCCAGCGAAAAGATCGCCGAAAAGGTTTCGGAGCCGGCCGCGCGAAAGTTCCGTCAGGGTGCCGAAGTCGTCCGCGCCAACCCATTGCCGGTCTTCGCCGGAGTTCTCGCGCTCCTCGTGACGATCCGTCTGATCATGCGAAAGAGGTCTTCGTCGTGAACAAGGTTCTCTACAAACCGATGAACATGGTCATCAGCGCCCTCGGCGGGATCCTCGCCGGGGCGGCGTTCAAGCAGATCTGGAAACGCGTCAGCGGTGACGAGGACGCGCCGGACGCCATGGACCGGGACTTCACCTGGGCCCAGGTGATCGTCGCCGCCGCCGCGCAGGGTGCGATCTTCGGCGCGGTGAAGGCGGCCACCGAACGAGCGGGCGCGATCGGTTACCGCAAGGCGACCGGCGACTGGCCCACCAAGGACTGACCCGGAAGGGTGACGATGCGCGTAGTGATCATCGGCGGCGGTTTCGCCGGCTACAACGCCGCCAAGACCCTGCTCAAATCGGTCGACGACGACACGGAAATCGTCGTGCTGAACCCGACCGATTACTTCCTCTATCTCCCCTTGCTCCCCGAAGTCGCCGCCGGAATCCTCGAACCCCGGCGGATCTCGGTGTCCATTCCCGGCACCCTGCGCGGCGTGCGCCTGGTGCTCGGCACCGCGACGTCGGTCGACTTCGACGGCCGGACCGTGAGTTACACCGATCCCGAGGATCGCGAACACCACATCGGATACGACAGGCTCGTGCTCGCCGCGGGCAGTGTCAACAAACTGCTGCCGATCCCTGGGGTGCCCGAGTACGCCCACGGTTTCCGTGGTCTTCCCGAAGCCCTCTACCTCCGTGATCACGTCACACGGCAGATCGAACTCGCCGCCTCCGCGACGGATCCGGCCGAACGCGACGCACGCTGCACGTTCGTCGTGGTCGGTGCCGGATACACCGGGACCGAGGTCGCCGCGCAGGGTCCGGCCTTCACCGACGCGCTCGCCGCGCGGCATCCCGAACTCGAAGGCCAGAAGATCCGGTGGCTGCTGCTGGACGTGGCCGAACGCGTCCTGCCGGAACTCGACCGGCGGCTCGGCAAAACCGCCGACGAGGTGCTGCGGGCACGCGGGGTCGAGGTGCTGATGAAGACCTCCGTCGACAACGCCGACGAAAAGGGCGTGACGCTGACCTCCGGCGAATCCGTGCCGACCAACACCCTCGTCTGGTGTGTCGGGGTCCGGCCGGATCCGCTGATCGAGGACCTCGGCCTCAAGACGGCCAAGGGCAGGCTGGTCGTGACCGCACAGCTGAACGTCCCCGGACGGCGGGACGTCTACGCCTGCGGTGACGCGGCCGCGGTGCCGGATCTGACCCGGCCGGGCGAATACACCCCGATGACGGCACAGCACGCCGAACGCCAGGGGAAGCTCGCCGGACGGAACGTGGCCGCGTCACTGGGACACGGCTCGCACGGCACCTACCGGCATCACGATCTCGGCTTCGTCGTCGACCTCGGCGCCCACCAGGCCGCGGCGAATCCGTTGCACATCCCGCTTTCCGGTCTCGCGGCCAAGGCGGTCACCCGTGGCTACCATCTGCTCGCCATGCCGGGTAACCGGCTGCGGACCGCCGCCGACTGGGCACTGGAAGCGGTGGGCAAACGGCAAACCGTGCAGTTAGGACTCGTCCGGTCGGGCTCGGTGCCATTGGACACCGATTCCCCGGAACTCCCCCGGACCAAGTGTTAGAGGAAAGGTGATCATGTCCGCCGAACCCGATCCCGTCCGCGCCGAAGGCCCCTCGGTCGTCACCGACGGTGGCAACGAAGCGGCGAAACTCGTCGTCCTCGACCCCGCCGGCGAAGGCAAGAACGGCGAGCTCCCGGCGACCTGGCGTCCGCTCACGGCCCAGCGTCAGGTGATCTGGTGCCGTCTGCCGGTGGACGGTGCGTTGACCCAGGCCGACGATGTGGTCGGTGACGCGGAACCCGGCGGGCCGCCGATCGATGTCGTGGCGAGCGGCGAGGCGGCCGGAGACGCGTTGCGGCTGGCGGAACGGCACCCGCGCGCGGTCGGCCACGTGCTGCTCGTCGATCCCGTACCCGACGAGACCTCCGAACTGGCCGAGCGGGTGCGTTCGGCCGGGACCGTGGTCGAAGTGCTCCCCCACAGCACGGGCGAACCGTTCAACCGGGTCCCGCCGCCGTTGCCCCTCGGGCATCCGGACGTCGTCGCCGGGCTCACCAGGATCCTCGAGGACGTTTAGCCGCCGGACGGCGGCGGTATCCGCCGCCCATGAGCGAAACCGTTGCGGACCACGTTCTGGCCAGGCTGCGCGAATGGGACGTCGAGCAGGTCTTCGCCTATCCCGGGGACGGGATCAACGGGCTGGTGACCGCGTTCGGCGCGGCGGACAACAGACCTCGCTTCGTGCAGACCCGGCACGAGGAGATGGCGGCGTTCGCGGCCGTCGGGTACGCGAAACTGAGCGGTCGGCCGGGCGTCTGCATGGCGACGTCCGGCCCGGGCGCGATCCACCTGCTCAACGGCCTGTACGACGCCAAACTCGACCACGTGCCGGTGGTCGCGATCGTCGGGCAGACGGCGCGCAGCGCGATGGGTGGCAGTTACCAGCAGGAGGTGGACCTCCAGGCGTTGTTCAAAGACGTCGCGAGCGAGTACCTCGTCGAGGTGAATGTCCCCGAACAGCTGCCGAACGCGCTCGACCGCGCCCTGCGCACGGCCATGGCCCAGCGCGCTCCCACCGCGCTGATCATCCCGGCGGATCTGCAGGAAGAGCCCTATCACCCGCCACAGCACGAGTTCAAGCACGTGCCGTCCTCCCCGCCGGATCACCCGCGGGCCAGTGTCGTCCCGCCGACCGAAGAACTCACCCGGGCCGCGGAAGTGCTGAACGCGGGCGAAAAGGTCGCGATCCTGATCGGGCAAGGCGCGCGCAACGCCGTGACCGAGCTGCGTGAGGTCGCCGAACTCGCCGGCGCCGGAGTGGCGAAAGCGTTGCTGGGCAAGGATGTCCTGCCCGATGACCTGCCATACGTCACTGGCTCGATCGGCCTGCTCGGGACCCGGCCCACCTACGAGATGATGCGGGACTGCGACACCCTCCTGATCGTCGGTTCGAACATGCCGTACGCGCAGTTCCTGCCGGAATTCGGCCAGGCCCGTGCGGTCCAGATCGACATCGACCCCCGGTTCCTCGGGTTGCGTTATCCGACCGAGGTCAACCTGCTCGGCGACGCGAAGAGCACCTTGCAGCAGCTGATTCCTTCGCTGGAACGCAAAACCGAGCGGGGCTGGCGGGAGAAGATCGAGAAGAACACCGCCGAATGGCAGGAGACCGTGACCCGCCAGGCGATGCTGGAGGCGAATCCGGTCAACCCGATGCGGATCGTGCACGAGCTGTCCGAACGGATCCCCGAAGACGCCATCGTCACCGCGGATTCCGGTTCGGCCACCAACTGGTACGCCAGGAATCTGCGCATGCGCGGCCGGATGCGGGGCACGCTGTCCGGCACGCTGGCGACGATGGGTTCCGGCGTCCCGTACGCGATCGGCGCGAAGTTCGCCCATCCCGACCGGCCGGTGATCGCGCTGGTGGGCGACGGCGCGATGCAGATGAACGGGATGGCCGAACTGCTGACCATCGCCCGGTATCGCGAACTGTGGGCGGATCAGCGGTGCGTCATCTGCGTGTTCCACAACGGCGATCTGAACCAGGTCACCTGGGAGCTGCGCGCCATGGGTGGCTCACCCAAATTCGAACCCTCGCAGAGCCTGCCGGAAGTGTCCTATTCGGACTTCGCGCTCCAAGTCGGCCTCGGCGGGATCGCCGTCGACGATCCCGCCCGGCTCGGGGAGGCGTGGGACGTCGCGCTGTCGGCCGATGTGCCGACGGTGCTCGACATCCGCTGCGACCCCGAGGTGCCGCCGATCCCGCCGCACGCCACCTTCGAGCAGCTGAAGTCGATGACCGAAGCCGTCCTCAAGGGCGAGCCCGACGCCTGGCACATCGTGACGCAGGGGATCAAGACGAAGATGCAGGAACTGCTGCCTTCGCGCCGCTGACGCTCAAGCGGTGACGCCGCCGTCGAGGACGATGTCGTGCCCGACGACGTACGCGGACTCGTCGGAGGCCAGCCAGAGTACCGCCGCGGCGATCTCGTCGACCGTGCCGATGCGGCCCAGCGGGATGACCGCGGCGAGCCGTTCGGCACGGTCGGCCTCGGTCTCACCGGGCCGGAAGGACATTCCGGTGTCGGTGGCGCCGGGGCTGACGGCGTTGATGCGGATCCCTTCGGCGATGTGGTCGCGGGCGGCGGTGCGGGTCAGCACACTCACGGCGGCCTTCGAAGCGGCGTAGGCGGCCATGCCGGGCAGGCGGTTGTGCGAGCCGATGTTGGACGCCATGTTGACGATGACTCCCCCACCGCTCGCCCGCATCCGCGCGATCTCGTGCTTCATGGACAACCAGGTGCCGGTGAGATTGGTACGTATGACGGCGTCGAACCCGTCTTCGTCGAGATCGGCTGTCGGCGCCGGAGTGCCGAGAACACCCGCGTTGTTGAACGCGATGTCGAGCTTTCCGTGCCGCCGCACGGTTTCGGTGACAAGGCGCTCGACTTCGGCGCCGACACCCACATCGGCGGCCACCGCGTCGGCCGCGCCGCCCTCGGCCTCGATCTCCTTCACCGTCTGCCGCAGTTTCTCGCTGTCCCGACCGGAGACGACGACCTGCGCGCCTTCGCGCGCGAAGGCCGCCGCTGTGGCGCGGCCGATGCCGGAACTTCCGCCGGTCACCAGCACGACCTTGCCGCTGAAACGCTTCCCCACCGTGCTCACAGTACCCAACTTTCTGGTCCGATCGTTCTAGTATTCGGAGCTGAAAAAATCATCGCGACCGGGCGGCATCGAGGACCGCGAGAGCCTGCTCCGCCGTCGCCTTGGCCCGTGGCGCCGGATCCGGCCCCTTGCTCAGCACCCGCATGCCCTGCAGAACGGTGAGCAGGAAGCGGGCGAGCGCCTCCGGATCGGTGGCGGCGTCGAGTTCGCCTTGCGCCTTCGCCCGGCTCAACGCCATCCGCAAGGCCAGCTCGAGCGCGTCCCAGCTGCGCTCGACGGCGCGGGCGACCTCGGGATCCTTCGGCATCATCTCCATCGCGGCGTTGACGACGAAACAGCCGTCGCGCCCCGATTCATCGAGAATTTCGGCAAGATAGCGCTCGATGAGCCGCCGCACCCCCGCGAGCGCGGGCCCCGGTCCGGCGAAGTCCTCGACGAACCGCTCGTTGCCCCGGGCGATGTAGCGGTTCAGCGCCGTCAGGTACAGGTCGTGCTTGGTACCGAAGGTCGCGTAGAGACTCGCCTTGCCGATGCCCAGCGCGGCGACGAGGTCGTTGACCGAAGTGGCCTCATATCCCTGCCGCCAGAACAGTTCCAGCGCGGCGTCGCAGGCCGCGTCGACGTCGAATTCCTTCACCCGGGACACGAGAGGAAGACTAGCCGTATCTGTAACAGTCGGTCAAATAAGCGGCAGTGTGCGATGGGTCTCGTCGTAGGCCGACCGGGCCTCCTCCACCTTCGGCAGGTTCTCCGTCGACCAGACCGAGAGGGTCGCGAACAGCGGCGCCAGGCTTCGCCCCAGGTCGCTGATCTCGTACTCGACCCGCGGTGGCACTTCCGCGTGATAGGTCCGCGTGAGGAGGCCGTCGCGTTCCAGTTGCCGCAGCCGCTGGGTCAGCACCTTCGGCGTGATCGTTCCGATCCGCCGCTCGAGTTCGACGAATCGCAGCCTGCCGAACTCGTTGAGTGCCCACAGAATCGGCGTGGTCCAGCGACTGAAGACGAGGTCGACCACCGGGGCGATCGGACAGGCCTGCTCAGGGGTCGGCAAAGCGTCGGCTCGCATGGGACCAAGTTACGCGGCTCCGGGTTGCCGAGTCGTCATGATCCGGACACCTCCTCGCCCCCGAAGGCGGCGTAACGTTCTGTTATGGAGTTGACCACCGAGAGGCTCGTCGTCCGCGAGTGGTCCGAGGACGACGCCGAAGCCGCGCTGGCGATCTACGGCACCACTGAGGTGACCCGCTGGCTCACCCCGGCGATGAACCGGGTGGCCGACGCCGCGGCCATGCGTTCGGTATTGCAGGCCTGGCACCAGGCACAGCCCAATCTCGTGCCGCCGCGCGGGAGATGGGCGGTGCAGCGCAAGAAGGACGGCGCGGTCGTCGGCGGGCTGGGCATCCATCTGCTGCCCCCGTACGAAGAAGACCTGGAGATCAGCTGGCAGCTGCATCCGGACGCCTGGGGCGAGGGATACGCTTGCGAGGCCGCCCGCGCGCTGATCGGCTGGGCGTTCACCCAGGACACGGACGAACTCTTCGCCGTCGCGCGGCCGAACAACGTGCGCGCCATCGCGACCGCGAAACGGCTCGGAATGGCCTGGGTCGGGGAAACCGACAAGTACTACGGGCTCCGCCTGCAGGTGTACCGGATCCGGCACACGGACCTCGTCTAGGCCCGCTGGTCCACACGCGACATATCGCCCGTCCGCGGTGGCGACGATCCACCCCCGCGGGACCCCGGACCGCGGCCTCGGCCTCGTCGCTGACCGCGAGCAGCCCACAGCCGCTGTCGGCGTCCCAGCGCGTCGCGCGCGTTGCACTCGCACGCAAATCGAGATACCGTCACCATTCAGATGATGAAAACATCCGAACTGGGAGACCTGCCTTGTCCGACGTTCCCGAGATCTCCTTGACCGACCCCCAGGTCCTGCACGACCCCTTCACCGCCTACAGCCCCGCCCGCGAGCGCTCCCCGGTCGCCAAACTGGTCGCACCAGGACTGGCGATGTGGGCGGTCCTGCGCCACGAAGAGGCGCGGAAGATGCTGAGCGACCCGCGCTTCGCCTTGAGCCCGAACAGCTACCAGCGGATGGACATCCCCGACCATTGCCGCCCGTACATGCGGACCATGCAGGAGGCCGAAGGCGCGGAACACCTGCGGCTCCGGCGACTCGTCTCCCCCGCGTTCACTCCGCGCAAGGCCGCCGCGCTCCGGCCGGGCATGGAACGGCTCGTGAACGAACTCCTCGACGGTTTCGCCGGGGAAAGCCAGGTGGACCTGATCACCGCGTTCGCCCGCCCGCTGCCGATGGACGTGATCTGCGCACTGGTCGGCATCCCCGAAGCCGACCGCCCACGCTGGCGTGAGTACGGCGCGACGGTCGCGGCCGGGGACGGCGCGGGACTGGCGAAGGCGGTCCCGGGGATCGTCGAGGACTCGCTCGCCGCCATCGCGCACCGGAAGCTCGAACCCGCCGAAGACGTCGTCTCGCAGCTCCTCCAGATCCAGGCCGACGACGGGGACAGGCTCAGCGAAACCGAATTGGTCGCACTCGTCTGGCAACTCGTCCTGGGCGGCCAGGTGCCCGGCAACCTCATCGCCAACTCCGTCGAAACCCTGTTCGCCCACCCCGCCCAGCTGGCCGAACTCCGCGAAGACCCGGCGCTCATGCCGGGCGCGGTCGAGGAACTGATGCGCTGGTGCAGTCCTCAGCTGCTGACGATCCCCCGGTTCACCACCGAGCACGTCCGGATCGGCGACGTCCTGATCCCCGAGGGAGAACCTGTTACCGTAGCGATCCCGGCGGTGAACCGCGACCCGAGGACGTTCCCCGACCCGGAGGTCTTCGACATCCGGCGCGCGGCTGGACCGGCATGGCACCTGGCGTTCGCCCACGGACCACATTTCTGCCTCGGCGCCTCGCTGGCCAGGGCGCAGACCGAGGTCGCACTCACCGCCCTGCTGCGCCGCTTCCCCGACCTCGCGCTCACGGACGGTCTGCGGCGGATCCCGGATCCGGGCACGTGGCGGCTCGACGCACTGCCGGCCAGCCTGCGCGCGCCGGTTGCGGGCTGAAACACGTTCTAATAGCGTGACCGGCTGTGAGACACGGGATCGTACTGTTCACCAGTGACCGGGGCAGCACACCGGCCGCCGCCGCACAGGCGGCCGAAGCCGCCGGCTTCGACACCTTTCACGTGCCGGAACACACGCATATCCCGGTCAAACGGGAGGCTCCGCATCCGCGCACCGGCGACTCGTCGCTGCCCGACGACCGGTACCTGCGCACGCTGGATCCGTGGGTGGCGCTGGCCACGGCGGCGTCGGTGACCACGCGGATCCGGCTCGCGACGGCGGTGGCCCTCCCCGTCGAGAGCGATCCGATCACGCTGGCGAAGACGATCGCCAGCCTCGATCACCTCTCGGCCGGGCGGGTCACCCTCGGCGTCGGCTTCGGCTGGAACATCGACGAACTGACCGATCACGGCGTCCCCGCCGGCAAGCGGCGGACAGTCCTGCGCGAGTACCTCGAGGCGATGCGAGCGCTCTGGACGGACGACGAAGCGTCGTACGCGGGCGAGTTCGTCTCGTTCGGCGCGAGCTGGGCGTGGCCGAAACCGGCGCAGGCACGTATCCCGGTGATCGTCGGCGCCGGCGGGACGGAGAAGACCTTCCGCTGGATCGCGAAGTCGGCCGACGGCTGGCTCACCACACCGGGTGACACCGACATCGAGGGCAAGGCCCGGCTGCTGCGCGAGATCTGGCACGAAGCGGGCCGCGACGGCGAGCCGGAGATCTCGGCGCTCGGGGTGCGCCCGGATCCGGAAAACCTGGCCGGGCTGGAAGCGGCCGGGGTCACCGAGACGATCTTCGGTCTCCCGGACCGCTCCCCCGGCGAGGTCGAAGCGTGGCTCCAGCGCCTCGCCGGGAAACTCGGCCTCAGCGCTGGGAATCGATGAGGTAGCGGCCGTCCTGCTGCACCATGACGAACGTGGCCCGCTCCGTCGTCGTCCCCCCGGACGCCTTGAGGTAGGTCAGCGTCGCCGTCACCGTGGTGCCGGATTCGGACACGTTCGACACGGTCACCCCGCGGTAGTCCTTCCAGAAGTTCGAGTACCGCTCGAAACTCTGGTTCTTCGCCCGCTTGAAGTTGTCCGTCAGTGTCGCGAACCCGGCTTGGAGATTCCCGGGGATCAGCGCGTAGTAGGCCGCGAGCGCCTGCCCGGGCGTCTGCGCGGGAGGCGGTGGCGCCGAGGATGACGTGGACGGGGGCGGCGTTGACGACGACGGGGCCGAGGAGGGCGGCTGCTGCGGCTGCGGTTCGGCGGACGACGACGGTGTCGGTGTCGGCGTCGGGGCGGCGGAGCTGGCCGGCGGCGCCCCGGCCGAGGGGTTGTCCCCCCTGTTGGCGAGCACCACGACCACGGCCGCGACGGCCGCCAGCACGAGGAATCCGGCGATCACACCGATCAGTGCGCCCTTGCGCGCCCGCGGCGGCGGCTCCTCGGCGACCAGTGTCGTCGGTTCTCCCGCCGCCAGCGCCCGCAGCTCCCGCTCGGTCTCGGCCATCGTCGGCCTGCTGTCCGGCCGGACGTCGAGCAGCCTGGTCAGCAGCGGGGTGAGAATGCCCGACCTGACCGGCGGGGTGATCTCCCCACTCGACGCGCGGTACAGCAGCGCGATGGGGTTCTCCGCCGTTCCGTAGGGCGTACCGCCTTCGAGCGCGGTGTACAGCGTCGCGCCGAGCGAGAACACGTCGGAAGCGGAGGTCGCGTCCTCGCCACGGGCCACCTCGGGCGCCAGGAACGCCGGTGTCCCGGAGATCTCGCCGGTCGCGGTGAGCTGGACGTCGCCCATCGCCCGCGAAATCCCGAAGTCGGTGATCTTGACGGTGCCGTCCTCGCCGAGCAGGACGTTGCCGGGCTTGATGTCGCGGTGGACGATGCCCGCCCGATGCGCGGCCGCCAGCGCCGAGCACAGCTGGATGGCGAGGCGGATGACGTCGTCGACCTCCATCGGCCCGTCGCGCAGTTTGTCCGCGAGACTGGTCGAGGGCAGGTACTCCATGATGATCCACGGGCGGTCCTGCTCGTCGATCACGCCGAAGACGGTGATGGCGTGCGGATGGACCAGCCGCGCGGCGATCCTCGCCTCACGCAGCGCGCGATTCTTGGCCTCGTCGGCCTTCTGTTCCCCTTGCCCGTGCGGCAGAAGGAGTTCCTTGATCGCGACCGTGCGCTCCAGGTTGTCGTCGCGCGCCCGCCACACGGTGCCCATGGAGCCGCCGCCGACGGGCTCGATGAGGTCGAACCGGTCGGCGAGGCGGCGGATCTCCTCCATTGTCGACGTCCCCCTGGCAGGTTTGGTGTTCGCGCGAACCTTGCCAGCATGCCAGGAACGCGCCGGAGCGGCGGACCCGGCACGGCCGTTGCGGGCGCGGTGTCGGTCACGTCGCGGGCTGGACCGTTCAGCGGAACCCCGCCCTTCCGGCTGCCCGAAAGTTCGTATCCCGGTCCACCGGGCGCGCACTTTACTTCTCCGGTGTGACTTGTTCTCGGGAAAGGGCGGCGATGCGGGAAACCATCGGCGGGCGCGGCGTGCTCGAAGGCGCGTTCGCGTTGCTCGAAGCACTCAACGAGCACGGCGGGCGGGCCGGGCTGACCCAGCTCGTGCGTGCCACCGGGCTTCCGAAGACCACCGTGCACCGCCTTCTCGACCAGCTGACCGACCTCGGCGCGGTCGAACGGGCCGGCCACGGCTACCGGATCGGCTCGCGGGTGTTCCGGCTCGGCCGGTTCTGGCAACCCGAACTACGGGAGCTGGCCAAGGAATGGCTGCCGGCGCTTTCCGCGCGGATGCGCGTGAGCCTCGTGCTCGCGGTCCCGAGGGAGGGCCGCGCGCTGGTCGTGGCGGGCGCGGTCCTGCCGCCTGACGACGTCCCCGTGCGGCCGGGCGGCCCACTGCCGCCCGGGACCGCCGCCGGACGGCTTCTCGCCGCCCATCACCCCGCGCTCGCCGAACCGGACGCGGACGCGGTGGAGATCCGCGCGGCCGGGTACGCGGCCGAATCGGAGACCATCACCGCCGGGCTCGGTTGCGCGGCCGTCGGCATCAGGACACCGGACGGCCGGGTCGGCGCCGCGCTCGCCGCCGTCTTGCCCGCGCGACGCGACCCGGTTTCGACGGTCTCCGGATTGGCGAGCACCGCACGTTCTTTCAGTTCCGCTCTCGCCGAGTTTTCCCGGTCGAACCGGGCAGGATGATCGACGAACAACGAACAATTCCCGATCAATTCCGAGCACAGCGGCGAAGCAGAATTTCGGGCGGAATATTTCCGACGAAGTGCGCTGTTACGGCGAACCGGATCACGCTGCGTCCTCGGACGGCGCCACCGAGTGCCGAACCTCGACATTTTTGCTGATTCCAGCCCGTTTCCGTGATCGACCGCCTACCGGACAACACCCGGTCGACAATTCAATCCCCGTTTCCCTGCTCCATTCGGCGGTGCTGCCCGGAGGGGCGCCAAGTACCGTTCAGGCATTCTTTCGACCAAGGAGGGAATTCCTTGAACAGACGTTCTTTGAAAAGACGCGGCTCGGCCGTGTCCGCATTTCTCGTCATGGTGTTCGTCGCGTCCGCCACCGCGGCCGTCCCTGCGCAGGCCACGTCCCTTTCCGGACGGCCGGTCGTGGCCGGGATCGACCTGGAGCGGGCGACGATCCCCGATCTGCAGCGGGCGATGCGCTCCGGACGGCTGTCCTCGGTCGAGCTGACGGCGTTCTATCTGCATCGCATCCGCAAGCTGAACCCGACGCTGCACGCAGTGCTCAGCACGAACCCGGACGCGCTGCGCCTCGCCGCGGCCAGCGACCTGCGACGGCACCGGCACCAGTCGAAAGGCCCGATGGACGGCATCCCGGTGCTGCTCAAGGACAACATCGACACCGCGGACCGGCAGCCGACCACGGCCGGATCGACCGCGCTACAGGAATCCCGCCCCTACCGCGACGCCGGCGTGGTCGAGAACCTCCGCGAGGCCGGGGCGGTCATCCTCGGCAAGGCCAACCTGTCGGAGTGGTCGAGCTACCGCTCCACCAGTTCGTCGAACGGCTGGAGCCCGCTCGCCGGCCAGACCGCCAACCCCTATGTCCTCGACCGCAACCCGTGCGGTTCGTCGGCCGGTTCGGGGGTCGCGGTCGCGGCCCATCTGGCGACCGTCGCCGTCGGGACCGAGACGGACGGCTCGGTGACCTGCCCGTCCGGCGCCAACGGCATCGTGGGTGTCAAGCCGAGCCTCGGGCTGGTCAGCCGCAGCGGGATCGTGCCGGTGTCGAAACAGCAGGACACCGCGGGCCCGATGGCGCGCAACGTGGTCGACGCCGCGATCCTGCTCGCGGCCCTCAACGGCGCCGACCGCCGCGACCCGATCACCGTCGACGCCGCGAAGCAGTCGCTCGACGACTACACGAAATTCCTGGGCCCCCACGCTTTGCGCGGTAAGCGGATCGGTGTCTGGCGCGAGGTCTACACCCCGGACGACACGACCAAGGCGGCCTTCGAGCAGGCGCTGAGCAGGCTCCGGAAGCTCGGCGCGACCACGGTGGAGATCACGATCCCCTACCTGGACGTCATCGCGGCCAACGAGTTCCCCGCGATCAGGACCGAGTTCAAGCACGACATCAACGCCTACCTCGCGTCCACCGGCGGCAAGCACCCCGCCGACCTGGCCGGACTGATCCAGTACAACCTGGACCACGCGGCGGTCGAAATGCCGTACTGGACCCACAACCTGTGGGACCGGTCGCAGGCGACCACCGGCGATCTCACCGATCCGGCCTACCGCGCGATGCGGGAAGCCGCGACCAGCGCCGCCCGGCGAGGTCTCGACGAAACACTGCGCGGCAACGGTCTGGACGCGATCGTGGCGCCCACCAACAACGCCGCGTGGAAGACGCAGCTCGGGGTCGGCGACGGCGCGCTGCTCATCGACTCGTCCGGTCCGGCCGCGGTTTCGGGTTACGCCAACCTGACCGTCCCGATGGCGTACTCCGGCCCGTTGCCGCTGGGGCTGTCGATCATGGGCGGGCGGTTCAGCGAACCGTCACTGCTGGCCATCGCCTACGCCTTCGAGCAGGACACGAAGGTCCGGCGGTTGCCGACGTTCATCCCGTCCATCGGCTGACCTCGCGAGGTCAGGCAATGTGCCGTGAAGGCCTCCTTCCCTACCCTGAGAGTAGGGAAGGAGGCCTTCACGGCGCCCGGGTCGCCGGTCCGGCCAGGGAGGTGGAAGGAATCGCTACCAGGCCTTGCCGAACTTGAAGCGGAACTCCGGGTCCTCTTCGGCCGGCTTGCCCGCTCCCTTGATCCTGGCCTTGGGCTTGCCCGCCTTCTTGCGTTTGGCGGCCAGCGTCTCCGGATCCCACGGGTTCTCGAGCAGGCGTTCGGCGTCGGGCTCTTTCGCCGGTTCGTCTGTCACTGCGCGGCCGCGGGTTCCTTCGGCACCGGTTTGACCGCCCAGAGATCCGCGTTACCGGCGGGCTCGGCCATCTTCTTGACGTCGCTGAAATCGTTCGCCTGCCTGGCCAGGAAGACCCCCATCTGACGCAGGTCGCCCATCTTGCGGACGGAGTCTTCGACCAGGTCGCTGATGGCCTGGACGAACCCGTTGAGCACCCGGATGATGTTCCCCGCCTCGCCGAACGGGTTGATGAGGTCCTCGAGGAAGTTCGACGTGGCGTCCGCGATCTGGTTGGCGCACTCGCTGATGAACTTGATCGCGTCGGCATACGTCTCGTAGACGATGTCGATGCAGCTTTCCATCGTGCCCGCGATCTCGTTGAACACGCCTTCGTTACGCGAGATGCGCTTCGTCGCGTTGATCGCGTAGGTGTTGTACGAGTCGTACCCGCCGCCCTGCCAGTACGCGGCGAGGTTGTTGCGGGAGTCGTCGATCGCCGTCTCCGAGTCGACCATGTACCAGGCCTGGCCCCACCATACGGCCAGTTCCTCCATCCGGTCGGCGTTGCCGAAGAGGAGGTCACGGATCATGAACAGGGTGTCGAGCGCACCCTTGTGCTCGTGCTCCTCGGCCGCCTCCTGGACCTTCTTCGCGCTGTTCTCCGGCCATTCGGCCTTCTGGCGTGTCGGCATGATCTGTGCTGTTCCTTAAAGTCGCGGGAGTATCGGGGCCTAGAAGCGCTTGTTGGCGTCGTCGTCGCCCATGTAACCGAACCGCTCGTAGTACTCGGCGTCGCGGTTTTCGTACTCCTTGGCGACCTTGTCCAGGTTGTCGCGGACGTCGTCGATCTGCTCGATCCCGAGCCGCGTGGTCTTCAGGATGGTCTCGCGGGCGGCGTTGTAGTCGCGCGGGAAACCGGTCTTCATCCCGAGCAGCCCCATGTCGGTCTCCGCCATGGCCGCGTAGTCGGAACCGAGTCGGAGGAACTCGTTCCACGCGTTGCTCGCGGTCTGCCACGCCTCCGTGTTCTTGCGGAGGGCGTCCGGCACGACGTAGTAGCCGGTGCCTTCGATCTGAGCCAAGGTCGTTCTCCGTTCAGCGATCAGCGGGGGCGCGAGGCGGCGAGGGCCTGCTGCCTGAGTTCCTGCGCGTGCTCTTCGGCGGCGACGATCGCCTCCAGCAGGCTCGCGCTCAACGCGGGGGCGGTGGTGTACGGGAGGTTGTCGAGGTCGAGTTCGATCCGCTCCAGCCGTCCGGTGCCGGAGACCTCGATGACACCGAGGTCGTCGGGGATGTCGACCTCGATGGTCTGCGACCGGGCGTCCGCGAGCGCCCGCGACCGCGCCGCGTCACGCTCCTCGATCTCGCTGACCAGGTTCTCCAGCCTGCTCTTGCGGCTCACGCGCGCACCCCCGGGACGAGTCCGGCGGCCTTCTCACGACCGGCTGCCGCGGCCGCGGCACGGGCGGCGGCGATGGCCTCGATCGTGTCCGGGCCGATGTTCTGCGGGTAGGCCTGACGCAATGCTTCCGCGCTGACGTCGAGGTCGGTCAGCCGTCCGTCACCGTCCACCTCGGCCTCGACGAGGCCACTGTCCGAACGACCGGAGAAGCGTTCTTCGGCGTGCTCGGCGGCCAGGCGTTCGAATTCCGCGGCCTTCGCCTCCCACGCTGCCATTTCCGCAGCCGTGGGCGGCTCCCAGTCGTATCCGTTCATGCCCTGCATGTAAGCATCGTTGACTTTGCCGGAACGGCTGTTTCAGGACATCGCCGAAGACAATGTGGCCCAGATCACTCCGCCACTCGTCACCCCCTGGCGTCCGCCAGGAACGCGAGGCTGCGCTCGGCCTCCGCGACGGCGGAGCCGGACTCGACGTGGCCATCGATCACCAGCGTGGCCAGCCCGTGGAGCAGGCACCAGAGTGTGACGGGAAAGCCGCCGGGATCGTTCCGTTCGCCCACCCGTTCGGCCAGCACCGCACAGGTCACCCGGTGCGCCTCGGCGAGCTCCGGATACGCGGCGCGGTCCCCGATCCCGGCTCCGGACATCAGCCGGTACAACGCGGGATTCTCCACCGCGAAGCCGAGGTAGGAATGCCCGAGCGCGGTCACCGTCCCGGCACCGCAGGCCCGCAGGCACCCCTGCAACTCGGCGTGCCCTTCCAGGGCGACGGCCACGAGCAGCGCGTCCTTGTCACGGAAGTGTCGGTACGGCGCCGCGGTGGACGCGCCGACCTTCGCGACCGTGCCGCGCAAACTCACCCCCTCGGGGCCTCGCTCGACGAGGGCCTCCCGTGCGGCCAGTACGAGCGCACGACGAAGGTCCCCGTGGTGGTAAGCACGTTTGACGACCATGGCGGACCCCCCAGCCCTTGATGCCACGCGAACGCCCCACCTTAGCCGGTCCGCGGGCGACCAGCGGCGACGCACTGGGTGGATTTCGGGACGTCAGATGTCCCGAAATCCACCCAGTGCCGCACGAAAGGTGCGCCTCACCCGGCCAGATCGTTCGCCGCGACGTACCCGAACGTCATCGCCGGGCCGATCGTCGAGCCCGCACCCGCGTAACTGTTCCCCATCACCGCCGCGCTCGCGTTCCCGGCGGCGTACAGGCCGGGGATGACCGAGCCGTCGCCACGCAGCACCCGTGCCCGCGCGTCGGTCACCATTCCGCCCTTGGTGCCGAGGTCACCGGGGACGATCTTGAACGCGTAGAACGGCGGTTCCCACAGCGCGGCGAGGCAGGAGTTCGGCAGGACGTAGGGGTCGGTGTAGTAGTGGTCGTAGACGCTGGCACCGCGCCGGAAGTCACCGTCCACACCGGACAGTGCCTGGCCGTTGAACCGGTTGACCGTCGCGCGCAACGCCTGCGGCGGGACGCCGATCGCGGTGCCGAGCGCCTCCACGGTCCACGCCTTCTTGACCGCGCCCGCCGAGTACCACTCATCGGGAAGCGGTAGCAGCGGCGCGACATCGCGGAAGAGGTACCGGTTGCGGTAGTGCTGGTCGACGACCAGCCACGCCGGGATGGTGGGCGACACCGGGTTCCGGTCGTACATCGTGTGCACGACGTCGCTGTAGGGCGCGGCCTCGTTGACGAACCGCTTCCCCGTGCCGTCCACCATGAGCCCGCCGGGCAGCGTCCGCTCGGCGAGGCAGAAGTACGGCTCGCCGGGCAGCGGGATCGCCGGGCCCCACCAGGCGTCGTCCATCAGGCTCAGCGCCGCACCGGCCCGTTTCCCCGCCAGGATGCCGTCGCCGGTGTTCGACCGGGCGCCGACCGTCCACTGTGTACCGATCGGCTGGCGCTGGTATTCCGCCCGCATGGCGCCGTTGTGCTCGAAACCGCCGGAGCCGATGATGACGCCGCGCCGGGCCTTCACCACCCCCGCCGCGACGGTGACTCCGGTGACCTTCCCGTTCTCGATGACGAGATCGGTCAGGGGCGTGTTCAGCCACACCGGGACGCCTGCCCGCTGCAGGCCGGCCCGCAGTCCCGCGGCCAGCGACTGTCCCATGGTGAGCGCTTTCCGGCCGGCGAGCGCGGCGGCGGTGCCGCGCGCGAGGCAGGCGGCGGCCACGGCGGCGCCCTTCGGGTGGACCGCGGCCAGCGCGAGCCATTTGTAGTCCGCGCTGAAGACGACCATGCCGGCGGGCGTGGCGAGATAGGGCGGGTTCAGGTTGGCCAGTTCGGCACCCAGGATGGTGCCGTCGAGCTGGTCGGGTTCGATCGAGCGGCCCTCCGGCATCCCGCCGGGCAGTTCCGGGTAGTAGTCGCTGTACCCCTCCATCCACCGGAACCGCAGCGGGCTGTTGGCCATCACGAACGAGAGCATCGCCGGGCCGTTGGCCAGGAACGCCTGCTGCCGCGAGGCGGGGATCGACGGACCGACCACGGCGGCCAGATACCGCGCGGCCTGTTCCGGGGTGTCGCGGACGCCGGCCGCGGCGAGCACCGAATTGCAGGGGATCCAGATCCCCGCCCCCGACCGGGCGGCCGAGCCACCGAACTTCGCCGCCTTCTCCAGCACGACACAGCTGAGCCCCCGTTTGGCCGCCGTCAGCGCGGCGGTCATCCCCGCCGCGCCCGCGCCGACCACGACGACGTCGTACTCGCCGATCACCGCGCCGTCGGCCGAAGCCGTTCCGGCGAACGGCAATCCCGAAGCGAGCGCGATTCCGGTGCCGCGTAGAACCTGGCGCCGGGACAAGCGGAAGTCGGCTCCCATGAATCCTCCTCGCGTGGGGATCGAGCGAGGTCATGTTCTCCAGCCGGAGGCGAAAGTGAAACAAGTTCTACCCGCTTGGCGCAGGCCTGGCCGGGGCCGCTCCGCCGGTCTCCTCAACCGGCGCGGGCATTCGGCCGAACGCTCTCAGCCCAGGGCACGGACCAGGTCCAGTGCGCGGCCGAGGGTGGTGAGCCGGTCGGCGACCGTCTCCCCCGCCGGATAGAGCCGGACGGTGTCGACGCCGGCGGCCTGCCACACGCGCAGCCGTTCGGCCACCATCGGTTCGGTGCCGATCAGCGTCGTGCCCAGCACCATTTCGTCGGTCACCAGCGCGGCCGCGCCTTCGCGGTCGCCTGCTTGCCAGCGCTCCCGCACCGCCGCGGCGGCCTCGGCCCAGCCTTGCCTGCCGTAGGCGTTGTGGTAGAAGTTCGTCTTCGCCGAACCCATCCCGCCGAGGCTGAACGCGAGTTCGGACTTGCGGCCCGCGACCATTCCGCGCAACTCGTCCTCGTCCCTGGCGAAGGCGACTTCGGCGCCTTGGCAGACTTCGAGGTCCGCCCGCGTCCGGCCCACCTTCGCCAGGCCGGCGTCGAGATGCGAGAAGTAGGCCTGCGCCCCTTCCGGGACGAAACTGGTGCCCAGCCAGCCGTCGGCGATCTCGCCGGTCAGCTCCAGCAGCTTCGGCGAGAGCGTGGCGAGGTGGATCGGGATGTCCGGATTCGGCGCCGTCGACAACCGCATCGGCTTGGCCTCGCCCGGCAACGGGATCTCGAATTCCTTGCCGGAGAACGAGATCTTCTCCCCCGCGAACGCCTGGCGGATGACCGCGACCGTCTCACGCATCCGGGTCAGCGGGCGGGCGAACGAAACGCCGTGCAAGCCCTCGATCACCTGTGGACCCGAAGCGCCGAGCCCGAGGGCGAACCGGCCGCCGGAAAGCTCCGCGAGGGTCAACGCGGCCTGCGCGATCGCGACCGGGGTCCGGGTGCCGAGCTGGATGATCCCCGAGCCGAGCCGGATCCGCTCGGTCCGGGCGGCGAGATAGCCGAGGACGGATGGCGCGTCCGACCCCCACGCCTCGGCGACCCAGCAGTCGTCGAGCCCCAGTTTTTCCGCCTCCAGCACGAAGTCCAGCGTTTCCCGCCAGCCACGCGAGGCCTCGACAGTGGTCGCCGTCCGCATCACGCGTGCGCCGCTTCTGCCCGCTCCTTGATCGCGGCGAGAGTGCCGGTCATCGCGTTCTCGAACTCACGCAGCCGGACGAAGACGATCTTCTCCTCCTTGTCCGGCATCCGGTCGATCGCCAGCGAAAGACCCGAACGCCCCGGCCCGAGCCGCATCCACTGCCGGAGCTTCGTTCCGCCGTTCTCCGGCTCCAGGGTGAAACGCCACAGCGCGGTCGGTGTCGCGGGGTCCTGAACCGCCCAGGTGAACACGCGCGGCGCCTCGCATTCGACGACGTACGACGTCGTCTCCCATTCGCCGAGCGCGTCGTGCTTGCTGCGACCGACGAATCGCCTGCCGACCGCGGCGTCGCCGACCGTGCCGTCGCACCACTCTGCCGACTGGAGTTCCGGGCTCATCTCCGGCATCAGCCGCACGTCCGAGACGATCGCCCACACCCGCTCCGGGAGGGCGTCGACCCAAGCCTGGACCTCGACCGTCGGCCTGTCGGCGTACTTGGCGCCGGTCCACTCCATCGTGGCCACCTCTCCGTGCTGGTGACCTCGATAGTTGCGTAGATAGACTGAGCTTGTCAAAGAGGACGTCAAACCTGCTGGGCAGTGAAGCGACGCAGGACGTCGGGACGGTTCGCGAGCTTGGCCGGATAGCCGGGGCCGAGCTTCGCGCGGCTGTTCTCCGCGGTGAGCGGCCCGGCACAGTGCGCGCAGACGACCTCGGCGTGCGTGTCGTGCCCACAGGTGTCGTGGTGGAGGATGACCGGCGGCCCGGCCTCACCGGAGAGCCAGCGGTCCCCCCACCTCGACATCGCGGCGAGCACGCCGTAGAAATCGGCGCCCTTCTCGGTCAGCACGTAGTCGTAGCGGACCGGCTCGGCCTGGTAGGCGCGCTTTTCCAGCAACCCCTCGGCGACCAGGCGGCGCAGCCGGTCGGCGAGGGTGTTCCGCGCGATCCCGAGTTCCTGCTGGAACTCGTCGAACCTGCGGATCCCGTAGAACGCCTCGCGCAGGACCAGCGGGGTCCACCAGTCGCCGAGCAGGTCCATGGTGCGCGCGATCGAACACGGCCACTGCGCGAACGAAGTCCGTTTCATGACGGCGAGCCTACGCCCGCCGCAATTGATCCGGTCATTCCTCCACCATTCTCCGGCGCTCAGGCACTGGCTCGAAATGTTTCGATCCGGTCAAGAAGATCCCGCGCGTTAATGTCGGCCATCCGCTTCCGGACGCATTCCGACAGCGGCCGCAAACGATCCCGCGTACGGGCGGAACGGATTCCGCCCGCGATCTCCATCGCGGCCAGCCCGACCGCCGCCGCGCGGTCGAGGTCACCCTCCAGCGCGTGGTCGACGGCGAGCCAGATCATCGTCAGCGACCGGCTGCGCGCCATGTCCGGGCCATAGCCCTCGATGGCCTCGGTGAGCGCGGGGATGGCCTCCCGGCTGTGCGCGACGTCGACGAGCCTGGCGAGTTCGGTGCGCACCGTGCCGATCATCGCGGCCATGTCGTTGGCGGTGAAGAAGGCAGACCACGATGGGACGGCGTCCGTCGGAGAACTGGCGAATTGTTCCGGCGCAAGGGAAATCTTGTCCAGTGCCTGCCGGACATCGCCGAGCAGCGCGTAGGCCCACGCTTCGTTCGCCGACAGGATCGCCTGCGACAACGGCGTTCCCGCCCGGCGTGCCGCGAGTTGTCCTTGCCCGAATTGACCGAGGGCGTCGGCGGGTGAGCGGTGATGCAGATACAGCCGGCCGAGCCGGTAATGGATGTTGGCGACGAGATCGTCGTTGCCGGCCTCCGCCGCCAGTTCGAGGGCTCGGTGGAAATGCCGCTCCGCCCTGACCGGCCTGCCGGTGTCGAATTCCGTCCAGCCGACCAGGTTGTGCAGATCCGCCACCACACCGGCCAGCCGCCGGGACAGCGCCGCGGACATGATGCCCCGCCGCAGCGCCGCACCGTAGGGCTCCAGCACCCGCAGCAGCTCCCGGCAGGCGCCGCCACCTTCTCGGTAGTCACGCGCACGAAGCGCCGCGATGACGCCCTCGAGCCGGTCGACGTCGGCCTGCCCGACACGCATCGGGAGCCGGTCAATCACGGCGCCGCCCTTGGGCCCACGGCACCGCCGGCGCGGTATCGCGGCCGGACCGGCTGGTCTCCGGGGCACGATCTCGCGGCACCGGCGGCCGCGGGCCGTAAACGGCTTCGCGCCGCCGACGGTCTTCATCGGGAATGACGACAGTGATTCGTACGCCCATTTTGATAGGTCCCTCCCAATCCACAACGATCAAAGCTCGCCGAGGTCCAGGACGGAGCCACGCCGGTCCCTGGAATTTCATGAACGACGCAAGATGATGTTAACCACGATAAATATCGAAACCAGCCGCCGAATGGTGGTCCTATTGGCATTCACCGGAGTATGCACGTGCGGAATCTCTTTCTTTTGCACGGCTGATCGCATTTCCGCCGCGCTCACCGCACGTGGCCGACGAAGACCGTCTGTGAGCACATGAGACACAGCTCTCAGCCGAACGTGTGAAAGTTGTCGACTGGGGTCACGAAAAGGCTTCACATTGCGTTATCCATAGTTGAAGATCAACAGCAACCGAACGTAAGGGGCTGAAGCATTGGACAAGGAAAACGACCTCATCCGGGGGACGATCATCTTCGGCCTGCGCACTTTCGGTGCGGACCCCATCCCCGTCCGGGCCGATCTCGAGTACGACCCCGAGGATCCCTACGCCGTCGTGGTGGCCTACCACTCAGGCGCCGGGACGGTCCGCTGGATGTTCGGCCGCGACCTGCTCGCGGACGGCCTCCTCACCCCATCGGGTGAAGGCGATGTGATCATCAGCCCGGCCGACGACGCCGCGATCGTGATTTTCGCGCTCAGCGCGCCCGACGGCTGCGCGGTGCTCGAAGCCCCGGCGCAGGAGCTGGCCGAATTCCTCGACCGCACCTACGACGTGGTGCCCGCCGGTTCCGAGCCCGAATGGTTCGACTTCGACCAGGAGATCGGCAAACTCGTCACGGAGTCCTGAGCCGGGAGGACGGGCAGCGGCGCCACGGGGCACCGCCACCCGTTCCGGTTCAGCCGAGTTCGCGCAGCCCGGGGACGACCTGCTCGGAGAACGAGCGCAGGAAGCGCTCCTGGTCGTGGCCGGGACCGTGGAAGACGAGGTGGTTGAACCCGGCCTCGACGTACGGCTTGATCTGCTCGACGGCGTCGGCCGGGTCGGAGGTGACGATCCAGCGGCGGGCGACCTGCTCGATCGGCAGCGCGTCCGCGGCCTTCTCCATCTCCGCCGGATCCTCGATGCCGGCCTTCTGCTCCGGGGTGAGCGAAAGCGGCGCCCAGAACCGGGTGTTCTCCAGCGCCTGCGCCGGATCCGGGTCGTAGGACAGTTTGATCTCGATCATCTTGTCGATGTCGCCGGTGCTCCGGCCGACCTGCTCCGCGCCTTCCGCGACCGCCGGCAGCAGCTTTTCGGTGTAGAGCTCCATCCCCTTGCCGCTGGTGCAGATGAAGCCGTCACCCTGCTTGCCGACGTATTTCGCCATCACCGGGCCACCCGCCGCGATGTAGATCGGCACCCCGCCCTCGGGACGGTCGTACACGGTCGCGTCGGTGGTCTGGTAGTACTCGCCCTCGAAGGTCACCCGCTCCTCGGACCACAGTTTCCGCATCAGGTCGATCGCCTCGCGCAGCCGCGCGAACCGCTCCTTGAACGCGGGCCACTCGATCCGGGCCACCGCGACCTCGTTGAGCGCCTCGCCGCTGCCGACGCCGAGCAGGATCCGGCTCGGGTACAGGCTGCCGAGGGTGCCGAATGCCTGCGCCACCACGGCCGGGTTGTAGCGGAACGTCGCGGTCAGCACGCTGGTGCCGAGGACCACCCGTTCGGTGCGTTCACCGACCGCGGCCATCCACGCGAACGAGAACGGCGCGTGGCCGCCCTGATGCCGCCAGGGCTGGAAATGGTCGCTGACCATCACGCTGTCCAGTCCGACCTGCTCGGCGAGCACGGAGTACTCGACGAGGTCGCGCGGGCCGAACTGCTCGGCCGACGCCTTGTAACCGATCTTCAGTGCCATCCGGGGTCCACCACCTGGGCTCAAGGGTTGTTCTCCCTCACCTTGGCACAGAGTCGATCAGGTCCGCCCATGGTTCGACCGCGCGGGCGGTGTCGGGAACGCCACCCCGGCTTCACGCGCGAACGCGTTCAGAGGACTAAACGCGGAACACCCGGAAGTCCGGCCCCGGCTCGGTGAACTCGATCCCGTTCTCGTCCATCGCGTTGAAGACGGTGAACCGGCCGTTCGGAAAGACGAAGCCCAGCGCGACCATGCCCCCGGCCATGTCGCGGGTCACGCATTCGAGGAGTTCGACGCCCAGGAGTTCCTGTCCCTCCAAAGCGGACAGTTCGGGGTGGACGTCGTGCCGCCACCGGAGCGGACTGGGCTCCGCCGGATCGCCCCAGGGCCAGTTCGCCTTGCCGTAGGGGTCGATCGTGTTCCAGGTGAGCGAAAGATCGTCGAATTTGAAGTGCCTGATCTCGAGTCGCTCGTCGCCGAAGTCCACCACGACCGGCGCGTCCTCGAGCCACTCGTCGTATTCGACGAACCAGGTCAGGTGGACATGCCGCAGCCTGCGCCCCACCAATCCGCGCAGCCGGTCCCCGTGTGCCGCCCGGATGGTGCTCAGCCCGGAAAGCCATACGGGCTCGTACCCGTCGATGTCGAAGAAAGCCACGCGGCCAAGCGTGCCAGTACCCGAAAAAGGCCCGCGCGAGCGGGCCTTTTTCGGTAGCGGGCTTGCTCAGTCGTAGGACAGCGCCTCGACCAGTTCGCCACTGTCCGGGTTGGGCAGTGCCCTGGCCACGTCGGCCTGCGCGACGATCCCGACCAGCTTGTGGCCGTCGATCACCGGCAGCCGCCGGACCTTGTGGTTCGACATGGTGCGCATGATCTCTTCGGCGTCGTCGTCCGCGCCGATCGTCACCGCCTCGCCCTGCGCCAGTTCCGAAGCGTGCAATGCCCTGGGGTCCTTGCCCTCGGCGAGCACCTTCACCACGATGTCGCGGTCGCTCAGCATGCCCTGGAGCTTGCCGTCCTCCCCGCAGATCGGCAGCGCGCCGACCGATTCGGAGGCCATCTTCTTGGCCGCGTCGAGAATGGTTTCGGAACCGGATACACAGGTCACGTCCGCCGTCATGATGTCCCGTGCCGTAGTCATCGTTGACTCCCTTCGTGAGGATGTGGCTATCGGATACCCGCTGTACGCGGGCCGACACCCTCAAGCCGCCGAAGGCTCCAGGAGGATCTTGACCGCGCCGTCCTGCTTCTTCTGGAAGATCTCGTAGGCGTGCGGCGCCTCCGCTAGCGGCAACTTGTGCGTCGCGAAACCCTCGACGCCGAGCGGGTCGGCGTCGTCGGTGATCAGCGGCATGATGTCGTCGATCCAGCGCCGGACGTTGGCCTGGCCCATCCGCAGCGTGATCTGCTTGTCGAACAGATCCATCATCGGCAGCGGGTCGACCATGCCGCCGTAGACGCCGCTCAGCGAGATCGTGCCGCCGCGCCGGACGCCGTCGATGGCCGCGTACACCACGCTGAGCCGGTCGATCGCGGCCTTCTCGGTGATCTTCGCGCCGATCGGGTCGGGCAGGAGGCCGACGAGGTTCTGCGCGAGCCGCCCGACCGGGGCGCCGTGCGCCTCCATGCCGACGGCGTCGATCACCGAGTCCGCTCCCCTGCCGCCGGTGGCTTCGCGGATGAGGTCGCCGATGTACTTGTGCTCGCGGGTGTCGTAGGTGATGACACCGGCCGCGGCCGCCTTCGCGAGCCGTTCCGGCACGAGGTCGATACCGATGACCTTGCCCGCGCCCCGGTGCTTCGCGATCCGGCAGCAGAACTGGCCGATCGGGCCGAGCCCGAAGACCACGACCGTGCCGCCCTCGGGGATGTTCGCGTAGTCGACGGCCTGCCACGCCGTGGGCACGACGTCGGACAGGTACACGAAGCGCTCGTCCGGTGGGCCCTCCGGCACCTTGATCGGGCCGTACTGGGCCTGCGGGACACGCAGGTATTCGGCCTGGCCGCCCGGGACCTGGCCGTAGAGCTTGGTGTAGCCGAGCAGCGCCGCGCCCTTGCCGCGCTCGGTGACCTGCGTGGTCTCGCATTGCGACTGCAGGCCGCGGTCGCACATGAAGCAGTGGCCGCAGGAGATGTTGAAGGGCACCACGACACGGTCACCGGGTTTGAGGCCGGTCACCTGGGCTCCGACCTCTTCGACCACGCCCATCGGCTCGTGTCCCAGGATGTCGCCTTCGTCGATGAAGGCACCGAGGACCTCGTAGAGGTGCAGGTCGGACCCGCAGATCCCGGTCGAGGTGATGCGGACGATGGCGTCGGTCGGTTCGAGCAGCTTCGGGTCCGGCACGGTGTCCACCCGGACATCGCGTTTCCCATGCCAGGTGACGGCCTTCATGGTGCTCCCTTCGGCGAAGTGGCCTCTACTGCCCGCCGGATGCCCGCATGCGCATCCGGCAAACCTCGCCCACTCGTGGCACCGTGGAACGATGCGAACCAGGATGCTCGCCGTCACCGTCGACTGCCGCGAGGCCGAAGCACTGGCCGCGTTCTGGAAGGAGGCGCTCGGCTATCCCGAAACGAAGCGCTGGAAGGACAGCCACGGACTGACTTACGTCGAGTTGAGAAGCCAGGACGAGCCGAGCCTGCTCTTCCAGCCGGTGCCCGAGGAGAAGTCCGGCAAGAACCGGCTGCACCTAGACCTCGCCCCCACCGAACTCGAGCAACGCGAAGAGGTCGCCAGGCTGGTGTCACTCGGCGCCAAGATCGTCGACGACCCCGAGGACGACGACTGGGTGGTCATGACCGACCCGGAAGGCAACGAGTTCTGCGTGCTGCCGCGACGCTGAAGCGCCATTCAGGGGAACTCAGGCGGCTTCCTCACCCGATCGGGTCCCGGGCGCGGCGCGCAATCCGAGCATCTCCAGCAGCATCCGGCAATCGGTCGCGTCGCGGGCGTTCGCGACCACCGCTTCGGTCGCCTTGCGCAGCACCGCCGCGCGGACGGCCGTCTCCCCACCCTCGGCCAGCTCGGCGACCGGGCGCGGTTCCTCGTGCAGGTTCCCCATGACCCACCTCCCCCTTCGTCTTCTTTGATACCTGATCCAGGCTGGGAAGGCCTCCTGTTTTCGTGCGGTTCCAGCGGCGCGTCCGCCGGTTTCTCCCTAGACTGGCGCCACTCGAACGAGCGGACGGAGCGGGAACTGACCACCGAGTTGCGCGGGGAGATCGTGACACTGGCCCCGGTCACCGAAGCCCACGTCCCGGAGCTGCGGCGGATCATCGGCACGGCCGAGGTCAGGGCACGCTGGGGGTCGGTCGACGATTCCCCCACCTGGCCGTTCGACGATCCGCTGACGGCCTGCTTCACCGTCCTGGAGGACGGCATCGTCCGCGGCCTCGTCCAGTACGGCGAGGAGGAGGACCCGATGTACCGGCACGCGTCGGTCGACCTCTTCCTCGACCCGGCGGCGCACGGCCGCGGGCTGGGTACGGACACCGTCCGCACGATGGCCCGCCACCTCGTCCACGATCTCGGGCATCACCGGCTGGTCATCGATCCCGCCGTGGACAACGACGCCGCGATCCGCTGCTACAAGGCCGTCGGCTTCCGCGAGGTCGGGGTGATGCGCCGCTACGAACGCGACACCGAGGGAGACGGCTGGCACGACGGGCTGCTGATGGACTTGCTCGCCGAAGACCTCACGTAGCGGGTCAGCGCGACGCCGAGCAGCACCACCGCCATCCCGGCGAGCACCCGCGGGCCGAGTTCCTCGCCGAGCACGATCGCGCCCAAGGCCACCGAGACGACCGGCAGCAGGTAGCCGACGGTCGCCGCGGAGGTCGCGCCTTCGTCGGCGATGAGCCGGTAGTTGAGGTAGAAGGTGACGCCGGTGCCGAAGATCCCGAGTACGACGACGGCGAGCACCGCGGTCACGTTCAGCGGCCCCGTCGGCGCCGCGTCGAACGGCAGCGCGAGCGCGCTCAGCCCGGTGGCGGTCAGCAACTGGGCGGCGGAGATCGCGATCGGTCCGCCCTGGCCGACGAGTTTCCGCCCCATGTAGGCGAAAGCGACGGCGTAACTGATTCCGGCACCGAGCAGGGCCAGCGTGCCCCAGCCGAACAGTCCGCCGCTCTTCTGCCAGGGCGCGAAGATCAGCAGGATGCCGGCGAAGCCGAGGACCAGCCCACCGGCCCGGACCGCGGTGATCCCGCGTTCGCCGCCGATCGCGATGCCGATCAGCAGCGACCACAACGGAGTCGTCGCGTTCATCACCCCGGCGATTCCGGAATCCACGGTCAGTTCACCGATGCTGAACAACGCGAACGGCAAGGCGTTGCAGAAGAAGGCGGCGACGAGGAGCCTGCCCCAGATCCGGCGGCCACGCGGAAGGCGTTGCCCGGCCCAGCGCGCCAGTACGAGAAGGACGGCCGCGCCGAGGGCGCAGCGGATGACGGTGAGCTGAACGGGCGGAAGCCCGGTCAGCGCGAGCTTGATCCACAGGAAGCCCGATCCCCACAACAGGGCGAGAACACCCATCCGGATCAGGGTTCCCGGCGCGCCGATGCTCACTTTGGTCCTTTCGCCTTGCCGCTCGAACACCTCTTCAAGCTGCCTCGGCGGACCCGTCAGGACAAGTGAAAAGATCTACACCGACGTTAAGTGGTCCTATATGTTCGCCGGCGGTCACGGTCGTGGCCGCCGGGAAAGGCGGCCACGACCGGCTCACGAGGAGATCAGTACTCGCCCGGTCGTTCGCAAGGCGGAACAGGGCCTGCTCACATTTCGCGGTCGCGCATGACCCACCTCCCTCTTCGACTGGCGCACCGGTGGGGAACGGGCGCGTTCTCGCTCAGTTTGCGGGCAGGCTTTCCTCCTCCACGCCCCCGGTGGCCGTGTTGTGACCCATGTGATGGGAAGGTTGTCGCGCGCGGAGCCATTTCGCCCAGCGGCGAATCGGCGGATGGCCCTGCCCGCCTTCGGACCGTTGTGGCACGATCTGCCGCGGAGCAGGGAGAAAGGTGCTTCTGGTGACCGAGAATTCCGGTTCGGCCAGATCCGGGGAAACCGGGAAAGCACGGACGGAACCGCGGCCGGTTTCGACGGCGGCGTCGGCGTTCGGACGCGCGCTGCGGCAACGGCGGCAGGCCAAGGGACTGGCGCTGCGCGACCTTCAGAGAATCGCCTATGTCGACAAGAGTCTCATCAGCCGGGTGGAACGCGGCCTCACCCCGCCGAGCGCGGAATTCGCCGAAGCCTGCGATCGCGCGCTGGAGGCGGGCGGGACCCTGATCGTGCTCGCCGAAGCCGCCCGTGCGGAACCTTACGTTCACCTTCCGCCTCCGCCGAGCCATTTCGTCGGCCGCGAGGAACACTTCGCCCTGCTCGACGAAAAAGTCCTGACCGGACCGGCCAAGGTGGTCTTCGTGGCCGGGCCGCCCGGGGTCGGGAAGACCGCGCTGGTCCTGAAATGGGCGAACTGGCGGCAAGAGGAGTTCGACGGCGTCCTCTGGTCGGATCTGCGCGGCTACGCGGCGGGCTCCCCCGCCCAGCCCGCCGACATCCTCGACGACTTACTCCGCTGCGTCGGCGTCCGCCCCGACCGGGTTCCCGCCGAGGAGCACATGCGGCTCGCCCTCCTGCGCGGCCTGTTGCGGGGCCAGCGCACGCTCGTCGTGCTGGACAACGCGCTCGACTCACACCAGGTGCGGCCGGTGCTGCCCGGCACCCCGGACACCACCGTGCTGATCACCAGCAGACGACGGCTCTCCGGACTGGTCGTCGGCAGCGGCGCGGTCCAGGTTTCCTTGGAACCACTGGAAGAGCTCGAAGCGACGCGGCTCATGGCCGAACTCATCGGGGACGAACGCGCGGCGGGCGACCCCGAGGGGGTCGGCGAACTCGTCCGGCTGTGCGCGGCGCTGCCGCTGGCGGTGAACATCGCCGCCGAACGGGTCGCCACCCATCCTCACCAGAGTGTCGGCGACCTCGCCGTCGAGCTCGTCGCCGAGGGTCGGCGGCTGGAACTGCTCGCGATCGACGACGACGCCGTCGGGGTCCGGGCCGCCTTCAGCTGGTCCTATCGCGCGCTCGACGCCGACACCGCCCGCATGTTCCGGCTGCTCGGCCTCCACCCCGGTCCGCGGTTCACCGCCGGCGCGGCGGCCGCGCTCGCCGGACTGCCCGAACACGACGCGCGGCGACTTGTCGACAAGCTCATCCAGGCACATCTCGTCCAGCAGGTCGGCGCGCTGTACTACCGCTTCCATGACCTGCTTCGCGTCTACGCCGCCGAAGAGGCCGCCGCCGAACAATGGCGGGACGAGCGGCAGGCGGCGGTTTCCCGGCTCACCCACTGGTATCTCCACGCGGCCAACGCGGCGAGCTGGACACTGACGCCCGCCCGCGACCACCACGTCGACCTCGGCCCCCCTCCCGAAGGCGTCGAGCCGCTGCGGTTCGCCACGTTCGACGAGGCCTACATCTGGTGCGCGTCGGAGATGCCGAGCATCACCGGCGTCGCCCGGCTGGCACTGGAGCACGGGCTGTACGAGATCGGCTGGCGGCTGCCGGTGGAGATGTTCGACTACCACCTGCTCGGCAGGCCGTGGCAGACCTGGATCTCCAGCCATGACGTGGCGATCGAGTCCGCGAAGGCGGGCGGCGACCTCGGCGGGCTGGCGTGGTCGGCGATCAACCTCGCCGAGGCGCACCGGCGGCGGGGCGCCCTCGACCGCGCCCACGAGCTGTACAGCCAGGCCGTCGACATCTCCGGCGAGATCGGCGAGAACCCGAGCCTCGGCTGGGCGCTGGTGGGACTCGGCAACATCGCGCACGAGCGGGAGGACTACGCCGAAGCCGTGCGGCTGGCCGAACAGAGTGTGGCGGTGAACGCGCGGATCGGTTACCAGCTGGGCGAAGCCACCGCGCGGGTCCACCTCGGCCGCGCCTATCGCGATCTGGGAGACCGGGACCTCGCCCTCGACCACGGCCGTCGCGCCCTCGACGTCTACGCCAAGGACGCAGACCAGCACGGCATGGGTTTCGCGCTGGTGCCACTGGCCAGGACCTGCCGCCGGTTCGGCGAACTGGAGCAGGCGCTCGAGTACTGCGAGCAGGCCCTGACCGCCTACCGGAACTGCGGCGACGTCTGGGGACAGGCCGACGCGCTCGACGAACGCGGCTGCGCGCTGGCGGCACAGGGCCACACCGAAGCCGCGATGGCGGCGTGGCGCGACGCGCTCCAGCTCGTCATGGACCTCGACGACCGGAAGGCGAGCGTGCTGCGCGGCAGGCTGGAAGGCGCCGTCTAGAAGCGAGGCACGTGTCTCGTTTTTGAGTGAGGCGAGTAGCCGGCGGGTCTCAGCCGAGCGTCACCGGCAGGTTGTGCAGGCCTCGGGTGATCGCGCTCGGCCACCAGACGAGCCGGTCTTCGGGCACGGTCAGCGTCATCGACGGCGCGCGGTCGAACAACGTCTCCAGCGCCGCGGACGCCTGCATCCGCGCGAGCGCGGCGCCGATGCAGATATGCGGGCCGACCCCGAAGGCCACGTGCCGCACCGGCCGCTCACCCGGGCGGAACGCGAGCGGTTCGGGGTGGACGTCGGGGTCACGATTGGCCGCCAGCAACGACAACAGGATCGGGTCGCCGGGCTCCATGCGCTGTCCGGCCAGTTCCATCGGCTCGGTGACGAACCGCCAGCTGGTGTTCTGCAGCGGGGTGTCGCGGCGCAGGACCTCCTCGATGACGAGGGTCAGCCGCGAGCCGTCGGCGCGGGCGCGGGCCGCCTCCTCCGGATGTGTGATGAGGGTCAGCGCGGTGGAGGCGATGAGGCTGATCGTGGTCTCGTGCCCGGCGATCAGCGAAAGGAACGCCGTCGCGGCGACCTCTTCCGCGGTGAGCTTTCCTGCGGCCTCCTGCGCGAGCAGGTCGCTGATCAGGTCGGCGCCGGGCTCGGCCCGTTTCCGCGCGACGACGTCGGCGAGCAGTTCGTCCAGTTCGTCGGTCGCCTTCAGCATCGACGGCATGTCGGTGACGTCACCGGCGGCGACCACGAGCGCGGGCGGGCGGACCTGGTCCAGGAGGGTGTCCGGGATGCCGATCAGCTCGCAGATCGACCGGATGCCCAGCGGGTAGGCGAAATCCTCGACGAGGTCGCCCTCGCCGCGCTCCAGGATCGGGTCGAGCAGTTCGTTCGCCAGCTGATGCGTGCGGTCGCGCAGATGCTGCAGCCGTCGCGGCCCGAACGCGCCGGCACAGGCCTTCCGCAGCCTCGCGTGCTCGTCGCCCTCGACGTTGTTCATATGGCCGATGAGCGTCGGGCGGTGGTCGGCTGGCAGCCCGAGATTGGCCTTGCGCCAGTGGTCCGCGGCGACGGACGGGCATTTGGACAACCGCGGGTCGGCCATCGCCGAGACGACGTCCGCGTGCCGGGTCAGCAACCAGGTCCAGGTGTCGCCCGGCAGCGGAAGCCGGAACGCCGGTGCGTTCGCCCGCAGCCATTCGTACGCGGGCGAGGGGTCCCGGTCGAAGTCCGGGCCGAACATGACCGGGCCCGTGGCGGCGTCGTATGCGGCGTCTGGCATACGAGTCACCCTGCCAGCTTGTGGCGGCATCGTGTCCGGCGAACGCAGGCATTGTGCTGTCTCACGCGATCGTCAACGCGGTCCCCCTGTCACCCTCTTGTGGTGACCAGCAAGATCGAGGCGGGTGCGGTGCGTAACGGATGGAGGTGGCCCTCGTCAGCGACTTCGGGCTACGGGAGGAACTGAAGACCGCGAACCGTGACGTGGTCACGGACCGGCAGACCGGTTCGGTCCGCGGGTTCGCCGACACCGTCGGGCTCGCCGCCGCCCGCGTCTGGCGGCTGCGCAGCCGTGCCTGGAACACCCTGCGGCATCCGGCGGGCTGGGAACTGTGGCGGCTGCCGCCCGCGGCCGTCGTCTGGATGCTCGGCACCGAACTCGCCGTCGCCGGCTGGGCCCTCTACAGCGGGTTCAAGGCCTCCGCCACCACCACCGACCTCGTCCGCTTCGGCGTGATCGCGGGCTGCGCCATCTGGTACCTCGTCCAGACCCAGCACCCCGAGGAACAGCGGCGCGCCGACGACCGGCGTGGCGAGCACATCGACCAGACCGCCGTCTGGCTCGGCAGCGCGGCCGTCCTGCTGCCGCCCGCGTACTCTCTCACGCTGCTGCTGATGGTGCGCGTACAGCGCTACTCCATCGCGCACAAGGCGATGACGACGTTCCTCTTCACCACCGCCGCGCACGCCGCGTCCATCCTCGGCGTGCACACGCTCATCGAACTGACCTCGCTGCACACCTGGCTCGAATCGGGCACGCTCCCCCAGCAGGCAGGCGACATCGTGTTCGCCGCCGCCGCGCTGGTGGGCGCCGCGCTCTGGTACTTCGCGTCGCAGACGCTCCTGATCGGCATCGCGCGTGGCCTGGCCTGGGGCGGGTGGCGCCGTCAGAAGCTGATCGGAAGCTGGGCCGACAACGCGGACTTCGTCTACGCGCTGCAGCTCGCCGCGTGCACCACGATCCTCGGCGCGGTCAACATCGCGCTGGTGCCGCTGGTGATGATCGGGGTCGCGCTGCGCTCGACCCGGCTCTCGCAGGCGCTGGCGGACACGATCGCGCGCAGCCAGCGCGACCGGAAGACCGGGCTGCTGACCGAGGATTCCTTCCACGCGCCCGCGGCGCTCAGGTTGCTCGAAGACCAGACCGACCGGCGGCCGACGGCGTTCCTGATGCTGGATCTCGACCACTTCAAGCAGTGGAACGACAAGTACGGACATTCCGGCGGCGACATCGTGCTCGGCTGCGTCAGCGCGGCACTGCGGCAGAACACACGAGCCTCCGACGTCGTCGGGCGCTGGGGCGGCGAGGAGTTCGCGGTGCTGCTTCCGGACACCACCCGCGAGGAGGCCATGCGGATCGCCGAGCGGATCCGGGAGGCCGTCGCGAAGACCGCGATCACCGGGCTGACCGAACTCGCCAGCGGTCACGCCACCAACGAACCCCGCGCCGTGGGGCCGATCCACGGCTGCACGGTGTCGATCGGTGTCGGGCTCTCGCCTGAGCACTCGACGGATTACGGCGAGCTGTTCCGTGCGGCGGACGCGGCGATGTACGCGGCGAAGCGGGCCGGGCGGAACCGGGTGGTCGTCGCTCCCTCGGTCCCGGCCGCCCCCGAACCTCCGGCACCCAGGGCGCCGACGTCGCCGCTGAGCCGGGCGGGCGACTCACGCCGGGAATGACCCGGCCGCGTTCAGAGGACTGAATGCGGCCGGGTCATCCTCAGCGGCGGGTCACGAGACGGGTATCGAGCAGGTCGTCGACCACCCGGGTCTCCACACCGGACCGCCGTTCGAACGCGGACCCGCACAGCGGCCACAGCGCGACCAGCACGACACCCACCGCGGACAGCGCGGCGAGCACCAGCGCGGCGACGAACTGGGCGGCACCGGCGGTCGCGGTGTGCAGGACGGCGAACCCGAGCAGCACGATGACGGTCGGCAGCACCGCGGCCAAGGCCACCAGAACGGCGGGGGTGCGGCGCAGGTCGCGGCGCCGGGTGGTCAGCCAGGCGGCGAGAAGGCAGGCGAAGGACGCCCCCAGCAGGCAGGCGCCCGCCGTGTCACTCAGCCGGTGCCAGCCCAGCGCGACGGTCGACGACGCGACCCACGCGACCGCGACGCCGCCCACCCCGATGATCGCCGGACGGAACCGTTGGGGCAGAACGAAAGCGAGGGCCATCAGAATCGCCATGGCGGCGCTGACGTGTCCGCTCGGGAAGCTGTTGTGCGCGGGACCGTAACCGCCGTCGGGCAATTCGGGGCGGTCGAGCACATACAGCTTGAGCAACTGCGCGGCGACGAGCGGGAGCACGAGGACGCTCAAGGCGGGAACGAGGAGGCCGGGTTTGCGGCGAAGTGACGCCAAGCCGGCCAGCCCGACGACGGCGGCGCCGATCACCAGCACCATGTCCTGGTCCCGCAACGGTCCCGCCCAGTCCATTGTGGACCACCGGCCGGACTGCGCGCTGCGGACGACGCCGTTCTCCGCGAGCTGCCCGGCCGACGTGTGCACGAAGAGCACGAAGGTCACGACGAACGCGGCGGCCAGGCCCAGTCCGGTGGCGAGCTGGAACACGGCCCTGGACAGGGTGCGCCTGGTCTCGGCGTGCCGTCCCGGCAGCGGACGGTGGGCGGGCGTCGGTTTCGCTTCCTGGGTGAGTAGGGCCATGCATCCCACTGTCCCCACGGCGTTTCGCGGTGAGGTCCGGACAATGTCATGGTTCTGCTACAAGATCGAGCCGACTCGCATCCGCGCGGCGTTGTCCGAATAATGGCGGCGTGGCAAGTGTCCTTGTGATCGAAGACGACGCGTCCGTCCGGGAGGGTCTGGAACTCGCGCTGCGCCGTCAGGCGCACACCGTCCACACCGCCGAGAGCGGTGAGCTCGGGCTGGAGAAACTGCGGGTGTTCCAGCCCGACATCGTCGTACTCGACCTGATGCTGCCCGGGATCGACGGCTTCGAGACCTGCCGCCGCATCCGCGCGGCAGGCGAGGTGCCGATCATCATGCTCACCGCCCGCAGCGACGATTTCGACATCGTGGCCGGGCTGGAGGCGGGCGCCGACGACTACGTGACCAAGCCGATCGAGCCTCGCGTGCTCGACGCGCGGATCCGGGCGGTGCTGCGGCGCGCGGTGAGCGAGAAGCCCGCGAGCGAGGACCCGGCCGGGGAACGGCACGGCGCGCTGGTCATCGACCGCGCCGGGCTGGTGGTCACGAAGAACGGCGTGCCGGTCTCGCTCACCCCGACCGAGCTGAAACTGCTGCTGGAACTGTCGCGGACACCCGGACAGGTCTACAGCCGCCAGCAGATCCTCTCCGCCGTGTGGGATCACGACTATCTCGGTGACTCCCGGCTGGTCGACGCCTGTGTCCAGCGGCTTCGCGCGAAGATCGAAGACGTGCCCGCGAAGCCCGATCACGTCCAGACCGTCCGGGGCTTCGGGTACCGGTTCGGCCGTTCATGAGGCTGCTCTCCGGCCTGCGGCCCCGGCTCATCCTGGCCTTCGCGGCGATGACGATCATCGGGGCGGCGGCCGCGGCGGGCGCCAGTTACGTCTCGGCCCGCAACGCCATCCTCGAAGCGGTCCAAGACGCGGCGATGAACCAGCTGAAGGACCGGGTCGGCGCCTACGACCGCCCGCTGTCCACGCCCCCGACCCAGGACCAGCTCAACGATTTCGCGGGCACCCTGCGGTTGAACGCCGTCGCGGTCCATGGGACCCTGCGGTCGGTCAACGGCCCGGACCTGACCCGGTTCTCGACCGAACTGCGGCGGACGGTCGCGGGCGACCTCCGTATCCAGTTCCAGCGGCTGGACCGCGACACCGGCCCCGAACTCCAGGTCGGCCTGCCGGTGCTGACACGGCAACCCGACGGGTCGATGCGCGCCAGCGGTATCGAGGTGTACTCGCTCACCTCGCTCGTCCAGCAGCAACAGGCCATCGAGGAACTCGCGAAGTCCGCGTGGCGGATGGCCGCGCTCGCGCTGCCGCTGGCCGCCGCGCTCGCCTTGCTGGCCGCCAGGCAGGTACTGCGGCCGGTACGGGCGCTCAACACCGCCGCCGCCCAGCTCGGCGAGGGCAGGCTCGACGTCCGGCTGCCCGCCAAGGGATCCGACGAGCTGGCCGAACTGGTCACCACCTTCAACAGCACCGCCACCGAACTGGAACGCACGGTCGGCGAGCTGAGAGCCATGGAGGCCGACGCCCGCCGGTTCGTCGCCGACGTCTCGCACGAACTCCGCACCCCGCTCGCGGCGATGAACGCGGTCACCGACGTCCTGGACGAGGACGCCGAGACGCTCCCGCCGGACACCGCCGTCGCGGCGCGGCTGGTCTCCGGCGAGACCCGTAGACTGACCCGGCTCGTCCAGGACCTGGTCGAGATCTCCCGCTTCGACGCGGGCCGCGCCGAACTCGTGCTCGACGAATGGGATCTCGCGACGGCGATCCGGGACAGTCTCGACGCCCGCGGCTGGCGTGACGGCGAAGACCTGGTCACCGACCTGCCCGACGGGGTCCTCGCCCGGGTGGACCGGCGACGGCTCGACCTGATCGTGGCCAATCTCGTCGGCAACGCGTTCCGGCACGGCGCAACGCCGGTCGAAGTCCGCCTGCGTACCGGCGACGAGGACGTCACTCTGGAGGTCGAAGACCACGGCCCCGGGATCGACCCCGAGGTCCTGCCGCACGTGTTCGACCGGTTCACCAAGGCCGACACCGCCCGTGCCCGCTCCGAGGGCAGCGGGCTCGGTTTGGCGATCGCGCTGGAGAACGCCCGCCTGCACGGCGGCGACATCACCGCCGCCGACACCGGGTACGGCGCCCTGTTCGTCCTGCGCCTGCCGCACCGGACCGAAGGAAGGACGCGATGAGAAGGACCCGGGTATTGCCCGTTCTCGCAGCCGCGACGCTGGTGGCGGCCTGCGGCGTCCAGCCGACCGGCGTCGTCCCGGCGGGGCCCGGCCCGTCGATCCGCGCGACCACGGGGAAGTACTTTCTCGGCGGTGTGACGCTGTACTTCGTCTCCGACGGCCGGGTCATCCCGGTTGCGCGGCCCACCCAGGACTTCATCTCACCCGAAGGCGCGCTCACGTTGCTGCTGAAGGGACCGACGGAGCGGGAAGCCGCGCAGGGCCTCACCACGTTCGTCCCGGCGGAGGTGGGGCGGGTCGAGGTGTACTCGGGCGACCCGACCACCATCGTGCTGCCGTTCAGTGTGCGGAAACTTTCGAACCAGGCCATCAACCAGCTGGTCTGCACCACGATCGCGGCCTCCGCGGCGACCACCCGGGCTCCAGGCTCCCCGGGAGTGAACGTGGCCTCACCGGACGACAGGATGCACTTCCAAGCCTGCCAAGCGGACTGAAGTCGTCACTCACGGTGGTCACAGAAAAGCACTTCTAGTGGCTGTACGGACGCGAGCCCTGTTCGGTTCACCGATCAAGGTAACTGTGGGCGAGCACACTCGCGCGTGACTTTGCCGTGTCCATTTCGTAATGTTGCCCGGAGCTCGCGGCCCCCGACGCGAGTTCCCGTCCCCGAAGTGGTGAGTGATCAGAGAAATGGCCGGCAGACATCGCAAGAAAAAGGCTTCGCAATGGAAGCTCCCCGCGGGTATCGCGGCAGCCGTCGCCACGGCGCTCCCGGCGTCGATGTGGCTGACCACCGCAGGCTCCCCTGACGTCGAAGCGGCCAGTGCCGCGCTCGCACTGCAGGCTCCCCCGGCCTCCAGCGTGCCTCCCCCGCCGTCGACCAGCACGACCCCGCCCTCCAGTTCGAGCAGCACCCCTCCCCCCGCCCCGTCGACCACCGTGGCTCCCCCGAAGCCGACGACGTCGACCAAGGCCCCCGCCCCGGTGAAGAAGATCGTCCCCGCCGCGACCGCGTCGTGTTCGACCAGCCTCGCCGGCACCAAGCCGCACGTGGCGCAGGTCGGCAACCACATCAAGGCGAAGTTCGGCGTCTCGAACATCGGCGGTGTCGCCGGCCGCGCCAACGCCAGCGACCACCCGTCCGGGCTGGCGCTGGACTTCATGGTGGACACCGCCACCGGCAACGCCATCGCCGACTACCTCCTGGCGAACCAGAAGGACTTCGGCGTCACCTACGTCATCTGGCGCCAGCGGTACAACGACGGCAGCGGCTGGGACACCATGGAGGACCGCGGCGGCGCGACCGCCAACCACATGGACCACGTCCACGTCTCCTTCGCCAAGAGCGCGAAGGTCAGCGTCAGCTGCTGACGACGCCTTTCAACGACGTCGAGCGGACCGGTCGCCGGGCTGGACCACAGGCCGGCCCACGACCTCTTCCACGCCTTTGACGGCGAGCCGGTCCGCTCGCTCGTTCTCCGGATGGCCGGCGTGCCCCTTGACCCAATGCCATTCGACGTCGTGCCGCGAGGCGGCTTCGTCGAGACGGCGCCACAGGTCGGCGTTCTTGACCGGCGTCTTGGCCGAGGTCATCCAGCCGTTGTTCTTCCAGTTCCGCACCCAGCTGGTGATGCCGTTCCGGACATACGTGCTGTCGGTGTAGATGTCCACGGTGACCCGGCGCTTCAGGCTCTCCAGCGCTTCGATCGGCGCGGTCAGCTCCATCCGGTTGTTCGTCGTCGGCCCGGGATCCCCGCCGTAGATCTCCTTCTCGACCGTGCCGTACCGCAGCACCGCGCCCCAGCCGCCGGGGCCGGGGTTCCCGCTGCACGCACCATCGGTGTAGATCTCGACTGAAGCCGCTGAATCCGCCACAGCGACACCCTAGCGACGGGACTCAGTCCGGCAGGAGCGGCACCCACGGCTCCTCGGCCTGCCCGAGCTGCACCGCGCGCGTGATGGACTTCGAGCCGAAGCGGTCCCGGACCGTGTCGAGCGTCGAGTCGAGCGCGTCCCTCGGTTTCGCCTCGAAGGGCAAGGCCAGCTGGATCGCGTCGTCCTGCGACAGATTGGTGAGCGCGAGACCGATCAGGGTGAGCCCACGTTCGTCGATCAGCGGTCTCGCCGCGGCGAACAGCTCGCGTGCCGCGGCGACGATCGCGCCGGTCTGTTCGGTCGCCTCCAGCAGCGTGTGCGAACGCGTCGCCTTGGTGAAGTCGCCGAACCTCATGCGCAGCACGACCGTCCGGCACACCCGGTGCGCCGCGCGCAGCCGACGCGCGAGGCGATCGGCCAGGGTCAGCAGCATCGCGTCGAGTTCGGCCGGCGAGCGCGGCTTGCCGCCGAGCGCGCGCTGCGCCCCCATGGACCCGCGACGGCGGCCGGTCCGCACCCGCCGCGGATCGTCGTTGTGGGACAAGGCATGCAGATGGGTACCGACACCACGGCCGAGCAGGCGCACGAGTTCCTTCTCGCCGAACCCTTCCATCTGCCCGACCGTCGTGACGCCGCGCTCGCGCAGTTTCCGCGCGGTCACCTCGCCGACGCCCCACAGCCGTTCGACCGGCAGCGGGTGCAGGAACTCCAGTTCCTTGTCGTGCGGCACGACGAGCAGTCCGTCGGGCTTCGCCACGCCGCTGGCGACCTTCGCGAGGAACTTCGTCCGGGCCACGCCGACGGTGATCGGCAGACCGACCTGCTCCAGCACGTCCCGGCGCAGTTTCGCGGCGATCCGGCTCGGCGTGCCGGCGATCTTCCGCAGCCCGCCGACGTCGAGGAAGGCCTCATCGATCGAAATACCTTCCACCAGCGGTGTCGTGTGGTCGAAGACCTCGAAAACCGCCTTGCTCGCCTCCGAGTACGCGTGCATCCGCGGTGGCACCACGATCGCGTCCGGGCACAGGCGCCGCGCCTGGCCGCCGCCCATCGCCGTGCGGACGCCGTACGCCTTGGCCTCGTAACTGGCCGCCAGCACGACGCCTCCGCCGACGATGACCGGCCGCCCGCGCAGGCTCTGGTCGTCCCGCTGCTCGACCGACGCGTAGAACGAATCCAGGTCGGCGTGCAGGATGGGCCCCTCGGTCGGCATAGAACATATGTTCGCATCAAGCCGCCCGTCGGGCCAAGTCCCGGATCGGTGGGACTGTCAGACCGTGGAGGGCTCCCGGCGCGAACCGAGGCGGGCACGCAGGAAGTCCGTCACCGATCGTCCGCCCGCGAAGCACCAGATCGCGATCACCGGGTCGCAGATCGCGCAGCCGAACGAGGAATCGTGCAGGAACGGGATGATCGGGGCGCCCTTGAGATGGTGCACCACGTCCCAGCCGGTGTGCAGGAGCCAGGCGATCCCGATGAACGTCCATGATTCGAGGCCGCGGTAGGCCACGTAGGTCACCACGGCGGCGAACGCGAACTCCCAGATCCCGAGGCCGCCTCCGCTGAGGTAGGCGGCGCCGGCGCCCGCCACCATGATCGCGTTGAAGCGGCGGCGGTGCGGTTCGTGGATGAGCGACATCAGGACGACGTAGACGAGGCCGACCAGAATCGGCGCGATGATCATCATGACTCGACGCTAGAACGCCGGGCTCGTCCGCCCCAGTGGCGTGAACGACGCCTTCCAACGGGATCTCGCCATCGGCGCGGTAGGTTCCGGGTATGCACACCGTTGCCGTGCTCGCACTGGACCAGGTGATCCCGTTCGACCTGTCCACCCCCATCGAGGTCTTCACCAGGACACGGTTGCCGGACGGCGGCGCGGGCTACCGGGTACTCGTCTGCGCCGAACGACCGGAGGTCGACGCCGGGCATTTCACCTTGCGCGCGCCGTGGGGACTGGAAGCGCTGCGCGAAGCCGACACGATCATCGTTCCCGGCACGGCCGAACCCGCCCGGCCGGTGCCGCTGGCCGTCCATGACGCGCTCACCTCGGCGGCCGCGGCGGGCACCCGGATCGCCTCGATCTGTTCCGGCACCTTCATCCTCGCCGCCGCCGGGCTGCTCGACGGCCTCCGCGCCACCACCCATTGGCTCGCGGCCGAACCACTCGCCGAGGCCTACCCGGCCATCGACGTCGACCCGGCCGTGCTCTATGTCGACAACGGGCAGATCCTGACGTCGGCGGGAGCCGCCGCGGGCCTGGATCTGTGCCTGCACCTGATCCGCCGCGACTACGGCTCCGCGATCGCGGCCGACGCCGCCCGGCTTTCGGTGATGGCACTGGAACGTGAAGGCGGCCAGGCCCAGTTCATCGCGTTGCGGCATCCCCCGGCGCCGCGTGGTTCGGCACTGGAACCCACTTTGCTCTGGATGCAGGAAAATCTCGCGCGCGACCTCAGTCTCACCGACATCGCCGCGCGGGCCGGGATGAGCACCCGCACGCTGATCCGGCACTTCCGCGAACAGACCGGGACGACACCGCTGCAATGGCTGCACCGGACACGCATCCGGCAGGCGCAGCATCTGCTGGAGACCACCCAGGATGCCGTCGAGCGGATCGGCTCCGAGGTCGGGTTCGGCTCACCGACCTCGTTCCGTGAACGATTCAAGCGCACGACGGGCGTCAGTCCGGGTACCTACCGACGTGCTTTCCGTTGAGCCGTAGGAAGTTCAGGCGGCCAAGGCGGCTTCTGCACCGGCATGCGCCCGGGCCTGCTCGGCGAACCGCCTTCGGGCGACGACGACTCTGAGCCATCGTTCGGAACGCTCGGCGTCCAGATCGGAGGTGGCGCGGGCGAGCACTTCGGCGGCGTGCGCGGCGGAATCGATCTCCGCGGCGGCGCCGAGGTAGTCGCCGGACTCGATGAGCTTGTACGCGTGGCGCATCTCGGTCTGCGCGGTGGAGTAAATGGCGTAGGCGGCCAGATTGTGCGCCAGCGGCCCCAGTGAATGCGACATCGGATTCTCCGTCCTCGTTTTCCTTGCCTCTCTACTGACACGTCGAACGGTGGCGCCGCGGTTCGACATGACCCCGGCCTTTTCGAACTTCCTCGCAGGGTTGCGCGAAGTGGGCGCTTCACGACAGCCTGAAGCGCATGCCAGCCCGAGCGGCGTCGTTCCGCAGCGTCTTCGCGGTAGCCGAGTTCCGCCGGATCTGGCTCGCGCATCTGCTCTCGGTCGCCGGTGACCAGCTGGCCAGGGTCGCGCTCACGGTGCTGGTGTTCGATCGGACGTCGTCGGCGGGCTGGGCATCGGCCGCGTACGCGCTGACGTTCGTGCCCGATCTCCTCGGCGGCGCGCTGGGCGGCGTCGCGGACCGGTTCTCGCGTCGCACGGTGATGGCGGCGACCGACGTCGGCCGCGCACTGCTGATCGCGCTGATGGCGGTGCCGGGCCTGCCGCTGCCCGCCGCGGCCGCCCTGTTGTTCCTCGTACAGCTCATGGCGGGGCCGTTCTACGCGGCGCGGCAGGCGATGCTGCCGGATCTGCTCGACCCGGACCGGTTGGTCGTCGGCCAGGCCGTCATCTCTTCGACCTATCAAGCCGGGCTCGTGGTGGGCTTCGGCGCGGGCGCCGCCGTCGTCACCGGCCTCGGCGTGCCCGGCGCGCTGCTGATCGACGCGGGTACGTTCGCGCTCTCGGCACTCATGCTCCGCTTCGGGCTCAGGCCGTACCCGCCCTCGGCCCCACGCCACCACCAACGCCCGTCCCTGATCGCGGGTTGCCGCCTGATCGCCCGCGACCGCAAGCTGCGCCGGCTGCTGCTCATCGCCTGTTGCTGCGGTTTCTACGTCGTCCCCGAGGGGCTCGCCGTCCCGGTCGCGGCCGAACTCGGTGGGGCGGATGCCCTGCCGTGGCTGCTGGCCGCGAACCCGGTCGGCTCGGTGCTCGGCGGGCTCCTGCTGAGCCGCATCCCGCCCGAACGGCAGGTCCGGATCTTGGGCACGCTGGCGGTGGCGAGCAGCCTGATACTGATCCCGACGGGCTGGGTGCCGGGCCTGGTCCCGATCGTCGTGCTGTGGACGATCTCGGGTGCGTTCTCCGCGCACGACATGATCACCCAGACGCAATACAGCCTCGCCGCGCCGCCCGACCATCGCGGTCAGGCGATCGGGGTCGCGATCGCCGCGTTGCGCACGGCGCAGGCGGCGGGGATCGCCGCCGCCGGGCTACTGGCGCAGGTCGTCGCGCCGACCACCGTCATCACCGTCGCGGCGGTCGCGGGCGCCGTTGTCGCCGGTATCGCCGGCGTCGGCTGGTCGCGTGCGGTGTCGTCCCGCCGTGGCCCTGGAGATCCCGGGGATCACGCGGGGCCGGTCGGCGGGACGACACCGGTCGGTGAGCACGGTTCCTGACAGCGGCTGATCATCACGTCCAGTTGTTGTCACGACGGGTCGTCCAGTTGTTGTCACGCACTGCGTTCACCTCCTTTCCAAGATCCGAGCGCACGTCCGTGGGGCAGATCACTCACGTCCAGTTGTTGTCACGCCGAGTGGTCCAGTTGTTGTCCCGCATGCTGTTCACCTCCCTCGAAATAGCGATGAACCCGGCAATCACTCACCAGTTGTTGTCCTGCATCGGTGCACCTCCCTCGTTTCGGTTGGGCTGTCCGGGGGAATTCGCGGCCGCGCTTCTTATCGTCCGGACAGCGGGGGTCGTCGCAGTCCCAGTTCGATTACGGTGTAGATCACCGACGGAAGAGGGTTCGTGGACGGACGACTCGGTGGCGCGCTGCGGAGGCTCAGGGCCTGGCACCTGTGGAGCCTGCCGCGACCTGTGCGTTCCTACGTGCTGGTCGTGAATCTCATCGCAGTCCTCTCGACCGCCGCCACGGCCCGCCTGGTCCCGGTCACCGGCACCGACCTGGCCCGGTTCGGCATCTTGACGCTCTGCGCGGCCATCGCGATCGAGGGCACCCGGCAGATCGAACGCCAACGGGAGTACGACAGGGCCCCATCGGTCGCCTACGTCGATACCAAGGCGGTCTGGAGCGTCGCCGCCGTCATCGCGCTGCCGCCGGTGCTCGCCGCCGCGATGGTCGTCGTGACCTACACCATCGCATGGCTGCGGATCTGGCCACATCAACGGCCGGTACTACCCCATCGGTGGATCTTTTCCGCCGCGACGGTGCTCTGCGGCACCCAGGCCGCCGTCGTCGTCCTCGGTCTCGGCATGCGCCACTACCCCGGTTCGCCCGACTCCGGGCTGCTCGCCGGACTGGGCGACCTCGCCGTCATCATCGTGGCCGCGGCCCTGCGCTGGGCCATCAACACCGTGCTGGTGATGGTCGCGATCGCGCTTTCGTCGCCGCCGAAGTCGATCGGCGAACTGTTCTCCGGATTCGGTGACCAGATCCTCGAAGCGGGCGCACTCGGCCTCGGCCTGGTGACGGCCGTCGTCCTCGTCCAGGCGAACCCACTGGTACTGGTCGGGGTCGTCATCGCCTTGGTCGCGCTGCACCGCGGGCTGCTGCTGACCCAGTACCGGCGCGACGCGCACACCGACGCCACCACCGGGCTCGTCACGAAACGCCGTTGGCGCCAGCTCGCCGAAGAACACCTCGGCCGGACGCGCGCGGGCCGCAAACTCGGCGTGCTGTTCCTCGACCTCGACAACTTCAAGACGATCAACGACACCTACGGCCATCCCAACGGCGACCTCGTCCTGCGCGCCGTCGGCGACGCACTGCGCGCCGAGATCCGCGAACAGGACGTCTGCGGGCGGTGGGGCGGCGAGGAGTTCGCGATCGTCATCCCGGACGTCCACAGCGAGGAGACCCTGCGCCAGGTGGCCGAACGGATCCGGCACCAGGTCGCGATGGTCTCGGTCGCCCTGCCCGATCGCGACACGGTGCTGACCGACCTGACCGTCTCGATCGGCGGCGCGCTGTACCCGGCCGCCAACGTCTCCAGCGTCGACGATCTTCTCGTCGCCACCGACACCGCGCTCTACCGGGCGAAGCAGGGCGGGCGCAATCGTGTGGAGTTGGCCCCGCCTGTCCAGTAGGGCTGACTGACGGCTTGTCGTGACTCGCCGGGGTGGGTGTTGTGTTGCCGGAATTCGGCAACGGCCTTCAGACTTCAGGTGCTCAGACCGGTCAGGAATTCACGCAACCCGGGCCACACGCAGAAACCAACCCCGAGCAGCCACTATCGCCGGAATTCGGCGACGGCTGTGGTCTTCGCAAGATCCATAACTGTCGGTGGCCGGTTGTACGGTTCTTGGCGTGGACACTCAGATCGCCACTTTGGCACTACTGAAGGAAATAACCGAACCGGATGCTTTGGAGGCTATCAATGCTTCGCTCGCGGCTGACGGGACGTTGACGGTCACCACCCCGACCGGGCACGGCTACGACAGCACACCGCCGCCGCTCCACGAGCCGCGCACGCAACGCCCGCCGGCCGANNGGACCGCGTATCCGGTCGGTATGGCTCGCTCGACTCGAGACGGCGTCCGTCGAAGAAGGCGTGCCGTGTCCCGCGCGGATCTACTCGGCCTCCGCGAGGGCGCGTCGTGACGGGGTAAGGACGGCGTCACGCCCCCGCGCACAAAGCCCACTAGCCGACGAATCACCACCCTTTTAGACCTCGCCGCAAAACGGCGACGGTCCGCCCGGCACGAACCACATTCGCCACAGATGGCCTACCGGCATGGTCTACCCCGGGAAGTCACTCCCCTGACCGCTCGACTCGGTACGACATTCACCGAAGTAGGTATGCCGTGCCCAGCGAAATGTGTGTCCGCGCGCCAGGAAGCCGCCCGGCCAGTAAGGGCGCGGTCACGGACGGAGACGACCCCGCGCAAGGTCCACTGGCAGACGAACCGCCACCGTCGTGAACCCATCGCCGGAAAACGGCAACCCCTCCTGTCCACCTGGCGCCATCACCGAAGAACGGCCACAGCTCCGCACCCCGGACCACCCAGCCCGCCCACCCCGATGAAACCGGCGTGAACACCTGGTGACACCTCACGGACCCCGCCACCGAGCGCAGCCGGAGATTGTCCACTTCATCACCTCATTCGCCCCCTCGGCGAGGTGTTCAAGGACACTTTTTGGCGGGTTCCTACAAGACCCGGCCCTCGGCATGCGCCACCGGCGACATTCTCGTACCGGCCGGTAAGAGGCAGGCTGTAAACAGGTACAGGTGACTGTCTCGCGCGTGATCCGGCGGGCTGTCGCCTGTTGTGCTGCGTACTTTGGGAGGCTCAGTCGGTGTTCAGTCGTGTCGCCATCGTCAACCGCGGAGAAGCCGCGATGCGGCTCATCCATGCCGTCCGCGAGCTTTCGGCGGAGACCGGACAGCGGATCGAGACCGTCGCTCTCTACACGGATGCGGACCGGTCGGCGACGTTCGTGCGGGAAGCCGACATCAGCTACAACCTGGGTCCTGCCTCGGCGCGTCCCTATCTGGACTTCGCCGTGCTGGAGCGGGCGCTGACCGAGACCGGGGCCGACTCGGCTTGGGTCGGGTGGGGTTTCGTGGCCGAGGATCCGGCCTTCGCCGAGCTGTGTGAGCGGCTGGGTGTCACCTTCATCGGGCCGAGTCCGGACGCGATGCGCAAGCTCGGTGACAAGATCGGCGCGAAGCTGATCGCCGAAGAGGTCGGCGTCCCCGTCGCCCCGTGGAGCCGCGGCGCCGTCGCGGATCTCGACGCCGCCATCAAGGCCGCCGCCGAGATCGGCTACCCGTTGATGCTCAAGGCGACCGCGGGTGGTGGCGGGCGCGGTATCCGCGTCATCACCTCGGCCGACGAACTCAAGGACGCTTACGAGCGCACCAGTCTGGAGGCCGAGCGCGCCTTCGGCAGTGGCGTCGTGTTCCTGGAGCGCCTGGTCACCGGCGCCCGGCACGTCGAGGTCCAGGTCATCGCCGACGGCCAGGGCACCGCGTGGGCGCTCGGCGTCCGCGACTGTTCGGTGCAGCGCCGCAACCAGAAGATCATCGAGGAGTCCGCCTCCCCGGTGCTGAGCCCCGATCAGGCCGACGAGCTCAAGCGGTCCGCCGAGCGGCTCGCGCTCGCCGTCGGTTACCGCGGCGCCGGCACGGTCGAGTTCCTTTACCACCCTGGCGACAAGCTGTTCGCCTTCCTCGAGGTCAACACCCGCCTCCAGGTCGAGCATCCGATCACCGAGCTGACCACCGGCATGGACCTGGTCAAGGCCCAGCTGCACGTCGCGTCCGGCGGCAAACTCGAAGGCCTCCAGCCCGCCGAAGCCGGTCACGCCGTCGAGGCGCGGCTCAACGCCGAGGACCCGGATCGCGACTTCGCCCCTTCGCCGGGCCGCATCGCGCGCCTGGATCTGCCCGCGGGCCCCGGCATCCGCGTCGACACCGGGGTCAGCGAAGGCGACACGATCCCGGCCGACTTCGACTCGATGATCGCGAAGATCATCGCCTACGGCCGCGACCGCGACGAGGCACTCGGCCGCTTGCGCCGCGCGATGGCGCAGACCACGGTCATCATCGAGGGCGGCGCGACCAACAAGAGCTTCGTCCTCGACCTGCTCGACCAGCCCGAGGTGATCGACGGCAGCGCCGACACCGGCTGGATCGACCGCGTCCGCGGCGAGGGCAAGCTGGTCACGCACCGCCATTCGGCGATCGCGCTCGCGGCCGCCGCGATCGAGGCCTACGAGGACGAAGAAGCCGTTGAGCGTCAACGGCTTCTCTCCACCGCGCATGGTGGCCGCCCGCAGGTCCAGCACGAGAGCGGCCGCCCGCTCGACCTCAAGCTGCGCGGCGCCGCGTACCGGGTGAGCGTGGCCAGGATCGGCCACCGCCGGTTCCGTGTCGGCGTCTCCGCCGCCGGCGGTGACATCCACGCCGCCGACGTCGAGGTCGACCGCTTCGACGAGCACACCGGCCAGATCACCGTCAACGGCACCCGCTTCCGCCTGGTCACCGGCACGCACGGGCCGATCCACCTGGTCGAGGTCGACGGCGTCACCCACCGTGTCAGCCGCGACGAGGGCGGCGTCGTCCGCTCCCCCGCACCCGCGCTCGTCGTCGCGACCCCGCTCGAGGTCGGCGCGGAGGTCGAAGCGGGCGCACCGGTGCTGGTGCTGGAAAGCATGAAGATGGAGACGGTGCTCCGCGCGCCGTTCCGCGCGAAGCTGCGCGAGTGCGTCGTCTCGGTCGGCAGCCAGGTCGAGACGGGCGCGCCGCTGCTGCGTCTCGAGCCGCTGGCGGAAGAGGGCGCCGAGGTTGTCGAGGACACCGGCAGCGTCGAGATCGAGCTGCCCGTGGAACCGGACAGCGCGTCGGCGTCGCAGCGGATCGCGCGGGGACAGCAGGATCTGCGCAGCCTCCTGCTCGGCTTCGACGTCGACCCGCACGACGAACGCCGCACTCTCAGCGCGTACCTGGCCGCCCGTTCCGAAGTCGAGGACAACGGCGACCGCCCGCTGGAGGGCGAGGTCGAACTGCTGACCGTGTTCGCCGACCTCTCCGAGCTGATCCGCAACAAGCCGGCGGGTGAGGAGATCAAGACCGACACCCGGATGCACAGCGCCCGCGAGTTCTTCCACACCTACCTGCAGAGCCTCGACGTCGAACGCGCCGGCCTGTCGGAGTCGTTCCAGCACAAGCTCAAGAAGGTACTGGCGCATTACGGCGTCCAGGATCTGGAGCGGACGCCGGAACTGGAGGAGGCGGTCTTCCGTATCTTCCTCGCCCAGCAGCGGGCCGCTTCCGACGTCGCGATCGTCACCGCGCTGCTGCGGCAGTGGCTCACCGAGGCGCAGCCGTTCGAGGCGATGCGCGAACCGGCGGGCAAGGCGCTGGAGCAGCTCATCGCCGCCACCCAGGTCCGCTTCCCGGTGGTCAGCGACCTCGCGCGCAGCGTGGTGTTCCGCTGGTTCGCCCAGCCGTTGCTGCGCCGCACCCGCGCCGAGGTCTACAGCGAGGTCCGCAAGCACCTGCGCCACCTCGACCGGCACCCGGACTCGCCGGACCGCGCCGAGCGGATCGCGAGCATGCAGGCCAGCGCGCAACCGCTGGTACGCCTGCTCGGGCAGCGGATCGGACGCCCCGGCACCGACCACACCCCGCTGCTCGAAGTGCTGAGCCGCCGCTACTACGGCAACCGCGCGCTCACCGGCGTCGGGCAGGTCACCGTCGGCGGCTGCACCTTCGTCACCGGTGACTACGCCGACGACGGCGAGCGGTTCCACATGGCCACCACCGCCGTCGACCGCGCCGGGCTGCCCGGGGCGATCAAGGCGGTCGCCGATCTCGCCGCCGGCCTGCCCGCCGACACCGACGTCGAGGCGGACCTCTATCTGACCTGGGACGACGAGTCGGCCGACGACGACGCGATGGCCGCCGGACTGCGCGAGGTCCTCACGGCCGAGTCGCTGCCGAGCCGGATCCGGCGCGTCACCACCACGGTCGCGGGGCACAGCGGCGCGGTGATGCACCACCACTTCACCTTCCGCCCGTCTTCGACCGGTTTCAGCGAAGAACGGCTGATCCGCGGCCTGCATCCGCTGATCGCCCAGCGGATGCAGTTGCAGCGGCTGGCGAACTTCGACCTCACCCGGCTGCCGTCCGGTGACGAGGACGTCTACCTGTTCAAGTGCGTCGCGCCGATGAACCCGGCGGACCAGCGGCTGGTCGCGCTCGCCCAGGTCCGTGACCTGACCCCGTTGCGGGACAACGACGGCAAGCTGCTGGCCCTGCCCGCGGTCGAAGGCACGCTGGCCGGTTGCCTCGACGCGATCCGGGGAGTGCAGGCGAAGCTTCCGCCGAAGAAACGCTTCGACACCAACCGGATCACGCTCTACGTGTGGCCGACCAGTGAGCTCACCGGCGAAGAGCTCAACACCGTCGCGCAGCGCGTGCAGCCGTCGACGGCCGGGGCGGGGCTCGAAGAGGTCCAGTTCCTCGGCAGGCAGCGCGACCGCGCGACCGGCGAGGTCACCGAGGTCTCCGTGCGGATCGGCTACGACGTCAGCGGCGGCGTCCAGATGTCGCTGTCCGAGCCCACCACCGGGCCGATCCTGCCGCTCGACGACTATCACCAGAACGTCCTGCGCGCCCGGCGCCGCGACACGGTGTACCCGTACGAGCTGGCCAAGATGCTCGGTTCGTTCACCGAGTACGACATGGACGACACCAGCACCCTCGTCCCCGTCGAACGGCCGATGGGGCGGAACAAGGCGGCGATCGTCGCCGGGGTGGTCACCACGCCGACCGAGCGGTACCCGGAGGGTGTCAAACGGGTCGTGCTGCTGGGCGACCCGACGAAGGCGCTCGGCGCGCTGTCGGAGCCGGAATGCTCGCGGGTGATCGCGGCACTGGACCTCGCCGAAGAGATGCGGGTCCCGCTGGAGTGGTACGCGCTCTCGGCCGGTGCCCGGATCTCGATGGAGTCCGGTACCGAGAACATGGACTGGGTCGCGGCCGCGCTCAAGCGGATCGTGCACTTCACCCAGGACGGCGGCGAGATCAACATCGTCGTGGCGGGCATCAACGTCGGCGCCCAGCCGTACTGGAACGCCGAAGCGACGATGCTCATGCACACCAAGGGAATCCTGGTGATGACGCCGGATTCCGCGATGGTGCTGACCGGCAAGCAGTCGCTCGACTTCTCCGGTGGCGTCTCGGCCGAGGACAACTTCGGCATCGGCGGCTACGACCGTGTCATGGGCCCGAACGGCCAGGCGCAGTACTGGGCGCCGAACCTCGCCGCGGCCCGCGACGTCCTGATGGCGCACTACGACCACACCTACGTGGCACCGGAGGAATCCGGGCCGCGCAAGGCGATCACGAACGACCCGATCGACCGGGACATCTCGTCGTTCCCGCACGCGGCCGTCGACAGCGACTTCACCACGGTGGGCCAGATCTTCTCGCGTGAGGCCAACCCCGACCGCAAGAAGCCGTTCGACATCCGCACCGTGATGCGCGCTTTGTCGGACCAGGACCACCCGGTGCTGGAACGCTGGCCGGGAATGGCCGACGCGGAGACCGCGGCCGTACAGGATGTGCACCTCGGCGGGCGGCCGGTGTGCCTGCTCGGTATCGAGTCGCGTTCGGTGCCGCGCCGCGGCTTCCCGCCCACCGACGGCCCGGACACCTACACCGCGGGCACGCTGTTCCCGCGGTCGTCGAAGAAGGCGGCGCGGGCGATCAACGCGGCCAGCGGCAACCGGCCGCTGGTGGTGCTGGCTAACCTGTCCGGCTTCGACGGCTCACCGGAGTCGATGCGGAAACTGCAGCTGGAGTACGGCGCGGAGATCGGCCGGGCGATCGTCAACTTCGAGGGCCCGATCGTGTTCTGCGTGATCTCGCGGTACCACGGTGGCGCTTTCGTGGTCTTCTCGAAGGCACTGAACCCGAACATGACGGTGCTGGCGCTGGAGGGCTCGTTCGCCTCCGTGCTCGGCGGGGCGCCCGCCGCGGCGGTCGTGTTCGCCGGTGAGGTCAACGCGCGGACCGCGGCGGACGAGCGGGTCCGGTCGCTGACGGAGAAGCTCAGCGGGGCGACCGGCGCCGAACGCGCCGCGCTGGCCGCCGAACTGGCCGAAGTCCAGTCGTCGGTGCGGTCCGAGAAGCTGGGCGCGGTCGCCGCCGAATTCGATGGCGTGCACAGCATCGAACGCGCGGTGAAGGTCGGTTCGGTGGACGCGATCATCAGCCCGGCGGAGATGCGCCCGCGCATCATCGAGGCGATCGAACGAGGCCTCGCGAAAAAGTAGTACTCAAGTGAGATGAAGGGGCCTTTCATGGCAAATTTCGCAATGAAAGGCCCCTTCATCTCACGGGTCGGCAAGCGGCTCAGGCCTTGGGGTCCTCAGGCGGAAGCTCCCCGAAGTCCTCGGGCACGATCTTGTCCAACGCCGCCCGGAACTCCTCCACTGCCCGTTCCTGCTCGACCGGATCGGACGGGACCGACGGCAGTTCGGCGTCGGGCCCGGATCCCACGATCTCGACCCGCACCGAAGCGACCTCCAGCACGGAGTCGGCCACCTTGATCCCGACACCGGCGCGCAACCCGATCGCGACCGCGTCGCTCGGCCGGGCGGAAATGCGGATGTCGGAATCGAGGACGAGGTCCGCGAAGAAGATCCCGTCCCGCAGCGCGGTGACCTCGACACCGGTGACGTGGTGCCCGAACGATTCCACCACCTGGCCGATCAGTTCGATCGTGCCGGGACGCGGCAATTGGATCTTTTCCTGCGCGAGCGCCACCGCGCTCGCCTCGGGACCGCCGATCGTGATCGCCAGCCAGCGGCGCTCGCCCTCCCGCTCGCGCAGCAGCATCACCGGTGCGGCTTCCGGAGCCAGGACTGCCATCCCCTCGACGTCCATCGGGATCATGCGCGGTACCTCATTCCTTCGAAGAGCCGGTGTCGTCCTTCAGCACCTTGTCCGCCACCACTTCCGAGGGTGCGGGCTGGTCGCGGCGCTGGAACGGGGTCGTATGCCCCTCGGCACCCAGCCGCGGGATCATGTGCGGGTAGTGGAGTTCGAACGCCGGTCGTTCGGACCGGATCCTCGGCAGGTCGAAGAAGTTGTGCCGGGGCGGCGGGCAGGTCGTCGCCCATTCCAGGGAATTCCCGTGCCCCCACGGGTCGTCGACCTCGACGACTTCCCCGAACCGGTGGCTGCGGACGACGTTCCAGAGGAACGGCAGCACCGACGCGCCGAGCAGGAACGCGCCGATGGTGGAAATGGTGTGCAGCAAGGTGAAACCGTCGCTGCTCAGGTAGTCGGCGTAGCGGCGCGGCATGCCCTGGTTGCCGAGCCAATGCTGGACCAGGAACGTCAGGTGGAAACCGATGAAGGTGGTCCAGAAATGCAGCTTCGCGAGCCGCTCGTCGAGCAGGCGCCCGGTCATCTTCGGGAACCAGAAGTAGATCCCGGCGAAGGTGGCGAACACGATGGTGCCGAACAGCACGTAATGGAAATGCGCCACCACGAAGTAGGTGTCGTGGATGTGGAAGTCCAAGGGCGGCGAGGCGAGGATGATCCCGGTCAGCCCGCCGAGCAGGAACGTCACCATGAACCCGATCGACCACAGCATCGGTGATTCGAAGGTCAGCTGCCCTTTCCACATGGTGCCGATCCAGTTGAANNAACGGCAACAGCACCGCGCCGGTGGCGAACATGTGGTGTGCCCAGACGGCGAAGGACAGCGCGGTGATCCCGATCGTGGCGAACACCATGAGCTTGTAGCCGAACAGTGGTTTCCGGCTGAACACCGGCACGATTTCGGTGATGATGCCGAAATACGGCAACGCGACGATGTACACCTCGGGATGGCCGAAGAACCAGAACAGGTGCTGGAACAGGATCGCCCCGCCGTTGGCCGGATCGAAGACGTGCGCGCCGAGCCGTCTGTCCGCTTCCAGCCCGAACAGCGCCGCGGTGAGGATCGGGAAGACCGCCAGGATCAGGATCGTGGTGAACAGGATGTTCCAGGTGAACAGCGGCAGCCGCCACATGGTCATCCCCGGCGCGCGCAGGCAGAGGATCGTGGTGACCATGTTGACCGCGCCGAGGATGGTCCCGAGCCCGGAGACGATCAGGCCCATGATGACCAGATCGGCGCCGACACCCGGCGTGTGCGCGGCGTTGGAGAGCGGCGTGTACATCGTCCAGCCGAAATCGGGCGCGCCGCTCGGCGTGAGGAAAGCGCTGAGCGCCATCAGCCCGCCGAAGAGGTAAAGCCAATAGGAGAACGCGTTCAGCCTCGGGAAAGCGACGTCCGGTGACCCGATCTGCAGCGGCAGGATGTAGTTGGCGAAGGCGAAAAGGTTCGGTGTCGCGTACAGCAGCAGCATGATGAGGCCGTGCATGGTGAACAGCTGGTTGTACTGCTCCTGCGACAGGAACTGCATGCCCGGCCTGCCCAATTCGCCGCGCATCAGCAGCGCCATGAACCCGCCGGCGAGGAAGAACCCGAACGAGGTGCACAGGTAGAGCAGGCCGATCGTCTTGTGGTCGGTGGTGCGGATGACGTTGAGGAACACACTGCCCTTGGGGGGCCGACGGCGTCCGCCGAAGCGGACGGCCTCCGGCCGGGGCGATGTCTTCACGGCGGTCATGGCCACTCCCAGCACGAGGACACACCTTCTGACAGCTGGTACCCCTCCAGGAGAGTCCCTACACACCGGCTTTTCAAGAGCTGGAGGACGATTCCTCCGTTCGCCGTCAGCCGCGGGGACTCCGGGAGCGGACCGCGAGCGCCAGCAGCGCGGCGGCCGGTCCGGCGAGGCGCCGCCCGGCCGGCCACACCGCCCGCAGTTCCCGGCCGAAATCGACGCCCTCGACCGCGACCTGGACGAGCCTGCGGTCGGCGACGTCCCGTGCCACGTCGAGCTCGCTGATCACCGCCGGTCCGGCGCCCGCGACCACGGCGTTGCGGACCGCGGAAGCGGACCCCAGCTCCAGCAACGGTTTCGCCGGACCGGCACCGGCCTTGCGCAGGGCGGTGTCCACGGTTTCCCTGGTCCCGGAACCCGGCTCGCGGACCACCAGCGGCGTCACCGCCAGTTCGGCCGCGGTCAGCGGACGGCGTCTGCGCGCCCAGGGATGACTTCCGGCCACGACGAGGACCAGCCGATCGGTGGCCACCCGCTTGGCCGAAAGACCCGGCAGCGCGCCGGGCGACTCGACGAAACCGAGGTCGACCTTGCCCTCCCTGGCCAGTTCCGCCGCCTGGTCGGAGTTCGTGACCTCCAGTCCGAGGTACAGCCCCGGGTTTCCGCGTTTGAGTTCCCCGATCCAGCCAGGCACCAGATGTTCGGCCAGTGTCATGCTCGCGGCGACGCGGAGTTGTGCCTCGTGCTGGGTGCGCAACGCTTCGGCACCGTCGAGGAGGCCGTCGAGTTCGGCCAGCACGCGGTGAGCCCAGCCCGCGATGACCCGGCCGTCGGGGGTGAGCGCGGACCCGCGCCGCGTGCGGTCGACCAGCACCAGTCCGAGCCGCCGTTCCACTGTGGACAGCCGTTTGCTCGCCGACGGCTGCGCGATCCCGAGCCTGGCCGCGGCCTGCCCGATACTGCCGAGCTCGTCCACGAGCACCAGCAGACGCAGGGAGTCCAGATCGGGTGTGGTCATAGCCCAAGTCTATGACCTACCCCTGGTATTCCCCGCTACCGAGGCCTGCCCGTCGAGACGATGCTCGGATCATGAGCACCACGCACGCGAGACCGACCAAGCCCTACTTGACCGCTTTGGCCATCACCGGCGCCGGAGTGGCGGCCGCGTACCTGGTCGGCACGGCGGTTCCGGTCGTCAGCGCGCTCACCATCGCCGTCGTGCTCGGCATCCTCGCGGGTTCGCTGCCCGCGCTGACGGACGAGACCCGCAAGGCGATCTCCGGCGTCACCAAGAAGCTGCTTCGCGCCGGTGTCATGCTGTTGGGGCTGCAGCTCTCGCTCCCCTCGGTGCTGGCGCTCGGCCCCGGCACCCTGCTCGCCGTCGTGCTCACGGTGGGTGTCACCTTCCTCGGCACGATCGGCCTCGGCAGGCTCCTCGGCGTGCCGCGCGGGCTGGCGATGCTGGTCGCGACCGGGTTCTCGATCTGTGGCGCGTCGGCGATCGCCGCGATGGAAGGCGTCGTGAAACGGGAGGACTCCGACGTCGCGACCGCGGTCGCGCTGGTCACCTTCTACGGCGGACTCGCCATCGCGGCCGTCCCGCTGCTCGGCGGCTGGCTGCGCCTCGACGCGGTGCGGATCGGTGAATGGGCCGGGCTCAGCGTGCACGAAGTCGCGCAGGTCGTCGCCGCGGCCACGCCCGCGGGCAGCGCCGCCGTCGCGGTCGCCATCGTGATCAAGCTCAGCCGGGTGGTCCTGCTGGCCCCGATGGTCGCCGCGGTCGGCGTGCACGAACGCCACCGCCCCGCCGACGGCGGCAAGCGTCCGCCGCTGATCCCGCTGTTCGTCATCGGCTTCCTCGCGATGGCCGCCGTGCGCAGCACCGGGATCGTGCCGGGTGTCGCGCTCGACGTCGCCAAGGTGGCCTGCACGCTGCTGCTGGCCGCGGCGCTGTTCGGACTCGGCTGCGCGGTCCGGATCGGCACGCTGATCCGCACCGGCGGCCGCGCCCTGCTGCTCGGGCTGCTCTCCACCCTGCTGGTCGGGACGACCGCGCTGGTCACGCTGGCCGTGCTCGGCTGAGGACGGCCACCGCGAGCAGCGCCACGACGCCTCCCGCCGGCATCACCGCCGGGACGCTCGCGGCGTCGACGATGAATCCGCCCAGCAACGCGCCCGCGGAAAGAGTCGCCTGGAACGACGAGGTGAACAGCACCGACGCCGCCTCGGGAGCGTGCGGGGCCGCCTTCGCGAACCACGTTCCCGAGCAGACCGGGACCGCGCCGTAGGCGAACCCCCAGAGCACCAGCAGCGCCAGCGTGCCCACCGGGGAATCGCCGAGGAACGGCAGCGCGCACATCGCCACACCGATCGCCCCCGCGGCGGAGAGGAAGGTCAACCGCAGATCGCGCGCGATCGCCGCCCCCGCGACGAAATTGCCCACGATCCCCGCGGTGCCGTAGACGAGCAGGAAAACGGTGATCAGCTCCGGGCTCACCCGGGTCACGTCGCGCAGGAGCGGCGTGACGTAGGTGTAGGTGCCGAAGTGGGCGAGCACGACCAGCATCGTGACGAGCAGGCCGAGCCGGGTCGCCGGTCCACGCGTCAGCTCGCGCAGGACGCGGAGGCGAGTGGTAGCCATCGGCGGCAGCGAAGGCAGCGACACGGCGAGCAAGGCGAGTACACCGAGGGTGAAGACGCCCATCATGGCGAAAGCCGCCCGCCAGCCGAACAGTTCACCGACGAACGTCCCCGCCGGCACCCCCAGAACCGAGCCGAGCGGCACGGCCGAGAAGATCACCGCGGTCGCCGTACCCGCGCGTCCGGGACCGACGAGCCGCGTGGCGAGCCCGGAACCGATCGCCCAGAACGCGCCGATCACCAGCCCCACCAGGATCCGGGAGACCAAGACCGCCCAATATGCCTGCGCGGTCGCCGCGACGACGTCGGCCAGCGCCAGCACCGCCATCAGGACGCACAGCAGGGCCCGCCGGTCGATCCGCCCGGCGGCGACGGTGACGACCGGCGCGGCGAGCGCGGCGAGGAAGCCGGGCAGGGTCATGGTCAGGCCCGCCGTCCCCGGCGTGATCCGGAAGTCCTCGCCGATCGGGGTCAGGAGGCCGATCGGCAGGATCTCCGTGGTGACGAGGGAGAAGATCCCCAGCGTCACCGCGAGGACGGCGAGCCATCCCTTCAGCGGGGTCCGGGCGGAGGTGTCGAGGGTCGAGGCGGTCATAGGCCCCAGCCCAGCACCGCGCGGACACCGCGGTCTGGCGGAATCGCGACGTGGCTGTGGAACTAGTCACGCGAGCGCTGGGTCACCACGATGCAGGCGACCACGATCAACGCCGTCACCGGCGCGGCCGCCGGAAGGTGCTCGCCGAGCAGCAGGACCGCCCAGACCAGGGTCAGCAGCGGCTGCGCCAGCTGCAGCTGGCTCGCCCGCGCGACCCCGATCTCGGCCATTCCCCGGTACCACACGAAGAACCCGCCGAACTGCGAGATGAGCGCGACGTACAGCAGGCCGATGATCGCCTCGCCGCCGAGGTGCAGTGGTTCGGTCACCGACCCGAAGACCGTCAGCGCGGCGGTGACCGGCAGCGCGAGCACCAGCGCCCAGGCGATCACCTGCCAGCCGGCCATCTCCCTGGCCAGCCTGCCGCCCTCGGCGTACCCGAACGCGCACAGCACGAGCGCGGCGAACAGGAACAGGTCCGCTGTGGACAGTCCGCCACCACTCTGGCTCACGGTGAACACCACCACCGCGAGCGCGCCCACCGCGGCGGCGAGCCAGAACCGGCGGGACGGCCGGTGGCCGGTGAGCCTCGACGAGACGACGGCGGTGGCCATGGGCAGCATGCCGATCACCACCGCGGAATGCGCCGTCGACGACGTCTGCAGGGCGAGGGTGGTCAGCGTCGGGAACCCGAGGACGCAACCGACGGCGACCACAGCCAGGCCGCGCCATTGTTCGCGCTTCGGCAGGGGGACCCGGAACGCGCGGAGACAGGCGGCGGCGACCAGTGCCGCCAGGACACATCGCGCCCCGGTGGCGGTCCACGGGCCGAAACCCTTGAGCGTCCAGACGGTGGCGGGGAACGTGAAGGAGAAGGCGAAGACACCCAGCGCCGCCAGCGCGGTCCCGGAGTGGACCGCTACTGCCCGGTCCGCGATAGCGCTATTATCCAGTCTCATGTCCGATGGTAGCAGCGTCGCCAACCTGGTAACACAGCTGCGTTCCGAGCTTGAGCGCTATCCGATCGACGGAAAGCTCCCGTCGAGCCGGGAGCTCGTCCGGCAGCTGAAGGTGAGCCCGGTGACGGTGTCGCGGGCCATCGCGGCACTGGCCTCGGAAGGTCTGGTGATCACCCGCCCCGGCGCCGGGGTCTTCCGCGCGCCGCCGCGTCGCGAGTCGGCGGTGACCGGCGATGTCTCGTGGCAGGAGGTGTCGCTGAGTTCGCAGTCCGGCCTCCGCGCGATCGACGCGACCGGGGTGCTCACCGCGTTGAGCGACCCGCCGTCGGGCGTCATCGACCTCAACGGCGGCTACACCCATCCCAGCCTGCAACCGGAACGGGAACTCGCGGCGGCGTCGGCACGGGCCGGCCGTCGTCCCGGTGCCTGGACCCGGCCGCCGATCTGCGGTCTGCCCGAACTGCGGGCCTGGTTCGCCCGCGACATCGGCAGCCCGGTGAACGTCGAAAACGTCCTGGTCACCGCGGGCGGGCAGAGCGCGCTGACCACGGCGTTGCGCGCGCTCGGCGCCCCCGGCGCGCCGGTGCTGGTGGAATCGCCGACCTACCCGGGGATGCTGGCCATCGCGAGGGCGTCGGGGCTGCGGCCGGTCCCGGTGCCGATCGACCGCGACGGCGTGCGGCCCGAACTGCTCGCGGACGCCTTCCGCGACACCGGCGCGCGGCTGTTCGTCTGCCAGCCCGCGTTCCAGAACCCGACCGGCGCGGTCCTGTGCGCCGAACGCCGGGCCGAGGTCCTGCGGATCGCCCGTGACGCGGGCGCTTTCGTCATCGAGGACGATTTCGCGCGGCTGATGGCCCATCCCGGCAGCCCGGCTCCTCCACCGCCGCTCGTGGCCGACGACCCCGACGGCGTCGTGGTGCACATCCGGTCGCTCACGAAACCGGCGTCACCGAACCTGCGGATCAGCGCGCTGGCCGCCCGCGGCCCGGCGCTGGAACGACTGCGGGGACTCCACGCCGTCGAGAGCTTCTTCGTACCCCGGCCGCTGCAGGAAACCGCGCTGGAACTGGTGAGTTCTCCCGCCTGGGCGCGTCATCTGCGGACTCTCGCCGCCGCGTTGCGCGAACGCCGCGACGTCGCCGTCTCGGCACTGCGGGAGTTCCTGCCCTCGTGGCGCGCCGTCCCGGTCCCGACCGGTGGCTATCACCTGTGGCAACCGCTGCCCGGATCCGCCGACGAAGTGACGTTGACCAGCGCCGCTTTCCGCGCCGGAGTAGCGGTCACGCCCGGCAGGCTCTACTTCGCGGCCGAGGCGCCGGGGCCTTATCTGCGGCTGAGCTACGTCAGCACCGCGACCGGCGCACAGGTTCGGGACGGTATCCGACGCCTTTCCCAGGCGTACCAAGAGCTCCCCGGTTAACCCCCGGCGCGGTCTGCTCGTACCATCGCCCACGGAGGCGACGAGAAGGCATGACACAGCCGGCGGCGGAGCCGCACGATTCACCCGGCAGGCTCTGGGAGCTGCTCGACGACGTCGAGCGCAAGGCGCTGCGCGCCGAGGCCGAGCTGCGCCGGTACCCGGCCGGGACGGTGATCATCCGCGAGGGTGACCGGTCGGACTGGGTGCTGATCCTGATGAGCGGGCGGGTCAAGATCACGTCGGTGTCCACCGGTGGTTACGACGCCGTGCTGGCCGTCCGCGACCCCGGCGACATCATCGGCGAGATGGCGTCGATGGACGGCAGCCTGCGGTCGGCGACGGCGGTCGCCGTCGAACCGGTCACCGGGCTGTGGCTGTCCGCGCGGTCGTTCAACTCCGTGCTCCGCCGGCACGCCGGCATCTCGGTGGTCCTGCTCCGGATCATCACCTCCCGCCTGCGTTACGCAAATTCGCGCCGCACCGAATTCGGCGACAGCACCGCCGCCGAGCGGATCGCCGCGATCCTGGTCGACCTCGCCGAGCGCTACGGCGTCCCCGTCCCCGACGGCACCCTGATCGCGTTGCGGATCAGCCAGCGCGACCTGGCCGGTCTCGCGTCCGCGTCCCGGGAAGCCGTCGCGCGGACCCTGCGGACCCTGCGCGCCGACGGACTGCTCAGCACCGGACGCCAGCGGCTGGTCGTCCGGAGCCTGAACGACCTCAGGCAGCTCGCGCCCGACGACCACTGAGCCGCCATGGCAGGCCGAAGTGCCGCTCCACGCGTGCCCCGGTCACCGAGAACAGTTTCCGCACGCGGGGTTCGTTCTCCGGATCGAAGTCCGGCGTGGTCTCGATCAGCGTCGCGAGTTCGCGGATGAGCCTGTCTGCGGCCGATCCCGGCACCAGCAGTACCCGCACCGGCGCCAGGCTGCGCACGGCCGGGGGCGGCGCGATGAGATCGACCCGGGCGCGGACCAGGCCGGTGAGCCTGGCCAGCCGGAGGAAGGCGCCCGCCGCCGCCCAGGCCAGGAGCTCCCCGATGACGACCGGCGACAGGATCAGCGCCAGCCCGGCCGCCTGGCCCACGGCGAAGCCCAGCATCAGCCAGTCCTCGAAGCCCAGGCGCTCGCCGGACCGGCCGCGGGACCGGGTGAACGACACTTCCCGGTAGCGCTCGCTTTCGGTGACGATCGCGAGCGGACGGATCCGGCGCAGCCACGGCGCGAACCGGCGCACGATCAGCCACTCGCCGCCGTCGGAATCGGTCACCCGCATCGCACTCCCCCTTCCCGGTGACCGGATCCTGGCACAGATCGCCGGTCGTCATACGGTCATCCGGGGAGTCCGGCGACGAAGCAGGGTGCGATGCCGCACCACCCGCGCGCCGAACCGGGTGAGCACCTCGCGCACGACCGGGTCGCCGGGGTCGAACATGACGCGGTCACGGAACAGGCCGTGCAGTTCGACGACCAAGGGGTCGGCGAGGTCTCTGTGGACCTTGAGGATCGCCAGCGAGACAAGGCCGGTCCGATCCTTGTTCCAGCCGGCGACATCGACGCGCTCCGGTGCCTTCCGGAACCACCGGACGGCCTGCGCGACGGACCCCGCGACGATCTGCCCCAGCATCTCCAGCAGCCGAACGGGCACCAGCACCAGCCCAAAGAGTAGATAGAACAGGCCTTCGACGAGCCCTTCCAGGAGCAACACCCCGCCCAACAGTCCGTAGACCGCCTTCTCCACTGGTCCGTCCTCGTCGCCCTTGTGACCGTCCTTGCGGTCGTTGGGCAAATCCTTGAGATACAGCGTCCAGTCCGCGGTGATCTTGTAGTGCCGGTAGCCGCCCTTGAGCAGCGCGAACGGCTGTACCCACCGGCGCCACGGCGCGAAACGGCGAATGATCTCCCACTGACGCCCCTCGGGATCGATCACCTTCATTCGGCCCTCCCCTTCCGATGTCACGCCGTGGCCGGCGGAAGGAACTTTGACAGAGAACGGCCTCGCGTTCTGCGTCACCTGACACAGAAGGCGGAACCGGTTGTACGCGCCTTGTACGACAGGGAAGGACTCTGCTGTCCCGTCACCCGGAATCGAATCCAGGACGGAGCACTCCCGTGAAGTTCACTCGCGTCGCACAGGGCCTGTTCGCGGCCCTCGTCGCCATCGCGGCGGCCGGCGCCATCCCAGCCCCCTCGCTCGCCGCTCCCGCCGCGACGGCCGCCGTCGGAAACACGGTGGTGTACAAGGAGAAAACCGAAGGTTACGACTGCTTCAGAATCCCCGCCGTGGTCAAGGCGAACAACGGCGATCTGCTCGCGTTCGCCGAGGGCCGCAACGGCGGCGCGAGCTTCTGCAACGACAGCGGCGACATCGACCTCGTCGTGAAACGCTCCTCCGACAACGGGAAGACCTGGAGCGCACCGAAGGTCGTCATCGAAGGTTTCGGTGACACCAAAGGAAATCCCACGCCGATCGTGCTTCCCTCCACCGGGCGGATCGTGCTGCTCTCGGTGATGGAATGCGTCAAGAACCCCGACTGCAACCGGATTCCGCGTGTTTCGCTCAGCGACGACCACGGCCAGACCTGGACCGCACCCAAGGTGCTCACCACCCAGCTCGGGTTCGGCACCGCGCCGGGCTGGCTCGCGACCGGCCCGTCGCACGGCATCGTCCTGACCCGCGGCGCGCACGCCGGCCGGATCGTCGCCGGGATGAGTTACACCATCGGCGGCGCGAACAGCGGCGCGCTCATCTACAGCGACGACCAGGGCGTCACCTGGAAGCGCGGCGCCACCGACACCCCGGCGCCGTCGGCCGCGCTGAACCCACAGGAGATCAGCGTCACCGAACTGCTCGACGGCCGGGTCTACGCCGCGGCGCGCAACCAGGCCAACAACGGCGACAAATGCCTCAGCGGTGGCGCGAAGAACCGTGCCTACGCCATCAGTTCCGACGGCGGGGCGAGCTTCTCCACCGAATTCACCTTCGAGGAGGATTTGATCACCCCGGTCGTGCAGGCCTCGACCGCGCGGATGACCGCGACCGACAAGGCGGGCAAGTACAACCGGATCCTGTTCGCCGCACCGTCGGTCTGCGACCGCCGCAAGGAACTCGTCGTCCGGTCGTCGTTCGACGAAGGCGCGAACTGGCAGGGTAATTCCGCCGGGACACTGGTGTGGAGCGGCGACGCCGCGTACTCCGACATGGTCCAGCTGTCCTCGGGTTCGGTCGGCGTGCTGTACGAAGCGGGCCCGGCGGGCAACGCCAACGAGACCATCCGCTTCTCGACCGTCACCGAGACGACGCTCGGCGCCCCGGTGTGCGGCGGCGGATACGGCGTCATCGATTCGGCTCCGCTCGGGGCGGCGGGCACGGTTTACCTGTCCTACAACGCTTCCAACGGGCAGAACTGTGTCAGCACGATGAAGAGCACGGCCGCGGGCACCGCGACGGCGACGTCGGCCTATCTCGAGGTACAGGGCGCGTCCCGGAGCACCGACTCCGGCTCGTTCGCGTGGTTCGCCGGTCCGGTCCGCGCCGCCGCCGCGGGCAAATGCGTCCGGTGGGGCGGTTCCGCGGGCGGCGTCACGTACAACAGCCCATCGGAACACTGCGGCTGAGCTATCGGGTCTCGCGAGCGGCAATGCGCCACCGCCGCACGATGTTCCCAATGTCGCATCTGAGACGCTGAGCGCCTCCACTGCGACATTGGGAACCTGACCAGCTCCCCGATCCGCCACTGAAGACCATCCAGACCAGCCACTGACGAGGTCAGGCGCGACGCGACACCCACCAGAGCCTCGCTCCCAGCACCACCGCGACCGCGGCGGAGGCGGTGAGCCACCAGAACGTCGCCTGGAACGCCGGCTCCGCCCCCGACGGCAGCAGGTTCGCGAGTACGACGGCGAACAGCGCCGTTCCCGCCGCCCCGCCGACGCGGGCGACGATGTTGATCTGTGCGGCGGCGTCGGGCATCTGCTCCTTGGTGACGGCCGCGTAGCCGGCCGTCGTCGCGGGCATCAGCAGGAAGGCCACAGCGAATCCCCTGGTCAGCAGCAGGATCTGCACGACGACGCCGTCCGGTGGGAAGCCGCCGATCGCGAACGGGACAGTGGTGGCGAGCGTCGCGACACTCCCCCACGCGGCGATGAGGCCGGCGCCGTAGCGGTCGGTGAGCCTCCCGGAGATCGGCAGCGCGATCGCCGTGCCGACCCCGAGACCCATCAGCAGCAGTCCCGTCTCGACGACTCCGTTTCCACCAAGGACCTGAAAGTACAGCGGCAGCAGGAAAAGCGCGCCGAACAGCGCCGGGGCGGCGAAGAAGGAAAGGGCGGCGGCCGCGGTGTAGACCCGGCTCCGGAACAAGGTCAGATCCATGACCGGGTTCTCGCGGCCCCACGACCGCCGGATGAACAGCGCCAGCGAAACGACCCCTGCCACGAGGGGCACCAGCACACCCGCGCCGAATTGCTCGCCGCCCTCGCCCCAGGTGGTGAGGCCGTACAACAGCGCCGGAATCGCCGCGGTCACCAAGAGGAGACCGAGCCAGTCGGGGCGCGTCGCCGCGCCCTTCTCACCACGGGGAACCAGGCGCAGTCCGAGAATGAGCGCGATCACTCCGACCGGGATGTTGATCAGGAACAACCATTCCCAGGACAGCCCTCGCAACAGAACGCCACCCAGGAGCGGCCCGAACGTCGGGCCGACGCTCATCACGATGCCCAGCGTCCCCATGACCCGGCCGAGCCGGGCGGGTCCGACGGCCTGGCCGAGCACCGTTTGGCCGGCGGGCAGGAGCAGCCCGGCGGCCAGGCCCTGCAAAACGCGCAGCCCGATGAGCCAGCCGATGTTCCCGGCGAGCGCGCACAGCACCGAAGCCACGGTGAACGCCGCCAGCGAGACCAGCCAGACCCGGCCCGCGCCGAATCGGCGGCCGAGCCAGCCGCACAGCGGCAGCGCGACCGCGAGCGCCACCAGGTAGGCGGTGAAAACCCATTGCACGGAAGCGATTCCGGCACCGAGTTCACGGGTGAGCGTCTCGGCGCCCACCGCGAGGACCGTGGTGTCCAGCATGGTCATGAACGCGCCGAGCACGATCACCCAGGCCATCCGCCAGGCCTCGGCCGGAACCTTGTCCGGCGGCGGGGCCGCCTCCGCCCGCCGTTCTACCGAAACAGCCATCGGGATGTTCTCCTCACGTGCCCGGGGATCTTGACCCGGCTCACGCTAAGACCTCCAGCTAACTTGAGGTCAAGCGAAGAACACCCGCGTCACTTCGGCGGACGCAGCCGCGGGGAAAGCTTGGTGAGCGCCAATTTCTCCAGCTGACTGGAGATTTCCGCGAGCCCGGCATCGAAGCGGTCCAAATCCACACCACGCTCGGACAGGTCGTCGCGGACGTGCTTCTCGACCTTCGCCCAGTCGTTGCGATACCGGGTGGCGAGTTCCTTCCACGGCACACCCGCCAGTTCGGTGGCGAGGTCGCGGTCGTAGATGAGCACACCGCGCTCCAGCAGATACGCGATGCCCGGGTAGCCGAGATACCCTTGCCAGTACGACCCGTTGTCGTTGGCCGTGATCGATCCCGCGGCCGGATCGTGGCGCACGTCGTAGGTCTTCGCCTTGTCCGACGACGCGACGCGTGCCGTGTCACCGTCGACCTCGACCCGCCCGTCGGCCACCGCGCCGAGTGCCTCGTAGATCTTGATGACCGGGGCCGGTTTCCATTCCGCGGCCACTCAGCCCTCCAGCCGTTCGAGCAGGACGACGTCCACCGTGTCGCCCTCTTCCTTACCGATCGCCTTGCGCACGTCGGCCTTCACCGGGAGCTTGTGGGTGCCGTCGCCCAGCGCCATGAACGAACTCCGGAACGGCTGCCCGTCGATGGTGCCGCGCACCTTGACCAGTCCCTTGGTGCCGAAGAACTCGGCGGAGCCGGGCATGACCACATACGTCCAGCCGCCCTTCTCCGGGCTCTTGAGCAGCGTCGCGGTGAACCGTTTGTCCATGGCGGCACCCTACGGCAGGGCACCGACGAAACCGTCTCTCAAAGTGCCACACGGATACGTACGCGGCGGCCGACGTCGCGCGCCCAGGTGCGGATCGACGGCCAGTCGCGGAAGTCGCCCGCCCACGGACCCGCGGCCATGATCTTCCAGAACAGGCCTCGCGCGGTGGCCGGGGTGAGCCTGCCCCCGAAGGTGGCCGTGCGCTCGGCGTCGATCCGCGCGGCGAGCAGGGCGACCCCGGCGGGCAGGCTCACCCGTTTGCCCGCGGCGAGTGGCCCGCAAGGCCCGCTGTGGAACAGCCAGACCGGACGGGTCCGGAGCGCCTCCTCGTGCTCGGTGAGCAGGCGCACCGCCTCGGGCCGCCAGCGCCGGTGGTACAGCGCGCTGCCGACGATCACCGCGCCGTACGGTTCGATGTCCTCGACCTCGGCGGCGTCCAGCAGATCGGCCGTCAGCCCGGCCTCCCGCAGTTCGGCGGCGATCACCTCGGCGATCTCCCTTGTCCCGCCCGATTTCCCGGCGTGGGCGACGAGTACTGCGGTCATCCCCCCATTGTCCGCGCGGCCGCAACCCGGGCCACCGTCCGGCCCGTCGACACGCCGCATTCGGTTCACCTCTTCACCCGTCAGGGGCGTCGTTCACCCAGGTGGCAGGAAAGCCGGTCTCAAGGCCGGGTCGGGTTCGTCGTAGTAGCGGTGGAACACCGCGGTCTGCCCGCCGGACAAGGGCGGCACGATCCAGCTCCACTCCGCCTGGCAGCGGCGGCCCGCGCGTTGTTCCTTGGCGATGTGGGCGAGGAAGCGCCGTGATTCGGTGTGGTGGTCGGCGATGGTCACACCCGCCGCGTCGAAGGAGTGCTGGACGGCCAGGGTCAGTTCGACCAGCGCGCGGTCGCGCCACAGGGTGCGCTCGGACGCCGTCGACAGGCCCATCAGGTCGGCGATCACCGGCAGCAGGTCGTAGCGGTCGGTGTCGGCGAGGTCGCGCGCGCCGACCTCGGTGGCGAGGTACCAGCCGTTGAACGGCGCCGCGGGATAGGTGATCCCACCGATCTCCAGGCGCATGTCGCTGATCGCCGGTACCGCGTGCCAGCGCAGCCCGAGCCCGGCGAACCATCGATGGTCGGGGTGCGACAGCGGGACCTCCAGCACGGCGTCCGACGGCAGCCGGAACAGGCGCCGCTCCCCCGCTTCGGACTCGACGAGCAGCGGGAGCACGTCGAACGAGCCCTTGCGCTCGGGCGGGCGCCAGCCGTGCGCCTGGACGGACTCGGTGAAGTCGGCGTAGCGCGGATCGCCCAGCACCGAGCCGTCGCCGAGCCGGTAGCCGGCGTAGCGGATGAGCTGGTCGTTGTGGATCTTCGGTCCGGGCCCGGCCGGGCCGTCCGGCGCGAACACCGTGACGGTCGAGCGGATCCGGCCGCCTCGGGTCGCCTCACGCAAATGGGTGACGCACTCCTCGGCGATGGCGGCCGCGCCGGTGACGTCACGACGGTCTCGCACCTTCAAGCCCTGCCAGTACAGCCTGCCGATACAGCGCGCGGAGTTCCGCCAGGCCACCCGTGCGCCGAACTCGACCTCGGCCGTGGTGTGGCGATAGGTGCCGGTCTCGTAAATCTCGGCGCGAACCCGATCGAGCCGCTCGCGCAGCCGCGCTTCCCCGCTGCCCGTTTCGGCGTGGAAGAGCCGGAGGAAGTCCTCCGCCTCGGCCACGTCCACGCCGCTTCCCCGCGAGGCCGCCTCCGGAGGCAACCGGGGGATGTCCGTCACCCGCATGGACGCCGCCTTTACTTCGGCCTCCCACTCTCCGAATTCGACGCCGGCACCGGCGGCGGGAACGATCACCATTCCTCCTGCACTTCGGGAAATGCCCGGAGGGTCACGCCTGATCGACGAGGTGGCCGGGTCCGGGACCAGACGAAGGACGATACCCCACAAAAACACCGACACTATCAACCAAACGGCAAAAGATCCACACAGGACCATGTTTCCGCAGGCAGAAAGCTTGTCGACGACAATATTTGGAATTGCGTGCGACTTCGCGGAAGATCCACCGATCTACCCAAGGTGAAATGATCACGTAATTCCAAGATCGCTTTTATGATCGTTCCAACCGATAGCGCCAGTCACTCTTTCGAGTGCATTCACTCATCCCTTCTTCTGCTTTATCGGCGGACCGGTGTATTGAGCCGTGCGCGCCGTCGCTAGAGTGCGGGGACCTCCGACGGAAAGGAAGCTCGTGGTCGACAGGCGGATCCCGGTCATCCTGGTCGCGGGCTTCCTCGGTGCCGGGAAGACGACCCTGCTCAATCACCTGCTGGCCAACCGCCAGGGTGCGCGGATCGGTGTCGTGGTCAACGACTTCGGCAGCATCGCGGTGGACGCGATGGCCGTCTCCGGCCAGGTCGACACGATGATGTCGTTCGGCAACGGCTGCCTGTGCTGCGCCGTCGACGCGAGCGGGCTCGACGCCATGCTCGCCAAACTTTCCGAGGCCGAGGCCGGCATCGACGTCATCGTGATCGAAGCCAGCGGCCTCGCCGAACCGCGTGATCTGATCCGGCTGATGATCGCCAGCGAGAACCCCGCCATCGCCTACGGCGGCCTGGTCGAACTCGTCGACGCGGCCGAGTTCGAGCAGACCAGGCGACGCCATCCGGAACTGGACGAACACCTCGGATTCGCCGACCTGATAGTGCTCAACAAGACCGACCGGGCCGAGAAGGACGCCTTGGCCAAGCTGCGCGGCACGATCGACGAGATCGCGCCCGGCACGCCGGTGCTCGCGACCTCGCACGGCCGGATCGATCCCACCCTGTTCTTCGACGCCCGGCCGCGCGAACGAGTGGGCCAGTTGTCGTTCGACGACCTCCGCGAGGAGGAGCACGACCACGAGCACCACTTCCACACCGCCTACGACAGCGTCGCCTTCACCGCCGAGCGGCCACTGGATCCGCGGCGGCTGATGGACTTCCTCGAACAGCGCCCCGGTGGGCTCTATCGGATCAAAGGCTTCCTCGACTTCGGCCCGAACGGCCCGCGGTCCCGGTTCGGCCTGCACACGGTGGGCTCGTTCATCCAGGTGGAACGGTCGGCGTGGCCGTCCGGCGCGCCGCGCCGGAGTGAACTGGTGCTGATCGGCTCGGGGATCGACACCGAAGCCGTCACCGCGCGACTAGAAGCGTGCGTCGCGGACGATCCCGACGTCGTCGACGAGCGGGGAATGCTCCGGGTCCTGCGCTTCGTCCAGGACTGAATCAGGCCTGACACGCCGAAACGCCGAAATACCGGGAATCGCCGCGTGTCTCCTTGACACTGATTCCCGGAAGGAATCTCGAGCTGGACCACCTGTATCGGGAGGACAGTTCCATGACGGACACCGCCGGACGCTGGTATCTGGTCGGCGCGCTGCCGGAGGACTCTCCCGCCGCGCATCTGATGACCCGCTCCGAAGACCTGCGCTACCGGCGTTCCGCCTGCGGGGAAAAGGAAGCCCGCCGGTGGACGCCGGTGGATCTCACCACCACCGACGTGGTTCCGTGCCCACGGTGCGCCGCGACCCTGCCCGGCCACCGGTCCACACGCAAGGCCGAACCCGCCGGGAACCCGCAACTCGCCTTCGACCTGCCGCTCTAGAACGCGTTTCGTCCTCTAAACGCGTTCCTTGCACGCGCAACTACCGCATTCAGAGGACTAAATGCTTTCCTTCTTCGCCCGGCTCGGCGCGACCCGAGGCGGTTCGTTGGGCATCTTCGGGTAGACGGGCGGCCATGGCGCGTCCATGAGCCCGTTCTCCATGTCCTTTTCGGACATCTCCAGCAGCGGCTCGATCGACTGCGGTTTCGTTTCCGCCCAAGGATCTCCGCGTTCGGCGAAGCGAGCGGGCACAGTGGACAGCGTGAGCTTGTCCGGCTCGACGGTCTCCAGCTCGTCCCAGCCGATCGGCGTCGACACCTGCCCGCCGACCCGCGGCCGCACACACCAAGCGCCGAACACGGTCTTGTGCGGCGCGTTCTGATTGAAGTCGACGAAGACCCGAGAGCCGCGTTCTTCCTTCCACCACTGCGCCGTCATCTCCTCCGGGTGACGGCGCTCCAGTTCACGGGCGAGCGCGACGGCGGCGGCGCGGACCTCGTAGCCGTCCCATTTCGGTTCCAGTGGCACGTAGAGATGCAGGCCGCGCGAACCCGACGTCTTCAGCTGCGCGGTGATGCCCAGTTCCCCGAGCAACGCCTTCGTCAGGACCGCACCGCGGCGCAACTCGGGAAAACCGATCCCGGGCGACGGGTCGAGGTCGATCCGCAACTGATCGCTGATGCCGGGCGCGGCGGCCCGGTTCGGCCAGACGTGGAAGCCGAGGCAGCCCTGGTTGACCGCCCAGATGACATGCGCGAGGTCCTTCGCCACGAGCGCGTCCGAAGTGGTCCCGTTCGGCGTGGACACCACCGTCGTGGTCAGCCACTCGGGCGCGTTCTTCGGGACCCGCTTCTGAAACCACGATTTGCCGCCCGCGCCGTCGGGGTAGCGCTCCAGCAGCAGCGGCCGTCCGCCGAGTTGCGCCAGCAGCGGCACGGAAACCGCGCGGTAGTACTCGACGAGGTCCAATTTGGTCTCGCCGTTCTCCGGGAAGTAGACCTTGCCCGGATTGGACACCGTGAACTCGACGCCGTCGAGATCCAGTGTGACCGGTTCCGACTTCATGTTTCCCCCAGCTCGGTGAACATTGTGGCCAGCTCGGCGGGCGGGACCTCTTCCAGCTGCGCGTAGGTGCAGGAGGCGGGGTCACGGTCGGGACGGAAGCGCACGAGCCTGCCGCCGTGGCGGAACCGCGTTCCCTCGACGTGCTCGTAGCGGACCTCGGCGACCCATTCGATGCGGAGCGGCTCCCAGCTCAGGTCCTTCTTCGGCGCCCACCGGCTGTTCGCGCCGGGCAGCCGGCCGCCCGCCTCTTCGTGGGCCTCGACCCACTCCCGCCAGGGGTGGTTCTCCTTCGCGTTCTCCCGCAGTGGCGCGAGTTCGTCCACCAGTTCGCGGCGCCTCGCGGCGGTGAAGCTGCTGGCCACGCCCACGTGGTGCAGGACGCCTTCGTCGTTGTAGAGCCCGAGCAGCAGGGACCCGACACCGACGCCGTCCTTGTGCCACCGGAATCCGGCGACGACGCAGTCCGCGGTCCGCTGGTGCTTGACCTTCCACATCACCCGCTTGTCCTGTTCGTACGGCGCGTCGGCGGGTTTGGCCATGACGCCGTCGAATCCCGCGCCCTCGAAGCGGGTGAACCAGTCCTGGGCGACGTCCGGGTCCTTCGACAGGGGCGTGAGATGGACGCGGGCGAATTTCGTGTCGACGACGCTTTCGAGCAGCTTCCGCCGCTCCCCGAACGGCTCCGGCGTGAGATCGCGGTCGCCGAGGGCGAGCAGGTCGAACACCACGAAACTGGCCGGCGTCTCCGCGGCCAGTTTGGTCACCCGGGACGCCGCCGGATGCAGACGCAGTTGCAGCACCTCGAAATCGAGCCCGCCCTCGGTGACCAGCACGATCTCGCCGTCGATGACGCAGCGTTCGGGCAGCGCGTCCTTGAGCAGGTCGACCAGCTCGGGGAAGTACCGCGTCAGTGGCCTGTCGTTGCGCGAGCCCAGCACGACCTCGTCACCGTCGCGGAAGACCACGCAACGGAAGCCGTCCCACTTGGGCTCGTACAGCAGGCCCGGCGTGCGCGGCAGTTCGTGCACGGCCTTGGCCAGCATCGGCTTCACGGGTGGCATCACGGGCAGTTCCACGAAGCGATCCTAGGCCGGGTCACCGACAAAAGCTCCCGGAACGGACGGCGTCAAAGCTCGGCCAGCAGGAGACCGCTGCGTGGTTTCGGCGTGAAATAGGTGGCCTTCCTCGGCATCCTCAGCCCGGCCGCGTGCACGGCGAGCACCTCCGCGTACGGGACCGGGGCCAGCAGCAGGACCGCGTCCGCGTCTTCGGGCACCGGGGCGCCCGGCAGCAACGGCCGCACGCCCGGCCCCTCCGGATCGACGCCGAGGGCGCCGCGGAGCAGCTCCTGCTCGACCACGGCGTGGTCGCCGCCCGCCTTTCCGAGCACCACCCGGAACGCGGCCTCCCCCGCCAGCACGGTGACCTCACCGGCCTCGGACGGCGGTTCCGGCGGGCCGGGGTGGACGTCGAACCCCGCCTCCGTCCACCGCCGGACCAGCGTGACCGCGTCGAGACCGGTGCCGGCGAGCACCCGGTGAATGGGCCCGATCCGCAGTCCCGGTCCCCCGGTGACCAGCGCCAGCAGCGCGCCGCGCCCCGACGCCGCGGCGGCCGCGACACGGTGGTTGCCGTCCGCGACCAGGAGATCCATCTCCGCCAAGGCCGCCAGCAGTTCGGCTTGACCGGCTCCGGGACCGGCAAGCCACAGTTCGTGCTTCCGGCCCGCCCCGTCCACTGTGGACAGGGCGGGTACCTCCCCACGGCAGAGCCGTTCGATCAGCGCGGTCAGTTCGCGGCCGCCCGTCGCGGGGACCAGCATCGCGGCGCTGGTCGCGACGCCGAGCCCGGCGAGCATCGCGGCCCGCTCTTCGACGACGTCCGGGTAGACGTCCTCGGTGTGCCGGACCCGCGTCATCCCGTCGTCGCGGACCGCGGCCGGGTCGACCAGGCACAGCACACCCAGCGCGACGCCGTCCGGTCCGTCGATGCGATAGGGCGCGACGACGGCCGACACGGGGCGATAGTGCTGCTCCCGGATGCGTTCGAAAGTGGCCCTGGCCTGCGGCAGCGCCTCTTCGATCGAGAGGCCGCCCGCCAACGCGGCCGGCGTCCTGGCCGGATGCTGGACCGCCAGCAGGCTGTCGTCCCGGGAGCCGGCGAGCGCGGCGATCACCCGGCCCGGGTCGGCGAACTCGTCGACGTCGGGCCCGGGGACGGTGTCCCGGACTACCCAGCCACGGGCGATCGGGCGGATCCAGTTGCTCATCCGAGCCATTTTGCGGGAAAGCTCACGGAAAAAATCGGTCCCATGACCGGGTGTCTTCATGGAATGCTTACCCATGCGAAGTAGTTGACGCCCTTCATGAGCCCGAGGAGACCGCCACAGATGACCACCCCGGCCCCGGTCACCGCGAAGGAAGGGGTCGGTTTCCGGTCCGAACGCGGCCCCGTCCTGATCGCCGTGATGCTGTGTTCCGGCCTGATCGCACTGGACTCGACCATCATCGCGACGGCGGTGCCCTCGGTGGTCGCCGATCTCGGCGGTTTCTCGCAGTTCCCGTGGCTGTTCTCGATCTACCTGCTGACGCAGGCGGTCACCGTGCCGCTGTACGGCAAGTTCGCCGACCTCTTCGGCAGGCGACCGGTGATGTTCTTCGGGATCGCGGCGTTCCTGCTCGGTTCGGTGCTCTGCGGCGCGGCGTGGAGCATGCCGGTGCTGATCGCCGCCCGTGCGGTGCAGGGCATCGGCGCGGGCGCGATCCAGCCGATCGCGCTGACCATGGTCGGCGACATGTACACGGTCGAGGAACGCGCGCGGGTGCAGGGCTATCTCGCGAGCGTCTGGGCGATCTCGTCGGTGGTCGGGCCGACGCTGGGCGGGGTGTTCGCCGAGTACCTCGACTGGCGCTGGATCTTCTTCATCAACCTGCCGCTCGGGGCGCTGGCGGCGTGGATGCTGTTCCGGAACTTCAGCGAGCGCGTCGAACGCCGCTCGCACCGCATCGACTACCTGGGCGCCACCCTGCTCACCCTCGGCTGCTCGCTGCTGATCCTCGGCCTGCTGGAGGGCGGGGTCGCCTGGGGCTGGGCGTCCGCGCCGAGCCTGGCGATCTTCGCCGCGGCCGTGGTGCTGCTGGTGTCGTTCGTGCTCGTGGAACGCAAGGCCGAGGAACCGGTGCTGCCGCTGTGGATCTTCACCAAACGGACCTTGATCGGCGGGAACCTGATCGCCGTCGTCGTCGGCATGCTGCTGATGGGGCTCACCTCGTATCTGCCGACCTTCGCGCAAGGCGTGCTCGGCACCGGCGCGCTCGTCGCCGGATTCGCGCTGGCGGCGCTGACCGTCGGCTGGCCGATCTCGGCGTCGCTGGCCGGGCGGGTCTACATGCGGATCGGCTTCCGTGACACCGCGCTGATCGGCAGCGGGATCGTCATCGCCGGCACCGCGATCACCGTGTTCCTGTCGGGCGGTTCGTCGATCTGGCTGGCGGCCGGTGCCGCGTTCGTCCTCGGGCTCGGCCTGGGCCTGGCGTCGAGTCCCACGTTGATCGCCGTGCAGTCCACCATCGGCTGGGAACGCCGCGGCGTCGTCACCGCGACCAACATGTTCAGCCGCTCGCTGGGCAGCGCCGTCGGCGTGGCGATGTTCGGCGCGATCGCGAACGCCACCCTGGCGAACCGGTTCGCCAACCCGCCGTCCGGGGTCGTCGGCCTGCCGTCCGGGGTCGACGCGACCAGCATCGTGCTGGAAGGCAAGGCCGAGCCGACACCGACGACGACGTTCGTGCGTGACGCCCTCGCGGACGCCACGCACCACGTCTTCCTGGCGATGCTGGTGGTCGCCGTGCTCAGCGTCGGCGCGCTGCTGCTGATGCCGCGGCGGACCGAAGAGCTGAAGTTCGACTAGGCCGTGTTCTGCATCGGGACGGCGTGTTCGACGAAGTTCTCGACGAAGCGCTCGATCGGCTCCGGACCGGCCGGATAGAGCACGAACTTGCTGAGCCCGGCGTCGATGTACTCGGCCACCAGATCGCGGGCGGCGCTCCAGCTGCCCGCGATCAGCCGGGACGGGTCGGCGTCGGAGCGTGCCCCGACCGAGGCCGCCAGCGCGTCCGGGATCCCGTTCTCGGCGACGATGAGGCTGATCCCGAAGTGGTCGGCCTCGACCTCACGGCCCGCTTCGGCCGCGGCCTTCTGAATGGCCTCCCGGCCGGCGCGGGCTTCCTCCGGAGTGATGAAGCTGGCCAGCCAGCCGTCCGCGAGCCTGCCGACTCGCCGCAGCGCGCCCGGCGCCTTCCCGCCGAGCCAGAGGTCGAGCCGCTTGGCCGGCCGCAGGCCCAGCCCGGCACCCTCCACGCGGAAGAACTCGCCCTCGAAGGCCACTTCCTCGTGTTCCAGCAAGGCCCTGATCAACCGCAGCGATTCGTCGAACACCGCCGCCCGCCGGCCCGGCGGCACCGGGAAGAGCGGCAGTTCCGCGTCGCGGGCGGGCTTCAGGCCGAAGACCGGAAGCACCCTTTTCGGCGCGAGCGCGGCGAGGGAAGCGAGCTGTTTGGCGACCAGCACCGGATCACGGCCGGGGAGCACCATCACACCGGTGCCGACCTTCAGCTTCGAGGTGCGAGCGAGCGCGTGCGTCAATCCGACGACCGGGTCGATCCTCGGCGAGTACACCGCCTCGGGCAGCCAAAGCGAATCGATGCCCGTCCGCTCCAGCAGGTCGACCGCGGCACCGAATTCCTCCGGTGCCGTCCCGGTCCCCAGCCCGACGCCGAGCCGGATCTTCAGATCCTCCGCCACACTCGCTCCCTTCCGCCAGTTTCAAGCTCGTGGGTGCTCCGGTCGTTGGAACGACCCAAATCACTCACGAGCCCTCCACACAACCATGGACTCATCCCGCGAATTCCCCGTAGATTCCGTTGGTGTGCGGGCCGTTCCCGCGCGGATTGGGGGATTCTCATGGCGGTACCGGCTTTGCGCGCCTGGACACGACGCTTCCACCCGGCACCGGCGGCCGGGACGCGGCTCGTCGTGTGCCCGCACGCGGGCGGGTCGGCGAGCGGGTACCGGGCGCTGTCCGCGGCGCTCTCGCCCACCGTCGAGGTGCACACCGTGCAATACCCGGGCAGGCAGGACCGTCTCGCCGAGCCCGTCATCGACGACCTGCACGTCCTCGCCGAGCGGCTGGTGGACGTCGTTTCGGCGATTCCGCGGCCCTTCGCCCTCTTCGGGCACAGCATGGGCGCCAGCGTCGCCTTCGAGGTGGCCCGGCGGCTCGAAACCCGTGGCGTCGTCCCGGCGGCGCTGTTCGTCTCGGCCCGCCGGGGTCCGGACGTGTACAAGGAGAAAATGCACCACCTCGCCGACGACGCCACGTTCATCGCCGAGGTGAACCTGCTCGGCGGTACGAACGCGATGGTCCTCGACGACCCGGACATCCGCCAGCTCGTCCTGCCCGCGCTGCGCGGCGACTACAAGGCCATCGAGACCTACCGCTACCGGCCGGGCCCCGACGTGACCTGTCCGGTCGTGGCGCTCACCGGGAACGCGGACCCGGTCCTGACCACGCCCGACGTCGAGAACTGGCGCGAGCACACCACCGGCCCGTTCGAGCTGGAGGTGTTCGAGGGCGGTCACTTCTACCTCGACGACCATCTGGACGCCGTCGTCGCCAAGATCCTCGGCACGCTGACCGTCAGTCCCTGACGCCTCAGGCCCAGGCGGACAGCTCCTTGGCCAGCGCGGTCGGTCCGCCGGCGGTACGCAGCGTCGGCGGACCGGGCCAGCAGTCCTGGTGGTCGCCGGTGCGCAGCGTCTCGGCGAAGCGGGCCACCCGCCGCGGCTGCGGCGCCACCGTCCGGCCACCGAGGTAGCCGACGACGACGTGGTGATCGTCCCCCGCGTGCGTCGCGACCCCCGCCGACCAGCCGTGCTCCTCGTGCCACAACAGGTCGACGTCACGCTCGGGGAAGCCGGGGAGACGCCAGTTCAGCCGCATGCTGGCGGTGACCGGGCCGGTGAGGTCGGCCGTGCACGCTTCCATCCGTATCCCCAAGGCCGAAGCCACATCCTCCAGATACGCGTTCAGCCTGGTCGTCAGATCCAGACCTGCTTCCGCGGGGGCGGGGATCGAGGTGGTCACGGGCCCTCATCTTCCTGTCGTCTCTTGTCGGCGAGACGGGAAATACCCACCCGCACCCGGCTTCACACCCTCATTTCGTCACACCCCGGTTTCGGTTCGCTCAAGCCGTGGCTTCGATGACCCGGGTCAGCGCCTTGTGCAGCGTCTCCAGCTCGGAGACCTCCATGCCGAGCTTTTCCACGACTCGGTACGGGATCTTTTCCGCCTCCGCCCGCAACGCGCGACCCGATTCCGTCAGCTCGACCGTCAGCAGCCGCTCGTCCTCGGCGCTGCGCCTGCGCGTGACGTAACCGATCGCCTCCAGCCGTTTGAGCAGGGGCGACAGCGTCGCCGGTTCGGCGCGCAGAGCGAGGCACAGTTCCTTCACCGACCGCGGCCCCCGCTCCCACAACGCCAGCATGACCAGATACTGCGGATGGGTGAGCCCATGCGGCTCCAGGAGCGGGCGGTAGATGGCGATGACGCTCCGCGAAGCGACCGACAGCGCGAAACACACCTGACGCTCCAGCGCGAGCGGGTCCTCGCCCAGATCGATCGACTTCATCTCCGGCCCCTCCGAACTCATGCCGCCGATCCTAGCCGTGGCCTCGGCAACACTAACGATTAGCGTACTAACTATTAGTGTACTATTCGAACGTCGAAGGAAGGGAGCCATCCGATGCCCCGCACGCGCCCGGACCCGATCCGCTGGCTGTGGTACTCACTCGGCGGCAAACTGCCCGAGCGCTACCACGACTGGATCCTCCACGACGCGACCACCAAAAGCTGGCGCTGGCGGCACGTCGCCCGCAGCACGGTGATGATCGCGCCGCTGTGCGCGGTGTGGCTGCTCCTGCCGGGACCGCTCACGCTGAGGCTGGCGATCGTCCTGATGGCCGCGTTGGTGGCGTACTTCTACTCGATGGCCTACATGGAGGAGAGCATCGAACACCGGCTCGCCAAGAACGGCTTCGAGCCGGGCACCGGCCGCCGGACCCGCGCCGAGGCCACCGCGATCGCCGACGCGGAGATCACCGAGCGCTATCTGGCCCGCTACCGCGACCAGGCCCGATGAACCTTCGCGGCTAGAGTGCGCGGTGATGAGACGCAAGCTCCGCCCGCCGCTCCCGCCCCGCCACGGGCTCGATCCCGCGAGGCTCAAAATGCCGGCCGAGGGACCGTGGACGACGTTGCGGGAGCATCTTGTCGAGCGTCTCCCCCGGGTCGCGCCCGAGCGGATCGAGGAGATGCTTCGCGAGGAGCGCATCGTCGGGCTCGACGGGCCGCTGGGTGTCGACGCGCCGTTCGTGCCGGACTCGTTCATCTGGTTCCACCGCGACCTGCCCGACGAGGTCGAGGTCCCGTTCGAGGTGTCCGTCGTGCATCGCGACGAGCACATCCTGGTCGCCGACAAACCGCATTTCCTCGCGACGATCCCGCGCGGGCAGCACATCCTGCAGACCGCGCTGGTCCGCCTCCGCCGGCGATTCGACCTCCCGACACTCAGCCCCGCGCACCGGCTCGACCGGGTCACCGCCGGGCTCATCCTGTTCGTGATCACCCCCGAACTCCGCGGCGCGTACCAGACGATGTTCCGGGATCGCTTGGTGCACAAGGAATACGAGGCCATCGCGCGCTATGATCCTGCCATCGCGATGCCGCGTGAGATCAGCAGCCGCATCATCAAGGAACGCGGGGTCATCGCCGCGCAAGAGGTCGACGGGCCGCCCAACGCCGAGACCCGCGTCGAACTGATCGAGCATCGCGACGGCCTCGGCCGTTACCGGCTGCTTCCCGCGACCGGCCGCACCCATCAGCTCAGGCTGCACATGAGCGGCCTGGGATTGCCGATTCTCGGCGACGACTTCTACCCCGAGCTGACCGAAACCCCGCTCGACGACTTCACCGAACCCTTGCAGCTGCTGGCGAAGGTCCTGGAGTTCACCGATCCGGTCACGAAGGAACGCCGCCGCTTCGAAAGCGGGCTGACCCTCAAGGCGTGGACGGACCTCGACGCGTGGCGCCGAGGTCCGTGACCCCGGCTCACTTCCGCCAGAACTTGATCCCGCTCCAGGTGACCTTGACCGGTCCGGCGCCGCTGGCCGTCCGGTAGGCCCCGAACTTGTCGTAGTAGCTGCCGGCACTGCTGCTCACGGTCTGCTTCAGCGAACCGTTGATGTACACCTTGTGCGTACTGCCGACCTGATGGACGGTGTTGACCCGCACCGACGTCCCGACGGTGGCGCCGCTGCCCACGGTCTCCCCGCCGTGGACGGCGTAGAGCCGACCGCCGCGTTCGACCGCGAGCATGAAGAACGGACCGGCTGTCGGCGCGTCGCGGAAGGTCTGCTTCAGGCTGATCCGGGTGCCCGCCATGCCGGTGAGCCGGAACGAGCCCTCGAACTGCCTGGTCCCGCCCGGGTAGGTCACGTAGCGGCGTTCCGCCCGCTGGTCACCGCTCCCGGTGGAGCAGGTCAGTTCGAAGTCGAGCCCGTCGACGGTGCCGCAGCCACGTTCCTGGACGTTGAACGACGGGTTCTCCGCCGTCCACGGTCCGGTTCCGACCTGGGCGCCCGCCGGCATCGCCGACGCCACCAGGCCGAGCACGGCCCCCGCGACCACCCCGGCGGTCCGCAGTCGTCTCCGCATCCTGCCTCCTGCGCATTCAGGGCGGCGGTGGTCCAGACCAGGACCAGGGTGCGACTGTACGAGCACGAACCGTCATCGGACAAGAAGCCGGCGCGCCGATGTCCCGCTGATCGGCGACCGAAGTGGTCCTCCACACCGCCAGACGCGCCAACGGGCAACGGTTCCACAGCACCGATCACGCGATAGCCCTCGCCGACGACCAAGGGCGGGTCTTGACCTACGCCACCGCGCAGCCTCACCCAGCCAGGTCACGCTGTCTCAGCGAGGATCCCGGTAGAACGCGCCGAGTTCCGGAGCCAGCCGCCCGGCCGGGACGTCATGGAACTCGCCGTCCAGCTGAACATGCTTCGCGCCGGGGATCGCCTTGGTGGTCAGCAGGGCGGCGGTCTTCAGCCAATCGGTGCTTCCGCTGCTGTTCACGACGAGAACCGGAGTAGCGATCGACGCAAGGCGCTTCGCGGGTACCTTCGAATCGCCCATCACGCGGGCTTCGTAGACCAGCGTGGGCGCGAAAGACCGGAGTTCGGCCCACATCGGCGTCGCTTTGGCCTCCTCGACGGCCTCCGCGGGCGAGCCGACGGCCGCGGTCATGAACAGTGTGACGGCCTCGTCCCACCGGTCGGCCGCGACGAGGGCGCGCATCTCGTCCGCGTATCCCTCGGGGACTTCTTCCGCTTCGGCGCGATACGGCGGTTCGAAGACCGACAGCCGCGCCATCGGCACACCGGACGCGGCGGCCAGCAGGGCGAGCGCGCCACCGGAGGAGATGCCGTGCACGATCACCGGCTCGGCGAACGAGGCGACCACGGCGGCGAGGTCTTCGATCTCGCGCTCGACCGCGTACGGTGCGGTGTCCCCACTGTCGCCCCGCCCCCGGCGGTCGTAGGTCACCACGGAGAACTCGGCCGTCAGCTCCGCGACCAGCGGTTCGTCGCCGTGCCGGTCGTTGGCGGCGCCCGCCACGACGACGACCACCGGCCCCGCTCCGCGCCGTTCGAACGCGATCGGCGTTCCGTCCGCGGACTTGACTGTGTCGATCATGGCGGTCATCTTGCCGGGCCTCCGCCGGAGACGCAGCTCCTTATCCTACTCGAACACGCGTTCGACAAGCGGCGGTGGCCGGGGTAGGTTCGGTTACCATGACACCCGCGCTTCAGGCCTCGCTGTTCGACGAGTGCGCCACCCTCGGGCTCGGCTCGCTCGGCGCGCTCCGGCGCACCGAGCTGACTAGAGGTGCCTGGATCGACGTCCTTCCCGGCTGGCTGACCGGCGCGGACGAGCTCTTCACCCGGCTCGCCGAGGACGTGCCGTGGCACGCCGAACGACGGCAGATGTACGACCGTGTCGTCGCCGTGCCCCGGCTGCTCAGCTACTACCGCGAAGGCATGCCGCTCCCCCACCCGATCCTCACCGAGGCGCGCGAAGCGCTCTCGGCGCATTACGCGGACGAACTCGGCGAGCCGTTCGTCACCTCGGGTCTGTGCTTCTATCGCGACGGACGCGACAGCGTCGCCTGGCACGGCGACGACACCGGCCGCTCCCGCACCGAGGACACCATGGTCGCGATCGTCTCCGTCGGCGCCGCCCGCCAGGTGGCCCTCCGCCCGCGTGGCGGCGGTGAGACGATCCGGCACGCCCTCGGCCACGGTGACCTGATCGTCATGGGCGGAAGCTGCCAGCGGACCTGGGAGCACGCCGTCCCCAAGACCGCGAAACCGGTCGGGCCCAGGATCAGCATCCAGTTCCGCCCGCGCGGCGTCGCCTGAGGTTTCAGTTCAGCAGCACGGGCAGCGCGTCGACGCCGTAGACGATCGAGACCTTCCGGAACTCCAGCGCGTCCGGTTCGATCGCGAGCCGCATCTCCGGGAACCGGCGCACCAGTGCGGGATAAGCGGTGCGCAGCTCCATCCTGGCCAGTTCGGCGCCGATGCAGCGGTGGATACCCCAGCCGAAGGCGAGATGCGACGTCGGCTCACGGGTCGCGTCGAACCTCTCCATGTCGTCACCGAGGACGCCGTCGCGGTTCGCGACACTGAGCGAGCACAGCACGATGTCGCCCTTCGCGATCTGTACGCCGGCGACCTCCATGTCCTCCTTGGCGAACCGCGGGAAGGCCATCTGCACGACGGTCAGGTACCGCAGCAGTTCCTCGACGAACTTGTGGACGGCCTCGTCGTCACCACGGACGGTCTCGAACAGCGACCGGTCCTTCAGCAGCACGAGCGCGCCGAGCGCGAGCATGCTCGCCGTCGTCTCCAGCCCGCCGGTGAGCACGCCGTCGGCGAGCCCCGCCAGTTCGCGATCGTCGATCTCGTCGCCGTGCTCCTTGATGAGCATGCCGAGCAGGCCGTCGCCCGGGTTCTCCCGCTGTTTCTTGACGATGTCGTCCAAATAGGACAGTGACTCGCCGATCGCCCCGAGCGAGGCGCCCGCGCCGCCGAACAGGTCGAAACGCGCGGTGCTCAGCCGCTGGAAGTCGTCGCGATCCTCGTAGGGCACACCGAGCAGTTCACAGATCGTCAGTGACGGGATCGGCAGGGCGAAGGCCTCCCACAGATCGACCGGGCCGTCCGCCTTCTCCATCGCGTCGAGCTGCTCGGCGACGATCTCGTCGATCCGCGGTGTGAGCCGCGAAAGCCGCCGCATGGTGAACTCCGGGGTCAGCAGACGCCGCAGCCTGGTGTGCACCGGTGGATCGGCGAACCCGAGCCCACCGGGGTTCTGCTCCTCGGTGACGCCGGCGTTGCCGACCAGGTTCGTGAAGTCGCTGCTGAACTCGGTCACCTTGCCGAGCACGGCCTTGGCTTCGTCGTAGCCGGTGACCAGCCACGCGTTCATGCCGAACGGCAGATCCAGCTTGCTGATCGGCGCTTCGGCGCGGATCCGGCCCAGCTCGGCGACCGGATCCAGACCGTCGCGTTTGAGCGGCATCAGGGCGTTGTCCGGAAGGATCGACATCTTCGACAGGTCGAAGCCGTTTTTCTGCTGGCGCGCGAGGTAGCGGCGGCCGATCCATGCCAGCACGCGCGAGCGAATGCTCCCCATGTTTTCCACCCTACTCCAGCCGCGTAGCGCCTGACCTGGCACAACAGGCCGTCCCACTCGATTCGTCACGCCCAGGAGGTCGCGCGGGGGCCGCACTGGGTTCCCAGCGAGTGGGAGACGTCGATCACGGTGGGTCACGGTCGGCCGGGATCTCACCTGACATCCGGCACGCGTCGTGAGATTGTCGGACCTCACTGGGAGGATTCGGACATGTCAGCCGCGCTCATCGGACGAGACCATCCCGCAGGAGTACTCCGCGCGGAGATCACCCGTGCCGCCGAAAGCCACGGCGGGCTGGTCCTGGTCACCGGCGAGGCCGGGATCGGCAAGACCACGCTCGTCACCGGCGCCGCCGAAGAGGCGAAACGACTCGGCGCGCTGGTCCTCAATGGCTCCTGCTGGGACTCCGCCAGCGCACCCGGCTACTGGCCGTGGACGCAGGTGATCCGCGGGCTGCGCCGCTCGGTCGAGCCGGGCCGGTGGGCCGCGATGGCGGGCAGCGAGCTGGACGTCCTGCTCGGCGAAGCTCGCGGGGACGGCGCCGCCGACGGGTTCCTTCTCTACGACGCCGTGACGAGCGCGCTGGTGGCGGCGTCCCAGGACCGGCCGGTCGTGGTGGTGCTCGACGACCTGCACTGGGCCGACACCGCGTCCCTGCGGCTGCTCGAGTTCGCCGCGCAGCACACCTGGTTCGAGCGGCTCCTGCTGATCGGCACGTACCGGGACGTCGAAGTCGAAGCGCCCGGACATCCGCTCCGCGCACTGATGCTGCCGTTGCTCACGAAGGCCACGTCGGTCACGCTCACCGGCCTCCAACCGGACGAGGTCGGCACGCTCATGGCCAGGACGGCGGGCGCGGAACCGGACGACGCGCTCGTCGCCGAGGTTCACCGCCGCACCGGCGGCAACCCGTTCTTCGTCGAGCAAACAGCGCGGCTGTGGCACAGCGGCGGATCCGCGGAGACGATCGCGCCCGGTGTCGCCGACGCCCTGCAGCGACGGCTTTCCCTGCTCCCCCAAGCGGTTCTCGATCTGCTGACCACCGCGTCCGTACTCGGCAGGGAATTCCACCGACGACTGCTCGCGGGAGTGGCGTCGGCACCCGTACCGCAGGTGGACCGGCTGCTCGACCAGGCCGTCGCGGCGCGACTGGTCGTGGTGCGCGGACAAGGCCGGTTCGCCTTCGCCCACGACATCGTCCGCGAGACGCTGTACGCGGACTTGTCCGAGCCGGAACGGCAGAGGCTGCACGGAGCGGTCGTCACCGCGGTCCGTGCGTCACCGGCGTCGCCGGACAGGCTCTTCCCCGCCGACCTGGCCCGCCACGCCCTGCTCGCCGGCCGCGAACTCGATCCGGATCAGGCCGTCGATCTGTTGCTGGCCGCGGCGATCGACGCCACCGGCCGGATGGCCGTCGAAGAGACGGTCACGCATTACCGGCGGGCGATGGAGATCGTCGAGAATCCCAAGCGGCGCGCGGTCATCGCGCTCGAACTCGGCGCGCATCTGACCCGCCACCATGACACCGAAGAGGGCAGGCAGGTCCTCGACGAGGCCTCGGCACTCATCCGCGAACTCGACGACGACGATCTGCTCGCCAGGCTCGCGCTGACCCTGATCCGCGCCGATCACCGGGGCCTGCGCGCCGACGAGACCGTCGCACTGCTCACGGAGGCGCATCAGCGGCTCTGCGGACGCGAGCCCGGTGAAACCCTCTCCGTCGACCGGATGACGCAGGAACTGACCGCGCGCATCATGATGGCCGCCCGCGACGACCACGACGACTCCGCGCTGCTGTTCGGCTTGTGGGCCCGGCACGACGCGATCTGGGGCCCGGGCACCGCCGCCGAGCGGGAACGGCTCACCGACGAGCTGATCGCGCTCGGCCGCCGTACGGCGAACCCGGAACTGGAGCATTTCGCGTCGTCGTTCAAATGGGTGGCACTGATCGAGCAGGGCGATCCGCGCTATCTCCAGCAGTACCAGGACTTCGTCGCCATGGCGGATGCCGGCCAGGTCCCGAGTTCCCACCTCGCCTCCATGATCGACCAGAGCATCATCGCCACGATCCAGGGCCGGTTCGACGAAGCCGACGCGTACTTCCACCACGTGGCCACCGCCCGCGAAAGCTACGACCATCCGCATTTCGGGGATCTCGACCAGTTGCAGCACTGGGCGCGATGGTGCCTGCAAGGCCGGTTCGACGATCTCGCCGCGCTGCACCGCGAGGTCGCCCGCGGCGGCGGCTACTCCTACAGCCGGATGCTCGAAGCGATCACCGCCGCTCAGCGGGAAGACGTCGCCGAAGCCGTGCGGCTCACCGACCTCGCGGCCGACGCGAAGCCGTACTCCCGCGATCTGGAGCCGCTGTGGCTGCGCTGCCAGGCGCAGACGGCGGCGGTCTCCGGCGATCCCGAACGCTGCGAAGCGGCCCGCGCACTCCTCACGCCCTACAGCGGGGAATGGCTGGTTTCGTTGTACGGCTGCGAGATCTCCGGCCCGGTCGACCTCTGGCTCGGCAGGCTCGACCTGGCCCAGGAACGCTGGAACGACGCCGTCGAAAGGCTGAACAGCGCCGTGCTGTCGGCCGAAAGGCTGCGTGCCGCGGCCTGGACGGTCGAAGCCAGGTCCTGGCTGGCGAAGGCACTCCTCGGCCGGAATCTCGAAGAGGACGCGGCAGCCGCGGCGACCCTACTGTCCGAAGTGGACAAAGAAGCCACCGCGCTCGACATGCGGCAGGTCACCACCAGGGTGACGGAAGCGCGGAAGAACCTGCGGGCTCCGGCGGCAAGGTCGGCCGAGTTCCGCCGCGACGACGCCGTCTGGACCCTGTGCTTCGACGGCGTCACCGTCCGTCTCCCGGACTCGAAAGGCTTGCGGGATCTGCATTTCCTGCTCGGCAGGCCGGGTTCGGACGTGCCGTCCGTGCGGTTGCTCGATCCCGAGGGCGGCGCGGTCGTGGTCGCGGCCAAGAGCCTCGGGGGTGACGCCGTCCTCGACGACGAGGCGAAGGCCCGCTATCGCGCGCGGCTCGCCGAACTCGACGACCTGGTCGACACCGCGACCGGGCTGGGCCGGGACGCACGCGCCGCGGCGCTGGACCGTGAGCGCGACGCGCTGCTGGCGGAACTGCGGTCCGCCGCCGGACTCGGCGGCCGCACCCGGCGGCTCGGTGACGAGGCCGAACGCGCCCGCAAGACGGTGACCGCACGAATCAGGGACACCCTGCGCAAACTCGACGAGCAGCATCCGGCGCTGGCCGCGCACCTGCGCGCGTCGGTCACCACCGGGTCTTCGTGCCGCTACGCGCCGGACGACAAGGTCCCCTGGCGGCTGTGAGCCGCCAGGGGACCTTGCCACCCCCAGCTCATTTCCGGTTGTAGAGCCGCATCGTCAGCGTCCCGAAGACCGCGAGGATGACCCCGCCCGCGATCAGCACCCAGGTGATCTCACCGCCGTCCCAGTTGCCGTCCATCATCGACCGGACCGCCGCGACCACGTGGGTCACCGGGTTGACGTCGACGAACGCCTGGAGCCAGCCGGGCATCGTCTCGGGGTTGACGTAGATGTTGCTGAGGAAGGTCAGCGGGAACAGCACCATCATGCTGACCCCCATCACCGACTTCTCGCTGCGCAGCAGCAGACCGAACATCGTCCAGATCCACGAGAACGCGAACGAGAACGCCAGCAGCAGAAGGATCGCGGCGGCCACGCCGCCGACCCCGCCCGCGGGCCGGAAGCCCATGATCAGGCCGATCCCGAGGATCACCAGCGAGGCGATGAGATAACGCAGCATGTCGCCGAGCAGATACCCGACCATCGCCGACGGCCGCCAGATCGGCAGCGTGCGGAACCGGTCGAACACGCCCTTCTCGATGTCGGTGTTCACCGAAATGCCGGTGTACATGGTGATCATCAGGATGCTGCTCGCCATGATGCCCGGCAGCAGATACTGCAGGTACTGCGTCGGCGAACCGGACAGCGCGCCACCGAACAGGTAGGTGAACATCAGCGTCATCATGATCGGGAACGCGGTGACGTCGAACAGCTGCTCGGGCACGTGCTTGATCTTCAGCATCGCGCGCCACCCGAAGGTGACCGAGGTCGACAGCGCGCTCGGACGCGGTGGGCGGTTCTTCGCGATCAAGACGGCTGCGAGGTCTTCGGGCTTCGGTGCCGCGAGGACGGGTTCGTTGTCTTTGACTGCCGTGGTGCTCAAGCTGTTTCCTCCTCTATGCCGCGCGCGTCCGCGATCGCGTCGCCAGGGCGCACGTAGGAATTAGTTGTTCTGTCGAGGGGAACGGCGCCCTGCCGCCCCGATAGCGGGGCACCGCTCAAGCCGCACTCTCCTCGTGAGTGGCGGTGCGGTCGGTCAGTGCCAGGAAGACCTCGTCGAGGCTCGGCTGGCCGAGGGAGAAGGTGTCGACGACGATTCCCTCGCGGGCCAGCTCGGCGAGCGCCCGCGCGGCGTGTTCGGCGGCGCCCTGTTCGGTGCTCTCACCCGAAAGCCGGGCGGTCAGCGCGACCGGGTCCGATTCGAGCACCACCTGCGCGTCCAGCGTGCGGACGAGCAGCGCTTCGGCCTCCGGGCGCTGATCGGCGTCGCGCAGCCGGACGTGGACGGCACCCGCGCCGACCGACGCCTTCAGCTGCCCCTTGGTGCCTTCGGCGATGACCTTGCCGTGGTCGATGACCGCGATCCGGGACGCCAGCTGGTCGGCCTCGTCGAGGTACTGCGTGGTCAGCAGGACGGTGGTGCCGTGCCGCACGATCGCGCGCACGATGTCCCAGACCTGGTTGCGGCTGCGGGGATCGAGCCCGGTCGTCGGCTCGTCGAGGAACAGCACGTCCGGGGTGTTGAGGATGCTCGCGGCGATGTCGATCCGCCGCCGCATCCCGCCGGAGTAGTTCTTCACCTGCCGCCCCGCGGCCTCGGTCAGGCCGAACGCCGCCAGCAGTTCCTCCGCCCGCGCCCGGGCGGCCGGTTTGCGATGCCCGGTCAGCCTGCCGATCAGCACCAGGTTCTCGGTCCCGGTCAGATCCTCGTCGACCGAGGCGTACTGCCCGGTCAGGCTCACCATGGACCGGACCGCGTCGGCCTCGCGGACGACGTCCTTGCCGAAGACGCGAGCCTCCCCGCCGGTGGGGCGGAGCAGGGTCGCGAGCATTTTCACCGCGGTGGTCTTGCCGGCGCCGTTCGGCCCGAGGACGCCGTATACGGTGCCTGCGGGGACCTTCAGGTCGATCCCGTCGACCGCCCGGTTCTCTCCGAACACCTTGACCAGCCCCGAGGCTTCGATGGCCAGTTCACTCATTTTCGTTGTTCCTTTCCGAAGCTTTCAGCAGACGTACGGACGGGCGACGCGTGCCTCGCGCAGAGCGAGGCCCCACCAGAGGAGTTCGTCGAGCAAGGTGGTCACGGCCTGTCCCTGCCCGTCGCTGTCGAAGGGGGTGCCGTCGCGGGCGAAGGAGCCGTCGAGGAGGTTGAAGGCGACCGTGTCCCGCATCGTCACGGTGTGCAGCTCGGTGAAGATCGAACGAAGCTGCTCCACCGCGTGGAGGCCCTGCGATCGGTAGCCGTAGGAGACGAAGCCGACCGGCTTCACGCGCCACTCGTCGTAGGCGCAGTCGATCGCCTGTTTGAGGGACGCCGGAAAGCTGCGGTTGTATTCAGGGGTGACGACGACATAGGCCTCAGCCTCGTCGATCCGCGCGGTGAACCGCTGCATCTCCAGCGTCGCCTGCTCCGGCAGCCCGGCGGGCAGGTCGAACTCGATCAGGTCGAGCACGTCGAGGACGAGGTCGTCCCGGTCATCCGCGCGGCCGGTGAACCACTTCGCGACGGCGTCCCCCACTCGCCCTTCGCGGGTACTGCCGATGATCACCGCGACGCGCAGCGGGCGGTTGTTCATGACCGACCTCCTCTCGTCTCACTGCTCAGGCGCGAGAAAGCCGCCTGGCTTTCGCTAGATCGGATCTAGCGAAAGCCAGGCGGCTTCGGTCGGTGATCTCGCCCGTCTGCCGCTACGCGGCGTCCAGCGCGATCGCGATCGCGCCCAGCAGGGAAGCGTCCTGGTCGAACTTCGCCGACACCAGTTCCGGCGGGAACGGCACGGCCTGCGCCAGCCGCTCGCGCAGCGCGGGCAGCAGGACGTCGGCCGAGCGCACCAGCCCCCCGCCGACCGCGATGCGCTGCGGGTCGAGCGCGATGGCGAGGTTCGCGACATGCATCGAGAGTTCGTCGAGCGCCGCGGAGACCAGCTCCTTGGCCTGCGCGTTCTCCCTGGCGAGGGCGAACAGCTCGCCCGCGGTCACCGGGCGGCCGAGCAGCACACTCGCCCGGCCGCCCAGCCCACGCCCACCGACGGCTTCCTCCAGCGGCGCCGCTCCGCTGGCGAACCCGTCGGTGTCCTGCGGTGAGAGGAGGTTGTACCCGATCTCTCCCGCAGCGCCATTCGCGCCGGCCAGCAGCCGGCCGCCGACGAGGACCGCCGCGGCGATCCCGGTCCCCAGTGAGAGGAACACCGCCGGATCGGTGTCGGCGAGCGCCCCCCACCGCCATTCCGCGAGCGCCGCCGCCTTGGCGTCGGTGCCCACTTCGATCCCGACGCCGCCGAACTCGGCCGCGACGAGTTCCCGCAGCCGCAGTTCCTCCCAGCCCGGCACGTTGGGGGCCAGCAGGATGCGGTCCTCCAGCACGATGCCGGGACTCACGACGCCGATCGCGGTGAAACCGTCCGTGGCGCCTTCGTCGGCGAGCAGTTTCCGCGCGGCGGCGAGCGCGCGGCTCACCACCTGTTCGGCGCCCGCGTGCGCGTCGGTGTCGAGCCGCCGGGTGGCCAGCAGGTTCCCGGTCCGGTCGGCCAGCCCGATCGCGACCTTCGTCCCGCCGAAGTCGATCCCCAGGATCAGGTCTTCCCCCGTCACTTCCCGGTCCCCTCTGCCGCCCCCGCGAACGATTCCTGGATCCCCTTCGGCCCGAACGGCCACACGCGTTCCGCTTTCGCGTAGACGAGGAACGCCGCCACGCCGACCGCGATCCAGCCCACCGAAAGCCCGATCGAAAGCCAGGTGGCGGAGAAATAGATGTAGACCCAGCCGAGCAGCGCGATGATCGTGGGGATCGGGTAAAGCCACTGCCGGTACGGCCGGTCCAGCTCCGGCCGCCGCCGTCGCAGCACCACGATCGCCGCGACCTGCGCCAGCGACTGGACGATCACCAGCACCGTCACCGCCGCGTTGATCACCGCGGTCAGGGTGAACAGCGACCCGATGGCGGTGATCAGGCCCATCGTCAGCACACCGGCGGTCGGCAGGTGCAGTTTCGGGTGCAGTTTGGCGAACACCGGCAGGAACACCTTGTCGCGCGCGGCCTCGAAGGGGACTCGAGATCCGCCGAGCAGGCCGGCGAACACCGAACCGATCGCGGCGATCACGATGAACACGGTGATCACCTTGGCCGTGCCCGTGCCCCACGCCTGTTCCAGCACGGCGGAGGCGACCGACGTGGCGTTCTTCAGCTCCTCCAGCGGGATCGAGCCGAGCACGCCGAGCTGCAGCAGGAAGTACAGGCTCATGATGCCGAGGATCGAGAAGACGATCGACCGCGGCAGCGTCCGGCCGGGGTCGCGGACCTCACCACCGAGGTAGGCGCTGGTGTTGTAGCCGAGGTAGTCGTAGATGGCGATGATCAGGCCCGCGCCGAGTCCGGCCCAGAACGCGCCGCCGTCGAGCGAGAACGCGCCAGGCGTGAAGGCGAACGCTTGCGCGCCGTCGAAATGCGTGAACGCCGCGACGATCACCGACAGCGCGGCGAACAGCATGACCGCGAACAGGACGGTGGTCAGCTTCCCGATCTCGCCGATCTTGCGGAACAGCGCCAGCACGATCAGGACGATGACGGCGAGGCCGATGATCTTGCCGAGTCCGGTGGTCCCGCCCTCGTCCGCCACGCCGGGGATCAGGTAGCCGAGGTACTGGACGAGGCCGATGATGCCGGTGGACATGATCAGCGGGATGAACAGCACCGCGCTCCAGGCGAACAGGAACGGCATGAGCCTGCCGGTCCGGAAGCCGAACGCCTCGCGCAGGTAGACGTAGGTGCCGCCGGCGCCGGGGAGCGCGGCGCCGAGTTCGGCCCAGATCAGGCCGTCGGCCAGCGCGATGACCGCGCCGATCAGCCAGCCGAACATCGCCTGCGGACCGCCGAGGGTCGCCACCATCGCGGGGATGGTGACGAACGGGCCGATCCCGCACATCTGGGTCATGTTGATGGCGGTCGCCTGGAGCGGCCCGATCTTCCGCTCGAGCCCCGGCTGCGGGGATGAACTCAAAACGCGCCTCCCTATTAGTTAGTAAAGTTTCTTAACATAATTTCCGGCGTGTCGGAAGGCCGGGCGGCGAAGTTGTCGCGCACCGGTCCGGTCCGAACTGCCCGAAAGGGCGAAATCCGCGAAATACGCCCGAACGGACCAAGCCGGGACGTATCAGGGGGCCGTCATTCCGCGTCCTTATCCGAGAGGACGTCTTCCAAGGACGGTGAGGTCCATGAAACGGCTGCTCAGCACGGTGATGGCGATCGCCGCACTCGGCTTCGCGACAGGCTGCGACGGCACCTCCGCCCCACGGGACACCGCGCCCGCCGATGTGACCGGCGGCGGGGTGACCACCGAGGTCGCTCCGACGGCGTCGACCGGATCGACGACGTCATCCGGTGGAGGCGGCGGCCGTACCGAAGATCCGGGGCCGCCGCCCGGGGTGCCCGGCAGTCCGATCGAATACGACCACACGCGGATCGGCGCTGAACCGAAGATCGCCAAGTCGGACATCGAAGGCGACATCAGAAAGGCGTGCGGCCCGGGCCTGTGCGGGGTGAAGGTGGTGATCACGGGCAAGGGTGACTGCACCGCGCACATCACGCCCTCCCCGGTCAAACCCGGCGGCAGGGTCACGGTCACCGCGGCACCCTGCAAAACCGAGGTGACCGAAGAGACCACGACCTCGGAAAACCCGCCCTCCAGCAGCGAACAGCCCGGCCAGACCACCTCCGGATGACCACGCGGCGGGGCCTGCGCCGTCCGGAGCCGAAAGCCGCGGAACCCGGCTCCGGACCGCCGCAGGCGCTCAAGCTGGTCGGCACGGTGCTGGCCAACACGACCCTGCTCACCGCGCTGCTCTACTTCTTCGGGCTCGTCGAAACGCAGGTGCTCTTCGCGTACTTCCGCGTGCACTACACCCTTCTCGCCCAGACCCCGGACGAGATCTTCGCGCGCGGCGCGGACGGCCTGTACCTGCCGGTGGCCGGTGCGGCGGGGACGGTGCTCGGCTTCCTGGTCGCCGTACGGATCCTGCGGCTGCGCCTCACCGAGACCGCCTGGACCCGGCTGCTCCGGATCTGCACGCCGATCGCGGCCGTCCTCGGTGCCTCGCTCCTCGTCACCATCGTGTTCGTCGCGTTGAATCCGGAGCCGTTCCGCGACCACCCCGGACTTCCCGGACTCGGCTTCGCCCTCGGCGTGCTGATGCTGCTGTTCGCCTGGCGCCGCTGGACTTCGGACTCCCGGTCGAGCCTGCTCGAACTCGTCCTGGCCTACGCGCTGGTCAGCATCGGGTTGTTCTGGGCCGTCAGCGACTACTCGGCCGCCGTCGGCACCCGGCGCGGTTTCGAGACCGCGGCGGGGCTCCCCTCACGTCCCGCCGCGACGCTCTACAGCGCCGAAAGCCTCAACCTCACCGCGGGTGGCGTCCTCCAGGTGAGATGCGCGGCTCCCGATGCCGCCTACAAATACCGGTACACCGGGATGAAGCTGCTGTTGCAGTCCGGCGGCCAGTACGTGTTCGTGCCGTCGGACTGGCGGGCGAGCACCGGTGTCGCCTTCGTGCTCCCGAAGACCGAGAAGCTACGACTGGAATTCGGCCCAGCCCGGTCGGTACCGCCCGCCGCCTGCTGAGTCAGCCCAGTCGGCGCACCAGCCACTCGCCGACCATTTCGTCGACCACCTTCGTGATCGGCAGTTGCGGCGCGGGGTCGATACCCGGGTCTTCGGCCAGCGGATGCGCGAGTTCGGGCACCCGGTTCAGGCGGACGTCGTCCGGGCGGGTGTACTGCCCGCGAAGCGCGGCGACGAGATCGTCGGCGTCCGCGCGCAAGGACGGGTAGTCCTCCTCACCGCTGACGAGTAACAACGGAACCTGCTGTTCCCGCGCCGATATTTCACCCGATCGTGCGACGAAGTCGAGCTGATCCGCCGCCTGATTCGCTTTGTCATCCCACGAATAGGGCTGCTCCAGCATGCCTTCCACCAGGCCGACCACCGAACGCGCCCGGATCGCGGGGTTGACCAGTGCCGCCGCGCGGACCGGGATCTCCCGGGTGGCGAGGATCGTCAGCGCCACGGCGCCGCCCAGCGAACCGCCGACGACGGCCATCCGGGAGGTGTCGAAGCCGAACCGTTCGCGCAGCTGGGCCAGTGCGGCGGGAAACTCCAGGGCGGCCTGCGCGACGATCGGGTCGACGTAGGCGAGCATCGCGTCACGGCGGGCCCGTTCGACGACGGCGTCCATGGTGCCGTCGATCATTCTCGCGCCGCATAACGGCATTCCGAGATAGACGCGCCACGCAGGCACTTCCGCCAGCGGCAACGCGGCCGCGAACGCGGCGTCGGACCGGGGCGAATCGATCATATGCCAGGCGACGACCACCGGCGCGGGGCCGCTGACCTCGGTCGATGGCGGCAAGGCGGTGAACGGGACCCCCGCGGCCGTGCCGGTAACCGGTTCTCCCACCACTGTCCTTCCCCGTGCGCTGTCGATCTCCACGATATCGAGGACGCACCAGCGGTGGACCTCGTTCCGCCACAAGCGAAACAGTATGCCCACGAGGTCACCCCGACGCGCCGCGGAGGTGGTTGCCGACGACCGGCGGCGGCCGAATAGTGTTGCGGCCCGGCCCTTTGGAGGTGAACCGCCCGTGCCCGATGTCGACTACTACGAGGTGCTCGGCGTGGGCGAGGCCGCCTCGGTCAACGAGATCAAGACCGCTTACCGGCGCCTCGCGAAGTCGCATCACCCGGACACCGGGGGTTCCGCGCTCACGTTCCAGCTGGTCCGCGAGGCCTACGACACGCTCAGCGATCCGCTGCGGCGTGCGGGCTACGACGCGGGCGGACGCTCCGTACGCGCGCCGATCCGGCCGCGGCCGAGACGTCGCTTCGGCGACGAACCGGGCTACGAGCCCGAGCCGGTCGTGATCGATCCCGAAGACCTCGAATGGTGGGAATTCGCCGCACAGGACGAACGTGTGCGCCACGGACGGCGGCGCGGCCCCGGGCATACGCCCGTCGTGGCGGCGGTCGGCGGGATGGTGCTGGTCCTGCTGCCGGTGCTGACCGGCGTCGGGTTCTCGGCCCCCACCCTGATCGTCTGGCTGATCCTGACCGCCGGAACGGCCCTGCTGGTGCAACGGCTCGCACGCGGCTATCTCGCCGCTTCCCGTGCCAGGAACCGGTTCGCCGCGGAGTTCGGCGGGAAACGCGTGTTCGGCACCCCCGGCACCGAGACCGACGAACTCGCCGAGCGGCTCACCGCCGACCTGCTCGAACGCTATCTGACCAGGCTGCCGGGCGCGCGGATCTTCCACGGCCTCTCGTGGCCGGACTCGGTCTTCGCCGACATCGACCACGCGGTGTTGTGCGGCAAGCGGCTCGTGCTCATCGAATCGAAGCTGTGGCTGCCCGGGCACTACGAAACCGACGACGACGGCCGTCTGCTGCGCAACGGCCGCGCCTTCCGCGGCGGCGGGAGCAGGCTGACCGAAAGCGTCGCCGAATACCGGCGGATCCTGCCGGGGGTCGCGGTGCGCGGGGCGATGATCGTGTACCCGAGCCGGACCGGCGAGGTCACTACCGAGTACGAGGATCTCTCCCCCGCGCCGCCGATGACGCCGGAGCAGTTCCTGCACGAGATCGGCGGCTGGCTGGCGGCGGAGCCGTCCACTGTGGACTCGGCGACGATGCGGACCGTGCGGGACCGCGTCGTGGGCGGGAACGCCTAGCGGCAGCCCGCGTTTCGTCCTCTGAATGCGGTAGTGCGCGATGCCGACTACCGCATTTAGAGGACGAAACGCGTTTCGGGGCGACGTGTGAAGGCCCCTTTCCCTCGGCTGAGCCGAGGGAAGGGGGCCTTCACGTACTCGCGAGAGAACTACCGGGCCGAGCGCTCCTTGTTCGCGCGCGCGGAGCGGGTGCAGACCTCACCGACGTCGACCGTCTGGCCGCGGTCGATGTAGACGTCCGCCAGCCCGACGAGCTTGCCCTTCGGCGACGTACAGGTCAGCTGGTACGCCTCCTTGGGGCCGTAGGTCGGCGGGATCGGCGACTGGAACGAGACTCCGCCGGTCCAGTCGTCCACAGTGGACGGCTTGGCCTGCGCGTAGTTGACCAGCACGGCCGTGTACTCCCCGGCGGGCGGGTCGTACAGGATCGCGTGCTCTTCCGTGGTCGAACCGTTCGCCGACGACGAGACCATGTTGCCTGCCGCGTCGAAGACGTACAGGTCCCAGTCGGAGTCCTGGCTGGCCCACTTGACATCGACACTGAACTTCCCGTTGTCCACCTTGGGGAGCCCGTCGACGCGGAACTTGAAGCTCTCCGACGTCGGGTCGGTCGGGTAGTTCGTGTTGACCGCCGGGACCCCGGCCGGGTTGGCCACCTGGATCGAGGGCTGTGCCGGACCCTGCGGCTCGCGGCCGTAGCGGCCCGCGACGTAGGGCCGGGTCGACGGGTTGACCGACCACGCGAACCGGCCACCGGTCGAGGCCAGCGACGAGTTCAGATCGTCGGTCACGTAGATCGGCGGCTTGGTCGAGCCGTCCGGCTGCACCACCGGCGAGGTCGGCGTCTGGAAGGTCTTGTGCAGCTTCAGCTGGTAGCCCTTCGGTGCGGTACCGATCAGCGTCGAATGCGCCGCCGGGTCCGCGGCGTTGGCCAGCATGTCCACGAAGGCCTGCCGGTTGCCGCCCTTGCCCGCGCCCGCCGCGGGGGCGACACCGGTGTACTCGGCGACGACACCCTCGGAGAACGGCGGGTGGAACTCGTTGGGACCGACCTCGAACGTGAAGCCCCAGCCACCGGTGGCCCAGTACGACCAGTCTTCGGTCGAACCGGTCGTGTCGTAGAGCGCCCACGACGGCTGGCTGGTGTATCCGTTGCGCGAAGCCATCTTGTCACCGAGCGCCTTGTACGCCGGCTCGTCGAGCGGCGGGCGGACGGCGGCGACACCCGGGACACGCAGCACCAGGTTGGAGTAGGTGTGCAGCGTGATCAGGTTGGTCACCTGGCGGTTGGACACGATCGAGCGGATGTTCTGCGTCTCGGGCTCGGAGAACGGGCCGGAGCCGCGGAAGGTGTCGCTGCGCCACAGGGTGGACGCCCCGGCGCCGCCCCAGAAGCCCGCGTAGTTGCGGTTCGGGTCGGTGCCGCGTTCACGGCCGCCCGGGTTCGCCTTGCAGACGCCGGTCGCGAATTCCTTCGGCGAGTCGTTGACGTTGCAGTTCTTGCGCTTCATCTCGTAGTCGAAGCGCGAGAAGTCACCCTTGGGCTCGGCTTCACGGGAGATCTCGAAGCCGTCGGCGTTGACGATCGGCACGATGATGTTGCGGGTCCGGCCGACCAGGCCACGGATCTCGGCGTTGCCGCCGGTGTAGCCCTTGATCAGTTCGTGGGCCCATTCCATGGCGTGCTCGCCGGCAGGCCACTCCCTGGCGTGGTGCACGCCCATGGTGAAGTTGACGGGCTTGCCGTCGGCGATGTTCTTGACGTCGGTCGCGATCTCGAGGCCGATGACGTCACGGCCTTCCCAGGTCGGCTGCGGCAGGGTGAACGCCGTGACCAGCTTGGGGTTCTTGCGGGCCAGTTCCTTGACCTCGAACTGGTAGTCGTAGAGGTGCCGGTAGCTCGTGCGCCCGGACGGCAGGGTCGAGGCCTGCGTTTTCGCGTCGTACTCGCTGTCGGCTTTGGCGTTCCGGATCGACTTCGCCGAAAGATCGCCTTCGATCACCTTCGACTTGAAGCCGCTGTCCGCCAGCGTCTTGCGGTCGGTGTCGTTGGCGAGGACGACCTCGACCCCGGTGGCGTCGGCCTTCTCCGTGACGTCCAGGCCGAGCCGGAGGAGCTTGTCCTTGTCCTGCTTGCCCGGCGTCTCGACCCGGACCAGTTCGGCGCGTTGCGGCGCGGACGCGGCACCGGTCGGGGTTCCCTGCGGCGTGAGCGCGAGGAAATCGACGCCCAGCAGCGCGTCGCGCGTCTGCCCGTCGTACCGGCAGGTCTGCACGACGAGCTTCTGGTCCTTCTTCACGAAGCCTTCGGCGAGCTCGTGACTGCGCAACGCGGCGGACGCCGCGACCACGGCGCCGGTGGCCTTGTCGAAGACCGCGACATCCCAGTCGCCCTCACCGCCGCCGCGAGGCGCGATCCGCGCCTGCAGCAGACCGTCTACTGTGGACGTGAACTCCCGGCGATCGGTGCCGGACGTGCCCGGCTTCTGCAACGCGGCGAAACAGGAACGCGGGACGGCCCGGTCGGCTCGCACCACGTTGTCCGCGGCCCCCGCCGTCGTGGCCGACGGAAGTGCCACGAAAGTGCCGGCGAGTACCAGTGTCGCCGCCGTCCATCCCGCTCTTCGCCGGTTTGGTGAATACCCCACAGACTGACCTCCTTGGACAGTCCGGTGACCGGGTGAGGTCACCGGTAGCGAGACCCTAGACCCGAGACCCCACCCGGGGGACCCGCCACAAGTCGCCTACACCCCTTTCGGCCCAACGATCTCACCGACCGTGCCGGAACGGTCACCATCGACCACGCCGTGAAAGAGGACTTTCCTGTCGATCCCGACAGGTAGGCCTAAGAAAACCTTCAGGTTCGGTGGTTACCTTTCAACCATGACGACGTCCCAGGTCACCGCCAGGTCACCGCTGGCCCTGCTGGCCGCCGTGGTCTCGGTCGCCGGCGGAGCGCTGCTGATCCTGCTGCTGCAGGTACTCCCCGCCACCAGCGACATCAGCCCGGTCCGCCGCACCATCAGCGAATACGCGCTGAGTGAGCACAAATGGATCTTCGACGTCGCCGTCCTGCTGGTCGCGTTCGGTTCGGCGATCGGCTTCGGCGCGCTGATCCACCGCAGGCATCTTCCCGCGCTGTCCGCGGCCTCGATCTTCTGCGCGCTCTGGACGGTGAGCCTGGTGGTGATCGTGGCGTTCCCGAAGAACAACTGGGCGATCGGGCCGAGCACCGGCGGGACGGTGCACCGGATCGCGAGCGTCGTCGCCTTCGTCGCGCTGCCGCTCGCCGTGTGGTTCGCCGCGAAGGCCGTCTTTCCCACCTCCCCCGGGCGCCGTGCGGTGACGCGGGTGCTCGCGGTCGCGGCGCTGGCCTGGTTCGGCGTGATCCTCGGGGCGATCGTGATCTCGATGAACGGCGGCGAGCCATGGTGGCGGGCGATCCCGCTGGGGCTCGTCGAACGCGCGATGGCGCTGACCGGGCTGATCGCGCTGGCGTCATTGCTCATCCCGGTGCGGGTGGCCACCGCGCCGGTCACCGACGAGGCCGAAGCCTTGCGGGTCGCGTCTTGACCGCCGAAGACCTCGCCCGCCTCGCCCGAGGCTGGGACGAAGCCGCCGACGGCTACGAGGCCTACTACGTTCCCCGGTTCGCGCCGTGGGTCGCGGCGGCGACGCGGGCGCTGCCCTCGGACCTGCCCGACGGCCCCGTCCTCGTCCCCTGCTGCGGCACCTTCCCGGAACTCGACGTGCTGCTCGAGCACCTGCCCGGTCGCGAGATCGTCGGCATCGACCTGTCCGCGGGCATGGCCGCCAGGGCGCGGAGGCGCGCCGCGGATCACCCACTCGTGCGCGTTGCCGAGGGCGACGCCTCCGAACTGGAGCCGGCCTCCGCCGCCGCGGTCGTGTCGGTCTTCGGCCTGCAGCAACTGCCCGCCCCCGACAGCGCGCTCCGCTCCTGGGCGAGGGCGCTGCGTCGGGGCGGGGTGCTTTCCGTTGTCTACTGGCCGCACAGCACCGAACCGGGTGGGCCGTTCACGGTGCTGTCCGACGTCCTCCGGGCACACGTGCCCGCCGGTGACCGCTCCTGGGAAGAGCGGCTCTCACCCGCGCTGGAGGGCACCGTCGTGGAGCGGGACGAACAGGTGTCGTTCCCGATGACCCATCCCGACGCGGACACGTTCTTCACCGCGCACACCTTGTCCGGCCCGATGCGGCCGCTGGTGGACGCGCGCGGCGAAGAGTTCATCGCGATGCTGCGCGAGGAGTTCCTGCGCCGTGCCCCGGAAGGGGAATGGCGGCACCGGCCCCACGCCCGGCATGTCGTCGCGCGGGCGCTGGGTTAGGCGGTCACCGGCAGGCATTCGTCCAGCAGGCCGACGATGTCGCGCCACGCTCGCCGCGCGTGCACCGGATGGTGACCGACGCCGGGGAGCACGGTCTGCTCGACCGGCGGATGGTGGAAGGCGTGCAAGGCGCCGCCGTAGACGACGAGACGCCAGTCGACGCCCGCCTCCTGCATCTCCGCGGCGAACGCCTCCCGTTGCGAGGGCGGCATGATCGGGTCTTCCGAGCCGACCCCGGCCCAGACCGGGCAGCGGATACGCGCCGCCTCACCGGGACGTCCCGTGGTCACCGCGTTGATCGTCCCGATCGCGCGCAGGTCGACGCCGTCACGGCCGAGTTCCAGCGCGATCGCGCCACCGGTGCCGTAGCCGATGGCGGCGATCCGATCGGGGTCGGTCCGCGGTTCGGCGCGTACCGCGTCGAGGGCCGCGTGGCCGATTTCCCGCATCCGGGCCGGGTCGGCGAGCAGAGGCATCACGTACGCCAGCATCTCCTCGGGGTCGGTGAACCACCGTCCCCCGTTGAAGTCGAAGGCCAGCGCCACATACCCCAGTTCGGCCAGGGCGTCGGCACGCCTTCGCTGAAAATCGTTCAGCCCCGTCCCCTCGGGGCCGACCAGGACGGCGGGCCGCCGTCCGTCACCCGCCGGGAGCGCGAGATGGCTGACCATCGTCAGCCCATCGGCCGGATACTCGACCGTGCGCGTCGTAACCGTCGTCATGAATTCGGACTGTAGCGATCACCGAACCCGGTGACGGCCATGTTCACCGCTGGCGGAACATCGACGTGGCGAGGTGACTCCAGTCACACCCACAAAGTCCCCGAGTGTCTCTACAAACCAACTGCTTAGTACGGCAGACTCGGCGTCACTTCCACTCGACGACGAGGAGTCACCCGTGACCGAACACCCTTCCCGCGTAGCGATCGTCACCGGGGCCGGCCGTGGCATCGGTGCCGCCGTGGCCAAGCGGCTCGCCGCCGACGGATTCGCCGTCGGCCTGCTGGACCTCGACGAAGCAGGCGTCAAGCAGGGAGCCGAAGCGATCGTCGCCGAGGGCGGCAAGGCCACCGGTGTCGCGCTGGACGTCAACGACGCCGCACAGGTCGAGGCAGCGGTGACCCGGGTGGCCGAGGAACTCGGCGCGCCGACGGTGCTGATCAACAACGCCGGCATCACCCGCGACAACCTGCTGTTCAAGATGACCGAACAGGACTGGGACTCGGTACTGGGCGTGCACCTGAAGGGCTCGTTCCTGATGACCCGCGAGGTGCAGAAGTACCAGACGCAGGAGAAGTGGGGCCGCATCGTCAACCTGTCCAGCACCTCGGCGCTGGGCAATCGCGGGCAGGCCAACTACTCCGCGGCGAAGGCGGGCATGCAGGGCTTCACCAAGACCCTCGCGATCGAACTGGGCAAGTTCAACGTCACCGCGAACGCCATCGCCCCCGGCTTCATCGCCACCGACATGACCGCGGCGACCGCCGAACGGCTCGGCATGTCGTTCGAGGACTTCAAGGCCGCGGCCGCGTCGCAGATCCCGGTCCAGCGCGTCGGCACCCCCGAAGACATCGCCAACCTCGCGTCGTTCCTGGTGAGCGACGGTGCCGGGTTCATCTCCGGCCAGGTCATCTACGTCGCCGGCGGACCGAAGGACTGAGCCATGCGCGAATTCGCCTCCCTGCAGGACTTCGAGAACGCCGTCGGCGAGCACTTCGGGTACAGCGAATGGATGACGCTCACCCAGGAGCGGGTCAACCTGTTCGCCGACGCCACCGACGACCACCAGTGGATCCACGTCGATGTCGACAAGGCCGCCGAAGGCCCGTTCGGGGCGCCGATCGCCCACGGTTTCCTGACGCTGTCGCTCATTTCGGGCTTCGTCGGGAAGATCTACCGGGTCAACGGGCTCACGATGGGCATCAACTACGGCCTCAACAAGGTCCGCTTCCCCCAGCCGGTCAAGGTGGGCTCGAAGATCCGGGCCGGCGCCGAACTGGTCGAGGTCACCGACGTCCCCGGTGGCAAACAAGCCGTCGTCCGGTGGACGATCGAGATCGACGGCGAGGCCAAACCGGCTTGCGTCGCCGAAATGGTCGCCCGGCTCATCGCCTGACCAGGTGACCTCCGGCACCTCGCCGGGCCACCACTACCCGACATACCGACTGGTCGGTACCGTAAGCGGAAAGCGAGACGCTGGAGGCACGATGAACCAGACCGACCCGCCGGGCCTCGACCTGGCCAGGCTCAAGGCCCACCTTGACGAGCACCGGCCGGGCCTCGTCCAGGGTGAGCTGAGCGGCCAGGTCGTGGAAGGGGGCCGGTCCAACCTCACCTACATCGTGGGCGACGGCCGGTCCCGCTGGGTGGTCCGCCGTCCACCGCTCGGCCACGTCCTGCCGACGGCGCACGACATGGGCCGCGAGTTCCGGGTGATCTCCGGACTGCGCGACACGGCCGTCCCGGTACCGGAAACCGTGCTGCTGTGCGAGGACGCCGATGTCATCGGCTCGCGGTTCTACGTGATGGAGTTCGTCGAGGGCACGCCTTTCCGCACGGACACCGAACTGGCCGCGCTGGGCCCCGCCAGGACGAGGGCGATCGCCGACGAGCTGGTCGACACGCTGGTCGAGCTGCACGCGGTCGATCCGGAATCGGTGGGGCTCGGCGATTTCGGCCGCCCGGAAGGGTTCCTCGAACGCCAGTTGCGACGCTGGAAGAAGCAGCTCGACGGCAACCGCAGCCGCGATCTCCCCGGCGTCGACGAACTCCACGACCGGCTCGCCTCGTCGGTCCCCGAATCGGGGCGGCCGTCGATCGTCCACGGTGACTACCGGCTGGACAACGTGCTGGTGAACGCCGACGACCGGATCACCGCGGTGCTGGACTGGGAGATGTCCACCCTCGGCGACCCGCTGACCGACCTCGCGCTGCTGGTGGCCTACGCCGAACGGGACAAGGTGTCGCTGCGGTTCGTGTCCAACGCCAGTTCCGCGCCCGGCTATCCGGGCAACGACGAGGTCGTCGCGCGGTACGCCGAGCGTTCGGGCCGCGACGTCTCGCGGCTCAACTGGTACGTGGGCTTCGCGTTCTTCAAACTCGCGGTGATCTTGGAAGGCATCCACCTTCGCTACAGCAAGGGCCAGACGGTCGGCGCCGGATTCGACGGCATCGGCGCGGGCGTCGTCCCGCTGATCGCGCACGGGAACGAAACTCTCAAGGAAGAGGGATAAGAGATGGACTTCGCCTTCGACGCGAAAACCGAGGAACTGCGGGGAAAACTCCTCGAGTTCATGGATTCGCACATCTACCCGGCCGAGGCCGTCTTCGAGACTCAGCTGGCCGAGCGCGACAGCGAATGGTCGCAGCCGCCGATCGTCGAAGAACTCAAGGCCGAGGCCCGCGAACGTGGGCTGTGGAACTTCTCCCTCCCCGGTGACCACGGCGCGGGTCTCACGAACCTGCAGTACGCGCCGCTGGCCGAGATCACCGGCCGCAGCCTCCGGCTCGCCCCGACCGCGCTCAACTGCGCGGCGCCGGACACCGGCAACATGGAAGTCCTCACCATGTTCGGCACCGAGCAGCAGCAGAAGCAGTGGCTGCGGCCCTTGCTCGACGGCGAGATCCGGTCCGCCTTCGCGATGACCGAGCCCGACGTCGCCTCCTCCGACGCGCGCAACATCGCCACCAGCATCCGCCGTGACGGTGACGAATACGTCATCAACGGCCGCAAGTGGTACATCTCCGGCGCGATGAACCCGAACTGCAAGATCTTCATCGTGATGGGCAAGACCGATCCGGACGCGCCCGCGCACAAGCAGCAGAGCATGATCCTGGTCCCCCGCGACACTCCCGGCATGACCGTGAAACGCGGCATGCACGTGTTCGGCTACACCGACGGCGACCACGGCGGGCACGCCGAGGTGATCTTCGAGGACGTCCGTGTGCCCGCGGAAAACCTCATCGCCGGTGAAGGTGACGGATTCGCCATCGCGCAGGCCCGCCTCGGCCCCGGCCGCATCCACCACTGCATGCGGGCCATCGGGATGGCCGAACGCGCGCTGGAACTGATGTGCCGCCGCGCGCTTTCCCGCGAGACCTTCGGCAAGCCGATCGCCGAACAGGGCGTGGTGCAGGACTGGATCGCCGAGGCGCGGGTCAAGATCGAGCAGCAACGGCTGCTGGTGCTCAAGACCGCTTGGCTGATGGACACCGTCGGCAACCAGGGCGCGCACACCGAGATCCAGGCGATCAAGATCTCCACGCCGATCACCGTCGAATGGATCCTCGACAAGGCCGTCCAGCTGTTCGGGGCGGGCGGGGTGAGCCAGGACTTCCCGGTCGCCGAGATGTGGGCGCAGGTCCGGACGCTGCGCCTGGCCGACGGCCCGGACGAGGTGCACAAGCGCTCGCTCGCGCACCGTGAACTGAAGAAGTACCGCGAGGAGGCTTCGAAGTGACCACCGCAGAAGACCTGAAGGGTCGGGTGGCCGACCTGCTGGCCGCGTATCCGCCGGAAAGCACGCCACGCCAGGACTTCCTCGACGCCCGGTTCGACGCCGGGCTCGCGTGGATCCACTTCCCCGAAGGGCTCGGCGGGCTCGGCGCGCCGCGCTCTCTGCAGTCCGTCGTGGACAAAGAGCTCGCCGCGGCGGGCGCGCCGGACAACGACAAACGGCGGATCGGGATCGGTCTCGGCATGGCCGCACCGACCATTCTGGCCTTCGGCACCCCTGAGCAGCACCAGCGTTTCCTGCGTCCACTGTGGACCGAACGGGAGGTGTGGTGCCAGCTGTTCAGCGAGCCGGGCGCCGGATCCGACCTCGCCGCGCTGGGCACCCGCGCGGTACGCGACGGCGACGACTGGGTGGTCACCGGGCAGAAGGTCTGGACGTCGGGCGCGCACAAGTCGCAGTGGGCCATCCTGGTCACCCGCACCGATCCCGACGTGCCGAAGCACCGGGGCATGACGTACTTCCTGTGCGACATGACCGCGCCGGGAGTCGAAGTCCGGCCGCTGCGCCAGATCACCGGCGAGGCCGAGTTCAACGAGGTCTTCCTCAGCGAGGTCCGCATTCCCGACGCGCACCGTCTCGGCGCGGTCGGCGAGGGCTGGAAGGTCGCGCAGACCACGCTGATGAACGAACGCGTCGCCATCGGCGGGACCGAGTTCCCGCGGGACGGCGGCATGGTCGGCGTCGTCGCGGAAACCTGGCGTGAGCGACCGGAACTACGGACCTCGGATCTGCACGATCGCCTGCTGAAACTGTGGGTGGAGGGCGAGAGCCTGCGGCTGGTGAGTGCGCGGCTGCGGCAGCAACTGGCCGCCGGCGCACCGGGGCCGGAGGGTTCGGCGGTCAAGGTCGCGTTCTCCGAGCTGAACCAGGCCGCTTCCGGGCTGGAGGTCGAACTGCTCGGTGACGAGGGCCTGCGCTACGACGACTGGACGATGCGGCGGCCCGACGGCGTGAACTTCCTCGGCCGCGAAGCCGGCTACCGCTACCTGCGCGCGAAGGGGAACTCCATCGAGGGCGGCACCTCGGAGGTCCTGCGCAACATCATCGCCGAGCGCGTGCTGGGACTGCCGTCCGAGCCGCGCATCGACAAGGACGTCGCCTGGAAGGACCTGCCCCGATGAGCGACCTGCTCTACTCCGAGGTCGAAGAGGATCTGCGCGCGAGCGTCCGCGACCTGTTCAAAGACCGCGCGGAACCGGCGTCGCTGATCGCCAGGACCGAAACGGCCGAACCGTACGACCTCAAGCTGTGGCGGACCCTCGCCGCCGACCTCGGCGCGGCGGGTCTCGCCGTTCCCGATGCGTTGGGCGGGCACGGTGCTTCGGCACGCGAAGTCGCCGTCGTGATGGAGGAACTCGGGCGCAGCGTCGCCCCCGTCCCCTATCTCGGCAGTGCCGTGCTGGCGACGTCGGCCTTGCTGGCGACCGACACGTCACAGGCGAGAGTGGCCGAACCGCTGGGGAAACTGGCCGCGGGCACGCTCATCGGCGCGCTGGCCGTACCGCTGTCGACCGCACCCGGCGCCGACTTTCCCTCGGCGGTCACCGCGGCCGCGGACGGCACGCTCAGCGGCCGGGTCCGCAGTGTCGCCGACGCCTCGGTGGCCGAACTGATCGTCGTCCCGGCGGTGGGCCCCGACGGCCCCGGGCTCTACACGGTCGACGCCGCTTCGCCGGGGGTGACGGTCACCGAGGCGATCTCACTGGATCTGACCCGGCGCATCGCCGACGTCACCCTGGAGAACGTGATCGCGAAGCGGGTCGCGGACTCTTCCACCGCACCGTCCGCTTTGGACACCGCGCTGGTGACCGCGGCGGGCCTGCTCGCTTCGGAACAGCTCGGGATCGCCGAATGGGCGCTGACCGAGACGGTGCACTACCTCAAGGAGCGCTACCAGTTCGGCCGTCAGGTCGGCTCGTTCCAGTCGCTGAAGCACCGGCTGGCGAACCTGTACACGGATCTGGTCAACGCCAGGGCGACCGCCCGCTACGCCGCCGATTGCCTGGCTTCCGGCGACGACATCGCGATCGCCGTCGCGGTGGCGCAGGCCCGCAACTCCCCCATCGCCGTCCACGCCGCCGAAGAAGCGATCCAGCTCCACGGCGGTATCGGGATGACCTGGGAGCACCCCGCGCACCTGTACCTGAAGCGCGCGAAGAGCGACGAGATCGCTCTGGGCACTCCTGGGCGGCATCGCGCGGCCCTCGCACCACTGATCGACCTGCCCGCCTGATCCTCCCGGCGGGGTCCGTCCCGGAAAGTGTCGGACCCCGCCGGTAAAACCTGTTCGAACATCAGAGCGAACAGGGAGTCACCATGAAACTGCTCGTGGCCACCTCGAAGACCCAGGGTGCGCGGGAGAACGACTTCAACGACTGCGTCGAAGGCGAACTGGTCTGGATCGCCCCGTACTGCGCCGAAGGTGACACGTCGCCGGATTCCGCCTGCGGCTGCGGCCGGTCGTTCTGCGGACTGAACTCGCACGAAGGGACGACGACGGCGCTCGTCGCCGAACTGCCTGGCTTCACCTATTCCGACTACACCGAAGCGATGCGGTCGAGTCTGGCCGCACAGGGCTGGCCACCGGAAGCCGCCGACGAAGTGGCGAGAGGCCTGCTGGCCTTCACCCTCGGATGGGAGGTGGGCACGGTACTCGAACGCCGCTGCGACGTGTTCGCCGAACGTCTCGTACCCGCGCCACCGGGTTGAGCCCTCCGGGCCCGGTGCTCGTCGGGATCGCCGCTATTCGGGTCGCAGCGCGGCCAGCAGGAGATCCGCGTAGTGGTCGCCGATCTGGCGCGCCGAGAGCGCGCCTCCGCGCCGGTACCAGGAGCCGAGGTGGTGCACCGAGCCGAAGAAGAAGTCGACGATCACGTCGGCCGGTTTGTCGGCGCGGAACTCGCCGGACTCCTGGCCTTCCTCGATCAGCGTGCGGAACCGTTCGTGGTACTTGCGGCGTTCCGCGCGGACGGCCTTCTGCTTCTCCACGCTGAGCTGGTGCATGGACTGCATGAAGATCGTGTTGTCGTCGAGGTTGTCGATCGTGCTGACGACGACGTCGGAGGCGGCCGAGCGCAGCCGCTCCCGCAGTGGCGCCTCGCTCGAAGCCACCTTCTCCAGTTGCTCGGTCTGCGCGCGCAGCACCCGGGCGTAGATCTCGTAAAGGAGGTCGTCCTTGGAGCCGAAGTAGTGGTACATCGCACCCTTGGTGACCCCGGCCGCCTCGACGATCTCCTGCACGGAGGTGCGGTCGAAACCCTTCTTGGCGAAGAGTTTCGTGGCGTGCGACAGCAGCCGTCGCGGCACGGCGGCCTGGTCGTCGCCGCTCGACTCGGCCGTCCCGGCCCTGCGGGTGGTCGCTCGTGTCATGGCCGGCTCCTTTTCGTGCGGACGCTCAGCATACCGGCCGGTTTGTCGAGGTCCGGGGAACGGGACCCCTACGCGCCGGTGCGCTCGAAGAACCGGCGGGGGTTGTCGACCAGCATCGTCGTTATGTCGGATTCGGTGACGCCACGCTCGCGCAAGGCGGGCAGGACGTCCTGGGTGATGTGGAGGAAATGCCAATTGGGTGCCAGGGCGGCCATCCGGTCGCGATCGAACCAGTCGATGAAACAGGAGGCGTCATGGGATAACACCATGCTTTCCGCGTAGCCGCGCTCGCACATCGCCGCGACCGTGCCGACGCGCTCTTCGAACGACAGCAACGGGTCCAGCCCGAACCGGTCCATCCCGAGCAGCGAGCCCTTGTCGGCGATTTCGGTCAGGTAGTCGAGGTCGGTGCTGTCCCCGCTGTGCCCGATGAGCACCCGGCTCAGGTCGACACCTTCGGCCTCGAAGATCGCCTGCTGTTCGAGGCCGCGCCGGGTCGGCGCGTGCGTATGGGTCAAGATCGGCGTCCCGGTCTCCCGGTGCGTCCTCGCGACCGCGCGCAGCACCCGTTCGACGCCCGGGGTGACCCCCGGCTCGTCGGTCGCGCATTTCAGCAAAGCCGCCTTCACCCCGGTGCCGGCGATCCCGTCGACGATGTCGCCGGTGAACAGGCCGACCAACGGGTCTTCACCGTCGTCGAAGATAAGGCCGGGCCCGCGGTGGTGCAGGTAGTGCGGGACGTCGTTGTAGGTGTACAGACCGGTCGCGACGATGATCCGGAGTTCGGTTTCGGCCGCGACCCGCCGCACGCGCGGGAGATAGCGGCCGAGCCCGATCACGGTGGGGTCGACGATCGTGTCGATCCCGGCGGCCTTCAGCTCGTTCAGCCGCCGGATCGCGTCGGCGACATGTTCTTCTTCGCGGAAGCCGTCGTGTTCGGGGTGGTTCGCCAGGAACTCCGGGCTGAGGACGAACAGGTGCTCGTGCATCAGGACGCGGCCGAGTTCGGCGGTGTCGGCGGGTCCGCGGACGGTCTCGACCAAGCTCATCGGCTCAGCCCCTTGCCCGGAGCTCGCGGCGGAGGATCTTGCCGCTCACCGTCTTGGGCAGCTCGTCCAGGACCTCGACCACCCTCGGGTACTTGTACGCGGCGAGGCGTTCCTTGCAGTACGCGACCAGGTCCCGCGGATCGGGCGTGCTGCCCGGCGCGGGGCTGATGTAGGCCTTCACGGTCTCGCCGCGATAGTCGTCCGGGACACCGACGACGGCCGCTTCGCGCACCGCCGGATGCGTGTACAGGACGTCCTCGACCTCGCGCGGCCACACCTTGAAACCGGAGGCGTTGATCATGTCCTTCTTTCGGTCGACGACGTAGACCCAGCCACGCGGATCCATGAAGCCGATGTCGCCGGTCAAGAGCCTTCCGCCGGGAAGGGCGGCTTCGGTCGCCTCCGGCCGGTTCCAGTAGCCGGGGACCACCATCGGTCCTTCGACGGCGATCTCGCCAGCCTTCCCCAGCGGGAGTTCTTCGCCGTCCTCGCCGAGGATGCGCACGACGGTGCCGGGGACGGGCAGGCCGATCGAGATCGTCCCCGACTCCTCGTCGATGGGTGCCTCCAGACTGCCCGGCACGACGATGCAGCCCGCGGTCGTCTCGGTGAGGCCGTAACCGTTGTGGATGTAGTGCCCGAACCGCTCGCGGAACACGTCGACGACGGCGGGCGGCAGCGCGGCTCCGCCGGAGTACAGCAACCGGAACGACTCGAAATGTTCGCGACCGACGTCGGGCTGCGCCATCAGCGCCATGTACGCCGTCGACGGGCCGACCGTGTACACGGGTTTGTGCTCCAGGAAGGCGTCGAGCACGACGCCGGGTTCGAACCGGTACGCGAGCGCGAGCGTGCCGCCGATGTCGATGGCGGAGGCGATTTCGCAGACCATGCCGGTGATGTGGAAGAGCGGCGCCAGTCCGAACAGGGTGGCACCTTCGCCCAGACCGCTGAAGGTGCTGAGGACGGCCGCGTTCGCACCGAGGTTGCCGTGGGTGTTCATGGCACCCTTCGGCGTCCCGCTGGTGCCCGAGGTGTAGCTGATCAGCGCCACGTCGTCCAGGCCGAGGGCGAGATCCGGTGGCGGCTCGCCCGCCGCGGCCCGCGCCACCTCGAGCAGATCGGCCGCGCCCGGAGTCGGCTCTCGTACACTCCCGCCGAACACGCGCGCGTCGTCGCGGGCCTGCAGATCGAGTTCACTGGTGGTCAGCGCGATCTTCACGCCACTGCCGGGCACGAGCGGGGCGACACGGCGGTTCCACCCACTCTGCGAGCACACGACCGCGCGCACCCCGGCGTCCTCGAAGACGTGCCGGAGTTCGCGCTCGCGGTACATCGGGTTCACCGGAACGACGATCCCGCCCGCTTTCCAGGCACCGAGCAGGGCCAGCACGAACTGCGGAATGTTCTGCAGGATCAGGGCGAGCCGGTCACCGGGCGCGAATCCCGAAGCGATCAGGTGTCGCGCGATACCGTCGGAAAGCTCGTCGACCTCGCGATAGCTGATCCTGCCGTCGAAATAGGCGATCGCGGTGGCGTGCGGCGTACGCCGGACCGCGCGCCGGAAGGACGCCGGGATGGTGGTCGCCTCCGGTATCGCCGCGGCCTTCATCCGGTCGTCGTAAGCGGCCAGCCACGGCTTCGCATCGTAGGGGCTCATGCAGGCGTCCTCCTTGACAATCCCCACACCGACCAGTCGGTACGACCGACCGTATGAGCAGGCGTCGACGCGCGTCAAGGGCTCGACGAAGTACTAAGCATCTGCTTAGTATGGCGATGAGGCAAGGAGGCCGACGTGACTCAGTCCAATTTGGACACTGTCCGGTTCGCCGTCGACGGCACCGTCGCCACGATCACCTTCGACAAACCCGAACGCGGCAACGCGATGGATCAGCAGATGCAGGTCCGCTACGGGGAACTGCTGGGCGAGGCGTCGGCCGACCCAGGGGTGCGTGCCGTCGTCGTCACCGGCAGCGGGCGTTCGTTTTGCCCCGGCGCTGATCTGGGCCTGCTGGCCGGCATCTCGGCAGGCACCGCGGCCCCACCGGAACACGAGGGTTTCCGCAACGTCCTGGCCGCCGCCTATGCCGACGTGCCCGTGGTCGCGGCGATCAACGGCGGCTGCGCCGGACTCGGTTTCGTGATCGCCTGCGCCGCCGACGTCCGGTTCGCCGCCGCGGGCGCGAAGTTCACCACCGCGTTCGCGCGGCGGGGCCTCATCGCCGAGTACGGCGTCGCGAAACTCCTGCCGGAACTCGTCGGCCGGGGCCGGGCGCTCGACCTGCTGCTGTCCGGCCGCACCTTCACCGCCGAACAAGCGCACGAATACGGCCTGGTCCAGGAAGTCGTGCCGCCGGAAAAACTCTCGTCACGCGCGCACGCGTACGCCGCCGAACTGGCCGCCTACAGCGCGCCTCGCTCCATGGCGCTGATCAAACGACAGGTCAGGCGAGAAGCCGGCCTCTCCCTGGAAGAATCCGCGCGCGAAGCCACCGCCTTGATGCACGCTTCCTTCACTTTTCCCGAACTACCCGAGGGCCTGGCCGGCTGGAACGAGCGCCGCCCGCCGAAGTTCCCGCCATACCAAGGGGATTAGGCTGCCCCGGACTATCAGCCCGGGGCAGCCGTCCTGATCAGACCGTTTCGCGAGTGGTCGCCGAGGCCTTCTCGGCGGCCAGCGTGGTGCAGGTGCGCACCCACAGCTCCCAGCCCGCCAGCGCCTGGTTGCAGTTCCAGCCGGTCCAGCGCATCGCCTGCGCGCCCTCGTTGCCGGCGCGGTTACAGGCGGTTTTGCTGCTCCAGCCTTCACTCTGCTTGCGATACGGCGTGCAGGAAGCCGCGGCGACGTCACCCGACGCCCCGGCCGCGCACGGCTCCGCCGTGCTCGCCATCGCCGACCCCGCGGTGAGCACCGATCCCGCGACGGTCGCGGCGAGAACGGCGCCACGGAACACAAAGCGTTTGCTCATTGAGTTTTCCTTACCGCGAGCAAGACCCCACTCACACAGTGGCCTATTCCCCGGCGAAGATCAACCTCCGGGCGGGATCGGCCCGTCGCCGAGGGTGGTCGGCGGGCTCTCGGGTTTCAGCGGTGGTTGCGGCGTGGCGTTCGTAGCGGTCGCGGTATTGGTGGAGGAATCCCGGTCGCCTGTCGGTGGCTATCCGGACTGCCCGTGAATGACCATTGCAAGACTCCGGAACCGCACCCCGACGTCACGCCGTCACACATCGGCCGGTAGTGAAGGGCCCCTTCACAACCTTCAGGGTAGGCAAGGAGGCCTTCACGGACCCGAGGAGCGCGACACTCCGCACGCCACGCCGGCCTTACCCCTCAATAGAACCCTCGTCAGCACTCGCGCCCCGACGTGGAACCCACCACCGAACCGGCTCACTCGCCGAAGGCCTGCTCCACCTTCCGCTGCAGTTTGTTCATCCCACCGAGCCAGCGGTCGGTCTGCGTGGCCCGCGCGGCGTAGTATTCCGCGACCTCGGGGTGCGGCAAGACCAGGAAGCGCTTTTCGGTGATGGCCTCGAACAACGCGTCGGCGACCTGCTCCGGCTGGATCGCCGCCGCGCCCATGAGCAGCTCACCCGCGGGCCCGCTGTTCTCCAGCATCGCCGTCCGCACCCCCTGCGGGCAGATCGCCTGCACGGTGAGGCCGCGGTGCCGGTAGGTCGCCGAAAGCCATTCGGCGAAGGCGAGTGCGCCGTGTTTCGTCACCGAGTACGACGCCGAACCGAGGCTGGTCAGCAAGCCCGCCGCCGACACCGTCGAAATGAAGTGCCCGCGGCCGCGTTCGAGCCACGGCGGCAGCAACAGCCGCGCCGCGCGGACGTGCGCCATCACGTTCACGTCCCAGATCCGCGCCCAGTCCTCCTCGGGCGCGTCCACGCCGCCCATCGGCGCGATTCCGGCGTTGGCGCAAAAAATGTCGATCTCACCGAGGGTTTCGCGCGCGGTCTCGATCAGCGACGCGACACCCGCTTCGCTCGCGGCGTCACCGGCCACGGCGGTTCCGCCGATCTCCTCGGCGACCTCGGCCGCGGCATCCCCGTTCAGGTCGCCGACGACGACACGGGCGCCTTCAGCGGCGAACCGGCGGGCGAGGACGGCGCCGATGCCGCCGCCTCCGCCGGTGACGACGACACCGGATCCACTGAAGGACGCGGTCACAGGCCACCCGCCAGCGTCACGCCGCCGTCGAGGACGACGGTCTGCCCGGTGATCCAGCCCGCCTCTTCCGACAGCAGGAACGAGACCGCGCCGGCGATGTCCGCCGGGACCCCGAGCCGCTTCATCGGGTACGACGCGGCGACCTCTTCCTCGCGGCCTTCGTACAGCGCCGTCGCGAACTTGGTCTTCACCACGGCCGGCGCGACGGCGTTCACGCGGATCTTCGGGCCCAGTTCGAAGCCGAGTTCCTTGGTGAGCCGGATCAGCGCCGCCTTGCTGACGCCGTACATGCCGATCCCGGGCGACGCGCCGAGCCCGGCGACGGAGGCGACGTTCACCACCGCGCCGCCGTGCTCCCCCATCCACGCGTCCCGCGCCCGGCGGGTCCACGAAAGCGGCGCCAGCACGTTGACGGCGAAGATCTTGGCGGCGGCTTCGGGGTCGATGTCGAGCGTGGGCCCGTACACCGGGTTGATGCCGGTGTTGTTGACCAGCATGTCCAGTCGTCCGAAGGCCTCGATGGTCTTGGCGACGGCCTCGTCCTGGTGCGCGGTGTCGTCGGCCTTGCCGGGAACGGCGATGGCCACACCCGGGCCGCCCAGTTCGTTGACCGCTTCGGCCAGCGGTTCCGGCTTGCGTGCGGTGATGCACACCTTCGCGCCGCGCTCGACCAGGTCCTTGGCGATCCCGAGACCGATACCCCGGCTCGCGCCGGTGACGATCGCGACGCGGTCCTTGAACGAGTTCACTCTTCGATCTCCTCCGTGTTCACTGGCGAGCGCCATCACTAAGCGAGCGCTCACTTACAATGGAAATGTCCGGCGCCGGTGTCAAGCCCACCATCCGGTGCGAGCCTCTGAGAGGATCTGCGGATGACCATGTCGCTGTCGGCCGAACTGTGGCCCGACGTCCAGCCGGAGACGGCACGGCGGCTGATGCTGGCCGGGGTCGAATCCTTCGCCCGGCGCGGCTATCACGCGACCACCACCCGGGACATCGCCTCGGCGGCGGGCATGAGTCCCGCGGCGCTGTACGTGCACTTCCCGTCCAAGGCCGCGCTGCTGTTCGCGATCTCCAAATACGGCCACGAGCAGACGCTCTCACTGGTCGAGAGCGTCGTGGCGCGCGAGAACGACCCGGTCGAGCGGATCCGGCTACTGGTCGAGGACTTCGTCGCCTGGCACGCCCGGCGGCACACCGTGGCGCGCGTCGTGCAGTACGAACTCCACGCGCTGCCGGACGAGGAGTTCGAGGTCGTCGCGAAACTGCGGCGCCGCATCGAGCGGGTCGTGCGCGAGGTCATCACCGAAGGCACGGACGCGGGCGTGTTCACCGTCGGCGATCCGCACACCGCCGCGCGGGCCGTGCTCTCGCTCGGCGTGGACGTCGCCCGCTGGTACACCGAGCGTGCCCGCCAGACGCCGAAGCAGCTGGGGCAGGAGTACAGCGAGCTGGTGCTTCGCATGCTGGGCACGAAACTCTCCTGACCAGTACTGATCGACCTCCGTCGGCGATACCGCCACCAGAGTGACATACCAACCGGTCGGTATCGAGATTTAACCGATGAGACGTTGACCACATACTAAGCGGTTGTTAACTTGCCCGGACGCATCCCCGCAGCAGCGCCGAGGGAAGGGCACACCGATGGCCGACAGTGCACAGAACTCCCCCGAAACAGCCCCAGAGCCCGCCACGGAACCGACGATCACCGTGTCCCAGCGCAGGAGGGCCGCCACCGCCGCGGCACTCGCCTCCTCCGTCGAGTGGTACGACTACTTCGTCTTCGGGATCGCGGCCGCGTTGGTGGTGGGGAAGACCTTCTTCCCCACCACCAACCCGGCGGCCGGCGTCCTCGCCTCGTTCGCCACCTTCGCGGTCGGCTTCCTCGCCCGGCCGCTCGGCGGGATCATCGCGGGCAGTCTCGGCGACAAACGCGGCCGGAAACCCGTACTGGTCATGGCCATCGCGTTGATGGGGGCGGCGACCACGCTGATCGGCCTGCTCCCGACCTACGACACGATCGGCATCACCGCGCCGATCATCCTGGTGCTGCTACGACTCGTGCAGGGTGTCGCCGTCGGCGCCCAGTGGGGCGGCGCGATGCTGCTCGCCACCGAATACGCGCCGCCCGGCAAACGCGGTCTTTACGGCAGCCTCGTCCAGCTCGGCGTCCCGATCGGCGTGGTGCTGGCGAACACGGTGTTCCTGATCGCCGCGCAGGTCGCGCCACCGTCGGACTTCCTCACCTGGGCGTGGCGCATCCCGTTCCTGGCCGGCATCCTCGTGCTCGGCCTGGCCTGGTACCTGCACGTCAAGATCGACGAGACCCCCGAATACCGCCGCGCGGAAGCGAAACTCGCGGCCGAGGAACGCGGGCGGGCGAAGTCCCCGTTGCGCGAGGTGCTGCGCCATCACAAGGGCACCGTGCTGCTGGCCGGCGGCTCGTTCATGGTCAACACCGCCACCTTCTACATCCTGCTCAACGGCGTTCTCGACTACGCCACCCGCCATCTGGGGATGTCGCGTACCACCGTGCTCGTCGCGACCCTGCTGATCAGCACCCTGCAGCTGGCGATCATCCCGCTCTCGGCGAAACTGTCCGACCGCATCGGCAGGCTCAGGATCTACACCCTCGGCGCGGCGGGGGTCGCGCTCTGGGCGATCCCGATGTTCCTGCTGATCGACACGGCCTCACTGCCGTTGTTCGTGGTCGCCTCGTTCGTCGGGTCGCTGTTCCTCGGCATCATGTACGGCCCGCAGGCGGCGCTGTTCGCCGAACTGTTCACCGCCGAGATGCGCTACACCGGCGCTTCCCTCGGTTACCAGATCAGCGCGGTGGTCGGCGGCGGGCTCGCGCCGTTCATCATGGTGCTGCTGCTGGAGTCCACCGGGACGTCGATGTCGGTATCGCTCTACATCATCGTGCTGGCCCTGATCTCACTCGGCTCGATCGGCCTGCTGGCCAAACGTGCCAGGGCCGCGCGGTCCACTTCGGACTCACACGACCGCGCGCGCGAAGCGGTCGGCGACCAGCCGTAGCCGTTCTTTGACCTCGTCCGGCGCCTCCTCCACGACGAAATCGACGTCCCAATAGGCGAGGTAGTAGGGCATCACGGAAAGGTCGTTTGTTCCGACCCTGACCCGGCAGGTGTGCTCGTCGATGGCTTCGATCGTCCCGGCGGTCGGTGCGACGTATTCGGCGAGCGCGTCCGCCGAGGCGCTCACCCGCAGCACCATCTGGTGCGGATACGGCGCCGACGTGATCCCACGGGAGACATACGCCGCGAGGTCCTCGGCCGGTGGTTCCCTTGGCGTGAACCGGAAGCTGGTGTCCGGGACGCCGTCGATGCGGTCGACGCGGAAGGTACGCCAGTCGTCGCGGTCGAGGTCGAACGCGACCAGGTACCACCGGCGCCCGGTGTGCACCAGGCGCAGGGGCTCGATGGAGCGCTCGGTGACCTCGCCATTGTGGCTGCGGTATCCGAAGCGGAGGCGCTGATGGTCGCGGCACGCGGACGCGATGACCGTGAGCGCCTCCGCGTCGATGACCGGGACGACGCCGCCGAGCGGGATCATCGCGGTGTTCAGCGCGGTCACCCGATGCCGCAGCCGGGCGGGCAGCACCTGCTCCAGTTTCGCGAGCGCGCGCACCGAGGTCTCCTCGATCCCCGACACCGTCCCGTTCGCGGCCGTCCGGAGGCCGACGGCGACCGCGACGGCCTCGTCGTCGTCCAGCAGCAGCGGCGGCAACGCGGCTCCCGCGCCGAGCCGGTAGCCGCCCGCGACGCCGGGAGTGGCGTGCACCGGGTAACCCAGTTCCCGCAGCCGCTCGACGTCGCGCCGGACCGTGCGGACGTCCACCCGCAGCCGGTCCGCCAGGTCCGCGCCCGGCCAGTCGCGCCGTGCCTGCAGCAGGGAAAGCAGCCTCAGCAGCCGTGCCGACGTGGCCGTGGTCATCGGTTCACTCGCTTCATGGGAGGGAGTCTGGCAGACATTGAGGACAGAGCCAGTCCGCATTGGTCGCGGCCGATCAGGCCGTAAAGTGATCGAGGTGATCGATCCCGCGCACCTGCTGTCCGTCGCCCGCGAAGAGGCCGAACTCGGCAAAGCCGAGGGCGGAGTCCCGATCGGTGCCGCGTTGTTCGACACCGACGGTGTCCTGCTCGGCCGCGGGCACAACCGCCGGGTCCAGGACGGCGACCCGTCGATGCACGCCGAGACCTCCGCGTTCCGGAACGCGGGCAGGCGGCCGCACTACCGGGACACCGTCATGGTCACCACGCTCTCCCCCTGCTGGTACTGCAGTGGGCTGGTACGCCAGTTCGGCATCGGTCGCGTGATCATCGGCGAAGCGGCCACGTTCGAGGGCGGGCACCGGTGGCTGGAGGAGAACGGCGTCGAGATCACCCTCCTCGACGATCCCGCGTGCACCGCGCTGATGACCGCATTCATCCGGGATCATCCGGAACTGTGGTTCGAGGACATCGGGGTTCCGGCCGAAGATTAACCGAGCGGTTCCTCGGTCTCGAAGACCACGGTCCGGTTGCGGCCTGCCGCCTTCGCCGCGCGCAGGGCCTGATCCGCCGCGCCGACGAGCCGGGCGAGTGTTTCGCCGTCCGCGGGATGCGACGAGACGCCGATCGAAACGGTCACCCCGGCGAACAGCGGGTCACCCGGTGCGGTCCCACCCAGTGAGACGGACGTCGACGCGATCCGCAGGCGGATTCGTTCGGCGATGGCATGCGCGTCGAACCGGCTGGTGCCGGGAAGCAGGACGACGAACTCCTCGCCGCCGAACCGGCCGACCAGATCGGCGGCGCGGACCTCCGCGCGCAACGAGTCCGCGACAGCGCGCAGAACGTCGTCGCCGACTTCCCTGCCGTGCTGGTCGTTGAGCCGCGCGAAGCTGTCCAGATCGAGCATGAGCAGCGAGAGATCGCCGCCACGGGTGCGAAGCAGCTCGAACTGGGTGCGGGCACCGTCCAACCAGGACGACGCGGTGAGCAGGCCGGTGCCGGCATCCGTACCCGCGTGGCCACGCAAAGCGCGCATCGTCCCGGCCCGGTGAAGTACCACGAGGGCCCCGGCGAGGACCACGGTGACGAACGGCCAGTCCACCGCCGACCACGCGAGCAGCAGGCCGAACGCGACCATCGCCGCGTCGAAGGCGAACCCCGACGGTTCCGCCCCGAATTCGGCCGCCGGGGCGGCAAGGGCGGCGTCGACGGACAGGAACACCAGACCGGTCGCGAAAGCCAGCGCGAAGCCCTGGAAATCCCTTACCGCGTCGGCGAAGGGGGGCGCGCCGACCAGGATCGGCACCAGCGAAGCCGCGATCGCGGACAACATGGTGGCGGCCACCGCGAAGATCTGGCGATGCGGGAGCCCGCGCCGGATCCGCAGCCAGCGGTAACCGGCCGAGACGACGACGAGCACGGCGGCCAGCGCGGGTGGCAGCAGCAACGCGCCCGCGAAGATCCAGGCGGCGTCCAATCCGGCACCGAGCCGGGTGTCGGCGCGGGAGCGCTCGACGGGCCGCGCGAACTCCGAACTGAGGATCATTCCCGCGAGCAGAGCGGAAAACGGGAGCAGCGACGACACCGCGGGCGGCCGCAGCGCGAAAAGGTAGGTGGTGGCGGCCAAGGCGGCCACGTCGACGAGGAGCAGGTACCCGATCAGACCTCGTCTGGGTAGCTCCCACAGGCTCCAGGCCCCCAGCAGACGGCACGGCGCGGCGAGCCGGTCTCTTCGGCCGCGGCTTCCGGTCGCCATCAGGGAGTCCCCCACCATTTCGGCAAACTAGCCGGTAATCGCGGTGCTGTCGATCCGCTTTCCGGGTCAAGACCCCCTACTAAGGTCGGTCGTTTCCGCCGGGAATCCCGGTGAATTCTTGACAGTCCTCAATGGTCTAGTCCACCGTGAGTGAGCACACAGTGACCTCCCGGTTGATACGCCGCGTCAAGACGGAGGTGCTCCACACCTGCGCGCCTCGTCGCGCGCGTACCAGTTGGAGGACCTATGAAATCCCTACGACGCTGGGCAACACTGGCCACCACCGTCGGCGCCGCTCTCGCCACGGCCGTCGGCCTCGCCCCCGTCGCCTCGGCGGCCTCGGATGCGGTGCTCGCCTCCCCGTATCTGTACCAGTGGTCGGGACAGACGGACCCGATCGCCGCGATGAACGCCACCGGGGTCAAGGCCTTCACCCTCGCGTTCATCCTCTCCGACGGCGGCTGCAACCCGAAGTGGGACGGCAGCCGTTCGCTCACCGGCTCCGACGCCACGATGATCAACAACATCCGGGCCAAGGGCGGCGACGTCATCCCGTCGTTCGGCGGCTGGTCCGGGACGAAGCTCGGCCCGAAGTGCGGCACACCCGCGGCACTCGCCGGCGCGTACCAAAAGGTGATCGACGCCTACAAACTCAAGGCGATCGACCTCGACATCGAGAACACCGACGAATTCGAGAACTACACCGTCCAGGACCGGATCCTGAACGCCGTCAAGATCACGAAGCAGAAGAACCCCGGCCTGCGCGTGGTCATCACCATCCCGACCGAGGTCGGCGGCCCCAACGCGCACGGGAAGCGGCTGATCAACCAGTCGAAGACGCTCGGCGCGGGCGTCGACGCGTGGTCGGTCATGCCGTTCGACTTCTCCAGCGGCGGTGACATGGCGGGCAAGACCCGCAGTGCCGTGGACGGGCTGAAGAACGTCGTGAAGGCCACCTTCGGCCTGAGCGACGACGCGGCCTACCGGCGCAGCGGGCTCTCGTCGATGAACGGGAAGACCGACGTGGCAGGCGAGACCGTCAGCGTCGCCGACTTCCGCGCGATCCGCGACTACGCGGCGAGCAAACATCTCGCCCGCCTGTCGTTCTGGGCGGTGAACCGCGACTGCAACAACTGCGCGGGCATCGCACAGGGCAAGTACGACTACACCAAGATCGTGGCGGGTTACACCGGCTGACTTCCGTTCCCCACCGGTGGTCAGTGAAGGGCCGTCCAGGACTTCGTTCCTGGGCGGCCCTTCGGTCCGCCTAGGACCGCGTCGATCGTGCCCTAGGTGTCCACAGGGGACATTCGGTAGCCAAGTGCCCGCTGTGGTACATGATGGCCTCCTTCCCTACCTTGAGAGTCAATGCCAGGAACTTAAGCCAGCAGGACGGGTGCGATTCAGCCGTATTCGCACTGCTCAGGCGGTCTTTGGAAAGGCTGCAGCCGGATTCGGCGTGGAACGTTTCAGGGAACGGCCCGGATCTAGCGTCGGCTCGGCCGAAGGGATGCCATGAAGGCCTCCTTCCCTACTCTCAGAGTAGGGAAGGAGGCCTTCGCCACCTCAAGAATACGGACCAACCGGACATTTACCCCGGACTACGTCCTTTATGGACAGTTCGAGGATCTCTAGTGCCGCAGCTTAAGTTTCTGGCATTGACCTTGAGAGTAGGGAAGGAGGCCTTCACGGACACGAGCAACCGTGACAGGGCAGTCTGTCAGCGAACGCAGTCCGGCGCGGTGTTCAGCGGGCGTCCCCGCGACCACACGAGGTCCACCGGATGCACCGAACCGTCCGGCGCGATGGACAGGATCGGCAGCGCCTTGTCGAGCTGGTTCCCCGTCGTCTGGTCGAAGGCGACGAACCCGGTGGCGCCGGGCACCGGCGAGTTGCAGTCGATGCTGCGCAGGACGTCCGGCACCGAAACGGGATCCGACGACACGTTCTGCACCGCCGCCTCGACCGCCGCGGCGACCGCGTCGTGTTCGATCATCGCGGCGCCGTCCCACAGTTCCTCCTTGGGGAAACCGTGGGTGCCGGTGAATTCGGCGATGAAGTTGTCGTAGTTCTTCTTGTACGTCGGATACGCCGGATCGGCGGTGAACATGTCCCACTGGTCGGGATAGGCCAGCGCGGTGTAGCGGAGCCGGACGGCGATGTCCTTGTCCAGCGGCAAGGAATTCCCGGCGAGCGTGCTCGCGTCGTCCCCGGTCATCACGGTCACCGAGTCGAGCCCTTCGCAGGCGCCGTCCCCCGCCAGCGCCGCGACGAGTGCGCCCAGGTCGAGTCCGCGCCCGGCGAAGTAGATCAGATCGGGTTTGGCACCGCAGATGTCGTTGTGCCATCTGCTGAACAGCCCCCGCAGGTTGGCCTCGCGCGACTTGTCGGTGAGCGGTTTGACTTCGTACGTCTTGGTGAAGACGACCGGAACCTTCGACGTGCTCTTGAAGGCCTCGGCGAGCGTGGTCGCGTAGGTGTCCTCTTTGCCGACTCCCTGGATCATCATCACGCGGCGGAATCCGTGCGCCGCGATGTACCCGGCGGCGGCGCGCGCCTCGTCGGTGTTGGTCGGGCCCACGCGGAAGAAGTTGTCGATCCGCGCGCCCTTGGGGTCGGTGTTCATGTTGTCCGCGGTGACCGTGGCGCCGATGGACGCGATGCCGTGTTTGGACAACTCGGCGACCAGGGCCCGGCTGTTCTCCGAACTGGTGCCGATGTCGGTGACCGCCACGATCCGCTGGGCGGCGGCCGCGGCGATGATCTCGTCGGCGACGACGCGCCAGTGGTCGGCGTTGCTCCCGTAGTTGGCCAGCAGGAGCCTGATCCCCGGCGGTCCGTTCTTCGGCCAGGCGGCGGTGATCGCGCCCTGGATCTCCCGCCGGACGAACGGGAACGGCTGGCTGTCGACGTTCGGATCCGGGGCGAGGTTCTCCAGCACCACGATGGTCTTGAAGCTCTCGCCCGCCGCGTCGTTGCGGGCCTTGATGAGTTTTTCCAGCGGGTCGAGCGGATCATCCTCCCGCACCGGCCCGGAATCGAGGTTCAGTCCGACGCAGACGTACGACGAGCCGACCGACGCCTCGTCCGCGTCCACCGCGCTCAGCCCGGCGCCACAGGACTCCCACGGCTTGAGCCCCACCAGCACGGCGCCCACCAGTACGACCACGACCGCGATCAGCAGCGCGCGATGACGGTGCGCCCAGCCGCGGGGCCGCACCGGCGGGCCCGTCGCCGCGCGTTCACGGGCACGGGACATACGGGTTCTCAACGCGTCGAGCCAGGACATGACGAGGCTCCGTTCGGGTTCAGGGGAATTCGCCGCGACGGGCGAGGTCTTTGGCCGACACGAGCGCGCCGACGTCGGGGCGATGCGAAGTGGTGGCCAGCGCGGCGAAGGCGTTCGCGATCACCTGGTGCTGGTTCTGCCCGGGAACCGCGAACGGGTTGGCGGCCAGCCTGCCCGCCGCGATGAGCCGGGCGACGTTGTTGCGGATCTCGGACCGATCGGTGGGATGACCTTCGGCGTCGAGGTTGACCAGTTCGTCGTACAGCTCCGCGTGCGGCCGCTCGGGCGGCAGATCGTCCGGCGCGTTCAAGACCAGCTCGAGTTTCGCGACCCACTCCGCGTGCGGGATCCGGTTGAACTCGCGCTCGAAGAAGGTGACCACTTCGCTGATGTCACCCAGCGCGAGGTTGCAGTAGGCCAGGCGCACCGGATCCTGCGCGGTGTCCGGATCGTCGCGCAGCGCCTTGAACTGCCCGGTGTAGCTCGGCCCGGCGCCGTCACCGCGCCGGGCCAGCGCGGACACCAGGTTCGCGGCGATCCACGGATGCAGTGCCGCCTGGTCGTCGGTCGTTCCGGCCGAGTTCTTCGCCGTCACCCACAGCGCGGTCCGCAGTTCGGTCAGGATCCGCCCGACATGCGGCTGGTCGATCCGGCTCTGCGCGGCGTCCGGGATCAGCCAGGGCGCGGTCGCGAACGGGGCCGCGGTCACGAAGTCGTCGATGTGGACGTCGTCGAGATGTTCGGTCAAACCCAGCTCGGTCAGCCTGCGATAACACGGGTCCTGCTCACCGCGTGGGTCGGTGGTGAGCACGTCACGATCGCCTTCCCGCACGTCGCTCGCCCGCAATTGCGCGGCGAGCTGCTCGACCGCCGACGGCAGTCCACCGGTCGCCCGGTGCGCGAGCCCCACCTTCGGGGTCCGCGCGCCGGAATCGAGGACGCGCGCGATCAACCCGATCGGCTGAGGCGCGAGCCGGACCGGGTAATAGGGCGATTCGAGTACACCAGGCCTCGGGTTCGCCCAGTCGTCGTATGAGGCTTCCTCGCAGTCCGCCACCGGCCGGACGGTGCGCGGCGCGCCGGCCGCGGGTTTCCACGGCGCCAGCCAGGCGGTGCCCCAGGCGTCATGCCATCGCCCGCTGGTGGCGATGATCAGCAGCGCGTCATGCGCCTCGCGGTCGTTCGGATGCTGGACGGCGAAGCGTTCCCGTGCCGCGATCAGGTCGGCGAGGAACTCGGTCCCGCCGGCGTGGTCGACGTCGTCGAGCGCGATCACCCAGTTGTGCCAGTGCCTGCGCCGTGGCGAGATGTCGCAGGCGCACGGGCTCTTTTCCTCCGGTTTGGCCAGCCTCGGATGGTTCTCCCGGACGTCACCGAGGAAGGCCGCCATCAGCCATTCGGTGACCGCCTTCGCGTCACGGGCACTGCCGTGGGCGAGCCGGTTGAGTTCGAGTAGCGCGTCGAACGGCGTCCTGCCCTCGGCGTTCGGGAAATCGGCCAGTGACCGCAGAGCCTTGCCGAGCCTCGGCCGGATGTTGCGGACCAGATGCGGGAACGTCTGGCGGAAGACCGCCGCGTACGACGGTTCGACGAGACCGGTCGCCTTCGCGGTCTCGGTCAGCGTGTCGAGCAGCGTGTCCATCGACGGCGTCCAGCGGATCCCGTGGAAGCTGTTGATCAACGCCTTCAGCTGACTCAGGTCTTCGTCACGATTCCGGCCGGATAGTTCTGCCTGAACTGCGATCAGCGCAATGGTGAAACGAACGAACTGCGGTTTCGGGCGATTTCGCCATTTACTCGACAACGAGTAGGCCAGTTTTGTGAGCACGTCGATCGTGCTCGCCCGGTCGCCGTGCCCGAAATCGAACCCGGCGTGCACGACACCCCAGCCCAGGTCCCGGCGGATCGCCTCCAGCGCCGTGGTCTTTCCCGAACCGACCGGCCCGAGCAGCACCGCCACCGGCTGCGGGCGCGAAGGGTTCCCCGTCTCGCGGTTGATCAGCATTCTCCGGGCGAGCAGCACCGCGGGAGAATGTCGGCCCACACTCATTTTTCCTGTTCAGCCCCTAGCAGTGATCCGGAAGGGAAAGAGAGTGCGGACCATCGTAGGTACTGGGCCGGGGCCGGAACACCGGAAAAGTCAGAGCAGACACGAAAGGACGAAATCCGGCAGGAATCGTAATTCTTGATCGACGGTCAGCGATAACGCCGATCACCCGGATGGCGCTACCCGCCCCATTGCGGGAGACGGCCGCCGGGATATCCACCGCGATGGCCGTCGCCGTAGTACCAGTCGTAGTAGTCCCAATAATCCTGCTGGCGCTGCTCGGCGCGGGGATCCCGCTGTTGCTCGGGAGGCGCGACGGGCGTCGGCGTGGGAGACGGCGTCTCCGAACCGTGCATCGACGCTGTCAGCGGCGGCGGAGGCGCGACACGGCCGCCCGATGGGCCGGACGGGACAGGCGAAGGCACCGCGTCGCCGGGGGCCTCGACCGCCTGCGGGGCGATGGTCAGCGACGGCGGCGGGATCGGCATCCCCGGGATGACCTCGGCGGAGTCGGCCGGAACGAGCAGCACGGCCAGCAGGCCGCCGACGAAGAGACCGCCCGCGGAAAGCGCGGAGATCCACCGGAGCTTCCCGCTGCCCACGGCTTCCGGAGCCCGGTGCTTCGGCCCGCGCGGCCCCCGGCGACGGGGTGCCGCGCCGGCTTCCCGCATCAATTCGCTCAGGGCGTCCCCACCGTCGACGCGGCGAGCCGTGCGTGCCATCGGCATCTCCAAACCCCGGTCCGTCGCGTAGCGCGACGGCCTCATCCCGGGGTGGATCCTAGGAACACGGCGGCCGGTTGTAAACGGTGTCGTCCATAGCGGACAGACGATCCGGCCGAGCGGTCAGGCGGCGGCCGTGACGGCCAGCGCGGCCTCGCCCGCCTCGGTCAGCTCGGCGGGCACCCGGCCGGTGACGGCGGAGAGGCCGGTGGACTCGGCGGGACGGATGTAGCCACCGTGCGCGAGGGCGTGCGCGGTCATCTGATCGCAACAGGCGAACCCGTCGATGAAGAGATCCGGCTCGCAGCTGCACGACATCTGCGCGCGGCGGGCCGCGACCGCTCGCAGCATCGCCATGGCTCGATGGGACAGTTCGACCTCTGAACCGGACACCGGTCTGGACCTCTCTCGATCAGCCACCTGAATCAGCAGCACTTACACCGTGTTATCGGCCGCTGCTCCATCAGTGTTAACAAGTTCTCAGACGTTGTCGGTGACTTCTTGGTTCCGTGAGCTTTTCGTGCTCTTCGCGGGTGCCAGGGTCGGTTCCAGTACCCGCGCCCACTGGGCGACGATCTGCTTGCGGCGCTTCGTGTCGTCGGTCAGCAGATTCGCCAGGCCCAGGCCGCGGGCGAGATCGAGAGTGGCCTGGACCAGCTCACGGACGCCCTGGTGGGACTCGTCGACGCCGAGGAGTTCGACGGTCACCCGGTGCGCCTCCCGGCCGACGCGCGCCTCCAGCGGCACCAGGGTCGCGCGCAACGCCTCGTCGGTCGACGCCGCGACCCAGAGGTGGAGCGCGGCGCGGAACATCGGCCCGCTGTAGAGATTGAGCACCATGTCGACGGCCCGTTCGATCCGCGACCGTCCGGACGGCAGCTCGGCCGCCCGGGAGCGCAGTTCCACGATCTGGATCTCGCCCACATGTTCGACCGCCGCCGCGACCAGGTCCTCCCTCGCCGGGAAGTGATGCTGCGCGGCACCGCGTGAGACCCCGGCGCGTTCGGCGATCACCGCGACGGTGGTCCCGTTCCAGCCCAGCTCACCGATGGTCTCGACGGCGGCCTCGACCAGCCGCCGCCGGGTCGTGCGGCTGCGCTCCTGCTGCGGTTCGCGGATCATGGCCGTGATTCTCGCCTTCCGTGTGGGCTCGTGAGTGGTAGTGACGGTCGGACCCGCCACTACCACTCACGAGTCAGTACGACCGAGGCAGGCCGAGGCTGTGCTGGCCGACGAAGTTGAGCACCATCTCGCGGCTCACCGGCGCGATCCGGCCCAGCCGGACGGCGGTGACCAGCGTGCCCAGCCCGTATTCGCTGGCGAGGCCGTTGCCGCCGTGGGTCTGCACGGCCTGGTCGACCGCGCGGATGGCGACCTCGGCGGCGGCGTACTTCGCCATGTTCGCCGACTCGCCCGCGCCGAAGTCGTCGCCGGAGTCGTAGAGCGACGCCGCCTTCTGCGTCATCAGCTTGGCCAGTTCCAATTCGATCTTGATCTCGGCCAGCGGATGCGCCAGCCCCTGGTGGGAGCCGATCGGGACGCCGCCCCACACCTTGCGCTCGTTGGCGTAGGCGACGGCCTTGCCCAGCGCGTAGCGGGCGATGCCGAGTGAGAACGAGGCGCCCATGATGCGTTCCGGGTTGAGCCCGGCGAACAGCTGCGCGATCGCCGCGTCCTCCTCGCCGACCAGCGCCTCGGCGGGCAGGTGGACGTCGTCGAGGAACAGGCCGAACTGCTTCTCCGGCGAGATGATGTCCATCTCGATCTGCTGGTACTCGAAGCCGGGCGCGTCGGTCGGGACGGTGAACAGCGCGGGCTTGAGCTTGCCGGTCTTCGCGTCCTCGGTGCGGCCGACGACCAGGACGGCGTCCGCCTCGTCGACGCCGGAGATGTAGACCTTCCGTCCACTGAGGACCCAGCCGTCACCGTCGCGTTTCGCGGTGGTGGTGATCTTGTGCGAGTTCGACCCGGCGTCGGGTTCGGTGATCGCGAAGACCATCCGCCGGGTGCCGTCCGCGATACCGGGCAGCCAGCGCTTCTTCTGCTCGTCGGTGCCGAAGCGGGAGATGACCGTGCCGCAGATCGCCGGCGAGACGACCATCAGCAGCAGCGGGCTACCCGCCGCGGCGAGTTCTTCGAGTACCGCGGCGAGATCCGCGATACCCGCTCCTCCGCCGCCGTACTCCTCGGGCAGGTTCACGCCGAGGTAGCCCAGCCGTCCGGCCTCGGACCAGAGTTCTTCGGTCTTGAGCCCGGCGCGGGCTTGTTTGGCGTAGTACTCGTGCCCGTACTTCTTGCCGAGTTCGGCGACCGCCGCCCGCAGCGCGACGCGCTCCTCGGGCTCGGTGAAGTTCATCGCGTTCATTCGTTCTCTCCTACCACCGCGAGGATCGTGCCCACTTCGACCTGCTGTCCGACGACCACCGGGAGTTCGGTCACGACGCCGTCGGCCGGCGCCGCGATCCGGTGTTCCATCTTCATCGCTTCCAGCCACAGCAACGGATCACCGGTCTTGACCGGGTCTCCGATCTCGACCGCGAGCCGGACGACCGTGCCCGGCATCGGCGCCACGAGCGAACCGGCGGCGAGCGCCGCGTCCGGATCGGTGTACCTCGGCACCACGCTCAGTTCGACGGCGCCTTCCGGCGAATCGACGTACACCGTGTCGCCGTACCGGGCGACGGCGAACTTCCGCCGCACCCCGGAGACTTCCAGTACCACGCCGTCGCTCTCGGCGGAAACCAGTTCGACGCCTTCGAACCCGTCGGCGCGCAGGCCGTCACGGCCGAGGGTGTAGACCACCTCGATCTCGTCGTCGCCTTGGCGAAAACGTTTGCGCTGCCCTTGGGAACGGACGTTGCGCCAGCCACTCGGCAGTCGTCGCTGCACCTGGGCGCCCTCGCGGTTCGCGGCGGCGCCCGCCAAGGCGGCGGCCAGTGCGGAAATCCGTACGGTGTCCGCTGTGGCCAGTGGACGTGCCAGGGTTTCCAGGCCGTGCCGGTCGAAGAAGGCCGTGTCGGTCTCGCCCGCCAGGAAGGCCTCGTGCCGGAGTACGTTCACCAGCAGGTCGCGGTTGGTGACCACGCCGTGGATCTCGGCGCCCGCCAGGGCGCTGGCCAGCGCCCGCGCCGCGCTCGGGCGGTCCGGGGCGAAGGCGATCACCTTGGCGAGCATCGGATCGTAGTGCACACCTACGGTCTGGCCGCTGACGAAACCGGAGTCGAGCCGCACCCCGGGGCCGACCTCGAACTCCCGTCGCGCGGCGGGAACCTCGAACCGGTGCAGGGTGCCGCTCTGCGGCTGCCAGCCTGCCGAGGGGTCCTCGGCGTAGAGCCGGACCTCGATCGCGTGCCCCCGCGCCTGCGGCTCGGCGATCGGGAGGTGCTCGCCCTCGGCGATCCGCAGTTGCAGCGCGACGAGGTCGAGACCGGTGGTGGCTTCGGTGACCGGATGCTCCACCTGCAGGCGGGTGTTCATCTCCAGGAAGTAGAACCGCCCGTCCGGTCCGGCCAGGAACTCGACCGTTCCGGCGCCGACGTAGTCGATCGCCTGCGCGGCCTTGCGCGCCGCGTCGAACAACGCCGCCCGCATGGCTTCGTCGACGAACGGGGACGGCGCTTCTTCGACGACCTTCTGGTGGCGGCGCTGGATCGAGCATTCCCGCTCCCCCACCGCCCACACCGTGCCATGGGTGTCGGCGAGTACCTGGACCTCGATATGCCGCCCGGTCTCCAGGTACCGCTCGCAGAACACGGTCGGGTCGCCGAAGGCCGACGCGGCCTCCGCGCTCGCGCCTTCGACGGCCTCGGCGAGTTCGCCGAGGGAGCGCACGACGCGCATCCCGCGCCCGCCACCTCCGGCGGATGCCTTGACCAGCAAGGGAAGGTCGGCTTCGGTGACTTCGGCCGGGTCCAATTCGGACAGGATCGGCACCCCGGCGCCGGCCATCATCCGCTTGGACTCGACCTTGGAGCCCATGCTCTCGATGGCTTCCGGCGGCGGCCCGACCCAGGTCAGCCCGGCGTCGATCACGGCGCGGGCGAACCCGGCGTTCTCGGACAGGAACCCGTATCCGGGGTGGATCGCGTCGGCGCCGGTCTCGACGGCCGCCTTGATCAGCAGTGCGGCGCGGAGGTAGGTGTCGGACGGTGCGTTGCCCGGCAGCCGGACGGCGACGTCGGCCTCGGCGGCGTGCGGGGCTTCGGCGTCCGCGTCGGAGAACACCGCGACCGTGCCGATCCCGGCGTCACGGCAGGTGCGGAACACGCGGCGGGCGATCTCCCCGCGGTTGGCGACCAGAAGTTTCTCGATCATCCCGCTCACATCCTGAAGACGCCGAAGCCCTCGGCGCCCTTCACTGGTCCATTGTGGATCACGGACAGGCTGAGCCCGAGCACCGTGCGAGTGTCGCGGGGATCGATGATCCCGTCGTCGTAGAGCATCCCGGAGAGGAACATCGGCATCGACTCCGCCTCGATCTGCCCTTCCACCATGGCGCGCATGGCGGCGTCGTGTTCCTCGTTGTAGTCCTGGCCACGCGAGACCGCGGCGGCGCGGGCCACAATGGACAGTACGCCCGCGAGCTGCTGCGGCCCCATGACCGCGGATTTCGCACTGGGCCAGGCGAACAGGAACCTCGGGTCGTAGGCGCGGCCGCACATGCCGTAGTGCCCGGCACCGTACGAGGCACCCATGAGCACCGACAGATGCGGCACCTTGGAATTCGACACGGCGTTGATCATCATCGCGCCGTGTTTGATGATGCCGCTCTGCTCGTACTCCTTGCCGACCATGTAGCCGGTGGTGTTGTGCAGGAAGACCAGCGGGGTGTCGATCTGGTTGGCCAGCTGGATGAACTGCGCCGCCTTCTGCGACTCCTCACCGAAGAGCACGCCCTGTGCGTTGGCGAGGATGCCGACCGGGTAACCGTGAATACTCGCCCAGCCGGTGGCGAGACTGCTGCCGTACAAGGGTTTGAACTCGTCGAAGTCCGAACCGTCGGCGACCCGGGCGATCACCTCGCGCGGGTCGAACGGCACCTTGAGGTCGGCGGGCACGATGCCGAGCAGGTCCTCGGCGGAGTACAACGGCTCCGCGTAGTCCGGTTTCGGCGTCGGCCCCTGCTTGCTCCAGTTCAGCCGCTTGACGATACCGCGGCCGAGCCGGATGGCGTCCTCTTCGTCCGCCGCGAGGTAGTCGGCGAGTCCGGAGGTCCGGGCGTGCATCTCGGCACCGCCGAGTGATTCGTCGTCGGACTCTTCACCGGTGGCCATCTTGACCAGCGGCGGCCCGCCGAGGAACACCTTGGCACGTTCCTTGACCATCACGACGTAGTCCGACATGCCGGGCAGGTACGCGCCACCGGCGGTGGAGTTGCCGAACACCAGCGCGATCGTGGGCACCTTCGCCGCCGAAGACCGCGTGATGTCGCGGAAGATCCGGCCGCCGGGGATGAAGATCTCCTTCTGCGTCGGCAGATCCGCGCCGCCGGACTCGACGAGGTTGATCACCGGCAGGCGGTTCTGCGCGGCGATGTCCGCGGCGCGGTAGCTCTTCTTCGCCGTCCACGGGTTGCTCGCCCCGCCTTTGACCGTGGGGTCGCTCGCCGAGATCATGCACTCGACGCCTTCGACCACGCCGATCCCGGTGATCACGCTGGCACCGACCTGGTAGTCCGAACCCCAGGCGGCCAGCGGCGAAAGTTCCAGGAAGGGCGAGTCCTCGTCGAGGAGGAGCTCGATCCGCTCGCGGGCGAGCAGCTTGCCGCGTTTGCGGTGCCGGGTGACGTACTTCTCGCCGCCACCCGCGATGGCCTTGGCGTGCTCGGTGTCGATCTCGGCGAGTTTGCCGAGCATGGACTCGCGGTTGGCGGCGAATTCCTCGCTCCGCGTGTCCACAGTGGACCTCAAGGTGCTCATGCGGTGTATCCCAATCGCTTCGCGGCCAAGCCGGTGAGGATCTCGTTCGTGCCACCGCCGATGCCGAGGATGCGCACGTCACGGTAGTGACGCTCGACTTCGGCCTCGCGCATGTAGCCGAGGCCGCCGTGCAGCTGCACGGCCTCGTTGACCACCCATTCGGCGGTCTCGACGGCGGTGTTCTTCGCGAAACAGGCTTCGGCGATGACCTCTTCGCCCGCCACGTGGCGCTGGGCGACCTGCCGGGTGTACGTCCGGGCGACATCGATCTTGCGGGCCATCTCGGTGAGCTTGTGCTGCACCAGCTGACGGGAGATCAGCGGACGGCCGAACGTCTCGCGCAGGCGGCACCAGTCCAGCGTCAGGTCCAGCGCGCGTTGCGCGTGCGCGTATCCCTGCACGGCGAGCGAAACCCGCTCGGTGACGAACTGTGTCGCCACCTGGGCGAACCCGCTGTTCTCGGCACCGATCAGGTTTTCGGCGGGCACGCGTACGTCCACATAGGACAACTCCGCGGTGTCCGAGCAGAGCCAGCCCATCTTCTCCAGCTTGCGGGACACGGTGAAACCGGGGGTACCGCGTTCGACGACGATGAGCGAGATCCCGTGTGCGCCGGATTCGCCGGTGCGCACCACGGTGGTCACGAAGTCCGCGCGGCAGCCCGAGGTGATGAAGGTCTTGGCGCCGTTGATGACGTACTCGTCACCTTCACGCACGGCCGTCGTGCGGATTCCGGCGACGTCGGAGCCGCCGTCGGGTTCGGTGACCGCGAGCGAGCCGATCTTGGCGCCTTCCAGCGTCGGCCGGACCCATCGTTCGATCTGTACCGGATCGCCGGCCGCAGCGATGTGCGGGACGGCGATGCCGCAGGTGAACAACGAGGCGAACAATCCGCCGGAACCACCCGCGTAGTGCAGTTCCTCGGCGATGACCACCGCGTCGAGATAGTCGCCGCCCCCGCCACCGACCTCCTCGGGGAAGCCGACGCCGAGCAAGCCGAGCTCGCCGGCCTTGCGGTGCAGATCGCGGGGCAGTTCGCCCTCGCGCTCCCAGTCGTCGAGGTACGGCAGGATCTCGGTTTCGGCGAAGCGCCGGACCGTCTCGCGCAGTTCGACGCGTTCCGGCGTGGTGAAGGGGTCGGTCACAGGAGAGCCTCCGGGATGTCGATCTCGCGCGAGCGCAGCCATTCCCCGAGGGCCTTCGCCTGCGGGTCGAACCGCGCCTGCGACGCGACCCCCTCACCGAGAATGCCTTCGACGACGAAGTTGAGCGCCCGCAGATTCGGCAGAAGATGACGCCGGACCTCCAGCTCCGCGGTCTCCGGGAGCAGCAGCTTGAATTCGGTGACGGTGAGCCGGTGCGCGAGCCAGCGCCACGCCTCGTCGGACCGCGCCCAGACGCCGACGTTCGCGCTGCCGCCCTTGTCCCCGCTGCGGGCGCCGATCACCTTGCCGAGCGGCGCCCGGCGGACCCGCGCCTGGGGGTAAGGAGCGGGCAGACCGTATTCGTCCACATCGGACAAAACCTGCGTCTCGGTGGCTTGCGCGATGTCGCGGCGCGAACCGTCCGGCAGGACGGCGACGTGCGGAACCTTTCGCGCGTCGACGAAAGCGGCCCGGTAGACACCGTAGGGCGAGGCCGCCGCCGGTGGCGCGGTGACATGGAAGCCGGGATAGCTGGCCAGCGCGAGTTCGATCGCCGCGCCGCTGAACGCCCGCCCGGCGACCTCCGGGTCGGCGTCCTTCACCGCGACGTGCAGGAGAGCGCTCGCCTGCTGTTCGGTTTCGGCGTCCGCGTGGTCGGTGCGGGCCAGTGTCCAGCGGATCTCCGACGGCGGCCGCGCCTTGAGCGCGCCTTCGAGTTGTTCCTTGACCAGCGTGGCTTTCGCTTCGATGTCCAGTCCGGTGAGGACGAACGTCGTCTCGTTGCGGAAGCCGCCGAGCCCGTTCAGGCAGACCTTGAGCGTCGGTGGCGGTGGTTCACCGGTGACACCGCTGATCCGGACGCGATCCGGGCCGTCCTCGGTCAGGGTCAGCGTATCGAACCGTGCCGTGACGTCCGGACCGGCGTAGCGGGCGCCGGTGATCTCGTAGAGCAGTTGCGCCGTAACGGTTCCGGCGTTGACGACACCACCGGTGCCGGGGTGTTTGGTGATCACGCTGGAACCGTCCGCGGAGATCTCGGCGATCGGGAATCCCGGGACGCCGATCTCGTGTTCGGTGAAGAACGCGTAATTGCCGCCGGTGGCCTGCGCGCCGCATTCGATCACGTGCCCGGCCACCACCGCGCCGGCGAGCGAGTCGTAGTCGTCACGTGCCCAGCCGAAGTGCGCGGCGGCCGGGCCGACGATCACCGACGCGTCGGTGACGCGCCCGGTCACCACGATGTCGGCACCCGCGGTCAGGCATTCCGCGATCCCCCACGCGCCGAGATAGGCGTTGGCGGTCAACGTCTTGCCGAAGCCGAGTTCTTCGGCGCGCTGGAGCAGATCGTCGCCCTCGACGTGCGCGACAGCGACGTCGACACCGAGTTTCGCGGCCAGTTCGCGCAGTGCGTCCGCGAGTCCGGCGGGGTTGAGCCCACCGGCGTTCGCGACGACCTTGACGTCCTTTTCCTTGGCCAGCGCCAGATTCTCCTCCATCTGACGGAGGAACGTCTTGGCGTAACCGCGGTTCGGGTCCTTCATCCGGTCCCGGCCGAGGATGAGCATGGTCAGCTCGGCGAGGTAGTCGCCGGTCAGCACGTCGAGCGGGCCACCGGTGAGCATCTCGCGGACGGCGGAGAACCGGTCGCCGTAGAACCCGGACGCGTTGCCGATCCTGATCGGGGTCATGCGAACTGCCCCGGCCGCCTGCCCGCACCGGGAGGCCCGGCGAAGGCCTGCGCCAGCCCGAGCCATTCCTCGACGTCCTTGCCGGTGGCGCCCAGATCGGTGTCGGCGGGATGACGCCGCTGGGTCACCACGAGACAGAAGTCGACGGCGCTGCCGGTGAGTCGCTGCTCGGCGTCCTCCGGCCCGAAGGCCCAGGTGGCGCCGTCGGGCGCGGTCAGCTCGACCCGGAACTCCTCGGACGGCGGAGCGAGCGAGTTGAGTTTGTAGGCGAAATCGCGGGTCCGCGTACCGAAGCGGGCGATATGCCAGAGTCTGTCCGTGTTCTCGTGTTGGACGCCGAGCGCGTCGTAGATGTCCTGGCCGTGGGCCCACGTTTCCATGAGGCGCGCCGTCACCATGGACGCCGCGCTCATCGGCGGGCCGTACCAAGGGATCTTCTGTCCGTCGGGGACGGCGGCGAGTGCCTCGGCGAGCTCCGCGCGACCCGCCCGCCATTCGGCCAGCAGCTCGCGGGGAGGTTTCTTCGCCCCTTCTTCGGCGCCCTTGTCGACGTAGGTCTCCCCCGTCGCGAGCAGCCCTTCGATCTCGGCCTGCCAGTCGGCCTCGGAGCCGCGCGCCGCGATGAGCGCCTTCTTGTCCGTCCAGGCCAGATGAGCGATCTGATGGGCGATCGTCCAGCCTTCGGCCGGGGTCTGCCGCGCCCAGTCCGACGCGGGCAGTTCCGCCACCACGTCGTCGATGGCCTGCGATTCCGCCGCGAGATCCCCAAGGATCACGCCAAGGTCAGCCATGCCCGCCTCCTCGCGTCCAGCCAAGGCTCGCACCACTCGACGGAAAAATCAAGCACGCCTGATTGTTTTTTGGTCGCTCGTCGCCGGCGTAGCGGCGACACGAGGTCAGCCGGAGATGATGTCCAGCGCGACGGACCGGCCGCCCGCCAGCGAACGGATCCCTTCCTCGGCCGCCATCTTCACTTGCTCCGGCGTGGCGCGCTCCGGGCCGAGAAGGGCGGTGATGGACGCGGCGAACACCCGGGCTGGGTCCTCGACCGGCAGTCTGTGCTCGATCGAGGCGGCCGTCGTCAAGAAGCCCGTCAACAGGGCCTGCAGGGCGAACGCCTGATCGGCGAGTGCCCAGTCGTCCCTGGCGAGGTCGTGGCGCCGCCAGATCGGCAGGATGTGGTGCAGGAACGCGCCCGCCCCCAGCGTTTCGAGCAGGGTCGCCGACCGCGGGTCCTCGGCGAGGACACCGAGCAGGGCGTCGTCGCCGGTCTGCAGCGCGTTGACGAACGGATGCCGGACCGCGACCTCCAGCATGTTCGGGCCGAGCCGCGAGGGCCTGGCCAGCTCGGGGTCGGCGGTGACCGCCGCGATGACCTCGTCGGCGAGCGCGACGAAATCGCGGCTGATCAAGCCGAGCAGCAGATCTTCCTTGGTCTTCCAGTAGAGGTAGACGGTGCCCTTGCCGACGTGGGCCTTGGTGGCGACCTCGGCGATGGTGACGCCCTTGCTGCCCCGGCCCAGCAGTAGTTCGCCCGCCGCCGCCAGGATGCGTGCCGCTTTGGGCGAGCCGTGTTCAGGCAGTTCCGCCAACGATGGTCCTCTCCGGTGGGCCGGTCAGTAGCGCGCCGACGATATCCGCATTCTTGTACACCGCGATCTCCTCGAGCCGCATGATCCTGTCGGCCAGGCGTTTGCCCGCTTTGAACCGGCTCAGCAGGGGCATCGTCCGCCGGAGGAGGAGCTGCGCCCGGTTGTCCGCGACGAAGATCCTGCGGTCGGCGAACGCGCCGTCCTGGTAGTGGCCGACATAGGGCCGGAGTGCGCGTTCCCAGGCGGAGAGGGCGGCACCGACGTCGCCGGGATGCCGCTCCAGCATGCCGCCGAGCAGATCGGCTCCGGTGAGCCCGGACGAAACACCCATTCCGGCGTAGAGCGTGACGCACCAGGCGGCGTCACCCATCAGGACGACGCGTCCTCGGTGCCAACTGTCCAGGCGCACTTGCTCGACGGAGTCGAACAGAACGTCGTCGGCGGACTCGAGCGCGTCGATGACGTCACCGAGCACGTTCCCCAGCGGCTTCGGTCCGAAAGCGGCCCGCACGCGTTCCGCGGGAGACCGGGTGAATTCGGCGTCGACGTCGTCAGTGCGGTAGGTGAGCATGACCGTCGGGTCGTGGTCGGAGAATGCGAAGACCCACAGCGAGCGGTCCGGTTCGAGCAAGGTGGCGCCCTGCCCGGGAGCGAGACCGGCCGGCGTGCCGGTGTACTGGAACGCGGCGACCATGTAGTTCATCCGCCGCAAGTACTTCTCGTGCGGACCGAACACCAGTGACCGCACCGTGGACCGCAACCCGTCCGCACCGACGACGAGGTCGAAACGCTCGGTGGTCGTCGTGTCCGAGGCGGTGTCGAGCAAGGTGACGTCGACACCGTCGGCGTCCTGCTCGATGGCGGTGGGCACGGTCGAGTACCGGATCTCCACGTCGTCGGGGAGAACGGAGAACGCGGCCTTCTCGACGTCGCTTCGCAGCATCAGCCACGGTTTGCCGGGCATGTCGGCATAGGACATCCCAGGACGGCTCGACCCGGCGCGGTCGAGGTCGAGACCGCGCGTCATCGAGGCGCGGTCGTGGATGGCGTCGACCATGCCCAGCCTCTTCGCGGCCGCCTGGCCGGCACCGAACAGTGCGACGAAGTACCCGCCCGAACGTCTTCGCGGCGCTTTCTCGATGAGCACCGGCCGCCATCCCGCCCGGCGCAACCGTGCCGCGGTGGCGATGCCGCTGACCCCCATGCCGACGACGAGTACCCGCCCGGATTCGTTCTCTCCCATGCCATCGAACATACTGACCAAAATGTTCATTCGGTCAGTTTGCGATTCACGTCACAGTTTGGAGAAGTACGTGAAGGACCCCTTCCTGTACATAGGCGCAAGGAAGGGGGCCTTTATGTACTCAGACAAACGCGGGAGGCGTCCGCCTCACCTCCGGGGACGTGGGCGAGCGCGGTGCCCATGAGACCGAGGCCGATGATCGATACCGGCATGTTCGCGTTGTCCGTCATGGCACGATCGTCGACGTTGATACCGGCATGAAGGTCAAGCGGGGAAAGCGATGAAGATCGGTGAACTGAGTCACCCGGTGGGCGTCAACGCCCACCAGTTGTGTTACTACGAAGCCCAAGGCCTCCTGAAGGCGAGCCGAGGCGCGAACGGCTACCGCGAGTACGACGAGACGGCTTTGCTCCGGGTGGACGAGCAGCTGGCCAAGCTGGCACGTTCGCGGGACGCGCTGGCCGAGTACATCGTCGTGGCCGAGCGGGTCGGCGGCGAAAGCCACCCGCCCTTCGACGGCGCCGCCGCGTGAACGAGGCACAGGAAGCGGTCCGGCTGCGGGAGCAAGGCACCGACGAGGCCCGCCTGCGGCTGATCGAACTGACCGAGCGGAACCCGGGGAACGCCGTGGTCGCCTACCAAACCGCGTGGGCGCACGACTCAGCCGGACTGGAAGCCGAAGCGGCACCGTTCTACGAGCGGGCGCTCACCGGCGAAGGTCTGTCCACAAAGGACAGGCATGGCGTGTTCGTCGGGCTCGGCAGCACGTATCGCGTGCTCGGCCGCTACGACGAAGCGCTCGAAACCCTGCGTCGCGGCCTCGACGAGTTCCCGGACGACGCGGCACTGAAGACGTTTCTCGCGATGGCGCTCTACAACGTCGGCGAGGCGCGCGAGGCGGCCGGAACCCTGTTGAAGGTCCTGGCGGCGACCAGCGCCGACGCCGGGGTGCAGCGATACCGGCGGGCGGTCGAGTACTACGCCGATCACCTGGACGACGTCGAATGAAGCCTTATTGACACCTTGTCAACATAGTCCTACTTTCACGTCATGAGCGCGTATGCCGAAATCACCTACGAGGTCGCCGATCGCGTCGCGACGGTCACGCTCGACCGGCCGGAGGCCCGCAACGGGTACACCATCCGCATGGCCGACGAACTCGGCGACGCGATGGACCGGGCCGACCGCGACGAGGACGTCCGTGCGGTGATCCTGACCGGCAACGGCAAGGATTTTTCGGTGGGCGCCGACCTGTCGCAGGGCGGTTTTGACTTCGACCCGGAGACCGGCCCGGACGCGGCCTGGCAGGAACCGGCGGGGCGCTGCTCGAAGCGGATCTTCACGATGAACAAACCGGTCATCGCGGCATTGCGGGGCGCCAGTGTCGGCGGCGGCCTCACGATCACGCTGTCGTGCGATTACCGGCTGGCGTCCACGGATTCCCGCTTCGGCTTCGTGTTCGTCCGCCGCGGCATCTACCCCGAAGGCGCGTCCGCGTGGTTCCTCCCCCGGCTGGTCGGGATGGGCACCGCACTCGACTGGATGATCAGCGGCCGCGTCTTCGGCGCCGAGGAGGCGAAAGCCGCCGGACTGGTCCACCGTGTGCACGAGCCCGGCGAAGTGCTCGACAAGGCCCGCGAGCTGGCCAGTGAGATCGTCGCGACGACGGCGCCGGTCTCCGTCGCGGTGACCCGGCAGCTGCTGTACCGGATGGCGAGCGCCGCGTCGCCGTTCCCCGTGCACGAACTGGACTCCCGGCTGATCGGCGGGCTGGGCACCAGCCCGGACGCCGTCGAGGGGGTCCTGTCCTTCCTGCAGAAACGACCACCGGAGTTCTCCATGCGCGTCGATACCGACCTGCCCGACCACCTGCCGTGGCGGAACGCATGACCGCCTATCCCCCGGAACCGTGGAACCTGGCAGGCCAGGCGTATCTGTCGGTCTGGCGTGTCCCGGTGAGCGAACTTCCCGACCTGCCCGAAGGCGCCGAGCCCGTCGTGGTCGGCGGTCGCGCCCAGGTCTTCGCCGCCTGGGTCGACTACCAGGAGCCCGGACGGCTCCGATACCACGAACTGCTGGCGACGGTCGCCGTCCGCGGCAAACGTCTCTCCAGCTCCATCACCGACATCTGGGTCGACAGCGAGGTCTCCCTCGCCGGCGGGCGCGCGCTGTGGGGCATCCCGAAGGACCTCGCCGCGCTCGACTTCACCCACGGACGGACCTTCACCGCCTCTGCGGCCACCCATGAGGACTGGATCGCGACGGCCGCCTTCACCGCCCGCCCGAGCCTCCCGGTGAAGCTGCCCGCCGCCTTCGATGTCGTCCAGACGCTGGACGGCCGGCTCAACCGGAGCCCCGTCCGAGCGGCGGCACGGCCGCATCCCGCGGCCGCCGACTGGAAGATCAACGAGGCCGGACCACTCGCCTTCCTCGCCGGTCAGCGGCCCGTCCTGAGTGCTCACCTGCGCGATTTCAGACTCGTTTTCGGCGGCTGACCAGCCGCTGAGCGTGATCGTCTAACCCGCCAGGGTGAGCCCGCGACACGCCACCCATTGGGGCACGTGCAGCCTCCGACCCCTACATGTAGTCTCTGGGAACCGACATCGCCCAGCGACGGGGAGACCGCTCGGGAGCGGTTGTCGGACAGCTTGGTGAACCTGCAGCGCACGGCCTTGTGAGGCCTTGTGGTGCTTCAACGCGCCCTTTTGGAGACACGCATATGTCAGTGGAAACCGGTCAGCGGCCGCCCTCGTCTTCGGACACGACGCCCGCGACCGTGCGAGTCATCCGGCGGGACGGCAGCGTGTCCCCCTTCGACGCGAACAAGATCTCGGTCGCCGTGACCAAGGCCTTTCTCGCCGTCGAGGGCGGTGACGCGGCCGCATCGTCGCGGATCCACCACCTGGTCAAGGAACTGACCGAGCAGATCGAGGCCACCCTGCTCCGCCACGCCGGTCCCGAGACCGCGCTGCACATCGAGCAGATCCAGGACATCGTCGAGCTCGCGCTGATGCGCGGCGAGCACCACAAGGTCGCCCGCGCCTACGTCCTGTACCGCGATGAGCGCGCGAAGGCCCGCGAGGCCGAGAAGCCCGCCACCTCCGACGTCGCCATCAGCGTCAAGGCGGCCGACGGCTCGCTCCGCCCGCTCGACTGGGCCCGTGTCTCGCACGTGGTCGGCGAGGCCGTCGCCGGACTCGAAGACGTCTCGGCCGAGCCGGTGCTGGCCGAGGCCAAGCGCAACCTCTACGACGGCATCAGCGCCGACGAACTCGCCCTCGCCCAGATCATGGCCGCGCGCGTGCTCGTCGAGCAGGAGCCGAACTACTCCTACGTCAGTGCCCGGCTGCTGGCGGACAAGCTCCGCGGCGAGGCGCTCAGCTACCTCGCGGGCGTTCCGCAGCAGGCCAGCCAGGACGAGATGACCGCGCGGTACCCGCAGTACTTCCGGGACTACCTCAAGCGCGCCATCGAACTGGAGCTGGTCAACCCCGAGCTGCAGACCTTCGACCTGGACAAGATCACCTCGGCCATCCGCGCCGAACGTGACCTCGACTTCGGCTTCCTCGGCCTGCAGACCCTGTACGACCGGTACTTCCAGCACCACAACGGCGTCCGGTTCGAACTGCCGCAGGCGTTCTTCATGCGCGTCGCGATGGGGCTGGCGATCCGCGAGGACAACCGCGAAGACCGCGCCATCGAGTTCTACGAGCTGCTGTCGTCGTTCCACTTCATGGCGTCCACCCCGACGCTGTTCAACTCGGGCACCACCCGCCCGCAGCTGTCGTCCTGCTTCCTGACCACCGTCGACGACGACCTGGACTCGATCTTCCAGGCGTACAAGAACAACGCGCTGCTGGCGAAGTACTCGGGCGGTCTCGGCAACGACTGGACCCCGGTCCGCGGCCTCGGCGCGCACATCAAGGGCACCAACGGCCAGTCGCAGGGTGTCGTGCCGTTCCTCAAGATCGCCAACGACACCGCCGTCGCGGTGAACCAGGGCGGCAAGCGCAAGGGCGCGGCGTGCGCGTACCTCGAAACCTGGCACGTGGACATCGAGGAATTCCTCGACCTGCGCAAGAACACCGGTGACGACCGTCGTCGTACGCACGACATGAACACCGCGAACTGGGTGCCGGACGAGTTCCTCCGCCGGGTCGAGGCCGACGCGCAGTGGACCCTGTTCTCGCCGAACGAGACCCCGGACCTGCACGACCTCTACGGCACCGCGTTCGCCGAGCGCTACCGCGAGTACGAGGCCGCCGCCGAACGCGGCGAGCTGAAGGTGTTCCGCAAGGTCCGCGCGGTCGACCTGTGGCGCCGCATGCTGACCATGCTGTTCGAGACCGGCCACCCGTGGATCACCTTCAAGGACCCGTGCAACCTGCGTTCGCCGCAGCAGCACGTGGGTGTCGTGCACTCGTCCAACCTGTGCACCGAGATCACGCTGAACACCACCACCGACGAGGTCGCGGTCTGCAACCTCGGCTCGGTGAACCTGCTCAAGCACGTCACGCCCGAGGGCTTGGACACCAAGCGGCTCGAGAAGACCGTGCGCACCGCGGTGCGCATGCTCGACAACGTGATCGACATCAACTTCTACACGATCCCGGAAGCGCGCCGCTCCAACCTGCGCCACCGCCCGATCGGGCTCGGCCTGATGGGCTTCCAGGACGCGCTGTTCGAGATCGGTGTCCCGCTGTCGTCGGACGAGGCCGTGCAGTTCGCGGACACCAGCATGGAGCACATCAGCTACTACGCGATCTCGGCGTCGACCGACCTCGCCGAGGAGCGCGGCCAGTACCAGACGTTCGAGGGTTCCTTGTGGAGCAAGGGAATCCTGCCGATCGACTCGCTGCAGCTCCTGATCGACGCCCGGCAGGGCGACGCGCTCGACGTCGACACCTCGTCCACTTTGGACTGGGCGCCGCTGCGTGAGCGGGTCAAGACCGTCGGGATGCGCAACTCCAACGTGATGGCGATCGCGCCGACCGCGACGATCTCCAACATCTGCGGGGTCGGGCAGTCGATCGAGCCGCTGTTCCAGAACCTGTTCGTCAAGTCGAACATGTCCGGTGACTTCACCGTGGTGAACCCGCACCTGGTCCGCTCGCTCAAGGAGCGCGGGCTGTGGGACGAGGTCATGGTGTCGGACCTGAAGTACTTCGACGGCAGCCTCGGCCAGATCGACCGCGTGCCGGACGACCTCAAGGCGCTGTACGCCACCGCGTTCGAGATCGAGTCGAAGTGGCTGGTGGACGCGGGTTCGCGGCGCCAGAAGTGGATCGACCAGGCGCAGTCGCTGAACCTGTACATCGCCGCCCCCAGCGGCCGCAAGCTCGACGAGCTGTACCGCTACGCCTGGCACAAGGGCCTCAAGACCACGTACTACCTGCGGGCGCGGTCCGCGACGCACGTGGAGAAGAGCACCCTGCGCGGCACCGACGGCAAGCTGAACGCGGTCTCGGCCACCCCGGCCCCGGCCACACCTTCGGCACCCAAGTCAGTCGCTCCGGCGCCCGCGGCTCCGCCCGCCCCGTCGGCTTCCGCCGCGGTCTCGCCGTCGCCCGCCGCCGCGGTCCCGGCCGTCCCGGTGACCGCTCCGGCACCGGCCGCCAAGCCGGAGCCGAAGGAGATGCCGAAGGTCTCGGACGTCGACTTCGTCGCCACCGAAGGCGCCGCATGCCGGATCGACGACCCCGACTGCGAAGCCTGCCAGTGACCGCCCGGTCGTGAGTGGCGATTCGTGTTCTAACCCGAATCGCCACTCACGACCCACCCGACCACCTCGTGAAGTGAGCTTCTATGACCACCTTTGACGCCTCCGCCGACGCCACCGGCCTCGGTGAGATCGAAGTCGGCGCCGCCCGGATCAACGTCGACGACAAGCGGATGATCAACGCCCGAGCCGACGTCAACCAGCTGCTGCCGATGAAGTACACCTGGGCGTGGGAGAAGTACCTCGCCGGCTGCAACAACCACTGGATGCCGACCGAGGTCGCCATGCAGGCCGACATCGCGCTGTGGAAGTCGCCCGACGGCCTCACCGAGGACGAGCGCACCATGCTCAAGCGCAACCTCGGCTTCTTCGCCACCGCGGAATCGCTGGTTGCCAACAACATCGTGCTCGCGGTGTACCGGCAGATCACCAACCCCGAATGCCGCCAGTACCTGCTGCGCCAGGCGTTCGAGGAGGCCGTGCACACGCACACCTTCCAGTACATCTGCGAGAGCCTCGGCCTGGTCGAGGGCGAGCTGTTCAACATGTACCGCGAGGTCCCGTCCATCTCGGACAAGGACGCGTGGGCGCTGAAGTACACGCAGAACCTGGAGAACCCGGACTTCGAGACCGGCACCCCGGAAGCCGATCAGAACTTCCTGCGGGACCTGGTCGCCTTCTACGTGATCTTCGAGGGCATGTGGTTCTACACCGGCTTCGCGCAGATCCTCTCGCTCGGCCGCCGGAACAAGATGATCGGGATCGCCGAGCAGTACCAGTACATCCTGCGCGACGAGTCGATCCACCTGAACTTCGGCATCGACTGCATCAACCAGATCAAGATCGAGAACCCGCACCTGTGGACCGAGGAGTTCCAGGCGGAGATCCGGACGATGCTGACCGAGGCATGCGAGCTTGAGGTCGCCTACGCCCGCGACACCATGCCGCGCGGCATGCTCGGCCTCTCGGCCGAACTGATCGAGCAGTACATGCACTTCATCACCGACCGGCGGGCGCAGCAGATCGGCCTCGCGCCGATCTTCGGCGAGACGGAGAATCCGTTCCCGTGGATGTCGGAAGCGATGGACCTCAAGAAGGAGAAGAACTTCTTCGAGACCCGCGTCATCGAGTACCAGTCCGGTGGCGCCCTCGACTGGGACTGATCCCCTGAGCTGACGAAAAGGCCCGCCCCGCGCACTCGCGCGGGGCGGGCCTTTTCACGCGCCTCCAGCCGGGAAGTCCGTGAAGGCCTCCTTCCCTACCTTGAGAGTCAATGCCAGGAACTTAAGCTGCGGGGCTAGAGATCCTCGGACTGTCCATAAAGGACGTAGTCCTTGGTAAATGTCCGGTTGGTCCGTATTTTTGAGGTTGCGAAGGCCTCCTTCCCTACCCTGAAAGTAGGGAAGGAGGCCTTCATGGCATCCCCTCGGCCGGGCCAACGCTAGATCCCGACCATTCCCTGAAACTTTCCACGCCAAATCCAGCCGCAGCCCTTCCGGAGACCGTCTGAGCAGGGCGAATACGGCTGAATCGCACCCGTCCTACCTGGCTTAAGTTTCCGGCATTGCCCCTGAGAGTAGGGAAGGAGGCCTTCACGGACACGCCACGTTCGCCACCGCGACGGAGGTTCATCACATGTCCGGCGGAGGGGTAGCGGCCCTGAGTACGCTCCACAGTGCTACTGGTTCGCCCGGCCTCCCCGGCCGGTCGAGGTAACAGGGAACCCGGTGGGAATCCGGGACTGCCCCGCAGCGGTATGTGGGAACGAAAGCCGTCACCGTGCGAGACACGGTAAAGCACTGGGACATGGCGCCCCGGGAAGCGACGGCCGGTAGGAGCGAGTGAGTCGCCCACGAGTCCGAAGACCTGCCCGTGGTACGCGCGCCGACGGCGTGCGTGAGTCCGGGCCTCGTGGGATGGGCACGACCGAACAGCGGTCACTCCTGCGCGCGCTCCGGGCTCTGACGACAAGCTCGCGAGGAGAGAGCTGTGACCGAAATCGGCACCACTGTGCTGGGCTACCCCCGGATCGGCCCGGACCGGGAACTCAAGCGTGCGCTCGAAAGCTACTGGGCGGGCAAGAGCGACGAGGCCGTGCTTCTGGAGACCGGCCGTGCGCTGCGCGTCCGGGCCTGGCGGGAGCTGACCGACGCCGGACTGGATTCCGTCCCCTCCAACACGTTCTCGCATTACGATCAGATGCTCGACACCGCCGAACTGTTCGGCGCGCTGCCGGAGCGCTTCACGAAACTCGGCCTTTCGCCACTCGACACCTACTTCGCCGCCGCGCGCGGGGTGCAGGACGCGCCGGCGATGGAGATGACGAAGTGGTTCGACACCAACTATCACTACATCGTCCCCGAACTCGGGCCTGACACGACGTTCGCGCTCAGCGGCACCAAGCCGCTCGACGAGTACCGCGAGGCCCGCGCGATCGGCGTCGCAACGCGGCCGGTGCTGGTGGGGCCGGTGACGTTCCTGCTGCTCGCCAAGCCCACCGAAGGCGCTCCGGAGGGCTTTCGGCCGCTGGAGCTGCTCGACAATCTCCTCGACGCCTACGTCGAACTGCTGCGGCGCCTGTATGACGAAGGCGTCGAATGGGTGCAGTTCGACGAACCCGCCTTCGCGGCGGACCGCACCGAGCGGGAACTCAACGCGCTCATCCGGGCCTACCATCGGCTCGCGAAGGCGACCGCACGGCCGAAGATCCTGGTCGCCGGGTACTTCGGCGGACTCGGTCGCGGGCTGGGCGTACTCGCCCGTTCCCCGATCGACGCGGTCGCCGTCGATCTCGTCAGCGACGAGTCCTTTGTGGACGCGGTCGCGGCCGAGCCGGCGTTGCGCGACAAGGAGCTCCTCGCCGGAGTCGTGGACGGGCGCAACGTCTGGCGCACCGATCCCACTCGTGCGCTCAGCCGGGCGGCGAGGCTGCTCGGGACCGCGAGGACGGTCAGCGTCTCGACGTCGTGTTCGCTGCTGCACGTGCCCTACGACGTCGAACGTGAGACCGGGCTCCATCCGCGCCTGAAAGGTTGGCTCGCCTTCGCCAAGCAGAAGGTGGACGAGGTCGTCCTGCTCGGCCGGGCGCTCAAGGAAGAAGGCGTCGACCTCTCGGCCGCCCGTGCCGCGGCCGCCGACCGCGTGTCCGCGACCGAACTGGTCGACGCCGGAGTCCGCGCCCGGCTGGAATCGCTGCGCCCGGAACACTCCGTCCGCTCCCCCTACGCGCGACGCGCGGCGGCACAACAGGAAGCCTTGAAGCTCCCGCCGTTGCCGAGCACCACGATCGGCTCGTTCCCGCAGACCACCGACGTCCGCAAGGCGCGCGCCGCGCACAAGGCCGGCACGCTGGACGACGCGGGGTACGGGACCGCGATGAAGGCGGAGATCGAACGCGTCATCCGGCTGCAGGAGGACCTCGGCTTGGACGTACTGGTGCACGGCGAGCCCGAGCGCAACGACATGGTGCAGTACTTCGCCGAGCGGCTGGCCGGATTCGCCGCCACCGACTTCGGCTGGGTGCAGTCCTACGGCTCGCGCTGTGTCCGGCCGCCGATCCTGTACGGCGACGTCTCACGGCCGGAGCCGATGACCGTCGGGTGGGCCCGCTACGCGCAAAACCTGACCGAGAAGCCGGTCAAGGGGATGCTGACCGGGCCGGTGACGATCCTGGCGTGGTCGTTCGTCCGCGACGACCAGCCGCTGGGCGAGACCGCCCGCCAGGTCGCGCTGGCCATCCGCGACGAAGTGCACGACCTGCAGGCGGCGGGCATCCGCGTCATCCAGGTGGATGAACCTGCCCTGCGGGAACTGCTCCCGTTGCGTGCCGCGACACACGAGGCGTACTTCGCCTGGGCGGTCTCGTCGTTCCGGCTGGCGACGTCCGGGATCGACGACGCGACCCAGATCCACACCCATATGTGCTATTCGGAGTTCGGCGAGGTCCTCAGCGCGATCGACGCGCTCGACGCCGACGTCACCAGTATCGAGGCCGCGCGGTCGAAGATGGAGGTCGTCACCGATCTCGGCGCGGCGGGCTACGGCCGCGGCGTCGGGCCGGGTGTGTACGACATCCACTCGCCCCGTGTCCCGGACGTCGACGAGGTCGGCGGGCTGCTGCGGACCGCCGTCGGCGCAGTGCCCGCCGAGCGGCTCTGGGTCAACCCGGACTGCGGCCTGAAGACCCGCGGTTACGCCGAGGTCGAACCCGCCCTGCGGAACCTGGTCGCGGCCGCCCGGATGGTCCGCGCCGAGCTTTCCTGACGTTCCGTGAAGGCCTCCTTCCCTCGGCTGAGCCGAGGGAAGGAGGCCTTCATGTCCTTCCGCCGGGGTATTGTCAGGACGTCAATAAGGGTGCGATGGTGGAGCCGCAACCGGTCTCGACGGGGAGATGGTCACCATGGCGAACACGGTCGAAAAGGTCACCGGGGCACTGCGCGAACGGGTCCCACCACTCACCTCGATCCCGTTGCCGCGTTCGGTCGACCAGCGCTGGCTCGGCGCGACCTGGCCGGTCCGCGAACTCGCGCCCGCCCCGCCGGGCCTCAAACCCGTTCTCGGCGACGAAGGCCCGCCCGTCATCGGGCACGCACTGGACTTCATGCGCTTCGGCATCGAGTTCGGCCTCAAACGCTACGAAACCTACGGTCCGGTGTCGTGGATGGGCGCGTTCGGCCGCCGCATCGTCGCGCTCTCCGGCCCCGAGGCCACGCAGATCGCGTTGGTGAACAAGGACAAGGCCTTCTCCCAAGAGGGCTGGAAGTTCTTCATCGAACAGTTCTTCGACCGCGGCCTGATGCTGCTCGACTTCGGCGAGCACCATCTGCACCGCCGGATCATGCAGGCGGCGTTCACCCGGCAACGGCTCACCGGCTACGTCGACCAGATGGGACCGGCGCTGCGCGAAGGCGTCGCGGCCTGGGCGGACCGGCCCCATCCCCGGATCTACTGGTCCCTCAAGCAACTCACGCTCGACGTCGCGACGCGTGTGTTCATGGGCATGCGCTCCGGGGACGACGCGGCCGCGATCAACCGCGCGTTCGTGAACTCCGTGCGCGCCGGCACGGCCATCGTGCGCTTCCCCGTTCCCGGCGGGCGCTGGTCGGCGGGGTTGCACGGCCGCAAGGTGCTCGAACGCTACTTTTCGGCGAACCTGCCCGCGAAACGGCGAAGCGAAGGCGACGACCTCTTCACCGCGCTGTGCCACGCCACCACCGAAGACGGTGATCGCTTCACCGACGCCGACGTCGTCAACCACATGATCTTCCTGATGATGGCGGCGCACGACACCTCGACCATCACCAGTGCCGCCGCCGTCTACCACCTCGCCAAGAATCCCGAGTGGCAGGAACGCGCGCGCCGGGAATCCCTCGCGCTCGGCGACGACGTGCCGGACATCGAGGCGCTGGAGACGTTGACGACGCTGGACCTGGTCATCAAGGAATCACTGCGGCTGGTCGCCCCGGTGCCGTCCCTGGCCAGGAAAACCGTGAAGGACACCGAAGTTCTCGGGCACTTCATTCCAGAAGGGACACTGGTCGGGATTTCCCCCACCGTCAACCATTTCGCGCCGGAGCACTGGACCGACCCGATGCGCTTCGACCCTGGCCGCTTCAGCGAAGAACGGCGCGAAGACAAGTCGCACCGCTACGCGTGGATGCCGTTCGGCGGCGGCGCGCACAAGTGCGTCGGGCTGCATTTCGGCACGTTCGAAGTGAAGGCACTGCTGCACGAGATGCTGCGCGCGTATCGATGGTCGGTCCCCGAGGACTACACCGCTCGCTGGGACTACGTCTCGCTGCCCGTTCCCGCGGACGGCCTGCCGGTCCGGCTGACGGCGCGCTGAATTTCGATCAACAGCTCCCCACGATCGAGTACTCTTGGTAACTTCTGGTCACCACTCGTGTAGTAGTCATCACCCTTTCAGCCGGTAGACACCCCGTAGCGCGCGTGATGCCGTGGCACTATTCCCGGTCGGCTCATACCTAGTGTGGATCACTGAGCCCGGACACCCCGTCTGAGCTGGCCATTAACCGCGCATGAAGAGGTGAAGTGTGCCTGAGCCTGGTGCCGCGCCAGGGTTGGTGGACGTCGCTCGGAGATGGGCCGCGACGCTCGCTGACACTAAAGGAGTATCGCTTCCCCAAGAGCAACTCGAACAGCTGTTGCTCGGCGTCGCGCAGGACGCCGTCCGGGCCGAGCCCGACCACCGGCCCGCTGTCCAGCGTTTCTCCAAGCTCTATTCCGCCTCGCCCATCGGGATCGCGCTCGCCGATTCCGACGGCCGGATCGTCGAGGCGAACGACGCGCTCGGCCAGCTCCTCGGCTACCGTCCCTCGGCGCTGCGCGGGCGGAACATCGCCGACCTCGGCTCGGCCGACCACGACATCGCCCGGTTGCGGAACGGGCTCTCGCAGCTGATGAAGTCCAGCAGGCCGACCCAGCAGGAGCGCCTGTTGCTGGACCACCACGAGGAAGGTCCGCTCTGGGTCGACGTCACCCTGACCGACCTGCCCGGTGACCGGCCCGGCTCGACCTACCCGGTGCTGATGGTCTCCGACGCCAACGAAATCCACCTGTTGCAGGAACGACTACTGCACCAGAACGTGCACGACCCGCTGACCGGACTGCCGAACGCGGCCGCGTTCGACAACGCCCTCGAAACCGCGCTGGCCGGCTCCGGCGGCGAGCAGGTCGCGCTCGTCTACCTCGACGTCGACGGCTTCAAGGTGATCAACGACGGGCTCGGCGCCGGTGTCGGCGACCAGGTGCTGCGCGGGGTCGCGGCCAAGCTCAAATCCGTGTTCACCGGCAGGCACAACGGTTCGGTCGCCCGGCTGTCCGGTGACGGGTTCGCCGTCCTCCTGCGCGGCGAGTTCACCTCACCCCAGGTGATCGCGCTGGTCGAGCAGGCGCTGGAGGAACTGGCCGAGCCGATCTACCTCGGCGGGCACGGCATCGGGGTCAGCGCGAGCGCCGGCATCGTCGTCCGCCCGGTCGCCGAAGGCGGTCCGAAGGATCTGCTTCGCGCCGCGGAGATCGCCCTGCACCGCGCCAAGGAGGCGGGCAAGGCGCAGTGGATGCTGTTCGACCCGGAACTCGACGCCCGCGACCGCGGCCGCTACCAGCTCGGCGCGGTCATCGCGGGCGCGCTGGAGAACGGTGAATTCTCGCTGATCTACCAGCCGACGGTGAAGCTCGCGAATCCGGATCAGCTGGCCGCGGTCAACGCCGGACTACGCTGGAACCATCCGGAGAAAGGCGAACTGGACTCCGACGAGTTCTATCCGCTGGCACAGATCACCGGGATGACCATCCCGCTCGGCCGGTGGCTGCTCGCCGAATCGCTCGCCGCCACCGCACGCTGGCGGAGCCGGTTCGGCGAGGCCGCGCCGGATGTCTGCGTGCGGCTGCCGAACCGGCTGGCCATCGACCCCGATCTGGTGCTGCTGGTCAAGGAACAGCTCGACCGCCACAACCTCCCCGCGCAGGCACTGCGGCTCTGCACGGACCGCGAATCCGTCCTCGACCCGCGCTGCGGTGAGGTGCTGGACTCCTTCGCCGTCCTGGCCGATCTGGGTGCCCAGCTGGTGCTGACCATCTCCGGCTCGGCCGATCTGGAGCTGATCCCGCAACATCGGCTGCCCGTCCGCCACGTGATCCTCTCCGGCGCGGTGGTCGACGCGCTGGCCGACCGCGAAGACGAGGCCGACGTACGGCATCTGTGCCAGCTGGTCGCCCGCGCCAAGGAGCTGAAGCTGCGCATCGGCGCGGAAGGCGTCCGCAGTCACGACCAGGCCGAGCGGCTGCGACGGTACGGCGTGCTCGCGGCGCGCGGTCCGTTCGTCGCCGACTCCGCCACCGGGGACGAGGTCGACGAGCTGATCGAACGGCACGCCCACTGACGTGTTTTCTTCGGTGAACCCGCGGCCGCGATCGACGTCGGCAGCGGGGTCTTCGGCCGGGTGGGTTCACGCGTACGGTCACTTTCTCGGGCGCACCTCGGCTCCGCTCACTGACGTGACAGGATCCGTCCATGGACCAAGGTGACACCGCCCCGGACTTCACCCTTCCCGACGACAAGGGCGAGGAGCGCACGCTGTCGGACTTCCTCTCCTCCGGCCCGGTCGTGCTGTTCTTCTATCCCGCCGCGATGACCAGTGGCTGCACCGCGGAAAGCTGCCACTTCCGCGACCTCGCCGCGGAATTCGCCGAGGTGGGCGCGCACCGGGTCGGTATCAGCCCGGACGCCGTCGCCAAACAGCAGGAGTTCTCGGCCAAGCACGGCTTCGACTATCCGCTGCTGTCCGATGTGGACGGTGTGGTGGCCAGGCAGTTCGGGGTCTGGCGCAAATTCAGCCCGCTGCACGCCAAACGGCACACGTTCGTCATCGACACCGACCGCAAGGTGCTCGAAGTGATCAAGAGCGAGCTGAAGTTCACCGTGCACGCCGACAAGGCACTCGCGGCCTTGCGCGCGCGTAAGGAGTAAGGCCAAGGTGGCGGTTCCGTGAAGGCCTCCTTCCCCACTCTCAAGGTAGGGAAGGAGGCCTTCACGGACTTTCCAGCTTCTTCGCCTCAGGGGCGCTTGAGCCGCCAGACCCGATGGACGCCGGTGCAGGCGGGGGCGAGTGGCGGTTCGGCGGCCTCGGAGCCGGTCATCGTGAACCCCAGCCGGGCGGGCACGGCACCGCTCGCGACGTTCTTCTCGTCGTGCCGGATCGCGACCTCCGGCGCGCCGAGGCGGAAGGCTTCGTCGGTCAGCAGCCGGGCCGCCCTGGTCGCGAACCCCCGGCCGGTGTGACGGTGGCTGAGCCAGTAGCCGATCTCGATCCCGTACGGCCGGGAGATCATGCCGGTACCGCCGACGAGATCCTTCTCGAAGAGGATCGCGAAGTCGTAGCACTTGCCTTCGGCCCAGTTCCGCGCGCTGGCTTCGAGGAACTCGGCGGCTTCCTCGCGGCCGTAGCCGTTGGCGGCCCAGATCATCCAAGCCCCGAGGTGCTCCGCGGAGTCCCCCGCGACCGCCGCCAGCGTGCCGAGCTGCTCCGGCTTCCAGCGGCGCAGCACGATGACGTCGTCGGTGAGGGTTTCGGCGGGCGCTTCCATCGCCTCATGGTGCCGGACGATGGCTCGGCACGCCGCTGTTTTTGTGGCGCCTCAGGTGAGGATCGCGCTGTCCGGGATCACCGTGTCGTTCTTCAGCGCGTCGAACAACAGCTTCGACTTCGTCTTGTCCCAGTTCTCCGCCGACCCGTTGGTCACCGGCACCGTCGTGGTGACCACGCCGCCCGAGGAGATCCCCCGCATGGCCAGCGCCAGTCCCACCAGGTTGTGCACGTGGTCGCCCGAGTCCATGGTCAGCGCGTCCGGCGCGGTCGACAGCAGCGGGAACAGCGAGAACGGGTTCAGCAGCGTGCCGGGGCTGCTGATCTCGCTGACCAGCGCGCCGATGAACTTCCGCTGGTTGGCGACGCGGTCGAGGTCCGAGCGCGGGGTCGCTTCACTGTGTCGCATGCGGACGAACCCGAGTGCCTGCGGACCTTGGAGGTCCTGGCAGCCCGCGGGGATCTTGATCCCGGTGAGGGTGTCCTCCATCGGCTTCTCGACGCACATGTGGACCCCGCCGATCGCGTCGACGATCTTGGCGAATCCGCCGAACCCGATCTCGGCGTAGTGGTCGATGCGCAGGCCGGTGGCGCCTTCGACGGTCTGCGCGAGCAGCGCGGGCCCACCGATCGCGAACGCGGAGTTGATCTTGTTCGTACCGTGGCCGGGGATCTTCACCTGCGAGTCACGCGGGAGGCTCAGCAGCGTCGGCTTGGTGCTGTTGTCCGGGACGTGCGCGACCATGATGGTGTCGGTGCGCCTGCCTCCGCCCGCGGCCTTGCTGTCGCCGGTGACGAGCTTTTCCTGCTCCTCGGGAGTCAGCCCGTCCCGGCTGTCGGAGCCCACGATGAGCCAGTTGGTGCCCTCGGCCGCGGCGGGGCGGCCGGCGTAGTCGGCCAGCGCGTCGACGCGGTTGATGGAGAACTCCAGGTACACCCACACGCTGGCGAGGAACACCACGAACACGGTCAGGAGGGTGAGCAGCACCTTGCCGAAGCCCCAGCGACGACGGCGGCGCGGCGGGCGCGCGCCGTCGGCGGGGCGGCCGGGAGGAGGCCCTGGACGTCGCGGTGGCGGACCGGCGGGGCGTTCCTCGCCCCGGTAGCCCATCGGCTTCGTCCGCTCGTCGTACGGACTGCTCCCCCGGCCCGGCAGCGGCATCATCTGCGCCGGCTGATGCTGCCGGGGGCGGCCGGACGGCGGCCGCTGTGGCGGCATCCGTCGCCCTCGGTCGTCGCCTCCATACGTCATGCCGAATCACCCGTCCCGATTTCGCGTGTAGGGCCAGTCAACCGCAGACCCTAAGTGAAGGACGTGCGGCACCCCGTATCGGTTGGGTGGCGTTTCACCGGTCGTTGTCGGCGAAACCCAGTTCGGCGATTTCGTCCCACCGCTGGATGAATCTCTTCCACCCCCGGCCTAGACCGGGATCCGCAGCCGTTCCGAGCTCGGCCGGCCCCAAGCCCCGCGCACCGTTTCGTCCGTCCCCCCGGCTTCGATCAGCTCGAGGGTGAAGGCCCGTACGAGACGGTTCCAAACGCGGGATCGTCGTAGCATCGCGTGCCCTTCACCGCCGATTTCGAATCGCGCGGACCGCGATGTCACCTTTTCGGCTCGTTCCGCGAAAGCGTGTGAGGCCACCGGATCGGTCATCCGGTCCTTGGTGCCGTGTGCGATGAGCACGGCACGCCCTTCGAGGGCGCCGATGGGTTCACCCGGCGGTGTCCACGGAGCCAGCCCGCAGACGCCGACGACGGCCGGGTCGTCCGCGACGCGAAGCGCGACCCGCCCGCCCATCGAATGGCCGACAAGGATCACCGGCACGCCAGGGTGATCGTCGTGGAGCTGTTTCAACGCCCATCGCGCGTCGGCGAGCGCGTCGACGCCCTGCTCGTTCCAGCCGTAGATCCGATTGCGCAGAAGACGCACTTCGACGCCGTGCCCCCGGACGGCACGGTGGACGTCCTTCGCCAGCGGCACCATCCGCTGGTACGCCAGCCGCCACCACGCCACGCGGGCATGACTGTGCTCCGCGCCGCCGTGCAGCACCAGCACCACGGCCTTGACCCGGCCACGCGCCCGCAAAGTCCGCACCGCGGGTTCAGCCTCGCTCACCCTGGCCCCTCCAGTCTCCCAAGCCCGGCCGCAGCGATCGGGTCAACCTCGATCATGACCCGAGGTATTCCACTTCGGCCATTGGTCCACGCGCTACATTCGTCGCTGACCTCCAGACGGAAGGGCGGATGTGGTGAGCACCACCGAACGTTTTGCAGACGTCTCCGAGCGGCTCGCGGAAGCCGAACGGGGTAACGCGGCACAGATCCGGCAAGCGGCGGAGCTGGTACTGGGGGTCGTCCGGGCCGACGCGCTGGTGTTCACCGCCGGTGCGGGGCATTCGCTGGCCGCGGTCGCCGAGACCTTCTACCGCGCGGGCGGGCTCGCCTGCGTGTATCCGGTGTACCACCCCGAGCTGCTGCCACTGCACGGGGCGCAGCACAGCACCAAGACCGAGCGCCGGTCCGGGCTCGCCGAAGAGGTGCTGGCCGAGCGGGCGCCGGGACCCGACGACCTGCTGGTGGTGTTCTCGACGTCGGGCGTCAACCCGTACCCGGTCGAACTGGCCGCCGGGGCGCGGGCGCGCGGTGCTTCGGTCGTCGCGGTGAGTTCGGCCGCGTGCGTGGCCGCGGCGCCGAAACGCGCGGCGACGACGCTGATCGAAGAAGCGGACATCGTGCTCGACTCCCACGTCCGCCCCGGCGACGCGAGCTACCCGCCAGAAGCCCCTCGGACCGCGCCACTGTCCACAGTGATCAACGCGTTCCTGTGGAACCTCGTCCTGGCCGAGGTGGTCGACCTCGGTGCGGAGCAGGGCGTCGACATCCCGCTGTGGCGCAGTTCCAACGTGGACGGTGGCGACGAGGCCAACGCCGCGCTGCTGGCCAAGTACAGCGTCCGGGTCCCCGCGCTGCGGTAGGCGCACCCGTACCATCGCCGGACGTGACGGGCTCGTGGTGGTGGGATCTGCTGATCGGCGTGGGTGCGGCCTTGCTGCTGACGTGGCTCGCGCTGGTCGCCGTGCTGCTCGCCGCCCGGCCCCGTGGTGGCTTGCTGCGGGAGGCGCTGCGGCTGTTGCCGGACGTGCTGCGCCTGGTGCGACGGCTGGCCGCCGACAAAAGCCTGCCGCGCGGGGTGCGGATCCGGCTGGGTCTGCTGCTCGCCTACCTCGCCCTGCCGCTCGACGTCATCCCTGACTTCATCCCGGTGCTGGGTTACGCGGACGACGCCATCATCGTCACCGCCGTGCTGCGCGGGGTGGTGCGCCGCGCCGGCCTGGACGCCGTCCGCGCGCACTGGCCGGGCACCGACGACGGCTTCGCGGCCGTCGTCCGGCTCACGGGTCTGGACCGGCCGCCGCGGTGAGCGCTGAGGCACGGCGGGTGAGGAGGATTTCGGCACGAGTTCGAGCAGGTACATGATGGCCCCCTTCCTTGCGCCTGGCGCAAGGAAGGGGGCCATCATGTACATCACGCGAGCACGGCGGTCACGCGGCCGCGGGCTCCTCCGAGAACTGCGTCAGGTACAGCGACGCGTAGCGCCCCTCCCGGGCCAGCAGCTCCTCGTGCGTCCCCCGCTCGACGATCTCCCCGTGTTCGACGACCAGGATCTGGTCCGCCGCCCGCACGGTCGACAGCCGGTGCGCGATCACCAGCGCGGTCCGCCCCTCCAGCGCGTCGGTCAGCGCCTCGCCGACGGCCGCCTCCGACTGCGAGTCCAGATGCGCCGTCGCCTCGTCGAGGACGACGACCCGTGGCTGCGCCAGCAGGAGCCGGGCGATGGTCAGCCGCTGGCGTTCCCCGCCGGAAAGCCGGTAACCCCGCTCCCCCACCACGGTCTCCAGCCCGTCCGGCAGCTCGCGGATCAGCTCGGCCAGCCGCGCGCGCTCCAGCGCCGACCAGATCTCGGCGTCGGTGACGCCGGGCCGGGCGTATTCGAGGTTCGCCCGGATCGTCTCGTGGAAGAGATGCCCGTCCTGGGTCACCACCCCCACGGTGTCGCGCAGTGCGGCGAAACTCAGCTCACGAACGTCCACATCGGACAAACGAACCGAGCCGGCGTCGACGTCGTAGAGCCGCGGCAGCAGCGAGGCGATCGTCGACTTACCCGCGCCGGAAGAGCCCACCAGCGCCACCATCTGGCCGGGTTCGGCACGGAAGCTGATGCCGTGCAACACTTCCTCGCCACCGCGGTGATCCAGAGTGGACACATCCTCCAGCGACGCCAGCGAATACCGGTCCGCCGCGGGGTAACCGAACCGAACTCCCGCGAACTCCACCGAGACCGGGCCTTCCGGCAGCTCGCGCGGGGCGGGCTTCTCCTCGATCATCGGCTTGAGGTCGAGCACCTCGAAGACCCGCTCGAACGACACCAGCGCGGTCATCACGTCCACCCGGACGTTCGCCAGCGCGGTCAGCGGCGAGTACAACCTGGTCAGCAGCAACGCCAGTGCGACGACGGTGCCCGGTGCGAGCGCGCCGGTCAGCGCGAGGTAGCCGCCCAGCCCGTAGACCAGTGCCTGCGCGAGCGCGGAGACGGTGGTCAGGCTGGTCAGGAACCAGCGCGTCAGCATCGCCGTCCGCACCCCGATGTCGCGCACCCGCCCGGCCCGGGCGCCGAAATCGCCCGTTTCCCGCTCCGGATCGCCGAAGAGCTTCACCAGGGTCGCGCCGGGCGCGGAGAACCGTTCGGTCATCTGCGTGGTCATCGACGCGTTGAGCTGCCCGGCCTCTCGCTGCAGCGTGGCCATCCGCCTGCCGAGCCGCCGCGTCGGCAGGATGAACACCGGCAGCAGCACCAGTGCCAGCAGGGTGACCTGCCAGGACAGGGTCATCATGACCACCAGCGACAAGGCCAGCTGGATCACGTTGGTGACCAAACCGGACAGTGTCGCGGTGAACGTGCGCTGCGCGCCGATGACGTCGTTGTTGAGCCTGCTCACCAGCGCGCCGGTGCGCGTGCGGGTGAAGAACGCGATCGGCATCCGCTGCACGTGCCGGTACACCGCGACCCGCAGATCGAGGATGATCCCCTCGCCGATCCTCGACGACTGCGCCCGTTCCGCCAGGCCGAGGCCGGCGTCGACCAGCGCCAGCGCGGCGATCACCACGGCCAGCCACACCACCAGCGACACGTCGTGCCCGCCGACGATCGTGTCGACCACCTTCCCGGCCAGCACCGGCGTGCTCACCGCCAGCACTGCCGAAACGACGGTGAGCACCAGGAATATCAGCAACCTCCGCCAGTGCGGCCTGGCGAACCGCGCGACACGGCGGAGCGTCCCCTTGTGCAGCCCCTTCGGAACATCGGCCGACTTCATCGCCGAGTTCATCAGCGACCACGTGTTGTCCATGGGATCCTTCTCCTCGCCCCCGTAAACCTCGACATTGGTCGAGATTTTTCCCGGATATAACCAGCACCAACACCGAAGGAAACCGGATGCTTCCCGGTTTCCGCGTCCTCTTTCCAGCGGAGGACGCCGCGTCGGTAGCCTGAGCCGGTGACCAAGGACCCAGACCGGCGACGACTGACCATCGACCTGGTCTTCTACATGGGCTGCCTCGTCTTCGCCGCGGTGAACACGGCCGTCGCGGAATTCTACGGTTACCGCGTGTGGGCCAACTTCGCCGTAGCAGGTTACGGCCTCGCCGTGGTCCACACCGGCTGGCTGATGGTCGCCGCGCGGCGCGGCATCCGGCCCTCCGGCGCGCTCGGCTCGCGGTGGACGAGTATCGGCGCCATCGGCTTGTTCGCGATGATCCTTCCCTTGGGAATGCTCGTCATTCGCCGTCTGACCGGAGTGGACTGGTTGATCACGCCGGACTCCTGGGCCGCCCAGCCCGAGGTCTGGGTGATCGAACGGTCGGCGAAACTCCTGCTGGAGAACGGAACCCCATACGTCGACGTCACCGCGCTCGGTCGCGCGGCGGAAGTAAACGATTACACCCCTTACGGTCCGGTGATGACCGTCTTCGGCCTGCCACGCGCGCTGGTGGGCGGCGGACCGCTGGCCGACGCCCTCACCGACGCGCGCTGGATGTTCGCGCTGACCGCCGTCGCGTGCGTGCTGCTGACGTTGCGGCTGCTGAAGTGGCCGAAAGTCCCGGTAAGCGCCGCGCAACTCGCGCTCGCCTGCCCGCTGACCGCGCTGACCTGGGCAGTCGCCGGGCCGGATCTGGCGATCGTCGGCCTGCTGATTCTCTCGTTCGCGCTGGCCTCGACCGGCCGCGCGCTCGCGTCGGGTCTGGTGCTGGCCTTGGTGATCAGCGCGAAGCTCATCGTCGCGCCCGCGGCTGTCGTGCTGGGTGTCCTGCTGCTCACGCGGCGTGGTCCGCGCGCACTGGGCGGATTCGCCGCGGCACTCGTGGTGACGACACTCGTCCTGCACTTACCGGTGTATCTCGTGGACCCGAAGGCCTTCGTCGAGCACGTCTTCCGGTTCCCGCTGGGAATGGGCGTGATCAAGTCACCGGCGGCGAGCCCGTTGCCCGGTCATCTCATCGCCTCGCTCGGCCCCGTCGGCACGGCGTTTTCCTTCGCCCTGCTCGGGATCGCGGCCGTCGCCATCCTGGTCTGGCTGGTCCGCCGTCCCCCCGCGACCGGGTCGGACGCGCTCTTGCGCACCGCCGTCGGGATCGGCGCGCTGATTCTGCTCACTCCGGCGACGAGGTACGGCTACCTGGTGTATCCGCTGGTCCTGCTCGGTGCCAGGCTGGCCTTCCCCGGCGGTGAAACCGATGAAACAGCGGTCCCGGGGAAGGGAACTGCGCCCCCCGCGCAGCAGTCCGCTACTTCTTCGTGACTACTTCTTCTTGACCCTGGTGGCACCGCCACGACCACGCAGCTGGACGCCGGACTCCGAGAGAACCCGGTGCACGAACCCGTACGAGCGGCCCGTGGACTCCGCGAGAGCGCGGATGCTCGAGCCCTTCTCGTATTTCTTCTTCAGGTCAGCGGCCAGCTTGTCACGCGTGTTGCCGGTGATCCGCGCGCCTTTCTTGAGATCAGCCACGTCGATCGCCTTCCCGCCGAGAGTGTTCTGGGCCACATTAAGCGCCCCTGTCGCCGCAATGATCGAACACTGAGCGCCGGAATGCCAGACGACGAGCGCAAAACTGCTGAAACCGCGATCACATTGGGCCATTTCAGTGGCCGGATGGCATCGATCAAGCACCCGAACGGACGCAGGCCTCACGCAAGCTGGACAAGTTCCAGATAATCGGCGGACCAATGGTCCTCGGTTCCGTCCGGCAGCAGGATCACGCGTTCCGGCTCCAGCGCCTCGACCGCGCCCGGATCGTGCGTCACCAGGACGACGGCTCCGGCGAAGCTGCGCAGCGCGTCCAGGACCTGGGCACGGCTGGCCGGGTCCAGGTTGTTCGTCGGCTCGTCGAGCAGCAAAACGTTGGCAGCGCTGGACACCAGCCCGGCCAGCGCGAGCCTCGTCTTCTCACCGCCGGAGAGCGTTCCGGCGGGCTGATCGAGTTGCTCACCGGTGAAGAGGAACGACCCGAGAAGGTTGCGCAACTCCTGCGCGCCCGTACCCGGTGCGAGTCGGCGGATATTTTCCCACACGGACGCATCATGGTCGAGCGTTTCGTGTTCCTGTGCGTAATAGCCCAAACGCAATCCGTGACCCGGAATGGTCTTGCCGGTATCCGGAGTTTCCATTCCGCCGAGCAGCCGGAGCAGAGTCGTCTTTCCGGCACCGTTCAATCCGAGTACGACAACCTTCGAACCGCGATCGATCGCGAGGTCGACGCCGGTGAAGATCTCGAGCGAACCGTAGGACTTCGAGAGTCCCTCCGCGGTGAGCGGGGTCCGGCCGCACGGGGCGGGCTCCGGGAACTTGATCCGGGCGACCTTGTCGGCCTGACGGGTCTCGTCGAGCGAGGCGAGCATCTGCTCGGCGCGGCGCGCCATGTTCTTGGCGGCCACCGCCTTCGTCGCCTTGGCACCGAGTTTCGCGGCCTGCTGCTGCAGCGCGGACGCCTTCTTCTCGGCGTTGGCGCGCTCGCGGCGGCGGCGCTTCTCGTCGGTGGCGCGCGCGTCGAGATAGCGCTGCCAGCCCATGTTGTACAGGTCGAGCTCACCGCGGGTCGCGTCGAGGAACCACACCTTGTTGACCACGTCGGCGAGCAGGTCGACGTCGTGGCTGATCACCACGAGGCCGCCGTCGTGCTGCTTCAGGAAGCCGCGCAGCCAGTTGATGGAGTCGGCGTCGAGGTGGTTGGTGGGCTCGTCGAGCAGCAGGATGGTCTCGGATTTGCCGCCGGCGCCCGCCTCGGCGGCGGCGAACAGGATCCGGGCCAGCTCCACGCGGCGACGCTGGCCACCGGAGAGCGTCTGCAGCGTCTGCTCCAGCACGCGGTCGGCGAGACCGAGGTTGGAGCAGATCCGGGCCGCTTCGCTTTCGGCGGCGTAGCCACCGAGGGAGGCGAACCGCTCTTCGAGACGGCTGTAGCGGTTCACCGCCTTGTCGCGTTCCTTGTCGTCCGCCAGCTCCGACATCGCGGTCTGCGCCTTTTCCATGTTGCGCAGCAAGGCGTCGAGGCCGCGCGCGGAGAGCACGCGGTCCTTCGCGGTGACGGACAGGTCGCCCTCGCGCGGATCCTGCGGCAGGTAGCCGAGCTCGCCGCTGCGGCGGACCTCGCCCGCATACGGCTCACCCTCCCCCGCCAGCACCTTGAGCGAGGTGGTCTTGCCGGCGCCGTTGCGGCCGACCAGGCCGATGCGGTCGCCCTGCTGGATGCGGACGTTGGTGTCGTCGAGCAGGATGCGCGAACCAGCGCGCAGCTGCAGGCCAGAGGCCGTGATCACGGGAACTCCCGGTAAAAGGGGTGGATGAGCGGACAGCTTCGACTCGCCGGCCGACGGCCGGCGAGGAGCTACTCCAAGAGGATGTCCACGCGATCAGTGTACGGGCCGGTGTCGACCGGTTTTATCCGACCGTGCCCGACGTCACGGCTCGCGCAGGGTGATCTCGACCGCGATGGCGCGTTCGGCGGCGTCGTCGAGCACCGCTCGACGCGGTTCGGCGATGTCGAGGACGCGCGGCTCCGCACGGGCGAACAACGGCGCCAACCGCCGGTCCTCGCGCAGCGTTTCCAATGCCCGGGCGTCACCGCCGAGCACGACTGCGTCCACTTCGGACAGTCGTGGCACGAGGACTTCGAACGCGTCCTCGGCGGCGGAACGGAGCGCGGTGCGCGCCTGCCCTTCCCGGCGGCGCGCGAAACGCTGTTGCGACCAGCCACCGGCCGCGGACCGGCCTTGCACGAGATGCCGATCGGTCCTGGACCGGACGATCACTCCCCCGCGCGCGATCCCGACGCTGTGCCCGCCACGACGGGCCAGCAGGAGCGCGATACTTCGCGGGATCAGCGCGTGCTCCACGAGCGGGCCGACGGCGAGACCTGCCACGGTTCCTTCGGCGTTCAGCGGTCCGAAGGGGACGGTCGCGACGGCGACGACGCCGTTGCCCGCGACGACCGTGACGGTGTCCGGCGCGAGTTCTGTCGAGCGGACACCGTCGTTGCGGACGGCGAAGCGGGCGTACCAGCCTTCGAGACGGTCCGGGGCGACCTCGACCGCCCGGCCACCGCCCGCCACCTGCCGCTCTTTCACCATGTGCCCAACGTACGTGCCCGGCTTGGGTCGTGAGTGGCGATTCGGGTTCTAACCCGAATCGCCACTCACGACCACCTGTACCGACGCCGACCCGCACACTCCCCGACCCCCGCGCGTGAAGGCGACCAGGAGCTAGACCGGCTTGACCGGACCGCGGCCGACGGACTTGCCGACGCCCGCGGGCCGCTCGGCCGCGCCGGCCTGAACGAAACCGTTGATGTGCAAGGAAACCGAGCGGACCGATCCGGTATCACCACCGGCGGCGTCCATCGCGGTGAACGTCCACGTGCCGTCGGCGGCCACACCGGAGATCAGGCCGCCGAGAGCCTGCACCGGCTTGTAGGTCCCGGTGAACGGCGCGTTCGCCGCGGCCACCGAACTGAACGGAGCGGCCGCGGTGTCGGTGAAGACGACCTGGCACAGGTTGTTGCCCGAGCCGCCGCCGCGCTGGAACAGCGTCGCCTTCGCACCCGAAGGCGAGGTCAATGTGCCGACCAGGTCACCGACGTAGGAGTGGTTGATGCCCACCGTCTCCGACTTCTCGTCAGTGCCGCACGTAGTCCCGTCGACCGAGAACGTCACCTTCGACGCGCGCCCGACACCGCTCACCGCGATCGGCACGGTCACGCCGGTCGGGTCGCTGTCCGGGATCGCCACCGCGGCTCCGGCGTAGGCGAAGTTCCGCGTCACCGGCGACGGGGTGCCGACCGGCAGCGAGAACGTCGACGTGGTCGGCGAGAACGAACCCGCGAAGGTCACTCGCGCGTTCAGCACCACCGGCACCCCGAGTTCCTGCGTGGCGGGAACGGTGATGGTGAAGTCGTTGACGCCGGTCTGCCCGGGGCTGATCGTGCCGTACGACTTCGAGCGCGGCGCGACCGTGACACCGGGGGTCGGGCTGGTGAGCACCACGCTGGTCGACGTCGCGGTGCCGTCACCGCGATTGGTCACCGGCAGGGTCACCTTGGCGGTGTCACCCGGATCGAGCGCGGAACCACCGTCGGCCGGGGTGACCGTCGGCTGCCCCGCCTGCGCGAGCGGCTGCGGGCTGGCGCCGGTGTAGGCGAGGACCTTGTCGGCGAGGATGACGCCGGCGCCGCTGGAGTTGTCGCGGCCCGGGGTCAGGATGTCGACGGCGGTGTCGACGAGCGCCTCACGCACCTCGGCCGGGGGCAGCCCCGGGTTGCCCGAGAGCACCAGTCCCGCGATCGCGGCGGCGTGCGGCGCGGCGGCCGACGTGCCGTAGAACGTGGTGAAACCGGAGACGCTGGTGGAGACGCCGTCGGCCGCGGTGATGTCCGGCTTGGCGCGGACCTCACCCCCGGTCCCGGACACGTTTCCCGGGGTGATCGGCGTGCCGTCGGCCTGGTAGAACATCCGCCGCGGACCGTCCGAAGTGAACCGTTCGACCTTGGTGGTCGCACCGAAAGTTCCCGGGAACGGACCGGCCGGATTGGCCGGGTCGCCCGGTTCGAGCGCCCGCGGGAACGCCTTGGCCGCCGGGGCCGCCGCGACGCTGAACGCGGCCCGCGCGGCCGAGTGCCCGACGGTCACGCCGGGGCTGGTGTAGGCCTTGAGGCCGTCGGCCGAATCGGAGAACCGGCCGCGCAACGCGGAAAGCGACAGGTAACGGCCTTCACCGGAGAACTTGACGATCGCCAGCCGCAGTCCGGTGCCGCCTGCCGCGGGCGTGTCCACTCGCTCGTACGGATCCTGGGTACCGGTCTGGTTGTCCTGGCTGAAGTCCACGACGTTGCCCGCCGCGTTCAGCAGGTACAGGTCGTAGTCGTTGTTCGAGGCGCCCAGCGGGTCCGACCAGAACAACGTGACCGGCACGCGCGCCGAGGAGGCGTTCGAGATCGGCTCGAAGATCTGGTTGCCCGCGGGACCGGCGAAGTTGTGCGCGGTACCGGCGTACTTGCCGACGCTCTTGCCGGAGTCGACGAAGTCGCCTTCCCAGTGGCCCGAGGTGCCGTCGGCGACGTTGCCCTCGTTACCGGCCGAGGAGAAGTAGAGCGCGCCGTCCGCGGTCACGTCGTTCACGGCCTGGGCGATGATCCAGTCCTGGAACGGCGACTCCTTGAAGTACAGGACGTCGTCGACGATGACGTCGCAGCCCGCGTCGAACCGCAGTTTGCGGATGTTGTCGGCGAAACTGGCATCGGAGTTGAACGCGCTGGCGAAACCGAGCGACGCGTTCGGCGCGACATCGTGGATGATCTCGAGCATCGCGGTGCCCTCGTCGCCGTCGCCCTCCTGGCCGGGGATGACGTCGATGCCCGCCGGCAGTTCGCCGCGAGCCTGCGAGACAGCGAGTGAGTTGATGCCGTCGGACAGCGCGCAGATCTTGGTGCCGACGCCGGTGACGCCGAACTGCCGGCGCGCGGTGTCGGCGTTGTGCGCACGGTCCCCTTCACTGGTGATCGGCCCGGCGGCGGCACCGACCTGCCCCTTGGCCTCGACGGCCTTCTTCAGCTCACCCTCGATCCGGGCGGCCTTCTCTTCCTTGCTTTCCCGCTTCGCCTGCTGACCGGCGGGCTCGGCGAGCTGACGGGCGGTGAACGCCTCGTTGGCGGTTTCGACCTTCTTGACGTCCGCGCGGCCGGCGATCGCGGGGACCGCGTTCAGCGGAACCTCGGCGCGGACGCTGCCGTAGCGGGCCGAGACCGCGCGAATCCCCGCACCGGATTCACGCAGGCTCTTGAGGAGCTCGTCCGAGACCTGGCCACGGATGTCCACGAGTACGGTGCCGGCCGCGGAGACATTCGCCCCAGACCCCAGTGCGGGAACCGCGGAAGCCGACATCCGCTGTGCGCGGAGTTTCTGTTCGACGAGCAGCCGGCTGTCCACCTTGGACTCACCGGCGTGCTGGCTCTTCTTGATCGACTGCAGTGCCTCGATCTGCCGGACGGTGTTCTCCGAGAACGCGTCCGGGGACTGCCCGGTTTCCGCCGCCGCGACGGGCGGGCCGACCAGGCCCAGCGCGGTGACGATGGCCGCGGTGCCCGCGGCCAGGATCGTTCTTCTTCTCCTGCTAGAACGGGTTGGACGCACGTGCGCCTCCGATTCTTGGGCGCGTGCCCCGACTCACGCAGACCGACGCCGGCGATCACCGGCTGGATCAAGCTAAGTACCGAGCGTGCACCGGCGGCAGGAGCCGTTCGAGTGACTTCGGGAGGGCGTTCAGCGTAATGCCGGGAAGTCCTACAGCACGAACGAGTCCGACCAAGGCTGGGAAGCACGCCCGGACAAACCGTCCAAAAGCGTCACCGCCTGCTTGTCGGTCAGCGACGCCACGAAATCGACCACCGCGCGCCCCCGCGCCAGCCCTCGTACGGCGTCCGCACCGGTGACCGGTTCCCCGGTCGCCCCGATGAGCAGTTCCGGCGACGTCCGCGCGAGCGCGGAGAACTCCGCTTGCGCCAGTTCCACCAGATCGTGCAGCCGTCGCGGCAGCCGGTAGAACTCGTCGCGGTCGAGCAGCCACGCGTCGAGCGCGTCGACCAGCGTGGTCACCAGGCTCGCCTGTCCGCGTTGGTGCAGCGCCAGTTCGGGACGCAGCAGCACGAACCGGCGATGCACGAACTTGAGCACCTGCACCTCGTGCCACTGCGCGGGCCGCAGCGTGAGATGCCCCGTCCGGGTCGAGGGCGACGGCACCACCTGCACGCCGTCGACGAGCCGCGCGGTCCATTTCGCGGAGAAGTCGGCGGTGGCCTGCTCGGCCTCGATGGAACCGTCGAACGCGGTGGCGAGCAGACCGTCGACGAGTTCGGCGCGGACACGGGCGACGGCGCTGGTGAAGGCGTCGTCGTCGACGATCCAGCCGTCCTTGGCGTGCATCCGGCGGCGCAGCCGTTCCAGCGAACGACCGGGCAGCCGCCGCTCGGCGGTCAGTGTCGCGTCGTCCAGCCCGGCGAGGTCGAGCGCGTGCTCGACCCAGCCGGTGAACTCGGCGGCGACCGGCGCGTGCTGCAGTACTCCGATCCGGTGGAAGTCCTGCAGGTCGTGGATGGCGTAGGCGATGTCGTCGGCGGTGTCCATCACGGAAGCTTCGACGGTCTGCTGCCAGGGTTCGATCCGGCCGTCGAACGGCGCCCGTGCCTGGGCGAAGTCGTCGAGTTCGGTGCTGTAGGCGGAGAACTTGCTCGCGCCGGTGCCGGGGGCGTCGGCGGGCTCGGCCGCACCGCGCGGCTGGACCGCCATCGACGTCGGATGCGGGTCGGGCACGTGCAGCCTGGCCCACGGGTACTTCAGCACCGCGGCGCGCACGGCCGTGGTGAGGTCGAGCCCGGAAGCGGACGGGCCGCGGACGTCGGTCGTGGTGATGATCCGGAACGACTGCGCGTTGCCCTCGAATCCGTCGGCGAGGCCGAACCGGTGCCGGGCGATGCGGTCCAGGGTCTGCTCGCCCAGGTGCCCGAACGGCGGATGCCCCAGGTCGTGCGCGAGCGCGGCGGCCTCGGCGACGTCCGGGTCGCAGCCGCCCAGTTTCGCGGCGAGTTCGGCGGAGTCGCTGGTGGCGTTGATCCGCTCGGCGATCGCCCGGGCGACCTGCGCGACCTTGAGGCTGTGGGTGAGCCGGTTGTGCAGCAGTCCGGCACCCCCGGCGCTGACCACCTGGGTCACTCCGCCGAGCCGGGCGAAGAACGGTGACGCCGCGATGCGGTCCCTGTCGATCCGGAACGGGCTCGTGGCGAGATCGCTGAACCCGGCGCTCGCGCTCTCCGGTTCGCGCCGCCACGTCCTGGGATCCGTCAGCCTCGGGTCCGTCTGTTCCATGCGTGACACCGTATCCGTCGCGGCGGCATGATGAGTTGCCTACGGACGGAAATCCGAAAGCGCGCTTTGAGACACTGCCCAGGTGGCGGACGTGGTGATCGCGGGCGGCGGCCCGGCGGGACGCGCGCTGGCGCGTGCCTGCGCGCGACGCGGCCTGGCGACGGTCCTGATCGACCCCGCGCCGGAGCGGCGCTGGCGGGCGACTTATGGGCTGTGGGCCGACGAACTGCCCTCCCTGCCCGAAAGCGCCGTCGCCTGTGCGCCTTCGACGACGCTCGCCTTCGGCACCGGACCGCACATCCTCGAACGGCAGTACGTCGTGCTGGACAACGCCGGTCTGCGGACGTGGCTGACCGGTGGCTACGACGTCGTCCGGGGGACGGTGTCCGGTGTGGACCACGGCGGTCTGGGTTCGTCGGTGCGGCTGGAGGACGGCCGGGTCCTCGCGGCGGGCCTGTACTTCGACGCCTCCGGAGCCCGGCTCCGGGGAAACCGGTACGAACAGACGGCGTTCGGCGTCGTCCTCCCCGCCGAGGAGGCGCTGCGGCTGGTGGACAGCCCCGGCACGGCCGTGTTCATGGACTGGCGGGAGACCGGGTCCGGTTTCCTGTACGTGCTGCCGCTCGGCGACGGCACCGTCCTGGTCGAGGAGACCTCGCTGGCCCGCAAACCCGGCCTGCCGCCGGAGCTCCTGGCGGCGCGGCTGCGGACCCGCCTGGCGGCCGTCGGGCTGACGTCACGCGGGCGCGAGGAACGCGTCCGGATCGTGCTCGACGTGCCGTCGCCCCGGCGCGGCCGGACGGTGCCGTTCGGCGCCGCCGGCGGACTGGTGCATCCGGCGACCGGATACAGCGTCGCGACCTCGGTACGGCTCGCGGATCCGGTCGCCGACGCCGTCGCCCGCGCGTGGGAGCGAGGGCCCGCCGCGGCCGCGTCGGCCGCTCACCGGGTGCTCTGGCCGTCCTCCGCCCGAACCGTCCACAGTCTGCGGCTGCACGGCCTGCGCAGCCTGTGCGGGATGCCGTCCGAGCTGCTCCCGGTGTTCTTCGAGCTGTTCTTCTCACTCCCAGTCGAGCTTCAGCGGGCGTTCACGTCGGGTCGCGAAGACCTGCCGGGTACCACCGAAGCGATGACGGCACTTTTCCGGATGGCGCCATGGTCAGTGAGAAAACACCTGATCGGGTGGCATGGGCTCCGGGGATTGCTCCGTTCTGGGTAACCCGGGTGCCTTCCCGATGAACATCAGTTGACACGTGTTTCGTTTCGGCCCGTTACCAGCGAATATGCGCTTGTGACGTTGCAGATCGCGGTCCGCTTCGCTTACCAGCCGTTGTACAGCCTGCACACCGGTGGCGTCGTCGCGTTCGAAGCACTGGCGCGGCCGGGACGCGGCACCGCGCACGAACTGCTCGCCGACGCGCGGCGCAGCGGCAAGCTGGCCGAGGTCGACATCGGCCTGGCCGCCGAGGCCGTGCGCCAGCAGAACGACCCGCAGAACCCCCTCCCCCTGCATCTGAACCTGTCCGCCAGGACCGTGGCCGCGCCGCCGTCGGAATTCGATCCGCTCACCGACGCGCTCGGCCTGGCCGGCCGCCGGACCAGGGACGTCGTACTGGAGATCGGGCCGCCGTTCTCCCTGGTCCCCGCCGATCAGCTGCTCACCGGGATGCGGCGGCTGACCGACCTCGGCTTCCGGCTGGCGCTCGACGGGCTGGGCCGCGGCGACCTCCCGCTCACGCTGCTCGCCTCCGCGCCGATCGACCTGGTGAAACTGGACCGCACCGTGCTCCGGGGCCTGCCGCACGATCCGGCCGCCGTCGCGGTGGTCGAAGCGGTGCTGCACTTCGCGTCGCGCACCGACAACCGGCTGGTCGCCACCGGGCTCGAAACCACCGAGCAGCTGGAGGCCGCGCGGAAACTCGGCGTGCGGATCGCGCAGGGCAACCTGCTCGCGCCACCGGACGGCAACCACGCGCCGCTCCCCGCCCCGGACGCGCCGGGCCCGTTCATCCCCGGCACCGCCCGCGCCCGTCGCGTCGGCGACTTCCTCCGGCCCGCGACCACCCTGCCGGAGGACGCCACCTGCGACGACGTCCGCGAGGTGCTGGCCGCGGCCGACGGGCCGAGCGGCGTCGTCGGCATCGACGACCGGCACCGTCCACAGTGGTCGGTCGACCGGACACGGTTCCTGGTCTCGGTGACCGGGATGTACGGCCACGCCCTGCACGCCAAGCGGCCGGCCTCGCGGCTCGCCGACGCGCCGCACACCATCCACGTGGACGCGAGCGCGCTCGAATTCCTCGAACTGGTCACCGACGCGGACTGGGGCCGCACCGGCGACGACGTCGTGGTGGTCGACGACCGCGGCCGCTGCCTCGGCGTGGTGCTGGTGACCGAGGTCGTCCGCGGGGTGGCGGAGGCGAAGGTCGAGGAGGCCGTGTCGCTGAGCCCGCTGACCCGGCTGCCCGGCAGCGACGCCGTCGCCAGGGACGTCGACCGCCGCATCAACGCCCGGGAGCCGTTTGTCGCGGCCTGGCTGGACGTCGACTCGTTCAAGACGGTGAACGACACCGCCGGGTTCGCCGCGGGCGACGACCTCATCCGCACCCTCGGCCGGACGCTCACCGAGCTGGAGTCGCGGCTGCGGCGGATGCGCGTCAGCCACGTCGGCGGGGACGATTTCCTGATCGCCTGCGACGTCGACGAGATCGGCACGGTCGCCGCCGCGCTCCTGGACACGCCGTGGTCGGCCGACGAGATGCCGGTGACGGTGTCGCTCGCGACCCTGGTGTGCGGCAACGGCGCGATCAAGTCCTATAAGGACGCTTCCCGGCTGCTGGCGCCGTTGAAGAAGCGCGCCAAGGAGGTGCCCGGGTCCAGCTGGGTGCTCGGACGCCCGGGTTCGGACCGCGTCGAGGTGCTGCGCGGGATCACGACCCGGGGCCTGCCCTCCCCACGCGCCGCCGCGGGCTTCTGACCCCCGTGCGTTTCGTCCTCTGAACGCGGTCCTTGCGCGCGCAACCACCGCGTTCAGAGGACGAAACGCGGGAGGTTCAGAGGTCGTAGGCGGCCAGGTAGGCGGAGAAGCGTTCGTCGACCTCGCCCGTGGTGAGGCCGAAGTTTGCGAGGTCGTACCGGTGCGCGGGTTTCCTTTCCCCAGTCCGGCTTTCAGTGTGCAAGGCGGTCATCGCGTCCCGCGCTTCCGCCGACAACGGCAGCCCGAAATGCTTATAGACACCTTCGACCGTCCCGATCGGATCGGCGACGAAATCCTCGTACCGGACATCGCAGAACCGCGCCGGGTCGTGCCGCGCCCGCGCTTCGAGCGCCCGTTCCGCGCCCCGCGCCCACAGCTCCAGCTGGCCACGGCCGATCACCTCGCCCCGGAAGACGTCGGACCAGCCGTCGGACGCCTGCTCGTTCAGGCTGCAGACCGACGCGATGATCGTGCTCGGCGCGCGATGCGTCTGCACGATCAACGCGTCCGGGTACACCTCCAGCAGCGCGTCGAGCGCGAACAGATGGCTCGGGTTCTTGAGCACCCAGCGACGCCCGGCGTCGGGCAGCCCGATCAGCTGCAGGTTGCGCCGGTGCCTGCGGTAGGCGTCGGTCCAGCTCTGCCCGTCCAGCCAGCGCGAATACGACGGCACGTGCGCGAGGCATTCGTAGGAGACCGACTTCAGCGACTGGCGCAGCAGCTGCCAGCATTCCTCGACCTGATCGGCCGACATGTGGTGCAGGCCCATGAACTCGGGATGTTCGACGTGATGCCGTTCGTACCCCGCCTGGATCCCTTGGAACACCGGGTTGTCCGCCCAGGTCTCGCGCGGCGGCCTCGGCTGCGGCACCTCGGTCAGCCAGACCTCCAGCCCTTGGTGCGCCGGATCCTCGGTGAGCAACCGGTGCAGCGCCGTGGTCCCGGTGCGCGGCAGACCGGTGACGAAGATCGGCCGCTCGACGGGAACCTCGGCGTGGGCGGGATTCTGCTTCCACGACGCCTCGCTCAACGACCTCGCCACCAGAGCACCGCGCAGGAAAGCGCGGTGGACCTTGTTGCCGTACGGTGTCAGCCCCGCCTCGCCGGCGTACGAATCCAGCAGGACCCGCAGTCCTTCGAGATGGTCGTCGCCACCGAAGTCGTCCAGCCCGGTGAGTTTCGCCGCCGACGCGTGCAGATCCTCGACGGTGCCGATGTTTTCCCGTCCTGGCAGCATGTTCTCCCCTTCAGTGGTGGTATTCGCCGGCGTTGACGTCGAGGCATTGACCGGTGACGCACCGGGCCAGCGACGAGGCCAGGAACACGACGGTGTCGGCGATCTCGTCCGGTTCCGGCAGGCGGCGAAGGTCGATCGTCTCCGCCGTTTCCGCGTACACCTGCTCTGGCGGCACGCCGCGTTCCTTGGCCAGATGAGCGAAATACCACTTGAGCGAGTTCGCCCAGATGTAGCCGGGCGCCACGGAGTTGACCCGGATCCCGCGCGGGCCGAGTTCCGAAGCGAGACTTTGCGCGAGGGCGAGGAGGCTCGACTTCGCCATCTTGTACGCGCCGAAGGTCCGCCGCGAATGCCGCAGCACGGCCGAATTGATCATCACCACCGAACCGTCACTCTCGTCGAGTGCCGGGGTGAACAGTCGCGTGAGCCGGAGCGCGGCGAGCACGTTGGTCTCGAAGCCCGCGCGCACGTCGGCGAGGTCGACGTCGGCGAGGTCCATGATCGGCGGGATGGCGAAAGCGTTGTTCACCAACGTGTCCACGCGCCCGAATGCCTTCACCGCGGCATCGGTGAGGTTCGCGGCCGAAGCGTCGTCGGTGATGTCGGTGGGCACGGTGATCGCGCGGCGGCCGAGCGCGTCGACCTCCTTCGCGACCTCGGCGAGCCGGGATTCGGTTCGGGCGGCGAGAACGACGTCGGCGCCCGCCGAGGCACAGCGCACCGCGATGGACCGGCCGAGCCCCGGCCCGACACCGGAGACCACGACCACCTTGTCCCGCAACAGATCGGTCATCCCAGCATCCTCGCCGCGACGGCGGTCTGACGGGCCGCGATCCGCGCCGCCCACTCCTGCGGGGACACGCGCGCCTCGTCGTGGAACGGCAGCCGGTCGGCGAGTTCGCCGAACTTCACCACCTCGACGTGGGGACCGTCGGCGGCGTCGAGCGCGCGGGAGAGCCGCTGCCAGCGGATCTGGACGTATCCGCGGTCGTGCCCGGTGCGTTCGAGCCAGTTGGCCAGGCCCGGATCGCGTTCACTGATCACGAAGCGGATCTTGCCGTCCGGGTCGACCCGTGCCTGGTCGGCGGTGAGGCTGGTCTGGTGATTGATGTAGTCCAGCGAGAGGTACCAGATGCTGCCGAGCTGGATGCCCTGATACGGCGCGTCCGAACGCGGCACCGTGACGATCATGACCTCCTCGTCGCCGAGTTCGTAGTGCCCGGCCGACGAGTACTGCGTGGTCAGGCCGCCCGGTGTGGGGCGTGGTTCGGTCATCGTGTTCACCGGCAGGCGCAGGTAGAACCACTTCGGGAAGGCGAGGAAGGTCCGCAGCCTGCTCAGCAGGATCTTGCCGGTGACGCCGTAGCGCTTGGCCAGCACGTCACGCGTGAGTGGCGCGGGGGCACCGCCCGCGGTGTCGGCGCACTGGATCTGGATCGTGCCGCGGCGTTCGGTGGCCCAGTCGCTGTAGACCTCGCGGACCACGAGCATCGACGAGCCAGGACCGAGGACGAAATAGTTCGAGGCACGTTTTCCCGCCGAGAACTCATCGGCGCTGTCGGGGCCGGGGTCGGCCTTCGCCGGTCCGAAGCGGAGTTCGAACGTGCCGTCCTCGGCGATTTCGATCTCACGGTCGTCGAAGGCGGCAAGGCTGTCCGGCACCTCGACGGGTGAGTAGTCGCCGTTGAGGATCTGGAAACTGACGTCGGCAGTGCTCCCCCGCGTCCCGGTGACGACGTACTCCCGGTCTTCGCGGATGTTCGCGTTGAAGTACAGCGTGTCCGGGTTGTCCAGGCCCATCTTCGTGTACGGACCGGTGGACTGGGTGAAGTACGGATAGTCGCGTTCGTAGGCCCACGCCATCTGCAGGGACGCGCGGATGCTGCCGGCGAGGTAGTCGTACCCCTCGACGAGATCCTGTTCGGTCCGGATGTGCGGCGCCTCGGCGATGACCTTCTCGGCTTCGACGATCGCGTCGGCGAACGGTTGAGTGAGCACCGGCGACTCCTCATACTGGTACAAATGCGTACCGACTTGGTACGTTTTTCGCAGGATCAGACTAGAACGCGTTCTAAGGGTGGGTCAATGACCGTGACTCGGCGCTCTCCACCGACCGAGCGAGTCGTGCGGCTGCTCGACTTCTTCGCCGCCCGCCCCGGGCAGCGCTTCGGTCTCTCGGAACTCGCCCGCGAACTCGAGCTGGCCAAGCCGACTTGCCTGGGCATCGTGACGGAGCTGACCGCGGGCGGCTACCTCGTCCGGGACCCGCGGCCGGTCACCTACCGGCTCGGGCCGGCGATGATCGCCGCGGGCCGCGTCGCGGGCGAAGGCTTCGGCGCGAGCGAGGTCGCGCGACGGCATCTGGAGGACCTCAGCAAGCGCTACGGCGCCACCTGCACCGCGTCGGCCGTGGTCGGCGACCGGATCCTGATGCTGCAGAGCGCCGGGCCAGGGCGGGTCAAGCTCGGCGAGACGTACCCGTTCGCCCCGCCCGTCGGCCTGATGTACGTGCTGTGGGATTCCGACGCGGCGTTCGACGCGTGGCTCGCCAAACCCCCGGCCGTGCCCGTGCGGCTGGACGAAGCGCACCTGCGTCGCGTCGTCGCCGAATGCCGCGAACACGGTTACCTGGTGGAGAGTCTGACTTCGGCGGGGCGACGGCTCTACTCGCTGATGGCGGGTGTCGGCGCGGAAGAACTGCCACCGGAAGTGCGGGGCCTGGTCGGAGAGCTCGTCTCGAGTCTCGGCGAGCGCGTCTACCTCGGCGCCGACCTCGAACCGCGCCGCAAACACGCGGTGAGCCTGCTCGCCGCGCCGTCGTTCGACGCGGCCGGGCGACAGGAACTGGTGCTCACGCTGTCGGTCGGCGAGTCGATCACCGGCGCCGAGATCGCGCGGCGGGGCGCGGCGCTGGTCGCCATCGCCGATGCCGTCACCGCCGAGTCGGGCGGCCGCCGCCCCCGCGTTCAGTCCTCTGAATGCGGTAGTTGCGCACGCAAGGACCGCATTCAGAGGACTGAACGCGGGGTCAGGACCACCGGTTCGCGGTGAGCTTGAAGCTCGGCAGGTCGTCCATCGACATCATCGTCTCGTACAGCCGGTCGTACTGGGTGGAGGCGACCAGCCAGACGCCGTCCACGCGCCGATAGGTGTCCTCGTAGAACGCCGCGCCTTCGATCACCACCCGGTGTTCGGGGACGATCACCTTGTCCCGCATCAGCCAGGTACCCCGCGCTGTGTCGCCGTCGACGTCGATCTCCGGCTGTCCGGCGAAGTGCACCGTCGTGACGCCGGGCCCGACGGCGTCGCGCATGAACCCGACGATCGCCTCGCGACCCTCGAAGTCCAAAGGCTCGCCGTACGAGGGCGTGCCGTAACGCGCGTGCGCGTCGATGGTCAGGGTTCCGGCCATCTCGTCCCACAGCTTCAGGTCGAGGCACCGGAGGTAGCGGGCTTTGAGGCGTCGGATCTCTTCGAGTGCGACCAGGTCCATGCCGCCAGCGTCCTCCTCCCCTTGACCAAGTACAAGAACTTGTTCTACTTTTCTGCTCTCCAACCACGGAGGTCGCCATGACGTCCCCGGCGTACGAACTCACCCATCTCGAAGCACTCGAAGCCGAAGCCGTGCACATCTTCCGCGAGGTCGCGGCGACGTTCGAACGGCCGGTACTGCTGTTCTCCGGCGGCAAGGACTCGATGGTGATGCTCCACGTGGCGGCCAAGGCGTTCTGGCCGTCGCCGCCGCCGTTCCCGGTGATGCACGTCGACACCGGGCACAATTTCGAGGAGGTCATCGAATTCCGCGACCGCACCGTCGAGAGGTACGGCCTCCGCCTCGTCGTCACCAGTGTCCAGGACGACATCGACGCGGGCCGCGTCGTCGAAGATCCCCAGGCGGGCCGGAACCGGCTCCAGACCGCCGCCCTGCTGCGGGCGATCCGCGAGCACGCGTTCGACGCCGTCTTCGGCGGCGCGCGGCGCGACGAAGAGAAGGCGCGGGCGAAGGAACGCGTGTTCAGTTTCCGTGACGAGTTCGGCCAGTGGGATCCGCGCAATCAGCGGCCCGAGCTCTGGGATCTGTACAACGGCAGGCATCGCAAAGGCGAGCACATCCGCGTCTTCCCGTTGTCGAACTGGACCGAACTCGACATCTGGCAGTACATCGAGGCCGAGGGCGTCACCTTGCCGTCGATCTACTACTCGCATCGGCGGCAAGTGGTCCAGCGAGACGGGATGCTGCTCGCGCACACCCGGTTCCTCACCCTCGCGCGAGGCGAAACCCCTTACGAGGCAACGGTCCGGTTCCGCACCGTCGGCGACGCGACCTGCACCGGTTGCGTCGAGTCGACGGCCGCCTCGCCGGGTGAGGTGGTCGCGGAAGTCGCCGTCACCCGGCTCACCGAACGTGGCGCCACCCGCGCCGACGACCGGATCTCGGAGGCGGGCATGGAAGACCGGAAGAAGGAAGGCTACTTCTGATGGGTGCCTCGCAGCTTGTCCGGATCGCCACCGCGGGCAGTGTCGACGACGGGAAGTCAACCCTGATCGGACGGCTGCTCTTCGATTCGAAGACGGTGTTCACCGACCAGCTCGAAGCCATCGAACGCACCAGCCGCGCCCGCGGTGAGGCGTATCCGAACCTGGCGCTGCTGACCGACGGCCTGCGCGCCGAACGCGAGCAGGGCATCACGATCGACGTCGCCCATCGGTATTTCGCCACCCCCCGGCGGAAGTTCATCATCGCCGACACACCGGGACACGTGCAGTACACCCGGAACATGGTCACCGGAGCGTCCACCGCGGATCTCGCGCTGATCCTGATCGACGCCCGCAAAGGGGTACTCGAACAGTCGCGGCGGCACGCCTTTCTCGCGAGCCTGCTCGGGATCCCGCACCTTGTCTTGTGTGTGAACAAAATGGACCTCGTCGAGTGGTCGCAGGAACGCTTCGAGGAGATCCGCGAGGACTTCCGGCGGTTCGCCATGAAGCTCCAGGTGCACGACCTCACCTTCGTCCCGATGTCGGCCCTGCATGGCGACAACGTCGTGCACCGCGGCGCCAGTATGCCTTGGTACGAAGGAACTTCCCTGCTGCACCACCTCGAACAGGTGCATGTGGCCTCGGATCGCAACCTCGTCGACGCGCGGTTCCCGGTGCAGTACGTGATCCGGGAACACAGCCGAGATTTCCGCGGTTACGCCGGCACCGTCGCGGGCGGGGTGTTCAAACCCGGCGACGAGGTCACCGTGCTGCCGTCCGGATTCACCACGACGGTACGCGCGATCTGGGGACCGGGTGGCACGACGATCACCGAAGCCTTCGCCTCGCAGGCCGTCACGATCGAACTCGCCGACGACCTCGACCTCGGCCGCGGCGACCTGATCTGCCGTCCCGGGAACCGTCCGCACACCGGCCGCGACGTCGACGCGATGGTGTGCTGGTTCTCCGAGCGAAGCGCCCTGTCGCCGGGAGCGAGCTACGTCGTACGGCACACCACCCGCGAGACCAAGGCCGAGATCCGCGACCTGGACTATCGCCTCGACGTCACCACGCTGCACCGCGACGAGACCGCGAAATCCTTGTCTCTCAACGAGATCGGCCGAATCCGGCTGCGCTCACGGCAGCCGTTGCTGTTCGATTCCTACCGCCGCAACCGGTCCACCGGCGGTTTCCTCCTCGTGGACGAGCATTCCGGCGCGACGGTCGCGGCCGGCATGATCACCGGCCCGGGCGTGACGGCGTCGAACGTCGTCTGGCATACCGCCGCCGTCACCAGGGAGGAACGCGCGACACGCGGGCTCACCGTCTGGCTCACCGGACTTTCCGCGTCCGGGAAGTCGAGTGTGGCCGTGGAACTGGAGCGACGGCTGGTCGCGTCCGGTAGGCCCGCGTATCTGCTGGACGGCGACAATCTGCGGCACGGGCTGAACGGCAACCTCGGCTTCGGCCCGGCGGATCGTGCCGAGAACGTCCGGCGCGTCGCGGAGGTCGCGAAGCTGTTCGCCGACGCCGGAGTGGTGTCGGTGGTCTCGCTGATCAGCCCGTATCAGGCAGATCGTGAACTCGCCCGCGCCGCGCACGAGGCGGCCGGATTGCCGTTTCTCGAAGTCTTCGTCGACACCCCGCTCGAAGTCTGCGAAGACCGCGACCCCAAGGGAATGTACGCGAAGGCGAGGGCGGGTGAGATCAGCGGGTTCACCGGGGTGGACGCGCCCTACGAGCCACCGGAGAGCCCGGATCTGGTGCTGACGCCGGAAAACGGGGACCCCGCCGCGATGGCCGCGGTGATCCTCACCCTCCTCGACTGAGACTAAGCCACCGTGGGAAGCCCGGTACAGAGCGGTCGCCGCGGGAGCGCCCGCGAACTCACCGGAGGCGAACAGCGCACAGGTCAGGATCGGTTTGCCGTGACCTGGCCGATCCGGCGAGCGGCGGGTGTTCAGCCCGCCGGTGTGACGAATCCAGTGTCGTAGGCCTTGATTACCGCCTGTGTCCGGTCCCTCGCACCGAGTTTCGCGAGGACGTTCCCGACATGCGTCTTCACCGTCTGCACACCGAGATACAGCTCGCCCGCGATCTCCACATTGGACAGTCCGCGCGCCATCAGGCGCAGCACCTCGCGTTCGCGTTCGGTGAGCCCGGCGCCGTCGAGGCCGTCCTGCGGGCCGTGGTTCACCCGCTGCGCGGCCAGCCGCCGGATCGCGGCCGGGAACAGCAGGGACTCCCCCGCCGCCACGGTCCGGATCGCCGCCACGATCTCCTCCGGCCGGGCCCGCTTCAGCAGGAATCCGCTCGCGCCCGCCAGCAGGGCGTCGTAGACGTAGTCGTCGTTTTCGAAGGTGGTCACCACGATCACCTTCGGCGGATTGTCCATAGTGGACATGAGATGTGTCGTCGCGCGGATACCGTCGACCGAGGGCATCCGGACGTCCATCAGCACGACGTCGGGCCGGAACCGCGAGACCAGCCCCGGCACCTCGGCGCCGTCGGCCGCCTCGCCGACGACCTCCAGATCCGGCTCGGAGGTGATGATCGCCCGCAACCCGGCGCGGATCAGCTGTTCGTCGTCGACCAGCAGGACCCCGATGCTCATCGCCGGTTCCCCCATGGCACCGCCACCTCGACCTTCCACTGTCCCTCCGCACGGCCCGCGGCGATCGTGCCACCGAGCACGTCCACCCGTTCCGCCATTCCCCGCAGCCCCCGGCCGCCCCCGTCGCGTGACGGCGCCGCGGCGCCGAGCGGGTTGGCCACCCGCAGCCGCAACAGTTCCGGCCCGGCGTCGACGAGCACGGTCACCGGAACCTTACCGGCGTGCCGCAACGCGTTCGTCAGGCATTCCTGCAGGATCCGATACGCCTCGCGGGAAACGACCGGCGGCACGGACGACGGTTCACCCCGGACCTCGGCCGTCACCTCCGCCCCCGCCAGCCGGGTCGCCTCGACCAGCGAGGACAGCTCCCCCAGCCCGGACTGCGGCGTCCGCGCAGACGCTTCTTCGCGCAGCAGCCCGAGGACGTGGTCGAGATCGTCCAGTGCGGCGCGGGCGGAGTCCTCGATCGCGGTGAGCGCCTGCTCGGTGAAGTCCGGATCGGAGCGCAGGGTCCGGCGCGCGGCCCCGGCCTGGATGGTCACGACGCTGAGCGCGTGCCCGACCGAGTCGTGCAGTTCCCGCGCCAGCCGGTTGCGTTCGGCGAGCTGTTCGGTGCGCTTCTCCAGCTGAGCGATCCGTTCCGCGGCCGAAACCCCCAGGAGGCTCTCGGCGCAGCGGGTCAGTACCGCGCCCGCTCCCCACACGAGGTAGGCCAGCGCCACGACACCGAGCAGGAACGCCAGCGGGATCCACGCGCTCGCCCACCCCTTCGGCACCACGATCGGATCCTCCGCGGACAGTGCGATCCGGCCGGTGAACGGGGCCGCGATCGTGAAACCGAAGCCGACCGGCACACACAGGCTCGCCAGGCTGACGACGCACCCTGTGCCCACGTGCAGCAGGTACATCGCCGTCGACCGGAGCCGGACGGGCCAATTCCCCGCGGGTCCGAACGTCACTCCCGGAACCGGGTCGTCCAGCAGTTCCCGCACGGCCGCGCCCTCCAGCACGCGCACGGCGGGGAGGAACGACGACGCGATCATCACCAGGACGACGGTGATCAACCCGATGACGATCCCCCGCTCCATCGTCACGACCAGCGGAAGCAACGAAGGCACCACGATGGCGGCGAAGAGCAGATACGGCACGCTGAGGGCGCCACCGAGGATGAAATACACCCACCGGCGGTAGGTCGCCCGATCCGTGAGCGGGCCGAAAAGTCGCATGCGCTCTTTCTAGCTCGCGCCGGGCCGGCGCGGATCCCTCATCAGTATTTCGGCGATCTCCCTCGCCAGGGTGACCCGGTGCGCGTCCCCGTCGATGCCGGTATGCGCCACGGCGCCCTCCAGCAGCAGGAAGAGCTGCTCCGCGAGCCGCTCCGGATCGGCGGCCCACGGCGCGTCCTCGCGGAGGAGTTCGGCGAACTTCGCCCGCACCGCCGCCTTGTGCCGCCGGATCACGTCGAGTCCCGGATGTCCGGCGGTGAGTTCGGCGGCCGCGTTGAGGAACGCGCAGCCACGATCGCTCCCGAGCTTCGGATGATCGACGTAGGCGTCGAAGACCGTCAGCGCCCGAGGCGGATCGGCTTCGGCCAGCCGCTCTTCGAGATACGCCCACCAGACGTCGTGACGACGCCGCAGGTACGCGACCGTCAGCTCCGTCTTCGACCCGAAGCAGGCGTACAGCGTCTTCTTCGTGACGCCGGCGGCCTCGGCCACGGCCGCGACGCCCACCGCGTTCAGGCCCTCCTGGTAGAAGAGCGCGCTCGCGGCGCTCAGGACGCGCTCTCCGGCGGGAGTCAGCATGCTTCAACTATACCGATCGGTTGACCTGGGCGCTCAATGCGGGAACACTCCATGGGTATACCGATCGGTATACCCATGGAGGAGGACTAGTGGTTTCTTCGTACAAACGCGAGTTGACGCTCACCGCGGCGGGGTTGTCGCTGATCGCGGTCTCCTACGGACTCGCGAGGTACGCCTACGGCTTGTTCGCGCCGACCCTCCGCACGGAGTTCGACCTCGACGGCGGCACGCTCGGCGCCATCGCCGCGGGTAGTTACGTCGCGTACTGCCTCGCCGTGGTCGCCTCGGCCGCCGTCACGGCTCGCCGCGGCGCGCGGGCGGGAGCGCTCGCCGCCGGGACGACCGCGACCGCGGGGACCGCCCTGATCGCGGCCGCGCCGAACGTCGTCGTCCTCGCTCTCGGCGTCGTCCTGGCCGGAGCCAGCACCGGCCTGGCCTCGCCTTCGCTCGCCGACGCGGTCTCACGCGTCGTCCGCACGACCCGCCGGGACCGCGCCCAGACGGTGGTGAACGCCGGAACCGGACTCGGTGTGCTGATCTCCGGGCCGGTCTCGCTGCTCGCCGTCGGCGACTGGCGGCTGGCGTGGTGGGCCTTCGCCGCGGCCTCGGCGCTGGTGACACTGTGGATCGCCCGCGCGGTGCCGCCGAGCAGGGAAAAGAGCGAACGCGGGCTTCCGGACCCGCTGTTCCCGCCTGCCACCGGACGGCTGCTGCCCGCCGCCGCGACGCTCGGCCTGGCCAGCGCGGCGATCTGGACGTTCGGCCGGGACATCGCCGTGAGCGTCGGCGGGCTCGGCGAGACCGAGTCGACGGTGGTGTGGATCGTCCTCGGCGCCGTCGGCCTGGCAGGCGCGTTCACCGCCGAGCTGACCTCGCGGGCGGGAATTCGGCGGGCCTGGTCGGCGGGAATGGTCCTGTTCGCCGTCGCCACCGCCCTCTTCGCCCTCGCCACGCGGTCGCTCCCGGCGCTCATCATCGCGGCAGCACTCTTCGGTGCCGTCTACATCGGACTGACCGGCGTGCTGATCCTCTGGGGCACCAGGGCTTATCCGACGTCGCCCGCTTTCGGCGTCGGCGCGGCCTTCCTGATGCTGGCGCTGGGCCAGGCCGCCGGGGCACCGCTCATCGGTTTCCTCGGCGACCTCACCGATCTCCGCGTCGGCTTCCTCGTGGCGGCCGCGATGGCCCTGCTGGGGGTCTTCTTCGCGCCCCGGGAAGCGACCACGACCTACAACTTCGGGGTCCGTTCCCTCTCAAGGGTGAGTTCCGTCCCGCCGGAGCGGGAATCCCGCGCCGGCCGCGCGTGATGTCCTCGTCGGCATGAACCTGCTGCTCGGCCTGCTCACCCTGCCCGTCTACGCGCTCATGCTGTGGCCGCTCGTGGTCGCCGCCCGTCGGGTGCTGGGGGTGCGGATCGGCGTGCTCCGCGCGTTGTGCGCGGCAGGCTTCGGCTGGCTCGTCGCGGGCGGCATCCTCAGCGCGTTCCCACGGCCGGTGTACGCGAGTGGCGGCGCCTTCGCCGGGCTCGTCATCCCGGTGGCGGGCGGTGCTTTCCTGGCGACGCTGATGTTCCTGTTCGTCGCGGAATTCGTCCTGCCGTCGGGTTCCGGAACCGGGCTGATCGGCAGGATCCGCTCGCTGCGCCGTCGCGCGGCCAGGACGCGGCGCTACTCGCAGATCACCCGGATCGCGATCAAACACGGACTCGGCCGCTATCTCACCGGCCGCCGCGAACCCGGCCTCGCCCGGGTCCGGCACGCCAAGCCGGCGCGTTCGCTGCGGCGCGCGCTGGAGGAGGGCGGCGTGACCTTCGTGAAGCTCGGCCAGCTGCTCTCCACACGGTCGGATCTCCTGCCGCCGGTGTACATCGACGAACTGAGCAAACTCCAGGACCAGGTCGCCTTCGCCGACGCCGACGAGATCGCGACGGTCCTGAAGGAAGAACTGGGCGGCGACCCGGACGAGATCTTCGCCGAGTTCGATCCGGAGCCGATCGCCGCCGCGTCGATCGCGCAGGTATACCGGGCGCGGCTGCGCGACGGGCAGGAAGTCGTGGTCAAGGTGCAGCGGCCCGGGGTGCAGGCGCTCGTCGACCGTGACCTCGACATCGTCCGCCGGGTGGCGGCCGCGCTGGACCAGCGTGCGGGCTGGGCGCGCTCCCTCGGCGTCGTCGACCTCGCCGAAGGCTTCGCCGACGCGCTGGTCGAGGAACTCGATTTCCGCACCGAGGCCAGGAACATCGAAGCCGTCGCCGCCGCCTACCCCGGCACCGAGGTCGCGCTGCCGACCGTCCACAAAGCACTGTCCACCGAGCGCGTGCTCGTGATGCGCCGCCTCGACGGCAAACCGCTCGCCGCCGCCAGGGATCAGGTCCCGATGGCGGAGCGGGCCACCCTCGCGCGCTCGATGCTGCGGTGCGTGCTCGGCCAGGTGATGGGCAGTGGCGTCTTCCACGCCGACCCGCATCCCGGCAACGTCCTGCTGCTCGCCGACGGCAGGCTGGGCCTGCTCGACTTCGGCTCCGTCGGACGGCTCGACTCGGGGCTGCGCGGCGGGCTGCAGAACCTGATCCTCGCCCTCGACCGGGGTGACCCGGCCGCGCTGCGCGACGGCCTGCTGGAGATCGTCGACCGGCCGGACGAGATCGAGGAGCAGCGGCTGGAGCGGGCGCTGGGCGCCTTGGTTGCCAAGCACTTCAACCATGGACAGGCCCCGGATCTGGACATGTTCACCGACCTGTTCCGGGTGATCGCCGACTTCCGGCTCAGCGTGCCCTCGCCGATCGCCGCGGTGTTCCGCGCCTTGGCCACTCTGGAGGGAACGCTGGCCGCACTGGCGCCGGGATTCAACATCGTCGTCGAATCCCGGGCCTACGCCGCCGAACAGGTCGGCGCCGGATTGCGGCCGGAGTCGTTGCGCAGCAGTGCCACCAGCGAACTGATGGCGCTCCTGCCGGTACTGCGCCGCCTCCCCCGCCGCGTGGACCGGATCGGCAACGCGCTGGAACAGGGCAGGCTTTCGGTCAACGTCCGGCTGTTCTCCGACGAACGCGACCGCGACGTCGTCACCGGTCTCGTGCACGAACTCCTGCTGGCCTTCGTCGGCGCGGCCACCGGGCTGATGGCCGTGCTGCTGCTGGGCAGCGCGACCGGCCCGGAGATGTTGCCCGGCGTCACGCTGCACCAGCTGTTCGGCTACAACCTGCTGGTGGTCAGCGCACTGGTGGGACTGCGGTTGCTTTTCGTCGTTTTCCGGCGGAGCGGGCAACGGTCACGATCATCCCGATGACGACGAGCGCTCAACCTCGGGGCGCGTACATGATCACGCCGACCCCCGCCAGGCAGATCAGCGCGCCGATGACGTCGTAGCGATCCGGACGATAACCATCGGCGACCATGCCCCACACCAGCGAGCCTGCGACGAACACTCCCCCGTACGCGGCGAGAATGCGGCCGAAGTTCGCATCGGGCTGCAGCGTCGCGACGAAGCCGTAGAGGCCCAGCGCGACGACACCCGCGCCGATCCAGAGGTGACCGCGGTGCTCGCGCACGCCTTGCCAGATCAGCCAGGCTCCGCCGATCTCCAGCAGGGCGGCGAGCGCGAACAGCGCGATGGAGCGGACGATCATCCGGGCAGCTTAATCACGGGAAGCGGCGCGGCGATTTCTCAGGTGCTCGCGGTGAAGTACATGATGGCCAGGTCGCTAGTCGGTCCAGCCGCCGTCGACATCTCAAACGCCTTCGCCGGAACGAACCAAAACACGCGCGACGAGACGCGGTATAGGGCGTTATACGCTTACCGCCCCAATGCTATGAAAGGTCCTTTCCTTGCAAATTTCGCAAGGAAAGGACCTTTCATAGCGCGGAATACGTGAAGAGGTCAGACGGTGAAGCCGAGGGCTCGCAGCTGTTCGCGGCCGTCCTCGGTGATCTTCTCCGGGCCCCACGGCGGCATCCAGACCCAGTTGATCCGGAAGTCCTTGACCAGCCCCGTTCCGCCGCCGACGAGCGCGGCACCGGTCTGGTCCTCGATGACGTCGGTCAGCGGGCAGGCCGCGGACGTCAGGGTCATGTCGATGGTGGCGGTGTTGTCCGGCTCGACCCGGATGTCGTAGACCAGGCCGAGGTCGACGACGTTGATGCCCAGCTCCGGGTCGACGACGTCGCGCATCGCCTCTTCGAGGTCCTCCACCTTCGCCACTTCGGCGGCGTCCGGGGCGGTGGTCTCGGCGTCGAGGTCGGCGGCGGTGCGCCCCTCGCGGGTTTCGGTCTGCTGTTCGGTCATGCCGTCTCAACTCCGTTGGTCGTGCGGGCGACGGCGTCCTTGAACGCCATCCATCCGAGCAAGGCGCATTTCACGCGGGCCGGGTACTTGGCCACGCCGGCGAAGGCGATGCCGTCCTCCAGCACTTCTTCGTCCGGCTCGATCTGACCTTTGCCCTGCATCAGCTCGACGAAGGCGTCCATGGTGGTGAACGCCTCCTCCACGGTGTGCCCGACGACGAGATCCGTCAAGACCGACGTGGAGGCCTGGCTGATGGAGCAACCCTGTCCCTCGTAGGAGACGTCGGCGACCTTCCCGTCGTCGACCTTCACCCGCAGTGTCACCTCGTCGCCACAGGTCGGGTTGACCTGGAACGATTCGGCGTCGAACGGCTCGCGCAGACCGCGGCCGTGCGGGTTCTTGTAGTGGTCCAGGATGATCTCCTGGTACATGCTTTCGAGGTTCATCAGGCCACCCCGAAGAACTTCTGCGCCTCGCGGACACCGTTCACCAGGGCGTCCACTTCGGTCAGGGTGTTGTAGACGTAGAACGAAGCGCGCACGGTCGCCGGGACCGAGCAGGCCCGGTGCAGCGGCCACGCGCAGTGGTGCCCGACGCGGACGGCGACCCCGAGGCTGTCCAGCACCTGGCCCGAGTCGTGCGGGTGGACGCCGTCGATGACGAACGACACCAGCCCACCTCGGTCGGTCAGGTCGGTGGGGCCGATGATCCGCACGCCGGGGATCTCGCCGAGCCCGGCCAGTGCCGCCTCGGTGAGGACGTGTTCGTGCGCGGCGACCCGTTCCATGCCGATCGCCGAGAGGTAATCGGCGGCCGCGCCGAGGCCGACGGCCTGCGACGTCATCGGGGTGCCCGCCTCGAACCGCTGCGGCGGCGCGGCGAACGTGGTCTGCTCCATGCGGACCAGCTCGATCATCGAGCCGCCGGTCAGGAACGGCGGCATCGCTTCGAGCAGCTCGCGTCGTCCGTAAAGGACACCGATGCCGTACGGGCCGACCATCTTGTGCCCGGCGAAAGCGGCGAAGTCGACGTCGAGGTCGTGGAAGTCCACCGGGAAGTGCGGCACCGACTGGCAGGCGTCCAGCACGACCAGCGCGCCCACCTTGTGTGCCTTCTCCGTCAGGAACTTGACCGGGTTGATCGTGCCGAGCACGTTGGACTGGTGGGTGAACGCCAGCACCTTGGTGCGCTCGGTGATCAATTCGTCCACATCGGACAGGTCGAGGCGGCCGTCGGCGGTGACGGAGAACCACTTCAGCGTCGCGCCGGTGCGCTGGCAGAGCTGCTGCCACGGCACCAGGTTCGCGTGGTGCTCCATCTCGGTGATGACGATCTCGTCGCCGGGGCCGACCTTGAACCGCTCGGCCCCGGGACCGGCCGTGGCGGCGTTGCTCACCGCGTAGGCGACGAGGTTGATGCCCTCGGTGGCGTTCTTGGTGAACACCAGCTCGTGCGGGGAGGCGCCGACGAACTCCGCGATCCGCACGCGGGCGGATTCGTAAGCGTCGGTCGCCTCCTCGGCGAGCTGGTGCGCGCCGCGGTGCACCGCGGCGTTCGAAGTCTCGAGGAACCGGCGCTCGGCTTCGAGCACCTGCACCGGTTTCTGCGACGTCGCACCGGAATCCAGATACACCAAGGGTTTCCCGTCCCGAACGGTCCGGGTCAGGATGGGGAAGTCGGCCCTGATGGCCGCTACGTCAAGCGGAACAGAGTTAGCCGTGGTGGTGGTCATCGGGCCAACTCCTCTCGGTGTAGTCGTGAAGTTCCAGGATCAGACGGCGGCGGTCTCGGGGGAGCCGGTGTACTTGACGTACCCGTTCTCCTCCAGCTCGTCCGCGAGCTCACGGCCACCGGACTCGACGATCCGGCCGCCCGCGAAGACGTGCACGAAGTCGGGCGTGATGTGCCGCAGGATCCGCGTGTAGTGCGTGATCAGCATGACGCCGGCGTCGTTGTTCGACTTGAACTCGTTGACACCTTCGGACACGACGCGCAGCGCGTCGACGTCGAGGCCCGAGTCGGTCTCGTCGAGGATGGCGATCTTCGGCTTGAGCAGCGCCAGCTGCAGGATCTCGTGGCGCTTCTTCTCGCCGCCGGAGAAGCCCTCGTTCACCGAACGCTCGGCGAACTCGGACGAGATCTCCAGTTTGCCCATCTCCTCCTTGACCTCCTTGACCCAGTGGCGCAGCTTGGGGGCCTCGCCACGGACCGCGGTGGCCGCGGTGCGGAGGAAGTTGGACATGGACACGCCCGGAACCTCGACCGGGTACTGCATGGCGAGGAACAGGCCCGCGCGGGCACGCTCGTCGACGCTCATCTCCAGCACGTCCTCACCGTCGAGCAGGACCTGCCCGGAGGTGACTTCGTACTTGGGGTGACCGGCGATGGCGTACGACAGCGTGGACTTGCCCGAACCGTTGGGGCCCATGATCGCGTGGGTCTCGCCCGACTTGATGGTCAGGTTGACGCCCTTGAGGATCTCCTTGGGGCCCTCCTCGGTCGTGACCGAGGCGTGCAGATCCTTGATTTCCAGCGTAGGCATTTCTTTCCTAAAGTCTGATGTGGACGGACGAGGGCTTAGACGCCCACGGCTTCGAGTTCGGCTTCGATCGCGGCCTCGAGGCGCTCGCGCACCTCGGGGACACCGATCTTGACGAGGATCTCGTGGAAGAACCCGCGTACGACCAGTCGACGCGCGGCGTCTTCGCCGATTCCGCGCGACTGAAGGTAGAACAACTGCTCGTCGTCGAACCTTCCCGTGGCGCTCGCGTGGCCGGCGCCTTCGATCTCGCCGGTCTCGATCTCCAGGTTCGGGATCGAGTCCGCCCGCGCGCCCGGCGTCAGCACCAGGTTCCGGTTGAGCTCGTAGGTGTCGGTGGCCTCGGCGGCCGCCCGGATCAGCACGTCGCCGACCCACACGGTGTGCGCGCCGTCGCCCTGCAGCGCGCCCTTGTACATCACCCGCGACTTGCAGTTCGGCACCGCGTGGTCGACGAAGAGACGGTGCTCCTGGTGCTGTCCTTCGTCCGCGAAGTACAGGCCGAGCATCTCGACGTCGCCGCCCTTGTCGGCGAAGGTCGCCGTCGGGGAGACGCGGACGAGGTCACCGCCCAGGGTGATGACGATGTGCTTGAGGCTGGCGTCGCGGCCGAGCTTGAGGTGCTGCTCGGAGACGTGCACCGCGTCGTCGGCCCAGTCCTGGACACTGACCACGGTCACGTTCGCCGAATCACCGATGACGAACTCGACATTGTCGGCGTAGGTGCCGGAGCCGACGTGGTCGAGGACGATGACGGCCTCGGAGAACTGCTCGGCGCGCACCTGCATGTGCCCGTAGGCGACCTTGCCCTCGCCGGGGCCGGTGATCTTCACCGTCGACGGCTTCGAGGTCTTCGTCTCCTTGGGCACCGTGATGACGGTGGCCTCGGTGAACGAGGAGTAGGCTTGCGCGGCGATCCGGTCGCTCGGGACACCCGCGGCGCCGAGGCGCTCGTCGTCCCGGCCGACCTGCTCGATCTTCAGCTCAGGGGCGGCGTCGGCGTCCACGGTGGCCGAACCCGAGGCGGCGGCGGACCCGTCGTGCAGGCCGCGCAGCCGCTTCATCGGCGTGAAACGCCAGTTCTCCTCACGGCCGCCCGGGACCTCGAAGGCCCCGACGTCGTAGGAGGTGAAGCGCTCCGCGCGAGAGGTGGCCGGAACGACCACCCCTTCGCGCATCGCTTCGGAAACGTTGTTCTCGGTAACCGACATGACTAGCCGACGGACCCTTCCATCTGAAGCTCGATCAGGCGGTTCAGCTCGAGCGCGTACTCCATCGGCAGCTCACGCGCGATGGGCTCGACGAACCCGCGCACGATCATCGCCATGGCCTCGGCCTCGTCGAGACCGCGCGACATGAGGTAGAACATCTGGTCTTCGCTGACCTTCGAGACGGTCGCCTCGTGGCCCATGGAGACCTCGTCGTTGCGGATGTCGACGTAGGGATACGTGTCCGACCGCGAGATCGTGTCGACCAGCAGCGCGTCACAGACCACGCTGGACCGCGAGTGGTGCGCCCGCTTCGCGACCTTGACCAGGCCGCGGTAGGAGGTGCGGCCACCGCCGCGCGCCACCGACTTCGACACGATGGTCGAGGAGGTGTGCGGCGCCAGGTGCTCCATCTTCGCGCCGGCGTCCTGGTGCTGGCCTTCGCCCGCGAAGGCGACCGAGAGGACCTCGCCCTTGGCGTGCTCGCCCATCAGGAAGACGGACGGGTACTTCATCGTGACCTTGGACCCGATGTTGCCGTCGATCCACTCCATGGTCGCGCCCTCTTCGCACTTGGCGCGCTTGGTGACCAGGTTGTAGACGTTGTTCGACCAGTTCTGGATGGTCGTGTACCGGCAGCGGGCGCCCTTCTTCACGATGATCTCCACGACCGCCGAGTGCAGCGAGTCGGACTGGTAGATCGGCGCGGTGCAACCCTCGACGTAGTGCACGTAGGCGTCTTCGTCGACGATGATCAGGGTCCGCTCGAACTGACCCATGTTCTCGGTGTTGATCCGGAAGTAGGCCTGCAGCGGGATGTCCACCTTGACGCCCTTGGGCACGTAGATGAACGAGCCACCGGACCACACCGCGGTGTTCAGTGCGGAGAACTTGTTGTCACCGGCTGGGATCACGGAGCCGAAGTACTCCTTGAAGATCTCCGGGTGCTCCTTGAGCGCGGTGTCGGTGTCCAGGAACAGGACGCCCTGGGCCTCCAGGTCCTCGCGGATCTGGTGGTAGACGACCTCGGACTCGTACTGCGCGGCGACACCGGCGACGAGGCGCTGCTTCTCCGCCTCGGGGATGCCCAGCCGGTCGTAGGTGTTCTTGATGTCCTCGGGCAGGTCCTCCCAGGAGGTGGCCTGCTTCTCCGTGGACCGCACGAAGTACTTGATGTTGTCGAAGTCGATCCCGGAGAGGTCCGCACCCCAGTTGGGCATCGGCTTCAAGTCGAAGAGCTTGAGCGCCTTCAGTCGCGCTTCGCGCATCCACTCCGGCTCGGACTTCTTCGAGGAGATGTCGGTGACGACGTCCTCGTTCAGTCCGCGACGGGCGCTAGAGCCCGCCTCGTCGGAGTCCGCCCAGCCGAACGCGTACTTGCCAAGGGACTCGATGGTCTCTTCCTGGCTCATGGGCGCGGTGGTGGGAGTGCGCTGCTCGGCAGCGGCAGTCATGCGGGTTTCCCTCCATTCGGGATCCGTGCTGTGCGCCCCGGGGAGGGCGCCGTGCTTCCCGGCCGGGATGCGGCCGGTCGACCCGTCGAAGCGACGGGTACGTGTGTGGTGCACGCGTTGTCACCGCGCGCGATGGTCGCGAGCCGCTGCACGTGTGTACCCAGCAGGTGTGCGAACGCCTCGGTTTCGGCTTCACACAACTGGGGGAACTCGGCGGCGACGTGGGCGACCGGGCAATGGTGCTGGCAGAGCTGTTCGCCCGCCCCGACCTGACGGGTCGACGCAGCGTAGCCCTCCCTGGTCAGCGCGGCGGCGAGGGCCTCGGCGCGGACGGCGGGATCCGCGTGCTTCGTGATCGCCTCCCGATGCGGGCCGACGAGCGAGGCGACCCGGGCCTCGGCGAAGGCCTTCACGGCGTCTTCGCCCGCGTGCTCGGCGAGGAACCGGATGGCCGAGGACGCGAGGTCGTCGTAGGCGTGCCCGAACCGGGCGCGGCCCGTTTCGGTGAGCAGGAAGTTCTTGGCGGGACGGCCTCGGCCGCGGGGACCGCGGCGGGGCGCGTCGCGGGTCTCGGCCTCGCCGTCGGCCAGCAGCGCGTCGAGGTGCCGCCGGACGGCCGCGGCGCTGATTCCCAGCTGCTCGGCGACCACGACGGCGGTCATCGGACCCTGTTCCAGCAGCAAGCGGGCCACTTCGTGCCTGGTCCGGCCCTCGGGGCCGATCTGCGCGGGGACAGGCTGGACGTCGGCGCGGGGCATTTCGCCACCGGCCTCGTCCTGTGTCCCCGTCTTTTTCACAACACAAGTGTGACGTATTTCCGGGGAGACGGCAAAGAGGGGTGCCTCACGGAGTGTCGCGCGTCACGTCGCCGCCCTCTTCTCCCCCGGTAACCACGTACCCGTTCACTCTGTTCCCGGCATCGCTACCCTTCGTGCGTGGCAGTGGGCGAGCACCCGGCGGGGCGGGACACGGACGAGGCACGGCCCGGGGAAGCTTCAGCGGCGGGATCGGTGGCGACGCTGTCCCCGGGGCGCCCGCACGAGCCCGAACCGCTCGACGACAAGGAACTGCGCGGACTGCACGTGGTCCGCCGGTTCGGCGCGGTCGGTTCCCTCTTCCTCGCCCTCGGCTCACTCGGCGCGGGTGCCGCGCCGGTGATCAACCCGGTCCAGGAGATCCCGGTACTGCGGCTGTTCACCCGCATTCCCACCGTCTCGCTCGCGATGGGCCTCGCCGGGATGGCGATCATCGTGCTGAGCTGGCTGATGCTCGGGCGGTTCGCCCAGCCCGCGCGCCGCCGCCTCGCCACCCAGGGGCAGCTCGCCCGCACCATCGCGCTCTGGTGCGCGCCGCTGCTGGTCATCCCGCCGCTGTTCTCCCGCGACGTCTACAGCTATCTCGCGCAGAGCGAGATCGTGGCCCGCGGGATGGACCCGTACTCCCTCGGCCCGGCCGAGGCGCTCGGCGTCTCCGATCCGCTGACCTCCGGGGTCTCCAACATGTGGCGCGAGACCCCCGCGCCCTACGGTCCGCTGCTGCTCCGGCTCGGTGGCTGGCTCGCCCCGCTGAGCAGCGGGAACATCGTCACCGGGGTGCTGCTGCAGCGCGGTCTCGCGCTGATCGGCGTCGTCCTGATCATCTGGGCGCTGCCCAAGCTGGCCCGGCGGTTCGGCGTGCAGCCCGCCACCGCGCTGTGGCTCGGCGCGGCGAACCCGTTGCTGATCTTTCACTTCGTCGCGGGCGCCCACAACGACGCGCTGGCGATCGGCCTCATGGTGGCCGGGCTGGAGGTCGGTCTCCAGCGGATGCCGGTGCGGTACAAGCACGACGCCGTCCCGCCGCTGGCGAAGGGCGAATTGCTGTTCATCGCGCTCGGGGTGGTGCTCATCACCCTCGGCGTCGCGGTGAAGATCAACGCGATCCTGGCGCTTCCGTTCTTCACGGTGATGGTGGCCAGACGCTGGCACGGCCGGATCAAGGACCTGCTCACCGCCGCGATCCCGATGGCCTTGCTGTTCGGCGTGGTGCTCGTGGCGGTCTGTTACGGCACCGGCCTCGGCTTCGGCTGGGTCGGCGCGCTCGGGACGCCGGGACTGGTCCGCTCGTGGATCTCGCCGACGTCGGAGCTCGCCGCGCTCGGCGGCGTCCTCGGCATCGCGCTCGGCCTCGGCAACCACACCAACGCGATGGTGCCGATCCTCGGCACGCTCGGTTACCTCGTCGCGGGCGCGGTGACGGTCAAATTCCTGTGGGACAGCTTCAACTGGCGCTACCGGCCGATCATCGGCCTCGGCGTCTCGCTGGGCGCGGTGATGGTGCTGCACGTGGCGCTGCAGCCCTGGTATCTGCTGTGGGCGATCATCCCGCTCGCCGCGGCGGCCGGCACCTCGCGCTTCCGCATCGCCGCGACCATCGTGACCGCCGTCCTGCCGTTCCTGCTCCCCACGACGGGCAGCACCTTCGACGGCCGCGGTTACGTCCTGCCGTTCGCGTGGGCCGCGGCCGGGGTCGTCACGCTTTTGGGGCTGTTCGTCGTCCACCGCCTCTCGCCCCTGCTGCTGTCCAGACCGTCCCCGGAGCATTCGGTCCCCGCGTGACGCCGTATCGTGACCTGTCGTGAACGCCCCCGCCGTCGAGATCACCGGGCTGGTGAAGCGCTACGGATCCACCATCGCGGTCGATGGACTCGACCTGCGGATGGAACGTGGCACACTGCTCGCGCTGCTCGGCCCGAACGGGGCCGGCAAGACCACCACCGTCGAAATCTGCGAAGGCTTCCTGCGGGCTGACGACGGCGAAGTCCGCGTGCTGGGCATGGACCCGGCGCGGGACGGCCGCGCGCTGCGGCCTCGGATCGGGGTGATGCCCCAAGGCGGCGGTGCCTATCCCGGCGTCCGCGCCGACGAGATGCTCGGACTGGTCGCCGCGTGCGCCGCGAATCCGCTCGATCCGGCCTGGCTGCTGGACGTCCTCGGGCTCGCGGGAGCGCGGAAGACGCCGTTCAAACGCCTTTCCGGCGGGCAGCAGCAGCGGCTCTCCCTCGCCTGCGCGCTCGTCGGGCGCCCGGAACTGCTCTTCCTCGACGAACCGACGGCCGGGATGGATCCACAGGCCCGTCGCCTGGTCTGGGACCTGCTCGAAGCGCTGCGCGCCGACGGGGTCAGCGTGCTGCTGACCACGCATCTGATGGAAGAGGCCGAAACACTGGCCGACACCGTGGTGATCGTGGACCACGGCAAGGTCGTCGTCGAAGGCTCGCCGCGTTCGCTGACCGTCGACGCCGGCGAGGCCGCGCAACTGCGGTTCAAGGCCCGCACGAGGCTCGACACGGGCCTGCTGACCGCGGCCCTGCCCGAAGGCCACCTCGTGCACGAGTCGTCGCCGGGGACCTACCTCGTCGAAGGCGCGATCAGTCCGCAGGTGGTGTCGACGGTGACGGCCTGGTGCGCGCAACAGGGCGTCATGCCCGAGGAACTCCAGGTCGGCAGGCGCACGCTGGAAGAGGTCTTCCTGGAGCTGACCGGACGGGAACTGCGCGCATGACCACGACGCCCACCCCCCGGTTCGTCCCGGGCACCTTCACCCCCGCCCCCGGTCGCGGTTCACTCGGCAAGATGCTGCGCACGCACGCGAAGGTCGAGGCGAGCCTCACCCTGCGCCACGGCGAGCAGATCCTGCTGACCCTGCTCATCCCACTCGCGCTGCTGATCGGCTTGTCGCTGCTGGACATCCTGCCGTCGGGACAGCTCGGCGATGCGTCCAAAGTGGACTGGATCACGCCGAGGATCCTCGCGCTGGCGGTCATGTCGTCGGCGTTCACCGGTCAGGCCATCGCGCTCGGCTTCGACCGCCGATACGGCGTCCTCAAACGACTTTCCGCCACCGCGCTGCCCCGCTGGCTGCTGATCGCCGGCCGCGTGGCCGCCGCGCTGGTCGTGGTCGCGCTGCAGGCCGTGATCCTCGGTGCCGTGGCGGCGCTGCTGGGCTGGTCGCCGTCACTCGGCGGGCTCCTCGGCGCGCTCCCGTTCCTGATCATCGGCACCTTCGCGTTCGGCGCGCTGGGGCTGCTGCTCGGCGGGGCACTGCGCGCGGAGGCCGTGCTGGCGCTGGCGAACATCGTCTGGTTCGTGCTGCTGCTCGCGGGCGGCATCCTGCTGGCGCCGTCGACGATGCCGCCGGGACTGGCGACGGTCGTCGAACTGCTGCCTTCGGGCGCGCTCGCCGAAGGTCTCCGCTCGGTTCTTCTCGACGGCTCGTTCGGCTGGGGCCCGTTCGCGGTCCTCGTCGGCTGGGGGATGGCCGCGGGCGCGCTGGCGAGCAAGACCACGCGGCTCACCTGAGGCGGCCGACACAGGGAGACGCGGCCGGTGGAACGCTCTCAGGAAGGGCGTTCTAGCATCGGTTGGTGCCGTTCCAGAGCCTTGTAGCGCGTCTGCCGTATCCCTCGTCCGCGGTTCAGCGAGCGGTCGCGATCGCGGCGGTGATCGCGCAGGCCGGAATCGGGGTCACCGGTTCGGTCGTCCGGGTCACGGGTTCGGGCCTCGGCTGCCCGACGTGGCCGCAATGCGTCGAAGGCAGCATCGTCCCCGAGCCGCATCCCGAATTCGACGCGCTCAACCAATGGATCGAATTCAGCAACCGGATGCTGACCGGCGTCGTCATCCTCGTCGCCGCGTTGTGCGTGCTCACCGCGTGGCGCGTGCGGATCGAGCACCCGAGCCGCCGTCGCCTGGTGAAGCTGGCCTGGACGATGCCCGCGGGTGTGGTGCTGCAGGCCGTCGTCGGCGGCATCACCGTGCTCGCGAAGCTCGAATGGTGGACCGTCGCCCTGCACTTCCTGGCGTCCACTCCCCTGGTGTGGCTCGCGGTACTGCTGCTTCGCGCGTTCAACGAGGGTGACGAGCCCGCGCGCCTGCTGATCCCGGACGCGGGCCGCAAGACGCTGATCGTGCTCGCCGCGGCGATGTGGGCCGTGCTGGCGGCGGGCACCACCGTGACCGGGGCGGGCCCGCACGGCGGGGACCCCGGTACCCACCGCCTGCAGGCCCCGATCGAGACGCTCACCCAGATCCACGGCGGGCTGCTGGTGGTCTACCTGATCGTGCTGGCCGTCTTCGGTCTCCAGCTGATGCGCGGGGAAACCCCGAAGCAGGTATGGCGGCGCTACACGATCGTGTGGGTGGTCGCGCTCGCCCAAGGCGTCCTCGGCTCGGTGCAGTACGCCCTGGGGGTGCCGGAGGCACTGGTCTCCCTCCACGTCCTCGGCTCCGCACTGGTGATCATCTCGACCGCCGCGCTGTGGTGCGCATCACGCGATCGTGGTCCCGTTCCGGTTTCTCAGGCCGCTGACCGGGAACTCGCCACTTCGACCTGACCCACCGGCAAACCGGACGTAACCCCCGGGCGGCGTGCTCGCCAGACACTGCCCTTACGCTGCGTTCGGTGCCCCGCACGGGGGTCACCACCGAGTCGAGGCCCGAGGTGTCGTATGACCGCCAGCACCGAGCCGGACGCACCGGCCAGTCCGTCCAAACCCCTGATCTCCCACCGGCGCGGCTCCGGGGAGATGCTGATCCTCAAGACCTTTCTGCTGGTCCCGTTCGTCGCACTGCTCGCCGCCGTGCCGATCGTGTGGGGCTGGGGCATGACCTGGGTGGATCTCGCGCTGGCGGTCGTGTTCTACACGATCGGCACGCTCGGGGTGACCGTCGGCTACCACCGCTACTTCACCCATGGCGCGTTCAAGGCCGGTCGTCCACTGCGGATCGCGCTGGCCATCGCCGGGAGCTTCGCGGTGCAGGGATCGGTCATCTTCTGGGTGGCCAGCCACCGCCGTCACCACGCCTTCGCCGACCGCGAAGGCGACCCGCACTCCCCCTGGCTGTTCGGGACGTCGCCCACGGCGCTGCTGCGCGGGTTCTGGCACGCGCACATGGGCTGGATGTTCGGCCGCGAGGTGACCAACTACGAGCGCTTCGCGCCGGACCTGGTGGCGGACAAGGACCTTCGCGTGGTGAACCGGTACTTCTGGCTGTGGATCACCCTCAGTCTGGCACTGCCCGCGATACTCGGCGGGCTGATCAGCTGGTCGTGGTGGGGTGCGGTGACCGGATTCTTCTGGGCCGGACTGGTCCGCATCGCGTTCCTGCACCACGTCACCTGGTCGGTGAACTCGATCTGTCACATGGTCGGCGAGCGCCCCTTCGCCAGCCGCGACAAGGCGGCGAACTTCTGGCCGCTGGCGATCCTGTCCATGGGCGAGTCGTGGCACAACTCCCACCACGCCGACCCGACCTGCGCGCGGCACGGCGTCCTGCGCGGCCAGCTCGACGTGTCGGCACGGGTGATCTGGCTGTTCGAGAAGTTCGGCTGGGCGCGGGACGTGCGGTGGCCGAAGCCTGAGCGCCTCGCCGCCAAGCGCGTGAAACCCGCCTGACGCTGTCTCGCCCTCGCATTTCGTCCTCTAAACGCGTTCCTTGCGCGTGCAACTACCGCGTTTAGAGGACGAAATGCCCGGCCTCATGGCCGGGGTCAGGCGAGTTGCTGCCGGACTGCGGAAGCGAAACGCCACGCGGCGGAGGCGTCGGTCTGCCGGAAGCCGAGCGAAGGCTCGACGAGTTCGAGTTCCAGCAGCAGCGGCTTGCCGTCCGGTCCGGTGACGAGGTCGACGCGGGCGTAGAGCAGCTCCGCGCGCAGGATCCCCAGCAAGGCCGCGGTCGCGTCCAGCGCGTCTTCGGCCAGCGCGCGGAACGACGCGGGCGGTTGCGCGGGGGCGAGCTTTTCCGTGACGTACAAACCGGATTCGTCGAGTTCCCTGCCCAGCATCGCGGCCTTCGAGAACGCGTGCGAGTACACCCCGCCGAAGAACACCAGCGCGAGTTCGCCCGCGGTGTCCACACTGGACTGATACGGCTGCATCAGCGCGGTGCGCCCCTCTGCGTGGAGACGCCGCAGATGAGCCGCGGCGTCCTCGCCGGACGCGAACCTTCCCACACCCTGAGAGCCGGCACCGATCGCGGGCTTCAGCACGAAGTCGCCCTTGGGCCAGCGCGGGGCGTCGTCTCCCGGCGCGATCAGCGTGGTCGGCACGACCGCGACCCCGGCGTCACCGAGTTCGGCCAGATAGGACTTGTCGGTGTTCCAGCGCACGACTTCGGCCGCGTTGGCCAGCGCGGGCACGGATTCGGCCCAGGACAGGAACTCGTCGCGGCGCTCGGCGTAATCCCAGGTGGCACGCAGCACGACGATGTCCGCGGCGCCGAAGTCGACGGTCGTGTCGTCCCAGGCGGCCCAGCGGGTCTTGAAGCCGAGGTCGGCCAGCGCCTCGGGAACCGCGTGTTCGTCGCCGTCGCTTTCCGGCAGCGCGGAACAGGCGACGAGGATCGCGGAACCGCTCACTTCCCCGCCATCCGGCGGCGGTGCTCGGCGCCGATCTTGGTGGCCTTCACGGTCTCGCTGTCCCATTCGGCGGGTTCGAGGTCCTCGACGGCCTCGACCAGCGCCTCACCCGTCTCCACGGAGGGGACGACCACGTCACCGAGGGCGCCGTCCGCGCCCACCAGGACGACCCGGGCCCCGGCCCGGCCGATGTTCTCCACCACCGCGCGCGACGGCTTCCCGTGCCGCTTCACGAAGTCGCGGGCGGCCGCGAGCTGGCGCGACGTGGGGGCGGCGGTCTCGGTCTTCTCTTCGGTCTCAGCCACGGCCAGAGCTTAACCGCGGATGGCCCGTGACGCGGAATAACCGTGGCGTCGGCCATAGTTGTGCCGGTCGGAAAGACCTTGAACGAGGAGGATGTATGCCCACGGCAGTGCAGATCCGGCGAACCGGCGGTCCTGAAGTCCTAGAGCCGGCGCGAGTCGAGGTCGGCGAACCCGGAGCCGGTGAACTGCTCGTGGACGTCGCCGCGGCGGGCGTCAACTACATCGACACCTATCACCGCGAGGGCATCTACCCCGTCGACACGCCGTTCATCCTGGGCATGGAGGGCGCCGGCACGGTGGCCGCGATCGGGCCGGAGGTGACCGGTTTCGCCGTCGGTGACCGCGTCGCCTGGCAGGGCTCGCTCGGCAGCTACGCCCAGCGCCGTGTGCTGCCCGCCTCGATCGCGGTGAAGATTCCCGACGGCGTTTCCGAGGAGACCGCCGCCGCGACGATGCTCCAGGGTGTCACCGCGCACGCGCTGATCGCCTCGACCTACGAGGTCAAGGCCGGTGACGACGTCCTGATCCACGCCGCCGCCGGCGGGATGGGCCTGCTGCTGGTCCAGCTGGCCAAGGCACGCGGCGCGCGGGTGATCGGCACCGTCTCCACCGACGAGAAGGCCGAACTCGCCAAGCAGGCGGGCGCGGACGACGTCATCCGCTACGACCAGGTCGATTTCGCCAAGGCGGTCCGCGGACTCACCGACGGCAAGGGTGTCGCGGTGGTTTACGACGGCGTAGGCAAGTCCACTGTGGACGGCAGCCTGGCGAGCCTGAAGATCCGCGGCCTGCTCGCCCTCTACGGCGCGGCCAGCGGCCCGGTGCCGCCGATCGACCCGCAACTGCTCAACCGCAGCGGCTCGGTGTACCTCACCCGACCCACCTCCGCGCACTACGTGCTCACCCGCGAGGAACTGGAGTGGCGGGTGAACGAACTCTTCGCCGCCGTCGGAGACGGCTCGCTGAACATCCGGATCGGCGGCCGCTACCCGCTGGCCGACGCCCGCCAGGCGCACGAAGACCTCCAGGGGCGGCGCACCACCGGCAAGCTCCTGCTGATCCCATGACGGTGCGCTGGCCGGAGGAGGTCCGGCTCGAAGGTGAAGGGCTCGTCCTGCGGGACTGGGTGGAAGACGACATCGCGTTCATGCCCGGCCTGTTCGACAATCCCGCCGTCGCGCGCTTCACGCCGTTGCCTTCGCCGTTCGACGAGGTGGCGGCGAAAGGCCACTACGAGAAGAGCCTCGCCCGCCGGGCTGAAGGTTCGGGGCGGCGGCTCGCCATCACCACCGACGGCGGCGAGCCGCTCGGTGAGGTGGTGCTGTTCCTGCACGAGGAGGGACACGCAGAGCTCGGCTACGCGGTCGGACCGGCCCACCGGGGGCAGGACCTGGCGGCACGGTCCCTCCGGGTGCTCACCGCGTACGCGCTGGAACTCGGTCTCGGACCGCTCCGGCTGAAGATCGACGCGCAGAACGCGGCCAGCGAGGCCGTCGCCCGCCGCGTCGGCTACGTCCCGGCTGACGTTCCGCCGGAGATTAAGGTCGAGAAGGGGCTGGAGCGCACCCTGCGCACCTGGGAGTACGCGTGAAGTACATGATGGCCCCCTTCCTTGCGCCTAACGCAAGGAAG